>NZ_NEVN01000011.1 GCF_002261475.1 Bordetella genomosp. 5
TCAGCTCTGGCGGCTCGCAGAACGTGAGTTCTGGCGGTAACGCTTCCGGCACGCAAGTGTCGAGCGGCGGGCAGCAGACCGTCAGCTCTGGCGGCTCCGCGACAAGCACGGTTGTTAGCTCGGGCGGCACGCAAACCGTCAGCTCCGGCGGTAACGCCAATTCCACCGTGGTCAGCAGCGGCGGCAACCAAGACGTCAGCGGAAACGCCTCCAACACGCAGGTCTCCAGCGGTGGCCAGCAGAACGTGAGTTCCGGCGGTTCTGCGACCAGCACCACGGTGAGCTCGGGTGGTACGCAAACCGTCAGCTCCGGCGGCAACACCAACTCCACGACCGTCAGCAGCGGCGGTTCGCAGAACGTCAGCGGCAATGCCTCCAACACGCAGGTGTCCAGCGGCGGCCAGCAGAACGTGGGCGATGGTGGCACGGCCAGCAACACGACCGTCAGCTCTGGCGGCTCGCAGAACGTGAGTTCTGGCGGTAACGCTTCCGGCACGCAAGTGTCGAGCGGCGGGCAGCAGACCGTCAGCTCTGGCGGCTCCGCGACAAGCACGGTTGTTAGCTCGGGCGGTACACAAACCGTCAGCTCCGGCGGTAACGCCAATTCCACCGTGGTCAGCAGCGGCGGCAACCAAGACGTCAGCGGTAACGCCTCCAACACGCAGGTCTCCAGCGGTGGCCAGCAGAACGTCAGCAGTGGCGGTACGACTAGCAACACGACGGTCAGTTCGGGAGGTTCGCAGAACGTCAGTTCGGGCGGTAACGCTTCTGGCACGCAAGTGTCGAGCGGCGGGCAACAGAACGTCAGCTCCGGCGGCTCGGCGACGAGTACCACGGTGAGCTCCGGCGGTACCCAAACTGTCAGCTCCGGCGGTAACACCAACTCCACGACCGTCAGCAGCGGCGGTTCGCAGAACGTGAGCTCTGGCGGTAACGCTTCCGGCACGCAGGTGTCGAGCGGCGGGCAGCAGAATGTGAGCACTGGCGGCTCGGCCACCAACACGACGGTCAGTTCTGGCGGCTCGCAGAACGTGAGCTCCGGCGGTTCGGCCACGAGCACCACGGTGAGCTCCGGCGGCACGCAAACGGTCAGCTCCGGCGGTAACGCCAACTCCACGGTTGTCAGCTCCGGCGGCAATCAGGACGTTAGCGGCAATGCCTCCGACACGCAGGTCTCCAACGGTGGCCAGCAGAACGTGAGCAGTGGCGGTACGGCCAGCAACACGACGGTCAGTTCTGGCGGCTCGCAGAACGTCAGTTCGGGCGGTAACGCTTCTGGCACGCAAGTGTCGAGCGGCGGCTCGCAGAACGTCAGCTCTGGCGGTTCGGCCACGAGCACCGTCGTTAGCTCCGGCGGCAACCAAACCGTTAGCTCGGGCGGTAACGCCAACTCCACCGTCGTCAGCAGTGGCGGCAATCAAGACGTCAGCGGCAATGCCTCCGACACGCAGGTCTCCAACGGTGGCCAGCAGAACGTGAGCAGTGGCGGTACGGCCAGCAACACGACGGTCAGTTCTGGTGGCTCGCAGAACGTCAGTTCTGGCGGTTCGGCCACGAGCACGGTCGTCAGCTCCGGCGGCAACCAAACCGTCAGTTCGGGCGGCAATGCCAACTCCACCGTCGTCAGCAGTGGCGGCAATCAAGACGTCAGCGGCGACGCCTCCGACACGCAGGTCTCCAACGGTGGCCAGCAGAACGTGAGCAGTGGCGGCACGGCCAGCAACACGACGGTCAGTTCTGGCGGCTCGCAGAACGTCAGTTCGGGCGGTAACGCTTCTGGCACGCAAGTGTCGAGCGGTGGCTCGCAGAACGTCAGTTCTGGCGGTTCGGCCACGAGCACGGTCGTCAGCTCCGGCGGCAACCAAACCGTCAGTTCGGGCGGCAATGCCAACTCCACGGTCGTGAGCTCTGGCGGCAATCAAGACGTCAGCGGCAATGCGTCCAACACGCAGGTCTCCAATGGTGGCCAGCAGAACGTGAGCAGTGGCGGCACGGCCAGCAACACGACGGTCAGTTCCGGTGGTTCGCAGAACGTGAGTTCGGGCGGTAACGCTTCTGGCACGCAAGTGTCGAGTGGCGGGCGGCAGACCGTCAGCTCTGGCGGTTCGGCCACGAGCACCGTCGTTAGCTCCGGCGGCAACCAAACCGTTAGCTCGGGCGGTAACGCCAACTCCACCGTCGTCAGCAGTGGCGGCAATCAAGACGTCAGCGGCAATGCGTCCAACACGCAGGTCTCCGACGGTGGCCAGCAGAACGTCAGCAGTGGCGGTACGGCCAGCAACACGACGGTCAACTCCGGCGGCTCGCAGAACGTGAGTTCGGGCGGTAACGCTTCCGGCACGCAAGTGTCGAGTGGCGGGCGGCAGACCGTCAGCTCTGGCGGTTCGGCCACGAGCACCGTCGTTAGCTCCGGCGGCACGCAGACCGTTAGCTCGGGCGGTAACGCCAACTCCACCGTCGTCAGCAGTGGCGGCAATCAAGACGTCAGCGGCAATGCGTCCAACACGCAGGTCTCCGACGGTGGCCAGCAGAACGTCAGCAGTGGCGGTACGGCCAGCAACACGACGGTCAGCTCCGGCGGCTCGCAGAACGTGAGTTCGGGCGGTAACGCTTCCGGCACGCAAGTGTCGAGTGGCGGGCGGCAGACCGTCAGCTCTGGCGGTTCGGCCACGAGCACCGTCGTTAGCTCCGGCGGCAACCAAACCGTTAGCTCGGGCGGTAACGCCAACTCCACCGTCGTCAGCAGTGGCGGCAATCAGGACGTCAGTGGCAATGCGTCCAACACGCAGGTCTCCGATGGTGGCCAGCAGAACGTGAGCAGTGGCGGCACGGCCAGCAATACGACCGTCAGCTCCGGTGGTTCGCAGAACGTGAGTTCAGGCGGTAACGCTTCCGGAACGCAGGTGTCCAGCGGCGGGCGGCAGACCGTCAGCTCTGGCGGCTCGGCCACCAGCACCGTCGTTAGCTCCGGCGGCAACCAAACCGTCAGTTCGGGCGGCAATGCCAACTCCACCGTCGTCAGCAGTGGCGGCAATCAAGACGTCAGCGGCAATGCGTCCAACACGCAGGTCTCCGACGGTGGCCAGCAGAACGTCAGCAGTGGCGGTACGGCCAGCAACACGACGGTCAGTTCCGGCGGCTCGCAGAACGTGAGCTCGGGCGGTAACGCTTCCGGCACGCAGGTGTCGGATGGCGGTCAGCAGAGCGTCAGCTCTGGCGGCTCGGCGACGAGCACCACGGTGAGCTCCGGCGGTACACAAACCGTCAGTTCGGGCGGCAATGCCAACTCCACCGTTGTCAGCAGTGGCGGCAATCAAGACGTCAGCGGCAATGCGTCCAACACGCAGGTCTCCGATGGTGGTCAGCAGACCGTGAGCAGTGGCGGCACGGCCAGCAACACGGTGGTCAGCTCCGGCGGCTCGCAGAACGTGAGCTCGGGCGGTAACGCTTCCGGCACGCAAGTGTCGAATGGCGGGCAGCAGACCGTGAGTTCTGGCGGCTCCGCGACGAGCACCGTCGTCAGCTCCGGCGGCACGCAGACCGTCAGCTCCGGCGGCAGCGCGACCTCCACGGTCGTAAGCTCGGGCGGCACCCACAACGTCAGCGACGGTGGCAGCGCTTCGGACACCCACGTCTCGAACGGCGGCCAACAGAACGTCAGCTCTGGTGGTTCGACGACGAGCACGGTGGTGAGCTCGGGAGGCCGCCAGACCGTGGACTCCGGCGCAGCGGCAAGCGGGACCACCGTCACCGACGGCGGGTCGCTCAACGTGTCGTCGGGCGGCACGTTGGCAGGTCACACCCTCATTCAGGACGGGGGCCACCTGTCGGGCACGAACATCACCAATCACGGCAATCTCGAGTTCCATCGCGATGGCACGGATAGCTTTGGCGGTGACATCTCGGGCTCCGGCGGCATCACCAAGACGGGCGGCGGCACGCAGACCCTGACCGGCACGATCGATCAGGCGAAGGGCTTCACCGTCGAAGACGGCACGCTCGACCTCAACGGCGGCCGGTACTCGGCGGACGGCGACCTGGTCACGCTCCGCGGCTCCAGCGGGGTCCGCACGGTGCTGTTCCGTAACGGCGCCAGCGCAAGCACGGGAGGCGCCTACTTTGTGGCGGATGCCACCAAGACGGGCCACATTGTCTTCGATCAGGTCAGCCTCGATGCAACGTCCAAGGTGTTGGTCGAAGCCAAGAACGGCAGCGAGCTCAATGTCGATGTGATCGACTCCACGCTCGCCGGCAACCTGCTCTATCGCGACACCAGCACCGGTCTCATCCGCTTGACGCGCAGCCGTCTCACCGGCGTCATCGATCCCGCCGACATGAGCATCGACCGCAGCAGCACGTGGACGATGACGGGCAACTCTGAACTGCGCGACCTGTTCCTGTCGGGCACGATCGACTTCCAGGCGCCGGCTAGCACCTTCGCGCCCAAGAACCTGACCGTTCGCTCACTCGCCGGCGACGGCGGCACCCTCATCCTCAACCAGGTGCTCTCCGACGGCAGCGTGCAAGGGGATCGCCTGACCGTGGATGGCGGCAAGGTCACCGGCAAGACGTTCCTGGCCATTCGCAACTACGCAGGCCTGGGCGCACAGACGCAGGGCGACGGCCTGCTGGTTGTCGAAGCCAAGAACGGCGCCGATACGACGGCGGGCACCACCCGCGACGGCTTCGCACTCAAAGACCCGGTGTACGCCGGCGCCTATGAGTACCGTCTCAAGGCCCAGGATGCCAAGGGAACCGGTCAGAACTGGTACCTGACGTCCTCGTCCGAGAAGGCTCCGGGCACGCTCATGTATCGCCCGGCCGCGGCCTCGCTGGCGTCCACCCTCGACCTGACCTCGATCATGACGCGCGAAGCCATGCTGCGTGCCACCGATCGTCCCGGGCTGGGGGCTGCACCCTCGCTCGATCAGCCGCGCGGCTGGATGAGCGTGATGCATCGCAGCGTCGACGCCAGCGGGTCAGGTGAGACCGCGCCGCAATACAAGGCTTCCATGAGCGGCATCACTGGCGGTGTCGACATCTGGCGCCATCAGAACCGTGACGGCGGCCTCACGCGTGCCGGCCTCTATGGCGCCCTGCTGTCCGGAGACGGTGACGCGCATGGCAAGGCTGGCGGCATCGACGATGCCCTCACCGCCCGCCTGCGGCAGAACGTATCGGTCGCGGGTGCGCACGTTGAGCACCGCGCGCCGTCGGGCGCCTACGTCAAGGCCGCGGCACAGGCGAGCCTGAACAAGGGCAAGGTCAGTGGTTCCGACTCCGCCACCGTGCGCGGATCGGGCACGGCTGCCAGCGTCGAAGTCGGCAAGACCTTCCTGCTCAGCCCCACGGTGTCGATCGAACCGCAGGCGCAAGTGATCTACCAGAACCAGCAATACAAGTCCGTGGGCCTGGCGGGTGACACCAAGGCGCGACTCAACTCTGACGACAACGTCAGTGCGCGCCTGGGCATGAAGTTCGGCTGGTCGCCCCAAGGTCAGCAAGGCGCCACGCAGGTCACCTTCTCGACAGACCTCTGGCATCGAAACGGCAAGCAGAACGTCGAGTTCAGCAAGCCGGGCGTTACCAACAGCCGGACAGCCGCCGACTTCGGTGGAACGTCCGTCGCAGTCGGCGTGGGCCTCGAAACCCGCATCGACGAAAAGTGGAGCCTGAATGGAGCGGTGGGCTACCAGCGCTCTATCGATGGTGCCAAATCAGAAGGAGTGACGGCGCGGATCGGCATCAAGATCAAGTTCTGAACTCCTGACAAACCCTTTTATTCACTTGACTTAGAAACACCATGAATCGACTCAAATCACTCCATATCGGTGCCCTGGCAGTCGTCCTCGCGGCGATCGGATCGAATGCGGCGGCGGCGCCCTCGTCAACGAAAGAGGCTGCCACGCCCGAGGCGATGTACCAGCCGCAATGTGCAGACCAACCGGTGCTGCAGATGCTTGCCAACACCATCCGGTCGGCCAACTCGCTCGACAACGCGATTCGCATGGGTTTCCACGACGTCAAGTCGGCCGACGGCCAAAACAAGAGCAAGGCGAAGGCCGCGAAACCGGCGCTGACCTGCGAAGCGAGCGTGACGCTGGTGGATGAGCAAACGCTGATGCGCACGGATGCGCTCACGGTGCGCTACACCCTCGTGCCGACCGCCCAGCCGAACACGTACGCGCTGAACTTCCAGCCGGTGCGTAATCGCAAATAGGCGCGTCGAGCGTAACGCCTGGCGCGTGTTGCGGCCTCCCGCGACACGCGCCACCGGCGCGGGCATCGCTATGCCTCGATGTCTCAACCGCAGAGGTGCTGGACCAGCCCCGTCATCAGGCGATCGCAGGCCTCGATCTGGGATATCTCGACGTACTCGTCGGCCTTGTGCGCCACTTCGATGCTGCCCGGGCCGCACACCAGCACGGCGGTCTCGTTCCATTGTTGACGAAACAGGCCCCCCTCGGTGCCGAACGCAACTTTGGTCAGCGTGGTGTCCGGTGGCAGCAGCGAGGCGAGCAACTGCACGGCCGGCGCGTCGTCGGGCGTCGACAGGCCCGGATAGGTATTGACCACCTGCACTTCCGGCAGCGCCGCCTCGGGCGAGGCATTCGCGTCAAGCATGCGGGACTGCGTGCGTTCCAGCACCCGCGCCAGGATCTCCGCGGGTTCGTCCTGAGCGACGTTGCGGATCTCGAAGTCGAGCTCGCATTCGGCGGGCACGATGTTGAGCGCCGTGCCGCCGCGGATCGTGCCCACGTGCACCGTGGAATACGGAATCGCGTAGCCCTCCTCGCGCGCGCCGTGCGCGGCCAGGTCTTGCTGTACATCGCGCAGTGCCGCGACAAAGTCGGCCGCGGTCTGGATGGCGTTCACGAAGTTGGGCGCGAGGCCTGAATGCCCTGCCTGTCCGCAGCACAGTGCGCGATAGGCCGCCTTGCCCTTGTGACCGGTGCCGATCTTCATCAGCGTAGGTTCGCCGACCACGCAGAGCGACGGCGCGGGGTTCAGGCCTTCGAGCGCGCGCAGCAGGTGCCGCACGCCCACGCAGCCGATTTCTTCATCGAACGACAGCGCCAACTGCAGCGGCCGCTTCAACGGCTGCTGCGCGGCGTGCACCATGGCCATCACGGCGCAGGCAACGAAGCCCTTCATGTCGGCCGCGCCACGGCCATAGATCCGCCCATCGCGCTCGGTCGCCTCGAAGGCGGGCGAGGTCCACGGCTGGCCCACGACAGGTACGACGTCGGTGTGGCCGGACAGCATGATGCCCGGCTGATCGCCCGGCCCAACACTGGCGAAGAGATTGCAGCGATTGGGGTCCTGGGGATCCGGCACGAGCCGCGACGCGATGCCGGCGGCCGCCAACACCTCCTGCAAGCGCGCCATGAGACCGGCGTTCGGCGTGAGCGAGACAGACGGAAAGGCGATCAACTCGCGCAGCAGGTCCAGGCTGGTCGAAGGAATGGGTTGCGACATGAAGGTCTCTTCAAGAAAGACGGCGAGCGCGGCGGCGGAAGGCGGGTTGGCGTAAGCAGGTGGGCTGCAGTGTAATGCCGCCAGCGCATGCACATGCGACGTCTTCCGCATGATCGAGGCGCCCGGACCGTCGCCACACAGCAAGCGGTGCCCTACTCCACCCGCAGCAGGTTGGGCGACGCGCCCGGGACCGGCTTGGCGTGGATCTTGGGCGCGCGATAAACGAGATTGCGTAACGCGGCTTCGGTCTTCGTCATGCCGTAGGCCTTGAGCCCCGTGGCCTGGCGAAACGACTTCAAGCTCGCCGGGAGGCGCTCGACGGTCAACGAGTCCAGCGAACACATCAGGTCATTCGCGAGGACCTGGCATGTGTCTTCCGCGAGTTTGGGTTGATCGGCCGGCAGCACAAACCCGTCGGTCAGCACCACGTCGCCTTCGGCCAGGGTGATCTCCGCGACGGGCGAGAACGTGAGTTCCGCATCGATGGCGGGGATCTCGATGACCTCGGCCGCGCCGCCCTTGACGGCGCTGCGCGCGCTCATGCCCCAGCGAAACTCGCGCGCTTCTTCCGTGCATCCGTCGCCCACCCGGAGCACCAGCGGGCAACCGGTCCCCATCCCGTCATCGCGCTTCATGGCCTGAGACCAGTGGCCTGTCTTGCGGTAATCCTTCATGTCGAACTCATTGAGGACGGCAACGCCGGCCTTATCCAGGGAGAGGCTGGCCGGCTTGTCATGAGGCGCGGGCTCTCGCATCCCTGGCTGGATGTACGTGATGCGCGCGAGCCGATATCGGCCCGGCTGCACAGCGATCATTTGGTATGTAATGGCGCCGTCGGTCATCTGGAACAGCGGGCCGGTATCCCAGGCTTCGCGTTTGTGCTTGCCGTAGCCGACCGAGATGGCATTGTGCTCGTTCACGTGATGAAGCCAGCGCATCTTCATGCTGCGCTGGCGCACAAAGTCCGCGCGCACGGAAGGATCATCGAAGTTGCGTGGCCCTTGCGCATCAAGATTGATGGTGGGGATCACGAGCAACGCCATGCCCATCTCGCGGGTATCGCCCAGAAACTCGTCGGCCCAGGCCCTTTGGCGCTCCGTACCTTCATCCCATAGCTCGGCGCGTGACTTGTTTTGTTCAGCTTCGGCTGGCGCCTCGGTCTGGGCATGCACGGCGCCATGGACGCAAAGGCTGATCAGGCAAGCGCGCATCAGCGCGGAGGTAAGCGGCATCGTTCGTTCCTTGTGGACTGGCAGAGGGACGGGCGTGTCGCCCCGGAGGCTGCGCGCGTCGGGTCTCGCAAGACCGGGGCGCCTGGGCTGCGGCCGGGACAGCCGACATCTTATCGTCATCTGCTGTCCTGCCTCGCCCACGCCCCACCCGATACGAACCGGCGCGCCATGCTGCACAGCTTGTCCGCTTTGGTAAAAAACGCTCACGACCTTGTGATTGCGGCGCGTCGAGCCGCGGATACACTACGGCCACTTTTTTCAGCCTGTAGCCAAAGAGGGCGCGAGCCGTGCAAAAAGCCGTGATCAGGGTCGGCGACAAGACAAGCCATGGCGGCACGGTCGTGACCGGCGACCCGACGCTCAACGTTTTTGGCCAGCTGGCCGCGCGCAAGGGCGACATGACGTCGTGCCCCAAATGCAAAGGCTCTTACCCCATCGTCGAGGGCACGCAGTCCACGGGCAGCGCGCAATGGCTCGCGCTCGAGGGCATGCGCACCGCCTGCGGCGCCACCCTCATCGCGAGCCAGCACTTCTGGACCGAGGCGCCCTCCGCGGGCGCGGGCGGCGGCGCGTCGAACGCGGGGCCGGGTACCGAGTACCAAGCCGGCGAAGACGAGACCGCCCCCTACCGCGGGCGCTTTCAGGTGATCGACGACAGCAGCCGCGAGCCGGTGGCTGGCCGCGCGTATCGAATCAGCTCAATGAACGGCGCCACGGTCGAGGGCGAGACAGATGCCAACGGCCATACGAGCTGGGTGACGGGCGACTCGCCGGACATGCTCTCGCTGACATTGCTGCCCCCGCCGAAGGAAGATGAAGCATGAGTGACGGCGCACCCAACGCCAGTGGCGGGACCTCGGGCGGACCCGGCACGACCACGCCCGCGGGCACCGGACTGAGCCAGCTATCGCCCACCGATCAATCGGTGCTGTGCAGTGCCATTTGCAAATGTCAGGCCGCGCCGGGTATCGGCAAGGATGGCCGCAGTCTCAATCAGGTCTGCTGCTCGGGCCGGCTCAAGCTGCTCGACGAGACGCTGTATGGCACGAGCCCGTACAAGCCCGAGGTGAACTACGACATGTCGCAGGAGCCGCCCGAGCCCATCATGGACGCCACCGATCCCTCGCGTGCGCACAACTGGCTGCCCGGCTGGATCCGCAAGTATTGGGACGACCCCGAGAAAGAGCGGCCGCCCTTCAAGCCCAACCGCGGCATGATCCGGCGTCCGGACGTGGTGATCGTGAACGATCCGAAGGCGCCACCCACGCAGGACAACATCCGCATGGTGGTGGAGATCAAGTTTCCGAACGACACGCCCGGCGAAGGCCAGATGGCCGCGTACACCCGTATTGCCGGCAACCCCGAAAAAGTGGTGCTGCT
The DNA here is from genome assembly GCF_002261475.1 of Bordetella genomosp. 5. Taxonomy (GTDB): domain Bacteria; phylum Pseudomonadota; class Gammaproteobacteria; order Burkholderiales; family Burkholderiaceae_B; genus Bordetella. The sequence goes on from NZ_NEVN01000011.1 coordinate 10,092, forward strand.
CGAGTCATCGGAGTGCGACTGCGGCGAAGTCGAACGGCGCGAAGCGGAGGCCGCGGAAAAGACCAAGTATGCTGCGCCTATCGCCGAAGCCCTCTATGAAATGCTGAGGATGTACACGCGTGGCCGAGTTCCGCCGCTGCCCGGACGCCGCGGCCCCAGCCCTGCCCCGGTGCCTGCCACCCCTTGAGCCCGACGCCATGACCGAATTCGATCCCAACATGAGTCCCGAAGCCTATGCCGCCGCGCTGCGCGAGAACGCGCAGGCGCAGCAGTTTCCGGGCGCGATGCTGATGTCCAAGGGCCCGCGCGATTACGTCGGCGCCGTCATCGCCATCACGGGCACGCTGTTCTTCAGTGGTGGCCATACCAAGGAGCGCCGCGAGGCCATCGCGCAGTGTTTCGACGCGTACCTGAAGCTCGCGACCGATAAGCTCACCTGGCTGTGGCGCAGCGAGCCGCCTTCGGGCCCGCCGTGCATGCCCTATGCCAAGGCCCCGGCGGTGCGCGATCTGCTCAAGGCGCTCGATAGCGACGAGGCCATCGATCTGCACTACAGCAGCGGCGTGAAGCGTCCCGACGCAGGCCCGTATTCGTTTTACGTGAACGCCGCGCCCGACTGGATGGCCAAGAAGGGCCTGCAGCTCGACGTGATGCGTTTCTCGCTGCCGCTCGCGGACGTGATCGAGCATCCCAAGGCATTCCAGGCGCTGTTCGTCATGTGCGCCGACCGGCTCGACGCCCATCACGGTCAGGGCGGCTTCGGCTTCGTGCTGTCGCCGTCCGAGTGGAATAGCGATCAGCCGACCGAGGCCTTCGTGTCGGAGCAGGCGCGCGGCGTGGACGTCGGCTCGCCCGCGTTCTCGGCGGCGCGCCTCAAGCCCAATCGCTTCAAGACCGTGTCGTGGCTCACCGCGATCAATCTCGACATGCTGACCGAAGCGGGCGGACTGACCGCGCTGCGCTCGGAACTCCCGCCCGACTGGTATGCGTTTTACGACTACGGCACCGGCATCGTGATCCAGGCGGGCAACGAACCCGACATCGCCGCCGTGGCGCTGGACGGGCAACCGCCGCAGTACGTGCTGACCAACGCGGCGCTGAAGGCCGTGCGCAGCGAAGACTTCTGGCTGCATCTGGCGGCCAGCGCGGCGGGCGAACCGCGCCTCACCGGTCTGAAGGGCGAAGCGTGGATTCAGCGCTTCGATGTGCCTGACGATGCCTTGCTCGACGTGAAGGCGCGCCTGCTGGATACGCCCAAGCTCGACGCGGCGCACCGGCTCGACAAGGCGCTGTAGACACGCGCGGCCCGGTCGGGCCAGGCCAAGCCAAGCCAGGCCAGGCCCGCACCGCGCTCAACGCAGCAGGTCGAACTCCAGCTTCACGAACTTGGTGGGAAACTCCAGCCGCGCGAAGTAGATCAGCCGCGACGCGTCGCAGGCATAGCGGCGCACTTCCGCAACGCTGTCACCGACGGTCATGTTGAGGGCCCGCGCCGACGCGATACCCGCGCCGGCAATCGTGATCTTCTGCCGCGCCGCGTGCAGGGCGAGATCCGGAATCCGCGCGATCACCGAGGCGGCCGCCGACTTCAGAAATGCCGATCGGTGAGCCTTGAACAAATCCTCGGCCACGAACACGTCGCTATAGCAGACCGGCACGCCGTCCTTCACATGCAGGCGGCACATATGACGGTATGCGCGAGCGAAGGCGCCGTCGTAGTGCATGCCCAGCTCGGGCAGCTCGGCCAGGGCATCGGCGCGTTCGAAGATGCTCTCGGTGCCCAGCACATCGCTGAGCGCCACCGTCTCGTCCCAGTTGGACGGGATCTGCAGCTCGGCCACGGTGGGAATCTTGGCCTGCACGAAGGTGCCGATGCCGCGCCCGCGCCGGATGTAGCCTTCGTCTTCGAGGATGCCGATCGCGTTGCGGATGGTCATGCGCGCCACGCGATACTGCGCCATCAGCTCCTCCAGCGAGGGGATCTGCGCGCCCGGCGCCCATTTTCCTTGTGCGATATTGCTGCGGAACTCGGCCACCAGCTGCAGATAGATGGGCTGCTTGCTGCGTGACAGCACCTCGGAGGCGTGGGCCTTGGGCAGGGCCGGGGATTTCGGGCGATTGGGCATGTGCGGGATTCTACGGCCTGGCGCGCGCCGCCTCGTCGAGCAGGGCCTGCGCTTTCTCTCGCAAGGCGTGCTTTTGCACCTTGTTGGAATTGGCACTCTGCACCATCGGGAACTGCGCCACCAGAACGACCCGCTCCGGCACCTTGAATTTGGCCATCGCGGCACGGCAGGTCTGGATGATCTCCGCTTCGTGCAGCGTCGCATCGGGCTGCGGGATGACGAAGGCCACCGGCACCATCTTGCCCCCGAGCTGCGCGCCCACGACCTGCACCGCCTGCACGCCCGCGATCGATCGGATGAACGCCTCGATCTCCATCGGATTGACCAGGAACCCCGCCAGGCGCAGGTGCTCGCCATCGCGCCCCTGGAAGATGAATGCGTGCTCCGACAAGGTGAAACCGAGGTCACCGGTACGGAAATAGCCGTCCGCCCGTATCGCCTTGCGGGTGGCGTCGGGGTCGTCCAGATACTCGCTCATGAGACTGGGCGCCTTGATCTCGATTTGCCCGATGGCGCCGTGCGGCAGCACCGCCCCCGAGTCCGGGTCGACCGCACGCACGCGGGCGTCGCCTGCGGCCAGCGTGCCCCCCGCGACCCGGCGATACTGCCAGTCCGCGTCCAGCCGCTGGCCGGCCACCAGCGCCTGGAGCTCGCTCGAGCCATACAGCCCGGCAATCGGAATCCCCGCCTGCAGCGCGCGCTCGGGCAGATCGTCCATCGAAGGCGAGAAGCTGGCGTAGCCCACATAGCGCAGCGACGGAAACGGGCGCTGCTCGGCGGGCGCGGCTTGCAGCAGCAGGCCGATGAGCTCGTTGTTGGCGAAGGTGTGCGTGACGCCATACTCGCGGATCTGCCGAACGGTTGTGTCCGCATCGAACACTGCCAGCGACACCAGCGTGGCGCCCGGCACCAGACCGGCCAGCATGGTGGAGAACCCGAACGCGCCGCACAGAGGGGCAGCCAGCAGCACCACGCTGTCGGCCGAGGTGCCATAGGCCTCGGCCGCAATCCTGCCGTGCTGCGTGAGCCCGCGCTGCCGATGCAGCACCAGCTTGGGTGCCGAGGTGGTGCCCGACGTCGTGTACACCAGTGCTCCGTCGTCGCCCTGGCCAGGATCCGGGATCGCCGCGCCGCCCGGCACCACATCCTCGTTGCACAGCGCCGTCAGGCACAGGCCAGGCCACTCGGCGCGCAGCGGCTCCAGATCCGGCGCCTGGCCCGCCACGAACACGCCGGACAGGCGGGAGATTGCCGCGGGGTCTACGCGCTTCAGGATGTCGACGAAGGGCAGGCCCTTGAACGCCGGCCAGAACGCGAGCCACCGGCATTGCCCGCGCGTGAGCAATTGGCCGACCTCATGCTCCTTGAAGCGTGTGTTGACGGCCACCACGATGATGCCCAGCCGGGCGCAAGCGAGGAACGTCACCAGCCAGGCAAGGCAGTTGGGCATCCACAGCGCCAGGCGATCGCCGCGCACCGCGCCTTGCGAGGCCATCAAGGCAGCCACGCGGTCGACCTCGCGCCGCAAGCCGGCGTAATCGATCGTTTGCTCGGGATCGCGGAAGGCGATACGCCCGGGCGCCGACTCGGCATGACGTGAAAGCAGCGAGTAGAAGTCCACGCGTATCTCCTCAGATCGTGGCCACCGGCGTGACGGGCGAGCCGACCGCACCCGGCAGACGCAGCGGTGGCGCGGTCAGCAGGAAGCGGTGCCGCCCGTCTGCATGGAGCGCCTGCGCCAGGTCCTTCAGGTACCAGAGTTCGGCTAGCGGCAATCCGAGCTTGAAGAGGCAATGGTGGTGCAGCGGCAGAAGGGATTTCTTGCCCGGACGTTCGCGCGCGGGATAGGCCTCGACGGCGTAGTTGTCGGCGCAGATGGCGGCGATACCGCTCTCGGTGATCCAGTTCAGCAGTTTCTCGTCGGCGCCGTCCAGGACGCAGCACGCCTGATGCAGCCGCTCGGCGTCGGGTTGCCCGCCCATCTCGGTAATGAGCTCGGCGAAGCCCGTGCGCAGCACGAGCATGTCGCCACGCTCGATGGTGATGCCCTCCTGTGTCAGGATATGTGCCAGCTCGGCATAGCCGATCAGCTTGCGCTCGCGGCCGTAGTAACGCGTGAAGTCGACCAGCACGCCGCGGCCCTGCATGCCGTTCACCGCGAAGTTCTCGATGCCCAGCTTGAGCGCGCCCATGGCGTGCCCGCCGCCGCAGCAGTCCTCGTGCTCGGCGCCCTGCCCGGCATCCAGAATGTCCGTACCCGCCGCAAAGCCGTTGTAGTAGACCTTGCGCGGCTCGCCTGCGCCATCCACATCGAACATCGCGCCCACATGCGCCAGCGCATCCCATTGAGTGGAATACTGCAGCGACATCACCACCTGGTCGTCGCTCAGGATATCGATCGACGACGGATCCAGCTGCTCCATCGGGAAGTTCATATACGGCACCCCGTCTCGCTCGGTGCCGGACAGGCGCGGCGGCTTGCGGCGCGGATTCAGCGCCATGCCGCCGGGCAGGTCCAGCGGCAGCGAGAGGCAGAATGCACGCCCCTGCTTCACCTCCTGCACACCCTTGAGCACCTGCTCGGGCCCCAGCAGATTGATGCGGCCGAGCTGATCGTTCTCACCGAAATCGCCCCAGGTCGACCCTTCGGGCCGCTTCGTCCAACGTTTCATCGCGTGTCTCTCTGTCTCGTGTTTTGCGGGGATAGCGGGACTACGCGGCCCCGATGGAAAGACCGCCGCACACATAGTGCGTCTGCCCGGTCACGAAGCCGCAGCGCGGGTCCATGAAATAGGCGGCCGCGTGCGCCACCTCGTCGGGCCGGCCCACTCTGCGCAAGGGAATGCCGGCAAGCAGGGTCTGGGTGTGGACGTCCGAGGGATCGTTCACGCCCGCGAAAAACTCGGTCTGAATCGGGCCCGGCGCGATCGCATTGACGGTGATGCCGTGCTCGGCCAGCTCCAGCGCCCACGTCCGCGTCATGCCGATCAGCCCTGCCTTGGTCATGCTGTAGACCGAGCGGCCACGCTTGCCCAGCGCCGCGCGCGAGGCGATGTTGATCACGCGCCCTGCCCGCGCCGCCCGCATTCCCGGCGCCAGGGCCTGGGTGAAGCGGATGGCGGTCTCCACGTTGAGCTGCACGGCCTCGTGCAGGTCGGCAAGGCTGATGTCTTCGAGATTGGCGATCGGGACGATGCCGACGTTGTTGACCAGCCCATAGAACGGCTGGTCGCTCAACGCGCTCAGCGCACGCTCGATCGCGCTGTTGTCGGCCAGGTCGGCCGTAATGAATTCGATCCCGGGCGGCAGATCGTCGGGCCGCGTGCGGGCCACGCCCACCACGGCATAGCCATCGCCCGACAGGCGTTCGCAGATGGCGCGGCCGATGCCTTTGCTGGCGCCGGTGACCAGTACCCGTCGTTGCTCTTTCATCGTGTCTCCTCGGCCTTTTCTACGGGAAGGCCATGACGGCGAGCGTAAGCCGCGCGCCGCGCCGCGACCATTAGTACAAACATCTATATATATGAACTATTGCCCGTGACACAGTGGCTCCGACCGGAAAAGGTCCGCGTCGGGCCGGCTTTGCATCGCAACGCCGGCCCCGGCGATGAAAAACCTAGGAGACAAACTCATGAAACTGGCATCCGTATGGCGCCTGGCCGCGTTGTTGAGCGCCGCCCATGTCCTGACCCCGGCAGTGGCCGCCGACTACCCGCAGCATCCGATCTCGCTGGTGGTAGGCTACGGCGCGGGCGGCGGCACCGACGTCTGCAACCGCACGCTCGCCATGGACGTGGCCAAGCACGTCGGCCAGCCTCTCGTAATCGAGAATCGACCCGGCGCGGGATCCTCGCTCTCGGTGAGCTACATCATTCGGCAGCGCCCCGACGGCTACAGCATCGCCTCGCTCTCGACGGGCGGACTGTTGAATCAGGTCCTGACGCCCAGCCTCAAGTACGACGTGACCACGGATCTCACGCCCATTGCCCTGGTGGCGCAGTATCAGGTCGGTCTGCTGGTGCGCGCCGACTCGCCGCACAAGTCCTTCGCGGATCTGGTGGCCGCGTCCAAGCGCAAGCGTGGTCTGAGCTACAGCACGGCCGGTATCGGCACGCCGCAGCACCTCACCTCGGAGCGGCTGGCGCAGGAGATCGGCACGCAATGGACGCACGTACCTTACAAGAGCGGTCCGGAGGCCATCACGGCGCTGATGCGGGGCGACGTGGAATTCATGGCGCAGACGGCCGAGTGGGTGCCCTATGTGCGCGACGGCCGCCTGAGACTGCTGGCGGTTTATACCGAAGAACGCATGAAGGGATTCGACGCGCCCACGCTCAAGGAGCTCGGCCATGATCTGGTCGCACCCAGCATTCTCGGCATTGCCGGGCCCAAGAATATGGAGCCGGCCGTCGTCACCCAGCTGCAGAATGCGTTCAGGCTCGCCACGCAGACGCCGGCGTTCGAGAACTGTGCGGATCAGTTCGGCCTGAAGGTGGACTACCGCGACGCCAAGGCGTTCGGCGCCTACCTCGACGACACGCTCACCACGTGGCGGCCTTTGCTCGAGAAATTTGCCGTGAAGGAGTAAGCCGCGCGGCAAGGTGCGCGGCAGTCGGGAGTCACGCCCCGGGGCACATGCCGTTATTCGGCGGATTGACCCCGCGGGCGCGCTCCTACACTGGGTTTTTCTGGCGGTGCAGACCGCCTCGAGTGCCCGAGAATCGCATGCAGTCCTTGCCGCAACAGCCGCCCACCGACACGCCCCGCGCTCGCACCGACGCCGGCGCGCTGACCAGCATGATGATCCTGGCGATCGTCAGCCTGTTGCTGATTCAGCCCTTCTTCGGCCTGGCCTTCGGGCTCCAGACCGCCCGGGCGCTGATCGCGATCACGCCGGATGCCGCGACGTTGAGCAGTGTCGCGATGGCGCTCGCAGTACTCGCCGCCGGACTGAGCGTCGGGGCTGGTGTGATGATGATCGTGTGGCGCAAGCCCGTCACGCCCCGCGTGATCCTGGCCGCGGCCTGGCTGGGCGGGCCGCTTCTGACGGCGACGCTGCAACTGTTCCTGCTGGGGCACCTGGGCCAACCCTGGACCGGCATTTTCGAGGGCGACATGGCATCGGCAAGCGTGCACATGCTGGTTCAGGCCGTCGTGATCACGCTGTATGTCGTGTACTCGCGCGACATGCGGGCCAGGTTCTGTATGCCGCAAGCGGCATCACGCGCGCCGGGCGAGCAGGCGGGCGAGCCGCCGATCCGATCGACGGCCACCCCCGCGACACTCGACGATCAATAGTAGATATCGACGTAGTCGGTCAGACGATCGCATTCGGTCATCTGCTGCAGGCGCCAGTACTTGCGCTTGCCGGCGGCACGGAACTCATAGTCGCCGGTGCGCTCGCAGCGACGACCCTTGTCAGGCACGTCCACGATCAGGATCGTGCCGCGGAAGGTGAAGCGGTCCGCCGAGATCGACAGCACTTCGCCCTTGAGCTTGAGCGAGCCCTTGTCGGTGGCATAGCCGCCATCCAGACGGACCACGCCATTGTCATCCACCGCGTTGAGCTTGCCGCGCGCATCCGTCCAGAACCATTGCAGGCCGATGCCGCTGTTGTTCAGCAGGCGCTCGTAGGCCGCGTCGTCCTTGACCACCGTGCGCTGGCCCGACTGACCGGCGGGCGCCTGGGTTCGCGGTTGGGCCTGGGGTTGGGCTGGGGGCTGGCCTTGTGCAGGGGCCTGGCCCGAGCTCTGCGTCGGGGCACGCGAGGGCAGCCGATCGGGACTCGGCGCGCTGGCCGGCGCCGCGGTACCCGCGCCGCCACGCGGCGGCAGATCGGCCTGGGCCGAGACCGTGCCCGTCGCCGTCAGGGCAATGCCGAGGGCCAGCGCCTGAAGGCCGGCCGTCCACGTCTTTCCGGGTCGAGCTAACGCGCGATGTGGATTCTTTTGCATGATGAGTAAAAAAGAGAGGAGAAAAGGCACCGCCATCGGAGCTCACTGAGGCAGTCCGCCATGCCGGCGCCATGACCGGGCGCCAGCGCGGGGCTAACTTAGCATGCATCGCGCGCGCCTGGGCGCGCGGCGGTTGCAGTCTGAAGCATCAGACACAACCTTCACGACGACACCAAGCCCTCCGGTCTGCACCCCATGGTTTCAGCCGGTAGTCAGCAACTGCAAAATCCGTTAGACTTTTGCCTGGGTTTCGGTCTCATGTTGAGGCCGGGAGGTTCTTAGCGTTGGTCGGGCCGCCAATGTGGGCTGTTGACGACCCATGAACCTTCGATGCCTCCGGCGTCTGCCGGCTGTTACTCCTTTTGCCCTCCGCATGCCTTCCCGCGATCGACGATCCGGAAGCGCGTCGCATTTCTCCCGTTCCCCCTTCTGTCATTTCGCCAGCAACGCCGCCATCCTGATCGCTCAGGGATTGGCCGGGCGTCGCGCCGTGTCGTCTGAGCGACCCACGCGCGCGCGCTGCGTGCGCTTCGGAGAGTTCCTTTGCATCTAGCCACCGCACTGCTCCTCGCATGGGCGGGCGCACTGGTGGGCTGGCGCGCCGCCACGCTGTCGGGCGCCGTCACCCGCTACCTTCCCGCCCTTCTGCCGTTCCTCCTGTTCGTGTATTTCGCACAGCATGCGCCCGGCATCGCGGCTGGCGCCGTCGTCCACGAAACCTGGGCGTGGGTGCCCGCGGTCGACGTCGACCTCGCGCTCAGACTGGACGGGTTCTCCCTGCTGTTCGCGCTGCTCATCACGGGCATCGGCACGCTGGTGTCGATCTACGCAACCGCCTATTTTTCCGACGCGCCGCGGCGTGAGAACGCGCGGTTCATGTTCCTCATCCTCGCGTTCATGGCGGCGATGCTGGGCACCGTACTGTCCGACAACTTGATCGTCATGTTCGTGTTCTGGGAAGCCACGAGCCTGCTGTCGTTCATGCTCATCGGCTTCGAGCGCCATCGGGCCGACGCACGCAAGGCGGCCCTGCAATCGCTGCTCGTGACGGGCGCGGGCGGCCTGGCGCTGTTCGGCGGGATCCTGCTCATCGGCCTGGCGGTCGACACGTACTCGCTGTCGCTGATCGCCGAGCGCATCGAGACACTGGTGGCCAGTCCGCTGCTGGTGCCCGCGATCGTGCTGGTCATGCTCGGCTGCTTCACCAAGTCGGCGCAGTTTCCGTTCCATTTCTGGCTGCCGCAGGCCATGGCCGCGCCCACGCCCGCGTCGGCATACCTGCATTCGGCCACGATGGTGAAGCTGGGCGTGTATCTGCTCGCCCGCTTCGACAGCCTGCTCCAGAGTGTGCATTGGTATGGCGACACGCTGACGGTCGTCGGCATGGCGACCATGCTGGTTGCCGCGCTGCATGCCGTGCGGGCCACCGGATACAAGGCGGTGCTGGCGCAGTCCACGGTGGCCTCGCTCGGCATTCTGGTGATGCTGATCGGCTTGCGCGGTCCGGTGCCCGCCATGGCCGTCTGCGGCTTCATCATCGCGCACGCCTTCTACAAGGCAGCGCTGTTCTTCTGTGCGGGCACGGCCATTCACGCCACGCACATCAGCGAGCTGCGCAAGCTGGGCGGCCTGGCGCGGTTCCTGCCCTACACGGCCTGCGCGGTCGTGCTGGCCAGCATGTCGATGGCGGGCTTTCCCCCGTTCGTCGGCTTCATCTCCAAGGAGTATTTGTTCGAGGCGCAGCTGGGCAGCGACTGGAACGCGATTCCGGTGATCGTTGCCGTGATCGTCAACAGCGTCATGGTGGCGACCGCCGCGGTCGTGTCGCTGCGCCCGTTCTTCCTGTCGCGTAATCGGCCGAAGTCGATCCACCACGGCGAAACGCCGGGGCTCCTGGCGGGCCCGCTCACGCTGGGCGTGCTGGGCATCTGCGCCGGTCTGGCGCCGGGGTTCTTCTCTTACTACGTGCTCAACCCCGCCGCGTCGGCCTTGCACGGCGCGGCCACCACGCTACCCTTCTCTCTCTGGCACGGCCTCACGCCCATGCTGGCACTGAGCGGGCTGGTCATCACGCTGGGCGCACTGCTCGCCTGGCAGTGGGACCGCCTGCACCATGCGCTCGAGCGCTCGCCGCTGTTCGGCCGGTTCAACGCCGGCAAGACCTACCAGCGCACCGTTGATGGCATCCTCTCGGTCGCCCGGGCCTCGACGGCGCAACTGCAGAACGGCGACATGCGCCGGTACACGCTGATCACCGTCATCGCGCTGCTCGGCATCATGGCGTGGGCGATGGTGCGTTCCGGCGGTGCCTGGACGCTGTCGCCTGCCGGCACCGTGCTGGTGCTACCGACCGCGCTGCTGCTTTTCGGCGTCGTTGGCGGCCTCGTGGCGGCCCGGACGCAGAAGATTCTCGTGGGGCTGGTCGGCGTCGGCATCGTCGGCTATGGCTCGGCGCTTTTCTTCCTGCTGCACGGCGCGCCGGACCTCGCACTCACGCAGTTTGCGGTCGAGACCCTCGTCCTGATCGTGCTGATGGCGGTGATGGTGCGCCTGCCCGAGCGGGCGGAAGGCCGCCGCGAACCCCGCGAGCGACGCACGGACGCTGTCCTCGCCATCGTCTTCGGCGTGGTGGTGTTCGTGGCGCTGTTCAGCATGCTGTCCTTGCCCTTCGACACGCGCCTCTCCGACTTCTTCGGCGCCACGAGCCTGCTCGAGGCCCATGGACGCAATGTCGTAAACGTCATCATCGTCGACTACCGGGCGCTGGATACCTTGGGCGAGATCGCCGTCGTGGGCTTCGCCACACTCGGCGTGTGGGGCCTGTTGCGGGGAATCAATCGCAAGCCCACCAGTGCGTCCCGTAGCCACGGAGGCCCGCAGAAATGAAGTCTTTGATTTTTTCCGCGACCGCCCGGCTGCTGTTCTGGGCAATGTTGACGGCGTCGGTCGTCATTCTCTGGCGTGGCCACAACGAGCCCGGCGGCGGATTCGTGGGCGGCCTGGTCGCCGCGATGGCGTTCTCGCTGGTTGCGCTCTCGGATGGCGCAGCCGCCGCCCGCAGACGGCTGCGGGTGCATCCCGCCGTGCTGGCGGGCGCGGGCGTCTTCATGGCCGTATTGAGCGGCTTGCCGGGCATCGCGGCGGGCGCCGGATTCCTGACGCATCAGTGGCTCATCTTCGACAACGGCTTCAAGCTCGGCACCACGCTGCTTTTCGACATCGGGGTGTATTGCACAGTGATGGGCGGCATGCTGTGCCTGGTCCTGCGCCTCTATGACGAATAAGGGGAAACAATGAATCTTATCTATGCCGGTGGCGTCGCCGCCATCATGGCGATCGGCCTCTACCTCATGCTGTCTCGCAACGTCGTGCGCGTGATCTACGGTGTCATGCTGATCTCCGCCGCCGTGAACCTCGTGATATTCCTGGCGGGCCGGATCGGCGAATTCGCGCCGCCCGTGATGGCGCTCGACCAGACCGCATTGGGCGACGCGTCGGCGAATCCGCTGCCGCAAGCGCTCGTGCTAACGGCCATCGTCATCGGGTTTTCGCTCGTGTCGTTCGCGATCGCGCTGGCGCTGCGCATCCACCGCCGCTTCGGCACGCTGGACGGCCGGGCGCTGACCGCCGCCGAAGCGCTCGGCAGCGCCGCCACCGAGCGCACGCCCGCGCACCGACGCGCGCGGGGGGCCGACGCGTGAAAGACATGCTGTTCAATCACCTCGTTCTCTGGCCGGTCTTCATTCCGCTGATCGGCGCGGCGCTCTGCATGATGCTCTGGCGCAGGCCGGCTGCGCAGCGCCTCGTCCAGCTCATTGCGCTGGCCCTCATGCTGCTGGCGTCGCTCGCGCTGCTGCGCGCCGTCATGGCCGAGGGTGTCATCTCGCTCACTTTCGGCGGCTGGAACGCGCCGTTCGGCATCAGCTTCGTCGCCGACCGGCTAGGCGCGGCGATGGTCACCGTAACGGGCATTCTCGCGGTCGCGGTCGGCGTCTTCGGCATGGCGGCCACTCACCGCAGGCACGTGCACAACGGCGTCTATCCCTTGCTGCTGGGCCTGCTCACCGCCGTCAATGGCGCCTTCCTGACGGGCGACATCTTCAACCTGTACGTCTGGTTTGAGATCATGCTGATCACGGCGATGGGGCTGCTCGTGATCGACAAGAGCCGTGCACAGCTGGACGGCGCGCTCAAATACGCCGCGCTGAATCTGCTGAGCACGCTGCTGTTTCTGCTGGCGATCGCCATCCTGTACGGCGTGACGGGCACGCTGAACATGGCGGACCTCGCGCGCGTGCTGCCGAACACGGACAACAGCCTTGCCCTGGCCGCGTCCTCGGCCTTGTTTCTGGTGGGCTTCGGCATCAAGGCCGGCTACTTTCCGATGTTCTTCTGGCTGCCCGCGTCGTATCACACGATGTCGATCGGCATCCTGGCCATCTTTGCCGGCCTGCTGACCAAAGTCGGCGTGTATGCCTGTTTCCGGGTCTTCACGCTGCTCTTCGCCGGCGGCGAGGCCATGCGTGAAATCATCGCGATCATGGCGGCCGGCACCATGCTGTTCGGCGTTTTCGGCGCCGCCGTGCAATGGGATGTGCGACGCATTCTGTCGTTTCACATCATCAGCCAGATCGGCTACATCCTGCTGGGGCTGGCGCTCGGCACCGCGGCCGCCATGGCCGGTGCGATCTTCTACGTAATCCACCACATCATCGTCAAGGCGAACCTGTTCCTGATCGCTGGCGCCATGCATCGTGTGTCGGGCACCTACGATCTCCGCCGCTCTGGCAGCCTGCAGCGGCGGTTCCCGTTGCTCGCCCTGCTGTTCGCCATTCCGGCGCTGTCGCTGGCCGGCATCCCTCCGCTGTCGGGGTTCTGGGCCAAGTTTCTGGTCATCGACGCGGCATTCGAAGCCAGTTCCGGATGGCTTGCCGCGACGGGCCTGTTCGTCGGCCTGCTCACCATCTTCTCGATGAGCAAGATCTGGATCGAAGCCTTCTGGAAGAACGCGCCCATCGAGCGAACGCGCGAGCGACGTGTGCCGACGGCCATGATCTGCGCCATCTCGGCGCTGGCGCTCATCACGCTGACGATCGGGCTGATGCCCGAGCCCTTGATCGCGTTCTCGCAGCGCGCCGCCGATGCCTTGATGAACCCTGCCGGCTACATCGACGCGACGCTCGCGGGCGCGTCGATGAGTCTGTCCAATCCAGGAGGCGCGCTTTGATGTCGAACCTGCCTCGTCGAATGCTGGCCTGCCTGAAGCTGTCCGGCATCTTCATCCGGGAGTTACTGCTGTCCTCCTGGTCCGTCGCGCGCGCTGCCTTCGCCAAGGAGCAGCGCCTGCAACCGGCCGTCATCCGCTATCCGCTGCGCGTGCGTTCCGATCTCGGCATCGCGACGCTCGCGAACCTGATCTCGCTCACGCCCGGCACGACCTCCCTGCAAGTGAGCGAGGACCGCACGGGCCTGTTTATTCACTGCCTGGATGCCGCCTCGCCCGACGAGATCATCGAGGGCATACGCAAGGCTTTCGAGAACACCATTCTGGAGATCGAACGATGATGGACCTGCTCGATCAGCTGGATCACGCTCGCCAATGGATGTCGCAGGCGTTGCTGATTCTGCTCTGCATTCCGTTGGGCCTGACGCTCTACCGGCTGCTCTCTGGCCCCAGTCACGCCGACCGCTTCGTGGCGCTGGACATGCTGACAGGCGTGGCCGTCACCGGCGCGGCGCTGGCCATGGGCGCGCTGGGCTACCGCGAGTACCTGGATGTGGCCCTGGGACTGGCTGTGTTCGGCTTCCTGGGCACATGCGCACTTGCCGCATTCATCGAACGCAGGGGGAAACAGGCATGCTAGAGCTGGTCATGAAACTGGCCGGGATGCTTTTGCAGATCGCGGGCTTCATATTCCTGATCGCGGCCGCGGTGGGCTTGCTGCGCTTCAGCGATCCGCTGCAGCGCATGCATGCGTCCACCAAGGCAGGAACCATCGGCGCGGGGCTGACCGTGGCCGGCGTGGCGCTGGGCAGCGGCAACGGGCTGGCCATCGCGATCGCGGCACTGACCGTGCTGTTCCTGATCTTCACGGTGCCGGTCGCGGGCCATCTGCTCGGACGCGCCATTTATTTCTCCGGCGAACCGCTGCTCGGGCTGGAGGGCCGTGATGCCCTGCACGACGACGGCGCAACGCTGAAAGAGGATCGCGGCGCGTAGCCATCATGCCGCCGCTGCGCGGAAGGCGCAGTCCAAGATCCGATCACAACGACGACGAGGGGGTCGACGATGGTTGAGTCCGTAGTGGATGTATCCCGCAGCACCTTGGGTCTGGTAACGCCGGGGGCCAACGCCGCCAGCGCCCCGCTCTCGCAGGCCTGGCATTACGTCAGTGTCATCTACGGCGTGGTGGCGGTCGCGGTGCTGCTTGCCGTTCTGGCAATCCGCTACGTTTGGGCCCGCGGCACCATGGACGGCGAGCAACGTGTCGGCCTCGGCCGGCTGTGCGCCACCACGGCCCTCTCGACCTCGCTGGGTGCGTGTGTTCTGCTGAGCCTGCACGGCGTCGAGCCGGTGATCACGCTGGAAGCCGGCGCGGCCGGCGGAGCGAACCGCGAACGGGGCGCCGCGGTGCTGGCACCCTTCATCGCAACGATGATGTGTGTCGTGCTTTGGGCGAAAGCCACATTTGCGCAACGCGGAATGCTTCTGATCTATGGCGGTATCGGCGCGCTGGGCAGCCTTCTCGCCGGACCTGGCCCGCTGTGGACCATTTTCTTGGCGCTGGTGTTGGGCGCGCTCAGCGTCCCCTGCGTCAGCTGGATACTGAGCAAAGCGGAACGTGTGGCCAAGCCCTGAACGCTCCCCCGGACGCATGCACGGTCCGCGGCCCGCTCACACGCGGGCGACTTCGACCCAGAGCCGCGACACGACGACGTGCTTGATGAGTTCGAAGAGGTGGGCAGGGGCATGCGCCGGCACCAGCACCTTGCTGATCAGGGCCTGCACGTCCACACGCAGGCTGGTCGGGCGCGACGCGCCGCTGGCCGCATCGGACTTGAGCGCACGCAGTTTGATTCCTTTTTTGGACGACACGTCGATCTGCAACTGCGTGTCCTCGGGCGGAAGTACCGCCTTCTGAATCGCGTCCAGCGTCGAACACACGTACACCCCATCGGGGTGGGACTGCTCGTCGCGCAAGTCGCAGGTCCATTCCTGAACCCCGAGCAGGGGACTGCGCTGACTGCTGCCGACGACGTCGAAACGCAGCCGGTTGAACTCGAGGAGTTCGACGAGCTCGACAAAGGGTATCTTGCGCACCACCGCCACATCGCGAGTGGCTGACTTATTACCGTTCTCCGGTTTCTTGCGGGCCATGGATGTACCTCTTGTGCAGAGCGCCGAAGCCTCGAGCCAGGCTTCGGCGCCATGATGTTGCAGTGATTACGCCTCGCCGTGAGCCTCGGTCATTGCCTTGACTTTCTTCCGGTTGCGAATCGTGGAGTACGCCAGCCAGATCACGAGTGCGAAGATGGCATAAATGAAACCCGCACTGATCGGACGCGACAGGAACACGCCCATGTCACCCCGCGACAACAGCAGGGCGCGGCGGAAGTTTTCCTCGACCATGGGCCCGAGCACGAAGCCGAGCAGCAGGGGCGCAGGCGAGAACCGCAGTTTCAGGAAGACGTAGCCGATCACACCGATCACGAGCACCATGCCCACGTCGAACAGGCTGTTCTGCGTGCTGTAGACCCCCACGCACACGAAGAACAAAGCCGATGGGAACAGATACTTGTAGGGCACGCGCAGCAGCTTGGCCCACATGCCGATGAGCGGCAGGTTCATGATGACCAGCATGATGTTGCCGATCCAGAAGCTGGCGATCAGGCCCCAGAACAGGTCGGCATGCTCGGTCACCATCTGCGGACCAGGCTGGATGCCGTGGATGATCAGGGCGCCAAGCATGAGCGCCATCACCGAGTCACCCGGAATGCCCAGGCTCATCGTCGGGATGAAGCTGGTCTGCGCCGCCGAATTGTTGGCCGCTTCCGGACCCGCGATACCTTCGATCGCGCCATTGCCGAATCGGTTGGGCGTCTTGGAAACACGCTTTTCCACGGCATACGACATGAAGGAGGCGATCGTTGCACCCGTGCCAGGCAGAATGCCGAGCACGGCGCCGATGGCGCTGCCGCGTGCGATCGGGGCGGCCGATTGGCGGATGTCACCCTGTTCCGGGCGCACCGACATCTTCTTGCCCTCTTCGACCGTGGTCGCCTTGCCGATCCGATTCACGTTGGCAAAGAAGTCGGCCAGGCCGAACAGGCCCATCGCCAGTGCCACCAGCTGGATGCCGTCGCTCAGTTCGATCACGCCAAAACCGTAGCGAATGGTGCCGGTGTTGACGTCGGTGCCCACCACGCCGCACAGCAGCCCCAGGAACACCATGGCGACGCCCTTGATGGCCGAGCCCTTCGCGAGCGTGGCGCCAGCGACCAGGCCGAGCATCATCATGGAGAAGTATTCCGCCGGGCCAAACTTGAAGGCGACCTCCACGAGCAGCGGCGAGAACAGGATCATGATGATGATGCCGACGCTGGCCCCGATGAACGAGGCCAGGATCAGCATGAACAGCGCCGAGCCCGACTTTCCTTTGCGCGCCAGCGGATTGCCGTCAAGGCAGGTCACCGCGTGCGACGGGGTACCGGGCAGGTTCAGCAGAATGCAGGTGATGCCCCCGCCGTACTGAGCGCCGTAATAGATGCCCGCCAGCATCATCAGTGCCGCGACAGGCGTCATGGCATAGGTGAGCGGCAACAGGATCGAGATCGCGGCGAGCACGCCCATGCCCGGCAGCACGCCGATCATGTTGCCCATGAACACGCCGAAGAAGGACCACCAGAGGTTTTCCCACTGGAATGCAACGGTGAACCCGTGCAGTACGTTATCAAGCAGATCCATCACCACCCCCAGCGGAACATCGGAAACTGCAGCTGCAGCGCCCAGGAAAACACCACGGCGCCGAACACAGTCATTGCGAGCGCCAGAATCGCGGCGGACCGCACGCTGTTGGAGGTATCGCCCAGGGCGGACAGGAACACCAGCGCGAACGTGGCGGGCAGGAAGCCGAACAGGCTGCCGATCACGATGAAGGCTGCGAGGCCCGCGGCGATGCATGCCATACCGCGGATGCGCTCGTTGCGCGAGGGCTGCGGCAGGTGTTCGTCGATCATGTCCTCCTGCACTTCGTCAGGATCAGGACTCAGCGGAACCAGAAGGCCCAGGACGACAAGAAAGCAACCCACGAGGAGCGGGAAGTAACCGGGACCCATGCGGGCAAGTTCGCCGACCTGATATGACGAGGCTTCGAGGATGGTGAGCGCGCCGCAGAGTGCAATGAACGCACCTCCCCACAGATCGCGCTTTCTAGAGATTATGGTGCTGCTCAAGGCGTGCTCCCCCTATTTGTTGATGACGCCCTCGGCCCGCGCAGGCGCGCCGAAGGAGGGGGCACTTTAAGGAGGGGCGCTTCCATTCCGCTTTCACGGTCTGGCGCCTCTTCTGCGGGATAACCACTAGCCAATGGCGAGCGGCTCGCCGACGTGATTCGAATGCTGAACATCGTTCACCCACCGATGTTCACAAAAGTGAACAAATGCGGGTGCTAGGCCCTGAAAACAGGCCCTGGCATGTATTTTTCCGTCGGATTTGGCGTTTTCCAAAACTTGCAAAGTTCCGCTGCCGAATGGACGGGCATAATTCGCTTTTGCCGTCTGCTTTCGTATGCTGCGTCTGCCGCTGACCGCGCGGATTCCGCTCGCGGTTTCCCTCCTGTTCCTGCTGATATCCGCGGCGCTGACTTCGTTGGCGCTGCACGGGCTGTCGCGCCAGTTCGACCGGCAGATCACGAATCTCGGGCAGGTGTATCTCGATGGCCTGTCCGCGGCCATCCTGCCGGCGGTGCGCGCCAACGATGAAGCACAGATGGTCGACGTGCTGAACCGCGCGCTCGACACCCATCTGGGGGTCGTCGACCGGACCTTGGCCGTCGTCAGTCCCGCCGGACGTCTGGTCGCGCACGTCGCGCGTTATCCCGACGTGGAGCCGATTCCCGTCGAACGCATCGCAACACCGGCCGGCACGGTGGTGAGCCTGCGCGAAGACGGCGTCTGGACCTGGCGTCTGCTGGACGCCGAGCGGCCTGAGCTCGGCAAGCTGGTCGCCAATCTCGATGTCGCTGACTTTCTGCGCCAACGCACCGAGCTCGGCGTGGAGCTCGTGCTGGTCGGTCTCGCGGTCAGCCTGCTCGGCGCATTGATCTGCTACGGCATGGCGCGGCGCCTGCAGCGTCCCATCATTTCCTTGACGCAGGCGTTGCGCGCCGCCCGCAAGGACCGGCCACGCGCGATGACCGCGCACACCACCGACCCCGAGCTCGGCGAACTCATCGCCGCCTACAACTGGATGGCCGAGAGCGCCTCCGAGCGCGAGGCGCTGTCCGAGCGGCATGCGCGCATCGAAAGAGAGGCGCTGCTGGGCCGCATGTCCGCCACGCTGGCCCATGAGGTGCGCAATCCGCTCGGCGGGCTGCGCACCGCCGTGCAGACGCTGCGGCAGTTCGGCGATCGGCCGCAGGCCCGTGCGGAATCGCTCGACTTCATCGAACGCGGCGTGCAGGCGCTGCAGGGTGTCGTGGACGCCAGCCTGCGCACGTTTCGACCGGGCGACGCCCGCTTGCACGAGGCCGACATCGCCGACGTGCGGCTGTTGGTCAGCGCGCAGGCCGGCAAGCGCGGCATTTCCGTGACGGTGCATTGCGAAGGCGTGGAGGGCGATGGCCTACCGCTACCCGCGGTGAGCGTGCGCCAGTTGTTGTTGAATCTGATGCTCAATGCCATCGAGGCCTCTCCCTCGGGCTCGCAGATTTTTCTGTTCGCGCGTGCCCGCCGCGACGGCTTGATGCTGCATGTCGCGGATGCCGGCCCCGGTCTGCCGGTGCAGGCCAGACGCGCGCTGGCAGGTGAGCAGGCCGAGGGCGACGGTATCGGACTCCGCGTGGTGTTCGATCTGGTGCGGAGTATGGCAGGCCGGCTGCGTGTATCCCGGCCGGCCCTGGGAACCCGCATATCCGTGCGGCTTCCTTTTGATCGATCGGAGCCCATAGCGTGAGCGACATCCAGGTTTTACTCGTCGAAGATGACACCGTGCTGGGCGGCGCGCTGCTGCAGCGTCTTCGATTGGAGGGCATATCCACGCAGTGGGTGCAGAGCTGCGCGCAGGCCGTGGAGCTGTTTCGACGCGCACGCATCCGGCCGATCTTTCTGCTGGCCGACATCAGGCTTCCCGACGGCTCGGGCGAAGACCTCTATCGGCGGTTGATCCCGCATCTCGCCGACACGACCGTGGTGTTCGCGACCGCCTACGGCGACATTGCACAGGCGGTCCGGCTCGTATCGGCGGGCGCCAACGACTACCTGACCAAGCCGTACGACGCGGACGCGCTGGTCTCGCGCATCCGAACGCTGCTCGCACGCCGCCAGAGCCATCTCGGCCCCACCACGATCGAGAATCCATTCGACCTGGATGCGTCGGAAGCCCCGCGTGCGCGTGAGCTCGAGCGCCTCGCCGCCAGCGCGCTGCCGCTGCTCATCGAGGGTGAGACAGGAACGGGCAAAGATCGCGCGGCGCGCTACTGTCATTCGCGGTCCACGCGTGCGGGCGGTGCGTTTGTCGCGGTGAACTGCGCGACGCTCGCCAACGATCTCGCGGAAATCGAGCTGTTCGGTCATGCGAAAGCGGCCTTCAGCGGCGCCGGCGCGGCGCGCGATGGCCTGTTTGCGCAGGCGGAAGGCGGAACCCTCTATTTCGACGAGATCGCGGAGCTGGGTCCGAAGGCCCAGGCCTTGCTCCTGCGCGTGCTCGAAGACGGCGAGTACCGGCCCGTGGGCTCATCGCAAAGCCACCATGCCAATTGCAGAGTGCTGGCCAGTACCAGCGCCGACCTCGAAGCCGCCTGCGCCGCCGGACGCTTCCGGACGGATCTTTTCTTTCGGGTTTCCGTGGCACGCGTCACGATGCCCCCGCTCAAGGAGCGGCAGTCGTCCACCGCAACGCTGGCCCGCACGCTCCTGGACGAGCTGGAAGGCACGCACCTGAGCCTGTCAGGCGAAGCGCTGCAAGCCATGGCCGCGCACGACTGGCCCGGCAACGTGCGCGAGCTGCGCAACCGGCTGGCTCGTGCCATCGTGATGAGCGAAGGCGAGGCGCTGTCCGCACCCGACATCTTTCCGGAACGGCGATTGGTCGACAAGGTCGACCTTGCCGCGGCGCGCACCGACGCCGAACAACGCGCCATCCAGCAGGCCATCCAGGAATCCGGCGGGCACATGGGCCTGGCGGCCAAGAAGCTCGGGATATCGCGCACTACGCTGTGGAAGAAGTTGCGCGCGCAACGGTCTGACTGAGGGTTGCGGCAACGGCCTTGCCACATGTGAAATCCGCGACATCCGCGGACCTTGCCGTGCAGCTCCCTCACTTCTGGCGATGCCCTAGGTCACGACTGCGCTCCGCGCAGGCCCCATGCAGGGGCCCGGCATCCTGTTAAATGACATATGAATCCGGGGGATCAGCGCGCCGAGTGTGCCGCGTTTCGGGTATCCGATGGCGACTCACCGAAAATGGCGCGATAGCGCGCGAGGGAATGGGCCGAATATGCGTAGCCTTCCGCTTCGAACAGTTCGGCGACGGAGTTTCTCGCATTCGATGATGCGCGCAAGGCATCATGCACCGCATGCAGTCTGCGTAGTTTGAGATACCGCGCAGGCGTTAAACCGAAGCAGCGCTGGAAAAAATCATTGCGCGCGCGCTCGCGTAGCGCCAGATCCACCAGTCGATACTCCCGTGGCGAGAGCCCGCGATCATAGGCGCGAAACATCTGGACGGCGGCGGCGCTCAGTTCATGAGGTGACACCTGCGGGCGACCAACAGTGAGCGGGCGAGGCCGCCTCGTCGCGACCAACCCTGCGATGGCGGCCTCGATTCGCGCTCGGCCGAGTGCCCTTTCAAGCGGCTCCCTGGAGGCGCCGAAGAGGGCGGCAACGCGCAGGGTCTGGATCGCGGAGGGACAACATGGAACGATATCCGTCGACCGGCACCACCTCTGAAGCACGTGACCGACATCGTCCGCCGATGAAAACAGGCGAGAGGACAGCGGCACCGCGATGGTCACCCAACCGTTCGGGCCGGCGGCGCGAAAAACAAACTCTTTGTTTGGTGCCAGTATTCCCAGCTTTCCCGGCCCGAATTCTTCGCCGTTAAGCCATGTCGGCACCGGATAGCCATCCGAAATCAGAAAAATGAGGTGGGTGGGCGAGCCCGAGGCCTCGCAGAGGTTTGCCACGGCCTCCGCCCCAACCTGCACGGTAATGCCTTCCACGTCAGCGTGGCCGATATGCCATAGGCCGTCAGCCGGCCCCAATAATCGCACTTTGAGATCTACATCGACTACAGCAGCTTCGAACTCCTCAAATGACTCAAAGCGATGCAGGTCCATGGAGAAATACCCCCAAGTTTCTGACTATATATTGCCGAAATTAGCATGGACTAATTACATTGGCGCGGCAAAAATGAATCGCTTTCTTTCGAAAGTGATCGCGCGGTGTGCAGCAAAAACGGGGACGACATGTCGCAATCGGCGGCTTGCCCGAAAGAGGTGGCCCTGCCGGCTGCCCTGCCTAAGTGTTCTGTCATTTCACGAAGGTGCTGGATGGCAAACTTGCTGGAATCGGGTAAGGATGTTCCGTTCTCGCTCGTCGACGGCGATGCGCTTTCGCGAATTCAACGCCGCCTGGGCGTCATTCCATCCTCCGGACTGGGCCTGAAGCGACGCGCACTGCTTTACGCCATGGTCGCGTGGCTGCCGCTGGTCATCGCTGCCGTCCTGTCTGGAACGAGCCTGCGTGCCGAGCCGCCCGGAGAACCCCTGTTCGGCCATTTCGGCATCCACATCCGTTGCCTTGTCGCCATCCCGCTGCTTGTGCTCGCAGAAGGCGTGGCGCGAGACAACGTCGCGCTTTGCCTGCGGCAGTTCAAGCAGTCGGGCCTCGTCGATGCCGCGCTGGCGCCGAAGTTCGACGCAATCGTGCAAGACATCGTCGCCATCAAGCAGCGCATGCTGCCGTGGGTGATCATCCTTGGGGTGGTACTTACGTGGACCGCGGCATTTCTCGTGTCGCCCAATCCCGACGAAATGCGTTGGTCGGCGACCGACAACGCCGCCATGCAGCTAGGGACGTGGTGGTTTTTGCTGGTGACGCGGCCGATCTTTTCCACGCTGCTGCTTGCCTGGGCCTGGCGGCTGATCCTGCTGGGGCTGCTCCTTTGGCGGATTGCCCGTCTGCCGTTGCGGCTCGCCGTGCAGCACCCCGATAGAATGGGCGGCCTGGGCTTTCTCGAGCGCCTGCCCAAAGTGTATGGCCCGGTTCTCTTTTCGCTGTCCGCTGTCATGGCCGGCGCGTGGGCCCACCAGGTTTTCTATCACGACGTGCCGGTGCCGGCGTTGTATGTGCAGATCGGCACATTGCTGGCCGTGCTGGTGTGCATCGGCATGGCGCCCCTGATGGTGTTCTCTCCGCTGCTGCTGCGTGCCCGGCGCCAGGCGTTGCTCGACTACGGCGCGCTGTTGGCCGCGCACGGCCGGGCGGTGCACGGTCGCTGGATCGAGCGTAAGCCTATTACCGACGAACCGCTGCTCGATGCGCCGGAACTCGGCCCCGTGGCCGACATCCGCGTGCTGTATGAATCGGTCGCGAACATGCGCGCCGCGGTGATCAGCAAGACCGTCCTGTTGAAGATCGTCGTGCCCGCCGCGCTGCCGCTGCTGATCCTGATCGCGACGCAATGGCCCGTTCAGACGACCCTGACCAAATTACTGTTCACGCTGCTTTGACACGCATGCGCTGAATGCGCGAGTCCCCAGGGCGTCCTGCACGTCGTCCTGAAGAATGAAAAGCATCATCGCGAAGTTTCACCAATCGTCGGTTAGGCATGGGAGAGACGCATGAAGCGAATATGGGTGTTTCTGATCGCAGTCCTTGCGCTGGCGCACGCCCCGGCGCATGCGCAGTCCGCGGCGCTCGGCAAGGAACAGCTCGATCAGATGCTCGCGCCGGTCGCGCTTTACCCTGATGCGTTGCTGTCGCAGCTTTTGATGGCGTCGACCTACCCCGACGACGTCAAGGCTGCCGCCGCCTGGGCCGGCGAGCACAGTACGCTACAAGGTGATGCTGCCGTGAAGGCGGCCCAGGACCAGCCCTGGGATCCCAGCGTGATCTCACTGGTCGGCTTCCCCTCGGTGATCGACATGATGGGACGCCAGCCGGACTGGGTGCTATCGCTGGGCAACGCCTTTCTCGATCAACCCGATGACGTCATGGCTTCCGTGCAGCGGCTGCGGCGGCAGGCGCAGAGTGCCGGCAATCTTGCGAGCAACGCGCAGCAGAAGGTCAATACGAGCACCGAGGGCGGCAATACCTACATCACCGTCGAGCCCGCCTCGCCGCAAACCGTCTACGTGCCGACCTACAACCCCGGCACGGTCTACGGCGCCTGGCCCTATCCCGCGTATCCGCCCGCCTACTATCCACCGCCGCCCGGCTCCGCGTTCGCTTCCGCGTTGATGGGCGGCCTGGCATTCGGCACCGGCATTGCCATCGCTGATTCGCTATGGGGTGGCTTCGACTGGGGGCACAACGATGTGGACATCGACGTCAACCGCTACAACAACATCAACGTCAATCGCCGCATCGACGCGAACCGTGCGAACGTGAACTGGAGCCACGACCCGGCCCGGCGCGGCAGCCAGCCCTATCGTGGCGGCGCGACACAGCAACGCTTCGACGCCCAACGGCGGACGGTCCAGGGCGCATCGCGGCCCGCCGACACTCAGCAGGCTCGGCGCGACCATGCGCAGCAAGTCATGCGCGAGCGCAAGACGCCGGACGGCGCTCGACGGGCGGGGCAGTCGCCGGGGCGACAGAACGCGCAGCGTCCCGCCCAGCATCACGCCGCGCCGGACCGGGCGACCCGACCGCAGGCAAATCGCAATGAAGCCCGCAGTGCCGCTGCGGCGCGCTCACGCGACCTCAACCGCGATAACGCATTGCGCGGCGCGGGCGGCCCGCGTCAGGCGGGCTCGGCACCGCACGCGCGTCCGGCCCAGCACGCCCCGCGTGCCACGCCGCATCGCGATGGCGGCGCACGCCACATCGAACGCAGCCACGGGAGAATATGATGCGACGACTCAAGCGTATGGGACTGGCATTGGCGCTTGCCACGGCCCTGGCACCGAGCGCCGCTCAGGCGCAGGCGCGCTACGACAGCCCCGCCGCTGCGGCGGACGCGCTGGTGACGGCGATCGCGACCGGCGACGAAGATGGCTTGAAGCGCAGCCTGGGGCCGCAGTTCCGCCGTTTCGTGCCGCAAGACAGCATCTCGCGCGAGGACGTCTACACCTTCCTGGCCGCGTGGCACGACCATCACGAGGTAGCCGAAACGTCACCAGGCAGGGCCGCGCTGTTCGTCGGCCGGCAGGACTGGACTTTTCCTGCGCCGCTCGTGGAACGCAACGGACGCTGGTCGTTCGACCTGCGCGCGGGTGTCGAAGAGATGCGGGTGCGCCGCATCGCGCGGAACGAGTCGGCCGCTATCGAAACGCTGGTCGCGCTGTGCACCGCGCAGGATCGTTACCGTGCACGCTACGGCCATCCGGCCGCGCGCATCGTCAGCCGGGAGGGCGAAACGGATGGCCTGTACTGGGACGCCGGCAGCGATCCCGAACCCAGCCCGCTCGGAGACGAAGCGCTGGTGATGACGTCCGACACGCCCGCGCCCGACGCTTGGCACGGCTACCACTACGGCGTGACATCGCCGCGGAATGACAGTGGCTGTGCCTTCCGAGCCTGGCCTGCGGCGCCGGGCCAGTCTGGGCAGCGAATGTTCACGATCGATGCGGACCGGACGGTCAAGGAGGCTCGACGCGCCCGGTAGGCCATCGCATCCCCTCATCGACGGCCGCCCTCCGGCGCCGATCCCGCTGCATCATCAAGGAGATTTTCAATGAAGAGCCGATTGGTCGCCTTCTCTCTGGGCTGCTCGATGCTTCTCGCCGGCGTTCCGGCCGCACTGCACGCAGCCTCCGCTTCCCACGCCGCCCTGACGATGCCAGCGCCAGGAATCATCATGCATCCCGAGTATGCCGAAACTATCGGCCGGATGGCTTATGTGTGGGCCTGGCCGATGGTGAACATGCTGAACCGGCGCGACCGCATCACGAAAGCGCCCCATCCCGGCCTGCTGGGGGGCATCCTGCCGGCCGCGCCGCGCGGCCAGATCGGCATGCTGCACGACTACATCACGCCGAGCGAAACATTCGTTACCTGCCCGAACCAGGACGTGGTCTACGGGCTGGGCTTCTTCTCGCTGGACGAAGAGCCGGTGATCGCCCAGGTGCCGGACTTCGGCGACCGCTTCTGGGTCTATGCCCTCTACGACCAGCGCACCAACCAGTTCGGTGAGCTCGGCAAACCCTACGGCTCCAAACCCGGCTTCTATCTACTCGTCGGGCCGAACTGGAAGGGCGAGATGCCCAAGGGCGTCGAGGGCATCATCCGCAGCCCGACGATGCTCGCCAATGCCATCCCGCGGATCTTCATGGATGACACGGACGCGGATCGCGCGGCGATTCAGAGCAAGATCAATCAGGTGGTCTTCTATCCACTCAAGCAGTTCGACGGGAAGATGAAAACCATCGACTGGAAGACCACGTCAGACATCCCCAACCCCAACGCCGACAGCGCGAGCGGCGGCGAGACCCGCTGGGTCATCCCCGAAAAGTTCTTCGACCAATTGCCGCACGTGCTGGAGATGGTGCCGCCGCTGCCTGGCGAAGAGGCCATGTATGCGCAATTCCGTGCCGTTCTCGATGCGGCCGAGAAGGATCCCGCCATCAAGGACGCCTTGCTGGGGGTTGCAAAGGAAACGGAGGAAGAGGTGATCGGGCCGTTTTTCCGCTGGAAGCACAACGGCAAGCCTGCCGGGAACCAGTGGAACCGCTCGGTCAACAACGCGCAGACTGGGCTGGACTACTTCAATCGTACCGGCACGGCCAAGTCCAACATGTTCGACAACCGGCCGAACGAGACCCAGTACTTCTACACCGACTTCGACGGCACCGGTGCACAGCTCGATGGCAGTCAGCGCTACGAGATCACCTTCCCGGCGGGACAGCTGCCGCCGGTCAAGGGCTTCTGGTCCCTGACGCTCTACAACAAGCATCACCTTTTCAGCGAGAACGCGCTGAAAAGGTACTCGCTCGGCACGAAGAACCGCAACCTCGTGCGCGGGCAGGACGGCTCGTTGACGCTGTATGTCGGTCCGACATCGCCGGGCAAGGACAAGGAGGCCAACTGGCTGCCGTCGCCCTCGGAGCCGATCTCGCTCTATCTGCGCGCCTATTGGGGCGAACAGGCAATTCTGGACGGCTCGTGGAAGCCACCCGTCATCAAGAAAGTGCAGTGACCGATTTCGCTCGAGGGGATTCGGACACGAAACGTCCGGCCCCCTTCCGGACGCACGGCAACCTGATTCGAGGACACCATGAACACTCGACTGACTCTCGCGACGGCATTGCTCGCGGCCTGCGCTTCCACCGCCGTGGCCCAGAACGCGACGTCGCCCATGTCGCCGCTGGTACGACAACTCAACGGCGGAAACTGGCTCGACACCAAGGAGGCCGAGAGCCTGCGCGACGAGCTCTTCTATCAGCGCGCCATTTACGCCTACATGACCATGCTACCCGCGCTCAATGTGATCGGGATGCGCGACGGCTCGGAAAAGGCATTCGGGGCAGGCTACCACGTGCTGCCGATCTGGAAGGAGCGCATGGACGCGCGAGCGATGGTGCCCACGCCGAATGCGGACGTGATCTATTCCATGAGCTATCTGGACTTGAAGAAGACCGGTCCGCTGGTCGTCAATGCGCCTGCCAACGTTATCGGCATGTTTACTGATTTCTTCCAACGCACGCTTACCGATGTCGGGGCGGTCGGGCCCGACCGGGCCCGCGGCGGCCTGTATCTGCTGCTGCCGCCCGACTATGACGGCCACGTCCCGAGTGGATACTTCGTGTTCAAGTCGCCCACTTATAACGTGTTTCTCTTCTTCCGCACGATTATGGGCAAGGGTCAGGGCAAGCCGGATCCCGAGCCGGCGGTCAAGGCTGCCGAGTCCACGCGCATCTATCCGTTGTGGGCCGCCGAGAAAGATGTGAAACCCATGGAGTTTCCTGACGGCACCGGCAAGCGCATCGACATGATGTATCCGATCGACCAGGAGTATTGGAACAAGCTCAAGGCGTTCGTCGACTACGAACCCATCGCGGCCATCGATCCGGAGCTGCGCGGCGTGCTGGCCTCGATCGGGATCGTGAAAGGCCAGCCTTTCAAGCCCACGCCCAAACAGCAGGAGCTGTTGAAGAAAGCCGTTGACACCGCGCCGAAGATGATTCTGGCGAACCGGCAGCTCGGCCGCGAGGACAAGCGCAATCTCTATTACAAAGACAGGCAATGGGAGACCACCTGGGCCGGGGCCACCGCGGAATGGTTCCAGGATAGTTATCTGGACGTGGACCAGCGGGCGAGCTTCTTCCAGGTCGCCTACTCGTCGGCACCGGCCATGGTGATGCGCACAACGGGCGCGGGTTCCAAATATCCTCTCACGGTGCGCGATGCGGATGGCGCGTTTCTGAACGGCTCCCATACCTACAAGCTGCGTATTCCCGAGGGCGTGCCCGCCGCCTTGTTCTGGGCCGTGACCGCTTACAACGTGACCGACGGCACCATGCCCGAGACGGACCAGCTCATGCCGTCGACCAACGGCTACTACGACATCCCCAAACAGAAGGACGGGTCGATCGAGATCTGGTTCGGCCCGGAGAAGCCGAACGATGTAGCCGACGCCGCGTTCATCAAGACGGTGCCCGACCGCGCGCTGCTCATCACGTTGCGTCTGTATGGCGCGGAGCACGCGTTCTACGACCAAAGCTGGAAGCCGGACGATGTCGTCAAGGTGAAGTGATGAACCGCGCATGAAGAACAAGCGCTCAACCCATCCGCCGCACGCCGCCCGCCTGCCGGGCCTGCTTCCGATTCTGATCGCGTTCACCATCCTGAGCGTGGGCGTCGGTTTCTTCAACGCGCTGCATGCAAGCCATGCGGTGCAGAAGGAACGTGCGCTGACCCACGCGCTGGACGAGGCGCTCGAGGCCTGGTCGCGTGGCAATAGCAGCGGCGCGATCCTGGCGCTGGATCTGGACCATTTCAAGCGCGTCAACGATACGTATGGCCACGTGGCCGGCGATCGCGTTCTGGTCGAGGTGTCCGGACTGATCAGACGTTCGTTGCGCGAGCGCGACCAGCCCTTTCGGGTCGGTGGCGAGGAATTCATTGTGCTGCTGCCCGGGGCCTCGCAGGACGCGGCCATGGACGTGGCGCAGCGCTTGCGCGCCGCTGTCGCGCAGACAGACATCGAGGGCGTGGGCCACGTTTCGATATCGGGCGGGATCGCCCTTTGGACGCCCGGGCAGTGCAGCGCCGAGTCGGCGTTGGCCCGGGCGGACGAGGCCTTGTACGCATCGAAGGCGCAAGGACGAATCGCATTACGCGCTGGGCCGGCGCTCCCTGAAGATTGATCTGGCGGCGTGACGACCTGGTTTTGCAGTCTTCAACGATCAACGAAGTCGGTCCGGAAACATCGATGAACTATTCCGTGATTCTCTTTGCGCTGGCCGCGGGCTTTTTTCTCTTGCTGCTGCTGGCGCTGCAAATCGGCAAACGACTGGGCCGCGACGCGGACGAGAAAGGCCGCGCGGGCGCCGCCGCGATCGAGGCATCGGTGTTTGCGCTGCTGGGACTGCTCCTGGCATTCACCTTCTCGGGCGCCGCGCAGCGCATGTCGGATCGGCGCGCGGTGCTGGTGCAGGAGGTCAATGCCATCGGCACGGCGTGGCTGCGCATCGATCTTCTCGCTCCATCGGCCCAGCCGGCGTTGCGCGAAGACTTCCGCCGTTACGTGGACGGTCGGATCCTGTACTACCAGCGCGTGGCCGATCTGGACGCGCGTGATGGCATCGCGAACGACGTAGCCAAACTGCAGCAGGCCATCTGGCGCAGATCGATCCAGGCGACGCAGGACAGCGTACCGCCGTATGCCGCTTCGTATATCGCGGCGGTCAACGAGATGTTCGATGTGTCGACGACGCAGACCGTGGCGCAGAAAATCCATCCGCCGCTGATGACCTACATCTTCCTCGGGCTGCTGGCCCTGGTGAGCGCGGGCCTTGCCGGCTTCAATCTCGGGGCGGCCAAGCGCACCGGGCTGGGCCATCAACTCGTTTATGCGCTCGTGATGACTTCCGCCCTTTACATCATCATCGACTATGAGTTCCCGCGTATCGGCACGATCCGCATCGACCAGAGCGATACCTTGCTCATCGCGCAGCGGCAATCGATGGTCGATCCGTGAGGCCTCACCCCAAGGGCAGCGAACATGGTCAAGATCGCGTTGGGCACAGGAACGGGACTCGGGGGTCTGGCTATGCCGGCCCTGGTGGGTCTGCTCATGTTTTCATTGTCGTTCGAGGCCTGGGGGCAAGGCCTGCGATTGGTCAAGAACGACCTGCAAAAGCGCGCGAACGGTGTGCTGGCGCTGATGTCGTTTTCGATCGTGCCCGACATCACCACGAGCTCGCTCAACATCGGGGGAGGCAGCGCGTCCACGTCGGGGGCCAACGAGTTTTTCATGACCCAGCTGGGCGGCGGCGACACCATATCCAAGTCGGTACCGATTTACCTCGAAGGCGTACTGGCCTTCAGCCGCTACGACCCCACCTTCGTGGCGACGCAGGGCGCGGAAACCCGCCGTCTGCCCACCAAGTGGAACAGCGTCTCGGCCACCGGAGGCGTCGGTTGGGACTTCAAACTGACCGACGAGCTCAAGCTGCGGCCCATTTTCAATTTTGCGTTGGGCAACGTGACCAGCGACCTGCGCGCGGCGAGCTGGTATGTGGGCCGGCAAACCGGCACTGACGTCAATTTCCTGGACCGCGGGTCGCTCAATGCATATGGCCTCGGCGGGTCGATCATGCTCGACTACGAACACTATCGCCCGGGCTACGAGGTCGACGTGGAGCTCAGATACTCCGATATTCGTCTGCAGAGTTTCGACAGCTCGGCTGCGGTAAAGGGTCGTGCGACGGCACAGTCCGCCAACCTGTGGGCCCGGTATCGCGCGCCCACCGGCCTGGTCGCGCTGCAGCGGCCGGTGCGCTACGTTCTCGAGCTTACCCATTCGGAGTTTCTGGGCGATCAGCGCGGCATTCTCGGCTTCGACCGGCTGACTTCGCTCGGCGCCGGGCTGGAACTCGATTCGAGCGCATACGAGGTCATCGTCACGCGCACGCGCCTGGTGGGCAGATATGTATTCGGCCAGAATGTGCGCGGCTTTTCGGTCGGGCTCGCCGTCAGCTTTTGACGAATGTCCAGAAGCAGCCTTGCCTTCCGTTGATCATCGTTGCGGACCAGCACGACACGAAAGTCATGAGGCGTCTTCACGGCGCCCGCATCGGCGCCCTTATTACGGCCGCTACGGCCACGCATCCCTCCGCGTTCACACGAACCTGTCTCGCACCTGAAAACGAACACAAAACGAACATTTCGAACAAAACGCGAAAATAAACACAGGGGATTTCCCAGGTTTATTGCGCGTTTTTTTGTGTTTGAATAGCAAGCAAACATCAAATACTTGTCACCAAAGAGACACAGGAGACTACCCATGCAAGCCAAGCGCCTGCTCGCAACCGCCGCATTCACCACGTTCGCCCTGAGCGCGCACTCCGCGTTCGCCGCCGACACGTGCAGCAACCGCGGCGATCTGGACACGATGTTCTGCGATGCCAACAACGATCTGGTCGCCGATCCCCCGACGGACGCCTCCAAGCTCAAGACGCCGTCGACGCTGGTGTTCACCTACACCCCGGTCGAAGATCCGGCGGTCTACGAAGACATCTTCAAGCCCTTCACCAAGCATCTGGCGCAGTGCACGGGCAAGCGCGTGGTGTTCTATCAAGTGCAAAGCAACGCGGCTGAAATCGAAGCCATGCGCTCGGGTCGTCTGCATGTCGGCGGCTTCTCCACCGGCCCCACCGCCTTCGCGGTGAACATCGCCGGCGCGGTGCCGTTCGCGGTCAAGGGCTACGCCGATGGCTTCCAGGGCTACAACCTGATCGTCATCGTCAAGAAAGACAGCCCCTACCAGAAGCTCACCGACCTGAAGGGCAAGAAGCTCGCGCACACGGCGCCGTCGTCGAACTCGGGTCACATGGCGCCGGTCGCCCTGTTCCCGCGTGAAGGCCTCACGCCCGACAAGGACTACAAGGTGCTGTTCTCGGGCAAACACGATCAATCGGTCATGGGCGTGAACTCCGGCGACTACGACGCCGCCGCCGTGGCATCGGACGTGTTCCACCGCATGGCGTCGCGTGGCCAGATCAAGGAAGAAGATTTCCGCATCATCTACACCAGCGAGAAATTCCCCACCTCGTCGTTCGCCTACGCGCACGACCTGGAGCCGAAGTTCCGCGACCAGATGCTCAAGTGCTTCTACGACTACCGCTTCCCCGATGAAATGAAGAAGGCGTTCGATGGCGCCGACCGTTTCTACCCGGTCACCTACCAAAAGGACTGGGCCATCGTGCGCGAAGTCGCCGAATCCGGCGGCGAGAAGTTCAACCGCGCGGCCTACGATCGTGAGTCCGCCAAGAGCAAGGGCAAGCAGTAAGCATGGCAACGTCTCTTCGCATTTCCGGCCTGGTTAAGGAATACCGGGCCGGCACGCCGGTGCTCAATGGCATCGATATTCATGTGGCGGGCCAGGGCCTGACCGCGATCATCGGGCCTTCGGGCACCGGCAAGAGCACGCTGCTGCGCTGCGTTAACCGCCTGATCGAACCCACCCGCGGTGAGATCGTGCTGGAAGGCGCCGACGGCACGGTCGACCTGGCCCGCGTACGCGGCCAGGCGCTGCGCCGTGCGCGTCGCCGCATCGGCATGGTGTTCCAGGAATACAACCTGGTCGAACGCCTGACCGTGATGGAAAACCTGCTCACCGGCCGGCTCGGCTATACCTCGGCGCTCAGCGCCTGGATGCGCCGCTTCGAGGCCGCCGACATCGAGCGCGCCTACCAGTTGCTCGACACCGTGGGTCTGGCCGGCTTTGCCGATCAGCGCGCCGACGCGCTGTCGGGCGGCCAGCGCCAGCGCGTGGGCATCGCCCGCGCCCTGATGCAAGGTCCGCAGCTGCTGCTGGCCGACGAGCCCACCTCGTCGCTCGATCCCAAGACCTCCGTCGAGATCATGGAGCTGCTCACCGCACAGGGCAGCGCCAACGGCATTCCGGTGCTGGTCAACATCCACGACGTCGAACTCGCACGCCGCTATGCCACGCGCATCATCGGCATGTCGGGCGGCCGCGTGGTGTACGACGGCGATGGACAAGGGCTGGACGCCAACATGCTCAAGTCCATCTACGGAGGCGAGTCATGGCTGCAGTGATACCGGCCGGCGCCCGCCGGCCGTTCGCGCTGTCGTGGCAAACGCGCACGATCGCGCTGCTGGTCTTTCTGTATGCGGTGTATGCCGCGCTGCAGCTCGATGTCAGTCCCGCGCGCGTTCGCGCCGGTCTCGATCATGCCGGCACGTTCCTCGCGCGGATGTTCCCGCCGAACTTCGAAAAGCCCGACACGCTGATCAAAGGCATCGTAGAGAGCCTCGAGATCGCCGTGCTGGCCTCGGTGCTGGGCATCTTCCTGGCCCTGCCCGTGGGCCTGCTGGGCGCGCGCAACCTGATGCCCGCCTGGGTGTCGTGGCCGGCCCGCGCCATCGTCGCACTGTGCCGCTCGCTGCATCCGGTGATCGTGGCCATCCTGTTCGTCAAGGCCGTGGGCTTTGGCGCGCTGGCCGGCATTCTCGCGCTCACCGTCGCGTCGATCGGCTTCATCGGCAAGCTCTTCACCGAATCGATCGAAGAAATCTCGCTCAAGCAGGTCGAGGCCGTGCGCGCCACCGGCGCCTCGTTCGTCAACGTGATCACGTTCGGCGTGCTGCCGCAGGTGTTCGCGCGCTTCGTCGGCTTCGCCACCTATCAATTCGACTCGAACCTGCGCAACTCCACCATGGTGGGGATCGTGGGCGCGGGCGGTGTGGGCGGCACGCTGTTCTCGGCGTTCCAGCGATTCGACTACGACTTCGTGTCGGCCATCCTGCTCACGCTGATCGCCATCATCATGCTGGGTGAAATCCTGGCGGGTGTCGTGCGCGCCGTGCTGCTGGACAACCTGGGCTTCGACCGCATCCTGCAACGCCGCATGGCCGCCGCACGCGGCCTCGGCAGCAGCAACGGAGGCAAGCCATGACCGCGAGCACCGCAATGCCCGCGGCCGGCACGCCGCGCACCTGGGAACGCTATACGTTCGGTCAGCGCATGCTGCGATTCGCACTGTATCTGGTGCTGGTCGTGGCCGTGGTGCAGGCCGCGCGTGGGGTGGAGATCATCCCCGAGTTCCTGTACGACGCCCCCGAACAGATGGGCGACCTGCTGTCGCGCATGTGGCCGGTGGATTGGGGCTATTACTGGGAAGGCGTGCACGCGCCGCTGGTCGAAACCCTGCACATCGCCACGCTCGGTACGCTGTTGTCGATCGTGCTGGCCGTGCCGGTGGGCCTGCTCGCCGCGCACAACCTCACGCCCAGCCGCACCATCAACCAGCTCGCGCGCCTGATCCTGGTGTCGAGCCGGTCGGTCAACTCGCTGGTGTGGGCGCTGCTCTTCATCGCCATCTTCGGACCCGGCGCACTGGCGGGCACGCTCGCCATCGCGTTCCGGTCGATCGGCTTCGTGGGCAAGCTGGTGGGCGAAGCGATCGAGGGCGCCTCGCGCGGCCCGATCGAAGCGCTCACGGCCACGGGGGCCAGCAAGGGCGCGGTGATCTGGTACGGCTACTGGCCGCAGATCCGGCCGGCGTTCTGGTCCATCGTGCTGCTGCGCTGGGACATCAACGTGCGCGAGTCCGCGGTGCTGGGTCTCGTGGGCGCGGGGGGTATCGGCATGGCGCTCGATACGGCGCTGAACCTGTTCCAGTGGGATCGTGTCGCACTGGTGCTCGCGGCGATCTTCGCCGTGGTGGTGGTCGCCGAGATCGTCATCACCCAGGCTCGCCGACGCATCTTGTAACCAAATCGCGATATCGTCCGGACGACAAGGCCGCCCTCTGGGGCGGCCTTGTTTTTTGCGGCGATTTAAGCGCGCGCAAGGCCCGAGACCCGTATTTCGGATTTATGACAGGTCATCACTGATCTGGCATGGCACCATTACTATCCCTGGTTTTGTCTGTGGGCAGTGCCGTCATGTCAGAACAAGAGTTGAAGCTACACGTCCCGGCCTCGGCCATCGCGGCGATACGCCGTGAGCTCGGTCAGCGCCAATCCAGCCGTATCCGGCTACGGGCCTTGTACTTCGACACGCCCGAACGCGAACTGGTCCACGCACGCATCGCGCTGCGGCTGCGCCAGGAAGGCCGCCAATGGGTGCAGACGGTCAAGATGCCGGGCGCCAACGCCATCACGCGCATCGAGCTCAACCACCCTCGCCCCGGCCCGGTGCTGGACCTGTCGCTGTACGCCGGCACCGAAGTCGGCGACGCGCTGGCCCGCATCCAGGGCGAGCTCGGCGTGCGCTACGAAACCGATGTGTCGCGCCAGCTCTGTAAGCTTCGCAGCCGCTACGGCACGGTCGAAGTCGCGCTCGATACCGGCCTGCTGCGCGCGGGCGCGCTGGAGCTGCCGATCTCCGAAATCGAATTCGAGCTGGTCTCGGGCCGCCCCGAAGCGATCTTCGCCGTGGGCCGGCAATGGCAGAAGCGCCATGGCCTGGTCCTCGACGTGCGCAGCAAATCCGAACGCGGCGACGCGCTGGCCGAAATGGCGCAGACGCTCGCCAACCTGCCCGACGGCGACGAGGCCGAGGCGGCGCGCAAAGAGGCCGTGAGCCGCTTCTGGGCGCCGCGGGGAGCACGCAGCGTGAAGCTGCGCCCGGAGCAGGACGCCGTGCAGGCGCTCACGACGATCGCGGGCGAATGCCTCGAACAGATCGTGCGCAACGCCGCGGCACTGGCCGAGGTCGACACCGCCGGCGTGTACGCCGCCGGTTCGCCCGAACACGTGCACCAGCTGCGCGTGGGCATGCGACGCCTGCGCTCCGCCTGGAAGCTGTTCGAAGGGTGGGTCGCGCCGCCTGCCGCCACGCTCGATGCCGGCATCCGCGAATACTTCGGCGCCTTCGGCGCGAGCCGCGACCAGGACGTGCTGGCCGATACGGTCGTGCCGCTGCTCGAGCGCGCGGGCATGCCACCGATCCCGGCCGAGCCTGTCGCGCGCGGCGCCGACGCCCATGCGCTGGCCGCAAGCCCCGCCTTCCAGGCCTGGCTGCTGGAGCTGTTCGAATGGAGCATGAATATCGCGCCGCCGCCCGCCGCCGAAAGTGAAGCCTCGCAGCCGGCGGCCGCCGACGGTGCAGCCCGCTCAGCCTCGGTGCCGGCCGATGACGAGCACGGCGCCAGCGAGCGCATCGTGCCCACCATCATCGGCCTGAATGCAGGCAGCACCGAGGCCGAGGCGCCCGCCGCGCCGGCGCTGTCGCGGCTGCTCGCCAAGCGTCTGCGCCGCTGGCACAAGTCGGTCGCCAAGGATGGCCAGCGCTTCAGCGAACTCGATCTCGAAAGCCGGCACGAACTGCGCAAGCGCGGCAAGCGCCTGCGCTACAGCCTGTCGTTCGCCGAATCGTTGTTGCCGGCCACGCGTCTGCGCACCTACCGCAAGCAGCTGGCCCATGTGCAGGAGCTGCTGGGCGAGATCAACGATCTGGCGGTGGCTGCCGAGCATTACCGCACCCAGACCGACGCACATCCGCAGGCCTGGTTTGCGCTCGGCTGGATCGCGGCGCGCCTCGAAACGCTGGTGGCGCAGGCCCAGCCCTCGTTCGACGCGCTGGCCCACGCCAAGCCGTTCTGGAAGTGAACAGGACGCCAGCGCGCCGCGCTGGCGTCCAAAGCAAAACAGGCCGTCAATCTGCATTGACGGCCTGTTTTGCTTGATCGGTACGCGCGGGGTCAGTCGGCCAGCAAGGCGGCGGCAAACTCGGACGCGACGAAGGGCTGCAGGTCTTCGAGGCCTTCGCCCACGCCGATCCAGTAGACCGGCACGGGGCGCACGCCCTGGCTGCCGGCGGCCACCGCGGCCAGCGTGCCGCCCTTGGCGGTGCCGTCGAGCTTGGTCACGACCAGGCCGGTGACATTGATCGCGGCGTCGAATGCGCGAATCTGCGTGAGCACGTTCTGCCCCGTGTTGCCGTCGACGACGAGGATCACCTCGTGCGGCGCCTCGGCGTCGGCCTTGCCGATCACGCGGCGGATCTTCTTGAGCTCTTCCATCAGGTGCAGCTGCGTGGGCAGACGGCCGGCCGTGTCGACCATGACCACGCCCGTGCCACGCGCGCGGCCCGCATTGACGGCGTCGAAAGCCACGGCGGCGGGGTCACCGCCCTCCTGCGCGATCACGGTGACGTTATTGCGGCTGCCCCACTCCATCAATTGCTCGCGGGCGGCGGCGCGGAAGGTGTCGCCGGCGGCCAGCAGCACGCTGGCGCCCTGGCGCTGGAAGGCATTGGCCAGCTTGCCGATCGAGGTGGTCTTGCCGGCGCCGTTCACGCCCGCGATCATCACCACCAGCGGCGTTTTGCGCTTGAGATCGAAACCACGCTCGAGCGGACGCAGGTGCTCGGTCAGCAGATCGCGCAGCGCGTCCTTGACCTTGGCGGGGTCTTCGATGCGCTCTTTCTTGACCCGCGCGCGCAGCGCGGTGAGCAGCTCTTCGGTGGCCTCGATGCCCGCGTCGGCCATGATCAACGCCGACTCGAGCTCTTCGAACAGGTTTTCGTCGACCTTCACGCCGACGAACAGGCCGCCCAGGCTCTGGCCGGTGCGCGACAGGCCCTGCTTCAGGCGCGACAGCCACGACGCCTTCTTGGGGGCCGCGGCGGGCTCCGCCACGGGTTCGGGCTGCGGCGCGACTGCGGCCGGGACAGGGGCCAGCGCCGGTGCCGGCGTCGGCACAGGCATCGGCGGCACCGGGATCGGCGGCACCGGGATCGGCGGCACGGGCTCGGGCGCCGGCGGCGCGGGCGGGGGCTTGGGCGTGGGCGTGGGGACCGGCACCGGCTCGGGCGCCGGCGCGATGGGCGGCGCCACCTGCACCGGCGCGGCGGGCGCGGGGGCGGGGGCGGCCGGCACAGGTGCGGGCGTCGGCGCGAAGGCGGCAGGGGCAGCCGGCGCAGGTGCGGCCTGCACAGGCGCGGGTGTCGGCGCGAAGGCGGTGGGCGCAGCCGGCGCGGGTGCCGCCGGCACGGGCGCGGGTGTCGGCGCGAAGGCGGTCGGCGCAGGCGCGGCGGCAGGCAGCGGCGTGACGTGCACGCCCGCCACTTCCTGGGGCCGGACTTCCGGCACCGGATGCGCGCCTTCGAGCGGCAGCGGCGGCACGGCAGGGTCGGCAACGGCGGTCTGGCCGGCGCTCACCTGCACGGGCGCTTCTGGCGCGACCACGGGCACCTCGGCCGGTTTCGGCGCGGGCGGCGGGGATTTTTTCTTGAAGAAGCTGAACATGGTCGAAAGTATATTCGGAACCGCCGCGCCCCGCCCCGGCGGAGCCCACCCGTTTCATGACGCCGCGTAACCGCGCGGCGCCGGCGCCGTCCCTGTCAGAGGCGGCAAAGGACGGTGCTACGCAGTGCCGACGCCTTCCACCCGCGAGCCAGCCTGCGACGGCGCGACGCGGTGCTGGTGCCTTCCGCCTCCGAGCCGGCGCGCGACGGCACGACTCGGCACCGGTGCCCCCCCGCCTCCGAGCCGGCGGGCGACGGCGCTACTATTCGTTCAGCCTTACAAAAATTCTGCCTGGATCTCGATGAAACCCAACCCGAAAGCCGCGTCCTCGGGCTCGCGCACCATCCGCATCGTGGGCGGCGACTTCCGCCGCACGCCGATCGTGGTGCCCGACGTGGCCGGTTTGCGCCCCACCCCCGACCGCGTCCGCGAAACCCTGTTCAACTGGCTCAATCATCTGTGGGCCAACGAGTTCGCCGACAAACGCGTCCTGGATCTGTTCGCGGGCAGCGGCGCCCTGGGACTGGAAGCCGCCTCGCGCGGCGCCGGTCTGGTGCAGATGGTGGAGCAGGACCGGGGCGCCGTGTCCGCGCTGCGGACGCTGCGAGACAAGCTCAAAGCCGACGCCGTCCGCATTCATTCGGGGGACGCGCTGCACGCGCTGTCGCGCATGGACGCGTCGCGCTTCGAGCTGGTGTTGCTCGATCCGCCCTTCGGCCAGGGCTGGCTGGAGCGCCTGTGGCCCTTGCTGCCGCCCTTGCTGGCCCCGGATGCCCTGATCTACATCGAGTCGGAAAGCGCGCTCGCGCCGCCCCCCGAATACGAGATCGTGCGCGAGGACAAGGCCGGCGCCGTGCACTACGGCCTCGTGCAATTTGCTGCATTGCGCAATTAGATCAATAATCCGGTTTCGGAGGATGGTGTTAAACCATATAACAACGGTTCGGAGCTCGCATGATCATCGCTGTATACCCTGGCACATTCGACCCGCTCACCCGCGGTCACGAAGACCTGGTGCGGCGCGCCGCCGCCCTCTTCGACAAAGTGGTGGTGGGCATCGCATACAGCCGCAACAAAAAGCCCTTCTTCAGCATCGAAGAGCGCGTCGAGATCGCGCGTGAGGTGCTGGGACACTACCCCAACGTCGAAGTGCAGAGTTTCGGCGGCCTGCTCAAGGATTTCGTGCGCGAGCAGAACGGCCGTGTGATCGTGCGCGGTCTGCGCGCGGTCTCCGACTTCGAATACGAATTCCAGATGGCCGGCATGAACCGCCATCTGCTGCCCGACGTCGAGACGCTCTTCATGACGCCTTCGGACCAGTACCAGTTCATCTCGGGCACCATCGTGCGCGAGATCGCTCAGCTGGGCGGCGACGTCAGCAAGTTCGTCTTTCCGTCGGTCGAGCGCTGGCTGCACGAAAAGGCCAAAGAGCGCCGCGAGCAGAGCTGGCCCTCGGGCGTCTGAACGCGCCACGCGCGGGCTCGTCTCGAGCCGCCTGGCCGTCACGGCGGCCCCGCGGCCGACGGCGCTACAATCTGACGGCTTGCCCATGCTGGGCAGGCCGTTTTCCATTTGGCGTCCGCGCCCGCCTCTCCCATGGCCCTCCGAATCACCGACGAATGCATCAACTGTGACGTTTGCGAGCCCCAGTGCCCGAACGAGGCCATTTCCATGGGCGCGGAGTTTTACGTCATCGATCCCGACCTGTGCACCGAATGCGTGGGCCACCACGAAGAGCCGCAGTGCAAGGTGGTCTGCCCGGTCGAGTGCATCGAGTTGCACCCACAGTGGCAAGAGGGACAGGAGTCCCTGTTGGCCAAGTATCGCCGCCTCACGGGTGCGGCATGAGCGGCGGGGATCCCGCCGCTTTTACGTCCGACCACCGCCGCAGCGCCAGCGATTTCTCCGTCTCCGCGCTGGTCGCGGGCCTCGTGGCCGTCCTGGTGAGTTTCGGCGGCACGGCGGTACTGATGGTGCAGGCCGGCCACGCCGCGGGGCTCGACGCTGCGCATATCGGTTCATGGCTCGGTTCCATCTGCCTGGCACTGGGCGCGGGCGGCGCGCTGGTCAGCCTGCGTACCGGCGTGCCGGTCGTTTTCGCCTGGTCCACGCCCGGCGCGGCACTGCTGGTCACCGCGCTCATCGGCGTGCCGTTCGATCAGGCCGTGGCCGCGTTCGTGCTGGCGGCGCTGCTCACCATCGCCTGCGGCGTGTTCGGCTGGATCGATCCCATCGTGCGCCGCATTCCGGCCGAGATCGCGGGGGCCATGCTGGCCGGCGTGCTGCTCAATTTCGGCCTGGGCGTGTTCCGCAGCATCGGCGCGCAGCCGGTCCTGGTGCTGGGCATGTGCGTGGCGTATCTGCTGTGCAAGCGCTGGGTGCCCCGCTACGCGGTGCTGGCGGTGCTCGCAGCCGGCATGGTGCTGGCCGCGGCGCTCGGCCTTCTCGATCTGCGCGGCGTGGAATGGGGCTTCACGGAGTTTGTCTGGACGACGCCGCACTTCACCTGGCAGGCCGCGATCAGCCTCGGCATCCCGATCTTCGTCGTGGCGATGGCCTCGCAGAATCTGCCCGGCCTGGCCATCCT
Organism: Bordetella genomosp. 5; assembly: GCF_002261475.1. Classification (GTDB taxonomy): domain Bacteria; phylum Pseudomonadota; class Gammaproteobacteria; order Burkholderiales; family Burkholderiaceae_B; genus Bordetella. The sequence goes on from NZ_NEVN01000011.1 coordinate 50,587, forward strand.
GCAGGCCGCCGGCTATCGCCCGCCTGCCTCGCGCCTCATTACCCTGACGGGAGTGGTCGGCGTGCTGGCCGCGCCGTTCGGGGCGCATAGCATCACGCTGGGCGCGATCATCGCGGCCATCTGCGCCGGGCCCGAAGCGCACCCGGACCCCGCGCGCCGCTACGTGGCCGCGGCCACCTACGGCATCGTCTATGTGCTGCTGTCGGTCGTGGCGGGCGCCGTGGCCGTGTTCTTCCAGGCCTTGCCCGCGCCGCTCATCGCCACGCTCGCCGGCCTCGCACTGCTCGCACCGATCATGGGCGGCATGACCAACGCGATGGCCAACGCCGAGCGCCGCGAGGCCGCGCTGGTCACGCTGCTCGCCACCGCCTCCGGCATGAGCTTCTTTGGCATCGGATCGGCGTTCTGGGGCCTGCTCGCGGGCCTCACGGTGCACGCCGTGGTCACCTGGCGCCGCCCGGCAAGCGCCTAATCACCTCGAGGCCATCCCAGAGGGGCACGATCGAGGGCAGGCCGACGGCGCCAAAGCAAAATGGCCATCCCGAGGGATGGCCATCGTCATTAACGGCGCTGAAAACCCGGCCGTCAGGCACTCGCCCCGGGCCATTGCACCGGCGCCGTGTCGGGATGCAGCTTGAGCAGCCGCGCGGGAATGCCGAGGTGATTGGACAGCCACGCCGCCGCCAGCTCGCCCTCGTCGACCACGTCGACGGTCTGCTCACCGACCAGCATCTGGTAGCGCACGCTGTCGTCGTCTTCGATGACATCCAGCGGCACGTCGAGTCGCAGCATGCCGGGCGCGCGGATGACCAGATAGCCGAGCCGCAGCTCGACCGTCACGTCGGCAAGACGCGGCGAGAGCTCGCGCGTGAGCCACTGACCCGCGTCGTTGGCCACGAGCCAGCGGCGGTGATAATCGGCCGCGCGGGCATCGTCGATGACGCCGCATTCGGCAATGGGCTGATATGGCGTGCTCATCGGCCGAGAATACCCTTGATGGCTTGATCGATCGGTGCCGCAACGCCCGAGCCGCTCTTCACGCCGATGGCTTCCTTGAGCTTGTTTTCGAGCGTCTTGCGCAGCGCGCCGGTCACGGCCTGGCGCCACTGCAACGTGTACACCGGCGCATCGAACGCGCCCGTGACCAGCACCGGCACCGTCACGTTCTGCAGGTCGGCGAGGTCTTTGCCGTCCTGGCCCGTGCTGGTGTTGACCACGCGCACGCGGGCCAGCACGTTGAAGGTGCTGTTGGTGAAGTCGATCGTGGCCGGGTCGCCCTGGCTGATGCGCAGCAGCGGCGCGGCGATGTCGAGACGCTTGATCGTGCCGATGCCCTTGGCAATCTGCAGATCGCCTTCCATCGAGCTGAAGTCGGTCTGGCGCTCGGGGCTCGAGGCCACGACCGCGTCATTGGCCTCGCCGCTGAAGGTGGCCTTCAGATCGCGCAGGATCTGCGCGATATTGATGCCCTTGATCGCCCCGTCGCGCAGGCGCACCTGCGCCGTGCCCGCGAGATTGTTCTTGAGCGCGTAGGTATTGGCGCCCACCGTCTTGAGATCGAGCGCGAGATTGCCGGTGCCCGACAGCGTGTGCTGCTTTGCCGCATCGGCCAGCAGCGGCTCGATGGCGATGCCCGTGAGATTCAGTTTGCCAACCATGGCGTTGTTTTCGGCCGCATCGACCGAGAACGAACCGCCCAGCTTGCCGCCGTAGAGCGCCGCGCTGAGGCCGCCGAGCTCGAGCTTGCCCTTGGCGAGCTTGACGTTGGCGCCGACTTCTTCGGCCTTCATGCCGCGCACCACGAGCTGGCCGATCTTGATCGTGCCATTGGCGGACTTGTTCAGCAGACCCGACAGATTCAGCGTGTCATCGGCGGGCTTGGCCGGGGTGGCAGGCTTGGCGGGCGGCTTGGACTCGTCCTGCTTGCCGTCGGCCGGCGGCTTGGCCACCGTCGCGCCCACGGCAGGCGCCAGCTTGTCGAGATCGAGGATGTCGACCGCCAGCGCGAACTTCATTTCGGGCTGGGCCATCAGACGCGTGATGTCGGCGGTGAGGTCGAACTTGCCGCCCTCGAGCACCGCGTTGATGCGGGCGCTGGCCTGATCCTTGAGCAGATTGGCGTTGAGGCTGCCGATCACCGGAATGGCCAGGCTGCCCTTGGGCAGCGCCGGATCGGTGATGTTGACGTCGCCCTTGAGCGCCGAGAGGCCGGCGCTGCGCTGGATCAGATTGAGCGCCACCGGCGAGGCGAACACGGTCTTGACGACGCGCTCGCCCTGCTTGAAGGTGCCGTCGAACTTGGCTTCTTTGGCGTCGAGCTCGTAGGCGTTGCCGCCGATGCCGTTCAGGCCGAAGCTGGCGTCGATACCCTGGGCGCGCACGCGGCCCGTGAGGCCGTCGCCGCTCGCCGCGGACGGCGAGATCGCCAGGCCGGGGGCGTCGAGCGCGAGCTCGAACGGGCCGTCGGGCAGCGCGCCCTTGGCGCGCACGGCGGCCTTCTCGAGCTGGAGCTGGGTCTTGTGCGGATCGATGGACAGACGCGGCACCAGCAAGCTGGCCTCCACGCCGCTCATCTTCGAAGGCTCGGTGACGTCGCCCTGGAAGAACATTTCCAGGCCGGCCACGTCGAGCGACGAGGTCGCGCCATTGAAGGCGACGTTGCCGCGGGCGGTGAGCACCTTGGCCTGCGCGCCGGGGATCTGGCCTTCCATGCGCAGATCGAGCTTCTGGGCCGAATAGCGCTTGGCCGAGGGGTTCAGGCGCAACAGGCCCTGCCCCGTCAGCCCCGCGTCGAAGCGCGGATTGCCGCCTTCGACCCGCGCCGACATGCTGACGTCGAACGGCTGATCGAACGTGACACGGCCGGTATTGGCGTTGAGCCGGCTCACGGTGACCGCCATGCCCGTCATCGCATCCTGCATCTGCAGCTCGCCGTCTTTCAGGTCGAGCCCGGCGATGTCGATCTGCATGTTGCGCGGCGTGTTGGGCGTGCCGCTGACCAGGGCCTGGGCCGCGCCGGCGATGGCGCCCGCGCCGGCTTCCGCCGCGTTGGCGGGCACCGCGGTGCTCTGCACCGAGCCGCCCACGAGGTCTTCGAAGTTGAAGTGGCCGTCTTTGTGGCGCATCACGCGCGCCTTGAAGCCATTGATCGTGACGTGATCGACCACGAAGCTGTTGGACAGCAACGGCCAGACCGCGACGGCCAGCCGCATGCTGTCGATGGAGGCAAAGACGTCGGTGCTGTCCGGCTCGGACAGCGACACGCCCTGCACGGCCAGACCGATGCGAGGAAAGAGCGACAGCTCGATTTCACCGTCGATGCTCAGCGTGCGCTGGTAGCGCTCCTGAACGATCTCCTCAAGCTTGTACTTGTAGGCGTTGGGGTCGAACGTCAGCAGGAAGATGGCCAGGCCGACGACAGCCGCCACCACCAGTACCACCAAGCCGATCAATATGCGCTTGAACCACGTCTTCATTGCTGCCCCGTCGATACCTCGACTTGGATAGAACCTATAAACCCTGCCGGCGGCGCCTGGCAGGCGGGATCGGCGCTGAACACCGAGACGCTACGCGGGCGGCGCGAGGCTGCCTTGCCGACGAAGGCCGCAAGCCCTGGCGCCAGCGTTGCGAATAAAAGTTGGGAGCGTCCGTGCATTGACGAACCGGGCAAACCGGCCCGAGATAGCGCTATCGTAACAAATCAGTGGCAATCGAAGGCGCCCGGTGTGCCCCGATTGGCGTATGAGTCGCAACAGCATGCATCACGAACGTTGCGAAGGCCAGCGCGAGCGGGGCATCGTCACTCATCGAAAGCGCCGGGGCCGATCTGTTCGGCCAGATAGTCCACAAACGACGCAATCCGCGACGAGAGGGCCGTGTTGCGATAGTAGACCGCGTTGATCGGCTGCCGCACATCGAGCGTCTGGCGCGTCAGGATCGGTACCAGACGCCCCGATTGACGGTCCGCCCGTGTCATGAAATCTGACAGACAGACGATTCCCGCGCCCTCGAGCGCGAGGTGGCGCAGGGTCTCGCCGCTGGATGCGCGGATGGTGGGCTTGATGTGCAGCTGCCCGGCATCCGCGTCGCGCAACGGCCATTCGTTCAGGGATTCGGGCTGCGTGAAGCCCAGCAGGTTGTGGCCCGCCAGCTCCTCGACACGCCGGGGCTTGCCGGCGCGCTCGAGATAGGCAGGGCTGGCCAGCACGCGGATGCGGCTGCCGCTGATCAAACGCGCGTGCAGCGTGGAATCCTTGAGGCGGCCGATACGAATGGCCACGTCGGTGCGCCGTTCGATGAGATCGATCACCCCTTCGCTGCTGACCAGCTCCAGTTCGACTTCGGGGTGGCGCTCGCGGTAGCCGTTCACGAGCGGCGCCACCACATGCAGCATGAAGGGAGAGGCCGCGTCCACCCGCAACCGACCGGCAGGTCGCTCGCGGCGCGCCGCCATCTGTTCTTCCGCCCCTTCCACCAGGTTCACGACTTCGCGCGCCTGCTCCAGAAAGGCCGCGCCCTCGCCCGTGAGCTCGAGACGGCGCGTGGTCCGCCGCAGCAGCGTGGTGCGCAGCTTCTCTTCGAGACGCGACAGCGTGCGGCTCGCACCCGAGACGGTCTGGCCCAGCTGCTCCGCCGCTTTCGAGATCGACCCCGCGTCCACCACGGCGATGAACGTCATGAGTTCGTCCAGCGTGGTCTTCATTGTTGACTCCGTGGCAAATGTATTTGGCTTATAGACGACTGTTTCCGCAAATGTAAAGCCCGCATACTGGCCGCCAATCGAATCAAGGAGCGTTTCATGAATCTTCCCGCCATCGGCCTGGGCACCTTCCGACTGCAGGGCCAACCCGTCATCGACTCGGTGCGCAACGCGCTCGAGGTCGGCTACCGCGCGATCGACACCGCGCAGATCTACGGCAACGAAGCCGACATCGGCGAGGCCATCAGCGCCAGCGGAATCGCACGCGGCGAACTCACGCTCACGACCAAGATCTGGACCGACAACCTCGCCGGCGACAAGCTCATCGACAGCCTGAAAGACAGCCTGACGCGCCTGCGCACCGATCACGTCGACCTCACGCTGATCCACTGGCCCTCGCCCGGCGGCGCCGTGCCGCTCGCCGAAAGCCTGCAGGCCCTGGCCGAAGCCCGCCAACAGGGGCTGACGCGCGCGATCGGGATTTCGAACTTCACGATCGCGCTGAGCCGTCAGGCCCGCGAGCTTGCCGGTGCCGACGCAATCGCCACCAACCAGGTCGAGATCAGCCCCTACCTGCAGAACCGCAAGCTGGCCGCGTACGCCCGCGAGACGGGCCTGCACCTGACCTCTTACATGACGCTGGCGTACGGCAAGGTGTTGTCCGACCCGGTGCTCGTGGACATCGCACGCAAGCACAACGCCACGCCGGCACAGGTGGCGCTGGCCTGGGCACTGCAGCTCGGCTACGCCGTCATCCCGTCGTCCACCAAGCGCGAGAACCTCGCCAGTAATCTGAAGGCGGTCGCCCTGACGCTGGACGAGGACGACATGGCCGCCATCGCCGCGCTCGATCGGGGCGAACGCCAGGCCAACCCGGAAGGGCTGGCGCCGGTTTGGGATTGAACGAGGCGTTGTGGCGCGCCGCTGCCCGCGCGTATAGTGTGGGCATGCGCACGCCACGTCACACCGCCCGAATTATTCGCACCATTCTCTGAGTGGTGGGTGCGTGTGCAAGATCAACCCGCCAGAAGGCGGGTTTTTCATTCGTGCTTCTGGCTGTTTTCACCTGGAGCCAGCATGACCGATCACCCCCTGCGTCACATCATCGAAGCCTGCGACCGCGCCATCACCGCGCGGGACTACGACAGCCTGATGCACCACTACGCCGACGACGCCGCGCTCGTCATCCGGCCCGGCCAGATCGTGCGCGGCAAGGACCGCATCCGCCAGGCCTTCGCCGCGATCGCCGCCCACTTCGACCACAAGCTCGTGGTCACGCAGGGTGAGATGCAGGTGATCGAAGGGGCCGGCACCGCGTTGGTCATCATGGAAACCCACCTGGACATTCCCGCCGGCGACACCACGCAGCAGATCACGCGGCGCGCGACCTATGTGTTCCGTCATGATCCGGACGGACAATGGCGCTGCACCGTCGACAATTCGTACGGCACCGATCTGCTGAACCCCGCCTAGCACGTCGCTCCAACAGCCCGGCCACGCGCACATCGACGAAATCGTGCCGCGTCCGACGAAGCAGAAATTCCGCTCGCGCGTGATGGCGTGCGCTGAATGACGAAGGCCTGGGTCCGGTGCGGTACCGGAACCAGGCCTTCGATCTTGTGCGCAGCCGCCCGGTGATCGGACGGCGTCGTTGCGTCAGACGTTGAACAGGAAGTTCATTACGTCGCCATCCTGCACGACGTATTCCTTGCCTTCGGCGCGCATCTTGCCGGCTTCCTTGGCGCCCTGCTCGCCCTTGCAGGCGATGTAGTCGTCGTAGGAGATCGTTTGCGCGCGGATGAAGCCGCGTTCGAAGTCGGTGTGGATCACGCCGGCGGCTTGCGGGCCGGTGGCGCCGATCGGGATGGTCCAGGCGCGGACTTCTTTCACGCCTGCCGTGAAGTAGGTCTGCAGACCCAGCAGCTTGAAGGCGGCGCGGATCAGGCGGTTCAGGCCCGGCTCTTCCATGCCCATGTCGGCCAGGAAGGCCTGGCGGTCTTCGTCGGGCAGATCGACGATCTCGGATTCGATCGAGGCGCAGATGGCCACGACCGGGGCGCCGCGCTCGTTGGCGAATGCGGTCAGGCGGTCGAGCAGCGGGTTGTCGGTGAAGCCGTCGTCGCTCACGTTGCCCACGTACATCGCGGGCTTGGCGGTGATGAAGCACAGCTGCTGGATCACGGCGAGGTCTTCGGGCGACAGGCCCAGCGAACGGATCGGCTTGGCCTGGTTCAGGTGCGCGATGCAGGTCTCGAGCACGCCGACCAGACGTTGCGCTTCCTTGTCGCCGGAGCGCGCGGTCTTGTTGTGGCGGTGCAGGGCCTTCTCGGCCGTTTGCAGATCGGCCAGCGCGAGCTCGGTCTCGATCACTTCGATGTCGGCGATCGGGTCGACCTTGCCGGCCACGTGGATCACGTTGGGATCTTCGAAGCAGCGCACCACGTTCACGATGGCGTTGGTTTCGCGGATGTGCGAGAGGAACTGGTTACCCAGGCCTTCGCCCTGGCTCGCGCCCGCCACCAGACCGGCGATGTCGACGAACTCGACCGTGGCCGGCAGGATGCGCTCGGGCTTCACGATCTCGGCCAGCTTGGCCAGGCGCGGATCCGGCACCTCGACCACGCCCACGTTGGGCTCGATGGTGCAGAACGGGTAGTTCTCGGCCGCGATACCGGCGCGGGTCAGAGCGTTGAAGAGCGTCGATTTGCCCACGTTGGGCAGGCCAACGATGCCGCATTGCAGAGCCATGGAAATCCTGTGTCAGTACGATATTTGCGCGCTGTTGCGCGATTCAGGGTGCAGTTTACCGCCTGTACCCGGGTCGTGCTGGCGTGGCGGCATCCGCCGGCCGGCCGGTCGAACCGGCGCGGCCTGCCCGGCCAGCGGCGGGCAAATCAGGTGGCTGCCTCGGGCAGCCAGCGCATCAGGGCCCAGATCAGCAGGATCGGGCCGGCATTGAACATGGCGTGCAGCAAGACCGCCGCGCCGATGCCGCGGCGCACGCGCATCCAGCCCAGCACCAGGCCGGTCAGATACTGCGGCAAGACCAGCGCGGGCATCAGCCACCAGGGCATGGCGCTGAACTTGAAATTGCTCAGGTGTACCGCGGCGAAACTCAGCGCGCTGATGTGGAACACCCAGAAAAAATGCCGGATATAGAAACGGCGCCAGCGCGTGTTCCAGCCACGCAGACGAGCCGGCGCGTCGCGCAGGCCCCAGCCGGCAAGCAACACCAGCGCGGTCGCCGTGGCGATCACCCAGGTCTTGGGACCGTTGATCACCACCGCCACCATCAGCGGCACGAGCCACAGCGCCTGCAGCGGACGCCGCAGGCCGTAGCGGAACAGCATCTCTTCGACCAGCGGAGCCCAGACCACCGCGGCGAGCCACGGTAGATTGCTCGGATCGAGGCGGTGCATCGCGCCGCCCGCCCCGGCAGCCGCGACCGCGATCGGCCCCAGCACGAACAGATTGATGACCCACAGCAGCGCCGCCCAGGCCAGCACGCGGCCGGGCCGCACGCTCGGCCAGATGTCGCGCTCGAGACCACTGCCCTGGCTGCGCGGACCGATGCGGCCACGCAGGGTGGGCGCACGCAGGAAGCGCCACCAGTCGGCGATCTCCTCACGCAGCGTGAGCGGGCCGGGAGCCGGCAGCGGCGCGCGGCGCGTCACGCCGGATTACCGCCGTGCAGTTGGCGCGTGGCCTGCGCAAAATCGCCGCGCAACATCGCGGGCACGACCGCACGCGAACGGGTGATGACGTCGTCGATGCCGCCCTGCTCTTCGCGGCGCGGCGGATGCAGCACGAAATCCGCGACCTGCTGCTGCAGGTTGAGCGTGCGCGGATGGCCGATGCCGATGCGGAGGCGCCAGAAATTGGGGCTGCCCAGCGCGGCCTGAATGTCTTTGAGGCCGTTATGGCCCGCGTGTCCGCCGCCCTGCTTGAGCTTGGCCTGGCCCGGCAGCAAATCGAGCTCGTCATGCAGCACCAGCACTTCTTCGGGCGTGACCTTGAAGAAACGCGCGAGCGCGCCCACGGCCTGGCCGGAGCGGTTCATGTAGGTGATGGGTTTGAGCAGCAGCACGTTCTCGCCGTCGACGCGCGCCTTCGCCACGAATCCGGAGAAACCTTTCTCGAGATTGAAGGTGGCGCGCAGGTCGTCGGCCAGATGGTCGGCCAGCCAGAATCCGGCGTTGTGACGGGTGGCTTCGTACTCGGGGCCAGGATTTCCCAGCCCGACGATCAAACGTATGGGTGCGGACATGATGCGTGTGTTTAGAACACAAAAAACCCTGCGCATGCAAACGCAGGCGCAGGGTCTGTGCGGGGCGCGACCCCGCGTGCCTGGAACGAGTCCGGGAGAGCCTTAGGCGGCCGGCGCCTCGGCGTCGCCTTCGTCGGCAGCAGCGCCCTTGGGAGCGACAGCCGAAGCGATGACGGGGTCATCCGAACCGTGCACAGCGAAGGTCACGCCCAGCGGCAGCTTGACTTCCGACAGGTGCACCACGCCGCCACCCAGCAGATCCTTCAGATCCACTTCGATGAACTGGGGCAGGTTCTTCGGCAGGCAGGTAACTTCGACTTCGGTCACGATGTGCGAAATGATGTTGCCCGACAGCTTCACAGCCGGCGAACCTTCAGCGTTGATGTAGTGCAGGGGCACCTTGGTGTGCAGAGCCTGGTTGGCATCCACGCGCTGGAAGTCGATGTGCAGGACTTGTTGCTTGTAGGCGTGCCATTGAACCGAGCGCAGCAGAACTTGTTCGTTCTTGCCGCCTTCGATCGCCATGGTCAGGATCGAAGCGTGGAACTCTTCCTTGCGCAGGGCGTGGAAGATTTCGTTGTGGTCGAGCTCGATGTTCAGGGGGGCAGCCGTACCGCCGTAAACGATGGCGGGAACGCGGCCCGCGCGGCGCAGGCGGCGGCTCGCACTCGTACCCTGGACGCTACGCGAAGTGGCATTGAATTTCATGGAAAAACTCCAAACAATCTGGCGAAAAAAAATCCGCCGGTCGATTTCACGCCGCGCAACATGCGCGGCGTGTGATCCGCCTGCTGCCGCGACCAGCAACAGGCAAATGGGGTAATGAGGCCGGAGACCGCGATCGGATCAGTCGATCCGCTCAGCGAGGCACGCCGGCCTGGGGGTGTCTGCCTCAGTCGGCAAACAGCGAGCTGACCGACTCGGCGTTGGAAATACGCAGAATGGTCTCGCCCAGCAGCGCCGCGCACGACAGCTGGCGGATCTTGCCGCAAGCCTGGCCCTCGGACGAGAGCGGAATCGTGTCGGTCACCACGAGCTCGTCGAGCGACGAAGCTTCGATGCGTTCGATGGCACCACCCGACAGCACGGGGTGCGTGCAGTAGGCGTACACGGCGCCGGCGCCGCGTTCCTTGAGGGCCTGGGCCGCCTTGCACAGCGTGCCTGCCGTATCCACCATGTCGTCCATGATGATACAGGTGCGTCCGTCGACCTCACCGATGATGTTCATCACTTCGGAGACGTTGGCGCGCGGGCGGCGCTTGTCGATGATGGCCAGGTCGGCTTCGAGCTGCTTGGCCAGCGCACGGGCGCGAACCACGCCACCGATGTCGGGCGACACCACGACCAGGTTCGAGAAATTGCGGCGCCAGATGTCGCCCAGCAAGATCGGACCTGCGTAGATGTTGTCGACCGGGATGTCGAAGAAACCCTGGATCTGGTCGGCGTGGAGGTCCATCGTGAGGACGCGATCGACGCCGGCCACTTGCAGCATGTTGGCCACGACCTTGGCCGAGATCGACACACGCGCCGAGCGCGGGCGGCGATCCTGGCGAGCGTAGCCGAAATACGGAATCGCGGCGGTGATGCGGCCAGCCGAGGCACGGCGCAGGGCATCGACCATCACCATGATTTCCATCAGGTTGTCGTTGGTCGGCGCGCACGTGGGCTGGAGCACGAAGACGTCTTTGCCGCGGACGTTTTCGTTGATCTCGACCATCACCTCACCATCCGAGAAGCGGCCGACGGTCATCTTGCCGAGCGACATATCGAGATGGTTGACTACGTCCACGGCCAGGCGGGTGTTCGCCGTGCCCGTGAAAATCATGAAGCTATCGTTTGCCATGATGCAGGTGATGGTCGTTTTGAAACAACGAGGCACAAGGCCAGGGGTGGCATTCGCCCGTCCCGCTTGCGCAGACCCCGAAAAACAAAAAAGCCGCTGAACTGGTGCCGGTGTCTGACGGGCTCACGTTCAACAGCTTTTTTATGTATTGGTTTGGCTGGGGAGGAAGGATTCGAACCTTCGCATGCCGGAATCAAAATCCGGTGCCTTAACCAGCTTGGCGACTCCCCAACTAGCTTTCAATCCAGTGCCGCAACGGGTGCTCTGTTAATCCGGCCGAAGCCTTCACCAACCGAAACCCGGGATGCGTTTGGCTGATTGTTTTATCAGCGCCGCGCATTGTAGCGGTAATTTTCTTTTCTGCCAAAATCGCCGATTCGTTTACCGATTCGACAGCTTCTGATTCGGTACCGGGACCCGGGTATTCGGCGTAAAGACACGCACCAGACCCTGACATGCGAACCCGGATTCCCAGGTTTGCCAGCCATCGGACAGCCTCGAAAACCTGAGGAAACTGCCGAAAGACCACCGGCTCCAGATCGTTCTTTCCGAAGAAAGAAGTAGGCGAAGCAAGAAAGTCCGTTATTGTGACGTGTTCGGAATCCCTTGTCAAATCGGGTGCCGAAAAAACTGCGGGTGTGGGCACGCTCGCGTCGGGTTGGGCGATCAGATAGCTCGCCGGCGGCAGGCTGATCGGGCGCAAGGCCTCGCCCACGCCCTCGGCAAATGCCGACTGGCCGAACACAAACACGGGCACGTCGGCGCCCAGCGGCAAGGCCAATGCCATCAGCGCTTCGCGCGACAGACCGGTGTTCCAGAGACGATTGAGCGCGATCAGCGTGGTGGCGGCATCACTCGAGCCGCCGCCCAGCCCGCCCCCTTGCGGAATGCGCTTTTCGAGCCCGATGCGGGCGCCCTGCCGCGCGCCGGTGGCCTGCTGCAAGGCGCGGGCCGCGCGCACGATCAGGTCTTGCTCGGGCGGCACGCCCCGCAGCTCGTAGGCGCGCTCGATCACGCCATCCGGACGCGCCTCGAAGTGAAGCGTGTCGGCGATGTCGATGAAGCGGAACGCCGTCTGGAGCAGGTGATAGCCGTCGGCGCGACGGCCGACGACGTGCAGGAACAGATTGATCTTGGCGGGCGCCGGTACGTCGTAGAGCGTCACGAGCGTATCAGGGCTGATTGACCACCAGCCGCACGATGATGCGGCGGCCCGGCTCCTGGCGCTCGAGCACCAGCAATTGCGGGCCGAGCGTGTCGTAGCGCGAGAGCCGCGCGTTCCAGCCGTTTTGCTCGAACGAGGCCGGACGGCCGAGATCGTCGCGCTGGACGTTTTGGGCGGCGTCGGTATCGCTGGCGAGCTGGCCGCGCAGCCAACTGCGCAGACCGGACACCGGCACGGGGCTGCCGAGGGCGTCTTCGGCCAGCGCATCCGGATTGGGCGCCTGCAGCGTGGTGCCGTTGGCGCGCGTGAGCGTGGCGACGCCGGGGCCGCCCTCGACACGCGCCTCGATGGAGCCCAGCGGATTGGTCAGGTCGAGCACGTACTCACGACCCGTATCACGCCACGTAAACCCGCCCTGCACGGCCTGTTGCTTGCCGTCGGACTCGGTGGCGGTGATCGCGAAGCGGCCATTGCGCGAGAAGGCATCGCCCGCCGGGGCTTTGACTTCGGGCAGCGAGGTACACCCTGCGATCACGCCCAGGGCCAGGACGGCGACGGCACCGCGCATGCGCGCGAACACCGCCATCACGGCTGGACTCCGAGGCGCTCGAAGGTTTCGAGGACCGTGCGGTTTTTGGGATCTTTTTTGTAGCCCGTGCGCAGCAGCTCCATGGCGCGCTCGCGCTGACCCTGCTTCCAGAGCACCTCGGCCAGGTGGGCCGCGATGTCGGCCTCGGGCCGCTGCGCGTAGGCGCGCTTGAGGTACTCGGCCGCCGCGGGCAGCTCGCCCATGCGGTACTTGACCCAGCCCATGCTGTCGAGAATGAAGGGATCATCGGGCGCGAGGTCGAGCGCCTGCGTGATCAGATCGAGCGCTTCGGGCAGGCGCTGGCCGCGATCGGCGAGCGTATAACCCAGCGCGTTGTAGGCGTGGGCATGCTCGGGATCGAGCGCGATCACCTGACGCAGCAGGCGTTCGAGCTGATCGATCTTGCCGACGCGCTCGTACAGCATCGCGAGCTCGTATTTGATCTCGACGGTATCGGGCATCTGCTGATCGGCCTTGGCCAGCATCGCGATGGCCTGATCGACGCGATCGGCGTCGCGCAGGATCTGCGCCTTGGTGAGGATGCCCAACACCTGCTCTTCTTCGTCTTGCGGACCCGCGGCATTGATCAAGGCCAGCGCGTCGTCGACACGGCCCTGACGCGCGCGCAGCGAGGCCTGGCGCATGTGCGCCGAGAACCGCATGGAGGGGTCGTCGATACGGCCGAGCTCGGCGATCGCGTCGTCGAAGCGGCCTTGATCCTCGGCGATGCGAGAGAGCATCACGCGCGCATCGGCCGCGGCGGCGCCCGCATCGGTGGCGCCCGGCACGGTGGCCTGCTGGCGCTGGTTCTGCACGTCCAGATATTGCTGCAGCAGCGTGCGCGCCTGATCCAGGTGACCCGCCTTGTAGGCGAGCTGCGCCTGCATGAACAGCAGATCGAAATCTTCGGGCGAGCGGCGCGACATGGCCTGCAACTCGGCCTGGGCCGCGTCGTAATCGCCGCGCTCGGCCAATTGGCCGGCCAGCATCAGACGCACCTTGCGGGCGTTGGGATTGCGGGCGATATAGGCGCGGGCCTGCTCTTCGGCGCGCTGCGGGTCGACCTTTTCGCCATACTCGAGCACACGCTGGGCAGCCGGCTCGGAACGCGGGTCGGCGGCGAGCGCGGCGCGCGCTTCGGTGAAGGCGCGGCCGTAGTCGCCGGCCGCCTGGGCCACGTCGGCCAGGGCCAGACGCGCGACCGGCTGCTTGCGCACGCTGTCGGAGAGGGCTTCGTCGAGGATGCGCAGCGCGAGACGACGGTCGTTCAGGCGGCTGAGCACGCCCATGGCCTGGGCAATGGCGCCGGCCTTGTCGGGCGTGGCGTCGATACGCTTGCGCAGGGCCTCGGCCAGACCCTTGGTCTGACCATTGGCCGCGGCCAGGGCCAGCTCGGTGGAGCTGGCTTCGATGTCGTTCGGGGCGAGGCGCGACCAGGTGCGGGCCGCCTCGAGCGCGCCCGGCAGATTGCCGCCGGCGAGCTGGAACTCGAGCCCGCGGCGCGCCAGGCGCGGATCGCTGGTTTCGCGCGACAGATTGACGAGCGTGGTGGCGGCGCTGCCGTACATGCCACGCTGCGCGGCGATTTCGGCGGCCAGCACGCGATAGAAAATGTCACCGGTGAGGCTCACCAGCGGCAGTTGACCCGGCCGCAGGTGGATCACTTCGGTTTCGGGCGCACGCTGCTGGGGTACGAGGCGCGGCCCGGTGGCGTCTTTGGGACGCACTTCGGCGGCGAGGGCGGGGACCGCCTGGATACCCGCCAGCACCAAGGCCAGCGAGGCCAATCGGAGATTAATGTGTTTGAGCGACAACTTCACGCGGCCCGTCCGGTTGGTGGCACAATCTTCGTACACGTAATTGATCATCTTACACTGGCTCATGCCGGAACTGCCTGAAGTAGAAACCACGCGTCGGGGAATCGACGCGGTCATCACCGGCCAGACGCTGCGCCGCCTCGTGGTCCGCGAACCCCGCATGCGCTGGCCCGTTCCGCCCGACCTCCCCGCCCTGCTGACCGACCGCGTGGTGCTCGAATGCGCCCGCCGGGGCAAATATCTGCTGCTGCGTTTCGAGCACGGTGTGCAACTGGTGCATCTCGGCATGTCCGGCTCGCTGCGCCGGGTGCCTCAAGACGAAGCGCCGCGCAAGCACGATCACGTCGACTGGGTATTCGACCACGCCATCCTGCGCCTGCACGATCCGCGCCGTTTTGGTGCGGTGCTGTGGCATCCCGCCGAGGCGGGCCCGATCGACACCCATCCGCTTTTGACCACGCTCGGCATCGAACCGTTCGATCCGCGTTTCGACGGCAAGTGGCTGCATGACCAGTTCCGCGGCCGGGCCATGGCGGTCAAGCAGGCCCTGCTGGCCGGCAGCGCCGTGGTGGGCGTGGGCAATATCTACGCCTCCGAGAGCCTGTTCCGGGCCGGCATCGACCCGCGCCTGGCGGCCGGCAAAGTGTCCCGCCCGCGCTGCGACAAGCTCGCGGCGGCCATCCGCCTCACCCTGACCGACGCCCTCGACTCGGGCGGCAGCACCCTGCGCGACTACGTGGGTGCGAGCGGCGAGCCGGGCGCCTACTTCACCATTCACGCGGCCGTCTATGAGCGGGCCGGGCTGCCCTGCCGCCTGTGCGGCACGCCGATCCGCCGCATCGTCCAGGGGCAGCGGGCCACCTATTTCTGCCCGCGTTGTCAGAAGCGGTGAGGGGTCGGAACCCTAGGGAATTCGTTTATAGCGAACGTATTGCACAAAGACTAACGCCGGGATATATTGCCTCCACACCCAGAACAATGTGGCAGGAGACTCCATGAGCAAGCAATTCGCGTCGCACGGCGACCTGCAGGACAAAGTCGTTTCGTTCGAAAAGCTGTCCGACAACGCCTATGCCTATACGGCCGAAGGCGATCCCAACACCGGCATCATCATCGGCGACGACGCCGTGATGGTGGTCGACACCCAGGCCACGCCGGTCATGGCGCAAGACGTGATCGCTCGCGTGCGCGAAGTGACCGACAAGCCGATCAAGTACATCCTGCTGTCGCACTATCACGCCGTGCGCGTGTTCGGCGCCTCGGCCTACAACGCCCAGGAAATCCTCGCCAGCCGCGACACCTATGACCTGATCGCCGAGCGCGGCGAGCAGGACAAGGCCAGCGAGATCGGCCGCTTCCCCCGCCTGTTCCGCAACGCCGAGTCGATTCCGGCCGGCCTGGTCTGGCCGACCATGACCTTCAAGGGCGAGATGACGGTCAACCTCGGCAACCTCGAGGTCAAGCTGCTGCAGATCGGCCGCGGCCACACCAAGGGCGACACCATCGCCTGGCTGCCCGAGCAGAAGATCCTGTTCGCGGGCGATCTGGTCGAGTACCAGTCCACGCCGTATTGCGGCGACGCCTACTTCCGTCAATGGCCGGTCACGCTCGACGCGCTGGCCGCCTTCGGCGCCGAGAAGATGGTGCCGGGCCGGGGGCCGGCGCTCAAGAGCGCCACCGAAGTGCGCCAGGGTCTGGCCGGTACGCGCGCGTTCCTGACCGACCTGTACGCCGTGGTCAACCGCGGCGTGGCCGAAGGCCTCGACCTCAAGACCATCTATCGCCAGGCCTACGACTTCATGAAGCCGCGCTACAGCGACTGGGTGATCTTCGATCACTGCATGCCGTTCAACGTGTCGCGCGCCTACGACGAGGCCACCGGCCACGACGATCCGCGCATCTGGACCGACAAGCGCGACATCGAAATGTGGAAGCAGCTCGAAGGCTGATGCATGCCGGCGCCGCGCTCTGCGCGGCGTCTTGTTTGACCGATACCTATATGAGCAGTCCGCAGGCGGCCCCACCGGGCGCGCCGGGATGACTGCCGTCCGGCCGCGGCCGCGCGCGATGCGCCAGCTCCGGCCCAAGACAAACACACCACGCAGGAGACACTCGTGGGAGACATCGATTACCAGGCGCTGGAGTTCGCCTACCATGCGCACGTCCGTGATACCGCGCCGGCCACGCACCCCGTGGTCATCGTGGGCGCGGGCCCTGTCGGGCTGACCACCGCGATCGACCTGGCGCGCCAGGGCGTACCCGTGCTGGTGCTCGACGACGACTTCCGGCTGTCGACCGGTTCGCGCGCGATCTGTTTTGCCAAACGCACCCTCGAAATCTGGGACCGCCTGGGCATCGGCCAGCGCATGGTCGACAAGGGCGTGTCGTGGAACGTGGGCAAGGTGTTCTTCCGCGACCAGGAGGTGTGGCGCTTCGATCTGCTGCCCGAGTCGGGGCATCGCCGCCCGGCCTTCATCAATCTGCAGCAGTATTACGCCGAAGGCTATCTGCACGAGCAGGCCTGCGCCGAGCCCAACATCGAGCTGCGCTGGAAAAACCGCGTGACCGGCATCGAGCCGCAGGACGACCACACGCTCGTCACCGTCGAAACGCCGGACGGTCCCTATACGCTGGCGGCGCAATGGGTGATCGCGTGCGACGGCGCCCGCTCGCCGGTGCGCAAGCTGCTGGGCCAGGAGGCCCATGGCCGCATCTTCAAAGACCGCTTCCTGATCGCGGACGTGAAGATGAGCGCGCCCTTCCCGGCCGAACGCTGGTTCTGGTTCGATCCGCCGTTTCATCCCAACCAATCGGTGCTGCTGCACATGCAGCCCGACAATGTCTGGCGCATCGATTTCCAGCTGGGCTGGAATGCCGACCCCGTGGAGGCGGTCAAGCCCGAGAACGTGCTGCCGCGCATCCGCGCGCTGCTCGGCGCCGATACCGAATTCGAGCTGGAATGGGTCAGCGTGTACACGTTTGCCTGCGAACGCATGGACACGTTCCGCCACGGCCGCGTGCTGTTCGCCGGCGACGCGGCGCACCGTGTCTCGCCGTTCGGCGCCCGCGGCGCCAACAGCGGCGTGCAGGATGCCGAAAACCTCGCCTGGAAGCTGCGACTCGTGCTGGCCGGGCATGCGCCCGAGGCCCTGCTCGACACCTATGCGACCGAACGCGAGTACGCCGCCGACGAGAACATTCTCAACTCGTCGCGCTCTACCGACTTCATCACGCCCAAGAGCGAGGTGAGCCGGACGTTCCGCAACGCGGTGCTGAATCTGGCGCGCGATCACGCCTTCGCGCGCACGCTCGTCAACAGCGGCCGTCTGTCCTTGCCGGCCACCTATCGCGACTCGCCGCTCAACACGCCGGACGCCGACGCGTTCGCCGGCACGATGGCGCCCGGCGCCGTTGCCGCCGATGCGCCGGTCGCGGGCGGCAATGGCCAGCCCTGGTGGCTGGGTCAGCTCGATACCGCGTTCAATGTGGTGCTGTTCGGCGGCGCCGAGGCGCCCTCTTCCGAGCTCGTGCAGACCTTGCAACGCCAGACCGACCGGCCCGTGCCGGTGCGCGCGATCGTGGTCGCCCCGGCGGGCGCGACGTGGACGGCGCCACCCGGCGTGCTGCGCGTGGAGGACACCGAGGGATTGCTGGCCCGCCGCTACGACGCGCAACCGGGCACCTGCTACCTGATCCGCCCCGACCAGCACATCGCCGCGCGCTGGCGTGGCCACGATGCCGCCACGCTCGACGCCGCGCTCGACCAGGCGCTGGCACGCGCCACCTGCACGCACTGAGGACCGCCATGCCGCTCATCACCACGCCCAACCTGCCTTCGGCCGACGGTTTCTACGAGGCCCTGATCGAGACCCACCGCGACCTCAGCGATGCGCAGAGCCGCGAACTCAACGCCGCGCTGATCCTGCTGCTGGCCAATCACATCGGCGACATGAGCGTGATTGCCGAAGCCCTGGCCCACGCACGCGCCTCGGTCGCCACCGGGGCGGCTTCCGCCTGAGACGACCGCGCTGCCCCGCCGGGCCCGTCGCCCGGCGGACCAAAAGCGGACATGCGCCCCTACAATGGGGCGCATGAGTTCCTGCCCCCTGCTGCACGATCTGCTGCGCGGTGTGCCACGCCCTTATGCGGTGCCAGCCACCCCGGCCGCACTGGCGGACGACGACACCGCCGAGACGGCGCTCGCCCTGGCGCTGGAGCGCACGCGGGCCTGCGTCGACGCGGGCATGGCACCGGGGCCGGAAGAAAAACGCGCCTTCGTCGGCGCGCTGGCCCGCGTCGTGGACGAGGCATGGCAACAGGACCCGGTGTTCCAGGCGCTTCTGTTGCGACAGCGTTCCGCGGAAGTGGCCGAATACGTGAGCCTCGCGGGCGGCGTCAAACAGGACCGGCGCACCGTGCGAGCCATCGTGAACGCCGCGGCCCATCCGGCGCGGCTGCAGCGCATGGCGGACGACGCGGGCCGCGCGGCGCTCTCCCGCCTGCACGCGGCGGCCAGCGAAGAAAACTGGCCCGCGTTGCATCACGCGCTGGCGGCCGTGCTCGCGATGCCGGCCAGCGAAGCGAGCGCGCCGGCGCTGACCGCGCTGCAAAACCTGCCGCAAGACGCCGCGTTTGCCCGCTTGCGCCGCTACGCCGCGCTGGCCGCCCATCCGCGGGTTCAGGCCTATCTGGCGCTGTGCGCCCAACACGGTCCGCAATCCGGCAGCGCCGACGCCTATGCACAGGGCGCCGCATCGCGCCGCCGTGGCAATGTGGCCGAAGCCGCCGCCGCCGACGCGCTCGCCACGCTCGCGCGCGGTCTGACCGCGGCCACCGCCACGCACGTGTATCGCACCGTGCGATCGGCACGCATGCCCGGCTCGCTGGTGGCCAGCACCGATCGCGCCAAGGGCGAGTGGGACGTGCTGGTGCTGCGGCAAGCCGCGGACGCCGGCCCGGATACCGCATGGGAGGTATGCCTGGTGGTGGAGGTCAAGGCCTCGCCCGACGCGGCGGCCACCGACCTCTTTCGGCTGCTGCGCGGCCTGAATCTGCTCGCCGCGGCCGATACGAGCCTCGACTATGCGTTCCAGAGTGCCGACGGCCCCGTGCGCCTGAGCGGCGCGTCGCTGGCCGCGCTGTCGGCGCAGACCGGCAGCCCCGCGCCGCCCATTCTGTACTGCTGCGACTCGCCGCCCGAGCCGGCGGTGCGGCTGCTGACGGCGGCGAGCCGCATGCAATTGCTGTCGGCGCCCGCGACGGTGGCTTACGCCCAGCGGCTCGATGCCGGGCTCTACGCCGACCCGCGTGAACTGGATGCCGTGTGGCGCGACGTGGTCGCCGAGCCGCGCTGGCGTCATGTGTTGCGTCAGTATCTCGAACTGCGGCAGGCGCGCGGCCTGATGGTCTACACCCCGGACCTTGCCGTAACCGTCGGGCATGCCGCGGCGCCAGCCAGCCTGGCCGCGACGTCGAAATGAATGCCGGGCGCGGCGGCGCCGGGCGCAGTTGCGCCGGGCGCCGATGCGCCGGGCGCCGCTGCGCGGCCCAGCCGCCGGCCACCATTCAGACTCGATCGGCGAAGGTCTCGATGATCAATCCGCGCAGCCATTGATTGCCGCCGTCGCGCTGAAAGCGGCGGTGCCAGTACAGATTGGTCTGTAGCGCCGGCACGCGGATCGGCGGCGTCAGGACCTGCAAGCCGAAATGCGGCGCCGCGCTGGCGGCCAGCTTCTGCGGCACGGTGGCGAGCAGATCGGTGGTGCTGACGATGTAGGGCACCGCCGCGAAGTGCGGCACGCTGAAGTGCGCCTCGAGCCGCACGCCTGCGCGCTCGAGCGACTGATTCACCTGCCCGTAGGGCGCGGCCCGCGACACCACCAGATGGCGCTCGGCGCGAAAGGCCTTCAGGCTCATGCCGGCGCGCGCGCTCGGATGCCCGGCACGGAACAGGGTCGCGTAGCCCTGACGGAACAGCATGCGTTGCACCACGCCGCCCGCCAACTCCGCGAAGGCGCCCACGGCCAGATCGACGCGCCCCGCGTCGAGTTCGCGCTGCAGATCCGCGCCCTGCAGCCGCAGCGAGTCGATGCGGACCTCCGGCGCGACGCGCGCGCACGCTTCCATCAGCGAGGGCATGAAATGAATCTCGCCCACGTCGGTCATGGCGATGCGAAAGCGCCGCGTGCTGTGCGCGGGATCGAAAGCCTCGTCGGACTCGTCGACCATATGCGAGAGCAGATCGAGCGCCTCACTCACCGGCCCCGCCATGCGTTCGGCGCGCGGGGTGGGCTGCATGCCCTGCCCGGTGCGCACGAAGAGCTCGTCGCCGAAAGCCGTGCGCAAACGCCGCAGCGCGTTGCTCACGGCGGGCTGCGACAGATCGAGGCGGCGCGCCACGGCGGAGATGCTGCGCTCCTGCAGCAGATGCTGCAGGATCACGAGCAGATTGAGATCGAGCGTGCGCAGGTCGGTCACGGGGCCACTATTCATGATGTGAATAATCTGTATTTATACATTCCCGTATCCAACGATGGGGAATTTGCGCAGAATGACGCATGGTCCGGCGCCACGTCCGGCCACCTCATAACAACCCCGGCCCGCCCCCTCGCGCGGCGCCGCCAGGAGACAACCATGCCCCTGCAATACCAGTCCGGCTTCGGCAATGCCTGCGCCACCGAGGCGCTGCCCGGCGCGCTGCCGCACGGCCGCAACTCGCCACAGCAGTGCCCTTACGGCCTTTACGCCGAACAGCTGTCGGGCTCGGCCTTCACCGCGCCGCGCGCCGAGAATCGCCGCTCCTGGCTGTATCGCATCCGTCCGGGCGTGGTGCACAAGCCCTTCGCGCCGTTCGAGGGCGCGCCGCAGTGGCGCTCGACGTTCGGCGAAGGCCCCGTCACGCCCAATCAGCTGCGCTGGAGCCCGCTGCCGATCCCCGACGCGCCGACCGATTTCGTGGCCGGCGTGCAGACCTGGGGCGGCAACGGCAGCCCCGACGAACAGGCGGGCGTGGGCATTCATCTGTATGCCGCCAACCGCTCGATGGACGGCCGCTTCTTCTATAACGCCGACGCCGAGATGCTGATCGTGCCGCAGCTCGGCCGCCTGCGCCTGGCCACCGAGCTCGGCCTGATCGAGCTCGAGCCCTGCGAGATCGCCGTGATCCCGCGCGGCGTGCGCCTGCGCGTGGAGCTGCTCGACGGCCAGGCGCGCGGATATCTGCTCGAAAACTTCGGCGCGCCGCTGCGCCTGCCGGAACTGGGCCCGATCGGCTCCAACGGCTTGGCCAACGCACGCGACTTCCTGGCGCCGGTCGCCTGGTACGAAGACATCGAAGGCGACTTCGAACTCATCGCCAAATTCACCGGTGGCTTCTGGCGCGCGCCGCTCACGCATTCGCCGCTGAACGTCGTGGCCTGGCACGGCACGCACGCCCCCTACAAGTACGATCTGCGCCTGTTCAACACGGTGGGCTCGATCAGCTACGACCACCCGGATCCCTCGATCTTCACGGTGCTGACCTCGCCGTCGGACACCCCGGGCACGGCCAATCTGGATTTCGCGATCTTCCCGCCGCGCATCCTCGCCATGGAAAACACCTTCCGTCCGCCCTGGTTCCACCGCAACGTGGCCAGCGAGTTCATGGGCCTGGTGCAGGGCGTGTACGACGCCAAGGCCGAGGGCTTCGCGCCGGGTGGCGCCAGCCTGCACAACTGCATGAGCGGCCATGGTCCCGACGCCGACACCTTCGAGAAGGCGAGCGTGGCCGACACCAGCAAGCCGCATTACATCCGCGATACCATGGCCTTCATGTTCGAGACGCGCCGGGTGATCCGCCCGACCGCGCACGCGCTGGCATCGCCGCAGTTGCAGGGCGACTACTACCAGTGCTGGCAAGGCCTGAAGAAGCATTTCAATCCCGAACGGGCATAAGCGCCGGCCTCGCCGCCGGCCCGCGCCCGATGGCTGCGCGGCAATGGTGCGCCATTGCCGCGTTGTCATTGGCAGCGCGCACGACCCCCTCCCTCCTCCTGGAACCGAGACACCGCGACCCATGACTACCCTGAACGAAACCCACGATCCCGCCCTGACCAGCTGGGTCAGCAGCGCCAACACCCCGGCCAACGGCTTTCCGCTGCAGAACCTGCCCTACGCCGCGTTCCGCCGCAAGGGCACGCAGGAAGCCTTCCGCGTCGGTGTCGCGATCGGCGACGCCATCGTCGATCTGGCCGCGCTGGCGGACGCGAATCCGGGCGCACCGTTCGATGGCGACGCCCGGGCCGCGCTGCAGGCCGGCCGCGAAACGCGCGTCAATGCGCTGATGGCGCTGGGCCAGCCGGCCTGGCAGGCGCTGCGCCTGGCGCTCTCGCGCGCGCTGCGCACCGGATCGCCGCTGCAGGGCCTGATCGAGCCGCTGCTGGTGCCGCAGGCCGACGCCGAGTTCACCACGCCCGCCCAGATCGGCGACTACACCGACTTCTATATCTCGGTGCACCACGCCACCGCGATCGGCAAGCAATTCCGGCCCGACAATCCGCTGCTGCCCAACTACAAGTGGGTGCCGATCGGCTACCACGGCCGGGCCTCCAGCATCGGCGTGAACCAGCAATTCCCGCGTCCGGTGGGCCAGCAACGCCCGGCCGCCGAAGGCGAGGCGCCGCAGTTCGGTCCGTGCAAGCGCCTGGACTACGAGCTCGAGCTCGGCGTGTTCCTCGGCAGCGCCAACCCGCTGGGCGAGCGTGTGCCGCTGGATCAGGCGGAGTCGCATGTGTTCGGCATGTGCATTCTGAACGACTGGTCGGCCCGCGATCTGCAGGCCTGGGAATACCAGCCGCTCGGCCCCTTCCTGTCGAAGAACTTCGCCTCGACCATTTCGCCCTGGATCGTCACGCTCGAGGCGCTCGCGCCCTTCCGCGTCGCCTACAGCCGCGACGCCGCCGATCCGCAGCCGCTGCCCTACCTGAGCTCCGACGCGAACCGCGCCGAGGGCGCCATCGACGTGCAGATGGAAGTGCTGCTCACCACCGAGCAATCGCGTGGCGCGAAGCAGGCGCCGGCCAAGTTGTCGTCGAGCAACTTCCGCGATGCCTACTGGAACGTCGCCCAGCTGGTCGCGCATCACACGGTCAACGGCTGCAATCTGCAACCCGGCGACCTGCTCGGCACCGGCACGCTGTCGGGTCCGCAGCCCGACGAGGCCGGCTCGCTGATGGAATTGAGCAACGGCGGCAAGACCGCGGTCGCGCTGCCCTGGGGCGAGTCGCGCACCTTCCTGCAGGACGGCGACGAGATCATCATCCGCGCGCACTGCGAAAAACCCGGCTACCCGCGCATCGCCTTCGGGCAGGCCGCGGGCACGGTGTTGCCGGCACGCGTCTGATCCCGACCGGTCAGGCATGACAAAGCCCCGGGTGGCGCGCCTTGCGAAGGCGCCTCACCCGGGGCTTTTTTGTCGCCGGGCCGCCCCAAAACAAAAAGCCCCCTCGGGGGGCAGCAAGCCGAAGGCGCAGCGTGGGGGCATTTTTTGTCGCCGGGCCGCCCCAAGACAAAGAGCCCCCTCGGGGGGCAGCAAGCCGAAGGCGCAGCGTGGGGGCATTTTTTGTCGCCGGGCCGCCCCAAGACAAAAACGCCCCCCCGGGGGGCAGCAAGCCGAAGGCGCAGCGTGGGGGCAATTTTTGTCGCCGGGCCGCCCCAAGACAAGAAAACCCCGCGCCTGGGCTCAGCGCCGCGCGGCGTCCTGAGGCGGCAGGCGATAGCGTTCCTCGCGATAGGCCCAGCTCGGCCACAGCGCGTGCGCCAGCGCCTCGTCGGCCAGCGCCGGATTGGCCGGCAGCTCGTCGTAGCCTTCTTCGTCCGAGAGCGGCGCGCGGCGGTAGTTGTAGATATGGACCGGCTTGCGCGGCTCGATCACGGCCAGCGTGTCACCCTTGAGATAAGCGAAGTTGTCGCCGTACTGCATGATGGCGCGGTTCGGATCGCGCTGCGTCAGGTCGGCGCCCAGCAGCGGATTGACGTTGTCCAGGCCCATGAGCGAGAGCAGCGTGGGCGCCATGTCGATCTGGCTCACGATGCGGTCATCGCGGCGCGGCGCGATGCTGCCCCCCAGGATCAGCGCCGGGATCTGGAAATGCCGCACCGGCACGAGGTTGGCGCCATACACGCGCGAATCATGGTCGGCGATCACCAGGAACACCGTGTTGTCCCAGTACGGCGCCTGGCGGGCGCGCTCGAAGAACTTGCCCAACGCCCAGTCCGCGTAGCGCACGGTGTTCTCAACCGTGGCGGGATCGCCCTGCGGTTCGATCCGGCCCGCCGGGTACTCCCACGGCGAGTGATTGGTCACCGAAAACGCCAGCGTGAACACGGGCTTGTCGCCATCGGCGCGCAGCAGCCGGTCGACCTGATTGAACATGTCTTCGTCGGAGGCGCCCCACGAGCCCACGAACACCGGATCGACAAACGCCTTGCGATCGACGATCTCGTTGAAGCCGTTGCCCAGGAAAAATCCGCGCATGTTGTCGAAGTGCGATTCGCCGCCGTACACGAAGCGGGAACGGTAGCCATGCGCGCCAAGCACGCCAGCCAGCGTGAAGAAGTTGCTCTGCGAGCGCGGCAGCTTCACCACCGCTTCGGCGACCGTGGGCAGGAAGCCCGCCGTCACGGCCTCGATGCCCCGCACCGAGCGCGTGCCGGTGGCATAGGCGCGGCCGAACATCCAGCCCTGCTGACCGAGCGCGTCGATATTCGGCGTCAGGTCGCGTCCGCCCAGGCTGCCCACGTATTGGGCGCCGAGGCTCTCCTGCAGGATGATCACCAGATTGAGCGGCTTGTCGCGGCGTGTCGTGGCACGCTGCACGTGTTCGCTCGGATAGGCCGGATCCAGCGCCGGGCCGGTGAGGCCGGCGGCCTCGCGCACCAGCGCGTTCATGCGGTCGGTCTCCATCAGCGGATACAGCGCGGCCGATGAGCGTTCGTCGCGCATGCGGTAGGCCGCATCGAAGACGTTATAGAGCGAGTTCAGCGGCAGCGTGTTGACCATGGCGTCGCTGGAGAACGCGACCACCGACGGATTGATCGGCCGGTGCTGCAGCGTGCCGCGCCCGGCCAGCACGCAGACGGCAATGACGGCCAGCGTGACCAAGGGTCGTTTCCACCAGCGCATGAAGCCATCGGCGCGGCCCACCGGGAAAAGCCGGAACCCCAGCCACGCCGCCGCCAGCAGCAAGACCGCCGAGGCGAACAGCACGCCCTTGTAGCCCTCCCAGAGCATGGCCGCCACTTCGCGCGGATGCACCAGGTACTCGAAGTAGAGCCGGTTCGGCCGCGTGTCGTACTCGGAGATGAACTGGGGCGTGGACACCTCGAGCAGCACGAACAGCATCCACCAGATGCGATACCACCAGGCCGTCAGCCGGGCGGCGAGCGGACGATGACCGAACCACGGCGACAGCGCCGCCGGCAGCCCGATCACCATGGCGATCAGGCAGAGGTCGATACGCCAGCCCCCGATGAGGATGGGCCAGAGTCCGCCGGCGTCCTGCACACGCTCCCAAAGCCAGAACGACAGCGCCAGCCGGCTCAGGGTGAGCATGACCAGCACGGAGATGACAAAGCGAACGGTAAGACGGCGCAAAAGCGGCTCCGGGAGTGGCGCCGATGGGGGGTGGCTCAAGCGGCCGATACCAGCGCCCGTTTCAGGGACGCGCAAGCATACCGGCAAGCCGTCAAATTATTGTCAAAAAATGCCCCCACGCTGCGCCTTCGGCTTGCTGCCCCCCGAGGGGGCGCTTTTTGTCTTGGGGCGGCCCAAGACAAAAAAAAACGGCCCGCCGGATCAACGGCGGGCCGCGAGCAGACCGGGCGCTGTTCGCGCCCGGGCAAGGGGAAGATGGTTTTAGCGGGCCAGGGCTTCGGGCTCGACGCCCTTGATCAGGCCAGCCAGGATTTCGACTTCGGCGTCGGTCAGCTCGGTCAGCGGGCTGCGCACCGGGCCGGCCGAGTGGCCCACCAGGGTGGCGCCGGCCTTGATCATGCTGACGGCGTAACCGGACTTGCGGTTGCGCAGCGCGATCAGCGGGAAGTAGAAGCGCTTGAGCAGGTCGTTGACCGTGGCGTGATCGTTGGCGCGGATGGCTTCGTAGAAGCGCACGGCGGTGGCGGGCACGAAGTTGAAGACGGCCGACGAGTACGTGTTCACGCCCATCGCCAGGTAGGCGGGTGCGAAGATTTCGGCGGTGGGCAGGCCGCCCACGTAGACCAGACGATCGCCGATGCGGTTGTGGACCGACATCATCAGTTCGATGTTGCCCACGCCGTCCTTGAAGCCGATCAGGTTCGGGCAGCGGTCGACCAGACGCTCGAGCGCGTCGGCATTGAGCTGCGAGTTGGCACGGTTGTAGACCACGACGCCGAGCTTGGTCGATTTGCAGACCGCTTCGACGTGATCGACGATGCCGTCCAGGCTGGCTTCGGTCAGGTAGTGCGGCATCAGCAGAATGCCGCTCGCGCCGTTGGCCTCGGCGGCCTGCGCGTAGCGGATGGCGGCGCGCGTGCCCTGGCCTACGCCAGCGACGATCGGGGTGTCTTTCTTGCAGGTGTCGGTGGCGGTCTTCACGACCTTGGCGTATTCGTCGACTTCCAGCGAGAAGAACTCACCGGTGCCGCCGGCCGCGAACAGCACCGAGGCGCCGTAGGGCATCAGCCATTCGAGGCGTTGACGGTAGGTCTGCTCATTGAAGTCGCCGTTGGCGGTGAAATCGGTCACCGGGAACGACAGCAGGCCATTGCCCAGGAGGTGTTTGAGGGCGGCGTGGTCGAAATACATGGAATTCTGCTCCGTGGTGTCAAAGCGCCGCGGGCTCCCCCGGAACCGGATGGCGGCGTTCATCGTGTTGGGTCGTGCCACCGGGTCACCCGACCCGGCCTGCATGCAACCAGACGGTGGAACTGCTCGTCGCCGCCTAGTTGTACGACATCGTATATCTAATTTCGGCGCAAGACAAGCGTTGGGCCTGCCGGCGAAAAAATCAGCGGTCCTGGGCGCGGCGCAGGCGCTCGCGGCTGTTGCTCAGGTGCATGCGCATGGCGGCGCGGGCCGCCTCGGGATCCTGGCGCGAGATCGCCTGCCAGATGTCCTCGTGCTCCTGGTTGACCCGCGCCAGGTACTGCTCACGGTCTTCGTGGGCGATGCGGGCCGAATTAATGCGGGTACGCGGAATGATGGCCGAGCCCAGATGCGACATCAGATCGGCGAAGTAGCGGTTTTCGGTGGCCTGCGCGATCAGCAGATGGAAGCGGAAATCCGGGGTGACGGTGTCGCCCCCTTGCGCCAGACAGCCCTTGAACTCGTCGAGGGCGCGCCGCATCTCGCTCAGCTGCGTGTCGCTGCGACGCAACGCGGCCAGGCCGGCCGCCTCGCTTTCGAGGCAGATCCGCAGCTCGAGCAGCACCAGCACGTCGCGCACGGTGGCGATGTCGGCCGGATCCACCCGGAAATCGGTGCCGCCCGAGGGCTCGAGCGCGTAGGTGCCCACGCCGTGGTGCGTCTCGACCAGCCCCGCCGCCTGCAGCCGGGACAAGGCTTCGCGCACCACGGTCCGGCTCACGCCGAACTGGCGCATGATCTCCGACTCAGTGGGCAGCTTCTGCCCCGGCGCGATCTCCCCGCCCCGAATACGCTCGGTGATCGATTCGACCAGGCCCTGCGCCAGATTACGCGGACGACGCTGCGGCACCGCTGCGGTTTGGGAGGCATTGCTCATCGAGGGGGTATCCCGGGGTGGTGTGATGCTGGAGGTTAAAACTTCGCGGCCGATTATACCGCCGGCACGTTGTACGATAACGTACCAGATACCGACCCGCCTCGGGACGCCCGGCGTGCCACTACGACACGCCTGCGACCGGCGCGGGCGTTTCTTCCAGGCACAGCACGAAGCGCGTGCCGCGGCCGGGCTCCGATTGCGACGATTCCACGTGCAGCGTCCAGCCCTGCATGTCGCAGACGCGCTTGGCGATCGCGAGGCCCAGGCCGCGCGGCACCGCGCCGGCGCCGGCCTCGGCGGAGTCGCGCAGCCGCCCGCTGTAATAGCGCTGGAACACGAACGGGAGCTCGTCGGGCGCGATGCCGCGGCCATTGTCGGCCAGCACCAGCGCGCCTCGCACGTCGAGCGAGGCCACCAGTTCCGCCGGCGCCGCGTGCTCCAGCGCATTGCGCACCAGATTGCGTAGTACCGTGAGCAGCGCGTAGCGGTCGAGCATGCGCTCGACGCCGTCCGGGATGGCATTCACGAACTGCAGCCCCGCCTGCTCGGCGTTGACCTCGAAGCCTTGCCAGGCGTCGCGCATGCAGCGCGACAGATCGACGGACTCGGCGGCGCGAGGCTCGTCGCGGGCGAGCGCGCGTGCGCTCTCGAGCGATGCCGACACGCTGTCGACGTGGTCCACGATGCGCTGCAAGCGCTTGCGGGACGCCGCCGGCAGGGTCTCGTCGAGCAACATCATCTCGCCGTCGGAGCGGATGCCCGCCAGCGGCGTGCGCACCTCATGGCTCAGATTGGCGGCAAACTCGCGCTCCCGGGCGATCGAACGGTCGACCTGATTCTGCACGCGATTGAAGGCCTCGATCAGGCGGCCCGCCTCGTCGTCGCGCTGCACGGCCAGGTCGGCCGACCCCGGCGCCCAGGTAGACAGCCGCTGGGTCAGGTCGAGCATGGGGCTCACCGCGATACCGGCCACGCGGCGCGACAGCCCATAGGCCAGCACCACGCAGATGGCGCCGATGCCCAGCACGAACAGACCGAAACTCTGCACGCGCTCCTCGTTGTCGGTGGCGTCGTACAGTAAATAGAGTTTGCCCTGCTGATTGCCGACCGAGGCCACCATGACGTGCCAGGTCTCGGCGCCCGGCTCCAGCAGATGCAGGCCGTTGTCGAGGCCGCGCAGCGGCTCGGGCAGCACCGCATCGCTCTGGTTCGGCTCGATCAGCCACGCGCGCATCGAGCCACCGAGCTCGCGCGGGCCCTGCCGCGCGTCGGGCAGAAAATACTCGCCCGTGCGCAGATGCTGGGCCAGGCGCTCGGTTTCGGTGGTGAGGATGTCGTTGACCAGATCGTCTTCCATCTGGTCGAACGTGAGATAGGACAGCAAGGCGAGGACGGTCACGAACACCGTGACCGTGCCGGTCAGCGCCCACACGACCCGCTGGGTCAACGCTCCGGAACGGCTCATGCCTCGATCCTCAGGCGGCCGGCGACACGAGGCGCCAGCCCGTGCCATGCACGGTCTCGATGCCGTCGAAACCGGCGTCCGCCAGCGCCCGGCGCAGCAGATGCATCTGGCTGCGCAAGGCATCGGAGGCGGGCGGCTCGTCGCCCCACAGCACCGACTCCATTTCTTCGCGCGACACCACCCGGCCCGGGTCGCGCAGCAGGGTCTCGAGGATCAGGGTGGACTTGCGCGCCAGATGCACCGGCGTGCCGGAAACGGTGACGTCGCGCGTGCGGGTATCGAGCGCGAGCGCGCCGCAGCTCAGCACGGCATCCACGACCGCGCCGCGGGCGCGCAGGATCAGCGCCTGCAGGCGCGCGTGCACCTCGGCCAGCGCGAAGGGCTTGGTCAGATAGTCGTCGGCACCATGGGCGAACCCGGCGAGCTTGTCGTCGAGCCCGTCGCGCGCCGTGAGGATGAGCACCGGCACCGGCAGGCGCCGCTCGATGCGCATCGCGTGCAGGACCGCATGGCCGTCCAGGCCAGGCAGGCCCACGTCGAGCACCACGGCGTCGAAGCTGTGTTCTCCCAGCATGGCGAGCGCCGTGCGGCCGTCGTAGGCGGCATCGGGCATGAAGCCCTTGCCCTGCAGATACTCGTAGAGATTGCCCGCGATGGTGAGATCGTCTTCGACGATCAGCACGCGGTAGTTCGGGCCCGCTGGCGCCATGATCCGCTCCTCGCCTGCGTCAGGCCGACGCCTGCAGCACCTTGCCCGGGTTCATCAGGCCATTGGGATCGAGCGCGTGCTTGATCCGCTTCATGAGATTGAGCTCGATCTCGCTCTTGTAGCGCGGCAGCTCGTCACGCTTGAGTTGCCCGACGCCGTGTTCGGCACTGATCGAGCCGGCGAAATCCATCACGCTGCGATGCACGATGTCGTAGACGCCCGGCTGCAGCGCCAGCAGGTCGGCCTCGGTCTGGCCGGGCGCGCGCGCCACGTTGTAATGCAGATTGCCGTCGCCCAGATGGCCGAAGATAACGTTGCGCACGCCCGGGAAACTCGCCTGCAGGGCCGCGTTGGTGGTGTGCACGAAACGCGCGATCGACGAGATCGGAATGGAAACGTCGTGCTTGACGGCCTTGCCGAGCTCCGCTTCGGCCAGCGGAATGCTTTCGCGCAGATGCCAGATGGCCTGGCTCTGCGCCAGATTGGCCGCGATCGCGGCATCGGTCACCAGGCCGTCTTCGATGGCGGCGCCCAGCACGGCCTCGAAGCGCTCGCGCGCGTGCGTCTCGCTCTCGCTGTCGGAGAGCTCCAGCAACGCGAACCAGGGCGAGCGCGTGGCATCGCCCTCGAACGGCAGGCGCTGCTGCGGAAACAGCTTGATCACGGCCTGCAGGCAATCGCCCGCCATCAGCTCGAAGCCCGTGAGCGACGCGCCAAAGCCGGCTCGGGCGCGCGACAGCAGCTCGACGGCGTCGTCAATGCTGTCGAGCGTCAGCAACGCGGTGCACGACGCGACGGGCAACGGAAAGAGTTTGAGCGTGGCCGCGGTGATGATGCCCAGCGTGCCCTCGCTGCCGACATACAGGTCGCGCAGGTCGTAGCCGGTGTTGTCCTTGCGCAGGCCGCGCAGTCCGTGCCAGACCTCGCCATCGGCGGTCACGACTTCGAGCCCGAGCACGAGCTCACGCGCATTGCCGTAGCGCAGCACCTGGGTGCCGCCGGCGTTGGTGGCGAGGTTGCCGCCGATGGTGCAGCTGCCTTCGGCCGCCAGACTGAGCGGAAACAGCCTGCCCGCCTGTTCGGCCGCCTCCTGCACGGCCTGCAGCACGCAGCCGGCCTCGACGGTCATGGTGTCGTTATCGGTATCGATGGCGCGCACCCGGTTGAGCCGGGCGGTGCTCACGATCACCGCATCGCCGCGGTCGTCGGGGGTGGCGCCGCCACACAGCCCCGTGTTGCCGCCCTGCGGCACGATCGGCGCGCCGTGCGCGAGGCAGGCCCGCACCACGGCGGCGACCTCGTCGGTGGAGCCCGGCCGTACCACCGCCAGTGCGCGGCCCCGGTAGCGGCGGCGCCAGTCCTGCTCATAGGGCTCGGCGTCGGCGCCGGTCAGGACGTGGCTCGGTCCCAGGAGGGACTGAAGATCGGTAAGCAGCGACATGATGTTCAGCTCGCACGGAGCCGACGGCGAGAGACCGGTCGGCGGGTCCAGGAATGCGGCCTATTGTAGTGTCAGCGGCGCTGCGACACCGGGGTTCAACTGGCGGCCCGGTGGTCGCTCCAGTCGGTGATGCGATCGAGCCGCGAGCCGGTCAGGCCCGAGCAAAAGGCGGGCGAGGCGATGCGGTTGAGCAGAAAGGCGCGCTCGGGCACCGCCAGGCCGGGCATGTCGCCGATGGCCTGATAGGCGCGCCGCAGCGCGTCGCCGCGGGTCGTGCCGCAAACGACCAGATGGGCATCCGGCCGTCCGGACGCCACGCAGGCGCCGATCCGGACGTCGAGCGTGTGAGCGGAAATCGGCTCGAGCACGCCGGCGCCTTCGTCGGTGTCGTGTTGGAGTGCCGCCTCGAGCACGCGGAACATGCCGGTCGCGTCATCGAGCGAAAAGGCCACGGTGCCCAGCCCGCGCCAGCCACGGTCGCGGGCGATGCCGCAGGCCGCGGCACGGAGTGCCTGCTCGATGCCATAGGCCAGGCGCGGCGCGGGGCACTCGGCGATCAGCACGCGCGCCTCGCGCCACACGCTGCGCTCCCAGGGCCGGCCGGCCTGGGTGACGCGGGCGTCGGAATACACCTGGATGTCGAGCCGGCGTTCGAGCCCGGGCGCGGGCGCGGATTGGCCGTTGGATCCGCCCGGCGGGCGACGCCGGCGGCTCGCGCCGTGCGCGATATCGACCAATGACACGTTGGCACCCATGCGCCACCTCCATTCAAATTCACCTAAAGCGTATCACTTCTCGCGTGACACCTTTGGACACTTGCAAGAAGCGTGCCCGACGCCCCTATGGCGGCGCGTTCGGGCATCCGCACGTCAGGTTTTACGCGCATGCACCAGGATGCGGCATGGCATGGTGCTTGCTTTGCACCGGGTTCGCCCCCCCTTACGCCCCGTGGCATGACGTCGATGCGTCGCCGTATTTCACAAACGCGCCGTGCCCGAATCGGGGATAATCACGTTCATGTACACCGGAGCGCCCAGGAAAATGACGCAGTGGCGCCTGGTGACAACGCATACACCAAGGAATAACCCACGTGTCCAGCAATCCGCAGTTCCCCGCCTCGGTCTATAAAGCCTACGACATCCGCGGTACGGTGCCCGACCTGATCGACGAGCGTTTTGCCCGCGCCCTGGGTGGCGCACTGGCGGCACGCGCGCGCGCGGCTGGCATCGGCGCCCTCGTGGTCGGGCGCGACGGCCGGCTCAGCAGCGAGTCGCTCTCGACCGCGCTTCAGGAAGGCATTCTCGAGGGCGGCGTCGATACGCTGGACATCGGCCAGGTGCCGACCCCGCTGGTCTACTACACGGCTTATGCCGAAAAGACCGGCTCGGGCGTGGCGATCACCGGCAGCCACAATCCGCCCAAGTACAACGGCTTCAAGATGATGATGGGCGGCAGCGCCCTGTATGGCGACGACGTACTCGCCCTGCGCGACGCGATGCACGCGCCCGAAGCCGTCCCGGCCGGCGGCCCCGGCAAGCGGCGCGTGCTCGACGTGGTGCCCGCCTACCTCGAACGCATCGTGTCCGACGTCAAGCTCGCCCGGCCCATGAAGATCGCGATCGACTGCGGCAACGGCGTGGCCGGCGCGATCGCCCCCGCCCTGTTCCGCGCGCTCGGCTGCGAGGTCACCGAGCTGTTCTGCGAGGTCGACGGCACCTTCCCGAACCACCATCCCGACCCCGCCGATCCGCATAACCTCGAAGACCTGATCCGCTGCCTGCGCGAGACCGACTGCGAAATCGGCCTGGCATTCGACGGTGACGGTGACCGTCTCGGCGTCGTCACGAAGTCCGGCCAGATCATCTGGCCCGATCGCCAGCTGATTCTGTTCGCGCGCGACGTGCTCGAGCGCTGCCCCGGCGAAACCATCATTTACGACGTCAAGTGCAGCCGCCACGTAGGCCTGGCCATCGAAGCCGCCGGCGGCAAGCCGCTCATGTGGCAGACCGGTCATTCGCTCGTGAAGGCCAAGCTCGCCGAGACCGGCGCCCCGCTGGCAGGCGAAATGAGCGGCCACATCTTCTTCAAGGAGCGCTGGTTCGGCTTCGACGACGGCCTCTACACCGGCGCGCGTCTGCTGGAGATCGTCTCGCGCCACGCCAATCCGTCCGAACCCCTCGAGGCCCTGCCGCAAGCGGTCAGCACGCCCGAACTCAAGCTCGAGATGGAAGAAGGCGAACCGCACGCGCTGATCGCCCGCCTGCAACGCGAAGGCCAGTTCGACGGCGTCACCAACCTCGTCACCATCGATGGCGTTCGTGCCGAGTACCCCGACGGCTTCGGTCTGGCCCGGGCCTCGAACACCACGCCTGTGATCGTGCTGCGCTTCGAAGCCGAAAACGCCGAAGCGCTGGCCCGCATCCAGCACGACTTCCGTCAACAACTGCTCAAGCTCGCCCCGCACGCGCGCCTGCCCTACTGATCTTCATCCCGGCGCAATGACTTCTTCACTTACCCAAGGGCCTGCCTGGGCCGCATACGTAGACACCGTCCAGTTGGCTCAGGTCCATGGAGAATCGTTGCGCGTGATCGAGGCCGGCGGCCTGCAGGTCGACCTGAGCGCGCAGCCTCAATCCGAGGCGCTCGACCAGGCCGGCCTTGCGCTGCTGGCCCAGCAGGACTTCACCCGCGCGCGCTCGGCATTGTTCGACGGCGGCCAGGCCAACTGGACCGAGCGCCGCGCGGCGTTGCACACCGCATTGCGCGCGTCCGAGCCGCCGCCGTCCGTCGCCCGCGCCATCCTGGGCGAGCGCGAGCGCATGCGCGCCTTCGTGGCGCAACTCGACGCCACCCAGTCGTACCGGCACGTGCTGCATCTCGGCATCGGCGGCAGCGATTGGGGTCCGCGCATGGTGCTGCGCGCCTTGCGGCACGGTGGCGTGAAGCGCGACATCCGCTTCGCCTCCAACGTCGATTCGCACGCGGTGGCGGATGCCATGACCGGTCTCGATCCCCATCAGACCCTGGTCATCATCGCCTCCAAGTCCTTCACCACCACCGAGCCGCTGGCCAACGCGGCCGTGGCCATGGACTGGCTGCGCGCAGCGGGCATCGAAGATCCGGTGCGCCAGGTCGTCGCGATTACCGCGAACACCGACGCCGCGCTGGACTTCGGCATCTCGCCCCAGCACGTGTTCCGGTTCTGGGACTGGGTCGGCGGCCGCTATTCCCTGTGGTCGGTGATCGGCCTGCCGATCGCACTGGGCCTGGGCTGTGACACGTTCGATGCCTTGCTGGCCGGCGCCGCCGATATGGATCAGCACTTCGCCAACGCGGAGCTCTCGCAGAACGCCCCGGTGCAGATGGCGCTCGCGGGGCTGGCCAACCGCAGCGTGCGCGGCTTCGATTCCCTGGCCATTACGCCGTACGATTCGCGCCTGGAGCATCTGGTGCCGTGGGCACAGCAGCTCGAGATGGAATCGCTGGGCAAGGTCGCCACGGCCGACGGCAGCGCCGTGGGCGTGCCGACGGGCCCCGCCGTCTGGGGCATGACCGGCACGGACTGTCAGCACACGTTCTTCCAGTGGCTGCACCAAGACAGCCTGGGCGCGCCGGTCGACTTCATCCTGAGCGCGCGTCCCGATCACGATTACGCTCAGCACCACCAGCTGCTGATCGCCAACTGCCTCGCGCAACGCGCGGCGCTGTTGCGCGGCAAGTCTTTCGAAGAGGCCTTGCGCGAGTCGCTCGAGGTCGAACCCGATCCCGACAGGGCGGAACAACTGGCCCGGCACAAGGTGCATCCCGGCGGCCGGCCGTCGACGCTGATCGTGTTGCCCTGCCTCGATGCGCGCTCGCTCGGCGCCCTGCTCGCCCTGTACGAACACAAAGTGTTCACGCAAGGCGTGCTGTGGGGCATCAATCCCTTCGATCAATGGGGGGTGGAGTTCGGCAAGGCGCTGGCGCGCAACATCCTCGGTGATCTGAACGGCTCGAACGAGGGTTCCGACCAGGACCCCTCGACCCGGCACTGGATCGCCACGCTGGCGGGACCGGGCACGCCTTCGTGCTGAAGCGGGCCCCGGCCCGCGTCGAAGGCCGCGCAACGCGGCCCGGACGGGTCCGGGCCGGCACCGCCCTCACGACTTCGCGATAAGACGCGCGTAAATCTCGAGATGCCGGCGGCAGACGTCGGCGATCGAAAACTCGCGTTCGGCCAGACGCCGCCCGGCGGCACCGAGGGCCTGGCGCCGCGTGGGATCCACCGCCAGGGCCGCGATGGCGCCGGCCAGCG
This sequence comes from Bordetella genomosp. 5, assembly GCF_002261475.1. GTDB lineage: Bacteria > Pseudomonadota > Gammaproteobacteria > Burkholderiales > Burkholderiaceae_B > Bordetella. Next base: position 86,636 of record NZ_NEVN01000011.1, read on the forward strand.
CGGTGGCATTCTTGGGCGGCACCAGCAGGCCCGTTTCGCCGGGCTCGATGGCGTCGCGGCATCCCGGCACATCGGTCGTCACGACCGCACGACCGCAGGCGGCCGCCTCGATCAGCGACTTGGGCAGCCCTTCACGATACGAAGGCAACACGGCGATATGGCTCGCGGCATAGAGGTCGGCCACATCGCGGCGTTCGCCCAGCACCTCGACCAGACCCTCGTCCCGCCACCGCTGCAGTTCCTCCGGCGTGACCGACGCCGGATTGCCCGGATCGATACCGCCCGCCAGGCGCAGGCGCACCGGCAGGCCCTGTTCGCGCAGGAGGCGCGCGGCCTCCACGAACTCGAACACGCCCTTGTCGCGCAACAGGCGCGCGACCATCAGCGCCACCGCCGGTTCGGGGGGCTCCGGCTCGGCACGATACTCGGCCAGATCCACCCCTGAGCCACGAATCATTTCGACCTGGTCATCCCGCACCGCGCCGACCTTGCCGAGCAGTTCGCGATCGTTGGCGTTCTGGAACACGATCTTGCTGTTGCGGTGTCCGAGCGCGAGACGGTACAGCACGCTGACCACGCCACGCACCAGCGCGGCCTTGCCGCCGCGGGCCACGAACACGAAGCCCAGGCCGGAGATCGCCGCGACCATCGCCGGCACGCGCGCCAGCCGCGCCGCCAGCCCGCCGTAGAGCACCGGCTTGATCGTGACGAGGTGAACCAGATCGGGGCGCAGGCGCTTGAACAGGCGCACCAGCGCCATCAGCGTGCCCAGCTCCTGCAGCGGCTGCTTGCCGCTGCGCGTCATGGGAATCGCATGATGGGTGAGCCCCAGCGCCTGAATGTCGGCCACCGCGGGGCCGTCCATCGTGGCCACATGCACGTCATAGCCTTCGGCCTGCGCGGCAAGCGCCAACGGCGCGCGGTGCGACATGAAGAAGGCGGGATTATTGACAACGAAAAGCAGCGTCTTGCTCATGATGCGGCACGTCCTTGCGCGATCTGGCGCCAGACCTCGCCGTATGCCTGCACCATTCTTTCGAGGTCGAAGTGCGTCAGCACCCGCTCGCGGCCGGCGGCGCCGGCCGCCGTACGACCGACCTCGGCCACACGCAGCAACATGGTTTGAATGCCCTCGGCCAGCGCGCGCGCATCCTGGGCCGGCACCACACGGCCGGTGTCGCCCACGATGTGAGCGGCATCACCGACATCGGTCACCACGCAGGGCGTGCCGCAGGCCATGGCCTCGGCCACGACGTTGGGAAACCCTTCGGCGCAGCTCGACAACACATGCAGGTCCAGGCTGTTCATTACCGCGGGCACATCGTCGCTCGGCCCCGCCAGCAGCACGCGGCCGCGCAATCCTTCGCGATCGATCAACGCGCCCAGCTCGGCGTTACCCGGCGCCATGCCGCGGCCCACCAGCACGCAACGCAGGCCCGCGTCGCGGTGTTCGCGCACGAGGTGTCCCACCGCGCCCAGCAGGTTGGCGTGATCCTTGAGCGGATCCCAGCGCGCGACGCAGCCGATGAGCGGGACGTCGGGCGCGACGCCCCAGATCTCGCGCATGCGCGCGCCGGCGGCGGCGTCGGGCGCGTAACGCGAGAGGTCGTAGCCATTGGGAATGACCACCATCCGATCCGCGCGATATCCGAGCTGCTGATGCCGCCGCGCGGCATCGCGCGCGGCGCACACGATGGCCGCGGGCACGCGGCCGGACAGGCTGGCGCACATGCGCAGCACCAGCCGCGCCGAGCGGCTGCTGCGCGACAGGTGCTCGCCGGAATTACGGATGCCCCATGCGACGGCGCGGATGCCCGCCAGGCGGGCGGTGACGCCGCCGATCAGGTCGGCGTGGTACATCCACGTCTGCACGGCGTCGGGGGCCTCTTCGCCCAGCAGGCGGCGCAGGGCACGCACGCCTTCGAAGGTGACGCGCCCGCGCGGCATGTCGAGCACATGCACGGGCACGCCGGCCGCGCGCAGACGCGCGCCGTAAACGCCTTCGTCGGTGAGCGAGATCACGAAATGGCGATCGCGCTGGCCGGTGTGCGTGGCAAGGCGGAACAGCACCGATTCGGCGCCGCCCTGCCCCAGTCCCGTGATGATGTGTGCAATGCGCATGCGCTTTCCTGCTCTCAGGCGGTCACGCGCACTTGCGCGAACAGATCGTCCCATTCGGCCAGCACCGCGGCCAGCGAATACCGGCGGCGGACCGATTGCGCCCCCTGCTGACCCAGCCGGGCCCGCAGGTCGGGATCGCGCATGAGCGACGCCAGCGCCGTGCGCAGACCGTCGCGATCACCGGGCGGCACCAGCAAGGCATCCTGGCCATTGCGGGTGATCTCTTCGGGGCCGCTGGTGCAATCGAACGTCACGGCCGGCAGCCCCACGGCCATCGCTTCGAGCAGCACATTGGGAAAACCTTCGACGGCCGAGGTCAGCACGAAGGCCTCGCCGCGCGCCTGCTCGACCCAGGGCTCGGCGGTGCGGCCGGGCAGATGCACGCGTCCGGCCAGTCCGGCGGCCTCGACCTGCGCCTCCAGCTGCTCGCGCATCGGGCCTTCGCCCCAGATCCACAGATCCCAATCGGGGAAGTCCTGGGCCAGGCCGGCGTAGACATCGATCAACAGGTCGAACTGCTTGTCGGGCACGAGCCGGCCCATCGCGATCAGGCGCTTGCGTTCCTGGGCCGGCGCGCCGACCGTCGTGATCGGTGCGTCGAGCAATTCGGGGGGCAAGGGATTCGGAATGACCTCGAGCCGCTCGATGCCCGGCACATCGCGAGCAAAGGGCTTGGCGGTGGCGTGCGCCTGCACCGTCACCATCGCGGCGCGCGGATAGAACCAGCGGCGCAGCTTGCGCCAGCGCGAGCTCACGGTGCCTTCGGCCACGGGATTGGTGCGCTCGCAGGCGATCACGGGAACCTTGACGCCGAGGGTCGCGATGATCGCGGCCACGTTGACGTTGGTGAGGAAGGACACCACCACATCGGGCTTGCGCTCGCGGATGATGCGGCGCATGGCCCACAGGCGCCGCAGCGCGGTGATCGGGCCGGAAGAGCGCTCGCCGACGACGTCCGCCAGCCACAACAATTCCACCTTGTCCGACAGCGGATAGAAGCAGCTGCCCTTTTCCGAGTAGGTCGGCATGAGCGTCACGGCATCGCCGCGTTCGGCCCAGGCACTGACCAGGGTGGCGGCGACGCGTTCGGCGCCGCCCGCATGCATGGAACTCACCAGCATCAATATTTTCATCGTCCCGCGCCCTCGCTCAGGCGCGGGGCGGGGGGATCCACGGCATCGCCGCGTCGGTGTTGATCGAGCCAGGCCTGCATCATGAGTACTCCCCAGAGATGACTATTCCAGTTGCGATGGCCGCTCTTGTGCTCGCGCCACTTGCGCAGGATGGGTTCGGGCTCGAACCAACCTTCCTGGCGCAATCGCGCGGGGTCGAGCAGCGCCTCCGCCCAATCGCGCAAGGGGCCGCGCAGCCAGGAGGCCAGCGGCACCGCGAAACCGCGCTTGGGGCGATCCACCAATGTCTGCGGCACGTGGCGATACAGCAGCTGGCGCAACAGCCATTTGCCGGTGCCGCCACGCACCTTGTAGTTGAACGGCAGTTGCCAGGCGAATTCGAAGACCCGGTGATCGATGAGCGGCACGCGCGTCTCGAGACTCACGGCCATCGCCGCGCGGTCTACCTTGACCAGGATGTCGTCGGGCAGGTAGGTGACGGCGTCGAGCTTCATCATGGCCTCGAACAACGAGCCCTTGAGCGGATCCTCGAAGATCGAGCGGGGCTCGACGCCCCCCTTGACCACGCGGCCCGGGTCGGCCCAGTAGGACACGAACTGCCGATAGAATTCGCCCTCGTTGTTCGCGCTGAGCAACTCGCCCAGCTTGCCGACCTTGCCACGCCACGCGCCGGAGCCCGGCAACGCGGCCGAGCCGCGCATCACGGCGCCCCCGAGGTGGCGCAGCGGCGCGGGCACGCGCCCGAACTTGTGCCACCAGCTATTCACCCGGAAATAACGCGAATAGCCGCCGAACAGCTCGTCGCCGCCGTCGCCCGACAGCGCCACGGTCACGTGCTGGCGCGCCATGCGCGTCACCAGAGAGGTCGGGATCTGCGACGAGTCGGCGAAGGGTTCGTCGTACATCTCGGCCAGGTGCGGCACCACGGCCAGGCCATCGGCCGCCGTCACGTAGAGCTCGGTGTGATCCGTGCCCAGATGCGCGGCCACCGCCTTGGCGTGCTCGGCTTCGTTGTAGCCTTTTTCGTGAAAGCCGATCGCGAAGGTGCGCACCGGCTTGCTGCTCTGCGCCTGCATCAGCGCGACGATGGTCGAGGAATCGATGCCGCCCGACAGGAATGCGCCCAGACTCACATCGGACAGCATCTGTCCGCCCACGGCACGGCCCAGGACCTGTTCGAGCGCGTCGACCGCGTCGGCGTCTTTGGCAAACGACAGCGGATTGCGCTGGCCGGCCTCGGCGGCCTCCAGCGCGGACCAATAAGCCCGCGGCTGCGGCATCTCGCGGCCGCGCATCTGCGATTCTGAAAACTCGAGCCAGGTGCCTGGCGGCAGCTTGCGAATGCCCTCGTAGATCGATTGCGGCGCGGGGATGTAGTTGTGCCGCATGAACGACGCCAGGGCATTGCGATCGATGTCGCGCCCGAAGCCCGGCACCGGCGCGAAGGCTTTGAGCTCCGAGCCGAACAGCAGGTTCGCGCCGCTGAAACCGTAGTACAGCGGCTTCTCGCCCATGCGGTCACGCATGAGGCTGAGCGTGCGGCGCTCGCGGTCCCAGAGGGCGTTCGCGAACATGCCGGTGGCGGCCTTGAGCATCGCCTCCACGCCACGCGCCGCGATGTAGGCCAGCACCGTCTCGGTGTCGGAATGACCGCGCCACGCGGGCGCCTGCCCGGCCGCTTCGAGGTCGGCGCGCAGCTCGAGATGGTTGTAGATCTCGCCGTTGAGGATCAGCACATAGCGGCCGCACGGCGACACCATGGGCTGATGCCCGGCCTCGGTCAGGTCGAGAATCGCCAGCCGTACATGCGCCAGGGCCACGCCGGCGTCGCGATCTTCCCAGAAACCGTTGCTGTCCGGCCCACGATGCCGGATGCGCTGGCAGCTCTGCGCCAGGATGGTTTCCTTGCCCTCGAGGGGGCCCCAGATACCGACAATTCCACACATGATGTAGAGGATCTCACCTTCGTCGAACGAAGCATCGCGTCAGCCGCGGCGGCCGGCACCCAATGCGTCGTCGAAAACTTTCTGCCACAGACCGAGCACATGCTCGGCCGAAAAACGGTCGCGGACATCCTGTGCGAGCTCGCCCATGCGGGCGCGCCCGGCCGGATCATCCATCATGCTCGACAATGCCTTGGAGAGCGAAATGGCGTCGCCGACGGGCCGTACCAGCACGCCGTCGACCTGATCGCGAATGATCTCGCGCGGGCCGGTGTCACAGTCGAAGCTTACCGCCATCAGCCCGCTCGCCATCGATTCGAGCAGGGTGTTCGACAAGCCCTCGAAATGCGAAGACAGCGCGTACAGATGTGCCGCCGCGTACCAATCGCCGACGTTGCCGACGCGGCCGGGCATCTGAATGCGTTCGGCCAGGCCGGCCGCATCGATGCGAGCCTGCAGATCGGCGCGCTCGTTGCCCTCGCCCAGCAGGATCAGGTCCCACTCGGGATGCTGCTGCGCCAGACGCGCGAAGGCCTCGATCAGCACGTCGAACCCCTTGTCGGCATGCAGCCGTCCCACACCCAGCACGTACTTGCGGTCCGGACGAACGGTGGGCGCCACCACGGGCTCGCTGCGGGGCAGCGGCCAGTGCACCGGGTTGGGAATCACGGCCAGGCGGCAACCCGGCACATGGGTGTCGAGCCATTCGGCCGTGCCGCGCGTGAGCGCCACGACGCGGGCGGCGCGGGGATATGTGAGGCGGCGCAGGCGCTGCCACATGCCCGAGAGCGTCTGCGAGGGCGGGTGCGTGTGTTCGGTGGCGATGACGCGGCAGCGCAGCCCGCGGGCGGCCAGCACCGCCAGCACGGACGCCGTGGTCATCATGCCCAACACGATGTCCGGCCGGAACGACTTGATCAGGGCGCGCAGCGCGGCCACGCGCCGCAGATTGGCCAGCACCCCGCGCAGTCCGCCGCCCTCGCCCGCCGTGTTCAGAACACGGCGCTGCACGCGCGGGTCGAGGGTGTAGACATCACCCTCGGCGGGCGCCTGCGTCACCAGCATCACCTCGCGCCCCTGAGCCACCCAATGGGCGCTCAGGTCGGCGGCAACGCGCTCGGCGCCGCCGCCATGCAGCGAATGGATGAAGATCAGCACGCGAGGACCGGCGGCCAGCTCGGACATTCAGTTTTGCTCCTTGCCAGACTCGGTGGGCGGCGCATCCTGAACCGGACGCAACGCGACGACCACATAGCAGACGTACGACAAAAGATACATGAGGCTCGTGGCCAGCATGATGCCCTGCGTGCCCATGCGCGGCGCGAGCACCAGATTCATGCCGGCCTTGAGCAGAAAATTGGCGACCGCGATCGCGGCCATGATGCGATAGCGGTTCTGACTGGCCAGCAGCTGCACCAGGATCAGCACACCGAAATAGAACGGCAGCTGCAGCAGCCCCCAGCGGAAAACCTCCGCCACGGTCTGCGTGTTTTCGGCGGTGAAGGCGCCGCGTTCGAACAGAATGCGCACCCCCCACGGGGCCAGCCACCAGCCGATCAGCACGGCGACGGCGCCCGCCACCACCATGAGATACGACCACTTCAGCGCCATCGCGCGGGCCCGCACGCGGTCGCCGCGATGCTGGACATCGGCCAGCACCGGCAGCGCGGCGCGTCCCACCGACACCGCGCCGATGCCGAGCACCAGCGACAGCAGCCGGCTGGCATAGCCCAGGGTGGCGTTGGCGTTGGCGCCGAGATTGGCCGCCGCGTATTGATCGAGCGGATTCACGAAGCTCATCGCCACCTGGCCGATCAGCATCACGCCCGCGGCGCTCATCAGCTCGGGCCAATGCGGCGACCGCAACGACAGGCGCGGCGCGCCCCAGAAGCCCTGGTCGGCGCGCGCGGCGAGCCAGGCCAGCCACACCATCTGAATGACGTAGCCGACCAGCGTGCCCCACAGCAGCGGCCCGACCTGATCGGGGCTGAAGGTGGCCAGCATGACCCAGCCGAGGGTGGTGATCGCGGGTACGCTGTCGAGCAGCGTATTGACGTGACGCTCGTGCGAGCGCAGCCGCGCCGCGCTGATACCGGCCACGAGCAGGATGGCCGACACGGGCGCGAACGCCCACAACAGCTCGCCCGTCATGGCCGACACCGCCGGCGACAGCCCCTTGCCGAGCGAACCCAGCACGAAGGGCCATGCAAACCAGGTCAGCAGCCCCAGCAGGATGCCGCCCAGCAGCGTCCAGGCCTGGAGCTCGGAGACGAACAGGTCGCGTTCTGCGCCGCCTTCGCGCCGCAGCTTCACCAGCACCGGAATCAACACCACCGACAGCACACCGACGATCGTGACCGGCAGCCAGTTGGCCATGGTCATGGTGAACTGATAGGCGTCGACGGCGTCGCTCACGCCGTAGCGATAGGCGACCGCCATCTCTTTGATGGCGCCCGCGGCCTTGCCCAGAATGAGAAAGACGGCAACCCGGAACGCACCCCTGAAGATTCGCTGGTGGTCCGGATGGATGTTGCCGAGCTTGCGGATCAGGGCTTTCAAATCAGGTCAGGAATCGCACGTACCAGGGCATCGCGGCTTCCAGCCCGCCCAGGATGTCGAACTGCGGCGCATAGCCCAGCAGACGACCGCCCTTGCCGATGTCCGCCTGCGAGTGACGCACGTCACCGGCGCGGAAGTCGGCGTGCACGACGTCCTGCTCATAGCGCACGCCCTGACGGCCGAGGCTTTCCTTGAGCATGTCGAACAGCTGATTGAGCGTGGTGCGGCCGCTATAGGCCACGTTGTAGACCTGGTTGCGCGCTTCGCCGGTCGCCATGGCGGCCAGGATATTGGCCTGCACCGCGTTGTCGACGTAGCAGAAGTCGCGGCTGGTCTCGCCGTCGCCGTTGATCGTCACCGTCTGGTTCTTGATCATCGCGGCGGTCCACTTCGGGATCACCGCGGCGTAGGCGCCGTCCGGATCCTGGCGGCGGCCGAACACGTTGAAGTAGCGCAGGCCGATCGTCTCGAACCCGTACGACTTGGCGAAGACGTCGGCGTAAAGCTCATTGACGAGCTTGGTGACCGCGTAGGGCGAGAGCGGCTTGCCGATCTTGTCCTCGACCTTGGGCAGATCGGGATGATCGCCGTAGGTGGAGCTCGACGCGGCATACACGAACGCCGACACCTTGGCGTCGCGCGCGGCGACCAGCATGTTCAGGAAGCCACTGATGTTGACTTCGTTGCTCGTGATCGGATCGGCCAGCGAACGCGGCACCGAACCCAGCGCAGCCTGATGCAGCACGCGATCCACGCCCTCGACGGCGCGCTTGCACGCGTCCAGGTCGCGGATGTCGCCCTCGATGAACGAGAAGCGCGCCCACTGCTCGGCGCTCACGAGGCCGCGGACTTCGTCGAGATTGCGCTGATGGCCGGTCGCGAAGTTGTCCAGGCCGACCACGGTCTGGTCGAGCTTGAGCAGGGTTTCAATCAGGTTCGAGCCGATGAAGCCGGCGCAGCCGGTCACCAGCCATTTGCGCGGTGCGGCGCGCAGCTGTGCGCAGACCGATTCGTAACGGGTGCTCGTGGTCATCGTCGCGCCCCCGATCAAAGACGCAGGTCCGACGCATCGGCCGGCAGCACGTACTTGAGGTCGTACAGGATGTGCTTGGCCTTGCCGAGCTTGCGGATCTCGTCCGCGCCCATCTTGACGAACTCTTCGTGCGACACGGCCAGAATCACGGCGTCGTACTTGCCGGCCTGCGGCGATTCGATCGGCGTGATGCCGTATTCGTGCTCGGCCTCTTCCTTCTCGACCCAGGGGTCGTACACGTCGACGGCGACGTTGTACTCACCGAGCTCTTTCACGATGTCGACGATGCGCGTGTTGCGCAGGTCGGGGCAGTTTTCCTTGAAGGTCAGGCCCATCACCAGCACGCGCGCGCCTTCCACGTAGATGCGCTGCTTGGTCATGGCCTTGACGAGCTGCGACACCACATAGGCGCCCATCGAGTCGTTCAGGCGGCGGCCCGCGAGAATGATCTCGGGGTGGTAGCCGATGGCCTGCGCCTTGTGCGTGAGGTAGTACGGGTCCACGCCGATGCAGTGACCGCCCACCAGACCCGGACGGAACGGCAGGAAGTTCCACTTGGTGCCGGCGGCCTGCAGCACGGCTTCGGTGTCGATGCCCATCTTGTTGAAGATCAGGGCCAGCTCGTTGATCAGCGCGATGTTGACGTCGCGCTGGGTGTTCTCGATCACCTTGGCCGCTTCGGCCACGCGGATCGTCGGCGCCTTGTGCGTGCCGGCCACGATGATCTGCTTGTACAGCTGGTCGACCAGCTCGGCCACTTCGGGCGTCGAGCCCGAGGTCACCTTCTTGATGGTGCTGACGCGGTGCGCCTTGTCGCCCGGATTGATGCGCTCGGGGCTATAGCCGGCGTAGAAGTCTTCGTTGAACTTCAGGCCCGACACGCGCTCGAGCACCGGCACGCAGTCTTCTTCGGTGGCGCCCGGGTACACGGTGGACTCGTAGATCACGATGTCGCCGCGCTTGAGCACGGCGCCGATGGTCTCGCTCGCCTTGACCAGCGGCGTCAGGTCGGGCTGCTTGTATTCGTCGATCGGCGTGGGCACGGTGACGATGTACACGTTGGCCTTGCTCAGCTCGGCGCGGTCGGCCGTGTAGCTCAGCTTGGTGGCCGAGGCCAGTTCCTGATCGTCGACTTCGAGGGTGTGATCGTGACCGGCCTTGAGCGCGTCGATACGGCGGGTATTGATGTCGAAACCGATGACATCGCGCTTTTTGCCGAATTCGACCGCCAGAGGCAGACCCACATAGCCCAGGCCGACGACGGCCAGTTTCACATCATCAATACGCAAGATAAATCTCCCTGTTACCGGCAACGGTTACGGAATTCCAAGATAAGGTCGGGTGCGCGTGCCAGGCTGGTGGTAAGCCACACCAGCCTGAATCCCCAAGCGTTCAGGGGGTACGCAGCACGGACGGCAAGAGCAGCCACCCCGGACGGCGCCACGAAACCAGGCGCATGTACAGCCAGGTGTAGACGCCGGCGAACACGAGGAGACTGGCGCACAACGCCCAGGCGTTGTCCCACCAGATCGTGGCCGGCACCAGGCCGATGAGCGCCAGCACCCACATATAGGGCGAAGCCAGCGCGTTGCACAGCGCGGGGACGGCATGACGCCGGCCGCGCGAGAACGTCACGCGCACCAGCCGGCGGAAGACCAGTTGATGCAGATGCAACGCGTCGGGCTGATCGACCGGGACGCCGCGCTTGAAGCGGCGGCGCCAGATCGAAAAGCCGGTTTCGAAGACGGGATAGAACAGCACGGCGAGCGCGTAGAACGGCGACACCGACGGATTGCGGACCACCAGCAGCACGGCCAGCTCGGCCAGCATGAAGCCGAGGAAATAGGCGCCACCGTCACCGAGAAACACACGGCCGAACGGGAAGTTCCAGACCAGGAATCCCAGCGTGGCGGACGCCAGTGCGGCCGACACCATGAAGATGGGCATGTCGCCGACCTGCAGCGCCACGAGGCTGATCGAAATCGCCATCAGGGTGGCGACCATGCCGGCGAGGCCGTTCATGCCGTCGACGATGTTCAGGGCATGCGTACAGCCGCCCACGGCGAACATCGTGAACAGCAGCGAGACGGGCCAGTAGGCGAGGATCATGTCGACCCAGGGCATGCCCACGCGGCTCACGCCGCCGAGCAGCCACCAGGCGATGGCCGCCGACGCGAACGCGGCGAACAGGCGCTTGCTCGCGCCGATATCCTTGGTGATGTCTTCGAGCAGGCCCGCCACGAACACGGGCAGCGCCGACACGAACAGCGCGGGCCACAGCCAGGTCAGGGTCATGTTGCTGGGACCGAGCACCAGCAGACCGGCGAGCGAACCCGCGAGCACGGCCAGCCCGCCGACGCGCGGCGTGGCGCGCGAATGCGAGGCCTGGGGTTTGTTGAGATCGCTGTCGCCAGTGAATGCGCCATGCCAGCGCTCTGACGCCACGATGAGTCCCCCCACCATGAACGCGACCACGCATATGTACAGCCAGGTCACAGAATCACCTTTGGTTGGTCTATCGAGACAGGTCCGCCATTATCTGGCGCAGGTGTAACGACCATATATGGGACGAATGAACAAGTGCAAGTCGCAGGCACAGAACGTAACGCATCCGCGACCGCGGAATGAGGTCTCGCGAATGGCCGCGAAAACAAAACCGACAAGCGCAGGCCTGGAATCCCGGTGACGGCCATCGCCATTCGCCGCCCGCCAGAGGCCTGCCTTCGCAGATTGTAGAACTTTCCCAGGACGCACAGCCGACTATTTAGGGGAAAACGCGTAGATCCCCGCATGCTTCTCGCCGCAAAACAGGGACGCATTGCTCGGACTTAAAAAAAAGCCCGAGATCGTAAGATCTCGGGCTAAATCCACCAAAGGAGGAGGGTGGAGGAGACAACCGTGGCACACCGGGATGTGGGCTGGGAGCTAGGCTCTGGACCCCCTGGGGGGCAGCCCGGACATCCTTGCGAGGGGAGCGCTGCATCTTGCTTTGTCGCTCGGACCGCACTCGCGTTTCGGCATCCGTTGAATGAATAGTAGCGCAGCGTTTTGTGCAATGCAAGATTTTTTTGAGCGACCGCCCTTGCATCTTGTTGCTGTTGGGTCGACGCATCAGCTGGGCCGCTCACCGGCCGCAGAAGCGCAGCCAGCCTGCGTCTCGCGGACGCGGGGGTAATGCCTCAAAGGGAAAACCCTTGCGCACTTACCCTAGGAAATTCAAGCACTTGAGACGGGGCCGAGAATGAAAAACGGGCGCCAGGCGCCCGTTTTATCGCATTGCACCAATCTGGTACCGCCCGCAGGGCGATCCTGAATGGGTCGGTGGCGTCAGATCCGATAGGCCGCCGTGGTCATGACCTTGGACATGGCCCGCATGGCGGCCTTGACCGGACCAGGCAAGGGAACGGCGCCGGCGCGCTCGGCACTGGTGCGATGCCCGATCTCGTCGACCTTCATCTGCTGCACGACCTCGCGCGACCGTGCGTCGGCCGGCGGCAGGATGCGCAGATGCTCGTCGAGGTGCGCCTCGACCTGGCGCTCGGTCTCGGCCATGAAGCCGAGATTGCGCGGCACGCCGGCCACGCTGGCGAGCACGCCCAGCGCAAACGAGCCGGCATACCAGACAGGATTCAGCAGGCTGGGCCGGCTGCCGAGCTCGCGCAGCCGCGTGTCGCACCACGCCAGGTGATCGACCTCTTCGGCGGCGGCCTCGAGCAGGAGCTCGCGCGCGGCGGGCTCGCGGCAGACGGAGGCCTGGCCGCGATACAGCGCCTGCGCGCAGACCTCGCCGACGTGGTTGACCCGCATCAGACCGGCGGCGTGACGCTTGTCGGCCTCGGACAGCGACTGAGGCGCCTCGTCGGCCCGGGCCGGATACGGCCGGCCGGCCACCGCGCTGCGCGACAGCACCTGCAATGCGCAATCGATCTCGCCCAGGAGGCCATCGAGCGGCCCCGCGCGCCGGGTCAGGGGGGTGAAACCTGGGGCGGAACGGGCGTACGACATGGGCGACTCCTTGAGGCTGGCGTCCCTGGACCGTGGGACTCAGGATCAGATTGTAGTGCCGCCTTTGGGGGCCCCTCTTCCCCGGTTATGATTCCCCTTTGATAGTGCGCAAGCAAATACCTAGCGTCGAGGGATGCAGAACCATGGAATGCACAATTGATTGGGGCGGTCCGTCCGGCATGCTGTTTACCGCCAGCACGGGCAGCGGCCACGTCACCAACATGGACGGCGCCGTCGAAGGCGGCGGTCATAACCTGGCCCCGCGCCCGATGGAGATGCTGCTGGCCGGAACCGGCGGCTGCACGGCCTACGACGTGGTGCTGATCCTCAAGCGCGGCCGTCACGACGTGACCGGCTGCAGCGTGAAGCTCTCGGCCGAACGCGCCGATACCGACCCCAAGGTCTTCACCAAGATCCACTTCGCGTTCACCGTGACCGGACGCAATCTGCCGCAGGCCGCCGTCGAGCGCGCCGTGCAGCTGTCGCACGAAAAGTACTGCTCGGCTTCGGCCATGCTCGAGAAGACCGCCGAACTGACCTTCTCGGTGGAAATCGCCGATACGCAAGGCGCGGCCCAGCCCGCCTGATCGCCTTCCGGTCGACCCCGCGGTCGACCCACCAGGCCGGCCGCGCCGCGGCCGGATCCTACGCACCACCCGGCGCCCGCACGCGCCCGCTCTCATGAAACAGTATCTCGACCTCGTCCAGTCCATTCTCGACCAAGGCGCCTGGCAATCGAACCGCACCGGCATCCGCACGCTGTCGCTGCCCGGCGCGATGCTGCGCTTCGACCTGCAGCAAGGCTTCCCGGCCGTGACGACCAAGAAGCTGGCGTTCAAGTCGGCGATCGGCGAGCTGGTCGGCTTCCTGCGCGCCAACGACAGCGCCGCCGACTTCCGTGCGCTGGGCTGCAAGGTCTGGGACCAGAACGCCAACGAAAACGCGCAGTGGCTGGCGAACCCGTATCGCGACGGCCCCGATGACCTGGGCCCGGTGTACGGCGTGCAGTGGCGCAAATGGCCGGCCTACAAGCTGCTGCCGCGCGCCAACAGCGCGCAGATCGAGGACGCGCAGGGCCGCGGCTATCGCATCGTGTCCGAGCTCGACGAGGCCGGCGTGCCGCACGTGCTGCTCTACAAGGCGGTGGATCAGCTGCGCCAGTGCCTGGACGCGATCCACAACAATCCCAGCGATCGCCGCATTCTGTTCCATGGCTGGAACTGGGCGCAGATCGAAGAGATGGCGCTGCCGCCCTGCCATCTGCTGTACCAATTCCTGCCCAACGCCACCACGCGCGAAATCTCGCTGTGTCTGTACATCCGGTCCAACGACGTGGGCCTGGGCACGCCGTTCAACCTCACCGAAGGCGCCGCGCTGTTGCATCTGGTGGGCCGCCTGACGGGCTATACGCCGCGCTGGTTCACGTACTTCATCGGCGACGCGCACATCTACGAAAACCATCTGCCGATGCTGCGCGAACAGCTCACCCGCACGCCGTTCGAGGCGCCGCGGCTCACGCTGTCTTCGCGCATTCCGGATTTCAACCAGACCCAGCGGTATGAGCCCGAGTGGCTCGAGCAGGTGGAGCCGGGCGACTTCGCGCTCGAAGGCTATCAGCACCACGCCCCGCTCACCGCGCCGATGGCGGTCTGACGCCACGCCCCGCCGCATCCCGACCATGACCACGCCCGTTCTGAGCCTCGTCGTCGCCTACGCCGCCAACCGCGTCATCGGCCGCGACAACGCCCTGCCCTGGAAACTGCCAGGCGACCTCGCCCACTTCAAGCGCACCACGCTGGGCCGCCCCATCGTGATGGGGCGCAATACCTGGGAATCGCTGGGCCGCCCGCTGCCCGGCCGCCAGAATATCGTGGTGAGCCGCAACCCGGACTACCTCGCGGAAGGCGCGCAGGTCGTGGGCTCGCTTCCCGAGGCCGTGGCCGCGGCCCAGCCCGGCGGCGAAGTCTTCGTGATCGGAGGCGCGCAGATTTATGCGCAGGCGCTGCCGCTCGCGCAGCGTGTGATCGCCACCGAAATCCAGGCCCAGATTGAAGGCGACGCCTTCTTCCCGCCGTTGCCGGCGTCGTGGCGCGAGGTCTCGCGCCAGCCCCAACCCGAAGAAAACGGCCTGCGCTACGACATCGTCGTTTACGAACGCCAGGCCTGAAGGCGAGCGCCGGCCCGAACGTGGTCCGGCGCCTCGCGCATCAAGGCGCGCACACGCGCCGCATGAACCGCCACAGCTCGCCGCTGCCTGAATACGCCACGTTGAAGCGCAGCCAGGGCGTATCCGTTTCGGCCGCATCGAAGTAGCTGCCCGGCGCCAGCCAGATTCCGTCACGCAGCGCCTGCTCCGCCAGCGCCGCCGCGCCCTGGTCGCGCCAGCGGCCCGACGGGCGGGCCCACAGAAACAGACCGGCCTGCGGCCGCGCCGCGATCTCGAAACCCGAATCATCCATGTGCCGGCACACCTGCGCATGCGCCTGCGCGAGCCGCTCGCGGGTGCGCTGGATGTGCGCGCGCAGCCGGCCCTCGCGAATCACCTGATGCACCACGCGTTCCATGATCTCGGGCGAGGTCAGCCCCACCGCCATCTTGGTGCGCGCAATATCGCGGATGACATCGCGATGCGCGACGACATAGCCCACCCGCACCGACGGACTGATCACCTTGGAATAGCCACCGAGATAGACCACGCGCTGGCCGCCATCGAGCGCGGCGAGCAGCGGCCCGTGCGACGGCAGCAGGTCGCGCGAGATATCGTCTTCGATGATCCAGAATCCATGCTGCTCGGCCAGCTGCAGCAGGCGGAAGGCATTGGGCATGGTGAGGCTCATGCCCGAGGGGTTCTGCAAGACGGTGTTGACGAACAGCGCGCGCGGCGCGTGCGCCTGCACGAGCCGCTGCAGCTCGTCGATATCGAGGCCCGCCTCGGTGCGCGGCACCGCCACCACCCGCAGGCCGTTCAGACGCAACAGCTGCAGCAGGTTGGCATAACAGGGCTGCTCGACGATCACGGTCTCGCCGGGCCGCAGCAGCGTGCGAATGACCATGTCCAGACCGTGCGTCACGCCCTGCGTGAGCACCACCTGATCGGCCTCGGCCATGAGGCCATGCGCGCCGAGGGCGCCCGCCACGCTCTCGCGCAGCGGCGCGTAGCCGTAGGGATGCCCGTAGCCCGAGATGCGCAGCGCCGGCACGCGGCCCATGTGGCGCAAGGCCTGGTGCAGGCCTTCTTCGTTGAGCCACTCGCCCGGCAGCCAGCCGCAGCCCGCCTTGATCGGGATGGAGTGGTCGGCATAAATGTCCGACAGCAACCAGGCCGAGGTGAGCCGCGGCGGCGCCCACGCCGCGGCCGGGCCGGGGACACGCGCCGGGCGGCCGGGCGAGATCACGCGATAGCCGGCGCCCGGACGGGCCGCCAGCCAGCCCTGCGCCACCAGCCGGCTGTAGGCGCTGGCAACCGTAAAGGTGCTGACCCCGTGCTGGCGCGCGAACTCCCGCACCGAGGGTACGGACATACCCGCACGCAGCTCCTGCTGTTCGATCGCCCGCGCGAACGCCTGGATGACCTGCTCCACGAGGGTGGGGCCGCCGTCGCGGCGGCGCACGGGCTGGAAGTCGATCATGAATCTGTACGGTTATCCATTCTGAAGCAATACAGTTTGGGGCTTTTGCATGGATTGTATATTTTCATTCCAAATCGGCGGGGCCAGAATCGCTGACATTCCCTGGCGGCTCCGATGGCCGCCCAGGATTTCCCCCTGGAGTCACCATGAACGCCCCCGGCACGCCCGATCTGTCGCATCTCTGGATGCCCTTCACCGCCAACAAACAGTTCAAGGCGCAGCCGCGCCTGCTGACCAGCGCCAAGGGCATGTACTACACCTCGGGCGACGGCCGCCAGATCCTGGACGGCACCGCGGGGCTCTGGTGCGTGAACGCCGGGCACTGCCGCGAGGAGATCACGCAGGCGATCGCGCGCCAGGCGGGCGAGATGGACTACGCGCCCGGCTTCCAGCTCGGTCACCCGCTCGCCTTCGAGGCGGCCAGCGCGGTCGCCTCGTTCATGCCCAAGGAACTGGACCGCATCTTCTTCACCAACTCGGGCTCCGAGTCGGTGGACACCGCGCTCAAGATCGCGCTGGCCTATCACCGCATGCGCGGCGACGCGCAGCGCACCCGCCTGATCGGCCGCGAGCGCGGCTATCACGGCGTGGGCTTCGGTGGCATTTCGGTCGGCGGCATCATGGCCAACCGCAAGACCTTCTCGGGCGCCCTGCTCCCCTCGGTCGACCACCTGCCGCACACGCACAACCTCGAACACAACGCCTACACGCGCGGTCAGCCCGAATGGGGCGCGCACCTGGCCGACGAACTCGAGCGTCTGATCACCCTGCACGACGCATCGACCATCGCGGCGGTGATCGTCGAGCCCATGGCCGGCTCGACCGGCGTGCTGGTGCCGCCGCGCGGCTACCTCGAGCGGCTGCGCGAAATCACCTCGCGTCACGGCATCCTGCTGATTTTCGACGAAGTGATCACCGCCTTCGGACGCCTGGGCAAGGGCACGGCCGCCGAATACTTCGGCGTGACGCCCGACCTGATCACGATGGCCAAGGGCGTGAGCAACGCCGCGGTGCCGGCCGGCGCCGTCGCGGTACGCCGCGAGGTGCACGACGCCATCGTCAACAGCGCGCAGGGCGGCATCGAGTTCTTCCACGGCTACACGTACTCGGCGCATCCGCTGGCCGCGGCCGCCGTGATCGCCACGCTCGACATCTACAAGCGCGAGCAACTGTTCGAGCGCGCCGCCAGCCTGGCGCCCGCGTTCGAAGCCGCCGCGCATGCGCTGCGCGGCGCGCCGCACGTCATCGACGTGCGCAACATCGGGCTGGTGGCGGGCATCGAACTCAAGCCGCGCGACGGCGCGCCGGGCGCGCGCGCCGCCGAAATTTTCCACAAGGCCTTCGACAGCGGCCTGCTGGTGCGCTATACCGGAGATACGCTCGCCGTGTCGCCGCCGCTCATTATCGACGAGGCGCAGATCGGCGAGATGTTCGACCGCATCGGCAAGATCCTGAAAGAAGTCGCCTGACCCACGCCCTATCGGGCCACGACGCCGCGCCGCGAGGCGCGGCGTTCATGTTCCAAGCCTAGAAGCAGCACCGAACCATGAAACAGATTACGCACTACATCAACGGCCAGGCCTACGAAGGCCGCAGCGGCCGTTACACCGAAGGGTTCAACCCCGCCACGGGCGCCATCTCCAGCACCATTTCGCTCGCTTCCGCGGACGATGTCGGCCTGGCCGTCGCGGCCGCGCAAGCGGCCTTCCCGGCCTGGTCCGAAACGCCCGCGCTCAAGCGCGCGCGCATCCTGTTCAACTTCAAGGCCCTGCTCGACAAGCACCAGGACGAGCTCGCCGAACTGATCACGCTCGAACACGGCAAGGTGTTCTCCGACGCGAAGGGCGAAGTCACGCGCGGTATCGAAGTGGTCGAGTTCGCCTGCGGCATTCCGCATCTGCTCAAGGGCCAGTACACCGACCAGATCGGCGGCGGCATCGATAACTGGAGCATGCGCCAATCGCTGGGCGTGGTGGCCGGCATCACGCCGTTCAACTTCCCGATGATGGTGCCGTGCTGGATGTTCCCGGTGGCCCTGGCCTGCGGCAACACCTTCGTGCTCAAGCCTTCCGAACGCGATCCCTCGGTCTCGATCCGGCTGGCCGAACTGCTGAAAGAAGCCGGCCTGCCCGACGGCGTCTTCAACGTGGTTCAGGGCGACAAGACCGCCGTCGATGCGCTGATTCAGCATCCCGACGTGCAGGCCCTGTCGTTCGTGGGCTCGACCCCGATCGCCGAATACATTTACGCCGAAGGCACGCGCCGCGGCAAGCGCGTGCAGGCCCTGGGCGGCGCCAAGAATCACCTCGTGGTCATGCCCGACGCGGATCTGGATCAGGTCACCGACGCCCTCATGGGCGCGGCGTACGGTTCGGCCGGCGAGCGCTGCATGGCGATCTCGGTGGCGGTCGCGGTGGGCGACATCGCCGACAAGGTGGTCGAACGCCTGAAGCCGCGCGTCGAAGCCCTGATCGTGAAGGACGGCATGCAGCCCGACGCCGAAATGGGCCCGCTCGTGACGGCGCAGCACCGCAGCAAGGTGCTGGGTTACATCGAAGACGGCATCGCCACCGGCGCGACGCTGGTCGCCGACGGCCGCGGCCTGAAGGTGCCCGGCAACGAAAAGGGCTTCTTCCTGGGCGGCACGCTTTTCGATCACGTCACCCCGAAGATGAACATCTACCGCGAAGAGATCTTCGGCCCGGTGCTGTGCGTGGTGCGCGTGCCCGATTTCGCCTCGGCGGTGGAGCTCATCAACGCGCACGAGTTCGGCAACGGCGTGGCCTGCTACACCTCCGACGGCGGCATCGCCCGCGCCTTCGCGCGCCAGATCAAGGTGGGCATGGTCGGCATCAACGTGCCGATCCCGGTGCCGATGGCCTGGCACTCGTTCGGCGGCTGGAAGCGTTCGCTGTTCGGCGACCACCACGCCTACGGCGAAGAAGGCATCCGTTTCTACACGCGCTACAAGAGCGTGATGCAACGCTGGCCCGACAGCATCGCCAAGGGCGCCGAATTCACCATGCCGGTGGCCAAGTAAGCACGACGGCCCGCGCCGGGAGCGATCCCGGCGCGGGCTTTGCATTTTGCAGTCGCAATACCGCACTCGGAGACGCAGTACCGCAACAAGACCTCAGAACGCGCCCAACGCGTCGGCAGTCAGCAAGCTATCCAGAACAACTTTCACAAGGGGTTTTCCGATGCGCATCGGGATAGGCGGCTTTCAGCACGAAACCAATACGTTCGCGCCTTCGCGCGCGGCCTGGGAGGACTTCGCCGACAAGGGCGGAGGCTGGCCAAAACTGGTGAGCGGACAGGGCATGTTCGCCGCCGTGGCCGGCGCCAACATCCCGGTGGCGGGATTCATCGATGCCATGCGCCAGCACACGCTGGTGCCCACCACCTGGACGGCGGCCAGCCCATCGGGTCCGGTGACCCGCGACGCGTTCGAACGCATCTCCACACTCATTCTCGACGGCCTGCGCCAGGCGATGCCGCTGGACGCCGTGTACCTCGATCTGCACGGCGCGATGGTCACCGAGCATCTCGATGACGGCGAAGGCGAACTGCTGCGCCGCGTGCGCGAGCTCATCGGCCCGGACGTGCCGCTGGTCGCCAGCCTGGACCTGCATGCCAACGTCACGCGCGCGATGGTGCGCCATGCCGACGGCCTGGTCTGTTATCGCACCTACCCGCATGTGGACATGGCCGAAACCGGCGCCCGCGCGGCGGCGTTCCTGCAGCGCCGCCTCGACGGCATGCCGCGGCCCAGCGTGTGCCTGCGCCAGCTGCCCTATCTGATCTCACTCTGCTGGCAGTCCACCGACATCGAGCCGGCACGCGGCCTCTATCGCCTGGTCGACGACATCGAGGCCCGCTCGGCCATCAGCCTGTCGTTCGCCACCGGCTTTCCGGCGGCCGACTTCCCGGACTGCGCGCCCACTGTGTGGGCCTATGGCGAGACCCAACAGGATGCCGACCGCGCCGCCGACGAGATGACGCGCGCGGTGCTCGACGCCGAACACGAGTTCGGCGGCAAGATCTACACCCCCGACGAGGCCGTGCGCGAGGCCATGTCCATCGCACGCACGGCGAGCAAGCCCGTGGTGATCGCGGATGTCCAGGACAACCCCGGCGCCGGCGGCAGCTCGGACACCACCGGCGTGCTGCGCGCCCTGATCCGCAATCAGGCCAGACACGCCGCCATCGGACTCATCGTCGACCCCGAGGCGGCGCTGGCGGCGCATCGCGCGGGCGTCGGCAAGACGGTGCGGCTCTCGCTGGGTGGACACTCGGGTATTCCCGATGACGAGCCCTTGCAGGCCGATTTCGTCGTCGAGAAGCTCTCCGACGGCAAGTTCGATACACACGGCGCGTTCTACCGCGGATTCCATATGGATCTGGGCCCCTCGGCCTGCCTGCGCATCGACGATGTGCGCGTGATCGTCGCCTCTGTGAAGGTGCAGATGGCCGATCAGGAAATGTTCCGTTTCGCCGGCGTGGAGCCCACGCGCGCCGCCATTCTGGTGGTCAAGAGCACGGCGCATTTCCGCGCGGATTTCACCGACATCGCGCACGTGATCCTGGTGTGCGAAGCGCCCGGCTCGATGCTCATGGATGCGGCTAAACAACCATGGACACGGTTGCGCCACGGCATCAGAATGGCGCCATGCGGTCCGGTCTTCGCAAGCCGGACCGCATGACAGACCCCCGGGCCCGACGCGGCCCGGATGCTCAGCAGACTCACCCTATGGCCAGGCCGCCCGCGGCGGCGCTGGCTCATCCACAACGACGGCGGCGCGGTAACCGTGCGCCGCACGCTGCAAGAAAAAGGGGAACACCGATGCTCAAGTTTGTCCGTACGGCCGCGCTGGCCGGCGCCACGCTCCTGGCCGCCAACGCCGCCACCGCCGAGACCGTCATCAAGGCGGTCATGCATTCGCCGCTGCGCCTGACCGACCCGCACGCCACCACTGCATACATCACCACGTGGCACGGCTACATGATCTACGACACGTTGCTGGCCACCGATGCCGACAACAAGATCCAGCCGCAGATGCTCGAGAAATGGGATGTCTCGGGCGACGGCAAGACCTACACGATGACGCTGCGCGACGGCCTCAAGTGGCACGACGGCAAGCCCGTGACCGCCGATGACTGCGTGGCGTCGATCAAGCGCTGGGCCAACGGCGACGGCATGGGCCGCACCCTGCTCAAGTTCACCGACAAGATCGAAACGGTCGACGACAAGACCTTTCGCATCGTCATGAAAGAGCCGACCGACCTCGCGCTGCGCGCGCTGTCCAAGCCCACCGGTACGGCGGCCTTCATGATGCCCAAACGCGTGGCCGAAGTGCCGATCGGCAAACCGATCACCGACATGACGGGCTCGGGTCCGTTCAAGGTTGCCGACTTCAAACCGGGCGTGAAGACCATCTACGTGAAGAACGCCGACTACGTGCCGCGCAAAGAGGCCGTGAGCGGTCTGGCCGGCGGCAAGGTCGTCAACGTCGACCGCGTCGAATGGGACGTCATGCCCGACGGCCTCACCACCGCCAACGCGCTGCTGGGTGGCGAGATCGATTTCGTGGAGCAGTTCCCCTACGACCTGCTGCCCATGGTCGAGGGCAACCCCGAGCTGAAGGAAGAATCGCTCAGCCCGGTCGGCTACTTCACGATGTACCGCTTCAACTTCAAGTACCCGCCCTTCAACAACAAGAAGATCCGTCAGGCCGCGATGTACGCCATCGGCCAGGAAGACGTGATGAAGGCGCTGGTCGGCAACGACAAATACTGGCAGACCTGCGCTTCGCTGTGGGGCTGCGGCACGCCCTTCACGAGCGACATCGGCAAGGACATGACCGTGCCGAGCAACATCGAGAAGGCCAAGCAGCTGCTCAAGGAAGCGGGCTACGACAACACGCCCATTCTCGTCATGCACGCCACCGACGTGGGCACGCTCAGCGCCCAACCCGTGGTGATGGCGCAGGCGTTGCGCAAGGCGGGCTTCAACGTCAACCTCGCCGCGATGGACTGGCAGAGCGTGGCCACGCGCCGTGCCTCCAAGGCCGCGCCGACCGAGGGCGGCTGGAACATCCACAACACCAACTGGTACGCCACCGACATCATGGATCCGGTGCGCTCGGCGCCCGCGGCCGCCAACGGTGACAACGCCTGGTTCGGCTGGCCCGACATGCCCCAGATCGAAGCCCTGCGGACCAAGTTCGCACTGACCTCCGATCCGGCCGAGCAGAAGAAGATTGCCGACGAAGCGCAGAAGATCGGCATCGACGAGGGCCTGTATGTGCCGCTGGGTCAGATGTCCGTACCCACGGTGTATTCCACGAAGCTCAGCGGTCTGGTGCACGCCCCTGTGTTCGCCTTCTGGAACGTCAAGAAGGCGCCCTGAGCGCCGCGAGCCGGGCGTCCCTGACGCCCGGCCTCTAGACGCCCGGCAGGCCGGCGCCACGCGCGCTGGCCCATGCCGGGCTGGCCCGCCCGCCGGGCCCGCAACACAGCAGGGGGAAAACATATGCTGTCGTTTCTTTTGCGTCGTCTGCTCGCCACCATTCCCGTGCTCATCATGGTCGCGGTCGTGGTGTTCGCCATCCTGCGGTTCAGCCCCGGAGACCCGGCCGTCATCATGGCCGGCGACGCCGCCACGCCGGAACGCATCACGCAGATCCGCCAGGCCATGGGCCTGGATCAACCGCTCGCGAAGCAGTTCTTCATCTGGGGCGGCAAGTTGCTCCAGGGCGACATGGGCCAGTCGCTGATGTCGGGCGTGCCCGTCACCAAGCTGATCGCCCAACGCCTCGAGCCTTCGTTGAGCCTGGCCGTGATCACGCTGGTCTTCACGCTGCTGGTGGCCATCCCGCTCGGGGTACTGGCCGCGTGGCGCCGCGGCAAATTGCTCGACCGGGCCGTCATGGGCTTCTCGGTGCTGGGCTTCTCGGTGCCGGTGTTCGTGACGGGCTACGTGCTGATCTGGCTGTTCGCCATCAAGCTGGGCTGGTTCAACGTGCAGGGGTATACGCCGCTGGCCAAAGGCTTCTGGCCCTACCTGCACCGGCTCGTGCTGCCGGCGCTCGCGCTCTCCACGGTGTATGTGGCGCTGATCGCGCGCATCACCCGCACCAGCGTGATCGAGGTGATGGGCGAGGACTTCATCCGCACCGCGCGCGCCAAGGGGCTGGGCGAGACCGGCGTGCTGCTGGGCCACGCGCTGCGCAATGCGGCGGTGCCGATCGCGACCGTGGTCGGGGTGGGCGTGGCGCTGCTCATCAGCGGCGTGGTCGTCACCGAATCCGTGTTCAACATCCCCGGGCTGGGCCGCCTGGTGGTCGAAGCCGTGCTCGCACGCGACTATCCGGTGATACAGGGGCTGACGCTGTTCTTCGCGTTCGTCTATGTGTTCATCAACCTCGTCGTCGACTGGGCCTACACGATCTTCGACCCCCGTATCCGGTATTGAGGACATCGCAAATGCAGACTCCCACCGACGCCCTCGCCGACGGCCCCCTGCCCGGCGAAGGCAGCCCTAAATCCAGTGCCTGGACCCGCGTACGCCAGGAGCTCAAGAGCTGGCCGGTCCTGCTGGCGCTGATCGTGCTGCTGCTGGTGAGCGCCGGGGCGGTGTTCGCCCCCTGGCTCGGCACCACCGACCCCACCACGCTCAACCCCGGCGCCCGGCTCAAGCCGCCGTTCGGCGAGTTCCTGTTCGGCAGCGACGCGTTCGGCCGCGACGTCTGGTCGCGCGTGGTCTACGGCGCGCAGGTCTCGCTGGTGGCGGGCCTGGGCGCCGCGCTCGTGAGCGTGGGCCTGGGTCTCGTGATCGGCCTGCTGGCCGGCTGGTTCCGCGTGCTCGACGGCTTCATCATGCGCACGATGGACGCCATCATGGCCATCCCGGGCATCCTGCTCGCCATCGCGCTGGTATCGGTCAGCGGCGCCAGCCTCACCACCGTCTTGATCGCCATCACCATTCCGGAGATCCCGCGGGTGGTGCGGCTGGTGCGCGGACAGATCCTGAGCGTGCGCGGCGAGCCGTATGTCGAGGCGGCGCTGGCGCTGGGCACGCCGCTGCCCCTGCTGCTGTGGCGCCACATGGTGCCCAGCACGATCGCACCGCTCACCGTGCAGGGCACCTATGTGTTTGCCTCGGCCATGCTGACCGAAGCCATCCTGAGCTTCCTGGGCGCCGGCATCCCGCCCGAGATCCCCTCGTGGGGCAACATCATGTCCGAGGGCCGCATGTACTTCCGCATGCTGCCCGGCCTGATCCTGTTTCCCGGCCTGTTCCTGTCGTTGACGGTGCTGTCGGTCAACATCCTCGGCGACGCGCTGCGCGATGCCCTGGATCCCAAAATGGCCCGCAGGAGCTGACACCATGACCTACACCCCCACTCCCGCCGCCGGCGATACCGGTCATGCCGTGCTGGCGATCCGCAATCTGAGCGTCGAGGTCGAGGGCGCCGGCAATCGCGTGGTGCGCAACCTCAGCCTCGATGTGAACCCCGGCGAGACCGTCTGCGTCGTCGGCGAGTCCGGCTCCGGCAAGTCGGTCACGTCGCTGGCCGTGATGGGGCTGCTGCCGCAGGGCATGCTGCGCGTGGCCGGCGGCTCGGCCCGCGTGCTCGGCGAAGACGTGGTCACGGCCTCGCCCCGCCTGCTGCGCGAATGGCGCGCCACCCGCATGGCGATGGTGTTCCAGGAGCCCATGACCGCGCTCAATCCGGTGCATACGGTGGGCAAGCAGGTCGACGAGGTCCTGCGCCTGCATCGCCGCCTATCGGCGGCCGAGCGCCGCGACAAGGTGCTGGAGATGTTCCGTTCGGTACACCTGCCCGAGGTGGAGCGCATCTACGACTCCTACCCACATCAGCTGTCGGGCGGACAGCGCCAGCGCATCGTGATCGCGATGGCGCTCATCCTCGAGCCCAAGCTGCTGATCGCCGACGAGCCGACCACCGCGCTCGACGTCACGACCCAGAAGCAGATTCTGTCGCTCATCAAAGAGTTGCAGCAGAAGCACCAGACCGCCGTACTGTTCATCACCCACGATTTCGGCGTGGTGGCGGAGATCGCCGACCGCATCGTCGTGATGAACCGCGGCGACCTGATCGAAAGCGGCACGCGCGACGACATCCTGGCGCGCCCGCAGCAGACCTATACGCGCCGGCTGGTGTCCTCGGTGCCGAGCCTCGTGCCGAGCCAGCGCAGCGCGCTCGAGGGCGCGCCCGTGCTGACCGTCAAGGGCCTCGGCCGCACCTACGAGGGCGGCGGCGGCCTGCTGCGGCGAGGCATGCGACAGGTCGTGGCCGCCCAGAACGTCGACCTCACGCTGCACAAGGGCGAGATCCTCGGCATCGTGGGCGAATCGGGCTCGGGCAAATCCACCGTGGCGCGCTGCATCGTGCGGCTGATCGAGCCCACCGCGGGCCAGATGCGGCTGGGCTCGCAGGATATCGCCCAGCTGTCGGGCGCCGCGCTGCGGCCGCTGCGGCAACGCATCCAGATCGTGTTCCAGGACCCCTACCGGTCGCTCAACCCGCGGCGCACCGTGGGCGAATCCATCATTGAAGGCCTGTTGAACTTCGGCATGGCGCGCGCGCAGGCCGAAGCCAAGGCGGCCGAAACGCTGAGCGTGGTCGGCCTCGCGCCGGAGGTGATGCGGCGCTATCCGCACCAGTTCTCGGGGGGCCAGCGTCAGCGCATCTGCATCGCCCGCGCCCTGGTCATGGAACCGGAGGTGCTGGTGGCCGACGAGGCCGTGTCCGCGCTCGATGTCTCGGTGCAGGCCCAGGTGCTCGAGCTGCTCGAACAGGTGCGCGAACGCACCGGGGTCGGCGTGCTGTTCATCACGCACGACCTGCGCGTGGCGGCCCAGATCTGCGACACGATCGTGGTGATGCAGCGCGGGCTGGTCGTCGAGACCGGTAGCGCCGAGGCCGTCCTGACGCGGCCGACGCACGCCTATACCCGCGCGCTCATCGATGCCGCGCCCGGCCGCGACTGGGACTTCCAGAATTTCCGTCCGCTGCAGGCCGCCGCCTGAGGCCGCGAGACGCACGAACGATACGACGCGGCGCCCGGCGCCGCACCCCTCGACAAGGAGCAGCAAAATGCGTTGGCTGTTGGCAATGATCAAGCACGAGACGAACACGTTCTCTCCCGTGCCCACGCCGCTCGCGCGGTTCTTTCGCGGCAATCCCGAGATCCTGGCGGGCGAGCGCGCCATCCGCGCCTATGAAAACACCGACAGCGGCCTGGGCGGCTACATCGAAGTGGCCCGGCGCGAAGGCGCCGGGATGGTGGTGCCGGTGGCGGCCGAGGCCTGGCCCAGCTCGCCCACCGACACCGGCACCTACGAGACCCTGTGCGCGCTCATCCTCGACGAAGTCAGGAAGGGCGGCTATGACGCCATCCTGCTCGACCTGCATGGCGCCATGGTGGCCGAAGGCGTGGAAGACGCCGAAGGCGAGTTGCTGCGCCGGCTGCGCGAGATCGATCCGCATACGCCGGTGGGCGTCACGCTCGACATGCACGCCAATATCTACGACGACATCATCCGCAATGCCAACGTCGTGACCGGCTTCCATACCTACCCGCACGTCGACATCCGCGAGAGTGGCGTGCGCGCGGCCGACACGATCGCGCGCATGCTCAAGGGCGAGATCAAGCCGGTGATGGTCTGGGGCAACAAGCCCATGCTGCCCCACGTCATGTGCCAGGGCACGCACGCCGACCCGAACAAATCGCTGCAGGAGCGTTGCCGCCAGATGGAGGCCGACGGAGCGCTCGCGGCCTCGGTGTTCGTGGGATTCCCCCATGCGGATATCCGCGAGGCGGGGCTGTCGGCGGTGGTGTGCGTGGATGCCAACCGCGCGCAGGCCGAGCAATACCGCGACGAACTGCTCGACACGGCGTGGCGCCACCGCGAGAAGTGGGTGTTCCACCCGGAGCCGCTCGCGCCCACCATCGCCCGCGCCAAAACCCTGACCGAGGGCCCGGTGATCCTGCTCGACCACTTCGACAACACGGGCTCGGGCGGCACCATGGACACCACCACCGTGCTGGCGGAGGTGCTGCGCCAGGAGCTCGAGAACGTCGCGTTCTACGCGATCTGCGACCCGCAGGCCGCCGAAGAAGCAGCCGCGGCCGGCGTGGGCAAGACCATCACGATCAAGCTCGGCGGCAAGCTGCCCATGCCGGCGCTCAAGGTCCAGTCCGAACCGCTCACGCTCCAGGCGCGTGTCAAACTGGTATTCGATGGCGTGTACCTCAACCGCGGGCCCATGTACCGCGGCGTGCGCAACGACACCGGCCTTACGGTGGTGCTCGACACGGGCCGCGTCGAGATCGTGGTGGTGTCGCGCCACCAGGAGCCGTTCGACATCAACTGCCTGCTTTCGGCGGGCATCGACCCGCTGCAGAAGCGGTACGTGGTGCTGAAGTCGCGCGTGCACTGGCGTGCCGGGTTTTCCGACATGGCCTCCGAGATTATCGAGTGCACCGGGGTCGGCGTGACCACTTCCGACTATGGCCAGCTCGACTTCAAACATGTGCGCCGACCCATATATCCTCTCGATCAGATGTAGTTTGTAACGTCTGCGGCCCCACTAGCCGCTATACTCGCCTCGGGTTTACCCTTGCTTTCCCGGCCTGCGCGCCGGGAAAGCGCCTTCTGAACTGCACAAAAAAGGTAAGAACAACATGAAGAAAGGCGTAGCGATCACCGCTGGCGTGGTCATTGTGGGAGCGGGGCTCTGGCTGGGCGGCACCTGGTACACCGGTCAGCGCATCGAGGCAGAAGCGCCCCAGCGCCTGACCGAGGCCAATGAGGAGCTCGCGAAGGCGCTCCCTGGCTATAACGTCAAGATCGAACAGCTGAGCTTCGCGCGCAGCTTCTTCGGCAGCGACGCCCGCTACGCCGTCTCGCTCGCGTCCCCGCCCGAGCTCAAGGAAGACTTCCCGAACGGCCTGCGTTTCGAATTCGACACGCATTTCCAGCACGGCCCCTTCCCGGGCAAGGCGCTGGCATCCGGCCATTTCGCGCCCAGCCTCGCGTTCGTGCACAGCGAGCTGGTCAAGACGCCCGACGTCGAAGCCTGGTTCAAGGCCGCCGGCGACAAGACGCCGTTCTGGGCCGACACGATCGTGGGCTACAGCCGCAACGGCAAGATGCACGCCGAGTTCCTGCCGCTGAACTTCGCCAAGGACGACACCAAGCTGTCTTTCGGTGGCGCCACGTTCAAGGGTGACTACACCGACTCGAACAAGGGCACCAAGGGCGTGCTGAGCGTCCCGTCGGTCAAGGTCGAAGGTCGCGACGCCAAGTCGCCCACCGGCGGCATGACCACGGTCCAGGCCGACGATCTCGCCATCTCGGTCGATCTGCGCCAGGGCAACTTCGGCATGCAGACCGGCAACTCCGAGATCAAGATCAAGAACATCGCGGTGGACAGCGAAGAGGTCAAGTTCACGGTGACCAACACGTCGTACGGCGCCGAGACCACCGAAGACGAGAAGTTCGTCAAGGGCTCGATCTGGTACCGCACGGAAGCGCTGAAGGCCAACGGCAAGGACATGGGCAGCCAGGATCTGACCATCAAGGTCGACCGCGTCGACGGCAAGGTCCTCGCCAACGTCACCAAGCTCTACAACGAGATCGTGGCCCAGCAGATGCGCGACGGCGTCCCGCCGGAGGAACTCTCGCAGGCCCAGATTCAGCAGATCGCCGAAGTCGCGCTGCCGATGCTCGACGCCAACCCCAGCATCGCGATCGAGCCGTTGAAGCTCAAGAACGACAAGGGTGAATCCAGCCTGAGCGCCAAGCTCACGCTGGCCCGTCCGGCCGGCACCCAGGTCCCGCCGCTGATGCTGGCTCAACAAGCGATCAAGTCGCTCGACGCCAGCCTGTCGCTGAACCGCCCGATGGCGATCCAGCTGGGCACGCAAGTGATGGAACTGCAAGGCATGAGCCCGGAAATGGCTGCCGCGCAAGCCAAGCAACAGATCGAGCAGATGTTCGGCATGGCCGTGATGATGAACGCCGGCAAGGTCGAGGGCGAAACCCTCACCAGCACGTTCGCGTACGGCGACGGCAAGGTCAACCTGAACGGTCGTGAAATGCCCGCCAGCTCGCTGCTGGGTGGCCTCATGGCTCAGTAAGCACCGGCCTGCTTCGCAAGCCTGAAGCGCCTCGCCTCGTGCGAGGCGCTTTTTTTTATGCGGAATCGGTGATCGTCGGACACACGGAACGGCCTGCGTGGATGCATTTTGCAATCTACCGTAACGATGTGGCGGAACGGGGGACAGCCTGCTGGCTATACTCGCCGCGGGCATGAGCCCCGGGCCGGGGCCCGGCGCGGCAAGACGCCAGGCAGGCGCGGCGCGCATTCACGAAAGAGGCTGCACAGAATGAAGAAGAGTGTCGCGATCACGTCCGGCGTGGTCATCGTGCTGGCAGGCGCCTGGCTGGGCGCCACTTGGTACACCGGCAAGAAGATCGAGTCGCGCATGCAGGAAGATCTGTTGCGGGCCAACGAAGAACTTAAGGTGCTCGCGCCGCCGCTGGGTCTGCGCATCGAGCAGATCAAGTACGAGCGTGGCTTCTTCTCGGCCGATGCCGAGTATGCCCTGCGCTCCGACCTGCCCAAATCGGTGGGCGAAGGCCCCAGCAATCAAGAGCTGCGGTTCAAGACGCACATTCAACACGGCCCCTTCCCTGCCGGCGCGATCTCGCGTGGCAAGCTGATGCCGCAGCTCGCGTTCGTGCACGCCGAGCTGGCGCAGACCGACCTGCTCAAGCCCGTGTTCGAACTCACGAAGGGCGCGACGCCCCTGTGGGCCGACACGCTCGTGTCGTACCAGGGCAAGGCCCGCACCGAGGGTGCCATCGCCGCGATCCAGTACAGCGACGACAAGGGCATGATCGACTTCAGCGGCGCGCAGTTCTCGGGCGACTTCGATCGCAAGACGCGCACCGGCGCCGTGCATCTGCAGAGCCAGCAAGTGCTGCTCAACATCAAGGAAGGCGGCAGCCCGGTCAACATCAAGCTGGCCGAGCTGTCGGTCGACGCCGAAAGCCGTCAGGGCAAGTTCGGCATCTCGATCGGCAAGAGCGGCATGAAAATCAAGCGTATCGAAGCCGACGACGTCAACTCGGAAACCAAGTTCGCCGTCACCGACTTCGCCTATGACGTGGATATCGGTGAAACCGACACCCATGTGCAGGGTTTGGGCGCCTATCGCGTCGGCAATGTGAACGTGCGCAATCTCGACTTCGGCGGCGGCGAACTCGCCGTCAAGCTCGAGAATCTGGACGGCAAGGCAGTGCAGAACCTGAACGACGTCTACACCAAGATGCTGCGCGGCGTGATGTCGGGCACCAGCACCGAAGGCGGCCTCGATGGCTACACCGGCGACATGGCCATGGTCATGGGCGCCGGCACGACGCTGCTGGCGGGCAATCCCACGATCAAGGTCGAACCGCTCTCGTGGAAGACCGACAAGGGCGAGTCCCGCTTCACGCTGGCCGTCACGCTGGCCAAGCCCACGAGCATCGATCTGCCGCGCAATGAACTGGCGCGCCAGCTGATCAAGAGCGTCGATGCGCGCCTGACGCTGAACAAGCCGATGGTCAACGACATCGCCACGAAGGTGCTGCAGACGCAGGGCGTCGAGCCTGCCGCGGCCAAGCGCGAAGCCGACGAGCAGATCGACACCCTCGCCGGCATGGCCGAGATGATGAATTTCGGCAAGAACGACGGCGACAACATCGTCAGCACGTTCACCTACGCCGACGGCAAGGGCATGCTCAACGGTCAGGAGGTCCCGGTCGACGATCTGTTCGACGAAATGCTCGGCGGCCTGAACCCCGACGACATGGACGGCCACGACGGCATGGACAATGATTTCGACACGCCGCTCTCCGACAGCGACACCATCAACGAATTCACCCCCGAGTTCGTCGGTAGCGTGATCGATCAGGCCGGCTATGCCTACACCGAAGACCTGGGCGAGCAAGGCCCGGTGTTCAAGGTGCAGGGCGACCTGTCCGCCACCGAAGTGCGCATCGACCTGAACTGCGAGTTCGAGGAAGGCTGCCTCGAGATGGCCTGGGTCGCGACCTTCGAGCGCAAGCAATCGCCCTCGCTCAAGGCCATCAACGCCTGGAACCGCGACCACCGCTGGAACCGCGCCTATCTCGACGACGACGGCCGTGCCGTGCTGCAGATGGACCTGGTCGCCGAAGGCGGCATCGGCAAGACCAACACGCGCTATCAGTTCGACGCGTTCCTGGACCTGATCGAAGCCTTCTCCGATACGGTGTACGGCGCGCCCGCGCGCTGATCCGCAACGCAACGCAGGCTGAAATAAAGAGGCCCGCCTTCAATCGAAGGCGGGCCTCTCTCTTTGCGCGATCGCTCGACGCGCGGGGGAAGAAGCGCCATCACGAGGATGGCGCCCTACCTCACGCGTAGGCTTCGGTCGGCAGGCACGCGCAGACCAGATTGCGGTCGCCGTAGGCGTTGTCGACACGCGCGACGGGCGGCCAATACTTGTTCTCGCGCACGGCGGGCAGCGGATAGGCGGCCTGCTGACGCGGATAGTCGTGGTGCCACTCTTCGGCCAGAAGCATCTGCGCCGTGTGCGGCGCGTTCTTCAGGACGTTGTCTTCGCGATCCCGTTCGCCGTTCTCGACTTGGGCGATCTCCGCGCGAATGGCGATCATCGCGTCGATGAAGCGATCGAGCTCGGCCAGGCCTTCGGACTCGGTGGGCTCGACCATCAGCGTGCCGGGCACCGGGAAGCTCATGGTGGGAGCATGGAAGCCGTAATCCATCAGGCGCTTGGCGATGTCTTCGGCGCTGATGCCGCTGGTTTCTTTGAGCGGACGCGTGTCGAGAATGCACTCGTGCGCGACGCGGCCATTGCGGCCCGCGTACAGCACGGGATAGTGCTCGCGCAGGCGTGCGGCGACGTAGTTCGCGTTGAGGATGGCCACTTCGGTGGCCTGACGCAGACCCTCGGCGCCCATCAGCGCGATGTACACGAACGGAATCGGCAGGATGCCGGCCGAACCGAACGGCGCGGCCGACACCGGACCGACCGGCGTCTCGGCGCTCAGACGGCCCTGCTCGTTGACGACGCCGGGCAGATAGGGCGCGAGATGCGCGCGCACCGCCACCGGACCCACGCCCGGACCGCCGCCGCCGTGGGGGATGCAGAAGGTCTTGTGCAGGTTGAGGTGGGATACGTCCGAGCCGAACTTGCCCGGCTTGGCCACGCCCACCATGGCGTTCATGTTGGCGCCGTCGAGGTAGACCTGACCGCCCGCCGCGTGCACGCGCTCGCAGATCTCGGTGACGGTTTCTTCGAACACGCCGTGCGTGGACGGGTAGGTGATCATCAGCGCGGCGAGCTTGTCGCCCACCTGCTCGATCTTGGCACGCAGATCGGCGAGGTCGACGTTGCCGTTGCTGTCGGAGGCCACCACGACCACGTCCATGCCCACCAGCTGCGCGGAGGCGGGGTTGGTGCCGTGCGCGGACGACGGAATCAGGCAGACATTGCGCTGATGCTCGCCGCGAGCGCGGTGATAACCGCGAATGGCGAGCAGGCCCGCGTATTCGCCCTGCGCGCCCGAATTGGGCTGCAGGCTGATGTTGTCGTAGCCGGTGATCTCGCACAGCGCGGCGGACAGGCGCTCGATCATCTCGCGATAACCGGCGGTCTGCGACTGCGGCGCGAACGGGTGGATCAGCGCGAACTCGGGCCAGGTGATCGGGATCATCTCGACCGTGGCGTTGAGCTTCATCGTGCACGAGCCCAGCGGGATCATCGTGCGATCGAGTGCGAGGTCCTTGTCGGCCAGCTTGCGCAGATAACGCAGCATGTCGGTCTCGGACTGCACGCTCGAAAACACCGGGTGCGACAGGATGGCCGACTGGCGGCGCACCGCGGCCGGAATGCCTTCGGGGGTGGCGAGCGTGTCGGCGTCGAGTTCGACGTCATCGCGCTCGAGGCCGGCGGCGAACAGATTCACCACGGTTTGCAGGTCGGCCAGCGTGACGGTTTCGTCGAGCGAGACGGCCACATGCGCGCCATCGACGCGACGCACGTTGACGTGCGCGCATTCGAACGCGGTCAGGATGGCCGGCGTCGCGGCGCCCGTCTCGACATGCAGCGTGTCGAACCAGGTGTCGTTGACGGTCTTGAGGCCGAGCTTGCCGAGCTGGTCGCGCAGCGCGCCGGTGTAGGCATTGACGCGTTCGGCGATGCGGCGGATGCCGGCCGGGCCGTGCCACACGGCGTAGAGACCGGCCATCACGGCCAGCAGCACTTGCGCCGTGCAGATGTTGGAGGTGGCCTTCTCGCGGCGGATATGCTGTTCGCGCGTCTGCAGGGCGAGGCGCAGCGCCGCGTTGCCCTGGGCGTCTTTCGAGACGCCGACCAGACGGCCGGGCATGTTGCGCTTGAATGCGTCGCGGCAGGCCATGAAGCCGGCGTGCGGGCCGCCGAAGCCGAACGGCACGCCGAAGCGCTGGGCCGAACCCACGGCGATGTCGGCGCCCCATTCGCCCGGCGGCGTCAGCAGCGCCAGGGCCAGCAGGTCGGTGGCGCAGGCCACCACGGCGCCCTGCGCATGCGCGGCCTCCGCCACGGCGCGGTAGTCGCCCACCGAACCCAGGCTGGCCGGGTATTGCAGCAGCACGCCGAAGCACTCAGGCAGGCCGGCGAACTCGTCGCCCACCACGATGTCGATGCCCAGGCCTTCGGCGCGGGTACGCACCACTTCGAGGGTCTGCGGATGGCAGCCGGCCGACACGAAGAACACATTGCTGCGCGACTTCGCGCCGCGGCGCGCGAGCGTCATGGCTTCGGCGGCGGCCGTGCCCTCATCGAGCAGCGAGGCGTTCGAGATGTCCAGACCGGTCAGGTCGGCGACCATGGTCTGGTAGTTGAGCAGCGCCTCGAGGCGGCCCTGGGAAATCTCGGGTTGGTACGGCGTGTAGGCCGTGTACCAGGCGGGGTTCTCGAGCACGTTGCGCAACACCACATTGGGCGTGAGCGTGCCGTAATAACCCTGGCCGATGTAGTTGCGGAACACCTTGTTGCGCGACGCGACCTGCTTGAGCTCGGCCAGCACGTCGGTCTCGCTGCGCGAGGCCGGCAGGGCCAGCGGGGCCTGGTTGAGGATGCGGGCGGGAACCACTTCTTCGATCAGCGCATCGAGGCTGGCCGCGCCGATGGCGGCAAGCATCTTCTGCTGGTCGGCCTCGGAAGGCCCGATGTGGCGGGGAATGAATTCGGAATGAGTGTCTAGGGCGCGCGACATGGTGTTCTCGGAGTGACGGCAAGGCGGGCCGCTCGCGCGGCCCGCGCGGCGGATATCAGCCGTTGGCGACGGCTTCGTAACCGGCGGCGTCGAGCAGCTTGTCGGCGTCGGCGGCGTTGGCCGGCTTGATCTTGAAGATCCAGGCCGTGTAGGCCGAATCGTTGATTAGGTTGGGCGTGTTCTCGAGCTCTTCGTTGAAGGCGACGATCTCGCCATCGACGGGTGCGTAGATGTCGGAGGCGGCCTTGACCGACTCGACCACGCCGGCGGTTTCGCCCGCCTTGAGCTGGGCGCCGACATTCACGTCGCCCACGAAAACCAGATCACCCAGCTGGTCCTGGGCGTTGTCGGTAATGCCGACGACGAAAAGGTCGCCTTCGGCTTTGACCCATTCGTGCGAGGCGGTGTACTTGCGATCGGTAGGCAGGCTCATGAGAGATCCTTTAGGAAATACGGGAAGAAAAGTTCTGCGCGCCTGCGCGCGGGCCCTTCCGACGGGGCCGGCGCGCAAGCTTCGAGTTTACGAGTGTTCGACGGCTTTGCCGTTACGCACGAAAGGCAGTTTCACGACCTGGGCGGGCACCCACTTGCCACGGATATCCACCTCGACGGTGTCGCCGGGTTTGGCACCGGCCGGCAGACGCGCGAACGCGATCGACACGCCCAGCGTGGGCGACATGGTGCCGCTGGTGATCTCGCCTTCGCCCTGGGCGCCGCGCACGGTCATGTGCGCGCGCATCACGCCGCGCTCGTTGAGCTTCAGGCCCAGGAAGGCGGCCGGCGTGGCGAATTGTTCGATGGCATCCCGGCCGATGAAGCGGCGCTCGGCGTCCTTGCTCCAGACGGTCCAGGTGAGGCCGGCCTGATTGGGGTGGATGAGCTCGTCCATATCCTGGCCGTAGAGGTTCATGCCGGCTTCGAGGCGCAGCGTGTCGCGCGCGCCCAGGCCCGCGGGACGCACGCCCTGCGCGGTGAGGTCTTGCCACAGCGCGACCACGTCGGCCGCGGGCAGGACGATCTCGAAGCCGTCTTCACCGGTGTAGCCGGTGCGCGCCACGAGCGTGTCGTCGCCGACGAAGGCGCCGTTGAACGGGGCCAGGCCCTCGGTGGCGGCCTGCCAGTCGGGGCGTGCGGCCCAGACCTTGGCGCGGGCGTTGGGGCCCTGCACGGCGATCATGGCGAGGTCGCGGCGCGGCGCGATCTGCACGTCGAAACCTTCGGCGCGCGCCACGCGCTGCATCCAGGCGATGTCTTTGTCGGCGGTGCCGGCATTGACGACCACGCGGAAGCGATCGGCCGCGAAGAAATAGATGATCAGATCATCGATGATGCCGCCCTGCGGGTTCAGCATGCAGCTGTAGAGGGCGCGGCCGGGCGTGGTGAGCCGGGCGACGTCGTTGGCCACCAGGCGGCGCAGGAAATCGGTGGCGCCGGCGCCGGTGACGTCGACATTGAGCATGTGGGACACGTCGAACATGCCGGCATCCTGGCGCACGGCGTGGTGCTCTTCGAGCTGCGAGCCGTAGGCGAGCGGCATGTCCCAGCCACCGAAGTCGACCATGCGGGCGCCAGCGGCGACGTGGGTGTCGGCCAGGGGGGTACGTTTGAGCGTTGCGGACATGCGAGGAGCTCCGGCGGTGTCAGAAGACGGACGTAGCCGGACCCGATAGCGGAAATCGCCCGGACGACCGGCTGGATTTTCCGCCCCTCTGTCCTTTTGCCTGAGAGTTGCCCCGGCGGCGCTCGAACGAGGCCTTGCACGGGTTTGCACCTTCGGCGCCTGGTCGTACCGCCCCCGCGTGTATGGGGTGGGCGATGCCAGGTCTCTCCAGAGTGCCGTTACGACCGTACGCCAGGGGCGCCTCTCGGTCGTTGCAGTCGCGGTATGGGTTACCTGAGCGATTCCGGGCGAATTGCGCCTTCGGCGGCGAGGATCAACCTCGCTCTCTCCCGCGACATGCGTGACAGCGACGCGAAGCATACCGCGAAAGCGGGTCCGGGCGAAACTCGGACAGACCCGGTGCGGCCGCGGCGCGGGCGGCTCCGGGGCCCTTCCAAACGGGGCCCGAGCCAGGGCGGGTCGAAAAGAAAGGGGACGGCAGTACCGTCCCCGTATCCCTCGCCACGACGCCGTGGCGTCAGCCCAGCGCGGTATCGAGCAGCATCATAAGGACGAAGCCGAGCATCAGCCCCGTGGTGGCGTGGACC
Organism: Bordetella genomosp. 5; assembly: GCF_002261475.1. Taxonomy (GTDB): domain Bacteria; phylum Pseudomonadota; class Gammaproteobacteria; order Burkholderiales; family Burkholderiaceae_B; genus Bordetella. Next base: position 123,613 of record NZ_NEVN01000011.1, read on the forward strand.
TCGTGTCCCTTGCGATGCGATTCGGGGATGATCTCGTGGCTGATGACGAACAGCATGGCGCCGCCCGCGAAGCCCAGGCCCCACGGCAGCAGCGCCGTCGACCAACCCACGACCACCGCCCCGAGCACGGCGCCCAGCGGCTCGACGAGGCCCGACAACATGCCGAGCGCCACCGAGAAACTGCGCGAGTAGCCCGCGGCCAGCAAGGCCAGCGCCACGACCATGCCTTCGGGCACGTCCTGGATCGCGATGCCGGTGGCGAGCGCACTGCCCTGCACCACGTCGCCACCCACATAGCCGACGCCGATGGCCAGGCCTTCGGGCAGGTTGTGCAGGGCGATCGCGAAGACGAACAACCAGGTGCGGCGCAGCTTGGCCGCCTCCTTGCCTTCACGCCCCTTGATGAAATGCTCGTGGGGCAGGACGCGGTCGAGGAACAGCAACGCGGCCGCCCCCAGCAGGATGGCGCCGCCCACGACCAGTCCGGCGCCCCACTTGCCATGGCCCAGCTCGCCCGCCGCATTCAGGCCCGGCAACACCAGCGAAAACGCCACCGCGGCCAGCATGACCCCGGCACCGAAGCCGAACAGACAATCCTGCGTGCGCTCGGAAAGGCTGTGCGAGAACATCACCGGCACGGTGCCGAGCGCGGTCGCGCCTGCCGCGACCATGCCGCCCGCCAATGCATTCGCCACATGCGGCGCATGCACGTCCAGATACACCCAGAGCTGATACAGGGCGAGGCACGACGCCAGCACCAGGAAGGTCCAGATGCTGATGCTGGTGAGGGCCGGGCGGACGCGATGGCGGCTGAAGATATGCATGGCGGGCATGGCGGATCGACCTCAGGCCAGGGCGGCCTCGTAGCGACGCGACACTTCGTTCCAGTCGACGACGTTGTAGAAGGCCGCGATGTACTCGGGACGACGGTTCTGGTACTTGAGGTAGTAGGCGTGCTCCCACACGTCCAGGCCCAGCACCGGCGTGTTGCCGTGCATCAGCGGGCTGTCCTGGTTGGCGCTGCTCTCGACGATCAGCTTGCCCGCCGGCGTCACCGACAGCCAGGCCCAGCCGCTGCCGAAGCGCGACAGCGCCGCCTTGGTGAAGGCTTCCTTGAAAGCCTCGAAACCGCCCAGGTCGCTGTCGATCGCCTGCGCCACGCGGCCGCTGGGCGCGCCGCCGCCCTTGGGCGACATCACGGTCCAGAACAGCGAGTGGTTGGCATGGCCACCCCCGTTGTTGCGCACCGCACCGTGGATGGACTCGGGCAGCGCGTCCATGCGGCCGATGAGCTGCTCGACCGGCGTGTCGGTGGGCAGGCCGGCGCCTTCGAGCGCGGCGTTCAGATTGTTGATGTAGGTCTGGTGATGCTTGGTGTAGTGGATTTCCATGGTCTGCGCGTCGATGTTCGGTTCGAGAGCATCGTAGGCATAGGCCAGAGGGGGCAGGGTGTAAGGCATGGTGTCTCCGGAGAAAGTTGCGCGAACAACGAAAGGCAACCGCTCAATGCGGCTGCGCGGGAACGGCCAGGGGCGACCAGGCGGCACTGCGCGTGGCGCGCGGATGGCCGGGGTGACGCTGCAGGAAGCGCTGCAACTGTTCCAGGGCGATGCGGGCATGACGCCATGCCGCATCGCGCCAGGCCTGCGATAGCGCCTCATCCTCGATGGCGTGGACGAGGGCCTCGTAGGCCAGACAGAGATGCGCTGCCGCGGAATCGGGGGTACCGTCGGCCTCGAACAGATCGGCCAGGTTGTGATGCGAGATGACCAGCGCGGCCAGGGCCTGATCGGGATCGGCGCTGCCCAGACCGTAAAGACCATCGGCGAGGCTCAGGGCGGCACGGTAATGCGACAGCGCGCCCGCGCGGTCGCTGCGCTCGTAGGCACGATTGCCTCGCAATGTGACGCGCTGCCAGCGTTCGATGGCACGCGCCATCAAGGCGCCCTCGCCCGCCGCGGCGGGGTGGAACTGCGATGCGGTCTCGATCATGTCGCCTCCGGTCATCGACGGCCGCTCGACACGAGCGGCACTAATACGAATGATAGTAATTACTATTCATTCGTACAGCAAGCCGGCGGGTCGGTAGGCTGTTACGCGCACCCGACCGCATGCCGCGGCCGCCTGCCAGCCATCAGCAAGCGCCGCGCCAGGGTCGCCGGCGGCGATCGAGAAAGAAAGAGGGAGGCGGAGCGGCATCACACCGCTCCCGGGGGTCAGAGCGCGCGGCCGCAGGCCACGCCGCTGGCCCATGCCCACTGGAAGTTGTAGCCGCCGAGCCAGCCGGTGACGTCGACGGTCTCGCCGATGAAGTACAGCCCCGCCACCTCGCGGGCCTGCATGGACTTCTGGTCCAGGCCGCGGGTGTCGACGCCGCCGCGCATGACTTCGGCTTTTTTGTAGCCGACCGTGCCGGTCGGGACGAGGCGCCAGCGGTGGATCCGCTCGGACAGCGCGCGCAGGGTGCGATCGGGCACGTCGGCCAGACGCGCCTGGGCCAGCTCGCCCTGCTCCTGCGCCAGCCAAGTGTCGGCCAGCCGTTTCGGCCAGAGGCTGGCGAGCACGGTGTGCATCTGCTGCCGCGCGCCCGACTTGGCGCCGATCAGCGCGTCGGCCAGATCCTGCCCCGGCGCGAGGTCGATCTCGATCGGCTCGCCGGGCTGCCAATAGCTGGAGATCTGCAGGATGCCGGGGCCGGACAGGCCGCGGTGCGTGAACAGCAGGTCTTCGAGAAACTCGCCGCGCGCCTTGCCGGCGCCGGTGGCGAGCCGGACCTCGAGCGCCACGCCGGCCAGATCGGCGAACGGGCGCCAGGCCTGCGGCTCGAACGTGAGCGGCACCAGCGCGGGACGTGGTTCGACCACCTTGAGGCCGAACTGGCGCGCGAGCTTGAGCCCGAAGTCGGTCGCGCCGAGCTGCGGGATCGCCATGCCGCCGGTCGCCACGACGACCTTGCGCGCGCGAATCGTGCCGGTGCTGGTCGAGAGCGTATAGCCCGCCTCGTCGCGCGCCACCGATTCGATGGCGCACGGCATGCGCCAGTTGACGCGGCCGCGCTCGCATTCGGCACGCAGCATATCGATGATGGACTCGCTGGAGTCGTCGCAGAACAGCTGCCCGCGGTGCTTCTCGTGCCAGCTCACCCGGTGTTCGCGCAACAGGCCCAGGAAGTCCTGCGGCGTGTAGCCCGCCAGCGCCGAGCGGCAGAAGTGCGGGTTTGCCGACAGAAAATTGGCGGGCGTGGTGCCAGTATTGGTGAAGTTGCAGCGGCCGCCGCCCGAAATCCGGATCTTCTCGGCCAGGCGCGTGGCGTGATCGAGCAGCACGACCGACAGGCCACGCTGACCTGCCACGGCCGCGCACATCATGCCTGCGGCACCCGCGCCTATCACGGCGACATCGAACATCGAGCGGTATTCCAAAAAGCGGATGGGCCTTGCGGCCCATCCTGGTCATCACAGTGGTGCTGGCGCGCTTACGCGTCGGATTCTTTCAGGCAATCGACGTAGTAGCGCTTGGCGCCGTCCGGACCGGTTTCATCGGCCAGGCCGTGAATATAGGTCTCGAAACCGGGGAAGCGCTCGTTGAACTCGCGCGCGAACTGCAGGTACTGGACGATGGTGCGGTTGAAGCGCTCGCCCGGAATCAAGAGCGGGATGCCCGGGGGATACGGCGTCAGCAGCACACCCGTCACGCGGCCTTCGAGTTCGTCGATCGACACGCGCTCGACCTCGCGGTGCGCCATGCGCGCGAAGGCGTCGGACGGCTTGAGCGCCGGCACCATGTCGCTCAGGTACATCTCGGTGGTCAGGCGGGCCACGTCGCGGGCGCGGTAGGCTTCGTGGATCTCCTGGCAGAGATCGCGCAGGCCCATGCGCTCGTAACGGCGATGACCGCGGCAGAAGTCCGGCAGGATGCGCCACAGCGGCTGGTTGCGGTCGTAGTCGTCCTTGAATTGCTGCAAGGCGGTCAGCAGCGTGTTCCAGCGGCCCTTGGTGATGCCGATGGTGAACAGGATGAAGAACGAATACAGGCCGGTCTTTTCGACCACCACGCCGTGCTCGGTCAGGTACTTGGACACCAGCGCGGCCGGAATGCCGGTCTCGCCGAAGCTGCCCGACATGTCCAGGCCCGGAGTGATGATGGTGGCCTTGATCGGGTCGAGCATGTTGAATTCCGGCGCGAGATCGCCGAAACCGTGCCAGTGGTCGTTGGACTCCAGCACCCACTCGTCGCGGTTGCCGATGCCCTCGGGCACCAGGCGGTTCGGGCCCCAGACCTTGAACCACCAGTCGTTCTTGCCGTACTCGGATTCCACCTTGCGCATGGCACGGCGGAAATCGAGCGCCTCGCGGATGCTTTCTTCGACCAGCGCGGTGCCGCCCGGAGGCTCCATCATGGCCGCGGCGACGTCGCACGACGCGATGATCGCGTATTGCGGCGAGGTCGACGTGTGCATCAGATAGGCTTCGTTGAACACGTTGCGGTCGAGCTTGCGGTCCTCCGACTCCTGCACGATGATCTGCGACGCCTGCGAGATGCCGGCCAGCAGCTTGTGCGTGGAGTGGGTCGCGAACACCATCGCGTCCTTGCTGCGCGGACGGTTGGGGCCGATCGCGTGCATGTCCTGGTAGTACTCGTGGAACGCGGCGTGCGGCAGCCACGCTTCGTCGAAGTGCAGCGTGTCGATGTAGCTGCCCAGGCGCTCCTTGATCATTTCGACGTTGTAGATCACGCCGTCGTAGGTGCTTTGGGTCAGCGTCAGGATGCGGGGCGTCTTGTTGGCGGCTTCGCGCGCGAACGGATTGGCCTCGATCTTCTTGCGGATGTTCTCGGGATCGAACTCTTCGAGCGGAATCGGACCGATGATGCCGAGGTGATTGCGCGTGGGGCGCAGGAACACCGGGATCGCGCCGGTCATGGTGATCGCGTGCAGGATCGACTTGTGGCAATTGCGGTCGACCACCACCACATCGCCCGCGGCGACGTTGGCATGCCATACGACCTTGTTCGAGGTCGAGGTGCCGTTGGTGACGAAGTAGCAATGGTCGGCGTGAAAGATGCGCGCGGCGTTCAGTTCCGACTCGGCCACCGGGCCGGTGTGGTCCAGCAGCTGACCCAGCTCGTCCACGGCGTTGCAGACGTCGGCGCGCAGCATGTTTTCACCGAAGAACTGGTGGAACATCTGGCCCACGGGGCTCTTCAGGAAGGCCACGCCGCCCGAGTGTCCGGGACAGTGCCACGAATACGAACCATCCTGGGCGTACTTGACCAGCTCGCGGAAGAACGGCGGCGGCAGGCTGTCGACGTAGCTGCGCGCTTCGCGGATGATGTGACGCGCCACGAACTCGGGCGTGTCTTCGAACATATGAATGAAGCCGTGCAGCTCGCGCAGGATGTCGTTCGGAATGTGCTCCGACGTGCGCGTCTCGCCATACAGATAGATCGGAATATCGGCGTTGCGGAAACGCAGCTCGCCGATGAACGACCGCAGGTTCTTGATGGCCAGGGCCACGTCTTCGGGCGAATCGACGTCGAACTCTTCGTCGTCGATCGACAGAATGAATGCGCTCGCCCGGCTCTGCTGCTGCGCGAACGAACTGAGGTCGCCATAGCTGGTCACGCCGATCACCTCGACGCCCTCGGACTCAATGGCTTGGGCCAACGCACGAATCCCCAGACCCGAGGCATTCTCGGAGCGGTAGTCTTCGTCGATGATGAAAATGGGGAAGCGGAATTTCATGCGGGCGCTCCTGGGGGGCAAGGCAAAACGGACGCGAGTGTACAGCGAGTCGCGGGCGGTCTGGTGACACTGTGGCCCGCGTGACGGACCGCGACTGGCGCAGGGATTGTAGGACGGATTGGCGCACCGCCGCATGACAGGCGCGGCGGTGGCGACATGGGGAAGCGCCGGGGCGCTCGCGAGGGGGCTGAGGGTGGGCCGCGACCGGTCAACGGATCGTCTCGGCCCGACCGGCGGCGAGCGCGGCCTCGAAGCGGCCAAATGCGGCGCCCACGGGCTCGGCCGCCTTGCCGCCCAGATACTGATCGACCCGCGAGATCGCGCACAGACAGACCTCGGCCTCGCCTTCGCCTGCCACCAGCACCACGGGGTCGTCGTTGTCGCAGACCTCGTACAGGCCGCCGTGGGCGCGCCTCAGGGTCTCGTACAGATAGGCCGCGGCGCCCACGCGCTGCATGGGACTGAGCTCGATCTCGCCGGCGCGCACGCGGGCCAGGATCTGATCCAGGACGGCCACGCTGGCGGGCGAGAAATCGAGACTGCCAGGGGTCGGGGCGGCGCCACGGAAGTCTTCGGCGGCGGCCGTCACGCGCTCGACGAACTCGTCTTGCACTTCCTGGTCCACCTGCGGGGTCGAGGTCTTCTTGAAAAAACCGAACATCGCTGGCTCCTGCGCTGGCATCCGCGCGTCACGACAAATTCATTATATTGGGGCCGGGGGACCACGCGAACCCGCCCTCACCCATGGGAGCCCGAGTGAATCCAACGAGCGTACGCCAATTGTCCGGCGCAGATGCTGCAGAATATGCCGAGTTGCGCCTGCAGGCGCTGCGGGACTCGCCGACCGCGTTCGCGTCCAGTTACGAAGAGGAGCGGCTCGTCACGCCGGCCGGATGGCGCGAAAGGCTGATCGGCACGGCGGATAAAGCCAGCTATGGCGCGTACATAGGTCCCCAATTGGCAGGCATCGCCACGCTGGTACGCGAACAGAAACTGAAACAACGCCACAAGGCCAATATTTACGCCGTTTACGTTGCGCCCGAGCAACGGGGCCAGGGCCTGGCGCGGGCGCTGATGGAAGCGGTCGTCGCGCACGCGCGCACGATGGACGGCGTGCGTCAGTTGCTGCTCACCGTCACCGACGGCAACGCGCAGGCCCAGCAGCTGTATGCCAGCCTCGGCTTCATGACCTACGGCCGCGAACCCGACGCCCTGATGATCGACGGCAGGCGCTACGCCGAAGTCCTGATGTGCAAGCCGCTGGCACCCTATTAGGAGTGCACGAATGCAGATACTGCTGAACATCGACGTGCCGGTGCTGGAGCCGGCGATCCGGTTCTATACCGAGGGGCTGGGCCTCACGCTCACGCGCACGCTGGGCGGCCGCGTGGCCGAACTCGCCGGCGCGGGCGCGCCGATCTATCTGCTCGAAAAACCCGACGGGTCGCGGCCGGCGCCGGGCGCCGAGGCGCGCCATTACGGCCGTCACTGGACGCCGGTACACGCCGATTTCGTGGTGCCCGATGTCGATGCCGCCGTGGCCCGCACGGTGGCGGCGGGCGCCGTCCTCGAACACGGGCCCGAGACGCAGGTGTGGGGCCGTATCGCCCATCTGGCGGATCCGTTCGGCAACGGGCTGTGCCTGCTGCGCTTCAGCGCGGCGGGTTATGCGGCGGTGGCCGACCCGGTCGCCGCCGCCGGGTAACGGGGCGCCGCCCACGAACGCCGACGGCGCCGCGCCAACGGCGCCGCCCCATAAATGCCACCGGCGCCGCCCACGAACGCCAACGGCCCGCCTCTCGCGAGACGGGCCGTTGTGCCGTGCGGCCCGTGATGACGGGCCGGCGGGGGACTCAGGTGCGCGGCAGCGTGACGCCGCGCTGGCCCTGATACTTGCCGCCGCGGTCGCGGTACGAGGTTTCGCAGACCTCGTCGCTCTCGAGGAACAGGAACTGCGCGCAGCCTTCGCCCGCGTAGATCTTGGCCGGCAGCGGCGTGGTGTTGGAAAACTCCAGCGTCACGTGGCCTTCCCATTCGGGCTCGAGCGGGGTCACGTTGACGATGATGCCGCAGCGCGCGTAGGTGCTCTTGCCCAGGCAGATGGTGAGGACGCTGCGCGGAATGCGGAAGTACTCGACCGTGCGCGCCAGGGCGAACGAATTGGGCGGAATGATGCAGACATCGCCCTTGAAATCGACGAACGACTTTTCGTCGAAATTCTTGGGGTCGACGATGGTCGAGTTGATGTTCGTGAAAATCTTGAATTCGTCGGCACAGCGCACGTCGTAACCGTAGCTGCTGGTGCCATAGCTCACGATGCGCTCGCCATTGACGGAACGAACCTGGCCGGCTTCGTAGGGTTCGATCATGCCGGTTTCGGCGGCGCGGCGGATCCAGCGGTCGCTTTTGATACTCATGGGGGTGCCTTTAGAACAATGCCGCGTATTTTATCGCGAGCCGGGCCGGACGGCGCCCGGGGCCGGATTTGCCCCGGGTTGCCTCAGTCTTCGATCAGCCAGCGATACACCAGGGCAATCCCGTTGACCGAACCGCCCTTCACGTCGAGCGACAGCCCGCGCGCCAGCCGGTAGCTGGCCCGGCCCACGGTTTCGCTGCCGGCCAGGGCCTGCTCGATGCTCAGCGTGATGCCGTTCGAGAGGTTCTTGCTGGCCACCAGGAATTGCGTCGCCAGCTCGCTATCGGAATCGCGGTTGACCTGGCTCGCCACGGTGCGATCGGGCAGGATGCTGCCCGAACTGCCGATGGCGCCGGTCCGGATGCTGACGTCGTCGAGGCCGAACTGTTTGTACAAGGGCTCGCCGCCGCCCAGCAGTGCCGTGCCGATGGAGAGCAGCAGCGCCGTATCGCCGCCGCCCGCGTCGGGGCCGCGGCCCAGCACCAGCCACGACAGCTTCTCGACGTCGCTCACGTCCGGATAGGACACGAGATCGATGCGCGGGCGCTGCGCCGTGCCCGAGACACGCACGCCGGCCTCGACCTGTTCGCCGGTACGCAAGGCTTCGATATCGAGCAGCGGGTTGTCGATGCGCCCCTGGAAGGTCAGGGTGCCGCGGCGCAGTCGCAGCTTCTGGCCATAGGCCTCGATGCCGCCGCCCCGCGTGCGCAGCGCGCCCATGCCGGTGAGTCGCCCGTCCTGCAGTTGAATCTGGATGCTGCCGAGCAGGCCCGCGTCCAGACCCATGCCGGTGATGTAGAAGCGCGGACCCATGTCGAACTTCAGATTCATGCCCATCTGGATCGGGGTGCCACCGGCCGCTTTCTTGTCGCCCGCGCGCACCACGCGCACGTCGTCGTCCAGCGAGGGCACGCCCTGCAGAATCTCGAGGCTGACCCAGCCCGCGTCGGCGGTGAGGTCGCCCGTGATGTCGATGCGGGGCAGGGCCGCGTTGATGTCGATGTTGCCGGACACCATGGCGTAGCGATCCGAACGCTGCAGCGCGGGGAAGCGATGCAGTTGCACGCGCACATTCCCGCGCGCGGCGCTGAGCTCCCATTGGCCGCGCGCTTCGACGAAGCCACCCTTCGCATCCTTGTTCGTGCTGACCCATTCCTTGGTGCGCCATTCGGCCGGCATGACGCGCAGCACCGCGGGAAAGCGCAGCGAATCGAGGATCACGCGGTCGTCCTGCAGGCGGGCACGCAGCGTGCCGTCGAGCAGACGCACCCCGTCGTCGATCCGCACCACGCGCAGCTTGTCGCCCTGAATGGTGCCTGTGGCGCTCCATTTACCGTCGAGCGTTCCCTGCGCCTGCACATTGGCCTTGAGCGTGCCCCCGAGCTCGAGCGCGTCGCCCACGAACAGACCCAGCCACGCCAGGTCCGCGATGTCGGCGTCGATATTGGCCCGGATGGGCTGGCGCGGGTCGAGCGCCAGGCCGCGCAGGCTGGCGTTGGCCGTTGCCGTGAGACCGCCCATTTTTTCGGTCTGGAGGTTGACGTTGGCCACCAGCCGGCTCAACCCGCCCGCGCCCGGCGTGGCGGTGGCTTCGAGCACCAGCGCGCGCAGGCCCAACGGAATGGGCGGATCGCCCGGCACCATCAGATCCCCGTCGCGGCGCGCGAGCCGCACCTTGCCGCCCAGGCTGCCCGCGTACTTCAGGTCCCACGCGGCATCGATGGCGATGCGGCGCTGATTCGCCGGGACCGTGGGATTCACGCGGCCGGCGTCGCGCTCGGCACGCGCGACCGCCTCGGGGTCGAGCGCCATGAGGACCTGCCGCAGCATGCTCGGGCGCAGCACGAGATTGTCGGCGCCGCCCGCGGTCTGCCACTGCCCGGGCCCGCCCTGCGACGCGCCATGTCGAATCGCGATCGATTGGCCGTCGGGAAAGCGCACACCGAGCGTCGCCGCACCCACCCGCCATTGCGGCGCCGGAGCCACCGCGCCCGGCACGTAAGCCAGCGCGACCGGGCCCGCGATCTCGGCGCTAAACCCGGCGCTCGCCGCCTGGATGCGCGCCAGCGTGCCGCGCCAGCCCGCCGTGCCTGGTTTGCCGTTTTCTTCGCCCCATCCGCCCTGGAACTGCAGGCGGGCGTCGGCGGGCGCGCTGCCGAGCACCTTGGCGCGCGTATTGGGCGGCGTGTATTTGGCGTCGAGCGTGCCCTTGTGGGAAGCCATCGTGCCGTCGATGGCGAAGCGGGCTTCGGCGCCGCCCGGGAGATCGGGCCAGAAGGCGTCGAGCCGCGGTGCCAGCACGTCGAGCTTGAGGCGGCCGGCCGCGTCCGTCAGCGCACCATCGCCACGCACGCGGTTGGGGCCGAGGCGCAGATCCACTTCGAACTTGGGGATGCTCGCGCCCGCCGGCAGGCCGGGCATGGCGGCGGATGCGGCAGCGGCGGATGCGGCGGGTGAGGCGGCGCCGGCGGCTGGCGTTCCGGCGGCCGCCGGAACGCCGGACGCCTCGCCTTCCGCGCGCGTCGTCGTGACCCATTCGGCCGATACCCGGCCGGACAGCGGTTGACGGTTCCAGCGGCTTTCCTCGGCGATATTCAGCGCCACCGTCGCCTGACGCAGCACCCGCAGGTCCTGGATTTCGGCCTGCACGGTGGCGTCGGCGCTCAGCAGCGCGGGCGGAATCAGATCGCCGAGCAGGCTGCCGAGATCGAGCTTGTGCGCCCGCAGGGTCGCCTGCAGCTGATCGCGTCCGGGCGTCTGCGCCACGGGCGTGAGGCCGAGTTGCGCGGACAGGCTGCTGCCGTCCTCGCGTTTGATGTTCAGGTCGGCGGTTCGCACCGGAAAAGCGGCCAGCGGCAGCAGCGCCGCCTTGGCATCGAGCGAGAGCCCGCTGCCCGCGCCATCGAGCGTGACGTCGAGCGCATCGAGCGAACCGCGCGCCGCGACGTTCAGCGTCAGCGGGCAGAGACCGGCGGCCACGCCAGCGCCGAGCCGGTCCAGCGACTGGGCCAGCAGCGCCGCATCGCCCTGCAACGGCGCGAGCGCGGCGCGCTGCACGTCGGCGCCCCCCGCCATCAGTGCGGCCTGTGCGCCGGCGATCCGGCCAGCCTCGGTGCGCGCGGCGCGCGAGGACGCCGCGCCAGGGAGCTTGGTACCCAAGCATACGGGCGACTCGCGGTCCAGGGCCGAGCCCTTGAGGGCGAGTCGCGCCACCATGGGCCACGGCGCCGCGAGCTTGCCGACATTCGCCTCGCCCTGCAGATGCAGCTGGGTGTCGCCCTGCGTGGCGCGCAGCCCGTCGATGCGCAGACGCGCGCCCGGCACCTCGGTCGTTCCGGCCTGCAGCGCCGCGGCGAAATCACCGAGGGCCAGCGGCAACAGCGCGGTCTCGCCGTCGGGGCCGCGCCGCACCAGCTCGAACTGGCCCAGCGCCACGCGATCGAGCACGAGCGCCACCGGCAGATCGAGCTGCGTGAAAGGCTCGCCGTCGTCGGCCTGCGGCTCGGGCTCGGTCGTGTCGGCGGGCAGCCCGACCTTCAGACGGTCGGCCGACAACTCGCGCACATGCAGGCGGCGGCGAGACAGATCGCTCCAGTCCACATCGAGCCACAGGTTGTCTGCCTCGATGGCGGTGCCCGCCACCTCGACGTCGACCCGGCCCAGGCGCAGCCCGAGCAGCACGCTGCCTTCGATGCGCTCGACCTGACCGCCGAGTTGTTGAATGGCCGAGCCCACGAGCAGCCGGCTGCCGGTCTGCGAACCGAGCAGCCAGAAGGCGAAGACGGCCACCAGCACGGCGAGCATGGCGATACCGGGCAGCCACCACACCAGAATTTGCCGGAAGAGTGCGCGCAAAAACCTCAAAACGCGATCCCCAGCGAGAAGTGCAGGCGCAGATCGCGCTCGCGCTGACCGTAGGCCACGTCCAGGAACAACGGACCGGCCGGCGTGCGCACCCGCGCGCCCACGCCATAGCCGAGGGCGATGTCCATGTCGCCGAACGAGTTGGCGGCGTCGCCCGCGTCGACGAACACGCCCATGCCCCAGCGCTCGTTGAAATAATGGTCGTATTCGATGCTGGCGACGGCGAGCGTGGGTGCGCCGACGATCGCGTCGTTGCGCTCCACGCCGATGCTCTGGAACTTGTAGCCGCGGATGGAGCGTGCCCCACCGGTACGGAAGCCGAAGTCGTCGGGCACGCGGGTGCGGCTGTCGGACCAGACCCGGCCCACTTCACCGCGCACCGTCAGCACGTCGCGCTCGCCCACGGGCCACCACTTCTGGCCGCGCAGACGCAGGCGGGTATAGGGCTCGCCGCTATCGAGGACGACGCCGACACCACCGCCCACGGCGATCAGGTTGCCTTCGCGCGGATCGTATTTGTTGTCCACATCGCGTCGCAGCCATTCGGCCGTGACCGTGGCGGTCGGCAGATCGTAGGTATCTCCGCCGTCGATCTTGATATGGTCGTGCGCCAGCAGCAGACCCCAGCGCGTTTCGTATTCGACGCGGCTGTCGCCCGCGCCCTTGCGCTCCTGGCTGCGCGTGAGACCGAGCGCGTAACGCCGCACGTCCAGCCCCTGGATATCGGAGTGGTCGTAGAGCAGACCGATCGAGTCGCGGCGTCCGCGCGCATCGGGCGGCAGGGTGAAGTCGACATAGGCGCGCTGACGCAGGCGATCGACACCCAGGCCGGTCTCCATCGAGAGCGGCTGGCCGAACACCACGTTCTGGCGGTAGATGGTCTCGAGGCGCACACCCGCCTCGTCGTCGACGCCCAGCGACACCGACGCGCGCTTGGGCGGCGCCTCGACCACCCGCACGTCGACCGGCAGCGTGACCTCGCCATCCGGGTCGTACACCGGCGCACGGCGCGTGGCCGGTCCGCCGGACACCTTGGGATCCCCGGCGGGTTGCGCCGCGGCCAGGCCGCTCGAGCCCGGCGCGCGCGCCTCGCGATCCGGTGCGTCCGCGCGCGCCGGTGCCTCGGCGCGTTCGCCGTCCGGCTGGCGCAGCGTCACGAACGCGCCGCGGAAGAAGGCCGTCGATTGCAGCTCCTGCTGCCACTGATCGAGCTGGTCCTGGTTGTAGGTAGCGCCTTCCGAGTACCGCACATAACGGCGGATCAGCGACTCGGGCACACGGTTCAGACCGCCGGTCTCGAGGGTTCCGAGACGCACCCGCGGGCCGCTGTCGATGGTGACGTTGAGCGTGACCTGACCGCTCTCGGCATCGACCTCCGCGCCCGACGAGGTCATGCGGGCGAGCAGGAATTCGCGCGCCGAGACGTTGTCGAGCAGCGCGGACTTGGCGCGATTCCAGTCGGCATTGATGAAGGGCTGCCCCTTCTTGAGCGACCACTCTTTGCGCAGCTGCTGAATGCGCGCCGCGTATTCGGGCCGGGCGATGCGCCCGGTGAAGACGAGGTCGATATCGCCGACGCGCGCCTGCGGACCCGCCTTGATGACGATGTCCCAGGTTTCGCCGGCCACATCGGTGCCGGGCGTGAGCGTGACCTCGGGCGTGAAGTATCCCTGCGTGGCGAGCGCGGCCAGCGTGGCATCGCGCGCGCGCCGGCGCAGCCGGTTGATTTCGCCGCCATCCTGGTCTTCGGCCAGACGCGCGATCGCGCCGACGGCCTGCGTGATGGCCTGCAGCGCGGCGGGCGGCACGCCCCCCGGATCGATCACGATCTCCGGCAATTTGGCGTAGGCCGTTTCAACCACCAACACGCTTGCGAGCAGGACCCCGCCGATCAGTCTCCGCATGCCTCAACCGGGCCGCTGCTGAACCACGACGGAAGGCATGCGCCCCGCCATGTCGCGCGGCAGCGCAGCCACGCCCGCGGCCAGTTTGATGGCGATCTCGCGGTAGCGCCGCGCGGCTTCGCCATCCGGCTCGGACACGACGGTCGGCACGCCGGCGTCGGCGCTCGCGCGGATGGATGTCTGCAGCGGCAGGCTGCCCAGCAGGGGCACCTCGTATTGGTCGGCCATCCGATGGCCACCACCCTCGCCGAAGATGTGGTCGGCGTGACCGCACTGCGAGCACACGTGCATCGCCATGTTTTCGATGATGCCGAGCACGGGCACCTCGACCTTCTGGAACATGCGCAGGCCCTTGCGCGCATCGAGCAGCGCGAGCTCCTGCGGGGTGGAGACGATCACCGCGCCGACCACCGGCACCTTCTGGGCCAGGGTGAGCGCCACGTCGCCCGTGCCGGGGGGCATGTCGACGATCAGATAGTCGAGGTCGCGCCAGTTGGTCTGGCGCAGCAGCTGTTCGAGCGCCTGCGTGACCATCGGCCCGCGCCAGATTGCAGGCGAATCCGCGTCGATCAGAAAACCGATGGAGTTGGCCTGCAGGCCGTGCGCCTCGAGGGGCTCCATGGTTTTGTTGTCGTGACTCTCGGGGCGGCCATGCAGGCCGAGCAGCGTCGGCACGCTGGGGCCGTAAATATCGGCATCGAGCAGACCGACCTGCGCGCCCTCGGCGGCCAGCGCCAGCGCGAGATTCACGGCGGTCGTGCTCTTGCCCACACCGCCCTTGCCCGAGGCGACGGTAATGATGTTGCGTACATTCGGCAGCGGCTTGAGCCCGCGTTGCACGGCATGCACCGCGGCGCGGCCATCGACGCTGACCTCGGCGCGCACACCGGCGGCCGCCAGGGCGGCCTGCGCACGGGCGGCCAGGTCGGCCGCGGCGGCGCGCGAGGGATAGCCCAGCGGCAGACGCACGCGCGCAACCTCACCCTGCAGTTGAATGTCACGATCTTTTACATTTGCACCGATATCCACGCCGCTCGCGACATCGGTCAGCCCGCGCAGCGCGGCGCGGATTTGCTCTATCGTTATACTCATGACACTATGATTCCATAGGCAGCACAGGCATGCCCTTAAGTCTGTTACCGCAAGGATAGCGGATCGGCGGGAACCTTTAGCCGTGATTTACATCCTATATACATGATCGACGCTCTCATCCGTTTCCTCCGCGCCATCCCCGTCATCCTGCTGGGTATCGTAGGCATGCTGATGGCACTGGTCTTCATGGCATCGACCGCGGTCGCGCTGGGCATCCTGTACGTGGTGGCCAAAGTGCGCGGCAAGCCATTCGGCGTGCGTGCCTATTGGAGCCAACGCCAGGCTGGCCGTACCGGTCCGGCCGCAGGCCCCAACCCGTTCACGGGCGGCGCCCCGTTTCGCAATCAGCCCGACGTGATCGACGTCGAGGCGCGCGAAATCCGCTGATTTCTTCGGGCGGTCCGCAAAACCGCCCCACTCCAGATTGCCGCCTCGCGCGGCGCCCCGTGCGCCCCGCGGCCTTTCGTTTCCCGGCCGGGGACAAGCGCGACTCGCGCCTGTCCCCGGCTGTGTCTTTGGGCCAGCCGCGCACGACCGGCACCCCCTCGCGCACCGCGCTGAACGCGCCGGCGCGCGCCGCCCCGGGCCACGGCCCGCGCCCTCGGGCCGAAAGGCCCTAAAATACCCGACTCATCCCGCCCTTCAACCGTCCCATACGTCATGTCACGAACGCTATTCGTCACCACTGCACTGCCCTACGCCAACGGTTCTTTCCACATCGGCCACATCATGGAGTACATCCAGGCCGACATCTGGGTCCGTTCGATGCGAATGGCGGGGCACACGGTGCACTTCGTGGGCGCGGACGACGCGCATGGCGCGCCCATCATGTTGAAGGCCGAGAAAGAGGGCATCACGCCCAAGGAGCTCGTCGCCCGCTACGCCAGCGAGCGCCCGCGCTACCTCGACGGCTTCCATATCCGCTTCGATCATTGGCACAGCACCGACTCGGCCGAGAACGTCGCGCTCTCGCACGAGATCTACGGCGCGCTCAAGGCCCAGGGCCTGATCGAAACGCGCTCGATCGAGCAGTTCTATGATCCGGTCAAGGGCATGTTCCTGGCCGATCGCTACATCAAGGGCGAGTGCCCGCGTTGCCACGCCAAGGATCAGTACGGCGATTCGTGCGAGGTGTGCGGCGCGGTCTACGCCCCCACCGAGCTGATCAACCCGTACTCGGCGCTCACCGGCGCCACGCCGGTGCTCAAGAGCTCCGACCACTTTTTCTTCAAGCTCTCGGACCCGCGCTGCGTCGAGTTCCTGCAGCAATGGACCACCGGCTCCAACCGCCACGGCGTGCGTCACCTGCAGAGCGAAGTGCAGGCCAAGACGCGCGAGTGGCTCGGCACCGACGACGGCGAAGCCAAGCTGGGCGACTGGGACATTTCCCGCGACGCGCCCTACTTCGGTATCGAGATCCCCGACGCGCCGGGCAAGTACTTCTATGTCTGGCTCGACGCGCCGGTGGGCTACCTGGCCTCGCTGAAGTCGTATTGCGCGGTCAAGGGCCTCGACTTCGACGCCCTGCTCGACCCCGCCGGCAGCACCGAACAGGTGCACTTCATCGGCAAGGACATCATCTACTTCCACGCGCTCTTCTGGCCCGCAATGCTGAAGTTCGCCGGCCGCAAGACACCCGACGCACTGAACGTGCACGGCTTCATCACCGTGAGCGGCGAGAAGATGTCCAAGAGCCGCGGCACCGGCATCTCGCCGCTGCGCTATCTGGAAGTGGGCATGGACGCCGAGTGGCTGCGTTATTACATCGCCGCCAAGCTGAACGCCCGGGTCGAAGACATGGACTTCAACCCCGAAGACTTCATCGCCCGCGTCAACAGCGACCTGGTCGGCAAATACGTCAACATCGCCAGCCGCGCCGCCAATTTCATCACCCGCCATTTCGACGGCAAGCTGGGCTACCTGGGCGACACCGCCGCCCTGTCGGCCGAGTACGCGCGTGCGGCCGAAGACATCCGTGCTGCCCTCGAGGCACGCGAATACAACCGCGCCATCCGCGAAATCATGGCCCACGCCGACCGCATCAACCAGGCCTTCGACGCGGCCCAGCCGTGGGTGCTCGCCAAGGGCCTGGCCGACGCGCCGCAAGAACAACGTGACCAGCTGCAGGACATCTGCTCGCGCGCACTGGCCGGGTTCAAGGCGCTGTCGGTCATGCTGGCGCCGGTGCTGCCGGCCCTGTCGAACCGCGTCGCCCGCGAGCTGTTCGGCGCCACGCGCGACTTCGCCTGGACCGACGCCGCCGAGCTGCCGTCCCAGGTCGCGCCGTTCAAGCATCTGATGCAGCGCGTCGAGCCCAAGATGCTCGACGACCTGTTCGAGCCGCCGGCCGCGCCGGTCGAGGCCGCGGCAGCGGCCGTTGCCGCGCCGCTGCCGGGTGGCGAAGCCCTGGCCGACACGATCACGATCGATGATTTCGCCAAGGTCGATCTCCGTATCGCGAAGATCGTCAATTGCGAGCACGTCGAAGGCTCGACCAAGCTGCTGCGGCTCACCCTGGATGTCGGCGAAGGCCGCCATCGCAACGTGTTCTCGGGCATCAAGTCCGCCTACGAGCCCGAACAGCTGATCGGCAAGCTCACGGTGATGGTCGCCAACCTTGCCCCGCGCAAGATGAAGTTCGGCATCTCCGAAGGCATGGTGCTGGCCGCCAGCCACGCCGACGAGAAGACCGATGCCGGCATCTACGTGCTCGAGCCCTTCCCTGGCGCTCAGCCCGGCATGCGGGTGCGCTGAGCGCGTCGCGCGCAGCAAAAAGCCGTCCGGCATTCAAACCGGACGGCTTTTTTGTTTGGGCGCTCGGCGTGACTCAGGCCTTGGCCGCCTGCTCCGGCGCCAGCGCGGGGTCGAGCGACACGCGCTCGTCGAACACGAAGCAGTTGCCCTCGAAGCCTGGCCCGCCGGTCTCTTCGAAGTACTTGAGGATGCCGCCCTCGAGCTGATAGACGTGCTCGATGCCGAGCTCGTTCATGTAGATCGCCGCTTTCTCGCAGCGGATGCCGCCGGTGCAAAAGCTCACGATGGTCTTGCCTTCGAGCTCGGCGCGGTGGGCCTGCACGGCCGCCGGAAACTGCGTGAACCGGTCGATGCGCCAGTCGATCGCGTTCGCGAAGGTGCCCACATCGACCTCGAACGCATTGCGCGTGTCCAGCATCACCACCGGACGCCCCTCATCGTCGGTGCCGCGCTCGAGCCAGCGCGCCAGCGTGTGCGCTTCGACGGCCGGCGCGCGGCCGGCTTCGGGGCGGATCGCGGGATGGTTCATGCGGATGATCTCGCGCTTGACCTTCACCAGCATCTTGCCGAACGGCACCGACTCCGATTCGCTGAACTTGACTTCGAGATCGGCGAACCGCGCATCGCGCCGCAGGCTTTCGAGAAACGCCTCGATATCGGACGCGGCTCCCGCCAGAAACAGATTGATCCCTTCCTGCGCGAGCAGGATCGTACCCTTGAGCGACAGGGCCGCGGTCAGTTCACGCAACGACGCGCGCAGCGCCTCGGGATCGTCGATGGTGACGAACTTATAAGCGGCAATATTGAGGACGGACATTGGATTCGGAGCGCCCGCGCACGGCGGGCAAAAGAGAAAAGGCTAGCGGGTGATCACGCGCTGCTCGACCACCAGGTCGAGCACCCAACGCAGCGCGGACGCGTCGGCGGGGGGATTGGGGTCGCGCACTTCGACGACGCGCAGACGGTATTCGACCCCGGGCTGAAAATCGAAGCCGACGATCTCGCCATACCAGAGCTGCCAAGGCTGGGACGGATTATCGCGCACCTGGTAGCACATGGCCCGCCCCGCCCCCGCGCTGCACGGCACGCGCTGCGAGGCCACGTAGACGAGCTTGGTCGGTCCCGGCTGGCCGCCGGCAAGCGGATCGGCTTTACGCGCGAAATCGAGCACATCGCCCGACGCCAGCATCAAGGTAAGACGCGCGGGGCGCGTGTCGTCGTTGAGCTTGCTGGCGGTGATGCGGGTCAGGCCGGCGAGAAAGTCCTGCTCCAGGCGGGCCGTGTCGGCGGACGTGCAGGCCATCCGGGTCGACACCGGCGGATGCGGAATGATCAGGGCCCCGTTGGCCACTACGTATTCCCCGGAGTAGCGATTGCAGCCGGCGAAGCCCGACAGGACCGGACGCCCTTGCTGATGCGTGAACTCCAGGGTCAGCGGACGGGCGCCATCATGGCCATGCGGCACCGGCCGCAACGCGCCGCCTGGCCGCGTCCAGCGGGCCAGCTCCCAGCTGGTCTGGGCCAATATGTCGGAAGACCGGGTGGGATCGAACGCGGCACCGCCGCGCGGTGCACTGGCGCAGGCGCTCAGACTCAGCAGCAGGGCCAACAGGCCGAAGCGACGCAGGAAGAAAAAGGCAGGCACGGGGCGCTCCGTCTGGAAAATAAAAGCCCGCGGCGTGCGCCGCGCGGCAGTGACTGGTGGGCGCGGCCATGCCGCGCTCCGGCGCCCATTTTAAATAAACCGCGCGCGGCTTATCAGGGGGTCGGCGGATCCTGACGGCGTTCGAAATCCAGCACGGCACCGGAGGCGAGCGTAAATGTCAGATGGCGCGGTGCACCGCCGGCGTCCAGCGAGAATGAACGGATATTGGTCAGCGCTTTCAGATAATCGGTTTCGAGCGCGGCGCGGCTCGGATCTGCGCACGCCATGCGCGTGGCCGCCGGCGCGGTGATGGTGAGGCGGCCCGACTCGAGCTTGTAGCTGCCCATATAACGGTTGCAGCCCGAGAAGCCCTCGACCCGATAATTCTTGCCCTGAGCCAGGAAGGTGAGTTTGATGGGCTCGCCATTATCCCCATGCGGGATGTCGCGCAGGCTGCGATCGGGCTGGGTCCAGCGCGTCAGTTCCCAGGATGTCTGTGCAAACGAATCCGCGCTGGTGGTGGCGTTGACCGCGGCAGCCCCCTCGGGACGCGCCTGTCCGGTCTGCTGCGACGCGCATCCTGCAAGCGCCGCGATAAGCAGCGTTGCCGTGCAGAGATTTACCAACGAGGAACGGGAACGGGACATGACCAGCCTCCAGAAATGAAACGGCTCTACTGTAACCGGAGCATTTGCCGTGCCGCGACCCCCGCGATCAGCGCACTCGTGCACTAATGTAAGCAGCCAGCACCCGTTCGAGCTGGCGTTTCTCGTGGATGCTCAGTGCGTCGTATGCCGCATAAGGCACGGAGACGAACGGCCAATCCCCGCGCGGCGCGCACGCTGCGCGCCCGTGGCCGGGCGCCGCGTGGCCCAGCATCGACGCCACGGTGTCGGGATCGAAGGCCAGCATGGGCCCCTCTCCCGCGGCCAGCCACAGCGGAGCGACCCGCAGGGCGCGCGTGAGTTTGATCAGGGCCTCGCCGGTGGGACGCAACCTCAGGCCGCTTTCGTAGTTGCCGATCGCGCTCTGCGAGAGTTTGCTGGCCGTGGCGAGATCCTTTTGTGTCCACCCCTGAAGCATGCGCGCACTCCGCAGACGATGGCCGAAAGTATCCACTCGATAGACCCGAATCTGATTTCCAATTTGTGGAACGGATTAAAGCATCGGTGCCGCCGGGCCAAATACGGGGATTAAGGTGGATTTCCAAGCTAAATCCACATTTTTTGTTACACGGACCCGGCTTTCCGTACTCCGCTGAAGACTCGAGCATTTTCATTCAACTGCCCCGGATTGAACCGCTATCGTGATGACAAGCGCGCCGCAAGGCTGGGATACGACAGCGCTACCATCATGTAAGCAAATCGCGCAAAGCCGGCGCTGTAATCGGGCGAATATTGAAAATACTGTATCGGAAAGACCATCGTATTTACTCAAGTACCGGCCCATTTCCGCCCGGTGTAAAACAACATAGGGCGGCCGGTCAAAAGTAACAGTTCAGTTAAACAAGAAACGTATATTCACAAAGAATCACAAGCGTGTTTAAATGAAACACGACCGTGACTTTTGCAGAATTTGAGCAACGCACCGAGCATTCGTGTGCGGCCTTTTCTGCAAAAAGCGCCCCCCGCGCGGACCTTGTCCGCCCGGTCCGGCGCCAGTCCGACGTCGATCTGGACAGCCAAAGGGGAAACACGCGCCTGACCGAAGAGTGGCCGGCGCGGGCGCGAGGCATGGCCAGCCGCCATGGCCGATATCACGCCGCCGGGCAGGCTCGGCAACGTGCGGCGCGCAGCCAGGCAGCGGGACGCCCAAGATGCGTCCGCCATGGCGCCCCCGCAGGCATGACCGGCCTCGGCGCGTGGCTGCCCTGACGAGTCGCGACCCTAAGCAGATTCGGACGAATTAATGAACAGTACGCTGGATGTCATCTTTCTCGTCAAAGACGATGCCACGCATAAGCAGCAGCTCGATAACCTCTCGCATCTCGGCTTCAAGGTGCTCGCCTGCACCGAGCTCGTCGAGCTGTACGATCACTTTGCCAGGCAACCCTGTCCCCTCGTGATCCTGAGCGCGCCGCTCGCCGACATTCACATCGCGGCGGTGCGCCTGCGTGCCATGGACCGCACGGTGGGCATCATCGCGCTGGCGCCGTTTGCCGACAGCGAGAGCCGTGTGCGCACACTGCTGTGTGGGGCGGACGCCTGCCTCAACGAGGACGTGAGCGGGCTCGAGCTCGCGGCGGTGCTGCAGTCGCTGCTGCGCCGCATCACCAGCACTGCAGGCGGCCAATGGGCGGCGGAGGGGCTCGATCAACGCGGCACGGAGTTCGACGCCGCGCCGCAGCCCGAGCGCGATGAGTTCATGACGGAAGGCCCGCTCGGTTCGAGCAAGTGGCGGCTCGCCAATCAGGGCTGGACGCTCGTGAGCCCGACCGGCCGGTCCCTGGGGCTGACGACGGGCGAGCGTGAATTCCTGTCGCGCCTGATGGCGGCGCCGGAACGCAAGATCAGCCGCGATGCCCTGCTGACCGACGATCTGTCCAACACCGGAGACGGCGGCGCGCAGCGCAGCCGGTTTGTCGACGTGATGATCAGCCGGCTGCGGCGCAAGGCCGCTCATAACCAGATGGCGCTGCCGATCCGGGCCGTGCACGGCTGGGGATATATGTTTGCTGCCGACGTCGCCGACGACTTTCAGGGCTGGGACGACCGCTAGACGCGGTCGTTCCGCGACAGCGGTGCCTCGCCGAGGCACCGCGCGCCCCGCACACGGGCGGCGTCAGCCGCGTGGCCGGATCAGCGTGGACTTGCCGAACAGGCTCTCGACCAGATCGACCGCGATGGTCGCGGTCTTGTTGCGCACGTCGAGCGCCGGATTGAGCTCCACGATATCGAGCGAGGCCATCAGGCCCGTGTCGGCGATCATCTCCATGCAGAGTTGCGCCTCGCGGTAGGTGGGACCGCCAGGCACGGTGGTGCCGACGCCGGGTGCCACGTCGGGATCCAGGAAATCCACGTCGAAGCTGACATGCAGGTGCGTGTCGGGCGAGAGACCGTACAGCGCCTGCTCCATCGTGGCCCGCATGCCGGCCTCGTCGATGTGACGCATATCGAAGACTTCGAGCCCGGCCTCGTGGATCAGATGGCGCTCGCCTTCGTCGACGCTGCGGATGCCGATCTGGCGCACCCAGGACGGCTCGATCGCCGGCGTGTGCCCGCTCATGCGCGTGAGCGGCGCGGGCCCGCGCCCGCACAGGCAGGCGACGGGCATGCCATGCACGTTGCCCGAAGGGGTGAGCGTGTTGGTATTGAAATCGGCATGCGCGTCGAGCCACAGCACGCGCAGCGGGCGGCCGGCCTCGCGGCAATGACGCGCCACGGCGCTGACCGACCCGATCACCAGGGAGTGATCGCCGCCGAGCAGGATGGGCAGGCGACCGGCGCGCAACTGGGCGTGCACCGCATCATGCACGGCCTGATTCCAGGCGGTGACTTCGTCGAGATGGCGATAGCCATCGGCCGGACGCTGCCACGGGTTGGCCGGGCCGGACAGATTGCCGCAATCGTGCACGGTCAGGCCGCGGCCGGCCAGCAGGTCGGCCAGCCGTGCCACGCGCAAGGCCTCCGGCCCCATGGACGCGCCGCGCGCACCCGCGCCGATGTCGGTGGGTGCGCCGATCAGGCTCACTTCGTTGGGGGGAAGACTCATGGGCGGGATACCTCCTTAACAAGAACCTCAGTGCGCATCGAGCACGGCTTGCAGTTGGTCGCAAGCCCAGTCTATCTGCTCACGCGTGACAATCAAGGGTGGCGACAGGCGCAGCGTCTGGCCGTGCGTGTCCTTGACCAGCATGCCGCGTGCCGCCAGACGCTCGCAATAATGGCGCGCGCTCGGCGCATCCGGCTCGAGCTCGAGCGCGAGCATGAGGCCCCGACCGCGGGCCCGCCGCACGGGTCCGCGCAGCGCCGCCAGGCGTTCCAGGAAATACGCGCCCTGCGTGCGCGCGTTGGCGATCATGCCCTCGTCGTGCAGCACGGCGAGCGCCGCCCGCGCCACGGCGCAGGCCAGCGGATTGCCGCCAAAGGTGCTGCCGTGCTGGCCGGGCTGGAACACGCCCAGCACGCTTTCGTTCGACAGCACCGCCGACACGGGATAGAAGCCGCCGGAGAGCGCCTTGCCGATCAAGGTCACGTCGGCCTCGATGCCTTCGTGTTCTTCGGCGAGCATGGCGCCCGTGCGGCCCAGGCCGGTCTGGATCTCGTCGAGAATCAGGACCACGTCGTGCGCCGAGCATAGCTCGCGCACGCGCTGGAAATAGCCGGACGGCGGAATGATCACGCCCGCCTCGCCCTGGATCGGCTCGACCAGAAACGCCACCGTGTCGGGCGTGATGGCCGCGGCCAGCGCATCGGCGTCGCCGAAGGGCACCACGCGAAACCCCGGCGCGAACGGCGCATAGCCGCCGCGCGCATCGGGGTCGGTGGAGAAGCTCACGATGCCGAGCGTGCGGCCATGAAAATTGTCGGCGCACACGATGATCTCGGCCTGCCCCGCGGGCACGCCCTTGACCTCGTAGCCCCATTTGCGCACGGCCTTCAGTGCCGTCTCGACCGCTTCGGCGCCGCTGTTCATGGGCAGCACTTTGTGCGCACCGGTCAGGCGCGCCAGGTCTTCGTAGAGCGGGGCCAACTGATCGTGGCGAAACGCGCGCGAGGTCAGCGTGAGCCGTTGGGCCTGTTGCGTCAAGGCGGCCAGGATGCGCGGATGGCAATGCCCCTGGTTGACGG
This sequence comes from Bordetella genomosp. 5, assembly GCF_002261475.1. Lineage (GTDB taxonomy): Bacteria > Pseudomonadota > Gammaproteobacteria > Burkholderiales > Burkholderiaceae_B > Bordetella. The sequence goes on from NZ_NEVN01000011.1 coordinate 147,821, forward strand.
CCGAATAGGCGGACAGGCAGTCGAGATAGCGCCGGCCTTCGGTGTCGTAGAGCCACACGCCTTCACCGCGCGCCAGCACCACATCCAGCGGGTGATAGTTGTGCGCGCCCAGCGTCGCCTCGATGTGATCGCGGTGCACCGCGGCACGGTCGGCACCGGGGTCTGCGCCCGGGCTGTCGTCCGTCTGCGCTCGGATTTGCGTGTCCATCATTGTCTCCGGAAGGTTTGGGGATCGCGCGGGGGCTGCGCGGTGCCCGGCAGCCCTGCAGCTCGGGTAGTCGGCGCCCGGCGCAGCGGCGCCCGACGCAGCGGCGCCCGACGCCGCGCCATGCAGCCATGGTAGGCAAAGGCGGCGCTAGCGGATAGACAGTAAGCTGGCAATAATGCGTAGCTGATTGATCATTTTGCATGGCCACTTTGAGCAATATGTCAGATTTTCTCGATTCCCTCGATCGCCGGCTGCTCGCGCTGCTGCGCAGCGACGCCCGCCTGCCCACCGCCGCGCTCGCGCAGCGCCTGCATGTGTCGCGCGGCACCGTGCAGAACCGCATGAACCGGCTGGAGCGCAGCGGCGTGATCTCCGGCTACACCGTAAGGCTGCGCAATGACGGCGAGGATGATGGCGTGCATGCCGTCACGCTGATCGAGGTGCATGGCGGCGCCACCGACGGCGTGATCGCGGGCCTGCGGCGCATTCCCGAATCCGTGCACGTGCATTCCACCAACGGCCGCTGGGATCTCGTCGTGCAGTTCCACGCCGCCGATCTGGTGGCGTTCGATCGCGTCTTGCGCGAAGTGCGTGCGATCGAGGGCGTGACGAATTCGGAGAGCCACCTGCTGCTCGCCGCGTACAAGTAGCGCGGCGCGTGCTCCCGCTACAATGAGACTCGTTTTCACATCAAGGCGGGCCCGCGCGGTCCGCGTCGTTTCATGGCAGATCCTGCCCGCCGCCCGCCGGCGCCCACTCCCCGCGAACAGGCCGCACGCTGGCTCGTGATGCTGCAAAGCGGACCGCTCACCGATGCCGAGCGCGACGCTTTTCGGCGCTGGCTGGGCGCGGATCGCGCGCATCGGCAGGCATGGCGCGAGGCCGAACAGCTCGGCGTGGCGACCGGGCTGATCGCGCCGGGCGCGGCGCAACGCCTCACCCGGGCGCGCGCCATGCCCACACGCAGGCAGATGCTGCAGGGCCTGGGCGCGCTGCTCGTGGGCACGCCGCTGCTGGCGGCCACCTGGCATGCCGAACCCTGGGAATCCTGGACGGCGGATGCGCTCACCGACGTGGGCCAACGCCGCAGCGTGGCCCTGCCCGACGGCGGCAGCGTGCTGCTCAACACCGATACCGCCATCGATATCGAATACGGCGCGCATCGGCGCGAAATCTACCTGCTGTCCGGAGAAGTGCTGGTGCGGGCCGGCACGGCCACGCGCGATGCGCGCCCTTTCATGGTGATCACGGACCACGGCACCGTGCAGGGTTCGCATTTCATGGTGCGGCAGCACGATGAGCAGAGCGACGTGACCGCCCTGAGCGCGGACCTGATCGTCACGCCGGTGCGCAACGCCACCGTGGCGCGCGGGCTGGCCACCGGCATGCACACGCGCTTTACGGCGACCACGGTGGCCGCGCCGGCGCCCGCCGATCCGGCCGCGAGCGCATGGCGCGACGGCCGCCTGAAAGCGCGGGGCGCACGCCTGGCCGACTTCCTGAGCGATCTCGATCGCCATCGGCCGGGCGTCGTGCAATGCGCCGCCGACGCCGCCGAGCTGCGCATCGCCGGCGATTTCGATCTGGCCGATACCGACGCGATCCTGCGCGCCCTGCCCGGCCTGCTTCCGGTGGAAGTGCGCTATCGCACGCCGTATTGGGTCAGCGTGCGCGCGGCCTGACGCGACTCAGAATGCCGCGACCGCGCCATCGGAGCGCGGGTCGAAGCCGCCTTCCATGGCGCCACCCGCCGCGCGGAACAGGCAGCCCGCATGGCCGAAGGTTTCGTCGAAATCGCCGTACACCTCGACGTCGTGTCCACGGTCGCGCAGCGCCTGCACGGTGGCCGGCGGAAAGCGGCCTTCGAGCTTGAGGGTATCGGAGGTCTGCCCCCACGTGCGGCCCAGCAGCCAGCGCGGCGCTTCGACCGCGGCCTGAGGATCCATGCCATAAACCACACTGCGCGTGAAAATGGCGGACTGGCTTTGCGGTTGGCCGTCGCCGCCCATATTGCCGTAGACCATGGTGCGGCCGTCGTGCAGCAGCGCCAGGCCAGGATTGAGCGTGTGGAACGGCTTCTTGCCCGGTGCCAGCGCATTGATGTGCGTCGGGTCGAGCGAGAACGATGCGCCGCGGTTCTGCCACGCGATGCCGCTGGACGGCAGCACGACTCCCGAGCCGAACTCGTGATAGATGCTCTGGATGAGCGAGACCGCGCGCCCCTGGCCATCGATGACACCGAGCCAGACCGTATCGGCCGGCCCCTTGCCCGCGCCCCACGGGGCGGCGCGCGACATCGAAATGCGCGCGGCCATGGCGTCGAGCGCGACCGGTTCGAGGAAGGATTCGGCCTGCACCCGCATATGGGCCGGATCGGTAATGTGACGGTCGCGCACCGTGAACGCCTGCTTCACGGATTCGGCGGCGGCGTGCACATAATCGGCCGACAGGGGGTCGTGGCGATCGATGTCGAGCCGGTCCAGCAGGCCCAGGATGATCAGCGAGACCAGGCCCTGCGTCGGCGGCGGCATGTTGTATACGCGCCCATGACGATGCTGCAGCATCAACGGATCGCGGCGCAGCGCGCGATGGGCCTGCAGGTCGGCGCGCACCAGCGGCGAGCCGCTCGCCGCGAGCTCCTCGGCCATGCGCTGGCCCAGATCGCCGCGATAGAAATCATCGAGGCCGGCGCGGGCCAGATGATCGAGCGTATCGGCCATGCGCGGCTGGAAAAACAGGCTGCCGGGCGCGGGCGCCGCGCCGCGCGGTAGAAACACCGACGCAAAGCCGGGCAAGGCTTCGAGCTCGGCGCGCTTGGTTTCGGTGTTGCGCGCCTGACTGCGCGTGACCGGCACGCCATGACGGGCGTAGTCGATCGCGTCCGCGAGCAATCGCGACAGCGGCAACCGACCACCCAGTCGTTCGCGGCTCACGGCGAGCGCTTCGTTCCAACCCGACACCGCGCCGGCGACCGTGAGCGCGGCACTGCCGCCACGAAACGGAATCGCGTTGCCGGCATAGGATTCGCGGCGCACGCCGGCGGCCGCGGCGCCACAGGCGTCGATGCCAATGACCTCCTGCGCGCCGCCCGGCTCATGGATGAGCCAGAAGTTGTCGCCGCCCAGGCCATTCATGTGGGGATAGACGACGGCGATGGTGGCGGCGGCCGCCACCATCGCTTCGACGGCGTTGCCGCCTTCGCGCAGCACGGCCAGGGCGGATTGGGAGGCGAGCGCATGGGGCGCGACGGCGATGCCGCGGCGGCCGCGTACAGGTTGAGTCATAGGTGGGCTACAGGCTGATGGAGGCGGGATGCAAAGCGTGCGCCCCCGCCGTGACGCGGCCATGACCCAGGGGCGGGCCGGCCCGGCGGAAGCTCGGAATCCCGAGCATAGTCAGCGGCGTTCGCCCGGACAAGCCCGGGAGAGCCCTCGAATCAAAGCTCCAGCACGAGCCGGCCCTGCTTCGCCCGTGAGCAGCAGGTCATCATCTTGCCGCCCGCCGCCCGCTCGGCCGGGGTGAGCACCACGTCACGATGATCCACCTCGCCCGCGATCACCCGCACCTCGCAGGAGCCGCACAGGCCTTCTTCGCAGTCGCTCTGCACGTCGATGTTGGCGCCGCGCAGCGCAGCCAGCAGTGTCTGGTCGGCCGGCACGGTCAGCGTGAGACCCGAGTCCTTGAGCTCGACCTCGAAGGCGTGTTCGCGCGCCGGGTCGAGCACGCCCAGGGTGGACTGGAAATGCTCCACGCTCAGCGTGCCCTCGGGCCAGTGCGCGGTGGCCTGTGCCAGGCCGTCGAGCATGCGTTGCGGGCCGCAGGCGTAGATGCGCACGCCCGGTCGCGGCCGGGCATGACGCGCGGCGAAGTCCTGGCGCGCGCCTTCGTCTCGCGCATACACATGCAGACGATCGCCATGCAGCGCCTGCAGCGTGTCGAGCAGGGCCATGCGGGCACGGCTCGATCCGCTGTAGTGCAGCTCGTACGACATGCCCAACTCGCGGGCGCGGCGTGCCATGGCCGCGATCGGCGTGATGCCGATCCCGCCCGCCACGAGCACCACGTGCTCGGCGTCTTCGTCGAAGCGGAAATGATTGCGAGGCCCACGCACCCGCAGCCGCGCGCCGACCCCGGCATGCGCGTGCATCCAGTGCGAACCGCCCCGGCTCTCGGGATCGCGCAATACCGCGATCTCGTAGATATCGCGTTCGGCCGGATCGCCACACAACGAATACTGGCGCGACAGCCCCGTGTCGCCGCACGCGACGTCCAGATGCGCGCCCGGCGTCCACCGCGGCAGCGGCGCGCCATCGGGCGCGGCGAGACGCAGATGGAGTATGTCGTCGCTCACGCGGCGCGCCGCCTGCACGATCAGGGTGCGGCTGATGTGCCGCGTGGACGGCTCGCCGATGCGCACCGGCACCTGGGTGTCGAGTAACGCGGGCGCGCTGCGTTCCGGGTTTTGCGCGGGGTCCCACTCGACCCACAGATGCTCGGGTCCGCGGAACGAGGTGTTGGCCACATAGGTGAAATCCTGCTGCGCCAGCGTCATGTGCGGCAGCCGCCGCGTCAGCTCCTCGAGAAAGATCTGCATCTCCATGCGCGCGAGGTTCTTGCCCATGCACTGATGCGATCCGTAGCCGAAGGTGAGTTGATCGCTCGCGTTCTCGCGCCGGATGTCGAAAAGATCGGCATCGGCGAAATGGCGCTCGTCGTGGTTGGCCGACGAGGTCACGATCAGCAGCTTGGCGCCTTCGGGAATCGGCACGCCCCCCACCGCCGTGTCGCGCGTGGCGACGCGGCGCCAGGCGGCCACCGATCCGTTGTGGCGCAGACATTCCTCGACGGCGTTGGGGATGAGGCTGGGGTCGTCGCAGATCTCGCGCCAGGCTTGCGGATGCTGCAACAACAGTTTGATGGCGTTGGCGCTGGCATTGGCCGTGGTCTCGTGCGCGGCCACGATGCCGGCCATCATCATCGAGTGCAGATAAGAGTCGGTGACCACATCGGGCAGCTCGCGCTGCTTGCGGATGCCGTACTGCATCCAACCGGGCTGGTCGGGGTTGGCGCGCATCTTGTCGAGGATGCGGCCGGCCAGCTGCCAGAAGTTGCCCACGGCATGCGCCACTTCGACCTGCTCTTCGGGCTTGGGCCGGCCCCAGGTGTTCACCGTATGCGCGATCGAGTACTTGCGCAGCAGGTCCATGTCTTCTTCAGGCACCCCCAGAAAATGCAGCGCCACCGTGAGCGGCACTTCCCAGAGCATCTGATCGACCAGATCGGCGCGGCCATCGTCGATGAAGCGATCGACGTACTCGCGCGTGAGCTTGCGCACCATGGGCTCGTGATGCTTGAGCTCCTCGGGCGTGAAGGGCGCCATCAGTGCGCGCCGGCGCGGCATATGGGCCGGCTCGTCTTCGTTGACGAGCGTGCGGTTCATCGCATAGCCGTACGAGGCGAGCACGGCATTGGCCTCGGGGCCCGTGGGCGTGATCTTCTCGAGCGCGATGGCGGGGCTGAACGTGAGGTTGTCGCGGAAGATCGCCTTGATGTCGTCGTAACGCGTCACCACCCAATAACCGAGCCGCGGACTGAAGAACACCGGTTCTTCCTCGCGCGACCAGCGCACGTAATCGGGCGGATCCTGCTGGTAGCCGTCTTCGAAAGGATCGAAGGCGGCGGCGCGGGCGCTCACCGGACAGCCTGCCGCGGACAGGGCCCGGTGATCGACCGGACAGCCGGAGGCGGCGGGCGGGCGGACGGAATTCATGGCGGTCTCCTTTGCTGCGGGCGGACGGGCCGGGACAGCGCCACGTCCGCCTGATACGAGGGCGTTGCTGACGCGATCAGTCGAGCTTGATGCCGAGATCCGCGATCAGCTTGTTCCAGCGCGTGCGCTCGGCGGTGAGCAGAGCGGCGTATTCCTGCGGCGAATTGGCGACCGGCTCGATGCCGAAGTCGACCAGCTTGCCGCGGATGGCGGGATCGTTGAGGGTGGCAACCAGTTGCTGATTGAGCTTGGCGATCACGGCCGGCGGCGTGGCGCCCGGCACCGACACGCCGACCAAGGCGGCGGCCTGGACCTTGGGCAGTCCCGCTTCGCCGAAGGTCGGCACGTCGGGCAACTGCGGCAGACGCTGGCCGTGCGCGACGGCGAGCGCGCGCACCTTGCCCGCCTTGATGAAGCCGGCACCCGCGGCCAGGTCGACCATCATGGCCGGGATCTGTCCGCCGGCCACGTCGGCCAGGGCAGGCGCCGCGCCGCGATAGGGCACGTGCACGAGGTTCAGCCCCGTCTCGGTCTTGAAGAGCTCCATCGCGAGGTGATGGGGGCTGCCGGCGCCGGCCGAGCCGTAGTCCAGACCCGACGGGCGCGCCTTCGCCATCGCGACGAACTCGGCCACGGTCTTGGCCTCGACGGTCGGCCCGACCACCAGAATCATCGGGAAGCGGCCCATCAGCGTGACCGGCGCGAGATCCTTGACCGGGTCGTACGACAGCGTCTTGTACAGCGCGGGGTTGAAGACCAGCGTGCCGTTATCGGCGGACACCATGGTGTAGCCGTCGGGCTGCGAGCGCGCCGTCTCGGAGGCGCCGATGGCGGTGTTGCCGCCCGGCTTGTTGTCGACCACCACGGTCTGGCCGATGCGGGCGGACAGGCCCTGGCCCACGGTGCGGGCGAGGAAATCCGAACCGCCGCCCGCCGCGTACGGCACGACCCAGCGGATCGGCTTGTTGGGATACGGGGCGCTGGCGTCGGCCGCGCGCGCGGCGCCGCCCACACAGAACGAGGCCAGGACGGCGCTGGCCAGAAGGCCGGCAAAGCGAGGGAACTGCGAACGATAGGAACGCACGGTTTGTCTCCGGTGACGTGGCGAAAAGCACGACTTTTTGATTTTGCGTAAAGTATATACGCATTGCGTAATCGCACAATACCGGCGGATCGGCCCCGGTCCACCACGTAGAATCCCCGCCATGACGCAGACCGCCGCCCCCTCCGATTCCGCCGCGCGCCCGCGCGAACGCCGCCAACGTGTGCAGGCCGCCGAAACCGGCATGGCCGTGCTCAAGGCGCTCGCCCGGCTGGGCGGCCGGGCGAGCCTCACGGCGCTGGCGACCGAAGTGGACGAACAGCCTTCCAAGGTCCATCGCTATCTGGTCAGCATGATCGAAGCGGGCATCGTGGTGCAGGACAGCGGCTCCGGGCATTACGGCCTCGGCCTCGAAGCGCTCTACATCGGCCTGGCGGCGATGCGGCAGGCCGATCCGATCCGCGTGGCCGAGCCCGCGCTGGTCCGCCTGCGCGAGCAGCTGGGCGTCACGTGCTTCATCGCGGTCATGGGCAACAAGGGCCCGACGATCGTGCGCTTCGAAGAACCCGGGCTGCCGGTGACGGTGAACGTGCGCGTCGGCTCGGTCATGTCCCTGCTGTGGTCGGCCACCGGCCGGGTGTTCCTGGGTCTGCAGGACGACGCGCAGGTGCGCCGCCTGGCCCTGGAAGAGCTCGACGGCGCCGACGCGGCGTCGCGGGCCGCGCTCGATGCCCACGACCCGCTCGGCGCCTTGCAGCGCGAGGTGCGCGCCGCCGGCTGCTCCATCGTGATCGACACCAACCTGAAGGGCATCAGTGCGATCAGCGCACCGATCTTCAATCATGCAGGCCAGGTCTGCGGCGCGCTGACGGCACTGGGCACGACGGGCGGTTTCGACGCGGCCGCGCAAGGCCCGATCGCCATCGCCCTGCTCGCCGAGGCGCGCGCCGCGAGCCGCGAACTCGGCTACCAGCCCGCCCGCGCCGCCTGAGCGCGTTGCGTTCCGGTTTGGCACACGCATAGCGCTCGCCTACAATCCGGCCTCATGACTTCGACGCGCCCGCACCGGTCTGCCCGCTACGTCGCCACGCTGTGGCTGGCGTTGGTGCTGTTCGCGCTCAAGGCCCTGGTGCCGCCCGGCTACATGCCCGGCACGCATGTGGGCGCCAACCTGATCGAGCTGTGCTCGGCCACCGGCCGCATCTTCGTGCAGGCGCCCGAGTCCACGCATCAGCAGGCCGACGAACGGCACGCCGCGCAGGCCGCGGCCTGCCCGGTCGGCGCCGCGGTCGCCGCCGTGCCGATGCCTCCCTCGCTGCCGGCACTCACACCGGTCAGCAGCGCCCACAGTTTCCCGTTCAGCGCGCGCGCTCCGCCGGCGCGCACGCACTACACCTTCACCGGCGCCCCGCTCGGGGCCCGCGCCCCGCCCTCCTCTCTCGTCTAGTCCGACTTGGCCCGCCCTCGCGGCGGCACCGCCTTTTCCAGACCGAGAGATCCTCATGACTTTCTTGCACGCCAGGACGCCCGTCCTGCCGCGGCGCATGCGCGCATGGCACGCCTGCCTGCCGCCCACGCTCGTTACCCTCGCGCTGACGCCCACGGCCGGCTTCGCCCAATCCACTGAACCCTCCGTCGCCACCCTGCCCGGCATCACCGTGGCCGCTGACGCGGATCGCCCCTCCCTGCTCGACACGACCGCGACCGGCTCGCTGCTCGAACTCACGCCGTTCGAAACGCCGGCCAGCGTGGACATCATCACGTCCCGGCAATTGCGCGAACGCGCGCCGCGCACCATCGGCGACGCCATCAGCCAAGCGCCCGGCCTGAGCACGATGCGCCACCCCGGCAACGGCGGCGCCGCGCTGTCGTCGCGCGGTTTCAGCGACACCAACTCCGTGGCGCAGCTCTACGACGGACTGCGCCAATACGGCGGCGTGGGCCAGACGCTGGTCGCCTCGCCCTGGGCGGTGGAACGGATCGAGGTGCTGCGCGGCCCGGCGTCGGTGATTTACGGCGAAGGCGCGATCGGCGGCGTGGTGAACGTGGTGCCCAAGAAACCCACCCGCGGCCCGATCGAAAACGAAGTCGAGACGACCTTCGGCACGCACGACACGCAGCGTGTGGGCATCGGCTCGGGGGGCGCGCTGGACGACCGCTGGTCGTATCGCATCGATGCGAGCGCCGAACACACGCATGCCGACATGAGCCTGGGCGGCGCGCGCAATGCCGCGCTGTCGGCCGCGCTGCGCCTGGATGTGAATCCGGATCTGAACGTCACGTTCACGCAGGTGCTGGGCTGGCAGGAGCCGACACGTTACTTCGGCACGCCGCTCGTCGACGGCACGATGGACTATGGTCTGCGGCACCAGAACTACAACGTGGCGGACGCCACGATCATCTACCGCGACAACCGCAGCGAGCTGCGCACGGAATGGACGCCCAACGACAGCGTGCTGGTGCGCAACCGCGTCTACTACCAGGGCAGCCGGCGCGACTGGCGCAACGCCGAGGAATACGCCTGGCAGCCGGCCACGGGCCTGATCGAGCGCAGCGGCTACTCGAACATCCTGCATGACCAGGAGCAGGTCGGAACCGTGACCGACGCGGTCTTCAAGGGTTCGTTGCTCGGCCTGCGCAACCAGTTCGCGGTGGGGCTCGAACTCAATCGCGCCAGTCTCAAGCACACCAACAACTCGCCGTACGGCGGCACCTCGCTGGTCGATCCCTACGATGTGGACCACGGCCGGTTCGTGAATCTTGCGGGCACCACGCCGCGCTATCGCAACACGGCGCGGCAACTGGCCCTGTACGCCGAAGACCGGCTTGCGCTCACGCCCAACTGGTCGGTGCTGGGCGGCCTGCGCTACGACCATATCGAGCTGGAGCAGCGCAATCTCGTCGCGGGCAACACGGCCTACCGCACGCGCTTCGACAACGTGGGCTGGCGCGTCGGCACCGTCTATGACATCACGCCCACCACCGCGCTCTATGCGCAGTACGCCGAGGCCGCCGACCCGGTCGGCGCCCTGCTCCTGCTGTCGCCCGCGAACCAGGGCTTCGACCTCGCCACCGGGCGTCAGGTCGAGGTCGGCATCAAGCAGACGTTCTGGGACGCGCGCGGCGAATGGACGCTGGCGGCCTATCACATCCGCAAGAAGAACCTGCTCGCGCGCGATCCCGACAATCCCGCGTTGCGCATCCAGGTCGGCCAGCAGTCGAGCCGGGGCATCGAGGCATCGCTGGGCGTGGCGCTGACACCGACCCTGCGCCTGGATGCCAACGCCACGATTCTGCAGGCGCAGTACGACGAGTATTCGGAGTCGTCCGGCGGCCGCACGGTCTCGCGCGACGGCAATGTGCCGACCGACGTGCCGGAGCGGCTGGCCAACCTCTGGCTGAGCTGGAAGTTCGCCCCGCAATGGACCGCGAGCGCGGGCGTGCGCTACGTGGGCGCCCGCTACGCCAACGCGGCCAACACGCTCGAGATGGCGGGTTACACCACCACCAACCTGGCACTGCAGTGGGACGCGCGCCAGGATCTGACGCTGGCCGTGCGCGCCTACAACGTGTTCGACCGCCAGTATGCCGAAACGGCCTACTACAACCAGGATCAATGGTTGCTGGGCACGGGACGGCGCGTGGAGCTGAGCGCGCATTACCGCTTCTGAGCCGGCCCTTTTCCTGATCAGCGTCGCCGGCCCCGCCGGCGGCGCGCAACGAGGTATCGATATGACGACCGACAACGTCGCCCCCCAGGAGCGTGAACCCGTGCGGGCCTCGCAGGTCTACCGCGCCGTCTGGCGCTGGCACTTCTATGCCGGCATGCTGGTGGTGCCCTTTCTGCTCGTGCTTGCCGTGACCGGCGCGCTCTACCTGTTCCACAACGAAATAGAAGACTGGTGGTACCGCGATCTGCGCACCGTGGCCGTCCAGCAGGCGCCCACGCTCGCGCCCGAGGCCATCGTGGCCCGGGCCGAGAGCGCGCACCCCGGCCGCGTGCTGAAGTACCTGCCCCCGGCCGCGCCCGATCGCGCGGCCGTCGTGGTGCTGCGGCCGCAGGACAGCGCCAATCTCTCGGTGTTCGTCGACCCCTACGCGGGCAAGGTGCTGGGCGCGCAGGAGGAGCGCGGCACGCTGATGTGGACCGTGCGCCAACTGCACAGCCTGTCTTTCTTCGGCCCGATCGCCAATGGCGCGATCGAGATCGCGGCCGGCTGGACCATCCTGCTGGTGCTGACGGGCCTGTACCTGTGGTGGCCGCGCGGGCGCCGGCAGGGGGTCGTGACGGTGCGCGGCACGCCGGGGCAGCGCGTGTTCTGGCGCGACCTCCACGCGGTGGCGGGCGCCTTCGCGGCGTTCTTCATCCTGTTCCTGGCGCTCACGGGCATGCCCTGGTCCATCGTGTGGGGCGCCAAGGTCAATCAATGGGCCAACGGCAACAACTTCGGCTATCCCAGCGGCGTGCGCGTCAACGTGCCCATGTCGGATGCCCGTCTGGCCGACGCCGGCAAGACGACGTGGTCGCTGGAACAGGCGCGCCTGCCGATGTCGCAGGCCGGTGCCGGGCACGACCATGGCGCGGGCCACGCGCAAGGGCACGGCGACGACGCCGGGCACGACCATGGACAGGCTCGGGCGGACGCCGAGGTCGCGCACGATCACGGCCAGGCGCCGCCGCCCGAACAGGCGCGCCCCGCGGGCGCTCCGCCCCCCATCGGCCTGGACGCCGCGGTCGCCGCGTTCACCCGGCTCGGCCTGGCGCCGGGCTATGTGGTCAACCTGCCCACCAGCGCCACGGCGGTCTATACGGGTTCGGTCTATCCCAACGACCTGGCCCGCCAGCGCGTGGTGCACCTGGACCAGTACAGCGGCAAGCCGCTGCTGGACATGAGCTATGCCGATTACGGGCCGCTCGGTCGCGGCCTGGAATGGGGTATCAATGTGCACATGGGCCAGGAGTACGGCCGGATCAATCAGATCGTGCTCGCGCTCGCCTGCCTGGCGATGGTGCTGATGTGCGTGGGCGGCGTCGCCATGTGGTGGAAACGCCGGCCCGTCGGCGGCCTCGGCATCCCGCCCCTGCCCAAGCAGCGGGCCGCCCTGCGCGGGGTGATGGTGCTGATGATCATTGGTGGCTGTGTGTTTCCGCTGGTGGGCGCGTCGCTGGTCGTCATGCTGCTGATCGATGCCGCCGTACAACGCGCGGGCGCGCCCGCTGTCACACGTTTGCAATGAGGCCCGGATGGCAGTAACGTGAGACCAAATTTCACGAAAATTTCACATTTCAGTCAACGCGCGGGCAGCCATCGCCGCCCGCGCCGAGAACGCCATGCCCTCCTCCGCACCGCCGCTCGCGACGCCGATCGTCCAGAGCCCCCTCACACCGCCCCCTGCAGATCTGCTTGCGCAGGCGTTCGCCATCTCGACGGTGCCGAACGCGTTTGGCGTGCTCGACCTGAGCACGACGCCGCTCGTCGCCTCGGGCAGCGAACGGGATGTGTACGAGCACCCGCATGACCGGAACCTGCTGATCAAGATCGTGAATGGCTCGCGCGCCCGCGAGCCGGGCCGGCGCGTGCGCTGGCACAAGAAATTTCATCGCGAGCAGGCGCACCGCGTCTTTCTCACGGAACTGATCGAGTACGTGTCCACCACCGTGCAGCACGGCGGGCTGGAGGGCAACGTCTTGCTGGCCCGGATCGCGGGCCTAGTCAACACCACGCACGGACTCGGGCTCGCGGTCGAAAAGATCGTGGACGATCAGGGCGCGATGGCCCCGACCCTGCATCAGGTCGTCAAGGATCAGGGCTTCGCGCCGGCGCTGCGCGCCGAGGTGCGGGCATTCTTCGAGGCGCTGATCGACGCGCACGTCGTTTTCAACGATGTCGGGGCGCGCAACATCGTGGTCGGCCGCAATGCCGAAGGCAAGTCGGGGCTGTATCTCGTGGACGGCTACGGGCCGAAGCAGGCGCTGCCGCTCTACGCGTGGAGCAAGTCGATGAACCGACGCCGCATCATGCGCAAGTATCTCGAGCTCGAGGCCAAGCTCGAGCGCCTGGGCGAGCAGGCACTCGGCCTGAACGGCGCACCGGGCATGCTCGCGCCGCACTGAGTCGTCCGTGCCGACGCGCGGGCGCCTCAGCCGTGATCGGCACCCGGGCCGTGCTTCAGGGCCTCGGCCATGCGCACCAGATCCGCGAGCGAATCCGCTTCCATCTTGCGCATCACGTGGCCACGGCGCACCTTGACCGTCACCTCGCTCAGCCCGAGGCGATCGGCCGCCTGTTTGTTGAGCAGGCCTTCCACGACGAGCGCCATCACCTCGCGCTCGCCCTCCGACAAGGACGACCAGCGTGCTCGCAGGGTGTCGTGCGCATGCTGCCGGACGCGACGCTGCCGGTCACGCTGCACCGCCTGATGGATCGCATCGAGCAGGTCCTGCTCGCGAAACGGTTTGGTCAGGAAGTCGACCGCGCCGCGCTTCATCGCGCCGACCGACATGGCCACATCGCCGTGGCCGGTGACGAACACGACGGGCAGTGCGATGCCCAAGGCATCCATCTCGCGATGAAAATCCAGACCGCTCTGGCCGGGCATGCGCACGTCCAGCACCAGACATCCCGGGCGGTCGGGCCGCGGCGCCGCTAAAAACGCCTGTACCGACGCATGCGTCTCGGCCTGCATGCCCACCGAACTGAACAGGTCTTCGAGGGCCGCGCGCACGCTGGCGTCGTCGTCGATGACGTGCACGAGCGGGGTATCGGCATCGGGGCCGGTGCCGGAGAGGGAGAGGCTCATGACGATGCTCCTGGGTTGCCTGGCAACGATACGCGAAACGAGGCGCCGGCGCCCTCCGGAGACGCCACCTCGATCGTGCCGCCCTGCGCCTCGACGATCGCGCGACACAGTGTCAGACCCAGGCCGGTACCGCCTTCCTTGGTGGTCCAGAACGCGTCGAACAGATGCGCCCGCACCTCCGGCCCCAGGCCCGGCCCGCTGTCGGTCACGGCAAACGCAACGCCGCCTGGCGCGTGCTGCGAGCGGATGGCCAGATGCCGCCGCGGCGCCCCGTCCATCGCCTCGATCGCGTTCAGAATGAGATTACCCAACACCTGCTGCAGTTGCACGGGATCGGCCAGCACCGGCGGCAGGCCCTCCTCAAGGTCGACCGAGAGCGCGATGTCGTGCCGGTCGATCTCGCCGCGTGCCAACGACACTGACTCGAGCAGGATCGCGTTGATGTCCAGCGTCTGTCGTTGCGGGGCTTCGTTGCGCGAGAGCCGGCGCACGCGCGTGATGACCTCGCTGGCGCGCTCGGCATCCAGCACGATGCGCTCGGCCGTGCGCTCGGCGCGCTCCAGATTGGGCGGCTCCATGCGCAGCCAGCGCAGCGCGGCGTTGGCACTGGCCGAGATCGCGGCCAGCGGCTGATTGACCTCGTGGGCGATCGACGTGGTGAGCTCGCCCAGGCTGCGGATGCGTGCCACGCGCAGCAGCTGGGCGCGGGCCTCGTGCGCCGCCGCCTGTGCGGCAACCAGCTTCAACGCGAGCAAGGTGGTGATGCCGATCGCGGCGATGCTGATCGCCCCGTTGATGAACCCCGATTCATGCATGCGCTCGCCCCACGCGGTGATCGCCATGCTGAGCAGCGTCAGCACGATGCTGGTCGCCGCGCTCAGTACCACGCCGCGCCGGGGCAACAGCCATACGGCGAGCAGGATCACCAGCACGTAAAACACCGCGACCGCGATCTCGAGGCGCGTGACCGTGTCGGCGATGAACACGGCGGCCATCAGGCCGCCGATCAGCGCGACCCGGGGCAGCAGGCGGGGCCGGCGCGTGCCATCGATCATCCGAGGGGTGTTCATATCAATCGCTCACGAAGCCCGGTCGTCGCACGGACGGAATGAGGCAGAGTGTAGCGGCGCGGCGCTCAGGCGGGGTTGTCGAGCGTGAAGCGGCCGGTTTCGTCTTCGTAGGCATAGAGTTCGGCGTAGCGGCCCCATTGAATCGCCGCCTGCAGCGTCCGCTCGGCGCAGTCTTCGGTCATGTGGTCTTCCAGCTCATCGCGGAAACGGCTGGCCGGCGCTTCGTGCGTGGCGCGGTCATCGAGCACGCGCCGGATGTGCGCCACGATGGGCACATATCCCAGCAGATGTTGCGCGAACAACTGCTTGCGCGCGTCGGTGTCGGCGCGCACATAACGCTGCGCCGCATCCAGCAGGCGCAGGTCGCCCTGGTCCAGCCGCGCGAAGCGCAACTGCTGCATGGCTTCCGCGATCGGAAACAAGGTGTCGGCATCGTAGCGCAGGGCCGCTGCGAGCTGTGGCAGATCGGTCTTGCCGCGATAGGGCGGCGCGGCCAGCGCCTCCATCAGACCGGCCAGCGCGTTGGTCGATACCGGCTTGAGCGGCGTGACGAGCCCGCCCGCGGCGCCGGCCGGCGCCTGCGGCGGTGCATCGTCGGGCGCCGTCATGCGCACGTAGATGTCCTCGACCAGCGCACGAAACGCGGGTGATTGACGATCGCGCGGACGCGGCAGATCGATGCGCAGCTCGGCGGCGACGCGCCCCGGATTGGACGAGAACAGCAGCACGCGATCGCACATCAACACGGCCTCTTCGATGTTGTGCGTCACCATCAGCATGGCGCGGATCGCCATCTCGCCGCGCTGCCACAGGGCGAGCAGGTCGGTGCGCAGCGTTTCGGCGGTCAGCACGTCCAGCGCCGAGAACGGCTCGTCGAGCAGCAGGATCCCCGGGTCGACCACCAGCGCACGCGCCAGGCCGACGCGTTGCCGCATGCCGCCCGACAGTTCCTTGGGATAGGCATTCTCGAAGCCGTCCAGGCCAATCAGGTCGATGGCTTGCAGCGCGCGCTGCCGGCGGGCGGGCGCCGGGATATGGCGTGCCTGCAGCCCCGTCTCGACGTTCTCCAGCACCGTCAGCCACGGAAAGAGCGCGAAGCTCTGAAACACCATGGCCAGGCGCAGATCGTCGGCGTGCGAAATCAGGCCCCTGGCCGGCGAGATCAGGCCGGCGATGGCGCGCAACAACGTGGACTTGCCCGAACCCGAGCGTCCGAGCAACCCGACGATCTCGCCGTCGGCCACGTCCATGTCCACACCATCGAGCACCACGCGTTGCGGGCCGTCGTCGCGGCCATAGGCGTGGCGCAGGCCGCGCACCGCCAGCAGTACATCGCGATCGTTCCTCATGTCGGTCTCCTTCATCCATCGAGACGGCAGCGGCGCTCCGCCAGCCGGTAGAGAGGACGCCACAGCAAGTGCGTGAACGCGAGCACGTACACGCTCATCACGATGACGCCCAATGCGACGGCGGCGGGCTCGCCCGCTTCGGTCGCGTGTGCGATCCAGGCGCCCAGCCCGGTCGCCGTCAGGTGGCGCTCGCCCCATTGAATCGATTCGGCCACGATGCTGGCATTCCAGCATCCGCCGGCGGCCGTGAGCGCGCCGGTCACGTAGAACGGCAGGATGGCGGGCAGCAGCAGGCGCCGCCACCGCTGCCAGCCGCGCAATCCGAGCATGCGCGCGGCATCCTTCAGATCCGCCGGGATGGCGCTGGCGCCCGCGATCACGTTGAACAGGATGTACCACTGCGTGCCGAGAATCATGAGCGGCGAGAGCCAGATCTCGGGATCGAGCCCGCCGCCGACGATGGCCATCACGGCGAACGGAAACAGCACATTGGCCGGAAACGCGGCCAGGAATTGCGCGAGGGGCTGCACGCGGCCCGCCCACGCCGGCCGCAGGCCGATCCACACACCGATGGGCACCCAGATCACGCTGGCCAGCACCAGCAGCACCGTGACGCGCAACAGCGTGAGCGCGCCCAGCCCGAGCACGTGCCCGACCTGCGCCACATCGAGCGGCGTGCGCCACAGCAGATACAGCGTGACGAGCGCGGCGGCAGCGGCCATCGCAACCCCACCCCGCGTACCGCGCGCCGCGGACGCGCCGCGCGCCGGGGCGGGCGACGAGGCCCGAACCGCGGCCACACGCATCAGGGTGCGCCAGGGCTCGACCGGCGCGCGCCGCGATCCCCGCACCGGCACCGGCCAGCGGAGCGGCGTTTCCGCGAGCCAGCACGCCGCCCGGGCCAGCATGGCGAACGGCAACCGCAGCCAGCGCGTGCGCTGGATCAGGGTGTACATCCACGAGCGCGGACGCGCCGATGATGCGGTGAGCTCCACGCGAAACTTGTCCGCCCAGACGACGACGGGCCGGAACACCAGCTGGTCGTACAACAGGATCACCACCGCCATGGCGCCGACCGCCTGCGCCACGGCCAGCATGTTCTCGTGCGCGATGGCCTGGGCGAGCCACGAGCCCAGCCCCGGCAGCGCGACGGTGGTGTCGCCCACGGTGATGGCCTCCGAGGCGACGACGAAGAACCAGCCGCCCGACATGGACATCATCGTGTTCCAGACCAGGCCGGGCACGGCGAACGGCAACTCCAGGCGCAGGAAGCGCTGCCGGCGCGAAAAGCCGAACTGCGTCGCGACGGCCGCGAGATCCGCGGGCACGGTGCGCAGGGACTGATAGAAGCCGAAGGTCATGTTCCAGGCCTGGCTCGTGAAGATGGCGAACACGGCCGCGCAATCCACGCCCAGTTGGTTGCCGGGAAACCAGCCCATGAAGAACGTGACCGTGAACGACAGGAAACCGAGCACCGGCACCGACTGCAGCACGTCGAGCGCCGGGACGATCACCCTCGCCGCGCGCCGGCTGTGGGCCGCCAGCGTGCCGACCGCGAAGGTGAACAGCAGGGAGACCGCCAGCGCCGCGAACATCCGCAGCGTCGTGAGCAGTGCATAGAACGGCAGGCGGGCGGGATCGAGCACCACGGGCTCGGCCTGCAACGCGGCGAGCGGCATCCGCATGTGCGCCAGGCCATAGCCGGCCAGCGCCATCAGCGCGGCCAACAGCAGGAAGGCCAGCGCGTCGGCCCAGGAGGGTGAGAGGCGCGCGCGCGGCAGCGCCGCGGCACGGGCGTTGTACGCAACGCGAGCAAGATCGACCATGACGCACCCTCCGCGATCCGGGTTGAAGGCCCGCGCGAAGGTGGCGAAGAGAGCGCTGCCGCAACGCGAGGGGACGCGGCGAACAGTACACCCGGCCCCGGTGCGAGGCCACGGCGCGTTGGGATCGTCGGAATGTGCGAAAAGCCGGTGAACCGATACTTTGGTATCGCCTCACCGGCTCAGCGGACGGCCAGCGCCTCCGGCAGGAGACTCAGGGCAGTCCTGTCGACCCTCGGGGATCAGCCCTTGGTCCAATCGCCGCGCGTCCACAGCGCGGGATCCAGGTTGGCGGGTGCGCTGGGCACCTCGGACGCATCGGCGAAGCGTGCCTCGGCCTTCTTGTCCTCGGTGAAGCGCAGCAGCAGCATGGCGGGATCGTCGGGGCGCTTCGCGACCAGCGTGGTCTGGCGCCACTTGCCTTCCGCGCCCTGCGCGTCGGCAACGCGCCACTCGAGCGCCACCGGGTCATTCCCCTTGCGCGCCGCGTAGCTGCATTGCCCCGTATCGCGCGCGGTGGACGTGGTGCCCGGCTCGGCACGCAGCGGTTGCGCCTCGCCGAAACGGAACTCCACGGGCTGGCCCGATTGATTGGCGACCGCGCAGGGAATCGCAGCGGGCGCCGTGTCACCCTTCATCCGGTTATAGGCGAGATCCGACATCGCCACGCCCACCCCGATCACGATCAGGGCGCCGAACATCCAGCGTTTTCCGATCTTGCGCTTCTCTCGCTTCTCCATCGTATCGACTCCTGTGCCTAGACGGTCGGAGTCTGTACAGCATGTGCCGTGCCTGGCGGCACGGCACCCCGCGCGCGGATCAGGGCGCCGCCTTGAGATTGCCGGCGCGCACGATCTCGGCCCACCGCTTCTCTTCGGCCTCCACATAGGCGCCCAGCTGGGCCGCATCGCCCACCTCCGGGACCAGACCTTCGAGTTCGAGCGCACCGCGGAAATCGGGCTTGGCCGCCGCCGCGCGTATGCCCTGGTTCAGGCGCTCAACGATGGCGGCGGGGGTGCCGGCCGGCGCGAACACGCCATACCAGCTGTCGACGTAGTAATCCGGCAGGCCCGCCTCGGCAACCGTGGGCACGTCGGGATACAGGGGCGATCGATCCCGCGTCGTCACGGCAAGCGCGCGCAACTGGCCATTCTTGATCTGCCCGCTCACGCTGGCCGAGGTGGAGAAGATCATGTCGATCTGGCCGCCGATCAGATCGTTGATGGCGGGGCCCGCGCCCTTGTACGGCACATGCAGGATGTCGAGCTTGCCCTGCCGCTTGAACAGCTCTCCCGCCAGATGCGCAGACGTGCCGTTGCCATACGAACCGAACGTCAGCTTGCCCGGATTGGCCCGCGCGTCCGCCAGCAGATCCGCCACGCTGCGATAGCGCGACTTGGCCGCCACCACCAGGATGTTCGGCGACTTTCCGATCAACGCCACCGGCGCGAAGGCGCGATCGGTGTCGTACGGCAGCTTGTCCTGGATCGCCGGGTTCACGGCATGGGCGAAGGTCGCCATCAGCAGCGTATAGCCGTCCGGCGCGCTCTTGGCCACATTGTCGGTACCGATGATCGTGCTGCCGCCGGGCCGGTTTTCCACCACCACGGTCTGGCCCAGGTCCGTGCCGAGCTCCTTCGCGAGCTGTCTGGCCACGATGTCGGTCCCGCCGCCCGGTGTGAACGGCACCACGATGCGCAGGGGCCGCTCGGGATACTGAGCCTGCGCGGTGGCGCCGCCCAGGAGCGGCGCGGCGCACAGGGCCGCCACCGTGAGGGCGCGGCGCAGGAAAAGAGATTGCTTCATGGTTTGTCTCCGGTTGAGCCGTGCCGTTCTGAGCGGTCACTGGCCGGTATCGATGTCGTTGTTGCGGATCAGGATGCGATGTCGGAATCGGCGAGCACGGCCACGCCATCGGCGGCCAGTACGCCCTGCCCGCGCGCCCTGACGAACAGGGGATTGATTTCGGCCTCGACCAGGCGCGGACCCAGCGCCTGCGCCATCTCGGCAAATGCCAGCACCGCCTCGACCAGCGCATCCACGTCGGCCGGCGGGCGGCCGCGGTAGCCGTCCAGCAACGGCCAGGTTTTCAGGCCGTGCAGCGCCTCTCGCACCTGCTCGGCACGCAAAGCCGCGCCCGCTTCGGGCAACAGCAACAGCGCCGTGTCGCGAACCAGTTCGGCCACGACGCCGCCCATGCCGATCAGGAGCGCGGTGCCGAGCGCATCCCTGCGTACGCCGAGAATGAGTTCGGCCACCCCGCTCGCCATTTCCTGCACGAGAAAGGCGTCGGGCTCGAAGCCGGCTTGCGAGCGCACCGCCTGGCGCATCTCGTCCAGGCTCGCGCCCACGCTGTCCACGGTTTCGCCCAGCCGCACGCCGCCCATCTCGGTCTTGTGCGTGATCCGCGCCGACAGCAGCTTGAGCGCGACCCTGGGTCCGAGCTCGGCGGCGGCCGCGCGCGCCTGGCCGGCATCGTGCACGATGCGCTCGCGCACACCCGGCACCCCGTAATGCGCGAACAGCGCTTTGGACCGCGCCTCATCGAGCGTGCCCGAGGGCAGGTCCGCGGGCAGCGCGCGCGGCGGCCTGCCAGGAGCCTCGTCGCGCGCCCGCGCGGCCATCTCGTGCGCGTGGCGCAGCGCGGCCATCGCCGCGCCCAGACTCTCGGGCGCGTGAAACGCGGCGATACCGAAGCGGCCCAGCACCTCGGCAGCGGCCGGGGCATGCGGACTGACGTAGGCGAGCACCGGCTTGCCGCCCTCGCCGATCGAATCGCGCAGCGCCTCGGCCATGAGCTCCGGACGTGCCACGCCGGACGATCCCACGATCACAACCAACGCGTCGTAGTCGGGGCTATCGAGCAGCACGCGCAGCACGCGACGCAGCAGATCGGGCTGCAGGCCGGCGAGCGTCACGTCGATCGGATTGCGGTCCAGCACGGCGTGATCGCCGTCCTGCAGCGCCCGCAACGCGGCCGCCGTGTCGGTCGTCGGCGCGGGCAGCTCGAAACCCGCCAGGCCCAGGCTGTCGGCCAGCAGGGTGCCGGCGCCGCCGGTGGAGGTCAGTACCGCCACGCGCGAGCCCGTCAGCGGACGCCCCGTCGCCAATGCCGCGGGCATGTCGAGCAGGTCGGAGAAGGTCTGTGCACGCAGAATGCCGGCCTGCGCGAACAGGGCGTCGTAGACCCGGTCGGCCCCCGCGAGCGCGCCGGTATGCGAGGCCGCCGCGCGCGCTCCCGATTCGGAACGGCCGATCTTGAACGCCACCACGGGCTTGCCCGCCCGCGCCGCCTTCTGCGCGGCGCGCCGGAACGCGGCCGGATCGCGGATGCTCTCCACGTAAAGCGCGATCACGCGCGTGGCCGGGTCATCGGCCAGCATGTCGACGAAGTCGGCTAGGTCCAGATCCACTTCATTGCTGGTCGAAATCAGGCGTGAAAAGCCGATCCCGCGCGCCGTGGCACGCGATAGCAGGGCACCCAGGATGCCGCCGCTCTGCGACACCAGCCCGATGCTGCCGGCGAGCAGTTCGCCCGCGTCGAGCGCGCCACTGGCCGACAGCGTGATGCGGTCGGTCAGGTTGACCAGCCCGATCGTGTTGGGCCCGAGGATGCGCATGGCGCCCGCCGCCTCGCGCAATTCGCGCTGACGCCGCTCGCCCTGCTTGCCCGCTTCGGCATAGCCGCTGGCAAGCACGATGGCGGCGCCGGTGCCGCGCGCCGCCAGTTCGCGCACGGCCTGCTGCGTGCGCTCCGCGCCCAGCAGCACCAGCGCCACGTCGGGTGCCTCCGGCAAAGCGGCGATATCGGGATAGCAGCGCAAGCCCTCGATCTCGGCCACGCGCGGATTGACCGGATAGATGCGGCCGCCGTAGCCGTGCTTCAGCAGATACCGCACGGGCCGCCCGGACGTCTTGGCCGGGTCCGCCGAGGCGCCGATCACCGCCACGCTGCGCGGTGTCATGAGTCGTTGCCAGAGGCTCATTGCCGTGCCTCCCGCGCCTGCGCCATGCGCGCGAGAAACGCCGTCACCGACTCGCGGTGCTCGCTGCTGGTGTAGCAGATGCCCTGGGCCTGGCTGCCCATGGCAAAGACCTGTTCGGCGGATAGCTCGAAGCTCTGATTCAGGATGGACTTGCCCAGCGCCAGCGCGGTGGCCGAGCCCTGCGACAGCGATGCCGCCCACGCCTGGGCCTCCGCCAGCAAGGTGGCGGGCGGCGCGAGCCGGTCGGCCACCCCGAGGGCCAGCGCCTCGCCGGCGTCGACCTTGCGACCGCTGTAGATCAGCTCCTTCGCGCGCGACAGGCCCACGCGGCGCGGCAGGAAGTACATGCCGCCGCCATCGGGAATCAGGCCGCGTGCGATGTAGCTCCACGCGAACGAGGCCTCCTCGGACGCCAGCACGAAATCGCACGCGAGCGCGGTGTCGGCGCCCAATCCCGCCGCCGCGCCATTCACGGCGGCGATGGTGGGCTTGGGCATGTGAAACAGCAGGCTCACCGCCTGGTGCACGGTCTGTTGGCGCGACCAGCCATTGAAGGCCACTTCGCCCGCGGGGGCCTCCATGCGCTGCTGCATGCCGGCGACGTCGCCACCCGCGCAGAATCCCTTGCCCGCGCCCGTCAGCACGAGCGCGCGCACGGCGCGTTCACCGGCTACCCATTGCAGGGCGGCGACGAATTCGGCGCGCATCGCGTCCGTGAAGGCATTGCGCTTGTCGGGACGGTTGAGCGTGAGGGTGGCGACCCCGTCCTGCGTGCGCAGGTCGATGAAGTCGAAGGTGGGCATGATGGTCTCCGTGGTGAGGCGCGTGCCGGTCATCGCCGGCCGCGCTGGCATGCCGACCACAGTACGCGCTAAAGTCGGAGCGCACACCCCGCTATTTCCACAGAATGGAATTGCAATGAGCACCCTCCCCGCGCGCGCAGCGCGCTTCGACGGACCCGGACAGAACCGCTCGCTGGAACGCGGCATCGAGATCCTGCGCGCCTTCCGGCCCGGCACCGATCTGCTCGGCAACAGCGAGCTCGCCGAACGCACCGGCCTGTCTCCGGCCACCATCAGCCGGCTGACGCAGACCCTCGTGACGGGCGGATTCCTGGAGCACGACCGGTCGGCGCGCGCCTATCGTCTGGCCGCGCCCGTGCTGAGCCTGGGCCACGCCATGCGGGCCGCATCACCGGTGCTGCATACGGCCATGCCGCTCATGCACGAAGCCTCGGCCAGGCTGAAGGTAAACGTCGGGCTCGCGAGCCCCGATCGTCTGGACATGATCTATCTCGATTCGATCCGCTATCACCGCAAGGCGTCGTTGCGCACGGTGGTGGCGGGCCAGCGTGTGCCCATCGAACTCACATCGCTGGGACACGCGTACCTGGCCGCGCTGCCGCCCGCGGCGCGCCAGGCGCTGCTGGGGGCCTTGCGCGCCGCGCATCGGCCCGCCGCGTGGCGCGACATCGCGCGCGACATCCGCCAGGCCACTGTCGAGGTGGCGCAAGCGGATTACTGCGCGGCGTCCTGGCAGCCCAACGTGGTGGCGCTCGCCACGCCGCTCGCGACCGACGGCGGCCCGCTGGCATTGAACTTCAGCTTGCCGGTCGACGACGCGGCGGCGCAACGCACACGCATCGCGGCCGGCCTGGCGCCGGCGCTGCTGCGATTGAAGGAAGAGATCCTGTGCGCCCTGGCGGGCCGCGCGGAAAGCCGCTGAGCGGCCGCGCTCAGGCGTCGATGCCGCGCGGACGATTGGCGCGGGCGCGCACCGCCGGATCGTTGGCCAGCGCGTCGTCGGTGGTGCTGCGCAACGCCAGCACGGGCGTGACGGGCGCCACCACGGCCGGCGCCATGCCGGCGGCAGCGGCCAACTGGGCCGGATTGAGCGGCGGGTTGGCCATCGCCACGCGATACTGCTGCAGCTCCATCAGGCTGTCGATGTCGCTGAGGTTGTTGGCGTTGTCCGCGCGGGCCTGCAGCTGGGCCTGCTCGTCGCGATAGGCTTGCACGGCGCGATGCAGCGTTTCATCGGCATGCGTGTCGCGCAGGAGATCCACGGACACCGACGGAACGTCGGGCGCGGGGATCGTCACGGGCTTGGGCTGCACGGTGTCGACGCGGGCATCGAAACGCCCGGTGGCTTCGGCGCGCGCGAGGCGCGCCGCTTCGCGGCTGCGATACAGCGGGTCGGTGCGCAGATCGTCGATGCGATACGGCGTGGACCCGATACGGTCGATCGGACTCAAGCTCATAAACACCTCCTCGGGCCGCCAGGCGGCACGCTGATGGGTTCAGCATAGCCAAGTGTCGCGCTCAGGGCAAACGGCCGCCCGCGCTGCGGACGGCCGTGTTCCGGTCGGCGCGCGCAGCGCGCCATCACGACGGACGGGCCGGCGCCTCGATCGTCCCGCTATCCGCCGCGGCGGATTCGCCGTCGGCAGCGTTCCAGCCGCCGCCCAGCGCGCGGAACAGCGTGGACAACGCGATCTGCCGCTGCGTGCTGGTCTCGATGAACGCGCTTTCGTTGGTGTAGGCGCTGCGCTGCGCGTCGAGATAGCGCAGATAGTCGTCGACGCCGGCCTTGTAGCGCGCCTCGGACAGGCGCAGGGCCTCGCGGCTGCTGCGCACCAGCGCCTCGCGCGCCGCCTCCTCGCGGCGCAGGGTATCGGTGGCGGCCAGGGCATCGGCCACTTCGCGGAAGGCCGTCTGAATGGTCTGCTCGTACGCGGCCACCGCGATATCCTTGCGCACGCTCGCCAGATCGAGATTGGCCACGTTGCGGCCGCCGCTGAAGATCGGCAGCGACAACTGCGGCGCGAAGCTCCATGCGCGCTGTCCGGCGTCGAACAGGTTGCCGATGTCGGCGCTCGAACTGCCCAGGAACCCCGTGATCGAGATGCGCGGGAAGAACGCGGCACGCGCGGCGCCGATGTCCGCGTTGCGTGCCCGCAGTCGCGCTTCGGCCGCGTGGATGTCGGGACGGTGCACCAGCAGGGCCGACGGCGTGCCGGGGGCCAGGTCCTGCACCAGCAGTGGGCCCGTGGCCGGCTGCAGGGGCAGGAAGGGGCCGAGATCCGCCGCGCCGACCAGCAGCACCAGCGCATTGCTCGCCTGGCGGAATTCGCGGTCCGTGCGCTCGAGCTCGGCGCGCGCCTGCTCGGTGAGGCCCAGCGCCTCCTGATAGTCCAGCGCGGTGGCCGTTCCGGCCTTGCGGCGCTCCTGGATCAGCCCCAGCGAGGACTCCCGGGTGCGCAGCGTGTCCGCCGTCAGGAGACGCCGCCGCAGTGCGCCGTCGCGCGTCAGGTAGGCCTGCACGACTTCGGCCACGAGCGTGATCTCGGCGCTGCGTGCGCCGCTTTCGGTGGCGAGGTACTCCTGCAGCGCCGATTCGGACAGGTTGCGCACGCGACCGAACAGATCGATCTCGAACGCGGCCAGGCCCACGCCTGCCTGCCATTGCGATTGCACCTGCGACTGCTGGGTCGCGCTCAGGTCGGCGGGCACGCGCTGGCGCGTGCCGCTGCCCTGCGCCTCGATGCCGGGCAGGCGGTCGGCACGCTGCACGCGGTATTGGGCGCGCGCGGCCTGCACATTCAGGAGCGTCTGGCGCAGGTCGCGATTGTTCGCCAGCGCCATGTCGATCAGCTTGCGCAGATCGGCGTCGACGATGAAGTCCTGCCAGTTCAGGGTGGCCGCGGCCGACGCCGGCGCGGCGTCGGTCGCGCCCTGTCCCGGCCACTGCGCCGCGATCGGCGCGGCCGGACGTTCATGGGTCGGCGCCAGAGAGCAGCCGGCCAGCACCGCGGCGAGCGTGAGCACCATGCCGGTACGGAGAATTGCGTGTTGCGTCATGATGGTCATTCCTCGATTGCGCGCGGGGCGGTGGCGGCGCGTTCCTTGCGGCGCCGCGCGAACGACAGCACCCAGACAAAGAAGATCGGCACGAACAGCACGCCCAGCGTGGTCGCGGTCAGCATGCCGCCGATCACGCCGGTGCCGATCGCGCGCTGACTCGCGCCCCCCGCGCCCGACGCGATGGCCAGCGGCACCACGCCCAGGATGAAGGCGAGCGAGGTCATCACGATGGGCCGGAAGCGCAGGCGCGCGGCATGGATGGCGGCGTCGAATACCGACTTGCCCTGCTCCACCTCGTTCTTGGCGAACTCCACGATCAGGATCGCGTTCTTGGCCGACAGACCGATGATGGTGATGAGGCCGACCTTGAAGTACACGTCGTTCGGCATGCCGAAGGCCATCACGGCCAGCACCGCGCCGATGGCGCCGATCGGCACGATCAGCATCACCGCGGCCGGCACGGCCCAGCTTTCGTACAGGGCCACGAGCACGAGGAACACCACCAGGAACGCCAGACCGATCAGCATCGGCGCCTGCGAGCCCGCCAGACGCTCCTGGAACGACAGGCCGGTCCATTCGTAGCCGATGCCCTCGGGCAACTCGGCCACGATCCGCTCGATTTCGGCCATGGCCTCGCCGCTGCTGTAACCCGGCGCGGCATCGCCTGCGATGCGGAACGCCGGATAGCCGTTATAGCGGGCGATCTGCACCGGGCCGATTTCCCAGTCGATCTTGGTGAACGCGCTCAGCGGCACCTGCTCGCCCCGGCTGTTGGGCACGTTGAGTTCGAGCAGGCGTTCGGGCGTCATGCGGTCGGCCACGTCGGCCTGCACCACCACGCGTTGCAGACGGCCGGCGTTGGCGAAGTCGTTGACGGTGGCCGAGCCATAGGCGCTCGAGATCGCGGTGTTGATGATGTCGAAGCTGATGCCGAAGGCCTCGGCCTTGTCGCGGTCGATGTCCAGGCGCAGCTGCGGCGCGTCTTCGAGCCCTTCCGTCATGGCGTAGAGCAGCACCGGCGACGCATTGGCCTTGGCCAGCAGCTCGTTGCGCGCAGCCACCAGGGCTTCGCGGCCGAGACCACCCCGGTCCTGCAGGCGCAGCGCAAAACCCCCGGCATTGCCCAGGCCTTCGATCGGCGGCGGATCCACGGCCATCACCCGGCCGTCCTCCAGGCTGGCGAAGTGGGCGTTGAAGGCCGCCACGTCATCCGAGGCCGAGCCCTCGCGGTCGGACCAGTCGTGCAGCGTCGGGAAACCCAGCGCGGCGTTCTGACCCGTGCCCGAGAAGCTGAAGCCCAGCACCATCACCGTCTGCTGCGTCGCATCGCGCTTGAGCAGATACTCGTCGAGCTCGCGCACCACCTTCTCGGTGCGCTGGTACGTCGCGCCCGGCGGCAGTTGCACGTCGACGATGTAGTAGCCCTGATCTTCGGTGGGCACGAAGGCTTCGGGCAGGCGCGTGTACATGAAGCCCAGGATCGCGACGATCACCGCGTAGATCACCATGTAGCGGCCGGCGCGGCGCGAGAGCCGTGCGCTGAGCCACTCGAACTTGCCCGTGAGGGCGCCGAACTTGCGGTTGAACCAGCCGAAGAAGCCCTTCTTCTCGTCGTGATGACCCTTGGGGATGGGCTTGAGCAGCGTCGCGCACAGCGCCGGCGTCAGCGTCAGCGCCAGGAACCCGGAGAACAGGATCGACACCGCCAGCGACAGCGAGAACTGGCGATAAATCACGCCCACGGATCCGCTCATGAAAGCGAGCGGGAAGAACACCGCCGAGAGCACCAGCGTGATGCCCACGATCGCGCCCGACACCTGCTGCATGGCCTTGATGGTGGCGTCGCGCGGACTCAGGCCCTCTTCGGCCATGATGCGCTCGACGTTCTCCACCACCACGATCGCATCGTCGACCAGAATACCGATGGCCAGCACCATGCCGAACATGGTCATCATGTTCACGGAGAAGCCGAGCCCGTACATCACGCCCAGGGTGCCCGCCAGGCACACCGGCACCACGATCGTCGGAATCAGGGTGTAGCGGAAATTCTGCAGGAACAGGAACATCACCAGGAACACCAGCACCACGGCTTCGATCAGCGTGTGCACCACCTTCTCGATGGCCACCTGCACGAAGCGCGATGTGTCGTACGGCACCTGGTATTCGATATCGGCCGGGAAGCCGGCGGACAATTCCTGCAGGCGCGCCTTGACGGCCTCCGCGGTCTGCAGCGCGTTGGCGCCCGACGCGAGCTGCACCGCGCCGCCCACGGCCTTGGCGCCCCCGGCCAGCATGTCGAAGTTGTAGTCCTGGCGGCCGATTTCCATGCGCGCCACGTCGGACAGTCGCACCGACGAGCCGTCCGGATTGGCACGCAGCACGATCCGGCCGAATTCTTCGGGGGTGTCGAGCATGCCCTTGACGGCGATGGTGGCGCTCAGCTCCTGGTCCGGAGAGCCGGGGCGGCTGCCGAAACTGCCGGCCGGCACCTGGACGTTCTGCGCGGCGATCGCCGCGTTCACGTCGGCGATCGACAGGCCGTAACCCAGCAGCTTCTGCGGATCCACCCACACGCGCATCGCGGCCTCGGCCGCGAAGAACTGCAGGCGGCCCACGCCTTCGACGCGGCGCAGCTCGTTATTGATGTTGCGCGCGGCATAGTCGGCCAGCTGCACCACATCCTTGTTTTCGGCGCCGTCTTTGTAGGTGAGCGTGTAGATCAGCAGAAAGCCGGCGTTGGCCTCCTCGACCTGCAGGCCCTGCTGCGTCACCGCGGCGGGCAGGCGTGCCTCCGCCTTCTTGATGCGGTTCTGCACGTCGACCTGCGCCAGCGCCGGATCGGTGCCGGGCTTGAACGTGACGGTGATCTCGCCGCTGCCCGAAGAGCTGCTCGACGACTCGTAGTACAGCAGGTCTTTCGCGCCGTTGAGCTCTTCCTCGATGACGCTCGTGACGGAGTCGACCACGGTGGATGCCGAGGCGCCCGGGTACGTGGCCATGATGGAGATCTGCGGCGGCGCGACCACCGGGAATTGCGAGACCGGCAGCGCCTTCATGGCGAGCAGGCCGGCCAGCGTGATGAAGATGGCGATCACCCACGCGAAATTGGGGCGATCGATAAAAAACTTTGGCATGTCTGAACCTCGATGGGCAGCGGCGCGGGCCGTGTTCAGCCGCGCGGCGCGGCGGTGGCGGCTTGCTTGGGTGCGTCGCCGCCGGCGGCGGGCGCGGCCACTTCGACCTTCTGGCCGGGCTGGGCGTTGCCGCCCACGATGACCTGCTCACCGGCCTTCAGGCCCTGCACGATGTGCCAGTCGGCGCCGCGCATCGTGCCGGTGACGACCTCGCGGGCCTGCGCCGCGCCCTCGCCATCGACCACCATGACCTGCGCCTTGCCATCGGGAGCGCGTTGCACGGCGCGCTGCGGCACGAGGATCGCCTGGGGATCGGTGCCCTGCTGGGTGTGCACGCGTACGTACATGCCCGGCATCAGCATGCCGTCGGCGTTGTCGAACTGGCCGCGCAGCGACACCTGCCCCGTGCCCCGGTCGACCGTAATGTCGGAGAACAACAGGTGGCCGTCGCGCGTCTTGTCGGTGCCGTCGATCGTGATCGAAATCCGCGCGCCCTTGTCCTTGTCCTGCGCCAGGCGGCCCTCGGCCAGCGCCTCGCGCATGCGCAACACCTCGGCGATGGGTTGCTTGAAGTCGGCGTAGACGGGGTCGAGCTGTTGAATCGTCGCCATCGGCGTGGCTTCGTTCTGACCGACCAGCGCGCCTTCGGTCACGAGCGCGCGCCCGATGCGACCCGAGATCGGCGCGGTCACCGTGGCGTAGTCGAGGTTGAGCTGCGCGGTTTCGACGCCGGCACGCGCGGATTGGCGGGCGGCCTGCGCGCTCTTGTAGCGCGCCACCGCCGCATCGAACTCCTGACGGCTCACGGCCTCGATCTTCACGAGCGGCTCATTGCGGCGCACGACGGCCTGCGCGTCGAACAGCGTGGCTTCGGCCTGGGCCAGCTCGCCCTGCGCGCGCGACAGCGCGGCCTTGAACGGAGCCGGGTCGATCTGGAACAGCACCTGGCCCGCCTTCACATCGGCGCCTTCTTCGAAATTGCGCTTGAGCACGATGCCCGCGACGCGGGCCCGGACTTCCGCCACCCGCACCGGCTCGATGCGGCCGGGCAGTTCGCTGGCCAGGGTGAACGACTGCGGCTGGACCGTGACGGTCTGAACGCGAGGCGCCTGGGCCTCCTGCGGCGGACCGCCTTCCTGGCCGCACGCCGCCAGCGCCAGCACCAGGGCCGCCAGCACCAGCCGGCCGGCCGGCTTCGATCCAAGTCGATGCACCTTCATGATTTTTATCCAGATTAACCCTTAGAGGTCGCTTATGTTATAGAAAAGCGTAAAATGAATCCACTTAGATTCATTTGGGGTTATTCTTGACCAAACCGGTATACTGTGAGCAAAGAGACAACCCCGCCCCTGGGTGAGACGATTCCGCGGCGATTCGCCCCCGGTTCCGCCACCCTCGCTACGCGCCTCCGCCCGCCCATGGCCCATTCCACTCAAACGGAAGACCCCAAGTTCCTCGCCGCCCTGGCCATCGCCCTGGTGGAGCGCCCGCGCGCCAGCCTGCAGGAGCTCGCGCGCGCCGTGGGGGTGAGCAAGGCCACGCTGTATCGCTTCTGTCATACGCGAGAGGAGCTGATCGAGCGCCTCATGGCGCACGGCATCGAGATCTTCAGCCAGGCCATCGATGAAGCTGGCCTCGACGACTCGCCGCCCGCCGATGCGCTGCGCCGTCTGGCCCAGATCAGCTTCGAGCACCGCGAGATCAACGCCTTCCTGATGTACTACTGGAAGCCCGACTCGCCGATGGAAATGCAGCTGCAGGCGGAGTCGCGCTGGTCTTCCGCCCTCGACCGTTTCTTCCTGCGCGGCCAGCAAGCGGGGGTTTTCCGCGTCGACGTCACGGCGGCCGCGCTGACCGAAATGTGGGTGTCGCTGCACTGTGGCCTGATCGACGCGGAGCGCCGCGGCCGCATCGCCCGCTCGGGCCTGGCCCACGTGCTCGAGAGCATGTTCATCGAAGGCGCCCGCGCGCGCTGACACGCTCGGGCGGTTCGCCCGGCTCGGCGCATAGGCCTCGGGCGGCTCGCCCGGCTCGGCGCATGGGCCTCGGGCGGCGGCTGCACGACCGCCTCTGCGGGTTCCCGCCCCCTCCCCGTCCGTGCAGGCCCCTGTCCGCCCCTGCCGCCCGCGTCTTAACGCAGCGTTGACAAAGCCCTCCCTACACTGCGCCGCCAACAAGACGCATTTTCATTACAGGGACGGGAAAGATGGCGGAATCGACACAGGCGCGGCGCACCGCGCGACACATGCGCGCGACCGCGCTGCAGGCGGCGCTGGGTCTGGCGTTCGCGTCGACGGCACAGGCGCAATCCACCGATGCCGGCGCCACCACGCTGGCGCCGGTGCAGGTGCAGGGCGAAGCGCCGGGCTATCAGGCCGAGCGCCTGAGCTCCGGCAAGTTCACGCAGCCGTTGCTGGACACGCCGCAGAGCATCACCGTGGTGCCGCGCGAAGTCATCGAAGAACAGCGCGCGCAGAGCCTGCAGGATGTGCTGCGCAATGTGCCGGGCATCACCTTCACATCGGGTGAAGGCAATCTCGGCTGGGGCGACATGTTCACGATTCGCGGATTCTCCGCCGAGCAGAGCATCATGGTCGATGGCATCCGCGACGCGGGCCTGGCCAGCCGCAGCGATACCTTCAACCTGGAACGCGTCGAGGTGTTCAAAGGCACGGGCAGCCTGGAGTCCGGCGTTTCGGCCGTCGGCGGCGCCGTGAATCTGGTCAGCAAGGAGGCCCGCCTCGGCAGTTTCCGCGATGTCTCGGCCACGCTGGGCACCGACGAGTACCGCCGCGTGACGGCCGACATCAACGAGCAACTCGGCGATTCGAGCGCCCTGCGCGTCAACCTCATGCGCCACGGCAACAACGTGTCGGAACGCGCCGTGACCGACAACGATCGCTGGGGCCTGGCCGGCTCGCTCGCGCTCGGGCTGGGCACCCCCACCCGCATCACCGTCGACTACCTGCACCAGGAGGACCGCAATACGCCCGATGGCGGCGTGCCCATCCTGCGCGGCACCCACGGCAAACGCATGCCGGGCGTGGCGCGCAATGCCTGGTACGGCGACCCTGACCTCTACCGCGACGACACGCGCACCGACGTGGCCACGCTCAAGCTCGAGCACGATCTGTCGGACGACACCCGCATCTCGAACATCACGCGCTACGAGCGCACCACCCGCCTCACCGTGCTGTCGCCCGCGCGCTTCAACGAAGCGGCCGGCAATTCGTATGGCTATGCGGGCGTGGGCCCGCTCACGAACGCCTCGGGCGTGCCCTCGTACAGCGGCTATACCGCCATCGCCAACGGCGATTCGACCACGGCGCGGCTGCGCGGCAACGATTTCGGCTTGTCCAAGCGCTACACGATCCTCGCCAACCAGACCAACCTCGCGTTCACCGCCGACACGGCGGGCGTGCACCACGATCTCGTGGCCGGCGTGGAGTTCTACCGCGAACGCTATGGCGATCTCAAGCGCGGCGTGCGGGTGCCCTCGATCAATCCGTTGATCGATCTGCGCGAGCAGCACGGCACCGACCTGGGCGGCGTCGACGGCGTGAAGGGCGCGGCGGGCAACTACGCCGAGATCCAGAACACGGGCTTGTATCTGGCCGACACCGCCACGCTCAACCCTGCCTGGAAGCTGATGGGCGCGCTGCGCTACGACCGCTACCACGTGAAGCAGGTCAACGGCACCGCCGGCGCGCACACGACCGAGCGCAGCACGGATGGCGCGTGGAGCGGCCGCGTCGGCCTGAACTACAAGCCGATGGACAACGGCAGTATCTACGTGAGCTACAGCCAGGCCGCGCAGCCCTCCGCCGTGGGCGCATCGTCCAACAACATCATCTACGGCAACACCAGCAGCGAGCGCTTCAAGCCCGCCGTGTCGCGCACCTGGGAGGCCGGCACCAAGTGGGACCTGTTCGGTGAATCCATGTCGGTCACGGGTGCGGTGTTTCGCACCGAGCTGACGGATTCGTGGGACTACGGCGATGACGCGACGGTGGTGCGTTCGCTGCCGGCCAAGGCCGTGCACGGCCTGGAGCTGGGCCTGGCCGGGCAGATCACGCCGCGCTGGTCCGCCTTCGCGGGCGTGGCACTGATGAAGAGCCGCATCACCAAGGGCGAGAACAAGGGCGCCGAAGCGAAGAACGTTCCCGACGCCACGTTCAACCTCTGGACCACCTACGCCGCCACCGACAAGCTCGCGCTGAGCTACGGCGTGCAATACATGGGCAAGCGCCGCTACAGCGACAACAAGTACGTGGGCGGCCTGAACAACAACAGCAGCACCGTCAACGGCGCGCTCGGTCGTCATCCCGTCTACGTCAAGGACGGCGAAAAGGCGCCCTCGTACTGGCTGCACTCCGTGGCCGCGCGCTATCGCGTCGACGACACGCTCACGCTCGGCCTGAACGTGGATAACCTGTTCAACACGTTCTACTACAGCCGCGTGGGGGCCTCGCTCGACGGCTTCCAGCTCTACGGCGTGCCCGGGGCGGGCCGCACGGTCACGCTCTCGGCCGACCTGCACTTCTAGGCGCCATCATGATGGTCACCATCCCCGCCGTGTTCTCGCCGGCCGAAGCGCGCATGCTGTGCGACGAACTGCTAGCCGCCGACTGGGTAGATGGCAGGCAGACCGCCGGCCAGCAATCGGCCCGCGTCAAACACAACCGTCAACTGGCCGCGGAGGATCCGCTGGCGGCCCGTATCGGCCAGCACATCATCGACCGCCTGGCGCAGAACGCGGTGTTCATGGCGGCGTCGCTGCCGGCCAGGATCTATCCGCCGCTGTTCAACCGTTACGCGGGCGGCGAGGCCTTCGGCGCGCATGTGGACAATGCGGTGCGCGGCGTGCGCGCCAGCCGTGAACGCGTGCGCACCGACCTTTCGGCCACGCTGTTTCTGGCCGAGCCCGACACCTACGACGGCGGCGAGCTGGTGGTGCAGGACACCTATGGCGAGCATCGCGTGAAGCTGCCCGCCGGCCACTTGGTGCTGTACCCGGGCTCGAGCGTGCACCGCGTGGAGCCCGTCACACGGGGCGAACGGATCTCATCGTTCTTCTGGATCCAGAGCCTCGTGCGCGGCGATGCGCAGCGCAATCTGCTGCTCGACCTTGATGTGGCGATCCAGCAGCTGACGCAGCAACAGGCCCCGAACGAACCGCTCGTGAAGCTGACCGGCTGCTATCACAACCTGCTGCGCATGTGGGCGGAGGTGTAGGCGGCGCGGGCGTGCGCACGCCCGCGCAACGCTTTACATACGCGCGGCCTGCCAGGCGGCGCCGCTCGACGTGGTGCCGGCCATCGTCTTGCCGTTGACCTGGCCGGTGTAGCGTTCGCTGCCGACGCTGAACTCGATATTGGCGCCATCGAGACGCGTGTTGCTGAGCGCGAGTGCGTTGTCGCCCTGGCCCAGCTTGCCCGTGAACTTCTGGAACTTCTGCTCGAGCGCCAGCGGCTTGCCGCCCAGCGTCCAGTTGCCCTCGACCTTGGCCGGCACGATCCACAGGAATGCATTGCAGAAGCTGTTGCAGCCTTCGGAAACGCGCGCCGAATCATCGGGCTCCCAGTCGTCCATCGTGAACGAGTTGGACACCACGCGCGTGCCCGGCTTCATGTCCAGCAGCGTCGGCCGCAGGCGCAGGTTGAGGTCGGACAACAGGAACAGCGTCACGACCGACGCCTTGGTGAAATCGGTCTTGAAGATGTCGGCCTGTTCGAAGGTCGCCGTCTCGGCCACGCCCTCGCGCTGCGCGGCGCGCTTGGACACCTCGACCAGATCGCCGTTGAACTCGATGCCGTGCGCCCGCGTGCCGCGCTTGGCCGCGGTGATCACGGTACGGCCATCGCCGGAGCCCAGATCCACCAGATAGTCCTCGGGCTTGATTTTCGCGAGCCCCAGCATGCTGTCGACCAGATGCTGATTGGTCGGCACCCAGATCACGTCCTTGCCCGACTGCCCCACGGTGGGCTCGTAGGCCGCGCCCCCGGCGGGCGGGGTCTGCGCCGAGGCGCAGGCGCCCAGCGCGATCGTGCACACCGCGGCAGCGACGGTTTTACGGAAACTCAACATGGGCCTGACTCCTGAAAGATGACGGTCCTGCGACCGGAAGATGGGGATGCGTTGCGGACGGTCCGCAAGCGGGCGATGGGAAATAGCCTCCATAGCGGCCGGCACCGGGGTGCGGCCGGACAAACGTTCAGCTTGGTCGTTCAGCTTGGTGACAGATACCGAGCATAGCGTCCTCGCCCGCGCGGGCCAACCCGCGCGCGCGGCGAACTGTTCGGCAGGAGATGGACTGGTGAGGCGCGGCCGGCCAGGCGCGGCCGGCCAGGCGCGGCTGGCGAGGTGCGCCCGGCGAGGTGCGGCCCGGTTGCGGCCCGGTTGCGGCCCGGTTGCGGCAAAGTGTCGGCCACGAATGGCGGGCGCGGCGGTTTACCAACACCTTGCAGGGGAATTTGCACCACGTCGGTGCATCGGCGGCCTGTCGCATTGACAGACGCAGCGGCACTCAAAATAATAACCATTTCCATTTCAGTATTCTGCGGTTGTTCGGCGCCGATCCGTGAGGAGGTAGTCGCTCGATCTGAAGGTTCGACCTTGACTACGCCCCACAGCCTCGCCTCACCGACCGTCGAATCGCTGTACTGCAGCCATCATTCCTGGCTGCGGTCCTGGCTGCAGCGCCGGCTGGGCAATGCCGAGCAGGCCGCCGACCTCGCGCAGGACACCTTCATCCGCCTGCTGTCGAGCGACCGGGTGCCGCCGCGGCTCGACGAGCCCCGCGCGTTTCTCACGACCGTGGCGCAACGCCTGCTGTCCAACCACTGGCGCCGCGAAAAGCTCGAACGCAGCTATCTCGACGCGCTGGCTCAGGCGCCCCAGGAACTCGCCCGCTCGCCCGAAGAGCGCGCGCTGATCCTCGAAACGCTGCACGAGCTCGACCGCCTGCTCGACGGCCTGCCCGAACCGAGCCGCCGCGCCTTCCTGATGTCGCAGCTCGAGGGCCAGACGCACGCGCAGATCGCGCAGGCGCTGGAAGTCTCCATCCCCACGGTGAAACGCTACATCGCGCGCGCACTGCAGCGCTGCTATTTCGCCGACCTGAGCTTCACGGGCTGAACGCGCCATGTCCGCTTCGCCCTGGTACCGCGCCACGCCCGATGTCGGCGAGCTCTCGCCCGAGGTCGCGCAACGCGCGCTCGAATGGCTCGTCGACCTGCAGGACGCCCCGGCCTGTCCGGCGCTGCTGCAAGGCTGGCAGAGCTGGCGCGCCGCGCATCCCGATCACGAACGCGCGTGGCAGCGCATCGAATCCGTACAGCGCCGCCTGCAGCCGCTCTCCGGCCCGGGGCCTGCCGGCCTGGCGCAAGCGGCGCTCGCCGCCCCCCGTA
Source organism: Bordetella genomosp. 5 (assembly GCF_002261475.1). Classification (GTDB taxonomy): domain Bacteria; phylum Pseudomonadota; class Gammaproteobacteria; order Burkholderiales; family Burkholderiaceae_B; genus Bordetella. The sequence continues at coordinate 184,276 of NZ_NEVN01000011.1, forward strand.
ACGGCGCGCCGCGTGCGCCGGATCGCCGCCGCGCGCTCAAGGCGCTGGCCGTCATGGCGATCGCCGGCGGCGCGGCATGGCAACTGGAGCCGAGCGTGCCGTGGCGCCGCTGGGCCGCCGACTTCCGCACGGTGGCGGGCGAACGCCGGCGCGTCGTGTTGGCCGACGGCACGCAGGTCACGCTCAATACCGGCAGCGCGATCGACGTGCGCTTCGACGCCCGGACGCGCCGCGTGGCCCTGATCGCGGGCGAAATCCTCATCGTCACCGCGCGCGACACCGAGGCCGCGTCGCGGCCGTTCCTGGTGGAGACCGAGCACGGCACCGCGCGCGCGCTCGGCACCGAATACGCCGTGCGTCGCCACGACGAAGGCACCGAGGTCAATGTGTTCGCCGGCGCCGTGCAGGTGCGGGCCCGTCTCAACAACGATGAGACGCGCGTGCTGCATGCGGGCCACCGGGCCTGCTACAACGCGCGCGCCATCAACGACGACGGCCCCACCGACGAGACCAGCGTCGCCTGGAAAGATGGCTTCATCGTGGCGCGCGGCATGCGCCTCGATGCCTTCGTGGCGGAGCTGGCGCGCTACACCGACCAGACCCTCGTCTGCGACCCGGCCGTGGCCGCCCTGCGCGTGTCGGGCTCGTTCCCGGTGGCCGACGTCGGCATGGTGCTCGACACCGTCAGCGCCACGCTGCACATCCGCACCGAGACGCGGGCACGCTTCTGGCGCGACGAACGCCACCTGCTGCCGGCCTGAGGTGCCGTCGCGCCGCCGTTACAAAATAATCGGCCCGGCCCTGATCCCTTTTTGAATCTCGCGGGTCATGTCAGATGACACCTCCCCTTTTCGTCTTCCCGAAGGCACTGACATGACGCAAACCCCGGCCACCCGGCGAGCCGCCCCCCGCCTCTTCCAGCGCACCGTGCTGGCCTGCGCCACCGGTCAGCTGCTGCTCGGCGCCCTCGCCGGCACCGCCGGCCTGGCCGTGCCGCTGGCGGCCCATGCGCAGGCAGCACCTTCCCGCGCCTACGACATCCCGGGCGGCACGCTTGAAGACGTGCTGGGCCGCTTCGGCCGCGAATCCGGCATCATGCTGTCGTTCACCCCCGAGGTCACGAGCGGCTTGCGCAGCCCCGGCCTGAAGGGCAGCTACACCGTGCGCGGCGGCCTCGACGCCCTGTTGGGCAGCACCGGCATCGCCGCCACCCGCCAGGCCAACGGCAGCTACGTCCTCAACCGGATACAGACGGGAGACGCCGCGACGCTGCCCACCGTGACCGTGGCCGCCAGCGTGGCGGACGGCCTGCAGCCCGCCTATGCCGGCGGCCAGATCGCGCGCGGCGGCAGCCTCGGCGTGCTCGGCACGAGCGACGTGATGGACACGCCGTTCAGCACCGTCAACTTCACCGCCCAGACGCTCGACAACCAGCAGGCCCGTTCGCTCGGCGACGTGGTCGTCAACGACTCGTCGGTGCGCATGCTGACCGGCAGCGGCGGCTTCGGCGAAGAATTCCAGATCCGGGGCTACAACGTGAACGCCGGCGACGTCGGCGTGAACGGCCTGTACGGCATGGCGTCGGGCAGCCGTATGCCGGCCGCCATCATGGAACGGGTCGAGTTGCTCAAGGGCCCCGGCACGCTGATGAACGGCATCGGCCCCAACGGCAGCATCGGCGGCAGCATCAACGTCGTGACCAAACGCGCCGGCGACGATCCGCTCACCCGCGTGACCGCCACCTACGAAAGCAAGGCGCAGTTCGGCGGCCAGCTCGACATGGGCCGCCGCTTCGGCGAGAACAAGGAATGGGGCGTGCGCGTGAACGGCGCCTACCGCAATGGCGAGACCGGCATACGCGGCAGCGACCAGCAGCTGGGCCTGGGCGCGCTCGCGCTCGACTACCGCGGTTCGCGGCTGCGCTGGTCGCTCGACGCCTACGATCAACGCGAACACATCGACGAGTTCCGTCCGCAGGTGGCCTTTCTGCCGAACCTGACCAGCCTGCCCTCGGCGCCCTCGGCCCGCGAAAACTTCTATCCGGGCACCAATCTGCAGCTGCGCGACACGGCGGTCATGTCGCGCCTCGAATACGACATCACCGATCAGCTCACGGCCCACATCGCGGGCGGCTACCGCTACGGCACGTCGGACCAGGATTTCCCTGGCACCGTGTGGGGCTCGCAAGTCGACCGGAACGGCGACTTTCGCGTGCAGAACGCTTACTACGATGCCTATTCGCACTCGCGCACCGCCGACGTCGGCCTGCGCGCGCGCTTCGATACGTTCGGCGTCAAGCATCAGCTCAGCCTGAGCGCCACGCGCCTGGAGCAGCAGATCGGCTATGCCTACGCCACCTCGCTCACGAGCGCCCCGTCGAACATCTACGACCCGGCGCCGCTGCCGCCCATGAGCGGCGACCGCGAGTCGCCCTCCAAGACCTCGAAGAACGAGCTCACCAGCTTCACGCTGGTCGACACGCTGTCGTTCGCCAACGATCGCGTGCTCATCACCGGCGGCCTGCGCCAGCAGCGTGTGCGCACCGACAACTTCAGCATCGCCACGGGCGAGCGCACTTCGTCGTATGACGAGAGCGCGATCTCGCCGTTGGCCGGCTTCGTGGTCAAGCCGCTGGAAAACGTGTCCGTCTATGGCAACTTCACCGCGGGCCTGTCCAATGGCGGCACCGCGCCCGCCGGCACGGCGAACGCCGGTCAGGCCTTCGCGCCGTCCAAGTCCAAGCAGTACGAAGCCGGCGTCAAAGTCGACTGGGGCAGCATCATCACCACGGCCTCGGTGTTCCAGATCGATCGCCCGAGCGGCATCACCAACCTCGCCACCAACACCTACAGCCTCGATGGCGAGCAGCGCAATCGTGGCGTCGAGCTCTCGGCCATCGGCGAAGTCACGCGCGGCCTGCGTGTGATGGCGGGCACCACGTTTTACGACGCCAAGCTCAAGCGCACCAACGGCGGCCTGAACGACGGCAACAAGGCCAACAGCGTGCCGGACTACACCTTCAGTCTCGGCGTGGACTGGGACACGCCGTGGGTCCAGGGCCTGAGCCTGAACGCTCGCGCCATCCACACCTCGTCCACGTACTACAACGCCGAGAACACCGCCAAGGTGCCGTCCTGGACGCGCTACGACATCGGCGCGCGCTACGCGACCGACATCGCCGGCCGCGCCGTGGTGTTCCGCGCCAACGTCGAAAACCTCTTCAACAAGAGCTACTGGCTCTCGAGCAGCAGCTCGTATGCGACCGTCGCCGCGCCGCGCACGTTCCTGCTGTCGGCCCAGATCGATTTCTGATCGCCGCGGTGGCTTGCTCGAACGAAAGGGGCCGCGAGGCCCCTTTTTCATGCATGTCGCCGGACGCGCGTGTCAGCGGCGCGGCAGCGCCACGGTCAGGACACCGTTGGCGACCGCCAGCATCAGCGGCGGATTCTGCCAATCGACCGGTAGCGCGACGCGCCCCGATCGCACGGGCTCGCGCGTTTCGCCGTCGGCGGTCCAGGTGCTCTGGTGGGCCTCGAACAGGATGTGGCCGTCATCGGTGACGCTCAGCGGCCGCGTGAAATACGGCGTGATGCTGCCGCCCACGGCCGGGCGGATGGCCGCCTCGACATGGGCGCGCAGCGAAAACCAGCGGCCCGCATGCCACGCATGCCAGAGCCCCTCGTCCGGCACCATGGCCTCGTTCAATCGATAGCCCCGCACCACCACGCATTGGCCGCCGGGGCTTTCGAACACCTCGTCGAGCGCAAGCACATGACGCTGGCTCTCGGCGCCATCCAGCGTGAGCGCGTAAGGCGGCGCGCCCGCCAGCCGCAGCGGATGCGGGGTCAGGCGCAGATCATTGGGCAGCAGCAAATGCGCGGCGAGACGATGGCCGCGCGGCGTTTCGAGCCTCAGCATGGACGACGGCGGATGGCGCGTCGCCGCGTGGTTTTCGGGCAGCCACAGGCCGCGGAAAGGCTGGAACGCGATGACGTGGCCGGCGGCCTCGAAGCAGGCACGGGTCTGGGCCGCATCGCCGTGCAGACGCCGGTACAGCACGTCGGCCGGACCGGCGTCGGCCTCGAGCACCGCCATCCGCTTTTGCGCGGGGCTGTAGATGGCCACGCGCTCGGCGGCGTGCTCGACCAGCACCAGACCGACCCTCAGCCCCGCGGCATCGGGCGCCGCATAGCCCGCGGCCGTGCCGTCCACCACCGCTCCATCGCTGAGCATCCAGCTGATGGCGACGGGCCCACCCATGCCGATCTCGTGCTCGCTCAGCGCCGTGTCGCCCCGCGGCTCCGGCCCCACGGGCGCCCATTGCGCCGCGGACCGCAGACGCGCGCCGCCATGCGGTGCGCCATCGGGCACGACGCCACAGGCGCGATCGATGCGGTCGGTCAACACCGACAGCCCGATCAGCACCGCGAAGGCGCCGACGGCACCCTCCGCCGATTGCAGCAACAGGAACACCAGGCCCGATACCAGCACGGGCAGGAGTTTGAACCAGACGCGATAGCGCAACCAGAGCTGTGACATGGCGCACATCCTAGCAAGATTCCGGCGGCCGACCCACCGCGTGGCGCGCGCGGCGCCGCCGAATTTGGCAGAATGAAAGCCCCTTTCCGCCAGCGAGCCGTCATGCCCCACCCCGCCGTGCGCCTGTCTTCCCTCCTCCGTCTCATCGCGCCGTATGGCGCGAAACCGGCATCTGCCCATGCCTCGCGCCACCCGGCGCGCCGCGCGGGCGTGGCGCTCGCCCTCGGCGTGGGCATGACGCTGACGGCGGGGCTGGGCCTGCCCGGCGGCGCCCACGCGCAGACGGACGATGGCGCCATGGACGCCGTGGGCGTCACCGAGGCCGATGGCAGCCTCACCACCTACAGCGATCCTTTCTGCGCCGGCTATGCCGTGGCGTTCGCCGCCAACGGCGGCGACAAGACGCTCACCCCCGAGTGCCCCGAAGAGCCCGTCGAGCCGCTGTCCCTGTCGGGCCACGCCAAGGGCGAACGCGCCGGCAAGGCCTCGGCGCAGGCCTTCCAGCAGTTCATGAAGCAGCAGGCGGCGGTGCGCCAGAAGCGCCCGGAGCAGATTTTTCTGCCGGGCTTCTACGATAAATCGCGCGACATCTGGGCGACGTCGGAACCCGGCATGTATCGCGTCACGAGCTTCGACGGCGGACGCTTCGCGGTGGTCAACCGGGAAGACGTGGGCCTGGGCGTCGTCGACAAGACCGGCGCGCTCATCGTGCCGATCGAATACCCGCAGATCGGCTTCGAGCAGGGCGAAACCTTCATCACGGCGCAGAAGGACGGCAAGACGGTCGTCTTCGACGGCCAGGGCAAGGTGATCGTCCCGGCCCGTTACGAGCGCGTGCTCATCCTCGACAAAAACTATCTCATCGCGCAGAACGACGGCCGCAACGAGGTCTACGATCCGCAGGGCAAGCTGCTTTTCGCGCTCGACAAAGACGTGATCCCCGCGGGCGAAGGCCTGTTCTGGTTCATGCAGGAGCCCCAACGCTGGGGCCTCGTGGATGGCGCCGGCAAACCCGTGGTCAAGCCCGAGTTCACTTACACCTCGAGCTTCCAGAAGGGCAAGCTCACCTCGCAGAAAAGCGACGGTGAAAACTACACCATCTTCGCCAATGGCAAGGTCGTGAAGCAGCCCTGAGCGCGGCGCCCGGGCTCAGGGCGCGAGCGAAGCGGCGCGGTCCGGGTTGAGAAACGATGGCCCGGCCGACGCCGGCCGGGGATATCGCGCGGCCCGCGCGCCTGCGTGGCCGCGTCAGCCCGGAATCGTGAGGCCGCGCGCCACGGCGGGACGGGCGACGAAGGCGTCGAGCACGCGTTGCACGTGGCTGAACTCATCGAACGCGACGAGTCCACCGGCGCCGTAGAAACCGACCAGATTGCGCACCCACGGGAAGATCGCGATGTCGGCGATGGTGTACTGATCGCCCATCATCCATTCGCGGTCGTGGAGGTGCTTGTCGAGCACGCCGAGCAGCCGCTTGCTCTCGGCCACGTAGCGGTCGCGCGGGCGCTTGTCTTCGTAGTCTTTGCCGGCGAACTTATGAAAGAAGCCGAGCTGGCCGAACATGGGGCCGATGCCGCCCATCTGGAACATCACCCATTGCAGCGTCTCGAAGCGGCCGGCATCGTCTTTTGGCATGAAGGCGCCGGTCTTGCTCGCCAGATACACCAGGATGGCGCCCGACTCGAACAGACCGAAGGGTTTGCCGCCGGGCCCGTTGGGGTCGAGGATCGCCGGGATCTTGTTGTTGGGGCTGAGCGACAGGAACTCGGGGGAGAACTGATCCTGCGTGTCGAAGCTGACCTTGTGCACCTCGTACGGCAGGCCGGTTTCTTCGAGCATGATCGATGCCTTGACGCCATTGGGCGTGGGCAGCGAGTAGAGCTGAATGCGGTCGGGGTGGCTGGCGGGCCACTTGCGGGTAATGGCGAAGGTATCCAGGGCGGTCATGCGAGGGGTCTCCCGTAACGGCGGCGGTGTGCCGGACCTCGCGAAATCATAATCCTACCCGCCCGCCGCGCGTGCCAGCGTCTGGCGCAAAATGGCGGGGATCACGCCCCCCGACCCCAGCAGCATCGCCTCGAGCTGGGTTTCGACGGCGGCCGTGGCCTCGAACCGCAGTTCCTCGCCATTCGCGCGCATTACGGTCACCGGCACGCGCACGCGCGGCGCGATCTCGTGCGCCTCGACCCGGATCCGGTCACCCGGCCGCAGATCCAGCGCGTCCGGGCCGAACGACGCGGGCAGCCGCAGCGGCAATACGCCCATACCGATCAGATTGGAGCGATGAATGCGCTCGAAGCTCGACGCCAGCACGGCGCGGATACCGAGCAGCCGCTGGCCCTTGGCCGCCCAATCGCGCGACGAGCCGGTGCCGTAGCGTTCGCCCGCCACCAGCACCACCGGCTCGCCCGCCTCCCGATGCCGTCGCGCCACCTCCCACAGCGGCAGCACCTCGCCCGACGGCGCATGCACGGTGTGCGCCACCGGTGCGCCGGGCGCCAGCCGGTTCACGAGCGTTTTGCTGTGAAACGCGCCTCGCAGCATCACTTCCCAGTTGCCCCGGCGCGATGCGAACACGTTCAGGTCGTCGCGCTGCTCGCCGCGTGCCACCAGGAAGTCGGCCACCAGGCTGTCTGGCGGGATCGCGCTCGCCGGTGAGATGTGGTCCGTGGTGATGTCATCACCCAGCACCAGCAGCGGATAGGCCTCGTATCGGCCCAGCTGCGACCCGTGGTCCAGCGCGGCGAAGGGTGGCCGGCGCAGCGTGGTGGAGGCGGGATCCCACGGGAAACGTGGGCTGTCACTCGTCGTCAGCGCATGCCAGCGCGGGTTGGCCTGGGCGAGCGTGAAGCATTGTTTGAAGTCATGCGGATCCAGTGCCTGCGCCAACACCCGCGAGATCTCTTCGTGCGTGGGCCACAGGTCCACCAGCAAAACGGCGCGGCCATCCGCCGTATGGGCCACCGGCTCGTCGCGCAGATTGCGCGCCGCATCGCCCGCCAGCGCATACGCGATCACCAGCGGCGGCGACATCAGAAAACCCAGTTCGAGATCGGGATGAATGCGGCCGGGAAAATTGCGGTTGCCCGACAGCACCGCGACGGGCCGCACCTCGCCCGCGCGCGCGGCGTCGACGATCTCGTCGGGCAAGGCGCCCGAGTTGCCGATGCAGGTCGTACAGCCATATCCCACGATGTCGAAGCCCACCGCGCCCAGATCGTCCAGCAGGCCCGCGCGGGCCAGATAGGCCGCGGCCGCGGGCGATCCCGGTCCGAGCGAGGTCTTCACCCACGCCGGCACGCGCAGCCCGAGCGCGCGTGCCCTGCGCGCCACCAGCGCCGCCGCGATCAGCAAGGCCGGGTCGGAGGTGTTGGTGCAACTCGTGATGGCCGCGATCGCGACCGGATGACGGGGCAGTCGAGCCGGCGTGCGGGGCGACGTATCGAGCCCCGCCAGCGTGGCCGGAATGCGGGCGATCTCGAGCAGATCCTGCGGCCGGCGGGGGCCGGCGGCGTGCATGCCGATCGCCGCGAGGTCGATCTCGACGACCCGCGTATAACGCGGCCGCGCGGATGGATCGAACCAGAGGCCGGTGCGCTGCGCATAGGCCTGCACGCGCTCGACCGCCGCCGCGCCCCGCCCGGTCTGGCGCAGATAATCGAGCGTGCGCGCATCGATCGGAAAGTAGCCGGTCGTGGCGCCATACTCGGGCGCCATATTGGCCACCACTGCGCGCTCTCCGGCCGACAGCGTGGCCACGCCCTCGCCAAAAAACTCCACGAACTCGCCCGCGACACCGATGGCCCGCAGCCGCTGCGTGACCACGAGCGCGAGGTCCGTCGCCATGACGCCCGGCGCCAGCCGCCCCGCCAGCGCCACGCCGACCACATTCGGGATCCGCAGCATCGTCGGCATGCCGAACATCACGGTCTGCGCCTCGAGTCCGCCCACGCCCCAGCCGAGGACGCCGATGCCGTTGATCATCGGCGTATGGCTGTCGGTCCCGATCATCATGTCGGGCATCGCCCAGCGCCGGCCCTGCGCGTCCGTCGCGGTGGTCACGACGGTCGCAAGCTGCTCCAGATTGAGGGTGTGCATGATGCCGGTGCCCGGCGGATGAATCCGCACCCCGGTGAGCGCGCGCGACGCCCAGCGCAGAAAGCGATAGCGCTCCTGGTTGCGCCGGATCTCGATCGCGATGTTTTCGTCTGCGGCATCCGGGCGCGCGTAGGCCTCGACCGCCAGCGAATGATCGACCGACACATCCACCGGCAGCACCGGGTTGAGCAGCGCCGGATCGGCGCCTGCCTCAGCCAGCGCGTCGCGCATGGCGGCGATATCGACCAGCGCGGGCGTGCTGGTGGTGTCGTGCATCAGCACGCGGGCCGGCTGGAATGCGATTTCGGCTTCGCTGTCGCCGGTGTCGAGCCAGTCGAAAAGCCCGCGCACCGCCACGTCGCGCTCGGCCCCCGTGGTGTTGCGCACGACGTTTTCGAGCAGCAGCCGCAACACGACCGGCAGGCGGGCCAGCCTGGCCCCGCACAGGGCCGGCAGATCGACGATCAGATGCGGCTCGCCGTCCAGGTCCAGGACGGCGGGCGGGTAGGCGGAGGTCTCCATCCGGCAAGTATTGCATTTTGAACGCTACAAATGCAATCTGGGATCCTACTCGCCTGCGGAGAGGCCGCGGCCGCGCGTCAGTGCCGGATGTCAGTCAGGAAGCGCTGCGCGCGTTCCGTCTGCGGGCGCAAGAAGAATTCTTCCGGCGCTGCGGTCTCGACGATCCGACCGGCATCCATGAACCACACGGTGTCCGCCACCTCGCGCGCAAAGCCCATTTCATGGGTCACGCACACCATGGTCATGCCCTCCGCGGCGAGCGACTTCATCACCTGCAGCACTTCGCCCACCATCTCGGGATCGAGCGCGCTGGTCGGCTCATCGAACAACATCACGGGCGGATTCATCGCCAGCGCCCGCGCGATGGCCACGCGCTGCTGCTGGCCACCCGAGAGCTGCGCCGGATAGGCATCCGCCTTGTGCGCCAGGCCAACGCGGTCGAGCAGGCGCATCGCCGTCTGCTGCGCCTCGGCGCGCGTGGCGCGGCCCAGCATCTGCGGCGCCAGCGTGAGGTTGCCCATCACGTCCAGGTGCGGAAAGAGGTTGAACTGCTGGAACACGAAGCCGATATGGCTGCGCAGCTCGTCTACCCCGCGACCGCGGTCGTAGATATCGCGGCCGTCGAGCTCGATGGTGCCCTTCTGGATCGGCTCCAGACGATTGAGCGTGCGGATCAGCGTCGACTTGCCCGAGCCGGACGGGCCGCAGACCACCACGACCTCGCCCCGGCGCACGTGCGCGCTCACGTCGGCGAGCGCGTGGTAGTCGCCATACCATTTGTTCACATTGGAAAGCTTGATCATTGCGGTTGCACCACGGGCGGAGCCGGTCTGGCGCTGCGGCGCCGGCCGATGCGCCGTTCGGCCAGCCGCGCCAGCCCCGTCAGGCCGAGATTGAGGAAGAAGTACGTGAGGGCCAGCAGACCGAACACCTCGAACGGCCGCGTGAGCAGCAGGGTGTTGATCTGATTGGCGGCGTAAGTGAGCTCTTGCACGCTGATCACATAAGCGAGCGAGGTTTCCTTGACCGTCGAGATGAACTGGCTGAGCATGCTGGGCAGCATGCTGTAGAGCGCCTGCGGCAGGATGATGCGGCGCATGGTCTGCATGCGCGACAGCCCCAGCGCGCGGCCGGCTTCTTCCTGGCCCGGCGGCAGCGCCTGGATGCCGGCGCGGATGATCTCGGCCAGGTACGCGCTTTCGTAGCAGACCAGCGCGACCACCATCGTGGTGGTGCCCGCGACCGGCCGGCCGATCACGAGCGGCACGAAGAAATACGCCCAGAAGATGAACATCAGGAGCGGCAGGCCTCGCACGAAGTACACCAGCGCCGTCGACGGGATATAGAAAATGCGCAGCGGGCTGACGCGGCCGAGCGCGAGCAGCACACCGCAGGGCAGCGCGAGCGCGAGGCTGATCGCAGCGAGGCCCAGCGTCGCCACGAGGCCGCCCATTGGCCCGTGGGGATACTGCCCGACCAGCAACAGCAGCCAGTTGTCCTGGAGAATCTCGAGCATGTCAGCGCACTCCCAGCGGACGATAGCGGCGCTGCAGCAGGACGCCTCCCGCCATGATCAGACCCGACAGCAGCAGGTAGATCACCGTCACGACGGCGTAGGCCTCGAAGGTGCGGAATGTCGTGTTGTCGATCTCGCGGCCGACCGCCGTGAGTTCGATCACGCCCACCGCCATCGCGAGGCTGGTGTTCTTCACCAGCAACAGCGTCTGGTTCAGCAGCGGCGGGATCGCGATGCGAAACGCCTGCGGCAACACCACCTTGCGCATGGTCTGCAGAAACGACAGACCCAGTGCCCGCGCGGCTTCGACCTGCCCGGGCGGGATGCCCCGCACCGCGCTGCGCAGGTCTTCGCAGATGTATGCCGACATCACCATGCCGATGGCGATGCACGACATGATGAACTCGCTGCCGTGGCTGTTGAGCCAGTCTGTGATGCCCTGCGGCAGCAGCGCCGGCACGCCGAAGTACCAGAACATGATGTGCACCAACATCGGCACATTGCGGTGGAACGCCACGTAGAGCGAGACCACGCCGTGAGCAATGGGCGAGCCGGTCAGCCGGACCACGGCCAACAGGCTGCCCACCACGAAGGCCAGGATCCAGGCGCACAACGCCAGGGCCAGGGTCGTGCCCAGCCCCCGGATCAGCCAGTCCGTGTACTCGCCCTGGAAGATGGCGCCGAAATTGAAGACATATTGCATGGTGACACCGCGCCGGCGCGCGTCCTCAACCCTTGATGGGCTCGATGCGGAAGTCGCGCTTCATGCCGTACGGCGTGCTCGGGCCGAACCATTTGTCGAACACCTTGAGCGCCTGACCCGAACTCTCCATGCCGTCGAGCACCTTGTTCACCTGGTTCAGCATGGCGGTATCGCCCTTGCGCACGCCCACGCCCCACGGCTCGACGAACAGCGCCGGCTCCAGAATCTTGACCGGCACGGCGCCGCTGGCGGCCTGCTGACGCAGCTTGACCAGCATCAGCTCCGATCCCACGAAGCCGCTGACCTTGCCCTGCTGCAGCGCCAGGAAGGCACCGCTCGGATCCTTGAACGGCACCGGATCGACATTGGGAATATGTTTGCGCGCGCCCTGCTCCGACGACGAACCCCGCACCGCGCTCACGCGCTTGCCGGCCAGATCCGCGGACGACTTCAGCGCGGTTTCGGACTCACGCGCAAGGATCTTCTGCAGGCTCACGAAATGCTGATGCGAATAGTCGATCTGCTCCGCACGCTGCGGGCTCCAGCCCAGATTGGCGGCCACCACGTCGACGCGGCCCGCGATCAGCTCGGGGATACGCGCCTCCACGGCGATCAGCTTGAGCTCGAGCGGCACGCCCAGGCTGTCGGCGATGGCCTGGCACACATCGACCTCGTAGCCGACGATGGCGCGGGTCTTGGGATCCTGGAAGCTGAACGGCTCGGCCGTGCCCATGGTGCCGCAGATGAACTTGCCGCGCGACTTGATGTCGGCCAGCGTATCGGCGTGTGCGGTCGCGCCCAGGGCAGCGCCCGCCAGCGTCAGGATGCAGACGATTTTCTTCATGTGTATTCCCCTTGCAGTGGTTTTTGTACGTGTTGCGGTGAGTGCTGCGGGTGCTGCTTGAATGCGTTGTGCAAGTCGCGCCCGGTTGGGCCGGGCCCGGCTGTCAGGCGAGGTTGGCGCAGGCCTGCGCGATACGGCGGCAACCTTCTTCGATACTGTCGAGATCGGTGGCGAAGCTCAGTCGCAGATAAGGCGACAGGCCATATGCGCCGCCGTCGAGCACGGCCACGCCGGCTTCGTCGAGCAGGTACATGACCACGTCCAGATCGCTCTGCAACACCGCGCCGGCCGGGGTGCGCTTGCCGATCAGGCCGGCGACGCTCGGATAGACATAGAACGCGCCCTGCGGCGCCGGACAACGGATGCCCGGAATCGCGTCGAGCAGGGCCACGATACGGTCGCGGCGCTGGGCGAAAATCGCGGCAAACTCGCTCACGCAGGTTTGATCGGCCTGCAGGGCGTGCGCGGCGGCGGCCTGGCTCACCGCGCTGACGCAGCTGGTGCTCTGCGAAATCAGCGTGGCCATGGCCTTGATCAGCGCTTTCGGACCGCCGGCATAGCCCAATCGCCAGCCCGTCATGGCGTAGGCCTTGGACACGCCGTTGATGGTCAGCGTGCGCTCGGCCAGGGCCGGCACCGCGGCGGCCGGCGAAACATGGCGCGCGCCGCCGTAGGCCAGATGCTCATAGATCTCGTCGGTCAGCAGCCATACGTGCGGGTGGCGCTCCAGCACCGCCGCGAGCGCGCGCAGCTCGTCCGTGTCGTACATCGCGCCGGTCGGGTTGCCAGGCGTGTTCAGCAAGAGCCACTTGGTCCGCGGCGTGATCGCACGCTCGAGCGCGGCGGGCGTGAGCTTGAAGCCGGTTTCTTCGCCGCAGGTGACGATCACGGGCGTGCCGTCGTTCACCAGCACCATGTCGGGATACGACACCCAGTAAGGCGCGGGCACGATGACTTCGTCGCCCTGCTCCACCGTCGCGGCCAGCGCCGTATAGATCAACTGCTTGGCGCCGACGCCCACGATGAGCTGATCCAGACCGTAGTCGAGACCATTCTCGCGAGAAAACTTGGCCTGCACGGCCTGCAACAGCGCGCGTGTGCCGGTGGACGCGGTGTACCGCATGCCATCGCCACGCAGGGCCGTCACGCCGGCCTGCACGATGTGCGCGGGTGTCGGCATGTCGGGCTCGCCCACCGTGAAGTCGACGATGTCGCGTCCTTGCGCGCGCAACTGATCGACGCGCGTCTTGGCCGCCATGCTGGGCGAAGGTTTGATGGCGCGGGCCCGCGCCGCAAGAGCCAGCGTGGCGCTCATGCCAGCCCCCGCGCGGCGAACGCCGCCTGCATCCAGCTCTGCTCGCGCACGCCGGTGGCGATTTCGGCCATGATGCGCGCCTCTTTGGCGGCATGCGCGTGGGCCGCCTCGATCAACGCCTCGGCTTGCTCCACCGGAAAGCTGACCAGCCCGTCTTCGTCGCCGACGATCAGATCGCCCGGGTTGATGACCTGGCCGCCGATCGACACCGGCACATTGACCTCGCCGGGGCCGTCCTTGTAGGGGCCGCGATGAATGTGGCCGCGGGCATAGCACGGAAAGCTGTCGCTCTCGAACGCGCCCACATCGCGGATGGCGCCGTCGACCACCACACCCGCACAGCCGTGCTGCTGCAGGTAGCGCTTCATGATCTCGCCGAGCACGGCATTAGACAGGTCTCCGCCGGCATCGATCACCAGCACGTGGCCCGGCTGCAGCTGGGTCATGGCCTTGTAGATCAGCAGGTTGTCGCCCGGCCGGGTCTTGACCGTCAGTGCGGTGCCGACCAGCTTGCCCTGGCGGTTGTAGCGATGCAGGCCCGCGATGCCTTCGCGGCGCGCGAGGTTGTCGCTCAAATGCGGCGTGACGATGTCGGCGAGCGCCGCCAGGACGCTGGCGGAGGCGACGGGAGAAGGGGGCAGGATGCGGGAGCCGTTCAGCGGTGAGGCCATGGATCGGGGAGTGTCGAGGGACAGTGAATTCGCAAAACGAGAGCACGCAGCCCTCGGCCAGGTGCACATGTTGCGAGCTTTCCGGCCGGGGAAAAAGGGATTAAATTTCCGGACGCTATATCGATTTTCGGAATATAGGGGTTAGTACTTATGAGAATATTGGGAATCAAGAAGGCACGGGGATGCTGACGTTCAAACAGATCGAAGCGCTCTACTGGACGGTACGTCTGGGCACTTTCTCGGCGGCCGCGCAGAAGCTGCACACGACGCAATCGGCCATCACGAAGCGCATCCAGGAGCTCGAGGCCGACTTCGACATCGCGCTGTTCGACCGCTCGGGCCATCGCGCCGAACTCACGGCGCGCGGGCACGAAATCTATGCGATGGCCGAAGAGATGCTGGGTCATCGCGATCGGCTGCTCGTGAGGCTGAAGGGCCAGCACACACTGACCGGCACGTTCCGCTTCGGCATCACGGAGATCACGGCCATGACGTGGCTGCCGGCCCTGATCCGGCTGCTGCGCGCGCACTATCCGCGCATCACGCTCGAACCGCACATCGACCTCGGCGCCGATCTGCAAAAACGCCTGCAGGCCGGCCAGCTCGACATGGCCTTTCTGCACGGCGAGTTCGCCGAACCCCAATTGCAGGTGGTGCCGCTGCAGCGGCTCGAGTTCGGCTGGATGGGCAGCCCCGACATGATCGATCCCAGCCGGATCTACACCCCCGGCGACATCGCGGCATTGCCGCTGCTGCGCCAGAGCCGTGAATCAGGGCTGAACATGATCTACGACGGCTGGCTGCGTCCGCACCGGCCCGCCAGCAACCTGTTCACGATCAACAGCCTCATCGCCATGGCGGGCCTCACGGCCGCCGGCTTCGGCGTGAGCTGCCTGCCGCGTGATTACTTCGCCGGCATGGTCAGCGCGCGCCAGTTGGTGGTGGCGCGCACGAGCATCGCGCCGCCTCAATCGCTGTACTGCGCGATGTTCCGGCGCGAGGCCGATGTCGCGTTCTGCGAGAGCGTGGCCGCGCTGGCGCAGAGCTGCTGCGACTTCTCCAACACGACGCAGGCCCGATGATTCCTTCCGAGAATCAAGCTCGTGGAGAATTTCTCGCTATCGGCGCCGCGCGAGTCTTCGTAGAGTAGGGTCGACGCCTGCCGCGACCCCGACGCGGCAGGCAAAACAAAAACATCGACCGAAGGAGACCCCATGCCCATGGGATACGCACGCCGCGTCTGCGGTGCTCTGCTGCTGGCCGTTGCCAGCGCAACGATCCCGGCCCACGCGGCCTACCCCGACCGCCCGATCAAGCTCACCGTGCCCTGGCCGCCGGGCGGCGCCACCGACGCGCTGGCACGCATGCTCGCGCAGCAGCTCACGCTGCAGATGGGACAGACCGTCATCGTCGACAACAAGGCAGGCGCGGGCGGCAACATCGGCACGGCCTCGTTCGTGCGTGAGGCGGCCGATGGCTACGCGCTCCTGATGGCGACCAGTTCGACCAACGCCGCCAATCCCCATCTGTATGCGAAGCTTCCCTTCGATCCGATCAAGGATTTCACGCCGGTGGCTTTCGTCGGCGCCATCCCGAACATCCTCGAGGTGCCGAAGAACGCGCCGTACAAAAACCTGGACGAGCTGCTGCGGACGGCGCGCGCCGAGCCCGGCAAGCTCACCTATGCGTCGGGCGGCGTGGGCTCGTCGCAGCATCTGGCCGGCTCGATGTTCAAGCATCTCACCCAGGTCGACATCCTGCATATTCCATACAAGGGCAGCGGCCCGGCGGTATCGGACCTGCTGGCCGGGCAAACCAACATGATGTTGGACACGGGTTCGCTCTCGCAGGTGCAGGCCGGCGCGCTGCGGGCGCTCGCGGTCGCCTCGTCGCAACGACTGGCCGCGCTCCCCGATGTTCCGACCTTCGAAGAGCTGGGCGTGAAAGGCATGATCGCGTCGGCCTGGTACGGCGTGGTGCTGCCGGCCGGTGCCCCGCCCGAGGTCGTGCAACGCCTGAACCAGGAAATCAACACGGCGCTACAGACGCCCGCATTGCGCCAGAAGCTCGAAGCCGTCGGCGTTCAGCTGGGTCAGCCGCAAACACCCGCGCAATTCGGATCGTTCATCCAGGCCGAGGTCGATCGCTACGCCGAGATCGTCAAGCAGTCGGGCGCGAAGATGGAGTAAAGCAAGGCCCCTCGTGCGCAACCTGGCCTGCGCGCCGGTTGCGCGCGCAACCTCGCCTGCGGGAAAGGCCCCGCATTTACCAACCCTGCACACCCGAAACATTTCGCCGTGTTTGTGCGGCCTCCGATTGCTAAGCTCGACGCGCCTCAATCCGGAGATCCCGCCCCCATGTCTCGTGTTTCCGCTTTCACCGCCGCCCTGCTCGCCTGCGCCGCCGCGGCGCCCGCCTACGCGCTGTCCGACCGCGAAGTGGTCGAGCTCACCGTAGAGAACAGCAGCGTGGTCTGCCCAGGCTTTCGCAAGGAAGTCATGACGCCCCTCGCCACCGCCACGCCGGTCGGCGCGCTGCGCGTGCTGCTCAAGAACGCCCACGTCATCTGCCCGGACGGCCGTCTCGACGCGCAAGCGCCCGTGGTCTGGTACGGCGACCCGGGTGTGTTCGCCTGGAACCCGGACGTGGCCGGCGCGGACAAGGCATTGATCGCACGGATCGACGCGATCACGCGCACCGAAAACTTCCCCACCAGCCTGCTCGTCTGGGATGCCCAGGGCAAGGCGCTGAAGGAGCAAGTGGTGCCGCGCTTCGAAGCCCGGCCCGGCGCCTACGTGCGCAAGGTCCGCTGAGGCGCCGCGCGGGACGCCCCGCCCCGGGATGCCCCGCGCCGGGGCCCCCGAGCCGGGGTGCCCCGCGCCGAGCCCCGCGCCCGGAGCCCGTTTCAGACAGCAAATAAGCTAGCTTGAATATCGTATTTGGGCTCGCTCCGCACGCCCCCTAGACTGCCACATTCATCCTCCGGCCATCGTGGACCGGCCCTACCCGTCAGTCAGGTGTCGCATGCGCTTTCGTCAGTTTGCCCTTTCCCTGTTCGCGGCCGGCGCCGCCTTCGCCGCCCCGGCCCACGCCCAGGCCCCGCTCAAAGAAATCAAGCTGGACTACGCCTACTATTCGCCGCCCAGCCTCCTGATCAAGAAGAAGGGCTGGCTCGAGGAGGCCTTCAAGTCCGGCGGCACCGAGGTGAAATGGGTATTCACGCGAGGCAGCAACAACTCGCTCGAGTTTCTCAACAGCGGCGCGTCGAATTTCGCGCTCACCTCCAGCGTGTCGTCGTTCGTGGCGCGCGCCAACGGCCAGCCCGTGAAAGTGATCTTCAATTACTCGTGGGCGGAGCCCAGCACGGTGGAGGTGTTGCCCAACTCGCCCATCAAGTCGATCACCGACCTGAAGGGCAAGAAGGTCGCCGTGACCAAGGGCACGGACCCGTACTTCTATCTGCTGCGCGCGCTGGGCGAGAACAAGCTCACGCTCAATGACGTGGAGATCGTGCATCTGCAGCATCCCGAGGGCAAGACCGCCTTGGAACAGGGCCGCGTCGACGCCTGGGTCGGGATCGATCCGCACCTAGCCGCGGCCAAGGTCGGCGGCTCGCGCACCGTGTATTCGAATCCGCAGTTCGCGCTCGGCGCGGTGCTCAACACCAACGAAGCCTTCCTGAAAGAACACCCCGACGCCGTCAAGACGGTGGTGCGCACGTACGAACGTGCACGCCAATGGATCATCGCGCACCCGCAGGAGATCGTGGACCTCGTGGCGGAAGAGACCAAGCTGCCGAAGGAAGTCGCGGCCAAGCAGCTCGGCCGCATCGACTTCACCCGCTGGATCCCCGGCGACTACACGATCACCTCGATCGAACCGGTGGTGCCGCTGTTGCAGGAGTCCGGCATCCTGCGCAAGAACGCCGACGCCAAGCAGGCGCTCGCCACCCTGATCGACGCGGCGCCGGCCACGGCGGTGTCCAAGGAGAAGTGACATGAGCCGCGCCGGGGCCGACGCCAGCACCACCCTGCCCGATCCGCTGGAGCGGCCCCCCGCACAGGCGCATGCGCCGGACAGCTCCGCGGCCGCCCGCACCGGCTGGCGCGTGCCCGCATGGCTGCGCGGCTGGGTCCTGCCGGTCTTGATCCTCGCGTGTCTCGAGGCGCTGGTGCGATCGGGCACCATGCCCGATTACCTGATGCCCGCGCCCAGCCAGGTGTTCGACACCATCGTGGACCTGGCCGACGGCCCGCTGTGGCAACACATCGGCATCAGCTCGTTTCGCGTGTTCAGCGGCTTCGCCATCGGCGCCGCGCTGGCGCTGCTGATCGGCACCTGGGTGGGTCTGAGCCGCCGCGCCGAAGCCTATCTCGAGCCCAGTTTCCAGGCGCTGCGCGCCGTGCCGGGCCTGGCGTGGGTGCCGCTGCTGCTGATCTGGCTGGGTATCGACGAGGCCTCCAAGATCACGCTGATCGCCATCGGCGCCTTCTTCCCCGTCTATCTCAATCTTGTCGCCGGCATCCGCAACGTCGATCGCAAGCTGGTCGAAGTGGGCGCGCTGTACGGCTTCTCGAGCTTGCGTCTGGTGCGCTACATCTTCGTGCCCGCCGCGCTGCCGAATCTCTTCACCGGCCTGCGGCAGGCGCTTTCGATGGCCTGGCTGTGCGTCGTGGCGGCCGAGCTGCTGGCCGCGACCAAAGGCATCGGCTATCTGCTGACCGACGGCCGCGAGACCTCGCGGCCCGACCTGGTGCTCGTCGCCATCATCCTGCTGGCCGTGATGGGCAAGCTGACCGACTCGGTCCTGCGCTTCTTCGAGGTCAAGAGCCTTGGCTGGCGCGATGCCTACGCCGGCCGCGCCGGCTGAATCCCATAACCCGGAACCGTCATGTCCACGCTGCTGAACGTCCACGTCGCCGAAAAATGGTTCGGCGCCAACAAGGTGCTGGACCAGGTCGAGTTCGAACTCGTCGAGCAACAGGTGGTGGCACTGCTCGGCCCGAGCGGCTGTGGCAAGAGCACCCTGCTACGCATCGCGGCGGGCCTCGATGAAGACTATCGCGGTCACGTGCGCCCGGGCCCCGCTATCGATCGCCAGCGCAAGGCGCCGATCTCTTATGTGTTTCAAGAGCCGCGCCTCATGCCGTGGCTCACGCTCGAAGACAACATCAGTTTCCTGGACAGCGGCGCGCGCCCCGACCGCGCCTGGGTGCAGGACCTGATCGACGCCGTCGGCCTCAAGGGCTTCGAGAAGGCCTTGCCCAAGCAGCTCTCGGGCGGCATGGCGCAACGCGCGGCCATCGCGCGCGGCCTCTACTCGCGCCCGCAGATCCTGCTGCTCGACGAGCCCTTCAGCGCCGTCGACGCGTTCACACGCATGAAGCTGCAAGAGCTCGTGCTCAGCCTGATCGCGCGTTACGGCATCTCGATCCTGCTCGTCACGCACGACATCGACGAAGCCCTGTATCTGGGCGACGAGGTCCTCGTGCTGGGCGCCAAACCCGGTCGCGTCTGCGCCCGCCTGGCCGTCGGACTCCCGCATCCGCGCAGCCGAGGCGACGCCATCCTGGCCGCGTTGAAGGAAGACGCGCTGGTGCAACTGCACGGCGCGCACGCCCTCTGACTGCCCGCCAGACGGACGCTGGCAAGTGCGAGTGCGTTACGCGCCTTACGTGCCGCCCGCGCAAATGTAAGAAACAAGTCCTTGCATCAGCGACTTCTGAGTCGCTAGAAGCGCTGCCCGGGTGAGACATCCGTCTCTTATTTCCCGGTTACACCTCTGCCGGCGCCTCCCGTCCGGCGTAACAGGCCTACACACCTTGTCGGCTTCGCTGGCGATATGCCTTCCTGCCCACTGATACCTTTTTCTGGAAATCAAGAGCCAATAACCAATAACGAGCATGACGTCGTGCGGCGAATTCGTCGCGGGCAGAGACTGACCGGTCCACACGGCGGACGACAGGGAGGCGCGCCCGCGATTGGCATGGATCGGTGCTGTAGCAGATGCTGGAACTCAAATTAATAAGCTGTCGCCTCTCCTCCCTCTCCCTCAAAAGTCTCATCGCTCTCGCTGTCCTCGGCTGCGCGACCCCCGCGGCCGCGCAGCAGGCCTACTCGAGCTCGCTGCACGACTTTCTGGTGCGCCAGACCGCCACGCAGCATCCGGACGACGTCGCCCGCATCCTGCGGCAATGGCTCGACCGCAATGATGCCGATGCGCCGCCCGCCGCGGATCGCGCGCGCGTGCTGGCCGACTACGTCACGCTGCAGAGCCGCGCGGGTCATGATCGCGATGCGCTGAACGCCGCGCGCGCCGCGGGCTTTCACACGCTGCCGGCCTACGCCCTCGATCCTCTGTTCCTGGCGGCGCGCCGCGAAGCGGCGCTCGATGACGAACGCGCGCTGCTGATCGCGCTGCGTCGGCACGACGCCGCCGCCCCGCTCACGCGCCTGCGCTCGGCGCAATACGCGTTCGACCAAGGCACGCCCGACGTCGCCCGCACCCTGGCGCGCCAGCTGATGGCCGACAGCACGGCGCCCGCGGACGTGCGCGCCGCAGCCGCCGAACTGGTCGGCGCCGCCGAAGAGCAGGCTCAGCGCTTTCGCGAGGCGTCGCAGGCGTATGCCCGTGCGCTCGAACTGGAGCCGGGCTCGCGCAGCGCGCGGCGCGCCGACATCTATCTGATCGCACGCCAGGGCGCGGCCGCCGCGGCACTGGACGAGGCGCGACGCGCCAACGCCGGTGCCGGGCAGGCAGGCCAGCCCGCCCTCTTCACGCCCGTGGAGATCCTCGGACTTCGGCAACAGGCCGTCGGCCAAGACATCGTGTGGGGCATCGAACAGCGTGACATCGTCGGCGGCGCGCGGCGCTTCGACGCCCTCGATGCGGCGCTGGCGCGCTCGGCAACACTGCTGGATGAGATCGGCACGCCCGACGACCCGGCCTTGCGGGCGGTACGCAACCGCGCACGATTCGACCGCCTGGTGGCGCTGAGCGCGCGCGGCGAGGCCCAGGCCTGCGTCGATCTTTACGAAACGCTGGTGGCCGAAGACGTGCGGGTGCCCTACTACGGCTTGGCTCCGGCGGCGGATTCCTATGCGCGCCTGCGCCGATCCGACCTGGCGGTGCCGCTCTACGAGCGCGCCGTCGCCGAGGCCGGCGAGCGTCTGCCGATGCCCAGCGACACCCACATCGGCCTCTTCTACGCCTACATCGACACCGCGCGCTTTCGTCAGGCGGAAGCCTTGCTGAGCCGAATGGAAGCCGGAACGCCGCCAACGGTGCGGCTCGCGCCCCTGCCCGACACGCCGAATCCCGATTACACCGAGGTGCGCGATCTGCGCGGCCGGTACTTCCTTTACACCGACCAGCCCGCGCGCGCCGAAGAGACCTACCAAGCCCTCACGCGCGAAGCCCCGTTCAACGCGGCGTTCGCCGACGGCCTGGCGCGCACCGAAGCCGCGCGCGAGCATCCCCACACGGCACTGAGGCTCGCGCGCACGAGCGCCGTCGATCACCCGGACTCCGTGCCGCTGCGCGAGAGCGTGGCACAGGGCCTGTCCGCCACCGGACAGCACCGTGCCGCGCGCGAAACGGTGGAACAACTGCAGGCCGACTACCCCGAGTCCGGCCCGGTGCAGAACACCGCGCGCGAGGCGAAGGCGCAACGCGCGCCCACGCTGACGGTCGATGCCACCTACGGCAAGGGCAACAACAACAGCGCCCTGTCGGATGAAGACTTCGTCATCGACGCCCGGCTGCAATCGGGGCTCATGGACGATCAATGGCGGCTTTTCACGCGCCAGGCCTGGGCCTACGGCAACACCGAGAACGGCCGAGCCCATCGCGGCCGCACCGGTCTGGGCCTGCGTTGGGAGCGCGACGGCTTCACCCTCGAGGGCGAAGCCCATCGCGACACCGGCGGCCCGCGCAGCGGCGGTTTCGCCGCCGCAGGCACCTATCGCTGGGGCGACCACGTCGAGCTCGGGCTGGCGTACGACACGAACGCGCTCGACGTGCCCTGGCGCGCCTACGACGCAGGGATCGCGGCCAATCAGATGCAGGCCTCCGCCGCGTACATCGTCGACGAGTCGCGCCGCTTCGACCTGCGCTATCAGCGCATGGACTATACCGACGGCAACCAGAACCACGCCGGCTCGCTGGCCTGGACCGAGCGCTGGTACAGCGGTCCGTCGCAGCAATTCCAGACCACGCTGCGTACGGATATCTCGCGCAATCGCCGCAGCGATGTTCCCTACTACAGCCCGGACTCCGACGGCTCGGTGGAGCTGGAGGCGCGCTATCAACTGCTGACCTGGAAGCGCGATCACCGCACCCTGGTGCAACGCGTCTATGCCAATGCGGGCACATACCGTCAGTCGGGATTCGGCTCTGAAGCCATGTACGGGCTGCGCTACGAGCACGAATGGATCTTCCGGCCAGGCTGGTCGGTGACCTACGGCGTCGGCACCGCCTGGCATCCCTACGACGGGCAGCGCGAGCGGCGCACCATCGGCTATCTCAATCTCGCCATCCCCTTTCTCTGAGCGGAGCGTCCAATGATGAAATTGATGCGCCCGCTGGGGCTGCTGTTGTGTGCGTGCCTGATGTCGGCGGCCGCGATCTGGCCGCAGGGCGACGCGTGGGCGCAGCCCCTGTTTCCGCCCGATCCGGACGACGGCCAGACCTTCCGCGTCCTCACCTTCCACGACGTGCGGCAGAACGTGCGCGCCAGCTTCGAGACCGCGCCCGACGCCACCGCGGTCGACGAGAGCACGCTGTTGGCGGCTTTCACCTGGCTGCGCAGCGCCGGCTACCAGCCTGTCAGCCTGTCGCAGATCATCGCGGCGCGCGAGGGCGGCGCACCGCTGCCGCCCAAGCCCGTGCTCCTGACCTTCGACGATGGCTACGAAAGCGCCTACACCGTGGTCTATCCGATGCTGCGGCGCTTCAACTATCCCGCCGTGATGGCGCTCGTGAGCGGCTGGATGAACGCGCCCGCCGGATCGCTCACCTACGGCGAGCGCGCCGCGCTGCCGTTGCCCAACGCGCGCTTTCTCACGTGGGCGCAAGCGCGCGAGATGGCGCAGTCGGGCCTGGTCGAGCTGGCCGGCCATACCGACGCCATGCATCGCGGCATTCCCGCCAATCCGCAGGGCAACCTGCTGCCCGCGGCCACCGCCCACCGCTACGACGCCGCGAGCGACACGTACGAATCGGAGGCGGCGTATCGCGCGCGGATCTCCGCCGACCTCAAGCGCAACAAGGAAGAGATCGAGCGGCACACCGGCGCCAAGGTGCGCGCGATCGTGTGGCCATACGGCTCGTACAACGAAGCCGCGATCAGCGCCGCGCGCGACGTCGGCCTGCCGATCGCGATGACGCTGGACGACGGCCCCAACACGCCGAGCGTGTCGCTGGACCGCATCCGGCGCGGACTGATGACGTACGAGGATGAAGGGCCGGAGCTGCTGCGCGAGTTGCGCTCGCCCGCGCCGGCCGACGCGCGCCACGTCGAAGTCAATCGCATCATGCATGTGGATCTGGACTACGTGTACGACCCCGATCCGGTGCAGCAGGAGCGCAATCTGTCGCGCCTGCTCGACCGTGTGCGCCGCATCCAGCCCAGCAGCGTGTTCCTGCAGGCCTTTGCGGATCCCGATGGCGATGGGGTGGCGGACGCCCTGTACTTTCCCAGCCGCCGCATGCCCATGCGCGCGGACCTTTTCAATCGCGTGTCGTGGCAATTGAGCACCCGCGCCCGCGTGCGGGTCTATGCGTGGATGCCGGTATCGTCGTTCGAACTGCCGGCATCCGACCCCGCCGCGCAACGCCGCGTGCAGCAGATGCCGGGCGCGCCTGCCGGCGCGGCCGACACGTACTCGCGGCTGTCGATCTTCGATCCGCAGGCACGCCAGGCCATCTTCGATATCTACGAAGACCTGGGCCGGCATGCCTCGTTCGCGGGCGTGCTGTATCACGACGACGCGATGTTCAACGACTTCGAAGACGCCAGCCCGGCGGCGCTGCAGACCTACGCGAGCTGGGGCCTGCCCGCCGACGTGGCCGCCATTCGCGCGTCCGCGCCGCTGAAGCAGCGCTGGACGAAGCTGAAGACGCAGGCGCTCATCGACTTCACGCACGAACTCACCGGCATCCTGCGCCAGTGGCAGCCGGTGCTCAGCACCGCGCGCAACATGTACACCCTGCCGCTGCTCGAGCCCGAAAGCGAAGCCTACTTCGCCCAGAACTTCGAACAGTTCGTCCAGGCTTACGACTACACCGCGCTCGAAGCCATGCCCTATATGGAGAACGCGCCCGACCCCGACGCCTGGCTGCGCAAGCTCGCGCGCGTGGTGGCCGCGGTGCCCGGCGCCGCGCCGCGCACGCTGTTCGAACTGCAGGCGCGCGACTGGCGCACCGGCAAGCCGATCCCGGACAGCGTGATGAACCGCCACCTGGCGCTGCTGCGCCAGGCCGGCGTGCGCAATCTCGGCTACTACCCGGATGACTTCCTCAACGACCAGCCGGCGCTCGACGCCGTGAAGCCGCACCTGTCGATCCAGCAGACGCTGGGCCGCGAGTTCTTCCGCGACCCGGTGAACGCCACGGGCGCGGCCGATCCCGCCGCCGTCGCGACGCCGCCGTCCATGAGCCGGGGTGCGCGATGATGATGACCTGGGACCTCGCCGCCAGCCTCGTGCTCGCCTACGTCTTCTACTACCCGTTCTGCATGGCATGGCTGTGGATCACGGGTGGCATCGCGCACTACTACCAGTTCGAGCGCAAAGAACAGGGCGACATCGATCCGCTGTCGCTGCTGCCCTCGATCCCGATGGTCAGCATCCTCGTGCCATGCTTCAACGAGGAGGACAACATCGACGAGGTGATCGAAGCGCTGATGGCGCTGAACTACCCCGATTACGAAGTGATCGCGGTCAACGACGGCAGCACCGACGGCACGGGCGACCGGCTGAGCGCGCTGGCCCTGCGGCATCCGCGCCTGCGCGTCGTGCATCAGAACCATAACCAGGGCAAGGCCGTGGCGCTCACCACCGCCTCGCTGCTCGCGCAGGGCGAGTACGTGCTCGGCATCGACGGCGACTCGCTGCTCGACAGCAATGCGATCCCCTGGCTGCTGCGGCACTTCCTGCGCGACGGCAAGGTTGCGGCCATTACCGGCAATCCGCGCATCCGCAGCCGCACCACGCTGCTGGGCCGCATGCAGGTGGGCGAGTTCTCGTCGATCATCGGCCTCATCAAGCGCACGCAGCAACTCTACGGCCGCCTCTTCACCGTGTCGGGCGTCATCGTGATGTTTCGCCGCCAAGCCCTGGTCGACGTGAACTTCTGGAGCGTGGAGATGCTCACCGAAGACATCGACATCAGCTGGAAACTGCAGCTGGCGGGCTGGCGCATCGGTTTCGAGCCGCAGGCGCTGAGCTGGATCCTCACGCCCGAAACGCTGCGCGGCCTGTGGCGCCAGCGCCTGCGCTGGGCCATGGGCGGCGTGCAGACGCTGTTCAAGTACACGCCGCAGGTCGCGCGCTGGCACATGCGCCGCATGTGGCCGATCTACGCCGAGTACTGTCTGAGCGTGCTGTGGGCCTACCTGATGGCGCTGGTCCTGCTAGGCGGCCTCATCGGCACCGCGCTCGGCCTGCCCGGCGCGTGGCGCGTGGGCTTGCTGCCGCAGTGGCACGGCCTGCTGCTGGCGATCGCCTGCATGCTGCAGATCCTCACCAGCATGCTGGTCGATCGCAAATACGACCGCGGCCTGCTGCGCTACTACTTCTGGACGTTCTGGTATCCGGTTGGATTCTGGTTCATCAACATGGTCACGACCGTGACCTCCGTGCCCGCGGTGCTGATGCGCAGCCGCGGCAAACGCGCCGTCTGGGTCAGCCCGGACAGAGGAGAGAGAGATGCCTAAAGAGCCCATCATCGACAACACCGATCGTTCGCTGTCGACCTGGCTGCGGGTGTCCGGGCCGGCGGGCGCGGGCCGCTGGCTCTGGCTCACGATTCTGCGGCCGCTGCTGCTCGTGGCCGTCTGGGCCGGCTTCATGTTCTTCGTGTATTGGGATTTCTTCATGACCACGGCCGAGTCTGCCGAAGACCGCCGTTTCCTGCTGATCTGCGCCATCGGCGTCTGCATGCTCGCGGCCGTCATGCTGATCACCGCGCGGCTGGTGCGCCATCGCGGCAACAAGGAAAACGACGAGGCCGACACACCCGCGAAGGCTCGGCCGGTGGGCGTGCAGGACGTGGCCGCCGTGGCACGCGTGCCGGTGCGTGAGATGTCGCTCTGGCAACGCGCGCGCAGCCTGGTGGCGATGCACGACGACGAAGGCCAGTTCCGCGCTGCCGTCGTCAAACCGCTGGGCGAACCCGTGCGCCGGCGCGAGCGGCGCTGAACGCAGCGCGAGGCCGGGCCCACGCGCGGGTGGCCGGCGTCCGGGCTCAACCCGACGCGGGGCCCCGCGTTCGGCCCTCAGCGGGCGTCGCGGCCGCTCCCGCTCGACTTTCTTTCGAGCACATACACCGAGGCCGGCGGCAGATTGAGCGGCACGAAATGACGCCGCCGCGCCTGCAGCCCGCAGGCGTCGAGCACGACCGGAGAAACCGGGCAGCGCCAGCCATACGTGAAGAGATGCAGCGAACCGTCTTCGGTCATCGCATCGAACGCCGTAGTCAGGATGCGGAAGGTATCCGCGTCGCTGAAATTCAGTAGCGGCAAACCGCAGATCGTCGTGGCGATGGGCTCGAGCGCGGCCAGCTCGGCGGCCAGCTCCTGCGCCGGCGTATCGAGCACCGTGGCCCGCGGAAATTGTTCGCGCAACGCGCCGCACATGCCGGCATCACGCTCGACCAGCACCAGCTCGCGCGGCCACACGCCGCGCCGCACGATCTCGCGGGTGAACACTCCCGTGCCGCAACCCAGCTCGAGCACCAGGCCCGCGCCGGGGCGCACCGTATCGGTGATCGCGCGGGCCAATGCCGCGCTCGACGGCGCGATGGCGCCGATGGCCGAAGGATTTTCCAGCATCGCCGACAGAAACTGCCGACGCTCGTTGAACCACGGGAGGACATTGCGTAAGGCGGCGCTCGGGAAAGCATTGAGCCTTCCTGACAGCTTTGAAATCATGCACTTCCTTTGATGCCTGGATCCCGCCCGTGGCCGGGGATCCGCTTGTGAATGACACCCGCGGCGTCACGAGGCAAGACGCCTCGCTCGCGCTGCCAGCGCCTCGTTTGAGGGCGAGCATGCAGGCAAATTCTTAAGCGATTCTGAAGACGCGCGCGGCCGGGCCGCGACGCCGAAAATAACCGACGATTTCGCTTCAGCGACACCCTAGCATGGGCGTCCCGCGCGATGGCCGATCGAGATGCCTCGTAACACTTCGCTGATTACGGACAAGATTCCCCACCCCGTTCACCCTTGCGCTCGGGAGCCCACACGTTGACGCATGTAAAACGATCGTTTTACACTGACCGCATGGATACGCACACCAAGCTCATGCAGGCCGCCGAAGCGCTCTTCCATCGCAAGGGTTTCGGCCAGACCGGCATGGACGACCTCGCGCAGGCCGCCGAGATGTCGAGCCGCACGCTGTACAAGCATGCCGGCAGCAAGACCGCGCTCATCGCGAGCGTGCTCGCCGGCCGCGACCAACGTTTCATGGCGCTGCTGCGCGTGAACACCGTGTCTGAAGTCTTCGACACACTCGACCAATGGATCCGCGACGAAGGCGCGCATGGCTGCCTGTTCCTGCGCGCGCATGGCGAAACGGGCGGCGCCACGCCGGAGATCGAAGCCGCCGTCCTGGCCCACAAAAACGCGGTCGCCGATCGCATTCGCGCCATCGTCCAGCACGAGCTGGGTGGCCGTGGCCACAAATCGCTCGCCGAACAGATCGTCGTCCTGTTCGAAGGGGCCACCGCCACCGCGATCTATCGCGGCCCGCAGGCCATCACCGCCGCCCGCCGCGCCGCCGCGGTGCTGATGGCGCACGCCGATCGATGAGCGCCGACGCGCGCCTCGCCGCCGCCGGATTCGGCCTCATCGCCGTCTGCTACGGCTTCGCGCGCTTCGCATTCGGCCTGTTCCTGCCGCAGATCGATGCCGAGCTGTCGCTGCCGCCCATGCTGGCGGGGCTCATCTCCGGCGGCTCGTTTCTCGGCTACTGCCTTGCCATCGTGATGTCCGCCTGGCTTACCGAACGCGTGGGCGCGCGCACCGCGGCGCTCGCCGCGGCCCTGATCGCCGCGATCGGCATGACGGGCATCGCGCTCGCGCCATCGGCCCTGCTGCTGGCCGTGGCGGTGCTGCTGGCAGGCGTGAGCACCGGGCTCGTGTCCCCGCCCCTGGCCGCCGCCGTCAGTGCCGTGGTCGAGGCGCGCAGACAGGACGCGACCAACACCATCATCAACGCCGGCACCAGCGCGGGCGTCGCACTCGCCGGCGTGATCGCGCTGATGCTCGGGCTGCCATGGCGCTGGGTGTACGGCCTGTTCGCGCTCACCGCCGTGCTGATGGCCGTCGCCATCGCGCGCAGCGTGCCGCCCGCGTCCCCGTCGCACACCACCGCGCGGGGCGGCCTGCCCAAGCTGAACCGCTCCCTCAAGCGCCTCGTGGCCGCCTCGCTACTCACCGGCGCCGCCAGCACCGCCGTCTGGTCCTTCGGCAGCCAGCTCGCGATGTTGCGGCTGGGATGGGACGAAGCCAGCGCCGGCTGGCTCTGGATCGCCATCGGCATCGCGGGCGTCGCGGGCGCGAGCGCCGGCCTGCTGATGCGACGCTTCGGCATCCGCCTCGTTCATGTCGCGTTTCTCGCGGCCCTGGCCGTGGGCACGCTGCTCGTCGGCAAGGCTGGCACCAGCGCCGCCCTCGCGCTGGCTGGAGGTGCCCTCTTCGGCCTGGCCTACATCACCCTCACCGGCGTCTATCTCGTGTGGGGCGTCACCGCGCTGCCCGACCGCCCCGCCACCGGCCTCACCATCAGCTTCCTCTTTCTCGCCATCGGCCAGACCCTGGGCGCCCCGCTCTTCGCCGCCGTGATGAACCATGTCTCTCCCGACGCGGCGGTCATCGGCTTCGCGGCGCTGGCACTGAGCGCGGGGCTGGTGCGCACGGCCGCGCACGAAACGCCCGCCGGCCTATAATGCGGGCTCTTCAGAAAGAACCGTCACGGCCACGGCCATGAAGGGCTTTCATACTTGCAACTCACCTTGTGAAGATGACCAAGCCTTTTATTGCGCTGTGCCCGGAGATCACTCGGGCCAACGCGCTCGACTTGATTGAATGGTTGGACGACGAGAGCGTCACACGCTATCTGAGCGATTCGCGGCATGTCTCGCGATTCATCGAACAGCTCGTCGGCCGCGTTCAACTGCCCACGCTCACCCACCTGTTCAATCAGGGCGGCCGGTTTTTCATGGCGTACGACCGCCATGACGTGCCCGTCGGCTTCGTGCGGCTCGTCCAGACCGGCACCGACTGCGAAATCGTGCTGGTCATCGGCAACCGCGACAACTGGGGCCGCAGGCTCGGCGCCAGCGCAATCGGCGAAGGCATGAAACTCGCCTTCCTCGAGATGCGCGCCGACAAACTGATCGCCAAGATCCACGTCGACAACACGCGCTCGGTCAACGCCTTTCTGCGCAGCGGCTTCCTGCTCGACAGCGAAACCGCCACGCTGAAGTCCTTCTCCATGACCTCGGACCGCTACCGCCAGCACCTGCGCGACAACGCCATCGGCACCGCATCCGACATTTACGTCACCGAGATCGACAAGACCCGCCTGCAAGACCTGATCGCCCTCGAGACCGCGCCGGACATTTTCGAGCTGGAGCACGAAATCGAGCGCGCCATCGTCGTCGCCCCGGCGCAAGTCGCGCCCGACGTCGTCACCATGAACTCGCGCGCCGTCCTGCACCTGAACGACGAGAAGATGGAAGTGGACCTGGTCTATCCCCAGGACGCCGACGACGGCGCTCGCAAGCTTTCCGTGAGCTCCGGCATCGGCACCGCCATCCTCGGCTACAAGGCCGGCGACGCGATCGACTGGCGCGTATCGAACCGCACGCACCGCATTCACATCGAAAAGGTGCTGTACCAGCCGGAAGCGGCCGGGGATTTTCATTTGTAGGAGTGGGCGGTCGAGAGGGGGCCCCCGACCGGGACGCGCCGGTGTGGACGGCAACAAACGGGCGCGCGAATCCTGGACACGCGTTGCGGTCGACATGCAACGCTCCCGACTGGGGTTCGAACGGACGCGAGCCCGTCAGACCGGTGCCTTACACGGGGATCGGATTGGCCGCGATTTCCGCGTTGAAGCCATCGACGAACGCGTGTTCGTTAATGCCGGGGTTGTCACGCAAGGCGCGGATTCCCTCGACAAATACCTCCGGCGCATCGGTTGCCAGCCCCTTCATCGTTTCGGCGATGAAGGCGTCCAGCGGCATGGCACGAGGGTCGCCACTCTTCTTGATCAGGTCGGTGTCCACCCACGGAGGCGCGATTTCCTGGACCGATACGCGGGTGCCCTTGAGCATGAAACGCTGCGACAAGGCATACGAGTGCAATGCTGCCTTCGAGGCCGAGTAGACCGCATTGGTGGCGATCGGCACGTAGGCCAGAACCGAGGTGTTGTGGATGATCGTCGCGCGCGGCTGCGCCTTCAGGTGATCGATCAGCGCAGACGTCAGGCGGATCGGGCCCAGCAGGTTCGTAGCGAGAATCTGGCGGGACACGGCATCGTCCATCGCCCCCGAAGGATCGTCGAACGGCATGATGCCGGCGTTGTTGATCAGCACGTTCAACGTCGGGTAGTCGCGAATCAGTTGCGCGGCGACCCGGTCGATGTCGTCCGCATCCGAGATGTCCAGGGCGACGCCCTCGATCCCCGGATGGGCCGCGGCGACTTCATCCAGCAGGGCCTGGCGGCGTCCGGCAATGATGACCTTGTTACCCAGGGAATGAAACTGCTCCGCGAGCGCGCGGCCGATGCCCGAAGTGCCGCCAGTGATAAAGATCGTGTTGCCCGTCATCTGCATGATTTGTCCTTGTGGTGCGCCGGGATGGCGCCTTCGATGGACGTACTATGCGCTGCCACGGCCAAGTCTCAAATGTCATAGATCCGGCAAAAACGGACACGAGGAGGACACTCGGCTCACCGCCGTCGTTCAGGCGGGCTCGGTGTGCTGCGTCGCCATCAACCCCCGTTTCACGCTGGCCGGAGGCTGCCCGAGATTGCGCAGGAAGGCGCGCCGCATCCGATCACGATCGGCGAAACCCGTGTCACGCGCCACGATTTCCAAGGGGTGACGGCCGTCTTCCAGCATGACGCGCGCGGCTTCCAGCCGCAGCATCTCCACGGCCTTCGCGGGCGACCGCCCGGTCTCTTCGCGGAAGACCCGGCTGAACTGACGCGGTGACAGGCTGGCCGCCTCGGCAAGCTCTTCGACCGACAGGGAATTGCGCAGGTTTTCACGCGCGTAAGCGAGCGCGCGTTTGACCCGGTCGGAGCGCGGCTCCAGTGCCAGCATCGCCGAGAATTGCGACTGGCCGCCATGACGCCGATGGTAGACCACCAGCTTGCGCGCCAGTGCTCGCGAAAGCGTGGAGCCATGGTCCTCTTCGATCAGCGCCAGCGTCAGGTCGATCGCCGACGACATTCCCGCCGACGTCCAGACATTGCCGTCCCGGATGAATATGCGGTCCTCCTCGACCCGGACCTTCGGAAAGCGCGCCTGAAGCGTGCGTGCGTGCGCCCAGTGCGTGGTGGCGGCGCGCCCGTCGAGCAGACCCGCCTGCGCCAGCACGAAGGCGCCCGTGCACACCCCAGCCACGCGACGCGCGTGCTTGCCCGCGCGGACGAGATACGCGCGCAGCCCCGGCGAAATATCTTGGGGCGCCAGCTGACCGGCGACCATCAGCGTGTCGGGCATGACCCCGAGCGGTGTCGTCTCGATCCCCGCATTCATCGACGACCTGATCGTGCCGCCCTTCTCGGACAACACCGTCAGCCGATAGCCCTTATCGCCCAGCTCGGCGTTGGCCAGTTCAAAAGCGGAGAGCGCCGCCAGACCCATCAGCTGGAAGCCATCCTCCAGGATCAAACCCACGTGCCGCATCATGCGTCCTTTTCAAGCAAGTGAAGATCAGCTTAATCCGGCACGTGGAACGGCATCCACGTTGTTTACCGAAACCTTCGCGCGCTGTTGCGCCATGTCGACGCCGGACGCCGCCCTTCGTCATTCCTGTTTTCGCCAATCGCGCATCAGCGCATAGAGCCCCGCCGCGGCAAACGCCGCCATACCCAGGCCCACGCTGGTGAACAGTCCGGCCTGCGTGGTGGCGATCAGGCCGCCGCCCACCGCAATCGCCGTGCGCGCCATCGCCCCGATCAAAGGCACCGTCATTTTTCCGGTGCCCTGCGCCGCGCAGTACTGCGTGAAGCCAAGGCCGAAGAAACCAAAGAAAGGGCCGACATGGCGCAGATATGCGCTTCCCGTCGCCAGACTCAGCGGGTCCGTCAAAAACGCGCGCAGCCAAACCTCGGGCCAAATCGCGGCCAACAGCCCGATGGTTTCCGCCACCGCAAAGCCCAGACAGGCGGCGATCAACGCGGCGCGGCGTGCGCGATCGTGCCTGCCGGCCGCCGCATTGGTGCCGATCAGAATCGCGGCGGGCCCGCCGATGCCGAAACTGATCGGCACCAACAGGAACTCCAATCGGGCGGCCGCACCGTATCCCGCCACCGCCGCCAGACCGTAAGACCCGACATAACCGGTCACGACGGCAATGGTGAGATTGGTACTCGTGGCAATGAGCGCCGACACCCCGCCGACCTTGAGAATGTCGGCGAAGAGACCACCCTGTAGCCGCGGCGGTCTGGCAGAAGGCCGCAACACTCCTTGGCCGCGCCAGAGATAGATCGCGAAAATCAGGCTGCCGGCGGCGTAGTACAAAACCATCGCCAGCGCGCCGCCGGTCACGCCCAGCCCTCGAAAGTCTGCCGCACCGAAAATCAGCAGCCACGATACCGGTATCAGGATGATCCCGCCGCCGCACACCACCCGCATCGGCAAAACGACATTGCCACTGCCCCGGATGACGGCCAGCAAGGCATTGAATAGCCATATCAGCGGCGCGCCGCCGAAGACGACGGCAGCATAGCGGTTGGCGTACCCCAACGCTTCCCCGCTCGCTCCCATGGCGCCGAACACCGCGCCGCCAAACGTCAGGACTAGCCCCGCCGTGCCGACCCCGAACGCCAACGCAATGGCCACGGCATGCCAGACCAGCGCATTGGCCTGCGCACGATCGTCGCGTCCAAGCGCCCGGGCCACCCCGCCGAGCATGCCCCCACCCACCGCGCCGGTCGCGAGCGCCGTCGTCAACGCCAACAAGGGGAACACGACCGACACACCCGCCAGCACGTCCTCCCCAAGCCGCGACAGAAACCACACCTCCAACAATCCCACGAGCGTCTGGGTGAGCATCACCAACAGCGTCGGGCCGGCCAGCGACAACATCACCGGAAAAATCGGGGCGGTAAGCAGGCGCTCGGTATGGGCGTCACGGCTGCGGGGATGCGTCTGCGCTGTCACGACGGCACTCGAAGAAGGTCCTGGGCGAGGGCAGCATATGCCAAGGTCGCAATAACCGACATGTCAAATACACGGCGATTTGCGCCATATGGGCCTGACGAACCTGATCGCGAATGCAGTCAGGATCACCCCGGCCAAGCGGCAACCACGCGCCGGGTTTCACGGCGCAAACGGCTTCCGTGCTTCGCGTTCTCGCCCCAGATCCGCAACGTGATTTACGCGACCCCTGCGACGAGCGCATCACCGCCCGGTGCGCAAGATCAGCGCGACCCGGAGGTCACATTCCGTGTGACAACGCGGGCCCAAAACTGAGCGGGCTGATTCTGCGAAAGCTCACCGCTGATTGAGTCCAAGCTGCCGGTGATCAGAAGCGGGCCTTAAATCCATTCACACCGCTACAACAGCGGGCCTGCCCCCGCCTCGCCCGTATCTGTGCGCCCGCCGCCTTCGGCTGATCTTCTTCAGCACCTCTCCTTCACCCCATTCGTTGGCCCTGATGCGCGCGACAGGGATAGGTTTTCGGGAAGTCTCGCGAGCGCCGGCCATCACAAATTGGCAAAAATTCTATTTGGCGATTTCTAAAACAAATCAATGCTGTCAAACGATGTTTGCACATTACATCTTTGTGCCAACTCGATAACTAGCCTGCTGATCTCTCTGCACAGCGCACGATTAGCTTGCATCTATCCCGCAGGATTCGACGCAAGTTCGAATTTTCTCCTAAATTTTTTAGCCTCAGGACAAAGCCAAAATGACAGTCCCCGTGGATGTGATCTCTTTTGACCAGGACGGCGCGATAGCGGGCAGCTTGGTAAAGGTGACAACAGCGCCTCTTTCACCGGCTAACCCTGGCAGCATGAAGTTTTTTGGTGGTCGCCTCGGAACCGCTCAATTGAGCGCGGTTGTCTGCGACGACTGGGACACATTCTCGAGTTATGAATTTCTCATTCCGGAAGGACTGGAAGACGGAATGTACGGCTTCGAATTCAGATTTTCCGACCTGCAGGAAATTTATCTGTATTCGAGCGCAGGTCCGGTGACGGTAAGCAACAAAAGCGAACCCAGCGGGCCTCCATCCATCTCGAGGGTAAATCCCACCACCGTCACCCCTGAAGAATTTCGTACACAGAAATTCCGCGTATACGGAAATAATCTGGCGGACCTGGTCTCGTTCTACATGATGAGAATCGAGGGTGACGGCCCCGCGCGAGTCAACGTGCGCGTCACACGGCTGGATGCCGAGTCCATCTTCCTGACACCCAACACCGGTTCAGTAGAGATCAAGAATTGCAAATATAAGGTGGTGGGCGTGACGGAAGGGGGCGAGTCGGTACAGGCGCGCCTGCCGATCTCGATCGAATCAGAGTAGTAAAGACAGTTCAGACATCACCCAGATCCCCCGAACTTCGGGGGATTTTATATTGACTTTCGATGGCGCCCCACATCATGTCAAACCGCGTGCATGACAACAATCCTTTTGATCATCCCCATCGCTCTATCAATAACACCTATCCCGTCCCACCCATTCCGGTAGGCGCAGGATACAGAACAGAATATCCGGTGCTCGACACCATCTGCATATTATTGACCAACAGCGAAAATTACGGCTTTGCCTGGCATGCATACTACACTTCGGCCGATGCGAAGACGCAACGCTGCATCAAAATTGCCGAAGGTGATGAAGTACTGCTTGACGTGAAGAGTGTCCATTCTGGCGCTGACGCACGAGAGTGCGTCCACGTGGTGAAGCAAAACAGAGTCTCGGTAAAGATTAGCCTGGATCTGCACACTGGCGAACTGGTGACAGAAGAAAAAATAGATGGCTTCGTCACCAGCGATCAATGGAACAGCATAAAAACGCTGGGCTCCGTTCCTCTGCTGTCCCGACACGCGGGGGACCAAAAAGATTTGACTGCGCTCGCGATGCTTGATGGCAATCCAGCTTGCTACTTCCCCGATCTGGGCGCCGTCAGATTCTCGGGGATGGGATGGTACGACGAAATCATCGGAATGACGATCGTCCAAAATAATATGTCGCAAGACATAGTACTGCTGTTACGCCACGATAGACATACACTGGACCTGCCGGCCACGAAGCTGGCCATGAATCTACCCACCCCCGTCATCTCAACCCTGATGCTGGTTTCGGTAGACATCGGCACCTTCATGAATCACGAAACCTTAGACCAGAGTCAGTTCAGCTACTCGGTGGTTTCCGATGATTTTGTTTACATCCCATGCGACAGCAGTTCCGATCCGAATGTGAAATCGCTGCAGGGAATGTACAAAGGAGTTGACCTGAAGCCGGTCGCTCCGAGTGCGAATTCGCCACGAACAGGAAGATTTGTTCTACGTTATTGCACGTGGAATGGGAGCATCACGACGACTACGGAATTGTGGCAGGCCCAAGGAGGGCTTCTGAACCGCAATTCACGAAGCATCCCCAGCGCAGGCCAGGTGGAGTTGGTGCTATTGCAAACGACGCTGGCCAATCTATCCATTACGCCTCTCAGCTATATATCAGCCCCCAACAGGTATATCGTATGTGACTCGTGGCTGAAGCCCGACTTGTACGGCGACAAAAAGTCTCAGGTATGGATCACCATTCTGCACGCGGCCGACGACAACAGCCTTCAAACTGAAAGTGTAGTTGCCATTAATTATTTTCAGCCCGGGGCCCTGTTTTTGAGCTACACGGCAATTCCATTCAGCAGCAAATCCGCTGACATGGAGGTGGGCGGCGTGAACTTCCTTGCCACCAGTTACCTAAATCCCGAGGAGGCTGGTAAGTGGCAACAAGGCCAAAATATCAGGCGTGCCACGATTCCGATTGAAGTGCATGGTCCCGCCGGAGTGGCGACCGTGGCGTTCAAATGGCCAACCTATGAGCTGGACTGGCTGACCTTCCCGATATGGATAGACAGCAACACTGATTCCTACGACAGCAGCCTGGGGATAATGGCCGGAATGGCCTACATCTTTGGCGCCGATTTGTCAGGCAACTGCTTTTATATTGGCACGCCCACCCTGATAGAATCGACACAGGCGAAGCAGATAATGGCCGTTTATCAAACTCCGCCATTCGAACATAGTCTGACGAGTGGGCAGCCCATGCTGACACTTGGCTCCACCGCAACTACCGTCAATGGCCTGTCGGCCACTGAGCACAAAAACTGGTCAGTAACCGCAGAGGAAAGCTTCAAGGCCGGAAGTGGGATTTTAGAAGTAAGTGCGCACGCAAGTTTTGCGTATGGCGAGGATTTTTCTCAAGTCTCAGGATCGAGCAGTTCGACTGATTTGCATGTATCCGTGGGGGTGAGCCAGAACGATGCGGTTCACGGCTTACTACAGCCTTACTATTATTGGGAATACCCAATATTCAAGGGCGTAAACGGAGTAAAAACGTATGCTGGCGTGCTCACGGTTGTCTTCCCGATCGGGCAAGCCCAGGATGCTTATTTTCCGACCACGATCAAGGATTTCGCATACGATTCAGACTACGAAATCGGTTCAATTCTGACCTATCTCGAAGCGTCGAAACCCGGCTACACCAGCCCAAAAACGCTGATGTTCGACCTGGAGGATATCCCGGTAACCGATGACACCGCCGCTGGCACTTCCACCCACTATACCAACCAAAATAGCACGCATAAGGACAAAACCTACAGCACAAACACTACCTTCAGCGTGGGGGGAAGCCTCACGATTGGGTGGTTCACGACCACCGTGAACTATCACAACAGTGACACCGAAGCGAGCACAACCAGTGTCACCACGTCGTCGTCTTTCAGCATCTCGATTTCTACAGGGGCGGTCAAAGATGCAATCTACGAATACCAGTTGACTCCCTACATTTATAAGTCATCCCAGACTAAAATCATGCACGTCAAGTATGACGTGCAGCTCACGGGACCAGGCTGGCAAGAGTATTTTGGTGTCCCAAAAGTTGTTTTGTTCCGCGTTTATCCTCTCTCGAACGACCTGTTTTTCAATGCATTCTCAAGGTCGATCAGATTCACGCCGAGCAAGACGACGAAAGGCAACGCGGACATCACCGTGATGATGTTCAATAATTCGTTGTATAGCGCAAAAACGGTTGTTTGTGAGTTGTATCTGGTTAAACCCCGACTCACGGGCTCCGCGCAGGGGCAGGTGTTGATACTCGACCCCAAGAAAAAAGTCGCCACTCAGGAATTGGAAGCCATGGCGCCTATCGAGCGCGCCAGTGTGGTGTTTCCCGATATGAGTCTGGGCACGGTGTCTTATGTCTCGGTCAAGATCTACAACGATGATGATCCGGACAGCGCCCGAATATATTGGGGAATCTTCCCCTACGAAAGGTTTGGCGATCTGCCAGAAACCCTGGCTTTGCCATGAGGGTCTCGTCTGTGAACGGCCCACGTGCAGCGTCTACCAACACGCGCTCATGACGAGAAGCACGGCGGTTCGC
The DNA here is from genome assembly GCF_002261475.1 of Bordetella genomosp. 5. Lineage (GTDB taxonomy): Bacteria > Pseudomonadota > Gammaproteobacteria > Burkholderiales > Burkholderiaceae_B > Bordetella. Next base: position 222,555 of record NZ_NEVN01000011.1, read on the forward strand.
TGCCTTTTAAGGCGAAGCCGATATTCCGGGGGCCGAGTTTCGGCACGCTCGAGGCAGCGTTCTTCCAGCTGAACCGCTGCGAGTGCATCGACCCGTTGCATGCGGGAGTGCGGCAGCACGCCCGTCCGTAGCGACAATCACGACCGCATCGAGTTAAAGCTAAAAGGCCTGAGCCCGGTGCAATATCGAGCTCAGGCCTTCGTGCTTCAGCTTCTGACCGTCTCGCTTCTGCGGGTCAGTGCAAAGAGCGATCGCCATATCGAAACGCGCAGGCTTCAATCCTCGATCCCGGATCGAGCGGAGATGGGCGTGAGTTTCTGTCCGGGCGATGCGACTGCAGCAACCATGCGGTACACCAGCCCACGGATCGATGGACTGACAATGCGCTGAGGGAGGTCGCGGCTCGAGCATTCCCCGACGTCATTGGACATCCTCAAAAGGAAATGCGCTGCCGGATAAAGGCATCGATCACTCAGTGAGCGTCCTGCGCTTGCCGTGGACCTCAGTGAAGTGGAGCGGGTGATGGGAATCGAACCCACGCTTGAGGCTTGGGAAGCCGCCGTTCTACCATTGAACTACACCCGCGTCGGTGTGTCGTACCGGCCTCAAAGGCTGGCAGAGGCGTGAATTATAGCGAGGAACTCACGGGCGCGCTTCGCAAAAACTAGCAGCCGCGCACCTTGATCGCGACGTCTCGTCCGGCCAGCGGATGAGGGATTTTGTTGTTGCCGTGGCTGCCGATCACTTCGGCCACCACCACGTGATAGCCGTCCAGCCAGCGCGACTGCGCCTGCTTGGCTTCGCGGTGGCGCGGCAGGTTAATCAACTGCTCGAGGGCCTCGAGCGTCTCCCAGTAATACACGTTCGAGACGAGTCCGGTGGCGGCATTTTCCCAGGCTTCTTCGCCCAGATAACCGGGGATGGCGCGGGCCGCCTGGGCGATCGCGTCGTCCAGCGCGTGAAAGTCGGTGTCGAACTCGCCCTTGGCGAAGGTGAACGTGGAGGAATACATCGCTGCTCCTGAACTCGCGGCATCGGAACCGCGTTCCTCGCGGAACGCACAGGGCCGCAGTGTACTCACGATGGTCGGATGACCCGCCAGCAGGCGGCAGCCCGGGCTTGCCCTTGCGAGCGACACGGTGCGGGTTCAGGCGGCGATCCGCTGCTGCCGGTCGTGCGCCGGATGTCAGGCTGCGTTTCCGCTTTGTGCGGGAGACCAGGCCTCGCCCCGGCTCGATACGTCCAGCGGGTTACCGCCCCCCGGCCCGATCCGTCCCTCCCCACCTCCCCGCGCGCGCCTACTACAATCGCGGGTTATGAATACGAACACCCCCGAACACCAACCCGGCGCCCCCGCGCCGGCCGGCGACGCCGACGCGTCGCAGCCCCTGTCGCAGGGCACGCAAGAGGCGCTCGCCCAGGCCGGCCATGCGCCCGCCAGCCCCGGCGCCACGCACATCCGCAGCTTCGTGCATCGCCGCGGCCACATCACCCAGCGTCAGCGCGATGCGCTTGAGCAGCTGATGGAAAAGTGGGCCATCCCGTATGCCGCGCGCACGCTCGACGTGCAGGCCGCCTTCGGTCGCAGCGCCCCCACGATCCTGGAGATCGGCTTCGGCATGGGCGAGACGACCGAGAAGATCGCGCTGGCGCGTCCGGGCGACAACTTCATCGGCGTCGAGGTCTTCAATGCCGGCGTGGGCTCCATGCTCCACCGCATCGAGACCTCGCAGATCGAGAACCTGCGCATCATTCAGCACGACGCCGTGGAAGTCGTGCGCGACATGATTCCGCCGGACTCGCTGGATGGCGTGCATGTGTACTTCCCCGATCCGTGGCCCAAGAAGCGCCACCACAAGCGCCGCCTGCTGCAGCCGCCGTTCGTGCAATTGCTCGCCAGCCGCATCAAGCCGGGCGGCTACTTCCATTGCGCCACCGATTGGCAGGACTACGCCGTGCAGATGCTCGAGGTCCTGGGCGCCGAGCCGCTCCTGGCCAACACGGTGGACGGCTACGCGCCGCGGCCCGACTATCGCCCGCAGACCAAATTCGAAACGCGCGGCCTGCGTCTGGGCCATGGTGTCTGGGATCTGATCTTCAAGCGCGTCTGACACGCGCCGGCTTTTCTAACGTGTGAGGTTGCAATGCTGTATCCCGCGATCGAACCCTACCGTCACGGCATGCTGGACACCGGCGACGGGCATCAGGTCTATTGGGAGCTCTGCGGCAATCCGCAGGGCAAGCCCGCCGTGTTTCTGCACGGCGGCCCCGGCAGCGGGTGCTCGCCGGTGCACCGCCAGCTGTTCGATCCGCGCCGCTACCACGTGCTGCTGTTCGATCAGCGCGGTTGCGGGCGGTCGAAGCCGCACGCGAGCCTGGACAACAACACCACCTGGGATCTCGTGGCCGACATCGAGCGGCTGCGCGGCGAGATCATGGGCGTGGATAAGTGGCTGGTGTTCGGCGGATCGTGGGGCTCGACGCTCGCGCTCGCGTATGCCGAGACTCACCCGGATCGCGTCAGCGAGCTCGTGGTGCGCGGCATCTTCTCGCTGCGCCGTTCCGAGCTGCTCTGGTTCTACCAGGAAGGCGCGTCGTGGCTGTTTCCCGATCAATGGGAAGAGTACCTTGCACCGATCCCGGAAGCCGAGCGCGGCGACCTGATCGCCGCCTACCGCAAGCGGCTGGTCGGCGATGACCCCGTGGAGCAGTTGCGCGCGGCCAAGGCGTGGAGCAAATGGGAAGACAACACGATCACGCTGTTGCCCAGCCCGCGCCATCAGCAAAGCCACGCGGCCGACCGCGCGGCGCTCGCCTTCGCGCGCATCGAAAACCATTACTTCGTCAACGCGGGCTTCATAGAAGAAGGCCAGCTGCTGCGCGACGCGCACAAGCTTGCCGACATCCCCGGCACCATCGTGCAAGGACGTTACGACGTCTGCACGCCCGCGCGCACCGCGTGGGATCTGCACCGCGCATGGCCGCAGGCGGCGTTTCATCTGGTGCCCGACGCGGGCCATGCGTTCGACGAGCCGGGCATCCTGGCGCGTCTGATCCAGGCCACCGACGGCTACGCCAATCAATAAGGAGTCATTAGATGCACATCACGCTCAACGGGCAGGCCCGCGAGGTTGCGCCTGCCACCACCGTGTTCGGCTTGCTCGACACTCTGGGCTACGCCGGCAAGCGCGTGGCGGTCGAGCGCAACGGCGAAATCGTGCCTAAAAGCAAGCACGGCGAGACCGCGCTGGCCAACGGCGATCAGATCGAAATCGTCGTGGCGGTCGGCGGCGGCTGAGTCGTTTTTCCTCGCGTGGCACGGCGCCGGACGCCGCGCCACGCGATAGCATGTCGTTACACCATCACGCTTTCGCGGGCCTGTCCGCCGCGACCATAATCAGCCCCACGGTGCCTTTTTCTTCGATGCAAAAAGGAGCGACCCCGGGCTTGCATCACGTCCCCAAGCCCCTTCGCTCGCAGCCCGGCTAGATCCGCCCCGGCCGCGTCTCGACGCGTGCCGCGGCTTCCCGGAATATCCGCACAGACCGGCAATCCCCGCAGCGTTTGCCGGAATGTATCGGGACAGGCTATCCCCGCTTGCCCCGATCGATTCGGCCAGACGCAAGGTCTGGCCGTTTTTTTGGCTGGTGCGAACTCAGCGCATGCCGAACTTGCCCAGGCCCTTCATGCCACCCATGGCGCGCATCATCTTGGCCATGCCGCCCTTCTTCATCTGCTTCATCATGCCCTGCATCTGATCGAACTGCGACAGGAGGCGGTTGACCTCTTGCACAGGCACGCCAGCGCCCGCCGCGATGCGGCGCTTGCGCGCGGCCTTGATGAGCTCGGGCTTGGCGCGCTCGAGCGGCGTCATGGAGTTGAGGATGCCTTCGGTGCGGCGCAGCTGCTTCTCGGCCTGGCCGCCCTGGATCTGACCGGCCGCCTGCTGGAACTGTGCAGGCAGCTTTTCGAGGAGCGAGCCCATGTCGCCGAGCTTCTTGACCTGGCCGAGCTGTTCGCGGAAGTCGTTCAGGTCGAACTTGTTGCCCGACTTGATTTTGGCGGCAAGCTTCTGCGCCTCGGCGATGTCGATGTTTTTCTGGGCCTGCTCGACCAGCGACACGATGTCGCCCATGCCGAGCACGCGTTGCGCCATGCGCTCGGGGTAGAAGGGCTCGAGGCCCTCGAGCTTTTCGGACACGCCGACGAACTTGAGCGGCTTGCCGGTGACATGGCGCACCGAGAGGGCCGCGCCGCCGCGGGCATCGCCGTCGAGCTTGGTGAGCACCACGCCGGTGAGGGGCAGCGCGTCGGCGAAGGCGCGCGCGGTGTTGACCGCGTCCTGACCCTGCATGGCGTCGACCACGAACAGGGTTTCGATCGGCTTGACCAGATCATGCAGCGCGCGGATCTCGCGCATCATGGCCTCGTCGATACCCAGGCGGCCGGCCGTATCGAGGATCAGCACGTCGTAGTGATGACGGCGCGCGTGGTCGACCGCGTTGCGGGCGATGTCTTCGGGCTTCTGGCTGGGATCGGACGGCAGGAAATCGACGCCGGCCTGCGCGGCCACCGTTTTGAGCTGTTCGATCGCCGCGGGACGATACACGTCGGCGGACACCACCAGCACTTTCTTCTTGCCGGTTTTGCGGCCGCCCTGCATGTGCTCGCCGGAGACGAGCCAGCGGGCCAGCTTGCCGGTGGTGGTGGTCTTGCCCGCACCCTGCAGGCCGGCCATCAGGATCACGGCCGGCGGCTGGGTGGCCAGCGACAGCTCGGCGGCATGCGCGCCGAGATCGCCGCCCATGAGCGCGGTGAGCTCCTTGTGGACCACGCCCACGAGGGCCTGGCCGGGCGACAGGCTGGACGCCACTTCTTCGCCGAGGGCTTTTTCTTTGACGCGCGCAACGAAGTCGCGCACCACGGGCAGGGCCACGTCGGCCTCCAGCAGTGCCATGCGCACTTCGCGCAGCATTTCCTGGGTGTTGGCCTCGGTGAGACGGGCTTCGCCGCGCAGCGTCTTGACGACGCGCGACAAACGTTGAGTCAGGTTATCGAGCATGAGAGGCGTTTCCGCTTACACTAGTTGATTGAATCTTGGCCTCGGGCGCGCGATGCACCAGAGGCTTTCATCCACCCAACGGTTTCTATGTCATCAGGCATTGTATTTCACGCCGTGGCTGCCCTGGCTTACGCCATTCTGGGCGGCTCGATGTGGCGCCGGCTGGCGCAACACGGCAGTGTCGAGCAGACCGGACGGATCGCCCGGGTGTGCCTGCTTGGCGCCCTGGTCCTGCATGGTATCGCGCTGTGGCAATCCATGTTGGGGACACAACATCTTTTCATCGGCTGGGCGCTCGCCATGTCGGCCGCCATCTGGCTCGGCCTGCTGGTGTTCTGGCTCGAGAGCCTGCTGGTACGCATCGATGGCCTGCAGCTGCTGCTGCTGCCCGCCGCCACGCTGGTCACGCTGCTGGCGGCCGTGTTTCCGCAGGGGCAGGTCGTGCCGCACGCCGCCAATGGCTGGTTGCGCCTGCATCTATTGATCGCGCTGGCCGCCTACGGCCTCATCACCATCGCGGCGCTCCAGGCCATGCTGATGGCGCTGCTCGACCGCCATCTGCACCGCCCGCTCGAATCCCCGGCCGAACGCAGCATCATCGGCCGCGTGCTCGACGCCCAACCGCCGCTACTGATCCAGGAGCAACTGCTGTTTCGGGTGATCTGGGTCGGCTTCTCGGTGCTGACGCTGGCCGTGGCCACGGGCTCGGTGGCCTCCACCCTGCTCACGGGCCGGCTGCTGCCGTTCGATCACAAGACCGTCTTCACGCTGCTGTCGTGGCTGACCTTCGGCGTGCTGCTGGCCGGCCGCCACATTCGAGGCTGGCGGGGCCGCGTGGCGCTGCGCTGGACGCTCACCGGCTTCGCGTTTCTGATCCTGGCTTACACCGGCAGCCGCTTCGTCCTCGAAGTGATCCTGCATCGAGGCTGAGCAAACATGGGCAAGATTCTTTTCTGGGTGCTGGTGATCCTGGCGGTGCTGATGATCGCCCGCATCGCCGGCGCACGCGCGGCCCAGCGCAAGAAGCCGCAGGCCGCCTCGCGCCCATCGGGCTCGAAAAACGCCCCGGTGCCGAGCGAGCCGATGGTGCGCTGCGCGCACTGCGGCATCCACCTGCCCCGCTCCGAAGCCCTGCTGCAGCAGGGCCAGACCTGGTGCAGCGCCGAGCATGCGCGGCTGGGCAAGCCCGGCAGTTGATGCCCGGAGTCCCGCTCAGGAGCCCAGGCCGTCATGCCTGGGCTTTTTGCTTCCTGCGCCGCTCCCGGCATAATGCAGCGATCGCCTGCCCGCCGGGCACGGCCTTCCCCGCGCACCCTCGCGCGACGCTGCAGATGTCGTCATGCAAACCCTGATCCTCGATCGGCACGGCTGGCTTGTGCCGGGCGCCACCGTCACGCGACTGCCCTCGCCCAATACCGACCCACGCCCCGCCGGCACGCAGGTGAGCCTGCTGGTGATGCACAACATCACGCTGCCGCCCGGTGAGTTCAAGACCGCGGGCGGCCCGGATTACGTCAGCGATCTGTTTCTGAATCGGCTCGACCTGAACGCCAACCGGTGGTTTTCCCGCCTGGCCGGTCTGCGGGTGTCGGCGCATTTCCTGGTCCGGCGCGACGGCAGCATCGTGCAGTACGTGTCGACCGACGCGCGGGCCTGGCATGCCGGCGTGTCGCGTTTTGCCGGCCGCGAGCGCTGCAACGATTTTTCGATCGGCATCGAGATGGAAGGCACCGACACGCTGCCCTACACCGATGCGCAATACAAGGCGCTGCCGCCATTGACCGCGGCGTTGCGCGCCCGCTATCCGCTGCGCGCCGCGTGGGGACACGAGCACATCGCGCCCGGACGCAAGACCGATCCCGGCGCGGCCTTCGACTGGCCGCGCTTTGGCCGCGATAACGGCTTTTTGCCCCGCGCGCTGCCACCGCGCTGACCCGCCCTGCCGCCCTTGGCCATCCCGGCCCGGCAGACGCACCGACCACAAGGAATCATCATGCTGAAGATTTGGGGAAGACTGAGTTCGCTGAACGTGCAGAAGGTCATGCTGGCCGTGCGCGAGCTGGCCTTGCCGCACGAGCTCGTCGAGGTGGGTGGCAAGTTCGGCGGGCTCGACACGCCGGAATACGGCAAGCTCAATCCGAATCGCCGCGTGCCGGTGATCGACGACGGTGGTTTCGTGCTCTGGGAATCGAACGCCATCGTGCGTTACCTCGCGGCACGGTATGGCAGCGGCACGCTCTGGCCCACGGACCCGTGCGTGCGCGGCGATGCCGATCGCTGGATGGACTGGCAGACGACCGAATGGCAGCCCGCCATGGTGCCGGCCTTTTTGCAGCTGATCCGCACGCCCGAAGGCGAACGCAATCAGGCCGTGATCGACAAGTCGGTGAAGCAGATCAATGCCTGCGCGCAGTTGCTCGACGCCGCGCTGCAGGAGCGCGATTACGTGAGTGGCGCGCAGTTCACGATGGGCGACGCGGCGCTGGTGTGCTCCACCCATCGCTGGCTCGGACTGCCCATCGAGCGCCCGGCCACGCCGGCGCTGTCGGCCTGGTACCGGCGCGTGATGATGCGGCCGGCCACGGCCGGCGTGCTGGCGCTGCCGCTCAGCTGACCCGCGCAGCGCGCGCGGCTAGACCTGCCAGCCCAGCTCGGCCGAGAGTTCGGCCGCCGAGCGCTGCACGGTCGGCACCAGTTCGCGCATGCGCTCGAGCGACATGTAAGGCACCGTGCTCGAGACGCTGACGGCCGCCGCGATGCGGCCGCTGGCGTCGCGCACGGGCGCGGCCACGCAGCGGATCGACGGCTCGTTGTCTTCGAGGTCGAAGGCATAGCCGCGCGTGGCGTAATCGCGCATCCGCTCCGCGAACACACGCCAGCCGGCGTTGGGATCGACGGCGCGCGCCGCCACCGGCGTGCCCACCTGATGCAGCGCCTGCCAGAGGTTCTCATCGTCGTCGAGCAACAGCGCCTTGCCCACGCCCGTGCAGGCGAGCGGCATCCGATGACCCACGCGCGAGCGCATCTCCAGGCCCTTTTTGCCGGGGATTTTTTCGAGATACAGCACCTCGGCGCCATCACGCACGCCCAGATGGATCGTGTCGCCCGTGATATCCGCGAGCGCCGTGAGATGCGGGCGCGCCAGCGTGACCATCGGGATCGCCTCGCGCGATTGAAAACCCAGCTCGATCAGACGCGGCCCCAGCGCATAACCCAGAGAAGGCAGCACGCGCAGATAGCGCTCCTGGACCAGGCAGCTCGCCAGTCGGTGCGTGGTGCTGCGCGCCACGCCGATGCGTGCGCAGATTTCTTTGAGGTCGCGCGCGCCTTGGGCGACGGCCTGGATCACGGCCAGCCCGCGCATCAGGGTCTGCGTGCCGGCGGGCGCGCCGGCGTCGGGATCGAGCGGAGAGTGCGAGAGAGCAGGACGATTCATGAATTCACTGTCGAGAGCGGCACCGGAGGCGCCGCAGCCCGGCGCACGATGACGGCGCCGAGGCGGGTAAGGCGTGAAGCGATAAGGCTGTCATGCGATGAAGCGGTAAGGCGGTAAAGCGGTAAAGCGGTAGCGGTAAAGCGGCAGAGCATAAAACACCGGCAAGACACGCCTGCGTCTGCCCCGGCGGGACGGGCCACAGCAGCCTCGAGACCGCCCTAAAAACCGCATTCTATCCCAATATATGAGATTCAATTCTATATTTTGAGATTTTCTGGCCGCTCGTCTAGAATTTTTCGCATCGGGGCCCACGGCCCCTAAAACCGGGCGCGTCTTGCGTCCGACAACGAGACAGTTTTTCCATGACTACCGGCAAGCCCGACGCCGCGGCACTGATCGCGCTGGATTGGGGCACCTCCTCGCTGCGCGCCTATCGCATGGGTTCTGATGGCCAGACGCTGGATGCCCGCCATCTGCCCTGGGGCATCATGAACCTGCCCCAACCCGTTCAGGACGGCGCCCTCTCCGCCGCGCCCGCCGATCAGGACAGCCGCTTCGAACTCGCGTTCGAACATGCCTGCGGCGACTGGCTGCGCGCCGAGCCTCATCTTCCCGTGATCGCCTGCGGCATGGTCGGCAGCGCGCAAGGCTGGCGCGAAGCCGCCTACCTCGACGTGCCGGTCGACCTGCGCCAGCTCGCCGGCCAGCTCACGCAGGTGCCGCGCCAGGGCACGCCGCTGCACATCGTGCCGGGCCTGATCCAGCGCCACGGCCTGCCCAACGTGATGCGCGGCGAAGAAACCCAGGTGGCCGGTGTGCTGGACACGCTCGGCGCCGACGCGGACGACCTGCTGATCGGTCTGCCCGGCACGCATTCCAAGTGGGTGTCGGTGCGCCGCGGCCGCGTCACGCACTTCGACACGTTCATGACCGGCGAGGTGTATGCCGCGCTGCGCGGCCACACGATCCTGGGCCGCACCATGAGCGATGGCGGCGCCGATCCCGAAGCCTATGCGCGCGGCTTGCGCGTGGCGGGCGCGCCCGCGGGCCGCGCCGGCGTGCTGTCCACGATCTTCAGCGCGCGCACGCTGAGCCTGACCGGCGCGCTCACCGCATCGGCCGGCCCCGACTACCTCTCGGGCCTGCTGATCGGGCACGAGATCGCCACGCTTGCCGAAATGCTGCGTCAGCAAGGCGCCACGCCGACCCTCGTGCTGTGCGGCGACGACGCCCTGTGCGATCGCTATCGCCTCGCGCTGGATCACTATGGCCTGGGCACGCCGGCCCAGGCTCGTCACGCTACCGAACGCGGTCTCTGGCATCTGGCGCAGGCCGCCGGGCTGGTCCGCGCGACTCTCACGGAGACGCCATGAGCACCGTCACCCCGCTGTCCCAGGCCATGCAGGCCTGCCCCCTGGTCGCCATCCTGCGCGGCATTCGACCCGAAGAAGCTGCCGCGATCGGCCAGACGCTGTATCAGGCGGGCTTCCGCCTGATCGAAGTGCCGCTCAACTCGCCCCAACCGTTCGACAGCATTGCCGCCATGCGCGCCGTGTTGCCGGCCGATTGCCTGCTGGGCGCCGGCACCGTGATCGATCCCGACGACTGCGCCCGCGTGCGCGAGGCCGGTGGCCAGATCATCGTGATGCCGCACAGCGACGCGGCCGTGATCCGCCGCGCCAAGGCCGAGCAGCTGTTCTGCCTGCCGGGCGTTGCCACGCCCACCGAGGCGTTCGCCGCACTGGCCGCGGGCGCCGACGCACTCAAGCTGTTTCCCGCCGAGCAGCTGGGCCCGCAGGTGCTGCGCGCCTGGCGTGCCGTGCTGCGCGCGCCGCTGCTGCCCGTGGGCGGCATCACGCCGCAGAACCTGGCCGACTTCGCCGCGGCCGGCGCCTCGGGCTTCGGCCTGGGCTCGGCACTGTACAAACCCGGCCTGTCGGCCGACGAGGTGGGCGCGCGCGCCCGCGACTTCGTCGCCGCCTGGCAAGCCATCGCCACCCGCTGATTCTTTCGATCTCTTTGCAGAGGAGTCCCTCTCATGAAAATCACCAAGCTCACGACCTACATCGTCCCGCCGCGCTGGCTGTTCCTCAAGATCGAGACCGATGAAGGCGTGATCGGCTGGGGCGAACCCGTGGTCGAGGGCCGCGCCCATTCGGTGGCCGCGGCCGTCGAAGAACTCGCCGACTACCTGATCGGCAAGGATCCGCGCAACATCGAAGATCACTGGACGGTGCTGTACCGCGGCGGCTTCTATCGTGGCGGCGCGATCCACATGAGCGCGCTCGCCGGTATCGATCAGGCGCTGTGGGACATCAAGGGCAAGGCCCTCGGCGTGCCCGTCTCGCAACTGCTCGGCGGCAACGTGCGCGACCGCATCCGCGTGTATTCGTGGATCGGCGGCGACCGCCCGGCCGACACGGCCGCGGCCGCGAAGAATGCCGTGGCGCGCGGCTTCACCGCCGTGAAGATGAACGGCACCGAAGAGCTGCAATACATCGATTCGTTCGACAAGGTCGAGAAGTGCCTGGAAAACGTGGCCGCCGTGCGCGAGGCCGTGGGTCCGAACGTGGGCATCGGCGTCGACTTCCATGGCCGCGTGCACAAGCCCATGGCCAAGGTGCTGATGAAAGAGCTCGATCCGTTCAAGCTCATGTTCATCGAAGAGCCGGTGCTGAGCGAGCACTACGAGGCGCTGAAAGAGCTGGCTCCGCTCACCTCCACGCCGATCGCGCTGGGTGAGCGCCTGTTCTCGCGCTGGGACTTCAAGCGCGTGCTGTCCGACGGCTATGTCGACATCATCCAGCCCGATCCGTCGCACGCCGGTGGCATCACCGAGACGCGCAAGATCGCCGCCATGGCCGAAGCCTACGACGTGGCGCTGGCGCTGCACTGCCCGCTCGGCCCGATCGCGCTGGCCACCTGCCTGCAGATCGACGCGGGTTGCTACAACGCGTTCATCCAGGAACAGAGCCTGGGCATCCACTACAACGCGGCCAACGACCTGCTCGACTACGTCAGCAACCGCGAAGTGTTCGCCTACGAAGATGGCATGGTCGCGATCCCGCAGGGTCCGGGCCTGGGCATCGAGGTCAATGAAGAGTACGTGAAGGAACGCGCCGCCGTGGGCCACCGCTGGCGCAATCCGATCTGGCGTCACGCCGACGGCAGCTTCGCCGAGTGGTAAATCATCCGCCCGCGCCTGACCGCCGCCCCTGACAGGAGCGGTTGGCAAGCGCGGGCGATTTGCCCGGGACGCGCGGACAGGGCCGCGCATCCCATTCGGGCCGCTTTGCGAGACCCCTGCAGATTCATAACATGCCCGGCGACGCTGACAGCGCACGCCGGCCCCAAGCCCTCCGAGGAGACCCGCCGTGTCCATCGCTACCGCAGCCGGCGCGCCGCTCGCGCAAAAACCCACGCGCAGCCGCTACATCATCATGGTGATGCTGTTCATCACCGTCGTCATCAACTATCTCGACCGCAGCAATCTCTCGATCGCAGCGCCTGGCATCAAGGATGAGTTCGGCCTCTCGACCATCCAGGAAGGTCTGATCCTGTCGGCCTTCGGCTGGACCTACGCCGCGATGCAGATTCCCGGCGGCTGGCTGGTCGACCGTGTCTCGCCGCGCGTGCTGTATGCGCTGGCCCTGATCCTGTGGTCTGCCGCGACCTTCTTCATGGGCTTTGCCGGCAGCTTCGTGCTGCTGTTCGTGCTGCGCCTGGCCGTCGGTGCGCTCGAGGCGCCCGCCTATCCGATCAACAACCGCGTGGTCACCACCTGGTTCCCGGAGCGCGAACGCGCCACCGCCATCGGCTTCTACACCTCGGGCCAGTTCGTCGGCCTGGCGTTCCTCACGCCGGTGCTCGCCTGGCTGCAGCATCACTACGGCTGGCACATGGTCTTCGTGAGCACCGGTCTGCTGGGCATCGTGTGGGGCGTGATCTGGTACATGGTGTACCGCGAGCCGCGTGCCTTCAAGGGCGCCAATGCGGCCGAGATCGAGCTGATTCAGAAGGGCGGCGGCATCGTCGACCTGGACCGTCGCAATCTCGAAAAGAAAGCGCCGTTCTCGTGGGCCGACCTCGGCCTGGTGATGAGCAAGCGCAAGCTGTGGGGCGTGTACCTCGGCCAGTTCTGCCTGACCTCCACGCTGTGGTTCTTCCTGACGTGGTTCCCCACGTATCTCGTGAAGTACCGCGGCATGGACTTCATCAAGTCGGGTTTTCTGGCCTCGGTGCCGTTCCTGGCCGCCTTCATCGGCGTGCTGTGCTCGGGTGTGCTGTCGGACTTCCTGATCCGCCGCGGCGCCAACGTGGGCCTCGCGCGCAAGCTGCCCATCATCCTGGGCCTGCTGATCTCGACCTCGATGATCGGCGCCAACTTCACCGACTCGACCCCGTGGGTGATCTTCTTCCTGGCGCTGGCCTTCTTCGGCAACGGCCTGGCTTCGATCACCTGGTCGCTGGTGTCGGCGCTCGCGCCGGAACGCCTGCTGGGCCTGACGGGCGGCGTGTTCAATTTCATCGGCAACCTGTCGGCGATCTGCACCCCGATCGTGATCGGCTTCCTGGTGACCGCGGACAACTTCGCACCCGCCATCATCTACGTGTCGACGCTGGCGCTGCTGGGCGCCCTGTCGTACATCCTGCTGGTGGGCAAGGTGGAGCGGATCCAGGCCTGAGCCTGATCGCGCCTGCCTGATGGCAATGACAAAGGCCCGTGCAGACGTTGCACGGGCCTTTGTTTTTTGAAGCCGCGATCGGCGTAGTCAGGCAGCGCGACGGGCGCGCCGGCGATACCACCATGTGAGCCCCAGCAGCACGAGCAGCACCACGCCGAGCAACTGCGCGAGGATGGGCCAGAACAGCAAGGTGGAGAGATTCTCGTAGCCCCTGGCCGTGCGCTTGAGCGCGATCGGCGAGTTCACCACGAGATCGATGGTTTCGCCGCCGAGCGCGGCCCCGGCCGCTTCGATCGTGAAGGTCAGGTTGTTCGTGCCCTCGGCCAGCATGAAGGCCGGCTCCTGATCCCGCGTGACCGTGCCGTCGATCACGACGGCGGGGTACAGATCGCGGTAGTAGTGCCGTGCGCTGCTGGCGCTGGTGGGCGTGGCGGCCAGCAGCACCTCGGCGCCATCGTCGCGCCGCACGCGCACGCGCAGAGGCTCGCCGGGATTGGCGAACCTGGGATACGCCCCTTTGGGGGTGTCCACCGGCACGCTGTATTCGCCCAGCTCGGGCCGCGGCTCGCCGGGCCGGGCGCCCGGCCGGTCGCCGAACCGCGCATCCAGCCACAGGGGTGCCTCCTTCCAGCGGTAAACCTCGGCCTGCGCCGTGGCACCCGACGCGATCTTGATCGGCACCACGTAGGTCTGAGAGGCTCGCTCGAAAATGACGACACCCACGGCCAACGCGAGGGCCGCGACCAACCAGACCGTCCAGACCACGCCCAGCAGGATCTTGCACGCCTTGCGCATCATGTCGAGGGTTCCGCAATGAGGAGCGGGAGAGCGTACCGGTTCGGCGGCCTGCGCGCCAATCGTTCTTTAAATAGAACGTTGAAGCGATATTTTGCCGTCTACCGGGCTTTCGTCCTGTTCTTTAAAGTTCTGTTCATGGCAGCGACGCAACGACGCAGACCTGCAAACGGCGCCCCACTCAACCCCGCGCCCCTCAACCGAACCGGAGAACAGACATGACCAAG
>NZ_NEVN01000010.1 GCF_002261475.1 Bordetella genomosp. 5
TCGCGGCTGATTTCGTTGAAGGTGCCCGAGGCATCGGTCACGACGAACACTTCGAAGTCTTCGGCCAGGGCCGACAGCGCCGGGAAGGCCACGCACACTTCGGTCACGACACCGGCGATGATCAGCTGCTTCTTGCCGGTGGCCTTCACGGCCTTCACGAAGTCTTCGTTGTCCCAGGCGTTGATCTGGCCGGGGCGGGCGATGTAGGGCGCGTCGGGGAACTGGTCCTTGAGCTCTTGCACCAGCGGGCCGTTGGGGCCTTGCTCGAAGCTGGTGGTCAGGATGGTGGGCAGGTTGAAGTACTTGGCCAGGTCGGCCAGCGCCAGCACGTTGTTTTTGAATTGGTCGGGCTGGAAGTCACGCACCAGCGACAGCAGGCCTGCCTGGTGATCCACCAGCAGCACGGCGGCGTTGTTCTTGTCGAGCTTGGCGTAGGGCTTGGTCATGTCTGTTCTCCGGTTCGGTTGAGGGGCGCGGGGTTGAGTGGGGCGCCGTTTGCAGGTCTGCGTCGTTGCGTCGCTGCCATGAACAGAACTTTAAAGAACAGGACGAAAGCCCGGTAGATGGTGAAAATTCGCTTCAGTGTTCTATTTTAAGAACGATTAGGCCGAGTGCGAGGATCAAGGCGCCTGGTAGTGGTAGCAGCACTGCAGCACGATGATCCGGCCATCCTGCACGGTGTAGACGAGGCGATCCGTTTTGTTGATGCGGCGCGACCAGAAGCCGGTCAGGTCACCGCGCAGCGGTTCGGGTTTGCCAGTGCCCCGCAACGGATCGCGCGAGATCTCGCGGATCAGCGTATTGATTGCGCGCACAACCTGTACGTCGTGCGCGTACCAATGGCAGTAGTCTTCCCAGGCTTGGGAGGTCCAGGCCACCATCACGTCATCGCTTGCGGCGGCCTTGTTTCGCGCCTTTTTGCGTTGCTGGTTCATCGCCCAACAGACCTCGTTCGAGGGTCTTGCCAGACTTGTACTCGGCGAGCGAGCGGCGCAAGCGCTCGGCGTTCGCCGGAGACCCCAGGAGGTGCAGAGTCTCCTGCATGCTGTTGTAGTCGTCCAGGGAGAGCAGGACAACGTGATCACCCCGCTGACGCGTGATGATCGTGGGTTCGTGGTCGGTGCACACCGCGTCGAGCGTCTGCTTGAAGCTGGCTCGCGCCTCGCTGAAGGTGAGAACGTTCATGATCAGCTCCTGTTGGGCCCCGGGGTCGCGCAGATGCACCGCGCCTGCTTGCGCCGCGACTGTGCAGCTTGGCGACCGGCTCCGCGCGCTACGCGTCGGCGGCCGTAGCGAACATAGTACGAAAACCGGTACAAGCGCCGCAACGGGGGATTCGGGCGCCGCGCCTCGCCTGTAGTGCTGCCCCCGAAGGCTCCCTCCTGGCGATACCGGCGCCCTGCCCCACGCCGTTTGGCGAATCCGGCAGCGCGCGCGAGAATTCGGCTTTCCCATTCCCTGCTCTCCCCACGGACATGCCGCTGCAACCGCCCGAGCCTTACCTGCCCCGACGCATCGCCCCGCTGGGCCTGTGGAAAGATGAAACACGCACGCTCAAGGCGTACGCCATCCAGCGCGATCCGGACGCTGCCGTGCCGATGCTCGCAGACGAGGTCGCCACGGCCGCCTGCGCGGCCTCGCTGAACGTGCTGCGCGAGCAGGCCGGCCCACGCGATCACGATCTGGGCTACGCCATCGTGCACGTGGGCGAAGAGGCCGTGTGGCTGCTGGTGGACTGGTGGATCTCGGGCGGCATCGTGTGCCAGCGCATGCTGTCGGCGCCGCTGGCCCGGCCCACGCAGTTCGAACCGGTCACCGCGCCCGCGCTCGCCTGCGTCTGGGAACTCGCGGTGATCGCACACGAACGCGACGCCTGGGTGCGTCACATGCTGCGCGACGCGCCGATGGCGTCGGGCTATCTGAACGATGTTCTGGAGACGGGGCGGTACTGACGCGATCGCTCAGTCGTGTTCCGCCATCTCGCGCTCCGCAGCGCGCTCTCAACGCCGATTTCGAGTCAGGTAGCTCGACTGCCCCCGGCTCGCTGCCGCGAGTTTAAGCGCTCCTTGCTCATTCGTACTTCTTTCCCACCGCCAGCAGCTCGGGCGTGCCGATCACGTCGTTGAGGCCGTCGAAGTCCAGCATGCGGTCGCGCCACGGGTTGGTGGTGCCGTGCTGGCGCAGGCTGCCGTAGTAGCCCTGCAGCATGTGCGCCACGGCGCGTGACGTGCCGCCCGGGAAAATCACGATGCGAAAGCCGCGCTCGGCCAGCGCCTGCGCGCTTTCCACGGGGGTCTGGCCACCTTCGACCATGTTGGCCAGCAGGGGCACGCGGTGCGCGAAGCGTGCGCAGGCGGTGTCGAGCTGTTCTTCGGTCCGCAGCGCTTCGACGAAGATCGCGTCGACACCGCATTCGAGGTAGCGCTCGGCACGTTCGAGGGCGGCATCCAGCCCTTCGACGGCCAGCGCATCGGTGCGCGCCAGGATCAAGGTGTTGTCGCGGGCATCGAGCGCCGCGCGCAGCTTGCCGCACATCTCGGCCACCGGCACGACCGTCTTGCCGGCCAGATGGCCGCAGCGCTTCGGAAAGCCCTGGTCCTCGATCTGGATCATCGCCGCGCCTGCACGCTCGAAGCCGCGCACGGTGCGCTGCACATTGAGCGCGTTGCCAAAGCCCGTGTCGCCATCCACGATGACCGGCACGCTCACGCGCTCGGTGATGCGCGCCAGGGTGTCGGCCACCTCGGAGTAGGTCGTCAGGCCGACATCGGAGCGGCCCAGACGCGAGTAGGCGATCGATGCGCCCGACAGATACAGCGCCTCGAATCCCGCCTGCTCCGCGATCAACGCGGACAGCGCGTCATAGACGCCAGGGGCCAGCACGCTCTGCCCGGCGTCGAGCCGGGACTTCAACAACGATACGGTCATCATGCCCTCAAGGGATGGCGCGCCAGGCTGCCTTCGGCGAGCCGGCGCTGCAATAGGTTCATCAAGCCGCCGGCACGCACCATGTCGAGCAGAAAGCCCGGCACCTCGGCGCACGGCAGCGCGTCGCCATTGGCCCGCAGCACGCGCCGGCCCGGCAGGTCGAGCGTGACGGACTCGCCCTCTTCGATCTCGGTGGCGCGCTCGCAGGTCACGAGCAGCAGGCCCACATTGAACGCGTTGCGGAAATACAGACCATTGAAATTCGGCGCGATCACCGCCGCCACGCCCAGATGGACCAGGGCCGCGGCGGCCTGCTCGCGCGAGGAGCCGATGCCGAAATTGCGGCCCGCGACCAGCACGTCGCCCGGCGCCACGCCCGCCGCGAACTCCGGGCGCACGCCCTGCAGGCAATGGCGCGCGATCTCGTCGATGCCGAATTTCATGTAGGCGCCGGGCGCCAACTGGTCGGTGTCGACATCGTCGCCCACGCGCCAGGCACGGTGTGATGGGTCGTGCGTCATGCCAGCACCTCGCGCGGATCGGTGATGCGGGCGGTCAGGGCCGCGGCCGCCACGGAATACGGCGACGCGAGAAACACCCGCGCCGTCTCGGCGCCCATGCGCCCCTTGAAGTTGCGGGCCGTGGTCGACATGACGTTGGCGCCCTCGGGGATCGAGCCGCCATAGCCCGAACAGGCTCCGCAGGAATTCGGCAGTACCTGGGCGCCGGCCTGCACCAGCACATCCATCACGCCCTCTTCCTGCGCCCGCTGCTGATCGCGCGCGCTGGCCGGGGCCACCATGAGGCTCACGCCCGCGGCCACGCGGCGGCCGCGCAGCACCTCAGCGGCGGCACGCAGGTCTTCGAGCTTGGCACCGGTACACGCGCCGATATAGGCGGCCTGGATCGGCGTGGCGGGGTAGTCGCCCACCGGCGCGGCGTTGGCCGGGCTGTGCGGTGCGGCCACTTGCGGCGCCAGCGCGCCGGCGTCGAACACGTGACGCTCGAGCGGCGCACCGGCGTCGGTCTGCCACCGCGCCACGTCGATCTCGAGTGCGCCCGGCACACCCGCGGCATGCAGATAATCCAGCGTGACCTGGTCGGGCGCGATCAGCCCGACCTGCGAGCCCAGTTCGGCCGACATGTTCGACAGCGTCATGCGCTCCTGCATCGACAGCGCGCGCACGGCCTCGCCACAGAACTCCACGGCCTGATAGCGGCCGCCGTTCATGCCGAAGCGGCCGATCATGGCGAGCGCCATGTCCTTGGCCGTCACGCCGTGCGCCAGACGGCCGTTCCATTGCATGGCGAGCGTCTGCGGCACCTGCACCCAGATCTCGCCGCTCACCACCACGCCCAGCATCTCGGTGCTGCCCACGCCGAACATATACGCGCCGAACGCGCCGCCGGTGGGCGAATGCGAATCGCCGCCCACGCAGAACATGCCGGGCCGGATATGGCCGTGTTCGGGCACCACCACATGACAGATGCCGACGGAGTCGTACACATGCGGCAGCGCCTGCTCGCGCGCCCAATCGCGTGCGATGCGCACGATGCGGCGCGACTCGTCGTCCGCCTCGGGCACATAGTGGTCCATCACGAGCACCACCTTGTCGCGGTCCCACAGGCCCGTGCCCAGCGACTCGAGCATGGGCTTGAGCCGGCGCGGACCACTGGAATCATGGAACATCGCCAGGTCGACCTGGCAGGTAATGATCTCGCCCACTGACACCGCGTCGCGGCCGCTCGCCGCGGCCAGCAGCTTCTGGGCCAGGGTTGATTCAGGCATGGTTTGCCTCTCTCTGTTTTGTCAGGACCGCGCCGTGCGCGTCGCGGCCTTCGCCGTGCGCGGCCGGGCAGACGCGCGCGAGGGCAAGGGCACCGCGCCCGGCGCGCTCACGCCGGCGGGCAGCCAGTTGGGCTCGCCCTGCGTCTCGTGTGCCTGCATGTCCATCCGGTATTCGTAGCGATCGGGGCGGTAACGAGCGAGCAGCCACTCCACCGGCCGGCCCGCGTCGTCGCGCACCAGGCGCCGCAGCGTCAGCAGCGCCGAGCCCACCGGCACCTCGAGCGCCGCCGCCAGCTGCGGATCGGCCAGCTCGGCCGAAATCGATTGCTCCGCGCGCGCCACGCGCACGCCCAGTTCGCGGAAGATCGCAAGCAGCGGCCGGCTGTTCAGGTCGGCCTTGCGGATACGCGCGCCGATATCGCCGGGAACGTAGGTCTCGAGGTGCGAGAACGGCACACCCTCGTAGCTGCGCACCCGCACCGAATGCTGCACCGATGCGCCCGGCGCGAGCTCCATCGCGGCGGCCACCGCCGCGGGCGCCGGCATCACCGCCAGCGACACCAGCTTCACCTGGGTCTGCATGCCCATGTTCGACAGGTGTTGCATCAGTGCGTCCATGCCCGCCCCGGCCTGCGGCGCGTCGACCCAGCCCTTGCGGTCGGCGGCGAAGGTGCCCCGGCCCTGGCGGCGCTCGATGAGGCCATCGGCCTCGAGCGCATCCAGCGAACGGCGGATCGTCAGGCGCGACACACCGTATTCCGCCGCCAGCGCGTTCTCGCCCGGCATCGGCGCCTCGCCCGCGAATCCGCCGCCCGCCAATCGTTGCTTGAGCAACAGATAGACCTGGTGATAGAGGGGAAGCGGATTCTTGGACAAGGGTGTACTCCGGATAGGGCGGACCGACGCCGTTCAGTCGATGGTCGCGCCGGTGAACTTGACGATTTCAGCGTAACGCGCGATGTCTTGGCGCACGAAGGCGTCGAGCTCTTCGGGCGTGCTGCTCACCGCCGTGGCGGCTTCGCCTTCGAGCAGCTTGCGGAACTCGGGCGTGTCGACGGCCTTGCGCGCGGCGGCGTTCAGGCTCTTCACCGTGTCGGGCGAGAGGCCCGCCGGGCCGAACATCGCGAACCATGCATTGGACTCGAAACCCTTGATCGTGTCACCGATGGGCGGCACGTTGGGGAATTGCGCCAGCGCCTTGGGGCTCGTGACGCCCAGCGGCTTGAGCGCACCGGTCTTCATGTGCGGCAGTGCGTTGAGCGAGCTCGCGATCATCATGTCGACCTGACCACCCAGCAGATCGGTGATGGCGGGCGCCGTGCCCTTGTACGGCACATTCAGGATGTCCAGACCGGCCATCATCTTCATGCGCTCGCCGGCCATATGCAGCGACGAGCCCAGCGCGCCGATCGCCATCGTGTACTTGCCGGGATGCGCCTTCACTTCCTTCACGAACGACGGCATGTCGTTCGCAGGGAAATCCTTGCGCGTCACCAGCACGCTCGGCACGTTGGCGAGCATGCTGATCGGCTTGAAGTCCTTGACCGGATCGAACGGCAGATTGCGGTAGAGCGAGGCGTTGATCGAGAAGCTGGTGAACGTGACGAGCAGCGTGTTGCCGTCGGACTTGGCCTTCGCCACGTAGTCGGCGGCGATGTTGCCACCGGCACCGGGGCGGTTTTCGATCAGCACCGTGCGCTTGAGCTCCTTCGCCATGTGCTGCCCGATGCTGCGGGCCACCGTGTCGGTCGTGCCGCCCGGCGGCGCGCCGACGACGAGCCGGATCGGCGCTTCCTGCGCGGCGGCGGGCAACGCGAAGGCGGCGGCGATCACGCAGCCGGATATGAGGTGACGCAGGGGATGGGGCACGGGTTGTCTCCTGATATGTTGTATTGATGTGAATACAAGTGTACTCAGAAGCAGAGAAGCGTTGCAAGGGCCCTACACGCCCTGCCTTTGAAAAAATGGTCTATAGGCGTTAGGGCTTAACAGTCCGGTGTAACGCTCACGGCAGAGCGCCATAATTACCCCCGCGAGCGATTACCCCCGCGAGCGATATTCATACTCCCAGTGGTCCCGAATCAAGTCAGTAAGTTGCATTTTGACACGTGTTTTGTTACCCTAGTAATGGGCCTACAGACAGATTTTTTGCCATCGTTTCGTGGCACGTGACACCAAAGGCAGGTGCATTGCTACTATCCATGTGCCTGCCACAGTAAATCCATGAGTAAAATGGAATGTTCTCAGCATTCGCATAGGAGTGTCTGTAGGCCCCCCTACAATTTATGACGCCCATTCAGGCACTACAGCGTGCAACGACGCTACACGACTTGGCAACGATCTTAAGCTTCCAGCCTAAGACCTTGTCCTACTTGTTATACGTCGCTAGTGACACGCAAAAATATAGGTCGTTCGAACTGCCAAAGAAGACCGGGGGCACTCGGACCATTAGCGCTCCAACTGACAAGTTAAAACGCCTTCAGTCCAACCTGGCGGACCTCTTGCAGCGTTGCCTAGACGACCTAAAAATTTCTGCCGAATACAGCGATAGCGCCTCGCATGGATTCCAGCGGGGAAAAAGTATAATAAGCAACGCCGCTCAGCACCGAGCTAAACGCTATGTATTCAACATAGACATCGCCAATTTTTTCGGAGCGATTAATTTCGGCCGAATACGCGGTTTCTTGATCAAAGACACTCGATTCGCGCTTCATCCTACTATAGCTACAATAATCGCCCAAATAGCATGCCGCGAGAATTCGCTTCCGCAAGGAAGTCCCTGCTCACCCATAATCGCGAACCTGGTGGGCAACATCCTCGATCGGCGATTGATAGCTTTAGCTGCAAAATATGGTTGCACCTACACTCGCTACGCAGACGACCTGACATTTTCTACAAATAAAAAAGTTTTTCCGCCGCGCATTGCCTCTCGAACGACGGATCACACGTGGGCAGCTGGCGAAGAGCTACTAGCGGTCCTACAGGCGTCTCGCTTCTCCCCGAACCCGCAGAAGACGAGAATGCAATACAAGACGTCTCGGCAGGAGGTGACCGGCCTGATCGCAAACAAGAAAGTAAACGTCCGAAGCGACTATCGGAAGCGCGTAAGAGCGATGGTTCATCGCCTGTTTAGCACCGGCAGCTTTAACCTGCCCGAAAATCCGACGCCAGGGGCAGGGCGTACGCGCGATGCTGAGCCCGGGACACTCAATCAACTGCATGGCATGCTCAGCTTTATAGATAGCGTCGATCAATACAACATTCAGCGAAGCAAATTAAAGCTCGACCAGCTGTCACAGAAAGAAAAGACCTACAGAAAATTTTTACTCTACAAGGACTTCTACCTAGCGGAGCAAGCGATAATTCTTTGCGAGGGCAAAACAGACAATATCTACCTCCGAAATGCAATAAAAGGACTTCCTAACGACTTTCCGCTTCTGGGATCAAATGACTCACCCGATCAGTTCAAAATAAACGTTCGATTCTATCGGTACGCGGAATCTTCCACTGGTCGAATCCTCGGACTCAGCGGCGGAACCGGCGATTTTCCAAACTTTATCAACGCCTACTTAACCGCCCTGGCCCAGTTTCCAGCATTAAAGATACGGCATCCGGTCATTATATTGATCGACAATGATTCCGGGGCTAGACCGCTGTACAGCTCTCTTGCGCAAAGGCTACACCGCAAGATAGATCCGCGCGAGTCGTTCATACACGTGGAAAGCAATCTGTATGTGGTGGCCACTCCGATCATTGAACCAGCAAGTGAATCAATGATCGAAGATTTCTTCGACGAGACTACGAAAAAACTCGTTGTCAAGAACCGTCATTTCGATCCGAGAGACGATGCCGATCAGAGATACTTCTATGGAAAGAATACTTTTGCCACAGAGGTCGTAGAGCGCTTCTCCGACTCAATCGACTTCTCCGGATTCTCAGAGCTGCTTTGTCGGATAGAGATGGCAATTCGACACTTTCACAGCGCTCACAGTCCTGCAAACTCTTGAACAACAGGGGCGAGGGACGGTCGGCCTCGACTTGAATGATTAGAACGTCCTCGCATTTACCGGAGATGGGAAACTAACCCCGCTCTCTCAATCCGCCTTGATCCCCGCCTCCTTCACGACCTTGCCCCACTTCTGCAGATCTGACGCGATCAGGGCCTTGTAGTCGTCCGGAGTGCCGCCCTGAACCTCGATGCCGGCGGCTTCGAGTTTGGCGCGCACGTCGGGCTGTTTGAGGGCGGCGTTGATGGCGGTATTGAGCTTGGCCACGATTTCCTTGGGCGTGCCGGCCGGGGCGAGGAAGCCGCCGTTGGTGTTGGCGTTGTAGCCCTTGAAGCCTTGCTCTTCGGCGGTGGGCACATCGGGCAGGGCCTTGGCGCGATGCGAGGTGGAGACGGCGAGCGCGCGGACGTTGCCGGAGCGGACCTGTTCCTGGATGGCGCTCAAGGTGTCGATGTAGAGCGCGGTGCGGCCGGCCAAGAGGTCGGGATGCGCGGCGGACGAGCCCTTGTACGGCACCAGCAGCATCGGCGCGCCGCTCACCATCTTGAACATTTCCGCGGCCATTTCCTGGGCGCTGCCGCGACCGGAGGTGGCGAGCTTGGCCTCGTCGGGGTTGGCCTTCAGCCACGCGACGAACTCGGGCAGCGTCTTGGCCGGGATCTTCGGATAGACGGCAAAGACCAGCGGGATCTCGTGGGTGTAGACAATCGGCTCGAAGCTCTTCTGCGGATCCCAGCCCAGATTCTTGAAGAGGTACTTGTTGATGTTGTGGCTGCCGCCCACGATGCCGATGGTGTAGCCGTCGGGCTTGGCATTGGCGAGCAGTTCGGTGCCGAGATTGTTGGACGCGCCCGGGCGGTTGTCCACGATCACGGGCTGGCCCAGCGACGCGGTGAGCTTTTCGCCGACGACGCGTGCGATCAGGTCGATGCCACCGCCCGGCGGCGCGGGCACGATGATCTTGACGGGATGATTCGGATAAGCGGCCTGCGCGAACGCGTGGCTGGGCGCGAGGGTCCAGGCGGCGGCGACGGCGAGGGTCTGGATAAGCGTGTTCAGTTTCATGCATGTCTCCGTTGGGGAGGCCGGCTCCTGCGCCGACTCTTGTGGATACCGTCAGCCACCAGGGCCACGGGTTGTGAGGTCCGCCGGCGCGGGTTGCGGCCGGCGGCGTGTATCGCTGCCACATCGCGGCGCCGCGTCGCTCTCGGCGCGGTGCCGTACTGCCTACGACTTCACTTCAATCCCTGATGCACGGCCGGCGTGCAGCCCTGCGACCGCGTCAGCCGCGGCCCACGAACGGCATCCCGCTCGCCATGACCGTCATCGTCAATACATTGGCGTCCAGCGGCAGGCTGGCCATGTAGCGGACCGCGCTGGCGACGTGCTTCGCGTCCATCATGGGTTCGGCCGCGACGGTGCCGTTGGCCTGCAACACGCCACGCGTCATGCGCTCGGACAGCTCGGTGAGCGCGTTGCCGATATCGACCTGGCTGGCGACGATGTTGAACGCACGGCCATCGAGCGCGAGCGCCTTGGTGAGGCCCGTGACGGCGTGCTTGCTGGCGGTGTACGGCGCCGTGAAGGGCCGCGGCGTGTGCGCCGAGATCGAGCCGTTGTTGATGATCCGGCCACCCTGCGGGGATTGACGCCGCATCAGCGCGAAGGCCGCGCGGGCGCACAGAAACACACCCGTCACGTTGGTGTTGATCACGCTGAACCACTTCTCGAGCGGCAGCTCGTCCATCGGCACGGCGGGCGCATTGACGCCCGCGTTGTTGAACACCAGGTCGAGCCGGCCATAACGGGACTCGATGGCATCGAACAGCGCCTGAACGCTCGCGGGATCGGTCACGTCGGTCGGTATCGCGCAGGCCGTCTGGCCACGGGCGGCGGCCTCTTCCTGCAGGATGTTCAGGGGCTCGGCACGGCGGCCGGCGAGCACGACCGTCCAGCCGTCGTCGAGCAGGGCCAGCGCGGTGACGCGGCCGACGCCGCTGCCGGCGCCGGTCACGAGGGCAATACGAGGGGTGGTGCTTGCGTTCAAGATACGACTCCAGGAAGCGGTGAGGTCAGGATCGAATTCAAACCATGCGGAGGGTCAGGCGGTGCCAGCCGGCGCGGCGCCGACCACGAGCGACAGCTCGCCCAGGCCGGCGATGCCCGCGCGAACGACATCTTCCGGCACAAGTGGCGCCACGCCCGCGGGCGTGCCGGTAAAAATCAGATCGCCGGCCGCAAGCCGGACCGAGCGCGACAACATCGCCACCAGCTGCGGCACGGACCACAGCAGATCGCCGATATCGGCACGCTGGCGTTCGACGCCGTTGACGGTCAGCCAGATGGCGCCCGTCCTGGCATGCCCCGAGGCAGCGGCGGGCACCACCGCCGAGCACGGCGCGGAATGATCGAAGGCCTTGGCGGGCTCCCACGGGCCGCCCGCGCGCTTGGCCGCGTGCTGGAGGTCGCGCCGCGTGAGGTCCAGCCCGGCGGCATAGCCCCAGACGTGGTGCGCGAGCACCCGCGCCGGATCCAGATCCCGGCCGCCCTGCCCTAACGCCACGACCAACTCGATCTCATGGCAGAAGTCGGTGGTGCCGGGCGGATACGGCAACGTGCCGTCGGCGGGGGCCAATGCGCTCGCGGGCTTCATGAACCAGGCCGGCATGGCCGTGGGCGCGGGCTCGCCGGCTTGCCAGCGATAGTTGCGCCCGATGCAGAACACGCGGGCGACCGGAAAGCGTTGCGCGCTGCCCGCGATGGGCAGGCTGACGGGCGCGGGTGGCGCGAAGACGAAGTCGCTCACGGTGGGCGCCTCAGGTCGTCAGGCTCTGGCTCGGCCGCTCGCCGGCCAGGGCCTGCGCAATGCCGGCCAGCACCATTTCGCCCATGGCGTGGCGGGTCTCCCAGGTGGCGCTGGCGCGGTGCGCCTGCAGCGTCGTGCGGTCGGATGCGCGCAGCGCCTGCGGCACGCGTGGCTCGTCGACGAAGACGTCCAGGCCCGCGCCCGCGATGCGGCCCGCTTCGATGGCGGCGGCGAGATCGGCCTCGTTGACCAGCCGGCCACGCGCCACGTTGATGAGATACCCCTGCGCGCCCAACGCGTCGAGCACGGTGGCGTTCACGATGCCTTCGGCCTTGTCGGCCGCCGCGCACAGGATCAGCGCATCGGAATCGCGCGCGAGCGCCACCAGATCGCCCACGAAGCCATACGGCACATCGTCCATGGCACGCAGATCGGTGTAGCGGATCGGGCAGCCGAACGCCGCGACGCGGGTCGCGACGGCACGGCCCACGCGGCCCATGCCCACGATGCCGACGCGCATGCCGCTGAATCGGCGCGCGAGCGGGATGGCGCTGGGCGAAGGAAATTTCTCCCACTGGCCTTCGCGCACGAAGCGGTCGCCCGCCACGATATTGCGACACGCCGCGATCAGCAGACCCACGGCCAGATCGGCCACGTCTTCGGTCAGGGCGCCGAGCGTGGCGGTGACAGGCAGACCGCGCTCGCGGCAGTACGCCAGATCCACGGCGTCGGTGCCCACACCGTTGACGGCAACGATCTTGAGCGCGGGCAATTGCTCGAGCATGGCGCGGCTGATGCCGGTATGCCCGCCCGTGATCACCGCGTCGATCCGCGCGCCATGCTCGCGCAGCCATTCCTGGGGTTGCGCCATCTCGAAATGCTTGTGCACCTCGTAGCGCTCTGCCAGCGCGTCGTTGATGGCGGGGATGAGAATGGGATTGAGCTGGAGGACCTGTGGCTTCATATCGGTGCGCTTCACGTTGCGTTGACTGCCCGGCGGTCCTTCCACAAACCACCGTCTGCAGGAATGGCTCCATGGTATTTATACGTTGATTGCCATGGCAATCTTGATCTATAAAATCAACATACAAACTAGGGAAGACCATGGGTTCCTGGATGACGATGGCGCAGGCCTGCGAGCAGCTCGGCGTGCGACCGCAAACCGTGTACGCCTATGTGAGCCGCGGCAAGCTCGAAGTGATGGCCGATCCGTCCGACACGCGCCGCAGCCTGTACCGCGCCGAAGACGTGGCCGGCCTCGCGCGGCGCAAGCAGGCGGGGCGCAAGCACGAGACGCTCGCGGCAAACACCCTATTTGGCGCCGAGCCCAGCATTCCCACGGCGCTGTCGTCCTTCCATCGGCAGCACCTGTACTACCGCGGCCGCGACGCCATCGTGCTGGCCCGCGAGGCCAGCCTCGAAGAAACGGCCCGCCTGCTGTGGGACGCCGAACAGCCCGTGGCTTTCTCGTCCGCGGGCCTCGCGCGCGTGGCCAGGCCGGGCCGCGCGGCGGCCTTCGGCGCGCTTGCCGCCCTTACCGCCACGGGTCATTCCACCCATGGCCGGCACCGCCGGGTCCTGCACGCCGAAGCGCAGGCCTTGATCGGACAGCTTGCGCACGCCTTCGGCGCGCAAGCCGGCGACGAGCCCCTGCATCAACGCTTCGCGGCGGGCTGGAAGCTGCCCGCCAGCGTGGGCAAGCGCCTGCGCACGGCGCTCGTGCTGCTGGCCGACCATGAGCTCACGAGCTCGGCCTTCGCGGCCCGCATCACGGCTTCTACCGGTGCTTCGCTGCCGGCCTGTCTGCTGTCGGGCCTCACGACCTTGTCGGGGCCGCTGCACGGCGATGCGTCGGGCCGCGTGCAGGCGCTGTTTGCCGATGTGGAGCGGCAAGGTGAAGACCAGGTGATCGCGCATCACTTGTCCACGGGCCTGCCGCTGGCCGGCTTCGGCCATCACCTCTATCCCGACGGCGATCCCCGCGCCACCGCGCTGCTCGCGCTGTTCGAGCCCCCCAAGGTCATCGCGCGCTTCATCGAAAAAGGGGTGGCGCTCACCGGCCAGCAACCCAACATCGACGTGGCGCTCGCCGCCCTGGCGGCCCATCACCGGCTGCCGGCGGACGCGGCTTTCGGCCTGTTCGCCACCGCGCGCAGCGTGGGCCTGATGGCGCACAGCCTGGAGCAGCTGGGAGAAGCGCAGGTGATCCGCCCACGCGGGCGCTACGTGGGGCCCGCGCCCGAAGGCGCGATCGCGCCGCGATAAGCAAGGGCCCGCGCGCGCCGCGGCTGCGCCGGGCCGCTCTCGGGCCGGTGGCGTCGTCCCTGTCGTGGGGCATGCCGGCACCGCCGCCGTGCACGACGCGGTGCGGAGTTGTCGCAATCTGCAACGGCCTCGCGCCCGGCCCGGCACGGCCCCGGGAAAGGATTACTATCGAAACCCGCACGACTCCCTGTGCGGTCAAGGCACGCGGCACTCATGCGGTATCGACTTCCTCCCCTGAACTCCCTGCGCATCTTCGAAGCCGTGATGCGCCACGGCTCCATACGCCAGGCGGCCGGCGAGCTCTGCCTCACGCCTCAGGCCGTGAGCCAGCAACTCAAGCACCTCGAAGCGCATCTCGATCTGCAGCTGTTCCAGCGCGACGTGCGCAGCCTCAAGCCCACGCCCGCCGCCCAGACCTTCTATCTGCATGTGCGCGATGGGCTGGACCGTTTCGCCGATGGCGTGCAGGCGGTGCAGGTGGCGCCGGCGCGGCCCCAGCTTTCGCTCTATGTCAGCCCGTATTTCGCGACGGAATTTCTGGTGCCGCGGCTCGGTCAGTTCACCTCGACCGTGCCCGACCTCGATCTGCGCATGGCGGTGGGCGTGGAGCCGGTGCAGCTCGATGCGCAATCGCTCGACGCCGCCATTCACTGGCATTACCAGGCACCGCCGGGCTTTGCCGAAACGCCGCTGATCGACGATCTCAAGGTGCTGGTCGCCACGCCCAGCCTGCTGCAGCGGCTGCCGGTCAACGAGCCGCGCGATCTGCTGGCGCACAGTGTGATCTCGTCGCTCGTGACCAACACGCTGTGGGAAGACACGCTTACCCTGCTGGGCGTGCACGAGCGGCCGGCGCAGCCGGTGATGCGCTTGCACACCCATGCGGCCATGATGGAGGCCGTGCTGGCCGGGCTGGGAGTGGGCTTCATCTCGTGGGCCGACGCTGTGCGCGGCGTGCAGTCGGGCCGGCTGGTGGCGCCGTTCGGCATGGATCTGCTCAAACAGTTGCCACCGCAACAGATGCCGCGCTTCAGCCTGCTGGTGCGGCCAGACCAGGCCTACTCGCCCGTGCTGCGCCAGTTCACGCGCTGGCTGCTCGAAGAGGTCTGCACCGAAGCGGTGAGCGGCTTTGTGTCGACGTGCCGTCAGGCTCCCGACGAGGAGTCCGACGGCACGGCCCTGCTGCGGCAGGGCTGACGTGTTCAGGCCGCGTCAGTCGGGGCTGGGCGCGTCGCCCGGCATCGGTTCGCCGGTGCGATCGCGGCTGTAGAGCAGCGCTACGATCCCCACCACCGCGGCAAACATCAGGTAGTAGGCCGGCACCATGTAATTGCCCGTGCGCTGGATCATCCAGGCATTGAGCATGGGCGCGGTACCGGCAAACAGCGCGACCGCCACGTTGTAGCTGATGGCCATGCCGGAGAACCGCACCTTGGTGTCGAACAGCGCCGGCACCGCCGCGAAGATGCAGCCCAGCAGCGCGGCCAGGCACAGGTTCAGGATCAGCAGCGACGCCACCTTCACCGCATAGGTCCCTTCGGCCAGCAGGTGGAAGCAGGGAATCGCCAGCAGCAGAATGCCCACGCTGCCGAGCAGCATCGTGGTCTTGCGCGAAATGCGATCCGCCAGGATACCCATCACCGGAATCATCGCGATCAGGAAGAGCTGAGGCCCGAGCGAGAGCAGAAAGCTCGTGTTGGCCTGCATCTTGAGCGTGTTGTTCAGATACGTGGGGATGTAGGTCGTGACCGTGTACAGCGTGACGTTGGTCACGATGATGAAGCCGCACGATTGCAGCAGCTCGGCGCGATGCGTGGAGAACAGATGCTTCCAGCTGGACTTCGGATGCGACTCGCGATTCTCGCGCACCGCTTCGAACGCGGGCGTTTCTTCGAGCCGGTTGCGGATGTACAGACCGATCGCGCCCAGCGGCAAGGCCAGCAGGAACGGCACGCGCCAGGCCCATTCGAGGATCTGCTCGGTCGAGAAGAACACGGTGAGCACCGTGGTAATGGTGGCGCCGAACGCAAAGCCACTGATGCAGCCGACCTCGATCCAGCTGGTGACGGCGGTGCGGCGCTTGTCGGAGCAGTACTCCGCCACGAAGATCGCGGCGCCGCTCCCCTCGCCGCCCGCCGAGATGCCTTGCAGCAGGCGCAGCAGCACCAGCAGGATGGGCGCGGCGATGCCGATCGTCTGGTACGACGGCACGAGGCCGATCGCGAACGTGGCCACCGCCATCATCAGGATGGTGACGGTCAGGACATGCTTGCGGCCGAAGCGGTCGCCGATCGGACCGAAGATGAAGCCGCCGAACGGCCGGGCGAAGAACGCGACCGCGAACGCCGCCAGCGACGCGATGAGCTGGACGCCCGGCTCGCTGCTCGGAAAGAACACCTGCCCCAGCACCGCGGCCAGATAGCCGTACACCGAAAACTCGAACCACTCGACGAAGCTGCCCACCACGGAGGCCAGCACCACGCGATTCAGCTCCTGCTTGCCGACCTTGCGCGGCGTGGGCGGACCGCCCGCCTGCGCGGTGCCGGCCCCATTGGTCTGACCCGTGCCGGCGCCCGCGACCGGGCGGTCCAGCGCCGCGGTCGCGTTGATTACGTTGCTACTCATCGTTATTCCCCTGGTTATCGGGGCACGGCCGCGGCATGGTGCCGCGCCGTGCCCGGGTCCGCGCCCGCGAATCAATCGAAGGCGTGCGGATAGTCGCGGCGGGCCTGGTCTTCCGACAGGTAGCCATAGTCGACGTCGCGCCGCACCAGCTCGGCGGGGCGCTCGCCCGGCGCGCCGTAGCCGCCGCCGCCCGGCAGGTCGAGCACCAGTCGGCGGCCTGCCCCGATGTGCTGGGTGCCCTTGGCCTTCATGACCGTGCCGTCGTCCATGCCGACCTTGCCGGCCGCGCCGCTGCCGCCACCGCGATGTCCGCGTGCCGGGAAGGCCACGCGATCGAACATCGCATTGAGCGAAAACTCGTAGCCCTCGTGCGCACCGATCTCGATACGCTGGCCCAGTCCGCCGCGCCAGCGCCCGGCGCCGCCGGAGTCCGGCCGCAGCTCCTTGCGCCAGACCACGATGGGCCCGATGCTCTCGGTGACCTCGGCCGACATGGTGTGCACCCCGCTCGGAAACGCCGTGGCGCTCAGGCCATCGCTGGCGGGGCGCGCACCGGTGCCGCCGGTGTTGAAGATCAGCATCTCGTGGCGCGACTGACGGTTGTCGTCCCGCGCCCCCTGAAAGCGCATCTGCAGGTTCCACAGCGCGCTCGCGCCTTCCGCCGGGATCAGGTCAGGGCGGAAACGTTGCAACGCGCCCAGCACCACGTCGGGAATCAGATGTCCCAGCACGTGCCGCACGGCCACCGGCGCGGGCCGCGGTGCGTTCAGGATGCACCCTTCGGGCGCGCTGATCTCGAACGGCAGCAGCGACGCCCAGTTATTCGGAATATCCGGTGCAATGGCGCACTTCAGCGCGTAGCAGGCATAGGCCTTGGTGTAGGTGAGGGGCACGTTGATGCCGTAGCGGCTCGGGCCCGACGTCCCCGTGAAGTCCGCGTACAGCGTGCCCTCGCGTGCCTGCACGCTCACGCGCAGGTCGATCGGCTGCTCGTAGCCGTCCACCCGCATCTCGTACGACTCGCGCTCGGCATCGAGCGCCGCGATGCGCTCGCGCGTTGCGCGTTCGCTGTGGTCGAAGATGAAGCCGGCGAGCTCCTGCAGATCGGCCAGACCGAACTCGTCCATCATCGCCTCGAGACGGCGGCGGCCGGTGTCGTTGCAGGCCACCAGCGAATGAAAGTCGCCGATCACCTGGTCCTGTTCACGTACATTGGTGCGCAGGATGTCGATCAGGTCTTCGTTGAGCACGCCGGCCTTGTAGAACTTCATCAGCGGGATGCAGATGCCCTCCTCGTACACCTCGCCCGCATCCGGCCCGAAGCCGCGGCCACCGATGTCGACCACGTGGGCGGTCGACGCGAAGTAGGCGATCAGGCGCGGCGCGCTGCCTCCGGTGGCGCGGAACACCGGCGTGACCATGGTGATGTCGTGCAGGTGGCCGGTGCCCATCCACGGGTCATTGGTGACGAGCACGTCGCCGGGTTCGAGGCGATCCCCGAACTTCCGCACGAAGTGGCCGACCGATTCGGCCATCGAATTGACGTGTCCAGGGGTGCCGGTCACGGCCTGCGCGATCATGCGGCCCTGGGCGTCGAACACGCCGGCCGAGAGGTCGCCCGCTTCCCGCACGCTGGTGCAGAAGGCGGTGCGGATCAGCGTCACGGCCTGCTCTTCGACAACCGCGATGAGCCGGTTCCACATGATCTGTTCGCGTACGCGTATGGTCTGGCTCATTTCAGGCCCCTTTGCCTTGTCGGCGTTGAATCAGCAGGCAGCCGTCCGCCTGCAGCACCAGGCCGAAATCCGGGCTGACGTAGGTGGAGGTTTCTTTCTCGGTGACGATCAGCGGACCGTCGAGGCAGGTGTCGCGCGGCAGACTGGCGCGATCGTAGATGGCGCAATCGAGGAACGCGCCGGTCTTGGCGTCGAACACCTGGCGGCTGTCGATCGGCGGGCACTCGGCCCGCGTGGCGCTCGCCGCGCCGGCGCTGGCCTGCACGCGCTCGGGTGCGACGGCCTCGCTGCGCAGGGACAGCGCCCAGCTGACGACCTCCACGTCGAGCCCCGCGACCTCATGGCCGAAGAGCTGCGTGTAGGCCTCGACGAAGTTCACGCGCAGACGCTCGAGCGTCGCGCCGTCGAGCTCGCCGTCGGGCGCCTCGACCGGAATCTCCCAGCCCTGGCCCGCATAGCGCATATAGGCGCGCAGCTCGCGCACCGTCTGGCCGCGATGGCCGGTCTCGGCCAGGAAACGCGACACCTCTTCGTTCATCTCGCCGATCATGCGGTTGACGACGCCGGTATCGAAGCGCGACAGGCGCATGACTGCGCTGCGCAGCGATTCGTAGCCGAACGGCGCGCGCAGGAAGCCGATCGCCGAGCCCACGCCCGCCCCCGGCGGCACCACCAGACTATCCATGCCGAGCTTCTCGCACAGGCGGGCGGCATGCAGCGGCGCCGCGCCGCCGTAGGCGATCATGGTGAACTCGCTCAGGTCGCGCCCGCTTTCCACCGCGTGCATCCGCGCCGCGTTGGACATGTTCTCGTCGACCATCTCGGCCACCGCATAGGCGCCCTGCACGGTCTCGCCTTGCAGCGGATCCGCCACGTGCACGCGCACGGCCGTCTGCGCCGCATCGGTGTCGAGCGTGATGGAGCCCCCGGCAAAGCGTTTGGCGTCGAGCTTGGCCAGCACCAGGTCGGCATCCGTGACCGTGGGGCGCTCGCCACCGCGGCCATAGCAGGCCGGCCCGGGTTCGGAGCCCGCGCTCTCCGGGCCCACGCGCACCTGCTTCAGGTCATCCACATGGGCGATCGAGCCGCCGCCTGCACCGATCTCCACCATCTCGATCACCGGGATCGAGATCGGCATCCCGCTGCCCTTCTTGAAACGATAGGTGCGCGCGACCTCGAACGTGCGCGCCGTCTTGGGATGCAGGTCTTCGATCAGGCAGATCTTGGCCGTGGTGCCGCCCATGTCGAACGACAGCACGCGTTCCATGCCGTAGCGCGCGGCCACGTGGCTGGCGTAGATGGCGCCCCCCGCGGGACCGGACTCCAGCAGCCGCACCGGAAACTCGGCCGCGCTTTCGAGCGACATCAGGCCGCCGCCCGAGTGAATCATGTACAGCGGACAACGCATGCCCTCGGCCTCGAGCGCCTGGGCCAGGCGGCCGAGGTACGAGGACATCAAGGGCTTGACGTAGGCGTTGGCGCACACCGTGTTGAAGCGTTCGAATTCGCGGATCTGCGGCGACACCTCGCACGAGATCGACACCGACACATCGGGCAGCGCGCGCCGCAGCCGGTCGCGCACCTGACGTTCGTGCGCGCCGTTGCGGTAGCTGTGCATCAGGCCGACCGCCACGCTGGTGTAGCCGGCGGCGCGGATCGATTCGATGATGC
The DNA here is from genome assembly GCF_002261475.1 of Bordetella genomosp. 5. Taxonomy (GTDB): domain Bacteria; phylum Pseudomonadota; class Gammaproteobacteria; order Burkholderiales; family Burkholderiaceae_B; genus Bordetella. The sequence continues at coordinate 19,828 of NZ_NEVN01000010.1, forward strand.
GGTCCAGGCCGGCTTCGTCCAGCGGCACCAGCTCCTTGCCGCTCGCATCGAGACGGCCGGCCAGCGGAAAGCGGTCGCAGCGGGGGATCAGCGGCGCGGGCAACTGGATCGACAGATCGTATTGCTCGAAGCGGCCTTCGTTGCGCATCTCGATGACGTCACGAAAGCCCTCGCTGGTGATGAAGGCGGTGCGCGCGCCGCGGCGCTCGATGAGTGCGTTGGTGGCCAGAGTCGTGCCGTGCACCACCGATTGGATGGTGGCGGGCGCAATCCCGGCCTCTTCGGCGGCGAGCGTGAGGCCGCGCACGATGGCGCGCTCGGGCTTCTCGTAGTCCGTGAGCACTTTGGCGGTGTAGAGGCGTCCTTCGTGCTCGAGCGCGACATCGGTGAACGTGCCGCCGATGTCGACGCCGGCCCTGCATGCTGCGTGTGGTTCTGTCATGGTCTGCCGTCTTCGGTGAGTCTGGGTGGACGATGCGCGATCGCTCGTCCACGGGCGGCACCATCATGTGCCTCGTCACCGAACGCTGACAAACAAGTAATTGCGGGGGCAGGACAAGCCAGGCTAGCCCAGCAAATACCCGGACAGGGTTAACCCGGAATCGCAGGCCGTGGCCCCCGTGGCCGCGCGGGATGTGCCGCACGGGAGACGCCCCCTGCCCACCCGTCGGCCGGCGCACATTGCACGGCGGGCGCTTTTGCTTTACATTCGCAAACCATTCTCATTTAGATTAAAAGACGTCTGCGGAGAGGCATGTCGGTCACCGACTCGGGGGTGCAGCAGCAGGTTCATGCGCTGTACCGCGATCATCATTCCTGGTTGTTTGGCTGGCTGCGCCGCCGCCTCGGTTGTTCGCACCACGCGGCCGACCTGGCGCACGACACCTTCGAACGTCTGCTCGTCTCGCGCGATGCGCTGCTCGGGCCGCGGCCGACCCTGGCCGAACCGCGCGCCTGGCTCACCACCACCGCGCGCCATCTGCTGATCGACCGCGCGCGCCGCGAGGTCCTCGAGCGCACCTATCTGGCCGAACTCGCGGCCTTGTCCACCGAGCTGCCGCATCATCCATCGCCAGAACAGTTGCTGGTGGCCGTACAGGCGCTGGACGAGATCTGTCAGGTACTTGCCGGTGTGGCGCCCAAGGCTCGTACGGCATTCCTGCTGCATTATCTCGAGGGCGAGACCCATGCGCGGGTGGCCGAACAACTCGGCGTGTCGGTCCGCATGGTGCAGAAGTATCTGGTGCAGGTACTCCTGCACTGCCATCAACGCCTGGCCTGAAGCCCGGCGTCCGCTCCATGGCCCTGCATCCCGACCCGACCGCCTCGCTCGACGCGCAAGCCGCGCACTGGCTCGTGCAACTCAGCGGCGACGATGCCGCACAGCGCGAAGAAGCCGCCCGCCTGTTCGAGACCTGGAAAGCGGCCGACCCGCGTCACGCCGCGGCCGCCACCGCCATGGAACGCCTGCTGGGCCACGTGCAAGACGTGCGCCAGACGGGCGGCGGCGCCGGCCGCGCGGCCGTGACCGCTGCGCTCGGCCACGCCCGGGCGGGACGAGGCCGCCGGCTCGGCGCGACGCTGGCGTTGGCCTGCGTGCTGGCCGTGCCGGGCTGGATGGCCTGGCAGGCCTATCCGCCCTCCTATCTGCTCGCCGACGTGCGCGCCAGCACCGGTCAATGGAAGACCGAAGTCCTGCCCGATGGCACACGCATCACGCTCAACAGCGGCAGTGCCGTCAATCTGCGCTACGACGCCAGCCGGCGTGCGCTCGAACTGCTGCGCGGGGAAGTGTTCATCGATGTGTCGAAGGATCCGCACCGCCCCTTCGTGGTCGAGACCCCCGACGGCAGCATGCGGGCAGTGGGCACGCGTTTCGTGGTGAACAGGTCGGCCGACTCCACGCTCCTCACCGTGATCGAGTCCCGCGTCGCCGTGCAGGCGGCCCGCCGCCCTTCCGCTCAATGGGTGATCGAAGCGGGCCAGGCGGTGCGGCTGCGGCCAGACGGCCTCGGGCCGATCATCGCCGTGGAACCCGGCCGCATCGAGGACGCCTGGCACACGCACCGTCTCTTTGCGGATGACCGGCCGCTGAATGAAGTGCTGGACACGCTCGCGCGCCATCGCCCCGGCGTGATGCGCTTCGACGCCGCCGCGCTGAGCCAGGTGCGCGTCTCCGCCGTGCTGCCGCTGGACGACACCGACCGCGCGCTGCAACTGCTGGCGGCAAGCCTTCCTGGTTTGCGCGTCCGCAGCTACACGCCGTACTTCCTCAGCGTGGACCTCGATCCCGCGCAGGCCGCGTCTCACCAAAAATAATGTCGCGGCCGGGTTCCGGTTCGGGCGGCTCGTCCGTCAAACCCATAGAACCCACGAACAGGAAGCCGCTTCATGGCCTCAGCCCACACTCTCCGCGGTGCCGCCCGCACCCCTGCCCGCCTCGCTCCGATGCTTGCCCGTCCACTGCCGCTCGTGCTGGCGCTGGTCTGCACCACGCTCGTCGGCCCCGGCGCCTTGGCCCAGCCTGTGGGCGCGAGCAGCGCCGCCACCGCCGCGCAGTACGACATTCCACCCGGACCCCTCGCACCCGCGCTCAGCCGCTATGCGCAGCTCTCCGGTGCGGACATCGTCATCGACGTGCGCCGTCTGCAAGGCCTGAGCACGCCGGGTCTGCGCGGCCGCTATGGCGTGGCCGACGGATTCGTGGCGCTGCTGCGCGGCACCGGCTATCGCGCCAGCGCGACGGCCGCGGGCTACGTGCTGGTACCGGACCCCGCCAACCGCGACGCCGCCGTGACACTGGACGCCGTGCGCGTGGACGGCGTGGGCCTGGGCGCCACGACCGACGGCCTGGACTCCTATGCCGCGCGCGCCGTCACGATCACCAAAGACGGCCAGTCGCTGCGCGAGATCCCGCAGTCGGTCTCGGTCATGACGCGCCAGCAGATGGATGACCAGGGGCTCGTCACCGTTGCCGAGGCCATGCGCTATGTGACGGGCCTGACGCCTTCCGACTACGAAGGCACCGAGCGCTTCAATGCGCGCGGATTCTCGACCAGCGCGCAGTACGACGGCCTGCCGCAGCAGGACTACAGCCCGCACATGGATCTGGCCATCTACGACCGCGTGGAAGTCCTGCGGGGCCCCTCCGGCCTGCTCACCGGAACGGGCGAGCCCGGCGGCGCGATCAACTACGTGCGCAAGCGCCCGCGCGACGTGGCGCACTTCGAGGGCGCGGCCACGGTGGGCTCCTGGGACACGCGCCGGCTGGAACTCGATGGCGGCGGTCCGTTGAACACGTCGGGAACCTTGCGCGGACGGATCGTTGGCGCCGTGCAGGAAGAGGACAAGTTCTACGATCTCGGGTACTCGCAGCCGAGCACGCTCTATGGTGTGCTGGAGTATGACCTCACGCCCGACACGACCGTGGGCCTGACCGCCGCCTACAACAAGCGGCGCTTCCGCAACTTCAATGGCCTGCCGCTGTACGACGACGGCTCCGAGCCCGATCGCGACAGCTATGTCGGACCGTCCAGGGTGTCCAACTTCGACACCTACGACGTGGGTGCCGACCTGACGCACCGCTTCGCCAACGACTGGAAATTCAAGGCAGCCTATCTGCATCGCGATTCGCGCTACCGGGGCTACTCGGGCTTCACCAGCGGTCCCATTCCCCGGGATACGGGCCGGGTCGGCATGTCGGTCGGCCGCATTGCCAACGATTTCGCGTGGGACCAGGCCGACGTTCATGTCACCGGACCGGTGCCCTTCCTGGGCCGCGAGCACACGCTGACGCTGGGCTATAACCTCGCGCGCTACGACTCCATCACGGGCAGCCGCTTCAGCGTGCTGCCCGACGTCGCGCCCCTCGACGATCATGACTTCGACAGCTATTACGAGCTGCCGGTCGTCAACCGCAGCAACACCCGCACCGAGCAATCCGGCATCTACACGGCGGGCCGCTTCAAGCTGGCCGACCCACTGACCTTGATCGTGGGCGGCCGCTGGACCGACTACCGCGAAAAAAGCCGCACCTACGCGCCAGAGCGTTCGGACTGGACCCGCAGCAATGCGAACGTGAACAACGAGTTCACGCCCTACGGCGGCATGGTGTGGGACCTGAACGATCAGGTGTCGCTGTATGCGAGCTATGCCGACATCTTCGTACCGCAGACGGCGCAGGATATCAGCGGCAACACGCTCAAGCCGCGCGTGGGCTGGCAATCGGAGGCCGGCGTGAAGGGCGAGTTCTTCGATGGCCGCATGAATGCGTCGCTGGCGTTCTTCCGCATCCGCGACAAGAACCGCGCCGTGACCGACACCGAGAACATCGGTTGCGGCGGCACGCCGACCGGCACCTGCAGCCGCGCGGCCGGCCTGGTGCAGAGCCAGGGTTGGGAGGCCGAAGTGAGCGGCAGCCCGACGCCGGGCTGGGACATCGTGGCGGGCTATACCTACACCAACGCCAAATACTTGCGCGACTCGGATCCGGCCAACGTGGGTGAGCGTTTCGGCGCCGACGTGCTGCCCAAGCACCTGTTCAAGCTCTGGACCCAGTACCGCTTCAATCGCGACGACTTCGGCGGCGCGCTGGTGGGGTGGCGCGTGGGGATGGGCATGCAGGCGCAGAGCAACGTACAGACCGCGTCGGTGTATCAGGGTGGCTACGCGACGGTGTCCGCGCGTGTGGGCTACCAGATCAACAAGAACTGGGACGCGGCGCTGTCGGTGAACAACCTGTTCAATCGCGAGTATCTGCGCACGCCGGGCTACGGCATCTTCTACAACCTGTACGGCGATCCCCGCAACGCCATGCTGACGCTGCGCTATCGGATGTAAAGGCAGCGCCCGCCACGTGAGGGGCGTGCCCGAAAACAGAAGAGGCCGCGCGGATCGCAATCCGCGCGGCCTCTGTCATGTGGCATGCCGCGAAAAACGCGGCGCTCCGTGATACGGCGGTTGTCAGGCCTTGCGGCCCGCCACGGGCGCTGCCGCCTCGCGGGCAGCGCGCTTCCTGGCGCGGCTGCGTTGATAGAGCATGATGGCCGGCGCCAGCACGGGCGGGATGCACAGGCCCGAAATCGCCATCGTCTTCAGCACTTCGTTGACCTGCGCCGGCGACAGCGGGGCCACGGTCACGTAGATGGCGACGCACACGAACATCAGGGCGACAACGCCGATCGACATCAACACGGGCATCATCTTGTTATCAAGCACTTCGAGCTCCTGGCTTACACGCGGCCGTGCGCAGATCGACGGCCAGGCGATATTGTAGCCACCTGGCCGAGGGCGCTGACGGCGACCGGCTAGAAGCGCCCGCTCAGCAATCGGCGCCCGCCTCGGGCCCGGATCCCAAGCCGCATCCAGCGCGCAGCACTCGAGCACAGAATCGAAAAGGCCGCCCCTTGCACGGGGCGGCCTTCCCTGTCGTCACGAGCGGTTGTCCACCGGTGGCGCGTCGGGCGTCGCGTTGCCCGGGTCGCGCGCATCGTCGGGGTGGATGCCGGGCGGAAACTGCCGGCCCGCGCCCGTGCGGTTGGGATCGGCGGGCCGGTCGCTCAAGGTCCGCTCGCCCGGCACGACCGGCTTGCGGTCGGCGTCGGCGGGATCGTCCTGGTGAGAATGGGGTTTGCTCATGACGCACTCCTTTAACGGCGCCGCAATGCCCACAACGCCGCGCCGCCCACCAGCAGAACGCCGGTGACGATCGAGGCGCCGCGATGCATGGCGAGCTGGGTATAGGCGCTCTTGCGCCCTTCCTGCAACGGATCGACGGGATGTTCACCGCCGGCTTCGAACAGCGAATCCGAGCCGCCGCCGGCCGGCATCTTGCCGCGCTGATTGCGGAACAGCCACCCGGCCATGCGGTCGGACAGGCCCGGCATGGTGCGGCCCAGCGCCGAGATCGCGCGCGCCGCGCCGCCCACGAACATGTCGCGCACGGGCTGCTCGGCGGCATGCAGGATCGCCTGGGCCACCTGGTCGGCCGCATAGACCGGCGGCGGCAGCTGCGGCTGCACGTCCATGTAGTTGCGCGCATGCGCCGTGTAGCCCGTCGCGACCGCGGCAGGCTTGATCAGCGTGACCGAAATCGGCGCGCCCTCTTCCTGCAACTCCATGCGCAGCGCATCGGTGTAGCCCTTCACGGCGTGCTTGGTCGCCGAGTAGGCGCCCTGCAGCGGGATGGCGCGATCCGAGACCTCGCTGCCGATATTGATCAGCGCGCCGCCACCCTGGCTCTTGAGATGACGCACGGCGGTCAGCGAGCCGTACACGACGCCCCAGTAGTTGGTGTCGAACAGCTTGCGCTGATCGGCCAGCGGCACCTGCTCGAGCGTACCGAAGATCGACACGCCGGCGTTGTTGACCCAGGTGTCGACGCGGCCGAACGCGGCCATCGCCTGCTCGAGAATGCGCTCGTGATCCTGCTCCACGCCCACGTCTGCGGTCACGACGAGCGCCTTGCCGCCCTGCGCCTCGATCTCATGGGCCACCGCGTTGAGCGCGTCTTCGCCGCGCCCCGCCAGCACCACGCGTGCGCCCCGCGACGCCGCCAGGCGCGCGGTTGCCGCACCGATGCCGCTACCGGCACCCGTGATCACCACCACCTGTTCCTTGAGAGGTTTCAGTCGAATCTTCATATCGCGGCCTCCTGTCGCATTGCTTGGGTCGAACCCGTATTCGCAGCAACTGCTGTTCCTGCTTCATGCCCGGAAGGCGGGCGCCGGGGCGTCGCACGCCGCCGGAAAAATATGCCGACGAGGGCTCCGGCCACGGTAAATCAGGCCACTTCTTGATCGCGGAGCGGCCCTCGCGCGATACGCCAATCGCCGCGGCAGCCGCCCCTCACGCCGCCGCCAACACCCCGCGCGCGCTGTCGATGCGGCGCACCTGCACCAGCTTGCGATCCGACAGACGCAATGCACTCAGCATGCCGCCGCTCACGCACGCGGTGTCGACGCAGACGGCGTCGTCGCGCAGCATCAGGCCCAGCGTGGCCCAATGGCCGAAGACGGTCGTGACCGCGGGCTCAACGGTACGCCGCGGGATATCGAACCAGGGCCGCGCGTGCGGCGGCCAGAGTCCCGGCGTGGCGCTTGCCTTGAACAACAGTCCGCCGTCCGGGCCGCACAGCCGCATGCGGGTGAGCGCATTGGCGATGAACGCCACGCGCCGGCGCCCGTGACGATGCCGGAACCAGGTGCCGGGCGTGCGCTGCAGCAGCGCGCTCATGCTGCCGCGCCATCGCGCATCGCGCAGTACCGTCTCCACTTCCTGGGCCAGCAGCGGCACCGACGCGGCATCCCAGCGCGGATACAGGCCCGCATGGGTCAGCAGATACGGGCCCTCGGCGTGCGCCAGCGGCCGCTGACGCAGCCAATCGAGCAGCTCTAGCGCGTCCGGCGCATCGAGCAAATCTTCGAGGGTGTCCTGCGCGCCTGGCGCCACCGCCCGGCAGGCCAACGCGAGCGCGCGCAGGTCGTGATTGCCCAGTACCACAACGGCACGCTCGCCCAACGCGCGCACGGTGCGCAAGGTGGCCGCGGATGCCGGCCCGCGATTGACCAGATCGCCGGTGAACCAGAGCCTTGCCCCGGCGTCGCCCGCGAGTTCGGGATGGGCGAGCAGTGCCTGCAGCGTGGCATGACAGCCATGGACGTCACCGATCACCCAGGCGTGCGGCGCCGTCATGGGCAGGCCTCCGTGGCTGCTATGCGGCGTGTCGAATCGCTCATCGGCGTCCCCTGTTGTTCGACCCCGGATCAGACCAAGCCCCGGATCGGATATGTCCCCTTGACCGGGCAATTGGCGTGCCCGAGCCACGGCAGCGCGGCTTGGCGCGCACGGAAATTCAGCCAGAATTCAGAATGAAATCAGCGGCTTGCCCAGCCCTATGTGGGGAAAACCCGACAGTCGAACGCCGACACAATTCCGCTAATGCGAATCGATAGCATTCCCAGTAAGCTTCGGCCCGCTTTTGTGAAAATTCTCGGATCCTGGAATGCGGCGCGTCCTTCTTTCTGCTTGTCTCCTCAACTCGGCACTCCCGTTGGCCTACGCCAACGAAGCGCCCCCCGCCAACCCCGTCGAGCTGGAGACCGTCAACGTGTATGGCGTGTCCGAGCGCGCCGACGGCCCGGTCCTCGGCTACCGTGCCACCCGGTCGATGAGCGCCACGCGCACCGACACCGCCCTGCACGAAGTCCCGCAATCGATCACGGTCGTGCCGCGCGACGTGGTCGACGACACCGACGCGACCCGCCTGCACGAGGTGCTGGACTACGCGGGCGGCGTGGGCCGGGCGAACAATTTCGGCGGCCAGGGCCTCACCACCTTCACGGTGCGCGGGTTCACGACGGGCGAGTTCTACCGCAACGGCTTTCCGATCAACCGCGGTTATCCCAACGCCCCCGATTCGTACACGATCGAGCGCGTGGAAGTGATTCGCGGCCCCGCCAGCAGCCTGTACGGACGCGGCGATCCCGGCGGCACCTTCAATGTGGTCACCAAGCAGCCCGAGGCGGAATCGCGCGTGACGGTCGGCACGCAGTTCGACAATCACGGCATGCGCCGCGCCACGCTCGACTCGACCGGCGCGCTCAACGAGGACGGCAGCCTCACCTATCGCATCAACGGCCTGGCCGAAGGCGGCGACAGCTTCCGTGACGACGTCAGCACCGAGCGCTATGGCATCTCGCCGGTATTGCGCTGGCAGCCCAGCCGCGCCACGCGCATCACGCTCGAAGCCGATTTCATGCGCAACAATCATCCGCTGGATCGCGGCCTCACCGCGTACGCCAACCAGAGCGGCCGCGCCTCGCGCGACACCAACGTCTGGGAAACGGGCACCGACAACAAGCTGCACAACGACAACAACATGGTGCAGCTGCGTTTCGAGCACGACCTGAACGACGACTGGAAGCTCGGCGGCGGTGCGCAGTGGCTCGACGGCACGCTGCAAGGCAATGCGGTGGAGGCCAATGCCCTGCAGGCGAACGGCCGCACGCTGGGCCGCAACTTCAACTGGCGCAAGCTCGACTGGACCGATCGCGATCTGCAGCTCAACCTCACCGGCAACTTCAGCACCGGCGCGTTGCGTCACACGCTGCTGACCGGCGTGGAGTACGAAGACTACGATTACCGCTCGATCATCCGGCGCTCCGCGGCGGGCGCAAATGCCTATCCGATCGACCTGTTCGATCCGATCCTCGGCCAGCCCCGCCCGGCGCTCACCCGCACCACCACGCACGACAAGGAAAACCTCAAGACCTGGGCCGCCTTCGTGCAGGATCAGGTGGCGATCACCGAGCGGTTCAAGGTGCTGGCCGGGCTGCGCCTGGAGCGCTTCGAGCACACCTACCATGACCGCCTGCCGGGCGGCCGCAACTGGCGCAGCACCGACACCGCCGTCACGCCGCGTCTGGGCGTGACCTACGACCTGACCGACACCGTGGCCGTGTATGCGAACACGGCGCGCTCCTACAAGCCGAACACCGGCGCGGACCGTCAGGGCACCGGCTTCAGCCCCGAAAAGGGCAAGTCGTACGAAGTGGGTGCGAAGTGGGAAGCGCTGGATCGTCAGCTCAGCATCGACGCGTCGATCTATCAGATCGACAAGAAGAACGTGCTCACCGTCGACCCCGTGGACTCGAACTATCGTGTAGCGGCCGGCCAGGTGCGCAGCCGCGGCTTCGACCTGAACGTCGCCGGCAACATCACGCCGCAATGGCGGGTGATCGGTGGCTACTCGTTCGTCGACGCCCGTGTCACGCGCGACAATACGCTGCCCAAGGGCACGCGCCTGGCCAACATTCCGCGCAACACGTTGAGCCTGCTCAACATGTACGAGTTCCACGAAGGTCCGGCACGCGGTCTAGGTCTGGGCGTGGGCGTGCGCTATGTAGACGAGCGCAAGGGCCAGACCGCCGCCACCTCCTACGACATGGGCTCGTACGTGGCCGTGGACCTCTTCAGCTTCTATCAGGTCAACAAGAACCTGCGCGTGAACCTGGACATCACCAACCTGTTCAACCGCAACTACGACGAAGGCGCCTTCAACACCTACGTCTACCCGGGCGCGCCGCGCACGGCGCAACTGGGCATCAGCTACAGCTATTGAGCGGTCACGGAACAGAAAGCGGTGGCACGTGTGCTCACCGCTTTCTGCACGCAGGCGTCGCTACGGCTTCAGCACGACCTTCACGCAGCCATCGTGTTTATCGCGGAAGGTCTTGTACAGCTCCGGCCCCTCGGCGAGCGGCGCGGTGTGCGTGATGATGAACGACGGATCGATCTCGCCCTCGACGATGCGCGCGAGCAGATCGTCCGTCCAGCGCCGCACGTGCGTCTGGCCCATGCGCCAGGTGAGCCCCTTGTTCATCGACGCGCCGAACGGAATCTTGTCGACCACGCCGCCATAGACGCCCGGAATCGACAACACACCCCCGGGCCGGCACACGTAGATCATTTCCCGCAGCACGTGAGGCCGGTCCGTTTCCGCGCCGACCGCCTGTTTGGCACGATCGTAGATTGCATCGAACGAGCCGGCGGCGTGCGCTTCGAGGCCCACCGCGTCGATGCATTTTTCCGGGCCCTTGCCCTGGGTCATTTCGTTGAGACACTCGACCACGCTCTGCTCGTCGAAGTTGATCGTGAGCGCGCCCGCCTGGGCGGCCATCGCGAGCCGCTCCGGCACGCGGTCGATGCAGATCACCTGGCGGGCGCCCTGCAGGATCGCGCTCAGCACGGTCATGAGGCCGACCGGACCGGCGCCCCAGATGGCCACCGTGTCGGTGGGCTTGATCTCGCACTGCGCCGCGGCCTGCCAGCCGGTGGGCAGAATGTCGCCCAGGAACAGCACCTGTTCGTCGGATACGCCGTCGGGCACCTTGATGTGGGTCGTGTCCGCGAACGGCACGCGCACATACTCGGCCTGCCCGCCGGCATAGCCGCCGGTCAGATGGGTATAGCCGAAGAGGCCTGCCGTCGTATGGCCGAACATCTTGGCGGCCATGCTGGCGTTGCGGTTGGTGCGCTCGCACACGGAAAAATTACCGACGCGGCACTGATCGCACTCGCCGCAGGTGATGGTGAACGGCACGACGACGCGGTCGCCGACCTTGAGCGCGGTGTTGTCGCGGCCCACCTCCACCACCTCTCCCATGAACTCGTGGCCAAGGATGTCGCCCTTGTGCATCTCGGGCATGAAGCCGTCGAACAAGTGCAGGTCGGAACCGCAGATCGCGCAGGCGCTGACGCGCACGATGGCATCGCGGCCGTGCTCGATCGTGGGGTCGGGAACCGTGTCGTATTGAACGTCGTGCTTGCCCTGCCAGCAGAGTGCTTTCATCGTGATCTCCGGATGGGTTGGCCGCGTGGCGGCCAGTGCGTATCGGGTGGCGCCGCCCGAAAGCGGCGCGGTGATCACAGGGCTGCAACTGCCGTGCCTGTTCACACATTGGCAGGGGGAATGGTGACGACGCGAGCGCGGCGGCGATCGACGCCGCCGCGCTCGTCGCCATGCGGCGTCAAGGCGCCATGGTGCGATCCGACGGAATCTTCTCCGCCTGATCCTGCTCGGCATCGCGCGGGCGATCGTACGCATCGCGGCCCGGCGGGTTACGATGCCCCCCCGCGGGATAACCGGAATTGCTGTCGGGATCGCGGTTGGGCCGACCTTCCGTTGCCTCGTCCGGCGCCGGATCGGCCGACGGATCCACCGGAATCTCTCGCGAGGTGCTGCCGTCGGGTGCGGTGGTCGGGACCTTGCCCTCGGCTTCGAGCTCCTGAATCTTGGCGCCGAGATGTTCGCGTTGTCCTTCGGGTTGGTGTGCCATGGTGGTCTCCTGGAAAGCCTCGCATCCAGCAAATGGCGCGCCCGGCACCGGCGGGACACCGCCCCGGTCCCGTCGTGCCCCCTCCCCGTCACCCGTGCCGCTGGCGCGAACGCCCGTTCTTCAGTAACTTTGACGTGCCATTCCCTGCAGCCAGGAAAGAATGACGCACGTTCCCGTCGATTCACACCGGCGGCCCGCATTACCCGGATACCGAACATCATGACCACCGAAATTCTCGATCGCCCGCGGCTGTCGCAACGCCTGAAGGTCGAGACGAACGACCAGCACGAGCGCATGCATCGCCTGATGGAGCGCGCCGCGCCGTTCTCGAGCCGCGAATCGTACGCTCGCTTCGTCGCCGCTCAATACCTGTTCCAGCTCGACGTCGAACACCTGTTCCAGAACGCCGAGGTCCAGGCCGCGGTGCCCGACCTCGACGCGCGCGGCCGCGCATCCGCCTCGCTGGCCGACCTGCGCGACCTGAATGCCGACTTGCCGGTCGACCGTGTCGCCAGCACGGACGTGGCCATGCCCGAAGCGCTGGGCTGGCTGTATGTGTCCGAGGGTTCGACGCTGGGTGCCGCGTTTCTCTTCAAAGAGGCGCAGGCCAACCTGGGGCTGTCGGCCGAATTCGGCGCGCGCAACCTGGCGGCCTACCCCGAAGGCCGCGCTGTCGTGTGGCGCCGGTTCGTCGCCTCGCTCGACGACGAGGCGCTCGACCCGCGCGCGCACGACGCCGTGATCGCGGGCGCCAACGCGGCCTACGATCGCTTCGGCGAGCTGCTCGAGCGACATTTCGCGCTGAGCCGCTGAGCCGCTGAGGTCGCGGGCCACGCATCGAGGCCGCGCCGGCCGACACCGCCGGCGCGCCGCAGCGCCCTGCTGAACCGTCCCCTAAAGTGCCGTGCAGGCCCATCGGACAAGTCCGATAGAGCGCGTACAATACTGGATATATATCCAGCTATTGAACCGCCATGGAACTGCTCACCAAGCTCGAGATCCTGGCCGACGCGGCGAAGTACGACGCCTCGTGCGCCAGCAGCGGCGCGCCCAAGCGCGACTCGCGCGGCCGCGAAGGCCTGGGCGCCAGCACCGGCGCAGGCATCTGTCACAGCTACACGCCCGACGGCCGCTGCGTGTCGCTGCTCAAGATCCTGCTGACGAACTTCTGCCAGTACGACTGCCACTATTGCGTCAACCGGCGCACGAGCAACGTACCGCGCGCGCGATTCCAGCCGAGCGAAGTGGTGGATCTCACGCTCGACTTCTATCGCCGTAACTACATCGACGGGCTGTTCCTGAGCTCGGGCATCATTCGCAATGCCGACTACACCATGGAACAACTGGTGCGCGTGGCGCAGTCGCTGCGCGAGGAACACGCGTTCCGCGGTTATATCCACCTCAAGACCATTCCGGATGCGTCGCCCGAGCTCATCACGCTGGCGGGTGTGTATGCCGACCGCCTGAGCGTGAACATCGAGCTGCCCACCGAGGGCGGGCTGCAGCGGCTCGCGCCCGAAAAGAGCGCGCACACCATCAAGCGGGCCATGGGGTCGATCCGCCTGGCCCAGGAAGAAGCCGAGCACGAGACGCCGGCGAAACCGCGCGCCTCCGAGGCCGCACGCAAAGCGCCGGCCGGCCAAAGCACCCAGATGATCGTGGGCGCCGACGAGGCCGACGACCACACCATTCTGCAGACCGCGCAGACCCTCTATGGCGCCTACAAGCTCAAGCGCGTCTACTACTCGGCCTTCAGCCCCATTCCCGACAGCCCGGCATCCGTGCCGCTGCAACCGCCCCCGCTGCAACGCGAGCATCGGCTCTATCAGGCCGATTTCCTGATGCGCGGCTACGGCTTCCAGGCCGAAGAGCTGCTGCAGGCGGGCGGCAATCTGCCGCTGGACATCGATCCCAAGCTCGCGTGGGCGCTGTCGCATCGCGAGTCTTTTCCGGTGGACCTCAATCGCGCGCCGCAGCGGATGATCGCGCGCGTGCCCGGCATCGGCATGCGCAATGCCGAGCGTCTGGTCGAGTTGCGCCGCATGCGCGCGATCCGCTACCAGGACGTGGCGCGGCTGCGCTGCGCGATGGACAAGGTCAAGCCCTTCATCGTGGTGCAGGATTACAAGCCGCCATTGGCCGAACCTTCGTCGGCGCAACTGCGGCGCGCGCTGGCGCCACCGCCCGAACAGCTGGCGCTGCTATGACCGCACGGCTGCCGGCCACCATACGCGTCGAGGGCGGCTACCCCGGCTGGCGCGCGCTCGCGCTGCAGGCGCTGGCCGAGCGCCGCGCGCCCGAGAGCCTGTCCTGGGACGAGCGCATCGCCGGCGCCGAGCAGATGCAGATGGCCCTGGACGACGCTCCTAACGCGGACGCGAGCGCCGCCCACCCTGCGCCGTCGCCGTCCACCGTGCGCATCTCCCGCTCCCTGGCCACGCTGCTCCAGGAGGCCGCGCACTATCGCTCGCCCGATCGCTGGGGTCTGCTCTATCGCGTGCTGTGGCGCTGGTGCGAAGGAGACCGCTCGGCCGAGTCGGCCGCCGACCCCGATGGCGCGCGGCTGCACGCCATGGCCAAGTCGGTGAGGCGCGCCCACCACGACATGATCGCGTACGTGCGCTTTCATCGGCGTGAAGATCCGAACGCGCTCGGCCCCGACGCCTCCACGCCGGCGCTCGCGATGCCCGAGGCACTGCCCTTGCCGCGCTATCTCGCCTGGTACGAGCCCGAGCACGACGTGCTGCATGCCGTGGCCGATCACTTCGCGCGGCGCATGGGCCGCGAAAGCTGGTGGATCGGCACGCCGCAGGGCGCCGCGTTGTGGGACGGACGGACCATGCATTTCAGCGATGCTCCGGCCGACGCCAGCATCGTGCCCATCGGCACCGACCGGATCGAACCGCTCTGGCTGGCCTACTACCAGAGCATATTCAATCCCGCGCGCCTGAACGAAACCGCGTTGCACCAGCACATGCCGGCGCGCTTCTGGAAAGGCCTGCCCGAAGGCCGGCTGATTCCGGGCATGATCGCCGACGCCCGCGCGGGCGCGCGCCGCGTGGGTCAGGCGCAGACGGTGAGCGCGATGCCGGGCAAGGTCGTGGCCGTCGACGCGCAACGCGCCCTGCCCGAGCGTGCCCTGCCCACGACGCTGGATCAATGCCGCCGCTGCGAGCTCTGGCGCCACGCCACGCAGCCCGTGCCGGGTCGGGGTCCCGAGACCGCGCGCGTGATGCTGGTGGGCGAGCAGCCGGGCGACCAGGAGGATCTCGCCGGCCGCGCCTTCGTCGGTCCGGCCGGACAGGTGCTGGCCGAGGCCATGCGCCGAGCCGGCGCCGAGCCCGACAGCCTCTACCTCACCAATGCGGTAAAACATTTCAAATGGACGGCACGCGGCAAGCGCCGCATGCACAAGACGCCGGCGCAACAGGAGGTGGATGCCTGTCTGCACTGGCTCGAAGAAGAGCGGGCGCGCGTCCGCCCCGACGTGATCGTGACACTCGGCGCCACCGCGCTGCATGCGATCCTCGGCCGTCACGCGGCGCTGCAGGAGCACCTGCACACGCCGGTGTGGCTGGGCGACGCGTGGCTGCTACCCACCTGGCACCCCTCCTATGCGTTGCGCGCCACTGGCGAGAACGCGCGCGAGGAAATCACCGCCGCCATCGCGCAGGCCATTGCACGGGCGCAGGCCATGGTGGGCAGCGGCCCGCCCGCACGGGGCCCGGCGTCCGCGTAACCGTGGCACCCCGCCAAGCTTCGTTACACCCTGCCGCAACTCCATCGCCATGAGGTTATACAAACCTTACATACCCCTTAAACCCAGAATGGAGACCGCATGGCCGACGCAGCACGCCACCCCTCACCCCCACAAACGGCCGCGCCGAGTCCCCAGGAAAAACCCCGCGTCAAACCGATTCCGGTCGCCGTGGGCGCCGCGCTGTGCGGCATCTTGTTGATGCTGCCGGCGCCGGAAGGCATGTCACCCGAGGCGTGGCGTCTGTTGGCGGTGGCCGTGCTGATGATCGCGTGGTGGATCACCGAGGCCGTGCCCGTCGCGGTCACGGCTCTGCTGCCGGTGGCGCTGTTCCCGCTGGTGGGCGCCACCACGGCGCGCGAGGCGACCACCCCCTACGGCGACCCCATCATCTTTCTGTTCATGGGCGGCTTCTTCCTCGCGATGGCGATGGAGCGCTGGAACCTGCATCGCCGCATCGCGCTCAATATCGTGTCGCGCACCGGCTCGCAGCAGCATCGCATCGTGGGCGGCTTCATGCTGGCCACCGCGTTCTGTGGCCTGTGGGTGTCGAACACCGCCACCGCCGTGATGATGCTGCCCGTCGCGCTCTCCGTCGCGGGCCTCATCAGCCAGAAGGGCGGATCGTCGAAATTTCCGCTGGCGCTGATGCTGTCGGTGGCCTATGCCGCGTCGATCGGCGGCATCGGCACCCTGATCGGCACGCCGCCGAATGCGCTGCTGGCCGGCGCGCTCAGCCGCACCTATGGCTACGACATCGGCTTTGCGCAGTGGATGATTTTCGGCATGCCCATCATGCTCGTGATGCTGTTCGGCGCCTGGCTGCTGCTCACGCGCGTGTCGATCCGCCTGGACCGCAAGACACTCGAAGGCGCCGACGAACTGTTCCGCTCGCAGCTGGATGAGCTCGGCACCTGGTCCAAGGCCGAACGCCGCGTGGCCGGCGTCTTCATCGTGACGGCCACGGCGTGGATCTTCCGCAGCGTGCTCGATCAGTACATCCCCGGCCTGTCGGACGCCTCGATCGCGGTGCTGGCCGCCATCGCGCTGTTCGTGATTCCGTCGGGCGAGAAAGATGGCGGCGCACTCGTGAACTGGGCGATGACCAAAAACCTGCCGTGGGGCATCCTCGTGCTGTTCGGCGGCGGCCTGAGCCTGTCGGCCGCGGTGGTCGGCACCGGCCTCGACGAATGGATCGGTGGCCAGCTCGGCGGTTACGCCAGTGCCCTGCCCACGTTCGGCGTGGTCATTCTGGTGGCGCTCGTCGTGCTCGTCATGACCGAGTTCATGTCCAACACCGCCACCGCCGCCACGTTCCTTCCGATCGTGGCGGGTCTGGCGATGAACCTCGGCGAAAACCCGCTGCTGCTGATGGTGCCCGCCACGCTGGCCGCCTCGATGACCTTCATGCTGCCGGTGGCCACGCCGCCGAATGCGCTGGTGTTCAGCTCGGGCTACATCACCATCCCGCAGATGGCGAAGCACGGCTTCCTGATGAATGTGCTGTCGCTGCTCGTGATCACGGGCCTGGGTTACTGGCTGTTGATCACGTTCTTCGGTGCCGTGGCCGGAGAGATGCCCGACTGGGCGAGCAACGCCGCGCCGCAGTAAGCGAGCCCCGGCGACACGGCCTGGACGAAACGGGCCCCTGCATACCGGATCGGCATCCGGCTCGCAGGGGCCCATTCACATCCTGCGCCCGCGGCGCCTCAGATCAGCGCCTCGCGCACCTTGCGCGATACCCATTCCGCGATGAACACCGTGCCCAGAATGGCCGCGAAGATCACGGTCACCTGCGGCCAGGCCAGCGTGTCGACGGACGCCGCGAGCGGCAGGCCGATCCCGCCCGCCCCCACGATGCCCAGCACGGTGGACTCGCGGATGTTGATGTCCCAGCGATAGACCGTGGTGCTCACCAGCGAAGGCAATACCTGCGGCACCACGCCGTATACCAGCACCTGCGGCGCGGTGGCGCCGGTGGCGGAGATGGCCTCCACCTGCTTGGCGTCGATTTCTTCGATGGCCTCGTACAGCAGCTTGCCGATGAAACCCACCGAGCGCAGCGCGATTGCGATGATGCCGGCCAGCACGCCCGGGCCCACCACCGTGACCAGCAACATGGCCCAGATCAACGAGTTGATCGAGCGCGACGCCACGATGATGCCCAGAGCCAGCGGACGCAGCAGCGCGCGGCTGGGCGTGGTGTTGCGCGCCGCCAGAAAGGCGACCGGCACGGCGATCACGGTGCCGATGGCGGTGCCCAGCGTGGCGATGTTGAGCGTGTCCCAGAGCGGCTGCAGCAGCTGGGGCACATAGCTCCAGCGCGGCGGCCACATGCGCGACACCAGATCCCAGCCCGCCGCCGGCGCATCCGCCGCGAAGGCCCAGATCGTGTTGTCGGACATCTGTTTCCAGCTGACCATGAACACCAGCGCGCCGAACATCCAGAGCAGCCAGTTCCAGCGCTGCGATCCCGGCGCGTGACGCCGCCAGAGCGGCGGCGCGGCGTTCACAGGAACCTCCTGCGCACGTGACCGGACAGGTATTCGCACATCATCACGATCGCGATCACCAGCAGCAGAATCGCGGCGGCCGTCTCGAACTCATAGCGGTCGAACGCGGTGTTCAGCGTGGCGCCGATACCGCCGGCGCCCACGATGCCGATGATGGCCGCCTCGCGGAAGTTGATGTCCAGGCGATAGATCGACAGGCCGATCAGACGCGGCATCACCTGCGGCTGCACGGCGTAGACGATCCATTGCGGCCAGGCGGCGCCGGTGGCGCGCACGGCCTCGAGCTGCGAGCGGTCGGCCGTCTCGATCTCTTCGGCGAGCAGCTTGCCCAGAAATCCCATGGAGGCGATGGTCAGCGTAATCATGCCGGCCAGCGGCCCGAAGCCGAACATCTTGACCAGCAGGATGGCGATGATGAGCTCCGGAAACGCCCGCGAGATCGCGATGAAGCCCCGGCACAGCGCATAGATCGGCGCAGGGCTGATATTGCGCGCGGCGCCCAGGCCCACCGGAATGCTCAGCACGATGCCGAGCGCGGTGGCGACCACCGTCATGGCCAGGCTCTCGATCAGCCCTTCGCTGATTTCGCGCCAGCGGCTCACGAAATCCGGCTGGGCGAACGCGGCGACGAAGCGCCAGCCTCGCACCAGCCCTTCGGCCACGCGGTTCCAGTCGACCGCGACCGAGTTGAGCGCGGCATACAGATACAGGCCCGCGAGCAGCCAGAGCAGCGCACGCGTGCGGGCCGAGCGGATGAAAGGCGGCTTGCGCCATTGCAGGGCCGTGCTCATGCGGCGGCCTGTGCAACGCGCAAGGTGTCCACGCGTGGCGGATGGGCCGCGGCGGGCTCGGCCTGCGCCGGCTCGTCCGTGGCACCGGCGTCGTGATGCCAGTCTTCCATGCCGTAGATCTCGGTCAGCACCTGCGGCACCAGCCCGGCGGGCGCGCCGTCATAGACCAGCTGACCCTTGCGCAGTCCGACGATGCGGTCGGCGAACTGCGTGGCGAGCGCCACGTCATGGATGTTGATGATGGCCGAGAGACCGCGCTCGCGGCAGATCTCGCAGAGCAGACGCATGATCTGGCGCGAGGTCTTGGGATCGAGACTGGCGGTGGGCTCGTCGACCAGCAGCAGTTGCGGATCCTGCATCAGGGCGCGGGCAATGCCCACGCGCTGGCGCTGCCCGCCCGACAGCGCGTCGGCGCGCTTGTTCTCGAAGCCCGCCAGACCGACGCGGTCCAGCAGATAGAACGCCTGCTGCACGTCGGCGGCGGGATAGCGGCGCGCCCAGCTGCGCCAGAAACCCGTATAGCCGAGCCGGCCCGACAGCACGTTCTCCATGACCGTCAGCCGTTCGACCAGCGCGTATTCCTGGAAGATCATGCCGAGCTGACGCCGCGTGCGGCGCAACTCGCGCGCCGACTGCGTGGGCAGGCTCTGACCATTCAGGCGCACGTCACCGCCCGAGGGCTCCACGAGGCGGTTGATACAGCGGATCAAGGTGCTCTTGCCGGCCCCGGACGGGCCGATCAGCGCGAGCACCTGACCGCGCGGCACGCTCAGATCCACGTGGTCGAGCGCGAGATCCCCCGTGGGATAGCGCTTGACCAACTTCTGCAGACTGAGCAGGGGGGCATCGCCCCCCGCGTCGCGCGCGCCGCTCATTGGCAGGTATAGGCCACCTTCATGGCCTGATCGATCTCACGCACCACCGCCCAGTGTTCTTTGTAGGTGATGGGGATGAAGGCTTCCTGCGCCGGCTCGGCCTTGCCGAATTCCTTCAGCAGCTGCGTGCCTTCCCAGTTGAAGGTGAAGAAGGCCTGACGCACCTTCTCGGCCAGCTCGGGCTTGAGGTTGTAGACGTAGCCATAGCCCGTGGTCGGGAACGACTGCGACTTGTAGATGCTGCGGATCTTGCTGTCGTCCACCGCCTTGCGCGCGATCATGCGGTTCATTACCGAGTTGGCCACGGCCGCGGCGTCGTAGTCTTTATTGGCCACGCCGATCACGGAGTTGTCGTGCTTGCCCGAGAACGCGGTCTTGTAGTCCTTGTCGGCCTGCATGCCATAGGCGCTGGCCAGCAGCGCCGAGGGGGCCTTGTAGCCGGAGTTCGACGTTTGCGACGTGAAGGCGATGGTCTTGCCCTTCAGGTCTTCGATCTTCTTCGCGCTGCTGTCGGCCGGCACGATGATTTCCATCTCGTAGCCGTAGGCGCCCTGCTTGCTCGCCATCATCGTGAACGGCACGAAGCCGGCGCAGTTGACGGCTAGCGGATTGCTGCCGGTATTGAAGCCGGCCACGTGCAGACGGCCGGCGCGCATGGCTTCGAGCTGGGCGGCGTTGGACTGCACCGGGAAGAACTGCACCTTCTTGCCCGTGGTCTTTTCCATATGGCGCAGGAACTCATCCCACACGCCGCGGTAGACCTCCGGATCTTCGACCGGCGTGTAGGCGAAGATCAGCGTCGCCGGATCGATCCATTGCTTGGGATCGGTGGGCGCATCGGCGACCATGTCGCCGTTGGCATCGCAGAATTTCTTGTCGAGCGTGCCGCGCTCGCAGTCGGCGGCGCTGGCCGAGGTGGCGGCCAACGAGGCCATGCCGATGAGGGTGAGGCTGAGCAGTTTCTTCATGATCCCCGCGCTTCCTTTTTTGGATAATCCGTGGGATTCTGCGGGGGTTTCGTGACACGTCCATGACGCTACGTCACCGTATCGGCATCCTGTTTCTGTTCCCATGACCGCTCTCCCTCCCGCTCGTGAAGGCTATTGGTACGACGCGACCGACCCGCGCACCGAGCTCGTGCGCGAGGGCGCACGCGTGCGCCGCGCCGCCTCGGGCCCGCCCTGGATCGTGGTCGACCAGCACATCGCCTCCATCACCATCGGCAGCCACTGGCCGGGCCGATTGTGGCGCGTGCGCGTGACCGTGCTGGGCGATATGTCGGGCCTGGTCGCCGAGCCCGGTTATTGGCGCGCAAGCGAGATCGAGCTCATCGACGCGCTGCCGCTGTCGGCGCTGTTCGGCCCGCACGGCGACGCGGTGCTCGACGTGCTCGCCCGCATCGAAAGCCTGTCTGTCGCGCAGGCAACGGCGCTGTCGAACGCGAACGCGCTCGCGCCCGACGCCGAGGCGGCATATGGCCGCGCCTGGGCTCACTGGTCGGAGGGCACGCCCGCATCCGCCGCCACGCCTGCGCAGGATTGGGCTGGCACGCTCGCCGCGTCGTCCCGCGGCGGCGCTGCGCGTTCGCCCGTGCACGGCGGTTTCATGCTCATTCACGGCCAGCTCTGGAAGCGGGCGCAGGCCATCGGCGGCGCGGATGCGATCCTGCGCACCGAAGACGAAGACGGCGAGATCGAAGAGACGCTCGCCGCCCCCTGGGACGGCGCCTGCTCGGCGCTGCTGCACGCGGCCATGGCGCGCGGCGCGCCCGGTTTGGTCCCGGCGGCCGACAGCACTACACTCACGCGGGCCTTCGATACCGTCTTCGGCGGCTGACAGTCTGCTGACTGCAGCCGCACGGAGAGGGCGCTACGCGCCGCGGGATCGTGTGCCTTGCGCCGCCTGCCGTGGGCGCGCATGCCTTGATGCAGCCTCGGGCGCTTCTGCTTCGGCGCCTCGAGTTCGACCCGCAGCCCCGACATGTCGCAACCAGACACCTTCAATCTGAAGAAGATCGCCGTTCCGGCGTTCGGCCCTTCCCTGCTTTACGGCATCAGCAACGGCGCCATCCTGCCGGTGGTGGCGCTCACCGCGCACAACGAGGGCGCCTCGGTCGCCGTGGCCGGTCTCATCACCGCGCTGATCGGCGTCGGCTCGCTCTTCTCCAATATCCCCTCCGCGCTGCTCACGCAGCGCTACGGCGAGAAGCGCGCGATGGCGGGCGCCGCGCTGCTGAGCGTGACCGGGCTGCTGCTGGTGATCTTCGTGCCGCTGCTGTGGGTGCTCGCGCTGGCGATGCTGATGCAGGGCGTCGCCCAATCGGTGTTCCAGCTGGCGCGCCAGAGCTACCTGATCGAGCTCGTGCCGTTCTCGTTCCGCGCCCGTGCGCTGTCGACGCTGGGCGGCACGACACGTATCGGCACGTTCATCGGCCCGTTCGCCGGCGCGGCGCTGATCCACCTGATCGGGCTGGACGGCGCGTACTGGATCGCGATCGCCGCGATGCTCGGTGCGGGCGGCATCGCGCTCGCCGCCCCCGACCTGGACGTGCGGCCGACGGCCGGCGCCGCCACGCCCGCGCTCGGCATGGCGCAGATCGCCCGCGATCATCGCAAGGTCTACGCCACGCTGGGCGTCGGCATCATGCTGATCAGCGCCCTGCGCGCCTCACGTCAGGTGGTGATCCCCCTCTGGGCCGCCAGCCTCGGCCTCGACGCCGCCACCACATCGCTCATCTACGGGCTCGTGGCAGCGGTGGACATGTCGGTGTTCTATCCGGCGGGCCGCGTCATGGACCGCTACGGCCGCCTGTGGGTCGCGCTGCCCTGCTCGCTCATCATGGGCCTCAGCCTGATGGCGATTCCGCTCACGACCGGGGTGGTGAGCTTCGTGGTGGTGTCGCTGCTGCTGGGCTTTGGCAACGGGATCGGATCCGGCATCGTGATGACCCTGGGCGCCGACGCCGCGCCGGCCGGCGCGCGCACCAAGTTCCTGGGCATCTGGCGCCTGATGGCCGACCTGGGCACCAGCGGCGGCCCGGTGGTGCTCTCCGGACTGGCCGCCCTCATTTCGCTGGGCGCGGGCTCGGTCGGCGTGGGCCTGCTGGGCCTGATCGCGGCCTCGGTCTTCTGGCGCTGGCTGCCGCCCGGGGCGCACGGCCCCGAGACGGGCAAGCATTGAAGCTCAGCGCATCTGCGGCGCGCGCCACGATACCAGCGCACGGCCGCGGGCGCGAGGCTTGCTATAACTATGCCTGCAGCAACTCTTTCGGGGCGCAGTCCATGTCTGTCTTCACGTCGAGCCGCTATGCCGCGGTGATTCTTCTCGCGGCCCTGGCCGGCTGTTCGAGCAAGCCCAGCGCGCCCGACGGGCACGGCCAGACACGCGCCGAGGATGGCCGCGTCGCCAACGACTGCGGCTGGTTCCGCAGCCGCTGCATGTTCGAAGGCTCTTATGAATCCGGCGAACGCGCCTACGCCGAGCAGGAAGCGCGCCGGCTCAACCAGGCCGAACTCGAACGGCTGCGCCGCGCCAGCAGCCGCTGACGCCCGCGCCGCTCAGTGTTCCCGGATCAGCGTGGTCGTGAATTCGTAGCGGCCCGCCGGGTGATACGACAGCGACGCCTCCACGATCTGCCCTGCCTGATCCTTGTACTGACGCCGAATGAACAGGCCCGGTGATTCCGCGGCCACCGCGAGCTCGCGCGCCACCGTTGCGGGCAGCGCGCAGGCCGAGATCGTCTGCGCCACGGAGGCGATGCGGCGTCCGTAGTGCGCTTCGATCAGGTCCGACACCAGGCGGTCGGGATGCTCGCGGGCCAGCTTGCGCACGCCCTTGTAATGGGCATCGACGTATAGCTCGGTCCAGACCAGCGGCGGCTGGCCTTCGGCGCCACGTGTGGACGAAAACTTCAACCAGCGCGTGCCCGGGCCCACGCCCAATTGCAGCGCGAGACCGACATCCACCACCACTTCCTGGGTCTGATGAATGGTGCGCGGCGTCTCGGCGGCCAGCTGCACCAGGTCTTCGAGCGAGCCGAGCGACTGGCTGAAGCCTGTCCTGGGCCGCGCGGCGATCACCTCCGTGCCGCTGCCCCGGCGGCGCGCGATCAGGCCCAGGTCCTGCAGCTGGCGCAGCGCGGCGCGCACGGTATGGCGGCTGGCGTCGAATTCCTCGGCCAGGGCATGCTCGGCGGGCAGCAGCGTGCCCACGGGATACACCTCGCTCGCGATCCGTCGCGCCAGTTCTTCCGAGATGCGGGTGTACAGCGTGATGGACATGGCAGACGGGAAATGGGAGACGGACTCCATTCTATCTGCTGCTCCGACCGGCTCCTCCGCTACGGGTAATCCCCGGCGTTGACGCCGGACCAAGCGCCTGCTTAAATGTACGTACAACTTATTACGAGCGTACATTTATGCCCATCTCAGTCCTCGAATCGGCCCTGTTCAAAGATATGTTCGGCACCGCCGCGATGCGCGCCGTGTTCGACGATGAGGCCACCGTGCGGCGCTATGTGGACACCGAAGTGGCGCTGGCCCGCGTGCAGGGCCGCCTCGGCGTCATCCCCGCCGCGGCCGCGGCCGCCATCGAAGCGCGCGCCGACGCGGCCGCGATCGACATGGCACGGCTGCGCGACGAGACGGAGATCGTGGGCTATCCCATCCTGCCGCTCGTGCACCAGCTCGCGCACCAGTGCGGCGCCGAAGGCGAATACCTGCACTGGGGCGCCACCACGCAGGACATCATGGATACGGCCACGGTGCTGCAGGTGCGCGAAGCGCTGGCCATCATCGACGACGACCTCGCCGCGCTCGACGGCATTCTCGATGCGCTGGCGCTGCGCTATCGCGACGCACCCATGGCCGGCCGCACCCATCTGCAGCACGCCCTGCCCATCACCTTCGGCTACAAGGCGGCCGTCTGGCTGCTGATGGTGCGACGCCATCGCGAGCGCCTCGAACAACTGCGGCCTCGCGTGCTGATCGGCCAGTTCGGCGGCGCGGCGGGCACCCTTGCGTCGCTGGGCGACGAGGGCCTGGCCGTGCACGCGGCACTCATGCAGGAGCTGGACCTCGGCGCCACGCCGGTCACCTGGCACGTGGCGCGCGACGGCCTGGCCGAAACGGTGCAATTCCTGGCCCTGGTGGCGGGCTCGCTGGGCAAGATCGCCGTGGACATCATGCTGATGATGACCAACGAATTCGCCGAGGCGTTCGAGCCCTTCGTGAAAGGCCGCGGCGCATCCAGCACCATGCCGCAGAAGCGCAATCCGATCTCGTGCGAACTGATGTGGAGCGCCTCCAAGACCGTGCGCCAGCACGCCGGACTGGCGCTCGACGCCATGCTGCAGGACTTCGAGCGCGCCACCGGTCCCTGGCATGTCGAGTGGACCGCGGTGCCCGAGGCCTTCGTGCTGACCGCGGGCGCATTGCGCCAGGCGCGTTTCATGTTGGGCGGGCTCGAAGTGGACACCGCCCGCATGAGCCGCAATCTCGACCTCTCGGGCGGCCTCATCGTGGCCGAGGCCGTCATGATGGGCCTCGCGCCGCACATCGGCCGCCAGACCGCGCACGACGTCGTCTATGACGCCTGCCGCGCCGCGGCCACCGCGCGCCGCCGCCTGGCCGACGTGCTGCGCGAGGATCCGCGCGTCACGCAGCGCCTGGACGGCGATGCCATCGAACGCCTGTGCGACCCCGCCAACTATCTCGGCGCGGCCCCCGCCATGGTCGACCGCATGCGCGACCACGCCTACGTTCCCCATTCGCCGGCCTGACCGGCGCCCACCCCACACAGCACAAGAACACACGGAGACAAACCATGAAGAACTGGATGGCGGCACTGACCGTCGCGGGCGCGTTCGCCCTGCCGCTGGGCGCGCAAGCGCAAGACAGCTACCCCTCGCGGGCCATCACCTGGATCGTGCCGTTCGCAGCCGGCGGCCCCACGGACGCGATGGCGCGCAACGTGGCCAACCGGGTCGCGCAGGAGCTCAAGCAGACCATCCTGATCGAGAACGTCGGCGGCGCGGGCGGCACCATCGGCGCGGCCAAGGCCGCGAAGTCCACGCCCGACGGCTACACCTTCCTGGTCGGCCATATCGGCTATATGGCCGCCGCGCCTTCGCTGTATGCCCGCCTGCCGTACGACCCGGCGCGCGACTTCCAGGCGGTGTTCCGCTTCCCCGATACGCCGCTGGTGCTGCTGGTCGGCGAAAAATCGCCCTATAAATCCGTGTCCGACCTCATCGCGTTCGGCAAGCAGAACCCCGGCAAGCTCAACTTCAGCAACGCGGGCGTGGGCTCGACCTCGCATCTGGTGGCGGCCATGTTCGCCAGCCAGGCCGGCATGGAGATCACGCCCATCGCCTACAAGGGCGCGGGCCCGGCGCTCAACGACCTGATGGGCAATCAGGTGGACGCCATGTTCGACCAGACCAACACCGCCCTGCCGCAGACCCAGGGCGGCAAGGTGCGCGCGCTCGGTCTCACGTCGAGCGAGCGCATGCCGCAGTTCCCCGAGGTCCCCACGATGGGCGAGAAGGCCATCCCCGGGTTCCAGGTCTCGACCTGGTACGGCCTCTACGCGCCCAAGGGCACGCCCGACGCGGTGGTGCAGACGATGTACCAGGCCTGGCAGAAAGCGCTGCAGGATCAGGCCTTCACGGGGCGCATGAGCGAGCAGGGCATTCAGCTGCTGCAGCCCGCGCAATACGCGCCGGCGGCCTTCCAGCAATTCACGGCCGAAGAGATCCAGCGCTGGGCGCAGGTGATCAAGCAGGCCGGCATCACGCTGCAATAGGATCCCGTCATGCGCGTCGTGCAAGCCGCGGACATCGAGACCAGCATCGCCAGCGCGCTGCAATCGATCAGCCACACCCACCCGGCGGATTTCGTGCAGGCGCTGAAAGCCGCGCATGCACGCGAAACCCGCGACGCGGCGCGCCAGGCCCTGCTGCAGCTGCTGGTCAACAGCAAACTGGCCGCGGCGGCGCGCCGGCCCGTCTGCCAGGACACCGGCGTGGTGCACGTGTATGTGCGCATGGGTATGGACGTGCGCGTCATGCACGATGACGCGGGGCCCACGCCCAGCCTGCAGACGCTGGCCAACCGGGCGGTCGCGCGCGCCTATACCTGTTCCACCAATCCGCTGCGGGCCTCCATCATTCGCCACCCGCTCGGCGCGCGGCGCAACACGCGCGACAACACGCCGGCCATCGTGCAGGTCGAGCTCGTCGAGGGTGAAGACCTGCGGCTCACCGTCGTGGCCAAGGGCGGCGGCGGCGACGTCAAGGCGCGCTATGCCATGCTCAACCCCAGCGACAGCGTGGCGGACTGGGTCGTGGCGCAACTGCCGGGCATGGGTGCGGGCTGGTGCCCGCCCGGCGTGCTGGGTCTGGGCGTGGGCGGCTCGCCCGAGCAGGCCATGGCGCTCGCCAAACGCGCACTGTTCGCACCGATCGACATGCCGGCTCTGCTCGCGCGCGGCGCCGCCACGCCCGAAGAGGCCTTGCGCGTCGAGGTGCACGACCGGGTCAACGCGCTGGGCATCGGTGCGCAGGGCCTGGGCGGCGACACCACCCTGCTCGACGTCAAGGTGGCCACCGCGCCGTCGCATGCCGCGCTGCTGCCGGTGGCGCTCGTGCCCAACTGCGCGGCCACCCGTCATGTCACATTCGACATGCCGCTGGCGGGTCCGGCGCATCTGCCCGAGACCGATCCCGCCGTGTGGGACGGCATCCCCGATGCGCTGCCCGACCGATCGGGCCGGCGCGTGGATCTCGACACGCTCACGCGCGACGACGTCGCGAGCTGGCAGGCCGGCGAAACCCTGTTGTTGTCGGGCAAGCTGCTCACGGGCCGGGATGCCGCGCACAAGCGCATGGCCGACCTGCTCGATCAGGGCCAGCCCTTGCCCGTGCCGCTGCAGGGCCGCGCGCTCTACTACGTCGGCCCCGTGGATCCCATCGACGGCGAGGCGGTGGGCCCGGCCGGCCCCACCACGGCGACCCGCATGGACAAGTTCATGCCGCAGCTGCTCGCGCGCACCGGTCTGCTGCTGACCATCGGCAAGGCCGAGCGGGGCGCCGAAGCGCGCGCCGCCATCCGCGCGCATGGCGCGCCGTACCTGATCGCCGTGGGCGGCGCGGCCTATCTGGTGGCGCGCAGCGTGCAGGCCGCGCGCGTGGTGGCGTTCGCCGATCTGGGCATGGAAGCGATCTACGAATTCGTGGTGCGGGACATGCCGGTGACCGTGGCGGTGGACGCAGGCGGCCGCTCGCTGCATGCGGTGTTCGAGCTCGTGCCCGAACCTGGCCGCACCGCTTGAGCTGGCGCGCCGCGCGCCACCCGACACACGCCGCACCTGCCGCGCGGTACTCGACACACGCCGCGCGGTACTCGAGACAAACGGCGAGCGGCGTTGCCGCTCTGCCCATGTGTCAGCGCATCACCAGACCGCCGTCCACGAACAGCACCTGGCCCGTCATGAAGCCGCTCCAGTCGGACGCCAGAAACAGCACCGGACCAGCCACGTCTTCGGGGCGGGCGATGCGGCGCAGCGGCGTGGCGGCAATCAACGTTTCGCGGAACGCGGCCTGCGTCTCGCCGCTGGCCTGGGTCGGATAGACGAGGCCGGGCGCCACGCAATTGACGCGGACCCCGTGCGGACCGAGCTCGGCGGCGAGATTACGGCTGAAGGCCACCAGCGCGGCCTTGGCCGTCGTGTAGTCGTGGTACGGCACCACCGGATGCTCGACCAGATTGCTCGCGATGTTCACGATGCAGCCCTGCGCGCGCCGCTTGAAATGCGGCACGGCCGCCTGGCATACGTTGAACGCGGCGCCGACCGCGCCATCGAACT
Organism: Bordetella genomosp. 5; assembly: GCF_002261475.1. Taxonomy (GTDB): domain Bacteria; phylum Pseudomonadota; class Gammaproteobacteria; order Burkholderiales; family Burkholderiaceae_B; genus Bordetella. Next base: position 48,466 of record NZ_NEVN01000010.1, read on the forward strand.
GCGATTGATAGTCCTGCCAGGACAGCGCATCGAACGCGGTGCGGCGGCGCGGATCGAAGGCGTAATGACGCAGCGCGTTGTTGACCAGCACGTCCAGCCGCCCCGTTTCCTGCACGATGCTGTCCACCATGGCCTGCACCGCTGGCGCCGAGCCCACGTCGGCCTGCACGGCCCACGCATCGCCGCCCAACGCCTGGCATTGCTCGGCCACGGCCTGCGCGGCGCTGGCGTTGCTGAGATAGTTCACGACCACCGTGGCGCCCTCGCGCGCGAAAGCGCGTGCGATCTCGGCGCCGATGCCCCGGCTGGCGCCGGTCACGAGCACGACTTTCCCGGCAAACTTGCGATCCGCGCTCATGTCAGGCTCCCGGCAACAGGCTGGCGTCCACCACGCTGGCCACGTCGATGGGACGCTTGATCAACCCGAGCGCGCGGTAGGCGTCGGCGGCGCGCTGCAGCGCGTCGACATCGAAGGTGCCCAGCGGCCGCGCTACGCCGCCCGCGCCCGGCGAGGCCAGGCTCGAGGCATTGCGCAGCTTGATCACTTCGAGGTTGATGGCGCGATCGGTACCGTCGATGGCGCGCTTGCCGGCCAGCGTGGCGGCTTCCTCGGGGTTCGCGATCATCCAGGCGGCGCTGTCGCGATAGCCTTTCAGGAACGCGCGCAGCAACGCGGCGCGCTCCTTCAGCACCGACTCGCGCACGACGAACAGATCGCTCGAGACGTTGATCACGTCGCGCACTTCCATCACATCGACCTCGCCCAATCCGCGGCGCCGGCCCACCGCGAGGCCGGTGTCCGTGGCGGCGGTCGCGCCGACCTGGCCCTGCAGGAGCGGCGCGAAATTCAGCACGCCGGTCACCACGATCTCGACATCGGCTTCGGTCAGCCCCGCCTGATGCAACATCACGAGCAGATTCTGGCGCGTCCCGCTGGCCAGGCTGTACACGCCGATGCGCTTGCCCTTGAGGTCGGCCGGCCGCCGGATGTTGGCGGACTTGAGCGACACTACGTTGAAGACGTTCTGCGGATAGATGTCATAGATGGCGCGCAGCGGCTCGCCCTTGTCGAGCGCGGCGAACAGCGAGCCCGGGTCGGTGAAGGCCACATCCGCCTGCCCGCTGAGGATGTTGCGGATGGCGTCGCCCCCGCCCGCGCCGGGCAGGTAGACGAGCTCCACGCCCTGCGCCTTGAAGAAGCCCTTGTCGGGCTCGGCGAGCAGGTTGGTGATCTCCGCGATCGGCTTGCTCCAGCCAGCCAGCGTGATCCTGCCGGTGGCGGCGCCCTGCGCGCGCGCCAGCGGACCGAAGGCGGCGAGCCCGGCCAGGCCGGCGGCGGCGCCCAGCAGGGCACGGCGTTGAAGAGACGGCAGCATGGTGAGCGTCCTGGTTGATGTCATGGTTGATCGGTATAGGGGCGCAGCAGGCGGCGTTCGAGCCACAGCGTGGCCTGATAGCAAACCAGGCCGATGACGGCGATGGCGGTGAGCGCGGCGAACATGAGCGGCGTGTCCATCATGCCCTGCGCGGCGATGATCACCGCGCCCAGGCCGCGGCTCGCGCCGATGAACTCGCCGACCACCGCCCCCACCAGCGCGAGCACCACGGCCACGCGCAGCCCGGCCAGAATGCCGGGCAGCCCGGCGGGCAGCTTCAGGCGCAGCAGTGTCTGGGTGCGCGACGCGCCCAGCATGCCAAAGAGCTGCAAGCGATTGGGATCGACCTGACGCAGACTGGTCAGGGTGTTTTCCATCAGCGGAAAGAAGCAGATCAGCGCGGTCATCACCACGGTGGGAGCCATGCCGAACCCGAACCACAGCACGAAGAGCGGCGCGAGCGCCAGCTTGGGCACCACCTGACTCACGATCACATAGGGCTTGAGCACGCGGTCGAGCAACGCCGACTCGGCCAGCGCGACGCCGATCGCCAACCCGGCCGCACCGCCGAGCGCAAGGCCGAGCAACATCTCGGCCACGGTCGTGCCGATATGCGGCCAGAGGTAGCCCGAGGCCAGCGTGTTCCAGAGCGTGGCCGCCACGGCCGACGGCGCGGGCAGCACCAGGGCCGACATGCCGGTCTGCCGCACCACGGCCTCCCAGATGCCAACGAGCGCGACGAGCAGCGCGAGCGACATCAGGCGCGCGCTGGCGCGGCGGCCACGTAACAAGCGGCTCATGCCGTACCTCCGGTCATGGCGTCGTAGACGCGCGCGCAGCAGGCATTGAAGGGCGCGCCATGCCGCATCGACGGGTGGCGCGGCGAGTGCAGGTCGACGCCGATGTCGGCGACCAGCCTGCCGCGATGCATCACGCCGACGCGATCGCCGAGGTAAACCGCCTCGCCGATATCGTGGGTGACGAACAGCACCGTCGTGCTGCGCAGCCGGCACATGCGCAGCAGGTCATCCTGCAGCTCGCCGCGCGTGATGGCATCCAGGGCCGCGAAGGGTTCGTCGAGCAACAGCAGCGCCGGCTCGAGAATCAGCGCGCGCGCGAGCGCCACGCGGCTCTGCTGGCCGCCGGAAAGCTGGCGCGGATAGCGTTGTGCATGGTCGGCCAGACCCAGCATCGCGAGCAGCTCCTGCGCGCGCGAGAGGTCGTCGGCGCCGGGTCGGCGCTGCAGCGATACCGGCAGCAGCACGTTATCGATCACGCGATGCCAGTCCAGCAAGGTGGGCGCCTGGAACACATACCCCAGTTGCGGCCCCGGCGCGGCGGCGCTGCCGTCGGCCTGCACGACGCGGCCGCGCTGCGGCGCGAGTAGGCCGGCGGCCAGCTTGAGCAGCGTGGTCTTGCCGCAGCCGCTGCGGCCCACCAGGGTGTGAAAGCCGCCCTCCTCCAGCCGCCAGTCCACGCCGTCGACGATGGCCGGACTGCCCGGGTAGGCATAGACGGCCTGCCGGATATCCAGAAAGGGCGGCGGCGCCGGGTGTGCGGGTTCAGGGTTCATACGAAGCGTAGGGCTCGGCGGCGGCTTCGGCGGACGATTCGATCTCCGTCATGCGCACCAGGTCCAGCAGGTTGAAGCGTCCGTCGTGATGCCAGCCCGCCTCCGGCACGCTCATGGCGCCGAGCGCGCTGATGCGGGTGACGCCCGCGGCGCCGAGCCGCTCGGCCAATGCGTACAGCTCGTGCGGCGCGGCGGCGACGCCGGCGGTCTGCAGATATCGGGCCAGGCCCGCGACGGCGTCCACCGCCTGATTCAGCGTATCGATCGCGGCGACCACGATCGTGCGTTGCAGGGCGGTCGGCGCCAGCGCCGGCGCGCGATCGGTGTAGGCCACGTTCCAGGCCGCGCCGGGGTCGCCGATCAGTCCGTCGTCCGCCCCCGCGCGCGCGGGCTGCCATTCGATCGCCTGACGCCACTTGGCCACGCCCGCCGACTCGTCCAGATCGAGCGCGCGCCGCGGAAAGCGGCGCTGCAGATTGGCCAGCTCGGCGGCCACATAGGCCGCGAAATCGCGCGGCGACACTTCGCCGCCCCGCTGAACATAGAACACATGCGGCGAGTAGCAGCCCTGCTGGTCGTAGCGCATCACATCCCACGCGGCCCGGCGCGCGAGCGCGGGCGCCTGCAAGGCATCGAGCGCCTGCGCGCTGACCACGCCGAAGCCCAGCTTGTGGCCGTGCGCCAGAAAGCGCGTGGTCACGGGCAGGCGTTGCTGGATGGCCTGCAGCGCGGCGTTGCCGCCATAGGCCACCACCGTGTCGGCCTGCGCGTAGAGTGCTTCGGCATCTTCGCCGCCCGCGCCGCGCCACCACACCACCGCGAGGCAGTCGGCCAGCGGCGGATGCACCTCGGCCAGCGCGCGCGCGAACCAGCCGGCGAAGAGCGGCTCGGCGGTGGGCAGCTTGCCGACGTTGCCGGCCTTCACGAGCAGGCCGCACACCAGGCTCCAGAGCGCCAGCGCCGGCACGTTGCCCGCCCAGCTGTGCACCAGCAGATCGGGCCCGTAGGCCCGCACGGCGCCGCCCTTGGCCGCCGGCTGAAAGCCGTCGAGCACCTTGGGGTTGGCGAAATCCTCGGCCACGAACCGGTGCAGCTGCGGGGCGCGAAACGTCCTGAGAAAGCCGGTCAGGCCCAGACGCACCATTTTGGCGTCGTAGCCACTCACCCGCGGCAACAGCGCATCGGCGTCGCGCCGGACAGGATCGTGCGGGTCGAGCAGGCGCGCGACCGCGCGATCGATCACGGCGATGATGTCGGACACGCTCATCGTCTTGAGGTGGCGCGCGGCCGCCGCGCGCACGCGCGCCGCCAGCGCGGTCATCTGCGCGGCCGTGAGCATCGGCACCGCCACCTCGACGCGATCCTCGCCTTCGCCGAACGGCAGGATCTGCCATTGGACGTCGGCGGCCGCCAGGCCGGGCAGGTAGCCCGCCTCGATCCGACGCGGCGTCATGGCGCGGCCGAGCGGATGAATTCTTCGACCGCGAGCGAGCAGCCCTTGGCCTGCGCCCCTTCGGCGCGGCCCAGCAACAGGAAGCCGCCGTCGGCCGGCTCGCCCACGTCTTCGGTCAGGATCGTGCTCACCGAATTGAAGTTGCCCAGGTCGCAATGCGCCAGGATGCCGCGCTCGCCGGCGGGCACGGTCTGGCCCGTGGCCGGATCGACCAGACGCGAGCGGATCCAGTGCGGGCCGGATTTCACCGAGGGCACCGTGGCATTGCCGTTGTCGTAGAACTGCGTGCTGAGCTCGGTCATGCCATACATGTTGATGCAGCGCGCACGCGGCACCCCGAGCAGCTCCGACAGCGCCGCATAGAACGCATCCAGCGGCAGCTCGCGCGACTGGCCCTTGTAGCCGCCCGTGTCGAAGAGCAGGCTGCCCGGCGGCAGGCGGAACGAGCGGCCCTCGCTGCGCAGCGCGTCGATCACGTGCACGAAGCTATAGCTGGCGCCCAGCAGGGCGTAAGGCTCGCCCTCGCGCTCGGCCTGCTCGAGGCGCTGCCACAGGCCGGCCAGGTCGATCCCTTGCGGCGACATGAAATAGCGGCTGTCGGGCGTGCCGAATTCGGATTTGGCCAGCGCCAGATAATGCGCCAGCGACGAGTTCGGCATGGCGATCTCATCGGGAAACAGAATGCCCATGGGCAGGCGCGGCACGCCCTGCATCACGCGCACGGCAAAGTTGCGCGTCATCGACAGGTCGTACACATCGAGCCGCGGATGAAAATGCTTGCCCCGGGTGTCTGCGCGGGTGGTACCGCTCGTCATGAAGACACGCTCGCCGGGCACGGGCGGCTCGCAGCGCAGCTCCATGGCCTTGAAGGCGTCGATCGGCACGGCGGGAATGTCGCTCCAGGTCTTGACCGTGCGCACCGTGGCGCCGCGACGCTGGCAGAAGCTGCGGTAGGCGGGGTTGGCGCCGTACTGATACGCGAACAGGCGCAGCGCGAGCGCGTCGAACTGGGCGTCGGTGCAGCCGTCCTGGGCAATGAATTCGAGGATGTCCGCCTCGGGCGGTGCGATCGGGCTCATGGGCTTTCGTGTTCCTGTGAAAGCTCCGAAGCCCGCCCCTGGCGGCCCGCTGCGGCGCGGCCTGTTGAGGTCGATGCTCTTCTTACGCCGGTATGAGCCGGTTCAAGTTCGCGGGTCTGAATCTCAGCACTGGCGTGCACCCCGGAGCAACAGCCAGTTTACCCCGTCGGCGCGCCCGGCATCGCCTGCTTACGGATGATGCAGAACGGCGGGCCGCCGTAGCGGGATTTACGTCTGCTTGCCTTGGACACCAATCGGCCCCTTTTTCTTCCCGCCCGCCTGACATATGGTTGAAATCACCTGCCACAGGGGCAGACCCGATACCGCCCTCCGGAGCGCACCATGGCCGAAAACGCCGCCTCGAACGACAAAAAAGAATCCGCGGAAGAACTGACCGAGAAGCTGCCGTCCAAGGCCGCCGCGGTCCACGAGATCATCCGCAAAGAAGGCGAGAAGGAGATGCGGCGCGACTTCTTCGCCCTGTTCTGGTCCGCCATCGCCGGCGGCCTGATCATGAGCACCTCGATGCTGGGCCGCGGCGTGCTGCAGGCTTACCTGCCCGACGCGCCCTGGGCGATTCTGATCGAGGCGATGGGCTACACCCTGGGCTTCATCTTCGTGATCACGGCGGGTCAGCAGCTCTTCACCGAGAACACCATCACGCCGGTGCTGCCCTTCATGTCGCAGCCGACCTGGCTCAAGCTCATCAAGCTGCTGCGGCTGTGGGGCACGGTGATGCTGGGCAATTTCGTGGGCGGCCTGATCGCCGCTGCGGTGTTCGCCTACCTGCCGATGTTCTCGCCCGAGGTCGACAAGGAGTTTCTGGCGATGGGCCACCACCTGCTCGAGGTGCCCAATGACAAGTCCTTCGCGACCGCCGTGCTGGCGGGCTGGCTGATCGCCTTGCTGGTGTGGATGATCCACGCGGTCGAGACCGGCCGCGTGCTGCTCATCTTCCTGATCACCTACCTGATGGGCATCTCCGACGTGGCCCACGTGGTGGTCGGCACGATCGAGGTCACGTATCTGGTGCTGCTGGGCGAAGCCACGATTTCGGAAAGCCTGTCGCGCTTCGTGCTGCCCACCCTGCTCGGCAACATCGTGGGCGGCACCTTCATCTTCGCCCTCATCAGCCACGCCCAGGTGCGCGCCGACGTCGGCTTGGACGTGCCGCCGACGGACGACGAGCCCAAGGCGATCGAGCGCGCGGGGAAGCTGGTCGATTGACCGGCCGGGGCGGCAGGTCCGCCCCCGGGGCGAAACGCGAGCGCGCCGCAACGGGACGGCCGCGCGGCGAGTGGGCGGCGGACGCTCAGGCGCGCCGCCCTGCCCCGATCACTGTTGGGGCTTCTGCTGCATCGGCTTGACCGACACCGTGCGCAGGCCGTTGGCCTTCCAGGCTTCGATACCGCCGCGATACCAGTAGGTAGGCCAGCCCAGCGTAGCGGCGCGCAGCGCCGCGTTGTAGCTGGTGCGGTCGTTCATGCCCGCGCCGAAGAACACCAGCGTGGCGTTGCGGTCGCCGCCGCTCTGCTTGGTCAGCCAACCGTCGAGCGCGCTCTGCAGGGAGTCACGCACGCTGCCGTCCGAGCCCGCGTCGATCAACGAATAAGACTGCGGAATCGTCTCGAGCAGGCCGCTCGTGTCCACCATGATGAGCTTGCGGTCGTTCTGGATCATGTCCGCCACCTCGGAGGTGCGCACGACCTTGGCGTTGTAATGCTTGTTCGGCGTCGGCCCCTTGTACGGCGAGGTGAACAGCAGCGCGCTGGGCGGCACGCCGCGATCCTCGAGCTCGTTGAAGGCATTGGCGGGCGGGTTGCCCGGCGCAGTGCTGCCCTGACGCGGCGCCGGCGGGGCGGAGGTCTGCTGGCGGCCCGGCGCGGCGCCGGTCCGGTCCACCACCTCGCCGTTCACGGTGCCCATCTCGATGTCCGAAATCATGACGGCCAGGTGCTCGATCAGCTCGTAGCACATGGTGATCGAGCCTTCGCGCGGGCTGTACCAGGCGTTGAGCTTGCCGCAGTCCTTGAACGTGACATTGATCGGGCGCGGCAGCACATAGGTCTTGCCGAGGTTCTGGATGTTGTCGGTCAGCGCCTTGGCGAGCGTGCCGCCATAGAAGTTGCCGATCTTGCGCGACGAGGGCTCGAACGTCACGTTCACCGGCGCGCCGGGCGCGTTGGCCGGCTGCTGGCCGTCGGGTTCCCAGGTGCCGACGCGGGTGTGCGGCGCCAGGATCCGGCGCCAGGCGCGGTTCTGTTTGTTGAACTCGTCGATGCAGCGCGCCTTGGTGCGATCCTCGAATTTCACGCTCTGCGCGAGCGATTCGAAGGCCTCGGGATTGCCGCCATACATGATGCAGAACATGTTGCGGAAGCGCTTGAGGTCGCCCGTATGCTCGTCCTGCCAGGGCGAGGTCGAGCCCTTGGCCTCGCCGATCTTGCCGCTGTAATACCACTGCAGGGCGGCATACGTGGCCGAACCGCGCGCGATCTCGTCGAGCTCGCGATCGCCGGACGGGTACATGCTGGGCTCGACGATGCGCAGGGCCGAATAGATATCCACGGCGTCTTCTTCGGCGCCGGTCGCCGGCAGCTCGAGCTCGCCGATCAGCGCGTGGCCGAATTCGTGCATGAAGATGCTGCGCATCAGGCCCAGATACACCGAGACCACGCGCACCGTATCGCCACCGAAGCGGGGGTAAGGGCCCTCGCCCGGCAGCACGTTGTCGCTGTCGGGCGAACGTCGGCGCGGTGGCTCGGCGGCCGGCTGCTGCCGGGGCGCCTGCTGCGCGCCGCCCCCACGCGAAGGCTGGCCCTGGGGCTGCGCGTCGGCGGGCCGGTCGAGCACGTTGTTGGCAATGCCGAAGTCCGCGATGCCGAACGTGCCCACGTCGTAGGCCATGATGCCCAGCTCCGAGTTCATCGCCGGCTCGTCGGCAATGTCGCCCACCTTCTGGCCATTCAGGATGAAACGGGCAGCGCCATCAGCCTCGATCAGGCGGATGCGATCGGAGCCGTCGAGCTTGGCGAGGTTGGGCACGGTGGCGATGTTCTTGCGCGACTGACCGTTCACACAGAACAGATGGGTGTTCTTGTCGGCCGTGATCTCGAGCAGGCAGATCGCCTTGTTGGCGCGGTTGGTGAGCGCCAGGCCGATGGCGGCCTTCGGGCTCTGCGAGCGCACCACGACGTTCACGTCGGTGATGCGTCCGCCGCTGGGCGCGGGCCCCGCCTGCAGGTAGAGCGTCTGTTCGCTGCCGGACTTGTTGGCGTTGTAGAGCGTGAACCAGCCGTCCTGCACGCTGGCGGTCCAGCCTTGCGTCATTTGCTGGCGCACGGCCCCGGCCAGCGGACCGAGTTGCTGTTCAAACTCGGCATGCGCGGGAAACGCGCAGACTCCGAGGGCCAGAAGCAGGGCGACGCCACGTAAATGCATCCGAATTCTCTTTTTAGGCTGTGTAGCTCGATACAAACATGTCGACATGAAGCGCGGGCTTCAGCGGTACTGGCGGGCGCCTGCCCGGGCTGACTCGCCGGACGGCGCGCGGGCCGGGACATGGAAGGGTGAAATATATCCGTCCGAAAGTCAGGCAAATGCTTCAAATGTTAATAATCCATACCAAAACAACAAGCGGCTTGACGCCACGCCAAAACGCCCCGGTTGCGCGTGCAACCGCCGGGTTCCGGCGCGGGATTCCGCGTGTCGGAACGCCTTTTCGAATTCGCACATGCCCGGTGACAGACTGCAAAGGTCGAGACGCCGAAGCCACCTATGATGCGGCGGACCCGGACACTCCACCTCGAAGGAACACGGCATGGTCTTTTTTCGTCGCCTCGCGCTCGAGCCCTTCATCAAGGCGCATCCGCCGCACCGGTCCAATCGACCGGCGCCGGCCGATCTGCTGGCCGCCTACGAAGGCAGACTGCCCGCCAGCCTGCTCGAGCTGTGGCGCAAGAAGGGATTGGGGTTCTACGGCGAATGGCAGCTGGCCCTGATCGATCCGCGGATCTGGCAGCCGGTGCTCGACCGCTGGCTGGTGTCGCCGCGCCCCACGCTCGAACGCATTCCGATCGGGCTGACGCCCCTGGGCGTGCTGCTCTATTACCGCAAGCTCACCGAGACCGACGAGGACGTGGCCTATATCGACCCGGTCTCCAAGGAAAGCGGCGATCTGGTCTGGAGCCTGGACGTGTTCTTCAATAAATTCCTGCTCGACGCGGAGGATCTGGATCTGCTGATCGAAGCGGACATGGTACGCACGGCGCGGCAAGAATGCGGGCCGCTCGCGCCCGGCGAGGTCTACGAGATCGACCAGATGCATCTCACGATGCAGATGTTCCGCGCCGAGAAGACCGACGCGCTCGAGCTGCATCGGCGGCTGCGCGACGCCGTCGACCCGCCTCAGCCCAAGGACACGCCGCCAGAAACGGTCCAGGACGCCGTGCCGGTGGCGCATCGCGCCGAGTTCGCCGCCGATGCGGCCGCCGCGCCGGATCGGAACGACGGCGTGACCGGCCTGTACATGTCGACCTACATCGACTGGCATCGCATGCTGTCGCTCACCCCCGAGGGCCGTTATCGCCTGCTGTTCTGGCGCATCCACCACAAGACCTTCGAGCGCGGCGACATCCGTGTCTATCAAGGCAGCTACACCGCTAAGCGCGCCGAGGACGGCGCCGAAACGGTGTCGCTGGACATCCGGCTGCGGCGTGACTCGCACGGCAGCGATGCCAACGACAGCGATCTCACCTTCATGCGGTCGGGCGACCAGGCCCTGTTGCTGCGCGACGACGAGTTCGGCGACATGGCGGAAGCCATCACCAATCGCGGCCTGATGGGCCGCAGCGAGTACTACTTCCGGCGTGTGCGGCTCGATCAGCCCTTCGAGAAGGAGCCCAGCGACGGCCGCGAGGCGTTTCCGGTCAATGACCTGCCGCCGGCGCTGCGCAAGCGCGTGCAGGCCGAGCCGCTCGTGACCCGCATCGTGCACGTGGCGGACATCAATCCGGACGAAGAAGACGACGGCTGCGGCACCGTGATGTGCACGCTGGACCTGGGCCAGGACGACGGGCTGCGCATGAACATGCCGCTGTTTTCGCCCGAGGGCAGCGGGCGGGGGCTGCATGGCTGGGTCTGGACGATGCGTCCGAAGGCGTGCGAAGCGGGCATCAAGTACCGCCGTGGCGCGGACGGCGCGATCGAACACGGCCCGGTCGCGGGCGATGTGCTGACCTCGCGCGCGCCGGGCCGCTGACACGGCGTCGCCCCGCAGGTGTTCCTCGGGGCGACGTGCGTCCGCCTACATCAGGCCGGCATCATCACCAGCGTGTTGCTCGCGTCGGGTTGCAGCACCCACTTCTGCGCCGTGCCGGCCTGGCCCGGCGCGGGGGTGGTCCGAAACACCGAGACCGCCTGACGCAGCTGTGCGGCATGACCGGCCAGCTCTTCGGTCGCGGCAGCCGACTCTTCGACCAATGCCGCGTTCTGCTGACTGATCGCGTCCATCTGCGTCACCGCGACGTTGACCTGCTCGATGCCCAGCGTCTGCTCTTGCGACGCGATGGCCACGCCGTTGGAAATGGCGGCCACCTCGGCCACGGAGTCCACCACGCGCTGCATTCCCAGGCCGGCCTGCTCGACCAGCGCGCTGCCATGGCTCACGACCTCGGCCGACTCGCTGATCACCTGCCTGATCTCCTTGCCCGCCTGGGCACTGCGGTGTGCCAGCGTCCGCACTTCGGCGGCGACCACCGCGAAGCCGCGACCATGTTCCCCGGCGCGCGCCGCTTCGACCGCGGCGTTGAGGGCCAGCAGATTGGTCTGGAACGACACATGTTCGACGATGGAAACGGCTTGCGCCACGGTGGCGAAGCAGGCTTCGATCTTGCCCATGGCCTCGACCACCTGCGCCACGGACACGCCGGCTTCCCGGGCCGTGTCGGCACACACCCGCGCGAGCTCGCTGCCGACGCGCGAACTATCGTTGTTCTGGCGCACGGTGGCGGTCAGTTGCTCCATGCTGGCGGCCGACTCTTCGAGCGAGGCGGCCTGTTCTTCCGTGCGCCGCGAGAGGTCGACATTGCCTTCGGCGATCTGGCTGGCCGAGTCGGCGATCGAAATCGCCGAGCCCTGGATGGTGGTCACTATGCCGACCAGCTGCCGGCGCATCGCCTCCAGCGACGCCATCAGGCTGTCGGGATTGCGGCCATCGCTCTGCAACGTGTGCGTGAGGTCGCCGGCGGCGATCATGCGTGCAAACGTCTGCGCCTGAACGGGCTCGCCGCCAAGCTGGCGCAGGATGCTGCGGGCGATCAGAAACGACGCCGCCACGCCCAGGCACAACGCGGCCACGGACACCGACAGGATCATGGCGCGCAGCGTCGACGAGAGGCTTTGCGCCTCCGCGATCACCACCTCGTTGAGCTGCGTTTCGAGGTTGGCCAATTCGGTGAGCCGCGGAATCCAGACGTCCTGCATCGGCTTGAGCTCGCTCAGCAAGGTCGGATGCGCGCGCGCCGGGTCGCCGGACATCAGATCGTGCATCAACTCATCCAGCCGCGGCCCGATCGCCTTCTGATCGGCGATCACCTCGCGCAACAGCGCGCGCTCGGGCTCGGTAGTGGAGGCGTAACGGCGGAACTCATCGCTCAGCCGGTCGCGCAGCGTATCGTAGAGCAGGCCGTCCTCCACGAAAGCCGCCTGCGCCGCCTTGCGTTCGGCGGGATCGCGGCTGATGGCGACACTGCGCACCGCGATGGCGCGACGCAGTGTCGCGGCGCGCATCGCGAGCGCGAGCTGCTGCTGCGTGTTGTTGACGACGGTGATCTCGTGCAGGCTGCCGGTCAGTGCGGAGATGGCGTAGAGCCCGCCACCCGCGATGGCCAGCATGGCCGCGATCAAAAATCCAAATCCCACCGCCAGACGGGTGGACACCTTCCTGTTTTCCAGCTTCATGCGCAGACTCCTTGTTGGTCTTAGACAAGGTCCGGACATGCAGGATAGGAACGGCGAGATCGACAGCGCGATCGAGCGCCTGCTATGCAGTGTTCTACTACAACTCCGGGCCACGGTTACAAATTAATTCGAGGCCCAAGGTCTGTTATGTAGAAGAACTTCTAATTCAACGAGCGCAGGAGGCCGCGCTTGCGTAATCGCAGCCAGACAGGCAGACACCTGACGCAAAGGCGAGACGGCGCCCTGCTGACGCTCAGCGCCGCTTGCCCAGCAGCATTGCCACGCCGAACAGACCGCCCAGCGCGCCGACGGCCGCCAGCATCACGCTGGGCTCCGCCAGCCGCAGCGCCATCGTCATCACCGCGCCACCGAGCGCGATGATCAGCAGGCCCACCAGCCTGCCGCGCCAAGAACCGTAGAAGTAGGTCTGGCGTGCGCCGTGACCGGCGCCGGGCTGGCGCGTCTGCCAGGCCGCCAGGCCCGCCTGAAACTCGCGCAACAGGCGCTCTCTGTTGGGCGCGTCGATGGCGCCGACCAGCAGCGTGGGCTTGCCCGGCCGGGCGAGCTTGAGATAGTCCTCGGCGCTCCAGCTGCCGATTTCCGAAAACAGCACCGGGCCACGGCGCGAGAAGCTCAGGCCCTCGGCGTCGATGCGGGCTTCGTTGCTGGTCGGAAATCCCTGGAATGCCACGACCGGCGGCACGATCAAACAAACGATCGCCACGCCGATCGCCCACAGCGGTTGCTGCAGGCCGAACAGCAGGCCGAGGAACGCCGCCGATGCGATCAACAGCCCGATCGGCACCGACCACTGGTGCCAGCGCGTATAGGCCTTGACCTTGATACCCTGCATCATCGCGTACGTTCCTCAGTCCTTGGCGGTAATGAAATTGGCGCCGCCCCCACCGGTGGGCACCGACACGACTTCCGGCATCCGCTCCGCGTCGGGCCAATACTCAACCTTGAGCACCGCGCCGTTGAACACGTCATCGTCCACCAGCAACTCGGCCTTCAGCACGGCATAGCCCTCATTCTCCGTGAAGTCCACGGCGGGGTCGAAGGGCTCGGTCACGAACTCGACGGGCGCGCTGCGGTCTTCGCGCAGCCACTGCCAGCCGCGCGCCCAGCCGGGTTTCTCACCCATGCCCCTGACGTAATCGTCGATCTTGTCCAGCACGCCGTCGCGCGCCGGTGCGGCCGAGACCGTCTGCTGCGACGGAGGCCTGGGCTGCAGGTCGGGATCCTGCGACAGGCGCGAGGCCCGGCTGGCCACCACTTCGGATCGCCCGGGGCCGGTGAACTTCAAGCTGTAGGCATAATCGCTGCCCTTGCCATAGCCCGGCAGCACGAGCTCGAGCACGACGCGATCGCGGCCCACGAATTCGCCCTGCATGAAGCCGCGCCATTCAAGATTGGCCTTCACGCCGAACACGGCCATGTTGAACGACTCGATCTCGTGCTCGCGCGATTCGAACACCGGACGATCCTCGTCGGCCTCCTGATACTTGGCGCTGCGAAAACGCGAGCGCGTGTACCAGATCTCCAGATCGGTTTCTTTGGCCGAGTCGCCCCAGAACTTGAAGTACAGGCCGATGGCGAGCGCGGCGAGACCGATCACGATCCAGCCCCACACGGGAATGCCCAGCAGCACGGTGCCCGCCTGCGTGAGCGCGACCAGCGTACCCGCCGCGCCGGAGCCGGCCACCACGCCCGCCGCCGTGAGCGCGCCACCCACGCCGATTACCGCGGCCGCCACGCCCGACAGGCCCGACAGCGTCAGGAAGAACGACGAGGCCAGATAGGCGTTGCCCGCCTCGTAATTCTTGACGTCGTACTGGTCGATCGCATCGAGCGCGCTGTTCACGCCGTCGGTGAGCGTGGCGGCGGCCGCGAAGGCCGCGCCCGCGGTACGCAGCGCCGCCAGCCGCATGCTCAGGCGCAGATTCATGGTGAGAAGCGAGTTCTGCGTGACGCGCGCGCCCACCCCGCCCGCGATCACCTCGCTGACCAGCGCGCCCACGCCCAGCACGCCCGACACGATGCCGAAGATGGCCTTGCGCTGCTCGGTGTTGTCTTTCTTCTCCAGCGATTTGTTCAGGTCATTGACCGAGGAGTTGAGCGCAAGCAGCGTCAGCACGCCGCCCGCGGCGGAGCTTGCTCCGTCAAGGCTCTTGGCCCAACGCACCAGACCGCCCAGCGGCGAGGGCGTGTGCACGCTCGGCACCGGCAACGATCCCGGCAGCGCAGTGCCAGGCGGCCGGTGGACCAGCGGACCGCCGGGCGGCGAGGCGCCGGCGGGCGAGCTCGACGGCGCGGCTGCGGGCCCCGGGCGAGCCGCGATCTGCTCGGGAACGAGATACGTGAACTGCACCTCGCTCGTCGTCTCGATGTGCGATCCCATCCAACTCGCCGTCATCGGATTCGACGCGAAGTAACCCTCTGTGGGCGGCGCTATCGAGATCGAGTAGTTCAAGGTTCCGAAGGTGATCTGGTGCATCTCGGAAATGAACCGTGGCACCGTGGTCGAGTGCGTCTGCACCGACAGCACGATGTCCAGCCGATACGCCATGGTGGCCGCGACCCGCGTGTAGATGCGCCCGTTGAGCGGCCGCGTCGCGGTCGTGGTGTAGCGCAACAGTTGCGTGGACACGAACCGGCCAACGATGGCCGTGGTTGGCCGCACCGTGGCGGTGGCCGCAGCCGCGGCCCCGCTGCCGCGACGGTCCTGCATCCACTGCTTGAACGAGGAGCAGAAGTTGCGGATGTCATTGGCGCGGTCCAGCACGAATTTCGTCGTGACCTCCTTCTTGAGGAACTCCAGCAGCTTGTCGTCGTTGTTCGCCAGCGCGCGCCACATGGCGCGGTACTTGCCGTAGACGTTTTCTTCCTTGAGCACGGCGTCGATCGCGCCATGCTCCACCGTCACCGCGCCGGCGCCATCCACGCTCAGCGCAAAATCCTCTTCGAGGCGTGCGCCGGTCTGCGAGTCGACCGGGCTATAGGTATCGAGCGCGAGCCAGAAACGGTCGCGGCCGAACCACCAGCCCCAATCGTCGGCCGCGCCCTCGATGGGCTGACGGAATTTTTCGATCTCGGCCTTGTTCTTGGTGAGCACGTCGGTGACACGGCTGAGATCGAGGCGATCCGACATGCGCCGGTACTCGTCCGTGCCGGGGCGCGTCTGCTTGCGCACGCCGTCGATCAGCTCGGCGGAGCTGACGTCCCACATGCGCTCCGGGTCGAGGTGATAGGCCGCGAGTTCGGCCATGTTCTTGTTGCGCCAGGTGGAGATGTCGGCCAGGATGCCCACCGGATCCGGCAGCGCCAGCATGATGCCGCCCTTGGGCGAGAGCGCATGCATCTTGGCCGCCATCTCGGCCGCGCGCCCGCCGAAACCCATCGCACCCGGCGTGAGCGTGTTCTCGAACAACTTGCGCGCCGTCGCGGCGTCACGAAACTCGATGGAATGATCCTGCAGCTGCTTGCCGTCTTCGTTCACGCGGCAGCCCGTTTCGCGATCGGGATGGCCACCGCCATGGACCGCCTTCGCGTCCACGGCCACCATCACCTTCTCGCGCCAGGCCTTGTCGCGCGCCAGCTCCTTGCGGATGTCTTCGGTCCACCAAACGCGCGAGTAGCCCACCCACACCGGCCGATTCGCTCGCTCCGGCCGTGCGATGTTGATCAGCGCGGCTTCCAGGCCATGGCCTTCGCGCGTGCAGGTGAACGTGGGCTCTTCCGACGGACGCGCGGCGTCGTCCACCTCCACTTCCTTGAACTGACCGCCCGCGGTGGCGGCGAATGCGCGCCAGCCATAGGTGCGCCGCGGATCCCAGACGAACACATAGCCCGCGGTGATGGCGCGCAGCATGTAGGCGCCGCCCCGCATCGTCTTGTGATAGAGCTCGGGCGACATGTACACGCCGTCGGGCAGATCGTTGCGCCCCTCGGGCACGTAGCTCACGCGCATCGGCAGAATGGGCAGGCCGGGCCGGCCGCAGAACTTGCCCTTGCAGGGCAGGTTTTCGTACTCGTTGCTCATGCTCGCAATCCCTCCGGCATGCGCGCCTCCTGCGCGAATGCCTGCCAATCCTCGTCATCCATGTCGCGCGCGGCGTGACGCAGCCGTCCGCCCTCCTCGCGCACTTCCTCGATCAGCGCAAGCAGCGACGGCGCGCGTTCGATCGGCGCATCCAGCACCACCCGCCATGCGGCGAACAGACTCAGGTCTTCGTCGTCGGCCAGCGCCAATGCCGCGCCCCGGTCGAGCGCCTGGCGCACCGGCTCGAGCACCTCGGGCACGCAGCGCAGGCCCTCGGTATTGAGTCGTTGCAGCACCGCGTTGATACAGCCCAGGCGGTTCAGGCGGGCCCAGTCCGGCAGCGCCTCCTGCATCGGGCCCACGCTGTCCGGCAGCGCGTGCCAATGGGCGAAGGCATCCACATACATCCATACCGTTCCGGCGATCCAGCTCGCCGGCGTGGCGCCGGCATACAGCTCGCGCTGGAACTGCGTGCTGCGCGGATCCCAGTAACGAAACATCCGCACCCGGCCCTGCGCGTCGCGCAGCCGGCCGCGCAGCACCATCCGCCGCGCCGCTTCGGCGAGCGGCAGATCGGTGGCGAGCCACGCGGCCATGCTGCGCGGACGGCGGCTCGCGGGCGCCGCGCGCATCGCCTCGGCGATCGCCAGGCGCACGCTGGCGTTGACCACACGCTCGTGGCGCTCTTCATCGGGCACCTCCACGAGCGACAGCGGAGCGCGTGACGCGCCCTGCGAAATGAGTTCGACCTGGCGCCGCGTGAGGCCCTCGGCCTCGAAGTAGTCGCCGAGCGGGTCGTCGAGCGTGGTGTCGCACAGCAGCAGCAGGCGCCGGCTGCCGCGCCTGTCCAGCACGGCACGCATGCCCGCGATGGCGGCCTCGAGGCGCGCTTCGGCCGAAGGAAACGCGTGCGCCGCGCTCATGCTGCCAACGCGCCGCTGCCGGCCGCGTCCTCGAGCGCCGCGCCGCAGCCCTCCAGCGCGCCCTGGGGCGGAGCCTCGGGGCCCGCGCCGCTTTGCGGCCCGACCCAGCTATGCACGCCCGCGCGCAGCTCCACTTTGCCCGGCGCGTGCAGCTGGATGCCTCCGCCTTCGATGCGCATGTAGGCGCCCGCCGCCGTCGCCAGCACGCTCTTGGACGCGGTGGCTTCCACGCTGGCCTGCGCCGATGCGATCGTCACGGCCTTCTCGGCGATCAGGCGCATGCGCGCCTTCTGGCTTTGCAGCCGCAATGCGCCGCCGGCCGCGTGCAGGCGAATACCCTTTTCGGGCACCGCGCCGCCGCTGCCGCCCAGGCCCATCGTGAAGAGCAACACGCCCTGAGCGACGGACACGGCCATGTTGGCGCCCGCGGCCCAGTTCACGTCGGGCGCGATCTGCGTCAGGGTGGCCCCGGCGACCGCGTAGGCGTTCTTGGGGGTGTACTGGCCGATGCCCTTGGGCGCGCTCACTTGAATGTGGGGCGTGGTGTAGGCGGCCACCGACGTGCCGTCTTCCGTCTGCGTGCCTTCGGCCACCTGCCGCACGGCCTCCAGCTCTTTCAGGGCGCGCGGCTTGGCGCTGTCGTCCTGCAGAATGGCTTCCTGGCGCACGGCATTCTCGGCCAGCTCGGCAGCCTGCGTCGACGCGGCTTCCATCTGCCGGATCGCTTCCGCGCTATCGAGGAAACTGCCCGCGGCGCCCTCGCGCCGGTCGGCGCTGATCAACAGACCCGCGCCACCGCGCAAGGCCACCGCCTCCTGCGTGGCCAGCTCCGCGCCATGGCCCAGATCCGACAGGCGCTCGTTATCGCGCTGCTGCTTCAGGTGGCCCAGGCTCAAACGCGTGTCGGCCTGCGTGGTGGCCGCGCTCAGGCGCGACTGACCGGGCGAATCATCCTGCACCAGCTGGTTATAGCCGCCCATGCCCTGGCCGCTGTCGGCCAGCGCCTGGGTCTTGAAGCCGGACAGCACCGCGTTGTGCGCGTGCGCCTCTTCGCTGCCGGCGAACCAGGCCGGCGCGTTGCCGGTGGCGTTCGCCGCGCCGCCCTGCACCTGATTGTTGGCCGCATTCTCCGCGCCGGCGCCGTTGTAGAGCGCTCCGACCACGACGGGCCGGTCGATGTCGCCATGCAGGAATTGCACCAGCACCTCCTGGCCGACGCGCGGCACGAAGTGCCCGCCCCAGTCCGCACCCGCGACCGGCTCGGCCACGCGCACCCAGGTGCCCAGCTTGTCGCCGGCGGGCGCGTTGTCGTCTCCCGCGGGATGCTTCTGGCGATTGCTCGACGCGCTGCCGCGCTGCCAATGGAACTGCACCTTGATGCGGTGATCGCGATCGGTGTGCACGGGGTCGTTCGAGCCGACCACGAGCGCCGTCTGCGCACCGTGCACGGTGGGACGCGGATGCAGCCGCGCGCCGTGACCGTCGTGCGTGCTCGGCCGATACTCCACCTTGGAAGCGATGGCCTCGAAGCGATTGCGATAGAACTCGGCGTCGGTCAGCGCGGACTCGCCCGCGGCGCCCAGCGCCTGCTCGACGGCGAGGCCGAGGGACTCGTCGAAGTTGTTGCGGGCCTCGTGCTGGATCGACAGCACGACAAACTCGCTGCCCTCACCCTGCGAGGGCGAAAAATGATCGACCAGCGTGAAGCGCTGGCCGGCCGCCAGCGACCGGACCGTGCCCTCGCCTTGATAGACGGAACGGCCCACGCGTTGCGCGGCCAGCGCATTGTGGGCCAGGCGATCGCCCTGGTCGCTGTCCTCGTACATGTACTGGCCGGGGTAGTCCACATCGGCCAGATCGATGCTGTTGGGCAGTTTGTCCTCGGCCTGGGCGCTCACCTTGCGCGCCACCATGGCCCGATAGTCCCAGCTCGCGAGCTCCACCGCATTGGTGCGCCATGCGCGCGCCTGGCGCCACGATTGAATCGTGTCTTCCGTTTCGGTGGCGTCGGCGCGCTGAAACTTCACCGACTCCTGCGGTCCGGCCACGAAGGCGCCGTTGTGATCCGCGATCACCACGGTGTGCGTGCCCGGCGCGTCTTCCGCGGGCTCGTGCTCCACCCAGTAATACAGGCCTTCTTCGGCCAGCAGCCGCTCCACGAACGCGAAGTCGGTCTCGCGATACTGGATGGTGAGGCTGCGCTTGCCGTAGACCGCCCTGTCCTTGACCTCCCAACGCCATTGGGGCGCGACGGCGCCCTTCCCGTTGTAGTCGCCGAACACGCTGTCGATGATCTCGATCACCGACACGTCCTGGAACACGAAGCTGTCACGGCGCTGGCGCAGCAGCGCCAGCCACGGCTCGATGCGCAGCCGGTAGCGCGCGAAGCCGCCATTGGCGCCTTCGAAGCGCGCCTGCGACACCAGCCCGCACCATGCCCGTTTGTCGTCCTTGCCCAGGGCGGTTTGCAGCAGGACCTGGGCCGGCTGACCCAGCAGCGATTTCAACGGAACGTGCGCGTCGTCCGACAGCGCCGTGACCTCGATCGCGAAGCCTCCGCCCGAAAGCCGCTCCGAGCCGCGCAGGCGCTCGGCCAGCAGCGTATCGCGGCCCAGCGGGGTCGACAGGGTGAGCAGGCGGTCGGCCTGGGTGTAGCCGGCCGAGAGTTCGATAGCCATGACGGCGTCTCCTGGCGTCAGGTCATGCGGTAGCGGAACTCACCGTTCTTGCCGGCGCTCACGCGGATCTTCGCGATGGCCTCGCCCTGCGCCATGCGGCCCAGCACGTGCTCGGCAATTTCCGGGAGCAGCGTTCCGTTGAGAATATGGTCGACGTTGCGTGCGCCGGTATCGACCTCGGTGCAACGCGCCAGCACGGCCTCGACCAGGGCATCGTCCCACTCGAACGCCGCGCGGTGCGTGGTCTCGACGCGGCGCGCGATGCGGCCGAGCTTGAGCGCGATGATCCGCACCAGCGCGTCGTCGTCCACCGGGTAGTAGGCGATCGTCTTCATGCGGCCCAGGAAGGCGGGCTTGAACGCCTTGTACAGCTGCGGCAGCAGCAGCTCGGCCAGCTGATCCGGCGTGGGCCGCTCCTCGGCGGGCTTGTTGAGGCAGGCCTGCATGATGGCCGACGAGCCCACGTTCGAGGTCAGGATGATGAGCGTGTTGCGGAAATCGATCTCGCGGCCCTCGGCGTCGTCCATCACGCCCTTGTCGAAGACCTGGAAGAACAGCTCCAGCACGTCGGGGTGGGCCTTCTCGATCTCGTCGAGCAGCACCACGCTGTATGGTTGACGGCGCACGGCCTCGGTGAGCACACCGCCCTCGCCATAGCCGACGTATCCGGGCGGCGATCCCTTGAGTCCCGAGATGCTATGGGCCTCCTGGTACTCGCTCATGTTGATGGTGACCAGCTTGCGCTCGCCGCCGTACAGAATGTCGGCCAGCGCCAGCGCGGTCTCGGTCTTGCCCACGCCGGACGGGCCGACGAAGAGGAACACGCCCTTGGGTCTGTCCGGATCTTCCAGGCCCGCGCGTGCGGTGCGCACACGCTGCGCGATCGCGTGCAGCGCGTGGTCCTGACCGATCACGCGTTCGGCGAGCATGGGCTGCAATTCCAGCACGGTCCGAATCTCGTCGTTCACCATGCGGCCCAGCGGGATGCCGGTCCAGGCGGACACGATCTCGGCCACCACCTGCGCATCGACGCAGGCCGGCACCAGCGGATTCTCGCCCTGCAACGCGCGCAGTTCGTCCTGCAGGCCGGCCAGGCGCTGCTGCTCGGGCGTGAGGACCGGCGGCGCGGCCTTGCGCTTGCTCGTCGGGGCCGGTGCGGCGGCGCCCTCGCCCGTGGCGGCCGCGTCGCCCGCCTCGAGTTCGGTGCGCAGCGCGTGAATGCGCGTCACCAGATCGCTTTCGGCGGCATGCCGCGCCTCGGCCTCGGCCAGCGACGCTTCGACCGCGCTGATCTCCTGGACGAGCTCGCCGAGACGTGCGGCAGGTGCGCCGGCGGCGGCTTCACGCTGCAAGGCGGACTGCTCCGCGCGCAGACGCGTGAGGCGGTGACGCGCATCGTCGATGAGCGCCGGCGTCGCGCTGCGGCCGAGCGCCACGCGGGCGCACGCCGTGTCGAGCACGCTGACGGCCTTGTCCGGCAGTTGGCGTCCGGTGATGTAGCGGTGCGACAGACGGGCCGCGGCCTGGATCGCCTCGTCGAGCACGCGCACACCGAAGTGTTGTTCCATCAGGGGCGCCATGCCGCGCAGCATCGCGGCGGCCAGCACCTCGTCGGGCTCCTCGACCTTCACGACCTGGAAGCGGCGCGCCAGCGCGGCGTCTTTCTCGAAGTACTTCTTGTACTCGCTCCAGGTGGTGGCGGCGATGGTGCGCAACTCGCCACGGGCCAGCGCCGGCTTGAGCAGATTGGCGGCGTCGTTCTGCCCCGCCTGGCCACCCGCGCCGATCATCGTATGCGCTTCATCGATGAACAGAATGATCGGCGTCGGGCTCTTCTTCACCTCGTCGATCACGTTCTTCAGGCGGTTCTCGAACTCACCCTTCACGCTCGCGCCGGCCTGCAGCAGGCCCATGTCGAGCACGCGCAGCGTCACGCCGGCCAGCGCGGGCGGCACGTCTTCGGCCACGATGCGCAGCGCCAGGCCTTCGACCACCGCCGTCTTGCCCACGCCGGCCTCGCCCGTCAGGATGGGATTGTTCTGGCGGCGCCGCGTCAGGATGTCGATCATCTGGCGGATCTCGGCATCACGGCCGATCACCGGATCGATCTTGCCTTCGCGGGCGCGCTCGGTGAGGTTGGTGGTGTACTGATCCAGCGCGGGCGTCTGCGACAGCCCCGGGGCGGGCACGCCATCGGCGGGTGCGGCCGCGTCGGCCAGGCCCACGCTCTGGCCCGCTTCTTCCGAGCCTTCGGTCATCGCCGCGAAATCCCGCTTGAGCTCGTCGAGCCGGAACGACTCGAACAGCGTCGAGCCGCGCTTCGCGAGCTGGGCCAGATCGGGCTCCACCAGCAGCGCGAGCAGCAGATGTCCCGACCGGATGCGCGTGGTCTGCGTATCCAGCGAGGCGATCAGCCAGGCCTGCTCGAACAGCGTGGGCAGATGCGGCGAGAAAACCGGCGTGCGCGTGTTGCCGTTCTTGAAGCGGCCGATCTCGGCCTTCAGATCCGCTTCCAGCGTATCGGTCGGAATCCGGCAACGCCGCGCGATGACGGCCACGTCGCTCGCCGGCTGCTCGAGCAGCGCGACGAACAGGTGTTCGAGATCGACCTCGTAGTTGCCCTGAGCCATACACAGGCTGGCGGCGCGTTCGGCCGCCTTGCGGCAGGTCTGGTTCAGCTTTCCGATCAGGGTTTTCAGCGGGGTTGCCATGAATCTTCAGGGTCTCGGATCAATGAATGGTATGCAGCTCGTAGCTGGCGTCGTCGCGGTCTTCGGTGGCCGGCTCGGTGGCGAGGAACGAGTTCCAGCCCAGGCGCACCTCGGCGCCTTCGCCCAGCGTGCTCGGTCCCACGGCCTCGCGCGCCAGGATCAGGCGCACCTCGTACTCGAAGGTGAGGCCGCCGAACATCGTCAGCAGCTTCTCGAGCGCCTGCGCGCGGGCGCCGCCGGGCAGAAAATCGGTATAGGCCTGACGCGACAGCGGGCCGATCCACAGGCGGATACGCAGGTCGCGCTGCCAGATGCGGTCGCCCGCCAGCGCCGACACGCCGAGCACGGCGCCCGGCTGGCCGAGATAGGTGCGGTTCTGCGGCGGCACGTTGTACCAGCGGCCCACGAACTGCTCGACCCGCAGCGGCACGCCGAAGTAGTCGCTCAGCACCCGCTGCAGATAGGGCGCCGACACGGGCCGCTGGCGCGCGGCCGCGGCGTAGTGCGCGATCGATTCGTCGTGCACGACGCCCGCGCCGCTGCGCAGCCGGTCGCGCAGCGCCGGGTGGCCCATGCCGCCCAGTGCCAGCAGAAGCGGCAGGTAATGGTGATCGGCGTCGGTCTCGTGCCGCACCGGCATGCGGTACTTCTTCCACGCCTCGTAGAACAGCGCGGCGGCGCGGTTCGAGAAGATATCGAAAAACGCGCGCGCGCCGCGGTCCCGCCGCACGCTCTCGCGCATCGCGAGCATTTCCGAATAGTGCAGCGGCAGCGCGCCCTGCCCGCCCAGCAGGCCGAAGAACGCCGGGGTGATGTCCACCCGCGAAAGCTTGCCGTCGGCCACCGCGGCCTCGCGCGCCGCCGGGTCGGTCAGCGGCTCGCCCTCGTGGTCGTAGGCCATGGCCTCGACGATCTCGCTCGGCGGGAAGCCCAGGCCGGGCGAGTTCGGAAAGCGCATGCGCGCCGGCACGGTGTTGCGCGACGGGTTGCCCTGCTGCCGCACGAACCAGCGTTCGAGCAACCGCACGGCCTGGAAGAATTCGAAGCGCTGCGGCTCGGCCAGCAGCGCATTCATCACGCTAGGATGGCGTCGCCGTTGCATGGAGGGCACCGTAGAAGTTCTTCCGCGCCGCGGCGCGACAACACGACCAGCTGCACGAAGCTGTTGGCGTGCACGTAGAGTCCGAAGAATCGGTTGATCACCGCCACGAAGGTGTGCAGGCTCGTGCCCACGAAGTGCTCTTCGTTGACCGTCAGGCGGATCTCGATGCCGCGCACGAAGGTCGCGAACGGCTCGCCGGCCATCCAGTGCGTGGCGGGCTTGTAATCCAGGCCCACCAGGCCCTCGATCTGCCGCGCCGCCACCGGCGAGTTCGACAGGTCGTACAGGCGCAGCGTTTCCTTCAACGCGGGCAGGCCGCTCTGCACCAGCGAAAGATGATTGAGCGCCAGATGCGAAATCAGGCGCCAATGCGCCGCGCGGCCCTGCTGGAAGCGCTGGCTGTGCGTGGGCCGGCGCAGCATGCGGATCGCCCGCGCCACGGTGCCGCCCTCCATGAACAGATCTCCGCCGCCCTGCCCCACGGCCAGTTGTGCCGGCAGATCGCGGTTGGTGCAGGTCAGGTCCAGGCTGAGGGTCTCGGTCTGCGGCACGGCCGGATCGAAATCGATGTCGATGATCGATATCTCGGTTTCGTAGCCAGGGCTGCGCTGCGCCACCGCCGCGTCGCGGCGCATGGTCCAGTAATGGCTGGCATTCTCGGGCGATTCGCCGTGATGCAGCGAATAGAACGGCCGGAACGCCACGACGGACTCACCCTGCGCGTTCTGCCGCACCTGGCGGACGCGGTCGATCGAATAGACCTCGTAGCCAAAGGCGCGGCGCGCATCGGCCACCACCGGATACGACGCGGCGGCGTGGGTCACGCGGATCGGATCGGCGCGCTGATTGAACAGGTTCACGACCGGCGTGCAGCCCAGCCGGATGTTGTCGGCGCTCATCGATTCGAGCAGGCGCGCGGTATTCGAATCGGCGCGCAGCCCGGTCACGGGCAGATGCAGCGTGAACTGGCGCGCCGTGCCCAGATACGGCCGCAGCGCCGCGAGGTCCACGTCGACGAAATTGAATTTTTCCGAGAACACGAAGTACTCGGCCAGCAGACGGTAGGCCGGATGCGAGCTGGCCGGGAAATCGATCAGCGCATCCTCTTCGGCCAGGCCCACCTGCCCCAGCGGAATGGCCGGCAGCCGGTCCCAGCGGCCGGGCTGCAGCTCGACGTAGGCAGCCGCGGCACGCAGGAAGAGCGCGTCGCGCAGGGCCGCCACGAACGAGGGCTCGCCGTGCAGATAGATGCGCAGGCGATCGACGTTGAGCATGCCGAAGTGCTGATTCTCGCCCTGGCACGCGAACTGGATCGAGAAGCGGCCAGTCACGCCGGTCGGCAGCTTGGCCGTGGCGGGCGCGTTGGCGGTGGACACGAAGGCGGCGTGCGGCACTTCGAGCGGCGCGAGCGTTACGTCGTAGGCCGTGCGGAAGCGGCAGGCCACGCCACGGACCGGATGCGATTTGAGCTCGGTGCCGCGCGCGATGCGCACGGGCGCCGTGAGCTGCGCGCCCGCGCCGCCCAGGTCGAACTGCGCCACGCTGCAAGACGGAAACGGCCGCAGATAATGCGGATACATCACCTCGAACAGCGCCTCGGTGAACTCCGGATAGTCGTCGTCGAGCTTTTTGTTGATGCGGGCGCCCAGCAACGCGAACGACTCGATCATGCGCTCGACGTGCGGATCCTCACAGGT
This sequence comes from Bordetella genomosp. 5, assembly GCF_002261475.1. Taxonomy (GTDB): domain Bacteria; phylum Pseudomonadota; class Gammaproteobacteria; order Burkholderiales; family Burkholderiaceae_B; genus Bordetella. The sequence goes on from NZ_NEVN01000010.1 coordinate 74,060, forward strand.
CTCGCCGGACAGCCCCAGGCGCGCGGCGATCTTCGGATAGCGTTCCGCGAAATCGCGCGACGAGCTGCGCAGAAAGCCCAGCTCACGCTCGTAATAGGGCAGCAATTCTTCCATCGTTGTCTTCCTGGACGGCGAGTCCACCCGCGGGCTCGCCGTTGTTCTTCTCAGACCATGGCCGGCGTCTTGGCCCAACCCTTGGTCACGGAGTACTGCAGGGTCGACGGCTGCAAGGTCGCGTCGAATGTGACGGGCTCGTGGGCCGGGCCCACATCGAGCATCGCCGTGATCGCGAAATACAGCACCGACGTCGCCCGGCTGTCGACCTGCAGCACGACCCGCACATGGGTCAGCCGCGGTTCGTGCCGCGCGATGGCTTGCTCGAGCGACCGGCAGATGAATTCCCGGTCGTAATGACTGGCCAGGCTGCGGCCCGAAAAGTCGGACAGACCATAGGTCAGCACCGAGCGTTGGCAATTCGGATAACGCTTGAGACCCTCTTCGGTGAACACCATGCGGGTGTTCAACAGGGCCTCGATGTCACGTGCCACCGTCTCTTTCATCTCTTCGATGGACAGACGGCGCAGCGCGTAGGGCGATTGGCTCTCGCCCTCGAAGAGCTTGTCGAACAGACTCGGCTCGAACCCTTTCATCGGAACTCCGAATCAAAAAAGACTGCGACCCGGCTCGGGCCGCAGTCCTTCAACCAGCGTTCGCGATCAGACCGAGTAGGTCTTGTCGTTCTTGGTCAGGCTCCAGGCGCCCTGCGAGTTACCGCCCTGGTTGCCGCCCACCTTCTGCTGCGTGTACTTCCACTGCACCGCGGCGTACTTCAGCGAGAAGATTTCGTGCGGCAGGCCTTCGCTCACGACTTCCGGCGCCACGCGGGCGATGATCACGTACTTCAGCTTGATCTCGAGGTACTTGACGCGGTTGCCGTCGCCGTCGGCGCGCAGGAAATCAATCGTCACTTCATCGAAGGTCGTGCCGCCCGACGCGTGCTGATACAGCAGCGGGCTGACCACGTCGAGATCCTTGGTGAAGATCATCTCGCCATGTTCGGTGCGTTCGGCGGTATGGCCACCCGAGGTCGAGGCCGTGGCCGAGCGCGGCTGGATGATCTCGTGGCGCCAGGAGCTCACTTCGATCCAGTCCGGGTGATCCTTGTCCTGGGATTCCCCCTTGAGCGCGGGGTTGCCGAACTTGACGTAAATGTCCTTCATTGTTGATGACCTCTTTTAATGGATGAGTTTCAGCGCAATGACGATCAGGATTTCTGTGCCTGTGCCGGGAGTTCGGCGACCAAACGCAACGAAATCGAGAGTTCGTCGAGCTGGAAGTGCGGCCGCAGAAACGCCACGGCCCGGAAGACGCCAGGACGTCCAGGGACCTCGGCGACCTGAACCGAGGCTTCGCGCAGCGGAAACTGCGCTTTCTGCTCCTGCGTCGCGTTGTCGTCGAGCAGTACATACTGCGACACCCAGCGATTCAGGAAACTCTCAACGGACTGCGCCGACGCGAAGCTGCCGATCTTGTCGCGCATCATCGCCTTCAGGTAGTGCGCCACGCGCGATACCGAGAAGATGTACTGCAGCTGCGCCGACAACACCGCGTTCGCGTTCGCGCTGTCCGTGTTGTATTTCTTGGCCTTCTGCACCGACTGGGCGCCGAAGAAAGCCGCGTAGTCGGAGTTCTTGCAATGCACCAGCGGAATCAGGCCCAGGTCGCTGAGCTCTTTTTCGCGGCGGTCGGTGATCGCGATTTCAGTCGGGCACTTGAGCGCGATCTCGCCGTCGTCGGTCTTGAAGGTATGCGTCGGCAGGTTCTCGACCAGGCCACCGCCTTCCACGCCGCGGATGGCGGCGCACCAGCCGAAGTCGGAGAACGCCGCGGTCAGGCGGGCGCCGAAGGCCCAGGCCGCGTTGCACCAGAGGTACTTCGAGTGATCGGTGCCGTCCACGTCTTCGACGAAGTTGAAGCCCTCGACCGACGTGCCTTCGACCGGGTCGTACGGCAGGCGGCCCAGGAAGCGGGGCATGGTGAGGCCCACGTAGCGCGAGTCTTCCGAATCGCGGAAGCTGCGCCACTTGGTGTATTCCACGGTGTCGAACACCTTGGCCAGATCGCGCGGACGGCCGAGATCGGCGAAGCTGTCCAGGCCCAGCAGCTCGGGCGAGGCCGAGGCGATGAACGGCGCGTGCGCCGCCGCCGCCACGTGCGACATCTGCTCGATGAAGTACATGTCTTCGGGCTGACGCGTGATCTCGAAATTGCCCAGCAGCGTGCCGAACGGCGAGCCACCGAAGGTGCCGAATTCTTCTTCGTAGACCTTCTTGAACATCAGGCTCTGGTCAAAGTCGATCGCGGTCTGGAAATCGCGCACCAGGTCACGCTTGGTGGCGTTCAGCACCTTGATCTTGAGCATCGGGCTCGTGTCGGTTTCCTGGCAGAGATAGTGCAGGCCACGCCAGGTGCTCTCGAGCTTCTGGAACTCGGGCGCGTGCATCACTTCGCTCAGCTGCGCGGAGATGAGGCGATCGAGCTCGGCGACGCGCGCGTCGAGCATGGCCGACAGGTTGTCGGACACGACGACGGTGCCCTTCATCACTTCACGCACGAGTTCGCCGATGATGTCCTTGGCGCGGTCGTGCTCGGCGCTCGACTTGGCGACGCGGCTCTGATCGACGATCTGGTCCAGCAGGCCGGGCGCGTCGGTGACGGCGGCGGCGCTATTGCTCGCGGCGGCGGTATTACTCATTGCGGCCTCCCTTGTCGGTCTCGCTGGTCAGTTGCTGCAGCTTCTCGGTGCTGGTGAGCACTTCGCCCAGCAGGTCTTCGAGCTTGTCGTTGCCGGCCAGCTTGTTGCGCAGGTCGGCCAGCTTGGTGCGGATGTCCAGCAGCTCGCGCAGCGGATCCACCTGCTGCACGACGGCTTCGGGACGGAAGTCTTCGATCGAGCGGAACTTCAGATCCACACCGAACGAGCCCTGCTCTTCGGTCAGCTGATTCTTCACGCGGTACGCGGCGCGCGGCTCGAGGCCTCGCATCACGTCGTCGAAATTGTCGACGTCGATGTTTACAAACTTGCGATCCTTCAGACGCGGCAGCTCCACTTCGGATTGCGCGCTGAAGTCACCCACCACGCCCACGACGAAGGGCAGTTCCTTCTGTTCGATGGCGTCGCCCTTCTCCACGTCATACGTCAACTGGACGCGCGGCGGACGGACTTTCTGCAGTCGTTTCTGAACGCTTTCTTTCTTGGCCATGAACGGCTCCGTGCAAAGGTCGTGTCTGTCGGGGTCGGCGCGATGCGGGACATCGCGCCGTACAGGTCACTTGTTGAGCAGATCGCCGAAGGGGTTCGGCGTGCGGTTCTGTTGGCCGGCAGGCGGCTGCGCGGCCGGCGTGTTGGCCGCGGGTTGCGACGCGGCGGGTTGAGCTGCGGGCGTGCGGCTGCCGGACGGCGCGGCGGTACCAGCGGAAGGAACGGCGGCCGGCGTACCGGCGGCCGGCGCGCCTGCCGGCGGATTGGCCGGCGGCGGATTCACGCGCGGCGGACGCGGTCCCCGCGGCGGCGGACGGCGGCCCTCGGGGAACAACACATCCTGACCCAGCGTCTCGCGCATGGCGGCGGCCAGCGCGACGGCGTCGGCGCGGGCGTTGCCAGCGAGCAGCGTGTCGGCGCGCAGGTCCGCGAGCGATTGCATCGCAACGCGCAGGCCGCCGACGGCACGCACCGTCTTGGCGACGAAGTCCTGCGGATCGCGGTTCAACGTCTCGTCGGCGGCGACGATCGCCTCACCGTATTTCTGCTGGTCGAATCGAATCTTTGCGATGTAGGACCAGGGCTCACCCTTCGAAGGATTGCGAACGGCAATCTCCTCGAACTGGGCCACCGCCTGGTCCGCCCCCTTCTGCTCGAGCGTCTTCTCGGCGGCGGCGATCGACTTGCGATAGTCGTCATCCGACTGGGGTTGAACGGTGGCGCAACCGGCCATCACAACGACTATGCCGGCGCATACGAGGAGTCGGGACAGAGACATTTTCTGAGCACGTAGCAGGGTTGTAACTAGGGGGCGTATTTCATCAACCTTTTGTTAGTACAGCGCTACAGTGCATTACCCCATGTTACTTGCGTCTATCTTGCACGCATCGTGCTGCGATCTGTATTGCTAAACGCAGTTCCGGTATAAAGGGCCATGTCCAAACATATCCATTTATCTCGCTTCCTCGCAGTTACGTTGTGCCTCGCGGGAACCAGCGTCGTTACGGGGTGTGCGGCCGTTTCGGCGGTCGGTGCCGTGGCCGGGATGGCGGGTAACGCGCTTGAGATGGCGGGCATGAAAAAGCCCGAAAACGCGCCGATCGAAGTGAAATTGGCCATTCACGCCGGAGAAAATTTGAATGCCAGCAGTGGGCAGGCGATGGCCGCGGTTACAAAAATATACTATCTGAAGAGTCCCGAGGCATTCCAGCGTGCGCCGCTTACGCAATTGATAGACACTGCGCAGGAGAAAGCCGCGCTCGGAGAAACCGTGCTGGGTGCGCGCGAGCTGACGCTCACGCCGGGGCAGCGTTACGAGGTCGTCGAGAAGGTCCCCAAGACCGCCGACTACATCGGTATCGCAGGGCTTTTCTATGCGCCGGCGCCGATGCGATGGAAGTACGTGTTCAAGGTCAAGGACGCCGAAGACACCGGCATCGTGCTGGGTGCGCATGCCTGCGCCCTCACGGTGACCACGGGCAAGCCCACGCTGCCGCCCGGCATCCCTGCCTATGATCCGGCGCGCCTGTCAGGCGTGCAGTGCCCGAGCTGATCGCCTTCGCGCGACCACGCGATCAAGTCCAATAAAAGCAGGCAACACAAGAGAAACCAATAAGAGCGCCATCGTGAGTTACTCAGCCAAAATCCTCTGGGGCGAGGGTCTGTTGCTCCGCCCGCAACACTTCCAGCGTCAAGACGCTTATCACGAAGACCGGCTCGCGGAGATGGCGCGCGCGCTGCATCCATATGCCTGGGGCCTGCGCTCGATCCGCTTCGATGCGGCCGCGCTGTCCAACGGCATGCTGCGTGCCACGGAGCTCTCCGCGGTGTTCCCCGATGGCGAGCTGTACAACGCGCCGCATGGCGATGCGCTGCCTCCGCCCGTGGCCCTCACCGCCCTCGATGGCGTGACCGAGGCCGTGTTCTATCTGGCGCTGCACCCGCTCAAGGAAACGGGCGGCAACTATCGCGACGGCCAGGCCGCCGAGGTGTTCGACGCACGCTACACCCATGGCAACCAGCCCGCGCCCGATCTCTATACCGCCGCCACGACCGCAGAGCTTGCCTACCTGCGCAAGAACGTGCGGCTGATCTCCGAATTCGAACCGCGCGACGAGCTTCTCGCGATCCCGGTGGCGCGCGTGCGCCGCACGGCCAGCGCGGGCTACGAGATCGACAATATGTTTGTCGGCCCGAGCCTGTCGGTGGCGGCGTCCGGCGCGCTGCACGAGCAGCTGCGCCGCCTGCTCGACGCGCTGCAGGCCAAGGTCAATGCGCTCTACGGCTTTCATCGCGAGCCGAGCAAGAACATCATCGAGTTCCGCTCGGGCGACGTGGCATCGTTCTGGCTGCTGCATACGGCGAACGAGGCCTACGCGGCGCTGTCGCATCTGTTCCATCATCCGCAGCTACACCCGGAGCGCCTGTTCCAGGAGATGGCGCGCCTGGCCGGTGCGTTGATGACCTTCTCGAAAGAGCACACGCTGGCCGACCTGCCGGTGTACCGCCACGATGCGCCGGGCCCCGCGTTCGCGCGTCTCGACGAGATCCTGCGCGACCTGCTCGAGACCGTGATCTCCACGCGCTATTTCTCGATCGTGCTCGACGAGGTCCGCCCGTCGTTCCATGTGGGCCGGCTCGATTCGGACAAGCTCGACGAGACCACCTCGCTGTATCTCGCTGTGCAGGCCGCGCTGCCCGCCAGCGAAGTCTCCGAACAGGTCCCGATGCGTTTCAAGGTGGGCGCCCCCGACGACGTCGAAAAGCTGGTGCTCTCGGCCATGCCGGGCGTGCAGCTCACCTACACGCCCCAGGTGCCGCCGGCGGTGCCCGTCAAACCGGGCGCCGTCTACTTCACGCTGCAGACGCGCGGCTCGCTGTACGACCGCATGCTGCAGGCACGCAGCATCGCCATCTATGCGCCCGCCGGCATCCCCGAGCTCAAGCTGGACCTGATCGCCGTGACCCGCTGAACGCCCGCGAGCTGACTCACTGAACCGACACAGACTGCCATGACCGCCGATACACCTTCCCTGCTGTCCGGTACCGCCCTGCCCCCGGGGCGTGCTGCCGACTTCTACGCCAGCCGGCCCGCCAAATCCCTGCTGGATCTGCTCTACGACGGCTTCCTGATGCTGTTCCTGCTCAAGAGCGGGCAGGAGCCCACCGATCCCGCGGCCTTCTCGGCGCGCGTGCAGCAGTTCCTCGCGGACTACGAGCGCACCGCCAAGAAGATGGACATCCCGGCGGAAGACATCTACGCGACCAAATACGCGTTCTGCGCCGCGGTCGACGAGTCGGTGCTGAACTCGCGCTTTGCGATCCGCGACGCCTGGATGCTGCAGCCCCTGCAGCTCACCTTGTTCGGCGAGCAGCTCGCGGGCGAAAACTTCTTCGCCCGGCTCGAAGACCTGCGTGCCCAGGGCGCGCAGCGGCTGCAGTCGCTCGAGGTCTATTACATGTGCCTGCTGCTGGGCTTCCAGGGCAAGTATCTGATCGAAGGCCAGGAAAAGCTTGGCTATCTCACCGCCCGTCTGGGCGACGAGATCGCGCTGCTGCGCGGCAAGCGCACCGGCTTTGCCCCGCACTGGGCGCTGCCCGACAAGGTCGCGCACACGCTCAAGCGCGACGTGCCGCTGTGGTCGATCATGGCCGTGTTCTCGTTGCTGGGCCTGCTGGCCTACCTCGGCCTGGGCCATTTTCTCAATGGCGAAATGCAGACCGCGATGGCGCCGTATCACGACATCGTGAAGCTCGGCCCGCGCGCCGCGCATCTGACCATCTCGCTACCGTAGCGGCATCCCAGAATTTCCGCGGCAGGCGCCCGACCTGCCTCCGCCTCCGGCGCCCCCGCGCCCGGCATCGCAGCCCGAACATCGTCCCGCACCATGAACGCCCTGCCCTCGAACGCCCCGGCCTATTCCTCGCTCAACATCGCCACGCTGTCGCAACAGGCGCGGCTCCTGCGGGTGAGCACGCCGCTGGACGCCGAGCTGGTGCCGGAGCACATGACACTGCGCGAGGGAGTCTCGACTCTGTTCGCCCTGACGCTGGACTGCCTGGCCGGCAGCGCCGAGCTCGACGTGGCAGCGCTGCTGGGCAAGGAAATCTCCGTCAGCCTGCTGCAGGCCGACGGCGCGCTGCGGCGCTGGCACGCGGTGGTGGAAGGCGTGGATGCGCTCGGCGCCGACGGCGGCCTGGCACGCTACCGCCTGCATGCCGCGCCCTGGCTGGCCGCGCTCGGCATGCGCCGCGACAGTTTCATTTATCAGGACCTCACGGTGCAGGACATCGTGAGCGAAGTGCTGGCCGACTATCCCCTCGCGTCGTTCTCGTTCAACCTGAGCGAGACGCTCAAGCCGCGCGCGGTGTGCACGCAGTACCGCGAATCGGATCTGGCGTTCGTCACGCGCATCCTGGCCGAGGCGGGCCTGAGCTGGCGCTTCGACCACCAGCAGGATGACGGCGCGGCCTCCGGCGGTGCCCGCCATCGCCTGGTGATCTTCGACGCGGGCGCGGCACGGCCCGACCTGCAGCCCGCCACGTTGCGCTTTCATCGCAGCGATGCCACCGAAACCGAAGACAGCATCACGCACTTCGGTTCGCGCCAGACGGTGCGCGCCAACTCGGTGGCCCGCGCCGCCTGGAACGAACGCACGCTCACGGCACACGCGGCACACGCCAGCTCGCAAACGCAGGTGGAGTCGCTGCCCGATCTGGAAGACTACGATTACGCCGGCCATGGCCGCTATCCGGACGACGAGGCCGCGGAGCAAGGCGCCACGCGCGCGCTGCGTGCCCTCGAGGCCACCTTCGTGCGCTTCGAGGGCGCCGGCACCGCGCGCGCTCTCGCGCCCGGTCATGTGTTCGCCTTGAGCCAGCACGAGCGCTACGCCCAGGGCGGCGGCGGCGCCGGCATCGACGAGCTCGGCGGCAACCGCTACGCGCTGCTCGACGTGGTGCACGAGGCCACCAACAATCTCGGCGCGCAAGCCGCCCAGGTGCTCGACACGCCCGACATGGAGCGCGGCACCTACCGCAACCGCTTCACCGCGCTGCCCGAGGCGGCCGCGTTCATGCCGGCCTGGATGCCGCGCCCCACGGCGCCCGAGGGCCTGGCCGCCGTGGTCGTGAGCGCGAGCGACGCGCCCATCACCACCGACCGCGACCTGCGCGTCAAGGTGCAGTTCCCGTGGCAACGCGGCGAGCGCCCGCTGCAGGGCGGCCTGCCCCATCGCGCCCACGGCGACAGCGAGGGCAATGCCACGGGCGACGAGCGCTCGGGCACCTGGCTGCGCGTGGCCGGTGCGCAGGCCGGCCCCAACTGGGGCGCCAATCATCTGCCGCGCAGCGGCACCGAGGTGGTCGTCGAGTTCATCGATGGCGACATCGACCAGCCGGTGGTGGCCGGCCAGCTTTACAACGACGCGGACCTGCCGCCCTGGACCGCCGGCGAGAACGCCGACAGCAATCACGCCGGCGTATTGAGCGGCTGGCACAGCCAGGGGCTGGACGGCGACGGACGCAACCAGTGGCTGTTCGACGATACGCAGGGCAAGCTGCGCACGCGCCTGGCCAGCTCCACGGCGGCCAGTCAGCTGGGGCTGGGCTATCTGATCGAACAGGGACTCGACGACGCCAGCCGCGGCGCATGGCGCGGCAACGGCTTCGAATTGCGCTCGGACGCCTGGACCGTGGTGCGCTCGGGCCAGGGCATGCTGATCTCCGCGACGGCCCGCGCACAGGCGGCCTCGACGCAGGCCGACGCGCGCGAAGCGCTGCTGCTGCTGCGCGGCGCGCAGGATGCCTCGCGCCGTCTGAACGACAGTGCCACGCAGCACAAGGCACGCACCCTCGAAGCCGCGGCCGGTTACGAAGACCTGCTCAAGGCGCTGGACCCCGAGCAGGAGGGCCGCTACGACGCCAGCGTGAATGGCCAGCAGGCCGGCAAGGCGGCCAATGGCCAGCGCACCGACGACAGCGCCGTGGAGCGCATCGGTGGGCCGCACCTGCTGGTGGACGCCCCCAACTCGCTCAACCTCGCCACGCCGGCCAGCGCCGTGCTGCACGCGGGCGAGCATCTGCACGCCACGGCGCAATCCGATGCGCACATCGCGGCCAACAAAACCTATTCGGCGGTGGCCGCGGTGTCGGCCAGCCTCTTCGCCCAGTCGGGCCCGCTGCGCGCGATCTCCGCGCAGGCGCCGGTGTCGCTGCACGCGCATACCGACATTCTCGAAGCGCTGGCCGGACAGGACATCACCGTGACCTCGTCCGTCGAGGGCATCGAGATCCTCGGCCAGCAGCGCGTAACGTTGCAGGCCGCGGGCGGCGCCGTCGTGCTCGATGGCGCGGACATCATCTTCAAGGGTCCGGGCCTGTTCTCGGTGAAGGGCGCCACGCACAACTTCGTGGGCCCGGCGAGCGACAACGCGGCACTGCCGATGCTGCCGAGCACCAACGTCGATGACCCGCTGATCGTCAACGCGGAACTGGTGCACAAGGACGGCAAGATGGCCGCCATGGCCAAGCGTGCCGCGACCGCGCTGGCCGCGGGCCCGGGCGGCGGCGCCGCCGCCAGCGGCATGGCCGACACCCTGGGTGGCATCGGCGATGCCGCCAAGAGTGCGGCGGGCCAGTTGTCGCAGCTGGCCGGCAAAGCCAACCAGCTTGCCGCGCTCGCCAAGGATCCGATGAGCGCGCTGTCGTCCGCGCCCAGCCTGCTGGGCGGCATGAGTCCCGCGGCGGGCGGCTTGATGGACAAGGCCAAGGGCGCCATGAGCATGGCCAAGAACGCGATGGGCATGGCGCAACAGGCGCAGGCCATGATCGCCAACCCAATGTCCGCGTTGCCTACCGCAACCAAAGTGCTGGGCTCGGTCGCGCCCGGCGCCGGGGCGATGGTGGGCAAGGCCACCGCGCTGGCCGGCACGGCGCAGCAGGCGGCGGCCCTCATCAAGAATCCGATCGCGGCCCTGCCGGCGGCCACCGACATGCTCGGCAAGGCACTCCCCGACAGCGCGGCGCCGATGGTGGGCAAGCTCAGCAGCGGCATGACCGCGGGCGCCAACGCCGTCATGGGCGGCGGCCTGGGCAACACCGCAACTCCCGGCGCGACGCCCGGCTTCGCGCCCACCGCGGGCGGCGGGCTGTTCGGCGGATCCTCGGGTGGCGCGGGCGCCGTGGCAGGCGGAAGCACCGCCGCCACGAGCGGCGCTGCTACTGCGGGCGCGGGCACTGCTTCTGCCGGTGCGGGCGCTGCTACTGCCGGTGCGGGCGCTGCTTCTGCCGGTGCTGGCGCTGCTACTGGCGGTGCGGGCGCTGCTTCTGCCGGTGCGGGCGCTGCTTCTGCTGATGCGGGCGCTGCTTCTGCTGATGCGGGCGCTGCTTCTGCGGGTGCCGGCACTGCTTCTGCCGGTGCAGGCGCTGCTACTACTGATGCGGGCGCTGCTACTGCTGATGCGGGCGCTGCTACTGCTGATGCGGGCGCTGCTACTGCTGATGCGGGCGCTGCTTCTGCCGGCGCGGGCGCTGCCTCTGCCGGTGCGGGCGCTGCTTCTGCGGGTGCCGGCGCTGCTGTCGCACCGGGCGGCTCGGACGTCGCCGCGAGTGGTGGTGCGCCTGCGGCAACTGCCGCGCCTGCAGCCACCCCGGCCTCCGCCAGCGCCGCCTCGGCCCAGGCGCCAGCTTCGACGACGACGGGCGCGGCCGCTGATGCCACGTCGGCCTCGGGCGCGACGCCGGCGTCGTCCGCCAACACGATCAACACCGCTGGCGCCGCGCCTTCCTCCGCGCCGGCAGGCGCCGCGGGCGGCACGATGGCGCCGAGCGGCGTTGCCGCCTCCGGTACGGCGGCGGCATCGCCGGAAGGCATGGCGTCCGCATCCAACGCGAACACGATGCAGGCATCGGCGGCGGCACCGGCAGGCGTCGCGACGCCCGGCGTATCGACGCCCGGCGTAGCGACGCCCGGCGTGGGTGCCGCGGCAGCCAGCACCGGCCTTGGTGCCGCGGGTGCCGGGGCGCTCGCCTCGGGCTCGCCCGTGGCCGCCGTGCCTGGCATCGGCGCGGGCATGCAGGCCAACGTGCCCGGCGCGCCGCCGCTGGCCAGTGCCACTGGCGGCATGCCCGGCCTGGACACGTCGATCCCTCAGACCTCCGGCATCGGCATCGCCGCCACACCCGCCTTTGCGGGAAGCGGTGTCGCGCTGCCGACGCAAGCACCGGCCGCGGCCGACATCACGGCCTCGGCATTCGCATCGGGCGAGGGCCTGGCCGCGTTGGGGCAGCATGCCGCCGTCACCGGCGCGGCGGACCTCTCCGGGACGACCTTCGCCGCGACCACCGCGCAGGCTTCGGTCTCCGTGCCCATCGACGCCGCCGGTCACGCAGCCGCGTCCTCATCGATGGCTGCACTGGACCCGTCGGCCGCGTTCGCTCCGGACAGCGGCCCGTTCCATGCCGCCCCTGCGAGCGCAGCTGCGGCCCTCGACTCCACGAGCGGCGCCGCGCAGGCGACCGCGGCACTCGGCGCCATCGCGCATGTGGCCCAGCGCACGGTGAACGCCGGGTCACGCGCCGGGTCGCGGACCCTCGACGCTGATAACGGCGCCGACACCGCCGCGCGGCATCCCGTCCATCCCGCCTGGGGCTCGGCCACCGACGCCAAGCTTCACGACGGCACGACGACCGCCCTGCCGAAGGCCTCCGATGCAGCGGCCCCCGATACGACGCCTCCCGATGCGACGCACACCATCGCCCGCAGCGCGAGCGCCGCCCTTTATGCCGGCGCCCTCGCCGCCTCCGCGCAGAACAGCGCGCGCGCCGCGGCGCCGCGCATTCTCGATACGCTCGCGGCATCGGCCATGACCGGCGATACGACACGCGCCTCCGACCACGCGCCCGCGCGCAACACCGAGCTTGAAGCCGGCCACGGCGCGCCGCCGCGAGACCTGCACACGACGCCCGCCGCGGGCGACGCGCGGTCTGCCACCCGGCCGCTCAACGCAGAAGCCGAAGCCACCCCCTACGCCCGACGGGCCGACACCACCTCGCCCGCACATAACGACGCCGCCAAGGACTCGCAGACGCGTGACCATCGCGAGACCCTCGATACCGCCGCGCAGCTGGCGGCGCTGGCTGCCGGCGCGGGCGCCGTCCTGCATGCCGCGAGCGCCGCGGCCAGCGATGCCTCGCAAAGCGCGGAGCAGGCCGCGCGCGCCCGCGACGCGCTGAACGGCGCCGGCGAGGCACTGGATCGCACCGGCACGGCGAGCGCAGGCCTGGACAACGCGTCGTCGCACGCCTCGACCTCGGCCGATGCCGCTGCGACCGCGCAGGCCGCGAGCCAGGCGGCCTCCGCAGCCGGTCCCGCGGTGAATCCTGCGAACGCCACCGAACTGCTGCGAGCAGACACGTCCTCCCCCGCCGGCCTGGAAGGCGCGGCAGGCGGCACCTGGTCGGAAGGCATCGGCGCGACGGCAAACTCGCCCGCGACATCCCTTCCAGAAGGCGGTGACATCGCAACGGGTGGGCTCGATGTCGCATCGTCCTCGGTCGGAACGCCCCCGCTCACTTCGCCCGGCGTTCTGTCGGGCTCGAATTCGACGCTGCCCCAGGGCGGCGCACTGCCTGGCGTCGATACCGCTGGCATCGACCCGTCAGGCAGCACGATCCCCGGCGGCGTCGGCGAAGCGGCCGGCGGCATCGGCGGCGTGATCGGCGCCGGCACCGCGACCGCGGCAGGCTCGAGCGCGGGCACGACGGCGGCAGGAGGCGCGGCCGGCGCTGCTGCCACCGGCGCCACCTCCGGCGCGGGCGTGGCTGCCGGCGCAGGCACGGTTGCAGGCAGCGCCGGTAGCGCGGCTGCTGGCGCCCCAACCACCACCACGGCAGGCGCGGCGACAGGCGCCGCCGGCGCACCGGCGGCTGCCGGGTCCGCGCCGGCTTCCACCACGGCCAACGGCGCAAACGACGGCGCGGCCGCATCCCGCAGCGCCGACGCCGCGCGCGACACATCGGCCTCGAGCACCGGCAATGCGTCGGCACCGAACGCGGGCGCTTCGGCGGACGCCTCCGCAGGTGCGCCCTCGGGTGCGAACGGAGCGGCGGCAGGCGCGCCCGCGCAGGCGGGTACTGCGCAGTCGGGTACCGCGCACGCGGGCACGGCACCGGCAGGCACTGCGCCGACAGACACCGCATCGGCGGGCACTGCGCCGCCCGCCGCCGCATCCACCAGCACCGCCTCCACCAACCCCTCGTCCACCAGCAGCGCGCCATCCGGCGCCGCGACACCGGCGACCGCCACCACGGGCCTCGGCAACGGCGGCACGCCGCCCATTGCCCCGGGTGCCACGACCGCACCGGGTTCTCCCGACACCGTGCTGGGCGGCGAAACCGCGCGCGCGGCGGGCGTTGCCGGCAGCACGCCGGCCACCAGCGCCACCGATCTATCCGCCGTCACCGCGGCCAGCAGTGCGGGCGCGGCAGCGGGCGCGTCCGGTGGCGGCGGCCTCGCCGCCATCGCATCGCACGCGAGCACGGCATCGAATGTGCTGGGCGGCGTGTCCACCCTGGCCACCACCGGCATCAGTGCCAGCGTGGCGGCCGCGATTCCGCCGGTGATGAACCAGGCGCTGGCCGCCGTCGGCAACCAGGCCGGCGCACTCGGCAATGCGGTGAACACGCTGTTCTCGCTGCCCGATGTCAACCAGAACAACATCCCCGCCGTAGCGGGCGCCATCCTGGGCATGTCCGGCCTGTCGAGCGCGTCCGTGCCCAAGGTGCTGACGGCGATTCTGAACTCGCCCACCATCAGTACCGAAGTGCTGCCTCGGGTGGCCGATGTGTTGATGAAAATCCCCGGCGTGGCCGACTCGCCGCTGCCGCAGATCACGCGCGACGTGCTCGGCACGCTGGGCATCGGCACCAGCGCGCGCGTCCCCGGCGAAGGTGGCACGGGCGACGCCACGCGCAGCGGCGCGGGCGGCGTGCCCAGCGTATCGACCTACCAGGGCCGCATGTCGGGCGCAAAGCTGCAGTACGTGAACCTCGAAGAGGTCGACGACAAATGGAACGACGGCGTCGCGCTCACGACCACCGAGCGCCAATCGCGCAAGCCGCGCATCCACGTCGAGTTCAATCGCCCCGGCGCGCACCGCTTCACGATCACCGTCAAACCCGATCCCGGCAACATCGCCTATACCGGCCGCGAACGCGGCCGCCGGCCGAGCTACCAGGACCCGCATACCAATCCCCGGCCCTACACCACGAAGGCCGACGGCACGTTCATCGTGGACGATATCGAGTTGCCGGCTGCCGGCCGCAACGTCTATCTGTTCGAGGTGCGCGACGAACGCGGGCAGCTCATCAAGACCGAGCGCGTCGAGACGGCGCGCCGGCTCTACGTGCAGGAGATCATGTGCCTGAGCCGCAACCCGGCGCCGCACCTGCATGACGTCACGCCGGTCACCGCGGAGTTCGCCATCCATGGCGTCGACATGGTCCAGCTGGCGCGCCGCTCGTTCCGGGGCCGCAGCTCCGTGGACGCCGCGGATTCGGTGGAAGGGCAGCAGGCCATCATGCGGCAGATCAACACCGTGTACAGCGCCTCCGAAGGGCGGGAGCGCGAGCCCTACACGCTGGTGGTCTGCCACGTCGATCGGCTCGCCGTGCCGGGCCTGAGCGGCGACATGCGCATGCCGGTGCCCGCCGGCCCGGGCGGACGCAACATGGACGTGCCGGTGCTCAACGACGACCGTACCTGGGCACGCCTGTGGCTCGACTACGAAGAGGGCGAAGACTGGCTGATCCATGCGCGCTACATCTATACGGATGCATCGGGCGTGGAGCGGACCGTCAACATCCCGCGCGAACTCATGACCCCGATCCGCGATACGGTGCCGGGCGACTGCTCCGCCGTGAAGGTCGACCTCACGCGCCTCTTCCCCACGCCGGTGCGCGGCACGCTGAACATCCAGTTCCGCGTCGTCGCCGCCAGCTATGCCGGCCTCGCGCTCAACGACACCAACCTGCTGTTCGTGAGCACGCTCGACGGCTTCGAGCCCAATACACAAGCCTACCTCACCGAAACGCTGGCCCACGAAATGGGTCACTTGCTCGGCATGGTGCCCAGCGGTCCGACCTGGCCGGGCCTTGCCAACGAAGATCCCACGGCCGACATGTCGAAGCTGGATCCGCCGCCGCACTTCTATTACAAGCACGGCGGCCACTGCTATTACGGCCTGCCCAACCGCAACGGCGAGTACAGCTCGGAGATCGGCCAGTGCGTGATGTACGGCATCACCTGCGCCAACATCCACTTCTGCCCCGGCTGCGCCAAAGCCATGCGCAAGGTGGATTGCTCCGAAGGCTGGCCTTCTTTCACGACACTTCTCTGATAGCTGGATCGCGCGATGAACGCTGACTGGATCGAACCCGCCGACTTTGCCTCGGTACCGCTGCATTCCACGGCCGAGCACGTCTGCATGCCGCCCCTGCAGGGCTATGACGCGCAGTTGCGCATTGCCGCGCCCGCCAAGGTGCGGATCCGCGCCGACCATCCGCTCGCCATCCCCGTCTGCGCCCGCGGCATCCTGCCGGCCGTCGAAGACCCGCAGAAGCCCGGCTTCGTCGCCAAGGATGTGCAAAGCGGCAAGGTCTATCGCGGCATTGCGTTCGACTACTCGCGCCCGCCGCTCGACAACGTCGAGGTCGACCCCTCGGAGCCGCGCCCCTTCAAGAAGGTCCCGCTTCCGCCCGGCCTGACCGTCGAGACGCGTTTCTCTACCGACATGGTGCGCACGCTCAACCTGCCCACGCGTCCGGCCAATTACGAGGTCTACATCGAGGTGGACGGGATCCGTTCGAATCAGGTGAACATCGAGGTCGAAGAAGCGAAGTAGGAATCGTCCCACGCACTCCGCAATGCAAAGCGCCTGGTTTTCACCAGGCGCTTTTCGTTTGCGAGACGCAGAGGAGGGAACGGCGGCTAGCGCGTGCCCATCAGGGCGCGCTCGCCATCGGGCGTGGTTGCGTCAACTGTTCCTGGCGCTTCATGAGATCGTCGACACGCTGCGCATCCTGCATATCCTGCCCCCGCTGCTGCATCTCCTTCTTGAAATCCGTCTTGCCGAAGATGTCCTTGTCGCGCAGGCGGAAATACAACGTCGTGCTGGCCAACAAGTGATCGGGCCAACTGCTGAGCATGGCGTCGTGTACGAGCCAATCGAACAGTGTCATGACCTTGGGCGGCAGCGGATTGGCACCCGTAGCGGCCTCGCGCCAAACATTGAGCAACTTGTGTTGCAGCTTTCGCTCGGCCAACATTTCGGAGAACGGATCGCTCTGAGGCGCGGGGCGATCCTCGACCGGAATATGGGCATTGCGCGCATCCTCTCTACGCTGCATCTCCGCTTGACCCTGAAGGATGCGCTCCACCGCCTCAGGCCGATTCTGGATCATCCATTCTTTGTGCGTCTCGATGCCTTGCACGAATTTCTCGGATTTTTCGAGCGTTTCAATTTCTTCTTCGAGCCGCTGCCAAAGCGGCTTGAACCGCTGCGGCGGCGCCTCGCCCCGGCTCATCACCGCCCGATCCCAACGCTCCTCGTGCAGCGCCTGCAACTCCCTGATTTTCTGCAGTTGGGCAGGCCGCGCCGGATCATCGTCATCCATCATGGTGATGTCCCGCACGGCCTCGTCCAGCTCCTGCTTTACCGTATGGTGGTCGCGATCCTTGATCCATTCCTCCGCGGCATCGCCCAACTCCGTCTTGAAAACGGGATCTTGATACCGCACCGCGAGCCAGCGTAGAAAGACCTCCATGTGCGGCATCAGGTCAGCACCCGGTTTGTACGGCACGACCTCCCGATAGGCTTCGACAAGCTCCTGGATTTGGAAGCTCTCGCCGTCCGCCTGCATCGGCGCGCCCAACATAAACTGCAAAAAGACTGACTCGCGCTTGGCCTTCAGACCTTCGACGCTGTAGAAAGCAGCACCATTGCTCAATGCCTGGTTCAGCATATCGCGCAGCGCCACGCGCGACAGCTCTCCGCGAATACCCAGCGCCCCCTCCGGGCTGACGCCTGTCACATCGCCGCTCGATCCTGGATACAGGTATTGCTCACCCCGTGTCTTCTCGAGGCTGTCCATACGCTGATTTCGCCGCAACTCGTGAGCGGCCGCGAAATGAACGCAGCGTTCCACTGCGGCCGGAATAGTTAGCGTGCGGTCCTTGTGAGTTTGCTTGAGCAAATCGGTGAATGGCAAGAAACCGAGGAAAGTGTTCTCGTCCATGATGGACGCAACAGAATCGAACAGCCCCATGAATCGAATGGCAATCGGCGTATTTGGCCGATTGATGGTCGGATCGCCCACGACGGCGAGATCGACTTCGCTGCGTCCCTTGAACTTCTTCACGAGATCGTTCACAAACTGCTTGGCAACGACACCCCCGCGATCGCCGCCAAACACGGTAACTTCGATCCGGACAACGTGACCTTCTGCATTCACGGCCTCATAGGCAGCCCTGAATTGCCGGATTGCCGCGTCCACGCGGACATCTACACCGGTGCCCATCAGATAGGCGATGGTCTCGTTGTCGCGGATGACCGGGACCCCCTCCATTATCGTGGCCTTCGCGGTCTCTTTCACACCTGTCCAAGCCACCTTGAGAGGGTTCTTCTTGAAACTCGACCACGCGCCCCGCAAAACACCGCGAACCCGGTTGCTCAGCCGCTCGCCGTCCATCACGTTCCAGATGCGCACGGCCTTTTGAGGCAGCGTCTTCACATCTTTCACGACGTCCTTATATGCTTTTACAAGCGGCTGGTAGGAGCCTTCCTTCACGGCCTTTTGCGTTGCGCTGCGCAAGCGCTTCATCAGGTCATGCTCCGGCACTTCATCGAGCCGCATTACATCTTTTCCGGCCCCAATCGCGCGCTTCCCTGCCTCGCTGGCGAGCTTAGCGCCAGCCGTGGTGGCCGCGTAGATGAGATCGTCGTTCTTGGCGTCCTCGTTGAGCTCGGTGCCCAGACCCGAGTAATAAAAGCGGAACCAGTGCTGATGCTTCGGCCTGTCGAAATCGTCTTCGGCAAAGTGCGCCTCCCAAAGACGGCTGATATTGGAGAAAAACGTCGGATGCGGGCGGTCGACATCCCGATGCCTGCCGAAGCCATCGAAGAAAAAACCCATGCGGATAACGGCGCCGCACTCGCGGCAATCGTCCTTGGGATACGCAGCCTCATTTTGCGCCATGGCCTTCAAAACAGAAGCAGGCGTACGGTCCGCAGCACCAGCGCTCTGATCAGCCATTCTTCTCTCCCGGTGGCAACCCAGTTCTCTTTAACTCCGTCAGCCGCTCCGCGGACAGGGTCTCCATGGCACTTGCGAACTCTCCTGGCTGCCTATCCTTCTTGTTAAGAACCGCTGCGATCGCCGGGTCTTTGTCGAAGTCCGAGGCTACCGTGAAGTACATCTTCATGTACTGACGCATGTCTTCCCCGTCCTCGATCCGGTATTTACCCCAGGAGGTTTTAGTGACACGCGCGATGACACGGGTCAGCTCAACCCCATCGCGGAAATCCTGCAGCGCAGGCCGATGCTCGCGCCACAGCCAACGCGCAGTGTCCACAATCGGAAGTCGGCCATTCATCAGCTTCCGGCTCAACGCGATCTCAACGTGTTCATCGGGATAGACGTGCATTTCAAGATACAGCGGCCCATCTCCCTCTGGCGGCACCGTGGCTGGAAAGCTGACATCCCTTTTCCTGACAAAGAAGTGCTTATCAACATCTTTGTCATACAGGTGATTACGCAACACCTCGGAATCCACCGCACGCCACTCTGCTTTCAAATCCGTACCGCGGAGCGTGTAGCAGCAGCTCACCGAGCCACCTCCCGCGCCGACGCTCACCTGGCTCGTCGCCGCACGCCCCCCGTCACTATCGGAAAGCCTCACCCAGTCGATGTCATACTGTGTGTAGTTGTAGGCGATAAAGCTAACACCGCGATAAACGGGTTCGCTCTCGCATCCTGCCAGCAGCCCGAAAGACATCAGGACCGCCATCAATACTCTGCGCATACTCGCTCCAAATGAGATCGCGTTGTCGCGATCGCGGCGCATTGCCATCCTCCGCTGCACCGTGTTCTCTTAACACTAGACATTCTTGTCTCCCGGTGGCGTGCCCGATGCCTTCAACTCAGCGATGCGCTGCGCCGACAGCGCCTCGACCGCCCGGGCGAACTCGCCGGGCTTTCTATCGGACTTTTCCAGCACCGCCTTGATGCCGGGGTCTTTGTCGAAATCGGAAGCCACGGTGAAGTACAGACGCATGTACTGCTGCATGTCGCCCTGCTCCTCGATGCGATACTTGCCCCATGAAGTTTTCGTCACCCGCCCCATCACGCGCAGCAGCTCGTACACGTCCCGATACTGTGACAGCGCGTCTCGGTGATTGGCCCACAGCCAGCGCGTCGCCTCGACGATGTCGATTCGAGTCTGCCCTAACAGCTTGCGCGTAAGCGCAAGCTCGACATGCTCGTCCGGGTAGATATGCATCTCCAGGTACAACGGCCCGTCGCCGGTTGGCACCTCCGAGGGCGGAAACGAGACGGACTTCTCGCGAGCAAAGAAGAACCGCTCGGTATTTCCCTTGTCCAGATTGGCGTGAAGTACCTCGCCGTCCACGGCGCGCCATTGTGCGTTGAACTCGGTCCCTTGCAGGGTGTAGCAGCACGATACCGATCCCTCACCGCCACCTACGCTGACCTGCATGGTGACGGCGCGCTGACCCGATGCGTCAGTCAAGGAGACACTGTCCAGGTCATATTGCGTGTAGTTGTAGGCAATGAACCCCACACCCTTGTAAACCGGCTCGCCGTTGCAGCCCGCCAGCAGAGCGATCCACATCAAGCCGGCCATGCGAACCATGCGCATGACTCGTTCCGGATGCGATCGATAAGCGATATGGTGTGGAGCTCGGCGCGCGGCGTACATCCCTGGCGCCCTCAATTGACGCTCAAACGCGGGGCGCGCTCCGCCTCGTCGCGCCCGGCGTCCGTCCGCGGCAACGTGTCCCACACCGAGTCGGGCACATGCGCCAGCGCGGCCGACAGGCCGCCTTCGAGGCCGGGGCGGTAGCTCCGCAGCCCGGCCTGGATCAGCGGGTGCTCGTCGAACACCGGCGAGATCGACACGCCGCAGGCCACATAATCGAACGTATCCTGATCGCCGCGCACGCCATACGCACGGGCCCGCTCCAGTTGCGTCTGGACCCGCGGAACCAGTGCATCCTGGTCGGGGTTGCCGGGCAGCAGACCCGGATACAGCCGCCGCAACTGCACGGCGAGCTTGTCCGGATAATCCAGATCGAAAAACAGCTGATGCTGCTCCGGCGTCAGACGCTGGATTTCCTCGTGCGCGGCAGGCCTGCGCGCGCCGCCTGGCAGGCGCGCCACCGTGCCATCGCGCAGGGGATATTGCAACGCGATCATGGGCGCCAGAAAATCCCCGCGCTGCGACGCGTCCCACACCTGCAGCGCGCGGTGCAGGATGCGGCTGTCGTACCAGTGGAGGAAAAATTCCTGGCCATCGGGCAGTGCGTAATCGCAGAAGTGCCCGAAGTGGCCGATCAGCGCCTCCAGCGGCGAGGTCGACACGAAGCCCGTCATCGCATAACGGCCGCCCGCGCGCTCGTGCAGCGCTTCCAGCACCCGCACCAGCACCGTACTGAAGTCGTCATAGCGGGGGCCGCGAAGCACGCCCTGCGAGGCGCCATCCACCTCGATCAGCATGGGCGCCACGTCGCCGTAGATATCCAGCCCCGTCCGGGCCCAGACCGAGCCGAAGCTCAGGTCCTCGGCGCGGGACAGTTGGGCGAGCAGATCCGGATGGCCACGAAAATCCACCACCACGAAGGCGCGGGCCGCCTCGCCATATGGGCCGCGATGATGCGGCAGCTGGTCGAACAGTTCGATAAGCCCGGCCTGCCAGGATGCTGTCATGGCGCGCCCCCTCAAGCCTTGTCGGTGATCGACTGCACCGACTCCTGGGCGTCGAGCACGCAGGTCTTGCAGACGGTGAATTGCGGAAACGGATACGGCATCTGCGTGGGCCCGGCGAACTGCTTGTTGCCGGTCTTCACGTCGATGCGGCCCGGCGCGGTGACCGTGATGTTGCCGCCCTCGATCACGATGCTCGCACCTGCCGCGTTGGCGATGCGGATGCGCGTGGGCGAGGCGTATTCGATACCGGCGTTGGCGCTGACCATGCGCAGATCCTGCTGCGCCTGCACCGTGAGAATGTCATGTTGCGAGATCACGTCGACCTCGCCGCTGCCCGCGATCAGATCCAGGCCCGACTCAGCGCCGCCCTTCTGCACGCCGGCCACCACGCCCAGCGCCTGGCCGGTATGCATGCGCAGCGATCCGACCACGGCCAGGTTCTGGTCCTTGCCGGCCGACCAGTGCACGAGCTCGCCCGCATTGACCTGCAGATTGCGTCCGGCCGCCTGCGTGAGACCGGCACGGCCCGCCATCAGCACCAGGGGATCCGTGAAGTGCGGCACCTTGCCTTCGGCGGCCTCGGTGTGTTTGACCGACGCGTCTTCGCGGGCGCCGCCGAGCGCCTCGCCCGACACGGTGCCCTTGATTGCATGTTCCATGGCGGCCAACGGCGCGCGCTCGCTGTCGAGGCGGCTCGCCCCTTCGGACGCGGTGCCGCGTGCGCTCGCCAGCCGCACGCCCTGGTGCGCCCCCACCACGCCGTCGAACGACGCGGCCATGATGCCGGCCTGGCCGGCCAGCGCGAGCTGCGCGGTGGCGTCGCCGGCCGGGTCGGCGCCCTGGGCGGCGTAGGTGGTCAGCAACACGCCATTGCCGCCGCGCACCGCGCCGTAGGCGTCGGTGCGCAACTCCGCGCCCACGCCGCGCACGTTGCCTCGGAAATTGCCGCTCTGGTGGATCAGGTGGCCCAGGTTCAGCTCGGTATCCGCCAGGCTCGATTTGATCTGCATGCGCAACTGGCTATCCGTGTCGTCGAAGACGATCTGGTTGTAGCCGTTGCCGCCGAATTCCTTGCTCTTGAAGCCGCTGAGCGCGGCCGCGTTGCGATGCTGGGCATCGCCACCGCCCGCGCCATGCCACGCCGGCGCGTTGCCGCTCGCGAGATTGGCCTGCGCGCTGGGCTTGCCATCGGCAGCCGCGGCGTAGACGTCATCTTCGGTCTGCGCGCCGCCCTTGCCGCCCGGCGTGGCCGGAATCCCGCCCTCGCCCCGGCCGTTGTAGAGTGCGCCGACAACGAGCGGCTGATCGACGTCTTCGTCGAGGAACCGCACCAGCACTTCCTGGCCGATGCGCGGCACGAAGCTCATGCCCATGCCGGCGCCGGCCTGCCGCTGCGCCACCCGGGCCCAGCGGCTCGTGGCGAGGCCTTCGCCCGCTGCCTGCCAATGAAAGCGCACGCGCACGTCGCCGCGCGCATTGCGATAGATCTCGCTGCCGTCGCTGGCCTCGATGCCGCCGTCGGCGCTGGTGACGATGGCGGTGTGCACCCCCACCGCCGACGCGCCGCCGCTCAGGCGCGCGCCCCGCGCGTCCGCCGGCGCGGCGCGCCACGGTCGATCGCAGCGCACGGCGCGAAAGCGATTCGCATAGCCCACCTCGTGCGCGCGCGTCAGCAGCGCGGGCTCGGGCCGTCCCGGCTCACCGGCGGCATCGGGCTGATCGTCGAACGGCTCATCGTCATCGAAATCGAGGAAATCGTCGAGCGCGCCCAGCCGCTGCGACAGAGCGGCGTCTTCGTTGCCGGGCAGGTTGTTGATGCCCACATGCTCGAGACGGTCGAGCGCGAACTTCGGTTCGAAGCCGGCTTCGCCCGCCGGGCCGAGCGGCGACATCTCCTGCAGCGTGAAACGCGTACCGGACCGGAACGTACGCACGTTGCCGCGCCCCAGAAACGTCTCCGCGCGGGCCTGCACGGCTTCCATCATCAGATTGGCCTGAAACTGCGCGTGGGCCTCGTTCACGAAACCGCCGTGGCCCAGCGGCTCGAACCATTCCAGGCCGGCGTCATTGCCCGAGGGCGTCGCGAGCGCTTCGCCGGTGACGGCATGCTTGCCGCTCTCGTGCCATCCGAGCACGGTCACGCGGTCCACGCCGCGCCGACGGCGCCGTGCGATGGCCTGCACCCCATCGCGGGTCTCGGTGGCATGCGCGCGCTGAAAGCGCACGCCCGCGCCCGCCGACTCGAGGTCTTCGGGTAGCGCGCGGCTGTCGGCGAAGATCAGCACGGCGTGCCGGGCCGGCGCTTCATCGTCTTCCACGGAGGTCCAGCCCAACCCCGCCTCGACGAACAGACGCGACAGGAACGCATAATCGGTTTCGCGGTACTGCGTGGTGTAGGGGCGCACCGGCAGATCCGCCAGATGCGCGCTGACATCGTCGGCCAGCTTGTAGGCGTAGCCCTCGTAGCTGTCGAGGACGTGGCGCACGATGTCCAGCACCGACTGATTTTCATAGATGCGGCTGTTGCGCCGCTGCGTGGCGAGCCAGAGCCAGGGCGCAAGCGTGACCCGATAACGCGCCATGCCGGCATTGCCGCCCAGCATCTCGGCCGCGCGCACCACCCCGCTGCGACCCACTTCGCTGCCATCGGCGCGTACCGCCCACAACGTGGCCGGCCGCGACACCATGTCGTCGAGATCGAGCGCGGCATCTTCGGCCAGCGCCACCACGCGCAGCTGCGACAGCGCGGACAGGCCCTCGCGCGCGACCCAGCCTTCCACGCGCAACGACGACAGCGCGCCCTCGCCCTCCAGCCGGTAAAGGCGGGACTCGGTGTTGGAACTGCCGGCGTTTGCGTTGACGGCCATAAAACAGAAACCTCGCGACGGACAGGGGAGAACGGGACGACGGGCGGATCAGGGCTCGATATTGGCCTGCGGCGTGGGGCATTCGGGCGCGGTGCCCCAATGGCCCGCGCATGTCCTCAGGCGGCATTGCTCGCCTTCGAGAAAACTCAGCTTGCGGCACTCGCTCAGGCGATCGGCCAACGGCGAGCCGGGCATCACCCGCATGAACATGCCGTCGGTCTTGTACACGCGCGTGCCGGGCGGCGAAGCCGGCGGCAGGCCGTAATCCATCAGGGCGGACAGCAGCGCGGCATCGCTATCGGCGGGCTTGCGCGACGGCGAGGCCTTGGCCGGCTTGGTCTGACGCGCGCCGTTATCGGCCTGCTTGCGTTGCTGCTCGGCGGCCTGACGCGTCGGCCCCGGCGCGACGGGCCGGGCGGCCACCGGGCCGGGCGTCGATGCGCCGGGCGTCGATGCGCCGGGCGTCGATGCGCCGGGCGTCGATGCGCCGGGCGTCGATGCGCCGGGCGTCGACACGCCGGGCGCCGCTGCGCCGGGCGTCGACACGCCGGGCGCCGATGCGCCGGGCGTCGATACGCCGGGCGCCGGAGCAGTCATCGCGAGCACCGACAGCGGATTCGTGGGCTCGCCGTCCGGCTCGCGATCGCCTCGTCCCAGATTCGGATCCGCGGCGGGCGGCGTCTCATCCACGATCGCCGCCGTCGCGGGCGCCGACGCGGCGTCGGCCGCCGGCGCCGCGGGCGCACGGGCGATCAGATCGGGATTGGTTGCGGGCGCAACTTGATTGGCGGCCGCGCCGCCCGGTGCCTGCGGGTCGGACGCAGGCGCTTGCGCCATGAGTGGCACGGCGCCGTCTTCGACCACCAGCCAGGTCGCCGCACCGGCGAACAGGGCCAACAGCAATGCCAGCACGACCCAGCGCACGGGGCGCGCGCGGCGCTTGTTCGGAAGATGCTTGGCTTCGGCATCGGGCGCACGGCCTTCTAGCGCGGCCAGGATGCGCGGGGCGCCCGCCTCGCCGCGAGAGGCCGAGGAAGGACTGAGCAAGCTTGGCGCGGAGGTCGTAGGGCGGGCTTTTTCTTTGTCTTCTGCCATGCGTAATCCCGTGTCAGCAGGAGGCGAGCAGCCCCCCTGTAACCAAGGCGACCGAGAATAACGCATACATATATCTCGAACATTGCGCCTTGTTACGATTTCTAAGGGTCAGACGCTGTTTGCAACCCCGGATGACTTGCCTCAGGCGCGAATAGAACAAAAGATTACGCCTTCACCTGAGGGACTGAATTGTTACTACTACTGCCCCTGTATTTTTTACTGGCGGTGGGCGTCTCCGCGCTGCTGTTTTTTCCGGGTCTGCGCCAGGGCGCGGTCCGGGGTCTGCGCGCGTGTGCACAAGGCATTTCCAGAGGGGCCGCGCGCGGTGCGACGCACGCGGGCGGGGCAGTGGGCGGTACCGCGGGTGCGTTGCGGCATGGCGCAAGACAGTCGGCAGGCTGGGTGGCGCGGCATCGGTGGCAAGTTGCAATCGGTCTTGCCGTGGTGCTGCTGCCGTCGATTTTCGCTTTCCTGATGCGACACAATCACACATTTTTTTACGATGCACGAACCACCGGTCCGGACCGTCGAATTCATGCCCTGCTCGAAGGCGAACGCCTCGTGCCGCCGCCTGCGCTGCCGCCCGAAGCGTTCACCACACGCGAGGTGGAATTGGTGCGGCCCAAGCTCGGTGGCGCCAGCCGCAACTGGGATCTGCTCGATGCCGATTTCCGTCAGCGTCTGCTGCTGGCCTACCAGATCATGCGCGATCAGCACGGTTACGAGATGGCGCTCATCGAGGGCTATCGCAGCCCCGAGCGTCAGGCCGAGCTCGCGGCGATGGGCTCGCACGTCACGAACGCCGGCGCGTTCCAGAGCTGGCACCAGTACGGGCTCGCGGCCGACAGCGCGTTCTATCGCGACGGCAAGCTCGTGATCTCGGAAAAGGATCCCTGGGCCATGCGCGGTTATGAGCTCTTCGGCGAAACCGCCGAGCTCGTCGGCCTGACCTGGGGCGGCCGCTGGAAGATGATGGACTTCGGTCACGTGGAGCTGCGCAAGCCCGGCGTCATGCGGCGCAACGGCGCTGCCGCGCAATGACGCAAGGCGATACGAACAAGATGACACCTCGAGACCCATGGCGCGATTTCTGAAGAAAGGACTGCTCGTTCTGGCCGTGTTCGGCATCGTGTGGCTCGCCATCATCATCTGGTGGCAGGAGTCGCGCACGCTGCCGACCGGCGTGGACATCGCGCTGTACCTCTTCGCCCTGCCCCTCGCGCTGTTGGGCACGCTCTGGCTGGGCACGAAGCTCGTGCGCGCGGCGCGTGCGCCCAAGCCCGAAGCCGAGCCCGGCGATACGGCGCCGGCCGAGGCCGTGGCAGCGCCCCAGGGCCCCGCCCGTCTCGACATCGTGGCCGTGGCGGCCCAGGCCTGGGCCGGCAGCGACAGCGCCTCGTTGCTGGCCGCGGCCATCGAGCAGAAACGGCCCGAGCTGGACCCCGGCCTGAAATCCGGCAGCGGCTACCCCGTGTTCGCGGCCCGCGCGCCGCACCTCGACGATGACGAGCTCGGCGCCATCGCGCGTGAACGCGGTCTGGACGAAAGCGTGCGCGCGCCGGGCCTCTTGCGCGCACTGCGGCTGCTGGTGGACACCGCGCGTCCGCTCGTCGGCGAGGCGCATCGTCACGTCACCGCGCTCGACATCCCGGCGCGCGATGCCGACTGGCCCACTCTGGCCCTCATGCTGCTGCTGCCCGACGATTGGAGCGAGGCCGCGCGCGAACACGCGCGCGGCGAAATTCTCGGCGCTGCCGGCGTGTGGCCCGACGAGCGGGTGAGCGTGACCGTGCACCCCGTGCATGATGCGACGGCCGCCGACAGCCTGTTGCGCGAGATCGCGGCCCTGCGTGCGCCCACGGCCCCTCGGCCGGGCGCGGATCAGCCGGGCGCCAACGCGGTGTGGCGCATCGTGCTCGCGGCCGACGGCTACGTCGACGCTACACGCGTGGCGCAATGGGACGCAGAGTCCCGATTGCTCACGCCCACCAATCCGCAAGGCCGCGTGCCGGGCGAAGCCGCGGCGGGCCTGCTGATCGGACCCGACTCCGCGCAGGCGCAGGTGCGCGTCGCGTTCTCTCCGTTCGTGCGCCGCGCCAAGCCCGCCGATGCCCGCGGCGCGTTGGCCGAGCCCGCGCTGGCCGACAGCATCGCGACCCTGCTCGAGGCCGAGACGCTCGAGACCACCGCCGTCGGTGGCATCCTCAGCGACGCCGACCATCGCGGCAGCCGCCCGCTCGAGCCCGTGGACCTCGCGGCACGGATGTTTCCGCACCTCGATCCCGCCACCGACTGTACGGCGCTCGGCGTGGCCTGTGGCCACACCGGTGCGGCCAGCACCTTATTGACGCTCGCCCTGGCCAGCGAAGCATGCGTGCAGTTCGCGCATCCGATCCTGGCCTTGTCACTGCAAGACCCCGCATTGCGCTGCGCGGCGCTGGTCACTCAGCCAGCCGCCGCCAGCGTCACCGCCTGAACCACAATAACAGCGACACACCATGCGTAGCCCTTCCGGTTTCCTCTCCAGCCTGTCCAGCATGCTCAGCGACCTCCGTCACTGGGGATCGCGAATCCTGGCCAATCCGCGCACCTTCATGGTGATCGGCCTGATCGCGCTCATCGTGTTCCTGTTCCTCTTCGCGGACACGCTGCAGATCGCCTTCGTCTGGGCTGGCCTGCTGCTGGGTGTGCTGCTGTTTCTGTGGCTGTGCGTCTACCTCTGGCGCCGCCGGCGCACGCGTCGCGCCAACCAGAAGCTGGGCGACATGCTCGAGCAGCAGGTGCAGACCGGCGCGGCCGCGAGCGCCTCGGCGCATCGCACCGAGGTCGAGGCACTGCGTACCCGCCTGACGCAGGCCGTACGCACGATCAAGACATCCAAGATCGGTCAGATGTCGGGCAACGAGGCGCTCTACGAGCTGCCCTGGTACATCGTCATCGGCAACCCCGCCGCCGGCAAGAGCAGCGCGGTCATCAACTCGGGGCTGCAGTTTCCGTTCGCCGACAAGAACGGCGCGGCGGTGCGCGGCGTGGGCGGCACGCGCAACTGCGACTGGTTCTTCACGACCGAGGGCATTCTGCTGGACACCGCGGGCCGCTATTCGGTGCACGAGGAAGACCGCAACGAATGGATGGGCTTTCTCGACCTGCTGAAGCGCCATCGGCCCAAGGCGCCGATCAACGGCATCATCGTGGCAGCCAGCATCAGCGAGCTCACCGATTCGGGCCCCGAGTTCGCCATCAATCTCGCCAAGAATCTGCGCCAGCGCGTGCAGGAGCTCACCGACCGCCTCGAAGTGTTCGCGCCGGTGTACGTGATTTTCACCAAGGCCGACCTCATCGCCGGCTTCGCGGAATTCTTCGCCGACTCCGATGCGCACGAGCGCAACCGGGTGTGGGGCGCGTCCCTGCCCTACGGCGTCGAAGAAGGCCGCGATGTGCTGTCGTTGTTCGACGAGCGCTTCGACGAGCTCTATGAAGGCCTGAAGGAGATGGGCACCGCGCAGATCTCGCTGCGCCGCCAGGGGCCCCTGCCTCCGGGGCTGCTCACCTTCCCGCTGGAGTTCGCCGCGATCAAGCCCGCGCTGCGCACCTTCCTGTCGACGCTGTTCGAGACCAATCCGTTCCAGTACAAGCCGGTCTTCCGGGGCTTTTACTTCACCAGCGCGCTGCAGGAAGGCGCGTCGCGCAGCGCCTCGACCGAGAAGCTGGCCGAGCGTTTCAGCCTCAAGCCGGCCTCGCGCGAAACGGCGCGCAATGTGGCCTCGCACAACGGCTTCTTCCTGCGCGACCTGTTCTCGAACGTGATCTTCGCCGACAAGAAGCTCGTGCGGCAGCACGCCAGCCCGGCGAAGATCCGCATGCGCTACGCCACCTTCTTCGGCCTCGTGCTGGCGCTGGGCTTGCTGCTGGGCGGCTGGAGCTGGTCGTATCTGGGCAACCGCCAGCTCGCCAACAACGTGCAGGCCGACCTCGACAAGGTCGTGCGGCTGCAAAGCGAGCGCACCGATCTGCAGAGCCGCCTCGAGGCGATGGAGATCCTGCAGGACCGCATCGAACAGCTCGACCGCTACTCGTCGAGCCGGCCGCTGTCGCTGGGCATGGGCCTGTATCAGGGCGATGTGCTCAAACAGCGCCTGCTGGCCGAGTATTACAACGGCCTGAGCCAGTTCATGCTGACGCCCGTCAAGGCCAGCCTGGAAGACTATCTCGGCAAGGTCGACGTGAGCGCGTCCGGCGCGACCGGCACGGCGGCCCCCGCCGCCCCCACGCCGCCCTCCCGCGCGCAAGGCGACATGCTGTTCCAGGATGCCTCGCCCACCAGCGTGGACGATGCCTACAACGCGCTCAAGACCTATCTGATGATGGCGAACCGTCAGCACGTGGAGCCCACGCACCTGTCGGATCAGATCACGCGCTTCTGGCGCGGCTGGCTCGAGACCAACCGCGGCGCCATGCCGCGCGACCAGCTGATCCGCAGCGCCGAGCGCCTGATCTCTTTCTATGTTGCGCGCTCGGCCGATGCCGACTGGCCGGAGATCGAGACCAATCTCGCGACCGTGGAACGCACGCGCGGCAGCCTGCGTGCCGTGATGCAGGGCATGCCGGCGCGCGAGCGCGCCTACGCCACGCTCAAGGCGCGCGCCGCCACGCGCTACCCGGCCATGACCGTCGCCCGCATCGTAGGCGAGAACGACGCCGCCGTGGTGGCGGGCAGCTACGCCGTGCCCGGCACCTTCACGCGCGAGGCCTGGGAGCAGTACATCGAGCCCGCCATCGGCGAGGCCGCGCGCCGCGAAGTCCAGACCACCGACTGGGTGCTGGGCGTGAACGTGCGCGACGACCTCACGCTGGAAGGCAGCCCCGAGCAGATCCAGAAGAGCCTCGCCACGATGTACAAAACGGAGTACGCCGAAGAGTGGCAGAAGCTGCTGCGCGGCGTCACGATCAAGCCGTTCAACAACTTCGATCAGGCGGTGCAGGGCATGAACCGCCTGGGCGATCCGCAGAACTCGCCGCTCGCCAAGCTCATCAACACCACCTACGAGCAGACGTCCTGGGATAACCCGTCGCTGATCAACACCGGCATCTCGCAGGCGCAGACGGGCGTGGTGGCCTGGTTCAAGCGCAACATCCTGCGCCAGGAACCGCCCAAACCCACCGAAGCCGCGGCAGGCGCGAGCCAGGTGCCGATGGGCCCGGTCGGCCGCGAGTTCTCCGACGTGGCGCGCCTGGTCGTCACGCGCGAAAACCAATCGCTGCTGGGCAACTACATGAACGCGCTGTCGAAGATCCGCACGCGCTTCAATCAGATCAACAACCAGGGCGACCCCGGCCCCGGCGCGCTGGCGCTGATGCGTCAGACACTCGAAGGCAAGGAGTCGGAGCTCGCCGACGCACTGAAACTGGTCGACGAACAGATGCTGGCCGGTCTCACGCCGGCGCAACGCGAGACGCTGCGGCC
Organism: Bordetella genomosp. 5; assembly: GCF_002261475.1. Taxonomy (GTDB): domain Bacteria; phylum Pseudomonadota; class Gammaproteobacteria; order Burkholderiales; family Burkholderiaceae_B; genus Bordetella. The sequence continues at coordinate 104,751 of NZ_NEVN01000010.1, forward strand.
GCTGCTGATCCGGCCGCTCATCCAGGCCTACGCCGTCACCATGCAGCCGGCCCAGCTCGAGCTCAACAAAGTTTGGAACGCCCAGGTCTACCAGCCCTTCAGCCAGACCCTGGCCGACAAGTATCCGTTCTCCACGCGAGCCGGCGTCGAGGCCAGCGGCGAGGAGATCGGCCAGGTCTTCGGTCCGCAGGGCAGCATTGCGCGCTACGTGAATGAGACCCTCGGACCGCTCACCGTGCGCCGGGGCGACATCCTCACCGCACGCACGTGGGGCGACATGGGCATCGATCTGCAGCCCTCGTTCACCGCCAACTTCGCACAGTGGGTGGCACCGCTCTCCGGTGGCGCCTCGGGCGCGGGCGGCGCGGCCCAGCCGCAGACGCTGTTCCAGATCCAGCCGCGTCCCGCGGGTGGGGTCACGGAATACACGATCGAGATCGATGGCCAGCAGCTGCGCTACCGCAACACGCCGGCGCAGTGGGTCAACTTCGTCTGGCCCAATGCGCAAGGCGCCCCTGGCGCGCGCATCACCGCCACCACCTTCGATGGCACCGTGGTCGAGATCGTCAACGAACCGGGCCGCTTCGGCCTGGAGCGCCTGATCTCCGGCGCACAGCGCAAGCCCGCGCCGGACGGCAGCTTCGAGATGAGCTGGACCAAGTCCAACGTCACCGTGCCCGTGAAGCTGCGGATCATCAGCAACGCCCAGGCCGCGGCCGCGGGCGGCGCCGAGCCCGGCAGCCAGGGCCTGCGCAATCTGCGCCTGCCGACTTCGGTCGTGGGCGCCTCCCCCAACCCACCCGCCGTCGCCTCGACGTCCGCTGGAGCGGCGCAATGAGCACCTTGCAGTCACCCATGTTCCGTACGGCTTACTTCGGCAAGATCCCGTCGCGTGGCGACTTCGTGAAGAACACCTCGCATCCGCAGCTCATGAGCACGCTGGATGACTGGGTGGCCAACACCATGGAAGCGTTGGCGCAGGATCCACACTGGAAAGCGCTTTACGACGAGGCCCAGCCCATCCAGTTCGCGATCCTGGGATCGCGTGGCAAGCTCGGCATCGCCGGGCACCTGCAACCGAGCCGGGATCTGTCGGGGCGGCGCTTCCCGTTCATCAGCGCCACCTCGATCGAAGTCGCGCGGCCGCTCGAATTCATCGCGCGCAGCCCGCTCGCCTTCAGCCGCATGTGGAACCGCATGGGCACGGCCGCGAGCCAGCTCATGCAGGACGGCGATCAGGCCGCCGCGCTGCAGGCGCTCAACGATCTGGGCGGCGAGATCCGCACGGCCGCCGACGATGGTTTCGACGCCTTCATCGACCTGCAGACGCTCGAGCGTGTCGAGGCCATGCTGCGCGGCAATCAGCACGCCGCCAACATGCACGACATCGTGCTGGCGCTCGGCATCCTGCTCGAACCCGTGATGTCCAGCGGCTCGTCGCAGCTCGACACCGGCCTCGCCCTGCCCCTGCCGGACGACCCGCTCTATATCAATCTGGTGGCGAGCTACTGGATGGCGCTGATCGCGCCGTTCCTCGCACGCGCCGACTTCGAGATCGCGCTCTTCATCGGCCGCATCGCCGGCACGCATCGGCTCGTCGTGGGCTTTCGCGGCGCATCGCCGCAGAGCCTCGCAAGCCTGCTTTCCACGCCGCAGACCCTGGCCCAGCACTACATCGTGCTCGAGGAAGCGCCGTGGGTGCGCGAGCACGTGCGCGCCAGCTACGGGCTGGCCAAGCTGTCGAGCTATCTGGATCAACCGCGGCTGTCCCTGCGCCAGGCGCAGGACACCTTCCGCGAAGTCTTCATCGGAGCCTGAAGCATGCGTATCCGACTCCTCGCCCTGGCAGCGGCCTTCTGCTGCTCGGCCTACGCGCAAGATGGCGCGACCGTGGTGCCCGCCAACGTGATTCCGCAGCCGGGCCAGGTCGTGGCCAGCGGTGCCGTGCCCGACGAGGCCACCAAGGCCGACGTGCTGGCGCGCCTGCAGAAGATCTATGGCGTGGGCAACGTCATCGACCGCATCGACGTAGGCGGCGTGGTCGCCCCCGCCAACTGGTCGGAGCACGTGGGCAAGCTGCTCGATACGCCGCTCAAGCAGATCAACCGGGGCCAACTCGAGATCGACGGCACCCAGATCCGCTTGCGCGGCGAGGTCGACAACGAGGCCTCGCGCCAGCAGATCGCCAGCACCTTCGCCACCTCGCTCAACCCGACCTACAAGATCATCAACGGCCTGCGTGTCTCGGCCGACAAGAACGAACAGGGCGTACTCGACAACCTGCTCAGCAATCGGGTGGTGGAGTTCGAGACGGGCAGCACGCGGCTGACCACGCGCGGCCGCGAGTTGCTGGATGAAGTGGCCGACGTGGTGCCCAAGCTGCGCGCCGACAAGATCCAGATCATCGGTCACACCGATAGCTCCGGCAGCCGCACCACCAATCTGGTGCTCAGCCAGGCGCGCGCCGATGCGGTGCGCGATTACCTGGTCGACAAGGGATTGCCCGCCTCGCGCTTCGAGGCCATGGGCGCGGGGCCCGACCAGCCGGTCGCGACCAACGGCACGGCCGAGGGCCGCGCCAAGAATCGTCGGATCGAGTTCCGCGCCGCGCGCTGAAGCACGACGCGACGCAGGCCGGCGGCCAACGGATCAACCGTTGTCGCCGGCCTTTTTGATGCCCAGCAGTTCTTCGAGGCCGGCCATGGTCTCGTCGTTCTTGACCACCGTGCGCAGCCACAGATGCAGCGACATCTCGCCCCAGCTCGCGGCCTTGTCGGCCAGATAGGCGACCGGGCTGTGCGGCTCGGTGCGGCGGAAGAAGTCGGCCACCTCGCGCAACTGCGCAAGGGCCTGGTCACGCGTCTGGATCGGGCCGCGCAGCGTGTGCGTCACGGCGCCAGCCGGCGCACCCTGGGGCATGGGATCGATGTCGGCAGCGGGCAAGGTGGGCTCCATGCGGACAGGTTGAGCGGAGGACGCGGACGACACCGGCGGCAGGCTGGTCGCGGCCAGATCCGCGCGCACCAGCAGGCCGGCATCGCGAGCGAAGCGATGCACCAGTTCGGTCACGTTCTTGAGCGCCTCGCGGACGCGGGAAAACGCCGGGCTTTCGCTGCCCAGCCGGGCGTCCAGGGTCTGCTCCAGGCGCGCGAGCGCCTGCACGCAGCCTTCGATCTGGACTTCGAGCTCGGAATAGAACGCGGGCGGCGTGTCGCGGCGCGCCGCGTCGAAACGGTCGAGCGTGAGCTTGCCGCGGGTGATCTCGTTGGCGTTGTCGGGCGAACGCTTCACCGCGTTGGCCAGCTGCGTGGCGGCCTCCCAGAGCACGGCGCCGTAGCGCGCGCCATCGGCCTGGGTCAGCGGAATCTCGCCCACGAGCTGTTGCGAGCGCGACAGCAGCCATGCCAGATTGCCCACGCGCTGCTGCACATCGCCATCTTCGGGCACCGGATGCAGGCCCTCCCAGAAGTCGCGGCAGAGACCGTCGATCAGCAGATAACCATCGCGCAGCCCGGCGAAACCGCGGGTTTTGGCCCAGGCTTCGGCCAGCCACGACGCCACGCGGATGTCTTTGCTGCGCTCGCGCAGCACGGTGGTGCAGATCTTGATGACTTCGGGCCAATCGGCCTCTTTGAGGTCGATGACCCAATCGCCCTGATCCAGCTGCGGATCATCGTGGCGGCGCGCTTCGCGGATGGCGTCGAATTCGGCCGAGAAAACCAGGTCGATCCCGCAGGGATCGTCACCGGGCACGGGCTGCAACAGGGCGTCGATATCGGTCATGAGGATGCGTAGAAAGCGGCGTCCCGCCCCCATGGCGGCGCACGAATCGCTGGGATGATCTCATACCCGCTTTCAAGGTACGTTCAAATATGACACCTCCTATTACAAAGCGCATCACGCGTGGCCGCTATCATGTCGCCACCTGAACAGGACTCGCTCATGACGACGAAAACGATCCGCATGTTGCCCAATGGTCATTTCATGGTGGGCGCCGCGCGCCGTGCGCCCGATGGCACCTACGTTAGCGGCACGGGCCCCATCACGCGCGCCCCCGACGGCACCTACGTGGCCGGCACGCCGCAACGCGCGCCCGATGGCTCGTACAAGGGCTCGGGCGGCCCGATCCGCATGGCGCCGGACGGCACGTTCGTGGTGGGCGAGCCCGCCATGGCGCCCGACGGCACCTACCTGTAATACCCCCAACGCCCACGCCATGAGCCAACGCGCCGTCATCCGCAAAGGCGATCGCACGTCGCACGGCGGCGTGGTCGTCACGGGCGACGAAACCGTGATCATCTTCGGCCAGCCCATGGCCCGGGTCGGTGATCGCGTCACCTGCCCGCAGTGCGGTGGCACCCACACCATCGTCGAGGGCCTGCCCGGCGTGAGCTCCGATCGCGAGGCCGCGCTCGAGGGCATGCGCACCTCTTGCGGGGCCACCCTCATCGCGAGTCAGGCCTTCTACAAGCTCGGCCTGGGCGAATAGACCCGGCGCGCGCGGCAGTCCGCTGCGCGCGTACACCGTGCATTGCAATCCGCAGGCCGGCGCATCGATCCGTGCGCTGCGCTTACCCGCGGCCCTTGCATTCCCGCAACCCCCCTCACACATTCGGACGAGACCTCGGCTCAGGCGACCATTGCCGAGGCTGCGGCGGCCATATCGACACTACACTGAGCGCCCATTTGAGAATGCAACGGAGGCGATCATGCAACTGGACGCGGCCCTGCACGACATCGTCGAAGCCTACTGCGTGCAAGGCGACGAACACTTCGAGCGCGAAGAATACGAACCCGCGCTCGAAGCCTATGAAACCGCCTGGGATCTTCTGCCCGAGCCCAAAGTCCGCTGGGACATCGCCACCTGGATCATGGTCGCGATCGGCGACACCTGCCACATGCTGGACGACTTCGAAGGCAGTGCGCAGGCCTATCGCGATGCGCAGTCGTGCCCCGGCGGCAAGGACAACCCGCTACTGCATCTGCGGCTGGGTCAGGTGGCCTACGACCAGGAGGCGTTCGACGTCGCCGGCGATGAGCTGTTGCTCGCCTATCGCGGCGCCGGCGAGAAAGTCTTCAAAGACGAAGATCCGATCTATCTCGAGTTCCTGAAACGCATGCGCGGCATCTGACGACGCCGCCGCACGACGCGCCGGGCCGCGCGGCCCGGCATCAGGTCAGCACGCGATTGTGCGCGCAGAGCAGCGCCAGGATCTCGGCCGTGGCCAGGTCCTCGTGCATGCCCACCCCGAACACGGGCCCCGAGCGTCCCGGCAGCGCCGCCTCGACCACGGCACGCGGCCGAGCCTGATCCCCCTGCCCCAGGCTGTGCTGCACGTAGTCCACCCGCATGCCCAGCGCGTCGGCGGCCGCGGCCAGCGGACCGCTGCCTCGCCCGCTACGCTCGCCGATCACGCCGGCATCCGACAGGCGCCAACGGATGCGCTGACCGCCCGGCACATCGTAGAGCTCATGCGAAAGATGGCGCAGACGGCCGGCCAGCAGCGGCGCCTCGTAGGTCTGCTGGAACAGCCGCCACACCTCGTCGGCATCGAGGTCGGCCTCGCTCGCGCTGCCCAGCCGCTGCACGACCGCGCCGAACTCGATGCGCATGCGGCGCGGCATGGCGATGCCGTGGTCACGCTCCAGCACATGGGCGATGCCGCCCTTGCCCGACGCGGCATTGACCCGGGCCATGCCGCCATACGACCTGCCCACATCGCGCGGATCGATCGCCAGGTACGGCACGCGCCAGGGCCCCTCGGGGTCCTGCGCGGCCAGGCCTTTGGCGATGGCCTCCTGATGCGTGCCCGAGAACGCCGTGAACACCAGATCGCCCGCATAAGGATGACGTGCCGGCACGCGCAGGCCGGTGTTCTCCTCGGCCACCCGCGCCACGGCATTGAGATCCGAGAAATCGAGGCCCGGCCAGATCCCCTGCGTGTAGAGGTTGAGCGCCAGCGTGACGAGGTCGAGATTGCCGCTGCGCTCGCCATTGCCGAACAGGCAGCCTTCGACACGCTGAGCGCCCGCCAGCAGGGCCTGCTCCGCGCAGGCCACGGCGGTGCCACGGTCGTTGTGCGGATGGACCGACAACACCAGATCGGCGCGCCGCGGCAGGTGGCGATGCATCCACTCCACCTGATCGGCGAAGACGTTCGGCATGGCGACTTCGACCGTGGCGGGCAGATTGACGATCATCGGCCGCCCCGGGCCCGCGTCCCACGCCTCGATGGCCGCCGCGCACACGGCCAGCGACACCTCGAGCTCGGCCTGGCAGAAGGTCTCGGGCGAATACTGCAAAGTCCATTCCGTGTCGGGCTGGGCGTCCGTGAGCTCGCGCAGGAGCTCCACCCCCTCCCGCACCGCGGTCACGATCTGTTCCACGCTCTGCTCCAGCACCAGCTCGCGCCAGGCGGGTGCCACCGGATTGAACAGATGCACGATGACGCGGCGCGCTCCCCGGGCCGACGCCACGGTCTGCCGGATCGCGGCCGGTTGCAGCGGTGTCAGCAAGGCCGGCGTCACGCCGCGCGGAATGAGATCGCGATCGATCAGATGACGCACCAGCTCATGATCCGTCTGCGAGACGGCCGGCGTGCCCAGCTCGATCTCGCGAAAGCCGATACGCACCAACTCGCGGAACAGGCGCAGCTTGCGCGGGCGGTCCATCGGTTCGAAGAGCGCCTGATTGCCATCGCTCAGGTCGGCGGACAGCCAGCACGGTGCATCGGAGAGGGTCTGGGAAGGCCATTGCCTGTCGCTCAGCGCGACGGGAGCGAGGGGACGATACTTGGTGTGAGGCTGGACGACCATCGGAGCGCGGGTGAATCACCGGCACCGGCGGCTGGCAACGGACGTAGCGTTGGCGGGCCGGTGTCGGCAGGCGGGCATGGCCGCTTGTGACGCCGCGGACGGGCCGAAGCGAGAAAGCGACGCAGGCACGCATATGACAAGGGTATGGCGTGTTATGAAGCGATCTTATGAAGCCGGCGCGCCGCCGTTTCTATAGAATGGGTCGACTTTTGTAGAGAAAGAGACAATCGTGCACGGCCAGGACGCCAAGCCCTACGACACCGCGACATCGATCCTGACCGGTGCGGCGGCCAATTTCACCGAAGGGCACGAGACGCCGTTCCACTGCCATGCCCGCTGCCAGCTTCTCTATGCCGTCGAGGGTCTCATGCGCGTGGACACGCCGGGAGGCCGCTGGCTCGTGCCGCCGGCGCGCGCGGTATGGATATCGCCGTGGGTCGAGCACCGCATGAGCGTGCGCGGCCCCGCGCGCATCCGCAGTCTCTTCGTCGACAGCCAGCGCGTGCTGGGGCTCCCCGCGACCGACGGCATGATTCCGGTGTCGCCGCTGCTGCGCGCGGTGATCGACGAACTCGCGTCGCTCGGCCTGCAGGCCATCGAGACGCGCCGCGGCCGCCTGATGGCGCATCTGCTGCGCGAGGAGCTCAGTGCCCCCATGGATCCGGCGTTCCATCTTCCGTGGCCGACCGACAAGCGCATCCGTCAGGTCTGCGAGGCGCTCTCGGTCGAGGGCGAGCGCCGCGACTGGGACGCCGCGCATTGGGCCGACGCCCTTGCCATGAGCGTCAAGACCTTCCAGCGGCACTTCCAGAAACAGACGAGCACGAGCTTCGGCCAGTGGCGGCTGCGCGCGCGATTGCTGTCGTCGCTGCAGGGGCTGATGGCCGGCGACAGCATTCTGCAGGTGGCGCTGGCGTGCGGCTACGCGAGCCAGAGCGCGTTCACGCTGGCCTTTCGGCGTCATTTCGGCATGGCGCCCAGCGCCTTCCAGGCGCAGAGCCACGCCGGCGTCCAGGCTTGAGCGCGGGCGCCTGCGCGGTGACAATGGCCGCTGTCCTTTTCCGAAAGCGAGCCCCATGACACCGCAGGCCACCTACACCCTGACGCCGGGCGACTACGCCGCCATGACCGTCGCGCTCACGCGCCGCTCCTGGACGCGGCGTATCCTGACGCTGGCGGTCTGGGTCGTCATCTTCTGGTTCGCACTCGCCTGCCTGACCTCGCTGTGGAATCCCGCCCTGCTGGCCCGGGTCCTGGTGGCCAGCGGCGGCGCGACCTGGGTCGGTGGCGCGCTGCTGTTCGCCTCGCTGCTCATGCTGTTCGGCCACTGGCTCTCGTGGGGCATCTCGTTTCTCTATTACCGCCAGCTCGCCTCGGCGGGCGCCACGATCACCATCGTGCTCACCGACGACGGCGTCGATCCCACCTCCAACGTCGCCGACACCCGCCTGCCCTGGGCCAGCGTGAAGCGCGTCATCGGCAATGCCCGCCACACGTTTCTCGCCATCTCGAAGCGCGAGGCCCTGATCCTGCCGCGCCGCGCCTTCGCGTCCGACGCCGACTTCGATGCCGCGCGCCGGTATGCCGAGGCGCGTCGGAAAGCGGCCGCCTAACACGCTCAAACGACAACGGGGAGGAGGCCTCGGCCCCTCCCCGTCGTCGTTGCACCCGATGCCCGGCGCTTACTGCTGGGGTGCGATGAAGTGCGACACCCGCGGCGGCTCGTCGCCGATGTGGAACGCGCGCACCTCTTCCTGCTGGTCCTGGTCGGCATGCGTGACGCGCTCATGCTGGCGCAGGTGTTCGAGCCACGAGCTCACCAGGAAGTACTCGAGATAGCGGCCAGGCTGGGCCGTGTCTTCGAAAATGCCCCAGGCGTAGGCACCATCGCGGTGGCGTTCGGCGCGCACATGATGCATGGCACGGACAAACTCGGAACCACGGGCGGGGTCGATCAGGTATTCCACGGTGATCATGACCGGACCACGATCATGCGTGACTTCCTTCTCGATCAGCGGCTCGGGCCAGTGCATGGACGGTGCCAGATCCAGGTCGGCGCCCATCTGCAGCTTGGCCTTGCGGGTCAGCAGCATGGCGATCACGGCACCCGCGGCGGCGGCCAGCAGCGCGGCGGGCACGCCCAGTTGCACGGCGGCCTGCCCCCAGATCATGCTGCCCGCGGTCATCGAACCGAAGAACACCGTCACGAAGATCGACAGGCCGCGAGCACGAACCCAGTCGGGCAAAGCCACTTGCGCGGAGACGTTGAGCGAGGTCAGCACCATGATCCACGACGCACCGGCCAGGAAGCTGAACACACCGGCGACGACGGGATGAGGCACCACCGCGAAGACCACCAGCGTGAGCACCGTGCCCAGCGTGCCGGCCATGACGCTGCGATCGGGACCGAGCTTCTTGCGCAGCGGCGGCAGCACCATCGCACCGATCACGGCGCCCGCGCCGACGCAGCCCAGGATGATGCCGTAGAGCATCGCGCCGCCTTGCAGCACCTGACGCACGATCACCGGCAGCAGCGCCCAATAGGCACTGGCGAACAGAAAGAACGCAACGGCACGCAGCAGGGTGGCCTTGAGCGGCGCGCTGTGCAGGGCGAACCGCACACCGGCACGCATGGCGGAGAACAGCTGCTCACGCGGCAGACGCTTGTCGGCGGCAACCGGCGGCTTCCACCAGAAGAGCGCGGCAACCACGACGATGAAGCTCAGCGCGTTGACGAAGAACGGAATCGCCACGCCCAGGCTCGTGATGATGATGCCGGCCAGGGCCGGGCCGATGGCGCGGCTCACGTTGATGCCCACACTGTTGGTGGCGATCGCCTGCTGCAGCGAAGCGCGCGGCACGAGGCTCGGCACGATCGCCTGCCAGGCCGGCGCCGACAGCGCCGTGCCCACCCCCATCAGCAGCGTGAAACCCAGCAGCACCCACGGCGTCGTCAGCCCTGCCCACACGATCAGGCCGAGTGCGAGCGCCACGATGCCCATCGCGATCTGCACGATCAGCAGCAGGCGGCGCCGATCCATCGTATCGGCCAGGGCCCCCGCCAGCAGCGACAGCAGAAACACCGGCAACGCGCCGGCCGTCTGCACCAGCGCCACGAAGAACGGCGACGGCGACAGCGAGGTCATCAGCCAGCCGGCGCCCACGTCGTGCATCCACGTGCCGATATTGGACAGCACGGTGGCGATCCAGATGACGGTGAACGCGGAGTAAGCGAAGGGCGAGGAAGGCGGCGGTTCGGCGGCGAGGCGGTGGGCGGCGGCGTTCATGGGAGGCTCCAGATCAGGGATGGCAGGGGTAGGGCGTGCAGCAGTGAGCTGCCATGACCGGAACTATATTCCTGCGAACAATCCGGCGATAGACTGCGCTTTTCGCCCTCATCGTTCTTTTTATAGGACTATGAAGGCGCATCAGGACGGTTAGCGGGCGCCTGCACGCCGTCGCGCTTGCGACTGCGCGCCGCGGTCCCTGCAAGATCGGATTGGTTGCGCTCACAACCAGGCGCCGCAGGAACAACGCCTATTACACGCAATTTCGCGCGCCCCCATGTCGATCCCCGCCGGTTTGCAACGGCTGGTTTCGACCGGGCGCGGGCCCGATGGCTGCGTAGTACATTCGGGGACACTTCGCAGGCCGGGGCGCGAGATGCGCCCCGGCGCCGCCACGGACGCTCACCGCTTGGAACGATGTACTCGATGAGACAGAAGGCACTCCCCCGCTCGCTCGCTCCCCTGTTGCTCGGCCTCGTGCTGGTCACCGGCCCCGTTCTCGCGCAGCCGCAGGCGCGGGATCCCGCGGTGGCGAACATCGATCCGCTGGCGCCGGTGATGACCGAAGCGCGCGAACAGGCGATCGCGGCGGTCAAGGACGAGGCAACGCGCAACGCGCTGGCCGACATGCTCGGCATCCTGCGCCACATGCAGCGCGTCGAGCTGCCGTACCGGCAGGCGCCGGGCCAGACGGTCTATGCGCCGTCGCGCCTCGCCGTGCTGTCCGACTACCCCGACGCACAGACGATGATCGATGTGTACGCCGCCGGTATCGTGGGCGGTGTCGAGCCCGACGGCAGCATCAGCGTCATTCCGCCCTTCACGCTGCCCTATCTGCACACCTTCGACTGGCGCACGATCTCGTACTCGGGCGGCCCCGACATTCCTGCCGAAAGCGAGGAAGGACCGGCCGTCACCCTGCAACGCAAGAACCCGAAGGCGCGCGGTGTGGTCGTGCCCGCCACCGATCCGGAGGGCGCCGTCCCCACCGTCATGACGGGCCGGCTGAATGTCGAGATTCCCAAGAGCGTGGCGGAAATCGCGTTCTCGCGCAACGAGATCGGCGAGGTCAAGGCGGCGGGCGATTATCTTTTCAAGTTGACGGCCATCGAGGGGCATCGCGTCGAGCTCGAGACCTGGCATCGCGATGGCGGCGTTCCGGGTTTCGCCAGCGACGGCGTGATCGTCGAGGCGCGCGATACCAGCGGCAAGTTTCTCGGTCTGCACGCGCGGCTGTGGGAAGTGCCCGATCAATTCCAGCGCGGCCTGATCAAGCTCGACGAACTCACGGCCCAGGCGCGCGCCGGCAAGTTCCGCGCCAAAGACACGACCGATCTGCTGCAGAAGGCCGGCTGGCGCGACGCGCCCGCCACCATGCGCGGCCGCCTGGGTTTCAAGGGCACGGTCGATTCCGTGCGCGTGACGATGATGGTGCGCGAAGGCGAGCACTTCACGCCCGTGACGCGCGACCTCGCCACGCCGGTGCTGCCCATCAACCGCGGCGTGAATGCCGAAGGCATGACACCGCTCAAGCTGGCCGGCGCGGCCTACGATCACGAGCTCGCCACCGAACTGCGCGATGGTCCGCTCGAGATCGAGCGCAAGGAGATGGCCAAGCGGATCAAGGTCGACGTCGTGCAGCTCGACGGCTATCCCGTCGTGCGCTTCTCTTACCCCGATGTCCTGAGCAACCGCTTCTTCCAGACGCCGGTGCGTTTCGGTCTCGAAGACGCCGAGTCCGTGTCGGTGACCTTCTACGATGCCGCGGGCAAGCCGCTGGCGGGCGAGGAAGGCCGCGCGTGGGGCCGGGTGGACGAAGGCATCGGCTACGATCCCGGCGGATTCAGCGGCGTGCCGGTACGCGCCGCCGGACAGATTGCACCGCGCCGCGTCGCCGATCTGCCGCGTCGCACCCTGACCCCGGGCAAGTTGCCCGATGGCATCGAGATCGACCGCAACATGGTCACGGTCGACACCTCACGTCATCCGTACGACACCGCGGGCATGCTGTGGCTGGCCAAGGACGCCACCGGCCGCTATCTGGTCCTGACCGGCCGCATGGCGCTGAACGATCCCGAATCGGGCAACACCTCGATCGTGCATTACTTCCAGGGCGACGTCGCAACGCTGGAAACCATCGAGCGCGGCAAGGTCGAGCGCGTTCCGTTCAAGTTCGACGTCAGGCTTCCGACCCCGGGCTGACAGACGGGCGCGCGGCCCGCCGCCCTACTCCTCGCTTGCGATCACGAGCAGCACCTCGGCCGGTTGCGCACCGACCGAGGTGATCTTGTGCGGAATGCTCGAATTGAAATGCGCGCTGTCGCCCGCGCCGAGCTGCTCCGTGCGCCGCGCCAATTGCAGCGTGACCTTGCCCTTGAGCACGTACAGGATCTCTTCCCCCTTGTGATGACTCATGGGGTGATTGCGCACCGGCTCGTCCGTGGGCGACAAAACGAAGGCCACCAGCTTGTGTCCGCGCTGCGTGCCCGACACCAGCCGCGGCCCGGGCTCGGCGCGCTTGCGCCCCGTGGGTGCGCGATAGATCGCCACCGGGTCGTCCTCGCCCGATTCTGAAAACAGCTCCTCCACCGTGACGCCCAGCGCCTTCGCGATCTTCAGCGCCGCGCCGATCGACGGCGTGGACACGCCGCGCTCCAGCTTGGAGAGGTAGCTGCGCGTCAGCTCCGCCGCCTGCGCGAGCTCCTCCAGGGTCTTGCCGGCCTGCACCCGCAGCAATTTCAGCTTGACGGACATTTCTTTCCTTTAGGACACTTGTGTCCTAGAATATGTATTGTGTCATTCAAACAACAAAGTTCCTATTCGACACAATCCCTGGAGACAATGTCATGGCGTTCGGAAACCGTTGCACACCCCTCATTTTCGCAGCCCTGTTTAGCACCACCGCGCTCGTCCCGCAAATCGCCGCGGCCGACACCTATCCGGCCCAGCCGGTGCGCCTGATCATTCCGTTCGGCGCGGGCGGCATCACCGATGTGGCAGGACGGCTCGTGGGCCAGTATTTGAGCGAGGAGCTCAAGCAGCAGGTCGTGGTGGAAAACCGCCCCGGCGCGGGTGGCGCGATCGCCGCCCAGACGCTCGTGAGCGCCAAGCCCGACGGCTACACGATCCTGCTGGGCACGGTCGGCACGCAGGTGGTCAACAAGATGCTGTACTCCAAGCTCAATTACGATCCCGCCGCCATGACACCTGTGTCGTTGGTGAGCAATTCGCCTTACGTGCTGGCGGTGAGCGAAGGCGTGACCGCCAAGGACCTGCCGGGCCTGGTCACGCAGGCCAAGGCCAATCCGGGCAAGCTCAACTTCGGCTCCGCCGGTAATGGCAGCTCGCCGCACCTGGGTATCGAGCTGTTCAAGCTCGCTACCGGCACCGACATCATGCACGTGCCGTTCAAGAGCGGCGCCGAGGCCGTCAATGCCGCCATCGGCAAGCAGGTCGACATCGTGATCGACGCCATTCCCGTGATCCAGCCGCAGGCCAAAGCCGGACGCCTGACCGTGCTCGGCATTGCCGCCGACAAGCGCAACGCCGCCGAACCGGAGGTGCGCACGAGTGTCGAGCAGGGGATTCCGGCATTCCAGATCGGCTCGTGGAATGCGCTGCTGGCGCCGGGCGGCACTCCCGCCGACCGCGTCGAGATTCTGAACCAGGCCCTGACGCGCGTGCTGCAGCGCCCCGAAGTCGTGTCCCGGCTGGCCGGCATGGGCATCGAGCCGATGGCCACCGGTCCGGCGGCGTATCGCGAACACGTGGCGCGCGAAACCGAAAAATGGTCCAAGGTGATCGCGGCCGCGGGCACCCGCCTCGACTGAACGGAGACGACGATGATTCTTTACGACACCCTGCGATCCGGCAATGCCTGGAAGGCCCGTCTGATGGCCGCCTTCGCGGGCATCCCGCTCGAGCGCCGCACCCTGTCGATCGACCGCGGTGACCTGGCCCGGCCGGCGTTCCTGGACGTGGCGCCCCTTGCGCATGTTCCGGTGCTGCAGTTGCCCGACGGCTCGCACTTGCCGGAATCGCAGGGCATTCTGTTTTACCTGGCCCAGGGCACGCCCTGGTGGCCGGCCACCCCGCTGGAGCAGGCGCGCGTGCTCAGCTGGATGGGCTTCGAGCAGGACCGCCACATGAAGCCCCTGGCGCAATTGCGGCTGCACCTCGCCCTGCACCAGGATGCCGACCCGCAGAGCGCGTTGTTCCGCGGCTATGCCGACGCCGCGCGCGCCGCACTGGCCGCACTTGACGCGCAGCTCGCGCGTCAGGGCGAACAGGCATGGGTGGCCACCGCGGCGCATCCTTCCATCGCGGACGTGGCACTCTATCCGTATACGCGCATGGCGCCCATGGGCGGCATCGCGCTCGAGCCCTACCCGGCCATCGGCCGCTGGCTCCGCCGTCTCGAGGCCCTGCCCGGCTATCAGCCGCTGTTTCCGGGGCAGCCCGACCGCAATCTATCCACCGCAGAACACGCCTGAGATCCCATCATGAACGCATCCGATACCTTCAATCTGGACAAAGCCACGCTGGTGTCCCAATCCACCAGCAAGATGGACGCGCACTTCGATGACAGCGCCTATACCCTGCGCCAGAAGCTGGCGCTCACCTGCCGCATTCTGTTCGACAACGGGCACGACTCGGGGCTGGCCGGCCAGATCACGAGCCGCACCGGCGTCGACGGGCAGTTCCTGACGCAACGGCTGGGCCTGGGCTTCGACGAAATCTCCGAAGCGAACCTGCTCGTGGTCGACGAACACCTCAACGTGCTCGAGGGCGACGGCATGCCGAACCCGGCCAACCGCTTCCATTCGTGGGTGTACCGGGCGCGGCCCGATGTCAATTGCATCATCCACACGCATGCGGTCCACACCGCGGCGCTGGGCATGCTCGAAACCCCGCTGATCGTCTCGCACATGGACAACTGCGTGCTGTACGACGACGTGGCGTTCGTGGGCCACTGGCCCGGCGTGCCCGTGGGCAACGAAGAAGGCGAACTGATCGCCGGCGCACTGGGCCAGAAGCGCGCGCTGATGCTGTCGCATCACGGCCTGCTCATTGCCGGCAGCTCGGTCGAAGAGGCCTGCGTGCTGGCCATCGCCTTCGAGCGCGCGGCCCGCATGCAGCTGCTCGCGATGGCCGCGGGCGAGGTCAAGCCGATCGACCCGGTACTCGGCAAGGAAGCCCATGACTGGATCCTGCGCCCCAAGCGCAACGCCATCGCCTTCGACTACTACGCGCGCCGCACGCTCAAGAATCCGCACCACGCCGATTGCCTGGGCGCAACGGGCGGCTAGTCGTGGACGGCTGGTCGCGGACGGCCAGTCGCGGGCGGCCCGTCGCGGATGGCCAGTCGCAGGCGGCGAGCTGCGGACGGCTCGTTGCACGGGAGGGGCGGCCCGGCCGGCTCCACCCCGGCGCCGTCCGGTCCTGCTGCGGTGCAAGCTGCTTTCCGGCGCCGGGCCTACTACACTGGTCGATTGCGTCTGGACGATACCCGTCCGGATAAGCGACACTGATCATGTTCGCCGACGGCCTCCCCCGCCTATCCCGCGCGGGAGGTCTTCTTGCGCTCCGTCGCCAAGGATAGGAAGCCCGCCATGAACACGCATTACCGCAAACGCCTGCCCGGCACCTCGCTCGACTACTTCGATGCCCGCCAGGCCGTCGAAGACATCCAGGCCGGCGCCTGGGCCACGCTGCCCTACACCTCGCGCGTCCTCGCCGAAAACCTGGTGCGCCGCTGCGATCCGGCCACGCTCACCGATTCGCTCAAGCAGCTGATCGAGCGCCGCCGCGACATGGACTTCCCGTGGTTTCCGGCGCGCGTGGTGTGCCACGACATCCTCGGCCAGACGGCGCTGGTGGATCTGGCGGGTCTGCGCGACGCCATCGCGGATGCCGGCGGCGACCCCGCCAAGATCAATCCGGTCGTGCCCACTCAGCTGATCGTCGACCACTCGCTGGCGGTCGAATACCCGGGCTTCGACAAAGACGCCTTCGAGAAGAACCGCGCCGTCGAAGACCGCCGCAACGAAGACCGCTTCCATTTCATCAACTGGACCAAGCAGGCCTTCCGCAACGTCGACGTGATTCCGCCCGGCAACGGCATCATGCATCAGATCAATCTCGAGAAGATGTCGCCGGTGGTGCAGGTGCGCGACGGCGTGGCCTTCCCCGACACCTGCGTGGGCACCGACAGCCACACGCCGCACGTCGACGCGCTGGGCGTGATCGCCATCGGCGTGGGTGGCCTCGAAGCCGAAAACGTCATGCTGGGCCGCGCCTCCTGGATGCGCCTGCCCGACATCGTCGGCGTCGAGCTCACGGGCCGCCCCCAGCCCGGCATCACCTGTACCGACATCGTGCTCGCGCTCACCGAGTTCCTGCGCCGCGAAAAGGTCGTGGGCGCCTACATCGAGTTCCTCGGCGAAGGCGCGAGCGCGCTCACCATCGGCGACCGCGCCACGATCTCCAACATGACGCCGGAGTTCGGCGCCACCGCCGCGATGTTCTACATCGACGGCCAGACCATCGATTACCTCACCCTCACCGGCCGCGACGACGATCAGGTCAAGCTGGTCGAAACCTACGCCAGGCAGGCCGGCCTCTGGGCCGACGACCTCAAGCACGCCGAATACGAGCGCATGCTGGGCTTCGACCTGTCCAGCGTCGTGCGTAACATGGCCGGCCCGTCCAACCCGCACAAGCGCCTGCCCACCTCCGATCTCGCCGCGCGCGGCATCGCCGGGGCCTGGGAAGAAAAGCCGGGCGAGATGCCCGACGGCGCGGTCATCATCGCCGCCATCACCAGCTGCACCAACACCAGCAACCCGCGCAACGTGATCGCGGCCGCCCTGCTCGCGCGCAACGCCAATCGTGCCGGCCTCACCCGCAAACCCTGGGTCAAGAGCTCGCTGGCGCCTGGTTCCAAGGCCGTCCAGCTTTACCTCGAAGAATCCGGCCTGCTGCCCGAGCTCGAGCAGCTCGGCTTCGGCATCGTGGCCTTCGCCTGCACCACCTGCAACGGCATGAGCGGCGCGCTCGACCCCGTGATCCAGCAGGAGATCATCGACCGCGACCTGTACGCCACCGCCGTGCTGTCGGGCAATCGCAACTTCGACGGCCGCATCCATCCCTATGCCAAGCAGGCCTTCCTGGCCTCGCCGCCTCTGGTGATCGCCTATGCCATCGCCGGCACGGTGCGCTTCGACATCGAGCGCGACGTGCTGGGCACCGACGCCAGCGGCAAGCCCGTCACGCTCAAGGACATCTGGCCCAGCGACGCCGAGATCGACGCCGTGGTCGCGGCCAGCGTCAAGCCGGAGCAGTTCCGCAAGGTGTACGAGCCGATGTTCACGTTCACCAAAGAAGACACGGGCAAGACCGATCCGCTGTACGACTGGCGGCCGCAAAGCACCTACATCCGTCGCCCGCCCTACTGGGAAGGCGCGCTGGCCGGCGAGCGCACGCTGCGCGGCATGCGGCCGCTCGCCGTGCTCGGCGACAACATCACGACCGACCATCTCTCGCCGTCCAACGCCATCATGGCCGACAGCGCCGCGGGCGAATACCTGGCGAAGATGGGTCTGCCCGAAGAAGACTTCAACTCCTACGCCACGCACCGCGGCGACCACCTCACCGCACAGCGCGCCACCTTCGCCAATCCCAAGCTCATCAACGAGATGGCGGTGGTCGGCGGCCAGGTCAAGCAGGGATCGCTCGCGCGCATCGAGCCCGAGGGCAAGGTGGTGCGCATGTGGGAAGCCATCGAAACCTACATGGATCGCAGCCAGCCGCTCATCATCGTGGCAGGCGCCGATTACGGCCAGGGCTCGTCGCGCGACTGGGCCGCCAAGGGCGTGCGTCTGGCCGGCGTCGAGGCCATCGTGGCCGAGGGCTTCGAGCGCATCCACCGCACCAACCTGATCGGGATGGGCGTGCTGCCGCTGGAGTTTCTGGCAGGCACCGACCGCAAGACCCTCGCGATCGATGGCACCGAGACGTTCGACGTCGTCGGCGAGCGCGTGCCGCGCGCCACGCTCACGCTGGTGATCCATCGCCGCAACGGTGAGCGCATCGATGTGCCGGTCACCTGTCGCCTCGACACCGCCGAAGAAGTCTCGATCTACGAAGCGGGCGGCGTGTTGCAGCGCTTCGCACAAGACTTCCTCGAATCCACCCAAGCAGCCTGAACCTCACCGGAGGCGGCCCGAGCGGCCGCCTCCGTCCGCTAGGACTCCCGACATGGCCTTTCTACCCCAGCTTCGTATTCCCGCCACCTACATGCGCGGTGGCACCAGCAAGGGCGTGTTCTTCCGTCTGCAAGACCTCCCGGAAGCCGCCCGCAAGCCCGGCCCCGCGCGCGATGCGCTGCTGTTGCGCGTGATCGGCAGCCCCGATCCCTACGCCAAGCAGATCGACGGCATGGGCGGCGCCACTTCCAGCACCAGCAAGACCGTCATCCTCGATCGCAGCACGCGGCCCGATCACGATGTCGACTATCTCTTCGGCCAGGTGTCGATCGATAGCGCCTTCGTCGACTGGAGCGGCAACTGCGGCAACCTCAGCGCCGCCGTGGGCGCGTTCGCGATCTCGGCCGGCCTGGTCGACCCTGCGCGCGTGCCGCGCGACGGCACGGCCGTGATCCGGATCTGGCAGGCCAACATCGGCAAGACCATCCTGGGCCACATCCCCATGGCCGACGGTCAGGTGGTCGAGAGCGGCGACTTCGAACTCGACGGCGTCACCTTCCCGGCCGCCGAAGTGCAGCTCGAGTTCCTCGATCCGGCCGACGAAGGCGAAGGCGACGCGGGCGGCGCGATGTTCCCCACGGGCAACGTCGTGGACACCTTCGAGGTGCCCGGCTTCGGCACGCTCGAGGCCACCTTCATCAATGCCGGCATCCCGACCATCTTCGTCAATGCCGAGGCCATCGGCTACACCGGCAGCGAGCTCCAGGACGCCATCAACGGCGACGCCCAGGCGCTCGCGCGCTTCGAGACGCTGCGGGCCCACGGCGCCGTGCGCATGGGCCTGATCCAGGACGTCGCCGAGGCCGCCAAGCGCCAGCACACGCCCAAGATCGCGTTCGTCGCGCCCCCCGCCGACTACGTCGCGTCCAGCGGCAAGGCGGTCAAGGCCGGCGACATCGATCTGCGGGTGCGGGCACTCTCCATGGGCAAGCTGCATCACGCCATGATGGGCACCGCCGCGGTCGCCATCGGCACCGCCGCCGCCATTCCGGGCACGCTGGTCAATCTGGCCGCCGGGGGCGGCCAACGCGAAGCCGTGCGCTTCGGCCATCCCTCGGGCACGCTGCGCGTGGGCGCCCAGGCGCAGCTCGACAACGGCCAATGGAAGGTCACCAAGGCCATCATGAGCCGTAGCGCGCGGGTGCTGATGGAAGGCACCGTGCGGGTGCCGGCCGAGACGCTGGGCTAGGGTTTCGCCTTCGCACACGCCAGCATGGCCGCGCCGATCTCGGCGCCGCCCTGCGCCTGCACCGCATGGCCCGCCGACTCGAGATCGCGGCGGTCCTTGTTCTGGCTGAGCTTGTCCTTGCCGACCAGGCGCGTCACATCGATCTGGATCCCCACGATCGCCTTGAGCAGCGCGTCGATGTACTCGGGCGCGCTGTCGGTCATTTTCCAGGGCTTGGGCTGCGTGGCCTCGTGCGTGCGCGTGAGGCGGGCCACCACCCCGCGCACATAGCGCTCGTCGTCACGCACCGTGATCGTGCCGTGCGCATGCACCACGCGGTAATTCCAGGTGGGCACCTGCCGGTGCGCTTCGTGCTTGCTGGGATACCAGTTCGGCGAAATATAGGCATCGCCGGCCCGAAACACCGTGAGCACCTCGTCGCCGTCGCGCACGTCCTGCCACACGCTGTTGTTGCGGGCCACGTGCGCATGCAGGATCGTCTTGCCGCCGGCCACCTCGAGCTCGAACGGCACGTGGTTGGCGTCCAGACCGGCGGCGCCGTGGGTGATCAGCGTGCCCATGGGATGGCTGCGAATCAGCTCGTGCAACGACGCCTCGTCGGCGACGGCGAAATGCTCGGGTACGTACATGAAAGACCTCTCGCTCGGAAGAACGTCATCATGCGCCCGCACTGGCCTGACGTTAAGTGCCAGGGTTGCACAAAATTCTCAGACCAGCCAGGCGGCGCGCCCGCCCGCCGCCGCCGCCGCCGCGGGCGGGCGTGGCCCGCGCGCGGCCTACCTCATTGGCTGCGTTCCTTGAGCACCTCGACCACATCCTGACGCCCGTAGGCCGCGGCAAAGGCGATGGTGCGCAGGCGCCGCACGACGTCGGGCGTGCCGGGCGCGTCGGACTTGTCGGCGCGCTTGACCGGATCCTCGCCCGACAGGTTGTACGAGGTGTGCCAGAAGATGCGCTCCGGATCCTCGCCCAGGAACGCCTCCACCTTGGCCAGGATCTCGGCCGGAATGTCGGCATCCTCGAGCATCACGGGGCTCATGTCATTGCCGCGTTCGATCAACGCGCGCTCGAAGAAGAGATCGAGATTGCCCTGAGCGAGCGCCGCTTCCTTGGTCAGCCCGGCCGCGATCATTGCCTGGCTGTCCGCTTCGCAACGCGCCAGCGTGCTGGCCACGAGCTCGGCAGGCGGCTTGCCGCCCGACCTGTCGCGGCTGGAGGCCAGCGGATTCATCGGGTACAGACGCCGCTCGATCGTCAACAGCGGATAGCGGCGCAGGCTGTAGCGCGGGCACAGGAGGGTCGAGGGCACCACGTCCACCGAGGCACTGTTCTGCCCCCACGCGAGTTCGTCCAGGCTATAGAACGGCTGCCGCACCGACTCCAGCAACGAACGCTTGGTCAGGAAAGTAGACACCGTCGGGTCGCCCCACGTATTGAGCCAATACACCTGGAAGCTCGGGCTCAGCGCGGTGCCCACCAACAGCAGCACGATGCTGGCAAGCCACTGCTTGACCAGGGCAGGCCGTGGCTGACCGCGTGCCACGCGCCCCGTCACGTAGTACCAGACGGGGAAGGTTGCGAAGGCGAGAATGCCGCCCAGGCAGGCCACCGACGTCAGGCCGTTGATCGCCCCTGCGATCAACGCCCCCACCCCCAAAATGGCCGGCCATTTCCAACCGGATTTGCGAGAGGCGGCGCGCCAGGCCAGGACGCCGGGTTCGGAAGACGGGGGAGTGGAAGACAACGATGGCTCCTGATATCAACGGGAATGCGCGCGCCGGATCGGGCTGCGCAGCCTGTGCACGGCCCGATCGCATGATCGCGTCAGAAATGGGAAGGGCGATGCAGCCCGCGCGCCGGCCCTGCTCAACGACACTTCTGTTGCGGCAGCCCGTAGCCGATCGTGACGGCCGTGACGGGGACATCCGCGAAAAGCTTCGCAGCGTAGGTGTCGAAACGGGTCTCGCAATTGAATTTGGTTTGCAGCACGTAATCTTCGCCGGCGGACTTGTTCATGTGTTCGCGCCAGCCGTGGGCGGCGCTCGACGCCTTGCCGCCGACCAGCAGCATCTCGAGCAGCACTTCCATGCCGCCGGACGAGCGCGGCGCCTGCCATAGCGCATAGGCGGCGGGATCCACCGCGTTGCCGCAACCCGCCAGGCAGCTGGCGGTGTAACGCATCCCCGATCCGAACGCACGCGGCGTGATCGGTTGGCCGGGCGTCGGCGCATCCTCGCCGATGAAGGAACGCAGGTCCGCGTCGCAGCCGTTCGCAGTGACGAGGCTCAGCGCCGACACCTTGCCGTTGTCGATCGTCGCGGTGATGCGGCAGTTCTTCACGACGAACACGTGGTCTTTGCCGAAGGATTCGCGCGCAATGCCCGCCACCGATTCGAAATAGCGCTGGTCCACGCCCAGCATCGAACCGTTGAACACGTCGTTGACCGTCGCACTGGCAGGCGCGCCACCCGCGGCGGGCTGAGCGGTACTGGCGTGCACGGCGCCCACATACGTGGCGCTCGCACTCAGCAGGGCCAGGGTCGCTGCGGTGAATTTCATGCGTGCAAGACTCCGATCGTGTTCATGAAGGCCGCCCCAGGTCTTTGCTTGCGGGACGAAAGCATGCGAATTCGACCACAAAACCCGCGCGCTGAGCGGCTTCGGCGGCGGCCGATTCGGCGCGCGGCGCCGGATGCGTATCAAAGCCCGGGCGGCGCATCATCGCCGAACGCGGCCGTGCCGCGCGCGCCAAAGTGCCTAGCGCAAGCGCGCCCTTGCGCACCCATCGCCGCGAAACGCAGCAATGAAGCGGCTCGACGGCCCGGCATCGGTGCCAGCGCTTGCGCCCGCAACGATCGCCCGCGAGCCCGACGCGCCGGCGAATGCGCAGGCCAAGAAAGTAACAAGCGCAACCGCAGCGCAACATTCGCTAACTCAAGCCTGGGGTGCAGGAACGCATATACGCCTGCTGTGCCCCGCCACGCCCCGCTATCATGGAACAACGCCCGGCCTCCGGGCTTCCAACAACAATCCAAACCGCGAGGCACGCAGCCATGGAACATATCGAAACGCCGCTCGGCACGCTGGCCGTCAGCACCGACGAGGAAGGCCAACTCTACGCCCAGGCCACCTGGCAGCAGGGAGAGCGCGAGGTGTTCTACACCATCATGCTCGACGCGCAGCACCAGCTCACCGCCGAACCCACGTTCGTTCTCGAACGCCTGGCCCGGCTCGATGAATTCACGCAGGCGGCCACCCGCCACCTGCAGGAAGCCCTGGGCACACCGGAAGAGGTCGGCCACAACGGCCTGCTGTTGTGGGGCGAAGAGCTGACCTTCTGGGGCGGCACGAGCTGGTCGATTCTGTTCGCCGAGGGCGCCTTCCCGATCTGCCAGCCCTACGGCGTGCTGGCCAATTTCGAAGGCGACCAGCTGGTCAACTTCGACGACCTGTCCGACGCCGAAGAGGCATGAGCGGCGAGCGGCCGGCAGAGCGCGGCGGCGCCGCGGCATCGGAAGCGGCGGCCCCCGAGGCCGCCGTGGCCGCCCGGGCGCGGCAGCCCGGCGTCAAGGCGCCGGCGCGGCGCCAGCCCGCCTGGACCTTCGCCAGCGTCGTGACCCTGCTGTGCGGCCTGGCGAACGCCTACCTGCACTGGTATCTGGTCATGAACGAAGCGATGTGGCCCTACATCGTCTTCGAATTGATCCCGGGCGTGCTCGGACTGGTTTGCGGTGTGTACGCCATCTACCGCTATGACAGCAAAGTGGCCTGGGTCGGCCTGCTGCTGGCGCTATCGCCCCTCATCACCTGGCTGAGCGTGTGAGCGGCGGCTGAGCGTGCGAGGGGCGGCTGCCGAATGGCGCCTGCGCTAAGTGCCCCTAGCCCGGCTGGAGGCACCCTAGCCGGGCACCCCCTACAACAACCCGTCGCGCAGTTGCTCGCGAATGCGGTGCCACCACGCCCCGCGCTCGAGCGCGGCGGCGTCGCGTTTGCGCCATGTCCGCTCCAGCTCGCTTAGCGCCGCGGCACGATCGAAGCCGGCCTCGGCCTGCGACTCGGCGCCGACCTCGCCGCGCCGGAAGGCTTCGAGCCGCGCCTGCATATCGGCCTGGCTATAGACCTTCGCGCCCGCGTCGGCCACGCTCGCCATCGCCTGAAAGCGTTGGTAGGCCACCAGAAAATGCAGGAAATTCTCGAGGCGCGCGTTGACATACAGGTGCGCTTCGCCTGGCCCGGCCGTCATGACGTGCCCGTCGGGCAACACCACCAGCCACAGCGCTTCGCCCCAGGGCTCGCGCGCGATCACCATGCCGGCGCCATCGCCGAACGACCGCATGGCGGGCGGCACGAACTCGATCAACGGAATCGGCGGCACGGGCTGCACCGGCACGCCGGGTTCGCAGAGCCAGGCACAGGCCTGATCATCCAGGCCGGCGTCGGCGAGTGTGCGCGCATCCAGCCGGGCGGCACCTCCGGCATACAAGCTGCTGAGATCGTCGTGGGTCATGATGGTTACGCTTTCGCGCCCTCGTTCGATGATCCAGTATGGCACCGCGACTCGCGCGCGGGAAGCACCCCGGCAAAGGGCCTCGGGCCACCCCGCGGCGGCGGGGCTTTATCATCTAGGCAGCAGCGCCTGCCGCGGCCCGGTCACGCGCACCCGTTTTTCGCCTTGCTCCCACAGGAGATTTATTAGTGGTTCGATCCGCAACGACAACATCCCCTTCCGTCCTGACCCGCCATCACGCCACCAGTCTCTGGTGGCGCGGACGGGAGAGGCCCTGGCTGGCAAGCCTGATACTGACGGTGATGTTGTGTTGCGCGATGCTCTCCTGGCCGGCGCACGCCGTGCTTCCAGGCGCGCAAACGGCGCAGGCCGCGTCGCAGGATGCGGCCGCGGCCCCCGCGCTGAGCCCGGCCGCGCTGGCGGACCTGCTCGATAACCCCGAGGTACGCAAGACCCTGACGGACCAGTTGCGTGCGCAGGCATCGGGCGAAAAGCCGCCCGCTCCCGCCGCCGTGCCCGCCGAACCCGCCGACCCCGGCCTTCAGGAACGCATGGCCGATGGCGTTCAGCGCTTTCTGACCGGCGTGGCCGCCGATATGGGCCAGGGCGTGGACGACATGCGGACCCTGGCCTCCGGAGGCAGCCTGCGGATGGACAGCGGCACCGCGGGCAACGCCCTGCTGCCGCTCGGGCTGGCCGCCGTCGCCACGATTCTCGCGTTCATCCTGCTGCGCATGATCGCCATGCGCATCTACGCCCGCATCGATCACTGGGTAGCCGAGCAGACCTGCGTCACCGAACCGACGCCGCAGCGCGGCGCGCCCTTGTCGATGCGTGTGCTGTGGCGCCGCGCGGGCGCCATCGTGGGCGCGCTGGCGATCGACGTCGGCGTCGTGCTGCTCGCCGCCATGGCGGGGGGCACCGCCGCGCTCTGGAGCACGCCGGGACGCGGCACGCTGGACGCGCTGGCGGCCATCTTCATTCAGGCCTTCGTCGCGGTGGAGATCGTCAAGGTGCTGATCCGTACGGTGTTCGCCGTCCGTCATCCGCATCTGCGCCTCTTGCCGATGTCCGACGAACTGGCGAAATACTGGAACGCCTGGCTGGTGCGCATCGTGACGGCGGCCGGCTACGGCACGCTGCTCATCGATCCCGTCATGTCGGCCGCGCTCTCGCCCGCGTTGGGGCGCCTGACCAGCATGATCATCATGCTCGCGGTCTACGTGTATGCCGTCCGCGTGATCTGGCAAAACCGCCGCACCGTGCGCGAGCGGCTGGATCGCAGCGCCGCCGGCGCCGCCACCTTCATGGGCTCGCGGCTGCGCTTCCTGTCGCGCGTCTGGCACATCCTCGGCATTCTGTACTTCACCATTCTGCTGGTGGTGAGTCAGATCGACCCCGACAACGCCCTGCCCTTCATGGCCCGCGCCACGGCGCAGACCCTGCTAGTCATCGGCGTGGGCAGCCTGCTGATTCTGCTGTTGAACACGATATTGGCCAAGCCGATCCAGCTCTCGGCTGAGATGCGCCGCCGCCTGCCGCTGCTCGAGGCGCGCGTGAACGCCTATGTGCCGGCCACACTCAAAATGGTGGGCTGGATCATCCGAATCGTGATGGTGCTGCTCATCCTCGATGCCTGGCAGGCCTTCGACCTGTCGCGCTGGCTGGCCTCGGATGCAGGCGCGGCGGCCATCAAGATGGTGGTGAACATCGCCATCGTGCTGTTGATCGCGGCGCTGGCCTGGACCGTCATCGCCAGCATCATCGAGCACCGCCTGAGCCAGAGCGAGGGGCGCGGCATGCCCACCGCGCGCGAGCGCACGCTGCTGGCGCTGTTCCGCAACGCCGCCCTGATCGTCATCGTCACGATGACGCTGATGGTGCTGCTCTCGCAGATCGGCATCGACGTGGGCCCGCTCATCGCCGGCGCCGGCGTGGTCGGCCTGGCCATCGGTTTCGGCGCGCAGAAGCTGGTGCAGGACATCATCACCGGCGTCTTCATCCAGCTCGAAAACGGCATGAACGAGAACGACGTGGTCCAAGTGGCGGGCGTGTTCGGCACGGTCGAGAAGATGACGATACGGTCGGTGGGAATCCGCACGCTCGATGGCGGCTATCACCTGGTGCCGTTCTCGTCGGTTGACGTCGTGGCCAACCACATGCGCGACTTCTCCTACCATCTGGGCGAATACACCATCGCGCATCGCGAGAGCGTGGACGACGCCATCGATCATCTGCGCGCCGCGTTCGCGGAGCTCATGACCGATTCGGTGTTGGGCCCCGAGATTCTCGAAGACATGACGGTGGCTGGCGTCACGGCGGTCAACGACAAGGGCGTGACCATCCGGATCCTAATCAAGACGACCCCCGGCATGCAGTGGGCGGTGCAGCGCGGCTACAACCGCCTGCTCAAGAAGCACTTCGACGCCGCCGGCATCGAGCTGCCCTACCCGCACACCGTCGTTTACTTCGGGCAGGACAAGCGGGGTTACGCGCCGCCGGCCAACGTGGCCGTGCAGCAGGAACGCGCGGACGAGGGCGAGAATGCCCGCGCCGCGGGCCACACGCGGCGCCCGCTGCAACGCGCCGAACCCGCGCCGGACTCGGCCGAGGTGCTTGGCAACGAGCTCGAGGCACGGGAAGAAGGCGAGGCCCGGGACGCGCAGGAAGCGCGCGACCCGGACGTCCTGGACAAGCCGCGCGCCTGACGGGCCGACGGCCGCGCTGCCGCAGACATCCCTGCGTCAGCGCGGCCCCGCGCGACGCAGGGCGCGCGCTTAAAACCGCCAGGCCCGGTCACGCAGGGGCTATCGGCCCTTGCGCAGCGAGAGCGGCACGCCCCAGACGGGGTCTTCCGTGCCCACGCTGCCCAGCGGCGTCATCGTCATCGGCTCGATGCGCGACAGCAACGCGCGGTGCGCGTCGCTCAGCATGCGCTGCGCCAGATAGCGCTGCGTGAAGTCCATCGGCGCCGGCCCGGTGTAGACCGTGAAGTCTTCGAGCGGGCATTCGATCTTGACGCTTTCCGTGGCGCGGCAGCCCGCCTGCCGGAACTTGTAGCTCGGCGTGCGCAGATGCATGCGCTGCGCCAGCACCAGTTGGCCGCCCTTGAGCGAGAAGCTCGCCAGGGCGTGCTGCGGCGGCACGCGCGTCTGCACCTTGATGACGGGCACGTCACGCGACGCCGTTTCTTCGTAGTAGCCCGCGCCCATCCCTTGCGTGGTCTCGCTGTACTGCTCCTCGCCCCACGCCACGCAGTTGCCCGACGCGCGATGCACGGCCGTGCAGACCTGCCGCGACTTGATCTGCGTGTGCTGGGTCGCGTCTTTCCAGTTGGATTCTTTGTAGTATTCGCGGTAGAGCTCGGCCGACAGGAACGCCGTGCCATAGGCGCCGCGCCCCGAGCCGGCCGCGCCCTTGGCAGCCTTGATCTTGTCCAGCGAGGCGTCGAGCTTATAGTCGTCGCCGCCGGTCAGCAGATACTTGCCGGGCGGCAGAATGTGGACCTCGAAGGCCTTGAACAGGTACGTCGTGTTCGGATCGCGTTGCAGATAATTGTTCTGGAACTTGCGGCCGAAGGTGATCTCCGGCTTGTCGGCATGCGTCCAGACCACGTTGGGCGTCCACTCGGCAAACGACTCCGCATACTTCAGGGACTTGTGCGGGTTCAGGTCGGCGACCAGCACCACCGACATATTCGCCTTGAGCGCCTCACCGATGAGGTCCACCAGCTTCGCATAGCGCGGATCGTCCGGCGTGCCCTTGCCGGAAGGCTCAGGCACGGCGCAGCCCGACAGCCCGAGCGCAAGCGTGAGGAGTGACAGGGCAACGCGCGTCGTCGACGACTTCATGAGGGGTCCTTGGAGGGCGGAGTCGGAAGTGGCGTGAATCTTAATCCCTGCGCAGCAAACCTGCTCGCCGCCGGCGCAACCGATTGTCGCGTCCGCAACCATTCCTGTCTGGCCGCCGCCACGCGCCAGGCTACACCCGCACGGCCCCCTTGCGCCTGGTGAACTGCGACAGCGACTGCAGGGCCAGCGTATGCATCGCCGCCACCGACGGCAGCAGCGTTTCTTCTTTGCGCGTGAGCACGCCGACGATGCGCTCCACCGTCGGCTCGGCCAGCGGCACGAACACAAGCCCGCTGTCGGCGGCGGGCCGCGCGAGTACCGGCAGGATGGTCACGCCGAGCCCGGCCACCACGCTCGCCAGCAGCGAGGCGCGGTTCGATATCACCATGGCCGGGTCATCGATGGCGCTGCCCAGCTGCCGGTTCTTCAGGGTTTCGAAGGTGGCGTTGCCAATGAGGCGTTCGCCGGCAAGCGCGGCCCAGGTCACGGGCCCGCGACGGCGTGCCAGCGCATGCCCTTTGCGGCACACGAGTCCGTAGGCGTCGCGCGCGACCGGCGTGAAGGCCACTTCCGCCGTGCGCGGCACCTGACCCGCCACGCCCACCTGCACTTCGCCCGACAACACCAGCCGGTGCACGTCGGGCGACGGCTCGTCGACGGCGCGGATGCGCACGTCCGGATGCCCGCGTGCATAACGCTCCAGCAGACGCGGCAGCCACTCGTCGGCCAGCGAGGGCATGACCGCCAACGCGACCGCCCCCTGATGCCCCGTGCCGAGACGCCGCGCCGCGTCGAGCACGCGATCGTGCGTGAGCAGCAGCTCGCGCAACAGCGGCGCCACCGCAATGCCCAGGGGCGTGAGCTGCGCGCGCTTGCCCGGCTCGAACAGCGGCGCGCCGATCCTGGCTTCGAGATCCTGCATGGCCGCCGACACGGCCGCCTGCGACCGGAACGTGCCCTCGGCGGCCAGCCGGAAGCTGCCGTGATCCGCGGCCATCAGGAACTGCCGCAGGTGCTGGATCTTCAGAGGAACGGACATGGCGGCGGTCGGCGTCGAGTTCAGGTTTTCCGAAGTTAACTTGCGTTAATTTGGATTGTCAAAATTCGTCCCCGCACCCAACAATGAGCCATCGTTTTTCCACATTGGATCGGGAGCAGCGCGATGTCTCTGCAAGTGCGCAAGGTAGTGAGTTATGTCGAAAAGACCCTCATCGAGGGTGGCCGTGAGGCGCCGCAGCCGCTGGTGATGATCGTGGCGGCCGCCGTGATCAAGAATCCGTGGGCGGGCCTGCCGTTCCAGGAAGACCTGCGCCCCGGCATCCTGGAGGCCGCCCCGCCGCTGGGAGAGCTGCTGGTCGCGGAAATCCTGCGCCAGGCCGGCTCCGCCGACAAGGTCGAGGCCTACGGCAAGGCCGCCGTCGTGGGCACGTCCGGTGAGGTCGAGCACGCCTCGGCCCTGATCCACACGCTGCGCTTTGGCAACGCCTATCGCAACGCCGTGGGCGGCACGAGCTACCTGAGCTTCACCAACATGCGTGGCGGGCCGGGCTGCGTGATCTCGATTCCGCTCATGCACAAGCTCGATGAAGGCCTGCGCTCGCATTACCTCACCGTCCAGACCACCATCAACGATGCGCCCGCTCCCGACGAGATCGTGATCGCCCTGGGCGCCGCCACCTCCGGCCGGCCCCACCATCGGATCGGCAATCGCTACTCCGACCTCCAGGAACTGGCGCAGGAGGCGCAAGCCAAATGAACGCGCAATCGCGGCGTTCCGGCCAGGGCGAGCCGCTGGTCCTGCTGCATGGCGTCGGTCTCGACCACACCCTGTGGGACGACCTGGCACCGCAGCTGGAACCCGACTTCGACGTGCTGCGCTACGACCTGCTAGGACACGGTAAGGCGCCCGCCCTGCGCGGCACCGCCGATATCCACGACTTCATCGCGCAGCTCGATGGCGAGCTCGACCGCGCCGGCTGGGCCGACGCGCATGTGCTGGGCTATTCGATGGGCGGCCTGATCGCCGGCGCCTATGCGGCGGCCCGGCCGGCGCGGGTCCGGCGGCTCACCCTGCTGAGCACCGTGTTCCGGCGTACCGCCGAGGAGTCCGCCGCGGTCCAGGGCAGGTTGGCGGCGGCGGCCACGCAGGATCCCCACGCCGCCGCGCAGGTCTCGCTGGCACGCTGGTTCACCCCCGACTTCCAGGTGACGCGGCCGGAGCGCGTGGACCGCGTGGGACGGCGCCTGCTCGAGAACGACCGCGCGAGCTTCCTGTCCGCGTATGCGTTGTTCGCGGGCGGCGACCGCATTCTGGCCGAGGCCGCCCCGCGGATCACCTGCCCCGTGCTGGTGATGACGGGCGCGGACGACGTCGGATCGAATCCTCGCATGACGCGGGAGCTGGCCCAGGCTCTGCCCGATGGCCGCGCCCACATCGTGCCCGGCCAACGGCATATGCTGCCGGTAGAGCAGCCCGCTCTCGTGGCCACCGCATTGCGCAGCTTCTTTCTGGCGCGCACGCCCGAATCGTCCGCCGCATAGAGACGATCGGCGCAAGATCCACCCAGGTGGAAACGGAGACAACAACATGAACCGCAGAACCTTGATCAAGACCCTGGCCGCGTTGCCGATCGCATCGCTGGCCGCCGCCGCCAGCCGCTATGCCGTGGCGCGCGAGACACCGTTGCGCGTGATCGTGCCCTTCCCGCCGGGCGGCGGCACCGATGTGCTCGGCCGCGTCATCGCCGCGTCGCTGGGCGACACGATGGCGCGCCCGGTCGTCGTCGAGAACAAGCCGGGCGCGAGCGGCATGCTGGGCGCCGACTTCACGGCGAACGGCGCCAAGGATGGCAGCATCCTGTTGTTTGCCGGCCTCGTTCCTTCGGTCCGTTACTACGCGCAGCCCGCCGAAGAAATGCTCAAGCAGCTGGCGCCCGTCTGCCCGATCGCACGCTCGCCCTACATGGTGGCCGTCAATGGCGACGTGCCGGCCCGCACGCTGGCCGACCTGCTGGCGCTGGCCAAGCGCAGTCCGAAGGGGCTGACCTTCGGCACGCCGGGCAACGCCACGCCGCAGCACCTGGCCACCGAGCTGTTGCAGGCCGCGTGCGGCATCGAGATGCTGCACGTGCCCTATCGCGGCACCGGCCCGATGATGACGGACCTGCTCGGCGGCCAGATCCAGGTCGTGGTGGCCACCGTCGCTGCCGTCGAGCCGTATCTCAAGAGCGACCGCCTGCGCGTGCTGGCCGTGACCAGCGCCACCCGGCTGCCGAAGTACCCGGACATTCCCACCGTGGCGGAAAGCGGCTTCCCGGACTTCTCTGCGCAGATTCAGTTCGGCACCTACTGCGCGGCCGGCACACCCGAAGCCACGATCGCCACGCTCAACCGCGGCGTGAACGAAGCGCTGAAAACCGATGCGATCCGCGGCAAGCTGGCCGAACAGGGATTCCAGCC
The DNA here is from genome assembly GCF_002261475.1 of Bordetella genomosp. 5. Taxonomy (GTDB): domain Bacteria; phylum Pseudomonadota; class Gammaproteobacteria; order Burkholderiales; family Burkholderiaceae_B; genus Bordetella. Next base: position 136,127 of record NZ_NEVN01000010.1, read on the forward strand.
CACGGGCGGCACGCCGGCGCAGCTGCAGGAGGCTTTGCTGGCCGAAATCCGCGCCGTCGCAGGGCTGGTGCAGGCGGGCAAGGTGAAGGTGGATCTGTAACCGATGAACGGCGGTTAGGCGGGCTTCCTGGCCCGCAACACCGCCGGAATCCCGCAAGCCGCCAGCACGACCAGCAGCGCCATTCCCTGGAAGGCCGCGACCAGTCCGGCCGCATGCGCCGCATAGCCCAGCAGCGCGGGGCCGAGCAACACGCCCAGGTAGCCGAGCATGCTGGCCGCCGCAATGGCATGGGACGGCCGCATGATGGTCTGGCGGCCGGCCAAGGAAAACAGGATGGGCACCACATTGCCGGCGGCGGCGCCCGCCAGGGCGATGCTGGTGAACACCACGACCAGATGGCCGCTCGACGCCGCCAGCGCGAGGCCCCCCGCGGTCAGCACGAAGCCCGCCATCAACACGCCGCGCTCGCCGACGCGTGAGACGATGCGGTCGCCCACGACCCGGATCAAGGTCATCGTGCTCGCAAACACGACAAACCCCGCCCCGGCGTAGTCGACATCGATCCCCTTCTCCTGCGACAGCAGGAGCGCGCTCCAATCCAGCATCGCGCCCTCGGCGAGAAAAATCACCATGGCCAGCACGCCGATCGCGAGCACGCGTCCACGCGGCATGACCAGCAGAGGAACCTTCTCCGGGGATGCAGTCGCAAGAAAGCCCGGCGCGGCGACCCACACGCCCCCGGCGATCACGATGCCCGCGGCCAGCGCGGCGAGCGCAGCACTCAGACCCGCCGCGAGGACACCCGTCATCGCGGCAGCCCCAACGAGCCCGCCGACACTGTACAGCCCGTGAAATCCCGACATGAGCGGCCGCCCGGCGCGCTGCTGCACCTCCGTGCCGTGCACGTTGGCCGCCACATCGATCGCACCGATGACCGCCCCGAACAGCATCAGGCATAGGCCCAACAGCAAGGGCGAGGGCGCCAACGCGAGCAATGGCAGCGCAATCGCCAACCCGGCACCCGCGCCGACGATCAAGGCCTTGCAGCCTACGCGGCCCGCCAACGCACCCGCTCCCGGCATGCCGATCACGGCGCCCAGGCCCAGACACAAGAGCACGGTGCCCAGCGTTGCCGAATCGGCACCCAGCCGCTGCTGCGCATAGGGCACCAGCGGGGCCCACGAAGAGAGGCCGAAGCCCGCAATGAAGAACGACAGCTGCGTCGCGCGTCGGGGCGCACGCAGCGTGGAAAGCGGGACGGGAGCGACGTGGGAATCCCTGCGCGTGAACACATCGACCTGCGACACAACAAACTCCTGAGAACAAGGCCTAGCCGAGAGGCCTAGACCATATCAAGAGCACGCAGCACATTCTGTCTATACTTGGCCGGATTATGTCGAAAACCCGCCAACACGCGACCCGACACCGCGAGCCGCGCGACCCCGACCGCGCCACGGCGGCTGTCGTCGGTCTCATCGAACCCTGGGTGCCCGGCCACCAGGCGCCTCACAGCCACCGCCGGCATCAGCTCCTTTGCACGGCAAGCGGCGTGATCCACGTTACGACCTCGCTCGGCGAGTGGGTGCTGCCCTCCACACGCGCCCTTTGGATCGGCAGTGGCACGCTGCACGCCACCCGTGTCAGACGGCCCGCCGACACCCGCGTGCTCTACATCGATCCCCAGGCGCATCCGGCGCCGCCGGGACCAGACTGCTACGTCGTCGCGATCAACCCGCTGTTGCGCGAATTGATCGCGACCTGCGCCGCTGCCCCCTGGGATTATGCGATCGACTCGCCCGAGGCGCGCCTGGCCACCGTGCTGATCGACCAGGTGCGCGCCGTCGAGCATGCCTCCGTCGACCTGCCGTTTCCCGCCGACTCGCGCGCGGTCCATCTGGCCAACATCCTGCGCGAGGATCCGGCCAACCGCGAGCCGCTCGACGTCCTGGCGCATCGCGTGGGATCGAGTTCCCGCACGATCGAGCGCCTTTTCCGAAAAGAGGCCGGTCTGTCGTTCGGCAGTTGGCGCCAGCGCCAACGTCTTCTGACGGCGATGGAACACCTCGCCTACGGCGAGAGTGTGACGAACGTCGCGCTCGATGTCGGCTACGAATCCGCGTCGAGCTTTGTCGCCGCCTTCAGAACGATGTTCGGCAACACGCCAGCGCGTTACTTCAAAGCGCGCTGAAACGCCCCGCGCAAAGTCGTGCGACGGGCCACGCGCTTTGCCGACGGTTGCGCACGCAACGAACGAGGCGGCGCCGGTCAGGGCGCACCGCCTCGCCCGCGTCGTCAGGCGTTCAGACCGCCATCCACCGTGATCGCCGTGCCGGTGATCTGGCGCGCGGCGGGGCTGGCCAGGAAGCTAACCGCGGCGGCAACATCTTCGGGCTCGTTGTAGCGGCCCAGCGCGGTCAGCGCGCGCAGCGCATCGGCGTGCTCACCCACCGCGGGATTCATGTCGGTGTCGGTCCCGCCGGGCTGCACCAGGTTTACGGTGATGTCGCGCGGGCCCAGTTCCCGGGCCAGACCGCGTGTGAGGGCGACCTGCGCCGACTTGGTGACCGAGTACACGGTGACCTCGGTGGACACGATGCGGTCCGCCAGCGACGAGCCGATGAAGATGATGCGGCCGCCCGCGTTCAGATGCGGAATGGCGGCCTGGGCCACCAGGATCGCGCCGCGCACGTTCACATCGAGCTGCGCGTCGATGTCGGCCAGGCTCATCTGCTCCAGCGAGCCCTGACGCGCGATGCCGGCGTTATTGACCAGGATGTCCAGACCGCCGAGCGCGCGCACGGTTTCATCGACCGCTTGCCGCATGGCGGTGGGCTCGCCGCTGTTGGCCTGGATGGCCACGGCGCGGCCGCCCGCCTTCTCGATCGTCTGCACGACCTCGGCGGCGCGCTGGGCGGAGTGTTCGTAGGTGATGGCGACGGCCGCGCCACGGCGGGCCAGGTCACGGGCGATGGCGGCGCCGATGCCGCGCGAGGCGCCGGTGACGAGGGCGCGCTTTCCGATGAGGTCGTTCATGGTTGTTCCTTGCTTGCGTCTGCACGACGCGTGGACGGTAGGGCGGGCCGCGCCGGAGGCGCCGAACCCGGAGACCCGCCATCAGCAAGGGGCGCTGGCTGGCGAGCGGGACTATTTATGTATCGATCGATACACAAAGCTTAGAGGGAAAGCCCCGCCACGTCAAAATAATATAGTGATCGATATATATTTATCGATAGCACTTGCCAACCCGGTTTCGAGGGTTTATATAACGATCAATGCAGAATTCATCCGCCCCTGTCCCCGATTCGTCCGCCAAGCCTTCCCGCGGCCGCGGCCGTCCACGCGCCTTCGATCGCGAGGCCGCGCTCGAGCAGGCCATGCGCCTGTTCTGGGTGAAGGGCTACGAGGCCACGTCGATCGCCGACCTGACGCAGACGATGGGGATCGGCACGCCCAGCCTGTACGCGGCGTTCGGCTCCAAAGAAGCGCTCTACGCCGAGGCGCTGCAGCACTACGCGCAGAAGTATTCGTGCCTGGTGTGGGGTAATTTCGCGAACGCGGCGACGGCCCGCGAAGCGACCGCCGCGTTCCTGATGGATTCGGCCGCGGCCCTGACGGGCTGTAGCGCCGACATCCCGCGTGGCTGCATGGTGACCCTGTCGGCGGTCGGCGATGAAGGCCATGCCGGGCTGGGAGCGCAGGTGCGCGCGGCGCGCAACGAAGGCTTCGAACTCCTGAAGGCGCGCTTCGAGCGCGGCGTGGCCGATGGCGAGATTCCGCCATCGACCGACATCGCCGCGCTGGCCCGCTACGTGCAGACGGTGCAGTACGGCATGTCGATCCAGGCGCGCGACGGCGTCAGCCGCGACGAGCTGGCGCGCACCGCGATGTTCGCGATGCGCGGCTGGGATGCGCTGGTGCAAGCGGTCTGACACGCGTGGCCGTCGTGCGAGGGCCGTTTCGCGCCGGGCGTTCGCGGTCTGCTATGTCGAGCCGGGCGACACGTCCGCCAGCAGTGTGATGAGCGCGTCGAGGTCCACGGGCTTGACCAGATGCGCATCGAAACCGGCTTCGTGCGAGGAGCGACGGTCCTCTTCCTGTCCCCAGCCGCTGAAAGCCACGATCGTGACGTCCTTGCCCCAATCGAGCTGGCGGATGCGACGGCAGGCTTCGTGACCACTCATGCCCGGCATGCCGATGTCCATCAGAATCACCTGCGGCCGCATCACTGCGCCGATCTCGATGGCCTCGGCGCCGCTGTAGGCCAGTCGGGCCTCGTGCCCCTCGAGTTCGAGCAGCGCGATCAGCGACTCGACCGCATCACGGTTGTCATCGACCACCAGCACGCGGCGCGCTTCGCTTGCGCGCGCGTGGGGCCCGGCGAGCGGCTCTACATCCGGCACCTCGGTCACCGGCAACCAGACAATGAAGTCGCTGCCCTGACCCAGGCCGGCACTCTCGGCGCGCACCGTGCCGCCATGCATTTCGACCAGGCGCTTGACCAGCATCAGCCCGATGCCCAGGCCTCCCTGGGCCCGCTCTTCGGTGCGGTTGACTTGCGTAAACATCTCGAAGATCCGATCCAGCTGATCGGGCGGAATGCCTGAGCCGTTGTCTTGAATATGCACCTCGACGTGACCATCGGGCCGGATCACCCGCAGCTCGATGTCACCACCGGGCGGTGTGTACTTCGCCGCATTCGACAGCAGGTTGCCGAACACCTGAGTCAGGCGGGCCGGATCGCCTCGCAACGTGATTCCGGCCTGAGGCTGCACGACTTTCAGGCGGTGCCCCTGCTGATCCAGCAGCGGCCTGCACGCCTCGACGGCATGGCGCAGCACGACATCGAGCGAGAGAGACTCGAGCCGCAACTCGAGCTTGCCGCGATTGATGCGGTTCACATCCAGAAGGTCATCGACGAGCCGCACCAGTTGCCGCGCCTGACGATCCATCACGTCGTGCGCGCGCCGTGTCATGGCGGGGTCCTGAGCTGCGCGCCTCTGCACCTCGAGCATATTGCGCAACGCCGCCAGCGGGTTGCGCAGCTCGTGGGCCAGCACGGCGAGGAATTCGTCCTTGCGCAGACGCTCCTGCGCCAATTCGGCGTCGACCTGATGCCGCTCGATCAACTCGGCCGCCTGTCGCGCCAGCAAATCGATGTAGCGCAAGGCCTGTGGGCTGGGCCCGCCCGCCCACCGGTAATGATTGTTGAGCATGCCCAGCAGCCGCCCGTCGCGGCTCATGAGCGGCGTGCACTGAATCGAACGAATGCCGTCTTCGAGCACGATCTCGAGCCCGAGGGTGCCCTGCAGGCCATCGAGCTTCTCGACGTCGTGCACCACGAGCCGCTGTATCTGTCGCGCTGCCTCGCCGCAGCTCGCGTCCCAGCCGTCGTCCGCGAAATGCTCGACCAGCCGTTGACTCAGGCCCTGATGCACGACGATGCGCAGGGTCTGCGTGGCAGGATTGAAGATCTGAATGTTGCCCTTGTCGGTGCCCGAGATATCCGCCGCCGCCGCCAGGATTTTCTTGAGCATGGGCTCGAACGCGCCGGGCCCGACAAGCTCTGCGCTCAGTGCCTGCAGCCGAACGAGCGACTGCATCTCGGTGTTCATGTATGCGGTCGACCGGTCGCGCTCCACCACGATGCTGGCGGTCAGCGCACCGAACTCGGCCACGCGCTTCTCCCAGTCATTGGGTTCGCGCGCTTCCGACAGACACAGGAAGAACGAGCCGACGGCCAGCCCGTTCGGCCCGATCGCAGGGTGTGAGTAACACGCACGGATATCGTTGGCGAGACACAGGGAGCGCCAGGGCGCGGCCCATTGCGTGGAGTGCTCGACGTCGGCACACACCACCGGCTTGCCCGCGTAAATCGCCGCGCCGCAGGTGCCGATCAGCGCCTCGCCGATGGGCAAGCCCCTGACCGCCTCGGCAAAAGACGGGGCGAGGTGCGCGGAATAACCATTCCCGATGGCCGAGCGATCGGGATTCGCAAGCAGCACGCAGGCGCGCGTGCCGGGCACGAGACGAGCCACCGCGTCCGTAAGCGCATCCAGGCACGTCTCCATCGCCGCGCCCGATGCGACCAGCAGCAGTGCCTGCCGCTGCTCTGCATCCAGGTGGGCAGCGCGCTCGAAGTCGGATGGCATGGGACCCACGGCTCGCTCCTGATGGCGAAAGCATCCGTGGGGCGGCGGGCGCACGCGACCGGAAGCTGATCAGGGCCGCCTCGAACAACGACATGTTTCGCGACGGTCACGAAGTCATCGTGCCATGAAACTGTTCGTAGATATGTTGCCAATTGTCCCGCCGCGGGGATCACGGCAGCCGGACGGCCGGCCCGCGGATCGCCGCCCGCCGGACGGCCGACCCGCGGATCGCCGACCGCCGGACGGCCGGCCCCCGGATCGCCGGCCGCTCAATATCTCCAGCGGAGGTTGAGGGAGCCGGCGTGTTCGCGGCTGCCGTTGCCGTATTGGCCCGAGTACGACACGCCTATGGTGGCGGCGCGCGATACGGCGACGTCCGCGCCGAACTCGACGATGGCCGCGTCGCGTGCGATCGGCGCGCCTGCCACCGTAAAGGCCTGGCTGCCATCGAAGGCCATCGTGGTCTGCGGCGTGACATCGCCGAAGGCGTGGCGCCAGCCCAGCGATCCGCGCAGCGTGCCTTCGGTGCTCCCCAGCTTGAATGTCGTGCGGCCACGCAGGCCGACGGTGCTCGCCACCTGATCCTGGCTCTCGCCGCGGCCGCTCAGCGCGGCGAGGCCGCCGGATTCGTTGAAGCCGCGCGTGCGCAGATCGCTGTACGACAGGCCGACGAACGGCTCGACGCTGGCACGGTCGGACACGGCGATCTCGTAGCCCAGTTCGGTGAACACCTGCGCCGTGCTCGCACCGTAATCCGCGCTCAGCTTTTCGGTGGCGCCGGCCACGCTCGTCGTGCGTTCGGTGCTGATGTCGTGCCAGGTGTAGGCCGCGCCGGCCATCACGTTCAGGCGGCCCCGGCCTGCCTCGAACGACTTGCCGCCGTAGAGCGCGGCACTGTAGCTCGACACATCGGCCTGCGAAGCCCGGCCGTCCACCCGCGATTTGCCATCGGTGTAGCCCAGCGCGCCGCCCACGCGCCAGCCGTTGCCCACCGGCTGGTCCGTGCCGATGAACACGCCCGTGGTGCGCTGACGCACTTCGGCGTTGTTGTCGTTGCCCGAGATCGTTTGCCAATTGCCGACGAGCTCCGCCCAGGCCGGCAGCGCGTTCGACGCCGGAAGCCCGGACGCCGGAAGCCCGGACGCCGGCATGGCGGCCGAGCCTGCCTGCGCCATCGGCGCGCCCGCCCGCATGCCGGCATTCAGATTGGCGCGCAGCCGATTGAGCGGCACGCTGCGCACCGTCGAACCCAGGCCCATCAACGTGCCGGCGATCCCGGCATGCGCCTCGCCCGACAGGCTGTCGAACACCGCGGGCGGCGCACCGTTGGGCAGGGTCAGGATGTACTCGTGCAGCGCGCTGCCCGTGGGCAGCGTGTCCAACGCGCGGGCCGTGGCGCGCTGATTGCCGCTGATCGCCGCATCGGCGAATGCGATGGGACGCGTCGGCGGTCGGGGCGTGCCCGGCTCCGTGGGGTTGCCCGGGTTGGTGGGCACACCGGGCTCGGTCGGCGTCGGCGGCGCGCCCGGCTCGGTGGGGTTCGGGGGATTGGGTGAGCCACCATCGACCTGCTTGCGCGCGAGCTCCAGCGTCACCTGCTGAGCGTCATAGGCCAGCGCCGGCGTCAGAAACGCGTAGTCCGACGCCACCGTCGAGAACGTGCCCTGGATCTGGTTCGCCGTGAGAATGGTGTAGCGCTGCGTCGACGAGAACCCGCCCGCCGTGCCCACATGCACGACAGAACCGGCAAGCCGCGCCGTGCCGCTCACATCGATACGATCGCTGAGGCTCGATGCGGGATCCGCTTCGACGCGATAGGTCGATCCCGGCGCGAACGTCAGGTCTCCCGCCACGGTCAGCGTGCCGATCGAGTTGCCCGGCGCGATGGTGGCGCCGCTCATCAGCGTGGTGGACCCGACCTGGCCCGTGCCTTGCAACGTCGCGCCGTCGCCGATGGCGAGCGTGCCGCCCAGCTTGCCGGCGCCCGCAATGCCCACGCTCAGGGTGCCCGCCTGCACGTCGGTGTGGCCGGCGAAGCTGCTGCTGTCGCCCGTGAGCGCAAGCCCGCCCGCGCCCTGCTTCAGTAGCGTGCCGCTGCCTGTGATGCGGTCGGCGTAGGTGGCATCGATCGCGCCGTCCAGGCGCAGCGTCGCGCCGGCCGAGAGATCGGCGTTGCCCGCGAAGCGGTTGGCAATGACGCCGAGCTCGCCCGCCTCGACGCGCCACGACTGCTGGCGCGCATCGCCCTGCAGCAGCAGCGTGCCCATGCCGCGCTTGCTGAACGTGCCTGCGCCGAGCACGTCGTTCGTGCGTGTCGCGTTGCTGATCTGGTCGAAAACCACAGTGCCGTCGTTGGCCACCGCGCCACTGATGCTGTCGGCGTTGCCCACCAGCGTGCCGGCCTCGATCACCGTATTGCCGTAGCTGTTCGCGCCAGTCAACATCAGGGTGCCCGCGCCGCGCTTGACGAGGTTGCCTCCGCCGACGAGATCCTGCCCGACCGTGAAGGTGTGCGAGACATCGTCGACGTCGAATCCGCCGCCCACCGCGCTCCAGTGCATGGCCCGGCCGGTCGAGGCATATTGATTGCCGAGAATGCGCAGCGCGCCCCCCTCGAATCGCAACGCGCCCGCCGTCCCGAGGCTGGCATCGCTCGCCACGGCCAGCGTGCCGCCGGACAGGCGCGTCTCGCCCTGATAGATGTTCGAGCCGGACAGCACCAGCGTGCCGTCTCCGGTCTTGTCGAGGCCACCCGCGCCCCCGATCACCGCGCCGATATCGGCGCTCACGCCCGCCAGCACGGAGACCGCGCCGCCGCTGGCACGCACATCGAGGCCGCCCAGCGTGCCGTTGCCGTGCACGGCGCTCTCGAGCCGATAGCCATCGGCCACGAACTGCAGGCTATCGAAGGCCTGGTTGCCCTCGACCGTGATCGTGCCGCCACCCGCCGCGTTGAACACCGCGGTCTTGGCACCCCAGGGCTGGGCCACATTGCCATTTTCGTTTGTCCATTGCAGCGACGTGTCGCTCCATGTGCCGCTGCCGCCCGACCAGGTTTGCAGTTGATCGGAGCCCACGCTGCCCAGGCGCAGGTCGATGAAGCCCGGCAGACTGCTCACCACGCTCAGCGGTTGTCCCGCGAAGGTGCCCGGAACGGTCAGGTTGTCGGCCAGCAGGCTGCCGCCGTAGCTGATGAGCCGGTAGTAGCCCGGCCCTGCCAAAGCCGCCGGATCCCGCAACGCGAGGGTGCCGTTGAGCGATACGTTACCGGCCACCGCCAGATGCGAGCTTGCGCCCAGCGAGGGCGTGGTGCCTGCCGCGCCCAGGGTGTGCACCAGCGTGCTGCCGGGCAGCAGACTCAGCGAGCCGTCGACGCGCAGGTTGGCGTTGGCCGCCCCCGGATCGAGCGTGCCACCCAATTGCGCCGTGACGCTGCCCACGCGCCCGGTACCCGACAGCGTGGCGCCGTTGCCGATCGTGAAGTTGGATTGTGCCGACGAGCCACTGACATACAGCGTGCCCGCGTCGACGGCAGTGCTGCCCACATACGCGTTCGTGCCCGACAGCGTGAGCGTGCCCGTGCCCACCTTGCGCAGGCTGGATACGCCGTTGATCTGCCCCGAAAACGTGGAGGAGGTGTTGTCGCTGCCCACCGTGAGCAGGTTGGCCGCCGAACCGAAGATCGCACCCGTCCCGGCCAGCGAGCTCACGTTCTGCGAATCGCGCAGGTCCACGATCCCGCTGCCCTGCACCGTCAGGTTGCCCGGACCGAGTAGATTTGCGCCCCAGACGACCAGCGCAGCGTCTTCCACCGACGTGCCGCCGGTGTGCGTGTTGGGCAGGGTCAGGCTGAAAGAGCCGCCGCCGACCAGCGTGAGCCGGCCCGCACCGGCAAGCGGCGTCGCGATATGCACGTCGGTCCGGCCGTTATTGTCGAGGGTCATGCCGCCGGCGCCGATCGTGATGTCTCCGGCGGAGAACCCCGAAAACAGGGGCTGCGCGGACAGCACCCGGAAGATGCCGCCGTCGACGTCGATCGTGGCGGCGCTCGCGCCGCCCTGCCTGATGATCTGAGAGGCCAACACGACCGGCGCGTCGCCGGCGCCGGAACGTGTCAGGGTCAGATGCCCTGCGCCTCCGTTCGCACCCATGCGCAGAACGCTCGTCTGGAGGGTTGCGCCATTGCGCAGGTTCACCGTGCCCACGCTGTTTGGCACGTTTCCGATGACAAACGTGTTGGCCATTTCCAGCGAGGATCCCGATCCTTCGATGGAAACGGTACCGCGGGCCGTGTCTCCGATGATGGCGTTACCGCCCTGAACGCGACCGCGCGACCGGATGGTCAACTCACCGGCGCTCGCATGGCCCAGCACCAGGCTCTGCGTGTTCCACGTCGTGAGCAGATCCTCCACGGTAATGGCGCTTACCAACGACGCGCCCGCCTGCCGGCCGATGAACGCGCTGCTCGTCGTGAGAACGGCGCCGTCCGACAAGGCCAGGTTGGACGACGCCGTGTAGGCCGTGTCGAGCGTGGATATTGCCGAGCCCAGGCGCGCGCCGGTCCCCGCCAGCGCCAGCGTACCGCCATCGATGCGGATGCCTCCGGTCATGGTGTTATCGCCGGTCAGCGTGAGTGTGCCTCCCTGGTCCTTCACGAGCAGGCCGCCGCCGCTCATCTGGCCGGCATACGTCACGTCATCGGTGCGACGGAACACCACGCTGCCTTGGTTGACGATGTCACCCGCGACCGAGCCACTCGTGCCGTTACCGATCTGCAGCACGCTGCCAGACCGAACGGTCGTGCCGCCGGTGTGGACGTTGGTACCGGTCAGCCGCGTATAGCCGAATCCATTTACCGTCACCGAGCCGGAGCCCTCGATAGATGGCGAAAATTCGTAGGCCGCGTCCTGCTGATTGAAGTTGATCTGACCGTGATTGGTGATCGCGTTGGACGTGCTGATGCCCCCCGACGTCGCCCCGGCGCGTGTGGCATTGCCGATGTTCAGTACGCCGTTGCTCTGAATCAACAGACGCTGGTTGGCGCCGGATATCGCCACCGTGGACTGGCTCACGTTCAGGATGCCCGCGCCGCCGTTGGTGCCTCCGCCCACCACGATCGAGGCCGACGGGTCACTCACGCCGGCCTGCAGCGTCGAACCGCCGGTCAGCGTCACGGTGCCGATGCCGCCACGCCCGCCGGCAAAGCCGCCGCCCCCCGCGCCCCCGATGTAGAGACTCCCGTCGATATACATCCGCGCCTGATGCAGGCTGAGCTCGCCGGTGCCGCCATCGCCGCCCGCCGTCGCTGGCAGGTTGTACGCGCCGCCCTCACCGCCGCCTGCGCCGCCCACGAACATCGAACGACTGACCGCGATGGTGCCGGTGTTGACCGTCATCGTGCCGAAGGTACCGGCGCCACCGGCGGCGAAGCCGCCGCCGCCACCGCCGCCGCCGCCCACCCCCACGTAGTCGTACTGCCCCAGTGGATCGAAAATGGCCAAGCCTTGCAATGTGACGGTCGCCGCACCCCTGCCGCCCGCGCCCGCGCTGGTATCGGGCGACTGTCCCGTGGTGTTCAGCACCGGCGCACCGTGGCTGCCGGCAACGGTGCCATCGCCCCCCCGCCCGCCGATGGCGCCGCTGCCGCCGATGGCCTGCACGCCGCTGACCGCACCGCCGCCCGCCCCGCCCGCTTCCATGCCACCGCCGCGGCCGCCGCCTTTCTGGTAGCCCCCGCCACCGCCGCCGCCACCAATGCCGCCACCGCCGCCGCCGCCCACATACAAGGCCCCGAAATCGGCAGCGCCGCCGTTGCCACCGTCGCCGACCAGCAGATTGTCCGCCACCGCGGTACCCCCCGCGGTGAGGCTCAGTGCGGCGGCCAGCGCCAGGGTCAGCGGCCGGAGCGCGAAGCTCGGGGCAAGGAAAGTCGGGTAGCGAGGGGGCATGGCGATCGGAGACCTGACGTGACGAATACAGGTGAGTAACCAACACGCGCTACGGGTTCCATGGCACGTACGACACGCCAGTGAAGAGCGGCGGGCCCGCATCGGAAGCATTTTGTTTCATCAATGAGAATGAGAACTCTGATCTCTTTTTCGATCTCGCGGGTCATGGCTAGTGAACACATCACTTACCCAGGATTCTTGACCATGCACGTTGCCGCGGCGTCTGCACGCACCCACTCCTCCCCCCACCGACGGACCGCCTTGGCGACGGCGATGAGCGCCGCCTTCTGCGGCCTCGTCGCGGCCTCCGCCGCGCAGGCGCAGACCCCGACCGCGAATGTGTCGACCCTGCCGTCGGTCACCGTGTCCGCGCCGCTGCTCAACGAACTGCCCGAGTCGTACGCCGGCGGCCAGGTCGCACGCGGTGGCAACCTCGGCATTCTCGGCACGGGCGATGTGATGGACATCCCCGTCAGCACGACCAACTACACCTCGCAGATGCTGCAGGACCAGCAGGCCCGCACCTTGGCCGACGTGGTCGTGAACGAGGCGTCGGTGCGCGTCATGACGTCCACGGGCAGCTTCAGCGAAGACTTCCAGATCCGCGGCTTCAACGTGCCCAGTGGCGATATCGGCCTGAACGGTCTGTATGGCCTGACGTCCAGCAACCGCATGCCCGCCGCGCTGATGGAACGCGTGGAAGTGCTCAAGGGCCCGGGCACGCTGATGTACGGCATCAGCCCGACCGGCAGCATCGGCGGCAACATCAACATCGTGACCAAGCGCGCGGGCGACACGCCGCTCACGCGCCTCACCACCACCTACGAAAGCAAGTCCGTGCTCGGCACGCAGCTCGACGTGGGCCGCCGCTTCGGCGACGACAATCAATGGGGCATCCGCGTCAACGGCCAGTACCGCAACGGCCAGACCAGCCTCGACGGCGGCCGCCAGGCCATGGGCATGGGCGCGGTCGCGCTCGACTACCGCTCGCCCAAGCTGCGCTGGTCGCTCGATGCCTACTCGCAACGCGAGAACCTCGACAACTTCCGTGCGCAAACGGGCTTTGCCCCCGGCATTTCGTACCTGCCATCGGCCCCGTCCGGCCATCGCGCCATCTATGACGGCGCCGATCTGCTGAGCTACGACTCCGTGGTGGCCTCGCGTATCGAGTACGACATCGCCGACAACCTCATGGTCTACGGCGCCGCGGGCTATCGCTACGGCGGCACCGAGCAGGACTTCCCCTCCGCGCGCACGATCAACGGCCTGGACGAGCACGGCAACTTCCGCGTGACCAACGCCTGGTACGACGCCTATGCCCGCAACAAGACCGCCGAGATCGGCGCACGCGCGCGCTTCGATACCTTCGGCGTGAAACACACGCTGAGCGTCTCGGGCTCGATCCTGGCCATGGAAGCGGGCAGCTTCTTCCTGTCGGCACCGGCCAGCTCCGCGCAGAACTCCAACATCTACGATCCGGTCAAGCTCACGCCCATGACCGGCCATCGCGGTGCGCGCACGAAGAACTCCGAGACCGATCTGGCCAGCCTCGCGATCACCGACACGCTGTCGTTCGCGAATGACCGCATCCTGCTGACCGGCGGCCTGCGCCACCAGAACGTCAAGCTGGACAACTTCAATGCCGCCGGCAGCGTGACGTCTTCGTACGACGAAAGCGCCGTCTCGCCGATCGCCGGCATCGTGCTCAAGCCCTGGGAAAACGTCGCGCTGTACGGCAACTTCACCTCGGGCCTGACCCGCGGCGGCACCGCACCGGTGACCGCGGCCAACGCCGGCGAAGTGTTCGCACCGTACAAGTCCAAGCAGTACGAAGCCGGTGTGAAGGTCGATTGGGGCAAGGTCATGACCACCGTCTCGGTGTTCCAGATCGACCGCCCCAACTCGCTGACCGATCCGATCACCAACGTCTACAGCTTCGACGGCGAACAACGCAACCGCGGCCTGGAGCTCGCCGCCGTCGGCGAGATCACCAAGGGCCTGCGCGTGATGGCCAGCGCCACGTTCTACGACGCCAAGCTGACCGAAACCGCCGGCGGCCTGAACCAGGGCAACCGCGCGCCGGGCGTACCCAAGCGCACCTACAACCTCGGCGTCGACTGGGACATCCCCGGCGTGCAAGGCCTGAGCGTCAACGCGCGCGCCATCCACACCGCCTCGTCGCCGTACGATGCCGAGAACTCGCTCACGCTGCCCTCGTGGACGCGCTACGACCTCGGCGCACGCTACCGCACCGAAGTGATGGGCAAGCCCGTCACCTTCCGCGCCAACGTCGAAAACCTGTTCAACAAGAACTACTGGCTCTCCAGCAGCACGCTGCTGACCGTCGCCACCGCGGCCGCCCCGCGCACGTTCCTGTTGTCGGCGCAGATCGACTTCTAAAGCACGAGCGGGCCCTGCCCGCGAGGAAAGAAGCCAACCGGCCGCTGCGCAGCGGCCGGTTTTTTTATGGGCTCGCTCGGTCGAAGCAGAACTTCCGCCGCATCCTTATTGAGTCGGCTCCGACTATTTCCGAGACACCTCGCACCGGGCCGGTGATTGCCGCGAAGGCCTCACGGCAGCGCCTGCGCCCACGACCAGAGCCACGCCCTTCCGGCCGGCAGCGCCAGCATTGCACAGCCCGCGCAGTTCAGCGCAACGGTGGCCCAATACACCGCCAGGAATGAAGTCTTGGATGACTTGTGGCGCAGCACCTGCTGCGCCACGAGCGCGCCGGGCCAGCCGCCCGCGAGCGCCAGCAGATGCAGCGTGCTCTCTGAAATGCGCCGTGCGCCGGCGCGGGCGGACGACTTATCGGCCGCGTACACCAGAAACGTCAGCCCGCTCAGGCCGCCATACACCAGCGCAATCCACCAGGGCAGACCGCCCAGCCCGATCGCCGCGGCCAGACACGCCACCAAGAGGGCAAGCACGAGCTGGCTGGTGCGATCGAGGCCGGTCGCCGCACGGATGCGCTCGCTCGCCGGAGGCAAGGCCACATCGAGCAACTGCACCTTGCTCGCCCGCAACCGGCCATCGGCACTGGTCTCGGCCACGAAGCGCACGCGCTGCGCCATTCGCGGCCGCCCGGATTCGAAGGCGGAAATATGCGCGAACACGGCCCTGCCGCCCTCGGCCGGCGCGATGAAGCCGAACCCGCGGGCGTCATTCCAGCTTTTGATCGTTCCTTCCTGGCGGCCCTTCATGCCGCGGCATCCGGCGCGACACGTCGTCGCGGGGTGCTGTCATCGTCGGGGAAAACTGTCATTGTCGGGCCCTGTCACAACCAGAAAACATGCGCTTACGAATGGCCGCTATTGTATCGGCCGGTACGAGATCGCCCCGCCATAACCACGGCGACGTCGGCGCGCAAGCAGCGCTGCACGACGCGCCGGCCGGTGCCCGCCTGACCGGCTTCACATTCTTTCCGGAGAGCTTCACCCATGATTCGTCATCTGGCCTTAGTTGCATCGCTGGCCATGGCAGGCAGTGCCGCGGCGGCCCCCTCGTTCGACTGCGCCAAGGCCGCCACGCCGGTCGAGAAGTCCCTTTGCGGCAATTCGAAGCTGGGCGATCAGGATGCCGCCATCGCGCAGCAATACAAGGCGGTGCGCGAACAGCTCGACCCGGAAGCCGCCAAAGCCCTGACCGCCGATCAAAAGTATTTCCTCGGCGTGCGCGACAACGCCTACGAGGAGCCTTACGTGAACAGCACGCCTTTCGAGGCGATCACGACCCTCATGCGTTCGCGCCTGGCCTTCCTGAAGTCCATCAACCCCAAGCCGGCCGCCGGCTTCGTCGGCAAATGGCGCAACGTCGAAGGTGAGATCGAGATCACGAAAGGCGCCGACGGACAGTTGCAGGTCGCGGCCAACTCCGCCCGGCCCTACAGCGGCCGCTGGGTCTGCGATCTGAGCGGCAAGGCCGAGGTCTCCGGCGACACGCTGAAGATCACCTATCAGGACGGCAAGCCCTGGACGCTCACGCTCACCCGCCGCGGCGCCGTGATCGTCACGCACGAAACGCCGCCCCCTGGCGTGACACCCGACGGTTTCGGACCGCCTTTCTGCGGCATGAACGGCAGCCTCGAAGGCGCATGGTTCGCGGTGCGCTGACGAAACCACGTAGTGGTGGTGGCGGGCGCGGCAACCGCGCTCGCCACGGCTTTATGCGTGTAACCCGGAGCCGCTCGCCCGGTTGCAAATCGAAGCCTGGTCGCCCTTCCTATGAGCCTATGCTGACCTGATCGGCCGTGGCGGCCTCCTTACGGAGCAGGCGACATGTTGGACCACCTCGAAATTCACGTGAGCGACTTCGAGCGTAGCCGGGCTTTTTACCTGAGCGCGCTCGCGCCGTTGGGCTACGTCGCGCGCAAAACGCTGCCGACCGGCACCGGCTTCGGCGTTGGCGAAGCCGGCGAGGCCGCCGACGCCGGCGACCCGGGCGGCGAATTCTGGATCCATCAAGGCACGCCCAGCACGCCGCGCGTGCACGTGGCGTTTCGCGCGCGCAATCGCGATGAGGTCGACGCTTTCCATCGCGCAGCGCTCGCCGCGGGCGGCCGTGACAACGGCGGCCCCGGCGTACGCCCGAAGTATCACCCCAACTACTACGGCGCCTTCATCCTCGACCCCGACGGCTACAACGTCGAAGCCGTCTACCACGGCGCGGTCTGAACGCGCGTGCGAGCAGGACAGTCGATGCCCTCGTTGGCAGGTGCAGGAGAGCTTACGCACGCCTCAAGCGCGCGGCCCCGATTGGCCTGCGTAGCTGAGCTTGCGCACGCTCAAACGCGGCCCCGTTGGCATGCGTAGGCGATCTTACGCACGCCTCAAGCGCGCGGCCCCTCGTCCTCGCGGCGCTCGGCCTCTTCCTGTGCCGCCACGTCTTCGAGCTTGACCTGGCTGGTGCTGCCATGCTGCGAGGCACACTGCCCGGGGCTGCCGCCGCCCTTCACGCATTCGGCGAACGCGAGCGCGGCGTCCACCGTGGCGAAGTGATACGAACGACCATCCGCAAACGCAACCTTGCCTTCGACTGAGCAATCCATGATGCCTCCCGTTGTTGGAGCAGACATCCTATCCCGCGCCGCCCCCCTTTAAGGTGTCAGACTGCAATTTCGCGTTTCCAGCCGCTCGGTGGCATGGCGTTCGCCCCGCAATCAACGCTCGATGCGGCGCAGCGTCTCTTCGTTGATCCCGTCGGCGCGCAGCGCATCGGCAAGCTTCTGCGCCCGCTCACGCTGCTCCGGCGTCATCTCCACGAAGAGCCGCTGGCGGTACTCCGTCATCGGCGCGTCCGGCGAAGGAAGCGCCGCCACCAACGCGTAAGCAACCGGGAAATTGCGTGGGGCGCCGCGGGCCTCGGTGTACAGCACGGCCAGGCTGAACGTGGCCTCGCGATGTCCCTGCGCGGCCGCCAGCCTCATGAGACGCATGGCCTGCGCATCGTCCACCGGCACGCCGTCGCCGTTGGCATAGATCGCGGCCAGGTTGAACTGCGCCGAAGGATGCCCCTGCTCGGCCGCCTTCGTGTACCACTGCCGGGCGATCGCGAGGTCGCGTGGCACGCCGCGGCCCTCGTCGTATTGCTGCCCGAGATGGAGTTGCCCGGACGCCAGGCCTTGCTCGGCGGCGCGGCGAAACCAGTGCAAGGCCTGGTCCTGGTCCTGCGGCACGCCCTTCCCCTGGTAATAAAGCATGCCGAGCATGTCCTGCGCCGACGCATGATCCTGCTCGGCGGCCTTGCGCAGCCACGTCGCGGCCTGCGCGGCATCTTCGGGCACGCCGCGTCCCGCGAGATAGGCGGCGCCCAGCAGATCCTGCGCTTCGGCGTTGCCCTGGTCGGCCGCCTTGCGCCACCAGGCGGCGGCCGCGGCATCGTCGCGGGGCACGCCGTGCCCTTCCACGTACATCGCCCCAAGATTGATCTGCGCCTTGGCCAGCCCCTGCTCGGCCGCCCGCTTGAACCACTCGACCGCCTTGCCGTAGTCCTGACCGCTTTTGACCTGGCCCTCGGCATACATGGTGCCCAGGTTGTTTTGCGCCTCCGCGTGCCCGTGCGCGGCGGCGAGGGCGAACCACTTTTGCGCCTGCGCATCATCGCGGGCGCCGGAGCGGTCATCGAAATAATGGTCGCCCAGCAGAAACTGAGCCTCGGCATAGCCCTGGTCGGCGGCCTTGCGCCACCATTGCAAAGCCTTCGCATCGTCAGGCGCGACACCCTGTCCACGGCTGTACAGCTGGCCCAGCATGGTCTGAGCCTGCGCACTGCCTTGCGCCGCGGCCTTCTCGCACCACTGCGCGGCCTGCCCATAATCCTGCGCCACGCCGCGCCCGTTGGCGTACATCACGGCCAGGTTGAGCTGCGCGTTGGCCTCCGATTGCTCGGCGGCCCGGCGCAGCCACTGCACCGCCTGCGCCTCGTCCTTCTGCACGCCCTGCCCGCTCGCGTACATCAGGCCCAGCCCGTACTGCGCCTTGGCATGCCCCGCCTCGGCGAGCGCGCGCCAGTGTTCGAGCGCACCTGCGTAGTTGGCAGCCCGGTAATCCGCGTAGCCCCGAGCGAACGCATCGTCGCTCGATGTCGGCGCGGCGGCGTGAGCCAGCGGCGAGCTCAATGCCAACAGGAGAAGCGCAACGTGAATTCGCATCGGTCAATCCGTCATCGCGGCGCCACGAGGCCGTGGCGCCAGAAAGTGAGTAAGGCGCAGGAGCAAAAGCGGCGTGAGCGGAGCGTCAGGGCGCCGTCTTTATCGACTCGGCATGGCGCGCGGCTATCCACGACAAACCGCCGACATCCGCGCCGCCCGTTTCCACGACATCGGTGCCGGCCATCATCATGCCGTAGCCGTGCTCGGGGTCCCACACGCAGCCAAAATCCAGGCCGATATAGGGCGCACCGGCGACAGCGTGAAACGCGACGCTGTTCAGGCGTATCAAGCCGTAGAGGGTGGCTTCGTCCCATTCGGGCGGCAACACGAACGCGTCGTCGGGCAGCACGATGCCGTCCTGCTCCGCACGCAGGCGCGGCAGGTCGGCCAGCAGCGTGTCGCGCACGGCGCGATGGAACGCGGCATCGTGGGCAACCAGCCAGCGGGCCGCGTCGAGCATCATGCGCTCGGGCGCATCGCACGAGCCATCATCGTTCTCGAAATAGGCGATCACCTCGCCCGCCTCGGCGATCAGGTCGTCGCGCGCATATCCCTTCGAGGGCGCGGGCGACCCGGCAGCGCGAAAGCGCGCCAGGTGCGTGAGTGGCAGCGCCGTCATCCAGACGCACCATCCCTGGCGCGGTCCGTAGAGCGGCGGCAGCCCCGGCGCGGCATAGGGCGCGTAATCCGCGGGAATCAGTTCGACATTCATGAAAGAAGCCCGTCGCTCCAAGAGAAGGCCCGCTCGAGGGCCTTCGGTTGTTGACGAATGCATCCGATCTTAGCATCGCCCCTGGAGCCACCAACGCGCGGCATGCCTGCCTGCGCTCGCACCGGACCGCATGTCTGAACCCCGGCGATCGAGGCCCCGCCGCGCGCCTACGCGAGCGCGATAATGGAATCGCTCACGGCGACACGTCGCGCAGCGGCAGCACGAGCTGCGAACGCATGTCGCCGCCGGTGCCGATGCTGAGCCGCGGCGGCCGCCCGTGCGGCACTTGGCCGCAGTGGTCCTTGTCGGCGCCGGCAATCGACACACGAATGCGGCTGCCGGCCGAGAACCGCCAGGCCGTGGGCAACAGCGCCAGTCGCACGGGTTCGAACACGCCCGGCTGCATGGGCCGGGCCTGCGCCCGCGAGAACGACCGGAACGGCCACGTGGTGCGATAGGTCGGCGGACACGGCGCCGTCTGGCGATGCAGCAGTCGAAGCAGCCCTTCCGTCACGTAGCGCTCGCTGCCGTCGGCCTCGATCTCGCTCAGGTAGACGAACAGCGCACCATCGCGCTCGCTCGACGCCACCCAGAGCTCCGCCACGGGATGACCCGCCAGCTCCTGCGCGCAGGCCAGCGGCGCCGAAGTGAAGCTGCACATGCGGTCGGCGCGGCCCTGCCAGTCGGTGTAGTACTGCGTGCTGTTGATCGCCGCGATGCGTTCGTAGCGGGTCTCGGCACCCGTGCCGATCGAGAAATCGACCTGATGTTCCACATGATCATCCAGGCCTTCGCCCGCGGCCGCGCCCAGGGTCTGGTCCGCGCGCAGATGCAGCGCGCCGGCGTCCGCCACCGGCGGCCACTGGCTCGCCTCGCGCCATTGCTCGGCATGCAACGCGAAGTAGTGAACCGGCGATTCCGCGTCCAGGCCGGTGGGCAAGCCCAGCAGATAATGATCGAAGAAGCGCAACACCTCGGCCAGCCAGACCGGCTCGGCCATCATGGTCTCTCGCCAGGGCGACACATCGATGCGCGCGCCGTGGTCCCAGGGGCCCAACATCAGATGACGGGGATTCTTGGCCAGGGTGAGGTAGCGCGAGATCGCGCCGTTCATGTAGCCCGCGCCGTCCATCCAACCCGACACGGACAGCACCGCGATGTGCTCGGGGATCTGCGCCGCCAGGCTGTAAGGGCTGAACGTCGCCGAGCTGAAATCCGGATCGTAGGGCAGCGGGTCTTCGCGGAACCGGAACTCCGGCATGAACTCGGTCTGACGGAAATTGCCCAGATGCTCGTGCACCGCAGCCCGCACCAGCACGCCATCGGCATCTTCGTCGACCGGCTGCGGGCCCGCGAAATCCGGATTGGCGTAATACACGAAGCGATGCAACATCTCGCGCCGGTCGTGGTCCAGCGCCACCATCAGATCGTCGTAGCTCTGTGTCAGCGACTTGAGCAGAATGCCGCCGGGATAGTAGTTGTCCGTGTAGGTATCCCACACCGAGAACAGCGGCGCGATCGCCTTGACGGCCGGGTGGCGGGTGCTGGCCAGGAAGTCCGACGCGGCGCCGAGATAAGAGATGCCGGTGGCACCGACCACGCCGTTCGACCAGGGCTGAGCGACGATCCAGTCGACCACCTCTTTGCTGTCCTCGCGCTCGCGCGGCGACCGAAAGCTGTCACGCGTGCCGAAGCTCGCGCCCGTGCCGCGCACGTCGATCACCACCACGGCATAGCCGCGGGGCACGAAGTAGTCGCGCAGCTTGGCAATGTTGGGCGCGCGCTCGCCGCTGCCGCCGGCCTTCAGGGCGAAGCGACGGTAGTACGGCGTGAAGAGGACGATGGTGGCAAAACGTCGGCCCGACTCGGCCGGTGCGGGCAGGTAGACGTCGATCGCCAGCCGGCAGCCGTCGCGCATGGGCAGATAGCGCGAGCTCGGCTCGGGCACGGCGAATTCCGCGGGGCGCTGGGCCGCATATTGCTGGGGCGAGACGCGCCAGGCGCCGGAGGTGGAGGACTGTGGCACTTCGAGACTTCCTTCAGAGGACCGGAACGCGCTGATCCGGGTTGAATGTCAGAGCGGGCAGGCTTTGCGGCCATGCCCGAAAAGGATTGGCATGGCAGCCATAGGATTCGGCGATGTCGCCGGGTGCCCTTGCAAAGCTCGGGATAGTTCGGATCGCCAGCACCGCCGCGCTGGGTTTGAATAGGCGGATTCGAATTGGGTATAGCGAAAACATATGGACCTGCGACAACTCAAGTACTTCACCCGGATCGTCGAGGTCGAAAGCATCACCGCCGCCGCCGAAACCCTGCATGTGGCGCAGCCCTCGCTCAGCCAGCACGTGGCGAATCTCGAGGCCGAGCTCGAGACCCGGCTGCTGGTGCGGGGCCCGGGCGGCGTGCGCCCCACCGAGGCCGGCAAGCTGCTCTACCGTCACGCCAAGATGGTGCTGCGCCAGATCGACGAGGCCAAGTCGGCGCTGCGCCACGGTCGCGACACGCCGGCCGGCAAGGTCACCATCGGCTTGCCCACCAGCACCTCGCGTGTGCTGGCGGTGCCCTTGATCGAGGAGGTGGCGCGACGCTATCCGGACGTGCTGCTCGAGATCATCGAGGGCAGCAGCGCCGACCTCGCGGTGGCGGTGTCGCTGCATCGCATGGATCTGGCGATCGCAATGGACGTGCAGCCCCAGCCGGCCCGCATGACCACCACACCGTTGCTGGTCGAAGAGGTGTACCTGGTGGGCAAGAAACTCAAGACCGGCTCGGTGAGCCTGGCGCAAATGTGCGACCTGCCCCTCGTGCTGCCCAGCTTTCCGAACTCGATCCGGGTGCTGATGGCGCGCACGCTGGCCGAGGCCATGCTGTCGGTCAACCTCGTGGTCGAGACGAGCGCCGTATCGGTGCTGCTGGCGTTGGTCGCCAACGGCAGGAGCTGGACGCTGCTGCCCTGGTCGGCGCTGGCCGGCCTGCCCGACAAGCGCATCGTCGCAACCCGCATCGATTCGCCCGGCTTTTCCCGCAGGGTTTCGCTGTGCATGTCGCTCTCGAACGAAAAGAGTGTGGTGTGCACCCATGTCCATCAGGCCGTGATCGACGTCGCGCACGAGCTCGTGACCAGCGGCGCCTGGCGTGGGGTGACCTGGCAGGCGGGTTCCGACACGACGCTCATTCCGGCGTAATCCCTGCCCGCACCACACGCCCCTGTTCGACGGAGTCGCCCGCCACATAGCGGTCGACCGCATCCAGCGTGCGCCATACTCAGTCGACCCGCACGCCGGTGCGATCGATGAACTCGCCCCACACCTTGGCATCGGCCAGGGCGCGATCGCGCATCTGCTCGGCCGAGCCGGTCAGCGGAATGAAATACAGGTCCTTGAGCTTCTTGTTGGTCTCGGGATCCGCGATCGCCTGCTGGAAGGCTGCATTGAGCCGGGTGACGAGGGCGCCGTCGAGCCCGGCGGGCCCGACCACGGCGAACCAGCCAGGCATGGTGGGCGCGTCGACGCCCGCCTCCTTGAGCGTCGGCACCTGCGGCAAGTCGGCGGCGCGCTGCGGCGCCAGCACCGCCAGCGGAATCACGTTGCCGCCCTGGATCTGGGGCAGCGCCGAGCCCAGCACGCTGGTCATCAGGTCGACCTGCCCGCCGATCACGGCATTCAGCGCCGGACCGGAGCCCTTGTAAGGCACGTGCTTGAGCTTGATGCCCGCCACCGACGCGATCATCTCGGTCGAGAGATGCGTGGAATTGCCGGCGCCGGCGCTGGCGTAGGTAATCGTGTCCGGCGCTGCCTTCGCCCGCGCCAGCATCTGAGCCATCGTCTTGTCAGGGCTGACCTTGCCCGCCACCAGCACGAAGGGCGTATCGACCACCGGCGCCACATAGGTGAAGTCTTTGTCCGGATCGTAGGGCAGCTGCTTGTAGAGCTTGGGATTGAAGCTCATCTGCGACACGCCGGTCAGCATCAGCGTATAGCCATCGGGCGCGGCCTTGGCCACCGACGAGGCCGCCACGATACCGTTGGCACCGGGCTTGTTCTCGATCACGATCGAGGTACCCAGGGCGGCGCCCGCCTTCTCGCTCAGCAGGCGCGCCACCACATCGCCGCCCGAACCCGCCGACTGCGGCACGACCAGGCGTATCGGATGCTGGGGAAAGGTGGCCTGCGCCGAGGCCGGCAACGCGATTGCGCTGATGGCGCCGGTCAAAAGAGCCTGGCAGAGTGCGCGCGGAATGTTGACGGCCAGCATAGTGTTCCCTTGGATAAACGCGTCGAGGCGTTCTTGTATTGGCTGCGATCAGCTTGGATCGTCATCCTAGGAACTTCGGTTTGCCGGTTCAAATACCGCTTTCCTATGCAGCCATAGGAAAAACATCTGGAGGCCGTCTCGCGTCACGCGTCGGCGCCATCGATGCCGAGTCGCGATACCCCGTCAGCGCTGGCACGGGCGAGCCGCCCGCCTCGCACGAACTGCGCCTTATTTACCCGACTCAAGGCAGATCGATTCCCATCGCACGCAGACGGCCCGCCAACGCGGTGGCGTTATCGAAATGCACGGCGCGTAGCCCCTCGCGTTCTGCCGCCTCGACATTGCGCAGGCTGTCGTCGATGAACACCGTGGTTTCAGGCCGCAGATCGTAGCGCTCGATGATCAACCTGAAGATGGCGGGATCCGGCTTTACCAGGCGCTCCCGGCCCGACACGACAATGCCCTCGAACCAGGTCAGGAACGGAAAGCGCGCTTCGGCGAAATGAAAAGTCTCGGCCGACCAATTGGTCAGGGCCAACAGGCGGACATTCACGTTGCGCAACTGATCGAGCACCTTCACCGTCTCCTCGATCGCGCCCGGCATCATCTCGGACCAGCGATCGAAATAGGCGTTGATGTTGGATTCATGCTCCGGATACCTTGCCACCGCCTCGGCGATCGCCTCCTTCCACGGACGGCCGCAGTCCTGCTGCTCGTTCCATTCGGCGTTGCACACGTCGGACAGGAAGCGCTCCATGGCGGCCTCGTCGGCACCGAAGATCTTTCGGTACAGGTGGCGGGGGTCCCACTGAATGAGGACATTACCCAGGTCGAAGATGATCGTGTCCACGCCCTGGGACGAGGGCCGCGCTACAACTTGGCTCATGCTTCTGATGCTCCTTCTTGGTCGCCACCCGCAGATCGACATTCATCGGGGCGGCACTCATCGGCTTGCCTTCATTCTAGAAGGCTCGCCACCCCGGAGTAGATCTGCGCCGCTCCGAACACGGCCACGACGAGGGCCGATATGCCCGAGAACCGGCGCAGCCAGGCGTCGGGTATGGCCTTGCGCACCGTCGCGGTGGCGGTGCTCAAACACAACCACCACGCGGCCGAGCCCACGAGTACCCCGCCGACCATGGCCAGCACCGCAGCCCCGCCCAGACCTTCCTGAGAATCCGTCATCGGGCCGAGCGCGGCAAAGACCCCCACGAAAGACAGAATCGTCATCGGGTTGGACAGGGTCAGGCCGAAGGTCGTCAGGAAATCGCGCGCGGCACTTGTTTTCGGCAGGGCGCGCGAAACGTCGCGCGCAGGCGGCGCTTCCCGCGCGATGCCCCACGCCAACCACAGCAGAAACAGACCCCCGCCGATTTTCAGCGCCACGCCCAGCGTCGGCAGCGCGGTCACCACTCCGGCCACGCCGAGCGCGCCGAGCAGGCCATACACGGCATCGGCGCACGCCGCCCCCATGCCCGTTGCAAAGCCCGCCCGAAAACCCCGGCTCAGGCTGCGCTGAATGCACAGCATGCCGATGGGCCCGACCGGCACGGCAATAAAAAGACCGATCGCCATTGATTGCATGAACAACATCGCTTCACCCCGAAACACGCTACATATGCCTACGCATGGTAGGCATTGGGCGCGCGTGCAGGAATAGAGGTTTTAAGGGAAGATGCGGATTCCACCTTAATAAAGACGCCGCCATGGACGATCTGGATTGGAAGCTGCTTGCCTTGCTACAGCAAAATGGGCGCATGACCTACACCGATCTGGGCCGTCAGGTGCGGCTATCGGTGCCCGCGGTCACGGACCGCGTCAAACGCCTGGAAGAGACGGGCATCATCGAGAGCTACAGCGCACGGATCAACGTCGCCGCCGCGGGCTATGCGGTCAGCGCCCTGATCGGCATCACGGTGCCCCAGCCCGCCAAGGCAAAGTTCCTGAAGTTTCTCGAGGCGATACCGGAGGTACTCGAATGCCATCACGTGACGGGCGCGGACTCCTATGTGATGCGGCTCGTGGCGCTGAGCCTTGCCGATCTCGAACGCCTCATCGGCCGCATCAATCTCTACGGAGAGACGCGCACGTCGATCGTGATGTCGACGCCGATCAGCCCGCGCGGCCTGCAGCAGCCGCCCGCGCCCCGCGGCAGGTGAGCGTCGCCCTGCCCTTCGAGGCAGGAATCTGACCAGCCACCGCCCCACGCAGCCACTGACCGGACGATGCTTTATGTACAATGAGATCAATTCTCATTGCACTTGTCCATCGTCCGGTCCCCATGCCCGCCCAGAATCAACCTGCCACCGATGATTTGGCCGGGCTGTATGTCGAGCACAGCAACTGGCTCCAGGGCTGGCTGCGCCGGCGCGTGGGCGACACCTTCACCGCGGCCGACCTGGCACAGGACACGTTCCTAAGCCTGCTCGACCGCAAGACCGCAACGACCGAGATCCGCAGTCCGCGCCCCTTCCTCGCGACGATCGCCGGGCGGCTCCTCGCGCACCGGCACCGCCGGCAGCTGCTCGAAACCGCCTACCTCGAAGCGCTCGCGTGCCTGCCGGAGGAAGTGGCGCCCTCGCCCGAAGCGCGGCTGATCGCGGTGGAGAGCCTGCAACAGATCGACCGAGTGCTCGATGGCCTGCCTCCCAAGGTGCGGGAAGCCTTTCTGCTGGCGCACCTGATGGAGCTGAGCTATGCCGAGATCGCGGAGCGACTGGGCGTGTCGACCAGCTCGGTCAAGCAATACCTGACCCGGGCCAACCGGGAATGCATGTTCGCGTGGGGGGCCTGAGCTCGTGGCCGCGCGCGCAGACACCTTGACCCTGCCCGGTGGCCGGCTGATCAGCCGGGCCACCGCGGATGCCGCGGCGGACTGGCTCACGCTGCTGATGTCGGGCGAGGCAAATGACGAACAGCAACGCCAGTGGCGCGAATGGCGTCAGGCACATGCCGACCACGAAGCCGCGTGGCAGCATCTGGAGGCCTTCACGGGCCGCGTGAAATCGTTGGAGCGCGCGCCGGCCTATGCTGCCCTCTCCTCGTATGGCGCGGCGGGCCAGCCGCGCTCCGCCGCACGCCGCCGGGCGACCCGTCTGCTGCTGTGGGGCGGGATCGCCACCGGTGCCGGCCTGTTTGCAACACGCACCGGCACCTGGCAGGCCGCCACGGCCGATCTGCGCACGGGCACCGGCGAGCGACGCGACCTGACATTGGAAGACGGCACCCAGCTCACGCTGAATACGAACAGCGCCGTGAATCTGCGCTTCGATGCGCGCGAGCGCCGCATCCTGCTGGTGGCGGGCGAAATCATGATCGCCACGCGCCACGGGCCGGCGCAGACCGATGCGCGGCCGCTGCTGGTGGCGACCGCTGAGGGCACCATCCGCTCGCTGGGCACCCGGTTCACGGTATCGCAACGTGCCGGGCACACCCGGGTGGCGGTGCTGGAAAGCGCCGTGGAAATTGCGCCGTGGGCCGCATCCGGCACGACGCGCCTGCTGCGCGCCGGCGAACAAACCCGGTTCAGCCGCGACGCGATCGAGCCGCCGCGCCCGGCCGGCGAGCACGCGGACGCTTGGGCCCGAGGACAGCTCGTGGCCGACGAACAGCGCCTGGACGACTTCCTGGCGGAGCTGGAACGCTACCGGTCGGGCGTGTTGCGGGTCGACCCGCGAATCGCGGCGCTGCGCTTTTCGGGCGTGTTTCCCCTGGCGAATACCGACCGTATTCTGGCCACGCTGCCCAGCGTGCTGCCCGTGCGTGTGCAGTGGCGAACGCGTTTCTGGGCGACGGTCGTACCGGCCGATTAGGGCCCAAAATTTTTTTCGCATCGACTGCCCGATCGGCATTTTCGCGGCACCTACCTACTGAGGGACCGGAATTTCCGGAGGTCCAATCAAGAGGAAGCACATGCCGAACCCGCACCGCACCCGAGCCTCGGGGCGCCCACATCCATCCCGCTTCGCGCTTGCCCCGCTGGCGCTGATCGTCGCTCTCGTGGCCGCCGCGCCGGAGTCCGTGCGCGCCCAATCCGCCGCGCGGGGTGCGGAGACCGCCGTGGCCGACTTCAGGATCGCCGCCGGCCCGCTGGCGCCCGCCCTGCGCCAGCTGGCCAGCACGGCCGGCATCATGTTGACGTTCACCGCGGAACAAACCGAGGGCAGAGTCACGGCGGGCGTGAACGGCAGATACTCGGCCACCGAGGCGTTGGCTCGACTGCTGGCGGGCGGCGGGCTGGAGGCCGTGCAACTGGACACCGGCGCATTCGTTCTGCGTCCCGCCCCCAAGCCCGCGTCCGGCGCATCCGAGGCCGCCACGCTGCCCGCCGTGATGGTCACCGGCGCCAGTGCGGCCGACGGCACGACCGAGGCCACGCAGTCATACACCACCGGCAGCATGAGCACCGCCACGCGGCTGAATCTGTCGATGCGCGAGACGCCGCAATCGGTCACGGTCGTCACGCGTCAACGCATTCAGGATCAGGGGCTCGCGACCGTCAACGACGTGGTGCAGACCGCCACCGGCCTGACCTTCAGACGCTTCGGGCCCGAGCGCGCATCGTTCTTCTCGCGCGGCATGTACGTGGACAACATCATGTACGACGGCCTGCCCGTGGGCCTGGACAGCTCCAACCTGTCGCAGGACCTGCTGGCCACCGATATGGCCATCTACGACCGCGTGGAAATCGTGCGCGGTGCCACCGGCCTGGTGCAGGGCGCGGGCAACCCGTCGGCCGCCATCAATCTGGTGCGCAAGCGGCCGACCGCAGCGCCGCAAGTGTCCCTCGCCGTAAGCGCCGGCAGCTGGGATCGCTACCGCGCGGAGGTCGACGCCTCGGGCCCGCTGTCGGAAGACGGCAGTCTGCGCGGCCGTGGCGTGGTGGCCACGCAGGACTACGGCAGCTATAAGCGCGGCGAAAGCAGTAACGGCCAGACCTTCTACGGCATCCTGGAGAAAGATCTGGGCGCCAACACCACGCTTACGCTCAGCGGCCTGCATCAGGAGAACCGGCTGCACGGCAACGGTTTCACCGGCCTGCCCGTCGGCCGCGACGGCAGCGATCTGGGGCTGCCCCGGTCCACGTCGTATGCCAACGACTGGGAACACTGGAACAAGACCACCAACTCGGCCTTCGCGGGGCTCGACCATCGATTCGACAACGACTGGCGCGTGCACCTCTCGGCCTATTACGCGCAGGCCGATGTCGACATGGAAGGCCACTACCTGAGCTACGCCATGGCCACCGGCCGGTACAGCCAGCTTGGCGCGCGCAACGCGCACAAAGAAAAGCAGAGCAGTGTGGATCTTTTTGCGAACGGGCCCGTCGATCTGTTTGGCCGCACGCACGAGCTCGTACTCGGGGCTAGCTATCGCAACGTCGACTTCGACGGCAACAGCCGTCAAGGCCTGGTGCTCAACAGCAACCTCGATCTCTACCACTTCGACCCGAGCGCCGTGGCCGATCCCCACATCCCGCTACGGGATTGGATGGACGCCAAGATCACCCAGCAAAGCGTATACGCCACCACACGCCTGAATCTGGCCGACCGGCTCAAGCTGATCCTGGGCGGCCGGCTGGACTGGTTCGACTACGACGACACCGTCAACACTTACCCGAACTTCGCCGCCAACACGCCGTCTGTCACCGCCCGCAACCGCTACAGCATCAACAGCCAATTCACGAAATACGCCGGGCTGATCTACGACCTGAACGCGCAGCATTCGGTGTATGCCAGCTACACCGACATCTTCAAGCCTCAGAACTACCTGGATGCCAGCAACAAGCTGCTCGACCCGGTGGTGGGGCAGAACTACGAGGTCGGCATCAAGGGCGAGTACTTCGATGGCGCGCTGAACGCCTCCGCCGCGCTGTTCCGCATGGACCAGAAAAACCGCGCCTTCCGTAGCACCGACCAGAGCCAGTGCGCGGGCTACCCCACGGTCACCTGCTACTCGGCCGCCGGCGAGGTGCGCAGCCAGGGCGTGGAGTTCGAACTTCAGGGCGCGGTCACGCCCAACTGGCAGGTGAGCCTCGGCTACACGGTGGCCATCGCGCGCTACCGCAAGGATGCCAACGCCAGCAATGTGGGCGCGCTGTTCGATACCGACACGCCCCGCCATCTGTTCAAGCTCTCGACCATGTACAGGCTGTCGGGGCCCCTGCAGGGCTGGCGGGTCGGCGGCTCGATCTACCACCAGGATGCCATCTACAACAAAGGCGTCACGAGCGGCGTGCCGTTCCGGATCAGTCAGGGCAGCTACACCATCGCGGACCTGGTCGTGGGCTGGCAGGCCACGCCGCAGCTGGACCTGCAGTTGAACGTGAACAATCTGTTCGACAAGAAGTACTACAACGCCCTCTCCGGCAGCGTAGGCTTCCCGAGCAACGTCTACGGCGATCCGCGCAACTTCATGCTGTCGGCGCGCTATCAGTTTTGATGTTGGGGGCCGATGAGACGGCGCTGATATACAGTGCTCGCCTCATCGGCCACATCCGCCCGGCCTCCGACCGCCCCCCGAAAGAGGCGGCAGCGTCGGCACTGCCAGGCGCGGCTCCAGCTACCCGCCCACGCACATGTCGGCGGGCATGACATCGGCAAGCGTTTGACCTGATGCGCGCTTGAGCAGGACGGCTTGCATGCCGCAGGCGCGCGGCCCTTCCACGTCGGCGGCAGCGGTATCCCCGACAAACAGCACCTCATTGGCCTCGCAGCCCAACTGCTCGAGCAGGAACTGATAAATGCGCGGCTGTGGCTTCACCGCACCAGCCTCATAGCTCATGGCGTAAGCATCGAGCATGGGCAGCAGCGCGCGAACCGGCGCCCCATAAGGCAAGGCCAGGTTCGAGCACAGGCCCACCCGATGCCCCGACTGCTGCAGTCGATAAACGACGTCCAGCGAGTCCGGGTACAGGCGGATACTGCTTAACTCTTCCTCGATTTCACGTTCCCACTGTTCGAGCAGCTCGGCAGGAGGCATTACACCGAGCTCAGTGGCAACCGCACGAAGATCCAGCGCGCGAGCCATCACGACCTCCGCAGCGCCGTCTTGCGGCGCGTGTCCCTGCTCCTGCGCCCAACGCATCAGTTTGCGAAATGGGGCACGCCGCTGGCCAATGTGGACGAGCGTTCCAAAGGCATCAAACGCAACTGCTTTCAAAGCCATCACATCCCCTTCACCAGTACTGATATCACCTCGCGATCCGAACCAGCGAACGCGGCGGCTTCCCTCGCGGCGCAAGGCTCGCAAGAATAATCACTCTGTCGGTCAGACGCGCGTCACAGGACCGGTCTGCCGGACAGCCGTGTGCGCATCCTACCGCACATCGAATCTCCGAAATTCATGCCGACCTGACGGCTCGCGTTATGGAAAAACGAGAACGCGCCAGCAGTGACGGGACGGTGGCCCTCCCCGATTCATGGAGGTCTCGGTGTCCGCGGCATAAATGCCGTCTTCAACACCTCATCATCCAACCCACGCCTCAATTTTCTGATCCATAAACACGCGCTACTGTAAATCGCATATTTGCGTTAATCACAAAGTAGTAGTAGCTTTTCATCGCGTTCATGTTGTGTCTGCTCGAAAGGACGACGCATCGATGTTCCTGCAACGTCCAGATTGACTTCCCGGTCACTTTTCGTCTGGCAGGAGCCGCTCGTGAAATGCGCAGAACATGAAATCGTTCCCCCGGATCTTCCCTCGCCCAAGCTCGCGGCGCGTGTCGCGGTCGGGCTTGCCGCGACGCTCGGCGGCTCCGCGACCTTCGCTGAAGTCATCCCGCAGGACACTTACACGATCCCCTTCCAGGTGAGGGCCGGCCAGGAACTGACGTTCGTCGGCGGCACGGTCATCACGCCCAAGCCGCCCTACCCGCTGCAACTGGGCGGCACGGGTATTCAGGTCCAGGGCGGCCTCGCCATTCTCGATCCCTCGCTGGGCGACGGAACGCCCATCCGCATCAGCGTCAACGGCGACGCCATCGATGGCCTGTATGTCAAAAGCGGCGGCAAGATGGTGCTCAGGCCGGGAGGCGTGTACGTCTATGCCACCGGCGGCAGCGTGCGCGGCCTTTACAACGTCGGGTCGCTGGGTCAGGCCTCGGAGTTCGACGGCGCGAACGCGTACATCACCACGGATTTTGCCGCCTCCCATGCCCTGCGTACGTATGGCGCAGACGCCCGGACCCTGATGCGGGACTCGACGCTGACCACGCTGCAGAGCGGCTCGAAAGGCGCCGAGGTGTGGCGGGGCGCCAAGGCCGACCTGCGCAACACCGTCATCCTGACCCAAGGCGCGAGTTCGCACGGCGCGCACGTCTTCGAGCCCGGCAGCGAACTGCGCACCACGAACGGCTCGATCACGACCGCAGGCACGACGTCCTATGGCGTTCTGGTGCAGGACTACGGCACCTTTGCGGGCACGGGGACATCCGTACGCGCGCAGAACGCGATCGGCGTTTATGTCTTCACCAACGGCATATTCCAGGCCGATGGGATGAGCATCCAGTCCGATCGCACTTACGGCATGTACGTCAACGGCGGCACGTTTGCACTGAAGAACACGCAAGTCACCACGCTGGCCACCGGCTCGTTCGCGCTGTTCGTCAACGGCGGGACACCCGGGACCGTGGATGGCGGGCAGATCCTGACGGCGACCGACCGTTCGGTGGCCGTGCGCACCCAATCCGGCGGCGTGGCGAACATCAATGGCACCCGCATAAGCACCCTGGGCCAGGCGGCGTACGGCATACACGTCGAGGGCTGGGGCACCGTCAATCTTGGCCGCGACGGCGAGACGGGCAGCCTGGTCGACACCCAGGGCGCAGACGCGGATGCCGTACGCGTGTCGGCCAATGCCACGCGCTTCAGCGCCACCGGCGCGACGCTGCAAACCGCCGGCGCCAATGCCCAGGGCCTGCATCTGACCGGCACGACGGGCGCCGCGGCAAAGACGTACAGCCTGGTCGACACCACCATCACCTCGGCCCAAGCCGACGCCATCCACCTGACGGGCGGCCCCGCCCTCGTATCGTTGACGGGCTCCGCCATCACGGGTGGCAACGCCGCCCTCAACGTGGGCGCCACATCGGCCGCGACCGCGGATATCGCCGCCAGCCGGACCTTGATCCAGGGGCGCGTGCTGACGCAGCCGGGCAGCACGACCAACCTGTCTATGAGCAACGACAGCACCTGGGTCGTGACGGGGAACTCCAACCTGACGAACCTGCTCAACACCGACAGCCTCATCGACTTCGCGCCTCCGCAGGCAGGCAGCTACAAGACCATCACGACGCAGAATTACGGCGGCAACGGCGTCATCGCGCTCAACACGTATCTGGGCAATGACAGCTCCCCGACGGACAAACTCATCATCGATGGGGGAAGCGCCACCGGCGCATCGCAACTGCGCATCAAGAATGCGGGCGGTCCCGGCGCGCTGACGACGGCAGGCGGGATTCAGGTGGTCGAAGTCGTCAACGGCGGAACCTCCGCGGCGGGCGCGTTCGCGTTGTCCGGCCGCGCGGTGGCCGGCCCCTACGAGTATCGGCTGTACCAGGGGACCGCCGCTGCGCCGCCCGATCAGAGCTGGTACCTGCGGTCCCAAAAGGACGTGCCGCCACCGCCCCCGCCTCCACCTCCTCCGCCGCCACCACCGCCTCCGCCGCCCGATCCTGATCCTGATCCTGGCCCGGACCCGGACCCCGGTCCGGATCCCGATCCCGGCCCTGATCCTGGTCCCGAGCCCGATCCGGATCCCGGCCCCGGCCCGGCGCCCGAACCCCTCTATCGACCCGAGGTCGCGGCGTACCTGGCCAATCAGCGACTGGTCGGTGAGATGTTCGTGCAGAGCATGCACGACCGTCTGGGTGAACCGCAGTTCATCGAGTCGCAGCCGTTCGCGGCCGACGGCAGCCGGCGCAGTTCGCTCTGGCTGCGCACATCGGGAAAGTGGGAACGCAGCCATAGCCGCGACGGCAACTTCGACGTGCGCACCGACCTCTTCCTGCTGCAGGGCGGCGGCGATCTTGCGCAATGGAAGCTCTTCTCAGACACGGATCGCCTGCACCTGGGGGCGATGCTCGGCTACGGCACGGCTGACAGCACTGCCCGGGCCGACGGCAATCCGTACAAGGCCAAAGGCCGCGTCAACGGCTACAGCGCCGGCGTGTACGGGACATGGTTCCAGAACGACGCGACCCGACTCGGCGCCTACGTGGACACCTGGTTCCAGTACGGATGGTTCAACAACCGCGTGCAAGGCGACGAACTGCCGCGCGTGGATTACGACTCGCGGGCCTGGGCGATATCGGCGGAGGCCGGCTACGCATTCAAGCTGCGTGAAAACTGGACGCTGGAACCGCAGGCTCAACTCATCTACGTGAAGTCAGACACCGACAGCATCACCGAACAGAACGGCACCCGCGTGGATCGCGCCGACGCGAACGGCGCCATCACCCGACTCGGCGTACGCACCTTCACCACGTTCGAACTGGGCAACAAGCGCACGGTCCAACCCTTCGCGACCGTGAACTGGTGGCGCAGCAACGTCGACAGCTCAGTATCCTTCAATCAACTCCCCGTCGGCGACTTGTACCCCAGGGATCGATACGAGCTGAAGCTGGGCCTGCATGCCGACTTCCGCAAAGGCTGGGCCGGTTGGGTCAACGCCTCCGGCAGCTGGGGCGCACAAGACTACCGTCAATACGTGGGCAGGATCGGCGTGAAGTACACATGGTGATGTGGGCAGCGTCATGCCAGGATCACGGGTGCGATCCTTGAGCCCAATGCCGTAAGCTTGTCGCCCATGGCTGACCTGAAACTTCTCGAAGACCTGATCGCGCTGGCGCAGACCGGCAGCTTCGTGCGCGCGGCCGAGCTGCGGCACGTCACGCATCCCGCCTTCGGCCGGCGCATCCGCGCGCTCGAGTCGTGGGCAGGCGCGCCGCTGGTGGACCGCCAGCGGCTGCCGGTGACGCTGACGCCTGAAGGCGAAGCGCTGCTCAAGACCGCGACCCAGGTCATCGAGCAAATGGGACTGGTGCGCCATCGCATCCGCAGTTCGGGCGCCGGCGGCGAGGCCGTGCTGCGCATCGCGACCGGACGCAGCCTGGCCCGCACGCTGGTGGCCGACTGGATCGCACGGCTGCGCCACCGCACGCCCAAAGTGTTGCGAGACGGCACACAGGTGGAGCTGTACACCGGCAAGGCGCAGGATCTGGTGGTGCGACTCGAGCAGGGCAAGGTCGATCTCCTGTGCTGCTACGAGCATCCGGCGCTGTCCGTGCCGCTCAGCCCCTCGCGCTACCGCTACATGACGCTGGCGACCGACAAGTTGGTACCCGTCAGCCAGGTCGACGCCCGCGGCCGGCCCCGCTATCTGTTGCGCGAAGGCGGCGCCCCCGTGCCGCTGATCACCTACACGGGCGGCCTCGCAATGGAGCGCATCGTGGGCGACCGGCTCGAGGCCACGCCCTATGCGCTTACCCCTTTCGTGCGCAGCGATTCGCTCGACGCGGCGCACGGCGCCGTGGCGAAGGGGATCGGCGTCGCCTGGCTGCCGTGGTCCATGGTCGCGGCCGATTGCCGGCGCGGCGCGTTGGCCGAGCTGGGCGGCCGCAGCGACGAAATCAGCTTCGAAGTGCGCCTGTACCGCTCGCGAGCCCGGCTGACGGACCTGGCGGAAGCCGCCTGGGAAGCCACGGCCAATCGCAAAGCGTAATCGCGGGCCAAGAATCCTATTAGCACGAGAATGTGCCGTTTTGGCACGGACCGACCCTGGGGCGGGCTCGAAAATGGGCCCCTCATTCCAATGAGACGGCTTCGCCGTCCACACAGCACCCCAGGGAGAAAGTCATGAAATCCATCTTCAATCCGCTGCGCGCGGCGCTGATCGCAGCGTGCACCGTGGCCGCGCTCGCCGCGGCGCCTGCCGCGAGCGCGGCCGACTATCCGGCCCGCAGCATCTCGCTGGTGGTGGGCTACCCCGCCGGTGGCAGCCTGGACCTGACCGCGCGCCTGCTGGGCGAAGAGCTGGGCAAGCGTCTGGGCCAGACTGTCGTGGTCGAGAACGTCGGCGGCGCAGGCGGCACCATCGGCGCGCAGCGTGTGGCGCGCGCCGCGCCCGACGGCTACACCATCTTCCTGGGCTCGACCAATGAAATGGTGATCGCCCGCATGATCAACACCGCCGTGAAGTACGACAGCGCCAAGGACTTCACCGCGCTGGGCATCGTGGCGTCGCAGCCCATGCTGCTGGCCGCCAGCAAGAACTCGGGCGTCAAGTCCGCCGCCGACTACCTGCAAAAGCTCAAGGGCGCCGCGCCGGGCGCGTTCAACTACGGATCGTCGGGCGTGGGCACCACGCTGCACCTGGCCGGCGAGATGATCAATCAGGCCACCGGCACGCGCGCCGAGCACGTGCCCTACCGCGGCGTGTCGCCGCTGGTGACCGACCTGATGAGCGGTCAGCTCGATTACGGCATGCTGGTGCTGTCCTCGGGTCTGCCGCAGGTGCGCAGCGGCAACATCGTCGCGCTGGGCCTCACCGAGAACAAGGCCTCCCCCGCCGCGCCGGAGATCGCGCCGCTGGCCGCGACGCCGGGCTTCGAGTCGGTGGACATCAATCTCTGGTTCGCGCTGTACGGCCCTGCCGGCCTGCCCGAGCCGGTCGCGACCAAGCTGCGCACCGCGCTGAACGAAAGCCTGACGTCGGACACGTTCCGCGCCAAGATGCAGGACGCCGGCGGCGAAGTCGCCAAGCCGGGCGTGGACCCGGTGGCCTTCCAGGCCGAAGAGACCAAGAAGTACGGCGCGCTGGTCACCGCCGCCAAGATCGAGGCGCAATAACGCGGCCCGCCCCGACGCCACCGACCGACCCAGCACCCACCGGATACACCATGGAATTCAAGCTTCCCGTTCCCGACATCTCCGCCGAAAGCGTCGGCAACACCGACACCCCCGGCGTATGGCACTTCGAATCGGGAGTCCCGGGACGGACGCTCATGGTGAGCGCACTCGTGCATGGCAACGAGCTGTGCGGCGCGTGGGCGCTGAAGGATCTGCTGGCGTCGGGGCTGCGCCCGCGCCGCGGCAAGCTGATACTGGCCTTCTGCAATCTGGAGGCGTTCGACCGCTTCGATCACGCGAACCACGACGCCTCGCGCTTCGTGCAGGAAGACATGAATCGCGTCTGGAGCGCCGAGCGCCTGGACTCGCCCACGACGCCCGATCGCCAGCGCGGCGCGGCGCTGCGCCCCTGGGTGCGGCGCGCCGACTGGCTGCTGGACCTGCACTCGATGCACGAACCGGGCGCACCGCTGCTGCTGACGGGCGTCCTGCCGCGCAATATCGCGCTGGCGCGCCGCCTGAAGGCGCCGCAGCACGTCATCGTGGACGCCGGCCACAAGGACGGCGTGCGCATGCGCGACTTCGAACACTTTGGCGACCCCGCCCGCGACGACGCCTGCGCGCTGCTGATCGAATGCGGCTTCCACGGCGACCTCTCCTCGCGCGACGTGGCACGCGACATGGTGGCTCGGATGCTGGTCGAATCCGGCGTCGTGGACGCCTCGGACCTGCCGGCAGGCTGGTTGCTGCCCGCCCCCGACGCACAACGCATCCTCGAAGTGACCGACGCCGTGGTGGCCCCGTCGATGAACGTGCGTTTTGCCGGCCCCTGGTCGGGCCTGGAAACCTTCGAACAGGCCGGCTCGCTGATCGGCTGGGCCGACGAGCAACCGGTCGTCACGCCCTACGACAACTGCACGCTGATCATGCCGTCGTTGCGGCAGCTGAAGCCCGGCGTAACGGTGGTGCGGCTGGCCCGCGATTACGCGGGCGCCTGACGCTCGCGTAACCCTGCCGGCCCTCGCCCACCCGCGGTAGCGGGTGGCCAGCGCGGGTCGGCGCGGGTCGGCGCGGGTCGGCGCACTACCCGCGCCATGCCGCGCGCCGAGCGGCGCAGCGGCCACGACCTGGCTGCGGGGCGCACAGCCACTTGTCGCGCCCGCAACGGCGGTATGCGCACGCGGTTATCTTTTCAGCGGCCCGGGCAGATCCACGTGCGGCGGCACGTCGTCGACGGGCCCGGCGGCACGATCTGGCGCCCGCTCCCGCTTGTAAGCCATCGGGCTGCACTTCATTTCCGAGCGGAACGCGAAGATGAACGACGATGCGGAGCTGTAGCCGAGCTCGAGCGCGATCCCGGTTACGTCGCGACCACTTTCCAGCAGCTCGATGGCTCTGAACAATTTCAGCCGGCGACGCCAATCGCTCAACGTCAGGCCGGTTTCCGCGACGAACTTCCTGGCCAGTGTCCGGCCGGACATCCCCAACTCGCGGCCCCACTCATCGGGGCCTCGGTAGTCGGCCGGGTGGTTGTACAAGGTCTCGCACAGCGTCAGTAGCGGCGCGCTGGTCGGCCATGCCAGGACCAGTGAAATCGGCGTCGCACGGCGGAGCTGGTCGAGTAGCAGCCGATACAAACGGCCGAAATAGCCATCCTCGTCCGTCTGCCCTTGAACTGCCGCCGCCTCGACGACGAGCGCCTTCAGTAGCGCAGACACGCCAAACACCGCGACCTCACTCGCGGAAAGCGTTCCGCCGGGATGATCGGCGAGCCAAAGGCTACGGTATTCGGCGCCCAGGAAAGAACCGACGCGATGGACGGTCCCGGCGGGAATCCACGCCGCCTGGTTCGGCGATATCGCAAAAGACTGCCCGTCCGCCGTCACCATGAGGACGCCCGAGACCGCGTATACGACCTGGTTCCACGCGTGCGTATGCGGCGCGAAGTAATTGCGCGCGCCGATCGACTGCACCCTCAGGGTGATCGGTGCAGGCGGCAGGACATCCGGCGGCGCGGTAATGGCTTCCCACGGTATGAGCGCGTTCATATGTCGCGGATTCTATATAGCTTGGCAATCTGTCGATAGACCAAGAATATAAGCTTGCGTTGTAATGCCAGCTTCCCTGTTCCCGCCGCACGCCGTTCTCAGCCATGAGCCAAAGTCACGTCTCTCCCGGGCATGATCGCCCCGATGTTCTGCCCGAAAGCGTTCAACAGGGCAACATTTGGCGCCTGAGCACCGCCCAGGCACTGGCCGGCGCGAATTCGGTCGTGGTGTTCGCGACAGGATCCATCGTGGGCAATATGCTCGCCCCGACGCCCATGCTGGCGACGCTCCCGATCTCCATCTTCGTGGTGGGCATGGCGGCATGCACGCTGCCCCTGGGCGCCGTCGCCAGACGCCACGGCAGGCGCGCGGCGTTTCTGCTGGGCACCGGCGCGGGCATACTCACCGGCCTGCTGGGGATGCTGGCGGTCATGATCGAAAGCTTCTGGCTGTTCAGCCTGGCCACGTTCTTCGGCGGTATCTATGCGGCCGTGGTCCTGTCGTTCCGCTTCGCCGCCGCGGACGGCGTCGAGCCCAAGCGGCGGGCGCGCGCGCTCTCGCTGGTCATGGCGGGAGGCGTCGCCGCCGGGGTCGTGGGGCCACAGCTCGTCACCTGGACCATGAACCTATGGCAGCCGCACATGTTTGCCGCCACCTTTCTGGCGCAAGCGGCGGTTGCCGCCATCGCCGCGTTCATCCTTCTCGGGGTCAGGCTGCCCCCACCCACCGCCGCGGAAGTCGCAGGCGGACGCCCGCTGTCCGAGATCGCGCTGCAACCGCGCTTCATCGGCGCGGTGATCGCAGGCGCCGTCTCGTACATGCTCATGAACTTCCTCATGACGGCAGCCCCGCTGGCCATGCACATCTGCGGCCACTCACAAGAGTCCGCCAACCTCGGACTGCAGTGGCACGTCATCGCCATGTACGCGCCTAGCTTCTTCACCGGCAGGCTGATCTCCCGCTTTGGCGCGGGACGCGTCGCGACCTCGGGGCTGGTGTTGATCGGTGTGTCGGCCGCGGTGGGGCTGGGCGGTATCGACGTCATGCACTTCTGGTGGTCGCTCATCCTGCTCGGCGTCGGCTGGAACTTCGGCTTTCTGGGCGCCTCCGCGCTGGTCCTGGAGTGCCACCGGCCAGAAGAAAAAACGCGCGTGCAGTCCCTCAACGACTTCCTCGTCTTCGGCCTGATGGCGATCGGCTCCTTCTCGTCCGGCGGCCTGCTGTCGGCGTTCGGCTGGAACACCGTCCTCTGGGTATCGTTCATCCCGCTGGCCCTGTCCGTCGTGGCCCTGGGTGTGGCCATGCAAAAACGAGTGCCGCGCTGAGCCGGTGAAGGCGCGTGGGCGTCGACCCGATTAATCGGAGTCAGACTACGATTTTTCGGGCAGCCTTCGGCATCAGCGGATTGCGCTTTGCGCGTTCTATTGCCCAAGGGTCCGCTGTGCAGCCTCCGCGGCGTCTCGAGCCAGCGCAGTGACCAAATTGGAGTCAGACTACGATTTCCTCGCGCAACTCGGAGTCAAATCGGAGTCAGACTACGATTTCCTCGAAGACCCCGCCTCGCCAGGTGCCGCCGAAAAGCAGGCGTCCATTCCAAACCCGATCATCTTGGGATGCTTCGCCAGATAGGCCCAGATTTCATCCCGTGACGTCAAAGGCTTGTGACCAAACACCACGTCCAGCCTTTGCACCGTCTCGATCACCGGTCGTCCCTTGCAGTACTCCCCGATTTCCGGGTGCCGCTCCCGATGCTCCACCTGCATCTGCGCAATCAACAGCAGGGCGGGCCGCCACCAGTCATAGGCAAAGTCCACGTGCTTGATGACGTCCGATGCCGAGTTCCGCTGCGCCAGCATCGCGAAGAAGTTGAAGATGTCGTCCAGCTTCAGCCGGTCCGCACGCTCCATCTTCCAGAATTCCATCGTTTTGGCTCGCTCGGCGTTTCCCTCCAGATCCATGATGGACTGCTTGATCGACTCCGAAGCGGGAAACGGCAACTGCGCCACGGCGTACAGGCGGCTCGCCACAAATTCCGCATACGCCCTGTGCCTGATCGCGGGGATCAACACCCGGAACGCCGCATCCTTGGTTTCCTGGAATTCGGCGCTCGTGAAGATCTGGAACATCTCGGAGATCGATCGCTCGACCGACTCCTGCTGTGCCTCCTTCGCCTGGTTCACCTGGAAAATCAGGGTAATAACGACACCGCCGAACGCCAACGCAGTGAACAGGACGTTCAACACTCCATACGAAGAGTTGAGCGGCTCTTTCAGCGAGTTCTCGGGCAAGCTTGCCCCGATAGGGTAGGCCAGCGCCCAAATAAGGACGGTAAGCGCCATGATCAGAATGGCGGTACCCCGCAAGGACGGGCGTTTTTTGTCGTTCATGGTCCGGTGAGGAAACAGAGTCGCAGGGGGGCACACCTTAGCAAATCGATAGCCTGTCTTGGTACTCGCCTTCAGGCGACGGACTTCATGGCCTCGACGCGATCCCGTATTCGCACGACCGCGCATCGTTCACGCCTTCGATGCCGCACGACCTGATGCGGCACGCCCATTACCCGGACACGTTACGGGCAGCCCTCACCTGAATCGGTTATCCTCGCTCCCGCCGGTTTGCGGCATCACTTCTATGCCCTCGCGGCCCCTCCCTGCATGATCCGGTTTCAACAAGTCTCGCTAGCAAGAGGCGTCAAGCCCTTGCTGGAAAAAGTCGATCTCATCCTCAACCCCGGCGACAAGATCGGCCTGATCGGCGCGAATGGCGCCGGCAAGTCCAGCCTGTTCTCCCTGCTGCGCGGCGAACTGCACGCCGACCAGGGCGATCTCAGCTATCCCCCGAACTGGCGCGTGGCCTACGTGGCGCAGGAAACGCCTGCGCTCGAGCGTTCGGCGATCGACTACGCGATCGACGGCGACGTGGAACTGCGCCGCCTCGAAGCCCGGCTGGCCGAGGTCGAAGCCGCTGACGACACGCCCGAAAACGGCCTGCTGATCGGTGAGCTGTACGGCGCCCTCGCGGATGCCGACGCCTACACCGTGCGCTCGCGCGCGGAACAGCTGCTGACCGGCCTGGGCTTCTCGATGGAGCAAATGGACCAGCCCCTGACCAGCTTTTCGGGTGGATGGCGGATGCGGCTGAACCTGGCGCAGGCGCTGATGTGCCCGTCCGAACTGCTGCTGCTGGACGAACCCACCAACCACTTGGATCTGGACGCCATCCTGTGGCTGGAAGACTGGTTGAAGCGCTATCCCGGCACGTTGCTGGTGATTTCGCATGACCGCGACTTCCTCGATGAAGTGGTCAACGTGGTGGTTCACGTCGATGAGCGCAAACTGAAGCGCTACGCGGGCAACTACTCTGCCTTCGAACGCCAGCGCGCCGCGCAACTCGAACTGGCGGCCGGCGCCATGGAAAAGCAGCTGCGCCAACGCGCGCATCTGGAATCGTTCATCAATCGCTTCAAGGCCCAGGCCTCGAAGGCGCGCCAGGCGCAAAGCCGGATCAAGGCACTGGCGAAGATGGAAGAGCTCGCCCCCTTGCGCGCCGCGGCAGAGTTTTCGTTCGAATTCCGGGAGCCGGACCGCGCCCCCGATCCGCTGCTGCGCATGGACGCCGTCCTGGCCGGCTACCCCGCCGCGGACGACGGCGGTGCCGACAAGATCATCATCAAGGACATCAATTTTTCGCTCCAGGGCGGCCAGCGTATCGGTCTGCTGGGCGTGAACGGCGCGGGCAAGTCCACCTTCATCAAGACCATCGCCGGAGAACTGCAGGCGCTGGGCGGCGAAGCGATTTTCGGCAAAGGCCTGTCGATCGGCTATTTCGCCCAGCATCAGGTCGAGATGCTGCGCCATGACGAATCGCCCTTGTGGCACATGGTCAAGCTGGCCCCCGGCACGCGCGAACAAGAGCTGCGTAATTTTCTGGGCGGCTTCAACTTCGCTGGCGCCATGGCAACCAGCAGCATCGCGCCCTTCTCGGGCGGCGAGAAAGCCCGCCTGGCCCTGGCGCTGATCGTCTGGCAACGGCCCAATCTGCTGCTGCTGGACGAACCGACCAATCACCTGGACCTGGAAACCCGCGAAGCGCTCACCATGGCGCTGGCGCAGTTCGAGGGCACCCTGGTGCTGGTCTCGCACGACCGCCACTTGCTGCGTGCCACCACAGACCAGTTCGTCATCGTCGCCGACGGCAAGGTCGCCCCGTTCGACGGCGACCTCGACGACTACCGCGACTGGCTGTTCCAGACCAAGCTGAACGCGAAGAAATGAGGTGCGGAAATACGGGGAAATCGGAATAAGGTGTCAGACTACCTTTTCAATAAGGTGTCAGACTACCTTTTCGACGGTTTCGACAGCTTCATCGAAAACGCAGTCTGACTCCGTTTTTCCGGTTTTCCGAAAAC
This sequence comes from Bordetella genomosp. 5, assembly GCF_002261475.1. Lineage (GTDB taxonomy): Bacteria > Pseudomonadota > Gammaproteobacteria > Burkholderiales > Burkholderiaceae_B > Bordetella. The sequence goes on from NZ_NEVN01000010.1 coordinate 179,144, forward strand.
GCAGTCTGACTCCGGTTTTCCGTGCGGTGGCGCAATGGTTGGCCAGCCATGGCGTGGACAAGTCGCGGCTGACGGTCAAGGGACTGGGCGATACCCAGCCGATCCAGTCGAACCGGCTGGCCAACGGTTCGGACAATCCGCAAGGACGGGCGCAGAACCGGCGCGTGGAGTTCGTGCGGCCCAAGCGTTGAGCAAGCACTGCGTGGGGCCGGCAGCGGCCTCAGCCGGCCGACATTTGCGAGGAGTCCGCGGCCGTCAGTGCCACGTCCATGCTGACCAGCACCGGCGCGTTGCGCGGAAGCTCGCGCACGCCAATGACCGAGCGTGGATGCTCACCCTGGCGGCCGAAGATCGCGACCAGAATAAGGTGTCAGACTACCTTTTCGACGGTTTCGACAGCCTCGAACGAAATAAGGTGTCAGACTACCTTTTCGACGGTTTCGACAGCCTCATCGAAAACGCAGTCTGACTCCGGTTTTCCGCGGGCAACAACCAAAACTGGCCGCTTACGGCCAGTAGCGGTCATTACAAGGCAGTCTTGGATTTGGGAAAATTCCATCTCGTAAGCCCCGCCCCTTGTCCAACATGGTTCCGACCAGGTCGTTAGAATATTCGGACCTATAGTTTGCAGGCCCGCAATGGTTCTTCTGTCTTACGCGAGATCGGTCCGAGAAATGGCACGACATATACACCAACCATTAGCTACCGCGATCCACCGGCCTACGCCAGCTCATCTGGCGGAAATGCTCGACAGTCTGAGCGACGGATTCATGTCGATAGACAAGTCTTGGCGTTTCACGTACCTCAACGAGACCGCCGAGCGATATTTGCAGCAGGACCGGAAAAACCTCCTCGGACGCGGAATCTGGGAGTGCTACCCGGACTTGGTAAACTCCGGCTACTACCGAATCTATCGACAGACTGCTGCGACAGGACTTCCCGGGAGTCACACGGGCTATTACCCCCCGCTCCGCACTTGGTTCGAAGCGCGCTCATTTCGCCACGATGAGGGCATTACCGTACTTTTTCGCGACGTCACGCGCGAACACGAGCACGCTGCCCAGTTGGAGTTTGAAGCGAATCATGATTATCTGACCGGGCTGGCGAATCGACGCAGCTGCATGGAAGCGCTGTCTCGCGCGGTAGCTGAAGCTGCCTTGTTAAGCACGCCGAACGGCTTTTCTGTCGCCGTGCTATTTGTCGATTTGGACCATCTCAAGGAGGTCAACGACGCGTTCGGCCATGCTGTCGGTGATGAACTGCTGCGCAATTTTTCGATACGGCTGACCGCAAGTCTCGGCCCTCCCTATTTTGCTGCGCGCGTAGGCGGCGACGAGTTTGTTGTACTTTTGCGCAACACCACGAAAGACGCGGCAGAAGCGTGCGCATCTTCGGTGCTTGACACGCTTGCGATGCCGTTCGAAATAGGCGGCCTAGCGATCTCGCTGTCCGCCAGCATTGGTATCGCGCTAATGGGAGACGATCCGAAGTCCGCCGAGACATTGCTGAGCCATGCCGATACGGCCATGTACGCAGCCAAATCGGCAGGCGGACTTAAAGTGCGCACGTATGACGTGATACTGGACCGGGGCATGCGCAACCGTGTCGCATTGCGCTCCGATCTCCGTGCGGCATTTGCGGAGAACCAGTTCGAACTGCATTTTCAACCTCAGATCGCACTATCGGACGCCTCCCTGATCGGCGCTGAAGCACTCCTTCGCTGGCGTCATCCCGAACGTGGTTTACTGACACCTGCCGCGTTCTTGGCTTTGCTGCTGGAGTCTCCCTATGAAGGCAAACTTGTGGAATGGCTGCTCAATGCGGTTTGTCTGCATATCGCGGAATGGCAACGGATGGGCGTCATCGTCCCGCGAATCAGCCTGAATCTATCGGCTCGGCAACTACTCGATATGGGGCTTGCAGATCGAATTCACCATGTCGTCACCAAACACGGCATCCCCGTTTCCGTGCTTGATGTGGAAATCACGGAGGACTGCTTGGTAAGCGATATCGAAATGGCGACTTCAGTTCTCGCCACGCTGAAACGAGCTGGATTATCGACGTCACTTGACGACTTCGGCGCGGGATACTCAAGTTTGAGCTACCTGGTCCGACTGCCTGTCGACACACTAAAGATCGACAAATCCTTTGTCCGCGGGCTGGCCGCGTCAGACAAGGCCTCGGCGGTGATTCGAGGCATTGTGGGTCTCGCTCGCTCTCTCGGCATGAAAACTATCGCCGAGGGGGTCGAACACCAATGCCAGGCTGATGCATTGAAGGCCGCGGGCTGCGACTCCATCCAGGGTTATCTGGTCAGCCATCCGTTGAGTTCAGACGCCTTTGTCGAGTTTCTGCGACGAGGGTGACGGCAGAACGTGGGGCGTTGCGCTTTCGTGTGGGTGGTGAGTTTCACGGTCGGCTTTGGATCGTCATCGGCCGGCCATCGAGGGCGGCTCGCGGCCAGGAGCTGCCACTCGCGTTTCCGGTGAACGCTTGATCGTGCCTGATCGTCCAAAGTAGCTTTTTATTCAATATTTGTTGTATGATTGAATAATGAATGAAGATCAAGCCATTTCCGCTCTCGCAGGCCTTGCCCATCCTCAGCGGCTACGCACGTTCCGCGCCCTGGTTGTGGCCGGGCCTCTCGGCCTCACGCCCAGCGTGCTTGCCGACCAACTCGGCGTTGCAAGGAACGCATTGTCCTTTCACCTGAAGGAGCTAGCCCATGCCGGCTTGGTGAGCGTCGAGCAACAGGGCCGCAACCTAATCTATCGCGCCGACTTTTCCCAAATGAATGGGTTGCTCGGCTACCTCACCGAACACTGTTGCGAAGGTGCGCCCTGCGAGGCTTCCGCCATCGCCAACTGCACGACCAGCTAACCGGGAGTTCCCCATGAAGCGCTTTCATGTTCATTTGCACGTCGACGACTTGGACAGAAACATCGGCTTCTACTCCCGGTTGTTCGCGCAGGAGCCTGCACGCGTCGAATCGGATTACGCAAAGTGGATGCTTGACGACCCTCCAGTGAATTTCGCTATATCAACGCGCGGCGCTGGCGGAGGCGTAGACCATTTCGGGATTCAAGCCGATAGCGCGGAGGAACTGGAGGCGTTGAAGTCCAGCGCTGAGGCTGCCCGCTTGGTCCTAGAGGATCAGGGGGAAGGATCCTGCTGCTACGCCCGCAGCGAGAAATACTGGATCACAGATCCACAAGGTCTGGCCTGGGAACACTTCCACACGCTCGGCACCATTCTGACCTATGGCGCGCCAGCCGGCCAGGCCACCGCACCGATCTGCTCTGCACCGCCGGTGAAAGCGCCGGCGCCCACTAGTTGCTGCACCCCGAAGGCAACCATCTCCACTCGCTGCTGATAGGAATTTCTATGTCGCACCCACCTTTTAACGTGCTGTTCCTTTGCACGGGCAATTCCGCGCGTTCAATTCTGGCCGAAGGGCTGCTCAATGGACTCAGTCCTGATCGTTTCCGGGCGTACTCCGCCGGCAGCACACCCAAGGGCGAAGTCCATCCCCTGGCACTGAACAATCTCAAATCGTATTCGCTGCCGACAGGCGGCTACCGTAGCAAGAGCTGGGACGAGTTCGCGGGCCCCGAGGCTCCAAAGATGGACTTCATCATCACGGTGTGCGACAACGCGGCAGGCGAAGTTTGCCCCGTGTGGCCCGGCCACCCGATGACTGCGCATTGGGGTGTGCCGGACCCTGCCGCGCATGAGGGAAGCGAAGAAGAACGCATCAAGGCCTTCCACGACGCAGCGCGCATGCTCAAGCGTCGTATCGAACTGTTCCTGTCTTTGTCGCTTGATCGTCTTGACGCCATGTCGCTCCAGACCGAGCTGCGTGGTATCGGCCAGTCGCGGGAGTAGTCCGATGACGTCCAATACTCAGGCGGCGCCGGCTCCGCGCCAACGCCCAGGGATGAGTGTATTCGAGCGCTACCTCACGCTTTGGGTCTTCCTTTGCATCGTGTTGGGCGTAACGCTGGGCCAGCTCATGCCGTCGTTGTTCCAGACGATTGGACGCCTAGAAATCGCCCAGGTAAACCTGCCAGTTGGAATCCTGATTTGGGTGATGATCATTCCGATGCTGCTCAAGGTGGACTTCGGTGCACTAGGCCAGGTCAAGCAGCATTGGCGCGGCATCGGCGTGACGCTCTTCATCAACTGGGCCGTCAAGCCTTTCTCGATGGCCTTCCTGGGGTGGCTTTTCATCCGCCAAATTTTCTCCCCTTGGTTGCCCTCCGACCAATTGGATAGCTACATCGCCGGCCTGATTCTCCTGGCCGCGGCGCCGTGTACTGCCATGGTCTTCGTCTGGAGCCGGTTGACCGGTGGCGATCCGGTCTTCACGCTGTCCCAGGTGGCTCTGAACGACACAATCATGGTGTTCGCCTTCGCGCCCGTGGTTGGACTATTGCTGGGTCTTTCGGCCATCACCGTTCCGTGGGACACGCTCTTGGTGTCAGTCGGGCTGTACATCGTGATTCCGGTCATCCTCGCCCAGCTCTGGCGCCGCGCACTGCTTCGCCGCGGCCAAATGGCGTTTGAAGCGGCGCTGGAGCGAATCGGGCCGTTCTCGATGGCGGCGCTGCTCCTGACGCTGTTGCTGTTGTTCGCATTCCAGGGCGAAGCCATCATCGGCCAACCTCTGGTGATCGCAATGCTGGCCGTGCCGATCCTCATCCAGGTGTTCTTCAACTCGGGCTTGGCGTACTGGCTCAACCGCCGCGTTGGAGAGAAGCACAACATTGCGTGCCCATCTGCACTTATCGGGGCATCCAACTTCTTTGAGCTTGCCGTCGCCGCCGCGATCAGCCTGTTCGGATTCCAGTCTGGCGCTGCCCTGGCTACTGTCGTGGGCGTGCTTATTGAGGTGCCCGTGATGTTGCTGGTCGTACGGATCGTCAATCAGAGCAAAGGCTGGTACGACGCCGGCGCCAAGCGGAACTGATTCATGTCCGGCGCTCCGATTCGAGTAGTCGGCACACTGGGAACTGCTCAGACCCTAGCCTGGGCGTCGTCCTACTACTTGCCCGCGATGTTGGCAGATCCGATAGCCCGCGACCTGGGTGTATCCGCGCCCACGGTGTACGCGGCCTTTTCGATCGCCATGGTCGCATCGGCGTTGGTAGGTCCCTGGGCAGGACAAGCGATCGATCGTCGCGGCGGGAGAATCGTCCTGGTCAGCACGAGTTTGTTGTTTGCGTCGGGGCTGGGAATGCTTGCCGCCGCTCAAGAGGTGTGGACAATGGTTGCCGCCTGGCTCGTTACCGGGGTGGCGATGGGATCCGGACTCTACGAAGCGGCCTTCTCCTGCCTGGTGCGCCTGTATGGTCATCATGCCCGCGGCGCCATCACCGGGATTACGCTGATTGCTGGGTTCGCCAGCACTGTGGGTTGGCCGCTTTCCGCCTGGATGGAAGCCCAGTTTGGTTGGCGCGGCGCTTGCCTGGGGTGGGCAGGTTTGCATCTATTGGTCGGCCTGCCTCTGAATGCATGGCTCCCTAGGGCGGCAGACGTCTCAAAGGCAGAAACCCCAAGTGTCTCCAACAACGCACACGTCCAGTCGTCCCCACCTTCTTCCGAGCCGAAACAGCAGAGGTACGCCACGGCCCTCCTTGCGTTCGTCTTCGCAGCAACGTGGTTCATCAGCACTGCGATGGCAACGCATTTGCCGCGAATGCTGGAAGCCACAGGCGCGACGCTCACAGCTGCGGTGGCGGTCGGCGCGCTAATCGGTCCCGCACAGGTGGCTGGACGCCTGCTTGAGTTTGGATTCCTGCGCCAGGTTCATCCGTTGTTGTCAGCCCGGCTGGCGGCGCTTGCGCATCCCGCCGGCGTTGCGGTGCTGCTGACCGGCGGCCCCGCGATGGCCCCGGTATTCGCCATTCTGCACGGGGCTGGCAACGGCATTCTAACTATTGCCAAGGGCACATTGCCCCTGGCGCTGTTCGGCCCTCAGGGCTATGGCGCTCGCCAGGGCTGGTTGATGATGCCGGCGCGAATCGCTCAAGCGGCTGCCCCGTTTCTCTTCGGCCTTGCCTTGGACTCCTTGGGGGCCAACGCGCTGTGGCTATCCGGTGGCATTGGCTTGGCCGCATTCGGCGCGCTTGTGGTGTTGAGAGCGCGGTCCACGGCCAATTGAAAATCTAGCTTTGTATCAACAGAGAGATGTCATGAGCTCCATCACGATCTATCATAACCCTGCCTGCGGGACATCTCGCAATGTCCTCGGGTTGATCCGAAATAGCGGCGAAGAGCCGACAATCATCGAGTATCTGAAAACTCCACCCAACGCTGAAACGCTAGGGAAGCTGATTTCCGCTATGGGTATGCCGGCGCGCGACGTGCTGCGACAAAAGGGAACGCCCTACGATGAACTGGGATTGTCGGATCCGAAATGGACTGAGGAACAGTTGATCGGTTTTATGCTCCAGCATCCGATCCTGATCAACCGCCCTATCGTGGTGACGCCGCTGGGCACTCGGCTGTGTCGGCCGTCGGAAGCAGTCCTGGACATCCTGCCCCAGGCCCAACGTGGTGCTTTCAACAAGGAAGACGGCGAGCCTCTGATCGACTCGGAGGGGAATCGTGTCTAAGGTTCTCGCCGATTTGCCCAACGTTGACTCGTCCCTGTTCGCACAACCGAGCACGGCCGAGTTGTTTTCACCCGCGCGAGCTACCCATGCGCCTCGCTTCTTGCTGCTGTACGGGTCCTTGCGCGAGCGTTCCTACAGCCACTTGGTCGCCGAGGAGGCCGCGCGCCTGCTTCAGGCCCTAGGTGGCGAAACCCGGCTGTTCAACCCCTCCGGGCTGCCGCTGGTCGACGCCGCCAGCGAAGACCATCCAAAGGTCCGAGAGCTCCACGAACTGGTCCAATGGGCGGAAGGCATGGTGTGGAGTTCACCAGAGCGCCACGGCGCGATGACGGGATTGATGAAGACGCAGATCGACTGGATCCCGCTGTCAGTTGGGGCGGTGCGCCCGACGCAAGGCAAGACGCTGGCGGTCACTCAGGTTTCAGGAGGATCGCAGTCATTCAACGCGGTGAACCAAATGCGGGTTCTGGGGCGTTGGATGCGCATGCTGACCATCCCGAATCAGTCATCGGTCGCGAAGGCTTATCAAGAATTCGACGATGCCGGTCGAATGAAGCCCTCGCCCTACTATGACCGACTCGTCGACGTCATTGAGGAGCTTATGAAGTTCACCCTACTCACACGCGATGCCGCGCCATACCTGGTAGACCGCTACAGCGAACGCAAGGAATCTGCCGCGGCCTTGTCCGCACGGACGAGGCAGCAATCGATATAGCCCAAGGGGTTCGAGCGCTCAAAATTGCGCTATCTCGCGCGCTGGAGGAATGTCGGCTTTGGGTCGGATGCAGTCGGTCGGCTCGAGGTACTGTCCGCCCAAGTTACGGCCAAGGTCTCAAGTTGAATGAAATTCGACATCGGCCGCATACACCGATCTCCTACCCTCAACTTGAATGAACTTTTCGGTGCGAAATCCAAGTTGAATGAACTTTTTGGACAAAAAACCAAGTTGAATGAACCAAATAACAGCCGCTGGCTGCGTGCCGATCTAGGGCCCTTTTCTCGTTGAATTTTGGACCTCATAGGCCAAATCGGGATGCAACCCGCGTGGACTGGTCATCGACACATTTGTCAGCTGCCAACTTGAGTGAACCAAATCTCAAGTTGAATGAACTTCGACATCAGGAATTGGCCCCCACCCGACCCCAATTCCCCGCCCCACCAAAGATGTAACAGCACCGCCCCTCCCCCTTGAACCCTCAGAACTCATCCCTATAATTAGCACTCGTCGCCGGTGAGTGCTAACAGCGCTCCCGCGCTAAACCGATCATTTCTCTCTTCTTTAGAAACAGGAGTTCCTCATGGCCCTGCGTCCCCTGCACGATCGCGTGATCGTCAAACGCCTGGACAACGAGCGCAAAACCGCCTCGGGCATCGTCATTCCGGACAGCGCCGCTGAAAAGCCTGATCAAGGCGAAGTCGTGGCTGTCGGCCCCGGCAAGAAGACGGAAGACGGCAAGGTTCTGCCGGTCGACCTGAAGGTCGGCGACAAGGTCCTGTTCGGCAAGTACGCCGGTCAGAGCGTCAAGGTCGATGGCGAAGAGCTGCTCGTTATCCGCGAGGAAGAAATCCTCGCCGTGATCCAGTAACTGCGAAACCGATTTCAAGAAGGAAGCTGACAAAATGGCTGCCAAACAAGTTCTGTTTGCCGATGACGCCCGCGTGCGCATCGTGCGTGGCGTGAACGTTCTCGCCAACGCTGTTAAGACCACCCTGGGCCCCAAGGGTCGCAACGTCGTGCTGGAGCGCTCGTTCGGCGCCCCGACCGTGACCAAGGACGGCGTCTCCGTCGCCAAGGAAATCGAACTGAAGGACAAGTTCGAAAACATCGGCGCCCAGCTCGTCAAGGACGTGGCTTCGAAGACCTCGGACAACGCCGGTGACGGCACCACGACCGCCACCGTGCTGGCTCAAGCCATCGTTCAAGAAGGCCTGAAGTACGTTGCCGCTGGCTTCAACCCCATCGACCTGAAGCGCGGTATCGACAAGGCGGTTGCCGCCGCCGTCGGCGAACTGCAAAAGATCTCCAAGCCGGTCACCACCAGCAAGGAAATCGCTCAAGTTGGCTCGATCTCGGCCAACAGCGACAGCTCCATCGGCCAGATCATCGCTGACGCGATGGACAAGGTCGGCAAGGAAGGCGTCATCACCGTCGAAGACGGCAAGTCGCTGGAAAACGAGCTGGACGTCGTCGAAGGTATGCAATTCGACCGCGGCTACCTGTCGCCCTACTTCATCAACTCGCCCGAGAAGCAAGTTGCCGCTCTGGACGATCCGTTCGTTCTGATCTACGACAAGAAGATCAGCAACATCCGTGATCTGCTGCCGGTGCTGGAGCAAGTCGCCAAGTCGAGCCGTCCGCTGCTGATCATCGCCGAAGACGTCGAGGGCGAAGCCCTGGCGACCCTGGTGGTCAACAACATCCGTGGCATCCTGAAGACCACCGCCGTCAAGGCGCCTGGCTTCGGCGACCGCCGCAAGGCCATGCTCGAAGACATCGCCATCCTGACGGGCGGCACGGTGATCTCCGAAGAAACCGGCATGTCGCTTGAAAAGGCCACCCTGCAAGAACTGGGTCAAGCCAAGCGCATCGAAGTGGCCAAGGAAAACACCACGATCATCGACGGCGCCGGCGACGGCCGCTCGATCGAAGCACGCGTGAAGCAAATCCGTGCCCAGATCGAAGAAGCCACCTCCGACTACGACCGTGAAAAGCTGCAAGAACGCGTGGCCAAGCTGGCTGGCGGTGTTGCCGTGATTCGCGTCGGTGCTGCCACCGAAGTCGAAATGAAGGAAAAGAAGGCTCGCGTCGAAGACGCCCTGCACGCTACCCGCGCCGCAGTGGAAGAAGGCGTTGTGGCTGGCGGCGGCGTGGCTCTGCTGCGTGCCAAGCAAGCCATCACCGACCTGAAGGGTGACACCCCCGACCAGAACGCCGGCATCAAGCTGATCCTGCGCGCTGTCGAAGAGCCCCTGCGCACCATCGTCGCCAACGCCGGCGAAGAGTCCAGCGTCGTTGTCAACAACGTGCTGAACGGCAAGGGCAACTACGGCTACAACGCCGCGACCGGCGAATACGTCGACATGGTCGAGCAAGGCGTGCTGGATCCCACCAAGGTGACCCGCACCGCTCTGCAAAACGCCGCGTCGGTGGCCAGCCTGCTGCTGACGGCTGAAGCCGCTGTGGTCGAGCTGGTGGAAGACAAGCCCGCTGCTCCGGCCATGCCCGGCGGCATGGGTGGCATGGGCGGCATGGGCGGCATGGACTTCTAAGTCCCGCTGCACTGCCGGCGCCCCCGCCTCACTGGGGGCAGCCCAAGCAACAAAAAGCCTCGCAAGGTTCGCCTTGCGAGGCTTTTTTCATTGCGCGAAGCGCGGGCCGAGGCGTTGATCCGACGACGCCGCTCAGAACACCTTGATGTCGCCCTCTTTCACGACACGCGCCCAGTGATCGGTTTCTTTGCGCAGCCACTGGCCCATCTCGGCCGGCGTCATCGTCACCGGCTCGGAACCCAGCTCCGCGAAGCGCTGCTTCGTGTCGGCCTCGTTGACGATCTCGGCGATCGTCGCGTGCAGCTTCTCGACGATGGCGGGCGGCGTGCCGGCGGGCGCCATCAGCGTCTGCCAGGAGCCCGTGACAAAGCCCGGCAGGCGCTCGGACAAAGCCGGCGTGTCGGGAATCGGCGCGAAGCGCTCCGTACTCGCCACCGCCAGCATGCGGATCGTGCCGCCCTTGACCAGCGGATAGGTGGCCAGGAAGCTGTTCATCGCCACGTCGATCTGTCCGCCTGCCAGGTCCGACAGGACCTGCGAGCCACCCTTGTAGCCGATGTAGTTCCAGTCGATGCCGGTCTGGCTGGCGAACAACACGCCGGCCAGGTGCGTGATCGACCCCGGTGTTTCACCGAAATTGAGACGGCCCTTGTTGGCCTTGGCGTAATCGATCAGCTCCTGCACGTTGTGCACGGGCAGCTTGTTGCTCACCACGAGGATGTGCGGCGAGTACGCCACCACCGAGACCGGCGCGAGGTCTTCGGTCGGGCTGTAGTTCAGCTTCATGATGCTGGGCGAGATCGTGAGACTGCCCGAGTCCATCAACAGCAGCGTGTAGCCGTCGGCATCCGACTTGGCCACGTAACTGGCGCCGATGCTGCCATTGGCGCCCGCCTTGTTCTCGACTACCACGGCCTGCCCCCACCGTTCGGTGAGCTTCTTGCCGATCAGGCGTGCCATCACGTCGGACGCGCCGCCCGCGGGGTTGGGCACGACGATACGAATGACTTTCTGGGGATAGGCCGCGGCAGGATCCGCGGCGAAGGCGGTGCTGCCGGCGCTGGCGCCGAGGGCCGCGCAAAGGCCGGCGACCAGGCGCGCCAGCGTGCGCCGCTTGGCGGGCACGACGGCCGGCCGGGAAGGCAAGAACATGATGTCTCCTTGTCGTTATGCGGGCGCGGCCGACTGGAGACGGCGTGTGCCCGTGCCGGCCCTGGAGGACACGGCGGAGACATCTTCCGCTTAAGCTGTAAAATCTGTCAATAGCTGATTGCGCGAATGCGGGTTATCCAGCAGCGCCACGGCCGCCGAACAGCCGCGCGATCCCGCCTTGCAGATGCGCCACCATGGCCGCCCGCGCGCGCTCGGCGTCGCCCGCCTCGATGGCCTGCACGATGGCACCGTGCTCGGCAACGACGCGCTGGCGCCGCTCGGCCGAGAAGGGGCCCGACAGCTGGCGCACGAGATCGATGCTGAAGCGCGTCTGCGCCACCAAGGCCGTCATCGTCATCTCGAAGAAGCGATTGCCGCAGGCGGCCGCCACGGCGGCATGAAACGCGATGTCCTCGTCGATGCCGGGGTTGCCCGCCTGGAGCGCGCGCTCGAACCCCGCATGCCTGCGCACGATCTCGGCCACCGCCTCCGGATCGCGGCGGGCCGCCGCGCGCGCGGCGATTTCGCCTTCGAGGGCGCAGCGGAAATCCAGGAACGACTGGATGTCCGGAATGCTCGACAGCGAGCCGAACTCCACGATCTCGGCCTGCGGCTTGAGCGCCTCGACATAGTTGCCGGAGCCCTTGCGCGCGGAGATGCGCCCCTCGGCCCGCAGGCGCGCCAAGGCCTGGCGCAGCACCGGCCGCGACACCGACAGGCGGCGCGCCAGCTCGATCTCGCCGGGCAGGCGGGCGTGGATCTTGAAGCCCTCGCTGCCCAGCAGCGCCAGCAGTTGTTCGTAGACCTTGTCGCTGAGAAGCCGGTCGGTGGATGCGTGATTCATGGGGCGGGAGTTTGAAGCAAGCCACTGCCGCGAGCAAGGCGCCGCGCCAAAAGCTGTAAAGCAAAACGAACTTCTATTGACAGATTTTACAGCATTGCCGACACTATAAGCCCGCTTCCCCGATCAGGCCGTCTCGTCATGTCCCGCATCACCCAACTGCGCACGTATCGCCACCCCGACCGGCCCAGCCTGCTCTGGCTCGAGATCGACACCGACGACGGCCTCACCGGCTTGGGCGAGACCTTCCGCGGCGCCGCGACGGTCGAGACCATGATCCACGCAGAAATCGCGCCGCAACTGCTCGGGCGCGACGCCAGCGCCATCGAAAGCATCAACGCGCTGCTGACCCAACCCTATGTGGGCTACAACGCCTCCGGCGCCGAGATCCGCGCCGCCAGCGCCGTCGATATCGCGCTCTGGGACCTGGCCGGCCAGCGCCAGCAGGTGCCGCTGTATCAGGCGTTGGGCGGTGCCGCCCGCACCGGCATCCCCGTGTACAACACCTGCGCGGGCTACGCCTTCAACACGAGCGGCAAGCGCCGCGACATCGGCGCGGCCGATGTGTCGACCGGCCCTTACGACGATCAGGTCGCCTTCATGCGCGACGCGGGCGCCCTGGCAACCAGCCTGCGCGACGAAGGGTACGCGGCGATGAAGATCTGGCCGTTCGACATCTATGCGCCCAAGACGCAGGGCCAGACCATCAGCCTCAAAGACCTGAAAACCGGGCTCGAGCCCTTCAAGCGCATCCGCGACGCGGTGGGCGACGACATCGAGGTGATGTGCGAGCTGCATGGCTTGTGGGGCAACCACGCCGCGCTGCGCATCTGCCAGGCCCTCGAAGACTACGGCGTATTCTGGGCCGAGGATCCGATCTCCAAGATGGACGACGTCCATACGCTTGCCGACCTGCGCAGCCGCACCCGCACGCCGATCTGCGGCAGCGAATCGCTCGCCGGCCTGCCGGTGTTCCGCGACCTGCTCGCCGCCAATGCGCTCGACGTGGTGATGCTCGATCTGTGCTGGTGCGGCGGCATCACCACCGCGCGCAAGATTGCCGCGTTGGCCCAGGCCTACGCCAAGCCGCTCGCGCCGCACGACTGCACCGGTCCGGTCGCGCTGATGGCCGGCCTGCATCTGGCGCTGCATGCGCCCACGGCGATCTACCAGGAGGTCGTGCGCGCCACGCTGGCCACCTGGTACCGTGACCTCGTCACCGACCTGCCGCATATCGACGCAGGCGTGGCCCTGCCGCCCACGGGCCATGGCCTGGGCACGCGCCTGTCTCCTGCTTTCAAGGCACGCACCGATCTCCTGGTGCGCGCCAGCCACGTTTCCTGAGGACGTCCGACATGAAGATTCTGGTTGCGGGGCTGCATGCCCCCAACGCACCGCGCCTGGCCGCCCTGCTGGGCGCCGACCACGACGTGCAGGCCGCCAGCGCCCTGCCCGCGCAAGGGCCCATCGAAGCCGATGTGCTGGTCACCAACCGCCTCGGCGCCGACGAAGCCGCGCGGTTCCAGGGCCGTCTGGTGCATGTGCCCGGCGCGGGCGTCGACGCGATCTCGCAGGATGCCCTGCCCGCCGCCTGCCCGGTCTGCAACGTGCACGGACACGAGATCCCCATCGCCGAGTATGTGACGCACGCGCTGCTCGAGCATTTCCTGCAGCCCTGGCGCCTGCCGACCGAACTCGACGCGCGCGCATGGCCGGCGGTGTATGCCGCTCGGCCCTATCACCGCGAGGCCGCCGGCAGCACCGTCGCCATCCTGGGCTACGGCCACATCGGCGAAGAGATCGCGCGGCGCGTGCGCGCGCTGGGCATGCGGGTGATCGCCGTCACGCGCAGCGGCAAGGTCGATGCCGACATCGTGCCCGATGAGATCGTCACGACCGCCCAACTCGAAGACGTGCTGCCACGTTGCGCGGCGCTGGTGCTCTGCTGCCCGCTCACGCCCGAAACACGCGGACGCGTGGGCGCGGCCGCGCTCGAGGCCCTGGGTCCGGACGGGCTGCTCATCAACGTGGCACGCGCGGAGGTCGCGGACGAACAGGCGCTCTACGCATGCCTCGCCGACGGCCGGCTCGGCCGGGCGGTGCTGGATGTCTGGTATCGCTATCCCGCGGAAGGCGAGGTCGATGTGGCGCCGTCGGCATTTCCCATTCATGCCTTGCCCAATGTGCGCTGCACGCCCCATGTGTCCGCGCTCACGCCCGGCCTGCTCGAACGCCGCTACGCCTTCATCGCCGACAACATCCGCGCGCTCGCCGCGGGCACGCCGCTACGGGGCGTGGTGCGAGCCGCCGGCTGAGATCGGCTCAGCCGCAGAGTCCAGCCAGTTGTGCGCGCAACCAACCCAGCGCCGCATCGCCATCGCGACGAGGGTGCCACACCTGCTCGAACGCAAAGGCCGGCAGCGCCAGAGGCGGCGCGAAGCGGCGTAAGCCTTGGGGCAAGCGGCCGGCCACCAGGGTGCGCGCGGCCACGGTCAGCACCAGATCCGTTCCCGGCACGACATCCAGCGCGGCGCTCCAGTGGGGCAAGACCAGCGCGACATGGCGGCGCCCGCCGCGCGCGGCCACCGCGGCGTCGATGTCGTTGTCGCCATCCGGCCGCATCGCCACCAGCACATGCGGCCGCGCCAGCCACGGCTCCCACGACAGCCCCCCACGCGCGGGCAGGGTCGCGGCGTCGGCCACGCTCGTGAAATGCTCCTCGAACAGCACCTGGCGGCGCAGGTGATCCGGCATCGCCGGAAACACGCCGAGCGCCAGATCCAGCTCGCCATCGTCCAACTGGCCCAGCATGGTGTCGCGCCCGGCCTGGCTCACGGCCAGATCGATGCCCGGTGCCTGCGCGCGCAACTGACGCATCAGCGGCGGCAGTACCAGCCGGGCCGCGTAATCCGACATGCCCAGCCGCAGGCGCCGCCGCGCGGCACCGGGCTCGAAGGCGGGCGCGCGCAGCACATCGTCGAGTCCCGACAAGGCCTGACTCAGCGGCGGCAATAGTTCCTGAGCCCGCGCGCTGAGCTGCAGGCCGCCCTCGCGCCTGACCAGCAACGGATCGCCGAAATGGGCGCGCAGCTGCGCCAGCGCGTGGCTCACGGCCGGCTGGCTCTTGTGCAGCCGCAAGGCGGCACGCGTGACGTGGCGCTCGCTCAGCAGGGCATGCAGCGTGAGCAGTAGATTCAGGTCGATGCGTCGCAATTCATCCATGCGACGAATAATGCACGTTAGAAATAAGAATTTCCATTCGCATAGAGCATCGTTCACGCTGTCTGGGTCGAAACCGAACCAGGAAATCCCTCATGCCCGCGCTCGTGCCTCTGTTCATCGCCGTGCTTGCCGGCGCCGCCGTCCCGCTTCAGGCGGCCAGCAACGCCGCCCTCGGCCGCGCGCTGGGCCATCCGCTGTGGGCCACGCTGTGCTCGCTGCTGGTGAGCGTGGCGGTACTGGCGCCCGTGCTGCTCGCCGCCCGCGTGTCGGCCCCCACCCTCGCCCAGGCCACCGGCGGGCCGACCTGGCTGTGGCTGGGCGGTGTGGCCGGGGTGGTCTACGTAACGGCGGCGCTCGTCCTCGCGCCGCGCCTGGGCGCGGCCAATTTCATCGTCTGCGTGATCGCGGGCCAGATGCTGGCATCGCTGGTGCTGGACCATTTCGGTCTGATGGGGCTGCCGGTGCGGCCGACGAGCGGGGCGCGCCTCGCGGGCGTGACGCTCATTCTGTTGGGCATGGCGGTGGTGCAGTGGGACAACCGCTCGCCGCCCGCCGACACCGCTGGCACCCCGGCGTCATCGCAGCGCTGAGGGGCCGGGCACGCATCGTGCTGGGCAGGCTGACACGAAGCCGGATCGGCTTCCCTAAAATGGGGCTTGGACTCAGATCGGCTTGATTCAAGCCTGCCCCTGCAGCATTGCAGCAAACACGGACTGTACCCATGCGATTGCGCGCGCCCACCCTGCTCCGCTTCCTCCGCCCCAGAGAGCTCTTCGGCTTGCTGAAAGACTCGGCGAATCAGTGGTCCCGTCATCGGGCCTCAAGCAAGGGTGCCGCGCTATCGCTCTATATGGTGTTCTCGCTCGCGCCCATGCTGATCCTCGTGATCGCGGTGGCGGGCGCGTTCTTCGGCGAAGAGGCGGTGCGCTCGGAGCTGTTCGGCCAGGTGCGCGATCTGACCGGCGAGCGTGGCGCTGAGGTGATTCAGACCGTGCTGGCGAGCGCCCACGAGTCGGGCAAGGGCTGGCTCGCCGCCCTGTTCTCGATCTCGGTGCTGGTGTTCTCCGCCACCACGGCGTTCGCCGAACTCAAGGCCAGTCTGGACGAACTCTGGGAGGCCGATCCCGACCAGAGCAGCGGCATCCAGGGCCTGGTGCGCAGCCGCATGCTGTCCTTCGGGCTGGTGCTGGTGCTGGGCCTCTTCCTCCTGCTGTCGCTGATGGTCAACGCCGCGATGGGCGTGGCGCGCGGCTATTACGGCGACCTCTGGACCAACTCTTACGTCGCCATCATCGGCGAATGGATCTCCAGCCTGTTTTCCTTCGCGGTGGTCACGGCGCTGTTCGCGGTGGTCTTCAAGCTGCTGCCCAGCGCCAATGTGCTGTGGCGCCATGTCATTCCCGGCGCCGTCGTGACGGCCGCGCTGTTCCTGATCGGCAAATGGGGCATCGGGCTCTACCTGGGCAACGGCGCCGCCACCTCGGCCTATGGTGCCGCCGGCTCCCTGATCGCCCTGCTGCTGTGGATTTATTACTCCGCGCAGATCTTCTTCTTCGGTGCGGTATTCACGCGGCAGTACTCGCTGCGGGCCGAGCGCCTCGAACAAGGCGCGGCCACCGGAGACGCGCCCGCAGGGGCGACCGCGGTGCCGCCAGCAGGGTCTCCCGCCGCGGATGCTGCAACCGCCCGCCCCGTGTCCATGACGCCTGAGACCGTACCGGGCACCGCCCACCCGCAGACGAACACGGTGCCCCAGACGCCGTCCGCGCCGCCACGCCAAGACCTGCCCTGATTCAGGCGGGCGGCGGCACGCGCAATCGCGCGCTCCACGCCTGGATCTCGCGCCAGAGCCCGGCCTCCACCGGAATGCCGCCCGTTTCGCGCTCGCGCTGCGCATGCGCCTCGGGTTGGCCCGGCACCTGCGGGGCGCCGGGCTGTTGTGCCAGCTCGCTCGCCATCAGCGCCACGACACCGGCCAGCACGGCGCCGCCCGCGAAACGCCGCGGGTCGATCACGATGAAAAAGGCGCCGAGCCGACGCGGCTCATCCAGCCGCTCGTACATCGGCGATATATGCGGCCCGAAGGGATTGCCGTTCAACGGCCCGCAGAGCACCTCGATCATCATGGCGAGCCCGTAGCCCTTGTAGCCGTACTCGGTCCCGCCGAGCGGACGTAATGCCCGCACGGACTGCGCGTCGGTCGCGTCCTCGCCCGCCTCGTCCAGCGCCACACCCGGCGGCAGGCTCCGCTGCTCGCGCCGCGCGTTCATCACGCGGTTCCAGGGAATCGCCGTCGTGGCCATATCGAGGCACAGCGGTTCGCCGCCCTCGCGCGGCACCGCGATCGAGATCGGGTTGGTGCCGAAGAACGGCACATGGCCGCCAAAGGGCGCGGCGATCGCGTCGGAATGCGTGAAGGCCAGCCCGATCAGGCCGGCCTGCGCGGCGCGGCGGCTGTACAGCCCGACGGCTCCGCAGTGCGAGCTGTCGCTCACGCCGACGGCGGCCACACCCGCTTCCCGCGCGAGCTCGATGGCCAGCGCGTTGGCACGGTGCCCCACGATGATGCCCAGCCCTTGCCCGCCGTCGACCTGCGCCGTGGCGGGCCCGCTGCGGGTCACGCGGATACGGGGCCGCGCCAGGATGGAGCCATGCGAAAGACGATTGAGATAGTGCGGCAGCCGTGCGATGCCATGGGAGTCGATCCCCCACAGACTGGTCTGCACCAGGCTATCGGCGAGGCACACGGCATCGTCCTGATCCAGGTCGTGCGCGCGCAGGCAGCCCACGGCCCAGTCCCGCAGCGCCGCGGCCGGTACCCGGCGTATCAACGCCTCGTTCATGGCAGCACCTCCCTGACCGTCGCGGCCACGCCGCGCACGCGCAGCGCGCCGAGATGGCGGGCCAGCAGATTCGCGAGCGCCTCGTTACCTTCCAGATCGCCGAACACCGGACGGAACGTCAGCAGACAGGCGGCCTCGGCCAGCGGCCCCGCCTGGGCCTGCGCAGCGGCCAGGGCCAGGTGCTCGGCCAGCTCGCCGGCCAGGGGGTCGTCGATCTCATAGCGTGCACCGGTTTCGTCGTAGCCCCGCAGATAATGCAGCCAGCCCGCCACGCCCAGCGCCAGCAGCGTGGCCGGCTGACCGGCGCGCAGGCGGTCGCGCAAGGTATTCAGCAGCCGCTGCGGCACCTTCTGTGATCCATCCATGGCGATCTGCCGCGTGCGATGCGGCAGCGCCGAATTCGCGAACCGCGCCATCAGCTCGGCGGCATAGGCACGCGAGTCCAGGCCGTCGACCACGCCGAGCGTGGGCGCCACCTCGTCATTCAACAGGCAGCCGATCAACGCGCGCAGATGCGGATCGCTCACGGCCTGCGGCACCGTCTGGTGTCCGGCCATCGCGCCCAGATAGGCCAGCGTGGAATGCGCGCCGTTCACCATGCGCAGCTTCACGCGTTCGTAGGGTTCGGCATGCGGCACGAAGCGTACGCCGGGCACGCGATCCCAGGCCGGCCGCCCCTGCGCAAAGCGATCTTCGATCACCCATGCAAGATAGGGCTCTCCGACCACGGGCCAGGCATCGTCGGCGCCCAGACTCGCCGAGATGCGCGCGCGGTCGGCCTCGGTCGTACGCGGCACGATGCGATCCACCATGCTGCACGGAAACGTGCAATGCAGCCCGATCCACCGCGCCAGGTCCGGGTCGTACTCCTGCGCATAGGCGAGCACCAGGCCGCGCAGCGTCGCGCCGTTGGCCGGCAGGTTGTCGCACGAGAGCAGCGTGACGGGCGGCAGGCCGCGCGCCTCGCGCAACGCGAGGCCATGCACGATCATGCCGATCGCGCTGCGTGGCGCGTCGGGCGCGTCGAGATCGTGCTGGATGTCCGGGTCTTCCCAACGCAGCTGGCCCGTGGCGGGATCGTGCGCGTAGCCTTTCTCGGTGACCGTGAGGCTCACGATGCGGGTATCCGGATGCGCGATGCGCTCCAGCACGGCCCGCGGATCCTCGGGCGCCACGAGCACCTGCAGCACCGAGCCCACCACCCGCAATCGCTCGCGGATCGCGCCACCCGCCGCGCCTTCGCGCAACGCCAGCGTGTAGAGCCCGCCTTGAGGCGCGAGGGCATCGCGCGTGTCGGGATGACGCAGCGACACGCCGATGATGCCCCAGTCGCCCTGGGCCGGATCGGCGAGAACGCGATCGGTCACGTCCGCGAGGTGGGCGCGATGAAAGGCCCCGATCCCCAGGTGCACGATACCGGCGCGCAGGCGTTCGCGCGCATACGCTGGCCGTTCGACCCCGGCGGCCAGGAGCGCGAGTGAGGTGGGCGAGAGACGGGCGGCCATCGCGCTCACCAGTGCCAGAGCGTGCCGTCGTGCGCCTGCCGGTTCACCGGCAGGTAGGCACGCTGATACGGATACTTCGCGGCCAGGGCCTCGTCGATCTCCACGCCATGGCCGGGCACGTCGCCCGGAAACATCATGCCGTCGTCGAAGGTGTAGGCGTGCGGAAACACGGCATCGGTCTCTTCGGTATGGCGCATGTATTCCTGCACACCGAAGTTCGGCACCCACAGGTCGAAGTGCAGCGCGGCGCCCATGCAGATCGGTGAGAGATCGGTGGCGCCATGGCAGCCGGTGCGCACCTGATACACCGCGGCAAGATCGGCGATGCGGCGCAGATGCGTGATCCCGCCCGCATGCACGACCGTGGCCCGGATGTAATCGATCAGCTGATTCTGGATCAGGTCCTTGCAGTCCCACAGCGTGTTGAAAATTTCGCCCACCGCCAGCGGCGTGACGGTGTGCTGACGGATGAGGCGAAAGGCGTCCTGATTCTCGGCCGGCGTCGCGTCCTCCATCCAGAACAGCCGGTAGGGCTCGAGCGACTTGCCCAGCCGCGCCGCTTCGATGGGGGTGAGCCGATGATGCACGTCGTGCAGCAGATGCGTGTCCCACCCGACCGCGTCGCGCACGGCCTCGAACAGCCGCGGCGTATGGTCCAGATATTTTTCGGTGGACCAGTCGTGCTCGGAGGGCAGATCCGCGTCGGCGGGCTCGTAGAACATCCGCCCGCGCCCGACGCCGTACACGGCGTTCAGGCCCGGCACACCGCTCTGCGCCCGGATCGCGCGGTAGCCCATCTCGCGGTAGCGCAACACCGCTTCGACGGTCTCGGGGATGTCGCGGCCATTGGCATGGCCGTACACCATCACCCCCGTGCGGCTCTTGCCGCCCAACAATTGATACAGCGGCATGCCGGCCGCCTTGGCCTTGATGTCCCACAGCGCGGTATCGACGGCAGCGATGGCCGACATGGTCACCGGCCCGCGCCGCCAATAGGCGCCGCGATAGAGGTATTGCCAGATGTCCTCGATCTGGTGCGCGTCGCGTCCGATCAGGCAGGGAATCACGTGCTCGGTGAGGTAGGCTGCGACCGCGAGCTCACGGCCGTTGAGGGTGGCGTCGCCGATGCCCGACAGCCCCTCGTCGGTGTCGATCTTCAGGGTCACGAAGTTTCGTCCCGGGCTGCAGACGATGACGCGGGCTTGAGTGATCTTCATGAATAAACGTGCCTTCGATGAATGAGGGTTGCTACATCACCGCGCCCAACTGCCAGGGCACGAACTCGTTCTGGCCATAACCATGTTCTTCGCTCTTGCTGCGGCGCCCCGACGCGGTCTGCAGCATCAACCGGAAAATGCGCTCGCCCATCTCCGCCACGCTCTGCGCGCCGTCGACCACCTCACCGCAATTGATGTCGATGTCGTCGGCCTGCCGCTCCCACAGCGCGGTATTGGTCGACAGCTTGAGCGAAGGCGCGGGCGCACAGCCGTACGCCGAGCCGCGCCCCGTGGTGAAACAGATCAGGTTGGCGCCACCCGCCACCTGCCCGGTGGCCGACACCGGGTCGTAGCCCGGCGTGTCCATGAACACCAGCCCCGGCGTGCCGACGGCCTCGGCGTACTCGTAGACGTCGGTCAGATTGGTGGTGCCGCTCTTGGCGATCGCGCCCAAGGACTTTTCCAGGATGGTGGTGAGGCCACCCGCCTTGTTGCCGGCGGACGGGTTGTTGTCCATCTCGGCATCGTTGCGCGCGCAATAGTCCTCCCACCAGCGCACCCGCGCCAGCAGCTTGTCGGCGACGGCCTGGCTCTGCGCCCGCCGTGTGAGGAGGTGCTCCCCGCCATAGATCTCGGGCGTCTCCGACAGGATGGCGGTTCCGCCGTTTTTCACGAGGATGTCGACCGCTGCGCCCAGCGCGGGATTCGCGCTGATGCCCGAGTACCCATCCGAGCCTCCGCATTGCAGGCCCACCACCAGATGGCGCGCGGGCACCGGCTCGCGGCGCACGCGGTTGGCCGCTTCCAGCATGGACTCCACCAGCTCGATGCCGCGCGCCACGGTCTTGCGGGTGCCGCCGGTGTCCTGGATGTTGAACGTATGCAGCAGCCCGCTTTCGTGCAGGCCCTCTTGCGCCATCAGCCCGCCGATCTGGTTGGTCTCGCAGCCCAGCCCCACCACCATCAGCCCGCCGAAATTGGGATGCCGCGCGTAGCCACCCAGCGTGCGGCGCAGCACGCGAAGCGGCTCGCCCTCGCTGCCGGTCGCACAGCCTGCGCCGTGGGTCAGCGCCACCACGCCGTCCACCTCGGGATAGGCCGCGAGCGCGCCGGGATGCACGTCGCGCCGGAAATGATCGGCAATGGCGCGCGCCACGGTCGCGGAGCAGTTCACGCTGGTGAGGATGCCGATGTAGTTGCGCGTGGCGACACGGCCGTCGGCCCGCACGATACCGTCGAACGTGGCCGGCACCGCCGCGAAATCCGTCGGATGCGCGTCGGCGCCCACGGCGTAGTCGCGTTCGAAATCCGAGAACGCCAGATTGTGGCTGTGCACATGCTGGCCCGCCGCGATGTCCTGGCGCGCCACGCCGATCACCTGGTTGTAGCGCCGCACCGGCGTACCGGCCGCGATGGGGCGCACGGCCACCTTATGGCCGGGCGGCACCAGGCCGGACACCGTCACGCCTTCTGCCTCGATCCGGGTGCCCGACACCAGCTGACGCCGGGCGATCACCACGTTGTCCGCCGGATGGATCCGGATCACCGCCGCCTGCTGTGTCTGTGTCGTCATGGCGCCCCCTCAGGGCCAGCTAGTCGTCGATGCGCGCCGGATCCCAGGCATACACGCGCTGACGCTGCTCGCCCAGGCCCGCGATGCCCAGTTTCATCTCGTCGCCCGCCTTGAGATACACGGGCGCCGGCTTCTGGCCCATGCCCACGCCGGGCGGGGTGCCGGTGCTGATCAGGTCGCCCGGATAGAGCGTCATGAAGCGGCTCACGTAGCTCACCAGCTGCGCCACGCCGAACACCATCGTGCGCGTGCTGCCGTTCTGGTAGCGCTTGCCGTTGACCTCCAGCCACATGTCGAGCGCCTGCGGATCGGCCACCTCGTCGGCCGTCACGAGCCAGGGGCCGACGGGGCCGAAGGTGTCGCAGCCTTTGCCCTTGTCCCAGGTGCCGCCCCGCTCGATCTGGAACTCGCGCTCGGAGACGTCGTTGACCACGCAATAGCCCGCCACGTGCGCCAGCGCATCGGCCTCCGACACATAACGCGCGCGTTCGCCGATGACCACGCCGAGCTCGACTTCCCAATCGGTCTTGACCGAGTCCTGCGGCAGCACGACCGCATCGTTCGCGCCGACCAGCGCCGATGTGGCCTTCATGAACACGACCGGCTCGGCCGGCACCTGCAGGCCGGCCTCGGCCGCGTGGTCGGCGTAGTTCAGGCCGATGCAGATGAACTTGCCCATGCCCGACCAGGGCGGTCCGATGCGGCCGGGCCGCTCCACCAGCGGCAGGCTGGCCGGGTCGAGCGCGCGCAGGCGTTCGAGCGCGGCGCGGCCCAGGCCCGCGGCCGTCAGGTCCGGGATCACGCCGGACAGGTCGCGCACACGACCCTCGGCGTCGAGCAATGCCGGCTTTTCCTGGCCTTTGGCGCCATGGCGCAGCAATTTCATGGTGAGCTCCTTCTCATGTGTCAGTTGGACCAGCCACCGTCGATCAGTTGCACGGTGCCGGTAGTGAACGCGGATTCGTCACTCGCAAGATACACGGCCAGCGCGGCGATTTCTTCGGTGCGGCCGATGCGGCCCATGGGCTGGCGGGCGACGAACGCCGCCTCTACGGCCTCGATCGGCACCCCGCTCGCGGCCGACTGCTGAGCCATCCGCAACCGCAGCGACGGCGACTCGACCGTGCCGGGGCAGATCGCGTTGGCCCGGATCCCGCGCGCGACGAAGTCGGCCGCAACCGACTTGGTCAGCCCGATCACTGCGGCTTTGGTGGTGCCATACACGAAGCGGTTCGGCACGCCCTTCACGCTCGACGCCGCCGAGGCCATATTGATGATCGAACCGCCACCGCGCTCGAGCATGCCCGGCAGGCAGGCGCGGATGAGCCGATACATGGCACGCACATTCAGCTCGAACGAGAAATCCCAGGCGGCGTCGTCGCATTCGAGGATGGTGCCCGCGTGCACGTACCCCGCGCCGTTGAACAGAATGTCGAGCGGGCCCGCGGCGCGCGCCAGCGCTTCGACCGCGCCCGGATCGGTCACGTCGGCCACGCGCGTGTCGCACTCGCCCAGCCCGGCGAGCAGGTCGGGGTTGATATCGGCCGCCAGCACGCGCGCGCCCTCCCGCACAAAGGCCTCGGCGGTCGCGCGGCCGATCCCCTGGCCGGCCGCGGTCACGAGCGCCGTCTTTCCTTGCAGGCGTCCGGGCATCATTTCGCTCCCATACCCATGGTGGTGGGCAGCCACAGCGTGATCTGCGGGATGTAAGTGATGGCAATCAGCGCGATGAAGAGCGGCACCAGCCACGGCAGAATGGCCATCGTGGTGCGCTCCACCGACAGCCGCGCCACTCTCGCGAGCACGAACAGCACCATGCCCAATGGCGGGTGCAGCAGGCCGATCATCAGGTTGAGCGTCATGATGAGGCCGAAGTGAATCGGATCGATGCCGAGCTTCAGCACGATGGGCAGCAGGATCGGCACGAGAATCGTGATCGCGGCGATCGTGTCGATGAAGCAGCCCACGATCAGAATCAGCAGGTTCGCCATCAGCAGGAACACCCACTTGTTCTGCGTCACGCTCAGGATGGCGTCGGTGAGCGTCTGGGCCGCCTGCGTGGTGGTCAGCAGCCAGGCGAACACCGAGGCCGCCGTCACGATGAACAGCACCGATGCCGTGGTCTCGATGGTGTCGAACGATGCCTTGGCCAAGGTGCGCAGCGTCATGGAGCGATAGCGCACCAGACCGAGGAAGAGCGCCCAGATCACGGCGGCCACGGCGGCCTCGGTGGGCGTGAACCAGCCCAGCGTCATCCCGCCGATCAGAATCACCGGCGCCATCAGAGCCATCACGGCCGAGAAGTTGAAGGTCCAGTCGAGGATGAGCAGCGCCGCGAACGCGATGCCGGTGGCGATGTTGGGCGTCACGCCCATCTCCACCATCACCCAGATCGAGAACGGAAACGCCAGCACGATCAACACTTCGAGCGCCGCGCCGCCCAGCCGCTTCCAGCTGAAGGCCACGTCGCCGCCCCAGTTGTTGCGCCGTGCGTAGTAGGCAACGGTGAACATCATCAACACCGTGAGCACGGCGCCTGGAATCAAGCCCGCCAGAAACAGCGAGCCGATCGAGACGTTGGCCATCATGCCGTAGATCACGAACGGCAGAGACGGCGGGATGATGGGGCCCAGCGTGGCCGATGCGGCCGTCACGCCCACGGCGAATTCGGTTTCGTAGCCATGGTCTTTCATGGCCTTGATCTCGATGGTGCCCAGGCCCGCCGCATCCGCGATGGCGGTGCCCGACATCCCGGCAAACACCACCGAGCCGATGATGTTGACCTGACCCAGGCCGCCACGCATCCAGCCCACCAGCGCGACCGCGAAGTTGTAGATGCGGCCGGTGATGCCGGCGATGTTCATCAGATTGCCGGCCAGGATGAAGAACGGCACGGCGAGCAGCGGAAACGACTCGACGCCCGCGATCATGCGCTGCGCCACCACCACGTCGGGCACGCTGCCCGACACCAGCACGAACAGCAGGGCCGCGCCCGCCATCGAGACCGCCACGGGCAGCCCGAAGATCATCAACAGCAGAAAGGTACCGATCAGTATTGCCATGGTTCGCTCCGCAATGGCACCGAATGGGTGGGTGGCGTCGAGGCCGGGCTCAGTCGACCGCGTCGTAGGCCGAGGGGTTCTCGAGAATGGAATAGCCCTGACGCCAGTTCTGCACCGACACCTGCACCGAGCGCACGAACATCATCACGAAGCCGGCGAATGCCAACCAGTACACATAGGCCTTGTTCCAGAACAGCGTGGTCATGGGCTCGTCGCCCACCAGCGAGATGTAGCGGTACACCAGCCAGATGGCATAGGCGAAGAACGCCGTGCGGATCACGTCGATCACCGTGGACAACACGCGCCCGACCGGCTTGGGCAGGTAGCGATAGAGAAAGTCGACCTGGATGTGGCGGCAGGCCCGCACGCACATCGAGGCGCCGAGAAAGACCACGCCGATCAGGCAGTACACCGCCAACTCTTCCGTCCATGCGTACGAGTCGTTCATCACGTAGCGCGAGAAGAACTGCAGGAAAACCAATCCGGCCATGGTCCAGAACAGCGCGAGGCAGACCCAGTCTTCGAAGCGATAGCCGGACAGGTCGACGTGCTGCACGACCTCGTCGGCCTCTTCGAAACTCTGCACGATGTCCTGCACCGACGCGGTCGGGTGCGCCGCGCCCTGTGGCGTGGCGGTGGTGTCGGCCGCGGCCAGGCGCGCCGGCTCATGACCGGGCAGACCGGCCGTCTTGGCATTGGAGTACATGGGCTCCCCCTCGGGTGGCATGACGGCACGGCGCGGGGCGGACCCGCGCCGCCCCCCTTACTTGATGGCCTGGATGCGATCCCAGTCGGCTTTTTCGTAGCCGTACTGTTTGAACGGCACCTTATCCAGCACCGTCTTGCGGAAGTCCTCCACGTTGACCTCCGTCACGGTCAGCCCACGCTGCTTGAACACCGCCACCATCTTTTTCTCGCTCTCGGCCACCTCCTTGGAGGCCTTCTCGGCGGCCTGCTGCGCCACCTCGGTGAACACCTTCTTGTCCTCGTCCGACAGACTCTTCCAGAGCTTGCCGGAGATCACCGTATTGAGGTGATCGACGATATGCCCCGTCAGGATGATGTTCTTCTGCACCTCGTAGAACTTCTTGGCCTCGATCGTGGTGAGCGGGTTTTCCTGCGCCTCGACCGTGCCGTTCTGCAGGGCCAGATAGACCTCGGCGAAGGCAATCGGCGCCGTGTTCGCGCCGCACGCCCGCGGCATCGCCAGATAGGCGGCCACGTCCGGCACCCGCATCTTCAGGCCCTTCATCTCGGCACACGTCTTGAACGGCCGGTTGGAGGTCGACTGGCGCGTGCCGTAGTAGGTCGTCGCGACGATGTGGTTGCCGCTCTTTTCGTCGTAGCCGCGCGTGAGCTCTTTGTAGATATCGCTCTTGGTGTAGGCGAGCAGATGCTCGGGGTCGCGGAAGATGTAGGGGTAGTAGGTCACGCCGATGCGCGGGAAGGTCTTGGCCGCGAAGCTCGACCCGGAAATGATCATGTCGACGGTACCGAGCGTCAGGCCCTGGTTGATGTCGTTTTCCTTGCCGAGCTGCGAGGCCGGATAGACATCGATCTGATAGCGTCCGTTCGTGCGCTTGCCGATCTCCTGCGCAGCCCATACCGACGCGGTATGAAAGGGCTCGGAGGTCTCGTACACGTGGGCCCACTTCAACTTGTTCTGCGCCAGCGCACTACCCGACAGGGCGAGCACGGCGATAGCGAACAGCACCTTGGCGTTGCCTTGTTTCATGTTGTCTCCTCTCCTGAGGTGTTGGTCGCCGGCGGCCTGCCCTTGTCGGGTCGTTATGCGCCGCCGGCCCCGCTGAGGTCATGATTCACATACGAGTTGCACCTTGGTACTACGGGTACGGTCGGCCGCCAGTTCGAACGCCTCGGCGGCGCGTTCCAGCGGCAGCTGCGCACTCATCAACGGCCGCACATCCACCTTGCGCGTGCGCAGGTAGCTGACGGCCCAGTCGAATTCCACGCCCGCGCGAAAGGCACCCACGTAATCGAGCTCGCGCGCCATGATGTTGTTGGCCGGAAAATGCACGCCTTCGGCGGGCAGCGTGCCCACCTGCACGATGCGCCCGCCGCGCCGCGTGGCGCTCAGGCAGGTAGCGAGCGCGGCCGGGCTGCCGGCGGCTTCGATGGCGACATCGGCCACGTCGGCGAGCGGCTCGCCGGTGTCGGCGCGCACGCAGGTGTCGGCGCCGACCTGCTCGGCCATCACGAGCGCGCGGTCGGCGATGTCGCTCACGATGATGTGGGCGGCGCCCGCGAGCCGCGCGGCGATCACGCTCATGCAGCCGATCGTGCCGCCCCCGGTCACGAGCACGGTTTTGCCGAGCAGGTTGCCGGCGCGGTTCACGCCGTGCAGACCGATCGACAGCGGCTCGGCACAGGCGATCTCGCCCAGCGAGATGTCTTCGTCCACCGCGGTGAGCTGACGTTCGCCCATGACGAAGCGCTCGCGGAACATGCCCTGCACGTGGGGATAGACGCTCGCACTCCCCAGAAAACGCATATTTCGGCAGAGGTTGTCGCGGCCGCCGCGGCAGTAATCGCACTGGCCACAGGGGTGGGAGGGATTGATGGCGACCTTCATCCCGGGCGCCACGCGGGTCACGGCCTCGCCGACCCGCAGCACGATCCCCGACGCCTCGTGCCCCGGAATCAGCGGTTCGCGAATCACGAATGCCCCGACCTTGCCGTGCAGGAAGTAATGCAGATCCGAACCGCAGATGCCGGCGGCGCCCAGGCGCAGCTCCACCTCGTGCGGCGCGAGCGGTGCGCCGGCGGAATCCGACTCCAGGCGCAGATCGCGCGCGCCATGAATGCGACAGGTCAGGCTCATCATGAAGACTCCGCGGCAGCGCGGCCGGAAACGGCCGGAACGCCATCGGGCGCGGCCCAATTGGCGGTAAGACGATCGTGCGAGCACGACAGGTGATGGCGCATCGCCTCGCGCGCGCCGGCCGCGTCGCCGCGTGCGATCGCATCGATCACGCGGCGATGCTCGGTGATTGCGGCGGCCCAGCTCGCGGGGTTTTCAAAGTAGTCGCCCAGCTTCATCGATATCGGGTTGTGCCGCTCATCGAACAGCTCGCCCACGACGCGCACCAACACCGAGTTGTGCGCCATCTCGGCCACCCGCACATGGAACAGCCGGTCGCCGCGTATCGGCACGTTGCCGCTGTCCGCCTCGTCCTGCATCA
The DNA here is from genome assembly GCF_002261475.1 of Bordetella genomosp. 5. Lineage (GTDB taxonomy): Bacteria > Pseudomonadota > Gammaproteobacteria > Burkholderiales > Burkholderiaceae_B > Bordetella. Next base: position 207,649 of record NZ_NEVN01000010.1, read on the forward strand.
GCGCGACCGCGTCGCGCAGCCCCGCGACGGCGCCGGGCGCAATCAGCCGCGCGGCCTCGGCGGCCAGCTCACCCTCGACCATCTGACGCGCCCGAATGGTCTCGAGCGGGCTCTCGGCCACCAGGCTGTCGCCTGCGCGTTCGGTGGAGCGCTTCACATAGATGCCCGAGCCCATGCGCACCTCGACCCAGCCCTCGACCTCGAGGGCGATCAGCGCCTCGCGCACCGACGGCCGCGACACACCCAGCTTGAGCGCCAGATCCCGCTCGGGAGGCAGGCGCGCCCCCTCGCGAAACTCGCCCGCCTCGATCAGCAGGCGCAGCTGATCGGCGATCTGGCGGTACAGGCGACGAGGTTCGATGGTCTGGATAGGCATGGGGCGGGACTGGGGACGACGTGAGACGGGCCGGGCGATGCAGGACTGCAAACGACGTGAGGCGGAAAGGGCGGAAAGGGCGGAAAGGGCGAAACGGGCGGTACGGGCGGTACAGAAGGTACGGGATGGCGAACGGCGTGCTGCGTGAGACGGCGCTGCAAGGGGCGGAGATACTGCCCCGATTTCGGTAAAGTGGCCTTACCAATTGACCGGAAGTTTGCGCTCGTCCGAATCTGCGTCATATTAGGGTTTATACTAGTTCGATCGATCCGGGCTTCAACCTTTCCACCCGCCCGCCCCCGCCCGCATTCCAATACGGGTGCCATGGTTATCTGGTAAAAAGCCGCCACCCCTGGCCAAAATTTTTCCTGCCCATGACGCACTCGCCGCATCCCTCGCCCTACAAAAGCACCGGTGGCCTGCGCCGCATCCTGAATGCGTTGCGCTACTCGCTGCAGGGCCTGAAGGCGGCGATCAAGTACGAGGCGGCGTTCCGGCAGGAGCTGGCGCTGGCCATCCTGCTGATTCCGGCGGCGTTCTTCCTGGGACGCACGACCGACGAGGTGTTCTTCCTGATCGCCTCGGTGATCCTGGTGCTGGTGGTGGAGCTGCTGAACTCGGCAATCGAGGCACTGGCCGACGCCTTGTCGGTCGAAACTCATCCCCTGCTGGGCCGCGCCAAGGATCTTGGCAGCGCCGCGGTGATGCTGATGCTCCTGTTCACCATCGCGGTGTGGGTGGGCGTCGCCATCAGCCGCTTCGTCATGAACTGAGGTCGGAAGCCCGAGCGCAATCACACTTGCGTAGGCTCCCCATTGTCGCGTGGCCCACTTATACTGATTTACATGATGCCCAACGCGACTTCAAATACCGACCGTATCGTCATTGTCGGCGGTGGCGCCGGCGGCCTCGAGCTGGCCGCCCAGCTTGGCCGCAAACACGGCCGTGACCGCGTCACGCTGGTCGATGCCCGCCCCTTCCACATCTGGAAGCCCTCCCTGCACGAAGCGGCCGCCGGCACGCTCGACATCCACCAGGAAGGTCTGTCCTACCTGATGCTGGCCCACCTGGCGCACTTCAGCTTCGCGCAGGGGCGCCTGCTGGGCGTCAACCGCGAACAGCGCAGCATCACGATCGACGCCGTGTCCGACGCGCATGGCCAGGAGGTGCTGCCGCGCCGTGATCTGGCCTACGGCACGCTGGTGCTGGCGCTGGGCAGCACGTCCAATTTCTTCAACACCCCGGGTGCGGCCGAACACGCCGTGACGCTCGACACCACCGAAAACGCCGAGCAGTTCCGCCTCACCATGCTCAAGGCCATGGCGCTGGTCGATCAGGCCAAGGTGCGTGATCCCGCGGCCCGCCTCGATCTGGTGATCGTGGGTGGCGGCGCCACCGGTGTGGAGCTCGCCGTCGAGCTGACCGAAGCCAGCCACGTGGTGAGCGCCTACGGCCTGCCCAACTTCCGCGCCGAACGCGATCTCGCGATCACGCTGGTGGAAGGCGCGCCGCGTATCCTGTCGGCCTTGCCCGAAAAAATCTCCGCGGCGGCCACGGCACGGCTGCTCGAGCTCGGCATTAAGGTCGAGACCGGCTGCCGCGTATCCGAGATCACCGCCGACTCGGTCAAGACGGCCGACGGCCGGGCGTTCCCGGCGTCGCTGTGCATGTGGGCGGCCGGCATCCAGGGCCCGGCCCTGCTGGCCACGCTCGACATGCCGCTGAATCGCGCAGGGCAGGTCATTGTTACCGATCGCCTCGAAACGCCCGATCCCCACATCCTGGCGCTGGGCGATTGCTGCGCGGCGCCGTGGGGTGCCGAGCGCACCGTGCCGGCCCGCGCGCAGGCCGCGCATCAGCAGGCCGACTACCTCGCCAAGAAGCTCACGGCGCGCCTGCGCAACCAGCCGGAACCCGACGAACCCTATGTCTACCGCGATCACGGCTCGCTGGTCTCGCTGGGCCAGGACGCCGGCGTCGGCAGCCTGATGGGCAAGCTGGCCGGACGGGGTCTCTTTGTAAGCGGTACACTGGCGCGCCTGATGTACATGAGCCTGCACCTGATGCACCACCGCGCGGTGCTGGGTGTTTCGCGCACGGCCTCCCTGGCCCTGGCACGCCTGCTGATGCGGCGTACCCGTCCGCGCGTCAAGCTGCACTGAGCCCGGCCGGGGTCCGCCCCGGCCCATCTGCCCCGTTGCCCCGATACCCATGAATTTCAAACAACGCCTCGACCACGCCTGGACCTCCCGCAACTCCCTGCTGCAGGTGGGCCTGGATCCTGATCCGCAGCGCTTTCCGCGCGAACTCGATGGCAAGCCCGATGCCATCTTCCAGTTCTGTCGCGACATCGTCGATGCCACCGCGCCTTACGCCAGCAGCTTCAAGCCGCAGATCGCGTACTTCGCGGCGCATCGCGCCGAAGCGCAGCTCGAGGCCTTGTGCGATCACATCCGCAGCCAGCATCCCGACCTGCCCATCGTGCTCGACGCCAAGCGCGGCGACATCGGCTCCACCGCCGAAAATTACGCCCGCGAGGCGTTCGAACGCTATCAGGCGCACGCGGTCACGGTCAGCCCGTACATGGGGCTGGACTCGGTCGAGCCCTACCTGGCCTGGGGCGACCGCGGCGTGATCGTGCTGTGCCGCACCTCCAACCCCGGTGGCTCGGACCTGCAATTCCTCAAGATGGAAAGCGGCGAGCCGCTCTATCTGCACGTGGCCGGCCTGGTGGCCGATCGCTGGAACGCGCAGGGCCAGTGCGGCCTCGTGGTGGGCGCCACCTTCCCGAACGAGCTCGCGGCGGTGCGCCAGCGTATCGGCGACGACGTGCCGCTGCTGGTGCCCGGCATCGGCGCCCAGGGCGGTGATATCAACGCCACCGTGAATGCCGGGGCCAACCAGGCCCGCAGCGGCATGATGATCAACTCGTCGCGCGCAATCATCTACGCCAGCAATGGCGACGACTGGCGCGAAGCGGCCGCGCAGGCCGCTCAGGGCCTGCGCGACGCGATCAACGCGGTGCGCTGACCGGAATCGCGCTTCAGCGGCGGTCCGCCGGCGAACCCACCAGTTCGAGCAGGCCGCGCAGCGCGACTTCCACCGCCGCACGCCGCACCTGCGTGCGGTCGCCTTCGAACACATGCGTGACCGCGCGCGAAGAGATCCCGCCCGCGGCGCGCATCGCGAATCCAAAGCACACCATCCCCACGGGCTTGCCCGGCGTACCGCCGTCGGGACCGGCGATGCCGGTCGTCGCCACGGACACGTGGGCCGTGCCGCTCGCGAGCAGCACGCCGTTGGCCATCTCGAGCGCGATCGGTTCGCTCACGGCGCCAAAAAGGTCGAGGGTCTCGGCCGACACCTCGAGCTGTTCGATCTTGGCCTGGTTGCTGTAGGTGACGAAACCGCGGTCGAACCAGTTGCTCGAGCCCGGCACCGCCGTCACGGCGCCGGCCACGAGGCCACCGGTGCACGATTCGGCCGTCCCCATCATCCAATCGTTTTCCATCAAGGCCTGACCCAGCATTTCTGCCAGCCCGTTCAGGGTCGCCTCACTCACCGAAGCCGGTGCCAATCCGTCATGTGTTTTATTGTCGAGCACGGTCATGCAATCACTCCGGTACGTAACAGGATCGCCATCACCAGCAAGGTGTAGGCGGCGGCCAGCAGATCATCGAACATCACGCCGAACCCACCTTTCAGGCGCGCATCGAAATACTTGATCGGCGGGGGCTTGACGATGTCGAACAGCCGGAACAACCCGAAGGCCAGGGCCTGCGCGGTCCATGTCGCGGGGGTGAGCCACAACACCAGCCAGAACGCCACCATCTCGTCCCATACCATACCGACGTGATCGGACACGCCGAGTTCCCGGCCGACCCGCTCGCACGCCCAACAGCCATACGCGAAGGTGAGGACGAGCAGGACAGCCATCGCCGCGTCGGGCATGGCAGGGACCAGCACCCAGATCGCCCAAGCAAGCAGCGTGCCCCACGTACCGGAGGCCGGCCGCACCAGTCCGCTGCCCAGACCGAACGCGAGCAGCCGGTGTGGATCCGTGCGTACCCACAGCCAGGACGGATAGATGGCGCGCGCGCGTTCGCGCATGGACGGAGACTTCGGCTCGTTGGAGGCAGACATTGGCGGGGCAGGATGGCACGGCACACGCCGTGGCGCGATGGTAGCAGGCCTACCCGGCGCCGAAGTGGTCGAAGCCGCCGGGCAACGCTTCCATCAGGCGGCCGTCGGCCTCGCGCACCTCGATGCCCGCCTCTGGCACGATGGCGCCGATCCGGCTCACCGGCACGCCGGCGCGCCTGGCGGCGTCGGCCACGGCGTCGCGGGCCGACGCGGGGGCCGTGAAGCAGAGTTCGTAGACATCGCCACCGCCCAGGATGGCGCGTCGGCGCACCGGTTCGGGCAGCGCCGCGATCGCGGCGGCGACAGGCAATGCGGCGTAGTCGATGCGAGCGCCCACGGCACTCGCCTTCAGAATATGGCCCAGGTCCTGCACGAGACCATCGGAGAGGTCGATGGCGGCATGGGCGATGCCGCCGAGCGCCTGGCCGAGCGCGACGCGAGGTTCGGGCCATTCGAGTGCCCGCCGGGTGGCGGCCAGCAGCGCGGTGTCCGGGGGTATCTGGCCGTCGAGAAGCCGGTAGGCGACGTCCGCCGCGCCGAGCTCGCCCGAGACCCAGATATCGTCGCCGGGACGTGCCGCGTCGCGCCGCAGCGCACGCGTGGGCGCGACCGCGCCGAACACCGTCACGCTGATGACCAGATCCTGCGGGCTGCGGGTCGTGTCGCCCCCGATCAGCGCGCAGCCATGGCGCGCCGCCAGCGCATGAAAGCCGTCGGCGAACGCGGCGAGCCACGCGGCATCGGCCGAGGGCAAGGCCAGGCCGAGCAGGCAGCCGATGGGCTGCGCGCCCATGGCGCCCAGATCCGACAGATTGACCGCCAGCGATTTGTGTCCGAGCGCCCGGGGATCGACGTCGGGATAGAAGTGGCGGCCCGATACGAGCAGATCCTTGCTCGTGGCCACCTGCATGCCTGCCGGCACCGGAAACAGCGCGCAGTCGTCACCGACGCCCAACATGCCATCGGGCGCGGGGCGGGTGAAATACTGGGCGATCAGGTCGAATTCGGATGGCACGGGGACTCCGGAGGTGAGTCGGCCATGGCCGAAGGCAGCGCGGGCCGGCGCGAGCCGGCCCTCACTGAATCAGCGGCGCTGCTTGGCGGCGGCCTCGACCTCGGCCGGGCGCACGTCGGCGGCCAGCTTGTCGAGCACGCCGTTGACGAACTTGAAGCCGTCGGTGCCGCCGAACGATTTGGCCAGTTCGACCGCTTCGTTGATGGCGACCTTGTACGGCACTTCAACGTGATGCACCAGCTCGAAGCTGCCGATCAGCAGAATGCCGTGCTCGACCGGCGACAGCTCGGCCAGCGGGCGGTCGACGTAGGGCGTGAAACGCTCACGCAGGGTGGGCGCCTCGCGCAGCACGCCGTGCAGCAAGGTCTTGAACCACTGCGCATCGGCCTCGGAAAAATCCTCGGCGTCGCGCAGGTGCGCATCGATCTCGCCCGCGTCCTGGGTACCTTCGCCACCACGCAGCAGCCAGGCGTACACACCTTGCAGCGCAAACTCGCGCGCACGGCGGCGCGCGCTGCGCGCGTTGGCGCGTGCCTGGACGGCGCTATCAGCGCTGGTCGTCGTCGTCGTCTTCTTCGTCGTCAAAATCTTCGTCCTCGTCTTCGTCTTCGTCTTCCTCTTCGGGCTCCAGCGCGGCGCACAGGTTGGCCATTTCGACCGCGACCTGGGCGCAATCGCGGCCCTTGCCTTCGGCACGCGCCTGGGCCTGCTCGTCGGTGTCGACGGTCAGAACGCCATTGGCGACCGGGATGCCGGTCTCGAGGGAAATTCGGGAAATCGCCGTGGCCATCTCATTGCTGACCACTTCGAAATGATAGGTTTCGCCGCGGATGACCGCGCCCAGCGCGATCAGGGCGTCGAACTCGAACGACTCGGCCATGCGGGCCAGCGCCACGCCCAGCTCGAGTGCGCCCGGCACGGTGGCGACCATGACGTCGCGCTCGTCGACGCCCAGTTTGGCCAGTTCTTCGAGGCAGGCGGCCAGCTCGGCCTGACCAACCTCTTCATTGAAGCGCGCCCGCACGATGCCGATGTGCAGGCCTTCGCCGTTCAGGTCGGGAGTGAGGATATAGGGGTTCATGAGTCGGCCTTATTCGTTGTTGCGGGAAGCTTGCGCAGGGGCGCAATCGTAACCTGTAATCGTGAGGGCGAAGCCGGCCATGCTCGGCATCTTGCGCGGCCGCGCCAACAGGCGCATCTGACCCACGCCCAGATCGCGCAGGATCTGCGCGCCGATGCCATAGGTACGAAGACCGAAACGCTCGCCGTCGGGCTGGGCCGGGCGCTGCGCCGGGTCGGTCCAGTGGGCGATCTGACCGAACAGATGCTCGACCGAGGATTGGCAATTCATCAGCACCAGCACGCCAGCGGGCGACGCCGCGATGGTTTGCAGCGCCGTGCCGACCGTCCAGCTGTGGGAACTGGCGCCCGTGTCGAGCACGTCGAGCAACGACGCGGGCTCGTGCACGCGCACCAGAGTCTCGCGTTCGGCTTCGACATTACCATGCACCAGCGCCAGATGGGGTGCGCCCGTGGCGTCGTCGCGGTAGGCGATCGCCTCGAACTCGCCCCAAGGCGTTTGCATGAGACGCGTGCCGACGCGCTGCACGATCGACTCGTGCTCGCTGCGGTACTGGATCAGGTCGGCAATGGTGCCGATCTTGAGGTTGTGCTCGCGGGCGAACTCGACCAGGTCGGGCAGGCGCGCCATCGTGCCGTCGGGCTTGAGGATCTCGCAGATCACCGCGGCGGGCGTCAGGCCGGCCATCTCGGTCAGGTCGCAGCCCGCCTCGGTGTGGCCGGCACGCACCAGCACGCCGCCGGGCACGGCACGCACCGGGAAAATATGACCCGGCTGGACCAGATCGGCGGGCTTGGCGTCGCGCGCCACCGCCACCTGGATGGTGCGGGCGCGGTCGGCGGCCGAAATGCCGGTCTCGACGCCTTCGGCGGCTTCGATCGACTGAGTGAAATTGGTGCCGTATCGCGTGCCGTTGCGGCTGGCCATCAGCGGCAGGTCGAGCTGGCGACAGCGGTCTTCGGTGAGCGTGAGGCAGACCAGGCCACGGCCATGCGTGACCATGAAATTGATCGCCTCGGGCGTCACGAACTCGGCGGCCATGACCAGATCGCCCTCGTTTTCGCGGTCTTCTTCGTCGACCAGGATCACGATGCGGCCGGCGCGCAGCTCGGCGATGATCTCGGGCACCGGCACGATACCGAACGAATCCGGCGCGGCGACCGGGGCAACGGATGAAATCTGGGCAGACATGGACGGCAGGACCTGGTCTAGGCGGGAAAACACGGATTTTACCGCCTCGCGGCACCTCGCGCGCGGGCGCGCTCGCCACGGTTACACTGCGCCCAGGAAACTTCCCAGAACGAAAACGCATAACCAAGGATCTCCCCATGCAAGCCCTGGCGGCCATGCCTGCCTCCGTCGCAGCCTCGGTACGTACCGTCCTGACGGACATCGATGACACCCTGACCACCGACGGCCGGCTTCCCGCCGCCGCCTATGCCGCCATGGAGCGCCTCGAGCTCGCCGGCATCCGTGTGATTCCGATCACCGGCCGCCCCGCCGGCTGGTGCGACCACTTCGTGCGCATGTGGCCGGTGCGCGCCGTCGTCGGCGAAAACGGCGCGTTCTATTTCGCCTACGACCGCAGCGCCCACCGCATGAAGACGCATTACTGGGCCGACGAGGCCACCCGCGCCGCGGACCGGCTGCGCCTGGACGAAATCCGCGACCGCGTGCTCCAGGAAGTGCCGGGCACCGCGCTCGCGAGCGACCAGGCCTATCGCGTGGCCGACCTTGCCATCGACTTCTGCGAAGATGTGCCCGCCCTGCCCGAAAAAGCCGTCAACAAGATCGTGCAGATCTTCCGCGACGCGGGCGCCGAAGCCAAGGTGAGCTCGATTCATGTGAACGGCTGGTTCGGCGACTACGACAAGCTGTCCATGACGCGCACGCTGTTCGAACGCGAGCTCGGCCAGACGGTCGAGCAGGCGCTCGACTCCACCCTCTTCATCGGCGACTCGCCCAACGACGAGCCCATGTTCCATTTCTTCCCGCTGTCCGTCGGCGTGGCCAACATTCAGTCGCAGCTGCATCGCATCAAGCATCGCCCCGCCTATGTGGCGAGCGAGCGCGGCGGTGAAGGCTTCGTCGAAATGGCCGAACGCCTGCTGGCCGCGCGCCGCAACCGCTGAATCCGCGCCTTCGCCATGCCCGCATCCAAAACGCCCGCAAAAGCTGTGAAAAAGGCGGCCGCCGGTGGGGCCACCACTTCGGCAGCCAGCGACGCGGCCGCCGCCAGGCCCGCCGCTGCGCACGCCGCTGCGCACGCCGCCAACGACGGCCGGCGCAGCATCCAGTCGGTCGAAGTAGGTTTCCCGCTGCTGGCCGCGCTCGTCGACGCCGGGCGGCCCCTGTCGCTGCGCGATCTGGCTGCCGCCGCCGGCATGACCTCCGCCAAGGCCCACCCGTATCTGGTGAGCTTCGTGCGCGTGGGCCTGGTGCAGCAGGACGCCATCACCAGCCACTACGAGCTCGGCCCCTTTGCCCTGCAAATGGGCCTGGTCAGTCTGCAGCGCCTCGACCCGGTGCGCGTAGCCATGCCCGAGGTCGCGCAATTGCAAACGCGGATCGGCCACACGCTCGGCATCGCCGTGCTCGGTTCGCACGGTCCGACGATGATCCACATCACCGAAGCGAGTTACCCGGTGCACGTGAACATGCGCAAGGGCACGGTCATGTCGATGCTGCACACCGCAACCGGCCTGGTGTTCGCGGCCTGGCTGCCGCCCAAGGTGGCCGACCACTACATCGCACGCGAAGAAGGCGATACCGCGGTGATCGCGAGCCACAGCCCCAAGATCACCACGGATCCCACGACGCTGCAGGCCGTGCTGGCCGACATCCGGGTGCATGGCATGGCGCGCGCCGTCGGCAATCCCCTGCCCGGCGTGGACGCGCTGTCGGTCCCCGTGTTCGATAACACCGGCAACCTCGTGCTGGCCCTGACGAGCATCGGCCCGTCCGGGCTGTTCGACGTTTCCTGGAATGGCGAGATCGCCCGCCCGCTGCTTGCCTGCGCGCAGGAGATCTCTCACAAGCTCGGCTGGCGTCCGTGAGCCGCACGGCACGAGACCCGATGCCTGCCGCATCCCGTCTCGGGCCCTGCCGTGCCCGCCCTGCCCGCGCCGCGCGCCCCACACCCTCTCCCGCCGCGCCTCGTCGCGGCGCATTTCGCCTCAGGTAGCACCGCGATGAAAACTCCCCTGCTCGTCCTTTGCCCCGTGAACGCCGACAATCTCGACGTGCTTGCGGAGCGCTATGACCTCGTCTACGCACCCACCGCCGCCGAACGTGGCGATGCGATCGCCGCCCACGGCGCGCGCATCCAGGCCGTGCTGACGATCGGCACGATCGGACTCACGGCGACCGAAATGGCCGCGATGCCTGCGTTGCAGCTGGTGTCGTGCCACGGCGCCGGCTACGAGAATGTCGACGTCGACGCCGCCAAGGCGCGCGGCATCGTGGTCACGAACGGCCGGGGCGCCAACGACGAATGCGTCGCGGACCACGCGATGGGGCTGCTGATCGCCTGCATGCGCGACTTTCGCAAGCTCGACCAGCTGTGCCGCGCGGGCGTATGGCGCACCAAGATTGCGCTGCCGCCCAACGTCTCGGGCAAGCGGCTCGGCATCCTGGGCATGGGCACGATCGGCGAAAAAATCGCAACGCGTGCGCGCGCCTTCCGGATGGACATCGGCTATCACAACCGCAATGCCAAGCCCGGATCGCCGTATCGTTACTTCGAGAATGTCCTGGCACTCGCGGAATGGTGCGACGTGCTGGTCTGCGCCGCGCCCGGCGGTGCGTCCACGCATCACCTGGTCGATGCCGCCGTCCTGAAGGCCTTGGGCCCCGAAGGCTTCCTGGTGAACGTGGGCCGGGGCAGCATCGTCGACACGCAGGCGCTCGCTGAAGCGCTGCGCGCCGGCACCCTGGGCGGCGCCGGCATCGACGTCTACGAGAGTGAACCCGATGCGCCCGCCGAACTCATCGACCTCGATCGCCTGATCCTGACGCCGCACCTGGCGGGCTGGTCTCCCGAAGCGATCGCGGCGCAGTTCAGCATCTTCCTGGACAACATCGACGGCCACTTCTCGGGCCGGGGCGCGGTCACCCCGGTCTGAGCCGGTCAGGCCCGCGGGCCTGCCGCGGACGGTGCATGCGCCGAGGTCGCGGATGCTGCATGCGCCGATGTCGCGGATGCTGCGTGCGCCGACGTCGCGGATGCTGCGTGCGCCGACGTCGCGGATGCTGCGTGCGCCGATGTCGCGGGTGCTGCGTGCGCCGATGCCACGGGTGCGAGGTTGCGATCGAGCATTCGCACTTCCACCCGCTCAGAATGCCGGCTTGAGCACCATCAGGAAGTACACCACCACCATCGCGACGAACGCGGGGTAGCCCAGGCCCTCCCACCACTTCGCGTAGCGCCAGTAGGTAGCCGGCAGCTCGCTCTTGCCCTCGGCGTGCGCCACGCGCGCCATTTTGGCCATTTCGGCCTGCAGCCACACCACCGGCAGCCAACACGCGCCGGCCAGGATGTACAGTCCGATCGAGGTCGCCAGCCACGGCGTGGTCCACGACCAGCCCACCGCATGCGCCAGCCACAGGCCCGACAGCGGCTGAAAAATCACCGCCGGCGTGGTGAACCACAGGTCCGCGCGCACCACCAGCCTCGACACCGCCGCGATGGCCGGCACGGACCGCGTGCGGTTCACGAAAAACAGATAAAACGCCGTGCCGAAGCCCGTGCCCACCATGAGCACCGACGAGATGATGTGCAACGTCTTGACGGTGAGATACATGTTCATGATTCAACCTCCTCGCTGAGCAGCGTGACCAGCAGCGCAATGACGGCTGCGTTCTTGATGAGCGGCGCGAACGGATGCCAGAGAAACGCCGGCAAGGCGATCGCGACGATCAGGGAATAGACGGTGACCAGCCCGAGCTGAAACGCCCAGAGCCGCCGGCCGGGCCGCCATAGCGTGAGCACGCCCAGCAGCAGATCGAGGGCGCTTGCCCCGTACAGCGCAACGAGCGCCACGGCGCCATGCAGCCCCAGGGGTGCCAGCAGCGCCAGACTGTCTTGCTGCGGATACCAGACCGCGCTGCAGAACGCCGTCCAGATCCAGATGAAGGCGAGCGCCGCGCGCAGCACGCCTGGCCGCCACGCCGCGAGTGCCGCCGCGCGTAGGCGCAGCGCATCCGCGGGCCCGATGAAATCCGCGATGCCGGCAGGCTGTCGTCCCAGCACACGGGCGGTGGGCTCGGCATCGGCCGTGTTGCCGGCCTGCAGCATGGCCCAGGTATCCCGCGTCAATAGCGAGCGCGGCACACGATCCAGCAGCGCCGCCGCTCCACCGATCAGCCACGCCGGCACCGCGATGCGCCATGCCGGCGCGAAGCCCATGGCGCTGCGATACGTGCCCAGCATGTCGCGATACGACACTTCGGTGCCGCCCACCAGATCGAGGATGGCGGGCACCTTCGCACTGTTCTCGACAAGGCGGCATACGACCTCCGCCAGCTCGGCCACGTGCACGGGCCGCAACCGCTGCTCGCCCGACCCGGGCAGAAAATGAACCGGCAGCGATGCGAGCCGCCGGAAAAACCGCGCGGACGCGCCCTGCTCGCCATACACGAGCGCCGGCCGCACGACGTGGTGCGCGATCGGCAGCGCGAGCAGATGTTCGTCGGCGGCACGCTTGCTGCGAAAGTAAGCGGTGCTGCCCTGATCGGCGCCAAGCGCCGACACTTGCACGATGCGGCGTACACCCGCCGCCACGCTCGCGTCGAACAACGCGATCGGCCCGCGCCGATGAATGGCCTCGAACGACTGCGCGCCTCGTTCCAGCAGGATCCCGGCGGCGTTCACGACAACGTCAACGCCCTCGAGCAACGGCTGCCAATGCGCGGGCTCGACGTCGCGCGCGAAGTCCACCTCGACCTCGTCCGGCAGGGTCGCGTGGCGCACGCCGCGCACGACACGATGCCCGTTCCGCGCAAGCGCCGCGCAGATCGCCGTCCCGATAAACCCGCTCGCCCCGCACACCAGAATATTCACGATCCCGCTCCGCTCCGGTCCATCGCTCGTCTGTCGTTTCAGTTATTTCTGTATAGACAGAAATTGCTGGCCCAAAAACAGGCGAATCGAGTTCGCCTGGTCCTTCTGATTGCTCACCCGGATCGAGTTCGCCTGGTCCTTCTCATTGCTCGCTCGAATCGAGTTCGCCCGGTCGTTCTCATTGCTCGCTCGAATCGAGTTCGCCTGGTCGTTCTCATTGCTCGCTGCGTGTCCTGCGTCTGCCTTTTGCCTACGCGCCGGACGCCACGCTCACTTGCCGCGACGCATGGTCTTGCTGATCTTGGCGCCCATGCCCAGCGTTTTCATCAGGGTTTCGGGCTTCATGCGCAGCATCTCGTCCGACCAGGTCGTCAGGATTTCCATGAACTCGAGCGTCTTGCGAATGCGCTCCTCGGTCTCGGGTTCGTCTTTGATCTCGGGGCTTACGAGACTATCGCGCAGCACGGTGAGCGTCGGGTCCACCTCGCGCTGGCGCCGCCCTTCCACGATCAGCTTGAACAGTTCCCAGACGTCGGTGGAGGTCTCAAAATGATCGCGACGATCTTCCATCACGTGCACCACCTTGACCAGCTTCCAGGACTGCAGCTCTTTGATGCTGGTGCTGACGTTCGAACGCGCCACACCCAGCGTCTCGGCGATCTCTTCAGCATGCAGGGGCTTGCCCACCAGATACAGCAAGGCATGGATCTGGGCCACGGTGCGATTCACGCCCCAGCGAGAACCCATCTCTCCCCAGTGCAGAATGAATCGTTCGGCGATCGGTGTCAGTATCATGGAGACACTGTATTTGATTTCTGAAATTTCTGTCAAGACAGAAATTGAACCGTTCGCCTGGCCACATTCGGCGCGTGGGGAGAGCCCGACCGGGCAGTGACATCCGGACAGTGACGCCCGGGGAGTGACGCTCGGGCAGTGACGCCGGGGGAGTGACGCCCGGACAGTGACGTCCGGGTAGTGACATTCGACTAGTGCCGTCCGGGTCGGACGCCCGGCTGGGACTGCCCGTCAGACCATCCCGGCTTCGGAGGCGTAGCGGATCAGGTCGGCGTTGGTGTTCAGATTGAGTTTGCGCATGGCCGAGCGCTTTTGCGTGGCCACGGTGGTGATGGCCCGGCTGAGCTGGTGCGAGATATCGGTCAGCGAATAGCCCTGGGCGAACAGCCGCACCACCTCGCTCTCTTTCTGCGACAACACGGGCTCTCGGCCGCGCCGCACCGAAACGCCTCCCGATTCGGGCTCCAGGCGATTCGCCACCTTTGGGCTGAGGACGGGGACCTGCGCGCCGATCATGACCTTTGCGCAAACTTGGGCAAGGACATTGGGGGGTTCATCTTTGCTGACGATGCCATGCACCCCCTCACGCAGCATGGATCTGAGCATGCCACCATTGTTGATCATGGTGAGCACCACGACCGGAATGTCGGGATAGTTGCGCTGGAGCAGGCCGAGCAATCGGGCGCCATCGAGGCCCACTCGTTCGGTTTCGTCGGACTGCATCGCGAAGTCTGTCACGATCAGGTCGCACGGCGCGGCCGAGATGGCCAGGCGCTCCAGCAGCGCATCACCGGAATTCACGATGGCCACGATGCAGAAGTCGCCTGACGACGATAAAGACTTCGCCACGGCAACCGGCACCAGCGGATGGTCGTCGGCGATGATCACGCGACACGCGGAAGACCACCCCGGTAGCAAGCTTCTTTTTGCGCGCCGCTGCCTCTTTAAACCGAGGCGGTCCCATTCGTTGTCGAAGATTCTGATCCAGCGCCGCTCGTTATAGGACCTTCTATTGACGATCAAGGCTTTCTCCGCGCTCAGGGGCTTATCGGGGTGTGGACTGAAGACATTTGCGAATGGCGCGGATCATCATCGAGCGGCGATGCGACCCTACGGCAAGTCGTCGGGCATCGTGGGTTTCCCGAGCAAGTAACCTTGCGCCCGCACCTCGGGGAGGCCCTGCAACAACACCCACTGGCGCAGGGTCTCGACCCGCTCTACCACCAGTGAGATGCCGATGCCCCTGCACATCTGGGCGACCGCCCTGATCACCTCCCAGGCACGTGGATCGGTCTGAGCCCCCTCGCCCCACGGCGTATCGAGCGAGAGCTTGAGGCCATCGATGCCGTATCTCAGCAACACGGCAAGATTCATGTATCCCCCGCCGAAGTCGTCGAGCACGACTTTCACGCCTATCTCGCGCAGTGCCGCGATCGCGCTGGCGGCGTACAGGCTGTCGCCCAGGGGCTCCCGTTCGGTGATCTCGATCACCAGGCGGCGCGCGTCGACGGCATGGGCCTGCAAGCTGCCGCAGACGTCTTGTACGAAGTCGGGATCTTGAAGCTGCTGCGGAGAGATGTTCACGCTGACGGGCACCGACTCGTAGCGGGTGCCCGACCAGAGCGCCAGCTGTCTGCACGCCATGCGCAGAACCTGCCGCCCGAATTCGACGATCAGCCCACTTTGCTCGGCCAGGGCGATGAAGGTGTCGGGCGTGGCGACATCGGCACCGTCACGGCGCCATCTGGCCAGCGCTTCGAGCCCCACCATGGCGCCGGAGGCGACGTCATGAATCGGCTGATAGACCAGGATCAGCTCGCCCAGCCTCATAGCCTGGGCGAAATCGCGGGCCGAATGTCGAGACGCTGAAATAAAGGGCCGGTTGACAACGTGGGCGAACGTGTCCGGCTGACCGCGAAGAATGGCGATGCTCCAAAGCTTTAGTGAATATGCGCAGCCTATTGAGACATCAGCCCACGGAATATAGAAATTCTTCGGTTTTCAGTGCGCAAACCCACCTGCCTCTTGCAACACGATTCTCCCGCGTCGTCGCTTCTACGAAGTCCGACGATCCGCGATGAGCAAACACTCGAAGGTTAGCGATTCTCCGGTCGGGCTCTCCTACATAAAGTTCCAGCCACGACCCGGTATTCGCAACTCGTCGACAACGCTCACATTTCATTCGTACTGCATGACGCCATTCATCGATCCGCTCGCCTTCCAACTCAGCTCGGCTCTGAGGTCATGCGCCTTTACGTCATCGCGCGGGCACGCGCGTACCTGCGCGAGGCGCACAGGAAGCCAGCGCTCATCGACACCGAATCAGGCGACTGTCTGTACGAGGCCGCCTGCCGTGGCGGCACGGAGGTCACCCACGAGAGCTTCGATCATCACGACTAGCCGTTGTGTCCGCCCGCCCAAGATCCGCGTCGCCCATTCGAAGGCGCCCGAGCAATCACACGCGGGCCGGTAATCCCAAACGTCGCCTGATCGACCACCAGACGTCGCAATGGCTCATCTCTGTCCATGTAGCGGCCTGACCCATTCTCTCTTTACGTCAGCCATCCCACCTGCCAGTGCGGCCTGACCTCACATATCGCTGAAACCATGAACAAGATCTTCAACATCGTTTGGTCCGAAGCCCGTCAGTGCTGGCTGGTGGTGTCCGAACTGGTCCGCAGTGGCGGACGGAGATTGTCTGTCAGTCGAGCCATCCAGGTGGCTTCGGCGGTCGTGGTGGCGAAAGCATTGAGGAGCCGCCCCCGTCCGACTCGTCTGCGGCCGCTCATGCTGAACATGGTGATCGCGTTTGCATCGGTATCCGTCATGCAGAACGCCGCGGCGCAGGTGAGATGGGCGGATGAGCAGCCGATCGGTGCAGGCTTCTGGGTGGGTGGCACCACCGGGTTTCTGACCTCGTTTCCCGGGAACAACGCGATCGTGCATCTCACGAGTGGCGAGCTCCTGGATACGGTCGTTCAATTCGGCAACCACCTGAGTCTGGAGGGTGGGAATACCAGAAACACCCAATTGCGCGGCACCGAAATTGTCAACTCGGGATCCGTCGCCCGCGGGACGCAGATGTTGCTGACGGACAATGGGTCCTCGCGCGCCGTCCAGATCGTGAGAGCGGGCGGGCTCGCAATCTCGACACTGGTGACCAATTTTGGCCGACAAGACATCCACAGCGGCGGCTCGGCATCTGGCGCCGTCGTCCAGACCGGCACGCAAATCATCCTGCGGGGAGGTACGGCAACCGCCACCAGAGTGAATGCAAGCGGCACGCAAAACGTCAGTGGGATCGCGTCGAGCACGACCATCACCAGCGGAGGTCGCCAGGACATCGCCAGCGGCGGCTCCGCCCACTTCACCGTCATCAGCTCGGGCGGCACTCAAACCGTCAATTCAGGCGGCGCCGCCACCGACACCACAATTCGTGGCGGCTCGCAGACCGTCAGTTCCGGCGCCAGCGCCACCTCCACATACGTCTACAGCAGCGGCACCCAGAACATCAGCTCGGGCGGCACCGCCGTTTCCACATTCATCAGTGGCGGCGGCACACAGAACCTCAGCGGCAACGCCTCCCGCACGCTGATCGACAACGGTGGCCAGCAGAACGTGGGTTCGAGCGGCTCAGCCACGAGCACCGTCGTGAACTCTGGCGGTACGCAAAACATCAACTCGGGCGGTAACGCCAACTCCACGGTCGTCAGCAGCGGCGGTACGCAAAACGTCAACAGCGGCGGTTCAGCCAGCCAAGTGCAGGTCAGTGGTACGCAGAACGTGAGCGGCAACGCCTCGGACACGAAAGTCGCCAGCGGGGGGCAGCAGAACGTGGGCGATGGCGGCTCGGCCACGAGCACCGTTGTGAGCTCCGGCGGTACACAGAACGTCAACAACCGCGGTAACGCCACTTCCACGGTCGTCGGCAGCGGCGGTACGCAAAACGTCAACAGCGGCGGTTCGGCCAGCAACGTGCAGGTCAGTGGTACGCAGAACGTGAGCGGCAACGCCTCGGACACGAAAGTCGCCAGCGGGGGGCAGCAAAACGTGGGCGATGGCGGCTCGGCCACGAGCACCGTCGTGAGCTCCGGCGGTACACAGAACGTCAACAACCGCGGTAACGCCACTTCCACGGTCGTCAGCAGCGGTGGTACGCAAAACGTCAACAGCGGCGGTTCGGCCAGCAACGTGCAGGTCAGTGGTACGCAGAACGTGAGCGGCGACGCCTTGGACACGAAAGTCGCCAGCGGGGGGCAGCAAAACGTGGGCGATGGCGGCTCGGCCACGAGCACCGTTGTGAGCTCCGGCGGTACACAGAACGTCAACAACCGCGGTAACGCCACTTCCACGGTCGTCAGCAGCGGCGGTACGCAAAACGTCAACAGCGGCGGTTCGGCCAGCCAGGTGCAGGTCAGTGGCACCCAGAACGTGAGCGGCAATGCCTCCGATACGCAGGTTGCCAGTGGCGCCCAGCAAAACGTGGGCGGTGGCGGCTCGGCCACCAGCACCGTCGTCAGCTCCGGCGCTACGCAGAACATCAACACCGGCGGTAACGCCGATTCCACGGTCGTCAGCAGCGG
>NZ_NEVN01000003.1 GCF_002261475.1 Bordetella genomosp. 5
GCCGGCGAGCGCTGGCGCGCCGGGCGCCGACGCGCCGGGCGCCGGCGCGCCGATCGTGGTGCCGCCGGTGGCCGAGGCCGCGCCGGACGCTGCCGCCTCCGTTGCCGTGGCACCCGCGCCCGCCGCTGGCGCCGCGGCGTCCGCTACCGAGCGACCGCGCATTCCCGTGCGCAGCGGTCCGCCGCCCAAACCGGCGCCCGTCGAAGCCAGCTCGAAAGAGGCGGAGCCGACCCCGGCCGAGCGTGCCCGCGAGGTGGCGGCCCGCGCCGGCCGCGCCGACTTCGCCGAGCTCGAAGGTCTGGTGTCCGCCTGCACGGCCTGTGGTCTGTGCGAGGGCCGCAAGCACGCGGTGTTCGGCACCGGCGCTCAGCAGCAGGTGCGCTGGCTCGTGGTGGGCGAAGCCCCGGGCGAACAAGAGGATCGCCAGGGGCTGCCGTTCGTCGGCCGTTCGGGGCAGTTGCTCGATGCGATGCTGGCGTCGGTGGGCATGAGCCGTGAGCAGGACGTGTTCATCGCCAACGTGATCAAGTGCCGTCCGCCCGGCAACCGCAATCCCAAGCCCGAAGAAGTGGCCGCCTGCAGTCCGTACCTGATGCGCCAGATCGCGCTGCTCAAGCCGGAGCGCATCCTGGTGCTGGGCCGCTTCGCCGCGCAGACCCTGCTCGGGACGGAAGCCACCATCGGCAGCCTGCGGGGCCGGGTTCATACCCTCAAGACCGACGAAGGCGTCGAGATCCCGCTGGTGGTGAGTTATCACCCCGCCTATCTGCTGCGCAGTCCGGTCGAGAAGGCGCGCGCCTGGCAGGATCTGCAGCTCGCGGTCCAGCCCTGAGGCAGGGCGGGGGCGGGTCGATGGCCCCGGCCGCTCGCGCCTGACGGCCCGGCCGCCCTGGCCGCCTCGCCCGTTCGCGCCTGCCCCCCGAGCGCCCCGGCGTGACCGCGGGACTGGCCTCGTGTCCGTATCGCGATCGCACGGGCCTGAATGGCATTGGCGGCCCCGAGGGGCCGCCAATGCATTGATTCTGTTGAAGAAAGTGGTGGTTCGCCTGGCGCTCAGTGCCGCACGGAATCGAGCGCCTGGCCGTGGCCTTCCTGGCCGATCTGCTCCTGCAGCTCGGGGTCGCGGGCCAGGTTGCGGCGGCTCCAGCGCATGAAAACCAGCATCAGCACGGTCACCAGCAGGCCGAACACGACGATCACGGCATTGATGGGCATGTTGAGCCAGAGCATCAGCGTGTACATCGCGACCATCAGCAGGATGTTGAGCTGCTCGTTGAAGTTCTGCACGGCGATGGAGTGTCCGGCGGACAGCAGCACATGGCCGCGATGCTGGAGCAGGGCATTCATGGGCACCACGAAGAAGCCGGCCAGGCCGCCCGTGATGAGCAGCAGCAGATAGACGCTCCAGGGCGAATAGACCAGCGGCATCAGCAGCACCACCAGGCCCATGCCCGCGCCCACCGGCAGCACGCTCAGCGCGCGGCGCAGCGGAATACGGCCGGCGAGAATCGAACCGATCACGGTGCCCAGCGCGGCCACGCCCATCAGGATGGAGGCCTGGTCGAGGCGATAGCCCAGGTGGCTGCGGCCCCACTCGATCACGATCAGCTGCAGCGTGGCGCCGGCACCCCAGAAGAGGGTGGTGACGGCCAGGGAGATCTGGCCCAGCTTGTCACGCCACAGCACCCGGACGTAGCCGCCGAACGTGCGGATCAGCTTGATGGGGTTTTTCTGTTGCGGCGGATAGCGCACGTGCGTGTTCGGGATCATCAGATTGCACAGCGCGGCCAGCAGGTAGACCACCGCGATCACCAGGATGGCGGCTTCGGCCGGCGTGTGCACCAGCGTGCCGATCGTCGGATGCGACAGCAGCAGCTGCGACACCTTGGGCGAAATCAGCGCGCCACCCAGCACCGTGCCGATGATGATGGACAGCACGGTCAGGCCTTCGATCCAGCTGTTGCCCTTGACCAGCATATGGGGCGGCAGCATCTCGGTGACGATGCCATATTTGGCCGGCGAGTAAGCGGCCGCGCCGATGCCGACCAGGGCGTAGGCGCCGACGACGAGGTAGATCTGGTATTCGTGGGGCACGCCGATGCTGGCGTACGAGAACATCAGCAGACAGCCGGCGACCTTGAGCGCGTTGGTGACGAACATCACCCGGCCCTTGGGGTAGGAATCCGCGAAGGCGCCGACGAAGGCCGCCAGCACCACGTAGGCGAGCGCGAATGACCATTTCATCATCGGCGCCATCCAGTCGGGTCCACTCAGTTCCAGTATCAACGCGATTGCTGCAATGAACAATGCGTTGTCTGCCATCGACGAGAAGGCCTGAGCGGCCATGACCAGATAAAACCCGCGTTTCAAGAATATCCCCGCTGGTGCCGGTGCCGGCGTTGTATGGATTTGGGACTGATCGCCAAATTTGTCAGGGAGTATAGCGTCCGCTCACGCCCGGTGGAGACGCAATGGCGCTCTCGAGCGCCGTTGGTCATGCCGCCGACGCGGCTGGGGTATCATACGACCCATATCCAGACCGGCCTTTCGAGGCCGGTTTGCCAATTTGCGCGGCAGGTCCGTTCAACGCCTCTTCGTTCAACCTACCCGGTCCGTCACCGTACTGTGCGCCTTACCCAGCTCAAACTCGCCGGCTTCAAGTCCTTCGTCGATCCCACCGTCATCCCCGTGCCCAGCCAGTTGGTGGGGGTCGTGGGGCCGAACGGTTGCGGCAAGTCGAACATCATCGACGCCGTACGCTGGGTGCTGGGCGAGGCCAAGGCCTCCGAGCTGCGCGGCGAATCCATGCAGGACGTCATCTTCAACGGCTCGGGCAACCGCAAGCCGGCGGCCCGGGCGTCGGTCGAGATGGTGTTCGACAACAGCGAAGGCAGGGCGGCCGGGCAGTGGAGCACCTACGCCGAAATCGCCGTGCGCCGCGTCCTGACCCGCGACGGCACCAGCAGCTACTACGTCAACAACCAGCAGGTGCGCCGGCGCGACATCCACGACATCTTCCTGGGCACCGGCCTGGGCGCGCGTGGCTACGCCATCATCGGCCAGGGCATGATCAACCGCCTGATCGAGGCGCGTCCCGAAGAGCTGCGGGTGTTCCTCGAAGAGGCGGCCGGGGTGTCGCGCTATAAAGAGCGCCGCCGCGAGACCGAAAACCGCCTGTCCGACACGCGCGAAAACCTCACCCGCGTCGAAGACATCCTGCGCGAGCTGAACAGCCAGCTCGAGAAGCTCGAGGCCCAGGCCGAGGTGGCGCGCCAGTACCGCGAGCTGCAGGCCGACGGCGAGAAAAAGCAGTTTGCGCTGTGGTTCCTGAAAGAATCCGGCGCGCGCATCGAGCGCGACAAAAAAACCCAGGAGATGGCGCAGGCCCAGAACAATCTGGAAGCCGCCATCGCCGGTCTGCGTTCCGGTGAGGCAGCGCTCGAATCCCGGCGCCAGGCCCACTACGCCGCGAGCGACGCCGTGCATGCGGCCCAGGGCCAGCTCTACGAGGCCAACGCCCAGGTCAGCCGGCTGGAGGCCGAGATCCGCCACGTGGTGGACTCGCGCAACCGCCTGACCGCACGCCGCGAGCAGTTGCTGGCGCAGATCGACGAATGGAACGCGCAGCAGGAACACTGCACCGAACAGATCGCCCAGGCCGAGGACGACCTCGCCACCGGCGCCGCCCGCACCGAAGAGGCGCGCGCGGTGGCCGAAGAGGCGCAGGCCACGCTGCCCGCCATCGAGGCACGGGTGCGCGAGGCCGCCAGCGGCCGCGACGAGATGCGCGCCGCGCTGGCCCGCGTCGAACAAAACCTCGCGCTGGCCGCCCAGACCCAACGCGAGTCCGATCGCCAACTGCAGGTCCTGGAGCAGCGCCGCGAGCGCCTGCAGCAGGATCTGCGTGAACTGCACACGCCCGATCCGCAAAAGCTCGAAGAGCTGGCCGGCGCCCGCTATGCGGGCGAAGAGCAGCTCGAGACGGCTCAGGCCGAGCTCGCCGAGCTCGAAGGCCGTGTGCCCGAAGCCGACGCCGAGCGCAGCCGCGCCCAGTCGTCCGCTCAGCAGGACGCCCAGGCGCTCGCGCGCCTGGAAGCCCGGCTGGCGGCGCTGGTCAAGCTGCAGGAAGACGTCCAGAAGCAGGGCGCGCTCGAGCCCTGGCTCGCCAAGCACGAGCTCGCGGGCCTGGGCCGCCTGTGGCAGAAGCTGCACATCGAACCGGGCTGGGAGCCCGCGCTCGAGGCCGCGCTGCGCGAACGCATGGCGGCGCTCGAGGTTCGCAACCTCGACTGGGCGCGAGCCTTCGCCGACGACGCGCCGCCCGCGCGTCTGGCCTTCTACCAGACCCCGGCCGCGGGTCCGGCGCCGGCCGCGCCGGCGGGCCTGACCCCGCTGGCGAGCCTGCTGCGCATCACCGATCCCGATCTGCGCACGCTGCTCAACGACTGGCTGCGCGGCATCTATACCGCCACCGACGTGACCCAGGCGCTCAACGGACGCTCGACGCTGCCCGAGGGCAGCGCCTATGTGGTGCGCGCGGGCCATCTGATCGACGCGCACAGCGTGCGCTTCTATGCGCCCGATTCCGAGCAGGCGGGCCTGTTGGCACGCCAACAGGAAATCGAAAACCTGCAGCGCGAGATCAAGGCCCAGCAGCTCATCGCCGACCAGGCGCTGGGCAACGTGGCGCGGGCCGAGGCCGCCTGGCAGCAGGTGAGCCAGGCGCTCGCGCCGGCGCGCCAGCGCGTCGCCGAGGTCACCCGCCGCGTGCACGACATCCAGCTCGAGCATTCCCGCCTGCAGCAGCAGGCCGAGCAGTCCGGTGAGCGCGCCACGCGGCTGCGCCAGGACCTCGAAGAGCTGGCCGTCCAGGAAGAAGACCTGCGCGCCACCCGCGAAGACGCCGAGGCGCGTTTCGAAACGCTCGACGCCGAGCTGGCCGAACATCAATCCCGCTTCGCCGACGCCGAAATCGACGGCGAAGGCCTGGCGGCGCAGGCCGAGGCGGCCCGCACCCGCCTGCGCGAGCTCGAACGCGCGGCGCAAGAGGCCGAGTTCGCCGAGCGCGGCGTGCAGGTGCGCATCACCGATCTGCAGCGCAACCGCCAGCTCGCCGCCGATCAAAGCCAGCGCGCCACCGTCGAGCTGCAGCAGCTCGAAGGCGAGCTAGTCGACCTCGATGCGTCCGCGACCCAGGCCGGCCTCCAGGACGCGCTCGAAGCGCGCGCCGAGCGCGAGGAAGCCCTGACGCGCGCGCGCCAGGAGCTCGACAATCTGGCGGCGCTGCTGCGCGGCGCCGACGAAGACCGTCTGGCCCAAGAGCGCAACATCGAACCGCTGCGTGCCCGCATCACCGAGCTGCAGCTGCAGGAACAGGCCGCGCGCCTGGCCGAAGAGCAGTTCACCGAGCAACTGAACGCCCGCGAAGTCGATCGCGACACGCTGGCCCAGGAGCTCTCGACGCTGCCGGACGAATGGCGCCGCGCCAACTGGCTGCAGTCCGAGGTGGGCCGCATCTCGCGCCAGATCGACGCGCTCGGCTCGGTCAACCTGGCCGCGCTCGACGAGCTGAGCACCTCGCGCGAACGCAAGACCTTCCTCGATTCGCAGCAGGAAGACCTGCTCACCGCGATCGAGACGCTCGAAGACGCGATCCGCAAGATCGACCGCGAAACGCGCGAGCTGCTGCAGGAAACCTTCAATACCGTGAACGGCCACTTCGGCGAGCTGTTCCCGAAACTATTTGGCGGCGGCGAAGCCAAACTCACCATGACCGGCGACGAGATCCTCGACGCGGGCGTGCAGGTGATGGCTCAGCCGCCGGGCAAACGCAACAGCACGATTCATCTGCTGTCCGGTGGCGAAAAGGCGCTCACCGCGACCGCGCTGGTGTTCGCGCTGTTCAAGCTCAACCCGGCGCCGTTCTGCCTGCTCGACGAGGTGGACGCGCCGCTGGACGACGCCAATACCGAGCGTTATGCCAATCTGGTGCGCAACATGAGCGACCAGACGCAGTTCCTGTTCATCTCGCACAATAAGATCGCGATGCAGATGGCCAAGCAACTGGTGGGTGTGACGATGCAGGAGCAGGGCGTTTCGCGTATCGTTGCCGTAGACATCGATTCGGCCGTGCAGATGGCCGCCGAAGCCGCATAAACCGACTGAACGAAAGGCGCCCCAACCGGGCGTGGGATTGATACATGAGTGATTTGCAGATCGGGTTGATTGCCCTGGGCGTGCTGCTCATCCTGCTGGTGCTGGGATTCAACTGGTGGCAGGACCGCCGCGTGCGCCGCAAGATGCAGGTGCATTTTCCTTCGACCGAACAGGATCCGCTCCTGGGCGCGGGCGAAACGCCGCCGGCGCGCGCGCACGCCGCGCCCACGCCGGCGCAGCGCCGTGAGCCCGGCATGGGCGTCGGCGAAAGCGCGTCCGCGGCGCCGGGCGGCATGCCCGCCGGCGCGGTGGCGGCGGGCGCCGTGCACGCCAGTGCCGCGCAGGCGGCCGCCGAGCCGGAGCGCGACGACGCGGAAGAACCCGATCCCGCCTGCGAAGTGGTCATCGAGATCCACTTCGCCGAACCCGTGCGCGGCGCCGATCTGCTGCCGTACACCCAGTCCTTGCGCCAGATCGGTCGCAAACCGGTGCGTGTCTTCGCCGGCACGGATCGCGGCCGCCATCGTGCCCGCATCCACGGCGACGAATCCTACGCCTCGCTGCAGCTGGCCGTGCTGCTCGCCAATCGCAGCGGCCCGCTGACCGCCATCGAGTGGTCGCAGGCCTGGGCGCGCGCCCAGGATCTGGCCGAACGCTTCGAGGCGACCATCGAGGGCCCCGATCAGCAACAGGTGGTCGAACAGGCCGGGCGCCTCGACGCCGCCTGCGCCGCGCTGGATACCCAGGTCGGCCTGACGCTGTTGCTCGGCACGGCCCAGCCGGCCGCCGAAGTCATGAACGTCGCGCGTGAGCTGGGCTTTGCCTCGGATGGCCCGCGTCTGGCGTGGCTGACCGATACCGGTGCCGTGCGCTTCACCCTCTCGCGTACCGACGGCGCGCCGTTCGACGCCGGCATGGGCGGCATCGAACGCCTCACGCTGCTGCTCGACGTGCCGTGCAGCCCCGCCGATCCGCGCGCCTTCGGCCGCATGGTCGACGTGGGCCGTGATCTGGCCGCGCGTCTGCGCGCCGAGCTGGTCGACGATTCCGGCCGCGGGTTGATCGAAGGGGCCGACAAGGTCATCGACGAACGCCTGCAGGTGCTGTTCGCGCAGCTCGACGAGGCCGGCCTGCCGGCCGGCAGCGAGCGCTCGCAACGGGTCTTTGCGTAATGAGCAAGGCGTCGTCCCCCCCGCCCGCCGAGGCGGCGGCGCGCCTGCGCGCCGAGATCGAACAGCACAACGTCCGTTATTACGTCCACGACGAGCCCTCGATCACCGACGCCGAGTACGACGCGCTGATGCGCGAGCTGCAGGCGCTCGAAGACGAGCACCCCGAGCTCGTCACGCCGGATTCGCCCACGCAGCGGGTCGGCGCCGCGCCGCTGGCCGAGTTCGGCAGTGTGCGTCATGCCGTGCCCATGCTCTCGCTGGGCAACGCCTTCGCCGAAGACGACGTCACCGATTTCGACAAACGCGTGAGCGACACGCTGCGTGGCGCGGGCCTGCTGGGTCCCGCCGAAGCGCCGCGCTATTTCTGTGAGCTCAAGCTCGACGGCCTGGCCATCAGCCTGCGCTACGAAGACGGCGTGCTGGTGCAGGCCGCGACGCGAGGCGACGGCCAGACCGGCGAAGACGTCACCGCCAACATCCGCACGATCAAGGCCATTCCGCTCAAGCTGAAGGGCGACGTGCCGCGCGTGCTCGAGGTGCGGGGCGAGGTCTTGATGAATCGCGCCGAGTTCGAAAAGCTCAACACCCGGCAGGCGGCGCGCGGCGAGAAGGTCTTCGTGAATCCGCGCAACGCCGCGGCCGGCAGTCTGCGTCAGCTCGATCCGCGCATCACCGCACAGCGGCCGCTGCGCTTCTTCGCCTATAGCTGGGGCGAGGTCCAGGGCCTGGCCCGTACCACCAGCGATCGGTTCGACGAGCCGGTGCCGGGGGCGGCGCGCGAGGTGTCGACGCTGCCGCACGATACCCACGGCGAGATGCTGGACTGGCTGGCGAGCCTGGGGCTGCCGGTCAACGTCAGGTACAACCACAAGGCCGAGGGCGCCGCGGGCCTGATGGCGTTCTACGAACGCATCGGCGCGCTGCGCGCCGATCTGCCCTACGACATCGACGGGGTGGTGTACAAGGTCGATTCGCTGCCGGCCCAGCGCGTGCTCGGCTTCGTCTCGCGCGCGCCACGCTGGGCACTGGCGCACAAGTTTCCGGCCGAAGAGGCCACCACCGAGTTGCTCGACATCGAGGTGCAGGTGGGACGCACGGGCGCCATCACGCCGGTCGCCCGGCTCAAGCCCGTGTTCGTCGGCGGTGTCACGGTCACCAACGCCACGCTGCACAACGAAGACGAGATTCGCCGCAAGGACGTGCGCATCGGCGATACGGTCGTCGTGCGGCGTGCCGGTGATGTGATTCCCGAAGTGGTCGGTCCTGTCCTCGAAAAGCGTCCCGAAGGCGCGGCACATTTCGTGATGCCCAAAGCCTGTCCCGTCTGCGGCTCGGCCATCGAGAAGCTCGAGGACGAGGCCATCGCGCGTTGCACAGGCGGGCTGTTCTGCGGCGCGCAGCGCAAGCAGACCCTGCTGCACGCCGCGGGGCGCAAGGCGCTCGACATCGAAGGGCTGGGCGAGAAGGTCGTCGATCAGCTCGTGGACAACGGCTGGGTCAAGTCGCTTGCCGACCTGTACGGCCTGAATGCCATCAAGCTCGCGACCCTGGACCGCATGGGCCAGAAGTCCGCCGAAAATCTGGTGGCGGCCATCCAGGCCGCGCGCAAGCCGGCGCTCGGCCGCCTGCTGTTCGCGCTGGGCATCCGGCACGTGGGCGAGACCACGGCGCGCGATATCGCGCGGCATTTCGGCGATATCCAACGCATCATGGATGCCGACGAAGAGGCCTTGCTGGCCGTGCCGGACGTCGGCCCGGTCGTGGCGGGTTCGATCCATCGTTTCTTTGCCGAGCCGCACAATCGCGAGATCATCGCGGCGCTGGCCGAGAAGGGCGTGCATCCCGAGGCGGAGGCGGCCGCCGAAGGCACCGAGCTCGCGGGCAAGACCTTCGTCCTGACCGGCACCATGCCGACCTGGACGCGCGAGGAGGCCACGCGTCACATCCAGGCGGCGGGTGGCAAGGTGAGCGGTTCGGTGTCCAAGAAAACGGCCTATGTCGTGGCCGGCGACGACGCGGGCAGCAAGCTCACCAAGGCCCAGGAACTGGGCGTGGCGATCCTCGATGAAGACGGCTTGAAGGCGCTGCTGGGGATGGCCTGATGCATCCGTGATCGGCGGGCCGGGGTGGCTCCGCCGCTCTCACTGCCGCTGAGACATCGGCACCCGAACATGCCGTCCGCACAAACAAAAACGCCCGCGATCCGAAGATCGCGGGCGTTTTTGCGTGAGGGCGAGGGGCTTACTGCACCTTGGCCTTTTCACGCAGTTCTTTCTGGTAGTTGGCCAGGGTTTGCTGGCGCAGCATCTCTTCGATCTGCGGGCGCACCTGATCCATCGGCGGGAACTCGACCGGGCGGGTATCTTCGACCTGGATGACGTGCCAGCCGAACTGGGTTTGCACCGGCTTGTCGACCAGTTGGCCCTTCTTCAGCTTGGTGACCGCTTCGGCGAAGGGGGCGACGTAGTTGGTGGGAGGTGCCCAACCCAGATCGCCGCCGCGCTCGGCGCTGCCGGGATCCTTGGAGTTTTTCTTGGCCAGATCTTCGAACTTGCCCTTCTTGCTCTTCAGCTGAGCCAGCAGGTCGTTGGCGGTCTTTTCGTCTTCGACCAGGATGTGGCGAACCTTGTATTCGTTCTTGCCGGCCTGCTCTTTCTTGACGTTGTCGTACTCGGCCTTGACCTGGGCATCCGTGACCGGGTGCTTTGCCAGGTAGTCGGCCATCAGGGCGCGAACCAGGATGCCCTGACGAGCGAGTTCGATCTCGGTCTTGACGTCGGACTTCTTGGCGATGCCTTGCTGTTCGGCGGCCTGGACGAATACCTGGCGGTTGATCATCTCTTGCTTGACCTGCTCGCGCAGCTGGGGCGAGTCGGTGGCACCCTGGCTCACCAGCAGCTTGACGAATTCGTCGAGGTTTTCCTGCGGGATGGCCTTGCCGTTGACCGTGGCCACGTTTTGGGCAAAAGCGGGCACGGCGATGACGCAGGCCGCGGCCAGCATGACGATGCGTTTCATGTATTTCCTTTGGGGTTTACTTGGAAGAGGGTGCCTGGGCATCGAGTGCCAGCGCATGTATGGGAAAGGGCATGAGATCTTGCAGACGATCATACACCAGCCGATGGCGCGCCACGGGGCGCAAACCGGTGAACTGGTCGGACACGATGACGACGCGATAATGGGCCGCGCCGCCCTTCGCGCCGGCATGACCGGCGTGCAGGTGCGACTCGTCTTCGATGTCCAGCCGCAACGGCGCCAGCGGCGCGAGGCGGGCCCGGATGATCTCGAGTCGGTCGAGCGGATCCAGCGGATCGAGCGGGGTCTGGGAGGTATCGGAGGTCATGGAATCAGCGCGGCTTGTCGTTGTCGATGGCCGGCGTCTGGCCGGCGGTTTCGGCGGGCTCGACCAGGTGCCGGCCGAGCCAGAACGATTGGCCCACGACGAACAGCAAGGTCATGATGAGCAGGCCGAACGCCTTGAAGCTCACCCACTGCTCTTCGGTGAACGCGCCCGAGAAGGCGACGTACAGGTTGAGCGCGCCGGCGACCGCGAAGAACGCCGCCCACATCAGATTGAGCTTGTCCCAGACGTGCGCGGACTTGAGCGTGATCTGCTTGCCCATGAACTTCTCGAGCAGGTTGCGCTTGAGCACGTAACGCGAAAAGAGCAGGGCGCCGCCGAACAGCCAGTACAGGACCGTGGGCTTCCATTTGATGAACGTGTCGCTGTGCAGATAGATGGTCAGGCCGCCGAAGACCGCGATCACGATCAGGCTCACCCAGTTCATCGCGTCGATCGGCTTGCCGCGGATCTTCAGCCACGCGATCTGCAGCACCGAGGCCGCGATCGCGACCTTGGTGGCGAAATAGATGTCGGCATACCGGTACGCAATGAAGAACAGCAGCAGCGGAAACAGGTCGAACAAAAACTTCTTCATTCGTCGCCCTGCGGTTCGAATTTGAGCGAGACCGAGTTGATGCAGTAGCGCAGGCCGGTGGGTTCGGGGCCGTCGGGGAACACATGGCCGAGGTGCGAGTCGCAGATGTTGCACAGCACTTCGGTGCGCACCATGCCGTGCGTCGTGTCGGTTTCTTCGCGCACGCGGGCGGGGTCGATCGGCTCGAAGTAGCTGGGCCAGCCACAGCCGGCGTCGAACTTCGTGTCGGAGGCGAACAGCGGCGTGCCACAGCCGACACAGCGATAGATGCCGGGGGTGAAGGTGTCCCAGTAGCGGCCGGTGAAGGCGCGTTCGGTGCCTTTTTCGCGGGCCACCGCGAATTCCATCGGCGTGAGCTGGACGCGCCATTCGGCGTCGGTTTTGCGGACTTTATCCATAGCTTCTTAGAGTGTCCCCTGTCGATTTGGTTCGATCCGCCGGGGCGCGCCCGTTCGGATTCCGCGAGGGCCTCATCTTAATCGAGATTGAGCGGGCGTCTGAGCACTAGCCCTGGTGCTAACCGGGGTTTCCCCTTAGAGACGTCTTCTGGCGTTACGGTAAGAATTCGCCATTATCGAATGCATTTGCTTGACGGCTGCATCAAAGTGTTAGGGTAGATACTGGGTGAGAGGAGCGCCGTCAATTTGATACTCTTTTAACCCTATAATTCTTTTTTCTGTATAACTTTAAACAGGCTCGCACTCCATCCCCGGAGTTCACACAAGAGCCAACACAGGAGACAAAAATCATGCGCAAGCAATTCGGCTTGTCCGCGGTCGCGGCCGCTCTCGCCCTGGGTCTGTCGTTCGGCGCCCAGGCGCAGGTCAAGGTCGGCGTGACGGTTTCGTCCACCGGCCCGGCTGCCTCGCTCGGTATCCCCGAGCGCAACACCGTGGCGCTGCTGCCCAAGGATGTCGCCGGCCAGAAGATCGACTGGATCGTGCTCGACGACGCCACCGACACCACGCAAGCCGTCAAGAATTCGCGCAAGCTCGTTTCCGATGACAAGGTCGATGTGCTGATCGGCACCTCGGTCACCCCCGGTTCGCTCGCCATGGTCGACGTGGCCGCCGAAGCCAAGGTGCCGATGATCAGCGTGGCCGCCAGCGCCAAGATCGTCGAGCCCGTCGACGAAAAGCGCCGCTGGGTCTTCAAGACGCCGCAAAACGACGCGCTGATGGCCGGCGCGCTGGCCGACGCCATGGTCAAGGCCAACATCAAGACCCTGGGCTTCATCGGCTTTGCCGACGCCTACGGCGATGGCTGGCTCGCGGTGATGCAAGCCGCCGCCGAGAAGGCCGGCATCAAGGTCACCGCCGTCGAGAAGTACGGCCGCACCGACACCAGCGTGACCGGTCAGGTCCTGAAGCTGGTGGGCGCAAAGCCCGACGCCATCCTGATCGCGGGCGCCGGCACGCCGTCGGCCCTGCCGCAGAAGGAACTGCGCGCCCGCAACTACCCGGGCCAGATCTACCAGACGCACGGCGCCGCCAACAACGACGTGCTGCGCGTGTGCGGCAAGGATTGCGACGGCATGCTGCTGCCAGCCGGTCCGCTGCTGGTCGCCGCGCAACTGCCCGACAGCAACCCGGTCAAGAAGTCGGCACTCGCCTACGTCGAAACCTACGAAAAGGCGCACGGCGCCGGCTCGACCAACACGTTCGGTGGCCACATGTGGGATGCCGGCCAACTGGTCGTGGCTGCGCTGCCGGTCGCGCTCAAGTCGGGCGCCAAGCCCGGCACGCCCGAGTTCCGCGCCGCCATGCGTGACGCCCTCGAAGGCGTGAAGGACCTCGCCGTGTCGCAGGGCGTGTTCAACATGAGCCCCACCGACCACGCCGGTTTCGATCAGCGCTCGCGCGTGATCGTGAAGGTCGAGGGCGGCAAGTGGGTGTACCAGCCCGGTCTCTGATCGTCAGGCATTGCGGGACGCGCGGTGCCGTAGCGACGCTTTGATGGCGTAGTATCGCGCTTCCCTGTAGCACCTCGCGCCGGCCTCTCGGGGCCGGTGCGTCGTATTGCCGTGTCCTGGACGGGGTCGGGACACCAAGAACCATAAGGTAGTTGTTCGATGGATTCCACAATTGCGCTGATTCTGCTGCAAGACGGCATCGTCAACGGCGCCATCTATGCCTTGCTGGGCATGGCCTTGGTGCTGGTTTTCGCCGTTACGCGCGTCATCTTCATTCCACAAGGCGAGTTCGTTGCATTCGGCGCGCTGACGCTCGCGATGCTGGTCGACGGCCGCGTGCCGGGCACGGTCTATCTGCTGCCGCTGCTGGGCCTCGTGGTGTTGCTGCTGGAGCTGGTGCGCGGACTGCGCACGGGCATCTGGTCCGGGCTGCCCAAGGTGCTCGCCACCTGTGTCGCGCTGCCGCTCGTGCTGTTGTGGATCACGACTTCGTATGCCGGTCAGGGCACGTCGCTGTGGCTCAACATGCTGCTGACGCTGCTGCTGGTCATCCCGATGGGGCCGATGGTGTATCGCATCGTCTATCAGCCGCTGGCCGAGGCCACCGTGCTGGTGCTGCTCATCGTGTCGGTCGCCGTGCACTTCGCCCTCATGGGCCTCGCGCTGGTGTTCTTCGGCGCCGAAGGCTGGCGCACGCCGGCCTTCGTGGGCGGTCAGATCGATCTGGGCTTTGCCACGTGGTCGGGCCAGAGCCTGTTCGTGGTCGGGACCTGCGCGCTGCTGATCGTGGCGCTGTGGCTGTTCTTCGGCAAGACGCTGTATGGCCGGGCGCTGCGCGCCACCGCCGTCAATCGCCGCGGCGCTCGCCTGGTGGGCATCAGCACCACCATGTCGGGCAGCCTGACCTTCACGCTCGCGGTCGCCATCGGCGCGATGTCGGGCATGTTGATCGCGCCCATCACCACTGTGTACTACGACACGGGCTTCCTGATCGGTCTGAAGGGCTTCGTGGGCGCCATCATCGGCGGTCTCGCGAGCTACCCGGTCGCCGCCGCGGGTGCGCTGCTGGTGGGTGTGCTCGAAGCCTTCTCGTCGTTCTGGGCCAGTGCCTACAAAGAAGTGATCGTGTTCACGCTGATCATTCCCGTGCTCGTGTGGCGTTCGTTCTCCCACCGTCATGTGGACGATGAGGAGTGAGCATCATGAATATGAATCGAATTCTGCCTCTCGTCTTTATCGTCGTGCTCGCGGCGCTGCCCCTGGTGGGCGCGACTCCCGAGTTCTGGATCACCCAGCTCAATTACATCGGTCTGGCCAGCCTCGTGGCGCTCGGTCTGGTGCTGCTCACCGGCGTGGGCGGACTCACCTCGTTCGGGCAGGCCGCCTTCGTGGGCCTGGGCGCCTACACCACGGCCTATCTCACCACGCAATACGGCGCGTCGCCCTGGCTCGCGCTGGTGGTGGGCCTGCTCATCACCGCGGGCGTGGCGTTCTTCCTCGGGCTCATCACGCTGCGTCTCTCGGGGCACTATCTGCCGCTGGGCACGATCGCGTGGGGCCTGTCGCTGTATTACCTGTTCGGCAATCTGGATTTCCTCGGCAAGCATGACGGCATCGCCGGCATCGAGCCGATCAGCGTGTTCGGATTCTCGCTGGCCAGCGGACGCCATATCTATTTCCTGATCTGGATTTTCGTGCTGCTGGCCTTGTGGGCCACGCACAACCTGCTGGATTCGCGGCCCGGCCGTGCGATCCGCGCGCTCAAGAGCGGCGCCGGCATGGCCGAGTCGATGGGCGTGAACACGGGTAGCTACAAGATCATCATCTTCGTGTGGGCGGCGATCCTGGCCTGCGTGTCGGGCTGGCTCTACGCGCACATGCAGCGCGCGGTCAGCCCCAGCCCGTTCGGCCTGAACTACGGTATCGAATACCTGTTCATGGCGGTGGTGGGCGGCGCGAGCCACGTCTGGGGCGCCTTGCTCGGTTCGGCCGTGATCCTGGGTCTCAAGGATCAGCTGCAGAACCTGCTCCCGCTCGTGATCGACACCAACACCAACGTCGAACTCGTTGTGTTCGGCGTGCTGATGATCCTGATGCTGCAATACGCTAGCAACGGACTCTGGCCCATCCTGGCCGGCTGGTGGTCGCGCCTGACCGGTACCGCCGGCTCGCGCCGCAGCCTGGCGCCGCCGCCCGAGGCCCCGGCGCTGCCGCAGCGCACGCGTCCTGCGGCGGGTGAGCTGGTGCTCGAGGTCGACGCGATTCGCAAGGAGTTCGGCGGTCTGGTCGCGGTGAACGACATCACGTTCAAGGTCCGCGCAGGCGAGATCATGGGTCTCATCGGCCCCAACGGCGCCGGCAAGAGCACGACCTTCAACCTCATCAGCGGTGTGCTGCCCGTGACGCGCGGCCAGGTCCGCTTCCTGGGCGAACGCACCGACGGCCGCTCCGCGCGGGCCATCGCGCAGATGGGCGTGGGCCGCACCTTCCAGCACGTGCAGCTGCTGCCGACCATGTCGGTACTCGAAAACGTGGCGCTGGGCGCGCACATGCGCTCCGACGTGGGCGTGCTGTCCGGCGCGCTGCACAGCGACCGTGCCCGCGAGGCCCAGCTGCTGCACGAGGCCGCGCGCCAGCTGCAGCGCGTGGGACTGGGCGATTATCTCTACGAACAGGCCGGCAATCTGGCGCTGGGCCAGCAACGCATCCTGGAGATCGCGCGCGCGCTGGCCTGCGATCCGGTGCTGCTGTTGCTCGACGAGCCGGCGGCGGGGCTGCGCTACAAAGAAAAGCAGGAACTGGCACAGGTGCTGGAGCAATTGCGCGCCGAAGGGCTGAGCATCCTGCTGGTGGAACACGATATGGATTTTGTGATGCGTTTGACCAATCACCTGGTCGTGATGGATTTCGGCACCAAGCTGGCCGAAGGCGTGCCGGCCGAAGTGCAGCAGAACCCGGCCGTGCTCGAGGCCTATCTGGGCGGCATCGACGACGATCTGCCCGAGGCCGATCAGGGCAAGCCCGTGGCCGCCGGAGGTGTGCAATGAGCCAGGCGCCCGTTCTCGAAGTCCGCGATCTGTCGGCCCGCTACGGCAAGGTGGGGGCGCTCACCGGCGCCGCACTGACCGTGCCGGCCGGCAGCATCGTGACGGTCATCGGCGCCAATGGCGCCGGCAAGTCCACCATGCTCAATGCGGTGATGGGTTCGCTGCCCCAGACGGGCCATGCCGCCGGTCAGGTGCAATATGCGGGCAACGACGTCTCCGGCTGGCAGGTCGAGCGTCGCGTGGCCGCGGGCATGTCGCTCGTGCCCGAACGGCGCGAGCTGTTCGGCAGCATGTCGGTCGAAGACAACCTGCTGCTCGGTGGCTTTCGCCGCTACCGCGCACGCGAAAGCGGCTGGCGCACCACGCTCGACGAAGTGTTCGATCTGTTTCCGCGGCTGCGCGAGCGGCGCGCGCAACAGGCCGGCACCTTGTCCGGCGGCGAGCGCCAGATGCTGGCCGTGGGCCGCGCGCTCATGGCCAAGCCCACGTTGCTGATGCTGGACGAGCCCAGCCTCGGTCTGGCCCCGCGCATCGTGCGCGAGATCTTCCACATCATCGCGCGCCTGCGCGAGACCGGCGTGGCCATCCTGCTGGTCGAACAGAATGCGCGCGCGGCCTTGCAGGTAGCCGATTATGGCTACGTGCTCGAGACCGGCGAGATCATTCTGCACGGACCGGCGCGCGAGCTGGCCGGCAATCCGCGCGTGATCGAGAGCTATCTCGGCCTGGGCAAGCACCAGGAAGGCTGAGGCGGGCCGCGGCGCGCTCGAGGCTGGCAAGAAAAAAGGCGAGGATTCGTATCCTCGCCTTTTTTTATGCCTGCTGCGTCACGATGGGGCCGCCCATCGCCGGATCGGAGGTCGAGGGGGCGCCCGTCTCCATGCGCCCGGCGAAGCGCCGGCCCCATTCGGGGCGGTCGACGGCGCTGATGCGCAGGTCGTACCAATGGCCCTGCGCCTTCAGATCGATGGTGATGTCCAGGCGGCTCTGGCCGGCCACCAGCTCGTTGCGCGGCGCCTGCGCGCCATAAACGCTGTCGTCGATCAGGAAGGTATTCGGCACCGTGCCGGGATTGTGCAGCGTGAGCGAGAGCGTGCCCGCCTGCGGTTGATAGCGCAGGCTGACCTCGGGCTGGGCGGGATCCGCGCGGCCACGAAACTGGCGGTGATATCCGTTGGGGCCCAGCAGCCAGAGATCGTAGAGGCCGGCGTCGTCGTTCGTGAGCCATTGGTCGCGAAGCCGCTTGCCGGCCTCGACGGTGTAGCGGCGCGGCACGCGGTCGAGATGCAGACGGTCGTAGACGTGGAATACGGCGCCGGCCGTACCCCGGTTCACGAACGACAGCTCCAGCGTGTCGGCCAGGGCCTGGCCGTGCGTCTCGAGCACGTAGGGCAGCGCGCGCGACGGACGCGTTCCGGCCGGCTGCTCGGCGGGAACGACGTCGAGCGGGCGCAGCGGCAGCGTCGTGCCGGGCAGGCCGGCGGCGCGCGCCGCCTGCAACGTGGTCTCGGGCAGGGTGTCGACCGTGGGGATCGGCGCCTGCGCAAAGTCGAAGGCCGAGGTGAGATCGCCGCACACGGCGCGGCGCCAGGGCGAGATGTTGGACTCGACCACGCCGAAGCGCTGCTCGAGAAAGCGCAGGATCGAGGTGTGATCGAACACCTGCGAGTTGACCCAGCCGCCGCGCGTCCAGGGCGAGATGATGTACATGGGCACGCGCTGGCCCAGACCGTATGCGCCTTGCAGGTATTGCGGCAGGTCGTCGCTCTCGTCGTGGCGCAGCACGCGGTGGTACTCGTCATGCGTGTCGACGGTGGAGCCGCCTGCCAGCACGGCGTTCGCGCCTTCGCCTTCGTACGAGGGCGGCGCCGGCGGGGGCATGTGGTCGAAGAAGCCGTCGTTCTCGTCGAACATCAGCAGCAGGACCGTCTTGCTCCACACGGCGGGATTGGCCGTGAGCGCCTGCAGCACGCGGGCGGTGTAGTCGGCCCCCTGGGCCGGGCTGGACGGACTCGGGTGCTCGGAGCCCGCCTTGGTCGCGCAGATCCACGACACCTGGGGCAGGCGATCCTTTTCCACGTCTTCGCGCAGCCGGGCCAGGCTGTAGGTGGTGAGCGCGTCGCGCGCGAGCTCGGCACGGGCGCCGGCCTCGCCGCGGTGGGCGGCGCGGTACTGGCGGAAGCCGGCCAGGGGATTGAGGGAGTAGTTGTCCTTCATGTCCTGGTAGATGCGCCAGCTCACGCCCGCCGCGCTCAGGCGCTCCGGGTAGGTCGTCCAGGTATAGCCGCCCGCCGGATCGCCGCCCTTGAGCTTGTTATAGGCATTGCCGACCGCGGGGCCATTGCTGCGGCCGTGCGGGTCGTTGGTGCCGGTCCAGGCGAACAGGCGGTTGGTGTTGGTGCCGCCGGTAAACGAGCAGTGATAGGCGTCGCAGATCGTGAAGGCGCGCGCCAGGGCGTATTGGAACGGGATGTCCTGTTCCGTGAAGTACGCCATCGAATGCTCGCGCTTGGCCACGGGCCAGCGGTTCAGCCGGCCCTTGTCCCACGCGTCCTGCGCGTTCGACCAGGTGTGCGGCGTGCCCGCCACGCGCATCAGCTCGAACATGGACTGCGTGTCCAGCGGGAAGGGCGGGACGACGCGCGGGTTCTCCGGATCGATGTCGTTGAGCTGGTGCCACACCGTGGCGCCGCTCAGCCCCGCCTGGTCCTGCACCGGAATCGGAAAGCGATCGCCGAAGCCACGTACGCCTGAGAGCGCGCCGAAGTAATGATCGAACGAGCGATTCTCCTGCATGAAGATCACGACGTGCTCGACGTCGCGCAGCGTGCCGGTGCGGCGATCCGGGGCGATGGCGAGCGCGTCGCGGATGACCGCGGGGAGAAGCGCGAAGGCGCCGCCGGTCAGGGCGGCACCTCGCAGGAAGTCACGGCGAGTGCTCATGGTGTCGGCAGGCGGGAGGGGGCGGCGCGGGTAGGGAAGGGGGGCGGGACGCAGCGAGAGCGGTTCACTGCGCCCCGAAGGGCGTGGCTGGGCGGATCGCTCAGCGCTTGCCGGTCTGTTCGGCGTATTCCATGTACAGGCGGTGCGCGCGCTGCGCGAACGGGCCATACGGCAGGGCTCGGTCTTCGACGCGGTTCACGTGCACCACCTTGCCGTAGTTGCCGGTGGAGAACACTTCGTCGGCCTGCTCGACGTCGGCGCGCGTGATCGAGCGCTCCTCGACCTCGACGCCATCGGCGCGCAGCAGACCCAGCACGCGCTTGCGCGTGATGCCGTTCAGGAAGGTGCCGTTATCGATCGGCGTGACGACCTTGCCGTCTTTGGCGAGCCAGAAGTTGCTGGACGCGAACTCGGCCACATGGCCGGCGCCGTCGAGCATGATGGCGTTGTCGAAGCCCTTGGCGGCGGCTTCGGTGATGGCGCGCTGGCCATTCGGATACAGGCACGAGGCCTTGGCGTCGGTGGGCGCCATGTTGGGCCAGGACCGCACATAGCTCGAGAAACACGCCGAGAAGCCTTGCGTGCCGGGCATCGGCACCTTGAAGACGTGCAGCACGAACTGCGTCTTGTCGGCGTCGGGCAGGAGGAAGCCGTCGGCGCAATAGAACATGGGCTTGATGTACAGCTCGGAGCCCGCCGGGAAGCGCGAGACGGCCTCCAGGCACAGGGCCTGGATCTCGTCGGCCGAGAGTTGCGGCTTCATCAGCATTTTTTCGGCCGAGCGCACGACGCGCTGGCAGTGCAGGTCGAGGTCGGGCGTCAGGCCGCGAAACGCGCGCGCGCCGTCGAAAACCATGCTGGCCATCCAGAACGCGTGATCGGCGGGGCCGAGCAGCTTGGGGTTCTCGGTGGTCCACTGGCCATCGTGCCAGAAGAGGGCATCCATGTGACTTCCTTTGTTTGATCGCCAGGGCGCGCGGCGGCGCGGTGGCAGATGAGGCGCGCCAGGGCGCCGTAATCATCGGGGGCGCGCTGCCGCGCCGGGATAGGGGTCCCCGGTCCGTCGAGCCGGCTTTCCGGAGGAAGGCGCGGCGCGGGCCGGGAACGGGTTCATTGCTTGTCGAGGGCCGCCTGTACGCGCGTGGCGACGTCGGCCGGCACCCAGCCGCGCCAGACCGTGCCGTACTGCCGCAGGAAATACTGCGCCGCCTCTTCGGGCTCCTTGCCTTCGTTTTCGAGCC
Source organism: Bordetella genomosp. 5 (assembly GCF_002261475.1). GTDB lineage: Bacteria > Pseudomonadota > Gammaproteobacteria > Burkholderiales > Burkholderiaceae_B > Bordetella. Next base: position 20,410 of record NZ_NEVN01000003.1, read on the forward strand.
AGCCCAGGGTCGCGTCGATGGCCTCGTCGGGCACGCTCAGCTTGGTGAAGAACGCGGCCAGTTGCGGCGCCTGTTTGGCGAAGTCGGCATTCAGCCCGGTCACCACCGGGTTGGGCTTGAATTCGGTGGCGACCGGGTTGGCGCATTTCGGGTCGGTCATGCAGGTGTAGGCCTGCTGATCGAAGGCCGGCAGCTCCAGCTTGACCAGATCGAGCGCGCCGACCAGCGCGGTCGGGGTCCAGTAGTAGAAGACGATGTCACGCTTGCGCTTGTAGGCCGACACGATGGCCGCCTTCTGCGCGGCACCCGAGCCGGGCGCGAACATCGTGTAGTCCTTCTCGAGCTTGAGCGCGCGCAGCAGGTTGTCGTTCAGCGTGCCGCAGGCCCAGCCGGCGGGGCAGCCATAGATGCGGCCGCGGTTGGGCTCTTCGGGGTCGGCGAAGACCTCCTTGAAGCGCGCCAGGTCCGCCGCCTGCTTGAGTTCGGGGTGACGCTCCACGGTGTAGCGCGGCACGTACCAGCCTTCACCGGCGTCGTACACATGGCCCACGCCGATCACGCGGCCGCTGTCGGTCGCCTTCTTCCAGGCGCTTTCGATCTGGCCGGGCCAGACCTCGGGGGTGACATCCACGTCGCCCCGCTGCAGCGCGGCCAGCATGGGCAGCGTTTCGCCGATCTCGACCGAGGTCTTGCAGCCATAGCCGTGTTCGACCACGAAGCGCTCGATGCCGGCCAGGACCAGATTCGACTCCCAGTTCAGACCGCTGAAGCGGACCGGGCGGTCGATCTCGCAGGTGGGGGCCGCTTGCGCCGCCGGAGCGGCCAGGGCGTAGGCCAATGCCAGGGCACCGAGGACGGGGACGTACAGTTTTTTGCGCACAGTCGTTACCTGCCGAATGGGATGTCGTCATTGTAAGACGGCGCGGGGCTGTTACGAATCCGCTGCCGTCAAATTTGGCGGCGGATCGGGCCGGTTTCATGCAAACGGGGCAGCCTGTGGCTGCCCCGCGGGGTGTTGCATGTCATGCCGATCGGCGCGGCCCTGGCCGCGGGCCGGCTCAGGCGCGCGCGGCGCGGCGGCGTTCGATAAGCGCGCCGATCTCGCCGACGATGCCGCGGCGGAACGCCAGCACGCACACGACGAAGATCAGGCCGATCACGATCGTGACCGATTCGCCCAGGCGCTGGAACCATTCGACGCCGGTCACGCTGCTCAGGAACTGGCCGAAGTCGCCGACCTTGTTTTCGAGCAGCACCACGATGAAGGCGCCGAGGATCGGGCCGGTGAGCGTGCCCAGGCCGCCGATCAGCGTCATGAGAATTACCAGGCCGGACATCTGCCAGGTGGCGTCGGACAGCGTGGCCGACACGAACACCAGCGTCTTGGTCGCGCCCGCCAGACCGGCGATGCCCGCCGACAACACGAAGGCGAGCAGCTTGAAGCGATCGACGTCATAGCCCAGCGACACCGCGCGCGGTTCGTTTTCGCGGATCGCCTGCAGCACCTGGCCGAACGGCGAGTGCACCGTGCGCCAGATGATGAAGAAGCCGATCACGAAGATCGCCATCACGAGGTAGTAGAGGTTCAGGTCCTTGGACAGATCGATGAAGCCCAGCAGGGTGCCGCGCGGCACGCCTTGCAGGCCGTCTTCGCCGCCCGTGAATCGCGCCTGCAGAAAGAAGAAGTACACCATCTGCGCCAGCGCCAGCGTGATCATCGCGAAGTAGATGCCGCTGCGGCGGATCGCGATGGCGCCCATCAGCAGGCCGAGCGCGCCCGCCACCACCATGCCGAACAGCAGGCCCAGCTCGGTCGGCCAGCCCCATACCTTGAGCGCGTGGCCGGCGGCGTAGGCCGCGCTGCCCAGGAAGGCAGCGTGACCGAACGACAGCAGGCCGGTGTAGCCCAGCAGCAGGTTGAAGGCGCATGCGAACAAGGCGTAGCACATGACCTTCATGGCGAAGATCGGATAGACGCCGGCAAACGGCAGAGCGGCGACCACGACGGCCAATACGACATAGCCCAGCAGTTGACGATTCATTTTTCTTTTCCGAACAGCCCGGCCGGACGCAGCAGGAGCACGATGGCCATGATGATGAACACGACGGTGTTGGAGGCCTCGGGCCAGAACACCTTGGTGAGGCCCTCGATCACGCCCAGGCCCAGCCCGGTGACGATGGCGCCCATGATCGAGCCCATGCCGCCGATCACGACCACGGCGAACACCACGATGATGAGGTTGGACCCCATCAGCGGCGAGATCTGCAACACCGGCGCGGCGAGCACGCCGGCAAAGCCGGCCAGCGCGACACCGAAACCGTAGGTCAGCGTGATCATGCGCGGCACGTTCACGCCGAACGCTTCGACCAGACGCGGGTTCTCGGTGCCTGCGCGCAGCAGCGCGCCCAGCCGTGTGCGCTCGATCACATACCAGGTGGCCAGACAGACCACGATACTGGCCGCCACCACCCAGCCCCGGTAATTGGGCAGGATCATGAAGCCGAGATTGGTGGCGCCGCGCAGGGCCTCGGGCGTGGGATAGGGCTGGCCCGACACGCCGAAGAAGCTGCGGAACACGCCTTCCATGAGCAGCGTGAGACCGAAGGTGAGCAGCAGACCGTAGAGGTGGTCGAGCTTGTACAGGTGGCGCAGCAGCAGCCGTTCGATCACGATGCCGAACAGGCCGACCAGCAGGGGCGCCAGGATCAGCATGACCCAGTAGTTCAGCCCGAGGTAGTTCAACCCCATCCAGGCGAGGAACGCGCCCAGCATGTACAACGCGCCGTGCGCGAAATTGATGACGTTGAGCAGGCCGAAAATCACCGCCAGCCCCAGGGACAGCATGGCGTAGAACGAACCGTTGACGAGACCGAGCAGCAGTTGCCCTAGCAATGCCTGTATCGGGATGCCGAAGATATCAGTCATCTTGAAGAAGTCCTGCGGAACACGGAAGCAGACGTGGCGGACGGCGCGTCCGGATCCGGACGCGCCGCGACGGACTTGCGGGTATTACTTCTTGACCAGCTTGCAGGTGGACTCGGAGAGCTTGGTGTAGACCTCGTCGCCGGGCAGGGTTGCCACGACCTTGTAGTAGTCCCACGGGCCCTTCGACTCGGCCGGCGTCTTGACCTGCATCAGGTACATGTCGTGCACCATGCGGCCGTCTTCGCGCACGTAGCCACCCTGAGCGAAGAAGTCGTTGATCTTGTTCGACTTCATCCACTTCATCATGGCGTCGCCGTCATCGGTGCCGGTGGCCTTCACGCCACTCAGATAGAACGCCACCGAGGAGTAGTCGCCGGCCTGCAGCATGGAGGGCTTGCGGCCGACCTTGGCTTCGAACTTCTTGGACCAGGCGCGCGAAGCGTCGGATTGATCCCAGTACCAGCCATCGGTGAGATACATGCCCTTCGTGGCTTCGAGGCCGAGCGAGTGGATGTCGTTGATGAAGACCAGCAGGCCAGCCATTTTCATGCTGCTGGTGACGCCGAATTCGTTGGCGGCCTTGATCGAGTTGATGGTGTCGCCGCCCGCGTTGGCCAGGCCGAGGATCTGCGCCTTGGAGGCCTGAGCCTGCAGCAGGAACGAGGAGAAGTCGGCCGCGCCCAGCGGTGCGCGGACCTGGCCCTTCACTTCGCCACCCGAGGTCTTGACGACGTTGGCCGTATCGCGCTCCAGCGCATGGCCGAAGGCGTAGTCGGCGGTCAGGAAGAACCAGCTCTTGCCACCGTCTTTCACCACGGCGGAGCCGGTGCCGCGCGCGAGCGCGACGGTGTCGTAGGCATAGTGCACGGTATAGGGCGAGCACTGCGCGTTGGTCAGGTCGGAGGCGCCGGCGCCGATCGCGATGAAGGGCTTTTTCTTTTCGGCGGCCACGGCGGCCATCGCGAGGCTGGTGGCGGAGTTGGTGCCGCCGATCAGCACGTCGATCTTTTGCTGGTCGAACCATTCGCGCGCGCGTGCGGAGGCGACGTCGGCCTTGTTCTGGTGATCGGCCGAAACCAGCTCGATCTTCTTGCCGTTGATATTGCCGCCCGCGTCTTCGATGGCCATGCGGATCGCTTCGACGCCGGCCTTGCCGTCGATGTCGGAGTAGACCCCGGACATGTCGGTGATGAAGCCGATGCGGACGACGTCGTCCGAGATGCCTTGCGCGTGGGCGGGTAGCCCGGCAAATCCCAGGCCGGCCACGGCCAGTGCAGCAGTGATGTGGTGCAACTTCATGGGATGACTCCTCTTCCTGTGTGGAATGCCGGCGGCGCCGGCGGGTGACAGGCTTTTTTTAGACGCCCAGCAATTCGTTGAGCGTGTCCTGCTTCTGTGCGAGCTCGGCGGCGCCGAAGGTTTCGACGATCTGTCCGTGCTCCATCACGTAGAACCGGTCGGCCAGCGGCGCGGCGAAGCGGAAGTTCTGTTCGACCATCACGATGGTGTAGCCGCGCGCCTTGAGGGCCGTGATCATGCGGCCCAGCGCCTGCACGATCACCGGCGCGAGGCCTTCGGAGATCTCGTCGAGCAGCAGCAGATTGGCGCCGGTACGCAGGATGCGCGCCACCGCCAGCATCTGCTGCTCGCCGCCCGAGAGCCGGGTGCCGGGCGAATTGCGGCGCTCGTGCAGATTGGGAAACATGTCGTAGATCTCGGCCAGCGACATGCCGCCGCCGAGCGCGCCGCCGACCGGGGGCGGCAGCAGCAGGTTTTCTTCGCACGACAGGCTGGCGAAGATGCCGCGTTCTTCGGGGCAGTAGCCCACGCCGAGATGCGCGATGCGGAAGGTGGGCAGCTCGATGGCTTCGGTGCCGTGAATACGCACCGACCCCTTGCGGCTGCCCGTGAGGCCGAGGATGGCGCGCAGGGTCGTGGTACGACCCGCGCCGTTGCGACCGAGCAGGGTCACGACTTCGCCTTGCGCCACCTGCATGTTGACGCCATGCAGGATGTGCGATTCCCCGTACCAGGCCTGCAGGCCCGAGATTTCAAGCGCGGGGGTGCTCATGCATGTGCTCCTTGGAGTTCGCCGTCGGTCGTGCCCATGTAGGCCTCCATCACCGCGGGATGGCGCGAGACCTCCGCGTAGGGGCCTTCGGCCAGGACCGCGCCGCGCGCCAGCACCGTGATGGTGTCGGCGATCGACGAGACGACATTCATGTTGTGCTCGACCATGAGGATGGTGCGGCCGCTGCTCACGCGCTTGATGAGCTGCGTGACCCGGTCGACGTCTTCGTGGCCCATGCCCTGCGTGGGCTCGTCGAGCAGCATCAGCTCGGGCTCCATCGCCAGCGTGGTCGCGATCTCAAGCGCGCGCTTGCGGCCGTAGGGCAGGTTGACCGTGAGCTCGTTGGCAAAGCCGCCCAGATCGACTTGCTCGAGCAGATCGAGCGCGGGCCGGTTGAGTCGTTCCAGGCCCTTCTCGCTACGCCAGAAGTGAAACGACATGCCGGTCTTGCGCTGCAATCCGATGCGCACGTTCTCGAGCACGGTCAGGTGCGGGAAGACGGCGGAAATCTGGAACGAACGGATCACGCCGCGGCGCGCGATCTGTGCGGGCCGTTCGCGAGTGATGTCTTTGCCGTTGAAAGTGATCGTGCCCGAGCTGGGCGCGAGGAACTTGGTCAGCAGGTTGAAGCACGTGGTCTTGCCGGCACCATTGGGGCCGATCAATGCATGAATGCTGCCACGCTTGACGCGCAGATTGACCCCATTGACGGCCACAAAGCCGCGGAACTCCTTGGTCAACCCTTTTGTCTCCAGGATCGTATCGTCCATGACGCTGCACCCGCGCTTTTTCTAAGAGTTGCGGCGAGTATGCGCACCTGCCCCCCAAAATGCCATGAGGGTTTTTCATAGGTCTTGCAGTGCGGCATCGCGCTTTGTCGGTTGCCCGACAATCTGCGTGCTTTCATGGGGAAAACCACATGCCGGATGGGGTTTACGCCAACCTTGCGGCGCAACGTAAACGCGGGCGCCGCGGTCGTCCGTTCGCGTTCGCCGCGGCGCTCGGGGGCATATCACGCCGCAAGAAAAACGCCGGCGAGCGGCCGGCGTGTCGAGTGTGCATCGGGCGCCTGAGCGGACGCATGCGGCCGCTCAGGCCGGTGTCTTCGGACGATATTCGCAGAGGTCGGAAATTCCGCACTGTGGGCACTTGGGCTTGCGTGCCACGCAGATGTAGCGGCCATGCAGGATCAGCCAGTGATGCGAGTCCTGTTTGTACTCGGCCGGGATCACTTTCTCGAGCTTGAGCTCGACCTCCAGCACGTTCTTGCCCGGCGCGACGCCGGTGCGATTCGAGACGCGAAAAATGTGCGTGTCGACGGCGATGGTGGGCATGCCGAACGCCGTATTGAGCACGACGTTGGCGGTCTTGCGGCCGACACCCGGCAGCGCCTCGAGCGCCTCGCGGGTGCGCGGCACCTCGCCGCCGTGGCGCTCGATCAGCAGCCGGCAGGTTTCGATCGCGTTCTTGGCTTTGGTGCGGAACAGCCCGATCGTCTTGATGTAATCGGTAAGGCCTTCGACACCGAGCGCCAGCATTTTTTCGGGCGTGCCGAACTGCGGGAAGAACTTGCGCGTGGCGATGTTGACCGACTTGTCGGTCGCCTGTGCCGAGAGCAGCACCGCGATCAACAACTGGAACGGCGTCTCGTACTCGAGCTCGGTGGTGGGGTGCGGATTGGCTGCCTGCAGGCGGGCAAAAATCTCGCGGCGCTTCTGTGCGTTCATCGTCGTGGACCGGGCGTTAGCTGTCGCGTCGGACGCCGTCGCGGCGGGCGCGGGCTCGCGCGAGCGCGCTGGCGATGGCGTCGCGCTTGCGTGCCGCTTCGTCTTCGTCGGGGGCGGCGCTCACCACGGCGGGCGCCTCGGGTTCGGCCATCAGCCCCGCATTGACCGCCGCGGCGCGCTGCTGTCTGGCGGCCCGATGCTGGTGGCGCGACCGCGCCTGTTCGGCGTCCGCCGCGGTCCAGGCGCGGTCGGCCGGCACCATGTCGATACAGTCGACCGGACAGGGGGCCACGCAGAGATCGCAGCCCGTACAGAGGTCGGGCACCACGGTGTGCATGCGTTTGTTGGCGCCCACGATCGCATCCACCGGACAGGCGCGGATGCAGAGGGTACAGCCGATGCAATGGGCCTCGTCGACACGCGCGACCAACAGGGGGCCGGGCAGACCACGGGTGGTGTCCAGCGGCAATTCGGGCTGGTCGAGCAGCTGCGCCAGCGCTGCAACGCCTTCCTGGCCACCGGGCGGACAACGGTTGATCTGCGCCGCGCCGCTGGCCAACGCATCGGCATAGGGCCGGCAACCGTCATAGCCGCATTTCGTGCACTGCGTCTGAGGAAGCAGGGCATCGATACGGTCAGCAAGCGTGGTACAGGACATAAAAATAAAAAGCGGGCCAGAGGCCCGCTTCAGAAAGGGGCGCCCGATCAGGATGCGCGGATGAATGCCGCGATTTTAGGACAGATCAGTTCGCGCCACCGGCGGCCCGAGAAAATGCCGTAATGACCCGCGCCCGTGGCCGTGTAATGCGTCTTGCGCGCGGCGGGAATGCCGGAGCACAGCTTGATGGCGGCGCGTGTCTGGCCCTGGCCGGAGATATCGTCGAGCTCGCCTTCCACGGTGAGCAGCGCGGTCTTGCGGATGTCGGCCGGACGCACGAGCTGACCGCCGATCTCCCAGGTGCCTTCGGGCAGGCGCGACTCCTGGAACACCACGCGGATGGTGTCGAGATAAAACTCGGCCGGCATATCGAGCACGGCGTTGTATTCGTCGTAGAAGCGGCGATGCGCCTCGGCGTCGCTGTCATCGCCACGCAGCAGATCGAGATAGAACTCGTAGTGCGACTTGAGGTGGCGGTCCGGGTTCATCGCCATGAATCCCGCGTGCTGCAGAAAGCCGGGATAGACCTTGCGGCCGGCGCCGGGATATGCGGGCGGCACGGCATGGATCAACTGGCTCTCGAACCAGTCGTACGACTTGGTCGTGGCCAGGCGGTTGACCTGCGTGGGCGATTCGCGCGGATCGATCGGGCCGCCCATCATCACCATGCTGCGAGGCTGCATGGGATCGTTGGCCGAGGCCAGCAGCGAAATCGCGGCCAGCACCGGCACGGTCGGCTGGCACACCGAAATCACGTGCACGTCGGGACCGAGTTCGCGAATGAACTCCTGGATGTACGTGACGTAGTCGTCGAGATGGAACGGGCCGGCCGACAGCGGCACCATCCGGGCATCGACCCAGTCGGTGACATACACGTCGTGCGCGGGCAGCAGCGCGCGCACGGTATCGCGCAGCAGCGTCGCATGGTGTCCGGAGAGCGGCGCCACCAGCAGCACGCGCGGGTCCTTGCGCTTGGCGACCAGGCGCGCATCGCGCTGGAAGTGCACGAGGCGACAGAAGGGCTTGTCGATGGCCACGGCCTCGACCACGCGCACCGGCTTGCCGTCGATCTCGGTCTCGGGCAGTCCCCACGCCGGCTTCTGGTATTCCTTGCCGATGCGGTGCATGAGCTCGTAACCGGCCGCGAGCTGGCGCGACATGGGCATATAGGCGAGCGGGCTGTAGGGGCTCGAGAAGAGCTGCGAGCCGGCGTCGGAGAACGCCACCAGCGGTCGCAGGAACGCCCGCTGCATTTCGTGCAATTGATACAGCATCGTGCCTAAGTCCAGAGATCAGGTCGGCCTATTATTGCGCCGGGTGGGAACGATATTGCGAAATTGTCTGATGGGGCGTCAGAATGGACCGCTCCTCGGACACTTCTTGTTGCGAAAAAGCGACCCGGCGCGAGACGCGAGCGCGTCACCAATAATTTTCGACGGCGAGGTTGCCCGGAATGCCACGCCGGCCCGGTGCGAATCCACGCTCTCCCAGCAATTTGCGTGCGTCGGTCAGCATCTCGGGATTGCCGCAGAGCATGATCTTCGCGCGTTCGGGATCGAGGGTTTCACCGGCCAGGGTTTCGAGGCCGCCATCGGCGATCAGCGTCGTGAGGCGCGCCTGCGGCATGCCCGGGAGCGCCTCGCGCGTGGCGATGGGCAGATACACCAGCTTGCGCGGATCCTCGGCGAAGTACGCCGCGTAGTCGGGATGCGTGCGCCAGCTCTCGATCTCGGCGCGATAGGCCAGCTCCTGTGCGGTTCGCACGCCGTGCACTAGCACGATGCGGTCGAACGCTTTCCAGGTGGCCGGATCGCGCAGGATCGACAGGTAGGCCGACAGGCCCGTGCCCGAGGCCAGCAGCCACAGGGTGCCGCCCGGCGTAAAACGCTCGAGCGTCAGAAAACCGTAGGGCTTTTTCTCGACGTAGAGCGCGTCGCCGGCGCGCAGCTCGGCCATGCGCGGGCTGAATTCGCCCTCGGGCACGACGATCGAATAGAACTCGAGATGGGCTTCGTGCGGCGCCGACACCATCGAATACGCGCGCCAGATCGTGGGCTCGGCATCGGGCGCGTCGGCGGCCGGCAATCCCACGCGGGCGAACTGCCCGGCCTGGAAGGCGAACGCCGGATCCCGGGTGGCGTGCACCGAAAACAGCTTGCCCGGCACCCAGGTGCGGACGTCGATGATGGTCTGGCGCGTGTACTTGGTATCGGTCATGGGCTCGGGCCAGTGGACACGCAAGGAGCCGCGCACGGGCCGGTAATCAGGGGAAAACAGTCACGGCGGCGGGTGGCCGCCGCTCGCGTGCTCAGCGCTCCAGGTGCTGCAGCTTGTCGGCCACGCCGTTCCATTCGTCGGCATCGGGCAGGGGCTTCTTGGCCCGGCTGATGCTGGCGAATTCGGGCGACAGCTCGGCGTTCAGGGCGATGAATTTCATCTGATCCTGGGGCACGTCTTCTTCGGCATAAATCGCGTTGGCCGGGCACTCGGGGATGCAGACCGCGCAGTCGATGCACTCGTCGGGGTCGATTACCAGGAAGTTCGGACCCTCACGAAAACAGTCCACCGGACATACGTCGACGCAGTCGGTGTACTTGCACTTGATACAGTTTTCGGTAACAACGTGGGTCATTCTAAAAAACTCCGGATGCGGGCGGGCGAGCTGATTCTGCGAACGGGTTCGATATCCTTGGGGTCGGATTTTACCCAATGCGCGGCAGGACCGGGATCATAACCCTGGCTGCGGTAGTGGCGGGGCCGGCGGAAGCGGGGGCGGCTGTGCTATGGTTGCCCGAAATTCCACCGCGCGATCATGATAATCACTTCGCTGCTCGACACCGACCTGTACAAATTCAGCATGATGCAGGTCGTTCTGCATCATTTTCCGGCTGCCCAGGTCGAATACCGCTATAAATGCCGAAACACCGGCGTCGATCTGCGGCCCTATCTGGATGAGATCCGCGCCGAGGTGCACGCGCTGTGCCAGCTGCGATTCACCGACGAAGAGCTCGAGTATCTGCGTAGCCTGCGCTTCATCAAGAGCGACTTCGTCGATTTCCTCGGGCTCTTTCATCTGCCCGAGCGCTGCATCACCATCAGCGAAGGCGAGGGCCCGGGTGAGATCGACATCAGCGTGCAGGGGCCGTGGCTGCACACGATCCTGTTCGAGATCCCCGTGCTGGCGATCGTCAACGAGGTCTATTTCCGCAACACGCGCAAGAATCCCGATTGGGCCGAGGGCCGCGAGCGTCTCCAGAAGAAAATGCATCTGGTGCTCGACGATCCCGCGCTCGCCGACTTCCGCGTCGCCGAATACGGCACGCGCCGGCGCTTCTCCAAGCGCTGGCACGAAGAGGTCGTGCAGACCATGAAGAGCCAGATGGGCGTGCACTTCGCCGGCACGAGCAACGTGCTGCTGGCCAAGCAACACGACGTGCTGCCGCTGGGCACGATGGGTCACGAGTATCTGCAGGCCTGCCAGGCGCTGGGGCCGCGGCTGCGTGATTCGCAGGTGTTCGCGCTCGAGGTCTGGGCCAAGGAATATCGCGGCGACCTCGGCATCGCGCTGTCCGATGTCTATGGCATGGATGCCTTTCTGCGCGACTTCGATATGTACTTCTGCAAGCTGTTCGATGGCGCCCGGCACGATTCCGGCGACCCCTTCAAGTGGGGCGAGCGCCTGCTCGAACACTATCGCAAGAACCGCGTCGACCCGCGCACCAAGACGCTGGTATTCTCCGACTCGCTGACCTTCCCGCGCGCGATCGAACTGGCGCGCCAGTTCGCCGGTCGCTGCCGCGTGTCGTTCGGCATCGGCACCAATCTCACCAACGATCTCGGCCACGAGCCGCTTCAGATCGTGATGAAGATGGTCCGATGCAACGGCCAGCCGGTGGCGAAGGTCTCCGACGCGCCCGAAAAAACCATGTGCGACGATCCGGCCTATCTCGCCTATCTGCGCCAGGTTTTCCAGTTGCCGCCGGCGTAAGCCCGGCTTTTCCGATTTGTCTCGACCACCGTTCCATTAGGGGAATCACATGAGCAGTATCAAGCGCTACAACGTGGAAAAGCGCCTGTCCGACATGGCCGTCTATAACGGCGTGGCGTACCTGGCCGGCCAGGTGCCCGACGATGCCACGGCCGACATCACCGGCCAGACGCAGCAGGTGCTGGCGACCATCGATCGTCTGCTGGCCGAGGCCGGTACCGACAAGACCAAGATCCTGATGGCCCAGATTTTCGTGGCCAACATCAAGGAATTCGATGGCATGAACAAGGCCTGGGACGCATGGGTTGCCGCTGGCAATTCGCCCCCCCGCGCCACCGTCGAGGCCCGTCTGGCCAATCCCGACTTCAAGGTCGAGATCGTCGTGACGGCCGCGATCGGCTAAGGCGCCTGGCGCCCACGAAAAAGCCGCGGCGTGCCGCGGCTTTTTTGTGCGCATCTGGCGCCGCTCAGGCCTCGTTCTCTTCGCCCAGCAGCAGCGTGGCGGCCACCAGGCCGCCGAGCTCGTGGCAACGGTCCGCGTCGGCGCTGCCGAGCGTCTTGGGTGCGAGGATCTGTTCCGCGGTCTGGGCGCCGTTGCGCACGACGACGGGGGCGCCGAGGAGGTTCAGCCGCCATCCCGTGCAGATTCTTTCCATCTGCCGCTGCGCGCCCGCGCCGTCGCTTCCCGCCGCGATGGCCAGGCCACACGGGCGGCCCGCCACCTGATCCAGCACCGCGTAATAAGCCTGATCGAAGAACTCCTTCATGGCGCCGGTGAGCGAGCCGAGATTTTCAGGCGCGCAGAAGAGATAGCCGTCGGCGTCCAGGACGTCCCGCGCGTGCGCCTCGGCGGCGGCGAGGCTGCGTACCTCGAGCGCCTGGCCCAGATCCAGCTCGGTCGCCGCCGCGCGGGCGCCCTGCGCCAGCTGCTCGCTCATCTGGCGCGCGCAGCCGGTGCGGCTGTGCCAGACGATCAGCAGGCGTTTCATGCGAGGCGCGCCAGCGTGTCCTGGCGGTAGTAGCTGCGCAGCAGTTCGTACCAGGCGGGCAGGGCGGTCGCGAGCGGCTCGGGGTCGGCGAAGAAGTGCTCCGAGCTGACCGCGAAGAATTCGGCCTCGTCGGTGGCCGCGTAGGCATCCAGCGGCAGCTGCGCATACCAGTAGTCGGCCGCCTCGCTCTCGGGGTCGACATCGGCCGGGATGCTGGCCTCGACCGCGTCGACGGCGGCCTGGAAGCGTTCGAGGCTGTCTTCGAGGATCTCGCGCCACTGGCGCGCCTTCAGTTCGGGGTGCGCATGCAGGCTGGGCATGCCATCGGCGTCGCCCGCCGCCAGATCGAGCTTGTGGGCGAATTCGTGAATCACCACGTTGAAGGCGCCATCGGTATTGCTGACGTCGCTCCAGGACAGCACGACCGGGCCGCCCTCCCAGGCTTCGCCCGCGGCGTCTTCGACGAACTCGTGCACCACGCCGTCGGCGTCCTGCATCGTGCGGGGAATGGCGAACCCGGCCGGGTACACGATGATCTCGTCCCAGCCCTCGTAGAGGGTGGGCGACAGATGCAGGATGGGCAGCGCGGCCTGCGTGGCGATCGCGAGCCGCATCCGGTCGTCGGGCTCCAGACCGCCCGCGCCGTTGATGTTTTTGCTGGCCAGAATCCAGGCCACGCGCTGCTGCAGGGCCTCGCGTTCTTCGGCGCCGAGCGCCGCCACGAAGGGATAGCCCGCGACCACCTCGTCCCACAGCGCCGGCGGAATGCGAGCCTGCATTTCCTGTACTTTTGTATCGGCCGCCCCACGGCCCACCAACCATCTCAGCATTGCTTTGCGTCCTTGTCGGGCGGCCGGTCTGTCGCCCCTCGGCTAGTGTAGAGTGTAGGGAATTCCATCGACCCCTGTTGTCCGCCGTTTCTGCCGCGATGTCCGCCACGCTCGAACCCATCACGCTCGCGCCTTTCGACGCGACCTGGCGCCAGCAGGCTGGCGACGGCCTGGACGCCGCCGCGCAGGCGGGACTCGACCAGGTCGTGGCCTGGGCCTGGCCTCAGATCGATGGCCAGTCCATGCCGACCGGCGAGCCGCTGAGCAATCACGCCGCGGGCGTGGTGCGCATCCTGGCCTCGCTCCAGACCGACGCGGCCACCCGCGCCGCCGCCGTGCTGGCGGTGCTGCCCTCCGATCTCAACGCGCCAGCCCCCGCGCTGCGCAACGATCCCATCGCCACGGCGTTCGGGGCCGAGATCGCCCGGCTGGTGCAGGGCGCCCGCGCGCTGCTGCGCCTGGGCATCGTGGCCCGCCAGGCCAGCGACAGCGCGGCCGGATCGGGCTCGCAAAAAGAAATGCAGCGCAAGATGCTGCTGGCGATGGCCGCCGACCTGCGCATCGTGCTGATGCGCCTCGCGTCGCGCTTGCAGACCCTGCGCTGGTACGCCGAATCCAAGACACCGTGCCCGGCCGAGTTCGCGCGCGAGACCCTCGATCTGTACACCCCGCTCGCCAACCGGCTTGGCATCTGGCAGATCAAATGGGAAATGGAAGACCTCGCCTTCCGTTTCCTGGATGCGGATCGCTACAAACAGATCGCGCGCCTGCTCGAAGAAAAGCGGGTCGAGCGCGAGGCGTTCATCGCCGGCGCGATCGAACGCATGCAGCAGGCGCTGCGGGCGGCCGGCATCAACGCCGAAGTGAGCGGCCGGCCCAAGCACATCTACAGCATCTGGAACAAGATGCGGGTCAAGCGGCTCGACTTCAGCGAGATGTACGACCTGCGCGCCCTGCGCGTCATCGTCGACGACGTGCGCGACTGCTACACCGCGTTGGGCCTGGTCCACGAAATGTGGACGCCGGTCACCGACGAGTTCGACGACTACATCTCGCGGCCCAAGCCCAATGGCTACCGCTCACTGCACACCGTCGTGGCCGACGATGACGGACGCCCGTTCGAGGTGCAGATCCGTACGCACGAGATGCATCAGTTCGCCGAGTACGGCATGGCGGCGCATTGGCGCTACAAAGAAGCGGGCGCCCGCGGCGGTCAGGTTTCCGCGTCGAGCGACTACGATCGGCAGCTGTCCTGGATGCGTCAGCTGCTCGCCTGGAACAGCGATGTCGAGGCGGTCGACGAGGGCGGTGGCGCCGCGCCGGCCAACGCCGGGTCCGCCCCGGCAGCCCCCAAGGCCGCCACGCGTCCCGACGACGACCGGATCTATGTGCTCACGCCGCAGGCCCGCGTGATCGAGCTCCCCACCGGCGCCACGCCGGTCGACTTCGCCTATCACCTGCACACCGATCTGGGGCACCGCTGCCGCGGCGCTCGCGTCGATGGGCAGATGGTCCCGCTGCATACGCAGCTGGCCACCGGCCAGACCGTGGAGATCATTTCCGCCAAGTCGGGCGGTCCCTCGCGCGACTGGCTCAATCCGCAGCTGGGCTACCTGGCGAGCCCGCGGGCGCGCTCCAAGGTGCGCATGTGGTTCAACGCGATCGAGCTGGCGCAGCGCATCACGCAGGGCCAGGCCCTGGTCGAAAAAGAGCTGCAGCGGCTCGGCAAAACCGCCGTCAATCTCGAGCAGCTGGCCCAGAACCTCGGCTTTGCGCGGGCCGACGATCTTTATGTGGCCGCGGCCAAAGAAGAATTCAGCCTGCGCCAGATCGACAGCGTGTTCCAGGCGCCGGCCGCCGCGCCCGCCGAGGCGCCGGTGGCGTTCCGCCATGCACCCAGCAACGAGAGCGCCGAAAAAACCGGCAAGAGCGGCGTGCTGGTGGTGGGCGTGGGATCGTTGCTGACGCAACTGGCGCGCTGCTGCCGTCCGGCGCCGCCCGACCTGATCGCGGGCTTCGTCACGCGGGGGCGGGGTGTGTCGATCCACCGCTCGGATTGCCACAGCTTCAAGGCCCTGGCCGAGCGCGAACCCGAACGCGTCATCGAGGTGGCGTGGGGCGAAACCAAGGATTCCTTCTATCCGGTCGACATCAGCGTGCGGGCGCACGACCGCCCGGGGCTGTTGCGCGATCTCTCCGAAGTGTTCGCGCGGCTGCGGCTCAATGTCGTGGGCGTCAACACGCAGAGCCGTCAGTCGCTCGCGCACATGGTGTTCACGGTCGAGGTGCGCGGGGGCGAGAGTCTCGGCAAGGCGCTCGACGCGCTGGCCGAGGTGCAGGGCGTGTCGTCCGCGGCACGACGCTGATCTGGTCGCATCCGCCGCGCCCAAGAAAAAAGCCATCCCGAGGGATGGCTTTTTTTACGTCAGCGCAATCAATGCGCCTTTTTGTCGTCGATGAAGAACGACGCGATCAGGCCCAGCGTGACGCCGAACATCACGTAGTACGCGGGCGCCATGGGCGACTCGGTCGTCTTGATGAGCCAGGTCACGATGAACTGGGCGAAGCCGCCGAAGATCATCACGGCCACGTTATACGCGAGCGACAGGCCCACCGAACGCACGCGCGGCGGGAACAGCTCCGCCATCACGGTGCTGAACACGCCGAAGAATGCCGACACGAACAGGCAGACCACGAGCTGCACCACCAGCAGGCGCTCGATCGACGGCGCCGACGTCAGCCAGGCATACAGCGGATACAGCACCAGCAGGTAGCCGATCAGCGAACCGATCACGAGCGGGCGGCGGCCGACGCGGTCGGACCAGGCGCCCATGAACGGCGTCAGCAGCACCATCAGCGCGGCGCCGGCCATCTGCACCATGAAGGTCTGCGTCATGGGCAGCATCAGGATCTTGGTCGAGTAGGTGACCAGATACGTGAAGGTGATGTAGATCGACACCGTGGCGGTCACGACCAGGCCCACGCCGATCATCGTTTCGCGGGTGTGCTGGGCGATCATCTGGCCCAGGGTCAGGCGCTCGACGGTGCCGGCGGCCTGCTCGCTCTGCATTTCCTTGAACGCGTCGGTTTCGTCGACGTTGCGGCGGATGTAGATGGCCAGCGGCACGATCGCCAGACCGAAGGCGAACGGCAGGCGCCAGGCCCAGGCTTCGATCTGCTCGGTCGTGAAGACTTCGGTGATCAGGGTGCCGAAGGCGGCGCCGATCAGCAGGGCCAGCATCTGGCCGGCCATCTGCCACGAACCGTAGAAACCGCGGCGGTGCTTGGGCGCCATCTCGATCAGCAGCGCGGTCGAGGTACCGAACTCGCCACCGGCCGAGAAGCCCTGCAGCAGGCGCGCGATCAGGATGAAGATCGGGGCCAGGATGCCGGCGGCGTGATAGGTGGGGGCCACGGTGATCAGCGCGATCGACACGGCCATCAGCGAGGTGACCATCACCATGGCGGCCTTGCGGCCCTTGCGGTCGCCGTACAGGCCGAGCAGGATGCCCCCGACCGGACGCATGAAGAAGCCGACGCCGAAGATGGCGGTGGTCATCAGGATCGAGTTGAGCTCGCTGCCGGGAACGTTGGGGTCCACCGGGAAGAACAGCTTCGCGATGATGGGCGTCATGAACGCGAAGACGAGAAAGTCATACCACTCCAACGCGTTGCCGATGACGGCAGCCACGATGTTGCGGGTGGGTACGGCGCGGTGCTGCACGGGGAATCCCCTTGGGTTGAGTGAAAAAGAAGGGCGGAATTTTAGGCCTAATTTCGAACGCTTTTTGTCCGCGGCGGTCCGGTGGCCTAAACTTATATCTTTACCCCAAGGGTTTTTGAGATGAATACGCGTACCTGGCTAGAGACTCTGGTGGGCTTCGACACCACCAGCCGCAACTCGAATCTGGCGCTGATCGAAACCGCGCGCGACTGGTTGCAGAAGCAGGGCGTGCAGGCCTGGCTGGTGCATAACCCCGAAGGCAACAAGGCCAATCTGTTCGCCACCTTGCCGGGCAGCGAGGGCGAGCAGGGTGGGATCGTGCTGTCGGGTCACACCGACGTCGTGCCGGTCGACGGCCAGGACTGGCGCACCGACCCGTTCAAGCTCACCGAGGCCGATGGCAAGCTGTACGGTCGTGGCGCCTGCGACATGAAGGGCTTCATCGCCGCCTCGCTCGCGCTGGTGCCCGAGTTTCTGGCCATGCCGCGCAAGAAGCCCATCCACCTGGCGTTTTCGTACGACGAAGAGGTCGGCTGCGCCGGCGCGCCGTACATGATCGCCGACCTGCACGATCGCGGGATCCGGCCCGAAGGCTGCGTGGTGGGCGAGCCCACCGGCATGCAGGTCGTGGTGGCGCACAAAGGCATCAACCTGTTCCGCTGCAAGGTGCACGGCAAGGCCGCGCATTCCTCGCTCACCCCGCGCGGCTGCAATGCCATCGAATACGCCGCCCGCCTGATCTGTCACATCCGCGACGTGGCCGATTCGTTCAAGGCCCAGGGTCCGTACGACCAGCACTACGACGTGCCGTTCTCCACGATGACCACCAACCAGATCAAGGGCGGCATCGCGGTCAACACCATCCCCGAGCTGTGCGAGTTCTCCTATGAGTTCCGCAATCTGCCGGGCATGCCGGCCGACGAGATCCAGGCCCGGGTGCAGCGCTACGTCGACGACGAGCTGCTGCCCCGCATGCAGGCCGAGTTCGCCGGCGCGCGGATCGATATCGAGACCGGCGCCGCCGCGCCCGGCCTGGATGCCTCCGAAGAGGCCGCGATCACGCAACTCGTGCGCGCGCTCACCGAGGATCGCGTCACCCGCAAGGTGGCCTACGGCACCGAGGCGGGCCTGTTCCAGGGCATCGGCATTCCGACGGTGGTCTGCGGTCCGGGCCATATCGAGCAGGCCCACAAGCCCGACGAGTTCGTCGCGATCGACCAGATGGCCGATTGCGAGCGATTCCTGCGTCGTCTGGGTCAGTCGCTCTGACGCGACGCCCGTCCGGCCCGGCGGGGTGGGGCAGGAATGCCCCGCCTCGGGTAAAATGACGGGTTGCTGACCGGCAGCCGCCGGTCAGCCTTGCACGGCAAGACCCCCCTGGGCGACTTGATGGCGTTTCCCTTGCCGGAACGCCGCGAAAGCGAGATGTTTGTGAAACCTTACGACCTTCCAGATCCTCAAGGCCACTTCGGCCCCTATGGCGGCGTGTTCGTGGCGGAAACGCTGATGCACGCCCTGGACGAGCTGCGCGCGGCCTATGAGGCCAGCCGCCAGGACCCGGCGTTCCTCGAGACCTTCAACTACGAGCTGAAGCATTTCGTGGGCCGTCCCAGTCCGGTGTATCACGCCCGCCGCTGGTCCGAACGTCTGGGCGGTGCCCAGATCTGGTTCAAGCGCGAGGATCTTAATCACACCGGCGCGCACAAGGTCAATAACTGCATCGGCCAGGCGCTGCTCGCCCGCCGCATGGGCAAGCCGCGCGTGATCGCCGAGACCGGCGCGGGCCAGCACGGCGTGGCCACCGCCACGGTCGCGGCCCGCTACGGCATGGAGTGCGTGGTCTACATGGGCAGCGAAGACGTCCGCCGTCAGGCCTCCAACGTCTATCGCATGAAGCTCCTGGGCGCCACCGTCGTGCCGGTCAACTCCGGCTCGCGCACCCTCAAGGACGCGCTCAACGAAGCGATGCGCGACTGGGTCACCAACATCGAAAACACGTTCTACATCATCGGCACCGTGGCCGGTCCGGACCCGTACCCCCGCATGGTGCGTGACTTCCAGACCGTGATCGGCAACGAATGCCTGGTGCAGATGCCCGAAGCCATTGGCCGCCAGCCCGATTACGTGGTGGCGGCGGTGGGCGGCGGCTCCAACGCCATGGGCATCTTCCACCCCTACATCCCGTACGAAGGCACCGAGCTGATCGGTGTCGAGGCCGCGGGCGAAGGCATGGAAAGCGGCCGTCACGCCGCCTCGCTGGCCGCGGGCCAGGTGGGCGTGCTGCACGGCAACCGCACCTACGTGATGCAGGATGCCGACGGCCAGGTCCAGGAAACCCACTCGGTGTCGGCCGGCCTGGATTATCCCGGCGTGGGCCCCGAGCATGCCTGGCTCAAGGACGCCGGCCGTGCGCGCTACGTCGGTATCACCGACGACGAAGCACTCGCCGCCTTCCACGACTGCTGCCGCATCGAGGGCATCATGCCCGCGCTGGAGTCCGCGCACGCCATCGCTCAAGCCGTGAAGATGGCCCCCACGCTGTCCTCCGATAAGGTGATCCTGGTCAATCTGTCCGGCCGGGGCGACAAAGACATGCACACCGTCGCCGAGCGCGCCGGCATCGAACTCTGATACCCGCGCCATGACTAGCGACAACCAACGCATTTCCGCGGCGTTCGCCCGCGTGTCCGCCGCCGGGCGCGCTTCGGCGCTCATTCCCTATATCGCCGCCGGCGATCCTTCGCCGGCCGCCACGGTGCCGCTGATGCACGCATTGGTGCGCGCGGGCGCCGATGTGATCGAGCTGGGCGTGCCGTTTTCCGATCCGATGGCCGATGGTCCGGTGATCCAGCGCGCCGCCGAGCGCGCGATCGCGCAGGGCGTGGGCCTGACCCGCGTGCTGGAGCTCGTGGCCGAGTTCCGCCGCGACGACACCGAAACGCCGGTCGTGCTGATGGGCTACGCGAATCCGATCGAGCGCATGGGCCAGGAGGCCTTCGCGCAGCGCGCCCACGACGCCGGTGTCGACGGCGTGCTGGTTGTCGACTATCCGCCCGAAGAGGTCGACGCCTTTGCCGTCATGCTCGACCGCGCGGGCGTGGCGCCGATTTTCCTGCTGGCCCCCACGTCCACCGACGCGCGCATCCAGAAAATCGCGCAGGTCGCCCGTGGCTACGTCTACTACGTCTCGCTCAAGGGCGTGACGGGGGCGGGCAGTCTCAATACCGACGATGTGGCGGCGCGGCTCGCGCTGATCCGCCGCCACGTCAGCATTCCGGTGGGCGTGGGCTTCGGCATCCGCGACGCCGAGAGTGCGGCTCGCATCGCCGAACACGCCGACGCGGTCGTGATCGGCAGCAAGCTGATCGAAACCATGGAGCAGGCTGTCGCGCAAGCGCCGGCCGCGCAGCAGGCCGACGCCGCCGTCAAGGCCGCCGGCGACTGGCTCTCCACGATCCGGCAGGCGCTGGATCAAGTCAAACGAATCAACGCGCCGGCCTGACCGGGCGCGTCACCCCACGGGAACCCATAATGAGCTGGATCGAAAAACTCCTGCCGCCTCGCATCAATAAAACCAGCGACAGCGGCCAGCGTCGCGTGCCGGAAGGCCTGTGGGTGAAGTGCCCATCCTGCGAATCGGTGTTGTACAGCGAAGACCTCGCCGCCAACCTGCACGTCTGCCCGAAGTGCGATCACCACATGCGTATCGGATCGCGCGCGCGCATCGATTCGCTGCTCGACGTCGAAGGCCGGGTCGAGATCGGTCAGACCACGCGTTCGGTCGACTCGCTCAAGTTCAAGGACACCCGCAAGTATCCCGAGCGTCTGGCCGAAGCCACCAAGCAAACCGGTGAAACCGACGCGCTGATCGTCATGAGCGGCGCGATTCGCGGCGTGCCCACGGTGCTGGCCTGCTTCGAATTCGAATTCATGGGCGGCTCGATGGGCTCGGTCGTGGGTGAGCGCTTCGCGCGTGGCGTTCAGGCCGCGCTCGAGCACAAAACCCCCTTCATCTGCGTGGCGGCCTCGGGCGGCGCGCGGATGCAGGAGAGCCTGCTGTCGTTGATGCAGATGGCCAAGACCAACGCGATGCTGACCCGCCTTGCGGCCGAGGGCCTGCCGTTCATCAGCGTGCTGACCGATCCGACCATGGGCGGCGTGTCCGCCAGTTTCGCTTTCATGGGCGATGTCGTGATTGCCGAGCCCAAGGCGCTGATCGGTTTTGCCGGTCCGCGCGTGATCGAACAGACCGTGCGCGAGAAGCTGCCCGAGGGCTTCCAGCGCGCCGAGTTCCTGCTGCAGAAGGGCGCGATCGACATGGTGATCGATCGCCGCCAGTTGCGCGAAGAGATCGCGCGTCTGCTGGCCTTGCTGAGCAACCAGTCGGCCGACGTGGTGGCCGCGGCCTGATCGCAGCCCCTCTCGCATGACCCGAACGGGCCGCTTTCGCGGCCCGTTTTCTTTGGGCCTCGAACCGGTTCGCGCGCGCTCGCGGCCGCGGATTATTCCACCCTTGCGGATAATGGATTTGATTGCTCCAGCTACCACACGATTTTGTGTTTGAGGTGTTGCGCGGCGTACACAATCAGACCGTTCCTATGAGCTCTTTTCTGATAATGTCAGTTGTGTTGCTTCCTGATCAGATTGGAGTTCTCTCTCATGCAAGGCAAATACAAGAAAAATGTCCTGGCTGCCGTGATCGGTGCGCTGCTTGCAACGTGTGGCGTGGCCCAGGCTCAACAGCAGGGCACGCAAGGAGGTGTGGGTCTGCACCTCGGCATCGGCGATCACTACAAGCGCCTGACCCTCAACTACGAAACCCCCTCGGTCTGGTCGTACGAGTTTGGCGGCAACTGGGGTCGCCTCGATCTGACGCCCGAACTCGGCGTGTCGTACTGGCAGGCCAACGGCTCGCGCAACCCCGGCCATGTGTGGCAGGCCAACGCGATCCCGATGTTCCGCTGGTGGACCGGCGAGCGCTTCTTCATCGAAGCCGGTATCGGCGCCACGGTGTTCAGCTCGACGCACTTTGCCGACGAGAAGATCAGCACCGCCTTCCAGTTCGGTGATCACATCGGCCTGGGCTTCCTGATCAACAAGAACAACCGCATCGGCCTGCGCTATTCGCATTTCTCGAATGCCGGCATCAAGCGCCCGAACCCGGGCCTGGACGTCGCGCAGCTGACGTACGTGTACCAGTTCTGAAGCCCCGCCGGCCCGTGCGCCGGCGCTTCAGTACCGACCCGCCGCGAGGCGGGTTTTTTATTGGCCGCGCGCCGCGGTGACGCCACGGCGAATTCGGGCGGCCAATGAAAAACCGCCCTCCGAAGAGGGCGGTTTCGCTGCGGCGCTGCCGCGGTGAGAGGCGAGGCGGGAAACCCGCCGTCGCATCAGTGCTGCGTTTCGACCTGAACCAGGGGTTCGTTCGAGACGGCAGCCACCGGCTTGCGCTCACGGCCCAGGCGCACGGGCGTCTGGGTGGCAGCGATGCTTTGCTGCGTTTGTGCGTGGCGTTCCGGGTTGGTCTGGACCCAGGTCAGGCCGGCGGCGTTGACCACGGCGTTCAGCGCCTGCTCGCCGCGAACGACGATCGGGGCGGCAGCCGGGGCAGCCGGGGCAACCTGTGCCGGAGCAGCCGGAGCAGCCGGAGCAGCCGGAGCGACCGGTGCCGCGGCGGCGGGGGCCGCTTCGACCGGCGCCGCGGGCGGCGTCACGGGCGCCGGAGCCGGCGCGGCCGGTTCGGCGGCTGCGCTGCTGGCCGGCTGTGCGGCCAGGGCGTCGGCCGGGGCCTCGACCTTGAC
This sequence comes from Bordetella genomosp. 5, assembly GCF_002261475.1. Lineage (GTDB taxonomy): Bacteria > Pseudomonadota > Gammaproteobacteria > Burkholderiales > Burkholderiaceae_B > Bordetella. The sequence continues at coordinate 43,124 of NZ_NEVN01000003.1, forward strand.
CGGCTCGACCGGCGCGGGAGCAACGGGTGCTTCCTCGGCGGCTGCCACCTGGACGGGCGCTTGCGGCGCCGCGGCGGGGGCTTCCTGGACCGGTGCCGAGACCGGGGTCACGGCCTGCGACGGCGCCGGGGTGACCGGTGCGCCTTCGGTGGCTTCGGGGTGTTGCGGCGCCACGAACGGGGCTTCTGCGGCGTCGTCGGCGGCATCGCCGTCTTCGGCCTGACCATCGGCGTTCAGCACGGTACCGTCTTCCTGGCTGCGGCGGCCACGGCGGCTGCGGCGGCGGCGGCGCTTGCGTTCCGGATCCGCACCGGCTTCACCGGTGTCGGTGCCGTCGATCGCATCCACGCCGGTATCGGCATCCGTAGCGGCTTCAGCGGGCTGGGCAGCCGGCGCCACCGGGGCGGCGGCGGGGGTGCTGGCCGGCAGGGCCTGCGCCACGCTTTCCGCCAGGGCGGCGACCATGCTTTCCTGCTCGCTCATCGGCGCGTCGCTGGCGCCTTCTTCGCGACGGTTGCGGCCACGGCCACGGCGGTTGCGGCCGCTGCGTGCCGGCGTGCCGTCTTCGTTGAGCTCGGGCTGAGCCGGGCGGTCGGCGCGTTCGCTGCGGTTCTGCTGGACGGCGGCGGCCTGCTGGGCGTCGCGCTCGGCGCGGCCGTCAGCCTGGCGTTCGCCGCGAGCGGGACGCTCGCCGCGTTCGGCACCGCGTTCGGCGCGTTCTTCACCACGACGGCCACCACGGACCTGATGGCGACCGCCTTCTGCCGCTTCGCCTTCGGCATTGCCGCGACGATTGCGGTTGCGGTCGGAGCCATGACGTTCGCCACGGCGTTCCTGGCCATCATGGGCGCGCTTGCCGCGGCCACCGCTGTTGCGCTTGGCCGGGGTTTCTTCGGCGGCCGGAGCCGGCTTGGCGTCGCCGCCACCGGTCAGCCAGTTGGTCAGGCGCTTGAACCAGCCCAGACCCGAGCCGGCGGCCGGGGCCGGTGCGGCGGTGGCGGGCGTCGGCGTCGACACCGGAGCGGGCTGCGAGGGCGTGATGCCCTTGACCAGCGCTTCCGGACGCGACTTCACTTCGTTTTCGCTGGGCTGCCAAGCGACTTCGGTCGCCGGGGCCTCGGCCAGCTCGAAGCTGGTCTTGGTGTCTTCCAGGCGGGGATCGTCGTGGCGCAGGCGCTCGATGTGGTGATGCGGGGTCTCGAGGTGCTTGTTGGGGATCAGCACCAGATTGACCTTCAGGCGGGCTTCCATCTTGGCGATGTCGGCGCGCTTTTCGTTCAGCAGGAAGGTGGCCACATCGACCGGCACCTGGGCGTGCACCGCCGCGGTGTTTTCCTTCATGGCTTCTTCCTGGAGCAGGCGCAGGACTTGCAGCGCGCTCGATTCGGCATCGCGGATCACGCCGGTGCCGGTGCAGCGCGGGCAGGTGATGTGCGAGCCTTCGTTCAGGGCCGGACGCAGGCGCTGGCGCGACAGTTCCATCAGGCCGAAGCGCGAGATCTTGCCCATCTGGACGCGGGCACGGTCGAAATGCAGGGCATCACGCAGGCGCTGTTCGACGGCGCGCTGGTTCTTGCTGTCCTCCATGTCGATAAAGTCGATCACGATCAGACCGCCCAGGTCGCGCAGGCGCAGCTGGCGGGCCACTTCGTCGGCGGCTTCGAGGTTGGTCCGCAGGGCGGTTTCCTCGATGTCGGCGCCACGGGTGGAACGTGCCGAGTTGACGTCCACCGCCACGAGGGCTTCGGTGTGGTCGATGACGACCGCGCCGCCCGAGGGCAGTTGCACGGTACGGGAGTACGCGGTTTCGATCTGGTGTTCGATCTGGAAGCGCGAGAACAGCGGGATGTCGTCGCGATAGCGCTTCACGCGCTGGACGTTGTCCGGCATCACCACGGCCATGAAGGCGGTGGCCTGATCGGCGATCTCGTCGGTATCGATCAGGATCTCGCCGATTTCGGGCGAGAAGTAGTCGCGGATGGCCCGGATGACCAGGCTGGACTCGAGGTAGATCAGGATCGGGGCGGCGTTGTCGCGGGCGGCGACATCGATGGCGCTCCAGAGCTGCATCAGATAGGACAGGTCCCATTGCAGCTCTTCGACGTTGCGGCCGATGCCTGCCGTGCGCGCGATGATGCTCATGCCCTGGGGCACGTCGAGCTGTTCCATCGTGTCGCGCAGTTCCTGGCGGTCCTCGCCCTCGACGCGGCGCGAAACGCCACCGCCACGGGGGTTGTTGGGCATCAGGACCAGATAACGGCCGGCGAGCGAGATGAAGGTGGTCAGGGCGGCGCCCTTGTTGCCACGTTCTTCTTTTTCGACCTGGACGATCAGCTCCTGGCCTTCGCGCAGGGCGTCCTGGATGCGCGCCGTGCGCACGTCCACGCCTTCCTTGAAGTAGGTGCGGGCGACTTCCTTGAAGGGCAGAAAGCCGTGGCGATCTTCGCCGTAGTTGACGAAGCAGGCTTCGAGACCAGGCTCGATGCGGGTGATGACGCCTTTGTAGATGTTGCCTTTGCGCTGTTCGCGGCCGGCGGTTTCGATGTCGAGGTCGATGAGCTTTTGCCCATCGACGATCGCGACGCGCAGTTCTTCCTGGTGCGTCGCGTTAAACAGCATGCGCTTCATGAGAGGGTTTCTCCGTTGTCATGACGCGCCGATATCGGCGCGTGACCTCGGGTCACTCGGGCTGCGGACTGAAGCGGCAAGAAGAATGCGGACCGTACCTGGGCTGCGCCCAGGCGTATCCGCCGCGGGTCAGGCGGGCACGTCGTGCCGGTGTGCGGCACGGGGTTCTTTCAGCAGGGGGGTCAGCTTCACTGAATTGTGGTTGACGAAAAGATTGCTGTGAACGTCAGGTGCGGCGGGATGTCCTGCGCGCACCTGGTGCGTATAAATATTAGCGACGATTCTTGCGGTGCTTCAGAGCCGCTTGCGACTTGCGACGGTCATACCAGGAAGGCGGGCAAAGCGTGCCACACCACCGTCCGGCAGGACTCGGTCGAGCCGGCGACCAAGAGACCCCGGAGCTGAACGAGCAGGCGGTACAATGTTGGCCTACGCGCCCGACGGAGACGCGTGGATCGCTGGAATTTTTAAAGCTTGAAATGAATTCATTCAAGCGATTCCAAACAACATCCGCATCTCAACGCCAGACGGCTGGTACAGCTCTCGCAGGTCAGCCCCCTCAGTTCAGCCCCTTCAGGCTGTCCCGATTATATGCCGCTTTCCGCAATGCGCAAACAAAGTTCCCCTGCTGTTCCCCAGGTGCGCCTGGTCGAGGTCGACGCCGAGCAGGCCGGCCAGCGGATCGACAATTTCTTGCTGCGTCTGTGCAAGGGTGTCCCCAAAAGTCATATCTACAAAGCCATCCGTGGTGGCGAGGTTCGCGTAAATAAGGGACGTATTCAAGCCGAATACCGGGTCCAGGCGGGCGACATCGTGCGCGTGCCGCCGCTGCGGCTGCCCGACCCCGGCGCGCCCAAGCCTGTTCCTGCTTCAGAGTTTCCGGTCGTGTTCGAAGACGACGCCCTGCTGGTGATCGACAAGCCCGCGGGCGTTGCCGTCCATGGCGGAAGCGGCGTGTCGTTCGGCGTGATCGAGCAGCTGCGCGCGGCGCGCCCGGAGGCCCGCTTTCTGGAACTGGTGCATCGCCTCGACCGCGAGACCTCCGGGCTGCTGATGGTCGCCAAAAAGCGCAGCGCGCTGCTGGCCCTGCACGCCATGCTGCGCGAGGGCAAGGGCAACAAGCACTATTACGCGCTGGTCGAGGGCGATTGGGTCAACGACCGCCAGCACATCAAGCTGGGTCTCACCAAATGGACCACCCAGAGCGGCGAGCGCCGCGTGCGCGTCGACCCCGACGGCCAGTTTGCCCATACGATCGTGAGCCTCAGGCAGCGGTTCGGCGGCTACAGCCTGGTCGACGCCGAACTGCGCACCGGTCGCACCCACCAGATCCGCGTGCATCTGGCCGGCAGCGGCTTTCCGATCGTGGGCGACGATAAATACGGGCCGGATGAAACCCGCGCCCGGTTCGCGCGCATGGGCTTTAACCGCATGTTTCTGCATGCACACCAATTGACGATCGCCCATCCCCTGACGGGCGAAACCCTCAGGTTGACGGCCGAGCTGCCGGCCGCCTGCCAAAAGCTGTTGCAGCAACTGGAGACCGCCTGACATGGCCTATTCCCTCGTGGTGTTCGATTGGGATGGCACGCTGATGGATTCGACCCACAGCATCGTAGCCGCCATCCAGAACGCCTGTCGCGATCTGGACCTGCCCGTGCCCACCGCTTCGGCGGCGAGCTGGGTGATCGGGCTGTCGCTCGAGAGCGCGCTTCGCCGTGCCGTCCCCGAGCTCACCCCGGCCCTACTGCCGCGGTTTCTGGAGCGCTACCGCATTCATTACCTGTTGCGCGACCCCGAGCTGCGTCTGTTCGACGGCGCGCGCGAGCTGCTGACCGACCTGGCCAACCAGAATGTGCGTCTGGCCGTCGCCACCGGCAAGAGCCGGGTGGGCCTGGACCGCGTGCTGGCCGCGACCGGTCTGCGTCATATGTTCGATGCCACCCGCACCGCCGACGAGACCTTCAGCAAGCCGCATCCCGAGATGTTGCACCAGCTGATGCGCGAGCTCGTCGCCGAGCCCGCCGACATGCTTATGATCGGGGATACCTCCCATGATCTTCAGATGGCCGTCAATGCGGGCGTGCACGGGCTGGGCGTCTCGTACGGTGCCCATCCGATCAGCGATCTGGAGGGCTGCGCCCCGCAGGCCGTGGTCGACAGCGTGGCCGCCATGTCGGCCTGGCTCAAGCCCCGGGTCGGCGCGCCGGCATAAGGCCCCCGGGTCGGCGGGCGCCGGCATAGCGCCCCGGATGGGCGCGCCGGCATAGCGCCCCGAGTCGGCGCGTCGACATCAGGCCGTCTCCGCGTTCCCGCCGTGCCGGGAACGCCGCCGTGCCCGTGCTGTCTGAACGTTGCGGGAGAAACGGGAATAAATCGCTGGGCGGTTCCGTCTATCCTGTATTGGATGCTGCGCGGCGCGTCATGTGTCGCGAGCGTCGCGCTCTCGGGAGAAACGCATGTTCGTACGCAAGCCGGGCGATGTCCTGCCCTCCGAAATCACCCCCGAATCCGTCTGGCAGTCCCGCAGAGAGTGGATGCTGCGCACCGGCGCCGCCGCCGCGGCCCTGAGCCTGCCGGCCTGGGCGCGCGCCGAGGGCGACGCCCTGCCGGGCCGGGCGTCGCCCTTCTCGGTGATGGAAAAGCAGACGCCCATCAAGGACGTCACCACCTACAACAACTACTACGAGTTCGGCCTCGACAAGAGCGATCCGGCCGCCAATGCAGGCAAGCTGCAGGTGCGGCCCTGGACGGTCAAGGTCGAGGGCGAGGTCGAGAAGCCGGCGACGTTCGACATCGACACGCTGCTCAAGCTCGCGCCCATGGAAGACCGCGTCTATCGGCTGCGTTGTGTCGAGGGCTGGTCCATGGTGATTCCGTGGGTCGGTTATTCGGTGGCCGAGGTGCTCAAGCAGGTCCAGCCGACCAGCAAGGCCAAATACGTCGAGTTCGTCAGTGTGGTGCAGCGCGAAAACATGCCCGGCGTGCGCTCGGCGGTGCTCGACTGGCCCTATGTCGAGGCGCTGCGCATCGACGAGGCCATGCATCCGCTGACCATGCTGGTGTTCGGCCTGTACGGCAAGGTGCTGCCCAAGCAGAACGGGGCGCCGTTGAGGTTGGCCGTCCCCTGGAAGTACGGCTTCAAGTCGGCCAAGTCCCTGGTGGCGATCCGTCTGGTCGAGAAGCAGCCGGTCAGCTCGTGGATGAAGGCCGCCCCGCAGGAGTACGGCTTCTATGCCAATGTGAACCCCGACGTGCCGCATCCGCGCTGGAGCCAGGCCACGGAGCGGCGCATCGGCGAGGACGGTCTGTTCACGCCCAAGCGCAAGACCCTGGCCTTCAATGGCTACGCGGACCAGGTGGCGTCGCTCTACCAGGGCATGGATCTGAAGGCGAACTACTGATGCTGTTTACCGGAGTACGGGCGTGAGTCGCGCGCCCGCGGCGCCCGCGCCGCATCCCGCCTGGTCGGCGCGCGCCATCGCGCGCTTCAAGCCCGTTCTGTTCCTGCTGGGCCTGCTGCCGTTTCTGCGCTGGATCTGGCTGGGGTTCAACGATGGTCTCACCGCCAATCCCGTCGAGTTCCTGACGCGATCCTCCGGCACCTGGACGCTCGTCTGCCTGCTGGTCACGCTGGCGATCACGCCGCTGCGGCGCCTGCTGGGCCAGCCGGCCCTGGTGCGGCTGCGCCGCATGTGCGGGCTGTTTGCGTTTTTCTATGCGAGCCTGCATTTCTGTACCTGGGTGTGGTGGGATCGCGGGCTGGATCCCGCCGCGATGCTGCAGGACCTCGGGCAGCGGCCGTTCATCGCCGTGGGATTCGCCGCTTTCGTGCTGATGAGCCTGCTTGCGCTCACCTCCACGCAGGCCGCGATGCGGCGCCTCGGCAAGCGCTGGCAGACGCTGCATCGTGCGGTGTACGTGATCGGCCTGCTGGCCATCCTGCACTACTGGTGGCACAAGGCCGGCAAGAACGATCTGCGCGAGCCGCTCATCTACGCCGGCGTGCTCGCCGTGCTGCTGGGCTGGCGCGTCGTCGCGTGGTGGCGGCGCCGGCCGAGCCCGGCCTGAGCGGCCGCGGTGCCGCCGCACCCGTCAGGGCATGGCGAGCATGATGGCCGCGGTTTCGATGTCGGGCTGGCCGTCGTGGGTGGCGGGGCGATAGTGCATCTGAAATGCCGCCAGCACGTTGATGGTCGCCCGGTCGAGCTGGCCGTGCTGCGGCGTGTCGTAGCCCAGGCGCGCCAGTTGTTGCTGGAACCACGCCACGTCGGGCAGGCCCGTCGTCTGCATGCGGGCCAGGTGCTGCGCGGCCCCGGTCTCGTCGAACCAGCGGCCGATGCCGGCTTGCGCGAGTTGGCGCCACGGAAAGAGCGGGCCGGGATCGAGCTTGCGCTGCGGGGCGATGTCGCTGTGGCCCACCACGTTCTCGGGCGCGATGCCATGACGCCGGATGACATCCTGCAGCAGGGTGACGAGTGTCTGGATCTGCCGCGGCTGATATGGATGCCAGACACGCTCGCCGCCCGGCCCCTCGGTGAAGCCGGGGTTCACGACCTCGACGCCTATCGACGTGAAATTCAACGAGCGCTGGGCATACCAGGCGCTGGCGCCCGCGTGCCAGGCCGCTCGATTCTCGTCCACCAGCCGATAGACCTTGCCCGCCGGGGCCTCGGCCACGAGGTAATGCGAGCTGACCTTCGCGGTGGACAGGATGTGCAGCGACCGGGCGTCGTCGGACGTCGTGTAATGCAGGACCACATAGCGTGCGCGGCTGCTCTGGCCTTGCGCGGTGACGGAGGTGTCCAGATCGAGCCCCGCCGGACCCCGGCTGGCGCAGCCCGCCAGGGCCAGGAGGGCGAGCGCCGCCGCGCCGAAGCGTGCCGCGCCCGTCATTTGGCCGCCAGGAACAGAAATAGCGTCGGCTGTTTGTCGAGGTCGGGAGGCGGGCTCTGCTTCCATTGCGCCACGGTGCGGGTTATGACCCATTCCTGGGCGGTGGTCAGGGCGCGCGCCACGCACAGGCGCGTGTCGCCGCGCAGCGCGGAGAGCAGGGTGCCGAACATGGCGGCGTTGCGATAAGGGGTTTCGATCAGCATCTGGGTCTGATCGTTTTTGGCCGAGTGTTGTTCCCATGCGCGCAATTGTTTGGCCCGCTCGGCCGGATCCACGGGGGCGTAGCCGTGGAACGCGAAGCGCTGCCCGTCGAGCCCGCTCGCCATCAGGCCGAGCAGGATCGAGGAGGGGCCGACCCAGGGGCGCACCGGCAGGCCGAGGCGGTGCGCCACGGCCACCACCTTGGCGCCGGGGTCGGCCACCGCGGGGCAGCCCGCCTCCGACACCAGTCCGATATCGCGCCCCTCGCGCAGCGGCTCGAGCCAGCTTTCGATCTGGCGCGCGTCGGCCTTGTCGCTCAGGGTATGGATGGTGATCTCCTGGAGCGGGCGCTCCGTGCCGATCAGCTTCAGGAAGGCGCGCGCCGTCTTGGCGTTTTCGGCGATGTAGAGGTCGAGCTTGCCGGCCAGTGCCCGGGCGTCCGCCGGCAGCCAGCGTTCGACGGGCGACTCGCCCAGGCCCACCGGGATCAGGTGCAGGGCGCCGCTCATGCCTGCCCCGCGCGGTCGAGCGGATCCCAGCCGAAGCCGGCCAGGATGCGGGTGAGGGCAATCAGCGGCAGGCCGATGATGGCGGTCGGGTCGTCGCTCTCGATGCGATCCATCAGGGCGATCCCCAGGCTTTCCGCCTTGGCGCTGCCCGCGGTATCGTAGGGCGCTTCGGCGTGCAGATAAGCGGTGATCGCGGCCGGCGTGAGCACGCGAAAGCGGCAGCGCGTGACGACATCGACACGCTCGGTGCGCGTGCCGTCGGTCACGGCCATCGCACTGTGAAACTCCACCTCGCGGCCCGATAGCTGGGTCAGCTGGGCGTGGGCGCGGGCAAAATCGCCCGGTTTGCCGATCGGGCTGCCGTCGATGGTGGCGACCTGGTCGGATCCGATGACCAGCGCATCGGGGTGCCGGGCTGCAATCACGTGCGCCTTGGCTTCGGACAGGCGCAGTGCCAGCGCCGCGGGCGCTTCGCCCGGTTGTGGCGTTTCGTCCACATCGGGCGAAATGCTCTCGAACGGCAGGCGCAGGCGCGCCAGCAGCTCGCGGCGGTAGCGCGAGCTCGATGCGAGGATCAGGCGGGTTTGGGCGGGAGGCGAATCGGCTGTTGCAGACTGTGTGACGGGCATGCCAAGTTTGACGGTAGGCTGTAAGTCACGGTATTATCTAACGTTTTGCGGCATTTTGCTGTGCGAGGCAGCGGGCAGGCTCCGCTTTTGGGTGCAACCCGGGTAGCAACCTGAGTACCAGCCCGGGTACCAACCTGGGTGCCAACCCGGGTACCAACCTGGGTACCAACCCGGGTACCTTTTCAGGTACCCCCAGGTCCCCCCAGGTGCCAACCCAGCCCCGGCGGATTGTGCGCAAAAATCATCACGCATTCGATGCAGGAAGCTCATGAACGATAAGGCGAATACGGGAAAGTCGAGCGCAATCTCGGATGACCCGCGATTCGATGTGCGCCGCATCGATGCCATCGCCATGGCAAACCAGCGTGGGCACGCGCACGGGGAAGTCCCCATTGTGCGGCTCGACCGGTTTGTCGAGGGTCTGCCCGAGCAGGCCCGGCCGGATGAGAGCGGCGCCGGCATGGTCCGTTGGTCCGTGCAGGGCGAGCAAGGAAAAGGCACCAGCCGTTCTGGCGCGGTGATCGGCGGTCAGCCGCTACTGCAATTGCATGTGCAAGCCGCGCCGATTCTGGTGTGCCAGCGCTGCAATGCACCCTTTGTGTATTCGGTGGATTCCACCGTCGTGCTGCAACTCGTGGCATCCGAGGACGATCTCGAAGACGACCTCGGCGACCTCGATGAGCAGGGCGAAGATTTTGAGGCCGCGGCCAGACTACCCGAAAAGGTGGTGGGTTCGCATCGCTTCGATCTGTTGGCCCAGATCGAGGATGAACTCATCCTGAGCATTCCCTACGTGCCCCGGCACGAGGTCTGCCCAGGGCAGGAGGCCGTTTCGGACGAAGAAGTCGAGTCGCCCGAAGTCAAGCGTCCATCACCGTTTGCGGTGTTGGAACAACTGAAGCGCAAGAATTGAGATCAACTCGTGCCGCATTCGCGTACAATGCGGCCCGTTTCTAGGAGTCATCATGGCTGTTCAACAAAACAAGAAGTCCCCGTCCAAGCGCGGTATGCACCGCTCGCACGATTTCCTGACGAATCCCCCGACGGCCATCGAGCCCAACACGGGCGAATCGCACCTGCGTCACCACATCAGCCCCAACGGCTTCTATCGTGGTCGCAAGGTCCTGAAGACCAAGGCTGACGAATAAGTCACGCGTCGTCTCTCGTAAACCGGTAGACCGTCTCAGCTCGACGCTGATCTGGCACCCGTGATACGCATCGCCATAGACTGCATGGGCGGGGACTTCGGTCTGCCCGTTACGATACCGGCCGCGATCGAGTTCGCCCGGCAGTTCCCGGATACCCGGTTGCTGCTGGTCGGACTGCCCGATGCCATCGAGGCTGCGCTGGCCGAGCAACGCTCGGTGCCGCGCGACCGCCTCGAAATCGTACCGGCCTCCGAGGTCGTCTCGATGGACGACCCGGTCGAGGTCGCGCTACGTCGCAAAAAAGATTCTTCCATGCGCCAGGCGGCTCAGGCCGTCAAGGATGGCCGCGCCGACGCCTGCGTGTCGGCCGGCAATACCGGCGCCTGGATGGCGATTTCGCGCTACGTACTCAAGACGCTGGACGGCATCGACCGCCCGGCGATCGCCACCTCCATTCCCAACCAGACCGGCCGCGCCACCACGGTGCTCGATCTGGGGGCCAACGTCGACTGTACCGCCGAGCACCTGATGCAATTCGCCATCATGGGTGCCGCGCTGGCGCAGGCCGTCGATCACCGCGAGAACCCCACCGTGGGGCTGCTCAACATCGGTGAAGAGGTCATCAAGGGCAACGAAGTGGTCAAGGAAGCGGCCGAGCTGTTGCGCGCGAGTCCGCTGAACTTCCACGGGAACGTGGAAGGCAACGATATTTTCAAGGGCACGGTCGACGTCGTCGTTTGCGATGGCTTTGTCGGCAACGTGGTGCTGAAGTCCGTCGAAGGCCTGGCCAAGATGCTCTCCAGCGTGATCCGCGAAGAATTCAAGCGCAACATCGTGACGCTGCTGGTCGGCGCCGTGGCCACGCCGGTGCTCAACCGCCTGCGTCGCCGCGTCGACAACCGGCGCTACAACGGCGCGGCCTTGCTGGGCCTGCGCGGCGTGGTCATCAAGAGCCACGGCTCGGCCGACGCGTATTCCTATGGTTTCGCGCTGCAACGCGCACGCGAAGCCGTGGTCAGCAAGCTGCTCGAGCGCACGGCTCAGACCGTCGCGCAGATCAATGAGCGCGTGCAGTTGCGTGATGCGGCAGGAGGCAATGCCTGATGGATAAGTCCATGAAATACTCCGTGATCGCGGGCTCGGGTTCGTTTCTGCCCGAACGCGTCGTCTCCAACGATGCCCTGGCCGCCGAGCTGGCCGAGCGTGGCATCGTCACTTCCGATGAGTGGATCGTCGAGCGCACGGGCATCCGCCAGCGCCATCTCGCCGAACGCGGCGTGACGACGAGCCAGCTCGCCACCGAGGCTGCGCGCCGCGCGCTCGCCGACGCCGGCATCGAAGCCGCCGACCTCGACCTCATCATCGTCGCGACCTCCACGCCCGATTTCGTGTTTCCGAGCACGGCCTGCCTGGTGCAGGCCAATCTCGGCGCGAAGGGTGGCGCCGCGTTCGACGTGCAGGCCGTCTGCTCCGGCTTCGTCTACGCGCTGACCACCGCCGACAGCTTCGTGCGTGCCGGTCGTGCGCGCAACGCGCTGGTGATCGGCGCCGAAGTGTTTTCCCGCATCCTCGACTGGAACGACCGCGCCACCTGCGTGTTGTTCGGCGACGGCGCGGGTGCCGTGGTCCTCAAGGCCTCTGACGAACCCGGTATTCTGGCCGCGCATCTGCATGCGGACGGCAGCCAGACCAAGATTCTCTGTGCCGCGGGCAATGTGGCCTACGGCGAAGTCACGGGCGATCCGTTCCTGCGCATGGATGGCCAGGCCGTCTTCAAGCAGGCCGTCACGGTGCTCGATCGTTCGGCACGCGCCGTGTGCGCGGAAGCCGGCATCGGCGTCGACCAGCTCGATTGGCTGGTCCCGCACCAGGCCAACGTGCGCATCCTCAATTTCCTTGCCAAGAAGCTCGAGATCTCCACGGACCGCGTGGTCATCTCGGTCGATCAGCACGCCAATACGTCGGCGGCCAGCGTGCCGCTTGCGCTCGATCTGGCGCGCCGCGATGGCCGCATCAAACCCGGCCAGCACGTGCTGATGCAGGGCGTGGGCGGTGGCTTCACCTGGGGCTCTGTGCTCGCCCGAATGTAGGTTCAGATCGTCCGCGCGAGCGGGGCGCCCGAGCGGTGTCCCGCTGTCCGCCGCAACCGGGCGTCACACGCCCCGATTGAAACGAACATAAATCACGGACATCCATGAAAGTCGCTTTCGTATTTCCCGGTCAGGGTTCCCAAGCGGTCGGCATGCTCGATGCGTGGGCAGGTAACGCCGCCGTCGCCGATGTGCTCGCGCGTGCCAACGCCGCGCTGGGCCAGGACCTCGCCGCGCTGATCCAGCAGGGTCCCGCCGACCAGCTCAATCTCACCACCAACACGCAACCCGCGATGCTGACGGCGGGCATGGCCTGCTTCGCCGCGTGGCGTGCCGCCGGTGGCCCGATGCCGGCGCTGGTCGCCGGCCACAGCCTCGGCGAATACACCGCCTTGACGGCCGCTGGCGCGCTGGCGCTCGAAGACGCCGTGCGCCTGGTGCGCGTGCGCGCCGACGCCATGCAGGCCGCCGTGCCGGTCGGTACCGGCGCCATGGCCGCCATCCTGGGCCTGGACGACGACGCGGTGCGTGCCGCCTGCGCCGAAGCCGCTCAGGGCGAAATCGTGGAAGCCGTGAATTTCAACGCACCGGCTCAGGTCGTGATCGCGGGCCACAAGGCCGCCGTCGAGCGTGCCTGCGAGGCCGCGAAGGCCGCCGGCGCCAAGCGCGCGCTGCTGCTGCCGGTCTCGGCGCCGTTCCACTCCAGCCTGCTGCAGCCCGCCGCCGAGGTGTTGGCCGCCGCGCTCGCCGACATCGACGTCGTGGCCCCGCAGGTGCCCCTCATCAACAACGTGGATGTCGCGACCGTGGATACGCCGGACGCGATCCGGGATGCGCTGGTGCGCCAGGCATGGCATGCTGTGCGTTGGGTCGAAACCCTCCAGGCCATGAAGGCGCAGGGCATCACGCATGTGATCGAATGCGGTCCCGGCAAAGTGCTTACCGGCCTGACCAAGCGCATCGACGGCGAGCTCACGGGCCTGGCCATCACCGATCCCGCCTCCCTGGAAGCCGCCCTCGCGGTGGTGCACGGAAACTGACATGGAAAAACACTCGAACGAACTCGAGGGCAAGATTGCCCTGGTGACCGGCGCGACGCGCGGTATCGGCAAGGCCATCGCCGCCGAGCTGGCGGCACGCGGCGCCACCGTCGTCGGCACGGCCACGTCCGAGGCCGGCGCGCAGACCATCAACGAAGCGCTGGCTCCGCTGGGCGGCCGCGGTGTGGTGCTCGACGTGACCGATACCAAGGCTGCCGAAGCGCTCATCGAGACGCTGGGCAAAGAGGGCGGCGGCCCGCACATCCTCGTCAATAACGCCGGCATCACGCGTGACACGCTCGCCATGCGCATGAAAGACGACGACTGGGACGCCGTGATCGACACCAACCTCGCGGCCGTCTTCCGTCTCTCGCGCGCCGTGCTGCGCGGCATGATGAAGGCCCGCTGGGGCCGCATCATCAACGTGACCTCCGTGGTCGGTGCCAGCGGCAACGCGGGCCAGGCCAACTACGCCGCCGCGAAGGCGGGCGTGGCGGGCATGGCACGTGCTTTGGCTCGTGAGCTGGGTAGCCGCAACATCACGGTCAATTGCGTCGCGCCGGGCTTCATCGACACCGACATGACGCGCGTACTGGGCGAAGACCAGCACGCCGCGCTGTTGCAGCAGATTCCGCTGGGCCGCCTCGGCGACCCGGCCGATATCGCCCACGCGGTGGCCTTCCTGGCCGGTCCGCAGGCGGGTTACATTACGGGTACGACCCTCCACGTCAACGGCGGGATGTACATGCAATGAGTTCCGGTACGACGGCTCGGCCTTGGCCGCGCCGTCGTACCATCGCAGCACCCGCCCGGGTGCCCCAGCGAGCAAGCCCCGTCTTTATCGGGCGGCCGCAACGGGGCCTCGGCAAGGCATGTGAAGGGTATGTGTGGCGGCCTCCGTGGTCGTCATTCCCAGGGGCTGAAAACAGTCTTTCGCATGCTGGTGTTATTTTTGTCATGGCCTGGCGTTTGCATTCCTCTGCGCTTGGCTATAATTCGCGGGATTTTTCCCAATTGGAGATCTGCATGGAAAGCATCGAACAGCGCGTCAAGAAGATCGTCGCTGAACAACTTGGCGTGAACGAAGCCGAGATCAAGAACGAGTCCTCCTTCCTTGACGACCTCGGTGCCGATTCGCTCGACATGGTCGAGCTGGTCATGGCCCTCGAAGATGAATTCGAGACCGAGATCCCCGACGAAGAGGCCGAAAAGATCACGACCGTGCAACAAGCGATTGACTACATCAATTCGCACGGTAAGCAGTAAGCTGGCCTGTATCCTCCCGCGCGCGCCCTTTTCGGGTACAGCGCCGGGAACTGGGCGGTTTCTGGAAGCTGCCGCGCAATTGCCGCGACACATGATCCGGCCGGGCACGTCCCCGGCGGTCAGGTCGGCCGGCGAGGGCCGCGCGCAGTACCTCCCGAAAACCGCCTTTATTTTGTCTGTTTGAGGAGTCATCCGTGAAGCGACGAGTCGTCATCACCGGCCTGGGTATCGTGTCCCCCGTGGGCAATGACCTAGCCACCGCTTGGGACAATATCGTCAACGGACGTTCTGGCATTGGCCGCATCACCCGTTTCGATCCGTCCAGCCTGACCACGCACATCGCGGGTGAGGTCAAGGACTTCGACGTCACCCAGTTCGTGCCGGCAAAAGAAGCCCGCCAAATGGATACCTTCATCCATTACGGCCTGGCTGCCGGCATGCAAGCCTGGCGCGACTGTGGTCTGGAAGTGACCGAAGAGAATGCCGAGCGCATCGGCGTGATCATCGGCTCGGGCATCGGTGGCCTGCCGCGTATCGAAGAAACCCAGACCGACCTGCTGGCCAAGGGCCCGCGTCGGATCTCGCCGTTCTTCGTGCCGGGTTCGTTGATCAACCTCATCTCGGGTCAGCTCTCGATTGTCTATGGCATGAAGGGCCCGAGCTATGCCGTCGTGTCGGCGTGCACCACCGGTCTGCACAGCATCGGCGATGCCGCGCGTCTGATCGAGTACGGTGATGCCGACGTGATGGTCGCCGGCGGTGCCGAGTCGACCGTGTCGATGCTGGGCATCGGTGGCTTTGCCGCCATGCGCGCACTGTCCACGCGCAACGACGATCCGACCACCGCATCGCGTCCCTGGGACCGCGACCGCGACGGCTTCGTGCTGGGCGAGGGCGCTGGCGTGCTGGTGCTCGAAGAATACGAACACGCCAAGAAGCGCGGTGCGCGCATTTACGGCGAGTTCGTCGGCTACGGCATGAGCTCCGACGCGCATCACATCACGGCCCCCGACAAGGACGGTCCGCGTCGCGGCATCGTCAATGCGCTGCGCAACGGCTCGATCAATCTCGATGAGGTCGATTACGTCAACGCGCACGGCACCTCCACGCCGCTGGGTGACAAGAACGAAACCGAGGCACTGAAGCTCGCGTTCGGCGATCGCGCCCACAAGCTGGTGGTGAACTCCACCAAGTCGATGACCGGGCACTTGCTCGGCGCGGCCGGGGGTATCGAAGCCGTGTTCACGACGCTGGCCGTCTACAACCAGATCTCGCCGCCCACGATCAATATCTTCAACCAGGATCCCGAGTGCGACCTGGATTACTGCGCCAACCAGGCGCGTGATATGAAGATCGACGTGGCGCTGTCCAACTCCTTCGGGTTTGGCGGCACCAACGGCTCGATGGCTGTGCGTCGGGTCTGAGTTGAGCGTCGACGCCCGTCGCATCCCCGGCGTTCTGCGGATTCCGGTACACCAACCCGTCCTTGCCCGCGCGCTGCGCAGCCTTGCGGCTGCGTTGGGTGCGGGCATGGCGGCGGTGGCCGGAACGCTGGCGGCCGGGATGGCCGACGGGCTCGTCTGGCTTGCCGGCATCGCGCTGGCAGGGCTGGGCGGTGGCCTGGGTTGGGCGGGTGTGCCCAAGCGCAGCGCCTCGCCGCGCGCCCTGAGCGCCGGGCCAGCGGCCGACGGCTGGCGAGTGCGCCGCCAGCGGCACTGGCACCGCGCCACGCTGCGCCGGGCGCGTCTAGCGCCGGCTCACGTCCGGCTCGATCTCGAGCTTGACGCCACGGCCTTCTGTGTTACAAATAGCAAGATCACCTGCACCGTCTGGCGTTCAGGCCTGCCGCCTGAGCAATGGCGGCGTCTGCGCGTCCTGGCGCGGGCAGCCGACCGCAGCGCGGTGCCGCGCAGAGGGGCGTCATGAGCGAACGCGATGTCGACGCCGAACTTGTCGCGCGCGTGCAACGCGGCGACAAGAAAGCTTTCGACCTGCTGGTACTGAAGTATCAGCGCAAGATACTGCGCCTGCTGGCGCGGATGATCCGCGACCCATCCGAGATCGAGGATGTGGCGCAGGAGGCATTCATCAAGGCCTACCGGGCCCTGCCGCAGTTTCGCGGAGAAAGCGCCTTCTATACGTGGTTGTATCGTATTGCGATCAATACGGCACGAAATTGGCTGGCTTCCCAGGGGCGGCGCCCGAGCGCGCCCAATGCGATAGAAACGGAAGACGGTGAAACTTTTAACGAAACCGACAACCTAACCGATATAAGCACGCCAGAAGCGATGTTCGCCAGCCGCGAGATCGCCGAGACGGTCAACGCCGCGATCGAGGAATTGCCCGAGGAGCTGCGGACCGCTATCGTCCTGCGTGAAATCGAAGGTATGAGTTACGAAGACATCGCCCAAAGCATGGACTGTCCCATTGGTACGGTTCGCTCGCGCATTTTCCGCGCCCGCGAAGCCATTTCCAATCGGTTGCGGCCTCTGCTTGACACCGATGCCGAGCGTCGCTGGTAAGGAGTGGCAGTCATGCAAACAGTAGCCAAGTCCGAGATCGCCGATTCTTCATGGGAGGAATCGGTTTCCGCCTGGATGGATGGCGAAGGATCCGAGGACTTTTTCGAAAACCTGACGAGCCCGCAGGCCCGTCAGGCCTGGAGCACGTATCACCTCATCGGTGACGCGTTGCGCAACCCCGGGCCGGTGATCACGCCGAGCGCCGACTTCCAGGCGCGCCTGTCGCGCGCCCTCGAAGCCGAGCTGCCCATCGTGGCCGCCCCGCGCCGCAGCCGCCGGTCGCACCTGCGCATGGGCCTGTCCGGCCTGGCCGTGGCCGCCGCGGTCGCCACCGTGGCCTGGGTCGCTCAGCCCTACGTGGCGGGCGGCATCAACCCCGCGCCCACCCAGGTGCTGGCCGACGCGGCCGTGCCGGGCGCCGGTGCGCCGGGTGCCGCTGCGTCGGGCGCCGATGACGGCCCCCTGCGCGATTACCTCGAGGCCCATCGCCAGATGGCCGGCCCGAGTGCGGTACGCCAGGTCTCCTTCGAGGCCGGAGCGGGGCGTTGATGGCACAGTCGCAGGACGTGCGCGCAGTGACGTTCACGCGCATGGCAGTGCGGCAACGCCGTTTCGCGGCGCAGGCCGCGTGTGCGCTGATGGCGCTCATGGCGTTGCACGGCGCCGCGCTGGCCCAAAGCGCGCCGCCGTCCGCCGATCCGGTTCAGTTGCTCGCCGATATCCAGCAGGCCGCGCGCAAGCAGGACTACGCCGGCGTGTTCATGTATCAACAGGGCGAAGTCATCCAGTCGTCGCGTCTGGTGCACGTGGTCGATGGCACCGGTGAGCGCGAGCGCCTCGAGATCCTCGACGGCCAGCCGCGCGAGTACCTGCGTCACAACGACGACGTCCAATGCCTCGTGCCCGAGCACAAGACCGTGTTGCTGGAGCGCCGTCGTGGCGATCGCTTCCCGGGTCTGCTGCTGGGCGATCCCGCCGACCTCACCAAGCATTACACGATTCGTGCCGAAGAAAAGCTGCACCGCGTCGCTGACCGCGAGTGCCGGCTGATCACCGTCGAGCCGCGCGATGGGCTGCGCTACGGCTATCGTCTCTGTGCCGACGTGAAGACCAATCTCTTGCTGAAGGCGCAGACCTTCGACCCGGGCCGGGGCGTGATCGAGCAGGTCTCGTTCTCGTCGATCCGTCTGGGCAGCGATGTCGATCCCGCGCAGCTGTCCTCGCGCTGGAACATCCGCGACTGGAAGGTGGTCGAGATGACCATGAAACCGGTCGATCTCGTCGCGCAAGGCTGGCGCATTCCTGCGCCGCAAGGCTTTCTGGCCGTGATGCAGGTCGCGCGGCACATGGGCAAGGGAACCGTTAGCCAGGTCGTGCTGTCGGATGGATTGGCGGCGATTTCGGTCTTCATCGAACCCTACGATCCTGATCGCCACCAGCATCCTCCCGCTGGTCTGATCCAGCGCGGTGCCATCAACATTTACGGAACGCGTATTGCAGATTTCTGGTTGACGGCGTTGGGTGAGGTACCGGTGACGACGCTCGAACAACTCGCGCAAGGCACCGAATACGTGCCCACTCCAGCCGCCAAATAAGAACAAGCCTGCAAAAGGTGTTGGGGTCTTTACGGAGCTCAAGGTAATGAACGCAACTACAGTGTCGAACTCTTTTTTCCGGCGCTTTTTCCTGGCCATGATGGTCGGGACCATGCTGGTTTCCGCCCAGCCTCAACTGGCACATGCCCAGACGCCCGTCGCGGGCGGGGTGCTGCCCGATTTCACATCGATCGTCGAGAAGGCCGAGCCGGCCGTGGTCAACATCCGCACCACGGCCACCGTGCCCGTGCGCGGAGGCCCCGGTGGCCCTGGCGGCGGCAACGGCGATCCGTACGAGCTGTTCCGCTGGTTCTTCGGGCCGGACTTCCAGCCCCCCGGCCCGACGCCGGGTCCGCGTCGTCAGCCGCCGCAGGCGCAGCCTGAAGAGCGCACCGTGCCGCGCGGCGTGGGTTCCGGCTTCTTCATCTCCGAAGACGGCTACATCCTCACCAACAACCACGTCATCAGCGACGCGACGGATATCTACGTCACGCTGACCGACGGCCGTGAATTCAAGGCCAAGGTCATCGGCACCGACGAGCGCACCGACGTCGCGCTGATCAAGGTCGAAGCCAAGGGCATGACGCCGCTGCCGGTCGGCAACACCAAGCTGCTCAAGAAGGGCCAGTGGGTGCTCGCGATCGGTTCGCCGTTCGGCCTGGACTCCACCGTGACCTCCGGCATCGTCAGCGCGATCGGCCGCGACACCGGCGAGTATCTGCCGTTCATCCAGACCGACGTGGCCGTGAACCCCGGCAACTCGGGCGGCCCGCTGCTGAACATGCAGGGTGAGGTGGTCGGCATCAATTCGCAGATCATCTCGCGCAGCGGCGGCTTCATGGGCATCTCGCTCGCGATCCCGATCGACGAAGCCATGCGCGTGGTCGATCAGCTGCGCGCCACCGGCAAGGTCACGCGCGGCCGTATCGGCGTGCAGATCGGCGAAGTCAGCAAGGATGTCGCCGATGCCATCGGTCTGCCGCGTGCCGAGGGCGCGCTGGTGAACAGCGTCGAGCCGGACGGCCCCGCCGAGAAGGGCGGTGTGCAGCCGGGCGACGTGATCCTCAAGTTCAATGGCGAGACCATCAAGCGCTGGTCGGATCTGCCGCGCATCGTCGGCGAAACCAAGCCGGAGAGCGAAGGCAAGATCGAAGTCTGGCGCAAGGGTCGCAGCGTCACGCTGACCGTCAAGGTCGCCGAACTGCAGGCCGAGCAGACCGCTCAGGCCAAAGGCAAGGCCGAGCGTGAAGCCAAGCCCGAAGTGACCAACCATCTGGGTCTGGGCGTGGCCGATGTGCCCGCCGACATGCAGAAGAAGCTCAAGATCAAGGGTGGCGTGCAGGTGCGCCTGGCCCAGGGTCCGGCGGCTGCCGCGGGTCTTCAGGAAGGCGACATTCTGCTTGCCGTGAACGACACCGACGTCATCAACGCCGAGCAATTCAACAAGGTCGTGTCCAAGCTGGATAAGTCCAAGGTGGTGGGTCTGTTGTACCGCCGCGGCGGTCAGGCGCAGTGGGTTGCGGTGCAGCCGTCCAAATAAGCGCCAAGACCGGCTAAAATGGCTGGTTGCCACTAAACGAGGGGGCGCTGGGCGCCCCTTCGTTTTTGGTCTCCCCTGGTCCGATCCGCCGCCGGCACCCACGCCGGCACCTCGTGCGGACACTGTTTTGCGTCGCCTTGCCCTTGCCGGCCGCCCTTGCCGGCAGCTGGCGCCAGGCACCGGCGCCGCGCCCAGGGGCTCTGCCCCGTTTGACGCGCCCGGCGCCCTGCGCCTCGGGCTGACATCGGATTTCCCGGTTTGCTCTGTCCCTAAATAACTCTTTATGCAGCATATCCGCAACTTCTCCATCATTGCCCACATCGATCACGGTAAATCGACCCTGGCCGATCGCCTGATCCATCGCTGCGGCGGGTTGGCGGATCGCGAAATGTCGGCGCAAGTGCTGGACTCGATGGATATCGAGCGCGAGCGCGGCATCACCATCAAGGCCCAGACCGCGGCCCTGCACTACAAGGCGCAGGACGGCAAGGTCTACAACCTCAACCTCATCGACACCCCGGGGCACGTCGACTTCTCGTATGAAGTCAGCCGTTCGCTGTCCGCGTGCGAAGGGGCGCTGCTCGTGGTCGACGCCTCGCAGGGTGTCGAGGCCCAGACCGTCGCCAACTGCTACACCGCGATCGAGCTCGGCGTCGAAGTGCTGCCCGTGCTGAACAAGATGGATCTGCCGCAGGCCGATCCCGAGGGCGCGCGCCAGGAAGTCGAAGACGTGATCGGCATCGACGCCAGCGGCGCGGTCCTGGCGAGCGCCAAGACCGGCGTGGGCATCGACGAAATTCTCGAGATGATCGTCGCGCGCGTCCCGGCGCCCAAGGGCGACCCGACGGCGCCGCTGCAGGCGCTCATCATCGATTCGTGGTTCGACAACTACGTCGGCGTCGTCATGCTGGTGCGCATCGTCAATGGCACGCTGCGCCCGAAAGACAAGATCCTGTTCATGGCCAACGGTGCCACCCACCTGTGCGAGCAGACGGGTGTGTTCACGCCCAAGTCCGAGCAGCGCGCCCAGCTGTCGGCGGGCGAGGTCGGCTTCATCATCGCCGGCATCAAAGAGCTGGCGCACGCCAAGGTGGGCGACACCATCACGCTGGCCGGCAAGGCCGCGCCCGAACCGCTGCCCGGCTTCAAGGAAGTGAAGCCGCAGGTGTTCGCGGGCCTGTATCCGGTCGAGAGCTCCGAATACGATCAACTTCGCGACTCGCTCGAGAAGCTCAAGCTCAACGATGCGGCGCTGATGTTCGAGCCCGAAGTGTCCCAGGCACTGGGCTTCGGCTTCCGTTGCGGCTTCCTCGGCCTGCTCCACATGGAGATCGTGCAGGAACGTCTGGAGCGCGAGTTCGACATGGACATCATCACCACGGCGCCGTCCGTGGTGTACGAAGTCGAACAGCGCGACGGCACGGTGCTGACCATCGAGAGCCCGTCGCGCATGCCCGAAGTCGGCAAGATCAACGACATTCGCGAGCCCATCGTGACGGTCACGCTGTTCATGCCGCAGGAGTACGTGGGCCCTGTGATGACGCTGTGCAACAACAAGCGCGGCGTGCAGATCAACATGACCTACCACGGCCGCCAGGTCCATCTCACCTACGAGATCCCGCTGGCCGAGATCGTGCTCGACTTCTTCGACCGCCTTAAATCGGTGTCGCGCGGCTATGCCTCGATGGACTATGAGTTCCTCGAGTACCGCTCGGCCGACGTGGTCAAGGTCGACCTGCTCATCAACAGCGACCGCGTCGACGCGCTCGCCATGATCGTGCACCGTTCCAACGCGCGCTATCGGGCGCGTGACGTGGTGTCGCGCATGCGTGAGCTGATTCCGCGCCAGATGTACGACGTCGCGATCCAGGCCGCCATCGGCGCCGAAGTGATCGCGCGCGAAAACGTCAAGGCGTTGCGCAAGAACGTGCTGGCCAAGTGCTATGGCGGCGACATCAGCCGCAAGAAGAAGCTCCTCGAAAAGCAGAAGGCCGGCAAGAAGCGCATGAAGCAGGTGGGCAGCGTCGAAATCCCTCAAGAGGCATTCCTCGCCATCCTGCAGGTGGAAGACAAGTAAACCCCCAAGAGGCGGTAATAAATGAGCTGGAACTTTGCACTGATTCTTTTTGTGCTGCTGGTCGTGACCGGCGTCGTCTGGGCTTTGGATCTGTTGGTGCTGCGTCGCGGCCGGCAACGCCGTGCCAAGGCGGCGGCCGATCAGGTGGCCGCCGCGCAGATCGGCGACGCGCAGGAAGCCGAGCGCCAGCGCCGCGTCGCCGTCGACGACGCGATGCGCTCGCCGTGGTGGGTGGAGTACGCGGTCAGTTTCTTCCCGGTGATCCTGTTCGTGTTCGTGCTGCGTTCGTTCGTCGTCGAGCCGTTTCGCATTCCGTCGGGTTCGATGCTGCCCACGCTGCAATCGGGCGATCTCATCCTGGTGAACAAGTTCAGCTATGGCATTCGCCTGCCCGTGCTCGATCGCAAGGTGATCGAGGTCGGGCAACCGGCGCGTGGCGACGTCGTCGTGTTCCGCTACCCCGTGGATCCCGATGTCGACTACATCAAGCGCATCGTCGGCCTGCCGGGCGACGAGGTGGCCTATCTGGACAAGAAGCTCTACGTCAACGGTCAATTGGTGCCGCATACCCGTGACGGCGACTATTTCGAGCCCGATCGCGTCTCCTACATCGCGCAGTACCGAGAGAAATTGGGCGACGTTGAGCACAAAATCCTGCTCGATGAGCAACGATCGCAGGATTTTGGGCCGATCTGGAAGTTTCCCAGCGCCGACCAATGCCAGTACCTGCGCAATGGAGTACGCTGCAAAGTACCGCCGGGCAATTACTTCGCAATGGGTGACAACCGTGACAATAGTGCCGACAGTCGTTACTGGGGATTCGTTCCTGACAGTAATATCGTGGGCAAGGCCTTCTTTGTCTGGATGAACTTTGGCGATCTCAGCCGTATCGGCCGCTTTCACTGATAGATCATGTCTTTAGCCACGCTGGAAACCCGCCTCGGTCACCGCTTCGGTGATCAGGCCCTGCTCGAACAGGCGCTGACGCACCGTAGTCACGGTGCGCGTCATAACGAGCGGCTGGAGTTTCTGGGCGACTCTGTGCTGAACTTCGTCGTGGCGGCGATGCTCTATCAACGCTACCCCAAGCTCGACGAAGGCGATCTGTCGCGCGTGCGCGCCAATCTCGTCAAGCAGGCGTCGCTCGCCGATATCGCCCAGCGTCTCGACCTCTCCCAGTTTCTGCGCCTCGGCGAAGGCGAGCTCAAGAGCGGCGGTTTCCGTCGCCCGTCGATTCTGGCCGACACGGTCGAAGCGCTGTTCGGCGGCGTGTTCCTCGACGCCGGCTTCGAGGCCGCGCGCAAGGTGATCGAAGGCCAGTACGAGCCCGTGCTCGCGAGCGTCGATCTCCAGACCCTCGGCAAAGACGCCAAGACCCTGCTGCAGGAATTTTTGCAGGGCCGCAAGATGGCCCTGCCGGTGTACACCGTGGTTGCCACGCATGGCGCGGCCCACAGTCAACAGTTCGAAGTCGAGTGCGCTGTCGCCGGCTTCGACATCAAGGTGGTGGCCGCGGGCGCGAGCCGGCGTGCCGCCGAGCAATCCGCCGCCAAGCTGGCCCTGGAAGCGGCGCAGGCCGTCAGCCCGCCGCCCAAGGCCGCCAAGAAATCCGGCCGTGCGCGCAAGACCGCGCAATTGTCGCTGCCCGTGGCAGTGGCCCAAGAGGTTAAATGAACACCCCCGTTTCCCGTACCGGTTTTGTCGCCATCGTGGGTCGCCCCAACGTCGGCAAGTCCACCTTGACCAACGCCCTCATCGGCTCGAAGATCTCGATCGTCTCGCGCAAGGCGCAGACCACCCGGCATCGCATCCATGGCGTGCTCACGCGTGAGCACGAGCAGTTCGTGTTCGTCGACACGCCGGGCTTCCAGACCCGCCACGGCGGCGCGATGAACCGCATGATGAACCGCGTGGTCACGCAGGCCCTGAACGACGTGGATGTCGTCGTGCACGTGGTCGAGGCCGGCAAATGGACCGACGGCGACGCCAAGCTGCTGCCCTTGCTGCCCGCGCCCGAGCGCACCATTCTGGCCATCAGCAAGATCGACGCGCTCAAGAGCCGCGACGAGCTGTTTCCGTTCGTGGCCAAGCTGATGGCGCAGCATCCCTATGGCGCCGTGGTGCCCGTGAGCGCCACCAAGAATCACCAGCTCGACCAGCTCCTCGACGAGATCGCGACACGCCTGCCCGAAGGCGAGCCGATGTTCGAGGAAGACACGCTCACCGACCGCCCGATGCGCTTCATCGCCGCGGAGCTCGTGCGCGAAAAGATTTTCCGTCTGGTGGGCGATGAGCTGCCCTACGGCTGTACCGTCGTGATCGAGCAATGGGAAGAAAACGACGCCGGCGCGCGCATCGCCGCCTGCGTGGTGGTCGAACGCGACAGCCATAAGCCCATCCTGCTCGGCGCCGGCGGCCAGCACATGAAGCGCATCGCCACCGAAGCCCGCCAGGACATCGCGAAGCTGCTCGACAAGCCCGTGCACCTCGAGGTCTACATCAAGGTGCGCAAGGGCTGGTCGGATCGCGAGAGCGCGTTGCGCGATCTGGGCTATGAGTAAACGGGCGCATCGCGTCCACGATTGCCGTGCCTACATGCTCCACGCGACCGCGTGGCGCGAAACCTCCCTGATCGTCCAGACCTTCTCGCGTGACCATGGCTGTGTCGCCATGGTCGCGAAGGGGGCCAAGCGCCCCTATTCGGTGCTGCGGCCGGTCTTGAGCGCCTTCCAGCCCCTGATGCTGTCCTGGTCGGGCGCCAGCGAAGTCAAAACCCTCACCAAGGCCGAAGTCGATGGCATCCACCCGCTCGGGGGCGCCGCGCTGATGTCCGCCTGGTACATGAACGAGCTCCTGCTGCGCCTGCTGCCGCGCGAGGACGCCCATCCGGTGCTGTTCGATGCCTACGAAACCGCGTTGACCCAGCTCGCGCAGGGCAGCCGGGCCGCGGGGGCGCTGCGACGCTTCGAATGGATTCTGCTGCGCGAAATCGGCTACGGCGTCGACGAAGGGGAGCCCGATTTCAACGACGCGCAGCTCGAGCCCACCTTGCGCCGCGAGCTGCGCGAGCGGCTCGACATCAACCTCGCCGGGCGGCCGCTCTCGACGCGCCGCGTGTTGATGGAGCTGCAACGGGTGTAGCGGCGCGGCGCTACGCGCGCGCGGCGTCGGGCGCGTCGGCCAACGCGTCGATCACCAGGTCGCGCAGCCACACGGTGCCGGGATCGCGCTCGAAGCGCGGGTGCCAGTGCACCGTGACCGACAAGGGCGCCAGCGTGAAAGGCAGCGCGCAAACCTCGAATTCCTCCCCCTTGTTGAACCATTGCGCCGCGCGGTACGGCAGCGTGACGGTGAGGTCCGTGCGCTTCACGATCTCGGCGGCCGCCGAGAAGTGGGGCAGGGTGAGGTAGGGCCGCCGGTGCAGGCCGGCCTCGCCCAGCACCTCTTCGAGCTGTCGGTGCGCACTGGCGCGCGCGGCCACCATGATGTGATCGAGCCGGCGGAATTGCGCCCGGGTCAGGCCCTGTGCCAGCACGGGATGGCCGCGTCGGCCCATGCAGACATAGCGTTCGGCGAACAGGTCGGCATGACGGGTGCGGCGCCCCAGGCCGGCCAGATTGCCGATGGCCAGATCGACCTCGCCGCGCTTGAGCGCATCGTGCACCGACTCGAGCGGCACCTCCTGCACTTCGACCCGCAGCTTGGGCGCGCGCGCATGCACCCGCTCCATCAGGCTGGGCAGAAAAACCATCTCGCCGATATCCGACATCGATAGACGGAAGTGCCGTTCGCTGCGGGTGGGATCGAAGGTCTGGCGCAGGGCCAGGGCCTCGGCGAACTCGCTCATGCCGCGTTCGATGGGCTCGGCCAGCGCGTAGGCCACCGGCGTCGGCGCCATGCCGGCGGGCGTGCGGACGAACAGCGGGTCGTCGAACTGCTCGCGCAAACGGGTGAGGGCATAGCTCACCGCGGGCTGGGTCAGGTTGAGGCGGCGCGCGGCGCGCGTCACGCTGCGCTCTTCCAGCACGGTCAGGAAAACCCGCATCAAGTTCAGATCGAACGCCATGCATGCCCCTTATATCAGCCAGGTTTATAAGAAAAATAATACCTATAAATTTGACATATAAATAGTTGATTCCTAGACTGATTTCGCTCCCTGCAGGCTGGCCTCGGGGTGGCGCAAAACAAGGGGAATCACGGCTATGCGGCGTGTCACTTTGCCTTCGTTATTGATGCAGCAGGCCGAACGCTGGCCCGCACGCGCGTGGATGCATGCGCCGGGCGGCACGCTTAGTTACGCCGAAGCCCCAGCGGCGGCGGCACGGTGGGCGGCGCTGCTTGCGGCGCACGGCGTGCGGCGGGGCGACCGCGTCGCGCTGATGGCCGGCAACCGCATCGAGTTCCTGATGCTGGTGCTCGGCTGCGCCTGGCTGGGCGCGGTGGTCGTGCCGCTGAACACGGCCACGCGCGGCATGCAGCTGCGCCATATGCTGGCCAACAGCGCCTGTACGCTGCTCGTCGCGGACGAGGCCGCCTGCGACGCCTTGTCGGGGCTGGACGCGCAGGGCCTGCCGTTGCGCGAGGTGTGGCTGCTGGATGCGCCCGCGCATCCCCCCGCCATGCCGGTGCCCTGGCGGGTGCGCCCGGCGCTGCCCGACGAGGGCGCGCCCGCGGCCGATCTGGCGCCGGGCGATACGCTGGCCATCCTCTACACCTCGGGCACATCGGGCATGTCCAAGGGCGTGTGCTGTCCGCACGCGCAGTTCTATTGGTGGGGCGTGCTGACGGCGCGCAATCTGGAGATCGGCGCGGACGATCACCTCTACACCACTCTGCCGTTGTTCCACACGAACGCGCTCAACGCCTGTTTCCAAGCCTTGCTGGCGGGCGCGACGCTCACCTGCGATGCGCGCTTTTCGGTCAGCCGCTACTACCAGCGTCTGGCTCAGACCGGCGCGACCGTCACGTATCTGCTCGGCGCCATGGTGCCGATGCTGCTGTCGCGCGCGGCCGATGCCGGCGAGCGTGCGCATCGCTGCCGTATCGCGCTGGCGCCCGGCGTGCCCGAACGGTTTCACGCGCAGTTTCTGGCGCGCACCGGCATCGGCCTGCTCGAAGGCTATGGCTCGACCGAAACCAATTTCGCCATTGGCGGCACCCTGGCCGATCAGCGCGCCGGCACGATGGGCCGCGTGGCGCCGGAGTTCGACGCCTGCGTCGCGGATGACCATGACCAGCCGGCGGCCGACGGCGAGCCGGGCGAATTGCTGCTGCGGCCGCGCGTGCCCAACGCCATCGCCACCGGCTACTTCGCCATGGACGCGCAAACGGTCCAGGCCTGGCGCAATCTGTGGTTCCACACGGGCGATCGCGTCGTGCGCGATGGCGATGGCTACTTCCGATTTCTGGATCGCATGAAGGACGCGATCCGGCGCCGGGGCGAGAACATCTCTTCCTACGAGGTCGAGCAGGTACTGCTCGCCCATCCCGCGATCGCGGCGGCGGCGGTGTATGCGGTGCGTTCGGAGCTGGCCGAGGATGAAGTGATGGCCGCCGTGTGCTGCCGGCCCGGCGAGCCGATCGAGCCGGCGGAACTGCTGGATTTCTGCCAGCCCCGCATGCCGTACTTCGCGGTCCCGCGCTACGTGCGGCTGATGCCTGATCTGCCGCGCACCGAGAACGGCAAGGTGCGCAAGTTCACTTTGCGAGAAGAGGGCGTCACGGTCGACGCCTGGGACCGCGAGGCGGCGGGCTATCGCGTCATGCGCTGATCCGCCACGAGGGCGGTGGTCGCGCCCACATGCTGTAGACAAACAACCAACACGACAAGGGGCAGCAATGACGATCAGCCATATCGAGGCGGCACCCGCCCAGGAGGACGCGCAGCGGCAGCGCACGCGGCGGGTGGTGGTGGCGTCCATCGCGGGCAATGCGATGGAGTGGTACGACTTCTTTATCTACGGCACGGCGGCGGCGCTGGTGTTCGGGGAGCTGTTTTTCCCCAAGGGCACCGACCCCATGCTCGGCACGATGGGCGCGTTCGCGGGCTTCGCCGTCGGCTTCTTCGCGCGGCCCCTGGGCGGTGTGATTTTTGGCCACGTGGGCGACCGCTATGGCCGCAAGCTCGCGCTCGAATGGACGCTGGGCCTGATGGGCGTGGCGACCTTCCTGATCGGTCTGTTGCCGACCTATGAGCAGATCGGATTCTGGGCGCCCATCGCCATGGTCGTGCTGCGCCTGCTGCAGGGCGCGGCCGCGGGCGGTGAGTGGGGCGGCGGCGTGCTGCTCATCAGCGAAGCCGTCGATGGCCGCCGGCGGGGCTTCTTCTCGGCGTGGAGCCAGCTTGGCGTGGCGGGCGGTTTCGTGTTGTCGTCGGGCGTGTTCATGCTGGCGCAGCAACTGCCGCACGAAGACTTCATGAGCTGGGGCTGGCGTCTGCCGTTCCTGCTCAGCTTCATCATCTTTGGCGTCGGGCTGTATATCCGCAAGCGCATCCCCGAGAGCGAGGAGTTCGTGCGCGCGCGCAAAAAAAGCGACACGCGCATGCCCGCGCTCGAGGTGTTCCGCAAGTATCCGCGCCAGGTCTTCACGGCGATGGGCCTGCGCATCGCCGAAAACGGGGGTTCGTACATCTTCCTCGCGTTCGCGCTCGCCTACGGCAAGTTTCTCGGCATCTCGAACGACGTGATGCTCGGGGGCGTGCTGTTCTCGATGTTCATCGAGCTCGGCACGCTGGTGTGGTTCGGCCATCTGTCGGACCGCATCGGGCGTCGCACGGTCTACCTGATCGGCGCGGCCGGACTGATGCTGGTGGCGTTTCCGTTCTTCTGGCTGGTGCAGACGCAGCAGACCGTCTGGATTTTCCTGGCTTTCTTCCTCGGCAATACCGTGTGCCACGCCGCCATGATCGGCACGCAACCGGCGTACTTCGCGGAGCTGTTTCCGGCGGAGGTGCGTTATACCGGGCTGGCGCTGGGTCACGAGCTCGCTTCTGTTTTCGCAGGCGGCCTGTCGCCGTTGATCGCGATGGCGCTGTTGCGCCACTACGAGTCGGCCACGCCGGTGGCCTGGTTTCTGATGGGCATGGCGGCCATCACGGTGGTCACCTTGCTGCTCACGCGCGAGCCCGAGCGGGACACGGGCGGCCGCGGCGCGGGCGCCTGATGGCGACGGCCATCGGCATTACCGGCGTCGCGGAAACGCCGCTCATGCGGCATCCGCCGCAGGGCGTTTCCACGGCCGGCCTGCTGGCGCAGGCCCTGCGCGAGGCGCTGGACGATGCGGGCCTGCGGCTGCGCGACGTCGATGGCCTGGGGCTGGCATCCTTCACGCTCAAGCCGGACCGTGCCATCGACTTCGCCTGGCGCATGGGGCTGCGCCTGCGCTGGTGCCTGCAGGACGAGCTCGGCGGCGCGAGCGCGGTCAACCTCCTGCGGCAGGCCTGGCTGGCGCTGCAGGCCGGTCAGGCGCGCACCGTGGTCCTGCTGGCTGGCGACCACTTCGGCGGCGCCGATTTCACCGCGCTGGTCCGAGACTACAACGGCACCGCCCGGGATCTGCTCAGTCCGCTGGGCTGCGTCGGGCCGAATCCCTTGTTTGCGATGGTGACGCAGCGACAGATGAACGAGCGCGGCGTGGGCCGGGCCGACTACGGGGCGCTGTGCGTCGCGCAGCGTGCCCATGCGGCGGACTACGCGCAGGCCGCGTTTCGCACGCCCATCACGCTCGACGACTATCTCGCCGCGCCCATGGTGTGCGAACCCTTGTCGCGTCTGGATTGCGTGCCGGTGGTGAGCGGGGCGGCCGCCGTGGTGCTGCAGGCCGGGCCGGCCGGCGTGCACGTGACGCTGCGCGCCGCCACGGCCGACTACAACGGCGATCAGCAGGAAGGCGATGGCCTGCGGACGGGACTGCGTGCCTGCGCGCCGGCGCTGTGGGCCGACGCGGACGCGGGGCCCGCCGACATGGAGGTGGTCAGCGTGTACGACGACTATCCCGCCATCGCGCTGGCGCAGCTCGACGACCTGGGCTTCGCGGCCGACGGCGACCTGCCACGTCTCGTGCAGACCCGCATCGCCACCGGTTCGCTGGCGCTGAACACGGCGGGCGGGCAGCTGTCGGCCGGGCAGGCCGGAACCGCCGGTGGCATGCATGGTTTGGTCGAGGTGGCGCGGCAACTACTGGGGCGGGCTGGCACGCGTCAACGCCCCGGGGCCCGGCTCGGTCTGTGCACGGGTTACGGCATGGTTCAGTACCGCTATGGCATGTGCGCGAACGCAGCGGTACTCGAACGGCGGGAGGCGCGATGAGCGGTGCGGTACTGATCTGGCAATGCCGGGGCTGCGGCCACGTGATGTTCCCTGCGCGCCTAGGCTGTCCAGCGTGCGGCGCGGAGACCTTCGATCCCGTGCCGGTGCGCGAGGGCACGATCACGGCGCATACGCGGCAACGCGATGGGTCCCTCATCGTCAGCGTGGCGGTGGCGGGCGGCGTGACGCTGGTGGCGCGGCATGCCGGCGCCGACGCCGCGTCTGGGCAGCGCGTGCGGCTGGAAGACCGTGGCGGCGAGCATCCCGCGCCCTGGGCGCTGCCGCTG
The DNA here is from genome assembly GCF_002261475.1 of Bordetella genomosp. 5. Classification (GTDB taxonomy): domain Bacteria; phylum Pseudomonadota; class Gammaproteobacteria; order Burkholderiales; family Burkholderiaceae_B; genus Bordetella. Next base: position 73,861 of record NZ_NEVN01000003.1, read on the forward strand.
GGCGTCGCCGCAACGTCCGCGGCGCGAGACGAAAAAAAACCCGCAGGCCAGTAGGCTTGCGGGTGGGGGTAACGCGCAGGACAGTGCAGCTAGCCTGCCCGCGCCTTATTCGCGATTGCCGCCGAAGATGCCGAGCAGCATCAGCAGGTTCGAGAAGACGTTGTAGACGTCGAGGTAGATGGCCAGCGTGGCGGAAACGTAGTTGGTTTCGCCGCCGTTGACCACGCGCTGCAGGTCGACCAGCATGAAGGCCGAGAAGATCACGATGGCGAGCACCGAGACCGTCAGCATCAGCGCCGGGATCTGCAGGAAGATGTTGGCCAGTGCCGCGACCAGGATCACGACCGCGCCGACGAACAGCCACTTCTGCATCGACGAGAGGTCGCGCTTGATCGTGGTGGCCAGCGTGGCCATGGTGGCGAACACCGCAGCCGTGCCGCCGAAGGCGAGCATCACCAGCTGTGCGCCGTTGCCCATGCCGAGCACGAAGCCCAGCAGACGCGACAGCATCACGCCCATGAAGAACGTGAACGCGAGCAGCAGGGTCACGCCCAGCGAGTTGTTCTTGTTCTTCTCGATGGCGAACATCAGGCCGAATGCGCCGACCAGAAACACGATGGCCGACAGGCCCGGGCTACCGGCCATGACGCGGTTGATGCCGGTGTACATGCCCACGGCCGCGCCCAGCACCGTCGGGATCAGCGACAGCGCCAGCAGCCAGTAGGTGTTGCGCAGCACTTTGTTCCGGACGACTTCGCCCGGCGCGCCGGCATAACCGGAACGGTTAAAAGGGGACGGACGGTATTCGTTCATGACGACTCCTTGTGCGGCAAAGTGATCTTGCCTAGATAGCTTAGACGGGAAGTCTACCTGACAGTTCCCTTAATGATCCAGCATTTTGGAACATATGGGGCCAGTTGGCAGACAATCAAGACGGATAAGCCGCGCGTGCCTCCGCGCGTTCAAGCTACCCCTATCCGACCGCAACGCCGGCGTCGGGGTTCCTGTCAGCCCCGGCGCAGGCGGGCCAGCGCGCGATCGATCAGCGCCGGCAGGTCGGCCTCGAGGCGGGCGCGCATGTCGGCGGCGGCCTGCTCGGCGGCCTCTTGCACGGCGGTTTCGAGCTCGGCCTGCAGCAGCGCACGCAGGACGGGTTCGGCGCCGGGCGGCACGGGGTCGGCGGCGGCGGGTGCGGCAGCGGCAGCTGGCGCGACGGGCACGGCGGCGGCCACGGCGGGAGCCGGCGTGCGCGCGCCCGCATGCTCCGTCAGGCTGGCGGCCGCCAGCGAGGCGGCCTGCGAGCCGGTGAGCGCGTCGGCCGACCACGGCGTGGCGGCGGCGGGCTCAGGGGAGGTGGCGGCCGGCGGGGCGATCATCGGCTCCGCCAGCGGATCGGCGGGCGCCAGCGCCGCCGAGGGCTCCCAGACCTGATCCAGCACGGGCACATCGAACGGCAGCGACTCGTCGGCGGCGGGCGTCTCGGCCGGGTCCGCGGCGAGCGCGGGCGCGGCGTGCGACGAAGGCGCGCGCGCGTCGTCAGCCTCGCTGGCGGAGGGCAGCGTGGGCTCGACCCGCTGGGTCAGCGTGGGAATGCCGGGATCGGTATGGGGGCGGGGCATGGCAATGCGAAACAAAAGAGGGCTGGCGCGCGGCGCGCTCAGGCGCCGCGGCTCAGGTCGTGGCTGTGCAGGCTGTGGCCGGCGGCCTGGTAGTCGCGCCAGCGCAGGCGGGCCGACTGGCGGTCGGCCGCCTCGTCGGAGACGATCTCGAGCACGCGCTCGAAACCATCGTAGCGAGGCGGGCAGGCATCGTCCAGGTTGAGCAGCCAGGCGCCCGCATCCGGCATGCCGGGGGCATCCTGCGGATCCGCGGCCGTGAGCACGATCGGCGTGCGGTCGGCGAGCGGATCCTTGGCCAGCACGTGCGGTACGAACGCGGTGTCGTCGAAGGCCCACAACATGCGGTCGAAGGCCGACAGACGTGTGCCGTCACTGCAGTACACCACCAGGCGCTGGCCCGCCAGATAGCGCTTGCGCGCGGTCTGGCAGGCTGCGCGCAGGCGGTCGGGCGCGCCGAAGGCGAAGTCGACGCGGGTCATGCCGTGCGCCGCATCAGGCGGCCTGGTCGAGCAGGTACTGCATCAGCAGCGGAACCGGACGGCCGGTGGCGCCCTTGTCCTTGCCACCCTTCCAGGCGGTGCCGGCGATGTCCAGATGCGCCCAGGGATACGCCTTGGCGAAACGCGACAGGAAGCACGCCGCCGTGACGGCGCCGGCCTGCGGGCCTCCGATGTTGGCGATGTCGGCGAAGTTGGACTTCAGCTGATCCTGATAGGCGTCGTCCATCGGCATGCGCCATGCCGTGTCCATGGCTTCGCGGCCGGCGGTCAGAAGCGCGTCGGCCAGATCGTCGTTCTTCGAGAACAGGCCGGTGTTGACGCTGCCGAGCGCCACGACGCATGCGCCGGTCAGGGTGGCGATGTCGATCACGGCCGAAGGCTTGAAGCGTTCGGCGTAGGTGAGCGCGTCGCACAGCACCAGGCGGCCTTCGGCGTCGGTGTTGAGGATTTCGATGGTCTGGCCGGACATGCTGGTGACGACATCGCCCGGTTTGTTGGCCGTGCCGCTGGGCATGTTTTCGCAGGCGGCGATCAGGCCGACCACGTCGAGCGGCAGCTCGAGCTCGGCGAGGGCACGGAAGGTGCCCAGCACGCTCGCCGCGCCGCACATGTCGTACTTCATTTCGTCCATCGTGGCGGCGGGCTTGATCGAGATGCCGCCCGAGTCGAACGTGATGCCTTTGCCGACCAGCACCACCGGACCGGCCGCCGTCTTGCTCTTCTTGGCGGCCTTGCCGCTGTAGCGCAGCACGATGAAGCGCAGCGGTTCGGCCGAACCGCGGGCCACCGATGCGAAGGAGCCCATGCCCAGCGCTTCGACCTTGGCCTGATCCAGCACTTCGACCTTCAGCGAGCCCTTGAACTCGCGCGCCAGCTTGCGCGCGGTGTCGGCGAGATAGGTGGGGGTGCAGATGTTGCCCGGCAGGTTGCCCAGCGTGCGGGTGAGCGTCATGCCATTGGCGATGGCGCCGCCCTCGCGCAGGCCGAGCTGCGCCTGCGCGGTATCGGTGCGCTCGACGACCTGCGTGATCTTCTTGAGCTTGGGCTGCGCGTCGCGGTCGGGTTTGCCGAACGTGGCGTCGTAGTGATAGGTGGCGGCGCCGGCCGAGATCGCGGCGGCGCGGGTGCGGGCGCGGATCGAGACGTCGTCGATCACATTGGCGGCCAGCGTCGAGACGCCTTCCGTGAGCTGAGCGGCCACGCATGCCGAGGCGAAGGCCTGTTCGGCGCTGGCGTGGGTGCGCGCGTTGTAATCCTCGCGCTTGCCCAGGCCCACCAGAATCACGCGCTGCGCGCTCACGCCTTGCAGACTGCGCAGCACCAGCGTGGCGCCGGCGCGGCCGCGGAATTCGGTTTTGACCACGGCGCGCACGGCGCCGTTGGCCGCGCGGTCGATCAATTCGGCCGCCGGGCTCAGGATGCCATCGGCAAACACGCCCACGGCGAGGGCCGAGGTCTTGATTTGATGCAGGGAAGCGGTGGTCTGTGTGCTAAATTCCATGGGGATTTCCCGAGTGCGTCGTATGTTGCGGACGATTATCCCGCAAATTCTTCCATGTCTCTATTCAAACGGTCAGTCGTCAGCGAGATTACCAGTCACGCTGGCGTTGTGTTTTCAACGCTCGTCGTCGTGTGGCTAAGCGTTCTGCTCGTACGCCTGTTGGGCGAAGCGGCAGGTGGCAGCATTGGTGCCGACGTGGTGATGGGCCTGGCCGCATTCTCCACGATCACGGCCCTGCCCACGGTGCTGGCGGTGTCGCTGTTCATCGCGGTGCTCACTACGGTCACGCGCAATTATCGCGAATCCGAAATGGTGGTCTGGTTCGCCAGCGGCCTGTCGCTGGCCGACTGGCTGCGCCCCGTGCTGCGCGTCGCGGTGCCGGTGGCGGCGCTGATCGCCGTGCTGACGCTGATGGCCTCGCCCTGGGCCTATCGTCAGATCGGCGAGTATCGCGAACGCTTCGAGCAGCGCTCGGATCTGTCCAAGGTGGCGGCGGGGCAATTCGCCGAGTCGGGCCGCGGCGACCGGGTGTTCTTCGCCGAAGACCCCACCCGCCCGGGTGACGAGCTCGGCGCCGTGTTCGCGCGCGCCATCGATCCCGAATGGTTCAGCGTCCTGACCGCGCGCAGCGCGCACAGCGAAACGCTCGCCAACGGCGATCGCTTTCTGGTGCTGTCCGAAGGCAATCGCTACGACCTCAAGCCCGGCACGCCCGAAATGCGGCTGAGCGAGTTCGCGACCTACGGTTTGCGCCTCGAGAGCAAAGGCGGAGAAGACCCGCTCGCCGAGGCGCGCGCCGCGGCAGAGCGCTCGAGCAAGGCGCGTCCGACCATGCAGCTCATCGCCGACAACACCGACAGCGCGTGGTCGCAGATCATGTGGCGTATCGCGATGCCGCTGGCCGCCCTCAATCTCGCGTTGCTCGCGATTCCGCTCGGCGCGGTGAATCCGCGCCTGGGCCGCTCGGGCGACCTGCTGATCGCGGGCCTGGTGGGGCTGCTCTACATGAACATGATCAACCTGTCGCGCGCCTGGATCGGCAGCGGCAAGATCAGCTTCGGTATCGGCGTGTGGGCCATTCATGCCGTCGTGGCGGGACTGTTCGCATTCCTGCTGATGCGCCGGCTGCGCGTGAAAGCGCCGCGTGATCACAAGAAGAACACCGCTTCCTGATCGATCGCATTCCGCACAGGGCGCCGCAACGGCGCCCTTTTGCATTCCAGGCGAGATTTAAGACCGTGGCGCGGTCGCGCGCCCGCTGGGCGGACAGGGCGCGGGCGTTCAGGCCAGGTAGCGCATCCTGCCGCGCTGCCCCTGCAGCAGGCCGGTGTTGTGTTCGACCGAGCGCCGCATGAAATCCCACAAGAGGCTCACCCGCTTGAGCTTGTACAGGTCTTCGTGGCAATACATCCAGAAGCTGCGCGTGATCGCGACGTCCGCGTCCAGCACCGGTACGAGCCGGGGATCCTGGGCGGCGATGAAGCAGGGCAGGATTGCGAGCGACTGGCCCTGCAAGGCCGCGTGGTACTGCGCGACCACGCTGGTGCTGCGTAGCATGACGCGGCTGTTGGGCAGCAGGTCTTCGAGGTAACGCAGCCGCTCACTGAAAAGCAGCTCGTCGACATAGCCGATGAAGTTGTGCTCGGCCAGGTCTTCGCGGCGGCGGATCGGGGCATGGCGCGCCAGATACTGCGGCGTGCCGTAAAGCATCAGGGTGTAGTCGCACAGCTTGCTGCAGATGTAGGGCCCGCGTTGCGGCCGCTCGATCGTGATCGCCAGATCCGCCTCGCGCTTTGACAGGCTGACGAAGCGCGGCACCGGCAGGATATCGAGCGTGATGTGGGGATAGCGCCGCTGGAAGTCCGCGGCCAGCGGCGTCACGACGTAGCTGCCGAAGCCTTCGGTCGCCCCGATGCGAACGTGGCCGGACAGCGCCTGGCCGATGCCCGAGAGGCTTTCGCGTGCCGTCTGCACGGTGCTTTCGAGTTGTTCGGCGTGAACGAACAGCCGTTGGCCGTCTTCGGTGAGCACGAACCCGGCGCTGCGGGATTTCTCGAACAGCAGGCTGCCGAGCTCGGCTTCGAGCCCGCGGATGCGCCGCGACACCGTGGTGTGCTCCACGCCCAGCCGGCGTGCCGCCGCGCTGACGCGCTGGGTGCGCGCGACCTCGAGAAAGTAGCGGAGGCTGTCCCAATCGAGCATGGTGACCCTTGGATTTGGTTGTGCATGAATGCACAACCAATGTGCATTCCTGGCGTTGCTGGTGGATTTTCACACATCTACACTAGGCCGGCCACCCCGGTTCCGCGTCCCGCGCAGCAGGGAGTGAGCCCACGAAAAATGCCCTGGCCGCGCAGGTGGCCGGAGGCAGAAAACACCGGAGACAAGGTCATGAAATTGCATGTGAGCGCTATCGCTGCAGGGTTGGGCCTGGGCGTCGTTTTGGGAGCGGGACCCGTCGCGGCGGCCGACATGCCGCCGGTCAAGATCGGGGTGCTGACGGATATGTCCGGCACCTATGCCGGCATGGGCGGGCCGGGTTCCGTGGCCGCGGCGCAATTGGCGATCGACGATTGCCTGGCCGCCGAATGCAAGGGGATGAAGATCGAGCTGGTGTCGGCCGACAATCAGAACAAGGCCGACGTCGGCGCGGCCCGTGCGCGCGAATGGTTCGACCGCGACGGCGTCTCGGCCATCGCGGACCTCACCAACTCGGCGGTGGCGCTGGCCGTGCAGGGCATCGCCCGCGAGAAAAACAAAGTGGTGATGTTCTCCGGTCCGGCCACCACGGCCCTGACCAACAAGGAATGCTCACCCGTCGGCTTCCACTGGATGTTCGACACCTACTCGCAATCGGCGGGCGGCGCGAAGGCGACCGTGCGCTCGGGCGGCAAGTCCTGGTTCTTCGTGACCGTGGACTACGCTTTCGGCCACTCGCTCGAAGCCGATACGGTGAAGGCGGTGAAGTCGTTGGGCGGGACGGTGGCGGGCAGTGTGCGCCATCCGCTGAACGCACCCGATTTCGCCTCGTATCTGCTGCAGGCGCAAAGCTCCAAGGCCCAGGTCGTGGCCCTCGCCAACGGCGGGCAGGACACCGTCAATGCCGTCAAGCAGGCGCGCGAGTTCGGCATCGTGGCCGGTGGCCAGCGTCTTGTCTCGCTGCTGATTTTCCTGTCCGACCTGCGCGCGCTCGGGCTGGATAACGCGCAGGGCCTGTCGTATGTCGATGGCTTCTACTGGGACTACGACGACGCGACGCGCGGCTGGTCCGCCCGTTTCGAAAAAGCCTTCCGCGGCCTCAAGCCCACCATGACCCAGGCCGGCGTGTACTCGAGCGTGCTGCACTACCTGCGCGCCGTGGCCGCCACGCGCAGCACCGACGGCAAGGTCGTGGCCGACAAGATGCGCGAGCTGCCGATCAAGGATCCGATCATGCGCAATGCCTCGATCCGTCCCGACGGCCGCGTGATCCACGACATGTATCTCTACGAGGTCAAGAAGCCCGCCGACTCGAAGGGCGGCTGGGATTACTCCAAGCTCGTCGCCACCATTCCCGCGGCCGAGGCTTTCCAGCCGCTCGCCGATTCGACCTGCCCGCTGGTCAAGCAGAACTGAGCGTCATTCGATTCGTTATCCGGCGGCCCGCGTGGCGGGCCGTCCTCCCATCGCGGCGCGTGCCGCAACACCCTGCAGTCTGAGGAGCAAGCCATGAGTGAAGTCCCCCGCGTACCGCTCTTGATCGGCGGCAAACTGGTGCAGTCCAAGACCACCGAATGGCGCGACGTGATCAATCCCGCCACGCAGGAAGTCGTGGCGCAAGTGCCGTTCGCCACGCGCGAAGAGCTGGATCTCGCCGTGGCCAATGCCAAGGAAGCCTTCCAGACCTGGCGCAACAGCGGGCAGGGCGCGCGCATGCGCGTGATGCTCAAGCTGCAGCAACTGCTGCGCGACAACACGACCAAGCTCGCCGAAATGATCACGCGCGAGCACGGCAAGACGCTGCCCGACGCCGAGGGCGAGGTCGGCCGCGGGCTCGAAGTGGTCGAGCACGCGTGCTCGATCGCGAACCTGCAGCTGGGCGAATACGCCGAGAACGCGGCCGGCGGCATCGACGTCTACACGCTGATCCAGCCGCTGGGCGTGTGCGCCGGCATCACGGCGTTCAATTTCCCGGTGATGCTGCCGTGCTTCATGTTCCCGATCGCGGTGGCCTGCGGCAACACCTTCGTGCTCAAGCCCTCCGAGCAGGATCCCACGGCCTCGCTGTTCCTGGCACAGCTCGCGCTCGAGGCGGGCCTGCCGCCGGGCGTGCTCAACGTGGTGCACGGCGGGCCCGATATCGCCAATGGCCTGTGCGAGCATCCGGACATCAAGGCGGTGTCCTTCATCGGCTCGACGCGCGTGGGCACCGAGATCTACAACCGCGCCTCCAATGCGGGCAAGCGCTGCCAATCGATGATGGGTGCGAAGAACCACTGCGTGGTGTTGCCGGATGCCGATCCCGAAGTCGCGCTCAACCAGCTGGTCGGCGCCGCCTTCGGTGCGGCCGGTCAGCGCTGCATGGCCACCTCGGTGGCGGTGCTGGTGGGCGAGGCACGCAACTGGCTGCCCGATTTCGTGGAGCGCTCGCGCAAGCTCAAGGTCAACAATGGCACCGATCGCCAGGCCGATCTCGGCCCGCTCGTGTCGCCGAACGCCAAGAAGCGTGTCGAGGGCCTGATCCAGCAGGGCGTGGACGAAGGCGCCAAGCTGCTGCTCGACGGCCGCAACATCCAGGTGTCGGGCTTCGAGTCGGGCAACTTCGTCGGCCCCACGATCTTCGACGGCGTGACCGACGAAATGACGATCTACCGCGAAGAGATTTTCGGGCCGGTGCTGTGCGTGGTGGGCGTCGAAACGCTCGAAGACGCGGTCGCGTTCATCAATCGCAATCCCAATGGCAACGGCGTCGCGCTGTTCACCCAGGACGGGGGCGCCGCCCGCTACTTCCAGAACAACATCGACGTGGGCCAGGTCGGCATCAACATCCCGATCCCGGTGCCGGTGGCCTGGTTCAGCTTCACCGGCTCGCGCGGCTCCAAGCTGGGCGATCTGGGCCCCAACGGCAAGCAGGCGGTGCAGTTCTGGACCCAGACCAAGACGGTCACCGCGCGCTGGTCCGCCCACGGCCGCTCCGTCAACACCACGATTTCCATGCGCTGATCCCGTCCGTCGCGTGAGGGAATGATGCGCGGGGCCGGACCGGAGGCGGTCCGGCCCCGCGCTTTTGTACTGGCGTCGGCGCCACGCTCGAGCGCGGCATGGCCGCGGCGGGCACGGCGCCGCGGCTGCCCGATACACGGAGGGTCCGTCCCGCAATCCTAAGCGTCCCTGCTAAGTAAATGCTTATAAGTTATATAGACTGCGTTCTATATTACCTATAATCAGCTCCTGTCATCAGGGGCCTCACATGAACCTTCAACAATTCCGCTTTGTGCGGGAGACCATCCGCCGGGACTTCAATCTGACCGAAGCCGCGCGCATGCTCTACACGTCGCAGCCCGGCGTTTCGAAGGCCATCATCGAGTTCGAAGACGAACTTGGCATCAAGATCTTCGAACGGCACGGCAAGCGGATCAAGGGTCTGACCAAACCCGGTCTGGCCGTGTCGCAGGTGATCGACCGCATCATGCGCGAAGTCGATAACCTCAAAAAAGTCAGCGATGAATTCGCCCGCCGCGACGAAGGCGGGCTGGTGATCGCGTGCACGCACACGCAGGCGCGCTACCTGCTGCCGCGCGTGATCCCCGCGTTCCGCAAGCAATTCCCCAAGGTGCACCTGTCGCTCGCCGAAGGCAGCCCGTCGCAGCTGGCCGAAATGGTGCTGCACGAACAGGCCGACCTGGCGCTGGCGACCGAGTCGCTCGCGCTGACGCCGGGTCTGGCGACCTTGCCGGTGTACGCGTGGGAACACACCGTGGTGGTGCGGCCGGATCATCCGCTCGCGGAGCTGACCTCGAGCGCCGCCAAGCGCATCACGCTGTCGCAGTTGGCCGAATACCCCATCGTGACCTACGACCGCGCCTTCACCGGGCGGACCACGATCGACGAGGTATTCGCCAGCCAGGGAGTGCACCCCGACATCGTGCTCGAGGCGATCGACGCCGACGTGATCAAGACCTACGTCGACGTGGGACTGGGCATCGGCATCATCGCCGGGGTCGCCTACGATCCCCGCCGCGACAGCAACCTGGTGGGCCTGCCGGTCGGCCATCTGTTCGGCACCCACACCACGCGGGTCGGCGTGAAGGCCGGCGTGTTCCTGCGCGACTACGTGTACACCTTCCTGGAGATGCTGGCGCCCGCGCTCACCCGCCAGGTCGTGACCGACGCCGTCCAGGGCGTGCCGCGCTGATCGCGGATCCGACGACGAAAGCCGCCCTCAGGGGCGGTTTTTTTTTGCTTTATGTCGACATGGGGAGAGGGCGGGGCGCGGGCGTTCCTATGCGTATCGAGGGGGCGATTGAAAGAATTAAATAAGAATAAGTGTTATTTCGGTTGAAGGCATCAATGGGAATCATTATCATTAATTCCAATTCAACGACGGACGAGGTTCATCATGGTCGCAGGGCTCAGCGCAGTAGTGGTGGGTGCCGACAGGCTAGGCAACATCCCGGATTTGCTCCGGGGGCACAACATTTCGATCACGCATCACATCAGCGGCCGCGACCCGTCGCACCAGAAGAAGACCCTGCAGCTGCCTTCGGGCACGCAACTGGTCATTCTGCTGACCGATTTCCTCGGCCATAACGTCATGAAGACCTTCCGCAATGCGGCCCAGCGCGGCGGCATTCGCGTCGTCGCTTGTCGACGCTCGGTCTGCAGCATGCAGCAGGCGCTGCAGCAATGCGGACTGTGCGCCAACAGCGCGAACTGCCCCAACAAGGGCAAGCCGAACTGATCGCCGGGGCGCAGCCCCATCGGGGGAGCGCGCGCACCGCGCCGCATCCACCGCCTCGTCGTCTTATCCTCTTTTGCCGCCGGAAGGCCAGTACGTCGCTCAGTGCGCGCCCCTTGCCGGGCCGCACGCGGCGCCCGCCCTCGCGGCGGACGCCGTGAGCTGAAGCGGCGGCTGAGTCAGCCGTCTTTTTGGGGCATCGCCGGAAGATTCCGGCGATGCCTTTTTTGTTGTGGGATGCCGTTTTGTCTTGGGACGGCCCAGCGACAGCAGAACGCCCCCACGCGGCGCCTTCGGCTTGCTGCCCCCCGAGGGGGCCGTTTTGTCTTGGGACGGCCCAGCGACAGCAGAACGCCCCCATGCGGCGCCTTCGGCTTGCTGCCCCCCGAGGGGGCCGTTTTTGTCTTGGGACGGCCCAGCGACAAAAAAGCGCCTCGAGGGCGCTTTTTTGTGGGGCGTGCTGTGCCTCAGTTGCGCGAGGCGCGGGCGGAGGCGAGCAGGGCGCCGTCGATCCGGCGGGCGCCGTTGTAGCGCTTGGACCAGTAGGCCATGGTCATGTTTTCGACGCGGACCACGCCGCCGGCGCTGGGCGAGTGCACGAAGCGGTCGTCGCCCATGTAGATGCCCACGTGCGAGTAGCGACGGCCGAGTGTGTTGAAGAACACCAGGTCGCCCGGGCGCAGCTCTTTTTTGTCGATGCTGGTCGACGTGCGGGCCATCTCGGCGGAGTTGCGCGGCAGCTTCACGCCCAGCGAGCGCTCGACCGACCAGACCACGAAGCCGCTGCAATCGAAGCCGGTGTCGGGCGTGTTGCCGCCGAAGCGATAGCGCACACCCAGCTGATTGAGGGCTTCGGCCACGAGCACGCTGTCGGTGCCGAACGGCGCCTGGACTTCGCGTTGGCGTTCGCGCTTGAGCTTGTGCGTGACGAGCAGGCCGATCGGATCGTCGGCCGTGGCCACCCAGTCGGTTTCGTAGGGATCGATCTCGGAGCTGTACGCGAACGAGTTCGTTTTATTCGATGCGGTGCCGGCACAACCCACGAGCCCGGCTACACAACATGCGGCCGCCAGCAGACGCAAGCTACGCTGCGCGTGGCGGGAGAGGATGTCAGGTAGCGCGAGGGTGGAGTGTCGATGCATGCTCGCCGTAACCAGGGATGTCGGGGACAGTTCCCTGGAGTGAAAGAAAAATTTTCAAGGAGTTTACCAAACCTATCGTGACGATAGGATGGCAAAAAGCACCCTTTCGGTGCGCTTTTTAGCGGAATCGTCAGACGGACCTCGGGGAATCCCCGGGGTCCCGGGGCAAGCCTCATGCAAGCTTTTGCGCTGAGAATCCCCAGAGGTAAAACCGAGTTGCCCGAGAGCTAACGGACCATACCAGGAGACTGCAATGAAGAGAACCCGGGATTTCCATTACCGTTCTATTCAGGATAGTAACAATTTTTGGCGCGAGGAAGCGGAACGGATTCACTGGGAGAAACCTTTCGACGAGGTTCTGGACTTTTCCCGGCCGCCCTTCGCCAAGTGGTTCGTTGGGGGACGTACCAATCTCTGCTACAACGCGGTCGATCGCTGGTTGCCCCAGCAGGCCGACCGCCCGGCACTCATCTGGGAGTCGACGGAGGTCGACCAGCAGCGGACCTACACGCGCCAGCAGCTGTTCGAGGAGGTCAACGCGGTCGCGGCGATGCTGCAGTCGCTGGGGGTGGGCGAGGGCGATCGCGTGCTGCTGTACATGCCGATGGTGCCGCAGGCCGTCTTCACGATGCTGGCGTGTGCGCGCATCGGCGCCGTGCATTCCGTGGTGTTCGGGGGCTTCGCGTCGGTCAATCTGGCGCAGCGCATCGACGACGCGGCGCCCAAGGTGGTGGTGTGCACCGACGGCGGCTCGCGCGGCGGCAAGGTGGTGGCCTACAAACCGCTGCTGGACCGGGCGCTCGCACTGGCCAAGAGCCCGCCCGCGCATGTGGTGATGTTCGACCGGGGGCTGGTGGAGGTCGAGCGGCAGCCCGAGCGCGACCTCGATTACGCGACGCTGCGTGCGCGCCACGAGGGGGCGCGCGTGCCCGTCACCTGGCTCGAATCGTCCGCGCCGAGCTATATCCTGTACACCTCCGGCACCACCGGCCGGCCCAAAGGCGTGCAACGCGACACGGGCGGCTATGCCGTGGCGCTGGCCGCCTCGATGGAATACCTGTTCGACGGCGCGCCGGGCGACACCTACTTCTGCACCAGCGACATCGGCTGGGTGGTCGGTCACTCGTACATCGTCTACGGCCCGCTGATCGGCGGGCAGGCCACCTTGCTCTATGAAGGCACGCCGGTGCGTCCGGATGGCGGCATTCTGTGGCGGCTGGTCGAGCGCTATCGCGTCAATACGCTTTTTTCGGCCCCGACCGCGGTGCGGGTGCTCAAGCGCCAGGACCCCGCGCTACTCAAGCAGTACGACCTGTCCTCGCTGCGCGCCGTGTATCTGGCCGGCGAGCCGCTCGACGAGCCGACCGCCGAGTGGATCTCGCAGGGCCTGGGCAAGCCCATCATCGACAACTACTGGCAGACCGAGTCGGGCTGGCCGATCCTGTCCGCGCAACCCGGCGTGGAGCGCGTGCCCACGCGCTTCGGCAGTCCGTCGTTCCCGGTGTACGGCTTCGATGTGCGCATCGTGAGCGAGACGGACGGTCGCGACCTGGGGCCCGACGAGAAAGGGGTGGTGGCCATCGTGCCGCCGCTGCCGCCGGGCGCGATGAGCACGATCTGGGGCGACGACGAGCGTTTCGTGCAGACCTACTTCACGTCGGTGCCGGGCCGCCAGCTGTATTCCACCTTCGATTGGGGGCGGGTCGACGCCGACGGGTACTGGTTCATTCTCGGACGCACCGACGACGTGATCAACGTGGCCGGGCACCGCCTCGGAACGCGCGAGATCGAGGAGTCGATCAACAGCCATACGGGCGTGGCGGAATGCGCCGTCGTGGGTGTGTCCGATAGTTTGAAAGGGCAGGTCGCGATGGCATTCGTGGTGCTAAAGTCGCCCGAGCAGGCGGAGGGCCAGGACCGTGCCACCGCGCTGGAAGGCGATATCATGCGGCTGGTGGAAGATCAGCTCGGCGCGGTGGCGCGGCCGGCCCGGATCCGGTTCGTGGGGGCCTTGCCCAAGACACGTTCCGGCAAGGTGCTGCGGCGCGCGATCGTGGCGGTCTGCGAAGGCCGCGATCCCGGCGATCTCACCACCATCGAAGATCCTGTCGCCCTCGAACACATCAAGGAATCGCTGCAATGAAAACCAAACCCGTGCTGGTCGCGGAAGACGTCAAGAAGATCCTCGCGGCCGCCGAAGCGCATGCGCTGGCCAACAAATGGGCGGTCTCCATCGCCGTGGTCGACGATGGCGGCCACCTGCTGGGCATGCTGCGCGGTGATGGCGCGGCGCCGATTTCCTCGCACATCGCACCGGCCAAGGCCCGCACCGCGGCACTCGGCCGCCGCGAGTCGCGCATCTACGAAGAAATCATCAACAACGGCCGTTACTCGTTCCTGTCCGCCCCGTCGATCGAAGGCATGCTCGAAGGCGGCGTGCCGATTCAGGCCAATGGCGAGACCCTCGGCGCGGTCGGTGTGTCGGGCGTCAAGTCCACCGAAGACGCTGAAATCGCCCGTGCGGGCATCGCGGCGATCGGTTTGTGAGCCCAACCACCGGCGCGAGTGAGGCGCTGCCCCGCGCGGGCAGCGCGCTCAACCCCGGCGTAACGCGCCGCGAGGTCTGGGCCTGGGCGATGTACGACTTCGCCAATTCCGGCTACACCACCGTCATTCTCACGACGGTGTTCAGCACCTATTTCGTCAGCGTGGTGGGGGGCCGGGCGCCCTGGGCCACGCTGGCCTGGACCGCGGCGCTGTCCGTCTCCTATCTGGCCATCATGCTGACCATGCCCACGCTGGGCGCCCGCGCCGATGCGCGCGCGTCCAAGCGCAGGCTGCTCTACACCAGCACGCTGGGCTGCGTCCTGGCCACGCTGGTCCTGACCCAGGCCGGGCCGGGCGACGTGTGGCTGGCGCTGGCCGCGATCGCCATCTCCAATTACTGCTACTGCGTCGGCGAATCGGTGATAGCCGCGTTCCTGCCCGAGCTGGCGCGTCCCCATGCGCTGGGCCGGGTGTCCGGCTGGGGCTGGAGCTTCGGCTATTGCGGCGGCATGCTCACGCTCGGCCTGTCGCTGGCGCTGGTCATGTGGGGCGAAGCGCGCGGTCTGGGCGCCACCGATTACGTGCCGTGGGTGATCGTGATCACCGCGGTGATGTTCGGCCTGTCGGCATTGCCCTCTTTCTTCTTCCTGCGGGAGCGGGCCGTGCCCCACGCGGCCACGCTGCAGGCGCCCAATATGCTGGGCCGTCTGGCGCGCTCGTGGCGCGAAACCGGCGAACACTATCCCGAGTTTCGCGGCCTGTTGTTGTGCGGCGCCTGCTATCAGGCGGGTATTGCCGTGGTCGTGACGCTGGCCGCCGTGTATGCGGAGCAGGTCATGGGCTTCACGATGCCGCAGATCATGATGCTGGTGTTCACCGTCAACATCGGCGCGGCGCTCGGTGCCTTCAGCTTCGGTTATGTGCAGGATCGCATCGGCCACAAGCGGGCGCTGGCGATCACGCTTGTCGGCTGGATCGTGATGGTGATCGTCGCGTATCTCGCCGTCACCGTTGCCGTGTTCTGGGTGGCCGCCGTGCTTGCGGGCTTGTGCATGGGCACGAGCCAGAGCGCCGGGCGCGCCATGACCGGCGCGCTGGCGCCCGAAGGCCGCCTCGCCGAGTTCTTCGCGCTCTGGACCTTCGCCATTCAGCTGGCCGCTGTCGTGGGGCCGCTCACCTATGGCCTGGTCACCTGGGTCACCGTGGGCAATCATCGTCTGGCCATCCTGATCACCGGGCTCTTCTTCGTGGGCGGCCTGTTGCTGCTGTCGCGCGTGGATGTCGCTCGCGGTCTCGCGCGGCGTCACGCGTCGGCGACCTGAAACGCGTATCGCGTTCGCGGCCCGGTGTGCAACGCGCCGGGCCGTTCAAGCAGCGGTGAGGCACGGCTGCTATCCTAGTGACTTGGCCCACCATGCGGCACTTGTTTTTTGCTGCGCTGCGTCGCGGCGAGAGCGTAAGGTGCCAGTAAGAGCATGGCGATACGGTTGCGTGTCGGCAAAAACGGCAGCACCAAAATCACTATTCGGAGACAAAACCATGTCGAATGCCATCCAATCCGTGCTGGTCGAAACCCGCGTGTTTCCGCCGCCCGAGCAGGCCGTCAAAGGCGCTGCGATTTCCGGCATGGAGGCCTACCGCGCCCTCTGCCAGGAAGCCGAACAAGATTTCGACGGGTTCTGGTCGCGCCATGCGCGCGAGAACCTGCAATGGACCAAGCCGTTCACCCAGGTGCTCGATGAGAGCAACGCGCCGTTCTACCGCTGGTTCGGCGACGGCGAGCTCAACGTCTCGGCCAACTGCCTCGACGTGCACCTGACCAACGGCAACGCCGAGAAGACCGCCATCATCTTCGAGTCCGACGATGGCAAGAGCGTCAAGGTCAGCTACCGCGAATTGCTGGCGCGGGTGTGCCGCTTCGCCAATGGGCTGAAGTCGCTCGGCTACAAGAAGGGCGACCGCGCCATCATCTACATGCCGATGTCCATCGAGGCGGTCGTCGCGATGCAGGCATGTGCCCGCCTGGGCGTGACGCACTCGGTCGTGTTCGGCGGCTTCTCGGCCAAGAGCCTGCAGGAGCGCATCGTCGACGTGGGCGCCTCGCTCGTCATCACCGCCGATGAGCAGGTGCGCGGCGGCAAGACGATCCCGCTCAAGCCCGCCGTCGAGGATGCCTTCGCGATGGGCGGCTGCGAGGCCGTGAAGCAGGTCGTGGTCTACCGCCGCACCGGTGGCAAGGTCGCCTGGACCGAGGGCCGCGACCTGTGGATGCACGACGTCGAATCCGGCCAGGCCGATACCTGCGAACCGGTGCCGGTCGAAGCCGAGCATCCGCTCTTCATCCTCTACACGTCGGGTTCCACCGGCAAGCCCAAGGGCGTGCAGCACGCCTCCGCCGGCTATCTGCTGTGGTCGCTGCTCACGGTCAAATGGACCTTCGATGCGCGCGCCGACGACGTGTACTGGTGCACGGCCGACGTGGGCTGGATCACGGGCCACACCTACATCACCTATGGTCCGCTGGCCGCCGGCCTGACCCAGGTCGTGTTCGAAGGCGTGCCCACCTATCCGGACGCCGGTCGCTTCTGGGACATGATCGCGCGCCACAAGGTGTCGGTGTTCTACACCGCGCCCACGGCCATCCGGTCGCTCATCAAGGCTGCCGAAGCCACGCCGGCCACCCATCCGAAGAACTACGCGCTCGATTCGCTGCGCATCATCGGCACGGTCGGCGAACCGATCAATCCCGAAGCCTGGATCTGGTATCACAAGAACGTCGGCCGCGAACGCTGCCCGATCGTGGATACCTGGTGGCAGACCGAGACCGGCGGCCACATGATCACGCCGCTGCCGGGCGCCACGCCGCTCAAGCCGGGTTCGTGCACGCTGCCACTGCCGGGGATCACCGCGGCGATTGTCGACGAGACCGGCGGCGACGTCGAGCAGGGCAATGGCGGCTTCCTGGTGATCAAGCGGCCCTGGCCCGCCATGATCCGCACCATCTGGGGCGATCCGGAGCGCTTCAAGAAGAGCTACTTCCCGCCCGAGCTGCGCGGTTATTACCTCGCGGGCGATGGCGCGCAGCGCGACGCCGACGGCTACTTCTGGATCATGGGCCGCATCGACGACGTCCTCAACGTCTCGGGCCATCGCCTGGGCACGATGGAGGTGGAGTCGGCGCTGGTGGCGCACGAGCTGGTGGCCGAGGCGGCCGTGGTGGGCCGCCCCGACGACACCACCGGCGAGGCGGTGGTCGCCTTCGTGGTGCTCAAGCGCGCGCGTCCCGAGGGCGAAGAGGCGCAGCAGATCGCCAAGCTGCTGCGCGATCACGTGGCCAAGGAGATCGGCCCGATCGCCAAGCCCAAGGACATCCGCTTCGGCGACAACCTGCCCAAGACCCGGTCGGGCAAGATCATGCGCCGCCTGCTGCGCGTGGTCGCCAAGGGCGAAGAGGTCACCCAGGACGTGTCCACGCTCGAAAACCCCGCGATCCTCGAACAGCTCGCCAAATCGTTGTAAACGCAACCTGTCGCGCCCGCCCCTGTTCGGCTGGCGCACCGCGACAGGCGCATAATGCAAAACCTGCACGGAATCTCCGTGCAGGTTTTTTTTTGCGATATTTTTTGTGGGGGGCAGGGTGTGAATCGCGGGGGATTTGACCGTACGGGGCTGGCTCTGATGTTGAGCACCGTCCTGGTGTGGGCGGGCAGCTGGATCGCCATGAAGCTCGTCGTGCCGTATATCGGCCCCTACGATTTCGTGGTGGTGAGATATCTCAGCGGCGCGGCCGTGCTGTTCGTGGTGCTGGTGTGCACCGGCCGCCCGCTCGCCATGCCACCCTGGAAGCTCACGCTCGCGGTCGGCCTGAGCCAGACCGCGGCCTTTCAGGGCTTCGTCCAGACGGCGCTGGTAACGGGCGGCGTCGGCAAGGTCTCGCTCATGGCCTACACGATGCCGTTCTGGGTGGTGCTGCTGGCCTGGGCCATTCTGGGCGAGCGCCCCGGCTGGCGTCATTGGGCGGGCATCGCGCTGGCCGGCGCCGGCCTGGTGCTGTTCGTGCAGCCCTGGGCGGGCATGGGCGACCTCGGCACCGTGCTGCTGGGCGTGGCCAGCGGTTTCTGCTGGGGCCTGGGTACGGTATTGTCCAAGCGCATGTTCGAGACGCATCGGCCCGATATCATCACGTTCACCGCATGGCAGATGCTGATCGGCGGTCTGGCGATCACGCCGGTGGCCTGGCTCGTGCCGCAGATCGAAGCGCAGTGGGGCTGGCAGCTCTGGACCGGCATGAGCTATATCGTGCTCGTGGCCTCGGCGCTGGCGTGGCTGCTGTGGCTGGCGGTCGTGCGGCGGCTGCCGGCGTCGGTGGCGGGCCTGTCCAGCCTGGGCGTGCCTGTCGTGGCGATGCTGCTCGCCTGGCTGATCCTGCATGAACAACCCCATGGCGCCGAGTTGGGCGGCATGGCACTCATCCTGACCGGTATTCTGGTCGTGAGCCGAGCGGCTCGCGCCTGACGCCGGCTTTTGACTGGCAACAGATTCGACAAGGAACGACGATGATCGACTTACGCAGTGACACCGTGACCCGCCCGACCGCCGCCATGCGCGAGGCCATGCTGAACGCGCCGGTGGGCGATGACGTGATGGGCGATGATCCGAGTGTGCGCGATCTCGAGGCGGCGGTCGCCGAGCGCGCCGGCAAAGAGGCCGGCCTGTACTGCCCGTCCGGCACCCAGAGCAACCTGGTGGGCCTCATGGCGCATTGCGGCCGCGGCGACGAATACCTGGTGGGCCAGCTCGCGCACACCTACAAATACGAAGGCGGCGGCGCCGCCGTGCTGGGTAGCATTCAGCCGCAGCCCATCGAGCACGCCGCCGACGGCACGCTGCCGCTCGAGAAGCTGGCCGCCGCCATCAAGCCGGTGGGCGATCCGCACTACGCGCGCACCCGCCTGCTGGCGCTGGAGAATACCTTTCACGGCAAGGTGATCCCGCAGGACTACATTGTGCGTGCGGCCGCGTTCGCGCGCGAACATGGTCTGGGCGTGCACCTCGACGGCGCGCGCGTGTTGAACGCCTCGG
This sequence comes from Bordetella genomosp. 5, assembly GCF_002261475.1. Classification (GTDB taxonomy): domain Bacteria; phylum Pseudomonadota; class Gammaproteobacteria; order Burkholderiales; family Burkholderiaceae_B; genus Bordetella. The sequence goes on from NZ_NEVN01000003.1 coordinate 93,189, forward strand.
TGGCCACCGGCCTGGACCTGCGCACCCTGTGCGAACCCTTCGACAGCGTCTCGATCTGCTTTTCCAAGGGGCTGGGCGCGCCGGTCGGGTCGGTACTTGTAGGCAGCCGCGAGCTGATCGCGCAGGCGCGCCGTTGGCGCAAGGTCGTGGGTGGCGGGATGCGGCAGGCCGGCATGCTGGCCGCCGCGTGCCATTACGCCTTGGACCATCACGTGGCGCGTCTGGCCGACGATCATGCCAATGCCGCGGCCCTGGCCGAAGGCCTGGGTGCGATAGACGGCGTGCGCGTGGTCTCGCAGCAGACCAACATGGTGTTCGTCGAGTTCGAGCCTGCACGTTGCGAGGGCCTGCAGGCGGCGCTGGACGGGCAGGGGATCAAAATGCGGGCGGTCTACGGCGGCCCGACCCGGCTCGTCACGCACCTGGACGTGAGCGCGGACGACATCCGCCGCGTGGTGCGCGCCGTGGCCGATTATTGCTCGACCGCCGGGCGCTGACCGGCAAGAGCAGGTTCAGGCGTGAGCGGCGCGGCTGTCGGCCGGCGCCTGCTCACGCGCCTCCATCCCGTAGTCGCGGATCACGCTCGCAATGCGCAGCCGGTAGTCGGCAAATACACCGGACCGCCCCGCGGCCTGCGCCGCGCGATGTTCGGCGCGATTGCGCCAGGCCTGCACGGCGGCCTCGTCGCGCCAGAACGAGAGCGACAGGATCTTTCCCTGCGTGCTCAGGCTCTGAAAGCGCTCCACCGAAATGAAGCCGTCCATCTCACGCAGATGAGGCACCAGCCCGGCGGCGATGTCGAGGTAGGTGTCGCGCTGGCCCTCGGCGGGCACGACTTCGAAGATGACGGCAATCATGGGAACTCCAGGTCAGGCGGATGGCGCGGGCACGATCCGGCGCACGGGATCAGCGCAAGTATCGACGGCCGCCCCGGCGCACGCTTCGATGCGCCTCGAAGCGTGGATGCCGTGAGCCGTGCCCACACCCGGCGAGCCCGCCGGTGGGTGCCGCGGCGCCAGGCCAGGGCAGGGCGCGTCAGGCGCCCGCGTCGATCAGCGCGCGATAGCCTTCGCGCGAATCGGGCCACGCGAGCGTCAGGCCGGAGGCGCGCAGGCGCGCGTTGCTCATGCGTTTGCTTCCCACGCCGGCCGGCGGGGGGCCGTCGGGTGGAACGGGGGCGCCGAGCAGCTGGGCGAGATGGGCATAGAGCACGTCGAGTGGCAGCGGCGTGTCGTCCGCACCGAGGTAGCAGGGTTGCACCTGCGGCAGGTGCAGCAGATGCGCCACCGCGGCGGCCGCGTCGTCGATGTGAATCCGGTTGGCCCAGTGCGGCGGTGTGCGGGGCGCGGCCGCGCTGCCTGCTCGCAGGCGCTGCAGCAGCTGGACGCGGCCGGGACCGTACAGCCCGGAAAGGCGCAGCGATACGGTCTCGAACGGTTGCGCGTGCAACCACGTCTCGGCCTCGAGCAGGATGCGGCCGTTGAACCCCTGCGGCGCCTCGGGCGTGGTTTCGTCGATCCATTCGCCATCATGGCCGCCGTAGACGGCGCTCGACGACACGAACAGCACGCGCTCGAGCGCGGCGGCGTCGAGCGCCGCCAGCAGATTGGCCAGGCCATCGATGAACACCGCGCGATAACGCTCGGGTTCGCGGCCGCCCGGCGTGGGCAGGTAGGCCACGCGCGAGATGCCCTCCGGCAGCTGCGCGAGACTGGCCGGGTCGGCGAGGTCTGCGGCGATCCAGCGGATGCCGGCGGGTGCGTCGGCCGGCGGGTTGCGCCGCAGCGCCCAGACCTCGTCGCCGCGCGCGATCAGGCGCTGCGCCGCGCGCATGCCGAGATCGCCACAACCCGCCAGCAATATCCGTTCAGTCATTTCGTCACTCCAAATAAGGGCGAGGCCGCCCGCTGGGCAGGCTGCTGGCGCTGAAAACAAAACGCCTGCCGGATCGCTGACCCGGCAGGCGCTGATACGTGGGCGCGAGCGCCCGCGTCACATGCCGTTGTACACCGGACCTTCGCCGCCCTGCGGAGCGACCCAGACGATATTCTGCTTGGGATCCTTGATGTCGCAGGTCTTGCAGTGCACGCAGTTCTGCGCGTTGATCTGCAGACGATCGGCGCCGTGGTCATCCTTGATGAACTCGTACACGCCGGCCGGACAGTAGCGGGCCTCGGGGCCGCCATAGGTGGCCAGGTTGACCGCGACCGGGATGGTGGGGTCCTTGAGCGTCAGGTGGATCGGCTCGTTTTCTTCGTGGTTGGTATTCGAGATGAACACCGAACCCAGGCGATCGAAGGTGAGCTTGCCATCCGGCTTCGGGTAGTCGATGCGCGCGCATTGCGAGGCGGGCTGCAGACAGGCGTGGTCAGGCTTGTTGTTGCGCAGCGACCAGGGCATCTTGCCCTTGAACAGCAGCTGTTCGATGCCGGTCATGAGCACGCCCACGGTGCGGCCCTTCTTGAACCACTGCTTGAAGTTGCGCGCCTTGTTCAGTTCGGCGTGCAGCCACGAGCTTTCGAACGCGGCCGGGTAAGCGGCCAGTTCGTCCTGGCGGCGGTCGGCGACGATCGCGTCGAAGGCGGCTTCGGCGGCCAGCATGCCCGACTTGATCGCGGCGTGGCTGCCCTTGATGCGCGATGCATTCAGGAAGCCGGCCTCACAGCCGACCATCGCGCCGCCGGGGAAGGTGAGCTTGGGCAGCGCCAGCAGGCCGCCCGCCGTGATGGCGCGCGCGCCGTAGGCGATGCGCTTGCCGCCTTCGAACGTGCCGCGGATCGCGGGGTGGGTTTTGTAGCGCTGGAACTCTTCGAACGGCGACAGCCACGGGTTGGCGTAATCGAGGCCGACGATCAGGCCCACCGCCACGATGTTGTTGTCGAGGTGATAGAGGAACGAGCCGCCGTAGGTGTCGGCGTCGAGCGGCCAGCCGGCGGTATGCACCACCAGACCGGGACGCGCCTGCGCCGGATCGACTTCCCACATTTCTTTGATGCCGATGCCGTAGCTCTGGGCGTTGCGGCCTTCGTCGAGCTTGAAGCGTTCGATCAGCTGGCGGCCGAGCTGGCCGCGCGAGCCTTCGGCGAAGATGGTGTAGCGCGCCAGCAGTTCCATGCCGGGCTGGTAATGGTCGGTGTGCGAGCCATCGCGGGCCACGCCCATGTCACCGGTGGCCACGCCGCGGACAGCGCCGGCCTCGTCATAGAGAATCTCGGCGGCGGCAAAGCCCGGGAAGATGTCGACGCCCAGCGCTTCGGCCTGCTCGCCCATCCATTGGGCGACATCGCCCAGGCGCACGATGTAATTGCCCTTGTTGTGGAAGCACTCGGGCAGCATCCACTCGGGGGTGCTGCGCGCGCCGGTCGCGCTCAGGAACAAAAACTTGTCCTGGGTGACGGGCACGTTCAGCGGCGCGCCTTTTTCTTTCCAATCGGGGATCAGCTCGGTCAGGGCGCTCGGGTCCATGACCGCGCCGGACAGAATGTGCGCGCCGATGGCCGCGCCTTTTTCCAGGACGCAGACACCGATCTCTTGATTCTTCTCGGCGGCAAGCTGCTTCAGGCGGATGGCGGTGGAGAGACCGGCAGGACCTCCGCCGACAATCACCACGTCGTATTCCATCGACTCGCGTTCAGACATTACGAAATTCCCCTCTATGTATCCTGGTCTGGCTGGCGCTATTATCAATGATTGTATTGCAGCCTGCACACAGGCTGTTTTTTTGCATATGACGACGCCGCGGAGGTCGAATCCGCGACGACGAAAGGAGTCCGGTCGATGGACCGCGCAGATGTCAGTCTCAACCCTCAACCCGGCGTGGGCGCGTCGCCCGCGGCCGCCGCGCAGACCTCGGAGCACGCGCTGCCGGTCGGTGCGATCCACCAGATCGACCTGCCGTTGCGCTGGGGCGATTCCGACGCCCTCAATCATCTGAACAACACGCTCTACTTCCGTTTGATGGAAGAGGCGCGCATGCGCATTCTCTACGACTCGGGCCTGACGCTACCGGCCGAGCAGGGGCCGATTCTCGCGCATGCCTCGTGCGATTTTTTGCGTCCCCTCACGTACCCCGCCACCGTGCGTGTCACGCACACGCTGGCACGTCTGGGCCGCTCGAGCATGGAATTCGAACTCACGCTCGAGAAGGTCGGTGACGACGCCGGTCCGTACGCGCGCGGCCGCAATGTGCTGGTCTGGATGGACTACACCGCCAATCGGTCCGCGCCGTGGCCCGCGGAGGTGCTGGCGCAGCTCGGCGGCCAGCTGCGCTTGCAGCAATCGCGCTAGCCGGTAGAATTCGCTGCAAAGCACAAAAATATCGAGGGGGCGCGGCGCATCGCGTCGTCAGGCCTCCCGCCGATTGATTTCACACATCAACCAGGAGTTGGAGCGATGGACAAGGTATATGCAAGTGCCCAAGAGGCGCTCGCAGGCATCGTGAAAGATGGCCAGATGATCGCCGTGGGGGGCTTCGGCCTGTGCGGCATTCCCGAGGCATTGATCGCCGCGCTGCGCGACTCGGGCGTCAAAGACCTCACCTGCATCAGCAACAACGCAGGCGTCGACGGCTTCGGCCTGGGCCAGCTGCTCACCACGCGCCAGATCCGCAAGATGATCGCGTCGTACGTGGGCGAAAACAAAGAATTCGAACGCCAGTTCCTGTCAGGCGAGCTCGAGCTCGAGTTCACGCCGCAGGGCACCCTGGCCGAAAAGCTGCGCGCCGGCGGCGCGGGCATTCCCGCCTTCTTCACCCGCACCGGTGTGGGCACCATCGTGGCCGACGGCAAGGAAATCCGCGAGTTCGACGGCCAGCAATATGTGATGGAGCGCTCGCTCGCGCCCGACGTGTCGCTGGTCAAGGCGCACATCGCCGACCGCAGCGGCAATCTGGTGTTCCGCAAGACCGCCCGCAACTTCAATCCCAACGTCGCCATGGCCGGCAAGCTGACCGTGGTCGAGGTCGAGGAAATCGTTGAGACCGGCACGCTGGATCCCGATCAGGTCCATCTGCCCGGCATCTATGTGCATCGGATCGTGCTCAACACGAACCCCGAAAAGCGCATCGAGCAACGCACCACTCGCCCGGCCTAAAGGAGAACAGTCATGGCATGGACCCGCGATGAAATGGCCGCGCGTGCCGCGCGCGAGCTGCAAGACGGCTTTTACGTAAACCTGGGCATCGGACTGCCCACCCTGGTTGCCAACCACGTGCCCAAGGGCGTCGAAGTCTGGCTCCAATCCGAAAACGGCCTGCTGGGCATCGGCCCGTTTCCCACCGACGACGAGGTCGATCCCGACCTGATCAACGCGGGCAAGCAGACCGTCACCACGCTGCCGGGCTCGTCGATCTTCTCGTCGGCCGACTCGTTCGCGATGATTCGTGGCGGCAAGATCAACCTCGCCATCCTCGGCGCCATGCAGGTGTCCGAACGCGGCGACCTCGCCAACTGGATGATTCCGGGCAAGATGGTCAAGGGCATGGGCGGCGCCATGGATCTGGTGGCGGGCGTGGGCCGGGTCGTGGTGCTCATGGAGCACATCGCCAAGAAAAAAGACGGCACCGAAGACATCAAGCTGCTGCCCGAGTGCAATCTGCCGCTCACCGGCGTGGGCGTGGTCAATCTCATCATTACCGATCTCGGCGTGATGGAAGTCACCGACAACGGCCTCAAGCTGATCGAAGTGGCGCCCGGCGTCACGGTCGACGAGATCCAGGCCAAGACGGCGGCCAAGCTCGACGTCTCCGCCGTGCGCTGATCCGCACCAGGAGGCCGGCAATCCCGGTCTCCCGCGTTTTCAAAAACGCCCCGCGCGTTTTCATGAACCCCGCCAGGACGGCCGTCCGGCGGGGTTTTTGTTTGCTGCGCGCCACGGAAAAACCGGGGTCCGGCTGGTTTTGTCCACCAGGCGGACGTAATGCCGCGGTGCGAGCGCACCAAAACGGTGCGACTTCGCTGGGAGGCGCGTATGCACCAAAATGGGCGCAAGGGTAATCCCTAAATATTGAAAATTTATTTTCTTTCTTAAAATTCGCCGGTAAACAAATTTACATATTCGGTTTGCACCCATCGACGGCCCTGGCCGCCGTCCCGTCCACGCTTTAGCCCCCCGGCACGTTCCACCCCGCCTCCCTCGTCCCATGTCCCAGGCCGCTACTCCGATCGCCGAACGCATCGCGCGCGCCCAGCCGACTTTCAGCCGCATCCAGCATCGGATGGCCGAATACGTGCTGGCGCACCAGTTCCGCGCGGCGACCATGACGATCGACGAGTTCGCGACCGCGGTCGGGGTGTCGGTGGCGAGCGCCAATCGCTTCGCCCGGGCGCTGGATCTGCCCGGCTACCCGCAGTTTCGTGCCGAACTGGCGCGCGGCTTCGAGTCGGCGCTGGAACCCGTGGAGAAGCTGCGGGTCGAGCTGGCGCATTCGGCCAGCGCGGTGCAGATCTTCGCGGCCACGCTCGAAGAAGACATCCGCAACGCACAGCGCACGCTGCAGACGCTGGACGCCGGCGCGTGCGAGCGCGCGGTGCAGGCCGTCATGGACGCCGAGCGCGTGTTCATCATCGGTTTTGGCGCGAGCGGCTTCCTGGCCGGCCTGCTGCAACGCGGCCTGTGCATGCATCTGCACTCGGTCGAATCGTTGGCCGGCCCCGGCGGCGTGTCGCACGCCGCCCGGCAGATGTCGCGCATGACGGACCGCGATCTGGTGATCGCGATCGGCTTCCCCCGCTATCTGGCCGACACCGTGACGCTGGCGCGTGCCGCGCAGAGCGCCGGCGTGCCGGTGCTGGTGCTGACCGACAAACCCACTTCGCCGCTGGCGCCCTGTGCCACGGTGGCCCTCTACGCACATTCGAGCCGGCAGTTGCTGTCGAACTCGGAAACCGGCGCGCTCGGACTGATCGAAGGCCTGTCGGCCGCGGTCGCGCATCGCGCCAAAGACTCTATCGAAGCCGCCGCAGGCGTGACCCAGTCGGTCATGCCCTGGCTTATCCATGGTGTTGCAGGAGCAGGAAAACGATGATTACGCCCGTGATCGCAATTCACGGTGGTGCCGGCGCGATGGCTCGCGCCGCCATGTCGCCCGAGAAAGAACAGGAATACCTGGACGCGCTGCGTCGCATCGTGGCCGCCGGCCAGCAGGTGCTGGCCGATGGAGGCTCCGCGCTGGATGCGGTGACCGAGGCCGTGCGCCTGCTCGAGGATTGCCCGCTGTTCAACGCGGGCCATGGCGCCGTGTTCACCAGCGCCGCCACCCATGAGCTCGACGCCGCCATCATGGACGGCGCCACGCTGCGTTCGGGCGCCATCGCCAACGTCAGCAACGTGCGCAATCCCGTGCTGGCCGCGCGCAAAGTCATGGAGAACAGCAAGCACGTGTTCTTCGTCGGCGCCGGCGCCGAAAATTACGCGGCGGAGCAGGGCCTCGAGATCGTCGATCCGTCGTACTTCTCGACCGAAGCCCGGCGCGAGCAGCTGCTGCGCGTGCAACGCGAGAACCCCGACGCGGCCGTGCTGGATCACGACGGTCAGGCACTGGTCGCGCGCGGCCAGCCCGCGCCGGCCGATCCGCTGGACAGCGACAAGAAGTTCGGCACGGTGGGCGCCGTCGCGCTCGACGCGCAGGGCAACCTGGCCGCGGCCACCTCCACGGGCGGCATCACCAACAAGCAGGTCGGCCGGGTCGGCGACGCGCCGCTGATCGGCGCGGGCACCTACGCCAACAACCGCACCTGCGCCGTGTCGACCACGGGCACCGGCGAGATGTTCATCCGCATGGTCTCGGCCTACGACATCTCCGCCCTCATGGAGTACACCGGCGCCAGCCTCGAGCAGGCCGCGGACCGCGTCGTGATGGAAAAACTGCCCACGATCGAGGGCAAGGGCGGCCTGGTGGCCGTCGACGCGCAGGGCAACGTTGCGTTGCCCTTCAATACCGAAGGCATGTACCGGGGTTTTGGCCGAGTGGGCCAACAACCCGAGGTGGCCATTTACCGATGACACGGTGCGCGTTTTGCACCCAGCAAGTACTAGGAATGAATTGAATATGGTTGATCGCGCAAAGCCCCTGGCGCTGCCGGATAACCGCGTGGTCCAGGTCGATGACCTGACGGTGCGCTTCGTGACGTCGGAACGTACGGTGGAAGCGGTACGCAATCTGTCGTTTCACGTCGATCGGGGCGAGACCCTGGCCATCGTGGGCGAATCGGGTTCGGGCAAGTCCGTGACCTCGCTGGCCCTCATGCGTCTGGTCGAGCACGGCGGTGGCCGTCTGGCCCAGGGCTCGATGCACCTGCGCCGCCGCAATGGCCAGGTCATCGATCTCGTGAACTCGTCGCAGCGCACGATGCGCGATGTGCGCGGCGCCGACATGGCCATGATCTTCCAGGAGCCCATGACCTCGCTGAACCCGGTGTTCACCGCCGGGGACCAGATCGCTGAAACGATCCGCCTGCACCAGGGCAAGGATGCCGCCGCCGCGCGCGCCGAAGCCCTGCGCATGCTGGAGCAGGTGCGTATTCCCGAAGCGAAGTCGGTGCTCGATCGCTACCCGCACCAACTGTCGGGCGGCATGCGCCAGCGCGTCATGATCGCCATGGCGCTTGCCTGCAAGCCCGCGCTGCTGATCGCCGACGAGCCCACCACGGCGCTCGACGTGACCATCCAGGCGCAGATCCTGCAACTGATCCGTCAGCTGCAGGACGAAATGCACATGGGCGTGGTGTTCATCACCCACGACATGGGCGTGGTGGCCGAAGTGGCCGACCGGGTGCTGGTGATGTATCGCGGTGACAAGGTCGAAGAGGGCCCCTCGGACCAGGTGTTCGAAGCGCCCCAGCACACCTACACGAAGGCGCTGCTGTCGGCCGTGCCCCGTCTGGGTGCGATGACCGGCACCGATCTGCCGGCACGCTTCCCGCTGCTGCAGGTGGAAGGCAAGGTCCAGCCGGTGGCCGAAGCCGGCGCCGACAGCACCCAGGAAGTGCCGCGCGATCGCAAGGATCCGATCCTGAGCGTGCGTGACCTCGTCACGCGCTTCGACCTGCGCGGCGGCATTCTCGGTCGCGTCCAGCGCCGGGTCCACGCCGTCGAAAAGGTGAGCTTCGATCTTTACCCCGGCGAGACGCTTTCGCTGGTGGGCGAATCGGGTTGCGGCAAGTCGACCACGGGCCGCTCGCTGCTGCGTCTGGTCGACAGCCAGGGCGGCGAGATCCAGTTCGGCGGGCGCGACATCGTGCGTCTGAAGAACAGCGAGCTGCAATCGCTGCGCCGCGACATCCAGTTCGTGTTCCAGGATCCGTTCGCCTCGCTCGATCCGCGCGTGACCGTGGGCTTCTCCATCATGGAGCCGCTGCTGGTGCACGGCGTGGCGACGGGCAAGGCCGCCGAACAGCGCGTGGCCGAGCTGCTCGATCGCGTCGGTCTGGCGCCCGAAATGGCGCAGCGCTACCCGCACGAATTCTCGGGCGGCCAGCGTCAGCGCATCTGCATCGCGCGCGCGCTCGCCCTCAATCCGAAGGTCGTGATCGCGGACGAATCGGTGTCGGCGCTGGACGTGTCGATCCAGGCGCAGATCGTGAACCTGCTGATCGACCTGCAGCGCGACCTGGGCATTTCGTTCCTGTTCATCTCGCACGACATGGCCGTGGTCGAACGCATCAGCCACCGCGTGGCCGTGATGTATCTGGGCCAGATCGTCGAGATCGGCCCGCGCCGCGCGATCTTCGAGAACCCGCAGCACCCTTACACCAAGAAGCTGATGTCGGCGGTGCCGATCGCCGATCCGTCGCGCCGTCACCTCAAGCGCGCCTTGTTGTCCGATGAAATTCCGAGCCCGATCCGCAAGCTCGACGACGAACCGGTGGTGCAGCCGCTGGTGCAGGTCGGTCCGGATCATTTCGTGGCGCGCCACCCCGTGGGCGGCGCGTACTGATAAAGCAGTCCGCGTTCTTTGTCTCGTGAGCGTTGCGGCCCCGGCCGCGCCTCTTACGGTTTTTTCCACCGCCTCTCCTTTTCGAATCAGGAGTTCGCAATGATGAAAGTACTGCGCCCCACCAAGCTGGTGGCCGCCGCCGCGCTGGCCCTCGGCGTCCTCGCCTCGCCTCTCGCTCACGCCAGCAAGGACGTGACGTTTGCCGTGTCGATCGCGCTGGAAACGCTCGATCCGTACAACACCAACAGCACGCTGAACCAGGCGGTGGGCAAGTCCTACTACGAAGGCCTGTTCGAGTTCGACAAAGACCTGAAGATCCAGAAGGTTCTGGCCACCGACTACTCGGTGAGCGACAACGGCCTGGAGTACACCTTCAAGCTGCGCCCGAACGTGAAGTTCCAGGACGGCACCGACTTCAACGCCGAAGCCGTCAAGATCAACTTCGATCGCCCGGCCAACCCGGACAATCGTCTGTCGCGCTACATCCAGTTCAGCGTCATCGAGAAGATCGACGTGGTGGATCCGCTGACCGTCAAGATCACCCTGAAGAAGCCGTTCTCGGCCTTCATCAACGCGCTGGCCCACCCGGCCGCCATGATGATTTCGCCCACCGCGCTGAAGAAGTACGGCAAGGACATCGGCTTTCACCCGGTCGGCACCGGCCCGTTCGAATTCGTCGAATGGAAGCCCGCCGAGTACCTGAAGGTCAAGAAGTTCGCCGGCTACTGGAACCAGGGCAAGCCGAAGGTCGACACGATCACGTTCCGTACCGTGACCGACAACAACACCCGCGCCGCCGTGGTGCAGACCGGTGAAGCGCACTTCGCGTTCCCGGTGCCGTTCGAGCAAGCCGCCGTGCTGGCCAAGAACGATAAGCTGGACGTGGTCGACCACAAGAACTCGATCATGGCCCGCTACCTGTCGATGAACACGCAGGTCAAGCCGTTCAACGACGTGCGTGTGCGTCAGGCCATCAACTACGCCATCAACAAGCAGGCGCTGGCCAAGGTCGCGTTCAATGGCTACGCCACCGTCGTCGACGGCGTCGTGCCGCAAGGCGTGGACTTCGCGCACAAGACCGGCCCGTGGGAACACAACCCCGCCAAGGCTCGCGAGCTGCTGAAGGAAGCCGGTTACCCCAACGGTTTCGAAACCCAGCTCTGGTCCGCCTACAACGACGGCACCTCGGTCAAGGTCGTGCAGTTCCTGCAGCAGCAGCTGCAACAGGTCGGCATCAAGACCTCGGTCGAAGTGCTGGAATCGGGTCAGCGCGTGCAGCGCGTTCAACAGGTGCAGAAGCCTGAAGACGCGAAGGTCCGTCTGTACTACGCCGGCTGGTCGTCCTCGACCGGTGAAGCCGACTGGGGCCTGCGTCCGCTGCTGACGACCGGCGCTTTCCCGCCCGTGCTGAACAACGTGTCGTACTACTCGAACCAGAAGGTCGACGCGGGTGTCCAGGAAGCCCTGGCCACGACCGATCGCGCCAAGAAGGCCGAGATCTACAAGAACGTTCAGGAAACCATCTGGAACGACGCGCCGTGGGCGTTCCTGGTGACCCAGAACAACGTGTACGTGAAGTCGAAGAACCTGAGCGGTGTGTACGTCGAACCCGACACCTCGTTCTGGTTCGGTGATATCGACCTCAAGCAGTAAACCAAGAAGGCCACATTCGGCGGGGGCACGGTGCCCCTGCCGATGTCGCAGGAATTTCAATGCTGACCTATATCGTCAAACGTCTATTGGGCATGATCCCCACGCTGCTGCTGGTGGCCGTGGTCGTGTTTTTGTTCGTGCACATGCTTCCGGGCGACCCCGCGCGACTGGCCGCCGGCCAGGACGCCGATCAGGCGACCGTCGAACTCGTGCGCAAGGAACTGGGCCTGGATCTGCCCCTGCCGCAGCAGTTCGTGCGCTACTTCAGCCACATGCTGCAAGGTGACCTGGGCACCTCGCTGCGCACCAAGCGTCCCGTCTCGACCGAAATCGCCGACCGCTTCATGCCCACGCTCTGGCTCACGCTGGCCAGCATGGTCTGGTCCGTGATATTCGGCATGGTCATCGGGATCGTGTCCGCGGTCTGGCGCAATCGCTGGCCCGATCGCCTCGGCATGACGTTGGCGGTCTCGGGCATCTCGTTCCCCGCGTTCGCGCTGGGCATGATGCTCATGCAGGTGTTCTCGGTGAATCTGGGCTGGTTGCCCACCGTGGGCGCCTCGACCTGGCAACACTACATCCTGCCTTCGATCACGCTCGGCGCCGCCGTGGCCGCCGTGATGGCGCGCTTCACGCGAGCCTCGTTCGTCGAAGTGATCCAGGAAGATTTCGTCCGGACGGCCCGTGCCAAAGGCCTGTCCGAGCGCCGCGTCGTGATCAAGCACGCGCTGCGCAACGCGCTGATCCCCGTGGTCACCATGATGGGCCTGCAGTTCGGCTTCCTGCTGGGCGGCTCCATCGTGGTCGAGACGGTGTTCAACTGGCCCGGCCTCGGCCGTCTGCTGGTCGACGCCGTGACGCAGCGCGACTATCCGGTGATCCAGGGCCTGGTGCTGCTGTTCTCGCTGGAATTCATCCTGATCAACCTGATTGTCGACGTGCTGTATGGCGTCATCAATCCCAGCATCCGTTACAAGTGAGGGCGGCATGAGCAATTCGACTACCGCCACTACCGCGCAAGCGGCCGCCAAGAACGACGTACGCACGCCGCTCACCGAGTTCTGGCGCAAGTTCAAGAAGCAGAAACTCGCCGTCGGCGCCGGCGTGTTCGTCGTGCTGCTGGTCGTCCTGGCCGCGTTCGCGCCCTGGATCGTGCCGTTCGACGCCGAGAATTTCTTCGACTACGACGCCATCAATGCCGGCCCGTCGCTCACGCACTGGCTGGGCGTGGATTCGCTGGGCCGCGATATCTTCAGCCGCATCATGATGGGTGCGCGCATCTCGCTGGCCGCCGGCTTCCTGTCGGTGTTCATGGGCGCGATCGTGGGCACCTTCATGGGCCTCATGGCCGGCTACTACCAGGGCTGGTGGGAGCGCATCACGATGCGTATCTCCGACGTGCTGCTGGCCTTCCCGGGCATGCTGCTCGCGATCGGCGTGGTGGCCATTCTGGGCTCGAACATGATCAACGTGATCGTGGCCGTCGCCGTGTTCAGCGTGCCGGCGTTCGCCCGCCTGGTGCGCGGCAACACGCTCTCGATCAAGCAGATGACCTACGTCGAAGCGGTCAAGAGCGTGGGCGCGTCCGACTGGACCATCATCATGCGCCACATCCTGCCCGGCACGATCTCGCCGATCGTGGTGTACGGCACGATGCGTATCGGTACCTCGATCATCACCGCGGCCAGCCTGTCGTTCCTGGGCATGGGCGCACAGCCGCCCACGCCCGAGTGGGGCGCGATGCTCAACGAGGCGCGCGCCGACATGGTGATCGCACCGCACGTCGCGATCTTCCCCGCGCTGGCGATCTTCCTGACCGTGCTGGCTTTCAACCTGCTGGGCGATGGCCTGCGCGACGCGCTCGACCCCAAGATCGACCGCAAGTAATTGTCTTGCGCCGTCTGGACAGGACTGGACGCGGCCCCCGGGCCGCGCCGGTGCCGCCCAGGCGGCGTTTTTGCATTCTGGAGGCCGTGATTCACGGCAATGACCATGACTGACTCCGTACAGCCGCGCATCGGCGTGCTGCCCGCCGGCCCGCGCGACGCCATCACCGACGTCGCGGGCGTGACCGTTGGCCACCACACCCGCGCCGACGGCGCCTGCCAGACCGGCGTGACCGTGGTGCGCGCCCACGCGGGCGATCATTTCCGCGACAAGGTCCCGGCGGCCGCCACCGTGCTCAATGGCTTCGGCAAGAGCACCGGCCTCGTGCAGGTGGAAGAGCTCGGCGTGCTCGAAACGCCGATCGGGCTGACCAACACCTTCGGCGTGGGCACGGTCGCCAACGCGCAGATCCGCGCCGCCGTCGCGGCGAACCCCGCCATCGGGCGCGAGTGGGCGACGGTCAACCCGCTCGTGTTCGAGTGCAACGACGGCTACCTCAACGATATCCAGGCCCTGGCCGTGCAGGAGGCCGACTACGCGGCCGCGCATGCCGCCTGTGACGCCGCCTTCGAGCAGGGCAGCGTGGGGGCGGGCCGCGGCATGTCGTCGTTTTCGCTGAAGGGCGGCATCGGCAGCGCGTCGCGCGTGGCCGAGGTGGCGCCGGACGTGCGCCACACCGTCGGCGCGCTCGTGTTGTCGAACTTCGGCCGCCTGCCGTTGCTGACCGTGGCGGGGCGCCCGTTCGGCCGCCGCGTGGCCGAGCTGCTCGCGCGCGAGGCCGATCCCGCGGCGCCGGAGAAGGGCTCCATCATCCTGTTGCTGGCCACCGACGCGCCGCTGGATGCGCGCCAGTTGCGCCGCCTGTCGCTGCGTGCCGGCGCGGGTCTGGCCCGTACCGGCTCGGTGTTCGGTCATGGCAGCGGCGATATCGCGCTGGCGTTCTCCACGGCCTATACCGTTCCGCACGCCGCCGAGGCCGGCATGCCGGCGGTCGCCATGCTGCACGAGACGCGTATCGATCCCTTGTTCGAGGCGGCCGCCGAAGCGTGCGAGCAGGCCATCGTGTCGGCCCTGTGGCATGCCAGCGAAGTGACCGGCCGCGACGGCCACCGGCGCCGCGCGCTGCGCGACGTGGTGCCGCAATGGCGCGACTGGCTCGCCGACAGCGCATTCTGATTTTTCGTTTCCACGATTCACCAAGCCCGCAAGGACGGGGGTAGCGCATGAAGATCCTGATTTCCACCGATATCGAAGGCGTGGCTGGCGTGTTCCACCACGAGCAGGTCCGGGCCGGCAACGGCGAATACGAGCGCGCCCGCGCCTGGATGACCGCCGAGGCCAACGCGGCCGTGCAGGGCGCGATCGCCGGCGGCGCCGAGGAAGTGCTGGTCAACGATTCGCACGGCGGCTTTCGCAATCTGTTGCCCGACCTGATCGACGAGCGCGCCCGGCTGGTGCTGGGCAAGCCGCGTTATCTGGGCATGATGGGCGGGCTCGAAGAGCAGTGCGACGCCGTCTTCATGATCGGCTATCACAGCCGCTCGCAGGGCCGCGGCATTCTCGCCCACACCATCAACAGCTTCGCGTTCGCGCGGGTCTGGGTGAACGGCATGGAACTGGGCGAGGCGGGCCTCTACGGCGCGCTGGCCGGCGAGCTGGGCGTGCCGGTGATCCTGGCCAGCGGCGACGACGTGTTCATCGAAGAGACCCGCCCGATCTTCCCGCAGGCCCAGTGGGTGCAGACGAAGGTGGCCCATGGCCTGTCGGCCGGCGTCACGCTCTCGCCCGCCGCCTCGCGCCGCGCGATCGCGCAGGCCGCCGAAACCGCGGTGCGCAATATCGGCCAGGCGGTTCCTTTCGTGGTGCCCGGCCCGATAGAATGCCGTCTGCAGACGCAGACCGCCGCGCTGGCCGATCTGTTCTGCATGTGGCCCACGCTCACCCGCGTCGACGGCGTCACGCTGCAGTTCACGGTAGAGAACATGCAGGCGGCGATCCGCACGCTCAACAGCCTGGCGGCCATGTCGTTCATGCTGCGCTAGCGCGCCGTCACCCCGTACAGGAACCCCATGTCGACCACCGATCTCCGTATTGCCGATCTGCGCCAGGCCATGCGCCGTCACAAGCTCGATGCCTGCATCGTGCCGTCGGCCGATCCCCATCTCTCCGAGTACCTGCCGGCCCGCTGGCAGGGCCGGCGCTGGCTGAGCGGCTTCAACGGCTCGGTGGGCACGCTGGTGGTCACCGCCGATTTCGCCGGATTGTGGGTCGACAGCCGTTACTGGGTGCAGGCCGAGGCACAGCTGGCCGGCACCGGCGTGCAGCTCATGAAGATCGCGCTGGCCACCACGCCGGGTCATGTCGACTGGCTGGCCACGCAGCTCAAGACGGGTTCGCGCGTGGCCGTCGACGGCGCCGTGCTGGGCCTGGCCGCGTTCCGTGGCCTGTCGGCCGCGCTGGCGCCCGCCGGCATCGAGCTGTCGCTCGGCACCGATCTGCTCGACGAGGTCTGGGCCGATCGCCCCGGCCTGCCCGAGGCCTCGGTCTACGAGCATGCCGCTCCTTACGCCTGCGAATCGCGCGCCGAGCGGCTGGCCCGCGTGCGCGCCGCCATGCACGAGAAGGGTGCCGACGTGCACCTGATCTGCACGCTCGACGACATCGCGTGGCTCTTCAACCTGCGCGGCGCCGACGTCAACTACAACCCCGTCTTCGTCGCCCATGCGCTGATCGGCATGGATCACGCCACGCTGTTCGTGGCCGATGGCAAGATCGACGACACGCTGCGGGCCCGCCTGGCCGCCGACGGTGTCGATCTGGCCGCCTACACCGACATCGTTCCCGCTTTGGGATCGCTCCACACCGATCAGACCCTGCTGATCGATCCGGCCCGCGTGACCTGCGGCGTGTTCCAGGCCATGGATCCGGCGGTGCCGCGCGTGGAGGCGATCAACCCGTCCACGCTCTTCAAGTCGCGCAAGACCGAGGCGGAGCTGGCCCACGTGCGCGAAGCGATGGCGCAGGATGGCGCGGCGCTGGCCGAGTTCTTCGCCTGGTTCGAGGCGGCCTCGGGGCGTGAGCGCATCACCGAACTCACGATCGACGAGAAGATCACGGCGGCGCGTGCGCGCCGCCCCAACTACGTCTGCCCGAGCTTTGCCACCATCGCCGGCTTCAATGCCAACGGCGCGATGCCGCACTACCGCGCCACCGAGGCCGAGCATGCCGTGATCGAAGGGGATGGCCTGCTCCTGATCGACTCCGGCGGGCAATACCTGGGCGGCACGACCGACATCACGCGCGTGGTGGCGGTCGGCACGCCGAATGCCGACCAGAAGGTGGATTTCACGCTGGTGCTCAAGGGCATGATCGCGCTGTCGCGCGCGTCGTTCCCGCGCGGCACGCCGTCGCCCATGCTGGATGCGATCGCGCGTGCGCCGATCTGGGCCGGCGGCGCCGAATACGGCCACGGCACGGGTCACGGCGTGGGCTACTTCCTCAACGTGCACGAAGGCCCGCAGGTGATCTCGTACCGCGCGCAGCCCGGACCGCACACGGCCATGGAGCCCGGCATGATCACGTCCAACGAACCGGGCATTTACCGCCCCGGCCGCTGGGGCGTGCGCATCGAGAATCTGGTGGCCAACCGCAGCTGGCTCGAAGGCGAGCTCGGCGAGTTCCTGTGTTTCGAGACGCTCACGCTGTGCCCGATCGACACGCGCTGCATCGAGCGCTCGCTGCTGCGCGCCGACGAAATCGCCTGGCTCGACGACTACCACCGCACCGTGCGCGAGCGCGTCGCGCCGCTGGTGGACGGCGCGGCGCTCGACTGGCTGCTGTCGCGCACCGAACCGCTGGGCGCCTGACGCCAGGCGGCGCGAGGCCTCAGGCCTGCGAGGTCTCCGCCAGGGGGCCTTCGTAGGCCTTGAAGGCGCTGCGGGCCAGGCTCGACGCCAGAATGCCCAGCAGCAGCAGATAGGCCGCCAGCGCGCCCAGGCCGAAGCCGGGCGTGAGCACGAGCCGCGTCCAGGCGGCGGTGCTGAGCGTGGCCGCCAGCGGCGCGGCCAAGGCGGCCAGGGCGCCCTGGGCCACCCAGAAGGCCGTCGTGCCCACGCCCACGGCCCGGCTCACGCCGGTCGAGCGCGGCGTGGCGGGCAGGGTGTGCCGCACGGCCAGCGCCACCACCAGACCCGCGGCCAGCGGCAGCGCGAGCCACGAGAGCCACGGCAGCAGCCCTTCGGCGCGGGCCTGCAATGCTGCCACCCAGCCCGCGGCCAGGCGCAACATGGCCGTCTGCCACGCATAGGCGGCGCCCGCCGCCAGCCACACGATCCAGGTGCGGCGCAGCGGCGGCCGCGCCGGGTTCGGGTCGTGGCGCCAGCGCGCCAGCGCAATCACTGCGCGCAGGAGTTGCCAGCTCAGCAGCATGAGCACGAGCAGATTGATCAGGCTGCGCAGATTCATGAACAGGGCGAGCCGCGTGTGCGGCTGCTCGACCCCATGGCTGGCGAGCCAGGCCAGCGTGCCGTCGAGCAGGCCGTGCGCGCTGAGGTGCGCCATGCCGTGCAGATACGCGCCGTAGGCGAGCGCCAGGGTCAGTCCGTACACCGCGGCCCACGCGCGCGGCGCGACCGGGACACGACCGGGGCGGGCCTGCTGGGCGCGCAACAGCGTGCAGGCGCACACGAGCACGGCCAGGCAGGCGCTGGCCAGCGCGAACGACACCGTGCCCGCGAGCGAGGGCGTCACGGCGAGGGGATGCGTGCCCGATGTGGGCTGCCACACCGGCGCGCGTTCGCTCAGCGCGGCGGCGCACACGGCCAGGAATGCGGTGCTGCAACTCGATACGGCCCACCGGCTGGCGGGCAAGGGACGTACTGCGGACATGCGCGGCGGACTCCTCGGTAAGGCGCGCGGGCAGCGATGCCGCGCGGCGCTTCGGGTCTACGCCGGCCTCGGATCGGGGCCGGAGTCAGCCCGGTCTGTTACCGAACTGACGTAAGGGAAAACCCATATTTTGGCGCGGTCTTAGGTATAATCCAAATTTCCCGCATGCGCCCGCTCGTCCCGGGTGCTCACTACGATGACCAAATACGTATTTGTCACCGGCGGTGTGGTGTCATCCCTCGGTAAGGGTATCGCCGCCGCGTCTCTCGCCGCGATCCTCGAATCGCGCGGCCTGCAAGTCACGATGCTCAAGCTGGACCCCTACATCAACGTCGATCCCGGCACGATGAGCCCGTTCCAGCACGGTGAAGTGTTCGTGACCGAAGACGGCGCCGAGACCGATCTCGACCTGGGCCACTACGAGCGCTTCATCTCCACCAAGATGCGCAAGGTGAACAACTTCACCACCGGCCAGATCTACGAATCCGTGCTGCGCAAGGAGCGCCGTGGCGATTATCTGGGCAAGACCGTCCAGGTGATCCCGCACATCACCAACGAGATCCAGGATTTCATCGCCCGTGGCGCTGATTCGGCCTGGGCCGGCAATACCGACGTCGCGATCGTCGAGATCGGCGGCACCGTGGGTGACATCGAATCCCTGCCGTTCCTCGAGGCCGCGCGCCAGATGAGTCTGCGCATGGGCCGCAACAACGCGGCCTTCGTGCACCTGACCCTGGTGCCGTTCATCGCTTCGGCGGGCGAGCTCAAGACCAAGCCCACCCAGCACTCGGTGCAGAAGCTGCGCGAAATCGGGATCTATCCCAACGCGCTGCTGTGCCGTGCCGACCGCCGCATCCCCGATGACGAGCGCGCCAAGATCTCGATGTTCTCGAACGTCCCGCTGGACGCCGTGATCTCGGTCTGGGACGTCGATTCGATCTACAAGATTCCGGCCATGCTGCATCAGCAGGGCGTGGACAACATCGTCTGCGAAGCGCTCGGCCTGACGCCGCCGCCGGCCGATCTGTCCATGTGGGACCGCCTGGTCGACGCGCTCGAGCATCCGCAGCATCAGCTCACCATCGGTATGGTGGGCAAGTATGTCGACCTCACCGAATCGTACAAGTCGCTGAGCGAAGCCCTGGTGCACGCCGGCATCCATACGCATTCCAAGGTCAACATCGAGTACATCGATTCCGAGGACATCGAAACCCGCGGCACCGACCAGCTCAAGCATCTCGACGCGATTCTCGTGCCGGGCGGCTTCGGCAAGCGCGGCACCGAGGGCAAGATCGCCGCGATCCGTTATGCCCGCGAAAACGGCGTGCCGTACCTGGGCATCTGCCTGGGCATGCAGCTGGCCGTGATCGAGTTCGCCCGTCATGTGGCGGGTCTGGGCGGCGCCAACAGCACCGAGTTCGATCCCTCGGCCCCGCATCCGGTGGTCGCACTGATCACCGAGTGGATGGACCGCGAAGGCAAGGTCGAGCGCCGTGACAACGCCTCCGATCTCGGCGGCACGATGCGCAAGGGCGCGCAGCGCTGCCCGATCAAGGCCGGCACCCGCGCGCAGTCGATCTACGGCAACGAAGTGAACGAGCGTCACCGCCATCGCTACGAGGTCAACAACGTCTACGTGCCCCGCCTCGAAGAGGCCGGCCTGGTGATCAGCGCCCGCACGCCGACCGAAAACCTCCCCGAGATGATGGAGCTGCCGAATCATCCGTGGTTCGTGGGCGTGCAATTCCACCCGGAATTCACCTCCACGCCGCGCGACGGCCATCCGCTGTTCTCGAGCTACATCCAGGCCGCCATCGACCTGAAATCGCGCCGCGAACAAAAGGCGTGATCCCCTCCGCCCCGTGCGCCTTCCGCTGAAGGCGCACGGGGCGGGCTGCTTTCGGATACAACAACTTAGTGTCCGACATGCGCGCGCTGGCTATGATGCTCCGAGCCGGGCTCGGGCCGCGCGACGGTTTTCCCGACAACCTCTTTGCTTGAAAGGAATTTCATGAGTGCGTATCTGATCGCCGACGTCACCGTCACCAAGCCCGCGCAATACGAGGATTACAAGCGCTTGTCCACGCTGGCCATGCGTGCGTACGATGCCAAGATCCTGGTCCGCGGCGGCGAATCGAAGCGCCTTGAAGGCCGGGAGCCTGGTCGCACGGTCATCATGGAGTTTCCGTCCATGGCGGCAGCCCAGGCCTTCTATGATTCCTGGCAGTATCGCCGCGCCCGCACCGCCCGCGAAGGCGCCGCCATCATGAATATGTTTATCGTTCAGGGAATGTAATTACCATGAGTGCAATCGTCGACATCATCGGCCGCGAGATTCTGGATTCGCGCGGCAACCCCACCGTCGAGTGCGACGTGCTGCTGGAGTCGGGGGCCATGGGCCGCGCGGCCGTGCCCTCGGGCGCATCCACCGGCGCTCGCGAAGCCATCGAACTGCGTGACGGCGACAAGGGCCGTTATCTCGGCAAGGGCGTGCTGCGCGCCGTCGAAAACCTCAACACCGAAATCTCCGAAGCGCTGATGGGCCTCGATGCCCAGGAACAGACCTTCGTCGATCGCACGCTGATCGAGCTGGACGGCACCGAGAGCAAAGAGCGCCTGGGCGCCAACGCCATCCTGGCCGCCAGCATGGCCGTGGCTCGCGCCGCCGCCGATGAATCGGGTCTGTCGCTCTACCGTTACTTCGGTGGCAGCGGCCCGATGAGCATGCCCGTTCCGATGATGAACGTCATCAACGGTGGCGCTCACGCCAACAACACCCTCGACCTGCAGGAACTGATGATCCTGCCGATCGGCGCAACGAGCTTCCGCGAAGCCCTGCGCTGGGGCGCCGAGGTGTTCCACATGCTCAAGAAGCTGATCCACGCCGAAGGCATGTCGACCGCCGTGGGCGACGAAGGCGGTTTCGCGCCCAACGTGCCGAACCACGAAGCAGCCATTCAGCTGATCCTCAAGGCCATCTCCGAAGCCGGCTACGAAGCGGGCAGCCAGATCGCCCTGGGCCTGGATTGCGCCAGCTCCGAGTTCTTCCGTGACGGCAAGTACACCCTGGCCGGCGAAGGCGGCGTGTCGCTGTCCTCGCAGGAGTTCGCCAACCTGCTGGCGACCTGGTGCGACAAGTACCCGATCATCTCGATCGAAGACGGCATGGCTGAAAACGACTGGGACGGCTGGAAGCTCCTGACCGATCAGCTCGGCAAGAAGGTGCAGCTGGTGGGCGACGATCTGTTCGTCACCAACACCAAGATCCTGCGCGAGGGCATCCAGAAGGGCGTCGCCAACTCGATCCTGATCAAGATCAACCAGATCGGCACGCTGTCCGAAACCTTCGCCGCCATCGAGATGGCCAAGCGCGCCGGCTACACCGCCGTCGTGTCGCACCGCTCGGGCGAAACCGAAGACTCGACCATTGCCGACATCGCCGTCGCGACCAACGCAATGCAGATCAAGACCGGCTCGCTGTCGCGTTCGGATCGCATGGCCAAGTACAACCAGTTGCTGCGCATCGAGGAAGAGCTCGCCGAAGTGGCGTCCTACCCCGGCCGCGACGCGTTCTACAACCTGCGCTGATCGCCATCCCGTGCCCGGTCTGCACAGGCCGGGCACGTCTTGCCCATCCCATTTCTAGGGTGCCCGTCGTATGCGCCTGTTGTTCCTGGTGCTCTTCGCGCTGGTGGCTCTGATCCAGTACCCGCTGTGGCTGGGCAAAGGCGGCTGGCTCAAGGTCTGGGACCTGCAACGCCAGGTCGCCGAGCAGCGCGAAACCAATGAAGGCCTGCGGGCGCGCAATGCCGCGCTGCAGGCCGAGGTGCGCGACCTCGAAACCGGGACGGGCGCCATCGAGGAACGGGCGCGTGGCGAGCTCGGCATGATGCGCGACGGCGAAGTCTTCGTGCACATCCTGCCCGCCGGCGTTCCGCTGCCCTCGGCAAACTCCACGCCTCAGGCCACGGCTCCCAAGCCGGCCAACCCGACCAAGCCGCCCGCCGCATCGGCGAATCGCCCGGCAGCGTCGGGCGCCGCCCGGCCCGCCACCCCGCAGCGCTGACGGCGCTCGCCGTCCCGCTCCGCTTCTCCGCTTCTACGCATCGCTTCTCAGCATCGCTTCCCGGCATCGCTGTCGGCGTCGCCGCCCGGCGCTCGCCCTGGCCTTGTCATGCCGGGCATGCCGGCGTGCGCACCCACACCGGGGGCCGGTCGGCGTAGCGCACCGGGTGCGATTGCATGTCGATCTCCAACGTCAGTCGTAACGGCAACCGGCCGGCCGCGAGCGCGCCGCGCACGCAGCTGTCCCGCGCGGACGAGGCGATGGCGCGCAGCAGGGCGCCGGTCCAGGGAGCGAGCGGTCGCACCGGATAGGTGAGCCGCAGCTGCAGCTGATTGGCCTCGAAGATGTCCGGCCGGGCCGTGGGGCGGGCGGCATGCTGCTCGGCCTGGTAGTCGTTGCGGATGGCCGGCAGACCGGCGGCGGCGCGTGGCACGGGCAGGCCTTGCTCGGCATGCGTGGCGTAGGCGCGTGCGTCGGGCCGCTGGATGTCGATGCGCCAGCCCGGCACGCGGGGATCGCGGCCGGCACTGCCCTGGGCGGCCCGAACCCGACCGGGCAGGGCCGCCTCGAAGCTGCGGGCGATGGTGGCGGGGTCGGCATGTGCGGTGGCGCCGGCCCGCGCGGCCTGGGTGAGCGCGGCGTAGAGCGCATGCTGCAACTGCCGCCAATGAGTCGCCTCGATCAGCGCCGTGGCCAGCGCCGTGAGCGCGAGCACGGCCAGCGCGGATTCGATGAGGGCGGCGCCGCGTTGGCGCCCGGGCAGGCGGGCAGGCATCCGCGCAGTATGGTGGCGCACGCCGGACGGCGCGATTGTGGATTCTGCGCTGTGACGGATTTCCGTCGGCCTTAGGGGGCCAAAAAAAGACCGGCCTCGGGGCCGGTCCTGGGTGCTCGCGGCGCGATCAGTGCACCGTGGGCGGATCCTGCTCGGGCATGGGCGTGGCCGGGCTGAACAGGCCCGCGCAGTCGACCGGGTCGAACGCGTAGGGCTTGCCGCAGAAGTCGCACGTGACTTCGACCTCGCCGCGCTCGGCCAGGATGTCTTCGACTTCCGCCTGGCCCAGCGTGCGCAGCATGGCCGCCACGCGCTCGCGCGTGCAAGGACAGAACCAGCGCACGGGCTGAGGTTCGAACGCGATCAGCGTTTCTTCCCAGAACAACCGGTGGATCAGCGTGTCGGTGTCGGTGGCGAGGAGCTCGTCGGCCGCCAGCGTGCCGCCCAGGTGCAGCGCGCGGCTCCAGGCCTCGGCGGCCACCTCGGCGGTGACCTGCGGACGGTCTTCGCCGCCGTGGTCCGGCAGACGCTGCAGCAGCAGGCCGGCCGCCGACTTGTCGTCGGCCGCGAGCCACAGGCGCGTCTCGAGCTGCTCGGAGGCCTTCATGTAGTGTTGCAGGGCTTCGGCCACGCTCTCGCCTTCGAGCGGCACGATGCCCTGATAGGCCTGCTGGCCGGGCACCTTGCGATGCGGGTCGAGCACGACCATGAAGCGGCCGTTGCCATGGGCATTGAGCAGGTTCTGCATGGTGCCGTCTTCCGGCACCGTGTGGCCCTCGCGCACCTTGACGGTGGCGCGCACGCTCAGGTCCGAGCGGCATTCGACCACCAGCAGCGCGATCGGGCCGTCGCCCTGGATCTGCAGGATCAGCGAGCCGTCGAATTTGATGTTGGCCGCCAGCAGCGACGAGGCCGCGACCAGCTCACCGAGCAGGCGCTGGATCGCCTGCGGATAGGCGTGGTGAGCCTGCGCATCGCGCCAGGTATCGGTCAGACGCACGGCCTGGACCCGCACGGTGCGGGTCTCGAAGAGGTATTTCTTGAGAAGGTCGGTCATGGTGAAGATGTTAGCCGATCGTGCCGGTCCCGCCGGCGCGGGCCGGCATCGCGCGACGCGATGCTCCGGCAAGGCCGGGAGCGATTCTGGGGGCAAAGCAGGCGAGGGCGGCTCCCGTCGGGAAGGTCTGCGCCGTTGCGACCTATATGAGGGCGAAGACCGTCAATACAAGGCGTTAGGCGGGGTGGCGAATCCCGCCCCGCCCGAGGGCGAGCAGGCCGGATCTGTTACGCCCCCGATACGACCGCTCTGTGTCTGGCGCATCCCCGTCGGACTCGGGATACTCGGTGCTTCCCTTCCCGATTCCCAGGATCCCCCATGCCGAACTCCCATGACTATGCCGTCGTCGACGTGTTCACCGACACGGCCTATCGCGGCAACCCGCTGGCCGTCGTGTTTGATGCAGAGGGGCTGTCCACCGCGCAGATGCAGGCGATCGCGCGCGAATTCAACTACTCCGAATCGACCTTCGTGCTGCCGCCCGCCTCGGCCGGGCACCACGCGCAGGTGCGCATTTTCACACCGGATCGCGAGATCGGTTTCGCCGGGCACCCCAACGTCGGCACCGCGATCGCGCTGAAGGCGCGCCACGAGGCGGCGGGCAGGGCGGTGCCAGCGGCCTGGTTGTTCGAAGAAGGGGCGGGGCTGGTGCGCGTCGACCTCACGGCCCTGCCGGCGGGCGGCACCACCGCGCTGGTGGCGGCGCCCCAGCCGCTGTCGCGGGCCAGCGTCGTGGCAGCGGCCGCGGTCGCACGTGCGCTCTCGCTCGATACCGCCGACATCCTCACCGACGAGCACGAGCCCCAGGTGGTGTCGGTCGGCCTGCCTTTCGTCGTGGTCGCTTTGCGCAGTCGGGACGCGCTGCGTCGCGCGGCGCCCAACCGTGACGGCTATGCCGCCCTGTTGCCGCTGGACGGCGCGCATTCGATCTATGCCTATACGCGGGATGCCGACGACGGCACCGACATACAGGCGCGCATGTTCACCGGGCGCATGACCGAGGATCCCGCCACCGGCAGCGCCACGGCGGCCATGGCGGGCCTGCGCGCGACCTTGTCCGGCGACACGGTGTCGCTGCGCGTGGGGCAGGGGGTGGATATGGGACGCGCCAGCCTGCTGCTGGCGCAAGCCGGCCACGAGGCCGGGGGCGTGCGCGCGAGCGTGGGCGGTGAAGCGGTGCTGGTGATGAGCGGGACGCTCGGCGCACCGCCTCGCTGAGTGCCGTTCAGCCGATACGCTTGAGCGCGCCGCGGTAATGCTGGCCGCGCTCGACGTAGTGCTGCGTGTTGGCGTGCAGGTTGGCGATCTCTTCGGGCGTCAGCTCGCGCACGACCTTGCCGATGCCGATCACGAGGTGGTTGTCGGGGATCACGCGGCCCTCGGGGATGATGGCGCCCGCGCCGACGAGGCAGTTGCGCCCGATCACCGCCTTGTTGAGCACGATGGCCTGCATGCCGATCAACGCGCCTTCGTGGATCGTGCAGCCGTGCAGCATGGCCTGGTGGCCAATGGTGACGTTCGGGCCGATATGCATCGGACAGCCGGCATCCACGTGCAGCACGCTGCCTTCCTGGATGTTGGTGCCGGCGTGCACATGGATGGGCTCGTTATCGGCACGAATGGCCACGTGGGACCAGATGCTCACGCCGGACTCGAGGATCGCCTGGCCGATGATGTCGGCGCTCTCGGCGATATAGACATCGGGTGCGATCTGCGGGACGTGCTGGTCGAGTTGGTAAATCGGCATGATGGGACGGGCTCCTGCGGGTCAAGCCGGCGTGCCGGCCGGGGGCTGGGCCCGCTCCGCTTCACGCCGGCGCAGCACGGCGCGCTGAACCTTGCCCGTGGTGGTCATGGGCAACTCGGCGACGTACTCGATTTCTTTGGGATATTCGTAGGGCGCGAGGCGGTCGCGCACGTGTTCTTGCAGCGCCTGGGTGATCTCGCCAGGATCGCGGTCCTGGTGGTCCGGCGTCAGCACGACAAAGGCCTTCACGACGGCGCCGCGCTCGGCGTCGGGCTTGGGCACGACGGCGGCGTTGGCCACCGCGGGGTGGCTGAGCAGGCAATTCTCGATCTCGCCCGGCCCGATGCGGTAGCCCGAGGACTTGAAGACGTCGTCGGTGCGGCCCGCGTACCAGAGGTAGCCGTCGGCATCGATGCGCGCCAGGTCGCCCGTGCGGCACCAGTCGCCGGTGAATTTGTCGGCGGTGGCCTGCGGGTTGTTCCAGTAGCCCAGGAACAGCACCGGATCCGGAAAGCCGTGGATGTCGAGGCGGTTGACGGCGACCTCGCCGATCTCGCCGGCCGGCACGGGCGCACCGATGTCGTCGATCACGGCCACCTGGTGGCCGGGGTAGGGGCGTCCCATGCTGCCGGGCCGCGCGGGCCAGCGGCGCTGGCTGTTGCCGACCACGTAGTTCATTTCGGTCTGCCCGAACATCTCGTTGGGCGTGATGCCCAACGCCTGCTCACACCAGCCGAACACGGTCTCGCCGACGTTTTCGCCAGCGCTCATGATGCTGCGCAGGGCCAGCCGGTAGCGTTCGCGCGGCGCCGGCACGGCCTTCATCATCATCTTGAGGGCGGTCGGGAACAGGAAGGTGTTGGTGACCTGATAGCGCTCCATCAGTTCGAAGGCGCGCTCGGCGGAAAAGCGTCCGCGCGCGCCCACGATCGGATGGCCGAAATACAGCGTGGGCAGCAGGGCGTCCATCATGCCACCCGTCCAGGCCCAGTCGGCGGGCGACCAGAACACATCGGTGGGCTTGGGGAACCAGTCTTGCGAGGCGACGAAGCCGGGCAGGTTGCCGATCAGCACGCTGTGCGGCAGCAGCGCACCCTTGGGGGCGCCGGTCGTGCCGGAGGTGTAGAGCAGAATGGCCGGATCGGTGGCCTTGGTGAGCACCGGCTTGAACTCGCCGGGCTGGCGCGCCAGCAGGCTGCGCCACGGCAGTACGCGCTCGTCGGAGAAGCCGATGCCGATGATCTGATGCAAATGCGGGCAGCGCTCGGCCACGGAGAGCAGATTTTCGCTGGAGACGGTATCCACGATGGCGACGCGGGCCTGCGAATCGGCCAGCCGGGACTCTAATGCTTCCGGGCCAAACAGGGCCGAGAGCGGCAGCACCACGGCGCCGACGCTGAAGATGGCCATCTGGGCCACCACGGTTTCGGGACGCTGCCCCAGCACGACGGCGACGCGGTCACCCGGGGCCACCCCCATTTTGACCAGGCCGTGCGCCAGCTGATTGGCGGCTTCGGCCAGGCGAGCGTACGTCCAGACTTCGCGGGTGCCGGATTCGTCTTCGTAGAAGATCGCGATCCGCCGCGCGTCCGAACCGCTGGCCGCCCAACGATGGCAGCAAACATCAGCGATGTTGAATTGAGTCGGAACCAGCCAGCGGAAGGATTGATAGAGCGCCTGATATTGGTCGTTCATGGCCCTTTGGTGTGAGCTCGGTGGCAGCGAAGGAGGGCTGAGCCCGTGGACGTGGCGCCAGTCCCGCTACTGCAAGCATGAACGAGAGGGCCAGGAACTGCAACAGTCCCGACCCTCTAACGGGGACGTATAAGGGTATTCACGGGTGCCGGCTTTGGCGGCGCAGCGCCGACGGCAGCGCGGGCAGCGACAGCGGCCGCCGGACCCGCGTGCCTGTGGTATCCGTGCCACGTCCGGTCTGCGTCTGCGCCCAATCCACCAGCTGCAGCTGGCCGTCGTGCGTCTCGGCCAGCGCCGACAGGGACTCGACCCAGTCGCCGTCGTTGCAGTAAAGGATGCCGTCCACGTCGCGCAGTTCGGGCTGGTGGATATGGCCGCAGACCACGCCGTCCAGGCCGCGGCGCCGCGCCTCGCCCGCGAGCGCCTCTTCAAAGTGCGTGATGAACGAGACCGCGTTCTTCACTTTGTGCTTGAGATATTGCGACAGCGACCAGTAATGCAGGCCGAGCCGGTGACGCAGCCGGTTGAAATGGTGATTGAGCCACAGGGCCAGCTGATAGGCCGTGTCGCCCAGGTGCGCCAGCCACTTGCTGTGCTGGATCACGCCATCGAACTGGTCGCCGTGCAGCACCAGCAGGCGCAGCCCCTTGGCGGTGACGTGGATATCCTCGTCGAGCACTTCGATATCGCCGAACGCGAACCCCACGAACTCGCGCGCGAACTCGTCATGATTGCCGGGCACGAAGACCACGCGCGTGCCGTTGCGTGCCTTGCGCAGGATGCGCTGGATCACGTCGTTGTGCGCACGCGGCCAGTGCCAGTGTTTGCGCAACTGCCAGCCGTCGACGATGTCGCCCACCAGATAGAGCGTGTCGGATTCGTTATGCTCGAGAAAGTCGAGCAGGAACTCGGCCTTGCAGCCGGCCGTGCCGAGGTGAATGTCGGAAATCCAGAGCGTACGCCAGTGCGTGGGTTGGGTCTCGTTCAAGGCGATCTCCGTAGGGCTGTGTCGCCTCATGATGAAAACAGTTCCGCATGACGCGCGCGTGAACCGTTGATGACGCTGTTGTGACGACGCGTGTGGCCGGCCGGGTGATCACCAGGAACTGCATGCGACAATCGCGCGCAGCCTGTTTTTTCGTTCCCGTTCGCTTCCGGCGCCGGACGCCGCACGCCTATCCCGGCGGACCGGCATCATGGCGCCGAGCCGTCTCTCCGTTTTCGCTCATGTCCTCCGCCACTGACCCTGCCTCGTCCCTCGATGCCACCCGCGCCTCACCGCGCACGCGCCGCGTGGCCGTGATCGGCGGGGGGCCGGCGGGACTGATGGCCGCCGAGGCCATGGCCGAGCGCGGCGTTCAGGTGGACCTGTACGACGCCATGCCCTCGGTCGGGCGGAAGTTCCTGCTGGCCGGGCGGGGCGGGCTGAATCTCACGCATGCCGAGGCCCTGCCGGCCTTCACCGCCCGCTATGGCGCGCAGGCCCCGCGCGTGGCCGCCTGGCTCGAGGCGCTGCCGCCCGGCGCGCTGCGCGAGTGGGCGCACGACCTGGGCATCGAGACCTTCGTCGGCACCTCTGGACGCGTCTTTCCGCGCGAGATGAAGGCGGCGCCGCTCTTGCGCGCCTGGCTGGCCCGGCTGCGCGCGCAGGGCGTGCGCCTGCACATGCGGCATCGCTGGCTGCCCTGGCCGAAAGGCGAGGCCGCCAGCCCGGCCCGGCTGCGCTTTGCCACGCCGGAGGGTGAGGTGGAGCATGGCGCCGACGCCGTGGTGCTGGCGCTCGGCGGCGGCAGCTGGGCACGGCTCGGATCCGATGGCGCCTGGGTCGAGCCTCTGGCCGCGCACGACGTGCCGGTGCGCGCGCTGCGGCCGGCCAACTGTGGCTTTCTGGCATCGTGGAGCGAATGGTTTCGCGAGCGCCATGCCGGCGACCCGGTCAAGGCGCTAAGCATGATCTGCGGCCAGGAGGCCGCGCGTCAGAGCCGGCGAGGCGAATTCGTCATCAGCGCGGATGGCATCGAAGGCAGCCTGGTCTATGCGTTGTCGGCCCCCATCCGCGACGAGATCGAAGCGCGCGGCACGGCCACCATCTGGCTCGACCTCATGCCCGACTGGTCGCTCGAACGCGTCGAGACCGAAGTGGCCCATCCCCGCGGATCGCGTTCGATATCGAGCCATCTGCAGAGCCGCCTCAAGCTCACCGGCGTGCGGGCGGGCCTGCTGCGCGAACTCGCCAGCCGCGACGACTACGCCGACCCGCTACGACTGGCCGCGCGCATCAAGGCGCTGCCGCTGGTGCTGACCGCGCCGCGTCCGATCGACGAGGCTATCAGCACGGCGGGCGGCGTCGAGCTCGGCGCGCTCGATGGCGCGTCGATGTTGCCGCGCTGGCCGGGCGTGTTCTGCGCGGGCGAGATGCTGGATTGGGAGGCGCCGACCGGCGGCTATCTGCTGACCGCCTGCATGGCGAGCGGTCGCGTGGCCGGACGCGGTGTGCTGGACTATCTGGCGACGCTGGGCTGATCCGCGCGCGCTTTGCGCGGGCGCGGCGGCGCCTCGGCCAGCCGGGTGCCCGCCAGCCGGTCGTGCAGGAACTGGCCGCGCGGGTCGAACCAGCTCGGAATGAAGTTGGTGAACGGCGCGATCACGACGAACATCGATACCGCGGGCCAGCCGATGGCGTGCGAGCTCCACCAGACCAGCGCGGCGGTGGCGAGCGGCAGCGGCCACAGCAGCACATAACGCAGAACCAGCCGGGGCAGTGCCGGCACGGCGCCGTCGGGGCCGAGAAGCTGGATGTTCCAGGTCTTCATGGGAAGCGTCTGGCCACGCTTGCGCCAGCACAGCACGAAGTACAGCCCGATCACGACAAACAACCAGACCTGCCGCGCGGAGCGCAGCGCGAGGCCGTGGCGGCTCTGGGTCAGGGTGTCGAAAAGATAATCGGCCAGGAACACCACGCCGAACAGCAGCACGCCCTCGTACATCATGCAGGCGAAGCGGCGCAGGCGGCTGGGCGTGGCGGATGGGACGAGGGCGGCGGTCATGGCGACGTATTATCCACATAACCGCCGGCCTGGCGAGAGAGATTTCCCGCAAGCCGTGGATAGGGGCGCTTTCGTCCCGGTGCCAAGACAAAAAAAACCCGCCGGTTAGGGCGGGTCTCAAAAGGGGCTTTGCAGCCCCCAAGGGGAAAAGCGTTGCGATCGTTGCGCTTGCGGTCGGC
Organism: Bordetella genomosp. 5; assembly: GCF_002261475.1. Lineage (GTDB taxonomy): Bacteria > Pseudomonadota > Gammaproteobacteria > Burkholderiales > Burkholderiaceae_B > Bordetella. The sequence continues at coordinate 124,116 of NZ_NEVN01000003.1, forward strand.
TCGAGGGCGTGAAACTTGCCCGGGCCGCGGCCTGGCGCGGTGTTGTCGATCAGTCTTGCAAAAGCAGTGTCAGGCTCAGGCGGCCGAGTGGACGTTGGCGCCCATCTTGCCAGCCAGCAGCTTCAGGCCTTGAGCCACTTTGAGCAGGCCGTTGCCCAGGGCACGCATCGGGTGCGGGCGGAATTGCTCTTCCATGGCTTGCAGCATCAGCTGGCGTTCGAGTTCGTCGGTCAGGCGGGTGGTGTGGTTCAGGTCGATCACGGTAAGCCTCCGTAGGCTTGTGCTTGTGTTCACGATTAGGGTTAACCCGAATTTTAGGGTTAACCCTAGAAAAGTGCAAGCACTCCCGCAATTCTTTGGTGCATGACGCGCCGTCCTGGTGCTGATAATGCCCCAATTCGGCCCGTGTGTGGCGCTAGCCCTCACGATACGAGGGCGATGTTGCGGCGCTTTTACAACGCGATGCCCGGCTGGCAGGGGGTAACCGGCCTGCCGGGCATGAGCTTATGACGCATCGCGGTAGCTGCCGGCCGTCAGCTCGAAGCTGAACAGGCGGCAATCGAGCGCGCCGTTGTAAAGCGGGGTGCGGCGCAAAGCCTTGAGCCGCAGTTGCTGCGGCAGCTTCATGTCGCTCGAGATGGCGTGCAACTGCCAGCCGCCGAAATGCTGCTTCAGATTGCTGGCCCAGTCGCGCCACAGGGCTTCCTCGCCTTCGGTGGGCAGGCGTTCGCCGTAAGGCGGGTTGGTCACGATCCAGCCCGACTCGGCCGGCGCCGCGACCGTACGCGCGTCACCCACCTCGAAGCGGATCGTCTCGGCCGTCAGCCAGGCGCGCTCGGCGTTGGCCTGGGCGAATTCCACGGCTTGCGGGTCGAGGTCGTAGCCCACCAGCGGGGTTTCGAGCTGGGTCTGGATGCGGGCGCGTGCATCGTCCTTCAGGTCGCGCCAGCGCCGGGCGTCGAAGTCGCGCATGCGTTCGAAGCCGAAGGGCCGCGAGATGCCCGGCGGCACGCCGAGCGCGATCCAGGCCGCTTCGATGAGAATCGTGCCGCTGCCGCAGAACGGATCGAGCAGCGGTGCCGCGGGATCCCAGCCCGCCAGGGCCAGCATGCCGGCGGCGAGATTCTCGCGCAGCGGTGCTTCGCCCTTGTCCAGGCGCCAGCCGCGCTTGAACAGCGACTCGCCCGAGGTATCGAGATACAGCGTGGCGATGGTGCCCTGCATGAAGAGTTGCACGCGGGCGTCGGGACGCACGGTGTCCACGCTCGGGCGCGCGCCTTCGATCTCGCGCAGGCGATCGCAGATGCCGTCTTTCACGCGCAGATTGCAGTACTGCAGGCTCTGGACGGGGCTCTTGATGGCCGAGGTGTCGACCCGCAGGGTGTCCTCGGGCCCGAACCAGCGCTCCCAGGGCACACTGCGCGCGAGGTCGAGCAGGTCGTCTTCGTGGCTGATCTCTTCCTGGGCAACCTGCACCAGAATGCGGGTGGCCAGCCGCGAATAGAGGTTGGCGCGCTGCACGCCGGACCAGTCGGTCGAAAAGGCGCAGCCGGCGCGGCCCGGGCGGGCATCGTCGAAGCCCAGGGCCTGCATTTCGGCGGTCAGGGCCTCCTCGAGGCCCTGCGGGCAGGGGGCGTAGATGCGGAACGTCTCGGCCTGACGCGCGGCGCGCGGCCGGCGGACCTGCACCTCGGGTGCGTGGCGGTCGGGGGCGTCGGCACGTTCTTCGGCGAAGACGTCATCCCAATCCTGCGGTGCATCCGAGAGCACGTCGTCCCAGTCGGGCGCGGGAGTGGCCGGGGCCGGCGGGGCGGTGCGCTGCGGCCGGTCGTCGCGCGGGCCGCGCTCCGGATAGCCGCCGCGCTGGCTCGTGGCATCGCCGCGATAGGTGTTGCGCGGACCGCCACGCGGACCGCCACGCGGACCGCCTCGCGGGGCCTCGCGTGGGGCGCCGCGCTCGCGTTCGGCGGGCGCGTCCGGGTTGCGCAGGCGTTCGGTCTGTTCGCGCGCACGCTCTTGCTGGGCGACCAGACGCGCGCGCGCACCGGTGCGCGCACGGCGCGGGGTGTCGTCGGCAGGCGCGTCGGCGCGCGATTTGGGTTTGATCGTCAGCGTCTTGCGCGGACGATCCTGTTCATCAGAAGACATACGGATAAGGCCGGTTGGCGGCCAGGGGAGAAGCGCGGGAAATCAGAAGGGTTTCACGACGACCAGCGCCACCACCAGCACGAGCAGCAGGACGGGAACTTCGTTGAACCAGCGATAGAACTTGTGGGAGCGCGTATTGCGGCCCTGTTCGAACTTGCGCAGCATGACGCCGCAGGCATGATGGTAGCCGATGATGAGCAGCACGAAGAACAGCTTGGCATGCATCCAGCCGTTGCCCGGGCCCACGCCGATCCGGTAGCCCACATAGAGCCACAGCCCCAGCAGCACGGCCGGGATGGCCAAGATGGTCATGAAGCGGTAGAGGCGGCGCGCCATGCCGATCAGACAGGCTTGAATGGCCGGGTCCGACTGCTGCGCCAGATTCACGTAGATGCGCGGCAGATAGAACAGGCCGGCGAACCAGGAAGCGATGAAGACGATATGGAAGGTCTTGATCCAAAGCATGGCCATTGCGAGCGTCCCTTTTTTATTGAAGCGCCATTGTAAGGGCTGCGCTCGCGGTCTCCGGCGTGGTCAGATCACATATAGGTCCACGTAGTCGTTCACCGGCATGGCCTCCAGCCTGGCCTGGTCGAGCGACGCCTCGAGAATGCGCGCCTGCTGGCGCGCCGGCAGCATGCGGGCCAGATTGGTGCGGAACTTGGCCTCCAGCAGCGGAATGCCGTCGGCGCGGCGGCGTTTGTGGCCGATCGGATACTCGCACAGGATTTCGTCGAATCGGCTGCCATCCTCAAACACCACGCTGAGCGCGTTGGCGATCGAGCGCTTGTCGGGGTCGTGGTAGTCCGCGGTGAGGGCCGGATCTTCGACGCACACGATCCTGGCCCGCAGCGCATCGATGCGCGGATCGCGCGCGACGGCGTCTTCGTAGTCGGCGGCCGTGAGGCGCCCGAACAGGATCGGCACGGCCACCATGTACTGGATGCAGTGATCGCGATCGGCGGGGTTGTTCAGCGGACCGCGCTTGTCGATGATGCGGATGCAGGCTTCATGCGTGCGGATCGTGATCTGTGCGATGTCGGCGGCCGACTTGCCTTCGCGGGCGAGCCGCTCGTGAATCTGCATCGCGACCTCCACGGCGGTCTGCGAATGGAACTCGGCCGGAAACGAAATCTTGAACAGCACGTTTTCCATCACGTAGCTGCCGTAAGGACGCTGGAACCGGAACGGCTGGCCCTTGAACAGCACATCGTAAAAGCCCCAGGTCTTGGCCGACAGCACCGACGGATAGCCCATCTCGCCGGTGCGGGCGATCAGCGCCAGCCGCACCGCGCGGCTGGTGGCGTCACCGGCGGCCCAGCTCTTGCGGCTGCCCGTGTTGGGCGCGTGGCGATAGGTGCGCAGGCTCTGGCCGTCGACCCAGGCGAGCGACACTGCATTGATGATCTCGTCGCGCGAGAGCCCCAGCATGTGCGCGACCACGGCGGTGGACGCGACCTTGACCAGCACCACGTGATCGAGTCCCACCTTGTTGAACGAATTCTCGAGGGCGATGCAGCCCTGGATCTCATGGGCCTTGATCATGGCCGTGAGCACGTCGCGCATGGTGAGCGGGGCGCGCCCGGCGGCCACCGCATTGCGCGAGAGCCAGTCGGCGGTGGCGAGGATGCCGCCCAGGTTGTCGGACGGGTGGCCCCATTCGGCGGCCAGCCAGGTGTCGTTGAAATCGAGCCAGCGAATCATCGTGCCGATGTTGAACGCGGCCTGGACGGGATCGAGCTGGAACGGCGTGCCGGGGACCTTGGCGCCGTGCGGCACGAGGGTGCCGGGCACGAGCGGTCCGAGCAGCTTTTTGCAGGCGGGATATTCGAGGGCTTCGAGCCCGCAGCCCAAGGTGTCGATCAGGCAGTTGCGGGCGGTCTGGTAGGCGAGATCGCTCTGGATCTCGTAGTCGATGACGTAGTCGGCGATGTCCACCAGCACCTGATCGGGCTCGGGGCGGACATTGGAGATGGGGGCGGACATGGGCAGACGCTCCGGGAAGGCCGGGAGGGCACGAGGCCCGCCCGGCCCGCGGCCGGAGGGCCCGCGGGGAGGATTACTTGCGCTTGTCGAGCGGCACGTACTTCAGGTTTTCCGGCCCGGTGTAGTTGGCGGTCGGACGGATGATCTTGTTGTCGATGCGCTGCTCGATGATGTGCGCCGACCAGCCGGCCGTGCGCGCGATCACGAAGAGCGGCGTGAACATCGCCGTGGGCACGCCCATCATGTGATAGCTCACCGCCGAGAACCAATCCAGGTTCGGGAACATCTTCTTGATGTCGAGCATGACGGTCTCGAGACGCTCGGCGATGTCGAACATCTTGGTCGTGCCGGCCTTCTTGGACAGCTTGCGCGCGACTTCCTTGATGACTTCGTTGCGCGGATCCGAGATCGTGTAGACCGGATGGCCGAAGCCGATGATGACTTCCTTGTTTTCGACGCGGCGGCGGATGTCGGCCTCGGCCTCTTCGGGCGAGTCGTAGCGCTTCTGCACCTCGAACGCGACCTCGTTGGCGCCACCGTGCTTCGGGCCGCGCAGGGCGCCGATGCCACCGGTGATGGCCGAGTACATATCGGAGCCCGTGCCCGCGATCACCCGGCAGGTGAACGTGGAGGCGTTGAACTCGTGCTCGGCGTAGAGGATCAGCGAGGTGTGCATCGCGCGCACCCACTCGTCGGACGGCTTCACGCCGTGCAGCAGGTGCAGGAAGTGACCGCCGATGCTGTCATCGTCGGTCTGCACGTCGATCACACGGCCGTTGTGGCTGTAGTGGTACCAGTACAGCAGGGCCGAGCCGAGATTGGCCATCAGGCGATCGGCGATGTCGCGCGCGCCCGGCGTGTTGTGGTCGTCTTTCTCGGGCAGCACGCAGCCGAGCACCGACACCGCGGTGCGCATGACGTCCATGGGATGGCTCGCCGCCGGCAGCGACTCGAGTGCGTTCTGCAGCTGGGCCGGCAGGCCGCGCAGGTTGCGCAGCTTTTCTTTGTAGGCCTTGAGCTCGGCTTTGTTGGGCAGCTTGCCATGCACCAGCAGGTGGGCGATCTCTTCGAACTCGGCCGTGCCGGCGAAGTCGAGGATGTCGTAGCCGCGGTAGTGCAGGTCGTTGCCGGTGCGGCCGACCGTGCACAGCGCGGTATTGCCCGCCACCACGCCCGACAGGGCCACCGATTTCTTGGGTTTGAAACCTGCTTTTTCGTCGACGGGCGCGGCCGCCTTTTTCTGCGAGGTCGTCATGTCTCTCCTACTCCTTCCCATGGGGGGTGTACACAGGTTGCGACAAGCACGGCGGGCCATCCCTTCGGGGCCCGCCGTGTTTTATTGGGGCTTGTCCTTGGCGAACAGCTGATCGAGCTGGTCTTCGAAGGCATGGTATCCGATGCGATCGTAGAGCTCATCCCGAGTTTGCATCAGGTCGACCACGTTCTTCTGGTGGCCGTCGCGGCGGATCGCCTGGTACACGGTTTCGGCCGCCTTGTTCATGGCGCGGAAGGCCGACAGCGGATACAGCACCATGCCGACGCCGGCGCTCTTGAGCTCGTCGACGGAGAAGAGCGGCGTCTTGCCGAACTCGGTGATGTTGGCCAGCACCGGCACCTTCACTGCGTCGACAAAACGGCGGTAGGTGGGCAGGTCGTAGGCGGCTTCGGCGAAGATCGCGTCGGCACCGGCCTCGACGCACTTGAGCGAGCGTTCGATCGCCGCGTCGACGCCGTGCGAAGCGATGGCGTCGGTGCGCGCGATCAGGAAGAAGTCGCTGTCGGTGCGCGCATCGGCGGCCGCCTTGACGCGATCGGCCATTTCTTCGGTGCTGACGATCTCTTTGCCCGGACGATGGCCGCAGCGCTTGGCGCCGACCTGGTCTTCGATGTGGCAGGCCGCCGCGCCGAACTTGATGAGGCTCTTGACCGTGCGGGCGATGTTGAAGGCCGAGGGGCCGAAACCCGTGTCGATGTCGACGACCAGCGGCACGTCGCACACGTCGGTGATACGGCGCACATCGGTGAGCACGTCGTCGAGCGTGTTGATGCCGAGATCGGGCAGACCCAGCGAACCGGCGGCCACGCCGCCGCCCGACAGGTAGATGGCGCGGTAGCCGGCGCGTTTGGCCAGCAGGGCGTGGTTGGCGTTGATCGCGCCGATGATCTGCAGCGGCTGCTCTTCGCGCAACGCGCGGCGAAAGAGGGCGCCGGGGGATTCGGGTCTGGACATGATGGAGTCTCCGTCGTTATGGGCGGCGCCGCGCACGGCGGCCCGGCGGCAGGGTACGCGCGCACGGGGCGGGGCTCCGTACGGGCGATGCCAGCCTCTGGGGCCAGACCTTAACGCGGTTCCGAAACATGAATCTGTCCACTTGGCGACAATCCGCCGAGCGCACATATCGATGTGCCGGGAAGAACGATGCCGACGATGTGGCCCGCCCAGATCACGCACCCACGCAGGATGGGGGAGGCGGGCGCGCGCCAGGAAAAAACAGGCCCGCATGCGCGGGCCCGTTTCATCTCGCCGAATTACTTCAGCAGGTCTTTCACGCCATCGCGCTCTTCGAGCAGCTCTTTCAGCGTGAAATCCAGGCGCTCGCGCGAGAAGGCGTCGATCTCGAGGCCTTCGATGCGCTTGTATTCGCCGTTTTCGGTGGTGACCGGCACGCCGTAGATGATGCCTTCGGGGATGCCGTAGGAACCGTCGGAGGGCACGCCCATCGTCACCCACTTGCCGTTGCTGCCCAGGACCCAGTCACGCACGTGGTCGATGGCGGCGTTGGCGGCCGAGGCAGCCGAGGACAGGCCGCGCGCTTCGATGATGGCGGCGCCGCGCTTGCCCACGGTGGGGATGAACGTGTCGCGGTTCCAGGTGTCGTCGTTGATCAGCTTGGCCAGGCTTTGGCCGCCGACCGTGGCGAAGCGGATGTCCGGGTACATCGTGGGCGAGTGGTTGCCCCACACGACCAGCTTTTCGATCTCGGCAACGGCCTTGCCCGACTTGGCGGCCAGTTGCGACAGAGCACGGTTGTGGTCCAGGCGCAGCATGGCGGTGAAGTTCTTGGCGGGCAGATCCGGCGCCGACTTCATGGCGATGTAGGCGTTGGTGTTGGCGGGGTTGCCGACGACCAGCACCTTCACGTCGCGGCTGGCGACTTCGTTCAGGGCGCGGCCTTGCGCCGTGAAGATCTGGGCATTGACCTGCAGCAGGTCCTTGCGCTCCATGCCGGGGCCGCGGGGGCGGGCGCCCACGAGCAGGGCCACGTCGGCGTCCTTGAAGGCGGTGCGGGGATCGCTGTGGGCGGTGACTTCCTGCAGCAGCGGGAAGGCGCAATCGTCCAGCTCCATGATCACGCCCTTGAGGGCCTTCTGGGCCTTCTCGTCGGGGATCTCGAGCAACTGCAGAATGACCGGCTGGTCTTTACCCAGCATTTCGCCGGAGGCGATGCGGAACAGCAGGGCGTAACCAATCTGGCCGGCGGCGCCGGTGACGGCGACACGCATGGCGGGCTTAGACATTAACGTTCTCCGTAAGGATGTTGGGTGAGACCAAATCTCATCCATCAGTGTAATCGCTGGAGCCCGCGTGGCACGGCTGCGGACGCTGCTCCGACAGCCGGCAATCCTAGATTGAATTCACGTATGCGTCAAACGATCTTATATCTTATATAAGACATAAGACGTTGGACAGACCGGGCGAGCCTGTGCGAGAATGTTGTGTTTGTCCGAATCCGCGTCAGCCGCTATTTTTTGGCTCTCGCATGCTGCCGGTGCCATGGGCCCGCCTGATTCGGGCGAGCCCAAATAATTCCACAGACACCATGGCAGACCCCCGGTCCGAAACTCCCCTACGTACGCGTGCCGCAAAGCCGGCAGGCGAGGGTGCCGCTTTCAGTCCGTTGTACCGCCAGATCAAGGATCTGCTCGTGCAGAGCCTCGAGCGCGGTGAGTGGAAGCCGGGCGAGCTGATCCCGAGCGAGATCGACCTCGCCGCCCGTTTCCAGGTCAGCCAGGGCACGGTGCGCAAGGCGGTCGACGAGCTCGCCGCCGAACACATGCTGCTGCGCCGCCAGGGCAAGGGCACCTTCGTCGCCACGCATCACGAGGCCCGGGTGCGCTACCGCTTCCTGCGCCTCGCGCCCGACGAAGAGGGCGAGGGTGGCCGCGCCGAAAGCCGTATTCTCGAATGCCGCCGGGTGCGCGCGCCCGCCGAGATCGCGCGCGCCCTCGAGCTGCGCGCCGGCGAGACGGTCGTGATGATCCGCCGGCAGCTCTCCATGAACCAAACCCCCACCGTCATCGACGACATCTGGCTGCCGGGCACCGCCTTTCGCGGGCTCACGCTGGAGTTGCTGACGGCCAATCGCGCCCCGATGTACGGGCTTTTCGAATCCGAGTTCGGCGTGAGCATGGTCCGCGCCGACGAAAAGCTGCGTGCCGTGGCCGCCACCGACGAAGTGGCGCGCTTGCTCAATGTTTCCGCCGGTACCCCGCTGCTCCAGGTCGATCGCATCTCATACACGTATGGCGATCGGCCGATGGAAGTGCGGCGCGGTTTGTACCATACCGATCACTATCATTACCGCAATAGTTTGAATTGATGAACTTTTTTTCAACGATTTGATACGAACCCGATCTCTGGGCGAAAATAGCGTGTTTGCCTGCAAGGGCTTCCGCCTTTTCGCAGTCACGATTCCCTAGTTCCGAAACACCGAGGCCGTCATGTCCGACTCAGCTGCCAAGCCGCGTCCGCAGTTTCGCAATATCAGCATCCCGCAAATCCTCAGCTATCGCCTGCCTCTGGCCGGCAAGCTGTCCATTCTGCACCGCATAAGCGGCGCGTTGCTCTTCTTCTGTCTGCCCTTGGTCATCATCCCGCTGTTCGGCGCGAGCGTGACCTCGGCAGAGACCTACGCACAGGTCGCACAGTACGCAGGCAACCCGTTGGTCAAGCTGGTGTTCCTGGTCCTGATCTGGGGCTATCTGCACCACTTCTGTGCTGGCATCCGCTACCTGGCGCTGGATCTTCACATTGGCATCGACAAGCAGTCGTCCAAGAAGACCGCCGGCGTCGTGTTCGGCGTGAGCCTGGCACTGACCCTGGTCATCGCTCTCAAACTGTTCGGAGTCCTGTAATGGCTGACGTCAAAAACTACGGCCCCAAGCGCCTGGTCGTCGGCGCGCATTACGGCACCGTCGATTTCATCGCTCAGCGCATCACGGCGATCATCCTGGCCGTCTACACGCTGGTGCTGATCATCGGCCTGCTGGTGATGCCGTCCTTCACGTACGAAAACTGGAAGTCGCTGTTCAACTTCCACGTCTACGCTCTTCCGGTTGGCCAGCTGCTGGCTACCCTTGCCTTCTTTGCGCTGGCCTGGCATGCCTGGATCGGCGTGCGCGACATCTGGATGGACTACGTCCGCAACGTGGGCGTGCGCCTGCTGCTGCAAGTGCTGACCATCCTCTGGCTGGTGGGCTCGGTCGTCTACTTCGCGCAAATCCTCTGGAGAATCTAAGCCGTGACCGCTGTCTTGAATTCCTTGCCGCGCCGCCAGTTTGATGTGGTGGTGGTTGGCGCCGGCGGAGCCGGCATGCGCTGCTCGCTGCAACTGGCCCAGGCTGGCCTGTCGGTTGCGGTGCTGTCCAAAGTGTTCCCCACCCGCTCGCACACCGTGGCGGCGCAGGGCGGCGTGAGCGCGTCGCTGGGCAACATGAGCGAAGACAACTGGTACTGGCACATGTACGACACCGTGAAGGGGTCGGACTGGCTGGGCGACCAGGATGCCATCGAGTTCATGTGCCGCGAGGCACCCAATGCCGTGTACGAACTCGAACACTTCGGCATGCCGTTCGACCGCAACCCCGACGGCACGATCTATCAGCGTCCGTTCGGTGGACACACCGCGAATTTCGGCGAAAAACCCGTGCAACGCGCCTGTGCCGCGGCCGACCGTACCGGTCACGCCCTGCTGCACACGCTGTATCAGCGTAACGTCGCTGCCCGCACGCAGTTTTTCGTCGAGTGGATGGCCCTGGACCTCCTGCGCAACGACGCCGGCGACGTGCTCGGCGTGACCGCGCTCGAAATGGAAACGGGCGACATCTACATCCTCGAAGCCAAGACCACGGTGCTGGCCACCGGCGGTGCAGGCCGCATCTGGGCCGCCTCGACCAACGCCTTCATCAACACCGGTGACGGCCTGGGCATGGCTGCGCGCGCAGGCATCCCGCTGCAGGACATGGAGTTCTGGCAGTTCCACCCGACCGGCGTGGCCGGCGCGGGCGTGCTGATCACCGAAGGCGTGCGTGGCGAAGGCGGCATCCTGCTCAACAAGGATGGCGAACGCTTCATGGAGCGCTATGCGCCCACCCTGAAGGATCTGGCGCCGCGTGACTTCGTGTCGCGCTCGATGGACCAGGAAATCAAGGAAGGTCGTGGCTGCGGTCCCGACGGCAGCTACGTGGTGCTGAAGCTCGACCACCTCGGTGCCGACGTGATCAACAAGCGCCTGCCCTCGATCCGCGAAATCGCGATCAAGTTCGGCAACGTCGATCCCATCAAGGAACCGATCCCCGTCGTCCCGACCATCCACTACCAGATGGGCGGCATTCCGGCCAACTATCACGGCCAGGTGCTCGAGCGCGTCAACGGCGAAAACAAGGTCATCAATGGCCTGTACGCCATCGGCGAATGCGCGGCGGTGTCGGTGCACGGCGCCAACCGCCTCGGCACGAACTCGCTGCTCGACCTGATCGTGTTCGGTCGCGCCACCGGCAACCACATCGTCAATTCGCATCCCGAGCGCCAACGCGCCCACCAGGAAATGTCGAAGGAAGCGGTGGACTTCTCGCTGGCGCGTATCAACCAGCTCGAATCGCGCACCTCCGGCGAAAAGACGCAGGACGTCGCCAACGCCATCCGCATGTCGATGCAGCGTCACTGCGGCGTGTTCCGCACGCTCGAGCTGCTCAACGAAGGCGTGGGTCAGATCGAAGACCTGGGCAAGGTCGCTGAAAACATCTACTTCAAGGACAAGTCGAAGGTGTTCAACACGGCTCGTGTCGAAGCGCTCGAGCTGGCCAACATGACCGAAGTGGCCCGTGCCACGATCAAGTCGGCCGCCAACCGCACCGAAAGCCGTGGCGCGCATGCGCTCGACGATCACCCGACCCGCGACGACGAAAACTGGCTCAAGCACACGCTGTGGTACTCCGAAGGCAGCCGCCTCGAGTACAAGCCCGTGCAGATGAAGCCGCTGACGGTCGAGTCCTTCCCGCCCAAGGCCCGTACTTTCTAAGCAGGATCTGGCATGAGCACCAAACGTATCGTTAAGTTCGAAATCTACCGCTACGATCCTGACAAGGACGAGCGCCCCTACATGCAGAAGCTGGACGTCGAACTCCAGCCGACCGACAAGATGCTGCTCGATGCGCTCGTGCGCATCAAGAACGACGTCGACGACAGCCTGGCCCTGCGCCGGTCCTGCCGCGAAGGCGTGTGCGGTTCCGATGCCATGAACATCAATGGCAAAAACGGTCTCGCCTGCACGACCAACCTGCGCGAGCTGAAAGAGCCCATCGTTCTGAAGCCGCTGCCCGGTCTGCCGGTCATCCGCGATCTGATCGTGGACATGACGCACTTCTTCAATCAGTACCACTCGGTCAGCCCGTACCTCATCAACGACACGCCGCCGCCCGAGCGCGAGCGTCTGCAGTCGCCCGAGGCACGCGAAGAGCTCGACGGTCTGTACGAGTGCATTCTGTGCGCCTGCTGCTCGACCTCGTGCCCGTCGTTCTGGTGGAATCCGGACAAGTTCGTCGGCCCCGCCGGCCTGCTGCAAGCCTATCGCTTCATCGCCGACAGCCGCGACGAAGCCACCGGCCGCCGTCTGGACAACCTGGAAGATCCGTACCGTCTGTTCCGTTGCCACACCATCATGAACTGCGTCGACGTCTGTCCGAAGGGGCTGAACCCGACGAAGGCCATCGGCAAGATCAAGGAACTGATGGTCCGTCGTACGGTCTAGTGTTAGGACGTTTCAAGGCATCTCAATGAGCAGGCTTACCGAATTGGAACGGGCGCGGCTGCGCTGGCGCGCGCGCCGCGGCCTGCTCGAGAATGACCTCATCATCACCCGGTATCTGGATCGCTACGAGACCCAGTTGACCGACGAAGACGTAACGGCACTGACTCAGCTTTTCGAGCTCGGTGACAACGATCTGCTCGACGTGCTGCTGGCGCGCAAGGAGTTGGAGGCCCCTCTGGACACTCCCCGGCTTCAGGCGATCATCAGTCGCATGCGAGAGCTTTGATTTAATGTGAGGAAACAGCGATGAACCTGTCAGACAAAAAAGCCACTCTATCCCTCTCGGATGGCAGCGCACCTATTGAACTCCCGGTGTACAAGGGCACGGTCGGCCCGGATGTGATCGACATCCGCAAGCTGTATGGCCAGACTGGCATGTTCACGTATGACCCCGGCTTCATGTCGACCGCGGCGACTGCCTCCGGCATCACCTACATCGACGGCGACAAGGGCGAGCTGCTGTATCGCGGCTACCCCATCGAACAGCTGGCCGTGAACTGCGACTTCCTCGATATCTGCTATCTGATCCTGAACGGCGAGCTGCCCGACGGTACGCAGAAGTCGGACTTCGATTCGCAAGTCACGCACCACACGATGGTGAACGAACAGCTGCACTTTTTCCTGCGCGGCTTCCGTCGTGACGCTCACCCGATGGCCGTCCTGACGGGCCTGGTGGGCGCGCTGTCGGCGTTCTACCACGACTCGACCGACATCACGAATGCCCAGCACCGTCACGTCTCGGCGATCCGTCTGATCGCCAAGATGCCGACGCTGGTCGCGATGGCGTACAAGTACTCGCAAGGTCAGCCGTTCATCTATCCGCAGAACGACCTGTCGTACACCGGCAACTTCCTGCGCATGATGTTCGCGACGCCGTGCGAAGAGTACAAGGTCAACGAAGTGGTCGAGCGCGCGCTCGATCGCATCTTCATCCTGCACGCCGATCACGAACAAAACGCCTCCACCTCGACCGTGCGTCTGTGCGGCTCGTCGGGCACCAACCCGTTCGCCGCCATCGCCGCTGGCGTGGCGTGCCTGTGGGGCCCGGCTCACGGTGGCGCCAACGAAGCCTGCCTGCAGATGCTCGAAGAGCTGCAAGCCAACGGCGGCGTGGCCAAGGTCGGCGAGTTCATGGAGAAGGTCAAGGACAAGAACTCGGGCGTGCGCCTGATGGGCTTTGGCCACCGCGTCTACAAGAACTACGATCCGCGCGCCAAGCTGATGCAGGAAACCTGCAAGGAAGTCCTGCAGGCCCTGGGTCTCGAAAACGACCCGCTGTTCAAGCTGGCCATGGAACTCGAGCGCATCGCGCTGGAAGATCCGTACTTCGTGCAGCGCAAGCTCTACCCGAACGTGGACTTCTACTCGGGTATCGTGCAACGCGCCATCGGCATCCCGACCTCGCTGTTCACGGCCATCTTCGCGCTGGCCCGCACCGTGGGCTGGATCGCTCAATGGAACGAAATGCTGTCCGATCCCGAGTACAAGATCGGCCGCCCGCGCCAGCTCTACACGGGCTCGGTGTCGCGCGACGTGCCGACCAAGCGCTAAATACCGGCCGCGGCGCCTTCGTGGCGCCGCCCTGGCAGCGCAAGGTTCAACCCCCGATGTGGTTCGCCACTCGGGGGTTTTTCTTTGTAGTCCGCAGTTGCGGCGAGCACTCATGCCGAGGCCGTCGAACTGCGGGATGCCGTGATGCCCGGCGTCTCGTGCAGGATTACCCCGGCGGGCCGAAAGGGGGGGCGAAATACAGCCGGTCATAGCCATACCCTCTCGACAATATTTGGCTAGTATTGAAAGCAACATAACGATAGGTGCAGAGTCTTATGGTTGAAACCAGACTGCTTCATCAGTTCATCGCTGTTGCAGAAGAATTGCATTTCAATCGTGCTGCGGAACGGCTCCACATGGCGCAGCCCCCGTTGAGCCAGGCTATTCGTCGGCTTGAACAGGAGATCGGCACACCGCTATTCGAGCGCACCAATCGCAGCGTGTCGCTCACGCCTGCCGGCGCGGCCTTTCTGAAGTCGTCCAGAGACGTGTTGCGCCTGCTTGACGAGAGTGTCGAGCAAACCCGGCGTGTGGCGCAGGGCATCGAGGGACACCTCACCCTGACCTTCATCAACATCGCGCCTTACAGCGCATTGCTGCGTGCGCTGCGGCGCTTCCGCTCCGCATTCCCGGCGGTTTCCTTCACGATGCAGGAGGCCACGACTCAGGAGCAGGTGGAAGCCCTCGAACATGGCCGCGCTGACCTCGGCTTCATGAGGCCCCCCGGCAGGACGGCACCGGGCTTACGATTCGCGTCCATCCTGCGGGAGCCTGTCGTGGTGGCCCTGCCCGCCATGCACCGCTTCGCAGGCAGCAAGATCGTCCCACTGTCCGCACTTCAGGATGACGGCTTTGTTTCCTCGCCCCGACATTTGGGCCAGGGGTTTCATGACCAGCTGATCCAGCTTTGCGAGGCCGCGGGTTTCAAGCCGCGTATTGTCCAGCAGGCACGACAGCTACAGACGCTGGTGGCTTTGGTGGCGGGGGGATTTGGCGTTGCGCTGCTGCCGGCCTCGATGGCGCAGGATAGACTCAAGGACGTGGTGTTCCGGGAAATTCAAGTCGAGGCGCCGGACGCCTTGCTGCACGTAGAGCTGCTGATGGGATGGAGCGAACACGCCCAGTGCGTGATTCGCGACAGACTGATCGCCGAGGTCCGTGACACCATGGCATCAGCGCCGACAATTGAGACGATTTAAGTATTGTTTAGGTATAAATAATATATTTTACGGAGTCCTGTGCGTGTTCCATCATCGTGATATTCAGGTTCACGGAGGTGCACGATGGAACAGAAGCGTCATCAAGCAGATGGGCTTTTCAAAGGCAAGGTCGCTATCGTCACTGGCGCCGCTCAGGGACTCGGACGCGCCTATGTGCAAGCGCTGCTCGACCGGGGTGCGCGTGTTGTCGCCAGTGACCTGGGCACGGATCGGGCCGGTGAGGGCCTCGACGAGGATGTGATTGTCGAGGCGGCGCGCACTTTGCGGGCCGACGACGGGCAATTGATCGTGCATAGCGGCCGACTGGATCACGAGGCCGGCTGCAGGCAGCTGGTTGCACTGACCATCGCGCAGTTCGGCGCGCTGGACATTCTGATCCACAACGCCGGCTGGGTCGGCTATCAGCCCATCGAGGCGCAGGAGGACGATTTCCTCGAGCGCGCCATCGGCATCAACCTGCGTGCACCGATTTGGTTGTGCAAGCACGCCTGGCCGCATCTCAGGCAGTCTGCGGCGGCGCGAGTGGTGCTGAACACATCCGACCGTGCCATGTACCTACAGTATGCGCAGCCGGGCCTGGCGGCCTACGCAGCCGGCAAGATGGCCCAAGTGGGCATCATGAATGCCTTGAGCATGGAAGGCGAGCCGCACGGTATCCTGGTCAATGCGATCTCTCCTGTTGCCAAGACCCGCATGTGGGGGATCACGCAGCCGCCGGAGAACCTGAAGCCGGAGTGGGTGGCTCCCGGCGTGCTGTATCTGGCGAGTTCGTTGTGCCAAGACACAGGCATCATCCTGCGCGCCGCCAATGGCCAGTTCACCGCCACTCGCTTTTGCGAGAACCCCGGCGTCGTTTACCCCACGAACCTGGCGCGGGTCGAATGTGCCAGCGTGGAGGACATCGCCCGGAACTGGCGGCGCATCAAGGAGTTCGACGATGCGTGACCATCAAAGCCTGCGCAGGATCGCTCATGTCCGTGCCAGTCTTGGCGAAAGCCCAGTGTGGGATGCACGCAAGAAGCGGTTGTACTTCGTCGATATTTCAGGTGGAACGATCCACGTGCTGCGCCCACAAGGACAGTTGGAAACCGTCCATCGATCGGTGGCGCGTATTGGTGCCCTGGGGCTGACCGATAAAGGCAATCTGATCTTCACTGAAGACGCCAGCGTAGCCACGCTGGATATGGAGAGCGGCGAGGTGTGCAGGCGCACCGCCGCCGTTCACGATGGGGCGAGCTCTCGCTTCAACGATGGCGCCTGCGATCCGCAAGGGCGATTTGTCACCGGCCTCATGAATGAAGGTCCGAACCAGAGAGCCGGTGCGCTGTACCGCTACGACAGTGCACTGAATGCCCAAGTCATTCATCGGGGCATGGCGTTACCCAATGGCCTGGCTTGGTCTGACGATGGACGCAAGCTGTTCTTTGTCGATTCTGTTGCGCGCTTGATCTTTCAGGCGTCGTATTCAGCCCAGGGCGAACTCGGACCCGTGACGTCGTTCGCCCAGACCGCGGCCGAACTGGGGCGCCCCGATGGCATCGCCCTGGATCGCGCCGGAGGGTTGTGGGTCTGTCAGTTCAACGGCGGATGCCTGCTGCGCTACGACCGCGACGGGCACTTGAGCGAGCGCCTCGCCATGCCCGTGCCGCGCCCCACCAGTTGCTGCTTCGGCGGAGATGATCTCGACACGTTGTTCATCACTACCGCGCGCTTTGCCATGACGCCCTCGGAACTGAACGCCTGCCCGGATGCTGGCGATCTGTATGCCATTCGGCCGGACGTCGCTGGCATTCCACGTCACTTGTTCAAGGAATGATGCCGTGTCGCGGATCACACCGGGGCGTTTTGTCGCCGGGCCGCCCCAAGACAAAACGGCCCCCTCGGGGGCAGCAAGCCGAAGGCGCAGCGTGGGGGCATTTTTTGTCGCCGGGCCGCCCCAAGACAAAAACGGCCCCCCCGGGGGGCAGCAAGCCGAAGGCGCAGCGTGGGGGCATGTTTTGTCGCCGGGCCGCCCCAAGACAAAACGGCCCCCCCGGGGGGCAGCAAGCCGAAGGCGCAGCGTGGGGGCATTTTTTGTCGCCGGGCCGCCCCAAGACAAAACGGCCCCCTCGGGGGGCAGCAAGCCGAAGGCGCAGCGTGGGGGCATTTTTTGTCGCCGGGCCGTCCCAAGACAAAAACGGCCCCCTCGGGGGGCAGCAAGCCGAAGGCGTAAGGGCGGCGAGTGCTTTTCTGCGGCGCACCCTCATGTAAACAGGGGCGCGGCCCCATGGCGCCGCGCCCCGTACGGATAGAGCAGTTTGCGTTGACGCGATCAGTCGACCGTCGCGCCGGACAGCTTCACCACTTCGGCCCAACGCTTGATGTCGGCCTGATGCACGCGCTGGAAGGCGGCGATGCTGGGGTCGGCCGGCGGCAGGATGCCCTGCGTGTCGGTGAGCCAGGTCTTGAACTCGGGCGTGCTGATCACCTTGATCACGGCCTCCGACATGCGCTTCTGAATCTCGGGCGGCAGCTTGGCCGGCGCGAACAGGCCGTACCAGGTGCTGCTTTCGTAGCCCTTGATATTGCATGCTTCGGCGATCGTGGGCACGTCGGGCAGGGCCTTGATGCGTTCGGCCGTGGTCACGCCGAGCGCCACCACCTGGCCCGACTTCACGGCCGGCACCGACGGGGCGCTCTGGTTGAAGAAGAAGTCCACCTCGCCCGACAGCAGGGCGGTCATGGCCGGACCCTGGCCGCGATAGGGCACGTGCGTGACCTTGATCTTGGCGCCGTTGGTGAACTGCGCGCCGGCCAGGTGGCCCGATGCGCCGTTGCCGGTCGACGCGTAGTTCAGCGCGCTCGGCTTGGATTCGGCGAGCTTGATCAGATCGCCGCAGGTCTTGATGTCGGGGTGCTTTTTGGGATTGACCAGCAGCACGTTGGGCACGTCGCCGAGCAGCGCGATGTGAGTGAAGTCTTTCTGCACGTCGAACGACAGGCTCTTGTACAGCGCCGCGTTGATCGCATGCGTGCCGGCCGTGCCGAGCAGGAACGTATAGCCATCGGCCGGGGCGCGCGCGACGATGTCGGAGGCGACGTTGCCGCCGGCGCCGGTGCGGTTGTCGGCGATGATCGCCACGCCGAGCTCTTTGCTGAGCGCCTCGCCCATCTTGCGGGCATACAGGTCGGTGCCTGCGCCGCCGGGGAAACCCCCGACGATGGTGATGGCGCGGGTGGGCCATTTGGCCGGATCTTCCGCCTGCGCGGTCGCCCCGAAGGCGGTGGTCAGGATCAAGGCAGCGGTACTGAGCGAGCGCAACATGGTTTTTCCCCTTGTGTGTGGCGCTGGTAAACGATGCTCGCCGGGGGAGGCGGCACCACGAAAGCGATGTCTGTCTTGTGCTTCGGACCTGCTCGCCTCGCGCGGTGCGCGGGCGTGTGACGTGACGGTTTAGTGCTCCTGGCTTTGCTGGCGTGTGGATCCGGCGGTCTGTCCGCGCCCGCCGCCGCGAGCGGGCGGCAGGGCGATGACGACCCGGCAATCCGGGCGGCACGCTGTAGATAGCGCTGTATACAGGTCAGTATTATCACCATTTGCCGGCGCCAGGAGATTTGGGACTATCCCTAGGTGCAGAGCAGCAAAATGGAAATGCGTGTCGGCCAGCCGCGGATCGGCGGCTCGCTGTGCGGTTCGCGAGGGGGCGGGGCGCCCGGCATTCGGGCCAGAGACCTCCGGGCGCTGGGCCGCCGGACATCTGGCGGCCCGGCTCACCGTGCCGGGGCGCGTGGCCGGCGGGGGTGGGAGGCGGCGCGCGGTCAGCGCGGGGGATGGGCGGCCAGCAGCTCGCGGTAGGCCTGGCGCACGGCGTCTTCGCCGTACTTCAGCTCGAGCCGCTTGACCGTGAAATGGCCGCGCGCCATGTCCTGGTAGTGATTGATGAACAGCGCGTTGATTGCCGCGCCGCTGACGGCGCCGACCACCGGCGCGGCCTGCGCGGCGATTTTTTCGGTGATGTTGATACCGAAGCGCTGCGCCACCACCTCGATCGTCTTGGCGAGCCAGGTGCCGGCCTGCTTGGGCGACGCGAAGTGCGCCGACACCTTGCCCGCGGAATGCTTGGTCGCGACTTCGGCGAGCGCGCGCGCCGTCTCCTTGGCCACTTCGTTGAAGGCCGTGCGCAACGCGTAATAGGCCGACTCCGCCGCGTCATCGTCCTTGGACGTGCCACCCATCGCGAACACCTGCACGCATTCGCGCTGGATCTCGGGGTCGTCGAGCGCGAAGCCCTCGCTGCGGGCGATGTCCGCGACCGAACGCATCATGATGGTGGTGGAGAAGGGCAACTCGACGAGCGTGCCTGTGAGCCCGAAGAAGCCGCCCGCCGCACCGGTGAGCGCCGCTGCCGCGCCATGAGTGCGATTGCGCGGCGCGCCGCCCGTGGCCTTGTCCGGGAAGGTGCGCAGCGCCGCCGACACGGACTTGTGCAAGGCCAGGTGCACCGCATCCTGGATCTTGGACGACGCGGCGCGTGGCAGCTTGCTGATCGCCCATTCGATGGGCGAGCCGATCATATTGGACAGCCGGATCGTGAGCGACGGCGCCTCGAGCCGCGCCACGGCAGCCTTGAGAGCCGCCAGGTCGTCGGGATGATCGTGCAGGGAGGGAAGGGCGTTCGTCATCAGAAACCCACGCCTCGCGCCATCAGGGCCGCGCACAACGGCACCAGAATCAACAGGTGCGATTCGATCATGACCCAGCGGCGTGCCCGGCGGATCTCGGTGTCGGCCGGCACGAAGCCCGGCTCGCTGGCGGCCTGCCGCTTCCAGCGCAGAAAGGCGAGCGTCGGCGGAATCGAACAGAGACCAATCACGACGAACAGTGTGATCTTGGCGTGGAACCACGGATTGGGCATGAAGAAGTCCATGCCCTTGGCGCCCATCATCAGGCGCGCGAGGCCGGTGAGCAGCACGACGATGGCCGACACCAGATAGAGGCGGTCATAGAGCGCAAGACGCCTCACCGTCGCCGGCGCGAGGTTCGGGCGCAGCAGCACGGCCTGCGCGGTCAGCACCACGATGAGAAAGAAGATGGCCATGTAATGCAGCCAGGCCAGCAATGCGTCTTGCACCATGAGGCGAATTCCCGGAGCGGGCCGGCGCACCATGCGCAGGCTCCAACCCTGTTGTACCAATTCCTGCGTGCCCCTGGGTGTCAGCTGTCGTAACCGCGCCGTGCTGCGCGGACGGCAGGTTTTGCTGCGCCGAACATCACAAGAAGACATCGAGGTCTCGCCGCATGGCAGATCACCGCATCCCCTCGTTGCTGGGCAGCGGGGCTACGCGCGCACGAAGGCCGGGCTTGCTCAGTATTAAGGCAATAGCACTTTTGTGCGCGCTGATCTGATTCTTCGAATGTTTAGAGCATCTTCTAGAGCTCGGCTCGTCGGACAAACACACACTTCGGCCCATCGTTGGGCATGGGAGCGGCGCCTCGATCGACCCGGTCGCCATCCCACGGACTCCAACTATTTTTCGAAGCCGTCTGTACCTGACGTCCGTACTGACGTCCGGAAAAGCTGCCTCTCCTACCTGCGAAGAGAACATGGGCCTGAATCGAATCTACCGCGTCATCTGGAGTGTGGTGCGTGCCGCATGGGTGGTCACCAGTGAAATCGGCCCCCGGCGCGGCAAGGCGTCGAAGTCGGTACGCAAAACGGCCGCCGCGGCGGCCCTCGCGGGCGTGTTGGGAATGACCCTCGGGGCGGCCGCCGAGGCCGACGTCACGGTCCCCGCGTTCTCATCTGTTTCTGATTTGACCCTGGTGGACGACAATGCCGATATCTTCGGAGTGGCCTACAACTGGACCTTGTCCAACACGTCGAGTGGCAGCACCTTCAGAACTCGCGTGAATCGTCGTGGCTGGGCGATTTTCATGAACGTCGGGTCGAATGCCACCATGCTGATCAGTGCCGGGGGCAGCGCCAGCAACACGGTGGTCACCGGAGGGGGCACACTCGTTGTGCACAATGGCGGTCGGGCGACTTTTTCGCAGTTGACGGGTGGAACGGAGATCGTCTCGGCGGGCGGTTACGCCGACTCCAGTATTGTCGGAAGCAGCGGCAGGCAAATTGTGGAGAGCGGCGGAGACACCTTCCGCACGCAGGTGTCCTCGGGCGGCAGGCAAACGGTGTCGAGCGGGGGCGTGACCACCTCCACCACCATCAGCAACAACGGCATTCAGACCGTGCTGAGCGGCGCTCATGTCCGGGACACGCAAGTGATGTCCGGCGGCACGCAGACGCTGTCGGGCGGTACGGCGACCTCCACCACGATCAGCGCGGGCGGTACTCAAGGCGTCGACGGGGGCAAGGCCAGCAACACGCGGGTGTCGTCGGGCGGTCTGCAGACGGTCTCTTCTGGCGGTACGGCGACCTCCACCATCATCTACGATGGCGGCAGGCAGGGCGTCGAGAGCGGCGGTCAGGCGAGCAACACGCTCCTGTCCGGAGGCGGCGTGCAAACCGTGTCATCGGGCGGCACCGCTACGTCCACGTTCGTCGCCGATGGCGCCAGGCAGGCCGTGCAGAACGGCGGCCAGGCGAGCAACACGCAATTGTTGTCCGGTGGTTATCAAGTCGTCTCGTCTGGCGGCTCGGCCACGTCCACGATCATCGGCAACCGCGGTTACCAGGTCGTGCGGGAAGGCGGTCAAGCGATCCAGACGCACGTGTCCTCGGGCGGCGACCAACAGGTGTCTTCGGGTGGCACGGCGACGTCCACGATCGTCAGCGCTGGCGGTCGGCAAACGGTGTCCGGCCAGGCCGACTACACGCGGGTATCTTCAGGGGGCTCTCAATCGGTCCATGCCGACGGCAGGGCCACGTCCACGATCGTCGGCGACGGCGCCACACAAACAATCTATGACTCGGGCCGGGCCACGAGCACCCACGTATCGTCGGGCGGCTGGCAGCGTGTCTTGGAAGGCGGTCAGGCGAGCGACACGCAGGTGTCATCGGGCGGCATTCAAACGGTGACGTCGGGTGGCACGGCCACGTCGACGACGGTCAGTGATGGCGGCAGCCAGAGCGTGCAGACGGGCGGTCAGGCGAGCAACACGCAGGTGTCTTCGGGCGGTGTTCAGACGGTCTCGTCCGGCGGGACGGCCACGTCCACGACCCTTAGCAGCGGCGGTAGCCAGGGCGTGGAGAGCAGCGGTCAGGCGAGCAACACGCAGGTGTCTTCTGGCGGTGTTCAGACGGTCTCGTCCGGCGGGACGGCCACGTCCACGAGCCTCAGCAGTGGCGGTAGCCAGGGCGTGGAGGGCGGCGGTCAGGCGAGCAACACGCAGGTGTCCTCGGGCGGCGTTCAGACGGTCTCGTCCGGCGGGAGGACCACGTCCACGAGCCTTAACAGTGGCGGTAGCCAGGGCGTGGAGGCCGGCGGTCAGGCGAGCAATACGCAGGTGTCCTCGGGCGGTGTCCAGACGGTTTCGTCCGGCGGGACGGCCACGTCCACGAGCCTTAGCAGTGGCGGTAGCCAGGGCGTGGAGGGCGGCGGTCAGGCGAGCAACACGCAGGTGTCTTCGGGCGGTGTTCAGACGGTCTCGTCCGGCGGGACGGCCACGTCCGCGACCGTCAGCAATGGTGGTGAACAGGTCGTGCAGAGCGGTGGCCAGGCGAGCGATACGCATGTGTCCTCGCGGGGCGCGCAAATCGTATCTTCCGGTGGCACGGCGACATCCACGACCATCAGCAATGGCGGTAGCCAGGTGGTTTACGGTCGGGCCGACCATACGCAGGTGTCGTCGGGTGGCTCGCAGTCCGTCGACAGCAGTGGTCTGGCCACATCCACCATTGTGCGCAATGGCGGTGTCCAAAAGGTGGCTGGCTTTGCTCTGGCTTCCGACACGCACGTGTCGTCGGGCGGCACCCAGACGGTCCAGGCCAGCGCCCGGGTGAGCAACGCGCACGTGTCCACGGGTGGCGTGCAAATCGTGTCGTCCGGCGGCAGGGCCGTTTCCACGACGGTGAGCAGTGGCGGTAGCCAGGGAATACAGGGCAGGGGTGACGCCAGCGGCACGCAGGTGTCTTCCGGGGGGGGTCAGACGGTCTCGTCCGGCGGGACGGCCACCTCCACGACGCTTAGCGATGGCGGCAGCCAAGGTGTGCAGGGCGGCGGCGCTGCGAACGACACGCAAGTGTCTTCCGGCGGCAACCAGACGGTGTCGTCCGGCGGCAAGGCAACGTCCACGACGCTGAGCAATGGCGGTAGCCAGGGCGTCCTGATCGGCGGCGAAGCGACCAGCACGCAAGTCTCTTCCGGTGGTGTGCAGACGGTCTCGTCCGGCGGCACGGCCACGTCCACGACCCTCAGCACCGGAGGCAGCCAGGGCGTTCAGAGTGGTGGCCAGGCGAGTAACACCCAAATCTCGTCCGGCGGCAATCAAACGGTGTCGTCCGGTGGCACCGCCACGTCCACGATCGTGAGCGCCGGCGGTAGCCAGGGCGTTCAGAGCGGTGGTCAGGCGAGCAACACCCAAATCTCATCCGGCGGCAAACAAACGGTTTCGTCCGGCGGCACGGCTACGTCCACCCAGGTCTCGAGCGGCGGAGATCAGGTGGTGAGTGCAGGCGGCAGCGCACTCTATACCGTGGTCAGCTCGGGCGGTGCTCAATGGGTGAGTTCGGGGGGCTACACCAGCGGCACGAGCGTGCAGAGCGGGGGTCAGGAAAACGTGGCGTCTGGCGGCAGCGCCATCGGGGCCGCGGTCAGCAGTGGGGGCCAGCACAACGTCGGCAGTGGCGGCAATGCCTTCGGCGTTCAGGTGTTGGGCGGTGGCCAACAGAACGTCAGCTCGGGCGGCAAGACCAACTCGACGGTCGTCAGTAGCGGTGGTGCGCAGAACGTAAGCGGTGGCGGCACGACCAGCAACACGGTGGTCAGTGCGGGCGGTTCGCAGAACGTGAGTTCGGGTGGTAATGCATCCGGCACGCAGGTGTCGAGCGGCGGGCAACAGAACGTCAGCTCGGGTGGCTCGGCCACGAGCACGACGGTGAGTTCCGGCGGTACACAAACCGTGAGCTCGGGCGGTAACGCCAACTCCACTGTCGTCAGCAGCGGCGGTACGCAGAACGTCAACAGCGGCGGCACTGCCAACAACGGACAAGTCAGCGGTACACAGAACGTCAGCGGCAACGCCTCGAATACGCAGGTCGGCAACGGCGGTCAACAGAACGTGGGCTCTGGCGGCTCGGTCACGAGCACGGTCGTGAGCTCCGGTGGCAAACAGACCGTCAGCTCGGGCGGTAACGCCAACTCCACTGTCGTCAGCAGCGGTGGTACGCAGAACGTCAACAGCGGCGGCACTGCCAACAACGGACAAGTCAGCGGCACGCAGAACGTCAGCGGCAACGCCTCTAACACGCAAGTCGGCAACGGCGGTCAGCAGAACGTGGGCTCTGGTGGTTCGGCCACGAACACCGTTGTCAGCTCCGGCGGCAAGCAGACCGTCAGTTCGGGCGGCAACGCCAACTCCACGGTGGTCAGCAGCGGCGGCACGCAAACCGTCAGCTCGGGCGGTAATGCAACCTCCACCGCTGTCAGCAGTGGCGGCACGCAAAATGTCAGCGGCAATGCCTCCGGTACGCAGGTCGGCAATGGTGGCCAGCAGAACGTCGGAAGCGGCGGCTCGGTCACCAGCACGGTCGTCAGCTCTGGTGGTACGCAGACCGTCAGCTCGGGCGGCAACGCCAATTCCACGGTCGTAAGCTCCGGCGGCACCCAGAACGTCAGCAGCGGCGGTTCGGCCAACAGCGCGCAAGTTAGCGGCACGCAGAACGTCAGCGGCAATGCCTCCAACACGCAGGTCGGCAACGGCGGTCAGCAGAACGTGGGCTCTGGCGGTTCGGCCACCAGCACCGTTGTCAGCTCCGGCGGCAAGCAGACCGTCAGCTCGGGCGGTAACGTCAACTCCACCGTTGTCAGCTCAGGCGGTACACAGACTGTCAGCTCCGGTGGCAATGCGACTTCCACCGCAGTCAGCAGCGGCGGCACGCAGAACGTCAGCGGCAATGCCTCCAACACGCAGGTCGGCAATGGTGGCCAGCAGAACGTAGGCTCCGGTGGCTCGGCCACCAACACGGTCGTCAGCTCCGGCGGCTCGCAAACCGTCAGCTCCGGCGGCAACGCCAATTCGACGGTCGTAAGCAGCGGCGGCACCCAGAACGTCAACAGCGGTGGCTCGGCCAACAACGGACAAGTCAGCGGCACGCAGAACGTCAGCGGCAACGCCTCCAACACGCAGGTCGGCAACGGCGGTCAGCAGAACGTGGGCTCTGGCGGTTCGGTCACGAGCACGGTCGTGAGCTCCGGCGGCAAACAGACCGTCAACTCGGGCGGTAACGCCAACTCCACTGTCGTCAGCAGCGGCGGCACCCAGAACGTCAGCGGCAACGCCTCCAATACGCAGGTCGGTAACGGCGGCCAGCAGGACGTGGGCTCCGGCGGTTCGGTCATGAGCACGGTCGTGAGTTCCGGCGGTACCCAGACCGTCAGTTCGGGCGGCAATGCCAACTCCACCGTGGTCAGCAGCGGCGGTACGCAGAACGTCAACAGCGGTGGCTCTGCCAACAACGGACAAGTCAGCGGCACGCAGAACGTCAGCGGCAATGCCTCTAACACGCAAGTCGGCAACGGCGGTCAACAGAATGTGGGCTCTGGCGGCTCGGTCACGAGCACGGTCGTGAGCTCCGGTGGCAAACAGACCGTCAGCTCGGGCGGTAACGCCAACTCCACTGTCGTCAGCAGCGGCGGCACCCAGAACGTCAACAGCGGTGGCTCTGCCAACAACGGACAAGTCAGCGGTACGCAGAATGTCAGCGGCAATGCCTCCAATACGCAGGTCGGCAATGGCGGTCAGCAGAACGTGGGCTCCGGCGGCTCGGTCACGAGCACGGTCGTGAGTTCCGGCGGTACGCAGAACGTCAGTGGCAATGCGTCCAATACGCAGGTGGGCAATGGTGGCCAGCAGAACGTAGGCTCTGGTGGTTCGGCCATCAACACGGTCGTGAGCTCCGGCGGCGCGCAGACCGTCAGCTCGGGCGGTAACGCCAATTCCACCGTGGTCAGCAGCGGTGGTACCCAAACCGTCAACAGCGGCGGCTCTGCCAACAACGGACAAGTCAGCGGCACGCAGAACGTCAGTGGCAATGCGTCCAACACGCAGGTTGGAAACGGTGGTCAGCAGAACGTAGGCTCCGGTGGCTCCGCCACGAACACAGTCGTCAGCTCCGGCGGTTCGCAAACCGTCAGCTCAGGTGGTAACGCCAATTCCACCGTTGTCAGCTCGGGCGGCACGCAGAACGTCAGCAGCGGCGGCTCTGCCAACAACGCGCAAGTCAGCGGCACGCAGAATGTCAGCGGCAATGCGTCCAACACGCAAGTCGGCAACGGTGGCCAGCAGAACGTAGG
>NZ_NEVN01000007.1 GCF_002261475.1 Bordetella genomosp. 5
GGCCGCGGCGCCGCTCGCATCGGCACCGGCGGCCGAAGCGCCGGCGGCCGAAGCGCCGGCTGCCGACGCGCCGGGCGCCGCAGCGCCGGCTGCCGCAGCGCCGGCTGCCGGCACACCCTCCGCTGAAGCTCCCGCTCCCGCAGCGCCGGCTGCCGCAGCCCCCCCTGCCCCTGCCCCGGCTGGCGGAACGGCCGCGGGCGAAACGTCGGCGAGCGCGCAGGCGCCGTCGTCCTCCGACGCCAACGTCGCGCCGGCCCCCACCGAACGCGGCGCGCCGCGGATGGCGGAAGTCGGCGAGGCCGCGCGCCGGTCGGAACAGTCCTTCAGCGGCGAGCCGCTGCCCGCCAGCGCCTTGCCGGCGGAGCGCGCCGCCGAAGGCGCGAAAGCGCAACTCGCTGCCAATCCCAGTCACACCGTAAAGCCGCCCGCCGGCCCGGACGCCACCTCGCGCATCGAGTACATCCGTGCGCTGTTGCGCAACAACCAGCGCAACAACGCGCTCGCGCAACTGCACTCGCTGCACGACGACGAGCCCGAGATCGAGTTGCCGCCGGATCTGGTCGCGCTGTTGCCCGCCGCCGAAACCGTGCCGGCGGCGCCGTCGCCCCTGCCGCCCCCACCCGCGCCGCAGCCCGCCGCGCAGCCTGACAGCGCCGCGCCAGGCACGACCTCTCCCGCCGCGACGCCGTCGCCGGACGGCACGACGCCGGCCGATCCGGGCACCGCCCCCCGACCCTCTCCCTGATCGCTCATGGACCTGCTGACCAACCATTTCAAACGCGCGCTGGCCGCCCGCCAGCCCCAGATCGGTTTGTGGGCCGGTCTCGCTCATCCGTACACCGCTGAAATCTGCGCCGGCGCGGGCTTCGACTGGCTCGTCATCGACGGCGAGCATTCGCCCAACACGCTGCAGACCATGTTGTCGCAGTTGCAGGCCGTGGCGCCCTACCCGGTCATGCCGGTCGTGCGTCCGGGCAGCAATGATCCCGTCGAACTCAAGCGCATCCTCGACATCGGCGCGCAGACCGTGCTGATTCCGATGGTGCAGTCCGCCGAAGAAGCGGCGCGCGCGGTGGCGGCGGTGCGCTATCCGCCTCAGGGTATCCGTGGCGTCGGCAGCGCGCTCGCACGCGCGGCCCGCTGGAATCGGGTGCCCGATTACCTGGCCCGCGCCAACGAGGAGATCTGCGTGCTGGTCCAGATCGAGACGCCGCAAGGACTGGAAGCGCTCGAGTCCATCGCGGCCGTCGAGGGCGTGGACGGTCTGTTCATCGGGCCGGCCGATCTGTCGGCCAGCATGGGTTATCTGAGCGAACCCGATCACCCCGAGATGCTTGCCACCCTGGACCGCACGATCGAACGCATCGTGGCCACGGGCCGGGCGGCCGGCATCCTGCACGGCGATCCGGCCCGCGCGCAGCATTTCCTGGATCTGGGCGCCACGTTCGTGGCCGTGGGCGCCGATGCTTCGCTGCTGGCGCGAGCCAGCGAGCAACTGGTGCAACGGTTCAAGCCGGGCGCCGCGGCAACCGCCCGCACGCAGGGACCCTACTGAGCCACACGGGCCGAGGCCGTCGCCTGACGCCCGCGCCCGCCAAGCACAAAAAACAAGGCCGCCGGATCGCTCCAGCGGCCTTGTTGCATCGGAAAGAAATGCGACTCAGCGTCCGCCCAGCGCGCCGCCGCCGTCCACGCCGATGACCTGGCCGGTGATGTAGCCCGCGTCGTCGGACAGGAGGAATGCGATGGCGGCCGCGACATCCGCGGGCGAACCCAGACGCTTCATCGGGATCGAGGCCAGCGCGCGCTTTTCGGCATCGCTGCCGGCCGGGTGGTTGGCGCGGAACAGCTCGGTCTCGATCGGGCCCGGCGCCACGGCGTTGGCCGTGATGCCGTATTCGGCGAGCTCGAGCGCCCAGGTGCGGGTGCAGCCCACCAGCGCGCTCTTGGCCGCGGAGTAGGCGGTCCGGTGCAGCGAGCCCTGGACGGCACGGCTGCAGACGTTGACGATCCGGCCCGCGCGGCGCGCCTTCATGGATTCGATGAAGGCCTGCGTGACCTGCACCGCGACGCGCACGTTCAGGTCGAGCACGGTGTAAAGCGTGGCGAGGTCGATCTCGCCCAAGGCCTGCGGCGACACCACGCCGACGTTGTTGACGACGGCGTCGACCGGGAATTTTTCACGGATCTCGCGCAGCACCTCTTCGGTGCGGCCGGCGTCGGAAAGATCACAGGCGTAGAGATAACCGGGGAAGTCCACATCGGTGGTATTGCGCGCGATTCCGACCACGTGACAGCCCAGGTCCGTCAACCGCTGCGACAGCGCCCAGCCGATGCCCTTGGTTGCGCCCGTCACGAGCACACATTTGTCCTTCATGGATCGAAACCTCGCTAAATTATTGCCGTGGCTGCCCACGCTGCCACGGTTCGTTCGGCCGCCCCGTGAGGGCGGATTCGCCTAGTAGACACCAAGCCGGGGCGCGCTGTCTTGTAACTTGCGTTGCCGTCCGCCGCTATCCGGGTGTCCACGTACGGGACACGGCCGCGTCAGCCCCGACGGCCGGCAAAAGCCAGGACTGAAACCGCAGGCTCGCAATGGCGGACTCGAAACGCGCCGGTCAGACCACGAAACGCGGCACCCGCGGCGCGACGGCGCACAGCAGCTCGTAGCCGATGGTGCCGGCATGCGTGGCGACCTCGTCGACGCTCGGGCCGCCCTCGCCCCACAGCACGACAGGCGTGCCGAAGGCGGCGCCCGGCACCGGATCGAGATCGACCATCAGCATGTCCATCGACACGCGGCCGACCAGACGCGTGGTCACGCCGCCGACCGTGACCGGCGTGCCGGTGCCGGCATGGCGGGGATAGCCGTCGGCATAGCCGCACGCCACCACCCCGATGCGCATCGGCGCGGGCGCGGTGAACGTGGCGCCATAGCCCACGGCGGCGCCGGCGGGAATCTCCTGCACGGACAGCAGCTCGGAACGCAGCGTCATGGCCGGGCGCAGGCCGAAGCTCGCGGCGTCGGCATCCGCGAACGGCGAGGCGCCGTACAGGCAGATGCCCGGGCGCACCCAGTGGGTGGTCTGCGCGTCGCCCACCGCGATCTCCGCGTAGCGCAGCGTGGCGGCCGAGTTGCAGACGCTGACCGGCCCCGCCGCCAGGCCCTGCGTGTTGGCGTTGAAGACGTTCATCTGCGCGGCGACGCCCTGCTCGCCGTCGGCGCAGGCAAAGTGCGTCATTTTGCCGACGGTGCCGAGCTGGCCGCGCTCTTGAAGCTGCAGCGCGCGGGCGTGCGCGGGGCCGTACGAATGGGCGCTGAAGCCCAGCCGGTTCATGCCGGTGTTGAGCTTGAGCATGATGTCGACCCGCCGCGACAGCTTCGCATGCGCGAGCATGTCGAGCTGCTCGCGATTGTGCACGGAAGTGGTGAGGTGGTAGCGGTCGACGATATCGAGGTCGTCGGGCTCGAAAAAGCCCTCGAGCAGCAGGATCGGACCGCCCCAGCCGGCCTCGCGGCAGCGCACGGCCTCCTGCAGATCGAGCATGGCCAGACCCTGCGCATCGGAAAAGCCGGACACTGCCTGCTCGATGCCGTGGCCGTAGGCGTTGGCCTTGATCACGGCCCAGATCGAGGCGGGCGTGCCGCCCGCGCGCTCCGCCGTGCGATCGAGGTGCTCGCGCACCACGGACAGGTTATGCCGCAGGGCGGCAGGAGCTATCGAGACGGAGATCGGACGCGGCATGAGGATTTTCCTTCAAGCCGCCTAGTCTAACTGATCGCTGACATCCGGACACCCGCCGCGCCCCGGGCAGCCACTAAAATACGGGGCCTGCGCGGGATGGGCCCGCGCACCGCCGCTACACAAGGTATATGGCCGTCGACCACTACGAGAACTTTCCCGTGGCCTCGCTGCTGCTGCCGCGCCGCTTGCGGCCGGCCGTGCGCGACATCTACCGCTACGCCCGCCATGCCGACGACCTGGCCGACGAGGGCGACGCCGCGCCCGACGAGCGTCTGCGCGCCCTGCAGGCCTATCGGGCCGAACTGCATCGCATCGGCGCCGAACCGGCCACCCGGGTGCCCGGGGACCCCGCGCTGGCGCCCATCTTCGATCCACTGGCGGCCACCATCGCGCGCCATCAGTTGCCGATCACGCCGTTCTTCGACCTGCTGTCGGCCTTCGAGCAGGACGTGACCACCACGCGCTACGCCGATTACGCCACCCTCCTCGACTACTGCAGCCGGTCGGCCAACCCGGTGGGCAGACTGATGCTGCATCTCTATGGCGCGGCCGACCAGGCCAACCTGCGCGACGCCGACGCCATCTGCACCGGGCTGCAACTGGTCAACTTCTGGCAGGATGTACGGGTCGACTGGCGCAAGGCGCGCGTCTACCTGCCCCAGGAAGACCTGGACCGTTTCGGCGTGAGCGACGAAGACATCGCGGTCTGCCGTCTCACGCCCGCGTGGCGCCAGCTGATGGCCTTCCAGGTCGAGCGCACGCGCGCACTGCTACACTCTGGCGCTGCGCTGCCGCGCCGGCTGCCCGGGCGCATCGGCCTCGAACTGAGGCTGGTGGTTCAGGGCGGATTGCGCATCCTGCAACGCATCGAACACGCCAACTACGACGTATTCATGAATCGCCCCGTACTGGGCGCCAAAGATTGGGCCCTCATGCTGTGGCGCTCCCTGACTTGATATGACCCCTGACGAATACTGCCAGGACAAGGCCGCCAAAAGCGGCTCGAGTTTCTACTACGCCTTCCTGTTCCTGCCCGTGCCCCGGCGCCGCGCGATCACGGCGCTGTACGCGTTCTGCCGCGAGGTCGACGACGTGGTCGACGAATGCACCGACCCGTCGCTGGCCCGCGTCAAGCTGGCGTGGTGGCGCACGCAGATCGACGCGATGTTCGACGGCAAGCCCGAACATCCGGTCACGCGCGCGCTGGCACCGCATCTGCCCGACTACGGCATCACGCGCGAGCGCCTGCTGGCCGTGATCGACGGCATGGAAATGGACCTGGACCAGACGCGCTATCTCGACTGGCCCGGCCTGCGCAAATACTGTTGGCACGTGGCCGGGGTCGTCGGCGAGATGTCGGCCGGCATCTTCGGCTACACCGATCCGCGCACGCTCGAATACGCCTCCAAGCTGGGGCTCGCATTCCAGATGACCAACATCGTGCGCGATGTCGGTGACGACGCGCGCCGTGGCCGCATCTATCTGCCGGTCAACGAGCTGCAGCAGTTCGAGGTCAAGGCGAGCGACATTCTGAACGGCGTGTATTCCGAACGCTTTTCCGCGCTGATGGCCTTCCAGGCCCAGCGCACCCGCGAGCTCTACCGCGAAGCCATGCAGGCGCTGCCGGATGCCGACATCCGCGCGCAGCGCCCCGGACTGATGATGGCGGCGATCTACCATGCCCTGCTCGAAGAGATCGAGCGCGACGACTGGCAGGTGCTGCATCAGCGCATTTCGCTCACGCCGCTGCGCAAGCTCTGGCTCGCCTGGAAGACCTGGGTGAGTGGCGGGCGCGGTCTCGTGCGCCGTCTCGGCCGTCCCGGCGCGGGCCAATGAAGGCAGCGGTCATCGGCGCCGGCTGGGCCGGGCTGGCGGCCTGCGCCACGCTGCGCGCCGCCGATGCACAGGTCACGGTGTTCGAAGCGGGCCGCACGCCCGGTGGCCGCGCGCGCCGCGTCGTACATCCCGGCTTCGCCGCCGACCTCGACAATGGCCAGCACATCCTGCTGGGCGCCTACCGCGAAACCCTCGCGCTGATGCGCCGCCTCGGGCGCAATCCCGACGCGCTGCTGATGCGCCGGCCGTTGCGCCTCGCGAGCCTGGATGGCCGTTTCCGGCTGTCGGCCCCGCCGCTGCCCGCGCCCTGGCATGCGGCCGCCGCGCTCATCACCGCGCGTGGCCTGTCGTGGCGCGAGCGCTTCGCCGCCATCCGGCTGATGCGGGGCCTGGAACAACGCGCCTGGCAACCGCCACGCGACTGGACCGTGACGACGCTGCTGGCGCAGTACGAGCAGCCCGACGGACTGGTGCGCAACCTCTGGGAACCGCTCTGTCTGGCCGCGCTCAACACGCCGCTGGCCACCGCGAGCGCCAGCCTGTTCGCGCATGTGCTGCGCGACTCGCTCACGGGCGACCGGCGCAACAGCGACATGCTGCTGCCCTGCGTGGACCTGTCGGCGCTCTGGCCCGACCTCGTCGCGCTGCGCGCCACGATGCGCTACGGCAGCACCGTGCGCCAGATGACGCCGACCGATCAAGGCGTGGAGATCCACGGCGAGCAATTCGATTGCGCCGTGCTGGCCGTGCCGCCCTCGGCGGCCGCCCGCCTGCTGGGGCCGGCGCTGCGCGGTGCCGGCTCGCAAGGCCTGCTGCGCGCGCTGCAGGCCTTTCAGTACGAACCCATCGCCACGCTCAACCTGCGCCTCGCCGCGCCGTGGTCGCTGCCCGAGCCCATGATGCTGCTGCGCGAAGACGCGGCCCGCGGCCATCACGGCCAATGGCTGTTCGACCGCGCCCGCCTCACCGGCCACAGCCAGCGCGGCGAACTCGCCATCGTGGCCAGCGCCGCGCGCGCGCTGGTCGACGCCGACCGCGACACCGCCATCGCCGCGCTGATCGAACAGGTCACGCAGCAGGCCGCGCACCACCCTGCCCGCCTGCAGCCGCTGCCCGCGATCGAGCGCGCCGAGTTGTTTGTCGAAAAGCGCGCCACCTTCGCGGCGGTGCCCGGCCTGGCACGCCCGCTCAACACCACGCCCTGGCGCTCGCTGGCGCTGGCGGGTGACTGGACCGACACGGGCTATCCCGGCGTGCTCGAAGGCGCCGTGCGCAGCGGCCTAGCCGCGGCCCGCGTGCTGCTCGGCCGCTGAAGCGCGTCAGCGTAAGGCGTGCGCGGTCGCGAGACCGGCGGCGGTGAGCAGCAGCGAGCCGCACAGGCTCAGGGCGATGGCGCCGCGCCATTGGCCGCGGCCTCGATGAGCGCGCATGTCGACAACACTTGATCGAAAGCGGGCGCCCCCTCGGGCAGCAGGCCTGCATCGAGCATACGAAGGTAGTCGTCGTGTAGCGCGCCAAGCGCAGCGCCCTGGGGCACAAGCACGAGCGCTCCCCGCACGGCCTGCCAGTAATCGATTCGATTGCCGCCGGCATCGTTATGCTTGAAGAACCACGACTTATGCGCGGCGACCATGTCGGCAACATTCCGATCCCTGATCATCGACGTACCATTGACGCTTCCGAACATGGCGGCCAGGTCATACCAGTGTCGCGCGAAGCGCTCCGCACGCAATCGTTGCTGCATGCAGTACACATGGGCCGCCGTTGCCTTTTCCCAGAAAGTTCGGCTCAGACCCATGACGACTGGCGTTGCATGCGGCAGCGCGAACGCGTCGGAGAGTGCAGAGACACTGGCGATGTCGCTGCTTACCGGCATGGGCCCATGAGGTTCGCCCGTTGCACGGGCACCAAACTCGAACAAGACCGTGGGCCGAACATAGGACCTCTCGGCGGTGTCCAGCGCGCTCGAGTAGTGCAGTTCCACCTGATCCGGAGCCGCATGGTTCAGGCGAGCGGCCAATCCCTGCGCGACCAGTGCTGCGGATACTCCCGGAACGAAGGTGTTTGCGATCCAGTCAGGCAGCCGAACGTCGATCAGCCCGCGCCATCTTTTCTCCTGGGCGGCCGATGAAGGAAGGCCGGACTCTGCCGCGTGCTCCGGAAGCATCCTGCGTATGTCGCAAGTGAGGTCCAGATCCTCGGAGAATCGGTCGATGATTTGGTAGGCCTTGGACAGCGAAGTTCCCCCCTTGAAGGTCAGGCCGCCGGCCAATGGCCCGGAGTAAATGACCTCGAGCGCCCACACCACCCAGAGGTCTTTTTCGAGCAGATCCGGGAGGCGGCCAAGCTGTTCGCTGGCATATAGCAGGGCTTCTCGCCTGGTGTGGACAGGCTGCCCGAGAAAGGAATCAGCCAACGTGCATTTCCTGCCCGATGGCTTCAGCCATCCAGGCAGGCAACCGTCGGCGTGCTCGAGTCAATGCCTGCCACGCCTGCGGGGCCAACTGTCGATGCAGCTTGCGCAGGGCCTGCGCCGCGACCGCCGGGCCCAACCATGCGAGCGCGCGTGCCGCCGCGGCTTCTTCCGTGCGGCCCAGCAGAAAGCTGGCGGGTGCGATGTGCTCGATTTGCACCGGATTTTTGCCGAACAGCAGCCGACGAGGGGGCCCGGAGGACAAGAACACCCTGCGTACGGGCATCTGCGAGGTGAGCCCCAGACGATTGGCCTCGGCCGCACCGTGAGCAACGATGGCTTCGCCCGTGGTTTCCTCGAGGGCGCGAATGACCTTTTCGGCTGCGGGAGCCCGCTTGCCAAAGGGCGAGGCCACCGGCGCCGCATACACCCCGCGCCCCAGACGCAACAGCACGCCAGAACGCGTGAGGCGGGAGAAAGCCTGGTCCACGGCGGCACGAGAGCCCAGATGTAGAAAATCGCGGGGCGTGACAGTTCCGCCCTCAGGGAGAGACTGTGCGGATTGCAGAATCGCTTGGGGTAAAGATGTCATGAGGGCCACCGCAAACCAGATTGATGTCAGCTTATACATCTTAAATCTGACATCATGGCCGTGGGCGCGGCGACCCGCGAGCGTGCCGGACTTCACAACGATGGATAAACCCTAGCGTAAGGCGTGCGCGGTCGCGAGACCGGCGGCGGTGAGCAGCAGCGAGCCGCACAGGCTCAGGGCGGCGTAGCCCAGCGCGGTGGCGTAGGCGCCGCGTTCGATCATGTCGACCGTTTCGGCCGAGAAGGTCGAGAAGGTGGTGAGGCCGCCCAGAAAACCCGTGACGGCCGCGAGGCGCACCCAGGCAGGCCATTCGGGATGCGCGGCGATCAGGCCCAGCACGAGGCCGATCAGATAGCCGCCGCCGAGATTGGCGGCCAGCGTGCCCCAAGGCCAGCCCGCGGCATTCAGGCGCAGGCCCAGCATCCAGCGCAGCCAGGCACCCAGCGTGGCGCCGCAGCCCACGGCAAGAAAATTGACCGCTGTCAGCATGGCGCGCGTCATCCTCGAGAACGGCCGGGCCGACTGCCGGCCCGGCTTGCAGCGTGCATCTTATGCCGCCCGCCCTCACAGCGCCATGAACGGCCTTATTGCAGCTTGATCCCCGCCTTGTCGATCACCCCCTTCCAGCGGTCTCGTTCGGTTTCGATCTGACGGGCGAACTCCTGCGGCGTATTGCCGAGCGGGAAGGCGCCCGTCTCTTCCATCTTGGCCGCGGTGGCGGGGTCGCGCACCGCCTGCGCGAAGGCGGCCGCCAGCTTGTCGCGCACCGCGTCGGGCACGCCGGCCGGCGCCACCACGCCGTACCAGGCGGTCACGTCGTAGTCTTTGTAGCCCTGCTCCGCGAAGGTCGGCAGCTCCGGCAGGCGGGCGTTGCGCGCCGTGCCGGTGATCGCCAGGGCACGCAGGTGGCCGCTCTTCACGTACGGCAGCGTCGACGGAAAGTTGTCGAAGATGACCGGCACCACGCCGGCCACCGTGTCGGTGAGCGCCGGCGCCGAACCGCGATACGAGATGCTGTTCATCTTGCCGTCGATCAGCTGCAGGAACCAGATCATGCCCAGGTCGTTGACACCGCCGGCGCCGGCATTTGCGTAACCCTCCTTGCCCGGATTGGCGCGCACGTGGGCGACGAACCCGGCGAGGTCGCGCGCGGGATGCGAGGGGTTCACGGCGAGGATGTTGGGGCTGGTGACCAGATTGCTGATGGGCGTGAAGTCGCGCACCGGGTCGTAAGCCAGCTTGGGAAACAGGTGCGGCGCGGTGCCGTGGGTGCTCACGGTGGCCAGGCCGATGGTGTAGCCATCGGGCTTGGCGCGCGCCGTGGCGGCCATGCCGATCGTGCCGGAAGCCCCGGTGCGGTTTTCCACCACCACCTGCTGGCCCAGGATCTCGCCGGCCTTGGCGGCGGCGACGCGGCCCACGATGTCGGTCGGGCCACCCGCCGGGAACGGCACGATCAGCGTGATCGGGCGGTCCGGAAAATCGGCTTGGGCCGCGGCCCAGGGGCCACAGAGGGCCAGGCCCAGGGCAATCGCGTTGAACGCTTTCATGTCGGTCTCTCTCCTGTTGAATGCCGGTCAGTGAGCGCCGGCTTGGGGGTCGCGCCGCAACACGCGGCCGGGCCGGTCGCCGCTCGCGCCGGCCGGAAATACCTGGGCGCCGTTGACGAGCACGGCGTCGATGCCGATCGAGGCCAACGTGGGCTGATCCCAGGTGGCCTCGTCGATCACGGTGGCGGGATCGAACACCACCACGTCGGCCAGCGCGCCCACGCGCAACTCGCCCCGGTCACGCAGGCCGAAGACGCGGGCCGGCAACGACGTCATCTTGGCGATGGTCGCTTCCAGCGACATCAGCTCGGCCTCGCGCACGAACCGGCCCAGCACCCGCGTGAACGATCCCCACAGACGCGGATGGGGCCGCGCGTCGTTGGGCAGCCCATCGGAGCCGACCATGCAGCAGGGGTGCTGGAAGATGCGCCGCACCTCGCTCTCGTCCATCGCAAAATAGATCGCGCCCGCCGGCAGCAGGCGCCGCGCGGCGCTGACCTTGTCGCAGCCCCACTCGCGCGCGATGTCGGCCAGGTCGCGGCCATTGCATTCGGGGTGCGGGGTGGACCACGTGATGCGGATCTCGTCGATCGTGTCCGCGCGCTCGGGGATGAGGATGGTGGAGCTGCCGGGGTAGGGATACATGTCGAGCGCGACGTCCACGCCCGCCGCGCGGGCGCGGTCGATGTTGGCGAGCGTCGCGGCGCTCTTGCCCCAGTTGGCCGGCATCATGCATTTGTGATGCGAGAGCACGGTGGCGCAGCCGGTGTCGCGCCCGATCGCCAGCACCTCTTCGACCGCCTCTTCGACGCGATCCGCCTCATTGCGGATGTGACTGGTGTGCAGGCGGTTCAGTTCGGCGGCGACGCGCGCCAGCCCCCGCAGCTCCTGCTCGCCGGCCTGCCCACCCGGATCGTAGGCCAGGCCGGTGCTGAAGCCCACGGCGCCCGCCTCGAGCGACTCGCGCAGCAGGGCCTCCATGCGCGCCTGCTCGGCCGCCGTCGGCTGGGCCCGCGCATCGTCCATGACGGCCAGACGCAGGTTGGCATGGCCCACGAGCGCGGCCACATTGATCATCGGGCGCTGGCGCGCCAGCTCGGCCAGGTAAGCGGCCATGTCGTCGAAGAGCGGCGTCTCGCCCAGCAGCGCGAGCGCGGCGGCGGTGTTGCCCGGCCGGGGCGCGGGCGCGCCGCTCACCCCGCAGTTGCCGACCACCACCGTGGTGATGCCCTGGCTGGTTTTCCATTCGAGACCCGGCTTCTCGACGAACATCAGGTCGTCGTGGCCATGCGTGTCGATGAAGCCCGGCGCCACCACCCGGCCGGCGGCGTCCAGCGTCCGGCGCGCGGCGCGTTGCGACAGATCGCCCACCGCCACGATGCGGTCGGCCACGATGCCGACATCGGCCCGCACGCGCGGCGCGCCCGAGCCATCGATCACCCAGCCACCCTCGATCTTGAGGTCGAGCACTTCGGAGTCGGCAAACGTATCGGTCATGGCGCAAAGCACGGCGAGTCAGTGATCCGCCTAGTATCCACGCCAGGATCCATCTGCAAAAATTGTTTTACTTAATCCATCGATCGCATTTTGAAATGGCTCGCCTTCCCAAGCACGTCACGCTCAAACACCTGAACGCCTTCGTGGCGGTGGCCCAGGAGAGCAGCTTCACGCACGCGGCAAGCCGCCTGTTCCAGACGCAATCGTCGGTCACCACCCTGATCCGTCAGCTGGAGACGGCGCTCGGCGCCAATCTGTTCTCGCGCACCAGCCGCCGTGTGCTGCTCACTCCGCTCGGGCAGGAATTTCTGCCGCGCGTGATGCGGCTGCTGGCCGACGTGGACGGCGCGATCGACGACGCGGTGCGTTATGGCGCCCTGCAGCGCGGCCGCGTCGGCGTGGCGGCCGCGCCGTCCGCCATCACCGAGCTCATCGCGCCGGCGGCGGCGGGCTTCTGCGCCAGTCACCCCGGTATCCGGCTGTACCTGCGCGACGACAACTCCGCGCGCATCCAGCGCCAGGTGGCCGCCGGCGAGGTGGACTTCGGCCTGACCAGCCGCTGGGCCGACGCGCCGGGGCTCGTGTTCGAACCGCTGCTAGAAGACCGTTTCGGCGTGCTCTACCGTAGCGACGACACGCAATTGGCGCCGGGCCAGGACGGCACGGTGCGCTGGTCGGCGCTGGCCGACCGCAAGCTGGTGGGGGTGGTCGACGAGACCGGCATCATGGCGCTGCTGCGCGCGCGTGCCGATCTGCCGATCGAGGCGGCCTCGCCCTTCTACGAAGCGTCCAGTACCACCTCGCAGGCGGCGCTGGTGCTGGCCGGACTCGGGGTCGCCCTGCTGCCCGCGCTGGCCGTGCAGCGCGTTCTGCAGCCGGGGCTGTCGTATGCCCTGCTGGCGCGGCCGACCCTGGTGCGCACGCTCTGCCTGATCCATCCCGAAGAGCGCGAGCTCAGCCCAGCGGCGCAGGCATTCATGACGACGCTGCGCGGCCACGTGCGACAGCGTACGTGGCCCGCGGGCTGCAAGGTCGTGGGACGAACGGCTTAGCGCAGGCGCTCGGCCATCGCGCGGATGCCGGTGGCGAACACGTTCTCGCCCACGGCCTGCGCCACGCCGGCCAGGTCAGCGCCCTCGGCCACGTTGAAATCGGCCCACCACGTGAACAGCGTGGCCTGATCGAGCGTGATCGGGGCAAGGCGCACGCCCGCCACGTAGTTGCGCATCGGCAGGCTGGTTTCGATGATGCTGTAGCGCAGCGTGAACCCCGGGTCGTCGAGCGCCAGCAGGCGTTCGCGCACGAAGCCGCCGCCGTTCAGGTCGAGATACCGCACGCTGCCCAGCGCGTCGCCCCGGCCCTCGTCTTCGAGGCGCGAGGCCGCGATGCCCGGATGCCACTGCGAGAGCGCATTGAAATCGCGCAACAGCGACCAGACCTGGTCGATCGGGGCGGGCACCACGCCGCTGACGAACACGGTGTGCTTCTGATGATCCTGCATGCTGAACTCCTGGCGGACGGGCTTGGGCCACGCGCGGCAGCAACGTGGCGGATCAGAACGAGAGTGACTTGAATGCCTGGGTGGCGGCCGTGAGCGCGGTCTCGGTCGGCAGCCGCTCCATCGAGCTGGCGCCATAGAAACCATGGCAGTGACGGCACTCGCGCAGCACGCGCGTCGCGTCGGCCGGCGTGGCGATCGGCCCCCCGTGGCACAGCACGATAACATCGTCGCGCACCGCCAGCGCGGCCTCGGCGATCGCGTCGATGCGGGCGATGCAATCGTCGAGCGTGAGCGCGGTCGACGCCCCGATATTGCCGCCGGTGGTCAGCCCCATGTGCGCGACGATGATGTCGGCCCCGGCCTCGGTCATGGCGCGCGCCTCGTCTTCGTTGAACACATACGGGGTGGTGAGCAGGCCCTTGTCGTGCGCCAGCCGGATCAACTCGACCTCCAGCGCATAACCCATGCCGGTTTCTTCGAGATTGGCGCGGAAGTTGCCATCGATCAGCCCCACCGTGGGGAAGTTCTGCACGCCCGAAAAGCCGGCGCGAATCAGCTCATCGAGAAACACGTCGAAGTTGCAGAACGGATCGGTGCCATTGACGCCGGCCAGCACCGGCGTGTGGCGCACCACGGGCAGCACCTCGCGCGCCATGTCCATCACGATCTCGTTCGCGTTGCCGTAGGCCAGCAGGCCCGCGAGCGAGCCGCGTCCGGCCATGCGGTAGCGGCCCGAGTTGTAGATCACGATCAGATCGATGCCGCCGGCTTCTTCGCACTTCGCCGACAGTCCGGTGCCGGCGCCACCGCCGACGATGGGACGGCGCTCGCGCACCATGGACTGGAACTTCTGCAGCAAGGCAGTGCGTTCGAAACGGGGCATGACGGAAACTCCTCAGTCGGGCGCGATCGCCCGGAAATGCTCGACCGCGATGCTGGCGAAGCGCGGATCGTTGATGTGGTGCGGCACCCGGATCAGGCGCCGCCGTTCTGTCTGGATGAAGTCGCGCTCGATGGCCTCGAACAGCGCGGCATCGGCGGCCGGGTCCCAGAAGGCCTGGCCCGGCGCGTCCAGCGCCGACACGCCGCCCTCGGGCAACAGAAAGCGCACCTCGCCGTCGCACTGGTTCAGCCGCTCGGCGATCCAGGCGCCCTGGCGCGCGTTCTCTTCGGCCGTGGTGCGCATCAGCGTGACCTGCGCGTTATGCGGATAGAACAGGCGGCCGCGGTAGCGTTCGGGCACGGTCGCGGGTTCGCCGAAATTCACCATATCCAGTGCGCCGCACGATCCCACGTAAGGCGCGCGCGTCCGCGCCACCGCGCCGAAGCGATCGGGCGTGCAGGCGAGTACGCCGCCGAACAGCATGTCGCAGACCTCGGTGGTCGTCAGGTCGAGCACGCCGGTCAGCAGATGGCTGTCGAGCAGCTTTTCCATCGAGCGCCCGCCCGTGCCCGTGGCATGGAACACCAGCGTGTCGTAGTGCGATTGCAGCAACGCGCTGACCTCCCGCACACACGGCGTGGTCACGCCGAACATCGTGATGCCGACCGCGGCCCTGCCGCCTGCATCCTGCGGCTCCAGGGCCGCGCGATAGGCGCCCGCGATGGCGCCCGCCGCGTTGGCAAGCACGCGCCGCGAGATGCGGTTCAGCCCGGCCACGTCGGTCACGGAATACATCATGGCGATGTCGACGGGGCCGACGTAAGGGGCGACGTTGCCCGATGCCATGGTCGAGACCATCAGCTTGGGCAGGCCCACCGGCATGGCCCGCATGGCGGGCGCGATCAGCGCCGTGCCACCGGAGCCGCCGACGCCCAGCACCGCGCCCACGTCGCGGCGGGCGACCAGAAAGCGCTCGAACGCGAGCGTCATGGCCGCGATCGCACTGGCGCGATCGCCGGTGAAGACCGCGGCACGGCCCTCGGGATGGTGATCGGCGACCTCGGCGGCCGATACGATCGCGCCGGACGCTGCCTCGGCGCCGGTCGACAAGTCCACCGTGATCACCGGGACATCCGCGGCCGCGAGCCGCGCCGCCAGGAAGGCGGCCTCGTCGGCCTTGGTGTCGAATGTGGCGGCGACATAGACGCGCCGTAGATCAGTTGCCATGACTCCTCCGCGAGCGCGTTACACTGACAGGTGCGCGCGCCTCTGTATATCCTGGGTCGCGAGCGCCCGCAACACTACTGCCGCTGCCGGCGATGCGACTGCAATGAGACGAACGAATCATAATGAGACACCTGTCTCAGGTCAACCGGAAGGCGTCCGCCCTGCCGCCGCCTCTCCCATGAAAAACCCCCAGATCGGCCCCGCCAGCCGCCAGGCCGCTCAGAGCGGCGAACCGCCGCACGGCCCGCGCGCGCGCATGCGCCGCACGCTGCTCGACACCGCGCAGCGGATGATGGCCGCGGGCATCACTCCGTCGGTCGCCGAGCTTGCCGAAGCCGCCGAGGTATCGCGTGCCACGGCGTACCGCTATTTTCCGAGCCAGAGCGCGTTGATCGCCGCCGTGGTCGACCAGAGCCTGGGCCCCCTGCTCGACTGGCAGGCCCGCGCGGGCGACGCCGGCGCGCGCGTCGACGAGTTGCTCACCTACGCCTATCCCCGCCTCGAAGAGCACGAAGCGCCGCTGCGCGCGGCGCTGATGGTGTCGCTGCAGCAGCAGGCGGCCGCGCGGGCGGGCGATCAGGCCACGCCACTGCTGGTGCGCGGACACCGTGTCGATACGCTGCGTCATGTGCTGGCGCCGCTCGCCGACCGGCTCGAGCCGGCCGCGCTGCAACGCGTGGCGCAGGCACTCTCGCTGCTGTATGGCACCGAGGTGTTCCTGGTGCTCAAAGACATCTGGAAGCTCGATCTCGAGGGCATTACCGATGTGGTGCGCTGGACCGCCCAGGCCATCATCGCCCAGGCCGAGCGCGATGCCTCCGGCGCGGCCGGAGGCCAGACATGAGCGATGGTCAGGCAAAAAAATACGGCGCCCGAGGGCGCCGTATTTCATTTCAGGCCGGCATTCACTGCAGCGTGCGCGTGAACACGAACTTGCCGTCCTGCCAATCCACCGGCACGACGTCGCGCGGTCCGAACTTGCCTTCGAGAATGAGCCGCGCGACCGGGTTCTCGACCTGCTGCTGGATCGCGCGCTTGAGCGGCCGCGCGCCGAACACCGGGTCGAAGCCCGCACGCGCGATCTCCGCGAGCGCCGCATCGGTCACCTCCAGCCGCATCTCCTGCTTCTCGAGCCGGTCGGCCAGCCGCTTGAGCTGGATGCGCGCGATCGATTCGATGTGCTGCGCGTCGAGCCCGTGGAACACCACGACTTCGTCGATCCGGTTGAGGAACTCGGGGCGGAACGACTGCTTGAGCTCGTCCCACACGACCTCCTTGATGACTTCGTAGGGCTTGCCCGCCATGGTCTGGATATGCTGCGAGCCCAGGTTGGACGTCATCACGATCACGGTGTTGCGGAAGTCGACGGTGCGACCCTGGCCATCGGTGAGGCGGCCGTCGTCGAGCACCTGCAGCAGCACGTTGAACACGTCCGGGTGCGCCTTCTCGACCTCGTCGAGCAGGACCACGCTGTAGGGCTTGCGCCGCACGGCTTCGGTCAGGTAGCCCCCTTCTTCGTAACCCACATAGCCCGGGGGCGCGCCGATCAGGCGGGCCACCGAATGCTTCTCCATGAACTCGCTCATGTCGATGCGGATCAGGTGCTCTTCGGAGTCGAACAGGAACTCGGCCAGCGCGCGCGTGAGCTCGGTCTTGCCCACGCCGGTGGGGCCCAGGAACAGGAACGAGCCATACGGACGCGACGGATCGGCGAGGCCGGCGCGCGAGCGGCGGATCGCGTCGGCGACCAGGCGCACGGCTTCGTCCTGCCCCACCACGCGGCGATGCAGGAACTCCTCCATCTTGAGCAGCTTGTCGCGCTCGCCCTGCATCATCTTGGATACTGGAATGCCGGTGGCGCGTGACACCACCTCGGCGATTTCTTCGGCGCCGACCTCGGTGCGCAGCAGGCGCGGCTTGCCGCTGTCGGTGTCCTGCTTCTCGGCGGCCTGCTCGGCGCTATCGGCGGCCGACAGGCGCGCCTCGAGCTCGGGCAGCTTGCCGTATTGCAGCTCGGCGAGCTTGTCGAACTGACCCTTGCGCTGCAGCTCGGCCATCTCGGCACGAACCTTGTCGATCTCTTCCTTGATGGCCTGCGCGCCCTGCACCGCGGCCTTCTCGGCTTTCCAGATCTCTTCGTAGTCGTTGTACTCGCGCTGCAGCTTCTCGAGCTCTTCCTCGATCACGGCCAGACGCCGGCGCGATGCATCGTCGGTTTCTTTCTTGACGGCTTCGCGCTCGATCTTGAGCTGGATGATGCGGCGGTCGAGCCGGTCCATCACCTCGGGCTTGGAATCGATTTCCATGCGGATGCGCGCGGCCGCCTCGTCGATCAGGTCGATGGCCTTGTCGGGCAGGAAGCGGTCGGTGATGTAGCGATTGGACAGCTCGGCCGCGGCCACGATGGCCGGGTCGGTGATGTCCACGCCGTGGTGAAGCTCGTAGCGCTCCTGGAGGCCGCGCAGAATCGCGATCGTCGACTCGACGTCGGGCTCGCCCACCAGCACCTTCTGGAAGCGGCGTTCGAGCGCGGCGTCTTTTTCGATGTACTTGCGGTATTCGTCGAGCGTGGTCGCGCCGATGCAATGCAGCTCGCCGCGCGCCAGCGCGGGCTTGAGCATGTTGCCGGCGTCCATGGCGCCCTCGGCCTTGCCGGCGCCGACCATGGTGTGCAACTCATCGATGAACACGATGTTCTGGCCGTCGTCCTGTGCGAGCTCCTTGAGCACGGCCTTCAGGCGCTCTTCGAACTCGCCGCGGAACTTGGCACCGGCCAGCAGTGCGGCCAGGTCGAGCG
Source organism: Bordetella genomosp. 5 (assembly GCF_002261475.1). GTDB lineage: Bacteria > Pseudomonadota > Gammaproteobacteria > Burkholderiales > Burkholderiaceae_B > Bordetella. The sequence continues at coordinate 18,043 of NZ_NEVN01000007.1, forward strand.
ACAGCACGCGCTTGCCCCGCAGGGACTCGGGCACCTCGTCGTTGACGATACGCTGCGCCAGCCCTTCGACGATGGCGGTCTTGCCCACGCCGGGTTCGCCGATCAGCACCGGGTTGTTTTTGGTGCGGCGCTGCAGAATCTGAATGGTGCGGCGGATCTCGTCGTCGCGGCCGATCACCGGATCGAGCTTGCCTTCGCGGGCACGCTCGGTGAGATCGAGCGTGTATTTGGACAGCGCTTCGCGGTTGGACTCGCCTTCGGCGGCGTTGACGTTCTGACCGCCACGCACCGCGTCGATGGCCGCTTCGAGGGCCTTCTTCTGCAGGCCGGCTTCGCGCAGGATGCGGCCGGCGTCGCTCTTGTCGTCGGCGAGCGCCAGCAGGAACAGCTCGCTGGCGATGTAGGTATCGCCGCGGCGGGCCGCCTCTTTATCGGTACGCGTGAACACGCCCTGCAGGTCGCGGCCGACCTGGACGTTATCGCTGCCCTGCACCTGCGGCAGGTTCTTGAGGGCCTGGTCGAGCGCGGGCTGCAGCCGGTTGACGGCCACGCCGGCACGCGCCAGCAGACTGGTCGCGCCGCTGTCGGCGTCGCCCAGCAGGGCCGCCAGCACGTGCAGCGGCTCGATATAGGGATGGTCGTTACGGGCGGCCAGGCTTTGCGCGTCGGCCAGGGCTTGCTGGAACTTGGTCGTAAGTTTGTCGAATCGCATGATGGTCGTTGGCTATGAAGAGAGCCACGCCGAAGATGGATCAGCCGGCTCGATGACCTGAATATGCGGACGCGAGTGGGCTTTTCAAGACCCACTGCCCTATTTGCGCGGGGGCGTCCAGCGCCGAACTACGACTTGCACCCGGCATACACTACACGCGAGACGCGTCTCGGCACAACCCACGGCCTCGCGCGTGCGACGTCGCGCGCGGACCACCCCGCGTCGCGCCGCGCCCGGCCTTGCGACCAAAGGGTCGCTACACATAATCCGGGCGCGTCATCACACCGCTGACACCCGGAGTCGCTACGATGGCGCCAGCGGGACTACAATGTAACGACGCTATACACATTTGGTACGCACACTCGCGTGCGCGCCAGACGTAACACCAACCGGCGGGCCTAGCTCAAAGCCGGTGTTCAAGCCTCGAGGTCACTATGCAAAAACGGGTTGCCATTTCGCCGGATGCCGCACATTGTTCGAGCTGCATGCTCGGTCACGTCTGCATTCCCGTCGGCATGGCCGCGAGCGAAGTCGAAAAGCTCGACGACCTGGTCAAGGAACGCGTGCGTGTCGAAAAGGGCAAGCCGCTGTACGAGCTCGACGCCCCGCTCGACGCGGTCTATGGCGTGCGCTTCGGCTCGCTCAAGACCCAGCTCGAAGACGCGTCGGGACAACTGCAGATCACCGGCTTTCACCTGCCGGGCGAGATCGTGGGTTTCGACGGCATGATCGAAGGCCGCCATGTCTCCAACGCCGTCGCGCTCGAAGACTCCGAGGTCTGCGTCATCCGCCTGCCCGAGATCGATCGCGTGGCCACCCATCTGCCGAGCCTGCAGCAGCAGTTCCGGCGCCTGATGAGCCGCGAGATCTCGCGCTCGCATCAGATGCTCGCCACGCTGGGCTCGATGCGCTCCGAGCAGCGCGTGGCCGCCTTCCTGCTCAACCTGTCGCAACGCTACGCCGCCCTGGGCTACTCCTCGAGCGAATTCGTGCTGCGCATGAGCCGCGAAGAGATCGGCAACTACCTGGGCCTCACGCTCGAGACCGTCTCGCGCCTGCTGTCGCGCTTTGCGCGCGAGGGCCTGATCCGCATCAACCAGCGCGAAGTGCGCATCCTCGATCACGCGGCCCTGCTCGAGCTGCTGGGCCAGGAACATTGCTGAACGCGCCGCGCACGTGCTGGCCCGCCACGGCCGCGCTGGCCGCGCTCTGCTGCGCGTGGCCTGCGCACGCCCAGCTCGCCGGCCAGCCCGCCGAAGGCCATGATCCCTACGCCGCCCCGGTCGTGCCCGCGCCGGTCACCACGCCGCCCTGGCGCCCGATTGAGCTGGGCAAACCCGGCCGACGCTATGCGTTTCCGGTCTACACCAGCAAGAATCTCCAGGAAGACGATCTGCGCGGCATCCGCCGTGTCGTGATCGTGGTCCATGGCGTCACGCGCGACGCCAATCGCGCCTTCGAATCGGTCGCGCAGCTCTATCACGCCAACCCGGAACGCGCCGATGACACTCTCATCGTGGCGCCCAAGTTCGCCAGCGCGATCGATGCCGGCTTCGGCCGCATGCCGGCATGGCGTCGCGCCAGCTGGGAAGACGGCGCGGCCAGCATGACCCTGAAGGACCGGCCACCCGCCGTGACTTCGATCCAGGTGCTCGACGATCTGGCGCGCGAGCTCACGGCGCAGGGCCGGCTGCCCGCCCTGCGCGAGCTGGTCATCGCCGGCCACTCCGCCGGCGCTCAGCTGGTGCATCGCTACGCCGTGCTCAACGATGCCGACGAATCCTTGCGCAAGACGGGCCTGATCCTGCGCTACGTCGTGGCCAACCCGTCGTCGTATCTGTACCTCACGCCGGAGCGGCCGCGCGCCGATGGCCGCGGTTTCGCCCCCTATGAGCGCGGTATTTGTCCCACTTACACCCAGTACAAGTATGGGCCGGACCAGATGCCGCCGTACTCGTCGGTCACCGATCCGCTCAAACTCGCCGCGCGATATCTGCAGCGCAACGTGACCTATCTGCTGGGCAGCGCCGACAACAATCCCGAACACCAGTATCTCGACAAGACCTGCGGCGCCGAGGCCCAGGGTGCCACGCGCTGGGCGCGCGGCACCGGCTATTGGCGCTACGAGGCCTGGCTGGCGCAGCGGCACACCGACTGGCCCGCCACGCGGCATCAGGCGCAGCAGGTCGTGGGCGTGGGACACAGTTCGACGGCCATGTTCGGCTCGACGTGCGGCGCGCGGGCCTTGCTCGGCGACACCACGTCACCGTTGCCCAAAGGCGCGCCGTGCCTGCCGATCGAGCCCTGAAACCGCGGATCTTCAGCGCTGCGCGCCGGTGAGGCGCTGGCGCGGCGCGGGCGAAGCAGGCTCGATACGCACCGCGTCGGGCACCTCGAGCACCACATCGCTTTGCGCGTGCGCCACACAGGGCAGCATCCAGCCCTCTTCGCGCTCCTCGCGCGTCACGCCGGGCCATTCGATCTCATAACGCACCTCGCCGCTGACCAGCATGCAAATGCAGGCGCGGCAGGTGCCGTTGCGGCAGGAGCTCGGCAGCCTGATGCCGACCGCGCGCGCGGCCCGCATCAGGGACTGGCCCTGCGGTGCGTCGTACTGCCAGCCCGACGGCTGCAGCGTGACGCGATGGCTCGGAGCCGCCGGATCGGCGCCCCCTTGCGCCGGCGGCGTCAGGCCGCTTGCCACGGCAGGGACCACGCGCCGCTCAGCGCGTTCTGCAGCCAGAGGGTGCATGTGAGCGTCTTGGCGTCGGTCACTTCACCGCGCTGACAGGCGGCGAGAAACTCGTCGACCGAGGCGCTGCGCACGTCGAGGAATTCGTCGTCGTCGAGCTGGCGTTCGCCGGCACGCAGGCCGCGGGCGAAATAGATGTGGATGATCTCGGTGGAGTAGGCGATGGCCAGGTGCAGGATGCCCGCCTTGGCCCATTCGCCCGCGGTGTAGCCGGTCTCTTCGAAGAGCTCGCGCTTGGCGCAGGCCAGCGGGTCTTCGCCCGGATCGAGCTTGCCGGCCGGAAACTCCGTCATCACCTGGCCCACCGGGTAGCGGAACTGGCGCTCCAGCAGAATGCGGCCGTCGTCGAGCAGGGGAATGATCACGACCGCGCCCGGATGCACCACGTATTCGCGCGAGGCGACGTTGCCGTTGGGCAGCCGCACCATGTCGTTCTTGATGTGCAGGAAACGGCCGCGATAGACGGACTCGCTGGATTCCAGGGTTTCGGTGAGGTGGCCCTCGGGGGCCTGACTGAGGTCGGGATGCGAATCGGACATGGAAAGCCTGACAGGGAGATGCGAGCCGTCATCTTATTGCACGGCCCGACCGCGCGACAAAAAAAGCGGGGTATCGAGGTCCGCAAGCGGAACGCGATACCCCATGCCGATGCACCTCGCTGCGTGTTCGCCGTCGGCCAGCAGCCTTCAGCCTGCGAACAGGAGGTGTCCCCCCAGCAAAAACAAAGCGACGAAGAAGCCGCGCTTGAACGCCTTTTCGCTGACGCGCTGGCGCAGCCAGCCACCGAGCGCCATGCCGGCGAGCGCCGGCAGCACGGCGAGCACCGAGGCGCTGGCCTCGCCCGTGCCCAGCGCGCCGCTGTAGATCAGGCCGCCCGCCATCGCGAGCGTGGACACCATGAAGGAAATGCCCATCGCCTGCACGAGCGCGTTGCGGTCGAGGCCGAGCGCCTGCAGGTAAGGCACCACCGGCACCACGAAGACGCCGGTGGCCGCCGTGACGAGGCCGGTGGCGCCGCCCACGAGTGGGCCCAGCCAGGGCTCGGCCCGAGGCGGCACCTGCATCCGCACAGCCGCCAGCCCCAGCGCCGCGTACAGCAGCAGCGCACAGCCCAGCAGGCTGGACGCCCCCTCGACCGCGGTGCCGGCGAGCCAATAGGCGCCCAGGGCGTTGCCCACGCAGATCGCGATCAGCATGGGCCCGAGCCGGCGCAGCAGCATCCAGAACTGGCCGCCCACCAGGCATTGCCAGACGTTGGTGACCAGCGAGGGCACGATCAGCAGCGCGGCAGCCTGCGGCGCGGGCATAGCCAGACTCAACAGTCCGATCGCGACGGTGGGCAGACCCAGGCCGATGCAACCCTTGACGGTGCCGGCCAGCAGGAACGCGCCCAGCACCATCGCGGAGAGGGCCGGGCCGGCGTTTTCATAGAATTCGGTGAGTGCATGCATGGCCGCATCTTGCGCCCCGCGCCACGGTTTGAAAATGCGCAATAAACTGAGTCTGCCTTCGGCTTTTCCGTAGGCAGCACCTTCAGAGACCGCCATGCATTTCGACCTGACCGATCTGCGCCTGTTCCTGCACATCGTCGATGCCGGCAGCATCACCGCCGGCGCGGCGCTGTCCCACCTGGCGCTGCCGTCGGCCAGCGCGCGGCTGCGTGCCCTCGAGACCTCGGTCGGCACCGCGCTGGTCACGCGCGAGCGCCGCGGCGTCACGCCCACGCCGGCCGGCGTCGCGCTCGCCCACCATGCGCGCGGCCTGCTGCAACAGGTCAACCGGATGGAAGAGGATCTGGGCGAGTACGCGCTCGGCTTCAAGGGTCAGGTGCGGTTGTGGTGCAACACCGCCGTCATGTCGGAATTCCTGCCGGATCCGCTGGCCGACTTCCTGCGCGCCTATCCGAACGTGGACGTGGAGCTGCAGGAGCAGCCCAGCTATCGCATCGTGCCCGCGGTCTCGCAGGGCGTGGCCGATGTGGGCATCCTGTCGAACGCCGTCGACCTGAGCGGCCTGGACGTGCTGCCGTTTCGCGATGACCGCCTGGTGCTGCTGGTGCCGCCCGACCATGAACTGGCCCGGCGCGACGCCCCCGTGCGCTTCGTGGAAACGCTGCGCCACGACTACGTGGGCCTGGAGACCGCCAGCGCGCTGTCGGCCCACCTCGACGACCAGGCCGCGCGCGCCGGCCAGCGCCTGCGAGCGCGGGTGCGGCTGCGCACGTTCTCGGCGGTGCTGCGCATGGTGGAGCGCGGCGTGGGGGTGGCGGTCTTGCCGAACTCGTCGGCCCAGCGGCTGCGCCGCACGGCGCGGGTCAGGCGGCTCGAACTGGCCGATCCCTGGGCCAACCGGCAACTGGTGCTGTGCGTGCGGGGGCTGGCGCAGTCGCCGGGGTATGTGCAGGCGCTGGTCGACACCTTGCGCCGGCCGGCGTAAGCGGCTGGTCGAACCCGGACCGTGCCCGGGCGCGGTGGCGCGGCCTCAGGCGGGTGGCCCCGCCGGCTTACCGCCCTCGCGCAGGGGGTCGAGCAGAGGCCGCAGATTGTTGTGGTCGAGCTCGTACATGAGCGCGAGCAGGCGGCCGATCTCACCCTTGGGAAATCCATTGCGCGCGAACCAGCCGAGATAGTGGCCGGGCAGATCGGCGATCAGGCGGCCTTCGTACTTGCCATAAGGCATCTGGCGGCGCACCAGCAGGTTGAGCAGTTCGGGATCCATGGACACGGCCACTGAAGAAAGCGCGATTATGCCGCGAGGGCCGAAGCGCTCGATGCCGCCCTGCTGCCGATCGTGCCGGCGGCCGCCCGCCCGCGCGCTGCCGGCTTACTGCCCCGCCTGGCGGCGCAATTGCAGCTCTTTCAGGCACTGCGCCACGCCGTCCTGACGCTGCTGATTGGTGACCGCGGCGCGGTCGGACACGGTCCGGCAACGCTCGTACTCGCGCACGCTTTGCGGGGTATCGCGGATCGGGGGCGGCGGCGCGGCGACGGTGCCGCCGCTTTCCGTGATCCGCAGCGTCGACGGCGGCGAGAGGTTGCCTTGCTGCGTGTTCGGAAAGCTGTATTCCTGCACGGCCTGGGCGTGTGCAACGGAACCGGCCGCGAGCGCGGCGATCGCGCAAAGGGTGAGCAGTCTTTGTTTCATCGGTTTCTCCTGACTGAACGGACGGACAGGGCGCCATGCGCCTGCCGCCGGGCGTTTCGATCGTATTCCCTGCCAGGGACGATCGGGCGTTACGCCGCCGAGACATTGGTGCCAAAGCGAAACAACGCCGCCCGCCGGGAAACCCCGCATGGGGACGTGCCGGCCCGGCAGCCGATAATGCCCGGCGCACGCAACCACGGAGCACGGAATGATCCTGCTGGACAAGACGTTTCCTCGCACCCTCGACAACTGGGTCCGGACCTATGCCACGCCGGCCTGGCGTGGCGCCATGCTCGAAGGGTGGCTGTTCGAGGATGCGCCGGCCCGGCGGGCCGCCGAAGCGCGGCTTGCCCAGGCCGGCGTGCAGGCGCGGCTGCGCAGCGCCTACAAGCCGCTGCTGCATTATTTTCTGGAAGAGGTCGAGCGCGAGGATCTGGTCGACGCTCACATCACGTATCCGATCCATCCCGACGCCGCGCCGAACCGCTACACGCTCGAGGCCTACCCGCTGGTGGCGTTGCTCGCGCCGGCCACGGTGCGCTTCGCGCCCGCCGGCCAGGTGTCCGGCGACGTGCCGGGGTACGAGGTGGTCCTCACGTACCGCGACGGCAGCCAGCGCACGGCGCGGGTGAGCGCGCCGCAAACGCGTTCGCCCGCCGCGGACGGGCTGACACAGCTCTCGCCCACGGGCTGGCTGTGCGTGACGCACGCTCACGGAGAGAACGCGCACGATGGCCCCGTCCGCACCGAGTACCAGGCCGTGTACGACGCGATGATGCAGGCGATCACGCAGCATGCCTGGGGGACATCGGAACCGTACTTCGAACGCCTGTCGATTCGTGCCGACATCCCGGGCATCGAGTACGCGCTGCCGGTGGACGAAGACCTCGTCAGCACCTGCGAAGGCCTGCACGAAGACGCTTACTTCTCATTGCTGGAGTTTTTCCAGCGCCACGCCGACCGGCCGATGGGCGATCGCGGCCTGCAACCCGGCCAGATCGCGCCGGACATCCGCTTGACCGACGGGCCGGCGCGCCTGCGCATCGCGCTCGAGGCCTTCGAGGCGCCCGAGCCGTATACGATGCAGCCGCCCGACGGCGCGCTGTCGGCGCGCACCACGCCACTGTCCGCGGGCGAGATCGCCGCGCTGGTACAGGACTGCGGCGGCACGCCCATCGTGGCCCCCACCCGGCAGCGGCGCGAGGTGAGCGGCACCTACGTGCACGGCCCCGGACCGGCCGTGCTGATCTCCGGCGCGCAGCACGCCAACGAAACCTCCGGCGTCGTGGGCGCCCTGCGGGCCGCCAGGCGTCTCATCGACAGCGGCGACGCCCACTTCGCGCTCATCGCCTGCGAAAACCCCGATGGCTATGCGATGTTCGAGCAGTTGCGCGGCGTGCATCCGCGCCACATGCACCATGCGGCGCGCTACAGCGCGCTGGGCGACGACATCGCCTATCGCGAACGCGAGCCGCTGTTCGAACTGGCCGCCCGCCGCGAAGCGCTCGCGCGCAGCGGCGCCCGTCTTCATATCAATCTGCACGGCTATCCGGCGCACGAATGGACCCGGCCCTTGTCGGGCTACCTCCCGCGCAATTTCGAACGCTGGACCTTGCCCAAGGGCTTCTTTCTGCTGTTGCGCCATCATCCCGGCCTGGAAGCGGAGGCCGAGGCACTCGTCGACGCGGTGGCGATTCGGGTGGCGCGCGCCGTGCCGGATCTGGCGGCCTTCAACGCGCGGCAGCTCGCCCTGGCCGAGGCGCACGCGCTGGAGCCCGGGTTCGACCTGAGGCACGGCATTCCGGTGCAGGTATCGGCCAGCGATCGCGAAACCGCGCCACTTACGCTGATCTCCGAGTTTCCCGACGAAACCGTCTACGGCGAGCGCTATCGCTTCGCGCACACGGTACAGATGGAGACCGTGCTGGCGGCCGTGGCGGCCTATCGCGCCGCGCAGGGCGGCGAACGCTTTCCGTAAAATGCAGGCTTCGCATCCATCGATATCCTGAGCTTATCAATCGAGGCGCCTCATGACTTCCTCTCTCGACGCATCGCCGCTGCTGGACCGCTTGCGCATGCGGCAGGTGGCCCTGCTGCTCGCGATCGAGGAGCACACCACGCTGCGCAGCGCCGCCGAGGCGCTGGGCATGACCCAGCCGGCAGCGAGCAAGATGCTGCAGGAACTCGAGAACGCGCTCGGCCAGCGCCTGTTCGACCGGGTCGGACGTGGCCTTGCCCTGACGCCCTCGGGTGCCTGTGTGCTCAGTTATTTTCGCGGCATGCGCGGCACCCTGGCTGCGCTGGCGCGCGAGCTGGACGATATCCCGCTGGGTGGCGGCGGCAAGCTGTCGATCGGCAGCATCATGGCCGCCTCGCCCGGCCCGCTCACGGATGCCCTGGTGCAACTCAAGCGCGAGTACCCGCTGCTCGCCGTCGAGATCCTCACCGGCACGAGCGACATGCTGATCGGCCGCCTGCACGAGGGCGAGCTCGATGTGGTGCTGGGCCGCATGCTCAGCCTGCCGGCGCACGATTACGCCTTCCGGCCCATCGAAGACGAGGCACTTTCGGTGATCGCCGCGGTCGACCATCCGCTCGCGGCCCTGTCGGACGTGAGCTTCGAGGCCTTGCGGGCCTTTTGCTGGATTCTGCAACCGCACGGCAGCCCGGTGCGCGAAGTGGTCGAACAGGAGTTTCGGGCCAATGACTGTGCCGTGCCGCGCGGGGCCATCGAAACGATGTCCATCCTGACCACCACCAATCTGGTGGCGAAGACCGACATGATCGGCGTGATTCCCGAATCGGTGGCCGGCCGCTACGAACGCCATGGCCTCGTGCGCATTCTGCCGTACCGGATCCGCCACTCGCTGTCCGCCTACGGCACGATCGTGCGACGTGACCGTCCGCGCAGCGCCTGCGCCGCGCGCTTTCTGGCGCTGCTGCACGGCGCGGCGCAGGCGCCTCTGCCCATCACCGGTGGCGATCCCACGCTCGCGCCGCTGACCACCTCCGACGCGGGCTTCATGCCGCCGCCCCCACCGGGCGCGGCACACAATCCGTAACCGCGCCGACGTGCAGGACGCCGGGATTCAGGTACGTTGAACGTCTCCCTCATGCCATTAAGGAGATCGACATGAAACCCGTGCTCCCTGCACTTGCGTTCGCGGTGATCCTGGCGGGCTGCGGCGGCCCCGAGGAAATTCGCACCAATCCGCCGCCCCCGCCGCCGCCGCCCGCGGCGCCGATGAACGGGGCGCCCGTCACGCCCCTGGGCGACACCTCCCGCACCTCGCTCGACTGGCCGGGGCTGTACGAAGGCATGCTCCCCTGCGCCGACTGCCCGGGCATCCGCACCCGGCTGACCCTGCAGCAGGACAATACCTATCAGTTGCAGAGCCAGTATCAGGATCGTCAGGCCGCGCCCCAGACCGCGCAGGGGCGTTTCACGTGGCTGCCGGACGGCGTGACCATCCAGCTCGACGCCGCGGGCGCCAACCAACGCTATCTGGTGGGCGAGAACCGGTTGACCATGCTGTACCAGGACGGCTCGCGCCCCACGGGCCCGATGGCGCAGAAGTACGTGCTGGTCCGCACGTCCGCGCGCCGCTAGCCGCGCGCCACTGGCCGTGCGCCGCTAGCCGCACCCCGCTAGCCGCACGCCGCTAGCCATGCGCGCCTAACCGCCCGATCGTGCACCACTAGCCGTGCGCCACTAGCCGTGCGCCAGTGGCCACGCGCCGCCGAGCCGCTCACTCGCCGTGTTGGCGCGCCTCCCAGGCCTGCAGCGCGACGAGGTAGCGCTCGCGCGCCTCCTCGTACAGATCGTAGACGCAGGGGATGCACCCGCTCTGACAGCAATCACCCGGCAACGGGGGCTCGGGCGGGAGCGGACGCGGGTCGGTAACGCGCCCTGGCGTGCCCGCGGGGAACGCCTCTGCCGCGGAGGGCTCTGACTCAGAGCCACTGACCGCCGGCGAATTAACTGGGGACGCATCCACGGCCGACGCGTCGCGGCTCGTCGGTCCGCTCGGGACCGGCGGGCGCGCAGCGGCCGGGCGGTGGACAGTGGGGGAGGCTCGCTTCATGCCGCCCAGTATGCCAAACGCCCCCCTCGCTGTAACCGGAACGCGTCATTGGCATGTAACAGCCTCGTCCGGTCGACGCCGGTCAAACGGCGTTGGCCGCCGGAAGTCGAAACATTGCGATACTCAACGCTCGTAGGGTGCAAATTTCTTTGACATAATGCTCCCAGCGTCGAGACCCGCATTAGCAACTGGTCTTTCCTCCGCCGAGGCTAACCTTGGCAAAAAAGCACCAGATGACCCCATACCCGCCCAGTGCGCCCGCTGTAACGCTGGCCAATTGCGATAAAGAGCCCATCCATATCCCCGGGGCCATCCAGCCCCAGGGCGCGCTCATCGCCATCGACCGGAAAGGGGTTCTGCGTTACGTCAGCACCAATGCCTCGGCCACGCTAGGCACGACCATGGTGCTGGGTCAGCCGGTCACGCCACAAGGGCTGCCCCGGCCGCTCGACCGCCATCTCGCCGAATGGCTGCGCACCCCCGCGGATGAAGAACCGGTCTTCGACCCGTTCGACATGGTCGCGGGCGCGGAGCGTTATGACGTCGTCGCCCATCTCAACATCGACGGCCTGATCATTATCGAGTTCGAGCGCAGTCCGCCCGAACTCGGCTTTCAGGCCGGATCGCTCCACCGCTCGTATCGCAGCATCGAGCAACTGCGCCGCCAGCGCTCGATCGAAAGCCTGCTCGAACAAGCGGTGCGCGAGGTGCGCCGCCTGACCGGCTTCGACCGCGTGATGGCCTATCGATTTCATCCCGACGACAGCGGCGAAATCGTGCGCGAAGACCGCCGCGCCGATCTGGACGACTGGCAAGGGCGGCGCTATCCGGCCGAGGACATCCCGGCCCAGGCACGCCGCCTGTATCTCACCAATACCCTGCGGCTGATCGCCGACGCGCAGTACTACCCGGTGCGCATCCTGCCCGATCGGCACGATTCGCCGCCGCTGGACCTGAGCCTGAGCGTACTGCGCAGCGTCTCGCCGATTCACATCGAGTACATGACGAACATGGGCGTGCGCGCGTCCATGAGCATCTCGCTGGTGGTCGCCGGACGGCTCTGGGGCATGATCGCCTGCCATCACTTCAACCCGCGCCACGTGCCGTACAGCGTGCGCATGGCGTGCGAAGTCCTGGCCCAGGTCCTGTCGGCCGCCGTCGCCACCTTCGAGGGCGCCGCGCAACTCGAGCGGGCGCGCCGGACGAGCGCGCTGGTGAGCAACCTGACCGAACGCGCCTCGAGCCAGGAAGACGTGCACAATGCGCTCGCGAGCGGCGAACAGACGCCGGGCGATCTCGTGCCGTGCGACGCGTCCCTGTGCCTGTGGGGCAACAGCGTTACCGTCTTCAACGGCATCGCCCCGCGCGGCGAGCTCACCGGCATCCTCAACGCGCTGGACCAGACCGGCCAGCGCGTGGTCAAGTCGACCAACATCGGCCGCGACTTCCCCGACCTGCAGACCGATCTGGTGCCCTACGCCGGCCTGCTGGCCGTCAAGTTCGACCCGATGGCCAACGGCTGGCTGGTGTGGTTGCGGCGCGAGCAGATCGAAACACTGGTGTGGGGCGGCAAGCCCGAGAAGCAATACGCCGTCGGCAATCAGGGCCCGCGCCTCACGCCGCGTGGCTCGTTCGAAGCCTGGCGCGAGATCGTGCGCCAGACCAGCCTGCCCTGGCTCGCGCACGAAGTCGACGCCGCCGATGACCTGCGCGACGAGCTCTCGCACATCGCCACCAGCCGCGCCGCCGATGTCGACCGTGCCCGCATCGCGCTGCTGGCCATGCTGGGCCACGATCTGCGCGATCCGTTGCAATCGATCTCGATGGCCGCCACGCTGCTGTCGCGCACCGATACCGGCGCGAAGATGGGCGAGCGCATCCGCTATTCGAGCGGCCGCATGCAGCGCCTGATCTCGCAGGTGCTCGACCTGTCGCGCCTGCAGGGCGGCATCGGCCTGGGCCTGCAACATGAGCTCTGCGACCTGTCGCAACTGCTCGACAACCTGATCGCCGAGAAGCGCCACGCCTTTCCCGGCCTGACCCTGCTGCCGCAGATCGAGCCCGAACTGATCCTGTGGGCCGACCCCGACCGCATCGTCCAGGTGCTCGCCAATCTGCTCAGCAACGCCCGGCAGCATGGCGCCCAGCGCCAGCCGATCCGGGTGCATGCGCGCCGGGTGGGCACGGATGTGGTGCTGGACGTCATCAATCACGGCGCGCCGATCCCGGATGAGGTGCGTCCGCACCTATTTTCGCCGTTCAAGCCCGAATCGCTGGGTCAGAATCGCAACCGTTCTGGGTTAGGATTGGGCCTGTATATCGCCGACCAGGTCGTGCGCGCCCACGAAGGCACGCTGACCCTGGCCTGCCAGGATGGCCTGGTCACCTTCACCGTGACGCTCCCCGCCGCCCAGGGCCTGGAATCGGCCAACCCCGAACATCCCATGCCCTCCGGAGGACAATCTTGAGCAACACGGCCGCCCCGCGCATTGTGCTGGTGGACGACAACGAGATGGCGGCCGAGCTGCTATCCGAGTTTCTGGTGCTATCGGGGCTCGACGTACGCGTCGCCTACGACGGCGCGCAGGCGCTTGCCGCCTGCGAAGCGTTCCAACCCCATACGGTGGTCCTCGATATCCTGCTGCCGGATATCGACGGCTACGAACTGGCCAGCCGGCTGCGTCAACAGCACCGGCCGGCGCCCCGTCTGATCGCCCTGAGCGGCCTCGCGCGCATGCGCGGCGACGGCCGGGGCGATGTCTTCGATGATTGGATCGAGAAGCCCGCCGACCCCGACGCACTGTTGGCGCTGCTCTCGCAACCCTAAGGTAATTTCATGGTCACGCTCGACTGGCAAAACGATCTTCAGGCCCAGGGAGTCCGGTTCAAGGTACTGGCTCATGTGTTTTCGGTCCTGCGGCACGATGTCATCGGGCCGATCTCCAACGCGGCGCTGGCCGCCGCGATGCTGCACCAGGTGCCCGAAGACGCCACCAACGTCGTTGCGCAGGCGCGCCACGAGCGTCTCGTGGGCGACATGGAAAGCCTGCTCGACGAAGGCGTGGCGTCGCTGCGCGGCCTCGATGACTGGCTCATCGACCGCCAGCGCACCGTGGCGAGCGGCAAGCTGCTGGCCGAATGCCGGCGTCTGGTGTTCACGCGCCTGATGGCGACCGGCAAACAAATCCATCTGCCCGAGACTGAAGAAGGTCCCGACCTGCCCGAGTTCAGCGCCCGCTACGTCATGATCGCGTGGCTGCTCGCCCTGGTCGACACCCTGCCCGAAGGCCAGGCGGTCACGATCGAATCGGTCGGACCCGGCTTCTGGACGGCGCAACCCGGCCGGGCAGAGCCGCCGCAGCCCTGGGACGGTCAGCCCGAGCCCGTGCGCGCCAACGAAATGCAATGGCTCGCCAATGCCGGCGGCTGGATCGCGGAGTGCGGCGACACGCTCTGGACCCTGCGTTGCCCGCCGGGCGCAGCCTCGGCCGCGTGAGCGCGGAGGCCGACGCGCCGCGCCCCAGCGCCGGTGCCGCCCGCTTCTGGCGCGACCCCGCCCTGCCCTTCGCCGAAAGCCGCATCGCCCAGAACAGCCGCGCCTGTTACCAGGCGCATGCGCACGACACGCTGTCGGTCGGCATGGTCGAACGCGGCGCGAGCCGGTTCAGCAGCCAGGACCGCGTCCACGATCTGGCGCCTGCTTCCGTCGTCATGGTGCCCGCCGGCGTCGTGCATGCCTGCAATCCCCTGCCCGATGCCGCCTGGAGCTACCGCATGCTGCATCTCGATGCCGACTGGTGCGATGCGCTGTGGCGCGAGAGCGGGGAGCGCGTCGCCAGCAGCACCGCCGTGACGCGGCGGGGCGCGGCCTCTGCGCTGCGCGCCCTCACCGACCTGCTGCATGGTGCGGGCGGCGTCGCCGCCAAAGAAACGGCGCTGATCGAGTATGTGGGCGGCTTGCGCTGGATCGTCCCTGCCGCGCATGCGACGGGCACGGCAAGCGACGACACGATCGCCTCGCACCCCGGTGGGCGGGGTGCGGCTACCTGCTCTACCTCGGGCAACTGTTCTGGCGGCACGCTCAAACGGTCGGGATGCCGCCCGGCGCGGACGCCACGCCCGTCCGCACGCCATCTCGCCATGCAGGCCTCGCGGCCTTCGCCACCGGGCTGGGCTGCGGCCTGATCAATCCGAAGAACGCGCTGTTCTATGCCAGCCTGTTCGCCCTGCTCACCGAACGCGCCACGGCCGCCACGCAGGCACTGTATGGCGCCTGGATGGTGGCCGTGGTGTTCGTGTGGGACGCCCTGGTGGCCGCGGCGTTGCGCCACCCCGCCATGGTGCGGCGCTATGCCCGCCACCATGTGCGGATCGGCCGCATCACCGCCGTGGTCCTGGCCCTGATCGGATTGGCCGGCGCGGCGGCGCTGCTGCGGCAATGAGCCTCGCACGGCGCCGCCCCGCGCGCGTCGGGCCTCAGTTGGCCTTGAAGCCCGTGGCCTTCACCACCTCCGACCAGCGGCGCGACTCCTGCTCGAGCAGCTGACGCATCGCGGCCCGGTCACCGCCGACGACGACGAAGCCGGCTTCGCTGAGCGTGCGGGCGGCTGCCGGCTCGCGCAACGCGGCCGCGCTGTCGGCCTGCAGCTTGTCGAGCACGGCGTCCGGCGTGCCGGCCGGCGCGAACAGCGCGAACCAGGCGCCGAAGTCGACGGCCGACAGGCCCCGTTCGGTAAAGGTGGGGACATCCGGCAACGCGGGCGAACGCTGCTTGCCGGTGGTGGCCAGCGCGCGCATCTTGCCGCCCTGCACCTGCGGCACGGCCAGCGCGGTGGTCACGAACGCGGCCTGCACACTGCCCGAGGCCAGCGCCGTGATGGCGTCGCCGGTCGAGCGGTAGTGCACGGGCTCGATGCGCAGGCCGGCCTCGCGTGCGAAGAGCTCCGCGCCGAAGTGGCCGGGCGTGCCGGCGCCGAAGGTGGCGAAGTTGATCCGGTCGGACGCGCCCTTGGCGCTTTGCACGAAGGCCGCGAGATCCTTCTCCGTGGCGGTTGCGGGCACAACCAACACGAAGTCGGCGCGCACCACCTCCGAGATCGGCGCGAAATCGCGCGCGGGATCGTAGTTCAGATTGGAATACGTGGCGGGCGCGATGCTGATCGACCCGACCTCGCCGAGCAGAATGTTCTGGCCATCGGGCGCGGCGCGCGCCACCGTCTGGGCGGCGATCTGTCCGCCCGCGCCGACCTTGTTCTCGACGACCACGCTTTCGCCCAGGCGCGGCCCGAGATACTGGCCGAGCGTGCGGGCGACGATGTCGGGGCCGGTGCCGGGCGGAAAGCCCACGTTCAGGCGCACCGGGCCTTGCGGAAAGGAAGCCGCCTGGACCGGCAGCGCGGCCAGCGTCAGGCACAACGATCGAATCAGGCCGCCCAGCAGGCGGCGCAGCGTCATGGACATGTCTTGTCTCCTCGAGCTTGTTTTTTTATGCACGATCGAATGCAGCCCGAGCAGGCGCTGCGGTCCCACTTCAGCCCAGGCGGAAAAAGTTCAACTCCACCCGGTCCGGATAACGCGCCCCCGTCCCGACGAACAGGCTGTCGTTGAGCCACGCGAGACTGGGCTCGGCGGTCTCGAAACGGGGAAAACTGCGGAAATAGATGCGGGCGGGGTCCACCGGCTCGCCCCGCGCGAGCCGGGCGATGTCCTCCGCCGAGCCGGTACGGATGCCCGTGTTCTCCACATAGACACGCTGCCCCGCTTCGGTCTCGATCACATAGCGGGCGTGAATGTCGGTGAACGTGGGGCTGCGGATGAGCTGAAAATCGGCCCCGCCCGGCAGCACCCGGCCGTTCAAACGTGCGCCGCGCACCGTGCCTCCCGTGATCGGGATCACCCGCCGCCGGCCCTGGGGTGTATCGCCCACTTCCTGTGGCGGATCGACCTGCACCACCACCGTCGCCAGATGTTCGAGCGCCGGCAACGCGCCGTCAAAGACGAAGTCGCTCATGCCCGCTGCTCCCGGCTCGCGCGCAATGCCGCCGGATCGAAGCCGGCCAGGCGCTTGTAGCGCGACGACACCGCCTGCAGTTCGTCGGCGCGGATCACGTCGTGCACGTCGGCGAAGCCACCGGGTGCGCGCTCCTCGGCCATCTGCATCACCTGCTCCGGCCCGTTGAGCCGGTTGCGCAGCACGATGCCGGCGGTGGGCGGCAGCCGCAGCGCCTCGTACTCCAGCAGCGCCGTCTCGGTCGAGCGCAGGGTGCCCGCGCCGGCCTGCACGAGGCAATCGGCCAGGCAACGCGCATCGAGAATCGCCTGCGCCGAGCCGTTGGAGCCGATCGGATACATCGGATGCGCCGCATCGCCCAGCAGGGTAAGACGGCCGCGGGTCCAGCGCGGCAGCGGATCACGATCGACCAGCGGAAATTCGTAGATGGCCTCGGCCCCGGCGATGATCGCCGGAATGTCGATCCAGTCCCAGCGCCAGTCGGCGAAGCGCTCGGCGAAGACCGATTTGTCGACGCGGCGATTCCAGTCGGTGGCGGGCAGCTCGCCGTCGCCCACCGCCAGTTCGGCGATCCAATTGATGCGTGACCGCCCCGCGCGGCGCAGCGGCTCGGAAATCGGATAGCAGACGAACTTCTGATCCTGATGGCCCGCCATGAACATCGTGCGGCCATCGAGATAGGGCGCGCCGTCGGTCACCGCGCGCCACAGCATGCGGCCGGAAAAGCGCGGCTCGTCGCCCTGCGGATAGAACTGCCGGCGCAGAGCCGAATGAATTCCGTCGGCCCCCACCACGACATCGGCGGCCACATCGATCAGCGCGCCGTCGGCGCGGCGGCGCAGGCTCGCCACGGCCTGCCCGGTTTCGGTGCGGGCGGACTCCAGCACGACGCCGGTGGTGATCGCATCGGGGCCGAGGCGCTCACGCACGGCCTGAGCCAGCAGCATCTGGAATTCGCCACGATGCACCGAATACTGGGGCACGGGATAACCGGCAGCCACGCCACGTGGCTCCTGCCAGATCGGCTGCCCGTGCTTGTTGTAGTAATGCAGCGCCGCCGTCTCGACGGCCAGCTCGCGCAACGGCGCCGCCAGTCCGATCTGGTCGAGCTCGTCCACCGCATGGGGCAGCAGATTGATCCCCACGCCCAGCGGACGCAATTCCTGGGCGCTTTCGTAGATGCGGCTCGCGATGCCGCGCTGATGCAGCATCAACGCGAGCGCGAGCCCGCCGATGCCGGCGCCGGCGATGGCAATTTGCATGTCTCCTCCAGATCCGCAGCGCGGTCGAGTTCGTTTAATTGTTATGTACCATAACAAAATACCCGACTTCGGCCTGCCGGGGTTTTCCCGCAATCCGCTGGCGCATAACGCCGTTGCACGCTAGGGTAGACCCCCAACTCGCCCCACACTCATGACACGAACTCCCGCCCTGCGCGCGCGCCGACCTGCGGCTCGCGGTGAACACTTCGAGCCGCACGTCGCCGGTCTGGATTACGGCGTGCTCGACGACCTCGTGGGTTATGCGATCCGGCGCGCCCAGATCACGATCTACGAGGATTTTCTCGCCGCCCTGACCGACTGGGACATCACGCCGCAACGCTTCTCGGCGCTGACGCTGATCGCGAACAACGACGGCATGAAGCTCACCGACCTCGCGCGCGCGCTCGGCATCGCGCGCTCCGGCGCGGTGCAGGTGGTGGACCAATTACAGGCGCTGGGTATGGTGGAACGACGCGAGACGCCCGCCGATCGCCGCGCCTATGCGCTGGCGGTCACGGCGTCGGGCCGGCGGGCGCTGCAGCAGATCACCGCTGCCGTGCAGTCGCATGACCAACGCATCAGCGCGCGCCTCGCACCCGCCCAACGCCGGCAATTGATCGAGCTGCTGGGCCTGCTCGGCTGAGTCCTGTCGGGCCGGCCGCGCCACGCTGGCCGCGCCACGCCGGCCGCGCCACGCCGGCCGCGCCACGCCGAAGTGCTAGCGCGCGTCCGCCATCTCGGCCTCGGGTTCGGCCTCGGCCACCCAATGGCCACTAACCAGCGGTCCCGCGCAGCGCGGCGCCCGCACGCGCGCGGCCACGGCCCAGGCATCCATGCGCACGCGCAGCCCCGCATACACGCCGTGACCTTCGCCCGGCACGATGTCGCCGCCCGCGTCGATGCCCTCGCCCGCGCGGATCGCCATGCCGGCCCGCACCGCACCGCCCGCGCGCATACCCCAGCCCGTCTCGAGATGATCGCCGGCCAGGATATCGCCACCCGCCTCGATGCCGCGGGCCACGAGCAGATCGCTGCCGGCCTGCACGTCGCCACCCGCCTTGATGCCATGGCCGACCTTCAGCAGGCCACCCGCCTGCACCGAGTCGCCCGCCCGCAGCATGGCACCCACGTTCAGGTCCCCGCCCGCGGAGACTTCCCATTGCGCGCGCAGCTCACCGGTACAATCGAGCGTGGTGCCGGCCTGTACGCCCCACGCGGCGCGCAGGTCGCCGCCACAGCGAATCGCGCCCGCGCTGATCACGCTGGCGCGGGCCTCGATGCGGCCTCCCGCCACCAGCGTGCCGGCGCGCAGGCCACCCGCGGTGACGATGCCGCCGCCCGCGCGCAACATGCCGTCGACCAGGCCGCCACGCCGCAGCCGGATCGTGCCGGCATGGATCAGCGCATGCGCGTCGAGCTCATCGAGCTCGAGCACGGTGTCGGTCGGGCCGAACTGGTCGAGCAGCCAGCAGGCGTCGTCGATGCGCCCGGCGGCGACCAGGGCATCGAGCACCGCCTGGTAGTCGCCGCTGCCCTGCTGATCGCGCAGGAACCATCGGTAGCCGGACGTGCAGGGGTTTTTCGCTTTGACGAAATTTTTGGTGAGTTGCATGAGTAAAGCTTGAGCGCGTGCCTCGCCGCGCCAGCCTCAGAAAGGCTGCGCGCGGCGCGACGTGGACAGGACGACGACCGCCCACGCGGCAGGCTGCCGCGGGCGGTCGGGTGGCTAGACGAAGGAAGCGGCGCTCAGCCTGGCTTGGCGCGCGCGTAGGCGCGCCGTTGTGCGAGCTCTTGGGTGCCCAGCAACGACACGGGCGCGTGCACGGGCCTGCAGGCGCCACGGCCGCTGATGCGCACGGCACCCGGATAAGGCCGCGCGCCGTGTCCCGCGCGCGCACCCGCGCGCGGCTGGCGCCGGGCGGGTTGGCAGGGAATCTGGGCGGGGTGCATACGCGGCGAATCAAAGAGATCGAACAGGCCGCGATACTAGCAAATCGGCGATTTGGGTCAAGCCGCGGGCGGCGCCACCGTGATCGTGACGCGCGTCGCCGCGCTCAGCGCGGCAGCGACGACCCGCCGCAGATCGCGATGTCCTGACCGGTAATGGCGGCCGCCGCCGGCGACAGCAAAAAGGCCACCAGCGCCGCGATCTCTTCGGGCTGGATGAGGCGGCCGATCGGCGGCAGTCGCGGTGCGCTGCCGGCCCGCGCGGGGTCGCTCAGCATGCCGGTCTGGGTGGCCGCGGGCGACACGACGTTCACCGTGACGCCCTCGCTCGCCAGCTCGGCGCCCCAGCTGCGCGCCAGCGCGACCAGCGCCGCCTTCGACGCGGCATAGAGGCTGCGGCCCGGCATGCCCTGCGCGACGCGGCTGCCGATCAGCACGACGCGCCCGCCCCCGGCCGCCGCCATGCGCGGCGTCAGCGCCTGCGCCAGCCGCACGCCCGCGTCCACATGCAGCTTCCACATGCGCTCGCCGTCTTCCGGGTCGAGCTGCGCGAGCGGCCCGACGCGCAGGATGCCCGCCGCGTGCACCAGCGCCCGCGCGTCCGCCAGATCGCCGAGGACGGCACGGGCCGCGGCGGCATCGCACAGATCCACCGCGATATGGCGGTAGGCGGCGTCCTGCAGCGCGGCCGGCCCGAGATCCACGCCCGCGACGGACCAGCCGTCCGCCAGCAGGCGCCGGGCGATGGCCAGGCCGATGCCCCCGGCCGCCCCGGTCACGACCGCCGTGCCGCGTGCGCCCTCAGTCGACACGGATCTTCCCCTCGTCGACGATCTTGCGCGAACGTGCCATGTCGGCCTTCTGGAACTCGGCGAACTCGGCCACCGAGCCGCCGCTGATGGTCACGCCGAGCTGCTCGTACTTCTCCTTGAGCCCGGCGCCCAATGCCTTGTTCATCTGCGCATTGAGCTGCGTGACGATGGCCGGCGGGGTGCCGGCCGGCGCCCACAGGCCATACCAGCTGTAGAACTGATAACCGGGCAGCGTTTCGCCCACCGTCGGCACCTCGGGCAGGTTGGGCAGACGCGTGTCGGACGTCACCGCGATGATCTTCAGCATGCCGCCCTTGTAGTACGAGATCGCGCCGAGCACCGGGTCGATGAAGCCCTCGATCCGGCCGCCCACGAGGTCCTGCAACGCGGGCGACGTGCCGCGGTACGGGATCACCATGTAATCCAGGCCGCCCTGGCGCTTGAGCAGTTCGGTGGCGAGGTGGCCGGCCGAGCCGATCGAGCCGACCGCGAAGCTGAGGCGCCCGGGGTTGGCCTTGGCATAGGCCAGCAGGCCCGGCAGATCATTCACGGGCAGATCTTTCTTGACCGACACCGACAGCGGCGCCTTGCCTGCCATCGCGACGGGCACGAAATCCTTCTCCACCGCATACGGGACCGACTTCATCGTCATGGGTGCCGTGGTGAACGTCGAGGCGTTGAACAGCAGCGTGTAGCCGTCGGCCGGCGACTTGGCCACCACGTCCGCGCCGATGATGCCGTTGCCGCCCGAGCGGTTTTCCACGATGAAGCTCTGGCCGGTCTGCTCGCTGAGCTTGGCCGCCACGTCGCGGCCCAGCATATCGAGCGTGCCGCCCGGCGGGAACGGAATCACGAAACGCACGGATTTCGACGGGTACTTGTCTTCGGCATGCACGACGCCGCTGCCCAGCGCCGCGCACAGCGCCAGACCAATGTGCCACAACATTTTCTTCTGCATGAGATGTCTCCTCGATTTATGTTTTTGTGCAGATGGCGTCGCGCCCGCGGGCGCGCCGTCGTCGTGTTTCAGCGCGCCAGCAGATCGGCCTGCGCCAGCGCGTCGCGCAACGCCTTCATTTCGGCCTCGTTCGGGGCCTCGGTGGGCGGGCGCACGGTGGCGCTCTCCAGCACGCCGGCCAGATACATGCCGGCCTTCATGCGGGCATGCGCCTCGCCGGTGGGCTCGCCGCCGCCGTACACCGCGTCCTTGAGCGGCGTAATCACGGCCTGCACCGCCTGCGCCCGCTTGAGATCGCCTGCCTTCACGGCGTCCCACAGGTCGGAGATGAGTTGCGGAATGAACGTCGCGAACCCGACCAGTGCCCCGTCGATGTCCTGCACCATCGAGGCCAGCAGGTATTCGTCGTGGCAGGTGAGGATGGCCTTCGAAGCGTCGGCCTCGCGCAGGGCCTGGATGTCGCGTGCGTACTTGTTCATGTCGCGCTGACCGACCTTGAACGCCTGCACATAGGGCAGGCGGGCCAGATCGGCCAACAGGCTCGACGAATACGATGCGCGCGTCCACGCCGGGTACACGTGGCACACCAGATCGAGATCGGGCGCCGCCTCGTGGATGGCCTTGAAGTAATCCAGCGCATGGCGCGGCGTGAAGCCGAAGCGCAGCCAGTGGTGCGGCGGCATGACGTCGAGCGCGGCGGCGCCGGCCGCACGCGCGGCGCGGGCATGTTCGGCGGCTTCGGCGAGGCCCTCGCAGACGATCGACGAAATCACGGGCAACTTGCCGCGCAGCTCGTCGGCCACGATGCGGGTGACTTCGGCGCGTTCGGCGGGCGTCAGGGAAAACACCTCCCCGGTATGCCCGTTGGTCATCACGGCCACCACGCGCTCATGCTCGGCCAGCCAGCTGGCGAGGCGGCGCAGCGCGGGCTCATCGATGCGGTGATCCTTGGTGAACGGGCACGAAATCGCCGGAATGATGCCGCGATAGTTCGAGATGGAAGCCATGCTGAGTCTCCTTTGTCGTGTGAGTCGTGATGGCCGTTATGATTGCGGCAGCGTATCTGGCCCGTCCAATACTCGAATTGCATAGAATTATCTTTGCTGCACCGCAGCGACCTCACCACACATGGGACTCAAGAACCGTCCGCTCGATACCAATTGGCTGGAGGACTTCTGCGCCCTGGCGGAGACCGGCAGCTTCTCGCGCGCCGCCGAGGCACGCGCCATCGCGCAGCCCGCCTTCAGCCGCCACATCCGCGCGCTCGAAGAATGGGTGGGCGCCGACCTGTTCGATCGCAGCACGCATCCCACCGAGCTCACCGCCGCCGGACACAAGTTCCTGCCGCTGCTTAAGCAGGTGATGGCCGATCTCGAGGCTGCCCGCATCAAGGCCCTCGCCGCGCACGCCCAGGACGCGGCCAGCCTGCGCTTCGCCGCCACCCATCTGCTGTCGCTGATGTTCTTTCCGCGCTGGCTCACCCGGCTCGAGGCCGAGCTCGGCGTGGGTGCGATTCAGATGATGTCCGACAGTTTCCAGGCCTGCGAAGACCTCATGGCGCAACGCCGCGTGCAGTTTTTGCTGTGCCACCGTCATCCCGACGTGGCGAGCCGGCTCGACGAAACGCCCTACCCCATGGTGCAGCTGGGCACCGATGTGCTCATGCCCGTGAGCGCGCCCGCGGCGGGCTCGACCGACGCACCGGCGCATGCCCTGGCCGGCAAGGGCGCGGTGCCGTTCCTGGCGTATGGGCCGGCGTCGGGGCTGGGCCGCATCGTGATGAGCCAGTTGCGGCAGAAGTCGGTACGCGATGGCCATGTGCAGGCCACCTTCGTGGGCCCGCACGCCACGCTGCTGCGTTCGATGGCGGTTCAGGGCCGCGGCGTCGCGTGGCTGCCGGCCATGCTGGTCCAGGATGACCTCGACGCGGGCCGCCTCGTCCGCGCGGGAGGCCCCGAGTGGGACATCCCGCTCGAAATCTGCCTCTATCGCCAACCCTTCGACATGGCCCAGGTCGCCGAGCGGCTGTGGGCGCTGGCGCAAGGCGCCCCCGCGCCGTAGTCCGACGCGTATCGAGCGACGCAGGAACTGGCTTGGCCTATACTGGTCCGATCAGAACACGGTCTCTTTCCGGTTCGTGGCTTCGGGCACGGAGGCACGGACGTTTTACCCCAGGAGGTCCTTATGTTCCCTGAGTATCGCGACTTGATATCGAAGCTCAACGGCGCCAATCCGCACTTCTCGCGGATGTACGACCGACACGGCGAGCTCGATCAGCAGATCCAGAAAATGGAGGCGGGCCGCGAGCAGGCCACCCTGCTGGATATCGAGAAGCTCAAGAAAGAAAAGCTGCACCTCAAGGATCAGCTCTACGCCATGCTGAAGGCCACCGGCTGACGCCAGGTCAGCCCAGGGCGTCGGCAAACTCCGGCGAACCGCCCGCGAAGGCGCTGCGCATTCCACCCTGCGCCTTCGCGCGGTACAAGGCCGTATCCGCGGCTTCCAGCACACGTTGCGCATCGGCATTGGTGGCATCGATCATCGCGATGCCGACCGATACGCCGACCTCGACCCGCGTCCCGGTTTCGAGCACGATGGGCTGCGACAGATCATGCATCAGATGCTCGGCCAGGCGCGTCGCCGCCGCCGGTTGAACGCCGGTCGCCAGCATCACGAACTCATCGCCACCGATGCGCGCCGCCACATCGCCCACGCGCAGCATCGACCGCATGCGCGCGGCCAGCGTGCGCAGCACATGGTCGCCCGCCCCATGGCCATGGCTGTCGTTCACGATCTTGAAATCATCGAGATCGAGATACAGCAGCGCGGCGCATTGCGTGTGCGCCCGCGCGGCGCCGCACACCCGCTCGAGGGCGGTGAGCAGTCCGGTCCGGTTGGCCAGCCCGGTGAGCGGATCTTCGCTCGCGCGCCGATCGTTCTCGCGTTCGGCCAGCATGGTGGCCACCAGGATGCGATTGAGACGATGCGACGCGATCGTCATGCTGATCAGATAGAACGGCACCTGGATGAACACGATCGCCATCACCCACTCGCCCGTGAACAACGCGCCGATACACATCGGTCCGAGGCTGAGCAGAATCATCGCGCCCACCAGGCGCGGCGCGCCGTAGTTGCGAAAGCAGATACCGCCCGCCATGGCCCCGCACGAGACACCCGCCAGCGTGGCCGCGAGCCAGTCGCCGTTCATGAACGTGATGAGCACGCCGTAGCCCACGCTGAAGGCCCACAGCAGTGCGAGAAAGAGATAGAGGTCGGTCTGGGTGCGCTCGCCGCGCCGCGCGGCGCGCAAGGAGTTGCGCAGCACCGTGACGCGGATCACGCCGAGCAGAATCTCGAGCGCGAGCCACGAGATGTAGAGGGGATTCGGATTGCGCCACACCACGACGCCCGAGATCATGATCGTGTTGATGACGCCGCCGGCAAAAATCGGCAATGTTCCGAAAAGACTCGCGATAAGGGCGACGCGAATCTCGGCGGGGGTGTCCACACCACTGTCCGTCAGCCACCGCGTCAAACGCCACGACGGCAGGCTGAATTTCAATCCCTTATCCACGCCCCTGCTTCCATTGCCATTTCGCTGGCGTACCTCAAGGCGCGATTTATAACAGGTCTATCCTGCGCCGCGATGATCTTTGTCAGATCTGCACGGAAAATCGTGCGAAATTCAGTGTTTACCCGCGATGTGCGCCGCATCTCGAGGCGATGATGCGCGCTCGATACGTTGCGCGTTCCAGCGTGCCGCCGCCGTGGCGCCCGCGACCGCGAGCGCCTGCGGCACCAGCATCTGCAGCGGCGCGTGGGTGAACTCCAGCATCAGCACGAGCGCCGTGAGCGGCATGTTCATCGAGACCGCCAGAAACGCCGTCGCGCCGATCAGGGCGAACGCGGCGGGATCGAGCCAGGGCGTCGCGCTCCAGGCATCCGCGCAGTGCGCCAGGACCAGCGCCAGCAGAGCGCCCACCGCGAGACCCGGCGTGAGCAAGCCGCCCTGTGCGCCCGACCGCAACGTACTCAGCGTGATGAGCACGCGCAGCCCGAGCAGCAGCACGGCCATGCCGAGCGGCAGGCTGGCGTCCAGACTGAGCTGCACCGGCCCTTTGCCATTGCCCAGCAGCGCGGGCAGCACGACGGCCAGACAGGCGATGCCCGCGAAGTTGAGCAGCGCCACGAACGGCAACGCGGCGCCTCGCGGCGCGGCCGCCCGCGCGGCGGACGTCGCGCGGGCGAACGCCTGCCCCGCCAGCCCGAAGAGGGGCCCGGCCACACAGGCGGCCATGGCGAGGGGCCAGTCCAGTGCGATGGGCCCGAGCGCGTACTGCTGCTGCACGCCCAGCCCCAGCCACGCGACGGCGGCCGCGATCGCCGAGCTCGCCAGTGCCATCACGGCAATGCCGCGATCGAAGGTGCCAAGCAGCACCTCCAGCACGAACAGCGCCCCCGCAAGTGGCACGTTGTAGACCGCGGCCAGCCCCGCTCCGGCGCCGCACGCCACGAGCGCACGGCATTGCGCCGCGGTCAGTCCCATCCAGCGCGCCACGCTGCCCGCCCACAACGCGCCGGCCTCGCGTGGTGCCAC
The DNA here is from genome assembly GCF_002261475.1 of Bordetella genomosp. 5. GTDB lineage: Bacteria > Pseudomonadota > Gammaproteobacteria > Burkholderiales > Burkholderiaceae_B > Bordetella. The sequence goes on from NZ_NEVN01000007.1 coordinate 44,322, forward strand.
TTCACGGCCCAGCGGTGATCCCAGGCCTACCGTCACGATCTGAAGCAGCACGTGCACGATCGTGCTGCCCACGGGCATGGCCTGGCCGGGCGCCGCGGCCCCGACGGCGTCGCGCACGCTCACCAGCCGGCGGCCGTAACGCCGCAGCGCCCACCAACCCACGCCGGCGACCACACCGGCCATCAGCAGCGCGGCGACGCGGCGCCACGGCGGCGCGGCGCTGGCGCCCTGCAGGAAGCTCTCGTGGCCCAGCGCGCCGTAGCCGTAGGCCAGGTGCTGGACCGCGTGCAACAACAGCCCGAGCGCCATGCCCGCCAGACCCGCGCCGATGCCCACCAGCACCACGGCGGCGGCGAGCGCGAAGGGTCTGGTGCGAGAACGAAGTATCGAGGAGGCGGACGGCATGCGGAGGCGCGAGCGGAGCCGCCGGACGCGCCGGCGTGCGCTGCCCGCCACGCTGGCGGGCAGGACCATTATGCGCAGGGTCGCGTCAAGCGCGCGTTAACACCTGTGTATGGCGCGCGCGCCGCCCGTCTCAGGGGTGCGGCAAGGTCCCGCGCCAGAGGGCCAGGGTGACGAGCACGCCCGCCTCGCCCTCATCGTCGAGCTGCAACATATAGCTGTAGCCGTCGCGCTCGCCGCTCAGGACCACGCCGTGCGCGCCGCGCTGCAGCCGCGCGCCGCCGGCCCGACGCATGCTCTGCGTGCGAACCTCGTCGTAGGGCGCATAGCTGCGCCACGCGATCTCGAATGCGCGCGGCGGCCGTCCTTCCTGCTCGTCCCAGTCGTTTACCAGCGGCACGCCTTCGAGCGCGGGCGGGAAGGTGTAGGCGCCACCGCCGGCCGCCGTTTCGAGCGCCACGTGGCCCGGCGCCAGCGCGACGAATGCGAGCGGGAATCCTGGCGGCAACTGCGCCGCGCCCCAGGTCTGCGCACCCGCTTCCACCGGCACCAGCTCCACATGCGCGATGCGCTGCTGCGCCGGTGCGTCGTCCAGCAGCGGGGGCTCCGCGGCCCAGCGCTCGAAGGTCGAGAGAATCGCCGCGTCGCGCGTGGGCGCGCGCGTGACCGGAACGAATACCGACAACCACGCCTCGTCTTCCGCGCGGCAGTCCAGCAGCCCTTCGTCGCCCAGATGGCACTGGCCATTGACCAGCCCGACGGCCGCGAGCTGCCCCTGTGCGTTGTAGAGCAGGGCCGCACGGTCGCGGCCGCGCGTGGTTTCATCCAGCGAACTCAGCAGGTAGCGCCCGTCGTCCAGCGGGATACGACGGCGCGCCGCATCGGAATGCAGCGCCTGCAGCACCTGCGTCAGCACCAGCGCCTGCGGCATCGTATAGCTGCCGCGTGCGTAGCCCAGCACTTCCAGCAGATCCGCGCGCACGCGCGGCTCCTCGGCCAGGGACCGCACCTGGGCCGGTGCCTGGCCTTGCGCCTTGGTCTGCGACGACGCCGCCACGGCCGGGGTGACGCCCGACCCCGCGGCCAGGCATGCCGCCAGCACGGCACCATGCGCGCCAACGCGCAGCGCGCGCGCGAAGGCGCGCGCCAGCTCACAGGGGGATTGCATCGATTCGGTCATGTTTGCGGGTACTCCACGGACGCGGCGCGGCGCACGATACCACGAGCCCGCCCATGAAGAAGGCCGCCCGCAGGCGGCCTCGATCGTTGCGCGCGCACCCATGACGACCGCGCCGGCCGTCAACAGGCGACAGGTACTCAGGGACCCGCGCGGTCCAGACCAGCCTCGGCGCCCGCCTCGGCGCGCGCCTGCCGCGCGTTGCGCCAGCACAGCGTGCCCGCCACGCCGAGCGCCAGCACCAGGAACACGCCGGTGAGTTCGGCCACGCCGGTCCAGCCCGCGTGGGCCCAGCTCTTGCCCCCCACCGCGCCCAGCACGCTCGAGCCCAGGTAATACACCAGCAGATACAGGGCGGCGGCCTGCGCCTTGTAGCCGCGCGCCATCTGCCCCACCCAGCCGCTCGCCACGGCATGCGCCGCGAAGAAGCCGAAGGTGAACACCACGATGCCGGCGATCAACACGCCCAGATTGTCGGAGAGCGTGAGCAACAGGCCGGCCAACGCCAATGAAGCGCCCGCGACCAGCATCGGCCCGCGGCCGTGGCGATCGGCCAGCCGGCCGAACCAGGTCGAGGCGAAGATGCCGACCAGGTACACCACGAAGATCGCACCGATGAAGGTCTGCGACAGGGAAAACGGCGGCAGCAACAGGCGAAAGCCCACGTAGTTGTACACCGTGACGAAGGCGCCCATCAGCAGGCCACCCAGCACGAACAGGCTCACGAGCGGCCCATTGCGCAGGTGCACGGTCAGACCCGTGCGCGCCTCCTGCCAGCCATTGCCGCGGCGAGGCACGAAACGACGCGAGGGCGGGAGCAGCCACAGGAACAGCAGCGCCGCCACGAGGCCCAGCACGCCGAGCGCCCCGAGCGCGGCGCGCCATCCCATGTGATCGGACACGAAGCCCGTGACGATGCGCCCGGTCAGCCCGCCGAACGCGCTGCCACTGATATAGAGCCCCATGACGAAGCCCAGCGTGTCGGGCTCGACCTCTTCGGCGAGGTAGGCCATGGCCACCGCCGGCACGCCGCCCATGGCCAGCCCCTGCAACGCGCGCAGCACCAGCAGCGAATGCCAGTCGGGCGCCAGGGCCGCCAACAGCGACAATATCGCCGACGCGAACAGTGAAATCGCCATCACGCCCTTGCGCGACAGCGCCTGCGACCAGAGCCCCACGCCGAAGATGGCGAGCGCGAGCAGGCCGGTGGCGAGCGACAGCGAGAGGCTGCTCTGCGCCGGCGACACCGAGAAGGCCTGCGTGAAGAGCGGCATCAGCGGTTGCACGCAATACAGCAACGAAAACGTACTGAAGCCCGCGGCGAACAACGCCCATTGGGCACGATGCAGCTCGCGCGAGCCACGGCGCAGCCACGCATCGCCCGGCTCGCGCTGCGAACGGGTGGCGGTGACCGCGGGGGAAGACGGGGGGGACATGACGATCTCGGGAGACGCGCGGGCCACATGCCCGCACCGTCAAAGTAGACGTCGCCCTATCATTTGTCCAATATATGGCACTGTATCCCTCCATATTTTAAAAAAATGGAACTGCGCCACCTGCGTTATTTCGTCGCGGTCGCCGAAGAGCTGCACTTCACCCGTGCCGCGGCGCGGCTCGGCATCGGCCAGCCGCCGATGTCTCTGCAGATCCAGCAACTCGAGCGCGAGCTTGGCACGCCGCTGCTGCTGCGCCTGCCGCGTGGCGTGGCGCTCACCGAATCGGGCAGCCAGTTCCTGGATGACGCCCGCGCCATTCTGGCGGCGGCCGAGCGCGCGGCGGACACCGCGCGACGGCTGGGCCGCGGCGAGCGCGGGTCGGTCGCGGTGGGGTTCACGGCCTCCGCCGTGTTCCACCCTTATCTGCCCCAGGCGATCCGCGCTTATCGCGATCGCTATCCGGGCGTGCATATATCGTTGGAAGAAAGCAACACGCAGGCCCTGCTCCAGCACTTGCGGGAAGGCGGCGTCGACGTGGCCTTCGTGCGGCCGCCCTATCAGCTCGCCCCGGAGCACGCCTCCGAGCGGGTGCTGGACGAACCCATGCTTGTCGCGCTGCCGCCCGGCCATCCGCTGTGCCGCCGCCGCTCGGTGCCGATCGACGCCCTGGCGCAGGAGGCATTCGTGCTCTACCCCCGGCCGGTCGGCGCAGGCCTGTACGACGCCATCCAGGCAGCCTGCCAGCGTGCCGGCTTCACGCCGCGCGTGATCCAGGAAGCCCCGCAAATGGCGTCGATCATCAGCCTCGTCGCCGCGGGCGTGGGGATCTCGGTGGTGCCCGCCGCCATGCGGCACATGGGCGCCGAGGGCATCGAGTACCGTCCGATCAAGGGCGACGCGCCGCGCGCCCTGCTCGACATGGCCTATCGACGGCACGAGCGCTCGACCGCCGCGCGCAATGCAGTGCTGTTGCTGCGAGAGCTGGCCCACCCGGCGGGCTGACCGCTCCCCGGCCCACCGGAATAACCCTCTCGCCAGCCCAGCCTTACGAGCCGCAAGTAATCGCTACACGATAAGAAAATCGGCTACGCTTGCCGTCCTGTAAGGTGGCCCCACTCTGCGCGGTTCCAGACTGCTCCACCCGGCCGCCCCTCCCCCCACCTTTCTCCTTGCGTCCGCCAGGCTTCGGCCGGAGCGCGGCAGAGACTATCGATGCTTGTTGGAAACTACGACGCCACCCTGGTGCTGGTATCACTGCTTGTCGCGATCCTGGCCGCCTACACGGCGCTCGGCATGGCCAGCCGCGTCGCAGCGGCCCAGGGCGTGGCCTCGCGCTTCTGGCTCGTCGGCGGCGCCAGCGCGATGGGCCTGGGCATCTGGTCGATGCACTTCGTCGGCATGCTGGCCTTCAGCCTGCCGATTCCGCTGGGTTACGACGTCGGCCTGACGGTGCTGTCGCTGGCGCTCGCCATCGGCTGCTCGGCGTTCGCGCTGTGGGTCGTGACCCAGCCCGCGCTACCGCGCCGCCGGCTCGCGGGTGCGGCCCTGCTCATGGGTGCGGGCATTGCCGCCATGCATTACGTCGGGATGGCCGCGATGCGCATGTACCCGGCGATCGAATACTCCCCGCCGCTGTTCGCGCTGTCGGTGCTGATCGCGATCACGGCCTCCGGCGCCGCGCTCTGGATCACGCACGTGCTGCGGCATAACCGCCCCGGCGCGCCGGCCTACCGCGTCTGCGCCGCCATCGTGATGGGCGTGGCCATCGTGGGCATGCACTACACGGGCATGGCCGCCGCGCGCTTCGCGCCGGGCAGCGTGTGCCTGGCGGCCGGCGACGGCATGAGCGCCGGCTGGCTGGCCGTGTCGGTCACCGCGGTGACACTGAGCGTGCTGGCGATCGCGCTGGTGGTCGCCGTGCTGGACACCCGGCTCGAAGCCCGCACCTCGGCGCTCTCGTCGTCATTGGCCGAGGCCAACCAGGAGCTCGTGCAGATGGCTTTGCACGACGCGCTCACCAAGCTGCCCAACCGCGCGCTGCTCGAAGAACGCATGAAGCAGGCCATCGAACGCGCCCGCGACACGCGTGGCCACTTCGCGGTGCTGTTTCTCGATCTGGATGGCTTCAAGGCCGTGAACGATGCCTTCGGCCATCAGGCCGGCGATCTGCTGTTGCAGACCATGGCCGACCGCATCAAGGAAGGCCTGCGCGCGCAGGACTGCGTGGCGCGCCTGGGCGGCGACGAGTTCGTGGTGCTGGCCGATGTGGTCGAGCCCACCGACGCGGCCAATCTGGCGGAACGCCTGATCGACATCCTGGGCCAGCCCGCCGAAGTGCTGGGCCAGGAGGTGGCCGTGGCCGCCAGCGTTGGCATCTCCATCTATCCCAACGACGCACGTGATCAGCATGTGCTGCTCACCAACGCCGACGCCGCCATGTATCACGCCAAACGGCTGGGTGGCAGCCGGCGCTACAGCTTCTTCGAGCCCTCGATGAACGAGGACGCGCGCGAGCAGCTGCAGATGCTGCAGGACCTGCGCCAGGCCCGGGCCCGCGGCGAATTCGAGCTGTACTACCAGCCCAAGTTCGTGGCGCCCTCCGGCCCCATCGTGGGTGCCGAGGCCCTGCTGCGCTGGAACCACCCGGAACGCGGCATGATCGCGCCCGGCGTGTTCATCCCGATCGCCGAGCGCACCGGGCTGATCTTTTCGATCGGCGAATGGGTGCTCGACGAGGCCTGCCGCCAGATGCGCGAGTGGCGCCTGCAGGGCCACGACGACTGGACCGTCGCGGTAAACCTCTCCGCGATGCAGTTCTCGCAGGTGAACCTGGTGGAGAGCATCCGCGCCACGCTCGCGCAATACGAGCTGCCGCCGTCGTGCCTGGCCATCGAGATCACCGAGACCACCGCCATGCGCGATGCCGAAGCCAGCCTCGCCGTGCTGCGCGAGCTCGCGGCCCTGGGGGTGTCGATCTCGATCGACGACTTCGGCACCGGTTACTCGAGCCTGCTGTATCTCAAACGCCTGCCGGCCTCCGAGCTCAAGATCGACCGCGGCTTCATCAGCCAGCTCGAACACGACCAGGAGGATGCGGCGATCGTCTCCGCCATCATCGCGCTGGGCCAGAAGCTCAACCTGAAAATCGTGGCCGAAGGGGTGGAAACCGCGGCGCAGCAGCGCTTCCTGACCGAGCTGGGCTGCGACTCGCTGCAGGGCTTCCTGCTCGGCAAGCCCATGCCCGCCAAACAGTTCACCGACACCGTGGGCGCCGCGGCCACCTGAGCGCCAGCCGCGCCCGGCATCCGGGCATACGGGCCGGGCTGGAGCGGTGGCCCACCAGGCAAAACGGCCCGCCAGGTGACTGGCGGGCCGTTTGCATTCGTCGAGCGGCGGCGCGGTGGCGTCAGCTCTTCAGGCGATAGCCCGTCTTGAAGATCCAGCGCACGGTCAGCATGCAGGCCACCAGGAACAGCAGCGTCATGCCGATGCTCACCAGCACGTTCACGTCCGACACCCCGTAGAAACTCCAGCGGAAACCGCTGACGAGATAGACCACCGGGTTGGCCAGCGTGACCTTCTGCCAGAACGGCGGCAACATCTGGATCGAGTAGAACGTCCCGCCCAGGAAGGTGAGCGGCGTGATGATCATGAGCGGGATGATCTGCAGCTTCTCGAAGCCGTCGGCCCAGACGCCGATGATGAAGCCGAACAGACTGAACGTGACGGCAGTGAGCACCAGGAACGCCAGCATGAAGATCGGATGCTCGATGCTGAAGTCGACGAAGAGCCGCGCGGTGGCGAGCATGATGAGGCCGAGCACGATGCTCTTGGTCGCCGCGGCCCCCACATATCCCGCCACGATCTCGATGTACGAGATCGGCGCCGAATGGATCTCGTAGATCGTGCCGGAAAACCTTGGCATATAGATGCCGAACGAGGCGTTGGCCACGCTCTGCGTCAGCAGCGACAGCATGATCATGCCCGGCACGATGAAGGCGCCGTAGCTGACGCCTTCGATCTGCACCATGTGGGCGCCGATCGCGGAGCCGAACACGACGAAGTAAAGCGAGGTGGAGATTACCGGCGAGGCCACACTCTGCATGAGCGTGCGCCAGGCGCGGGCCATTTCGAAGCCATAGATGGCGCGTATACCGTACCAGTTCATGTTTGCTCGTGTACCAGGCTGACGAAGATGTCTTCGAGCGAACTCTCCGACGAAGACAGATCGGAATAGGCGATCCCCAGACGGTCGATCTGACGCAGCAGACGCATCAGCGCCTCGGAATCGCGCTGGGTGTCGTAGGTGTAGATCAACTCGGCGCCGCCGTTGCCCAGCTCGAGCGAGAAGTCGGCCAGCGCTTGCGGCACCTCCTGGAGCGGCGCGGCCAGCGTGATGCGCAGCTGCTTTTTGCCCAGCTTCTGCATCAGCGTGCGCGTCTCTTCGACCAGGATGATCTCGCCCTTGCGAATCACGCCCACCCGGTCGGCCATCTCCTGCGCCTCTTCGATGTAGTGCGTGGTCAGGATGATCGTGACGCCCTGCTCGCGCAGACGCCGCACCATCTCCCACATGCCGCGCCGCAGTTCCACGTCGACGCCCGCGGTGGGTTCGTCGAGGAACAGGATGCGAGGCTCGTGCGAAAGCGCCTTGGCGATCATGACGCGCCGCTTCATCCCGCCCGACAGGGCCAGAATGCGGCTGTCCTTCTTGTCCCACAGCGACAGGTCGCGCAGCACGCGCTCGATATGGGCGGGATTGGCGCGCTTGCCGAACAGCCCGCGCGAGAACGACACCGTGTTCCAGACGGTCTCGAACACATCGGTGTTGATTTCCTGCGGCACCAGGCCGATGGCGGCGCGCGCCTCGCGATAGGCGGTGACGTTGTCGTGACCGTCGGCGAGCACCCGGCCGGCCGTGGCGTTGACGATGCCGCAGATGATGCTGATGAGCGTGGTCTTGCCCGCGCCGTTCGGGCCGAGCAGCGCGAAGATCTCGCCCCGGCGGATGTCCAGGTCGATCTTCTTGAGCGCCTGGTGGCCGGAAGCATAGGTCTTGGTCAGGCCCTGCACGGAAATGACGATATCAGTCTGCACGCAGACCCCTTATGGACGAATCGAGTGCAGATTTTAACGAAACGACCCGCCCGGATTGTTCACTCTGAGCGAACTATCCGTTGCAAATCCGCCCGCCAATCCCCGCGTCACACATGACCCGCTAGAATGCCGGTGCGGCCACTTCCGCTGCCGCGCAAACTCCCATCCCATGACCGACTTACGCTTCGAGGAACTGAACGCCACCGACATCGACGCCCTGGTGGCGCTGTGCCGTGCGGTGGACTGGCGCTTTTCCGCCGCCGATTTCGCCACGCAACTGGCGGCCGGCCGACTGTTCGGCCTGCGTGGCCAATCGCCCGACCAGCCCGCCCTGATCGCGGCGGGCGGCACCTTCGACTTCGGCAGTCATGGCGCGATCGGCGCCGTGATGATTCAGCCCGAATGGCAGCGCCGCGGTATCGGGCGCGCGCTGATGCAGCACCTGCAAGACACGCTGCCGGCGGGCCGTGCCATCAGTCTCATCGCCACCGATGCCGGCGTGCCGCTCTACGAACGCCTGGGCTACCGCGCGGGCGGACGCATCACCCGGATGAGCGCGCCGCTCACGGCGCTCGACTGGTACGCCGGTGCCCCGGCGGCCCCCGCCGACCGCATCCTGCCCGCCCGTCCCGAAGACATCGTCACGCTCGAGGCCCTCGACGTCGCCGCCACCGGCGCTCGCCGCGCCGCGCTGGTGCTGGCCCGCCGCGCGCAGGCGCACAGCGCCTTCCTGGCCCTGGACTCGGGCGGCGCGCCGAGCGGCTATGCGCTCGGCGTCCCGCAAGGCCCGCTCACGCTGATCGGCCCGGTCATCGCCCGCAACGACGAAGACGCGTTGGCGCTGATCGAATCCGTGGCCCGCGCGGCCGCGCGTCAGGCCGGCTGCGTGTCCCTGCGCCTGGACCTGGCGCCGGCGCAGGACACGCTGGCCGAGGCACTGCAGGCCCGTGGCTTCGCCATCGACGACAGGCCGGTCATCATGACGCTCGGCGCCGAGCCCGACACCCAGCCCGGTTATGGCCCGTTCGTGCGCGCCGTGGCCGCGCAGACCTACGGTTAGGCCGGCTCGCCAGACGGCATACGAGCGAAGGCCCCGGCGGCGCGAGCATCTGCTCGCCCTGCCGGGGCCTTTTTACTGATGCATCGAGACGCGAGGCGGCGGGCGCATGCCCGTCGCCCGCGCGCGATCACACCAGGGTGAGGGTCACGTCGATGTTGCCACGCGTGGCGTTCGAGTACGGGCACACGATGTGGGCCTTTTCGATCAGCGACTCGGCAACGTCACGCTCCAGGCCGGGCAGCGAGATCTTGAGCTCGACCTCGATGCCGAAGCCGGTCGGGATGGCGCCGATACCCACCGCGCCTTCGATGGACACGTCGTTGCCCAGCGCGATCTTCTCGCGGCCGGCCACGAACTTCAGCGCGCCCAGGAAGCATGCGGAATAGCCCGCGGCGAACAGTTGTTCGGGGTTGGTGCCTTCACCGCCGGCGCCGCCGAGTTCGCGCGGGGTGGTCAGGCGCACGTCCAGCACGTTGTCCGAGGACGTGGCGCGGCCGTCGCGGCCACCGGTGGCTTTGGCATGGGCGGTGTAGAGGACTTTTTCGATCGACATGGTGAAACTCCTGTAGAGGTAGACAAGCAGTGAAGGGGCAGACTGAAACAAAAATCAAAACAGCATTCAAACAAATACTATTGCAAACGATTAAATAGCGCACTACTTATTTGTGGAAAAAAAAGCGGGTGCTCATTCCACATAGCCCGCCATCCGCTCGCGCAGCGCCTCGAGCTGTTGCTTGAGCTGCGCCAGCTCTTCGACCGGACAGGCCAGCGCGCAACCGACTTCGGCCGGCACCTCGGTGGCCTTGGCGCGCAAGGCCCGGCCCGCCGCGGTCAGGGTGATGACGATATGGCGCTCGTCATCCGCGGCACGCACACGCTTGAGCAAGCCTGCGGTTTCCATGCGCTTGAGCAGCGGCGTGAGCGTGGCCGAATCCAGAAACAGGCGCTTGCCGATGTCCGACAAGCTCACGCCATCGCGTTCCCAGAGCACCATCATAACCAGGTACTGCGGATAGGTCAGGTCCAGATGCGCCAGCAGCTTGCGGTACAGCTTGTTCATGGCCAGCACCGTCGAGTGCAGGGCAAAGCACAGCTGATTGTCGAGCAGCAGCGATTCGGGTCCTGCGGCAGGCTGAGCACTGCGCTTGCCGCGGGTCGAGGAGGAAGTGGCCTTGGCGTTCATGATGGAATCAGTTTACATAGCGCGCTATTTAATCGCAAGTTATTTTTGTGGGCGGTGTGGCCGGCGCGCCTCCCCTTCCCCGCTTCGGACCCTCGCCCTGTGCGCTTCGGACGCGTGCCCTGCCCTTCACAGGTCTTCGTCATCCTCCTGGTGCGCCGGAAGCAGCCACGCCGTCAGCGCGCAGGCACCGGCGGTGATGAGCCATTGCAGCAGGAAGAAGACGGAGTAAAAGCCCACGCGCCCGGTCACGGCGTGGCCGAACACCGTGATGTCGAGCGGGTCGACCAGCGCGAACACGAGGCCGCTGCCCACCGCCGCCGCCACGAAGGCGGGCCAGAGAATCCACATCAGCTCACGAGGGCGCAGACGCATGTGCGGCCCCTCAGCGCCGTGGCGCGCTGTCCGGCGCCGGCGCGGCGATCGGCGCGCCGGCGGGCGCCACGTCGGCATGACGCTCGACCACCAGGCCCCGGCGCACGCCGCCATCGATGATGGGCGCGTCGGGGTGATAGGTGTAAGCCAGATAGATCGTCGCGAAGCATCCGATCAGCGCGGCGGCCGGCCCGGCCATCAGGATCCAGGGCCAGGGCTCGCGATACCACGGACGGACGATCTCGATTGCGGAATGGGTCATGGTCGGCTCCTTGCTGGCCGCATCACTGCGGCAGATAAAAACTCGCGGCTTCGTGCAGATCGAGCTGCGCGCCGGATTGGCCGGGCGCGCTGCGCAGCACGAACTGGATGGGATGTGAACCGGGCGTGCCGGCGTCGGTCGGCGCACGCACCACCACCGGCACGAGCAGATTGCTCGAGGGCGGCACACGCACTTCCTGGCGGTCTTCGGGCACCGTGCGCACGCTCAGGCCCGGCAGGCCATCGGCCGCCAGCTGCAGCGTGAGCGGCTCGTTGGATGTGTTGATGAACTGCAGGCGGTAGATGTTTTCGATCAGGCCGCCGGCGACTTCGCGCGCCAGCACATTGCGGTCGCGCACCACGTCGACCCGCAGCGGGCTGCGCAGCGCAAGACTGACGACGAAACCCACGGCCAGCAATCCGATGGCAGCCCCGTAGACCAGCACGCGCGGACGCCACAGACGCCGGCGCGTGGCGCGCGCGTCCAGGCCATCGGCAATGGCGCGGTCCGAGGTATATCGGATCAGGCCCTTGGGGTACTGCATCTTGTCCATCACCTGCGCACAGGCATCGATACACGCCCCACAGCCGATGCACATGTACTGCAGGCCGTCGCGGATGTCGATGCCGGTGGGGCACACCTGCACGCACAGGCTGCAATCGACGCAATCGCCCATGCCCGCGCCCCGGTGATCGACCTTGCGCGAGCGGCCGCCACGCGGCTCGCCGCGCTTGTGATCGTAGGTGACCACGAAGGTGTCGCGATCCACCATCACGCTCTGAAAGCGGGCATAGGGGCACATGTACTTGCACACCGACTCGCGCATGAAACCGGCGTTGCCCCAGGTGGCGAAGCCGTAGAACAGCATCCAGAACCATTGCCACGGCCCCAGCTGCAGCGTGAAGAGTTGCTCGCCCAGGTCGCGGATCGGCGCGAAGTAGCCGATGAAGGTCGAACCGGTCCACCACGCCAGCAGAATCCACAGCGCGTGCTTGCTCAGCTTGAGCCGGATCTTGCGCGCGTTCCAGGGGGCCTCGTCGAGCCGGATCCGCGCCAGGCGATCACCTTCGATGCGGCGCTCGATCCACATGAAGATTTCGGTGTAGACGGTCTGGGGACAGGCGTAGCCGCAGAAGAGCCGCCCCGCCACGGCGGTGAACAGGAACAGCGCCAGCGCGCTGATCACCAGCAGCACCGCGAGATAGACCACGTCCTGAGGCCACAACACCAGGCCGAAGAGATAGAACTTGCGCGCGGCCAGATCGAACAGCACGGCCTGCCGCCCCTCCCATTGCACCCACGGAAGCCCGTAGAACACCAGCTGGGTGAGCACCACGAATACGATGCGCCAGTGCGCGAACGTCCCGCTGACCGACCGAGGATGCAGCTTGACCCGAACCTCGGCGATGCGGCTTTCGACCGAGCCGGGCGCGGGCGGCGCGGGGCGCCATAGCGGGGCGGCGTCGCCCTCGTCGGCACCTGGCGGCGTGTCGCCCTGCGGTGCGTGAGAAGAAGCGGATTCGGATACAGCGAGTCGTGTCATGGTTTGGCCATCAAGGCTGAGGCGGTGCGCTCGGCCGGCGGATCACCGCGCGTGGCGATGCGCGGACCGCGTCCGGCCGGCCGCGCGCGCGGCGCGTGCGCCACGGCACATGCCTTGCGCTCGTGGCCGGCCAGGACGGCGTGCGAGGTCATTGCGTGGCGACGGCCGGCGCGGCGGCGGGGGCCGTCGCAGTGGCCGCGGTCGCGGTCGGGGTCGCCGCGACGCCGGCCGGCGCGGCGCTGGCCGGCGCGGCGGGGGCCGCTGCAGCGGCCGTGGACCGATTCGACAAGCCCCAGACCCACGCGGTCAGCAGACGGATCTGCTCGGGCGTGAGGATCTCCTTGTGCGCAGGCATACGGTTGTCGCGGCCTTCGCGGATCGTGCGCACGATGCTGGCTTCTGAACTTCCGTAGAGCCAGACATCGTCCGTGAGATTGGGCGCGCCGAGCGCGGTATTGCCCTTGCCGTCGACACCGTGACAGGCCACGCAGAAGTTGCCGAACTCGCGCTTGCCGCGGAACACCCGCACCGGGTCCGAGGCCAGGCCGGACATCGATCGCACGTAGTGGGCGATGTCGGTCGCCATGCGGGCGTCGACCACGCTGCCCCAGGGCGGCATGATGCCGTGGCGGCCTTCCGTGATGCTGGTCTCGATGTTCTCGGGCAGGCCGCCATGCAGCCAGTCGTTGTCCGCCAGGTTGGGAAAGCCGGGGGCGCCACGGGCGTCCGAGCCATGGCATTGCGCGCAGGTGCTGAGGAACAGCCGCTGCCCGGCCTCGCGGGCCGCCGTGTCACCGGCCAGCTGCGGCACGCTCATGCCCTCGAAGCGCGCGTACAGCGGCTTGACGGCCTCGCGCTGCTCGGCCTGCTTGTCGGCCACCTCACCGGCGGTCGTGTAGCCCAGCATGCCCTTGTACGCGCCCAGGCCCGGGAACAGCACGAGATACACGAGCGCGAATACACAGAACAGCAGGTACATCCAGGTCCACCAGCGCGGCACCGGGTTGTTGAGCTCGGTGAGGTCGCCGTCCCAGACGTGGCCGGTGTCTTCGACCGGCCCCGCCGTGGGCTGATCGCCCAGCCAGCGGCGCTGCGTGTACAGCAGCCACACGCACCACACGATGCCACCCACGGCGATGATGCCGATGAAGTAGCCCCAGAATCCGTTGACGAAATCGCTCATGGTTTCCCCGTCGTTTCGGAGTGGACGGGCGCGTTCTCGGCGCCTTCGTCCGGCAGGGCGAACGGCAGCAGGGCCGACGCCGCGTTATCAGGTTGGCGGTGGCGGGACCAGGCCCACCACACGATGCCGCAGAACGTCGCCATCGAAATGGCGGTAATCACGCTGGAGAGCATCAACATCGCATCACTCCTTGGGGGCGGGCGCCGCGCTCGTGGCCGGCGTGACGGGCGAGCCCGCCGCCGGCGCGGCAGGCGCCCCGGCCTGGGCCTGACGCCGCGCGGCCACGCCGAGCACCTGCAGGTACGCGATCAGCGCGTCTTCTTCGGTCTTGCCGGCGAGGGCCTCGGGCGCCGCGGCGATCGCGGCGTCGTCGTAAGGCACGCCGAGCCTGCGCAGCGCACGCATGCGGTCCTGTACATCGGCATCGGCGACGCTGCCGTGCTGCAGCCACGGGTAGGCCGGCATGTTCGACTCGGGCACCACGGCGCGCGGATCGCGCAGGTGAATGCGATGCCATTCGTCGGTGTAGCGCTCGCCCACGCGGGCCAGGTCGGGCCCCGTGCGCTTGGAGCCCCACAGGAACGGATGATCGAACACCGACTCCGAAGCGAGCGAGTAAGCGCCGTAGCGCTGCACCTCGGACTGCAGCATGCGCACCTGCTGCGAGTGACAGCCCACGCAACCCTCACGGATATAGATGTCGCGGCCGATCAGCGTGAGCGCGTCGTACGGCTTGACCCCCGGCGCGGCCTGGGTGGTGGAGTGCTGAAAGAACAGCGGTACGATCTGCACCAGCCCCGCGAACGAGACCACGAGAATGCTGGCGATGATCATCAGCCCGATGTTCTTTTCGAGCGTCTGGTGCGAGAAGAAGCGCGGCTTGGCGTTGTTCTGGCTCATGTCGTCTCTCCTCAGGCAACGGCCGGTGCGGTGACGCGCGGGGCGGCGGGCGTGGCGCCCGGCAGCGGCACCGCCGGATTCACGGCTTGCGCGCCGCGCACGGTGTGCCAGACGTTCCAGGCCATCACGCACACGCCACTCAGGTACAGCGTGCCGCCCAGCAGACGGATCAGGTAGTACGGCACCCGGGTCTTGAGCTCTTCGACGAAGCTGTACACCGGCAGACCGTCGGCGCCCATATCGCGCCACATCAGGCCCTGCTGCACGCCGGCGATCCACATCGCCGCGATGTACAGCACCACGCCGATGGTGGCCACCCAGAAATGCAGCTCGATGGCGCGGATGCTGTACATGCGCTCACGGCCATACAGACGCGGAATCAGGTAATACAGCGCGCCGAAGGTGATCATCGCCACCCAGCCCAGCGCGCCGGAATGGACGTGGCCGATGGTCCAGTCGGTGTAGTGCGAGAGGGAGTTGACCGTACGGATCGACATCATCGAGCCCTCGAAGGTCGACATGCCGTAGAACGACAGCGCCGTGACGAGGAACTTGAGGATCGGGTCCGTGCGCAGTTTGTGCCAGGCGCCCTGCAGCGTCATGATGCCGTTGATCATGCCGCCCCACGACGGCGCCAGCAGCACCAGCGAGAAGGTCATGCCGAGCGACTGGGTCCAGTCGGGCAGCGAGGTGTAGAGCAGATGGTGCGGGCCGGCCCACATGTACGTGAACGCGAGCGCCCAGAAGTGCACGATCGAGAGCCGGTACGAGTAGATCGGGCGGCCGGCCTGCTTGGGCACGAAGTAATACATCATGCCCAGGAAGCTGGTGGTCAGGAAAAAGCCCACCGCGTTATGGCCGTACCACCATTGCACCATGGCATCCTGCACGCCCGAGTACGCCGAGTACGACTTCCACAGCGACACCGGCATTTCGATGTTGTTGAAGATGTGGAGAATGGCGATGGTCAGGATGTACGAACCGAAAAACCAGTTCGCCACGTAGATGTGCTTGACCCGGCGCTTCACGATGGTGCCGAAGAACACCACCGCGTAGGCCACCCACACGGCCGTGATCAGGATGTCGATCGGCCATTCGAGCTCGGCGTATTCCTTGCTCGAGGTGATGCCGAGCGGCAGCGTGATGGCCGCGGCGACGATCACCAGCTGCCAGCCCCAGAACGTGAAGGCGGCCAGCGGCGCACAGAACAGGCGCACCTGACAGGTGCGCTGCACGACGTAGTACGACGTGGCGAAGAGCGCGCTGCCGCCGAACGCGAAGATCACCGCGTTGGTGTGCAGCGGGCGCAGCCGGCCATAGCTCAGCCAGGCGGTGTCGAAATTCAGTTGTGGCCAAATCAGCTGGGCCGCGATCAGCACGCCGACGGCCATGCCGACGATGCCCCAGACCACCGTCACGAGGGCGAACTGCCTCACCACGGTGTAGTTGAACTGCTCCGGCGGCGCCGGGACGGTGCCATCGCTCATCAGACTTCCCCTAAAGAAACCGCAACACCACAAACGATTTGTTTCGTTTTGAATGATGCGCGCGGGTCCTGTTTCGGGGCTTGATTTGCGTCAAGCGCTTGCAAGGCAGCGGGGAACTCAGCCGTCGCTGTCGCGCAGGATGGACACGGCCTCCTGCTCGGTGTCGTCGAACTGGCCGTTGAATACGGCCCACCACAGCGCCACGCCGATCGCGAGCACGAACGCGAGCGACAGCGGCAGCAGCAGATACATGATGGTCATGCCGCCTCCAGCGTCACGGCGGCGTCGGCGGCGGGCCGGGCACGGGCCAGGCGCCAGGCGTTCAGCGCCACGGCGACCGTGGACAGCAGCATGGCGAGCGCGGCCAGCCAGGGCGTCATCCAGCCGGTCAGGGCGGGCGGCACCATCAGCAGGTGCCAGGCGAGCGAGCCATACAGGCTCTGCCGGGCGATGCGACGCATGCGCGCCATCACGTGCCGCGCGTGCAGCGCCGCATCGGACGGCGCGACGCCATCCGGTTGCGGCTGCAACAAAGCCGACTGGGCGGCCGCCACCGTGGCGGGCACCGCCATGGCCATGGCGCACGGACAGCTCATGACCAACAGCGCCACCATCACCGACACCGAGCGCGCGGGTTCGATCCAGAGCCAGGCCGCGCCGGCGGCCAGCGCCAGCAGCACCTGCGCCGTGACAAAGCGTGCCGCCACCCGATCGGCCTGCGCGCCCAGCTCGGCGGCCAGCGGCGCCAGCGCGCCGGGCACGGCGATGCCGCCCACCCGTTGCCGTGCACAGAGCTCGAGATAGCGCGCCGCCAGCAGGAACGCCACGAACATCGTGACCGAGTCGAAATAGACTTCGCCGTGTTGCTGCCAGGTGGCCCAGACGCTGGGCAGGAAGGCGCCCACGATGCCGAGCGCGACGGGCACGTCCATGCCGGCGCGCGCCTGACGCAGGCTGCGCCACGCGCCGCGCCACAGCGGCCAGGCGCAATACATGACGACGGGGACCGTCAGCACCAGGCTGGCCCAGTTCATCAACACGATCGCGCGGTCCAGCGTGAAGGCCGCGTCTTCGGGCATCGATTGCCCGCTGAGGTAGCCGGGCCAGGCCAGCATCATCACCTGCATCATGACCAGCCAGGACACCCCCAGGCGCGCGAGCGCGTGGCGCCGCAATTGACGCTCCGCCGTTCCGAGGACGGACGGCATGGCGAAGATCGACGGGGCGAGCGGACGACGCGCGGCGAGGCCGGCGGGATCACAATCGGACGAAGGATGGCTCATGCTGCCGATCGTAGGCCGCCGCCGCCAGGTGCCCCTTGATCTGGATCAAGGGCGCAACCGGCACGGGGCAAAAAAAGCGGGGTGCCCCTCCGACAAGGCACCCCGAACCCACTCTACAACAGGAACGTCCGGATGCGGACGGGGCGGCCGGCCCGGCCCCCCAACCCGCTTTACTCGAGCTTCAGGGACTCAGGCGGCGCGCACCGCCGGCTCGGCGTGGCCATGTTCGAACTGCGCTTCCTCGGTCGAGCCGGTCAGGGCCGTGGTCGAGGAGCGGCCGCCTTCGATGGTCTGCGTGACCGCGTCGAAGTAGCCGGTGCCCACTTCGCGCTGGTGCTTCACGGCGGTGAAGCCGAGATCGGCGGCGGCGAACTCCTTCTGCTGCAGTTCCACGAACGCGCTCATCTGGCGGCGGGCGTAGCCGTGCGCCAGCTCGAACATGCCGTAGTTCAGCGAATGGAAGCCGGCCAGGGTGATGAACTGGAACTTGTAGCCCATGGCGCCGAGCTCGCGCTGGAACTTGGCGATCGTGTCGTCGTCGAGGTTCTTCTTCCAGTTGAACGACGGCGAGCAGTTGTAGGCCAGCAGCTTGCCCGGGAACTGGCGATGCACGGCCTCGGCGAACTTGCGCGCGTATTCGAGATTGGGCGTCGAGGTCTCGCACCAGATCAGATCGGCGTAGGGGGCATAGGCGAGACCGCGCGAGATGGCCTGATCGATGCCGGCGCGGGTGCGGAAGAAGCCCTCGACCGTGCGCTCACCGGTGATGAACGGGCGGTCGTTTTCGTCGACGTCGCTGGTCACCAGATCGGCCGCATCGGCATCGGTGCGCGCCAGCAGCAGCGTGGGCGTGCCGCACACGTCGGCGGCCAGACGGGCCGACACGAGCTTGGCCACGGCCTCGCGGGTGGGCACCAGCACCTTGCCGCCCATGTGACCGCACTTTTTCACCGAGGCGAGCTGGTCTTCGAAGTGCACGCCGGCGGCGCCCGCCTCGATCATGCCCTTCATCAGCTCGAAGGCATTCAGCACGCCGCCGAAGCCCGCCTCGGCGTCGGCCACGATCGGCGCGAAGAAGTCGATATAGCCCTCGTCGCCCGGGTTCTTGCCTTCCATCCACTGGATCTGGTCGCAACGGGCCAGGGCATTGTTGATCCGGCGCACCACCTGCGGCACGGAGTTGGCGGGGTACAGCGATTGATCGGGGTACATCTCGCCGGCCAGGTTGGCGTCGCCGGCGACCTGCCAGCCCGACAGATAGATGGCCTTCAGCCCGGCCTTGACCTGCTGCATGGCCTGATTGCCCGTCAGCGCACCCAGCGAATTGACGAAGGGCTCGGAATGCAGGGATTGCCAGAGTCGCTCGGCGCCACGGCGGGCCAGCGAATGCTCGACGGCCACCGAACCGCGCAGACGAATCACGTCCTCGGCGCTATAGCCACGCTTGATGCCTTGCCAGCGAGCCTGCTCGGCCCAGTCTTTTTGCAGATTGCGGATTTCGGTTTCGCGCTTGCTCATGATGTGCTCCAGAAGGTGAAAAAGAAGACTGCGGGAACGGGAAACTGTGAAGGCATCCCCATCGGGGTCGGGGTGCCGGACCGATCGCCGGATCGCGGTGCGCGGGTGCTGCCCTTGGAAAACAGTCTATGCCTCTGCTGCAAAGCAATGCGCGTCTGACTCTTATATAAGATGAAAAATATATTCCTTTAAAATCAACAAATTAAAAGAACCATTTCGCATAGCGAAAGGATTTTCGGTACCGTGAAATGAGCCTACGTTGCCGCGCAACATGCGTTTTCGCATGCCGCGATGAGCGTTTCACGGTATGAAAAATGCGCGCTTCCGGCAGCGCCTACAATGCCGTCTGGCTTCTCTAGACCCTCATCACGAATGTCGCTGTCCAACGCCCCGCTGGGCCACTCTGTCGCCTACCCCTCCGCCTACGATCCGTCGCTGCTGTTTCCCATTCCGCGCGCCGCCAATCGCGAGGCGCTCGCCCTGGACGAACTCCCGGGCGCGCAAGCCGGCACGCTGCCGTTCCGCGGCGCGGATCTCTGGAATGCGTACGAGCTCTCCTGGCTCGATGCGAAGGGCAAGCCGCGCGTGGCGATGGCCACGTTCACCGTGCCGGCCGACAGCCCCAACATCATCGAATCGAAGTCGTTCAAGCTCTATCTGAATTCGTTCAACCAGACGCGCCTGGCCAATGCGCAGATGCTGCGCGATCACCTCGAGCGCGATCTGAGCCTGGCGGCCGGCGCGCCGGTCGGGCTGGATTTCATCCTGCCGCAGCGTTTCGGTGATCTGGCGATGGGCGAGCTGCGGGGCGACTACCTCGACAAGCTCGACGTGGAGATCGACACCTATGAGCCGGCGCCGCAACTGCTGAAAGTGACGGGCGACGAGATCGTCGAAGAGACGCTGGCGTCGCGCCTGCTGAAATCGAATTGCCCCGTGACCGGCCAGCCCGACTGGGCCAGCGTGCAGATCCACTATCGGGGCCGTCCGCTGGATCGCGCGGCGCTGCTGAAGTACATCGTGTCGTTCCGCCAGCACGCGGAGTTTCACGAGCACTGCGTCGAACGCATCTTTACGGACGTGATGCGCGCCTGCCAGCCCGAATGGCTGACCGTGTATGCGCGCTACACGCGCCGCGGCGGCCTGGATATCAATCCCTGGCGCAGCAACGCGCCGGGCGCGGCGCTGCCCGCCGATGTGCGGATGGTGCGTCAATAAGACAGGCCGAGGCGGGCCGGCGCGCGGCACGCCGAGGCGTGGGCGCCTGGCTTTGCGTGAGCCGATAGACGAAGGGCGGCCAGGGCCGCCCTTCGCATTGCCGCATCAGGCGGCGCGGCGCGCCTGGATCGCGATCCACTGGGCGAGCACCGCGCCCAGGGCGAAGGCGATGCCCGCCCCCACCCACGGCCCATGCGAGAGGCCGGCGTCCAGCAGCAGACCGAAGGCCAGCGGCCCGAAGGCCGAGCCGACGTCCATGCCCGAATAGACCAGGCCATAGACGGAGCCGGTGGCGCCCTTGGGCGTCACGCGGCGGATCAGCATGTCGCGCGAAGGCGCGGCCACGCCGGCGCAAAAACCGGCCACGGCCACGACGCCCGCCGCGAGACTGGCCGGCACCCAGCCCATCGCGAGCACCACCAACGTGAGACCGGCCATCAACAGCGCCGCGGTCACGGTGCGCTCGGTCCGCGGCGTTGCCGAGACCAGGAAACCGCCCGCGGCCATGCCGACGGCGGACGCCACCATATAGCCGGACAGCGCGCCGCTCGCCACGACCTTGGACAGGTCATAGAGCTGCTGCAGCAGCGGGATCGTGTAGTTCTGCACCGACGACAGCGCCACCGAGGTGCAGGCGAAAAAGAGGAACGCGCCCCACAGCGCGGGGCGGGCCAGCAGATCCTGCAGGGTCTGCCAGGCGGACGCGGACGGCGCGGCGGGCCGGGCAGGCGCGGCAGCGGCAGCCCCGGCCGCAGTGGCTTCCCTAGCGACGCCCGGCGTGGCGACGCCCGGCGTGGCAATGCCCGGCGTCGCGATGCCCGCGGTCGCGCTGGTGCCGCCCGACGCAGCGGCGCCCGACGCAGCGGCGCCCGACGCAGCGACGCCCGACGCAGCGGCGCCCGACACCTCATCGGCATCGTCCTCGTCGGCCAGCAGACGCCGGCCCAGGATGGTCAGAAGCAGCACCACCGCCACCAGCGCGGCCGCCGAGAACGCGGCCACGCGCCAGTTGGCGAGCAGCGTGATGCTGGTGATGAACACCGGTGTCAGCGCCCACCCGAGGTTGCCGGTCAGGCCATGCAGCGAAAAGGCATGTCCCAGGCGGGCCGGCGAAACGCGGTGGTTGATGAGCGAGTAATCCGCCGGATGGAAGATCGAATTGCCGATCCCGCCGATTACCGCCGCCAGCATCAGCATGGCGTAGCCGTTGGCCGCGCCGATCAGGGAAGCGGACAGCACGAAGGCGGCCAGCCCGAACCACAGGACGGGACGCGCCCCGATGCGGTCGACCACGAAGCCCGACGAAGCCTGGCCCACGCCCGACACCACGTAGAACACCGACACCAGCAAACCGAGCCGGGCGAAATCGAGACCGAACTCCTGCCCCAGCGACACGTACAGCGAGGGCAGCAGCAGCTGGAAAAAGTGCGAACTGGCGTGCGCCACGCCGATCAGCATGATGGTCTGCCAATCGCGCCGGCGCAGGTCCGGGGAGTCCAGGGGAGCGGTATCGACTGCGGTATTCATGAAACGGCCTTGCCCGCGGGTGGGGCTGCATGGTGCGCGGCGCGGCGGCGCCGGGGTTGTCTCCGAAACCGGCCAGCACGGCCGGCCCGCCAGCCCTCGCCGGCGGTGCTGGAGCGCGGTCGGCCAGGCTCGCCGCGCTCTCGATGGGATAGAGGTAAAGCAAAGGGGCTGCCCCGCGCAGCCCCCTCAATGATACGGCCTCGGCCTCAGCCCGCTTTTTCGCGGATCGCCGGCCAGGCGCGTTGCAGGTAATACAGCATCGACCACACGGTGAGCACGGCGGCGACCAGGATCAGCCACGTACCGACCACGCGCAGATCGACACCGCCGAGCGGCTGATCGTACAGCAGGCACGGGATCGCGATCATCTGCGCGGCGGTCTTGAATTTGCCGAGCCAGTGCACGGCCACACTGCCGCTGGCGCCGATCTTGGCCATCCACTCGCGCAGGGCCGAAATGGTGATCTCGCGCCCGATGATGATGAGCGAGATGAAGGCATCGACGCGGCTGAGGTCGAGCAGCACGATGAGCGCGGCGCACACCATGAGCTTGTCGGCCACGGGATCAAGGAAGGCGCCGAAGGCGGAGGTCTGGTTCCAGCGGCGGGCGAGCCAGCCGTCGAACCAGTCGGTGAGCGCCGCCACGATGAAAGCCAGCGCGGCCAGGGTGTCGCGCACGGGCGTGGACATCCAGCTCTCGGGCACATAAAACAACCCGACCACCAGCGGAATCATGGCGATCCGCAACCAGGTCAGGAAAATGGGTACGTTTATCGGCATAGTGCTCGTATGCTACCTCAGGTCGGCCTCAGCGGGCGGTCATCAGTGCAGGGCGTCGTAGATCCGCCCGGCCAATTCGTCGGAGATGCCATCGACCGACGCCAGGTCTTCGACACTGGCGGCGATCACCCCCGACAGACCGCCGAAGCGGGCCAGCAGGCGTTGCCGCCGGCGTGCGCCCACCCCTTCGATCTCTTCGAGGCGCGACACGGTGCGCGCCTTGGCGCGCTTGGCCCGCATCCCGGTGATGGCGAACCGGTGCGCCTCGTCGCGCACCTGGGCGATCAGCATCAGCGCGGCCGACTCCTTGCCGAGCGCGACCGGCACGCGGCCGTCGGCGAACACCAGCGTTTCGAGGCCGACTTTGCGGTTCTCGCCTTTGGCCACGCCGACCAGCGCCGCGATATCCAGCCCCAGCTCCACGAAGACCTGGCGCGCCACTTCGACCTGGCCCTTGCCCCCGTCGATCAGCACCAGGCCCGGCATCTCGGCCTCGCCGTCGGCCACCTTGCCGAAACGCCGGGTCAGCACCTGGCGCATGGCGGCGTAATCGTCGCCGGGCGTGATGCCCACGATGTTGTAGCGGCGATAAAGCGAGGGTTGCATGTCGTGGTGCAGGAACACGACGCACGACGCCTGCGTCGCCTCGCCCGCGGTGTGGCTGATGTCGAAACACTCGATGCGCAGCGCGTCCAGCGCGGCTTCGTCGGTGTCCAGGTCCAGCGTTTCGGCCAGCGTACGGGTACGGGCGGCCTTGGCGCCCGACTCGGTGAGCGCCCGCGCCAACGCCATTTCGGCGTTTTTCTCGGCTTGTTCCAGCCAGGAACGGCGCACGCCCTGCGGGCGGGTCAGCACGCGCGCCCGCGTGCCGGTCTGCTCGGCCAGCAGGGCCAGCAGCTCGGGATCGGGCAAGGCGTGCGTACAGACCAGGATGGGCGGCAGCGGACTGTCGGTGTAGTGCTGCGCGACGAAGGCTTCCAGCACGTTGGCCGCCTCCTCGCCTTCGGCGTGCGCCGGGAAGAACGGCTTGTCGCCCAGGTGGCGTCCGCCGCGCACCATGGCGAGATTGACGCAGACCTTGCCGCCCGCGCTCGCCACCGCGATCACGTCGGTATCGTCGCCACCGGCGTTTTCCATGGTCTGCTGATGCAGCACGCGCGACAGCGATCCCATCTGGTCACGCAAGGCGGCGGCTTCTTCGAAGCGCAGGGATTCGGATGCCTGAAGCATGCGCGCCTCGATCTCGCCCATGACCTCCTGCGCTTCGCCATTCAGAAAGCGCACGGCGCGATGCACGTCGCGTTCGTACTCGTCGGGCTCGATCGCTTTGACACAGGGCGCCGAGCAGCGCCCGATCTGATGCAGCAGACAGGGCCGCGACCGGTTGGAAAACACCGTGTCTTCGCAGGTGCGCAGCCGGAATACCTTCTGCAGGATCTGGATCGTTTCGCGCACCGCCCATGCGTTGGGATAGGGCCCGAAAAACTGCCCGCGCTTGTTGGTCGCGCCACGGTAGTAGGCGATGCGCGGCCAGGCATGGCCGGTGATCCACAGATACGGATAGGACTTGTCGTCGCGAAACAGGATGTTGTATCGCGGGCGCAGGCTCTTGATGAGGTTGTTTTCGAGGATCAGCGCCTCGGCCTCGGAGCGCGTGACCGTGACCTCGACGGTCGCGACCCTGGCCACCATCTGCGCGATGCGCGGGCTGGCGAGGTTCTTCTGGAAATAGGACGAGACGCGCTTCTTCAGGTCGCGCGCCTTGCCCACATACATCACCTGGCCGTCGGCATCGAGATGCCGGTACACGCCCGGCAGATGCGGCAGATCAGCGAGAAACGATTTGAGATTGAATGCGTCGGGCATGCTGGTAACGGGTCTGGGCCTGCAGCGCATCCCAGGTGGGCGCGGCAAACGCGGGCATCAGGCGGCGGATGCGTTCGATCGAGACGGGGTCGTGCACGACCTTCAGACGTGCAAGCAGCTCATCGGCCAGATCGGGGCGGTTGCACACCAGCACCATGTCGCAGCCGGCGGACAGCGCGGCCTCGGCACGCGCCAGGATGTCGCCCGCGACCGAGGCGCCTTCCATGGTGAGGTCGTCGGAAAACACCACGCCATCGTAGCCCAGGCGCTCGCGCAGGATCTCGGTGACCCAGCGGCGCGAGAACCCCGCGGGTTGCGCGTCGACCTTGGGATAGATCACGTGCGCCGGCATCACGGAGGGAATGACGCCGTCGCCCAACCAGGCGTAGGGCGCGCCGTCTTCCTTGAGGATGCGTTCGAGCGGACGCGGATCGACCGGAATTTCGTGATGCGAGTCGGCGCTGACGAAACCATGACCCGGGAAATGCTTGCCGCACGCCGTCATGCCGGCCAGCGCCAGGCCCTGCGCCAGCGCACGCGCCAGCATCGCCACCACGCGCGCGTCGCGGTGGAAGGCGCGGTCGCCGATCACCTTGCTGACGCCGTAGTCGAGGTCGAGCACGGGCGTGAAGCTCATGTCGACGCCGCACGCGCGCAGCTCGGCGGCCAGCACGTAGCCGGCTTCGGTGGCGGCGCGCATGGCCTCGAGCGGATCGCGATCCCACAGAAGGCCCAGCGCGGCCATCGGCGGCAGCGCCGTGAAACCGTCTTCGCGAAAGCGCTGCACGCGGCCGCCTTCGTGGTCGACCGCGATCAGCAGCGGCTCGCCGCGCGCGTCATGGATGCGGCGGGTGAGCTCGGTGAGCTGCGCACGATTCTCGAAATTGCGCGCGAACAGAATCACGCCGCCCACGAGCGGATTGCGCAGGCGGGCTTTTTCTTCGTCGGTGAGGCGCGTGCCGGCCACGTCGACCATCACGGGACCGGGCGGGAGGTGCTTGTGGGCCTTGCCCTTGGAATCTTTCTTGGATTTCTTGCCAGCCATGGCGCGGCGTCCTTGTGGAGGTAGAGGAATGATCGCGTGCTTCAGCGCGGCCGGCTCTCGACGATGACATAGGCGGCCGCCATGTCGATCTCGTCGGTCAGCGACACGTGCGCGGCGCCGAAGCGGGCGTCATACCAGGTCTTGAGTTCGGGGGCGATGACCAGCACCGGCCGCCCGCCCGGGGCATTGAGCGTCTGCACGCGCGTCCAGGTCATGGGCATGCGCATGCCCAATCCCACGGCCTTGGAGAAGGCCTCCTTGACCGCGAAACGCGTGGCCAGGAAACGCACGCCCCGCATCGGGTCGCGGGCGCGTCGGGCATGGAATTTCTGCAATTCCTGCTCGCCCAGGATTTTTTCGGCGAAACGATCGCCATGGCGCGCGAGCGCGCGCTCGATGCGGTCGATGCGGATCAGGTCCAGACCGATGCCGGCGATCGCGCCCATGGGCAGAGGCGCGGAGACCGGCGCGGCATCGGCGGCGGACGGGAGGGTCGGCTCGGAAACGGAATCGGTCATGGCAAGGTCGGGCAGTACGCGGCGGGCGATCGTGACGGGCGCATCACGGCGCGCATGCGCCGCGGCCCGAGGCACGGTGGAGGTCCATCGGATCACCCATCATACGCGAGCGGGTAAGGCGCCGGCGTGACCGGTGGCGAGCCCGCGTAACCGCGCAACACGGCGCGGCTCAGCGTCCGCGCGCGGCCTCGACCATCAGCGCCTTCATGTCGCGCACGGCCTTGTCCCAGCCGTCGAACACGGCCTGCGCCACGATGGCGTGGCCGATATTGAGCTCGGACAGTCCGGGCAGCGCGGCCACGGGCTTGACGTTGCCGTAATGCAGGCCGTGGCCCGCATTGACGCGCAGCCCGAGGCGCACGCCCACCGCCACGGCGGCACGAATGCGTTCGAGCTCGGCCTCGGCCTGTGCGCCCTCGGCCTCGGCGTAGGCGCCGGTGTGCAGCTCGATCACGGGCGCGCCCACGCGGGCGGCCGCCTCGATCTGGCTCGCTTCGGGATCGATGAAGAGCGACACGCGAATGCCCGCGGCCTGCAGCTGCGCCACGGCCGCGGCGACCGCGGCCTCGGCGCCGATGACATCGAGCCCGCCTTCGGTGGTGAGCTCGGTGCGCTTTTCGGGCACCAGGCAGACGTCGTCGGGCTTGACCTCGCAGGCGATGGCCAGCATCTCGGGCGTGATCGCGCACTCGAGATTCATGCGGGTGCGCAGGAGCGGCCGGATGGCGTGCACGTCGGCATCCTGGATGTGGCGGCGGTCTTCGCGCAGGTGCAGCGTGATGAGGTCGGCGCCGGCCTCTTCCGCGCGTACGGCGGCGGCGACCGGGTCGGGGTACTGGGTGTGGCGCTGCTGCCGCAGGGTGGCCACGTGATCGATGTTGACGCCGAGTTCTATCATGGTGTTGCGCCGCGGCTAGGGCCGCGAGTTCTGCTGAGTAGGTTGGGAAGCTTGCTGGTCAGCAGGGATTGTATGTTCCTGCCAGCCTCCGCCCAAGGCCTTGTACAGCTCGACCCGGTTGGTGAGGGACGCCAGGCCCGCCTGCACCAGGGCGATCTGCGCATTGAAATAGTCGACCTGGGCCGTCTGCACCTGCAGGAAGCTGTCGATCCCGCCCGAGTAGCGCAGGTTCGACAGTTCGAGCGTGCGCGCCGACGAGGTCTGCAGACCGCGCAGGGCATCGAGCTGGGCGCTGTAGGTGGCTTCGCCGGCCAGCGCGTCCGACACTTCGCGGAACGCCTGCTGGATGGTCTGCTCGTACTGCGCCACGCTGATGTTCTGGCGCGCGCGGGCGAGGTTCAGGCCCTCGACGATGCTGCCGCCCGAAAACAAGGGCATGGTCAGCTGCGGCGAGAAGCTCCAGTAGCCCTGCCCGCCCCGGAACAGCCGGTCGAGGTCGGGGCTGGCCACGCCCAGCAGGCCCGTCAGCGAGATCGTCGGGAAGAAAGCCGCGCGGGCCGCGCCGATGTTGGCGTTGGCCGAGCGCAGCTGATTCTCGGCCGCCAGAATGTCGGGACGGCGCTCGAGAATATCGGACGGCAGGCCCGCCGGCACGGTGGCCAGGATCTGGTCGCGGCCGAACTCGGCCGGCGCCGGCAGATCGTCGGGCAATGCCGGCACGCCGACCACCACGAGCAGCGCATTGATCGCCTGCGCACGCGTGCGCGCCAGGCTGGCGAGATCCGCCGAGGCCTGATCGAGCAGCGCCTTGGACTGGTTGAAGTCGAGCTCGGAGGCCACGCCGCCTTCGAAGCGGGTCTTGGCGAGCCGGAACGACTCTTCGCGCGAGGCCAGCGTCTTCTGGGTCAGCTCGAGCTGGACATCGGCCGCACGCAGGTTGAAATACGACTGCGCCACCGAGCCGACCAGCGTGATGTGCACGGAGCGCTGCGCCTGCTCGGTCGAGAGGTACTGCTGGTAGGCCGCTTCGGACAGATTGCGCAAGCGGCCGAACAGATCGATCTCGAACGTGGTGAGGCCGATGCCGGCCTGCCAGGAGCTCGAGATCGAGGTGGAATCGGGACCGCCCACGCGCATGTCGCGCGGCAGACGCTGACGCTGGCCCTGCACGCCCACGCCGATGGCGGGCCACTGCGAGCCGCGTTGCACGCCATACTGAGCCCGCGCCTCTTCGACGCGTTGCACGGCGACACGCAGATCGCGGTTGTTGACCAGCGCGAGCTCGATGAGCTTCTGCAGGCGCGGATCATGGAAGAACTCGCGCCAGCCGATTTCGGCCGCCGGCACCGCGCCCGCCGGCGCGACGTTCGCGGCGGGCTGGGTGCCCAGGTCGGTGGCACGGTCGTAGGCGCCATAGCGCACGCTGGGTTGTTCGGGCCAGTTGGACTGCACCGGCGACTCGGGACGCTCGTACTTGGGCGCCAGCGAGCAGCCGGCCAGGGCCGCCACGGTCAGCGCCAGGGCGCTACGCTTGAACATCAGGGCCGTCATTCTTTTTTCTCCTGGCCGCCTTGCGTCGAATCCGGCGCGGGCAGTGCGGGCAGTGCGGGCTTGGGCGCGTCGGCGGTTTCGCCGGTCTGCGCACGCTGGGCCGCCTGTTCTTCTTCGTAGGCCTTGGCTTCGGCGCCGAGCAGGCGCGGCTTGGTCTTGAAGAGGCTCATGACCACGACGAAGAACGTCGGCACGAAAATCACCGCGAACGGCGTGGCGGCCAGCATGCCGCCCAGCACGCCGATACCGACGGCGCGCTGGCTGGCGGCGCTGGCGCCGGTGGCGATGGCCAGCGGAACCACGCCCAGGATGAAGGCGAGCGAGGTCATCAGGATGGGCCGGAAGCGCAGCCGCGCCGCCTCCACCGCCGATTCGTAGAGCCCCGCGCCGCGCGCGTACTGGTCTTTGGCGAACTCGATGATCAGGATGGCGTTCTTGGCCGACAGGCCGATCACGGTCACCATGCCCACCTGGAAGTACACGTCGTTGGACATGCCCATCGCCGACACCAGCCCGACCGCGCCCAGCATGCCCAGTGGCACGACGAGCAGCGCCGACAGCGGGATCGCCCAGCTTTCGTACAGCGCGGCCAGCACCATGAACACCACCAGCAGCGCCAGACCCATCAGGATGGGGGCCTGGCTGCCGGCCAGACGTTCCTGGTACGACAGACCGTTCCATTCGTAGCCGAAGCCCGCCGGCAGCTTGGACATGAAGCCTTCCATGGCGGACATGGCTTCGCCCGAGCTGTAGCCCGGCGCGGCGTCGCCGCTGATCCGGACCGACTCATAGCTGTTGTAGCGCACCACCTGGGTCGGGCCCTGGGTCCACTTGGCCGTCACGAAGGCCGACAGGGGCACCATGCCGCCGTCGGCATTGCGCGCGTTCAGCGCCAGCACGTCTTCCATCTGCATGCGGTACTTGGCGTCGGCCTGTACCCAGATGTTCTGCATGCGACCCATGTTCGGGAACTTGTTCAGGTAGGCCGAGCCGATCGCGGTCGAGATCAGCGTGGCCGCCTCGCCGAAGTCCACACCCAGCGCGGCCGCCTTGTCGCGGTCGATGTTGAGCGAGAGCTGCGCGCCCGGCCCGAGACCGGTGATCCGCACCTGCGACAGGACCGGGCTGTCCATGGCCATGCCCATCAGCTGGCCGGTGGCCGCGGCCAACGCATCGGTCCCGGCGCCCGCGCGATCCTGCAGCCGGAAGTCGAAGCCGGTGGCGTTACCCAGCGCGGAGATCGCCGGCGGCACCACGGTGAACACCATGGCGTCCTTGATGCCCATGAACAGACTCTGGAAGGCCCCGCCCGCCACCGCCATCGCGGAGTTCTCGGCGCCCTTGCGCTCGGAGAAGTCCTTGAGCGTGGTGAACACGAGCGCCGCGTTCAGACCGTTGCCGTTGAAGCTGAAGCCCTGCACGGCCACCACGTTTTCGGTACCCGGCTGCTTGCGGAAGTATTCCTCGACCTGCTCGATGACCTCGATCGTGCGATTGGCCGACGAGCCCGACGGCAGCTCGACGTTGCTGATCACGTAGCCCTGATCTTCCTCGGGCAGGAACGACGACGGCATGCGCAGATAGAGCCAGCCCAGCAGGATCACCAGCAGCATGAAGACGAACATCATGCGCCCACCCTTGTGCAGGATGCGCGAGACCCAGTTCTGGTAGCCGTGCGTGGTCGCGTCGAACTTGCGGTTGAACCAGCCGAAGAAACCCTTCTTCTCTTCGTGATGGCCCTTGGGCACGGGCTTCAGGATGGTGGCGCACAGCGCCGGCGTGAAGCTCAGCGCCAGGAAGGCCGAGAAGAAGATGGACACAGCCATGGCCACGGCGAACTGGCGATAGATCACGCCCACCGAGCCGCTCATGAAGGCCAGCGGCAGGAACACCGTGACCAGCACCAGCGTGATACCGACGATGGCGCCGCTGATCTGCGGCATGGCCTTGCGTGTGGCCTCCTTGGGTGGCAGCCCCTCGGTCACCATGATCCGCTCGACGTTCTCCACCACCACGATGGCGTCGTCCACCAGGATCCCGATGGCGAGCACCATGGCGAACATGGTGAGCACGTTGATCGAGAAGCCCAGCGCCAGCATCACCGCGAAGGCGCCCATCATGGCGACCGGCACGACCAGCGCCGGAATCAGGGTGTAGCGGACGTTCTGCAGGAACAGATACATCACCAGGAACACCAGCACCATGGCCTCGAGCAGGGTGTGCACCACCTTCTCGATCGAGACCTTCACGTACGGCGCGGTGTCGTAGGGAATCTCGTACTTGATGTTGTCCGGGAAGAACTGCGCCAGATTGGCCATTTCATTGCGGATGCCGTCGGCGGTCGCCAGCGCGTTGGCGTTGGGCGACAGCACCACGGCGAACGCGGCGGTCGGCTGGCCGTTCAGGCGGGCGCCGAACTGGTAGTTGTCGGCCCCCACCTCGATGCGGGCGACGTCGCGCAACAGCACCTTCGAGCCGTCGGTATTGGCGCGCAGCACGATGCTGCCGAAGCCCTCGACCGTGCTGAACTGGCCGTTGGCGGTCACGGTGGCCGTGACGCGCTGGCTTTCGGGGTTGGGCGGCGCGCCGATCTGGCCGCCGGACACGAGAATGTTCTGCTGACTGATGGCCTGGTTGACCTGGGCCATGCTCAGATTCAGACCGACCAGCTTGGCCGGGTCGATCCAGATACGCATGGCGCGCGGCGCGGCAAACAACTGGAACTGCCCCACGCCGGGCACGCGCGAGATCGGGTTCTTGATGTTGCGCGTGATGTAGTCGGCGAGCGCGGCCTGATCCAGCGTGCCGTCGGTGGACGACACCGTGACGAACAGCAGGAAGCCCGCGCTGGTCTGGTCATATTGCAGACCCTGCTGCGTGACCGCCTGCGGCAACTGCGCCGACACGTTGGACACGCGGTTCTGCACGTCCACCTGCGCGAGGTCGGGGTCGGTGCCCGGACGGAACGTGGCGGTGATCTGCGACTGGCCGTTCGAATCGCTCACGGATTCGTAATACAGCAGGCCCTTGGCACCGTTGAGTTCGTCTTCGATGATACTGGTCACCGTCTCGGCGACTTCCTTGGCGGAAGCACCCGGATAGGTGGCGGTGATCTGAATCGCGGGCGGGGCGACGTCCGGATACTGCGCGACCGGCATATTGGGCAAGGCCAATATCCCCGCGAGCAGGATGAACAGGGCGACGACCCAGGCGAAGATCGGTCTTTCGATAAAAAATTGCGGCATGTGGGCTGACTCTGAAAGCGATGCTCACGAGAAGAGGTACGCGGCGCCCGGCAGGCGCCGCGCGCCGCTTAAGACTTCTGGCCGGCCTGCTCGGCGGGCTGTTTGGCGGGCTCCTGGGCGGCGGGCTTGCCATCGGCGGGCTTGCCGTCGGCGGGCTGACCCGCGGCAGGCTGACCCGCGGCAGGCTTGCCCTCGCCCGGCTTGCCCGGCGTCCAGGGCGTGGGCCGCACCGGCGCGCCCGGACGGATCTTCTGGAAGCCCGCCACCACCACGACGTCACCGGCGCTCAGGCCGCTGGTGATCGTCCACTGGTTATCGATGACGGACCCCGTGGTCACGGGCACCTGCTGCACCTTGCCATCTTTCACGAGCATCAGGCTCTGCAGCCCGTCGGACGTGCGTTGCAACGCCTGTTGCGGCACCAGCAGCGCCTTTTCGTTCACGCCCTCGTCCAGGCGCACACGCAGGTACATGCCCGGGAGCAACACGTGATCGGGGTTGGGCACTTCCGCGCGCAGGTTGACCTGGCCGGTCGAGGGATCGACCGTGATGCCGGTAAAGAGCAGCTTGCCGGGATGCGGATAGACGCTGCCGTCTTCCTGCACCACCGACACGCGCGCGGCGTCCGGACCCAGCTGCTGCAACTGGCCCTTGGCGAAGGCCTGGCGCAGGCGCGCCAGTTCGGTCGTCGATTGCGTGAAGTCGACATAGACCGGGTCGAGCTGCTGCACCAGGGCCATCTGCGTGGCCGAGGTGGACTCGACCAGCGCGCCTTCGGTCACCAGCGCCTTGCCGATGCGCCCGCTGATGGGCGAGGTCACGTCGGTGTAGCCGAGGTTGATCTTGGCGGCGGTTTGAGCCGCGCGTGCCGCGGCCACGGCGGCTTCGGCCTGGCGATAGGCCGCGACGGCGTTGTCGTTTTCCTGCTTGCTGACGGCGTTGGCCTTGACCAGCGGCGCGTAGCGTTCGGCGAGCACCTTGGCCGAATACAGGTCGGCCTGGGTCTGCTTGAGCTGCGCGGTCGCCTGGTCGTAGCTGGCCTGGTATTGGGCCGGGTCGATCTTGAACAGGACCTGGCCTTCCTTGACGTCGCTGCCCTGCTGGAACTGGATCTTCTGGACGATGCCGGTCACGCGGGCGCGGATCTGGGCGTCGCGCACGGCGTCGACGCGGCCGGGCAGGTCGGAGATCGTGGAGGCCCGCTGCGGTTGAATGGTGATGACGCTGACTTCCGGCGGGGGAGGTGCGGGCTGTTCCTTCTCGCCACATCCCGCGAGGGCCAAGGACACGGTTGCAACAATACCCAGGGCCGAAACACGCTTACGCGAAAAACGCATGGATCCCTCACGGAGTGAAAAATCGCGCCATCCCCCGCTCGCCCCCCAGGGGCGATTGTTATGCGATTGTCAGGGGGGGCGTGGAACCCGTTACTGTAGCTCATTTTTTTTAGATTTTTTTAAGAAAGCTAGACGCCACGGGCCTCTCCGGCGTATGGTCCTTGCCCGCCCGCCGGCCGCCAAACCCGGCCTGAAACGGTCGCGCAGGCGCATTTACGGCATGCCGTGGCGACAATCCGCCGCCCGGCGCTCGATTGTTGCGCCCGCAACGCCCCCACGCCTCATCCCTGCCA
Source organism: Bordetella genomosp. 5 (assembly GCF_002261475.1). Taxonomy (GTDB): domain Bacteria; phylum Pseudomonadota; class Gammaproteobacteria; order Burkholderiales; family Burkholderiaceae_B; genus Bordetella. Next base: position 77,502 of record NZ_NEVN01000007.1, read on the forward strand.
TCCTCAGCCGGGTTCGCGCGCCCTGCCGCGGGCCCGGTGCACGTCGTGCGTGACCACGCTTTGGTCCGGATCGGGACGGTCCAGCACATGGGGCTGGGACAGCGTGGCGCGGATGTCGGTCAGGCCCGATCGCCAGTGCTCCTCGACCGCCGCCGTGCTGAACTCATAGTCCTTGGACTGACGCTCGTATTGCTTGGCCTCGTAAATCAGGTTCACGATATTGACCGCCGGCGTGCAGGCCTGCTCGAGCAGCTCGGCCATCTCGGGGCAGTCGCGCGCATCGGGCGGCAGGCGCTCCAGCACGCGCTGCAGGCTGCGGCGCAGCTTGAGCACCCGGGCGAACGAGTCCGTCACCACCCGGGTCCGGCTCGAATACTGGATGTCTTTCTGGCGCTCGGCCACTTCAGCCAGCGTGGTGGGCAGCGGGCCGCGCGCCGGCCAGAGATCCACCTGGAACGCCAGAGTGTCGCGCATCGGATGCACGCTGAGGATCTGCGACAGCGGCGTGTTCGACACCAGCCCGCCGTCCCAATAGAACTCGCCGTCCACCTCGACGGCCGGAAATCCGGGCGGCAGCGCCCCGGAGGCCATGATGTGCTCCACGCCGAGCCGGGTGGTGGTGCTGTCGAAGTATGCGAAGTTGCCGGTGCGCACATTGACGGCGCCGAAGCTGGCCCGAATGTCGCCCTGATTCAGCAGGTCGAAATCCACGTGCTGGCGCAGCGTCGCGGCCAGCGGGGTGGTGTCATAGAAACTCGTGGACGCCGCGCCCGCCCCCTGCAGCAGATACGGCGGCGGAAAGCGGGGCGTGAAGAAACCCGGCTGCCCCTGCACCAGCGCGTGCGCCGCGGCAAGATGCCCGTTGAACGTGGGCAACGCGGACGCGAACGGGGCGTCCGCCAGCAGTGAGGTCCATGCCTCGCCCCAGGGCAGCGCGGCCAGGCCCGCCGGCCGGCTCACCGCCGTCCAGAAGCTGCGCAGCCGCGCCACGCGCTCGTCGGGAGGCGAACCGGCGATGATGGCCGCGTTGATCGAACCGATCGAAATGCCCGCGATCCAGTCCGGCGCGATGCCGGCCTCGTGCAGGCCTTCGTATACGCCTGCCTGGTAGGCGCCCAGCGCGCCTCCGCCCTGCAGGACGAGCGCCACGGTGTCGTAGGCCGAGGCGCCGGCCGCGCTCGGGGCGCGGCGGGATTTGCGCGTCATGCGTATTTGCTCCCTGCTGCATGCGAGGCCGTGGGCCACGCGCAAAGACGCGGGCCGAGGCCCGCGAGGTGAAGCGGCGCCTGGCCGCCGCTCAAGGTTTCTTGGGGGCCGTTTGCACCGCGCCGCTGCCGGCTCGGAACGGATAGTTGCTGAATATCTGCGCCACGGTCTTGTCCACCGTCTCGGGCGCCGCCGCCTGCTGCGGATCGCGCACCTCGCCCGTGGCCACGCCCTCCCACACCAACTGCTTGCGGCGCGCGTCGATCAGGTCGATGTTGAGTGTGCCTTCGGTGTACTGAATGACGTCGTCGCCCCAGCCGTACCCCGGCCAGGCACCGTAGAAACCGGCGCGGTAGCCGTAATAGCCCATATAGGGCGCGGGGGGCGGCGCGGCCGGCACCACCTCGGTCTGCTTCTGCAGCTTGCTCGCGAAGTTGACCAGGAGATCGGGCGACTCGGCGCGGTAGGTATAACCGCGCATCTCCATCTGCGCCGTGGTGGCGGCCTTGAGCCGCTGAGTGAGCAGGCCCGCGTAGCCCGCCCGGTCGGTGCCCAGCGGCTGCATGTAGCCAAAGGTGCGATACTGCGCGAAATCGGCCTGGTGATCGTAGTCGCTGCGGACCACGGGCCCGCTGGCGCAGCCGGCCAGCATCGCGCTCAACAGCAGCGCCACCGCGCCCATCGGCCGGCCCGCTCGCGTCCACACTCGGTCAGTTCCTTGCATGATCCCGCCCTCCGGTCATCGTGTCAGTGCCAGGATCAGGATGGCCTCGGTCCGCGACCGCGGCCTGCCCGAGCTGGCGAGTCCGGCCTGCCGAGCTGGCGGCCGATCCGTCCTTTTTAATGCAGAGTATTCTCCGCGACAATGCCCACGCCCCCTGCCCCCGCCGACGCGCCCCCTCCGCCCCTCGCCCTGACCGGTTCGATCTGGTTGCGCGCGGGGGACCAGAACTGGGGCGGCGCCCAGCGCATCGACCTGCTCGTGCAGATCGATCTCACGGGCTCGATCACGGCCGCGGCCAAGGCCGCCGGGCTCAGCTACAAGGGGGCCTGGGACGCCATCGACACCATGAACAACCTGGCCGGCGAGCCGCTCGTGCTGCGCGCGACCGGCGGCAAGGGCGGCGGCGGGGCCCGCCTGACCGACCGCGCGCGCCAGCTCATCACCACCTTCCGCGCGCTGGCCGATGCCCATCAGCGCTTCATGCAACACCTGTCCGAACAGGGCGTGTCGCCCGCGGGCGACATCGATCTGGTGAAACGGCTCATGTTCAAAACCAGCGCACGCAACCGCCTGTTGGGCACCGTGGCCCAGGTCCGCACGGGCAAGGTCAACGACGAAATCGAATTGCGCATCGCGGGCGGGCACCGCGTGGTGGCCACCATCACGCGCGCCAGCACCGAAGAGCTCGGGCTCGCCCCGGGCCGGCCCGTCATCGCGCTGATCAAGGCGCCAGCGGTGATGCTGGCGCTGCCGCAGCCCGGGCTGCGCCTGTCGGCCGAGAATCAGATCGAGGGGTCGATCGCCGCGGTGCGTCCCGGCGCGGTCAACGACGAGATCGTGATCGACGTGCCGGGCGGCGCGACGCTGGTCGCCGTGGTGACGAGCGAGAGCACGCGCGCCATGGCATTGGAAGAAGGCGTCACGGTGCTGGCCTGCTTCAGCGCCTCGGCCGTGATCCTGGGCGTGGTGGACTGAGAGGCAGGTGCGGCCGGCGAGGTGCGGCCGGCTAGGTGCGGCTGGCGAGGTGCGGCCGGCTAGGTGCGGCCGGCTAGGTGCGGCCGGCCAGGTGCGGCTGGCGAGGTGCGGCCGGCTAGGTGCGGCCGGCGAGGTGCGGACCCGACCGTCTCAGAGCGCGGCCGGCTCGCGCTCGGCCACCACCCGGCCGTCGCGCAGCTCGAACACCGCCAGCCCCAACGCCTGCACATCCGCCGGGTCGTGCGTGATGAGCATCATCGGCACATCCAGCGTCTCCTGCAGCTCGCGCAACTCCGTGCGCATGCGCTGCCGCAGCTCCGCGTCCAGCGCCGAGAAAGGCTCGTCGAGCAGCAGCAGGCCGGGGCGCGCCACCAGCGCACGGGCCAATGCCACGCGCTGCTTCTGTCCGCCCGAGATCTCGCTCGGATAGCTGTGCAGCACCGGCGCGAGTTCGAAGGCGTCGACCCAGCGCGACGCCTCCGGCGGCAGCTCGCGGCGGCGCGGATTGAGCCAGCCCGGCTTGAGCCCGAACACGATGTTCTGCGCCACCGTGAGATGCGGGAACAGCGCGTAATCCTGAAACAGATAAGCCACCCGGCGGGCCTGCGGCGCGACCCAGACGTTCGCGGCGCTGTCATAGAGCGTGCGCCCGCCCACCTCGATGCGGCCCGCGTCCGGCCGCATCAGCCCGGCCACGGCGCGCAGCGTCTGGCTCTTGCCGGCGCCCGACGGGCCGAACAGCACGATGCGCCGTGCGTCGGTACGCAGGTTCACGGCGAGTTCGAAACGCCGGTCGCCCGACACCAGCGTCTTGCGTACGTCGATCGCGATGCTCATGCGTCGCTCCGGGCGTTGCGGCGGCCAGGCCCGGGAAACAGCCGCCCGGCCAGCAGCAGCGCCGCCACGCAGACCGCCGACGTGATCAGCACCAGCAGATTGGCCGTGCGGTCATCGCCCGCCTGGACCGCCTCGTAGATGGCGATCGACAGCGTCTGGGTGCGGCCCGGCAGATTGCCCGCGATCATCAGCGTGGCGCCGAACTCGCCCAGCGCCCGGGCGAACGCCAGCAGCACGCCGGCCCCGATGCCGCGGGCCGCCAGGCGCAGCGTCACACGCAGGAAAATCCCCATCTCGCTCACGCCCAGCACGCGCGCGGCCGCCGGCAGCTGCGGGTCCACATCCTCGAACGCGGCGCGTGCCGACTTGAGCACCAGCGGAAACGCGACCACGGCCGCGGCGATCACCGCGCCCTGCCAGGTAAAGACCAGTTCGATGCCCCACCCGGCCAAGGTCTCGCCCAGCACGCCGCGGCGTCCGAGCAGCACCAGCAGGTAGTAGCCCAGCACGGTGGGCGGCAGCACGAGCGGCAGCGTGAGGATGGAATCGACCAGATCGCGCAGCGGCGAGCGCCAGCGCGCCAGGCCATAGGCCGCCGCCACGCCGGCGATCGCCGCGATCACGGTGGCCCACAGCGCCACCTTGAGCGACAGCAACAGCGGCACCCAGATCGGATCCGTCACGCCGGGCTCCCGGTCGGGCGGGCGCAGCGCAAAGCGAGGGCGTACAGCAAAGACATCGCAACCTTTGGCGGGCGTCGGGCGGGTGAATCAGCGTGCTTCGGCGTCAGGGCTTGGAGAAGCCGAACTTCGCCAGAATAGCCTGCCCCTTGTCGGATCGCACATAGTCGATGAACGACTGCGCCTCCTTGGCCGACGCCTCGCGCGTCGTGCGGGCGATCGGATACGTAATGGCCTGCGGCGTGGGCACCTCTGCCACCACGCGCACCTTGTCGGGCATCACGGCGGCGTCGGTCGCGAAGACGAAGCCCGCATCCACTTCACCGCGCGCCACGTAGTCGAGGCTCTGGCGCACGTTCTGCGCCGGCACACCCTTGGCGGCCACCGCATCCCAGAGATTCTGCTGCTTCAGCGCGCCTTCGGTATAGCGGCCCACCGGCACCGAGGCCGGATTGCCGTAGGCGACCCGCTTGACGGCCTCGCCGGCGAGGTCCTGCGTGCTGGTCACCGTGGCGGCCACGCCCACCGGCGTGATCAACACGAGCTTGTTGGCGGCGAAATCGACGCGCGTGGCGGGCAGCACGGCCTTCTGGGCCACGGCCCGATCCATGGCGGTCTGGTCGGCGGACGCGAACACGTCGGCCGGCGCCCCCTGTTCGATCTGGCGCAGCAGCACGTCGGAGGCGGCGAAATTGAACGTCAGCTTGGTGCCCGGATGCGCCGCCTCGTAGGCCTGGCCGACCTCGCGAAACGCGTTGGTGAGCGATGCCGCGGCGGACACCACCAGATCGGCCGCCATCGCGGGGCTCGCCCACACGCCGGCCAGCACGGCCGCGATCACTGCTTTGTCGCGCAAGGTCATTCGAATCTCCGGTTTGCCGCGCGCGTCAGGGAAACGGGCAGCGATGCAAGCGAAATATACCGAGCTATATAACGCGCGTCAAAATTGGTGACCCGGTGTTTGCGCAGTATCAAATACGCGCGGGCGCCAAGCGGCGCCGATGAAAAACGCCGCCCTGGCGGGGGCGGCGTGAGTGGGTGCCGACGCAGGGACCGGCGTCTCAGCTCAGCAGCAGCGCGTCGTCGGCGAGCTTTTCGCCGCGCACGCGCTCGAACATGGCGAGCAGGTCCGGCACGTCCATGCCGCGCCGCTCGTCGCCCGAGACATCGAGCACGACCTGGCCCTGGTGCAGCATCACCGTGCGCTCGCCCACGTCCAGCGCCTGCCGCATGCTGTGGGTGACCATCATCGTCGTGAGCTTGTTCTCGGACACGATGCGCGCCGTGAGCTGCAGCACGAAATCGGCCGTGCGCGGATCGAGCGCCGCCGTGTGCTCGTCGAGCAGCAGGATGCGCGACGGTTGCAGCGCCGCCATCAGCAGGCTGACGGCCTGGCGCTGACCGCCGGACAGCAGGCCGATCCGGTCGGTGAGGCGGTTCTCGAGGCCCAGGCCCAGCGTGGCCAGACGCTCGCGAAAGCCTTCGCGCATCGAGGCCTTGACCGCGCGGGACAAGCCGCGGCGCGCGCCGCGCAGCTGGGCCAGCGCCATGTTCTCTTCGATGGTGAGGTCTTCGCAGGTGCCGGCCATGGGATCCTGGAACACCCGCGCCACCCGGCCGGCCCGCGCCCACACGGGCTGGCGGGTCACGTCGGCGTCGTCCACCAGGATCTGGCCCGAATCCACGGGCAGGTCACCGGACACGGCGTTGAGGAACGTGGACTTGCCGGCTCCGTTGGAGCCGATCACGGTGACGAACTGGCCGCTGGGAATGTCGAGCGACAGACCGCGCAGCGCGCGCGTCTCGATCGGCGTGCCGGCATTGAACGTAATGAACAGATCGCGTGCGCACAACATATCAGCGCCCCTTCTTGCCGAACAGACGGCGCTTGAGCATGGGAATGACCAGCGCGATCGTCACCAGGACGGCGGTCACGAGATTCAGGTCCTGGGCCTTCAGGCCGATGAAGTCGCTGTTGAGCGCCAGGGCGATGAAGAATCGATACACGATGGCGCCGATGATGACGGCGAGCGTGGCCATCACCAGCTTGCGCGACGGCAGGATGCTTTCGCCGACGATCACCGCGGCCAGGCCGATCACGATGGTGCCGATGCCCATCGAGATGTCGGCGCCGCCCTGCGTCTGCGCGAACAGCGCGCCGGCAAGCGCCACTAGCGCGTTCGACAGGGCCATGCCGCCAAGGATCATCGCGCCGGTGTTGACGCCCTGCGCCCGGGCCATGCGACCGTTGGAGCCGGTGGCGCGCATCGCAAGGCCGCTCTGCGTGGCGAAGTACCAGTCGAGCACGATCTTGGCCACGATCACCACGAGCAGCAGCAGCAACGGCCGCGCTTCGTAATCGCTGAGCCACGACGGCTGCAGGATCGTGAAAATCGTGGGCTCCGTGATGAGCGGCACGTTGGGCTTGCCCATGATGCGCAGATTGATCGAATACAGCGCGATCATCATCAGGATGCTGGCGAGCAGGTCCATGATCTTCAGGCGCACATTGAGCCAGCCCGTCACCAGTCCGGCGAGCGCGCCGGCACAGGTGGCGATGATCGTGGACGTGAACGGGTCCATGCCCGAGGCGATCAGCGTGGCCGCAACCGCGCCGCCCAGCGGAAAGCTGCCGTCGACCGTGAGGTCGGGGAACCGCAACAGGCGAAACGAAATCAGCACGCCCAGCGCCACCAGACTGAAGATCAGGCCGATCTCCAAAGCGCCCAACAGTGAAAACAGAGACATCAAATCCATCCGGTCAGGGAGCAGGAACGGGCATGCTACCTAAAGCACACGCCGCAATTCTTGCGTTCGAGCATCGGTAATACCCGAGGTTTCGAAACGAATATTTCAAAATGGAAGGGAGAGGGGGAGCCCCCACGCTGCGCCTTCGGCTTGCTGCCCCCCGAGGGGGCGCTTTTGCCTTGGGGCGGCCCGGCGGCAAAAGGTGCCCCCACGCTGCGCCTTCGGCTTGCTGCCCCCCGAGGGGGCGCTTTTGCCTTGGGGCGGCCCGGCGGCAAAAGGTGCCCCCACGCTGCGCCTTCGGCTTGCTGCCCAGTAAACAAAATGCCCCGCGCCAGGTGTTGTTGCCTGGGGCGGGGCATCGGCGAAACCGTGATTATTTCACGATCTGCGCGGCCTGCTTGACCAGCGCGTCCGACAGCGTGACACCCTGCTTTTCGGCGGCGCCCGGGTTCACGAAGAGCTCGAGCTTGGAGCTGGTTTCGGAGGGGATCGCGCCGGGCTGCTCGCCCTTCAGGATGCGGCCGACCATCTTGCCGGTCTGCACGCCGAGGTCGCGGTAGTTGATGCCGAGCGCCGCGATCGCGCCGCGCTTGACGCTGTCGGTATCGGACGCGATGAGCGGCAGCTTGGCGTCGTTGCCGACCTTGACCAGCGCCTCGTAGGCCGACACCACGTTGTTGTCGGTGTTGGTGTAGATCACGTCGACCTTGCCGATCAGGCTGCGCGCGGCCGAGGCCACGTCGACGGTGCGCGGCGCGGCGGCCTCCACCAGCGTCATGCCTGCCTTGGGCAGCAGCTCCTGCAGTTGCTTGACCACCACGACCGAATTGGCTTCGCCGGGGTTATAGACCATGCCCACGCGCTTGGCTTCGGGCACGACCTTCTTGATCAGCTCGATCTGCTTGTCGAGCGCGAGCAGGTCGGAAACACCGGTGACGTTGGTGCCGGAGGCCTGCATGCCCGGCACGAGCTGCGCCGCCACGGGATCGGTCACGGCGGAGTACACCACCGGCACGGTCTTGGTGGAGGCCACGACGGCCTGGGCCGAGGGCGTGGCGATCGCCACGATGGCGTCGGGCTTGTCGCCCACGAACTTGCGTGCGATCTGCGCGGCGGTGCCGGTGTTGCCCTGCGCGCTCTGGTACTGCCACTTGAGGTTCTTGCCTTCGTCGAAGCCGGATTGCTTCAGGCCTTCCTTGACGCCATCACGCACGGCGTCGAGGGCCGGATGTTCGACGATGGCGGTCACGGCGACCGACTTCTGTTGCGCCAGGGCCGGCGCGGCCTGTACGGCCATCGCCAGCGCCATCGCGCCGACCGTCAGAAAATGTTTTTTTCCGATCAGCATAGGTAAGCTCCTTACACCCGTTGTTTATGGTTCGTCGCAACCAGGTCGGTCGCGAGAGCGCGTAGTCTAACGTGGGCAAACGCCGGAAGCGGCGCGGGATATCCCTCATCGCCCGGCTGCGCTATCGCCCGAAAGGTGTAGTCTAACGTCAGCGCCCCGCTGCACCGCAGCATCGGCCCGCCTCCCTTTCTTTCCGGCCCGACCTGTCGGGCCCGATCACCAGGACACCCATCATGCAGACTCGCCCGCTCGGCCGTTCCGGTTTGTCGATTCCGCCCATCGCCTTCGGCGGCAATGTGTTCGGCTGGACCGCCGACGCCGCCACCACGTTCTCGCTGCTCGACGCCATGGTCGACGCCGGCCTGAACTTCATCGATACCGCCGACGTGTACTCGCGCTGGGTCGAAGGTCATTCGGGCGGCGAGTCCGAAACCCTGATCGGCCAGTGGCTCAAGAAAACCGGCAAGCGCGACCGCGTGCTGATCGCGACCAAGGTCGGCATGGACATGGGAGACGGCAGAGTCGGACTCAAGCCGGCCTACATCCGCCAGGCGGTCGAGGATTCGCTCGCGCGCCTGCAGACCGACCACATCGATCTCTACCAGGCTCACAAAGACGATCCCGACACACCGCTCGCCGACACGCTCGAAGCCTTCGCCGAGCTGATCGCCGCCGGCAAGGTGCGCGCGATCGGCGCGTCCAACTACTCCACCGCCCGGCTCAACGAAGCGCTCATCACCAGCGAACGCCTGGGCCTGCCGCGCTACGAAAGCATCCAGCCCGAATACAACCTGTACACCCGCGAGCCGTACGAGAATGGCTTGCAGGAGCTGGTCCTGAGCCAGGAGCTCGGCACGATCAACTACTTCGCGCTGGCGAGCGGCTTTCTGTCGGGCAAGTACCGCAGTGCGGCCGATGCCGGGCTCAGCGTGCGCGGTCAGAAGATCGTCGAAAAATACCTCGACGCGCGGGGACTGCGCATTCTCAAGGCGCTCGACGAGGTCGCGGAGAACAGCGGCGCGCGCCCCGCGCAGGTGGCGCTGGCCTGGCAGCTGGCCCAGCCCGGCATCACCGCGCCGATCGCCAGCGCCACCTCGATCGCGCAGCTCGACGAGCTCGTCGGCGCCGCCCATCTCAAGCTGTCGCGCGACGATCTCGTGCGCCTGAGCGCGGCCAGCGCCTGGTGCTGACGCCCCGCTAGGCGGCCACTGCCACCTCGTAGCGCACGGCGTGCGCCTCGGTCGGCAAAGGCAGCTCCCAGCGGTGCAGCATGCCGAGCAGCGCCTTATTGCTGAGCGTGGTGTCGCGCCGGTTATTACGCCGCAGCAACTCCGCGCGCGGCTGCTCGAGATACACGATCTCGACCTCGGCGCCGTAGGCGTAGCAGAGGTCGAGCGCGCGCGAACGCATCTGCTCGCTCAAGTGCGTGGCGTTCCACACGAAAGCCTGGTGCTCGCGCAACAGGGCACGCGCCCGGTCCAGCGCGTAGTGCGCGGCGCGGCCGTCGTTCTGGCCGTGCCGCAAACCCAGTGCTTCGCGCGCGTCGTCATACGACACCACCGGCAGCCCCGCGCGCTGCTCGCGCACCCAGCTATCCTTGCCCGCGGCGGGCAGCCCGCACATCAGCGTGACACGCGCGCCCGGCTCCTGAAACAGCGGGTAGTCGGGATGCACGTCCGCGCCGCGAAAATAGCTCACGCGCGTGTGCGCATCGGCGAAAGCACGCGGCTGGCCGTAGCAGCCCTCCTCGCGCGCCAGCTCGCGGAACAGCTCGATGCTGTCGAGCACCCGCGCCTGGTCCGCGCAGATCCGCCCGCGCATGTCGGCCTCGGCCAGCGCCGCCAGCAGACGGATATCCAGCTGCCACGACAGCGCCCGCACCGTATGCACCGGCGGCACGGGCCGGCGCGTGTCTTCCAGGCAATAAAAAGGCACCTGATGCACGGCGATCAGACGGCAGACCGCCTCGCGCTGGTCGAACGGCATGCCGGCCTCCCAGAGCAACACACGCGCGTCGATCGCGCCTTTGCGCGAATGGCCGGGCTGCCCGATCCGGCCCGTCACCGGGTCGATCACCGTCGTGCGGTACTTCGCCACGTCGTGCAGCAGCGCCGCGAAAAACAGCACGGCCCGCTCGTGCGGCGTGGCGAGCGCATAGTCCTGCGACGCGATCAACGCCTCGACGACCATGCAGGTGTGGGTCCAGACGTCGCCCTCGCCGTGATAGGCCGGCTCCTGCGGCGTGGTGCGCGCCTGCTCCAGCACCGGAAAGGCGGCCAGGCATTGCGCCGCGTCGAAGGCCTGACGGGCTTCGGGCACCAGGCGGCTCAGTTGATTCCAATTCATGTCGATACTCCTTGTTCTGTTCGCGTCAGCTCAGCGCGCGCGGCGGCGCTTGCCCGTCGGGACCGCGGCGTTCAGTTCGTCCAGGCCCTGCAGCGTGCGCAGGCCCAGCGATTCCCAGGTGAGCGCGAGCCGCGGCGCATACAGATCCACGCCTTCGGCCAGGCCGTTGGGCAGGATCGGGCGGCGCTGGTGATGCGAACCGCTGTCGAGAATGGTCTGCACGAAGTCCGGCCGCACGAGTTTGTAGCGGGCCAGCACGCGTTGATCGTCCTCGACCTTGATGTACAGCCCTTCGGCCTGATCCGAGGGGTCGGTCTGCTGCCGGCACAGGTCCAGCGGCAGGCCTTCACGCGCGACCGTGTCCGCGAACCGCTCGCGCCACGTCGTGCTCTTGGCCAGCGAGGGCCGCACCAGTTGCCACAGCAGCGCGGGCCGCGCCGGCATGGGCCCCGCGTACAACACGGGCACCGGCAGCACCGGCGCGCCAGCCAGCAAGGCATGGCGGCGCGGCGTGGACAGAAAGCAGTCCGCGCGGTGGTCGTAGATGTCGAACTCGTGGAAGTGGTGCGGCAGGCGGTCGTAAAAGACCGAATGCTTGCTGAACGTCCATTCGCCATACATCACGTAGCGGTCTTCGAGCAGCGCGAGCAGCCGCGCCTCGTGCGCCACCGCCCACTGCTTGAACAAATTGAACTGGCGTTCGCGCGCACCGCCGGCCAGGTAATGACCGCGCGACTGCAGCCGCAATTCGCCCGCCGCGCTGAACGACACGCCGGTGTTCGCGCCATCGAGTTTTTCTTCGATGACGACACGACGGCCGGCCAGCGCCTGCAGCGCGACCTGATCGCTGGCGTCATCGCCCACCTGCAGCCGCGACCCTTCGAGGTGCGGCGTGCGGGGGTACTTCAAGAGAGATTGAGAGGAAATAAGCATGTTCGTCGCCCGCCGCGTTATTGGCGCGAGCGGACCAGGGACCAGACAATGGAACCGACGAACAGGCGAATCCGGGCGCATGCGTGGCGATGCACGCAAGGGCGGGAGCAAGAGCGGATCGGGCGCGAGAAGACGCGGTCCTGCCAGGCGTCACGGGAGACGTCGGGGACCTGCGTTGCGATGCGAGGAGGCGGGAGCTTCGTGCCGCGGCAGCCTCATGGCAGGCTGACGGGGAACGGAACCAGTACCGCAGCCAACACTGGCGCAGACTGCGCCGGATCGAGGCTGCTTGCGGCAGTCGTCGGCGATTAGCGGATGACGAACAGACGGGGCACTTGAGGCTCCAGAATGAAGAGGTGTTTGAAACAGAGCGCGATTCTAACGCGCCCCGGGCGCGGCTTTCAAGTATCGATGCGCGCGCAATCATTTCAGGCCGGGCAGCCGGCGCGGAAGCAGCGGCGAAAGAACGCGGCGGAACGGCGGCGCGGAACCGCGGCCGAAAAACCCCGGTCGAGAAACGCGGCCGAGAAACGAAAGAGGACGCCGTGGCGCCCTCCTCCTGCCAGCTGCGGCGTACTTACTTCACGACACCGCAGACGATGCGCGCACCGCCACCGCCGAGCTTCTCGGGATGATCGCTGTGGTTATCGCCACCGGCGTGCACCATGAGCGAATGGCCCTTGAAATCGGCGGCCTTCAGGCGCGGCGCCAGCACGGGATACGTAGCCTTGCCGTCGGCCGTCACGTAGAGCGCCGGCAGGTCGCCCTTATGGCCGCTGTCGTCGTAGGGGCCCTTGTGCGCGTTGGTCTTGTCCGGATCCCAATGGCCGCCCGCACCGCCACCCGGCACCGGCTTGCCGTCGGCCGTGGTGGTGTCGCAGGAGGGCTTTTCGTGCAGATGGAAGCCGTGCACGCCGGGCGGAAGGCCTTTCAGATCGGGCGTGAGTGCCGCACCGTATTTGCTGTCTTCGATCTTCACGGTGCCCGCGGCGCCTTCGACGCCCTTGGCGCTGACGAATGACAGGTCGACGGTCTGCGCTTGCGCCAGGCCGGCGGCGCCGGCCAGCACCGCGGTCAATATCACACGCTTCATGAGAGCTCCTTCGGATCGGTGGGGCGCGGACGCGCCCCCGGTCCCAACCAGTCTAGCGAAGGGCCGGAGGGCCAGCAACGCCGCACCGGCCCCGGTGTGTCACCGATTGCTTCAGATGGCCGGGCGATGCGGCGTTTGACATGCGGCTGGCGAGACGCGACCGGCAGGCGCACCTCGCAGCCGCGCCTAGCCCGGCCGCACCTGGCCGGCCGCACCTAGCCGGCCGCACCTCGCCGGCCGCACCTAGCCGGCCGCACCTCGCCGACTCCGTCAGTCCAGCGTGACGCCGGAATCCTTCACCACCTTGGCCCAGCGCGAGATCTCGCTGTTGACGAACTCGCCGAACTGCTTGCCCGTGAGCGTGGGGATCGTCGAGCCGTTGCCGGCCCAGGTTTCCTTGATCTTGGGCTGGTTCAGCGCCTTCGTCACGGCCTCCGTCATGCCGGCGACGGCGTCGGGCGGCGTGCCGGCCGGGGCCCACAACGCGTACCACGTCGACACCTCGTAAGTGGGCAGGCCGGCCTCGGCGGCCGTCGGCACATTCGGGAACGACGGCGAACGCTCCTTGGCGGCCACGGCCAGCGGCTGAATCGTGCCCGAGCGGATATGCCCGGCCGACGAGCCGAGGCCGTCGAACGCCATGTCGACCTGCCCGCCGATCAGGGCCGACAACATGGGGCCGGCGCCCTGATACGGCACGTCGACGAGTTTGATGCCGGTCTGCATGGCGAACAGCTCACCCGCCAGATGGTGCGTGCTGCCCTTGCCGGCCGTGCCGAAATTGATTTCGCCCGGATGCTTCTTGGCGTAGGCGATCAGCTCGGCCACGTTCTTCACGGGCAGCTTGCTGCTGTTGATCACGACCACCTGCGGCGGTTGCGCCAGCAGCGCGACCGGCACGAAATCCTTCTGGATGTCGTAGCTCAGGCTCTTGTACAGCGAGGGGGCGAGCGCGTGGTGCGCGCCGCCCATGAAGAAGGTGTAGCCGTCGGGCTTGGCCTTGGCGGCCACGCCCGCGCCGACGGTACCGCCCGCCCCGCCCTTGTTGTCGATCACGACGGGCTGGCCGATCTGGGTGCCCAGCTGCTGGGCCAGGGGCCGCGCAAAGGTATCGGTGCCACCTCCGGCCGGGAACGGCACGATGATCGTCACCGGGCGGTCCGGCCAGGCGGCCACCGCGGGCAAACCGGCCGTGCAGGCCACCAGGGCCGCGATCGCGGTCAATGCTTGTCTCATGAAGCTCCTCCTTGGTCATGCGCAGGATGAACGTGCCGCCGCTTATCCGGTCGTGCGACGTCCTTGTGTTATGTGTCGTGGCGCCCGCTCGCTGTCGGAGGGTGCGCCCGCCTGTGCTTCTGCTGCATACACTACAAGTACTGCCGGGATGTTTGAGTCGAACCTCCTTGCCCATCAATGGCGCGCCCGCGAAACGCTGCCGGCGCCGTCGTCAAAGAAAAATGGCCCGGACACTCGCCCCGGCCATGCGATCACGCCGCGCGATAGGTGTCGCGCAATACGTTCTTCTGCACCTTGCCCATGGTGTTGCGCGGCAGCTCGGCCGCCACATGGATCTGCTTGGGCACCTTGAAGTTGGCGATGCGCTGCTTCAGCTCGGCCTGCATGGCCTGCGCGTCGAGCTTGGCGCCGGCCTTCGGAATGACCACCGCGACCACCGCCTCGCCGAAGTCCGGATGCGGCACGCCGATCACGGCCGACTCCGCCACGCCATCCATCTCGTCGATCAGCGTCTCGATTTCCTTGGGGTAGACGTTGAAGCCGCCGGAAATGATCAGGTCCTTGCTGCGGCCCACGATCGACAGGTAATCGTCGGGGACCGCGCGGCCGGCGGCCTCGCCGCCCCAACGCCCGACGTCACCGGTCTTGAACCAGCCATCGGCGGTGAACTCTTCCGCCGTCTTTTCGGGCATGCGCCAGTAACCCGAAAACACGTTCGGGCCCCGCACCTGCACATTGCCGATTTCGTTGGCCGGCAGGGCTTTGCCCGCATCGTCGACCACGCGCACCTGCACCTCGGGCAATGCCTTGCCGACCGTGCCGCCCAGCCGGGCGCCTTCGCCCGCTTCGTAAGGGTTGGAGGTCAGCATGACGGTCTCGCTCATGCCATAACGCTCGAGGATGGTGTGCCCGGTACGCTCGTGAAACTCGTTGAACGTTTCGGTGAGCAGCGGCGCCGAGCCCGAAATGAAGAGCCGCATGTTGGCGACCACGGCCTTGTCGAAACGCTTCTCGGCCAGCAGGCGCACGTAGTACGTCGGCACGCCCATCATGACCGTGCTGCGCGGCAGGTAGCGCAGCGCCTGTTCGATATCGAGCTTGGGCAGCCAGATCATGCGGGCGCCGGCGAGCAGCGCGCCGTGCGAGGCCACGAACAGGCCGTGCACGTGGAAGATCGGCAGCATGTGCAGCAGCACGTCGTCGGCGCGCCAGCCCCAGTAGCGATGCAGCGTGCGCGCGTTGGCCGCGAGGTTGCCATGCGACAGCATCGCGCCCTTGCTGCGGCCGGTGGTGCCCGAGGTGTACAGGATGGCCGCGAGGTCATCGTCCTTGCGCACCGCGGTACGGAACGTCTGCGGCAACCCGGCGGCGGCCGTCAGCAGCGTGCCGGTGCGGTCTTCGTCCAGCGTGTACACATGGCGCGTGCCGGCCGCCTTCGCGACCTTCTCGATCCAGCCGAGGTTCTTGCTCGAGCACACCACCACGTCGGGTTCGGCGTTGCCCAGGAAATACTCGATTTCGGATTCGCGATAGGCGGTGTTCAACGGCAGGTACACGTAGCCCGCGCGCAGCGTGGCGAGGTACAGCAGCAGTGCTTCGGGCGACTTCTCGACCTGCACCGCCACCCGGGCGCCCTTCGGCAGCTTGAGCGAGGCCAGCAGATTGGCCATGCAGGCCGTGGCGCGCTCGATATCGTCGTAGCTGTATTCCAGGTCGGGCGTTTCGATGGCGATTTTCGTGCGATCGGCGGGGAAGCCGCCGGCAAGGACCGCGTACAGATTGGCGTTGCTCACCGTTTCAGTCTCCGGTAAAGGTCGGTGTCGTGCCGGCCAGAAACGCACGCACACCTTCGTGGTGGTCCCGGCTCTCGGCATATTGGAAGAATTCTTTGTACTCGGCGTCGCTCAGCGGGGTGGCATCGGTCAGCCGCCGAGCATAGCGCTTGTTGAGTCGCGCCGCAGCCGGCGCGCCGGCCACGATCCGCGCCACGGCCGCCTGGGTCTGGGCATCGAGGTCGGCCGGGTCGACCACCCGTGTGAGCAGGCCCATGCGCAGCGCCTCGGCCGCATCGAACACGCGCCCCTCGAGCAGCAGCGCGACCGTGGCCGCACGACCGATCAGGTCGATCATGCCGCGCATCTCGTCGGGCGCCAGCGGAAAGCCGAGCCGGTTGATCGGCACGCCGAAGCGCGAATCGGCCGCCGCGATGCGCAGATCGCACTGGCTCGCGAGTTCGAGGCCACCGCCCACGCATACGCCGGCGATGCTGGCGATCACGGGATGCGGGCACGCCGCGACGGCATGCAGCGCGGGCGCCAGCACCTGGCGGTGGTAGTGCACCACGCTGGCGAAGTCGGCGCGCGCGGCCGGAAATTCCCGGATATCGGCGCCGGCCGCGAAGTTGCCGCCGTCGCCCTGCAGCACGATGCAGCGCACGCTGTCATCCTGGTTCAGCGCCGCGAAGCGCTCGGCGAGCTGATGCCACATAGCGATGCTGATCGCGTTGAGCCGGCCCGGCAGGGACAGCGTGACCCACGCGACCGCGCCCTGCCGTTCCAGCTTCACTTCGCCCGGCTGCGCCGGGTCATTGACTTGTGTCACGCGTCTCCTCCTGCCGCCGTCGCCGGCCGCGCTAGCCCACGCGGGCGATCGAACGGCTGATCACGGGCTTGCCATCCTGCAGGCGCGCGAGGTTGTCGTCCAGGTCGGCCAGCACGTAGGCGTAGTTGACCATCATGCCGCAGGACTGGCTCAGCCCCTTGGCGGACAGGTCGGCGGCCCAGTTCAGGCGCTCGATGCGGGCGCCGTTGCCCAAATGGAAACGGGCCACCGGGTCGAGCGGCATGTCGTTTTTCATCTCTTGCAGATAGTGCGCGGCCAGCTTGAAACCGGCGCGCTGCACCACCTCGGAGGGCTTGCCCTGAGCAGCCCGGCGCAGCCGTTCCACCCAACGCGCGCCGTCCGGCGCACCGGCACGCACCTTCTTGGTGTCGCGCACGATCGCTTCAACCTCGGCGGCCGGCAGCTTGGCCAGCCAGTCGGCGAAGCCGGGGATCGGCGAGAGCGTGGCATACGACTTCAGCTGCGGCAGCTCGTCGACGAGCGACTCGATCACGCGCTTGAGCAGGAAGTTGCCGAAGCTGATGCCGCGCAGGCCCGCCTGGGTGTTCGAGATCGAATAGAAGATCGCCCAGCGCGCCTTGGCCAGATCCTGGGCGGGCGCGGCCATGTCGAGCAGGACCTGCACGTTGTCGGCCATCTGCGGCGCGAACGCCACCTCCACGAAGATGAGAGGCACGTCCGGCATCTGCGGGTGGAAATAGGCATAGCAACGGCGGTCGGCCGCGACACGATGCTTGAGGTCGTCCCACGAGCGGATTTCGTGCACGGCCTCGTAGATGATGAGCTTCTCGAGCAGCGAGGCCGGCGAATCCCAGGTGAGCGGGCGCAGCGTGAGCAGGCCCACGTCGAACCAGGCCGACAGCAGCGCTTCGAGCTCCTTGTCGAGCGCCTGCAGGCCGGCCACCTGCTTGCGCCAGCGCAGCATGTCGGCCCGCAGCGACACCAGAAAGCGCAGGCCATCGGGCAAGGCATTGAAACGCTTGAACAGACGCACCGCGGACTCGGCGGGCTGCTTCTGCGCGCCGTGTCCCTGGACCAGCCCGCTCAGCAGTGCGCGTTGGCGCTTCGCGTCGCCCTCGTGATAGGCCGCGCACCAGGCACGCGCCAGCTTGTTGGCGCGCACGTCGGTCAGACGCGCGGTGAAGAGCGCCTCGATGTCGGCGGCGGGCGGCAGCGGGTTGCGTTCCCAGAGGCGGCCCAGCCGCGCCATCAGGCCGGCCTGTTCACCCGCCTCGGGGCGGTCGAGGTCCGCCTCAGGCGTTGGCGCGACGCGTGCGGGAACGAGCGAGTCGTGTACTGGCATGGGACGGGTCCTCCTGGATGATGTCGGTCGGCGTGCGCGAGCCGGCGCGCGCCAGAGTGCGTAGCGCGTCGAGCTGGCGCAACAGATGCTTGCGCGCCAACGCTTCGGCCCCCTCGGGGTCGCGCGCCTTGAGCGCGGCGTAGATGGCGAGATGCTCGGCGCAGGATTCCTGAATGCGGCCGGGCAGGGAAAGGCTTTTGTGGCGGAACAGGCTCAGGACCTTGCGCAGCCCGTCGACCATGTCGGAAAGCCAGCGGTTGTCGGCCAGGGCCTGTGTCGCCACGTGAATCTGGTAATTGGTTTCGTAGTAGGCGTCGATGCGGCCGGCGCTGGCATGCGCCTGCAGGGCCTCGTGCAACGGCGCCAGCGCGGCAAGCTGCGCGTCCGTCGCCCGCAGGGCCGCTTCGTGGGCGCACCGCCCTTCCAGCATGGCCATCAGCGGGAAAATCTGCTCGAGATCCTGCACCGAGACTTCGTTGACGAAGCAGCCGCGGCGCGGCTCCAGACGGACCAGGCCTTCGTTGGCCAGCACCTTGAGCGCTTCGCGCAACGGCGTACGCGAGATGCCCAGTTCGCCGGTGAGGCGGACCTCGTCGATCCACTGGCCACTCTCCAGCGCCTGGGTCCGAATCATGTCGCGCAGGCGATCGGCCACCTCCAGGTACAGAGCCTGCCGAACGATCGGAGCGGGGGCGATATCCATGGCGCGTAATTCATAATTATGAATACAACCATCGTACGCCCCCCTCCCGCAGGCGGCTAGTCCTGGCGAGATCAGGACAAACCCTTAGAACAAAAAAAAGGGCGTGGGCCTTCCGGCGCACGCCCTCCGCTGAATGTAAGACCCGCCTCAGAGATGCAGCACGCCGTCCGACGCGTGACGGACCAGGGCACGGGCCCAGCGCCGTGCCGGCAGCCCATATTGCGACTCGACGACCTCGGCGCGCGCCAGCAGATCGGCCGGCGTGACGGCCAGCGGCGGCCCGGTGAAGGCAAGCACGATCCGGTTGCCCGCGTCGACCTCGGGCAGCGGCATGATGCGGCCGTCGAAGGCTTCCATCAGATTGTCGATGTTGCGGTCGAAGCTGTCGTGCTGGCCGAACAGATTCACGGTGAGCACGCCCACCTCGCCCAGCACGCGACGGCAGTCGCGGTAAAAGGCCACGCTGTCGCGCACGGGCCCCCGGGCGGCCGCATCGTAGAGATCGACCATCAGCACCGAGCAGCGCCCGGCATTGAGCGGATCCGCCACCCACAGGGCGGCGTCGTCATGGTGGACCGCCAGCCGCTTGGGCGTGGGCAGGCGGAAAAACATCTGGCAGACCGCCGTGACCTGCGGGTTCCATTCCACGACATCGAGTTCGCTGCGCGTGTGCTTGAGGCAGAAGCGGGTCAGCGACCCGGCGCCCAGACCGAGCAGCCCGATCGACTGCTCGCGGGACGGTTCGAGGAACAGCAGCCAGCCCATCATCTGGGCGGTGTA
This sequence comes from Bordetella genomosp. 5, assembly GCF_002261475.1. Lineage (GTDB taxonomy): Bacteria > Pseudomonadota > Gammaproteobacteria > Burkholderiales > Burkholderiaceae_B > Bordetella. Next base: position 97,036 of record NZ_NEVN01000007.1, read on the forward strand.
TTCGAGCACCAGTTCGTGGGGATCCTTGATGCGCATCGCGCCCTGGATCCATTCGGTGCCGAAATGCAGATAGCGCACGCCATCCGCTTCGGAAAGCGAAGGTTGATCGTGCTCGGAAGGTTTGTTGTGCTTGGCCATCGGGCGATTGTAGCGAGCGCCGGTGGCGCGGGTGGCGCACGCATCCGCTGCGCGACGCGCGTCTGCTGCGCAAGTCCGCTGAGCGCCCGCAATACGCGCACGGGAAAAGCGCTTGGTCCATAATGGCCGCTCCGTCCCGGCGACGTTTCGAGCGAAGGAGTACCGCGGTGTCCGACAATTTCTCGTCCTCGCAAACCATACGCAAAACTGTGCTGCGCACCCACGGCGGCGTGGTGGCCTCGCAGCACCGCAAGGCCGCCGAAGCGGGCGCGGCGGTGCTGGCCGCCGGTGGCGACGCGGTCGATGCCGCCGTGGCCACCTCGTTCGCGGCGGGGGTGGTCGAGCCCTGGATGAGCGGCCCGATGGGGGGCGGCGCCATGGTGATCTACCGCGCCGACGAAGACCGGGCGCGCGTCGTGCACTTCGGCATGCGCTCTCCGGCCGCGCTCGATCCCGCCGCGTACCCGCTGGCGGGCGGCGGCCAGGTGTCGGCCGACCTCTTCCCCTGGCCCGCCGTGGTCGACGACATGAACTGCCGCGGCGCCAAGGCCGTGGCCGTGCCCGGCGTGGTGGCGGGCATGAGCGAAGCCCACGCCGCCTATGGCCGGCTGTCGTGGGGCGAAGTGCTGCAGCCTGCCGTGACCCTGGCCGAAGCCGGGCTGGCGCTCGACTGGTACACGACCCTCATGATCACCGGCTCGGCGCGCTGGCTGTCGCGCGACCCCGATGCCGCGCGCATGTTTCTCGATGAGGGCCAATGGCCCAAGGCCGGCAACTGGGCCACGGCCGAAAACAACCGCATCGCCCTCACCCAGCAGGCGCTCACCCTCGCCCAGCTTGCCGAAGAAGGCGCAGGCGCGTTCTATGGCGGCGACATCGGCGCCACGCTGGTGAACGACGTCCAGCGCAAAGGCGGCTTCCTGGCCCTGCGCGACCTGCTCGACTACCGCGCCCAATGGCTCGAACCGCAACGTGTCGCCTACCGCGGCGGCGTGATCCATGTCACGCCCGAAATGACGGCCGGCCCCAGCCTGGCGCGTTGCCTCGGCCGTCTCGAAACGCTGATCGAACCGCACGGCCATCCCGACGCCGACACCTATCTGGCCTACGCCAAGGTGCTGCGCGACGAATACGAATGGCGGCTCGGCAACATGGGCGACAACGAAGACCCGCGCGCGCCGGCCTGCACCACGCACTTCAGCGTCGTCGACCGCCACGGCAACATGTGCGCGGTCACGCAGACGCTGCTTTCGGCCTTCGGCTCGCACGTGGTGTCGCCCGGCACCGGCATGCTGCTGAACAACGGCATCATGTGGTTCGATCCCGAACCGGGCAAACCCAACTCCCTCGGGCCCGGCAAGCGCTGCCTGATGAACATCTGCCCGGTGGTGGGCCAGCACAACGGCCGCGCCTTCGCGCTCGGCGCCTCGGGCGGTCGCAAGATCCTGCCCGCGGTGATGCAGCTGGTGTCGTTCCTGGTCGACTACGGCCTGTCGCTCGAAGACGCGTTCCACCACGCCCGTATCGACGCCAGCACCGAGACCATCATGATCGATCCGGCGCTGCCGCCCGCGGTGCAGGCCGCCATCGCCGAACGCTTTCCGCACGCACTCGCCAAGCGCACCTGCTATCCCTATGCGTTTGCCTGCCCCGCCGGCGTGCTGCGCGACGGCGAAGGCAACCAGGGCTGCACCGAGATCATGTCGCCCTGGGGCGACACGGCGTTCGAGGAACACGCCACCTGGCCTTCCGCCTGATTCGCGGAAGCCGTCCCGGCATGCGATTCCACGATCTGGTGTTCGATCCCAACTGGCTCGCCGCTCACGGCGATGACGGCAGCGTGATCCGTTTTTCGCGCAAGGAGCGCGCGCTGCTCGAGCAGCTCATCGGCCAGGCGCCGCGTCTGCTCAGCCGCGCCGCGCTGGCCGACGCGCTGGCGAGCGACGGCAACGAATCGGCGGATCGCAACGTCGACTTCGTCGTCAATCGCCTGCGCACCAAGCTGCGCGACTCGGCCCGCACGCCGCGCTTCATCGCCACCCAGTATGGCGAGGGCTACTACTGGATCGCCCGCCCGGCGCTCCCGGCCCAGGCCGCGGCGGCGCGCCCGCCGTTTCTGGTGGTGGGGCCCAACCACGGCGGCAACGCCGAGTTGGCCGCACAGCTGGCCCGGGCGCTGCAGCGCGCCAGCCATGCGGATACGCAGGTCCATTGCGCCCATCCCGATCTGCCGGGCCCGGCCCAGGAAGCCCTGCTCGAGACCGCCCGCTATACGCTGGAGACCAGCGTGCACACGGCGTTCGATCAGCCTCAGGCGCACCTCGCGCTGGTGCTGCGCCATGTCGCCACGCGCCAGATCGTGCGCACCTTCCGCGCCACACTGTCCGCGTCCGACACTCGCGACGCGCTCGCGGCCCTGGCGCAGCAGGTCCTGCATGCCCTGTGGCAGCACGGCGCGCTGAACGCCACGCAGGCCACGCCGACCGACCGCCCGCTGGACCTGCTGCTGCACGAAAGCGCACTCATGCTGACCGACTCGCCGCAGACGTGGAGCGCGAACGAAGCGCGTATCGCCCGCGAGCGTGCCGAGCATCCCGATGATCCGCGGCTTGCCGTGATGCAGGCCCTGGCACTGCTGAGCCGGATGGTGCTGGGCGGCGGCGCCGACGCGCCCGGCGACGCGTCATGGGAGGCAATGGAAGCCGAGATCGAGGCGCTGGTGCTGGGCGCACTGCCCCGCGTGCAGGACGATCCGCTGCTGGTCCTGAGCGTGGCGCGCGCACTCTACTTCGTCAATCGCGGCCACGATGCGCTGGCCGAGCGCCTGGCGCGCCAGACCTTCGAACGCAGCACGGCCTTCGCGGCCGCATTCGCCACCCTGGCCCCGATGCACATGCATGCCGGGCGCATCGACGAGGCCGAAAGCCTGTTCGACCAGGGGATCGCGCTATCGGAGCCGGGGTCGGAATTTCGGGTCAGCCTGATGGTGCAGAAATGCATCGCGCTGCTGGCCTGCGATGCGCGCGACCGGCTCGACAGTGCCTGCGCGACGCTGTATCAGGTCAAGCCGCTGACCCGGATGCAGCTGGGGCTCTTCGTGGCACCGGCCGCCCCCGCCGTGCTCGCCCCCGATCTGCAGGGGGTGATGGCCACGTTCGACACAGCGGGCGCCGCGCGGCTGCTGCAATACGCCTATACGGTGCACGCCCGCCACTTCCGCGATCCGGCGCACCGGCGCAATGTGCTCTACGGAGCCAACAGCCATTTCGAACGGCATTTCGGCAAGGCGGTGGCCAGCGCCGACGTGATCGCGGCGCTCGGCCGCTAGCGGCCGGCGGTCCCGCGGCGGGCGATCCCGGGGCGGGCCGCCCGGCTTTCCGCCGGACCGTGGCCGCCGCCTTCAGACCCGCTCGAAGATCGCCGCGATGCCCTGCCCGCCGCCGATGCACATCGTGACGAGCGCGTAGCGGCCCTGCACGCGCTGCAGTTCGTAGAGCGCCTTGACCGTGATGATGGCGCCCGTAGCGCCGATCGGATGGCCCAGGCTGATGCCGCTGCCGTTCGGGTTGACCTTGGCCGGATCCAGCTTGAGCTCGCGCGACACCGCGCAGGCCTGGGCCGCGAACGCCTCGTTGGCCTCGATCACGTCCAGATCCTGCACCGTCAGGCCCGCGCGCTTGAGCACGGCCTGCGTCGCCGGCACCGGGCCGATGCCCATGATTTCGGGGTCCACACCCGCATGGGCGTAGGCCACCAGCCGCGCCAGCGGCCTGGCGCCGCGGCGCGCCGCTTCTTCGGCGTGCATCAGCACCACCGCGCCCGCGCCGTCGTTCAGTCCCGAGGCATTGCCGGCGGTGACCGTGCCGTTCTCTTTCTGGAACACGGTCTTGAGCGTGGCCAGGCCCTCGGCGGTGACATCGCCGCGCACGTGTTCGTCGCGGTCGAACACGACCTCGCCCTTGCGCGTCTTGATCTTGACCGGCACGATCTGCTCGCGGAAATGGCCCGCCTCGATGGCGGCATGCGCGCGGCGATGCGACTCGACGGCAAGCGCGTCCTGGTCGGCGCGGCTGATGCCGAAGCGCGCGGCCACATTCTCGGCGGTCACGCCCATGTGCATGCGGCCGAACGGATCGGAGAGCGCGCCCGTCATCATGTCGATCATGGTGCTGTCGCCCATGCGCGCCCCCCAGCGTTGTGCCGGCGCGATATACGGCGCGCGGCTCATGCTCTCGGCTCCTGCGGCGACCGCGATGCGCGCGTCGCCCAGCAGGATCGTCTGCGCGGCCGACACGATGGCCTGCAGGCCCGAACCGCACAGGCGATTCACGTTGAAGGCGGGCGTTTCCTTGGCGATGCCGGCGTTCATCGCCGCCACGCGCGACAGGTACATGTCGCGCGGCTCGGTATTGATCACATGCCCCACCGCCACGTGGCCGACCTCGTCGCCGCCGACCTGCGCGCGCTCGAGCACTTCGCGGATGACCAGGGCGCCCAGGTCGACAGGTGCCACGTCTTTCAGTGCGCCGCCAAAATCGCCGATCGCGGTGCGTGCGCCCGCCACTACGACTACGTCATTCATGGTCTTGCCTCCTTGGTCATCCGGGGTGGTTTGCTGCGTCGATCATACTCGCCGGGGCCCCGCGCCCGCGCGCCGGGCCGGCGCGGATGTGCACGCCACGGACGTCCCAGGACCGCGCGGATACCGGGTATGACCCAGGCTTGCGGCGGCGCGTTCTATCGTATTCTGTCCCTCGTGCCCCAGTCCGATTCTGGTGCCGCACGATCGCGTGCCCGACGCTCGCTCGACGCCCCCGGGTACGCCATGCCCCGGAAGATATAAGAGCGGAGGAGCAAGACATGAAATGCTATTGCGTGGTCGACTTCCACCAACCGTTGCAGCGGCTCGAGCAGGACACGCCGAAACCGGAAGGCGCACAGGTGCTGCTGCAGGTACGCGCCGCCGGCGTGTGCCACAGCGATGTGCATCTCTGGGAAGGCGGCTATGACCTGGGTCAGGGCAAGCGTCTGTCGATCCAGGAGCGCGGCGTCGTGCTTCCGCTCACGCTGGGCCACGAAACGGCCGGCACCGTCAGCGCCGTCGGCCCGGACGCCAGCCATATCCACATCGGGCGCAACTATCTGGTCTATCCCTGGATCGGCTGCGGCGCCTGCCCCGCCTGCCAGGGCGGCCAGGAAAACCACTGCTCCGCGCCGCGCTACCTGGGCGTCTACCGGCCGGGCGGCTATGCCGACTACCTGCTGGTGCCCGACGCGCGTTACCTGATCGACATCGGCACCCTCGATCCCGCCACCGCGGCGCCCTACGCCTGCTCCGGCCTCACCACCTACTCCGCCCTGCGCAAGATCGGCGAAGACATCTACCGCAACCACCCCATCGTCATCTTCGGCGCGGGCGGCCTCGGCCTGATGGCCGTGGAGATCCTGCGGGCGCTCGGCGGTCAGGGCGCGATCGTGGTCGACATCGATCCCGCCAAGCGCGACGCCGCGCTCGCGGCCGGTGCCCTGGCCGCCATCGACGGCGCGGCGCCCGACGCGGCCCGGCAGATCATCGCGGCGGCCGGCGGCAAGCCGCTGCAGGCCGCGCTGGACCTGGTCGGCGCCCCGGCGACCACCGGCACGGCCTTCGACACCTTGATCAAGGGCGGCAAGCTGGTCATCGTGGGTCTGTTCGGCGGCGGCGCGACCTGGCCGCTCGCGCTGATTCCGATGCGCGCGATTTCCATCATCGGCAGCTACGTCGGCAGCCTGCAGGAACTGCGCGAGCTGATGGTGCTGGTCAGCGACGGACGCATCAAGCCGATTCCGGTGCACCGCCACCCCCTGGATCAGGCCGATCAGGTGCTCGCCGCGCTCGTGGCGGGACGGGTGGTGGGCCGCGCGGTGCTGACGGCCTGAGCACCCGGCCGGCGCCCCTGCCCGGCCCGGCAGGCACGACCGGGCCGGGCCAGGCACGCGAGGTGCTGCCCTACGGTTCCTGACGCATTTCTGAACGGCGCGCTCCGGTCCGGAGCCGCGCCCGCGTCAGCCTGTTCACCCCCGCCCGTGCATGCGCGCCGGGCGGCCGGCACCGGAGGCAGCGCATGTCCGATCAGAAATGGCACCACCCCACCGATCAACCCACGGGAGGCTGGGGTTCCGTGAAGTCGCTCGTCAAGCACGCGACCCGGCAACGCGCCGTGCACAGCGTGCCGGGCCTCGTCGCGGCCCACAATAAAACGGGCGGCTACATGTGCACCAGTTGCGCCTGGGCCAAGCCGGGCAAGCCGCACACGGCGGAATTCTGCGAAAACGGCGCCAAGGCCACCTTCTGGGACCTGACCACCCGCCGCGCGCCCCCGTCCTTCTTCGCCCGTCACACGGTCAGCGAGCTGCTGCGCTGGTCGGACCACGATCTTGAGCACGAAGGCCGCCTCACCCACCCGCTGCGCTACGACGCCACGCAGGACCGCTATGTCGAGGTCACCTGGGACGAGGCCTACGCCGACATCGGCGCCAAGCTCAAGGGCTACGATCCCGCGCGCGTGGTGTTTTACGCCTCGGGCCGGGCCTCGCTCGAGACCTCCTACATGTATCAACTGCTGGCGCGGATGTACGGCAACAACAACCTGCCCGACAGCTCGAACATGTGCCACGAGACCACCTCGGTGGCGCTGGCGGAGAGCCTGGGCACGCCGGTGGGCACCGTGCTGCTGGAGGATTTCCACCACACGGACTGCATCCTGTCGTTCGGCCAGAATGTCGGCACCAACTCGCCGCGCCTGCTGCACGACCTGCAGCAGGCGCGCGAGCGCGACGTGCCCATCATCGTGTTCAACCCCCTGCGCGAGCGCGGCTGGGAGGCCTTCGTCAATCCGCAGGACCCCGGCCAGATGCTGAGCAACAAGGCCACGCAGATCGCCACGCAGTATCACCAGGTGCGGGCGGGCGGCGACATCGCGGCGCTGATGGGCATGGCGAAGCTGCTGCTCGACTGGCACCAGGCGGCACGCGCGCGCGGCGAACCCGGCGTCATCGACGAGTCCTTCATCGCCGAACACACCACCGGCTTCGAAGCCTTTGCCGCCCATCTGCGTGCCACCTCCTGGGATGACATCGAACGCGAATCCGGCCTGCCGCGCGCCGCGCTCGAGCCGGCCGCGCGCACCTATGCCGGCGCACGCGCCGTGATCGCCATCTACGGCATGGGTCTCACCCAGCACCGCTACGGCGTCGAAAACGTGCAGATGCTCGTCAATCTTCTGCTGATGCGCGGCCACATCGGCCGCCGGGGCGCGGGCATCTGCCCGGTGCGGGGCCATTCGAATGTGCAGGGCCAGCGCACGGTCGGCATCGCGGAGCGCACGGCGCTGGTGCCGCTCGACCGTCTGGCGCGGCAATACCGCTTCGAACCGCCACGCGAGGACGGCCTGAACACGGTACAGGCATGCGAAGCCGTTGTAAGCGGCGAGCTGCAGGCGTTCATCGGCCTGGGCGGCAACTTCGTACGCGCCGTGCCCGAGCGCGAACTGATGGAACGCAAATGGCGCGACCTCGACCTGTCGGTGCAGATCGCGACCAAGCTCAACCGCACGCACCTGATCACGGCGCGCACGACGTATCTGCTACCGACGCTGGTGCGGTCCGAGATCGACATGCAGGCCAGCGGCCCGCAGATCGTCACGATGGAAGACTCGACGACGTGCATCCACGCCTCGCGCGGCCGGCATCCACCCGCGAGCGCGCATCTCATGTCCGAGACCCGCATCGTGGCGCGCCTGGCCAAGGCCTGCCTGCCCGATGCGGACAAGGCCCCGTGGGACATCTGGGCGGCGGATTACGGGCAGGTGCGCGAGGCCATCGAGGCCACGTTTCCGGAAGACTTCCGCGATTTCAATGCGCGGCTGGACCAGCCTGGCGGCTTTCCGCGGCCTGTCGCCGCCCGTGAGCGGCGCTGGCTGACCGACGCGGGCAAGGCCTGTTTCAAGGTGCCCGGGATGCTGAACGCCAGCTTCGACGATGGCGCGGATCCGGACGTGCTGCGACTCGTGACGCTGCGCTCGAACGATCAGTTCAACACCACCGTGTACGGCAACGACGATCGCCTGCGCGGCATACGCGGCACGCGCATGATCGTGATGATGAATCGCCAGGATCGCGAACGCCTCGGCATCGCGCGGCACGCCAAGGTGCGCCTGACGACCGCGGTCGATGACGGCGTCGCGCGCAGCATGGGCGGCTTCGACGTCATCGACTACGATCTGCCGCCCGGCACCTGCGCCGCCTACTACCCGGAGTGCAATGCCCTGATTCCGCTTTGGCAGTACGCCCGCGAGAGCATGACCCCGGCGGCGAAGTCGGTGCCGGTGAGGATCGCCGCCGATTAACGGCCGGCGGCCTTGGCGCTGACGCCGTTGGCCACGCCCATATTGATCTTCGGCACGTCGGTGAGCACCACCCGCACATCGGCGCCCGAGATGCCGATGCTGTCGCAGACGGCGCGATTGAGTGCGCCGATCAGGGCTTCTTTCAGCGCTTCGGTGCGGCCTTTGATGAGGGCCACTTCGACCAGCGCCATCGGCTTGCCGAGCTCGCCCGCCACGATCACGTGCGCGGGATCGACCTCTTCGAGCACCACTCGCACGCTGGACAGCGGCGCGGCGATGCTCTCGCACACGGCCTGCGTCGTGGCCTGGAGCAGCGCGGTTTTTTGTTGGGCCGAGTGGCCTTGCACGATCTGAACGTTGAGAATGGGCATGACGATGAGCGGATGAAAGTTGAACGAAACGTCGGGTCCCGGGAGGCGGCCCTCGGGCGAGGCCCATCATATCCGCTTGCCCGCCGTGCTGCCCATCGGCGACCGGCGAGAAAAAGCCGGCGCGGGGCCGGCTTTCTCTTGAGGCGGACAATAACGCGCTGACGGTCAGGCGGCCTTGCCCTGCTCGGTCTGCGCCGCGGCGCCGGCAGAAGCCGCTCCGGCAGGGGCCGCCCCGGCGTGGGCCTGCCCGTCCACCGCGTTGGCGGCCACCGCGCCGGCGGCCGTCGGCGGCTCGCCCGCGGCGGCGTTGGCTTCGCCCTCGACCAGCACGGGCGTGACCAGCTCGACCACCTTCTTGCGCGACAGCATGCCGATGAACTCGTCATCGTCGTTGTGCACCGCCACCGGCTGGTCGCTGTGCACGAGCTGCGCCAGCACCTCGCCCAGACCGGCCGATGCCGGCACGGACGCCAGATCGTCGATATAGCCCGACACGTCCCGCACGCCGGCCTCGATGGCTTCGCGCGCACGCGCCTCCGTCAGAATCCCGGCCAGGCGCTTGCCATCCAGCACCGGGGCGTACTCGTAGTTGAGCGCCTGCATCCGGTCCAGCGAGTGAGCCGGCCGCGAACGCATCGTGAGCGTAAGGCGCGAAGGATTCACCGCGTGGGCCGCGTTGAGCACCTTGGTCCGGTTCACGTCCTGCAGGAACGACTGCACGTAGTCGTTGGCCGGATTGAGCAGAATGTCTTCGGGCGTGCCTTCCTGCACCAGCTCGCCGTCCTTCAGGATGGCGATGCGGTTGCCCAGGCGCAGCGCTTCGTCGAGATCGTGCGTGATGAACACGATGGTCTTGTTGAGCTTGGCCTGCAGCGCCAGCAGGTGATCCTGCATCTCGCGCCGGATCAGCGGATCGAGCGCCGAGAAGGCCTCGTCCATGAGCAGGATCTCGGCATCGGTGGCGAGCGCCCGGGCCAGGCCCACGCGCTGTTGCATGCCGCCCGAGAGCTGATGCGGGTACTGCATTTCGAAGCCCGCCAGCCCGACCTGCTCCAGCCAATGGCGGGCACGCTGCTCGCGCTCGGTCTTGTTCACGCCCTGCACGGTCAGGCCGTAGGCCGCGTTATCCAGCACCGTGCGGTGCGGAAACAGCCCGAAGCGCTGGAACACCATGCTCATTTTCTTCTGGCGGAAATTCTCGAGCTCGCGCTTGCTCAGGCTCACCACGTCCACGCCGTCGACCAGGATGTGGCCCGCGCTGGGCTCGATCAGCCGGTTGAAGTGGCGGATCAACGTGGACTTGCCCGAGCCCGACAGGCCCATGATCACGTAGATGCTGCCTTCTTCGATCGACAGGCTGATGTCACGCAGGCCCAGCGTGTGGCCGCTCTTGGCCAGCAGGTCTTCCTTGCTGATACCGCTCTGCGCGGCTTCCAGCCACTTGCCCGGGTTCGGACCAAAAATCTTGTAGATGTTCTTGACTTCGATCTTGCTCATCGTTGGCCTCCGGTACGTACGCGTTGCCCATACGATTGGGTGATGCGGTCAAACAGAATGGCGAGGACGACGATGCCCAGGCCGGCCAGCAGGCCACGGCCCACTTCGAGACGGTTGATGCCGAGCAGCACTTCGTAGCCCAGCCCGCGTGCGCCGATCATCGAGGCGATCACCACCATCGACAGGGCCATCATGGTCGTCTGGTTGATGCCGGCCATGATATTCGGCATGGCCAGCGGCAGTTGCACGCCGAACAGCTGCTGGCGCGAATTGGCGCCGAAGGCGCGCGAGGCCTCGAGCACTTCGCGGTCGACCAGGCGGATGCCCAGGTCGGTCAGGCGAATGAGCGGCGGCACCGCGTAGATCACCGTGGCGATGATGGCGGGGATCTTGCCCAGCCCGAACAGCATCACGACCGGGATCAGATACACGAAGCTCGGCATCGTCTGCATCACGTCGAGGATCGGCGTCATGATGGCGCGCAGCCAGTTCACGCGGGCCATCAGAATGCCCACCGGAATGCCGATCAACACCGACAGGCCGGCGGCCATGATCATCAGGGCCAGCGTCTGCATGCCGGCGTCCCACAGACCCAGCAGACCGATCGCGCACAGGAGCGCCCCCATGGCAATGCTCAGGCCGATACGTCGGCTGACCAGCCATGCGATCGCCACCGTGACCGCGACCACGGCCCACCACGGAGATTGACGCAGCAATTGCTCAAGCCACACCAGTGCCTTGAGCACCGGGCTCGCCATGGTTTCGAGCGTGTCGGCATAGTTCGCCACCAGATGGTCGACGAAATTATCAATAGCCCCGCGCACCGCGCGCGCGGGAATCAGTTCAGGAAACATCGGACGACTCCTTATCAGGAAGTGCCGGCAGGCGTGAGCGCGCCGACTCCGGACACGCACTCAGACAACACACACACACTTCAGCAATGCCCCGGGGATGCGGCCGGGAGCGGCCGCCCCGGTGTCCGCGCGGCGCGCATCGTTGGAACGGGATGCGGCGGGGACGGGGCAATGACAGCGCTGGCATGGCCAGCGCCGTGGTTCGGACATAAACGGCACGGCGTCCGCAAGAACGCCGTGCCGGGGGTGCGGGCCTTAAAGGGCGGCCTGCACGCGCTTGGCGACGTCGGCCGGGACCCACTTGGTCCAGACGTCGGCCTTGTTCTTCAGGAACCACTGCGCCACGTCGGCGGAGTCGTCACCCGACTCTTCCATGTGGGCCAGCGTTTCGTTCACCTGGTCCAGCGGCAGCGACACCTTGGACAGGAACTCGGTCAGCTGCGGCGCATCCTGAGAGAACTTGGTATTCACGGCCGTGAACACGGGGTTTTCGGGGTAGGCGCTGGGCTGCGGGTTCTCGCACTTGGTCGCCGTCAGGCACTTGTGCTTTTCTGCATCGTAGGGCGGCATGTCGAGCTTGACCAGATCGAGCGCGCCCACCAGCGGCGTGGGGTACCAGTAATAGAACACCACGTTTTGCTTGCGCTTGTAGGCCGACGTGAGCGCCGCCTTTTGCGCGGCGCCGGTGCCCGGCGAATACAGGGTGTAGCTGTCGTCCAGCTTCAGCGCATGGAACAGGTTGTTGCTCGTGACTTCGCAGCCCCAGCCTGCCGGGCAGCCATAGAAACGGCCCTTCGAGGGTTCTTCGGGATCCTTGAACTCGTCCTTGAACTTCGGCAGGTCCGCCGCGGACTTCAGCTCGGGCAGGCGCTCGGCCGTGTAGCGGGGGATGAACCAGGCTTCGCCGCCCATGAACACATCGCCCACGCGCTTGACCTTGCCGGTCTTCTCGGCGCGTTCCCAGGGATCGGCCACGCTATTGAGCCAGATTTCCGAGTTCACATCGAGGTCGCCGCGCTCGAGGGCGGCCAGGGCCGGCAGGGTTTCGGTCGGCAGGACTTCCGTCTTGCAGCCGTAGCCCTTTTCCATGATGAAGCGCTCGACGTCGGTGATGACGAGATTGGATTCCCAGTTCATGCCACCAAACTTGATGGGACGATCGAGTTCGCATTTGGCGTCGGCGGCCTGAGCGGCGCCGGCGAAAGCAAACATCATGGCCGTAGCGGCCAGGGTCTTGACGGGGGTGAAACGCATTGGCTTTTGCCTCCATAGGTTCAAGGACACAGGGCTGGCGTGCGCCGCCGGCCTATGCCGTGTAGCTAAGGGGGGTGTGCGGAAGACGGGCAGAGCCGCCAATACAGACCGACACTTACAGCAGGTACCGGTATCGTGGACACCGTTGACCTGATAGACAGCGCACAACAGGGCGGCGCGAGGCCGGCATGTTAAGCGCAGGAAATTGAAAGAAACTCAACGAAGAAGACTGCATGTTAGCCGATTTTGCTCAACAGCCCAACCCTGGCACCCACACAACCCGTTACATGCGCCCATTTTTCGGACCGGGTTAACACCGATTCTTACTGAAGAATCGGGGCCATTTCCCTGCTATTGCGCTGCAACATGGCATGGATACATTCAGTTTCTTCAAGTTTCGATTTCAGCGAATTCCGGGTCGGTTTTGGCTGCCGAAACGACCCGAAACGGCAAGATCAGCGATACATGTAACCGCGCTGCCAGGGATAAGACAGGTCGAGCGGCATGTCCAGCTCGTCGCTGCGCCCGGTGGCCAGGGTGCTGGCCAGGACCTGATGCAGCGCCACCCAGCCCTGCTCGAACGCCATCGCGCAGCCCGCCAGATACAGCCGATACGCCCGCAGCACCCGCTCGCCCCGGCCGTCTCCCAGAATCGCCGCGGCCTGCGGCAGGCGCGCCTCGAGCGCGTCGCTCCAGGCCCACAGGGTGCGCGCGTAATGCGGGCGCAGGTTCTCCAACATCCAGCGTTTCGAGCCGGCCTCCCGTCACGGCGGCGAGCACGTGCGAGATATGCGTGAGCTCGCCGCCCGGGAAGATATAGGTCTCGATGAACTGGCCCAGGCCGCGTCCGAGCTCAGCGTTGTGCACGCCGGCGGCCGTGATGCCGTGGTTCAGAATCAGTCCGCCCGGGCGCAGCAGGCCGCGCAGGGTGGCGAAATACGCGTCCAGGCGGGCCCGCCCCACGTGCTCGAACATCCCCACCGACGCGATCTTGTCGAACGGCGGATCGGCCTCGAGCTCGCGGTAGTCCTGCAACGCGATGCGCACCTGCCCGGTCAGCCCCTGCGCATCGATCTCGCGCTGCACGTGCGCCTGCTGGTTGCGCGACAGCGTGATGCCGGTGGCCTGCACGGCGTAATGCCGCGCGGCCCACAACAGCAAACCGCCCCAGCCCGCCCCCACGTCGAGAAAGCGCTCGCCGCGCGCAAGCCGCAGCTTGCGGCAGATGAGGTCGAGCTTGGCCTCCTGGGCGCGTGCCAGCGTGCAGCCGGTTTCGTTGAAATACGCGCACGAATAGACCCGCCGCGGATCCAGCCACAGGGCGTAGAAATCGTCAGAGAGGTCATAGTGAAAGGCGATCTGGCGCGCGTCCCGGCCGGGCGCGTGGCGCAACAGCGAACGCAGCCTGCGCAGCAGGTTCACCGGCCATCCGGGAGGCCGCGGATCCACGGGATCTTCGGGCAACAGCGCGGCCGCCACCGCCATCAGGTCGCGCATGCTGCCGTCGATGTCGATCCGGCCTTCGACGTAATCACGTGCCAGCCAGCCGATGTCGCCGCGCGCCAGCGGCGCCAGCGCGCGCCGCTCGTGCACCACGAAGCGCAGGCGCGCCGGCCCGCGCCCCGCGACCTGGCCGTCGGGCATCTGCAGTTGCACCGGCAGAGGCAGCGCCTCCAGTTTGCGTTCGACAAGCGACAGCAGCGGGTTCATGCGTGCCTCCGGTTTGGATGAGCCGGGCCGGCGACCCCGGCCCCGCGCTCGAATCTACCGTCCGGATGTTGCAATTCAAACGTAAGGTGGCCCGTGATACATTGGGTCGCTTGGCGCGCGCCGTGCAACAAAGCCGCGCCATCCTCCACAACGCCTGTGCACGTTTGCGCGCAGGTCGGCTCTGCCCTCCCCCCTCTCCATGTCTTCTGAATCACTCTCCCGCAGCCTGCCCGGCTGGCTGATCCTCATGGGCGCGCTCACCGCGATCGGCCCGTTCTCCATCGATATGTATCTGCCGGCGTTCCCGTCGATCGCCACCAGCCTGGGCGTGCCGCGCGGCGATGTCGAGCGCACGCTGGCGGCCTATCTGATCGGGCTGGCGATGGCGCAGGTGTTCTACGGCCCGCTTGCCGACCGTTTCGGCCGCAAGCTGCCGATGCTGGGCGGCCTGGTGTTGTACATGGTGGCGTCGCTGGGCTGCGCGCTTGCGCCGGACATCGAATCCCTCACGCTCTGGCGCGTGGTACAGGCGCTGGGCGGCGCGGCCGGCGTGGTGATTCCGCGCGCCGTCATCCGTGACCACTACGAAACCCAGGACGCGGCACGCGCCATGTCCCTGCTCATGCTGATCATGGGACTGGCCCCGATCCTGGCCCCGCTGGTCGGCGGCCAATTGCTCGCCTTCGTCGGCTGGCGCAGCATGTTCTGGTTCATGCTCGGCGCGGGCCTGACGCTGTTCGTCGCCACGCTGCTCACCATGAAAGAAACGCTGGCACCGGAGCGCGTGGTGCCGCTGCGGCCGGGCATCATCGCCAGCAACTACTGGGCGCTGCTGCGCCATCGCGGCTTCATCTTCCACAGCTTTGCAGGCGGCCTCGGGCAGGCGGGCATGTTCGCCTACATCATCGGCTCGCCGCGCGTGTTCATCGAGCTCTACGGCGTGCCGCCTCAATACTATGGGCTGCTGTTCGGGACCAACGCGGCCGCGCTGATCGTGGGCTCGCAGATCAGCGCACGGCTGCTGCGCCGCCTGGCGCCCCCGGTGTTGCAACGGCGCGCCCAGACCGCGCTGGCGATCGCCAGCCTGGCCGCGGTGGTGCTCACGCTCGCCGGCCTGATGAGCCTGCCCGTGCTGATGGCCTGCCTGATCGCCTATATGTTCAGCCAGGGTTTCGTGAATCCCAACTCCGCCGCGCTCGCCCTGGCCGAACAGGGCAAGCGGCTGGGTGCCGCGTCCGCGATGCTGGGCACGCTGCAGTTGTCGTGCGGCGCGCTGGCCGGCGTGGTGGTGAGCCTGTGGCAGACCGAAAGCGCGCTGCCGCTCACGATGGTGCTCGCCACCTGCGCCTGCCTGTCCTGGGCCGCCGGCCGCATCGCACGCCGGGCCGCCCGCGCTGCCTGACGCGGCGTGGTGGCGGCCGCGGGCGTCGGACCCGCGCGCACGGCGCGCCGAGGCATCGGCGCGACACGCTGCCGGCTCGCAACGCAGCGCTTGACTCACCCGCCCATCTCCATATAGAATCGCTGGCTAATCAGTAATTTCCCGTGCGCGGCTACTATGCTTTGTGGTCAGCACTACTTTTCCCCGAGCCGGAACTGATCGTTTCAGGCAAGGTGGGCAAAGCGGGGTATAAGCACAGGACGGCAGCGTCCGGTGTGCGCCCTTCGCGACAACCGACGCTATCGGAGGTCTCGCGAAGCCGGCATTCAGCACCGAAACGCGCCCTCCCCATCCACCAGTTGGGTGGCCGGCCGTGTCGCAGTCTCGACACTCTCTCGCCGGCAGCTTGTATCTCCCCAACGCCCCCCCCCTGAATTGCACCGGCAAAGAACAAACCTCAAGAGGTGCATCCATGGCACGCGTATGCCAAGTTACCGGCAAAGGCCCGATGGTGGGCAACAATGTTTCGCACGCGAACAACAAGACCAAGCGTCGTTTCCTCCCCAACCTGCAATCGCGCCGGTTCTGGGTTGAAAGCGAAAACCGCTGGGTCCGTCTGCGCGTGACGACCAAGGCCATCCGCACGATCGACAAGAACGGCATCGACGCCGTCCTGGCCGACCTGCGTGCCCGCGGCGAAGCGGTCTAAGCAAGACCAGACCCACAACCGCCACATCTACATACTAGGAGCACGACATGGCCAAAGGTATCCGCGAAAAGATCAAGCTCGAGTCGACTGCCGGCACGGGCCACTTCTACACGACCACCAAGAACAAGCGCAACATGCCCGAGAAGATGCTGATCAAGAAGTTTGATCCCGTCGCTCGCAAGCACGTTGACTACAAGGAAACCAAGCTGAAGTAATTCAGCTGGATTCCGGTTCAGTCGTATGCTGACGGCCTCGCTCTTCGCGAGGCCGTTTGCTTTTGCGCCGGCCCGATCCCATCGCCGCCGTCCCGCCGTTAGCTGTCCCCGCCACGCCGCCACCGCCATGCCGTTTCGATTCGTGATCGCGCTTTTCGCCACCACCCTGATGCTCGGCGCCGCCACGGCCAGCGCGACCTCCGCGCCCCAGGCGCCGGCCGCGCGCA
This sequence comes from Bordetella genomosp. 5, assembly GCF_002261475.1. Taxonomy (GTDB): domain Bacteria; phylum Pseudomonadota; class Gammaproteobacteria; order Burkholderiales; family Burkholderiaceae_B; genus Bordetella. Next base: position 113,779 of record NZ_NEVN01000007.1, read on the forward strand.
TGCCGGCGGGCGCCACGCCACCGCCGATTCGTCTGGGCGACATCATCGGCAGCCGCCAGGATCCGGCGCAAGCCGCCTACCGCAAGGGTTGGCAGCTCGCGCTCGAGGCTCTCAACGCCGAAGGCGGCGTGCTGGGACGCAAGCTGCAGGTCGTCACACGCGAAGACGGCGGCCAGGCCCAGGAAACGGCCCGCCTGGCGGCCGAGCTGGCCGACCGCGAAGGCGTCGTGGCGCTGATGGGCGGCGCCTCCGAGGCCACCGCCGGTGCGCTGTCCGCCTACGCGGGCGAACATCAGATCCTGTATCTGGCGACGCTGGCGCGCGGCGAAGCCCTCACCTGGTCACGCAACAACCGCTACACCTATCGCCTGCCGCCGTCGGTGCGCATGCGCGTGGCGGCCGTGGCGCCCAAGGCATTGGGGCAGCGCAAGACACGCTGGGCGATCGTGCACCGGGACGACGAAGCCGGGCGCGAGAGCGCCGCCGCCTTCCGCTCGGTCATGCAGGCGTTCCAGTCTCACATCGAGTTCGTGGCCACCCAGCCGCTGCCTACGACCGCGAAGGCGCTCGACGAAACGGTGCGTGCGCTCGCCGATGCGCGCCCGGACGCGCTGTTTCTCGACCTGGACGCCGCCGGCCTCGCGCGCTTCGCCCACGCGGGCTACGCGCGCCAGTTGTTCGACGGCCGCGCCGTGGTGGCCCTGGACGCCGCCAACCCCGACGCCATCGCCGCATTGGAAGGGGGGGCGGGAATGCCGGCGGCGGGCGTCCCCGCGGCGGGCAGCCCCGCGCCGGGCGTCCCTTCGAGGGGCAGCCCCGCGACGGGCGCCCCCGCGCCGGGCAGCCCCGCGCCGGGCGCCACCGTACCGACCTCTCCCAACGCTGGCGCTGCGGTCGCCGGCCTCCCCGCCGGCTGGCTCGTGACGGGCTACGCCTGGGAAGGTATCGCCAGCCCCGCCGCGCAGGCCTTCGTCGAGGCCTATCGCAAGCGCCATGGCGAAACGCCCACCGCGTCGGCACTGCTGGGCTACGCCGCGATCCAGTCCTTTGCCGCCGGCCTGCGCGTGGCGCAGACGACCGACAGCGCGCAGCTGGCAGAGGCGTTTTCAGGACTGCGGGTCGACACGCCGGTCGCCACGATTCACTATCGCCCGCTCGATCATCAATCGACGCTCGGCGTCTACACCGGCCTGCTCACCGGCGCGCCGCCCCCGGCCGCGGTGAACAGCGTGAATTATCAGGAAGGCGGACGCCTGCAACCGCTGGACCACGATGTGCGCCGCCTGCGCGGCGAGGGCCGTGCGCGCACCGCGCCCGCGGCAACGGCCGCACCGGCACCGAACGCGCCGGCACAGAACGCCGCCAGCGACGCGGCGGCTGACGCCGCGCCCACGACGCCCGGCAAAGCGGGCGCCACACCGGCCCAGCCTCGCCCCGCCACGTCCTCACATCTCGTGCGACCCGCCACGCCGGTGACACGACCCGCGGACACCTGGACGCCCGACGCGGGCCCCGTGCTTCAGGATTGGCCGTCGGACGCGCAGGCGCGCTGATGGGCCGTCCCTGCGGGTCCGCACTCCTTGAAGATGCGGGCCGTGCAGCGGCGGCAAATCTCGGGATCCAGACGCTCGTAGATCTGCGCGATCGCGCTCGCCTTGTCGCGGAAGATGTGGTCGGCGCCCAGGCGTTGCACGAACCCCGTCCGCTCCCACTTGCCCAGCACTTCGGGACGCGGCCGATGGAAGTACAGGTCGCCGCCCATCGCGCGCCGGCGCGCGAGTTCGTCTTCCCAAACCTGCGCGCCCGCCACGTCGATGAAGTTCATGCTCTTGGTCATCACCAGCAGATGGCGCTGCGCCCCCGGGGCATCGCGCAGCATCTGCAGCCGCTCGGTCACATAGGCCGCCGCGCCGAAATAGATCGATCCCTCCATGCGCAGCAGCTTGAGTTGCGGACACTCGGGCAACGCGGTGCTTTGCCCTTCCAGCACCGCGAAGTGCCGCTCCGGGTCGCCCGCCTCGAACCCCATGGTGCGCATGGCCGGGCGTGATGTGCGATAGAGATAGGCGGTGAGCGACAACAGCGTGCCCAGCAGAATGGCCACTTCCATGCGCACCGTGACCGTGGCGATCAGCGTGACCAACGCGATCAGCGCCTCGTTGCGCTCGGTGCGCCAGAGCCAGCGCCAGCGCGCCAGATCGAACAGACCCCACGCCACCAGCAACAGCAGCCCCGAGATCGCGGCATACGGGATGTGCGCGAGCAAAGGCGCCGATAGCGCCACCAGCACGATCAGCAGCAGCGCCGCGAACACGCCCGCCAGCGGGGTCCGCGCGCCCGCTTCGTAGTTGGGCACCGAGCGGTTCAGCGAACCGCATGACAGATAACAGGAGAACAGTCCGCCCACCGCATTGGACAAGCCCTGCCCGAAGAACTCACGATTGGCGTCGATATGCTGACCCGAGCGCTGGCCGATGGCCTTGGCGATCGAGATCGACTGCGCCAGCGCGATGATGGTGAGCGGCACCGCCACGCCCAGCATGTCGGGCAACAGGCGCCAGTCGACCTGCGGCACGTGCAACGTCGGCCAGGGGCTTCCCACCGAACCCAGCACCGCGATGTCGGCGTTGGCGGCGGCCTGCAGCAGCGCGCCGCAGGCGGTGCCGGCCAGCAGCCCGGCCAGCATGTGCGGCTTGCGCCGGTCCCAGCGTTTGACGAGCAACGCGGCGCCCATCGTCACGACGGTGACCATGATCGCGGCCCAGCTCGATTGTCCGATTTCCGCGCCGAGCGTCCAGAGCAGCACGCCCGCGCCATGCGCATCGATACCGCGCAGGCCCAGCGCGTCCTTGGCCGCATGCAACGCGATCAGAAGCGCCGCGCCGCTGGTGAACCCGAACAACGCCGACGGCGAAATGAAATTGGCCAGCACGCCCAGGCGCAGCACCGCCACGGCCAACTGCAGCAATCCCACAAGCAAGGTCACGGCCAGTGCGAGTTCGATATAGCCGGGCGACCCCACCGCCGCCATCGGCGCGAGCACGGCGAACAGCGCTAGCGAATTGGCATTGGTCGGGCCTGACAACACATGACGGCTCGAACCGAACAGCGCCGCGATGATGCAAGGCACGATCGCGCTGGCGAGGCCGTATTGCGGCGGCAGCCCTGCCAGCAACGCGAATGCCACGCCTTGCGGCAACACCAGCAACGCACCGAGCAGACCGGCCCACGCATCGGCGCGCAACGTCTGTGGCGACACCTCGCGTACCCAGCTTCCAAACAGCGCGCTGACTCGTGCATGCACGACAAAAACTCCTTCGGGGCAGAGCCCGCAGACATCCGGCGGGCAGCTTAACCCCGCCCGCGCCGCGCTGGCAACGATGCCGCCGGCAACGCGCCGCGCACGCGCGCAGCAGTGCGCGCGCAACGCTTTCCATGCAAAACATCATGCCATAGGCATTCTTCTCGCAAAAAAGACGTGCACACACGGGAGATTCCGCTATCATCGGGCGCGTAGTGTCTATTGCCGGATTTCCGGCACAACGCTGCCTCATATACCCAACATACGGATTTTGACCATGGCTACCAAAGCAAAAGCTCCCGCCAAGAAAGTGACCAAGGCCGCCACCAAGGCGCCGGCTAAGGCCGTCAAGGCTCCGGCCAAGGCCGCCAAGGCACCCGCCAAGGCCCCCGCCAAGAAGGCTGCCACCAAGGCTGTCGTGAAGAAGGTCGCTGCCGCTCCGGCCGCCGCCCGTCCCATCAAGGCTGCGCTGAACAAGTCGCAACTGATCGCTCACCTGGTTGAAAACACCGGCGTGGAAGCCAAGTCGGTCAAGGCCGTTCTGGCCACCCTCGAAAGCGCCGTGCTGGGTTCGATCGACAAGAAGGGCGCTGGCGAATTCACGATGCCCGGCCTGTTCAAGGTTTCGGTGCAGAAGGTTCCCGCCAAGGCCAAGCGTTTCGGCAAGGATCCGTTCACCGGCGAAGAGCGCTGGTTCCCGGCCAAGCCCGCTTCGGTCAAGGTCAAGGTTCGCCCGCTCAAGAAGCTGAAAGACGCCGCTCAGTAAGCACGACGTCTTCCGGTCAAACCGGGAAGAGCCCGCCCTCAAGGCGGGCTCTTCTTTTTTCAGCTGCCGAATCGCGCACGTCCGACAAAGACCGTGTTGCGAACCGGGAATTTATTTTGATATAAAAATACTTTACGTCAAAATACTTTCTCATCATGCATGATCACGTAGACCGGGTTCTGGCCGACTGGAACCGCGAACGTCCCGATCTGGACGTCAGCGCAATGGCGGTGTGCTCGCGCCTGTTCCGCCTGGGCATCGTGGCCGCGCGCGGCGTCGACCGCGCCTTCAAGTCCCATGGCCTCACGCAGGGCGAGTTCGACCTGCTCGCGACCCTGCATCGCAGCGGCGCGCATGCCGGGCTCAGTCCGCAACAGCTCGTCAGCGCTCTGCTGCTGTCGGCGGGCGCCATGACCAACCGGCTCGACCGGCTCGAAGAGGCCGGCCTGATCGCCCGGCATCCGAATCCGGAGGATCGCCGCAGCGTCATCGTGTCGCTCACGCCCGAGGGCTTGCGCCTCATCCGACGCGCGCTCAACGACTACCTCGAAGAGCTCGACGGCCTGCTGGCTCCGCTCTCGGCGAGCGAACGCCGCCAGCTCGCGGGTCTGCTCAAGCGCATGCTGATCGAACATGACGGCGCCGCGCCCGGAGGGCTCGCAGCATGAGCGCCACGCAGAGCACGGCGCAACGTCCCGCCAATCTGTCGGCGCCGATCGTGTTGCTGATGGCGGTCGCCACCGGCCTCGCCGTGGCCGGCAATTACTACGCCCAACCGCTGCTGCACACCATCGGTCAGCAATTCGGCCTGTCCACCGCCGGCGCCGGCAGCATCGTCACGATCGCGCAGCTGAGCTACGCCGCCGGGCTGGTGTTGCTGGTGCCGCTGGGCGACATGCTCGAGCGCCGCGCGCTCATCGTGTCCATGACCGCGCTCTCGGCCGTCGGGCTGTTGATCTCCTCGTCGGCGCAAAGCATCGGATGGCTCATGTTCGGCACCGCGGTGAGCGGCATGCTGTCCGTCGTGGCGCAGGTGCTGGTGCCCTTCGCCGCCACGCTGACCGAGCCGCACGAACGTGGCCGCGTCGTCGGCACCATCATGAGCGGCCTGCTACTGGGCATCCTGCTGGCGCGCACGGCGGCCGGCGCGCTGGCCGACCTCGGCAGCTGGCGCACCATCTATTGGGTGGCCGCGATCCTGCTGTTCGCGATGGCGGGTGCCCTGTGGCGCGTGTTGCCGCGCCACCGCAGCCCGGCCGGCCTCGGCTACCCGCAACTGCTGCTGTCGATCCTGCATCTTTATCGCGACGAGCCGCTGCTGCGCGCGCGTTCGTTGATCGGCGCGTTGCTGTTCGCCTCGTTCAGCATGCTGTGGACGCCGCTCACGTTTCTGCTGGCGGGTCCGGCCTACGGCTATTCCGACACCGTGATCGGTCTGTTCGGCCTGGCGGGCGCCGTCGGGGCCTTCGCCGCGAACCGCTGCGGCCGGCTGACCGACCGCGGGCTGGGCAATCTCGCCACCCGCGCGGGGCTGCTGCTGCTCTTCGGCTCCTGGGCGTTCGTGGCCTGGGGCGCGAGCTCGGTGTGGGCGCTGCTGGCGGGGATCCTGATCCAGGACATGGCCATCCAAGGGGTGCACGTCACGAATCAGAGCGCCATCTATCGGCTTCGTCCCGAGGCGCGCAGCCGCCTCACCGCCGGCTACATGACCAGCTATTTCATCGGCGGCGCGGCGGGCTCGCTGGCCTCGGCCTGGATTTACACCCACGCGGGCTGGACCGGCGTCACGCTGACCGGCGCGGCCGTGGGCCTGCTCGGCCTGGCTTACGGCCTGCTGGCTCGCGGCGCGCGCATCCCGGACCTGGCGCCCCCGCAAGCGCAATAAAGCCCATCCGCCCCCGATCTGGGTCCGATCGCTCAGGATCCCCGGGGGTAGCCCTATAATCTATGGTTTTGGCCGACCCGCCCCGGTGTCGGCCTCTTCCTCTTTCTACGCGCACGAGTCCATGCAGGAACGCTATCAACCCAACGCCGTCGAAGCGGCCGCCCAACAAGACTGGCAGGCCCGCGACGCCTATCTCGTCCAAGAGCACGCCCGCACCGCCGACGGTGAGGAAAAGCCCAAGTTCTACGCCTGCTCGATGCTGCCCTACCCCAGCGGCAAGCTGCACATGGGCCACGTGCGGAACTACACCATCAACGACATGATGGCGCGCCAGCTGCGCATGCGCGGCTACAACGTGCTGATGCCCATGGGCTGGGATGCCTTCGGCATGCCCGCCGAGAACGCCGCCATCAAGTCCAAGGTCCCGCCCGCCAAGTGGACGTACGACAACATCGCCTACATGAAGAAGCAGATGAAGGCGATGGGTCTGGCGATCGACTGGTCGCGCGAGATGTGCGCCTGCGATCCGGCCTACTACAAGTGGAACCAGTGGCTGTTCCTCAAGATGCTCGACAAGGGCATTGCCTACCGCAAGACGCAGGTCGTCAACTGGGATCCGGTCGACCAGACCGTGCTCGCCAATGAGCAGGTGATCGACGGCCGCGGCTGGCGTTCGGGTGCGCTGGTCGAGAAGCGCGAGATCCCCGGCTACTACCTGCGCATCACCGATTACGCCGAAGAGCTGCTGTCGCAAGTGCAGACGGGCCTGCCCGGCTGGCCCGAGCGCGTGCGCGTGATGCAGGAAAACTGGATCGGCAAATCCGAAGGCGTGCGCCTGGCGTTCCCGCACACGATCAAGGGTGCCGACGGCGCCCTCATCCAGGACGGCAAGCTCTACGTCTTCACGACGCGCGCCGACACGCTGATGGGCGTGACCTTCGCCGCCGTGGCGCCCGAGCATCCGCTCGCCACGCTGGCGGCCAGCACCAATCCGGCGCTCGCCGCCTTCATCGAGCAGTGCAAGCTGGGCGGCACCACCGAGGCCGAAATGGCCACGCGCGAAAAAGAAGGCATGCCCACCGGCCTGACCGTCTCGCATCCGCTCACCGGCGCACCCGTCGAGGTGTGGGTCGGCAACTACGTCCTGATGAGCTACGGCGACGGCGCCGTGATGGGCGTGCCCGCGCACGACGAACGCGACTTCGCCTTCGCCCGCAAGTACGGCCTCGCGATCCGCCAGGTCATCGCCCAAGAGGGCAAGACCTACTCCGACGCCGCCTGGCAGGAGTGGTACGGCGACAAGCAGACCGGCCGCACCGTGAATTCGGGCAAATACGACGGCCTGGCCTACAAGGAAGCCGTCGACGCGATCGCGGCCGACCTCGTCGCCGCCGGCCTCGGCGAAAAGCAGACCACCTGGCGCCTGCGCGACTGGGGCATCTCGCGCCAGCGCTACTGGGGCACCCCGATCCCGATCATCCATTGCGAAGACTGCGGCCCGGTGCCGGTGCCGGAGCAGGATCTCCCGGTGGTGCTGCCCGACGACCTCATCCCCGATGGCTCCGGCAATCCGCTCGCCAAGAACGAAGCCTTCCTGTCGTGCAAGTGCCCGAGCTGCGGCAAGCCCGCGCGCCGCGAAACCGACACGATGGACACGTTCGTCGACTCGTCGTGGTATTTCATGCGCTACACCTCGCCGGGCAACGGCGACGCGATGGTGGATGCCCGCAACGACTACTGGATGCCGATGGACCAGTACATCGGCGGCATCGAACACGCCGTGCTGCATCTGCTGTACGCACGATTCTGGACCAAGGTCATGCGTGACCTGGGCCTGCTCAATTTCGACGAGCCGTTCACCAAGCTGCTGTGCCAGGGCATGGTGCTCAACCACATCTACTCGCGCAAGACCCCGCAGGGCGGCGTCGAGTACTTCTGGCCCGAAGAAGTCGAAAACACCTACGACGCCAAGGGCGCCATCACCGGCGCGCGCCTGAAGTCCGACGGCAGCGAGATCACCTATGGCGGCGTGGGCACGATGTCCAAGTCGAAGAACAACGGCGTGGATCCGCAGTCGCTGATCGACACGCAGGGCGCCGATACCGCGCGCCTGTTCGTGATGTTCGCGAGCCCGCCCGAGCAAACGCTCGAGTGGTCCGACTCCGGCGTCGAAGGCGCCAACCGCTTCCTGCGCCGCCTGTGGGCGCTGTGCCACGCGCAGCGCGACGCCGTGGCGCGCGGTCTGGCCCAGGGCGCCGACTGGACGCAGGCGCCGGCCGCCGTCAAAGACCTGCGCCGCGAGGTCTACGGTCTGCTCAAGCAGGCCGATTACGACTACCAGCGCATCCAGTACAACACCGTCGTGTCGGCCTGCATGAAAATGCTCAACGCCATCGACAACGCCACGCTGCCCGAAGGCCCGGCCACGGACGCCGCGCTCGCCGAAACCATCGGCGTGCTGCTGCGCGTGCTCTACCCGGTCGTGCCGCACGTCACCTGGAATCTCTGGCGCGAACTCGGTTATGCCGCCCCGATGGGCGACCTGCTCGACGCCCCGTGGCCGCACGTCGACGAAGCGGCGCTGATCGCCGACGAAATCGAGCTGATGCTGCAGGTCAACGGTAAACTGCGCGGGTCGATCCGGGTCGCGGCGCAAGCCTCCAAAGACGAGATCGAGAAGCTGGCCGCCGCCCAGGAAGAGGTGGCCCGTTTCCTCGAGGGCCGTCCGCCCAAGCGCGTGATCGTCGTTCCGGGCAAGCTGGTCAACGTTGTAGGCTGATGAGGTCACGCATGAACATCGCCGGGCACTCCCCGCTCTCCTCCCTGAAATGGCTGGGCCGCGCCGCCGGCCTGGCGGTGCTCATGCTGCTGACGTCCTGCGGCTTCGCGCTCAAGGGCGAAACGCCGCTGCCGTTCGACACGATGTACATCGGCATTCCGGACAACACCCTGTTCGGCGCCGACCTGCGCCGCCAGCTGAAGGCGGCCTCGCCCAACACGCGTCAGGTCGAGCGTCCCGACGAAGCCGAAGCCATCCTGCAGCAGACCGAGATGCGGCGCACGCAGCGCGAAGTCTCGCTCAACGCGCAGGGCCGGGTCGAGGAATACGAACTGGGCGTCATCTTCAGCTTCCGCCTGATCGACAACAAGGGCAACGCCCTGTTGCCCGACACCACGTTCGCCGTCTATCGCGACATGCCCTACGACGAGCAGATCGTGCAGGCCAAGCAGACGCAGATGGAAACCCTCTACAAGGCCATGCAGCAGTCCATCGTGCAGCGTCTGATGCGTCGCCTGACGGCGCCCGACGTGCGCGTGGCCGCCGAGCGGGTCCGCGCGGGCAAGGCCGATCCCGACGCACCGGTCTTCGATCCGAAGTCCGCCGTGCCGCAAAACACCACGCCGCAACCCTGGAACAGCCCGAGCATCAACCGCCAGCTGGACCCGCTCTGACCGATGGCTCAGGCGATGGACGGTGACGGGCTCATCGACCACCTGCGGCGCGCGGGTGGCCGGCTGGCCCCGCTCTACACGATCTCCGGTGACGAGCCCCTGCTCGTCACCGAGGCCGTCGATGCGCTGCGCGCGACGGCACGCGAGGCCGGCTATACCGACCGGACCTCGATGGTGATGGACGCCCGCTCCGACTGGAGCGCGGTGGCCGCCGCCACGCAGAGCGTTTCGCTGTTCGGCGACCGGCGCCTGCTCGAGCTCAAGATCCCGACCGGCAAACCCGGCAAGACTGGCGGCGACACCCTCGCCAAGCTGGCCGAACAGGCTCAGGCCCAGCCCGACGATTCCACGTTGGTCGTGATCGCGCTGCCGCGCCTGGACAAGGCCACGCGCGAGTCGCGCTGGGCGCAGGCGGTGGCGCGCGCCGGCATCTATGCCGAGATACCCACCATCGAACGCGGCCGCCTGCCGGGCTGGATCGGCGCCCGTCTCGCGCGGCAAAACCAGCGCGCCGACTCGGCCACCCTGCAATGGATGGCCGACAAGGTCGAAGGCAACCTGCTGGCGGCCCACCAGGAAATCCAGAAGCTCGGCCTGCTTTACCCCGAAGGCGAGCTGGCGGGCGCCGACGTCGAGCGCGCCGTGCTCAACGTCGCCCGTTACGATGTCTTCGGCCTGCGCGACGCCATGCTGGCCGGCGACATCGGACGCACCGTCCGCATGATCGACGGCCTGCGCGCCGAGGGCGAGGCCTTGCCGCTGGTGCTCTGGGCCGTCGGCGAAGAGATCCGCCTGCTCGCTCGGATCGCCCAGGCGCGCGCCCAGAACCAGGACGTGCCCGGCCTGATGCGCCGGCTGCGCATCTTCGGCGCGCACGAACGGCTCGCGATGCAGGCGCTGTCGCGCGTGCCGCCTCAAGGCTGGCCCGCCGCCGTGCAGCACGCGCACGAAGTCGACCGGCTGATCAAAGGCCTGAGCGTGCCGGGCCGCCTGTCCGACGCCTGGGAAGAGATGACGCGGCTCGCGCTGCGCGTGGCCGCCGCCGGACGACCGTGAAGGCGGTTTCGACCGCCGCCTTCGCCCCCGCGATGTCGACCGGCGCCCGTCCGGTTCCGGCCGATACCGCACCCCACGATGCCCTGCCCGCCCTCCGACGACCGGACCGGGAGAGCCAGCTACACTTCCGGGGATAGCCCCAGACATACCGGACGCCGTTCCAACGGCGCAGCCAGCGAGACCACCGCCATGTCCACGATAGAACAGACCATGCTCGCCCTGGGCGAGAACGCCCGCCAGGCTTCACGCGCCATGATGCGCGCCAGCGGCGCCGCCAAGAACCGTGCCCTGCACATCATGGCCGAGACCCTCGGCGCCGAGCGCGACGCGCTGAAGGCCGCGAATGCGCGCGACCTCGACGCCGCACGCGCCAACGGCATCGAGCCGGCCCTGCTCGACCGCCTCACGCTGTCGGATCGCTCGATCGACCTGATGGCCGAAGGCCTGCGCCAGATCGCCAATCTGCCGGATCCGATCGGCAGCCTCACCGGCGCCAGCATCCGCCCCAATGGCATGCGCGTGGCGCAGATGCGGGTGCCGCTGGGCGTCATCGGCATCATTTACGAGTCCCGCCCCAACGTCACGATCGACGCGGCCGCGCTCTGCCTGAAGTCCGGCAACGCCACCATCCTGCGTGGCGGCAGCGAGGCGCTGCATTCGAACCTGGCTCTGGGCCGCATCGTGCAGGCCGGCCTGCGCGCGGCCGAGCTCCCGCCCGCCGCGGTGCAGGTCATCGACACGCCCGACCGGGCGGCCGTCGGCAAGCTGATCACCATGACCGAACACGTGGACGTCATCGTCCCGCGCGGCGGCAAGGGCCTGATCGCACGTCTCGCCCAAGAGGCGCGCGTGCCGCTCATCAAGCACCTCGATGGCAACTGCCACGTCTATGTGGATGCGGCAGCAGACCTCGATCGCGCCTTCGAGATCGCGTTCAACGCCAAGACCTACCGCTACGGTATCTGCGGCTCGATGGAAACGCTGCTGGTGCACGCCTCGGTGGCCTCGACCTTCCTGCCCCGTTTCGGCCGCGCGCTGAGCGAACACGGCGTGCAGCTGCGTGGTTGCGAACGCACGCGCGCCCTGCTGCCCGACGCCCTACCGGCCTCCGATGAAGACTGGGGCACCGAGTACCTCGGCCCGATCCTGGCGATCCGCGTGGTGGACACGCTCGACGATGCCATGGAGCACATCGCGCGCTGGGGCTCGGGCCATACCGATGCCATCGTCACGCAGGACCTGAGCGCAGCCGAGCGCTTCCAGCGCGAGGTCGATTCGAGCTCGGTCTATGTCAACCTGCCGACCTGCTTCGCCGATGGCTTCGAATACGGGCTGGGCGCGGAGATCGGCATCTCCACCAACCGGCTGCACGCGCGCGGCCCCGTGGGCCTCGAAGGCCTCACCACCCTGAAATGGGTACTCAACGGCGAAGGCCAGACCCGAGGTTAAGGCAAGTGGCAACTCAATCCCCGATCTTCATGTACATCTTCAGCCTGCTGGCGACCTGCTTCATCACGTGCACGATCAGCGGCCTGTATCTGTTCTTCGTGGCACAGCGCCAGGTGAATGCCGAACTCAAGCATCCTTACCTGAAGCACAAGCCCTTCGGCCAGTATCCGTTTTCGATCCGCGCGGCGATCTTTCTCGACTATTTCCTGCGCCTGATGTTTCCGCGTACCAAGTTCTGGATCGTGGGCCATGCCAACGAGCAGTTGGCGCACGTCGATCCCAAGCGCGTACCGCTGGCCGTCAAATGGCCGATCGTGGGATTCTGGGGCGCATGCTGGCTGGGCCTGATCGCCATGATCGCGCTCTGGACCATGCTGCTGCTGGGCGCCTGATCGCGGCCATGCAGCTACGCGCCTTCGACCCCGCCGATTTCGACGCGCTTGCGAGCTGGTTCGATAGCCAGCGAGCGGTCTCGCAATGGGGCGGCTCGCATGTCCGACATCCCCTCACGGCCGCGCAGTTCGAGGTCATGCTCGCCGAAGGCCGCGGAACGCGTCCGCAACGGCAATGCTGGACGGCCTGGCACGAAGACCGGGCGGTCGGCCACGGCCAGATCGCCTACGACTGGCAGGACGGCAACGCGCGGCTCGGGCGCATCGTGATCGCGCCACAGGCGCGTGGCCAGGGCCTGGCGCGGCCGATGCTGCGCCAGCTCATCGACCTGGCCTTCGACATGCCCGACATCCAGCGCGTGGAATTGAACGTCTACATGTTCAACGAGGTCGCGATCCACACCTACAAAACGCTGGGCTTCGCCTTCGAAGGCGTGCGCCGTTCGTCGACCCGCGTGGACGACGAACGCTGGGATACCGGCATGATGGGCCTGCTACGCCACGAGTGGCGCCCACCCGCATGAACGGCGGCGGCAGCGCCGCCCCGCGTGGTTCAGCCCGCCGGCTGCGCGATCTGCACGGGCGGTAGCGCCGCCTCGATCGCCGCGCCCGCGGCCAGGCAGAGGTCTTCGCGATACCGGCCCGCGATGATCTGCACGCCCATCGGCGCGGGGCCGTCCGGGCCCTGGGTCTCTCCCGTCGCCACCGACAGCGCCGGCAGCCCCATGAACGGCACGGCGATCTGCGTCAGCTGCGCCGCCCAGACGCGCGCGTAAGCCGACTCGCCCTGCAGGTCGAGGCCATCCGGAAACGGCACCTCGCTGGAGACGGGCGTGAGCAGCACCGGATAACGCGAGAAGAACAGCTCCCAGTCGCGTACCAGGGTGGCCCGGCGGGTCAGGGTCTGGACATAACCCGGCAGATCCAGCCCGCGCGCCACCTCCTGCTGTCCCGCCAGCGCGGTCATCGCGCCGGGATCCCCCTCGCGCCGCGCCGCATCCAGCATGGCATCGTACCCATCGGCGAGCCACATGCGCAGTTGCAGCGCAGCCGCTTCGCGCATCGGCGGCGGATCCACTTCATCCACTTCCCAACCGGCCTCGCGCAGGGACGCGGCCGCATCGCGCAGCGCCTTTTCGACAGCGGGCTGCACCTCGAGGCCTTCCGGACTCACGCACAGCGCCGCGCGCCGCGGCACGACCGGGCCCTGCAGCGGCGCCGGCACCCACCAGGGATCGCGCGGATCGGGCGCGGCCATGACGGCGAGCGCGAGCCGCACGTCGGCGATCGTCCGGGCCAGCGGCCCGGACACCGCGGTGATCTGGCCGCCGAGCGAGCGCTCCGGCAGCGCCGCGTTGAACGCCGCCACCCGGCCGAGCGTCGGCCGCAGACCGTGCACGCCGCAGGCATACGCGGGATAACGGATGGAGCCCGCGATGTCGGTGCCATGGGCGATGTGACCGATGCCGGCCGCCACCGCCGACGCCGCGCCGCCCGAGGAACCCCCGGGTGTGAGCCGGGCATTGCGCGGATTGCGCGTGGCGCCGTGCAGCAGATTGTCGGTGAACCAGCGCAGCGAGAACGCCGGGGTATTAGTACGACCGAGAATGACCGCGCCGGCCCGTTTGAGGTTGTCCACCACGGGGCTGTTCTCGCGCGCGATCACCTGGGCTTGCAGCTTCACGCCGTTGCTGGTCGCGTAACCGGCCTGGTCGATGTTGATCTTCACGGTCACCGGCACACCGGCCAGCGGCCCCGGATGCTCGCCGCGCGCACGGCTCGCATCGGCTTCGCGCGCCTGCGCGAGCACCTCGTCCGGACGATGATCCACCACCGCGTTCAGCTGCGGATTCACCGCGTCGAGCCGTTCCAGCGCGGCCTCTGCCGCCTCCACGGCCGACACCTCACCCGCCCGGATATGCCCGGCCAATTCCGCTGCCGACATGCGCCAAAGCTCAGTCACTCTGTTCCCCTTGCATCGTTGCGTTCGTCGTTGGTCACTGCGCCGCCCGCGGGCGGCGCGTTCCACCATAGCGCCCGCACCGTCATGGCACAAGTCCGACGCCGGCACCACGCGCCGCGCCCCTTGCATTCCCGCGGCGCAGTGAGCCATGCGTGGCGCCCCGCCCCGCGCACGCTCGCGCCCTCGTCAGCCACGCCTTGCGCCGCATCCCGCGCACACTCACGGGCGTCGTCAGCCACGCGTTGCGCCGCCCCGCAATGGGCGCATTCCCGGTTGCGCGGCCTGCTCCGCGACTGCAACATCAGCACTTCCGCATCCCATTCCCCGCGCTGGCGGGGCGCCAGCATGCACACCCCTCCCATCTCGCATGTCGCCGTGGTCGGCGGCGGCACCATCGGCGCCAGTTGGGCCGCCCTGTTCCTGGCCCGTGGCCTCTCGGTCGCCATGTTCGATCCGGCTCCCGACGCCTGCGCCCAGACCCTGGCGCGAATTCACGCCGCGTGGCCCGCGCTGACGCAGGCCGGGCTCGTCGTGGCCGGCGCCTCCCTTGATCAGCTACGCTTCGAGACCGAGCTCGAGGCCGCGCTGGATCAGGCCGACTTCGTCCAGGAAAACGCGCCCGAGCGCGAGGCGTTCAAGATCGACTTGTTTTCGCGCATGGATGCCGTGCTGCCCGAGCACGTGCTGATCGCCTCCAGCTCTTCCGGGCTCTTGATGAGCCGCCTGCAGTCCGGATGCCGCTACCCCGGGCGCTGCCTGATCGGCCATCCCTTCAACCCGCCGCACCTGATTCCGCTCGTCGAGGTGGTGGGCGGTGAGCGCACGGCGCCCGACGCGCTGGCGCGCGCGATGGATTTTTATCGCGGTCTGGGCAAATACCCGATAAGGCTCAACAAAGAAGTGCCCGGCCATATCGCCAACCGCCTGCAGGCGGCGCTATGGCGAGAAGCCGTACACCTCGTCGCCGAAGACGTCGCGAGCGTGGCCGACATCGATGCCGCGGTCGCGCAGGGCCCGGGCCTGCGCTGGGCGCTGTTCGGCCCGCACATGACGTTCAATCTGGGCGGCGGCGCCGGCGGCCTGCAGCATTTCATGGACCATCTGCTGGGTCCGATGCAGGCCTGGTGGGACGACCTCGGCCATCCCGAACTCACACCCGAGCTGCAGCGTAAACTGGTGGCTGGCGTGCAGTCCGAAGCCTCCGGCCGATCGCTCGCCAGCCTTGCCACCGAGCGCGATCAGCAATTGGGCGCCATTCTTGCCCTGTTGCGGTCCGCCAGACCAGGAGCCCCCACCGAATGAGCGACATTCACCACGACTCGGCGCGCCAGCGCTTCGAAACCCGCGTCGACGGCCACGCCTGCGAACTCGATTACCAGGTGCGCAATCAGGTCATGGCGATTCTGCATACCGGCGTGCCCCAGGCCGTCGGCGGCCGCGGCATTGCCGCCCGCCTCACTCAGTCGGCACTCGACTACGCACGCGACCAGGGTTGGCAGGTGCAGCCCCTGTGTTCCTACGCGGCGGCCTACATACGCCGGCACCCGCAATACGCCGACCTGGTTCGCTGACCCGCTCTGCGCGCGGCCTATCAACGATCCCGTGACACGGCGCCGGCCACGGCCGGCCGCATTCCTGCGATACGCAAGGCTGCGCTGACGCTGCCTGCTGAACGACGCCTATCGTGGCGGTCATCCCGCCGCAGAGCACTGCCGCGCCTCGTGGTGAGGCCACCCGCTCGAACAGGTGCAGCAAATGCGCGCGACTGCGGTCGAGCGCCCGCTCAGCGATGCTCGCCGTCCAGGTAGTACCAGCGGCCCTCGATGCGCTCGAATCGGCTGGTTTCGTGCATGCGCGTGGCCCGTCCGGCCTGACGGCAGCGGGCCACGAACTCCACGACCGCGTGGTCGGCGTCCGTTTGCGCACTGCGCTTCACCTCCAGGCCCAGCCATTTCAGGTCGGGCGCATTCGGCTCGAGCTCAGACGGCCGCGTCTCGGGATGCCAGGTCGCCAACAAATACGCGATCTCGTCCAGCACGAACGCGCTGTAGCGTGAGCGCATGAGCGCGGGCGCGTCGGGCGCCTGCAGCGCAAGCGGCCCCTGATGCCAGCGGCCGCAGCAAGCCTGGTAGTCCTTGCCCAGATCGCAGGGGCAGGCCGTCGAAGAAGAAGACATTTTTTTCACGCCGCTATTTTCCCATGATCGTCCGCCGCCCGACGCCACGATCGTCCGCCGCCCGACGCGCCGAGGCCATGATCGTCCGCCGGCCAATGCGCCCAGGCCATGAGCCTCCGCTGGCCGACGCGCCGAGGCTCAGCTCAGCCGCGGAGCGAGGCGCTCGCAAAAACAAAAACCCCGCCGGATCTCTCCAGCGGGGTTCGGGGCATAAAAGCCTGACGATGACCTACTTTCACAAACGAATGTTCACTATCATCGGCGCGAAGGCGTTTCACGGTCCTGTTCGGGATGGGAAGGAGTGGGGCCACCTTGCTGTGGTCGTCAGGCGTAACCGTGGGCGGTAGACGCCATATTCTTGCCAGGTCGATGTCCGGCGTATGCCGGCGCGGGCTACCTGAGCGAGCCCTGAATCTGCGAAGCCAGTGGCTTCACCTAAAAGACAAAACCCCACTGGCGTGAGCCAGTGGGGTTTTGAGCAATAAAAGCCTGACGATGACCTACTTTCACAAACGAATGTTCACTATCATCGGCGCGAAGGCGTTTCACGGTCCTGTTCGGGATGGGAAGGAGTGGGGCCACCTTGCTATGGTCGTCAGGCGTAACCGGTAAGCGGTTGACGCGAGGGTCAAGCACTTGAATCTGGAAGAAGCACCGCGCTCGTGTCGCAGTCGGGCCGGGCGGTATGCGCCGGGCGGGGACTGGTCATCGAGAGCACGTATTGTGTGTATGGGTTGCGTTGATTGTGTTTGAACGGCACTGGCACGATGTCGGCCAGCGTCACGTGCGAGGGGCAAGGGTTAGTTGCGCTCTACACGGTTAATTAAGACTTGAGAGTTATAGGATCAAGCCTCACGAGCAATTAGTATCGGTTAGCTTAACGCATTACTGCGCTTCCACACCCGACCTATCAACGTCCTGGTCTTGAACGACTCTTCAGGGGGGTCAAGCCCCCAGGGATACCTTATCTTCAGACGAGTTTCCCGCTTAGATGCCTTCAGCGGTTATCTCTTCCGTACTTAGCTACCCGGCAATGCCATTGGCATGACAACCGGTACACCAGAGGTACGTCCACTCCGGTCCTCTCGTACTAGGAGCAGGCTCCGTCAAGTATCCAACGCCCACGGCAGATAGGGACCAAACTGTCTCACGACGTTTTAAACCCAGCTCACGTACCTCTTTAAATGGCGAACAGCCATACCCTTGGGACCGGCTACAGCCCCAGGATGAGATGAGCCGACATCGAGGTGCCAAACACCGCCGTCGATATGAACTCTTGGGCGGTATCAGCCTGTTATCCCCAGAGTACCTTTTATCCGTTGAGCGATGGCCCTTCCATTCAGAACCACCGGATCACTATGTCCTGCTTTCGCACCTGTTCGACTTGTCAGTCTCACAGTCAAGCACGCTTATGCCATTGCACTATCAGCACGATTTCCGACCGTACCTAGCGTACCTTCGAACTCCTCCGTTACGCTTTGGGAGGAGACCGCCCCAGTCAAACTGCCCACCATGCACTGTCCCCGATCCGGATAACGGACCAAGGTTAGAACCGCAAACAAACCAGGGTGGTATTTCAAGGTTGGCTCCACGAGATCTAGCGACCTCGCTTCAAAGCCTCCCACCTATCCTACACAGACCGGTTCACAGTCCAATGCAAAGCTACAGTAAAGGTTCATGGGGTCTTTCCGTCTAGCCGCGGGTAGATTGCATCATCACAAACACTTCAACTTCGCTGAGTCTCGGGAGGAGACAGTGTGGCCATCGTTACGCCATTCGTGCAGGTCGGAACTTACCCGACAAGGAATTTCGCTACCTTAGGACCGTTATAGTTACGGCCGCCGTTTACCGGGGCTTCGATCAAGAGCTTGCACCCCATCACTTAACCTTCCGGCACCGGGCAGGCGTCACACCCTATACGTCGACTTTCGTCTTTGCAGAGTGCTGTGTTTTTAATAAACAGTCGCAGCCACCGATTCTCTGCGACCCCATCATGCTCAGCGCGCAGGCGCATCACACTACCGGGGTATACCTTCTCCCGAAGTTACGGTATCAATTTGCCGAGTTCCTTCTCCCGAGTTCTCTCAAGCGCCTTGGAATATTCATCCCGTCCACCTGTGTCGGTTTGCGGTACGGTCTCGTATAGCTGAAGCTTAGAGGCTTTTCTTGGAACCACTTCTAATCACTTCGCGAGACATGCTCGCTCGAGCCACACCCTTGATTTACGCGCCCGGATTTGCCTAAGCGCCATCTTCAATGCAGCAACAGGGACATCCAACACCCTGATGATCTTCCGCGATCCGTCCCCCCATCGCACTATACGACGGTGCTGGAATATTAACCAGCTTCCCATCAGCTACGCATCTCTGCCTCGCCTTAGGGGCCGACTCACCCTGCGCCGATGAACGTTGCGCAGGAAACCTTGGACTTACGGCGAGGGGGCTTTTCACCCCCTTTATCGCTACTCATGTCAGCATTCGCACTTCTGATACCTCCAGCAGCCTTCACAAGCCACCTTCGCAGGCTTACAGAACGCTCTCCTACCGCGTATATCTAAAGATATACACCCGCAGCTTCGGTTTATCGCTTAGCCCCGTTACATCTTCCGCGCAGGACGACTCGATCAGTGAGCTATTACGCTTTCTTTAAAGGGTGGCTGCTTCTAAGCCAACCTCCTGACTGTCTATGCCTTCCCACTTCGTTTCCCACTTAGCGATAATTTGGGACCTTAGCTGGCGGTCTGGGTTGTTTCCCTCTTGAGTCCGGACGTTAGCACCCGGTGCTCTGTCTCCCAAGCTGTACTTGCAGGTATTCGGAGTTTGCCATGGTTTGGTAAGTCGCCATGACCCCCTAGCCATAACAGTGCTCTACCCCCTGCAGTAATACTTGAGGCACTACCTAAATAGTTTTCGGAGAGAACCAGCTATTTCCAGATTTGTTTAGCCTTTCACCCCTATCCACAGCTCATCCCCTAGTTTTTCAACACTAGTGGGTTCGGTCCTCCAGCACGTGTTACCGTGCCTTCAACCTGGCCATGGGTAGATCATCTGGTTTCGGGTCTACACCCAGCGACTGAACGCCCTATTCGGACTCGCTTTCGCTACGCCTTCCCTATCCGGTTAAGCTTGCCACTGAATGTAAGTCGCTGACCCATTATACAAAAGGTACGCCGTCACCCCACAAGGAGGCTCCGACTGTTTGTATGCACACGGTTTCAGGATCTATTTCACTCCCCTTCCGGGGTTCTTTTCGCCTTTCCCTCACGGTACTGGTTCACTATCGGTCGATCACGAGTATTTAGCCTTGGAGGATGGTCCCCCCATCTTCAAACAGGATTTCACGTGTCCCGCCCTACTTATCTCACGCTTAGTTCCACTATCAACATTTCGTCTACAGGGCTATCACCTGCTACGGCCAGACTTTCCAGACTGTTCGACTATGCTGTTAGCTAAAACGTGAAGGCTCTTCCGATTTCGCTCGCCACTACTTTCGGAATCTCGGTTGATTTCTTTTCCTCGAGCTACTGAGATGTTTCAGTTCACCCGGTTCGCTTCCACTGACCTATGTATTCAGTCAGG
This sequence comes from Bordetella genomosp. 5, assembly GCF_002261475.1. GTDB lineage: Bacteria > Pseudomonadota > Gammaproteobacteria > Burkholderiales > Burkholderiaceae_B > Bordetella. Next base: position 133,798 of record NZ_NEVN01000007.1, read on the forward strand.
GATACCGCTTGCGCGGTGGGTTTCCCCATTCGGATATCTACGGATCAAAGCTTGTTTGCCAGCTCCCCGTAGCTTTTCGCAGGCTACCACGTCCTTCATCGCCTGTGATCGCCAAGGCATCCACCATGTGCACTTAGTCGCTTGATCCTATAACACTGAAGTCTTATAGGACGCTTGTTGACATTTCGCGTTTGTGCCGTTCTATCAAAGCTTTTCTCAACACACACTTGCGTGCGCATCGAGCTTGAGACTTTGGAACAAAATCATGCAATCACAACCCGTATCCATCTTCATCAGGCTTGCGCCGATTACTTGATGAACACTTTACGTTGTGCTTCTTCCAAATTGTTAAAGAACAAATATAGCTGTCAGGCCTAAACCCAACGATTAACACTGACTCGCAGCGCTAATCGTTGAACTCTTGCTGTCTAGATTTCTACCAACACCCGGCTAAGCCAGGCAGTGGTGGAGGTGAACGGGATCGAACCGATGACATCCTGCTTGCAAAGCAGGCGCTCTCCCAGCTGAGCTACACCCCCATACCCCGATCACTCGGAATAACTTGGTGGGTCTGGTTGGATTCGAACCAACGACCCCCGCCTTATCAAGACGGTGCTCTAACCGACTGAGCTACAGACCCCAGACTCTTTCTCTCGGATCTGTACGATCCACAGCAGCTATATTTCAACAACCGATAAGCGTGGACACTTGCTACGAGCGCTAAGCTCTTAAAGGAGGTGATCCAGCCGCACCTTCCGATACGGCTACCTTGTTACGACTTCACCCCAGTCATGAATCCTACCGTGGTAATCGCCCTCCTTACGGTTAGGCTAACTACTTCTGGTAAAACCCACTCCCATGGTGTGACGGGCGGTGTGTACAAGACCCGGGAACGTATTCACCGCGACATGCTGATCCGCGATTACTAGCGATTCCGACTTCACGCAGTCGAGTTGCAGACTGCGATCCGGACTACGATCGGGTTTCTGGGATTGGCTCCCCCTCGCGGGTTGGCGACCCTCTGTCCCGACCATTGTATGACGTGTGAAGCCCTACCCATAAGGGCCATGAGGACTTGACGTCATCCCCACCTTCCTCCGGTTTGTCACCGGCAGTCTCATTAGAGTGCCCTTTCGTAGCAACTAATGACAAGGGTTGCGCTCGTTGCGGGACTTAACCCAACATCTCACGACACGAGCTGACGACAGCCATGCAGCACCTGTGTTCCGGTTCTCTTGCGAGCACTCCCAAATCTCTTCGGGATTCCAGACATGTCAAGGGTAGGTAAGGTTTTTCGCGTTGCATCGAATTAATCCACATCATCCACCGCTTGTGCGGGTCCCCGTCAATTCCTTTGAGTTTTAATCTTGCGACCGTACTCCCCAGGCGGTCAACTTCACGCGTTAGCTGCGCTACCAAGGCCCGAAGGCCCCAACAGCTAGTTGACATCGTTTAGGGCGTGGACTACCAGGGTATCTAATCCTGTTTGCTCCCCACGCTTTCGTGCATGAGCGTCAGTGTTATCCCAGGAGGCTGCCTTCGCCATCGGTGTTCCTCCGCATATCTACGCATTTCACTGCTACACGCGGAATTCCACCTCCCTCTGACACACTCTAGCTCGGTAGTTAAAAATGCAGTTCCAAAGTTAAGCTCTGGGATTTCACATCTTTCTTTCCGAACCGCCTGCGCACGCTTTACGCCCAGTAATTCCGATTAACGCTTGCACCCTACGTATTACCGCGGCTGCTGGCACGTAGTTAGCCGGTGCTTATTCTGCAGGTACCGTCAGTTGCACGGGGTATTATCCCGTGCCGTTTCTTTCCTGCCAAAAGTGCTTTACAACCCGAAGGCCTTCATCGCACACGCGGGATGGCTGGATCAGGGTTTCCCCCATTGTCCAAAATTCCCCACTGCTGCCTCCCGTAGGAGTCTGGGCCGTGTCTCAGTCCCAGTGTGGCTGGTCGTCCTCTCAAACCAGCTACGGATCGTCGCCTTGGTGAGCCATTACCCCACCAACTAGCTAATCCGATATCGGCCGCTCTAATAGTGCGAGGCCCGAAGGTCCCCCGCTTTCCCCCGAAGGGCGTATGCGGTATTAGCTACGCTTTCGCGTAGTTATCCCCCGCTACTAGGCACGTTCCGATACATTACTCACCCGTTCGCCACTCGCCACCAGACCGAAGTCCGTGCTGCCGTTCGACTTGCATGTGTAAAGCATCCCGCCAGCGTTCAATCTGAGCCAGGATCAAACTCTTCAGTTTAATCTCTGTTTTGCGCCGCTATCCGAAGACAGCGACTTCGCTTGCTCTCAAAGGAAGTGAGGTTTAAAAAACCTTACTTCATATTGTGAGCACTTTGATACTTTTGCTTTGTCTGCCAGACCGAAATCTGACCGACTGCGCACTCGCATCAAGTGCCCACACTTATCGGCTGTTTAGTTGTTAAAGAGCGGTACTGCTAAATTCTTGCCCACTTACTGACTCGCCTCGCTGCGCCGCTTTCGCTTCGCGTCGTTTGCTGTGTCAGCAGCAGAGAAACGAGATTATGAAGAAGTTTTTTTCGTTTGTCAACTCAGTTTTGAATTTATTTATTCATCACGTCGCTGACTCACTTACCAACCACCTCACTCGCTTCCGGCTCGCTGCGTCGTTGCCGACATCGCTTGCCTTCTGCTTTGGCCTTTCTCAGAACATCAGGGTTAACCCTAACGTTTTGACAACTGCCAAGTCCGAAACTATAACACAGTTTTTGCAGATCGTGCAACTCAGTGCGCACAATTTGCAGCTCACCGTGCAACGCTGGAATTCGGTAAGCCCTTTCGGACAACCTCGGAAGCAAGCTTCCGTTCCTGCGCTGAAAGCCCTGTTTCGCGCCTCGCGTCCCACTCAGGTGGCAACCGCTTTGAGGCCGGCGAAACAGCACTTGCCGCTTCGGCTTCGTCGTTCACACTGTTGTGTGAGCAGCGAAGGGGGCGAACTATAGCACGGAAAAAAACGCCGTGTCATCCAAATGCCAAATTTTCTTCATTTCGATGAAAAAAAAGCGGCACGCTCTCTGATTTCTCGGGGAAGAATGACTCGCTTCCCAGGGAAAAGCAGGCTTTGGTGCAATGGAAGATGCCCTGGGGGCCGGGGTTCACGCCCTGGCACACTGTCAGGCAAGCAATGTTCTCGGCGTAATCCTGAAGAACAAGGGAGTAGGACTCTCCCTGAATGCGACAGTTCCTGCGTCACAGCAAATTTTTTCTCGCGGGGCGGGGACGCATCTTGGACAGGCTGTGCCAACGCGGTCCTCTGCCCCGCCCTCCCCCCTCTACTCTATATAGGGAGCGAGTGCGTTAGGTCCAACAACGGGCCGTGCATCCCGCCGGTATTGCGCAGCCGTACCGTTGCGCGTCTTTCGGCATCGGCCAAAGGCGCCGCCCCCGATGCGCGCGACAGGCGCGCATGCGGACAGACCCGGTCGCATGGCGGGCAGCTTCTGCGCAGAGGATCGCCTCGCTATATATAGGTGCGCGTTCCCTGGCGGGCTGTCCGGCTACAGATGTGCCAGGCCACGTGGGCACGCGATCGCCCGCCCGTCCGCCCGACCTATCGACCTATCGACCTATCGACCTATCGACCTATCGACCTATCGACCTATCGACCTATCGACCTATCGACCTAGCGACCTAGCGACCGCGTGAATCGAGGGAACCGCGGCCTAGGGGTCGCTGCATCGCCATATAGTTGACTCGCTAGGCCTCCACGTCGCCGTATCGCCGTATCGCCGGCTCCTCTGACCGCCGGATCGCCAGGAAGCCCCCCAAGACGCGCCTCCGCTATATATAGCGGGTGCAGAGGCGCGGACTCCGCTGCCGGCACGCGCGCGCGCCACCACTGGCGGCGCTCACAGGAACGTCAGCGACAAGCAGCCCGTCATCGCACGGACGGGCTGCGGGACTTACGGTACCCTACGCCATCGAGGACCGCATCTACGACACGGACAACAATGACAGAAGATATCCTGGTTAACGTCACCCCTTTCGAGACCCGTGTTGCCCTGGTGGCCCAAGGCGCCGTGCAGGAGCTGCACGTCGAACGCAGCATCCAGCGTGGCCAGGTCGGCAATATCTATCTCGGTCGTGTCGTGCGGGTATTGCCGGGCATGCAGAGTGCCTTTATCGATATCGGGCTCGAGCGCGCGGCCTTCATCCACATTGCGGACCTGCGCGAGAATCGCCTGGAGCGTAGCCAGGGGCACAATCCGACGCCCATCGAGAAGCTGCTGTTCGAGGGTCAGACCTTGATGGTGCAGGTGATCAAGGATCCGCTGGGCACCAAGGGCGCGCGCCTGTCCACGCAGATCAGCATTGCCGGCCGCATGCTGGTGTACCTGCCGCACGACCCGCACATCGGCATTTCTCAGAAGATCGACTCCGAGGTGGAGCGCGTTCAGCTGCGCGAGCGGCTGCAGAAGCTCATGCCCGAAGAAGAGAAAGGCGGTTTCATCGTACGCACGCAGGCCGAAGGCGCAAACGACGAGGAAATCGCGGCGGATCTGGAATACCTGCGCAAACTCTGGAGCAGCGTGCAGGCCGCGGCGCGCACTCACCCCGCCCCCACCGCGCTGCATCGCGACCTGACACTCGGTCAGCGCGTGCTGCGCGACATGGTCAGCCCGCACACCGGCAGCATTCTGGTGGACTCGCGCAGCACCACGGCCGAGCTGCAGGAATGGGCCCGCGTGTACACGCCCTCGGTGGCCGACCGCATCCGTCATTACAGTGGCGAACGGCCTCTGTTCGACACCGCCAATGTCGACGAAGAAATTGCGCGCGCCCTGTCGCGCCGGGTCGACCTGAAGTCCGGCGGCTATCTGATCGTGGACCAGACCGAAGCCCTCACGACGGTGGACGTGAACACGGGCGGTTTCGTGGGCGGCCGGAATTTCGACGACACCATCTTCAAGACCAATCTCGAGGCCGCGCAAGCCATCGCGCGCCAGTTGCGTCTGCGCAATCTGGGCGGCATCGTGATCCTGGACTTCATCGATATGGAGGACGCCGAGCATCGGGACACCGTGCTGAGCGAACTCAAGAAGGCGCTGTCGCGCGATCGCACGCGCATGACCGTGAATGGCTTCACGCAGCTGGGCCTGGTCGAAATGACGCGCAAGCGCACCCGCGACTCGCTCGCGCATCAGCTGTGCGAACCCTGCCCGATGTGCCAGGCGCGCGGCAACGTGCGTACCGCGAGGACGGTCTGCTACGAGATCCTGCGCGAAATCCTGCGCGAGGCACGGCAGTTCAACCCCAAGGAATTCCGCATCCTCGCGGCGCAGAGCGTGGTGGATCTATTCCTGGAAGAAGAAAGCCAGCATCTGGCCATGCTGGGCGATTTCGTGGGCAAGCCGATCTCGCTGGAGGTCGAGGCGACCTACTCGCAAGAGAACTACGACATTATTTTGATTTAGGCGTACCGGGTTCTGACCCTCTCGAGATGATGCAACAGTTCGCAAGAGCGCGATCAATGCGCGTCGTGACCGAGTATGGTGTAGGCGCAGGCGGAAACATTTTCCGCCTGATCCACGGAGTCGCCAGCATGGCACCGGCAGCCAAACACACCATGGTGATGTCTGAGTACCAGGCAGGGGCAATGGGAGCCCTCTGGGCCCGCGCCAATAGTTCCGACGAATGCGCCGCAGAGGCTGCCGCTCAAGCCTGGTACGCCCGAACGCCTCCGACGCAGCGGTATCGCTCCATGTTGGAACGGTATCTCGCTGGGACGTTCTACATCCACGTCCACGGGCTCTGAGCCCTTTCTAAGCGAATTCAAGGTCACGTAACGCGACCTCACCTGCCGCCTGCGCGGAGGCGAACGTGAGGAACCGCTCCCGCGCTTCCGTGATGGAGTGAATTCGCCCGGCATCCTCGTCGATCGTGAGAATGCGCCAGAAAAAGCTGACCGTATTGGGCTGGAGGATCTCGACTGTGCTGATCAGCGAGGTCCCGGGGTGCTGCTTCATGGCTTTCCAATATAGGGACACCCCTGACCACACTCAGCGTATGCCTTTGCCGGGCTGGGGTTCCCCGGAGGTCAGCAACAATCATGCCCTTGTTCAGCCTCTTGCAAGTTCCAAGCCGGGCGCGCGCCCGAACACGTCGATCTGATCAGGTAATGCACACCCTTGCGCCGCGGCCGCGCGCCCCGGCGCTCAACGCTTCCGGGCGGGTGGCGCGGGCAGGAGGCTGCGGATGTCTTCGAATGCGGCGTCCCAATCGGTGGCGTCCATGGGCAGCAGGTTGAAGAAACGCAGCATGAAGGCGCCTTCGGTGGCCAGGAACGCGAGGCGCGCCCGGCGCCCGGCCTCGGTGGTCAGGTCCAGGCCGTCGATGCGGCTGCGATACCAGGCCTGGGTGCTGGCCAGGTGTTCGGGCGACTGGATCAGGGTGGCCATCAGGCCGGCGGCTTTGGCGTTGGAGAGCGCGTCGGAGCCGTGGGTGGCGCCCACGTGCCCCGCGATGCGCTCGAGCGGGCCGGGCGACGTGCCCGCGATGTCGGCGAACAGGGTTTCGTAGCCTTTGCCGAAGCGCTCGAACAGGGCGTCGATGAGCGCGTCCTTGCTGCCGTAGCAGTACTGGATGCCGCCTTTGGTCACGCCCATTTCGCGGGCGACGGCGTCGATGGTGAGGCCGGCCGCGCCTTCGCGGGCGACGATGGCTTCCGCCGCGTCGAGCACTTTGTCGCGGTCGATGGTTCGCTTGCGCCCCATATTCGCCCTCTTTTCAATACATACGTATGGATTTATATTATAGCCCACGGACCTCTCGTCCGGTGTCCATGTTGGCCCTTCCTCGCGCTCGCGAGAAGCCGGGCCGAGGTGTTGTTTCATGCAGTCCCTTCCGCTTTCCCCCAACCGCTGGCGCGTCCTGGCGATCGTCTCGGTCGCGCTGCTTCTGATCACGGTGGATGCCACCGTCCTGTACGCCGCCCTTCCCCGCCTGACCCACGCCCTGCACGCGGACGCGTCCGCCAAGCTGTGGATCATCAACGCCTACCCGCTGGCGGTCACGGGCCTGCTGCCCGGCGCGGGCGCGCTGTCGGATCGCTTCGGCGCCAAGCGCATGTTCGTCTCGGGTCTGATCGTGTTCGGTCTGGCGTCGGCCTGCGTGGCCTTTTCGCCCACCGCCGCGTGGCTCATTGCGAATCGCGTGCTGCTGGCCCTCGGCGCGGCCATGATGATGCCGGCCACCCTGTCGCTGCTGCGCCACGCCTTCACCGACGCGCGCGAACGGGCGCTCGCCATCGGCGTGTGGGCGGCCATCGCCGCGGGCGGTGCCGCGCTCGGCCCCGTCGTGGGCGGCATCCTGCTGGAATTCTTCTGGTGGGGCTCGGTGTTCCTCATCAACGTGCCGATCGTGTTGCTGCTGCTGTGGCCCGCGACGCGCATCGCCGAGGCGGACGCGGGTCATGCCGTGCGTCCTTTCGATCCGGTGGGCTCCGTGCTGATCCTGATCGGCATGGTGGGCGTGGTCTACGCCATCAAGGAATTCAGCATGCCGCAGCCCTGGTACGCCGGCGCGAGCGTCGCCGCCCTGCTCGGCGTGGTGTTTTGCGGGGTGTTCGTGCGGCGCCAGCGGCGCAGCGCTCGGCCGATGATCGATTTCGGCCTGTTCCGCCTGCCTGCGTTCCGCCAAGGCGTGCTGGTGGCGCTGGTGGCGAGCTCCACGCTGGTGGGCATGGAGCTCGTGTTGAGCCAGCGCCTGCAACTGGTCATGGGCATGAGTCCGCTGCACGCCGCGCTCTATCTGTTGCCGGTGCCCGCCGCCGCCGCGGTGTCCGGTCCGCTGGCCGGCCTGATGATCGGGCGCGCAGGTCAGCAGACCGTGATGCGCGCGGCGTTGCTGACGGCCGGCCTCGGCATGGCGGGCACCGCGCTGCTGCATGCGCACTCGCCGATGATTCAGGTGATTGCCTTGTCGGTGCTGGGGCTGGGCCTGGGCGCCGCGATCACCGCCGCCTCGAACGCAGTGATGGGCAGCGCGCCGGTGGAGAGCGCCGGCATGGCGGCGTCGATCGAAGAGGTCTCTTATGAGATGGGCCATGTGCTGGGCGTGACGCTGCTGGGCAGCCTGCTGACGGCGGTGTACGCCCGCACCCTGGTGACGCCCGCCGCGCTGCAAGCCGACGCAGCCGTGCGCGACAGCCTGGACCAGGCGTTGGAGATGGCGAGCCGGCTCGATGCGGGCACCGGCGCCGAGCTGGTCCGGCTGGCGCATGGTGCCTTCGATCACGCTTATGTGATCGTGGTGGCGGTGGCCGCGGCGGTGCTGCTGCTGACGGCGCTCGGCCTGCGCGGCCGGTCGCAGGCCATGCGGCCGGGCTGAGGCCCGCGCGCCGCCGCCGAAGGGCGACACAACCGACGCGCTGCACGCGATGCGAGGGCGCGCCAAGGCGGGCCGTCAACGAAGCCGCCTCAGGCAGCCGCAGATGCAAAAACGCCCGGGACCGCGAGGTCGCCGGGCGTTTTCTTCGCGCAGCCGAGCCGGGCTCAGTCTTCGCGGAACTGCATGTTGTAGAGCGAGGCGTACAGGCCGTTGGCCGCCAGCAGTTCTTCGTGCGGGCCCTGCTCCACGATCTGGCCGTTATCCAGCACGACGATGCGATCGGCGTTCTGGACCGTGGAGAGACGGTGGGCGATCACCAGCGTGGTGCGGCCGCGCATCAGGCGCTCGAGCGAGGCCTGGACCTGGCGCTCGGATTCGTTATCCAGGGCCGACGTGGCCTCGTCCAGAATCAGGATGGGCGCGTTCTTGATGAGCGCACGCGCGATGGCCAGCCGCTGGCGTTGGCCGCCCGACAGGCGCGCGGCGTTTTCGCCTACCGCGCTGTGCATGCCCTGCGGCAGGCTGTCGACGAAGTCCAGCAGGTTGGCCGCGGCCAGGGCCTCGCGCACGCGCGCGTCGTCGGCCTCGCCCAGGGCGCCGTAGCCCACGTTGGCGGCGATGGTGTCGTCGAACAGCACGACATCCTGGCTCACCAGCGAGATGTGCGAACGCAGGTTCTGCAGCGTGAGCTCGTCGACCGGCACGTCGTCGACCAGGATCTGGCCCTCGGTGGGCAGCACGAACCGCGGCAACATGTTGGCCAGCGTGGTCTTGCCGCTACCCGAGCGCCCCACCAGGGCCACGGTCTGGCCCGGCAGCACCTCGAACGACACCTGCGAGACGGTGTCGCGGCTGGCGTCGGGGAAGCGATGCGTGACGTTGCGGAACTCGACCTTGCCGCGCACCGGCTCGGCCAGCTTGCGCGTGCCGGTATCGGTTTCGGGCTCCTGGTCGACCAGCGTGAACACGCTTTCGGCGGCGACCAGCATCTTCTGCATCTTGCTGGCCAGGTTGGTCAGGCGCTTGATCGGATCGAACAGCTGCGCCAGGGCGGCCATGAACGACGCGAAGCTGCCCGCGGTGAGCGCGCCGGCATTCGCCTGGCCCAGCGCCACGGCGATGACGGCGCCCACGGCGATGGAGATGCAGACCTGCGTGAGCGGCGTCATGGCCGCGTCGGCCGTGGCCGTGCGCATCGCGTAACGGCGCAGCTTGGCGTTGACGAAGCTGAAGCGGCCGCGCTCGGACTCGTAGCCGTCGAACAGCTTGATGACGCGCTGGCCGTCGATGCCTTCGCTCACGACCCGCGTGAGCTCGGCGTTCATGTTCACGGTTTCGCGGTTGATCTTGCGCAGGCGGCGGATGAACGTGCGGGCGATCAGCACCGACACCGGCAGCATCACCAGGATGATGAGCGTGAGCATCCACGACATGTAGAGCAGCACGCAGATCAGGGCGATGACGACGAGGGTTTCGCGCACCAGCACCGTGATCACGTCGGTGGCGTAACCCGTGACGTTGCCGGCGTCGATCGTGAAGCGATTGAGCAGGCGGCCGGTATCGCCGCGCTTGAAATCCGCGTCGGGCAGACCCAGCAGACGGTTGAACATGTCGCGGCGGATGCCGAGCAACACGTTGTTGGCGACCCAGGCCAGCAGATAGTCGGAGAAGAAGTTGCAGACGCCGCGCAGCATGATCAACCCGACCACGGCCAGCGGAATCGACCACATATACGACGGCTTGGCACCGGAGAAGCCATCGTCGAGCAGCGGCTTCATGATGATCGCCAGGGTCGGCTGGGTGGCGGCGGCGCCTGCCATCAGCAGGATGGCGAGGGCCAGGCCTTTCCAGTATGACCCCACCCGGCTGTAGATGCGTCGCCAGAGTTCGGGCCTGACCGGCTGCGACCCGGCGGACGCGTTGCGTGCGGCAGAATTCAAGGAATCACTCGCTTTAATACAATTGTGCCCGTGATTGTACTGGCCGACAGGCTGGCGGCCAGCGTCCGGGCCCCGCCCGCCCGGCGCCCGCCGCGCCGCCGAGCCTATCCGACTCTTAGCAAAACACCCCTCTATGTCCATTCCGTGTCTTTACGTGCGCATGCCCAATTGGGTGGGCGATGTCTGCATGAGCCTGCCCAGCCTGCGGCTCGCGCTCGCTACCGGCGTGCCGGTGGTGGTGTGCGCCCGGCCCTGGGCCCGCGAGCTGCTCGCCGGCCTGGATCTGGCCGGCTTCATCCCCATGCGCGGCAAGCTCGGCGCCGACCGGGCGGCCGTGCGGGCGCATCGCCTCACGCTGGGCGCGAACGCGCGCGCGGCCCGAGGCCTCGTCCTGCCGGATTCCCTCTCGAGCGCCGCCGTGTTCCGCCTGGCCGGCGTTCCGAGCGCGGGCTATCGGGACGATGGCCGCAGCCTGCTGCTGCGCTGGCCGGTACGCAAACCGGCCCGGCCGCTGCACGCCGTGCAATCCTGGTACTACCTGACCCGCCAGGCCCTCGGCGCCTGGGGTCTGCCCAACGGCCCCGAACAACCCGCGCCCGAGCTGGATCTGCCGGTGACCGCGGCTCAGGTGGCGCAGACCGACGCCGCCCTCGCCGACGCGGGGCTGGCCGACAAGCCCTTCGTGCTGATCGCGCCCACGGCCACCGGCCTGCACAAGGGCAAGGTCAAGGTCTGGCCGGGCTTCGACGGGCTCACCCGCCACTTGCAGGAACGGGGTCATACCGTGTTAATGTGCCCACCGGCATCCGAAGTGGACGAGGCGCGCCGCAACGCACCCACCGCCACGCTGCTGGCGCCGCTGCCCTTGGGCGCGTTCGCCGCGCTCACCCGACGGGCGGCCCTGGTGGTGTGCAATGATTCCGGGGTTTCGCACGTGGCGGCCGCGGCCGGCGCGAACGAACTCACGCTTTTTGGCGTGACGCGGCGCAGCCGCACCGGCCCCTGGTCACCGAAGGCGATCCTGCTCGGCGACGAGGACGCCTGGCCCACCCAGGACGCCGTGGAAAGTACGACCGTAGCATTGCTCGCCGGCGACCTGCCCGGGCAGAACCCGAATTGATATGCAGATCACGAGTTACCTGACCAGCCTCATCATTCCGCTCAATCTCTGTATCACCCTGGTGATACTCGGCCTCGTGCTGGGCCTCTTTCGGCTGCGCAAGACCGGCGCGACGCTGATCGCGGCCGGCGTGCTGTGGGCCGCCGCGTGGTCACTGCCGGCCACGTCGCTCTACTTCGGCGGCAAACTCGAAACCCATTATCCGCACCTGCAGCCTGCCCAGGCGCCCACCGCCGATGCGATCGTGGTGTTGGGCGGCAACACGGCCAATGGCCGCGCCAACTGGTTCCTGCCCTACGACAAGGACACCGCCGTGGTGCGTGTCGATACGGCCACCGAGCTCTATCTGGCGGGCCGCGCGCCCAAGGTGGTGCTCTCGGGCGGTGCGCTCGAAGGCGACGTGAGCGAGGCCAAGGGCATGGCACATCGGATGCGCCAGCAGGGCGTGCCCGAGCAGGCCCTGATCCTCGAGAACTCCAGTCGCAACACCTACGAAAACGCGGCGCTCACCGAAGACACGCTGCGCGCGCACGAGATCAAGAAGGTGCTGCTGGTGACGTCGGCGCTGCACATGCCGCGCGCCATGGCGGCCTTCTCGAAGCAGGGTGTGGAAGCCATCGCAGCACCCGCGCCGCAGCAGATCGTGCTGCCGCCCGACGGCTCGGTCTCGGCCTGGATCCCGGACGAGCGCACGCTGGACGCCAGCCGCTCCATCATCAAGGAATACGCCGGCCTGCTGGTGTACTGGCTGCGCGGCTGGGTGTAATCATGCAATGCCGTCCGGCCTGCGGGGCCTGTTGCACCGCGCCGTCCATCTCGAGCCCGATTCCGGGCATGCCGCAGGGCAAGCCCGCGGGCGTGCGCTGCGTGCAACTGGATGCCGACGAGCGCTGCCGGATCTTCGGCGACCCGGCCCGCCCGGCCGTCTGTGGCGGGCTGAAACCCTCGGCCGCCATGTGTGGCGAGTCGCGCGCCCATGCCCTGCACTGGCTGGGCGACCTCGAGCGGGCCACGGCGCCCTGAAACCGGCGCACGCCGGATCGCTCAGGATCCTGCGGCCTGCCGCTGCGCGACGATCTCGCGATATATCGCTTCGAACTGGGCCGTGACCGACTGCCAGCTGCGGGCGCAGGCGACCGCGTCACCTCCCGCGATCAGCTGACGGCGCAGGCCCTCGTCTTCTCCGATCAGACTGATGGCATCGGCCAGCTCGCGCGCGTCGCGCGGGTCTTTGAGGATCAGGGCATCCTGGGCGTGCGTGAGATAGCAGGCAAAGCCGCAATACCCCGAGGCGCTGATGACGACCGGCAGGTGATGCGACATGGCTTCGAGCGGCGCCATGCCGAAGCTGTCGTTGAGCGTGGGGTGGGTATAGAGATCGGCCGCTTCGTAATACTGCCCGACGTCCTGCGTGGGATCGACGAGCGAAATCCGGCTGCCCACCACGGCGCGGCGCGCGACGGCAGCCTTGGTGGGGGCATCCGCGCCCACCACCAGCAGCCGGTAGCGGGCCGGAAGCCGCTCGAGCGCGTCGAGCAGCGTGGGCAGCCCTTTGCGCATGGGATTGCGCGCCACCAGCAGACACAGCACGTCGCCGGGCTTGCAGCCCAGGCGCTCGCGCGTCGCCACGCGCCGGTCGGCGTCGAACGGCTTGCACACCTGCACCCCGGGCGCGATCGTCGCGAGCGGGATATCGCCATACGCCGTGCGCATCTGCTCGACGATCAGGGCCGACACGGCGACCACGCGCTTGTCGGGGCGGGGCCGCACGCGTGCACGCTCGAGCAGCAGATAGGTGGCGAGGCGCGGGCTGAGCCACACGAACGGACGCCGCCAGGCGGGCAGCGCGCAGATCCGGTTGTAGCGCACCGGGGTGACGTGCATGACCTGCACATCCCCTGCCCAACCGTTCATGTGCGAATGCACGATGTCGAAACGGCCGCCGCGCGTCAGCCGGCTGGCGCGCCAGGCAAAATTCAGTACCCGCATCCAGCTGGGCAGCTTGAAGGGCGGACACACCTTCATGTAGGGCAGCTGCAGGTCGCTGTCGTAGTCGCGCGCGATCACGGTGACATCGTGGCGCTCGGAGAGTTGGCGGACCAGCTCGACGCCGTAGGCTTCGGCGCCGCCGAAACGGTTGCCGAAGCGGTCCACCAGCAACGCAATACGCAAACGCGTGTCAACGCCGCCGGATGTCTTCATAGCGTGTCAGGGTCTTTTGCAGGAAGCGCAGCAGATGCGTGGAGCGTGCCACCGTGACACGGGGCAAGCCGTAGGGATCGTCGCGTTCGCTGGCCAGCCCGCGGGTGGTCAGCGTGGCGTTGACGTAGCCGGCCTCGCGCGCCATGTCGCGGTGCTCGGGGTTGTTGTCGCCGTAGGGATAGCAGAACGCGGTGACGGGCGCGCCGAGCACCTGCTCGAGGGCGTCTTTCGAGTCGCGGATCTGACGCCGGGCCTCGTCGGGCGCGATGCGCGGCAGATGCACGTGGTCGAGCGTATGCGAGCCCACTTCCTGGCCAAGCGCATGCCATTGGCGCATTTCATCGGCGCTCATCAGACCGGAATAGGGAATGCCCTTCGCCGTGTCCCAGACGTTGCCACCATCGAGCTGGTTGGCCACGAAATAATTGGTCCCGGTGAATCCGCACTCCTGCAGCACGGGCGCGGCGTTCTCGAGCACATTGCGATAGCCGTCGTCGAAGGTGATGCCGAATACCTTGCCCTGCTTCTCGTTGCGCAGATAGGGCATCAGGTCGCGCATCGACAGGCCGCGATAGCCGAGCCGGCGCATCCAGGTCATCTGGCGGCGAAAGCTCGCCGGATGCACCGTCAATCCGCGAAACGGCGTGCCGCGCGGGTTGGGCTGGCCGATCTGGTGATACATCAGGATGGGGATGGAACTCATGCGCGATCGGGATCCGGAAGAACGGCGAACGCGACCCAGCGCGCGCGCCGCAGGCATGCCTGCAAAGACCCTCATTATATGAGGGGCTCACGTTTCAATATGACGAGTCAGGGGGCGAACAGGCGCTATTTGTAGCGCCGTCGCAGCATCGACGGGCCGCAACGGCGGATCGGCCGTACCCGGCGGATCCGCCACACCAGCGGTCGCCACCGGCGGGCCGCCGCGTTCAGCGTGCCAGGGCGGCGTGGTAGACCTGCATGGTCGCCGCGGCGAAGTCCGGCAGGTTGAATTCGCGCAGAGCCTTTGCCCGCGCGGTCCGGCCCATCCGCTCGGGCAGGCCGCGGTCGGCCAGAAGCGTGTGCAGCACCTCGGCGATGCGCGTCACGTCGCGCGCCGGCACGACCCAGCCGTCGACGCCAGGCTCGATGTTTTCGGGCAGGCCGCCCGCATCGCTGGCCAGCACGGGCAGGCCGATCGACATCATTTCGCGCGCGGCGAACGACAGCGCTTCGCGATAAGACAGGACGAAACCCACATCGCAGGCGGCCAGCGCGGGCCGGACGTCGTCGAGCAGACCGGGGAAGAACACCTGCCCTTCCATGCCGGCGGCGCGCACGCGCGCCAGCTTGGCCTCGTTGGGCGGATCGCCCGCGACCATGATCAGAACCTGCTCGCGCAGGGACTGGGGCAGGATGCCCGCCGCCTCGACCAGGTCGAGCCAGCCCTTGGCGAGATCGGTGCCGCCGGCGCTGCCCAACAGCAGCTTGCCGCGCCAGCCCGCGCCGAAACAGGTCTCGCGCAGACGCTCGACGTCGGCCGCGGGCGGCGGCGCGTAGTAGTCGGTGTCGATGCCGTGATGCACCGTCGAGACCGGCAGCACGCCATAGGGCGAGTCCATCACCAGTTCGCGCACGTAATTGCTCACGGCAATGACGTGGTCCGTCGCCAGCCTGGCCCGCACGGCATTGCCCAGGCTCTTGAGCGAGTGGTCGTTGTGCTTGGTGAAGACGACGCGCGGCCGCTTGCGCAGGCCCAGCATCGCCACCATGACCTGGCGGTGGTCGGAGGATCCATTGCAATGGATCACGTCGAACTGCTCGCGCTTGATCAGCGCGCGCATCTGCGCCACCGGGCCCGGCCAGCGCGACACGCGCGAGGGGTAATCCATCGGCTCGACCCGCACGCCGGGGATCTCGGCCGCGTAACGATGCAGGCGGCTCGTGCCGGGCGACGCGACGAAAATCTCGTGGTGAGGCGCCAGCGCGCGCGCGAGGTTGATCACATACGTGACGTGGCCCCCGCCATTGCGCGGGTGAAAGTTGGTATAGAGGATCTTCACTTGCGCTGGTCGGTCAGGAACATCAACTTCGCGTAGCGGTAGAAGCTGCCGGAGGCGGCGGTGACCGCGAGCACGAGACCGTGCTTGCCATCGAGAAAGCCGCGCCGGATCAGGTAGATGCGCACGAAGGTCCAGAAGCTGTGGCCCAGCGCCGAAAAAATCGTGGCGCGCTTGCCGCGCGCGTGCATCATGGCCGCCGCGTCGGACGAATAGCGGTTGACCTTGTTGATGAGGGCTTCGAAGTTGTTATAGGGGTAATGCACGAGGTGACCCTTGAGGCGCGCGGGGCCACCGTGTTGCGGCACGACGCGCTCATGGACCGCCGCGTCGTTGAAGCGGGCCGAGCCGCGCTTCCAGAGGCGCAGCACGTAATCGGGCCACCAGCCGCTGTGGCGGATGAAACGGCCGCAGAAATCCGACAGGCGCGCCACCTCGAAGGTGTCGGCCGAGGGGTTGGCCATGACCGCCTGGATCTCGGCCGCCAGTTCGGGCGGGACGCGCTCGTCGGCGTCGATCGAGAACACCCAGTCGCCGGTCGCCAGATCGAGCGCGCGGTTTTTCTGCGGACCGAAGCCGGGCCAGTCGGGTGTGATCTCGACGCGGGCGCCGAAGTCGCGCGCCAGCTCGACCGTGTTGTCGGTGCTGCCAGAATCGACCACGATGAACTCATCGGCGAAGGCGACCGACTCCAGGCAGGCCAGGATATTCGCGGACTCGTTTTTGGTGATGATGATGACGGAGAGCGTCATTTGCGGTTCCTTGCGCGCTTGCGCCATGCCTTCCAGGCATGGAAGTACGGGCCGATCACGGGATGACGCGACAGCCAGATACGGCGGCGCAGCCAACCGCCGGCGCGATTGCGTACGGCAAAGCGGTAGATATGCCCGGGATCCGTGCCGGGGCGGTTCTGGCCGAACGGATCGGTCGTGTAGAGGTGGCGAAAGCCCGCCTCGCGCGCCGCCTCGACGTAATCGGCGTCGAAATACCCCTGCGGCCAGCACAGATGACTGCTGACCTCGCCCAGGCGTTCGGTCAGGGTGGCGCGCGACTGCGCGAGCTCTTCGTCGACATGCCGGCGCTTGGCCTGCGTGTCGCCCTTGCATTCCTTGTCCCAGCGCGTGTGGGTGTGCGTATGCGAGTGAAACTCGAAGGTGCCGGCGGCGCGCATGGCGTCGATTTCGCTCCAGCGCAGCATGCACTGGTCGGCCTGGCCCGCCGCGACGAGGCGCTTCGAGGCGTCGTGGTCGGGCGTGGCGGGCAGCGTGGCGCCCTGCTGTCCGGCATGCGGACGCACCGGGCCATCGCCGATCCAGCCCGTGATAAGGAACAGTACCGCGCGCATGCCATGACGCTCGAGCACGGGATGGGCATAGACCCAGTTGTCGAGATAGCCGTCGTCGAACGTGATCAGCACCGACTTCGGCGGTACCGGCGCACCGTCGAGGTAGGCCTCGAATTCGGCACAGGACAGGGCGTGATAGCCCGCCGCGGCCAGGCTCGCGATCTGCGCTTCGAAGACGTCGGGCGTGGCATTGATCATGCCGCCTTCGGGGGTGACGTGGTGGTACATGAGTACCGGCACGTTGGGTGCACTGTCGCGCGGCGATGCGTCAGCCATGAACGGCCCCCCCGTGACCCAGCTCGGCGAGCCAGCGCAGGTACTGCGTTTCGGTCGTCAAGGCGAGGCGCTCGGTCGAGAACACGCCTTCGTCGCGGATCATGCGATAACCAGCCTGCCCCATCGTACGGCGCAGCTCGGGATCGTCGATCAGGCGGCGCAAGGCGGCCGTGAGCGCGGGCGCGTCCCGGGGCGGGACGAGCAGGCCCGTCTCGCCTTCACGCATCATTTCGGCCACGCCACCCACGCGCGTCCCGATGACCGGCAGGCCCATGGCCTCGGCCTCGACGTACACGGTGCCCGACGCTTCCTGCTCGGTCGCCAAGGCAAAAATATCGAAGCCCGCGAGCAGGTTGGGCACGTCGCGGCGCACGCCCATGAGGTGAATGCGCGACTGCAGCCCGAGCTCGGCGATGTAGGCCTGCGTCCGCTCGAACACCGGCGAGCCACCGCCCACGAACACCAGGTGGAGGTTGTCGTGCTCGGCGATCAGCGGAAGCATGGCGTCGATCAGGGTGCGGTGACCCTTGAGCGCGCGCATCACGGCCACGCAGCCCACCACGATATCGGTGTCGGCCAGCGACAGCTCGCCGCGCAGGGTCGATTGCTCGATGGGCGGCGGCAGAATGATCGGCGAATACGCGGTCGCGACGCGCTCGCGCGGCACGCCCCGCGTGATCAGGTATTCGCGGACGTGATCGCTCACGGTCAGCACACGGTGGGGCAGCCAGGTGTACGACCACATCGACCCGACCTTGTTGGCCAGGTGACGGGTCCGCACGATCAGCGGCGTGCGGGCAAAACGCGCCGCGGCGGCCGCGATGACCGTGTCACGCCGGCTGTGCGTGTTGAGCACGTCGTAGTTGCGCTCACGCAGCAGGCGCGTCATCCGGGCCACGCCGCGCACATAGTTGACCGGGCCATTCATCGGCACTTCGTGCACGACGAAGTTTTCGGCCTTGAGGCGTTGGCCCAGCGGCGCGTCGGGTTGGACGATCGCCTCCATGTGGTGGCCGCGCTCACGCATGGCCAGCATTTCTTTGAAGATGCGGCCTTCCTGACCGCCGAAGCCCGTTGCGGCTTCCGAATGAACAATACGCAAAGGACGAAACATCAGTAAGTTACCTCGACGCCGTCCGGCTTGGCCCAGGCGGCCAGGTTTTCGAGCAGGGTGTCGGCCATGCGCACCCGCCACTCTTCGCCGAGGCGGACCGTGCACAGGAAGTTGTCCTTGCGGTAGACCACGTCGACGGGCACGCCAGGCACGCCATTCTCGGGCTCGGCGCGGAACGGATTGAGCATCTGACGCAGACGGGCGGCATCGGCCTGCCCGTTGAGGCTGATCCGCAGCGAGCGGGCCCGCGCTTCGCGAGCGAGCTGCAGGTCGTAGAGCTGGTCGGCCACGATGCGCATGCCGCCGGAATACTCGTCGTTGCTGACCTTGCCCTGCACGATGAGCAGCTGGTCTTCGCGCAGACGATTGCGATGCTTTTCGTAGAGCTCGTTGAAGACCGAAATCTCGACCTGGGCGGTGCCGTCGTCGAGCACGGCGAACACCATCTTGCCGCGGCGGGTCATCATGACGCGCACGGCGGCCAGCACGCCGCACATCCACTGAAGATCGCGCTGCGGTTCGACGCGCGCGAGCTGCATGGGCACGATGCGCCGGACTTCGTCGCGCCAGTGGTCGAACAGGTGACCGCTGAAGTAGTAACCCAGGGCCGACTTTTCTTCGGTGAGGCGCTGGTGCAGATTCCAGGGCGCGACCTTGGCCAGCTCGCCCGCCACCACATCGCCGCTGTCGTCGCCGAACAGCGAGGCCTGGTTGGCGCTGCGGGCGGCCTGCTCGGCCGCTTCCATGGCGGTGGGCACCGACGCCAGCATGGCGGCGCGGTTGGGCTCGATGGTGTCGAACGCCCCCGCACGGATCAAGGCTTCGACCGTGCGGCGGTTGACCGCATGTTTGCTGACGCGACGGCAGAAATCGAACAGGTTGAGGAACGGACCACCCTCTTCGCGTGCGCGCAGGATCTCTTCGACCGCGCCCTGCCCCGTGCCCTTGACCGCACCCAGGCCGTAGCGCATGGTGCGCGGCGGCTTGCCCTTGGCGGTGTAGGCGTCTTCGACCGGCGCGAAGCGATAGCCCGAGTAGTTGACGTCGGGCGGCAGCACCTCGACGCCGTTGTCCTTGGCGTCGCGGCAGAAGGTCTGGACCTTGTCGGTGTCGTCCATATCGGACGACAGGGTCGCGGCCAGGAACTCGGCCGGGTGATAGGCCTTGAGCCAGGCGGTCTGGTAGGAGATGAGCGCGTACGCGGCCGAGTGCGACTTGTTGAAGCCGTAGCCCGCGAACTTCTCCATCAGGTCGAAGAGCTTGACGGCCAAATCGGGATCGTGGCCCTTCTCCATGGCACCCTGCTGGAACAGCTCGCGGTGCTTGGCCATCTCTTCGGCCTTCTTCTTGCCCATCGCGCGGCGCAGCAGATCGGCGCCCCCGAGCGAGTAGCCGCCGAAGATCTGCGAGATCAGCATCACCTGCTCTTGGTAGACGATGACCCCGTACGTGCTCTTGAGGGTCGCCTCCAGATCGCCGTGGAAGTAGTCGACCGCGGCGCGCCCGTGCTTACGATTCACGAAGTCGTCGACCATGCCCGACTCCAGCGGGCCCGGACGATACAGCGCCAGCACGGCGATCACGTCTTCGAACGTGTTCGGCCGCAGCTTCTTGAGCAGCTCTTTCATGCCGCGCGATTCGAGCTGGAACACCGCGGTGGTGTTGGCGTCGCACAGCACCTTGTAGGCGGCGGGATCGTCCAGCTCCAGCGCCATCACGTCGAAATCGCGCTTCTCGGGGTTGAACTGGCGCACGTAGCGCACCGCCCAGTCGAGAATGGTGAGGTTGCGCAGGCCCAGGAAGTCGAACTTGACCAGGCCCGCGGCCTCGACGTCGTCTTTGTCGAACTGCGAGACCGCGCTGTTTTCCTGGCCCGGCTGGCAATACAGCGGGCAGAAGTCGGTGAGCTTGCCGGGCGCGATGAGCACGCCGCCGGCGTGCATGCCGATATTGCGGGTAAGCCCTTCGAGCGGCTGCGCCAGGTCGACCAGCGCGCGCACCTCTTCTTCCTGGTCGTAGCGTTCCTTGAAGGCGGGTTCGTCTTTCAGGGTGCGCTCGAGCGACCAGGGATCGGCCGGATTGAACGGAATGAGCTTGGACAGCCCATCGCAGAACATGTACGGCATATCGAGCACGCGGCCGGCGTCCCGCACGACGGCCTTGGCGCCCAAGGTACCGAAGGTGGCAATCTGGCTCACGGCCGCGCGGCCGTACTTTTCCTTGACGTAATCGATGACGCGTTCGCGGTTGTCCTGGCAGAAGTCGATATCGAAGTCGGGCATGGACACCCGCTCCGGATTCAGGAAGCGCTCGAACAGCAAGTCATAGCGGATGGGGTCGAGGTCGGTAATGCCCAGGGCATAGGCGACCAGCGAGCCGGCGCCCGAGCCCCGGCCAGGCCCCACGGGCACGCCGTTGTTCTTGCCCCAGTTGATGAAGTCCTGCACGATCAGGAAGTAGCCGGGGAAGCCCATCTGGATGATGGTCTTGCACTCCCAGCGCAGCCGGTCGTAATACTGCTGACGCTTGGCATCGCGCTCGGCGACGTCCGGAAACAGAAACTCGAGGCGCTTTTCGAGCCCCTCTTCCGAGAGCTGGATCAGGTAGTCGTCGAGCGTCACGCCCTCGGGCGTGGGGAAGTTGGGCAGGCGCGGCTTGCCCAGCACCAGCGAGAGGTTGCAGCGGCGCGCGATCTCGACCGTATTGGCCAGGGCCGACGGCACGTCGGCGTAGCGCTCGGCCATTTCTTCGGACGTGGCGAGATACTGCTGCTGCGTGAAGCGCTTGACGCGGCGCGGGTTGGCCAGGATCTCGCCCTCGGCGATACACACCCGGGCTTCGTGCGCCTGGAACTCTTCACGGTCGAGGAACTGCACCGGGTGCGTCGCCACGACGGGCAGGCCGGCCTCGGCCGCCAGCCGCAGGGCCGCCTGCGTGTAGGCTTCGTCGCCGTCGAAACCGGCGCGCTGCAGCTCGATGTAATAGGCGTTGGGGAACATCAGCGCCCACTGGCGCGCGAGCGCCAGCGCGGTGACGGCATTTCCCGCCTCGAGCGCCTGCCCGACATCGCCCGCCCGGGCGCCGGACAGCACGATCAGGCCGTCCTGGCCCTGCAGCCACTCGCGGCGCACCTCGGCGCGCCCCTTGTACTGATTCTTCAGGAACGACTGCGTGAGCAGCTCGCACAGATTCAGGTAGCCCTGGTGGTTACGCACCAGCAGCAGCACGCGAAACGGCTTCTCGCGATCGTCGTCGTTGGTGATCCACACATCGCAGCCCGCGATGGGCTTGATGCCGGCGCCGCGCGCGCCCTTGTAGAACTTGATCAGGCCAAAAATATTCGACAGATCGGTCAAGGCGACGGCGGGCTGGCCCAGCTTGGCGACGCGCTTGATGAGGTCGGAAATACGCACGATGCCGTCCACGACCGAGAACTCGGAGTGGACGCGCAGGTGTACAAATGGGGGCGGATTGGATACGGCTTCGGACATGGACGCGATTGTACCCAGTCGCACCCCGGGGGTGGGCGAGCTAAAATGGCGGCTAATTCACCGAGTAGATACGTCCCCATAATGAAATGGTTGATCCCTGGCATCTGGCTGGCCGCCATTCTGTTCGCGCACTTCCGCGGACGCGTGCGCCTGTCCCTGTCGCGTCAGTTTCTTGATCACTCCGTGCTGCTGGCCCCGATCAACGCCTTCATGGTGTTGTGCTCGCGCGTGCCGACCACGCCCTACCTCACCTCGCGCGAGATCCCCGAGCTGCAGGTGCTGGACGACAACTGGGAAGTGATCCGCGCCGAAGCGCTCCAGATGGCCGAGCTGCGCCGCATCAAGGCCGCCGAGCGCCACGACGACATCGGCTTCAACTCGTTTTTCAAGTACGGCTGGAAACGCTTTTATCTGAAGTGGTACGACGCCCGCCATCCCTCGGCGGAAGAGCTCTGCCCCAAGACCGTGGCCATCCTGAAGAGCCTGCCCAAGGTCAAGGCGGCGATGTTCGCCGAGCTGCCGCCGGGCGGCAAGCTCAACGCCCACCGCGATCCGTTCGCGGGCTCGCTGCGCTACCACCTGGGTCTGGTCACGCCCAACGACGACCGCTGCTTCATCCGCGTGGACGGCGACGACTACAGCTGGCGCGACGGCGAAAGCGTGGTGTTCGACGAAACCTACGTGCACGAAGCGCACAATCGCTCCGAGGCCAACCGCATCATCCTCTTCTGCGACGTCGAGCGTCCGCTCAAGTGGCGCTGGGCCGAGGCGTTCAACCGCTGGTTCGGCCGCAAGGTGATGTCGGCCGCGAGCTCGCCCAACGATGCCGGCGACCAGACCGGTGCCATCAATAAGCTCACGCACCTGCACTGGACCATCGACCAGAAGCGCAAGAAGTTCAAGGCCTGGAACCGCACGGTCTACAAGGCGACCAAGTACCTGCTGATCGTGGCGGTGATCGCGGGCTTCATCCTGCTCTGATCCGCGCGCGGCGCCCCCATGCCCCGTCCCATTCCGCCGCTCAATCCGCTGCGCGCCTTCGAGGTCGCGGCGCGGCACCTGAGCTTCACCCGCGCAGCCGAAGAGCTGTGCGTGACGCCGTCGGCGGTAAGCCATCAGATCAAGGTGCTGGAGGACAACCTCGGCATTCCCTTGTTCGTGCGGGACACCAAGTCGCTGATTCTCACGAGCGCGGGCAAGGCCTACCTGCCCGGCGTGCAGGAGGCGTTCCGGCAGCTGGTGCAGGCCACCTATCGCGTGCAGCGCGAGCGCCAGGTGCCGGCGCTCAAGCTCAACCTGCCGCCCACGTTCGCGATGAAATGGCTCATCCCGCGCATGAAACGCTTCATGACGCGGCATCCTGATATCGATCTGCGCGTGTCGACCTCGAAGCACATGTCCGATTTCGCGCGTGACGATGTCGATCTCGAGGTGCGCTACGGGCGCGGCGACTATCCCGGCCTGCGTGCGGAGCCATGCCTGACGGTGGCCGTCACCCCGGTGTGCAGCCCTGCCCTGCTGACGAGCGGCACCCCGCTCGCGACCGTGGAGGACCTGCGGCATCACACGCTGCTGCACGACGACAGCACCTACGATGACGTGAGCAATCCCGACTGGGCCACCTGGCTCGAACACGCCGGCGTGAGCGATATCGACACCTCGCGCGGGCCCTCCTTCTGGCCCAGCCATCTGGTGATCGACGCGGCCATGGACGGGCTGGGCGTGGCGCTGGCCAAACGCCCCTGGGTGAGTCGCGACATCGCCGAAGGCCGCCTGATCGAGCCCTTCCCGGCGCTCACGCTGCCCGTCCAGTTTGCCTATTACCTGGTCTATCCGGAGGAGCGCGCCGCGGATCCGCGTATCCAGGCATTCGCCGCCTGGGTGCGCGAGGAGCAGGCAGCCGAGGGTCAGCCGCCGCCGCTACGGTAGAAACGCAGCGCGCTACGATCACGCAGCGCGTGGCGCTCCGCAGGCGCAGGCGGCGCGATCGCCTCGCGAAAGGCAGCGCCCAGGCGCCCCCACATCACGCCATCTCGGCCGCACGCTGCGCGCCGAACGCCCCGCCCTCGCGCCAGCGCGCCACGCGTTGCGCATCGATGCCCAGCTCACGAAACACCTCGTCGGTGTGCTGGCCCAGCAACGGCGCCGGGCGGCGCACCTGTTGCGGCGTGCCGTGCAACTTCACCGGAAACCCCAGCGCCTTGGTCGGGCCTTCGACCGGGTGGTCGATCTCGAGCACCATCTCGCGCGCCCTGGCCTGCTCGGTATCGAGCGCCTCGGCATAGTCGAGGATGGGCGCCGCCGGCACGCCCGCGGCAAGCAGGCGCTCGACCCAGACGTCGGCCGGCGCGGCGGCGAGCGCCTGTTCGATCAACGGAATCAGGTCGGCGCGGTTGGACAGGCGCGCCACGTTATCGATGAAGCGCGGGTCGGCCGGCAGATCCGGACGGCCGATGACGCCGCAAAGCGCGGTCCAGAGCTTGTCGTTGGCCGCGCCGATCACCATGTAGCGGTCGGCCGCCCGAACGGCCTGGTACGGCGCGCTCATGCGGTTGGCGCTGCCCAGCGGCGCCGGCACGCGGCCCGTGCCCCAGAACTCCGCGCTCTCCCACACCGACAGCCCAAGCGCGGTTTCGTACAGCGACGCGTCGATGTATTGGCCCAGGCCCGAGGTGGCGCGACCGATCACCGCGCTGAGGATGGCGTACGAGGCGAAGAGCGCGGCGCCCAGGTCGGCAAACGGCACGCTGGACTTCATGGGCGCGCCGCCGGGCTCGCCCATCACGCTCATGGCGCCGCAACTTGCCTGCGCGATCAGATCCAGGCCGGGCCGGCGCGACCAGGGCCCCGTCTGACCAAAGCCGGAGATGCTGGCGTAGACCAGCCGTGGGTTGATCGCGTGCAGCGTCTCGAAATCGATCTTCAGCCGCGCGGCCACGCCCGGCCGGTTGTTCTCCACCAGGATGTCGGCCTGGCGCACCAGCTCGTAGAAGGCTTCGCGGCCCTCGGGGTGCTTGAGATCGATTTCGACGCTGCGCTTGTTGCGGTTGAGCGCCAGAAAGCCGCCACTGTCATCGCCCTTGAGACGGAATCCCATGGCACGGCGAGTCTGGTCGCCCGTGCCGGGAGCCTCGACCTTGATCACGTCGGCGCCCATATCGCCGAGCAGCATGCAACAGTAGGGCCCGGCCATGATCTGACTCACGTCGAGCACGCGCAGGTTGGCAAGCGGAAGCGTCATTCTGAATTCCTTGTGTCGCGTGGTGCGGCTCAGCGGCCGACGAAGACGGGGCGCTCTTTGGCGAGAAAGGCGTGATAGCCGATGCGGAAGTCCTCGGTGTCGAAGCAGTCGTAGGCTTCTTCCAGCTCGGCATCGGTGAGCGGACGGGCTTCGCCCAGACGCTGCACGAAGCGCTTGTGCCAGCGCGCCACGAGCGGTGCTCCCTGGGCGATGCGGCGCGCGGCGGCGGCGCCTTCGATGTCCACATCGGCGTCCGCTACCACGCGATTGACCAGGCCCTTGGCCTGCGCCTCTTCGGCACCGAACACGCGGCCTTCGAGCACGATCTCGAGGGCAACGGCGCGGCCCGCCAAGGCCACCAGACCGCCTAACTCGCCGTACGACATCACCAGGCCGAGACGGTTGATCGGCGCGCCGAAGCGGCTGGAGGCCCCGCAGATGCGCATATCGCACATCGACGCGAGCTCCAGGCCGCCCCCGATGCAGGCGCCATGAATCACCGCCAGCGTCGGGTGGCGGCTCTCGGCCACCGCCTGCATCGCGCGGTGCGTGACCTCGCCGTAGGCCCGGGCGGCCGCCTTGTCGCGTCGGGTGCGCGGAAACTCCTCGATGTCGGCGCCGGCCGAGAAGGCGCGTTCGCCGGCACCGCGCAGCACCACGCAGCGCACGGTCTCGTCGGCGGACAGTTGCTGCATGGCGTCGATCAGCCCCTGCCACATGGCGAGGTTCATGGCGTTCATGCGGTCGGGATTGTTGAGAATGACGGTGGCGATGGCGCCATCGCGTTCGACGCTGAGGGAGGGGGACATGGGGCTCTCTGCTTGGGCCGCGCCAGCGGAACGGCCGAGGTTGATTCGGGTGAGAAAAGTGTAGGAAGCCCCTCGGAACGCGCCAAGCGAGAAATACTGCGCCGCCTTTCAAGAAAATCTCGTGCACCGCTGTGAGAAAAACTCAGCGCCGATTCAAGTATTTCGACGTTGCGGCGAAGCGGCGGCGCTTCCTACACTTTCCGCCATACACCGCCTCGTCCGCTTGCGGACCGGCGCATAACACGACGGAGACAACAATGAATCGACGCCAGCTTCTGGCAGCGGCCGCGGCCGTCAGCCTGCTTCCCCTGGTGGCCCGGGCCCAGCCCGCGGCCGCCGGCAACATGCGCATCGTGGTGGGCTTCCCGCCCGGTGGCGGCACCGACATGGTGACCCGGCTGCTGGCGCAGAAGCTCGGCGCGCTGTGGAACACGCCCGTGGTGGTCGAGAACCGCGCCGGCGCGGCGGGCGTGATCGCGGCCGAACACGTGGTCAAACAGCCCGCCGACGGCAGCTGCCTGCTGATGACCAATTTCAGCAATCACGCCGTCGCGCCCAGCCTCTACCCCAAGCTCAGCTATCAGGTCGAACGCGATTTCACGCCCGTCATGCTGGCCGGGGTGTCGCCCAGCCTGCTGGTGTGCCGCGCCGACCAGCAGGCCCGCACGCTGCCCGCGCTGGTCGAACGTTGCCGCAAATCACCGGGCAGTGTGACATTCGGCTCGGCCGGTCCGGGCTCGGTGCAGCATCTCGCGCTCGAGATGTTCAAGCTGCGCGCGGGCATCGACGCGCTGCATGTGCCTTACCGCGGCTCCGGCGCCATGATGACCGACCTGCTGGGCGGCCAGATCGACTACAGCTTCGAGACCATGGCCTCGGCCTCGCCGCACGTGGCCGCCGGCAAGCTGGTGGCCATTGCCCAGACGCGCCTGCGCCGCTCGCCCGCGCAACCCAACGTGCCGACCATGGCCGAGCAGGGCTATGCGGGCTTCGACGCCAGCACCTGGTACGGCCTGGTGGGACCGGCCGGCATGGACCCTGCCTTCGTGGCGCGGCTCAACACCGATCTGAACACCATCCTGCGCCAGCCCGACGTGGTCGAGAAGATGACCTCTTATGGCGCCGAAGACGGCGGCGGCAGCGCCGAGCGCTTTGCCGCCTTCATCACGGAAGAAAAGAACAAATGGGCCAAGGTGATCCACGACGCCAAGGTCACCGTCTGAACCTGCCCGGCCCGCCCTCGCCGCACGAACCGCTATCGCCATGACCGTCATCACCTGCATCGAAGACCTGCGTGTCCTCGCGCGCCGCCGCGTGCCGAAGATGTTTTACGACTACGTGGACGTGGGATCCTGGACGGAATCCACCTACCGCGCCAACGAGGCGGACCTGCAACGCATCCTGCTGCGCCAACGCGTGGCGGTGGACCTGAGCGAGCGCAACGTGCGCTCGCGCCTGCTGGGCCGGGACGTGACCATGCCGGTCGCCATCGCGCCCACCGGGCTGACGGGCATGGTGCATGCCGATGGCGAAATCCTTGCCGCCCGCGCCGCCCAACGTTTTGGCGTGCCTTTCACCCTGTCGACGGTGAGCATCTGCTCGATCGAGGACATTGCCGAGGCCACGGGCGGACACCCGTTCTGGTTTCAGCTCTACATGATGCGCGACCGCCGATTCGTCGAGCAATTGATCCGCCGGGCCCATGCGGCGAACTGCGACGCGCTCGTGCTGACGCTCGATCTGCCGATCAGCGGCCAGCGCCACAAAGACCTGAAGAACGGCCTGACCGCGCCACCGCGCCTGAGCGCGCGCAATCTGCTCAACATGATGAGCAAACCCGCGTGGTGCCTGGGCATGCTGGGCACGCGCCGGCGCACCTTCGGCAACATCGTGGGTCATGCGGAGGGCGTGGGCGACATGGCCTCGATGGCCGACTGGAGTTCGCGCCAGTACGATCCCTCCATGACCTGGGACGACATCGCCTGGGTGCGCAGGCTCTGGGATCGAAAACTCATCCTCAAGGGCATCCTCGACGCCGAGGACGCCCGTCTGGCGCAGCAGGCCGGCGCCGACGCGATCATCGTGTCGAACCACGGCGGACGTCAGCTCGACGGCGCCCCTTCGACGATTCGCGCCCTGCCCCCGATCGTGGCGGCGGTGGGCGCCCGCACCGAGGTGCATCTCGACGGCGGCATCCGCAGTGGCCAGGACGTGCTCAAGGCCCTGGCGCTCGGCGCGCATGGCGTCCACATCGGACGCGCCATGCTTTACGGACTGGGCGCGTTGGGCGAAGCCGGGGTGACCCGCGCGCTGGAGATCATCCACAAGGAGCTCGACCTCACGATGGCGTTCTGCGGCCGCACCGCCATCAGCCAGGTCGATGCCGGCGTCCTGTTGCAGGACACGCCGGACCTGCCGCCCGTCGCGCTGGCCGCCGTCGCGTAGCGCAACGCGCCCAAGCGCTCAGCGGCGCAACGACTCCCAGGTCTTCATCAGGCGCTTGACCGACACCGGCATCGGCGTGCGCAGCTCCTGGGCGAACAAGGCCACGCGCAGCTCTTCGAGCAGCCAGCGGAACTCGTCCAGGCGCGGATCGGGCGCCCCCTTGAGCGCCGCACGGGCGCGCTGATACTGGGTGAGGAGCGGCGCCATCTCGGCCATCAGGCGCGCGTCGCGGGCGGGGTCCGCGCGCAGCTTGTCGATGCGCGCGACCGCCGCCTTGAGATAGCGCGGGAAATGCGCGAGCTGGGCGTATGCCGTCTCGCGCACGAACCACTTCGGCATCAGCGCGCCGATCTGCTGCTGCAGGTCGGCGTAGGCCGCGGCATGGGCCTTGGCCTGCGGCAGCTTGCGCTGCAATGCGCCGAACTCGGTCAGGATGGCGCCCGCCAGCCGCGCGACTTCCTGGGCCAGCAGGCCCAGGCGGCCCTTGCCTTCGGCGCGGCGCGACTCGAACTGCTGTTCGTTCACGGGCCAGGGCTCGGCCAGGCAGGCCTGCGCCAGCGCGCAATCGATGACCTGGTCGCGCAGTTCTTCCTGCGTGCCCAGGGTCATGTACAGCATGCTCATCTTGGTGAGATCGGTGAGGTTCTTCTCGAGGAACTTCACCTGTTCGCGCAACGCCAGACGGAAGAGCCGCAGCAGGCCCGCGCGATGGTGACGCCGGGCCTCTTCGGGATCGTCGAACACGTCGAGGTCGCAATGGGCGCCGCGGTCGACCAGCGCGGGATAGCCGATCACCGACTGTCCGCCGCGCTTGATCTCCATGATCTCGGGCAAGGGGCCGAACGACCAGGAGGTGAGGTTCTCGTGCGCCAGGGCCTGCGCCACCTCGGTGTCGCGGGCAGCGAGCTGCTGGAAGGTCGCCTGGGCCTGCTTGCCGAGCTCGGCCCGCAGCTGCGCCAGATTGCGCCCGGCCGCCAGCATGCGTCCGTGCTCGTCCACCACCTTGAAGTTCATGAACAGATGCGCCGGCAGCGTCTCGAGCTTGAAGTCGCTCGGCACGGGCCGCACCTGCACCTGCTTCCACATGTCCGCGATCAGCGCGTCGACCAGACCCTGCTGCGGATCGTTCATCTGCTCGAACCAGCGGTCGAAGAAGCCGCTCGCGTAGTCGGGTAGCGGCACGCAATGGCGGCGCAGCTTCTGCGGCAGCGACTTGAGCAGCAGCTGGACCTTTTCCTTGAGCATGCCCGGCACCAGCCACTCGCAGCGCTGCGCATCGAGCTGATTGAGCGCGAACAGCGGCACCGACAGCGTCACGCCGTCACGCGGCGAGCCCGGTTCGAAGTGGTAATCGAGCGGCATGACCACGCCCTGCCACTCCACCTTTTTGGGGAAGACATCGGTGGTCACGCCGGCCGCCTCGTGGCGCATCAGCTCGTCACGCGTGAGCATCAGCTGGGCGGCGCGGTCTTTGTCCAGGCCATGCACCCACTTCTCGAGCGAGGCCGTCTGCGAGATGTCGGCGGGAAGCTGACGATCGTAGAACGCGTAGATCAGCTCGTCGTCGACCAGGATGTCCGGGCGACGCGTTTGATGCTCGAGCTTTTCGATGCCCGCGATCAGCTTGCGGTTGTGTGCCACGAACGCGAGGCGCGTGTCGATCTCGCTCGGCACCAGCGCCTGCCGAATGAAGAGCTCGCGGGCATGCGCGGGATTGACGCGGCCATAGTGGATGCGCCGGCCCGAGTACACCGTCAGGCCATAGAGGGTCGCGCGTTCGTTGGCCACCACCTGGCCGGCCTTCTTTTCCCAGCGCGGATCGGACCAGTTGCGTCGCAGCAGGTGGCCGGCGGCGCGCTCGAGCCAGGTGGGCTCGATGCGGGCGACGCACCGCGCATACAGGCGCGTCGTGTCGACCAGCTCGCCCGCCACGATCCAGCGACCGCCCTTCTTGGCGAGATTCGACCCGGGATGGATCAGGAAACGGATCTCGCGCGCGCCGTGGTACAAGCCGGCGTCTTCGCCCTTGAAGCCGATATTGCCCAGCAGGCCCGTCAGCAGGGCGAGATGCAATTGCTCGTAGGTGGCCTCGCTGGCGTTCACGCGCCAGCCCTGCTCGCCCACGACCGCGGCCAGCTGGCCGTGCACGTCGTGCCATTCGCGCAGCCGGATGGGCGACAGGAAATTCTGACGCAGCAGCGCAACCAGCTTGCGCTGCGAGCCCTTGTGCTGCACCTGCTCGCCGTACCACTTCCAGAGTTTCAGGAACGACACGAACTCGGACTTGTCATCGGCGAACTTCGCGTGCGCCGCCTCCGCCGCCTCGCGCTCGGCCATGGGGCGGTCGCGCGGGTCCTGCACCGACAGCGCGGCCGCGATGATGAGCATCTCGGCCAGACACTGGTGCTCGCGCGCGGCCAGGATCATGCGCCCGATGCGCGGATCCACGGGCAGGCGGGCGAGGTCCTCGCCGGTGCGGGTCAGCACGAAAGCCGGGTTCGTGCCGGCTTCGGCCTCCTCGTTCATTTCGATGGCGCCGAGCTCCTGGAGCAGATGGTAGCCATCGGCCACCGCGCGCCCGGGCGGCGCCTCCACGAATGGGAAGGCCTCGATGTCGTCGAGCCGCAGCGACTTCATGCGCAGGATCACGGACGCCAGCGAGGACCGCAGCACCTCGGGATCGGTGAACGCCGCGCGATTGTTGAAGTCGAGCTCGTCGTAGAGCCGGATGCACAGGCCGGGGCCCACGCGGCCGCAGCGACCGGCGCGCTGATTGGCCGAGGCGCGGCTGATCGGCTCGATGCGCAGCTGCTCGACCTTGTTGCGCCAGGAATAACGCTTGATGCGGGCCAGACCGCTGTCGACCACGAAGCGGATGCCGGGCACGGTCAGCGAGGTCTCGGCCACGTTGGTGGCGAGCACCACCCGGCGCGCATTGCCGCGCGGGTGGAAGATCTGCTCCTGCTCGGCCTGCGACAGGCGCGCGAACAGCGGCAGGATCTCGGTGGCGGCAGGATGGTGCTTGCGCAGGGCCTCGGCCGCCTCGCGGATCTCGCGTTCGCCGGGCAGGAACACCAGCACATCGCCGGGACCATGGCGGGCGCACTCGTCGACCGCATCGACGATGGCGTCGATGAGATCGCGCTCCTCGTCGCCGCTCAGGCGTTGACCCGGGCCGGACTTGTCGCCGCCGCGCTCCCCGCCGCGCTCGCCGCCGCGCCGGTTGCCGGTGGCGGCGGCCGCGTCGTCGTCGGAGAGCGGCTGCTGCACCGGGCGATAGCGCACCTCGACCGGATAGAGCCGGCCCGACACCTCGATGACCGGCGCGAGCTGGTCCGGTGCCGGCGCAAAGTGGCGGGCAAAGCGCTCCGCGTCGATCGTGGCCGAGGTGATGATCACCTTCAGGTCGGGACGGCGCGGCAGCAGCTGCTTGAGGTAGCCGAGCAGGAAGTCGATGTTGAGGCTGCGTTCGTGCGCCTCGTCGATGATGATCGTGTCGTAGCGGCGCAGCAGCGGATCACGCTGGGACTCGGCCAGCAGGATGCCGTCGGTCATCAGCTTGATGGATGCGTTCGGGCCCGTGCGATCGTTAAACCGCACCTGATAGCCCACGACCTCGCCCATCGGCGTGTTGAGCTCTTCGGCGATGCGCTTGGCGACCGAGGTGGCGGCCAGGCGGCGCGGCTGGGTGTGGCCGATCATGCGCTGGCGGCCGCGACCGAGCTCGAGGCAGATCTTGGGCAGCTGCGTGGTCTTGCCCGAACCGGTCTCGCCACTGACGATCACCACCTGATGCGCGGCGATGGCGCGCGCGATCTCGTCGCGCCGGGCGCTGACGGGCAGATCCTCGGGATAGGTGATGGCCGGGATTGGGCGCTCTGGCCGCTCGGTGCGCGGCGGCTGATCTGCGCGGTCTGCGCGCGGCGAACGCTCCGTGCGTTCCGGGCGGGGTGCCTGCTCCGCGCGCTCCGGCCGGCGCGCCTGCTCCGTGCGCTCCGCGCGCGGGGGCCGATCCGCGCGATCCCCGCGCGGCGAACGTTCCGTGCGCTCCGGGCGGGGTGCCTGGTCCGCGCGCTCCGCGCCTTCGGCCCGCGGCGGCCGCTGTCCGCGCTCCGGACGCGGCGCGCCCTCGGCGCGCGGCGCACGCTCCCCCTGACCCGACCCGCCGGCACGCGGCGGCCGGGCAGGACGCGCGGTCTTCGGCGGGCGCGGCGCGTCCGCGCTGGCGGCACGCTCGTCGCGGGCGGGCCCACCATCGGCGGAACCACGGGGCGGGCGCTGGGTAGAGTCAGACATATGAGGCAAATTCATCCGGTCAACCGCACATTATAAATTTTTGCGGGCAACGGGCCGAACGAAGGCCGGAC
Organism: Bordetella genomosp. 5; assembly: GCF_002261475.1. Taxonomy (GTDB): domain Bacteria; phylum Pseudomonadota; class Gammaproteobacteria; order Burkholderiales; family Burkholderiaceae_B; genus Bordetella. The sequence continues at coordinate 166,555 of NZ_NEVN01000007.1, forward strand.
GCTGGACCGCCCGGCTGCCCGGCCTGCCGGATAAGCGCGAATTCGGGCGGCAAATTCCTCTTGTTGCAGCGCCACGAGCCGCCCCGCGCGGTCATATAATTTCGGCAGCCGCGCGCCGCGTGGCCTGTTGCCGACCGGGCGCCGCCCGGTGGCCCTACCGGAATCCCCAACTCAAATCATCATGCCCGACCTGGAACCTGACACCGTCTCCGCCCTTGAAGCTCCCGAATTCGCCCCTGCGCAGTTCGTTCGATGGTTCCGAGAGGTGGCGCCGTACGTGCACGCGTTCCGAGGCAAGACCTTCGTGGTGGCTTTCGGTGGCGAGTTGGTGCAGGCGGGCGCGCTCAACACGCTGGTACAGGATCTCTCGCTGCTGTCGGCCCTGGGCATCCGTCTGGTGCTGGTGCACGGCTCGCGCCCGCAGGTCAATGAGCAGCTGCGCCTGAAGGGCTTCACCCAGCAGTTCGACCGGGGCATGGCGCCCACCGACGCCGCCGCGCTCGAGTGCGCCAAAGAGGCCGCCGGCGAAATCCGCCTCGACATCGAGGCCGCGTTCAGCCAAGGCCTGCCGAACACCCCGATGTCGCACTCGCACATCCGCGTGATCTCGGGCAATTTCGTGACCGCGCGCCCGGCCGGCGTGCTCGACGGCGTCGATTACAAGCACACGGGCCACGTCCGCAAGATCGACGTCGACGCGCTCAAGTTCGCCATCGAGCACGGTTCGATGGTGCTGCTGTCGCCCCTGGGCTTCTCGCCCACCGGCGACGCCTTCAATCTGGCCATGGAAGACCTCGCCACCAGCGTGGCCGTGGCGCTGCGCGCCGAGAAGCTGATCTTCCTGTCGAGTTCGCCGGGCGTGCTGAACGACGACGGCTCGGTCGACACCGAGCTGGCGCGCGCCGACGCCGACAACCTGCTGGCCGCGGGCGAGCTCGACGAAGACACCGCCTACTTCCTGCGCCACGCCTCGCTCGCCGTGAAGCGCGGCGTGGCCCGCGCCCACCTGGTGCCGTACAACCGCGATGGCAGCGTGCTGCTGGAGATCTTCACCCACGACGGCGTGGGCACGATGGTGGTCGAAGACACCCTCGACGATCTGCGTCCCGCCACGCTCGACGACGTCGGCGCGATCCTGAGCCTGATCGAGCCGCTCGAACAGGACGGCACGCTGGTGCCGCGCCCGCGCGGCGTGGTCGAGCGCGACGTCGATCGCTTCACCGTGCTCGAGCACGATGGCGTGATTTACGGCTGCGCCGCGCTGCACCCCTTCCCCGAAGACAACATGGCCGAGATGGCCTGCCTGATCGTGCACCCCGAATGGCAGGGTTCCGGCGAAGGCGAGATGCTGCTGCGCCACATGGAGTCGCGCGCGCGTGCCCAGGGCGCCAAGCGCCTGTTCGTGCTCACCACCCGCACCTCGCACTGGTTCATGAAACGCGGCTTCGTGCAGGGCGGCATCGCCGATCTGCCGCGCGAAAAGCAGAACAATTACAACCGCTCGCGCAACAGCCTCGTCTTCATCAAGAAGCTGTAAACACCGGCGTCCACGGATAGACCCTGCCGCGCGCAGGGTCTATCCGGTCGGCAAGGGCCCCCAAGACCGCTAAAATAGCGGGATCCGCAACTTTCCGGCAGCAAGCAAATGGCCCGTACCGTCAACTGTGTGAAACTCAAGCGCGAAGCCGAAGGCCTGGACTTCCCGCCCTACCCCGGCGAGGTGGGCACGCGCATCTGGCGCGAGATCTCCAAAGAAGCCTGGGAAGAATGGAAGGCCGTGCAAACGCGCCTGGTCAACGAAAACCGCCTGAACCTGGCCGATTCCCGCGCCCGCAAGTATCTGCAGCAGCAGATGGAGCGCTTCCTGTTCGAAGACGGCTCCGTCGAAGCGCAAGGCTTCGTGCCGCCCTCGGCCTGAGCCAGGCAGCGCCCCTCCGACCGGCCCGCGTGGCCGGTTTTGTTTTGGGAGATCCCATGACCGCCGTGCCCGCCCCGCTCATCGCCCAGACCCGCCTGCGGGTCGAGACCCGCGGCAAGTCGTTTACGGAAATCACCGATCAGGTGGCCCGCGACGTGCGCGCCAGCGCTATCCGCACAGGCCTCGCCGTGGTGTTCACCTGCCACACGAGCTGTTCGCTGATCATCAACGAGAACGCCGACCCGACGGTGCGCCATGATCTCGAACGCTATTTCGCCAGGCTGGTGCCCGAGGGCGATCCGCTCTACCGCCACGACGCGGAGGGACCGGACGACATGCCGGCCCACATCCGCACCGCGCTCACCGCCGTATCGCTCACGATCCCGGTGGCCGACGGCGCGCTGGGCCTGGGCACCTGGCAGGGCATCTACCTATGGGAGCATCGCGACCGGCCGCACCGGCGCGACCTGATCGTCACCGTGCACGGCGCGGCCTGAAGGCGGCGACTCAGGTGGCCGCGGGTGGCGCGGTCGCGGCCAGCCAACGCGCGATCTCGTCGTCGGATTTGCCGAGCACGTCGCGCAGCACATCGGCCGTGTGCTCCCCCAGCAGGGGCGGCGCGCGGCGATAGGCGACCGGCGTGGCCGACAGGCGCAAGGGCGAGGCCGTGACCGAGGCCCGGCCGCCGCTCGGATGCGGCAGATCCACGCGCAGGCCGCGCGCCTGCACGTGCGGATCGGCAAACACCTGGGCGATATCGTTGATCGGGCCGCACGGCACGCCGGCTGCCTCGAGACGCGCGAGCCAGTCGTCGCGGCGGCCTTCGCGCATGATCGCCGACAGCAGCGCGACCAGCTCGTCGCGCCGGGTGACGCGCAGGCGATTGGTCGCGAAGCGCGGGTCATCGCCCAGCTCGGGTGCGCCGATGGCGCGGCAATAGGCACGATACTGGGTCTCGTTGCCGGTGGCCACGATCAGATGGCCATCGCTCGCCTCGAACACCTGATAGGGCACGACGTTCTGGTGCGCGTTGCCGGCCCGGCGCGGCGCGACGTCGCTGTTGAAGTAATTGGAATTCTGGTTCGCCAGCATGGCGACGTGGCAATCGAGCAGCGCGATGTCCAGATGCTGCCCCTGCCCGCTCGCATTGCGCTCGGCCAGCGCGGCCAGGATCGCGATGGTGGCGTACTGGCCGGTGATTATGTCGGTGACCGCCACACCGGCCTTCTGCGGCCCGCCGCCCGGCAGATCGTCGCGCTCGCCGGTGATGCTCATGAGCCCGCCCATGCCCTGGATCATGAAGTCGTATCCGGGGCGCTGAGCATAGGGGCCTTGCTGGCCAAAGCCCGTGACCGAGCAATAGATCAGGCGCGGATTCAGTGCCGACACGCTGGCGTAGTCGAGGCCATACTTGGCGAGCCCGCCGACTTTGAAGTTTTCGACCAGCACATCGCTCACGGCCACCAGCTCGCGGATCAGCGCCGCGCCCGCCGGGGTGGCGATGTCGGCCACGACCGAGCGCTTGTTGCGGTTGGTGCTCAGGTAGTAGGCGGCCTCGGCGGTTTCGTCTCCGGCGGCGTCCTTGAGGAAAGGCGGCCCCCAGTGCCGCGTGTCATCGCCGGCGCCGGGGCGCTCGATCTTGATGACGTCGGCGCCCAGATCCGCAAGATTCTGCGTGCACCAGGGCCCGGCGAGAATGCGGCTCAGATCGAGCACGCGCACGCCTTCGAGCGGTGCGCGGCGTGGAGCGTGGGTCTGCGTCATGTGCGTATCCTCGCGCTGCCGTGGGACAGCACCGTAACGCCGCGCCGCGGCGCGCGCGCCGTGAAGCGGATCTCGTCGGCATCCGTGCGCCACATATCGAACGTGAGCGTTTCGCCGGGAAAGCACGGCGCCGAGAAGCGGGTATCGAGCTGCACGAGCGCGTCGCCATCGCCATCGCACCAGGTATCGACCACCGCGCGCGCGGCCATGCCATAGGTGCACAGGCCATGCAGGATCGGCCGTTCGAAACCGGCGCGGCGCGCGACCTCGGGATCGGCGTGCAGCGGGTTGTAATCCGCGCTCAGGCGATAGAGCAGCGCCGCGCGCGGTGAGATCGGCAGCGTCAGGCTGCGCTCCGGCGTGCCGTCGGGCGCGGCGACGAGCGGCGCGGGCGGCGCATCGCCCGCGCCGAAGCCGCCGTCGCCGCGGCAGAAGGTGGTCTGGGTGATGGTGGCGAGCAGCGCGCCCGCCTCGTCGTAGAGCGTGCGTTCGTTGATCACGAGCGCGCCCTTGTCGGCGCCCTTGTCGATCACGTGCGTGTTGCGCATCTTTCCGATGACCGTGCCGGCCGCCGGCAGCGGACGATGCACCGTGAGCCGCTGCTCTCCGTGCACGAGCTTGACCCAGTCGATCCCGGTTCGGGGATCGCGCATCCAGAACCCCGGATAGGCAATCACGACGCCCATGGTCGGATAGGTGGCGAGGTCTTTTTCATAGACATACCGCAGCTCGCGCGCGGCCAGCGGATCGGCGCCGAGACCGATGCCCAGCGCATACAGCATGGTGTCGCGCTCGCCATAAGTGTGGCGGATATCGTCGAAGCGCCAATGCTTGAGGGTGTCGTAGCTCAGTGGCATGGCCGCGCCCTCAGATGGGATCCCAATCGATCACGTCGGGCGAGCGCTCGAGCGCATAGAAGTGCTTGCGCATCGCGGGCATCGCGATCTCGCCGATGGACTCGGGTGTCCAGCCATCGGCATGGTGCACCGTGCGCAGCGGCCGCGGCTGGCTCATGAGCATGATCTCGTTTGCCCGCACCGCGAAGATCTGCGCCGTGACCTCGCGCGCCGCGTCCGACAGCAGATAGACGACCAGCGGCGCCACCTTGCCGGCCTCCATTTTCTTGAGCTTTTCGACGCGGGCGAGCTCGGCTTCGGTCTCGGCCGGAATCGAGCTCGTCATGCGGCTCCAGGCAAACGGCGCGATGCAGTTCGAACGCACGTGATAGCGCGCCATATCGAGCGCGATGGACTTGGACAGCGCCACGATGCCGAGCTTGGCGGCCGCGTAGTTGGCCTGCCCGAAATTGCCGATCAGCCCCGACGTGGAGGTCATGTGCACGAACGCGCCGCCCTCCTGCTCGCGGAAATGCGCGGCCGCGGCGCGGCTCATGTAGAACGAGCCGTTCAGGTGCACGTCGAGCACCTGCCGCCATTCTTCTTCGTTCATCTTGTGGAAGACGCGGTCGCGGAGATTGCCCGCGTTGTTGACCACGCCGTCGACGCGGCCGAAGCGCTCGATCGCGGTCTGCACGATGGCGTGCGCGCCTTCGTAGCTGGCGACACTGTCGGTATTGGCGCAGGCCTGCCCGCCCGCGGCCTCGATTTCGGCGACCACCTGCGCCGCGGGGCCGCCACTGCCGCCCGCGCCGTCGAGCGCGACGCCGATGTCGTTGACCACGACGCGCGCGCCCGCGGCGCCCAGGGCCAGCGCGACGGCGCGGCCGATACCGCCTCCCGCGCCCGTTACGACCACCACTTTGCCCTGCATCATGCCGCCACTCATCGGTCTGCCTCCTCGGGTGCGCCACGCGCACGTTTGCTGGTTGCCCCGCCTTGACGGCAGCGCTTTTCAGCATGGTAGATTTCGGGGCGGGTTTGCAGAATTCGAAAATAGATAGACCCCCCTTCTGTGTGGTGGAAGATGAGACACGATCTGACAGACTTGCGGCTGTTCGTCCATGTGGGCGAGACCCTCAACCTCACCCGTGCGGCCGAGCGCACCTTCCTGTCGCTGCCAGCCGCCAGCGCGCGCATCAAGAACATGGAAGAAGCCTTCAAGGCGCGCCTGCTGATACGCCAGGCCACCGGCGTGGCGCTCACGCCGGCGGGCGAGGTGCTGCTCAAGCATGCGCATGCCGTGTTTCGCCAGCTCGAGTGCCTCAATGCCGATCTGCAGCCCTACGCCAGCGGCATCAAGGGCCGCCTGCGCCTGTTGGCCAACACCACGGCCACCAACTCCTTCCTCGCCGATGCGCTGTCCACCTTTCTGGCGCAGAACCCCGACGTCGACATCGAGCTCGAAGAAAAAATGTCGGGCGACATCGTGCTCGCCATCCGCGCCGGGGCCGGCGATCTGGGCATCGTGGCGGGCAACATCGATGTCGAGGGTCTCGATGTGCTGCCGCTCTTTCGCGACGAACTCGCGATCGTCACCGCGCTCGATCACCCGCTGGCCGCGCGTGCGTCGATCCCCTTCGTCGAGGTGATCGACGGCTATCAGTTCGTGGGCATCCACCCCAACAGCGCGATCCAGTCCTTTCTCGAAGACATCGCGTCCGGCCTGGGCAAGCGCATCTGCCAGCGCGTACACGTCGGCAGCTTCGAAGCGGTGTGCCGGATGGTCGAGGCAGGCGCCGGCATCGCCGTGGTGCCGCGGGCCTGCGCCGAGCGCTACAGCCGCCCTCACGCTCTGCATGTGCTGAAGATCGAAGACAGCTGGTCGCTGCGCGACCGCCTGCTGGTGCGCCAGCGCGGCCGTGACCTGCCGCGCTTCGCCGAAGACTTCATCGAGCACATCCAGCGCGCCTCGCACGCGAGCTAGTCGGACCGCGCGCGCGTCTCGCCACGCGCCCGCAGCCTGCTGTCGGGCCGAACAGGGGCTTAGGCAAATAAGAATCGGCGCGCGATGCCTTCTGCCCGAATAATGGGCACGCGCCGGCTCCTTGCCGCGCCATAACGATACCGACACCGGAGACAAGACATGATCGACATCACCCGACGCCGCGTCGTCGCGGGGCTGGGCGCCGCCTGCGCTGGCGCCATGGGCCTCGTGCCCGATCTGGCCCGGGCCCGCGACGCCTGGCCCGCGCGCCCCGTCAACTTCATCGTGCCCTTCCCGCCCGGCGGGCCCGTCGACACCACGGCGCGCCTGGCCACGCAGCCCATGGCGCAGCGGTGGTCCGAGCCGGCCGTCGTGGACAACAAATCCGGTGCCGGCGGCATCGTGGGCGCGCAGTTCGCCGCCAAGGCCGCACCCGACGGCTACAACTTCTTCTTTGCGTCGATTCACCACGCCGTACTGCCGAGCCTGCGCGGCAATCTGAGCTACGACATCACGACCGACTTCGAGCCGGTCGGCATGGCGGCGCTGTTTCCGATCGTGCTGGTCGTGCACGCCGGGCTGCCGGTCAATTCCGTGCAGGAGCTCATCGCCTACGCCCGCGCCAACCCCGGCAAGCTCTCCTACGGCTCGTCGGGCACCGGCGGGGGCACGCACCTGGCCGGCGAGCTCTTCTGCAGCATGACCGGCGTGAAGATGCAGCACGTGCCGTATCGCGGCAGCGCCCCGGCGATGCAGGATCTGCTGGGTGGCCAGGTGCAGGTCATGTTCGCCGATGGGCCCTCGGCCATGCCGCATCTGCAGGGCGGCAAACTGCGTCCGCTGGGCGTCGGCAACCCCGAGCCCAGCCCGCTGTTCCCCGGAGTGCAGACGATCGCCGCCTCGGGCGTGCCGGACTACGAAGCCTATTCCTGGAGCGGCCTGCTGGCGCCCAAGGGAACGCCCCGTGCGACGATCGAGCGCCTGAACGCCGATCTCGTGCGGGTGCTGTCCGACCCCGCGACCACCCGGGCAATGATGGCCGCGGGCGCCCAGCCCCGCAGCGGCACGCCGGCGGAGTTCGGCGAGTTCCTGCGCGCCGAAATCGACAAGTGGGGCAAGGTGATCAAGACGGCGGGCATCAAGCTCGACGCCGGCGCCTGAGTCGGGTCAGCGCGGGGCAGCCGCCTCGCGCGTGATCTTGAGAAGGACCGTCAGGGGGGCCACCGCGGCGCGCCGTCGCGCCCGCCCCCCTGCCTGCCCTCAGGCCGCGGCCTGCATCAGCCGCCGCGCCTCCTGGTACTCGCGCTTGAGCTGCGCCACCAGTTCGGTGGCCGGCAATATCTCTTGCACCGCCCCCACCCCTTGCCCGGCGCTCCATATGTCTTTCCAGGCGCGCGGTTGCCGGGTCTTGTCGAGCTGCGGGCCACCGGGGCGGGCGGCATGCACCTGATCCGGATCCAGCCCGACCGAGCGGATGCTGTCGGCCAGGTAGTTTGCGGCCACGCCCGAGAAGTACGGCGTGTTGACGATGTCCTGCGCGGCGGCGGCGAGCATCATCTCGCGATACCGGTCGGGTGCCAGCGACTCCCGCGTCGCGACGAAGCGCGTGCCCATGTAGGCCACGTCGCAGCCCAGTACCTGGGCCGCGAGGATGTCTTTGCCGTGGCTGATGCATCCCGACAGCGCGAGCGGGCCATCATAGAAAGCCCTGACTTCGTTGACGAGCGCGATCGGATTGAGCTGGCCCGCATGCCCGCCCGCGCCGGCCGCCACCAGGATCAACCCGTCGACACCCGCGCGCAGCGCGCGGCGGGCATGCCGCACCGTGGTCACGTCGTGCCAGACCTGCGCGCCGTAGCGATGCGCCGCCTCGACCACCACCTCGGGCGAATGCAGCGAGGTGATGTAGAGCGGCACGCGATGCGCCACGCAGATATCGAGGTCGCCGCGCCAGCGCGGATTGGAATCGTGCACGACGAGGTTCACGCCGTAGGGCGCCGCGGGCGCCCCTGGATGTGCGGCGTCGTGCTGCGCCAGCCGCGCTTCGATGCCCGCGAGCCAGTCGTGCAGTTGCGACTGAGGACGCGCGTTCAGTGTGGGAAAGGTCCCCGCGATGCCGGCCGTGCATTGCGCCACGACGAGGTCGGGTCCGGAGACGAGAAACATCGGCGCGCCGATGAGGGGCAGGCTCAGTCTGTCTTGCAAACGCATCGCGGCAGCCATCGGATCGGAAACCTGTTCGGGAAACGGGGCCGCCCGCTGTAGGCAGGCGGCCGGTGGGGGCAAGGACTGCCCGCAGGGCGGGGGCGGGCCGAGTGCGCTAATTGACCTGTATCTGGGCCGAGTCGATCACGTCCGACCACATCGCGTACTCGCGCTCGATACGCTGTTGCAGCGCGCGGGACCCACCCGGGTTCACGGTGTAGCCGCCATCGACCATGGCCTTGCGAAACTTCTCGTCGGCCAGCACGGCCTGCAAGGCCTCGGTGAGGCGCGTGCGGGTCGCGTCCGGCAGCGCGGGCGGCGCCATGAGGGCGTACCAGCCCACCACCTCGTAGTCCGGCAGCCCCGCCTCGATCATGGTCGGCACGTCCGGCAGCTCGGGGTTGCGGTTGCGCGAGGTGACGGCGAGCGCGCGCGCCTTGCCGCTCTTCACGAAGGGGATCGCGGTGCTGGTGATGTCGAACATGAAGGTGATCTTGCCGCTCACCACGTCCATCATGGCCGGCGAGTTACCGCGGTACGGCACGTGCAGCATCGGCACGGCGGCCTGCTTTTTCAGCAGCTCGGCCGAGAGGTGATTGGACGCGCCCACACCCGCCGATCCGAACGACACGGCGTCGGGATGCGCCTTGGCGTGTCCCACCAGGGCCTGCACCGAATCCGCGCGTACCTGCGGCCCAACGACCAGCACGTTGGCGTAGTCGACCACCAGGCCGATGGGCGTGAAGTCCTTGCGCGGGTCGAACAGTGTGCTCTTCTGCACCTGGGGCGACATGGTCAGCGTGGGACTGGCCGCGAAGCCCAGCACATAGCCGTCGGGTGTCGCTTTGGCGGTGGCGTCGGAGGCGATCATGCCGCTCGCGCCCGCGCGGTTCTCGACGACGACCGCCTGGTTCAGACGCTCGCCAAGATACTTCGCGAACACGCGCGCCGTGGTGTCCACCGGCCCGCCCGGGGCATAGCCGACCAGCAGCCGGATCGGGCGATCGGGATAGGTATCGGCGTGGGCCGCGCTCGCGGCCAGCACGCAGGCGGCCAGACCGGCCCGCAACGCAAGGGGGAACTTCATGACTGTCGTCTCCTTTGGTATGTGGCCGGTCTGTCACGGCTCAGGGCCGTGCCGCCAGCCTTTCGCGCAGCGGCTGTTTGAGGATCTTGCCGCTGACGGTGGTGGGAATCGAATCGATCAGCCGCAGCTCGGCGGGCCGTTTGTAAGGCGCGAGCTGCGTACGCAGATGGGCCATCAGACCGGCTCGGTCGAACGCCGCGCCCGGCAGCGGTTCGATGAACGCCACGACCGCTTCGTTGCCATCGGGCTCAGGCCGGCCGACCACGGCCGACAGGCGCACGCCGGGCCAGGCGTTGATCACGCTCTCCACCTCGAGCGGATAGACGTTGAAGCCCGATCGGATGATGAGGTCTTTGGAACGGCCGACGATATGCAGCGCGCCATCGTCGCCGAGCAGGCCGATGTCGCCCGTGCGCAGCCAGCCGCCGGCCGGAAGCGCATGCGCCGATTGCGCGGGGTCGCGGTAGTAACCCAGCATGACGCCCGGGCCGCGCACCAGGATCTCGCCGCGCTCCCCCGCCGGCAGCGGCGGCGATTCCGGCGCGCCGATGCGCAGCTCCACCCCTTCGACGGCGCAGCCTGCCGCGCAGTCGTCGCGGGGCGCGTCGATATCCGTGATGAAGAGCGAGCCCGCGTACTCGGTGATGCCGTAGCCGTGATGCAGCGGCAGGCCGAACGCCGCCTGCACGTCGCGCTTGAGCGTGGGGTCTAGCGCCGCACCGCCGGTGTACAGATACCGCAATCGCGGCGCCTGCGGCCTGCCGTCGCCGCCGTGCTCGCGCAGATGCGCCAGCAGCCGGGTGAACATCGTGGGCACGCCTTGCAGCACGGTCAGACCGGGGTCGCGCAGCGCGTCCAGCACGTCGGCCGGGTCGAAGCGGCTGCGCAACACCAGGCTCGCACCGCCGTACAGCGTGGCGAGCAGCACGGTGGCGATGCCGAAGATGTGCGAGATCGGAAGCGCCGCGTAGGCGACGTCGGCCGGCACCAGACGCCGCGAGGCGGCGGAGATGCGGGCGAAATGCAGCAGGCCGCGGTGCGGCACCAGCACGCCCTTGGGCGCGCCCGTCGTGCCCGAGGTGTAGATCACGGTCGCCACCTGATCGCGCAGCGCTCCGGTCTCGGGCGCGGGCGGCACGTGCCGGTGCGATACGGCGATGCCCTCGCCCCAGACGCCGGCGTCGGCGGCTCGCGCGCCGCCGGCCTGGGCATGCGCCGCCGCCTCGCGTGACAGGGCGGCCGTATACAGCGTGAGCACCGGCTCGGCATGATCGGCGATCACCCCGACTTCGCGCTCGGACAGCCGCGCGTTCACGCCGACCGGCCATGCGCCCGCCCGGCTGCACGCCAGCAGCGCGACGACCATGGCGATGCCGTTCTCGCCCACCAGCAGCACGCGCTGCCCGGGGATCGCACCCTGGTCACGCAGCCATGCCGCCGCGCGGGTGACCCGTGCATCGAGCTCGGCATAGGTGAGGTCGCCTTCGAGCGAGCGCAGACACGGCGCGCCGGGCTGGCGCGTGGCCTGCCAGGCGAGGATCTGATCGATACGGGTCGCGTCATGCAAATTCTCTACGTGGGTCTGCTGCATGGTGTCAGAGGGTCGATGCGTCGCCAAGAATGGCGGTGGATTGACTGGAAAGCGTGCCGCCGTTGCCGTGCACGAGCGCAAGGTGCGCGTCGGCGACCTGTCGTTCGCCGGCCTCGCCGCGCAGCTGGCGCACGGCCTCGATCATGATGAAGACGCCATACATGCCCGGATGCACGCAGCACAGGCCGCCGCCGTTGGTGTTGACCGCCAGCCGTCCTCCGGGGGCGATGGCGCCCCCGCTCACGAACGGCCCGCCCTCGCCTTTGGCGCAAAAACCGAGGTCTTCGAGAAACAGGATCGTGTTGATGGTGAAGGCGTCGTAGAGCTCGACCACGTCGATGTCCTGCGCCGACACCCCGGCCATGGCGTACGCGCCGCGGCCCGACTCGCTCGCCGCCGTGACGGTGAGGTCGTGCATCGAGGAGATCTGGCGATTCCAGACGGCGGTCGCGTTGCCCAGCACGTAGACGGGCTTGCGCGGCAGATCGCGCGCGCGCTCGGCGCGCACCAGCACGAACGCGCCGGCGCCGTCGGTGACGAGGCAGCAATCGCGGACCGACAGCGGATCGGACACCATGCGCGCGGAAAGAATGCTGTCGAGCGTGGCGGGCTCGCGCAACTGCGCCTCGGGGTTGCGCTGCGCCCATCGATTGGCCGCGAGCGCGACCTCGGCGAGGTGCTCGCGAGTGGTGCCATACACATGCATATGCCGGGCCGCGGCGAGCGCATAGCTGCTCAAGGGGTTGAGCGGCTCGTACGGGGCCTCGTACGGCTGCGGATCGAACGCCTTGCGGACCCGGCCGATCTCGGCGCGGCTCAGCGCGGACGTGCGCTGCGTGCTGCCATAGCAGACCAGCACGGCGTTGCATTGCCCGCTGTCGAGCGCATGCAGCGCGGGCAGCAGATGCGCCACGAAACTGCTGCCGCCCAGCATCGTGCTGTCGATGAACGTGGGCCGAATTCCCAGATACTCGATGACGGGCATAGCCCACATGGGCGCGGCCACGCTGGCCGTGCACAGGCCATCGATGTCCTGCATGGTGAGCCCCGCATCGGCGACCGCGCGTTGCGCGGCCTGTGCCAGGATTTCCATTTCGGTGTAGCCGGTGGCCTGCCCGAGCCCGGCATGACCGACCCCGGCGACCGCCACCCGCCCTCGCAACCGGCGTGTGCTCATACGGCCTCCTGCGTGAACTCGACGCGCGGCACCGTGCCCGACACGTTGACGCGCGCCCGTACCCGCATGCCGATGCCGACCGCCTCGGGCGCGACGCCGGTCACGCAACTCATCATGCGCACGCCTTCGTCGAGGTCGATCAGCGCGACGTTGTAGTCGCCGCCGGCCTCCGGCTTGCGGCGCACCACGGTCGTGGAATAGACCTGGCCACGGCCGCTCGGCTCGATCCAGTCGAGGTGGTCCGCGCCGCAATGCGGGCACAGCAGCCGGGGGTAGAACACCGCATGCGCGCACGCGCCGCAACGCTGTATGAGGAACTGTCCGCGTGTTAGCGCGGCATGAAAGGCCTGTTCGGCGCCGCCCGAGGCCGTGGCTTCTGCTGTACTCATCTTCGGATCCACCGTCTGACTTCAAAGGTGACCCAGTGTCCGCGCTCGCCGGCGGGCGGGCCATTCTTCATTGCCGAAGCGTGGCTTCAGGTCATCTGTAGAGGCACGCTTCCGCTGTTCCGAAGCGGGGGTTCCACAGAGCCAGATTGTGCGCGGCGCCTCACGCGTGGCTAGATGTGCCGCGAGGAGGCGTGAATCATGGACCTGAGCTGGACGCAGGAAGAACGTCGCTTTCGCGACGAGGTACGCACGTTCGCGCGGGAGCACTTGCCCGCCGACATCAGCGCCAAGGTGTGGCGGCATCAGCGACTCGAGCGCGACGATTACGTCCGCTGGCATCGCATACTGGCCGAGCACGGCTGGGGCGCGCCGACGTGGCCGCGCGAGCACGGTGGCACCGGCTGGAACGCCGTGCAACGTCTGCTGTTCGAGATGGAATGCTTCAAGGCCGGCGCGCCGCGCCTGCTGCCATTCGGCTTGCAGATGATCGGGCCCGTGCTGATGCGCTTCGGCAGCGCGGCCCAGCAGCAGGCGCTCCTGCCCCGCATCCTTCGCATGGAAGACTGGTGGTGCCAGGGCTATTCCGAGCCCGGGGCCGGATCCGACCTGGCCTCGCTCACCACGCGCGCGGTGCGCGATGGCGACCACTACATCGTGAATGGCCAGAAAACCTGGACCACGCTGGCGCAGTACGCCGACCGGATGTTCTGCCTGGCCCGCACGGACCCGCAGGCCAAACCGCAGCGCGGCATCTCGATGCTGCTGCTCGATATGCATGCGCCGGGCGTGACCGTGCGACCCATCCGCACGCTCGACGGCGGCCATGATGTCAATGAAGTCTGGCTCGAGAACGTGCGCGTGCCGGTGCACGACATCGTCGGCGAAGAAGGCGCGGGCTGGACCTACGCCAAGTATCTGCTCGGGCACGAGCGCACGGGCATCGCCGGGCTCGGGCATTGCCATCGTGAGCTCGCGCTGCTCAAGCGCATGTTCGCGGCGGCGCAGGACAACGCGGGCACCCCGCTCGGCGCCAGCCAGCGATGGCGCGACCGCATCAGCCTGATCGAGGGCGACATCCTCGCGCTGGAAATGCTGCTCTATCGCGTGGCGGCCGAGCGCGGTGATCATCCCGGGCCGGAGGCGTCGGTGCTGAAGATCCGCGGCTCCGAGATCCAGCAGGATCTCGCGATGCTGCAGATGGAAGTGGCCGGCCCCGATGCCTGGCCCTACGACCCGGCGTGGATGGAGGCAGAAGCGGATTTCCACGGGCCGGGCCCCGGGATGACGGCCGCCGCCGGCGCCGGCTATTGCGACATGCGCAAGACGACGATCTACGGCGGCTCCACCGAAATCCAGAAAGGCCTGATCGCCCGCATGGTTCTCGAACACTGACGCCGGAAGGAAACCCGACCATGGATTTCACATATAGCGAAGAGCAGCGCATGCTGGCCGAGAGCCTGCAGCGGCTGCTCGATGATCAATGGCGTTTTGCAGACCGCCGGGCCCGCCGCGCTGCCGCGGGCTTCGACGAGGCGCCGTGGCGCGCGCTGGCCGAGCTGGGCGTGCTCGGCCTCTGCGTTCCGGCCGAGGCCGGCGGCTTCGGCGAGCCGCCCGCCAGCCTGGTGCCGGTACATCTGGCATTGGGCCGGGCGCTCGTCGACGAGCCGGTGATCCCTGCCGTCATGGTGGCCGCCGCGTTGCAGGCCTGCGCCGATGCGGCGCGCGAGGGACAGGCCGGCGCGGGGCATCCCGGCGCGGAGCATCCCGGCGCGGGGCAACCCGGCGCGGGGCAGCCCGGCGCAGTGCCGGCCGGCGCGGGACAGCCAGACGTGGGGCTGGCGCACGACCTGCTCGCCAGCCTTGCCGCGGGCGGGCAGGTGCTTACGCTGGCCTATCAGGAGCCGGGCCGGCGCTACGCCGTTCCGGCCGATCAGTGCCGCGCCCGGGAGGCCGATGGCGCGTGGCAGGTGAGCGGCGTCAAACATCTCGTCTGGCATGGCGCCGCCGCGCATGGCTGGATCCTCAACGCGGTGACCCAGGCCGGCGAGCAAGTGCTGCTGCATGTCTCGCGCGAGGCCAGCGGCGCGGATATCGTCGATACGCCCACGCTGGACGGAACCCGCTGCGCCCGCCTGACCTTGCAGGATGCTCCGGCCACGCTGCTCGCGCACGGCAGCGCCGCCGAACGGGCGATCGAACGCGGGCTGCAGTGGGGCACGGCGGCGCTGTGCGCGCACGCGGCCGGCGCGATGGCGCGCCTGCTGGAGCTCACCGCCGACTACCTCCGCACACGGCGGCAATTCGGCCAGCCGCTGGCCGCCTTCCAGGCGCTGCAGCACCGCGTGGCCGACATGCTCGTGAACCGCGAAATGGCGCTTGCCATGGCCCACGTCGCCGCGGCCGCGCTGGCCGAGCCCGACACGCGCGAACGGGCGCGAATGCTGGCGCACGCCAAGCTTCAGGTGGGACGCCACGCCAGACAGCTCGGCCAGGCCGCCGTGCAGCTGCATGGTGGCATGGGCATGACCGACGAGCTGGAAGTCGGCGACTACTTCAAGCGGCTGACCGCCGTCGACCTGCTGCTGGGCGATACCGCGACACAGCTCGCCACCCTGCAGACCCTGGCGGCGGATGCCGATGAGGAGACACCTTCGTGAGCCGTGATTTCGAGGAAATCCGCCTTGAGTGGCTGGGCGACGTCGCCCGCATCACGCTGCACCGCCCGGAGCGGCTCAACGCCTTCACCGACACGATGCAGGGCGAGCTGCAGGCCGCGCTCGACCAGATCGAGGCCCGTCCGGATCTGCGCGGCGTGCTGCTGACCGGCGCCGGCCGCGCGTTCTGCGCGGGGCAGGATCTCGCCCAGCGGCAGCCTCTTCCCGAGGGCCAGCGGCGCGATCTGTCGCAAGGTCTGCGGCAGCACTACCGCCCGCTGATCCTCCGCCTGCGCGCCCTGCCCGTGCCCGTCGTGTGCCTGGTCAACGGCGTGGCGGCGGGCGCTGGCGCCAGCCTCGTGTTCGCCTGCGACGTGGTGATCGCCACCGAGTCCGCCCGCTTCGTGCAGGCGTTCGCCCGGATCGGCCTGATGCCCGATGCCGGCGCGACCTGGTTCTGGCCGCGCCTGGCCGGCAGCGCCCGAGCGATGGGCGCCGCCGTCTTCGGCGAGCCCGTCAGCGCGCGCCAGGCCCAAGACTGGGGCCTCATCTGGAAATGCGTGCCCGACGATGCCTTCGCGTCCGAAGCCGAGCGCCTCGCCGCGCAGCTCGATAGCGGCCCCACCCGCGCCTGGGCCGCCGTGAAAGCCGCGCTGTCCGTCAGCGGCCAGCACACGCTCGCCGAACAGTTCGACCTCGAGTGCGAACTGCAACGCGGCCTGGGCTACACCGACGACTACCTCGAAGGCATGCGCGCCTTCGGCGAGAAGCGCCCGCCGCGCTTCACCGGGCGCTAGCGAGGCGAAAAATGCCGCCCTCGTAGGGCAGCAAGCCGAAGGCGCGGCGTGGAGGCGTTTCTTTTTCAGGCGGCTTGAGGACAAAAAAGGCCTCGGTGTAGACCGAGGCCGTTTCGAGCCACATGCATTTCGAGCCCCCCGCATGTCGAGCCGCATGCAGGGGCGCCGGGCGTCGCCGCTCAGCTTTCGGCGGACTCTTCTTCGCCGCGCGCCAGGCGCTCGGTGTTCTTCACACCGGTGTGACGCACGTCGGCGCCCTTGACCATGTAGATCACGCGCTCGGCCATGTTCTTGGCGTGGTCGCCGATGCGCTCGAGCGCACGGGCGATGAAGATCATGTCGATCGCGCGCGAAATCGTGCGCGGATCTTCCATCATGTAGGTGATCAGGTTGCGCAGGGCAGCCTTCCACTCTTTGTCGACTTCTTTGTCGCTGCGCACGACCTGGGCGGCCAGGATCGGATCCAGGCGGGCAAAGGCGTCGAGGGCGTTGTGCAGCATGTTGCCGACGTTCTGCGCCATGTGGCGCAGCTCGATCAGCGGGATCTGCTGCTGGCTGTTTTCGTACATGCGGCGCACCGCGGTGGCGATCTTCTCGGCCTCGTCGCCCGAGCGCTCCATGTCGGTCAGCATCTTGGAGACGGCCAGCAGCGTGCGCAGGTCGATCGCGGTGGGCTGGTGGCGCGCCAGGATCAGGCTGATGCGCTCATCGATCTCGACCTCGTGACGGTTGACCTCTTTCTCGCGCTCGCGCACCTTTTCCACGAGGGTCATGTCGCCCGCGGGAATGGCTTCGATGGCTTCGTGGATCATGGCCTCGACCACGCCCCCCATCTGGAGGAACTGCGATCGAACGTGCTCGAGATCGGCATCGAACTGTTTGTTGGTGTGCTCCGTCATCCGGACTCCCTGCGAGGTTGGTCTCATGGTTGCGTCCCCTGTACGCGAAAGGCGCGGGGGACCTGCCGACCCGCAAGGTTATGACTTGGATGTGACAGGATTATGAATGCGCCGGGAGGTGCCGGCAAGCGCCCGCGGAGCCGCTCGCACGGGGGGGGCGACACTGCGGGCGGCGAGGCGCCGACGCCCGGCGCCGGATTCGGCGAGGCGCCGCGATCCGGAGGCGGTGGAGTCAGGCGCCGCGGCGAGATCGGCGCGGTGCCGCGGCCAACGTCCTCGGCGAAATCGGCACGGTGCCGCGGCCAGCGGCCGCGGCGCGCGCGGCCTCAGGCCTTGCGCTCGAGCCGGCGGATGCCGTCCTGCGTGGCCAGCAGCGCCACGTCGGCACCTGCGATGGCGAACAAACCGACCGTCACCACGCCGGGCAGGTCGTTGATGCGGGTTTCGAGCCCGCGCGCATCGGTGATCGACAGACCGGCCACGTCCAGGATGACGTTGCCGTTGTCCGTCACGAAGCCCTCGCGCAGGCGCGGCGTGCCGCCCAGCTCGGCCAGGGCACGCGCCACGCTGGCACGCGCCATCGGGATCACCTCGACCGGCAGCGGGAAGGCGCCCAGGGTCTGCACCAGCTTGGACTCGTCGGCGATGCAGATGAAGCGCTCGGCCACCGAGGCCACGATCTTCTCGCGGGTGAGCGCGCCGCCGCCGCCCTTGATCATGGCCAGGTCGCCATCGAGCTCGTCGGCGCCGTCGACGTAGATCGGCATGGACTCGACCTCGTTGAGATCGAGCACCGGCAGGCCATGGCCGGCCAGACGCGCCGCGCTGCGCTCGGAGCTGGCGACCGTGGCGCGGATGCGACCCTTGAAACGCGCCAGACCGTCGATGAAGAGGTCGGCCGTGGAACCGGTGCCCACGCCGATGACGACATCGGGGCCGGCGACCTGTTCGACCAGTTCGAGCGCCGCGTCGGCGGCCTGTTGCTTGAGTTGTTGCTGAGTGAGCATATGCGGAAGTCACGCGCGGATGAACGCGCAAAAGTCGAGTGCAAGGCCTGCAATTTAGCAGATGCCCGGCCAGGCCCGCGAAAGCACGGCGGCGGCATCGACGCCGGCGCCGCCCTCGCCCCACAGGCCCGCCCTGCCCGCCAGACGCGTGCTCACAAAGCCCTCGGCGACCGGCGCCGGCGCGTGGCATAACAGCAGCGCGCCCTGCCACAGCCGGGCGAGCTCGGCCGCCAGCCAGCGCGCGGACGCCGGGTCCGCCGCCGCGTGGTCGTGGTGCCTCGCACCGGCACGCCGTGCGGCGTCGAGCCAGGCCGCGAGCCGCGCGTCGTAGCGGGCATCGCGGCCCCGGGCCAGGCCCAGCTCGGTCTCGATCGCCTCGGTGACGTCGGGCTCGCGCGCCAGCGCGCGCAGCACGTCGAGCGCCATGACGTTGCCCGAACCCTCCCAGATCGAGTTCACGGGGGCCTCGCGGTAGAGCCGGGCCAACGGCGATTCTTCGACGTAGCCGTTGCCGCCCAGCACCTCCAGGCATTCGCCCAGGGCCTGCACCGCGCGCTTGCACACCCAGAGCTTGGCCGCCGGCGTGCCCACCCGCAGCAGCGCTCGGGCCACGGGCGAGTCACGCTCGTCCATGGCGCGCGCCAGACGCAACGCCAGCACGGTGGCGGCCTCGGACTCGAGGGCCAGGTCGGCGAGCAGCGCGCGCATGAGCGGCTGCGACAGCAGCGGCGCGCCGAACGCCTGACGATGCCGGGCGTGGTGCAGGGCCTGCACCACGCCCTGGCGCAGCAACGCGGCGCTGCCCAGCACGCAGTCCAGCCGGGTGGTGGACGCCATCTCGAGCAGCAGCGCGAGGCCGCGGTCGGGCTCGCCCATCATCACACCCCAGGCGTCCTCGAACTCGACCTCCGCGCTGGCGTTGCTGCGGTTGCCGAGCTTGTCCTTGAGCCGCCGCACCCGGACCGCATTGCGCGGTCCATCGGGCACCCAGCGCGGCACGAAGAAGCACCCCAGGCCCGCGTCGGTGCGGGCGAGCACCAGATGCGCGTCGGCCTGCGGCACCGAGAAAAACCACTTATGGCCGGTCAGCCGATACGGCCGGCCGCGTCCGGCCGCGCCCTCGGGCTCGGCCCGCGTCGTGATGGCGCGCAGGTCGGACCCGCCCTGCTTCTCGGTGAGGCCCATGCCGATCAGGGCGCCGCTCTTGGCGCCGACGGGCGCGTCGGCCGGATCGAATTCGCGCGACGCCAGACGGGGCATCCAGGTCTGCGCGAAGTCGATCGCGCCCGCCGGCTCGCGTGCGATGAGCGGCAGGGCCGCGAAGGTCATCGTGGTGGGGCACAGGGTGCCGGCCTCGACCTGCCCCTGCATGAGAAACGCGGCGGCGCGCGCCACATGGGCCCCGGCTCCCGGCTGCAGCCAGGCACGGTTATGCAGGCCGCGCGCGGCGATGCCGCGCATGAGCTGGGTCCAGGCGGGATGGAATTCGATCCGGTCGATGCGGTGGCCGCCGCGATCGTAGCCATGCAGCTCGGGCGGATGACGGTTGGCCTCGTCGCCGGCGGCGAGGGTCTGGGCCCGGCCCAGCCAGGCCCCGTGCTCGCGCAGCTCGGCCGCATGGGCGTGCGCGCCTTCGCGCGCCACCGCCTCGGCCAGCACCGGATCGGTGTCGTAGAGCGAGTAATCGTCCAGGGGCGGCACCTGATTGGTCACCGCGTGCGTGAAGAACGGCTGCATGGCGTCTCCTTGCGGACTTGCGGACCCGCCCTGAGACGCGGCGGGCTACGAACCTAGTGTATCGGGTTCGTTGGAGGACGGCGCGGGGCTACCCGGCGCGGGGCAACCCGGCGCGGGGCTACCCGGCGCGGGGCAACCCGGCGCGGGGCTACCCGGCGCGGGGCTACCCGGCGCGGAGCGGCGCGGTTCAGGCGGGCCCGGGGCGACCCTGCGCGGCAGGGGACGGCGCGGCGTCGGCCGCCGCGGCATCGCCCGGCGCGGCATCGGCCGGCGCGCCATCGGCCGCCGCGGCGCTGTCCAGCGTGGCATCTGCCGCCGCCACACCAAAGAGCTGCCGCGTTTCGTCTTCGGGCAGGGCCTCGACCGTCTTGAGGCTGCGCAACATCACGCGGGTGCGGGTTTCGGTGGCGCCGATCTTGCTGCTGGCGTTGTCGAGCGACTTCTTGACCGTGGCGAGCGCGTCACCGAACTTCGAGAACTCGGTCTTGACCGCGCGCAGCACCTGCCAGACTTCGGACGAGCGCTGCTCGATGGCGAGCGTGCGAAAGCCCATCTGCAGGCTGTTGAGCAGCGCGGCCAGGTTGGTGGGACCGGCCACGTTCACGCGCAGGCCGTGCAGCTTGTCGATCAAGCCGGGCTGACGCAGCACCTCGGCATACAGCCCTTCGGTGGGCAGGAACATGATGGCGAAATCGGTGGTGTGCGGCGGGGCCACGTACTTATCGGCGATGAGACGCGCCTGGGTCTCGACCGCGCGGGCCAGCGCGGTGCCCGCCTGACGCGCGCCGTCGGCGTCCGCGGCTTCCTGGGCGTTGAGCAGGCGCTCGTATTCTTCCTTGGGAAACTTGGCGTCCACCGGCAGCCAGACCGGTTCGCCCCCGGCATCGCGGCCCGGCAGCCGGATCGCGAACTCGACGATCGCGTCGCTGCCCGGCACCGGCCGCACATTGCGCGCGTACTGGTCCGCGGTCATGGTGTCTTCGATCAGGCGGGCGAGCTGGACCTCGCCCCAGGTGCCGCGCGACTTCACGTTGGTGAGCACCCGGCGCAGATCGCCCACGCCGGCCGCCAGCGTCTGCATCTCGCCCAGGCCCTTGTGCACGGCCTCGAGCCGTTCGGATACCAGTTTGAACGACTCGCCCAGCCGCTGCTCGAGGGTGGCGTGCAGCTTCTCGTCCACCGTGCGCCGCATCTCTTCGAGACGGGCGCCGTTATCGGCCTGCAGCGCCTGCAGGCGCGCATCGACCGTCTGGCGCACTTCGGCCATGCGCCGGTCGTTGAGCTCGACCAGCCCCTGCAGCCGCTCGCCGAACTGGGCCGAGAAGCGCGCCAGCGAGGCGGCGTATTCCTCGCGCGCCTCGCGCTGGTCACGTGCCAGCGCGCCCCGCAGGTCTTCCTGGGTTTGCGCGAGCTCGGTGCGCAGCGCGCGGGACGACTCCGACAGCTCGCCGCGCAGCCCGCGCTGGCCCTCGGCCAGATCCGCGCGCAGCAGGCGCTCGAGCCGTTCGATGTCGGCGCGCAGGGCATCGACGCCCGCGCCGCCGCCCGCCCGCAAGAACGCGCCGAGCGCGAACAACGCGGCCAGCACCGCGGCCCCCGCCATGACCCACGACAGCATTGGCTCCAAATCCCTCTCCTCGCAATTCCGACGACAACATCAAGACGCGATTCTGCCTGAAGCCGGGATCGCCAGCCGCGCGGGCCCCGCGCCCTGCCCCATATCGCAGTAAGATTGCGCCTTCCATCAGACTAGTCCTATTTTTCCCTTGGCCGCCTTGCCTCCGCAGACGCCGTTTTCCGGCGCTCCCCTTCCGCCCGACGGCCGCACCGCGCCTGGCGTGCGCGCCATGTTCGGCCCGCTCGATCTGTCGGGCGCCGCGCCGCTCGCGCAGGGCGGAGACCGGTATGTGTTCCAGCATCCGCACGAACCCGGACTGCTGGTCAAGGTGATGGACATGCAGGCCCGCGCCGTCTTTCTGCAGGCGCGGCCCTTCAAGCGCTGGTACAAGCAATTCCAGCGCGAGAGCGCCTATCGCGTCTACCTGAACGAGTTCTCGGAGTACGTCTGTACCACCACCCGCCCCTCCGGCGTGTGGCAGGTGCCGATGGCGCGCATTCTGGGCGTGGCGCAGACCAGCCTGGGGCTGGGCCTGCTGGTGGAAAAGATCACCGACGGCAACGGCCTGCTCGCGCCCACCGTGAAGGACCTGGCGGCGCAGGGCAAGTTCACCGTCACGCTGGCAGCCAAGCTGGATGCCTTCTTCGCCGATCTGGCCGACGCTCACCTGGTGATCCACGACATGTCGGCCAGCAACGTGGCCTGCGGCTACAACGCCGACGGCAAGCCCGGTCTGTATCTGGTGGATGGCTTCGGCGTGCTGCCGCTGATTCCGTTCTATGCCTGGAGCCGCCGGCTCAACCGCCGCCGCATCGAGCGCAAATACGCCGAGATGCGCGCGCGCATGCCGGCGCCTGTGCCGGATCCGGACTGATCAGGCCAGCGTCGCGCCGCTGCGATCCATCCAGACGTAGTCCCGCCCCGCCTCCTGACCGCGGCGTAGCGGATTGCGCGTACAGAACGCGGCGTAGGCCGGGTCCACGAACCGGTACGGCAGATGCTCGTCGCGGCCTGCGGGAATCCCGAGACGCGTCGTGTTGATCAGGCGCGGCACCTCCTGCCCCACGTCTTCGACAAAAAAGCGTTGCGGGTCGAATCCCTTGCCGTCCCAGTCGGGCACCTTGAGCCCGAGCGCCCGGCACAGCAGTGTCTGGCCCGCGCACAGACGCGTCGGCGCGCGCGGTCGACCCTGTGCGTCGGGATTGAGGCGCTGCATGCAGGCCAGCGCGCGGGCGTCGCTCACGGCGTCGAGCCAGGGATGCGCGGACTTGATCAGCACCGCGTTGCCGGGACCGTGCGCGCTGAAGTTCAGCGAGTCGCCCCCGCGGGCGTAATACATGTAGATCGTCCCGCCGTTCATGAACAGCGCGCGGCGCTTCTCGGTGTAGCCGAGCGAGGCGTGACTGCCGCGATCGGTGAGGTAATACGCCTCGGTCTCGATGATGCGGGCCGACAGCCACAGCCCGCGCCAGCGGCGCCGGATCACCTTGCCGAGCAGATCGCGGGCCAGTTGGGCGGCATCGCGGTCGAAGAAGGCATCGGGCAGTGCCGGCCCCGGCACGCCGGCGGGCGCCTCGCCGGTCATGTCAGGCGAAGCGCTCGCCGTAGCGCTTTTCGGAGAAGCCCACCGTCACCACGCCGTCGGATGTGACGGTGACGGGCCGGCGCACCAGTGCCGGGTACTCGGCGATGAGGCGGGTCCATTGGGCCGCGGTGCTCGCCGCCTTCTGCTCGTCGGACAGGGCACGCCAGGTCATGGAGGTGCGATTGACCAGCTTCTCCCAGCCGCCCAGCTGCTCGGCCCATTCTTTGAGCGTGGCAGCTGGCACCGGATGGTCGCGGTAGTCGATGAAGGTGTGCGCCACGCCGTTTTCATTGAGCCAGTCGCGCGCCTTCACGCAGGTGCTGCATTTGTTCAGGCCGTACAGGGTGGTGGTTTGGGTCATGAGGATTCCTTGCGCACTTGCAGGCGGTTGGCAAGGATCACGCAGGTGCCGACCGCCAGAATGAACAACGTGGCCAGGGCATTGACCTCGGGCTTGAGGCCCAGGCGCACGCGCGAAAACACTTCCATGGGCAAGGTGGTGAAACCCGGCCCGGACAGGAACGACGCCAGCACGACGTCGTCGAGCGAGAGCGTGAACGACAGCAGCCAGGCCGACGCCAGGGCCGGTGCGATCAGCGGCAGCGTGATCGAGAAGAACACGCGCAGCGGCGTGGCGCCGAGATCCAGCGCGGCCTCTTCCAGCGAGCGGTCCATGTCGCGGATGCGCGACTGGATCACCACCGCCACGAAAGCCATGCAGAGCGTGACGTGGCCGACCCAGATCGTGAACATGCCGTTTTGCTCGGGCCAGCCCAGCAGGCCGCGCATCTCGACGAACATGAGCAGCAGCGAGATGCCCAGCACCACCTCGGGAATCACCAGAGGCGCGCTCAGCATGCCCAGGTAGAGGCCGAAGCCGCGGAAGCGGCCCATGCGCGCCAGCACGTAGCCGGCCCAGGTGCCGATGATGGTGGCCGCGGTCGCGGTGAGCGCCGCCACCTTGAACGACAGCCAGGCGGCCCGCAGCAGCGCGTCGTCGGCGAACAGCGCCGAGTACCAGCGCAGCGAAAAGCCGGTCCAGGAGGTGACGACGGGCGAATCGTTGAACGAAAACGCCATCAGGCTCAGGATGGGCACATACAGAAAGAAATAGCCCAGGCCGAGGGCCAGCCCGCGCAGGGACTTGTTGGGTCCTTTCATCGGCGGCCCCCGCGATCGAGCTGCTGCTGCTTGATCTGGTTGTACTGGAACAGCGCCAGCGGCACGAGCAACAGCAGCACCATGACGCACGTCACCGCCGAGGCCATCGGCCAGTCGGTGTTGTTGAAGAACTCATTCCACATCACGCGGCCCATCATCAGCGTATCGGCGCCGCCGAGCATCTCGGGAATCACGTATTCGCCCACCGCCGGGATGAACACCAGCATCGCCCCGGCGATCACGCCCGGCCGCGACAGCGGCACGGTGATGCGCCAGAACGCCTGCCAGGGCTTGGCGCCCAGATCGTAGGCGGCCTCGAGCAGACGCAGGTCCATCTTCACGAGATTGGCGTAGAGCGGCAGGATGAAAAACGGCAGATAGGCATAGACCATGCCGATGTACACGGCCAGGTCGGTGCGGTAGATCTCGAGCGGGCTCGCGGTGATGCCGAGGGTCATCAGCACCTTGTTGAGCAGGCCGTCGTTGCGCAGGATGCCGACCCAGGCATACACGCGCAGCAGCAGCGAACTCCAGAAGGGCAGGATCACGGCCAGCAGCAGCACGTTGCGAATCGCTGGCGACGAGCGCGCGATGTAGTACGCCATCGGATAACCGATCAGGATGCAGACCAGCGTCGTGATCGCGGCCATCTTGACCGAGTTCAGGTAGGTGGCGAAGTACAGGTTGTCGGTGAACAGCAGGACGTAGCTGCGCAGGTGCAGGCTGAGCTGCACCGCCTCGTCCTTGAACTCGGCCAGCGGCGTGTACGGCGGGATGCCGAACTCGAGCTCCGCGAAGCTGATCTTGAACACCAGCAGGAACGGCACCAGCAGGAAGACCACCAGCCACAGAAATGGCGGCACCACCGCCAGGGCACGCCCCGACGGCAGCCACTCGCGCACGGACGGCAGCCTCATGATGCCAGCACCGTGGCGCTATCGGCGTCCCAGCTGACGTAGACCTCTTCGTCGATGCCGGGCGCGTCGATCGAGCCCAGCAGCAGGCTGGGCATGCTGGCCTCGATCACCATGCCGGAGTCGAGCCGGATCTGAAAGAGACCGTAGCTGCCCATCCAGGCCATGTGACTGACCATGCCATGGGCCCAGTTGTAGTCGCCATCGGGTTGATTGCGCGACACGACCAGACGCTCGGGGCGGATCGAGACGTGCACGTCCATGCCCAGCGGCTCGCTCACGCCGTGATTGACGTAGAGCGGACGCGACAGCTCCTCGGACTCGATCACGACATGGTCGGGCGCGTCTTCGGTGATGGTGCCGGTGAAGAGATTCGTGCTGCCGATGAAGCCCGCCACGAAGCGCGAGTTGGGGAAGTTGTAGACGTCTTGGGGCGAGCCGCACTGCACGATCTGGCCGTCGGTCATGACGGCCAGCCGGTGCGCCATCGTCATGGCTTCTTCCTGGTCGTGGGTGACCATGATGCAGGTCACGCCGACCTGCTCCAGGATCTTGACCAGCTCGATCTGCGTTTTCTGGCGGATCTGCTTGTCGAGCGCCGACATGGGCTCGTCGAGCAGCAGCAGCTTGGGCCGCTTGACCAGGCTGCGCGCCAGCGCCACGCGCTGTTGCTGGCCGCCCGACAACTGATGCGGCTTGCGGCGCGAATAACCCGCCATCTGCATCAGGTCGAGCGCCTCGAACACGCGGTCGTGGATCTCCGCGCGGTCGACCCCCTCCTGCTTGAGGCCGAAGGCGACGTTGGCCTCGACGGTCATGTGGGGAAACAGCGCGTACGACTGGAACATCATGTTGACCGGCCGCCGGTAAGGCGGCACGGCCGTGATGTCTTCGCCATCGAGCATGATCTGCCCCGACGTCGCGTCTTCGAAGCCCGCCAGCATGCGCAGCAGCGTGGACTTGCCACTGCCCGAGCTGCCCAGGAGGGCGAAGATCTCGTTGCGCTTGACCGAAAGGTTGACCGATCGGACGGCGACGGTGTCGCCGAAAATCTTGACCACGTCGACGATCTTGACGAACTCGTCCGGATCGGTGGAGTGCTGTGCCGTGTAACGGCTATCGCTCATGATGACTTATCTTCCGGACTTCAGTTCGGCCCACATGCGGGTCTGCAGGCGCTGGACGGGCAGCGGCTGCGCCTTGATGACGTACAGCGTCTTGGCGACATCCGGACCCGGATAGATCATCGGATTGTCGGCGACGTCCTTCACCACGTACTTGCGCGCCTCTTTGTTGGCGTTGGGGTAGAACATGGTGTTGGTGATCGCGGCGTGCACCTGCGGCGTTTCGATGTAGTTGATGAACGCGTGCGCCTCTTCGGGATGCGGCGCATCCTTGGGGATCACCATCAGATCGAACCAGGCCGGCGCGCCACCCTTCGGAATGAAGTAGTTGATGTCGTAGGTCTTTTTGGCCTGCTGGGCGCGGTTGCGCGAGATCATCACGTCGCCCGAGAAGCCATAGACCATGCACAGATCGCCCACGGCGAGCTCGTCGATATAGCCCGACGAGCTGAACTGGCGGATGTACGGGCGGATCTTCTTGAGGAGCTCGAGCGCTTCTTTATAGTCTTCGGGCTTGTCGGAGTTGGGATCCTTGCCGAGGTACTTGAGCGCGGCCGGGAACACCTGCGCGGCTTCGTCGAGCACCGAAATGCCGCAATCCTTGAGCTTGGCGGCGTTCTCGGGCTTGAACAGCATGTCCCAGCTTCCGAGATCGGCGTTCTCGCCCATGATCTCTTTGACCTTGGTGACGTTGTAGCCCAGGCCGTTGGTGCCATAGCCCCACGGCACGGCGTACTCGTTGCCGGGATCGACGGTGGCGACCAGCGCCATGATGTCCGGGTCGAGATACTTCAGGTTCGGGATCTTCGACTTGTCGAGCTTCTGAAACAGGCCACCCTGGATCTGGCGCGAGGCGTAATGCGTCGAGGGCACGACGATGTCGTAGCCCGACTTGCCCGTCAGCAGCTTGGCCTGCAGGGTATCGTTGTTGTCGTAGACGTCGTAGCGGACCTTGATGCCGGTCTCTTTCTCGAAGCCTGGAATGGTATCGGGCGCGGTGTATTCGGCCCAGTTGTAGACGTTGACGACCTTGTTCTGTGCCAACGCGGGTGTAACCGCCGCGGCGACTGCCGTGAGACCCAGCGCAAAGCGCATTCCCGTCATGAATTTCATCGCGACCCCTTGCCTAATTTCGCGTGTTGGAGAAATGCCAAAAGGCAAAATGATAAAGCCTTTTAGAGGGTGGTTGTTGTCGCCCGCCCTCCGAATCGGCGATTTTCGCGGGGGGATGGCGACGCGACCGACACCGCGCGTTCGCCCACCCTTGCCCGCGGGGCTGCTCAGGCAGCCATGGCGTTCATGCCGCAGCCTTCATGCCTGGGCCGCTCGGTATGCGGCGACGATCCGGTCCCAGGCCGCCGCGCCCGGTTCGCCCGCCACTTTGACGAGCGAGCGCTTGAGGCGGTCGAGATTGGCCTGGCGCGCCGACGCGGAGACGCCGCCGCCCGTGCCGCGGTCGAAGTCGATCAGCCAGGCGTCGCCCGCCGCGTCGAGCAGAATGTTGAAGGCGTTGAGATCGGCATGCCAGACGCCGGCCGCGTGCAGGGCCGCGATGGCGCGTCCGGCGGCCTCGCAGGCCGCGGGCGCGAGCACGTGGGCCAGCGGCCGCACCTCGGGAATGCGCTCGATCAGGATCGCCGCGCGATAGATGAGCCCGCTGCGCCAGTAGCCGGCGGCCAGCGGCGCCGGCACGCGCAGGCCCTGGGCCCGCATCGCGGCCAGCAGCCTGAACTCTCGGAACGCTCGGGTCCGCTCTTCGCCCTGCCAGAGATAGGCCGCGCGCGAAATCCTGGCGACGAGCCCGCCGCGCCGGTAACCGCGCAGCACGCCCTGCCACCCCGCCCCCGCCACGAACCAGGCCGCCGCCCGGCCGCCGGCCTGCACCGGCTCGGCCGAGGCGCCGTAGGCCTCGGGTCGCAACAATGTGGGATCGGGGCTCGCGATACGGCCCGGATCGAACAGCATGGCGCCGTCGTTCCAGGCGTGACGCGCGACCGGCTGCGCGCGGGCGTCAGCCGGCACGATTGCGCATCCAGTCGGCCACGCCGAAGAACGAATGCACCAGACGCTCGACCAGCGCCGGCTCGATCTGCTGGTCTTGCATGGCGCGGCCCATGCAGGCCACCCACTGATCCCGCTCGATCTCGCCGATGGAAAACGGCAGATGGCGCGCGCGCAGGCGCGGATGGCCGAAGCGCTGAATGTAGTGATCGGGGCCGCCGAAGTAACCACAGAGAAACCAGAACAGCTTGTCGCGGGCGTCGTCCAGGCTCGGGCCGTGCGCGGCGCGCAGCTCGCGGAAGTCGGGCTCGAGGTCCATCAGATCGTAGAAGCGGTCGACGAGCGCACGCACGGCGGACTCGCCGCCGAGCAGTTCGAAAATGGTCTTGGTGGTGTCGAGCGGCTCGAAAATCGGCTCGACGCGGGTGGTGGTCATCAGGCTTCTCGCAAGGTCACTAGGGGCGGCGTGCGCAGCACGCCGCGCAGGGCCAGCGCACCGCCGGCCCAGGCGCCGGCCATGCCGGCGGCCATCCCGGCCAGCCACGGCCAGACGCGCATGGTAATCGTGAAATCGAAGACCTGGGTCGACAGCACCCAGGCGATCGCCGTCGCGCCGCCCGCGCCGAGCAGGCCGGCCAGGGCGCCCACGGCGAGCAGCTCGATGCGCTGGGCGCGCGCCAGCTGGGCCCGGGTGGCGCCCAGCGCGCGCAGCACGGCCGCCTCGCGCACGCGCTCGTCGCGCGTGGCGGTGAGCGCCGCCGCCAGCACCAGCACGCCCGCCGTCAGGGTGAAGGCGAACAGCAGTTGCACCGCCTTGGTCACTTCCTGCAGCACCGACTGCAGCTGCGACAGGATCGCGCCCACGTCGAACACCGTCAGGTTGGGAAAGTCACGCACCAGGCTGCGCAAGACCGGCACCTTGTCGGGCGGCAGATGGAACGAGGTGATCCAGCTCTGCGGCATGTCGGCCAGCGCCGGCGGCGACAGAATGGCGAAGAAATTGACGCGCATGGTATCCCAGTCGACCCGGCGCACGCCGGCCACGGTCACCTCGGTGGTCTGCCCCGCCACGTCGAAGCGCAGCCGGTCGCCCAGCTGCAGGCCCAGCGACTGGGCCAGGCCCGATTCCAGCGAGACTTCGTGGGCCGCCGGATCGATCCAGCGGCCGGTGACCAGCCGGTTGCCTTCCGGCGGCGTGTCGGCGAAGGACAGGTTGAACTCGCGGTCGACCAGCCGCTTGGCGCGCGGCTCTTCGTAATGGTCGGGGCTGACCGGTCTGTCGTTGATCGAGACCAGCCGGCCCCGCACCATAGGCCACAGCCGCACCTGCGACAGCCCCTCGGCCTGCAGGCGGGCCAGCACTTCCGTGCGCTGGTCGGGCTGGATATTGATCAGGAAACGATTGGGCGCGTCGACCGGCAGCGTGCGCTGCCAGCCCGCGATGAGGTCGGTGCGCGTCATGGTGA
Organism: Bordetella genomosp. 5; assembly: GCF_002261475.1. Classification (GTDB taxonomy): domain Bacteria; phylum Pseudomonadota; class Gammaproteobacteria; order Burkholderiales; family Burkholderiaceae_B; genus Bordetella. Next base: position 196,472 of record NZ_NEVN01000007.1, read on the forward strand.
GCAGAATCAGCGCCATCAGCCCGACGGCCAGCGCGCAGACCTGCGTGATCGTCGCGGCCCGCCGGCGCACCACGCCGGCCAGCGCGAAGCGCAGGGCCGGCAGGCCGCCGACCGCGCCGCGCAGGCGCGCCAGCAGCAGCACGGCCAGCCAGGCCACCAGCGCGAAGATCAGGAAGGCGCCCAGGAAGCCGCCGGCCACGACGGCCCCCAGCTTGAGATCGCCCGCGAACCACCAGATCAGCAGCGAGAGGCCCACCGCGCCGATCGCGTAGCCGCCGGCGCTGCGCGCCCGGCCGGTGCCGGCGTCACGCCGCAGCACACGCGCCGGAGGCACGTGTCGCAACTGCGCCAGCGAGGGCAAGGCGAAGCCCAGCAGCATCAGCAGGCCGGTGACCAGCCCCTGCAGGGCGGGCATCAGCGAGGGCAAGGGCAAGGTCGTGTCGATCAGGCCGGCCAGCGCCATCACCAGCAACTGATGCACGCCGAATCCCACCAGGCATCCGCCCAGCGCGGCCGCCAGCCCCACCAGGGTGAACTCGGCACAGAGCATGGCGCTCACCTGCGCCTGTGACGCCCCCAGACAGCGCATGACGGCGATGCCATTGCGATGCCGCTGCATGAAGCGGCCCGCGGCCAGCGCCACCGCCACCGCCGAGATCAGCACGGCCAGCAGGGCCACCAGCGACAGGAAGCGCTGCGCGCGGTCGAGCGTGCGGCGCACCTCGGGCCGGCCCGACTCGAGCGTGGCGATCTTCTGACCGCGCTGCAGGTGGTCTTTGAGCCAGGTTTGATAGCCGGCGACCGCGGCGGGCTCGCCGGCCGCGAGCAGGCCGTAGCCGATGCGGCTGCCCGGCGCGACGAGGCCGGTGGCTTCGAGGTCGGACACGCGCAACATGACGCGCGGCGCCACGTTGACGAATTGCATGCCGCGATCCGGCTCGTAGGTCAGCACGCGCTCGACCTTGAGGCGGGTGTCGCCCAGGCCGATGGTCTGGCCCACCGACACATTCAGCAGCGCCAGCAACTGCGGGTCGGCCCACACCGTGCCCGGCGACGGCACTTCGGTGGTGGGCGCATCGGGCGCGAACGGCGCCTCGGCCACGCGCAACCGGCCGCGCAGCGGATACCCCGGCTCGACCGCCTTGATCGACACCAGTTGCGCGCTGTCGCCGGCGCTGGCCATCGACGGAAACTGCAGCGTGGACGACACGCGCAGGCCGCGCTCGCGCGCCGCGTCGAGAAAGGCCGCGGGCACCGGCTCGTCGGCGTCGAGCAGCAGGTCGGCGCCCAGCATCTGGCCGGCGTCGCGCTCGAGGGCACGCGAGACCCGGTCGGACAGGAAGCCCACGCTCGTGACCGCGGCCACCGCCACGATGAGCGCCAGCACCAGCAGGCGCAGTTCGCCCGACCGGGCGTCGCGCACCATCATGCGCACGCCCAGCGCGAGCGAGGCCAAAAAGCCGGGACGGGCGCCGCGGCGCGCGGCGGAATCAGGGAAATCCATCATCGTTGAACCATGAACCATCGGGGTTTACCGCAGGGAATCCCGCTATCATGCAGCAGGGCGAAAACTCGGGTTTTCGTCAGCATACCTAATACAAAAGACCCCTGGAGAAGACATCATGCGTAAGACGTGGCTAGCCGCCGCCCTGTTTGCCGCCGGCGCATTCGGCGTGACCGCCCCGGCCCAAGCCCAGACCACCCTCAAGATGGCCTATGCCCTGTCCGCTACGTCGCACTACGGCGCGGGTGGCGAGGCCTTCGCCAAGTCGATCGAAGCCAGCACCGGCGGCAAGTACAAAGTCCAGCAATTCGCCAACAGCGCGCTGGGCGGCGAACGCGAAGTGATCGAAGGGCTGCAGATCGGCACCATCGATCTCGCCATCGTCTCGACCGGCGCCACGCTCAACTTCGTGCCCGAAACCGGCGTCTTCGACATCCCCTTCCTGCTGCGCGACCTGTCCCACGCCCGTGCCGTGCTCGACAGCAAGATAGGCCAGGATATGCTCGCCAAGTTCCCCGATCGGGACATCGTGGCGCTGGCCTGGGGCGAACAGGGCTTTCGTCACCTGACCAATAACGTCCGCCCCGTGGCCACTCCGGCCGACGCCAAGGGCCTGAAGATCCGCACCACCGAGAACCCGGTCCACATCACCGCGTTCCGTCAGAGCGGCATCCTGCCGACGCCGATGGCCTGGCCCGAAGTGGCCACCGCCCTGCAACAGGGCACGATCGACGGTCAGGAAAATCCGCTGTCGGTCATCACCTCGGCCAAGCTGTCGCAGATGCAAAAGTACCTGTCGCTGACCGGCCACGTGTACGGCCCCGCGCTGGTCCTGATGTCTGCCTCCACCTATGGCAATCTGTCTGCCGACCAGAAAAAGGCGTTCGATCAGGCCGGCAAGGACTCGGCGATGGCGATGCGCGGCTACGTCGACAACATCGAAAAGACCGGCGTCGAGCAGCTCAAGAAAGAAGGCATGCAGGTGACCGAGGTCGATCGCGCTGCGTTCGCGGCCGCCGTCGAGCCGGCCTACCCGCAGTACTACAAGAAGTTCGACCAGAAGCTGATCGAAGCAATCCGCGATACCAAGTAAACGCGCCTGCGTTGCGTGCACAGCCGTTCGCCCCGTGCGAACGGCTGTGTCCGTTCATCTGCACTGGATGTTCCCATGCGCCTGCTGTGCCTTGCCGAAACCTATTTGTTCAAACTCGCGTCCGCGCTCGCCCAGATTCTGCTGGTGGGCTCGGCCTGCGCCGCCTTCTGGCAGGTGATCGCGCGCTTCGTGCTGCATTCGCCGGCCGACTGGAGCGAAGTCGCCACCCGCGCCCTGCTGATCTGGACCGTGCTGCTCGGCGTGGCGCTGGCCTTCCGTCACGGCGCCATGATCAGCGTCGAGATGCTGCGTAACGCCCTTCAGGGGCGCGCCCGCCGCGCGCTGGAGATCGCCATCGGCGCGATCTGCGTGCTGTTCCTGGGCACCCTCGCCTGGATCGGCGGCCAGATGACCTGGCGCGTGCGCTTCCAGAACGTACCCAGCCTCGACATCTCGATCTCCTGGATCTACCTGGCCATCCCGGTGGGCGCCACGCTCGCGGTGATCGCCGTGATCGCCCGGCTCGCGCGCGCCGAAGAAGACGACGTCCCCGTGCGCAACGACGCACAGGGCTGAGCCTCACGGCCCCGCCCACTCTCTCTGAATTCCTGAAGGCGAAAATCTTATGTCGCAGTTGATGATCGTCACGATGCTGATCTTCTTCGGCCTGTCGGTGCCCGTGGCCGTGTCCATCGGGCTGGCGAGCCTGGCGGGCGTGGCGTCGAGTGGCCTGCCCTCGCTGGTGGTGGCGCAGCAGCTCTTCGCCGCGCTCGACAAGTACCCTCTCGTGGCCATTCCGTTCTTCATCCTCGCCGGCAACCTGATGGAGGCCGGCGGCATTTCCGAACGCATGGTCGACTTCGCCAAGAGCCTCGTGGGCGGCGTGCAGGGCGGCCTGGCCTGCACCTGCGTGCTGACCTGCATGATCTTCGCGGCGGTGGCGGGTTCGAGCGTGGCCACGACCTTCGCGGTCGGCGCCATCCTGATTCCCGCCATGATCCGGCACGGCTACCCCGCGCCGTTCGCGGCCTCGCTGCAGGCCTCGGCCGCCGAGCTCGGCGTGATCATCCCGCCCTCGATTCCGATGATTCTGTTCGCCGTGTCCACCGACACCTCGACCGGCGAGCTCTTCATCGCGGGCGTGGTGCCGGGCATCCTGATCGGCGTCGCCCTGATGTTCTACGTGTGGATGTATGCACGCCGCAACAAGCTCGGCCTGCGCGACGGCGAAGGCCGGCTGCCGATCTGGCCCGCGTTCAAGCGGGCGTGGCTGGCGCTGCTGATGCCGGTGATCATTCTGGGCGGTATTTACGGTGGCGTGTTCACGCCGACCGAGGCCTCGGTGGTGGCGGTGGTCTACGCCGTCGTGGTGGGCAAGTTCATCTACCGCCGCCTGTCGTTCCGCGCGATGTCCACGACGCTGCACAAGTCGGTCGTCTCTACCGCGGTGATCATGTTCGTGATCGCCAACGCGGGCCTTTTCAGCTTCCTGCTCAATCGTGCCGGCATTCCGGACATGCTGGGTCAATGGCTGTCGGGCCTGTTCGACACCAAGATCGGCTTCCTGATGGGCGTGAATGCCGCGCTCTTCGTGATCGGCATGTTCATCGAGACCTCGGCCTCGATCGTGGTGTTGGCCCCGCTGCTGCTGCCGGTGGCGCTGTCGTTCGGGGTCGACCCGGTGCACTTCGGCATCATCATGGTCGTCAACCTGGCGCTCGGCATGATCACGCCGCCCTTCGGCGTGAACCTGTTCGCGGCCTGCGCGGTGGCGAAGCTGCCGCTCGAACGCCTGATCAAGCCGCTGATTCCGTTCGTGCTGGTGGTGATCGCCTGCCTGTTGGTGATTACCTACTGGCCCGGCCTGTCGCTCGGCCTGCGCGATCTGGTCTACGGCCGCTGAGGCCGAAAGCGCGCGGGCCCACCGGCCGGCGCGCGCGGGCCCCGCTTCAGTGGCCCTGCTGCAAAAATTCGGACAGCGCCGGTACCGTGTTGAGCACGTGCCGGCGCATCGCCGCCTCGCATCGATCGGGGTCGCGCGTGGCCAGCGCGTCGATCAATTCCTGGTGCGATTCGCGGGCGCGCAACGCGCGGCCCGGCTGACTCGACCACAGCCGCATGTACGGCTCGACCACGGCGTGCAGCTCGGCGATCTGCCGCAACAGGCGCGGCTGACCACAGAAGCTGCACAGATATTCGTGAAACTCGCGATGCGCGGTGGTCCAGTCCAGGTAATCGCCTGAGCCCTGCTCGAGCTGGTCCAGCATGCTGATCAGGCGGCGCAGATGCTCGGGGCCCATGTTGAGCACGGCATTGCGCATGGCCAGCCCCTCGAGCACCGAACGGATCTCGAACACCTCCAGCATCTCTTTCTGGTCGAGGCCGCGCACGACGGCGCCGCGATTCGGCCGGATCTGCACCAGGCCTTCGGAGGCCAGGCGCCGCAGCGCGCCGCGCACGGGCATGCGGCTCGTGCCGATCCGCCCCGCGATCACTTCGGGCACGAGCCGTTCGCCGGGCGCGTAGCGGCCCAGGCGTATCTCGTGCTGAATGTGCTGGTAGGCCTCTTCTTCAGCGGTCAGTGCCGTCTTCTGCAGTTGCAGCATTGCTGATTTCCATAGGGAGGGATGCCGCACGGCAGTGCGTGTGCCGGGCGTGCGAGCGCCAGAGTTTAAGGCTATGGCAAAATAGCACAAATTGGATCCAATGATCCATAGATGCAATTCCCGATAGGCATGCCCGCCCCTGGCCGCTCTAATCGCCTTGGCGCGGCAACGCCGTCCTGTCAGGCGGGCCGCGCCATTTTTTGTCGACGAATCAATCAGATATACAGGGGAACCCTATGAAACTCCGTCTCGCCCGGACGCTGCTCGTGGCCGCCGGCCTCGTGGCTGGCGCACAAGCCGCCGCGCAGGCCACCGACTGGCCGCAGCATCCCGTGAAGATCGTGGTGCCCTTCCAGGCCGGCTCCGCCACCGACCTGATCTCGCGCCAGCTGGGCGCAGCGCTGGCCCAGGAATTCGGCCAGCCCTTCGTGATCGAGGCCCGCCCGGGCGCCGCCGCCGCGATCGGCAGCGCCGCCGTCGCGCGCGCCGAGCCGGACGGCTACACCCTGCTGATGGGTGGCCCCGCCGCCATCGTCACCAACCGCTTCCTGCAGAAGCGCCTGGCCTACGATCCCGACAAATTCGAGCTGGTGTCGATGGTGGCCTACACGCCCAACATCCTGCTGGCCAACACGAAGCAGCCGTTCAAGACGCTGCCGGAGATGGTGGCCTATGCCAAGGCCAATCCGGGCAAACTGACCTACGCCTCGTTCGGCACCGGCACGACCTCGCACATGGCGGGCGAAATGCTGAAGTCCGTGGCGGGCATCGACATCCTGCACGTGCCGTACAAGGGCGCGGGCGAGGCCATCCCGGCCCTGCTCTCGGGCCAGGTCTCGATGTACTTCGACACCATCATGACCGGTCTGCCGCAAGCCAAGGCCGGCGCGCTGGTGCCGCTGGGCATGTCCAACGCCAAGCGTTCGGCGCTGGCGCCCGAGATCCCCACCATCGCCGAGCAGGGTTTCGCCGGCTATGACATCGCACCGTGGTACGGTCTCGTCGCGCCTCCGGGCACGCCCGCGCCGGTGCTGGACAAGCTGAACCAGGCCGTCAACAAGGTGTTGGCACAGCCCGCGTTGCGTGACAAGCTTGCCGAAGCCGGTGCCGAGCCCCAGGGCGGCAGCCGCGCCGAGTTCTCCGCCTTCATCAAGGCCGAGATCCCGCGCACGCAGAAGCTGATCGAGCAAGCCGGCATCACGCCCCAGTAATTTTTATTTCCACGACTCATTCCACCTCCAGCCTCATGTCATCTTCTTTCGATTGGACCTTCCCTTACGCCTCCCGGAAAATGCCCGTGCTGGCCTCCAACGCGGTGGCGACCAGCCAGCCGCTGGCCGCACAGGCAGGGCTGCGCATGTTGCTGGCCGGTGGCAATGCCGTCGATAGCGCGATCGCCACGGCGATCGCGCTCACCGTCGTCGAACCCGTGATGAACGGGATCGGCGGCGATATGTTCGCCCTGATCTGGCACGACGGCGAGCTGCACGGCCTGAGCTCGTGTGGCGCGGCGCCCGCCGCCTGGACCCCCGAGTACTTCAATGGCCGCGACGCGATGCCGCCCACCGGCTGGGGCACCGTCACCGTGCCCGGCCAGATCGCCGGCTGGAAGGCGCTGTCCGAGCGTTTCGGCAAGCTGCCGTTCGCGCAGCTCTTCGAACCCGCCATCGCCTACGCCGAAGACGGCTTCCCGATCTCGCCGACGATCGCGCGGCAATGGGCCAACCAGGCGCCCAAGCTCGCGCACGAGCCCGGCTTTGCCGAAGCCTTCATGATCGACGGCAAGACGCCCGAAGCCGGTCAATGGTGGCGCTTCCCGGCGCAGGCGCGCACGCTGCGCGACATCGCGCAGACCGGCGGCGAGAGCTTCTACCGCGGCGACCTCGCGCGCCGCATCACCGATTTCGCCCGTGCCACCGGCGGCGCGCTCACGATGCAGGATCTGGCCGAGCACCAGGCCGAGTGGGTCAAGCCGATCGGCCAGAACTTCCGCGACTACACGCTGCACGAGATCCCGCCGAACGGCCAGGGCATCGCCGCCCTGATGGCGCTGGGCATGCTCGAGCGTTTCGACCTCGAAGGCATGGGCCGCGACAGCGCCGACTACTACCACGTCAGCATCGAGGCCATGAAGCTGGCCTTCGCCGATCTGCATCACCACGTGGCCGATCCGCGCCACATGCGGGTGAGCGCGGCCGATCTGCTCGACGGCGACTACCTCGCCGCGCGCTCGCGCCTGATCGCCATGGACCGCGCCACCACGCCGTCGGCCGGCAGCCCGCCGTCGGGCGGCACGGTGTACCTCACCGCCGCCGACGCGAACGGCACGATGGTGTCGTTCATCCAGTCCAACTATCACGGCTTCGGCTCCGGCGTCGTCGTGCCCGACACCGGCATCGGCCTGCACAACCGTGGCCTGAACTTCGTGCTGAAGGACGGTCACGCCAATCAGGTGGCGCCGCGCAAGAAGCCGATGCACACCATCATCCCGGCCTTCGTCACCCGCAAGGGCGAACCCGTGATGTCGTTCGGCGTGATGGGCGGCTCGATGCAGGCCCAGGGCCATCTGCAAATGGTGACGCGCCTGGCCGCCTTCGGCCAGAACCCGCAGGCCATGAGCGACGCGCCGCGCTTCCGCGTCGAGAACGGCCCGGTGGTCAACGTCGAAGCCCACCTGCCCGCCGACGTGGTGCAGGTACTGCGCGACCGCGGCCACAACGTGGCCGTGGCGCCCGCCGACAGCCTCGAGTTCGGCTCGGCCCAGCTGATCCATCGCCTGCCGCAAGGTGGCTATCTCGCCGCCTCGGACTCGCGCCGCGACGGCCAGGCCGTGGGCTTCTGAGCCCTGCCACGACAGGTGAGAACAACGCCGCCCTCGGGCGGCGTTTTTTTTGCGCGTCAATCGACCCGGATGTTGACGGTGCGCACCACCTCGGCCCACTTCACCAGCTCGCCATCGATGAAGGTCGCGAGTTCGGCGGGCGTGCTGGTCGTGGGCACCGCCCCTTCCTTCTCGAACAGCTGACGCAGCTTGGGCGAGTTCATCGCCGTCTTGAGCGCGGCGTTGAACGTCTCCACGGCTTCGGGCGGCGTGCCCTTGGGCGCCAGGATCGCGTTCCAGGTGTTGATTTCATAGCCCTTGAAGCCCTCGGTCTCGGCCACGGTCGGCACGTCGGGCAGCTGGGTCGAGCGCTGCTGCGTGGTGACGGCGAGCGGGCGCAGATTGTCGGCCTTCACCTGCGGCATCGCGCCGGGCAGCGTGGCAAAGCTGAATTGCGCCTCGCCCGTCATCACGGCCGTGTTGGCCAACGATCCGCCGCGATACGGCACGTGCACCAGCTCGAGCTTGGCCTGCTGCGCGAACATGGCGCCCGCCAGATGCACGGGCGAGCCGTTGCCGCTGGACGAATAGTTGAGCTCGCCGGGTTTGCTGCGTGCCAGCGTCACCAGCTCGGGCACCGACTTCACCGGCAGCTTGGGATTGGCCACCAGCACCAGCGGAATCGACGCCACCATGCCGACCGGCGTAAAACCGCCCACGGGATCGTAGCCCAGCGACTTTTTGTAGAGCGCAGGATTGATGCCATGGCTGGACACCGTGGCCATCAGCACCGTGTAGCCATCGGGCTTGGCCTGCTGCACGGCGGCGGCGGCGATGTTGCCGGCGGCACCGGCTTTGTTCTCCACGATGATGGACTGCTTGAGCGTGCGACTGAGCTCTTCGCCCAGCGCGCGCGCCAGGATATCGGTGGTGCCGCCCGCGGCATAACCCACGACGATGCGGATCGGCTGCTCGGGCCAGGCGGCGAAGGTGGACGGCGCGGCGCAGGCCAGGCCCGCGGCGAGCGCGATGGCTGCCAGGTTGCGTTTCATGGTTGTCTCCGTTGTTTTATGAGGTTCTGTTCTTGAAGCAGTGCATGGCCTCGCACGCCCGGCCCCGGCGGCCCGCTTGCGGACGGCGGCCGCCGTCCCCGCGCGGCGGGCGCGCGCGGTCCTGCCGGGCATCGCCCGGCACGAAAGACTTGTGAAAACCTTGCGCCGCCTGCGCGGCGCGCACTCAGGTGCCGGTGAAGACCGGCGTGCGCTTCTCAGCGAAGGCACGCTTGCCCTCGCGATAGTCATTGCTTTCGAAGCACTCGAGCACCAGCCGCGTCATGGCCTCCATGTCGACCTCCGGCCCGAGCGCCTGCATGGCGCGGATCATCTTCTTGCCGGCCCGCAAGGTGAGCGGCGCATTGGCCGATATCTGCGCCACGTACTCATCGAGCGCGGCGTCGAGGCTGCCGGGAGCGCAGACTTTGTGCACCAGGCCGCGCTTCTCGGCCTCGGCGGCGGTGTAGCGCGCGGCCGTCAGAAAGATCTCCAGCGCCCCCGCGGGCCCGGCGGCATGCACCAGATTGCGGATGGCGGTCATGCGATAGCCCAGACCGAGCTTGCCGGCCGGAATGGCGAAACTGCTGTCTTCGGAGGCCAGCCGCAGGTCGCAGCACAAGGCAATGTTGAGTCCGCCGCCGATGCAATAGCCCTTGATGCGCGCCACCGTGGGCTTGTCATAGTCGTAGAGCGCAAGCTGGGCGGCCTCGGCGACTTTTTCGTAGGCCTGCACCGCTTCTTCGCCCGAACGTAGCGTGTCGAACTGCGAGATGTTGGCGCCGCTCACGAAGGCCCGTTCGCCCGCGCCGGTCAGCACGACCACGCGGATCCGCGGATCCGCCGCCAGCGCTTCCAGCGCCAGCGGAATGCCTTCCCACATCGCGTACGACACGGCATTGTGGCGAGCAGGGTCGTTGAAGGTGATCCAGCCCGCGCCGTCGCGCTTCTCGACGATGAGGTGTTCGGTGATGCGATCCTGCAGAATGCGTTCGGCGGTCATCGGTGCTGTCCTGAGCCCGGCGCCAGTGCGGCCGGGCGGTTCGGTGGATCAATCCGGGCCTGGGCCCGCTCGAGGTGAGGTCGCGGCCGCCGGCGCGGCGGCGCCGGTCTGCTGCAGCTGCGCCTGGCGCCGCTGCATGCCGTTGGTCAGATGCTCGCGCATCGCCGCGCGCGCCGCGTCGGCGTCGCGCGCCACGATGGCATCGAAGATGCGGTGGTGTTCGAGCTCGATCTGCGCCACGCGCTCGGTGCCGGTGCTGCAATAGCGCAGCGTGCGCACCGCATCGCCGATGGCACGGCCGAAGAGCGACAGCAACCGCAGAAAATACGGATTGTTCGCGGCCTGACAGACCGCCATGTGGAAGTCGAGCGCGCGATCCGCGCCCATGCGCCAGTCGTCGCTGGCCGCGTCCACCCGCGTCAGCGCGACACGCAGCTGCTCGATCTGCGCGTCCGTGCGGTGCTGCGCGGCCAGCGCGGCCGCCCCCGCCTCGATCTCGACCCGCAGCTGATAGACGTGTTCGAGTGCTTGCGCCTGCAACAGATCGGCCGGCAACAGCTCGAAGGCCTGCTGCCCCGCATCGGTGGCCACGAAGCTGCCGACCCCGCGCCGCGTCTCGATGTAGCCCGATAGCTTCAGGCGCGCGATGGCCTCGCGCACGACGTTGCGGCTCACGCCGAAACGCTGCGCGAATTCCTGTTCGGTGGGCAGACGCTGCCCCGGCTCGAACGCCTGGCTGACGATCTTCTGCCGGATCTGCTGCGCGATTTCGTCGGGCAGATTGTCGGGCCGGGCGAGGCTGCCGAACAGCGCATCGGACACGGGTTCAGGATGGGCCATGGAATTTCCGAAGGGTGGCGGGGAAGGCCACGATGGTGTCACACCGCCCCGGCGGCGCGCAAACGCTGGCGCGCCGCTTCATCCAGGCCCAGCCAGGCCAGGATGTCGTCGGTGTGGGCACCGGTCTCGGGCGCGGGCGACACGGGCGGCGGCTCGCCGCCGCCGAACGTCACGGCGGGCGCGATGATGTCGACGTCGCCACGCTGCGGATGCGTCACGCGGCGCGTCATGCGCAGGTGCCGCACCTGTTCGTTCTCGAAGGCCGTGTCCATGGACAGGATCGGCCCGCATGGCACACCGGCCTGGTTCAGGCGCTCGATCCAATCCGCGCTGTCGCGGGTCCGCGTGCGGGCAACGATCTCGCGATTGAGTTCGCCGCGGTTTTCCACGCGCAAGCCGGCCGACGCGAAGCGCGCGTCGTCCTTGAGCTCGGGCATGCCGAGCACATCGCACAGCCGCGCGAACATGCTCGAGCCCATCGCCGCGATATTGATGTAGCCATCGGCCGTGGGGTAGACGCCCGTGGGCGAACTGGTCGGATGGTCGTTGCCCGACTGGCCCGGCACCTCGCCATCGATGAGCCAGCGCGTCGCCTGGAAGTCCATCATCCAGACCTGCGCCTGCAGCAGCGACGTGTGCACCCAGCGCCCCTGCCCGGTGCGCTCGCGGTCCAGCAAGGCCGTGAGGATGCCGATCGCGGCGAACAGGCCGGCGCTCAGATCGGCGATCGGAATCCCGGCGCGCATCGGCCCCCGGTCGGCTTCGCCGGTCACGGACATCAGGCCGCCCAAGCCCTGCGCGATCTGGTCGAGGCCGGGGCGGTCGGCGTAGGGGCCGTCCTGGCCGAACCCCGAAATGCTGGCGTAGACCAGCCGCGGGTTGACCTTGGAGAGCGACTCGAAATCGATGCCGAGCTTGGTCTTGACCGACGGCCGGTAGTTTTCGACCAGCACGTCGGCGCGCTTGACCAGCTCCATGAACACCGCCCGCCCTTCCGGCTGCTTCAGATTCAGCGTGAGGCTGCGCTTGTTGCGGTGGGTGTTCTGGTAATCGCTGAACTTGGCCGCGCCGCCCGGCTTGTCGTCCTTCACCTGGGTCGGCTCTTCGATCTTGATCACGTCCGCGCCCCAATCGGCAAACTGCCGCACGGCGGCCGGCCCGGAGCGCACGCGGGTGAGGTCCAGCACGACGAAGCGGTCCAGCGGCGCATAAATCATGACGAGGTGTCTCCGAATCGTTATTGGCGGGCGGGCGTGGCCGCGACGCGACCGGCCGCGCGGGCCGGTCGGCGCACCCATCACCGCAGTGCCCGTCCATTTGTAGGATGTTGGACATCCTATGACTTGAAAGACCCCTCGCCTATCATCGGAAACCCCAGGTGGGGGCCGGCCCTCCCCGCGCGGCCGGCGGCGGCGTCGCGCCCCAGCCTCTACAACACCTAAAACCGCCCCGGTCCTGTCAGCGGCCCGGGCGGCTTGGCAGCCACCCCTACAACACCAGAAACCGCCCTATCTTGTCGGCGGCCGCCTGCGCCGCCGGCAGGATTTCGCCGATCATTCGCTCCCGCGGCAGCCGCGACGCCTTGACGCTGACGTTGATCGCGCTCACGACCTGACCGCTGGCGCTGCGCACGGGCACACCGATGGCGCACACGTTGAGCTCCAGCTCCTGATCGCCGATGGCGTAGCCGCGCTGCCGCACCTGTTCGAGTTCGGCGCACAGCTGCGCGCGTTGCGTGACGGTGTATTCGGTAAACGGCGCGAGCTCCACGTCGTCGAAGTAGCGCGCCAGCGCGGCGGCACCGAGCTGCGCCAGCATGACCCTGCCGATCGACGTGCAGTAGGCGGGCAGGCGGCTGCCCAGACCCAGCGAGGTGGCGAGGATACGGTGCACCTCCGAGCGCGCCAGATACATCATCTCGTGGCCGGTCATGATGCCGAGCGCGCAGGTTTCGTTCACCGTTGCGCTCAGGTCGTCCAGCACCGGCTGCGCGAGCGACACGAACGGCGTGGACGCGAAGTACGCATGGCCCAGGCTCAGAATGCGCGGCGTGAGCACATAGTGACGCTCGTGCTGCTCGGCATACCCGAGCGCGACCAGGGTGTAGAGACAGCGCTGCGTCACCGCGCGCGACAGCCCGGCGCGCCGCGCCAGCTCGGCCGCGGTCTGCGGTTGGCGGCGTTCGCCAAAGGCGCGGATCACATGCAGACCGCGTGCCAGGGTCTGCATGAAATCGGGATCGCCGCGCAGTTGCTCGGGATGGGCCTGCGTGGGCAGCGGCGCGGTGTAGGCCGGGGCAATCGAAGGCGGATAGATCATCGGTGATGGGCTCCAGGCGTAGAGACCTCGCAAGCCGGCAGGGCCGCGGCATCGGACGCGGGCGCCGCGTGCAGCGGCGCGTCGCTGAGCGCCTGCAGGCTTTCCAGCGTGACGCCGGGCGCCATGGCGCGCACGCAAAAGCCGGCGGGTGTCACGTCAATCACCGCGAGGTCGGTGTAGATGCGGTCGACGACGCCCCGTCCGGTGAGCGGCAAGGTGCAGCGGCGCAGCAGCTTGGCCGCCCCGCTCTTGCTGTTGTGTTCCATCAGAATGTAGACCCGGCGCGCGCCCACCGCCAGGTCCATCGCGCCGCCCACCGCCGGCGCCTCTCCGGGCCGCGCCAGCGACCAGTTCGCCAGGTCGCCGTTATCGGCGACCTGCATGCCGCCCATCACGCACAGATCGAGATGGCCGCCCCGCATCATCGCGAACGAGTCGGCGTGGTGAAAGTACGCCCCGCCGGGCACCAGCGTGGCGGGCAGTTTTCCGGCGTTGATCAGATCCGGATCTTCCTGGCCGGGCGCGGGCGGCGGGCCCATGCCGAGAATGCCGTTTTCGCTGTGCAGCACGACCTCGCGCTCCGGCGCGAGAAACCGCGCCACATGCACCGGCATGCCGATGCCGAGATTTACGTAGCTGCCATCGGGAATGTCGCCGGCCACGCGCGCGGCCATCTCGTCACGCGTCCAGGGCCGATGGGAAGAGGATTTGGCCTGCATCGATACTCCTTCAACTCGAAAAGCCCGCGTGCTCGACGCGCGCGACCCGCTGCACGAAGATGCCGGGCGTCACGATCGCCTCGGGCGACAACGCGCCCAGCTCGACCTGTTCGCGCACCTGCACGATGGCGGTGCGGGCCGCCATGCACATCACCGGACCGAAATTGCGGGCGCTCATGCGGTAGGTGAGATTGCCCCAGCGATCGGCCTGATCGGCCTTCACCAGCGCGAAGTCGCCCGGCAGCGCGTGCTCGAACACGTACTCGCGGCCATCGATCACGCGGGTTTCCTTGCCCCGCGCCAGGTCGGTGCCCGCCCCCGTCGGCGTGTAGAAGCCGCCCAGGCCCGCGCCCGCGGCGCGCAGCCGTTCGGCGATGGTGCCCTGCGGCACGCACTCGAGCTCGATGCGCTGCTGGCGATACAGCTCGTCGAAGACCCACGAGTGCGAGGCCTTCGGGAACGAGCAGATCACCTTGCGCACGCGCCCGGCCTTGATCAGCGCCGCCAGGCCGGTTTCATGGTTGCCGGCGTTGTTGCTCACCACCGTCAGATCGCGCGCGCCCTGTTCGATCAGCGCATGCAGCAGCTCGGTGGGCATGCCGGCGCCGCCGAAGCCGCCGACCAGGACGGTGGCGCCGTCATGCACGTCCGCCACCGCCGCGGCGGGATCGGCCACGAATTTGTCGATCATCGCCACCCTCCTCTCAGTTCACGGTGATGCCGGCATCCTTGATGATGCGAGCGTAGCGGGACGAATCGGCGCGCATGAGGGCATCGAACGCCGCGGGCGTGCCGCCGGCGGGCAGAAAGCCCACGTCCATGAACTTCTGTTTGACGTCGTCCTCTTTGACGATCGCGCTGATCTCGGTGGCCATCCGGTTCACGATGGCGGGGTCCGTGCCGCGCGGCGCCAGCAAGCCGACCCAGGAGGCGGTGACGAAGCCCGGCATGCCGGCCTCTTCGAGCGTCGGCACATCGGCCGCGGTGGCCCAGCGCGTCTTGCCGGTGAAGGCGAGCGCCTTGAGGCGGTTCTCCTTCACGTACTGCATGGGCACCAGCACCGGGTCGAACACCATAGACACCCGGCCGGCGAGCAGGTCGGTGAGAATCGGCGCGCTGCCCTTGTAGGCCACATGCGTCATCTTCAGCTTCGCGCGGAGCGCCAGCTCGGCGCCGGTCAGGTGCGCGCTCGACCCCGTGCCGCTCGAGGCGTACGTGAGCTTGTCGGGGTGAGCGTGACCGTAGTCCACCAGCTCCTGCAGCGAATTCACGGGCAGATCCTTGCTCACGAACAGAAAGAGCGGCAGATCCGCCATGTGCACCACGGGCACCAGGCTTTCCTGCGAGTAGGTCAGCTCATAGAGATGCGCATTGATCACGTAGGCCGGCAGGATGCTGAGAAAGGTGTAGCCGTCGGGTTCGGCGCGGGCCGCCGCCGCGGCGCCCACATTGCTGTTCGCGCCGGGGCGGTTCTCGATGATGATGGTCTGCTTCAGGCGGGTGGACAGCTTTTCCATCACCACGCGCGTGACGGTGTCGGTCGCGCCGCCCGGGGTATAGGGCACGATCACGCGCAGGGGTTTCTCGGGCCAGTCGGAAGCGGCTTGCGCGCCGCTCCAGCCGGCCGCCATCAAGACGGCGAGCGCCATCGTAGCCAGCGCGCGACGGCGCGGGCGGGTGTGCTGCTGTGCCATGGATTGTCTCCTCCATGAGTGGGCCGTTGCCGCCGCCGCGTCGTCTCCGGAAGACGCCGCGATGGCGGCCGATGTCAGTTGTCCTGACTATTGGTCGGTACCGTGGAAAAAGTATGGCACGCCACCCGGCGGGCTGAGACAGGCCTCACTGGCGATTGTGTTCGCTCATCGGACGCGGCAGCGCGCTCGTGCCGCCGCGCCCTCCGGGGAGCGCTGGCCGATCATCGGCGGGGACGCCACGCTGCCGCCGGGACGAAAAAAAGCCCCGTGCGGGGCACGGGGCAGCATCATGAAAGCGAAGCAGCGTGAAGCGCCCGCGCCAGCGGCGGACGCTACGCATCACAGTCAGCGGGGGCGTTTGTCGATCACGCGGCGGGCCTTGCCCGTCAGGGTGCGCTCGACGAAACCCGCCTCGGCCACCTGCACGCGAGCCGACACGCCGATGTAGGACTTCACGGCATGCTGCAATTGCTTGCCGACGTTGGCGCGCTCGTCGTCCGAGAGGCCGCCGAACTCGGGCCGCAGCTCGGTGAGGATCTCGAGTTCGTCGAGATTGCCGCTGCGCGACAGCACCAGCTGATAGTGCGGCGCGAGCTGCGCGATCTTGAGCACCAGCTCCTCGACCTGCGTCGGGAACAGGTTCACGCCGCGCACGATCAGCATGTCGTCGCTGCGGCCCGTGATCTTGCCGATGCGGCGCATGCTGCGCGAGGTCGGGGCCAGCAGACGGGTGAGGTCGCGGGTACGGTAGCGAATGATGGGCATCGCCTCTTTGGTGAGCGAGGTGAACACCAGCTCGCCCTGCTCGCCATCGGCCACCGGCTCGCCCGTTTCCGGGTTGATGATCTCGGCGTAGAAGTGGTCTTCCCAGACCACCGGGCCATCCTTGGTCTCGACGCACTCGCTCGCCACGCCCGGGCCCATCACCTCGGACAGACCGTAGATGTCGACCGCGTCGATCGCGGCTTCGTTCTCGATGTCGGCGCGCATCTGACCGGTCCAGGGCTCGGCGCCGAAGATACCGATGCGCAGCGACGTTTGACGCGGATCAATGCCCTGGCGGCGCTGCTCTTCCAGAATATTGCAGAAATAGGAGGGCGTGACCATGATGATGTCCGGACGGAAATCGTTGATCAGCTGCACCTGCTTTTCGGTCTGCCCGCCCGACATCGGGATCACCGTGCAACCCAGGCGCTCGGCACCGTAATGCGCGCCCAGGCCACCCGTGAAGAGGCCATAGCCATAGGCCACATGCACGATGTCGCCCGGCTTGCCGCCGGCCGCACGGATCGAGCGCGCCACGAGATTGGCCCAGTTGTCGAGGTCGCGCGCGGTGTAGCCCACCACCGTCGGCTTGCCCGTGGTACCGCTCGAGGCATGAATGCGCGACACGCGCTCGCGCGGCACCGCGAACATACCGTAAGGGTAGTTGTCGCGCAGGTCTTTCTTGGTCGTGAACGGAAACTTCGAAATATCCGACAACTGCTTCAGGTCGTCGGGATGCACACCCTTTTCGTCGAACGCGCGCTTGTAGTGCGGCACGTTCTGGTAGGCATGGCTCAGCGTCCACTTGAGGCGTTCGAGCTGCAGGGCCTGCAGTTCGTCGCGGCTGGCATGCTCGATCGGGTCCAGCCCCGGCTTGCTCATGGTGTTGGACATGGTGTCTCTCTCCTAAATTGCGGCGTGCACGCGCGGCGCGCACGATCCTGATTCCGTCCGGCAGTGCTCACGCCTCTTCGGGCGTGCCCACCACTTGTCCTTTGATGCGATACGAGCGGCCGCGGAACAGCGCCACGGTCTTGCCGTGCTGATTGGTCACGGTCACGTCGTACACGCCGGTGCGCCCGGCCAGCGAGCGCTCCTGCGCCTCGGCCGTGAGCACGTCGCCCTCGAAGCCCGGCGCGAGATAGTCGATCACGCAGCCCGAGGCCACGGTCGCCACATTGCGCGAGTTGCACGAGAAGGCAAATGCACTGTCGGCCAGCGCGAAAATGAAACCGCCATGGCAGGTCTTGTGCCCATTGAGCATGTCGGCCCGGATCGTCATGGTGAGCCGGGCAAAGCCCGGCGCGATGTCGGTCACGGCCATGCCGAGCGACTGCGTCGCCGCGTCTTCGGCATACATGGCCGTGCGCACGGCGTGGGCCAGCTCCTGCGGATCGGTCGGAACCGTCTCTACGGTGGCGTTCATCATTGCCCCTTGAAAGACGGTTCGCGCTTGTCGAGGAACGCGGCCACGCCCTCGGCGTAGTCGGCGCTGCGGCCGAGTTCGCGCATCATGTCGCGCTCCAGATCCAGCTGCGTCGCCAGATCGTTCTGCAGGCTTTGCTGGATCGCGCGCTTGGTGAACGCCAGGCCCTTGGTCGGCGCCTTGGCGAAGTGCTGCGCCAGACGGTCGAGCGTGGCATCGAACTCGGCGTCGGCCACGCATTGCCAGATCAGGCCCCACTCCTGCGCCTGTTTGGCGGAAAGCTTATCGCCCAGCAGGGCCAGACCCAGCGCGCGAGCGCGCCCTACCAGACGCGGCAGCACGAAGGTGCCGCCGGTGTCGGGAATCAGGCCGAGCTTGCAGAACGACTGGATGAAATTCGCCGATTCCTTGGCGATAACGAGGTCGCCCGCGAATGCCAGGTTGGCGCCGGCGCCCGCCGCCACGCCGTTCACGCCCACTACGACCGGCAGCGGCAACGCCTGCAGGCGCTTGACGAGCGGGCCGTAGAACTTCTCGACGGTCTCGCCCAGATCGGGCGGCGATCCGTCGGCGGCCGGCCGCCGCTCGCTGAGGTCCTGACCGGCGCAGAAGCCGCGGCCGGCGCCGGTCAGCACGAGCACCCGCGCGCCTTCGGTCTCGACGCGCGTGATGGCTTCTGCCACTTCGCCGTGCATGCGCGCGGTGAAGCTGTTGAGCTTGTCGGGGCGGTTGAGCGTCAGACGTGCGATGCCGCCGTCGAGCTCGAACAAAATATCCTGGAAGGCCATGGTGTCGCTCCTCAGACGTGACGGCGGGTCTGCACCACGCGGAAGCGGTTCGACACGAACGCGGTGTCCGACAGCGCGGCGTTGGCGGCCGGATTGGCGCCGGTGCCGTGGAAGTCGCTGAACGCGGCGGTCTGGTTCACGAACACCGCGCCGGTGAGGTTGAGCGAGAGCGACACGCCCGCCACTTCGGCCGCGTCCTGCACGGCCTCGGCTACTTCCGGACGCGTGGTGTAGGCCGAGAAGCTCAGCGCGCCATGACGGCTGACCGTGTCACGCGCGATCTCGATGCTCTGCTCGGTCGAGTCGGTCGCGACCACGAAGGAGATCGGGCCGAACCATTCACGCGCGATGGCGGGGTTGCCGGCTTCGGCGCGCAGCATCAGCGGGGTACGCACGCGGGCGCCCGCGAACTGCGGATGCTCGAGCTCGCGCGAATCCGCCACGACCGGCAGGCCCAGCATGCGGGCTTCGTCGATGCGAGCCGCGGTGGCCTCGCTCTGGATCGCGCCGGTGAGCTCGACGGCCTTGGCCGCATCGCCCGAGAGCTTTTCGACGGCCGTGCCCAGGGCCGCGACCACCTCGTCGAAGCTCTTGTGGCCTTCGGCCGTGTCGATGCCGCCGCGCGGCACGTAGATGTTTTGCGGCGCCGTGCACATCTGGCCCGAGTAGAGCGCCAGCGAGAACGCCAGGTTGCGCGCCACGCCCTTCAGGTCGTCGGCCGAATCGATGATGACCTGGTTGACGCCGGCCTTCTCGGTGTAGACCTGGGCCTGGCGCGCATTCTGCTCGAGCCAGTCGCCGTTGGCGCTGCTGCCGGTGAAGTCGATCAGCTTGACGGCAGGATCCAGCGCCAGCGTCTGCGCGGTGTCGTCGCCCGCGGCGTGCGCGGCCAGTTGCACCACATCGGGATCGAAGCCCGCTTCGGCCAGCACCTCGCGCGCCACCTGCACGGTGATCGCGAGCGGCAGGATCGCGCCGGGATGCGGCTTGACGATCACGGTGTTGCCGGTGGCCAGGCTGGCGAACAGGCCGGGATAGCCGTTCCAGGTCGGGAAGGTCGAGCAGCCGATCACCAGGGCCACGCCGCGCGGCACCACGGTGAAGTGCTTCTCCATCTTGATCGGATCACTCTTGCCCTGCGGCTTTTCCCACAGCGCCACGCCGGGGATGCGGGCCATTTCCTGCCAGGCGTAGGCCACGGCCTCGACGCCGCGGTCCTGGGCGTGCGGGCCGCCCGCCTGGAACGCCATCATGAAACCCTGACCCGTCGTGTGCTGCACGGCATGGGCGATCTCGAAACTCTTGCGGTTCAGGCGCGACAGGATTTCGAGCGACACGCCCACCCATACCTGCGGACCGGCGCGGCGCCATTCCTGCAGCGCCTTCTGGGCATTGGCCACGAGCTTGGCGGCGGAGAGCTTGGGATAGGTGATGTCGAGCGCGAAGCCGAACGGCGACACCTCGCCACCCACCTGGCCCTCGGCACCGTTCTGCTCGAGCGCGAACGGCTTGCCGCGCAGCGCCTCGAACGCGGCCTGGCCATCGGCCGCGGCGGTCTCGCCGTAGTTGCGCGGGCTGGGGGATTCGGCGAACGGGCTCCAATAGCCGCGTTCGGCGGCGGCCTTCACGGCCTGGTCGAGCAAGGGACGGTGGCGTTCAAAGAAATCGTTGGACACGCTGTTCTCCGATATATTTTTGAGATTCGCAAATAGGAATGAAACGGCAGCCGGACCGGGCCGGATACGGACATCGACGACTCAGGTTTCCTGGTCGAAATCCAGTACCAGCCGGTCGCTGACCGGAAAGCTCTGGCAGCTCAGCACGAAGCCGCGCGCCACTTCATAGTCTTCGAGCGCGAAGTTCGCATCCATGTCGACCTCGCCCTCCACCACCTTGCAACGGCAGGTGGAGCACACGCCCCCCTTGCACGAGTAAGGCAGCTCCACGCCCTGGGCCAGCGCGGCGTCGAGCACGCTGTCCTTGTTCTTGTCGATCGTGAAGGTGCGGCTGTGGCCGTCCTGCACGACGGTGACTTCGCATTGGCCCTTGCCCGGCGCCGTGGGCGCCTCGCGGCCGGTGCGCAGCGCACGCGGGCCCTTGGGCGCGCCGAACAGCTCGAACTTGATCTGGCTCTTTTCGAGGCCGCGGGCCTGCAGGTGCTCGACCACGCTTTCGATCATGGTCTGCGGACCACAGACGAAGGCATAGTCGATGTCGTCGGGGCTCATCCAGGCCCGCATGAGCTGCTCGACCTTCTCGCCGTCGAGACGACCGTTGAAGAGCTCGATGTCCTGGGTTTCGCGGCTCATGATGTAGACCAGCGAAAAACGCTCCATGTAGCGGTTTTTCAGGTCTTCGATCTCTTCGCGGAACAGCACCGACGACGACGCGCGGTTGCCGAAGAACAGCGTGAAGCGGCTGTCGGGCTCGGTGGACAGCGCCGTCTTGACGAGCGAGAATACCGGGGTGATGCCGCTGCCGACCGCGAATGCCACGTAGTGGCGCTTGTTGCCGGGCGCGAAGTCCACCGTGAAATTACCGGCGGGGGCCATCACTTCGAGGGTCTGGCCGGGCTGCAACTCGTGATTGGCCCAGCTCGAGAACACGCCCTCGTCGACCTTCTTGATCGCGACGCGCAGCACGCCGTCGGTCGGCGCGGAACAGATCGAGTACGAGCGGCGCACTTCTTCGCCGTCCAGGCTCGTGCGCAGCGTCAGGTACTGGCCGGGCCGGAACGAAAAATCGTCGCGCAGGTCCGGCGGCAGATCGAAGGTCACGACCACCGCGTCGCGCGTGTTGCGTGCGACCGATGCGACCTTGAGCGTATGGAATTGGTTCTGGCTCATGATGTCACCAGCTTCAGTGAGGCTTGAAATAATCGAAAGGCTCGTGGCAGGCGGCGCAGCGATAGAGCGCCTTGCACGAGGTCGAACCGAAATGGCTGACCAGACGGGTGTTGTGCGAGCCGCAGCGGGGACAGGCGATGGCGGGCGCCGCGTGACGGCGGCTGATGCCCGAAATATCGATCGCGCGCTCGGCGGGCGCGGCGATGCCGTAGCCCTTGAGCGCCGTGCGGCCGCGTTCGGTCATCCAGTCCGTGGTCCAGGCGGGCGACAGGCGCGTCTCGATGCGCACCTCGTCTAGACCATGGGCCTGCAGGGTGCGCGTGATGTCTTCGCTGATCTCGCGCATCGCCGGACAACCGGAATACGTCGGCGTGATCGTGACCACGCAGGCGGCCTCCTCGAAACGCACCTCGCGCACCACGCCCAGATCCACCACCGACAGCACCGGAATTTCGGGATCGGGCACTTCCTGCAGCCAGGTCATGACCTGGGCGGGTTCGACGGAAACAGGCGTGGCGGGCGCGGACGTATTCACCATTTGGCTCCGGGGTAGGCACGCGGCAGGTGCTGCATTTCGGCCAGCAGAAAGCCCAGCGCCTCGGTGTGCCGCCCGATGCGGCCGCCGCGATGCGCGGGATGGAAGGCGGCTTCTTCGGACGGCTGCGTCAGCGTGGCTTCGTCGAGCACCTCGCTCACATGCGCGAGCCAGGGCTGGCGCAGCGCGGCGAGCTCACAGCCGATGCCGCGGGCCGCGAGGTCCGTGTCGACCGCGTCGTCGACGAACAGCTCGCCGCTGTACGGCCAGATGGCGTCGAGCGCGTCCTGCATGCGGCGGTGGCTTTCGTCGGTGCCGTCGCCGAGCCGCACGACCAGGTCGGACGAGCGGCGCACGTGATACGTGACTTCCTTTTGCGCCTTGGCGGCGATTGCCGCCACGCGCTCGTCGCTCGACTGGACCAGCCGCTCGAGCAGGAAGTAGTGCCAGACGTCGAACAGGAACTGGCGCGCCATGGTGTCGCCATAGTGGCCGTTTTCGCGTTCGACGAGCAGCGGATTGCGGAATTGATGCGCGTCGCGCAGGTAGGCGAGCTGGTCCTCGTCGCGGCCCGCGCCCTCGATCTCGGCGGCCAGACTCAGCCACATGCGGGCCTGACCGAGCAGGTCGAGCGCGGTGTTGGTGAGGGCCAGGTCTTCTTCGAGGACGGGCCCGTGGCCGGTCCATTCAGACAGACGCTGCGACAGCACCAGCGTGGTGTCGCCCATGCGCAGCGCGAACTCGAACAGATTCTTGTCCATGGTGCCCACGCTCACATGTGCTTGATTTCTTCCGGCATCGGGAAGAACGTGGGATGGCGGTAGACCTTGCTGTTGGCCGGCTCGAACAGCGGCTCTTTGTCGCTCGGGCTGCTCGCCACGATGTCGGCGGCGCGCACGACCCAGATGCTCAGGCCTTCATTACGCCGCGTGTAGACGTCGCGCGCATGGTTGATCGCCATCTCGGCGTCGGGCGCGTGCAGGCTGCCGACGTGCTTGTGCGCCAGACCGTGCTGGCTGCGGATGAACACTTCCCAGAGGGGCCATTCTTTGCTCATGATGCGTCTCCGGCCCGGCGCGGCGGCGGCCGCGCGCGAGGGCGTAAGGGCTAGGGGCGATATCGGAATCGGGGATCGGGTGGCGTGGCCGCCGGCGCCGGGCTTGGAAGCCCCTACCGGCAGGCCGCTCGCCTCAGGCGGCCTTGCGGCGGGCCTGCTTGTCGGCGTAGGCGGACAGGCCGTCGCGCACCCAGGCGCCGTCTTCGTGGGCCTTGACGCGCGCGGCGAGGCGGTCGCGGTTGCAGGGGCCGTTGCCCTTGATCACCGCATAGAACTCCGACCAGTCGATCTCGCCGAAGTCATAGTGGCCGCGCTCGGCGTTCCATTTGAGATCGGGATCGGGCACCTTCAGGCCCAGGTACTCGGCCTGCGGCACGGTCTGGTCGACCATCTTCTGGCGCAGCTCGTCGTTGGTGAAGAGCTTGATCTTCCATTGCATCGACTGCGCGCTGTTGGGCGAGTCGGCATCGGACGGGCCGAACATCATCAACGCGGGCCACCACCAGCGGTTGAAGGCTTCCTGGCACATGGCCTTTTGTTCGGGCGTGCCGTTCAGGCACATCTCGATCAGCAGGTCGTAGCCCTGGCGCTGGTGGAACGACTCCTCCTTACAGACCCGCACCATCGCGCGGGCGTAGGGGCCATAGGAACAGCGGCACAGCGGGATCTGGTTGATGATGGCCGAGCCGTCGACCAGCCAGCCGATCATGCCGATGTCGGCCCACGACAGCGTCGGGTAATTGAAGATGCTGGAGTACTTGGCCTTGCCGCTGTGCAGGTCGTCGATCAGGTCGTCGCGCGAGACGCCGAGCGTTTCGGCGGCGCTGTAGAGATACAGCCCGTGACCGGCTTCGTCCTGCACCTTGGCGAGCAGGATGGCCTTGCGCTTGAGGCTGGGCGCGCGGGTGATCCAGTTGCCTTCGGGCAGCATGCCGACGATCTCGGAATGCGCGTGCTGCGAAATCTGGCGCACGAGCGTCTTGCGGTAGGCATCGGGCATCCAGTCCTTGGCCTCGATGCGCACGCCGTCGTCGATGCGCTTCTGGAAGGCCGCTTCGGGGCCGGTGAGCTGATCCACGCCTTTGACCTGCTTGACGCCGGTCTCGACCAATTGAGCGTACATGGTTTGTCTCCTTGCGCGGCGGCGATCCCGGGGCCAGTGCGGCAGCCCGGGCGCAGTCCGCTCTCATAGATCCATTATTTAATACAGAAAAACCATTGTCAAACCGATTTCTGTATCACGTCGGATTTATGTATCATGTCGCACCCGCGATTTTTTCCTTGTGTCACAGGAGCTTAGCGCTGCACAACCAGCGCGGCTGCGCGACCTGGGATTTACCCTGATCCGACCCCATTCGCTGATATGGCCACCCTTTCCGACCCGATGGACCGCTTCATCGCCAAGCTCCTCAAGCAGGACCCGCCGCGCGCCAAGTCGCTGTGCGTGAGCCTGCTGGGCGACGCGCTGGGTCCGCACGGCGGCGCCATCTGGCTGGGCGATCTGATCGAGCTGCTCGCCCCGGTCGGCATCAACGAACGGCTGCTGCGCACGAGCGTGTTCCGGCTGGTGTCACAGGGTTGGCTGCATTCCGAACGCCACGGGCGCCGCAGCCTGTATCTGATGTCCGAACAGGGGCAACGCAACACGGCGCGCGCGTCGCAGCGCATCTACGAAGGCCCGGCCTCCGAGTGGAGCGGCGAGTGGACGCTGGTGGCGCTGCCGCGCACCGGCGGCAACGGCCTGGCCGAACGCGCGGAACTGCGGCGCGAGCTCGAGTGGGAGGGATTCGCGCTGGTCGCGCCGGGCCTGTTCGCCCATCCGGCCACCGAGGCCCGCGCGGCCCACGACATCCTCGAGAAGCTCGGCATTCCCGACCGCGCGCTGGTGCTGTCGGCCCGCGATCTCGCCGGCGCGGGCGGGTTGCCCATCGCCAGCCTGGCGCCGCAGTGCTGGAATCTCGACGCCGTGGCGGAGCAATACCGCCTGTTCATCCGTCATTTCGGCCCGCTCGAAACCCTGCTCGACGCACCGGACGCGGCCGAACCGGCCCAGGCCTTCGCCCTGCGCGTGCTGTTGCTGCACCACTGGCGCCGGATCGTGTTGCACGATCCGCAGTTGCCGATGCCGATGCTGCCGGCTCAATGGCCGGGCATTCCGGCACGCGAAATGTGCCGGCGGCTCTACTGGCGTCTGTTCGACGCCTCCGAAGCCCATCTGGACACGGTCGCCGGACGCGAGAACGCCGGCTATCGTCCGCTATCGCCGGAGATCATGGCGCGCTTCGGCGGGCGCCCGGGCACCCTGCCCGGCTGAGCGGCGCGGCAGGCGGCGCAGGCCCGCGCACCGGCGCGTCAGCGGCTCGCACTGGCCCTTTTATAAGGGCTGTTCGCAGCATGCCGCTGTCAAGTTTTCCACGTAAAATCAGACCGCCGCCGCGATGTATCGGCGCAATGCCTTTACGTCCTGGATGTACGTCGACCTCATCACTCTTTACCTACTCGCAGTCGGAACCCTGCTCGCCAGTGCAGGCATGACATTCTGGGAGCACAGGTCCAATCCCAAGCGCAGCCTGTCCCTGCGGATTCTGTCCGCCGGGTTTGCGACGCTGGCCGCCGGCTGCGCGCTGGCGCTGATCCGGCGCGACTTTCCCGGCGCCCTCGGCTCGGCCATCGCCAACCTCACCGTGCTGTCGGGCTATCTGCTCATCTTCACGGGTGTGGCCTCGCTGAGCGGGCGCACGCACAAACGCATTTCGCTCGCCCTGCTCGCCGTGATGGCGCTCACCTGGCTCATCGGCGGCGTGCGCTACCAGGAAGTGATCTGGAATTACCTCAGCTCGATCCCGATCGCGCTCGCCAGCGGCCTGACCGCCTGGGCCATGCTGCGTTGCGACGCCATGAAGTCGATGCAGTCGCGCTATATCGTCGTGGCCCTGAGCAGCATCCACGCGCTGTGTTACGCCGGCCGGGCGCTGGTGCTGCCCTGGCTGGTGGGCGAACAGGGTCAGGCGATCCAGTCACTGGCCAGCAAGATCACGGTTTACGAGGGGGTGCTGTATTCGGTCGTGCTGCCGATGACCCTGCTCAAGCTCATCCGCGACGAGTCGCATGGCCATCTGCTGCGCGAGTCGCAGACCGACTACCTGACGCGGCTGGGCAATCGGCGCTGGTTCTTCGAACAGGGCGTGGCCGCGCTCGAGGCCACCGCGGCCCGTTCGCCGATCGCCGTGCTGGCCTTCGATCTGGATCGCTTCAAGGCCATCAACGATCGATATGGCCATCAGGCGGGCGACGAGGTCTTGAAGTCGTTTGCCGACATCGCCCAGGGCGTGTTCGGTCCGAACGCCATCCTGGCGCGCATGGGCGGCGAAGAGTTCGCCGGCCTGCTGACGGGCGACGACGCGCGCCGAGCCCAGATGCTGGGCGAGGCGATCATCGCGCGCTTCTCGCAGACGAGCGCGCTGCATGTGCGGCAGAACGGCCTGTCGGCCACCGTGAGCATCGGTCTGGCGCAATTCGACGATCGCGCCCCGTCGCTGGTCGAGGCGCTGGCGGCCGCCGACCACGCGCTCTACCGCGCCAAATCGCAGGGCGGCAACCGGCTCGAGCTGGCCTCCTCGCCCGAACGCGGCTCCGTCGCGGCCTGATCCCTGATCCCCTACGCTTTGCACTGCCGGCTGCCTGACGTGAGCGGGCGTGGGCGCGCGCCCGCGCGGCGGGGGTGGCGAGCCTCGCGCGCCCCGGGCAGAGGTCAGGCGGCCGTGTCCGGCGCGGCGAACGCGCGCGACAGCCAGTCGGGCTCGAGCCCCAGCGTGTCGAGATGGGTTTCGCCCGCGGCGAGCCGTCCGGCGCCCTGAGCGAGGCCGGGTGACGTGGCGATGAACGACAGGGTCCAGCGCGCCCGCACCGGCTGACCGAGCGCCGCGCCATTGACGGCGGAGATTCCGCTGGGGATGTCCAGTGCCAGGACGGGCACCTGCCAGGCGTTGACGGCATCGACCGCGGCCTGCCACTGGGCGGAAAGCTTGCGGTTCAGCCCGATGCCGAAGAGCCCGTCGATCACGACCTGCGGCGCCCGCAGCGGCAGTGCACGATCTTCGATGCCCCCGGCCGCGCGCCAGCCCGCGTAGGCGTGCGCGGCGTCGGCCGGCAGCGCCGCCGGATCGCTCAGCATCACGACCTGGGTCTCGTAGCCCCAGCGGCTCAGCCAGGTGGCGGCAACCAGCGCATCGCCCCCGTTGTTGCCGGGGCCGGCCAACGCGAGCACGTGGGTTTCGGGGCCATGGCGGGCCGCGATGAAATCGGCGGCGGCGCGTCCGGCGCGCGCCATCAGGTCCAGGCCTTCGGCGCGGGCCTGCGCTTCGGCGCGCCGGATGCCATCGAGCAGAAATGAACTCACGGGGAGAACGGCGGGTGCCGCCTGTGCAAACGAGATGTCCCAGCGTAATGCACGCCGGGACCCCGCGTCACCCGCCGGGTTTTACACCTTGAGGAAATGCTCGCGGTAGTACTTGAGCTCGTCGATCGACTCGTAGATGTCCGCCAGCGCCTCGTGGCGGCTCTTTTTCTCGAAGCCCTTCAGGAGCGCGGGCGACCAGCGGCGGGCCAGCTCCTTGAGGGTGCTGACGTCGAGGTTGCGGTAGTGGAAGAAGCGCTCGAGCTCGGGCATGTACGCGAACATGAAGCGGCGGTCCTGGCTGATCGTGTTGCCGCACAGGGGCGACTTGCCCGCCGGCACGTGCTGCGCCAGGAAGGCGATCAGCTGGGCCTCGGCCTCGGCTTCGGTCAGGGTGGACGCGCGCACCTTGTCGATCAGGCCGCTCTTGCCGTGCGTGGACTTGTTCCAGTTGTCCATGGCGTCGAGCAGGCTGTCGGGCTGATGGATCACCAGCACCGGGCCTTCGGCGACCACGGTAAGATCGGGCTCGGTGACCACCACCGCCACCTCGATGATGCGTTCTTTCTCGGGATCGAGCCCGGTCATTTCCATATCGAGCCAGACCAGGCGGTTTTCGTTGGCAGCCATATAATTTCGTTTGCTGTGTAAAACCGCGATTTTCGCATACCAGACCCGTGCCAGACGCCGCCTCCGCCTTTGCTGTCCTGTTCGTCGTGTTGCTGCTGGCCGATACCGGTCTGCGCTTGTGGCTGGCCGCGCGCCAGATCCGGCACGTAGCCGCCCACCGGGGCGCCGTCCCCGACGAGTTCGCGCAGCGCATCAGCCTCACCAGCCATCAGCGCGCCGCCGACTACACCGTGGCGCGCATCCGCCTGGGCATGCTCGAGCGGGTGTTCGACGCGGTCGTGTTGATTGCGCTCACCCTGATGGGCGGGCTGCAGGCGCTCGACCTGCTGGTGAGCTCGCTCACCGATCACGACATGCTGCGCCAGCTGGGCCTGCTGGTGGCCCTGCTGCTGGTGCTGGGGCTGCTGAGCCTGCCGTTCACGCTGTATCGCCAGTTCCGCCTGGAGGCGCGCTTCGGCTTCAATCGCATGACCCCCGGGCTGTTCGCGGCCGACATGGTGAAGGGCATCGTGCTCAGCATGGCGCTGGGCCTGCCGCTGGCGGCCGCCATCCTGTGGCTGATGGCCAGCGCGGGATCGCTGTGGTGGCTGTGGGCCTGGGTGGTCTGGAGCGCGTTCCAGCTGCTGATCAACTACATCGCGCCGGTCGTGATCGCGCCAATGTTCAACAAGTTCACGCCCCTGACCGACGCGCAGCTGGCCGGCCGCATCCGCGCGCTGGGCGAGCGCTGCGGCTTCACGGTCAATGGCATGTTCGTGATGGACGGCTCGCGCCGCTCGGGCCACGGCAACGCCTATTTCACCGGCTTTGGCCGCACCCGCCGCATCGTGTTCTTCGACACCCTGCTCAACAAGCTCAACGCCGACGAGATCGAAGCGGTGCTCGCGCACGAGCTCGGTCACTTCGCGCGCCGCCACATCGTGCGCCGCCATGCGATCAGCATCGTGATGGCGCTCGCCTTCTTCGCGGTGCTCGGCTGGCTGGCCAATCAACCCTGGTTCTACGTGGGCCTGGGCGTGCTGCCGCAACTGGGCGCCCGCAACGACGCGATGGCGCTGATTCTCTTCTTCCTGGTCATTCCGGTTTTCACTTTCATGTTCACCCCCCTCGCAAGCTGGTTTTCGCGCCGCGACGAGTTCGAGGCCGACCGCTATGCGGCGGGCCAGAGCTCGCCCGCGTACCTGATCTCGGCCCTGGTCAAGCTCTACGACGACAACGCCGCCACCCTCACCCCCGACCCGGTGCACTCGGCCTTCTACGACAGCCACCCTCCGGCCGCGATCCGGATCCGCCACTTGCTGGCGGCCGCATGACGGGCGCGCTCGAAGGCCGCATCATCGCGGCGCACGGCCGCCATTACACGGTGGAGCTGCCCGATGGCAGCGTGCGCAAGTGCTTCCCGCGCGGCAAGAAAACCGGCCCGGCCGTGGGCGATCTCGTGCGCATTTCACCGCAAGGCAAGGACGAAGGCGCGATCGACGCCGTCCTGCCGCGGCGCAATCTGCTGTTCCGCTCCGACGAAATGCGCTCGAAGCAGTTCGCCGCGAATGTGGATCAGCTCCTGATCGTGATCGCGGTCGAGCCCACGTTTTCCGATGACCTGACCGGGCGGGCCCTGACCGGCGCCTGGAGCGCCGGGATCGAGCCGCTCATCATCCTGAACAAGATCGACCTGGTCGCCGGCCTGCCCGCCGCCCGCGCGCGGCTGGCGCCGATCCAGGCGCTGGGCGTGCCGGTGGTGGAGCTGTGCGCGCAGGATCACGACAGCGTGCGCGAACTGCTCGCGCCGCGGCTGACCGGCCGCGTCAACCTGCTGCTGGGCCAGAGCGGCATGGGCAAGTCGACCCTGCTCAACAGCCTGATCCCCGATGCCCGCGCGGCCACGCGCGAGCACTCGACCGCGCTCGACATGGGCCGGCACACGACCACCAGCACCCGGCTCTATCACCTGCCCGCGCCGGGCGGCGACCTGATCGACTCGCCCGGATTCCAGGCCTTCGGCCTGCAGCACCTGAGCGGCGAGGACATCCTGCGCGGCTTCCCGGAGTTCCAGCCGCACATCGAAAGCTGCCGGTTCTACAACTGCACGCATCGGCACGAACCCGGCTGCGGCGTGGTGGCGGCCCTGTCGGCCGGCAAGATCGACCCGAGCCGCTACGCGCTCTACGAACGGCTCCTGGCCGAAAACGAAGCGACTCGTCACCGGTACTGACAAGTCGCTTGCGCACGGGCGCTACACTGGAGGCCATGCGCGTCTCGTTATGAGACATATGTCATAAGGACCGCGCCCGCCATGCCGGGCCGCGGCCATGCCTCAGAGGACTGTTGCAATGCCTCGTTTTGCCGCCAATCTGACCACCATGTATGGGGAATTGGAATTGCCCGAACGCTGCACCGCGGCCGCGCGCGACGGCTTCCGCGCCGTCGAGATGCAGTTTCCCTATGCGCACCCTGCCCGCACCTGGCAGGCGCAGTTGAACGCGTCGGATCTCGAAGTCGTGCTGTTCAACACGCCGCCGGGCGACGCCGAGCGCGGCGAACGCGGGCTGGCCTGCCTGCCGGGCCGCGTGGATGATTTCCGGGCCGGCCTGGACCAGGCACTCGACTACGCCGCGGTGCTGCTGTGCCCGCGCATTCACGTGATGGCCGGCTGCCCGCCGGCGGACGCCGATCCCGCGGCCGTGCGCGGCACCTACATCGAGAATCTGGCCTACGCGGCCGAGCAGGCCGCGGCCATGAATGTCGACATCATGATCGAGCCGATCAACACCCGTGACATTCCGGGCTACTACCTCAATCATCAGCAGGTCGCGCACGACATCGCCGCCGCCACCGGCGCCGACAACGTCAAGGTGCAGATGGATCTGTATCACTGCCAGATCGTCGAAGGCGACGTCAGCACCCGGCTGCGCACCTATATCCCGCAGGGGCGCGTCGGTCACGTGCAGATCGCGGGCGTGCCGCTGCGCCAGGAACCCGACCACGGCGAGCTGAACTACCGCTATCTGTTCCAGATCCTGGACGAGCTGGGCTACAACGGCTGGGTGGGCTGCGAATATCGGCCCCGCGCCGACACCCGCGCTGGTCTGGGCTGGCTGCACGCCGCCCGCCGCGCCTCGTCGCACTGAAACGGGCGCGGCCCGTCCAGAGGCTCAGGCGCCGGCGGGCCCGTGCGCGAGGGTGCGGTAGAGGTTACGCAGAATGCCCGCCGTGGCGCCCCAGATGAAGCGGTCGCCGAACGGCATGGCGTAGTACTGGCGCACGCGGCCATCGGGCAGCTGCGCCTGGTAGAGCCGGTGGTTGGCCGGGTCCATCAGAAACGACAGTGGCACTTCGAAGAGCTCGGCGACTTCGAAGGTGTCGATGGACGGCGCGAAGTCCGTGCGGACCAGCGACACCACGGGCGTGATCGAAAAGCCGGTCGAGGTCAGGTAGTCGGGCATGCTGCCCAGGACTTCGACGCGGTCGACAGGCAGGCCGGTTTCTTCTTCGGCCTCGCGCAGCGCCGCCGCGACCGGCGTGCCATCGCTGGTCTCGACCCGGCCGCCCGGAAAACTGATCTGCCCCGCGTGGTCATGCAGATGCGCCGCGCGCTGGGTCAGCATCACGCTGACGCCCTCGGGGCGCATCATCATCGGGATCAACACGGCCGCCAGCACGGGCGCTCCGTCGCGGCCCGGATAGGGATCGACCTCGAGGTTGAGCGGATCGAGCGTCCAGCGGCCGCTCGCGAACTCAGGCCGCCGCAGTTGGTCGCGCAGCCGCTCGGGCGTCAGCACCGATGCGGGCAAGGCCGACAGGCCGCGATCGGCGGGCTGCCAGGGTTGTGCCATCGGGTCGAAGAGCGGACGCACTGCCGGACGGCGGGCCCGCGGCGGATTGGATTCGGGCATAGTCCCAACAAATACAAAAAAGGCACCGTGCAGTGACCTGCAGGTGCCTTTCTTTTAACCCGGAAAACCGTTCGGGGATGCAACCATGAGCGTACTCATGAGACCGTTGTTCCCCGGAACGGCTGCCGTCTGCGATCAAGCCGCCTTGGCTTGCTTGCTGACGAGCTTTTCCTTGATGCGCGCCGACTTGCCCGAGCGGTTGCGCAGGTAGTACAGCTTGGCGCGGCGCACGTCGCCGCGGCGCTTGACTTCGATGCTCGCGATTTGCGGCGAGTAGAGCTGGAACGTACGTTCCACGGCTTCACCCGACGAGATCTTGCGCACGATGAAAGCAGAATTCAGACCGCGATTGCGCTTGGCGATGACCACGCCTTCGAAGGCCTGGACGCGCTTGCGGGTACCTTCCACGACGTTGACGTTGACCACCACGGTGTCGCCGGGGGCGAACGAGGTAACGGTCTTGTCGCCGGTCAGGCGGGCGATTTCTTCCTGCTCGAGGATAGCGATGAGGTTCACATGAACTCCTAGATCATCTTGCCTTTGCGGGGTGAAGCTTTGCCGAGAGATAAATCCGCAGCAGACAGAGGCCAGACCCGTGGGATCGAAAACCACGCACCGAAGCGCGTGCCCCGACCTCACCGGCTGCCGAGTCGGCCACGGCGTACATTGTTGTACTCGTGCCGCAAGCAGAGGATGAGATTTGGCAAACCCAGCATTCTACATCAGGGTGCGATGCTCGGCCAGCAAAACTGCGCATTATTTGCGCAGGACCGGCAGTCACGCCAGGGGCAGAGCAAGGGTAAAACCAGGGACGTAGCTGGGCGCGCCGAAGTACGAACGCAACCTGGCCGTGATCGAGCCCGGCATGGCCGTAGCCCCTAACTCGCCGAGACCGATCATAGCCGCGGCCGGAGCCCCTATCTGCATCGAGACCGCTCATAGCCGCGGCCGGCCCCCGTATCTGCATCGGGACCGCTGATAGCCGCGGCCGTAGCCCCTATCTGCACCGCGACCGATCATAGCCGCGACGTGACCCGATACAGCGCAGCCGAATCGTGGCCGATCCGCCACACTTTCGGCGGCCGTCATGCCTCTGCAAACATCCACCCTGCCGCGCGCCACCGTACCGTGCGACGCGGCGCGACGCCCGGCAGGCGCGGCCGAAAGCCCTGCTCCCGACACCACAATTCATCTATACCTTTCGCTGTCAAGCCGCATGTTTGCTGGCTCGCTAACTATGACAAAACGCTGCACCGCCGCGCCGGTTGCAGTAATCTGCATGGCTTTCCTGCTGCCGCGATCGCCCGCCCGGGCGTCTCCCGATGTCTGCTACATCCCTGCTGTTGGTCGTCCTCGCCGCCGTGGCGCATGCCAGTTGGAACCTGCTCGCCAAGCGAGCGGCCATGGTCGGCCCGATGTTCGTGTTCGCGTACGGCCTGGCGGCCAGCGTGCTTTATGCACCCTGGGTCATCTGGGTGCTGCTGCACGAAGGCATGGTGTGGAACTGGCCCGTCGTGCTCTGCATCCTGGCCTCGAGCCTGCTGCATCTGGGATACAGCCTCTGCCTGCAGCGCGGGTATCAGGTGGCGGACCTGTCGGTGGTGTATCCCATCGCGCGAGGCACCGGCCCCCTGCTCTCGACCTTCGGCGCCTTTCTGCTGCTGAGCGAGCCCGCGTCCGCGAGCGGCATCGCTGGCATGCTGTGCGTGGTCGGCGGTGTGCTGCTGATCGCCACCCAGGGCAGGCTGAGTCTGTTTCGGCAACCGCATGCCTGGGTTGGCGTGCGCTGGGGCGTGATCATCGGCCTCTTTATCGCGGCCTACACCGTCGTGGACGCGTACGGGGTGAAGGTCTTGCTCATCATGCCGGTGTTGTTCGACTGGTTCACCTGCGTGACCCGCACCCTCATGATGACGCCCCACGTGCTGAAACGCCGGGCCACGTATGTGCCCGCCATGCGCGGCTACTGGCACCTGGCCATCGCCGTGGGGTTTTTGTCGCCGCTCGGCTACATCCTGGTGCTGTATGCCTTGCGC
Source organism: Bordetella genomosp. 5 (assembly GCF_002261475.1). Lineage (GTDB taxonomy): Bacteria > Pseudomonadota > Gammaproteobacteria > Burkholderiales > Burkholderiaceae_B > Bordetella. Next base: position 230,492 of record NZ_NEVN01000007.1, read on the forward strand.
AATGGCGCGCCGCTCAGCCTGGTGGCGCCGGCGCGCGAGATGTCGATGATGCTGGGCACCCTGGCCGGCATGATGCTGCTGCGCGAAAAGGTCGGCCCCGGCCGGCTCGCTGGCTGCGCGGCCATCCTGGCGGGCGTCGTTCTGCTGGGGTCGTCGTGAGAAAGCTCGACGAGCGTCGGATCGCCGCGCGACGCCTTGTCGTTCAGAAGCCGACCGCCGCACCCACCCACATCACTGCGGGAATCATCACGCCCCACGCGAGCACCAGCGCGACATCGAGCACCTGACGGCGGCGCCACTGCTGGCGCAGCCCGGCGTCGGACGCCAACATCGCCGCGAACGCCGCGCTCGACACGCCCGCCATCGAGGCGCCCGGCACATGGGCAGCCTGGGTGGGAGCAGGATCGGGAAGATCGTGCGGCACATCGAGCGGCGCGCCGGGCGACGCCGGCACGGCCGAGAACGGCCAGCGACGCGCCCCCTGCGTGGCGGTGGCGAGGTCGGCAGCGGTCGCCGTGGCGGTGGCGCTAACGGTGGCAGCAGCGGCAGCGGCAACGGCACTGGTAGCAGCAGCGGCAACGGTGACAGTGGCGGCACCGGCAGCGGCCGCATGGCGTTGGTCCGCCTGCCGCGCCTGTCCGGCGGCAGCCGCCGGTGCCCGCAGCGGCAACATCAGGCGCGCCGCGCCCTTCAGACCCGCCCCCATGCCTCGCATGCTCGCGGCGAGGGCCGTACGCAGGCCGGTCGGGACGACACGGCGAACCGACATCGGGCCGCGGACGTCAGCGGCATCGAACTCGTCAAGCACATCGGTGGAAAGCATTACGCTGCTCATGATCACTCCTAGATCGTGATGCCCGAACCCTGCGGGTCGGAGCATCTGGCCGAGATTCGGCAGTTTTGGCGGATATCTCGCCATCGGACCGCGGTCTGTGCCTCCAGACCGCGGCGAGCTCGCCGGCCGGAACCCTCAGGTGAGGCTGAGAACCCAGGCCTGGCGCCGAACTCGGCCAGATTCGAGAGCCACGGCACCCACCGGCGCCGCGACCAACCATCGCCGTGCAACGGCACGGCAAAACCAGACAACAAAAACAGAAGACAACAACGACGAAAACAACGGCCGACGGGCAGACCACGAGCGGACCACTGGCGGACTATTGACGGACCACTGGCAAACCACTGGCAAACCACTAGCAGACCATCCGCACGCCACTCGCACGCCACTAACACGTCACCAGCACCCCACCTGCACCCCACTCGCACAGGGCGTTAGCCCCCGCCTGCAAAGCGCGGTCAGAAGAGATCGAGCTGCCCTTCGCGGCGCGCCTGCTCCACCTGCTCGCGCCGCGACACACGCGGCGCCTGCTGCGGGGGCACGAAGTGCACGCACGACAGCACCGGCCGCTCGGCGCGAAACGACAGGCGCCGCATCGCGACCTGAAACCGTTGCTTGATCAGATCTGCCCAGATGCCCGTGCCGCGCATGCGCGTGCCGAAGTCGGGGTCGTTGAGGCGGCCGCTGCGCATGTCTTCGATGCGATGCAGGACGCGCTGGGCACGATCCGGAAAATGCGCGTGCAGCCAGGCTTCGAATACGTCTTTGACTTCCCAGGGCAGCCGCACGACGGTGTAGCTTGCCGAACGCGCGCCCGCGGCCGCCGACTGCTCGAGAATCTGCTCGAGCGCGTCGTCGTTGATGAAGGGGATCACCGGCGCGACATTCACGCTCACCGGGATGCCGGCACGCGCCAGGGTGCGCACGGTCTGGATACGCCGCCACGGCGCCGACGCGCGCGGCTCGAGCGTGCGCGACATGGCGCTATCGAGCGTGGTGATACTCATGTACACCGTGATCAGATTGCGCTCTGCCAGACGCTGAAGCACATCGAGGTCGCGCTCGATCAGAGAATTCTTGGTGACGAGCGTGGCGGGATGGCCGGTTTCGTCCATCAGCTCGAGCAGACCGCGCGTGAGCTTCCAGGTGCGCTCGATGGGCTGGTAGACATCCGTGGCCGACCCGATATTGATCGGGGAAACCTTGTAGCCCGGCTTGGCCAGCTCGGCCCGCAACGCCTCGACGGCATTGGCCTTGGCGATGAGACGGGTTTCGAAATCGAGACCGGGCGAATAGCCCAGGTAGGCATGCGTGGGACGCGCGTAGCAATACACGCAGCCATGTTCGCATCCGCGATAGGGATTGACCGCCTGATCGAACGGAATGTCGGGAGAATCATTGCGCGACAACAGCTTGCGCGCCTGCTCCGCCTTGACGGTGGTCTTGAGGGCGCCGCCGGTGGGCAGGATGCTGGGCCGGCCCAAGGCTGCCGGATCGCCTGCACCCACGGCCTCGCAATTGCCCGCGGCGCCCGGCCGGGTCAGCCCGGCCGCGTTGTCCGCCGCATCCGCATCGAGACCGCCCGAGGCCGAACCCGGGGCATCCGTCGGGGCGGCATCGGCGCCAGTGATGAAGGCACGGCGAGGAAAAAACACCACCGGCGCCTCGTTGGGATCGCCACCGCAGGCCTCGTTGGCCGCGCGAGCGGCCGCCTGCAGCGCCTCGGTGAGCGCGCGCGCGGCGCCGGCGTCGGCACCGGTATAAGGCGGCATGCCGTCGTGCGCCGCGGCGGCGGTGAGCGAACTCGCGCCGGACGCGACCAAGCTGGACGAAGCCACGCTGGCAGAACCCGGATCGACCGACAGGCCGGAGACATTCAAGCCGGACGCGTTAAAGCCGGATGCATTAAGGCCGGATGCATTAAGGCCGGAGACATTCGCCGCGGCCGACCTGAGACTGGGCGGCACCGGCGGATACGCCACCGGATAGACCACGGTGGTGCGCGCGGCACGCTGCTCCAGCGCGGCCCGGCCCTGCGGCTGGGACTGCGGTGCCGCCGGAGACTGTGACTGTGACTGTGACTGTGCCTGTGCCACCGCCTGTGCCACTGATAGCGACTGACGCGGCCCCCCCTCGCCCGGCGCCGCAACGGCGCGGCTGCGCATGCCGGACGCCAGACCGCGATCCACCGGCACCCGATCCCAGAAACCCGCGCGGCGCGCCGCGGAGCCTACCTGCCCCGCGGGCGATGCCGCCGAAGACGGGTCGTCGAAGCGCTCGGCGCGGCGTGCGCTGCGCCCGGCGTGCGGGAAATCATCGGTGGACACATCATCGGTGGCGGAATCAAGGCCCTGAGCGGCCGGATCGATGTCGAGATCGGAGAAATCGTCATCGACAGCCAGATCGTAATCAGGGACGGGCTCGGAGACGAGCGACTCGACCGCATCGTGGCCGCCCTCGTCGGCGGACCGATAGGAGATGTCGTCGATGAAATCGGCGACATCGGATACATATTCGCCAGGCAAGCCATCCAACGCGTCGGTTGCACTGTGCGATGCAGCATCCAGCGCCTCGCTGTGCCAGCCATCGTCGATACCTTCTCGGTCGGATTGCTGGAAGCGATGCGGAACATTAGTAACCGCACCCCGACCGCGCGAGGCGGCGGGGGCGGCAGCCGGGGACCCATAACCGGCGGAAAGCGAATGTTCGGTGCTAGCCATGGAAGTACTGTACAAAAAACCAGTACTTTGTGCAAGCCCCGAACCGCGATCCCAATTTAACGCAAGTCGTGACTAGGTGGTCACGGCGTTCCGGGAAAAGTTGTTAAATCGCCCGGAGACCCGCGCCAAATAAGGATTTAGCCGAAAAACAACAAGGCTCGGCCACGCCCTTCTTGACCTTCAGCGCAACATGCCGGCGGCCGCCGTCTGGTGCGTCGCCTCGTCGATCAGGATGAATGCGCCATTGCTCGGAATGTCGTCGTACGCATCGACCGCGAGCGACTCGCGCGTGATGAGTGAGACGCGTCCGATGTCGTTCATCTGCAGCACGCCCGCCTCGTTCGGCACCTCCTGCAATTCGTGAATATCGCGGCGCGTGTGCAGCGCACGAATCTTGGCCGACGTCAGGCGCGTGCCATGCTTGAGCAGGTAGCGACGCGCGGGGTTGAGCGCTTGCGTATCGAGCCAGCACAACTCCGCATCGAACTCGCGCCCCACGCGCGCGGGCGCATCGGCATGCACGATCACATCGCCACGCGAAACATCGACGTCACGATCGAGCACCACGGTGACCGAGTCGCCCGCATACGCGGCCTCGAGCGCGCGATCGTGCAGACGCACTTCGCGCACGACGGCACTCACCCCCGATGGCTGCACCTGTACCGTATCGCCCGGCCGCAGCACGCCGCTGGACACCCGGCCCGCGTAGCCGCGGAAGTCGTCGGCGCGGTCGCCGCCTTCGCGCGACACCCATTGCACCGCCAGCCGCAGCGGCTGGTCGCTGCCGTTGTCATCCACCGCCAGCCCTTCGAGCAGCGTGAGCAGCGGCTCGCCGCGATACCAGGGCGTGCGCGGCGACAGCGTGACGACGTTGTCGCCGTTGAGCGCCGACAGCGGCAGGATCTGGAACGACGCAATGCCGAGCCGCTCGGCCAGTTGCGCGTACGACGCATGGATGCGCTCGAACACCGCCTGATCCCAATCGACCAGATCCATCTTGTTGACCGCGACCACGATGTGACGCAGGCCCAGCAGCTTGGCGATCGTGCTGTGGCGCTTGGTCTGCGGCAGCAGCACGCCGTCGGCCGCGCGCGTGGCGTCGATCAGGATGATGGCCGCGTCCGCCGTCGAGGCGCCCGTGACCATGTTGCGGGTGTACTGCTCGTGGCCGGGCGCGTCGGCGATGATGAACTTGCGCGCGGGCGTGGCGAAGTAGCGATAGGCCACGTCGATCGTGATGCCCTGCTCGCGTTCGGCCTCGAGGCCGTCGGTCAACAGCGAGAAGTCGATGCCCTCGCCCGCGACGCGCTTGTACTTGGCGCGCGCGATCGCGTCGAGCTGATCGGCGAACACGCCCTTGCTGTCATAGAGCAGACGTCCGATGAGGGTGGACTTGCCGTCGTCGACCGAGCCGGCGGTGATGAGGCGCAGCACACCGTTGTCGGCGCCGCCCAGAAATGATTCGTTCACTGCGTTCATGATGTGTCCCTGTGTTCGATTGCGCGGCGCGGTCAGAAGTAGCCTTCGCGTTTGCGGCGCTCCATCGAGGCCTCCGAGGTCTGGTCGTCCATCCGGGTGGCGCCGCGCTCCGTGATGTCCGTGACGGCGGTCTCCGCGATGATGTCGGCCGTGGTGCTCGCCTCCGAGGCCACCGGGCAGGTGCACGAGATATCGCCCACCGTGCGAAAGCGCACCTGCAGCCGCTCGACCGTCTCATCCTCGCGCGGCGGCGTGAGCCGCGTCACCGGCACGAGCAGCCCCTTGCGCCGGACCACCTCGCGTTCGTGGGTGTAATAGATGGACGGCAGCGCGAGCTGTTCGCGCTGGATGTACTGCCACACGTCGAGCTCGGTCCAGTTCGAGATCGGAAACACCCGCATGTTCTCGCCCGCGTGCACGCGGGTATTGAAGATGTTCCAGACCTCCGGACGCTGGGCCTTGGGATCCCACTGACCGAACTCGTCGCGGAACGAAAAGATGCGCTCTTTGGCGCGGGCCTTCTCTTCGTCGCGGCGCGCGCCGCCGATGCAGGCGTCGAGCTGCAGCTCCTCGATCGCCTCCAGCAGCGTCACGGCCTGGGCCGCATTGCGCGAGTCGGTCTCGCGGCGCAGCACCACGCTGCCCCGCTTGATCGAATCCTCGACACTGCGCACCAGCAGGGTCTCGCCCAGCTCGGCCGCACGTGCGTCGCGGAACGCGATCACCTCATCGAAATTGTGACCCGTGTCGATGTGCAGCAAGGGGAAGGGAAACCGGCCCGGGCGAAACGCCTTTTCGGCCAGGCGCAGCAGCACCACCGAATCCTTGCCGCCCGAGAACAGCAGCGCGGGCCGGGCGCACTCGGCCGCGACCTCGCGCAAGATATAGATTGCTTCCGCCTCGAGCCAATCGAGATGACTGCGGTTGATGACGACAGACATGGTGAATCCTCAATGCGTGGGGGGTGCGCCCGCGGGCACGATAGAAATGATCTGGCTGCGAGGCGCGGGCGACGCGGCGTTGCCCGCGTGCAGCCCGCACTCCTTGGAGTCCGACGACTCCCACCACCAGCGGCCCGCGCGCAGGTCTTCGCCGGGGCGGATGGCCCGCGTACAGGGCTCGCAGCCGATCGACGGGTAGCCCTGGTCGTGCAGCGGGTTGTAGGGAATGCCCAGCTCGCGGATCGCCAGCCAGACATCGGCCTCGGTCCAGGCGGCCAGGGGATTGAATTTGTGCAGGCCGAACACCGGATCGTGCTCGTCGAACGGCAGCTCGCCGCGCGTGACGGCCTGCTCGCGCCGCTGGCCCGTGATCCAGGCGCTGCGGCCGGCGAGCGCGCGCTTGAGCGGCTCGACCTTGCGGATCTGGCAACAGGCCTTGCGCAGGGCCACGCTCTCGTAGAACGCGTAGGCGCCATGCTCGGCCACATGGGCCGCGACGGCGGTCGCATCGGGGCGCCACACCTCGATCTCCCGGCCGTAGTGCTCGTGTACGGTATCCAGCATGGCGAGCGTCTCGGCGTGCAGGCGGCCGGTGTCGAGCGAAAACACGCCCAGCGGCACGCCGCCACCGAAAATGGCGTGGGTGAGCAACATGTCTTCGGCGGCGAGCGAAGACGCGAGCACGGCGTCGGGGTGCGACGCCGCGATGCCGGCCAGCCGCGCCTGCAGCTCGTGCCAGAGCTGGGCCACGCGGGGGTCGGAAAGTGCGGATTGCGTCATGGATCAGGCCTGTGCGGCGAATACCCGGGCGCGGCGCGGCCGCGCCAGCAGGGCTTCGCCTTCTTTCAGATTGAGTTCGCGGAACAGCCGCTCGGGCACCTCGGCCTCGATCAGCGCGTCGGCGTCTTCGCGCGCGAGTTCGAGGTAGGCACTCGGGCCGGCCAGGTAGGCATGCGCCAGCCGCACCGGCACGCCAGCCGCGCCGGCCCCCGCGTCGGCGACGCGCAGCACCTCGACCTCGTGCGGCCGGACGTAGGCGATGGCGCCGACGTCGTGTCCCTGCTCCAGCCCCGGGGCCGGCAGCGCCACGCCATGGGCATGCCACTGGCCGTCGCGGGCGTGACCGTGCAGCTGGTTCACGTCGCCCAAAAAGCCATAGACGAACGGCGTGGCCGGGTTCTCCCAGACCTCGCGCGGCGTGCCTACCTGTTCGATCTTGCCGGCGTTCATCAGCACCACCCGGTCGGCCACCTCGAGCGCCTCTTCCTGATCGTGGGTGACGAACACGCTGGCCACGTTGAGCTCGTCGTGCAGGCGGCGCAACCAACGGCGCAGCTCCTTGCGCACCTTGGCGTCGAGCGCGCCGAACGGCTCGTCGAGCAGCAGCACGCGCGGCTCCACGGCCAGCGCCCGGGCCAGCGCGATGCGCTGGCGCTGACCGCCCGAGAGCTGCGAGGGATAGCGGTCGGCCAGCCAATCGAGCTGCACCAGTTGCAGCAGTTCGTGCACCTTGGATCGGATCTGCGCCTCGGACGGGCGCAGCGAGCGGTGCTTCACGCGCAAACCGAAGGCGACATTCTCGAACACCGTCATGTGCTTGAAGAGCGCGTAATGCTGGAACACGAAGCCGACCTGGCGGCGGCGCACGTCCACGGCGGTGGCATCCTCGCCCGCGAACAGCACGCTGCCCTGGTCCGGCGCTTCCAGCCCCGCGATGATGCGCAGCAACGTCGTCTTGCCACAGCCCGACGGCCCCAGCAGCGCGACCAGCTCGCCGGTCTCGATCGAGAGCGACACGTCGTCCAACGCACGGAAGTCGTTGAAACGCTTGGACAGATTGCGAACTTCGATACTCATGCCTTATCTCCTTCAGGCCACGGCGGCCGAGGTCGCCGGCGACGGGGCCACCGGGCGCTCCACCGGCAGCGATGCGTCGCGCAGCAGCTTGTGGTTGCGCCACTCGACGAGGTTCTTGATCAACAGGGTCACGAGCGCCAGCAGCGCCAGCAGCGACGCCACCGCGAACGACGCGGCGAACTGGTACTCGTTGTAGAGAATCTCCACGTGCAACGTCATCGTGTTGGTGAGGCCGCGCACCTGGCCCGACACCACCGACACCGCGCCGAATTCCCCCATCGCCCGCGCGTTGCACAGGATGGCGCCGTACAGCAGGCCCCACTTGATGTTGGGCAGCGTGATGCGCCAGAAGATCTGCCAGCCGCTCGCGCCCAAGGTGAGCGCGGCCTGTTCTTCCTCGCTGCCCTGGGCCTGCATCAGCGGAATCAGCTCACGCGCGACAAACGGAAAGGTCACGAACAAGGTGGCGAGGATCACGCCCGGCACGGCATACACGATCTTGATGTCATGCGCCTGCAGCCACGGGCCGAACCAGCCCTGGGCGCCGAACAACAGCACGAACACCAGACCGGCCACCACCGGCGACACGGAAAACGGCAGGTCGATCAGGGTGATCAGCACCTGCTTGCCGCGAAACTGAAACTTGGTGATGGCCCAGGCCGCCGCCACGCCGAACACCAGATTCACCGGCAGCGCGATCGCGGCCACCAGCAGCGTCAGCTTGATCGCCGACCAGGCGTCGTCGTCGGTGATGGCGGCCACGTAGACTTCCCAGCCACGCTTGAACGCCTCCGTGAACACCGCCACCAGCGGCACCAGCAGAAACAGCGCGAGAAAGCCCAGACCGAGCGTCAGCAGCAGGCCGCGCACCCAGCGCGGCTCGGTCAGATGGTCGGGACGAATGTCGGCGCTCATGCGAGCCTCCCGTTACGGCGGGTCTGCCAGCCTTGCAGCAGGTTGATGAGCAGCAGCAATGCGAACGACATCAACAGCATCACCGTCGCGATCGCCGCGGCGCCCGCATAGTCGAACTCTTCGAGCTTGGCGATGATGAGCAGCGGCGTGATCTCCGACACCATGGGCATGTTGCCGGCAATGAACACGACCGAGCCGTACTCGCCCACCGCCCGGGCGAACGCCAGCGCGAACCCCGTCAGCAGCGCCGGAAACAAGGCGGGCAGCAGCACGCGGCGCACCGTCTGCCAGCGGTCGGCGCCCAGGCTGGCGGCGGCCTCCTCGATCTCGCGCTCCACGTCTTCGAGCACCGGCTGCACCGTGCGCACCACGAACGGCAGCCCGATGAATATCAGCGCGATCACGATGCCCAGCGGCGTGAACGCCACCTTGAGATCGAACCAGCGCAGAAGCGGCTCGCCGAGCCAGCCGTTCTTGGCATAGAGCGCGGTGAGCGCGATGCCGGCCACGGCCGTGGGCAAGGCGAACGGCAGGTCGACCAGGGCATCCACGACCTTCTTGCCCGGAAAGCGGTAGCGCACGAGGACCCAGGCGACGATGGTGCCGAACACCAGATTCACGAGCGCCGCGATCAGCGACGCCCCGAACGTCAGTTTGTAGGAGGCGACGACGCGCGGCGCGGTCACCGTGTCCCAGAAGCCCTCCCACCCCAGCCCGGCGCTCTTGATCGGCAGCGCGGCCAGCGGAATCAGCACCAGCAGGCTGAGATACAGCACCGCGAAGCCCATGGAGATGCCAAAACCCGGCAGGACGCCGGGGCCGTTGCGTCGGCGGGGCGCCGCAGCGCCCCCCGCGGAAATGGAGACCGAACTCATCGTGTCGCTTCCGCTATCGCCGCTTATTTCTTCTGCGGCTGGTACACCTGGTCAAAGGTGCCGCCGTCGCTGAAGTGGTCCTTCTGGGCCTTGCGCCAGCCGCCGAAGATCGGATCGTCGATCGTCACCAGCTTGAGCTTGGGGAACCGGCTCTCGTACTTGGCCGCGACGTTCTTGTCGGTCGGGCGGTAGAAATTCTTGGCGATGATTTCCTGTGCGGCCGGGGTGTACAGAAACTCGAGGTAGGCCTGCGCCGCGGCGCGGGTGCCCTTCTTGTCCACGACCTTGTCCACGATGGCCACCGGGGGCTCGGCCAGGATCGAGAGCGACGGCACGATGATGTCGAACTTGTCCGGACCCAGCTCTTCCTGGGCCAGGAAGGCTTCGTTCTCCCAGGCCAGCAGCACGTCGCCCACGCCACGCTCGACGAAGGTCGTGGTCGAGCCCCGGGCGCCGGTATCGAGCACCGGCACGTTCTTGAGCAGCGCGCCCACGAACTCACGGGCTTTGTCGGTGCTGCCGTTGTTCTTCTGCAGCGCATAGGCCCAGGCGGCCAGATAATTCCAGCGCGCGCCACCCGAGGTCTTGGGATTGGGCGTGATGACCTCGACGCCCTGCTTGATCAGGTCGTCCCAATCCTTGATCTGCTTGGGGTTGCCCTTGCGCACCAGGAACACGATGGTCGAGGTGTACGGCGAGCTGTTCAGCGGCAGACGCTTTTGCCAGTCCTGCGGCAACAGGCCCTTGTCGGCGATCGCGTCGATATCGTAGGCCAGCGCCAGCGTGACCACGTCGGCATCCAGACCGTCGATCACCGAGCGCGCCTGACGACCCGAACCGCCATGCGACTGGCGAATCGTGAGATCGGTGTTGGCCTTTGCCTTGTATTCCTTGATGAAGGCATCGTCCACCGCGCGGTACAGCTCGCGGGTCGGGTCGTACGACACGTTCAACAGCGTCTGCTTCTGCTGGGCTTGCGCCACGGGCAGGCCCAGGGTGAACGTCATGGCGAGCGCGGCGAGCGCGGTAAGGAATCCGGCATTACGGGCAGGCATCTGTGCATCCTTGGTTTGTTTGTAGTGAGTGGATGCAAGTGTGCGTGCGGCACGTTGTGAACGGAACGAATCATTAATTGATTGTTCATCGCCGCAAGGCATAAGAAAAACCGGGACGCCACGCGATGAAAAAAGGCCGTTTTCCCCGGGGAAAAACGGCCTTTTTCATAGAGGGCAGCCAGCGACTGCCCCTCCGCGCACGGGCTCGAAAATCGAGCCGCCGCTACAGAAAAGTCATTTACTTATTCGGTTGCGGCGTGATGCGCAGATACGGACGCACGGCCTTGTAGCCCTTGGGGAACTTCTCTTTGATCACCGCTTCGTCTTTCAGCGACGGCACGATGATGACGTCATCGCCGTCATTCCAGTTCACCGGCGTGGCCACGCTGTGGCTGTCGGTGAGCTGCAGCGAATCGATCACGCGCAGGATCTCGTTGAAGTTGCGGCCGGTGCTGGCCGGATAGGTGATGATCAGACGCACCTTCTTGGCCGGGTCGATGATGAAGACCGAGCGCACGGTAGCCGTGGCGCTGGCGTTCGGGTGGATCATGTCGTAGAGCTCGGAGACCTTGCGATCTTCGTCGGCCAGGATCGGGAAGTTGACCTGGGTGGACTGGGTCTCGTTGATGTCGCCGATCCACTGCTGGTGCGAATCGACGCCGTCGACCGACAGGGCCAGCACCTTGACGTTGCGCTTGGCGAACTCATCGGCCAGCTTGGCCGTGTAGCCGAGTTCGGTGGTGCACACCGGCGTGAAGTCGGCCGGATGCGAAAACAGCACGCCCCAGCTGTCGCCGAGATAATCGTAGAAACGCAGCGTGCCCGTGGAGGACTTTTGTTCGAAATCGGGGGCGGTGTCGCCCAGACGGAGTTGACCCATCGCTATCTCCTGACGGCAAGTTGTGAGGCCAGATGATTCTTGCATCAAACCTGGCCACGGGGAAATAAGGAACTTATATAACCTTATGCAATATCGGCGAGCGCGGCGCTGGCGTCCGTGACCTCGCCCGCGCGCACGGTGGCGGACAGCCCCAGCGCACGCGGCAGCAGCTGCGCGCCGTAGAACAGCGCCGTGCCCAGCTTGTTGCGATAAAAGGGATCGCTGCTGCCATCGGCCAGATAGCGGCGGCTCACCAGGGCGGCGCGCGCCATCTGCCAGCCGCCGTGCACGATGCCGGCCAGCATCAGATACGGCACGCTGCCGGCATACACCGCACGCGGGTGGGTGCTGGCGTGCTGCAGCAGATAATCGACCGCCGACTCATAGGCCTGGATCGCCTGATCGAAGTTGTCGCGCAGCAGGCGCAGGCCATCGCGCTCCGTGGCGTCGGCGCGCGCCGCGTCGCCCTCCAGCGCCTTGAGTGTGTCGCGCATGGCGGCGATCGAGGCATACGCAGTGGCGCCGCCGTCGCGCAGGGTCTTGCGTCCGACCAGATCGTTGGCCTGGATCGCGGTCGTGCCTTCGTAGATCGGCAGGATGCGGGCGTCGCGGTAGTGCTGCGCCGCGCCGGTCTCCTCGATGAAGCCCATGCCGCCGTGCACCTGCACACCGAGGGACGCCACCTCGACGGCCGACTCGGTGGAGAAGCCTTTCACGATCGGGACCAGGTATTCGTAGAACGCGCGGTTGCGCGCCCGCACCTCAGCGTCGGGATGATGCGTGCCCTTGTCGTGCGCCGCGGCCGCCACGTAGGAAATCGCACGCGCGGCTTCGGTCAGTGCGCGCATGGTGAGCAGCATGCGCTGCACGTCGGGGTGATGCGAGATCGTGACCGGCCCCGCCGAGCCTTCGATGGCACGGCCCTGCACGCGGTCGCGCGCGTAGGCCTGCGCCAGCTGGTAGGCGCGCTCCGACAGCGCGATGCCCTGCTGCCCCACGGAATAACGCGCCGCATTCATCATGATGAACATGTACTCGAGGCCGCGGTTCTGTTCGCCTACCAGATAGCCCACTGCGCCTTCGCCCACATCGCCCTTGCCGGAGCCATACAGCAGCACGGCCGTCGGACTGCCGTGAATGCCGAGCTTGTGCTCGAGCGAGGCGCACCAGACATCGTTGCGCGCGCCCAGCGAGCCGTCGTCGTTGACGAGGAACTTCGGCACGATGAACAGCGAGATGCCCTTCACGCCCGCCGGCGCATCGGGCGTGCGCGCCAGCACCAGATGGATGATGTTTTCGGCGAGATCGTGTTCGCCATAGGTGATGAATATCTTCTGGCCCGACAGGCGGTAGCTGCCGTCGTCCTGCTTGACCGCGCGCGTATTGACCAGCGCCAGATCGGAGCCTGCCTGCGGCTCCGTGAGGTTCATCGTGCCGGTCCATTTGCCGCCCAGCAGATTGGGCACGTAGGCACGGCGCTGCGCCTCCGAGCCCACGGTCAGCAGGGCCTCGATCACGCCATCGGTCAGCATGGGACACAGCGAGAAAGCGAGGCTCGCCGCCTGGATGTTCTCGCCCGCCGGCGCGGACACCAGATGCGGCAGGCCCTGCCCGCCCCATTGCTGCGGGTGCTGCAGGCCCTGCCAGCCGCCCGCCGCGTAGTCGGCGAAGGCCTGGGCGAAACCGGGCGTGGTCGTGACCTTGCCGTCCTGCCAGACAGGCGGCTTCGTATCGCCCGCCACGTTCAGCGGCGCCACCGCCTGCTGCACGAATCGCGCGTTTTCTTCGAGGATCGCTTCCACCAGGTCCGGCGTCACCTCTTCGAACCCCGGCAGCTTCAGGATCTCGGCCAATCCGGCCAGCTCGTTCAGGGCAAAGCGGATGTCGCGTGCGGGCGTGGTGTAGGTCATGTCGTCTCCGTTGATATAAGCGCGGCGGACAGCGTGCTGGCACGCCATCCGCGGAAAAACTCAAACGTTGAACCGCTAGCTTGCATGGTAGGCCAGCGCCACGATGAGTGGCCCCAGCACGGGCAGAAGCACGTTGGCGATCGCGTACGTGACGGTGTAGCCCAGGAGGGGAATGGGGCTGCCCGCCTTCGCGATCACCGCGCTCACGGTGGGCGTGCTTACGTGCTGGCCGGCGATCGCCCCCAGCAGGAGCGGCCCTTCGATCTTGAGGATCTTGTGCCCGATCCAGAGCGATGCACATGCCGGGCCCAGCGATACCAGCAGCCCGAGCAACGGCAGTACCAATCCGTGCTCTTTCAAAAGCGTAATCGCCTGCGGACCTGCGGACAACCCCACGCACGCAATGAAGATCGCCAGACCCAGCTCCTTGAGCAGGCTCAGGGCCGGCGCCGGGATATGACCCACGCCCGGGCGCTTCGCCGCGATCCAGCCGCAGATGAGCCCGCTCACGAGCGCCCCGCCCCCGCTGCCGAGCGACAGAGGAATGCCGCCGAGCGTGACCGCGAGGCTGCCGATCAGCAGGCCGGCCAGAATGCCGGCCGACAGGAACACGAGGTCCGTCATGCCGTCGCGGCGCAACTCGCCGCCCAACCGCTGCGCGGCCTCGCCGAGCTCGGGGTCGGTGCCGACCAGGGTCACCACGTCACCGTACTGCACCGTGGTCGACGGCAGAATGGGCAGATCCAGACCGCCGCGCTCCAGGTTCACGAGGAACACGCCGCGCGCCGCCGCGTTGGCCTCGGCGCGGCGGCCCAACTCGGCCAGCGTCTGGCCATTGACGTGCTTGCGATTCACCACGACCTGCTTTTCGCGCAGGTTGAGGGCTTCCGCGTGCGCGGCGGGAATATCGATCTCGGGGCCCACCAGCGCATTGGCGCGCAAGGCGAAGCCGCGCAGGCCGAGCACGACCACGATATCGCCCGAGCGCAGCGTCTCGGCACGGCTGGCGGGCACCGCCTCGCCATTGCGCAGGATGCGCGTGATCACGGTACGCCCGCCCAGCTCGGCCTCGATCGCGCCCACATCGCGGCCATCCGCCTCGCGCACGAGGTGCGTGCGCCCGACCAGCCGCGGCAGCGCCGGCAGGTTGTCTTCGTCCTTGTCCGGCACGCCACCGAGCTTTTCTTCCAGCGCCTTGGACGCCTTGCGCAGGTCGATGCCGAGCAGCACGGGCGCGACCTGACTGGTGAAGATCACGATGCTGATCATGCCGACCAGATAGGTGAGCGAGTAGGCGATGGCGATGTTGGCTTCCATCTGCTGCACCTGGGCGGCGTTGAGCCCCAGGTGGCGCAGCGCCTCGGAGGCCGTGCCCACCACCGCCGACTCCGTCGCGGCGCCCGCGGCGAGGCCCGCCGTCGTGCCAGGATCGAAGCCGAACAGGCGTGCCGCCATCAGTGCGATGCTCAGCACCAGCACGGCCTCGACCAGCGGCAGCACCATGAAGCGCAGGCTGGAACGATTGAGGTTGGCGAAGAAGCCCGGGCCGCCGGAATAGCCCATGGCAAAGATGAACAGCGCGAAGGCGATGTCCTTGACCTGGAAGCTCGCCTGGCACCCCGTCTGCCCCAGCAGCAGGGCGACGATCAGCGTGCCACACACGCCGCCGAGCTCGACGGGTCCGATGCGTAATCGCCCGACCAGAAAGCCCAGCCCCACCGCGAGAAAGACGATCGCGATCGGGACGCTATTGAAAAAACCCACCGAGCAGGAGAGGTCTCTCATCGGAGCACCTCGCCACGCAGCCACACGGGATATCGCCGAGCCATGCCCATCTCCTTTGCCGGTCCAGGAACGCGATGAAGGGTGTTGCGACATGCGGTGATGCGAACGACGCGCCATGGCCGGTCATGCGGCCCCGAACGCGCGTCCGGGAGACATTAGCACCAAACTTGCGAGCATGGTGGGGTGGCGATGCGCGCGCGCCCGCCGCCCTCGCGGGCGCCCGCATGAAGCCGTGCATGGGGCCGCGCAAGGACGAAAAAAAACCGCAGGCCGAAGCCTGCGGTTTTTTGGGGATGGGCGGCTTGCGCGGCCCGGCCCCTGACTTACAGCGCGGAGGTCAACTCCGGAACGACCTGGAACAGATCGCCCACGAGGCCGTAGTCGGCCACGCCGAAGATCGGCGCTTCGGGGTCTTTGTTGACCGCGACGATGACCTTCGAGTCTTTCATGCCGGCCAGATGCTGGATCGCACCCGAGATGCCGACCGCCACGTACAGCTGCGGTGCGACGATCTTGCCGGTCTGGCCGACCTGCCAGTCGTTGGGGGCGTAGCCCGCATCGACGGCGGCGCGCGAGGCGCCCAGGGCGGCGCCCAGCTTGTCGGCGAGCGGATCGAGAATCTTGAAGTTCTCGGCGCTGCCCAGACCACGGCCACCCGAGACCACGACGCGCGCGCCGGCCAGTTCGGGACGGTCGCTCTTGGCGACTTCGCGGCCCACGAACGAGGACAGGCCCGAATCGGCCACGGCTTCGATCGTTTCGACGGCAGCCGAGCCGCCTTCGGCGGCCACGGCGTCGAAGCCGGTAGAGCGCACGGTGATGACCTTGACCGAGTCGGCCGACTGCACGGTGGCGATCGCATTGCCCGCGTAGATCGGGCGCTGGAACGTGTCGGCGGATTCGACGGCGGTGATGTCGGAGATCTGAGCCACGTCGAGCTTGGCGGCCACGCGCGGGGCGATGTTCTTGCCCGAGGCGGTCGCGGGGAACAGGATGTGGCTGTACGAGCTCGCCACGGCCAGGACCTGAGCGGCGGCGTTCTCGGCCAGCGCGTCGGCCAGTTGCGGGGCGTCGGCCAGCAGGACCTTGCTCACGCCGGCGATCTTGGCGGCCTGGTCGGCCACGGCGCGCGCGTTGCTGCCCGAAACCAGCACGTGCACGTCACCACCGATCTTGGCGGCGGCGGCAACGGTGTTCAGGGTAGCGCCCTTCAACTGGGCGTTGTCGTGTTCGGCAATAACCAGCGTCGTCATCACACCACCTTCGCTTCGTTCTTGAGTTTGTCGACCAGCGCGGCGACATCGGCCACCTTGATGCCGGCCTTGCGTGCCGGCGGCTCGCTGACCTTCAGCGTCTTCAGGCGCGGCGCGGCATCCACACCCAGGTCATCGGGCGTGAGGGTGTCGAGCTGCTTCTTCTTGGCCTTCATGATGTTGGGCAGCGTGACGTAACGCGGCTCGTTCAGGCGCAGGTCGGTGGTGACGATGGCGGGCAGCTTGAGCGCGACGGTTTCGAGACCGCCGTCGACTTCACGCGTGACCGTGACCTTGCCGTCGGCAAGCTCGACCTTGCTGGCGAACGTGGCCTGGGGCCAGTCGAGCAGCGCGGCCAGCATCTGGCCGGTCTGGTTGGCGTCGTCGTCGATGGCCTGCTTGCCCAGGATGACCAGCTGCGGCTGTTCCTTGTCGACCACGGCCTTGAGCAGCTTGGCCACGGCCAGCGGCTGGAGTTCGGCGTCGGTCTGCACCAGCACGCCGCGGTCGGCGCCGATGGCCATCGCGGTGCGCAGGGTTTCCTGGCTTTGTGCAACGCCGCAAGAGACGGCGATGACTTCCGCAACGCTGCCCTTTTCCTTCAGGCGCGTCGCTTCCTCGACGGCGATTTCATCGAAGGGGTTCATCGACATCTTCACGTTGGCGATGTCCACCCCGGTTTGATCGGACTTCACGCGTACCTTGACGTTGTAGTCAACGACACGCTTGACGGGTACCAGCACCTTCATCCAGCAGCCTCCTAATAAACAATCATTGCCCGGCATGGAGCCGGGCCCGCATTGCACAAATTTCTTTCGATTCTACAGCTTTGAAAGGGATCGTATGTGCGCAACAACACTTCGGCCCAATGCCGACAGGTTGTAACCCCCCTCCAGCATGCTGACGACGCGGCCCTGCGCGTGCTTGTCGGCCAGCGCGACGAGTTGGTCCGTGATCCAGGCATAGTCGGCCTCCACCAATCCCATTTGCCCCATGTCGTCTTCGCGGTGGGCATCGAAACCCGCGGAGATCAGCACCAGCTGGGGCCGGTGCGCCTCCAGGCGCGGCAGCCAGGTGTCGCGCACGATGTCGCGCACCGCCGCGCCGGCGGTGTAGGCGTCCACCGGCACGTTGACCATGTTGTCGGCCGGATGATCCGTCCCGCTATTGGGAAAAAACGGATGCTGGAAAAAGCTGCACATCAGCACGCGCTCGTCGCCGGCGAAAATCTCTTCGGTGCCGTTGCCGTGATGCACGTCGAAATCCACGACCGCCACCCGCTCGAGCGTGTGGAATGCGAGGGCATGCGCCGCCGCGATCGCCACATTGTTCAGAAAGCAGAATCCCATGGCCCGCGCCGACTCGGCGTGGTGCCCGGGCGGGCGGACCGCGCAGAACGCCGTGCTCGCCTCGCCGCCCATCACCGCGTCGACCGCCGCCACCCCTGCCCCGGCGGCATGCAGCGCCGCCTCGTAGGTGTACGGATTCATCAGGGTATCGGGATCGATCGTGGCGTAGCCCACGTCGGGCTGGCGCGCGCGCAGGTTATCCAGATAGGCCACGGTGTGGACGCGCAGGATGTCGGCGCGCGAGGCTTCGGGCGCCTGCCGCTCGTTGACGTAAGGCGCCAGCCCGCTGGCCAGCAGCTGGTCGGAAATGGCATCCAGCCTCTGTGGGCTCTCGGGGTGCCAGCTGCCCATTTCATGCATGCGGCATGAGGGGTGGGTAAGATACATGGTCTCCATAAGGAAGATTATGTTCATCAGTGGTCGTTTCCTGCAAATCACCGCGCTAGCCGCCGCCCTCGCCACCTCCCTCGCCGGGTGCGCCACCCGCGCGCCCCAGGCCGCTCCCGCCGCGGCCGCCGCCCCCGAAATCGCCCCCGCGGCCGCCCGTGGCACGCCTGGCGCGGTTCGGATCGGTCCGACCGAACCGCCCGCCGAGCCCTCCGCCACGCTGGATCCGAGCGGCAAGCTGCGCCCCGAGGTGCGCGCTTTCGGCGAACAGCTCGCGCGCGACCGCAGCCTGCCGCTGAATCAGGTGCTCACCACGCTGGAGTCGTCCCGCTATAACGCCACGGTCTCGCGTCTGATCGCGCCCTCGCCGCCGGGCAAGAAGGTATGGCGCAGCTGGAACACCTATCGCGCACGGTTCATCGAGCCCAAGCGCATCGGTTGGGGCGTGGACTTCTGGCAGGCCAATGCCCCCCTCCTCGACCGCGCGGCGCAGCAGTACGGCGTGCCGGCGTCGATCATCGCGGCCATCATCGGCGTGGAGACGCTCTACGGCCGCAATATGGGCAATTTCCGCGTGCTGGACGCGCTGGCGACCCTGGCCTTCGACTACCCGGATCCCGCCAAGCCCGAGCGCGCCGAGATGTTCCGCGGCCAGCTGGCCGACTTCATCACGCTGTCGTATCAGGGCAAGCTCGAAATCGACGCCGTGGGCTCATTCGCGGGCGCCATCGGCATGCCGCAGTTCATGCCCGGCTCGATCGCGCGCTATGCCGTCGACGGCGACGGCGATGGCCACATCCACCTCGAGAGCAGCGTCGAAGACGCCGTGATGTCGGTGGGCAATTTCCTGGTGCAGCACGGCTGGCAGCGCGGCCTGCCGGTGTTCGCGCCCGTTACCCTGCCGGCCGATCCCGCGCCGCTGGTGGCGGGCGGCCTGCAACCCACGCTCGACTGGCCCGCCCTGCAGCGCGCGGGCGCGCGTCTGGCGCCGGGTGCCGCGCCTGCCAGCTGGCAGACGCATCCGCTGGGTGTGATCGACCTCGCCGAAGAAATGCGCGGCACGGCGGTCTATCGCACCTCCACGCCCAATTTCTTTGCCCTTACCCACTACAACCGCAGCTACTTCTACGCCACGGCGGTCGCCGACCTCGCGGCCGAGCTGCAAAGCCGCATGAACCGCCAGGCCGCGGCCGGCACGGCCGCGCCGGGCACGACGAAGCGCAATTAGTTGAACACGCCGGTCGACAGATACCGGTCACCCCGGTCGCAGACGATGAACACGATGGTGGCGTTCTCGACGCGCTCGGCGACGCGCAGCGCGCCGACCAGCGCGCCGGCCGACGAAATGCCGGCGAAGATGCCTTCTTCGGCGGCCAGCCGGCGGGCCATCTGCTCGGCATCGGCCTGCACGATCGACTCGTACGCGTCGACCAGGCTGCGATCGAAAATCTTGGGCAGGTAGGCTTCGGGCCACTTGCGGATGCCCGGGATCGACGAGCCTTCGGCGGGCTGCGCACCGACCACCTGCACGGCGGGGTTGCGCGACTTGAGGTAGGTGGACACACCCATGATCGTGCCGGTGGTGCCCATGGCGCTCACGAAGTGGGTGATGCGGCCGCCGGTCTGGGTCCAGATCTCGGGACCGGTACCTTCGATGTGGGCGCGCGGGTTGTCCGGGTTGGCAAACTGATCGAGCACCTTGCCCTTGCCTTCGGCCTGCATCGCCATGGCCAGGTCCCGGGCGTATTCCATGCCGCCCTTGTCGGCCGGGGTCAGGATCAACTTTGCGCCGTAGGCGGTCATGGCGGCGCGGCGCTCGACCGAGAGGTTGTCGGGCATGATCAGGATCATGCGATAGCCGCGCATCGCCGCCGTCATGGCGAGCGCGATGCCGGTGTTGCCGCTCGTGGCCTCGATCAGCGTGTCGCCCGGCGCGATCTCGCCGCGCTCCTCGGCGCGCAGGATCATCGACAGGGCAGGACGATCCTTGACGGAACCCGCGGGGTTGTTGCCTTCCAGCTTGGCCAGGATCACATTGCCACGCGCCTCGCCGGCCGAGCCGGGGATGCGCTGCAGGCGGACCAGCGGCGTGTTGCCGACGGTCTGTTCGATGGTGGGATAGGTGACTTTGCTCATCGGCTGATCATACCCGCGCGGACGGCGGCGGGGGCGAAAGCCCCGAATGGGCTCAGGGCCTCCACGACAGGCGGCCGTCAGGTGCGTCGGGACCGGGCCGCTGGCACGGCGCCCGGCAAGCCCCTCGGGCAGTGGTGGCGACAGGGAGTGGCGGGGGCCACCGGCAGTGGCGGCCCCAGGCAGGGACGCGGGCCACCGGCAGTGGCGGCCCCAGGCAGGGACGGAGGCCACCGGCAGTGGCGGCCGCAGGCGTGGTGGGTGCCACGGGCAGTGGAAGCGGTCGCAGGCAGGGGCGGCGGCCACGGATACCTGTGCGCTGCCGTACCGCCCTGCCCGAGCCCTCGGGCTCAACGGCCCGCCGCCGCGCCGGACTGGGACCGGCCACGGCCGGCCGGCGCCGCCGTGCCGCCCTCCTTGCCCGGCTGCGGGGCACCGGCGGAGCTCGCCCCCGCGGCGGGCGGCGAAGCCGCGGGCGCCGCACTGGCACGAGAGGCGCCCTGCTCCGCACCCGCGGACAGGCCGGCCTCGCGCAGCGACTGCAGCGTCTTCTCGCCGATGCCACGCACGCGCTCGCGCAACGCGTCGAGCGTGGCGAACGGACCATTGCGATCCCGTTCGGTCAGGATGCGCTGCGCCATGCTGGGACCGATACCGCGCAGGGTTTGCAGCTGGGAGGCGTCGGCCCGATTGACGTCGAGCGCGCGAGCATTACCGGAGGGCAGCGCCAGACCGCCCATCAACGCCACGCCGAGCAGCGCAGCCCGCGCACGGCCACCCAGCGCGAGCCACGCGCGGCTCGCGGCGCGGCCGGACGGCACGGCGGGTGGCACGGAAGACGACGGCGCGACGCGACTCGGCGGCGCCGGTCGACGATGCGTCGGGCGGATCGGCGCGGCGGATGTGCGGGAATGAAAGCCGTGAAAGACGGGGAAATGGAAAGACGTCGGGCGGGACATGGCAGGCTCCTGGGAAGGATGACGGCCGATACGGCCGCCACGACCTCATGGTCGGCCCGCGCGGCCCCGCGTGCACGGGGAGTGCACGCGATTGCCCCTGCGGAAGCCCCGCAGGGTGGGCGCGACACCCGCCCTGCGATTGGCCATCATCGACTTGCCGTCCGCGACTAGCCGTCCGCGACTGGCCCTCCCGCCTCTCCGACCGCGACTCGCCTTCTGCCTCAGCCCTGCGAACGCCAGTAGCGGACGTATTCCGTCACGCCGGTCTGGACGTCCCGCATGGGAGCGACGAAACCCGTTGCGCGCAGGTTGTCGACGTTGGCCTGCGTGAAGCTCTGATAGCGCCCCTTCAGATCGTCGGGGAACGGCACATAGCGGATCAGGCCCTGCTCGACCTGCTGCGCCAGCGTGAGGGCCGCCTCGCCGCGTTCGGCGCGCAGCGCGTTGACTACCGCATGCGCGATGTCGTTGAAGGGCTGCGCCCGGCCGGTGCCGCAATTGAACACGCCGGAAATCTGCGGATGATCGAGGAAGTGCAGGTTCACGGCCACGACATCCTCGACCGAGATGAAGTCGCGGCTCTGACCGCCGTCGGCCCAGCCGTCCCAGCCGCCGAACAGGCGCACATGTCCTTCGGCCAGGAACTGGTTCATGTTGTGGAATGCCACCGAGGCCATGCGGCCCTTGTGCTGCTCGTGCGGACCGTAGACGTTGAAATAACGCAGGCCCACGACCTGCGCCGTGAGGCGGTCCATGCGGGTGCGCAGCACCTGATCGAACAACAGCTTGGAGTAGCCGTAGACGTTGAGCGGCTTTTCGTTGGCCGGCTCTTCGACATACACCGACGAGCCGCCATAGACCGCGGCCGACGAGGCGTACAGGAACGGCACGCGCTGCGCCTGGCAGTACTCGAACAACTCCAGCGTGACGCGGTAGTTGTTGTCCATCATGTAGCGGCCGTTGCGCTCGGTCGTGTCGGAACACGCGCCCTGATGAAACACGGCGCGCAGCTTGGGCAGACGCCCTTCGCGCACGCGCTCGCGGAAGTCATCGTGGCCGATGTAATCGGCGATGCGGCAATCGACCAGATTGCGGAATTTGTCGCCGTCGGTCAGATCGTCGACGACGATCACGTCGTTGATGCCCCGGCGGTTCAGGCCGCGCACGAGGTTGCTGCCGATAAAGCCGGCGGCGCCAGTAACCACGATCATGGTGTCTCTCCTGCAAGTTCGGCGGCCGTCACCACCGAGGTACCGAGTTTGCCGACCACGATGCCGCCGGCACGATTGGCCCAGCCCATCGCGTCGGCCCAGGGCAGGCCCGCGGCGCGCATGACGGCCAGGGTGGCCAGCACGGTATCGCCCGCGCCGGACACGTCGAAAACCTCATGAGCCTGTGCGTCCACATGCTCGCGGCCTTCCTGGGTGAAGAGGGTCATGCCCTGCTCCGAACGCGTGACCAGCAGCGCGTCGAGATCGAGCTCGCCGCGCAGGCGCTGCGCGCGCTCGGTGAGCTGGGCCTCGGTCGTCCAGCGGCCCACGGCCTGCTGCATCTCGGAACGATTGGGCGTGACCAGGGCCGCGCCGCGATAACGCGTGTAGTCGTCGCCCTTGGGATCGACCAGCACCGGGATGCCCGCGGCACGCGCCATGGAAATCAGATGCCCGACACGCTCCAGCGTACCCTTGGCGTAGTCGGACAGAATGACGATGTCGTGCCGGCCGAGCTGACGCGCGAACGCGGACTCGACGCGGTCCAGCGCGGCGGCGTCGGGTTGTTCTTCGAAGTCGACACGCAGCAACTGCTGCTGGCGGCCCAGCACGCGCATCTTGAGCGTGGTGTGACGCTGCGGATCGCGGACCAGCTCGGCCTGGACGCCATCGGCGCCCGCCAGGGCCTGGATGCTCGCGCCGGCTTCGTCGTCGCCGATCACGCCGATCAAGGTGACCTGAGCGCCGAGCGCGGCGATGTTGCGCGCCACGTTGGCCGCGCCGCCGAGACGGTCTTCGCGGCGCGCCACGCGCACCACGGGCACGGGCGCCTCGGGCGAGATGCGGTCGACCTCGCCGAACCAATACCGGTCGAGCATCACGTCGCCCACGACCAGGATGCGGGCCCCGGCGACTTTATCGGAGGGAAAACGATTCATTCGGACTCTTCCAGACGACGCGGCGCGTAGGTCTCCCAGGCATTGCAGCCGGGGCACTGCCAGTAGAAGCGCCGCGCCTGAAAGCCGCAGTTGCGGCAGGCATAACGGTCGAGACGCTGCGTGTGCTTGTGGATCAGGCTGCGCAGCAGGGTGAGATCCGCGCCGGGCACGGGGCTCTCTTCGCCCGCGCCGGCCGGGCTGGCCAGCTCGGCCTCGAGGAGGCGATCCAGGCCCAGCAGCGAGGGGTGATGGCGCAGCGCATTGCGGGCGAATGCCCAAGCCGTCGCGCTGCCCTGCTGCACACGCAGCTCGCGAAACACCACGTTGAACAGATCGAGCGAGGCATGGCGCTCGTATTGCTTGTGCAGCAGCTCCAGGCCCACGGCGGGCTGGCCCGCCTGACGATAATTGTTGAGCAGCGTCTCGGCGACCAGGCCCGCGAACTCGGGCGCGTCGCTCAGCACCGACTCGAGATGCAGGCGCTCGCTCTTGGTGTCCTGGGTGGCGGCCGCGAGGCGCGCGCGCAGCATCGCGGTGCGCACCTTGGAGGCTTTGCTCAGGCCACCGCTCTTGCCGGCCAGCTCGGCGGCGTGGTCGGCGGCGTCGAGGGCCGTCTGTGCCGCCTCGATGGCGGGCGGCTTGGCCGACAGCGCCGTGTGGGCCTCTTCGCAGTAGTAATGCACGATCTGCGGCACCGGTTCATCGACCAGGCCATGCAGCGTCTTGACGGCCTCGATGGCGCGCGGCCAATCGTGCTCGGACTCGTAGATGCGGATCAGCGAGCGCAGCGCCGGCAGCGCGTAACGCGTGTCTTTGAGCGATTCGAACGTGGCCTCGGCACGATCCAGCATGCCGGCCTTGAGAAAGTCCTGGGCCAGCTCGTGCTGCGCGTGTTCGCGCTCGGCTGCGGGCAAGTCGGACCGCGCCAGCAGGCTCTGGTGCACGCGGATCGCGCGCTCCATCTCGCCACGGCGCCGGAACAGGCTGCCGAGCGCGAAGTGCAGTTCGGTGGTTTCGGGGTCGAGCTTGGCCACTTCGACGAACGCGTCGATGGCGCGATCGGGCTGCTCGTTGAGCAGAAAATTCAGGCCCCGAAAGTACGAGTCGGGCAGCGTGCGCGTCTCGCGCAGCATTTGGCGGAAGTCAAACCGCGCCGCCAGCCATCCCAGGGCAAACAGCACGGGCACGAAAATGAGCCACCAAGGTTCAAAATCCACAGTGTGGGCACTCGCAGGGTTGCATAAATAACAACGATACCGTCAGCCTGGCGGAGACGGTATCGAATAAATCAAGAAAAACGGCCGAACGCGGGATGAATGAACCCGGATCAGAGCGGCGACATGGGCGCCACGGCTTCGGGCACCACGGGCTGCGGGGTGCCGTTGGCGGCGGCCTGCAGGCGCTCGACCTCGCGGCGCAGGCGCTGGGCCTCGCGGCGGCGGCGCATGGAGGCCGGAACGGTCAGCAACAGGCCGAACAAGGTACCGAGCACGAAGGTCACCAGCATCACCACGATGAGCGGCACGTCGTGCACCACGTAGTCGGCATAGAACTTCACGGCAACCGGGTCGGTGTTCTTGAGCGCGAACATCAACACCGCAACGAACACGAGCAATCGCAGTGCCCAGACAAGGTAGCGCATGACGCATGCTCCAAATAGAGAAACTCAACGCGGGTGATTGTAAGCGAGAAGCGTCCCCTGCTCCGCTTCGCCAGGCCGTGGCGTCGCAGCTCGCCTGAAATCCGGCGCGGGCGCCAAAAAACAAAGCCCCTCGATCACTCGAGGGGCTTTGTGGGTCGAGACGACCGTGCAGCGCGCCGTACGCGCCCGCCTTGCTCAATGCATGGCGTGCAGGTCCAGCACGGACTGCAACGGGTCGGACGATCCATTGGAGGAATCGCCACCCTGTTCGCTACCAACCAGATCCACGCGTTCGCGCAATTCCTTGCCGGCCTTGAAGTGAGGCACCTGTTTACCAGGCACCAGCACCTGTTCACCCGACTTGGGATTGCGACCGACGCGGGGCGACCGCTGGGACAACGAGAAGCTGCCAAAACCGCGGATCTCGATGCGCTGACCCGAGGCCAGGGCCTGGGTCATCGCGTCGAGCATGGTCTTGACGGCGTAATCGGTGTCGCGGGCGGCCAGCTGGGGATAGCGGGCCGCCAGAGCGGCGATCAGCTCCGACTTGGTCACGTATTAACCGTCGTTGCGCTGTTGGTCCAGCTTGGCCTTGAGCAGAGCACCCAGGTTGGTGGTACCCGAGGAGGCGCTGGCTTCGGACATGCGCTGAATGGTATCGGCGGTCTCGGCGTTGTCGCGAGCCTTGATCGACAGCTGGATCGAACGCGCCTTGCGGTCGATGTTGATGATCATGGCTTCGACGTTGGTGCCAGCGGACAGAACCGTGGTGGCATCTTCGACGCGGCCCGAGGAGATCTCGGAAGCGCGCAGGTAACCTTCGACGTCGACGGACAGCGTCACGACGGCACCCTTGGGTTCGACCGACTTGATCGTACCGGGGACCACGGCGCCCTTGTCGTAGGTGGCCACGAAGTTGTTGAACGGATCGCCTTCGAGCTGCTTGATACCCAGCGAGATGCGCTCCTTGTCGGTGTCGATACCGAGCACAACGGCTTCGATCTCGTCGCCCTTCTTGAAGTTGCGCACGGCTTCTTCGCCGGTTTCCGTCCACGACAGGTCGGACAGGTGAACCAGACCATCGATGCCGCCGGGCAGACCGACGAACACGCCGAAGTCGGTGATCGACTTGATGGCGCCGCGGACCTTGTCACCACGCTTGAAGTTGGTGGCGAACTCTTCCCACGGATTCTGACGGCACTGCTTCATGCCCAGCGAGATACGACGACGGTCTTCGTCGATTTCCAGGACCATGACTTCGACTTCTTCGCCCAGGGTCACGACCTTGCGCGGATCGACGTTCTTGTTGGTCCAGTCCATTTCGGAGACGTGCACCAGGCCTTCGATGCCGGCTTCGACTTCAACGAACGCGCCGTAGTCGGTCAGGTTGGTCACCTTGCCGAACAGACGGGTGCCCTGCGGGTAGCGGCGAGCGAGGCCGACCCACGGATCTTCGCCCAGCTGCTTGACGCCCAGCGACACGCGGCTCTTTTCCTGGTCGAACTTGAGGACCTTGGCTTCGACTTCCTGACCCACTTGCAGGACTTCGGAGGGGTGACGCACACGGCGCCAGGCCATGTCGGTGATGTGCAGCAGGCCGTCGATACCGCCGAGGTCCACGAACGCGCCGTAGTCGGTGATGTTCTTGACCACGCCCTTGACCACAGCACCTTCGTGCAGGGTTTCGAGCAGCTTCTGACGCTCTTCGCCCATGCTGGCTTCCAGCACTTGGCGGCGCGACAGCACGACGTTGTTGCGCTTGCGGTCGAGCTTGATGACCTTGAACTCGAGGGTCTTGCCTTCGTACGGGGTCGTGTCCTTGACCGGACGCAGGTCGACCAGCGAACCCGGCAGGAACGCGCGGATGCCGTTGGTCATGACGGTCAGGCCGCCCTTGACCTTGCCCGTGATGGTGCCGGTAACCAGCTCGCCATTCTCCAGGGCCTTTTCCAGCTGCAGCCATGCCGACAGACGCTTGGCGCGGTCACGCGACAGGATCGTGTCGCCGTAGCCGTTTTCGAGCGAGTCGATCGCCACCGAGACGAAGTCGCCAGGTTGAACTTCCAGTTCGCCCTGGTCGTTCAGGAACTCTTCCAGGGGGATGAGCGCCTCGGACTTCAGGCCGGCGTTGACGACGACGAAATTGTGGTCGACGCGAACGACTTCGGCGCTGATGACCTCGCCGGACTTCATGTCCTGGCTCTTGAGGCTCTCGGCAAACAGGGCGGCAAAGCTTTCGCCGCCGGCAGCTTGAGTGGAAATGGAAGACATTAGGTTGGAATCCATTAGGCCAAAATGGCCGTTGAAAACACACCGCAACGGATTGCCCGCCACAGTGGAGTGAAAAAACCTGGCGATTGCGCCGGCTCTTGCGGGGTGGTCCCGTGGGAGCGCGGTCTGGCCGTCAGGGCGGTAAAACCATCCCGTGCACAAACATCCCGCACGGGGTAAAAAACGAGTCAAAACAATCGGCCTGGGCCGGCGGTGCCTGTGAGCATCCCGCACCCCATTCGCGGGATCTTCGCGCCGCATTTGGGTCACCCCCGCGCCGCATTCGGGTCACATCCGCAAGGCTCAGGCCTGCCGGGCGCGCCACAGATCGAGCACCGCGGCAACGGTCTGCTCGATCGTGAGACCGGACGAATCCAGCTCCACGGCGTCGGGTGCCGCGGCAAGCGGCGCCACCGCTCTCTGGGTGTCGCGGGCGTCACGCTCGCGCATATCCTTCAAGAGGTCGGCTAGGTTAGCAGAAATTCCCTTTTCGATCAACTGCTTACACCGCCTCTCGGCGCGGGCCTCGACGTCGGCGATCAGGAAGATTTTCAGGGACGCGTCGGGGAAGACGACGGTGCCCATATCGCGGCCGTCTGCCACGAGTCCGGGCGGGAGCCGGAAGGCCCGCTGGCGCTCCAGCAGCGCCTGGCGCAGGGCGGGATAGCCCGCGATGCGCGACGCGAAATTGCCCACGGCCTCCTGGCGGATGTCATGCCCCGCGTCACGGCCGGCCAGATACATATGCGGCCCCTCGAAGCGCACGTCGAGGTTCTGGGCCACGGCGACCACGCCCCCCTCGTCGTCGGGATCGATGCCCGCCTGACGCGCGGCGAGCGCCGTCAGGCGATACAGCGCGCCGCTGTCGAGCACCGTGAAACCCAGCGCCTTCGCCACACGGTGCGCGATCGTGCCCTTGCCCGAAGCGGTCGGGCCGTCGATGGTGATCACCGGCGCCTGGGCGCCTGCGGCTGCGGGAGTGCTCATGTGTGCTTCCAGTAATGAGGCCCGCGGCAGGCGGGCCGGCCGGCGGGGCCGGCAATGGGATGTTGCGGTCGATGCGAACGTCTGTGACACGGGACGGCGGCAGGCACGGCGTCGCGACGACGCCGCTCCCGCAGCCCTCCGGGGCCATCAGGCCCTGACCAGCCCGGCGTAGACGTCGAAGTAGTCGGGGAAGGTCTTGCTCACGCAACCGGGATCGAGAATGCGCACGGCCGCCGGCCCGAAGGCGGCGAGCGAGAAGCACATGGCCATGCGATGGTCGTCGTAGGTGCCGATATGCGCATCATGCCACTGCCCCGCCGCCGGCGGCACCACCTCGAGCCAATCCGGCCCCGAATTGACCGTGGCGCCGAGCTTGGCGAGCTCGGTATGCATGGCGTGTATGCGGTCGGTTTCCTTGACGCGCCAGCTGCCGATATTGCGCAGGCGGCAGGGGCCATCGGCGTAGAGCGCCAGCGCCGCGGCCGTCATGGCGGCGTCGGGGATCAGGTTGAAGTCGGCGTCGAACGCCTTCAGGCGCGCGCCCTGCGCGACTTCCACGCCACTGACCTCGATCCAGTCGGGCCCCTTCTCGACGCGCGCGCCCATGGCGGCCAGCGTGTCGGCAAAGGCCACGTCGCCCTGGATGCTGTCGGCACCGACCCCGGTGACGCGCAACGGCCCGCCGCCAATGGCGCCCAGCGCCAGGAAGTACGACGCCGTGGAGGCATCGCCCTCCACCGCGATCTTGCCCGGGCTACGGTAGCGGCTGGCCGCCGGCACCGTGAACCGTTGCCAGCCGTCGCGCTCGACCTGCACGCCGTAGCGCGCCATCAGGTTCAGCGTGATCTCGATGTACGGCTTGGAGATCAGTTCGCCCACCACCTCGATCACCACCGGCTGGCCGCTGGCGGCGCAGTGGATCGGCGCGGCCAGCAGCAGCGCGGTGAGGAACTGGCTCGACACCGAGCCCTGCACACGCACGGGGGTGTCGGTCGCGATGGCGCCCTGCCCGATCCGCAGCGGCGGATAACCGGGCTGGCCCAGGTAATCAATGCGGGCGCCCCACCCGCGCAGCGCGTCGGCCAGATCGCCGATCGGCCGCTCGTGCATGCGCGGCACGCCCGAGAGCGTGTAATCGCCGCCCATGAGCGCGAGCGCCGCGCACAACGGCCGGAACGCGGTACCGGCGTTACCCAGGAACAGTTCGGCCTGCTGCACGGGAAAGCGCGTCACGCCCTCGACCGCCACATGCCCCGTACCCAGGGTCTCGACCGTCACGCCCAATTGACGCAGCGCGGCCAGCATCACGCGCGTATCGTCGGAATCGAGCAGCCCGGTGATCTCGGTGCGGCCCTCGGCCAGCGCGGCCAGCAGCAGCACGCGATTGGAAATGCTTTTGGATCCGGGCAGCGCCACCACGCCCTGCGCGTGACGGACCCGCGGCAGATCGAGATAAGCCTGGGCGTTCATTCAGTGAGACTCCTTGCGCCAGCCGCGGCGCGCATCGGCGGCCTCGGCGAGCAGGTCGTGCATGGCGTCGCCATCGCGCGCGCGCAGCGCGGCCTCGGCGGCGTCGAGCACCGCACGCACATCGGCCAGCTCCGCGAGCATGGCGTCGCGATTGGAAAGAAAGATATCCCGCCACATTTCGGGCGAGCCCGCGGCGATGCGGGTGAAGTCGCGAAAGCCCGAGCCGGCCAGCGCCAGCCGCGTGGCGGCGTCGTCTGCGCGCGCCACCTGCGTCATGTACACCGACGACAGAAAGTGCGGCATGTGGCTGATCGAGGCCAGCACGCGATCGTGCACGACCGCGTCCATGTCGAGCACGCGGGCGCCGCAGGCCTGCCAGCTGGCGCGGACCCGTTCTAGGGCCGCCGCGCCGTTCTCGGGCAAGGGGGTCAGGATCACATCGCGCTGCTGATACAGGCGGGCGTCGGCCGCCTCGGGTCCGGTGCGCTCGGCCCCCGCGATGGGGTGGCCGGGCACGAACTGGCCGATGCGATCGCCCAGCGCCGCGCGGGCGGCACCGATCACTTCGGCCTTGGTACTGCCGCCATCGGTGAGCACCGTGTCGGGCCGCAGATGCTCGCGCATCTGCGACAGCACGGCACCCAGGCCGCCTACCGGCGTGGCCAGCATGATGAGATCGGCCTGGGCGGCCGCCTCCGCCGGCGTGGCGACGGCGTCGATGAGACCCAGCTCGCGGGCGCGCTCGAGCGACTGCGGATTGCGCCCCACCCCCAGCACGCGGCCGACGTGGCCGGCCTGGCGCAGCGCGGCGGCATACGAGCCGCCGATCAAGCCGACACCGACCACCGCCAGCACGCCGATCGCGGGCGCCTGCGCGCCGCCGGGCTTGGCGGTGAGACTCATGCCGACAGAATCTCGGTCAGGGCGTCGATGAAGCGGGCGTTCTCGGCCGGCAGACCCACCGTGACGCGCAGCCACTCGGGCAGGTCGTCGCCCGCCACCGGACGCACGATCACGCCGCGCTTGAGCAGCGCGAGGTTGACGCCCGGCGCGTCGCCGACATGCACCAGCACGAAGTTGCCATAGCCGGGCACGTAGCGCAGCGACAGCGCCTCGAACGCGCGGTAAAGCTGTTCCTTGCCGGCCTTGTTGGCTTCGTAGGCACGCTGCAGATACTCGGCATCGGCCAGCGCGGCGATCGCGGCGGCCTGCGCCAGCGTATTCACGTTGAAGGGCTGACGCACTCGATTGAGCAGATCGGTCAGGGCCGGCTGCGCCACCGAGAAACCCACGCGCAGGCCTGCCAGGCCGTAGGCCTTGGAGAAGGTGCGCGAGACGATCAGGTTGGGGTGCCGGCGCACCAGCGCCGTGCTGTCGAAACGCAGTTCGGGATCGAGATATTCGTTGTACGCCTCGTCGAGCACGACCGTCACACGGGTGCCGTGGGCCTGCTCGACGCGCTCGAGGAAGCGCGCGATCTCGTCGCCGGGCACGAAGGTGCCGGTGGGATTGTTGGGGTTCGCAATAAACACCACGCGCGTATCGGCCTCGATGGCGTCGAACATCGCGTCGAGGTCATGGCCGTAGTCGCGCGCCGGCACGACGATGTGACGGGCGCCGCGGGCCTGGGTGGCCAGGCGGTACACCGCGAACGAATGCCGCGCGTACACCGCCGAGGTGCCCGGCTCGAGCAGCGCGAGCGCCACGATCTCGAGAATGTCGTTGGAGCCGTTGCCCAGCGTCAGCCAGTTGGCCGGCACGCCATAGCGCTCGGCGAGCGCCGCCTTCAGGTCGAAGCCATTGGGATCGGGGTAGCGGGCCAGCGAAGCGGCCGCGGACAGCATCGCCTGGCGCGCCGACTCCGGCATGCCCAGGGGGTTTTCGTTGGAGGCCAGCTTCACGATGCCGGCCGGATCCAGCCCGAACTCACGAGCCAGCTCCTCGATGGGCTTGCCGGCCTGGTACGGGGCGATAGCGCCGACGTGGGCGGGCGCGACGAGAGTTTTTTGTGCGGTCATGGTGACGAACGAGGGGCGAAACGTTGAACGGACGGCAGCGGGACGGGTTGCAGCGGAAAGAAAACCTGTGCGCGGAGAAAGCAGGACAGCGGCGGGCAGGCGTTCTGCCCGCGCGCCGATCACTGTGCCGGGTAGGATCCCAGAATCTTCAGGAAAGCGGCCTGTGCCTGCAATTCGGTCAGGGCGGCCACCACCTGCGGATCGCGCTGGTGACCCAGCACGTCGACATAGAAGTAATACTCCCACTGACCCGTGCGTGCCGGACGCGATTCGAAGCGGGTCATGGAGACGCCGTTGGCCGCCAGCGGCTTGAGCATCTCGTAGACGGCGCCGGCGCGATGCGGCACGGCCAGGATGAGACTGGTCTTGTCCTTGCCGCTGGAGAGCGGCTCGATGTGGCCGATGGCCAGGAAGCGCGTGCGGTTGTACGGGTCGTCCTGGATGCCGGCCTCGACCACGCGCAGCTTCCAGGCCGGCGCCGCGACCTCGCCCGCGATCGCCGCGACCGCCGGGTTTTCGGAGGCCACGCGCGCGGCTTCGGAATTGCTCGCGGCGGCGACGCGCTCCAGATTCGGGTAGTGGCGGGTGAGCCAGCCCTGGCACTGGGCCAGCGCCTGCGGATGCGCCGAGATGGTCGTGATGCCGTCCATCGTGCCCGATTGCGTCATCAGGCAATGGCGGATCAGCAGCGAGCGCTCGCCCATGATTTTGAGCGGCGTGTTCAGCAGCAGGTCCATGCTGCGATTGACGGCGCCTTCGGTCGAATTCTCGACCGGCACCATGCCCACGTCGGCCTGGCCCCCTTCGATCGCGCGGAACACGTCATCGAACGAGGCGCACGGCAAGCCCTGCACGGAATGGCCGAACTGCTCGAAGGCCGCCTGCTCGGAAAACGAGCCCTGCGGGCCCAGATAGGCGACGGTCATGCCGCGCTCCAGGCCACGGCAGGCCGACATGATTTCGGTCCAGACGGAGGCCACCGCGGCGTTGGGAAACGGCCCCGGATTGCGGGCCTGCAGACCGCGGATCACCTCGGCCTCGCGCTCGGGGCGCAACACCGGGCCATCGGCCTGGGCCGCATGCTTGACCACGCCCACTTCCTGCGCGGCCAGGGCACGCTGCGACAGCAGTTCGAGAATCTGTGCATCGATCGCATCGATGCGCGCGCGCAGCGGCGCGAGCTGGGCCTGCAGCGACTCATCCATGGCGGCGCTCGAATTCCTTGAGGTACTCGACCAGCGCCTGCACGCCGGCCAGCGGCATGGCGTTGTAGATCGAGGCGCGCATGCCGCCCACGCTCTTGTGGCCTTTGAGCTGAGTGAGGCCGGCCGCGTCCGCGCCCTGCAGGAAGGCGTCGTTGAGCGATTCGTCGCGCAGCACGAACGGCACGTTCATGCGCGAGCGCACCGGCGCATGCACGGGGTTGCGGTAGAAGCCGCTGCTGTCGAGGAAACCGTAGAGCAGGTCGGCCTTGGCACGATTGGCGGCTTCCATGCCGGCCACGCCGCCATTGGCCTTGACCCACTTGTAGACCAGGCCCGCCACATAGATGGCGAACGTGGGCGGCGTGTTGTAGCGCGAATGCTCGGCGGCCACGTTGGCGTAGTCGAACGCCGACGGGCAGATGGGCAGCGCCTTGCCGATGAGGTCACGGCGCGCGATGACGACCGTCACGCCGGCGGGGCCTGCGTTTTTCTGGGCACCGGCGAACACCAGGCCGGCGCGCTGCACGTCGAGCGGACGCGACAGGAAGTGCGAGGACGCGTCCACCACCAGCGGCACGTCGGGCGCGCCGAGCGCGGCCGTATCGGGCCACTCGGTGAACTCGACGCCACCGATGGTTTCGTTGCTGCACAGGTGCAGATAGGCCGCTTCGGGACGAACCTGCCAGCTTTCGACCGGCGGCACCCACGAGAACGGCGCCTGCTCGACACCGTCGAGCCTGGCGGCCACGCCGCTGCTGGCGGCGATGCGCGCATCGCCGTAGCGCCCGGCTTCCTTGTGCGAACGGGTCGACCAGTGGCCGGTGACCACGAAGTCGGCCGCGGCGGCGCCGCGGCGGCCGATCAAGTTCATCGGCACGATCGCGTTTTCGCCCAGACCGCCGCCCTGCATGAACATCACGGCATAGTCGGCCGACACGCCGAGCAGTTCACGCAGATCCGCTTCGGCTTCGTCGCAGATCTGCACGAAGTGGCGCCCCCGGTGACTCATCTCCATCACTGACATGCCACTGCCATGCCAGTCCAGCATCTCGGCAGCGGCCTGCTGCAAGACGGTCTCCGGCAATACCGAAGGACCGGCCGAGAAATTCCAGGGGCGGGCCATTTTTACTCCGTAGGTTCTGTCGTGTCGGTTGCGGCATCGGGCTTGGCATCGCCCTCGCCATTGTCATCGGCGGCCGCGTCGGCGCCGTCGGCATCGTCTTCGGCGCCTTCGTCGGCGTCGCTTTCGACCACGCGGCGCACGCCCGAGAGCGAGCTGCCATCATCGACGCTGATGAGCGTGACGCCTTGCGTGGCGCGGCCCATTTCGCGAATCTCGCCCACGCGGGTACGCACCAGCACGCCGCCCGTCGTGATCAGCATGATCTCGTCGGTCGGGGTGACGAGCACGGCGCCCACCACCTTGCCATTACGCGAGCTGGTCTGGATGGCGATCATGCCCTTCGTGCCGCGGCCGTGGCGCGTGTACTCGACGATCGAGGTGCGCTTGCCGTAGCCGTTTTCGGTGGCGGTCAGCACGCTCTGGCTTTCGTCGCCGGCCACGAGCAGCGAAATCACGGTCTGGCTGTCTTCGAGCATCATGCCGCGCACGCCGCGGGCGTTGCGGCCCATCGGACGCACGTCGTTTTCGTCGAAACGCACGGCCTTGCCGGCGTCGGAGAACAGCATGACGTCGTGCTTGCCGTCGGTAAGGTCGGCGCCGATCAGGTAGTCGCCATCATCGAGGTCGACCGCGATGATGCCGGCCTTGCGCGGATTGGAGAAATCGGACAGCGGGGTCTTCTTGACCGTGCCGCGCGAGGTCGCCATGAACACGAAGTGATCTTCGCTGAATTCCTTGACCGGCAGCACCACGGTGATCTTCTCGCCGTCGGCCAGCGGGAACATGTTGACGATGGGCTTGCCACGCGAATTGCGCGTGCCTTGCGGCACTTCCCAGACCTTGAGCCAGTACACGCGGCCGCGGTTCGAGAAGCACAGCAGGTAGTCGTGCGTGTTGGCGATGAAGAGCTGGTCGACCCAGTCGTTTTCCTTGGTGGCGGTGGCCTGCTTGCCGCGCCCGCCGCGCTTCTGCGAACGGTACTCGGACAGGGGCTGGCTCTTGATGTAGCCGCCGTGCGAGAGCGTCACCACCATGTCCATGGGGGTGATCAGGTCTTCGGTGTCGAGTTCGGTCGCGTTGACTTCGATGTCGGAGCGGCGCGAATCCTTGGCCGAGGTGGAGAACTCCGCCTTGATGGCCTGCAGCTCTTCGCTGATGATCGACGAGATGCGCTCCGGCTTGGCCAGGATGTCGAGCAGGTCGGCGATGGTGGCCATCACGTCCTTGTACTCGCCAATGATCTTGTCCTGCTCCAGCCCGGTGAGGCGTTGCAGGCGCATGTTCAGGATTTCCTGGGCCTGGGTGTCGCTCAGGCGGTACATGCCGTCGCCCTGCAGACCGAATTCGGCCGCCAGGTCGTCGGGACGGAACGCCGCGCGGCCACCGGCCGCATCGCCATCCACGCGCGACAGCATCTCGCGCACCAGCGACGAATCCCAGGTGCGGGCCATCAGTTCCTGGCGCGCCACCGGCGGGGTCGGCGCGGCCTTGATGATCGCGATGAAGTCGTCGATGTTGGCCAGTGCCACGGCCAGGCCTTCGAGCACGTGACCGCGCTCGCGCGCCTTGCGCAGCTGGAATACCGTGCGACGCGTCACCACTTCGCGGCGATGCTGCAGGAAGTATTCGATCATCTGCTTCAGGTTGAGCAGACGCGGCTGACCGTCGACCAGCGCGACCAGGTTCATCCCGAAGGTGTCCTGGAGCTGGGTGTTTTTGTAGAGGTTGTTGAGCACGACCTCGGGCACTTCACCGCGCTTGAGCTCGATCACGAGACGCATGCCGTCCTTGTCGGACTCGTCACGGATGTCGGAGATGCCTTCGATCTTCTTGTCGTTGACCAGCTCGGCGATGCGCTCCTGCAGGGTCTTCTTGTTGACCTGATAGGGAATCGCGTCGACCACGATGGCCTGACGGTTGCCCTTTTCGAGGTCTTCGAAGTGGGTCTTGGCGCGCATGATGACGCGGCCGCGGCCCGTGCGGTAACCCTCGCGCACACCGGAGATGCCATAGATGACGCCACCGGTGGGGAAATCAGGGGCCGGAATCAGCTCGATCAGTTCGTCGATCGTGCAGCCGGGGTTGCGCAGGCAATACAGGCAGCCGTCGACGACTTCCTGGAGATTGTGCGGCGGAATATTGGTGGCCATGCCCACCGCGATACCCGAGCTGCCGTTGACGAGCAGGTTGGGCAGACGCGACGGGAGCAGGAGCGGCTCTTGCTCGCTGCCGTCGTAGTTAGGACCGAAGTCGACCGTTTCCTGGTCGATGTCGGCCAGCAGCTCGTGCGCGATCTTGGCCAGGCGGATTTCGGTGTAACGCATCGCCGCGGCGTTGTCGCCGTCGATGGAGCCGAAGTTGCCCTGGCCGTCGACGAGCATGTAGCGCATGGAGAAATCCTGCGCCATGCGGACGATGGTGTCGTAAACGGACTGGTCGCCGTGGGGATGGTACTTACCGATCACATCGCCGACGATACGAGCCGACTTCTTGTACGCGCGGTTCCAGTCGTTGTTGAGTTCGTGCATCGCGTACAACACGCGCCGGTGCACGGGCTTGAGGCCGTCTCGCACATCCGGTAGCGCCCGACCCACGATCACGCTCATTGCGTAATCGAGGTAACTGCGGCGCATCTCTTCTTCCAGCGATACCGGAAGCGTCTCCTTGGCAAAGGAATCCATATATATAACGACTGAATCGTGTTTAAGAAGGAACCCAGGCCGGGTAAACGCGAAATTCTATCATCCGAACGTCGTAGGCACCCCGGGGGCGCCTCAAGGAGGCCCCGGAGTCGGCGGACGAGATGCCGCCATCGGCTTGCATTGCGCCGCTTCTCGGCCTGTTGCCAAAAACCAACACGAAGAACGCGCCGACCCGCTAAATGGTCATATCCTGAGCCAATGGGGGGCACCAAGGAAGCCAAAGGTCCCCAAATGCCTTAAGATTGTTTCCAGCACGCAGGAGACCCAGTGGCGATCCTTTGAACCTGTTCTTAGCGTTGCTATACTGGCCCCGTTTTCCTGATATGCGGCGGGGGTTCGCTGCGAGTCACTTATCCAGCTTCAAGCTCAACGAGGAGAAACATGAACAAACCCTCCAAATTCGCTCTGGC
This sequence comes from Bordetella genomosp. 5, assembly GCF_002261475.1. GTDB lineage: Bacteria > Pseudomonadota > Gammaproteobacteria > Burkholderiales > Burkholderiaceae_B > Bordetella. Next base: position 267,802 of record NZ_NEVN01000007.1, read on the forward strand.
GCTCGCCTTCGCCGCCGTTACGGCCTCTGGTGTAGCCTCGGCCCAGTCCTACCCGCAGACGGTGGACAACTGGCGTAATGCGTTCGGCGACGTGTGGAAGAACGGCACGAACGAACTGTGCTGGCGCGATGCGTTCTGGACCCCGGCCACCGGTATCCCCGGTTGCGACGGCGTGCCGGTCGCTCAACAAAAAGACAAGCCGGCTCCGATGGCTGCCAAGGTCGTCTTCAACGCTGACACGTTCTTCGACTTCGACAAGTCGGTTCTGAAGCCCGAAGGCCGTCAACTGCTGGATCAAGTGGCCCAGCAAGCTGGCACCATCGATCTGGAAACCATCATCGCCGTCGGCCACACCGACTCGATCGGTACCGAGGCTTACAACCAGAAGCTGTCCGAGCGCCGTGCCGCTTCGGTCAAGGCCTACCTGGTCAGCAAGGGCATCGACCCCAACCGTGTCTACACGGAAGGCAAGGGCGAGCTGCAACCGATCGCCACGAACAAGACGGCCGAAGGCCGTGCGCGCAACCGTCGCGTGGAAATCGAAATCGTCGGCAGCCGTCGCAAGTAATTGCTTCGTCAGTCGTACTGAAAAAGGCCTCGCTCATGCGAGGCCTTTTTTTATGCCCGTCTCGAGCGACTCGGCGGGCGGATGCGGCCATACCCCCCTGATTTTTCAGGCACAATCTAGGCTGAGGGCGGCCCAGACCTGCCCGCCGCTGCTCGCGATCCTGACGCAGGATCCGCCAGCGCTCCCTTTCGTTTGCGCACGCATCCGGCCTCGCGCGCGCCACAGCCAGCCACGCCCATGACCGTAGATACCCCTACCCCCTCCCGCCCCGTCAACGCCGACCAGGCTGAACTCGACAAGTTCGCCGCGCTGGCCTCGCGCTGGTGGGACCCGGAAAGCGAGTTCAAGCCGCTGCACGCCATCAACCCGTTGCGCCTGGAATGGATCCAGGAAGTGGCGGGCCCGCTCACCGGACGCCGGGTGCTGGACGTCGGCTGCGGCGGGGGCATCCTGTCGGAGAGCATGGCGCGCGCCGGTGCCGACGTGACCGGCATCGATCTGGCCGACAAATCGCTCAAGGTGGCGCGGCTGCACGGCCTGGAATCGGGCGTGAAGGTCGAGTACCGCAAGGTGCCGGTCGAAGAGCTTGCCGCCGAGCAGCCCGGTCAGTACGACGTCGTGACCTGCATGGAAATGCTGGAACACGTGCCCGACCCCGCCTCCATCGTGCGCGCCTGCTCGGCGCTGGTGAAACCGGGCGGCTGGGTGTTCTTCTCCACGCTGAACCGCAATCCGAAGTCGTTCCTGTTCGCCATCGTCGGCGCCGAATATGTGCTGCGGCTCTTGCCGCGCGGCACGCACTCGTATGCGCAGTTCATCAAGCCGAGCGAACTGGCCACCTCGGCCCGCCAGGCTCAGCTCGAGCCGGTGGGCATGCGCGGCATGGAATACAACCCCATTACCCAGGTCTACACCCTGAGCGGCGATACCTCGGTCAACTACCTGATGGCGACCCGCAAATGAGCGCGCTGGTTCTGTTTGATTTTGATGGCACCCTGGCCGACACGGCGCCCGACCTGGCGGCGGCCGCCAACCAGCAGCGCGTGCGCCGGGGGCTCGCCCCCCTGCCCTACGAGACGCTGCGGCCGGTAGCCTCGCAGGGCGCGCGCGGATTGTTGCGTGTAGCGCTCGAACTGACGCCCGGCCATCCCGACTACGAACCCACGCGACTGCAGTTTCTGGAGGACTACGCGGCGGGTTCTACGGTGCACAGCCGGCTCTTCCCGGGCATCGCGGCACTGCTCGAAAAGCTGCGCGATCGGGGGCTGTCCTGGGGGATTGTTACCAATAAAGTCACGCACCTTACATTGCCCATTGTTGCTTACCTGGGCCTGAATGAGCACAGTGCAGTGTTGGTTTGTGGCGACACTACGGCTCATGCCAAGCCGCACCCCCTCCCGCTGCTCCACGCCGCCGAACAGGCCGGTTTCGCACCGGATCGGTGCGTTTATGTGGGCGACGATCTCCGCGACATCCAGTCGGCCCACGCGGCCCGCATGCCCGCCATTGCTGCCGCTTACGGGTATGTCGGTCAGGATGAGGACTGCACGACCTGGCTTGCCGAAGCCACGGTGCATACGCCAGACGCGCTCTGGCCGGCAATCGAATCTTTGCTACCGGACGATCTGCACTGATTCGAGGCCGTTGGCAATGCTGCTTACGGCCTCTTTCAAATGTGTCTCGTATGTGAGACTTTAATACGCAGGATTAAGCATCTTGCTATATCCTGCCACGCAAATATTCTAGTTTTCAGATTATTGCGAGGCTTATCGCCCACGCAGAATCTGCGCTCGGGGCCACTCATTCTTTGACTGGTGCGTCCGATGAAAATCCTGTCGATCTTTGGTACCCGGCCCGAGGCCATCAAAATGATGCCGCTGGTTCGGGCATTGCAACAGGAACGCACCGTCGAGAGCGTCGTGTGTGTCACCGGCCAGCATCGCCAGATGCTGGACCAGGTGCTGCAGCTGTTCGAGATCCAGGCCGATCACGATCTGGATGTGATGGTGCCCAACCAGACGCTCAACGGCCTCTTCGCCCGCATCATGACGCGCGTGGACGCGCTGCTCGAAGAGGTGAAGCCCGACGTCGTGCTCGTGCACGGCGATACGAGCACCGCCACCGCCTGCAGCCTCGCCGCCTTTCATCGCCGCATTCCGATCGGCCACGTCGAGGCCGGTCTGCGCACCGGCGATCTCGCACAACCCTTTCCTGAAGAAATGAACCGCCGCGTCGTGGATGTGGTGGGACAGTGGCTGTTCGCACCCACGCTGACCTCGCGTGCGAACCTGCGCCAGGAGAATCTGCAGGGCCGCATTTACGTCACCGGGAACACCGTGATCGATGCGCTGGACCTGACCTTGACAAAGCTTGACAGTGATCGGGCCCTCAATAATGCGCTATCGACGCGCTATCACTGGCAGAATCCGGACCGCCGACTACTGCTTGTTACGGGGCATCGTCGCGAAAGCTTCGGAGAGGGCTTTCGCAACATCTGCGCCGCCCTCGCCACCCTCGCGAAACGCGATGACCTGGATATCGTCTATCCGGTGCATCTGAATCCGCAGGTGCGCGAGGTCGTGATGGGCACGTTGTCGGGACTGTCGAACGTCCACCTCATCGATCCGCTCGATTACCTCGATTTCGTTTGGTTCATGCGCCGCGCCCACATCATTCTCACCGACTCTGGTGGTGTCCAGGAGGAAGCCCCTCACCTGGGCAAGCCCGTTCTCGTCATGCGCGATGTGACGGAACGGCCGGAGGCCCTGGCCGCCGGCACGGTGGCGCTGGTCGGCACGGAATCCGACCGCATCGTGCGGGCGGTCAATGCACTGCTCGATGATCCCGCGCATTACGAACGCTTCGCCCGGGGCGTCAATCCCTACGGCGACGGCAACGCAAGCGCGCGCATCGTGTCTGCCCTGCTGGGTCGCGCGGTGCAAGAGTTCGATCCCAGCCAGCCTGGCCTGGCCGTCCCTCACTCCTTGGTCGCCTAAAACCCCATCATGGTCATCACTTCTACCCGCACTTTCCGCCTCCATGCCGCGCGCCGCGCGCTGCTGCTGGCCTGCCTCGCCGGTCCGGCAGCCGTCATGGCCAGCCCTGCCAGCGACGCCCTGCTCGAGCTGGGACGTGACGGTTTGATCCAGCGCAGTCTGTCTCTGAAGGACCTGGGCATCGGCAATCCTGTCGTGCTCGACCAAAGCGATAACCGCCAGGAATTCTTCCTGCCGGTGCCGCGCGGCGTGACCTTGACCGATGCCGCGCTGACGCTGGAAGGCAATTACCTGAAGGGCGAGGACGTGCCCGCCACGCTGAACGTGGCGATCGATGGACGTCCTCAGGTCGCGCAGCGCGTCGTGGATCGCGAAGGCAATCTGCATCGCGCCCTGCCGATCGAGCCGCGTGCGCGTGAATCGGGCTTCGTGCAACTCACCGTGAACTGGAGCTCGCCGATCGGCCTGCGCCTGTGCGAGTCGGACCGCCTCACGGCCAATGTGCTGACGCTGTCGCCCGACACGCGCCTGACCTACCGCTATCCCGCCCAGGCCGTGCGCGGCCTGGACGACACCTGGCACACGCTGCCGGGCCAACCGGTCCTGCTGGTGGCCGGTGGCAAGCTCGACAAGCAGAGCTTCGACGCGGCGTGGCGCGTGGGCGTGGCGCTCGAGCGCACCGGCAAGCGCGCGGTCGTGAAAAGCCTGCCCGCCGTGGGCGACGAGATCCGCCTGGCCGGCCTGCAGGTGCCCGCCGCGCTGAGCAGCATCCCGGCCTTTGCCGCCTTCGCGGGCAAAGACACGCACAAGATCGCCGACCCGGCCGAGGTCGGCGCCTTGATCGTGCTGGGCGGCGCGCAAGGGGATCTGGCGATCACCGATAGCGCGCTGACCGGCCAGATCGATCAGGCGCTGGATGCGCTCGCCGGGCAGTTGCAGAACGATGCCGACGCGGCCCGCGAACTCACGCAATGGCGCGAGCGCCATGCCACGCTCGCCAGCGACAAGCCGGCCGCGCAGCAGGTCAAGGTGGCGCTGCTCGGGCATCAGCCGATGATCTCGATCTCGCCGGACGCCGGCGCGCAAGCCGCCGGCATCTTCGACAGCATCTGGCGCCGCGTGCTCACGTCGCGCCAGGCCACGGTGTTCCAGGCCGGCCAGAACGCAGCCAGCCTGGGCGACACGACGCGCCTGACGGCGCTCGGCGCCTCCACCACGGTGTTCGATGTGGTGACGCGCGGCGACTGGAACATGACGTTCCCGCTGGCCGCCATCTCCAGCGATGGCCGCATTCCGGGCGAACTGGTGCTCGACCTGGCCGCCGCGCCCGGCGCGTCCATCACCAAGCCCGTGGCGTCGGTCATCTGGAACGGCGTGCTGCTCAATGCCAAGCAACTCGACGCGGACGGCCACCCGGAGCGGCTCGCCGCGCGGGTGCCGGGCTATGCGCTGGGCGTGACCAACAACCTGCGCGTGTCGTTCCAGCGCCAGCCCGTGTCGCCCAACTGTGCCGAAACGCCGCAGGGCTATCCGGTCAACGTGCTGCCTTCGAGCTTCGTGCGTGCCGGCAGCGCGCAACCGGACGGCACCTTCGTGGGCATCCTGCCGCTGCTGGCGGGCACGCCGCAGGTGCTGGTGCCGCAGAGCGCGCTCGACGCGCCGGTGACGCCGCTGCGCAACCTGATCGCGCTGGCCAACGCCAGCGCCCTGTCGCCGGTGCGCGCCGAACTCGTGCTGGCCGACGGCGCACAGGCCGTCAAACCGACGAAGCCGTTCCTGTCGATGGGTGTGCCTGTCGACGGCGTGGCACCGGTCATCAATGTGGTCGACGGCAAGCGCCTGACCGTCCGTGGCAAGGCGCAGAACGACCAGCCCTGGCTCGACGTCGAAGGCCCGGACCGTCTCAGCACGGCGTCGGTGGTCAAGTCGGGCACGCAGAACGGCATTCTCTGGCAGGCACTCGGCGAGCATCCCGCGCGCTTCGCGGAGTCGTTCGTGCTGACCCGCGGCAACGCCGTGGTGCTGGGCGAACAAGGCGCGCTGGCCTGGATCGACACCACCGACCCCGGCCTGAGCCAACCGCCCGGCATGGGTGGCGGTCCGTTCTACGAATGGCGTCAGTATCTGGGCTGGGGTGTGCCGCTGCTGGGCGCCCTGATCCTGCTGGCGCTGGTGCTGGCCGTGATGGCGCGCCGCGCCCGGGCCCGCAGCGAGAAGAAGTAAGGACGGCGGGCGATCATGTCCTCGCTCTACCTGCCCTATCTGGTGGCGGACTACTATCGCGGCCTGGAGATCATGGCCGCGATCGTAGGCGTGCTCATCATGCTCTCGAGCCTCGATGATCTGTTCATCGATCTCTGGTACTGGGTGCGCGAAGCCTGGCGATCGGTCACGATCAAGCGGCGCTACAAGGCCCTGACGGCCGAGGAGCTGCGCGCCAAGCCCGAGCAGCCGCTGGCGATCATGGTGCCGGCCTGGCTCGAGTACGACGTGATCGCGCCCATGCTCGAGAACATGGTCGCCACGCTCGAGTACAAGAACTACATGATCTTCGCGGGCACCTACCAGAACGACGCCCGCACGATCCAGGAAGTCGAGCGCATGAAGCTGCGCTACCGCCAGCTCGTGCGCGTGGAGGTGCCGCACGATGGCCCGACCTGCAAGGCCGATTGTCTGAACTGGATCGTGCAAGCGATCTTCGCGCAGGACGCCAAGCAGGACGAGCCGTTTGCCGGCGTGATCCTGCACGACAGCGAAGACGTGCTTCACCCGCTCGAGCTGAAGTACTTCAATTACCTGCTGCCGCGCATCGACTTCATCCAGCTGCCCGTGACCTCGCTCGAGCGTCACTGGCACGAGTTCGTTGCCGGCACCTACATGGACGAGTTCGCCGAGTGGCACACCAAGGATCTGGTGGTGCGCGAGAGCATGTCGCGCATGGTGCCGTCGGCCGGTGTGGGCACCTGTTTTTCGCGCCGCGCCCTGCTCGATCTGGCGGCCCAGACCCACAACCAGCCGTTCAACACGGATACCCTGACCGAGGATTACGACATCGGCGCGCGGCTCTCGCAGCGCGGCATGAAGCAGATCTTCGGCAAGTTTCCGGTGGACTACGTCGCCAAGCGCCGGGGGCTCTTCGGCTGGGGCAAGGAACGCATGGTGGCGGTGCACATGCCGCTGGGCGTGCGCGAGTACTTCCCGAACACCTTCCGCACCGCCTACCGCCAGAAGGCGCGCTGGACGCTCGGGATCGGGCTGCAGGGCTGGCAGCAGGTCGGCTGGACGGGCTCGTTCGCGACCAAGTATCTGCTGTTCCGTGACCGCAAGGGCCTCTTCACGTCGTTCATCGCGATCGTGGCGTACCTGCTGCTGGCGCAGTTCGTCCTGTTCATGTTCATCAATGCGATGGGCTGGTGGACCGTGTTCTTCCCGTCGGCATTCGGGCCCAGCAGCTGGGTGCTGAACCTGATGTGGATCAACACGATCCTGCTGGGGCTGCGCCTGACGCAACGCGCGTATTTCGTGGGCCGCCTCTACGGGTGGGAGCACGCCCTGCTGTCGGCGCCGCGCATGATCGTGGGCAACTTCATCAACGCCATGGCGGCGGCGCGCGCGTGGCGCCTGTACCTGGGCCACCTCATCTTCCGCAAGCGCCTGGTCTGGGACAAGACCATGCATGACTTCCCGTCGGCCGACCAGCTGACGCAGCAGCGTCTGCGTCTGGGCGATCTGCTGCTATCGTGGCGCGCCGTCGACGAGAACCATCTGCGTCAGGCGCTGGAAGCGCAGGCGACCGAACACCGCCCCCTCGGGCAAATCCTGCTCGAGCGCGGCTGGCTCGACGAGCCGACGCTGAACGAGGCGATCTCGTATCAGCACGGCAACGCCGCACCGAATCACCCCCCGTCGGCCTCGCCCGAACAAAGATCGAACCCAACATGATTGCATTCACGCGCCCCCTGCTGCTGGCCGCAGCCTTGTGCGCCGTTACCGGCGCCAGCCTGGTCCCCGCCGGCCCTGTCCTGGCGGCCGAAGAAGTCCCGCTGAGCGGCGAGGCCTTCGAGCTGGCCGACCAGGCCTACAAAAGCTACAACGCCGGCAAGTTCGCCGACGCGCTGACGCAGGTCAACGGCGCGCTCAAGACGCGTCCGGACGTCGCGCGGCTGCAGCTGCTGAAGGTCTACACGCTGCAGAAGCTCGGCCGCATCAAAGAGGCGCGCGAGGCCGCGCAGGCCGCGCTCAAGCAGGGGGTGGACGATCCGGGCCTGCGCGCCGCGGTGACCAACCTGCGCCAGGGCCCGGCCCCCGGCGCCGGCGCCGGCAATGGCCGCAGCGCCGCCTACAACCGCGCGTTCCCGATCGCCACCAAGGCCTACGCCGACTACAACCGCGGCGAGATGCAGGCGGCGGCCGCCGGCGCCGAGCGCGCGGTGCGCATCGATCCCTCGCAAGGCGAGTGGTCGATCCTGTGGGTGGACTCGTTGCAGGCGCAACAAAAATTTCCCGAGGCCGAGAAGGCGGCCACGGCCGCCATCGCACTGGGCGCGCCCAACAAGGGCGACCTGGAAGCGCGCCGCGCGGCCATCAAGCGCCGCATCGCCATCGATCCGGTCGCGGCCGCCTACCGCGAACTCGCCGTGGATCGGCCCGCCGCGGCCATCCCGCTCGCGCGCGAAGCCGTGGCGCTCGCGCCCGATGTCTCCAGCTACCGCCTGCTGCTGCTCACCACGCTGATGCTGGCCGACCAGCTCGACGCCGCCGAAGCCGCCGCCAGCGACGCGCTGGTGCAGGACGACGAAAACACCGTGGCGCTCGTGCTGCGCGGCTATCTGAAGCAGCGCCAGGGCAAGACCGCCGAAGCGAACGCCGATTTCGACGAAGCGCTCAAGCAGGACTGGCTCGACGACGATCAGCGCCGCAACATCCGCCTGATCGCCATCGACGGCGCCATCGCCGCGGGCGACTACGCGCGGGCGCGCAGCATCATCGAGCCCATGGACGCCAAGGACGAAGGCGTCGCACGGCGCCAGAAGCTCATCCGCGCGGGCAAGTCCGCGCCCATGCTGACGGCATCGAACTATCCCCCGCCGGCGCAGGCCTGCCGCGACACGCCGTACGGCACGCAGTGCGAGCTTGCGCCCTCGGACGAAGCCGGCGGCGGCAACAGCCCGGCCGCGCTGGCCTACGCGGCCTATGGCCGCCAGCACTACCAGGAAGCGATCGAGCAGGCCCAGCGCGCGGTCGCCGCGTCGCCCGATGACCCGGCCCTGCAGCAATTGCTGACGACCGCGCTCGCTTCGGGCAATGCCGCCCAGGCGGCGCAGGCCGAGCAACGGCTCAATGCCGCGCTGGCCAAGACCCCGCAGGATCCGTCGCTGCTGATGCAGCGCGCCTACCTGCGCCAGCGCACCGGCCGGCCCGAACTGGCGCTGCAGGATTTCCGTGCCGCGCGCGACACCGGCAAGGCACCGCCCACGGTGATCCTCGACGAGGCGTATGCGCTCTCGGCCACCGGCGATAACCGCCAGGCCGTCGAGAAGCTCAAACAGGCCATCGATCTGGACGACACCGGCAATCTGAAGCTCGATCCCCAGCAACGCGAGAACACGCGCGGCGCCATCGCCGGCCTGTCGCGAGAATGGGGCGCCATCGCCTCGATCGGCTATCGCGGCGCGCGCCCCGCCTCGAGCAGCCTGGACGGCGCGGCCATCAGCACCCCCGGAGACGCCGCGTTCAGCACGGCCGAAGTGTTCTGGCGTCCGCCCGCGACCAACAACCAGTACGGCACGCTGGAAGCCTACGCCCGCCTGTCGAACACGATCTACGAGGGCAGCAGCAAGTTCCAATCCACCCGCTTCGTGGATCCCTGCGGCATTCAGAACGACGTGGAAGTGACCGGTCCCGACGGCACCCTGCGCTCCCGCTCGGCCACCGGCTTCCCGAGCACGATCGGCTCGCTGGGCCTGCGCTACGCCTTGTCGGACACGGGCGTGTCGTTCGGCCTCGAGCGGCGCTTCTTCCTGGGCAGCGCCACGCGCCAGGGCTCGCTGAACCCGGCCTCGCGTCAGCTCCAGTGCGACATCCGCCAGCAGTTCGATCCGCGCCTGCAGAACGCGACCGCGTCGTACAAGCTGAACGGCGACGCGGGCGGCTGGATGACCTACCTGACCTACGGCTACTACTACGGCAACAGCCTGCGTTCCGACGTGCCGAGCTGGCTCACGATCGAAGGCTACTCGCAGCTGGGCTATGCGTGGGACAGCAACAGCGCGCGCTTCGACGTGCGCGGCCTCGACTCGAATGGCAATACCGCAGACCGCTACCAGTCCCGCGGCAAGCTCTCGCGCGACCAGGCTTTTGCCTCCGCCGAGTTGCGCGTGGGTCAGAGCTTCCGCCTCGACCGCATCAGCAACAAGCTGGTCGTGTTTCCGCACGCCGTGCTCGCGACCGACTGGCTGTGGCAGAAGAGCCGTGTCAGCGGCGTCGATTACGGCGACCCGCTGGGCACGCAAAGCTACGCCCTGTCGGGCAACGGCAAGAGCTGGTCGATGGGCGTGGGCCCCGGTATCGACGTGCGCTACTGGTTCCGCGAAGACCACTACAACGCGGCCCGCTCTTATTTCAATGTGTCCATGCAGTACCGCACCCCTATCGGTGGCGGCGCGACCGACCGCGCCAAGGGCTTCTTCATGAACATGACGATGTACTACTAGGCCGAGCCCGCCACTTATCACCAGGAGAATCGCTTGAGCACCCTCTTTCGCACCCTGACCGCCCTGCGCCGCCCCGCGGCCGCGGTCGCCCTCACCCTGGCCGGCCTCGGCGCGGCGCACGCGCAGGCCACCGCGTCGTCGATCGTCTTCATGGGCAAGGACGGCTGGCTCTTCCCCGGCTGGGGCAGCCTGACCCAGGTCGACACGGCCGGCATCGACGCCTCGACCCAGCTCATCAAGGACACGCGCGACGCGCTGGCCAAACGCAACATCCAGCTCGAAGTGCTGGTGCTGCCGGACAAGACCCGTTTCTACGGCGACAAGCTGCCCGCCGACAAGTCGTTGAGCCCCGCCGTGCAGGGCCGCTACCAGACCATTCTGGGCAAGCTCAAGCAGGCGCAGATCCTCGCGATCGACGACGAGGCGGTGCTGCAGAAGGTCAAGCAGGGCGGCCAGGACGTGTTCTACCGCAGCGACCAGCACTGGACGCAGCCGGCGGCCGACGCCACCGCGGTCGCCGTGGCGGCCCAGATCAAGCAGAACGTCAAGCAGCTCGCGGGCAAGCCGGGCACCGGCATGCCGCTCGGCACGGTGTTCAACGAGCGTCGCTATGGCGACCTGGCCGAGCTTTTCCTGACGGCCGAGCAACGCAAGCAGATCGGCCGCGACACTTTCACGGTGCGCCGCCAGGCCGAAGGTCAGAGCCTGCTCGAGGATGCGCCCGCGCCGGTGCACGTGACCGGTCACAGCATGGTGCAGCCGTACTTCGGCTTCCCGCAGAAGCTGTCCAACGAGCTCGACCGTCCGGTCAGCGTCAACTGGAAGCCGGGTAACGTCGGCCACTGGACCATGCTGCTCGAGTATCTCGAGTCCCCCGCGTTCAAGCAGAACCCGCCGCAAGTGCTGGTGTGGCAGATGTTCGAGCCCGCCTACTCGCAGGGCCCGAACGCGCAAGGGCTGTGGGATAACGCCTCGATCATGAGCCCCGACACCTTCCGCAGCCGCATGCGCCGCGCACTGGGTCAATGAGCATGAGCACGCCGCAAGAGCCCGGCGAATCGGGCGCGCAGACCGCGCCCGGCATGGCCGCGGGCAAGTTGGCCGCGAAGGCCGGGGCGCCCGGTATCAAGAAGGCGGGTTCGCCCCCGCCGGATACCGGGCCCGAGCCGTCGCACCGGCTGACCGCCCTCGTGGTCGCGGGTCTGCTGACCGTGGGCGGGCTGTCCGGCATGTGGATGCTGGCCAACGCCAAGGTCAGCGCCGATCAGCTCACGCCGTCGTCGTGGGCCGATGGTCACGCCGGGAATGCGCTCAATGCGGCGTTGCGCCTGCCGATTCAGGCAGAAATGGATACCGCCACCGCGGCCGCCCGCTATCGTCTGCTGGGCGATCTCGGCCCGCAGGTGACGATGGGTTGCCCCGACTGGCTCTATTACCGCGACGGCCTGCGTCCGCAACCCGGCGTACGCGATGCCTATGAAGGCCGCATCACGCTGATGCGGCACTGGGTCGACCGCCTGCGCGAGCGCGGCGTGCAGGTGCTCGTGGTGCCGGTGCCCGACAAGTCGCGCATCCAGGCCGACGGACTTTGCGGCCTGCGCTACTCGCAGGCCATGCGTGACCGCCTGGACGACTGGCAGCGCGTGCTGGGCAGCTACAAGGTGCCCTATGTGGACCTGCGGCCCGCGCTCGCGCAGGGCACGGCGCCGCGCTTCTTTCATACCGACGTACACATGACATCGGTGGGCGCGCAGGCGGCGGCCAACGCCGTCGCGCAGGCCGCCTTGCCGCTGCTGGGCGGACGCGGTCCTCAGGCTTTCAAGGTGGATCCGCCCGGACCCGCCGTGCCGCGCATGGGCGACCTGATCGTGCTGGCCGGTTTGGAGCATGCGCCGCCGGCCTGGCGTCCGCCGCTGGACAAGGAACCCGAACAGACCATCGCCCCGGTGCGTGGCGGGGGCCTGCTCGACGACACGCCGCCCGTCGAGGTGCTGCTGGCAGGCAGCTCCAACGGCCGGCGCAGCCTGTTCGCCGAACGCCTGGGCGAAGGCCTGGGTCGCGAAGTCTGGAATCTGAGCCTGGATGGCGGCCAGTTTTCCGGCGCCCTGCTCGCGGCATTCCAGCAGCAGGACAAGTGGCCGAAGAGTCTGAAGCTGGTGATCTGGGAGTTCTCGGAAATGGCGCTTTCGCTGCCGCTCACGCCCGAAGAACGCAAGGCGCTTGCCGCGCTCAAATAACAACGACGACGCCGCGATGCTCTTCAACTCCTATCTCTTCCTGCTGGTCTTCCTGCCCATCACGCTGGCCGTGCACTACGCCGTCGGCTCGGTGAGCCTGCGCCTGGCCGCGCTCTGGCTGTGCATCACCTCGATCGTTTTCTATGGCTGGTGGAATCCGCAGTTCGTCGTGCTGCTGTCGGGCTCGATCGCGTTTAACTACATCGTCAGCCAGATCATCTTGAGCCTGGGCTCGCGGCCCAAGCTGCAGCTGCTCGTGACCGGCCTGGGCGTGGCGGGCGACCTCGCCCTGCTCTTTTATTACAAGTACTTCACGGCGCTGCTGGGCTTTCTGCATGGCATGGGCATGGGCAGCGGCGGCCCGATCGACGACATCCTGCTGCCGCTGGGCATCTCGTTTTTCACGTTCACCCAGATCGGCTACCTGCTGGACTGCCGCGCCGGCGTGGTCAACGAGCGCAGCCTGCTCTCGTACGTGCTGTTCGTGACGTTCTTCCCGCACCTGATCGCCGGCCCGATCCTGCATCACAAAGAGATGATGCCGCAATTCGCGCAGCGCGATAACTACCGCTTCCGCTCCGAAAACCTGTCCATCGGCGGCATGCTGTTCCTGATCGGCCTGACCAAGAAGGTGGTGCTGGCCGACTCGATCGCGCCGTATGCCGACGCGGGCTTCGCCGAACCGGGATCGCTGCAGTTCTGGGCCGCCTGGGGCGCGAGCATGAGCTACGCCCTGCAGCTCTATTTCGATTTTTCGGGCTACTCGGACATGGCCCTGGGCCTGGCCAAGATGTTCGGCATCCGCTTCCCGCTGAATTTCAATTCGCCCTACAAGGCGACCAGCATCATCGATTTCTGGGCGCGCTGGCACATCACGCTGACGCGATATCTGACCGCCTATCTCTATTACCCGGTGGCCATGGCGGTGTCGCGCTGGCGCACCGACCGCGGCAAGCCCGTGGGCGCGGCGGGCGTCGCGACCGCCGGCGGCTTCGCCTCGACCATCGTGCTTCCGACCGTCTTCACCATGGGGCTCGCCGGGATCTGGCACGGCGCCGGTCTGCAGTATCTGGTGTTCGGCCTGTTGCATGCCGGGTATCTGTCGATCAATCACGCCTGGCGCATCTTCGTGGTGGGCCGCCAGGCGGCCGTGTCGCGCAACCCCGGCCGCCTCGCCAAGATCTTTTATCTGCTGCTGACCTTCGCCGCGGTGCTGGTGGCCCAGGCCTTCTTCCGTGCGCACAGCACCGCGGATGCCTGGCTGCTGGTGCAGGGCATGATGGGCCTGCGCGGCTTCGAAGGCATGGAGACCTTCTCCTACCTGTCGGGCGTCTCGTTCGCGGACGGCTGGCGCATGCTGGCGGGCCGCCACATTCAGCTGCTGTACGTGATCGTGCTGCTGGCCATCGTGTGGTTCACGCCCAACGCGCACCAGATCATGGGCCGCTACTCGCCCGCCCTGGTGCGTCCGAATCCGGCGCCCACGCCGTGGATGCGCTGGCGGCCGAACCTGGCCTGGCTGGGCGTGATGCTGCTGATGCTGGCCCTGTGCCTGCTGAATCTGCACAAAGAAACCCGCTTCCTCTACTTCCAATTCTGACCTCACTGGAGCCGTCATGGACATGCAAGAACTCGAACAGCAAGTTGCCGACATCATCGAAGGCGTCATCCTCACCAAGGTCGATGCCGATACGCTGCTGGTGGAATCCGGCCTGATCGATTCGCTTTCGGCGGTGGACGTGGCGCTCGCCGTGGAGCGCAAGTTCGGCGTCAAGATCCCGCCGACCGAGATCGACGTGCATCTGGAATCGGTGCAGGCGCTGGCGCAGTTCATCGCCGAAAACAAGCAAGGCTGATCGTTCACTCGCGCCGCCGCGCGCATCCGCAGCAGGAGTTCCGACATGCGCTTCGATTTCGATCTTTACGACTTCGCCGATACCGATGTCGCTGCGGAGGCGCCCGCCATCCAGGATGCCAGCGGCACGATGAGCTGGGGCGCGCTGCGCGAGGCGACCGACGCGTGGATCACGCGCGCGCGCGCCGCGGGTGTCGCCCCCGGCTATGCCCTGGTGATCTCGGGCCACAAGGAAGCCGGCTTCCTGGTGGCCATGCTCGCCTGCCTGCGCATGGGCGTGACCTACGTGCCGGTCGACACCATCAATCCGCAGCAACGCATCCAGCGCATCGGCGATATCGTGCAGGCGCCCGTGCGTTACGACGCGACGGCCGACCGCTTCGAGCCGGCCTGCGCCGACCCGCAGCCGCTCAGGCAGACCGGCCTGGCCTACATCATGTTCACCTCGGGCAGCACCGGGGATCCCAAGGGCGTGCAGATCGGCCGCGAAAGCGTGGCGCTGTTCGCCGGCTGGATCCGCGACTGCCTGAATCTGGGTCCGGCGCCCGCGTTCATGAACCAGATGCTGTTTTCGTTCGACTTCTCGTTGTTCGATATCTGCGGCGCGCTGGTGCTGGGCGGCGTGTGCGTGCTGTGCCCGCGCGAGGTGATCGGTCAGCGCGACCAGTTCGTGGGCTATCTGGCGCAGAACAAGATCGAGGTGTGGGCGTCCACGCCTTCGTTCGTGCGTCAGCAGCTCATCAATCCGGAGTTCAACCACGAACACCTGCCGGCACTGAAGGTGTTCGTGTTCGGCGCCGAATCGCTCACGCCGACGCTGGCCGAGGAGCTCTGGACGCGCTTTCCGTCGGTGCGCATCATCAACTCGTACGGGCCGACCGAAGCCACCTGCTCCACCACCTGGGTCGAGATCGACCCGGCCCTGCGTGCCCGCGCGCCCAATCCGTTTCCGATCGGCCGCGCCAAGCCCTACGCCGAGGTCTTCCTGGTGGACGGCGAAATCTGCATGTCGGGCGATCACGTCATGTATGGCTATCTGAACCGGCCCGATCTCGACCAGAACGTGCTGTTCACGCACAACGGCAAGCGGGCCTATCGCAGCGGCGACCTGGGCGTGATCGATGACCAGGGTCTCGTGACCTTCAAGGGCCGCAAGGACGACCAGATCAAGATGCACGGCTACCGCATCGAGCTGGCCGAAGTCGACGCCGCGCTCGCCACCCTGCCCGGCGTGCGCGCCGGCGCCACCGTCGCATTGCGCCGGCCGGACGGCACGCTCGTGCGCATGATCGGCTTCGTCGAGCTCACCCAGACCGCCCCGCCCGGACTGGGTCCGCTGCCCGACGCGCTGGCGAGCTGGAAAGACCTGCTGGCGGTGCGCATGCCGCCTTATATGATCCCGTCGGAACTGCTCGCCTGCGATGCGTTCCCGACGACCAACAGCGATAAAGTCGATCGCAAGAAACTCGAGCGCATGTACCTCGATGCGCGCACCAGCCGATCCTCGGAGAAAGCATGAACACCCTGTCGTCCCGCCTCCTGGCTGCCGCGCTGGCCGCCGCCGCCCTGAGCGCCACCGCCCCCGCCGCGGCCCAGGCCCAGGCCGAAGGCGCCTTCGCGCAGCTGTACGCGCCGCGCCCGCCCGCGGGCTCCTCATTCGTGCGCGTGGTCAATCCCGGCACGGCGCCGATCAAGGTCAAGCTCGCCAGCGGCCCCGAGCAGGAAATCGGCCCCAAGCAGCGCGCCAGCAGCTATGCCATCGTCAAGGGCGGCCAGTCGTTCGAGATTCGTATCGACGGCAAGGTGGCCGGCTCGCTGCAGGTGCAACCGGACAGCTTCAACACGCTCGTGCCCACGCCGGGTGCCGCGCAGCCGTTCAAGGCGCTGGATGATTCCAATGGCAACCAGGATGCGCTGAAAGCGGAGATCCGGTTCTACAATCTGGCTCAGGATTGCCCCGCGGGCAGCCTGACGGTGGCCAACGGCCCCACGCTGTTCGCCGATGTGGCGCCGGCCAGCGCCAAGGCACGGGCCATCAACCCGGTCACGGCGAGCCTCATGGCCACCTGCGGCCAGGCCGTCACCGCCGCCTGGCCCCTGCCCGCCCTGCAACCCGGCGACCATTACAGCCTGTTCCTGACCGGCAGCGCCGCCTCCCCCCAACTTTCGGGCCAGACCGGCCAGACCGACCCGTACACCCGCTAGGCAGCACCGCATGCGCACCGTATTTCGCGACGACCACGAGCTGTTTCGTGACCAGGTTCGCCGCTTCATCGCCGAAGAGATCAAGCCGCATTACGAGCAATGGGAACGTGATGGCGTGACGCCGCGCAGCCTGTGGCGCCGCGCGGGCGAAGAAGGTCTGCTGAATTGCGCGCTGCCCGATCCGTATGGGCTGGGCGGCGACGACGGGCATTCGGCCTGCGTCATCGAAGAGCTGGCGCGCGCCAATTATCTGGGCATCGGCTTCTCGATCCACTCGGATATGGTCTCGCCCTACATCATGCGGTATGGCACCGATGCGCAACGCGAACGCTGGCTGCCGCGCATGACCCGGGGCGAGCTGATCGGCGCGATCGCCATGACGGAGCCCGGCGCGGGCAGCGATCTCAAGGCCATCCGCAGCCGCGCCGTGCGCGAAGGCGATGGTTATGTGCTGAACGGCCAGAAGACCTTCATCACCAACGGCACGAACGCCGGCATCGTGGTGCTGGCCGCCAGTACCAATCCCGATCTCGGCGCGCGCGGCCTGTCGCTGTTCGCCGTGGAAGAAGGCACGCCCGGCTTCACCAAGGGCCCGCCCATCGCCAAGATCGGCCAGCATGCCCAGGACACCTGCGAGCTCTTCTTTACCGACGTGCGCCTGCCCGCCGACGCCCTGCTCGGCGAAGAGGGGCGCGGGTTCGAATACATGAACGAGCAGCTGGCCGGCGAACGCATGGCCATCGCATTGCGCGCGGCCGCCTCGGCCGAGGGCATGTTGCGCGAAGCCGTCACCTACACCAGCGAGCGCAAGGCCTTCGGCCGCCGCGTGCTGGACTACCAGAACAGCCGCTTCAAGCTGGCCGATGCGCAGGCGCAGCTCACGATGTTGCGTGTGTTTCTCGACGACTGCCTGGCGCGCCAGATGGCCGGCACGCTCGACGCGCTGACGGCCGCCGTGGCCAAGCTCAACGCCACCGAGATTCAGGGCAAGGTGCTCGACGACCTGCTGCAACTCTACGGCGGCTATGGCTACACCACCGAGTACGGCATCGGCCGCGCCTGGGCCGACGCCCGCGCGCTGCGTATCTTCGGCGGCACCAGCGAAATCCTGCGCGAGATCATCGGCCGCTCGCTGTAAGGCGTCGCGTCCACGACTGCAGGCGCGACGGGCACCGTCCGGGCAGCACGGCCGGACGGGCCGCCTTCAACCGCGGCGTGCCGCCTCGATCGCGGCGATGTCGATCTTGCGCATCGTCATCATGGCCTGGAAGGCGCGTTGCGCGACGCCCGGGTCGGCGTCCATGATCGCGTCGGTCAGCGCGCGCGGCGTGATCTGCCACGACACGCCCCACTTATCCTTGCACCAGCCGCAATCGCTTTCCTGACCGCCGTTGCTCACGATGGCGTTCCACAGGCGATCGGTCTCGGCCTGATCGTCGGTGGCGATCTGGAACGAGAACGCCTCGTTATGCCGGAACGTCGGGCCCCCGTTCAGGCCCAGGCACGGAATGCCCGCCACGGTGAATTGCACCGTCAGCACGTCGCCCTGCTGGCCGGCCGGATAGTCGCCGGGCGCATGCATGACGCGGCCGACGCTGCTGTCGGGAAAGGTCTGCGCATAGAAACGCGCGGCGTCGAGCGCGTCGCGGTCGTACCAGAGGCAGATGGTGTTTTTGCTGAGCATGGGCGTCTCCCTGAAAATCCGGGCAGCTCGCGGGGCGCGTTGCGGACACGACGATGCAGAGGCCCCGGCGCGGCATCCGGCAGAACCAGCTTAGCCGCGTCGGCGCGTCAGATGCGTGACCAACGGTATGCGACGGCGCGGCCCGGCTCAGGCAGGCGCGATGCCTGCGGCGTTCCGACGCGACGGTTGCGTGGCGGTTGCGCGACGGGCCCGGCGCGGCGCCCGTTCAAACGGGGTCAGAAGTAGGAGCGGCGCCAGTTGCGGCGCAGCGCCCGCGCCCGCTCGTCTTCGTTGGTGACCCACGGATCCACCGCAAAGCCCACCACCTTTTCCGCCCCGGTCTGCCGTGCCCACTCGAGCTGGCGCTGCACGCGCGCCCAGTCGGCCGAGCGCGCCTTGAAATCGGTGCCGTCCTTCTTCTCGGAGGGCAGCTCCTCGAACAGCTCGATGATCACGTCGAACGGCACGCCACGCGCGCGCAGCATTTCGATCAGCGGCGCGAGCTTGGCCAGATTGGGCCAACCGGCCACGCCCACGCCGTCCTGCACCATCGGGCGCACCGGCGCGCGTTCGAGGATGCGGGTCCAGAGCTGGGTCAGGGTGCCGGGGGTTTCGAGCTGACTGAAGTAAGTGGAGACCGCGGGCGCGCCACGGTTGGCCGCCTGCGCGCCTTGCGCCAGCGCCTGCAGCCAGCCGCTCAGCATGTCCTGCCGCGCCGGGTCCGCCCAGTGGTACTGCTCGATCTCATAGGGGATATACCAGCCGGCGAAGCGGCGGCGCTGCGGCCACGGGGACGCCGCCATGAACGCCAGCGCCGCCTCGCGCGACTGCGTGAAGAAATCCTGCAACACGCGCGGGTCCTGCGCACCGATGGCGCTCCACCAGCGATTGTCGAACGGCAGGCCCACCCTCACGTTCATGCCCTGCACGCCGGCCGTCTCGAAGATGGTCTCCATCACCTCGTCGGGCACCAGCCAGTCGGGATCCTTGCCGCCCACGAGCCCCACCCACTGCAGCACCACCTCGCGGCAGCCCAGCGCATGCATCTCACCCATGCGCCGCCGCCACTGCGTGCGCGACAGCTCCAGATGGCTTTTCCAGGGCTGCAGAAAGCTGGCCTGCAGGCCGGGCGTGGTCGCACACCCCGCAAGGGCGCCAAGCCCCAGCACGGCCGGCGTGGACAAGGCCAGGCGCAACAGCCTGCGGCGGGTCGGGTTGAGGGAATTGGACGAATCCAGGACAGACGAATCGACGGGCATCGCTACTCACGCAATCGTGGCGGACCCGCGGCAACGCGCCGCCGGGCCTCGTTGCTAGATTATGCCCTCCGGACCCGATTTTGGGGCTCGCGCGGCGGAAGTATCCGGCATCGCCCGTGAGAGGCATGGACCCAGACGGAAAAACGTGCGTTGGAGCACTGGAGCCGGGTTCAGGCGTCGCGTCGTGGCACCTCGCGCTTCGCGACAGCGCGAGGGTTCAGAACATCGGGCATCCCGGGGTGAGGCCGCGGCTGCCATCGGAAAAGACATACCGCACGCAGGTCAGGTCGGGGCCGTTCTCGTCATGGCTTTCCCAGGTGCTGATGCCCACGCCGGTTCGCCATTGAATATCGCCGGCGATATAGCTGCCCTGTGGAATGTCGAATCGCTGATAGCGATTGTCCGCCAGGCCCGCCAGCGAGAACTCGAGACTCACCCGCTCGCCGCCCGCTTCCTCGAGCATCAGACGCGCCTTGCCGGGATTGATGCGGGCATGCGTGCCGAATCTGATCTCGATCGCGGTCAGCGCGTGATCCCGGGACATTGCGATCAGGTCCTTGTCGATGTGCAATTTGATGCGCCGGGTCTTTTCGAGCGCCGGGCTGGCCACCAGCCGGCGCGTGCCGGGCACGCGATACCGCTCGAACCCGCGCAGCAGGTCCTTGCGCACGTAAAAGGGCCTGTCGGGCACCTGCAGATAATTTGAGTCGATCAGCGCCTGCACGCAGCTCGCGTAGCTGTCCCACGGAAACTTGTCCCAGACCTTCCACTTGTTGATATACATGACCTTGGGCGCGGCCTGCCGGATCTGCCCGCAAGCATCGATGGCGATCCCGAACTTCGGCTGCTCGTTGTATTTTTCTTGCCAGGGCAAATAGAAGAAATGGCCCGATGCAGGCAAGCGGTGCGATGCCAGGTATTCGATGTTCATGAACGAATAGGCGATGATCCGATCACCCTCGTCGGTGAAATCCGCCACCAGGCGCGAAAACTCCGTCTGCACCGGTACCGGCTGCGATTCGATCTTCTGCTGGTCTCCGGGCAGCAGCAGAGAGACCTTCGCCAGACACAGCAGCAAAAACGCCAGCAGCAGCGGCCGGGAGGCAGGCGACTTGGTATCGACCGCGCTCAGGCTCAGCCCGATCAGGGGCAGGATCGCGTAGAAGTACGGCATGCCGTGCACGTCCGCGCCGCGCATCAGCAAGCTGCACAAACCGGCGAGCACCAGCAGCGTCCGCCACGGAAAGCGCGCGTCTTTCCTGGCCAGCATCGAGGCGCTCAGCAGCACGGCGACGAGCGACAGTACATGCGCGAAGTCGGCGGTGGCGACCGAGAGCGCGTTCCAGATCAGCGCCATGCCGGGCTGCAGTCCAGAATAGAACGGCAGCACCTTCGCATTCAGATAAAGATGAAAGGCCAGAAAGCCCGCGAAAGACCCGTATACCCCCAGAAAAACCACATTCGCCAACACACCCAGCGAGGCGCCGATCACGGCAGCGCGCAGGCTTTTTTGCCTCAATGACGCGATAAACAACAGCCCCGCGATCGGCAGATACGTGACGGCCAGGAACGGAAGCGAAGCGATCAGGGCGGCTGCCGGGATCACCCGCGACGCCGTCAGCGCCGCGGGACAAAGAATCGCAGGGATCGTGTACTGCGCCAGAATCATGACCAGCAAAATGCCCGCAAGGGTTTGATACTGGTACATATGCCCGTATATCTCGGGCAACAGTATGAGGATGATCGTCTTGGCGGCGACCGACGCCATGACGCGGTGCGCGCCATGCTTCAAGGCGGGCGATGTGGTGATGGACAGTACGGCCAGCACCTGCAGCAGCGCGATGAATGCGCGGTGGCCGGCGATCCCGACGTCGCCGAGCTTCTCGAGCACCAGGCCTGGCAAGAACGTAAGTGGACCGTGATGATTGAAAATGTCGGCATAGAGCCGCATCCCTGCCGCCATCATCTTCGCGGTCACGATGGTCTCGGACTCGTCACCCCACTCCCGATAATCGAGCAGCAGGTATTGATAGCGCAGACTCAGGCCGGCAAACAGAAGCAGCAACAGCGCGAACAGCCACGCGTAAATGCGGCGCCCGTGGGTCAGGAACATTTTCTCAAGGCATCCCGACATCGCCCCGACCTTATGCCACATCGTATTTACCCAGGCAGGCTCGAAAAAGAATGGTCAGCACGGCCCAATTGCCCTTGAAGCCGTTGATCTTGGTCGGGACTTCGCCGACCGGATAGCGCCTGGCCGTCGGCACCTCGCGGCACACGTAGCCGAGCTGCGGGACCCGGCATGACAGATAGGCCAGCAGCTCGTAGGTCATGAAGACATCGCGGAACGGGGCGATCCGGGGATCCAGCAACATCCGGCGACTGTAGGCGCGGAAGCCCTGCGTGGTGTCTGTCCAGCGGAATCCCGAAGCGATGCTCAAGCACGGCGCATGGATACAGCGGATCGCGAAAGCGCGTGACGCCGGCGTGTTTACGGCCACCCCGCCCGGCAGAAAGCGCGACCCTTGCGCAAAATCGACGCCGTCCTGCAGCGCGTCGATAAAGCGCGGTATGGCTTCGGGATCGTCCTTGTCGTTGCCATCGAGGGTGATGATGCCCTCGTAACCCTGATCCAGCGCAAAGGCATAGGCACATCGAAGCTGGGCACTCAGCTTTCCGGGGCCGGTTTTGACCAGCAAACCGCGCACGCCCAACTGGCGCAGCATGTCCGTTGCCAGCGAGCCATCGGTGCTGCCCCCGTCGACGATGATGATGTCCGCGGTCGCAGGAATATGCTGGTGTTGCATACGCCCGAGCAGGCGTTTGATTCGGTCGCCTTCGTTGATGACGGGAATCACGACGCAATAGGGATGGCGCCTGCCCGACCACAGGGGAATGTCCATGGCGGGCACGCGCCAGGCGGCCCGGCCCGCGGGAGAGATCTCGTGTCTGGTGTTCATGTTTTATGCAAGCCGTGCCGTGATGAGTGCGACCCCCGCCATCACAAGCAGGATGCCGACGCCCGTGCTCCAGTGAAACGGTTCACGGAACAGCACCACGGACGCGCAGGCGACCGTGGCGATCGCACCGGCCGTCAGGATCGGGTGCGCGACGTGCAGGGGAAGCCTGGCCAACGCCGCGGCATAGAGCAGAAAGGCGGCGCCGTACAGGCCAAGGCCCAGCCAGAACGGCCAGTTGCCGAGCGCGGCGACGGGATCGGTGAGAGAGGGAAACTTTCTGGGTGCCGTCATGGCCAGCTTGACCAGGACGCTCGCCGACGCGTTGGCGACGATACCGAGCAACAGAATCAACCATTTCATCCGGCTGCCCCCGGTGCGGTGCGATAGCACGCGAGCGCGCAGGTCAGCGCCCGCTCGATCGCCTGAAGATGAGGCTCATCGCGTGCCGCGAGCATTTCGATCGACACCACGTGGCCGGGAAGATGGCGCCGCAATGCGGCGTGCATCCGCCGATGGTCGGTGCCCCCCTCGCCCAGGGGCAGCAGGTCGGGCTCACTGGCATGCACATGCCCGATCAGGCCGGCGCTGCGCAGCAGCAGGTCTTCGGGCGACTCCTGGTTGATCGTCAAGGCGCCGGTGTCGAACTGCATGCGGATCGACGCGTGCCCCACTGCGTCGACGACCTCGACCGTCTCGGCGCTGGTGGTCATGAAGTTGCAGCCGTAACGCGCGGGATTCGGCTCCAGGCATACGAGGACACCGTGCTCCCGCGCCACGGCGCCCAGGCGGCGGAAGAAGCCGACGGCGTGATCGAAGGCGTCGGCATCGCGCCAACCCGTGCGGTCACGGTTCTTGGGAGACCCGAACACCAGGCGCGTGGCGCCCAGGCGCGCGCCGATGCGGCACACGGCCCGCAGATGCGCCAGCATCGCTTCCTGACGCTCGCTCGCGCCGAACAGATTCAGCCCCGTCGTGCCGAACAGCAGCGCCTGCATGCCCGTCAGCGCGATGCCGCGGTCGGCCCACCATCGGCCGACGTGATCGATCTCGTGGTCGGTGGCCCTGACGGGATCCGGGAAGTACTTGCCGGGCGCGATATCGATGGCGTCCACGCCGGACCTGGCCAGCAGGCTGGCGACGCAGGCGTCCTCAGTGGTATCCCAGGCGATGTTGGAGATCGCGAGCCTCACGATGCCGCTCCGTGGCCGGTCTGCACGGTCAGCGGTTCGGACTGGGCGTAGGCCCGGATCGCCTGGATGGTTTCGCGCGCGCTGTATTGATACGGGCCGGGCGAGCCGAAGCGTGGCGCATGCCGGCTTGTCATGTCGTAGCGTGCGGGCGGCGCATCCAGTGTCTGCGCGAAGCGCCGTCCGAATCCATGCAGCGCCACGTCCGCCACGCTGATGGGTTCGGCGGTCAGATGCACCAGGGACAGGCCCGCCGCCAGCGCGGTCTGGATGTCATACCAGAGGTTGATCATGGGATAGAACTGGAATATCCCGCGACTCTCGATGGCCTGGAGATTGTTGTGGTTCAGGAAATCGAAAATCACGTTCTTGCGTAATCCCGGCCCGACCAGACCCGGCAAGCGGACGATCAGAGGCCGGGCAAACGTCTGCTCGACGAAGGTTTCGAGCTGCCGGCGATGCAGGCCGTAAGGATGCAGTCCCCGCTCATCGACCCGTGTGGCTTCGTCGACGTTGGCCGGCTGTTTGAAAACATCCACCGTGCTGATCAGGATGAAGGTCTTGCACGTGATCGTTCGGAGGTGGTCCGTCAGGCCTTCGATACGCGCACGGTCGGCGGCAGGATCGCGATTGGCGAGCCACTTCTGTGCCGGGGCGCCCGCGCACACGACGACATCGAACTCCCGATGCGCGATCTCCGCGATATCGGTCGAACGATAGAGCGCGGCAAACCGCGCCTGCCTGAGCAGCGTGGTGCCGACAAAACCGGAGCATCCGATCAAAGCGTTTTGATTCATGACGCCAGCGCCACCGTGAAATCTTCCGTCTCGAGCTTTTCGAGCACGTCGTAAATGTTGTCGATTTTTCCGCCCAGCACCGAATAGCAGCCGGGCAGGTCCGCGTGTTTCTCGAAGAGAATGGGCCGGCCGTCGTCCACTTCGTTTTTCATCAGCACCGTCTTTACCTCGAAGAGCGATTCCACATACTTCGCATCGCGCACCGCCGGCAGATAACGGCCCACGTCTCGCACCATCCGGTCGACCCGCGTGACGCGGTCGTAGTGACCGAGCCGCTCGTAGGGGTCGGCACCGCGCTGGTCCTGCCACTGGCAGTGCGGCGTATAGCGGACGTGCGACAGGGTGTGCAGGCCGCGCGCGGGAAAGGGCATCATCGAAAAGAACGGGCCGTCCATTACGGTCACGCCGATGTCCTCGAGCACGGCGGGCACCTGCATCAGCGCCATCTCGGTCACTTCCTGCTTGAGGCGCGTCTGCGTGCCGGGAAAATCGCCGGAGAATTGATTGAGCCCGCTGTAGGTGCAGTTGAAAGCGTAGCGGCAGCGGATGGGCGAGCGCTCGCCCGACTTCGCCTCGGTCGCGACGCTCAGGCGCGGGTCGGACGCCGACCGGAAGATCGCCAGCGCGCGGTTGGAGGTCTGGATCTCGACGCCCGCCTCCCGCAGCGCATCGACGGCCCACGCCGCCAGCCGGGTCGCGTCGAAGGCGTACTCCTCGACCAGAAACACGTCTTCGATCAGCCTCGGCTCGAACAGCCTTTTCAGGCCGGGCTCCGCAGGCTTGATGCTGGCGCCGATCTCGCGGCAGAAGCGCTCGAACTGCCTGGCCGTGACCTTGGAATTGCGTCTTGCGATCGCGTATAGCTTGACGAAGTCGCGCTTGACCGCCTGCGGCCAGTCGTGCACGAAGCGCGGCATGTTGATCCGGCTGCGGAAGGCCGTCGTGAAGCTTCGGGGATAGTGATAACCGTTGTGCACGCGCGCCTGGTTGTTGTACGACGCGCGTGACAGCAGCGTGCGCTCGCGCTCCAGCAGAACGACGCGCCGCATGCCGCGATGTTTGGCTAGGTAGATGGCGATCGCGGCGCCGTAGAAGCCGCCGCCGATGACGACGGCATCCGCGTCCGAATCCGGGAACGACACGTTCATGCCGCGGCCTGATCCGAGGGGCGGGAATCGCGCGCCGCCGTTGGCGAAACACTCTCGATATTCAGCTTTTCGCGGCGGCTGATGCGCGTGCTCGTGAACTCCTGGCCCACGTGATAAAGCGGCCCCTCGTTACTGAGGCTCGCCATATGCAGCACATATTCGCCCAGCACCAGCAGCACGAGCGAAATCAGGAAAAACATGCCCGACAGCTGGGAAGACAGGCTGACCCAACCGGGCGCCACGTCGGATTTGAACAGCGCGACGGCGACCACGTACAGCGAATAAACCAGATTGGCGAGCGCGCCGAACAGCGACAGCGAGGTGACGAGCCGCATCGGCGCATGCGTCGTGGAAACCAGCAGCCGCATGCCGCGATCGATGCTTTCGCGAAGTTTTTTGGTGTTGTTGGCGCGCGGCGGGGTGCTGTACTCGAGATTGATGCGCGCGAATCCCGCGGTGGCCGGTAGGTGCCGATAAGACACGGCCGGCTGCGGATGCTGCATGATGAAGTTCACGACGCGCTTGCTCAGCAGACGATACTGGGGCGCGTCTTTGGCCAGATGAATGCCGTTGAAGACCTTGTACAGAAAATTGAAGGCGGCGCACGCGGCGCGATACGCCAGGCTGCGGGGCGGCTTCTGGCGGTTGTTGGCGAAC
This sequence comes from Bordetella genomosp. 5, assembly GCF_002261475.1. Classification (GTDB taxonomy): domain Bacteria; phylum Pseudomonadota; class Gammaproteobacteria; order Burkholderiales; family Burkholderiaceae_B; genus Bordetella. The sequence goes on from NZ_NEVN01000007.1 coordinate 294,068, forward strand.
ACCACGTCCGCCCCCAGCACCGCCTTATCGAGCATTTCGGGCAGAAAGCCGATGTCGTCGAGCATGGGATCGATCACCGCCACGAAATCGCCCAGGGCATTTTCCAGCCCGACCCACGACGCGGTGTCGCCATCGACCTCTTTGGTGAGCGCATACACCTGCATGTCCGGGTAGCCCGAATGCCCGGTCAGGTTTTTGAGGATGCAGATGCTGTCGTCGTCGGACGCGTTGTCGACGATGATCAGCTCGCACGCGGGCACCAGCGATGACAGTTTTTCGGTGGCGTTCCGGACGATGCTCTCCAGCTGATGGGCCTGGTTGCGCACCACATAAACGACCGATAGAAATACCGGGAAAAATGCCATTCTCTTGGTCCCTTCCGAGCCTGCGATCGCTATGCAATCGCGCATATCCGCAAAATTTTTTCATCCTAAATTTCGGGAGGGCCGAAGACTCACACACATCCTCGCAATGAATGGAAGAAACGCCATTGCGGCGGCGCGGTTGCGGCAGCGCGGTTGCGCCGACGACGAGGCGCGCCCAGAGCGGAGCCGGCGCAGAACCACCCAGGCGGCGCGGGCGCATGTCAGGACGGGATCGGTGTGGCGGGATGCGAGCGCGACGCCGGTTCAGGGCGGAGCGACTCGGGCGCGTCGGTCCGGAAAGAATGGAAAGGAATACGCGCGGGCGTCGTCGCGTGGGGCGGACGCGGGCTACCCATAGGGTGGCCCGGCATGCGCCGGGGAGATTTCCGAGCGCGTGACGGGCGAGAGGAAGCCCAAAAGAAAAAACCCCAACCGCGAAGGGTTGGGGTTTTGAATAGTGGTGGAGCCGGGGGGAATTGAACCCCCGTCCGCAAGCCCTCCACAGTCAGTTCTACATGCTTAGTCGATCTATTTGGATTTAACCCTGGACTTAGCCGATCAACGGGCCGGACCAGGGCGATTCACGTAATTTAAACCTACGCCGTGTGACCCCAGCGCAGACCGATTCCTTGTGAATGTCGCTGCTGCGGTTCGGGGGTTACCCCCCTAAAGAGTTGCCTCTTCCCGCCTGACCCAAGGACAGATCAGTGCAGCGGCTCACCGCTTAAGCGGCGAGAGCGAAACGCTCGTCGTTGGCGTTTAGTTTGTTTCCAGTGGTTTTACGAGCGTACTGGTGCTCGGCATGCCCTGAGCTGCTTCATGACCCACGTCGAATCCGGATCGGCCCCAGGTGATCTCTATTGTACGCCAAAAGCGGGACGGGTTTTCGCGGGGCGCTGCCCCGGCGGCGCAGAGGTCCGGCGGCCGGCGCCCCGGCGGCCGGCGCCCCGGCGGCTGGCGCCCCGGCAGCTGGCGTCACGAAGCCCGGCGTTCCGCCGGCCGGAGCGCCTGCGCCGCGTGAACGAGCGCCCCGCCCTCCCTCAGCCCCGGCCTTCCGCGCAGGACGCGGGCGTGGGGCACGTCAGCGCGTGGGCCTCGGCCGACCCCCGGGCATCGCGGGCGCGGGCCCGGCGCGTGGCGCCCATCAGCGCCACGCCCACCGCGATCGCAGCCGCCACGATCAGGGCGGAGGTCCAGCCCAGCGCGGCCAGGCCCAGCCGGTCGATGATCGCGCCGCCGATCACGGCGCCCACGCCGATGCCGATGTTGGCGCCGGAGATGTTCAGCGAGGCGGCGAAGGCCGGCGCCTGCGGCGCGGACTTCATCACGCGCACATGGCACACGAGGAACAGCGCGGCCTGCGCGATGCCCCAGGCGCCCAGCGCGATGGCCAGCAGCACGGGCGCGTCCATCACGGTGGTGACGAAGGTGAGCCCGAAGGCCATCAGGGCGGCAAAAAACAGCGTGGTACCGAGCGGGCTTCGGTCGACCAGCCGGCCGCCGATCCAGTTGCCCAGGATGCCGATACCGCCGAACGCCATCATGCTCCAGCCCACGACCTTGCCGTCGAAGCCGCCCAGACGCTCCAGCATGTCGGCCAGATAGGTGTAGGCGGTGAACATGCCGGTAAAGATCAGCAGCGACAGCAGCACGTGGGTGACCACGATGGGGTCGCGCACGATGCGAAGCTGCGTGGCGAAGCGGATGGTCTCGCCGGCCATGCGCTTCTGGGGGAAATACACCATCAGCAGCAAGGCTTTGGCGAACGCCACGGCCGCCAGCACGCCGAAGGCGGCGCGCCAGCCGAACGCGTCGGAGATCAGCACGCCGATCGGAATGCCGAACACCGTGGCCGCGACGATGCCGAAGGCCACGGTGGAAATGGCGCGGCCCGCGTAGGCCGGGCCGACGATCTCGACCGCGGTGGCGCTGGCGAGCGACCAGAACACCGGCAACGTGAGCGCCGGAATGAAGCGCGCCACGGCCATGACCCAGATGTTGGGCGCCAGCGCGGCCGCCACGTTGGACAGGCCGAACACGATCAGCACGCCGATGAACAGGCGCTTGCGCTCGATGTTGGCCATCAGGGCGGTCAGGAACGGGCCGGCGGCCGCCACCGTGAAGGCGAACAGCGACACCAGCAGGCCGGCCTGCGACACGGTGACCTGGAGGTCGCGCGCCATGGGCGGCAAGAGGCCGATGATGAGAAATTCGGTGGTCAGGATGGTGAATCCGGCCGCCGACAGCAGCAGAATAGGCAAAAGCATGGTGTTCCCTGCGCTGCGCAAAAAGGCAACGCGGACTGGCCCGGTCAACGGGCTATGGACTAGGTGATATCGGAGCTTGACGCGAGGTCAGGTGGCGCGCCGCGGTGGACGATCGAAGCGGCGGCTTGTCGAGGCGCTACTGTAGAACGGATTGCTCGCCGAATAAAGCCGGACGACTGGAAATGACTATCCGGCAGAACCGACAGAACGGGTAGGACCGGGAGAACCGACCGAACAGAGAGAACCGGGGGAGCCGGGAGAATCGGGAAGAGCCGGGAGCGCCGCGGGAGCCGGGAGGGGCCGGGAGGCGCCGGGGGGACCGGGGGATCGGGGGATCGGGCGATCGGGGGGACCGGAGCGCCGGGGTACCGGGAGGCACCGGAGGCATCGGGAGAACCGGAAGGAGCCGGCCGAAGAGCGGATGACGGGCACAAAAAAAGTGCCGAAGGCGGCGCCTTCGGCACAGGACCGCCGGAGGAACGATGCGCGAGGACTGGGCCCGCGACTCGTGCGGTACGCGCCAGCCGGTTCGTTGAGGGGTAAACAGGCCGACGCGAGCCCTGTTTATAAGTCGCCATCGCCGCCTCCATCCTCCCGAATACACGCGCCCGCGGCTTCGCCCGCCCTGGCCGCACCGTGTGCGCGCCGACGAAGGAAGCGAGGAATGAAGCAGGAAAGCAGGGAAGGAACGAAGGAAGGAAGCAGGGAAGCAAGGAAGCAACGAAGGAAGGAAGCAAGCAAGAGAGGCAGCCGACAGAAACCCTGAGACCTGCGCCGGCCACCAGGCTATTTCGCAATTCTTCTATTCGCTTGCCACCCGGATTCGCCCCTAATTACAGGAGTGCGACGAGGGCCGCTAGCGGTCATTGCCGCGTCGGCATCCTCGAGCCGGTGCCACAGGGTTCCGGCACGTCGCTCCCCCTTCCGCCGACCCCGTTTCCGATGCGCATCCTCATTGCCGAAGACCACCCCGAGTGGGGCCACATTCTCCAGACCCACGTCGCGCAACTCGCCTACAGCAGCACCCTGTGCACGAGCTGCGAAGAGACGCTGACGGCCCTGAACGAAACCGGCCCCCAGATCCTGCTGACCGACGCGTTGCTCAGCGATGGCGACATCCGCGACGAGATTCCGGGCATCCGGCAGCGTCTGCCCGGCCTGGGCATCATCGTGCTCACCGCGCGCACGCATTTCGACGATCAGATCCGCGCCCTCACCGATGGGGCCGACTACTACCTCATCAAACCGATCAAGCTGCCGATCCTGACGGCCACCCTGACCGCGCTGGCGCGCCGCCTCGCGGCGCAGGCGCGCCACGCCTGCGCGAAAGCCGCGCCCGGATGGGTGTTCGACCGCGCGGCCAGCCTGCTGCTGCGGCCGTCCGACGGCGCATCGATCAAGCTCACCGACCGCGAAGGCACCGTGTTCTCGCTGCTCCTGCAGAACCCGACGTTTCCGGTGCGGCATCAGGCGCTGTGCCATGCGCTCGGCATCCCCGACTACGCGTTCGATCCTCATCGGATCGACAGCCTGATGTATCGCGTGCGCAAGAAGCTGTTGCAGGTCGCGGACTCGCCGTTTTCGATCCGCAATGTCTACGCCGAAGGCTTTTTGCTGTCCACGGGCGGGGCCAGCGTGCAGTTCAGCAGCGAAACCTGACCGCGCGCAGCGGCACCTTCCCTCAGCTCGCATCCACGCTGCCACCGCCACCCAGGAAGTGATTCGGGCGGCGCAGCGCCGGGTCGAACGGGTTGATGCGCGCGCCGATCTGCTGGGCCTCGCGCCGCAACATTTCCACGATCATCGGCACCCGTTCCGGCGTCATGCGTTCCGACGGCGCGGCCACGCTGAGGGCTGCGACCACCGTGCCGTTGCGGTCGGTGATCGGTACGGCCAGGCCCATGGTCCCGGGATACAGCGCCGGCCCGGAGCTGAGCGCGTAGTCTTTCTCCAGGCATTCTTTCAGCAGAACGCGCACCGAGATCTCGTCCATGAAGCCGAGGTGGCGCAGACGCGGAATATTGAATCGGATCACTTCCTCGCGCTCCGCTTCGGGCAGCCGGGCGAGCAGGATGAGACCCGCCTGGCCCAGGCCGAGCGGCATCTTGCCGCCGATATCGCCCGTGTGCGAGCGCACCGGAAACGGCCCGTCGATACGATCCAGGCACACCGCATCGAAGCCGTGGCGCACCAGCACGAACACGGTGTCGTTGAGCATGCCTGACAGGCGCAGCAGCGCCGGCCGGCACACATCGCGCAGCGTGGAGTGACGGTTGCCCGCCGACGCGGCCAGCGCGAAGAACGCCACGCTCAGCTGGTAGGCCTTGCTCTGCGCCGGCTGCTCCACCATGTCTTCCTGGATGAGGGCCTGCAACACGCGGTGCGCCGTCGCCGGCGCCTGGCCGGTGCGCGCCGCGATCTCGGTCAGGCGCAGGCGCTCGCCCTGTGCCTCGGCGAGTACGCGCAACACGCTGAAGGCCCGCTGCAGCGATCCGGGCGCGCCGGACTCGCCAGCCTCTTTTTTATCCGCCATTCGTTTTCCTTGATCGGAAAAAATAAGCACTCTTAAAAACCTTCGTTCCATTTTACGGAATTTATTGAAGAAAAATTCACGTCTACGGAAAAACACCCTTGACCCGCCAAATGACGCCCTCCTAGACTGCGCTGCATCGAATGACGGCCCCGGCCACCACCGGGGTGGTCGCGAGGTCAGTCAGCACAAGGCCGCAAGCACGGCCAAACGGGGCGGAAAATGGCTTTTCTCAGACTGGAGCACGTCTCCAAGTACTACGGCGACCTGTGCGTGGTCTCCGACATGAACCTGAGCGTGGAGCAGGGAGAATTCGTCTCGCTGCTCGGGCCCTCGGGCTGCGGCAAGACCACAACGCTGCAAATGATCGCGGGCTTCGCGGACGTCACGCGCGGTGCCATCACCCTGGCCGGACGCGACATCACGCACGCCAAAGCCAATACGCGCGGACTGGGCATCGTGTTCCAGAGCTACGCCCTCTTCCCCCACATGACCGTGCAGGACAACGTGGCCTTCGGCCTGGCGATGCGCAAAGTGGGACGCGCCGAGCGCGACGCCCGCACGCGGGACGCGCTGGCGATGGTGCGGCTCGACAAACATGCCGAGCGCTATCCCCGCGAGCTCTCCGGCGGACAACGGCAACGCGTGGCCCTCGCGCGCGCGCTCGTCATCCGGCCGCCGGTGCTGCTGCTCGACGAACCCCTGTCCAATCTCGACGCACAGCTGCGCGAGGAAATGCAGTTCGAATTGCGCGATATCCAGCGCAAGACCGGCACCACCACGATCATGGTCACGCACGATCAGGCCGAAGCGCTCTCGATCAGCGATCGCGTGGTCGTGATGCAGGAAGGCCGCGCGACCCAGATCGATGCGCCCTACCGCATGTACGAGCATCCGGAGACCCACTTCATCTCGCGCTTCGTCGGCAAGACGAACATGCTCGACGGCACGGTCGATCGGATCGATGCCGAGGGCGCCGATGTGCGCGCCGGCACCCTGGCGCTGCGGGTGAGCGCGGCCGGCATGCGGCCGGGCAGCGTCCGCGCGGGCGACCGGGTGAGCGTGTCGCTGCGGCCCGAAAAGCTCGTGGCCGTGGCGCCGGGCGCGGGCAAGCTGGACGGCCGCGTCACGACCCGCTACTTCCTGGGCAGCCAATGGCAGTACGAGCTCGACACCGCCGCCGGCCCCCTGCTGATGCTCGCGCCCAACGACGGGCGCGCGCCGCACGGCGATGGCGCGACCGTGGGCCTGGACTGGCCAGCCGAAATCGTGCGGGTGCTGCCCGCCGCCGCCGAGGCCTGACATGACCAGCCCCTCCCACACCCTGGCGGCGCCGGCCGCACCGCGGCCCCGCACCGATGGCGCCGCCGCCATTCTCGGTTCGATACCGCTGGCCCTGCTGTTCCTGACGATGGTGCTGACGCCGCTGGCGCTCACGCTGCTGCTGTCGTTCGCCCAGTTCGACTACAACACCGGCATCCAGCCGGGCTACACGCTCTCGCAATACGGCGAGGTGCTGACGGACTCGTACTTCCTCGAGATCTTCTGGCGCACGTTCTGGATCTCGGCGCTCACCACGCTGATCTGCGCGGCGATCGGGCTGCCCGAGGCCTACATCCTGAGCCGCATGCGCAAGCCCTGGCGCTCGATTTTCCTGCTGGTGGTGCTGTCGCCGCTGCTCATCTCGCTGGTGGTGCGCGCCTTCGGCTGGAGCCTGCTGCTCGGCCCGAATGGCCCGATCGGCGCAGCATCGGACGCGATGGGACTCGGCTCGCTGCTATACACGCCGACCGCGGTCATCATCGGCCTGGTGCACGTGATGCTGCCCTTCATGGTGATTCCGGTCTGGACCTCGCTGCAAAAGCTCGATCCGACCGTCGAACAGGCCGCCTATTCGCTCAACGCCTCGCGCACGCAAACCTTCCTGCGGGTGATCCTGCCGCAGGCCACGCCCGGTCTGCTGTCGGGCAGCCTGATCGTGTTCGGCCTCGCGGCAAGCTCGTTCGCCATCCCGGCGCTGCTGGGCGGACGCCGTCTCAAGATGGTGGCGACGATCGTGTACGACGAGTTCCTCACCGAGCTGAACTGGCCGCTGGGCGCCGCCATCGCCGTGCTGCTGCTGCTGGCCAATCTGATCATCATGCTGAGCTACAACCGCATCGTCGAGCGCAGCTATCGCCGCAGCCTGGGCTGAGCCGGAGAATCCCATGCAAAAGAACGGCGCCATCGCGCTCGCCTTCAACGCGCTGGTCGTGGCCTTCGTGCTGGCCCCGCTGGCCATCGTCTGCCTGGTGGCTTTCACGCCCGGCTCCACACTTTCGATTCCGACCACGGAGTTCTCGCTGCGCTGGTTCCGCGCGGTCTTCGCGCACTCGGATTTCATGCAGGCGTTTCGCAATAGCCTGTGGCTGGCCTTCTGCGCGGCAAGCATCGCCTCGTGTCTGGCCGTGCCGGCCGCCATCGCGATCACGCGCTACCGCTTTCCGGGCCGCGACGTGCTCAACGGCCTGTTTCTTTCGCCGCTCATGATTCCGCATCTGGTGCTGGGGGTCGCGTTGCTGCGCTTCTTCGCGCTGATGGGGACCACGGGCAGCTTCGGCTGGCTGATCCTGGCGCACGTGGTGGTGATCACGCCATACGTGATGCGGCTGGTGATCGGCGCGCTGGTGGGCTTCGACCGCTCGATCGAACACGCGGCGCTGTCCCTGGGCGCGAGCCGCGCAACAGTGTTCTTCAAGGTCACCCTGCCGCTGATCCTGCCGGGCGTATCGGGCGGCTGGCTGCTCGCCTTCATCAACAGCTTCGACGAGCTGACGATGTCGATCTTCATCACCGCGCCCAGCACGGTGACGCTGCCCGTGCGCATGTACATGTATGCGACCGAATCGATCGATCCGATGATGGCGGCGATTTCCGCGCTGGTCATCGCACTCACCGCCCTCACCATGCTGCTGCTCGACCGGGTCTATGGCCTGGACCGCGTGCTGGTCGGCCAGAAGTGATCGCACCTCATCCCATCAGGCAACCCCGGAGACCGGCAGCATCATGCCCTTGCTCAAACGCGTGGCCGAAATCGACCGGCCGGCGCTGACTTTCATGCTCGACGGCGAACCCGTCACGGCACTCGCCGGCGACACGCTGCTGACCGCCGTGCTCACCCACGGTGAGCGGCTGCGCCGCTCGGAGTTCAGCGGCGCGCCGCGTGCCGGATTCTGCATGATGGGGGCCTGCCAGGACTGCTGGATGCAGCTGGAGGACGGCACGCGCGTGCGCGCCTGCTCGACGCCGGTACTCGCCGGCATGCGTGTGCGGACCCGCCCGCTGACGGAGACGCCATGAGCCCGGCACTATCGCCTGTCATCGTGGGCGCGGGACCGGCCGGTGTGCGCGCGGCCCAGACCCTGGCGAACGCGGGACTGCGCCCCATCGTGATCGACGAGGCCCCGCGCGCCGGTGGACAGATCTACCGGCAGCCTCCGCCCGGATTCGTGCGCGACAAGCGCGCGTTGTACGGCTCGGAGCATCGCAAGGCCGACGCCGTGCATCGCGCCATGGAGGGCCTCGCGGCACGCATCGACTATCGCCCCGGCACGCTGGTATGGAACGGCGAGGACGGCATGCTCGACCTCATCCGCGACGGCGTGGGCAGCGAACTGCCGTATCGGCACCTCATCATCGCCACGGGCGCGACCGACCGCGTGCTGCCGTTTCCGGGCTGGCTCACGCCCGGCGTCTACACGCTCGGCGGAGCGCAGGTGGCCCTCAAGTATCAGGGCTGTGCCATCGGCGAAGCGGTGGTGTTTCTGGGCACCGGCCCCCTGCTCTACCTCGTGGCCTATCAATACGCCCGCGCCGGCGCGCATGTCGCCGCCGTGCTCGACACGGCCGGCGCGGCGGACCGCATGCGCGGTCTGCCCGGCATGCTCGCCGCGCCCCTGCTGCTGGCCCGGGGCATGTATTACATGGCGTGGCTGCGCGCGCATGGCGTGCCATTGCACGGCGGCGTGAGGCCGCTGCGCGTGCTGGGCGCGGATCGCGTCGCCGGCCTGGTCTGGCAGGATGCGGCCGGCCGGCAACACCAGACCGACTGCGATGCCGTGGGCTACGGCCTCGCGCTGCGCGCCGAGACGCAGCTGGCCGCGCTGACCGGCTGCGAGTTCGACTTCAACGAGCGCGACCGCAACTGGCTGCCGCGCCGCGATGCCGCGGGCCGCAGCTCCGCGGCAGGCGTTTATCTGGCCGGTGACTGTGCCGGCATCGCCGGCGCCGACGCCGCGGAAATAGCGGGTGAACGCGCCGCACTGGCGGTGCTGCAGGACGCTGGGCTGCCCTTCGATTCGCGCCGCGCCGCCGCCCTGGAGCGGCGTCTGGCCCGAATCAGCCGGATCCGCGATGCCCTGGAACGCGCCTTTCCCTTCCCGGCCGACTGGGCCCGCGAGATCGACGACGAGGTGGTGCTGTGCCGCTGCGAGGAGATCACGGCCGGAACGCTGCGCGCCGCCGCGGCCAGCGGCGCCGCGCGCGAGATGAACCGCTTGAAGGCGCTGACCCGCGTGGGCATGGGCCGCTGCCAGGGCCGGATGTGCGGCGCCGGCGCCGCCGAGGTGCTGGCCCATGCGCTGGGCGTGGCCCCCGGCGCGGTGGGCCGCCTGCGCAATCAGCCGCCAATCAAGCCGATTCCGATCACGTTCGTGGCGCCGCCCGCGGCGGAGCAATCACGATGAACCGCCCCGAGAACGCGCCACGGAACACCGAGGTCGTCATCATCGGCGGCGGCATCGTCGGCGCGAGCGCCGCGCTGTTCCTGCGCCGCCGCGGCGTCGACGTGACCTTGCTGGACATGGGGGCGTGCGGCGCCAAGGCCAGCGGCGTGAATTACGGCGGCGTGCGCCGCCAGGGCCGGCCGCTGTCGCAGATGCCGCTCACCGCCCGCGCGCACGAACTCTGGCAGCAACTGCCCGCGCTGATCGGCACCGACGGCGAATATGTTCGCAGCGGCCATCTGAAGCTGGCGCGCACCGAGGCCGACCTGCACGCGCTCGAACAGTATCGCGACGCCACCCGCGGCTACCGCATGAATCTGCAGCTGATCGGCACGAATGAGCTGCGCCGCCGCTTCGGCTGGCTGAGCGCCGATCTGGCCGGCGCATCGCTCTGCCCCGACGACGGCCACGCCAACCCGCGACTCGTATCGCCCGCGTTCGCGCAGGCCGCCGCCGCGGCCGGCGCATGCATCCTCGAAAACACGCGGGTCACGCGCGCCACGCATGACGGCCAGCGCTTCGAGGTCGAGACCGAACAGGGCCCGCGCGTCCGCGCCCGTTACCTGCTCAACTGCGCCGGGGCCTGGGCGGGCGACATCGCCGCCGGCTTCGGCGAACCCGTGCCCGAAGATGTCATCCATCCGCTCATGATGGTGACCGAGCCGTTGCCGCAGTTCATGGCCGTGAGCCTCGGCATGCAGGGCGGCGGCATCTACGCGCGCCAGGTCGACCGCGGCAACTGCGTGATCGGTGGCGGACGTGGCGTGATGCAGCCCGATGGCTACGCACGTCCCGCGCGCAGCGCCCTGCCCGCCCTGCTCGCCAGGGCCGCCGAGCTGTTGCCGCCGCTGCGCGGCGCGCACGTCATCCGGTTCTGGACGGGCGTGGAAGGCAGCATGCCTGACCACAACCCCGTGCTGGGCCCGAGCCGGCGCGTGCCCGGCCTGATCCATGCCTTCGGCCTCTCGGGCGCGGGCTTTCAGGTCGGCCCCGCGATCGGCGAGATCCTTTCTGAATTGGTCGTCGATGGCACGTCGACCATCCCTATCGACGCATTTGGCGTCGAACGATACGCGGTCCCCGCTCATGAGGCCGCGCATCGATCCGAGCTTTCTCGTGAGCAATCGCTGGAGTCAACATGATCAATCGGAATCGCGGCGCACAACAGCGCGTCAAAAAAATCGGGGGTTGGGTCGCGGGCGCACTGATGCTGGCAGCCTCGGCCGGGGCCGTCGCGCAGCAGAAGACGCTGTACGTGGGCATGAATGGCGGCGACATGGAACGCGCCTTCACGCAGCACGTATTCCCGGCATTCGAGAAGGCCAACAACGTGAAGATCGTGGTGGTGCCCGGCACCTCCACCGACGTGCTGGCCAAGGCCCAGGCCTACAAGGACAAGCCGCAGATGCACCTGATGTTCCTCGATGACGGCGTGATGGCGCGCGCGATCTCGATGGGCCTGTGCCAGAAAATGGACGACGCGCCGGTCTTCCAGGATCTGTACCCCACCGCCATCATGAAGGACCGCATGGCCGCCGGTATCGACATCGGCATGACCGGCCTGGGCTACAACACCAAGATCTTCGCCGACAAGGGCTGGGCCCCGCCCACCTCCTGGATGGACCTGGCGGATCCCAAGTACAAGGGCAAGGTCGTGTTCCAGTCGGCATCGGGCAGCACGTTCGGCCTGCACGCCTTTTTGATGTACAACCGCATCCTGGGCGGCGACGACAAGAATCCGGAGCCCGGCTTCAAGAAGTGGAGCGACACGATCGGCCCCAACGTGCTCGAGTACATTCCGAACTCGGCCAAGCTGGCGGAGATGATCCAGGGCGGCGAGGCGGCGATCTTCCCGCTCACGCCGACCGCGATCGCGCGTCTCAAGAAACGCGACATTCCGGTCGAGTATGCGCAGCCCAAGGAAGGCTCCGTGATCCTCATGGTGGGTGAGTGCGTGATCGCCAACAACACCGAGCCGGCCCTGTCGCAGAAGCTCGCGCAGTACCTGCTGTCGCCCGAGGCACAGAAGGCCGCGCTGGAGTTCGGCGGTCACTTCCCGTCCAACCGCAAGGTCCAGGCCGACGCCGCCAATGCCGCCACGCTCAAGCAGTTCCAGGGCTATATGGAAAGCGCGAAGGTGCTGGACTGGGACGTGATCAACGCCAGCCGTCCGGCCTTCAACGCGCGCTGGAACCGCACGGTCGAACGCTGAAAGCCCGCGGCCGGTGTCGACGCCGCGTTGGGCGGCGCGGCGCCGGCCGCGCCAGCGGGATCGCGTGGTTGCGCGGCGCGGCTGCGCCGCCCCCTTCATTCTTTTCAAGCAACAAGGAAGTCGTTATGAGCAGCACCCAGTTTCACTTCGAGGGCAAGGTCGCCGTGGTCACGGGCGGCGCGCAGGGCATCGGCGCCGCGTGCGTGCGGGCCCTGGCCCGCGCCGGCGCCACCGTCTGCATCTGGGACGTGGCGGACGCGCCCGGCGAGGCCCTCGCGCGTGAACTGGACGGCGCCGGCACGCGCGTGCATTACCAGCGCTGCGACGTGTCCAGCAAAGCCGACGTCGACGCAGCGCTGGCGCAAACGCTCGCGCAGTGCGGGCGGGTCGACCAGCTCGTCAACAACGCCGGCATCGTGCGCCCCTGCGATTTTCTCGACATCACCGAAGCCGATTGGGATCTCGTGATGGGCGTGAACCTCAAGGGCGCCTTTCTGGTGGGCCAGGCCGTGGCCCGCGCCATGGCCGGCGCCGAAGGCGGCGCGATCGTGCACATGAGCTCGGTGAATGCCGTCATGGCCATCCCGACCATCGCGTCGTACAACGCCAGCAAGGGCGGCATCGCCCAGCTCACGCGCGCGATGGCGCTCGCGCTGATCGACCGCGGCATCCGCGTGAACGCGGTGGCACCCGGCACGATCGCCACCGAGCTCGCGCAGAACGCCGTGATGTCCGATCCGGCCGGCCGCGCGCGCCTGTTGAGCCGCACCCCCATGCGCCGTCTCGGCGAACCCGCCGAAGTCGCCGATGCCGTGCTCTATCTGCTGAGCGACGCCTCCAGCTACATCACGGGCGAGACGCTCTTCGTCGACGGCGGCCGCCTGGCGCTGAACTACACGGTCTGAGCATGCGCATCGCGATCGCTTCCGGCGGCCCGGCCGCCCTGCCCGAGTGGCAGGCACATTTCCAGGCGTTCGACCCCGCCATCGAGGTGCTGGGCTGGGAAGCGGCGCAAGCCGATCCGGCCGGCGTGCGCTATGCGCTGGTGTGGCAGCCCCCGCACGGCGGGCTGGCCGCGCTGCCCGATCTGCGCCTCATCATCAGCGCCGGCGCGGGTGTGGACGGCATTCTCGACGACCCGCTGCGCCCGGCCCACCTGCCGATCGCGCGCATGATCACCGACAGCACGCCCGACGTGATGGCCGAATACGTGCTGAGCGCGGCCCTGATGCTGTTGCGCGAGGGGCGCCGCATGGCGCTGAACCAGGCCGAACGGCGCTGGGAAATCCTGCCCGCGCCGCGGCGCATGCAGGACACGCGCGTGGGCGTCATGGGCCTCGGGCAGCTGGGCAAGGCGAGCGCGCTGCTGCTCGCGCGGGCCGGGTTCCCGGTCTCGGGCTGGTCCCGTACGCCCACCGAACTGCCCGGCGTGCGCACGCATGCCGGCGCGGCGGGCTTCGATGCCTTTCTGGCCGACACCGACATCCTGGTGTGCCTGCTCCCCGCCACGCCCGCCACCCAGGGCATCCTGGGCGCGCGCACCTTCGAGCGCCTGCCCGCCGGCGCCGCGGTCATCAACGTGGGCCGAGGCAGTCACCTCGACGAGCCTGCCCTGCTGGCCGCGCTCGACGCAGGCCGGCTCTCGGGCGCGGTGCTCGACGTGTTCGAGACCGAGCCCCTGCCGGCCGCGTCGCCGCTCTGGTCGCACCCGGCCATCATCGTCACGCCGCATTACGGCGCGACGCCGTCGCGGCGCGATCGTGCGCAGCACGCCGTGCAGTTGATCCACCTCGCCGAGCGGGGCCAGCCGCTGCCGCATCTGTACGACGCCGCCCGCGGCTATTGAGGCGGGCTTGCGGGATAATGGCTGCCTCATCACTCGCGAGCACAACCATGGAATGGCATCTCTACCGCACGGCCCCGATCGACGTGGGCTGGGATTTTCTGCTGACACTGGCGGAGGCCTTCGCGCTGCTCGAAACCGCCGAGGCGCGCGAAGAGCCGCTGGGCATCGACCACGATCTGTTGCGCGCGCAATTCAATGAGGTGCAGGAGCGCGCCGAGCAGCTCGGCTGGGAGGGCGATTTCCGCACCGAGCCGCACGTGCTCATGCTGCCCGACCCGGCGCAGGGCCGGCTCGCGCCCGGCTTCGTCTGGAAACAGGACAACGGCGGCCTGTGCTTCGTGGCCTCGCCGATCGCCCTGCCCTGGCTCGATCAGCCGGCCTGACGCTCAGTCTTGGCGCGCTGCCGCGCCGGTGCCGAGGTCGCTCGCCGGACGGCTGCCTGCCGCCGAGTACACATAAGCGCGGTCGCGCCCGGCCTCCTTGGCGTCGTACAGCGCCTCGTCGGCATGCTGAAACACGATCTCGCTGGTCTTGCCCGACGACGGGAAGTGCGCCACGCCCACCGAGATCGTCATCGGCCGCCCGCCCTCCACCCGCAGCCGCGCCACGCACTCACGCAGGCGCTCGGCGAACACGGCGCCGCCCTCCAGCGGCACGCGGGGCAGCACGATCATGAACTCGTCGCCGCCCAGGCGCGCCACGGCATCGCGCCGGCGCGCCTGCTGCTCGATCGCGCGTGCCACCTCCTGCACCGACAGATCGCCGATGTGGTGGCCGAAGGTGTCGTTGATGGTCTTGAAGCGGTCGATGTCGAAGGTGACCACCGAGAACGGCACATCGGCCCGCTCCAGCGCCTCGACCACGTTCTGCAGACCGCGCCGGTTGAGCAGCTCGGTGAGCGGGTCGCTCTCGCTCTCGCGCCGCAACGACCGGATCCGGCGCAAGGTGGCGGTCAGGCCGATCAACAGCCCCCGCCTGAGATCGGCCGCCTCCTGATACCAGGCGCGGATCGTCCGCACGTCGTTGGGGGTGGCCGGATCCTGCATGGCCGTGGCGGCCCGGGCCAGTTGGCGCAAGGGCCGCGTGATGAGGCCCGACAGCCACCAGATGCCCAGCAGGCTCAGGCCCACTAGCGGCAAGGCGTACATCAGGGTGCGCCATAGCGCGGCGTCGACCCGGTCGAGCGCGGCCTCGGTGGGCTTCTGGATGATCACGCCCCATCCGGCCGACGGCACCGGGGCATAGCCGCCCAGCATGTCCACCCCCTCCTGATTGACGAAGCGCATGGCGCCGCGCTCGCCGCGCCGGGCGGCGGACTCGGCCGCATTGCTCACCACTTCGCCCTCGCGCGTGGTGGTGGGGTGGTAGATCAGCGCGCCGCTTCGGTCCACCACATAGCCATAGGTGCCGTCGAGAAACGTGTGCTCGTCGAGGATGGCCTGCAGGATGGCGGGCTCATGCAGATAAATGAGACCGGCCACGAAGCCCAGGGCGCTGCCGTCGGCGGCCCGTATCGGCTGGGACAGCATCACCGCCCACAACCCGTTCGGGCGGCGATAGGGCTGACCGGTCAGCGGGCCGTGCGCCTCGAGCGCCGCCCGCGCCTGCGGGCTGTCCACCCGCGTGCCGACGAGGTCCGCCGTGGCGTCGGTGCCGGCCAGCACGACGGAACGGGTGTCGACCACGACCAGCGCATTGAACAGATCGCTTGCGCGCAGCATGTGCTCGACGGCGGCCTGCGCCCGCGCGGGCGTGAGCGGCTGGCCGCCCAGGTCGTCGCCCAGCGTGGTCAGCAGCTGACGGCAGCTGCGCAGGTAGTTTTCGGTGACGCGCGCGAGCTTCTCGGCGTAGACGCGATGCGAGGCGAGGATGTCCTGCAGCAGTACGTCGCGCTTGACGATGTAGGTGGCGTAGAACGTGTTCGCGAAGACGGCCACCACGAAGAACACGCAGATCCCCAGGATCAGGCTGCGCAGGTGCACGCGTATGGGAAGTAGCATAGGCAGGCAGCAGGACGGGCAAGCTACCTATGATAGCGACACACCATGGCAACGGCGAGCGTATGCCATGGCCGGAACAAGCGCCGTCTCACGCGCGCCACGTCTGCGAGTATGGCCGGGCCATAGGCCGCCTGCCCGCCAGACCCCGCCGCTCGGTCTGGCTGCCGGGTCAATCGGGATTCTGCGCGGAGCACACCCGATTGCGGCCGCTGGCCTTGGCGCGGTAGAGCGCCTGGTCCGCGCGCGCCAGCGTCTCGGCCAGCGTGGCGCCATCCTGCGGATAGGCGGCCACGCCGATCGACACCGTGCGCGCGCCCTGCGGGATGGCCTGGAATCCCTCGATATCCACGCGGATCCGTTCGGCCACGCGCAGCGCCACATCGTGCGGCGCGCCGGGCAGCAGCATGACGAACTCCTCTCCGCCCAGCCGTCCGACGATGTCGTGGCTGCGGGCGCGCTTGCTCAACAAGGCCGCGATGCCTCGCAGCACCGTGTCGCCCGCGGCGTGGCCGTGCTCGTCGTTCACCGACTTGAACAGGTCGATGTCGATCGCCAGCACCCCCACCGGCGCGGCCAGCGTAATCTCGTGCTGCAGGTATTCGTCGAGCCCCCGGCGATTGAGCGTGCCGGTCAGCGGGTCGGTCAGGCTCTCCTGACGCAGGCGGTCGAACTTGTTGCCGATGCGGCGCCGCGCGGCGGCCAGCGAGCGCTTGATCTGATCGGCTTCGCGGTACCACGCGCTGATGGCCTCGATCCGGCGCGGCGCGCGGAACTGGTCCAGGTCGACCGCCACCGCGGCCAGGCGCGAGAGCGGGCGCACGATGCGGTTGGCCAGCCACCACACGAACAGGATGGACAGGCACAACCACGGCAGGGAGATCTGAAGCGTGCGTTGCACCAGCTGGGGCGAGCGGGCCAGCACGGTATCGACCGGGCGCTGCACGACCAGCCCCCACCCCGCCGTGCGCACGCGCGCGTAGCCGGCGAGCATCTCGCCGCCTTGCGGCGCCGTCAGCCGCTGGGATCCCTCTTCGCCACGCATCAGCGCGGCCACGGCCGGATCGTCGACCAGATCCGCCCCGACCGTCTCGAACCTCGGGTGATACAGCACCACCCCTTCGGCGTCGACCACGTAATGCTCGGTGCCGTTGCGGTGCACCTGCTCGCCCAGCAACTCGCTCAAGCCATTGGGCTCGTGCAGATACAACACGCCGGCCACCATGCCGCCGTAGCTGCCATCCTCGAGAAACACCGGATGCGAAATGGAGACGACCCACCGGCCCGTCGGCGATACGAAAGGCGCGCTGATGCGGGGCTCGCGGCTGGCGAGCGCCCGGGCGCTTTCGGAGGAGGTCACCCGGCGCGGCAGGACGCCCGAGGGCGGCGCCTGGGCGGCGATCATGCCGTCGGCCCGCACGTAGATCACGGTGTTGAAATCGGTGCCAAGGCTCTGCATGCGGCGCAGCTCGGCTTCGACCACGTCGGGCCGGCCATCGGCCTCGCCGATTTCCTCGGCGCCATAAGCCAGATCGGACAGCGCCTTGCGCAGAAACACATCGGCCGTGTGCGCGAGCTTCTGCGCGAACACGCGGTTGTCTTCGAGGGTGCTGCTGGTGAGGATCTCGCGCTGTACGACGGTGCTCGAATAGAGGGCGCCCGCCAGGCCAAGCAGCAGAGAAAGGACGCTCAACCCGAGAACCAGGTGACGTAGATCGAGTTGGCGCATGAGACGCTAAGGGCCGGGCAACACACAAACCTTCGATCATAGCCCCGGGGGGCTCACTATGGTTAGTCCTGCGTCGATGAAACCGCAAAACTGTGGGGCGCCAGCCTCCTTTTGGGGGATCCGTCTCTGCTTTGCGCAGGCTTGCACCGCCCCGCCGAACGCACGATAGTTAGGGGACAGCGCCGTCCCGCGGGCCCCGCCCGCGCCGCGACCAGGAGAAGGCCATGAAACACGTCATCGCCTGTATTGCAGACACCCCTCGGGCCGAGGATGTCTGCGATCACGCCATCTGGGCCGCGCAGCGGCTCGACACCGATCTCGAGTTCCTGCACGTGCTCGAATACCAGCCCGAAACGGCGCCGATCTCCGATCTGGGCGGCGGCATCTGGATCGGAGCGCAAGAAACCCTGCTCCTGGAACTCGCCGAGCTCGACAAACGGCGTTACGAACTGGCCCGGCAACACGGGCAGCAACGCCTCGAGGCCGCGATCCAGCGTGCCCGCGACGGCGGTGCGCTACGTACCGATGGGCGCCAGCGCCAGGGGCTGCTGGTGGATACGCTGCTGGAGCTCGAGGCCGACACCCGGCTCTTCGTGATGGGCCCGCACAGCGGCCCGCCGCGCACGTCGCGCCTGCTGCCCGACCACAAGCTGGAGGCCTCGGTGCGGGCGCTGCGCCGGCCAGTGCTGGTGGCCAACCGGCCATTTCAGCCGCCCGCGCGCTTCATGGTCGCCTTCGACGGCAGCGAGACGTCGCGGCACACGGTCGAGGCCGTCAGCCGCAGCCCGCTGCTGGTGGGGCTGGAATGTCATGTGGTGGTCGTGCACGCCGATCGGGGCGTGTGCGCCGAGGCGCTGCAGTGGGCGCGCTCGGCCCTGACCCAGGCGGGCTTCGCCACCGAAGGCGTGCAGCGCCAGGGCGAGCCGGCCGCCGCGCTGGTCGCGCATGCGCGCGAGGCCGGCATGGACCTGCTGGTGATGGGCGCCTATGGCCACTCGCGCATCCGGCAGTGGGTTTTGGGCAGCACCACCACCGCCCTGCTCAATCAGGCGCCGACCAACCTGCTGATTCTGCGCTGACGCGTTCAGCCGGCCTGGCCGCGCCCGTCGAGCAGACCCGCCAGCGAGCCGAGCAGTTTGGCGGGATCGAGCCCCTGGCCGGCGCCCAGCGCGCCGTCGGGCGTGGCCTGGTCGACCAGCTTGGGCAACAGGGAGGTGAGCGACTCCAGCACCGAACCGCGCTCCTGGCCGGTACGGGTCGCGACGGCGTCGACCATGCCGGGGTCCAGCACGCCGTCGAGCTGCTGCGCCGAGACCGGCAGATTCGGGCCGGTACCTACCCACGAGCTCACCACGTCGCCCAGGCCGCCCTTCTGGAAGCGCTCGACGAGCCCGGAAAGACCACCGGGATATTTGTTGATCTGTTCGATGAGCGCGGGGATCAGGGATGCGGCGCTGCCGGCCTGGCTGCCCGCCAGCGTGGAAAGGGTGTTCAACAGACTCATCACGCACTCCTCATCAAGGGGGGACACGCCCCGGACTCAGGCAGTCTAGCGTGAGGGGCCGGCATCGCGCCGGCCCGGATTTGCTGCAATTGCAACGAATCGTGCAACAACGCCGGGGCGGCGGAGGGCTCCGCCCACCCCGGCGCGGGCCTTACTTGGCTCGCATGGCGCGCAAGGTTTTCTGGCCGGCGCGCCCGTCGTCGGGCAGCCCGAGCTTGCGCTGCTCTTCCTGCAGCGCCTGGCGGGTGCGGGTGCCGATCACGCCATCGGGCTTGCCGATGTCGTAGCCGCGCGCCACCAGCAGCTCCTGCAGTTCGCGGCGCTCGGCGCGCGACAGGCCCGGATCATCGGTGGGCCATGCGCGGGCGAACGGCATGCCGCCGCGCAGGCGATCCGACAGGTGGGCGATGGCGAGCGCGTAGCTCTCGGCCGCGTTGTACGAATAAAGCGCATCGAAGTTGCGCGTGACCAGGAAGGCCGGCCCCTGCACCCCGGCCGGCAGCAGCAGGCCCACCTGCTGATCGCCGGACGGCAAGGCGCGGCCATCGGCGCGCTTGATGCCCTGCGCGGCCCACTGCGACATGGGCTTCTTGTTGCGGCGACCCGCGCCGCTGGTGTCCATGCCGGCGGGCACGGTGACCTCGAAACCCCAGGTCAAGGCGGGATTCCAGCCGGCCCGCTTCAGGAAATTGGCCGTGGACGCGAGCGCGTCGGGCTTGCTGTCGACCAGATCGCGGCGGCCATCGCCGTCGAAGTCGACCGCCAGCCGCAGATAGGTGGACGGCATGAACTGCGTCTGGCCGAAGGCGCCGGCCCACGAGCCGTTCAGGCGTTCGGGCTTGACGTGTTCGTCCTGGATGATCTTGAGCGTGGCGTAGAGCTCGCCGCGGAAATAGGCCTGGCGCCGGCCGAAGCACGAGAGCGTCGAGAGCGAGGTGAGTAGCGGCCGGCCACCGAGATTCTGGCCGAAGTTGCTCTCCACGCCCCAGACGGCCACCACCGTGGCGGGATCCACGCCATATTGACGCTCGATCTGCGCCAGCTCCTTGGACCATTCTTCGAGGCCCTGCTGGCCGTCGTGGATGCGCTCCTCGTCGACCAGGCTCGCTAGATAATCCCAGATCGGCGTCTTGAATTCGGGTTGGGCGTCGAGGAAGCCGATCACGGCCATGTCGGGCGTGAGCGACTTCGTGTGCTGGTCGAACGTGGCGCCGCTCACCCCCGCCTTGATGGCCTCGGGCCGCAAGGTGGCCAGGCAACTGGCATAAGTTTTGAGGTCGGCCTCGCTGGGCGCCTCGGGCGTGGCCTGGGCCTGGACGGCGCCGGCGGCGGCGGTGAGCGCCGTGATGGCGGCGAATTGAGACAGGAATCGGCGGGTCGTGATGGCGTGTCGGTTCATGCGGAGATTCTAAACGCAGCCCCGCGGACACGGTGTCACAAGCCGTCACCTTGCAGTCGCCGGGTCCAGTCTTCGGCCAGACCGGCGTCCCGCCGCTTGGCGAACAGCGTCCGCCACCCTGGCGAAAGCTCCGGCATCTCCGCCAGCTCGGCCAGCGCGTCGCCTTCGACCAGACGACGATTGAGCACGTCCTGGATCCGCGCCAGGGGCCAGTTCGGCCGCGGCCGCTCGGCGAGCACGAGCGTGTCGCCGGCTGCGAGCATCCCCTCTTCGAGCACGCGGTAATACCAACCGGTGCGGCCGCCCTGCTGCACCTGCGCGGCCATGCCCTTGTGGTCGAACCGCACATCGAGCTTCCAGCAGGGCTGACGCGCCTGCGACACCTGCAGCACCAGGTCGCCACAGCGGTACACATCGCCGATGCAGACCTCGTGTTCGGTCAGGCCGCGGGTGCTGATGTTCTCGCCGAAGGCGCCGGGCTGACGCAGCACCGCGCGCTCGCCGAGGCGCTCCCGCCAGGCCGGATAATGGTCGTAGGCATAGTGGTGCACCGCTTTCTCGGGGCCACCATGAAAGCGCGGATCGGCCTGCTCGTCGCCCACGAGGCCGAGGCGGCCCACGCGCACGGGGCCGCTCAAGGCCGTCTTGGCGATGGCGCTGCGTTTGCCGCTATCGCCCAGCGGCGCCACGGCGCCGGTCAGCACCGCTTCGATGATCCAGCCACTCATGTCGCCTCCTGGGGCGTTCCGGCGACCAGCGCCGCCAATTCCTCGTCGTCGAATCCGGCCGCGCGGCGCGCCTCGACATTGAAGGGTCCGCGCTGACGTGGCGCGCCATAACGCGCCGCCAGCTCGGCGTACTGCGCCACCGGCGCCAGACCGCGCTCGGCGCAAACCTGCCGGTACCAGCGATTGCCGATCGCCACATGGCCGATCTCGTCGCGCAGAATGATATCGAGGATGGCCGCCCCCTCGGCATCGCCGGCGCGCGCCAGCTTGTCGCGGATGAGCGGTGATGCGTCGAGCCCGCGCGCCTCCAGCGTGCGCGGCACCAGCGCCAGCCGCGCGAGCAGATCATCGCGGGTGCGGTGGGCCATGTCCCACAGGCCGTTATGCGCCGGGAAATCGCCGTAGGCATGGCCGAGCGTGCCGAGATGGCGATTGAGCAGGTCGAAGTGGTAGGCCTCTTCGCGGGCGACGAAAAGCCAGTCGCGGTAAAAGGCCGCCGGCAGCCCCGGGTAGCGCCAGATCGCGTCGAGCGCCAGATTGATCGCGTTGAACTCGATGTGGGCCAGGGCATGCAGCAAGGCGGCGCGCCCCTCGGGCGTCTGGACCGAGCGCTGCCGCACCTGCACGGGCGGCACCAGCTCGGGCGCACGCGGGCGTCCCGGCAGGCCGGCCGGCTCGGCGAGCACGGCGTCGGCGCCGGGCGGCAGGTCGTCGCCGATCGCCGCCACGGCCGCCAGCTTGGCCGGCCATTCGGCGGCGCACAGCGCGTTCAGCGCCAGGGAGCGCAGCGTGGGCTGCGGCGCAACTGCATTCATGTCCATATCCGCAAGAGCGAGCCCGGCGCAATGGCCGGGCGATGCAATAACCTCGGCCCGCGCACGGCTACCCCGGCACGGACACCGGCAGACTTTATCATTGCGCCATGGACCCCGCGTATCGCCTTTGCATCGAATCCTCGCTCGCCGCCATCGATCCCGACGCGTGGAACGCCCTGACGGACGGTCACCCCTGTCTGCAACATGCCTATCTGCATGCGCTGCACGAGACGGGCTGCGCCACGCCGCGCACCGGCTGGACGCCGTACTACCTGACGCTGCGTCATGACGAGGCGCTGGCCGGCGCGGTGCCGCTCTACCTCAAGACGCACTCCCGCGGCGAATACGTGTTCGACTTTGCCTGGGCCGATGCCTACGAGCGTCATGGCCTGCGCTACTACCCGAAGCTGCTGGCCGCCGTGCCGTTCACGCCGGTGCCCGGCCGCCGCCTGCTGGCGCGTACGCCCGCCGAGCGCGACGCGCTGGCCGAGGGCCTGGTCGGGCTCGCGCGCGCCCTCAAGGTCTCGTCGCTGCATGTGCTGTTTCCGGATCCGGACGAGCGCGATGCGCTGGCGCGCGCCGGCTGTCTGGTGCGCGAAGGCGTGCAGTTCCATTGGCAGAACGCGGGCCATCCGGACATGGCCGCCTTTCTGGCCGCGTTCAATCACGACAAGCGCAAGAAGCTGCTGCAGGACCGCAAGCGGGTCGCGGCCGCCGGCGTGCGGTTCCGTCGCCTCGACGGTCCCGACATCACCGCCGACCATCTCGATTTTTTCTATGCCTGCTACTGCCGGACCTACTTTCAGCACGGCAACCCGCCCTATCTCACCCGCGCCTTCTTCGAACGGCTGCATCGCGAGATGCCCGGGCAGCTGATGCTGGTGCTGGCGGAACGCGAGGGCGAACCCGAGCCGGTCGCCGCGGCGCTCAATCTGCGCGGCGACGATGTGCTCTACGGCCGCTACTGGGGCACCCGCGAATTCATTTCGGGCCTGCACTTCGAGACCTGCTACATGCAGGCGATCGAGTACTGCATCGCGCACGGACTGCGGGCCTTCGAGGGCGGCGCGCAGGGCGAACACAAGATGGCGCGCGGGCTGATGCCGGTGCCGACGTGGTCGGCGCACTGGATCGCCGATCCCCGCTTCGAGGCGGCGATCGACGAATTCCTGACTGATGAAACGCGCTCGGTGGATGCCTACCGGGATGCGCTCGCGCACCACACGCCGTTTCGGCGCGAAGGCTGAGCCGCGCCGGCCCGCCTCAGAGAAAGCGGTCGAGCAGCTTGCGGCTGTGGCGATCGAGGGCCAGCGCGTCGCGGATCAGATAGTGGATCCCGTGGCTGTCGGAGATCAGCAAGGTGTGGCCGGTCAGCCGGCGAATGTCTTCTTCGCCGCGCAACACGAACGACACGTCGCCGCGATCCGTCGAGACCTTCCAGGTCGAGGGCGTCGCGTAGGTGGACACCGCCACGATGCGCTTGATCTCGGGCATGAACTCGCGCCCGGCCAGCTCCGCATCGAGCAACTCGCGCGCCGCTGGCGCCAGCGCGGCCATGTCGCCGATCCACACCAGCTCGTGACCATCGGCGCTCATGAGCGACAGGCCGCCGCGCGGATCGCTCACCGGAAACGCGCGCACCGGATAGACGCCCTCGTGCACCGCGCCCGACTCTTCCTGGAAGACCAGGCGGCCCATGGCATTGCGCTGCAGCCGCAGATTGGAAAGTGAATGCGCCATGGCGTTATGCGACGGCGACGATGTCGTCATCGTCTTCGCCGTTTTCGGAGTCGTTGTTGCGGGCCTGGGCCTGATAGAGGCGGTAGTACGCGCCCTCGCGCGCCATCAGCGCCTCGTGCGGCCCTTCTTCGATCACCTGACCGCGATCCAGCACCACCAGCCGGTTGGCGCGGCGCAGGGTCGACAGACGGTGGGCGATCGCGATGGTGGTGCGGCCACGCACCAGATTGTCGAGCGCCTTCTGGATTTCTTTCTCGGTGGTGGTATCGACCGAGGAGGTCGCTTCGTCGAGGATCAGGATGCGGGGGTCGATCAGCAACGCGCGGGCGATCGAGATGCGCTGGCGTTCGCCGCCCGACAGGGCCTGGCCCCGCTCGCCCACGAGCGAATCGTAGCCATGGGGCAGGCGCAGAATGAAGTCGTGCGCATGCGCGGCGCGCGCCGCGGCGATGATCTCTTCGCGCGTCGCCTCGGGCTTGCCGTAGGCGATGTTGTCGGCGATGGTGCCGAAGAACAGGAACGGCTCCTGCAGCACCAGCCCGATATGCCGGCGGTAATCCGACACGCGCAGCGAGCGGATGTCGGTGCCGTCGACCAGCACCGAGCCCTCCGAGACGTCGTAGAAGCGGCAGATCAGGTTGATCAGCGTGCTCTTGCCCGAACCGCTATGGCCGACCAGGCCGATCATCTCGCCGGGCGCGATGTCGAGGTTCAGGCCGCGGATCACCTGGCGGTTGCCATAACGGAAGCCGACGTCACGCAGCTTGATGTGCCCCTGCACGTGCGGCAGCGCGACGGGCCGCGCGGGCTCCGGCACGCTCGAGACGTGATCGAGAATATCGAAGATGCGCTTCGCGCCCGCCGCCGCCTTTTGCGTGACGGACACGATGCGGCTCATCGAATCGAGCCGCGTGTAGAAGCGCCCGATATAGGCCAGGAAGGCCGCGAGCACGCCCACGGTGATCTGATTCTGCGAGACCTGCCAGATGCCGAAGATCCACACCACCAGCAAACCGATCTCGGTGAGCAGCGTGACGGTCGGCGAAAACAGCGACCACACGGTGTTCACGCGATCGTTGACTTCGAGGTTGCGGTTGTTGGCCTCGCGAAAGCGCTGCACTTCGCGCTTTTCCTGGGCAAACGCCTTCACCACGCGGATGCCGGGAATCGTATCGGCCAGGACGTTGGTGATCTCGGACCAGATGCGATCGACCTTCTCGAAGCCGTGCCGCAGGCGATCGCGCACCACGTGGATCATCCACATGATGAACGGCAGCGGCACCAGCGTGACCAGGGCGAGCCACGGATTGATCGTGAAGAGGATGGCCGAGGTCATGACGATCATCAGCACATCGTTGGCGAAATCGAGCAGGTGCAGCGACAGGAACACGCAGATGCGGTCGGTCTCGCTGCCGATGCGCGCCATCAGATCGCCGGTGCGCTTGCCGCCGAAATACTCGAGCGACAGGTGCTGCAGATGCTCGTAGGTGGTCGTGCGCAGATCGGCGCCGATACGCTCGCTGACCCAGGCCAGGATGTACGTGCGGGCCCAGCCCAGCGCCCACGCCAGGATGGCCGAGGCGAGCAGGCCACCGAGATACAGCCGCACCTTGTTGTAGTCGATCACCTCGCCGTTCTGGTAGGGGATCAGCACCTCGTCCATCAGCGGCATGGTGAGGTACGGCGCCACCAAGGTGGCGGCGGTACCCAGCAGCGTGAGCAGGAAACCAACGAGGAGCGGCAGGCGGTAGGGCCGGGCGAAGCGCCACAGGCGCAGCAGCGCCCAGGTCGAGGGCGCCTCGGCGGGTTCGCCGTCGCAGTGCGGACACTCCTCCTGGTCGGCGCTCAGCAGCGCCTGACAGGTCGGGCAGACATGGACGTCGGCGTCGGCGGCCGGCCTGTTGGACAGACGCAACGCCTGCTGGCTTTCGAATTGGCCCAGCAGACGCAGCGCGGCGGGATTGCGGCCCAGCGTGAAGCGCCAGAGCCCGAGGCGCTGTGTGCCGTCATCGAGCTCGAGGCTGGCCGCCCCGGCGTGGTCGTGCAGATTGAGCCGCAGCGCGCTGGAATAGGACCAGGCCTGCCAGAGGCCGTCGGCGTCGCGGGCCAGCAGGCGCTGGTCGGTGGCGAGCACCAACCCGCTCGCGTACCGCAGGCGCGCGTCGAGGTCGGTTTCGAGCCACGCCAGGATGGACTCGCCCTCGCCCAATTGGGCGTCGGCCTCGGCCCGCCACGACGAGGGCAACTCGCGCGTGTTGGCGCCGGAAGTTGTTTGGTGATTTTTCATCAGAACGCGTATTACACCGCTCCCAGCCGGCCATGAGTCATCTACTCAGGCCACGGACCGAAAACGTGTCCGTTCCTTACAACAGCGCGAGTTTATATGGGCAAAAAGGCGGCGTATAGTAGCAGCCGATTTTCGTATTTTCCACCGTAGGAAATCTCCACTCACCACACATAGGCTACACCCCGTCCGGCACCAGTCTGGCTCTACGGCCTGCCCCGGGAAATCCCTCCCCTGCCTATGTGTAAACGCACCCCAAGCATCCATGAAAAAAAAGGACATTGAATTTCTCGATGTCGTGGCTTTGCGCGGCCCGAACATTTGGACGTACCGACCGGTGCTGGAAGCCTGGGTCGACATCGGCGAGTTGGAAAACTACCCGTCGAATGTCATTCCCGGCTTCTACGAGCGGTTGACGGCCTGGCTGCCCACGCTGATCGAGCACCGGTGCAGTCCGGGTGTGCGTGGAGGCTTCCTGCAGCGCCTGCGCGAAGGCACCTGGCCCGGTCACATCCTCGAGCACGTCACGCTCGAGGTGCAGAACCTGGCCGGCCTGCCGGGCGGCTTCGGCAAGGCCCGCGAGACGTCCACGGTGGGGGTCTACAAGGTGGTGGTGCGCGCCTGGCACGAACAGGTCACCCGCGCCGCCCTGGCGGCCGCGCGCGACTTGGTCATGGCGGCCATCGAGGATCGGCCGTTCGACGTCGACGACGCGGTGAGCGACCTGCGCACCCTGGTCGACCGTCATTGCCTGGGTCCGAGCACGGCCTGCATCGTCGATGCCGCCGATGATCGCGATATTCCTTATATTCGTTTGTTTGAGGGCAATCTCGTCCAGTTCGGTTACGGCGCGCGTCAGCGCCGCATCTGGACCGCCGAGACCGACCGTACCAGCGCCATCGCCGAAGGCATCTCGCGCGACAAGGATCTCACCAAGTCGCTGCTCTCCACCGCCGGCGTGCCGGTGCCCGAGGGCCGTCTGGTCGAAACCGTCGAAGACGCCTGGGACGCCGCGCAGGACATCGGCCTGCCGGTGGTGGTCAAGCCGTACGACGGCAACCACGGACGCGGCGTCTTCACCAACCTCATGACGCGCGAAGAGGTCGAATCGGCCTACGCCGTCGCGGTCGAGGAAGGCAGCGGCGTGATCGTCGAGCGCTTCGTGCTGGGCATCGAGCATCGCCTGCTGGTCGTGGGCGACCGCATGGTGGCCGCCGCCGCCGGCGAAGAAGCCTGGATCACGGGCGACGGCACGCAGACCGTCGACGAGCTCATCGCGAGCCAGATCAACACCGATCCGCGCCGCGGCCGCACCGAAAACCACCCGCTCAATCCGGTCCGGCTGGATTCGGCCGCACGCCTGGAGATCGCGCGCCAGGGCCTCACCGCCGACAGCGTGCCGGCCGAAGGCCTGCGCGTCCTGATTCAGCGCAGCGGCAACGTCGCGTTCGACGTGACCGACAAGGTCCACCCCGACATCGCCGAGCTGGTCGTCCTGGCCGCCCGCGTCGTTGGCCTGGACATCGCCGGTGTCGACCTGGTCGTACAGGACATCACCAAGCCGCTCGAGGCACAGCGTGGCGCCATCGTCGAAGTCAACGCGGGCCCGGGCCTGCTGATGCACCTGAAGCCGGCCGAAGGCACGCCGCGCCCGGTGGGCCGCGCGATCGTCGACCATCTCTTCCCCGACGGCGAGTACGGCCGCATTCCGGTCGTCGGCATCACCGGCACCAACGGCAAGACCGTGGTGGCGCGCCTCGTCGGCCGCATCCTGCACCTCTCCGGCAAGCAGACCGGCGTGGCCTGCAGCGAGGGCCTGTACCTGAACAAGCGCGCGGTCCAGCAGGGCGATTGCGCCACCTGGGCAGCGGGCCGCCGTGTGCTGATGAACCGCTCGGTCGACGCCGCCGTGATCGAAAACGACAGCGGCGTGATCCTCGGCCAGGGCCTGGCCTACGACCGCTGCCAGGTCGGCGTGGTCACCAACATCGACGAAGGCGATCACCTCGGCGACTTCGACATCAACGAAACCGACCGTCTGTTCAACGTGTTCCGCACGCAGATCGACGTGGTGCTGCCGGGCGGCGTGGGCGTGCTCAACGCCCGCGACCCGCGCGTGGTCGAGATGGCCGAGCTCTGCGACGGCGAAGTGATGTACTTCGGGCTCACGCCCGACGTCCCGGCGCTCGCCTCGCACGTGGCCCTCGGCAAGCGCGCCGTGTTCGTGCGCGACGGCCGCATCGTGCTGGCGCGCGGCCGCGACGAAGAGCAGCTTGCCGACATCGCCGCCGTGCCGCTCACCCATGGCGGCCGGGTGCAGTTCCAGATCGAAAACGTGCTGGCCGCGGTGGCCACGGCCTGGGCGCTCGACGTCCCGGTCGAGGTGATCCGCGCCAGCATCGAGACCTTCGACATCGACCAGGCCGATGCGCCGTGGCAGTTCACGCTGTTCGAACGCGACGGCGTGTCCGTCGTGGTCGACGACGTGCACAACGTGCCCGGTCTGCGCGCGCTGCTCGCGTCGGTCGACCAATTTCCCAGCCAGTCGCGCACGGCCGTTTACTCGGCCGGCCAGGACCGGCGCGACGAAGACCTCATCGAGCAGGGTCGCCTGCTCGGCGCGGCATTCGATCGTGTCGTCCTCTACGATGACTGCACCGTGAAGAGCAAACGCCCGGCCGGTCAGGCCCGCGCGCTGCTGCGTCAGGGGCTGGAACAAGGAGGCCGGACCGTCGAGATTCTCGACGAACCCGACCATGCGCAAGCCATTCTCCGGGTGCTCGCGCAGCCGGTGGCTGGTGAGTTCGTGCTGCTGCAATCCGATGAAGCGTTTTCTGGTCCGACCATAGACCTGGTTCGCCGCTGGATCCAACAAAACTGATAACCGACTCAGCGCCGTCGCAAGACGGCGCACTTTCCCGACAGGAATGCCTGCCATGGAAGTTTCTCGCATCCGCGCGCTGCGCGGCCCCAATCTCTGGAGCCGCAACACGGCCATCGAGGCAATCGCCTCCTGCGCCGACCAGGAATGTTCGCTGGCGTCGCTGCCTGATCTCGAAGCGCGGCTGCGAGCCCGCTTTCCCCAGCTCGGGCTGTTACAGCCCGAGGGTCACGCCGACTCCGTGTCGCTGGCCCACGTTCTGCAGATCATCGCGCTGTCATTGCAGGCCCATGCGGGCTGTCCGGTGACCTTCGGGCGCACTTCGCCCACGATCGAACCCGGCGTGTTCCAGGTCGTTGTCGAGTACAGCGAAGAAGAAGTCGGCCGCCTTGCCATGACGCTGGCCGTCGAGCTGATCGAGTCGGCGCAGGCCGACACGCCGTTCGACCTGCCCGACGCGCTGCGCCGCCTGCGCGAGCTCGACGAAGACGTGCGCCTCGGTCCCAGCACCGGCTCGATCGTCAACGCCGCCACCGCGCGCAACATTCCCTACCATCGCCTCACGCAGGGCAGCATGGTGCAGTTCGGCTGGGGCCGGCGTCAGCGCCGCATCCAGGCCGCCGAGACCGACCGCACCAGCGCGATCTCCGAATCGATTGCGCAGGATAAAGACCTGACCAAGATGCTGCTCGACGCCGCCGGCGTGCCCGTCCCGCTCGGCCGCTCGGTCGACAGCGCCGAGGCCGCCTGGGAAGCCGCCCAGGAGCTCGGTGGCCCGGTGGTGGTCAAGCCGCGCGACGGCAGCCAGGGCCGCGGTGTCGCGGTCAACATCGAAACGCGCGAGCGCGTGCTGGCCGCCTTCGAGGCCGCCTCCGACATCAGCTCCGAAGTGATCGTCGAGCGCTACATTCCGGGCCACGACTTCCGTCTGCTGGTGGTGGGCAATACGCTCGTCGCCGCGGCCCGCCGCGACCCGCCGCAGGTCACCGGCGATGGCGTGCAGACCATCCGCCAACTGGTCGAGCAGGTCAATGCCGACCCGCTGCGCGGCGATGGCCATGCCACCTCGCTCACCAAGATCCGTTTCGACGACATCGCGCTGGCCACCCTGCGCAAACAGGGTTACGAGGCCGACTCGGTGCCGCCCGCCGGCACGCTGGTCGTGCTGCGCAACAACGCGAACCTGAGCACCGGCGGCTCCGCCACCGACGTGACCGACGAAGTGCACCCCGAAATGGCCGCCCGCGCCGTGACGGCCGCGCGCATGATCGGCCTGGACATCTGCGGCGTGGACGTGGTTGCCGAGACGGTCCATCTGCCGCTCGAAGACCAGCACGGCGGCGTGGTCGAGGTCAACGCGGCGCCGGGTCTGCGCATGCACCTGAACCCCTCGTTCGGCAAGGGCCGCGCGGTGGGCGAAGCCATCGTGGGCCAGATGTTCGCCGACGGCGACGATGCGCGGATTCCCGTCATCGCGGTGGCGGGCACCAACGGCAAGACCACCACGGTGCGCCTGAGCGCGCACCTCCTGACCTGCGCCGGCAACAACGTCGGCATGACGAACTCCGACGGCGTGTACGTCGGCAAGCGCCGCATCGACACCGGTGACTGCAGCGGCCCGCGCAGCGCGCGCCGCATCCTGCTGCACCCCGAGGTCGACGCGGCCGTGTTCGAAACCGCGCGCGGGGGCATCCTGCGCGAAGGCCTGGCCTTCGACCGCTGCGACGTCGCCATCGTGACCAACATCGGCATGGGCGACCACCTGGGTCTGGGCTATATCAGCACCGTCGAAGACCTGGCCGTGGTCAAGCGCGTGATCGTGCAATACGTGAAGAACAGCGGCATGGCCGTGCTCAACGCGGGCGATCACATCGTGGCCGAGATGGCCAGCGCCTGCCCGGGCGAGGTCACCTATTTCGCGCTCGACCGCAACCATCCCCTGATCGCCACCCATCGGGCCCAGGGCAAGCGCGTGGTCTATCGCGATGGCGACCACATCGTGGCCGCTCAAGGCACCCAGGAAGTCACGCTGCCGCTGGCCGCCATTCCGCTCACGCGCGACGGCGCGATCACCTTCCAGGTCGAAAACGCCATGGCCTGCGTGGGCGCGGCCTGGGCGCTCGGGCTGGATTGGCAGGTCGTGCGCGACGGCCTCGCCAGCTTCGTCAACGACGCCGCCACGGCGCCGGGCCGCTTCAACGTGTTCGACTACCGCGGCGCCACCCTGATCGCCGATTACGGCCACAACCCCGACGCCATCCTGGCGCTGGTGCAGGCGGTGCAGGCCATGCCGGCCAAGCGCCTGAGCGTGGTCATCAGCGGCGCGGGCGACCGGCGCGACGAAGATCTCAGCCGCCAGACCGAGATCCTCGGTGATGTGTTCGACGACGTGATTCTCTACGAAGACCAATGCCAGCGCGGCCGCGCCGACGGCGAGGTGCTCGCGCTGTTGCGCCAGGGCCTGGCCAACGCACAGCGCGCCAACCATGTCGAAGAGATCCGCGGCGAGTTCATCGCCATCGACCGCGCGCTCGAACGCCTCAACCCCGGCGACCTCTGCCTGATCCTGGTCGACCAGGTCGAAGAAGCGCTCGCGCACATCGCCGAGCGCGTGGCCGGCCGCTGAGACGTCCCCCTGCCCGGCCTGCTGTCCGCGTGACGGCAGGCCGGCGCGCCCCCTCCGCCCGGCCCCAGCGCCTCACCTCTTGGCTCCTCTTCGCCCGGTCGGCACCCTCCTTCCAGATACATTCAGTTAATTAATCGGCGCGAAAGCGCCGTTTTGTTTATCTGAATGCAACTGACGCATGGCTTTACTCCATCCCCGTTTATTGCCCGGCAAGCGTTACAAATTCGATTTTCGCTATGGCGTTTTACTGAAATCGCATTTGTAACAGCGACCTCGGGCACGACCCTTGCTCATGAGAAGTGTGTTGTCGATCAAGGGCTTACATTTGCCCACACCCCGGCTTTGACAGGCCGCGCCGGGGCCTCGTACGGTAGGAACCGTGCTGATCAGCAACCAAACATCCCGGCGGCACGAGACACCCAGGCCACGGTGGATCGGTCACCAAGCAACGCAAGGAGAGGCAGATGAACAACGACATCATCGCAGGCAAGTGGAAGCAACTGAGCGGTAAGGCCAAGGCGGCCT
This sequence comes from Bordetella genomosp. 5, assembly GCF_002261475.1. GTDB lineage: Bacteria > Pseudomonadota > Gammaproteobacteria > Burkholderiales > Burkholderiaceae_B > Bordetella. The sequence goes on from NZ_NEVN01000007.1 coordinate 326,279, forward strand.
GGGGCGACCTGACCGACGACGAGCTGACGCGCACCGAAGGCAACGCCGAACGTCTGGCCGGCCTGATCCAGGAGCGTTATGGCAAGACCAAGGACGAAGCCAAGAAGGAAGTGGACGACTTCTTTGATCGCAATCGTTGATGGCGCGGGGCGTGCCTCGGGCACGCCCCTTGCTGAATAGGGTACGCCCCCCGATCGCATCGGGAAATTCCTCCGAGGAGCACCATCATGCTGTATTACGCAGCTGTCTTCTTCGTGATCGCCATCATCGCCGCTGTGCTCGGCTTTGGCGGGATCGCCGCCGGCGCTGCCGGTATCGCGAAAGTCCTGTTCTTTGTCTTCCTGGTCCTGGCCCTGCTCTCCATCCTGAGCGGCGCGCTGCGCAGGAAATAGGCGGTGGCGTGGCATCTGGCGCCGGTCTGATCCGCGCTCATGCTGGCCCGGCCTCACGGCCGCGGCGTGAGCGCCCCTGGACCGGACCGGCCCTCGATGCCAGGCCCGCAACGCCCCTAAGACCAACAAACAAATCATTCTGGAGTAATGCCATGAACACTCGCAAACTGATCGCCGCTATCGCTATCGGCAGCACCGCCATCCTGGGTACGACCGCTTACGCCGCCGACGACGGCAAGCCCAAGCAGTCGGTCGGCGAATACGCCGGCGACGCCGCCGTCACCACCAAGGTGAAGGCCGCCATCGTGGCCGAAAAGGATCTGAGCGCCCTGGACGTGGCCGTGGAAACCAACAACGGCGTCGTGACGCTGACCGGCACCGTCGGCACCGCCGACCAGGCCGACCGCGCCGCCAAGGTTGCGCGTGGCGTCGACGGCGTCAAGCAAGTCGAAAACAAGGTCAAGGTGGACCCGGCCAAGGCCAAGTAATAGGCCAACCGGAAGGCCGCGCAAGCGGCCTTCACGCACCGCTTCGCGCGGTCTTGCTTTGAGTGACCCCGTCCATCCCCGCGATGGACGAATCTTCCGGGCCCCTGTGGCCCGGTTTTTTTTGTCTTGGGACCGTGCAGGTCGCGTCGTCATGCGGCCACGGGCGACGACACGGGCCGGGCCGCCGCGCTTCAAGCCGCCGCCGGCGGCTCCCCCCCGGCATGCGATTCGCACGCCATCCGCTCGGCCACCTTCGCGTCCCAGCCCCGTTCGCGGCAGAGCACATCGAATTCGCGCGCCAGATCGGCCAGCGCGATACGGCCCAGGCGCTCGACCAGCAGGGCCTCGGCCTGCCTGAGCGCGTCGTCCAGCGCGGCGTTGACCACCTGCTCCACCCCGCACTCGGGATTCTCGACCTCGTTGCCGATGGCAAAAATGCGCGGCCCGCCGACGGCGTTGTGCACGTCGAGCAGCGTCACCCGCGCGAGGTCGCAGGCGAGCGACCATCCGCCACCGTGGCCCTTTTCCGAACGCACATAGCCCGCTTGCCGCAGACCCGCCATGGTCCGGCGCACCACCACCGGGTTCGTGCCTAGCATTTTGGCGATCTGCTCGGAGGTGTAAGGCGCGTCGTGCCGCGCCATATGCAGCAGCACGTGCAGCATGCGCGATAGACGGCTGTCGCTTCGCATCGAATGTTCTCCCTGTCGAATACGAAACATTATAAGTTGCGTGATGCCCCGCGCGCGGCTACCATGACGGCACATCACGTAACTTTAAATGTTTCGATAGGCCGGCACACCGGCCGCACGCAAGGAGCCCGTATGTTTCATGACGCCCTCATCATCGGCGGCAGCTATGCCGGCATGGCCGCCGCTCTGCAGTTGGCACGCGCACGGCGGCGCGTCCTGGTCGTCGACGCAGGTCAGCGACGCAACCGCTACGCCGCGCACTCGCATGGCTTTCTGACCCGGGACGGCGAGTCGCCCGCTGCCATCGCCGATATCGCGCGGCAGCAGTTGCTGGCCTACGACACGGTGACGTGGATCGACGGCACGGCGGAATCGGCCGAGCGCGTCGACGGCGGTTTCAGCGTGACGATCGGCAAGACGGGCGCGGCGCGCGCCCGGCGCCTCATTCTGGCCACCGGCCTGCGCGACCACCTCCCCGAGCTGCCCGGTCTGGCCGAGCGCTGGGGCCGATCGGCCTTCATGTGTCCGTACTGCGACGGCTATGAACTCGATCGCGGCCCGGTCGGCGTGCTGGCCACGTCGGCGCTCGCCATGCACCAGGCCCTGCTGCTGCCGGATTGGGGGCCGACCACGCTGTTGCTGAATGGGGCGTTCGTGCCCGATGCGGATCAGGCCGCACAGCTGGCGGCGCGCGGCGTCGTGATCGAACCCGCGCCCGTGCTGCGGCTCGAGGGCAAGGCCGACGTGGTCATGGGCGATGGCCGGACGCTGTCTTTCGCCGCCGTGTTCGTCGCGACCCGGATCGAGCTTGCCAGTCCGATCGGCGCCACCCTGGGCTGCGCCCTGGACGACTGGCCCCAGGGCCAGACGCTGCGCACCGATGCACTAAAAGCGACCACGGTCGAAGGCGTGTACGCCTGCGGCGACGCGATCCGGGCCGCGGGCTCGGTGTCACTCGCCGTCGCGGACGGCGCCATGGCCGGCATGGCGGTGCACCGATCGCTCGTGTTCCCCGCGCACTGAGGCAGGCGCGGGGGCAGCGCATCAGGGCAGGCGGACTTCGCCCTGCCCCAATTCGATCACGCGGCCTCCGACCTGAATCGCGCCCTCGGCGCGCAGGTCGAGCAGCAGACGGCAGGGCCGGGACACCTGATCGCCCTGGCTCACGCGCAGGCTGGCCGGCAGGGTTTCGCCGCGCGAGAGCAGCCAGCCGCCCAGGTTGGCGCACGCCGACCCGGTGCCCGGATCCTCGGCCACGCCGCCGCCCGACTTGGCGAAGAAATAGCGCGCGGTCACGGGGCGTCGGCCATCGGCCTGCGCGTCGCCTTCGAACGCGAACACATAAGCGGTGCGGCGTCCCAGGCTGGACAGCTCCCATTCATCGAGCCGCGCGCCATCCGGTTGCGCGCGCAACACCGCCTCGGCGGTCTTGACCGGCACCAGCAGTTGGTCGGCGCCGGTATCGACCCAGCGCGGTGCATCCAGCAAATCCGACTCGGCCAGACCGAGGTGGCTCGCAATCGTGGCGGGGTCGAGCTTGGCCGCCGCCGTGCGCGGCGCGCCCTCGGTGGGCGCCGTGAGCGTCCAGGTATCGCCTTGTGCCCGCACGCCGACAATGCCGGACGGGAACGACAGCCTGACCTGATCGCCCTTGCCTTGCAGCGCACGCACGACATGCGCCGTGCCGAGCGTGGGATGTCCGGCAAAGCGCATCTCGTAGCCCGGCGTGAAGATCCGCACGCGTGCATCGGCGCCATCGGTGGCCGGCAGCACGAACGTGGTCTCGGACAGATTGAACTGCAGCGCCAGGGCCTGCATGGTGGCATCGTCCATGCCTTGCGCGTCTTCGAACACGCACAGCGGATTGCCGTCGAACGTGGACTCGGCAAAGACATTGAGCAGACGATAACGATAGATCTTCATGGCGGGCCGCTCCTCGGGCACATCGAACGAGCGGCCACTATACCGGCGGCCCCGCGCGCCTCACAGATACAGTTCTGCCGAAACGCGCCGGCACAGCCGGGCCGGCGCACCGGTACAGCGAGCGCCCCGCCGCGATCGGCGAGGCGTGCTGGCGCTCACCAGGCGATGAAGAACAGATACCAGGCGAGGCAGAACGGCACGAGCCCGGCGGCGGCCATGCCCCACGCGAGCGCGCGTCGCGGCAGGCCGTGGCCACGCTGCGCCAGCACTCGCCACAGCAGGCGCAGCGTCCAGGCCACCGCGAGCGACAGCAGCGTGAGCCGTACCGGCGTGGCCCAGCCCGTGCGCACGCCTTCGTGCTGCAGCAGGGTGAGCGTGGTGGCCGACAGGCCGAGAAACACGCCGATGCCCGCCGTGGGAATCAGGGCCTGCGCCAGCTTGTGCAGGCCGGCGAATCGGCCGTGCGCGACGTGGTCGGGATGTTCGGCATCGGCCGGCGCGACGACCGCGGCGGTGAGCGGCGCGATGCGATCGGACAGCCACAGCGCCAGCCACGCCACACCGCCCACGCACACGGTGCTGCCCGCGCAGAACGCCAGGATCGCCCCGCCGTCGAGCCACGAGAAGCTGTCGTTCACCTCGGGATAGTGCGTGAGGATGAACCAGGGCGCGTTGTCCGCCAGCGGCCACATGATGTCGTGCTCGACCAGCCAGGTGGCGGCCCATTGCTTGAGCGTGACGTACCAGGGGCTCGCGCTCCAGAGAAACGCGCCGATCGCGATGCCCATCAGGCCGAACAGGATGAGCGCGGTCTGCCAGCCGTCTCCCTGAGCCACCTGCACGATTTCTTCTTCGGGCGAGCGCGGCGTGAGCTGGATCGCGCCGCGGTAGTCGCTGCAGCGGCCACAGACATGGCAATCCCCGGCCCCCTTCATATGACGCAGCGGCACCAGCGGCGCGCAATTGACCGGTTCGATCCGGATCACCGGATGGCGCCAGGCCTCTTCATTGACCTTGAAATGCCAGGGCGCCAGCTTGGCGAGCAGATTGAACACGCCGTTGACCGGGCACAGATACTTGCACCACACGCGCTTGCTGCGGCCGTAGAGGTAGCCCACGATCATGGCCGCGACGGTCGAGCCGCCCAGCACCGCCAGCACGGCCAGCGGATACTGATACACGCTCACCAGCTGGCCGTAGACCGTGGTGAGCGCGAACGCCACGAACGGCCAGCCGCCCCAGCGCATCCACTTCGGAATCGCGCGGCCGCGGCCGCGCTCGCTGGCCCACTCCGTCAGCATGCCCTCCGGGCAGAGCCACCCGCACCAGGCGCGCCCGAGGATCGGCATCGACACCAGCACGAAGGGCCACCACACGCCCCAGAACGCGAACTGCGCCACGATGGTCAGGTTGTCGACCACCGATGCCGCGTTGTCGGGCAGCGGCAGACAGGCGGGCACGATGAGCAGAAAAGCGTAAACCGCGACGATCCCCCACTGCAGCTTGCGCAGCAACGGGGCATGGTCGCGGAGAAAGTCGGCAAAGCGGGCGGTCGCCCGCCCGAGCACAGCTGCCATGGTAGAACCTTAAAGAATCATCCGGGGTGGTGCCGCTCCGGCATGTCAGGAGACCGCGCGGGCCGGACGACCCGCGGCGCCGCGGCTGGCGCGGCCGAGCAACAGCCAGACCACCACCCAGTAGGCCACCCAGATCAGCACCGACGAGAGCGCAGGGAACGCGCGATAACCCGCGAAATCCGCCAGCAACTTGCCCAGGCCGCTGCTGTCGTCGAGCAGCCACGAGCTGTCCCACACCGGATCGACCAGCGTCGGCACGACGCCGAGCGAGATCAGGCGGTCGATGCCACCGACCAGCAGCGCACCGGCGAGCAGCAGCAGGAGCACTTCGGTCAGCACAAAAAAGCGGCGCCAGGTGATGAGCTTGCCGCCCAGCTGCAGCAGCCAGAACGTCAGCAGCGCGACGGCAAAACCACCGAGACCCGCGAGCGTGAGCGCCAGCGCGCCGCCCTCCTGCTGCGCGGCCGCCACCGTGCCATAAAGAAACACCACGGTCTCGCTGCCCTCGCGCGCCACGGCGATCATGACCAGCACGAAGAGGCCCCACCAGCTGTCCCGGACGAGAGACTCCTGCGCACCGCCTTCGAGCTCTCGCTTGAGGGTGCGGCCGTGGCGCTTCATCCAGACCACCATCTGCACGACGAGCGCGCAGGCGACGAGCGACATGCCCGCCTGGAACCACTCCTGGCCCTCGTCGCTCAGCCACTCGGACACGCCCAGCAGCACCAGCGCCAGCGCCAATGCGAGCGCCAGCCCGGCGGCCACGCCGCCCCACAGATAAGGCATGCCGCGGCGCCCTTGCGGCGCGGCGCGCAGCCAGGTGTACAGAATGCCCACGACGAGCAGGGCTTCGACGCTTTCGCGCCAGACGATGAATAGAACCTGTTCCATGAAACTCTCGCGCTCAGTCTTTGGGCTTGACCACCAGCGTGCCCTTCACGTCCTGGTGGAAGTCATCGAAGAACGGATACTCGCCGGGCCGCGAAATCGTGATGACCACAAAGGACTTCACGCCCGGGCCCAGCACTTTTTCCTTGCGCAGCGGAATGCTCTCGAACTCGACGGGCGCGTTGCTCTCGTTGATGAGTTCGATCTTGAAGCGCCCTGCCGGCACTTCGAGCCGCGCGGGCTCGAAGGTGCCGTCGGGTTTGAAGGTCAGCGTGAACGTCGGCAACTCGGCGGCGCGCGCGGCCTGGGGCCACGCCAGCGCCACGGCCAGCACGCACGCGAACAATCCTGCCCACAAGGCGCGCACGATCAGTACCCGCCCTTCTTGCCGGTGCCGGCGAAGACGAATTCGTAATCGATGTCGAAGGGTTCGAACCACGGACCCACGCCGGTTTCCTTGTCGACGTGGCGGCCGAAGTGGCTCATCTTGTCGGCCGAGGGCGGCAGGATCGAATACTTGAGCTTGTACTTGCCGGGACCGTCGAGCTTGACGTTGTCGCCGTAGTGCGGACCGTCGTTGGCCACCATGGGCATGAACGTGCCCTTCTGCACCTTGTCGCTACCGACCTTTTGCAGCTCGTACTTGACCACGAGATACGGCATCCATTCGCCTTCGGGGAAGCCCGTGACGTTGCCGGCGGTGGCGTGGATGTCGGCTTCGAGGTGAACATCGGAATCCTTGGCCGGACGCATCATGCCCGGAGGATCCATCTCGATCGGCTGCAGGTAGACAGCACCGATTTCCATGCCGCCTTTTTCCACGGGCTTGCCGATGGGGTACTCGGCGGCGATCGCGGCGGCGGAGAACGTCATGCCGGCGAGTGCCAGCACAAGGGCTTTCTTCATCATCAGGGGATCCTTGAAAACAGCGGGCAGTTCAAAAACAAACAAGAACTGTTTTCATTAATGTAGCCCCGATGAACTGACATTCTCCTTAAGTTAAAGGCTCCAAAACAAAGCGGCGCCGTATCAACGGCGCCGCTTTGCGGTGTATCAATCTCGGATTCGAGCGCGCAATTACTTGCGGCCGCCCGGGGGCGTGGTGCCCGGCGGGAACGGGAAATTTGAGAACATCGCGCGCGTCTGATCCTGCATCTGATCCTGCATCTGCACGAACAGATTCTTGCTCTGGTCGATGTAGTTGTTCATCATTTTCTGCAGCATGGGCGTCTGCACATTCATGAACTGCGTCCAGGCTTCGGGACCGAACTGGCTGCCGTAAACGCCCTTGGACTGCTCGGCCATGCGTTGCTGGATTTCCATGAACGCCTGGATGTTCTTCTCGAGGTACGAGCCCATGATGCCCTGCATCGCGTGGCCGTAGAAACGGATGATCTGCGAGAGCATGTTGGACGAGAACATCGGCATGCCGCCGCTCTCTTCTTCGAGAATGATCTGCAGCAGAATGCTGCGCGTGAGGTCTTCGCCGCTCTTGGCGTCGACGACCTGGAATTCTTCGTTGGCCAGCACCAGTTGCTTGACGTCGGCCAGCGTGATGTACGTGCTCGTCTGCGTGTCGTACAGGCGGCGGTTGGGATACTTCTTGATGAGGCGCAGGGCGGCGCCCGTTTGTGCTTGCGTCATGTCTGTCCCCGAGATCGGGAGATCTCTTTAACTTTGAATGATTTTACGTGCATTGCCGGATGCCCGCTGGCAGCGCGCATCCGGCCCTCCTGTGCATGGATGTATGACGTCAGCCCATATGCAGCCCGCCGTTGAGCGAGAAGTCGGCGCCCGTGGCGAAACCCGACTCTTCACCCGCCAGCCACGACGTCATGGAAGCGATCTCTTCGGGCGCGCCCAGGCGGCGCACCGGGATCGTGGCCACGATCTTCTCGAGCACGTCCGGACGAATCGCGCGCACCATGTCCGTGCCGATATAACCCGGCGAGATCGTGTTGACGGTCACGCCCTTGCTCGCGAGCTCCTGTGCCAGCGCCATGGTGAAGCCATGAATGCCGGCCTTCGCGGTCGAGTAGTTGGTCTGGCCGAACTGGCCCTTCTGGCCATTGACCGAGCTGATGTTGATGATGCGGCCGAACTGACGCTCGACCATGCTGTCGATCACCTGCTTGGTGACGTTGAACAGGCTGTTGAGGTTGGTGTCGATCACCGCGCGCCAATCGTCGACCGTCATTTTGCGGAACAGTCCGTCGCGCGTGATGCCCGCGTTGTTGACCAGCACGTCGACTTCGCCCAGCTCCGACTTCACCTTGTTGAAGGCATCCACGGTGGATTCCCAGTCGGACACGTTGCCCACCGACGCGTAGAACGTGTAGCCCTGCGCGGCCTGCTCGTCGATCCACTGCTGATAATTGCGGCTCGGCCCGCAGCCCGCCACGACGCGGAAACCATCCTTGGCCAGCCGTTGGCAGATCGCCGTTCCGATGCCGCCCATACCGCCCGTCACATATGCCAGTTTTCCGCTCATTTGAAACCCTCCTTGGGGTGACGCACGCATGTTGATGGATGTAGCACCAACGCCCCGCCATGCGCGGGGCGCGGTAGTGAGGTTTAAACCGCTCGCACTTTGACGTAGCTGCCAGGCGCCGCCTCGATCGGCGCAAAGCGTGCGTTGCCCAGCTTGCGGCGCGCGGCCACGCGCGTGCCGCCCTGGCCCGACAGCCACTCGGCCCAATCGGACCACCAGCTGCCTGGGCGCTCTTGCGCCTGCGACAGCCAGGCGTTGGGGTCGCCCGGAAGGCTTGCGCCCTCGGGAGCGACCCAGTAACTGCGTTTTTTCTTGGCCGGCGGATTGATCACCCCGGCGATGTGCCCCGACGCGCCCAGCACGAAGCGACGGGGGCCGCGCAGCAGTTGGGTGGAGGCATACGCCGACACCCACGGCACGATGTGGTCTTCGCGCGAGCCGAACAGATATGCCGGCATCTCGAGCCGCGTGAGATCGATCGGCGTATCGGCGGCCTGCGCGAGGCCCGGCACCTTGAGGTTGTTTTCGAGGTAGGTATTGCGGAAGTACCAGGAAAAAAACGGGCCCGGCAGATTGGTGCTGTCGGCGTTCCAGAACAGCAGATCGAACGCCGGCGGCGTCTGGCCCTTGAGGTAGTTGTTGACCACGTAGTTCCAGACGAGCTCGTTGGGCCGCAGGAACGAGAAGGTGGTGGCGAGATCGCGCGCCGGCATCAGGCCGCCCTTGCCGAACTGCTGCTCGCGCACCTGCGCATGCAGCTCGTCGACGAACACCTTCAGCACGCCGGTATCGTGAAAATCCAGCAGCGAGGTCAGCAGCGTGAGCGAAGCCACCGGCTCCTGGCCACGCGCGTGCGCCAGCGCCAGGGCCGAGGCCAGCATCGTGCCGCCCACGCAGAAGCCGAGCGCATTGACCTGCTTTTCGCCGGTGATCTCGCGCGCCACGTCGAGCGCGCGCAGCACGGCGTCATCGAGGTAGTCGGACCAGGTGGCCGTGTCGACCCCATCGGCATCCGACGCCAGCGGATTGCGCCACGAAATGATAAAGACCGTGTGGCCCTGCTCGACCGCGTGCCGCACGAACGAATTCTCGGGCTGCAGGTCGAGGATGTAGTACTTGTTGATGTTGGGAGGCACGATCACCAGCGGCCGGCGGTACACCTTGTCGGTGAGCGGCGCGTACTGGATCACCTGCATCAGCGGATTCTGGAAGACCACCGAGCCCGCCGTGGTGGCGACGTTGCGGCCGATCTCGAAGTGCGTTTCGTCGGTCTGCGTGATGCGGCCGCGCTTGATGTCGGCCAGCAGATTGGCCATCCCGGCGCTGAGCACCTTGCCCGCGCTGTCGATGATCGACTGCTGGGCGTCGGGGTTGAACGCGAGAAAATTGGCGGGCGATAGCGCATCGATCCATTGCATGATCGAAAAGCGCAGACGCTGACGCAGCGGCTCGCTGACCTGCGCGGCATCGACCATGCGATTGAGCGCGCGCGCCGACAACAGATAGGCATGCACCATCAGCAGGTGCGGGCCGGCCTTGGCCCAGGCTTCACCGGCGAAGCGGCGATCGGCAGGCGGCGGCAGGGTGCCCGCCTTGGCCTGCTCGCAAAGGCGCAGCCACTCTCGCGAGAATTCGGCTTGGATGTCTGCCAGAGCGTCCGGTGCCACGCTCACCGGGACGGGCCTTGCAGCGGATAGATGGGCGTTCACTTCGACACCTTGTTATCGGAACTGCGCGAGTTGATGGTGCATGGCAGCGTCGATCACTGTCAATGCGGGTATACCTAGGATAATGCATCCGGCGCCCTGCCCTGCGGCGCCGCACGCACGGCACGGGCCGTGAAAATGCTGCGCTGCCTTGGCAGCGATCAAAGCGGCCGCAACCAGGCGAGCAATGCCATGCGTCCGGTGACGCGATCGCGCCGGTACGAAAAGAACCGCGCCGGGTCACTGACCGTGCACAGGCCGCTCAGTTCGACCTCGGCCACGCCGGCGCGCCGCAGGCGCAGCCGCGCCAATGCGGGCAGATCGGCCAGCCACTTGCCGGAGATGCCCGGCCGTGGCGTGAAGCACGCGGCGGCCTCCGGACCGTCGGCGGCGAAGGCCTCGAGCACGTCGGCGCCCACCTCGAAATGCGCCGCGCCGATGCCCGGGCCGACCCACGCGCGAAAGTCGCGCGCCGCGGGGGCCTTGGCCTGCATGGCGGCCATCGTGTTTTCGAGCACGCCGCCGGCCAGACCGCGCCAGCCCGCGTGGGCGGCACCCAATACGGTGCCGGCCGCGTCCGCGATCACCACCGGCAGACAATCGGCCACCATGACGGCCAGCACCTGCCCCGGCCGGGTGGTGACGCTCGCATCGGCAGCGATCTCGCCCTCGGGCGCCGGTCCGTCGGCATCGTGCACCTCGGCGCCGTGCACCTGACGCAGCCAGCGCGGCTCGCCCGCAACGGCGGCGCGCACGCGCCGACGGTTCTCCGCCACGACCTCGGGTGCGTCGTCGGCCCGGATGCCGAGATTGAGACTGGCGTGAGGCCCCTGCCCGGCGCCACCGGCGCGCGTGGTGCAGAAATACTCGACGCCGGTCCAGGCCGCGCCGCTCACCACCGGCAAGCCGGCCACTATGCGTTCCATGTGATCGTCTCCTGTACGGCGCTCATGTCGGCCGGCACGGGCGCCTGAAAGCTCACTTCGCCGCCGCCACCGGGATCGTCGAAATGCAGGGCACGCGCGTGCAGCATCTGCCGCTGCGCGCCCGCCAGCGGCTTGCCGCCGTAGGTGGCGTCGGCCAGCAGCGGATGGCCGAGGCTGGCGATATGGACGCGAATTTGATGCGTGCGGCCGGTTTCGAGGCGGCACACGATTTCGGTGACGCGCTCGCCTGCCGGCGCCGTGCCGCGGCGTTGGGGTTGGTAGTGCGTGATGGCGGGCTTGGGCGCCACCGGGCGCTCCACGCTCATGCGCACCGGCACCCGCGGATCCCGACCGATGGGTCGGTCGACGGTGCCGGAGGCCGTGAGCCAGCCGTGCGCCAGCGCCACATATTCGCGGCCCATGGAGCGGGCCTGCAGCTGACGCACCAGATGCGTCTGCGCGACATCGTTGCGCGCCACCACCATCAGGCCGGAAGTGTCTTTGTCGAGGCGGTGCACGATGCCGGCCCGGGCCACGCGGGCCAGTTCCGGGTATCGGTGCAACAGGCCGTTGAGCAGGGTGCCGCTCCAGTTGCCCGCGCCGGGATGCGTCACCAGGCCGGCCGGCTTGTTGACCACGATCCAGTCGGGGCTGTCGGCGATCACGCGGAACTCGACGGGCTCGGGCGCGAACGCCTGGCTTTCGGGGGAGGCCTGCTCCCAGACGGTGAGCACGTCACCGGGGCCGACCGTCTGGCGCACCTTGGCCGGTTTGCCGTTGACCTGCACATGCCCATCCTCGATCCAGCCCTGCAGACGGCTGCGGGAATGGTCCGGCAAAAGCCCCGCCAGGACCTTGTCGAGCCGGTCGGCCCGGACCGTTTCGGGCACCGTGAGCAGCTGGGGTTCGTCGTCGGAAAGCGCTTCTGCGCTGACGGCTGTATCAGACATGGAGACAAATCATATAATCAGCCCAGCATGCTAACACCAAGGAAACGACTCTCGTGATTCTCCGCCACGCTGCTCCTACGAATACCGCCCCTCGAAAAGGGGCGGTCCTTGCCGCGGCAATCGCGCTGGCCGGCGTTCTGCTCGTCTCCGGTTGCGGCGGCGCCGACACCAAGTACGACAAGACCGCCGGCTGGAGTGCCGAGCAACTCTACGCCGATGCCAAAGAAGAAGTTTCCGCTGGCAACTGGAACGAAGCGCGCGAACGCCTGACCGCGATCGAGAGCCGCTATCCGTTCGGAACCTACGCCCAGCAGGCCTTGATCGAACTGGCCTACGTCAACTGGAAAGACGGCGAAAACGAACAGGCCCTGGCTGCCTGCGACCGCTTCCAGCAGCTCTACCCGAACCATCCCGGCACGGACTACGTTCTGTACCTCAAGGGTCTGGTCAGCTTCACGCCGGCCAGCGCTTTCATGAGCAACCTGACGGGTCAGGATCCGGCCGAGCGCGACCCCAAGGGCCTGCGCGCGTCCTACGATGCCTTCGGCGAGCTGGTCAAACGCTATCCCGAAAGCAAGTACACGCCCGATGCGCAAAAGCGCATGACCTGGCTCGTGAACGCGATCGCGATGAACGAAGTCTACGTCGCCCGCTACTACTACGAGCGCGGCGCCTACGTGGCCGCGGCCAGCCGCGCCCAGACGGTCATCACCGACTTCGAGGGCGCCCCCGCCACCGAAGAGGCGCTGTACCTGCTGGTGCTGTCGTACGACAAGCTCAACATGACCCAGCTGCGCGACGACGCCAAGCGCGTGCTCGACCAGAACTTCCCCAACAGCCAGTTCAACCAAAAGGGCCTGGCCGCGGACAAGAGCTGGTGGAACCCCTTCAGCTGGCGCTGAGCCCCGCGCAGTTCATGTAAAAGGCCTCGCAACCCAAGGGTTGCGAGGCCTTTTGTTTGGCAGGCGCGACCGGGTCCAGCGGGTGCGCCTGAGACGGCGCGCGGCTCAGTCGCTGCTCTCGGCCTTGCGCTCCAGAAAAGCCAGCGCTTCGTTCAGCTCGCGCGTGCGGGCAAACGGCGGCAGGCCGCGCCACAGGCGCTTGCCGTAGGGCTTCTCGACCAGGCGCGCGTCGCCCACCATCAGGACGCCCCAATCGGACTCGGTGCGGATCAAGCGCCCTGCCCCCTGCTTGAGCGAGATCGCGGCTTCCGGCAGCTGATACTCGGCGAACGGATTGCCGCCTTCGGCACGGCAGGCACGCAGCCGCGCCTCGATGACCGGATCGTCGGGCGGCGCGAACGGCAGCTTGTCGATCGCCACCAGCGTGAGGATGTCGCCAGGTAGGTCGATGCCTTCCCAGAAGCTCTGGCTGCCCACCAGCACCGGGTGCTTCAGCTTGGCGAAGCGCTCGAGCAGGTCGCGGCGCGTGGACTGGCCCTGGCGCAGCAGGGGCCAGTCGTGGCCGGCATCCTCGAAGGCATCGGCGAGCAGGTCGGCGACGCGCTCGACCGCACGCAGCGTGGTGCACAGCACCAGCGCGCCGCCGGGGCTTGCCTCGAGCAGCGGCATCAGGGTTTCGACAAAGCGCCCCACGAACTGCGGCGCGTGCGGCTCGGGCATGTCGCGCGGCACGAACAGCAGGCCCTGGCTCGGATAGTCGAACGGCGACTCCCATTTGCCGGTGCGCGCGCCCTCCAGGCCGAGCTGACGCAGAAAATGCTGGAAATCGCCCTGCACCGACAGCGTGGCCGAGGTCATGACCCAGGCCTGATCGCCCTTGCGGTAGCGCGAGAACGCCTTGGCCACCGAAAGCGGCGCGGCGTGCAGGCGCACGTGATGCTGCCCCTGCTCGACCCAGCGCACGGCCGGACCGCTCCAGCTGTGCTGGGCCTGATCGGCCAGCGCGGCGATCTCGCTCGCCACGGCGGGCGAGGTGTCTTCGGGCAGGTTGATGTCCTGGCCGAAACCGTCGTCGTCGGCGCCGGGCGCGCCATGCCGCGCCGGCGTGGCCCAGCGCGACAGACGCAGCGACAGGCCCGCCCCGGCGCGCGCGGCCGCCATCAGATCGGGATGCTTTTCGGCCACGCCGGTGAGCGCGCGGGTGGCCGCGTCGACGACTTCGCGCAGATGCGCCAGCGCCACGTCGAACTCCGCGGCATTGGGGATGGCCTCGAAGGTGGCCTTGCGGCCGGGCATCTGCTCCAGCGGCGCACAGACGAGGCGCAGTTCGCGCGCGGCGGTCTCGACCTGGCGGCTCACGTCGCTCCATTTGGCGGCCTCGCGCGCATAGGCGAGGCCCGCGGCTTCGAGGGTGCGGCCAAAATCGAGCAACTGGTGCGTCGAGACGCTGCTGCCCAGGAAACGCGTGGCGGTGTCGGGCAACTGATGCGCTTCGTCGAAGATGACCGTATCGACTTCGGGCAGCAGGTCCGTGACACCCTCTTCGCGCAACACCAGGTCGGCCATGAAGAGGGCGTGGTTGACGACCACGACGTCGGCCTCCTGCGCCGCCCGGCGTGCCTTCACGACGAAGCAGTCGCGAATGCGCGGGCACTCCTGGCCCAGGCAGTTTTCGCGCGTGGAGGTCACGCGTTGCCAGATCTCCGCGTCTTCGGGGATCTGCGCCAGATCGGAGCGGTCGCCCGTTTTGGTGATGCCCGCGAAGACCTGGATCTTGCGCAACTGGGCGACTTCGGAGCGCGACTTGAGCGCGCGTTCGTCGCCCTGCAGGCGGTCGAGGTGGTAATGACAGACGTAGTTGCCCCGGCCCTTGAGCAGCGCGGCCGTGACCGGTGCGCCCAGCGCGGCGCGCACGCGCGGCAGGTCGCGCGCATAGAGCTGGTCTTGCAGCGTGCGGGTGCCGGTGGAGATCAGCACCTTGCCGCCCTGCACGAACGCCGGCACGAGATAGGCCCAGGTTTTGCCCGTGCCGGTACCGGCCTCGGCCACCAGGGTGGCGCGATCGACGATGGCCTCCTCGATGGCTTGAGCCAGCGCCACCTGGGCGGGCCGCGAGCGGTAGCCCGGCATGGCTTGCGCCAGCGGGCCGTCGTCGGCGAAGAATTCCGAAATGTTCAGGTCCAGCATCGATGCGGTGGGTGCGCTAAAGTGGCAGGCATTTTAGCGCGCCGTCCTGTAGGGGCCCGGCGCAGCCTCCCCGATTTGACGGGGAAATCCGCCTTTCTGCCAGAGTGACAGCCATGTCTCGTAACAGGGCGCCACGGGCAGCTTATGGCACAATCCGCCCCTTGTTTTCCCTTTGACGCCGTCTCGAGATGTCCGAAATTTCCGTCACCACGCCCGCCGTGCCGAGCGTCGATCACGCCCGGATCCTTGCCCAACTGGCCACCGAACTGGGCGCCCGCGCCGCACAGGTGTCGGCCGCCGTCGAATTGCTCGACGATGGCGCCACCGTGCCCTTCATCGCGCGCTATCGCAAGGAAGCCACCGGCGGCCTGGACGACACCGCGCTGCGCAACCTCGAAGTGCGCCTCGGTTATCTGCGCGAGCTCGAAGAGCGCCGCGTCGCGATCTTCGAATCGATCACGCAGCAGGGCAAGATGACGCCCGAACTGCACAAGGACATCACCGGCGCCGACACCAAACAGCGCCTCGAGGATCTGTACGCGCCGTACAAGCCCAAGCGCCGCACGCGCGCCCAGATCGCGCGCGAAGCCGGCCTCGAGCCGCTGGCCGACGCGATCCTGGCCGACCCGGCCTGCGATCCCGCCGCGCTGGCCGCGGGCTACCTCAACGCCGAAGCCAACATCACGGATGCCAAGGCCGCGCTCGACGGCGCGCGCGACATCCTGGCCGAACGCTACGCCGAAAACGCCGACCTGCTCACCGACATGCGCGAGCATCTCTGGGGCACGGGCCTGCTGTATTCGAAGATGGTCGACGGCAAGGAAAACGACGGCGCCAACTTCCGCGACTGGTTCGATTTCAATGAGGCGGTTCGCACCCTGCCCTCGCACCGCATCCTCGCCCTCATGCGTGGCCGCCAGCAAGGCGTGCTCGAACTGCGCCTCGGCCTGGACGCCGAGCTCGAAGCCCAGACGCCACATCCCTGCGTGGCACGCGTGGCCAACTTCCTCAAGCTGGGCAATCTGTTTGCCCTCGACGCCACGCCGCGCGCGCGCTGGCTGGGCGAAGTGTGCCGCTGGACCTGGCGCGTGAAGCTGCTCACGGCGTTCGAGAGCGAGCTGTTCTCGCGCCTGCGCGAGACCGCCGAGGCCGAGGCCATCCGCGTGTTCGCCGCCAACCTCAAGGATCTGCTGCTGGCCGCGCCGGCGGGCCCCAAGACCGTGCTCGGCCTCGATCCCGGCATCCGCACGGGCTGCAAGATCGCCGTGATCGATCGCACCGGCAAGGTCGTCGACACGACCACCGTCTATCCGTTCGAGCCGCGCCGCGACCGCGAAGGCACCATCTCCACGCTGGCCGCGCTGTGCAAGCGCCATCAGGTCGAGCTGATCGCCATCGGCAACGGCACCGCATCGCGCGAGAGCGAAAAGCTGGTCGGCGACATGATGAGCCTCTATCCCGACATGAAGCTCACCCGCGTCGTCGTGTCCGAAGCCGGCGCCTCGGTGTACTCGGCTTCCGAGACCGCGGCCCTCGAATTCCCGGACCTCGACGTGACGCTGCGTGGCGCCGTGTCGATCGCCCGCCGTCTGCAGGATCCGCTGGCCGAGCTGGTCAAGATCGATCCCAAGGCCATCGGCGTGGGCCAGTACCAGCACGACGTGAACCAGCGCGAGCTGGCCCGTTCGCTGGACGCCGTGGTCGAGGATTGCGTGAACGCCGTGGGCGTGGACGTGAACACCGCTTCGGCCGCCCTGCTCGCCCGCGTGTCGGGCCTGAATTCGTCGCTCGCCAAGAACATCGTCGCCTGGCGTGACGAGAACGGCGCGTTCCCCACCCGCAAGCAACTGCTCAAGGTGCCGCGCTTCGGCGATAAGGCCTTCGAGCAGGCCGCCGGCTTCCTGCGCATCCCGTCGGGCGACAATCCGCTCGACGCCTCGGCGGTCCACCCCGAGGCCTACCCGGTGGTCGAGCGCATCGTCGCCCGCATCAAGGCCGACGTGAAGCAGATCATCGGCCAGCGCGAAGCCCTCAAGGGCGTGTCGCCGTCCGAGTTCACCGACGAACGCTTCGGCTTGCCCACGGTGCGCGACATCTTCGCCGAGCTCGAAAAGCCCGGCCGCGATCCGCGTCCCGAGTTCAAGACCGCGCAGTTCAAGGAAGGCGTCGAGACCCTCAACGACCTGCATCCCGGCATGCTGCTCGAAGGCGTCGTGACCAACGTGGCCAACTTCGGCGCGTTCGTCGACATCGGCGTGCACCAGGACGGTCTGGTGCACATCTCGGCGCTGGCGGAGAAGTTCGTCAAGGATCCGCGCGACGTGGTCCGCGTGGGCCAGACGGTGCAGGTGAAGGTGCTCGAGGTCGACGTGCAGCGCAAGCGCGTCGCGCTCACCATGCGCCTGAACGATCCCGCCGAACCGGCCCGCCGTGGCGGCGCCGCGGGCGCCAGCACCGGCGCACCGCGCGGCAACGACCGGGGCGGCCGCCGTCCGCAAGGCAGCGATGCCGGCCGCGGCAGCAGCCTGGGCAACAGCGCGATGGCCGACGCATTCGCCAAGCTCAAGCGCTGAGCACGCCCAAAACAGAAAAGCCGCCAGGGTGGACACCCCACCTGGCGGCTTTTTTCATGGCGCGGCGCCGCGGACGCGACGCCGTTGCGATGCGGACTACTGGGCCAGCGAGGCCAGCGCGTCCTGCACCTGCACGGCCTGCGCATCGGCGGCCGCCGCATCGGCGGCGGGCGCGCCACGGGCCACTTCGGCGCCGTCCAGGCTCGCCACCACGGCCAGCCCGTCCAGCGTGACCACCGCCACGCCGGGCTGCTGCAAACGCTTCGTGAGCGCGCCAGCGGCCTTGGGATCGGCATGGCTGCCCGACACCAGCAGCTCGTTGCCGTCGGCGCCGAGCAGGCGGAAACGGAACGAACCGTCGTCGTCGCGGAAGCTGACGAAGCGTGCGCCCTTGGCCGCCTTCTTGGCGCCCGCGGCCGCCTGGACCGGGCCGCTGGTGAGGTTGCGCAGGCCCACGGCCTCACGCAGTGCCTCGATGGCGGGTTGAGCCAGCTTGCGCGCCTTCTGGGCGCCGGCCTGCAGAATCTCTTCGATACGGCCGGGGTTGGAGATCAGCGCATCGTAGCGGTCGCGCATCGGCGCGATGTCCTGCTCCAGGCGCTGGATCAGCGCTTCCTTGGCGTCGCCCCAGCCCATGCCGTCGGCCAGTTGCGCGCGCAACTGGGCCGATTCGGCCTGGCTGGCGAAGGCGCGGTAGATCGTGAACAGATGCGCGCTGTCGGCATCCTTGGCCTCGCCCGGCTGGCGCGAGTCGGTCACGATGCGCGACACCGCCGCGCGCAGCGCGCGGGCGCCACCCTCGAACAGCGGAATCGTGTTGTTGTAGCTCTTGGACATCTTGCGGCCATCGAGGCCGGGCAAGGTGGCGACCTCTTCTTCGATGACTACATCGGGCAGCACGAAGAACTCGCGGCCGTACAGGTGATTGAAGCGCTGGGCGATATCGCGCGTCATCTCGATGTGCTGCACCTGATCCCGGCCGACCGGCACCTTGTGCGCGTTGAACATCAGGATGTCCGCCGCCATCAGAACCGGATACGAGAACAGGCCCATGGTCACGCCGTCATCGGCTTCCACGCCCTTGGCGGTGTTCTGGTCGACCGACGCCTTGTAGGCATGGGCACGATTCATCAGGCCCTTGCCGGTCACGCACATCAGCAACCAGCACAGCTCCGGAATCTCGGGAATGTCGGATTGGCGATAGAAGGTCGCGCGATCGGTGTCCAGGCCGCCGGCCAGCCAGGTGGCCGCGATTTCGAGGCGCGAGCGGGCCACGCGGGCCGGGTCGTCGCACTTGATCAGCGCGTGGTAGTCGGCGAGGAAGAAGAATGCGTCGACCCCCGGCTGGGTGCTGGCCTGGATGGCCGGGCGGATGGCGCCGGCCCAATTGCCGAGGTGAGGAGTGCCGGTGGTGGTGATGCCAGTGAGGACGCGGGTGTTCATGACGCGAGACAAAGCCTGAGGTGAACGACGATGGGCCTCAGTTTACCGTGCCCACGCCGGTGTCGAGGTGCGGCCGGCGCGGTGCGGCCGGCGAGGCGCGGCCGGCGAGGCGCGGCCGGCGAGGCGCGGCCGGCGAGGCGCGGCCGGCGAGGCGCGGCCGGCGAGGCGCGGCCGGCGAGGCATCCGATACCGGCGCGCTCAGCTCACCCAGGCGAACACGGGCGCCGCGACGGCGCACGCGCCGCCGGCGGCCAGCGCCACGCGCGGCACGTAGGTCAGCGCCCAGATCAGCAACAGACCCGCGAAGCTGAGGATGCCGATCCATTCGATGGTGCCGTAGCTCCAGCCCCAGGCGTGGGCCGAGGCCATGAGCGACAACGTGAGGCCGAGCCAGCCCAGCGTGCGCAACAGGAGCTTGTGGCGGCGCGGCAGGCTGCGGTCGAAGACATCTTCGTAGTGGCGGTCCATGCCCAGACACAGCGCGGCGAATCCCGCGTAGGCCAGGCAGAAAGCGGCGGCGTTCATGTCATCACCTCGTGGCGGCGGAAGGATTGCCGTCGATCGGCGCGGATTGTGGGGCGGGCTTGGGGGTGGGTTTGGCCCCGGCCTGCGGCGCGGCCTTGGCACCGCGCGCGGCGGGCTGCGGGCGGCCACGGCCGGACTTGTAGGCGATCCAGCCCAGCAGCAAGGCCGTGGCCAGGCAGGTCAGGTCGAAGCCGGCCATGACCCAGTCGCCCTTGGCCAGCGACACGCCGAGATGGCGCTGCGTCGTGAACGCGTTCACCACCGGCACCAGCGCGAACAGAATCGCGCCCAGCGCGCTCAGGTCGCGCCACTTGGTCTTTTGACGCAGGAAGGCGTAGACGAAGCACAGGCCCCAGGCCCAGAAGAACACGCGCACCTCGAGCCGGGCGTGCTGCGCGACCGTCGGATCGAGCAGGCGGTTGGCCCAGAAGAAGGCCGCGATGGCGACACCGATGCCGGCGATGGTGCCGGCGTTCAGACCGTCGACCAGGCGCAGCGAGAACGCCTCGCGCTGACCCTTCACGTTCTTCTGACGCCGTTTGGCGATCCACAACACCAGCCCGGTGCCGACCATGGCCGTGCCGGCCAGGCTCACCAGGAAGTAGAACCAGCGCAGCAGCGGTTCGGCGAAGAGGCCGAGATGCAGACCCACGATCGTGCCCGCGGTGACCGCGGCTGCGCTCGGCGCGGCCGCCGCGCTGATCAGCTCGCCGGTCACCCCGTTGTAGCTGTTGGTGGGGGCCATGCGGCCGTACGACACGCGTTCACTCACCGCGCGGGTGACGGTGACGGTCGAGCCCGCGTCGAACGGGTGATTCACCACGACGCGGCCGGCGCGACCGCCCTCCCAGCCGGCTTCGGCCCGGTCGACCACGGTATTGAGGTCGACCAGCGTGGCGGGCTGTTTGGTGGGCTTGGGCACCGCGAACGCCGGGAACATCTCGTCGAAGTACTCGCGGTCGCTCTTGTAGGCGGACAGCACGCTGGCCGGCATCAGCATGTACACGAACAGGATCAAGCCGCTGAACGTGATCATGAGATGGAACGGCAGGCCCAGTACGGAGAGCGCGTTGTGCCCGTCCATCCAGGCCCGTTGCCCGCCCTTCTTGGGCCGGAACGTAAAGAAGTCGGTGAATATCTTTTTGTGCGTGATGACGCCGCTGATGATGGCCACCAGCATGAACATGCCGGCGATACTCGCCAGCCAGCGTCCCCACGGAAAGCTCATCTCGAGCTCGAAGTGGAATCGATAGAAGAAGTCGCCGCCACGGGTCTCGCGCGCCTTGATCTCGTCGCCCGACACCGGATCGATCGTGACGCGTTTGAATGCGCGCTCGCCAGGAGGCGGCTTGGCCCGCTGATACGAGGCATGGATCGCGGGCTCGCGATCGGAGGGCAGCGAGATGAACCAGCGCGTCGAATCCGCGGCGTGGGTCTCGAGGTACTTGCGCGCGACCGCCAGGGCCTGCGCCTGCGGCACCTTCTGGACCTCGATCTCCGGCTGCATCCAGCGCGTGATTTCGGGGCGGAAGAACGCCAGCGTGCCGGTCAGGAACATGGCGAACAGCACCCAGCCGAAGATCAGCCCGGACCAGGTGTGCAGCCAGGACATCGCCTGGCGCAGCCCTTCGCCCTGCGCGGCGTCTTTCTTGGCGGAAGCGGCTTTGGATGCGGCGGGGCGTGCGGCCTGGGGCGTACCCGGGAGGTCGGACCCGGCGCCCGTCTTGGCGTCAGACATGGATTGCAGCGAAGTATCAGAAAGAGGCGTGGAACCGCTCACGGCCGGCCCACCCAATAAAGCAGCGCGAAAACCAGGGTGGGCGCGATCACGCCCACCCAGGCGCGCACCGTGGTGCGCGTTGCGAAGACCCATATCACGGCGCAGGCGTACACCACGAAGGATGTCAGTTGCGCGATCACGACGGCGTCGAGACGGCTGAGCGGCAGCCAGACCGCCAGGGCGGCTGCGACGGCCGACGCGAGCAGATATCCGCCGCCGACGGCGGCAAGCGCGCGAGAAGCGACGATGAAGCGATAGCGCAGCATGCCTGCGCCGGATACGGGCGCTTTCACTTGGAACGATCGAAGGTCAGGGTGGTGACGTAACGGACCTTGGTGTAGGGCTTGCCACCGTGGTCGCCGGTCTTGTCCTGGGCATGCGCCGCTTCGAGCACGTACTGGCCGGTCCAGGGCGTTTCGATCGTGAACTTGCCGGACTCATCGGTACGGAACTGCTTGAGCCACTTCGGCGGACCGAACACGGTCACCTCGGTCTTCGGCAGCGGCTTGCCGTCGAAGGTCAGCACGAAGGAATTCGAGCCCGCTTCGGCCGGCACGATCTCCAGCGGCAGTTGCGCCTTGGTGTCCTGGCGGCCGACGCGCGCGCCGTACTCGACCAGCGTTTCCTTGAAGAGCGCGGCCTGGCCCAGACGCGTATCGCCGCGGGCGTCGAACTCGTAGTAGTCGGCACCCGACGCGGCCGGCTTGACGGCCTTGCCGTTGAGCTTGGGCTCGGTCAGCACCTTGCCCAGGAAGCCGTCGGTCTTCTCGCGCATGTCGTCGGCCCATTCGCCGAAGTAGGCACGAACCTTGGATTCACCGGCCGGCTCGAGCCAGACGAAGTGGGCCGATGCCATGCTGGTCCAGCCCAGCAGCGCGAGCGCCGCGACGGATTTGATGATGCGCATGTTGCTTTCCTTGTGGTGATACGGATTGCGCGCCGTCCCCCTCGACGGCTGCGCGTGCCCCGTGTCTCTTTGGACGCCAACGGAGCCCTTCCCCGATGACGATTTGCCAGTACGCCCTGCCCCGCTCCCGTCAAAAGAGCGCGCCAAAGCGAAAACACCCGCAAATTATAATCATTCTTAATTAAACAGTGGCCCGCCTATCGTTGCGCGCGCCACTACTTTCCTGTTTCACGCCGTTGCGCCGCCTTTACCAGCGGTAGCGCAGCGACGCCTTGACGGTGCGTTCGTAGCCGTACCAGCACCACGCGCCCGACGAGCACGCGGCGATGTATTCCTTGTCGAACAGGTTCGACACGTTCAACGCCACCTGCATCCCCTTGAGCGCGGGGGAGGCCCGGCCCAGGTCGTAATCCAGCATCAGGTCGAACAGCGTGACCGACGGCACCTTGAAGCTGTTGACGTCGTCGCCGTAGCTCGAGCCGAGATAGCGCACGCCCCCACCCACGCCGAGACCGGCGAGCGGGCCTTCCTGCATCTGGTAGCGCGCCCACGCGGAAGCCTGGTGCTGCGGAATGCCGGTGGGACGCTTGCCCTTGAGGTTGAGGCCGGCGGCGTTGGGGTTGGCGCGCTCGTACTCGTTGTCGAGGTAGGAGTAGCTCGCGATCAGGCTCAGGCCGCGCACCGGCTCGGTCTTGGCTTCGAGCTCGATGCCCTGCGTGCGCAGTTCACCGGCCTGCACCGAGCACCGGCTCGCGCCGCACATGTGCGTGGGATCCGGATCGGTGGTGAGCATGTTTTCGCGGCGGATATCGAAGGCAGCGGCGCTCAACAGCGTGGCGGAGCCCGGCGGCTGATACTTCACGCCGACTTCGTACTGCTTGCCCTCGATCGGCTTGAACGGCGAATTGTTCCAGCCCGTGCCCGACTGCGGCTCGAACGACTCCGAGTAGCTGACGTACGGCGCCACGCCATTGTCGAAGTTGTAGATGAGACCCACGCGGCCCGTGAACGCTTCGGCCTGCAGCGCGGAGCTGCTGTGGCTGCCGGTGATCGGGTTGTCCGTGCCGCTGTGCGTGCGCGACCAGTCGTAGCGTCCGCCGAGCAATACCGACAGACGATCGATCTTGATCTGATCCTGCGCGTACAGGCCCGTCTGATACTGCCACTGCGTCTGATCGCTGGTGAACGCCGGCGTCGCGATGTTCATGTGATTGTTCGGATTGAACACATCGATCGGAGGCGCCGTGCCGAAGCCGGACAGCGTGTCGGTCTCGACGCGCTGGTAATCGAAGCCGAGCAGCACCTTGTGACGCAGCGGACCGGTGTCGAAGTCGGCCTGCAGATTGTTGTCGACGGTGAACGCGTTCACATCGACATCGGTGGCGATCACGCCGCGACCTTGGTAGCGGTAAGAGGCGTCGGTATAGCCATAGGTGTTGGCCGTCGACGTGCCGTACACGCTGCGATAGATGCCTTCGGAGTGCTGATAGCGCAGGCTCTGAGACGCCTTGAACGTGTCGTTGAAACGATGCTCGAGCACGTAGCCCAGCGCATAGCTCTTGCGGTCGCTGCGCTCGAAGTTCGCATCCCCGTCGTAGTAGCTGGGCGACAGGCGGCGGCCATCCGGCGCGGACAGCACGGTGCGCATCGCCGGCACGGCCCCATAAGAGCCCATGTCCGGATCGCGCTGGAAGTTGGTCAGCAGGGTGAAGGACGTGTCCGCGTTCGGCTTCCAGCTGAACGACTGCGCGATGAAGTAGCGGCGTTCCTTGGTGTGATCGACCTGGCCGTCTGCGCGGTAGCCGGCGCCCGTGAAGCGGTAGCCGAACTTGCCCGCCTCATCGATGGGGCCGGTGAAGTCGAAGTTGGCGCGGCGGAAATCGTAATTGCCGCCCATGATCTCCACTTCGTTGAAGCGCTCGCTCAACGGGCGCTTGCTGACCTGGTTGACCACCCCGCCCGGGCCGCCCTGGCCGTACATCACCGACGACGGGCCCTTCAGCACGTCCACGCGTTCCAGACGATAGGCATCGACCTGCGGCAGCGCGTCGCGGCCACCGAACACCCGCATGCCATCCAGATAGGTGGCGGCCGAGAAGCCGCGCACATTGAACTGATCCAGGCGCGTGGCCGTCGCGCCGCGCGCCTCGGTCGTCACGCCGGCCGTGTAACGCAACACCTGATTGAGCGTCTGCGCGCCCTGCTCCGCGATCTGTTCGCGCGTCACGACCGAAATCGACTGCGGCGTCTCGATCAGCGGCGTATCGGTCTTGGTGCCGCTCATGCTCACCGTCGACACGTAGCCCAGCGTCGGGCCCGACGCGAACTCGGAGGCGCCCGTCACCGTCACCGGCGCGAGCGTGGTCGCGTCGCCCGACGGCGCGGCGTGCAGCGACCAGGCACGGTTGCCATCGGCGCGTGCCACGAGACCGGTGCCGGCCAGCAATTGCGCGAAGCCCTCGGCCACGCCGTACGAACCCGACAGACCATTGGAACGGCGCCCGGCCGCCAAGGCCGGATCGAAGGACAGGACGGCCCCTGCCTGACGGGCATAGCGCGTGAGCGCGTCGGCCAGCGGACCGGCGGGGATGCTGTAGGTCTGGCGTACCGGCTGCGCCTGGACCGGCGTACCGGAGCCGGCGAGCACGAGCGTGCCCAGCGTGGTGCCGCCGAGCGCGGCGATCAGCGCCCGGCTGGCGGCGCTGCGTTTCAGACGCAGACGCACGGGATGTTGCGACACAGGGTTCTCCTCAGAAATGCAGAAAGCAAAAGCGTTTACTCATGGCTTTCCGCACCAGCGAAGCAAACCTGCAGTCCCGCGACAAAAAAAGATGTAACCGTGGCGGCTCAGGCCTCGCGCGGCCCCACGCTGAGCCAGTAGCGGCTGCGGCGTTGCACCGCGATCGGCAGCGACTTCGCGACGGCGGCCAGCGCGCGCTCGGCGTCGTAGAGCGGGAACACGCCCGAGATGGGCAGCTCGGCCACGCGCTCGTCGACCCGGATCAGACCGACGCGATTATCGGCAAGCCGCCGCACCAGCCGGGCCAGCGGCCACGCCTGAGCCACGATCAGCCCCTGAGCCCAGGCCGCGGCATCCGGATCGGCCACGCCAGCGCGTGCCGCGCCGTCGGCGGCGATCGTGAGGCTCTCGCCTGCCCGCATCAACAGGGTGCCCGGCACATCGTCGCGGTGCAGCGCGACGAAGCCTTCATACACATCGATCCGGCAGCCCGAGACCATGCGCCGCACGCAGAAGCGAGCCTCTTCGGCGCTGAGCGTGCCGTAACCCGTATCGACATTCAGCACCGGCTGCAGCACCGCCAGATGCGCGGCACGCACCAGGATTTCCCCGCGCAGCAGGCTGACGGCGCGCCGCTCGTCCCGCAGTTCGGTGCGGATGGCGGTGTCACCCGCCAGCGTCAGGCTGAGGCCCTCGGCCAGCGCGATCTCGCGCGTCTCGCCGGTGTCGGTGCTGTAGTCCGCGACCAGGCGTTGCCAGGGCGCATGCCGGTACACCAGCCCGCCCGTACCCGCCAGCACCGCGCCCGCGACCAGGCCGCGCAATACGGCCCGGCGTTGTGGCCGCGGCACGCGCGGCGCGCGGTCGAGCGCGGCATGCGCCAGCCCCGCCGGCACGCGGCTCACGCCCTGTGCGACACGGTCGACGCGCTGCCAGGCGGTGCGGTGCGCGGGATCCGCGTCGATCCAGCGGGTGCAGGCGGCGCGCAATCCCTCGTCGGCCTCGCCCGACTGCAGCCGGGCCCACCAGGTGATGGCCTGTCGCACCACCACGTCGCTGGGCGTGGACATATCAGTCATGGAACGCGGCATAGCAGGCGCTCATCGCCCGCACCATGTATTGCTGCACCGAGCTCACGGACACGCCGAGGCGCGCGGCGATCTCGGCATAGCTCAGGCCATCGACCTGCGACAGCAGGAAAGCCTCGCGCGCCCGGGGCGGCAGGCCGTCGAGCATGCGATCGAGTTCGGCCAGCGCCTGCAGCAGTTCGATGCGCTGCTGCGGCGACGGCGCGGCCGCGGGCGGCAGGCTCTCGAGGTAAACCAGGTAGGCGGCTTCGAGGGCGGCATGGCGGTGATGGTCGATCACCAGGCCCCGCGCGATCGTGGTGAGCAGCGCGCGCGCCTGCTCGATCCGCACGGCCTTGCTGCCCTGAATCACACGGACGAACACGTCCTGCGTGAAATCCTCCGCGCGGTCGCGGCAACCGAGCCGGCGCCGGAACCAGCCGGCCAGCCAGGAGCGATGCTCGCGATACAGGCCCTCGACGGGCATGACATCGGACGCTGGCGCGGACGGGGAATGAAGCGTGGACACGGGCAAGGAGGGCAAGACGGTAAGACCAGCCGCCCATACTAGTGATAATCAACATCATTATCAATTTTCAGGCCCAAATCCGGCGGGCTAAACGCGCCGGGTGTGCCAAAAAAACAACCCGCTTAGAATCCCGGGATGATCTGGATCTCCCCTGGAAGGCGCTGATGCCACGGCTCGAATACCTGTCGCTCGATACGCCCGTGGGCACGCTCAGGCTGATTGCGCGCGGCGACCTTCTCGCGGCCGTCCTGTGGCCGGACGAACGTCCGGGCCGGGTGCCGCTCGACGCGCCGCTGGCCAACCCGGCGCATCCGGTGCTGCGGCAGGCGCGCACGCAGTTGCAGGCCTACTTCGCGGGCGAGCTGCGGCGCTTCGACCTGCCGCTGGACTTCGCAGGCACGGCCTTTCAACAGCGGGTCTGGCAGGCACTGCTGGCCATTCCGTATGGTCAGACGCGCAGCTATGCCGAGATCGCGCGCCAGCTCGATGCACCGGCGGCGGTGCGCGCCGTGGGCGCGGCCAACGGACGCAACCCGCTGTCGATCATCGCGCCCTGCCACCGCGTGGTCGGCAGCGGCGGCGCATTGACGGGGTTTGCAGGCGGGCTGCCGGCCAAGACCTGGTTATTGCGTCATGAGGGCGTGGCGATCGACGCCGGCCGGATCACACGCCCGGCGTAACGGCGCCTTCGCCCCCCGCGGCATGGGCCGCCCCGGGTTCGCCCGCCGCGGCATGGGCCGCCCCGGGTTCGCCCGCCGCAGCATCCGCCGCCGCGATTTCGATGTCCGCGGTGTCGCGCGCGGCGACGGGGCTTGCGGGGGTGGCTTCATGGCGGCCGGCCCCTGCGCCCGCCACGCGCCGCACCGGGTCAGGGCGAAAGAAATCGGCAATCACATCGGCGCCGTCCATCACGCCCCCACCCGGTAGTAGACGAAGCCCGCGTGATGCAGGGCGCCGTCGCGGAACACGCCATCGGCGGCGTGGCCGCTGTCGTCGCGGTACTCGATGTAGTTGCCCTCGATCCAGAAACGCCCGGCGGCGCGGCGGGGCTGGTCCCGGCGCGCCTCGTGATAGCGGCCGTTGGACCGCAGCTCGTGACGCACGCTGCCGTCGGCCGTGACCCAGGTGCCGAGAAACTGGTCGGGGTGCACCGGCGCATCGCGGTCGACACCGCGCGCGGCCATGGCCTGGGCGCCAAACATCGCCTGGGCGCCGCCGTGGCGGTTCGAAGGCCCTCGAGGACCTCGGGAGAAAAGCGCGGGATTCTTGATATTCATGGCTGGACTCCTTCAGGTACGACATCCGCCGGGAGGTTTCCGACGTTGACCGACATGTTAGGGATCACCCGAAACTGGGGAAATATCCAGGACTCCTGCGTTATTGCCTATTCCTCCAGGATTTTGAGAGCAAGCACCATACGGGGGCATATTTATGGTCTATTGCTACTTTCCTTGCCGCCGCACGTAAATCATGACCGCGCATGTCGATCCCGCCCTCACCCGCCAGACCGTCGATCTGGTTCTGCAACTGGCGCCCACCGAAGGCTATACCCTGACCGCCCTGCCCGGGGTCAAGCTGATGCGGTCGCAGCGCTCGCTGCCGCGTACCCAGGTGCTTTACGAGCCCAGCATCGTCATCGTGTTCCAGGGGCAGAAACGCGGTTTTCTGGGCGACTCGGTCTACATCTACGACGCGCAGCACTACCTCGTGCTGTCCGTGCCGCTGCCCTTCTCCACCGAGACCCAGGCCACGCCGGACCAGCCGCTGCTCGCCATGTCGATCCAGCTCGACATGACCGCGGTGGCCGATCTGGTGCTCGCGATCGACCAGTCCGGTCATCACGCGCCGGCGCCGCCGTGCGGCATCATTTCCACCCCGCTCGACGACACCCTGGCTCACGCCACGCTCCGGCTGCTGCGCGCGCTGTCCCATCCGCTCGAGGCCGAGGTGCTGGGTCCTGCCATCGTGCGCGAGATCAGCTACCGCGTGCTGATGGGCGAGCAAGGCGGCGCCGTGCGCGCCGCGCTGGCGCAGCATGGCCACTTCGGCAAGATTGCCAAGGCCTTGCGCCGTATCCATACCGATTACGCCCGCTCGCTCGATGTGTCGGGTCTGGCCGATGAGGCCGGCATGAGCGTGGCGGCCTTCCACCTGCACTTCCGCGCCGTCACCCAGACTTCGCCGATCCAGTACGTGAAGTCGACGCGCCTGCATCAGGCGCGGCTGCTGATGATCCGCGAAAGCCTGACCGCGGCGGCCGCGTGCACGCGCGTGGGCTACGAAAGCCCCTCGCAGTTCAACCGCGAGTTCAAGCGCTTCTTCGGCCGCACGCCGGGCGAAGAAGCGGAGCTCATGAAGGGGCTGTTCGCCACCGAGCGGCTGCAACCCGTCCTGACCGAGCGCTACGTGGCGACGCTGCGCTGATCCCGCCGCGCGGCCCGGGGCGGACCCGGCGGCGGCCGGTCGGGCGGGCCGTGATCAACGCGGCTTGCGCACGCGGGTGCGCGCCGGCGCGATCGGCTCGCCGGCGGCATCGCGCGGCGCCATGTAGGGCACGGCCTTGCCCGTGTCGGTGTCGAGCAGGACCGAACGCGCCTCCCCGCGCGCGAACAGATGATGTTCGCCCCACTGGCGCAAGGCCACGACCACCGGAAAAAGCGACTCGCCCCGGGGCGTCAGCACATACTCCTGATAGGCCGATCCATCGGAGGCAGGCTGCAGCGCCAGGATCTCCGCATCCACGAGACGACGCAGGCGGTCGGCCAGGATGTTGCGGGCCGCACCCAGGCTGCGTTGAAAATCGCCGAAGCGCCGCATGCCATCGAAGGCGTCGCGCACCACCAGCAAGGCCCAGCGGTCGCCCAGCAGCGCGGCGGAACGCGCCACCGGGCAGGTCGAACCCTCGGCTTCTTTCGTTGCTGCCATCACACCCTCCGCTCACGCCATTCGATAGTGCAACGACGCCCCGCGTCGCCGCCAATGTAGTTGCATTTTAAAACCGCCAGGCCTACCATCCAACTGGTTTTTATTTGAAACCAGGCTGCCATGAGTCAGGAACACAGCCCTGCCGCCCCGCCCCCGCCCCCGCCCCCGCCCCCGCCCCCGCCGCCGCTCTCGTCCGGGCAGGTGCTGCTGCTGGCGGTCGCCAGTGGCGCGAGCGTCGCCAACGTCTATTACGCACAGCCGCTGCTGGACACGCTGTCGCGCGACTTCGGGATCGGCACCGCGGCGGTCGGCGGCGTCGTCAGCGCCACGCAGTTGGGCTGTGCGTTGGCCCTGGTGCTGCTGGTGCCGCTGGGGGACCGCCTGGAACGCCGCCGCCTGCTGACGCTGCAACTGGCCGCGCTCGCGGGCGCCCTGGTCCTCGTCGCGTGCGCCCCGTCCGCGTCCGCGCTGCTCGTGGGCATGCTGGCGGTGGGGCTGCTCGGTACGGCCATGACCCAGGGGCTAATCGCCTACGCCGCGAGCGCGGCGGCGGGCGCGGGACAGGGGCGCGTGGTGGGCGCGGCGCAGGGCGGCGTGTTCGTCGGCCTGCTGCTGGCGCGCGTCTTCGCGGGCGCGGTCAGCGATCTCGCGGGCTGGCGCGGCGTGTATGCCGGCGCGGCCTTGCTCATGCTGGCGCTGCTGCTGCCCTTGTGGCGGCGCCTGCCGGCCCTGCCGCCCGCGCGGGCGCCCCTGCCCTACCTGGCGTTGCTCGGGTCCATGTGGCTGCTGCTGCGCGACGAACGCGTGCTGCGGGTGCGCGGCACGCTGGCCCTGCTGATGTTCGCCGCGTTCAATATCTTCTGGAGCGCGCTGGTGCTGCCGCTCTCGGCGCCCCCGTACGCGTATAGCCATACCGCCATCGGCGCCTTCGGCCTGGTCGGCGCGCTCGGTGCGCTGGCGGCAGCGCGCGCGGGCCACTGGGCGGATCGCGGCTGGGAGCGGCGCACCACCCTCGCCGCGCTCGTGCTGCTGCTGATCGCCTGGTGGCCGCTCGCCCGGTTGCCCCACTCGCTGGGCGCGCTCATCGTGGGCATCGTGCTGCTCGATCTCGGCGGCCAGGCCCTGCACGTCACCAATCAGTCGATGATCCTGCGCACCCGGCCCGACGCGCCCGGCCGGCTCATCGGCGTGTACATGCTGTTCTATGCCGTGGGCAGCGGCCTGGGCGCGTTGGGTGCGACGCAGAGCTACGCGTTCGGCGGGTGGACCGCCGTGTGCCTGCTCGGCGCCGCGGTCAGCCTGGCGGCGCTGCTGTTCTGGGCCGCCACCCTCGCTTCTTCGCGCCACGCGCAGCGCCCGCGCTGAGCCGCGGCGCAAACGCACAGGCCGCGCGTCGCGCGGCCTGCGTCTGTCGGACCCACCCGGGAACACGGCCCGGAACGGGCGCGATCGCGGCGCGTCAGAGGTTGGCTGTCTGGCGCCGCTCGGCCTCGAGGTACTCGCGCGACTGCATTTCCAGAATGCGCGACACCGTGCGATGGAACTCGTTGGCGAGCGCCCCCTCGGTGTAGATCTCTTCGGGCGGGCACTCGGCCGACATGATGAGCTTGACCTTGTGGTCGTAGAACACGTCGATCAGCCACGTGAAGCGGCGCGCTTCGGACGCCTGGCGCGGTCCCATGCGGGGCACGCCCGACAGGATCACCGAATGGAATCGGTTGGCGAGCTCCAGATAATCATTCTGCGAGCGCGGACCGCCGCACAGCGTGGCGAAGTCGAACCACACCACCGAGCCCGACAGGGCCACCGCGCGAATCTCGCGATGCTCGATGTGCAGCACCGGCTCCTGCGGCGGCGTGTCGGCCAGGCCGTCGAACGCTTCCTGCAACGCCGTCTGTGCGCGCTCGTCGAGCGGCGAGTGATACGCGTGCACCTGCTCGAGCGTGCGCAGGCGGTAATCCACGCCGGTGTCCACGTTCATGATATCCATGCGGCTCTTGATGAGCTCGATGGCGGGCAGGATGCGGTCACGGTGCAAGCCGTCGGGATACAGGGTCGAGGGCTCGTAGTTCGAGGTCATGATGAACGACGTGCCGTACTCGAACAGCTTGAGCAGCAGCCGGTACAGGATCATGGCATCGGCCACGTCCGACACATGGAACTCGTCGAAACAGATCAGGCGGTAGCGCTTGGCGACACGCTTGGCGACCTCGTCGAGCGGGTCCTGCATGCCCTTCACGTTTTCGAGTTCGCGGTGCACGCCGCGCATGAACTCGTGGAAGTGCAGACGCGTCTTGCGCACGACCGGCACGGTCGCGTAGAACGCATCCATCAGGAAGCTCTTGCCACGGCCCACGCCGCCCCAGAGATACACGCCACGCGGCACGTCGGGACGATTGAGCAGCTTCTTCAGCGCATTGGAGCGCATCGCCTTGAAGCGCAGCCAGTCGTCGTAATAGCGTTGCAGGCGCTCGATGGCGCGCTCCTGCGCCGCGTCGGGCTTGTAGCCGCGCTCGGCCAGGGCATGTTCGTAGTATTCGCGGACGTTCATGTCGCTGCAGGAGTCCTAAAAGCAAAAAGGCGGATCGCGCGATCCGCCCAGATGTCGCCGCGGGCGCGGGCCCGCGACGCCGGGACGCGGCGGCCGGGGCCGCCCGCGTTCCGGACACGCATCAGAAGTTCAGCGTGCGCTTGTCGACGGCCAGCGCGGCTTCCTTCACGGCTTCCGACAGGGTCGGGTGCGCGTGGCAGATGCGGGCGATGTCTTCGGCGGCGCCACGGAATTCCATGATGGTCACGGCTTCGGCGATGAGCTCGGAAGCCATCGGGCCGATGATGTGCACGCCCAGGACCTCGTCGGTCTTGGCGTCGGCGATCACCTTGGCGAAGCCGGTGGTGTCACCGATGGCGCGCGCACGGCCGTTGGCCATGAACGGGAACGAACCGGCCTTGTACTCGCGGCCTTCGGCCTTGAGCTGCTGCTCGGTCTGACCCACCCAGGCGATCTCGGGCGAGGTGTAGATGACCCACGGCACGGTCGCGAAGTTGACGTGACCGTGCTGGCCGGCGATACGCTCGGCCACGGCAACGCCTTCTTCTTCGGCCTTGTGCGCCAGCATCGGGCCACGCACCACGTCGCCCACGGCCCACACGTTCGGCAGGTTGGTCTTGCAGTCGCCGTCGACGGCGATGAAGCCACGCTCGTCGAGCTTCAGGCCCACGGCGTCGGCATTCAGGCCGCCGGTGTACGGCACGCGGCCGATCGAGACGATCAGCTTGTCGACCACCAGCTTCTGCTCGCCACCCTTGGCGTCGGTGTAAGGCACGGTCACGCCCTTGGCGGTGGCCTTGATTTCGCCGATCTTCACGCCGGTCTGGATGTCCAGGCCCTGCTTGGTGAACGACTTCAGGGCTTCCTTGGCGACCTGCTGATCGGCGGCCGCGAGGAACTCGGGCATCGCTTCCAGCACGGTCACTTCGGCACCCAGGCGGCGCCACACGCTGCCCATTTCGAGGCCGATCACGCCGGCGCCGATCACGCCCAGCTTCTTCGGCACGGCCGACAGATTCAGCGCGCCGTCGTTGGACAGCACGGTCTTTTCGTCGAACGGCACGCCCGGCAGTTCACGGGCCGACGAACCGGTCGCCACGATCACGTGCTTGGCAACGAGCTCTTCTTCGGTGGTGCCGGAGACCTTGATGGCCCAGCCGCCTTCGACCTGGCCGGTGAAAGCACCCTTGCCGTGGAAGAAGGTGACCTTGTTCTTCTTGAACAGGTAAAGGATGCCGTCGTTGTTCTGCTTGACGACCTTGTTCTTGCGGCCGATCAGCGTGTCGAGCTTGAGCGTCACGCCCTTGACTTCAATGCCGTGCTCGGCGAAGTGGGTGTTGACCTCTTCGTAGTTTTCCGAGGACTGCAGCAGTGCCTTGGACGGGATGCAGCCGACGTTGGTGCAGGTGCCGCCAGGAGCCGGGGCGCCTTCGCCGTTCTGCCAGGCGTCGATGCAAGCCACGGTCTTGCCGAGCTGGGCAGCGCGGATGGCTGCGATGTAACCGCCGGGGCCGGCACCGATGACGACGACGTCGAATTGTTTGGACATAGTGTTCTCGCGATGAGTGAGGTTCAGGCAGGAGCCCTGTGCGGGACTCGTGCGGCGCGGGCGCATCGCAGCGCCCCTTTACGCCAGAGCGGGCGGCCGAGGATCAGCAGCCTGCGAAAAAACGGGCGAAACGGTCAGCGCCATTTCGCCCGTTGCTGTCGGATTACAGCTCCAGCAGCAGGCGCTGCGGATCTTCGAGCGCTTCCTTCATGGCAACCAGGCCCAGGACGGCTTCGCGGCCGTCGATGATGCGGTGGTCGTAGGACATGGCCAGGTAGTTGATCGGACGGATCACGATCTGGCCGTTCTCGACGACGGCGCGTTCCTTGGTGGCGTGCACGCCCAGGATGGCCGATTGCGGCGGGTTGATGATCGGGGTCGAGAGCATCGAACCGAACACACCACCGTTGGAGATCGAGAAGGTACCACCGGTCATTTCTTCGATGCCCAGCTTGCCATCGGCAGCGCGGCGACCGAAGTCGGCGATGGTCTTTTCGATGTCGGCGATCGACATCTGGTCGGCGTTGCGCAGGATCGGCACCACCAGGCCACGCGGGCTGCCCACGGCGATGCCGATGTCGAAGTAGCCGTGGTAGATGATGTCCTTGCCGTCGACCGAGGCGTTCAGGAGGGGGTACTTCTTCAGGGCGGCAACGGCAGCCTTGACGAAGAACGACATGAAGCCGAGCTTCACGCCGTGTTCCTTCTCGAACTTCTCTTTGTACTTGTTGCGCAGATCGATCACGGCCTGCATGTTGACCTCGTTGAAGGTCGTCAGGATCGCGTTTTCTTGTTGCGACTGCAGCAGACGCTCGGCCACGCGGGCACGCAGGCGGCTCATCGGAACGCGTTGTTCCGGACGGCCGTCGAGCGAGAACGTGGCGGGCGCGGCCGGAGCGGCAGCGGCCTTGGCGGGCGCGGCGCCAGCCTGGGCGGCCAGGGCGTCGCCCTTGGTCACGCGGCCATCACGGCCCGAACCGGACACGCTGGCGGCGTCCACGCCCTTTTCGGCGAGGATCTTCGAAGCGGCGGGCGAAGCGACGCCGGCGGCGGCGTTGCTGGCCGGGGCGGCAGCGGGAGCGGCCGGAGCGGCAGCGGGCGCGGCGGCCGGGGCTTCGGCAGCGGCCGGAGCAGCGGCGGCGGCCTTGCCAGCCGTGTCGATCTTGGCGATCAGCTGGCCCGAGGTGACGGTGCTGCCGTCACCGGCAACGATTTCCGCCAGCACGCCGGAAGCCGGCGCGGGCACTTCGAGAACCACCTTGTCGGTTTCGACTTCGATCAGGATTTCGTCGGCCTCGACCGCGGCGCCAGGCTGCTTCTTCCAGGTCAGCAGAGTGGCTTCCGAAACGGATTCGGACAGTTGAGGGACGACAACGTCGGTAATAGCCATGGTAATGAATTCCGTAAAGTTGGTGTTCTGAGTCGCTGGATTACTTGGTCAGCATGAAGCCCTTGTACTTCGCGGCGAAGGCCTGCTCGATGAGCGCCTTCTGCTGCTCCTGGTGCTTGGCCAGGTAGCCCACGGCCGGCGAGGCCGATGCGGGGCGACCGGCATACGCCAGCTTCTGGCCTTCGGCCATGTTTTCGTACAGGTGGTGCTGAACGTAGAACCATGCGCCCTGGTTCTGCGGTTCGTCCTGAACCCAGATCACTTCGGTCGCCTTCGGGTACTTGCGCAGTTCGGTCTCGAACGCCTTGTGGGCGAACGGGTACAGCTGCTCGACGCGGACGATCGCGACGTTGTCGGCTTCGCGTTCGCGGCGTGCGTTGACCAGGTCGTAGTAGACCTTGCCCGAGCATGCCAGCACGCGCTTGACCGAAGCGGCCTTGATCGAATCGTCGACTTCGCCGATGACCGGGCGGAAGCTGCCGCCGGCCAGGTCGGTGAGGGGCGAACCCGCGTCTTTGTTACGCAGCAGCGACTTGGGCGTGAAGATCACGAGCGGCTTGCGGAACTGGCGGATCATCTGACGGCGCAGCAGATGGAAGATCTGCGAAGCCGAGGTCGGCTGAACGACCTGGATGTTGTTGTCGGCGCACAGTTGCAGGAAGCGCTCGATACGGCCCGACGAGTGCTCCGGACCCTGGCCTTCGTAGCCGTGCGGCAGCATCAGCGTCAGACCCGACTGGCGGCCCCACTTGGCTTCGCCCGAGCTGATGAACTGGTCGATCACGACCTGCGCACCGTTGACGAAGTCACCGAACTGGGCCTCCCAGATCGTGAGCGTGTTGGGCTCGGCCGACGAGTAACCGTATTCGAACGCGAGCACGGCTTCTTCGGACAGCACCGAGTCGATCACCGTGAAAGGCGCCTGGCCTTCGGAGACGTTCTGCAGCGGAATGTAGGTACCGTCGTTCCAGCGCTCGCGGTTCTGGTCGTGCAGCACGGCGTGACGGTGCGTGAACGTGCCACGGCCCGAATCCTGACCGGTGATGCGGATCGCGTAACCCGAAGCGACCAGCGTGGCGAAAGCCAGATGCTCGCCCATGCCCCAGTCGAGGTTCTGCTCGCCCTTGGCCATGTTGCGACGGTCGTTCAGCAGCTTGGCCACCAGCGGGTGCACCGTGAAGCCATCCGGCACGGACGTGATGCGTTCGCCGATGCGCTTGAGCTCGGCCAGCGGCACCGCGGTGTCGGCCTGGTCGGTCCACTTGGCGCCCATGAACGGGGACCAGTCGATCGCGTACTTGCTCTTGTAGTCGGTCAGCACGGGCTCGATCGTGCGCTGGCCGTCTTCCATCAGCTGGCGGTAATCCTTGACCATCTGATCGGCATCGCCTTCGGCCAGGACGCCCTGCGTCTGCAGCTTCTCGGCGTACAGCTTGCGCGTACCGCCGTGATGGCCGATGCGCTTGTACATCAGGGGCTGCGTGAGCGACGGGGTGTCTTGCTCGTTGTGGCCGAGCTTGCGGAAGCACACGATGTCGAGGACGACGTCGTGGCGGAATTCCATGCGGTAGTCGAGCGCGAGGCGGGTCGCGAACACGACGGCTTCGGGATCGTCGCCGTTGACGTGGAACACCGGCGCTTCGATCATCTTGACCACGTCGGTGCAATACAGCGTGGAGCGCGAGTCGCGCGGATCCGACGTCGTGAAGCCGATCTGGTTGTTGATGACGATGTGCAGCGTGCCGCCCGTACCGTAGCCGCGCGTCTGGGCCAGGTTGAGCGTTTCCATCACGACACCCTGGCCAGCGAAAGCCGCGTCACCGTGCACCAGCACGGGCAGCACTTGCTTGCCTTCGGCGTCGCCGCGGCGCTCTTGGCGGGCGCGGACGCTGCCCTCGACCACCGGGTTGACGATTTCGAGGTGGGAGGGGTTGAACGCCAGCGACAGGTGCACCGGACCGCCACGGGTCGAGACGTCGCTCGAGAAGCCGTTGTGGTACTTCACGTCGCCGTCGGTCAGGCCTTCGGCGTGCTTGCCTTCGAACTCGGCGAACAGGTCACCGGGCATCTTGCCCATGATGTTCACGAGCAGGTTCAGGCGGCCGCGGTGAGCCATGCCCACGACGATTTCCTGGACGCCGGATTCGCCGGCGTGGTTCACCACTTCGTCCATCGAGGCGATGAAGCTTTCACCGCCCTCGAGCGAGAAGCGCTTCTGGCCGACGTACTTGGTGTGCAGGAAGCGCTCGAGACCTTCGGACTCGGTGAGCTGCTGCAGGATGTGGCGCTTTTCTTCGGGCGACCAGGTCGGTGCCGACAGCGTGCTTTCCAGGCGTTGCTGGATCCAGCGCTTGGCAGCCGGGTCGGAGATGTGCGAGAACTCGGCGCCGATCGAACGGCAATACGTGTCGCGCAGGGCCTTCAGGATGTCGCGCAGCGTCATGGTGCTGGCGGTCGTGAAGTAGGTATTCGTGGCCGAGTAGGTCTGGTCCAGATCGGCTTCGGTCAGTCCGTAGAAGGACGGATCGAGCTCGGGGATCGGCGGACGCTCCTGGCGCTTGAGGGGATCGAGATCGGCCCAGCGCGAACCCAGCGAACGGTAGGCGGCGATCAGCGATTGGACCGACACCTGCTTGCTGGCGACCGACAGATCGGGCTCGGCAGCGCGTTGCAGGAAAGCATTGGCGCGGGCACGTTGCGCAAACGATTCGACGACGGGCGCATGAGCCTGGTCACGCGTGGCTTCTTGGCCATCCGTGGCGGGTGCATGCTGCAGCTGGTCGAAATATTCGCGCCAGTTGTCCGCGACCGAGCCGGGATTGTCGAGATACTGTTCGTAGAGTTCTTCTACGTACGGCGCATTACCGCCGAACAGATAGGAGGTAGATAGGGATTCTGATTCCGTAGACATAATGTCGCTTCACCTTGACGAGTGCTTCACTCGCATACGATGCAGGAAAACCTTCCGCGACACGGGCTTCCCGTTTGGCGGATAGCAGGGGCAGAAGGCACGTACAAGCCTCGAAAGCCGTGTCGGCAGTATACCCCCTGAAGTTTGGGGGCGTCTTGCTGCAATCGCGTGACATGCGCCGAAGATCAAACATGGATGCATTCCTGGCAAGAATGCCTCGCGCTTCGCCGCGCATAACGGTGTCTACACGTCGCCATTATCGGCAATCGGTCGCGCCGGGGTCGGGTGGCCCGACCTCCGGCAAGTGTGTCCAGAATACGACGCAAATCAGGGTCGCGCCAAGACCCTGCGTCCAATCCACACCGCCACAAGGGCAAAAACGGCCAATCCGAGCCAGCGCGCGGGGCCTTCGAAGTCCGCGCCGACGAGCGCCAACGGCGCGTCCTGGCCGCTGAACCCGATCACGCCGGCGAGCAGCACCCCGACGAGGCTCTCGCCCACGATCAGGCCCGACGCGATCAGCACGCCGCGCCGGTTCGGCGCGTCGGCATGGGCTTCGTAGGATTCGCCGGCGGCCGCGGCGCGCCGGCGCAGGCGCCGCGACAGCACCCACGCCAGAAACGCACCCACCACGATGGGCGCGCTGGCGGTGGGCGGAAGATAGATGCCGATGCCGACCGCCAGCACCGGCAGCCGTGCAACGGCGCAGGTCGACTTCAACACCTGGTCCACGACGATCAACGCCGCGCCGATCGCCATGCCGATCAGGATCATGGTCCAGTTCAGATGGTGCGTGAAGATGCCTTGCGCGATGGCGAGCATCAGCGTGGCCTGCGGCGCGGCGAGCGCCTGATCGGGGTCCATGCCGGGGCGCGGCAAGGCATCGGCGAAGCCGTAGGCGTTGTAGAGCAGGTCCAGCACCGGCGAAATGACGGCTCCCCCCACCACGCAACCGATCAGCAACGCCACCTGCTGACGCCAGGGCGTGGCGCCCACGAGCCAGCCGGTCTTGAGGTCCTGCAGGTTGTCGTTCGAGATCGAGGCCACCGCCACGACCGCCGACGTGGTGAAGATCGCCAGCGCGATGCCCAGGCGCACGCCCTGTTCCGTGCCGAGCAGGCCCTCGCCGTCGTTGAGCATCACCATCAAGAGCGAGACCAGCACGATGGCCACGATCCCCACGCCGGAGATCGGGCTGGTCGAGGAGCCCACCAGCCCCGCCATATAGCCGCAGGCCGCCGCGACCAGGAAACCGAACACGAACGCGAACAGCACGGCGTAGGCCACCAGCACGCCGATGCGGCCGGGCGAGAGCGGCGCGCCACTCATGAACGCGAGGAACGTGAATACCAGTATGGCCAGCAGCACGAGCGAAATGCCGATGACCCACGGCGCGGGCAGGTCGCGCTCGGTGCGCGGGGCATCGCCACGCGGGCGCCCGCCCTTGCCCACCATCGACATCGACGCGCGCACGCCGCGCACCATGGGCACGAACAGCGTGGCCAGGGTCCAGATGGCGCCCACCCCGATGACGCCCGCGCCGATGAAGCGGACCTGCGTGCTCCAGAGACCGGTCGCGTAGTCGGCTAGCGACACGTCCGCGGCACGCTCGCCCAGCGCCGTCAGGACCGGCACCGCGATGCCCCAGGCGATCACCAGCCCGGTCAGCATGGCCAGGCCGGCGACGATGCCGATCAGGTAGCCCGCGCCCAGCAGAGCCAGCGAGAAGCCCATCGGCAGACGCAGCACCGCTGCGCCGATTGCGAGAAAGCTGCTGGCGCCATCGGCGAGCAGGCGCAGGCCACCGGTCGCGAAGCTGACCACGGCCGCGATGCCGCCACCAAACAGGATGTCGGCCATGCCCGTGCCGCCCGGTCGTGGGACGACGGGGGCCGTTCGGGCTGTGTCAGGGTGCACCGCGCCCTCCCCCTCCCGTTCCTGGGCTCGGGCGGCGCTGCCCACACGCAGAATCTCCGCCGCCGCCACGCCTTCCGGGTAAGGCAGGTTGCTCTGCACCACCATCACGTGGCGCAGCGGAATGGTGAACATCACGCCGAGCATGCCGCCGGCCGCGCAGATCGCCAGCGTCTGCCAGAACGGGAACGCGCTCCAATGGCCCAGCATCACCAGCGCGGGCAGGATGAAAATGATGGACGACAGCGTGCCGGCCGCGGAGGCCTGGGTCTGCACCATGTTGTTCTCGAGGATGTTCGCGCCCTTGAACATGCGCAACACCGACATGGAGATCACCGCCGCCGGAATGGCCGACGAGAACGTCAGGCCGACTTTCAAGCCGAGAAACACGTTCGAAGCCGTGAACACGATCGTGATCAGGGCACCGAGGATGACGCCACGCAGCGTCAGCTCGGGCAGTGTCATGGCATCGGGCACCCGCAGGCCTGCGCTCATCGTCAACTCCGAAAATTCTAAAAGTGGCGCGAGTGTAGCGTCCACCACCTGGACATTTCCTGACAGCGCGCCCCGCGCCGCCGCCTCGGACCAACGCCCGATTTCGCCGATGTGCGGCAGATCGTGCTGCATAAATCCGCCAGACAACGCCTTCATGCCGCCAGCATGGCCTACGGCCTATCGGCTTCGGTCACTTGTGCGTCTCAGGTGGCGCTAGCATGGGCGACACGCAGACCAAGACAAAAAGCATCGGAGACAACGCATGACACCGCCCCTGCCCGCCCCCGGCCATCAGCAAGCGCCCTTCCTGCGCGACGATACCGACCCCGAAGAGACCGCCGAGTGGCGCGATGCCCTCGACGCGCTTGCGCAAACCGAAGGCGCGCCGCGCGCGGCCTTTGTGCTGGCGCGCCTGCTCGACCATGCGGCCAGTCTGGGGGTGCGGGCCGGCGGTCAGGTCAGCACCGCCTATCTCAATACGATCGCGGCAGCCGACGAGCCGCCGTTCCCGGGCGATCTCGGTCTCGAAGAACGGATTGCATCCATCAATCGCTGGAACGCGCTGGCGATGGTGGTGCGTGCCAACCAGGCGCACGGCGAGCTGGGCGGACACATCGCGAGTTACGCGTCGGCGGCCGATCTGTTCGAAGTCGGCTTCAACCACTTTTTCCGCGGACCCGACGCGCCGGGCGGCGCGGACCTCGTCTATATGCAGCCCCACTCGGCGCCCGGCATCTATGCCCGCGCCTATCTCGAAGGCCTGCTCGACGACGAGGATCTCGCGCTGTTCCGCCAGGAGATCACTGCACGCGCCGCCGGACGCCGCGGCCTGTCCTCGTATCCGCACCCCTGGCTGATGCCGGATTTCTGGCAGTTCCCCACGGGCTCGATGGGCATC
This sequence comes from Bordetella genomosp. 5, assembly GCF_002261475.1. Classification (GTDB taxonomy): domain Bacteria; phylum Pseudomonadota; class Gammaproteobacteria; order Burkholderiales; family Burkholderiaceae_B; genus Bordetella. The sequence continues at coordinate 367,598 of NZ_NEVN01000007.1, forward strand.
GGTCCAATCAATGCGATCTATCAGGCGCGCTTCATGCGCTATCTCGAGCATCGCGGCCTCGCGCCCGAGTCACAGCGCAAGGTCTGGGGCATCTTCGGCGATGGCGAAATGGACGAGCCTGAATCCATTGCCGCGCTCACGCTGGCCGCGCGCGAGCGGCTCGACAATCTCGTGTTCGTCGTGAACTGCAACCTGCAGCGCCTCGATGGCCCGGTACGCGGCAACGGCCGCATCATCGACGAACTCGAAACGCTGTATGCCGGCGCGGGCTGGAACGTCATCAAGGTCGTGTGGGGCAGCGACTGGGACGCCCTCTTGCGCCGCGATGCGAGCGGCGCGCTGGCACACGCCTTCGCGCACACGGTCGATGGCCAGTTCCAGACCTTCGCGGCCAACGACGGCGCCTACAACCGCGAGCACTTCTTCGGCCAGGACCCCGCGCTCGCGGCGCTGGTGGCCGACTGGCCCGACGAGGCGATCGACCGCCTGCGCCGTGGCGGCCACGACATGACGAAGATCCACGCGGCGTATGCCCGCGCGGTGGCGCATCGCGGCCAGCCCACGGTGATCCTGGCGCAGACGAAAAAAGGCTTCGGCATGGGCGCCGCGGGCCAGGGCAAGATGACCACCCATCAGCAGAAAAAGCTCGACGACGACGCGCTGCTGGCGTTTCGCGATCGCTTCGCGCTGCCGCTCTCCGACGCCGACTGCCTCGCGCTGCGTTTCTTTCGGCCCTCGTCCGACAGTGCCGAGATGCGCCACCTGCAGGCGCGGCGCGCCGCGCTCGGTGGCCACCTGCCGCGCCGCCGGGCGCAGGCCCAGCCGCTGGCGGCGCCGCCGGTCACTCAGTGGGCCGGCTTCGCGCTCGCGCCCGACGGCAAGGAGATGTCGAGCACAATGGCGCTGGTGCGCATGCTGACGCAGCTGCTGAAAGACCCGGCGCTGGGCCCCCGCATCGTGCCGATCGTGGCGGACGAGGCGCGCACCTTCGGCATGGCCAATCTGTTCCGCCAGATCGGCATCTATTCGGCGCAGGGGCAACTCTACGAGCCCGAGGACATCGGCTCGGTCCTGTCGTATCGCGAGGCGCGCGACGGCCAGATCCTCGAAGAGGGCATCACCGAGGCCGGCGCGATCTCGTCGTGGACGGCGGCCGGCACCAGCTACTCGGTGCACGGCCTGCCGATGCTGCCGTTCTATATCTATTACTCGATGTTCGGCTTTCAGCGCATCGGCGACCTGATCTGGGCGGCCGCGGATCAGCGCACCCGCGGCTTTCTGATCGGCGCGACCTCGGGCCGCACGACGCTCGGCGGCGAAGGTCTGCAGCACCAGGACGGCTCCAGCCATCTGATCGCCGCCACCGTGCCCAACTGCCGCGCCTACGATCCGGCGCAGGCCTACGAGGCCGCGCTGATCGTCGAGGAAGGCATGCGCCGCATGCTGACCGAGGACCACGACGAGTTCTATTACCTGACGGTCACCAACGAGAATCTGCCCCAGCCCGACCTGCCCGATGCCAGCGTGGCGCCCGACTGCCGCACGGGCGTGCTGCGCGGCATGCATCGCGTACGTGCCTGCGATGCTCCCCGCGTGCGGCTGCTCGCGGCGGGCCCGGCGCTGGCGGAGGCCCTGCGGGCGGCCGAGACCTTGCAGAGCGAACACGCGGTGCCTTGCGAGGTCTGGAGCGTCACGAGCTACAGCGAGCTCGCGCGCGATGCCCGCCGCGTCGAGCGCGCCCGCGTCCTCGGTCTGAATCATGAGCCATCGTGGCTCGCGCACTGCCTGGGCCAGGACGGCCCGCCGGTGCTGGCGGCCAGCGACTACGTATGCGCGGTGCCCGATCAGATCCGCGCCCATGTGAGCGCGCCCATGCGCAGCCTGGGCACCGACGGTTTCGGCCGTAGCGACACGCGGGCCCGCCTGCGCGACTTCTTCGAGGTGAGCGCGGCGTGGATGGTGCTGCACGCGCTCGATCTGGCGTGTGCGCGGGCCACCGATGCCGAGGCCGCGCGGCTGCAGGAGGCCATCGCGCGGCAACGCGCTGCGCTCGACGCCGCCGGGCGCGACGCGCCGCCCTGGCTCCGCTGAGGCGGAGGCGGCACTTTCGCTGCGCTGCAACAAGAACGCAGCGCCGCGTTCTGTGTTGAAATACTGGGCTGTTCCAGGCCGCATGCGGTTTTGCGGGCGTGTGTCCCACGCCCGCCGCGGCCGACAACGCGCAGCGATATTCCCGATTTCGCCGTTCCTCACGCTTTCCAGTTAGCGCCAAAAAGGCTGTACCTCATGGACGAAACCCTCTCCAAGCGGGCGTTGGATTACCACGCCTATCCCACCCCGGGCAAAATCTCTGTCACCCCCACCAAGACGCTGGCCAACCAGGACGACCTGTCGCTGGCCTACTCGCCCGGCGTGGCCGCGGCGTGCATGGCGATCTTCGACCAGGGCAATGACGCCGCCTCGATGTACACCTCGCGCTCCAACCTGGTGGGCGTGATCACGAACGGCACCGCGGTGCTCGGCCTGGGCAACATCGGCCCGCTGGCCGCCAAGCCCGTGATGGAAGGCAAGGGCTGCCTGTTCAAGAAATTCGCCGGCATCGATGTGTTCGACATCGAGCTGGCCGAAAACGACCCCGACAAGCTGGTCGAGATCATCGCGGCGCTCGAGCCCACGCTGGGCGGCGTCAACCTCGAAGACATCAAGGCGCCCGAGTGCTTCTACATCGAGAAGAAGCTGCGCGAGCGCATGAAGATCCCCGTCTTCCACGATGACCAGCACGGCACCGCCATCATCTCGGCCGCCGCCATCCTCAACGGCCTGAAGGTCGTGGGCAAAGCGATGGGCGACGTGAAGCTGGCTTGCTCCGGCGCCGGCGCCGCCGCCATCGCATGCCTGGATCTGCTGGTCGACCTGGGCATCAAGCGCGAAAACATGTACGTGGTGGACTCCCGTGGCGTGATCTGGGAAGGCCGCGACGAAAACATGGAGCCCAACAAGCGCCGCTACGCGCAGAAGACCGACGCGCGCACGCTGGCCGACGTGGTCAACGGCGCCGACGTGTTCCTGGGTTGCTCGACCGCGGGCGTGCTCACCGGCGACATGGTCAAGACCATGGCCGTCAAGCCGCTGATCCTGGCCCTGGCCAATCCCGAGCCGGAAATCCGCCCCGAGATCGCGAAGGCCGCCCGCCCCGACTGCATCATCGCGACCGGCCGTTCGGACTACCCGAACCAGGTCAACAACGTGCTGTGCTTCCCGTTCATTTTCCGCGGCGCGCTGGATGCCGGCGCCAGCCGCATCACCGAAGAGATGAAGCTCGCCTGCGTGAAGGCGATCGCCGAGCTGGCCCAGGCCGAGCAGAACGACGAAGTGGCGCGCGCCTACGCGGGCGAAGAGCTGTCGTTCGGCCCCGACTACATCATTCCGAAGCCGTTCGATCCGCGCCTCATCGTGCAGATCGCGCCGGCCGTGGCCCAGGCCGCCGCCGCGTCGGGCGTCGCGGCTCGCCCGATCGAAGACATCGAAGCCTACCGCCGCAAGCTGATGGGCTTCGTGTACCACTCGGGCCAGCTGATGCTGCCGCTCTTCCAGGAAGCCCAGAAGGCGCCCAAGCGCGTCGTCTACGCCGACGGTGAAGACGAGCGCGTGCTGCGTGCCGTGCAGGTCGTGGTCGACGAGAAGCTCGCCTTCCCGATCCTGGTGGGCCGTCCCGCCGTGATCGAGATGCGCGTGCAGAAGTTCGGCCTGCGTCTGGTCGCCGGTCAGAACATCGAGATCGTGGATCCCGAAGACGACGCGCGCTTCAACGAAACGTGGCAGGGCTATTACGAGCTGCGCGGCCGCGAGGGCGTGACGCCGGCCATCGCCAAGGCGATGATCCGCAAGCACAACACGCTGATCGGCGCGATGCTGCTGCGCCGTGGCGATGCCGACGCGCTGCTGTGCGGCGTGGCCAGCAAGTACGACAATCAGCTGAAGTACATCGACGAAGTCATCGGCAAGAAGCCCGGCCAGACCTATGCCGCGCTCAACGTGCTGATGCTGCCGAACCAGACGCTGTTCGTCGCCGACACCCACGTCAACGAAAACCCCAGCGCCGAACAGATCGCCGACATCACGATCCAGGCTGGCGAAGAAATGATGCGCTTTGGCGTGGTCCCCAAGATCGCGCTGCTGTCGCACTCCAACTTCGGCAGCCGCCCGACCGAGTCGTCGCGCAAGATGGCGCATGCGCGCCGCCTGGTGTCCGACCGCGCACCTCACCTCGAAGTCGATGGTGAGATGCACGCCGACGCCGCGCTGTCCGAATCGATCCGCACGCAGGCCTACCCCGACAGCTCGCTCAAGGGCCGCGCCAACCTGCTGGTCATGCCGAATCTGGACACCGGCAACATCACCTACAACATGCTCAAAATGACGGGCAGCAACGGTGTGGCCATGGGCCCCATCCTGCTGGGCGCCGCCCGTCCGGTGCACATCCTGACGACCAGCGCCACCGTGCGCCGCATCGTCAACATGACGGCCCTGGCCGTCGTGGACGCGCAGCAGGAAGCCACGCAAGGCTGATCGCACGCGCATCGAGGCAAGAGGGCATCCCGCGAGGGATGCCCTTTTTTCTTGGTCTCGCTGCCGACCGGGGAGGTCTGAACGGATCTCGAGGAAGTCGCACGCCGGATCGCCGCATCCCCGCGAGAATGAAAAGAAGCGCCCTCCCCCAAAAACAGGCAGACCTCCCCAACATCAGGGAGGCCTGCGTGCCTTCGGCTACTTGCCCAGCGGGATCGCCACGTTCAGGTTGAGCGAGTAGTCGCCGCGACCCGACTTGCCTGCGTAGTCCTGGCTGATGCGGATCTGCGACGTGCCCGGACCCTGCATCTCGTAGCCCAGACCGAAGCGCGTGACCACCTTGCCCGGCTGTGCCCCGTTCACCGCGAAGGACGTGCCTGCCGCGTCCTTGGCGTTGAGCCTGGGCTTCTTGGCCAGGATGTCGTAGCCCACGCCGGCGTAGGCCGTGACGCTCTGATCATCCGCGAGCTGGTAGCGATACCTCATGCCCACCATCGGCGTGAGCGACTGCGCTTCCTGCTTGCCCACGCTCAGGTTGGACCACCCCGCGCCACGCTCCTGATGCGCACCCACGCCCGCGCGGCCATACTCGACCTCCAGCCACGGCGTGACCGTGTGCTTGCCCAGTTGGTGATCGCGTTCGTAGTTCAGCGACAGCACCGCCGTGCGCCCGTTCGGGTTCGACTTGGCATGCGCCTCGTCGCCGATGGTGTCGCGCCGGCTTGCGCTGTTGCGATCCAGACCCACCTTGCCGATCACCGACATCCGGCCCAGCGTGCCCAGGTCGTGGCTTGCGTAGCCGGCGAGCTGATAGCTCGCGCCGCTGGCCCGATCTTCCGTCGCGCCGTCGCGCCCCTTGGTCGTGGCGCCCTGCACCAGCAGCGCCGCGCCGACCCGGGTCTTGTCGCCAAGCGCCCGGTCCGTGCCCACCGCCAGGCCACCGACCTTGCGATCGAAGCCCGGCGTGGCGGCGCCTTGCGAGCCCGTGGACCAGCCGCCGTAAGGCGTCATCCACACCGTGTTGGCGGCGTTGGTGCCCAGATATGCCGGGCCCGACATGCGGCCCATGCGATCGCGCACCACGCTCATGCTGGCCTGGGCCTGCTCGAGCGACATCTGCGCGAAGTTGCCGCCGAAGAGCGGCGTCGACAGCGTCGGGCCGCTTGCCCCGGTGACCACCAGATCGAGCTGGTTGCCGTTGCGCTCGACGCGGTAGTCCACGCCGCGATACGTACCGCCGCCGTAGGTGCCGTTCAGGCCACCGTTTGCGCGCAGGAAGCCGCTGTAGCGTTCACCCGGCTTGAGCGGCGCCGTCGACGGGTTCAGCTTCAGCGCCGCGCCGGCCGCCAGCGTGGCCGACTGGCTCACATCCAGCACGCCGTACTGACCCGCGGCGGTACCCAGCATGGCCAGGTCCAGCACGCCGTTGGCGGTCTGCACGTAGTTGCCGGTGAGCTTCAAGGTCTGGTTGGCACCGATGCGCAGCGTGCCATCGTTGGTGAGCGTGTCGGCTTTCAACCCGGCGGCGCGCAGCGACGGCATCAGGCCCAGCAGACCGCCGCTCGCCACCGTGAACGTGGACGCGTTGCCTTGCAGCGCCAGATCACCGGCGAGCTCCACTTCGCCATCGCGGGCCGCGGTGAGCTTGTTCCAGCCCTGCACCGCGGTCACACCCGCGCCGCCCGACGTAGAGACCGTCAGCTTCTGCTTCTCGCCCACAGTCAATTGGTTGGCGTGCGTGGTGTCGCGCAACACGGACTGACCCAGCTGCGTTCCGGAGGCCACAGTGAGGGTGTTGCCGGAGCCGCCCACGTTGATATCACCAGCCAGCGTTGCGCCCTGGAGCGTGACCGTGTTGGCATCGCCCTGCACCTGGATCGCGGCCGAGGCCTTTTGTGCGAGCACGGTGCCCTGCGCCTGCACACTGCCGCCGCCGGTCAGCACGGTGTCCACCAGCTCGGAACCCGGCTTCGCGTCGACCACGCCGCCACTGGCGATGGTATCCGCCTCGGCACGACCGCCGGACGACACCTGCTGCTGGCCCTGCACCGTGGTGTTGCTCACCCGGCCTTCGACCTGCTGCGAGCCGCCCGTGAGGATCTTGCTGTCCTCGTCGAGGCCGCCCGAGTGCACGCGCTGCACGCCGCCCGAATGGATCGTGGCGCGCGGCCCGTAGCCGCCTGACAGAATTTCCTCTCGGCCACCGGCGTAGATGTCCGTGTCGTAGGCGCTGCCGCCCGACGACACATACTGCACGCCACCCTGGTGGATCTGCGAGCTGTCGGCACGACCGCCCGACGACACGTGCAGTTCGCCGCCGCTCTCGAGGAGGACATTGCCCGCCGAGTTGTTCGACGCCACGAACGCGCCGCTGGCATTGCTGCCGGTGGCGTAGACGTTCACGTTTTCGCCGATCGACGTCACGAGGGCGGCGCCCGCGCGCTGATCGATCTGGGTGGCCGAACCGCCGCCCGACACGAGCAACTTGCCGCCGCTGTTGATGATCGTGCTGGTGGCAGACCCGCCCGACGACACATGCAGCTCCCCGCTGTTGTTGAGCAGCACATTCGAGGCGTAGGTGTTCGACACGAGGAAGTTGCCGCTCTCGTGGCGGCCGTCGACGAAGGCATTCACGCCCGTACCGAGCGACGTCACGAGGATCGCGCCGACGTTCTGACGGGTGGACATCGCGCGACCGCCAGCGAGCACGTGCAGCTTGCCACCGCTATCGACCGTGGTGCGGAGCACGACGGCCCCGGACTCCACTTCCTGCGTGGCCCCTCCGGAAATGCGTCCGCCGGCGACCACACCTCCCCTGTAGACCGTCTGTGTACCGCCGGAGTCGACCTTGTTGTCGGCGGCCGTCCCGCCCGAATGGACCACCTGAGAGCCGCCCGACGAGACGATGGTGCTCGTCGCCGTGCCGCCCTCGGACACGGTCTGCGTACCACCGGAGTTGACCTGGGTGTCCATCGCATGACCGCCGCTTTGCACGCCCTGACTGCCGCCGCTGCTGACCGTCGTGGACGTGGCCGTGCCGCCGGACGAGACCGTCTGCGTACCACCCGACTCCACTTGCGTGCCGCTGGCATGACCGCCGCCTTGCACACCCTGACTGCCGCCATCGCGGACCGTCGTGGACGTGGCAGTACCGCCGGATGACACCATCTGCGTGCCGCCGGACGACACCTGCGTGTTGCTGGCATGAGCGCCGCTCTGCACGCCCTGATGGCCGCCCGTGCTGACGACCGTGGACATGGCCGTACCGCCGGAAGACACCGTCTGCGTGCCGCCGGACGAAACCTGCGTGTCGCTGGCATGCCCGCCGTTATCGACGCCCTGGCTGCCGCCATCGCTGACCGTCGTGGACGTGGCCGTGCCACCGGACGACACCGTTTGGGTGCCGCCGGACGACACTTGCGTGCTGCTGGCCTGGCCGCCGTTCTCGACGCCCTGGCTGCCGCCATCGCTCACGATCGTGGACGTTGCCGTGCCACCAGACGAGACCGTCTGCGTACCGCCGGACGATACCTTCGTGTCGCTGGCCTGACCGCCGTTCTGCACGCCCTGGCTGCCGCCACTGCTGACGATCGTCGACGTGGCCGCGCCGCCGGAAGACACGGTCTGAGTACCGCCCGACGACACTTGCGTATCGCTCGCCTGGCCGCCGTTCTGCACGCCCTGGCTGCCGCCGTTGCTGACGATCGTCGACGTGGCCGTACCACCGGACGAGACCGTCTGCTTACCGCCCGACGACACCTTCGTGCCGCTGGCCTGGCCGCCGTGCTCGATACCTTGGCTACCGCCGTCGCTCACGGTCGTGCCGTTGGCCGCACCACCCGAAGACACCGTTTGCGTACCACCCGACGACACGTGCGTGCCGCTGGCAGCGCCGCCACTCTGCACCCCCTGGCTGCCGCCATCGCTGACCGTGGTGGACGTGGCCGTGCCACCCGATGACACGGTTTGATTGCCGCCGGACTTGACCTGCGTGTCGGAGACTTGCGCGCCCTCGGTGACCCCCTGGCTCGCGCCGCTGTTGACGACCGTGCTGGTGGCCGTACCACCGGAGGACACCGTTTGCGTGCCTCCGGACGACAGCTGCGTACCGCTGGCGTGACCGCCGCTCTGCACGCCCTGGCTGCCGCCATCGCTGACCGTCGTGGATGTGGCCTGGCCACCCGAGGACACGGTTTGATTGCCGCCGGACTTGACCTGCGTGTCCGACACGTTCCCGCCCTCGGTCACCCCTTGGCTCGCGCCACTGTTGACGACCGTGCTGGTAGCCGTACCGCCGGAGGACACCGTTTGCGTACCGCCAGACGACAGCTGCGTGTTGCTCGCATGACCACCGCTCTCGACGCCCTGGCTGCCACCGTTGTTGACCGTGGTGGAGTTGGCCGTGCCACCGGACGAGACCGTCTGCGTGCCGCCCGACTTCACATCGGCATTCGATGCCACACCGCCGCTCTGGACGCCCTGACTACCGCCCTCGTTGATCGTCGTCGACGTGGCCGCACCGCCGGACGAGACCGTCTGGTTACCGCCCGACGACACCTGTGTGTCGCTGGCCTGGCCGCCGTTCTGCACGCCCTGGCTGCCACCATTGGTGACGACCGTGGAATTCGCGTTGCCACCCGAGCTGACGGTTTGCGTACCGCCGGAACTGACGACGGTGCCGATGGCCGAGCCGCCCGAACTCACGCTCTGCTGCCCGCCGCTCGACACCTGCGTGCCGGACGCGTTACCGCCAGAACTCACGTTCTGCGAGCCGCCGGAGCTGATGGTCGTGTTGCTGGCCGTGCCGCCACTACCCACGTTCTGCTGGCCGCCACTGGAGACCTGCGTGTTGGAGGCGTTGCCGCTCACGTTCTGCGAACCACCGGAGCTCACGATCGTGGAATTGGCGTTACCGCCGGAGCTGACGGTTTGCGTACCGCCCGAGCTCACCGTGGTGTTCGTCGCCGAGCCGCCAGAGCTCACGCTCTGCTGCCCACCATCCGACACCTGCGTGCCCGACGCGTTACCGCCCGAACTCACGTTCTGCGAACCGCCGGAGCTAACCACCGTGTTGCTGGTGTTGCCGCCGCTGCCCACGTTCTGCTGGCCGCCACTGGAGACCTGCGTGTTGGAGGCGTTGCCGCTCACGTTCTGCGAACCACCGGAGCTGACGATCGTGGAATTGGCGTTACCGCCGGAACTGACGGTTTGCGTACCGCCGGAGCTCACCGTGGTGCTCGTGGCCGAGCCGCCAGAGCTCACGCTCTGCTGCCCACCATCCGACACCTGCGTGCCCGACGCGCTACCGCCCGAACTCACGTTCTGCGAGCCGCCGGAGCTGATGGTCGTGTTGCTGGCCGTGCCGCCACTGCCGACGTTCTGCTGGCCGCCACTGGAGACCTGCGTGTTGGAGGCGTTGCCGCTCACGTTCTGCGAACCACCGGAGCTGACGACCGTGGAATTGGCGTTGCCGCCGGAACTCACGGTTTGCGTACCGCCCGAGCTCACCGTGGTGCTGGTCGCCGAACCGCCACTGCTCACGTTCTGCTGGCCACCGCTTTCGACCTGCGTGTTGGAGGCGTTACCGCTGACGTCTTGCTTACCGCCACTGCTGACCACGGTGGAATTGACGTTACCGCCGGAGCTGACGGTTTGTGTACCGCCCGAGCTAACAACCGTGCTTGTCGCGGAGCCGCCAGAGCTGACGGTCTGCTGCCCGCCGCCCGACACTTGCGTGCCGGAGGCGTTACCACCAGAACTTACGTTCTGCGAGCCGCCAGAGCTGACCGTGGTGTCGCTGGCCGTGCCTCCATCGCCCACGTTCTGCTGGCCGCCACTGGAGACCTGCGTGTTGGAGGCGTTGCCGCTGACGTTCTGCGAACCGCCGGAGCTGACGGTCGTGGAGTTGGTGTTGCCGCCGGAGCTGACGGTTTGCGTACCGCCGGAGCTGACGACCGTGCTTGTCGCGGAGCCGCCGGAGCTGACGGTCTGCTGCCCGCCGCCCGACACTTGCGTGCCGGAAGCGTTACCACCAGAACTTACGTTCTGCGAACCGCCAGAGCTGACGGTCGTGTTGCTGGCCGTACCGCCACTGCTCACGTTCTGCTGGCCACCGCTGGAGATCTGCGTATTAGAGGCGTTACCGCTGACGTCTTGATTGCCGCCACTGCTGACAACGGTGGAGTTGGCATTGCCGCCCGAACTGACGGTTTGCGTACCGCCGGAGCTCACCGTCGTGCTCGTCGCCGAACCGCCGGAGCTCACGTTCTGCGAGCCGCCAGAGCTGACCGTCGTGTTGCTCGCCGTGCCACCGTCGCCCACGTTCTGCTGGCCGCCGCTGGACACCTGCGTGTTGGAGGCGTTACCGCTGACGTTCTGCGAACCGCCGCTGCTGACGGTCGTGGAGTTGGTGTTGCCGCCGGAGCTGACGGTTTGCGTACCGCCCGAGCTCACCGTGGTGTTCGTGGCCGAACCGCCGGAACTCACATTCTGCTGGCCACCACTGGAGACCTGCGTGTTGGAGGCGTTACCGCTGACGTCTTGGTTGCCGCCGTTGCTGACCACGGTGGAATTGGCGTTACCGCCGGAGCTGACCGTTTGCTTACCGCCGGAGCTCACCGTGGTGCTCGTCGCCGAGCCGCCGGAGCTAACGTTCTGTTGCCCGCCGCTCGACACTTGCGTGCCGGAAGCGTTACCGCCAGAACTTACGTTCTGCGAGCCGCCGGAACTAACGGTCGTGTCGCTGGCCGTGCCACCATCGCCCACGTTCTGCTGGCCACCGCTTGCGACCTGCGTGTTGGAGGCGTTGCCACTGACGTTCTGCGAACCGCCGCTGCTGACGGTCGTGGAGTTGGTGTTACCGCCGGAGCTGACCGTTTGCGTACCGCCCGAGCTCACCGTGGTGTTCGTGGCCGAACCGCCGGAACTCACATTCTGCTGGCCACCGCTGGAGACCTGCGTGTTGGAGGCGTTACCGCTGACGTCTTGGTTGCCGCCGCTGCTGACCACGGTGGAATTGGCGTTACCGCCGGAGCTGACGGTTTGTGTACCGCCCGAGCTAACAACCGTGCTTGTCGCGGAGCCGCCAGAGCTGACGGTCTGCTGCCCGCCGCTCGACACTTGCGTGCCGGAAGCGTTACCGCCCGAACTGACGTTCTGCGAGCCGCCGGAACTAACGGTCGTGTCGCTGGCCGTGCCACCATCGCCCACGTTCTGCTGGCCACCGCTTGCAACCTGCGTGTTGGAGGCGTTGCCACTGACGTTCTGCGAACCGCCGCTGCTGACGGTCGTGGAGTTGGTGTTACCGCCGGAGCTGACCGTTTGCGTACCGCCCGAGCTCACCGTGGTGTTCGTGGCCGAACCGCCGGAACTCACATTCTGCTGGCCACCACTGGAGACCTGCGTGTTGGAGGCGTTACCGCTGACGTCTTGGTTGCCGCCGTTGCTGACCACGGTGGAATTGGCGTTACCGCCCGAGCTGACGGTTTGGGTACCGCCGGAGCTCACCGTGGTGCTCGTCGCCGAGCCGCCGGAGCTGACGTTCTGTTGCCCGCCGCTCGACACTTGCGTGCCGGAAGCGTTACCGCCAGAACTCACGTTCTGCGAGCCGCCAGAGCTGACGGTCGTGGAGTTGGTGTTACCGCCGGAGCTGACCGTTTGCGTACCGCCCGAGCTGACGACCGTGCTCGTGGCCGAGCCGCCACTGCTCACGTTCTGCTGGCCACCGCTTGCGACCTGCGTGTTGGAGGCGTTACCGCTGACGTCTTGCTTACCGCCACTGCTGACCACGGTGGAATTGGCGTTACCGCCCGAGCTGACGGTTTGTGTACCGCCGGAGCTCACCGTGGTGCTCGTCGCCGAGCCGCCGGAGCTGACGTTCTGTTGCCCGCCGCTGGACACTTGCGTGCCGGAAGCGTTACCGCCAGAACTCACGTTCTGCGAGCCGCCGGAACTAACGGTCGTGTCGCTGGCCGTGCCACCGTCGCCCACGTTCTGCTGACCGCCGCTTGCGACCTGCGTGTTGGAGGCGTTACCGCTGACGTTCTGCGAACCGCCGGAGCTGACGGTCGTGGAGTTGGTGTTACCGCCGGAGCTGACGGTTTGCGTGCCGCCCGAGCTGACGACCGTGCTCGTGGCCGAGCCGCCACTGCTCACGTTCTGCTGGCCACCGCTTTCGACCTGCGTGTTGGAGGCGTTACCGCTGACGTCTTGGTTGCCGCCGCTGCTGACCACGGTGGAATTGGCGTTACCGCCGGAGCTGACGGTTTGGGTACCGCCCGAGCTAACAACCGTGCTTGTCGCGGAGCCGCCAGAGCTGACGGTCTGTTGCCCGCCGCCCGACACTTGCGTGCCGGAAGCGTTACCGCCAGAACTTACGTTCTGCGAGCCGCCAGAGCTGACCGTCGTGTCGCTGGCCGTGCCACCATCGCCCACGTTCTGTTGGCCGCCACTTGCGACCTGGGTGTTGGAGGCGTTACCGCTGACGTTCTGCGAACCGCCGGAGCTGACGGTCGTGGAGTTGGTGTTACCGCCGGAGCTGACCGTTTGCGTACCGCCCGAGCTCACCGTGGTGTTCGTGGCCGAACCGCCGGAACTCACATTCTGCTGGCCACCGCTGGAGACCTGCGTG
>NZ_NEVN01000012.1 GCF_002261475.1 Bordetella genomosp. 5
AGCTGATCATCGCCGGCGTCGTGACCGAAGTGTGCGTGGCCTTCCCGGCGCTGTCGGCCCTGGCCGAAGACTTCGAAGTGTTCGTCGTGACCGATGCCTCGGGCACCTTCAACGAAATCAGCCGCGATGCCGCCTGGGACCGCATGAGCAGCGCCGGCGCCCAGCTGATGACCTGGTTCGGCGTGGCCTGCGAGCTGCACCGCGACTGGCGCAACGACATCGAGGGTCTGGGCACGCTGTTCGCCAACCACATCCCCGACTACCGCAACCTGATGGCCAGCTACTCCGCGATCCAGGCCGCCAGCAAGAAGTAAACGATGACGAGCATGGCCCGCGCGACGCGCCAGGCCATGACGATGCAGTTTTTAATCGGGCGGCGTTGTGCCTCGCGCCACCGCCGTCCGCCAGACACCCCGGACCCCGCCATGAGCACGCATTCGATCACCGCCGACGCCCTGGACCTGCCCAGCCATCCCTGGCTGGCGCGCGCGGTCCGTTACCTCGAAACGACGGGGCCGCTTCTGATCGCCGCGATGCTGTTGCTCGGGCTGATGTACACCCCGTTACCGACGCCGTCCAGCGACACGCCGCAGCCGGCCGTCGCCAAGCGCGCCCCGGCCATCGAGGCGGCGCTGGCGCCCGAACTCATGATGGTGGTTTCGTTGCGCGCGCAACCCTGACTACAGGATCGCCATGCGGCTGTTCTGCAGATCCGTGACCAGCATGTGGCCGGGCGCGTGCGTGATGCAGAACTCCGGCCGTACCGCGGCGACCACCGACTGCGGCGTGACGCCGCAGGCCCAGAACACCGGCATCTCGCCGGGCCGGATCTCGACGGCATCGCCGTAGTCGGGCTGGTTGATATCCGCGATGCCGATCAAGGACGGATCGCCCAGGTGCACCGGCGCGCCGTGCACCGACGGAAAGCGCGACGTCACCTGCACCGCGCGGATCGCGTCTGCCGCCTTGAGCGGCCGCATCGACACCACCAACGGACCGCCGAACACGCCGGCACGGGCCGTCTGAATATTGGTGCGATACATCGGCACGTTACTGCCCTGCTCGATATGCCGCACCGGCAAACCGTTGTCGAGCATGGCTTCTTCGAACGAAAACGAGCAGCCGATCAGAAACGACACCAGGTCGTCGCGCCAGTACTCGCTCACGTCGGTGGGCTCGGCCACCAGCTCACCATCCTTCCAGACCCGATAACGCGGAATGTCCTTGCGGATATCGATGTCGTGGCCCAGCGTGGGAAGCGCGGGATCGCCCGGCTCCGACATGGCCAGCAGCGGACACGGCTTCGGGTTGAGCTGGCAGAAGTGCAGAAAATCCGCGGCCAGCGCGCGCGGCAGGATGGCGAGGTTGGCCTGCACCTGGCCCGGCGCGAGATTGGCCGTGGGGCCGGTGAGCTTGCCCGACCGGGCATCGAGCCGTGCCTGGTACGCCAGGGCGGCTCCGTTTCGTGCATGCGCTTGCGTGGACATCGAATTCCCTTGTGAATGCCTGGCCGGCAGTCCGACCGCGATATCAGGCATTGCACCGCAGCCGCGCGCGCGGCGTCCAATCACAAGTTCCGATAGACCCCGATCAAAATTTCTTATTGCGGGTTTGCCCTAGGTCGCGGGGGCCGCCCGTCGCGGGGGCCGCCCATCGCGGCGACTCGCCTGCTCCGAAGCGCTCACCGGCAGGAGGTAGAAGGGTCGCGCGAAGCGTGAACTCGACACGGCGATGAACGGCTGCCCGAGAGGCCTCGCGCCGACCGCAATGGCGCGCCCCCAATGCAAAACGCCTGCCCCGCTCCGCCCGGCATCAGGGCCGGGCGGGCGGAACAGGCGTTTTCCGGACGCGCCCGCTCGCGCGGGCGCAGTCAGTGCATTACACCTTCAGCAGCAGCGCGTTCAGGCGCTTCACGAAGGCGGCCGGATCGGCGATCTGCGCGCCTTCGGCGAGCAGGGCCTGATCGAGCAGCAGCTGGGCCCAGGCGCCGAAGTCTTCGTCGCTGGTGTCGCGGATACGCGCGATCAGCGCATGCTCGGGATTGATCTCGAGCACGGGCTTCAGATCGGGCGCTTCCTGGCCGGCCGCCTTGAGCATGCGCAGGAGGTGCGGGCTGAGTTCGTTCTGGCCCACCACCACGCATGCGGGCGAGTCCACCAGACGCAGCGTGACGCGCACTTCCTTGACCTGACCTTCGAGCGTCTGCTGCAGACGTTCGACCAGCGGCTTGAACTGCTCGGTCACTTCGGCCTGGTGCTTCTTTTCTTCGTCGTCGGCCAGCGCTTCGAGGTCGAGGCCGCCCTTGGCCACCGACACCAGCGACTTGCCGTCGAACTCGCGCAGGTGCGAGAGCATCCACTCGTCGACACGATCCCACAGCAGCAGCACTTCGATGCCCTTCTTGCGGAAGATCTCGAGATGCGGGCTGTTGGCCGCGGCGGAGTGGCTGTCGGCGGTGACGTAGTAGATCTTGTCCTGGCCTTCTTTCATGCGGCCGAGGTAGTCGGCGAACGACACGGTCTGCGCCGCGCCCTCGCCCTGCGTGGACGCAAAACGCAGCAGCTTGGCGATGCGCTCGCGGTTGGCCGGGTCTTCGCCCGCACCTTCCTTGAGCACCTGACCGAACTCGGTCCAGAACGCGGCGTAGTCATCCTGGCGGTTTTCGGCCAGATCCTCGAGCAGCGACAGCACACGCTTGGCCGAGCCCTCGCGGATTGCGCGCACGTCGCGGCTTTCCTGGAGGATCTCGCGCGAGACGTTGAGCGGCAGGTCGGCCGAGTCGATCACCCCGCGCACGAAGCGCAGGTACGACGGCAGCAGCTGCTCGGCATCGTCCATGATGAAAACGCGGCGCACATATAGCTTGACGCCACGGCGCGCATCGCGATCCCACATATCGAAGGGCGCGTGCTTGGGCACATACAGCAGCTGCGTGTATTCGCTGCGGCCTTCGACGCGGTTGTGGGTCCAGGCGAGCGGATCGTCGTAATCGTGCGAGACGGTCTTGTAGAACTCGCGGTACTGCTCTTCGGTCACGTCGCTCTTGGCGCGCGTCCAGAGCGCATTGGCCTGATTGACGGTTTCGTATTCGTCGCGCGCGACCTGCTCGCCCTTCTCGGCATCCCATTCTTCCTTGACCATGCGGATCGGCAGCGAGATGTGGTCGGAGTAGCGGCGCAGGATCTCGCGCAGCTTCCAGCCATTGAGCAGCTCGTCTTCGTCGGCACGCAGATGCAGCGTGACCGAGGTGCCGCGGGTGGTCTTGCCGGAGGCGCCGATCGAGAACTCGCCCTGGCCGTCGGACTCCCAGCGGATGGCCGCATCGGCTGGCGCGCCCGCGCGCAGGCTCTCGACCGTGACCTTGTCGGCCACGATGAACGAGGAATAGAAGCCCACGCCGAACTGACCGATCAGCTGCGCGTCTTTTTGCTTGTCGCCGGTGAGCTGCGAGAAGAACTCTTTGGTGCCCGAGCGCGCGATCGTACCGAGGTTGGCGATCGCTTCGTCACGCGACAGGCCGATGCCGTTGTCGGTGATGGTGATCGTGCGGGCGGCCTTGTCGTAATCGACGCGGATGGCGAGCTCGCTGTCGCCGGCCAGCAGCGCCGGCTCGTCGATCGCCTCGAAGCGCAGCTTGTCGCAGGCGTCGGACGCGTTGGACACCAGCTCCCGCAAGAAGATCTCCTTGTTGCTGTAGAGCGAGTGGATCATCAGGTGCAGCAGCTGCTTCACCTCGGCCTGAAAGCCCAGGGTTTCGGATGCGGAAGGCGTGGCGGTTTGGCTCATGGTTCGAAGTGGCTAGGTAAATGAATGGGAGCCCCGAGGGCGACCCCGTCATCGGCCGGCGAGGCGTTCTGCCCCGCACAGCCGCCGGTAAACCCTAGGCATGTGGGGGTCTTGCCACGGTTTTCAAGGCCGGTGAGCGGCTTTATGACTGACTCCCGGCTGACACCGCTAAAATGCCGCACTTTTCCCGTACCCCTGCCGGCCCTCCGCCCATGCAACCCTCCTCCCTGACCCAACCCCTGCCCTCCGGCACGCCCGAGGCCGACGCCAGCCACGACCTGGTCTACGGCCACGACGATCGCCCGGCGCCCCCGGTGGCCTTCATTGCCGCCCTGCAACACCTGCTGGCCATCCTGGTGCCCATCGTCACCCCCGGCCTGCTGATCTGCCAGGCCCTCGGCGTGAGCAGCCGCGACACCACCCTGATCGTGTCCATGTCGCTGGTCATCTCTGGCATCGCCACCTACGTGCAGTGCAAGCGCTTCGGCCCGCTGGGCGCGGGGCTGCTGATCGTGCAGGGCACGAGCTTCAACTTCGTGGGTCCGCTGATCGCCGGCGGCTCGGTCATGGTGAAGCAGGGCACGCCGGTCGAGGCCGTCATGGCCGCGATCTTCGGCGTCGTCATCGCGGGCTCGTTCATCGAGATGGGCGTGAGCCGCATCCTGCCGTTCGTGAAGCGCCTGATTTCGCCGCTCGTGACCGGCATCGTCGTGCTGCTGATCGGCCTCACCCTGATCAAGGTCGGCCTCATCAGCATGGGCGGCGGCTACTCGGCCATGGGCAACGGCACCTTCGCCAGCGCGGAGAACCTGACCCTGTCCGGCCTGGTGCTCGGCACCATCATCCTGCTGAACCGCGTGCCGGTCGTGTGGGTGCGCAGCACCGCGCTCGTGCTGGCGCTGGCCGTGGGCTACATCGCCGCCGCCTTCATGGGCCGCCTGGACTTCACCGGCGCCCGCGAAGCCGCCCTGTTCCAGATCCCCACCCCGCTGCACTTCGGCCTGGGCTTCTCGTGGGCGCTGTTCGTGCCGATGCTGATCATCTATCTGGTCACCTCGCTCGAGGCCATCGGCGACGTCACCGCCACCAGCAAGGTCTCGAAGCAGCCCGTCGACGGGCCGCTGTGGATGCAGCGCATCAAGGGCGGCGTACTGGTCAACGGCGCGAACTCGCTGCTGGCCGGCATCTTCAACACCTTCCCGAGCTCGGTCTTCGCCCAGAACAATGGCGTGATCCAGCTCACCGGCATCGCCAGCCGCCACGTCGGCGTCTGGATCGCCGGCATGCTGATCCTGCTGGGCCTGTTCCCGGCCGTGGCCGGCCTGCTGCAGGCCGTGCCCGAGCCCGTGCTGGGCGGCGCAGCCATGGTGATGTTCGGCGCGGTCGCCGCATCCGGCATCAACATCCTGGCCGGCGTCCAGCTCGACCGCCGCGCGCTGCTCATCATCGCCGTGTCCCTGGCCCTGGGCCTGGGCGTCTCGCAAGTGCCGCAGATCCTGTCGCACCTGCCCGACGCGGTGAAGAACGTGTTCGAATCCGGCGTCGCCACCGGCGGCATCGCCGCTTTGGTGATGAACTGGTTCCTGCCCGAGAAGAAGTGAGGGCGGACGGCGCCAATCATCTCCGTGGACGGCGCGGCGCCTATGCCTGAGGAACAGTAGAAGTTGAGCGGCGCCGCAGCGGCGCGCCGCTCGACGCCTCGGGGCGCGGACCCTCCTCCGGCCTGCGCCCCGCACCTCGCCTGACAATCTTGTCCAGGCCGCATATAATCGCGGTCTTCTCTTCTACCGCGATACGTCATCCGGACGCATCCGCGACCCTCGGCCCGAGTGGTGAAATTGGTAGACGCAGGGGACTCAAAATCCCCCGCCGCAAGGCGTGCCGGTTCGATTCCGGCCTCGGGCACCACCCTCCGCTTTCCCTGATTCTGCTTCCCTGCGCCGTCTCGTCGGCACGGCTGGCTTCCTGCGCGCGCGTCTGTTGCGTACGCAAGAACGGTTCGGAGGACTGCGCGTGCGCCTCTCCCCCTCCCTGTCACCACGCGGCGGCCATTGGCTATCTCGACCTACGAAGCCTGGATCCGCGAATCAAACGCCCCTCACTTGCGCGGTGGCTTGCTGGCCGGCAGGAAGCTCTCGTCCAACGTGCGCATGCGCGAGTTGTAGATGTGGTCGCGCATCGCCTCGCGGGCCTCTTCGGGGTCCTGGTCTTTGATGGCCTGAAAAATGCGCGCGTGCTCTTGCTGCACGCGCTCGCCGCGGGTCACGGCGCTGGCCAGGGCCAGGCTGCGCATGACGCGCATGTAGTCGAAGATCTGCTGCGATAACGACTGCAGCATGGTGACGAACAGGTCGTTGCCACAGGCTGCCGCGATCGCCTGATGGAAGCGGAAGTCGGCTTCGTTGCCCACCTGGCGTGCCTCGAAGGCGGCCTGCATGTCGTGAAGGGCTGCGGCCATGCTTTGCAAATCTTCGTCGGTACGGCGCTGGGCCGCCATATAAGCCGCGTCGCCTTCCAGCGCACTGCGCAACTCCATGCATCGCACGAGCTCCGCCAGCCCGCCGATCGGCGCGAGGCGAACCAGTTCCGGGCTCGGACGCTTGCGGACATAGGAGCCCGCGCCCCGCTGCGACACGATGATGCCGTCGGCCTGCAGTCGAAACAGCGCTTCGCGCACCACGGGTCGCGATACACCGAAGGCCGCACAGAGGTCGTGCTCGGACGGCAACCGGCTTTCCTCCGGGTACTTGCCGTAGGTGATCTGCTGCAGCAGGCGGTCGTAGAGCTGGTCGGCAAGTCGCGGCGGACGCTGCGCGCGCAGGTCTTCCGTGTCGGAAGCCAGCGGCGCGGCGACGGGCGCGGTACGTTTCGCTTGGGTTCTGGGCATAGAAAATTCCGGAAACAGGTGCCAGTGTAAGTCCTCATACCGCCCCGGCCGCACGGCGGGGACGGCTGAGCGGGGTCCGTTAAAACACTAGTTGCCTTACAACTTAACAATCGTGTAATTTTAGCCAAACCACGCGCATACGCGCCGACGAAGATGAAGGAGACAGCATGGACTTGGGTATCGCTGGCAAATGGGCCCTGGTATGCGGGGGAAGCAAGGGCCTGGGCTGGGGATGCGCCCAGGCGCTCGCGAGCGAAGGCGTGAATGTCGTGCTCACGGCACGCGATGGCGTGCGGCTCGAGCAGGCGGCGAACGCGTTGCGCGCCGTCGCACCCCGCGCCGAGGTGCGGACAGCGGTCGGCGACATCACGACGCCGGAAGGCCGCCGAGCCGCCCTGGATGCCGCGCCGCGCGTGGACATTCTGATCAACAACGCGGGGGGACCGCCGGCCGGCGACATGCGCGACTGGGCGCGCGACGACTGGATCCGCGCGCTCGACGCGAACATGCTCGCGCCCATCGCACTCATCCGCGAGACGGTCGACGCCATGGCCGAGCGCAATTACGGACGGGTGATCAACATCACATCGTCGGCGGTCAAAGCCCCCATCGCCGCGCTCGGCCTGTCCAACGGCGCGCGCACCGGGCTCACCGGTTTCGTGGCGGGACTGGCACGCCAGCCCGCGCTGGCCGGCCGCAATGTCACGCTCAACAACCTCCTGCCGGGCACCTTCGACACCGATCGTCTGCGCGCCAATCTCGCCGTCATGGCGGAGCGCGCCCAGCAGCCGCTGGACGATTACACCGGCATGCGTCGTCGCGCCATCCCGACGCAGCGCTTCGGCACGCCCGACGAGTTCGGCGCCCTGTGCGCGTTTCTGTGCAGCGTCCACGCCGGCTACATCACGGGGCAGAACCTGCTGCTCGATGGCGGCGCCTACCCCGGCACGTTCTAGACCTGGACACGCAAGGCGTGCAGTCCGACGTCTTCCGGCATGCCGCGCGCGCACTCACATGCCATCGCGAATGTGAGTACGGCGACGGGATGCAGTTCATCGCTGTGAGTCGTACCTATAAAAACCATGGAGACAAACAATGTTGAAGATTCGGATACGGACGGCCTGCCTCGCGCTCGGCCTCTCCCTCGCCGTGCTCCCGAGCACGCACGCCTCGGCACCCGTGCGGATTGTCGTGCCCTACAACCCCGGCGGCGGTTCCGACCTGTTCGGCCGGCTCTTCGCCCCGGGCCTGGGCAAGGCGCTCAAGGAAACGGTCATCGTGGAAAACCGCTCGGGCGCGGGCGGCATCATCGGCACCGAGACCGTGGCGCGCTCCACGCCCGACCAGAAGATGCTGCTGGTGTCCGACTCGGCCGTCTACACGATCGTGCCGTCGCTCTACCAATCCCTTAACTACGGCGTCAAGGATCTGACGCCGGTCGCCAATCTCGCGACCTTCGGCAATGTGCTCGTGGTGCCCGCCAACTCGCGCTTCAAGACGTTTTCCGACGTGCTGGATGCCGCGAGGAAATCTCCCGGCTCGCTGACCATCGGGTCGTCGGGCACCGGCGGCATCACCCATCTTGCCGCCGAGAAACTCATGAAGGAAGCCGGCATAAAGCTGATGCACGTGCCCTACAAGGGTAGCGGGCCGGCCATCACCGATACGGGCGGGGGCCACCTCGACATGGTGTTCACCGGGCTGCCATCGGTGCTCGAGTTGCTGCGCAGCGGCAAGCTGCGCGCGCTGGCCATCGCCACGCCACAGCGCTCTCCCTACGCGCCGGACATCCCGACGATCAGCGAGTCCGGCGTGCCGGGCTTCACGGCAATGATCTCGCAGGGCTTGTTCGCACCGGCCAACGCAACGCCCCAAACCATCAAGCAGCTCAACCAGGCGGTGCAGGACTTCATGCGTCAGCCCACCACGCAGGAAACGCTGCGCAAGATGATGGTCGAGCCGGTCTACCAAAGCGCCGACGAATACAAGCAATGGCTCGACAAGGAGGCGGGCGACTGGTCCGCCCTCATCAAGCAGTCGAACGTGAAAGTGGAATGACCACGGCGCGGCGCGCCTGGCCAGCAGTGCCTGAGCCGGTCGCACCTAGCCGGCCGCACCTGGCCGGCCGCACCTGGCCGGCGGTGAACTTCCCAGTCTCAACACGAGAGGTAATTGCAGTGATAGATCTGTATGCATGGCGCACCACGAACGGGCTGCGCGCCACGATCGCCCTGGCTGAATCCGGCCTGCCCCACCGTGTGATTCCCATCGACGTGGGCGCGGGGGCCCACAAGACGGACGAGTACCGGCGCATCAACCCGGCAAGCCAGATCCCCGCGCTGGTCGACCCCGCCGGACCCGGTGGCAAGCCGCTGGTGCTGGCGCAATCAGGCGCCATCGTTCTCTATGCCTGCCAGAAAGCCGGCCGCTTCGTCCCTGGCGACGACGCCGGCCGTGCGCTCGCGATGCAGTGGGCGTGGCAAGCGGGCACCGACGTCGGCGGCACGAGCGCCGCCATGAACCAGGTGGAAGTCGTGTCGCCTGAAAAGGTCCCCGCGCACATCGACCTGTTCCGCAAGCGCTTTCTACGCTATTTCGGCGTGGTCGAGCAGCATCTGGCCGGACGCGATTACCTTGCCGGCGAGCTGAGCTACGCAGACTTCGTGCTCTACCCCAACTACGCGCTGCGCGCCGACGCGCTCGACCCCGTGGCGTTTCCGGCGTTGACGGCATGGGCTGGTCGGCTGGCGGCGCGCCCCGGCGTGATCGACGGGATGCGCCTGTACACGGAGAAGCGGGGATGAGCCAGGCTTCGATGAACGGCGCCCAGGCGCTGGTGCAGACGCTCGTGGACGCGGGCGTGACGACCTGCTTCGCCAATCCCGGCACCTCGGAGATGCACTTTGTCTCCGCGCTGGATCGCGTGCCCGGCATGCGGTGCGTGCTGGGCCTGGCCGAAACGGTGGTGACCGGTTGCGCCGACGGCTATGGCCGCATGATGGGCACGCCCGCTGCTACCCTGCTGCATTGCGGGCCAGGCCTGACGAATGGCCTGGCGAATCTGCACAACGCCAAGCGTGCCTACACGCCGGTGGTGAACATCGTGGGTGACCACGCGACCTACCATGCGCGCTACGACACGCCGCTCACCTCGGACGTGGCGACGCTGGCCGCGCCGATGTCCTGCTGGGTTCACGTGTCGCGCCATGCCCGCGAAGTGTCCGACGATGCCGTCGAGGCCGTGCGGCAATCGATGACGGCCCCCGGCGGCGTGGCGACGCTGGTCCTGCCCGCCGACACGGCCTGGACCCAATCGGATGGTCCCCGGCCGCCGTTGCCCGCGCCGACACCGGTGCGCGCCGACATGGCCCGCATCGACGACGCCGCCCGCGCGCTGCGCGGCGGCGCGCCGGCACTGATCCTGCTCGGGACGAGCGCGCTGAGCGAGGCCGGTTTGCACGCCGCCTGGCGAGTCGCCGGCGCAACCGGGGCCGCGCTCCGAACGACCACTTTCGTCGCGCGCATGCCCCGCGGGCGCGGCCGTCCGCCGATCGACCGCCTGCCTTATGCCGTCGACCAGGCGCTCACCACGCTCGCCCCATTTCCGGTGGTGATTCTGGCCGGCGCGACGCCTCCGGCCGCCTTCTTTGCCTACCCCGACAAGCCGAGCGACCTGTGCGCCCCAGGCACACGGATCATCTCGCTGGCCGGCGTCGGAGAGGACGCCGAGCGCGCGCTGCAAGATCTCGCCGATGCCCTGCAGGCACCGCAGCGCGAGACCCCTCCCTCATCGGTCGAAACGTCTCTGCCCACCGGCGCCTTCACGCCGCAGGGCTTCGGGCAGGTCCTCGCCCGCCTGATGCCCGAACACGCCATCGTCATGGAAGACGCCGTGACGTCGGGCCGCGGGCTGTTCGTGCCGACGTTCGATGCAGCGCCCCACGACTGGCTGCAGAACACTGGCGGCGCCATCGGCGGCGGCATGCCGACGGCGACCGGGGCAGCGATCGCGTGCCCCACACGCCGCGTGATCTGCCTGCAGGCCGATGGCGCGGGCATGTATTCGCTGCAGGCCCTCTGGACCCAGGCGCGCGAGCGACTCAACGTCGTGACCATCGTGTTCTCGAATCGCGCGTACCGGATCCTGCAAGGTGAACTGAAGGCGGTGGGGGCCACGCCAGGGCCCGCGTCGCAAGCGCTTTTCAGCCTGGACGATCCGCCGCTCGATTGGGTCCGCCTGGCCGAAGGCATGGGCGTGCCGGCCACGCGCACCGACACGATGGAAGGCCTGGCGCAGGCACTCGCACGCGGCGTGCGCGCGGATGGCCCGTTTCTCATCGAATTGCAATGTTGAACAGGCGGCCCGCCGCCTACACGTGGAGTGCTCATGAAGATCGATAACGTTACCGTCACCCTGTTTGCCTGGGACGACATTCCGCCCACCAGCTACGCGGCGCACACGGGAAAGTTCGCGGGCGCGAGCAAACTGGGCCTGCTTTCCATCCAGACCGATACCGGCGTAACGGGACACGCCTTCCTCGGCTCCGCCTACTATCCGGCGGACCTCGACGCCCCGAATCTAATCAAGTACCTGAAGCCCATTCTGATGGGGCAGGACCCACTGGATCGCGAGCGGCTGTTCCAGGCGATGTGGCGGCGCTCACGCACCACGACCGTCCGCACGATCGGCGCGTGCGACGTGGCGCTGTGGGACATCGCCGGCAAGGTCGCGGGCTTGCCCATTCATCGCCTGATCGGCAGCTACCGCGACAAGATCAAGGCCTACGCGAGCTCGATGATCCTCGACTCGCCGGAAGAGTATGCGGACGAGGCGCTGCATTATCAGTCTCGCAACTGGGCCGCCTACAAAATCCATCCGCCCCATCCCTGGCAGGAGGACATCCGCGTCTGCGAGGCCGTGCGCAAGGCGGTGGGCGACGACTACCTGCTGATGCTCGACGCAGCCTGGGCCTACCAGTACCCCGAGGCGGTCCGTGTGGGGCGCGCCATCCAGGACCTCGACTACTACTGGTACGAAGACCCGTTGCAGGACTCCGATCTCTACAACTACGTGAAGCTGAAGCAGCAACTGCATATTCCGATCATGGCGACGGAGGCCCCGGCCGCGGTCCTCGATGCGTACGTGCCCTGGATCCAGCAAAGCGCCACCGACTTCCTGCGCGGGGATGTGCCACTCAAGGGCGGCATCACGAACATGCTGAAGACCGCGCACCTGGCCGAGGCGTTCCGCATGAACTATGAGATCCACCACGGCGGCAACTCGCTGAACAACGTGGCACAACTGCATGTCGCCATGGCGCTCAAGAACACCGAATTCTTCGAGGTGCTGCTGCCCGGTGGCGCGCAGAAGTACGGTCTGATCGAAGACATCGAGCCCGACGCCGACGGCTACGTGCATGCACCCACCGAACCGGGCTTGGGCGCACGGATCGATTTCGAGCTGATCGAACGCAAGCGCGTGGCCGTGCTGTAGCAAGGCCGGCCACGCTGGTCCCTGTTGGGGGCAGCGTGGCCGGGGCAACAATGCCACACTCCGTGTCCAACGCCGCTGGCCAGACGCTAAGGTGGCGATCCGACCTGATCGATCGTCCTGGGGTGTCCACGGAATGTCATCATTTTTGTTGACTAACAGCGTTCCGCTTGGCTACGCTATTTCTGCTCGTCACTGCCAAGTTCGTGATGAAGCAGAGTGAGTTCGTGAGGTGGCTGCGCGCTCCAGGAGCGGAGTTCAGGCATGGCTCGCGCCACCTGAAGGTGTACCTCAATGGCAGACAGACCACCCTGCCGAGGCACCCCAGCCACGAAATCGGGGAATCCCTCCGACTGCGAATTCTTAAGCAAGTCGGTCTGTGAAGACTGACAGGCGTCTCTCTTTCGCCGACTGCGTCGACCCGAGCCAGGAGCCACCTTCATGCTGCAATTCCCCGCCCTGATCGAAACCGATGGCACCGGGTTCACAGTGTCGTTTCGTGATATTCCTGAAGCTCTCACCGGCGCCGCGACGCACGAAGAAGCGTTGGAGATGGCAGCGGACGCCTTGCTGACGGCGATGGATTTCTACTTCGAGGATGAGCGTGCGGTGCCAGCGCCGTCCAAGGCTCGGGGGGACGAAGTGCTGATCAGCTTGCCGGCGAGTGTGCAGGCGAAGATTCTTGTGCTCAATGAGTTGGTCGCGCAGGGGGTCACGCAGGCAGAGCTGGCGCGCCGGATGGGCCTGCCTCGGCAAGAGGTGAGCCGTCTCGTGGATCTGCATCACACGACCAAAATCGATACGCTGGATCGCGCGCTGGAAGTGTTGGGCAAGCAGATGGATATCACGCTCGCCTGAGTGCGCGTCTTCGTCCTGGGCGTCCAGGGCTTCGATCTTGTCGAGCAGGATTTGGCGCGGGTCCATCTTGTGTCCTTGCAGGGCGTGGTGCGGACGACGGTCAGGACGAGCGGCTGAGCGTCCGGCCGAGGCAGGATGCGCACCGTACGTTCCGGACGATGGCGTCCGACCTCGTTCGCATGGGCCGCCATGATAACTGTCGTGCCGCGCCCGCGACGTGCGCGTGGCGCGCCGCGGACTTCCTCGCAAAGCTAAAGCGGCACAGCCCCCCGCAGGCGCTGTGCCGCTCCTCACCCCACTCAATCGATCACCGCACCCGCCGTGCGCACGACCTTGCCCAGGCGCTCGTATTCCTGGTTGGAGAATGCGCGCAGTTCTTCCCGGGTGGTGGGCGCGGGCTGTGCGCCGCGGGCTTCGAGCTGGGCGCGCATCTCGGGCTCGGCCATCGCCTTGTGGACCGCGGCGTTCAGGCGGTCCAGCACTTTGGCGGGCGTGCCCTTGGGTGCGTAGAGCGCGTCCCAGGCGAAGAAGGCGTAGCCCGGCACGCCGGCTTCGGCCACGGTGGGCACGTCGGGCAGCGACGCCACGCGCTCGGCCGTCGTGACGGCGAGCGCGCGCAGGCGCTGCGCCTTGATCTGCGGCGCCACGTTGGGCATCACGTCGATCAGCAGCGACAGGCGTCCGCCCATCAAATCGGTCATGGCCGCCGCGCCGCCCTTGTAGGGTACGTGCACGATGTTCACGCCGGCCATCTGCTTGAGCTGCTCGCAGGCCAGATGCGAGGTCGTGCCGTTGCCGGCGGAACCACAGGTGAGCATGCCGGGCTTGTCGCGCGCGGCGTCCAGCAGATCCTTCAGCGAACGATAGGGATCGGCGGGGTTGACCACCACGGCCGCCGCGATCGTGGTCAGGCGCGAGATCGGCTCGAAGTCATCGCGGGAGAAGCCGGTGGTCTTGTAGAGCCAGTGGTTGATGGCTTGCGTGCCGTTGGTGGCGTAGGCCAGCGTGTAGCCATTGGGCTCGGCACGTGACGCGGTGGCGCTGCCGATGTTGCCGCCCGCGCCGGGGCGGTTCTCGACGATGATAGTCTGGCCCAGGTCGCGCATGAGCGGTTCGCTCACCAGCCGCGCCAGGGTGTCCGCGCCGCCGCCCGCCGGGAACGGCACGATCAGATTGATCGGGCGGCTGGGCCAGGTCTCGGTGCCCGCGGCGCTTACCGCGGGGCCGCTCATGCCGATACAGGCGGCGATACCCGCGACCCAGAGCGCCGCGGGTGAATTGACGATACGCATGATGTTGTCTCCTCGAGTGAACCATTGGCCTTGTCCCGGCCTTCCGGTAAGTAAAGCGCCGGCGGGCTCCCGCCGGCACGAATGTCAGTAGACGCCCGCCGCGCCACTGGTGGCCGCACGTCCATGACGTGCCGCCAGATCGGTTGCCGCGCGCGCCAGCAACGTCGCGTCCACGCCCACGGCCGTGAACACGCTGCCGCGTGCGATGTAGTGTTCTGCCAGGACCGGATCGCTCACCAGGATTCCGGCCGCCTTGCCGTGGCTGCGGATACGCGCCAGCGCCGCATCGATCACGGTCTGCATCGCGGGATCGGCCGGCCGGCCGCGATAGCCGTAATCCGCGGCCAGGTCGGCCGGGCCGATGAAGACGCCGTCCACGCCGTCGACGGCGCAGATCGCGTCGAGAGCCTCGATGCCGCGGCGCGTCTCGACCTGCACGAGGGTGCACATGGTGTCGTTGGCCTCGTCCAGATAGGCAGGCAGGCGATTCCAGCGCGAGGCTCGCGCCAGCGCGCTGCCCACGCCACGAATGCCTTCGGGCGGATAACGCATGGCGGCCACTGCCGCCGCGGCCTCCTCGGCACTCTGGATCATCGGCACGAGCAGCGTGCGCGCGCCGACGTCCAGCAAACGCTTGATCTCGACGGGATCGTTCCAGGCGGGCCGCACGACGGGCTCGACCGGGTAGGCCGCCAACACCTGCAACTGCGCGAGGATCGAATCGAGCGTGTTGGGTGCATGTTCGCCATCGATCAGCAGCCAGTCGAAGCCGGCGCCGGCCACGACCTCGGTGGCATACCCACTGGCCAGGCCCAGCCACAGGCCCACTTGAGAGTCGCCGCGCGCCAGCGCCGCCTTGAACGCATTCGGAGGGGTTTTCATGGTCATCACTCGAAGCGGCAGCTCACGGCGCCCAGGGTGCCGTAGTCGACGTGGAACACATCGCCGCGCTCCGCATACACGGGTCGCGTGAACGAGCCGCTCAGCACGATCTGATCGCGTTCGAGGGCAACGTCGTGCTCGGCCAGGCGATTCGCGAGCCACACCACACCGTTCGCGGGATGGTTCAGCACGCCCGCCGCCAGGCCGGTTTCTTCGATGACGGCATTGCGCGACAGGATCGCGCCGACCCAGCGCAGATCGAGTTCGTTGACGCGCACCGGGCGCCCGCCCATCACCACGCCGGCATTCGCGGCGTTGTCGGCGATCGTGTCGAACACCTTGCGCGGGCGACGCGAGTCGGGATCGATCTGGTGCGATCGGGCATCGATGATTTCCAGTGCCGGAATCACATAGCGCACCGCGTCCAGCACGTCGAAGAGCGTGACGCCGGGACCGCGCAGCGGCTTGTCGATAATGAACGCGAGCTCCACCTCGAGGCGCGGCACGATGAAACGATCACGCGCGATGGACGCGCCATCGGCGAACAGCATGTCGTCGAGCAGCGCGCCGAAGTCGGGCTCGTCGATCTGCGACGACAGCTGCATGGCGCGCGAGGTCAGGCCGATCTTGTGGCCGACCAGACGCCGGCCCTCCGCCAGCTTGAGGTCGACCCAGCGGCGCTGAACGGCATAGCCATCGGCGATGTCCATGTCGGGATGGTCGAGCGAAACCTGACGGATCTGGGTGCGCGTGCGCTCTGCCTCATGCAGGCGGCGTGCGATGTCTTCGATGATAGGAGCGGCTAGAGCCATGAAAGACCTCGAGAGTTTGGTAGGTGTCAGTGCGTGGCGGGTTCGGGCGGCAGATGGCGCCGGCTGGTCTTCTGCGCCAGCCGCCACCCCGCCAGCGTCTCGATCCACTCGTCGGTGCAGGACCGGATCGACACGAGACGCGGCGTGGCGTCCGCGCCGGGCGCCGTACGGCTTTCGTAGGCGAGCAGGTAGAACTGCACGCGCACCCGCCCCTCCTGCGCCGGCTCTGCTTGCAGGTTGGTCACGATGTGTGCGGTTTCGCGCGCCGGATCGCGTTCGGCCAATGCGGCGGCCACGGCCTGGGGGCCGACCAGTGCCTGCCCCTGCCGGTGCCAGACACCGTCGGCGGCCATCAGCGCGGCAACCTCGTCGTGGCGGCGCTGGTCCAGCGCGCTGAAGAACGCCAACACATGGCGGCAGGCGGCGTCGCGGTGCGAGAGAGAAGAATCGTTCATGCGGCAAGCTCCGGGTTGCGCGGCGCGAGTGGCGCCACCGCGTCAGGCGCGTCAATGCAGTCTTCATAATCCGCGGGGGCCGCGGCACCTTGCTCCACGAGCTTGCGCGCAACGCGGAAGTCACGGCCGGCATCGATGCCGACGGCGGCCACCACCGCGCCGGCCGCGTCCAGGCCGAGGTAGAGACGACCGGTGGCTCCCGCAGGACGCATGACGGTCCGGCGCGCCAGCGCAGGAAAGCCCGCGATCTGGATCATGTGCTCGTATTGCTCGGACCACACCAGCGGCACGGGTGCATAGCTGACCGGCTCGCCCAGCATGGCGCGTGCGGCGGCGGCGCCCTGGTCCTGGGCGTTCTGCCACGACTCGAGCCGCAGCCCTTCGGGCACACGGGGATGGGCCAGCACGGCGACGTCGCCCGCCGCATAGATATGCGGATCGGAGCTGCGACAGGTGGCGTCGACGAGCACCCCGCGCGCGCACGCGAGCCCGGCCTCGCGCGCCAGGTCATCGTTGGGTTGCATGCCCACGCCCAGCAACACGAGATCGGCGGGCACCTGCGTGCCGTCGGCCAGCCGGACCCGCCCGCCCTGTGCATCTTCTTCGAGCGCCGTGACGCCCTGGCCGATGCGCACGGTCACCCCGGCCGCCTCGTGGCGGTCGAGCAGAAACGCCGACACGGGGGCCATGACGCTGCGCGCGCAGAAGCGCGGCGCGGCCTCGATCACCGTCACGGTGCACCCCAGCGTGCGTGCGGTGGCGGCGAGCTCCAGCCCGATCCAGCCGCCACCGATGATGACGAGGCGGGGCTGGCTGGCCAGCGCCGCGCGCAGCGCCAGCGCATCGTCGAGCGTGCGCAGGGTCCGCACCCGCGCGCTGTCGAACCCCGGCAACGGCGGGCGGCATGGGCTGCCGCCGGTGGCCAGCAGCAGCTTGTCATAGCCGATCGCGGCGCCATCGGCGAACCGCAATTCGCGCGCCGCTGCGTCCAGCGCGACGGCGGCGCGCCCGGCCAGAAATTCGACGTCGAGGGCCTGCATGTCCGCCATGCTGAGCAGCGTGGTCCCGGCGGCCTCGGTCGCGCCCGTGATCAGGCCCTTGGACAGGGGCGGTCGTTCGTAAGGCGCATGCGCCTCGGCGCCGCACAACACGATGCGGCCGGCATGACCGCCATCGCGCAAGGTGCGCGCGGCCCAGGCGCCGGCCTGCCCCGCGCCCACGATCACGAAAGTACCGGCGGCTTTCATGCCTCGTCGGCCCGCAGATACACCGTGCCCTCTTCCACGCGGATTTCGTAGCAGCGCAGATCGGTGGTGACGGGAGGGCACTGCGGCTTGCCGGTGGCGATGTCGAACACCCCCTGATGCAGCGGGCACTCGATCGTGCCGTCTTCGACCCAACCTTCGGCGAGGCTGGCATTGCCGTGCGGACACTTGTCCTGCGTGGCACAGACCTGCCCATCGAGCTCATACAGGCACACGGCCTCGCCCTCGTGCATCACGCGCAGCGTGTGCGTGTCGGGCGAAATGTCCTTGACCAGTGCCACCGGTTTCCAGATAGCGGTATCCATCATGATCAGAACCCCATCGCCTCGCGGTAATACTGATAGAACGAACGGATCAGCACCTCGGTCACCATGTAGTCGGCCGGCTCGGTGTCGCGTCCGCCCATCTCGACGATGCCGCGCGCGCCGGGGTAGCCGGTCACGCCGATCTGGCACTGCGTGAGCATCTCGCTGTCGTCCATCGAGACAAAGCCCGCCGGGCCCAACAGGTTGGCGTGCTTCAGGCGCAGCCGCGTCATCTCTTCGTCATCGTCTTCGTAGCCGTAGTACGTGAAGACGAGCTCGTGCTCGGTGGGGCTGCGCGGAATCACGTGGCGGGTCTTGAGCGAGTTCGCCTGGATGCCGAACTGCGCGGCGGGAAAAACCCATGCGCCGCCGACGCGGCCGCGGTTGAACTCGGCCCGCGGCGTAACCGTTTCCAGGTCCAGCAGCTCGAGGTCGTTACGGAACCGGCTCATCTCCGAGGTGGCTTCGGTGACCTTCTTGCCTTCGTTGTGCGACACCATCACGCTGTGCGCGCCGCCGCCGGTCGGAATGCACTCCGACTTGGAGTCGGCACGCCACAGGCCAAAGGTGATGTAGAAGGTGTGCAGCAGCGTGGCGTGGTACGGATCCTTCAGGTTCTCGAGGTACATCTTCCAGTTGCTGGGAATCAGCTGACGGCTATAGCCCAGCAGCTTGAGCTTCTTGCCCGGCAACATGTGATCGATTTCCGCCAGCACCTCGGGGCCGCAGAAATCCTCGAAGCTCGGCGCCTCGTCGGAGAACGTGGCCCAGATCGAGCCGCCGCGATTCACGCTGCGCAGCTTGCGGATGCCGTTCTGCTTAGGGTCGAAATCGCGCGGCATGCCGCCCTTGCCCATCGCGCCGCGGCGAAACGGCACGCCTTGCAGATTGCCGTTGAGGTCATAGTTCCACTGGTGATAGGGGCAGGTGAAGTCCGCGACCTTGCCGGTGTTCTGCCAGCAGATCTGCGCGCCGCGGTGGGCACAGCGGTTTTCGAGCACGGCGATCTCGCCGCTCTCGGTGCGCACCATGATCACCGGACTGGTGCCGATCCAGTTGCGCTTGTAGCAGCCCACCTCGGGCACTTCGCATTCCAGACCCACGTAGTTCCAGGTCTTGCCATTGAAGAAGATATCCATCTCCTTCTGGAACACGGCGGGATCGGTATAGACCCAATTCGGAATCCGGGTATGGCCCTCCTGGGGCCAGCGCCGTTCGATGTGGATGGGCTGTTCCGCGCGCGCCTCGGCGTGATCGGTACAGGCGTGCTGGGCGTCGTTGTGTGTGCAGGTCATGGCGATTCCGGAATCAAACGGGCACGATGAGCGAAGTGCGCACCCGGTAGTTGTCATAGACGCAGTCGCGGTGCGCGAGGCGCCAGCCGGCGTCGGTTTCGCGCCAGGTGTCGAGATAGCGGCCGACCATGTTCAGGCTCGGCTCGCGATCGGACAGCGATTCCATGATGGCGAAGTTGGCCTGCGCCCGGACCTCGTTGCCCGCGCGTTCGCGCACCATCACGCCACTGATGAAGTGGCGCAGCGAGCGCGGCTCGAACATCGTGGTTTCGCGCAACGCGGTGACACGGTCCTTGAGCATGTTCTTGTTCATGCAATAGATGAGGCCGAGCGGCAGGCCGGCATCATGGTTTTCGCGCGATAAGACGCGGTAGTGGCAGTCTTCGGTAAAGAAGGCAGGCCAGGCTTCGAGGTCGCCCTCGTCCAGGCAGTGCCCGTAGTCTTCGTACAGATCGCGCAGTTCGGCGCGCAGCGCGCGGGCGCGGAGATCGTCGGCGTTCGGCATGTCGGTCGGAATCCTTGGTGTCAGGTCAGCGCGCCGCGGCGAGTTGGGCGCGGTTGCTCTCGAAGCCGCTCTGGCTGCCCAGCGCGAGGATCGGCTCTTGCATCCGCTCCTGCCAGATCAGCGACTCCATCGCGATCTGCAGCGGGTGATCCTGCACGGTCAGCGACGACGTCGTGCTGTTCTTGGTGTGGTGCGAGTGCATGGCCCAGCCCGGCGCCGACAGCAGCAGATCGCCCGCCTTCCAGTCGAGCCGCACGCCATTGACCTTGCTGTAGCCCTCGCCGCGCAGGTAGTAATTGATGGCCGAAGAACTGTGCCGGTGCGGGACGTGGTGGTTGTCCGGCGGCGAGCTCGAGATCGTGGCAAAGAAGCTGTGCGTGGTGCCGATGCGGCGCTCTGTCGCCGGGTTGTAGAGCACGAACAGGCGGCGTCCGTTGTAGCCCTTGGCGATGTCTTCCACCGACGGCAGATGCTCGGCCACGCTGGCATAGGGCCAGTGCAGCGCGCGCGAGGCCAGCACGTCGATGTCGATCAGCCACTCGTAGCCCAGCAGGCGCGCGCCATCGGCGCCCACCGGCACGTCGAGCGCCAGGTCGCGCGCGCGGGCCGCGCCCGGCGCCGGCCCTTCGCGCCGCGTGGTGTTCGCGTCGGAGGGCGGCACGGCGCCTTCGAACTCTTCCACGAAGTGGACCTCGAGCTTCTCGAGCAGCGGGGCGTTGGAATACGACAGGCGCACCCACGGCGTCTTGCCCTCGTTGCGGTACTGATGGATCTGCATCGAGGGCGTGTTCCACACGTCCCATTTGCCAATCGAGAAAGACCGGCCATCGACCGTGGCCACGCCCTCCCCGCTGATACAGATCTCCAGCATGTTGGAGTTCTTGCGCAGGTTGAGCGTGCTCTCGCCGGGATTGAGCACATTGATGGTCACGTCGGTGCCCGGGGCGAGGCCCAGGCCGGGCGCGGTGGCCTCGGGGTGCACGATCAGGCTCGCGCGCCGGCCGTTGTCGGGCCGCGGCGCGTCGATCAGGCGCTCGATCTCGCTATCGATCTCTTCCTTGGTGATCACCACCGAAGGCCACATATTCTGTTGGCGAGGCGCGGCCCCGCTCACGTTCACGAACATCTCGTTCTCCTCGTCTTCGGCGGCGCACCGCCGGCTATTTCCACGCCGCCGCCTCAATGCGCCAGCAACAGGTTTTCCCGGGTTTGCGGGGCGAGCTTCACGCCCAGGTCGCGCTCGCGGGCGGCCTCGTAGACCACGCGCGCCAGCGCGAGGTCGGACAGTCCCATGCCCATGCCCTTGAAGAGCGTCATGCGAGCCCCCTCGGGGCGGTGATGGACGCCGCCTTGCGCAAGCAGGTCCGACAGCACGGTGACGCCGGTCCAGGGCTCGGGGCCGGTGCCGAAGCGCTCGCGCAATTCGCGCGAGCCGCGCCGGGCGTTCTCGATGTCGTCGACCGCCACGAGATCCGCGCGCTCGAACACATCTGGCATGAACTCCGCGCGTGCCGGCAGGATGGCGCCGACGGCGTTGAGGTGCAGGCAGTCGCGCAGTTGCGACGCGCCCACGAAAGGAGACTCCGCACGGGTGATCAGGGTCACGATGTCGGCCCCCTCCAGCGCGGCGTCCAGGCTGCCGGCGGCGTCGACCTCGAAGTCGTATCGCTCACGCGCCTGGCGCACGAATGCCTCGCGCTTCTCGGGCGTGGGGCTGAACACACGCACCGTCTGGGGCGAGCGAACGGCGGCGAGTGCGGCCAGTTGCGTGACCGCCTGCGGCCCCGTGCCGATGAGCGCCGCATGACGCGAAGTCGCGGGTGCCAGCAGGCGCGTGGCCAGACCGGTGATGGCAGCCGTGCGCAACATGCCCAGTGCGCGCGCTTCGATCACGGCGAGCAGCGTGCCGCGGGTCGCATCGAACAGAGTGAACACAGACCCGCCGCCCTGCTTGGTATGTACCCAGGTCTTGAAGCCGCAGAGCCCGCCCTCGCCCGTCATCACGGAGCCGAGCGCATGCATCGAACTGCCTTCGCCCCACGTGGCGAGCGCCTTGGGCACGTTGTGGGCCTGCCCCAGGCCTTGCTGCGTCAGGGTGTCGGCCAGGGCGTCGATCGCGCGCGGCATGTCCAGCACGCCCACCACGTCGGCCTCGGAGAGATATCGCATCGCCGGGTTCATCATTGCTCCTCCCGCCGCGGCGGTTCATCCATGACGGCGTGGCTGAGTCGGCCCACGCCGGTGATATCGACCTCGAACACATCGCCGTCGCGCAGGAACCGCGGCGGCTGGCGCGTGGCGCCCACGCCTTCGGGCGTGCCCGTGGCGATCACGTCGCCGGGTGCCAGGGCGGTAAAGCTGCTGATGTAGGCGATCAGCGCCGGGATCGAGAAGATCAGGTCGGAGACGCTACCGTCCTGCATCGGCTCGCCATTGAGGAACGAGCGCACGCGCAGGCGGGTGGGGTCGGCGATCTCGTCGGCCGTGACGAGCCACGGGCCGAGCGCGCCGGAGCGTTCGAAGTTCTTGCCCGGCGTGACCTGCGCGCTGTGTTTTTGAAAGTCGCGCACGGAGTTTTCGGCCATACAGGTGTAGGCGCCAACATGCGACATCGCATCGCGCTCGGCGATGTGCCGGCCGCCCCGTCCGATCACGACGGCGAGTTCGGCCTCGAAATCGAGTCGCTCCGAGACGTGCGGCCGCCAGGCCGCCGCGCCATGTCCGACGAAGCTGTCCGCATAGCGCGGGAAGATCGACGGGTGAGCAGGCAGCTCACGCCCGGCTTCGCGCACATGCTTGCCGTAGTTCAGGCCCACGCACAGGATCTTGCTACAGGACTCGACCGGCGGCAGCCATGCCAGGTCGGCGATTGCCAATGTCGGCGCGGGAGCGCGGGCGGCTTCGGCCAGGGCCTCGTGCCCCGCCCCGAGTGCGCTCGCCAGATCGGGCCAACGGTCCGTCATCAAGCGGATCTCGTCGCCTTCGCGTATGCCCCAGGCAGGCTTGCCTTCGAGCAAGAAGCGCTGAAGCTTCATGGGTTGTCTCCTCGAACCATCGAATTCGCGGCACGCAAAAAAACAATCATTTCGCTTTATTGCATGCAATGCCGTCGCTGTTTTGTGCTTTCCGGCTATTTTTCCGCAGTATTGCATGCAATGGAAGCGTCGCGCAAGCAAATTTGGCGGCCAAAGCGGTCTCATTGCATGCAATGGCGGGCTACACTAACGAGGCAAAAAGAACCGGACCCACCATGGCTGCCCAAATCGACAAAGTGATCTCAGAGCTACGCGACATGATTCTGTCGGGCGAGCTCGCGCCCGGCGAACGTGTCGTGGAACTGCAGTTTTCGGCCCGCCTGGGCGTGTCGCGCACGCCGCTGCGTATCGCACTGACCGAGCTGGAAAAAGAAGGCTTGGTCGAGCGCCTGCCGTCCCGCGGATTCCGGGTGCGTGCCTTTACGGTGGACGAAATCGGCGACGCCGTTGAAGTGCGCGGCGTGCTCGAGGGCCTGGCGGCGCGCCTGCTGGCCGAGCGCGGCGCCTCACCCGAGGTGCTGACGCAATTGACCGAGACCGTGGCCGAGGGCCGCAGCCTGCTTGCACCGGCCGAACGCGATCCGAATGTGCTGGTGGATGCGAGAGCCTGGGGCAGGATCAACCAGCGCTTTCACGAGATCCTGTGCCAGGCGGCGGGCAATCGGGCGCTCTTGTCGGTGCTCGAACACAACAACAAAACGCCGTTGGCCGGCCCTGCCGCGCTGACCTTGCCCTCGACGCCCTCGGTGCTCGAGACGCCCTATGTGCTGCGGGCCCAGGCCGACCATGAAGACCTGTTGCGCGCCATCATGCGGCGCGAGTCCAGCCGTGCGGAGAGCCTGATGCGCGAGCACGCCTATCGCAGCCGCGAAAACAAGCGCGTGATGCTCGAGTCGATCAAGACGGGCCGGCACGGCCTGGCGCTGGCAGCGGTGCCCGCACCGACACCCACCGAAGAAGCCGCGGCGAGCTGAGCCGCGCGCCGCTCAGGCCGATTGCCACGCGCCGCAGCCGGCGCCCCTTCAGATCCCGAACGATGCCACCCAGCCGCGGAACGTGTCGAGCTCTTTCGAACGGTGCTGGTAATCGGTGTCGGGCAGCACGAAGTAGTAGCTCACGTCGCCCAGGTCCACACACAGATCGAACGGCGCCACGAGCTTGCCTTCGGCGAGTTCCTTTTCCACCAAAGGTTTTTGCGCGATGGCGACGCCGTAGCCGGCCAGCGCGGCCTCGTAGGCGAGTGCCGACGATTCGTATTGCAGGCCATGCGACACGTCCACGCGTGTCGCGCCGGCGGCGCGCAGCCAGATCTCCCAGTAATCGGGCCGGGCCAGCGTGTGCAGCAGCACCTCGTTCATCAGGTCGCGCGGCTTACGCAGGCGCGCCGCCTTCTCGGGCGTGCAGACAGGCGTGAGCTCGTTGACCATCACCTTGTAGCTCTTCCAGCCTTTCCAGCGGCCATCGCCCAGGCAGATCGCCGCATCCACGGCCTCGGACTTGAAGTCGGGCGGCGCCACCGACGTGTGCAGCTTGACGTCGACACCCGGAAAACGACGATGGAAGCTCGACAGGCGCGGCAGCAGCCAGCGCATGGCGATGCTGTGCGGCGCCTTGATCACGAAGGGGCGACGGCGCTTGAGCGATGCGGTCAACGCCGTGCTGGCGCGATGCAGGCCGGCGAAGTGCTGCGCGACCTCGTCGTGATAGGCGCGGCCGGCATCGGTGAGCACGATGCGGCGGTGCTGGCGCTCGAACAGCCGGGTGCCGAAATGCTGCTCGAGCTGCCGGATCTGACGGCTCACGGCAGCCGGCGTCACGCACAGCTCGGCGGCGGCCTCGGTGACGCTGCCCAGTCTGCCCACCACGTCGAAGCAGCGCAGGGCATTGAGTGGAGGTAAGGAATCCATGGCGCAACTCGCTTAACAAAAACTCAACTGAATGACGATGGAAATTGCTTGAGCCGGCGCTTGCGGCGTCCCACTATCCCCGTACCGCCGTGCCAGGCGGAAGACAAAAAGGGGAAGTGCCATGTTCACGATCATTACCCGGCAGCTCAGGGTCGCTTCGGTATTGCTGGCGACCAGTCTGAGTCTATTCCAAACCACGCCCGCGGCAGCCGCTGGCGCCGTTGGGGGCTTCCCGGATAAGCCGGTCAGCATCATCGTGCCCACGACGCCGGGCGGCACGGCCGACATCCTCGCCCGCCTCATCGGCCCCAAGCTGGCCGAGAAGTGGAAGCAGCCCGTGGTGGTCGAGAACAAACCCGGAGCCGGCACCCTGATTGGGTCCGAATTTGTGGCGCGCGCCAAGCCCGATGGCTACACGCTGATGCTGAGTTTCAACGAGCTGGCCACGCTGCCCGCGCTCAACAAGGACGTGAAGCTCAACGTCGACTCGCTCACGCGCGTGGGCCAGATCGGCAGCCTGCCGGTGCTGGTGCTCACCAACCCCAAGATCACGTCGAACAATCTGCAGGAATTGATCGCGCTCTTCAAGGCCAATCCCGGCAAGTACACATACTCGTCGAACGGCGCGGGCTCGTCGCTGCAGCTCTTCACCGAGCTGTTCAAGCGCGAGGCGGGCGTGGACGTGCTGCACATCCCGTATCGCGGCGCGCTCGAGGCCTCGATGGCGGCGATCGCCGGCGAGGTCGATCTGCTGGTGCAGTTCGCCTCGGGCAACGTGCTCAATCACGTGAAGGCCGGCAAGCTGAAGGCCTATGCGGTGGCATCCGACAAGCGCCTGGAGGGGCTGCCGGACGTGCCGACCGCCGCCGAGGCCGGCCTGCCGGGCCTGCGCCTGCAAGCCTGGTACGGGCTGTTCGCGCCGGCCGGCACGCCCGACGCGCTGGTGCAGAAGATCAATAAAGACCTCAACGATGCCCTGGCCCTGCCCGACATTCAGGAACGCCTGAAGGGCATCAACCTGCAGCCCACACCCAGCACGCCCGCCGACTTCGATCGCTTCTTCCGCGCGGAGTCCGAGCGCTGGGCCGCGCTGATCAAGGCCGCGGGCATCCAGAGCAACCAATGACACCCGACCGGAGCGACACCTTGGCCTACGATCCCGCCTCCCACCCGACCCTGACGTTTCATGAGGCCACGCCGGCCTTCGCGAGCGGCAAGGATACGCCGCGGGACTATCTCGAACGCTGCCTTGCCACGATCGAGGCCCGCGAGCCGCAGCTCAAAGGCTGGGTGGTGCTCAATCCCGAAGGCGCGCGCGCCGCGGCCGATGCGTCGGCGCGGCGCTACCGCGAGGGGCGCCCGCTGTCGCCGATCGATGGCATGCCCATCGGCGTCAAGGACCTGATCGAAACGAAGGACATGCCCACGCAAATGGGCTGCCGCGCGTTCGACGGCAACTTCCCGAAGAACGACAGCGCCTCGATTCGCGCGCTGCGCGAGGCGGGCGCCATCATCCTGGGCAAGACCGTGACCACCGCGCTCGGCTTCCTCGACCCTGGCCCGACCACCAACGCCTTCGACCCCGCGCGCACGCCGGGTGGGTCATCCAGCGGCTCGGCCGCGGTGGTCGGCGCGAACATGGTGCCCGTGGCGCTGGGCTCGCAGCTGGTGGGATCGATCCTGCGGCCCGCGAGCTTCAACGGCAACTGGGCAATCAAACCGACCGTGGGCGCGATCAACCGCGGCGAGCGTCTGGGCCTGAGCCAGGCGCATTTGGGCGTGCATGCGAACTCGGCGATCGATATGTGGCACACCGCCATCGAGATCGCACGGCGCGTGGGCGGCGACCCCGGCCAGCCCGGCCTGCAAGGCCCGGACGACACGCCCACCGCACGGCAACCGCGTTGCCTCGCCGTGCTCGAAACCGAGGGCTGGGCGCGCGCCGAGCCGGCCGCCCGCGCCGCCTTCGACGCCTTTGCCGAACAGGTCGAACGCGCCGGCGTGCGGCTGCTGCGTCGCAAGGACAATCCCCTGGTCGAGCTGCTCGATCAGGCCGTGGCCGACGCGGCCGGTCTGTCGTTGCGGCTCATTTCCTGGGAACAACGCTGGTCGCTGGAAAACCTGGTCGAAAAGCACCCCGACACGCTCGGGCCCAGCCTGGTGCGGCAGCTGGAGAGCGGCCGCGCAATGACGCTGGAGGCTTACCGCGAATGCCTGCAGCTGCGCGAGCATGCGCGCTTGCGGCTGGCGGCGCTGGCCGCGCAATGCGACGGCTTGATCTCGCTGAATGCATGCGGCGCTGCGCCGCTGATCGAGGCGATCAAGGACTCCCGCTATCCCACCGGCGATGTCTCGTTTGCCTGCGCCTCGTCGCTGCTCGGCGCGCCGGCGATCAACGTGCCGGCCCTGTCGCTCGACGGCCTGCCGCTCGGCGTGCAGGTGCTGGGTTTCGCGCAGCGCGATGCCGATGTGGTGAGCATCGGGCGTTGGGTGCGCGATCTGGTGGTCAGAGGCTGAGGCCAGCGCGGCTGCGCGGCCGCATCAGGGAGGCCGCGCCCCGCGCCGATGATCCAGCCTTCGGCACGGCCGTGCATCACGGCTCCGGAATGTTTTCCCGGAAGATCACCTGCAGGCGCGGCAGGTAGCTCGGCTCGGGCGCACCCTTCACCGCGGCCACCAGCAGCTTGACGATCTCGCGCGCCTCGACGCGCGGGTTCTGGTCGATCACGGCGTCCATGGTGCGATCGAGCAGCAGGCGGCGCGTGGCCTCGGTGAGGTCGTGGCCCACGAACACGATGCGAGGTGCCGGACGCGCCTCGCCCGGGCGCGCTTCTTTCAGCGCCCGTGCGATGCCCTGGTTGCCCGCGCCGATGTTGTAGATGGCGTGCGGCGGCTCCTTGCGCAGCAGGTCTTGCGTGACGGCAAACGCGCGGTCGCGGTCGTCGCCGATCTCGAGAATGTGCGCGATGCGCAGGTGCGGAAACTCTTCGCTCAGCAACGAGCGAAAGCCCATCTCACGCTCTTCGTGGCCGCGATACGCCAGCGACCCGACGAACACCGCAACCTTCTGCTCGGTATGCTGCGGCAGGAACCGCCCGAGCAGCAGCGCGGCCAGCCGGCCTGCCGCGCGGTTGTCGATGCCCACGTAACCCAGCCGCGCCGAGATCGGGATATCCGACACCAGCGTACTCACATGCACGCCGCTGTCGCGCAGCGCCATGATGGCGTCGCGCACCTGCGGATGGTCCAGCCCCACCAGGCCCACGGCCTGCGTCTGCTCGCGCAGCTCGTAGAGCTTCTGCGCAAGCTTGTTGGCGTCGAACCCTTCGATCAGATGCAGGCGGGCCCGCACATCCGGCCGCGTCGCCGCTTCTTCGAGCAGGTGCTGGCCCAGCGCGGTCATGAAGCTGTTGGTGCCGGCGGGTAAAACGAAATCGACCCGCACGTCCTGGCTGGCCGCGTCGGCCCCCTGGATGAAATAACCCAGGCGATTGGCAATGGCCAGCACGCGATCGCGCGTCTTGCCGCGCACGCCGTCGCGGTCGTTCAGCACCCGGTCGACCGTGGCCGTGGACACGCCCGCTTCGCGGGCAATGAGGGAAATGGTGGGACGCATGCGGGACCGGGCTCTCAGGACACCATCAAGGCGATGGCAGCGAAGCCATCATAAACCATCATTTGCCATCATTCGGGATCAAAAAGGTAACGCCCGGCCACTATGAGCGCGAGGCGCCTTTACCCCTGATTGTTTTGATGTGATTATCGCGGCTCAATAACATCAAACACCGCACGGCAGGATGCCAGGCAGTCGAGGGCATACCGGACCGGCAGGAGGAGCATATGTCGCACCCTACCCTGGTGCCGGACCCGCCGGTTCGGGAACGGCGCTTTCGCATCGGCTGCATCGGCGCGGGCATGATCATGGCCGAGTGCCATCTGGCCGCCTACCAGCAGGCCGGCTTCACGGTGGCGGCGATCGCGTCGCGCACGCGCAGCAAGGCCGCCGAGGTCGCCCAGCGCTATAGCATCCCGCGCGTGCACGAAGATCCGCTGGCCCTGATCGCCGATCCGCAGATCGAGATCGTGGACATCGCGTATCCGCCGGACCTCCAGCCGGCCTTGATCCGCGCCGCCCTGCGCGCCCCGCACGTGCGCGGCGTGCTGGCGCAGAAGCCGCTCGCCCTGTCGCTCGACGAGGCTCGGGCCCTGCGCGACGAGGCGCGTGCCGCCGGCAAGATCCTGTCGGTGAACCAGAACATGCGCTACGACCAGTCGATGCGCACGCTCAAGCAACTGCTCGATCAGGGCGTGCTGGGCACGCCCGTGTTCGCGCAGATCGACATGCACGCGATCCCGCACTGGCAGGATTTTCTGCGCGACTACGACCGGCTGACGCTCTCGAACATGAGCGTGCATCACCTGGATGCGCTGCGATACCTGTTCGGTGAACCCACCGAGGTCACCAGCATCACGCGCCCCGATCCGCGCACCGAGTTCGCGCATCAGGATGGCCTGGTGTGCACCACCCTGCGCTTTGGCAGTGGCCTGCTCGCGCTCTCGCTCGAAGACGTGTGGTCGGGCCCGCGCGCCGAGGGCTATCCCGATGATCAGCACATCCGCTGGCGCGTGGAAGGCACCGAGGGCGTGGCGCGCGGCACGATCGGCTGGCCCACCGGCGAGCCGTCGACCCTGAGCTACGCCTCGCGCGCGGCCAACGGCCACACCGATGGACGATGGGTGACCCCGACGTGG
Source organism: Bordetella genomosp. 5 (assembly GCF_002261475.1). Taxonomy (GTDB): domain Bacteria; phylum Pseudomonadota; class Gammaproteobacteria; order Burkholderiales; family Burkholderiaceae_B; genus Bordetella. Next base: position 29,528 of record NZ_NEVN01000012.1, read on the forward strand.
GACACGATGTGGTTTCCGCATGCCTTCATCGGCGTGATGGAGCAGTTGCAGTACGCGCTGGCCAGCGGCACCGAGCCTGCGTTGAGCGTGACCGACAACGTACGCACGATGGCGCTGGTCGAGGCCGCGTATACGTCCATCGCCGAAGGCCGCACAGTACGGCTGCCGGCTGTTGAATAACCAGACAAAAAACAGACGGAGACAACCATCATGATCCAGACCGGAATCTTCTCGGGCTACTTTCCCTATGAGCTGGAGCGCACCGCCAAGGTGATCCGCTCGCACGGTTTCAACACCGTGCAGCTCGACCTGCATTTCAAGGACATGGAGCTCGGCCCGGGCCAGCTGACCGCGCAGAAGTGCACCCAGATCCGCGACACCTTCCGCAATTACAACCTGCCGGTGTCCTGCATCTCGGCCTACACCAACATCGTTCACCCCGACCCCGCCGAGCGTCAGCGCCGTAACGGCTACCTCAAGGAAATCCTGACGCACGCCCGTCAGCTAGGCTCGCCCTATGTGATCTCGGAAACCGGCACCTTCGCCACCGACAGCGACTGGGTGCATCACCCGAAGAACAAGACGGAAGAAGGCTGGGACCAGTGCCGCGCGGTGATCGCCGAGCTGTCGCAGCACGCCTACGACCATGGCGCGGTGTTCCTGCTCGAGACCTACGTGAACAACGTGGTGGGCTCGGTCGAGGAGACGCTGCGCATGTTTGCCGAAGTGGATCACCCGGGCCTGGGCCTGCTGATGGATCCGACGAACTACTTCGAGGCGCACAACATCGATCAGATGGACCGCACGCTGAATCAGGTGTTCGACGCGCTCTCCGACAAGATCTGCATCGCGCATGCCAAGGACGTGAAGCGCTCGGGCGACGACAAGTCGGAGAAGCACAGCGACATCGGTGACGAAGGCGCGGCCGAGAGCCACACCTTCCGCGGCGTTGGCGAGATCGAACTGCCGGCGCCGGGCCTGGGCGCGCTCAATTACGACCTGTACCTGCAGCGCCTGGCGAAGAAGCATCCCAACATCCCCATCATCATCGAACACCTGACCGAAGACGACGTGCCGCGCGCCAAGAACTTTCTGGACGAACGGCTGCGCGCCAACGGCCTGTAGGCCGCCGGCACGCTCGAAGGCGCGCGGCGCGGCAACGATCGAGGCCCGCGGCGCGCCTGCCCACACGATTCTGAACACCGACACCGGCAGACGCGCGAGCGCGCATCGGCCAGGGAGAACTCATGCCTGACATTTACGGGACCTGGATGACGCGCCGCGACGTAGAGGCGCGCGCCGGACAGCTTGCGCAGTTTGCCGGCGTACGCCTGATGACGCTGGACGACGGGCTGGAACGTGGCATCCGCATGCTGGAGTTCCGCAGCGGCACGGGCCTGCGTTTTACGGTGCTGGTGGATCGCGCGATGGACATCGCGGACTGCGAGTACCGCGGTTTCGCCATGGGCTGGCAATCGCCTGCGGGCTTTCGCCATCCCGGTCTGCACGACTACGAAGGCGAAGGCGGGCTGGGCTGGATGCGGTCGTTCTCGGGCCTCATGATCACCTGCGGCCTGGACCATATTCTGTTCATGTACGACGCCCCGACCGACAACTACGTGTATGGGCCGCGCAAGACGGCGAAGCAATCCATCCATGGCCGCGTCGGCACCATCCCCGCGCGCCTGACCGGCTACGGCGAGCGCTGGGACGGTGACCGCTGTGTCTTGTGGGCCGAGGGCGTGGTGAGCCAGGGCACCGTGTTCGGCGAGCATCTCGAGCTGCATCGCCGCATCGAAATCGAGGTGGGCAGCAACGACATCAGGCTGTCGGATCGCGTGGTGAACCGCGGCTTTTACCGCACGCCGCACATGCTCTGCTATCACATCAATCTGGGCTACCCGGTGCTCGACGAGGGCTCGCGCTATCTCGCGCCGATCCGCGACGTGGTGTGGGCCGCGCACGAGCAGGACTATCGCAAGCAGGGCGTGGGCTATCGCCGCATGCCGGCGCCGCAGCTGGGGTTTCATGAGCAGGTGTGGCAGCACGAGATGGCCGCCGCCGACGATGGCAGCGTACCGGTGGCGCTGGTGAACGACGCGCTCGGTCTGGGCATGCAGGTAAGCACCTACAAGCACCAGTTCCCGTGTCAGTACCAGTGGCAGAACCTGCAATCGGGCCAGTACGCGATGGGCATCGAACCCTCGACCAATCATGTGCTGGGCCAGGGCGCGGCGCGCGAGCGCAACGAGCTGATCTGGCTCGAACACGGTGACGAGCGCCGCTACGACACCACGTTCAGCGTGCTGGGCTCGGCCGCCGAGATCGCGGCCTGCGAGGCGCGCATCCGTGCCATCGCGGACCAGCCCGAGACCGACTATCCGCCGTTGTCGGGCCGCTTCGCGCCCATCGCGGGGCGGACATGAGCACGCGCTTCTCGCTGCAAGACCGCCGCGTGCTGTACACCGGCGCGGCCGGCGGCTTCGGCGTGGACACCACGCTGACCCTGCTCGAAGCGGGCGCCCGCGTGATCGCGCTCGACAACCACGCCGGCCATATCGATCGCCTGCAGAGCGCCGTGCCGGCGCGGCTCGCCGACCGGCTGCAGATCCTGCAGGCCGATTTGGCCGACGCGGCCGCGCTGGCCTCGCACCTGGAACGGCTGACGGCCGAGGGCGTGATCGACGTGGTCATCAACAACGCGGCGATCTATCCCTCGCGCCCGTTCGAGGAGTACAGCGACGCCGAGCTGGCACGCGTGCACCGCGTCAACGTGGAGGCCGCCGTGCAGATCGTGCGCGCGGCGCTGCCGGGCATGCGCGCCCAGCACTGGGGCCGCGTCATCAACATCTCGTCGATCACGCTGTCGGGCGGCTGGGAAAACCTGCTGCCCTACGTGCAGTCGAAGGGCGCGATGGTGGGCGCCACGCGGGCCTTCGCCCGCGAGTTCGGCAAATGGGGGATCACGGTCAACGCGATCTCGCCGGGCGCCTTTCCCACCGACGCCGAGAAGATCCATCCCGACCCCGAGGGCTACAACCGCATGGTGCTCGAGCGCCAGTCGGTGAAGCGACGTGGCCACGCGGGCGATATCGCCGCGGCCATCGTGTTCCTCGCCTCGGAGGAGGCAGGTTTTATTTCCGGACAGACGCTGGCCGTGGACGGCGGCTGGGTCATGCATTGAGGCGCATCGGCGCACGCAAAGGGTAGAAGCATGAGTATTCTTTCTGGCTACAAGGTTCTCGACTGCTCGATCGCCATGGCGGGGCCGTTTGCGGCGCAGCGCCTCGGAGACCTGGGCGCCGACGTGATCAAGATCGAGCCGCCCACCGGCGAATGGCAGCGTCACGCGCCCGCGGGCGGCATCACGGGCAACAAGATCAACGTGTCGTTTCTCTCGTTGAATCGCAACAAGCGCTCGCTGGCGATCGACCTGAAGAGCGCGGGCGGCAAGGAGATCATCCAGAAGCTCGCGGCACAGGCGGATGTGTTCATTCAGAACTACCGGCCGGGCGTGGCGGGCCGCCTGGGCGTCGACTACGAAACCCTGTCGGCGCTGAACCCTCGCCTCATCTATGTGTCGATGTCGGGCTTCGGCGAAGATGGACCGTACGCCACCCGACCCGGGCAAGACCTGCTGCTGCAGGCGATGTCGGGCGCGATGCTGTCGTCGGGACGCGCCGGCGAGGCGCCGCGCGCGGCGGGCCAATATGTGGTCGACGCCGTCACCGCCTACTGCGCCTTCGAGGGCGTGCTGGCCGCGCTGCTGCACCGCGAACGCACCGGCGAAGGCCAGAAGGTCGAGGTCAACATGCTGGACGCGATCACCACGATCCAGATGCAGGAGCTGTCGGTGTTCACCGTGGGGCACAAGCCGCAGGTGCGCAGCGCCGAGCCGCACGCCCACGTCTACATCCGTGCGCCCTACGGCACCTTCGCCACGAGCGACGGCTACCTGGCGCTCGCCATGCCCGACATGAACGTGCTGGCCCGCGTGACCGAGGAGCCGCGTCTGGCGGCGTACACCGGCGAACGCGACGGCTGGGAAAAGCGCGACGAGATCTATGCCCTGGTGCGCGACACGCTGGCAAAGGCCTCGACGGCCGACTGGTTCGCCAAGCTCGACGCGGCCGGCATCTGGTGCAGCCCGGTCTACGGCTATGCCGATCTCGTGGAGGATCCGCAGATCGCGCACAACGGCACCTTCGTCGAGTACGAGCACCCGACCGAAGGCCGCATCAAGACGCCGGGCTTTCCGATCCGTTTTTCCCGGACACCGAGCCAGGTGGTGCGCGGCGCGCCGCTCACCGGCCAACACACCGACGAGGTCCTGCGCGACTTCGGCTTCAGCGCCGACGAGATCGACGCGCATGCGGCCTCGGGCGCAGTGCTGCGGGGAGCCGCCGAATGAGCGAGCGCGCCCTGCCCTATCGCGGCCTGACGTGGGATCATCCGCGCGGTTTCAACGCCCTGCATGCGGCCACCACGCACACGCCGCTGGTGCAGTGGGACAAGCAATCGCTCGAAGGCTTCGAGTCGGCGCCCATCGCGGAGCTCTGCGCCCGCTATGACCTGGTCGTGCTCGACCACCCGCATCTCGGCGAGGCCCTGGCGCACGATTGCCTGCAGCCGCTCGACACCGTGTTCGCACCCGAGGATCTGGCGCGCATCGCGCGCGACAGCATCGGGCTGTCGTACGACAGCTATCGCATGGCCGATCGTCAGTGGGCCCTGCCGCTGGACGCCGCCACGCAGGTGATGGCCACGCGCGCCGACCGGCTCGACGGCCCCGTGCCGCGCACCTGGCGCGAGGTGCTGGCGCTGTCTCGGCGCAGTGGCTCGGTCGCGCTGAGCTGGGGCGGACCGCATCCGTTCCTGTCGCTGCTCTCGATCGCGGCCGCCATCGCGCCCGATACCGACCTGCGCCCGCACGGCGCCTGGCACGACGAGGCCACGCTGGTCGAGGCCTGCGAGCTGCTCACGGAGCTGGCCCGGCTCACGCCGGCGCAGGCCCTGGCCTACAACCCGATTGCCCTGCTCGGCCACATGAGCGCGCGCGACGACATCACGCTCTGCCCGCTGGTCTACGGCTACGTGAACTACGCGACGTCCGCGGTGGCGAAGCCGCTGACCTTCCGCGACGCGCCCGAGGCCGATGCGGGCCGGCCCGGCTCGATCCTAGGCGGCACCGGCATCGCGATATCGCGCCGCTGCATCGTGGGGCCCAAGCTGCGCGCGCATCTATTGTGGTTGCTGGCTGCCGACACGCAGAGCCGCTTCATCCCGCAGCACGAAGGCCAGCCCAGCCATCGCGGCAGCTGGGCCGATGCGAGCGTGAACGCGGCCAGCGGCAACTTCTACGCCAACACCGCGCGCACGCTCGAAGCCGCGTCGATCCGGCCACGGCACGATGGCTATATCGCCTTCCAGAGCGAGGCCTCGCAATTCCTGCGCGACGGCGTGGCCGCGCGCACCCCGTCACAGACGCTGGCGCGCGGTCTGACCGAGCGTTTTCAGGCCAGCCTGGCCGCCGCCCCCCAGCCCACCGCAGCATAAGGATTCAGCGTGAGCGCACTCGTCAATCTCAGTATCGATGGCCATGTCGCCATCATCGAACTCAATCGCCCCGAGAAGCTGAACGCGATGACGCCCGAAATGGCGGACCTGCTGATCGCGGCCGTGGAGCAGTGCAACACCGATTCGCAGGTGCGGGCGGTGATCCTGACCGGCGCGGGCCCCAAGGCCTTCTGCGCCGGCTCGGACATCACCGAGCTCGACCGCTACGCCACGCCGTGGGACTTTCGCAACCGGCTCGACTACTGCGACTGCGTGCGCATGCTGAAAAAGCCGACCATCGCGGCGATCAACGGCTACACCTTCGGCGGCGGCCTCGAGATGGCGTTGGCTTGCGATATCCGCATCGCCTCCGACAATGCGCGCCTGGGCGCGCCCGAGATCAAGCTGGGCTGGATCGGCGGCGGCGGCATGACGGCGCAGCTCGTGCATGCGATCGGCCCGAGCAACGCCGCGCTGATGGTGCTCACGGGCGACCCGATACGCGCCGAGCAGGCGCTGGCCTGGGGCTTGGTGAGCGAGGTCGTGCCGCAGGAGCAACTGCGCGAACGCGCGCAGGCGCTCGCCGCCACCATCGCGTCCCGCGCCCCCATCGCGGCCGAGACCGCGCGCGTGAATCTGCGCGCCGCGCTGTCGATGCCGCTCGAAAAGGCCGTGGAGTACGAACGCGATCTGCAGGCCATCTGCTTCGCGACGGCCGACGCCAAAGAAGGCCGCAAGGCGTTCGAAGAAAAGCGCGCGCCGAAGTTCGAGCGCCGCTGAGTCGGGTGGAACGTGAGGGGCGGCCGTAGCTGGCCGCCCGCTGTTGGCCGCCCGATGTTGGCCGCGCGCTGTTAGCTGCGCGCCGTTGGCCGCCCCCATCAGCTGAACCCCTCCTGAACGCACGGAAGCGTCATGGCGCGCCGGTATACTTTCCGGGCCTGTGACTCCCTGGCGCGCCGCCCGAGGCCGCGCGCCGCATGCATGCCATGCCCGCCATCTCCGTTCTGCTTCGCCCCCTGCTTGTGGTCTTCGCCTGCCTGACGGCGGGCCTCGTTCACGCCGCTCCGCCGTCATTGGCACAATGCCACGGCATCAAGGATCTGGCGTTCGTCGCCCACCTCGACGACGACCTGCTCTTCATGAACCCGGACATCGCGGCCAACATCGAGGCGGGCGGCTGCGTGCGCCTCGTGTACCTGACCGCGAGCGACGCGGGAGAAGGCGAAGGCTACATGCTGGGCCGCGAGCGCGGTGTGCGCGCGGCCTATGCCTATATGGCGAAGAAGCCCGATCAATGGCGCGAAGGCGCGGGCATCGTGGGTGGCCGCACGATCGCGCGCTTCACGCTGCAGGACAATCCGCGCGTGCAGCTCTGGCACATGCGGCTCAAGGATCCCTGGCTCGGCAAAGGCTGGGGCAGCCTCACCCCGCTCAGTCGCACCGAGTCCGAACCGGGCCAGACCGTGGACACGCTCGGGCCCTACCCCGAGACCTACACGCGCGATGAGCTGGTGCAGACGCTCGCCGCGATCATTCGCGATTACGGCCCCACCACCGTACGCCATCTCGACGACAACATGGTCGTGCCGTACACGCAGCTCTGCTGGCGTTGCGCGGGACACGGCCATCCGGACCACATCGCCAGCGCGCGGCTGGTGCGCGAGGCCATGGTGCACGCGCCCGGCAACTACGCCGAGACCGGCTACATCGATTACCCCAGCCAGGAGCGCGCCAGCAATCTCACCGAGGCCGAGATCGCGAGCAAGTCGGTGATCTTCCAGCACTACGCCTGGAACGACTACCACTACTGCGCCGGCCCCACGGGCTGCCAGGAACCCGCCGGCCCGGCGGCCGCGTGGGTGCAGCGCGCCTACTACGTCTCGCGCCAGGACATGACGCCGCAGCTCTATCCCGACGGCCGCGGCGGCATGGTCGTGTTCGCGGCGGGCGAGACCAACGCCGCCATCAACGAGTGGTTGCCGGGTCAGCAACGCTGGCAGAGCCTGGGCGGACGCACCACCGGACCGCTCGTGTCGTTCGCCCATGCCGACGGCACCGCCGGCCTGATCGCGCGCGATCCGCTGGGCGGTCTGTGGGCCAACAAGCAGCGCCATGACGGCACGTGGCAAGGCTGGCAGGCGCTCGGCACGCTGCGCGCCACGCAGATCCCCGCCGTCGCACTGCGCGGCGACGCGGCCGCCGTGGCGCTGGGCTACGACGGTCAGTCGCATTGGTCGGCGCCGACCGGCATCGATGGCAGCTGGGGCCCCTGGCAGGCCCTGCCTCCGCTCGAAAACGCCACCGGCAGCCCGGCGATCGCGCGCAGCGCCGATGGCCGCTACGTGGTGTTCGCGCTCGACAGCACCGGCGACCTCCACTACACGCGCCAGCTTCATCCGCGCACCGACCGCGAGACCGGCTGGCAAGCCTGGCTGCCGGTGGCCGCGCCTACCGCGGCGGGCGGCCTGGTCGCCATCCGCAACGGTTCCGACCGGATCGAGCTCTACATGCGCGAGCGCGGCAGCAACCACCTGCTGCGCCTGAAGCAGACCTCCGGCCCGCGCGACCTCGCGCTCGCCTGGGGCCCGGCTGCCGATCTCGGCGTAACGTTCATCGGCCGTCCCGCCGTGGCCGCCGATGAAAAAGGCAACGTGACCCTCGCCGTGCTCGAGCGCGCCGGCGGTCCGCTCTGGCTGGTCGAACACGGCAAGCCGGTGGCGCTCGGCGCCACGGCCGCCTCGCCCCCCGCGCTCAGCGTGGTCAACGGCACGCTGTATGTCGTCGCACGCAGCGCGGGCGGCCCGCAACGCTATCAGGTGCTGTCGCGCCGCAATGGCGCCTGGGGCCAGACACTCACGCTCGGCGAGATGCCCGCCACGGGCGGCGGCCCGTTCGCCGCGCTCGCCGCCCGCCCGGCCGACGTGCCCAACCTCGGCGCCAACAGCGTCAACCGCGCGCTCGTCGTGCGGCCCACACCCGGCGCCACCGACGCCCTCACCGTAGAACGCATGCCGACCCAGGCCTCGCGGCCGGCGACGGCGAACGTGGCGAAGTAGCCGGACGGAAATCGGCGCCTGCGCAGCGCGTGCAAGGGTCGAGACGCGTGGCCTGATGGCCACGCGCTTGGCTCCCCCGCCTGCCGCGCCTGCGCCGCTCGGGCGCGACACGCTTGCGCGACGCGCAAAACAGCACGTTGGCGCTGGAAAGCCGATTCGACCTCGCCTACAACGCAGCGCATGCGCTGAGCCTGGCCGCGCTGCGTTGGCGAGGCTTTCGCGCCAGCCAGCGCTATATCGTTTTCCAGCTGCTGCCGGACACGCTCGATCTGGGGCCGGCCGTGTGGCGTGTTCTCGACCAGAAGCAAAGGTTTACGGCCCGATTGAGGCGCGTTGATTCCGCCGTACGAATTTAAAGGGAATTCCCCCATTCTCGCGGTGTCGGACGCTGGTACCATGCCGCGCACGGATCCGCCCGTCGGCGGACCCATTCCCACACTTGGCGTTGAGCCACGCGGAGACTCGATGAAAGCCCTGAACCTGGTAGCGGCCGGCGCCGCTCTGCTCGTATCGTCCTGGACGGCGCATGCCGGTCCGACCTTCGACAACGTCAAGAACAAAGGCTTTGTCCAATGCGGCGTGTCCACGGGCGTGGCCGGCTTCTCGGTGAACGACAGCAAGGGTGGCTGGATCGGCCTCGACGTCGACCTGTGCCGCGCCATCGCGATCACCATGTTCGGTGATGCGTCCAAGTCCAAGATCATGGCCGTGAGCGCGCTGCAGCGCTTTACCGCCCTGCAGTCGGGCGAAGTCGACGTGCTGCCGCGCAACACGACGCTCTCGCTCACGCGCGACACCACGCTCGGCTTGATCGGCGTGGGCGTGAACTACTACGACAGCCAGGGCATCATGGTGAACAAGTCGCTCAACGTGAAGAGCGCCAAGGAGCTCAACGGCGCCACCGTATGCGTGCAGCCGGGCACCACCACCGAACTCAACCTGGCCGACTGGTTCCGCGCCGAGAACATTGCCTTCAAGCCGGTGGTCGTTGAACGCCTGGACGAAGTGATCCGCGCCTTTGCGATGGGCCGTTGCGACGCCTTTACCGGCGACAAGTCGCAGCTCGCCGCCGCCCGCACCACGCTCGAGAATCCCGAGCAGTACGTGATCATGCCCGAGAACTTCTCCAAGGAGCCGCTCGGCCCGATGGTGCGTCAGGGCGACGAGAAGTGGTTCAACGTGGTGCGCTGGACGCTGAACGCCATGCTCGAAGCCGAGGAATATGGCATCACCTCGAAGAACGTCGACGAGATGCTCAAGAGCAACAACCCCAACGTGCAGCGTCTGCTGGGCGTGACGCCGGGCATGGGCAAGAATCTCGGCGTGGACGACAAGTGGGCCTACAACATCATCAAGAACATCGGCAATTACGGCGAGAGCTTCGAGAAGAACCTCGGCATGACCAGCCCGATGAAACTCGCCCGCGGCCTGAACGCTTCGTACAAGGATGGCGGCCTGATGTACGGCTGGCCGGTGCGCTGATCGAGGCACAAGCCGCGACAGCGGGTTAACGGCAAACGGGCGCCCGATGCGCCCGTTTTCTTTGCGCGGCCCGCCGATCGGGGAGCGCAGGGAACACAACAGTCGGTGTCAGCGTGATCTGGAGGTCACGCGAGGATCCAGCCCCGCGCGAATCGCCAGCGACACCAACATGTCGAGGCTGAAGCGATCCCACTTGTTGCGGATCAGGTCGGAGATGCGCGGCTGGCTGACACCGAGCGCCGCGGCGGCCTGGGCCTGAGTCCAGCGCCGCGCCTCGATACATTCGCGCAGGTTACCCATGAGCTCCGCCCGAAGCGCCAGCAAGGCGGCCTCCTCGGCGGAAAAGCCCAGGTCGGCAAAAACATTGCCACTGGATTCAATGATCGTTGTACTCATCGCGTTTCCTGTAGAGACCGGTAGCGGCGGATGGCCAGCTCCAGATCGGACAACGAGAGTGCGCGGGATTTCTTTTGAAAGGCATGCAGCACGTAAATCGCCTCCATCCGGCGAGCGATAAAAATAATCCGCCACTCGCCTGCCACATGAATCCGGATCTCGTACACGCCCGGTCCGACGGTGATCAGAGGCTTGAAGTCGCTGGGCATGAAGCCTCGCTGGATCGCGTCCAACTCGAAGCCAGCTTGTCTTCGTGCGTCGGCAGGAAAGGCGCGCAGCTCGGCCAGGGCCGAGCCGACAAAGCATAGCGGCTTCATATAAATAATTATATAAAAACAATGGATACCGATGGTTCGCCTAGCCAGTATCAGGACAGAATCTTGCACTGGCCCATGCCCGAAATCGGCCTGCGCCGGGCGCATGCGAGGGGATCCGGAAGTATGCAGATCCCGACAGGTGGCGGGGATCAAGTGAGATCGCGGTGCCCCTTGCGGATGACCGCAGCCCAGTGAGGGGCTTGATGCCCGGTAACGAGCGAACGCTGACCTCGTGCGCCGGACGCCGTCGCGAAGGCATCGCGCCGCGTGCGACAGCCAGCGCGCATCGAGCGCCTTAAGCGCGGCGGCCGAAAGCCGTGAGTTGGTAGTGGGCGTCGATCAGGTCTTCGACATCGGCCTCGTCAGCATCGGCGCTGACGGGAGCGGCGACGGCTGCTTGCGCTGCGCAGGCGTAGCGCGCATGGGTGCCGCCGGCCTGGAAGCCGCTCAGCTCATTGGCCTGCACCACAGCGCCGACGCTGCAGGCGATCAGGCCCAGGCAGATCATGATGGCTGCAACAGGATGGGCCATGATTACTCTCCGGCGGCGACCAGCACACCCTGGGCCATCAACAGCGTGTCGCGCAGGCCGTAGTACGGCTTGGCGGCCTGCTCGCACAGCTCCGCTTTCAGGGAGGACACCGGCGTGCCGGTGGCGGCCGCCGATTGCGAGGCGGCCGGCGCGACGGCGACGGGCTCATCGGCATGCGCATCGGGCAAGGCGATCAGGGCCAGCAGGGCGGCGCCGAGCGCGAGCGCGAGTCCCTCGGGGATCTTGATGGCGCGGGCGCGGACAAAAGCGCGGGATTTCATAGACTTCTCCTTAGTTCGTTTTTTGTACGATAGCTTCTGGCTAATCAATAGGGCCATTGAATTGATTCAATGAATTTAATAGCTTTTTTCTTTGAGGCTATGGACCGCCCTGCGTTGATCGCTGCCCGGTGTTTGAGGCTGTTATCGGTCACCGGGGGGTGAACCTTCCCAAGTTCACGACGTTCGTTGCAGGGTCCGGCGCTGTTGCTATGGCAAGCCGCGTTCCCGGCACGGCCCGACAAGGCGCCGGCCAAGTCGTGGAACTAGCGTAGCCAGCCGGCGTGACACCGGGGCATCAAGTTGTAAGGGAAGGCAAAGACCGAGGGGTCGGCGGCGGGATATAGTGAGAGCCCGCAGGGACATCGAGACGAAACGCAATGAGTACTGGCTTCGAGGGCGTGCGGCCCGCATCCGAATCATCGATCGAGATCGGCTTCGTCTACCGTGGCGAACACTGCATCGAACGGCTGCGGATCAGGCCCACCGCGGCAAATCTGAAGCGGGCGGCGCAGCAGCGTGCCGATATTCTCGAGGCGATCGCGCGCGGCGACTTCGACTACGCGGCGTATTTTCCGAACTCGCGCCGCAAGGCCTCGCCGCCGGGCTGAGGCCGATCGCCGAGGCCCGATCGAGGCGAAAATCGCGCCCGCGGGCCCGGCAAGCAAATGCTACAAGGTACGACTCGAGACCGCGAAATTGCGCACTTTTTGCTCAGCCGGTCGGATTCCCGGCGGTAAATCGGGGATCGGAGCGGCTTGGGAACAGGCGCAAACAGGATTGACGCCGTGTAAATCTGACCCGGGGCAGGGCCCCGGATCGCCGCGGCCATGCCGCGCGTGGCGAACGAACGCGGCCGCATCGGGCCGCGCTCGCCGCCAAACCTTACCGATCAGGCGTTCACCGCCTCGCCATTCGCCAGCGGGGCGGCCGTCGCGCCCGCGCCTTCGGCTTGCTGCATGAACTGGCGCAGGAACAACACCAGCTCCTGCAGCAGGCGGTCCCACAGCTCGGTATTGGCGCGCAGATGATTTTCGCTGACGCCACCCGCCAGGATCACATCCATCTCGAGCACGAGGAAATTGCCCTGCACGCTCAGGCGGGCGAAGCGCTTGCCCGCATTCCAGCTATCCGCGAGACCCGCCGGCAGATCGCCCTGCACGCGCAGCGCGCAGCTGAAGGTGTAGTCGACGAATTCACCCTGGGTCTGGGCGGGATTGCCGAAGCGCAGCGAGAAACCGATGCCCTGCGAGGCACTCAGCAGTTGGGACAGACCGTTCTGTTCGGACACGGTGACGCGATAGCCCTGCTCTTGCAGAAGGGCCTGCACGCGGGGCAAGGTGACGGCTTGGATGATGGTGGCTTCGGTCATGTATTTCCCGTGGAAGAGTGGATCGGCGCTCAGGCGTTGGACGGGTATGACGGCCTGGCGGCAGGTGCCGAACCGTTTCCCGCCGCATAGCTTATCGCCCATTCGCCGCGCCCGCTCGGCCTATATACGGCCGATCTCTGCCCTATAGCGTCCTGCTGCGCCCCGTCCGCGGCTCGACCTGCCTCTGTCGGAAGCACCCCCGCGCGCGCAGCCGGACGGAATCCGCGCCGTTCAGGTCTGCGGCGCCGGATCCTGCGACGCCGTCTGCGCGAAGAACAGGTCCGTCACGAGCCGATGGTCGATGGGCTCGCCGGTGAGCGTGCGCGCCAGCAGCTCGCTGCCGAGCAACTGCAGCGAGAACACCATGTCGGGTTGCACGCGGCGCATCTTCTGCAGATGCTTACTGGCGCTGACCATTGCCACCGTCTTGGTGTCCGGGCCGGCCACTTCCTTGGCGGCCAGCACGATGAAGGCGTTGTCGGCATCGTCGTCGCGCAGCGCGAGAATGAAGCGCGCACGCGCGGCGCCGGCAGTGGCCAGGACCGTCGCGCTGGAAGGATCGTCGATGATGAGGTCGGCATCCGCCGGAAATTCATGCGGCACGCCGGGCGGCACGATCACCGTCACCGGGAAATCGCGGCCGCGCATGCCTTGATACACGCTTTGTGCCAGCGGCGTGGCGCCGGCGATGATCACATGGTTCTTGCGCATGGCGTGTGAAATCCGGCCTCGGACCAATCGTTTGAGACTGCCCCCGATGATGGGGCCGATCACCGCGCTGACCGCGGTGGCGAACACCGTGATGCCCAGGATGATGATGGACACCGTGAAAAAGCGCGCCGCGGTCGAGTGCGGCACGATGTCGCCATAGCCGACCGTGGCCATGGTCACCACCGCAAAATAGAGGGCTTGCGGCAGATCGGTCAAGGCGGGCACGAACTCCGCGCCGAGATACAACGCCCCGAACACCGCGTAGAGCAGTAGCGACCCCACGCTGACCAGCGCGAAGAGACTGCCCGCCGCCAGGCTGGCGCGGTCGAACTGGCGCCAGGACGCGCACAGCAGCACGACCACCAGCAGCGTGTAGCTCAACAGCGCGGCGCGATGCAGGCCGGCGGCGCCCAGATACACGAACAGCGCCACGGTGAGCAGCAGCGCGAGCGAGAATGCCCACGCGACCCGCGCCCGTAGCAGCAACCCGACCGCCATCAGCAGCACGCCCGCGCCCAACACCAGGCGGGGCAACTCGAGGACCCCGATGGCGTCGATGGTGTCGCGCCAGGTGTCCAGCGCCGCCCAGACGCTGGCCTCGCCGGAGCCGGCGCGGCGCAGCAGCGGCGCCACGAACAGTGCGCCGTTGATCGCGACCAGCAGCGCCACGACAGCATGGGCGCCCGCCGCGAGACGGGCGCGCCAGCCGGCAGGCGCCGCTGGCGCGGACGATGAAGCCCCGGTGACGGGCGGTGCGGCGGACGGTGCGGCGGGCTGCACCGCGGGAGGTACGGCGGGGTTCATGCGACGCTCCTCTCGAAACCGCGGCGCGTCCGGACACGCCGGACCATGACCTGGCGCAACCGCTCAGCGCAGCGGCACACCCGGCGCGCTGTCCGAACGGGTGCCCGGCAAGGGATGGATATGCTCGGGATGATACGTGTGGACCAGCGACATCTTGACGCTGCCGGTGGCGTTCTGCTGCGCCGCGTGCAGCGTGCGGCAATGAAAGAACACCACGTCGCCCGGCGCCAGCTCGGGGCAGACCGCGCGCGCGATCCACTCCTGGTTGGCAGGCAGATCGGCGCGGAAGAACTTGTGTTCGTCGAAGCACTCGGGGCCGAACGCCGCGCGATGCGAACCCGGGATGAAGTACAGCGCGCCGTTGTCGGCGAACTCGCGGCCCAGCGCCAGCCAACAGGACACGAGATCGGTGTCGGAAAACGACCAGTAGCGGATGTCCTGGTGCCAGCCGGTCAGGCTGCCGAAGGCGGGGTGCTTGGTCATCACGCAGTTGTGATGCACCGTCGAGAGCACCGGCGTGTCGCCTTCGTAGTAGTTGCGCAGCAAGGCCGCGATGCGGGGATCCGTGGCCCAGGCCTGGAACATCGGGCCGCGGCCGTAGGCGTTGAGCAGCCGGCGTACCGTGAGGCCGCCTTCGGATTCGCGCGAGGTCGGCGCGCCCGGGTATTGCAGGTCGGCTTCGTATTCGATGGGGGCCACCGCGTGTTCGAGGTCGTGCTGCGCGGCGGCGAGCAGATCGAGGCGTTGCGGGGGAGACGCAAAGTTGCGCACGATCACGAAACCCTGCTCACGCAAGGTGGCGACCAGCTCGGCAACCGAAGGCGCAGACATCTTATTCCTCTCTACGGGCAAAGGTGGCGGCGCGCAACGCCGCGCGGCCACGGCGTCATCGGCCGGCGGATCGCAGTGCGGTACCCCCGGCGCGAGGACGCACTAGCATACTCCTTTGACGGGAAGATGCGCCGCGCTCAGCGGTGCGTGTCGGCCTCGGCGGCAGCGAGCTCGCGCGTGCGTTCGTCGGGCAGACGATCGTGGTCGCGCTGGGTCTCGACGTTATGTACCCACTCGCGCCAGATCGCCACCAGCAGCGCCATCAGCACCGGACCCACGAAGAGCCCCACGATGCCCATGGTCTTGACGCCGCCGACCAGGCCGAAGAAGGTCGGCAGGAACGGCAGCTTGACCGGCCCGCCCACCAGGCGCGGACGCAGGGTCTTGTCGACGATGAAGAGTTCGATCGTGCCCCACAGAAACAGGCCGATGCCCTCGACCACCTGATTGGAGCCCACGAGATACAGCGACACCAGCGTGAACGAGAGCGGCGCGCCGCCCGGGATCAGCGCCATGAAGCCGGTGATCGCGCCCAGCAGCACCGGCGACGGCACGCCCACCACCCAATAGGCCAGACCCAGCACGACGCCTTCGCCCAACGCGATCAGGGTCATGCCCGTCACGGTGGAGCTGACCGTGGCCGGCACCACGCGCGAGAAACGCTGCCAGCGCGCGGGCAGGATGCGTTCGCCCAGGATGTCGAGCTGGCCCACCATGCGGTTGCCGTCTTTGTAGACGAAGAACAGCGTGATCAGCATGAAGAGCACGGTCAGCAGGAGCTGGAACACATTGCCCGTGGCCGACAGCACCATGCGGTAGATGTTGCCCAGATGCTGGCCGGAGACCATCTCGACCAGGGCGCCCAGCGCGTGGGGCTCGCCCAGATATGTCTGCCAATAGATGGAGAGGCGCTCGCCCACCACGGGCAGCGAGCTGATCCAGAGCGGTACCGCTACGCCATGCTTGTTGGCGGCCAGCGCCCAGCCGACGAAATTGCTCGCTTCCTGGATGGCGTACGACAGCGCGAACGACAGCGGCACGATCAGCACGAGGATCACCGCCAGCAGCGCCAGCGTGGCCGCCATGATGTTGCGGCCGCCACAGAAATTCAGGAGTCGCCGATAGAGCGGCCAGGTGGCCAGCCCGATGATGAGCGCCGCGAGCGCCGGCACCAGAAAGCCCGACAGGAAATAAATACCTGCCAACAGCACCAGGAGCAACAGCCAGCGGGCAATCAGGAATGCGGGTAGTACAGGCTGCATGGGCGGGGCGGCTCACTCGAAAGTCGGTGGGAACTCCCGCAATATACCCACTTTTGCAGACAGGTTTTCCGCCCCTCGCCTGAATGGGGCGGCGTGGCGCCGCCCCTTGCCGCTTACATCACGAACTCGGGTGCTTCCAGGGGCACCCGGTGACGCGTGGCCTGGGCCGCCTCGGGCGAGAGCTCGGGCTGCTGCACGGCCATGCCGCAGGCGCCGTAATCGGCGTCGTTTTCGTCGCGGCCGCTCAAGAGCGGGCAGCGCGCGAACAGCTCGGCCACCCAGTCGGAAAACACGCGCACCTTGGGCGACAGCTGGCGGCTCTGCAGATACAGCAGCGAAATCGGCACCGGCGAGGGCTTCCATTGCGGCAGCACCTCGACCAGCTCGCCTGATTGCAGATGCGGCAGCGCGATGTAGCGCGCGGTCTGGATCAGGCCGAAGCCCTGCACGCCGCACGCGACGTGCGCGCTCAGGTCGTTGACCGACACGATGCCCGGCACGTCGACCGTCTGCTCCTTGCCGTCGACCACGAAGTCCCAGCTGCAGTTGCGGCCGCCCGTCCCGAAGTAATGCACGGCGTAATGGCGCTCGAGGTCGGCCAGCGTGTGCGGCACGCCTTCACGCTCGAGATAGGAAGGCGCGGCGCAGGTCAGGGTCTGGAAGGTGCCGATGCGGCGCGCGACCAGGCTGGAATCCTCCAGCGGCCCCGAACGGATCACGCAGTCGACCGCCTCCTGCACCAGATCGACGCGGCGTTCGCCCATGCCGATCACCAGCTCCACGTCGGGGTAGCGCTGGTGGAACTCGCAGAGCGCGGGAATCAGCACCAGGCGCCCGATACAAGCCGGCACGTCGATGCGCAGACGCCCCTGCGGGCGCAACGCGGCGTCCTGGAAGCAGGCTTCGGTCTCCTCGACCTCGGCCAGGATGCGGGTGGAATGTTTGTAGTAGGCCGCGCCATCGGGCGTGAGGCTGATACGGCGGGTGGTGCGGTTGAGCAGACGCACGCCCAGGTGCCGTTCCAGGTTCTGGATGATGGTGGTCACCGTGGTGCGCGGCAGCGCCAGGATGTCGGCGGCCCGGGTGAAGCTATTGGCTTCGACCACCCGCACAAACACCTGCATGGCTTGAAATCGGTCCATGGTCCTGTGTCCTGAATGACAGACGTGTGCGCAGCATAACCCGGAATCGGTCCGAATTGTACGGCTGGAACGAACAGTATTGCCGAAATAGGATTGTTTATTCTAACCGTCAAAAGGCACAGAATTCGGCCATCTGTATCGGCCAGACCGGATTTTCACCCCCCGCCTTGCGCACCCTCCCCGCGCAGACAGCCGGCCTCTCCCCGATCCCCCCTATCTGCATCCAAGGAAGAACCATGACGGTTTCGCGCCATCGTATCGCCGTATTGTCGCTCGCCGCCGCCCTCGTCGCCGGCGCCGGCTTTTATCTGTGGAACCCGGGCCCGCACGGCGGCGCCACCGCCCAGGCCCAGGGCGCGCCCAGCGCGCCGCCGGTCGACGTGGCCCCCGCCTTCACGCGCTCCATCGTCGACTGGCAGCGCTATTCCGGCCGCCTCGAGGCGATCGACCGGGTCGATATCCGCCCTCTCGTGTCCGGCACGCTCACGCAGGTCCATTTCAAGGACGGCCAGCTGGTCAAAAAGGGTGACGTATTGTTCACGATCGACCCGCGTCCGTACGCCGCCGAGGTCGACCGCGCCCAGGCCGCGCTGGCCGCCGCCCGCGCCCGCGTCTCGTACACCGCCTCCGACCTGGCCCGCGGTCAGCGTCTGATCACCGAAAACGCCATCGCCAAGCGCGACCTCGAAGAAAAACAGAATGCCGCGCGCGAAGCCGCCGCCAATCTGCAGGGCGCGCAGGCCGCGCTCGAGTCGGCCAAGCTCAATCTGGGCTACACGCGCATCGAGGCACCGGTCGACGGCCGCGTCTCGCGCGCCGAGGTCACGGTGGGCAACGTGGTCAACGCGGGCGCCCAGTCGGTGGCGCTGACCACCCTGGTGTCGGTGGCCGAGATGTACGCATCGTTCGACGTGGACGAACAAACCTTCCTCAAGTACGTGAACCCGGCTCGCGCCGCGGGCACCGACGTGCCGGTGCAACTCGGCCTGGCCAACGAAGACGCGTACTCCCGTGAGGGCCGCGTGCAATCGATCGACAACCGCCTGGATACCACCTCGGGCACGATCCGCGTGCGTGCGGTGTTCGCCAACACCGATGGCAGCCTGCTGCCCGGCCTCTATGCCCGCGTGCGGCTGGGCGGGGGTGCACCGCGCGACGCCGTCCTGGTCGACGAGCGTGCGGTCGGCACGGACCAGAACAAGCGTTACGTGCTGGTCGTGGACGACAAGAACCAGGCGGCCTACCGCGAAGTGACGCTGGGCGCGAATGTCGGCCCGCTGCGCGTCGTCGAAAAGGGCCTCGAGGCGGGCGAACGCATCGTGGTCAATGGTCTGCAGCGCGTGCGCCCTGGCGAGCAGGTCTCGCCCAACCTGGTGTCGATGGATACCGCGCCCGCGGCCGTCAAGACCGCGCAGGCCACGCTGCAATAAGAAAAAGCGGACGTACTTCCGTACGGAACAACAATGAACATCTCCAAATTCTTCATCGACCGCCCCATTTTCGCGGGCGTGTTATCGGTGCTGGTCTTGCTGGGCGGGCTCCTGGCCATGTTCCAGCTTCCCATCTCCGAATACCCCGAGGTGGTGCCGCCATCGGTGGTGGTGCGGGCTCAGTATCCCGGCGCCAACCCCAAGGTGATCGCCGAAACCGTGGCCTCGCCGCTCGAAGAGGCGATCAACGGCGTCGAGGACATGCTGTACATGCAGTCGCAGGCCAATAGCGACGGCAACCTCACGCTCACGATCAACTTCAAGCTCGGCATCGACCCCGACAAGGCGCAGCAGCTGGTGCAGAACCGCGTGTCGCAGGCGTTACCGCGCCTGCCGCCCGACGTGCAGCGCCTGGGCGTGACGACCGCCAAGAGCTCGCCCACGCTGACCCTCGTGGTGCATCTGATCTCGCCCAACGATCGCTACGACATCACCTATCTGCGCAACTATTCCATCATCAACGTGAAGGATCGCCTCGCACGCATCAACGGCGTGGGCGAGGTCACGGTGTGGGGCGCCGGTAACTACTCGATGCGCGTATGGCTCGATCCGCAGAAGATCGCGCAGCGCGGCATGACCGCGACCGAAGTGGTCAATGCGATCCGCGAACAGAACGTGCAGGTCGCGGCCGGCGTGATCGGCGCTTCGCCCACGGTGGGCGACGTGCCGCTGCAGCTCAACGTGAATGCGCGCGGCCGCCTGCAGACCGAAGAAGAGTTTCGCGACATCATCCTGAAGACCTCGCCCGACGGCGGCGTGACGCATCTGTCGGACGTGGCCCGCGTGGAGCTCGACGCCCAGGAGTACGGGCTGCGCTCGCTGCTCGACAACAAGCCGGCGGTGGGCATGGGCATCATGCAGTCGCCCGGCTCGAACGCGCTCGACGTGGCGACGCAGGTGCGCGCCGCGATGCAGGAGCTGTCGCAGGACTTCCCGCCCGGCGTGGAATACCGCATCGAATACGACCCGACCCAGTTCGTGAAGTCCAGTATCGAGGCCGTGGTGCACACGCTGCTGGAAGCCATCGCGCTCGTCGTGCTGGTCGTGATTCTGTTCCTGCAGACCTGGCGCGCGTCGATCATTCCGCTGCTCGCGGTGCCGGTGTCCATCATCGGGACCTTCGCGTTCCTGCTGATGTTCGGCTATTCCATCAACGCGCTGTCGCTGTTCGGCATGGTGCTGGCCATCGGCATCGTGGTGGACGATGCGATCGTGGTGGTGGAAAACGTCGAACGCAATATCGCGGCCGGCCTCAGTCCCCGCGACGCCACCTATCGCGCCATGCGCGAGGTGAGCGGCCCCATCATCGCGATTGCGCTCACGCTGTGCGCGGTGTTCGTGCCGCTGGCCTTCATGACCGGCCTGTCGGGCCAGTTCTACAAGCAGTTCGCCATGACCATCGCCATTTCGACGGTGATCTCGGCCTTCAACTCGCTCACGCTCTCGCCCGCGCTGTCGGCGCTGCTGCTCAAGGGCCACGGCGAGAAGCCCGACTGGCTGACGCGTGGCATGAACAAAGTGTTCGGCCGCTTCTTTGCCTGGTTCAACCGGATGTTTTCGCGCGGTTCCGACCGCTACGCCACCGGCGTGACGGGCGTGATCCGCCGCAAGAGCTCGGCCATGCTGGTCTACGCCGTGCTGCTGGGCGCGACCGTGGGCATCTCGTATCTGGTGCCCGGCGGCTTCGTGCCCGCGCAGGACAAGCAATACCTGATCGGCTTTGCGCAACTGCCCAACGGCGCCTCGCTCGACCGTACCGAGTCGGTGATCCGCCGCATGTCGGAAATCGCGCTGAACGAGCCCGGCGTGCAGAGCGCCATCGCCTTCCCCGGCCTGTCGATCAACGGCTTCACCAATAGCTCGAGCGCCGGCATCGTGTTCGTCACGCTCAAGCCCTTCGGCGAACGCAAGGATGCGGCCCTGTCGGGCGACGCCATCGCGGCGAGCCTGAATCAGAAGTTCGGCAGCATCAAGGACTCGTTCGTGGCCGTGTTCCCGCCCCCGCCGGTGCTGGGGCTGGGCACGCTCGGCGGCTTCAAGCTGCAGATCGAGGATCGGGCCGCGCTCGGTTACGAAGCGCTGGACCAGGCCACCCAGGCCTTCCTCGCCAAGGCCGCGCAGACGCCCGAACTCGGCCCGGGGTTCTCGAACTTCCAGATCAACGTGCCGCAGCTCGACGTGGATCTCGACCGCGTCAAGGCCAAGCAGCTCGGCGTGCCGGTGACCGAAGTCTTCGACACCATGCAGATTTATCTGGGCTCGATGTATGTGAACGACTTCAATCGCTTCGGCCGCGTGTTCCAGGTGCGTGCCCAGGCCGATGCGCAGTTCCGTTCGCATCCCGAAGACATCCTGCAACTCAAGACGCGCAACGCAGCCGGCGAGATGGTGCCGCTGTCGTCGCTGGTCAAGGTCAACCAGACCTTCGGGCCCGAGCAGGTGGTGCGCTACAACGGCTATACGGCCGCCGACATCAACGGCGGACCCGCGCCCGGCTATTCCACCAACCAGGCTCAGGCAGCCGCCGAACGCGTGGCCGCCGAAACGCTGCCGCGTGGCATGAAGTTCGAGTGGACCGACCTGACCTACCAGCAGATCCTGGCCGGTAACGCCGGCGTGTGGGTGTTCCCGATCAGCGTGCTGCTCGTGTTCCTGGTGCTGGCCGCGCTGTACGAAAGCCTGACGCTGCCGCTGGCCGTGATCCTGATCGTGCCCATGAGCGTGCTCGCCGCGCTGGCCGGGGTGTACCTGACCGGCAACGACAACAACATCTTCACGCAGATCGGCCTGATGGTGCTGGTGGGGCTATCCGCGAAGAACGCGATCCTGATCGTGGAGTTCGCCCGCGAGCTCGAAATGCAGGGCGCCACGCCGCGCGAGGCCGCCATCGAGGCCAGCCGCCTGCGCCTGCGCCCCATCCTGATGACGTCCATCGCGTTCATCATGGGTGTGGTGCCGCTGGTGCTCGCCACCGGCGCCGGCGCCGAGATGCGCTACGCCATGGGTGTGGCCGTGTTCTTCGGCATGCTGGGCGTGACGCTGTTCGGCCTGTTCCTGACGCCGGTGTTCTACGTGGTGCTGCGCAACCTAAGCAAGCGCAAGCTGCATTCGGCCTCGCAACACGAGGGTCCGCTGCACGTGTCCCACGAACCCGGCCACAGCCATTGATTCCCGGAGTCTGACCATGAAACAACGCTATGTGCGTGGCTCCGCCCTCTTGTTCTCCCTGCTGGTTCTGGCGGGGTGCGCGGTAGGACCGGACTACGAAAAACCCGCGGTGGCCACGCCCGCCGCGTACAAAGAAGCGGGCGTCACCACGCCCGCCAACCTGCCCGCCCACGAAGCCGGCACCTGGAAGGCGGCCACGCCGTCCGAGGATGCGCTGCGCGGCGAATGGTGGAAGATCTTCGGCGACCCCGCGCTCGATGCGCTGGAAGCCGAGGCGCTGCAGGCCAACCAGAATCTGCAGGCCGCCGTCGCGCGTCTGCAGCAGGCTCGCGCGCTGCAACGCGATGCGCGATCCGACTATTTCCCGCGCGTGGATGCGGGCTTCGGCCCCACTCGCCAACGGCCCTCCCCGGCCTCGCAGGGCCTGGCCGATGACGCGCCGTCGTCGGCCAACACCCTCTGGCGCGGACAGGCCTCGGTGGCCTACGAGGCGGATCTGTTCGGGCGCGTGTCGCGCAATGTCGAGGCCGCTAGCGCCGACGCCCAGGCGAGCGAAGCGCTGTATCGCTCGGTGCTGCTCGCGCTGCAGGCAGACGTGGCCCAGGCCTACTTTCAGGTGCGCGAGTTCGACGCGGAATCCCGGCTGTTCCGCCAGACCGTGAGCCTTCGTGAAGAGAGCCTGCAACTGATTCAGCGCCGCTACGACGCGGGCGACATCAGCGAGCTCGACCTGGCGCGCGCCAAGTCCGAGCTCGCGTCCGCGCAATCGCAGTCGCTGGGCGTGGATCGCCAGCGCGCGGTGGCCGAGCACGCGCTGGCCGTACTGCTGGGCAAGACGCCCGCCGAGTTCACGATGCCGGCGCTGCCGCTCGCCCCGGTGCTGGTGCAGATCCCCGCGGGCCTGCCGTCCACCCTGCTCGAGCGCCGTCCCGACATCGCCGCGGCAGAACGCGCCATGGCCGCCGCCAACGCCCGCATCGGCGTGGCCAAGTCGGCGTTCTTCCCGCGGCTGGATATCACCGGCGCGTTTGGCTACGAGTCGTCGTCGCTGGGCAATCTGTTCGAGTGGTCGTCGCGCACCTTCCTGCTGGGCCCGCTGGTGGGCGCGGCGCTGTCGGTGCCGATCTTCGATGGCGGCCGACGTCAGGCCGGCGTAGACCGCGCCCGCGCGGTCTACGAGGAAGATGTGGCGCAGTATCGCCAGACCGTGCTCAACGCCTTCCGCGAAGTCGAAGACAACCTCGCCAACCTGCGCATCCTCGCGGACCAGACGCGTGTGCAGGACAGCGCGGTGGATTCGGCCGCGCGCGCCGCACGCATCTCGCGCACGCAATATCGCGAGGGCTCGATCAGCTATCTCGACGTGATCGAGGCCGACCGCACGGTGCTCACGCAGCAACGCGTGTCGGTGCAGTTGAGCGGCGAACGCGCCCGTTCCGCGGTGGCGCTGGTACGCGCCCTGGGTGGCGGCTGGGACACGCCGCTGCCCGGCGCCGCGCCGCAGGCCCGCACCGGCGACACGCCGGCCGACACGCCGGCCGAGACCCCGGCCGCCCGGCAACCACAGGCGCAAGTCGCCGGCGACACCCGCCTCGCGCGACGCTGAACGGGCCGGCGAGGTGCGGCTGGCTAGGCGCGGCCGGCTAGGCGGGGCCGCCGAGGCGCGGCCGGCGAGGCGCGGCTGGCTAGGCGGGGCCGCCGAGGTGGGCAGGTTCATAATGCTTGCATGAACCCGCCCGCCGCCCGTCTCTTCTTTGCCCTGTGGCCCGCCCCCGAGGTGGCGCAGGCGCTGGATACCGGCTGGACCGCAGCGGCCCACGCCCACTGCGGCGGGCGCCGGATGCGGCCCGACACCCTGCATCTCACCCTTGCCTTCCTGGGCGCCGTCGAGCCGGCGCGCATCGCGCCGCTGGCTGCCCTCACCGGCGCCTTGCACGTGCCGCCGGGAGAGATTCAGCTGAGTCAGTACGGCCGCTTCGAACGCGCCTCCGTGGTGTGGGCCGGCCCCGACGCCGCCGATGGCGCGCTCAACAGCCTGCACGACAAGCTCTGGCAGGCGCTCGGCGACCTGGGCTGGCCGGTGCCGGCTCAGCCGTTTCGTCCGCACGTCACGCTGTTGCGAGACACGCGCGTGGCGCCCCCTTCGCCGCCCGCCCCGCTCGTGTGGCGCTACGACCGCTGTGTGCTCGTGCGTTCCGAGCCGGGGGGTGGCGCGCGGTATCACGTGATCGCCCAGAGCGGGTCTGGCATCCCGGACTGAACCGCCGGCCGCGCGCCGCGCCCCGTGGCACAATCCTGGCACCTCCTCTTTCGCAGCGGCCGCCATGCTGATTCTGCTCGATCAAGACGGCGTCCTCGCCGACTTCGAACACGCGTTCATCGCCGCCTGGCGTGAACGCCACCCCGACATCCCGCCGATCGCGTTCGAAGACCGCAAGTCGTTCCATATCCTCGAAGACTACCCGCCCGAGCTGCGCGCCAAGGCCGAGGCGATCTACACCGCGCCCGGCTTCATCCGCAACCTGCCGCCCGTGCCCGGCGCCATCGAGGCCTGGCGCGATCTGAATGCGCTCGGGCTGCAGGTGGGCATCTGCTCGTCGCCGCTGCGCCAGTTCGAAAACTGCGTGGCCGAAAAGTATCTCTGGATCGAACGCCACCTGGGCCGCGCCGCCACCGAGCGGCTCATCCTCACGCGCGACAAGACGCTCGTGAACGCCGACCTGCTGATCGACGACCGGCCCGCCATCTCGGGGCTGGTGCGCCCCGCCTGGCGCCATATTCTGTACGACGCACCCTACAACCGCCACGTGACCGACCGCCCGCGCCTGAACTGGCAGAACTGGCGCAACGTGCTGGCGGGCGAACTCTACCGGGCCGACGCCTGACCCCTCTGCCGGCGGTCATGATTTAGGGCTATCCTGAACGACACGGCGGCGCCTCACGCGCCCGCCAGATGGCCAGGAGCTTTTCATGAATCTGCATCGCCTGCTCAAGCAACGCGAGGCCGACGGCAAACCCTTGCGGGTGGCGCTGATCGGCACCGGCAAGTTCGCTTCCATGTTTCTGTCCCAGGCGCAGCGCACGGCGGGCCTGCGGCTGGTGGCGGTGGTCGACGACGATCCCGTCCATGCCCGCGGCGCGCTCACCCGGGCGGGCTGGCCGGCGCAGGCGCTCAGCGCCGACAGCATCCACCAGGCCTACAAGAGCGGCAAAGTCTATTGCTGCGACGACGCTGCCGCCACCATCGCCGACCCCGACGTCGAGATCGTGATCGACGCCAGCGCCGGTGCCGCCGCCGGCATCGCCCACGCACAGGCCTGCGTCGAGCACGGCAAGCACATCATCATGGCCAATATGTCGGCCGACGCGCTCGTCGGGCCGTTGATGGCGCGACGCGCGCGCGAGGCCGGCCTGGTGTACTCCCTCGCCTACGGCGACCAGCCCGCGCTGATCTGCGAGATGGTCGACTGGGCCCGCGCCAGCGGCTTCGAGGTGATCGCGGCAGGCAAGGGCACCAAGTACCTGCCCGAATTCCATACCTCCACGCCCGATACGGTCTGGCCGTACTACGGCTTCACCGACGAGATGGTCGCGGCGGGCGACTTCGACGCCCAGATGTTCAACAGCTTTCTCGACGGCACCAAGAGCGCGTTCGAGATGGCGAGCACCTGCAACGCCACCGGCCTCACGCCCTCGCCCTCGGGCCTGCACTTTCCCGCCTGCGGCACCGACGATCTCGCCCGCGTGCTGCGGCCGCGCGAAGACGGCGGCATGCTGCATCATCGCGGGCAGGTCGAAGTCGTGAGCTCGCTCGAGCGCGACGGCCGGCCGGTGTTTCGCGACCTGCGCTGGGGTGTGTATGTCACCGTGGCAGCCGACAGCGATTTCGTGCGCCGCTGCTTCAAGGAGTACGGCATGGTGACCGACCCGAGCGGCAATTACGCCGCCATGTACAAGCCTTATCACCTGATCGGCCTGGAGCTGGGCATGAGCGTGGCGAGCGTGGGGCTGCGCCGCGAGCCGACCGGCTCGCCCACGGCCTGGCATGCCGACGTGATCGCCACTGCCAAGCGCGACATGGAGGCCGGCCAGGAAATCGACGGCGAAGGCGGCTATACCGTTTATGGCAAGCTCATGCCGGCACGCCAGTCCGTGGCCGACGCCTACCTGCCGCTCGGCCTCGCGCAAGGTGTCACGCTCAAGCGCGCGGTGCGCCAGTCGCAGCCGATCCGCTGGAGCGACGTGGCCAGCGACGAAGAAAGCCGCGCGGCGCGCTATCGGCGCGAGATGGAGCAGATCTTCGGCTGACACCCGGGCAGCAACAACGACGGGACCCGCGGGTCCCGTTGTTGTTTGCTGCCCCGCCCGTCCGATCGGGCGGCAAGCCGGATTCAGCGCGACTGAGCCAGCTTCGCGAACGCGTCGTCCAGCCGCTTCTGCGCCGCGTCCAGGCGCGCACGGGCGTCTTTGCTCCACTGGCGATCCGAGGCCAGGCGCTCCTCGGCGGCCTTCTGCATGCGCACCACTTCCGCCGGCTGCGGGCCACCCAGGCCCAGGCTAGCGTTCACCATGTTGCGGGCCGACAGCGACTCGCGGAACTGCGCTTCGGTGAGCGGCAGCTTCGCGTTGTCGATGCCGAATGACTTCGCGGATTCCGTGTAGATGCGCTGCACCTGATCCATCGGCAGATCGGCCGGCTTGAGATCATTCGCGCGGCCATAGCTCACCAGCTCCGACGCGAAGTGATGCCCCACGCGGAACGGCACGTCGGCCTTGCGCTGCAGCTCATCGGCGAGCTCGGTGGTCGTGGAGTATTCGGCGTTGACCTCGGCCAGCGCGCGCTCGGGGTTGAGCACCAGGCCATCGAGCATCGCCGACAGCTTGCGGTACATGTCGGTGGCGCCGATCACGGCATCCTGTGCCTGTTCGCGCTTGTAGTCCGGCATGCCGGGCGTGACGTTGTGCGCCACCATCACGGCCGTGATGGCCTGGCCCACGGTATCGCTCGCCTGCAGACGCGTGACGTTCAGCGCGTAGGGATTGCGCTTCTGCGGCATGATGCTGCTGGTGCCGGTGAGCTTGCCCTCCTGCAGCATCAGCCAGGGCTTGGTCTGGTGATATTGCGTATGCACGTCCTGCACGAAGGCGCCCACGGTGAGCGCCATCGTGCTCGCCAGCATCGCGGCTTCGGCGCCGATATCGATCTGCGCGAGCTGATTGGCGTCGTAGGAGTTTTCCGCCACCCCGTCGAAGCCGAGCAGATCGGCCAGACGCTTGCGGTCCACCGGGAAGCTCGACGTACCCAGCGCCGCCGAGCCCATGGGGCTGAGGTTCAGGCGGGCATAGGCCTCGCGCACCCGCTCCGCATCGCGCGACAGCACCGCCGAATACCCCAGCAGATAGTGACCATAGGTGGTGGGCTGCGCCTGCACGCCGTTGGTGTAGGCCGGCACGATGACATCCGCATAACGCGCGGCCAGCGTGTTGAAGCGGGCGTTTGTTTCGTTGAGCGCGTCATACAGATCGAGCAGACGGTCACGCAGCATCACGCGCCGCGTGGTGGCGAGGATGTCCTGGCGGCTACGGCCGGAGTGCATGCGCGTGGCGTCGGGACCGGCGATCTTGGTGATCAGCGGCTCGACCTGCAGGTAATCGCCCGGCCGCTTGCCGCCCGGCTGATCGCCATCGGCGATGACCTTGGCCACCGCCTGCGCCGTCTTTACGCCCAGCGCCTGCGGCATGATGCCCTGCTCCACGGTCATCACGGTCGATGCCTTGTTGAATTCGCCGAGCCAATAGAAGTTATCGCGTTTGGGCGCGTCGGCGGCCAGCGTGGGCCCCGCCAGCGCCAGGGTGATGAACGAGCAGGCCAGGGCGCGCGCGAGCCGGTGCGCCGGGAACAGGGGTGCGGACATGAGGTGTCTCCAGGAATACGCGCCAGCGTCTGACGCGATTCGGGCTCGAGGGTGGCCCGATGACGCCGATCTTAGACACGTGCGCCGCAAACGTAAAATATATGCACCCTGCGTTTAACATATCTTTCACATATGGCAACCGACCTGCGGCATCTCCGTTATTTCCTGGCCGTCGCCGACGCCGGCCACATGACCCGCGCCGCCGGCAAGCTCGGGCTTCAGCAACCGCCCCTGTCGATGCAGATTCGCGCGCTCGAAGCCGAGCTGGGTTGCGTGCTGTTCGAACGCCTGCCGCGCGGGGTGGCGCTCACGGCGGCCGGCGAGCGCCTGCTGCCGCTGGCACGCCGGCTCGTGGACGACGCGGCGCAGCTGGTCGACACGATGCGGCGCGTGAGCGCCGGCATGGCGGGCGAGCTGACGCTGGGCTTCACGAGCTCGGCCTCGGCCCATGCGCTCACGCCGCGCTTGCTGCGCGCGCAGCGCCAGGCCTATCCCGACGTGCACACCAGCGTGCGCGAGCACAACGCCGCCGAGATCATGGAACAGGTGCGCACCGGTGCGCTCGACGCCGGCCTGTTGCGCCGTCTCGTCCAGGCGCCCGACGGTCTGCGCTGCGATGTGCTGCTCGAAGAAGACATGCTGCTCGCGCTGCCGCTGGATCATCCCCGGGCGCGCGGCTACGACGCCGACGCGCCGCTGGCGCGCCTGCCCACGCTGGCGCTTGCCCACGTGGCGGATGAGCCCTTCATTCTGGTGCGCCGTCCCGGCGCCCCCGGCATGTATGCGGATCTGCTCGCGCGGCTGGCGGAACTGGGCCTGCAGGTGCGCATCGCCGCCGAGGTCGAGCGCATGATGACGAACCTGAATCTGGTGGCGGCGGGCGCCGGCGTGTCGGTCGTGCCGGCGTCGATGCGCGGCAAAGACAGCGGCGGCGTGGCGTATTTCCGCATGCGGGCGCGCGAGCGCCTCACGGCGCCCATCACCCTCGTGTACCGGCCGCAGCCCGGCCATCCCGCGCTGGACGCGCTGGTGGCGTTGGCGCATCGCCTGGGCGCGCAGACCCAGGCCCGGCGGGCGGCAACCTGAGCGCTGACGCGACCGCCCCCTGCCGCGCGTTCGGCATTCGCTGCGCGCATTCGCCGCGCAAAAAAAACGGTGCGCTCTCGCGCACCGTTTTGCATTGCATGAGGCGTGTCGGGCTCAGCGCTTGAGCTGGCTCAGATCGCGCACCGCACCGCGGTCGGCCGAGGTCGCGAGCGCCGCGTAGGCGCGCAGCGCCAGCGACACCACGCGTTCGCGGTCGATGGGCTGCCAGGCGGCCTCGCCGCGCGCCTGCATGGCGGCACGGCGTTGCGCCAGCGTCTCGTCCGACACCGCCAGATGCATGCGGCGATTGGGGATGTCGATCTCGATGGTGTCGCCTTCTTCGACCAGGCCGATCGCGCCGCCCTCGGCCGCTTCGGGCGAAGCATGGCCGATCACGAGACCCGACGAACCGCCGGAGAAACGGCCATCGGTGAAGAGCGCGCAGGTCTTGCCCAGGCCCTTGGACTTCAGGTACGAGGTCGGGTAGAGCATCTCCTGCATGCCGGGGCCGCCCTTCGGACCTTCGTAGCGGATCACGACCACGTCGCCCGCGACGATCTGGTCGTTCAGGATGCCTTCGACGGCGTCTTCCTGGCTTTCGAAGACGCGGGCACGGCCCGTGAACACCCACTGCGACTCATCGACGCCGGCGGTCTTCACGATGCAGCCCTTCTCGGCGAGGTTGCCGTACAGCACGGCCAGACCGCCATCCTTGGAGTAGGCGTTTTCTTTGCTGCGGATGCAGCCGGTCTTGCGGTCCATGTCGAGCGTCAGGAAGGTCTTGTCCTGGCTGAACGCCACGGTCGTGGGCACGCCGCCCGGCGCCGCGCGGAAGAACTTCTGCGCCGCTTCGCCGGCACCGCCCGCGATGTCCCAGGCGTTGATGGCCGCACCCAGCGTGCCGCTGTGCACGTTGCCGCAGCTCAGGTCGAGCAGGTCCGCACGGCCCAGCTCGCCCAGAATGCCGAGGATGCCGCCCGCGCGGTGCACGTCTTCGATGTGATATTTGTCGGTGGCCGGCGCGGCCTTGCACAGGCACGGCACCTTGCGCGAAATGCGATCGATGTCGGACATGGTGAAGTCCACGCCCGCTTCCTGCGCCGCGGCCAGCAGGTGCAGCACGGTATTGGTGGAGCCGCCCATCGCGACGTCGAGCGTCATGGCGTTTTCGAAGGCGGCCTTGGTAGCAATGCTGCGCGGCAGGACCGACGCGTCTTCTTGCTCGTAGTAGCGCTTGCACAGATCGACGATCAGGCGGCCGGCCTGCTCGAACAGGCCCTTGCGCCAGGCGTGCGTGGCCACGATCGTGCCGTTGCCGGGCAGCGCCAGACCGATGGCTTCGGTCAGGCAGTTCATCGAGTTGGCCGTGAACATACCGGAACAGGAGCCGCACGTCGGGCAAGCACTGCGCTCGACCTGCTCGGCTTCGGCGTCGCTCACGTTGGGATCGGCGGCCTTGATCATGGCGTCGACCAGATCGAGCTTGGCAATCACCTTGCCGTCGGTCGGGGAGATGACCTTGCCGGCTTCCATCGGACCGCCCGACACGAACACGACCGGGATGTTCAGGCGCATCGCGGCCATCAGCATTCCGGGGGTGATCTTGTCGCAGTTCGAGATGCAGACCATGGCGTCGGCGCAGTGCGCATTGACCATGTATTCGACCGAGTCGGCGATCAGCTCGCGCGAGGGCAGCGAATACAGCATGCCGCCGTGGCCCATCGCGATGCCGTCATCGACCGCGATCGTGTTGAATTCTTTGGCGACACCACCGCCCGCTTCGATCTCGCGCGCCACCAGCGCGCCCAGATCGCGCAGGTGCACGTGGCCCGGCACGAACTGCGTGAACGAGTTCACGACCGCAATAATGGGCTTGCCGAAATCGCCGTCTTTCATGCCAGTGGCACGCCAGAGGGCGCGGGCGCCAGCCATGTTGCGGCCGTGGGTCGAGGTGCGGGAGCGGTAGTGCGGCATAGCCTTCTCGAAAAGAAAGGGGTTCGGCAAAGCGGTAAATCATACGCTGGAACGGTTATCGGCGCGCTGGGCCGGCCCACGCCGGGCCTCCTCCGCGTTCCGTCCCTGGGGGAGAATCAGCGTCGCCGGGGGCCCGCCAGCGCGGCGGGCCGGTCGGCCGAGAGCGCCTGCAACATGTCGAGCACCTGGCGCAACGCGCGGCTCACGGGCTTGTCGCGGCGCATCACCACGGCGAGCCGGCGCGCCAGCCGGGGCGTGAGGGTCTGGACGCGCAGCCCCGCCCGGTCCCCGGGCCGCGTGACCGCCAGCCGGGGCACGATGCCGCAGCCCAGCCCCGCACGCACGAACTCCTTGAGCGCCTCGGTGCTGCCCAGCTCGGTGGCCGGACGCACGGCCACGCCGGCATCCTCGAACCAATCGTCCACGATGCGACGCGTGCGCGCCCCCGGCTCGAAGAGCACGAGCGGCTGCGCCGTGAGCGCCGTGGGCGTGACACGCGCCAGCGGCTCCGTCGCCTCCGGGAAGATCGCCACGAACTCGTCGTCCATCAGCGGCACCACCTGGAAATTGCGGCCCGGCGCGGGCAGCGTGACCAGGCCGAGATCGAGCTGGTTGTGCTCCACGTCGCGCAGAATGTCGTCGGTATTGCCCACGCTCGCGACCACCTCGAGCTCGGGGTAGCGCGAACGCAATCCGGCCAGGGCCTGCGGCAGCAGATAGGTACACGCCGTGGCGCCGGTACCGAGCCGCACGCGGCCCGAGACGCCCGTGGCCAGCGATTGCATGGCCTGATCGGCACCGGCCACGGCCGCCTCGATGCGGCGCAGATGCTCGACCAGCTCGGCGCCGGCCGCGGTCGGGCTCACGCGCCGGCCCACCCGCTCGACCAGCCGCAGCCCGTAGCGGCGCTCGAGCGTGCGCACCTGCTGGCTCACGGCCGGCTGGCTCAGGCCGTTGCGTTCGGCGGCGGCCGAAAAACTGCCGAGCTCGATGATGTCGAGCAGTACCCGCAAGTGATCGAGGTTGAGTCCGCGCATGGAGTATCGGGCGCCACGCACCGGGCGCGGGCCGGAAAAACGCCCATCATAAGATGACGGCGTCCTCCACGGGCGTGGCGTCCTGCCCGGCGCGGCTGGCGGGCGGCCCACCCGCCGGGGCGTCGGGCCAACGGAAATAGTCGCGCGGCGATACGCCGAGCGTGCGCCGGAACATGGTCGCGAAAGCGCCGGGGCTGGCGTAACCGAGCTGCTGCGCCACCTCGGCGATCGGCGCGCCG
Organism: Bordetella genomosp. 5; assembly: GCF_002261475.1. Classification (GTDB taxonomy): domain Bacteria; phylum Pseudomonadota; class Gammaproteobacteria; order Burkholderiales; family Burkholderiaceae_B; genus Bordetella. Next base: position 62,176 of record NZ_NEVN01000012.1, read on the forward strand.
TGCGAGAGCAGCGTGAGGGCTTCCATCAGCAGCACGCGCTGGCGCCACTCGTTGAAACTGGCGCCGGTGTGGGCGCGAAACATGCGCGTGAGACTGCGCCGGCTCAGGCCGCCGTAGGCGGCCCAGGCGTCCAGGCCATCGCGGCTGGCCGGATCGCGCAGCAGCGCCTGGCAGATGCGCCGCAGCCGCGGCTCGGCGGGCAGCGGCACGTGCAGCGAGGCCGGGCAGATATGCCGCATTTCGTCGAGGATCAGCGCGTGGATGTGACCCGCGCGTGCCCCCGACGCGCCCTGGCGCTGCAACGCGATCGCTTCGACGATCAGCACCTGCAGGAGCGGCGACACCTGGATCGCCTGACATGCGCGCGGCAGGCCGTCGAGCATCGGATCGATGAAGAGCGCGCGAATCGCCACGCTGTCCCAGCCCCGCTTCTGGTGCAGCACGCCCGCCGGCAGCCACAGGGCCTGACCGGGAGCCACCACCCAGTTGCCGGTGTCGGTCAACACGGTGACCACGCCGCGCAACGCGCAAAGCAGGAGACCGCGATCGTGCCGCTGCGGCGCGCTGATCACGCCGGCGGGATAGTCGGCGGCCTGCGCCGAAATGGCCGCCAGCGCTTCCGGCGTGTCGGGCAGGAAGGCCTGGGATGAGAAAGAAAAGGAAGGGTTCGCTGGGGCGGCTGAGGGTTTCGCGATCGCGGGCATGGAGCAACGTACTACGTGATGAACGACGTACAACGGCGCAACGGATGAAAACGACAGCGACCCCGGGGTGCGGCAAGTCGGCGGGACGCGGGCCCCGCGCGTCGCGGTGGCCGGTAGTCCGGATCCGGCGCGCGGCGCGCATGGCGGCTCGCCCGGAGGTGCTCGCATGATACGGCAAGCAGCCGGCGCCGCCATTGGGGGTTAACGACTAGCCGGCGCGCAGCGCGGACGCACCCGCGATATATAAGATTTCCTTATGCAGAACATAAACCCGGAAATCTTCCCTTATTCGGCGCAGCGGCGCACACTTCGATCTGGCCGTGCACCGCATGGCTTTCCGAGTCCCCTTCGACGCGCCCATCGGCGCGCGCTCTCATGAATGCGCCTCTTGCCCTGAGCCCCACGGTCCTGATCCGTGACACCCTCGACGCCGACCTTCCGGCCATCGCCGCCATCTACGCGCAGCACGTGCTGCACGGCACGGCCTCTTTCGAACTCGAGCCGCCCTCGGCCGAAGAAATGTTCGCGCGCCGCGCGGCGGTGCTCGGCCATGGCCTGCCCTACCTGACGGCGGAGTGCGGTGGCGTGGTGGTGGGCTACGCGTATTGCACGCCGTATCGTCCGCGCCCGGCTTACCGGCATACGGTGGAAGACTCGGTTTATGTGCAGGCCGGCCGCGCCGGCCTCGGTATCGGCGGCAAGCTGCTCGGCGCGCTGATCGAGCGATGCACCGAAGGCGGCTGGCGCCAGATGCTGGCGGTGGTGGGCGACAGCCGCAACGCGGCCTCGCTGGCCGTGCATGCGCGCCATGGCTTTCATCCCGTGGGAACCCTGCGCGATGTCGGGTTCAAGCATGGCGAGTGGCGTGACACCGTGCTGATGCAACGCGAACTCGGCACCGGCAGCCGCACGCCGCCGTCGCGCTGACCCGGGCTCGGCCCCGGGCTCAGCCTCGGGATTCAGATCCCCGGCTCGTCGGCCTGCTGTGCCGCCTTGTCGCGGATCCAGCGTTCGAAGCCGGCCTTGCGCAGCGCGCAGGCCGGGCATTTACCGCAGCCATGCCCCCAGGGGTGCTTCATGCCCCGCTCGCCAAGGTAACAAGTGTGGCTCTCGTCCACGACGATATCCACCAGCGCCGGCCCGCCCAATCGATGGGCCAGCTCCCAAGTCTCCGACTTGTCGATCCACATCAGCGGCGTTTCGATCGTGAGACGTGAACCCAGGCCCAGGCTCAGCGCCACCTGCTGCGCCTTGATCGTGTCGTCACGACAATCCGGATAGCCCGAGAAGTCGGTCTCGCACATGCCGCCCACCAGGACGTCGAGCTGACGGCGGTAGCCCAGCGCGGCGGCCAGCGTCAGAAACAGCAGATTGCGGCCCGGCACGAAGGTATTGGGCAAGCCGTTTTCCTGCATCTCGATGGCGCGATCGCTGGTCATGGCGGTGTCGCCGACCTGGCCCAGCACGCTCAGATCGAGCAGGTGGTCTTCACCCAGCCGTGCCGCCCACTGCGGAAAGCGCGCGCGCACCTCGCGCAGCACATTCAGACGCGCGTCGAGCTCGATGCGGTGCCGCTGACCGTAGTCGAAGGCCACGGTTTCGACGTGTTCGTAGCGGTCGAGCGCCCAGGCCAGGCAGGTGGTGGAGTCCTGGCCACCCGAGAAAAGGACCAGTGCGCGTCGTTGATGATTCAGCATGGGAAAAACCGGAAAGAAGTTGCGGCGCGTGCCGCCATGGCGAGACTGTACCGCAGGCCGCCGCGTCAGGATCGGTGCTTACAATCGTCGCATCGGCCATTCTCTTTTCGTACCCCGCACGCACTTTCCCTTTTTCCTTTCCTCGACGGATCCTCGATGAACGCCACTCGCACGCAGTCCGATGCCGCTGAACCCCTCCGCCACGATATCCGCCTGCTCGGCCGGTATCTCGGCACCGTCATCGAGGCCTGCGACGGCAAACGTGTCTTCGACACCATCGAAACCTTGCGCCGCACCGCGGTGCGCTTTCGGCGCGAAGGCAGACAGGACGACGCCAAGCTGCTGCAGGCGCGTGTGCGCCAGTTGCGCGGCGATGATCCCAACTCGGTGGCCCGCGCGTTCAGCTATTTTCTGCATCTGTCCAACATCGCCGAAGACCGCGACCAGAATCGCCGTCAGCGCGCCCGCGCGCTGGCCGACCCCGCACCGGCGACGGGCAGCGTGGCGCAGGCCATCGCGCAGCTCAAGTCGCAGGGCGTGACGCCCGCGCGCATCCGCAAGCTGCTGGCCGAGGCCTGCATCATGCCCGTGCTCACGGCGCATCCCACCGAAGTGCAGCGCAAGAGCACGCTCGACGAACACCGCGAAATCGCCGCGCTGCTGGTGCAGCGCGAGCAGCCGCTCACCGCCGACGAGCAGGCCGCGCTCGACCAGGCGCTGTTGGGCCGCGTGGCCACCTTGTGGCAGACGCGCATGCTGCGCTACACCCGGCTGACCGTGGCCGACGAGATCGAGAACGCGCTTTCTTATTACCGCAGCACCTTTCTGCAGGTGATCCCGCGCCTCTACGCCGACGTCTCGCGCCTGCTCGGCCGCGAGCCGGCCGCACCTAAGCCGGCCGCACCTAAGCCGGCCGCACAATTCACCCGCCCCTCCGCGACGCTCGAGCCTTTCCTGCGCATGGGCAGCTGGATCGGCGGCGATCGCGACGGCAATCCCAACGTGGACGCCGGCACGCTGGAACGCGCGTTGCTGCGTCAGGCCACCGTGCTGTTCGAGCATTACCTCCAGGAAGTCCATGCGCTGGGCGCCGAGCTCTCGCTCACGACGCTGCTGGTGCAGGCCAATCCCGCGCTGCACGAGCTGGCCGAAGCCAGCGGCGACGACTCCCCGCATCGGCGCGACGAGCCCTATCGCCGCGCGCTGGTCGGCATTTATGCCCGCCTCGCCGCCACGGCGCGCGACCTCACCGGACAGGATCTGGCCCGCCGCGCCACCCGCGCGGCACCGCCCTACACCACGCCGCAGGAGGTCACGCGCGATCTCGACGTGATCGCCGATTCGCTCACCGACCATCACGGCGCGCCCATCGCGCGCCTGCGGCTCACCGGCCTGCGGCAGGCGCTGGACGTGTTCGGCTTCCACCTGGCCACCGTCGATCTGCGCCAGAGCTCCGACGTGCACGAAGAAGTGCTGACCGAACTCTTCAGCCGCGCGGGCGTGCAGTTCGAAGGCGAGCCCGTCGATTACGCGGCGCTGGATGAAGACGCGCGCGTGCGGCTGCTGCGCGCCGAGCTGGCGCAGGCGCGGCCGCTGGTCTCCCCCTGGATCACCTACGGCGACATCGCCACGCGCGAGCTTGCCGTGCTGCGTGCCGCCGCTGCTGGCCGGGCCCGCTACGGCAAGCAGGCCGTGCGCCAGACCATCGTGTCGCACACCGAGACGCTGAGCGACCTGCTCGAAGTGCTCGTGCTGCAAAAAGAGGCGGGCCTGACCGCGCCGGCCGGCACCGACATCGGCCCGGAAGACGGCCTCATGGTCGTGCCCTTGTTCGAAACCATTCCCGACCTGCAGCGCGGCGCCGGCATCATGGCGGCGTGGCTGGATCTGCCCGAAGTGCGGGCCCGCGTGCGTGCGGCGCAGGACCAGACGCAGGAGGTGATGCTGGGCTATTCCGACAGCAACAAGGACGGCGGCTTTCTCACGTCGAACTGGTCGCTGTATCAGGCCGAGCGCGATCTGGTCGACGTGTTTCGCAAGCGGGGCGTGCGGCTGCGGCTCTTTCACGGGCGCGGCGGCTCCGTGGGACGCGGCGGCGGCTCGAGCTTCGACGCCATCCTGGCGCAACCGCCCGGCACGGTGGCGGGCCAGTTCCGCCTCACCGAACAGGGCGAGGTGATCCAGAGCAAGTACAAGGATGCCGAGATCGGCCGCTGGCATCTCGAGCTGCTGGTGTCCGCCGTGCTCGAGTCGTCGCTCGCGCCGCACGCCGAAGCGGCCGAGGCCGAAGACGCCCACATGGCGCGCCACGGCGACGCCATGGCGTTCATGTCCGAACATGCTCAGCGCACCTACCGCGGCCTGGTGTACGACACGCCGGGCTTCGCCGATTACTTCTTCGCCGCCACGCCGATCAGCGAGATCGCCGGGCTGAACATCGGATCGCGTCCGGCCTCGCGCAAACAAGGCCAGCGCATCGAAGACCTGCGCGCCATTCCGTGGGGCTTTTCTTGGGCGCAATGCCGCCTCATGCTGACCGGCTGGTACGGCGTGGGCTCGGCCATCGAGGCCTACCTCGAGACCGGCGCGCCCGGTGCGGCCAAGTCGCGCCGCGGACGGCTGGCGCAGCTGCGCGAAATGGCCACGCAGTGGCCGGCGCTGCGCACCTGGCTGTCGAACATCGAGATGGTGCTGGCCAAGTCCGACCTGGCGATCGCGGCGCGCTATGCGCAGCTGGTGCCGCAGCGCGCGCTGCGCGAACGCATCTTCGGCGCGATCTCGCAGGAACACGCGCGCACGATTGCGATGCTGCGCTTGCTGAACCAGCGCGAACTGCTGGCCGACAACCCGGCCCTGCTGGCCTCGCTGCGCGAACGCTTCGCCTATATCGATCCGCTCAACTATCTGCAGATCGAACTGATCAAGCGTTACCGGGCCGCTCAGGCCAAACCCGATGCCCAGCCCGACAAGCGCGTGCAGCGCGCGATCCACCTGACCATCAACGGGATCGCCGCGGGGCTGCGTAATTCGGGCTGAGCAAGGTCCGAGGGCCATCCGGCGCGGCGTTCGGCCTGCCCGATGGCCCGTGGTGGTGTACGCAGCATGGCCGCACGCCTGCGTCGTGGCTGCCTCCACGGGCGCTGGCCTTCCCCAGGTGCGCTATGAAGGGTCCGTCTGGCACCGCGCGGGGGTGACCGCAGCGTGGACACCCGCCCGACCCGCCGGTGTCCAGCAGGCGGAATCCTGGGCTACTATCGCTGAAAATTCTATATACGCACAAATGTTCGCATATAGAACACAACGATTTTTCTGGCCCAGGGCACGGAAAGGCACCCACGGAAGAGACGACCGGCGCGCCCGGACGCCCCCATTCAGGGCCGCCTCACGCGCTCGGGCCGCGAGCAAGCGAGCATCTTCATGGATCTTCCCATCCAGAATCTGGCAGTCGTGGGCGCGGGTGCCATGGGCAGCGGCATCGCCGCCCTCTTCGCCTCCCGCGGCGTAAACGTGGTCCTGATCGATCCGGTCGCGGGCGCCCTCGAGCGCGCCACCGCCACGATCGAACGCCAACTCGGCGTCTACGCGCCCGACGCGGTGCAGGAGTCGCTGCGGCGCATCCGCCTGGACCCCGGTCTCGAGGCGGCCTGCGGCAGCGAACTCGTGATCGAGGCCGTACCCGAAAAGCTCGACCTCAAACGCGACATCTTCACGCGGCTCGACACGCTCTGCCCCGCGCACACCATCTTCGCCACCAACACCTCCGGCCTGTCGATCAACGCCATTGCCGAGTCCGTGACGCGGCGCGACCGCTTTGTCGGCACCCACTTTTTCACGCCGGCGGATGTGATCCCACTCGTGGAAGTCGTGCGCTGCGACGAGACCTCGACGGCCACCGTCGAACGCGTGATGGATTTCCTGCGTGCCGGCGGCAAAAAACCGGTGCTGGTGCGCCAGGACATCCCCGGCTTCATCGCCAACCGCATCCAGCATGCGCTGGCACGCGAGGCCATCTCGCTGCTCGAAAAGGGCGTGGCGAGCGCCGAAGACATCGACGAAGTGGTGAAGTGGAGCCTCGGCATCCGGCTGGCGCTCACCGGCCCGCTCGCCCAGCGCGACATGAACGGCATCGACGTTCACCACGCCATCGCCAGCTATCTCTACCAGGACCTGGAAAACCGCACGACGCCCTCGGACCTGCTCACGCAGAAGGTCGAACGCGGCGAGATCGGTGCCAAGGCCGGCCAGGGCTTCTATGCCTGGCCCGCCGAAGAGCGCGAGCGCGTGCTGCGAGAGAAAAGCACCGCGCTGGCCGATCTGGTGGCCTGGCTCGACGCCAAGAAACTCAGCTGACCATTTTCAACCGCGCCGCGCGGCCTGCCTGCCGCACGGCGTTTCAACACGCGCACCATCAAGTTGCGCGCGCAACAAAATAACAGAGCCCCGGAGAGACGGGTGCCTGTTGGAGGCAATATGAACAAACTCGCTTCTTTCTTCACGGAGCTGATGCGCAAGTATCTGCCCGACCCCTTCGTTTTCGCGATCGCACTCACCCTGCTCACCGTCCTGCTTGCGATGGGCGTCGAGGGCCAGGCACTGCCTGCGATCACACGCGAGTGGGGCAAGGGCTTCTGGAGCCTGCTGGCCTTCACCACCCAGATGGCGGTGATCCTGGCCATGGGCTACGTGCTGGCCACCGCGCCGCTGACCGATCGCTTTCTGGATCGCATCGTCAGCCACGTGCACAACCCGCGCACGGCCATCATCGTGGCCACGCTCGTGGGCGGCGTGGGTAGCTACCTGAACTGGGGTTTCGGCCTCGTGATCGGCGGCGTGGTCGCCAAGAAGCTCGCGCTCAAGGTCAAGGGCGTGCATTACCCGCTCATCATCGCGTCGGCCTACAGCGGCTTCACGATGTACGGGCTCGGGCTGTCGGCCAGCATTCCGGTGCTCGTCGCCACCCCGGGTCACCCGACCTCGGCGCAGATGGGCGTGATCCCGCTGTCCGAGACCATCTTCTCGGTGCCGATGCTGCTCACCAGCCTGGTCATCATCGTGACCCTGCCGCTGCTCAACGCGTGGCTGCATCCCAAGGCCGGCGACACCGTCGTCGAAGTCGACCCCAACATCGACAAGGACAACGCGCCGGCCGCCGGCCACAACGCCTCGGCCGAGAACACGCTGGCCAGCCGCCTGAACAATAGCCGCATCCTGAGCATGCTGATCGGCGCGCTGGGCATCGCGTATGTCGCCTTCTACTTCATGGACGGCAAGTCGCTCGACCTGAACCTGATCAACTTCATCATCCTGTTCCTGGGCATCATCCTGCTGGGCACGCCGGCCGCCTACGTGGCCAAGCTCAACGAAGGGATCAAGACCATCGGCGGGATCATCCTGCAATACCCGTTCTACGCCGGCATCATGGCGATCATGGCCGGCTCGGGCCTGGTCAACACCATCTCGGCGATTTTCGTCGACGTGGCCACCCCCGCCACGCTGCCGTTCTGGGGCCTCATCAGCTCGTTCGTCATCAATTTCTTCGCGCCCTCGGCCGGCGGCCACTGGGTCATCCAGGGTCCGTTCATGATCGACGCCGCCAAGGAAATCGGCAGCGCCATGAACCAGACCACGATGTCCGTGATGCTGGGCAACGCCTGGAACGATCTCGTGCAGCCCTTCTGGATCCTTCCGGCGCTGGCGCTGTCCAAGCTCAAGCTGCGCGATGTGATGGGCTACACCGTGATCATGATGGTGTGGGTCGGCATCGTGCACATCACCGCCGTGCTCGCCTGGGGTTTCCTTACCCACTGACGCGACCACGACTCAACGGAGCATCGCCATGAAACCCACCGCCTATCTCGTGACCGGCGCAAGCGCCGGGATCGGCGCGGCTATTGCGCAGGCCCTGCTGCAAGCGGGCCATACCGTCGTCAATATCGACTACCGGCTGCCCGACCAGGCGCCCGCGGGCCTGGTTTCTTTCCAGGCCGACCTCACCGACCTGGCGGCCACCGAGGCCGTCGCGCGTGAAGTCAACGCGCAGTACGCCATCGTCGGTCTGGTGAACAACGCCGGCGCGACCCGCCCGGGCAGCGCCGATACGGCGTCGATCACCGATCTCGATTACGTGGTCAACCTGCATCTGCGCACGGCGCTCATCCTGATCCAGGCCGCGCTGCCGGCGATGCGCGAGGCCGGCTTCGGCCGCATCGTGAACATGTCGTCGCGCGCGGCGCTCGGCAAGCCCGAGCGCGTGGTGTACTCTGCCACCAAGGCCGGCCTGATCGGCATGACGCGCACCCTGGCCATGGAGCTGGGCGGCGACGGCATCACCGTCAACGCCATCGGCCCCGGCCCCATCGCCACCGAGCTGTTCACCAAGAGCAATCCGGAAGGCGCGCCGCAGACCCGCCGCATCATCGACAGCATCGTGGTCAAGCGCCTGGGCCAACCCGAAGACGTGGCCCGCGCGGCGATGTTCTTCCTGGCGCCCGAGAACGGCTTCGTGACGGGTCAGGTGCTGTATGTGTGTGGCGGCACCACGCTGGGCGTGGCGCCGGTCTGAGCATGCAACCGGCCACGTTCCTTCGCAACTGGCGCCGGCGCGCCTCAGCGGCGCAGCAAGGCGTCGTTGACGCGCCGCGCCGCCTCGCGCAGCGGCGGCAGGAATGCCGCCAGCATTTCGTCGCGCGAGTAGCGATTGACGTGGCCGCTCACATTCATGGCCGCGATCACGCGGCCGGTCCGGTCGACGATCGGCACGGCCACCGACTCCAGACCGGGCTCGAGCTCCTGCACCACGCAGGCATAGCCGTCGCTGCGCACCTGATCGAGCGCGGCGCGCAAGGCCGCGCGGTCGGTGAGCGTGCTGGCGGTATAGACACGGATCTGGCTCTGGTCGAGCAGACGTTCCTGGTCGGCCAGCGGCAGGCCCGCCAGCAGCACACGGCCCATCGAGGTCACCCACGCCGGCAGACGACTGCCGACGGCCAGATTGATGGTCATGACCTTGTGGGTCGAGAGCCGCAGGATATAGACGATGTCGGTGCCGTCGAGCACCGACACGGAACAGGATTCGCGCGTGAGTTCGGCGACCTCTTCCATGTAGGGCAGCGCCAGGTTCCACAACGGCGTGGCCGACAGATAGGCATAACCCAGCTCGAGGATGCGCGGCGTGAGCGTGAAGCGCCGGTCTTCGACCGTGACGTAGCCCAGGTGCTCGAGCGTGAGCAGGATGCGGCGCGCGCCAGCGCGCGTGAGCCCCGTTGCGGCCGCCACCTCGGAGAGTGTCATTTGTGGACGCTGCGGGCCGAACGCGCGGATAACCGACAAGCCGCGCGCGAAGGATTGCACGTAACTGTCGCTGGGCTGCTGACTTGCGGTTTCAACCATAGACTCGATCAACCAGGATTCGGGCCCGCGCTGCGCGGGCATCGAGCCGCCCCGAGCGGGGCCGGGCGGCTCCGTTTAAGCACCGGACGCCTTGCCTTGACACTGCGCCACAGCCCTGAAACGATGTTCTTCGAGAGAACATAAGTTCGACTGAAGAACAATTATCACACGCCATCTCTGAGACATACCTATGATTTCAAAGCTCGTTGCAAACACGGCGCAGGCCCTGGCCGATGTGCCTGACGGCGCCACCATCATGATCGGCGGCTTCGGCACCGCAGGCCAACCCATGGAACTGATCGACGCCCTGCTCGAACAAGGTGCCAAGGACCTGGTCATCATCAACAACAACGCGGGCAACGGCACCACCGGCCTGGCCGCGCTGCTGGGCGCGAATCGTGTGCGCAAGATCATCTGCTCGTTCCCGCGTCAGGCCGACTCGCAGATCTTCGACGGCCTGTACCGCAGCGGCAAGCTCGAGCTCGAACTGGTGCCGCAGGGCAACCTCGCCGAGCGCATCCGCGCCGCCGGCGCCGGCATCGGCGCATTCTTCAGCCCCACGGGTTATGGCACGCCGCTCGCCGAGGGCAAGGAAGTGCGCGAGATCAACGGCCGTCATTACGTGCTCGAGTATCCGCTGCACGCCGACTACGCCCTCATCAAGGCCGAACGCGGTGACCGCTGGGGCAACCTGGTGTACCGCAAGACGGCGCGCAACTTCGGCCCCATCATGGCCAGCGCTGCCCGCGTGGCCGTGGCTCAGGTGAGCGAAGTGGTCGAGCTCGGCCAACTCGATCCCGAAGCCGTCGTCACCCCCGGTATTTTTGTCCAGCGCGTGGTGCAGGTCGCCGCCGCCCCCGCCGCCAAGGAACAGGCATGAGCACCAAACTGACCCGCGACCAGATCGCCGCGCGCGTTGCGCAAGACATCCCCGAAGGCGCTTACGTGAACCTGGGCATCGGCCTGCCGACGCTGGTGGCCAACCACCTGCCCACCGACCGCGAAGTGATTCTGCACACCGAAAACGGCATGCTGGGCATGGGCCCCGCACCGGCCAAGGGCGAAGAAGACTACGACCTGATCAACGCCGGCAAGCAGCCGGTCACGGAACTGCCCGGTTGCTCGTTCTTCCATCATGCGGACTCGTTCGCGATGATGCGTGGCGGCCACCTCGATATCTGCGTGCTCGGTGCATTCCAGGTGTCGGCCCAGGGCGACCTGGCCAACTGGCACACCGGCGCGCCCGACGCCATCCCCGCCGTGGGCGGCGCGATGGACCTCGCCATCGGCGCCAAGCAGGTGTTCGTGATGATGGAACTCACCACGCGCGAAGGCCAGAGCAAGCTGGTCCAGGCTTGCAGCTACCCGCTCACCGGCGTGCGCTGCGTGTCGCGCGTGTACACCGACGTGGCCGTGTTCGACATCGCGTCCGATGGCGTCACCGTCATCGACATCTTCGGCGACACCACGCCCGAACAGCTGCTGTCCCTCACGGGCCTGCCGCTCAAGTTCGCCCACTGACGATTCATCGCGCCGCGCCCGCCGCGCGGCGCCGCATACGAAGGAGCAATCATGCTGTACATGGCTGAAATGCAGGTCAACCTGCCCCCCGACATGCCGGCCGACGTGGCCGCCAAACTCAAGGCCGACGAAAAGGCGCTGGCCCAGAAGCTGCAACACGAAGGCAAGTGGCAGCATCTGTGGCGCGTGGCCGGCCGCTACGCCAACGTGAGCATCTTCGACGTGGCCGACCACGACGAGCTGCACAACATCCTGTCGTCGCTGCCGCTCTTCCCGTACATGGACGTGCGCGTCACCGCGCTGGCACGCCACCCCTCGGCCATCTGATCGCCCACGCCACGGAGCCCCGCATGCCCTACATCATCGAGACCTTCGACAAGCCCGGCACGCTCGCGCTGCGCCAGCAGCACCGCCCGGCCCACCTCGCTTTCCTCGACGCCAACAAGGCGCTGTTGCTGGCCTGCGGCGCGAAGCTGCAGGACGACGGCACCGACGCGGGCGGCGGCCTGTACGTGGTCGACCTCGACACGCGCGAAGCCGCGCAGCAACTGATCGAAGCGGATCCGTTCTATCAGGCCGGCCTGTTCGAGAACGTGAAGATCACGCGCTGGCGCAAGGCCTACGTGGCCGGCGAATGCTATCTGTGAAGTAAGTCCTGCCAGACCGCCCGGACACGCCGGCCCGCGCGGGCCGCATGCGTCGGGCGCAGCGCGGGGACACGCCTCCCCGCGCCCATTTTTTTAGGATGTCCCCATGTCTTATGCCGACCTGAGCCAGGCCCGTCTGTACTACGTCATCGACGGTCCGGCCGACGCCCCGGTGCTCGTGCTGTCCAACTCGCTGGGCACCTGCGCCGATATGTGGGCCCAGCAGATCCCCGCGTTCGCGCGCCACTTCCGTGTGCTGCGCTACGACACCCGTGGCCATGGCCGCTCGTCGGTGCCCGACGGCGAATACAGCTTCGCCCAGCTCGGCGGCGACGTGATCGAACTGCTCGACCACCTGAACATCGAACGCGCCCATTTCTGCGGTCTGTCGATGGGCGGCCCGACGGGCCTGTGGCTCGCGCTCGAGCACGCATCGCGCATCGACCGCCTGGTGCTATGCAATACCGCCGCACGTATCGGCACGGCGCAGTTCTGGAGCGACCGCATCACCGCCGTGCAGGCGCAGACGGTGCACGCCATGGCGCCCGCGCTGGTCGAACGCTGGCTCACGCCCGAGTACCGCGCCGCGCAGCCCGGCCTCGCGCAAGTGCTGGTCGACATGCTGCGCCGCACGGCCGACGCCGGCTACACCGGCAACTGCGCGGCACTGCGCGATGCCGACCTGCGCGAGCGCCTCGCCGAGATCAAGCAGCGCACGCTGGTCATCGCCAGCACGCACGACATGGCCGCCACCCCCGCCGACGGCCGTTTCCTGACCGACAACATCCCGGACGCGCGTTACATCGAGCTGCCGACCTCCCACATCTCCAACTGGGAACAGCCGGAAGCCTTCACACGCGCGGTGCTCGACTTCCTGACGGAGTAGCGCCATGCAACGCTGGAAAAACCGCCCACCGGGCTCCAACTGGGGGGACTTCGGTCCCGATGATCAGTTGGGCCGTCTCAACCTCATCACCGACGAGGTCGTGCTGCGCGGCGCGCGCGAGATCCGCGCGGGCAAGACCTTCTGCCTGTCGCTGCCGCTCGACCTGCCCGGCGGCAACGTGCTCAACCCGCGCCGCCATCCGCCGCAGCTCTCGCCCACGCGCCTGCAGGACACGCCCTACCTGAATTTCCCGTTGCGCAAGCTCAACCCCGATGCGGTCGACGTGCTCAGCGACGATCAGGTGCTGCTGTCGATGCAGTACTCCACGCAATGGGATTCGCTCGCACACGTGGGCGCCCTGTTCGATGCCAACGGCGACGGCGAACCCGAGCTCGTGTATTACAACGGCTATCGCGCGGGCGTCGACGTGGTGGGCCCGATGGACGGCGACCACCTGGGTTGCGGCTGCAACAGTGGCGGACCGTCCGCCGCGCTGAAGATCGGCATCGAGAACCTCGCCCAGAAGGGCATGCAGGGTCGCGGCGTGCTGGTGGATCTGGTGCGCCATTACGGCACGGGCCGCACGCTGATCGGCGCGGCCGAGCTGCTGGCCGTGCTCGACAAGGACGGGATCGAGGTGCTGCCGGGCGATATGGTGGTGCTGCGCACGGGCTACGCCGAGAAGGTCGTGGAGATGGCCGGTAAACCCGATGCCGACGTGCTGCACACGTACGGCGCAGCGCTCGATGGCACCGACGAAGCGCTGCTCACCTGGATCAGCGAGAGCGGCATTGCCGCGATCTGCGCCGACAACTACGCGGTCGAAGCCTATCCGGCACGCGAGCGCCAGGGTCCGCGCGCCATGTTGCCGCTGCACCACCACTGCCTGTTCAAGCTGGGTCTGCCGCTGGCCGAACTGTGGTACCTCAAGGATCTGGCCGACTGGTTGCACGCGCAACAACGTCATCATTTCCTGTTGACCGCGCCGCCCCTGCGCCTGCCGCACGCCGTCGGTTCGCCGGTCACGCCGATCGCGACCGTGTAAAAAAGCCGGGCTCGCTATAGACAAAGGCCTCGGGGCTTACGCCGCCGAGGCCTTTTTCTTGGGGTGGGATAAGGAGGTGTACGCGGCGTCTTGCGGACACACCATACTCGCTCAGCCCGCGACCGGCGGGTAGTCGAGTTCGCCCGAGGCTTCGAGCCCGGCGGCCTGCGCGGCGGACAGTTCCTGGCGGACTTGGGCGCGGGTCACTTGCGAAGCGGCGTGCGCGGCCAGCGGCAGTTCACCGACTTCGGTCGTGGCGACCAGGCCTTGCGAGCGGGCCGATTGCAGGTCGGCGACGACCTGGGCACGGGTCAGCGTCGTGGCGCTGGTTTCTTGCAGCGGCCAGTCCAGTTCGCCCGCCTGGGCGGTACCAAGATAGGTGAGAGAGGCGAGTACGCCGGCGGCGAGGATGCTGAGGGTCTTCATGGTCGGACTCCAGTGATTACGTATGCGATTTCAGTTCAGGTTTTACGGTTGGACGCGGCGGACGAATCAGCCAGCCACCGGCGGGTAGTCCAGTTCGCCCGAGGCTTCGAGACCGGCAGCCTGTGCGGCGGACAGTTCCTGGCGGACCTGGGCGCGGGTCACTTGCGAAGCGGCGTGCGAGGCCAGCGGCAGTTCACCGATTTCGGTCGTGGCGACCAGGCCTTGCGAGCGGGCCGATTGCAGGTCGGCGACGACCTGGGCGCGGGTCAGTGTGACGGCGCTGGTTTCCGGCAGCGGCCAGTCCAGTTCGCCCGCTTGGGCGGCACCGGCGAAGGTGGCGGAGAGAGCGACGGCGGCGGCGAGGGTCTTGATCGAGTTCATGGTGTTTTCCTTGGGTTCAGGTGATCTGGTGATTGAGAAAGCGGATAAATCGTTTAAGGGAAATGCTGGTTTCTGCGGCGTTTTCGATTACTTGCTGGCGGCCTGGATCGCGGAGTAGCTGGCCATCAGGTTGCGGTAGTCGGGGATATGGTTGGCGAACAGCGTGCCCAGGCCCTCGATGTCGTTGCGCCAGTCGCGGTGCAGCTCGCAGGCCACGCCGAACCAGGTCATCAGCTGGGCGCCGGCGCTGCTCATGCGGTCCCAGGCGGCGTCGCGGCTGATTTCGTTGAAGGTGCCCGAGGCATCGGTCACGACGAACACTTCGAAGTCTTCGGCCAGGGCCGACAGCGCCGGGAAGGCCACGCACACTTCGGTCACGACGCCGGCGATGATCAGCT
>NZ_NEVN01000004.1 GCF_002261475.1 Bordetella genomosp. 5
AGGCGCTGCGTCCGGCGCGGCGCCGGGGGCGGCGGGCGGCGGCGGTGGCGGTGGCGCGGCCGTGCCGCCCGGCGCCGTCAGGGTCGAGGGCAGGGCCGGCGCCGGGGCGGGCGCATAGGTGCCCAGCGGCGGCGGCGTTGCCAGCTGCGTGTCGATCTCGGGTTGCGGCGCCTCTTCATCCACGGCGGCCGTTTCGTCGGACTCGCTGTCGAGCGTGGGCGTGTTGGCCAGATCGCTGTAGTCGGTGAGGAACAGCAGGGCGCACACGGCCAGCACCGACGCCGCCACGCCCCAACCGGGATGCCAGGTGCCGTGCGGACGCCGGCCACGCCGATCCGACGCGGCAGCGCTCGCCGCCTGCCCGCGAATCGCCGAATCGAGCTGGGCGGACGGTTCGACGGGCGGCAGATGGCGGTAAAGGCCGCGCAGGTCGCGATCTTCGGTGTCGTCGTCGGGCGACATATGAGGGCTCATGCGCCTAGCTCCTCGCGAATCCGGCGTGTGGCGTAACGCAGACGCGACCGCACGGTCTCGCGCGGCGCCTCGGTGATGGCAGCGATCTCGTCCACACTCGAATCATGCTCCAGTTTCAAAAGCAGGGTAAGACGTTGATCGGGGGGCAACGCTTCGATCGCGCGCTGCAGGCGGCGACGCAACTGGAATTGCGACAGCTGCTGGTCGGGCTGTTCGTGTTCCGACGCCCTGAGTTGGTGCAGCGTGTCGTCATCGCTCACCGTCGTGCCGGCACGCGCCTGGCGGCGATAGGCGTCGATCAAGAGATTATGCGCGATCTGTAGAAGCCAGGTGGAAAATCGCGTGGATTCCTGGGGACGGTATCGCCCCCGGGCATCGATCACGCGGCTCCAGGTTTCCTGGAACAGATCGTCGACCTGCTCCCGATGGCGGGCGCCACGCGCGATATAGCGGTACAAGCCGGCGCGATGGCGCGCATACAACACGTCGAAGGCGGCCATGTCGCCCTCCGTGCCGTAGGCCATCATCAACGCTTCGTCTTCCGCGCGCGCATAGTCCATGGCGGCGAAGTGTATCGCCCCCGCGCCCGCCGCGCATCCCGGGGCGGCGGGAATCTCGGCGGGCAGCGGGGCGGCCAACGTGTTCATCGCGAGACGGCGTTCAGCGCTGGACCGGCACGCCCAGACTGCCGGCGACATCGACCAGATCGGCCAGCGCCGTCTGACCGGCGTTGGGGCGGTGCTGGCGGATCAGGGCGGCCATATCGGCGGGGGCGTAGCCGGCGAGATACTTGCCCCCGCGCAGCCATTGTGCGAAGGCGCCGGCGGCGGCCGCCTGGCTCAGGCGATCGGAGGGCGCGGCGTCGGCGCGCGTCGATACCGGCCGCGACACGAGCTGGCTCGGGCCCCCTTCGGGCTTCTGGTAGCGCACCTTCACCATGGCCAGCTCATTCGCGCCGGCGCTCGATTCGGCATCGGCCTTTTTGTCGCCGTAACGCAGCGGATCCACGCTGGGCGCATCGGACCCGACGGGAGTGATCTCGAACAGCGCGGTCACGCTGGCTCCCGCGCCGATCTCGCCGGCATCGACCTGATCGTTGTTGAAGTCTTCGCTCGCGAGCGCGCGCTTCTCGTAGCCGATCAGGCGGTACTCCGCGACATAGGCCGGATTGAACTCCACCTGCACCTTGGCGTCCTTGGCAATCGTGTAGAGCGTGGCGCCGATCTGGTTGACCAGCACGCGCCGCGCCTCCTGCAGGTTGTCCAGATAGTGGTAGCTGCCGTTGCCGCTGTTGGCCAGTTGCTGGGCCAGGGCTTCGTTGAAGTTGCCCGAACCTACGCCCAGCGTCGTCAGGCCGATGCCGCGCTTGCGCTGCACCGAGATGCGTTCTTTCAGCGCATCGATGTCGGTCGTGTCGACGTTGAAGTCGCCATCGCTGGCGAGCAGGATGCGGTTCACGCCCTTATCGATGAAGCCGCGGGCCGCCTCGTTGTAGGCCAGCTCCAGACCGGCCGAGCCGTTGGTGGAGCCCGCCGCGCGCAAGGCGTCGATGGCCGCCAGGATCTCGGCTTTCTTGTCGCCTGCCGTCGAGGGCAGCGCCACGCCCGCCGATCCCGCGTACGTCACGATGGCGACGCGATCCTGTGGCCGCAACTGACCCACCAGCTGCCGCATGGCGGCCTGGATCAGCGGCAGCCGGTCGGGGCCGGCCATCGAACCCGACGTGTCGACCAGCAGCACGAGGTTGGCCGGCGGCAGCGTGCTCGGCTCGGCCTGCCAGCCCTGGATGCCGACCAGCAGCAACTGCCGTTTCGGGTTCCACGGCGAGGGCGCGAGCTCGGTCGTGACCGAGAAGGGCACGTCGCGGTTCGAGGGCGGCGTGTAGCCGTAGTCGAAATAGTTGATGAACTCCTCCGCACGGACCGCATCCGTGGGCGGCAGCTTGCCCATCGACAGCATGCGGCGCACGTGGGTATACGAGCCGGTGTCGACGTCCACGCCGAAGGTCGCCAGCGGCGCCTCCCGGGTGATGCGCACGGGATTCTCGGTGTACTTGCTGTAGCGGTCCCGGCTCTCCTGGGCGGCGGGCGGCGCGTAAGAGGCGGGAGCGGGTACCATGCGGCGCACGGTGGCGGCGGCGTACGGCTCGCTCGCGGGCGTTATCGCGGGCTGCGGGTGCGGCGGGGGCGGTGGCGCGTTCAGGGTGCTGGCGTCGACCCGCGCCTGCGACTCCTGTTGCCGCGTTGCCGGGCTGGCGGCGTCGCTGCCCGGGGCGGCGCTCGCAGCGGCGCCCGACGCGGTCGTGCCGGGAGCGCTGCGAACCTGACCGTCGGTGTCGCGGGAGGGCGTGCAGGCGGCCAGCAGGGCCAGCGAGGTGAAGACGCAGATCAGGCGCGGCATGAAGCGGGCGGCGCGGCGGTTCGGGTGGCTCATGGCGGACATCCTCGTGTGGGGTGATGTACGGTGAAACGCCCGCCGCCCGACATCGGGGTTAAAGGCCGCCCGGCTTTAGTGCAAAAGAATGTATCCGCCGGCCGGCCGGGTGTGTCGGGCGCGCGTCGGGCCGGCCCGGTCCAGGCGCCGGGCTTCCCGGTACACTCTCGCCCATGGCCAAATCCAGAACCGTCTACGTCTGCACCGAGTGCGGCGGCACCAGCCTCAAATGGCAGGGCAAATGCCCGCATTGTTCCGCCTGGAACACCCTCGAAGAAACGGTCGAGTCGCCGGCCAGCCAGGCCGCGGCGAGCCACCGTTATGCACCGCTGGCCAATTCCAGTCCGGTGCGCAGCCTCGCCGAAATCGAGGCCCGCGAAACGCCGCGTCAACCCACCGGGCTCGAAGAGTTCGACCGGGTGCTGGGCGGCGGTCTCGTGGCCGGGGCGGTGGTGCTGATCGGCGGCGATCCGGGGATCGGCAAGTCCACCCTGTTGCTGCAGGCGCTCGCTTCCCTGTCCGCCACCACGCCGGTGCTTTATGTCACCGGCGAAGAGTCGGCCGAGCAAGTGGCGCTGCGCGCCCGGCGGCTGGGCCTGCAGACGGGCGAGGTCAATCTGCTCGCCGAGATCCGGCTCGAGGCGATTCAGGCGGCGGTGTCCGAGCAGAAGCCGGCCGTGGCCGTGATCGATTCCATCCAGACCCTCTACAGCGGCGAGCTGACCGCGGCGCCGGGCTCGGTGTCGCAGGTGCGCGAATGCGCCGCCCAGCTCACCCGCCTGGCCAAGCAGACCGGCATCGCGATCGTCATGATCGGCCACGTCACGAAAGATGGCGCGCTGGCAGGGCCGCGCGTGCTCGAGCACATCGTCGACACCGTCCTGTATTTCGAGGGCGATACCCATTCCTCGTTCCGGCTGGTGCGCGCCTTCAAGAACCGCTTCGGTGCGGTCAACGAGCTTGGCGTGTTCGCCATGACCGACCGCGGGCTGCGCGGCGTCGCGAATCCGTCCGCGCTGTTTCTGTCGCAACACCAGAGCCAGGTGGCCGGTTCGTGCGTGATGGCCACGCAGGAGGGCACGCGCCCGCTGCTGGTCGAGATCCAGGCGTTGGTCGATGCCTCGCATGCCCCCAATCCCAAGCGCCTCACCGTAGGCCTCGAGAGCAACCGGCTGGCGATGCTGCTCGCGGTGTTGCATCGTCACGCCGGTGTGTCGACGTTCGACCAGGACGTCTTCGTCAACGCCGTGGGCGGCGTACGCATCACCGAGCCCGCGGCCGACCTGCCCGTGTTGCTGGCCATCATGTCGTCGTTGCGCGATCGGCCGCTGCCCAAGGGGCTGATCGCGTTCGGCGAGATCGGCCTGGCGGGCGAGATCCGGCCCGCGCCGCGCGGCCAGGAGCGCCTGCGCGAAGCCGCGAAGCTGGGCTTCAGCGTGGCGCTGATCCCCAAGGCCAACGCCCCGCGCCAGCCCATCGAGGGCCTGGAGATCTGGGCGGTGGATCGTCTCGAGGACGCACTCGAAAAACTGCGCTGAGGCAGCGCGCCAGACGTCATACGGGCCCGGGGGTTGCCACGCATCGCCCGGGCCGATTTCATGCATCGAGGAGTGGCACGTGAGTGTGTGGGTGATGGTGGCGGGTCTGGCGAGCGGCGCCATGATCGGTTTCATGGGCGGGGTGCTCGGGATCGGGGGCGGCATGATCGCCATTCCCGCGCTGGTGCTGACGCTGGGCATGTCGCAGCAGATGGCGCAGGGCACCGCGCTCATCATGGTGTTGCCCACGATCATGATGGCCGTGCGCAAATATCACCAGCAGGCGCGCATCGACCTGCGCGCGGCCGCCGCCGGCGCCGCGGGTGCGATGTTCTTCACCTGGATCGGCGCCCGGCTCGCGCTCGGCATCCCGTCGAGCACGCTGCGCCTGAGTTTCGCCGTGTTCCTGTTCGTGATCGCGCTGCACTACATCCAGCAGACGTTGCGGCGGGGCAAGCCGAAGAACGGCGGCACGGCCGCCGCGGCAACGGCCGCCGCACCCGCCTTCACTCCACGCCGCGCCTGCGTGCTCGGGATGGTGTGCGGCACCTTGGGCGGCTTCTTCGGCGTCGGCGGCGCGGTGCTGGCCGTGCCGATCCTGACCTCGGTGTTCCGCCTGCCGCAAACCGCCGCGCAGGCGCTCGCGCTCAGCATGGTGATTCCGGGATCGACCATCGCCCTCGTCACCTACACCTGGGCCGGCGAGGCCAACTGGTGGGTCGGGCTGCCGCTCGCGATCGGGAGCCTGGTCTTCGTGCCGGTCGGCGTGCGTCTGGCCTATCGCCTGCCCGAGCGCAAGCTGCGCATCTACTTCGCGGCGATGCTCATGGCCACAGTCGCGCTGCTCGTCTTCGAAGGCTGACGCGACGGGCGTGCGCGGCCGCGCAGGCTGACGCCACGATGAACGAAGTCTGTCGCTCCGATGTCGGCGCCGTGTCGAGTCGTTACGTGCGCAAAAGAGTCGTGCAGCACAGAACCACGGCACCCTTTGCGCGCTCCAACGCAGTGAGGGTACAGGCGCGGTCGCGGCTGACCCCAGCTGGCCCGCTGTCCGGGCCTCATGCCTGACCAGGAGTTTCTCAGATGACCACTCAATCGCGCATTGCTGCTTTCCTGTCCACCTCGGCCCTGTGCCTGGGCCTCGCCGCCGCGCCGTCCGCTTTCGCGGCGCCCGCCGACGCGACCCCGGGCGCCACGGCCCACACCAAGACGCACGCTTCCAAGCATCACGCCAAGAAGACCGGCACGCACGCGCATGCCAAGGCCAAGACCAGCGCCGCCTCGGTCAAGTAGTGTCGCCGCGCCGCGCCGCGCTCACGGCGCGGTGCGCGGCCAAAGACAAGGCCCCGCCCGGCGTCAGTGCGTCGGGCGGGGCCTTCGTGTTTCAGGTGAGACGACTAGCGGGGAATGACGGCGTCGATGCCCTGGGTGCGCACGCGATACACGATGCGCCAGTACCAGACGTGCAGCAGGATGGCCGACAAGCCCAGGCCCACCATGGCCATCATCCACATCGTGCCGGCGCCTTGCGGCGAGCCCGGCATGATCAGATTGCGCAGGCCTTCGACCGTGCCATGCGCGGCGCTTTCCAGGCCCGGGCCGAAGCCCAGCCACCAGCCGCCCACGAGCCCCACGCCGGCCAATGCCACCGTCTGCAGGATCAGCGGCACGACCGCCACCTTGTACGCGCGCAACAGGTACGAGTTGATGCATTGCATCGAGTCGCACAGATGGAAGAACGGAATCACGGCCAGCAGCGATGCGGCGACGGCGGCCACCTGTACGTCGTCGGTGTAGGCGGCCAGGATGGCCGGACGTCCGACCAGCAGGATCACCGACGTCAGCAGCGCGCCCAGCAATCCCAGCACCAGTCCGGCCAGGCCGCAGCGATGTGCGTGTTCGAGGCGACCGGCGCCGATCGACTGTGCCGTCATCGCGGCCGTCGCCACGCCGAGCGCCATCGGCATCATGTAGCAGAGCGCGGCCAGGTTCGACATGATCTGATGTCCGCCCGACACATACGTGCCTTCGCGCGCCACCAGCAAGGCCATGAAGGTGAAGGCGGACACTTCGACGAGATACGAGCCGCCCATCGGCAGGCCCAGGCGCAGCAGCTCGCGCAACGCCTTCCAGTCGGGGCGCTCCACGCGGAGGCTGAACTGGCGGAAGTAGCCGTTGCGCGCCACGAACCACAAGCCCACGGCGAGGCTGATCCACGACACCAGCGCGGTCGCGAGCCCGGCGCCCGTGGCGCCGAGCGCCGGCAGGCCGAACTTGCCGTAGATCAGAACCCAGTTGAAGAAGGCCTTCAAACCGATGGCGCCCAGGTTGATGCTCATCACCACCTTCGGCCGCGAGACGGCGGTGCCCAGGCAGTAGATCGTGCGGAACACCAGCGCCGCCGGCAGCGCCAGAATCAGCGCGCGCAGATACCAGGTGATGCGCGACCGCACCTCGGGGTCGACATCGCCCGAGAACGCCAGCCACATGTCGGGAAACAGCATGAGCACCGCGCCGGCCAGCGAGAGCCCGAGCGCCAGCCAGACACCCTGGCCCCAGGTGCGCCCGACCTCGCTCAGCCGTCCCGCGCCGAACTGCTGCGCGAGAATCGGGATGAGCGCATGGATCACGCCCATCAGCCCGACGAACACGGTGATATAGACGGACGCCGACAGCGACATCGCCGCCAGATCCTGCGGGCTGGCATGCCCGGTCATGGCGGTGTCGAGCACGCCGAAAGCGATGCCGGCCCACTGGCTCACCAGCACGGGCCAGGCCTGACGGACGATGCCCAGCATCGTCGCGCCGAGGCCGACGGGAGGCGCAACGGTGGTGTTCATCGCGGGGCGTTGACGCGCAGGAGGCGGAAGATCTCGTGACGATCGGCGCGGCGGCCGCCGCGCCACAGCTCGGTGGCCCCTTCGCTATACGCGGCGGTGCCATCGCGCAGACTGCTTTGGGTGGTCTGTTGCAGCACCAGCGTGCAGCGCGAGTCGTACGAGAACGTCAGGTTGTCGAAGATCAGGAACGAGGCGCGCTGGCCGCTGCCCAGGCTGAGGCCGCGTGCGCACTCGCCCGGCTTCAGGTTGGCACGCAAGGCCTGTGCGA
The DNA here is from genome assembly GCF_002261475.1 of Bordetella genomosp. 5. Classification (GTDB taxonomy): domain Bacteria; phylum Pseudomonadota; class Gammaproteobacteria; order Burkholderiales; family Burkholderiaceae_B; genus Bordetella. Next base: position 7,554 of record NZ_NEVN01000004.1, read on the forward strand.
GTTCGCCCGATACCGTGCGGTACGAGCGCGCGTAGTCGACCGCCGGCTGCCACAGCAGGACCAGCAGGATCCACGTGGCGGTCAGGCCGCCGGCGGACAGCACGGTGCCGCGCCACAGCGCGAGCGGCTTCACGCGCAGACGCCAGACCACCAGCGTGACCCAGGCGCCGGTCACGACCAGGGCCAGCAGGAAGGCAATCCACGAAATCTGCGGTTCATACCCCGTGGTCTGACGCGCGATGTTGCGTGCGATCTGCGTGGGCCAGCCGAAGTGCAGGGCCACCCAGCCCAGCCACGCCGTCGCGACCGTGAGCGAGAAGCACATCACGGCGAACCAATCGAGCGCATTGACCACCCCGCGGCGCAGCGTGGGCAGCGAGAACGCGGCCAGGGCGGCGCAGGGCACGACGAGCAGAATGTATTCGGCGTCGTTGGGCTCTTCGAGCATCAGCAGCATGACGGCAGCCGGCACCAGCAACATCAGCGGCAGCCAGATGTGCGGGGCGAACAGCCAGGCGCGCCAGCGCCAGATCGCGAGCAGCGCCAGCGGCCACGTCGGCCACAGGTACCAGGGCAGATCGCGCAGCGCGCGGCCGGTGGTGCCGATCTGGGGCCAGTCGAACGAGGTGAGGTTCCAGATCTTCCAGTTGCGGATCCAGTAGTCGTTGCCATGACCGGTGGAGGCGGGCAGCCACCAGGCCAGGATCAGCACCAGCGCGACCAGGGCGGCCCAGGGCAGCCAGCGCTTGTGTTGCCAGAGCGCGCTGCGCGGGTAAAACGCCAGCACGGCGGCGACCATGATCGGCGCGGCGCCGATCCAGCCGCGGGTCAGAAAGGCGGTCGCCACGGCCACGCCCAGCGTCGTCGCGCCCAGGAAAGGGCGGTCGAGCGTGCGCGCCATCGCATAGAACGCGAGGGCCTGCGAGGCCAGAATGGCCGGCACGACGGAGGTCTCGTGCACGCGCTGCAAAATGCCCACGGTGGCCAGCAACAGCAACAGGGCAGCGTCGGCCAGCATGCGGCCATAGTCGCGCACCGAGGGCTCGCCGCCGAACGGCAGCGCCAGCGGCTGGGCTTCGTTGCGTCGGCCCAGCAGGTAGGTGCCGTACCAGACCGAAAACACGCTGATGCCGAACCACAGCAGATTGGGCAGGCGGCCCGCGGCGATGTCACCGAGCAGTGGCCCGAAGAGCCACATCGAAATGGCGCCCACCCAGGTGATGAACGGGCCTTCTTCCGCGTGCGCCAGATGACCCACCTGCGGCAGCAGCCAGGTGATGCCGCCCTCGCGCAGCGCCGTCACCATCGTCGCCAGTCCCACGGCGTCGTCGGTCTTCCAGGGGTCGCGCATGAACAGGCCCGCCACGATATAGGCGAGCGACAGGCCGATCAGGACCAGCCGAGGCAGCTTGGCGGTGGCCAGCGCGGTCAGTCTGGCGGGAGTGGAGCGCGTAAGTGGGGACACTGACGTAATGTAACCGACCGACGTGGAATCGGCAGCCCTAATTGCGGAGCGGCGCGAGGCGGGCCGATCCGGTGTGGGAAATCGAGGGGAAAAAAAAGCAGCCCGAGGGCTGCTTTTTCGTGCGCCTCCCGCAGGAGTGCCGCAGCGGCTCGTGAATTACGAAGCCGACTTGACGGTGCCAGCCGTGCGGGCGAAGCGGGCGCGGAACTTCTCGACGCGGCCGGTTTCGACGATACGGGTTTGGGCGCCGGTGTAGAACGGGTGCGATTCGGACGTCACGTCGCACTTGAAGAGCGGGTACGTCTTGCCATCGATGTCGATGGTTTCGCGGGTGTTGATGGTCGAGCGCGTGACGAACTTGTTGCCGGTCTGCACGTCGAGGAACACCACTTCGCGGTATTCGGGGTGAATGCCTTCTTTCATGTCGAATCCTAGGGTTGGGCGGGTCGCCAGCCAGACGCAAAACCCTCGCGCCGGACCACGTATCCAAAAAGTAACCCTGAATTCTAGCACGCAGGGCCGTTTCGTGGCGGATTTGATGCGGGCAGGGCGCCCACGGCCCGGGAAGGGGCCGTGGGCGGTCCGGTCGGGCCCGGGCGTCAGAGCTCCGTGCGCAGGCGCCAGATCTCGGGGAACAGCACGACATCGAGCATCTTGCGCAGATAGTCGACCCCCGAGGTTCCGCCGGTGCCGCGCTTGAAGCCGATGACGCGCTCCACGGTGGTGACGTGGCGGAAACGCCACAGGCGGAACGCGTCCTCGAGATCGGTCAGCTTCTCGCCCAGCTGATACAGGTCCCAGTAGCGCTCGGTGTCGCGGTACACCGTGAGCCAGGCTTCCTCCACGCCGTCGTCCGCGGCATAGGGCTGGGTCCAGTCGCGTTCCAGGTGGGACGCCGGCACCGGCACGCCGTGACGGGCCAAGAGGCGCAGCGACTCGTCGTAGAGCGACGGCGCCTCGTAGGCGGCCTGAACCTGCGCCAGCAGGTCCGCGCGATGGGCGTGCGGGCGCAGCATGGCCGCGTTCTTGTTGCCCAACAGAAACTCGATCTGGCGGTATTGATAGCTCTGGAAGCCGCTCGACTTCGCCAGGTACGGGCGCAGGGCCGAGTACTCGGGCGGGGTCATGGTGGCCAGTACGTCCCAGGCATGGACCAGCTGCTCCATGATCTTGCTGACCCGCGCCAGCATCTTGAAGGCGGGGGGCAGGCGATCCTGGCTGATGCTGGCGATCGCGGCGCGCAGCTCGTGCAGCATCAGCTTCATCCAGAGCTCGCTGGTCTGGTGCTGCACGATGAAGAGCATTTCGTTGTGCTCGGGCGAGAGCGGATGCTGCGCGCCCAGAATGCGATCGAGGTCGAGATAATCGCCGTACGTCATGTCGCGCGAAAAATCGAGTTGCGCGCGTTCGGTATGGACGATGTCTTCGGGCTTGGCGTGCATGGGGCAGCCGCCCGTGGGCGGCGCGCTGCGGGGTTTGTCGGTCATGGCAGATCTCGATGCCGCCACGGGTGTGGCGGCGGGCATGCAAGGGTCAGCCCAGCGAGCGCAATACCGCACGCACCGGGCTGGCGTCGGCCTGGATCAGCTTCAGCGGCAGGGCGATCAATTCGTAATCGCCCGCCGGCACCTCATCGAGCAGCAGATTCTCCAGCACGCGGATGTCGTGCCGCAGGATGGTGTGATGGCTGTCCAGGGTCTTGCTGGACGCGGGGTCGATGCTCGGCGTATCGATGCCGATCAGCGTCACGCCGCGTGCATGCAGCCATTCGATGGTCTGGGGCGCGTAGGCGGAAAAATCGTCGGTCCACCAGTCGAGCGCGGCATGCTTGGCCGTACGCACCAGCACGCGCGGAGGCAGGGAGTGCGCCCAGGGCTCGAGATGTTCGGGCAGGATCAGCGGTCCGCAGTCGATCGCATGAATGACGCGGCACACGCCCAGAAAGGGCTCGAGCGACACCGCGCCGATGGCGGCGGCGTCATTTTGATAGTGCAGGGGGGCATCCGCATGGGCGCCGATATGGGGCGACATGCGGACCTCGCTGACATTGACCGGACAGTCCGGCGTCAGCGTCCATTTCCATTGCTGGCTGTACGGCGTGTCTCCCGGAAAAACCGGGGAGCTGGCCGAGACCGGCGGCGAAATGTCCCACAAACGTTTCATGGTTAAAGTAATTCCTGCGTCGGCGCCTAGTCTAACGAAAATCGGCCGCCCCGACGAGAGCAACGCGCGCGTGTGCGCCGTCAGAGTTCGCCCAGTTCGGCCATCGAGATGGCCTGGTCGCGCGCCACGATCAGGTGGTCGACCAGCCGCACGTCGACCAGCGCGAGCGCCTGTTTCAGGTGGCGCGTGATGGCCACGTCGGCCGCGCTGGGCCGGGTGGCGCCCGACGGGTGGTTGTGGGCCAGCACCATCGCCGCGGCGTGGCGCCGCAGCGCCTCGCGCACCACCTCGCGCGGATACAGGGACGCTTGATTCAGCGTGCCGCGCGCCAGTTCGGTGGCCTCGATCAGATGCAGCCGCTGGTCCAGAAACAGGGCCAGGCAGAGCTCGATCTCGAGGTGGCCCAGCGCCGCGACACAATATTGGCGCACGGCTTCGGGGTGTGACATCAGGTTGCGCGAGCGCAACGGCTCGACATGGGCGCGCCGCGCCATCTCCAGCACCGCCGCCAGGCTGCTGGCCTTGGCCATGCCCAATCCGTGGGTCTGGCACAGCTCGTGCAGCGGCGCGGACAGCACGCCCCGCAGCCCGCCATAGCGCAGGATCAATTCGCGGGCCAGATCGATCGCGTGGGTGCCGCGCGCACCGGTGCGCAGGATCACGGCCAGGAGCTCCGAATCCTGCAGTGCGGGGGCGCCGTGGGAGGTCAGCCGCTCGCGCGGGCGTTCGGTTTCGGGGATGCGGTCGGGCAGGTTCATCGTCTAGGCTCTAAAATCAGGTTCATCGATGTTCAAATAGAGTGCCAAAGCCCTGGCGCCGCCTCACGCAAAATGACTGTTTCCATCCGTCCGGACTCCTACCTCACCCTGCACTACCGCATCGTCCTGGCCTCCGGCCCGGCGGAGGGTTCGGTTTTCACCGACACCTTCGACGGCCGTCCCGCCACCCTGCAGATGGGCGGCGGCCAGTGGGCGCCGGGCATGGAGGCGCCGCTCACCGGCCGCCTGGAAGGCGAGCGCTTCAGCTATACGCTCGAGCCGGCCGACGCCTACGGCGACCGCAACCCCGATCTGATCCAGAAGGTCACGCGCAAGATGCTCGCCGAACACGCGGGTGCCGACGCCACCTTCGCGCCCGGCGATCTGGTCGAGTTCACGGCGCCCAACGGCGGGCGGTATTCCGGCGTGCTCAAAGAAATGAACGACGACTGGGCGATGTTCGACTTCAACCACCCGCTGGCCGGCACCCGTCTGCGGGTCGACGTCGCCATTCTGGGAGTTCTGTAATGCCCGTCTCCGTCACCGCCCCCGAGGCGGAAGTCCTGCTCGCGCAGCCGCGCGGCTTCTGTGCCGGTGTGGATCGCGCGATCGAAATCGTCGAGCGCGCCCTCGAGCTGCACGGCGCGCCGATCTATGTGCGCCACGAGATCGTGCATAACCGCTACGTGGTCGAAGACCTGCGCGGCAAGGGCGCGATCTTCATCGACGAGCTCGAGCAGGCGCCTGCGGGCGCGATCGTCGTGTTTTCGGCGCATGGTGTGTCCAAGGCCGTGCGCGCCGAGGCCGACGAGCGCGGGCTGCGCGTGTTCGACGCGACCTGCCCGCTCGTGACCAAGGTGCACGTCGAGGTGGCTCGCATGCGCGCCGCCGGCCGCGAAATCATCATGATCGGCCACAAGGGGCACCCCGAGGTCGAAGGCACGCTGGGCCAGGCACAGGGCGGCATGTATCTCGTCGAGACCGCCGAAGATGTCGCGGCCCTCGAGGTCGTCAACCCCGACAACCTCGCCTACGTCACCCAGACCACGCTCTCGGTGGACGACGCGGCCACGGTTTCGGCGGCGCTCAAAGCGCGTTTCCCGAGCATCGTCGAGCCCAAGAAGAGCGACATCTGTTACGCCACCCAGAACCGCCAGGATGCGGTCAAGGTCCTGGCGCCGGAGTGCGATCTCGTGCTCGTGGTGGGCAGCCCCAACAGCTCGAATTCCAACCGGCTGCGTGAAGTCGCCGAGCGCATCGGCGTCGATGCGTATCTGGTCGATGGCGCCGCCGCGATCGATCCCGCCTGGCTCGAAGGCCGCCAGCGCATCGGCATCACGGCCGGCGCATCGGCGCCCGAAGTGCTGGTGCAGCAGGTGATCACGCGGGTGCGCGAGCTGGGTGCCGTGTCGGTGCGCACCATGCCCGGCCTCGAAGAAAACGTGGCGTTTCCGCTGCCTCGCGGGCTCTCGCGCAAGAGCGCGCAGATCGAGACGCTGGAGTAATCGGCTTGTCCGTCCGGTCCGCGCGGCCGGGCGGGGGCTGCGATGCCGGCACGTCGGGATCGCGCCCATCGCATGCTGGCCTGCCGGCGCACCTCAACACCCGTGCCGTCCGGTGCCCTCATACATAACAATCAGGAGACCTCTTCATGCAGTTGTACGGATACTTCCGCAGTTCGGCAGCCTACCGCGTGCGCATCGCGCTCAATCTGAAGGGGCTCTCCTATGAATACGTGCCGGTCCATCTGCTGAAGGACGGCGGGCAGCAACTGAGCGATACCTACCGCGCGCTCAATCCGGCGGCGCTGGTGCCCACGCTGGTCGACGACGGCGCGGCGCTGGGTCAATCGCTCGCCATCATCGAGTATCTCGACGAGACCCGCCCCGAAGTGCCGCTCCTGCCCGCCGACGCGCTGGGTCGTGCGCGGGTGCGCGGGCTGGCCCAGGCGGTCGCGTGCGATACCCATCCGCTGAACAACCTGCGCGTGCTGAAGTACCTCAAGCACACGCTGCAAGTGTCCGACGACGCCAAGAACGAGTGGTACCGCCATTGGGTCGATGTGGGTCTGGGCGCGCTCGAAGCGATGCTGGCGCAGTCCGATGACACCGGACGCTTCTGCCACGGCGACACGCCCACCGTCGCCGACCTTTGCCTCGTGCCCCAGGTGTACAACGCGCGCCGGTTCGGCTGCGATCTGAGCGCGTTCCCGACGATCGAACGCATCGATGCGGCCTGCGGCGAGTTGCAGGCCTTCGTCGACGCGCAGCCTCAGAATCAGCCCGACGCAGAATGAATGCGTCGGTGGCGGACCGTCTGTTCCGCCGCTGCCGCAGACCGGTTCACAGCGCCGCCCATGGGGCGGCGTTGTTTTGAAATGCGCATTCGCACAGCGTGCCTCAAAAACAAAAGGCCACCGTAATGGTGGCCTCGCGGTTTCGCCCAATAGCAAAGGGCCACCCAGATGGGTGGCCCTTTCCTTACAACTGGTGCCGGCAAGAGGAGTCGAACCCCCGACCTTCGCATTACGAATGCGCTGCTCTACCAACTGAGCTATGCCGGCTTTTAACCTGTGCTTTGTTTTGTTTTCCGAATCCGCTTTTGCTGCATGCTTTGCATTTCTGCTTAGCCGCATGCTTTGCATTTCTGCTCAGCATCTCTGCAGGTAAGTGCAGATCAGGAAAGACCGAGATCATATCAGAAGTTTTCAGGCATTGTGAAGCCTGCGGCGCAAAAAAATTCTCTAACTCCCTCGCTTGCACAGTTTGAAAAATTCCTTCATAATCTCGTTTCTTAGCAGTTCCCCGATAGCTCAGTCGGTAGAGCGACGGACTGTTAATCCGCAGGTCGCTGGTTCGAGCCCAGCTCGGGGAGCCAAAGTATTCGAGGGCCATTCACGCAAGTGAATGGCCCTTTTGGCTTTCTGCGCGAGATTTTCTGTGCGGGCCGGCGCGCTCAGACCGAGGTTGGCGGGAGCGGTGCGCGATTGAGAAACAGCGTGACCAGCACCGAGGTGTCGGTCATGGCGCGCAGGCTGTGCGGCACGCCGGCCGCCAGAAACAGCAGCGTGCCCGCTTCCATGGGCTGCGTCACGCCATACGCCGTGACTTCGACCACGCCTTCGAGGCACTGCAAGGTGATGGCGCTCGCCGCGATTTCGTGTGGAGGCAGCGTCTCGCCCGCCATCAAGCTCAGCCGCAGCACTTCGATCTGGTCCGAACGCACCAGTGCCTTCGATGGCGTGTCACGCAGCGCGGGCCCGAGTGGACGGATGTCGATAAGCTCGCCGGGGCGGGCGTGGTGCAGGGACATGTGCGGCTCCTGAGAGATCGGGAAGGCGAGTCTGGGCGTTGTGTGAGCGTAACATCGCGCTCGCCGATGCTGCGCAGCACATAGTCGGGCCTCCCTCTCTGTACTAACATGCCTCGAAACAACAGCGGTAGCGCGCCTCGGGGGCGCGCGCGTGGTGAGTCGGGATCAGGCGGATGAGCGGTGGTGGGGCAATACAGGATCGGCGGATCGGGCTGACCGTTCTGACGGGTTTTCTGGGCAGCGGCAAGACCACGCTGCTCAATCGTCTGGTGCGCGACCCGGCCTATGCCGACGCCGCGGTCATCGTCAACGAGCTCGGCGATATCGGTATCGATCACCAGCTGGTGCGCGTGGCCGACGATCGCATCGTGCTCCTCGAAGGCGGCTGCATCTGCTGCACGGTCAGCGGCGGCCTCGTCGACACACTGCGTTCGCTGTTCATGCTCGCCCTTCAGCGGCGCATCAAACCCTTCAGGCGCGTTCTCATCGAGACCACCGGACTCGCGAGTCCGGCGCCTATCCTGTTCACGTTGCGCACGGATCCATTTCTGGCGGAGCGCTACGTCTACCGTGGCGCGATCGCGGTCGCCGACGTGCAGCATCTGCACAATCATCTGCGCACGCAACCCGAGGCGACGCAGCAATTGGCCCTGGCCGACGTCGTGGCCTTCAGCAAGGCCGATCTGGTCAATCCCGCACGCATCGAAAGCGCCCGGGCCGAGGTCATGCGCATCAATCCGGGGGTGCCTTGCACCGTGCTGCGGGCGGACGCGCCACTCGACAGCATGCTGGGAGAGGCCGCGCTCGCGCGGCAGCGCGCGTCGCCCGAAGGTCTCGACGGCTGGTTGTCGGCCTACTCGAAGCCGCTCGGCGCGCCGGGCCGGCCCGGCGGTCACGCCCAGGTCGAGCATTTCTCGATGACCTTGGTCGCGCCGATCAGCCGTGGCCAGTTTCTGGCGGGCATGCATGACATCCAGGCCCGCTACGATCAGGGCCTGCTGCGCATCAAGGGCATGATCTGCTTCTCCGGCGACGCGTTGCCCTGCGCCGTGCACGGCGTGCACCGCCAGCTCTATCCGCTCGAGGCCTTGCCGCAGTGGCCGGGAGATGGTCGCGACTCGCGGCTCGTGTTCATTCTGCGCGGCTTGCGGGGCGACGCGGTCCAGGAGCAGGTGCGTCGCGCATTGCACCAGCCGCCACTCGCCTGAACGCCCTGTGCGTGCGACCGCGGCGCGTGTCGTCGCGCCGGGTTGCCGGCCTGTTTTTCCCGTCAGGCGCTGCCAGTGAGCGTCGGGGTCTCCGCAACGATGGGCCGGGCGGAAGATCGCCCTCGGAGGGCCTGCATCCGATCAAAATACGGTATAAACAAAGGCAATCTGATGCGTCAAACGAGACAATCATGGATCGCCTGAAAGCCATGCAGGTCTTTGTCGAGGTGGCGGACCGGGGCAGCCTGTCTGCGGCCGCCGCGCACCTGGATATGTCGCGCGCCATGGTGTCGCGCTACCTGGCCGAACTCGAAGAATGGGTCGGCGTGCGTCTCCTGCACCGCACGACGCGGCGCCTGAGCCTGACGCCGGCGGGCGCGGAAACCTTGCCTCGTTGCCGCCGCATGCTCGATCTCGTCGGCGACATGCGCGACGCCGTTGCCACGCCCGAGGCGTCTCCGCGAGGGCTGTTGCGCGTGACGGCGCCGATGTCGTTCGGCACAAGCCAGCTTGTCGGGGTGGTGAGCGAGTTCGTCGGGCGCTATCCCGGCGCCGCCGTCGACCTGATGCTCGTCGACAGGGCGGTGAATCTGGTCGAAGAGCGTGTGGATCTGGCGGTCCGCATCACCAACGATGTAGATCCCAATCTGATCGCGCGTCACCTCGCCGACTGCCGCTCGCTGGTCTGCGCCGCGCCGGCATACCTGGAGCGCGCGGGGCTGCCCGCGCGGGCGGAGGATCTCTCGCTGCACAACTGTCTCACGCATTCCTACTACGGCCGCAGTCTGTGGCGGTTCGTGCGCGATGGCGAAACCGTCGATGTGCCGGTGAGCGGCAATATCACCGCCAACGAGGCCGTCGTATTGATGCGCGCGGCACTGGGCGGCGCCGGCGTTGCGCTGCTGCCCACCTATCTGGCGGCGCCCGAGGTGGCGGCGGGCAGACTGCGCGCCATTCTGCCGGAGTGCGAACCCCAGGTGCTCGGCATTCATGGCGTGTACGCCTCGCGGCGCCAGATGCCGCTCATTCTCCGTGCGATGCTGGATTTTCTGGTCGAGCGACTCGGGTCTGCGCCCTGGGATCAGGAGATCAAGGCCTGACATGAGGGCCGCGCGGATCATCCTTATGGGGGTGTTGCCCCTTCTGCCTTGGGGGCTATAATTGTTTCACGCTGCGGTTCCGCGCCTGCGCCCTTATAGGGGCGGGGCGGCTCTCCTGGCAGCAACCATAATCGTCCAAGAATCGTCGTCGGCAGTTGGCCTGATCGGGCCAGCGATGTCCGGCACACCTGGCTCTCCGTCGTCGCACGGCGCCGGGTGAGCTGATCGGCCACCATGGCGCGCCGGTCCTGCGATTCAGCGTCATCCTGGCGGTCTGGGTTCACCACGAGATAGTCGTCGTGGCCGCAGGCGGCCGATGTACCGTCGGGCGGGGCATGTGGCCGGTTTGTCCGGTGTTGTCCCGCCGTATTGTTGTCCGGTCTCTTTGCGGCGTCGGTCCCGCCTCGGCGGTGGCACGGGCGCTTGCCTGGACTGACCGCCGCGCTGTCGCGGCGATCGATGCCGTGCAATACCTTGCCCTGCGCATTTTTTTTGCTCTGTACGCCGTGTTTGCGCGCGGCCAGCGCGCAGTTCGCGCGCAAGCATCCGCGGATGCTGCGTGGCCCATCCAGCGTGCGGATCGGGCCGCGGCGTTTAACCCTAAGCAATTGAAAACAGACACATCGTGTTCTTCGGGCTCATGACCACACCCGCCAGCCATCGCCATCCGGCCGAGGCCGCGCGCTGGTGCGTCTGCGTCTGGATGTGCTTCAGCGTTTTTGCGCGCATCCATGCGGCCGTTCGCGGCTGCGTACGCGCTGCGCGGGCCTGTTGCGCGGAGATGCCGCGCTGGTGGGGCCTGGTGCGCGCTGTCGCAGGCCTTGCGCGCGCAGCCGTCGCGGCAGGGCTACGGGCGGGAGATTCCAGGGGTGTTGGCGCGGACCTGGCGGTTGCGCGTGCGGCCGCGGCTCGTGCCATGGCCGTTGCCGAGGTCGCTTCGGCTTCGGCCTCGCACGGTCATGTTGCGCCTGTTTCGTCAGGCTGTGCTGTTCAGGCGCATGCCCGCGCTGGGGCTCACGCTGGGGCTCATCTCGCGGCCAGTGTTCATGTTGCGGCCGGTGCTCATGTTGCGGCTGGTGCTCATGCTGTGGCTGCTGCTCATGCTGTGGCTGCTGCTCATGCTGTGGCTGCTGCTCATGCTGTGGCTGCTGCTCATGCTGCGCCGGCGGCAGAAATGAAAAAAGCCCGGTTCGAAAACCGGGCTTCAATCAATAACTGGTTGCGGGGGCAGGATTTGAACCTACGACCTTCGGGTTATGAGCCCGACGAGCTGCCAGACTGCTCCACCCCGCGTCTGAGAAGAAAGATATTACTCTGAATTCCAACCTGGTGCAAGTTTGCCGTTTTTTTGATGAGTACCAATGAACGATAGCGAAGCCACTCTCGTGCTGGAAACCGCGCTCTTGTGCGCGAGCCAGCCGATGCCGATCGCCGAGATGCGCAAGCTCTTTGGCGAGAGCCCCGACTTCGACAACAACACGCTGCGCGCCTGCCTCGAATCCCTGCAAACGCAGTGGGACGGCCGCGGGCTGGAGCTCGTGCAATTGGCATCGGGCTGGCGTTTTCAGAGCCGCCCGGCCATGCAGCGCTATCTTGAGCGTCTCAATCCGGAGCGCCCGCCCAAGTACTCGCGCGCCGTTCTCGAGACGCTCGCCATCGTTGCCTGGCGTCAACCCGTGACGCGCGGCGACATCGAAGACATCCGCGGCGTGACCGTGTCGTCGCAGATCGTGAAGGCGCTCGAGGATCGCGGCTGGATCGAAGTGATCGGCCACCGCGACGCGCCGGGTCGCCCGGCACTGTTCGGCACGACGCGCCAATTCCTTGACGATCTGGGCATGCGCGCGCTCGATGAGCTGCCGCCGCTCGAGTCGGCGCAGGCCGCCGCCGCGCTGGCCGGCCTCGATCTGGGCGGGGCCGAAATTCAGCCGGAAGAGATTGCGATCGCACAAGGCTTGGCGCCGGAAGAGACCGATCCCGCCGCGCAGGCCGTGGGCGATGCCTTGGGTGATGCGCCGGAGCAGGGCGCGCTGCTCGATGGTGAGCCGGGCGCCGATCGCGCGCAGGACGCCGACGCCGCCGAGAGCGGCGCCGAGGCGGGCTCGCAGGCCGACGTCGCCCCTGGCGAATCAGCCCCCGACGGCGAGGCCCGGACGTCGGTGGCGCAAGATCTGCCGCCTGCCGAGGAGCCGGGCGACAGCGTGGTCGAAGACGTTGCGGTCGCAACCGCGTCGCACACGCCCGAAGCTTTGCCTGACGCACAGGACGCAGATGGCGTAGAATCGATGGTTTCGCGCGTCGCCTCCGATTCGGATCCGGCGCTCGACGGCGAGGGTGCCGACGGTGCCGACGGTCAGGGTGTTGACCTGCAAGGTGTCGAACTTCAGGGCGCCGCGCCGGTTTCCGATGCCGGGCAAGAGCAAGGCCAAAAGCCGAGTCTCCCGGAGGAGCCCGAGCAGGAGCCCCGGCAAAACCCGGAGCAACGCCCCGAGCAGGAGCCCCAGCAAACCCCCGAGCAAAGTTCGGAGCAAAGTTCGGAGCAAACCCCCGAACAAGACCCCGATTCGCAAGATCAGGATCCGGCCGGGGTGGCGAGCGGGGCAGGGCGTGTCGCCGATGCGGCAGGGTTTGCCGCTGGCGATCCCGCAGGGCTTTCGGGCCGCGCCCGGATCGATGCTGTTCCCCCCGCGGCGCTTCCTTCCGAAGCTTCGCATGATGTCCAGGCGAGCGCCCCGCGCGCGCCTCTGGGCGTACCGTTGGCCGATGTGGTGCCCGAGGTGCCACAGCTCGACTCGGATCGTATCGATCCGCCGTCCGTGCCCGGCGAAACCACGCCCCCAGCGCCCGCGCCGGAATTCCAGCCGGGCCTGCAAGAACCCGAGATCGCGCCCCCCGCGCCCGAGGCTTTGCCCGGCGTGTCTGGCGCATCGAATCCGTCCAATGATGATGACGATGAGCTTGCCGACGGCAAGCCTTCCCAAGTTTGAAATCCGGAGCTGTCCCAGTGACAACCAATATCACGATGCAGGATGACAATACCCCGGGCCCGGGCAACGACGCCGCCGACGCTGGCGCAGAGCAGCCCGGCGCGAGCGCCGAGGGCGATGCGGGCAGCCGTGGCCGTGGCCGCAAGCTGCGCACGCCGTTCCGTCGCCGCCGGGGTGATGCCGAGCAGGCGCCGGGCGCGGAAGCCGCCGCGGGCGATGGCGAGTCCTCCGAGGCTGCCCCCGCGGTAGAGGGCGCCGCGCCTGACGAGCGTCCTGCGCGCGCGCCCCGTGGCGAACGCGCCCCGAAGGGCGAGCGAGCGCCTCGTGGTGAGCGTGCGCCCAAGGGTGAGCGCGCGCCGAAGGGTGAACGTGCCGCCAAGGGTGAACGTGCGCCGAAGGCCGAACGTGCCGCAAAAGGCGAGAAGAGCGAGCGTGCCCCTCGCGGCGAGCGCGCTCCGGGTGAGCGCGCCCCTCGCGGCGAGCGCGCCCCTCGCGGCGAGCGTCCGCCCGGGGCACGCTCGCCCCGCGGTGAGCGCGCGCCTCGTGGAGAGGGCGGCGATCAGTTCCCGGCCTACGCCGCGGACCCGGCCGCCGAGCGCGATGCCGACCAGGCTCTGTCTTATCTCGACAACGCCGAGCGCATCGAACAGCGTCTGGGCAAGTACCTCAACAGCGAAGCGGTCATGCCCAAGCTGCACAAGGTGCTGGCCGACGCCGGTATCGGGTCGCGGCGCGAAATGGAAGAGTTGATCGTGGCGGGCCGCGTGTCCGTCAATGGCGAGCCGGCCCACATCGGGCAGCGTGTCGCGGCCAACGATCAGGTGCGCGTCAATGGCAAGCCCGTGATGCGTCCGAATGCCAAGAAGCCGCCGCGCGTGATCCTGTATCACAAGCCGGCCGGCGAGATCGTCAGCCATGACGACCCGGGCGGCCGTGCCAGCGTGTTCGCGCGCCTGCCCAAGCTGCGCACCGGCAAATGGCTGTCGGTGGGCCGTCTGGACCTGAACACCGAAGGTCTGCTGATCTTCACGACCTCCGGTGACATGGCCAACCGCATCATGCATCCCCGTTACGGCACCGAGCGCGAGTACGCCGTGCGCGTGCTGGGTGAGATGGACGAGGCTCAGCGCAAGTCCCTCACCGAAGGCATCGAGCTCGATGACGGCACGGCGGCGTTCGGTTCGTTCGAATACATCGGTGGCGACGGCAGCAATCGCTGGTATCGCGTCACGCTGCAGGAAGGCCGCAACCGCGAAGTCCGCCGCATGTTCGAGGCGGTGGGTGTCACGGTGAGCCGCCTGATCCGCACGCGCTTCGGCGACATCGTGCTGCCGCGCAGCCTGCGCCGCGGTCGTTGGGAAGAGCTCGACGGCAAGCTGGTGAGCGCGCTGATGGTCCAGCTCGGTCTGTTGCGCGATGACGACGACGATTCCGAGGGCGGACGCCGCAAGTCGCGCCAGCCGCAGTCGCATGACAGCGCGCTGCCGCCGGGGTTCGGCACCATGGATCGCAATGGCATGAACGGTGCGCGTATCGGCCGTCGCGGCAAGTTGCAGGGCGGTCGCGCCGGTAGCGCGGGCCAGGCCGCGGCGTGTCCGTCGGATCCCTTCGGCACGGGTCTCATGATCACCGGCGGCTACGCCAACGGTCATCCGCTCGGTGGCGATGCCAATGGCAATCGCTCGGGCCGCGGTGGCAAGGGTGGCGCGGGCGGCAAGGCGGGCGGTGCTCGCGCCGAAGGCGGCAAGGGTCGCGGTGGCGCGCGCAAGGCGGCGCCGGGTGGCCGCGGCCAGCCGCGTGGCCCGGGTGTCGAGGGCGCTGACAAGCCCGCCGGCGGGCGTGGCAAGAAGCCGCGTGGCGCGGGCCCCGGTCAGGGTCAAGGCCAGGGCCAGGGTCAGGGTCAGGGTCGCAATCAGAAGGCGCAGGGTGCGGGTGGTAAGCCGCCGCGCGCCGCCAAATCGGCGAATGGAGGCAACAAGCCGGCAGCCTCCGGCAAGCCCCGCGGCCGCGGTGGTAATGGTGGTGGCGCCGGTCGTGGCGACGATTGGCAACCCAAGGGCGCTTCGGCGCACGAGTCCCGCCTGGGATTCATGGGTGGCCGGGGCCGCGGCGACCGCTGATCGATGCGGGTCCGTCGTGCCGCGGCGCGTCCGCGGCACGATGCCCGAGCTGCCAGAGATATGTCCCGATTACGCGTAAACCCGCGACGAATCAGGCAATTTCTTTCAATTTCTGGTAGAATCATTCGTTTTCGTGGCGCGCGTATCTTTTGCCTCGGCCGGTTTTTGGCGGGTGGCGATGGAGAACCGCGCCAGCGTTGCTGGTTTTTGCGTTCTGCCCCTCGGGTGTAGGTTGATGCAGGTGGCAGTACATGGCAGCTGCAGAAACTGCAGCAGCTGAGCAAAAACCGCGCAGAGACTGCGCTGCATGTGGCCAGTACGGACGAAGCACCCGCAGGTTTGCCTGCCACGGCGCTTTCGTGATCGCGCTGCGGGCCGTGTGCCGCGGTTGCCGGTATCGTGCGACGCGCGATCCGCGGGCTCGTTGAGCTGGCTGCGCAAGGCAGGCGCAACGAAAAAACAGACGTTATAGCGGCGGACGCCGTGCAGGGCCTGGCGGTATCGGGCTCCTTTCTGTCCGCCACTGCCGTGGTCACGAGCCTGCGAGCTCGCGGTAGCTGATACCGGTATTTCCACGGCGCAGGTCGCAACATTGGGTCTGTCTGGAGAGGGTTGTCGGGGCGATGTCCGTTTTTAAGGCGGGCGTTCTGGTGGCATCTCGGGCAGGCAATAGGGTGGGCTGGGCGTACAGCCCATTTTTTTTGAGCGTATGGCTGATTTATTCACACTGACCGAAGAAGCGCTGGCTGGCATGGACATCGAACTCGTCGATGTCGAACGTGCCGCCATGGGACTGCTGCGCGTGACGATCGACCGTGAAGGCGGTGCGCGCATCGAAGACTGCGAGCAGGTCTCGCGCCAGCTCTCGCGTGTGTATGAAGTCGAAAACATCGACTACAAGCGTCTCGAAGTCGGCTCGCCCGGCGTCGATCGGCCCTTGCGCACCGAAAAAGAATTCCGCCGTTTCGTGGGCGAGCGCGTAGAGATCAAGCTGCGCGACGCCATCGACGGACGCAAAGTATTCACCGGCATCCTGAGTCTGGCCGAGCCGGCGCCTTCCGCTGAAGGCGCGGCGCAGGACACGGCGATGTTCGGTCTCGAATTTGAGGCAAAGAAGAACGATATCCAGGTGTTGAGCTTCACGCTCGCTGACATCGAGCGCGCCAAGCTGGATCCCGTTCTGGATTTCAAGGGCAAAAAGCGATGAGTCGCGAAATTCTTCTGTTGGTCGATGCACTGGCGCGTGAGAAAAACGTCACGCGCGATGTCGTGTTCGGGGCGCTGGAAGGCGCGCTGGCTTCGGCCATGAAAAAGCGTTTCAAGGAAGATGCGGATATCCGCGTCTCGATCGATCGCGAGACGGGTAGCCACGAAGGCTTCCGCCGTTGGCTCGTGGTGCCTGACGAGGCCGGTCTGCAAGAGCCCGACAAGCAGGAAATGCTGTCGGACGCCAAGGAGATCGTGCCCGAAATCCAGGAAGGCGAGTACATCGAAGAGCCGCTCGAGCCGGTCGAATTCGGCCGTATCGGCGCACAGGCCGCCAAGCAGGCGATTCTGCAGAAGATCCGTGACGCCGAGCGCGAGCAGGTGCTCAACGACTTCCTCGACCGTGGCGAGACCATCATCTCGGGCACGATCAAGCGCATGGACAAGGGTGATTCCATCATCGAAACCGGCAAGATCGAAGCCCGTCTGCCGCGCTCGGAAATGATCCCCAAGGAAAACCTCCGCATCGGTGATCGCGTGCGCGCCTTCGTGCTGCGTGTCGACCATGCCGCCCGCGGCCAGCAGGTCATCCTGTCGCGCACGTCGCCCGAATTCATCCGCCAGCTCTTCGAAAACGAAGTGCCCGAGATCGAGCAGGGTCTGCTCGAGATCAAAGCCGCGGCCCGTGATCCTGGCGTGCGCGCCAAGATCGCCGTGATCGCCTACGACAAGCGTATCGACCCGATCGGTACCTGCGTCGGCATGCGCGGCTCGCGTGTCACCGCCGTGCGTAACGAGCTCGGCGGCGAACAAGTCGACATCGTGCTGTGGTCCGAAGATCCGGCCCAGTTCGTGATCGGCGCCCTCGCGCCTGCCAACGTCGAATCCATCGTGGTCGACGAAGACAAGCACGCCATGGACGTCGTGGTCGACGAAGAAAATCTGCCCAAGGCGATCGGCGCCAAGGGCCAGAACGTGCGTCTGGCCTCCGAGCTGACCGGCTGGCAGATCAACATCATGACGCCGGAAGAAAGCCTGAACCGCCAGGAAACCGAGCGTACCTCGCTGCGCGCCACCTTCATGCAGAAGCTGGACGTGGACGAAGAGGTCGCCGACATCCTGATCGATGAAGGTTTCACCGGTATCGAAGAAATCGCCTACGTGCCCATGCAGGAACTGCTGGAAATCGAGGCATTCGACGAAGACACCATCAACGAGCTGCGTGCCCGTGCCCGCAACGCGCTGCTGACCGAGGCGATCGCCCAGGAAGAGCGGCTCGAAACGGCGCAGGACCTCCTCGAACTCGAAGGCGTGACGCCCGAGCTGGCTGCCAAGCTGGCCGAGCGTCAAGTGCACACGCGTGATGATCTGGCCGAGCTCTCCACCGATGAGCTGGCCGAGATCGCCGGCCTGGACGAAAGCCAGGCAAGCGACCTGATCATGCGTGCACGCGCTCACTGGTTCGACGAGGAATGATCCGCCCCGCCTATCAGGCCGGCGATCCGCCGCGAGTTGAAGTTTGTAAATAGCTGCATATAGGGAAGAGAGCCTAATGTCGAGTAATACTGTCGCCCAGTTCGCCACCGAGCTGAAAATGCCTGCCAACACGCTGCTGGAGCAGCTGCGTGCGGCTGGTGTTGACCTCAAATCGGTCGACGATGCCGTGACCGACAGCGACAAGGCGAAATTGCTCGACTCGCTGCGCCGCGCGCATGGCGGTTCCGAAGGCAAGAAGATCACGCTCACGCGTCGTCAGACTTCGGAAATCCGCCAGGCCGATGCCACCGGTCGCTCGCGTACGATCCAGGTCGAAGTGCGCAAGAAGCGCGTCTTCGTCAAGCGTGATCCGGCCGAGCTCGCCGCCGAACAGGCCGCCGAGCAGGCCGAAGCCGCCGATGTCGCGGCTCAGGACGCCGCCGCCGCGCCCGCTGCGCAGACGCCGGCCGCCGAGGCGCCCGTCCAGGACGCCCCTGCCGACGTGAAGGCCGCCCCGGTCGCAGAAGCCGCCGCCGAGGCGCCCGCCGCCGCGGCCGAGCCGGCGCCCGAAGTGCAAGAAGCGCCCAAGGCCGAGCCGGCCGCCGAGGCGCCCGCCACCGAAACCGCGCCCGAGGCTGCGCCTGCGACGACCCCCGTGGCCGAAGCGCCCGCCGCGCCGGTCGTGCCCGCCGAAGCCACCCCGGCTCCGGCTTCCGCCCAACCCGCGGCCCAGGCTGAGCCTGAGTCCGAGTCCGAACCTCAACCCGAGGCTTCCAGCAAGCAGTCTTCGGCGCAGCCCGCCGAGCCCGAAGCCAAGAATGAACCTGCCGTCGAGCAACCGGCTGAAGCTGCTCGATCTGAACCTGTTGTGCAAGCTCAAACCGATCTGAACTCCAAAGCGCAGGCCGCCGCGCCCGCCAAGCCCCAATCCGACGCCGGCAAGCCTGCCGCCGCTCGTGCCGACGCACCCAAGTCCGCCGCGCGTCCCGACGCTCGCCGTGCCGCGCCCCCCGTGGCCGCCTCCGCCGGCGGTGCCGGCCGCGAGGACGCCCGTCGCGCCGCCGAAGCCGAAGCCGCCGCGCTGCGCGAAATGCTGAACCGTCCGCGCAAGGTGTTGCGCGCACCGGAACCCGAGCCCGCCGCGGGCGCGATCACCGGTACGCTGCACAAGCCTGCCGGCAAGCCCGCTGCTGCCCCCAAGAAGGACGGCGCCAAGCCGGCCGCTCCGGGCGCCAAGAAGGTCATCAAGACGGCCGAAGTGTCGTCCACCTGGTCCGACGACGCGTCGCGCAAGAAGCCCGCCGACAAGGCGCCCGCCGCGCCGTCGCGCGACGGCTGGCGCGCGGGTGGCAAGGGTGGTGGTGGCAAGGGCCGCAACAACCGTCATCAGCAGAACGACCGCCGCAACGAGCCGGCAGCCCAGGAATTCATCGCACGCGAAATCCACGTGCCCGAGACCATCAGTGTGGCCGACCTGGCCCACAAGATGTCCGTCAAGGCCGCCGAGGTGATCAAGCACCTGATGAAGCTGGGCCAGATGGTCACCATCAACCAGGTGCTCGACCAGGAAACCGCGATGATCGTGGTGGAAGAGCTCGGTCACGTGGCCATCGCCGCCAAGCTCGACGATCCGGAAGCCTTCCTCGACCTGGCGCCCGTGGCGTCGGATGCCGAAGAGCAACCGCGTGCCCCCGTCGTCACCGTCATGGGTCACGTCGACCACGGCAAGACCTCGCTGCTCGACTACATCCGTCGCGCCAAGGTCGCCGCGGGCGAAGCCGGCGGCATTACGCAGCACATCGGTGCGTACCACGTCGAAACCGGCCGTGGTGTGGTGACCTTCCTCGACACCCCGGGTCACGAGGCCTTCACGGCCATGCGTGCTCGCGGTGCCAAGGCTACCGACATCGTCATTCTGGTGGTCGCCGCCGACGACGGCGTGATGCCCCAGACGCGTGAAGCCATTCACCATGCCAAGGCCGCCGGCGTGCCGCTGGTCGTGGCCGTCAACAAGATCGACAAGCCCGATGCCAACCCCGAGCGCGTGAAGCAGGAGTTGGTCGCCGAAGAAGTCGTGCCCGAAGAATACGGTGGCGACGTGCCGTTCGTGTCCGTGTCCGCCAAGACCGGCGCCGGCATCGACGACCTCCTCGAAAACGTGCTGCTGCAAGCCGAAATTCTCGAGCTCAAGGCACCGATCGAGGCACCCGCCAAGGGTCTGGTCATCGAAGCCCGTCTCGACAAGGGTCGCGGCCCGGTGGCCACGATTCTGGTGCAGAGCGGCACGCTCAAGCGCGGCGACGTCGTGCTGGCCGGCGCAAGCTTCGGCCGCGTGCGCGCCATGCTCGACGAAAACGGCAAGCAGATCCAGGCCGCCGGTCCGTCGATTCCCTGCGAAATTCAGGGTCTCACCGACGTGCCCGCCGCTGGCGACGAACTGATCGTGCTGTCCGACGAACGCAAGGCCCGCGAAATCGCGCTGTTCCGTCAAGGCAAGTTCCGCGACGTCAAGCTGGCTCGCCAGCAGGCCGCGAAGCTCGAATCCATGTTCGACAACATGGGCGAAGGCACCCAGACGCTGCCCCTCATCGTCAAGACCGACGTGCAGGGTTCGCAGGAAGCACTGGTGGCCTCGCTCACCAAGCTGTCGACCGACGAAGTGCGCGTCCAGGTGGTGCATGCCGCCGTGGGTGGCATCTCCGAAAGCGACGTCAACCTTGCGATCGCCTCCAATGCCGTCGTGATCGGCTTCAACGTGCGCGCCGAACAAAGCGCCAAGAAGCTGGCCGAGAACAACGGCATCGACCTGCGCTACTACAACATCATCTACGACGCCGTGGATGAGGTTAAGGCAGCCATGTCGGGCATGCTGGCGCCCGAGAAGCGCGAAGAGATCATCGGCCTGGTCGAAGTGCGCGAGGTCTACACGATTTCGCGTATCGGTACCGTCGCCGGTTGTATGGTTCTCGACGGCTACGTGCGTCGCGATTCGCAGGTCCGCCTGCTGCGCAACAACGTGGTCCAGTGGACCGGCCAGCTCGATTCGCTGCGCCGCTTCAAGGACGACGTCAAGGAAGTCAAGTCGGGCTTCGATTGCGGTCTGACCCTGCGCGGCAACAACGATCTCCAGATGGGCGACCAGCTGGAAGTCTTTGAAATCAAGGAAATTGCGCGTACGCTGTAAGGCATACGTGCGATTCAAGTCGTTTTCTACATGAGCCGTCACAAGTCCAAAGCCATCCCCGGCCGCAATCTGCGGCTGGCCGACCAGATCCAGAAGGATCTGGCCGGGATCATCCAGCGCGAGATCGATATGTCCCGCGCCGGACTGATCACGCTGTCGGGTGTGGAGCTTTCGGCCGACTACGCACACGCGAAGGTGTTCTTCACGGTCCTGGGCGCCGAGCCCGAGACCGCTGCCGCCTTGCTGAACGAGAAGGCCGGCTGGCTGCACTCGCAGCTCTACAAGCTGCTGCACATCCACACTGTTCCCACGCTGCGGTTCTTCCATGATCCGCAAATCACGCGCGGCATCGAAATGTCGATGCTGATCGACCGCGCCAATCGCGGGCCGCACTCTGGCGTGCCCGACGAGCCCGAAGACGAGTCCTGATCGGGCTGTCGTCTCTGTTTTTTTCGTTTTACTTCCGGATCTAGACGATGGCCAAACGACGCGGGCTCGCGCTCGACGGTGTGCTGCTGCTCGATAAACCCGTGGGTTTGTCGAGCAATCACGCTTTGCAGCGTGCGCGGCGCACCCTCGACGCCGCCAAGGCCGGTCACACCGGCACGCTGGACCCGTTCGCAACGGGTCTGCTGCTGTGCTGTATGGGCCGCGCCACCAAGATTTCGGGCGCGATGCTCGATGCCGACAAGGCGTACCGCGCCGTCATTCAGTTCGGTGAAGAAACCGACAGCGGCGACCTGACCGGCAACGTCGTGGCGCGCGCCGACGCCGGCTTCGCGGGCGTGACGCGCGAGCAGGTGCTCGACGTGCTGTCACGTTTCCAGGGCAGCATCGAGCAGATTCCGCCCATGTATTCCGCGCTCAAGCGCGACGGCAAGCCGCTCTATGAGTATGCGCGCGCCGGTATCGAACTGGAGCGCCCGCCCCGGCGGGTGACCATCCACCGCATCGAGCTGCTGTCCTGTGATGGCATGCAGGCAGAGATCGATGTGGCATGCAGTAAAGGGACATACATCCGCACGCTGGCCCAGGACATCGGGCGCGCGCTGGGATGCTATGGCCACCTGGCGGCGCTGCGGCGTACTCAGGTCGGGCCGTTTTCGCTCGACCGCGCCGTGACGTTAGACGCCTTGCAGGCGATGCCCGATCCCAAGACGGCGCTGCTTGCCCTGAATGAATTGCCGGCGGGCTTGCTGCCCGTCACTCGAACTTAAAGGACCTGCTATGACCCGCGCCTTGCGCAATGTCGCCATCATCGCCCACGTGGACCACGGCAAGACCACGCTGGTTGACCAACTTCTGCGCCAATCTGGTACGTTCCGCGAGAACCAGGCCGTGGCCGAGCGGGTCATGGACTCGAACGATCTCGAAAAAGAACGCGGGATCACCATTCTGGCCAAGAACTGCGCGGTCGAGTACGAAGGCACGCACATCAACATCGTCGACACCCCGGGACACGCGGACTTCGGCGGTGAGGTGGAGCGCGTGCTGTCGATGGTCGACGGCGTGCTGCTGCTGGTCGACGCGGTCGAAGGCCCGATGCCGCAGACCATCTTCGTGACCCGCAAGGCGCTGGCCCTCGGCCTGAAGCCCATCGTCGTGGTCAACAAGATCGATCGTCCGGGCGCCCGTCCCGACTTCGTGATCAACGCGACCTTCGAACTGTTCGACAAGCTCGGCGCGACCGAAGAGCAGCTCGACTTCCCGGTGGTGTACGCCTCGGGCCTGTCGGGTTATGCCGGCCTGACCGCCGACATCCGCGAAGGCGACATGCGTCCGCTGTTCGAAGCTATTCTGCAGCACGTGCCGCAGCGTGAAGACGATCCCAATGGTCCGCTGCAAATGCAGATCATCTCGCTCGATTACAACAGCTACGTCGGCAAGATCGGCGTGGGCCGCATCAACCGTGGCCGTATGCGCCCCGGCATGGACGTGGCTTTCCGCTTCGGTCCCGAAGCCGCCGCTCAGCGCGGCCGCATCAACCAGGTGCTGAAGTTCAGCGGCCTGGAGCGCGTGGTGGTCGACGAAGCCGAAGCCGGCGACATCGTGCTGATCAACGGTATCGAAGACCTGAACATCGGCACCACCGTGACCGATCCGGCCACGCCCGAAGCGCTGCCCGTGCTGCGCATCGACGAGCCCACCCTGACCATGAACTTCATGGTCAACACCTCGCCCCTGGCCGGCCGCGAAGGCAAGTTCGTGACCAGCCGCCAGCTGCGCGACCGTCTCGACCGCGAACTGAAGTCCAACGTGGCGCTGCGTGTGCGCGACACCGGTGACGACACCGTGTTCGAAGTGTCGGGCCGTGGCGAACTGCACCTGACCATTCTGCTCGAAACGATGCGCCGCGAAGGCTATGAACTCGCCGTGTCGCGTCCGCGCGTGGTGTTCAAGGAAGTCGACGGCGTGAAGTGCGAGCCGGTCGAAGCCCTGACGGTCGACGTCGAAGACGGTCACCAGGGTGGCGTCATGGAAGAGCTGGGCCGCCGCAAGGGCGACCTGCAGGACATGCAGCCGGACGGCCGTGGCCGCACCCGCCTCGAATACCTGATCCCGGCCCGTGGCCTGATCGGTTTCCAGAACGAATTCCTGACGCTGACCCGCGGTACCGGCCTGATGAGCCACACGTTCCACGAATACGCGCCGCTCAAGGAAGGTTCGATCGGCGAGCGTCGTAACGGCGTGCTGATCAGCCAGGACAACGGCGACGCCGTTGCCTACGCGCTCTGGAAGCTGCAGGATCGTGGCCGCATGTTCGTGAGCCCGGGCGAGCCGCTGTACGAAGGCATGATCATCGGCATCCACAGCCGCGACAACGACCTGGTCGTGAACCCGATCAAGGGCAAGCAGCTGACCAACGTGCGCGCCTCGGGCACCGACGAAGCCGTGCGCCTGGTGCCGCCGATCCAGCTGACGCTGGAGTACGCGGTCGAGTTCATCGACGACGACGAACTGGTCGAAATCACGCCCAAGTCGATCCGTCTGCGCAAGCGTCACCTGCAAGAGCACGAGCGTCGCCGCGCGTCGCGCGAAGGCGCATAAGCGCCAGGGCAGGGGCGCCGGGATCTCCGGCGCCGCCACCGACAAAGGGTGCATCGGCAACGATGCGCCCTTTGTCATTTGTGGCGTCAGGTGGGCCGGTGCTGATGCCGGTATTCCTGCGTGCGGCCGCCGTAGCCGTAGGCCGCCGCGCGGGCGTCGATGACGTGCACGTACGAAACCTCGTGCAGCGGCTCGAGAATCGCAGCGAACGCGGTATGCACTTCCTTCAGATAGGCCGCCTTCTCGGCCTTGGTGTTGGTCTCGTCGGTCACGCTGATGTCCAGATGGAAGGCGTTGCGGGCGAGATCGGCCAGGCTGCGGCCGCCGACGTACCAGGCCGCCGCGGGGACGTGCAGCAGGGTGATGGCGATCACATCCCGTTCTTTGCCCAGCACCCGCTGCGTCAGGTCCATGGTGGCTTGCACGACGCGTTCGTCGCGGGCAGCGTCGGGTGCGCCGGATAGGTGGATCACGATGTGAGGCATGGTGGTTCTCCAAGAGGGGCGGCGGTGCGGTCGCATCCGCCATGACATCAGTCTAGGGAGGCCTTTGGCATCGGCATAGCGGGAATTTATGATCGAATCGATCGGTTTTAGCGATGGATAAATCCATCTCCCCCGGAAGCCCGCCATGTCACAACTCGATCTCGACCAGCTCCGTACCTTCGCCGCCGTGGCCGACGCCGGCAGCCTGACCGCGGCGGCGCCCCGGGTCTTCCTGTCGCAGTCGTCCGTCAGCGAGCAGATCCGCAAGCTCGAGGAGCGCGCCGGCCAGGTTCTGTTGCGGCGGGGCAAAACCGGCGTGGTGCTGACGCCGGCCGGCGTGCGCCTGCTGGACTACGCCCGCCGCATCCTCGCGCTGGCCGAGCAGGCGCAGCGCGAGATGCGCGGGCTGGCCCTCGAGGGCGACCTGCGTCTGGGGATCACCGACTACTTCCGGCCCAACGAGATCAGCCCGCTGCTGGCCCGCCTGAAGCTGACCTATCCGGGCCTGCGGCTGCGTGTGGAGATCGCCAAGAGCGACTTGGTGCGCGCCGCCTACGCCCGCGGCGAGCTCGACGTGGCGGTGGCCATGCGGGTGACCGAGGCCGGCGCGTCGGACGCGGCCGCCGATCCGGCCTGGGTGCTGCGCCGGGAGCCGCTGGTATGGTTGGCCGGTGAGGGTGTGGATCTCGGCGTGGCGGGCGATCCCGAGGTCTTTGCGGCTGGCGGCGGTACGTCGGGCCCCGATACATCGGGCGCCGGGGCGTCGGATGTCGATATGTCAGCCGCGTCCTTGCCGCTGTTGTGCCTCACGGAGTCGTGCTCACTGCGCCAATACACCGAGGGTGTACTGCGGCGGGCTGGCGTGGCCTACGGGGTAGCCCACGTCACGACCGGGGTGGCGGGCCTGCAGATGGCGCTGGCGGCCGGCCTGGGCGTGGCGTGCCTGAATCGGGGGGCCATGAGCGACGGCATCGTGCCGTGGCGCGGGGCCGGCGCGTTGCCTGCGCTGGGGATGGCGGTATTCGAGGCGCTGCCGCCGCGCGCCGGTGAGGACGCGCGGGCAGGGCAGGTGCGCGACGCGGTGGTCGCGCACTTTCGTTGAGGCGGCTGGCGCGGCCTCAGGCCGGCAGCGACGGGGCGTAGGCCTCGTCCGGCACCTTGACCTTGTCGAAAAACTCCGCGACGCGGCGCACGACTTTCTCGGGATCGTCTTCGATGATGAAGAGATTGAGATCGTGCGCGCCGATCATGCCGTTGCCGAGCAGCTGTTCGCCGAGCCAGTCGACCAGACCGCCCCAGAATTCGCTGCCGACGAGAATGATCGGCGCGGGCGGCACCTTGCCGGTCTGGATCAGCGTGAGCGCCTCGAACAGCTCGTCCATGGTGCCGAAGCCGCCCGGCATCGACACGTAGGCCGCGCTGTGCATGAAGAAGGTGGCCTTGCGCGAGTAGAAGTAGTCGAACTGCAGACTGATGGTCTGAAATTCGTTGTTGTGCGCCTCGTGCGGCAGGTTGATGTTCAAGCCGATGCTCGTGCCGCCGGCTTCGAAAGCGCCTTTATTGGCGGCTTCCATGATGCCGGGGCCGCCGCCGGCGATGACCGCGAAGCCTTCGCGCGCCAGCCCGGCTGCGATGGCCACGGTGGTTTCATAATGCGGGGAATCGCGGCTGATCCGCGCGCTTCCGAACACACTTACAGCCGGACCGATATGCGCCAGCTTTTCGGCCGCGGTCTTTATCTCTGACATAATCACCGGTATTTGCATGCCGGCGGGCGTCTCTTTTTCTGCCTTATTAACCATGAAAAAAACCTTGTTGCTGGTGGACGGTTCGAGCTATTTGTATCGAGCCTTTCACGCCATGCCCGATCTGCGCAATGCCCAGGGCGAACCGACCGGGGCACTGTATGGTGTCGTGAACATGCTCAAGAAGCTTGTTCAGGATCATAAGGCACAGTATGCCGCATGCATCTTCGATGCGCGTGGCAAGACGTTTCGCGACGACCTCTACCCTGAGTACAAGTCGCATCGTCCGCCGATGCCTCCCGACCTCTCAGCACAGATCGAGCCCATCCACGAAACCATCCGCGCGCTGGGCTGGCCCCTGCTCGCCATCGAGGGCGTGGAGGCCGACGACATCATCGGCACGCTCGCGCGCCAGGCCGCGGCTCAGGGCATCCACACCATCGTGTCCACCGGTGACAAGGACATGGCGCAGTTGGTCGATCCCCATATTACGCTGGTCAACACGATGAGCGGCGAGACCCTCGATCCGCCCGGCGTGCAGACCAAATTCGGCGTGCCGCCCGAGCGCATCGTCGACTATCTGATGCTGGTGGGCGACGCGGTCGACAACGTGCCGGGCGTGACCAAGGTCGGCCCCAAGACCGCGGTCAAATGGCTGGGCGAATACGGCTCGATCGAAAATCTGGTCGAGCATGCGGCCGACATCAAGGGCGTGGCGGGCAACAACCTGCGCGAAGCCATTCCCAATTTCCCGCTCACGCGTCAGCTCCTCACGATCAAGTGCGACTGTGACCTCACCGGCCACATCGCGGGTATGGACGACCTCACGCCCAAGGCGCAGGACAACGACACGCTGGCCCGCATGTACGACCGCTACGGCTTCCGCACCTGGTTGCGCGAGCTCAGCGGCGAGCCGGAGCGCGTGCCGACCGGCGACGCGCGCGCCGTCGAGGCGGCCCATGTCGCCCCCGTCGAAACCGATTACCGCATCATCACCGAGTGGTCCGATCTCGAAGACTGGATGGCGCGCGTCGACGCCGCCGAGCTGGTCGCGCTCGACACCGAGACCACCTCGCTCGACGAAATGCAGGCACGCCTGGTGGGCGTCTCGATGGCGGTCGCGCCCGGCGTCGCCTGCTACATCCCGCTCGCGCATCGCGGCCCCGACACCGGCCCGCAATTGCCCAAGCACGACGTGATCGAACGCCTGCGCGGCTGGCTCGAAGCCGCGGATCGCCCCAAGCTGCTGCATCACGCCAAGTACGACACGCATGTGTTCGCCAACGAGGGCGTGGCGCTGCGCGGCGTGGCCGAAGACACGATGCTGCAGGCTTATGTGCTGGAGTCGCATCGCGGCGTCGGGCTCAACGATCTGGCGCAGCGCTTCCTGGGCCGCAGCGGCGTGAGCTACGAAGACCTCTGTGGCAAGGGTGCCAAGCAGATCGGCTTCGACGAGGTCGCGATCGACAAGGCGGGCTTCTATGCCGCCGAAGACGCCGACTTCACGTTGCAGCTGCATCAGGCGCTGCGTCCGCGCGTGAGCGCCGATGCGGGCCTAGAGCGCACCTATCTGCTCGAAATGCAGGTCTCGCGCGTGCTCAACGTGATCGAGCGCAACGGCGTGCTGGTCGACGCCGCCGA
Organism: Bordetella genomosp. 5; assembly: GCF_002261475.1. Lineage (GTDB taxonomy): Bacteria > Pseudomonadota > Gammaproteobacteria > Burkholderiales > Burkholderiaceae_B > Bordetella. Next base: position 35,452 of record NZ_NEVN01000004.1, read on the forward strand.
GCTCGGCCGCCAGAGCAATGTGCTGGGCCGCGAGATGCTTTCGCTCGAGCAGCGCGCCTACGAGCTGGCGGGCCAGCCGTTCAACCTCAACTCGCCCAAGCAATTGGGTGAGATCCTGTTCGGCCGCATGGGCCTGCCGGTGGTGCGCAAGACCGCGAGCGGCGCGCCGTCCACCGACGAAGAAGTGTTGTCCAAACTGGCTCAGGATTACCCGTTGCCGCAGGTGCTGCTCGAGTACCGGGGTCTGTCCAAGCTCAAGTCCACCTACACCGACAAACTACCGCGCATGATCAACCCGGCCACGGGCAGGGTGCACACGCATTACTCGCAGGCCGCGGTGATCACGGGCCGGCTGGCGTCGTCCGATCCCAACCTGCAAAACATCCCGGTGCGTACCGAGGCGGGCCGCCGCGTGCGCGAGGCCTTCATCGCGTCCGAAGGGCGCGTCTTGCTGTCGGCCGACTATTCCCAGATCGAGCTGCGCATCATGGCGCACGTCTCCGATGACGCGAACCTGCAGCGCGCCTTCGCCGCGGGCGAAGACATCCACCGCGCCACGGCCGCCGAGGTGTTCGGCGTGGCCCTCGACGAGGTGACGAGCGATCAGCGCCGCGCCGCCAAGGCCATCAACTTCGGCCTCATCTATGGCATGGGCGTGTTCGGTCTGGCCTCCAACCTCGGCATCACGCGCGACGCCGCCCAGCAGTACATCGACCGCTACTTCACGCGCTATCCCGGCGTGGCACGCTACATGGACGTCACGCGTCATCAGGCGCGCGATCAGGGCTACGTCGAGACGGTCTTTGGCCGACGCCTGCAGTTGCCCGACATCCGCGCCGCGTCGGGCCCGCGCCGGCAGGGCGCCGAGCGCGCCGCCATCAACGCGCCGATGCAGGGCACGGCGGCCGACCTGATCAAGCTGGCCATGGTGGCCGCCCAGGATTGGCTGGATGCCGAAGGGCTCGAGAGCCGCATCATCATGCAGGTGCACGACGAACTCGTGCTCGAGGTGCCGGAGTCCGAGCTCGAGCGGGTGCGCGAACGCCTGCCGCGTTTGATGAGCGATGTGGCCGAGCTGCGCGTGCCGCTGATTGCCGAAGTCGGCATGGGCCACAACTGGGAACAGGCGCACTGAGGCGCCTGTGCAGGGAGCGCGTCCGCGCGTTCCCTGCCGCGCTGCCCGGCTGGCCGAGGCCGATTTCCTCCCGCGCGGCTGCAACGATATAATGTTGCGCTTTCGCCCCCCACCGATTTTCTCCCCATGTTGCTACTCTGGATCGTCCTGGCCACGATTGCTGGCGGTCTGATCGCCATCTCGGTCGCGAGCTGGCTCGCCTATCGCGTCTTTGCCCGTTATCTCCATCACATGGTCAGCCTGTCGGTGGGCGTCCTGCTGTCGGTCGCGCTGCTGCATCTGCTGCCCGAGGCGTTCGAGTCGGCGCAAGCCGATGTGCACACGCTCTTCGGCCTGATGCTTGCCAGTCTAATCGGCTTTTTCGTGCTCGAGAAGATCGCGCTGCTGCGCCATAGCCATCACCACGAAGGCGATGGGCACCACCACCACAAGGGTCACGATCGCCACGAGGCGGGGCGGGGCGGCGTGCTGATCCTGATCGGCAGTTCGCTGCACAACCTGTGCGACGGTGTTCTGGTCGCCGCGGCGTTCCTCACGGATCCGGTGCTGGGCCTGCTGACGGCGGCCTCGATCATCGTGCACGAAGTGCCTCACAAGCTGGGCGACTTCGTGGTGCTGATCAACGCGGGCCTGCAGCGCAAGCGCGCGTTCGGGTTGATCCTCTTCACCAGCCTGTGCACGGCCATCGGCGGCGGTGTAGGATATTTCGTGTTGCAGGAAGCGCAGAACCTCGTTCCGTACGTGCTGGTGATCGCCGCCAGCAGCTTCCTGTATATCTCGGTAGCCGACCTGATGCCGCAAATGCACGAGCGGGTGACGTTGGCCGATGCGGTGCCACAGCTGCTGCTGGTGGGCATCGGTGTCGTCATCATTTATGGCGTCACCTCGTTCATGCATCACGGCCACGACCACGGCCACGATCACGCCCACGACCACGGTCCTGCGCGTATCGAGGCACCGCACACGCATTGATCTCGCGGTCGCGCGGGCTGGCTGCCGGGACCTCTTCCATCCCGTCAGGAGTCCGCCCATGAATTTTGCCGCCGCCGCCGGCCAGCCCGCCGACACCACCATTCACACCGACGCCGCCGGCCTCGTGCACGGCGACTTCGCCCTGCCGGTGGCCGATGGCACGCAGAACGCCTATTACGCCGCGCCCGCGGGCAAGGACAAGCTGCCGGTCATCCTGGTGGTCCAGGAGATCTTCGGCGTCCATGAGCACATCAAGGACCTCTGCCGCCGGCTCGCGCATGCCGGCTATCTGGCGATCGCCAGCGAGCTCTATCAGCGCCAGGGCGACGCTTCGGCCTACGACGACATTCCCAAGCTGATTTCCGAGCTCGTGGCCAAAGTGCCCGACGAGCAGGTCTACGCGGACCTCGACGCCTGCGTGGCCTGGGCCGGCAAGAACGGCGGCGACACGAGCCGCCTGGGCATCACTGGCTTTTGCTGGGGCGGGCGCATCACCTGGATGTACAGCGCCCACAATCCCAAGGTGCGGGCCGGCGTGGCCTGGTACGGCAAGCTGGCGGAAGGCCACGGCCCGCTGATCAAGCAGGTGCCCCTCGACATCGCGGGTCAGCTGCATGGCCCGGTGCTGGGGCTGTATGGCGCGCAGGATCACAGCATTCCGCTCGCCGACATCGACACCATGAAGCAACGGCTGCAGTCGGGTAACGACGCCAGCAAGGCGTCGAGCTTCGTGGTGTATCCCGAGTCCGGTCACGCGTTCCTGGCCGATTACCGGCCGAGCTACCGCGCCGAAGACGCGCGCGACGGCTGGGCCCGCATGCTGACGTGGTTCCAGCGTCACCTGGGCTGATCGCCCGACAAGGCGGCCCGGATCCGGGCCGCCTTTGCTTTGGTATCAGTTGCCCGCGTCGCGCAGACGGCTGGGCAGCAGTTCGCCGTGGCGCGCCAGCAGCGGGTAGGCCGAGGCGCCGATGAGATGAGAGTTGATGCCCTTCATGTCGCGCAGGATGTCGAGATAGAGGGCGCCCACATCGGCCGACTCGACCTTGCCCGACTTGATCTGCGCGAGATGCGTGTCGGCGGCTTCGGCCTCGAGCGCGCGAAAGCGTGATTTCTCGCCCGCGAGCGCGCGGGCCTGGCGCACGTCGTCGTTCACGAACAGTGCCGCCGCCTGACGCTGATTGGCGATGAGGGCGGCGAGCGTTTCGTCGATCCGGTCGCGCTGCTCCGGCGTGAGCGCCAATCCCTGCTTGCGCAGCTTGCCCACGTGGCCCAGCAGCCCGTGATACGCGATGTCGGCGGCGTGCCCGATGTTGCTGGCGAAGGCGATGATGCTGTCCACGCGCTGGCGATCTTCCTGCGTCATGTTTTCGTGGTCCAGCGTCGCCACGTAGGTCGTGATGGCGTTTTCGAGCTTGTCGACGGCCGTGTCGATCTGACGCGCCTGCACCATGCGGTGGCGGTTGTCGCGCTTGAAGCCGGCGCGCGCGTAGAGCAGCAGGGTCTGCAGCATGTCGGTCAGGCGCAGCGATTCGCGCGCCGCGTTGCCCAGTGCCACGGCAGGAACGTCATGCGCCCATTCGTCGAGGTATTGCGGCCGGGACGGGTCGTTGGGATCGGCCCGCTTGGGCAGCCAACGGGTGAGAAAGGCCGCATACGGCGTGAGGAGCGGCAGGAACACCAGCGCGATCACGATGTTGAAGAGCGTGTGGAAGTTGGCGACCGCGCGCGCGGAATCGCCGCTCGCCATGCCGGAGAGCCAGGGCTCGATCCATGGCAGCAGGATCACGCCCACCAGCACGCCCGCGACGCGGGTGAGCAGGTTGCCCAGCGGCAGGCGGCGAGCGGCCGGATCATCGCCCGTCACGCCTTCGAGCATCGGATTCACCGCGGTGCCCAGGTTGGCGCCCAGCACCAGCGCGAACGCCACGTGCGGTTCGACGATGCCGTGACTCACCAGCGACATGATGAGCACGACGACGGCGACGCTGGAATGGGCAGCCCAGGTGAGGGCGGCCGCGATCAGCACCGCCGCCACCGGCTGGCTGCCGAGGGCGCCCAGGATCACCGCCAGCAGCGGCGCGCTTTCGAAGGGGGCGAAGAGCTCCACCAGCAGATGCAGGGCCATCAACAGCAGACCCAGGCCGATGAAGACCCGCCCGAGGTCGCGCGAGCGGCCGGGCTGCGAACGGCGGAACATCCATACGCCGATCAGGATCAGGATGGGCGCGGCGGCCGTGAGATCGAACGACAGCAGCTGCACGATCAGCGTGGTGCCGACGTTGGCGCCCAGCATGGCGGCGAGCGCGGGGACCAGGCTCACCACGCCACCGGCCGCAAAGCCGGTGATCATCAGGCCCGTCGCGGTGCTGCTCTGCAACACCGCCGTGATGCCCAGACCGGCCAGAAAGGCGCGCAGCCGCGTGCCGAGCGCCTTGCCCAACGCTGCGCTCAGCGCCGCGCCGAACGCGCGCTGCACACCCGTCTGCACCATATGCACGCCCCACAGCAGCAGGGCGACGTATCCCGCGAAATCCAATAACGGCAACAGTCCCGACATGACACTCCTCAGGCCTGACTTTCCGCCGGGTGCCGACCCGGCGGAAATATGACATGAATTAATTTTGTAATGATCGCATGCGGCGGCGCGCAATGGACACGTTTAGGTGGTGCTTTCGATTCGTGTCCGCCCCCATTCTGCGCCCAACCTTGCGCGGGTGGTATGCCCGCGTATCATGGGCGCGAATCATGTTCCCCGTTTGACACCAGCAGGAGTGGCCGTGGCGGTATCCGTATTCGATCTCTTCAAGATAGGCATTGGGCCGTCCAGCTCGCATACCGTCGGACCCATGCGCGCCGCGCTGCTGTTCGCGCAGGGCCTGGAGCGCGATGGCCTGTTGCCTCGTGTCGCCCACGTGCGCGCCGAACTCTACGGCTCGCTCGGCGCGACGGGCAAGGGACACGGAACCGACAAAGGGGTGATGCTCGGCCTGATGGGCGAGGCGCCCGACACCGTGGACCCGGTGGCGGTGGCGGGCATGCTGCAGGCCGTGCGCGCCAGCCGCGTGATGCCGGTGCTCGGTCATCATCGCGTGCCGTTCATCGAGAAGGAACACCTGCTGTTCTATCGCCGCGAAGCCATGGCCGAACATCCCAACGGCATGAAGTTCCACGCGTTCGATGCCGAGGGCAATTCGTTGCGCGAGGCTCGCTATCTGTCGGTGGGCGGCGGCTTCGTCGTGACCGCCGGCGCGGCGAATGCCCAGGTCATCGCGGCCCACGATCAACTGCCGTTTCCGTTCCGCACCGGGCGTGAGCTGCTGCACATGTGCCGTACCAGCGGCCTGTCGGTCGCCGGCCTCATGATGCGCAACGAACTGACCTGGCGCGCCCAGGACGAGATCGAGGCGGGCCTCGACCGGATCTGGGAGGTCATGCAGGCCTGTGTCTCGCGCGGCTGTGGCATCGATTACCCCGAGGCCGACGGCGATCTGCCGGGGCCGCTCAAGGTGCGCCGGCGTGCCGCCGAGCTCTACCGCAGCCTCACGCAGCGCGCCGAGCGCGCGCTGGCGGATCCCTTGTCGGCGCTCGACTGGGTCAATCTGTATGCCATGGCGGTCAACGAAGAAAACGCCGCCGGCGGCCGGGTCGTGACGGCGCCCACCAACGGCGCGGCCGGCATCATTCCCGCCGTCATGCACTACTACGATCGTTTCGTGCCAGGTGCGTCGCAAGCGGGCATCCGCGAATTCCTGCTGACAGCCGCCGCCATCGGCCTGCTCTACAAATACAACGCGTCGCTGTCGGGCGCCGAAGTCGGCTGCCAGGGCGAGGTGGGCGTGGCCTGTTCGATGGCGGCCGGGGCATTGGCCGCGGTGCTCGGCGGAACGGTCGAGCAGGTCGAGAACGCGGCCGAGATCGGCATGGAGCACAACCTCGGCCTGACCTGCGACCCGGTCGGCGGTCTGGTGCAGATCCCCTGTATCGAGCGCAACGCCATGGCATCGGTCAAGGCCGTCAACGCCGCCCGCATGGCGCTGCGCGGCGACGGCAAGCATTATGTGTCGCTGGATTCGGTGATCAAGACCATGCGCGAAACCGGCGCCGACATGAAGACCAAGTACAAGGAAACCGCCCGCGGCGGTCTGGCCGTGAACATCGTGGAATGCTGAAATGAAGCGGGGGGCGCATGGCACCCCCCGCTGATGGCTCTGCGTGGATCAGAGCTGTTCTTCGTTGATCAGGTCTTCCTTGCCGTAGAACTTCACGCCGATGTGGATGCGTTCGCGGCCCTGCGAACGGCGATGGCGGTTGGTGTCGCGCAGCGAATAGACGCAGCCGCAATACTCTTGCTGATAGAAGTTTTCGCGCTTGCTGATCTCGATCATGCGCGCCGATCCGCCGCCCTTGCGCCAGTTGTAGGTCCAGTAGATCAGGTCGTCGTAGCGACCGGCCGCGCGCTCGCCGCAGCCGTTGATCTGGTTCATGTCTTTCCAGCGCGAGATGCCGAGCGAACTGGTGATGGTATCGAAGCCATGTTCGTGGGCGTAGAGCGCGGTGCGCTCGAAGCGCATGTCGAAGCACACCGTGCAGCGCTCGCCGCGCTCGGGCGAATCCTCGAGACCCTTGACCCGATCGAACCAGTTGTCCATGTCGTAGTCGGCATCGATGAATTCGATGCCGTGCTGCTCGGCGAACCGGATGTTTTCCTGCTTGCGGATCTCGTACTCTTTGACCGGATGAATGTTCGGGTTGTAGAAGTAGATCGCGTAGTCGATGCCCGAGGCGGTCATGGCTTCCATGACCTCGCCGGAGCAGGGGGCGCAGCACGAGTGCATCAGCACCTTGCTGCGGCCCTTGGGCAGTTCGAGTTTGGGGCGCACGAGTTCGGACATGGCAAAAAGCGGGCTTTCAGGCGGAAAACCGTTATTTTACGACGACTTGCAGCAGCGCTGCCACTCAGGCGGACGGCGCCCCCAGTACCGCGTCCCAGAGCTGGGTCACGGCCTGCCGTTCTTCGGTGAGCTGATCCGCCGGCACCCGCGCCTTGTCGATGCCCTTGAGACGCAGCTTGTGCTGGGCGCGCCGCAGCGTGCGATAGGCATCGCCGGCGGCGCGCGCGGCCGCGGGATCGATCAGCCCGGCTTCGCCCGCCAGGCGCAGCAGGGTGATGTTGCCCAGGTTGTTGACCAGCACGCGATGTTCGCCCGCGTGGCACAGCACCAGATACTGCGTGACGAATTCCACATCGACCATGCCGCCACGATCGTGCTTGAGATCGAACAGTCCGCTGGTATTGGGATGACCGGCATTGATCTTTTCGCGCATGCTCAACACCTCTTCGCGCAGCTTCGCGGCATCCCGCGGCGTGACCAGGATGTCGGCCCGGATGCGCTCGAAGGCGGCGCCCACGGTGGTGTCACCGGCCGCGTAGCGGGCGCGCGTGAGCGCCTGGTGTTCCCATGGCCAGGCATGCTTGCGCTGATACTGCTCGAAGGCTTCGAGCGACACGGCCAGCAGGCCGGCGTCGCCGTCGGGGCGCAGGCGCAGGTCGATCTCGTAGAGCCGGCCCGACGAGGTCATGGTCGAGAGCCATGAGGTCATCCGGCGGCCGAGTTTGGCGTAGAGCTCCGGCGCGTCTTCGCGCGGGTCGTCGAACACGAACACCAGATCCAGATCCGAGGCGTAGCCCAGTTCTTTGCCGCCCAGTTTGCCGTAGGCGATCACGGCGAAGCGCGGCTCGGCGCCCGCCTGACGATTGACCAGCGGCCAGACGCGTCGGATGGTTTCGGCCAGCAGCAGATCGGCCAGCGCCGACAGCTGGTCCGCGAGCTTCTCGACCGTGAGCTCGCCCTCCAGGTCCTGGGCCAGCAACTGAAAGCTGGCCTGACGCTGGACGTCGCGCATGAGGTTCATCTGCTGTTCGATGTCGGGCTCGCCGCCGGGCAGCACGCAGGCATCGAGATCGGCGGACAGGCTGCGCGCGATCTGCGCGAAGTCCAGCGCCTGGAACAGCGTGCGCCAGTCGATCAGGCTGTCGAGCAGCAGGGGATGCTGAGTGAGGTATTGAGCGGCCCACGGGCTCGCGGCCACCATGCGCGCCACGCGCGCCAGGGTGTCGGGATACTCGGCCAGCAGCGCGAGATAGGCGCTGCGCTGGGCGATCGCTTCGATCAGGTCGAGCAGGCGCGTCGCGGCATCCATGGGCGCGGGCGTCTGTTGCGCGGCGGCCAGCGCCGCGGGCAGCAGCGCCTCGAGCCGGCGCCGGCTGCTCTCCGGCAGACTGCGGATGCGGTGGCTGCCGAGCAGCGATTCGGTACGGCGCACGAGATCGGGCGCCTGCTCGCCAAAGGCCGCCTGGATCTGGCTCGCGAGCCGGTCTTCGGCATCGCCGTCGGTGTCACCGGCTGCCTGGGCGTTGCCCTGGGCGCCGGTATCCTGGGCGGGCGCGCGTTCCTGCTGTTCCTCTTCGCCCATGCCGGCCAGCCGGAACGCATTGCGGAAGGTCTGCGAGACGAACTGCCGGTGCGCGGCGAGCGTCTGCTCGAATTCTTCGGGGCTCAGGCCCAGCGCCTGGGCCAGCGCGGCGCGCTGCGCGGGGTCGCCCGGCAGCAGGTGGGTCTGTTCGTCTTCGCGATACTGCAGCATGTGCTCGGTGCGGCGCAGGAAGCGATAGGCCGCCTCGAGCCGCTCGGCGTCTTCCGCGCCGAGCAGGCCGGCCTGGCGTTCGGCATGCAGCGCTTCGAGCAATCCACGGCGCTGCAGCGCGGGCATGCGGCCGCCCCGGATCAGTTGCGACAGCTGCACCACGAACTCGATTTCGCGGATGCCGCCGTCGCCCAGCTTGATGTTGTTGGCGCTGTCCACGCCATTGCGCGACAGCGCGCGGCGCTGCCAGTCCTGGCGGATGCGTTCGCGCAGCGAGCGCAGCGCGGCCAGCGCGTCGAAATCGAAGTACTTGCGGTACACGAACGGCACGCGCAGGCTCTCGAGCACGCGCTCCTGCGGCGCGCTATCGCTGCCCGCGAAGGCCTGCGCCGGGATCAGGCGCGCCTTGAGCCACGCATAGCGCTCCCACTCGCGGCCCTGGCCGATCAGGTAGTGTTCGAACGCATCCAGGCTCCAGGCCAGCGGGCCCGCGTCGCCGTCGGGGCGCAGCCGCAGGTCGGTGCGGAACACCTGGCCCTCGGCATCGACCTCGGAGATCACCGGCATCATGCGGCGCGTCAGTCGGCCATAGAACTCATGATTGCTGATGCGGCGGGGGCCATCGGTCTCGCCCTCGTCGCCATACAGCATGACCAGGTCGATATCGGACGAGACGTTGAGCTCGCAACCGCCCAGCTTTCCCATGCCGACGATCAGCATCTCCTGCGGTTCGCCGCCGCTCTGTTCGCGCGGCAGGCCATGGGTGGCGGCGAGTTCTGCGGCGACGCTGCGGTACGCCGTGGCCACGGCCGTATCGGCCAGTGCCGTCATCGCGCCCACGACTTCTTCGAGATCCGCCAGCCCGGCCACGTCACGCACGATCAGGGCCAGAAACACGCGCTCGCGCAGGCGCCGCAACACGACACGGCACTGCTCCACGCTCAGGGTGTCGGGCGCGTCCGGTCCGGCGAGTTCGGCCTGCCACGATGCCAGCACATTGGGCGTGACGGCGTGCGGTGCGGCCGAGGTCAGCCAGGCGGCCAGATCGGGATGCGCGTCGAGGCGGCGGCGCAGATGCCCGGACCAGGCGAGGGCAGGAGCCAGCAGATCGGATCGAGTCATGATGTATTTCGCTACAAAAGAGGCGGGCGAGCCCGTCAGGCAGTTCGCCGGCGCTGCGCAGGACGGACAGGTTTAATGTATAAGGGGACGATACCTGAGAATGCACTTTCCCGATCATCCAACGTGTCCGTTTCCCGCAAATTGATCCGACGCCTGTTCTGGGGGCTATTTGCCCTCTATTGCGTGGCGGCCGCCGGTTTCATCGGGCTGCGGTATTGGGTGCTGCCGCAGGTGGACCGCTGGCGGCCGGACATCGAACAATACGCCAGCGAGACGCTGGGCACCAAGGTCTCGATCGAACACCTGAGCGCCGATTGGCGTGGACTCAATCCGCGATTGCGGCTGCTGGGCGTCAGCATCCACGACCCGCAGACCGGGCAGTCCGTGCTCGAACTGCCCAAGGTGGCGGCCACGCTCGGCTGGCGCAGCGTGCTGCTGCTCTCGCCGCGGCTCCTGAATCTGCGCATCGACAACGCCGACGTGACCTTGCGGCGCGCCGCGGATAATCATCTTTGGGTCGCGGGGCAGTCATTCGATCTCAGCGAAACGGGCGACGGCCAGTCGCCGCTCATGCGCTGGCTCATGCGTCAGCGCGAGTTGAGCCTGCACGGCGCGACCTTGCGCTGGCAGGACGAGCTGCGGCAGGTGCCCGAAATCGCGCTCACCGACCTGAATTTTGTCGTGCGCAACGGCGCCCTGTCGCACCGCTTCGCGCTGCGCGCCCGGCCGCCGGCCGAGTTGGGCGCGTCGCTGAACGTGAAGGGCGAGTACAACCGGGCGTTGTTCGTGCGCGGTGCGTCGCGCGATCCCGCCAACAGGAGCGGCCAACTGTACGCCGAGCTCATCGATGCCGAACCGATGGCCTGGAAGCGCTGGCTCGATCTGCCCGTGCATGTGCAGGGCCGATTCTCCGCGCGGGCCTGGGCCGACATGGCCGCCGGCAAGATCACCGGCTTCAGCGCCGACGCCCTGGCCCGAGGGGGCGCGTGGCGTGCCGACGACGGCAAAACGCAGGCGGGGTTTTCGAGCGCCAGCCTGCATGCCGAAGGATCGCCCGGCGACATCGTGACGTTCGCCGATGTGCCGCTCGCGCGCAGCGCCGACGGCCGTGGGGTGTCGGTCAGGCTCAAGCTCGATCGGGCGAGCGTGGCCCTGCCCGAGGTGTTCGCCACGCCGACGCTCGATGCGCACCAGGCCGTCTTCGACGGCCGGTGGGTCGAGCCGCCGGGTCAGCCGCTGCGGCTCGACCTGCGCGAGCTCAGTCTGGTCAACGATGACCTGCAGGGCCGTCTGCAAGGCACCTGGCGGGCCGAGGGCAGCACGCCCGCGGGCACGGCCGACCTGCGCGGCAGTCTGTCGCGCGCCGCCATGTCCGCGATTCATCGTTACCTGCCGCTGGAGGTCAACCAGGACGCACGCGACTGGCTTGCCTACGGGCTGCCCGCCGGCGAGATCCGCGACGCGGCCATCACGATCCGGGGCGATCTGGACGGCTTTCCCTTTTCCGCCCCGGGCGCCGTGGGCGAGTTCCGGCTGGCGGGCGCGTATCGCGACGCCATCGTCGATTACGCGCCGGCGCGACCCGGGCGCAAGGCCTGGCCCCGGCTCGAAAACCTCGGCGGCAGCTTTGCCATCGACCGTGCCAGCCTGACCCTGGACTCGCCGGGCGAGGGCCGCATCCGCACCAGCGACAAAGAGACGCTCTCGCTGGGCAAGGTCCACGCCGTGATTCCCGACATGGAGCACGACGCCACGCTCACGGTCGACGGCGATTCGCACGGCTCGGTGCCGGCCTATCTTGCGCTGGTGGCGCATTCCCCGCTGGGTGGCCTGCTCGACGGCGCGCTCGACGAGGCCAGCGGGCAGGGCGACTGGCATGTGCCGCTCAAGCTCGACGTCCCCCTGCTCAACGCCGACGATTCGCGCGTGGCGGGCAAGGTGATCTTCAACGGTGGCAGCTTCCGTTTCATGCCCGAGATCCCGGTGTTCAATCAGGTGCAAGGAGAGCTGCTGTTCACCGAGCGGGGGCTCGAGGTCAAGGACATCAAGGGGCACTTCCTGGGCGGCCCGGCGCGCGTGTGGGGCAAGATGGAGCAGGGCGCCGAACCGCTGCGGGTCGAAGGCACGCTGGCCGGCGACGCGCTCGGCGAACTGGTCAACGCCCAGGCCATGAAGCGCTTTTCCGGCCGGACTCGCTACAGCGGACAGCTCAGCTATCTGCGGGGCGGTGCGGTCGACATCTCGGTCAAATCCGACCTCGACGGCCTGGCGATCGACATGCCGGCGCCCGTGGGCAAGCCGGCCGCGAGCGCGCTGCCGCTGTCGCTGCAATGGAGCGCCGCGACCGATGCCGGCGCGCGCGACCGGCGCTGGCTCTCGGGCAGCCTCGGCGAAAATATCAACGTGCTGTTGGAGCGCGACCCGGCGCTGCGCGCCAGTTATTTCTCGCGCGGCGCGGTGGGCGTGAACCGCGCGGCCGTGCTGCCCCCGACGGGCCTCAGCCTCGCGGCGACCGTGCCCGCGCTCGATCTCGATGGCTGGAATACCGTCATCGATGCGTTCGACGAACCCGCGGTGAAGAGCGCGCGCCCGGTGGCGAACAGCCGGCCCGCGCTGCCGCCGGCGGCCCAGGTGAATCTGGCCACCGAGAAGCTGCGTGCGGGCGGTTACGTGCTCGACAATTTGAAGTTGTATGCGCAACGGCCCGCGCCGGATCAATGGCGCGTGGACATCGATTCCCGTCAGGCCAAGGGGGCGCTCGAATGGACCGAAGCGTCGCAGGTGATCGCGGGGCGCATCACCGCGCGCTTCAAACACCTGGCCCTGGGCGGCTCGGACGACACCAACCAGGCCAAGGATGCGCTGAACGAAGGGACCGACCTCTCCGATATTCCCGCCGTCGATCTCGTCGCCGACCAGTTCGTGCTGTACGACAAACCGCTGGGCAAGCTGCGCCTGCTGGGCACCAATCTGGAGCGGGGCAAACTCTGGCGGCTCGACACGCTGCAGATCACCAACGACGCGGCCTCGCTCGACGCGACCGGCACCTGGCGGCTCGAGGGCGCTCAGCGCGGCCTGTCGATCGACGTCAAAACCAAGTTCGCGGACATGGGCAAGCTGCTCGACCAGGTCGGCCTGAAGCAGGTGATGGCGGGCGGCAGCGGCACGCTCGACGGCAATCTGTCCTGGCAGGATCTGCCCTGGACGCACAACCTCGCCAATGTGGATGGCGCCTTGTTGCTCAGCCTGGACAAAGGCCGTTTTCTCAACGTCAACTCCCGCACGGCGCGGCTGCTCGAGCTGCTGTCGCTGCAGTCGCTGCAGCGGCTGAGCAAGCTCGATCTGAATCCCGCCGGCGTGCTGCGCGAGGGCTTCCCGTTCGATACGGTGCGGGGCGATGTGGCCATCAACGATGGCCTGGTCCGGACCGAGGGTTTCAAGGTCAACGGCCCGGTGGCCGCCATCGTGCTGGCCGGCACCACCAATATCATCGACGAGCGCTGGGACCTGAAAACGGTGGTGATTCCGAACATCGACGCGAGCGGCGCGGCCGTGGCCACGGCCGCCATCGTGAATCCGCTGATCGGCCTGGGCGCCTTTCTGACGCAGTGGTTGCTCAAGCAACCGCTCGCGCGCGCCATGTCGGCGGAATACGCGGTCACGGGATCCTGGGACGACCCCAAGATCGCCCCGATCGAAACCCGCGTCCCGCGGGTGCAGGAAGATCCGGCGGCCGATTTCGGCACCGGCGGCAGCTGATCGGGCAGCCACGCCCGCCGGTTCGACCCATGTAAAACGGGAGCCTCGGCTCCCGTTTTCGATACTGCCGACGTTCGGCTTACTTCTTCATCATGTCGAAGAATTCGGCGTTCGTCTTGGTGGCGCGCATCTTGTCGACGATGAACTCCATCGACTGGATTTCGTCCATGTCGTGGATGAACTTGCGCAGCACCCACACCTTTTGCAGCAGCTCGGGCTTGATGAGCAGCTCTTCGCGGCGGGTACCCGACTTGTTCAGGTTGATGGCCGGATAGACACGCTTCTCGGCCAGACGGCGCTCGAGGTGGACTTCGGAGTTGCCGGTGCCCTTGAATTCTTCATAGATGACTTCATCCATGCGGCTGCCGGTTTCGATCAGCGCGGTGCCCAGGATGGTGAGCGAACCGCCTTCTTCGAGATTGCGCGCCGCGCCGAAGAAGCGCTTGGGGCGCTGCAGGGCGTTGGCGTCGACACCGCCGGTGAGCACCTTGCCGGAGGCCGGCACCACGGTGTTGTAGGCACGCGCCAGACGGGTGATCGAGTCGAGCAGGATCACCACGTCCTTCTTCATTTCGACCAGGCGCTTGGCCTTTTCGATCACCATTTCGGCGACCTGCACGTGGCGGGTGGCCGGTTCGTCGAAGGTCGAGGCCACGACTTCGCCGCGCACGGTGCGCTGCATTTCGGTGACTTCTTCGGGGCGCTCGTCGACGAGCAGGACGATCAGGACGGCGTCGGGGTAGTTGGTCGTGATGGCATGCGCGATGTGCTGCATCATCACGGTCTTGCCCGACTTCGGCGGCGCCACGATCAGGCCGCGCTGGCCTTTACCGATCGGGGCGAAGATGTCGAGGATACGGCCGGTGAGGTTTTCTTCGCTCTTGATCTCGCGTTCCAGACGCATCACCTGGTTCGGGTGCAGCGGCGTCAGGTTCTCGAACATGATGCGGTGCTTGATGGTCTCGGGCGTGACGCCGTTGACCTTGTCGACCTTCACCAGGGCAAAGTAGCGCTCGCCATCCTTGGGCGTGCGGACTTCGCCTTCGATCGAGTCACCCGTGTGCAGGTTGAAGCGGCGGATCTGCGAGGGCGAGATGTAGATGTCGTCCGTGCTGGCCAGATACGACGTTTCGGGCGAGCGCAGGAAGCCGAAGCCGTCGGGCAGGACTTCGAGGACGCCGTCGCCGAAGATCTGCTCGCCTTGCTTGGCGCGCCGCTTCATGATGGCGAACATCAACTCCTGCTTGCGCAGGCGGTTGGCGTTCTCGATTTCCAGGCCAGCGGCCATTTCCAGCAGCTGCGACACGTGCAGCGCCTTCAGTTCATTGAGGTGCATCGCGGTGAAATAGGGGGAAAAGAGGGAGACGGGATCTGGCGGCAGGCCACGGACGGGCCCGCGCGGTAGTGTCGCGCCGCTTGCGTATTCCGGGAGCGTGGCTCCCGGCGCAGCGCGGCGCGGTCCGCAGCGCGTATTTTACAACGCGCTGTCCAGAAAGGCGGTCAGTTGAGACTTGGACAGGGCACCGACCTTGGTCGCGGCAGCCTGGCCGTTCTTGAAGAGCATGAGGGTCGGAATGCCACGCACGGCGTACTTGGCGGCGGTTTCCTGGTTTTCATCGACGTTGAGCTTGGCGACCGTCAGGCGGCCGGCGTACTCGGTGGCGACTTCTTCGAGGATCGGCGCAATCATCTTGCAGGGACCACACCAGGCGGCCCAGTAGTCGACCAGCACGGGCTGGGCCGATTGGAGCACGTCGCCTTCGAAGCTGGCGTCGCTGACGTTCTTGATTTGCTCGCTCATGGATCTGATTCTCGACGGGGGGAGGAGGGATGGGCCGGAACTACTGCCCCGGGGGCCCGGGGACCGGCTCGCCAGTGGCGCGCCTGCGGCAGCCGCCCTCTGTGACTTGTTAGGGTAAGGATTAAAGCATACCACTGTCGATAACAACAGGGTTTGCCGGTTTTGTGTAGCATGATGCGGCGCAACCGGCTCCCCAGCCGGGCGCATCCTGTCCATCCTACCGAATTCCGGGTTGCTCAGCTCGTGCGCATTCCACCGAAAGGCGCGCCGAATAAGGGCTTGTCCGTAGAATGTCGGTTTTTTTCCACAGATGTTGGGGATAACTTGGCGACACCACGTTACACCGAATCGTCGATCCGCGTCCTGAAGGGGCTGGAGCCTGTGCGCCAGCGCCCGGGTATGTATACCCGCACCGAAAACCCCCTGCACATCGTGCAGGAGGTCATCGACAACGCGGCCGACGAGGCACTTGCCGGTCATGGCAAGCAGATCCAGGTCACTTTGCATGCCGATGGCAGCATTTCCGTCGAAGATGACGGCCGCGGTATCCCCGTCGGCATGCATCCCGAAGAAAACGCGCCCGTGGTCGAGCTGGTCTTCACCCGGCTGCATGCCGGGGGCAAATTCGATAAGGCGGGCGGCGGCGCCTATGCCTTCTCCGGCGGCCTGCACGGCGTCGGCGTGTCGGTCACCAATGCCTTGGCCAAGCGGCTCGAGGTGGTCGTCTGGCGCGATGGCGGCGTGCATCGCCTGGTCTTCGAAGGCGGCGACGTCACCGAAGCGCTCGCGCCGTATCCCGAAGCGGGCCGCAAGAAGGCAGGCACCCGGGTGCGCGTCTGGCCCGATCCCAAGTACTTCGACAGTCCGAATATTCCGCTGGGCGAACTCACGCACCTGCTGCGCAGCAAGGCCGTGCTGTTGTCGGGCGTGAAGGTCCAGCTGGTCAACGAAAAGACCGGCGACACCAAGACCTGGCAATACACGGAGGGCCTGCGCGGCTATCTGGCCGAGGCGCTGGCCGGAGCCGAGCTGATGGTGCCGTTCTTCGAGGGCGAGCAGTACGCGGGCGCGGATCACGAGAGCTTCGCCGAGGGCGAGGGAGCTCAGTGGGTGGTGGCCTGGACCGACGACGGCAACGTCGTGCGCGAGTCCTACGTCAACCTGATCCCGACTCCCGCGGGCGGCACGCACGAGTCCGGCCTGCGCGAGGGCCTGTTCGGCGCGGTCAAGAGCTTCGCCGAGCTGCACAGCCTGCTGCCCAAGGGCGTGAAGCTGTTGCCCGAAGACGTGTTCGCTCGCGCGAGCTTCGTGCTGTCGGCCAAGGTGCTGGATCCGCAGTTCCAGGGGCAGATCAAGGAGCGCCTGAACAGCCGCGACGCCGTGCGGCTGGTCGGCGGCTTTTCCAAGAGCGCGCTCGATCTGTGGCTGCACAGCAATGTCGAGTTCGGCAAGAAGCTCGCCGAGCTCGCCATCCGGCAGGCCCAGGCACGCGCGCGTTCCGCCCAGAAGGTCGAGAAGCGCAAGAGTTCGGGCGTGGCGGTATTGCCGGGCAAACTCACCGACTGTGAGTCCAGCGACGCGACGCGCACCGAAGTCTTCCTGGTCGAGGGTGACTCGGCGGGCGGTTCGGCCAAGATGGGCCGCGACAAAGAATTCCAGGCCATCCTGCCGCTGCGCGGCAAGGTGCTCAACTCCTGGGAGGTCGACCGCGACCGGCTGTTCGCCAACAACGAAATCCACGACATCGCCGTGGCGATCGGCGTCGATCCGCACGGTCCGAACGACACGCCCGATCTCTCGGGCCTGCGCTATGGCCGCGTCTGCATCCTGTCCGACGCGGACGTCGACGGCTCGCACATCCAGGTGCTGCTGCTCACGCTGTTCTATCGCCACTTCCCCAAGCTGGTCGAGGCGGGTCACGTCTACGTGGCGCGTCCGCCGCTGTTCCGCCTCGACGTGCCCGCGCAGGGCAAGCGTCCGGCGCGCAAGGTGTACTGCCTCGATTCGGGCGAGCTCGAAGCCGCGCAGGACAAGCTGCGCAAGGAAGGCGTGCGTGAAGGCGCCTGGAGCGTCAGCCGCTTCAAGGGTCTGGGCGAAATGAATCCCGAGCAGCTCTGGGAAACCACGATGAACCCCGACACCCGCCGCCTCCTGCCGGTGGGCTATGGCGACCTGACGCCCGAAGACACCACGCGTCTGTTCGACATGCTGATGGGCAAGGGTGAGTCGTCCCAGCGCCGCGCGTGGATCGAAGAAAAGGGCAATCTCGCGGAGCTCGACATCTGATGACGCAGGTGACGCCCCCCGCGCCGCTCACGGTGGATCTGACGCTCGACGATTACCAGACGTTCATCACCTACGCGCACCGCCGGCCCGAATTGCGCCGCCGCCGGATCAAGAGCCATATCCGGTTCGGGATCATCATGGCCGTGGGTCTGCTGCTCTACACGGCGGCACGCAGCTCGAGCGCCGGCCTGGGCACCAGTCTGTCGGTGGTGCTGCCGGCCTTCGCGCAGAGCGCGGTGGTCGGGCTGGGCACGCTGCTGCTGATGGCCCTGGTGTTCGAACATGCGGTGCCGGCGATGGCGCGTTTCAACGTGCGCCGTGCCTTCGCACGCGAGCCCGACAATCCTTTCCTGGGACGCCATCACTTTCTGTTCGAGGACGACGGCATCGGCGACGCGACCGAGCATGCCTCGGGCAGCGTGCCCTGGGACATGGTGCGTAGCGCCGAAGAAACCCCGGATTACCTCTTCCTGTTCATCGCGCCGCTGCAGGGCGTGATCCTGCCCAAGCGGGGCCAGGATCCGGCCGCGCTGGCCGCGGTGCGGGCGCAGGTGCGTGCGCACGTGAGCGGATCGCAGCTGCAGCCCGACTGAGCAAGAAGCGCATATTGGATAAAGACTGATCATGACCGATACCAACCAAGCCGGCCTGTTCGACGCGCCTTCCGGGGGCGACGACGAGGCCATCACGCTGGGCCGTTATGCCGAGCAGGCCTATCTGGATTACGCCGTTTCGGTGGTGCGCGGGCGCGCGCTGCCGGACGTGGGCGACGGCCAAAAGCCGGTGCAACGCCGCATTCTCTACGCCATGCAGGCCATGGGGCTGGGCGGCAACGCCAAGCCCGTGAAGTCGGCGCGCGTGGTGGGCGACGTGCTGGGCAAATATCACCCGCACGGCGACCAGGCCGCGTACGACGCCATGGTCCGCATGGCGCAGGATTTCTCGCTGCGCTATCCGCTGATCGATGGCCACGGCAACTTCGGTTCGCGCGACGGCGATAACGCCGCCGCGATGCGATATACCGAAGCGCGCCTGACCCCGTTCGCGCGCCTGCTGCTCGACGAGCTCGACGAGGGCACGGTCGACTTCGTGCCCAACTACGATGGCAGCCAGCAAGAGCCGCAGATGCTGCCGGCCCGCCTGCCCGTCATGCTGCTCAACGGCGCGTCGGGCATCGCCGTGGGCATGGCCACCGAGATTCCGCCGCACAATCTGCGCGAGGTCGCGGCCGCCTGCGTGGCGCTGATCCGCAATCCCAAGCTCGCCGACGAAGACGTGCTCGCGTTCATCCCCGGCCCCGACTTCGCGGGCGGCGGCCAGATCATCACCGCGCCGGCCGATATCGCGCAGATCTACACCACCGGGCGTGGCTCGCTGAAGGTGCGCGCGCGCTGGCAGTTCGAAGAGATGGCGCGCGGTCAGTGGCAACTGGTCGTCACGGAACTGCCGCCGGGCACCTCTGGCCAGAAGGTGCTCGAAGAAATCGAAGAGCTCACCAATCCCAAGGTGCGCGCCGGCAAGAAGGCCCTGTCGCCCGAACAGCAGCAGTCCAAGGCAGTGATGCTGAGCCTGCTGGATACCGTGCGCGACGAGTCGGGCAAGGATGCCGCCGTGCGTCTGGTGTTCGAGCCCAAAACGTCCAAGGTCGATCGCGACGACTTCGTGAACACGCTGCTCGCCCAGACCAGCATGGAAAGCAACGCGCCGATCAATCTCGTGTGCATCGGCACGGATGGCCGTCCGCGCCAGAAGGGCTTGCGCGAAGTGCTCGAGGAGTGGGTCGCGTTCCGCACGGACACCGTCGTGCGCCGCACGCGCTACCGCCTCGATAAGGTCGCTGATCGGATCCATGTGCTCGAAGGCCGGATGGTGGTCTACCTCAATGTCGACGAGGTGATCCAGACGATCCGCGAATCCGACGAGCCCAAAGAAGCGCTCATGACGCGCTTCTCGCTGTCCGAGCGTCAGGCCGAAGACATCCTCGAAATGCGTCTGCGCCAGCTGGCGCGCCTCGAAGGCTTCAAGATCGAGCAGGAGCTCGCCGACAAGCGCGAAGAGCAGGTGAAGCTGCAAGACCTGCTCGACAATCCCAGTTCGCTGAAGCGCCTGCTCATCAAAGAGATCGAGGCAGACGCCAAGCAGTTCGGCGACGAGCGCCGCACCCTCATCGAGACCGCCGAGCGCGCCGTGCTCGAGACCAAGGTCGTCGACGAGCCGGTCACGGTCATCGTGTCGCAAAAGGGCTGGCTGCGTGCGCGTCAGGGCCACGGCCACGATGCCGCGCAATTCAGCTTCAAGCAGGGCGACGATCTCTACGGCGCATTCGAGTGCCGCACGACCGACACGCTGATCGCGGTGGGCGACAACGGCCGCGTCTACACCGTGGCGGTGGCGGGCCTGCCGTCGGCGCGCGGCGACGGTCAGCCGGTCACCACGATGATCGATCTGGAATCCGGCACGCGCATCGTGCATACCATCGCGGCGGCGCCCGACACGCGCTGGCTGCTGGCCACGCAGGGCGGCTACGGCTTTGCCACGCGCCTGTCCGACATTAGCAGCCGTCAGCGCGGCGGCAAGCAATTCGTCACGCTCGAGGCGGGCGATGCGTTGCTGCGCCCGGTGCCGCTCTTCGAAGGCGCGGCGCAGTTGGCGCTGCTGTCGGCCAAGGGCAAGTTCCTGGTGTTCGGGCTGGACGAGGTCAAAGCCCTGTCGGGTGGCGGCCGCGGCACCATCCTGATGGGCCTGGATCCCAACGACAAGCTCGAGCAGGCCGTGCCCATCGGCAAGGCCGGGGTGCGCGCGACCGGCATCTATCGCAACAAGCCCACCGAGGACATCCTCGCGGGCACGGCGCTCACGCCCTACGTTGGCAAGCGCGCTCGCAAGGGCCGTCAGCTCGACGTGCGGCCCAAGCAGCCGCTGCTCTCGCCGGTCTTCTGACCGGTGTCTGGCGGCGATGGGCCTCGAGGCTCATCGCCGTTTTTGCATTCTTAGCGGCTGCCGCCGCGGGCCGCGCCGCGGCGGCTGCCGCCGCGGGCCGCGCCGCGTTCATCCATGCCGCTACTCCCCGATCCCACCGCCTCGCGTCTGACGCACCTCGATGCCCTGCGCGGATTTGCCTTGTTCGGCATTCTGCTCGTGAACATCAATGTGTTCGCGTCCACCTACTACGGATACGCGGTGGCCGATCCAAACTTCGATCGGCCTCTCGACGGCACGGTGCTGTGGACCGTCGCCTGGCTGTTCGAAACCAAGTTCTATCTGCTGTTCTCGTTTCTCTTCGGCTACAGCTTTTCGCTGCAGCTGGATTCGGCCGCGCGTGCCGGTGTGGCGCCGGTGTCGAGGCTGCTGCGCCGTTTCGGTGTGCTCGTCCTGCTCGGCCTGATTCACGCGTTTCTGTTCTATCACGGCGATATTCTCGTCACCTACGGCGTGCTGGCGTTGATCCTGCTGGCGTGCCGTGACATGGCGCCGGCTCGCGCGCTGAACGCCGCGCTGTTCGTGATCACGCTGGCCTCGCTGGGATGGCTGCTGCTGGGCGGGCTCGCCACGCTCGACCCGCAGGCGATGCAGCCGCCCGCCATCAGCTACGACGGCCCGCTGGCCGCGGCCGAGGCCTACCGCGGCACCATCGGGTCCACGATCGCCCAGCACGCACGCGAGCTGATCGAAACGGCGTGGTTCATGGTGCTGCTGGTGCAGGGGCCTTACGTGCTCGCGATGTTTCTCGCCGGGCTGGCGCTCGGTCGCCGCGGTGCGCTCGTCGCGCCTTGGCAATCGCCGCGCACGCTGGGTCTTCTGGTCGCGTTGTGCCTGCCGGCCGGGCTGGCCGGGGCGGCCGTGTATGCGTCCTCCGGTCTGCCGCAGGTGCCCGAAGCCTACACCGTGATCGGTCTTGCCATCGGGCTCTTCACGGCGCCGCTATTGAGCCTCTCGTATGCGGGCGTCTTTTTTCTGGTCTGGCGCACGGCGATCGGCCCGCGCCTGCTGGGCTGGCTGGCGCCGATGGGGCGCATGGCGCTCAGCAATTATCTGATGCAGTCGGTGGTGTGCGCGTTCGTGTTCACTGCCTGGGGGCTGCGCCTCGTCGGCACGGTGTCGCCGCTCCAGACCGTGCTGATCGCGCTCGCGATTTTTGCCGCGCAGGCGCCGTGGTCCGCGTGGTGGCTGCGGCATCACGAATACGGCCCGGTGGAATGGCTGTTGCGCGCCGCGACCTACGCGCGCCGCCCTGTCTGGCGCCGGCGGGCATGAGCGGATCGCGGCCGTCTCGGGCATGACGGCCGCGCTGGCGCAAGCCGTGTCTCAGCGCGTCAGCCCGCCGATGGCGGCGTCGATCGCCTCGGCGAGCCGCGCGACCAATTGATCGAGCTCGTCGTCGGTGATGATGAACGGCGGCGCGATCAGGACGTGATCGCCGTGCCGTCCGTCGATGGTGCCGCCCATCGGATACACCATCAGGCCACGGGCCATCGCCTCGCGTTTGATCTGTGCGTGCAACGACCGGGCAGGGTCGAACACCTGCCGGGTGGCACGGTCGGCCACCAGCTCCACGCCCATGAAAAGCCCGCGGCCACGAATGTCTCCGACATGCGGATGATCGCCGAGCCGGGCCTGAAGGCGCGCGCGCAGTCCGTCACCCTGCCGGCGCACCTGCGCCAGCAGATTGTCGCGCTGGATGACCTCCTGCACGGCGAGTGACGCCGCGCACGCCATGGCGTGGCCCAGATAGGTGTGGCCGTGCTGAAAGAACCCGCTGCCTCGCTGCATGGCCGATACGATGCGCTCCTGCGCCATCACCGCGCCGATCGGCTGATATCCGCCGCCCAGTCCCTTGGCAATGGTGATCAGATCGGGCAGCACGCCCTCCTGTTCGACGGCATAGAGGGTGCCCGTGCGGCCCATGCCGCACATCACCTCGTCCGCGATCAACAACACGCCGTGCCGGTCGCAGACCTCGCGCACCTTGCGCAGGTAGCCGCCCACGCCGGGCACGGCGCCAAGCGTGGCGCCCACCACCGGCTCCGCCACGAAGGCCATGACCGTCTCGGGCCCCAGGCGCAGGAACGTGTCCTCGAGCTCGTCGGCCAGGCGCTGCGCGTATTGCGCTTCGGTTTCGTCCTGGCGCTGATCGCGGTAGGCATAGCAGGGCGATACGTGCGTCACGTCGATCAGCAAGGGCGCGAATTGCGCGCGGCGCGCGGCGTTGCCGCCGACGGCCAGCGCGCCCAGCGTATTGCCGTGGTAACTCTGACGGCGCGCCACGATGTTGCGGCGCTGCGGCTGGCCGATCTCGACGTAATACTGGCGGGCCATCTTGAGCGCCGCCTCGACCGCCTCCGAGCCGCCGGAGACGAAGTAGGCATGCGAGGTGCCCGCGGGAGCGTCGGCCACCAGCCGTTCGGCGAGCCGCTCGGCCACCTCCGTCGTGAAGAAGCCGGTGTGCGCATAGGCGAGCGCATCGATTTGCGCGTGCATGGCCGCGCGCACCTCGGGATGGTTGTGGCCCAGGCAGGACACCGCGGCGCCCCCCGACCCATCGAGATAGGCACGGCCCTCGCTGTCGTAGAGCCACACGCCTTCGCCGCGTACCGCGGTGGCAGGGGTGTGGCGCAGCGAGCGATGCAGGATATGGGTCGGTTTCATGGCGCCTCCGCGCGGTTCGAATCGATAAAAGGCTTGCGTGCGCTCAGCCGGACTGCCGCGCACGGTGCCAATACACCTGCTCGGCCTGCAGGCGCGCCTCGACGTCGGCGAGGCGGTCCAGCACGGCTTCGCCGCCGCACGCCGTGATGCGTGCCACCAGGTGCTCGGCCAGCGCCAGCAGGCCGGCGGTGGTGTGAAAGAACGACCCGGGCCCGGCTACCGCGGGCTGCGCCTGCGCCTGCTCGAGGTCGCTCCCCGCGAACCGGAGCGTGTGGCGGGCGTCGGCGGCGATCGGCGACAGGGGCGAGTCGGTCAGCGCGATCACGGCCACGCCGCGCGCGACGGCCTGCTGCGTGAGGGCGACCGTGGCCGTGGGGTAGGGGGCCTGCGACAACACCACGAGCGCGTCGCCGTGCTGCAGGGCGTCGATCTGCTCGGCGTGCGTGTCGCCCAGGCCGTCGATCAGGACGCCGTTGCGACGAATGAGCTGGTAGGCATAACGCATCTGGAAGGCGATGCCGAAGGCGGAGCGCGTGCCCAGGAATCCGACCCGTGGCGCGGCCAGCACGGTCAGTGCGGCGGCGTCGAGATCGGCCGGGGTGTTCAGCACGCACGCCGAAGCCATGGCGTCGGTCTGGGCCGCCTGCAGCACCGCATGCCCTGGCCGGCGGCCAGCGGCATCCGGCTCGGGCGCGTTCGCCGCCTGCAGGGCCGCCGCGCGCTGCCGCAGGCCGGGCCCGCGCGGGGCGGCCAGCGCCGACTGAAAGGGTCGGCGAAAGTCGTCGTAGCTCTCGTGTCCGGTGGCCCGCGCCAGCCTCAGCATCGTGGCCGGCGCGACCCCGACCGCCTGCGCCTGACGGCGCATGGACCACAGCCCGACCTCGACAGGATGGGCGACGACCCAATGCGCGGCGCGTTCCAGTTCCGGGGGCAAGGTGGCGAGGCGCGACCGCAGCGTGTCGACGAGCGCCTCGGGCAGCGGCAAATCAGGCATGATGTAGGCGAGGCAATAAAACAGATGTTGTTTTATACATTAGCTAAAAAACATTCGTTTTATGTCTTGGGTATGCCCCTTTTTTACCCCGGGAATGCCCTGATATTACGTCCCTATTAAAAGGGGCGCCCCCTGGGGATATCGGCTATTTTTGTCATCTGCTGCAAAGTCACCTTCATTTAATTACATCGTGCTTGCAATTCAGGTTTGACTCATACGGTTTGGCCGCATATCATTTGTGTAGAAATCAATTTTGTTGAACTATTTTCAGTCATGAATAACGTCACGACGACGGAATCCTCGCAGCAGTACGACCTCCGCATCCTGCGCGCCCTGCGCCGCATTACGCGTTCGATCGCACTGCACTCGCGCCAGCTGGCCGCGGTGAGTCACATCACCGCGCCCCAGCTGATGTGCCTGCGTACGGTGATTGCCAGCGGTCCGCTTACGGCCACGGCGATCAGCCGCGAGATTCACGTCAGCCCCAGCACGGTCGTGGGCATTCTCGACCGTCTGGAGGACAAAGGTCTGATCCGCCGCGAACGCGGCCGTGAAGACCGCCGCATCGTGTTCGTTACCGCCACGGATGCCGGCCGCGCGCTGGCAACCGAAGCGCCGTCGCCTTTGCAGAAGCATCTGGCCGACTCGCTCAACGCGCTGCCCGAGCTCGAGCAGGCGACGATCACGCTCTCTTTGGAGCGCATCGTCGACCTGATGGAACAGGAAGGACATGCAGCAGAAGTCCATGATCCCTCCTCGCCCATTCTCGACGTGCCCACGGGTGGCGCACCTCCAGAATCGGGATTGGTCGTATGAGAAATATAGAACTTAACAACACTACTTCCCTGCCAAATTCGGCCGCGCGCCCCGCGTCGGCCCGCCTGCCGCGCCACATCTTCCGGTCAGCCACGCTGACCGATGGCGCCGCGATCCATCGGTTGGTCTCCGAATGCCCGCCGCTGGATGTCAATTCCCTCTATGCCTACCTGCTGCTGTGCGAACACCACAGCGAGACCTGCGTGGTCGCCGAGAGCCTGGGTGGCGACATCGACGGATTCATCTCCGCCTACGTCCCGCCCAACCGCCCCGACACGCTCTTTGTCTGGCAGGTAGCCGTGCACGCCCGTGCCCGCGGCCAACGACTGGCCCGCGCCATGCTCAACGAACTGCTGTCGCGCGACGCGCTGCAGCAGGTGCGCCATCTTGAAACTACGGTGGGGCCTGACAACCAGGCTTCGCGCCGCACGTTCACCGGTCTCGCCGGTGAGCTGGGCGCCCACGTCAGCGAGCAGCCGTATTTCGATCGGCAGCTGTTTGGCGGGGCCGAGCACGACGACGAGATGCTGTTGAAGATAGGCCCGTTCGCCCCGTCCCACTAACGGGACGGCCGCTCGCGGCCTTCAGTACCGCCGACTTAGTCCATGACATCCGGATGCCTCACGGCAACTGGAGGGGGCTTTGTTGTCTGTCAATTTGATGATGGGAGGATCACATGGATTTGAAAATTTTTGACCGGATGGAGTCGGAAGTCAGGGGCTACATTCGGTCCTTTCCAGTGATATTCAGCCAGGCCCGCGGGTCGCTGCTGATCGATGAGGAAGGCACGGAGTACATCGATTTTTTCAGTGGCGCCGGCACCCTGAACTACGGGCATAACAACCCGGTCTTCAAGGAAAAGCTGCTCGAGTACCTCGAGTCCGACGGTGTGGTTCACGGCCTCGACATGGCCACCAGCGCCAAGAAGCGCTTTCTCGAAACGGTGGATCGCGTGCTGCTCAAGCCGCGCAACTGGCAGTACACGCTGCAGTTCACCGGTCCCACGGGCACCAACGCGGTCGAAGCCGCGCTGAAGATCGCCCGCCAGGTCAAGGGACGTTCCAACATTATCTCGTTCACCCACGGCTTTCATGGCGTGAGCGGCGGCTCGCTCTCGGCGACCGCGAATATGAAGTTCCGTGATGCGGCCGGCTACGCGCTCGGCAACACGACCTTCATGCCCTATGACGGTTACTTCGGTCCCGACGTCGACACGATCGCCTTCCTGGAGCGCATGCTCGATGATCCGAGCAGCGGCCTGGACAAGCCGGCCGGCGTGATCGTCGAAACCGTGCAGGGCGAGGGCGGTGTCAACGTGGCCACGCTGCGTTGGCTCAAGGAGCTCGAAAAGCTGTGCCGTCGTCACGACATGCTGTTGATCGTCGATGACATTCAAGTGGGCTGCGGACGCACCGGCAGCTTCTTCAGCTTCGAGTCGGCCGGCATCCGTCCGGACATCATCACGCTGTCGAAGTCTCTCTCGGGTTTTGGCCTGCCCATGTCCCTCGTGCTGATGAAGCCCGAGCTGGACGTGTGGAAGCCGGGCGCCCACAGCGGCACTTTCCGCGGCAACAACCTGGCCTTCGTCACGGCCACCGAAGCGCTCGACACCTACTGGGCGAGCGACGCGTTCTCGACCGACATCCAGCGCAAGGAGCGTCTGGTGCGTGATTGGCTCGAGAACCTGGCGCACAGCTACCCGAACGCCGGCCTCGCGGTCCGTGGGCGTGGCCTGATCCAGGGCCTGGTGGCGACCGCCGATCCGGGCCTGGCCAACCGCATCGCGCAGAAGGCGTTCCAGCGCGGCGTGGTGATCGAGACGTCGGGCGCGCACGATGAAGTGCTGAAGTTCCTGCCCGCGCTGACGATCGAGGATGAACTGTTGACCCGTGGCCTGGACGTGATCGAGGCCAGCGTGGCCGATGCCTTGGGCGAAGACGAAAAGTCCGCCCGTGTACTCAAATTTGGAGGTAAGCGTCGATGATCGTGCGAAATGTGAAAGATGTGATTGGCACCCAGGACGAGGTGCGCACCGATACGTGGGTGAGCCGTCGTGTGCTGCTGAAGAAGGACAACATGGGTTTCTCGTTCCATGAAACCACGATCTTTCCCGGCACGCGCACGCACATCCACTACAAGAACCACCTCGAGGCCGTCTGGTGCATCGAGGGTGATGGTTCGATCGAGACCATTGCCGATGGCAAGAAGTACGACCTGGGCCCGGGCGTCGTCTACGCCCTGAACGAAAACGACGAGCACTGGCTGTGCGGCGGCAAGGAGCCGCTGCGGGTGATCTGCGTTTTCAACCCGCCCCTTACCGGCCAGGAAGTGCACGACGCCGATGGCGTCTACGCCCTGCCCGAAGAGAAGGTCGCCGCCTGAGGCCAACACTGAACTGGAGGTTTCTATGATTTCACCTGCGCAGGATCCGTACGCCTCGCGTACGGATCGTGGTTCCGCCATCATCGCCCGCAAGGACCCCGTGGTCTACGGCGATGGTCAATACGCCGATGCGCTCAGCACCGAACAGGTGCAGTCGTACGAGCGTGATGGCTTCCTGCTGCTGGAAAACTTGTTTTCCCAGGAAGAGGTCGCCGCGCTGCTGGCCGAGGTCGAGCGCATGACGCGCGATCCCGCCATCGTGCGTCGCGAAGAGGCGATCACCGAGCGTGGCAGCAATGCCGTGCGCTCGATTTTCATGGTGCACGTGTTGAGCCCGGTGCTGTCGCGTCTGTCCCGTGATCCGCGCGTGGCCAACGTGGCCCGCCAGATCCTGGGTTCCGAGGTGTACATCCACCAGTCGCGTGCCAATATGAAGCCGGGTTTCCACGGCAAAGAGTTTTACTGGCACTCCGACTTCGAGACGTGGCACGTCGAAGACGGCATGCCCGCCATGCGTGCACTGAGCTGCTCGGTGCTGCTGTCGGACAACAACGAAACCAATGGCCCGCTCATGCTGGTGCCGGGTTCGCACCGTCAGTTCATCTCGTGCGTCGGCGAGACGCCGCGTGACCACTACAAGCAGTCGCTGAAGAAGCAGGAATACGGCGTGCCGGATCAGGTCAGCCTGCAGCTGCTCGCGGAGCAGGGCGGCATCCAGACCATGATGGCCAAAGCCGGCTCGGTGGTGTTCTTCGACTGCAACACGATGCACGGCTCGAACAGCAACATCTCGCCGTGGCCGCGTTCCAACGTGTTCATGGTCTACAACAGCATGGAAAACACGCTGAATCCGCCGAAGTACGGCCTGGATCCGCGTCCGGAGCACATCGCCACGCGCAAGGCGTTCAAGGCTGTCACGCCGCTGGACGCACTGAAGCTCGTGGAGCGCTGACCTCCCAATGCCTGCGGCGGCAAGCCGTGGCATTACCCATTCCCCGGGGCGATCCCCCGGGGTTTTTTTGGGCCCGCCCACCGCCGGGCCGTCCCAAGGTGGGCGCGCCCCCTCGGGGGGCAGCAAGCCGCAGGCGCAGCGTGGGGGCACATCCTCCACCGCCGGGCCGTCCCAAGGTGGGCGCGCCCCCTCGGGGGGCAGCAAGCCGCAGGCGCAGCGTGGGGGCACATCCTCCACAGCAGGGTCGTCCCAAGGTGGGCGCGCGGGCTCGCCTTGGAGCCTCATTTTTGCTGCGATGTGGACCTGGGCGGGGTGGGAACGGCCTGCTAAGCTTGCCCGCATTCCACAACCCATTCCCTGGTGTTCCATGGCCGCTCGGATCCGCAGTCTGCATATCTATCCCGTCAAATCGTGTGCCGGCATCGACTTGAGCGAGTCGCCGATCGACCGCGCGGGCCTGAACCACGATCGCCGCTGGCTGATCGTGACGGCCGAGGGCCAGTTCATGACGCAGCGCCAGTGGCCGCGCATGGCGCTCATCCGCACCGCACTCGACGCCCGCTCGCTCACGCTGAGCGCGCCGGGTCAGTCGCCGCTACAGGTGGCGCTCGACGAAAGCGGGCTCGCACCCGCCTCGGAGCAGGTCGAAGTGTGGCGCGACGCCATCACCGCGCGCGCCGATACCGACGCCGCCGCCGCCTGGTTGAGCGAGTTTCTGGGTACGCCTTGCCGGCTGCTCAAGGTCGATCGCGAGGCCCGCCGTCCGGCCAAGCCCGAATGGGTCGATGGCTGGCTCGAGCGTCATCCCGACTTCGCCGAC
This sequence comes from Bordetella genomosp. 5, assembly GCF_002261475.1. Lineage (GTDB taxonomy): Bacteria > Pseudomonadota > Gammaproteobacteria > Burkholderiales > Burkholderiaceae_B > Bordetella. Next base: position 64,785 of record NZ_NEVN01000004.1, read on the forward strand.
GAGTTCGCGGGCGATCATTTCTTCGGCTTTGCCGACGGCTTCCCGCTGCTGATCACCAATCAGGCATCGCTGGACGACCTCAATGCCCGCCTCGAGGCGCGGGGCGCGGCGGCGGTGCCGATGGACCGCTTCCGGCCCAACATCGTGATCGAAAGCGACGACTGGCCCGCATTCGAAGAAGACCAGACCGCCGTCGTGACCCTCGGTGAGGCCAGGCTCGCGCTGGTCAAGCCGTGCACCCGGTGTTCGGTGCCCGACATCGACCAGCGCACCGCCCAGACGTATGCCGAGCCGGGGCAGACGCTCGCCGGCTACCGCAATCTGGATATCGGGGTGGTTTTTGGCCAGAACGCGATCGTATCGGCGCCCGAGGGCGCCGTGCTCCGCGTCGGGGATGCGGTCGAGATCGAACTCGACTTCTGATCAGGGCGTGGCGAGTTTGAGGCCGATCAGGCCGACCACGATCAGCAGCACGCTGGCGATGCGCAGCGGGCTGGCGGACTCGCCGAAAAGCACGATGCCCGCGACAAAGGCACCAATGGTGCCGATGCCGACCCAGACCGCGTAAGCGGTCCCCAGCGGCAGGGTCTTCATGGCGGTGGACAGCAGCCAGAAGCTCACGATCATGCCGGCCACGGTGATGACCGAGGGCACGAGGCGCGTGAATCCGTGCGTGTATTTGAGGCCGATCGCCCAAACGACTTCGAAGAGTCCGGCGAGAAACAGAATCAACCAGGTCATGACAGCTCCGTGTAGCGCCCGCCTGAGAAGGGGCGAGCGGCATTGAAGGGGCCGTCCCCGGATGAGGCAATGCGTGGCGGCAGACGCCGCACGACGCTTCCGGGTCGTCCCGGAGCCAAAAATTATAGAATAGCGGACGCCAGAGGGCAAAGCCGGGAGCCCTCGCTGCAATGGGCGCGTCTGGCGGCGTCCGCCGCCGCGCTGCCCGGGCCTTTGTTGCGGACCCGGCCCGCACACCAGGAATCAAATTTTTATGCAACGCATTATGCTGCGGGCGAAGCTGCACCGCGTCACGGTCACCGAAGCCGATCTGCACTACGAAGGTTCGTGCGGCATCGACGAAGACCTGCTCGACGCCGCCGGCATGCGCGAGTTCGAACGCATCGAACTCTATAACGTCACCAATGGCGAGCGCTTCGATACCTACATCATCAAGGCAGCCCGCGGTAGCGGCGCCATCTCACTCAACGGCGCAGCGGCACGCAAGGCGCAGGTCGGCGATCTGCTCATCATCTGCACCTACGGCCCGATGTCCGAAGAAGATTCGGCGCGGCACAAGCCGCAGGTCGTGCTGGTGACCGACGCCAACCGCGTCAAGGAAATCCGCAAGTTCCCGGACTGAGTGTCCGGGCCGGCGGGGCGCCCTCCAGCGCTCCGCGTCTCCCACTTCGTATCATCATGAGCTTCTCGGTCACCATCCAACCCAGCCAGCATCATTTTCAGGTCGAGTCAGGCCAGACCGTGCTCGACGCGGCATTGGCCGCCGGCATCGTGCTGCCCTATAGCTGCCGTACCGGCGCATGCTCCACCTGCAAGGGCAAGGTGGTGTCCGGCGAGTACGATGCCGGCACCTATCCGGCCCAGATCCTGTCACCCGAGGAGCTCGCCGCCGGCTACACGCTGTTCTGCCAGGCCCGTCCCCAGACGGACCTCGTGCTCGAATCCACCGAAGTCCGGCTCGCTTCCGACATCCAGATCCGCAAGCTGCCCTCGCGCGTGCAGACGCTCGAGCGCGTCGCGCCCGATGTCACCGTGCTGAAGCTGCAGTTGCCGGCCTCCGAGCAGTTCCGTTACTACGCCGGCCAATACATCGAAGTCATCCTGAAGGACGGCAAGCGCCGTTCGTACTCGATGGCAGGGGCGCCGCACACCGGCAGCCCGCTCGAACTGCACATTCGCCACATGCCCGGCGGCCTGTTCACCGATCACGTCTTCGGCGCGGGCGCCACCCAGATGAAAGAGCGCGAGATCCTGCGCCTCGAAGGCCCGTTCGGCTCGTTCTTCCTGCGCGAAGACAGCGACAAGCCCATCATCCTGCTCGCCAGCGGCACCGGCTTCGCGCCGGTCAAGGCCATCGTCGAGCATATGGCGCACAACGAAATCCGCCGTCCGGTCACGCTCTACTGGGGTGGCCGTCGTCCGCAGGATCTGTACATGGACGCCCTGGCGCGTTCCTGGGCCGAGACGCTGCCCGGCTTCACCTATGTGCCGGTCATTTCCAATGGCCTCGAAGAAGACGCCTGGACGGGCCGCACCGGCTTCGTGCACGAGGCCGTGATGGCCGATGTGCCGGACATGTCGGGTCATCAGGTCTATGCCTGTGGCACGCCCCTGATGGTCGATGCCGCACGCCGCGAATTCAGCGCGCAATGCAGCCTGCCCGCCGAGGAGTTCTACGCCGACGCGTTCACCTCCGAGGCCGATCTGGCCCGCGTCGGCGCCTGATTTCAGCGCCGCGCATCATGCGACAATGGGAGACATCCAACCGGCTCGATGCGCGGTGCGGATGTCTCCCCTTTTTTTTAGCGAACTTCGTGCCTGCGCCGGAGTAAACTGCCGCACCATCCTGGGGGCGGCCAGTCCGGCGCGCGCATCCACCATGTCGGCCCGGCGTCTCGGGCAGGGAGTATTGAGCGCATGAAAGTAGCGGTTTTGGGCAGCGGCATCATCGGGGTCTCCACCGCCTGGTGGCTCAGGCAGGCCGGCCATGACGTCGTCGTCGTCGATCGCTGCACGGGCGCCGCCCAGGAAACCAGTCTGGCCAACGGCTCGCAGATCTCCGTGTCCTACGCCGAGCCCTGGGCCAATCCGCAGGCGCCGTTCAAGTTGCTCAGATGGATGTTCCAGGACGACGCGCCCCTGCTGTTCCGCCCGCAGCTCGATTGGCGGCAATGGATGTGGGGCCTGGCGTTTCTGCGCGAATGCCTGCCGTCGCGCCTCGCGCCCAACATCCGCGCCATGGTCCGCATGGCCGAGTACAGCCGCGGCACGCTGCAGGCCATGCGCGCCGAGCTCGGCATCCAATACGACCACCTCGAACGCGGCATCCTCAATTTCTATCGCGACCCGCACGAGTTCGAGAACTCGCAACGCGCCGCGGGTCTCATGCGCGACTTCGGCGTCGAGCGCAGGGTGATCAACACCGATGAGGTGATTGCGATCGAACCCGCGCTGGCGCCGCACCGGGCCACCATCGTCGGCGGTGACTACACACCCGAAGACGAAAGCGGCGACGTTCATCTGTTCACGGTCGCATTGGCCGAGCGCTGCGCCGCCGCGGGCGTCGAGTTCCGTTTCAACACCGGCATCACCCGGCTCCTGGTCGAGGCGGGGCAGGTGCGCGGCGTCGAGCTCATCGAACCCGACGGCACCTATGGCGTCCTGCGCGCCGACGCCTACGTGGCGGCGCTGGGCAGCCACACCCCGCGCCTGGTGCGACCGCTCGGGGTGTCGTGCAATGTCTATCCCGCCAAGGGCTACTCCGCGACCTTCGCGATCAAGGATCCGGCGCGCGCGCCCACCGTCAGCCTGACCGACAGCAGCCACAAGGTGGTTTTCTCCCGGCTGGGCAACCGGCTGCGCATGGCCGGCACGGCCGAATTGTCGGGCTATTCGCGCAGCCTCAATACCGGACGCTGCGAAGCTCTCACGCGCCTTGCGCGCGAGCTCTTTTCCGATGCCCTCGATTACGAGGGCGTCAATTACTGGTCGGGCCTGCGCCCGTCCACCCCCTCGAACGTACCCCTGATCGGCCGCACCCGTGTTTCCAACCTGTATCTCAATACGGGCCATGGTACGCTGGGCTGGACGATGGGAGTGGGTTCGGGCCGCGCTTTGGCCGATCTGCTCAGCGGACGCCGGCCCGAGCCGGAATTTCCTTTTCTTGGTCTGTGAACCTATGAAGAAACTGCAACTGACGGGCCTTGCCCACGCGCTGCGTGCCAGCCGGTACGCGCTGTTTGGTCTGGCCCTGGCCGCCACCGGCATCGCGCATGCCGATACGGTCGAAATCCAGGTGTGGCACGTGCTGAACGGCGCCAACAAGGCCGAGTTCGAAAAACTCGCCAAGCAGTACAACAAAGAACAGAAAGACGTGACGGTCAAGCTGCGCGACTTCCCGTCGGAGTCGGCACTGCAGAGCGAAGCCGCGGCAGCCCTCAAAGCCAAGAAGGCGCCCAATCTGGTGCAGCTGAACGACAACCACTCGCCCGAAGTCGTGGCCGAGCACAAGGCGATTCTGCCGCTGCACCAGCTGCTCGCGAAATACCCGATCAAAGACCTGAACTGGTTCTTGCCCGCGACCAGCGATTTCGTGCGCGACGGCCGCGGCCGCCTGCTGGCCTTCCCCTGGATGGCCGAAGTGCCCGTGATGTACTACAACACGGCGCTGTACAAGAAGGCGGGCCTCAATCCCAACCAGCCCGCCCGCACCTGGAACGAGCTCCAGGCCGAGCTGCTCAAGCTGCGCGACGTGGCGGATATCGATTGCCCCTACGCCACGAGCGAGCAGGTCACGGTGCATCTCGAGAATCTGGCGCCGATCAACAACCAGCTCTACGCCACCAACGAAAACGGCTTGGGCAAGGGCAAAGCCGCCCCCACCATGCAGTTCGACACGCTGTACATGCGTCACCTCTCGCTGATGGTGAGCTGGAAGCGTTCGCTGCTGCTCACGGCCTATTCGGGCGACAAAAAGAGCGATCAGCTGTTCGCCAAGGGTGAGTGTGGCGTGCTGACCTCCACCTCGGGTTCGTTCGGCCAGTTCCTCAACACGCGTTCGCTGTCGTTCGGCGTCGCGCCGCTGCCGTACTACGACCAGGCCACCAAGGCCGCCGGCCGTCCGTTCGTGAGCGGTTCCGCGTTGTGGGCGGTCGAAGGCCATCCGCAAGCCGAAGAAAAAGCCACCGCCAACTTCCTCGCCTGGCTGTCCAAACCGGTGATCGCCACCGAATGGCACCAGCAGACCGGCTACCTGCCCCTGACCGAGGCGGCGTTCCGTGCGTCCGACGTGTCGTTCTACGACAAGGTCCCCGGTGCGCACCAGCTGATCGCTTCCATGCGCGCCCAGCCGGCCCCCAACGGCCGCGGTTTCCGTATTGCCAACTACGATCGCATCGAGCCCGTGTTCAACGCGCAGCTCCAGGATGCGTTCGACGGCAAGACGCCGCCGGTCGCCGCGCTCAACAACGCCTCGGCGCAAGCCCGTACCATCGCCACCCAGCGCTGATTCGGACTCGCTCCTGCGTTGATCAGGCCACCCTTCGGGGTGGCCTTTTTCATGGCCGCTCGCGCTGATCTCGCGCGCGCGGGCCGCACGGTTTCGTCACGCCGCGATGACGGCGTCCCTCCGTACTAGTCGAGGTTTCGGGCGCCGGGCGAAGCGCGCACCATGCCTGTTCGCGTCGTCCCAGCTGGATAGACGCGGCCGCCGGCACCGATCTCCGGTCCGCGGTTCCCGTCAGGGTCCAGGCCAGGGAGGCGTGATGAACAAGGATGGCGCGGCTTTGCGGCAAGAGGGCGTCGGGCGATGCCGGTGCGCGCGTGGGCTGGTCTGCGCGAGCAGTTTGCTGGTGCTGTTGCCGGGCTGCGGTCTGCGCCTGGGCAGCGATGGCTGGGCCGCCGACGGCGTGCCGGCGCCCGCGTGGCAGGCGCGTGCCGCGGCGTACGATTTCGACTGGCAGCTCTCGGGCGACATCGAAGCGGGGCCCGCACAGATGTTCGGCGAAGGTCGCGAGATCTGGCTGCAGTTCGCGCCCGGCCAGGAGGTGCCTGCGCTGTTCGCGCACACCGCCGCCGGTCTGCTGCCATTGCCCTATCGCTCGTATCCGCCCTATGTCGTCGTGAGCAGCGATGCGCGCGAGCTCGTCATGCGGGCGGGTCACCGCGAGGCGCGCGCGAGGCATGCCTCTCTCGCGCAGGCCGGGCCGGCCAACACCGCCGCCTCGCTCGGGGCGGGCCCGCAGGCGCAGGCCCTGCTGCCCGAGGCGGCGCCGCGGGCGCCCGACACGGCAGGGGTGGGCGGCCATGCGCGTCTCACCGATACCGGCGCGGGCACCGGCGCGGGCACCGGCGCGGGCCCGCAGCTTGCCGCTTCTGGCGCGGCAACGCGGGCCTCGCCTCTCAGCGCCGCCAGCGCTCGAATCCCCGACGCCGACGTCGCCACGTTTCGCGCGGGGCCGCCCGATCCCACGCTGCGCGCCGTGCTCTCGCGCTGGGCGACGGGGGCGGGGTGGATGTTCCAGGCGGCTCACTGGGCCGTCGATGCCGATATCCCGCTCGATGGCGCGGCGGATTTTCATGGCGACTTCAAACAGGTCGTGCGTGATCTTCTCGCCAGCACCGAGCTCTCGGATCGTCCGGTTCAACCGTGCTTCTATGCCAACCGCGTGCTCAGAGTGGTGCCGCTGGCGCAGGCCTGCGATCGCAGCCGCGCCGATGCCAAGGTGGACGCATGATCGCCTTCAACGCTCCCCGGATGGTGCCGCCGTGCCGCGGGCCCGCGGCCCGTCGCGGCTGGCCCGCGGCGGTCGCGCTGGCGCTGTTGTGCGGGGGGTGCTCGCTCTCCGAGCGTCTCGACCATGCGCGCGCACAAGGCGTACAAGCCCGCGCGCGGGTCGAGGGCCTGCACGATGCGCATGCGCGCCGGATGTCGGATCGGGCCACGCGCGTGGCGGCGCAGGATGTGGCCGTGCCCTGGCTGGCCGGGCGTGCGCAGCCTTTGGCGCGTGACGTCGTCCTGCCCGAGCCGCTGCGCACGCGCGTCGAGGCCACCTTGCTCTACACCGACAAGCCCGATCTCCTGCGCATCGCGCAGCGAATCCGCCGTGCCACCGGTATCGCCGTGCGGGTCTTGCCCGAAGCGATGTTGCCGCCTGCGATGTTCATGCCCCGCTTGCAGGGGCTGCAAGGCTCGGTATCGGCGGTCGACGACGCGGCGCGGCAGGCCGAACTCGAAAGCGGTCCTCAGCCGCTGGCGGATCTGCTCGATGCGCTGGCCGCACGGCTTTATGTGCACTGGCGCTATCGCGCCGGGGCGATCGAGTTCTATCGCACCGATACCCGGGTGTTCGACGTCCGGATGCTGGCGCTCTCGACCCAGACCGAAAGCCGTCTCGGTCGATCCGCGAGCGCGCAGGCCGAGGGCTTCGATCACGCCATGCAGACATCGATGCAGTCGGGTGAGGGCGCGCCGCTCGAGGCGTTGCGGGCACGGATTCTTCCGTTTCTGTCGCGCGCGGGCGTGGTCTCCGAGGTTGCCACGGGCGGCAGTGCGCTGGTCGTCACCGACCTGCCCGAGGTGCTCGACCGCATCGACGCCTACATCTCCCGCGAGAATCGCATTGCCACGCGCCGTGTCCGCATTCTGCTCGAAGAGGTCACGGTCTCCACCAGCGCCCAGGACGAGCGCGATATCGATTGGTCGGGCGTGTTCGCCCAGGCCGGCCGCGCCTTCAATCTCGCCACGCCGGCGGCTGCCCAGGGCACGGGCGCGCTGGCCTCGGCGGCGGTGGATACCGGGGCCTGGGCGGGCAGCCGCGCGATGCTGCGCGCGTTGTCGCAGGCCGGCACGGTCGTGCGCCGGCGCAGCATCCCCCTGCTCACCTTGAACCGCCAGCCCGTCACCCACGCGGTCCACAACACGTTCTCGTACGTGGATCAGGTGCAGGGCGGGGCGGTAGGCAGCACCAACGTCAATCAGGCGCTGTTGCCCACCGTGAGCGTGAGCCAGAAGCGCGAGACGGTCGGCACCTTCGTGACCATCGTGCCGGACGCGCGCGACGACGGCAGCATTCTGCTCTCGATCGGCTACGACAACACCTACGCGCAGCCGCTCCAGGCGCTGTCGTTCGGTCCCAAGGACAGCGCGCTCGTGGTGCAGCAGCTCAATCTCGACGGGCAAGGCACGGTTCAGCAGGTCGCCCTGCGGCCGGGGCAGGCCGTCCTGCTTGCGGGATTCGACCGGCAGGAGCTCGACGCACAGGCGCGCCGCCTTGCGCCGGGCGCCCCGATCGTCGCGGGCGGGCACGACAAACTCGGCGACACACGCTTGAGCACGGTACTGCTGGTCACGGCCCAGTTGGAGGACGGTGATGCATGATCCCACTGCCTATCGCCCCGATGTGATGGACACGGGGCCGGTTGCCGCGGATGCCGAGCCGCAAGTGGATGCCGAGCTGTCCGCGGCGGGCCGCGCCGGGCTCTACGCGCATGCCGAGCCGGGCACGCAACTGGTCGTCGGCCTGCATTGGTTCGCCGTGGTCGGATCGCACGCCACGGCCCTGGCGCGATTGCGTGCGCGGCAGACCGGCGCGACGCACTTCGTCGTGGGCGGCGCCGGCGGTCTCACCTGCGGCTGTCTGCGGCTCACGCGACGTCACGGCTTGATGCGCGGGCCGCGAGCCGCGCGCATCCTGGTCTCCGCGGCACAGGCCTTCGCCCATCTGGCGCAGGGTCAGCCGCGAGCCGGATTGGCCTGCCTGCCGGATGGCCGCTGGTGGCTGGCCGCCACCCAGGATGGCGCCGTGCTGACGCGGGCGGATCGGGTCTACCTCTCGCGCGCCGAGGCCGAGGCCGCATTGCAGGCCTTGTGCACACGTCATCCGCTGCTGGTGGTGTGCGATGCCGCCGCCCTCTATCTGCAGGCCAGTCGCCAGGTCGTGCCGGGCGCCCGCCTGCAGCCCGTGCGCCGCTGGCATCCGGTGCCGTTGGTATGCGCGGCGGCGGTGGCCACGGGCGCCGGATGGATCGCCTTCGGCGGCGCCGTCCAGGCGGATCCTCCCCCGGTCGTGGCCCAGGCGCCCGCGCCTTCACCGCCTGTCGAGGCGGGCTTGCGCGTCCAGGATGGCCACGCCTTGCCCGACGCGCTTGCCTCGTTCAATCGGCTTCCGCTCGGCGTGCTGGGCTGGCGTCTGGAGCAGGCGCGCTGTCTTTGGCAGGGCGCGGCGCCCGCCTGGGACTGCGACGCGCGCTATCGCCGTGTGGCCACCGAAGCCACCAGCGCGCAGTTCGTTCAGCGCCGTCCGGCGGGGTGGACCCTGGCCTTTCCGTCGCTCGATCAGGCCGACCTCGGCTGGCGCGTGCCGGCCCGCGAGGCGCGGGTCATTGCACCGTCGGGTACCGCGCCCGGCGCCCCGCCTTCCGCCACCGGACTGAGCCTGCTGCAAACGCACCGCGCCTCCCTCACGCGCCTGCAGGTCTCGGCGCCGCAGGCGCACGGCGAGGGCGCGGTGGCGCGACGGCGTTCCGTCGCGCTCCAGGGCCCGCTGCGTGTGGTCACCGCGATGCCCTGGTCCGCGTTGCAAGCGCACTGGCAGCGGCTGTCCATGCGCGTCGACCTCGCCAGTCCCAGCCAGGGGCCGCGCAGCCCACTGCTCGTCGATCTCGATGGAGACGTCTATGAACCCTGACCTTTGCACCCGCCGGCTGCTCGCGGGCGCCTTGCTGCTGGCGGGCTGTGTGGCGGCTGCGCCTCCCTCCCTTGCCACGATGCCGGCACGGGAGGTCCCGCGCGCATCGTTCTCCGATGCCGGCACCGGTCAGGCGCCCGCGCCATCCGTGTCAGCCGCGCCGGTCGCGCCTGTCGCTGCAAACGCCGCGCCTGCCGCTCCGCTCGATGCGAACGCCACGCCTGCCGCTCCGCTCGACGCAAACGCGCCTGCCGCCCCGCTCGCTGCGAGCGCCGGGCCTGATCTGCCGCAGGCGTGGACCGGCAGCCAGACCGTGGCCGATCTGCTGCGTGCGGAAGTGCAGGCTCAGCGTGCGCCCGCCGCCGCCGGTCCCTCAGTGCGCGAACGGGGCGTGCGGGTCCAGGCGATCTATGGGATCGGGCGTCAGCTGATGGCCGACGTCGCCATCGACGGCGATGTGCAGCGCTTTCGCAGCGGCCAGGAGCAGGCCCGGAGGCGCGATGCGCGTGCGGCAGGCGAAGCAGGGGAGTCCTATCGACTGCAGCGCATCGAGCCGCCCTGCGTGGTGCTGCGGCACGGCTCCGACACGCTGCGCACCTGCCTGCTGGGTGCGTCCGACCCCGGGGCGGTCCGGTGATGCGCGCCGTGCTCAAGGGATCCGAATCCCGCGCCGTTCATACCGCTTCGGTGGCGGAGGGGCCAGCGCAAGGCCTGCCGGCGATATGCGGCAGCGTCGCCGAACTGCGGGCCATGCGGCCGGCCTTCGTGCGCAGCCTGCATGCCGAGTTCGATCTGGCCGACCTGCGCTCGATGGTGTGCCCCGTGTTGCTCGACGATCAGCGCGTGCGCCTGTTGGTGCTGCCCGAGTATCTCGAAGGCGACGCGACCGACGAGGTGCAACGGCTGGTGCGGCGGCACGGCTGGCCGCTCAGCACCCCCGCGCGGCAGGCGGCCTCCACGTCGCTCCTGCTCACGCTGGCCCGCGATCCCGCGCCCTCGGTGGTCGCCGAGCCCGCGGATTCCCTGCGCATGAGCTCGTCGGCCCTGCAGTTGCTGTTCCACGAGATCGTGTCGCAGGCGCTGCGGCTGGAGGCCAGCGACCTGCACCTGCGCGTCGATGAGCCCTCGCGCGATGCCGAGATCCGTTGCACGGTCGACGGGATGTACGTGCCGATACCGACGCTGGCGCCGGTGCCGGCGCGCATGCTGCGCGACATGCTCGCGGTCGTGTGGATGGATGTACGCGGCGGTAATGGCGCGGTGTTCGACCCGCTCGCCGAGCAGCAGGGGCAGCTCCTGCACGATCACGCGGGCGAGCCGGTGCTGTTGCGCTGGGCGTCTTTGGCCACCGACACGGGGCCCGCGGTCTGCCTGCGCCTCACGCGCCAAAAGCCCGCGCAGCAGGCCCGTCTGCGCCGTCTGGGGTTTCTGCCGGCGCAACTGGCCCGCATCGAAACGGCCTGCCGTATCGAAGGCGGTGCGGTGGTGGTCTCGGGCCGCGTAGGATCCGGAAAATCCACCACGCTGGCGGCCATGCTGGCGGCCTTGCCGGGCACGCGCAAGCTCATCACGCTCGAAGATCCCGTCGAAACCCCGATTGCCGGTGCCCTGCAAAATACCGTGGTGCGCGACCTCGGCCCGTCCGAAGGGCATCCTTTCGATGCCAAGCTCAAAACGGTCAAGCGCAGCGCGCTGCAAGATTTTTATCTGGGCGAGGTGCGCGATCACGATACCGGGCGTGCCTTCGCCGACATGGCGAGCGCCGGCATCAGTGTCTACACCACGGTGCATGCCGGCTCGGCGCAATCGATCGTCGATCGGCTCGCAAGCGATTTCATCGGTGTGTCTCGCGACCTGCTCAATGCGCCTGGCCTGATCAAGCTGCGGATTTACCAAACGCTTGCGCCGCGTCTGTGCCGGCACTGCGCGCTGTCCCCCTGGGAGTGGCTGCAACGCGACCATCGCCGCGGCAATGAATGGCGCCGTTGGCGGGCAGGGTGGGCGCGCGGCGAGCGACGCATGCCGGGCACGCTGCGACGGGTGCGTTACCGCAACGAACAGGGATGCCCTCGTTGCACGCGTGGTCGTCCCGCCGCGCTCTGGGGCTACGCCGGACGCTTGGTGGTGGCCGACGTGCTGGCCGAGGCACGGGGCGAGGCAGACAGCATCGTTTCCACAGATGCGGGCCCGCCTTCTGGCGTGCTGCCCGTCATGCCTTTGCTGCATGCGGGCGGGGTTCGGGTTCTGCACGGCGACATCGACCCGCGCTGGCTGGCCGACCTGGCAGGCGGCGTGGCACCGCTGATGCGAATGGCGCGCGCGGCGCCGTTGCCTGCGCACCGTTCCCTGTCGCGCCGGCCGCGTCCGCGTTGGCGGGAGGTCGCGTGATGCGCCACGTTCACGTCATGGCCTGGCGTCGGCGGATGCGGTCCCACCTGGGCTGGGTCAGGCTACGCCTGGACGCGTGGCGGTTCCGCTCGGATCGGGCGGACTACTACGACTATCTCGCGGCCCTGCTGGGTGGCGCGGACGGGCGGCACTCATTGCGCGACGTGCTCTTTCGCGATGCGGCGCGTCACGGTCCCCGCACGGTCAGAGGCCGTCTGTCGGCCCATTGGGCGTCGATATGCGACGCCCATGCCGGCGACCTCGGGCAAGTCTGGAGCGGCACGTTGCCCGCCCAAGAGTGCATGGTCGTGGGCGCCGCTCAGGCGGCGGGCGCCACGGCGCTGACCCAGGCGCTTGGCGAACTGGCGCGGGTCTGTGCACTGACCCGCCGGGCCCGCGGCGAAGCCCTCTCCACCCTGGCCGCGGCCTTCATCGCGCTTCTGGTGCTGATGGCCACCCTGATCGCGGTCGCGTACTACACCGTGCCTCAGCTGCGCCTGGTCTTCGACGCCGTGCCGGTGGCACAGCACGGCGTGTCGACGCAGCGGCTGTTCGGCCTGTCCGACCTGCTGGCCCAGGTGTGGCCGGTGGCGCTCGCACTGGGAGGGGGGCTGTGCGGGCTGTGGATCTGGTCGTTTGCCGCGGTCACGCCGTCATGGCGCGGCGCGATCGACGGCCTCGGGCCGTGGCGGCTTTATCGCGATGTGCAGGCCACGCGCTTCCTCGCCTTGCTCGATGTGCTGCTGAGGCGGCACGGCAATCTCGACACCCGCCTGCGCGCGGCCCTGGTATCGCAACGGCCATATGCCAGCCCGTGGATGGCCTGGCACATCGATGCCATGGTGGCCCGCATCGATGCGGGCGACGTTGGCGCAGCCACCTTCGACACGGGTCTGCTCGACAAACGGCTTTGGTGGTTCCTGGGCGACATGACACTCGCGCATGGGCTGGAAGCCGGGCTGCGCCTCGCGCGTGGGCGGGTTCAGTCCCATCTGCTGCCCGCGGTCGCGCGGCAGGCGGGCGTGTTGCGCTGGTGGATTCTGCTCGGCGTCGTGGCACAGCTGATCGGCCTCGTGCTGTGGCATTACCAGGTGATCGACGAGCTGCGTCGCGCCCTGGTGCAGGTGTATTCGTCTTATTGATTTTCCGTTGCCGGTATTCATCTGGAGCCCCTCATGTCCGCTTATCTCCTGCTGCGCGTCCCGTGTCGTCTCGGCCCCCATCGCGCACTGAATCCTCGTATCGCGCTACGGCGTCAGCGCGGCATGTCCCTCGTGGAGATTTCGATCGTCGCCTCCATCCTGTTGTTGGTGGCGGTGTTCGGCATCCCCGCGGTGCGCGGCTATGTGATCGAGTTTCGCGTGCCGCGCGTGGGCGAGGAGGTGCACCGCTTCGTGGCGCGCATGCAAGGACAGGCCTGGTCCAACGACGCGCTGCCCTATACGAACATGGGCAATGCCACGCTGGCCCGCGCGTTCGAGGGCTCGTCGATCGTGATCACCGAAGGCGCCGATGGCGCCGCGCCCACGCTGCGGCATGGGCTCGGGCAGACCGGTCGTATCACGGCGGTCCCGGCCGCGGCGGCCGGCGGCGTCGTCGGCAGCGCCTATCGACTCGCGTTCGACGCTGTCCACGATGCGGCGTGTCCCGGCCTGGCCGCGGTATTGCAGCAGGCCGCGTCCGTCGTGACCCTGCAGGGCAGGGGAGGCGCGGTCACCGTGAAGGATGACACGCGCAATCCCCCGCTCCCCTACGACGGCCTGCAAGCCCTGGCCGAGTGCGCCAGGGGCGAAAGCAACCGCTTCGAGTTCACGTTCCGATGAGTGCGCGCGGGCGCCTTCGTCCCCGTCCGGCAGGGGCCGGGCAAGCCGGCTTTGCGCTGCTCGAGTTCACCTGGGCGGCGCTGCTGGCGATGCTGCTCGTCGTGGCCGTGGCGGCGCGTCAGGCGCGCGAAGCGCAGGATGCGGCGGCGCGGGCCAGTGGCCAATGGATGGCCCAGGTGCTCGCCGCCGTCCAGACCGCCGCCGCGCGCGACCGGGACGCCTGGGAGCGCGGCGAGCCGCCGCGGGATCTGACTGGCGCGCTGCGCTATGCCGACCCGGCGCGGCCTTCGCTCGAGGAGCTGATCCGGGCAGGGAGCCTGCCACGCGGCTTTCCCGGGCGGGCGCCGTTGGGATTTGGCGTCACGGTGTTGCTGCGCGGCGCGGCGTGCCCGGGGGCGGCCTGCCGGCTGGACGCGGTTGTGGCCAGCGACCGCGCCCTGGTGGGCCGCCGCGGCCGCCCGCTCGACCTGGTCGCCATTTTTCCGCTCCTCGAAAAGCTGGGCGGGCAGGGCGCCTGGCTCGATCCCGCCACGGGCCGCGTGGTCGGCCGGGCCGCGGGCGAGGCGGCGCTCGCGGGCATCGACGCGGGGCTATGGCCGTGGGGCACCGTCATCGGATGGGCCGGCCAGGCCGGTGCCGGCGCCAACCAGCCGCCCCTCGACCCGCGCTACGTGCAGGTGGGCGACACCCGCGACCCGCAGCTACGCGGCCATCTCAGCGTGGCGGGATCCGTGGCGGCGCAGGGCGCGGTGACCGCGCAGCGCGAGATCAGCGCCCGCACCCATCTGTCCGTGGCCGCGGCCTACACCGAAGCCGCGGCGTGCGCGATGCCCGCCGGCGCGCTGGCCAGCGACGCCAGCGGCAGGACGCTGGTCTGCCGCGAGGGCGTCTGGCAGCGCGCCTTCAAGGAGCGGTTCGGTGGGCTGTATCGCAACCGGATGGATCCCGAGGGCAGAGCCGACCACGACTGCGTGTATGGCTATCACGTTCTGCAGCAGTTGGATTTTGGCGATCCGTTCCGCATGATTCGCTGCCGGTGCCCGCCGGGTTACGTCGAATATAGGGTCACCGAGCTGACCGCGCTGTGCCTGGCGGCCGATTAAGGTGGTCGCTGGCTTCCTTCCGCCTTGCCTCTATAATCAAAAATTCGCCTAAATCCCGATTCATCCACGATGAAATCCTCCGAGATTCGCCAGAAGTTCCTGCAATTCTTCCAGTCCAAGGGCCACACGATCGTTCCGTCGTCCTCGCTGGTGCCGGGTAACGACCCCACGCTGCTGTTCACCAACTCCGGGATGGTGCAGTTCAAGGACGTGTTCACCGGCAAGGAAACGCGTTCCTATAACCGTGCTACCTCGTCGCAGCGCAGCGTGCGCGCGGGCGGCAAGCACAACGACCTCGAAAACGTCGGCTATACCGCACGCCACCACACGTTCTTCGAGATGCTGGGCAACTTCAGCTTCGGCGACTATTTCAAGCGCGATGCGATCTTCTATGCCTGGGAATTGTTGACCACGGTCTACAAGCTGCCCGCCGAGAAGCTCTGGGTGACCGTCTACCAGGAAGACGACGAAGCCTACGACATCTGGGCCAAGGAAGTCGGCGTGCCCACCGAGCGCATCATCCGCATCGGGGATAACAAGGGCAGCCGATACGCATCGGACAACTTCTGGCAGATGGGCGACACCGGTCCGTGCGGTCCGTGTACCGAGATTTTCTATGATCACGGCGCCGACATCTGGGGCGGCCCCCCGGGATCCCCCGAAGAAGACGGCGACCGCTATATCGAAATCTGGAACCTCGTGTTCATGCAGTTCGAGCGCGACGCGGCCGGCAACATGACCCCGCTGCCCAAGCCCTGCGTCGATACCGGCATGGGCCTGGAGCGTATCGCCGCCGTGCTGCAGCACGTGCACTCGAACTACGAGATCGATCTCTTCCAGAAGCTGATCGCGGCCGCCGCGCGCGAAACCGGCACGAACAACCTCGAAGACAATTCGCTCAAGGTCATCGCTGACCACATCCGCGCCTGCTCGTTCCTGATCGTCGACGGCGTGATTCCGAGTAACGAGGGCCGTGGCTACGTGCTGCGCCGCATCGTGCGCCGCGCGCTGCGTCATGGCTACAAGCTGGGCCAGACCAAGCCCTTCTTCCACCGTCTGGTGCCTGATCTCGTCCAGGAAATGGGCGAGGCCTATCCCGAACTCGCCAATATCGCCGAGCGCGTTGCCCAGGTGCTCAAGCAGGAAGAAGAGCGCTTCGGCGAGACCCTCGAACACGGCATGAAGATCCTCGACGTGGCCCTGGCCAACGTCAAGGCCGGCGGCCAGCTCGATGGCAATACGCTCTTCACGCTGTACGACACCTACGGTTTCCCAGTCGACCTCACCGCCGACATCTGTCGCGAGCGCGAGGTCGAGGTCGACATGGCCGGCTTCGAGTCCGCGATGGCGCGCCAGCGCGACCAGGCACGTGCCGCGGGCAAGTTCAAGATGGCCGAAGGCCTGAGCTACGAAGGCGCACAGACCCGCTTCGAGGGCTACGAACAGCTCGAACTGAGCGGCGTCGAAGTCACGGCGCTCTATGTCGACGGTACGCAGGTCGAGTTGGTTCAGGCTGGCCAGAACGCGGTCGTCGTGCTCGACGCGACGCCGTTCTACGCCGAGTCCGGCGGTCAGGTCGGTGATACCGGCCTGCTCGAAGCCGAGGGCGTGCGCTTTGCCGTTGCCGACACGCTCAAGATTCAACCGGGTGTGTTCGGCCATCATGGCGAGCTGGAGTCCGGCTCGCTCAAGGTGGGTGACAAGCTGCTGGCGCGCGTCGACGTCGTTCGTCGCGCGCGTACCGTGCGCAACCACTCCGCCACTCACCTGATGCACAAGGCCCTGCGCGAAGTGCTGGGCTCGCACGTGCAGCAGCGTGGCTCGCTGGTCGATCCCGACAAAACCCGCTTCGACTTCGCGCAAGACGCGCCCATGACCGCCGAGCAGATTGCGCGTGTCGAAGACATCGTCAACGCCGAAGTGCTGGCCAACCACTCCACCCGCTCGCAGGTCATGGCCTACGACGACGCGGTCAAGGGCGGCGCGATGGCGCTGTTCGGCGAAAAGTACGGCGATACGGTCCGCGTGCTCGACATCGGCTTCTCGCGCGAACTGTGCGGCGGCACGCACGTCGCGCGCACGGGCGATATCGGCCTGTTCAAGATCGTGTCCGAAGGCGGCGTGGCCGCCGGCGTGCGTCGCGTCGAGGCCATCACGGGCGACAACGCGCTGCGCTGGGTGCGCGAACAGAACGCGCTGCTCACCCGCGCCGCGGGCGTGCTGCGCAGCACCGTGGCTGACCTCCCGGACCGCATCGTGCAGGTGCAGGACCAGGTCAAGGCCCTCGAAAAAGACCTCGAGCAGGCTCGTGCCAAGCTGGCCGCGAGCGCCGGCAACGATCTCGCCGATCGTGCCACCGTCGAGGTCAAGGGGGTCAAAGTGCTGGCCGCGACCATCAACGATGTCGATCCCAAGGCACTGCGCGGCATGGTCGACAACCTGAAAGACAAGCTCAAGTCCGCGGTCGTGCTGCTGGCGACCGGCGCCGACGGCAAGATCAGCGTCGTGGGCGGTGTCACGTCCGACCTGACCGGTCGCGTCAAGGCGGGCGATCTGGTCGGCTTCGTGGCGTCGCAGGTCGGCGGCAAGGGCGGTGGCCGCCCCGACATGGCCATGGGCGGCGGTACCGATGTGGGCGCGTTGCCCGCGGCGGTCGCCGGTGTCCAGAAGTGGGTCGAAGAGCGTCTCTGATGAGCGATCAACACGCTGCCACGCAGCGGCCCGAGTTCGCACTGGAGGTCGATGCCAGCGGCCTGACCTGCCCGCTGCCCATCCTGCGTGCCAAGAAAGCCCTGGCCCAGATGGAAAGCGGTCAGGTGCTGCATGTCATCACCACCGATCCCAAGGCCACGCGGGATTTCCAGGCCTTCGCCACGCAGACCGGCAACGCGCTGGTGGCGCAGCTCACCGAAGGCGATAGCGCGCATCACTATCTGCGCCGTCGCTGACGGCCTGGGCCGCGCCCGCTGGGCGTGCCGGTGCACCCATCCCCGAATGCCGTCGACCGGCCTTCGGGGATTTTCTTTGGCGCGTGCCTTTCAGTTGGGTTGTGGCGATCGGATAGGGCGTAGCGGCCTGGCGTTGGAGCGCGCCGGCGCAATCACCGACCCGGCCACGGCCCGCGTGAAACAACGTTCTGAGACATGACACACTCCTTTTGAATGCGGCCATGGGCCGGGACGGTGTATGCTTGCGTCTTGCCGTTGATGGTGAAACGTGGCGAGCCCGGACTCCGGGCCATCACTGCCACGCCGAGCGTCCCGGGGAGGTCTTCCCGTGCTGTTCGCATCGCGGTCCGGTCGATCCCCGGTTGCCTCGTCATTGCGGCCCCGGTTTTTCAACCGATTTTTAGCCGTTCTGAACCCGCAAACGCGCGGCAGTTCTTCCCGCGGACCGGCGCTGCCGGCCACACCCGAGACTACCCCGCGTGCCGCCATTGCCACACTCCACCGAGTCCGAGCATATGTTGCTTCGTGGCATAACGGCACAACATCATGGGCGCCCACCGCAAAAAACGGCGGGGCATTTGCCATGGTGTTCAATAGGGTGCTAGAATTTCCCGTTTTTCCACAACTAATTCAAGGGATTACCTATGCTGGTGATTCGTCTGGCCCGTGGCGGCTCCAAGAAGCGTCCGTTCTACAACCTGGTTGCTACCGATTCGCGCAACCGTCGCGACGGCCGCTTTGTCGAGCGCGTGGGTTTCTACAACCCGGTTGGCTCCGAAGGCACCGAAAACCTGCGCATCGCGCTGGATCGTGTCAAGTACTGGACCGACAACGGCGCGCAACTGTCGCCCGCCGTCGAGCGTCTGGTCAAAGACTACTCGGCCAAGGTTTCGGCTGCTGCCTAAGCTTTGCCTCTCGCGGGTCCGTCTGGCACGCGTGCCATGACATGCCCGGTGGCCGGCGCTCACGCGTTACACCGGGCCAGGAAGCAGTGACACCTCCGAATCAACGCCGCGTTCATCGCGCACGGTGGGTTCCAGCCCGAGTCATCCCGGCCTTCAAGGCAGGGGTTGCCGGGGCTGATTCGGTTTGGGCAGATCCTGCTGCCTCCCGCGAGTCTGGTTCGCGCCTGGCGCGAGCCCTCCAACCACATTTTTTGCACACGACCCATGTCTGATGCTGTCCGCTCCAAAGCGGCGCCCGAAGACCTGGTCGAACTGGGTCGCATCACCGCGGCCTACGGTGTCAAGGGTTGGGTCAAGGTGCAGCCGCACTCGGCACAGGCCGATGTGTTGCGCACCCAGTCTCAGTGGTGGTTGACTCGCCCCGCGCCGCAAGCGGCTCGGGGCGTTGTCGCGTCCGTACCCGTCGCAATCAAAGTGCTGCAGGCACGTGTCCATAGTGGCACGGTCGTCGCACAGCTCGACGGTGTAGCCGATCGTGATCAGGCGGAAGCCTTGCGCGGTCATGTCGTGTCGGTGGCGCGTAGCGCCTTTCCGGCCGCGGGCGACGACGAATACTACTGGGTCGACCTGATCGGATGCGCGCTCTATACCGACGCGCCTGGCACTCGCACGCTGATCGGCGTGGTCGACGGGGTATTCGATAACGGCGCCCATGCCATTCTGCAGGTCCATCGTCAGCGCCAGGCGGCGCCGGACGCACCGGTCGAGCCCGTGCTCGACGCCAAGGGTCGTCCCGCCGAAGTCCTGGTGCCGTTCGTTCGGGCCCATGTTCATCACGTCGATCTGACCGCCCGCGTCATCGACAGCGATTGGCCGCTGGAAGACGACTGATGCGTTTCGACGTCATCACCCTGTTCCCCGAAACGTTCGCCGTCGTTCGCGATCAAGGCGTGACCGGTCGTGCGCACGGGCAGGGGATCTGGTCTCTGCACACCTGGAATCCGCGCGATTTCACATCGGACGCCCATCGCACCGTCGATGATCGTCCGTATGGTGGCGGGCCGGGGATGGTGATGCTGGCCGCGCCGCTCGAGGCCGCGGTCGAGGCCGCGCAGCGCGGCCGCGAGGCCGAGGGGCTGCCGCGCGCGCCGGTCGCGCTGCTCGCGCCCGTGGGCCGGCGCTACGATCAGGCGGCGGCGCTGGGGCTGGCCGGCTCCACCGGGCTGATTCTGATCTGTGGCCGCTACGAAGGGCTGGATCAGCGCTTCATCGACCGCTGCGTCACGCTCGAAATCTCGCTCGGCGACTTCGTGTTGTCGGGTGGCGAGATCGCCGCGCTGGCGGTCATCGATGCGGCCGTGCGGCTCGTGCCGGGCGTGCTCAACGATGGCGATTCGGCGCTCCAGGATTCCTTCAACGACACGCTGTCGGGCCTGCTGGACAGCCCGCACTACACGCGCCCGGAAGTCTATGAGGGTGTCGCGGTGCCGGCCGAACTCAAGAGCGGCAATCATGCGCTCATCGCACGCTGGCGGCGCGATCAATCGCTACGACTCACGCTGCAACGGCGTCCCGAGTTGATCGATCGCGCACGGGAGCAGGGCTGGCTCGACCATGCCGACGAAGTGCGGCTGGCCGAGCTCCAGGGCCTGCCGCCGCCCGAGGCGCCGCGCAAGCGGCGGCGCGGCAAGGCCGGCTGAGGCGCTGATCGTTCAGCGCTGCCGGGTCTTGCCTGCCGCGCGACCCGCTGCTTCAGCGTGCGCCCGACATCGCCTTCAGTTGCGCGCACATCTTTTCCTTGTCGGCGGCGCTCATCGTGCCGAGTTTGGTCTTCGTGTCGTCATAGCTCGTCTTGAACGACTTGTCGAAGTCGGCGGCCGACATGCCCTGGCTGGCGGTGGCCGTCTTCTGCTGCTGCTTCATCTGTTCGAGTTGCGCGCTGGTGTAGGCGTTGCAGGCTTCGGCCGCGGCGTGCATCTGGCCGCTCAGGGCGGCCAGATTGGGCATTCCCTGTTGGCCCGGCATCGGTTGCTGCGCGGTGGCGGCGCCGCCCGCAAGCGCGAATGCGGCGGCGCTCATGACGGCGGCGGTCTTGATGTGGGAGAAGGCGCGGACTTGCGAGAGGATCGGCATTTCAGGTCTCCAACGTGATGGGAACGGCTGCCGGATCCACGGTCGCCGTTCCTGGCGTTGTTGTGGGGCAGCCAGCAAGGAGTGCGATGCGGGGTCATGGCCGGCGCTACTGCCTCGGCCATCCTGCCCCCGCTTCGCCCTCCACCAGCTCAGCCGGGCCCGACCCGGCTGTGCGCTGCGCAACGCAGCGGGGAAAATATGCCCCGTTTGTGCCGTGAGGCCCGGATACCCTTGCAACAGCCTGTATCGCGCCCGGACGCTCTGGCAGTGAGGCGCTGGCACAAACCTTTACGTTCGCCGGGCCGAGGCAAAAAAAAACCGGCCCCACTCGGGGCCGGTCTATCAGTGCGCGGGGAGGGCCGAGGGCTCAGCCGCCCAGCTTGGCGCGCTGATCGCGCACCTTGCCCAGCGTTTCGTTGAACTGCGCGACGCGCGCCTTCTCCTGCTCGACCACGGCGGCGGGCGCGCGTTCGACGAAGCTGGCGTTCCCGAGCTTGCCGTTGGCCTTGGCGATTTCGCCCTCGAGGCGCGCGATCTCCTTGTCCAGGCGCACGCGTTCGGCCGCCACGTCGATCTCCACGTGCAGCATGAGGTGGGCATTGCCCACCACCTGCACGGGCGCGCCGGCGTCGGGCAGGCTGTCGACCACGTCGACCTGGCTCAGCTTGGCCAGCGCGGCCAGATAGGGCGCATTGCGCTTGAGTACCGCGGCATCCCCCTGGGCGATGAGCGGCACGCGCTGGGCGGGCGACAGGTTCATTTCGCCACGCAGCGCGCGCACGGCCTCGATCTGCGCCTTGAGTTGGGCGACTTCGGCCTCGGCATCCTTGTCGATCGCCGCCGGGTTGGCGCGCGGATAGGGCTGCACGCTCACGCTGCCGGCCTGACCCGCCTCGCGCTTGCCGGCCACGACCGACACCTTCTGCCAGAGCTCTTCCGTGATGAACGGAATGATCGGGTGTGCCAGGCGCAGCACGACCTCCAGCACGCGGATCAGCGTGCGGCGGGTGCCCAACTGCTGGGCGGGCGTGCCGTTCTGGATCTGCACCTTGGCCAGTTCGACGTACCAGTCGCAGTACTCGTCCCACACGAAGCGGTACAGCGCGTTGGCCACGTTGTCGAAGCGGTAGTCGGCAAAGCCGCGTTCCACTTCGGCTTCGAGTGCCTGCATCTGGCTCACGATCCACTTGTCGGCGAACGACAGTTCACCGGTCTCGTTGCCGTGCAGCGCGTGCCCTTCCGTGTTCATGAGCACGAAGCGCGTCGCGTTCCAGAGCTTGTTGCAGAAGTTGCGGTAGCCTTCGCAACGCTTGAGGTCGAAGTTGATGTTGCGACCCAGCGTGGCGTATGCCGACATCGTGAAGCGCAGCGCGTCGGTGCCGAAGGCGGGGATGCCATCCGGGTATTGGCGGCGCGTGGCTTTCTCGATCGTGCCGGCCTGCTTCGGATTCATCAGGCCGAACGTGCGCTTGGCCACCAGCGAGTCCAGATCGATGCCGTCGATGAGGTCGACCGGGTCGAGCGTGTTGCCCTTGGACTTACTCATCTTCTGGCCGTCGGCATCACGGATGAGGCCGTGCACGTACACGTGCTTGAACGGAATGCTGCCGGTCATGTGCATGGTCATCATGACCATCCGCGCGACCCAGAAAAAGATGATGTCGAAGCCCGTGACGAGCACGCTGGAGGGCAGGTAGCGCGCCAGATCCGGCGTCTTTTCAGGCCAGCCCAGCGTGGTGAAGGGCACGAGCGCCGACGAGAACCAGGTGTCGAGCACGTCGGGGTCGCGGTTGAGCGGACCCGTCACGCCGGCGGCGCGCGCCTGCTCGAGCGCCTCTTCTTCGGAGTGCGCCACGAACACCTGACCGTCTTCGGAGAACCAGGCCGGAATCTGGTGGCCCCACCAGAGTTGACGCGAGATGCACCAGTCCTGGATGTTGTTGAGCCACTGGTTGTAGATCGTGGTCCAGTTGTCCGGGTAGAAGGTGATGCGGCCGTCGGCCACGGCGTCGAGCGCCACTTCGGTGATGCTCTTGCCCGGATTGATCGCGCCTTCGGGCGCGGGCTTGCTCATCGCCACGAACCATTGGTCGGTGAGCATGGGCTCCAGCACCACGCCCGTGCGGTCGCCGCGAGGCTGCATCATCTTGTGCGGTTCGACGCGCACCAGATAGCCGTCGGTTTCGAGCTGAGCAACCACGGCCTTGCGGGCCTCGTAGCGCTCCATGCCCTGAAACTGCGCCGGGCCGTTTTCGTTGATGTGCGCGTCGAGCGTGAAGATCACGATCAGCGGCAGGTCGTGGCGCAGGGCGCAGGCGTAGTCATTGAAGTCGTGGGCGCCGGTGATCTTCACGCAGCCCGTGCCGAACTCGGGATCGACGAAGTCGTCGGCGATGATCGGGATGTTGCGATCGCACAGCGGCAGCTCGACCAGCTTGCCCACCAGGTGCTTGTAGCGCGCATCGTCGGGGTGCACGCACAGCGCGCCGTCGGCCAGCATGGTCTCGGGACGGGTGGTGGCGATGGTCAGGCCGCGCAGCGTGACGGTATTGCCTTCCTTGTCCACGATGGTTTGCGGCCCGTCGACGAACGGGTACTCGATGTGCCACATGAAGCCGTCGGTTTCTTCCGACTGCACTTCGAGGTCGGACACGGCCGTCAGCAGCTTGGGATCCCAGTTGACCAGCCGCTTGCCGCGGTAGATCAGGCCCTGGCGGTACATGTGCACGAAAGTCTGGACCACGCCGCGCGACATGCGGTCGTCCATCGTGAAGTATTCGCGCGGCCAGTCGGCCGATGCGCCCAGGCGGCGCACCTGGCTGGTGATGGTGTTGCCGGATTGCTCCTTCCACTCCCAGACCTTCTCGGTGAAGGCGTCGCGGCCCAGATCGTGCCGCGACACGCCCTTGGCGTCGAGCTGGCGCTCCACCACGATCTGCGTGGCGATGCCGGCGTGGTCCGTGCCCGGGATGAAGACGGTGTCATCGCCGCTCATGCGGCGATAGCGGATCAGGCCGTCCATGATGGTCTGATTGAAGGCGTGACCCATGTGCAGGGTGCCCGTCACGTTCGGCGGCGGGAACTGGATGCAGTAAGGCTGGCTATCCGCCCCCGTTTCTACGTGGCGGCCCGCCTCGAAATAGCCCCGTTTTACCCATTCGTCGTACCAGCGCGATTCGATCTCGGCGGGTTCGAAGCTTTTGGACAGTTCGGGAGTGTCGTTCGGGGAAGAATTCGGGTCGGCAGCTTGGGTCATTACTCAGTTCCGGCAAACAGGGGCCCGACCATACTGGCGGTCGAGCAAACCATCGATTTTAAGATGTAATGCGGTCGTGTCGGCGTGTTAGAATGCCGGGTTACTGTAAACCTTTTAGAAGTCTCTGTTTTTATTGAGGAATTCTGATTGGTTGCCAGTGCCGAATCCTGGTTCTGACGTTCGGGCCGGTGCTGAGGTGCGTGCCCGTGGGCACGTCCTTGGGGGCGCGCCAGCATGCAACCGAGGCGCGCGCCGGCAGGCTCGCCACCCCCAAACACAGTTCCCCCAGGCCGTCATGTCGGTCGCGGCCGCGCAGAACTCTCCGCGCGGCCGGGCGTCAAACCCTATTGAAAATCTGTCGTCAAGTCAGTCTTTTGGAGTTCTCATGTCCATTGAACGCACCCTCTCGATCATCAAGCCCGACGCCGTCGCCAAGAACGCCATCGGTCAGATCGTTGCCCGTTTCGAGCAAGCCGGCCTGAAGGTCGTCGCTGCCCGTCTGCAACAACTGTCGCGCGCCGACGCCGAGCGTTTCTACGCCGTGCACGCCGAGCGCCCCTTCTTCAAGGACCTGGTCGATTTCATGATCTCGGGCCCCGTGTTCGTGCAAGCCCTCGAAGGTGAAGGCGCCATCGCCAAGAACCGGGACCTGATGGGCGCGACCGATCCCAAGAAGGCTGCCCCGGGCACCATCCGCGCCGACTTCGCCGAAAGCATCGACGCCAACGCCGTGCACGGTTCGGACGCTCCCGAAACCGCCGCCGTCGAAATCGCTTTCTTCTTCCCCGAAATCAACATCCACAGCCGTTGATCACGGGTCTGGCTTTTCTGTCTGTCTTTGCGTCATGAGCACTGTCGAACGAATCAATCTGCTGGGCATGGATGCCGGCGCCCTGGCCGACCTGGTCGGCAAGTGGGGCGGCAAGCCTTTTCGCGCACGCCAGCTGCAGCGCTGGATTCACCAGCGCGGCGCCGATTCGTTCGACGCCATGACCGATCTCGCCCGTGATTTTCGCGGGCAGCTGGCCCAGAACTGCCTGATCGAAGCGCTGCCGGTCGCGACCGAGCAGCGCTCCGTCGACGGCACACGCAAGTGGCTGTTCGATGTGGGGCAGGGCAATGCCATCGAAACCGTCTTCATCCCCGAAGACGACCGCGGCACGCTGTGCATCTCCAGCCAGGCCGGCTGCGTGGTGAACTGCCGCTTCTGTTCGACGGGCCATCAAGGTTTCAACCGCAATCTGCGCACCGACGAAATCATCGGTCAGCTGTGGCATGCCAAGCGTGCCGTCGAAGCCGATATCGGCTCCGCGCGCCTGGCCAGTGCCAAGGCTTCCGAAGATACCCGCGTCATCAGCAACGTCGTGATGATGGGCATGGGCGAGCCGCTGCTCAACTACGACCAGGTCTTGCCCGCGCTGCGTCTCATGCTCGACGACAACGCTTATGGTCTGTCGCGCCGACGCGTCACGGTGTCCACCTCGGGTGTCGTGCCCATGATGGACCGGCTCTCGCAGGATTGCCCGGTGGCGCTGGCCGTCTCGCTGCACGCGCCCAACGACGCGCTGCGCGACGAGCTCGTGCCGCTCAACAAGAAATACCCCCTCGCTGAATTGCTCGCCGCCTGCAATCGATATCTCGAGCATGCGCCGCGCGATTTCATCACGTTCGAATACTGCATGCTGGATGGCGTCAACGACACCGACCAGCACGCCAAGGAACTGATCCAGGTGGCGCGCCAGGTGCGTTGCAAGCTCAACCTGATTCCGTTCAACCCGTTCCCGGCGTCCGGCCTGAAGCGCTCGCCGTCGGCCCGGGTCAAGGTTTTCGCCCAGCGTCTGATGGACGCGGGCATCATCACCACCGTGCGCAAGACGCGCGGTGACGACATCGACGCCGCCTGTGGCCAGTTGGCCGGCGAAGTCAAGGATCGCACGCGTATCACCGAGCGCAACGCTGCCGCTCGGTCCATTCCCATCCGACAGGTGCCAGCATGACGCAGGAAATCGCTCCCGCAGTATCGCAAGCCGTTCCCGCAACCGATCCCGGTGCGGCAGCGGCCACTGTCGGCGCGGCCCTGCGAGCCTTGCGGCTCTCCAAAGGCTGGTCCCTCGAAGAGGTGTCCGGCCGCATCAAGTTTTCTCCCCGTCAGATCCAGGCACTCGAAGAAGAGCGCTGGAACGATCTGCCCACCGGGGTGTCGTTGCGTGGCCTGATCCGTAACTACGCGCGCCTGCTGGGCGCCGACGGTCAGGCCATCGCCGGTTCGCTCGAGGCGCACGCGCCCGCGCCGGCGGCCAGCGTCGCCCCGACGCGCGGCAGCAGCCTGGCGCAGAGCCGTGGCCTGCGCACCTCCGGTACCGAAGGGCTGCCCAGCGAAGACGACCGTTCCGGCGGATCCTGGGGCTGGTGGATCGTGATTCTGGTGCTGATCGCCGCCGGCGTCGGCTATGCCTTCTGGCAAGGCTGGCTGCCGCGTGAGTGGCTGTCGTTCCAGTGGGTTTCCCAGTTGACCAAGTAACACCGGCCCGATTCATGCAAGATCAGTCCAAGCCCTGCCAGGACACGCCGCCTCCCGACGTGGGCGCCGCGCCGCGCCGTCGCACGCGTGCCGTCCAGGTCAAATGGGGCGAGCGTGTCGTCACCATCGGCGGTGACGCTCCGGTCGTGGTGCAGTCCATGACCAACACCGATACCGCGGATCCGATCGCCACCGCGATCCAGGTCAAGGAGCTGGCCCAGGCGGGTTCCGAGATCGTCCGGATCACCGTGAATACCCCCGAGGCCGCGCGCGAGGTCATCGCGATCCGCGAGCAGCTCGATCGCATGGGCATGTCCGTCCCGCTCGTCGGCGACTTCCACTACAACGGTCACAAGCTGCTCACGCAGTTTCCCGATTGCGCGCAGGCCCTGTCCAAGTACCGCATCAATCCGGGCAACATGGGCGGGGGCAAGCGCCGCGACGACAACTTCGCGCAGATGATCGAAGTGGCCTGCCGCCACGACAAGCCGGTGCGTATCGGCGTCAACTGGGGCAGCCTCGATCACGAGCTGATGGCGCGCAAGATGGACGTGAACAACGCCCGCGCCACGCCCTGGGAAGCCCAGGCCGTGATGCGCGACGCTCTCGTCGAGTCCGCCATCACCAATGCGCTGCGCGCCGAAGAGCTCGGCCTCGCCGGCGACAAGATCGTGCTGTCCTGCAAGGTCAGCCATGTGCAGGATCTGATCGCGGTGTATCGCGATCTGTCCTCGCGCTGCGATTACCCGCTACATCTCGGGCTCACCGAAGCCGGCATGGGCAGCAAGGGCATCGTCGCCTCGACGGCCGCGCTGGCTGTGCTCATGCAGCAGGGCATCGGCGACACCATCCGGATCTCGCTCACCCCCGAGCCCGGCGGCGACCGCGATCGCGAAGCGATCGTCGCCCAGGAAATCCTCCAGACCATGGGTCTGCGTGCCTTCACCCCCATGGTCGTGGCCTGCCCGGGCTGTGGCCGCACGAGCAGCACCTTCTTCCAGGAGCTCGCCGACAGCATCCAGTCGTATCTGCGTCGCCAGATGCCGCTGTGGCGCACCCGCTATCCGGGCGTCGAGAGCATGAACGTGGCCGTGATGGGCTGTGTGGTCAACGGCCCCGGCGAAAGCCGGCACGCCGACATCGGTATCAGCCTGCCCGGTACCGGTGAGGTGCCCGCCGCCCCGGTATTCGTCGACGGCGAACGCACCGTCACGCTCAAGGGCGATCACATCGCCGAAGAGTTCCAGGCCATCGTCGAAGATTATGTCGCCCGCCGCTACGGCGCCGACGCTTCTCATTAAGTACAAGGACCAGGCCGCCTGTCCTCGCGGGGATGACGGTGGCACGACAAAGATGACGCAAGCTTTCCAGAAAGTCTCCGCCATTCGCGGGATGAACGACCTGCTGCCGGGCCAAAGCGCCCAATGGGAGCGTTTCGAGGAAATCGTGCGCGGCTGGTTGCGCAGCTACGGCTATCGCAACATGCGCACGCCGGTGCTCGAGAGCACGCGCCTCTTCGCGCGCGGGATCGGCGAAGTCACCGACATCGTCGAAAAAGAGATGTACACCTTCTGGGACGGCGCCGAAGGCAAGCAGGATCAGGTCACGATGCGGCCCGAAATGACCGCAGGCATCGTGCGCGCCACGATCGAGCACAACATGCTCTACGACCGGCCGCATCGCGTCTACTCGATCGGTCCGGTGTTTCGCCGCGAGCGGCCTCAGCGCGGCCGCTATCGCCAGTTTCACCAGATCGACGTCGAGGCGCTGGGCCTCGCCGGCCCGGATGTCGACGCCGAGCTGATCGTCATGCTCGCGCGCCTCTGGAAGATGCTGGGCCTGACCGACATCCGCCTCGAGCTCAACTCGCTGGGCCAGCCCGCCGAGCGCGCGGCGCACCGCACGGCGCTCATCGCTCACCTCGAGAAGCACGCCGACATCCTCGACGAAGACGGCAAGCGCCGCCTCTACTCGAACCCGCTGCGCGTCCTCGACACCAAGAATCCCGCCATGCAGGCGATGGCCGACAGCGCGCCACGCCTGTTCGACTTCCTGGGCGAAGAATCCCGGGCGCACTTCGATGGCCTGTGCCAGCGTCTGACCGACGCGGGCATCGAGTACCGCCTCAATCCGCGTCTGGTGCGGGGTCTCGACTACTACAACCTCACCGTCTTCGAGTGGGTCACGGACCGCCTCGGCGCGCAGGGCACGGTGTGCGGCGGTGGCCGCTACGACGGCCTGATCGAGCTGCTCGGCGGCAAGCCGGCGCCGGCCGTCGGCTTCGCCATCGGCATGGAACGGCTGCTCGATCTGTGGCAGCAAAGCGTGCCGGCCGAAGCCGAGGCCGAGTGCGACGTCTATGTGGTTCACCAGGGCGAAGGCGCGCAGCGTCTGGCCGCCAAGGTGGGCGAGCAGTTGCGTGATGCCGGCTTCTCGGTCATCGTGCACGCCGGCGCGACCGGCTTCAAGGCGCAATTCAAGCGTGCCGACGGCAGCGGTGCCCGGGTTGCGGTTATTCTTGGCGACGATGAAGTGGCCAACAACACCGCAAGCCTCAAGTATCTACGCGGCGAAGCCGAGGGCGCTGCCAGCCAGCAGCAGGTCCCGCTCGCACAGTTGGCTGAAGTTCTGAAATCCAAGGGTTAGCATGGCATACGATCTCGAAGAACAGGAAAAACTCGACGCAATCAAGGCCTGGTGGGCACGCTGGGGCACGCTGCTGCTCGGCTTGGCGACCGTGATCGTGCTGGCCTGGGCCGCCTCCGCGGGCTGGAAGGCCTATCAGGGCTATCGCGCCAATCAGGCCATGGGCTACTTCGAGGCCCTCGAAGATGCCGCCCGCCTGGGTGGTGCCGATTCGGCCGTGCGCATCAAGGCCGCCGCCGCAACGCTGCGTGACGACTATCCCGCCACCGGCTATGCCGGCCGGGGCGCGCTCGTCGCCGCCGCCGCGCTGATCGAACAGAAAGATACCGATGGCGCGCGTCAGCAGCTCGAATGGCTGGCCAGCCAGGAAAAGCAGCCCGCGCTCGCGCCGGTCGCGCGTCTGCGTCTGGCAGGCATGCTGCTCGACCAAAAGCAATACGATGCCGCGCTGGCGCAGCTCAACAATCCGCCGGCGCCTTTCGCCGCGCTGTATGCCGATCGTCGTGGCGACGTGCTGGCAGCTCAAGGCAAGCGCGAAGAAGCCCGCACGGCGTGGCAACAGGCCGTCGACGGTCTGGGCGCCGCGAATCCCCTCACGCAAGCCGTGCAACTGAAACTCGATGCTTTGACCGGAGCCTGATAAGTGATGCGTAATTCCCGTCCTGGCCGTCTGATCTGGCGCGGCGCCTTCGTCATGAGCGCCGTCCTGGCCCTGAGCGCGTGCTCGTGGTTCTCCAAGGACGACGACCGCTATGCGCCGGCGCCCCTGACTGATTATTCGCCCGCCATGTCGGCGCGCGCCGTGTGGTCGCAGTCGATCGGTAGCGGTTCCGGCCTGGGCTTCGCGCCCACGGTGCTGGGCGATGCCGTCTACGCCGCGACGCCCGATGGCTCCGTCGGCAAGTTCGACCTCCAGAGCGGCCGCGTCGTCTGGAAGAGCAAGGCAGAGTCCAAGCTGTCCGCCGGTGTGGGCAGCGACGGCACCACCACGGCAGTGGCCACGCCCTCGGGCGAAGTCGTCGCGTTCGACGACACCGGCAAGATCAAGTGGCGCGCCAAGGCGTCCAGCGATGTCGAGATTCCGCCCGTGGTCGGTTACGGCGCCGTCGTCGTCCGTAGCGGCGACTACCGCATCCAGGCCTTCGACGCCAATACCGGCAATCGTCTGTGGAGCCTGCAGCGTCCGGGTCCGGCGCTCGCCTTGCGCAGCCCGGCCCAGATGGTCATGGCCGAAGGCCTGGTCATCACCGGTCTGCCGGGTGGCAAGATGCTGGCGATCAACGTCGCGTCCGGCAACGTCCAATGGGAAGGCACCGTGGCCACGCCCAAGGGCGCGAGCGACCTCGAACGCCTCACCGACGTAGTCGGTGCGCCGCGCCTGATCGGTCCGCTGATGTGCGCCGTGGCCTATCAGGGTCGCATCGTTTGCTTCGACGTCACCCAGGGTGGCCGTCCGCTGTGGGCCAAGGATTTCTCCAGCGCCAGCGGCATGGCGCTCGACGATCGCTTTGCCTTCGCGCCCGACCAGAACGGCGTCGTGAACGCCTTCGCGCTCGAGAACGGCAACAACGTCTGGAAGCAGGCCGGCCTGAAGAACCGTAAACTGACCTCGCCGGCCATCCTCGGCGGCGCGGTCGCCGTCGGCGACTACGACGGTTATGTGCATTTCCTGTCGCGCAGCGATGGCCGCCTGATGGCGCGCGTGTCGGTGGGCGGTGGCGCGGTGGTCTCGCCGCTTCAGACCACGTCGCAGGGCGTGGTGGTCCAGACCGGCAACGGCAATCTGGTCCTCCTCGGTACCAACTAATCCAAAACTAAGCCTTACACCGTGTCTTTCAAACCTGTCGTTGCCCTGGTCGGCCGTCCCAATGTCGGAAAGTCGACCCTCTTCAACCGCCTTACGCGCTCCCGGGCGGCGTTGGTGGCCGACTATTCCGGCCTGACCCGCGACCGGCATTACGGCGAGGGCAGGGTCGGGGAAACGCCTTTCATCGTGATCGACACGGGCGGCTTCGAGCCGGTGGCCAAGGACGGCATCCTGGCCGAAATGGCGCGCCAGACGCGCCAGGCCATCGCCGAAGCCGACGTGGTGGTGTTTTTGGTCGACGCGCGCGCCGGCATCAACGCGCACGATCACGAGATCGCGCGCCTGCTGCGCAAGTCGGGTCAGCAACGCGTCCTGCTCGCGGTCAATAAGGCCGAAGGCATGGGCGTGGGCAGCGCCACGGGTGATTTCCACGAGCTCGGCCTGGGGCAGCCCTATCCGATCTCGGCCGCGCACGGCGATGGCATCGTCGATCTGATCGGCATCGCCCTCGAGGGCCTGGTCGAACCCGAGCCCGAGCTTGCCGACGGCGAGGGCGAGCCCGATCACCGCATCAAGCTGGCGATCGTCGGTCGTCCCAACGTCGGCAAGTCCACGCTCATCAACACGCTGATGGGCGAAGAGCGCGTGATCGCGTTCGACATGCCGGGTACCACGCGCGATGCGATCGAGATCGAATTCGAGCGCGACGGGCGCAAGTACACGCTGATCGACACCGCCGGGCTGCGCAAGCGCGGCAAGGTGTTCGAGGCCGTCGAGAAGTTCTCCGTCATCAAGACGCTGCAGGCCATCGAGGCCAGCAACGTCGTGCTGCTGATGATCGACGCGCAATCCGAAGTCTCCGAACAAGACGCCCACATCGCGGGCTTCGTGCTCGAGACCGGACGCGCCGTGGTCGTGGCCATCAACAAATGGGACGGCCTCGACGACGAACAGCGCGAGCGCATCGAACGCGAATTCCAGCGCAAGCTGCGGTTTCTGTCGTTCGCGCGTATGCACACCATCTCGGCGCTCAAGGGGCAGGGCATTCGCCCGCTGCTCAAGTCGGTCAATGCGGCGCATGCCGCGGCATTCGCCAAGCTCTCGACCCCCAAGCTCACCCGTGAGCTCCAGGACGCCGTCGAGCAGCAGCAGCCGCCGCGCAAGGGCATTTTCCGTCCGAAGATGCGCTATGCGCACCAGGGCGGACAAAACCCGCCGCTCGTGGTCATCCACGGCAACGCACTGGACGCGATTCCGGATTCGTACCGCCGCTACCTCGAAACCCGCTTCCGCAACGCCTTCAATCTGGCTGGCACGCCGCTGCGCATCGAGTTCAAGTCCTCGCACAACCCCTACGCCGAGGACAAGTAAATGAGCCGCTACTGGAGCCCCGTGGTCGGGGCGCTCAGTCCCTACGTGCCCGGCGAGCAGCCCAAGCTGCTCGATCTGGTCAAGCTCAACACCAACGAAAACCCGTACGGACCGTCGCCGAAGGCCATCGAGGCCATTCGCGCCGCAACCGACGACACGTTGCGCCTGTATCCCGATCCGGGCTCCGATCGTCTGCGCGAGGCCATCGCCGCGCAGGCAGGGCACGGCATCACGGCGGCGCACGTTTTCGTAGGCAATGGTTCCGACGAAGTGCTCGCCCACGTGTTCGTGGCCCTGCTCAAGCACGAGGGTCGCAAGCTGCTGTTCCCGGACATCAGCTACAGCTTCTATCCGGTTTATTGCGGTCTCTTCGGCATCGAGCACGACACCGTGCCGCTCACCGACGACTTCCGGGTTGAGCCGCAGGATTACCTGCCTGCTGGTGGGCAGGCCGCGGGCGGCATCATCTTCCCGAATCCCAACGCACCCACCGGCCGCGCCATGCCGCTCGCCGATGTCGAGCGCATCGTGGCGGGCAATCCGCAATGCGTGGTCGTGATCGATGAGGCGTATGTCGATTTCGGCGCCGAGAGCGCGGTGTCGCTGGTGGCGCGTCACGACAACCTGCTGGTGGTGCAGACGCTGTCGAAGTCGCGCTCGCTCGCCGGTCTGCGCGTGGGTCACGCCATCGGTCATCCGGCCCTGATCGAAGGTCTGGAGCGCGTCAAAGACAGCTTCAATTCCTATCCGATCGACCGTCTGGCTTCGGCTGGCGCCATCGCCGCGCTCGAAGATCAGGCCTATTTCGAACAGACCTGCCGCGCCATCGTCGCCACGCGCGACCGGCTGACCGCCGACCTCCAGGCGCTGGGCTTCGAGGTGCTGCCGTCGGCCGCCAACTTCGTGTTCGCCCGCCATCCCGCGCACGATGGCGCCGCGCTCGCCGCGGCCCTGCGCGAGCGTGCGATCATCGTGCGTCATTTCCGTCGTGCGCGTATCGATCAATTCCTTCGCATCACGGTCGGAACCGACGACGAATGTGCCCGTCTAATCACGGGCCTGAAGGCGATTTTTTCATCGTGACGCCCTCGGGGAAAATCTGAAAACTCTCGTGGCATCTTGCCCGGGCAGCCAAGTGGCACCGCCCGGGAAAACCCTGTAGAGTACATATTTCGGCGTCCGCCACCACCTCAATAACAAATGGAGCCTGGCCAATGAGCAATAAAGGGCAAACTTTGCAAGACCCGTTTCTGAACACGCTGCGCAAGGAACACGTGCCCGTGTCGATCTATCTGGTCAACGGGATCAAGCTTCAGGGGCAGATCGAATCCTTCGACCAATACGTGGTGCTGCTGCGTAATACCGTGACCCAGATGGTCTACAAGCACGCGATCTCGACCGTCGTTCCGGCGCGAGCCGTCAATTTCCAGGTGGAAGTTCCCGCTGAATAAACCGTTTATTGCTCCGGCAGTACCTCCTGTTGCCCGCCGCACGCTTCGTGCCGGCGGGCATTTTCGCTTTGGCCTCGAAATGGTGCACGTATGCGAGCCCTGATTATCAGTGTGGATCTGGGCAGTCCTGATCATATTGCCCATGCCGAAGAATTCGCGATGCTGGCCGACGGCGCCGGCGCGGAAATCGTCGGTACCCTCAACGCGCGCCGAGACCGGCCCGACGCCAAATTCTTCATCGGCTCGGGCAAGGTCGAAGAGGGCGTGGCCATGGCCGGCGCGCTGCTCGCCGATATCGTGCTGTTCGATCAGCCGTTGTCGCCCGCGCAGCAGCGCAACCTCGAACGCGAATTCAACCTGCGCGTCGTCGATCGCGTGGCCCTGATCCTCGACATCTTCGCGTTGCGCGCGAAGAGTCACGAAGGCAAGCTGCAGGTCGAGCTCGCTCAGCTGCAGCATCTCTCCACGCGCCTCACGCGGTTGTGGAGTCACTTGGAACGTCAGCGCGGTGGTATCGGCATGCGCGGGCCGGGTGAATCCCAGCTCGAAATGGATCGACGCATGATCGGCGCCAAGGTCAAGATGCTGCGCGAGCGCCTCGACCGTGTCGAACGTCAGCGCATCACGCAACGTCGTGCGCGTGCGCGCGGCGGCGCCTTGTCGGTCTCGCTCGTGGGCTATACCAACGCCGGCAAGTCGACGCTGTTCAATTCGCTCACGCGCGCGGGCGCCTACGCGGCCGATCAGTTGTTCGCCACGCTCGACACGACCACGCGGCGCATCTGGATCGACGGCGCGGGCTCGGTGGTGCTTTCGGATACGGTGGGATTCATTCGTGATCTGCCGCCCAACCTGATTGCGGCATTCCGCGCCACGCTCGAAGAAACCGTGCACGCCGACCTGCTTCTGCATGTGGTCGACGCGGCCAGTCCGCAGCGCGACGAGCAGGTGCTGGAAGTCCAGAAGGTGCTGACGGAAATCGGCGCAGCCGAGATTCCGACCATTCTGGTATACAACAAGATCGACCGCCTTGACCTGCCTCCGCGGGTCGAGCGCGATGCCCATGGTACGATTGCGCGAGTATTCGTAAGCGCTACCGAGCGCGCCGGTCTGGATGCGTTGCGCGGGGCAATTGCAGAGACCGGACAGATTGCGGGAAACAATGCCTCGAATCAACAAACTCTTCAATCTGAATGATCCCGGCTGGGGTCGTGGCAACAACAATGGCTCCGAGCCGCCCAAGCAGCGGCCGCAGGGCAATGGAGACGGTCCGCCAGATCTCGATGAGGTCTGGCGAGACTTCAATAACCGCATAGGTTCGATCTTCGGGCGCAAGGGCGGCGGCAATAACAACCGCCCCAACTCGCCGCGCGGGGGCTTTCAGCCGCCGTCGCCGCGAGGCGCCCGGATCGGTCTCGGCGTCATCGTTCTGGTGGCGGCCGGCTTGTGGTTGGCGAGCGGCTTCTTCATCGTCCAGGAAGGCCAGGTGGCCGTGGTCACCCAGTTCGGCAAATACAAGTCCACGGCGCCCGCGGGTTTCCAGTGGCGCATGCCGTATCCGATCCAATCGCACGAAATGGTCAACATTTCGCAGCTGCGTACGTTCGAAGTCGGTTTCCGCGGGGGTTCGCGCAACAAGGTTCTGCCTGAATCGCTGATGCTTACCACCGACGAAAACATCGTCGACATGCAGTTCGTGGTGCAGTACCGCCTGCGTGCGGACGGCGCGCCCGATTATCTGTTCAAGATGCGCGATCCGGATGATTCCGTGCGCCAGGCCGCCGAAACCGCCATGCGCGAGATCGTCGGCAAGAAGCAGATGGACTTCGTGCTGTACGAAGGCCGTACCGAAGTGGCTGGCGAAGTCCAGGCACTCATGCAACAGATCCTCGACCGCTACCAGGCGGGCATCCAGATCAGCACGGTCGCCATCCAGAACGTCCAGCCGCCCGAACAGGTGCAGGCCGCGTTCGACGATGCGGTCAAGGCCGGTCAGGATCGCGAGCGTCAGATCAACGAAGGTCAGGCCTACGCCAATCAGGTCGTGCCGCTCGCCAGTGGTCAGGCGTCGCGCATGCTCGAGCAGGCCGAAGGTTACAAGGCCAAGGTCATCGGCGACGCGCAGGGTAATTCGGCACGCTTCGTGTCGATCCTGGGCGAATACGAGAAGGCGCCGCGCGTCATGCGCGAACGTCTCTATCTCGAGACCATGCAAGAGGTCTTCACGCGTGCCAGCAAGGTCATGGTCGATACGCAGAACGGCAATCAGCTGATGTATCTCCCGCTCGACAAGATCATGCAGCAGGCCGCGCACGAGGCGGGTCGTCCGCAGGGCAGCAATCTGAGTCTTCCGGGCGGCAACCAGCCCACGATTCCGCCCGCGCCCTCGCGCACTCCGGGGTCGGCGAACAACGCCGGCAATAGCGGCAACAACAGCAACACCGGCAACACGCTCACGCGCGATCGCGTGTTGTCCCGCTAATCCCGAGGAGCCCTGACTATGCAACGTCTCATGCCTTACCTGGTCGGCCTTCTCATCATCCTGGCCGTCCTTTCTTCCTGCGTTTTCGTCGTGCGCGAGCGCGACTACGCGCTGGTGTTCTCGCTGGGTGAAGTCCGTACCGTTATCAACGAGCCGGGTCTCTACTTCAAGGCGCCGCCGCCGTTCCAGAACGTCGTCACGCTCGACAAGCGCATTCTCACCATCGAATCGAGCGATGCCGAGCGCATCCAGACTTCTGAAAAGAAGAACCTGATGATCGACTCGTACGTGAAGTGGCGCATTGCCGATCCGCGCCTGTACTACGTGACCTTCGGTGGCAACGAGCGCGCCGCCCAGGAACGTCTGCAGGCTCAGATCCGCGACGCGCTCAACGCGTCGGTCAACGTGCGTACCGTCAAGGACGTCGTGTCGGCCGAGCGCGACAAGGTGATGGCCGAAATCCTCACTAATGTCGCGAAGCGCGCCGAGCCGCTGGGCGTGCAAGTGGTCGACGTGCGTCTGCGCCGTATCGAGTTCGCGCCCGAGATTTCCGAATCGGTTTACCGCCGTATGGAAGCCGAGCGTACGCGTGTCGCCAACGAGCTGCGCTCGATCGGTGCCGCCGAGAGCGAGAAGATCCGCGCCGAAGCCGACCGCCAACGCGAAGTGATCGTGGCTCAGGCCTACGCCCGTGCCCAGACGGTCATGGGTGAGGGCGACGCCCAGGCCGGCAGCATCTATGCCGAAGCCTTCGGCCGCAATCCCGAGTTCTACTCTTTCTACAAGAGCCTCGAGGGTTACCGCGCTGCCTTCTCGAAGACGGGCGACGTGCTGGTGGTGGATCCGTCGTCGGATTTCTTCCAGTTCTTCAAGAACCCGACGGCCGCGACCACGGGCACGGCTCAGTAAGACCACGGTTGCCTCGCCTCGGCGGGGCGCCATCCGGGCGGGGCGTCTTCGGGCGCCCCGTTTGGCATTCCGGGGCTGGGCAAGGGGTAGGACGATCTGCCCGATCCATGTACAATACCCCGTAAGCTAGAACATTTCCGCAACGGCTGAGCGGGCTTACGCCCCCTCAGCCGTTTTCATTTTGGGCGACGCTTTCGTTTGATCGACGCGTCATTCAGGTAAATATTCATGGGTAACTGGTTGCTGCCCGAGGGGCTGGCAGATGTCTTGCCGGCCGAGGCCCGGCGCATCGAGGAACTGCGGCGCGAGCTGCTCGATCTCTACCGTACTTACGGTTTCGAGCTGGTCGCTCCGCCGCTGGTCGAATACATCGATTCTCTGCTGGGTGCCGGCAGTGATCTGGGGTTGTACACCTGCAAGCTGGTCGACCAGCTGTCGGGTCGCACGTTGGGCGTACGCGCCGACATGACCACCCAGGTCACGCGCATCGATGCTCACCTCCTCAATCGCGCTGGCGTGACCCGCCTTTGCTATTGCGGCACTGTCCTGCATGCCCGCCCGGCCGACCTGCTGTCGAGCCGCGAGCTGCTGCAGATCGGCGCCGAGATTTACGGCCATGCGGGTTTCGAGGCCGACCTCGAAATCATCAACCTGGTACTCGAAACGGTCGGTATCGCCGGGGTGCGTGCGCCGCGTCTCGATCTGAGCCATTCGGGCGTGGTCAAGGCGCTGTTCGACGCGGATGCCGCGGCGGTGGCGCGCGCCAGCGAGATCATCCTGCTGCTGCGCGAGAAAGATGTGGCGGGTCTGAAGGCGCTCAACGAGAGCGGCCCGGCATTGCGCTCCGAAACGCAACAGGCGTTGCGCGCGCTGGCCGAGCTGTACGGTGGGCCCGAGGTGCTGGCAGAAGCGCGCCGCGTGCTGCCGGCATTGCCGGCGCTCGCGGCCGCCCTCGACGACCTCCAGGCCGTGGTCGATGCGCTGCCCGAGGTGGCGCTGGGTATCGACCTGGCGGACGTCGGCGGTTACGGTTATCACTCCGGCGTCACCTTCGCGCTTTATGCCGAGGGGTGGCACGATGCATTGGTGCGTGGCGGTCGCTATGACGACGTCAGCCGCGCATTCGGCCGGGCTCGCCCGGCCACGGGCTTCAGTCTCGACCTGCGCAAGCTCGCAGCCGGGCTGGCGCCGGCAGAACCCGGGCGCGCCGTACGCGCGCCCTGGGGGCAGGACCCCGCCCTGATCGATGCGGTGCGCGCACTGCGCCGGTCGGGCGAAATCGTCGTCCAGGTATTGCCCGGTCATGAGCAAGACCAGGACGAATACGTTTGCGATCGCGAGCTGGCACTGCAAGAAGGTGCCTGGACGGTCAAAACGCTGTGACTAATTCCCTCCCGATGACGGGAGGGCCGCGGGGAGATTTCCGGATTTCCCGAGAAACTCGATATTTGATTCGTAACATGAGCAAGAACGTCGTGGTTATCGGCACCCAATGGGGTGACGAGGGTAAGGGCAAGATCGTCGACTGGCTGGCAGAGTCGGTTCAGGGCGTGGTCCGCTTCCAGGGTGGCCATAATGCTGGCCACACGCTGTGGATCAACGGCCAGAAGACCATTCTGCGTCTGATCCCGTCGGGCATCATGCATCCTGGCGTGACCTGCTACATCGGCAACGGTGTGGTGCTGTCGCCCGAGGCCCTGCTCAAGGAAATCGAAGAGCTCGAGGCCGCCGGCCTCGATGTGCGCTCGCGTCTGCAGATCTCTGAAGTCTGCCCGCTGATCCTGCCGTACCACGTGGCCGTCGACAAGGCGCGCGAGGCACGCAAGGGCGAGGGCAAGATCGGCACGACCGGTCGCGGCATCGGCCCGGCCTACGAAGACAAGGTCGCCCGCCGCGCGCTGCGCGTGCAAGACCTCTTCAATCCGAGCCTGTTCGACGAAAAGCTCGCCGAAGTGCTCGACTACCACAACTTCGTGCTGACCCAGTACCTGGGCGCAGAAGCCGTGTCGGCCAACGAAGTGCGTGACCAGGCCATGGCGCTCGCGCCGGCCATCGCCCCGATGGTGCGCGATGTCTCGAGCAACCTCTATCTGGCTCAGCAGCAAGGCGCCAGCCTGCTGTTCGAAGGCGCGCAGGGCGCACTGCTCGACGTCGACCACGGTACCTACCCGTTCGTCACGAGCAGCAACTGCGTGGCGGGTGCGGCCTCGGCCGGCGCCGGCGTGGGCCCGCAATCGCTGAACTACGTGCTCGGCATCACCAAGGCCTACACCACGCGTGTCGGTTCGGGTCCGTTCCCGACCGAGCTGGTCGACGAGATCGGTACGCGCCTGGCCACCATCGGCAAGGAATTCGGTTCGGTCACGGGCCGTCCGCGCCGCTGCGGCTGGTTCGACGGCGCCGCGCTCAAGCGCTCGGTGCGCCTGAACGGCATCTCGGGCCTGTGCATCACCAAGCTCGACGTGCTCGACGGCCTCGAAACCATCCAGCTCGGCGTCGGCTATCGCGTCGATGGCGAGTTCCGTGACGTGCTGCCGTACGGCGCCCACGCCGTCGCTCAGGCTCAGCCGGTGCTCGAAGAGCTGCCGGGCTGGTCCGAGTCGACCGTCGGCATCACCGAGTATGCCAAGCTGCCCGCCAACGCCCGCCGCTACCTCGAGCGCGTGGCGGAAGTGTGCGGCGTGCCGATCGACCTGGTGTCGACCGGTCCGGATCGCAACGAAACCATCGTGCTGCGCCACCCCTTCAAGGGCTGAACGCACACGCCCGGGCAGAGCAGGCCGCTTTTTCAATCGCCTTTGCCCGGGTTATGATTCGCCAGGCCGCCGCAGGGTCACCTGCCGGCGGCCTTTTCGTATTCATTTGCAGGAGATGACCCTCCATGAGCTCGCCAAAAAGCGACGACAGCCATCTGTGGGTGACTTGGGACGACTATCACCGCCTGATTGAGCGCCTGTCTTTTACGGTCTACCAGTCCGGTTGGGAATTCGACCAGATTCTGTGTCTGGCCCGCGGCGGCGTCCGGGTCGGCGACGTGATGTCCCGAATTTTCGACGTTCCCCTCGGCATTCTGGCCACCAGCAGCTACCGTGAAGCCGCCGGCACCAAGCAGGGCGACCTCGATATCGCCCAGTTCATCACCATCACGCGCGGCACGCTGTCGGGCCGGGTGTTGCTGGTAGACGACATGGTCGACACGGGCAAGACCTTCATGCGTGTGCATGACCACCTCAAGAACCAGTTCCCGGCGATCACCGAGTTGCGCAGTGCCGTGCTCTGGTGGAAAGGCCATTCGCAGGCCACGCCCGACTATTACGCCGACAAGTTGCCCACGAACCCCTGGATTCACCAGCCGTTCGAGGATTACGACAGCCTGCGCCCGCACCAGCTCGAAGCCTGGATCCGCAAGGGTTCGAGCTGACACCGGGCTCGGCGCGCTCGCGGCGTGCGGCGCGCGCCCTGCGGTGCCACCCGATGCTGTTTCGCCTCGGTCTCCGACTCGGGGCGCCTTGGCCGGCGGTCCGGCAGGGTGTTGTCTCTTTGCCCGGTCCGACTGGTCAATTTCGGCGCAGTCGTGCTAGAATCGCTGGTTATCGCTAAACCGAACCTGTTTTATTGTCGGCTTGGGGCTCATTTGAGTAACCCCCGAGTAGGCCCTGAGCAGTCCCTTGGGTAACCCCCCGGGCCCTCTCAGGTGTGCGACAAAAGGCCGGAGATCGGCTAGGGATGCGGCCCGAGGGCGGCCTGTGCGTAGCACAGAGCTCGGTTTTCGGGTTGCGCCGCATGCTACAAGCCCGTTGGAACCTGATTTCAGGGGCTTGCGGCGTGTGTAGATAGCCGTAGGGCCAGCCAGGACCAGGTTTGTCATCAATCGTAGTTACTCAAGACCACTGAATTTATGCCTATCGTTCGACTGAAGGAAAACGAACCGTTTGAAGCCGCTCTGCGCCGCTTCAAGCGCACCATCGAAAAAACTGGCTTGCTCACCGAGCTGCGTTCGCGCGAGTTCTACGAGAAGCCCACGGCCGAGCGCAAGCGCAAGCACGCCGCCGCGGTGAAGCGCCACTACAAGCGGATTCGTAGCCAGCAACTGCCCCCGCGCCTGTATTGATATCTGATTCCAGAATCTATTGATTCCAGAATCATTCATTCAGGATTTACTCGCCCGGGTCGATGTTGCAGACGTCGTCGGGCGATACGTGCAGTTGCGCAAGGGTGGGGCCAATCTACTTGGCCTCTGTCCGTTTCATAACGAGAAAAGCCCTTCCTTCACCGTCAGCCCCACGAAGCAGTTCTACCACTGCTTCGGCTGCGGAGCCCATGGCAGCGCCATCACCTTCCTGATGGAGCACACGGGCGCAAGTTTCCCCGAAGCCGTGCGTACCCTCGCCGGCTCCGTGGGAATGACCGTTCCCGAAGAATCCCGCAGTCCGCGTCAACGCGCCGAATCCCAACGCCGTCAGGCCGAGGTGTCGCGTCATACGCAGGTGCTTGATGCCGCGCAGGCGCAGTATCTGCGGCTGCTGCGCGGATCTCCCCAAGCGATCGCCTACCTCAAGCAACGTGGCTTGACGGGCGAGGTCGCGCGCAATTTCGGATTGGGCTGGTCCGGCACGGACCGCCACGGTCTCTCGCAGATCTTCGACAACTACGATGATCCCATCCTGGTCGAGTCCGGCCTGGTGATCGAGTCCGAGGATGGCCGCCGCTACGATCGCTTCCGCGAGCGGATCATGTTCCCGATCCGCAATACGCGTGGCGCGCTCATCGGCTTCGGTGGCCGCATCATCGGCAAGGGCGAGCCCAAGTACCTCAATTCTCCCGAGACCCCCGTGTTCTCCAAAGGCCACGAGCTGTACGGTCTGTGGGAGGCCCGTCTGTCCATCCGTCAGGAAGGGATGGTCATCGTGGTCGAGGGCTACATGGACGTGGTCGGGCTGGCGCAGCTGGGCATCGGCAATGCCGTGGCCACGCTGGGCACCTCCACCACGCCGGATCACGTCAAGAAGTTGCTGCGGGCCAGCGACAAGGTCGTTTTCAGCTTCGATGGCGACGCCGCGGGTCGGCGGGCCGCGTGGCGCGCGCTGCAGGCCTGCCTGCCGGTGCTGCGCGACGACATCGCCATCCGTTTTCTGTTCCTGCCGGCCGAGCACGATCCCGATTCCTATGTGCGCGAGTTCGGCGCCGAGGCGTTTCGCGAGCAATTGGGCCAGGCGGCGGCGCTGTCGCGCTTCCTGCTCGACGAGCTGAGCTCCCGGCACAACCTCGACGAGGCCGAAGGGCGGGCCAGTTGCCTGCACGAAGCCAAGCCGCTGCTGCATCAGATCCCCGAGTGTGGTCTGCGCACGCAGATCGAGCGCGAGCTGGCCAAGGTGGTGCAGCTCACGCCCGAGGAGATGGCCGCGTCGATGGCGCAGTACTCGGCGCAGATGCAGGCGCAGGCCGCGGCACGCCAGGCGGTGGCGGCCAACCATCCCGCCACGCCCGCGCAGCCCGGCGCGGCGCGGCCCGCTGCCGCGCAGGCGGGCCAAGCCGGCCAGCCCGGCGATGCGCCCGCATCCGGTGGGGGCGAAGACGGCGCTCCACCGGATTGGGGCTACGAGCCCTACGGCGACGACGAGCCCGATCTCTATGCCATGGGCATCGAACCCGCGGGAGAGTCCGCGCCGCAATGGGGCGGCGAGGAGTCCGGCGGCTGGAAGTCCAAGGGCGACTGGAAGGGTAAAAGCGACTGGAAGCCCAAGGGCGAATGGAAAGGCAAGGGCAAGGGCGACTGGAAAGGTCGCCGCGACGACGGCCCGGGCGGTTACGAGGGCAAGCGGGTCATGCCGTCCCTGGCGCGCCGGCTGCTGTGTCTGTTGCTGGCCCACCCCGAATTGGTGGACTCCATGGGCGACCTGCAGCTTGAAGTCATCGACCATGGTCCCCATCTAGGTCTTGTACGAGACCTGATCATGCTGGCCAAGAGCAGCGGCGCCCGTCACGTGGGCGCGCTGATGGAGGC
The DNA here is from genome assembly GCF_002261475.1 of Bordetella genomosp. 5. Lineage (GTDB taxonomy): Bacteria > Pseudomonadota > Gammaproteobacteria > Burkholderiales > Burkholderiaceae_B > Bordetella. Next base: position 107,960 of record NZ_NEVN01000004.1, read on the forward strand.
GGCGGACAGCGATTCGGATCTGTATGTGGCGCTCAAGGGTTTGCGCGCAGACGTGCTGGCCCAGGAAGACCTGCCCGATCCGCAGACCGAATGGGACGACGCGCTGCGTCGGATCGAGTTCGATTCGGTGCGCGCCGAGATGGCCAAACTGGCCCAATCGGGGGTCTCCGACGAGGCCGGCCGGAAGCGCTATCTTGAACTAGCAGCCCGTTTAACTGTCTTAAAAGCTGCAGGTATGCGCTGAATTGCGTTAACATCGAGGGTTTCGTGTTTACGGCGAATTTGTCCGTCAGGCATGATCAGGCCCGGTGACCAGACCCGGCGATCAGGCTCGGCGATCAGATCCGGTGGTCAGACCCAGCACGCAGGTCCGGCAATTGCGCCGCATGGCGACCGCAGGCGCGGGGCGCGATGAAAGATCCGCCCGGCAGGGGTACGTAATGTCTCCTGCAGGCCCGGCGTAACGGGGCCACATTGAACAGCGCGTTTGCCGGTCGCACCGGCGGGCGCAGAGCGGTAATCGGAACGTCGCGGTGTCGTAGCGCTTGCCCTCGAGGCAAAAGACGCTCCAACGCACGGGCCGACGGTGTCCTCCTGGCTCGCTGGCTTATGCCACGCCAGGGTCACCCTGCAAGACGGTCGCGCCGCGACAAGTAGCAAGCGGCGTGCCCGGCGGGGCTTGGATACCTCGATTTTTACGAAGTTTGGGCGGTTTTCGAGTGCCGGGGTTACGATACCCGGTGATGCGAACCTGTTTTCACCAATCGGTCATGCCATGACGGTGTGCCGCGATTTTGCGCGGCGGTCATGGTCATGGCCTTTTGGGGTTTGCTTTCGGAAATCGCGCGGCATGACCCGCGTGTAGCGGGTCGGAACAAATGAAGTAAGCAGGTGGTGGGTCGCGCAATCGGCGGCCGCGCCGCCGGGTATGACGGCAGGTGTTGTATCTAAGGCAGCAGGGGATTCCCACAGCTAGCCCGGCCTGAAACAGGCACGACAGCACCTCCGATATCCGGCGCACGGCAACCGACGAAATCGCGACACGTTAGCGCTGTTGGGCATCGATGCCAGATCAGCGGCGCAACGGGGTTCGGAGCCAGTTTCGCGACCAACGCGAATGCGCGGTTTCAGCAAGGCCCGCCAGTTTTACCCGTGTACACCACGGTGCAATAACCCAAAACAGGGTTGCGACGACCACGGAAGCGACTATGACCAAAACCACTGGCAAATCCACCTCTGCAATCGATGCGGCTGACGCCCAATCCCCGACGGCCAAGAAGCGCGTCGTGAGCATGGCGGCGGAAAAAGCGCCTGCCAAAACGGCAGTGAAGGTCGCCAAGACTGCAACGAAGGCGGCCGCCAAGAAAGCGCCCGCCAAGACGGCTGCTGCCGCGACCGGCGAAAAGGTCACCAAGGCTCGTGCCAAGAAGGCCGAAGACAAGCTGGCCGATCTGGTCGGCGGCGCGCGTCCGGCCGTGCCCAGCGGCCGTCGTCCCGGCCGTCCTGCCAAGAATGCCAATAACGACAGCGATTCGTTCGACGATCCGATGGACGGCGAAGGCGAAGTCGTGCCTGATTTCAAGCCCGCCAAGCGCGGCGGCAAGCGTGGCAAGGGCGATCCGAAGGATCTGATCGCCCGTGGCCCCGTCACCCCCGAAGAATACGAAGCGCGCCGCAATCGCCTGAAGCAGCTGATCAAGCTGGGCAAGGACCGCGGCTACCTGACGTACGGCGAAATCAACGATCATCTGCCTGACGATCTGGTCGACGCCGAAGCCATCGACGGCATCATCAGCACCTTCAGCGACATGGGCATCTCGGTCTACGACCAGGCCCCCGACGCCGAAACCCTGCTGATGAGCGAAAACGCCCCGGTGGCGTCCAACGACGACGACGTCGAAGACGAAGCCGAAGCCGCCCTCACCACGGTGGACTCCGATTTCGGCCGCACCACCGACCCCGTGCGTATGTACATGCGCGAAATGGGCTCGGTCGAGCTGCTGACCCGCGAAGGCGAAATCGAGATCGCCAAGCGCATCGAAGACGGCCTGAAGCACATGGTCATGGCCATCTCGGCGTGTCCCACCACCATCAACGAGATCCTCGCCCACGCCACGCGCGTGCGTGAGAGCCAGGCTCAGATCGACGAAGTGGTCGACGGCCTGGTGGATCCGGAAGATGGTGAGGAATACGCTGGCGCCGGCGTGAGCGCCGACGAAGACGAAGGCGATGACGGCCCGGCCGGCGGCATGTCGAGCAAGCAGCTCGAAGACCTGCGCGTCAAGGCACTGGCCAAGTTCGACGAAGTGTCCAAGCAGTTCGACCGCATGCGCCTCTCGTACGAGAAGGAAGGCTACAAGTCCGACTCGTACACCAAGGCTCAGGAAATCATCCAGAACGAGCTGATGGGTATCCGCTTCACGGCCAAGATGGTCGAGAAGCTGGCCGACACCCTGCGCAATCAGGTCGAAGAAGTGCGTCAGCTCGAACGTGCCGTGCTCCACACCTGCGTGGATCGCGCCGGCATGCCGCGTCCGCATTTCCTGAAGGTGTTCCCGGGCAACGAGACCAACCTGCAGTGGGTGCTTGATGAGGTCGCCGCGGGTCATCCGTACGCCGAGACGCTCGAGCGTCAGATCCCGGCCGTCCAAGAGCTGCAGCAGAAGCTGATCGACCTGCAAACGCGCGTCGTGCTGCCGCTGAAGGACCTGAAGGACGTCAACAAGCGCATGGCCACCGGCGAAGCCAAGGCTCGCAAGGCCAAGCGCGAAATGACCGAGGCCAACCTGCGTCTGGTGATCTCGATCGCCAAGAAGTACACCAACCGCGGTCTGCAGTTCCTCGACCTGATCCAGGAAGGCAACATCGGCCTGATGAAGGCGGTGGACAAGTTCGAATACCGTCGTGGCTACAAGTTCTCCACGTACGCCACGTGGTGGATTCGTCAGGCCATCACGCGCTCGATCGCCGACCAGGCACGCACCATCCGTATTCCGGTTCACATGATCGAAACGATCAACAAGATGAACCGGATCAGCCGTCAGATCCTGCAGGAAACCGGCGCCGAGCCGGATCCCGCGACGCTGGCGCAGAAGATGGACATGCCGGAAGACAAGATCCGCAAGATCCTGAAGATCGCCAAGGAACCCATCTCGATGGAAACCCCCATCGGCGATGACGACGATTCGCACCTGGGCGACTTCATCGAGGACACGTCCACGCTGGCTCCTTCCGACGCGGCGCTGCATGGCTCCATGCGCGACGTGGTCAAGGAAGTGCTAGACTCCCTGACCCCGCGCGAGGCCAAGGTCCTGCGCATGCGTTTCGGTATCGAAATGAGCACCGACCAAACGCTCGAGGAAGTCGGCAAGCAGTTCGACGTGACGCGCGAGCGGATCCGTCAAATAGAGGCTAAGGCGCTGCGCAAGCTGCGTCATCCCAGCCGGGCCGACAAGCTGAAGAGCTTCCTCGAAGGGCAGTAACGCTTTCGGGCCTCTAGCTCATGCCTGGTTAGAGCAGCGGACTCATAATCCGTTGGTGCCGAGTTCGACTCTCGGGGGGCCTACCATTTAAAATCAAGGGCTTGCGTGTGATCACGCAGCCCTTTTTCTTTTGGCGGTGGGGGATTTCTTGCCAATGTTGGCCAGAGCCTCCCCAATGGTCCCGGTAGCCAAGTGCGCGTAGCGCTTTGTACTCGCCGCCGACTTATGCCCAAGCACCGCGCCAACGGTATACAGATCGACCGAAGAATTGATCATCTCGCTTGCTGCGCTGTGTCGTAGATCGTGGAAGCGAAGGTGGTCCATGCCAACTGCCCGCGCAGCCTTCTTGAACTGCTTGCTCATGTGCCACTTGTCGCGCATGGCGACCGTCGACGCAGCCCGCGCTCGGGGATGGATCGGCACGAATCTCGGATTTCCATTTTTCGTGTCCGGCAACTTGAACAGACCATCTTCCCGGCTGGCGCTCACCACCTCGCCCAGTCGCATGCCGCTGTAGAACGATACGCGTATCGCCGCGCGCGTGGCCCTGCATTTGCAGGCGCGGGCGATCATCAACATGCCGCGTCGGTCGGTGTAGTACTGGCGTTCGTTGCGGACCGTGGGCATGAGCACCCGGGCGCCGGGGTCGTGCTCCGCCATCCCGTGGCGCTTCCAGCCGTAGCGGCACGCGCTCACGAGATAGCATTGGATCCGCACGGGGCCACCAACTTATCGCATCACCTGGACGAGGAGGGGCTGACGCCCATCACCATCGTCCAGAACTACCACAAACATGAGCGATCCGATGAAAGAGCTGGAGGCCGCGATCGCCTCGGGCCGCTTTCACCACGACGGCAATCCGATCATGACTTGGCCGGCGAGCAGCTGGTCGAGTCCGAGGACTTCAAGGTGCTCGCGATGCGTGAGCGCGGCATCGCCCGCCTGGGTCTGAAAGCCGTGACCAACATCACCAGCGCAATCTCTGGCACGGGCGGCGTAGGTTCCGCCATTGTCGCGGACCGCAGGCCTGGGATCCTGCAGGGCCCTGATCGCCAGTTCACCATCCGTGACCTGATCATGCCGGGGCGAACCGCCTCCAACTCTATCGAGTATGTCCAGGAGAGCGGCTTCCAGAACATGGCGGCCGCGCAGGCGGGCGAGGGTGCGGCCAAAGCTCAATCGGATCTTTCGTTCGAGCTGAAGAGCACCCAGGTTCGTACTCTGGCGCACTGGTTCCGGGCTTCGAAGCAAGTTCTCTCCGATGTTCCGCTGCTCCAGAGCTACATCAATGGCCGCGCCATCTATGGCCTGAAGTATGTCGAGGAGGAGCAGATTCTGGCTGGTGACGGCACTGGCCAGAATCTCCTGGGCCTCATTCCGCAGGCGACGCCGTTCAATGCGGCCCTGCGCAAGGCCGGAGACACGCGTATCGACACGCTCCGACGAGCCATCCTGCAGGTGCGTATCGCGGAATACCGCGCGTCGGCGATCGCGCTCAACCCGGTCGACTGGGCTGAACTGGAACTGCAGAAGGATTCGACCGGCGCCTACATCTGGGTCAACGTGCAAGAAGGCGGCGTCCAGCGCATGTGGAAGCTGCCGGTGATCGACAGCAACGCCGTGCCCGAAAACGAGTTCCTCGTCGGCGCCATGAACATCGCGGCCCAGGTCTTCGACCGCGAAGAGGCGGCTGTCGAGGTGTCGACGGAAGACGGTGACAACTTCCGCACCAACATGGTGACGATCCGCGCCGAGGAACGGCTGGCTCTGGCGGTCTACCGCCCCGAGTCGTTCGTTCACGGTGAGTTCGAGACCGATTAACGGACTCCAACGTCAACGCAATGGACTGCGCCCGGGCAACCGGGCGCAGACTCAACATGACCCAGATCGAAGTCAAGACGTGCGCCGGATTCATCAATCAGGGCGTGTATGCCAAGCGGGGAGCGACTATCACGGTCGACCTCACCCGTGCTCGTGAGTTGCGCCTGAATCGCTTGGTCGAGCCCTTCGACGAAAGCAAGGTCGTGAACGGTGGCAGCCAAACGCACGGCCAGCAATCCACGCCTGCCAGCGGCGGGGAGAAGGGTGGTCCGCCCGTCAAAACGCCGCAGGCAGAAAAGCCGAGTAACAAGCGGCGCGGCGACCCCCAGAACAAGGGTGCCGGCGACTCCGGAGGTGACTGATGGGCCTCGTTTCGCTGGAGCTTGCCCGCAAGCACCTTCGATCGGACAGCGACGGCGACGACGAGCTGTTGATGGTGTACATCGCCGCAGCTGAGCAGGCCGCGATCGAGTACATGGACCGCGATGTCTATCCGGACGCCGATGCCCTGGCCGCCGCCGTCGCTGCCGGCACCGCTGGCGAGGCCCCGATGGTGGTCAACGACGCCATCAAGGCCGCCGTGCTGTTGACGATCGGTCACCTCGACGCCAATCGCGAGGACGTGGTCGTCGGTGCGACCGTGGCAGAGCTGCCCCGCGGGGTGCGCTCGCTCTTGCAGCCTTACAGGGTTGGGATGGGGGCGTGATATGCGAGCAGGCAGTTTGAACCGCCGTGTGACGGTGCAGCGCAAAGGCTCCGGCCACGACGCATGGGGACAGCCTCTGCAGGAATGGACCGATGTCGCCACCGTCTGGGCCAACGTGCGCGTTATGAGCGGGCGAGAGGTGGGGGCGGCGGGTAGCGTCGAGTCCATCGCCTCTGCGAGCGTCCGGGTGCGTTATCGCAAGGATTTCAGCGCCGGCATGAGAGTGCTGGTCGGCGACATTCCCTACAACGTCGTGGCGGCACTTCCAGACGAGCAGCGCCGTGAGTTCCTGGACTTGGCCTGCGAGATCACCACATGAGCCGCCGGCGTCCTGTCCTGTCCGGCCGTCGCACTGCGACATTCGATCTGGACACCTCCGGCCTGGAGGGCCTCCTTGATGAACTTGGGGCAGAGGCGGAGGAGGCCATGCGGCCGGCCGCGCAGGCGGGGGCGCAGGTCCTCTACGAGGAAGTGCAACGGAACGTCGCTGGCATGCGGCGTGTCTCGGGAAACCTCGCCCGCGCCATCTACCAGGTCTACAGCAAAGAGAGTTCAACAGAGGGCCGGCAGGCCGTCTACCACGTCAGCTGGAATCACAGGAAGGCACCCCACGGCCATCTCCTCGAGTACGGCTGGATGCAGCGCTACGTGTATGCGCGCGACGAGCGCGGCCGCTTCTTCCCTCTGGTCCGCCCTGGAATGGACGGCACGAAGAAGCCCCGGCGCCGGGCGAGTCAGGCTGAGAAGGACGCGTACTACGTGCCGCTACCCACTCCCCGGCACATGCCGGGCAAAGCCTTCGTGCGGCGCGCGTCTGTCGCATATGGGCGCGCCATGGAGGCCGCCGAGAACGAATTGAAGCGCCGGATCCTGGCAAAGGCCAAAAAATGAGTCTGGAATCTGACCTGCAGCAAGCGCTTGCCTCCGTCGTCGCCCGCGTCTTCCCTACGGTCGCACCTTACGAGACTGCGATGCCGTACGCCGTCTGGCAGCGCATGGGCGGAGATCCCGTGCAGTTCTTCGACGGCCGCCTTGCAGATAGGCGACACGCCGAGGTGCAAGTTGAGGTCTGGGCTGCCACTACCAAGGAAGCGAGCGAAGTGCTCGCCGAAATGGTGAGTGCGCTGCTCGCCGCGCCGGCGCTGACCGTGACAGTGCGCAGTGAGCCGCTCGACTCGTTCGACGATGCCGACGAGCGTCGCGGCGTCCTTCAGTCGTTATCCATTTGGGGCGATCGCTCCTAGACATTTTCACCCGCTTTCAAGGGCCGCCTTCGGGCGGCCCTCTTTCGTTGCCGCCCTCGGGCGGCTTTTTTTCGCCCGTCCAGGGCAACACCTGTTGAGAGGCCCACATGGCTATTCGATTGCCGGACGGTGCGACCGTCTTCATTGCCACCGGATACAGCGCTGCGAAGACGCTCTCCGAAATTACCAACGCTAACCCCGGCGTCGCCACTTCGGCCGCCCACGGCCTGACCACGGGCGACTACCTCGAGCTCAAGAGCGGCTGGCAGAAGATCAGCGAGCGCGTCTGGCGGGCCGGAACCACCACCGCTAACGCGATTCCGCTGTTGGGTGCGGACACGTCCGACACTGGACGCTTTCCGGCGGGCTCCTCCGGCGGCACTTTGCGCGCGATTACCGCATGGACTCAGATCACGCAGATCCTCGACGTCCAGACCCAAGGCGGAGACCAGCAGTTCTGGACCGGTTCGTTCCTCGAGGACGATTTCGACCGCCAGTTGCCGACTACTACGAGCCCCCAGTCCATCACGCTCGGTATCGGCGATGACCCGACCCTCGCCGGCTATCAGGCCCTGAAGATCGCTGGCGAACGCCGAGACAACCGGGCGCTGATGTTCCGCCTGGCGGATGGTTCGGTGATTCTCTACAACGGCATCGTGTCGTTTAACGAGACCCCGACGCTTACCAAGGGCCAAGTGATGCAGGTCACCGCCACTTTCTCCCTGCAAGGCCGCCCGGTCCGCTACTCGGCCTGAGCCTTCTCGCAACCCTATGGTCCGCGCGCTCGCCATGGGTGGGCGCGCGTTCGTACACACCCGGATCAAATCAAATGGCCAAAATCGTCCTGGGCAAACGCCCGAAGTCGTTCACCCGCAAAGTCACCTTCCCGATGCTCGATGGAACTGAAGGCGTCATCAACTGCGTGTTCAAGTACCGCACGAAAACCGAGTTCGGCGAGCTGCTCGACAAGCTGGGTGCCAATGTCGGCGCCGCAGTGGACACCGAGAAGCCGTTCTCGCTGTCCGACTTTTACGGCGGCGTGAACAAGAAGAATGCGGAACACCTCCTCCAGATCCTGGAGGGCTGGGACGTCGAGGCTGACCTGACGTCGGAATCGGTGGAGCAACTGGCCGACGAGCTGCCCGCCGCAGGGGCCGCGATCGCCCATGCCTACCAGCTCGGAATTGTCGAGGGGCGCCTGGGAAACTGAGGGCAGCGGCTCGGGCCTTGTACGAGACGCCAACCTCCGCAGAGGAAATGGCAGCGTGGGGCTTCAAACCCTCCGACTACGCCCATGAGGAGACCGAGGTCTGGCCGGAGAACGAATCGGCGTTTGACCTCTTTCGATCCCTCGGAAGCCAATGGCGCATAGGGGCCTGCGGCCCCACGGGTCTTGATCACAACGTGCTGCTGCTCAGGCTCGACCGCATGCTGATCGAGGGCGACGTGCGCGAGCAGATCGACGCGGACGTTCGGGTCATGGAGGCCGAGGCGCTTCAAGTCATGAATGAAGAGCGCGAGCAGCGCGAGAAAGCGGCAGCTGCGGCGGCTGCGTCGAAACGATAGGGCGCTCCGCCCCGCAATCACCTGGATTTACCCAAATGGCAACTGAAGATCGCAAGGCGCAGCTAAGCTTCGCGGTGGATGGCTCGCAGGTGAAACCTGGGCTCGAGCAGATCAAGCAGGACGTCCGTAACGCCGCGAAGGACATCGCGGCGGCCGGAGAGGCGGCCGGCAAGGGCATCCAGAAGATTGGCGAGGGTGCAGACCCGGCAGCGAAGGAGGTCGATCGTTCGACGCGGTCGATCATCAACTCGATCCAGCGCACCACGGCGGTCGCGGAAGCGGGCGCCACTGGCACGCGCAAGTACTTCGAGGCGATGGCGTCCCAGCGTGGCGTCTCTCTGCAGGCGATCGAGCCGAGCCTGCGTGCTCTCGACGCGGTCAAGGCCAAGCAAGACCTGGCGGCGGCGGCCGCGCGTTCGGCGGCGCCCGCCTTCGAAGACCTGGGCATGTCGAGTAAGGCCCTGGCCGCGGCCACGCGAGGTCTACCTGCCCAATTCACCGACATCGTCGTGTCGCTTCAGGGCGGCCAGCGTCCGATGACCGTGTTGATGCAGCAAGGCGGCCAGCTCAAGGACATGTTCGGCGGCATCGGACCGGCCGCGCGTGCCATGGGCGGGTACGTGTCGGGCCTGATCAATCCGTTCACGCTCGCCGCAGCGGCAATCGGCACGCTGTACGTGGCATACAGCCAGGGCGCAAGCGAATCCCAAAAGTTCGCACGAACTTTGATCGAAACGGGCAATCAGGCCGGGGTGACCACTGGTCAGCTCACCTCGATGTCGCGCTCGGTCGCTGGGATCGCCGGAACGCAGGGCCGCGCGTCGGCGGTTCTCGAGCAGTTCGCGCGTACGACGAAAGTGGGGGCCGATAACTTTGTTCAGCTGTCTGCTGCGGCAGTGCAGTGGGAGAAAGCGACGGGGGCCGCGGCTGAGGATACGGTCAAGGCTTTCGAGGAGATCGGGAAAGCGCCGGTTGAAGCCACGCTCAAGCTGAATCAGGGAATGAATTTCCTGACTGAGAGCGTTTACGCCCAGATCGTCGCGTTGGATCGTCAAGGGAAGGCGGCGGAGGCGGGTGCGCTTGCGCAGCGCACCTACGCCGAGGCGCTGATGACCCGATCGCCCCAGATCGTTCAAAACCTGGGCTACCTGGAGCGGGCCTGGCTGGGCGTTAAGTCTGCTGCGACTGGCACCTGGGACGCCATGCTGAACATCGGGCGTCAAGACACGCTCGATGACGTGATTGCAAAGAAGGAGCGCGATGTTCGAGCCAGGGCGGAGAACATGCGCTTGGCTCTGGGCCAAGGGCCCGACGTGAAGATCTCGCGGAAGGAGCAAGCAGCCTACGACGCATCTCTCCAAGAGCTTGCGGCTTTGCAGGCCAAGGCAGCTGCCGGTGTCGCCGAGGTGCAGGCGGACAAGGACCGTAAGGCGGCGCTGGATCTCGCTGAGAAGCAGACGGCGTACATGTCCGACATGACGTATGCCTCGAAGACGTCTCAACGCGCGAAGGAAACGGAAGAGGAGAAGAAGAAGTTCGCCGGTTTGATCAAGAACCTGCGGGAAGGCACATCCGAGTACGAAAAGCTCTACGCGAAGCATAAAGAGAACCTCAAGGGCATCGACGACAAGTTCAAAGAGAAGGCGGCGACCGGTGGTGTAACCGGCGGATCTTTGAACGAGCTGGCCCAGCTGGCGGCGAAGACGCGGGCCGAGCGTGAGCGCACTGACGCGCTTGCGCAGACTGTCTACCAGACCACGCAACTCAATGAGGGTGAGCGCCAAGCGCTCACCTACGCGGAGAAGCTCAAGACAGCAACAGACGCGAAGACAAAAGCCTCGCTGCAGTCGGCCAAAGCGGCAGCTGAAGAGCTGGGCGTGCTCATTCGCGCCAATGACCTGCAAGAAGAGTTCCTCAAGACGCGCGAGAAGGAGTATCAGGATCGCCAGCGCGAGATTGCCGGGATCAACGACAAGGCAATCGCGGTTGAGGATGAGGTGGCCATGTACGGCCTGGGAAAGGCCGCTGTCGAAGCGATGGAACTCGCGCGCTTGCAGGAACAGCGCGCGGTCCTCGCAGGCTTCGAAGGGTCGGAGCGGCTGGTCGAGCAGATCGACAGAGAGATCGAGGCGCGTAAGCGGCTTCAGGCCACTTTGGCGGAAAAGGGCATCCTGGACGCGCAGAAGAAGGCCGTCGAGGAGGCGACGCGCGAATGGCGTCGCGCCAGCGACCAGATCGAGCAGTCGTTGACCGACGCGCTGTTGCGAGGGTTCGAGTCGGGCAAGTCGTTCGCGGAGAACTTCCGCGACACGCTAAAAACATGTTTGCGACGCTGGTGCTGCGCCCGCTGATCCAGCCGATTGTTCAGGGGGCGGCGTCTGCATTCGTGGGTGCCCCGGCGGCCCAAGGCTCGGGAGGTGGACTACTGAGCAGCCTCGGTAGCCAGTTGGGCTCGAAGGGCCTGACGTCCGAGCTCTCAAGCGCTGGTTCGTACGTCTACAACCTGTTCAGCGGACCGGTAACCTCGGTTGGTAATGGCGTGACCATTGGAGGGGCTGGCAACGCATTCGGATCGCTGGACCTGTTCACCAACTCCGTGGGGACGTCCGCCGCGCAGCCCGGTGCCATGGGCGCCGTGTCCAGCAATGGCATCTCGGGGCTCGCCGCCGCGGGGTATGGCATTGCCGGCAGCTATCTTGGCGGTGCCCTCTTCGGCAACAAGGGCCAGTCCAGCACGGGCGGGGGCCTAGGCGCGGCGGCCGGCGCGACGTATGGCGCGACGTATGGCGCCTACGGCGGCCCCATCGGTGCAGCTCTCGGCGCGGTAGCCGGTGCCGCTCTTGGGTCGATCATCGGCAGTGCTGAGTCGCGCAAGGGCGGCTTCTACATGTGGGACGCTGGGTCCCAGACGCCAGCTCGTCAAGGGTGGAAGGATGGAGACCCGGGCGCCGAGGTCGACAAATACGTCGGCGACATCATCAACGGCGCGGTGAAGTCGATTAACAGCGCTTTCGAAGGCGTCGGGTCGAGCGCGCAGCTGACGTTCTTCTCGGCGCGTGCGGAGACGTCGGAGAAGGGGCGAGGCGGCACGTCGTCGGGCGGAAGCCTCACGGGCGTGTCCGGCGCCGACCGCGATTTTGGCACCCAGAAGAAGGGGCAGGGATTCGGCGAGCGCTCCGGCGACATGGAAGAGATGCTGGCGTGGCTGACCACCGACGTTTATCAGACCATCATCCAGGCCTGGCAGGCGGGCGCAGACGAGTTTCCCGACATCATCCGCAATATGGTTGCCGGCGTCGATGCTGACGCGCTGTCGTCTGAGCAGGCGCAGGCGCTGGTGGCGCAGGTCCAGCAGACGATTGCGGGCGTCAACCAGCTGCGCGAGGGGCTGAATGGCCTGCCGTTCAAGAACCTGCGTGACCTGTCCTTCGATGCGACCGCGGCCCTGGTCGAGCTGACTTCGGCGGTTGGCGGGTTGGAAGGCCTGGCCGCGCTTCAGCAGTCGTACTTCGAAAACTTCTACTCGGAGGAGGAAAAGCGCGCGCAGGCCATGTCGAACATGGAAGTTGCGCTCGGTGCTGTGGGTCTTGCCGTACCGAAGACCATCGAGGCGTATCGCCAGCTGGTCGATGCGCAGGACATGACCACTGATTCGGGACGCAAGGCCTACTTGGCACTGCTTCAGACGAGCGATGCGTTTGCGACCTACACGCGAGCTTTGGAGGAGCAGGCCCAGGCCTCTCGGCAGAGCGCAATGGGGTTGTATGACTCGTTGCTCGGCAATGTGAGAGCCGCGTACGACCGCGAGTCGGCCCTGCTGCAAGACCGGATCAACAAGGCCGAATCCTACTTCCGCTCGCTGGGCACCTATCTGGATTCGCTGTCGCTCGGCAACCTTTCACCGCTGGACAACGGCCAAAAGCTGGCGTTGGCGCGAAAGCAATACGAGGACACGCTCGCGAAAGCGCGCGCCGGTGACACCGACGCTCAAGGGCAACTGACATCGGCTGCCCAGGAGTTCTTGGAAGCCTCCCGTAACTGGAATGCCTCGTCTGGTGACTACGCGGCCGATTTCGCGAAGGTGCAGGCTGACTTGGTGACGGCTCGTGCGGCGGCGAGTAGCCAGCTGACGCTCGCCAAGCAACAGCTGACCGCCCTGCAGCGCCAGGCCGATGGGATCCTGAGCCTGGACGAAACCATGATGACCTTGGCGGACGCTGTTCTGGCGTACCTGAAGGCGTTTGGCGACGGGCGGAACTACATGACGCTCAACCCGGACGTGCTCGCCGCGTTCAAGGCGGACTCGGGCGGCATGAGCATGGCCGAGTTCGCGCGGTTCCACTTCGAGAACTACGGCTTCGCCGAACAGCGTGCCGGCGCGCCGGTGGCGCAGGCCAGCGACGCTCAGCGTTATCTGAACAGCAACCCGGACGTCTATCAGGCCTACCTTCGCGAGAAGGAGGCCGGATACGCGGGGTCGGCAGCCGATTTCGCGCGCATGCACTTCGAGAAGTACGGCCGCAAGGAAGGGCGCTCCTTCGCGATCGGGACGAACTTCGTGCCGTATGACATGACGGCTCAGATCCACCAGGGGGAGCGAATCATCCCTGCGGCGGATAACCGGGCCCTCATGGCCGCGCTACGTTCGAGCGCGGACGATCGTGGGGAAATCGAGTCACTGCGCCGCCAGCTTGAAGATGTGACGCGTCAGCTGGCCGAGGTGGTGAGGATGCAGGGCGCACAAATCGCCCAGCAGGCCGCCATCGCTGATCAGGACGAGCGACTCATGTCCGAGCAGACCGAAGAGATCCGGCGCGGCAAGTCGCGGCTGTTGCCGGCATAGGAGGACGCCGTATGGCAGTTGCGATTGAAGTTGAGGCGCTGCACCTTGCCAGTGGCGAGGTGCGGACCCTCTATCTTGCGACGGAGGGGCACACGACTCGGCCGGACGACACGCCGGCCAACGTGTATTTCGAGCCGCGCATCAAACGGGTGCCGGGGCTTGGCCGCGTGATCTTCGAGGGGGCGGCCGTGTACGGCGCCAGCCGTGCCAGCACGGGCAGTGTGGAGCTGGCCAACACGGACGGTGCGCTGGACGACCTGGTGACGGCATACGCCTTCGACGGTCGCCGCTTCACTGTGCGCTCGGGCGAGTGGACGGCGCGGTATGCCGACTGGGTCGTCATCATGTCGGGCACGTTGGGCGGCGTGACGGTGAGCCGATCGGTGCTGCAGCTGCAGATCAAGGACCGCCTGGCGGATCTCGATAAATGGGACCGCCCGACCTATGCGGGCACGAATGTGGCGCCCAACGGGCTGGAAGGCACCGCGGACGATTTGAAAGGCCAAGTGAAGCCACGCGTATACGGCCGCGTCGCCAATGTGCAGGGCAAGCTCGTGAACGCGTCGAAGCGCATCTACCAGGTGAGCGATCAGGCGTGCGTGGTCAGCGCGGTTTATGACGAGGGCGTATCGCTCACCCGTGGCGCGGACTATGCGAGCGCGACTGACTTGGAGGCGACGCCGCCGGCAGCCGGCCAGTTCCGCACTTATCAGGGGTACTTCCGTTTGGCGAGCGCGCCGGCGGGCGTTGTGACGGCAGATGCGGCGACGGCTGAGGTGCGGCCGACGCAGCTGCTGCGCCAGATCGCGCAGGACGGCGGGCTGGCACCGGCCGACATCTCGTCGGACGTGCTGATGAACGCGGCGCCAGTCGGTGTGTATGCCGACTCGGAAGCCGCGCCTCGGGCGCTGATGGACGCGGTGGCCGCATCGGTGGGCGCCTGGTACGCCTTCGATCGCTTCGGCGTGCTGCGCATGGGCATCCTCACGGCGCCCAGCGGCACGCCGGCGGCAACGTGGGACCGGTCGGCGCTCGTCTCGTGCGAGATCAGAACGTCGCTCACTCCGGCCTGGCGGGTCTCGCTGCGGTGGGGCCGCAACTACACCGTACAGACGCGGCTCGCCACCTCGGTGCAGGCCACACCAGCGCGTGTCAGCTGGTTGGCCGAGGAGTACCGAACGGCCGAGGTGAAGGACGAGGCCATTCGCACGCCCTGGCCGAGCGCAGACGAGCTGACGCTGGACACCCAGCTGCACGCCCAGGCCGACGCCGAGGCCGAAGCCGCGCGCATGTTCGCGCTGCATTCGGTGCGGCGTCACCTGGTAGCGGTGCAGGTGCCCGTGTCCCAGCTGGGCGACGTGGACCTGTCCGACGTGGTGGCGCTGGAGTATGGCCGATACGGCCTGAACGGCAAGGCCATGGTCGTGACCGGAATCGATGCGGGCTACTCGAGCGGGGTAGCCGAACTGACCCTGTGGGGATGACGTGGGCAATGTGACTTTTATCTACCCCTGCTACAGCGACAGGGGCACGGTCAGCACGGCCGGAGCGGCCTGGCGCACGCCGTTGGCGGCCATGCAGGATCCGCGACTGTCGCGCGTGGCACGCTCAGCGACCGTGGCGCCGGCGGATACCGCATTCGACGTCGACCTCGGCGAAGCCCAGGCGGTCGCGGGCGTCGCGCTCGTGCGGCATAACCTGTCGCTGGGCGCGCGCTGGCGCGTGCGGATCTCGGGCGTGCCTGACTTCGCCACCTCGTTTTACGACAGTGGCTGGCGGCCGGCCTGGAATCGGGTGTACCCGTGGGGCAATGTCCCCTGGGGCTCGCCCAACTGGTGGGACGGCATGCTCAGCGAGCGCTACCGCCGCGGCTACCCGTCGCTGTCTGTGATGCTGCAGGCGGGCTCGACGTTCGGCCGATACCTGCGCATCGAAATCGACGATCACACGAACCAGGACGGCTACATCGAGATCGGGCGGCTGTACGTGGGCGACCGCTGGCAACCGAAGTTCAACGCGAGCTACGGCGCGAGCCTCCAGTGGGGCACCGAGTCGAGCTCGGACCGCGCGGTGGACGGCACCGAGTATTTCGACCGGCGCGAGGGCCTGCGCTCGGTGACCTTCGAACTGGCCCGCGTCACGCGCGAGGAGGCGATGACCCGCGTGCTGGAGATGCACCGCGTGCTGGGCGTCGATCAGCAGCTGCTCTTCTTCCTCAATCCCGATGACTCGGAGAATCTTTTGCGCACCTCTTTCCTCGGGCGTCTGAGCAAGCTCAACCCGATCACATACCCCCATTTCGGTGCGAACTCCACCGGCTACGAGATCAAGGAAGCGCGATGACGCAAGCCACTGTCAACGGCAATACCTACAGCGACGATGGGACGTCCGAGCGCGACATGCGCGGCTACGGGTACACCACCTGGTTCTTCCCGCTCATCAACGACTTCCTCGAAGAGGTGGTGGCGACGCTCGCGCAGATGCAGGCAGACGTCGAGTCGGCCGACGAGGCGAAGGCCGCCGCCGGCACCGCACGCGACGAGGCGCAGACGGCGCGCTCGGCGGCACAGAGTGCTCGCAACCAGGCCGGCGTGCATGCGGGGAACGCGAACGATGCAGCGTCCTCCGCGGCTGGCGCGGCTAACACCGCGAACAACGCGGCGACGGCGGCCGTGAATGCCGCAACCGCCGCAGGCCAACAGGCAACGCGGGCCGAGCTGGCGGCCGAGGCGGCGGAGGAGGCCGTCGTGGGCGCGCTCATTAATGACCAGGAGGCACTCAAGGACAAGACCTACTCATCCATTGAACTGGAAAAGCGCTTTGCCGAGTTCGCCCAGCTGAAGCGCCAGGGCTTCACGCCCATCAGCGGCGTGGGTCCGCATCAGCTGGAGCGGGGCAAGAGCTACGCCGTGTTCTCCCTCCCCGGAGCGGTCTCGGTCATGGTTTGCCCGACGGCGCCGGCTGACGGGGACCGGTTCTGGCTGACCGATATGACGGGCAGCTGGTCGGACAGCCCGCCCCAACTCCAGCGCAATGGGCAACTCATCATGGGCCTGGCCGAAAACATGGGCCTTGATTTCAAAAACGCCTCTCTTGAGGTTTCGTTCAATGTCACTCGTGGATGGGTCGCACGATGAGCCTTCTCAGTCAATTTTTCGGCGGTGCCAGCGGCTCTCAGAGCAACAAGCCGCCTGCTACACCGATCCTTAGCCGCATCTTCTGGTCATCTGACCAGCTCGTTATTCCGCGCGATGGCTGGTATCAAATCGTCGGAGTGGGGGCAGGTGGGTCTGGCGGTTTGGCTCTCCTCCGCGGTAGCGCCGTACTCTCGTGTTTGGCTACGGGTGGGGCAGCCGGTGCGGACATGAAGGATGTTTACTGGCTCACCGCTGGCACGACCGTCACCGTAGTAGTTGGTGCGGCCGGGAGCGCGGTCAATCCGGTTTCTAACACGACGAGCCAAGGAATAAACGGCATTGCAGGCGGTACGACCACCATTCAGATCGGTAGTCGACCTCTGATCACCTTGGGAGGGGGAGAGGGTGGAAAAGGCACCCTGATGAGTTCCACTCTGACTGGTGCACAGCCCGGTACTGCAACTGGCCTCTCGTATACCCCTCAGAAGGCTGGAAGGAGTGGAGACATTGACGTATCTGGTTCCGGTGGAAGCACAGTACGTGTGGTCGCTACGGGCGGTACCGCGCCGAATGTAATAGGCCGATCTGAAACAGACCTTAAAACGGGAAGCGTGACACTCTCCGTCTCGGCGGGGTCCAATGTTGTCGGTGTCGCCACGGGAGGTGGTTCACCAGGGGGCGGATCGGCCGATGTCGTCACAACCTCTCCCGGAAATCGCGCCACAGGTGGTGGTGGTATGGGCGGGCGTGGCACTGGAGAAGGAAGCAGCGGTGCTGGTCCGGATATCTTCGGGAACACCTCGACGAGCCCGGTAGCAGCACCTTCCCTAAGCCCGTTCAATCTGAGCCAATTCCTGTTCAATTTGTTTGGGAATGGAGGCGCTGGATACACCAGCGTTCCGGTCGCGGGGGCATTGGACTTTTCAACGTCCCCAGGTGGAGCAGTGGGGGGGCTTGCCACTAACTCGTCACAGTCAAATTCCTCGGTCACTGGTTTTAAAAGTGGGCCGATGGCGGGCGGCGGGGGACTTGCGGCTACTGGCCGTAACACCTCTACCTCAACGCTGGGTGCAGATGCAGGTTTTGGTGCGGGTGGGGGCGGTGCCGCCATCCATGTGGGCAGCGAGAGCGGAAGTATCAACGGCTCTTCGTTCGCGTCGGGGAAAGGCGGTGCCGCCTTCGTCATGATTATGGAGCTGTAATGCCTACGTTCAAGATCTTCGATGAGCAAGGCGCCCACATCAATACGATCGTGGCTGACTTGGCCTTCGTCCAGGTTCATTTTCCCGATCGCTTCGAGGAGATCGCCACCCCGCTGTTCACCTGGGACACCGTGGTGGATGGGCGGTATTGGTGGATCGGTGTGGGGGCGTTCTACGATCGGTTTGCCGGCGCCAAAATCGCAGTACTCGCGCGCGCCGACCCGACGATCCAGGCCATGGTCCGCGACACGCAGATCCGCCAGTACATCGATCTCAAGCGGACCGACGTCGGCCAGCTCGTCGCCTACATCGCCGAGGCCGTGCCGGAACTGACGGAGGCGCTGGCGGATTCGATCCTCAACGCGCCGACGACCGACGACGAGCGTTTCGTGAAAGGCCTTCCGCAACCCGCCGACGCATAGCGTCGCCGCTGCATCAAACCATGCCGCCCTTCGGGGCGGTTTTTTTTGGCCCATAGGAGCGAGACGTGACTGAGCGTCGACAACTTCCACCGGACATCCCGACCGCGGCGCAGGTGGCTCAGCTCATCGAGCGCGTCGGGAATCAGTCCGAGGACATCAAGGAAATGAAGGCTTCGGTGGCCCAGATCAGCCAGGCGCTCCTCATCGTGACCGGCATGCAGCGCGACCTTGCCCACATTGACGAGAAGGTACGGCAGCTCTTCGCGATCTCCGACCAGCGCGGGCCGCTGCTGGCGCTGCAGGACAAGCGAGTGACCGCGCTGGAGCGTTGGAACAAGGTGCTGGGGACGTTGGCCCTCTCCTGCATCGGCGTGGTGGGGTGGGGCGTCCAGCGCATCGAGTACCTGTACCAGATGGACAACCGCATCGCGATCCTGGAGCTGCTCGTGGGCGGCAAGCAGGTAGAACAGGTCTTCGGGGCGCCTCGCAGCTCCGAGCCCAAATGAACTGAGGCACCAGATGAAACTTGGAACCAAAATTGCGGGTGGCGCTGCGGCGCTCGTCGCCTCCGGCGCACTGGCGCTGCTCTCGAATCCTCTCAGCACCTTCCTCGGTCGCTGGGAGGGGACCGGCCAGAACGTCGTGTATGCCGATCGACTGGCGGGAGGCTTGCCGACCGTGTGCAAGGGCATCACCAAACACACGAGCCCCTCGCCCGTGGTGGTGGGTGATTACTGGTCGCCGGAGCGATGCGCTGAGGTTGAGCGCATGGTGGTGGAGAAGGACCAGCTCAAGTTGGCCCAATGCATCAACGTGGTCATCAGCCAACCCATCTTCGACGCGCTCAGCAGCCATGCGCACAACGTGGGCGTGCCGTCGACCTGCGCGAGCCGAGCGGTGGGTCTCATCAATGCCGGGCGGCTGGCTGAAGGGTGCAACGCGCTGGCGAACGCGCCGGACGGGTCGCCCGTGTGGTCGTATGTGAGCGGGCCGAAGGGGCAAAAGGTATTCGTGCAGGGTCTGCGCAATCGTCGCCTGGACGAGCGGCGGCTCTGCCTGACGGGGCTGCAATGATCGCCCGCGCAGTTGGGCCGTATCTGATCGGTGCCGCCGTCATCGTGGCCGTGCTCGTCGGCGCGCGCTGGTATGGCGCCGGCCGGTACGACGCCGGCGTGGCCAAGGCCAACGCGGACCACGCCTTGGCCGAGCTGAACGAGTTCAAGACCCAGACCGGCCGCCTGGCCGGCATCGCCACGACCTTCGAGGCGTCCGTCGCCGAGCTGCGCGCCGCCGAGCCTAAGGTCATCGAGAGGTACACCCGTGTTGAAATCCAAAGCCCTTTGCCTGCTGGCTGCCGCATTGACGCTAACCGGCTGCAGCACATCAACGAAGCCGGCCGCCTGGCCAATTCTGCCGGCCAACCTGGCCCAGCCGTGCCAGCCGGTGCCAGAAGTGGCCAGCGATAGCTGGGACGACTTCGCGCGCAGCTACATGGCGCTCGCTGTCCAATACGGAGTTTGCGCTGCTCGGCACCGCTCCTTGGTGGAGTCGTGGCCTAGATAGAGACGCCACGCCCAGCTTAGCGTCGCGGATTGGCATGAGAATTGCTGTTAACCTAGGGTACGCGCCCCAGTCTTCACAACATAACGCTCAGCCGGCCGCCTCTTCGGGTCCACTGATACTCAGGACTCATGATGAAAGAGCACGCCGGAACGACGTTAGTCAGTACGTTGGAGATCATCCAATTTGACGTACTAAGCGCTATTTGGCGCATCGTCACTGTCGATGAGAAGAGTGGCGTTCTGCACTCGGTAGTAGAGAGTAAAAGACGCTACTCAAGCTGGACGGAGGCCAAAGCTGCAGGTGAAGAGGCCCTGCGGAATTTAAATCCAACTTGATCCTTCAGCTGTTTCTTGAGCCCCAAAAAAAACATCGCCGACTCTCGCGTCCAAGCGATAAGCCAGCGATCGTTTTTTAGGCCGTCTCAGGCCAAGCTTTTACAGTTCACGCAGGTAGAGTGCTGCGGCGAAAATGCAATACTCTTCATTGCTGAGGGCGTTGCTTTTGCGTTGCATCTTTCGCCCGCTTGCGCTCTTGCTCTTCGCGCTGTTCTTGGGTTTTTTGATCTTGCGGGCTGTTACCCGAATTCTTCGGGTCGACTTGATCCGTAGACTCCAAAGGGCCAAAACGTGTAGGGAATGTCATGATAAATACCTGTATTTTGTGAGTGGCAAATGCCACACTTTCACACTACGCTGAATCGAAGGCCAAACCAACGGATCAATTGAAACAAGCAGCGCGCTGCTGATTATTTTAAGGTTTTCTTGTTTGGCCGTCTGCGAACTAAAAATCTAGCCGGCGTAGTAAGAATTGTCTGGTGTCCACGGGTCAGCTTCTTCTCTAGTCGCAGTGTCGTTAGGAGCACTGCTCGACTTGATGAGTAAGTTCTGACGAGAGGAGAGGCCATCGGGGGCGTGACAAACCATCCGTTTCATGATCGCTTGTTGAATGGCTGTCGTAATGTAATTTATGAAGGGGAAGGGCATTGAGGTCCTGGTGAGCTGCGCGCGCCGCATTCCAGCGCGAGACGTCAGTGTGGCTGCGCTGAATTGGAAGGAAATTTGGTACGCAAGTGTGCCTCAAGAGATCGCCACGTTCTCTCTTTAACAGGAAGCATCTGACGGAACCACAGATGAGCGCACGTTACACAGGGCAAAACGGCGATGTGGTTGGAGTTCGCCCATAGGGTGGCAACCTTCCTGGCTTGCTGGCTTTCTGAAATCACTTGTTCAGCAGCGTGCATTTGATAGTCCAATGTTTGAGGTAAGCAATACAATCACGTGAGTGATTCATTGCTAGCCCAGGTTCGCGAACGAGCTGCCTCGCGGAAGGGGCGGATATGCACGGCGTACGGACCCCTATCGCAAAATTGCGTGTCGAAACTTACCCGCTGGTTTTGGTATAGGAGTGGGCGGCCGGGGTCTTCAATGTTCGCACTATGTGCAAAGAGATCGTTGCTGCCATCGTCCGGCGTGATGAAGCCGAAGCCACTTTGAATATTGAACCATTTGACAGTGCCTGTATTCATTTTGAATCTCACTTGTAAGGCGGCCCGCATATCTCATTCTGTCGATGTTTGGTTCATTCGGGAAAATGAGGGTGCGCATGCCGAGCGCCTTCGTCGCACTCCAAAATGGAACGGGCAAAGGCCTGATGCTAAGTGGCATCGCGCAACCTGGCTCAGGACGGGGGCTGAGCGGTAGCGCGTATTTGTCACCCCAGGTCGAACTGAATGTCGTTTTGGCGGGGATAGAGGAGTACGCGGTCGATGGTCCCGCGCGTCGTCGAAAAGTCGACGTATTTCCCGCTAGGTAAATGAGGTGCGTAGTCGCAGTTGCGGCCCCCTTCGAATGGACGGGTCCGCTGGACTACAGTACCCCGTCCGACTCCGTAGACATAGGCTTTAATTGAAACAGTTCAATCGCTACTTGGTTGCAAATAAAAAATGGCGAGGACTGCTGGATAAGCACCACGTTGGCCCCGTCCCTGAAATTCAGTCCCCTTGGGTATCTGCTGGGCTACAGAGTTAGTCTGGGGCGGTGTGGGCTATAGCGATGCAATCGAAATGTGGCAAGAAGCATGCGCTATGCTGGCCGCGCTCGAGCGCGATCGCGGTGGGCTGACGTCGCGCGCATTGACGGCCTGCTCAAGCAGCTCGCCCAGCGGCGGCCCGCGACCGCCGCAACCGGCCCAGGAGCTGATGGCGCCGGTGCCGACTGGATCGGCTTATTTGGAGAGTGTCTCGCCCGAGCTGAAAGTCTTGGGCGACGACTTGGCCGGGTGGGAGCAGATGCTGCGCGGTTCGCGGACCAAGTGAGCGGCCTGCAGAGGTATGTCCGCGCTCTTAATGTGGAAGGGGTTTAATAGAGGCATGATACTTACTTATATTCCGGGATCCCCAGGCCGGCACTGATATACGCTGAATGGTAGGGGTGTCCCTATATCGGAAAGCCATGAAGCTTCACCCGGCACTTCTTTCGTCAGCACAGTCGAAATCCTCCAGCCCAATACGATCAGCTTTTTCTGGCGCATCCTCACGATCGACGAGGATATCGGGCGAGTTCATTCCATCGCGGAGTCGCGCGAGCGGTTCACCACGTTCGCGTCAGCGCAAGCTGCGGGCGACCTCGCGTTGAGTGAGTTGGAGTTCGCATAAAAGGGCCTACCTCACGTGGGCCTGCTCGTGAAAGGTTTCAGCGAGATGCTGTTCCAACGTGGAGCGATATCGCTCCATCTGAGATGTCTGCTCATACCAAGCTTGGGCAGTTTCCTCAGCGGCCGTCTCATCGAAATTATTACAATGAGCCCACGTGGCGCCAATGGCGGCCGCTTGGTATCCAGAGATCACCATGGTGAGTGTGGCTGTAGGCGTCATCTTGGTCCTCGGTGGAGACAGACGGTAATTCTTGCTGCCGTTCGGAAAACGGTACTGCGGTGGCGAAACGTCTGCGAGCCTTCTTGCGAACTGTTGCATCATCCCGATCCGGTCCACCGCAACCACCATCCCTGGTAGTAGAGTTGGTTCTCGAGTTCCTCGAAGCCGGCAGGCATCATGCCGCGAGAGGCTGGTTGTGCGCCGGAACCCGAACACTGCCGCCGCTAGCTAACTTTAGCTCTCTGCCGCCGGATAGGCGTAGACTGACCCTGGGGATCACCCTTTCGGGGGATCGTGTCCGTAGGCGAGGCAGTGAGGGCTACGATGTGCAGCCAGATTAGCGGGTGAGGTATGGAAGCAATAGAGGCAGTTCCGGAGCAGCGCGCCGGTCGCAGGATGCGCGTGGTCGCCCATCTTTTGGACTTGATGGACACGCACGACATCTCCATTGAGGATATCCGCACTGCGTACAACGAGGATCTGCACGACGAGATGCGGGTCGCTGCCCAGTATCGCGATCCTGAGTCGGGCCAAACCTGGGCCGGCCGAGGGCGCCCACCCCGCTGGATCGTCGATGGTGAGGTGACGGGTGTGAGTCGGGATCGCTTCCGAGTTGAGTCAGCGCCCCGGGGACGGCGGGACAGGGAGCCGGGTAATACTTTCGGTCGCGGCTTACGTCAGCAAATCGCGCGCGACCATATTTCTGACATCGCGCATGGGTTAGCCCAAGGAGGGCATTTCGACTCCTTGACCATGGAACAGATCGCAAGGGCGACCGGGATCTCGCGTGCGGGGCTGTACAACCACTTCCCACTGAAGGAAGCCGTGATCGGGCACTGGGTGGATCGACGTCTGAGCGATGTGCTCGCAGCCGCGGTGGTGCCAGCGGAAGAGAGCGGCTCTGCAGGTGCGCGCATTCAGGCGATATGGTTGGCTACCGTGCCCTGGTGGGCCGAGCACGAGGATTACGCTGTGCCCTATCTGCATTGCTTCTTTTGCAAGCAGTTGAATTCAGAGCAAGCGATGTTCCCAAATAGCTTCGCGCCGCTGTATCAACGCCTTTTGCTGGGCGTGAATCTCGGTGCTGCGCGCCAGAGTCAGCCATTCGCCCGAGTGGCTCGACAACTTCAATTTGGCTACTTGGCCGCTCTAGCTGAATGGTCCGCCGAGGACGGGGCGGACCTGGGTGATGCACTCACCGGAACCTTGCGCGTGACTGGGTGGCTGGACTGATTTGACTCGTCCCAGTCGTTCTCGCGCAGGCGCTGCTAGTAGCTATGGGGGCGGATGGGGCGGGGTACAGCAACCGCATGGCGATGAAGACTGGATGAAAATTCAGCATATCGCCGGCTCGCGGCCTATGGTTTGGGGACGGCCTCAGCAGCTACCAACTTATCGGCGGGATAGCCCATCAGGAGGTCGCCGGCTTCCCGCGGCCCGGCCGCCAGCCAGTCGCCGTAGGCAGCCTCAGGCAGGATCACGACCATCCGTTTCTCGTCGTTCGGCTTGTGGTACTCGCGGAACAGCGGGTGATCGGCGGCGTTGATGGTGAGCATGGTGAATGACTCAACCAGCTCGCCGGCGGAATTCCAATACCGATCCCATAGCCCGGCCACGCCAAGAGGGTGGCCATCGGCGCGAGTGAAGCGGGTGGGCACGGCCTTGCCGGTGCGCCAGTCTGGCTCAAATACGGCCTCGGCCGGCACGATGCAATGCTGCCCCCGGCGCCAGGCGTTCCCGAAAGTGAAGGACTTGGCCGCGCTCTCGCTGCGGGCGTTGAACGTCGAGAGCTTTCCGGCCTTATCCAACTGCGCCGGATGTGTTCGCGCCGAGATCAGACCCCAGCGTCCCGCGACGGCCTCGCGCGACGGCACGGCCTCGTCGCCGGAATCCCATTCGACGGGGCGGCGTATGAAGAGCCCCTGGTAACGCGGCCACATGTCGGCGGGCAGCTCGACGGTGGGGCGGTGAGCGTCGAAGTACTTGCGAAGGCGCTCGGCGTTCTTGACGGCTTGGTAGTGGCTACACATTTCGCACCCTGTGCACAGCAAACAGGCCGCCCACGCAGATCGGCCAGCGGCGTGCCCCAATTGCTGCAACCGACACTCGATCTGATGGCGCCGGTGTTGACTGCATTGGCATATTTGGAGATTGTGCGTTTGTCAGAGGCTTCCATTGACAAGGATTGCTATCCAGTCCGGGCGTAGCTCCCTGAAGCGTTTCTGGAGTACGCGATCAAGATCCAGGAGATTGGTAGGCCACGTCGGCTCGGGCGACTTCAGCTGCCCGGGATCCTGACGTCGTTCAACTTCAGCGGACGCAGATAAGACAGACTCGCAGGCTAATCTGTGCCCCAAAAAGGCGAGTTCCGCTGCGATGTCCCGCATTCTGCGGCAGTCTAGCGGCTCTATTACTTCGTTCCCCATCACGCCCCAGTTTCTAATCATCCGATGCAGTTCTTGCTTCAGATGTCCGAACCGCGTTGCACGCACGACAACAATACCG
Source organism: Bordetella genomosp. 5 (assembly GCF_002261475.1). Taxonomy (GTDB): domain Bacteria; phylum Pseudomonadota; class Gammaproteobacteria; order Burkholderiales; family Burkholderiaceae_B; genus Bordetella. Next base: position 133,323 of record NZ_NEVN01000004.1, read on the forward strand.
GCCACGATGCCGGTACCCAGTCCGATCATAATGTTCAAGACTACGTTCGCCATGTGGGCCGCTCCTCAAGATAGGGGGAAATATTATGGCGCTGATGTAAAGACCCGGCGAAAACCTGCTCGTAGGGGTGGTTGCGCCAAGCCTCGGCTTGGCGGAATGCAGCCTCTAATACATGTTGCAGTTCGTGACCGGTCCGTTGTTCATGCACTGCATGCGCGTGGGCTTAGAAGGAGCTAGCACGGGCGGAGGGACATAATAGGTCGGCTGTTGCCGAGACTGCTGCATTTGCTGGTTTAGCTGCAGTTGCTGCGTCAGAGACATCATCTGCGCATTCTGCTGCTGCATTGCCATCAGATAAACTTGGATGTCGTAGGCGCTCATTGCGTCTCGATAACCCGTATCCGCGCCGCTCTTGTCTTGGCACATGATCCGAGTGTCATTCAATACGCGGTACCGTTCGCATGAAGCATCGCCGGCCATGTAATATCGGCCATTGACCAGATTGGGAGCGGGAGCCGTGGCACATCCGGCCAGGATAAGCAGTGCGGCGCTGGCCATCAACCTAAAACAAGCGCTTCGATTCAACACAGGTGGACCCAGTTGGTGATGCCCGATCGTGGGGCGCCTTTAACGGGAGCCTGAGCCGGGCGGGTGTGAGCGAGGTGTCTCCAAGTGTATCGTCTGTCAGCGGCTGTCACAATGGCGCTGCGCTATTGGGCCTTTCGTCGAGTAAGCCGGCTTTGCATAACCCTTCTTCCGTAGCCTAGAGATCTGCAGTCGTCGGATTGAAATTGCACTAAGAACTCGGCCAGCCGCGTTAGCGCGTCGCATCTCTCAGTCCGAGAGACCCCGAGCGATCGCAAATACGATTTTGCAGTGCTTCGGAGGTCGCGGGGGGGTGAACCGCCGGATCTGTGGGCCGTATCAACCGGAGGGGTGCAGCTTTCGAAATGGGGCCACGGGCAAGCCCTGCCAGCCTGCGCGCGCGAGGCAGGGTGGGGGAAAAGCTGACACAACGGGCACAAATCGCAGTACTTGCCACACTCGCCGCGACATGGAATTTGGTGTTAAATCAATGTCTTAGTGTGTGCGCGGCACTCGTGGTAGGTGACTCATAATCCGTTGGTGCCGAGTTCGACTCTCGGGGGGCCTACCAAGAAATCCTGCAACATCAGGTACTACAGCCGCCAGCAATGGCGGCTGTTTCGTTTCTGGCGTCTGGTGTGCCCGGTAGTGTGTCCTTTCTGCGCGGGCGGCTCTATCGGTTCGCGCCGAGGATCCATACTGCTGCACCCCTTTTGATGTGATCTCTGGCGTTGCGACAAGCACGTCTGTCGGGATCTGCATTCCTTTGGTGGAATATTCCTTCGGGGCTATAATTCCATGGACGCTAGAGGCAGGCGGTTGATAGCGTGGGACGTCGAGTTCACCGACGAGTTCGAGCACTGGTGGAACTCGTTATCGGAAAGCGAGCAGGAATCCGTGGCAGCCACGGTGGGCCTGCTGGAGTATCTCGGCCCGGCGCTCGGGTTCCCCCATTCGAGCGGCATCAAGGGCTCGAAGCACGAGCACATGCGTGAGCTCAGAACGCAGTCGGGTGGTCATCCACTACGCACGCTGTATGCCTTCGATCCGAGAAGAATCGCCATTTTGCTGATCGGCGGCGACAAGACTGGCAATGACCGCTGGTATGAAGAATTCGTGCCGCGAGCAGACAAAATCTACGACGCGCATTTGGAACAGTTGCGGAAGGAAGGGCAGAACAATGGCTAAGAAATTTGCAGCACTCCGGGCGGGTATGTCGCAGGAATCGCAGCTTCGCGCCACGGCCGCGACCGCAGAAATGCTTCGGGAGATGCCACTGCAGGAACTGCGTCAGGCCCGCGGCCTGTCCCAGAAGGCCCTGGCCGACATTCTGCACGTACAGCAACCGTCCATTGCCAAGATGGAGAAGCGGACGGACATGTACATTTCGACGCTGCGCAACCACATCGAGGCGATGGGTGGCCAGCTCGACATCGTGGCCCGCTTTCCGGATGGGGCAGTGCGGATCAGCAACTTTTCGGATTTGTCGACCACTGCTGCTGCTGGCGACTCAGATACCTGATTGCCCTGAGACCGGAAAGGTCTCAGGTTGAGCTAACCCGAATTGGTCCAGTCTGGCACCTTATTCCGGGTGCCTACAGGGAAATGTAGTCTGACACCTTATCGAATGAAATGTAGTCTGACACCTTATTCCGCGATTCCAACGTTCGCGCCACAGGGGGGCTATTGGGAGAAGCGGTGTGGAGCCATCTACTTATTGGTGCCTACAGTGAAATGTAGTCTGACACCTTATTCGGGGTGGGCCGATCAAGTGAACGGGCTGCAGGGCTATATCCGCGCGTTCACGCCGCGGGCGCATCGTTGACGTCGAACTGGGCGCCGATCGCTCGCATCTTCGACTCGATCTTTGCCAACTCACTTTGTGAGAGAGCTAAGCGTGCGGCGAGATGGAAGAGATTGGGAAATGGCATCTCGCGCGGCTCGGCGCCGCCCGTGTACTTGCGCCAGTGCTGCTCGCCGACACAGGCGAGGGCTGCCATCTGCTTGCCCGTGAGCCCGTAGGCATTCTTCAGAGCCTGCAGTTGTTCTGCGGTGGGTGCTTTGTAATCCATACGAGTCGATGGTGTCGGCTATCTGACCATTGCGCAGCACTGTTAGTGGGAGCCAACGCTCACCAACTTGCCATCGTCGAATGTGAAAGGTACTTGATTAAACCAAATCACATTCTCTTCCTTCTTGATAAAGGAGTGCTTAGTGGGAAGTCGTTCAGACGCGGCTTGCAGCTTCTGAACGACTTCGTCCTCCGGCATCCCTACCCAAGCGACCTCCAAAAGCACCTTTAGCTGTCGCGTCACAGCGGCGTTGAGATCGAAGCTCGCCGAAGTGTATGTCAATGTTATTGATCGGTCGATCCAGAGGTATGCAAAGAGAGCGCAGGCGCAAAGGGATAGCGTCAACGCGACAGCAAGAATTTTGGTTTTCATACCAGTCACCCGTCTCGCATTAGGTTCAGGTGTCAGACTACTTTTGAACTGCGACGCATGCAATCTACGCCGTTGGTTCCCCCGGGGAGCTATCTCCCAGCCTGGCATCAGCGTGCTTGAAAGGCGACCGGGCCTTGGGTGGTCATTATTAACGCTCGTCGACGGTATCACCGGTTACGATCGCAAGGCTGGCGCATAAAGGTGTCAGACTACCTTTTCGCTTAAAGGTGTCAGACTGCCTTTTCATACATATTCCTAAGCAAAAGGCGGCCCACGGGCGGCCTTTTGCTTTTGGTGCAGTGGCTGCGACCTCACCTACGGGATCGGGCGAACGGCCACCCGCATAAAGGTGTCAGACTACCTTTCACAAGGATCGAATTCAGGGCTCGTGCGCGTGAGCTTTTCCGGCACATTGAAGCAACCGGGGAGTCGATCGTGGTGGCCGACCACGGCGAGCCTGTTTTAGAAATTCGTCCGTGTCGGGATGGGATGAAGCGCGACCCGCTCGATATGCTCCGTGGCTCCGTTTGCGCTTCGATCATCCTCTGTCGCCGGTTGGCGCGGATGCGTGGGGGCGGGGCCGAGATCGCAAAGACACATGTGCGGGTCTGGTGGCGGGGCCGCGTGTTGCCAGCGGCACCGTCCGCACCAGCGGCGATGGGTTGCCGCTGGCGCGCGTTCGCAGTGTCAGAACAAATACCGGTAATTGAACGAGCCCCAGTAGATCGGCGCCTGCCCCTGTGTCGTGACGTTGACCATGAACGACGCTTTGCTCTTGGGCGTGATGTCGGTTTCGACGCCGAGGCCCCATTGCAGCCAGTCGCGCTTGAGGGCGAGGCCGGGGAAGCGGAAGTCGTAGAGGCCGATGAGGTTGCCGGAGGCTGCGACGTCGCGTTTTTCGAAGCGGTGTGCGTAGGTCATGCGGCCGAGGATCGTGAGGCGTTCCGTGGCGCGCCATGTGGCGTCCAGGCCCAGGTGGGCCGTAGTGCTGTCGGTGGTGCGAGCGTCCCAGCGTACGGGGAATGCGCCGTCTTTTTCCGTGTAGCCGTCGAGGTGCGTGTTGAGGTAAGTGAGGCTCGTGTAAGGCGTCAGGGCGACCTTGCCCAGCGTTGCCGCGTTCATCCAGTCGAGGCGTACGCGGGCGCCCCAGGATTGGGTGTCGGGCTTGCCGGAGGCGGACGTTCGAACGCCGGCGTTCAGGTAGGCGCGGTCGATGTCGGAGCGGCCCGACGCGTACAGCGCGGTGATCGTGGTGTAGAGCGGAGTCTGGCTCAGGCGTACGATCGCTTCGGGCATGACGTAGCCCGCCTGGGTTTTGGTGATGCCGCCCAGGCCGGTGTCGGCGCGACTGCCGACGTAGCCGCCGGCGATGTTGAACTGCAGTTGCTCGTTGACGCGATATCCGAAGCCGACCTCGGCGTTCCATTCTTTGGCGTTGTACGGCGAGTGGGTTTGATTGCCCCAGTCGCCCGAGGTCCAGGCGGATGACTGCCCGCCGTTGGGGATCAGCCCACGCATCGGGTTGCTGTGCAAGCCGTTGATCAGCATGGTCATGCTTCGCGATGCGTCCAGCCCGGCGTTCGCGACCCGTGCAAGCCCCTGGTTGAACTCATACACATCGATCAGGCCGGTGCCGGGAGCCGGCACGGTGACGGTCGGGGGAGACGACTGGGGCGGGTTGGATGACGGGGGTGTCGCGGAGGGTGGCTGCGTCGTCGACGGCGGCTGCGTCGTCGACGGTGGCTGCGTCGAGGGCGGCGTGGTGGGCTCGGAGTCGGGAACGGTGGTTTGGGGCGGTTGCCGGGCGGGGGCGCGTGCGATGTACGGATTGCCATTGGTCAGTTGACCCACGACGACGGAGCCGTCGGCATTGACGCCGCGCGCGTTGCGAGTGGTGACGCCCTCCACGGTGGCGCCGGCCGAGCGCAGCCACTCTTCCACCGATTGCATGCCCGATTCCAGCGTCCAACGAAAGCCTCGCCATTCGTCGGTGGCCGTCGTGGAGTCGCCGACCACGGTCTTGCCGTCGCGGCTGACGGCATTCGCGCCGGAGGCGTTACCCCCCAGGGTGCCGAGGTCACGGTTTCGGCGAGAGTCGCCGAGGTCGAAGATGATGGCGCGGGTGCCGGGGGCCCAGTTGTTGGTGCCGTTGTAGAACTGCCCCGGCACAAACTGAGCGCCAACGACCACGACGCTGCCGTCTTTGCTGACGCCGGTCGCGACGCGATCGCTGCCATAAAGGGCCCATCCGTTTCGCCATACCGCGGCCGAGTCACCCTGGTAGCCTACCACCACGGTGCCGTCGTCGTTGGCGTCCAGCACGCGCGCGTCTGCGCCATACCTCGACGCGTTGGCATTGAAGTTTTCGGCGCCCGAGGCTGCCGTCCAGCGAATCGCCTGAATCGATCCGCTTTGGAGTCGGCGCCATCCGTAGACGGTATTTCCGTCTGCGGTCACCGCCGTGGCAACCGCGTCGGTATTGCCGACGCCGAAATCTAAGGTTTGGAGGCCGGACTGTTGGGTCCAGCGGATGGCGTTGCTGCCGTTTGTTCCTACGGCGACGCTGCCGTCTGGATTGACCGCGCGAAACGTGCAATTCATGCAAGGCTCTTGGGGGCCTGTGCTGAGCCACAACCGCGTTCCGACTACGGTGGAGCCATCCTCGCTCACGGCCCAGGCGGCACCCGGCGTGGTCAGGTCGCCAAAGACGGACGACTGCGCGTGGGCGGGAGACAGCGAATAGAGCAAGGCGGTGCCGCACACACCGATGAGCGACGGCAGACGACGCAACAGGAGAGGGGGGCGGGCGTGGGCCGTGCTGTGGGCGGAAGCGGAGGGTCGCATGCAACGTTAAATTGAAAGTGAGAATCCTCCGACTATGAAAGGCGAGAGCCCGAAAGAAATACACAGAATCTGGCGGAGAGGCGCTGGCAGACGCGGGGCAGACGCGGGGCAGACGCGGGCAGACGCGGGCAGACGCGAGCAGACGCGGGGCAGACGCGAGGCAGGCGCGTGGCAGGCGCGTGGCAGGCGCGGGGCTGGCGCGGGCAGACGCGGGCAGACGCGGGCTGGCGCGGGGCAGACGCGGGGCAGACGCGGGCAGACGCGGGCTGGCGCGGGGCAGACGCGTGGCAGACGCGAGGCAGGCGCGTGGCAGTCGCGTGGCAGACGCGGGCTGGCGCGTGCAGACGCGGGGCACGCGCTGGGCATGCGCGGGCAAACGGCGCCAGGCGGCGCCAGGCGCGCGGCGGGTTCTGCGGCGACGGGCAAGGCGGTGCAGGAGCGCAAATCTCAATTGAGCGGCGCGCCCGCGGAGCCGGGGGCTAACCCAGCATTCGCGCCAGCGCCGAGCTCAGCATGGTGAGGCCGGACAGGGTGAGCAGACCCAGGACGATCTGGCGGAAGCGTTGATCGCTGATGCCGAGATACAGGCGCGTGCCGAGAAAGGTGGGGATGAGCATCGCGGGAGCGACGATCGCGAGCAGGGGCAGCGTGTCGCGGGTGACGAGGCCGGTGCCCAGATAGGTCAGCATGATGACCGCCAGCATCGCCAGATTGAAGTTCTGGATGATGGCGCGCTGTTCGTCGCGCGGGAAGCCGCGCAGCAGGCACCACAGGGTGGGGACGACGCCGGTGAAGCCGCCGAGTCCACCCATGACGCCGCCGCCCAGGCCGGCAAGCGCGTCGGCGATACGGCCGCCAACCGAAATCTTCGGAATGTGCTGAATCAGCAGCATCGTGGGGCACCAGATCAGCAGGAAGGTGCCGAGCACCAGCTTGAACGTGTGGGTGTCGATCAGCGGCAACAGGCCGACGCCGATCGGAATCCCGGCGAGGCCGCCCAGCACGAAGGGCAACAGCTGACGCAGGCGGAAGCCGCGGCGCACGGAGAAGGCGGCGATCAGCTGGCCCAGCAAGCCGCCGAACACCGTGAGCACCGCGGCCAGTTGCGGCTCGAGCACCCAGACCCAGAACGACATGGCCACCAGGCCGAACGCGAAGCCCGACAGACCTTGCACGAAACCCGCCACCACCGCTCCCGCGGCGACCACCAGATATAGCGTCATTGCAGCATCCGACTCGAGTGACCCGGGAAGGGCCAGGCGTGCGGCCCTGTTGCGCGCACAACCAGGGCCATGCCCTGCGGCCTTGGCCTTTCCTGTGAGGAGCCTGGATTCTACTCGCCGGGGAGCGCGGCGACGTGACGGGGCCGTGCGCGGCGGCAGGGTGCCCAGCGCCTCATCGGGCGGTTCGGCGATGCCGACAGGGGCGCGAACAGCGGCCGCGTGTGTGGAAGGGGACGCCTAGACGGCCTTCGAGCTCGGCCAGCCGTGGCGCTGGTGGAGGTCGGCGAGCTGAGCGGGCTGCAGCAGCAGCGTGCCACGGCCGGGCGCATGGCGGCGGCCGCAGCGCAGGCGATCGTCGAGCGCCATGGCGGCGGTGAGTGTGCACGCGACGGAGTTGCTGTTGGGGCCGAGTCCGAGGAACGGGTAGGGGAGGTCGAGGGCGTTGAGCATGCGGCCGGCCTCGCGTAGCGCGGCCCAACGTTGCATGGCCTCGGCGTGAGTGCCTTCGAACAGCGTGACCCGCGGTTGGGTGGGGCGGTAGAGCGCGGCCCGATCGAACTCATGCACCTTGAGCCGATCCGAGGGCAGATAGCCGATCGGCTTGATCCGGCCGCTGCGGGAGGTGGCCAGGCCATCGGCCTCGCGCAGAAGGCGGTTTGCCGGATCGAGCAGCGCGATCAGGTCATGGCCGAAGAAAGCGCCGAAGGGGAATTGCGATCGGACGATACGAAACAGCGCCGGGTGGGCGTCGGATGGACCGTGCGCCGGGGGCGTGTCGGGCATCACGAGCGGCGGCCCCGGCGGTGTCGGCGCGCGTGCGAGCGGCGCGAGGACTGAATCGGTATCACGGGCGCTGTCTCAGCTGTAGATGATCTGGCTCGGCGGGACGACGGCCGCGATCGGGTGCACGTGCCGGACGGCCGTGCCGGGGACGCTCATGCGGATCTCGCCATTGACCGACATCACTTCGATGTCGCCCGTGCGGGCGTGCTGGAACAGCAGCTCTTTGGCCATCTTGCGGCCGTCTTCGAGCTGCAGCACCACGTACTCGCCGGGGGTGGGGCGGCCGCTGGGCTCGACCACGATGTACCAGCCGTTGCGGATGGCGGGCTTCATGCTGTCGCCTCGCACCTTCAAGACGTAGGCGTTGGGATCCTTGGAGTTGAAGAGCAGATAGCCGTCGCCGTGGCCCGCCGGATATTCGAGCTCGTCGTAGAAGCCGTTTTCGCCGAGCTGGGCCATGCCCACCACCGGAATCCGTCGGGTGGCGTGATAGGGGCCGACGTAGGTGACTTCGTCTTCGGACAAGGTGTGGGTGAGGTCGTCGGGCGGAAGCTGCTGCAACAGCGCGGTGGTGACCTCGCCGAACGACAGCGCCGAAAGGCGCGCGAGCAGCGGCGTGTCGACCTCGAGCGCGTGCGCGAAACGCGCCAAGACATCAGGAGCCGGCGTGGCCCCCTTCTCGATGGCCGCGAGGGCGGCGGCATCGATGCCGGCGAGATCGGCCAGCTTCTCGGCGGACATGCCGCGCGCCATGCGCACATGCCGGATCGCGCGGCCGATGGGCGCGGCGGCCGATGCGCCGGCCGGATCACGGGCAGCACCGTTGGCGGCCTCGTGCGGCGTGTCCATCCAGTTGGCCGGCAAGCCGAAGACTTCTTCCATCTTGCGTGCGGCGCGGTCGCCGATGTCCTTGGCGCTGGTGGTGTAGCGGCTGACCAACGAGGGCGTGGAGTAGCCCAGCAGCAACGCGGCGCGGGTCTGGTTGCCATCGCACCGCAGGTCGATGGCGCGCGCGAGATTGTCGCGGCGGATTTCTTTGATGGACTTCATAGGCGGCACGGGCCCTGCCTTGACCGGATTGGTAAATGAACCGATATGGTAACGCTAAATCACTTGTGCGGTTTACCAAATTGGTAATAGACTGATTCGCATGAATTTGACGAACCAACGCAGCGAATCTTCCTACAGCACTGTAGGAGAGAGGCCAGTGTACCTGCTGTGGGCAGGGCGGCGCCAGCGAAGGTATGACCGTATTGGTCATTTTCATCCATTGGCTCCCGTCGCGGCTCCCCGTTACGGCTTGCGGGTGCCCAGGGCAACCGCAAGGCCAGCGTGGCGGTTCGACCTGGGCGGCCGTGCGATGCGACCACGCCGCGCCCTCATCAAGGAGAACAACATGCATGCATCACCTCGCAGCCAATGGCGCGAGCCTCGGCCAATATCAAATGCCGGGATTTCCGGGCGCACCTTGACCGGCGACGACCTGCTCTGGAACTGGGCGCGTTGGGCCTGGTCTGGCACCGCCGTAGGCAACATGGCGCCGTACCTGTCGGAAGCCGAGGTGGTGCGGCCCATCAATGAGCGTCACGCCCAGCAGGTGCAGTCGATGTACGAAATGCTGCCCTGGCATGAGCGCATGGCCGTGATCGCCGAGTATCCGCAGAAGCACGCGCGCTTCGGCGCGCTCGATGCCGGCGCGCGTGGCACCGCGGCGCGCCGCTGGATCGCGGAGACGACCGGCGTCACGCTGTCGCAGGCGCAGTATCAGAACTACGTAGGAATGTTTCGCGAAGCTGTCGCAAGGAGGATCTTGTGAAATACGCAATGGAAGTGATGGACCTGCTCGAGACCTATCCGCAGCGCTCGTTCCGGGTTGTGGAGTTGGTGCGGCATGCCACGCGGGGCCGCGCGCTGGACGTGCGCGAGCGCGCGGCGGCACGCAAAGCCGTACGACGCGTGCTCGATGCCTTCATCGACACCGGCCTGGTCGAGGTCGTGGTGCCTGCCACCACGCCCGGCTCTTATGCGGAGTACGGCATGGCGCTGCAAGGTCGAGAGGCACCCGCGAGCCGCACCATGGCGCTGGCAGCCGCATAGATGGAGACCTCGGTGCCCTCGGCGATCAGTAGCGCGCATCCTTCGGCTTGTTGCCCTTGGGCCAGTCATTGGCCTTGCCCGCGAAGTCGGGGCGGGGCATATGGGTGAAGAACTCGGCGACGTCCACCGCGTCCTGGTCGGACAGCACGCCGCCTTCGCCCCAATGCCCGGTCATGTTCACGCCCATGGGCATGTTGTTGCGAATGAAGGAGGCCGCCTTGTAGGTGCGCGCCAGCCCCGCGCCGATATTGAACGACTCGTCGCCCCACAAGGGCGGAAACGTCACCTGGCCGGCGGCATCTTTTTTGCCGGCCCCATTCTCGCCATGACAGGCGGCGCAGTGCTTGGCATACAGCGCCGCGCCGCGCGTGGCATCGGGCACGAGGCGCGTGTCGATCGGATAGGCGTTCTGGATCTGCACCTTCGCGCCGTGAGGCACATCCTGAGCCAGCCATTTCATGTAGGCCACCATCGCGGCCATGTCGGCGCCGTCGCGGGCCAACGGCTTGCCGTTCATCGAGCGTTGGAAACAGCCGTTGATGCGATCCTCCAGCGTCACGATGCGGTCGGCCCGCGGGTTGTATTGAGGAAACGTGTTGAAGGTATTGATGTAGGGCGCACCCAGCGGCTTCTTGCCTTGCTGAATATGACAGCTATTGCAGTTCATGCTCGCGCCGGTATTGGCCGGCAGCAGGCGGCGGGTATCGTTGAGCAGGCGCTGACCGAGCCGGATCTGCGCGGCGTTGGGCTCGCGGTCGATCGCGGTGTCGTCGGGAATGACGTAGTCGGGCAGGCGTTTGCCGTCCTTGTCGCGAACTTCGTAGCGAATGATCTCGCCGGGGGCGCGCGCGGCGGGCTCGGCCGCTTCCTGCGCGGGGGCACGCGCCCCGGATCCGGCCAGACTTGCCGCGGGCGCCAGCATCACACTCAGCAGGGCAGCCGTCACGCTCGCACGCATACGCTCATTCATTCTTGTCTCCTTGCACCTGGGGAACGATGTGCGGCGCCTTTGCCGCGAGAAACGCGCGGGTGGCCGCGACGTCCCGCGCGGCGATCGGCGGCGCCTGATTGGTCCATGCACCACGGATAAAGCTGACGAGGCTGGCGATGTCTTCGTCGCTCAACATGCGGAAGGCCGGCATCGCAAACGCCATCGCGTCGTGATCGTTGGCGGGCATGGTGCCGCCCTCCAGCGTGATCTGAATCAGCGACTGCGGATACTCGGCAAAGACGGCCGAGTTGCCCGCCAGTGCCGGGAACGTCCGCGGCACGCCCTGGCCATCGGCACGGTGACACGCGGCGCAGTACTCCATATAAAGCACGGCGCCGCGCGTCGTGAGTCGGCCCGCCTGCAGATCGGCGGTGGTGGTATCCGCTTTGTCGGGAAATTGCTTGAGACGACCGGCCACCGGCGGCAGGTGCTTGAGATACGCCGCGACCGCCTGCAAATCGTCGTCCGTGAAGTAGCGCGTGCTGTGCTCCACCACGTCCGCCATCGCGCCAAACGCGGCGACCTTGTCCGTGCGGCCGGTTTTCAGAAAGTCGACGATCTCTGCCTGGCTCCAGGCTTGCAGGCCTTGGGCCTCGCCGCGCAGGCTTTTCGCGCGCCAGCCATCGATGACGGCGCCCGACAGGAACGCATCGCCATCGGCCAGCGACATGGCCTTCTCCTGATACGCGAGGCCGCGTGGCGTATGGCACGAACCGCAGTGCGCCGGGCCCTCGACCAGAAATGCGCCGCGCGTGATGCGGGCGTCCGCGCCCTCGGGCGGTACGAACTCACGGTCCGGTGCGAACAGCAGCTGCCACCAGGCCATCGGCCAGCGCATGTTCAGCGGCCAGGGGATGGTCGATGGCGCGTTGCGCTGTACGACAGGTTCGACGCCGCTGCGGAAGTAGGCGTACAGCGCCTGCATGTCCGCGTCGGGCATGATGGCGTACGACGGATAGGGCATCGCGGGATAGAGCGGCGCGCCATCCATGCGCACGCCATGTTGAACCGCATCGCGGAACGCGGCATAGCTATAACGGCCGATACCGGTCTCGGGATCCGGTGTGATGTTGGTGGTGTAGAGGGCGCCTACCGGCGTCTCCATCGCGCGCCCGCCGGCAAACGGGCGGCCGCCGGGGGCGGTATGACAGGCAACGCAATCGGCGGTACGTGCGACGTATTCTCCGCGCGCGATGCGACCCGGATCCTTCACGTCGGGCTCGGCGGCTTGCGCCGTTCGCCGGCTCTCTCCCACCCAGTGCGCGCCTCCGATGGCGCCGGCGGCAACCAGCGCGATGCCGGCCGCGGCCGACAGCAGTTTCTTTCCCATGCAGCAACCCCTACGGCTGAGTCGCTGGTCCGTGCCCGGCAGATGTCGCGCCTCGGTGTATCCAGCTTATGGGCGCAAGCTTAGTGTTCGTCTCCTCGCAAAAGCGCTCGCGCGGCCGATATAAAACGCGTTCGATTGATCCCCCGCAAACGCAGGGCGCGTGTCGCGCTAGCAGGACATCCTGGCCGCTTCGGCGGGACGGACAGTGCGACAATTTGTCCGGGGCATTGCGTCCACCGTCAGCGCGATCAGTGGCGCTGCCCGCGACACCGCTCCAGCACCAATGTCCGCCATCTCGCGGACTTTTTTTTCGTCTGTCGATCGTGATCCCGGCATCGCGGAAGCGGTATGACAGCCTGATTCTTTACGCTGGCCTCGCCAGCAGAGGAGTACATCGTGGCACAAGAGCCGAATATCGAAGCCGCCCTCGAAAGTCTGAACGCGCGCGTGGCCCGGATGGAACGCGACATGGCGGCCAATGCGCGCATGACGACGCGCAACACCAAACTGACCGAGCAGCTCGGTCGCGACACCCAGGATATCGTCGAGACTTACCAGGCGTGGGCAGGCTGCATTCGCGTGCTGCAGGGGCTGGGGCGCCTGGCGAAACCGCTGGCCTGCATCATCGGATTGGTGACGGCCATCCTGACGGCCGGGTCCGCCTGGCAAGGCTTTAAGTGATGCCTGCCGAAAATCTTGCCGCCGACGCGCGGCCAAAAATAACGGCGGCCCTGGGCCGCCGTTATTGTCTGAGCGCGGGGCCCAGGCGTTTACTTGATGCCGATGAAGGGCAGGGCGGAGCCCGGCACCTGCGTTTCGGGCAGCTTGCCGTCCCACTTCTCGACCGCGTTCAGGTTGACGAGGTTCGTGTTGGTGGCCAGCGCGCGGGCCTTGGCTTCGATGGCGGCCGCTTCGGCGTCGCCGCGCAGCTTGATGCCGTCGGCTTCGGCCTTGAAGGCCGCGATACGCGCCTTGGCGGCGGCCTCTGCCTGCACGACCTGGATCTCGGCCTGGATTTCGGCGGTCTGCTTCTGCTGACGCGTCGTCTCGATCTGCACCTGGGCGAGCATGCGCTTTTCGATGCTGTCCTCATAAGCCTTCGAGAAGCCGACCTCTTCGATCTGCACGCTCACCACGGTGACCGGCACGTCCTGCAGCGCCGCGCGCATGGCGGCGTTTGCGTCCATGCCCATCTTCTCGCGTTGCTGAATCGCGCTGGCCGCCGTGTACTTGCCGAACACGTTCTTGATGACGTCGTAGGTACGGCGTTCGATCACGCGCTGTTCGAGATTGCCGAGGGTCTGGTACTCGGAGTATAGGTCGGCCACCTTCTCGGGCGGCACCTGGTAGGTGATGGAGACACGCAGGCTGGCAGGCTGCTGGTCGTAGCTGTAGGCCTCGAGCGGCGCCGAGCCGCGGCCGCCGAACGAGATCGTGTGGTCGCGCACCGAGATCGAGTGCACCGTATCGATCGCCGGCACCTTGAAGCCCAGGCCGGGATCCGCCACGCTCACGATCTTGCCGTTGCGCAACACCACGCCACGTTCGCCTTGGTCCACCTGGAACCACGAACCGAACACCAGCATCAGGACGACCAGGAACACGACGACGCCGAGCACCGCCCACTTCACGGACCCCTGCACCGCGCCACTCTTGATCAGTTCTTTGCTTGCCATTGCTTGTTATCTCCCTTTGCCGTTGCGTTCGGCGAAATAGGCTTTGATGCCCTTGACGAGGAAAAAGGCGACGACCGCCGCGCCAATGAATATCAATGCGGTGCGCATGGGGTTCCCTCCCGTGATTCGTGCCGGGCGCAATAGTAGGGCCAAGGGTGGTTGCGCGGGCAACGGTTGTGACGCTGAATGTGGCTACATGAAACTGAATGTTGATGCTATGCCTGTTGCTGCCGGCGCGCCGCGCGGCCAGGCGGGCAGGCACGCCGCCTGTCGTGCGCGGGCGGATTGCTCGCGCAAGATTCGGGAGGCGTGCCGGGCCGCGGCTCGCTACGCTGCGCGCCATGATGACCCGATCCGACACGCCATTGCCGCCCGACGTGCGCCGCCTCGTGCGCTCCTGCTTCGCCGCGCAGGGAGCCGAGCAGCTTGCGCTCGCCATCGCGCCCTTGATCGCCGTGCTGGCGTGGGGTGCCGACGCGTCTCGGACGGCATGGTTGCAAGCGGGCCAGACCTTGCCCTTTCTGTTGCTCGCGCTGCCACTGGGCGTCCTCGCGGACCGCGCATCGCGTTCGCGCTTGATGTGCGCCGCTGAGCTGCTGCGCGCGTCCACGCTGCTGCTGCTGGCGCTCTTGTGGACACAGGACAGTCTCTCGCTCGTGGGGTTGGGCCTGCTCGGTGCGTTGGGGGCCTGCGGCACGGTGGCCTATAGCGTGGCGGCGCCGGCGCTGGTGCCTGCGCTGGTGGGCCATGCGCAACTCACGCAGGCCAACCGGCAGCTCGAGCTCATGCGCAGCCTGGCGCTGGCCTTCGGGCCGCTGGTGGCAGGGGTGGCTTTTCAGCGTGCCGGTCCTGCCGTGGCGCTCGACCTCGCATGCCTGATGTCTTTGTTTGCCGCCTGGCAACTGCGGCAGTTGGCCCCCGAGGCGCCGCGCCGGCCGTCGCATGCGCGACCGCTGCGGCAATTGCGCGAGGGCATCGGGTTCGTGCTGGGCCATCCCTATCTGCGGCCCATCATGCTCACGGCGGTGGTCTTCAACATCGCCTGGTTCGTGCTGCAGGGCATTTACGTGGCGTACGCGGCATCGCGGCTGGCGCTCTCGGCCGCGCAGATCGGTCTCACGCTGGGGCTGTACGGCGTGGGCATGGTGGCCGGGGCGTGGGCGGCGCCGGCGCTGGCGCGCCGCTGGACCTTCGGCGGTCTGGTGGCCTGCGGGCCGGCGAGTGCGCTGGTGGCGGCGCTGCTGATGGCGGGCAGCGTGGCCTGGCCGACGTTGTGGCTGGTGGCGCCGGCCTTCGTGCTGTTTGGCGCGGGGCCGATCGTATGGACCATCGCCACCACGTCGCTGCGTCAGGGCGTCACGCCGCCGGACATGCTTGGGCGCGTGTCTTCCGTGATTCTCACGGCCACGTACGGCGCCAGGCCCTTGGGCGCGGCACTGGGTGCGCTGGTGGCCGCGCAGGCGGGCGTGGCGGCGGCGCTCTTTCTCTGTGTGGTCGGCTTCGCCTTGCAGTGGGCGATTCTCTGGCGGTCGCCGGTCCGCAAGTTGGACACCTTGCCACGCGCACCGTGAACCGCTCGTGCGCCGGGTTACGATCAGGCGCATGACGCTGCGCTTCGATATCCGATCCCTGGCCGTTGCGGCCGTTCTGTTGGTGCTGTTGATACTGCTCGCCACGCTGGGCGCCGGCCTGGGGTGGATACGCACTTTCCTGGGCGACACTCTCGCCGTGATCTGGGTGTACTTCGTGCTCAAGACATTTCTGCGTGCGCATGTGCTCACGCTGGCGGGTCTCGCCTTCGGGATGGGCGCGTTCGTAGAGCTTGGGCAATATCTGGCCGGCGAGCTCGGATGGCGCATCCCCAATCCGGTGCTGCGCATCGTGCTGGGAAGCACGGCCGACTGGTGGGACATGCTTGCCTATGCCCTCGGCTGGATCGCGGTGCTGGCCATCGAGCTGCCTCGGCAGCGGGCAACAAAAACGGCACCCTGAGGTGCCGTTTTCGAGCGGGGCGGCGCGCCGCCCCGTTTCTCTCCGACTGTCTCGCTTTAGAAGCGGTGGCGCACACCGGCGCCGACAGCGGTGCTCTTCACGCCGTCGATGAAGGCGTAGTCCTTGGCGTACGACGCGTAGGTGTACACGTTGGTGCGCTTGGACAGGTCGTAGGTGTAGCCCACGCTCCAGACGTTCATCTTCTCGTCGTCGCCCGTCAGACGGTCGTTCGACGGATCGACGAGCTGCCACGATGCGAACAGGCTGCTCGCGCCACCGATCGGGGCGGTCGCGCCGACCATGTAGGCGTTGGCCTTGAAGCCGTCCACGAAGCGGTTGTTGCCGAACAGGTCGGACAGCGGCGTGCCGGCGGGCAGGTCCTGGCCACCGAACCAGCCGTCGGTCGTGCGGGCGTAGGCGGCCGCCAGCTTGACCACTTCGAAGTCGTACGTCGCGCCCAGCGAGTACTGACGCGGCGTGGCGCTGTCGGCATCGGCTTGCGAGCTGCGGTTGCTGCCGTTGAGCTGTTCGTACGTGGCGGTCACGTTCAGCGGACCCTGCATGTAGCGCACGCCGGCGGTGATGCCGCGCGTGTTGTCGGGCGTGGCGAAGCCCGATTCGTCGCCGTTGTTGCCGTCCACGTTGAACGAATAACCCACGCCAACCTGGAAGCCGTTCACGACGGGCGTGCGGTACATGACCATGTTGTCCCAGCGCACGGTGTTGGCCGAGGAGAAGCCGACGCCGATATTGGCTTGGGTGTAGCTGGTGTAGAACGGGTCGATGTCGGCGATCCACTTCGACGAGAGGTTCGTCTGACGGCCGAACTCCAGGACGCCCCAGGCGTCGTTGGCCAGACCGATGGTGGCCTGACGACCGAACAGGCGGCCGCCTTGGGCACGCGAACCGTCGCTCGAGTCGAAGCCGCTTTCCATCACGAATTCAGCACGCAGGCCGTCGCCGAGTTCATCGCGACCGCGCACGCCCCAACGCGATCCGTCCTGGATGCCGTTGATCATGCCGGTGCGGCTGGCGTCGTAGCCTGCGCCCTTGATTTTGTTGTAGCCAATACCGGTGTCGATGACACCATAAAGAGTGACTGACGATTCTGCGTTAGCAACACCCACGAAACCTGCCATCAGGGCGGCAACAAGCAGCGTCTTGGTCATATGTGATTCTCCGTAATCTTTAATAGTGAACAACGTGCTCGCCGTCCGAGGTGCCTGAGTTCGACGGCGGGCAGGCCCTATTGCAACAGACGCAGCAACAATGGCCCACCCTTCGGCAGGGTAATTGCCCGATAAATGCCCGAAATTGTTGTGTATACGCAACCGATGGCAGCGAAATGCCGTCGTATTTTGTTGCATGAATCGCGCTGCCGGCTTTTTTCAGCGCGTCGCGGCGTGCGGGCTTGCGGGCTGAGCGGCAACGGGCGCGGCGTCGTGCGCGTAGCGGTTGGGAATCAGCAGCACGAACACCCCGGCCAGTACCGCTGCGCCCGCGAACGTGTAGAAGTTCCAGGCGATCGGCAACTGCAGGCTCGCAAGATAGCCGCCCAACACGGGCCCGCTCATGGCGCCCACGCGGGCGAAGCTGAGCGCCCAGCCGGTCGCGGCACTGCGGGCGTGCGCGGGGTAGTAGTTGGTGAGGTAGCCGGTCAGGATCAACGACGACGAAATGCTGCCCACGCCGGCCAGCGCGACCAGCATGTAGTTCACCGTCAGTCCGCTGTTGAAGGTGAGGCAGAAGATGCCGGCGCCGCCGAGCAGATAGAAAAGCGCGACGATGCGGCGCGGCTCCGTCTTGTCGGCGATCTGGCCCAGGATGATCCCGCCTATCGCCGAGGCGAGGCTGAACACCAGCAGGAACGAGAGGCTAGAGCCCAGGTCGTAGCCATTCTTGCGCATGATCTGCGGCAGCCAGGTGTTCAGGCCATAGACCAGCATCATGCCCAGAAACAGCGCGCCCCAGAAGCACAGGGTTGCGCGCAGGTGACGGGTGGCGAAGATGGCGCGCATGATGTCCTGCCATGTCGCCGTCGACGCGACGCGCTCGCGCGGGGCGAAGGCTTCCAGCGAAGTGATGCCGAGGCGATGGGCTTGAGCGCGCGCTTCGTCCACGCGCCCTTTGGCGAGCAGGTACTCGATCGACTCGGGCAGGTAGCGCGCCATGAAGGGCACCGCGAGCAAGGGCAGGGCGCCGACCGCAATCACCCCGCGCCAGCCGATCTGCGGCAGCAGCGCCATCGCCACGGCGGCCGAGCACAGGATTCCCAGCGAGTAGCCGGAATACATGATCCCGTAATTGAAGCCGCGGCGCGCCGGGGGCGAAAACTCGATGGTCAGCGCGGCCGCGACCGGGATCACCCCGCCCAGCCCGAGTCCGCCGATGAAACGGAAGGCAGCGAACCAATTCGGCGTGGGCGCCCATGCCGCGCCGATCATGGTCAGCGAGAACAGCGTGACGCAGCCCAGCAGCATGCGGCGGCGGCCAAGCAGGTCGCTCGCCATGCCGACCGCGAACGAACCGACGAACATCCCCGCCAGCGCATAGCTGCTGAGGACGCCAGCCTGCAGGGATCCGAGGTTCCAGTTTTTGTCTTCGATCAGCGCCGGCAGAACGGCGCCCATGACGCCCACGTCGTAGCCTTCGAAAAGAATGGCCAGGCCGCAGATGAGAAGCACGATATGAGTGGTGCGCGCGGGCGTGGTCCAGGGCGCGGTGGATGCTGCTTGTTGCATGACGTTCCCGATGTGATGTTATGAAGGCTCATCGTCACCGGCGTCGCTCAACCATGCCGGTTCGATCGCCCGGATAATTTAGGTTTGAACTATATAACTGTCAATCAATGACGACCCTGCCCACGCGCGGCTGAAAGCTATCGCTCAATCTGTAAACGCGCTTGACAGCACTCGGCGCCGAGCGCAGCATCGAGTCATGCTCAGTGCACTCGCAACCGATGCGGGCGGCCATGACTGCGGGGGCTTCAGGCGCAATGCCGGGCTCTCATCACGGCGCAGGTCCGCAACAGCAAACGCTGGTCGACGCGCGATCCGCAGAGCACAAAGCCCCGATACCTTCGGGGCTTTCGCATTTGGGGGCTCTCTATTCACGGCCCGCCGCATCGTTACGGTTTCGGCTGCTCGTGCACCGCCGATCGCGCGTCGCTCGTGTCAGGCGTTGGTCGTGCGCCCATCGCGTCGGAGCAGCGGCCAGAAGCAGAGCGCGCCCACGGTCCATACGACAACAGCAGACCAGCACGTCTGACTCAGGAAGTGCGCGCCCTGCCCGATACGCAGCGCGGCGAACAGGCTGCCCAGCAGCACTCCCGCGATCAGGCCTCCCCAGCGAAGGCGCGGCTTCCCGGCGGCCCAACCGAAGAAGTACAGCAAGCCCACGGCGAAGCCCGACGCGGCATGATGGCTGGGCAGTGCATGCCCCGCCGGCTGCCCGGCGCCGGCCCAGAACTGCGCAGGCCACGCGAGGGTGCCGCCGAATTCGCTCAGCGCGTAAGGGCGGGGCAGGGCGGTGAGTTGCTTCAGCATGGCCACGCACAGTGGCGAGAGCGCCATCGCGGCCAGCAGGGCGAGTGCCAGGCCCCGCCAGCGTTTCAACGCCGGCCGGACGAATCCCGCCGCCAACAAAAACAGTGCGGCGGCGGCGAGTAGCGCGGGGATCGCGCGTAGCGCCTGATGCCCGATGGCATCCAGGACGGGCGCCTGCTGCAACGCGAAGCGGGCGTGGTCCGCGTCGTACACCCGATGCGCCACGTACGCATCCAATCCGCTCTGCTGGACACAACAGGCGAGCAGCGCAAGCAGGAGCGGAACCAGCACCACGTGGCCACGGCGATAGGACGTGATCCAGGACCGGCGAACCGGCACGGAAACGGGCAGTGGCGTGACGGACATGGCGTAACCGGGAGGATGAGGTACGCCATGCTAGTCGGGCACGGATCGAAAATTCGTCAAATCCCGGCGCGCGCGATCCCGGGATTGCACGCGCCGGATGATCAGCGGCTCGCCGCTTCAGCGATGGACGTCGGCGCGGGCTGCGGCGAGTTCGTCCTGGGCCTCTTTGAGTTTGCGCTCGGCCTTCTGGATGTCTTTGCGTTTGCCTTCCGCCTTTTCCTCGGCGAGTTCTTCTTCGCGTTCTTTTACCTTTTTCTCGGCATCGCGCACCTTCTCCTGGCGTTCGCGCTGCAGGCTCGCATCGTCGCAGTCTTGCGCCGCGGCCAGCGCCTTCTCGAGGCCGCGCACCCGGTTGCTGTTGCCATGCTCACGGGCATGCGTGAGTTCGCGTTCGATGGATTGCTTCTTGGCGGCGCAACCTCGCAGCGGGCTCTCTTGCGCGAGCGCGGCGCTGGAGGCGAGGGCGGTGCCCAGCACGAAAGAGGCGAGTGTGATCCGGCGCAACAAAGGGTTCATGAGACGCATCCTGGGGCAATGGAGCTTTAGAGCATAGCCCCCGCTCGTGTTGCCGCCAAGCGTTGCCACGTGCACAATCGGCAAGGGCGGCCGCCGTGGCCGTGGCCATCCGCTGGAGTCCTGATGTCCGATGCCTCTCATGCCGCCTTGCCTGTGCTCGATGCGCGCGAACGCGTGACCCTCTCTCATGGCGCGCACACCGCCGAGTTCGCGCCCCGCGCCGGAGGCCGCCTCACCGCATTGCGCACCGGCGACCATGACTGGATCGTGCCGATCACCGAGACCGAATGGCCGGCCACGCGGTGGCCGCGGGCCGGCTCCTATCCTCTCGCGCCATACTCCAACCGCATCCGTGACGGCCGCTTCGTGTTCGCCGGCGCCTCGTACCAACTCAGTTCGCTGCCCGGACGGCCTCAGGCGATCCATGGCTCGGGCGTGTATGCCGACTGGGCGGTGCGCAATGCGCAGGCAGACTCATTGGATCTGGTGCTGGTGCAACCTGCGGGCGTGCAGGATTGGCCCTGGTCGTTCGAATGCGTGCAACGCTATGTGTTGAGCGAGCGGGGTCTGGCGCTCACGCTGACGCTCACCAACACGAGCGAGCGCGATATGCCGTTCGGTTGCGGTGTGCATCCGTATTTCACGGCCGAGCGCGTGCGCATGCAGGCGCGCCGCTATTGGCCCGCCGACACGCAAGGGCTGCCGCAGTCCGGAGTGACCACGCGCGTCGACATGATCGCGCGCTCCGCCGAAGGCTGCGACACGTATCTGTCGCAGTGGGGCGGGCGTGCGCTGCTGGAATGGCCGGAGGGGCATCGCCTCTCGCTCGAGGCGGACCCCGCCTTCGAGCATCTGGTGGTGTACTCCGCGCCCAAGGCCCGCTTTCTGTGCGTCGAGCCCGTCACCAATGTGGCGGATGCGTTCAACCTCGCCGCGGCAGGCGTCCCCGATACCGGCATGCGCGTGCTCGCGCCGGGCGCGCGCTTTAGCAGTACCATGCATTTTGTCCTGCTGCCTTCCGCAGGTCAGCGGACACCCTCCTGATGCATGGCGGGCACCGTGGCCCGCGAAGGACAAGCTCATGAATCGCCGCACTTTCAGCGCCCGGCTGGCCTTGCTGGCCGGTGCCGCGCTGACGGGCAGCGCGCTGCCCGGGCTCGTGCGCGCCGGCGCGCGCGACAGCGCCCTCGACACCGACACCGATCCGCAGCGTTTGCTGGCCCGCCTGGAGGCGCGTGATGGCGGACGCCTCGGCGTCAGCGTGCTCGACACCGGCAGCGGCTGGGCACTGGCCCATCGCTCCGACGAGCGCTTTCCGATGTGCAGTACGTTCAAGTGGGTGGCCGCCGCCGCCGTGCTGGCGCGCGTGGGGCGTGGCCAGGACTCGCTGGATCGCCACATCCGCTATGGCGCGACGGACCTCGTCCCGTACTCTCCGGTGACCAAGCCGCAAGTGGCGCAGGGCATGACGCTGGGCGCCTTGTGCGAGGCGGCGGTGGTGTGGAGCGATAACACCGCCGCCAATCTGATGTTGTCGACGCTGGGAGGCCCGCCGGGTATCACGGCGTACGCGCGCAGTCAGGGCGATGACCAGACCCGGCTCGATCGCATCGAGCCCGCCCTGAACGAAGCCCAACCCGGCGATCCCCGCGATACGACGACACCTCAGGCCATGTTGCGGCTGCTGCGCCGCGTGCTGCTCGAGGGTGGCCTCGAGGCGCCGCAGCGCGATCAGCTGACCGCCTGGCTGCGGGGTTGTCGTACCGGCGATACGCGGCTGCGCGCGGGGCTGCCCGCGGATTGGGTCGTGGGCAATAAAACGGGCGCGGGCGAGCACGGCACCAACAACGATGTGGCGGTGATCTGGCCGCCGCGCGGCGCGCCGATTCTCGTGACCGCCTATCTCACGAATTCACCCGCGTCGCGCGATGCGCAAAACGCGCTCTTGGCCGAGACGGCGCGGATCGTCGCGCACGCCGTCGTTCAGACACGCCTGCGCGCCGGCTGAGCTGTTTGCCTCAACCTTCCCGGGCGGGCTTGGTCTTGGGGGCGTCGCAGCTGAACGTGATCGTCGCTTCCTTGGGCATCAGGCCCGTGGCGCGGTTCGACGTGATCTCGGGCCGTGCATATTGGCGGCCCAGGCTGGCGCAGTGATTTTCGGCTTCCTGGCGGGCCACGTTCTTGATCTCGACCCACGTCATGGCCTTGAAGCCTGCGTTGTACGAAACGCTGTAGCGTTCTTTGTCGACCTGCTGGACAGGCTTCATGCTGCCGCACGCGGTCAGCAGGGCAAGGGGCAGAAGCAGGGCAAAGCGTGAGAGCATGACGATTCCGTTGGGCGGCGCGAGGCACCGGATGATCCAGAACGCCATTACAAAGCAAATCAGGCAGGCTGCACAAGTCGGCCTGGTGGTTCAGCCGCCGAACGCATTGCGCCGATCGAGCTTGCGGCTCAGCACGATGGACGTCTGCGTCTGCTTCACGCCATCGAGCAGGCCGATGTGATCGAGCAGGTCGTCGAGTTGCTCGTGGGTCTCGCAGCGCAGGAACACCAGATAATCGTAGGGGCCGCTCACGGACGAGACCTCTTCCACCTCCGGCAGCCGTTCGAGTTCGCGGATCACGGCGGCCGGGGTTTTGGGCAGCACGCTGATGAAACAGTAGGCGCGCACCGCGGCTTCTTCGAGCCGTCGACCCAGACGCACGCCGTATCCAGCCACCACGCCATCGCGTTCCAGACGCGCAATGCGCGCCACCACCGTACTGCGCGCCAGGCCCAGTTTGCGGGCCAGGATGGCGGTGGCTTCACGGGCGTTGGCCTGCAGCAGACTCAACAGGCGGCGGTCGATCTCATCGAGAGGTGCGGGCATGGTCGGGGTGCGAACGGGAGGTCTGGCGCACGGTAGCCCGGGGCACGAGGGCCCGTCAACGCCATGCTAGGATGCGCGCCGTATGATTGAAGCCGTACCCGAACTACGAGGTTGACCATGGATATTCAAGAACAGATCGCCGTCATCGTGCACACCGTCTCGCATCAGGGCGGCCGCATCGACGCGCTGAGCGCCACGCTGGCCGCCACCCTGCATCTGGTGAAGTCGTCGCCCGGGCTGCGCGAGGCCATCGAGGCCCAGCTCGAGCAGAATTACTCCAGTCTGTTGGCGCGCTCCGAAAATCCGCAATACGTGGCCGGGTTCGAAACGGTGCGCGACGCCGTCCAGGCCGCGCTGAAATAGGCTGTCGTCACCTTACCGGGCGCCCGCCCGAAGTTATCCACAGAACCTGTGGGTAAGCCTTGGGATATTTGCCCCGGGGTCCGGTAAAAAAGCCTTTGCATCAAGGGCTTGCTTTAATTTGATCTGGATGAGGGTTTTCCCCGGTGCTGCGCAAGCCGTGATCAGCCGATGCGCGTGCTGTCAAGGGGCGCACGCGGCGACGATCTCGCCGAGCGCGCGGATCGCCGCCTCGGTCTCCGGGACCGCCGGTTCGGTGCAACTCAATCTCAGAAAGTGGTCGTAGCGCGACGAGTTGCTGAACATCGCGCCGGGCGCCACGCGGATGCCCGCTTCCAGCGCGCGCTCGAAGACGGTCATGCCGGGCGTGCCCTCGGGGAGCTCGAGCCAGAGCAGCATGCCGCCGGCGGGCGGCGCCAGCCGCGTGCCGGCCGGGAAGTGCCGCGCCACGGCCTCGGCCACGTGCGCCCGCTGCTGGCGGAGCTGCTGGCGCAGGCGCGCCAGATGGCGATCGTAGGCCTTCGTGCTCATGTATTCGGCCACCGCGATCTGTGCGAGCGGCTCGTTGGGACGACTCTGCGCAAACTTGAACATGGCCATGCGCTCGTGCCAGCGCCCGCCCATGGTCCAGCCCAGGCGCATCGCGGGTGCGAGCGTCTTGTGCAGCGAGGCGCAGTAGATCACGTCGCCTTTGCGATCCCAATGTTTGATCGCCAGGCTCGGGCCGTCGTCGCCCAGCGCGCCGTACGTGTCGTCTTCGATCAGGGCGGTCTGCTGCGAGGTGCAGAGCTGCAGCAGCCGCTGCTTGTCTTCGTCGGACATGATGCACCCCAACGGATTCTGCAGATTGGGCACCACCACCACGGCCCGGATGCCAGGCTGGGTGCGTAAGGCCAGCTCGAGGGCTTCGATCGATATGCCACGCTGCGGACTCGTCGGGATTTCGAGGGCACGCAGTCCCAGGCTTTCGATGATCTGCAGCAGACCAAAATAGGTAGGCGATTCAACGGCGATCGTATCGCCGGGGCGCGCGACGGCGCGCAGCGCCAGATTGAGCGCCTCGATGCAGCCATGGGTGACGAGCAGGTCGTCGGCATTGGCGCTGATGCCGCAGTCGAGCGCGCGGCGCGCCAGCACCGTCCGGAATTGCGGATGGCCGTGCGCGGGCGCGCGGCCCGCCAGCACGGCGGAATTCATGCGCAATGCCCGAGTCATGGCCTGACGCAGGGCCGCGTGCGGATACGACGAGGGCGGGGCGGCGGCCAGGGCGAAGTTGGTTTTGCAGTCCTGGCTCTCCGAGCGGGTGATGAAATTCGCCACCCGGTCGTGGATGCCCACGTAGTTCGCGACATCGATGGGCCGGCGGATATCCGGATCCGGCACCGGCGCGAGCCGAGGGCCGGCAGGCGGCCTGACGAAATACCCCGAACGCGGCCGCGCCTCGACCAGACCGTCGTCTTCGAGCCGGCGGCACACCTGCAGCGCCGTGGTCAGGCTGACGTGATGCGTGCGCACCATGGTGCGCACCGACGGCATGCGTTGCGCCGGCGCCAGCGCGCCGGATTGGATGGCGCGCCGGTAGTAGTCGGCCAGGCGCTGATAGAGAGGCTGCGTATCCATGTGGCGATCATGCCGGCGTCTCGAGTGCGCCGACAGACACAGATATCCCAAAACACCACCATAACAGAGCCCTGCAGGCGGCGGTGTTGCGCAACAGATAGCACTCGGGTGTGTCTGTTGCGGTTCGCGGGGGCTCCGTAATCTGACGGTACGCCATCCACATCGGAAACCGCATCATGACGTCCCCAGATTCCACCGCCGCGTCGCTTCGTACCACGACCATTTTTCTGCCCGCCGGCGCCAGCGAACGCCGCGTGCTGCGCCACGGTTCCGATGTGGTCTGTCTCGCCGGCGAGATCGAGCTGGTGCAGACCTGCGCGGAGCAGGGCGAATACACAGCGGCCTGGCCTTTGCCGTCCGAGCGCCTGCGCGAAGGCGAGTGCCGCACGATCGAATTCTCGGGGCCGGTGGTCGTGCGCGCTCAGCGCGATGCGCGGGTGGTTTATTTGCGCGCGCAACCAGTTCTGCAGCGCGTGTGGCGGGCCGGCGTGCAGGCTTTTGAAAAATGGGTTATGATTCTATTCATCAGACGCGGGGTGGAGCAGTCTGGCAGCTCGTCGGGCTCATAACCCGAAGGTCGTAGGTTCAAATCCTGCCCCCGCAACCAGTTCTTGAATGAAGCCCGGTTTCCGAACCGGGCTTTTTTCATTTCTGTTTTCGTTGCGTGGCCGATTTCCATGGTCGATCTTCCACGGTCGACCTTCCATGACCGTTCCGGCACCGATCTCGCGCGAGAAGTACGTGCGAGCGCGTGATACGTCACTTGCGGCATCGCAAGCCGGAAGATTTTCCTGATTTGCGCCGCGACATCCTTAAGCTACCATCGGCGTTGAAGCAAAACCCGAATATCGCTCAGCCGAGAGGAGTCAGACGTGGGCACAGCAAAATACGATCACCCGGGCTTTGTAGCGGATACCGGCACCGACGGGCAGTTTCTCGTGGGTATCTGGTGCCCGCATGGCTATCCCGCGCATGTACACATCGGCCGTGTCGACGAGCACGGTCAGGCCGAAGCCCAGTTGCGGCTGCGCATTCCGGACAGCGTGTTCCAGTCGATGCCGGACGATGCGGAAACCCTTTGCCGGCGTGCGATGGGGCAGGCGGTGCGTGACCACCTGCTGACCGGCAACGAATTCCAGGAGACGCGTCTGCAGCTCGATGCGGTCCCCTGGAGTGGCCCGATGCGCGCGATGGCGCCCGCCTGAGCTCACTGCGGCAGTTGCCCACATCTGCTGTGGAAAACTGCCGCAACAACTTGCGGATAGGGCAAAAAAGTCCTGAAGTCTCCGGCACTTGCGACCGCCGGTCAAAAAATGATCAGGTCTGCCCGCAGACCTTGGTGATCGCGCCGGCGTCGCTCACGAAGGGATTGCCGTTGCCCTGCAGCTTGACGATGCGTTCGTCGCGCTGGCGCTCCCAGGCGTCGACCGGGTAGGCGCGCGCCCAGGCGCAGAAAATCCGCTGGTCTTCGCGCGACAGCTTCAGGTCATAGCGCGCCGCCATATAAAACTGGATCCGCGCGATCCTTCCGCGCACCTCTTTACGCGGCTGCACCCTCCGCTCCTTGAAGTCGACCACCGTCTGGCACTGGCCATACATCGGCGTCGGTTTGTCGGTCCAGATCGAGAACCGGAAGTTCTGGCGATCGCCATTCACTTCGCCCACCGACGGCACCAGGTTGATGAGGTCGCCCTCGGCACGCGCGAACACGGGATCGTTGTCGGTGCAATTCTTGCGTCCGCCCGATTTGCCTTTGACCTTCTCCTGCCAGCACATGCGCTGGTGTCCCAGCACCCAGGCCGGCACCACATGCTCCCACTCGAGGCGTTCGGCACGGGTCTGTTGTTTGCGCGGTTCGTACCCGCAGCTCTTGAGGTCCATCTCCTTGCCCGTGTACGGACAGCCGCAATAGAAGTCCTGCTCGAGTCCGCGATACACGCGCGGCAGCACCTTCTTCGCGTTGCGGAAATCGCGTGGACCGACCGCATCGGGGCGGGTGACGAGGTCCGCGAAGACGGGGGCGGCGGGAGCCCCCAGAATGAAGCCCGCCAAAACTGCAACAGCTAAACGTTTCATGGCGCGGCATTTTATGTTTTTTGGCGAGGATGTGTGCCAGTCGCCATGCACTGCGGTATTCTGGTTGCATCCGGCCCCCTGGTTTCGGGTGGCCGGTACTAACCGCTTTGTCTAGCCGCTTCCCTGAAAGGAGATAGTTCATGAAGAACCGAGTTTTTCTGGTTGTGATGTTGGCCGTTGCCGCTGTCACGGCGGGATGCAATACCGTCCAAGGAGCAGGCAAGGACATCGAGCGCGGTGGCGAAAAGATCCAGGGAGCCGCGCAGCGCTAACACAGGCTCGCGGTGAGTCCACCGCAAGGCCGGTGGCGAGGGGGCATTCAAACGCTCCCTGGCCACCGGCCTTTTTCGTGCGCCGATGGCGCAGCCGGAGGCCCCCCTTTTTCCGCCGGGCCGCCCCAAGGAAAAAGCGCCCCCTCGGGGGGCAGCAAGCCGAAGGCGCAGCGTGGGGGCCTTTTTCCGCCGGGCCGCCCCAAGGAAAAAGCGCCCCCTCGGGGGGGCAGCAAGCCGAAGGCGCAGCGTGGGGGCCCTTTTTCCGCCGGGCCGCCCCAAGGAAAAAGCGCCCCCTCGGGGGGCAGCAAGCCGAAGGCGCAGCGTGGGGGCGCAAGTTCCGCTCTAGCTTTGATGCATAATCGCGGCGTTGAGCGTCGATTGCAGGAGAGACTATGCGCAAGCAGGCGGGTTTGATGGCGGCCGTGGCACTGACGGTCTTGGCGGGGTGCGCGGGCACGGGCCTGCGGGAAGAGCCCGGCATCAAGGAGACCTTCGAGGTCCAGGCCGATTTCAATGCGGCATATCGGCGCGCGGTGCAGTACGTGCGGGTCTGCCACGAGCAGCGTGCGCATCCCTACGGCGCGGCCTACGTGGCCAAGACGGCGGAAGGCGAGAAGGGCGATCCGAACGAAGTGCGCGTGTATCGCAGCACCGAGCCGGCCAAGTTGCTCGAGCTGATCCAGGCCTTGCCGTCGGAGCAGCCGGGTCGTTCCAACGTCACGGTCACGGTCCTCGACACGGGGATCTGGGATCGCGACGAGATCGCCGCGGCACGCCAGTCGATCCAGTCGGCCACCCCGGTGTGCCGCAAGCTGGGCTGATCGCCGCACCATGACGACGTTGCCGGATCAGGAGCGTGGTCGCGGATTTGCCCTGGTCGCGGCGGGCGCTCGCCCGCTCACGTGGCTCAACGGCGGCGCGGCGCTCTTGCTGGCCGCCTTTTCGCTGGGCATCGTCGGGGGCGAGTTCGAGCCGCCCGACCTCGATATTCCACTCATGGCTTTTCTGGCCGGCTTCGTTTGCAGCGGCCTGGTGTCGCTGTTCGCGGCGCTGGCCGCGCGCCAGGTGTCGCGGCGCGGTGCCGCCCAGCGGCGCGGGGCTCTGTTCTGGCCCGCGCTGGCGCTGATGACGCTGTTCTATATCGCGGCCCTGCTGAGCTTTCTGGCGGGTTGCTGGTTTGCAACGGGTGCTCCAATCGGCGGCGATGTCGGAACGGACACGGTATACGCAGACGTGCGTTTCGTGACGGGCTGATGGCTTGAATCCGCTGGACTTGGCGTTTTTGGGCGATTAATATGCGCATTGCGTACATTACCCATCCAGCTCCCCGAGGCCCTCATGTCCGTCTCCCAGCAAGCCTTCCTGCGCGACGCAATGCGCCGCCTGAACCTCACTCGTGACGTTTTCGCTGCCCGTATCGGCGTGAAGCGCCGCGCGCTCGACACCTGGCTGCTGCCGGAGGGCTCGCAGGAGTTCCGGGCCATGCCCGAGGTGGTCGAGCGCTTTGTCGGCGAGATCGTTCAAAACCGCGACCTTCTCGAAAAGTATACGCAGAGCGCACAGGCCGGCCCGCTGCGTGAGCGCATCGCGGTCGACGGCAAGCCGCAACTGCTCTCCGTGGATCAGTTCACCCGCGAGTCGGTCGAGGACCTGTTCCGCGTGGCCGACATGATGCAGCCCATCGCACGACGCCAGAAGGTGTCGCGCGTCCTGGAGGGGGCGGTGCTGGGTAATCTGTTTTTCGAGGCCAGCACGCGCACCCGCGTGAGTTTCGGCTCGGCGTTCTGCCGTCTGGGCGGCTCGGTTTGCGACACGACCGGCTTCACGTTTTCGTCCATGGCCAAGGGCGAGTCGATCTACGACACGAGCCGCGTGATGAGCGGCTACGTAGACGCGATGGTGATTCGCCACCCCGACCAGGGCTCGGTGGCCGAGTTCGCGCAAGCGACCAATATCCCGGTGGTGAACGGTGGCGATGGCCCGGGCGAGCACCCGAGCCAGGCGCTGCTGGATCTCTACACCATCCTCACCGAGTTTTCCCGCCTGGGCAAGCTGCTCGATGGCGCGCACATCGCGATGGTCGGCGACCTCAAGTATGGCCGCACGGTGCATTCGCTCATCAAGCTGCTGGCGCTCTACAAGGGTGTGAAGTTCACGCTCGTGTCGCCTCCCGGCCTGGAAATGCCGCAATACATCCTCGAGCAGGCGAGCCGCAACGGCAACGTGATCGAGCAAAAGAGCTCGCTGGCCGACGGCCTGGCCGGCGCCGACGTAATCTACGCCACGCGCGTGCAGAAGGAGCGCTTCGCCAACGAGGAGAGCGCCGAGGGCTATACCGCCGATTTCCAGGTCAGCCGCCCCATCATCGACGCCTACTGCGGTCCCGATACCATCGTGATGCACCCGCTGCCGCGCGACAGCCGCCCGGGCGCCAATGACCTCAGCAACGATCTCAACCACGACCCGCGCCTGGCGATCTTCCGCCAGACCGACAACGGCATCCCCATCCGCATGGCGATTTTCGCGGTGCTGCTAGGCGTCGAGGGGCTGGTGCAGCATTCGATGCGCGACGTGACCTGGAAGCACCCCTCCCACATCGGCCCGGACGACTCCGTCTTCCACGGGCTCGATTGATCGGACGTCCGTGGGCGCGCGGTTCGATCCGCGCACCGCAATGAAAAAAGCCGCGCGGTGCAACCGCGCGGCTTTTTTTGTGCTTGCGTGGAGAGACGTCAGATCTTCTTTTCGCCGCCGAGCGCTTCGACCAGATCGGTCATGAGCTTCGACAGTTCGCCGGTCATGAGCACCATGTCGGACTCGAACTTCTCATCGTCGTTCTGCGAGACCGTGTCGGCGTTTTCCTTGAGCACGTCGAGCGGCGCGACGCGTTTGACGTCCATGGCTTCGGTCAGCACGAAAGAGACGCGATCGGCCCAGGTCATGGCCAGACGGGTGCATTGCTTGCCCGACTGGATATGACGGCGGACGTCGTCGGCGTCGATGGAGTGCTTCACGTAGCGGATCGCCGCACGGCTTTCGCCGGACGCGCGCAGCTCGGTGTCCTGGTCGATCGAGAAATTGCTGGGCGCTTCGTCTTCGGCCAGCCAACCCGTCATGGCGGCGGCAGGCGACTGCGTCACGTACAGGTTCTCGAGCGGCAGCGGGTCGACGGACTTCACCAGCAGGCCGATGACTTCATCCGCCTTGGCCGAGGCCGCGGCATCGATGACCAGCCAATGATTGACGGTGTCGATCCAGACGCGGGTGTCGCGATAGACGCTGAATGCGCGCGGCAGGAGTTCGTCGGTGACGCGCTCCTTGAGCTCTTTCATCTGCTTGCGGCCGGGCTTGTAGCCCTGCTGCTCTTCGATTTCGAGCGCGCGCGCCTTCGTGACCTGGTTGACCACGGTGCTCGGCAGCAGCTTCTTCTCGGCGCGCAGCGTCAGCAGGATCTGGCCGTTCACCACATGGGCCAGCCCCCCGTTTTCGCGCGGAGGAATCCAGCCCAGGCTTTGCATTTCCAGGTTGTTGCCGCTTTGGTAGGCGTGCCGGGCAAGGCTTTCTTCAAGCTGCTCGCCGGTCAGTGTCCAGGGCGAGGACAGTCGGTAGATCTTGAGATTCTTGAACCACATGGCTTCGGGCAAAAGGGTCGATTCTATACGACAGGGCCTGCGCGCGGGGTTTGTATCTTGGGTGTCAGCGGCGACACGCTCTGTCACTGAAAGGGCGTACGCGTTCCGGTAATGTCCCTGACATCATTCACCGCAGAAAGAGGAGTGCCATGAAACCTGCAACCATAATTGGTGCTGTTCTGATCGTGCTGGGCGCCGCCGCGCTCGTGTACAAGGGCTTTAACTACACCTCCGAGGAAACCGTGCTGCAAGTCGGATCCGTGAAGGCCACGGCCGAAACCGAGAAGTCCGTGCCGATTCCGAGCTGGGCTGGCATCGTGGCCATCGTGGCGGGGGTGTTGGTGATCGGCGTGGGGATGCGCCGCTAAGCGCCATCTGCGCATCGAGACCGCCTGCGGGCGGTCTTTTTTTTGCCCGGCGGTACGAGAAACCGGCCGCACAAAAAAAGACGGCCCGGCTAGCGCCGGGCCGATACGGGGCACACGATACCGCGTCATAAAAAGGCTCGCGGGGAACGCGGTATCGGTGTCAGAGTACTGGCCCTGCAAACTCCGTACAGGGGATCGTTTGTCCGGAGAACAACGCAAGGCCGTGATCTGAGAGGCCAGTCTAATCGTGAGGGTCTGACAGCGTCCTGAATCCTGGCCAGGGACTGCGTCGACGGTCCGCGGCGCTGAAGGGCGGGGGGGCGCGGGCCACGGGCAGCGCGATGTCACCGAGCCCCTGCGCGCGGGCAAAAAAAAAAGCTCCGTGAGGAGCTTTGAAGGGCCGAGTCGGCGCAGCGGTCCGACCCGGCGGGGGAAATTCCCGGCTTATGCGTTGATGTCGTTGTTCTTGGTTTCTCGCACGAACAGGGTGCCGATGACGAGGGTCATGACGGCGATGATGATGGGATACCAGAGGCCATCGTAGATGTTGCCCGTGGCAGCCACGACCGCGAAGGCGACCGGAGGCAGGAAGCCGCCGAACCAGCCGTTACCGATGTGGTACGGCAAGCTCATCGAGGTGTAGCGGATGCGGGTGGGGAACATCTCGACCAACATGGCGGCGATCGGCCCGTACACCATCGTGACGTAGATCACGAGGATGGTCAGCATCACGACGACCATGACGTTGTTCGACTGTGCCGGATCCGCCTTGGCCGGATAGCCGTGGGCACGGATCGCGGTGGTCAGGGACTTGTCGAGCTCGGAGACCTTGGCCTTGAACTCGGCGGGTGCCATGCCTGCGCCGTCGAACGAATTGAACTGGTCGTTGCCGATCTTGACGATGGCCGTCGAGCCAGCCGGCGCGGCCTGGTTGTCGTAGTTCACGGCGTTGCGGGCCATGAACGACTTGACCACGTCGCAAGAGCTGGTGAAGGCGGCGGTGCCGACCGGGTTGAACTGGAACGAGCACGTGGCCGGATCCGCGATCACCGTCACGGGGGCGGTGGCTTGAGCACGCTCGAGCGCCGGGTTGGCGTAGTGCGTGATGGCCTTGAAGATCGGGAAGTAGGTCAGCGCCGCGATCAGGCAGCCCGCCATGATGATCGGCTTGCGCCCGATCTTGTCGGACAGTGCCCCGAACACGACGAAGAACGGCGTGCCGATGAGCAGCGCGATCGCGATCATGATGTTGGCGGTGTTCGCGTCGACCTTGAGCGTCTGTGTCAGGAAGAACAGGGCGTAGAACTGCCCGGTGTACCAGACCACGGCCTGGCCGGCGGTCAGGCCGAGCAGGGCCAGCAGAACGACCTTCAGGTTGCGCCATTCACCGAACGATTCCTTGATCGGCGCCTTCGAGCCCTTGCCTTCTTCCTTCATGCGCTTGAAGGTGGGGGACTCGTTGAGCTGCAGCCGGATCCACACCGAGATACCGAGCAGCACGACCGAGATCAGGAACGGAATGCGCCAGCCCCACTCGCGGAAGGCTTCTTCGCCCATCGCGGTGCGCACGCCCAGAATGACCAGCAGCGACAGGAACAGGCCCAGCGTCGCGGTCGTCTGAATCCAGCTGGTGTAGAAGCCGCGGCGGCCATGCGGCGCATGCTCGGCCACGTAGGTGGCCGCGCCGCCGTACTCACCGCCCAGCGCCAGGCCTTGCAGCAGACGCAGGATGATCAGGATGGCGGGTGCGGCGATACCGATGCTGGCGTAGCTCGGCAGAATGCCGACCAGGAAGGTCGACACACCCATCAGAACGATGGTCACGAGGAAGGTGTATTTGCGACCGACCAGGTCACCGAGACGGCCGAACACGAGAGCGCCGAACGGACGCACGGCAAAACCCGCGGCAAAGGCGAGCAGGGCGAAGATGAAGCCCGCGGTGGGGTTCACGCCCGAGAAAAAGTGTTGCGCGATGATGGCCGCGAGCGAGCCATACAGGTAGAAGTCGTACCACTCGAAAACGGTGCCGAGCGACGACGCGAAGATCACGCGGCGCTCGTTCCGGGTCATGGGACGGGTTTCAGCCGACGGCCCACCCGGCATGGTAGTTGTGCTCATGAAGTCTCCTCGGATTGCCGGCGGTGTATCCGCCGTGCGTTCTACCCGGTGCCTGTTTGGGGGTGGCGTCGAGCTGATGACAAGGTAGGACCCGAGGCTGACGAGGTTCTGACGTGACCCTTACCTGAATCTTAATAGTGAAACAGTATGTATCAGCTCTCCTGGGAGCTAGGTGCATACCCTGAGTTCACGTTTGTGGGTCGGAAGGCGTCGGATCGTCCTGGTACTGCGCAAAAACCACTTGAATGCGCGTGCCGGGCAGATCGGAGTGCGTCGTGGGGTGATCGTCGATCCGCACGCTCGCGCGGTGCTTCTGGGCGATCTCGCGCACGATAGCGAGACCCAGGCCGCTGCCGTCGGAAACGGTGCCGAGCACCCGATAAAACCGATCGAAGACGCGCTCGCGCTCGTGGGGCGCGATACCCGGTCCGGAGTCCTCGACTTCCACGATGGCCAGCGGATTGGGCGCCCGTACCCGCACGGTGATGTGGCCGCCCCGCGGGGTGTAGCGCAGGGCGTTATCGATCAGATTGTTCAGGAGCTCGGCCAGCAGGATGGGATTGCCATTCACGTACAGCGCCGTCGGATTGCCCTCGAAGCCGAGGTCGGTGCCGAGGTTCAGCGCCTGCGGCACCCATTGCATCGTCTGATCGTAGGCAATGGTGTTCAGATCGACGCGCGCGAGTCCGGTGGCATCGGGTGTCTCGGCGCGCGCCAGCAGCAGCAGCTGATTCACGAGGCGCGTGGCGCGTTCCGAGCCCGTGACCAGCTGACGCAGGCTCGACTGCATCTCTTCGGGGCTGGCGTCGCGCAGCGCGAGCTCGGCCTGGGTGCGCAAGCCTGCCAGGGGCGTCTTGAGCTGGTGCGCCGCGTCGGCTACGAACCGCCGCTGCGCCTCGACGTTGGCCGACAGGCGCTTGAGCAGGTCGTTCATCGCGCCCACCAGCGGCGCGATCTCCGAGGGCGCCGCGCGTTCGTCGATCGGGGAGAGGTCGTCGGGACGGCGCGCGCGCAGGCGCTGCTGCAAGGCATTGAGCGGCGCCACGCCGCGCGACAGCCCGAACCACACCAGCAGCACCGCGATCGGCAACACCACGAACTGCGGAATGATCACGCCCTTGATGATGTCGTTGGCCAACTGGGCGCGCTTTTCGACCGTCTCGGCCACGATGACGAGGGCGGGCTGGGTATCGGGCAGCTTCAGGTCGACCCAGGTGTAGGCCAGGCGCACCCCGAAGCCGCGCAGCGTGTCGTCGGCATAGAGCACGCGGCCGGGCTGCGGCTGGCCGGCCAGCGGCGGCAGGGGCAGGGCGCGGTCGCCGCCGAGGTATTCGCCACGGCTGCCCAGCGCGAGCCAGAAGACGCTGTCGGTCTCGTCGGCGCGCAGGACCTCGCGCGCGGCATCGCTCATGCGCAGCGCCGCGCGACCCTGTACCGCCTGGATCTGGTGCGTGAGCACGTTGAGGTTGTTGGCCAGCGCGCGGTCATAGGGCGCGTTGGCGATGTTCTGGGCCACCACATACGTGATGGCCACGCTCATCGGCCAGAGCAGGAACAGCGGGGCCAGCATCCAGTCGAGGATTTCGCCCAGCAGCGAGCGCTGAGGCGGCGCGAAGCTTGGCCCCTTGGCGCCGCCGCGCAGCGCCTCGAGGGCTTCGTGGTTCAGCGTTTCGGTGCGCGCCGGCTCAGCTGGCGAGGAAAGAGGCACCGTGATCCCGCTCCAGACAGTAGCCCAGGCCTCGCACGGTGATGATCTTCACGCCGCTGGGTTCGAGTTTCTTGCGCAGCCGGTGCACATAGACCTCGATGGCGTTGGTGCTGACCTCTTCGCCCCATTCGCACAGGTGGTCGACCAGCTGGGTCTTGCTGACCATGCGGCCGCTGCGGGCCAGCAGGATCTCGAGCAGGCTGACTTCGCGCGCGGAGAGATCGAGCGTCTGATCGTCGACCATGGCCACGCGGCCGGTCTGGTCGAAAGTGAGGCGGCCGTGCCGGATGACGGTGGCGCCGCCGCCCGCGCCGCGCCGGGTGAGGGCTCGCACGCGCGCCTCGAGCTCAGAGAGCGCGAAAGGCTTGGCCATGTAGTCGTCGGCGCCGAGATCCAGGCCCTTGACGCGCTGCTCGATGCTATCGGCCGCGGTAAGGATCAGGACGGGCAGGACGGAGTTGCGCGCGCGCAACCGCCGCAGCACCTCGAGGCCGGTGAGCTGGGGCAGGCCGAGGTCGAGGATCAGCAGATCGAAGGGTTGGGCGGCGAGCGCGGAATCGGCGGCAAGGCCGTCGCGCACCGCGTCGACCGCATAGCCGTTGTGGCGCAGGGAGCGGGAAAGCCCGTCGGCGAGAATGCTGTCGTCTTCGGCGATGAGAATGCGCATCGAGGCTACGGAAAGGCCGGCCCGGGCGGGGGCCCGGACGTCCCGGCGATTCTGTCATAGGGGGCGAGCCTTGCCCACTCAGGGAATACGTGGAAAACTTGTCTTACTGGATTTTTATACAGTACAATTCAATGCCATAATCGCCATCGAAATTTCAGGGAGCGGGGGCGATGTGAGGGCCAGCCTTAGGGCCAACCCGTGCCAGGGCGCCAGGCCCGCCATCCTCCGAAACCATCGTTCCGCACCCCCGCACACTCATTCAGATAGGACTCCACATGGACGACAAAACCAGCAAGGCCTCGTCGGAAAAAGCCAAGGCGCTGGCCGCGGCCCTCTCGCAGATCGAGAAGCAGTTCGGCAAGGGCTCGATCATGCGCTACGGCGATAACGAGGTCGAGCACAACATCCAGGTCGTCTCCACCGGTTCGCTGGGTCTGGACATCGCCCTGGGCGTCGGCGGTCTGCCGCGCGGCCGGGTTGTCGAGATCTACGGTCCCGAGTCCTCCGGCAAGACCACGCTCACGCTGCAGGTCATCGCCGAGATGCAAAAGATCGGTGGCACCTGCGCGTTCGTCGACGCCGAGCACGCGCTCGACGTCCAATACGCCTCCAAGCTGGGCGTCAACCTCACCGACCTGCTGATCTCGCAGCCCGACACCGGTGAACAGGCCCTCGAGATCACCGACGCGCTGGTGCGTTCGGGCTCGGTCGATCTGATCGTCATCGACTCGGTCGCGGCGCTCGTGCCCAAGGCCGAAATCGAAGGCGAGATGGGCGACTCCCTGCCCGGCCTTCAGGCTCGCCTGATGAGCCAGGCGCTGCGCAAGCTCACCGCCACGATCAAGCGCACCAATTGCATGGTGATCTTCATCAACCAGATCCGCATGAAGATCGGCGTGATGTTCGGCAACCCCGAAACCACCACCGGTGGCAACGCGCTCAAGTTCTACTCGTCCGTGCGTCTGGATATCCGCCGCATCGGTTCGATCAAGAAGGGCGACGAGGTCGTCGGCAACGAAACCCGCGTCAAGGTCGTCAAGAACAAGGTCGCGCCGCCGTTCAAGCAGGCCGAGTTCGACATCATGTACGGCCAGGGTATCTCGCGCGAAGGCGAGATCATCGATCTGGGCGTGGCCGCCAACGTGGTCGACAAGTCGGGCGCCTGGTACAGCTACTCGGGCAACCGCATCGGTCAGGGCAAGGACAACGTCCGCGAATACCTGAAAGAAAACCGCCAGATGGCCATCGAGATCGAAAACAAGATCCGCGAAAACCAAGGCATCGTCAGCCGCGCGTCCGAGTTTGCGCCGACGGCCGAAGAGTCGTCCGAAGACTGATCTACGGAGACAGGGCGGTCTTTGCCTGTCTCCGGTTTCCGTCTGCGTCAGCGGGCGGCGCTTTGGGTCCAAGGCGCCGCCCGCTCTTTTTTTAGCCCGTTGTCTTTATCCTACGGCCATGAGCACGCGTTACTCCCCGCCCTCCGATCGCACCCTCGAACGCCTGGACGACGAGTTCGAGACGGTCGCGCCGCGCTCGCGGGGCCGTGCGGAGGGCGAGGGCAGCGCCACCGCGTCGGCCGCCCCGGACGTACCGGTCTATACCCGCACCTCGGAGATGCGCACGGGCGGCGCGCGGCGCCGTGCAGCCGCGCGGGGGCGTGATGACGAGGCGGGCGCCGAGCCGCCTCACGCCGACGGCGATCCCGATGCCAAGCCAAAACGCCGCGGGCCCAGCCTCAAGGGGCGTGCCGTCGGTTATCTGTCGCGGCGCGAATATACGCGTGCGGATCTCGCCCGCAAGCTCGCCCCGTACGCCGACAGCGAGGAAGAGGTCGAGCAGGTCATCGACGCTCTCACGCGCGAGGGCTGGCAGTCGGACGAGCGATTCGCGCAAAGCCTTGCGCATCGCAAAGCGTCGCGCCAAGGAACGGCGCGCATCGTCCAGGAGCTCAAGCAAAGCGGTGTGGCGGATGCCCAGATTGCCGAGGTCAAGGAGTCGCTGCGTGCCACCGAATACGAGCGCGCGCTCGATGTCTGGCGCCGGCGTTTTGGCGAGGCGCCCGCCGATCGCGCCGCTTATGCCAAACAGGCGCGGTTTCTGGCGGGGCGCGGCTTTGCCCACGACGTCATACGCCGCGTGATCGGCGCCAGCGAGCACGACGACGACTGACGCGGCGACGTCCGATCAGCTCTTGGCCGACTTGATGCCGTTGAGTGTGCTGAAGCAGGTGTTGCGCGCAATGCCCAGAAATTCGCTGATGTACGAGGTGTCGCTGTCTTCCGCGCGCACCGCCGCGTAAAGCGTGCGCCACACGCCCTGAGGGCCCAGGTGGCAGACGCGTAGCCAGCCCTGATTCAGATACTCGGCCAGTGCCCAGTTGGGCAGCGCGGCCACGCCGCGATTGCTGGCCACCAGCTGCGCAATGATCGGCGTGAGCTCGGCACGGCGAATGTGCGCGGGCTCGACATCGGCGGGATCCAGAAAGGCCGTAAACACGTCCAGCCGTTGCCGGTCGACGGGATAGGTGATGAGCGTCTGGTCCACCAGCTGCGAGGGCAGGATGTTGCGGCTGGTGGCGAGCGGATTGGCCTCGGACACGGCCAGCACGAGCTCGTACTTGAAGAGCGGCAGGTAGCTCACCGCGTCGAGCGGCTGCGGGTCGGACGTGATCACGAGATCCAGGTCACCGCGCACCAGCGCCGGCAGTGGTGCGAACGAGAATGCCGCCGACAGATCCAGCGCGACCTCCGGCCACTGCGCGCGAAACTCATCGAGCGCCGGCATCAGCCATTGAAAGCAGGAATGGCAGTCGATAGCCAGATGCAGCCGACCGGTGCGCCCGGCTGCAAGGCGCTGCAGTTCGCGTTCGGTGGCGCGCATGCGTGGCAGCACCTCGTCGGCCAAGGCCAGCACCCTCAAGCCCGCCGTGGTGAGGCGAGCCGGCCGCGTACGCCGATTGAGCAGCTGTGTTCCCAGACGGGTTTCAAGATCCCGAAGCTGGTGCGACAAGGCCGACTGCGTCAGGTGCAGCCGTTCGGCTGCCTCCTGAAGACTGCCTCCGTCCCGGATTGCGGACAGGGTTTCGAGGTGGCGGATTTCTAGCATCGGAGAGGCGGCGCGTCGAACGATGGCGGGATGATCGCTCAACCATGAGCAAAATTCAACAAATGTATGTAGAGATTGATTTTGGCTCACGTTGAACTGGTTGCAGAATACGGCCTTACCATGAACCAAACTTGTGTAAGGGTGCGATCCCATGACCATCATTCATAACCTGGGTTTCCCTCGCGTGGGGGCTCAGCGTGAGCTCAAGCGCGCTGTCGAGGCCTATTGGGCCGGGCAGCAGGACGCGGCGTCGCTGCGCGACACGGGTCGCGCCCTGCGCGCCGAGCATTGGCGTCTGCAGGCGTCCAACGGTCTGAAGTTCGTGCCGGTGGGAGACTTCGCCTGGTACGACCATATTCTCGAATGGACGACGCTCCTCGGGGCGGTGCCTGCCCGCTTTGGCCAGCCCGAACATGAGCCGGTCTCGCTGGATACCCTGTTCCGCATGGGCCGGGGGCGGGCGCCGAGCGGCAAACCGGCCGCCGCCTGCGAGATGACCAAGTGGTTCGACACCAACTACCACTACATCGTCCCGGAGCTGGCGCCCGGCCAGACCTTCCGCGTCGCGCGCGAAGACCTGTTCGCCCAGGTCAACGAGGCGCAGGCGCTGGGCTATGCCGCGAAGCCCGTCATTCCGGGCCCGCTGACGTGGCTGTGGCTGGGCAAAGGGGATGCGTTCGAGGGGCCGGGCAGCGTCGCGAAGCTGGAGTTGGTCGACGCGCTGCTACCTGTGTACCTCGAGGTGCTGCAGCGGTTCGGGGCCCAGGGCGTGGAGTGGGTCCAGATCGACGAG
The DNA here is from genome assembly GCF_002261475.1 of Bordetella genomosp. 5. Classification (GTDB taxonomy): domain Bacteria; phylum Pseudomonadota; class Gammaproteobacteria; order Burkholderiales; family Burkholderiaceae_B; genus Bordetella. The sequence goes on from NZ_NEVN01000004.1 coordinate 173,304, forward strand.
CCCATTCTCGCGCTCGATCTGCCCCAAGCCTGGCGCGATGCCTACGCGCGGGTCTATGCCGCGCTTACCGGCGCGCCGGTCAAGCTGATGCTCACCACCTACTTCGAGGGCCTGAAAGACAATCTGCAGACGGCGCTCGGTCTGCCCGTCGCGGGCCTGCACATCGATCTGGTCCGGGCGCCAGCGCAACTGGCCGACGTCGTCGCCGGCATGCGCGACGGCCAGGTGCTGTCGGCTGGCGTGATCAGCGGCCGCAACATCTGGCGCACCGATCTGGACGCCGTGCTGAAGATGCTCGCGCCCGTGAGGCAGCAACTGGGCGAACGCCTGTGGCTGGCGCCGGCTTCGTCGCTACTGCATGTGCCGGTCGACCTGGCCCACGAAACCGACCTCGACCCTGAACTCAAAAGCTGGCTCTCCTTCGCCGCGCAAAAGCTCCAAGAGCTGAACCTGCTGGGTCGGGCCCTGCAGGGCGACGCCGACGCGGCGGTCGGCCAGGCGCTCGCCGGGCAGCGTGCGGCCTTGGCGGCCCGGGCGGCGTCGCCCCGCATCCACAACCCCGCGGTCGCCCGCCGGATGACAGCCGCCGCAGAGGTCAGCCGCACCCGGGCGCCGTTCACCGAGCGGATCGCGCGGCAGCAGGCGGACCTCGACCTGCCGGCGTTTCCCACCACCACGATCGGCTCGTTCCCGCAAACGGCCGAGATTCGCGCGCTGCGCCGCGACTGGAAGGCGGGGGCGCTCACGGACGCGGCCTACGAGGCGGCGATCCGCAAGGAAATCGAGCAGGTCATTCGCTTCCAGGAGAAGGTCGGCCTGGACGTGCTGGTGCACGGCGAGCCGGAACGCAACGACATGGTCGAGTACTTCGGTGAGCTCTTGGCCGGGTTTGCCTTCACGAAGAACGGCTGGGTGCAAAGCTACGGCTCCCGCTGCGTCAAGCCGCCCATTATCTTCGGCGACGTGGCGCGTCCGGCACCGATGACGGTCGGGTGGTCGTCGTATGCCCAGTCGCTCACCGACAAACCGGTCAAGGGCATGCTGACCGGCCCCGTCACGATTCTGCAGTGGTCGTTCGTGCGCGACGACCAGCCGCGTGAGGCCACCTGCCGGCAACTGGCGCTGGCGTTGCGCGACGAAGTGGTCGACCTCGAAAAGGCGGGCATCAAGGTCATACAGATCGACGAGCCGGCGATCCGGGAAGGTCTGCCGTTGCGCCGCGCCGACTGGAACGCCTATCTGGATTGGGCCGTCGACTGCTTCCGCCTGAGCACCGCTGGCGTGAGGGACGAGACGCAGATCCACACCCATATGTGCTACGCCGAGTTCAACGACATCATCCAGTCGATTGCCGCGATGGATGCCGACGTGATCACCATCGAGACCTCGCGCTCCAACATGGAGCTGCTCAAGGCCTTCGAAGACTTCCGCTATCCCAATGACATCGGTCCGGGGGTATACGACATTCACTCGCCGAATGTGCCCGAGGTCTCGTGGATGGTGGGTCTGATGCAGAAGGCCGCGAGCCGGCTGCCGAAAGAGCGGCTGTGGGTCAATCCGGATTGCGGCCTGAAGACGCGCGCCTGGCCCGAAACCGAGGCGGCGCTGCTGAGCATGGTCCAGGCGGCGCGCACGCTGCGCGACGCGGTTTAAAACCCTTCAGGCAGTAGGGGCTAGGCGCGGAGAGGCCGCCTCTGCCGGGCGCCCTTACCACGCCGCAATGACCGCCGCCGGCGCCTCTCGGAGCGCGCCGGCGGTTTTTTGTGCGGGTGCGCGGGGTGAGCGCGGCGCGGCGAGATAAGACGCCGGGATGCGGAAGGGCTGCGTTATACTTTGTTGGTTTTGCTGCCTTGCGTCAAAGTCGTGCCAGCAGGCCCGTTCGTTATGCCCTTGCCATTGTCAGAAGTTTCGCGCCAACCCCTACACACGCGGTCCATCCGCGTGCAGTGCTATGGGCGCGACGACGGCTTATGGGATCTCGAGGCCGAGCTCATCGACGTGAAGGGATACGACTTCCTTACGCGTGACGGCGAAACCTTCAAGGCGGGCGACCCCATCCACCACATGCATCTGCGCATCACCATCGACGACGACTACAGCATCGTCGCGGCGGTCGCTGCCTACGATGCCGCGCCTTACGGCGGGTCCTGTATGGCGATCGCTGACGCCTACGAGGACCTGGTCGGAATGAACCTGCTCAAGGGGTTTCGGCGCCAGGTGAAAGAGCGCTTCGGTCATGTCGCGGGCTGTACGCACATGACCGAGCTCTCGCAGGTCTTGCCGACGGCGGCCGTCCAGATGATGGCCGGCCGGCGGCGCCAGAACAGTGCCAGTAATCCGGAGCGGCGTCCGTTCCAGCTGGACGGCTGCCATGCGCTGCGTACCGATGGCCCGGTCGTGCTCGCCTATTACCCTCAGTGGTATACGGGCGAGGCACAAGGCGAAACGGTCGCTGCGGTTTCCGATTCACCCTCTTTTTCTCATACGTCCTGACAGGTAACACATGAAAATCCACGAGTATCAAGGCAAGGAACTGCTGAAGCAATTTGGCGTCCCCGTGCCCCGCGGTATTCCCGCTCTTTCCGTCGACGAGGCTGTGGCTGCCGCTGAAAAGCTGGGTGGACCGGTCTGGGTCGTCAAGGCACAAATTCACGCGGGCGGCCGCGGCAAGGGTGGTGGCGTCAAGCTGGCACGCTCGCTCGACGACGTGCGCAAGCTGGCCTCCGAAATCCTGGGCATGCAGCTGATCACGCATCAGACCGGCCCCGAAGGTCAGAAGGTTCGTCGCCTGTACATCGAAGACGGCGCCGACATCCAGAAGGAATACTACGTCTCGCTGGTCACCGACCGTGCCACGCAGAGCGTTGCCTTCATCGCCTCCAGCGAAGGCGGCATGGACATCGAGGAAGTGGCTCACTCCACGCCCGAAAAGATCATCACCGAATACATCGATCCGCTGGCCGGCCTGACCGCCGAACAAGCCACCAAGATCGCCAATGCGATCGGCCTGCCCGCCGACTCGACCGCCCAGGCCGTCGACGTGTTCCAGAAGCTCTACAAGTGCTACATGGACACCGATGCCTCGCTGGTCGAAATCAACCCGCTGAACCGCGACAGCAAGGGCAACATCATCGCCCTGGACGCGAAGTTCAACTTCGACTCGAACGCCCTTTTCCGTCACCCGGAAATCGTGGCTTACCGCGACCTCGACGAAGAAGACCCCGCTGAAATCGAAGCCAGCAAGTTCGACCTGGCCTACATCCAGCTCGACGGCAACATCGGCTGCCTGGTGAACGGCGCCGGTCTGGCCATGGCCACCATGGACACCATCAAGCTGTTCGGCGGCGAGCCGGCCAACTTCCTGGACGTGGGCGGTGGCGCCACGGCCGAGAAGGTCACCGAAGCCTTCAAGATCATGCTCAAGAACAAGGGCGTGAAGGCCATTCTGGTCAACATCTTCGGCGGCATCATGCGCTGCGACGTCATTGCCGAAGGCGTGATCGCCGCGTGCAAGGCCGTCAACCTGAGCGTGCCGCTGGTCGTCCGCATGAAGGGCACCAACGAAGAGCTCGGCAAGAAGATGCTGGCCGAATCGGGCCTGCCCATCATCAGCGCTGACACGATGGCCGAAGCCGCGACCCAAGTTGTCGCCGCTGCCAAGTAAAAAATTGCCAAGGATTCACAAATGTCGATTCTGATCAACAAGGACACCAAAGTCATCACCCAGGGCATCACGGGCAAGACGGGCCAGTTCCACACCCGTATGTGCCGTGAGTACGCCAATGGCAAAGCCGCCTTCGTGGCCGGCGTGAACCCCAAGAAGGCCGGGGAAGACTTCGAAGGTATCCCTATCTACGCCTCCGTCAAGGACGCCAAGCAAGACACCGGCGCCACCGTGTCGGTGATCTACGTGCCGCCCGCGGGCGCTGCCGCCGCCATCTGGGAAGCCGTCGAGGCCGAACTGGATCTGGCGATCTGCATCACCGAAGGCATCCCCGTCCGTGACATGCTCGAGCTGCGCAACCGCATGAAGGCCAAGGGCAGCAAGACGCTGCTGCTGGGCCCGAACTGCCCGGGTCTGATCACCCCCGACGAAATCAAGATCGGCATCATGCCGGGCCACATTCACCGCAAGGGCCGCATCGGCATCGTCAGCCGCTCCGGCACCCTGACGTACGAAGCCGTGGCTCAAGTGACCGAACTGGGTCTGGGTCAGTCGAGCGCCGTCGGTATTGGTGGCGATCCCATCAACGGCCTGAAGCACGTCGACGTCCTGAAGCTGTTCAATGACGATCCCGACACCGACGCCGTCATCATGATCGGCGAAATCGGCGGTCCGGACGAAGTCAACGCCGCTCAGTGGGCCAAGGACAACATGAAGAAGCCGGTCGTCGGCTTCATCGCGGGTGTCACCGCCCCTCCGGGCAAGCGCATGGGCCACGCCGGCGCGCTGATCTCGGGCGGCGCCGACACGGCCGACGCCAAGCTGGAAGTGATGGAAGCGTGCGGTATCCGTACCACGCGCAATCCGTCGGAAATGGGCAAGCTGCTCAAGTCGGTGCTGTAAAGCGCTGGCTGGATCGATCCCAGCTCCAGGAAACCCGCCTTCACAGGCGGGTTTTTTTTCGCCTTGCGAGGCGTGGGCGACGGCGGTATCGGGGATTTCCCGAGGATGTGTGTGGGTGGTGCGCGCTGAAAGGCTGTGGACAGATTGGCGAAACTATAATGAAAGGGTAGGGCATTCTCCCTATCCCTCCCATGCACCCATAACAATTGCCGTCCGGCTCGCGCTGGACAAGACGGCGGCCCGTGCATGCTGGGCACCTTCCACCCATAAAACCTAGGGGATCATCTAGGAAAGAGAGGCATGGAACTCAGTTCTGCAGCATTCTGGATCGCACTGCTCCAGATCATTTGGGTCAACATTCTGCTGTCGGGCGACAACGCCGTCGTCATCGCACTGGCCGCCAGATCGTTGCCCCCGCAACAACAAAAGAAAGCGATCGTCGTCGGCTCCGCCGCCGCGATCATCATGCGTATCGTGCTGACCCTGGTCGCCGCCAAACTGCTGATGCTGCCCTGGCTCAAGCTGGTCGGTGCGCTGCTTCTGGTCTATATCGGCGTGACGCTGCTGTTGCCCGAGGGCGACGAAGACGGAGCGGGTAAAGAGCACGGAGGCCTCATGGCCGCCATCCGCACCATCATGATCGCCGACCTGGTGATGAGCCTCGACAACGTCGTGGCCGTGGCCGCCGCCGCCATGGGTGATACCACGCTCCTGGTGCTGGGTCTTGCCATCAGCATTCCGCTCGTCATCTTCGGCAGCACGCTCCTCCTTAAAGTCATTGAACGCTTCCCCGTCATCGTATGGGTGGGCGCGGCATTGCTCGGCTTCATCGCGGGCGAACTGCTGGTCGGTGACCCTGTTTTGCAGGAGCCCGTGGCGCGCATCGATGCCGCGTTGGGCATGTCTCAACATCACTTCGCGATGCTTACCGGTGTCGTCGGCGCGGTGGTTGTTCTGGCCCTCGGCAAGCTGTTTTTGTTGCGCCAGCAACGAAGCTGAATGCAAGCTGAATCAAAGCTTTGCGCCAACTTAATGACGCAAAGCTGAACTACAATAACGGGCTGCGCCGATCCCTTTCCCTACGTCGGAATGGGGACGGACGCCCGGGTGGATTGCCCGGCGTTCCGGAAGTCGGAATATCCATACATAACACCGTTAGGGGTTTACAAAGTGCTCGAGTTTTTCCAAACGCTGAGCTGGTCGGCGGTCTTCCAGATCATCCTGATCGACATCCTGCTCGGCGGCGATAACGCCGTTGTCATCGCATTGGCTTGTCGCAACCTGGCGCCCAAGCAGCGCATGCAAGGCATCCTGTGGGGCACCGCAGGCGCCATCATTCTGCGCGTCGTGCTGATCGCCTTCGCACTCACTTTGCTGAACATCCCCTTCCTGAAGGTCGTCGGCGGTCTGCTGCTGCTCTGGATCGGCGTCAAGCTGCTGGTGCCCGAGGACGACGCCCACGGCAACGTCCAGGGCGGCACGTCCATCATCGCGGCCATCAAGACCATCATCGTGGCCGACTTCGTGATGAGCCTGGACAACGTCATCGCCATTGCCGGCGCCGCGCAGGGCGCCGACGAAGCCCACCAGCTCGGCCTGGTGATCTTCGGCCTGGTCGTGAGCGTGCCCATCATCATCTGGGGCAGCACGCTGGTTCTGAAGCTGATCGACCGCTATCCTCTGGTCGTCACGTTCGGCGCCGCGCTGCTGGGCTGGATCGCCGGTGGCATGCTGATTACCGACGTGTTTGTCGTGCGTCAATTTGGCGAGCAGCCGCAGACGGTTAAAATTGCCGCTGAAGTTATCGGCGCGGTGCTGGTCATTGTCCTGGGACGGTGGATCGCAAGCCGCAAAAAAACCGCCTCCAAGGAATCCGCACATGAGTCTGCGTAGGACCCAAAACGCCCAACAAACCGAATCCGGCCTGAGCCTCCTGCAGGGCCTGTTCGTCCTCGCCATCATCGGCGTGGTTGTTTCGATCGTCGTCTCGTCGTTCATCTGACGTTCGTCGTGCCCGATCCGCAACGCCTGGTCATCGCGACCCGTGCGAGCCGGCTTGCCCTGTGGCAAGCCGAGCACGTACGTGATCGGCTTCGCACGCTGTACCCCGCGTGCGAAGTCGAACTCCTCACCCTCACCACCCGCGGCGACCAGATTCTGGATCGCACCCTGTCCAAGGTCGGTGGCAAAGGGCTGTTCGTCAAAGAGCTCGAAACGGCGCTCCTCGATGGACGCGCCGATCTGGCCGTCCATTCGCTCAAGGATGTCCCGGTCGACCTCCATGCGCCGTTCGCGCTGTCGACCGTGCTCGAGCGTGCCGACCCGCGTGACGCCTTCGTGTCCAACGACTATCCCGACCTGGCTTCCCTGCCGGCCGGCGCCGTCGTGGGCACGTCGAGCCTGCGCCGCGAATCCCAGATCCGCGCGCAGTTTCCGCATCTGGTCGTCAAGCCGCTGCGTGGCAACCTCGATACCCGCCTGGGCAAGCTCGATAACGGTGACTATGCCGCCATCGTGCTGGCCGCCGCCGGGCTCGAGCGTCTCGGGCTGCTGTCGCGCATCCGGGGCCGCCTCGATCCGATCGACAGCCTGCCGGCCGCCGGCCAGGGCGCGCTCGGCATCGAGATCCGCGCCGACCGGGCCGACATGCAGGCCTGGCTGGCGCCGCTGGCCTGTGCCGCCACCACGGCGTGCGTCACGGCCGAGCGCGCGGTCTCGCGCGAGCTGGGCGGTTCCTGCCAGGTGCCGTTGGCCGCCTACGCCGAGATCGAAGGCGACTCCCTGCATCTGCGCGCGCTCGTGGCTTCGCCCGACGGACAGCGCATCGTGCGTGCCGAACACCGCGGGCTTCCGGCCCAGGCCGAGGGCATCGGCCTGACCGCGGCACGCGAACTGCTGACGGGCGGCGCCGACCAGATCCTGGCCGAGCTGCTGCGCCCCGAATCAGACCCGCAGTAACACCACGGCTCGCGCTCAGGGCGCGAGCCGGTCTGTTCGCATGCTGGAGTTTTCGATGGCGCCTCTCGCGATCCTGACGCGGCCGGATGGCCGCAACGACACGCTGGCGGCTCGCCTGGACGCCGCGGGCTGGCGCACGCACGGCTGGCCGGCGCTCGCGCTGGCGCCGATGCCGCGGCAGTCGCCTCTGCCGGAGCCGGCCGACTTCGATCTCGTGGTGTTTGTCAGCGGCAATGCGGCCCGGCTGTTTTTCGATGCGTGGCGCGCCCAGGGCGCGTCGGCTTGGCCGGCGGCGACGGCGGCGGCCACCGTCGGGCCGGCCAGCGCGGTCGCGCTGCACGAATCCGGCCTTTTTGGCACGAATACAACAGTGATTCATCCGCCCGCGGCGGCCCCGCGGCACGATTCCGAAGCGCTCTGGGAACTGCTGCGGCAGCGGCCCATGCCGCGCCGCGTGTTGATCGTGCGCGGCACCGAAGGGCGCGAGTGGCTGGCGGAGCGCTTGCGCGAGGCCGGGGCGGAGGTGGTGCCGTGCGCCATCTATCGTCGTGTGCCCTGCGAGTGGGACGACGCCCGGCTGGCGCTATTGCAGGAGTGGGCCGTGCAGGATCGTCCTCACACCTGGCTTCTGACCAGCGGCGAGGGCATCGCGGCGGTCGCCGCCAACATCGATCGTGCCGGCGTACGCGCGTGGTGGCTGCGCGGCAGGGCGGTGGTCACGCACCCCTCGTTGGCGCAAACGCTGGCCGGTGGCGGCTGGAACGGGGCTCTGGTAAAAGATTGCATACCTGCCGATGAGGCGATATTCGCGGCTTTTGTTGCTGGTTGAATCGTCGTTTTAGGCCATCACCGAATACAATCGCGTCATGACAGACAACACCTCTTCTATACCGCCGGCACCCGTGCCGGCCCGTCCTGGCGAGAGTGCTGCGACGCCAGACGTATCAACGTCCCAGCGTGCCAAACCGGCTCGCGGCAAGCGGACCGGCGGCACGTTGATCACCGCCTTCATCATCGTGGTCATTCTGGCAGGCGCCCTGGGCGCCGGTCTGTGGGCCCAGCGCAAGCAATTCATGTCGTCCGGCCGCGAAGTCGCCGCCCGACTCGACCAGCTCACGCGCGACCTCACCCAATCCCGCAACGACACGCGCGAGGCGCTGGCGCTGGCCCAGGCCCAGGCGGGCAAGGTCGCCGAGCTCGAGACGCGTGTGCGCGAGGCGCAGAGTCAGGCCCAGACGCTGCAGCAGGCGCTGCAGAACCTGAACGACGGCACCAGCGACGAAATGCTGGCCAACGACATCGAGCGACTCGTGACGATCGCCAGCCAGCAACTGCGTCTGGCCGGTAATGTCGGTAACGCGATTGTCGCGCTCGAGACGGCCCAGGGCCGGCTTGCCCGCGCCGACCGTCCGCGTTTCGCCAGCCTGCAGCAAAGCCTCAATGGCGATCTCGATCGCCTGCGTGCGGTGCCCACGGTCGACATCCCCGGTCAATCGGCTCGCATCGAGCGTCTGGTGGCGCTCGTGAACCGCGCGCCGCTGCTCGTGCCCGACGCCGCCGCGCCCAATGGCACCACCGATACCCCGGCCGCCGCGCGCGTGCCGGTGCCCGCGGCCAGCGCGCCGGCGTTGCCGGCCGACGCGGCCTGGTGGGAGCGCTGGCGTGCCGAGATCACGTCCTGGCCGGGCCGGGCGGGATCCGCGCTCGCCCACGAACTCGGCGATCTGATTTCGGTGCAACGCGCCGATGCGCCCGCCGCGCTGCTGCTGTCGCCCGAGCAGGCCGAGCAGGTCCGTTCGACCCTGCGCCAGCGTCTGCTGACCGTGCAACTGTCCATGCTGATGCGTCAATCCACCGTCTGGAAGAGTGAGCTCGAGACGGTCGCCGACACGCTGTCCCGATACTTCGACGGCCGTGCCGCCGACACGCAGGCCGCCCTCACGCTCGCGCGTGATCTGGCCCAGACGGACATCGCCGTGCGCGTGCCCGACGTGGCCGACAGCCTGAACAACATCGCCGCCCTGCGCGCGGCGGGGTTCAAGACTGACGACGGGCAGGACTGACGCATGCGTACCTGGTTCTGGACCCTGCTGTTGGCCGTGGTGGCCGTCGCGCTGGCGGTCACGCTGCGCGCCCATCCCGGCAATGTGCTGATCCTCGTTTCGCCGTGGCGGATCGAGCTTTCGCTTACCCTGGCCGTCTTGCTGCTGGTCGCCGCCTTCGTCGTTCTCTACGTCGGTCTGCGGGTGCTGGCCTGGCTGCTGGCGATTCCGCATCGTCTGCGTGCCTGGCGCGGCCGCCGCGCCCAGGCGCGCGACCACGAGCTCCTCGAACGCGGTTGGATCGAGCTGCTTGAAGGCCGTTTCGCACACGCCGAAAAAGACCTCACCAAGCTGCTCGACCAGACCCGCGAGGGTAGCCGCCGTGTCCTGGCCGCCTTGTCGGCGGCACGGGCCGCGCACGGGCTCGGCGAATTCGAGCGCCGCGATCGCATGCTCGAGGCCGCCCGCGAACACGCGGGCGACGACGCCGGTCTGCACGAGGCCGTGGCCACGGTTGCCGCCGACATGCTGCTCGATCAGGGCGAGGCCGAGCGCGCACTGGCGGTGCTGGCACCGCTGCAAGACGGCGGCGCGCGCCACCTGCACACCATGCGCCTGCTGCTGCGCGCCGAAACCGCGTTGGGCCATCAAGAGCGCGTGTTCGTGCTGGCGCGTGGCCTGTCGCGCCGCAACGCCCTGGCCAAGACCGAAGCCGAATCGCTGATCGATACGGCCGGCGCCGCGCGCTTGCGCGCCGGCATCGCCACCGACGAGTGGCGTGCCATCTGGAAAGACCTCAAGTCCGAAGAGCGCCTGCTGCCCAATATCGCGCTGGTGGGATCGCAGGCGTTCGACGCCGCCGGCGAGCACAACGACGCCGCCAAGATTCTCGAGGCCGCGATCGAAACCCGCTTCGACCCGGTGCTGGTGGCCGCTTACGCCCGCTGCGATGCCGAGCAGGTGCCGCGCCGTCTGGCCAAGGCCGAGACCTGGCTGCAGAAGCGCCCGACCGACACCGATCTGCTCAGCGCGCTGGGCATGCTGTGTCTGAACGGCCAACTCTGGGGTCAAGCCGAACGCTATCTGCAGCGCAGCCTCGCGCGCCGCAACGATCCCCAGACCCACGCGCTGCTGGGCAGTCTCTACGACCGCCTGAATCGTCCCGCGGACGCCGTGCGGCATTGGCGCCTGGCCACCGCGGCCCGCATGGCGTTGCCGGTGCTGGCGACCGACGCCGCGTTGCCGGCGGCCGACCTGGGTGCCGATCCTGCGCACCTCGACGCGGAAGGGGGCTACGAGCCGGGGGATATCGATTACTACGGCGCGGTGTCCGCCGGCGCTGCCGCCGACGCCGCCACAGAGGATCGCGAGCCCGTTGTCGCGGCCTCCGCGGTCGACTACGTGCTCGATCCCGATGCGCGTACGGCCGGCCGGCCGGCGCCGCAGCCCGAGGAGCTTGCCGCAGCTGCCGTGCCGGTGCGCTCGGCGGTCGACATCGAAGACTACTTCGACAGCGCTCCGATTCCGGTGACCGCCCTCGAGGCACCGCTGCACAGCCTGCCTGCTGAAGCCGACCCGGTCGGCGCGCGGCAGGCGCCGGGCGAGGCCGCCCGCAAGAACGACAAAGCCTGATTTTCCACAGACCCATTACTCGCTAAGCAAGGTTCCACTATGAGTCTCGATCGCGTCGCGCCCGGCAAGAAGCTGCCGGAAGATTTCAACGTCATCATCGAAATCCCGATGAATGCCGATCCCGTCAAGTACGAAGTCGACAAAGACACCGGCGCCATTTTCGTGGACCGCTTCATGCTGACGGCCATGCACTATCCGTGCAACTACGGCTACATCCCCCAGACCCTCTCCGACGATGGTGACCCCGCCGACGTGCTGGTGCTGACCCCGTTCCCGATCCAGATCGGCGCCGTCGTGCGTTGCCGCGCCATCGGCGTGCTCGAAATGGACGACGAGTCGGGCGGCGATGCCAAGCTGCTGGCCGTGCCGATCGAAAAGCTGTACCCCCCGTACCGCAACATCAAGTCGTACGAGGATCTGCCCACCGAAGACGTGGCCCGCATCCAGCACTTCTTCGAGCACTACAAGGATCTCGAGAAGGGCAAGTGGGTGAAGGTCAAGGGTTGGAAGGGCGTGGACGCCGCTCACGAAGAAATCGTGAAGAGCGCCGAGCGCTACAACAAGGGCCAGGCCTGATATTCAGGTTTTGGTCAAAAAAAGCGGCGAGAAATCGCCGCTTTTTTTGCGTGCGCACCGACCCGCGCTGGCGCGCTTCGGCCCGCCGCTCGAATCGGGATACACTCGCGCATTGCTCCACCCCCATCGTTTACCGACCGCGGGCGGCTCTCGCCGGCCGTGGCCTCACCGAGGTTTTCGAACATGGAATACGTCATTCAGCCCGCGCCCGTCGCGTCCGTTCCCGTGGCCGGCAGCAACGCAAGCTTCCCGGTGCGCCGCGTCTATTGCGTCGGCCGCAACTACGCCGAACACGCCAAGGAAATGGGCTTTACCGGCCGTGAAGACCCTTTCTTCTTCTGCAAGCCCGCCGATGCGCTGCTGACCGTGGCCGATGGCGAAACGGGCGAGATGCCGTACCCGTCCAAGACCAGCAATCTGCACTACGAAATGGAACTGGTCGTGGTGCTGGGCAAGGGTGGCAAGGATATCCCGGTCGATCAGGCCAATGACTGCATCTGGGGCTATGCCCTCGGTCTGGACATGACCCGCCGCGATCTGCAGGGCGAGGCCAAGAAGCAGGGCCGGCCTTGGGAAGTGGGCAAGGCGTTCGATCATTCCGCGCCGATTGGCCCGGTGCATCCGCGCAGCGTGACCGGCACGATCGACAAGGGCGCGATCTGGCTCGACGTCAATGGCACGCGCAAGCAATCGAGCGATCTGGCGCAGATGATCTGGAACATTCCCGAGAGCATTTCGTATCTCTCCGGCCTGTTCGAACTGCAGCCGGGCGACATCATTTTCACGGGCACACCCGAAGGGGTGGGCGCGGTGGTCAAGGGCGACGTCATCACGGGCGGCGTCGAGGGTTTGGGCGAACTGCGCGTGCGCATCGCCTGAGTTTGTCTTTTCAGGGAGCGTTAACGTATGCGCAGCAAGATCGTGCTGACGGCCTTCGTCGTATTCGGATTCGTACTTCAAGGCTGCAACACGATGGCTGGTATGGGAAAGGATGTGTCCCGTGCCGGTAATGCCATCACTCATGCCGCCGAGAAATAAGACCAGCGACTAAGTCGCTTCGTCATATTCAGACGGCCGACCCCTTGCCTTTACAGGCAAGGGGTTTTTATTTGGCCGAACGCCCGCCCGGCCGTGCCGCCTCGGTATCTACGCATAGTCGGGGACTCATCCGCGGCGGCATCCTGGCACCTCGATCCTTCTCCTGAGGTGTGCCATGCAAGCTTCCCTTCCAATGCGCCGCGCCCTTCGTCAGCGCGGCCAGGCGATGACCGAATACATCGTCATCGTCGCGCTCATCGCGGTCGCGGCGATCGCGGTCTACCAGCTATTCGGTCAGGTCGTCCGCGCCCAGACCGCCGCGATGGCACGCGAGCTGGCGGGCGAAGACGGCACCGCGCAGGCGCGCCAGGCGCAGAGCGCGGCGGGCAAGGCGGCCGATCAGACCAAGTCGCGTTCCCTCAAGGCCTACACCGGAAACGCCGCGGCGGCCAAATGAGCACGTCCTGCGTCACGGCTACGCCCCGTGTGATCATCGTGATCGATGCGCGCCCGGTGGCGGGCGCAGAGCAAGGCCAGGCGCTGGTGTTGGGCCTGGTGTTGCTGGCGGCCGTCACCGCGGCCTGGGCGGGTTCCGCCGCCATCGGCCGCGTCGCCGGCGCCAGCACGCGGCTCGTTCACGTGGCCGACGCCGCGGTCTATAGCGGCGCGCTGGTGCAGGCGCGCGCGCTCAATCTGGTCGCCTACATCAACCGGGCGCAGATCGCGCATCAGGTGGCCCTTGCTCATCTCGCCACCGTGGCCAGCTGGAATGCCTTTGCCAGCACGCAGGCACGGCAGTCCCGCCGGCGCAATCCGCCGGCCACGCTCATCGGCGGTTTGTTCGGGCCCAGCTTCGGTTGGGCGTATGGCCGCGCCCGCGATGGCGGTGTGTCGCCCGAGGCGGTGCGCGCCGCGGCCACGCGCCACGATGCCATCGTGCACGACGTGCTGCTGCAGGCCGCGCGGCACCAGCTGCGCGACACGCCCTCGCTGCGTGATCAGATCGTGCAGGCCGTGCTCAGCGCCAACGACGATAGTGGCCTTCCGCTCTCGTTCTCGGTTTTGCGTGATGGCTGGGCCGGCACTGTCGTCGAACACGACGCGCGCTCATCCAAAGGTTTGCGGCCTCTCGCGCTCGACGCCGCGGGTCGTTACGGCCTGCTGTTCCCGCGGGATCGCACCGAGCGCAGTCCATGGATTGTCTACAAGTGGTGCCCCTGGATGCGCCATGAGTTGCGGCGCATGGGCCAGACCATGCTGGGCCGCGACGGCCGCTGGGCTTCGGCGGACACGCAGTCATTCCATTCGCTGCGATTCAACAAGTGGCGAGGCTGCTATCACCGCGAGTACCCGATGGGCTGGGCGCAGGTGGGCGGCGCGGGGGGCGACCGCGTCATGCCGGCCGTCACTGCCAAAAACGGCTGGCGGCTCGTCGAGATCGCGCGCCACGGGCCCATCACGCGGCTGCTGTCCGGCAATCCGATGGCGCAGTGGCGCGGTTTTGCCGAGTCCTGGGCACTGCCGGGCCGAGGCCTGCCGGCCATGCATGGGCTATCCAATACCGCAGGGCCCACCCTCATCATCCGCGTGCAGGGCGCCGTGGCGCAGAGCGATGCCGCGCGCCCGGGTGGCGCGCCTGCCTCGCTGGCCTGGCGTTGGCGCTTGCCCGCGCTCGATGATATGCCGCTGTCGCATACGGTGGCGGCACAGGCGTATCTCGCACTGCCGCCCGTACGTCAGGGGCTGGAGCCCGCGCAGCTGTCGGCCTTGTTGCGCCCTTACTGGATGGCTCGGCGAGTGGCGGTGCCGGGCAGCCTGTCCGTCGCGCCCGCGCGGCCTGCCACAAAGGCGCAGCCATGAGCACGATGGCCTTGCGCATGATGCCGCCGGGCGGGCCTCATGGCGTTGTCTCTGCCCCCGCACGGGCGCCAGGATGGCACCATGGGCACGGTGCTCAGCGCGGCCAGGCGCTGACCGAGATGTTGCTCATTGGCGGGCTGTTGGTGCTGTGCTGGCATGCGTTCGAGTATCTGCACCACATGCGTGAGCGTGCCTTTCAGGCAAATCAGGCGGCACGGCTCGGCGCTTTCGCGTTGGCTGCCGGTGCACCCGCGACACATCTGTTCGCAAGAGGTGCGAAGTCGCCCGTGGCGATCGAGGCCATAGGCGCCGCATCGCCGGGCCCGAGCACGGCGGTGCCGCCGTCGGAACCGCGAGCTCACCGCATGCCTTCGTCATTCGTGCCCTCGGCGCGTGCCATCGCGGCCGATTGGCTCGCCGTGCCGCCAGGCATGATGGGTGCACGGGCGCGCCTGCCGTTGCCGGCCGTACCCGCGGCCGTGCGTGGCGGGCCGCATCGCACCGCGAGCCTGGCGGGCACCGGCAACGAAATCAGCTTTGCGAGCGCGCAGCCGCAGCGCCGTCTGCTTCTCGTTGCGCGCGCGGGGCATGCCCCGGGAATGCCACAAACGCAGCAGCGTCTGGGTCGCTCACGCAGCGCTTGGCGGGCGGCCGCCGATCGCAGCATCGCGCTGTCGCGTCAGGTGGCAGCGGTCGGGGAGCCCGTCGACAAACCCTGGCACGCGCGCAAGCTCAACACCGATTGGCTGGCGCCCTGGTCGGATCTGATCCGTGCGCCGGGCGACAGGGGGCAACCATGACCATCGCGCGCGGCCCGATAGCGAGGCATGCGGGGCGGCACGCCGGGAGCCCGGGCGCGCCGCGGCATCCCACCCTTATGCAAGGCGCGAGGCGGAATGCTGCACGCCGTCGCGCGGTCCTCATCGCCGTTGCGTGTGTGGGTGTCATCGGTGTGATGCTGGCGAGTGCCGCACGTGCGGGCGCGATGCCCGCGTTGCCGTCCCTGCCCGCGGCCACCGAGGTAGTGGTGCTGGGCGAAGGCGCACGCTTGTTCGGCGCAGCCGCCCGAATGGCGGTGTTTCGTTCGGCGCATGATGTCGCGGATCTGCTCGACTACGTCGCGACCCGCCATCCCGACTTCAACCAACTGCATATCGAGCCGCAGCGCATCACGTTGGCGGCCGTCGGTGGTGTCTGCTCCCGGAGCATCAGCGTGGCGCAGGTGGACGGCGGCGGCAGCGTCGGTTCGATCGCAAGCATCTGCCAGGCGTCCATGTCGGGTCCGGGCGAGGCAAGCGCGCGTCGGGCCCACACTCACCGCGATGTCGGCACGGCGGAGTTCGCTCTGCCGTCGTCCGAGCTGCTGCTGGACGTGTCGTTCACCGAGGATGAGCAGGAGGTGCAGCAGCAGGTCTGGGCTTCACCGCTCTCCGCGCAGCACCTCGATCAGGCCTTCCGCCGGCGTCTGGCCGCGCAGGGCTGGCAGGAGGAAGCGCCTGTCCAAGCTGCGCCGGTGCCCGGCGGTCCCACGAGCGAGGCACGGTCGGCACAGCATTGGCGGGCAGGCGAAACGCTCGCCTATGTCATCAACCCGACGGCCGCGGGCGGCGCAGGCGCCAGTGGTCTCTGGCTGCGCCGCACGCGGCCCGCCGGGTCGCAAGCCGGGAGCGGTCATTCGGCCATGCGGCAAGTACCGCCACGGATACCGGCACAGGTACCGGCACAGATACCGGCACAGATACCGGCACCAACATCGCCACAAGTACCTGCGCAAATACCGCCGCATCTGGCAGGAGCCACGCGATGAACCTGCGCGCTCGATTCCTGCGCTATGGCAGTGCCTACGGCGTCTGGCTGGTCACCGCCGCGGCCGGGCTGGCGGCGGCCTGGGCCGTGCAGGCTCATCTCGCGCGACGCGAAGACGAGCTCGCGCGGCAGAATCAAATTCAGATGGTCGGGCGCGTGGTCGCCGCTCGCGATCTTCCGGCGGGCACGCGCCTTTCGGCCGACATGCTCGCGCTACGCGATGTCGCGCTCGACTACACGCCCACAGGCGCGCTCGACGCGAGCGAGGCCGATCTTCTGTTGAACACCGAGCTGCGCTCCGCCGTGGCCGCGGGCGAGCTCGTTCTGCGCGGCATGACCGAGACACCGGCCGCGGATTCTCTGTCGTCTCAACTGGCGCCCGGGCGCCGCGCGCTCACTCTTGCCGTGCACGACTTTCACGCCTTGCCCCGGCCTTTGCGCGTCGGGGATCAGCTGGATCTCTTCGTCTCCATCATGCACGAGGCGCGCGCCTTCACGCTGCCATTGCTCAGTGCCGGCCGGGTCATGGCGGTTGCGGTCAATGATGCAGACGGCGCGCTGGAGGCACTCACGCTGGATGCCGCACCCGGCGAGGCCCTGCGCGTCATCGCGGCCAAGCAGGCCGGCGCGCTCACTGCCGTATTGCGGCTGCCCGAAGACCCCGTCGCGCAGTCCGATGGCCCGAGCGATCTTGGCGCCTTGCTCGGGCTCCCCGCCCGGGTGGAGCCGCCCGCGCCACCCGTGCCTGTGCTCTACGGCGACGCCGAGGCGCCCGGCATGGTGGGCGCGATGCCACCGAAGACCGGCGTCGCAGGCGCGCCCGCGATGGCCGAGGGCGATGGCGAGGTCGCGCCGCTGCTGCCGGCCTCGCGCGCATCCTCGTTCTCGTCCCTGCCCACGGGAGGACGCCGTCATGGCACCCCTGCGCCCTGATCACGCCGCTCGCCGGCGTGTCGTCCGGCACATGCCGCCGGGCACGTACACACGGCCCGCCTTGCGTGCCTGTCTCGCCGCTTTGTTGAGTTGCACGCTGGCTGGCGGCTCGCCAAGCCATGCCGCGGGCACGCCTGGCCGCGCAAAAGCCACCGCCACCGGCCCCATGCCGTCCCCTCTCGAACAGGACCCTTCTCATGCAGACCTGCAAAGAATCACACTCGACGTTGGACAGACCCATAGCCTCCCGGCGCCCGGGGTTGCGCGCGTGGCTGTGGGAAGCGGCCAGGTCGTCCAGGCCACGACGGTCGAGGGCAAGGAGGTGCTGCTCTTCGCTCGCGGCGAGGGCACGACGTCCGTTCAGATATGGCGCACCGGTAACCGGACGCAGGTTCACACGGTGCACGTAAGGCCAGCGGGGTTCGCGGGCATGGAGGCCGAGGTCTCTGCGCTGCTTCAGCGCATTCCCGGCGCGAGGGCCAACGTCGCCGGCGACAGCATCGTCATCGAAGGCAACGGGCTGTCCGACACGGACCGCACCCGGATCGCCGCGCTGGCTCAGCGCTATCCGCGCATCCTCGACTTCACGGGCCAGGTGGGCTGGGACAACATGGTGCTGCTCGACGTCCAGGTGGTCGAACTGCCCAGGTCGCGCCTGCGCGAGTTCGGCATGGCATGGGATGTCCAGTCGGCCAGCGCGCCGCGCACGGGGGCGCAATGGACCTATCCGGCCGCCGCCGCGGTCGGCGGAGCGCTCGCCGACCCCACCGGGTCATCAGCCGCCGCCTCGCCCCGCCACTGGCTGCTGCAGGCGGGCGTGGGCGCGCGCCTCGCCGCGCTGGCCGAACGAGGCGATGCGCTCATGTTGGCCCAGCCGCAGCTCATCGCGCGCAGCGGCAGCACCGCCAACTTTCTCGCGGGTGGCGAGGTTCCCTACACCTCCACGCAGGACGGCGGGCGTAGCGAAACCCAGTTCAAGCCCTACGGCGTCGGGCTCACCATCACGCCGCAGATCGATCCCGACGGCGGCATCCGTTGCCGCATCGAGGTGGAGGCCAGTGCCATCGACACGGCGCTGTCCTTGCCCGCCGGGCCGGCGCTGCGCACGCGTCGTGCGAGCACCGAGTTCAACGTCCCATCCGGGCGCACTCTCGTGATCGGCGGATTTCTCTCGCGCGAGACCTCGCGCCGGCGCCAAGGGCTGCCTTTGCTATCGGACATTCCGGTGCTGGGCGCGCTTTTTTCGATTCAGCGTGAAGAGCGGCGCGACACCGAGCTCGTGATCTTCGTCACGCCCACGGTCATGGGACCCGACCATCCGATGCAGGCCGGGCGCCTGCATCGCGCTCGGGGGCAGCTGCAAGCGGCCTTTCCCGAGCCCACACCGTTGGGGCTCGATGAGCCCGTGGCGGCACGTGGCCGCCAGGCTCGGCCCGGCTCCCAATGGGTGGCGAGTCCGGCAGCCCTCGGAGGGCGGCCATGAGCGCGCACGATCTCATCGAGCTGCAGCTGCATTTCGAGAGCGGCCAGATCGAGCGGCAGCGGGTTACCTTGCCCGTGTTGATCGGCAGGGGAGACGACTGCACCCTGCGCCTGACCGGATGGCGCGTGGGCAAGCATCATGCGCGCCTGTCGGCCCAGGGCGAAGAGATCTTCGTCGAAGACCTGGGTACGCTGCTCGGAACCACCGTCAATGGCTTGCGCGTCGCCACCTATGGCCCCCTGCACACCGATGACGCCATCGTCATCGGCGCCTGCCGCCTGCGAATCCTGATGCATGGGCGCAACGCCGGTCCGGCGCCGGCCCCCGCCGACCCGGGTGTGCCGCGCCAGAGCGGACCGTCCACACCGGATGAAGCGTCGTTCACCATGCCACCCGCGAGCGCGTCGGGTGCCGGCGCTGCCAGTGCCCCGCGGGTGGTCGAGCGCGGTGGGGAGCCGAGCCTGCCGTCGGGGGCGGAGCCGGGCGGGGCGCTGCATCCCGCTTGGCACACACAGGCGCTCGGGGGCCACGCGCCACCCCGGCTCGGCGAACCCGATCCCGCTCCGGGCCTGCCTCTTCGTCTCGAGGCGGCGCAGCGCGCGGGTCTTGACGCGGCGGGGCTGCGGTCAGATAGCGCGCGCGCGTCGGTTCACGGCACATCGATACCCTCGGCAGCACCGGCCGCCAAACACGATGACGCGGCGTTCAATGGCTCGCGCCAGCTGCGCCGCCGGTTGCATCTCGCCCTGCTGGAGCGATTGGATCTGCGCCGGCGCGACGTATCCGGCATGAGCGATGCGGCGCTGCGGCAACAGGCCGCTCAACTCCTGCGCGAATTGATCAGCGAAGCGCGTTCGGAGTTGGACGCGGACGTCGATCCCGCCGCGTTGGCCCAGGATGTGCTCGACGAGGCGCTCGGCCTCGGCCCGCTGGAAGCCTTGCTTGCGGATCCCGAGGTGACCGAGATCATGGTGAACCGGCACGACTGCATCTACATCGAGTCGCGCGGCCGACTGACGCGTCACGGCGTGGCGTTCAGCGGCGAAGCCGCGGTACGCGGCGTGCTCGAACGCATCGTGGCGCCCCTGGGCCGGCGGGTCGACGAATCCTCACCCATGGTCGACGCGCGCTTGCCCGATGGCTCGCGCGTCAATGCGGTCATCCCGCCCGTGGCGCTGGGCGGGGCCGTGATCACGATCCGAAAGTTCCCGCAGCGCCATTGGCAAATGGCCGACCTGCTGGCGGCGCAAGCCCTGAGCGAGTCCATGGCCGACTATCTGACGCATGCGGTCCATCGCCGCCGCAGCATCATCGTGTCGGGCGGCACGGGCGCGGGCAAGACCACCCTGCTCAACGTGCTCTCCGACGCCATCCCGGAGGGAGAGCGCGTCATTACGATCGAGGACGCCGCCGAGCTCCGCCTCGCGCATGCGCATCGCGTCGCGCTGGAAGCGCGTCCGAGCAATGCCGAGGGCAGGGGGCGCGTCGAGATCCGCGATCTGGTGCGCAACGCGCTGCGCATGCGCCCCGACCGTATCGTCGTGGGCGAATGCCGTGGCGCGGAAGCCTTCGACATGCTGACCGCGATGAACACCGGCCACGAAGGCTCGCTCACCACCTTGCACGCCAATTCGCCGCGTGATGCGCTGGGCCGACTGGAATCCATGGTCCTCATGGCCGGACTCGACCTGCCGCTATCGGTGGTCCGTGAGTACGTGGCATCGAGCATCGATCTGGTCGTGCAGCAGAGCCGCTTGTCCTCGGGCAGACGCGTCGTGACCCAGATCGTGGAGGTGACCGGCATGGAGAGCGGCTGTGTGCAAACCCAAACCCTCTTCGCGTTCGACGCGCGCCAGGGCTTCGTCGAGACCGATGCGCTGGCCATGACGCCCGCTGACTGGCGCGGCGCGCAGAGGCTGGCTGCGGCGTGCGCGCACGCGCGGGAGGCCTGATCCATGCTCGTCTGGCTCGCCGTCGCGGGTGCATTGCTGGCCGCTGCCGGCCTGGCGTGGCAGGCCAGCGTGTGGGTCGGCCCGGCCGCGCAGCGCTATCGCGACACCTACACCCGCACGGCCGAGACCGGGCTTTCCGAGGTGTTCCTGTTCATCGATCCCGCGCGCTTGTTCGGCGTGGGCGTCATGCTGGCGCTGCTGACCGGGCTCGCGCTGCTGGCGCTCACCCGCGAGCCGGTGCTCGCCTTGTTGGCCGCGGTGGCGGCGCAACGGGTGCCGCAGGGTCTGCTCAAACGGGCGCGCGAGCGCCGGCTGCAACGATTCGAACGCCAGCTTCCCGGTGCGCTGCTGTCGTTGGCGGGCGCGCTGCGGGCGGGCGCGAGCCTTAACCACGCGCTGCGGCATCTCGTGGAGCTGAGCGAGCCGCCGCTGGCACAGGAGTTCGGGCTGATGCTGCGCGAGCAGCGTGTCGGCGTGCCATTCGACCAGGCCCTGGACCGCATGCGTCATCGCATTCCGACGGAGTCGACCGTGCTGGTTACGGCAGCGCTGCGCGTCGCCGCGGCCAGCGGCGGCAATCTGGCCGAGACGCTCGACAACATCGCCCACACCCTGCGCGCGAGATTGCAACTGCAGGGCAAGCTACGCGCGCTGACGGCGCAGGGTCGCATGCAGGCGGCGCTGCTGGCCGGCATGCCGCTGCTGGTGGGCTTCGCGCTTTATCAGCTCCAGCCTGAAGAGATCGCACCGCTATGGCAGACGCCGGTGGGATGGTTGGTGCTGGGTGTGCTCCTCATCCTCGAGACGGTGGGCGTGGTGATGATCCGCCGCATTCTGCGAATTCCCACATGATGGGCTCGCCGTCAGCCGTGATGGCGAGCCTCCTGGCCGCTGCGGGTGCCGCGTTGTTGGCGGCCGCGCTCGGGCGTGTGTGGCGGGCGTGGCCCGCACCGCGCAAGCCGGCACCGGCCGAGTTGCCGCGTTGGTGCCGCCTGTCGTGGCGCTTCTGGTCGCGCGTGGCTGACCTGTGCGAACGCCGGCTGACCTGGCAGGCGCGTCACCGGCTGCGGGGCGCGATGCTGCGCGCCGGTGTCTCGTCCGACGTGTCCGAGGCGTTGCTGGTGGCTTTCATGGTGGCGGCGGCCGCGGGCACTTTTGGGGCGATGCTGGCGGTGCAGGGGCTGTTCAGCGCCCTGATGACGCCGGTCGCGCCGCTTACGCCGATCGTCCAGTCTGCCGCGGCACCGGACGTCGGCGCGGCAGGCTTGCCGCGCGCCTTGCTGATCGGACTGGTGGCAGGTGTCGTCGCGGGCGTGCTGCCGTTGCTGTGGTTGTGGCGGCGAGGCGCACACCTGCGGCGGCGTGCCGATCACGACCTGCCGTTTCTGCTCGACCTGATGGTGCTGTGTGTAGAGGCGGGGCTGAGCCTGAACGGCGCGTTGCGTCTGATGTATGACCATGCGCCCAAGGGCGTTCTGCGTAATGGCCTGTCGGCGGCCCTGGCCGATATGCGCACGGGCGTGTCGCGCCAGCAGGCATTGGAGAGTATGGCCACGCATCTGGCGGCGCCCGGTGTGCGCGCCTGGGTGGGGGCCCTGGTGCAGGCCGAACGCCTGGGTGCGAGTGTGGGGCCCGTGCTGCGCGGCCTGTCCGCGCAGCAGCGGGCGGATAGTTTTCAGCGGGCCGAAGAGGCGGCCATGCAGGCGCCCGTCAAGATGCTGTTGCCGCTGATGGCGTGCATCTTTCCCTGCACGTTCATCGTGCTGGCGTTTCCGATCGTGCGGCAGCTATTGCCGCTACTGCAATGAAGGGCGCGGAGCCCGCTCGGCTGGCGGGCGCGGAGGGCGCTCGGTCAGCCGGCGCAGCGCCCTTTCGGTTAGCCGGCGCAGCGCCCGCTCGGTTTGCCGAAGCCGCGCGGCTGCGCTTGTGGCGGGCCCACACGCCGTGGCGGCGGCTTTGCGGGCTGCTGTGCCGCCGGCGGCCGCCGGGGCCGCGTGTCGGCGTATGGATCGCGCCCTGCCGCATGATCCACACCTTCGGCATGGCCTATGCCATCGATGTGGCTTTCGTGGGCCGCGACGGGCGCGTGATCCGGGTGGTGCGCCGGCTGCGGCCCTGGCGCGCCGCCTTATGCGTGCGCGCTGTGGCCGTGGTCGAGACCCGTGTGGGGATTCTCGATGCCGAACACGGAGGTGTAGGCAGGGTAGAAGCTGCAATACAGGATGCCGCCCGCCGCGATATTGAAGGGCACCTGCAGCGTGCTGGCCAGCGTGGGTGATGCGCCCATCGCCACGAGAATGCCGGCGCACAGGTCGATGAACAGGAAAATCAGCACCCACACCGCGCCGTAGACCATGAAGGGCCACTTGTTGCGCCAGCAGGCAATGCCCGAGAAAAACAGCGATTGGCGCAGACGCAGGCCGTGCCAGGCGACCAGCACCGGCGCATGCCAGAAGAGCGCCGCGATGATCACGTAAAGCACCGTGAAGATCAGCAGCGGCACGCGCATCGCGATGATGAACGGTGTCAGGTCGTTTTCGATGGAGGCGGCGCGCATGCCTTCGGTGAGCGCGCCCATGAACGGCAGAAACGAGACCATGCCGGCAAGCAGGGCCACGACGGCATAGAGCAGGCCCATCACCAGAAGCTTGCGGAAGACGCCCGGCTTCTGCAGCGCCTTGGGCCACATCGACGGCAGCATGACGCGGTCGGCGTCGATGTGCTTGCATGCGGCCAGCGTCATGACGGTGATGGCGGGCATCAGGGCCACGAACAGAAGGGGGCCGACGGGCGGCGTCACCATGGCGAACACCACCAGCAGGCTCACGAACATGGCCCAGATGAAAATGGCGAGGGGTTGTTTCGCGAACAGCTTCATGCCGTCGCGGACCCATTGCCAACCATAGGATGCGGGGAGGGATGCGGCTTGCATAGGTCTCGTCAGAAAATGCTAGGGACGGAACGCTTGTTCAACATTCATTATGGCGTGCTGAGCTTTCAGGGCAAGACGGGAAGCGTGGCACGGTGGCGCGCCTGCAACACTCGCTCGAAATGCCGGGGATCGTGCGGCTTGAGCGTCTGCGCCGGGCGCGGCAGGAAGAAGTCGTAAAGGCGCGAGAGCCAGAACCGCAGCGCCGCGCCGCGCAGCATGGTCGGCCAGGCCGCGCGCTCCTCGTCGGTGAACGGGCGGACGGCGGCATAGGCGGCCAGCCAGGTGTCCACCAATTCGGGGACAAACTCGCCCGTCTCGCGCACGATGCACCAGTCGTTCACGCTGACGGCCACGTCGAACAGCCAGGTGTCACAGCCGGCAAAATAGAAATCGATGAACCCGCCCATGAGCGGATCGTCGAAGGTACCGGCAAACAGCACGTTGTCGCGGAAGAGGTCGCAATGCGCCGGGCCGCTCGGCAGGCGCTGCCAGGCCGCGCTGGCGGCCGCGGCCTGTTGGTCGCGCAGCTCGTCCTGCAGCAGCGCACTCTGTTCGGGCGTGAGAAACGGCAAAACCTTGGGTGCGGTCTGTTCCCACCAGGGCAGGCCGCGCAGGTTCGGCTGGGTCAGCGGGTAATCGCGGCCGGCCAAGTGCGTGCGCGCCAGCGTGGCGCCCGCCAGGGCGCAGTGGCGCGGGCCCGGGGCCGGCTCGTAGCCGCCCGGCAGCCGCGACACGATCGCGGTCGGCTTGCCGTGCAGCGTCGTGAGGCGGGTGCCGTCCTTCAGGGTCTGGGGCTGGGGCACCGGAATGCCGCGGCTCGCCAGGTGGTGCATCAGCTCGATGTAAAACGGCAATTGCTCCTGCGTCAGCACCTCGAACAGCGTCAGCACATACTCACCGCTGCTGGTGTGCAGAAAGTAGTTCGTGTTTTCGATACCGGCGGTGATACCCCGCAACGAGACCAGGTCTCCCAGGTCATAAAGTGCCAGCAGCGCACGTGCGTCTTGCTCGGTTACGGGGGTGAAAACGGCCATTGATCGTAGACAGGGCTGAAGTTGACGTGCAGGCGAGCCTGGCGGATGCAGGGGAGGGCGCGCCACGCGCAGCCCTGCAGCGCCGCAATTTTAGACCACCGCGCGGCCCGCCACGCCGTGCCCCGGATAGACGGTCGCGCGTCTGGCCGGCAACAGCCATTCCCGGCGGGCGTCATGCCCCGGTAAAATAGCGCAAGTCCTTGTTTTTTCATGAGCGATTCTTGACCTCTCCCGACTGGCGGCTGTGCGTCGCCCCGATGATCGACGTCACCGACCGGCATTGCCGCTATTTCCACCGGCTGCTGGCGCCGCGCGCGCGTCTCTACACCGAAATGATCACCACCGGTGCGCTGCTGCACGGCAATGTCGAGCGCCACCTGGATTTCGATACCACCGAGCATCCGGTCGCTTTGCAGTTGGGGGGCAGCGAGCCCGATGCGCTGGCCCAGGCTGCGCGCATGGGGGAGCAATGGGGCTACGACGAGATCAACCTCAATTGCGGCTGTCCCTCCGAGCGGGTGCAGCGGGGCGCGTTCGGGGCCTGCCTGATGGCCGAGCCGACGCTGGTGGCCGATTGCATGAAGGCCATGCAGGATGCGGTGAGCGTGCCGGTCACGGTCAAGCACCGGCTGGGCCTCGACTACGACGAGTCGTATGACTTCGTGCGCGACTTCGTGGGCAAGATCTACGACACCGGCTGTCGCGTGTTCGTGGTGCACGCGCGCAATGCGGTCCTCAAGGGCCTGTCGCCCAAAGACAATCGCGAGATTCCGCCGCTGCGCTACCACGTGGTCACGCAGCTCAAACGGGATTTTCCCGACTGCACCATCGTGCTCAATGGCGGGCTGGCCGATGCCGAGCTGTCGGTACGCGCCGCCGGGGAGTTCGACGGCGTCATGCTCGGCCGTGCCGCCTGGCATAACCCGCGCGTGCTGTCGGAGGTGTCGCTGCAGCTCTGGCCGTCGGTCAGGTTGCCGTCCGATGCGCAGGTCGTCGATGCCATGACGGCCTATGCCGCCGACCAGGTGGCGCGCGGCGTGCCGTTGCGCATGATCACGCGCCCGATGCTGGGTTTGGTCAACAGCCAGTCGGGGGCGCGCCGCTGGCGCCGCCTGCTGTCCGATCCGCACCGTCTGTCGGCCAATGATCCCGCCCTGATCTACGAAGCCTGGCGCAGTCTGCGCAGTGGCATGCGTGAGCCGTTCGAGGCGGATCCGCTGGCCGCCGCCTGACGGCCGCGCTGGCGCAGGGTCGCGCAGAGCACCCATGCAAAAGGGGCGTCCATGGACGCCCCTTCGCTTTTGCGCCAGGCCCGTTCAGGGTTTGTCGCCGGTGCTCTCGAGCGGCCAGTCACGGATGTAGGCCTTGAGCATGTTGTTTTCGAATTGCTGGGCGGCCACGATGGCCTGGGCCATGTCGTAGAAAGAAATCACGCCCATCAGCGTGGGGCCGTCCATCACGGGGATGTAGCGTGCGTGCTTTTCGAGCATCAGGCGCTGGACTTCGTCGGCGCTGGTGTTGGGCGACACGCTCACGGGCGCGTCGTCCATGATGGCGCGGATGGTGGTTTCGCCGAGCTGGCCGTTGCCGGCATGCACACATCGGATGATCTCGCGGAACGTAAGCATGCCGGTGAGCATGCCGGATTCCATGATGACGAGCGAGCCGATGTCTTGCTCGCTCATGGTGCGCACCGCCACCGACACCGGGGTGTCGGGCGATGCGGTGTACAAGGTGTCGCCCTTGACGCGCAGAATTTCGCTGACTTTCAACATGGTGATTCTCCTGGGGCGCGAGGCCCGCGAACTTGCCTGTCTCGGTGGTCAGCCTTCGTGCGCCTTGCCGGGGAGCCGTCGTGCGGACTCGGTTGGCGGGAGGTCCACGGCGCCGGGTGCGGGCGTGGAGGAGGCGGACGGCGGAGGCGCTTGCACCGAGTCTACGCCGGTATTGTGCGACAGCTGAACGAGATCTGCCAGCGTGGGAATGTTGTCGCGCTGCAGCAAACGCGCGGCGATGAGCTCGATGCGCGGGTCTTCGCGCACCCGGCGGCGCGTGCGATCCAGCAGGAAGCGGTCGGCCACGCCGTCCAGCGGCGTGTCCCGCGGGTCGCAGGCGAGCACCCAGCGCTGGTCGGCCGTGCGGGCCACCAGGCCCATATCGCTCAAGGCCTCGAGCACATCGTTGAGTTCGTCATGGTGCAGGCACAGCTGGCGCGAAAGATGATTCGAGCTGCGCCCGGCAGGCCCCATGCCCTGGGCGCGCACCAGCGCCTCGAGCACCCCCAGCGCGTCCACGAAGGTCGCGCCGGCTTCGCGGTTGATCTCCCATCGGCCCAGCCGGATCATCGGCGCGCTGGCGGCCACGGTCGCCCCGAACAGAATCGACAGCCACGACAGATAGATCCACAGCAGGAACACCGGCAGGGTCGCGAAGGCCCCGTAGATCACCGTGTACGCGGGAAAGCGCGTCAGGTAATACGCAAACGCCGACTTCATGATCTCGAGCAGGATGGCCGCGCCGAAGCCGCCCGTCAGGGCGTCCTTCCAGTAGACATGGCGATTGGGCACCACGACGAAGAGCGCGGCGAAGGCGAGGCCCGTGAGTATCAGCGGAATGAACGAGACGGCCAGACTCACGAACTCGGGCACGTCGCTGACCAGGCCGAGCGACTCGCGCGCCACGAACGAGGTGGCCCAGAGGCTGGCGCCCGCCACCAGCGGGCCCAGCGTGATGACGGCCCAATAGATCAGGGCGCGCTGCGACAGAGGCCGCTGGCGCGTGACATGCCAGATATCGTTCAGGGTCTTGTCGATCGTCATGATCAACAGCAGCGAGGTCACGATCAGGAAGGCCCCGCCTATCGTCGTGAGGCGCGTGGCCTGCAGGGCGAACTGGTTGAGGTAGTCCATGATGTTGTCCGACACCGACGGCGGCATCAGGCTGGTCGCGAGGAAGTCCTCGAGGGCGACCCGGAACTCCTGGAACACCGGGAACGCGGTGAACAGCGACAACACCACGGCCAGCATCGGGACGATGGCCAGGACAGTCGTGAAGGTGAGGCTCGAGGCGACCTGCAGCAGCCGTTCTTCGTCGGCGCGGTCGGCGGCAAAGCGGACGACCTTGGCCAGGCGGGCGGGCCAGGGGGCGCGAAGTGCAGGGTCGCCTAAGGGCGGAACCGCCCCTTGCTTATTGGACTCTTGGGGGTGCTCCATCGGGTGATAATAGCAGCATGACCGTCGAACTCAATCCGCAGTTGCGTCGCCTCGCCACCGTCTCTTTGCTGGCGTTGATCGTCCTCAGCGTGGCGTGGGAGCTCTGGCTGGCGCCGCTGCGTCCGGGCGGATCCTGGCTCGTGCTCAAGGCCTTGCCGCTCGCCTTCGCGCTGCGCGGGGTGAGCCGCGGCAATCTCTATACCTATCAGTGGTCCAGCATGCTGGTACTGGTGTACCTGATGGAGGGTGTCGTGCGCGCCATGTCCGATCCCGGGCAGGCATCCGCCTTGCTGGGTCTGGTCGAGGCCATCCTGGCCGCGGTGTTCTTTCTGAGCGCCATCTTTTTTGTCCGGCCGGCCAAGCGCGCGGCCCGGGAGCGCCGAGCATGAACATCCCCGCCCATCATCCTTCCGACACCGCCGATCAGGCGCAGCCCCCCGTCCAGGGCGGGTTGCGGCTCGATCAGTTGGTCACCGACAACAGCTTCGCGGCGTTGCCCGACGCGTTCTACACGCGCTTGCAGACGCGGCCGCCGTCGGCGCCGCGCCTCCTGCACGCCAATACCGAAGCCGCTGCGCTGATTGGTCTCGATCCGGCCGAGCTGCACACCCAGGGTTTTCTGGATGTGGCCTCGGGCCACGCGCCGCTGCCCGGTGGCGACACCCTGGCGGCGGTCTATAGCGGCCACCAGTTCGGCGTGTGGGCCGGCCAGTTGGGCGACGGCCGCGCGCACCTGCTGGGCGAAGTCCGCGGACCGCACGGCAACTGGGAGCTCCAGCTCAAGGGCGCGGGCATGACGCCGTATTCGCGCATGGGCGACGGCCGCGCGGTGCTGCGCTCGTCGGTGCGCGAATACCTCGCCAGCGAGGCGATGCACGGTCTCGGCATCCCGACCACGCGCGCGCTGGCCATCACCGTGTCCGACGACGCGGTGGTGCGCGAAACCATCGAAACGGCGGCGGTGGTGACCCGGATGGCGCCCAGCTTCGTGCGATTCGGATCATTCGAGCATTGGTCTTCGCGCCGCCAGCCCGAGCTGCTGCGCACGCTGGCCGACTACGTGATCGACCGCTTCTATCCTGCCTGCCGCGAGGCCCCGGGCGAGCACGGCCCGTTGCTGGCCTTTCTCGAAGCCGTCACGCACCGCACCGCCGAACTCATGGCGGGCTGGCAGGCCGTGGGGTTCTGCCATGGCGTGATGAACACCGACAACATGTCGATCTTGGGGCTCACGCTGGATTACGGCCCGTACGGATTCATGGACGGCTTCGCGCTCAACCACATCTGCAATCACACGGATGCGCAGGGCCGCTATTCCTGGAACCGCCAGCCGTCGGTCGGACTCTGGAATCTCTATCGCCTGGCCGGCAGCCTGCATACGCTGGTGCCCGACGTCGACGCGCTGCGCGCCGTTCTGGATGGTTATGAAGCAGTGTTCACGCAGGCCTTCCACGGCCGCATGGGCGCCAAGCTCGGTCTGACCCAATGGCAGGCCGACGACGAGGTGCTGCTGGATGATCTTCTCAAATTGATGGATAGTCAGCGCGCCGACTTCACCCTGAGCTTTCGCCGCCTGAGCGACGCGGTGCGCGGAGAGCCGCAGGGCTTCGCCGACCTCTTCATCGACCGGGACGCGGCCCACGCGTGGCTGGCGCGCCTCACGGCCCGGCACGCCCAGGATGGCATGGCGGCCGAAGCCCGTGCCCAGGCCATGGACCGCGTCAATCCGCTCTATGTCTTGCGCAATCACCTGGCCGAGCAGGCCATCCGGGCGGCTGCGCAAGGGGATGCCAGCGAGATCGACCGGCTCTTTGACGTGTTGCGGGCCCCCTTCGAAGCGCGGCCCGGATGCGAAGGCTATGCCGGTTTACCGCCCGATTGGGCCGCCGGCATCGAGGTCAGTTGCTCTTCTTGAGGGTTGCTAGCCACGGCATTGGCTTGCAATCCGCTCAAATCCTTGCATCGCGGGTAAAATTTGTCACATCATCAACGGCCTGTGTTGTGATGTTGCACAGACAGGCCACATCGAAGTAGGGGAAGGCCATGCTGGCTGCCGACGGATTGTTGCGTATTGGTCTGCTCGAGGACGACGAAGACTTTCGCGAAGAGTTGGCCCTGGGGCTGGGTGGCTATGGGTTCAACGTGGTGTTCGATTGCGCCGACGCCGCCTCGTTTTACCGCAATCTCCAGTCGCAGCCCTGCGACATCGTCATTCTCGATGCCAACGTGCCGGGCGAAGACGGCTTCTCCGTCGCCACGCGCCTGCGCGCGCTCAGCCCCATGGGCATCGTGATGCTGACCGGCCGCGGCGCGCTCGAAGACCGCGTCCGCGGGCTCGAGGGCGGCGCCGACGTCTACCTGACCAAGCCGGTCGACCTGCTCGAACTCAGCTCCGTGATCCGCAGCCTGGCGCGCCGCATGCGCCTCGCGCGTGGCGGGGCCGCCACAACGGGTCAGACCATGGTCGAAGCGGGCCGCCCGTCGGCGCAATGGTCTTTGCAGGAAGGCGGTTGGGTGCTGGTCGGCCCGGAGGGCGTTTCGCTGCACCTCAACGCCCAGGAACGCATCTTTCTCATGACGCTGCTCGACAGCGCGGGCAAGGCCGTGACCCGCCAGGTATTGGCCGAGATCATCCAGCCCGATAACCCCGATGATTTCGAACCGCGCCGCGTCGACGTGATGGTGAGCCGCCTACGTGCCAAGGCGCAATCGGCCGGCTTCAAACTGCCGGTGTTGTCGGTGCGCGGCCAGGGTTACGTCTTCGCGGCGTAAGCCCACGGGCCCGCGGCCAAAAAAAGGCGGCGCTGCGGCGCCGCCTTTTTCTTTGCGCTATCGGACCGGGCCCGCGCTCAACTGCCGCGCCCTTGCGGTGTCGGCAGGGCGATGACGAACCGCGCGCCCTGGCCCGGTTGGGTCTGGACGGTGAGCGAGCCGCCCTGGTTGCTGCACAGCTGGCGCGCCAGATGCAGGCCCAGGCCGGTGCCCGGGGTTTCGCGATGCGCGGCCCGGCGGAAGTGCGGTTCGAAGATGCGTTCGGCCTCGGATTCTTCGATGCCGGGGCCCTGGTCCGTGACGGCGAGCCAGGCGAGCGCGCCGTGAGCGCCGCTGGACAGACCCGCATCGATCAGAATGGGCTTGTCCGCCGGCGAATACTTGATCGCGTTCTGGATCAGGTTGCGCAGCACCAGGCCCGTGAGCAGGGGGTCGCACAGCACCGGCACCTGTGCTTCCGTGTTGACCACCAGCAGATGGGCCGTGTCCGGCTGAATGCTGGCCGCGGTATCGCGCACGATGTCGCCCAGATCGCAGCTCTCGGGGCGCGGCGTGAGCGCCTGGTCGTGCTGGCGTTGCGGGCTGAGCACCTGGTCGAGCATGTCGATCATGCGCGTGACGTTGCGCCGGATGCGGGCGAGCCGGGTGTCGACGTCCTGGCCGCTGCCGGCCAGGATGGTTTCGAGCGACTGCGCCGCGGCGCTGATCGTGGCCGCCGGCGTGCGGAGCTCGTGCGACAGCAGCGAGTGCATCTGGCGCTGTGCCTGCAACGCACCGGCCAGCTCGGACAGACGTTGATCGGCTTGTTCCTGACGCTTGCGCAGCACGCCGCTCGCCGGCACGGGCCAGGCGGGGCTGGGGTTCGCGACGGCCGCGGCAGGGGCGGCGCCGGCTTGCGCGATCGCGGCCTCGGCCGCCGGTGCGTCGGCGTTGTGAACCACAGGCTCGTCGGTGGGGGGCTCGGTGAGGTCCAGCACACCAGCATCGAGCGTGTCGGGCTCGGCTTCGAGCACGACAAAACCCAGCGAACTCAGCAGCTCGCGGATGGCCTGATCGGGCGCGTGCTGCGCATAGGCGGGAACGCCCAGCGTGCGCGCCGTCTGCGCGACCGTGGCGGCGAGGTGGCGGTTGCCGGGACTGCCCGCCAGGCTGTGCACGAAGCCGCCGCCGATCTTCAGGTAGGCCAGCGGCAACTGATGCAGACGCTCGAGCGCGGCGAACTGCTCCGACAGTCGGCGTACGCTGACGCGCGCGCCGGCCGCCGTGGCGATGTCGCACAGCGCCTGCACGCCCTCGAAATAATCGACCAGTCCATGGGCGTCGATCTCGAGCACCAACCTGCGCGCCAGCGGCGGACGGTCTTCGAGGAGGCGGCGCAGGCGCTGACGGAACGAAGGTTGTTCCAGCGACGCGGGGGCGAGCTGCACGGCCAGGTCGCCGGTCGTGCCCACTTGCTGGTCGAGCGCCAGGCGCACGGCCTGGATGTCGCAGTCGGCGGCCAGACCCAGCCGGCTGGCGGGCGGCATGAACTGCGACGCATGGATGGGTTCGGGCGTGCCGGGATCGCGCAGCCAGAGCGTCGCCTTGTGATGCAGCACGGTGCCCGCGGCATCCCGCCGCGCTTCGCGCCGCAGGAAAAACCGGTGTTCTTCGAGTGCCCGCACCAGGATGTCCTGCCAGCTGTACTCGCCGTCGACCCGGGTCTCGTTGCGGTCATCGGCGTGCTGCAGGTCATCGCTGTTGGAGATCTCGGCGCGCATCAGCGCGTGGTCGAGACGGGCCAGCACCGTGCCGACCTGCTCGTGGGAACGATAGGCCGTGAGGGCGAGTGCCCAGCGGCACCATTGGCCATTCTTGAGCGGCAGACGGCGCAGGCGCAGCTCGCGCCGCATATGCTCGGCCAGCTCGTTGGCCGTACGCGTGCTGCTCGCCGGGAGCAGGGCGGCGAAGTCCGATCCATTGATCCGGGCGAGCAGGGTGCCGACGCCGCCGTGGCTCGTGAGTGTCTGGCTCAGATGCGTGGCGGTGAGGCGCAGCCATTGATCGGTCGCCTCGTGGTGCATGTGGCGATTGATCTCCGCCATGTCGCGTTGACGGAAGATGAGCAGGTGGCCCGCGGGCTCGCCCTGACCCGGCGCGCGCAGCGCATTGCGGAAGGCATCGAAGAACACCCGACGATTCATCAATCGCGTGACGGGGTCGTGGCGCGCCTCGCTTTCGAGCGCGGCGATGCGTTCGTCGCGCTCGCCGAGCTGGCGGCGCTGGCGCTCCAGCCCTTCGTCGATCGCGGCGTAGACCGGGGCGAGCAGCGTGCGCTCGCTCGCACTGCCATCCGGAAGCTGGCCGGGCTCGCCGGCACGCGCATGATCCGCGAGCCTGACCAGCGGACCCGTCTGCCAACGGCCCAGCGCGGCGCGCAGATTGCGCAGCATCCAGGCCGCGGCCCCGAGGCACAGCAAGAGCAGCAGGCCGGCGCTCAGCCACAGGGAAGCGGGGAGCGCGACGGGAAGCCCGCCGACGGCGATCTCGCCTCGCTCCGTGCCGTCGGTGGCGCGATACGGTTGGCGCGTCAGGGTGTGCGCCGCCGATGCGGGCGCGGACGGCAGCGTCAGCGGTTCACCCGCGAGCGGATGGACGGTGACCACCAAGCCGGCGGGCGGCGCCGGCAGCCGGTCGCGCAAAGCTTGGGGTGCGCCGTTGGCGTCCGCGAGCACGGCGGCATACGCCCGGGCGGTGAGCTGGGCGGTCTCTTGCTGATGAGTCTGTGCGATACGCCAACTGGTCCAGGCCTGTAGTGCCTGCGCGCCGAGCAGGAGAACGATCGACGGCGTGAGAACGGCCCATACGAAACGATGTGGCAAGGTCATGGATGGGCGGCGTGGGCGAAAAGTGCAATTCGAATATTTCGAGTGTAGTGATTTTTTTCAATATAAGAATCAAAACATTGCTGACCGCCCATCACGGATTCTCGCTTTCCCGAATTTCCGCCCAAATCTATCGAATCCACCGCCAAATATCGCGTTGAATTCGTATCAAATCATGCATAATCCCGCTGATACCCGTGACGGTGGTTGGCACCGGACGCTGTACTCGCTGACAAGGGGGCTCCGTGGGATTGGATGACCTGGTGGGTCAGAGTCTGCTACCGGGATTGGCGCTGGCCGCCACATTGGTTTTCTTTATATATAGAGAGTATCGGTTGCGTCGCCGTCTGGCGCGCGACTCGCTCACGGGTGCACTCACGCCCGATTCACTGCGCCTCAAGGTCGAGCGCAGCATGCGGCGCACCGGCGCCGTGGCCACCCAGGATACCGCGCTGCTGGTCAAGCTGATCCAGCATCCCTCCCTGTCTGCCATGTTGAATATGGCCGACAACAAGACCCTGCTCGCCATGGTCGCGCAGCGCCTGCATGAGCTGTCCGACGATTTTCTGGTCGCGCGTTATTCCACCGATTCGTTCATGGTCTGGGCGCCCGATGTCGAAGGCTGGCACATCGCCGAGCTCGCCCCACATATTCTCGAGCAGCTCTCGTGGCCCTACGAGCTGCGAGGCCAGCCGCTGATCGTGGGGTTCCGCCTGTCGGCCGCGATGTATCCGGCGCACGGCGCGGATTTCGACGAACTCGAGCGCAGCCTGCACATCGCCATGCTGCAGCTCGACGACGGCGGCCCCGCCTGGAATATCTTCGAGCCCGACATGCTCGAGCGCCAGCGACATTTCCAGGGGCTGGAGCACGACCTGCGCGTGGCGCTCGCTTCGTCGTCGATGGATCAGTTCGAGGTGCATTACCAGCCCGTCTGCGACACGGATTCCGGCGTGATCCAGGGATGCGAGGCGCTGCTGCGCTGGCATCACCCGGTGCACGGCGATGTGTCGCCGCTGGTGGTCATCGAGCTGGCCGAGCGCACCGGTCTGATCGTGGGGCTGGGCGCCTGGGTGCTCGAGACGGCCTGCGCGCGCGCGGTCACCTGGCCCGCGTCGTGGAGCCTGCATGTAAACGTGTCGGTGCGGCAGATGTACGCCGACGAGCTGCCGCTGCAGGTGGCGCACGTGCTGGCCAACAGCCGTCTGGCGCCGCACCGTCTGGTGCTCGAAATCACCGAGTCGGTGTTCATTCTGCAGTACGAGCGCCATGTGGCCACGCTCAATTCCCTGCGCGCACGCGGCGTGCAGGTGGCGCTCGATGATTTCGGCGCGGGCTATTCCAGCCTCACTCACCTGCGCCGCCTGCCGATCGATTGGGTCAAGCTCGATCGCGGTTTCGTGGCGGAAATCGAATCCGATGTGGTGAGCCAGGAGCTTGTGTCGGCGCTCATGGGCATGTGCCGCGCGCTGGGCCTGATGGTGGTGGCCGAGGGCGTGGAAACCGAGGCGCAGCGCGACATTCTGAGCCGCATGGGCTGCCGTTACATGCAGGGATTTCTGCTGGGCCGGCCGGTCCCGGCGCATCAGATACGGGTTTTGGCGGCGTCGGTGTCATAATCTGGGCTGGCCTCAACCCCGCTTTCCAGAAAAAACCCATGTCCGGCAATACCTTAGGCACCCTCTTTACCGTTACCAATTTCGGCGAGTCGCACGGACCCGCGATTGGCTGTGTGATCGACGGTTGCCCACCCGGACTGCCCCTCGAGGCCACCGACATTCAGCGCGAGCTGGACCGCCGGCGTCCGGGCACCTCGCGCCACGTCACCCAGCGCCAGGAGGCCGATCAGGTCGAGATCCTGTCCGGCGTGTACGAAGGCGTCACGACCGGCACGCCCATCGGCCTGCTCATTCGCAATACCGACGCGCGCAGCAAGGACTACTCCAACATCGCCGACACCTTCCGGCCGGGTCACGCCGATTACACCTACTGGAGCAAGTTCGGTGTGCGTGATCCGCGCGGTGGCGGCCGCTCGTCGGCCCGTCTCACGGCCCCCACGGTGGCGGCCGGCGCGGTCGCCAAGAAGTGGCTGGCCGCCGAGTTCGGCGTGCGTGTGCGCGGCTACATGAGCCAGCTCGGCCCGATCGAGATTCCGTTTCAGTCGTGGGACGAAGTGCCCAACAATCCGTTCTATGCGCCGAATGCCGAGGTGGTGCCGGCGCTCGAAGACTATATGGATCAGTTGCGCCGCGACGGCGACTCGATCGGCGCCCGCATCGAAGTGGTGGCCGAAGGGCTGCCGGCAGGGTGGGGCGAGCCGATCTACGATCGCCTCGATGCCGATATCGCGCATGCAATGATGGGTCTGAACGCCGTCAAGGGCGTCTCGATCGGCGCCGGTTTCGCGAGCATCACGCAGCGGGGTTCGGAGCACGGTGACGAGATCACGCCCGACGGCTTCCTGTCGAATCATGCGGGCGGCGTACTCGGCGGCATCTCGACCGGCCAGCCCATCACGGTGTCGCTCGCCATCAAGCCCACGTCCAGCATTCGTGTCGAACGCCGCTCGGTCAACCGTGCGGGCGAACCGACCGTCGTGCAAACGCTCGGCCGGCACGATCCCTGCGTCGGTATTCGTGCCACCCCGATCGCCGAAGCGTTGCTGGCCCTGGTGCTGATCGACCACGCGCTGCTGCATCGCGGCCAATGCGGTTGAGCTGACCGCAGCGCGCGCAGCAGGCCGGCCGAGATTCTTTATTCAAGACCGAACCGGAGGACGCCATGTCGTCGATGAACCTCACTCAGCAATGGCTGCGCCGCGCGGCGCTGGCCTCGGCCGCCACGGTACTCGCCGTGCTCACCGGTTGCGCCAGCGTCAATACCACGCAGTCGGGGGCGGTCGGCGTCGACCGCAAGCAGTACATGTCGAGCCTGGTGCCCGAGCAGCAGCTCAACCAGGAAGCGTCTCAGCAGTACAACGACATTCTCCAGCAGGCGCGCGCCAAGAATCTGCTCGACCGCGATGCCGCGCAGGTCAGCCGCGTGCGCGCGATCTCGCAGCGGCTCATCGGCCAGGTGGGAGCGTTCCGTCCGGAGGCCACGAGCTGGCCCTGGGAGGTGCATGTGCTGAGCGTCGACGAGATCAATGCCTGGTGCATGCCGGGCGGCAAGATCGCCGTCTACACCGGCCTGCTGAGCAAGATCAAACCCACCGATGACGAGCTGGCGGCGATTCTGGGCCACGAGATCGCGCACGCGCTGCGCGAGCATGCGCGTGAGCGAGTGTCCCAGCAAATGGCCACCAACATCGGTCTGCAGGTGCTTTCGATCGCGACCGGCTCCTCGGCGGCGTCCGATCTGGGCGGTCAACTGACCGACGTGATGTTCACGCTGCCCAATAGCCGAACGCACGAAACCGAAGCCGACCGCATGGGCGTGGAGCTCGCCGCGCGCGCCGGCTTCGATCCGCGCGCGGCCGTCACGTTGTGGCAGAAGATGGGCGCGGCGTCGGGCGGCAGCTCGCAGCCCGAATTCCTGTCGACGCACCCGTCGGCGTCCACGCGCATCAACGAGCTGCAGACGACCTCGCAGCAGGTGATGCCGCTCTACGAACAGGCCAAGGGCAAGTAAGCCCGGCGCGGGCAGGCGGCACGTCGCCGCCGCGCCCGCCCGCCTTTCGGCGTATCAGGCCGGCGCCGTCACGCCCGGGCCGCGCATCACATTGATCCCCAGATCCAGCAGCACCCGGCGCGTCTGCGCGTCGGGAACGTCCTCGGCGTAGACCTCGATGCCCAGCCCGCGCGCCGTCTCGAGCACCGAGGCGGTGAGCTGCTGGCTGCCCGGGCTTTGCGTCATTCCGCCCACGAACCCCCCGCCCAGCTTCACATAAGCGAGCGGCACGGTGTGCAGCTGCGCCACCGCGGCGAACTGCTGCGCCAAGCGTCGCAGGCCGACCCGGGCACCCGCTTCGGTTACCGTTGCGGCGAACGCCTGCACCGCTTCGGGCGCCTCGACCAGACCATGCGCATCCACTTCGATGCACAGCCGCGCGGCCAGCGCGGGCTGCGCGTGCAGGATTTCGGCCAGGCGCGGCAGGAAGTGCAGGGTACGCAGCGACGGCAACGCGACGCGCACGGCGAGGTCGCCGCGATGCGCCTGGAGCCAGGCCAGCCCGAGCTCGAGCGCCTGCAGGTCGCAGTCGGCGACCAGACCCAGACGCACCGCCGGCGGGATGAACAGCGTGGCATGCAGCGGCGGACGGCCGGCCTCGTCGAGCAGGGTCAGCGTCGCCTCGGCCCGCACCGGTTCGCCCTGCGCCGTCCGCAGCATGTCGGTGGCCAGCCCGAACCGACGCTCGGCCAGCGCGGCCGACAGGGTGCTCTGCCAGGCCAGCTTGCCCGCTTCGGACGGCCCTTGCGCGTCGCTGTCGCCCACGACCACCACATGATCGTCGCCGGCGCTTTCGGCGCGCATGAGGCCGAAATCGAGGCGGCCCAACACGGCGCTCGCGCCGGTGCCCGGCGCGTAATCGGCCAGGGCCAGCGCCCAGCGGCACAGATGGCCTTCACCCACCGGGATGCGCGAGGCGTGCAGGTCGCTGCGCAGCTGTTCGGCGATCGACAGCGCCCGCGGCGCGGCACAGCCGGCCAGGAGCACGGCGAAATCCGAGCCGTTCAGCCGGCCCACCAGCGACGGCGCGGCATGCAGTTGTTCCAGTGATGCCAGGATGCGGTTGCTCACACCGCCCAGCCACTGATCGATGAACTCGCGGGGCAGGTGGCGATTGAGGTCGGACAGGTCGCGCTGACGGAAGATGAAGATATGGCCGCCGGACGCCGTTGCGCCGGAAGCCGCTGCGTCGAATGCCGCTGCGCCGGGTGTCGCTGCGCCGGGTGTCGCCGTGCCGAGCGCCGTCGAGTCACCGCGCCCGCTTTGCTCGAGAATGCGGCGCAGTTCGTTGAGGAAGTAGCGGCGGTTGGGCAGGCCGGTGACGGGATCCAGATTGACCTCGAGCTCGAGCGACTCGATCTTGGCGTTCTGCTCTTCCACGCTGGCCTGGATGCGCTCGCGCGTCTGGTTGAGCGCTTCGACCACGCCCGAGAGCTCGGGCACGCGCACCTGCATGGGCGTGGCGGCCGCGCCCTGGCCGATGCGGCGCACCTGGTCGCTGATCTCGCGCAGCAGCCGATTCTGAATCCAGCGCACGAGCCAGAAGGCGAAGAGCGCCCACAGCGCGCCGGCGCCCGCGACGAGCGCGATCATGCGCAGGCTGCCGTGCCATAGGGATTGCCATGCGTAGGCGTCGTTGGCGAGCAGCGTCACGGTGCCGATCTGCTTCCAGCCGTCGCTCACCGCGTGGGTGGCGGGTTCGGATTGCAGCGGCGCCAGCGACTTGAACCAGCCCGGCACGCCGTCCGCCGCGGCGGGCGCCTGCCGTTCGACGATCGTCTTGCCGTCCGGGTCCGCCAGCCGCACCTGCGAGAAATGGCCGCCGTCGAACAGCGCGGACACCAGCAGCTCCTGCACGACAGGATCGTTGTTGGCAGGCTGTGACAACGACAACGCCAGGGACACGGCCGCGTCGGTGCTCTGCACCTGGAGTTGACCGGAGAGATACTGCCGCGCCGCGTTGATGTTGAGCGCGAGCGCGCCGAGCAGGATCACCGCGATGGCGAGGGTCACGCTCAGCAGTAATTGTCGGAGTATGGACATGGTTGAATTTTCCTGACGTCAGGGGCGTATGCCTTCCCGTTCCATGCGTTGAAGGAGGTCGCGCCAGCGGCCCAGCCGATCGGCGGGGGCGGCGGCTTTGCCGTCGACGTAAACGCCTTCGGCATTGAAACTGAACACAGGCGTGAGATCGCGCCGGTCGGTGGCGGGCAGGATCGTCGAGATGAGACTGTCGAGCACCAGCGGCACCGCGTTAGGGGTTTCGTAGTAGCCCAGCACCATATGTGCCACCTGGGTGCTGCTGCCGGGTCCGCCGATGCGGGCCCGCACGTAGATGAAGCGCAGCTTCTCGGGCGGCACACCGAGCGCCAGCAAGGTGAAGTATTTGCCGATGACGAAGTCTTCGCAGTCGCCGATCCCCTTGCCCAGGGACTCCAGCGGGGTGGCCCAGTAATCGGCCTGGCCCCAGATCGCCGGGTCTTCGCCTGCGCGCAGGGTTCGGTTCCAGAAGTCGTTGGTCCGCGTCAGCGTTTCGCGCATTTGCTTGGGGGCGGGCGCGCGCAACAGCTGCAGCCAGTCGTTTACAGCCTGCGTGCCCTGATGCCCGTAGCGGCTCGCCGCCAGG
Organism: Bordetella genomosp. 5; assembly: GCF_002261475.1. Lineage (GTDB taxonomy): Bacteria > Pseudomonadota > Gammaproteobacteria > Burkholderiales > Burkholderiaceae_B > Bordetella. Next base: position 213,260 of record NZ_NEVN01000004.1, read on the forward strand.
CTCTGCAATCGGCCGGCGTCGATGTCGAGGGCGTGGCTGCCGCCCCAGCTCAGGGCCAGGCAAAGCACGACCCATCGGCTCAGCCGAGGCAGGCTGCGGGGACGGAGACTCGAAGGCATGACACGGATTTTCACATCTTTCGGCCGGCTTCGGTGCGATACAGACGGCGCGCTGCCCGGAGCAGACAGCGCGCCGCGCGGCTTGGGGATCAGTGATTGACGTCGAGTTTCCCCTTTTGCAGCAGGTCGTTGATGATGGCCTGGTTGTCCAGCGTGCCGTTCTGCGTGAGATCCACGTTTTCGAGCACGATCTTCTGGTCCGCGCCCTGACCGATCTGGCCTTGCGTGTTGATGTTGATGACGGTGTTGTTGCCGTCTTTCTGGAAGTTGAGGTACTGCGTCAGCGTGCCGTCCTTCTCGCCGATCAACAGGTCCTTCAGATCCAGGATGTCGCCACCGTCGGCCGGCTTGGCCGTGGAGAAGTCCTTGATGACGTCGACCGCGGGGGCGGCGATCGTGCCCTGGTCGCTGAGCTCCCATTTGAACGTGTCGCTGCCGGTGCCGCCCAGGAGCGTGTCATTGCCCTTGCCGCCGATCAGGGTGTCGTTGCCGCTGCCGCCATCGAGCCTGTCGCTGCCCGCGCCGCCATGCAGCAGGTCGTTGCCCGTACCGCCGTAGAGGATGTCGTTGCCGTCTTCACCATACAGCGAGTCGTCGCCGCCCTGACCATAGATGATGTCGTTACCCGTGCCGCCGCGCACCGTGTCGCCGCCGCCGCGCGTATCGTCGGGGAGGTTGAAGCTGGCGTGGTTGGCCTTGAGGTAGTCGTAGACCTCCAGGGTCGTGGGCGTCTTGCCGTTGGTGTAGGTGAGGTAGTCGACCAGCGCCTTCATGCCCTGACCGTCGTGCGAGCCGGCCGCGACGTTGCCCCAGGCGAGATGATCGGTATTGATCGTGTCGCCGAAAATGACGTCGTCGCCGGCGCCGGCGCTGATGTTGTCGCTGCCCACCGTGGCCGGGTCGGTGCTGGAGCTGCCGCGTTCGAGCGCGGCGGCGAGCTGGTCGCCCTGCAGCACGATGTCGACCTGGCCGGACGGCGCGATCACCATCTGGCTCGATGCCCACACCGCCAGCGTGATGTCGTCAATCGACACCGTCGACATGCGCAGGTTGTTGGAGTTGTCGATCACCTCGAACACGAAGCGATAGGTGCCCGCCGACAACAGACGCGACTCGATGCCGGTCGTGCTGTTGTAGCCCGACGTGCTCGTGCCGCTGTCGGCCGTCACCCAGCGTCCCGTGGACGAGTCATAACGCTGCACCGTCCAGTTGAACTGATCGCCCGTGACGAAATTGCTCGTGAGCGCGGTGAAGCTCACCTTGCCGTAGCTGCCCGAGGAGATGGAGAAGTTCGGGCTGGTGGCGGTCGTGGAGCTGCCGCCGTTCCAGTCGGTAATCGCCATCGTGTTGCTGCTGCTGCGGCCGACCGATCCCGACAGCAGGCCCGTGCCTGTCGTGGACCAGTTGCTCACGTTGTTCATGCCTGTGCCGGTCGAGGTATTGAAGCTGGCCATGACCGTCTCGGTGCCGGTGCCGAAGGTGACGTAGCCCGTGCTGTTGCCGTTGCCGGTGTTGTCGAACAGCTTCAGGTACTCGCCGTTGACCCCATTGCCGATGCCGATCGCGTGAACACTGCTGGTGTTGCTGAGCGGCGCGAAGGCATTCACCGACTCCTGCAGCGTGACCACGTCGGTCGAGTTGCCGGTGCCGCCGATCGTGCCGGTGGAGCGGATGTAGTAAGTGGGGTCCCCGTCGGTCAGGAAAAAGGTGAGGTTCTCGTAGCCCGCCGCCGCCGTCTTGCCGGCCGCAGTCTGGTTGTTGAACCAGGTCACCGCGGTGTTGAACGCGGCTTCGTAGTTGGTGCCGCCATCCGCGACGAGGTTGTTGATGGCAGTGAGCAGGCTCGGCAGATTGCTCTTGTTGAGGCCTTGTAGCGTGATCGCCTGGTTGCTGTTCGTGGAGAAGCCGATCAGCGTGACGTTGACCACACCGTCGTGACCGGACAGTTGCGTGCCCAGGTTGGTGAGCGCGTCCTTGACCAGCTTGATCCGCGAATTCGCATAGGTCGTGTTGGTCGAGCCGTCCAGGCCGAAGGCCATGCTGCCCGAGGTGTCCACGACAAGCGCGATGTTGTAGTTCTTGCCGGGCTCAACCGTGGTGACGGTACCGCCCTTGTCGCCCAGGATGATGTCGTCGCCCGATCCCCCGACGAGCGGCGAGCCCGGGGCGCTGCCGGAATTCTCGCCCGTCACGAGGTTGTTCGTGACGATCGCGAAGTTGTATTCGCCCGAGGTGTTCTTGCCGCCCAGGTCCGTGCCGCCCGTGTCCTGCACCTTGAAGCCGAACGAGGTGTCCTGTCCGGCCGTCGAGGGCGTGTAGACCAGCTTGCCGGCGGCAATGTCCGCTGCCGAGACGGCCGTGTTGACGGTGACCGCCTGACCGTTGAGCGTCAGCGTGCCGTTGGCGGGCAGGCGCGAGATGATGACGCTTTGCAAGCTGTTGCCCTCGGCGCCGTCGCTGAACGCGAAGTCGCTGGTTTTGAAGGCGTAGCCTGCACCCGCGCCCACCGTCGTCGAATTGTCGGCCGATATGGGCGCGTCGTTGGTGCCCACGACCGATACCGTGATCGGCTGAGTGGTCTTGCCATCGCCGGCCGTGACGTTGAAGGTCTCCGACAGCACGGCGCCGGGCCCGAGGTTCTGCACCGCGGGCAGGCTGTTGTTCAGCGAGTAGGTCCAGTTGCCGCTGCCATCGATCGAGAAGCTGCCGTATTTGCCGACCACGTTGGTCTGCGCCACGACACCGCTCTGGCCCGCGTCCGCGTCGGTGACGGTGAGCTTGCCCGTGGCGGTCAGCGTGTAGTCCTCTGTGACCGAGCCGGAGGTCTGGCCGGTGATCACCGGGGCGTCGTCCGTCCCGTTGATCGAGACGGTGACCGTCTTGGTGTCCGTGCCTCCCTGACCGTCGCTGACCTGCACCGTGTAGGTCTCGGTGACCGTCTCTCCGCCTTTCAGCACCTGCGCGGCGGCGTTGTTCAGCGTGTACGTCCACTTGCCGGCGGCGTCCATGGAGAAGGAGCCGTAGGTGCCCGTCGTGTTGCCGACGGTGGCATAGGTGAGTCGGTCGCCCGTGTCCACATCGGTGGCGGACAGCTGGCCGCTCGCGGTCTGCGTTCCGTCCTCGGTGACGGTGCCCGTGAGGGTGCCCGAAAGCTTGGGTGCGTCGTTGGTCCCCTGGATGGTGACCGTGATCTGGCTCGTCGTGCCGTCGGCCGACTTGACCGAGAAGGTCTCGGTCAGCGACTTGCCAACACCCAAGGCCTGAACGGAGTTATTGGCGTTGTCGAGGTTGTAGGTCCAGCTGCCGCTGGCATCGATGGCGAAGGTGCCGTAGGCGCCCTTGGTGGCGGCCTGGACTTGGAAGCTTGCCTGACCTGCGTCGGGATCGACGACGTTGAGCTTGCCGGTGGCGAGCAGGGTGCCGTCTTCCTTCACGATGCCTGCGTCGTCACCCGGCTTGCTCGGGGTGATGATGGCGGCGTCGTCGGTACCGTTGATGGTGATGTTCACCGTCTTGGTGTCCGTGCCGCCTTGGCCGTCGCTGACTTGAACGGTGTAGGTCTCGGTGACGGCCTGGCCGGTCTTGAGGATCTGAGCGGCGGCGTTGTCGAGGGTGTAGGTCCACTTGCCGTTGGCGTCCACGGCGAAGGAGCCGTAGGTGCCTGCGGCGTTCCCGACGACGGAGTAGGTGAGTTTGTCGCCGGCGTCGACGTCGGTGCCGGTCAGTTGACCCGATGCCGTCTTGACGCCGTCCTCGGTCACCGAGCCGGTGACTTCGCCGCTCAACTTCGGTGCGTCGTTAGTCCCTTGAATCGTGACCGTGATCTGGCTGGTCGTGCCGTCGGCCGACTTGACCGAGAAGGTCTCGGTCAGCGACTTGCCGGCACCCAAGGCCTGAACGGAGTTATTGGCGTTGTCGAGGTTGTAGGTCCAGCTGCCGTTGGCGTCGATGGCGAAGGTGCCGTAGGCGCCCTTGGTGGCGGCCTGGACTTGGAAGCTTGCCTGACCTGCGTCCGGATCGACCACGTTGAGCTTGCCCGTGGCGAGCAGGGTGCCGTCTTCCTTGACGATGCCTGCGTCGTCACCCGGCTTGCTCGGAGTGATGATGGCGGCGTCGTCGGTGCCGTTGATGGTGATGTTCACCGTCTTGGTGTCGGTGCCACCCTGGCCGTCGCTCACCTGCACCGTGTAGGTCTCGGTGACGGCCTGGCCGGTCTTGAGGATCTGAGCGGCCGCGTTGTCGAGGGTGTAGGTCCACTTGCCGTTGGCGTCCACGGCGAAGGAGCCGTAAGTGCCCGTTGCGCCACCGACGACCGCGTAAGTGAGCTTGTCGCCTACGTCGATATCGGTGCCGGTCAGTTGACCAGTGGCTGTCTTGACGCCGTCTTCCGTGACCGTGCCGGTAACTTCACCGGAGAGCTTCGGTGCGTCGTTGGTGCCCTGGATCGTGACGGTGATCTGGCTGGTCGTGCCGTCGGCCGACTTGACCGAGAAGGTCTCGGTCAGGGACTTGCCGGCACCGAGTGCCTGCACGGAGTTATTGGCGTTGTCGAGGTTGTAGGTCCAGCTGCCGTTGGCGTCGATGGCGAAGGTGCCGTAGGCGCCCTTGGTGGCGGCCTGGGCTTGGAACGTCGATTGGCCGGCGTCGGGATCGACGACGTTGAGCTTGCCGGTGGCGAGCAGGGTGCCGTCTTCCTTGACGATGCCTGCGTCGTCACCCGGCTTGCTCGGGGTGATGATGGCTGCGTCGTCGGTGCCGTTGATGGTGATGTTCACCGTCTTGGTATCCGTGCCACCTTGGCCGTCGCTCACCTGCACCGTGTAGGTCTCGGTGACGGCTTGGCCCGACTTCAGGACCTGAGCTGCGGCGTTATCCAGCGTGTAGGTCCACTTGCCGTTGGCGTCCACGGCGAAGGAGCCGTAGGTGCCCGTTGCGCCACCGATGACGGAGTAGGTGAGTTTGTCACCGGCATCGATGTCGGTGCCGGTCAGTTGACCCGATGCCGTCTTGACGCCGTCCTCGGTCACCGAGCCGGTGACTTCGCCGCTCAACTTCGGTGCGTCGTTAGTCCCTTGAATCGTGACCGTGATCTGGCTCGTCGTGCCGTCAGCAGACTTGACCGAGAAGGTCTCGGTGAGGGCCTTGCCGACACCGAGTGCCTGCACGGAGTTGTTGGCATTGTCGAGGTTGTAGGTCCAGTTGCCGTTGGCATCGATGGCGAAGGTGCCGTAGGCGCCCTTGGTGGCGGCCTGGACTTGGAAGCTTGCCTGACCTGCGTCGGGGTCGACGACGTTGAGCTTGCCCGCGGCGAGCAGGGTGCCGTCTTCCTTCACCGTGCCTGCGTCGTCACCCGGCTTGCTCGGGGTGATGATGGCGGCGTCGTCGGTACCGTTGATGGTGATGTTCACCGTCTTGGTGTCAGTGCCGCCTTGGCCGTCGCTAACTTGGACCGTGTAGGTCTCGGTGACTGCCTGGCCCGATTTCAGGATCTGGGCAGCCGCGTTGTCGAGGGTGTAGGTCCACTTGCCGTTGGCGTCCACGGCGAAGGAGCCGTAGGTGCCTGCGGCATTGCCGACGACGGAGTAGGTCAGCTTGTCACCGGCATCGATGTCGGTGCCGGTCAGTTGACCCGATGCCGTCTTGACGCCGTCCTCGGTCACCGAGCCGGTGACTTCGCCGCTCAACTTCGGTGCGTCGTTAGTCCCTTGAATCGTGACCGTGATCTGGCTGGTCGTGCCGTCGGCCGACTTGACCGAGAAGGTCTCGGTCAGGGACTTGCCGGCACCGAGTGCCTGAACGGAGTTATTGGCGTTGTCGAGGTTGTAGGTCCAGCTGCCGTTGGCATCGATGGCGAAGGTGCCGTAGGCGCCCTTGGTGGCGGCCTGGACTTGGAAGGTCGATTGTCCGGCGTCGGGATCGACGACATCCAGCTTGCCATTGGCGACGAGTTGGCCGTCCTCCTGGACGCGACCTTGATCGGCGCCCGGCGTGTGCGGGGTGATCACGGCCGCGTCGTCGGTACCGTTGATGGTGACCGAGATGACCTTCGTGTCGGTGCCGCCGTGGCCGTCGCTCACCTGGACCGTGTACGTTTCGGTGATCGCTTGGCCCGACTTCAACGTTTGGGCGGCAGCGTTGTCGAGCGTATAGGTCCACTTGCCGGTGGCATCGACACCGAAGGAACCATAGGTTCCCTTGGCGTTGCCGACGACAGAGTAGGTGTGCGTGTCGGTGGTGTCGACGTCAGTCGTAGTGAGCTGACCGCTGGCGGTCTTGGTGCCATCTTCGGTAACGGAGCCCGTGACTTCGCCACTCAGTTTGGGCGCGTCGTTGGTCCCTTGGATGGTGACCGTGACGTCGTGCTTCGACCCGTCGGCCGACGTGACCGTGAAGGTCTCCGTCAGACTCTTATCCGCGCCGAGTGCCTGAACTGCCTTATTCGCGTTGTCGAGGTTGTAGGTCCAGTTACCGTTCGCGTCGACCGCGAACGTGCCGTAGGCACCCTGAGTGCCCGGCTGAACTTGGAACACAGCCTGACCAGCATCCGGATCGACGATATCGAGCTTGCCGTTGGTGACGAGCTGACCGTCCTCTTGAACACGACCTTGATCGGCGCCCGGGGTGTGCGGGGTGATGATGGCTGCGTCATCGGTGCCATTGATGGTGACTGAGATTACCTTCGTGTCGGTGCCACCGTGGCCGTCGCTGACTTGGACCGTGTAGGTCTCGGTGATCGCCTGACCCGACTTCAGCGTCTGCGCTGCTGCGTTATCCAGCGTATAGGTCCACTTGCCGGTGGCATCGACACCGAACGAACCGTAGGTTCCCTTGGCGTTGCCGACGACAGAGTAGGTGTGCGTGTCGGTGGTGTCGACGTCCGTCGTGGTGAGCTGACCGCTGGCGGTCTTGGTGCCATCTTCGGTCACGGAGCCCGTGACTTCGCCGGAGAGCTTCGGTGCGTCGTTCGTGCCTTGGATCGTGACCGTGATGTCGTGGGTGGAACCGTCGGCGGACGTGACCGTGAAGGTCTCCGTTAGACTCTTATCCGCGCCGAGTGCCTGAACTGTCTTATTCGCGTTGTCGAGGTTGTAGGTCCAGTTACCGTTCGCGTCGACCGCGAACGTACCGTAGGCGCCTTGCGTCGTGGGTTGTGCCTGGAACACGGCCTGACCAGCATCCGGATCAACAATGTCCAGTTTGCCGTTAGTCGTAAGCTGTCCGTCTTCCTGAACGCGACCTTGGTCCGCGCCCTGAGTGTGCGGGGTGATGACGGCAGCGTCATCGGTGCCATTGATGGTGACCGAGATCACCTTCGTATCGGTGCCACCGTGTCCGTCGCTAACTTGGACCGTATAAGTCTCAGTGATCGCCTGACCCGACTTCAACGTTTGGGCGGCAGCGTTGTCGAGCGTATAGGTCCACTTGCCGGTGGCATCGACGCCGAAGGAACCATACGTTCCCTTCGCGTTGCCGACGACAGAGTAGGTGTGCGTGTCGGTGGTATCGACGTCAGTCGTGGTGAGCTGACCGCTGGCGGTCTTGACGCCATCTTCGGTCACGGACCCAGTGAATTCGCCACTCAGCTTCGGCGCATCGTTGGTTCCTTGAATCGTGATCGTGATGTCGTGCTTCGACCCGTCGGCCGACGTGACCGTGAAGGTCTCCGTCAGAGTCTTGTCCGCGCCGAGTGCCTGTACCGCCTTGTTGGCATTGTCGAGGTTGTACGTCCAGTTGCCGTTCGCGTCGACGGCGAAGGTGCCGTAGGCGCCGGCCGTCGCCGGTTGAACTTGGAACACAGCCTGCCCAGCATCCGGATCGACGATATCGAGCTTGCCGTTGGTGACGAGCTGTCCATCCTCCTGAACGCGGCCTTGATCGGCTCCCGGTGTATGCGGGGTGATGACGGCAGCGTCATCGGTGCCATTGATGGTGACCGAGATCACCTTCGTATCGGTGCCACCGTGTCCGTCGCTAACTTGGACCGTATAAGTCTCAGTGATCGCCTGACCCGACTTCAACGTTTGGGCGGCAGCGTTGTCGAGCGTATAGGTCCACTTGCCGGTGGCATCGACGCCGAAGGAACCATACGTTCCCTTCGCGTTGCCGACGACAGAGTAGGTGTGCGTGTCGGTGGTATCGACGTCAGTCGTGGTGAGCTGACCGCTGGCGGTCTTGACGCCATCTTCGGTCACGGACCCAGTGAATTCGCCACTCAGCTTCGGCGCATCGTTGGTTCCTTGAATCGTGATCGTAATGTCGTGCTTCGACCCGTCGGCCGACGTGACCGTGAAGGTCTCCGTCAGAGACTTGTCGGCGCCTAGAGCCTGGACAGCCTTGTTGGCGTTGTCGAGGTTGTAGGTCCAGTTGCCGTTGGCGTCGACAGTGAAGGTGCCGAACGCCCCTTGAGTCGACGGTTGCGCTTGGAACACAGCTTGGCCGGCATCCGGATCGACGATGTCCAGCTTGCCGTTGGTGACGAGCTGACCGTCTTCTTGAACACGACCTTGATCGGCCCCGGGCGTGTGCGGGGTGATCACGGCTGCGTCGTCGGTGCCGTTGATGGTGACCGAGATGACCTTCGTGTCGGTGCCGCCGTGGCCGTCGCTGACCTGGACCGTGTAGGTCTCGGTAATTGCCTGACCCGATTTCAGCGTCTGAGCGGCAGCATTGTCGAGCGTGTAGGTCCACTTGCCCGTGGCATCGACAGCGAACGATCCATAGGTGCCGGTGGTCTTGCCAACTACGGAGTAGGTGTGCGTGTCAGTTGTGTCAACGTCGCTCGTCGTCAACTGACCGCTGGCGGTCTTGACGCCATCTTCGGTCACGGAGCCGGTAACCTCGCCACTCAGCTTCGGCGCGTCGTTCGTACCTTGGATCGTGACTGTGATGTCATGCGTGGAGCCATCGGCCGACGTGACCGTGAAGGTCTCCGTCAGACTCTTGTCCGCGCCGAGTGCCTGTACAGCCTTGTTGGCGTTGTCGACGTTGTAGGTCCAGTTGCCGTTCGCATCGACAGTAAACGTGCCGAACGCACCCTGCGTCGAAGGCTGCGCTTGGAACACAGCTTGGCCGGCATCCGGATCGATGATGTCCAGCTTGCCGTTGGTGACGAGCTGACCGTCTTCTTGAACACGACCTTGATCGGCCCCGGGCGTGTGCGGGGTGATGACGGCAGCGTCATCCGTGCCGTTGATCGTGACCGAGATGACCTTCGTGTCGGTACCGCCGTGACCGTCGCTGACTTGGACCGTGTAGGTCTCGGTAATTGCCTGACCCGATTTCAGCGTCTGAGCGGCAGCATTGTCGAGCGTGTAGGTCCACTTGCCCGTGGGATCAATGGCGAACGAACCGTAGGTGCCGCTGGCCTTGCCAACCACGGAGTACGTGTGCGTGTCGGTCGTGTCTACATCAGTCGTGGTGAGCTGACCACTAGCCGTCTTGGTGCCGTCCTCGGTCACCGAACCCGTGACTTCGCCCGAGAGCTTGGGCGCGTCATTGGTGCCTTGAATCGTGACCGTGATGTCGTGCTTCGACCCGTCGGCCGACGTGACCGTAAAGGTCTCGGTCAGCGACTTGTCGGCGCCGAGACCCTGGACAGCCTTGTTGCCGTTGTCGAGGTTGTACGTCCAGTTGCCGTTCGCGTCGACCGTGAAGGTGCCGAACGCACCTTGAGTCGAGGGTTGCGCTTGGAACACAGCTTGGCCGGCATCCGGATCGATGATATCAAGCTTGCCGCTGGTCTCGAGCTGACCGTCTTCCTGCACATGACCTTGGTCGGCGCCCGGGGCGTGCGGAGTGATTACGGTGGCATCGTCGGTGCCGTTGATGGTGACCGAGATCACCTTCATGTCGGTGCCGCCGTGGCCGTCGCTCACCTGGACCGTGTAAGTTTCGGTGATCGCTTGGCCCGACTTCAACGTTTGGGCGGCAGCATTGTCGAGCGTATAGGTCCACTTGCCGGTGGCATCGACGCCGAAGGAACCATACGTTCCCTTCGCGCTGCCGACGACGGAGTAGGTGTGCGTATCGGTGGTGTCAACGTCGCTGGTCGTCAACTGACCGCTGGCGGTCTTGACGCCATCCTCGGTCACCGAACCCGTGACTTCGCCCGAGAGCTTCGGCGCGTCATTGGTCCCTTGAATCGTGACCGTGATGTCGTGCTTCGACCCGTCGGCCGACGTGACCGTGAACGTCTCCGTCAGCGACTTGTCGGCGCCTAGAGCCTGGACAGCCTTGTTGGCATTGTCCAGGTTGTACGTCCAGTTGCCGTTCGCATCGAGCGTGAAGGTGCCGTAGGCGCCAGCCGTCGCCGGTTGAACTTGGAAGACGGCTTGGCCCGCATCTGGGTCAACGATGTCGAGTTTGCCGTTAGTCGTAAGCTGACCGTCTTCCTGGACGCGACCTTGGTCGGCACCCGGAGTGTGCGGAGTGATCACGGCAGCATCGTCGGTGCCGTTGATGGTGATCGAGATCACCTTCGTGTCCGTGCCACCGTGGCCGTCGCTGACCTGGACGGTGTAGGTTTCCGTGATCGCCTGACCCGACTTCAGCGTCTGGGCGGCAGCATTGTCGAGCGTGTAGGTCCACTTGCCCGTGGGATCGATGGCGAACGAACCGTAGGTGCCGCTGGCCTTGCCAACCACGGAGTACGTGTGCGTGTCGGTCGTGTCTACATCAGTCGTGGTGAGCTGACCACTAGCCGTCTTGGTGCCGTCCTCGGTCACCGAACCCGTGACTTCGCCCGAGAGCTTGGGCGCGTCATTGGTGCCTTGAATCGTGACCGTGATGTCGTGCTTCGACCCGTCGGCCGACGTGACCGTGAAGGTCTCCGTCAGAGACTTGTCGGCGCCTAGAGCCTGGACAGCCTTGTTGGCGTTGTCGAGGTTGTAGGTCCAGTTGCCGTTGGCGTCGACCGAGAACGTGCCGTAGGCGCCTTGCGTCGAGGGTTGCGCTTGGAACACAGCTTGGCCGGCATCCGGATCGACGACATCGAGCTTGCCATTGGCGACGAGTTGGCCGTCCTCCTGGACGCGACCTTGATCGGCGCCCGGCGTGTGCGGGGTGATCACGGCTGCGTCGTCGGTACCGTTGATGGTGACCGAGATGACCTTCGTGTCGGTGCCGCCGTGGCCGTCGCTCACCTGGACCGTGTAAGTTTCGGTGATCGCTTGGCCCGACTTCAACGTTTGGGCGGCAGCGTTGTCGAGTGTATAGGTCCACTTGCCATTGGCATCGACACCGAACGAGCCATACGTTCCCTTCGCGTTACCGACGACGGAGTACGTGTGCGTGTCGGTCGTATCGATGTCAGTCGTGGTGAGCTGGCCGGAAGCCGTCTTGGTGCCGTCCTCGGTCACCGAACCCGTGACGTCACCGGAGAGCTTGGGTGCGTCGTTCGTGCCTTGAATCGTGACCGTGATGTCGTGCGTGGAGCCGTCGGCGGACGTGACCGTGAAGGTCTCCGTCAAGGACTTGTTCGCGCCGAGACCCTGGACAGCCTTGTTGCCGTTGTCGAGGTTGTAAGTCCAGTTACCGTTGGCGTCGACAGCGAACGTGCCGTAGGCGCCGGCCGTTCCGGACTGAGGCTGGAATACAGCCTGCCCAGCGTCCGGATCGGCAATATCCAGTTTGCCACCGGCGACAAGCTGGCCGTCTTCCTGAACACGACCTTGATCGGCCCCGGGCGTGTGCGGGATGATGACGGCAGCGTCATCGGTGCCGTTGATGGTGATCGAGATCACCTTCGTGTCGGTACCGCCGTGGCCGTCGCTGACCTGGACCGTGTAGGTCTCAGTAATCGCCTGCCCCGATTTCAGCGTCTGAGCGGCAGCATTGTCGAGCGTGTAGGTCCACTTGCCCGTGGGATCGATGGCGAACGAACCGTAGGTGCCGCTGCCCTTGCCAACCACGGAGTACGTGTGCGTGTCGGTCGTGTCGACATCAGTCGTGGTGAGCCGACCGGAAGCCGTCTTGGTGCCGTCCTCGGTCACCGAACCTGTGACTTCACCGGAGAGCTTCGGCGCGTCATTCGTGCCTTGAATCGTGACCGTGATGTCATGCGTGGAACCATCGGCGGACGTGACCGTGAAGGTCTCGGTCAGCGACTTATCGGCGCCAAGTGCCTGTACAGCCTTGTTGGTGTTGTCGAGGTTGTAGGTCCAGTTGCCGTTCGTATCGACGGCGAACGTGCCGTAGGCGCCCGCCGTCGCCGGCTGAGCTTGGAACATAGCCTGCCCGGCATCAGGGTCGACGATGTCGAGCTTGCCGTTGGTGACGAGCTGTCCATCCTCTTCGACGCGACCCTGGTCGGCCCCCGGCGTGCGCGGGGTGATGACGGCAGCGTCATCAGTCCCGTTGATCGTGACCGAGATCACCTTCGTGTCCGTACCACCGTGGCCGTCGCTGACCTGGACGGTGTAGGTTTCCGTGATTGCTTGCCCCGACTTCAGCGTCTGGGCTGCGGCATTGTCCAGCGTGTACGTCCACTTGCCCGTGGCATCTACGCCGAAGGCGCCATATGTTCCCTTCGCGTTGCCGACGACGGAGTAGGTGTGCGTGTCGGTCGTATCGACGTCAGTCGTGGTGAGCTGGCCAGTGGCGGTCTTGACGCCATCTTCCGTCACGGAACCCGTGACTTCGCCGGAGAGCTTCGGCGCATCGTTGGTCCCTTGAATCGTGACCGTGATGTCATGCGTGGAACCATCGGCGGACGTGACCGTGAAGGTCTCGGACAGAGACTTATCGGCACCAAGTGCCTGTACTGCCTTGTTGGTATTGTCGAGGTTGTAGGTCCAGTTGCCGTTGGCGTCGACCGCGAACGTGCCGTAGGCGCCGGCCGTTCCGGGCTGCGGTTGGAACACAGCCTGGCCGGCATCCGGATCGACGATATCGAGCTTGCCGTTGGTGACGAGCTGTCCGTCTTCCTGCACACGACCTTGGTCGGCCCCCGGCGTGTGCGGGGTGATCACGGCAGCATCGTCGGTACCGTTGATGGTGATCGAGATCACCTTCGTGTCGGTACCGCCGTGGCCGTCGCTAACTTGAACCGTGTACGTTTCCGTGATCGCCTGGCCCGACTTCAGCGTCTGCGCTGCGGCGTTGTCCAGCGTGTAGGTCCACTTGCCGGTGGCATCCACTGCGAACGCACCAAAGGCGCCGGTGGCCTTGCCCACGACAGAGTAGCTGTGCGTGTCGGTCGTGTCGACGTCAGTCGTGGTGAGCTGACCAGATGCCGTCTTGGTGCCGTCCTCGGTCAGCGAACCGGTGACTTCGCCCGAGAGCTTCGGCGCGTCATTGGTCCCTTGAATCGTGACCGTGATGTCGTGCTTCGACCCGTCGGCCGACGTGACCGTGAACGTCTCCGTCAGCGACTTGTCGGCGCCTAGAGCCTGGACAGCCTTGTTGGTGTTGTCGAGGTTGTAAGTCCAATTACCGCTCGCATCGACGGCAAACGTGCCGTAGGCACCCGCCGTTCCAGGCTGCGCCTGAAACACAGCCTGGCCGGCATCCGGATCGACGATATCGAGCTTGCCGTTGGTGACGAGCTGTCCGTCTTCCTGCACACGACCTTGGTCGGCCCCCGGCGTGTGCGGGGTGATCACGGCAGCGTCGTCGGTGCCGTTGATGGTGACCGAGATAACCTTCGTGTCCGTACCGCCGTGACCGTCGCTGACCTGGATGGTGTAGGTTTCCGTGATTGCTTGGCCGGACTTCAGCGTCTGCGCTGCTGCGTTATCCAGCGTGTACGTCCACTTGCCCGTGGCATCTACGCCGAACGAACCGTAGGTTCCCTTGGCGTTGCCGACGACAGAGTAGGTGTGCGTGTCTGTGGTGTCGACGTCCGTCGTAGTGAGCTGACCAGAGGCCGTTTTGGTGCCGTCCTCGGTCACCGAGCCCGTGACTTCACCACTCAGCTTGGGCGCGTCGTTAGTACCCTGGATCGTGACCGTGATGTCGTGCGTGGAGCCGTCGGCAGACGTGACCGTGAAGGTCTCCGTGAGCGACTTGTCCGCGCCGAGACCCTGGACAGCCTTGTTGGCGTTGTCCAAGTTGTAAGTCCAGTTGCCGTTGGGGTCGACAGTGAAGGTGCCGAACGCCCCTTGAGTCGACGGTTGCGGCTGGAACACAGCTTGGCCGGCATCCGGATCGACAACATCCAGCTTGCCATTGGTGACGAGCTGTCCGTCCTCTTGGACGCGACCCTGGTCGGCGCCCGGCGTGTGCGGGGTGATGACGGCAGCGTCATCCGTGCCGTTGATGGTGACAGAGATCACCTTCGTGTCCGTACCGCCATGGCCGTCGCTGACCTGGACCGTGTAGGTCTCAGTGATCGCTTGGCCCGATTTCAACGTTTGGGCGGCAGCGTTGTCGAGTGTATAGGTCCACTTGCCATTGGCATCGACGCCGAAGGAGCCATATGTTCCCTTCGCGTTGCCGACGACAGAGTAGGTTTGCGTGTCGGTGGTATCGACGTCCGTCGTGGTGAGCTGACCAGAGGCCGTCTTGGTACCGTCCTCGGTCACCGAGCCCGTGACTTCACCGGAGAGCTTCGGCGCGTCATTCGTGCCTTGAATCGTGACCGTGATGTCATGCGTGGAACCATCGGCGGACGTGACCGTGAAGGTCTCGGTCAGCGACTTATCGGCACCAAGTGCCTGTACAGCCTTATTGGTGTTGTCGAGGTTGTAGGTCCAGTTGCCATTGGCATCGACAGTGAAGGTGCCGTAGGCGCCCGCCGTCGCCGGCTGAGCTTGGAACACACTCTGCCCGGCATCCGGATCGACGATATCGAGCTTGCCGTTGGTGACGAGCTGTCCGTCCTCTTGGACGCGACCCTGGTCGGCGCCCGGCGTGTGCGGGATGATGACGGCAGCGTCATCGGTGCCGTTGATGGTGACGGAGATGACTTTGGTGTCGGTACCACCGTGACCATCGCTGACCTGAACCGTATAGGTCTCAGTAATCGCCTGGCCCGACTTCAACGTTTGGGCTGCGGCGTTATCCAGCGTGTAGGTCCACTTGCCATTGGCATCGACGCCGAACGAACCATAGGTTCCCTTCGCGTTGCCGACGACAGAGTAGGTGTGCGTGTCCGTCGTATCGCGGTCAGTCGTCGTCAGGTGACCGCTGGCGGTCTTCACGCCATCTTCGGTCACCGAACCGGTAACTTCGCCCGAGAGCTTAGGTGCGTCGTTCGTGCCTTGAATCGTGACCGTGATGTCGTGCGTGGAACCATCGGCAGCCGTTACCGTGAAGGTCTCCGTCAGCGACTTGTCTGCACCGAGCGCTTGAACTGCCTTATTCGCATTGTCGAGGTTGTAAGTCCAGTTGCCGTTGGCGTCGACCGCGAACGTGCCGTAGGCGCCGGCCGTTCCGGGCTGAGGTTGGAATACAGCCTGCCCGGCGTCCGGATCGATAATATCCAGTTTGCCACCGGCGACAAGCTGGCCGTCTTCCTGAACACGACCTTGGTCGGCACCCGGGGTATGCGGGGTGATGATGGCCGCGTCGTCCGTGCCATTGATGGTGACCGAGATGACCTTCGTGTCGGTGCCACCGTGTCCGTCGCTGACTTGAACCGTGTAGGTCTCAGTAATCGCCTGGCCCGACTTCAGCGTCTGCGCTGCGGCGTTGTCGAGCGTATATGTCCACTTGCCCGTCGCATCGACAGCGAACGAACCAAAGGCACCGGTGGCTTTGCCAACCACGGAATACGTGTGCGTGTCGGTCGTGTCGACGTCGCTGGTCGTCAACTGACCGCTGGCCGTCTTCACGCCATCTTCGGTCACCGAACCCGTGACTTCGCCGGAGAGCTTCGGTGCATCGTTGGTCCCTTGAATCGTGACCGTGATGTCGTGCTTCGACCCGTCGGCGGACGTGACCGTGAAGGTCTCGGTCAGCGACTTGTCTGCGCCGAGTGCCTGGACAGCTTTGTTGGCGTTGTCTAGGTTATACGTCCAGTTGCCGTTCGCATCGACCGTGAAGGTGCCGAACGCCCCTTGAGTCGACGGTTGCGGCTGGAACGCAGCTTGACCGGCATCCGGGTCGACGATATCCAGCTTGCCGTTGGTGACGAGCTGACTGTCCTCTTGAACACGTCCTTGATCGGCACCCGGAGTGTGCGGGGTGATGACTGCTGCGTCATCTGTGCCGTTGATCGTGACGGAGATCACCTTCGTGTCAGTACCGCCGTGTCCGTCGCTAACTTGGACCGTATAGGTCTCAGTAATCGCCTGACCCGATTTCAGCGTCTGGGCTGCGGCGTTATCCAGCGTGTAGGTCCACTTGCCATTGGCATCTACGCCGAATGAGCCATACGTTCCCTTAGCGTTGCCGACGACGGAATAGGTGTGCGTGTCGGTGGTGTCGACGTCCGTCGTAGTGAGCTGACCGCTGGCGGTCTTGACGCCATCCTCGGTCACGGACCCAGTGACTTCGCCACTCAGCTTCGGCGCATCGTTGGTCCCTTGAATCGTAACCGTGATGTCATGCGTGGAACCATCGGCGGACGTGACCGTGAAGGTCTCGGTCAGCGACTTGTCTGCGCCGAGTGCCTGGACAGCTTTGTTGGCGTTGTCTAGGTTATACGTCCAGTTGCCGTTCGCATCGACCGTGAAGGTGCCGAACGCCCCTTGAGTCGACGGTTGCGGCTGGAACGCAGCTTGACCGGCATCCGGGTCGACGATATCCAGCTTGCCGTTGGTGACGAGCTGACCGTCCTCTTGAACACGTCCTTGATCGGCACCCGGAGTGTGCGGGGTGATGACTGCTGCGTCATCTGTGCCGTTGATCGTGACGGAGATCACCTTCGTGTCAGTACCGCCGTGTCCGTCGCTAACTTGGACCGTATAGGTCTCAGTAATCGCCTGACCCGATTTCAGCGTCTGGGCTGCGGCGTTGTCCAGCGTATAGGTCCACTTGCCATTGGCATCTACGCCGAATGAGCCATACGTTCCCTTAGCGTTGCCGACGACGGAATAGGTGTGCGTGTCGGTGGTGTCGACGTCCGTCGTAGTGAGCTGACCGCTGGCGGTCTTGACGCCATCCTCGGTCACGGACCCAGTGACTTCGCCACTCAGCTTCGGCGCATCGTTGGTTCCTTGGATCGTGACCGTGATGTCGTGCTTCGACCCGTCTGCGGACGTGACCGTGAAGGTCTCGGTCAGCGACTTGTCGGCACCGAGAGCCTGGACCGCCTTGTTTGCGTTATCCAGGTTGTAGGTCCAGTTGCCATTGGCGTCGACGGCGAACGTGCCGTAGGCGCCCGCCGTCGCCGGCTGAGCTTGGAACACAGCCTGCCCGGCATCCGGATCGACGATGTCGAGCTTGCCGTTGGTGACGAGCTGTCCATCCTCTTGGACGCGACCCTGGTCGGCGCCCGGCGTGTGCGGGGTGATGACGGCAGCATCATCCGTGCCGTTGATCGTGACCGAGATCACCTTCGTGTCGGTGCCGCCGTGGCCGTCGCTGACCTGGACGGTGTAGGTTTCCGTTATTGCTTGGCCCGACTTCAGCGTCTGGGCTGCGGCATTGTCCAGCGTGTACGTCCACTTGCCCGTGGCATCTACGCCGAAGGAACCATATGTTCCCTTCGCGTTGCCGACGATAGAGTAGGTGTGAGTGTCGGTCGTATCGACGTCAGTCGTGGTGAGCTGGCCAGTGGCGGTCTTGACGCCATCTTCCGTCACGGAACCCGTGACTTCGCCGGAGAGCTTCGGCGCATCGTTGGTCCCTTGAATCGTGACCGTGATGTCATGCGTGGAACCGTCGGCGGACGTGACCGTGAAGGTCTCGGTCAGCGACTTGTCTGAACCGAGTGCCTGTACAGCCTTGCTGGTGTTGTCGAGGTTGTAAGTCCAATTACCGTTCGCATCGACAGTGAAGGTGCCGTAGGCGCCCGCCGTCGCCGGCTGAGCTTGGAACACAGCCTGCCCAGCATCCGGATCGACGATATCGAGCTTGCCGTTGGTGACGAGCTGACCGTCTTCTTGAACACGACCTTGATCGGCCCCGGGCGTGTGCGGGGTGATGACGGCAGCGTCATCCGTGCCGTTGATCGTGACCGAGATGACCTTCGTATCCGTGCCACCGTGGCCGTCGCTGACCTGGACCGTGTAGGTCTCGGTGATTGCTTGACCCGACTTCAGCGTCTGCGCTGCTGCGTTGTCCAGCGTGTAGGTCCACTTGCCGGTGGCATCGACGCCGAAGGAACCATAGGTTCCCTTGGCGTTGCCCACGACAGAATAGGTGTGTGTGTCGGTGGTGTCGACGTCAGTCGTGGTGAGCTGACCGCTGGCGATCTTAATGCCGTCCTCAGTCACCGAGCCCGTGACTTCACCGGAGAGCTTCGGTGCGTCGTTCGTGCCTTGGATCGTGACTGTGATGTCGTGCGTGGAGCCGTCCGCCGACGTGACCGTGAAGGTCTCCGTCAATGACTTGTCGGCGCCGAGAGCCTGTACCGCCTTGTTGGCGTTGTCGAGGTTGTAGGTCCAGTTGCCGTTGGCATCGACGGCGAACGTGCCGTAGGCGCCTTGCGTCGTGGCTTGCGCCTGGAACACAGCCTGACCGGCGTCCGGATCGACGATATCCAGCTTGCCGCTAGTGACAAGCTGGCCGTCTTCCTGCACATGACCTTGGTCGGCGCCCGGGGCGTGCGGAGTGATTACGGCGGCATCGTCGGTGCCGTTGATGGTGACCGAGATCACCTTCGTGTCGGTGCCGCCGTGGCCGTCGCTCACCTGGACCGTGTAGGTCTCGGTGATTGCTTGGCCCGACTTCAGCGTCTGCGCTGCTGCGTTGTCCAGCGTGTAGGTCCACTTGCCGGTGCTGTCCACTGCGAACGAACCATAGGTGCCGGTCGGCTTGCCCACGACAGAGTAGGTGTGCGTATCGGTGGTGTCGACGTCAGTCGTGGTGAGCTGACCAGAGGCCGTCTTGGTGCCGTCCTCGGTCACCGAGCCCGTGACTTCACCGGAGAGCTTCGGCGCGTCATTCGTGCCTTGAATCGTGACCGTGATGTCGTGCTTCGACCCGTCGGCGGACGTGACCGTGAAGGTCTCCGTCAGCGATTTGTCGGCGCCAAGGGCTTGAACTGCCTTGTTGCCATTGTCGAGGCTGTAGGCCCAGTTGCCGTTGGCGTCGACGGTAAATGTGCCGTAGGCGCCCGCCGTTCCTGGCTGCGGTTGGAACACGGCTTGGCCGGCATCCGGATCGATGATGTCGAGCTTGCCGTTGGTGACGAGCTGTCCGTCCTCTTGCACCCGGCCCTGATCGGCGCCAGGGGCGTGCGGGGTAATGATTGCAGCGTCGTCGGTGCCGTTGATGGTGACCGAGATCACCCTCGTGTCGGTGCCGCCGTGGCCGTCGCTCACCTGGACCGTGTACGTTTCGGTGATCGCCTGACCCGACTTCAACGTCTGGGCGGCAGCGTTGTCGAGCGTATAGGTCCACTTGCCGGTGGCATCGACGCCGAAGGAACCATACGTTCCCTTCGCGTTGCCGACGACAGAGTAGGTGTGCGTGTCGGTCGCATCGATGTCAGTCGTGGTGAGCTGGCCGGAAGCCGTCTTGGTGCCGTCCTCGGTCACCGAACCCGTGACGTCACCGGAGAGCTTGGGTGCGTCGTTCGTGCCTTGAATGGTGACCGTGATGTCGTGAGTGGAACCGTCGGCCGACGTGACCGTGAAGGTCTCGGTCAGCGACTTATCGGAACCAAGTGCCTGGACAGCCTTGTTGGCGTTGTCGAGGTTGTAGGTCCAGTTGCCATTGGCGTCGACGGCGAACGTGCCGTAGGCTCCAGCCGTCGCCGGTTGAACTTGGAAGACGGCTTGGCCCGCATCTGGATCGACGATATCGAGCTTGCCGTTGGTGACAAGCTGACCGTCTTCCTGAACGCGACCTTGATCGGCGCCCGGCGTGTGCGGGGTGATCACGGCTGCGTCGTCGGTACCGTTGATCGTGACCGAGATCACCTTCGTGTCGGTACCACCGTGACCATCGCTGACCTGGACCGTGTAGGTCTCAGTGATCGCCTGACCCGACTTCAGCGTCTGCGCTGCTGCGTTGTCCAGCGTGTAGGTCCACTTGCCGGTGGCATCGACGCCGAACGAACCATAGGTTCCCTTCGCGTTGCCGACGACGGAGTAGGTGTGCGTGTCAGTGGTGTCGACGTCGCTGGTCGTCAACTGACCGCTTGCCGTTTTTACGCCATCTTCCGTCACGGAGCCGGTGACCTCGCCGCTCAGCTTCGGCGCGTCATTCGTGCCTTGGATCGTGACCGTGATGTCGTGCTTCGACCCGTCGGCCGACGTTACCGTGAACGTCTCCGTCAGAGACTTGTCGGCGCCGAGAGCCTGGACAGCTTTGTTGGCGTTGTCCAGGTTGTACGTCCAGTTGCCGTTCGCGTCGACCGTGAAGGTGCCGAACGCACCCTGCGTCGAAGGCTGCGCTTGGAACACAGCTTGGCCGGCATCCGGATCGACAACATCCAGCTTGCCATTGGTGACGAGTTGTCCGTCCTCTTGGACGCGCCCCTGGTCGGCGCCCGGCATGTGCGGGGTGATGACGGCAGCGTCATCGGTGCCGTTGATGGTGACCGAGATCACCTTCGTGTCGGTACCGCCGTGACCGTCGCTGACTTGGACCGTGTAGGTCTCGGTAATTGTCTGACCCGATTTCAGCGTCTGGGCTGCGGCGTTATCCAGCGTATAGGTCCACTTGCCATTGGCATCGACGCCGAAGGAACCATATGTTCCCTTCGCGTTGCCCACGACAGAGTACGTGTGCGTGTCGGTGGTGTCGACGTCAGTCGTGGTGAGCTGACCGCTGGCGGTCTTGGTGCCATCTTCGGTCACGGAGCCCGTGACTTCGCCACTCAGCTTCGGTGCGTCGTTCGTGCCTTGAATCGTGACCGTGATGTCGTGGGTGGAACCGTCGGCGGACGTGACCGTGAAGGTCTCGGACAGCGACTTATCTGAACCGAGTGCCTGGACAGCCTTGTTGGTGTTGTCGAGGTTGTAAGTCCAATTACCGTTCGCATCGACCGTGAAGGTGCCGAACGCCCCTTGAGTCGACGGTTGCGGCTGGAACGCAGCTTGGCCCGCATCCGGATCGACGATGTCCAGCTTGCCGTTAGTCGTAAGCTGTCCGTCTTCCTGAACGCGACCTTGGTCGGCACCCGGAGTGTGCGGAGTGATCACCGCAGCATCGTCGGTGCCGTTGATGGTGATCGAGATCACCTTCGTGTCGGTGCCGCCGTGTCCGTCGCTGACCTGGACCGTGTAGGTTTCGGTGATCGCTTGGCCCGACTTCAACGTCTGGGCTGCGGCATTGTCGAGCGTGTAGGTCCACTTGCCCGTGGCATCTACGCCGAAGACGCCATATGTTCCTTTCGTGT
Source organism: Bordetella genomosp. 5 (assembly GCF_002261475.1). Taxonomy (GTDB): domain Bacteria; phylum Pseudomonadota; class Gammaproteobacteria; order Burkholderiales; family Burkholderiaceae_B; genus Bordetella. Next base: position 234,773 of record NZ_NEVN01000004.1, read on the forward strand.
TGCCTACGACGGAGTAGGTGTGCGTGTCGGTCGTATCGACATCAGTCGCGGTGAGCTGACCGCTGGCGGTCTTGATGCCATCTTCCGTGACGGAACCCGTGACCTCACCACTGAGCTTCGGCGCGTCGTTCGTGCCTTGAATCGTGACGGTGATGTCGTGCGTTGAACCGTCGGCCGACGTGACCGTGAAGGTCTCCGTCAGCGACTTGTCGGCACCAAGAGCCTGAACCGCCTTGTTGGTGTTGTCGAGGTTGTACGTCCAGTTGCCGTTGGCATCGACGGCGAACGTGCCGTAGGCGCCCGCCGTCGCCGGCTGAGCTTGGAACACAGCCTGCCCAGCATCCGGATCGACGATATCCAGCTTGCCACTAGTGACAAACTGGCCGTCTTCCTGGACGCGACCCTGGTCGGCGCCCGGGGTATGCGGGGTGATGATGGCAGCGTCATCGGTCCCGTTGATCGTGACCGAAATGACCTTCGTGTCGGTGCCGCCGTGACCGTCGCTGACTTGAACCGTATAGGTCTCGGTGACAGCCTGACCCGACTTCAGGACCTGGGCCGCCGCGTTATCCAGCGTGTAGGTCCACTTGCCGGTGGCATCGACACCGAACGACCCGTACGTTCCCTTCGCGTTACCGACCACGGAGTACGTGTGCGTGTCGGTCGTGTCGACATCAGTCGTGGTGAGCTGGCCGGAAGCCGTCTTGGTGCCATCTTCGGTCACCGAACCGGTAACTTCACCCGAGAGCTTCGGAGCGTCATTCGTACCTTGGATCGTGACCGTGATGTCGTGCTTGGACCCGTCGGCCGACGTGACCGTGAAGGTCTCCGTCAGAGATTTGTCGGCACCAAGAGCCTGAACCGCCTTGTTGGCATTGTCCAGGTTGTACGTCCAATTACCGTTCGCATCGACAGTAAACGTGCCAAACGCACCCTGCGTCGAAGGCTGCGCCTGAAACACAGCCTGCCCGGCATCCGGATCAACGATGTCCAGCTTGCCGCTGGTCACGACCTGTCCGTCTTCCTGCACACGACCTTGGTCGGCGCCCGACGTATGCGGAGTGATCACGGCTGCATCATCGGTCCCATAGATCGTGACCGAGATCACCTTCGTGTCGGTACCACCATGCCCGTCGCTGACCTGAACCGTATAAGTCTCGGTGACAGCCTGACCCGACTTCAGGACCTGGGCCGCCGCATTATCCAGCGTATACGTCCACTTCCCGGTGGCATCGACACCGAACGACCCATACGTTCCCTTCGCGTTGCCCACAACGGAGTACGTGTGCGTATCGGTGGTATCGACGTCCGAAGTCGTCAACTGCCCGCTAGCCGTCTTGACGCCATCTTCGGTCACCGAACCGGTAACTTCGCCCGAGAGCTTGGGTGCGTCGTTCGTGCCCTGGATCGTGACGGTGATCTGGCTCGTCGTGCCATCGGCTGACTTCACCGAGAACGTCTCGGTCAGCGACTTGCCCAGGCCCAGCGCCTGCACCGCGTTGTTGGCGTTGTCGAGGTTGTACGTCCAGTTGCCGTTCGCATCGATCGCGAAGGTGCCATAGGCCCCTTTGGTCGCGGTCTGGATCTGGAACGTCGACTGACCCGCGTCGGGATCGGCCACGTCCAGCTTGCCCGACGCCAGCAGCGCGCCGTCTTCTTTCACCGTGCCGGCGTCGTCGCCCGGTTTGCTCGGCGTAATGACGGCACCGTCGTCCGTCCCGTTGATCGTGATCGTCACGACCTTGCTGTCCGTGCCGCCCTGGCCGTCGCTGACCTGGACCGTGTAGGTCTCCGTCACGGCCTGACCGGTCTTCAATACCTGCGCCGCGACGTTGTCGAGCGTGTACGTCCACTTGCCGTTGGCGTCCACGGCGAAGACACCAAAGGTGCCCTGGGCCGCGCCGAGCACCGAGTAGCTCAGTTTGTCGCCGACATCGATGTCGGTGCCGGTCAGTTGACCGGTCGCCGTCTTGACGCCGTCCTCCGTGACCGCGCCGGTCAATGCGCCGGACAGCCTGGGCGCGTCGTTGGTCCCCTGGATCGTCATGGTGACCTGGCTGGTAGTGCCATCGGCAGACCGCACCGTGAAGACTTCCGCGAGCGACTTGCCTGCGCCCAGGGCCTGCACCGAGGCGTTGGTGTTGTCGAGGCTGTAGGTCCAGTTGCCGTTCGCGTCGATGGTGAAGTTGCCGTACTGACCCTGCGTCGACGGCTGCGCCTGGAACGTCGACTGACCCGCGTCGGGATCGGCCACGTCGAGCTTGCCCGATGCCAGCAGCGCGCCGTCTTCCTTCACCGTGCCGGCGTCGCCGCCCGGCTTGTTCGGGGTGATCACAGCACCGTCGTCGGTGCCGTTGATCGTCACCGTCACGACCTTGCTGTCCGTGCCGCCCTGGCCATCGCTCACGCGCACGGTGTACGTCTCTTGCACGCTCTCGCCGGCCTTTAGCACCTGCGCCGCGGCGTTGTCCAGCGTATACGTCCACTTGCCGTTGGCGTCCACGGCGAACGCGCCATACGTGCCGGTCGCGCTTCCCACCACGGAATACGTATGCGTGTCGCTGGTGTCGACATCCGTGGTCTGGAGTTGACCGGTCGCACTCTGCACGCCGTCTTCCGTCACGGATCCGGTGAGTTGGCCGGAGAGCGTGGGCGCGTCGTTGGTCCCCTGGATCGTCACGGTCAACGCGTGCGTGGCGCCGTCGGCCGCTCGCACGGTGAAGGTTTCGGTGAGGGACTGGGCGGCGCCCAGGGCCTGCACCGAAGCGTTGGCGTTGTCGAGGCTGTACGTCCAATTGCCGTTCGCGTCGATCTTGAACGTGCCGTACTGCCCCTGGGTGCCCGTCTGCGCCTGGAACACAGCCTGTCCGGCATCGGGATCGGTGATGTCGAGATTACCGCTCGCGGTGAGCTGGCCGTCTTCCTGCACCTTGCCTTGATCGCTACCCGGCGTGGCGGGGCGGATGACGGCACCGTCGTCGGTGCCGTTGATCGTGATCGTGATGACCTTGGTATCGACGCCGCCCTGGCCGTCGCTCACGCGGACGGTGTAGGTCTCCTGCACGCTCTGACCCGACCGCAACACTTGCGCGGCAGCGTTGTCGAGCGTGTACGTCCATCGTCCCGTTGCGTCGACCGCGAACGCGCCATAGGTGCCGGTGGCGTTGCCGACGACCGCATAGGTATGGGTGTCGCGTGCGTCTACGTCGGCGGTCTGCAGCTGGCCGGCGGCGCTCTGCACGCCGTCTTCGGTGACGGCGCCCGTGAGATCGCCCGAGAGGCGAGGGGCGTCGTTGGTGCCGTTGATCGTGATGGTCACGTCACGGGTGGCGATGCCACCATGCCCGTCGTCGACGCTGACCTTGAAGGTTTCGGTCAGCGTCTGGCCCACGCTCAGGGCCTGCACGGCAGGATTGCTGTTGGTCAGGTTGTAGGTCCATTGACCGTCGGCGCCCAGCGTCAGCGTGCCATAGTTGCCTTTGCCGCCATTGACGACGGTCCACGTGTGGGTGTCCGAGGTGTCGCGGTCGCTGACCGACAGTTTGCCCGACACGCTCAGGCTGGTGTCCTCGTTCACCGCGCCCGTGGCCTGGCCACTGAGGGTAGGGACGTCGTTGGTCCCGTTGATGGTGATCGTGACCTGCGCGCTCGTGCCGTCGGCGGACGTGACGGTGAACTGATCGGTGACCTTGTCGTTCACCCCGAGGGCCTGCACGCGCGGATCGCTGTTGTTCAGCGCGTAGTGCCAGTTACCGTTGGCGTCGATCGAGAATGTGCCGTACTGCCCGGCGCGCTGCGCCTGCGCCACGAAGTTCGACTGTCCCGCGTCGGGATCGGTGACGCTGAGCTTGCCCTGCGCGGTCAGCGCGGTGTCTTCCTGCGCGGTGGCCGCCGTGTTGCCCGAGATCGTGGCGGCGTCGTTCACGCCGATCACCGTGACCTGCAGCGTTGCCGTCGAGGTTTTGCCGCTGGGGTCGGTCACGGTGTAGACCACCGTGCTGATGGCACTCTGGCCCTGGGCCAGATGCGTAAATTGCGTGCCCGGGTCGAAGGTATAGGTGCCGTCGGGCAACACCGTGAACGTGCCGCCATTGGAGCCCGGCAGCGTCAGGCCGCCCGCGCCCATGGGCCGGCCGTTCACGGCCGACACGCTCAGCGTGTCGCCATCGGCATCCGTGTCATTGCCCAGCACATTGCCGCGCAGCACCGCGCGCTCCGTGCCGGAGATCCTGTCGTCCACCGACACCGGCGGGCGGCCGCCGTCGTTGACGGGAGTGCCGGGGTCCGTGGCGGGAGGCGTCGTGGCAGGGGGCGTTGTCGCCGGAAGCGTTCCGGCAGGCAGCGTCGCGCCAGGCGCCGTTCCGGCAGGCAGCGTCGTAGCGGGAGACGTCCCGGCAGGAAGCGTCGCAGCCGCGTCGTCGTCGTCACTCCCCGCGCCGCCGCCGCCCGAGGCGCGGGGCACGTAGTCGTCGCCGCGTACCGGGTTGGGGTAGGCCAGATTCAGCGGCGTCGTGGTTTCAAGGATATGGGCCAGGCGGACGAAGCTGCCACCGCCGTCGCCGCCGCCACTCCCGGTGATGGTCGCGGCGGTCGGGTCGAGTTCATCGAAGGGATCGCGACCCGCCTCCAGGGCCGCGAGCAGGCGTTCGGAATCCGGGCCAGTCGGCGGCGTGATGGCCGCTTCGGACGCGTCGTCCAGCGGCCCCAGCATGTCCCCATTTAACGCCACCTCGCGTTCCGCGCCGATCACCACGGGCATGCCGTTCTCCACCTGGAGCGTGACGGTGGCGCCGGAGGCGGTGACCACCTCGCTGTCGGGCGGGATGCGGCTCCCCTCGTGCAGTTCGGTCAGCGAGCCGTCGCTATGACGAATCCAGGCGCGGCCGGTGATGGCGATGACGATGGCGGGGGAGGAGGTAGCCATAAGGTATCCATATAAAGGATTAGTCCGTATGGCTTGATCCTAGAGGTCATACCGGGGGGGACGGTATTGGCCTCCAGGACAGGTTGAACACCTATTTTGCGTGTTCGGTCTGAGGGGCGGTGATGCCGTGCACCAGCAGGGCCAGCTGCAGCCGGTCGCTCACGCCCAGCTTTTCGAAGGCGGCCGATAAATGAGCCTTGACCGTGCGCTCGGTGATGCCCAGCGCCTCGGCGATCTGGGCGTTGGCCTGTCCGTGGGCGGCGCGATGCGCCACCGAGGTCTCGCGTTCGGTCAGCACCCCTCGTGTCCAGGCCGCCGAGCGCTGGCCACGCTCGCTCACCAGTTGCAGCAGACGCCGCACCAGCGAACGGCCCATCCAGGTGCCGCCCGAACTCACCACGTCGAGCACCTGGGCCAGCGAACGCGTCGGGGCGTAGCCGTGGCAATAGCCGAGCGCGCCCGCGCCGAGCGCCTGCGTGCCCTGCTCGTCGTTGGGGTTGGGGCTGGCGACCACGAGCTGCAGGCCGGCCAGGGTCCCCGCCCATGACATGTCTTTCCAGGCCGGCAGGCGGGGCAGGTCGGTGTCCAGCACTGCCAGGCTGCGGCCCTGGTCGCGCCAGCGCGACAGCTCGGACAGCGTGCGGCCGCGGGCGGGCGCCCAGCGTGCCGGGTCGAGCTCGCGCCAGTGCTGCCACAGCAGGTCGTCGTGCGTGATCAACAGGACGGGGGTAGGCATATCGACTCCTTCGGCCCTCCGGTCAGCGTTCGGTAAAGGCGTTTTCCCGGGCGCGCAGGATGGGCTTCAGCAAATACTGCAGCACGGTCCGCTTGCCGGTCAGGATGTGCACCTCCGCGACCATCCCGGGAATGATGGGCAACAGCTTGTCTCCTACCGTGCTGCGATCAGTGCGTACGCGCACGTTGTAGAAGGAATTTCCTTTTTCGTCGGTGACGGTGTCGGCGCCGATCTGCTCGACCTTGCCTTCCAGGCCGCCGTAGATCGCGAAGTCGTACGCCGTGAACTTCACTTCGGCTTTCTGCTGGGGGTGCAGGAAGCCGATATCTCGCGGCTGAATCCGCACCTCGAGCAGCAGCGTGTCGTCCTTGGGCACGATCTCGATGATGTCCTTGCCCGGCTGCACCACGCCGCCCACCGTGTTGTTGAAAAGCGTCTTGACCGTGCCGCGCACCGGCGCCCGCACGTCGGCCAGCCGCACCCGATCCGCCAGTGCCAGCTGGCCTTCGCGCAGCGTCGCCAGCTTGGTGTTGGTTTCCGAGAGCTCGCTGCGCGCCAGGTTGCGGATGTTCAGCTCCGACTCTTCGACCTTGCTCTGCGCTTCCTTGATCGACGACTGAATCCGGTCGATCTGGGCTTCGGCGCCTTTCTGGTCGCCGCAGTAGCGGGCCACGTCGCGTTGCAGGCGCAGCAGATCCACCTCCGACACCGCGCCGCTCTTGAGCAGCGGCCGGGTCACCTGCAGCTCGCGCGAGGTGAGGGCGCAGCTCGATTGGGCCTGATCGCGCTTGGCGATGGTCTCGCGCAGCTCCTCCTGGCGTTGCTTGAGCTGTTCGCGGGCCACGTTGACGGTGGCGTTCAGCTCCGTCGTGCGGGCCTGCCAGGCGTTGCGCTCCGCCTCGCCGATGGCCGGCGCTTCTTTGAGGACACGCTCCGGCGTCACAAACGGCTCGCCGGTGGCCAGCGCCTGCAGCCGAGCCGCTTTGGCCAGCAATGACAGATACTCGGCGTTGTTTTCACCCAGCGACGAGGCGAATCGCGTGGAGTCGACGCGCAACAGCACCTCGCCCGCCTCCACCTCCTGCCCGGGGCGCACCAGGATCTCCTGCACGATGCCCCCGTCCAGGCTCTGCACCACCTGCACCTGCCGAGACGGCACGACCTTGCCTTCGCCGCGCACCACTTCATCGATGTAGCCGAAGGCCGCCCAGGCGAGCAGCAGGGCCACGGCGACCAGGCTCACCCACAGCAGCACACGCGAGCCGCGCGCCTGCGACTGATGAATCACCCACTCGGCATTTCCGACGTAGTCCGAGCGCTGCTCGGGCTTGCCTTTCTCGCTGCCATCCAGAATGCGGTCGAACAGCCGCACGAACGCATTGCGCGGCGCGCGCCACAGTTTGCCGAGGAACGAGGTGTTGTCTTCGCCAGGATTCTTCTGCATGGCTGTCTCAGCTCCCCCGTCCCACGCGGCCCTGCCGCAGCGCTTCCACGACCTGCTCCTTCGGGCCGTCGGCCACGATATGCCCGTTGTCGATCACGATCAGCCGATCCACCAGCTCCAGCAGGGCGGTGCGGTGCGTGACCAGCACGATGGTCTTGTTGGCGGTCGCGTCCACCAGCCGGCGGCGCAGTTGCGCTTCGCTCTGGTTGTCCATGTTGCTGCTGGGCTCGTCCAGCAGCAGGATCGGCGGATCGTTGATCAGCGCGCGAGCCACGGCGACCGACTGGCGCTGGCCGCCCGAGAGCGAATCCCCACGTTCGCCGATCACCATGTCGAAGCCGTTCGGATGCAGATTGGCGAACTCCGTCACGCCTGCCAGGTCGGCCGCGGCCAGGATGCTCGCATCGTCGGCATACGGCGCGCCCATCGACAGGTTGTGCTTGAGGCTGCCGTAAAAAAGCACGGGATCCTGCGGCACATAGCCGATGGCGCGGCGCAGGTCCGAAGGGTCGATCTGGCGGACGTCCACGCCGTCGATCAGCACGGCGCCTTCGGTCGGCTGATACAGCGACAGCGCGAGCTTCTCGAGCGTGGTCTTGCCCGAGCCGATCCGCCCGATGATGGCGACCTTCTCCCCGGGCTTGAGCTTGAACGACACCTTCTTAAGCACGGGCTGCTTGGCGCCCGGGTAGGCGAAGGTCACGTCCCGGAACTCGATCGCGCCATGGAATACCGGGCGGTGCAGAAACTCCGCCTCCGCCGGGCGCTCGATCGGCAGCTTCATATAGTTGTCGATCGAGGCGAGCGAGGTGCGGGCGTTCTGAAACTGCATCAGCAGGCCGGCGATCTGGCCCAGCGGAGCCAGGCAGCGCCCGGCAATCATCGACGCGGCGATGATGCCGCCCATCGAGATGGCCGACTCCTTCGCCTGGTACACGCCGATGATCACCACCGCGATCGACACCAGTTGCTGGGTCGCGGCCACGAAGCCGACGGTGGTGGAAGAAATCAGCTTCAGTTTGCCGCCCGTCTGCGCGATGAACTCGGTCGAACGCTCCCAGTTGCGCTGGATCGCGCCCTGCGCATTGAGCGTCTTCACGGTCTCCATGCCGGCGAGCGCTTCGACCAGGGTGGCGTTGCGTTGCGACGTCGCCTGAAAGCTCGACATCGTCAGCGCTTCCATCCGCGCCTGCGCCGCGAGCGACACCAGCAGGATCAGCACGATGGCCACCACCGGTGGCAACAGCATCCACGGCGAAATCCAGGCCAGCGCCGCCAGAAACAGCACGATGAAGGGCAGGTCGACCAGGGTCGTGATGCTGGCGGAGGCGATGAAGTCGCGGATCGATTCGAACGAGCGCAGGTTGGCGGCAAACGAGCCCACCGACACCGGCTTGCCCTCCATGCGCAGGTCGAGCACGCGCTCCATGATCTGGGCCGAAAGCCGCACGTCCACCCGCTTGCTCGCGCTGTCGACCACATGGGCCCGCGCGGTACTCAGGATCAGGTTGAACAGAATCACCAGCCCGATGCCGATGGCAAGGACCCAGAGCGTTTCGACGGCGTTGTTGGGCACCACCCGGTCATACACGTTCATCGTGAAGAGCGGCATGGCCATGGCAAACACGTTGATCAGCAGCGCGGCGATCAGCGCGTCGCGATACAGCCGGCGGTTCTCCATGATGGCCGCCCAGAACCAATGACGTTCGCGGACCTTGGCCACCTCGGGGGCGCGGGCATCGAAGCGGAACTGCGGCCGCACGAAGCACACCAGGCCGGTGTACTGCTCGGCCAGCGCCGCGCCGTCCATTTCCATGGAGCTGCCGCCCAGTTCGGGATGGCTGACCAGATAAAGATCGCCCTCGCGCTTGAGCAGCAGGCACGCCTTCTCGCCACGCAGCAGCAGAATGGCGGGCAGCAGGTCTTGCGAAATACTGTCGAGCGAGCGCTTGACCACGCGGGCGGCCAGTTGTGCGCGCGCCGCGGCGCGGGGCAGCAGGGCGGGGGTAAGGCGGTGGTCTTCGAGCGGCAGGCCCGCCGAAAGGGCCTGCGGCGTGGTGGTCACGCCGTGTAGTCGCGTGATCTCCACCAGACAGTCCATGAGCGGATCGTCATGGGCCGACTTGGCGTCACCGCGCCATTCGCGCGCCGGTTTTTCAGAGAATTGGTCCATCTTCGTCGTCCAGCAGATCCAGATGTTCGGCAAGGCGCCGGCGCTGCTGCTTGCGCTGCGTCAGCTTGAGCTGGGCCCGCGGCGGCAGATCGGTCAGGCGCAGGGTGCCGTTGGCGATCAAGGCGTCGATCAAATCCTCAAGCACGCGCACGAAGTCCGCGTCGAGCTGCGAAAAGCCTTCTTCCTGGTTGGGCATGCGAGCTCCTTTGCCCGAGCCGTCATGGACGGGACAGGGTGGCATCCTGGCCGCTCGCCGGCGCGCTGCTGGTCAGCGGCGTGAGCGTGGGCGGCAAGGTTCCTTCGTTGTATTTGACCTTCACGGGCTGCAGGCGCGCCGAGTCCGGAACGAGCGAATTGCACAGCTTGATCACGTCGTCCGAAATCGCCAGCTTGCCGTTCTCTTCCGGCATCTCGTCGCGCGCCGGGCGCAGCGACAGCGCCGGCAGCAGGGCATGGGACAAGCCCAGCCAGCGGTACTGCGCGATCTGCAGGTCGTATTCGGCGTTCACGAGCGCGCGGCGCGACTCGAACAGTTCGTTCTCGGTGTTCAACAGGTCGAGCAGCGTGCGCTGCCCGATCTGGAACTGCTCGCGATAGGCATCGCGCACCTTCGACGTGGCGATCTCGTGATCGCGCAGGAAGGGCAGCTGCGCCTGCACCCGGCGAATGTTGTTCCACGCCACGGCCAGATCCTGCTGCACGTTGCGGCAGGTGTAGTCGCGCAGGTCGCGCGAGGCATAGGATTGGGCCGCCGTCTGCCGCACGCGGGCCGAGTCGGCGCCGCCGCGGTACAGGTTGTAGCTCATCACCACCTGCACGCTGGAGCTCTTCACATCTTTGTATTGCGCGGTCGGTTCGTTCTGGTCTTGCCCCGTGGTGGCCACGAACTCGAACTTCGGCGCGAAGGTACCGCGCGACGCGTCCACGCCCGCCTGTGCGGCCTGCATGCTGGCCTGCTTCGACAAAAAGCTGGGGTTGCGGCGCAGCGAATCGTTGAAATCCTTGGGCGAATCCGGCAGGCGCGACGAAATGTCGGGCGCCGGCAGCAGCACCTCGGGCGGCACGATGCCCGTAATGCGCTGGAAACGCTGCTGCACGTCGAGCAGGTTGGCGCTCTCGGTCATCAGATTGGTCTGCGCGAGCGCGAGGCGCCCGCCGGCCTGCTCCTGGTCCACCCGGCGGCCCACGCCGGATTCGGTCCGTTCGTCGATCTGGCCCAGCGTGCTCTGATGCAGCGCGTAATTCTGGCGCGCGAGCGACTCCATGGCGCGGTAGCGTTGCAGGTCGATATACGCCTGGACCGCCTCGACCGCGGTGCTGTCGCTGGTGGCGAGCAGGTCATAAAAACGCGCCAGCTTGTCAAAGCCGGCCTGCTTCACGTCGTTGCGCGTGCGAAAGCCATCGAATATCAGCTGGCGCAGTTCGACGTTATATCCGGGGCGGCTCCAATTCTGATTGCCTTCGTCGGGCACACCGCGCCGAAACTCGCGCCCGTAATAACCCTGGGCATTAACTTGCGGAAAATACGCGCCGCGCGCGACGGTCTGGCCTTCGAGCGCCGACTGAAAATCGTGATAGCGCGCCTGGATCTCCGGATTGGTGAGCAGCGTGCGCTCGACCACCTGCTGCAGAGACAGGCCATTGTCGGGCGCGAGGCCCGGGGCGGGCGCCACTTGTTGCGGCGCCGGCGGCGTGGCGGCGGGCTGAGCGTAGACGGTCGGCACGGCCAGGGCCAGGGCCGCCGTACACCATGGCCAGCGGCCGAAAAGTGCGGCGGCAAGGTAGCCGGGCACGCGCGCGGCGAGGGACATCACGCCACGATTCGAGGCACCGCCCGACGCCCCCTCGCGCGCATACGCGCCGGCGTGGCTGCGCGAGCTAAGACGAAACAAATACACACATCCGCGCAACATCGTCAGCCGTCTCCTAAGTCGAGCGAGTGTAAGCAGTGTGCCCGACTATCCCGTATTAATGCGTATTAAGTCGCATTGTTTTTCATTCAATGGGGATAATTCGAAACTAAAAGATATATAAATGGCTGTTTTGTGTCTACAACTTGATTGAGTAACTTTCTGTTTAGAAAACCGTTACGTTTGAGAATATTTTTTAATCATGATGAGACGCCTGTCGACTCAACGGTCGTCACGAAGCGGGTAGTAGCAGTACTAGTATTAGTGGTTGGGTTGTACTAGGTTGGGCGCGTGGGCATAATTCGCGGATGCCGCAGTTGCCCGGCATGGAGCGCCTCCCGGCGCTCGCCGGGGCACGAGGCGGATCGACCCCACTTAGAGCGCTTTCATGGCCCAATCTCTGTACGACAAACTCTGGGACGCCCACGTCGTCCACCAGGAATCCGACGGTACCTGTCTGCTCTATATCGACCGGCACCTGCTGCATGAGGTCACGAGCCCGCAGGCCTTCGAGGGGCTGGCCATCGCCGGCCGCAAGCCGTGGCGCACCAGCGCCAACCTGGCGGTCGCCGACCACAACGTGCCCACCATCAACCGCGCCCGCGGTATCGATGATCCGATTTCCAAGCTGCAGGTCGACACGCTCGACGCCAACTGCGATAAGTACGGCATCACCGAATTCCGCATGAATGACCTGCGTCAGGGCATCGTGCACGTCATCGGCCCGGAGCAGGGCGCGACGCTCCCCGGCATGACCGTGGTTTGCGGCGACTCGCACACCAGCACGCACGGCGCCATGGGCGCGCTGGCTTTCGGCATCGGCACCTCCGAGGTCGAGCATGTGCTCGCCACGCAGACGCTGCTGATGAAGAAGGCCAAGAGCATGCTGATCAACGTCGAAGGCGAACTGCCCTTCGGCTGCACCGCCAAAGACGTGGTCCTGCACATCATCGGCATCATCGGCACCGCGGGCGGTACCGGTCACGCCATCGAGTTCGCCGGTAGCGCCATCCGTGGTCTGTCCATGGAAGGCCGCATGACGGTCTGCAACATGGCCATCGAAGCCGGTGCGCGCTCGGGCATGGTCGCCGTCGACGACAAGACGATCGAATACTTCCGTGGCCGTCCGTTCTCGCCCGTGGGCGTGCTCTGGGACCAGGCCGTCTCCTACTGGCGCACCCTGCACTCCGAGCCGGGCGCCAAGTTCGACCGCGTGATCAACGTCGAAGCGCGCGATATCAAGCCGCAGGTCACTTGGGGCACGTCGCCCGAGATGGTGCTGCCGGTCGATGGCCGCGTGCCCGATCCCGACCGTGAAAAAGACGATGTGCGCCGCAGCGGCATGGAGCGCGCGCTCGACTACATGGGCCTCAAGCCCAACACCCCGCTGGTTGACATTCGCATCGACCGGGTCTTCATCGGATCCTGTACCAATTCCCGCATCGAAGATCTGCGCGCCGCCGCCGCGGTCGCGCGTGGCAAGCGTGTGGCCGCCAATGTGCGCCAGGCGATGGTCGTGCCGGGCTCCGGTCTGGTCAAGCAGCAGGCCGAGCGCGAAGGCCTCGACAAGATTTTCATCGAAGCCGGTTTCGAGTGGCGCGAGCCGGGCTGCTCGATGTGTCTGGCCATGAACGCCGATCGTCTCGAGCCCGGCGAGCGTTGTGCCTCCACCTCGAACCGCAACTTCGAAGGCCGTCAGGGCCAGGGTGGCCGCACGCACCTGGTGAGCCCCGCCATGGCGGCCGCCGCCGCCTGCGCCGGTCATTTTGTCGACGTCCGCACCTATCGTTAAGCGAGAGCCTCACATGCAAGCATTCACCACTCACGAAGGCCTGGTTGCGCCGCTCGATCGCGAAAACGTCGACACCGACCTGATCATTCCGAAGCAGTTTCTCAAGTCGATCAAGCGCACGGGCTTCGGTCCCAATCTGTTCGACGAGCTCCGTTATCTGGACCACGGCGAACCCGGCATGGACAACAGCAAGCGTCCGCTCAACCCAGACTTCGTGCTGAACCAGCCGCGCTATCAGGGTGCCTCGATCCTGCTGGCCCGCAAGAATTTCGGCTGCGGCTCGAGCCGCGAGCACGCCCCGTGGGCGCTTACGCAATACGGCTTTCGCGCGATCATTGCGCCGTCGTATGCCGACATTTTCTTCAACAACAGCTTCAAGAACGGCCTGCTGCCCATCGTGCTGACCGAGCTCGAAGTGGCGCGCCTGTTCGATGAAGTGCGGGCGTTCCCCAACTACAAGCTCAAGGTCGACCTCGATCGTCAGGTCGTGACCACGCCCGGTGGCGACAGCATGGGCTTCGACATCGAACCGTTCCGCAAGTATTGCCTGCTCAACGGTTTCGACGACATCGGCCTGACCCTGCGCCAGTCCGACAAGATCCGTGCGTTCGAGGCCGAACGCCTCGCGCGTCACCCCTGGCTCGAAAGCCGTCCGGTCGCCTGAGGCCGGTGTCGCATTCCGGCCGGCGCCGCGTGTCGCGGCGCCGGTCTTTCATACTGATTTCCAGGAATTGATTCCATGACTCATCAGATCGCAGTGCTCCCCGGCGACGGGATCGGCCCCGAAATCGTCGAACAGGCCGTGCGCGTGCTCAAGGCGCTCGACGTGTCGTTCGACCTGCGCGAGGCCCCCGTGGGCGGCGCCGCCTTCGACAAGTTCGAACATCCGCTGCCGCCTGCCACGCTCGATCTCGCCAAGAGCTCCGCCGCCGTGCTGTTCGGCGCCGTGGGCGACTGGAAATACGACACGCTGCCGCGTGAGTTCCGTCCCGAGCAGGCGATTCTGGGTCTGCGCAAGGCGCTGGGCCTGTTCGCGAACCTGCGTCCGGCCATTCTGTACCCCGAGCTCGCCAGCGCATCGTCGCTCAAGCCCGAGATCGTGTCGGGTCTCGATCTGCTGATCATCCGCGAGCTCACCGGCGACATCTATTTCGGCACCCCGCGCGGCGTGCGCAATGCGCCCGACGGCAGCTTTGCCGGCGAACGCGAAGGCTACGACACGATGCGCTACGCCGAAACCGAAGTGCGCCGCATCGCGCGCATCGGCTTCGAATCGGCCCGCAAGCGCAACAAGAAGCTGTGCAGCGTCGACAAGGCCAACGTCCTCGAGACCTCGCAGTTCTGGCGCGACCTGGTCATCGAGGTGAGCCGCGAATACCCGGACGTCGAGCTGTCGCACATGTATGTCGACAATGCCGCCATGCAGCTCGTGCGCAACCCGCGCCAGTTCGACGTGATCGTCACCGGTAATCTGTTCGGCGACATCCTGTCCGACGAAGCCGCCATGCTCACGGGCTCGATCGGCATGCTGCCCTCGGCCTCGCTCAATGCCTCGGGCCAGGGTCTCTACGAACCCAGCCACGGCTCGGCGCCCGACATCGCGGGCAAGGGCATCGCCAATCCGCTGGCCACCATTCTGTCGGCCGCGATGCTGCTGCGTTATTCGCTGGATCTGGCCCCGCAGGCCGATCGCATCGAAGCCGCCGTGCGCAAGGTGCTAGCCGATGGTCTGCGTACCGCCGACATCCACGAAGCCGGTACGACCAAGGTCTCGACCGCCGAAATGGGCGACGCCGTGCTCAAGGCGCTTGCCTGATCTGTCTGCTTTTCCCGCGGCCACCCGTCGTGAGTACGCGACAGGTGGCCGTTTTATGCAAATCGTCCCTCTTTTTTTACGGTGCACCGCAGCAAGGCTGCGCGCATTCTGATAAATTGGACAGGATTATTACTTCACATTCAGACCCTAACTTAAGAGCCCAGAAATGACGCAAGCAGTAGGCCTCGTCGGTTGGCGCGGTATGGTCGGTTCGGTACTCATGCAGCGCATGCGTGACGAAAACGACTTCGCACTCATCGAACCCGTATTCTTCTCCACCAGCAATGCCGGTGGTGCCGCGCCCAAATGGGCCGAAGGCGCTGGCGCGCTGCAAGATGCATACGACATCGAAGCCCTCAAAAAACTGCCGATTATTCTGACTGCGCAAGGCGGCGACTACACCACCGAGGTGTATCCGAAGCTGCGCGCCGCGGGCTGGAAGGGCATCTGGATCGACGCGGCGAGCACGCTGCGCATGGCCGACGACGCCATCATCGTGCTCGACCCGGTCAACCGTCCGGTGATCGATGCCGCGCTCAAGCGCGGCGTGCGCAACTTCATCGGCGGCAACTGCACCGTCAGCTGCATGCTGATGGGCCTGGCCGGCCTGTTCAACAACGACCTGGTCGACTGGATGACCTCCATGACCTACCAGGCCGCCTCGGGAGGCGGCGCGCAGCATATGCGCGAGCTGCTGACCCAGTTCGGCGAGCTCAACGGCGCCGTCAAGGGCTTGCTCGATGATCCGGCCTCCGCCATTCTCGAGATCGACCGTGGCGTGCTGGCCAAGCAAAAAGACGCCAGCCTGCCGCAAGAGCATTTCGGTGTTCCGCTGGGCGGCAACCTGATCCCCTGGATCGACAAGGACCTGGGCAACGGCATGACCCGCGAAGAGTGGAAGGCCGGCGTCGAGACCAACAAGATCCTCGGTCGCGGCGAGGCCTTCGGCACGCCCGCCACCCCGATCGATGGTCTGTGCGTGCGCATCGGCGCGATGCGCTGCCATAGCCAGGCTCTCACGATCAAGCTCAAGCGCGATGTCCCGCTCGACGAGATCGAAGACATCATCGCCAGCGGCACGCAGTGGGCCAAGGTCGTTCCCAACACCAAGGAAGCCACCGTCAACGCCCTGACGCCGGTCGCCGTGACGGGCACGCTCGACATCCCCGTCGGCCGCATGCGCAAGCTGAGCATGGGTCCGGAATATCTGAGCGCCTTTACCGTGGGCGACCAGCTGCTGTGGGGCGCGGCCGAGCCGCTGCGCCGCATGCTGCGCATCGCGCTGGCCGAGGCCTGAGCACGCGGTTTGCATGGCAAAAGAAGGCACCTGCGGGTGCCTTCTTCATATCTGTACGTCTCGCGTGGGGCCATTCCACCGGAGACGGGAGCGTCGCCCATATGAGTTGTTTATGAATCTGGGCCGATCCATTACACTTTTCGCACGCTAAGCAGCCCGGTGACAACCGCGTCCCCGACGCGCTCTCCCGGGCCCAGGACACGGAATAACACGATATGAGTTCGTCTTCGCGCCAGTTGCCCCCTGTCTCCCGCCATCGCGCCCTCGCGTGGGCGGTCGCGCTGGCGATGGGGGCGAGCGCCGTCTCCGGGGCGCACGCCGCTCGTCTGGGGCACGCGCGTGTCGTTTCCGCGCCCGGGGCGCCGCTACAGGTCAGCGTGCCGGTGCTCGAGCTCACGCCCGACGAAGAATCCAGCCTGCAGGTCACGCTCGCGCCCGCGACTGCGTGGCAGGCCGCCGGCCTGACGCCGCCCGCTCCGTTGTCCAGCCTGCGTTTGCGTGTCGAGCCCGGCACCGGGGGATCGCGCACGGTCATCGTGGCGGCCGATCAGCCGCCCGCGCGCGACGCGGTCGACGTGCTGCTCAATCTGCGCTCGAGCGCGGGTGAGCGGCTGGTGCAGGTCACCATTCTCGTGCCGGCTCGCACCACGCCGGAGATCCAGCGCGCCACCACCGGCCAGGCGCCGGCGTCCGCCAGCAGCGGCAATGTTCGCGTGCGCACGGGCGATACGCTCTACGGCATCGCGCAGCGCAACGCCGTGCCCGACGCCACGATCTATCAGATGTTGGTCGCCCTGTGGCGTGCCAATCCGAACGCGTTCATCGACAACAACATGAATCGCGTGCGCGCGGGGCAGACGCTCGCCGTGCCGGATGCCGCCACCGTGCGCGCCATCGACCCGGCCGAAGCGCGCCGTATCTATATTGAGCAGGTCGAAGCCTATGCCCGCTGGCGTGCCCGTCTGGGCGGCAGCGCGGTCGACGCGCGCGTCGGCGGCGCGCCGGCCAGCGCGGGCCGCGTGTCGGGTCCCGAGACGGGCGGCAACGCCCAGGCCACGCCCAATCAGGACCGCCTGCGTCTGTCGGGCGGCGCCGCGGCCAACCCGGGCGACGCCGCTGCCGATAGCCGCACGTCCGAGGGCCGCGCGCTGAGCGACGCTCAACAACGCGTCGACACCTTGCAGTCCAACGTGCAGGCACTCAACGAGGCCAGCGGCAACACGTCGTCTGGCCAGGGCGCTGCAGGCCAGGGCGCAGCGGGCCAAGGCGCAGCAGGTCAGGGCGCAGCAGGCCAAGGCGCAGCAGGCCAAGGCGCAGCAGGTCAGGGCGCGGCAGGTCAGGGCGCAGCAGGCCAAGGCGCAGCAGGCCAGGGCGCAGCAGGCCAGGGCGCAGCAGGCCAGGGCGCAGCGGGCCAGGGCGCAGCAGGCCAGGGCGCAGCAGGCCAAGGCGCAGCAAGCCAGGGCGCGGCAGGTCAGGGCGCAGCAGGCCAAGGCGCAGCAGGCCAGGGCGCAGCAGGCCAAGGCGCAGCAGGCCAAGGCACAGCAGGCCAGGGCGCGGCAGGCCAAGGCGCGGCAGGCCAAGGCGCAGCAGGCCAAGGCGCGGCAGGCCAAGGCGCAGCAGGCCAGGGCGCAGCAGGCCAGGGCGCAGCAGGTCAGGGCGCGGCAGGTCAGGGCGCGGCAGGCCAGGGCGCAGCAGGCCAAGGCGCAGCAGGCCAGGGCGCGGCAGGCCAGGGTGCAGCAGGTCAGGGTGCAGCAGGTCCGGGCGCAGCAGGCCAAGGCGCAGCAGGCCAGGGCGCCGCAGGCACGGGCGCCGCGGCTGGCGCCAACACGGCGTCGGCGATCGGTGGTGGCTCGGGTTCGAGTGCTTCGGGATCCGGCTCTTCCGCTGGCGCAGGCTCGCCCATCGTGGTGCCCAACGCGCCCGCATCCACCAAAGCCAAGGACTCCGCGAGCGGCATGCCCTCGTGGCTGGCGGATAATCTGCTTGCGATCGTGACCGCCTTCCTGGCCCTCATCGTGTTCATCATCGCCTGGGCATTGCGCCGCGCAGGCACGCGCCGCGGCGATGACGACGAAGAAACACCTTTCACCGAACCGGCGCCGCTGAACGAAGCCGCGCTCAACCGCAGGCTCAACGAGATCAACCTCGACCTCGATCAACCTCCGACGGACGAGCGGCGGCCGGGCAGTACCCGGACCTGATTCATGACCCGTATTGCTTTGGGGCTGTCGTACGACGGCTCCGCCTGGCAAGGGTGGCAGACGCAGCCGCACGGCATCACCGTGCAGGACTGCCTCGAAGCCGCCCTTGGCCAGTTTGCCGGCACCGGCACGCCGATCCCCACCATTTGCGCTGGCCGCACCGACACCGGTGTGCACGCGGCCATGCAGGTCGTGCACCTCGATACCACCCTGAACCGCCGCGACGAATCCTGGGTGCGCGGCGTCAATGCGTTCCTGCCGCCCTCCGTGGCGGTGCTGTGGGCGCAGACCGTGCCCGAGACGTTCCACGCCAGGTTTTCCGCTCGGGCCCGCACCTATCACTACCTGTTGTGGCGCGGCCGCGTGCGCCCGCCGCTGTGGGCGGGCCGCGCCGGCTGGTGCTTCCAGCCGCTGGACCTCGACGCCATGCGCGCCGGAGCCGCCCAGCTGCTGGGCGAGCACGATTTCTCCAGTTTCCGCTCCTCGCAGTGTCAGGCGAAGCATCCCGTGCGCACCATGACGCGCCTGGATATCACCGAGTACGGTCAATTCGTTGTATTCACGCTGCAGGCCAATGCGTTCTTGCACCACATGGTGCGCAACCTGATCGGCGCCTTGTTGCAGGTGGGGCAGGGGCGCGAGTCCGTTGAGTGGATGGGCCAGTTGCTGGCCGCGCGTGACCGCAGGCGGGGCGCGCCCACCTTCATGGCGGACGGACTCTATTTGAGCGCCGTGGATTATCCGGACGAGTTCGCGTTGCCCGGCTTGGATGGCAGCGACGCCATTCTCGGACACTTCAGCGCGCAGTAAGGGTAATCAGCAGCACGCAAGGCTGGCTTGCGCCGATATCATTGCCACGCGGAAAAAAGACCTCTGAAGACGCTACCGCGCCGATCGGAGTATCGCGTCCTCACACGGGGCGCTGGCATGTGTCAGGCCCGTCCAAAACACTGGAGACAAGCAATGCAACGCCGTTCCTTCCTCAAGAAGGCCGCGCTTGGCGCGGCTGCCGGGGGCGCTACCCTCGCGGCCCCCGCCATCGCCCAGGAAGCCCCCACGCTCAACTGGCGCCTCGCTTCAAGCTTTCCCCGCAGTGCCGATGCCATCTATTCCGGCGGCGAAAACTTCGCCAAATACGTCCGCGAAGCCACCGACGGCAAGTTCCAGATCCGCGCGTTTCCCGCCGGCGAAATCGTTCCGGCGCTGCAAGTGCTCGATGGCGTGCAAAACGGCACGATCGAATGCGGCCACACCGCCTCCTACTATTACTTCGGCAAGGACCCGGCGCTCTGCTTCGACGCCGCGGTGCCGTTCGGTCTGAACACGCGCCAGATGAACGCCTGGATGCGCCACGGCGATGGGCTCAAGCTCACCCGTGAAATGTTCAAGAAATACAAGATCGTCAACTTCCCTTGCGGCTACACCGGCACCCAGATGGGCGGCTGGTTCCGCAATGAAATCAAGACCGTGGACGACCTCAAGGGCCTGAAGTTCCGCTGCTCGGCATTCGCCGGCGCCGTGCTCTCGCGCCTGGGCGTCGTGCCGCAGCAGATCGCGGGCGGCGACATCTATCCCGCCCTCGAAAAGGGCACCATCGACGGCGCCGAGTGGATCGGCCCCTACGACGACGAAAAGCTCGGCTTTCATAAGGTGGCGCGCAATTACTACTTCCCGGGCTGGTGGGAAGGCACGCTGCAGGTCTCGCTCTACGTCAACGAAGACGCCTATGCCAAGCTGCCCAAGGGCTATCAGGCCGTGCTGGCTCAGGCCTCGGCGGCCGCGACCAACGACATGATCGCCAAGTACGACGCCGAAAACCCGGCCGCCCTGCGGCGTCTGGTGGCCGACGGCGCGGTGCTCAAGGCGTTCCCGAAGGCCGTCATGGACGCGTGCTACGCCGAGTCGCAGAAGCTCTATCAAGAGTACGCGGCCAAGGATCCCATGTTCAAACAGCTGTACGAGAGCATGGTCGCCTTCCGCGACAACGAGATTCCCTGGTTCCGTGTGGCTGAAGGCAGCTACGACGGTTTCATGGGTACCATCGGCCGCAAGTAATCCGGGCGCGTCGGGCCGTTTCAGGCGTCGGGCAGGCTAACAGGCTAAAATCCTGGGCTTTGCCCGGCGCGGACACTGTCAAAAGCGGTGCTGCGGGGCCACCTCCAGCACGCGGGCAGCACCTGGCAACCCCAAAGCGGTCGCGTGTCGAATTCGGTGTGCGCTTACCCCTGGCGCAACACCTAACATTGCCAATCTCCCATCATGAAAGCTTTGCTCGCCTTGTCGCGCGTCATCGACGCGCTGAACCAGCGAGTTGGACGCGCCGTGACCTGGGTGACCTTGCTGGTGGTGCTGGTCAGTGCCGGTAACGCTATTGTGCGCAAGGTCTTCCATACGAGCTCCAACGCCTGGCTCGAACTGCAGTGGTACATGTTCGGCGCGATGTTCCTGCTGACCGCCGGCTACACCCTGCTCAAAAACGAACACGTGCGCGTCGACATCCTGTCGTCGCGCCTGCCGCGCAACAAGCAGATCTGGATCGAAATCTTCGGCGTCCTGTTCTTTCTGCTGCCGGCGTGCACGCTGATCATGTATCTGTCGTGGCCGGTTTTCGTCGATTCGTATGTCAGCAACGAGCAGTCGTCCAACACGGGCGGCCTCATCCGCTGGCCGGTCAAGCTCATGATTCCGGTCGGCTTCGGCCTGCTGGTGCTTGCGGGCATTTCGCATCTGATCAAGTGCGTGGGTTATCTGCGAGGCCTGTGCCCGGATCCCATCGCCCGCGAAAACGCCAAGACCGCCGAACAGCTGCTGGCCGAAGAGATCGCCCGTGAAGCGCTCGAGCGCGAAGCGGCCCTCCAACAACAAAACCAACAAGGCCGCTGATCATGGAGTTTTTCATCGCCAATCTGGCGCCGATCATGTTCGCCACGCTGGTGCTGTTCCTGCTGCTGGGTTTCCCGGTTGCGTTCGCATTGGCCGCCAACGGCATCCTTTACGGCCTGGTGGGCATGGAGTTGGGCCTGCTCAACTCCTCGCTGTTCCAGGCGTTGCCCCAGCGTGTATTCGGCATCATTTCCAACGACACCCTGCTCGCGGTGCCGTTCTTCACGCTCATGGGGCTGGTGCTCGAGCGATCCGGCATGGCCGAAGACCTGCTCGAGACCATCGGTCAGGTGTTCGGTCCGCTGCGCGGCGGCCTCGCCATCGCGGTGGTGTTCGTGGGCGCCATGCTCGCGGCCACGACCGGCGTGGTGTCGGCTTCCGTCATTTCGATGGGCCTGATCTCGCTGCCCATCATGCTGCGCTACGGGTATGACCGAAGGCTGGCCAGCGGCGTGATCGCGGCGTCAGGCACGCTGTCGCAGATCATTCCGCCGTCGCTCGTGCTGATCATTCTGGCCGACCAGCTCGGCCGCTCGATCGGCGACATGTACCGCGCGGCCATGATCCCCGGCTTCCTGCTGGCAGGTTCGTACATCCTGTACATCGTGTTGATGTCGTTCATCAAGCCGTCGTCGGCGCCGGCGCTGCCCGAAGAGGCACGCATCTATCGCGAGCCCAATGGTTCGCGGGGCGGTCGCTCGCTGCTCGTGCTGATGATCTTCGCGACCGTGGCTGCGTACTTCCTGGGTCAATGGATCGAGAACGACACGGCGCCCGTCGACGAAAAGGTCGTGGTCAGCCTGCTGCTGTGGGGCGTGGTGGCCTTCGTCGTCGCTTCGGCCGACAAGATCTTCAAGCTCAACCTGCTCTCGCAGCTGGCGCAGCGCGTGGTGTTCGTGATGATCCCGCCGCTGTTCCTGATCTTCCTGGTGCTCGGCACGATCTTCATCGGCGTGGCAACGCCAACCGAAGGCGGCGCCATGGGTGCGGTCGGCGCCATCATCATGGCCCTGATCCGTCGCCGTCTCACGCTCGACCTGATGAAGCAGGCCATGGACACCACGACCAAGCTGTCGTGCTTCGTGGTGTTCATCCTGGTGGGCTCGACCGTGTTCGGTCTGACCTTCCGCGGCGTGAACGGCGACCTCTGGGTCGAGCATCTGCTGATCGGTCTGCCGGGTGGCGAATGGGGCTTCCTGATCGTGGTCAGCGTGATGACCTTCCTGCTCGCGTTCTTCCTCGACTTCTTCGAGCTGGCGTTCATCATCGTGCCGCTGCTCGGCCCGGTGGCCGACAAGATGGGGATCGACCTGATCTGGTTCGGCATCATCCTGGCCGTGAACATGCAGACCTCGTTCATGCATCCGCCATTCGGCTTTGCGCTGTTCTATCTGCGCTCGGTCGCGCCCAAGGATCCCTACAAGGACAAGGTCACGGGCAAGCTGATCCAGCCTGTCACGACGGGCCAGATCTACTGGGGTTCGGTGCCGTTCATCGTGATCCAGCTGGTCATGGTCGCCGCGGTCATGATCTTCCCGGGCATGGTGATGCACTACAAGGGTGAACAGTCGAAGATCGACCCGTCGACGATCAAGATCGAAGCCGAGGGCGGTTATGGGACTAACATATATAGTAATGACGACGCCGACCCGAGCGCCGCATTCAAGTAATCCCATTTTTTGCCCTAACTGAAGCCATGCGTACTCGCGTCAAGATTTGTGGTCTCACCCGTGCTGCCGACATCGTTCAGGCGGCCAGCGCGGGTGCCGACGCGATCGGCTTCATCTTCTTTCCGCAGAGCAAACGGCATGTCACGCCGGCACTGGCGGCGCAACTGCGCCGCGAAGTGCCGGCGTTTGTCGATGTGGTGGCCCTGTTCGTCAATCCTCAGCCCGACGAGGTGAGGGTGGTGCTCGACGAGGTCGGTCCCGACCTGCTCCAGTTCCACGGCGACGAGTCGCACGAGTTCTGCGCGAGCTTCGATCACCGCTACATGCGCGCGTTTCGCGCGGGTGCGCCGAGCCTGGACACCGCGGCAGCGGTCGCCGCGCAGAGCGGTACCTTCCGTGACGCGGCCGCCTGGCTCTACGACAGCCATAGCGCGGGCTTCGGTGGCAGTGGCCATGGCTTCGACTACGGGCTGCTCGCTGGCGTGCAGGCCGACCCGCAAGCGCGGCCGCTGGTGCTGGCGGGCGGGCTCACCGCGGACAACGTGGGCGACGCGATCGCGGCCGTGCGGCCCTGGGCTGTCGACGTGAGCAGCGGCGTCGAGTCCGCGCCGGGCCAGAAGTCCGCCGACAAGGTCGAGGCATTCCTGCGCGCCGTGCGCCAGGCCGACGTCAAATAATTTGGGCGTCACGCCAAAAAAAAGTGCCATTGAGTTGCACGCTTTAAAAAACCTCTATATAATCTTTTTTCTTCGCTGCACGAACGCAAGCACACAGCAAAACAGCTGAGCCAAGCGGATCGACAGCAACCCCGGCAGTGATGCTGAAGGTTGATTCAGGGTGCGCCCTGAAGCGAATTGCAGGCGGTTAGCTCAGATGGTTAGAGCGCCACGTTGACATCGTGGAGGTCGTTGGTTCGATTCCAATACCGCCTACCAAATACCTGCAAGTGCTGCCAAGCACGGCAAAATGAAAAGCCCCTCAGTCATCGACTCAGGGGCTTTTTTGCGTTTGCCGCCCACGTAGTTTGCCGCCCACGTATACAGGTGTTGAGCACTTCAATTCGTCATGGCCTAGCCGAGATGTCCACTTTTGTACCTGGAAGCGGGCCGGTGTGAATCCCAGAATAACGATTGCCGTGAATGCCTACGCGTATTCACGCCGAACCGTTGCCGGAGGGCGCACTCGCAGCTCGCCGGTGGATTCGACTCTCAGAAAAGGAATTGAAGTCATGCAGCGCGCAAACTGGTTTGCGGTCTCGCCCGAAGGAGCCAAGGCCGTCGCGGCTCTTCATCACTACGTCACGACAAGCACAGGTCTGCCGGAACGCCTCGTTCACCTGGTCTTTCTGCGTGTGTCGCAAATCAACGGGTGTGCGCACTGCATCGATATCCACACGCGCGATCTGCTCAAAGCCGGGATGGACATCGAGACGATCGTGCTTATTCCGGTGTGGGAGGAGGTCGCTCACTTGTTCTCGGCGCAGGAGCTGTCGGCTCTGGCTTGGACAGAAGAGGTGACGCGAGTGTCCGAGACGCATGCTTCCGACCAGGCATATCGGGCTGCCGCCGAGGCCTTTTCCGAAAAGGAGCTGGTGGATCTCACGTTGACCATTGCGGCGATGAATGCGATCAATCGGATGGGCGTCAGCTTTCGAATGAGGCCGCGCGCCCGGCCTGGCCATCCCACGCGCGCGGACTCGCCAGCGTAGTCGCCTGTGGCCTGCCTGCGATTCGGTGCCACGTACCCGCGCAACGACGTCGGCACCTTAACGCGGCGCCATTCCTTTCCTGGGCTTGAAGGGCACGTCCAGGAGTTCGGCGGCGAGACGATCGCGTTCGATGATGCACGGCTCTGCCAGCAGCTTCTGGGCGAGCGCGTCGTAGTTGGGTGCGAGCACGCCGCTCGGGCGACGGAACTCCGGCCAGAGTTGATACGTGGAAAGCACCAGCGAACGCAGGCGCTTGACCTCCCAGAGCAAGGTCATGACGTCTGAGTTCCAGACCTGCCGCTCACGGATGGCGCGCAGTTCGTCGAGGGAAAGTGGGTGGCGAAATGGCATGGTGAAATACTGTATTTATGTACAGTATATCTTGGTCCATCCATCTATTCGCGTTCATTTTTTAGGGCCGGAGTCGCGACCAGGCGGTCCGCGGGGTAGCCGACCAGGAAGTCGCGCGCGTTCTGCGGCCCGGCCGCGAGCCAGTCGCCGTAAGCGCCTTCGGGCAGGATCACCACCATGCGTTTTTCCTTGCCAGGCCTGTGATATTCGCGAAACAGCGGGTGATCGCTCGCGTCGATCGTGAGCATCGTGTAGCTCTCCACCCACTCGCCGGCGGCATTACGGTAGCGGTCCCAGAGCCCGGCGATGCCCAGCGGATGGCCGTCGGCGCGCGTCATGCCGGTGGGCACCGCGTTGCCGCTGCGCCAGTCCGGCTCGTAGATCGCGTCCGCCGGCACGATGCAATGTTGACCACGCCGCCACGCATTGCCGAAGGTGAACGAGGTCGCGGCCGTCTCGCCGCGGGCATTGAAGGTCGACAGCTTTGCCGCGTTGTCCAGTTTGTCGGCTCTGACAGCCGCCGGGATCAGGCCCCAGCGTCCCATGACCGCCTCACGCGCCGGCACGGCCTCGTCGCCTGAAGACCACTCGTCCGGGCGCCGGATAAAAACTCCTGAATAGCGAGGCCACATGTCCCTTGGCCATTCGACCGGCGGGCGATGTGCGTCGAAATACTTGCGCAGTTGCTCCGCATGCTTGACGGCTTGGTAATGGCTGCACATACGGCGTCTCCGGCGTGAGCATGTTCCCGATGCTACGTCCGATCGAGCGGAAAGCAAACACCGCCTCTCGCATGGCGCCGGTGTCTTGGAGACAACCGGCCTTTGATGCATGATCCGAATGGGGCTCGGCAGGGCACGGCGCCGGGCCGGCCCATCCATCTCAGGACGCGTCGGCATGTGGAAACGAATTCGCCAATGGGCGCGCGAGCTCAAACGAGACGTCGTGGCGCTCTGGCTCGCCTCCCGGGATCCTCGCACGCCGTGGTTCGCCAAAGTGATGGCCCTGATCGTGGCCGGGTATGCGTTATCGCCCATTGATTTGATCCCCGACTTCATTCCGGTGCTGGGGCTCATCGACGATCTGTTGCTGGTGCCGCTCGGCATCTGGTTCACGATACGTCTGATACCCCCCGCCTTGCTGGCCGATCTGCGCGAGCGGGCGGCGGCGCGCACACGACGACCACGCAGCCTGGTCGCCGCGATCGCGATTCTGTTGCTGTGGTTGTTGGCCGCCTGGTGGTTCGCGGACTGGCTCTGGGCGCGGTACGGGCGCTGAAACAGGGGGGCCGCGCTGCCCACTGTCGGCTGTTTCGCCTCGATTTTCGTCCGGGCTTTGAATCTGTTTCCCGGCCTGGGTGCTCAATTTTTGCGCGGGTCCGCTGCAAGATGGCGTCACTTCATGCCACTTCAAAAGGACCGGCTTCATGAACCTCATCTCTTCCTATTCGGCTCGGCTGCAGCGCGTTGTGCTGACCGCGACCGCGGCGCTTATCGTGGGGTCTGCCCACGCTGCGTCGGGCCCGGCGCTCGAGGTGCTGGCCGAGCTTCCCATCCGGCCCGGCAATGCAGCCGCCGCCGATGGTAATCGCGTGTTCGCCACTGTGCACCCCTTCGACGGCCCCCGTGGCGTGCAGCTCATCGAGATCACGTCTCGCACGGGCTACAAGCCTTGGCCGAGCGCGGCCCTGCAGAATGATGGCAAGACCTTCGGCGACGACAAGATCGACTCGCCGCTGGGCATTTACGCCGATCGTCGCGGCGCCGTCTGGATCACGGATATGGGTTTCAACGTGGGCAAGACGCGCATCTGGGCGTTCGACGCCAAGACGGGCAAGCAACTGCACCGTATCGTGCTCGACGAGGCCATCGCGCCCAAGGGCAGCTTTCTGCAGGATCTGGTCGTGGACGACAAGAACGGCTGGGTCTATCTGGCCGACATCGCCAATCCCGGCCTCGTCGCGGTGGAGATCGCCACCGGCAAGAGTCGCCGGTTCGGCGGGCATGCGTCGCTCCAGGCCGATCCGAAGGCGGTGATGCGCATCAATGACCAGGACATCAACTTTGGCGGCAAGCCCGCCAGTGTCGCCGTCAATCCGCTGACCTTGTCAGCCGATGGCGAGACGCTCTACTTCGGTGCCATGAATGGTCTGGCGTGGTATTCGGTGCCCGCCAAGCTCTTCCGCGAGGGCGCGAACGACGCCGCGATCGGCCAGGCCATCGCCCGGGTGGGCGCCAAGCCCGTGTCGGATGGCGCGGCCACCGACGCGGCCGGCAATCACTACTTCACCAACGTCAATGACAAGGGTATCGATCGCCTGACGCCGCAGGGTCAGCTCGAACCTTACGTGCGCGACGCGCGCTTGGACTGGCCGGACAGTGTCCACTTCGGGGCCGATAACTGGATTTATATCTCGGTGAATCAGCTCTATCGCACGCAGCCCTTTACCGGCCAGCCGGACGCCGGCAAGCCGCCCTATCTGATCATGCGCATGCGCGCGGCACCGGCAAAGAAGTAAGTGGTGCGGCGGGCCGGATGGATTCGAGCCCGCCGATGCAGCGACCACGCGCCGCCTCGCGGCGTCTGTTCGGGGCGGGTGGCTGCGGGCACCGCTATGCGAGTCCACCAGCGCCGCTGCTGCGATTCCAACTGCGCCGCTACTGCGACTCCAACGGCGCCGCCTGGGCCAGCCCGCGCAGAGCTCAAATCCGGGCCCGAGCCCGATCCGAGCCCAAGCCCAAGCCTAGCGGCCGATCCGCCGCGTCTGCTGCTTGTTGAGCCGCCGCGCCTCTTCCTCGGCATAGGCTTCTTCGCCGGGCTCATAACTGCCCTCATGCATGCAACTGCTGCGATTCCAGGTGCATTCGCTGAGCAGGCGGTTCGACGTGCCGGAGCAGCCGGATACCACCACGACTAGACATATTGCGGAGGCCCAACGGCCAAGCGCTTGAATCGACATTGGTTCTGATCCCATCAAAGGTGCATGCCCCGTTATAGCAAGTGCGAGGCCCGACGCACCAATCCGCGACGCAATACCACCCGAGCGGCCCGCCGGATCGCATCTATCATCTAGACATATACATCTGCAATCAGGCGGTCATGCGGCGTGTCTAAGCTTCGGCGCGGTGCCTCATTCCGAGCGCCGCGCCGGCAAGGCCGGCGTCTTCCCGACCCTGTGGTGCGCACGATGTCCGAGTCTGCTCAATGCCTTCCCAAGATCGATGAAACCCGCATCAGTCCGCTGGCCCGCCTGCGCGAATGCCAGGTCGGGCGGCGCTGCGAGATTCTGCACGACACCGCGGTCGAGTACACCGCGCTGGGTGACTACTCGTATATCGGCGAGCGCTGCATGGTGGCCGACGCCCGTATCGGAAAATTCTGCGCCATCGCCGCGCAGGTTCGTATCGGCGCGCCAAATCATCCGATGGAGCGGCCGTCGCAGCATCGGTTCACCTATTGCCCCGAGTACTACTTCGACGACGCGCAGCGCGACGGCGAGTTCTTCGAGCAGCGGCGTTCGGATCTCGTCGTGATCGGCAACGACGTCTGGATCGGCCATGGGGCGATCGTGCTGCCGGGCGTGACGGTGGGGGATGGCGCGGTCCTGGCGGCGGGCGCGGTGGTGAGCCGCGACGTCGCGCCATACACCGTAGTGGGCGGCATCCCGGCCCGGATGATCCGCGAGCGCTTCGATCGCGCGACGGCCCTGCGCCTGCAGGCCATCGCCTGGTGGGACTGGCCCGACGCGCTGTTGCAGGCGCGTCTGGCCGAGTTCCAGCAGGGCGATGTCATGGCGTTCTGCGACCGCTGGGATACGGCCGCGCTAGTGCGCTAGTGCGCTAGTGCGAAAGAGGATCGGCGGCGACCTGCTTGTCGTGCCGGCCGTACTTTTGCACCAGCGTGGCGCTGGCCTCGTTCAGCCCCAGCACCACGGGCTCGATCCCGTTACGCCGGAATTTTTCCACGATGCGGTCGAGCGCTTCGATGGCCGTGATGTCCCAGAAGTGGGCTTGCGTCAGGTCGAGCTCGACGCGCTGCACCGACTCCTTGAAATCGAATTCCGCCAGCAGGGCTTCCGACGACGCGAAGAATACCTGGCCGCGAACCTGGTAGCGGCGCGTGCTCTGGGCTTCGTCCCGGACGCTGTCCACGTTCAACACGCGCTGCACCTTGCTGGCGAAGAACACCGCGCTCAGCACCACACCCGCCAGGACGCCCCACGCCAGGTTGTGCGTGACCACGACCACCACGACTGTGGTGAGCATCACGAACGAAGAGCTGCGCGGATGCGTGACCAGCTGTGCCATCGAGCGCCAGTTGAAGGTGCTGATCGACACCATGATCATCACGGCCACCAGCGCCGCCATCGGAATCTGCTTGACCCAGGGGCCGAGGAACACCACGAACACGATAAGGAACAGGCCGGCGACGAGGCTCGACAGACGTCCGCGGCCACCCGACTTCACGTTGATGACGGATTGCCCGATCATCGCGCAGCCGGGCATGCCACCAACCAGGCCCGCCACCATGTTGGCCAGCCCCTGGCCGCGGCACTCGCGATTCTTGTCGCTCGCGGTATCGGTGTAGTCATCGATGATGGATGCGGTCATCAGCGATTCCAGCAGGCCCACGACGGCGATCGCGATCGCGTAGGGCAGGATGATCTGCAACGTTTCCCACGTCAGCGGGACGCCCGGCAAGGCGAGTGTGGGCAATGACTCCGGGAAGGCGCCCATGTCGCCGACCGTGCGCACGCTCAAGCCCATGGCCATCGAGATCGCGGTCAACACCACGATGCACACCAGCGGCGAAGGCACGGCGCGCGTGATACGCGGCAGCAGATAGATGATGGCCAGGCCGGCGGCCACCATGACGTACACCGCCGGGGGCGCGCCGATGAGTTCGGGCATCTGCGCCAGAAAGATCAGGATGGCGAGCGCGTTGACGAAGCCCGTGATCACCGAGCGCGACACGAAGCGCATCAGATTGCCCAGGCGCAGCAGGCCCGCTGCGACCTGCAGCACGCCGGCCAGGATGGCGGCGGCGAACACATACTGCACGCCGTGATCCTTCACCAGCGTGGTGATAAGCAGGGCGACCGCGCCGGTCGCGGCGGAAATCATGCCGGGGCGGCCGCCGGCGATGGCCGTCACGACGGCGATGCTGAAGGCGGCATAAAGGCCGACCTGCGGGTCCACGCCGGCAATGAGCGAGAACGCCAGCGCTTCAGGAATGAGCGCGAGCGCCACGACGAGTCCGGCAAGCAGATCGGCGCGCACGTTGGGAAACCACTGTTGGCGCAAGGAAGAATGAATCATGTGACGTGAATGAAGTCATCGCGGCGGACCGCCGCAGGGATACGTACGAAGCCGGAAAGACGCTCGCGCTCGCCGGCCTGGGGGCGGCGGCGTGACAGGGGAGGGGAATGCACCCTGGAAAGACGCGCAGCAATGCACTGCGCGCCGTGGCGTCGGCCGACCTCGGAAGAAGGGGTGCCCGGGAGCGGGCAGGGAGGTCGGATCGAACGCTTACATGGGTCGCGGCTGGTGGCTTGAATGGGGCAGGGCGGATTCTACGCCATCGACTTGACGGCCCGCTTGCAGTCGCGCCGGCGGGGATGCGTGCTAATATACGTTTCGTTATAAAACGTATATTGCATCATGGGCATCGTCAAAGTTTCCGAAGAAATGCACAGCGCCTTGCGCGACGCGAGCGACGCGCTGTCGCGGTCCGTCAATGGTCAGGCCGAGCACTGGTTGCGCGTCGGCATGCTCGCCGAGCTCAATCCGCATCTGAGCTACGGCGAGATCTGCAAGCTGCTGCTCAAGGGCCGGCTGCCGCAAGATGCCATCGGCATCGACACGACACAACCCATGCTCGCCAAGGTGTCGTGATGGCGCCCAAGCATATTCCCCTCCTCACCGCGGCTGAGGCCGATCAGGCGCGCGTCGCCGCCAAGCTGGCCGCCGACGTGCTCGCCATGATCGCCGAGCACGTGCGCCCGGGCGTCACCACCGACGAGCTGGATCGCATTTGCCACGATTACATCGTGCAGCACCAGAAGGCGACCCCCGCCAATGTCGGCTATCACGGCTTTCCCAAGACGGTCTGCGCCTCGGTGAATCACGTGATCTGCCACGGGATACCTTCCGACAAGGTGCTCATGCGCGGCGACATCATCAATCTCGACGTCGCGGTCATCAAAGACGGCTGGTACGGCGACTGCAGCCGCATGTACTTCGTGGGCGAGCCCAGCACGCTTGCGCGCCGCCTGGTGCGCACCACCTATGACGCCATGTGCGCCGGCATCCGCGCGGTCAAGCCGGGCGCCACGCTCGGCGATATCGGCAGCGCGATCCAGAACGTCGCCGAGAACGCGGGCTACAGCGTGGTGCGCGAGTACTGCGGCCATGGCATCGGCCAGATCTATCACGGCGACCCGCAGGTGCTGCATTACGGCCGCCCCGGCGCCGGGCTGCGTCTCGAGGCCGGCATGCTGTTCACGATCGAGCCCATGATCAACGCGGGCCGCCGTCAGACGCGCCAACTGGCCGACGGTTGGACCGTCGTGACCAAAGACCGCTCGCTGTCCGCGCAATGGGAGCACATGGTGCTGGTCACGCCCGAGGGCTACGAAGTCCTCACCGGCTGGCCCGACGGCTTCGGCGACTACGCCCCGATCTGAAGCGGTGAGCGCGCACCTCGCCGGCCGCACCTCGCCGGTCGCACCTCGCCGGCCGCACCTAGCCGGCCGCACCCGCCTTTCAGGTGCCGGCGGCCCGCGCGCCGGCGTTTCACGTATCCTTGCCCGATGAGACTGCGCCCGATTTTCGGTATCTGCGTGACGCTCGCCCTGTTCGTGGGCGGCTTGCGGGCCATGGGCGCGGCCTGGTCGCTGGTGGTGCTGCTCGTCATCATGGTGGCCGTGCTCACGGCGGTGCTCAACCGCCTCTACCGCGGCATGTACGACGAAGACGACGATTTCTGAGGTCGTGCGCCGTCCGATCCGGTCCGCGGAACCCTCGCGCGTTCTGCCCCTCCAACCTTGATGGACAACATCACCCTGGCAGGATCCCTGCGACGTGCGGTATTGCGAATCGGCGTCTGGAGCCTCATTGTCGCGGGCGCCGTCTGGGCCTGGCCGCGTCTGCCGGATGCGGCGCGGGCGCCCTGGCACATGCTGCGTCTGTCATGGCAGGACGCGCCCACGGCCGTGGCCATGCCGGTGCAGGGTGTGACGCCCGCCCGCCTCGCCGATACCTGGGGCGCGGCGCGCTCCGGCGGCCGCCGGCACGAGGGCATCGACATATTCGCTCCCCGCGGCACCCCGGTGCTGTCGGCCACCGAAGGCATCGTGAGCCGGATCGGCACCAACAATCTGGGCGGACAGGTGGTCTGGGTGTTGGGGCCGGGCGGCCAGCGGCATTACTACGCCCACCTCGACGACTACGCCGACATCAGTCACGGCCAGCTGGTGCAGACCGGTGATGTGCTGGGCTTCGTCGGCAACACGGGCAATGCCCGCGGCACGCCACCCCATCTGCATTACGGCATCTATGGCAAGGGCGGCGCCATGAACCCCTATCCCTTGCTGAAAGCCGGCGCGCGCTGACGCGGCTTGCCGGCGCCACCCCGGAACGCTCTCACCCCTGACGGAAATCAGCTCGCCCCGCGCGCGTCGGGCAGCGCGGCGTCCTTGCGGCGCCTGTTGCGGCGTCGCGGGGGCGGCACGTCGGCCTGCGCTCTCAGCGCCGCGAGAATGGCTTCGCACTTGTGCTTCAGATGCGTCTTGAGAATGCCGGAAAGCGAGGCGGCGTCGCGGCGGGCCAGCGCGTTGAGCATCCCCTCGTGTTCCGCCATCGCCCGTTGCCAGATGTCTTCGGTCATGGGGGATGAGAAGCGAATGCGCCGGATGCGGGCGTTGACCATGCCGTATTGCGCCACCAGCACGGGATTGCGCGTGGCGTGGATCAGCGCTTCGTGAATGCTTCGATTGGCCTCGTAGTACCGGACGCTGTCCCGGACATCGAAAGCGCGCCGCATCGCCGCGTGCTGCGCTGCGATCTGTTCGTACTCGGCCGTGGTGATGCGCGCTGCCGCCTGCTCGCCGGCGAGTGCTTCCAGCGCGCCCGCCACGGCGAACAGCCCCTCGACATCGTCCGGCGTCACGACCGCGACCCTGGCACCGCGATTGGGCAGAAGCTCGACATGGCCTTCCGCCGCCAGCACCTTCAGCGATTCACGCAGCGGCGTGCGCGATACGCCAAACCGCGCGCAAAGTGCGGCCTCTGGCACTTTGGTGCCTGGCGCGATTTCCCCTTGCACGAACACCTCACGCAGCTGTGCGAGCAGGGCAGTGTGGACGTATGCCTTGTTCATGCGGCGAGTATGCCGACGGTGAGCGCAAGACTGAATGCATAAACGGCTTAAGACGCGAGTTTCGAACTTGTTCTACGCGTTGAAGCGGCGACTTTGTTGGCCTTTCGATTGTTTGCCTCGGTGGTGAATTCGTAGAGTGAACGCATGCATTTTTCGCTCTTTTTGCCCGTTATTTCGGGCGCTTTCACCAACTGAGGACCATTATGAATGCAATCCAACAAGGCATCCTGGAGATCCCAGGGTCGACGCACGATCACCGGCACTACACCAACGCGCTCGGGCCGCGCGGCGTGATCGGCATCATGACGCCCGGGCCCAACGTCAACGTCGAAAACGAGATGATGGACATGCGGCCGCGCGGCGTGATCAACGCGGTCGATCGCTACTACGTGCCGAACCAGAAGATCAATCAGAACGAAGACTGGTCGATCATCATGCGCAACGTCGCGGCCAATCTCGACGACTCCGTCCGGCGTCTCAAGGAGGCGCTGATCGATCATCTCACGCTGGGCATGTCGTCGCAGAGTTACATGGGGGGCGAGAAGGGCAGCTTCGCCTTGCTCGAACACCTCGAGAAGCTCTCCGGGATGGCGGTCACCATGGGGGCGCAGTCCGCCGAGCAGGCTCTCAAGCTGTGCGGCGCGAAGAAGATAGCGCTGCTCACGCCGTACTACCCCGTCATCGAACAGAACGCCATCAGCTATTTCACGGCGCGTGGCTTCGAGGTCGTGCATGTCGAGGGCCTCAAGTGCGAAAGCATCATTCACGTCGCTTCGCAGACCTATGAGCAGCTGGCCGATGCCACCCTGCGTTGCGAGGCCGCGCGGCCCGACGCGATTCTTCAGCTGGGCACCAATCTGGCTTATGCCCGCGTCGCCAACGACGCCGAGAAGTGGTTGCGCAAGCCCGTCTTCGCCTCCGGGCCGGTGATCTATTGGTCGGCGCTGCGCAAGATGGGGATCAAGGACCAAATGCCCGGCTTCGGCAGCCTGATGGAATTCCACTGACCCGAGCGTCAGGGAGGAGACAACCATGAATACTCAACGACGCAGGATCGTCGGTGCGCTCGCGCTGGCCTTCGCACTCGCGCCCGTCGCCACAGCCGTGGCCGCCACAACGGTGGCCGCCACGACGTCATATCCGTCCCGTGCGATCACCATCCTGGTGGGCTTCGCGCCGGGCGGTGGCACGGATCTCATCGCGCGGCAGATCGTGGGCCGTATGGCAGAGCTGCTCAAGCAGCCCGTCGTGGTCGAGAACCGTGCGGGGGCTAGCGGCGCGATCGCTGCCGGCGCCGTGGCCAAGGCCAAGCCCGACGGCTACACGCTGCTGTTGGGGCACGTGAGCTCCAACGCCATGTTGCCCGCCGTCAACCCCGACGTCAGTTACGCGCCCGACAAGGATTTCCGCGCCATCACCCTGATCGGCAGCGTTCCTCAGGTCGTGGTGGTGCCCGCGCGCTCTCCGGCACGCACGCTCGCCGAATTCATCGCGCTCGCCAAAAGCCGGCCGGGCCAACTCAACTATGCCTCGTCCGGTCTGGGCACGCAGCAGCACTTTGCCGCCGAGCTGTTCCAGCAGGCAACCGGGACCCGCATGGTTCATGTGCCCTACAAGGGCAGTGGTGCGGCCCTGGCCGACCTGATGGCTGGCCTGGTCGACGTGAACTTCGACACGGTGCCCACGGTGCAGCAGCACATTCGCGCCGGCACGCTCAGGGCGCTTGCCGTCACGACGCGCGAGCGCGTCGCCGGCCTGCCCGATGTGCCCACCGTCATCGAATCCGGCGTGCCCGACTACGAGATCGGCGCCTGGTACATGCTGATGGGACCGGCGGCGCTGCCGCCCGATATCACCGCGACCCTCGCGAAGGCCGTCAACGAAACCATTCGCACGCCGGAGGTGGCGACCAAGCTGCTCGGGCTGGGCGTCGAAACCGCGGGTGGCACGCCGGAAGCCGCCCAGCGCTATCTCGACAGTGAAATCGCGCGCTGGAAGGCGCTCGCCATCGACAAGGGCCTGCGCGCCCGCTGAGGAATTTCCATGACTATCCAGCATCTTCCAAACCTGTCGCGGCTGCTGCACGGCCTGTTGGCGGGGGCGCTCCTCCTGGGCATGGGTGTCGCCCGCGCGCAGGCGCCCCAGGCGCCCGCGCCGATCTTGTGGCGCATGGCGACCTCCTGGCCCGTCGCCTTGCCGCTGCTGCACGAGACGGCGGCCGACTTCGCCCGGACCGTCGCGGCGGCATCGGGCAACCGGTTGCGTATCGAGCTGATTGATCCGGCCAAACATGGCAAACCCGCGGGCCTGCTTCAGGCCGTGCAAGCGGGCGAATTCGATCTGGCGCACACCACGGCGCAGTACTACGCGGCGCAGGTGCCCGCGATCGACTTCTTCACCGCCGTCCCGTTCGGGCTCACGCCGCTCGAGCAGGAAGGGTGGCTGCACGAGGGCGGGGGCCAGGCCTTGTTCGAATCCATTCTGGCACCGCGCGGCATCCTGCCTTTGACGGCGGGGCACACGGGCATCCAGATGGGCGGCTGGTTTGCCAAGGCCATTCGTTCGCCGCAAGACCTCAAGGGGGTGCGAGTCCGTGTGTCGGGCTTCCCGGGGCGCGTTCTCGCCCGTGTGGGCGCCGTGCCCGTCAACCTCCCGCTGGGCCAGATCATTCCGGCCTTCGCCGCTGGCCAGATCGACGCGGCGGACGTCGTGGGCCCGGCCATCGATGCGACGCTGCCGCTCAAGCAATATGCGCCGCACTACATCGCGCCGTGGCATGAGCCGGACGTCGCCATGCACGTCTTCATCGATCGCGCCAGGTTTCTGGCGCTGCCGCCCGACCTGCAGGTAATCGTGCGGCAGGCGGCGCAGGCGGCGGCACTGCGCTCGGCGGCACGTGCCAATGACCGCAACGCGGTGGCCCTGGGCCAGCTGGAGGCGGCCGGGATCCGCGTGAAGGCCTTCCCGGCGTCGGTGCTGAAGGCGCTGCGCGAGGCCACGCAGACCGAGCTCGACGCGTCCGCTCAGGCCGATCCGGAGGCTCGCCGCGTGATCGAGAGCTGGAAAGCCTACAAGGCCCGCGTCGCGCCCTACAGCCTCCAAGCCGACATGGCGGTTTTCAACGTGCGCTGATCGGCCACACCAAGCGCCGGCGGGCTTCCCGGCCCCCGGCCCACACCCCATTCAGCGAGGTTCTTATGCGTCGCTTATCGTTGGCCCCCTGGGGCATTCTGCTGCTGCGCCTGACCATCGGTGGTCTCTTCATCGCGCATCTCTATTGGAAGTTCTTCCTGTTGCCCGGCGGCGTCTCGCAATGGATCCAGTTGCTGCACAACAACGGCTATGGCCCGCCGGTCGCCTGGTATAGCCTGACCGCGGAGTTCGCGGGCGCGATTCTGATCACGGCCGGTATCGGCACCCGGCTCTTCAGCCTCTACGCCTTGCCTTTCATGATCGGCGCCGCGCACTTCTGGGCGGTGCGCAAAGGCTTCTTCTTCACCAATGCCGGCTCGGAGTTGCCGGTGGTGTGGGCGGTCCTGCTCGCCGCTCAGGCGCTGCTCGGCCCGGGGCGCTGGGCGCTGCAGAACGCCCTGTGGCCCGAAGGCACCCGGCGTGTGCCGGGCGGCGTGCATGAGGGGGGCATGGCCTGAGGCGTGTCCGGCCCGGGCTCCGGGCAGGGTGGGGGCGGCCGCACGCGTAGGTGGGCGGCCGCCGTCGTTATGCGCCGTCGTCGGAGGCGGGAGGCATCCGGCTGAACGCGCGGACCATGTGGGCGATGTGGTCGAACTCTTCGCGGGCAGCGCTGGCCCAGGCCGGGATTTCGAAGGGGCCGTCGGGCGGGGTGTCGTCGACATGCGTGCGCAGGTCTTCGATCAGCTCCAGCGCCATGGTGGTGGCCTGCTCATGGCCGCGGGTGGCCAGCGCGATGGCGACCGCAAGGGTTTGCCGCAAGGCCAGCAGGCGGCCGTCGAGTTCGTCGTTCATCGCAAGCTTCCGTTTCAAAACCCCATTTTACGGTTTCGCCGCGGCCGCGAGCCGTGGCATTGCGCCAGATCAAAACCGGCGGGTCAGTCGCCACCGATAATCGTTGCATGCCGACCTCGACCCTTCGCGTGGCGGCATCTGCCGCCATGACCCACGCACACACGCCACTCGTTCCCCTGTCCATTGCTCCCGTGACCCGCTCGGCCATGCCGCCCGAGCCGCAGGCGCAGCGAGATCAGAACCTTGCCCAGCAAGATCGCCCGGGCCTTGATCAGGCTGCCATCCCGGCGCCGGCCTTCTCTCCGGAATTGCTCGCGCGGATGTCCAAGAACGGGCCGCGCTACACGTCGTATCCCACCGCGGATCGCTATACCCCCGCGTTCGGCCCCGACGACTACCAGGCCGCGCTGCAGGTGCGGGCGCGTACCCCGGGCCAGCCGCTCTCGCTCTACATACACATCCCGTTTTGCGAGTCGGTCTGTTACTACTGTGCCTGCAACAAGATCGTCACGCGTCACCACGACCGAGCGAGCCGATACCTGGCGGCGCTCGAACGCGAGATCGCGCTGCATACCGCGGTGCTTGGCGAGGGCGAGCCGGTCTCGCAACTGCATTTCGGCGGCGGCACGCCCACCTTTCTGTCGGACGACGAGCTAGATCGCCTGATGCAGGTGCTTCGGGCGCGCTTCGCGTTTCAGCCCGATGCCGAGATTTCCATCGAGGTCGACCCGCGCACGGTCAGCGCCGAACGTCTCGCCCATCTTGCCCGGCTGGGCTTCAATCGCCTGAGCCTGGGCGTGCAGGATTTCGACGAGGCCGTGCAGCGCGCCATCCACCGGGTCCAGCCGTTCGAGCAGGTCGAGGCGCTGATGCGCAGCGCGCGCGAGCTGGGTTTCGCGTCGATCAACATGGATCTGATCTACGGCCTGCCGCTGCAGAGCGCCGCGTCGTTCGCGCGCACCATCGCCCTGGTGGGGGCGTTGCGGCCCGACCGGATCGCGCTGTATGCCTACGCGCATCTGCCCGAGCGCTTCAAGCCACAGCGGCGCATTCTCGAATCCGACCTGCCCGATCCCGCGACCCGGGTCGGCCTGCTGGGCAGCGCCATCGCCGGCTTTCTGGAGCTCGGCTACGTATATATCGGCATGGACCACTTCGCCCTGCCCGAAGACAGCCTGGCGCGCGCGCGTGCCTCGGGCCAGTTGCAGCGCAACTTCCAGGGCTACAGCACCCAGCCCGACTGCGACCTCGTGGCGCTGGGGGTTTCATCCATAGGCCGCGTGGGCTCGGTCTACGCCCAAACCGTCAAGACGCTGGATGCCTACTACGAACGGATCGAGGCAGGCCGGTTCGCCACCGAACGAGGGCTGCAGTGCACGCCCGACGACCTGGTCCGGCGCGACATCATCATGGCGCTCATGTGCCGCGGCGAGGTCGATCTGGCCGATCATGTCTCGCATTGCGGCGGCACCTGCGGAAGTGCCTGTCGCCGCAGCGACACGGACCGCGTGGCCGAGCAATATCCGACCGAGCTCGCCCGCCTGCGCGAACTCGAAGCGCTCGAGTTGTGCTCGCTCGACGGGTCGCGCGTGCGCGTGACGCCGCAGGGCTGGTATTTCGTGCGCGCGATCGCCATGACGTTCGACCGCCGTCTGCGTGACGACGCCGTGGCGGGCCGGTATTCGCGCATCGCGTGACCCCAACGGCGAGGCGACCGGGCCACCGGCGCCTTCGCCAGCGTGAACCGGTGCTGCCCCCTTGAAGGCCGGGCAGCATCGGCTCGCGGCAGGGTTCAGATCACTTCGCGCTGGAATTTTTCTCGCAGATACAACGCCAGCGCGAGGTCGTCGGCCAGGCCAAGCTTTTTCATCGCGCGCCGCTTGTGCGTGCTGATGGTTTTTTTGCTGCGCGACAGCCGCGCGCCGACCTGCGTGACGGACAGACCCTGCGCAATCTGACGCAGGATCTCGAGCTCGGCGCGCGTGAGCCGCTCTTCCGGATGCGAGGGCCGGGCCGCCTGGATCATTCCGCTCTTGCAGCTCCAGAACGTGACCGGATCGACCGAGATCCGCCGGATCAGTTCGGGCAGAAGCTCGACCGGCGCGTGCTTGGGCAAAAAGGCATTGGCGCCGGCCTGAAACGCCGCGAACTCGACTTCGGCCTGGCGGCCCGCCGAGCAGGTGATCACCGCCATGGACGGGTCCTGCCGCTTCAATCGGCGGATCAGGTTGCCGCCATCGGCGGGCTGCCCGGGCAGGAAGAAATCGACGATTGCCGCGTCGCAGGCGTTCTGACGCAGGAAGTCACTGAGCTGGTCGGCACGGGTCTCGGCCCAGCGCACGTCCATGTCGTGCTGCAGACGCAGATACGCGGCAACGCCCAGCGCGGTGGCGGGGTGGTCGTCGAGAACGGCGATCCGCAACTTGGGGCGTGGGCCCATGGTGTGCCGGCGTACGACGTAAGGAGGGGCAGGGCGGTTGGGGGGATCGTCTTGCATTCTTGCTTGGGACATGAAACACCCTCTGGTAATGGATCGGCCTCCCGGGCGGGGTGGCCTGTCTGTGCATGAGCCAGACGTTACCGGGCGGCGACGCCCTTGGCGCGCCTGTGCGGGAGCTTCAGATTTGTCTGACAGAACTATCGGACGAAGAGAGGGGCCGAATGCTCCTGAGTCCCGCGCCTGCTACGCGCGGGCAGGGAAATCCCGGAGGACTGGTGCGAAAAGTGCTACAATTCTTGATGTATCGGGTACTCCGGTCGTGAAGTCCGTGCTGGCGCCATTCGCCGGCCTGCCATTTCCGACTCGTGCCTCAGTTTGCTAGCAGTCCCGTTTTGTCCGGTCCGGCGCACAGGCGCGGGCCCATTCAGGTGAATCCAGGCACACGCCATGTTTGTCCTTCCGACACGAACTACGACCGGAA
Organism: Bordetella genomosp. 5; assembly: GCF_002261475.1. Classification (GTDB taxonomy): domain Bacteria; phylum Pseudomonadota; class Gammaproteobacteria; order Burkholderiales; family Burkholderiaceae_B; genus Bordetella. Next base: position 274,962 of record NZ_NEVN01000004.1, read on the forward strand.
TTCTTCGCCCCAAGTCGCGTCAGTGATTCGAGCGTTGGGTTTTGGTGTCGGCAGACAACAGACTCTTCAAGCAAGCAGGCAAAGAACGCGGCTCACAGGCCGCGTTTGTCGTTTTTAATCCAGGAAAATCTTCGATGGTACAAATCACATTGCCGGATGGCTCGCAGCGCCAATACCCGGGACCGGTCACGGTCGCCGAGGTCGCGCAGTCCATCGGTACCGGCCTGGCCAAGGCAGCGCTGGGCGGGCGGGTAGCGTTCGAGGGCACGGAGCCCAAGTTGGTCGATACGAGTTATTCGATCACCACCGACGCCAATCTGGCCATCGTGACCGCCAAGGATCCGGACGGCCTGGAGCTGATCCGCCATTCGACGGCGCACTTGCTGGCCTACGCCGTGAAGTCGCTTTTCCCGGATGCGCAGGTCACCATCGGTCCCGTGATCGACAACGGCTTCTACTACGACTTCTCGTACAAGCGCCCGTTCACGCCCGAAGATCTCGAAGCCATCGAAAAGAAGATGACCGAGCTCTCGCGCAAGGACGAAAAGGTCTCGCGCGAGGAATGGACGCGCGACGACGCCGTGGCCTTCTTCAAGAGCATCGGTGAAACGTACAAGGCCGAGATCATTGCCTCGATCCCGTCCAACGAAACGCTCAGCCTGTATCGCGAAGGCGACTTCATCGACCTGTGCCGCGGCCCGCACGTGCCGTCCACGGGCAAGCTGAAGGTCTTCAAGCTGATGAAGGTGGCCGGCGCCTACTGGCGCGGCGACAGCAACAACGAAATGCTGCAGCGGATTTACGGCACGGCCTGGGCCTCGAAAGACGACCAGGACGCCTATCTGCACATGCTCGAAGAGGCCGAGCGCCGCGACCACCGCAAGCTGGGACGCGACCTCGATCTGTTCCACTTCCAGGAAGAAGGCCCCGGCCTGATCTTCTGGCATCCGAAGGGCTGGACGCTCTGGCAGCAGGTCGAGCAGTACATGCGCTCGGTCTATATCGACAACGGCTACCAGGAAGTGAAGGCGCCGCAGATCCTCGATCTGTCGCTCTGGAAAAAGACCGGCCACTGGGACAACTACCGTGAAAACATGTTCACGACGGAGTCCGAGAATCGCGTGTATGGCCTGAAGCCGATGAACTGCCCGGGCCACGTGCAGATCTTCAATGCCGGTCTGCACTCGTACCGCGAGCTGCCGCTGCGCTACGGCGAATTCGGCCAGTGCCATCGCAACGAACCTTCGGGTTCGCTGCACGGCATGATGCGCGTGCGCGGATTCACGCAGGACGACGGCCACATTTTCTGTACCGAAGACCAGCTCCAGGACGAGTGCGCCGATTTCACGGCGCTGCTCCAGAAGGTCTACCGCGACTTCGGCTTCAACGAAGTGCTGTACAAGGTCGCCACGCGTCCCGAGAAGCGCATCGGCAGCGATGAGGTGTGGGACAAGGCCGAAGAGGCCCTGATGGAAAGCCTGCGCCGCACCGGCTGCGAGTTCGAGGTGTCGCCGGGCGAAGGCGCGTTTTATGGTCCCAAGATCGAGTACACGCTCAAGGACGCCATCGGCCGTCATTGGCAGTGCGGCACGATCCAGGTCGATTTTTCGATGCCGGTTCGCCTGGGCGCCGAGTTCGTCGACCAGAACGACCAGCGCCGCCCGCCCGTGATGCTGCACCGCGCGATCCTCGGTTCGCTCGAGCGTTTCATCGGTATGCTGATCGAAAACCACGCCGGGGCGATGCCGCCCTGGCTGTCCCCGGTGCAGGTCGCGGTGTGCTGCATTTCCGAGCATTCCGCCGACTATGCGGCGCAAATAACACAAAGCCTGAAAAAACAAGGCTTTAGGGCCCAGGCCGATTTGCGCGGGGAAAAAATCACTCGTAAAATCCGAGAGCATAGCCTGCAAAAGATTCCGTACATCCTTGTCGTAGGCGACAAAGAGATGCAAAACGGGACCGTTGCGGTACGCGGCCTGGGTGGCCTCGACCTCGGCGCCATCGCATTCGACGACTTCGTCAGCCGCCTGACCGAAGATGTCGCGACCCGGCGAGCCGTGGTTCAGCCCGACACCAGCGCCTCTAATTAACTACTAGGAGTCTTCAACATCGCCACTGAAAAGCCCAATCGCATCAACGGTGAAATCCGCGTCCCTGAGGTGCGCCTGATAGGTCTGGATGGTGAACAGCTCGGTATTCTCAAGATTGCCGATGCGTTCCGTCTTTCCGAACAAGCAGACGTGGACTTGGTCGAAATCGCGCCCAATGCCGAACCGCCAGTCTGCCGTTTGATGGATTACGGTAAGTTCAAGTACCAGGAACAGAAACGCCAGGCCGAGGCCCGCTCGAAGCAGAAGATCATCCAGGTCAAGGAAGTCAAATTCCGTCCTGCGACTGACGAGGGCGACTACCAGGTCAAACTGCGCAACCTGCGCCGCTTCCTCGAAGAAGGCGACAAGGCCAAGGTCACGCTGCGCTTCCGCGGCCGTGAAATGGCTCACCAGGAACTGGGTATGCGAGTGCTGGAGCGGGTGCGTGACGATCTGACCGAACTGGCTCAGGTCGAAGCGATGCCCAAGCTGGAAGGCCGTCAAATGGTCATGGTGCTGTCCCCGAAGAAGAAAGCGGTGGCAAGCAAGGCCGACGCGTCTGAATGAACCCCGGACCGGCCCGGGCGCCTCGTGGCGTCCGGGCCGGTTTGCGTTTGCGCCGTCTGCACCGCGGACGGCGCATTGTTTTCCCGGTCTCGGGAACGGCTGCTGCCGCTCCGCGGGTCTGTTTCCAACCCGCTCCGCCGACCGGTTTAGCGTTGGGCGGCCCCACCGGCTGTCCAATGTATGTGCGCGGCGCAGTCCGCACGATGGCGCGGTGTGAGCCGCCGCGCTACGATGAATCGAGTGCCCGTCGCCGTTCCGGCCTGACGGGACCGTACCAGGTGTCACGATGCACGTATTGTTTGTGATCGATCCCTTGCCGCTGCTCAAGGCGTACAAGGACAGTTCCGTCGCCATGATGCAGGCGCTGGTGGCACGCGGCCACACGCTGAGCGTGGCGCTCCAGGGTGATCTCTTCATCGACGAAGGCGTCGTGCTCGCGCGCGCCACGCCGATCGAGCTGGTCGCCGATGCGGATCTGCACGAGCATGACTGGTGGCGTGATACCGCCCCGGCGGCCGACGTGGCGCTGAAGTCTTTCGGCGCCGTGGTCATGCGCAAGGACCCGCCGTTCGACATGGAGTACGTGTACTCCACGCACCTGCTCGAGTACGCGCAGGCGCAAGGCGCCAAGGTATTCAACGGTGGCGCGGCGATCCGCAATCACCCCGAAAAGCTCGCGATCACGGAGTTGGCCGAGTACACCGCGCCCACGCTCGTCACGCGCGACATCCCGCGCCTGAAGGCCTTCCATCAGCGTCATGGCGACGTGATCGTCAAGCCGCTCGACGGCATGGGCGGCACCGGCATCTTCCGCCTGCAGGCGGCCGATCCCAACCTGAACGCCATCCTGGAAACGCTCACCGACAATGGCGCGCGCACCATCATGGCCCAGCGCTACATTCCCGAAATCGTCAAGGGTGACAAGCGCGTGCTGATCATCGGTGGCGAGCCGGTGCCGTTCTCGCTGGCCCGCATCCCGCTGGCGGGCGAAACGCGCGGCAATCTGGCCGCGGGCGGCCGGGGCGTGGCCCAGCCGCTGTCCGAGCGCGACCTCGAACTGGCGCGCGCCGTGGCGGCCAAAACCGCCGGCCGCGGTCTGCTGCTGATCGGTCTGGACGTAATCGGCGACTACATCACCGAGATCAATGTGACCAGCCCGACCTGCTTTGTCGAGATCACCGAGCAGACCGGCTTCAATGTGGCGGACATGTTCGCTCACGCGCTAGAGCGCGCCGCCGGCTGATCGACACCATGACTGGAATCGTGATCGTCGTGCACGCACCCCTGGGCAATGCCATGCGCGAGAGCGTCCGGCATGTGCTGGGTGATACGACCGACGAGCTGGCCGTGCATGACATCCTGACCCAGGACATGCCCGATGACCTGGTGCCGCAAGTGCTCCAGGACATCGCGCACGAAGACCGGGGGCAGGGGGTGTTGGTGCTCACCGATCTGATCGGCGCCACGCCGGCCAACATCGCCAAGCGGGCGGTGGCCGAGGCGCAGGCCCAGGGGATCCAGTGCTGTGTGCTGGCGGGCCTGAACACCCCGATGCTGCTGCGGGCTCTGACATATCGCAACCTGACGCTGGCCGAGACGCGCGAGAAGGCGCTCGCGGGCGGCGTTCAGGGCTGCTTGCGTGTAGACTGACGGGCACGTTGTATGCCCAATGCCGCGCGCCGCTTCCGAGGGCGCCGGCGATGAATCATAAGAACACCGCGGCTTGCTGTGGTCACCAGTACTATGCCTACGAAAGACATCGTCATCAGCAACAAACTCGGTCTGCACGCGCGAGCGGCTGCCAAGCTCACGCAGCTGGCCAGCAAGTTCAGCAGCGAAATTTTCATTTCTCGCGGCGCGCAGCGCGTCAATGCCAAGAGCATCATGGGCGTGATGATGCTGGCTGCGGGCCTGGGGGTCACGGTCAAGCTGGATGCATCGGGCGCCGATGCCGAGCGGGCCCTGGCCGAGATTGAAACCTTGTTCGACAGCAAATTCGGTGAGCAGGAATAGAACCCACCCCCCCGAGACCCCGGCCGGGCAGACCCCGGGCGGCGTTCGCGACTCGATCTTGATATCCCCCGACGGGGCTGGCTGCGCCAGCCCCGTTATTTCTTTGTTCGGCAAAGGCGTGGCCCGAGGCTTCGCCATCGGCCGCGCCGTCGTGATGGGGGCGGCTGCCCTCGAAGTGGCGCACTATCGCATTGCCCCCGAGGACGTCGCCAAGGAAACGCAGCGCTTGTCCCAGGCGCTGCTGCAGGCGCAGGCCGAGCTCATGGAGCTGGCCGACAACCTGCCGGACGACGCGCCGCGCGAGCTGGGCGCCATGCTCAACGTGCACAGCCTGCTGATGGGCGACCCGCTGCTGGCCGAGCAGGCGCAGGCCATGATCGCCGAGCGTCTGTACAACGCCGAATGGGCATTGACCGCGCAGGGCCAGTTGCTCGGCGAGCAGTTCGACGCCATGGAAGACGAATATCTCCGTGAGCGCGGCGGCGACGTGCGGCAGGTGATCGAGCGGGTGCTCCATGTGCTGGCCGGCACGTCGGCCATCCTGCCCGATGGGGCGGATGTCGACGGCGACGACCCGCTGGTGGTCGTGGCGCACGATATCTCGCCGGCCGACATGCTGCGGCTGCGCGGCGGCCGTTTCGCGGCCTTCGTCACGGATCTGGGCGGGCCCACCTCGCACACGGCCATCGTGGCGCGCAGCATGGGCGTGCCCGCCGTGGTCGCCATGGGCAATGTGCGCGAGCTCGTGCACGACGGCGACATGCTGATCGTGGATGGTGCCGCCGGTGTAGTGGTCGTGAATCCATCGCGCCGCATTCTTCAGGAGTACCGCGCGCGGCAGCGCGCCTACGCCGAGGAGCGCGCCACCCTGGCCCTGCTGCGCGACGAGCCCTCCGTCACCCTCGACGGCATCGACGTCGTGCTCCATGCCAACATCGAGCTCCCCGAAGAGGCCAGCCTGGCGCTGGCCTCGGGCGCCGAAGGGATCGGGCTGTTCCGCAGCGAATTTCTCTTCATGGGCCGCCCCGATCTGCCGGGCGAAGAAGAGCAATACGAGGCCTACGCTTCGGTCGTGAAGGTCATGGCCGGCCGTCCGGTCACCATCCGTACGCTCGACATCGGCTCCGACAAGACGCTCGATGGCGAGGCCACCGTTGCCACCAACCCGGCGCTGGGTCAGCGCGCGATCCGCTACTGCCTCGCACGTCCGGAGATGTTCGCCACTCAGCTGCGCGCCATCCTGCGGGCCTCGGCCCACGGTACGGTGCGCTTGCTGGTGCCCATGATCGCGCACATGCACGAGGTCAAGGCCACGTTCGCCGCCATCGAAGCGGCGCGCCGCGAGCTCGACGCGCGCGGGCAGGCCTATGCCGAGCACATCGAAGTGGGCGCGATGGTCGAGATCCCCGCGATCGCGATCGCGATCGAGCCTTTCGCGCAGGCGCTCGACTTCCTCTCCATCGGCACCAACGATCTGATCCAGTACACGCTGGCGATCGACCGCGGCGACCACGACGTATCCGAGCTCTACGATCCGCTGCATCCGGCGGTGTTGCGCCTGATCGCCAACACGATCAACGCCGGCGAGCGCGCGGGCATACCGGTGGCGGTCTGCGGCGAGATGGCGGGAGACGCCCGGCTGACCCGGCTGTTGCTGGGCCTGGGCCTCACCGAATTCTCGATGCACCCGCAGCAGTTGCTCGACGTCAAACGCGAGGTACGGCGCGCGCACTCGAACGCGCTGCGCGTCAAGGTGGCCACGGCGCTCAACCGTGCGCTGCCGGTCGATCTCGACATCCTCGACCAGGCCTGACCGCCGGCGCGCCGGGGGCGGCGTCCATGCGCCGCGGCCCTCGGTCCGGCCCGGTCAGGGGAGGATTCGTGCGAGAACACAACGTTTTCCCGGGTTGACACATCTATTTGTGCCATGCCCAATAAAAGTTATTGCAGCGCAACATCGCCAGGCATAGGATGAGCTTGCAGGCAGTTGAAAGCCTCGCAGTCTCCAAGCGCCTTTTCTCAAGGAGAGCATGATGGGCGATGTGACTCGCAGCAAACCGGCGTCGCGCCGGACCCGACTTTCCCCTTCCCAAGGCTGGCAACGCTGGCGCGCTGGCGCCGCCGGGGCATTGGGTTTCGTCGGCGATGTGCTGCACGCCATGGATGCCGGCCGCCGCCAGCATCCCGTCATTTCGGCGTATCGGCGTTGATCGCGGCGCCGCCTCGCGCGGCGTACACGACGATCTGACTCAGGCCAGCCGCGAGGCTGGCCTGATGCATTTTGCGGCCGACGTGGCGCGAGCCAGGCGCCGGCCGCCTTGCCGCTGACTTACTGCTTCAGCGTGGCGTCCATGGTGATCTTGGCGTTCAGCACCTTCGACACCGGGCAGCCGGCCTTGGCCTTGGCCGCCGCGTCCTGGAACGCCTTGTCGTCCGCGTTGGGAATGACGGCCTCGACGGTCAGGTGCACGGCGGTGATCGAGAAACCGTCATCCGACTTGTCGAGGGTGACCACGGCGGAGGTGGAAATGCGGTCCGCCACCAGTCCGGCTTCGCCCAGCACATTGGACAACGCCATCGAGAAGCAGCCGGCATGGGCCGCGCCGATCAGTTCTTCGGGGTTGGTGCCCGGCGCATCCTCGAAGCGGGTATTGAAGCCGTAAGGCTGCTCCTTCAGCGCGCCGCTCTGCGTCGAGATCGTGCCTTTGCCAGTCTTGAGATCGCCTTTCCAGACGGCGGATGCGGATTTCTTCATGAGTCTTACTCCTGGAGGGATGCGCGCGCGAGGGCGCGGGATAGCGGCGCACCGGCCGGGCCGGCCGCCGCGATGGCTGTTTCATCATATTCGCTCGCGGCTGACTGTCGTGTGTCCAGGCGTGAGCGGCCGCGGGCGGGCTTGCGGTGATAATGCGGGCACGGTCCGAAGGGCACCGCGCGGCCCGTGCGACGACGCACGCTGCCGCTGGCCATCACAGGGAGAGTTCCGCATGCAAGTGATCGATACCGCCGCCACGCAGGGCGCCTTGTCTTTCGACGCCGTGATTCCGGCGCTGCGATCGGCTTTCCAGGGTGGCTACGTCGTGCCCGCAAGGCACGTGCATGCCATCGAATCGCAGGGGCGGCAGGGCACGTCGCTCATCATGCCGGCCTGGAACGCCGCGGGCTATTTCGGCGTCAAGGTCATCAATATCTTTCCGGAGAACACGCACGACGGCCTGCCGGGGCTGCATGCCACCTACACGCTTTACAGCGCACGCACGGGCGTGCCGCTGGCCAGCGTGGACGGCGATATCGTCACCGCCTACCGCACCGCTGGCGCCGCGGCGCTGGGGGCCGATTATCTGGCTCGCCCGGATGCCCGCACCTTGCTGATCCTCGGCTCGGGCCGGATCGCCAGCCTGGTGGCGCCGGCCATGCGGGCGGTGCGTCCGATCGAGCGCGTGCTGGTGTGGAACGTCCGGGCGCCCGGCGCCGAGCGGCTGGCTCAGGCGCTGCGAGCGCAGGGCTACGCCGCCGAGGCCGTCACCGACCTCGAGGCGGCGGTCCGGCAGGCCGATATCGTGAGCTGCGCGACCCTGTCAACCGAGCCGCTGGTGCGGGGCGAATGGCTGCGTCCGGGCACGCACCTGGATCTGATCGGCAGCTTCAAACCCGACATGAAGGAAACGGATCCGGATTGCTTCCGCGACAATGCGGTGTACGTCGATACCGACGAGGCGCCGACCAAGTCGGGGGATCTGCTGGCCGCGTTCGAAGCCGGCACGCTGGCCCGTGATGCCATCCGCGGCACGCTGTTCGACCTGGCGGCGCAGCGCGTGCCGGGCAGGGAGAGCGACGCGGCCATTACCGTGTTCAAGGCCGTGGGCAGCGCGCTCGAGGATCTTGCGCTGGCCGCGCTGGTCTACGAGCGCGTGAACGCGTGAACGCGTGAACGCGACCGCCGGCGCTTAGGGCAAAATACCGCGGTCCGGGCGCCCCGCGCCCACCGCTTTTCTTTCTACTGCAGGTTCCCACATGAAATTCCTGACCCAGCGCGCCGCTGCCATGATTCTGGCCACCACGATGGCCGGCTCGGCCGCGGCCGAGATCGTGATCGGCGTGGATGTTTCGACCACCGGCCCGGCCGCGGCGATCGGCATCCAGACCAACAATGCCATTCGCCTCTGGCCCGCGACGCTGGGCGGCCAGCCCGCGCGTTATGTCGTGCTCGACGACGGCACCGACGTGAGCCGCGCGGTCAAGAACATCCGCAAGCTGACGGCCGAAGACAAGGTCGACGCGATCGTGGGACCGAACATCACCGCATCGGCACTGGCCGCGCTCGACGTGCTGGCCGAAACCGGCACGCCGATGGTGGCGCTCGCCGCGTCGGCCGTGATCGTGGAGCCGGCCTCCGATCCCAAGCGCGCGTGGGCCTTCAAGATGCCGCAGAACGACTCGCTCATGGCGTCGGCGATCGTCGAAGACATGAAGAAGAAGGGCTATCGCAACGTCGCCTTCATCGGCTTCGCCGATTCCTACGGCGATTCCTGGTGGAAGGAGTTCGACGCTATTGCGGGCAAGGACCTGAAGGTGGTCGCGCAGGAGCGCTTCCAGCGCACCGATGCGTCGGTCATGGGCCAGGTACTCAAGGTGATGGCCGCCAAACCGGACGCCGTGCTGATCGCCGGCTCCGGCACGCCTGCGGCCTTGCCCCAGAAGACGCTGCACGAGCGTGGTTACAAGGGCGCCATCTACCAGACCCACGGCATCGGCACGCTGGAATTCCTTCAGGTGGGTGGCAAGGACGTGGAGGGCACGCTCTTCCCGACCGGCCCGGGCGTCGTCGCGCGGGAGCTGCCTGACAGCAACCCGGTCAAGCCGGTGGCGCTCGCTTTCGCCGACAAATACGAGGCTCAGTATGGCGCCAACACCCTCACGCAGTTCGCCGGGGATGCCTACGGCGCCTGGATGCTGCTCGATTCGGCGGTCACCCGCGCGCTGAAAACCGGCGCCAAGCCGGGCACGCCGGAGTTTCGCAAGGCGCTGCGCGACGCGCTCGAGAACACGCGCGATCTGATCGTGCCCAACGGCGTGCTCAACATTTCCGCCCAGAATCACCAGGGCTTCGACGAGCGTGCCCGTGTCATGGGCGTGGTGCGGGACGGCAAATTCGGCTACGCCGGCCAGAATTAAAAAGTTACATTTCCGGTCGGTTTTCCCGGTTTCCCCAGGGGCAGGAGCGATCCTGCCCCTTTTTGTTGGAATTTGATTCGTATACGAATGATTTATTCGCGTAAGATTTTGATCGAATCCTTTCTGCAACATACGATTTGGGGAGAAAACAATGATGCTGCGCATGCTTCGGACCGCCACCCTGGGCGCTGCTTTCGTCGGCGCCGGACTGCTGGCCGGCTGCTCGGACTCGGATAAGGGGAGCGGCGCCACGCCCGCGCCCCAGACGGAGAAGCAGACCGGCGCCCAGGACACGCTGGCGGCCGCCAAGGCCGCGGGCAAGATCCGTATCGGCTATGCGAACGAGGCGCCGTATGCGTTCATGGACAGCCAGAAGGCGGCCGTGACGGGCGAATCGGTCGAGGTGGCGCGCGAGGTGCTCAAGCGGATGGGCGTGAACGAAGTCGAGGGTGTGCTCACCGAATTCGGCTCGCTGATTCCCGGCCTGCAGGCCAAACGCTTCGACATCATCGCCGCCGGCATGTACGTGACGCCCGAGCGCTGCCAGCAGGTGGCGTTTTCCAATCCGACCTACGGCGTCGATGCCTCTTTCCTCGTGAAGGAAGGCAATCCCAAGAATCTGCATAGCTACGCCGATGCCGCCAAGCAGGAAGACCTGAAGCTGGGCGTGGTGGTCGGGGCGATCGAGGGTGATTACGCGGCCAAGTCGGGTGTGAAGCCCGGCCAGCTGGTCGTGTTTCCTGACGCCGTGAGCGCCTATGCCGGCGTGCAGGCCGGCCGCGCCGATGCCTACGCGGCCACCTCGCTCACGGTCAATGACCTGCTGCGCAAGGCCGACGGCGGCAGCGGCCTCGAGAAGGCCGAGCCGTTCACCAACCCGGTCATCGACGGCCAGGACGTGCGTGGCTACGGCGCCTACGGCTTCCGCAAGGAAGACCAGGCGTTCGCGGACGCGTTCAATGCCGAGCTGGCGAAGGTCATCGGCACGCCGGAGCACGCCAAGATGGTCGAGCCCTTCGGTTTCACCGAAGCAGAGTTGCCCGGCGACGTGACGGCCGCCAAACTTTGCGGCGCCAACTGACCGGAGGAGGTCCATGGACATCCTCAACCTGATGCCACCCCTCCTCGAGGGGCTGGAAGTCACGCTGCGCATCATGGCCGGCGCGGCGTTGCTGGCGATTCCGATCGCCGTGCTCGCCGGCCTGGGGCGGATGTCCTCGCACCTGTGGGTGCGCGGACTCGCCACCGGCTACGTCGAGCTGTTCCGCGGCACGTCGGCGCTGGTGCAGCTGTTCTGGTTCTTCTACGTGCTGCCCATGTTCGGCGTGAAATTGCCGGCGATGCTGGTGGGCATCGTGGTGCTGGCCGCGAACTCCGGCGCCTACGGCGCTGAAGTGGTGCGCGGCGCCATCCAGGCGGTGGTCCGAGGTCAGCGCGAAGCGGCGGTCGCCCTGAACATGACGCCGGCGCAGACGATGCGCCGCATCATCCTGCCCCAGGCCATTCCCGCAATGCTGCCGCCCACCGGCAACCTGTTGATCGAGCTGCTGAAGAACACGGCGCTCGTTTCGCTCATCACCATCACCGACCTGACGTTCCGGGGGCAGTTGCTGCGCGGTGAAACGCTGCGCACCACCGAGATCTTCCTGGTGATACTGGGCATGTACTTCGCTGTGGCTTTGGTGATCACGGGCGGTATCCGCTTGCTTGAGAGGAGGTTCCGGATCCGATGACCGAGCCCATTTTCGACTGGAGTTATGCGGCCGACATCCTGCCCACGCTCGGTTCGGCGCTGATCGTGACGGTGCAGGCCACCCTGCTCGGCATGGTGGTGGCGGTGACGCTGGGGCTGGTGTTCGCCATGCTGCGCCGATCGCCGCTGGTGTTCGTTTCCTGGCCCACGGCCATCCTGGTGGAGTTCATCCGCAGCACGCCGTTGCTGGTGCAGATGTACTTCCTTTTCTATGTGTTGCCCAACCTGGGCGTGTCGCTGTCGCCGCTGACCACCGGGGTGCTGGCATTGGGTCTGCACTATGCGGCCTATTGTTCCGAGGTCTACCGTGCCGGTCTCGAAGGGGTGCCGCGCGGCCAGCTCGAGGCGGCCACCGCGCTGAACCTCACGCCCTGGCGCACTCTGCGTGACGTCGTGCTGCCGCAGGCGATTCCGCCTGTGGTGCCGGCGCTGGGCAATTACCTGGTGGCCATGTTCAAGGACACGCCGCTGCTTTCCGCCATCACGGTGGTGGAGCTGTTGCAGCAGAGCAAGATCCTGGGATCGACGTCGTTCCGCTACATCGAACCGCTGACGATGGTGGGCGTCTTCTTCCTGCTGCTCAGCCTGGTGGCGGCATGGGGTGTGCGCCGGCTCGAGGGCCGGCTGAGAATCGTATTTGGAGGGACGCGATGAGCGCGAGTATCCGCTTGAAGAATCTGCGCAAGAGCTACGGCGAACTGGAGGTGCTGCGCGGCATCGATCTGGAAATCCCGGCGGGCGAGACCGTGTCCGTCATCGGACCCTCGGGCTCCGGCAAGTCCACGTTGCTGCGCATGCTGATGACGCTGGATCAGCCCACCGATGGCGAGATCGAGATCGATGGCGTGCCCATGTGGCACGACGCGCAGGGTCGCCTGCAGAAGCCGCATTCGGCCCACGTGCGCCAGGTGCGCGCCAAGATCGGCATGGTCTTTCAGCACTTCAATCTCTTTCCGCACATGACCGTGCTCGGCAACGTGATCGAGGCGCCGATCCACGTGCAGGGGCTGGATCGTGACGAGGCGATCCAGCGGGGCAAGGAGTACCTCGAGATGGTGGGGCTGGGCGACAAGCTCGATGCTCACCCGGCTCAGTTGTCAGGCGGGCAGAAGCAGCGCGTGGGCATTGCCCGAGCGCTGGCGATGCGCCCCGACATCATGCTGTTCGACGAAGTGACCTCCGCGCTCGATCCGGAGCTGGTGGGCGGCATTCTGCAGATCCTGCGCGATCTGTCCGCGAAGCGGACGATGACGATGATCATCGTCACGCACCAGATGAAGTTTGCCGAACGCAGCTCGGATCGCACGCTGTTCTTCGATGCCGGCAACATCGTCGAAGATGCGGAGTCTTCGGCGCTGTTCGCCAATCCGCGCGAGCCGCGCACGCAGCAGTTCCTGCAGAGCGTGATCGAAGCGGAGTAAACCCGGCGGCCGGCGGCGGCGCGGCAGGGCTGCGCGGCACCCGGCCGCGCGCTATGCTCCTTGGATACCTCCCGTCGAAGGACTTCCAATGAGTCAATTGTTCACGCCGCAGGCGCTGGGCTCGATCCAGCTGGCCAACCGCATCGTCATCGCGCCCATGTGCGAGTACTCCGCCGAGAACGGCTGCGCCACCGACTGGCACATGATCCATCTCGGGCATCTCGCGCTTTCCGGCGCCGGCCTGCTCTTCACGGAGGCGACGGCGGTGGAGGAGGGTGGCCGGATCTCGCCGGGAGATCTGGGCCTGTACAACGACGCGACCGAAGCGGCGCTGGGCAAAGTGGTGGCCGCCATCCGGCGCTACGCGCCCATCCGTCTCGGCATCCAGCTCGGCCATGCGGGCCGCAAGTCATCGAGCACGCGTCCCTGGGAGGGCGGTCGCCAACTCCGTCTGGAGGAGGGCGGTTGGGTGGCCGATGCGCCTTCGGCCGTGCCGCACAACGACACGGAGCTGCCCCCGCGCGCGCTCGATGCCGCGGGCCTGGCGCGCGTGCGCGACGCCTTCGTGGCGGCGGCGGTGCGCGCCGACCATCTGGGTTTCGATGTGATCGAGATCCACGCCGCGCATGGCTATCTGCTGCACCAGTTCCTGTCGCCGCTGGCGAATCAGCGCGACGACGCCTATGGCGGTTCACTGGCCAATCGCATGCGCTTTCCGATCGAGGTGTTCGAGGCGGTGCGGGCCGCGCTCCCGCACGCGGTGCTGGGCGTGCGTGTCTCGGCCACCGACTGGGTCGACGGCGGCTGGGATCCTGCCCAGACGGTGCAGTTTCTGCAGGCGCTGAAGCCGCTCGGGTGTGCCTTCGCGGATGTATCGTCGGGCGGCGTGTCGCCGCGCCAGAAGATCACGCTAGGGGCCGGCTACCAGGTGCCGTTCGCGCGTCAGATCAAGGAAGAGACCGGGCTTCCGACCATGGCCGTCGGGCTGATCACCGAGCCCGCGCAGGCCGAAGCCATCGTCGCCAACGGCGACGCCGATATGGTGGCGCTGGCGCGCGGCATGTTGTACGACCCGCGCTGGCCCTGGCACGCGGCCGCCGAGCTCGGCGGGCAGGTCAGCGCGCCGCCGCAGTATTGGCGCTCGCAGCCGCGCGGGCTGTCGGCGCTGTTCGGCGAGACGCGCCACGCCCAGCGTTGAGCCGGGCGTAGCGCGGCGATCCTCAGGCCGTCGCTTGCGCGTAGGCCTGCGACAGCGACGCGTAGAGGGCGTCGCTGAAGTCGGGCCGGTTGCTGTCGAGCTGGCCGAGCAGGCGGGCGAGGACGACGTTGTCTTCTTCGCCCTGCCACAGCTTCACATACGTGCCTTCCTTGTAGCCGTGGTCCTGGCGGAAGATATTGAGCACGTTCTTCGAGACGTACTGATTGAACGCCTCGGTCCAGCTCAGCTGGCAGGCGGTCATGGTGCACTCGAGCAGCTTGTAGCTGGCGCGCTGGCACACCGCCAGACCGCCGATGAGTTCGAGCAGATCGGGTACCGGCAGCGCGCTCAGGTCGTAGGTGCGGCCGTCCAGCGTGACGCTGGCCGGGCCGGCCAGATCGTCGACCAGCGTACGCGCGGCGGCTTCGGTCGAGCCATTCGCGGCGACGATGGTGTGCGACAGATAGAAGTGCAGGATGTCGATCAATTCCATCTGCACTTGCGGCAGGTCCAGCACCTGCTTTTTCCACCACTTCCAGCCGTGGTGCTCCAGCGCCTCTGCCGATTCCACGAATGCGGCACGCAGGAACCGCGAGCCTCCGTGGACCCAGTCGGGGTTGATCTTTGCGTTGAGTTGATCTTGCAGCTTCAGCATCGTGGCTGCTTGGATGGGCGTCAATCCGGCTTGGGGCTGGCTCACGGGAACTCCGGTCAGGCTAGAAACAATGAGCCCCGCCAGAGGAGGCGGGGCCGGGGCGGGAATGTTAGCACTGCCGCGCGGGTCAGGCCTTGCGCAGCGGCGTGAAGGCCGGTTGCTCGCGTAGCGGCCGGCGAGCGCGCTCGGCGGCCTTGGCGGCACGCCGGAACGCGAACAAGGACACGATGCCCCAGATGGCGGGCACGGCGTAACCGTGCTGCCGGTCGAAGGCACTGGCGAGCCCGACCAGGGCAATCATGGCCGTGACGAAGCCGATCAGGATCTGGACGCGCGCGCTGCGCTGGTTGTCGGCCCGCTGTGCCAGCGTCTGGGTATTCGCGGCGTCGGCGTCGGCCGCGGCGGTGGGATGGCCGACCGCCACGCGCGGGGCGCGCTTGAGCTTGCGCTGGCTCAGCACCACGCCCGGCGCGTCGGCGGGGTCGGGCGGCAGCGTCGGCGTCGTGTCGACCGCACCGGGCGAGGCCGATGCCGAAGCAGGCGCTCGCGCAAGGGCATCGCGCGCACCTTTGCGCGAGAGCTCTTCGATATATTTCGCGAAATCGCCGTTCTTCGGTTCCATCGAATCTCCCTGTCAGTGGCTGCGCACGCGCTTGGCCGGGCGCTCGCCCGCCGCGCGCCGCTTGCGCATCATGTTGAGCAGCAGCCAGACGCCCACGCCGACCGAGGCGACGGTGCCCACCACCATGCCGATCTCCTGGCCGTTCTCGGCGGTGCTGAGGCCGCGCGCGGTCAGGTAGCCGGGCGCCAGCATGACCGGCATCCAGACCAGCGCGGACAGCACATTGGCGACCTGGAAGCGCCAGTGGCTCATGCCCATGATGCCGGCCACGGTCGGGATCGTCGAGCGGATCGGCCCCAGGAAGCGGCCGAAGAACACCGACGCAAAACCATACTTATAGAAGAACAGGCGCGCACGCGCGACGGCGCTGCGTTGCGTGGACAAGGGCCAGCGGCGCAGGAAGCTCGGTCCGAGCCAGCGGCCGATGTAATAGGACAGCGCGTCGCCCACGACAGCCCCGGCCACGCCCCAGGCCAGGATGCTGGTGGCCGACAGCGTGCCGGCGCCGATGAGCCCGCCGGTCAGAAGCAGCAGCGCGGTCGCGGGAATGAACAGGCCGAGCACCAGCATCGACTCGCCCATGGTGAGAAAAAAGGTGATGACACCTGCCCAGGCCTGGTTGGCTTCGATGAACACGCCAACTCGATCGATATAAGCGTCCATGCAATGAATCCGCGAGAATCAATCCTGTATCTTAACGCCTGACAATAAGCTGGCCGCCGGGGCTGGACGAACGAAGAGTGTGACCATCGATGGATTCCGTAACACAGGCCGTGCTGGGCGCGGGCATACAGGGCGCGTTGCTCGGTTCGCGGCAGGGCCGCAAGGCGTTGGTATATGGCGCCTTACTGGGCACCTTGCCCGATCTCGACGTCTTGATCCGTTACCCGGACCCGGTGTCGATGATGACGTTTCACCGGGGCTTCTCGCATTCGGTGTTCGTGCTGACGGCCCTGGCCCTCGTCCTGACGGCGCTCATCCGATGGCGATGGCCGAAGGCGCCGTATGGCGCGGGACGCCTGTTCCTCACCTTATGGCTGGTGCTGATCACGCATCCGGTGCTCGATTCATTCACCGTATATGGCACACAGCTTTTCTGGCCGCTGACGCCCACGCCCGAAAGCTGGTCGGCCGTGTTCATCATCGATCCTATCTATACCGTGCCGATGCTGTGCGCGGTGCTGGCGACCGCGATCTTCGGCGCCACGCCGCGGCTGTGCCGTGTGCTTGCCATCACCGTGATCTGGGGCGCGGTGTACCTCGGCACGGGTCTGGTGGGCCGTTGGCATGCCGAGCGGGAAGTCACGCAGGCGCTGCGCGCGCAGGGGCTCACGCCCACGCGCGTGCTGGCAACGCCGATGCCCTTCAACACCATGCTGTGGCGGGTGATTGCGCAGACGGGCCCCGACACCTACTACGAAGGCGTGAGCGGCTGGTTCGACCGGCACGGCCCGCAGTTGCTCGAGCAGCCGATCGGCAAGCCTTTGGGCGATCAGATTTCGGACGATGCGCTGTTGCAGCGCCTCGCGTGGTTCACCAACGGCTGGCTGCGCTTCGACGCGATCGACGACAGGCTCGTGGTGACCGACCTGCGCATGGGCATGCCGGGCTATTACACGTTCCGCTTCGTGATGGGCGAGCGCCGCGACGGCCAGTGGCACGCGGTCGTGCCGTCGAGGTGGCCCAGCGAGCGGGGCACGGGCGATCAACTGCGTCAGTTGCTCACGCGGATCGTGGATACCGCCACGCCCCTGCCGCTGGCGGATTGGGCAATGCGCACCGGGCAGTAACGCCTGGATTGCGCCTGCCCGCGCTGGCGGGGCAAGGGGGCGCCCGGCGGGGAGGCGAGCGCGCGGCTCAGGCCTCGCCGGGCAGCAACACGCCCGGTTCGTTCTTGATCGTCTGCAGCACGATGTGCGTGTAGAACGCCTCGACGTTTTCGTCCTGGTCGAACAGACGATCTGCGAAGGCCAGGTACTCGTCCATGTCGCGCATGTGCACGATCAGCACGCACGACACCGCGCCGGTGACCAGGTAGCACTGAGTGACCGAAGGCTCGGTCTTGATCTTCTCCATGAAGGAGCGGCGAAACTCCGAGCCGTGCCGTGCGAATTCGAGCGTCACGATCGCCGTCAGGGGCCGGCCGGTCTGAGCCGGATCGAGCAGGGCCACCACGCGCCGGATCACACCCGCCTCCTTCAGACGGGCAACCCGCCGCAGGCAGGCGGAGGCCGAAAGCCCCACGCGCTCCGCCAACGTGATGTTGGGTAGATCGGCGTTCTGCTGCAGAACCTTCAGAATTCGATGATCGATGGGATCAAGGGTCATTTACGCAATATTGTTGTCCGCGCATGAGTCATCATCGCGCGGAGAGCTACTAACTGGCAATAAATTGCCGTCCTATTGTGCCTGATCGGGGCTATGCTTTGTCCCTCTATTTTCGCACCGGGAGCATTTTGCTCGTGTGGGCCTACCTTTGCCAATTATTTCGACGCAGCGGTCGCATGTTCTATGCGCTGCTCAAGATCATGCTGCCCATCATGGCCCTCGTGCAGGTGGCGCAGTGGCTGGGGATGGATCGAGGCGCTGGGTCAGGCATTCGGGCCGGTGATGGGCCTGCTGAACCTGCCCGCCGGTGCCGGCATCATCTGGATCACCAGCGTGCTCGTGGGCGTCTATGGCGCGATCGCGGCGCTGATCGGCCTGGCCGGCACACTCGACATGACGGCGGGCCAGTTCAGCGCGCTCGCCTCGATGATTCTGTTTGCTCACAGCCTTCCGATCGAGCAGGCCATCGTGCGGCGGGCCGGCGCGAGCTTCTGGGCCACCACCGGCCTGCGCCTGGGCGCGGCGGTGCTTTATGGCGGCGCCGTATCGTGGTTTTGCCATTGGGGCGGCTGGCTCTCCGAACCGATGTCGTTCCAATGGCTTCAGGGCTCACAGACCGCGCTGGATCCCGCTGACTACACCCTATGGCAATGGGTGCACACCACGGCCTTCTCGCTGCTGCTGACCTATGCCGTGATCCTGGGCCTGCTGGTGCTGCTGGATGTGATGGCGCGCACGGGGCTCACGGCGCTCATCACGCGTGCGCTCACGCCGGTGCTCAAGTGGGTCGGGCTCGATGCCAGCGTCGCGCCCGTCACGATGGTGGGGACGCTGCTCGGCCTGTCGTATGGCGGTGCGCTCATCATCGAAGAAGCCGAGCGCCTGCGGCTCTCCGCGCGCACGCGGTTCCTGGCCTTGTCGTGGCTGTCCCTGTCGCACTCGTTGATCGAAGACACGGCCCTGCTGATGGCGCTGGGCGCCGATGGCTGGATCGTGCTGGGCGGACGCCTGGTCCTGACGCTCGTGGTGGTGGGCGCGCTGGCGAGGCTCTGGCGCGATGGCGATGGCGCGGGCCAGCCCGTGGCGCGTCCGGCCTGAAGCGTCGTTCAGGGCCGCGACTGGCGCGGCAGGCGAGCCGCGATCTCGGCGATCAGCCGACGCGCGGCATCGAGCTTGGGCGCCGCCGGCAGGGCATGCACGCCCTGCTCATCGAACAACACGAGCTCGGTCGTGTCGGCGTCCATCACCTTGTGGGCCAGATTGCCGACCAGCAGGGGGATGCCCTTGCGCAGACGCTTGGCCTCGGCATGCTCGGCGAGCTTTTCGGTCTCGGCGGCAAAGCCCACGCACCAAGGGCCGTTCGGCAGGCGCGCGACTTCGGCCAGGATGTCGGGATTGGGTTCGAATTCCATCTGCGGCTGGCCGCCGCCTTCGCTGGTCTTCTTGATCTTGTGATCGCTCACGTTCTTGACGCGCCAGTCGGCCACCGCGGCCACGCCGATGAAGACGTCGGCATCCATGGCGCTCGCCATCACCGCGTCATGCATCTGACGCGCCGTCATGACCTGCAAAGCGGTCACGCCGCGCGGCACGGCCAGTGCGGTGGCGCCGCTGATCATCGTGACGCGCGCGCCAGCTTCGCGCGCCGCGCGGGCGATCGCGTAGCCAGTCTTGCCCGACGAGCGGTTGGTGAGCACGCGCACCGGATCCACGGGTTCGGAGGTCGGACCCGCGGTGAGCAGCACGTGCCGGCCGGCGAGCACCTTGGGCTGGAAAAACGCGATCATGTCGGCCAACAGCTCATGCGGTTCGAGCATGCGGCCACTGCCGGTTTCGCCACAGGCCTGTTCGCCCGAGGCCGGTCCCAGCAGAGTGATGCCGTCGGCCACGAGCTGCGCGGCGTTACGTTGCGTGGCGGGGTTGGACCACATTTCGCGATTCATGGCCGGCGCGATCAGGAGCGGGCAGGCACGCGCCACGCACAGCGTGGACAGCAGATCGTCGGCCAGGCCATGCGCGAGTTTGGCCATGAAATCGGTGCTCGCGGGCGCGATCAGCACGGCGTCGGCGCCTCGGGTGAGGTCGATGTGCGCCATGTTGTTGGGCACGCGCGGATCCCAGGCATCCACGAACACCGGACGCCCCGACAGCGCCTGCATCGTGACCGGCGTGATGAAGTGCGTGGCCGCCTCGGTCATGACGACGTCGATCACCGCGCCTTGCTCGGTCAGGCGTCGCACCAGCTCCGCGATTTTGTAGCAGGCGATGCCGCCGGTCATTCCCAGGACAATGCGTTTGCGGGCCAAATCGAGCATGGTGTGCGGGCGGCACCGCGAGGTGCCGCGTTTGTGTGTGGGTTCAGGGGATTTTATGCGGCAACGCCCGCGTCCGCGAGGCTCAGTTCGAGGCGCGGGCCTGGCGGGCTTTTTCGCGGCTGCGCAGGATCTCGTCGATCACCAGCAGGGCGGCGCCGCAGACGATGGCCACGTCGGCGATATTGAACGCCGGGTAGTACCAGTCTTTCCAGTAGAAGAGCAGAAAGTCGACCACATGGCCGTGCAGCAGGCGGTCGATGACATTGCCGATCGCGCCACCCATGATGAGGGTGAGGGCGGCGCGAAAACGCGGCTGGCCCGGGGTTCGGGCGATCAGCCAGATGATGACCGCCGACGCGCCCACGCCCAGCACCGTGAAGAGCCAGCGCTGCCAGCCTTCTTCGGAAGCAAGGAAGCTGAACGCGGCGCCGCGGTTATAGAGCAGCGTGAAGTCGAAGAACGGCAGCAGATTGAGCCGCTCACCGTACCGGAACTGGGTGTTGAAGTAGATCTTCGTCACCTGGTCCAGCAGGATGATCAGGGCGGCCACGGCCAGGCTGATCGCGAGACGCTTGCCGCGTCCGTGAGGGGC
The DNA here is from genome assembly GCF_002261475.1 of Bordetella genomosp. 5. GTDB lineage: Bacteria > Pseudomonadota > Gammaproteobacteria > Burkholderiales > Burkholderiaceae_B > Bordetella. The sequence goes on from NZ_NEVN01000004.1 coordinate 295,691, forward strand.
GGCAAGCGGGGTGGCGGGAGCATGCGCCATCGTCAGGCCTTTTCGCGCACTTCGCCCGAGCCGAACAGGTTGCTCACGCAACGGCCGCAGATCTCGGGATGATCGGCGTCCTGGCCGACGTCGGAGCGATAGTGCCAGCAGCGCTCGCACTTCTTGTTGCCCGAAGGCGTGATCTCGATCGCCAGCTCACCCTCGCGCTGATGCACGCCCACACGCGACACGATCAGGACGAAGCGCAGGTCTTCGCCCAGCGCCGCGAGCAGCGCGTAATCGTCGCCACTGGCTTGAATGTCGACTTCGGCCTGCAGCGAAGACCCGATCGCGCCGGCCGAGCGGACTTCTTCGAGCTTGCGCAGCACGTCGGCGCGGATCGCGCGCACGCGGTTCCAGCGGCCCGACAGGGCTTCGCTGTCGGCGTAGGGCGGCAGCTGATGGAACACTTCGGTGAAGATCGTGATGCGAGCGGCGTCGGCCTGCTTGGCCAGCGCCGTGTCGGTCAGGATCTTCCAGGCCTCTTCTGCCGTGAACGACAGGACCGGCGCCATCAGCTTGAGCAGCGTCTGGGTGATCTCGAGCAGCGCGGTCTGGGCCGAGCGGCGGGCGCGGCTATCGACATTGCTGGTGTAGAGGCGATCCTTCAGGATGTCGAGATAGAAGGCACCGAGGTCTTCGGAGCAGAACGTCTGCAAGCGCGCGACGGCAGGGTGGAAGTCGTAGCGCTCGTAATTGGCGAGCACTTCGGCCTGCATCTGCGCCGTCATGGCGAGCGCGTAGCGGTCGATCTCGAGCAGCTCGCCCGCCGGCACCGCCTGGCTGACCGCATCGAAGTCGGCCACGTTGGCCAACAGGAAGCGCAGCGTGTTGCGGATGCGGCGATAGCTTTCGACCACGCGCTTGAGAATCTCGTCGGAGATGGACAGCTCGCCCGAGTAATCGGTGGAAGCGACCCACAGACGCAGGATTTCGGCGCCCAGCGTGTCGGAAATCTTCTGCGGCGCGAGCGTGTTGCCGACCGACTTGCTCATCTTGCGGCCCTGGCCGTCGACCACGAAGCCGTGGGTCAGCAGGCTCTTGTAGGGCGGCTGGCCATACATCATGCAGCCGGTGAGCAGCGACGAATGGAACCAGCCGCGATGCTGGTCGGAGCCTTCGAGATACAGGTCGGCGGGCCAGGCTAGCTGGGCGCCATGCGAGCCCGCGAGGGCGTGATCCTTGCCGCCCAGCACGGTGGCGTGCGTGGTGCCCGAGTCGAACCACACGTCGAGCGTGTCGCGGTTCTTTTCGTATTGATCGGCCTCGTCACCCAGCAGCTCGCGCGGGTCGAGCGATTGCCAGGCCTCGATGCCCGATTTTTCGACGCGTTGCGCGACCTGCTCCAGCAGCTCGGCCGTGCGCGGGTGGAGTTCGCCGGTTTCTTTGTGCACGAAGAAGGCCATCGGCACGCCCCACTGGCGTTGGCGCGACAGCGTCCAGTCGGGACGGTTGGCGATCATGGCGTGCAGGCGTGCACGACCCCAGGCGGGGTAGAACGTGGTGGCGTCGATGCCGGCCAGCGCGCTCTCGCGCAGCGTGGGGCCGCCGTCGCGCGGCTTGACGTCCATCCCGGCGAACCACTGGCTGGTGGCGCGGTAGATGATCGGCGTCTTGTGGCGCCAGCAGTGCATGTAGCTGTGCGGCATCTTCTGCACGTGCATCAGCGAGCCGGCCAGCTTGAGCGCCTCGACGATCTTGGGGTTGGCGTCCCAGATCATCTGGCCGCCGAACAGCGGCAGGCTCGGCACGTATTTGCCATCGCCCATCACGGGGCTGATGATGTCCGCGTCGACCATGCCGTGCGCCTTGCACGACACGAAGTCTTCGATGCCATAGGCCGGGGCCGAGTGCACCACACCGGTACCGGTGTCGGTGGTGACGTAATCGCCCAGATAGATCGGCGCGGTACGGTCGTAACCTTCGGCGGCCTTGGCCAGCGGATGCGTGAAGCGCAATCCGGACAAGACTTCGCCCGGCGCGGTGGCGATGATCTCGCCTTCGAGGCCCCAGGTCTTGAGGCAGGCTTCGACCCGTTCGCTGGCCAGCAGCAGCAGCGGGCCGTGCGCGGGCGTCGGCGTCACGCGCACCAGCGCGTACTCGACTTCGGGGTGCACATTGAGTGCCTGGTTCGACGGGATGGTCCAGGGCGTGGTGGTCCAGATGACCACCGCGCCGTCGTCGACGCTTTCCATGCCGAACGCACGGGCCAGGCCCGGCTTGTCGGCGAACGGGAAGGCCACGTCGATCGCCGGATCGGTGCGGTCGGCGTATTCGACTTCGGCCTCGGCCAAGGCCGAGCCACAGTCGAAGCACCAGTTCACGGGCTTGAGACCGCGGAACACGTAACCCTTCTCCAGGATGCGGCCGAGCGCACGGATCTCGTCGGCCTCATTGCTGAAGTTCATCGTGAGGTAAGGATTGTCCCAGTCGCCCAGCACGCCGAGGCGCTTGAAATCCTGGCGCTGACGGTCGATCTGCTCGAGCGCGTAGGCGCGGGCCTTGGCCTGCACTTCGGTGACGGGCAGGTTCTTGCCGTATTTTTTTTCGATCTGGATTTCGATCGGCATGCCGTGGCAGTCCCAGCCCGGCACGTAAGGCGCATCGTAGCCGGCCATGTTGCGGCTCTTGACGATGATGTCCTTCAGGATCTTGTTGACCGCGTGCCCGATGTGGATGTCGCCGTTGGCATACGGCGGGCCATCGTGCAGCACGAAGCGCGGGCGGCCAGCGCTCGCTGCCCGGATCGCCTGGTAAATGCGGTTTTCTTCCCATTGAGCGGTCCAGCCCGGCTCGCGGCGGGCAAGGTCGCCCCGCATGGGAAAGGGGGTATCGGGCAGGTTGAGGGTCTTTTTATAGTCCATGAACGGCAAAATAGGCGCGCGCTTGTCGCGCGTCGTCGGCGATGGCGGCTGTCAGGGAAGGGAGATCAGGAAATTTTTCTTCGTCCCGCAGCTTGTGCAGGAACTCGACTCGCACGAGTTTACCGTAAGCGTCCACGGTCTCGTCGAGCAGGTGGACTTCGAGCAGCACCCGGCCTCCGTCCTCGACGGTCGGACGCACGCCCAGGCTGGCCACGGCCGCGAGCGGCTGATCGGTCAGGCCGAGCACGCGCACCACGTAAATCCCGGAACGGGCCGCGCAGCGGGCGGCCACCCGCAGGTTCATCGTCGGATAACCGAGCTGGCGGCCCAGTTTGGCGCCGTGCACCACGTGGCCACTGATATGGAACGGCTGACCCAGCAGGTGGCGGGCGCGCTCCAGATCGCCCACGGCCAGTGCGGTGCGGACCTCGGAGCTCGAAATGCGATGCCCGCTGCCGTCGGTGACGTCGGCCAGGGTGTGCACCTCGAAGCCATGCATCATGCCGGCCTCGCGCAGGAGGTCGATGTCGCCGCTACGCTTGCGGCCAAAACGGAAGTCTTCGCCAACCAGCAGCCAGCGGGTCTGCAAACCCCGCACCAGCAGGTCTTCGATGAAGGCGTTGGCCGACATCTCGGCCAGCCGCGCATTGAAATGCTCGACCACGACCTGCTCGATACCGGCGCAGGCGAGGGCGGCCATCTTGTCACGCAGGCCCGAGATGCGCGTGGGCGCGAGTTCGGGGCGGCGGTTGAGCGTGGCGAAATACTCACGCGGATGCGGCTCGAACGTCATGACCGTGGGCACGAGATCACGCGCCCGGGCCACCTGACGGAGGCGGTCGAGGATGGCCTGATGGCCGAGATGGACACCGTCGAAGTTGCCGATCGTGAGCGCGCAAGGGGTGCGGCGCGAGGTGGGCGGCAGGTGTCGGTAAATACGCAACGGAGGTTTCACGGGCAAGAGTTTACAATTTTGGGTTGGCTCGCCTTGGAATTACCTATCTTGCCCCATTCGTCTTCACCTTCCTCGTCTGTCGCGCCCGCCGGGCGTGAGCGCCGCATTGTCATCCTGATCTCCGGTCGGGGCAGCAATATGCAGGCATTGGTCGAGGCCTGTCAACGCGAGCAGTGGCCCGCGCGGATCGTGGCTGTCATCGCCAGCCGTCCCGATGCGGCAGGGCTGCAGTGGGCCGAGGGCCAGGGCATTGCCACCGGGGCGCTGTATCACAAGGATTTCGCCAGCCGCGAGGCCTTCGACGCCGCGCTGATGGCCGAGGTCGACCGCCACCAGCCCGACTACGTTCTGCTCGCCGGCTTCATGCGTGTGCTGACGCCGGGCTTTGTCGGGCATTATGCGGGCCGCCTGGTCAACATCCATCCTTCGCTGCTGCCCGCGTTTCCGGGCCTGCATACCCATGCGCAGGCCCTGGCGACCGGTGTGCGGGCGCACGGCTGCACCGTGCACTTCGTCACGCCCGTGCTGGATCACGGTCCGATCATCGCGCAGGGCTGCGTGCCCATCCTGCCTGGCGATACCCCGGAGCGCCTGGCCGAGCGTGTTCTCGACGTCGAGCATCGAGCCTTCCCGGCCGCCGCGCGCTGGCTGGCCGAAGGTCGCGTGAAGCTCACGGCCGATCACCGCGTCGAGGTCGAGGGCGACCCCGAACGACTATTCATCTGGACCGGCGCGCAAGCCGGTCCCCACGGAAAGAACCATGAGTAAAGACAACGACAACACCCGCTCCCGCCCCGCGCGTGGCGGCGCCCTGGCTCAGTGGCGCGATCGCGCGTCGAGCCCCGACCGAGGCCGGTCCGAGCGCTCGCCCGACGCCGGCGCACGCGCACAGCAGGCCGACCGCGGTCGTGCGGGGCCCTCGTCCCCGGACCGCAGCCGTTCGCCGTCGCAGGATCGCGGCCGCTCCGACTATCAGGACCGTGGGCGCTCGGGCTATTCGTCGCAGGACCGTGGCCGTTCGTCGCCGCAGGACGGCGGCCGGTCGGGTTACCAGGATCGCGGCCGTTCCGACTATTCGTCGCAGGACCGTGGCCGTTCGTCGCCGCAGGACGGCGGCCGGTCGGGTTACCAGGACCGTGGCCGTTCCGACTATTCGTCGCAGGACCGCGGCCGTTCGTCGTCGCAGGACGGCGGCCGGTCGGGTTACCAGGATCGCGGCCGTTCCGACTACGCGTCGCAGGACCGCGGCCGTTCGTCGTCGCAGGACGGCGGCCGGTCGGGTTACCAGGATCGTGGTCGTTCCGACTACGCGTCGCAGGATCGTGGCCGTTCCGACTACGGCGATCGCGGCCGCGCCGACTACGGCTCGCAGGGAAGCGGTCGTTCGTATTCGGATCGGGGCGGCAATCGCCCGCAGGACGGCGGCCGTGGCCGCGGCCCCAATCCGGGCTTCGGTGGCCCGGGTGCGGGCGCACCGCGTCCGCGCATGCCCATCGCGGCCGTTCGGCTCGAACAGGTCCAGCGCGTGTTGTCCGAAGTGCTGCAATGGACCTACCCGGCCGACGGCGTGCTCTCGCATTGGTTCCGGGCCCATCCCAATCTGGGTGGACGTGACCGCGCCGAAGTAGCGGAGGCTGTCTACGACGTGCTGCGCAATCTGCGCCGTTACCGCCAGCTCAGCGAAAGCGGCGTCGGCAACGCCACGCGCCGTCTCGCCATTCTCGGTCTGGCGGGCTTCCGTGGGTCCGAATGGGTGCAGGAAGGCCTGGACAGCGGCGAATCCGCCTGGCTGGCACGCGTCGACCTCATCGATCCGGCCACCTTGCCGCGACCGGTGCGCCTGAGCATGCCGGACTGGCTCGACGAGCGCTTCGCCGTCATGCCCGAGGGCGAGGCGTTGATGGCGTCGCTCAACGTGGCGGCCAATCTCGACATCCGCGTCAACCCGCTCAAGGGAGATCGCGACGCGCTGCTCGCCACGCTCAATGCCGGTCCGCTCGCGCGCTTTGCGCCTCAGCCGACGGCGCATTCGCCGTGGGGCATCCGCTTCAAGGGTCACCCGCCGATCAACCGCCTGCCTGAGTTCGAAAACGGCACGCTCGAGGTGCAGGACGAAGGCAGCCAGTTGCTGGCACTGCTCGTCGGCCCGCGCCGCGGCGAAATGATCATCGATTTCTGCGCCGGCGCCGGTGGCAAGTCGCTGTTGATCGGCGCCCTGATGCGCTCGACCGGCCGGCTCTACGCCTTCGACGTCTCGGCGGCGCGTCTGGCGCGGGCGAAGCCTCGCTTCGCGCGCAGCGGCCTGTCCAACGTCGTGCCGGTCGCGATCGAAAGCGAAAACGACGCGCGCGTGAAGCGCCTGGCCGGCAAGGCCCAGCGAGTCTTTGTCGACGCGCCTTGCACCGGCATCGGCACGCTGCGTCGCAATCCCGATCTGAAATGGCGCCAGCAGCCGCAGGTGCTGGCCGAGCTGGTCGATCTGCAATACCGGATTCTCAAGAGCGCGGCGCGCTGCGTGGCACCGGGCGGACGCCTGGTCTACGCCACGTGCAGCCTGCTCGAAGAAGAGAACGCGGCCCAGGCAGAGCGCTTCCTGGCCGAGCACCCTGAATTCGAACGCCTCGACGCCGCGCGCATCCTGCAGGATCGCTGCCCGACGCTGGCACTGACCGGCCCGTACGTGCAGTTGCGTCCCGACGAACACGGCACCGATGGCTTTTTCGGCGCCGTATTCGAGCGCAAAAAAGCCGCGCGCAGCACCGCCGCGACCGAAGCCTCGACCGATGCACCCGCTGTCGGGGCCGGATCGGCGTTGCCTGCGAGCAACGAAGAGGCCGCCGAGCGCAAACCGCGAGGCGCGGAGTCGGATGTGGTCGAGGGCGTGGCCGACACGGGCACGGATACCGGCGCGGGCGCGTCCGACGGCGGCTCCGATGGTGGCGGCGGTACCGACTGAACCCGATAACGGGCGGTTGGGGAAGCCGGGCGATTCTTGCCCCGATCCCGGCTTGTCCGGGAACTGTCCGTTCAGTACGCTGTCAAACTTCCAATTGGGGCTCGAACCCCGCCCGTCATACCGCGCCCATCACGGCGCGGTGGTGCCGGAGGGGTTCGCGGCGCCCACCGTGATCTGGGCGCTCACGCGCTCCACCTTGCGGCCGCGGTCCTGGTAGCGCACTTCCCACGTGATGGTTTCGCTACCCGGCCGCTGGGCACGGTACAGCAGTTGCGACACCGGCACCGACGTATAGGCGCAACGGCCTCCACCGCCGGTATTGGCTTCGCCGCGCACGATTGTGAGCGCGCCCAGGGTAGGGCGCGTAACGATACGAACGTGCGGGGGATTCATGGCCTGGCAGTTCGGGCCGCGTAGCTCGTAATAGCTCGCGACCACGACTGTCTGCCCGGCGATGAGCGTGGCGTCCGCCTGAGCGGGCGGTATGCCGCCCAGCAGCAGGGTTAGGGCGAGTAGGGTGCGTGGTCGGAACATCGTGGGGATCACTCTGCGATACGGGTAACACACAATATATTGTGGATCGAGGTTGTAGCAAAATGTAGAAAAGCCTTGGTGCCGGCCCAGTCCGCCACCATTTAAGAGGTAGCGACCGACGTCTCGTGAACGTCCGTCATGGCCCCGATCGGGGTGCTCCAAGCGCGGCTTAGTCCTTGATTTGGCTCAAAAACTATTTTGAAACTGCGCTGTCACGAAAAAAACATGTGGGCTAAAATTTGCCCACTCTTTTGCGAGGCGTAGAAACAGGTTTATGGATTACATCCTTTCGTTTATTTCTGGTGGCTTGACCCAGGCCAGCTGGTGGCAGATCGTTCTGTTCACGCTGGTGGTTACGCACATCACCATCGTGTCGGTCACCGTCTTCCTGCATCGCAGCCAGGCGCACCGGGGCCTGGATCTGCACCCCGCAGTGATGCACTTCTTCCGCTTCTGGCTTTGGCTGACCACCGGTATGGTCACCAAGGAGTGGGTTGCGATTCACCGCAAGCACCACGCCAAGTGCGAAAAGGAAGGCGATCCGCACTCCCCGATGCTCTTCGGCATCTGGAAGGTGCTGTTCCGCGGCGCCGAACTCTACCGCGAAGAGTCCAACAACAAGGAAACCATGGCCAAGTTCGGCCACGGTACGCCCGATGATTGGCTCGAGCGCAACGTCTACTCCACGCACAGCCTGCGCGGCGTGCTGACCATGCTCGTGATCGACGTCGCCCTGTTCGGCGCCGCCGGCCTGACCGTGTGGGCAGTGCAGATGGCCTGGATTCCCTTCTGGGCGGCTGGCGTCGTCAACGGCATCGGCCACTACTGGGGCTACCGCAACTACAACAGCCCGGACACCAGCACGAACGTGTTCCCGTGGGGCATCATCATCGGTGGCGAAGAGCTGCACAACAACCACCACGCTCACGGCACGTCGGCCAAGTTCTCGGCCAAGTGGTACGAGTTCGACATCGGTTGGGGCTACATCCGTACGCTCGAGATGGTCGGCCTGGCCAAGGTCAAGAAGGTCGCGCCCAAGCTCAAGCTCGATCCCGACGCCAAGGAAGGCATCGACCTGCGCACCCTGCAGGGCGTGATCACGCACCGCTACGAAGTGATGGCGCGTTACGCCGACGTGATCAAGCAGGCTGCCGCCGAAGAGCTGGCGAAGATGAAGCCAGCGCGCCAGAAGGGCAGCGCCGACTGCAACTTCACGGTCCTGAAGCGTGCCAGCCGCGTGCTGACCCGCAACGAAGACGTGCTGCAGCCCGAGCAGATCGCCGAAGTCGATCAGGCCATCGCACGCAACCAGTCGCTCTCCACTCTGGTCCAGATGCGCCGCGAACTCGGCCGTCTGTGGGAGAGCTCCAGCGCCAGCAGCGAGCAGCTTCTGCATGATCTGCAAGCCTGGTGCCAGCGCGCCCAGCAAAGCGGCATCGCCGGGCTCGAGCAGTTTGCACTGCGTCTGCGCCGCTATGCGGCATGATGCTGGATAAACTCAATCCCGAGCAACGCGCCGCAGTCACTCTCGAACCGCAACACGCCCTGGTACTCGCCGGGGCGGGTAGCGGCAAGACCCGGGTCCTCACGACCCGCATGGCCTGGCTGATTCAAACCAGCCAGGCCAGTCCATTTGCGCTGCTCGCCGTCACATTCACCAACAAGGCCGCCCGCGAGATGCTCACTCGCATGGCGGCCGTGTTTCCTATCGACACGCGCGGCCTCTGGATCGGTACCTTCCATGGCCTGTGCAATCGCATGCTGCGCGCGCATCACCGCGATGCCGGCTTGCCGCAGACCTTCCAGATCCTCGACACCGCCGACCAGCTGGCCGCGATCAAGCGCCTGATGAAGGCGAACGGCGTCGACGACGAGAAGTATCCGCCGCGCGACGTTCAGCGCTTCATCAATGGCGCGAAAGAAGACGGTCAGCGTCCGTCCGAGGTCGAGGCCTGGGATGCCCATCGCCGCCGTCTGATCGAAATCTACGAGCTCTACGAAGCCCAGTGTCAGCGCGAGGGCGTGGTCGACTTCGCCGAATTGCTGCTGCGCGCCTACGAGCTGCTGTCGCGCAACGCGCCGGTGCGTGAGCACTACCAGCGTCGCTTCCGGCACATTCTGGTCGACGAGTTCCAGGACACCAACACGCTGCAGTACAAGTGGCTGCGCCTGCTGGCCGGCGGCGGCGCCGCGATCTTCGCGGTCGGCGACGACGACCAGTCCATTTACGCGTTCCGCGGCGCGAACGTCGGCAACATGGCCGACTTCGAGCGCGACTACGCGCACGGCCGCGTCATCCGCCTCGAGCAGAATTACCGCTCCTACGGCCACATCCTGGACTCGGCCAATGCGCTGATCGGTCACAACACCGGGCGTCTTGGCAAGAATCTCTGGACCGACCAGGGAGAGGGCGAGCTCGTCCGCGTGATCGAGCAGCCCTCGGATGCCATGGAGGCGCAGTGGATCGTCGAAGAGATCCGCGCGCTGATCAACGAAGGCCGGTCGCGCAGCGAGATCGCGGTGCTTTATCGCAGCAACGCGCAGTCGCGCGTGCTGGAGCACGCGCTCTTCTCGGCGGGTGTGCCCTACAAGGTCTATGGCGGTCTGCGCTTTTTCGAGCGCCAGGAGATCAAGCACGCGCTGGCGTATCTGCGCCTGATTTCCAATCCGCACGATGACACCTCGTGGATGCGGGTGGTCAATTTCCCGGCGCGCGGTATCGGCGCGCGTACCCTCGAAACCCTGGCCGATGCCGCCCGTAGCGGCGGGACCAGCCTGTTCGATTCGGTGGCGCGGGTGCCGGGCAAGGGGGGCTCCAACCTCGCCCAGTTCGCACAGCTGATCGGCCGCCTCGCGCACGAAACGCGCGATCTGCCGCTGCCCGAGATGGTCGAGCACGTCATCGAAGAATGCGGCCTGAAGGCGCACTACCAGGCCGAGCGCGAAGGCGCCGAACGCCTCGAGAACCTGAACGAACTCATCACCGCGGCGGCCGTGTTCACGGCCGAAGAAAACTTCGACGGCATGCCGGCCGGGGTGGTGCCGGAGTCGGACGTCAACAGCACGCTGAATCCGGGCGTCGTCGATGCGCCGGCTCCGCCGCCCACCACCGGCCTGTCGCCGTTGGCGGCGTTCCTGTCGCATGCGGCGCTCGAGGCGGGCGACAACCAGGCGCAGCTGGGTCAGGAAGCGGTGCAGCTCATGACCGTGCACGCGGCCAAGGGCCTGGAGTTCGACGCGGTGTTCATCACCGGCCTCGAAGAAGGCCTGTTCCCGCACGAGAACAGCATCCTCGAACAGGCCGGTCTCGAGGAAGAGCGGCGCCTGATGTATGTGGCGATCACGCGAGCTCGTGAGCGCCTGTACATCAGTCTGGCCCAAAGCCGGATGCTGCACGGCCAGACGCGCTATGCAATGCGCTCGCGCTTTCTCGACGAGATCCCCGAGGAACACCTCAAGTGGCTCTCGCCGCGCATGGGCACGCAATACAGCCAGGCCGCGGCGGCGGGTTTTGCCAGCGGTCAGGGCGATTCCTGGAACCGCGGTCATGGCGACGCGTACGGCCGCAAGCACACCAGCTCGGTCGCGCCGCGTGCCGCCCGCAGCGTGGCGACCGGTGTCACCGTGGGCGACCGCCAGTATCGCGTGGGACAAGGCGTGCGCCATGCACGGTTCGGCGACGGCACCATCATCGGCCTCAGTGGCGCCGGACAGGACGCGCAAGCGCAGATCCAGTTCCGCGACGTCGGCGCCAAGACGCTCGCGCTGGGCATCGCCAAACTGGACATCATCCAGGGTTGAGCGTGCTTGCGTTCGCAGGACGAAGCCGGCGCGGTCACGCGCCGGCTTTTTTTTTATAGGGTGCCAAGGAAGGCGACCAGAGCGTCGATCTCGTCCGGCGACAGGTTCAGTGGCTGGATCAACGGCGACTTTCGCGCGGTCAGTGTGGTGCCCGCGGGCACGCGCCCCGAGGGCATGCCGGCGTTGTACATCCGCACGACGCCAACCAGCGTGGGAAAGATGCCGTTGTGCATGAAGGGGCCGGCGCGCGACACACCGCGCAGGCTCGGCGTGCGGAATCTGCCGATATCCTCGGGCGCGCGGGTGACCTCGTACCGGCCCAGGTCCTGATTGCGCCGTCCCACGAACGACAAGCCGATGTTGTGCAATTGGCCGTCGGTGAGCAAGGCGCCCTGGTGGCAGTGCATGCAACGCGCTTCGGTGCGAAACAGATGCAGGCCGATCATTTCCCTGTCGTCGAGCGCGGCCGTGTCACCCGCCAGGAAACGGTCGAAGCGCGTCTCCGGCGGGCGCAAGGTGGCGACGAACGCCGCGAGCCCCCGGGCGATGCGCGCGTCGCTCACCTGTGCATCGCCATAGGCCGCCTGCAGCAGCGCGCGGTAGTCCGCCAGATCCGCGAGGCGGGCGCGCGCGCTCGCCAGATCATGGTTCATCTCACGCGGATCGGCGATCGGGCCCAGCACCTGTTCGTGCAGGCTTGCCGCGCGCCCGTCCCAGAACAGCACCGGCGCGAACGGCGCCGCGAACAGCGGCATCGAACGCCGTCTGCCCATCAGCCCATCCGCGCCGACCGCGAGCGCGCGGCCGTCGCTGAACGCATGTTCCGGCTGATGACAGCTCGCGCAGGCGATCTTGCCGTTGGCCGATAAGCGCGGGTCGGCGAACAGCACCGCGCCCAGCGTGACGATCGCGGGCTGCCGTAAATCCGCGTTGAGCTGCGACTGGCCCGGATTGCTGGCGGTCCAGGTTTCGGGCGGTGCGCTCGCGGAGGGCACGGCCGACCATTCCGACCATCGAACGCCGGGGTCGATCGTCGGTGTGGGCCAGCGCAAGGGCACCTCACGATACTGGGCCCGCAGGCAAGCCGCGTCCCACAGACCCGAGGCATCGCGGCACGACCGGCTCGCGTCGGCCGGTGCCGCTGCCTGCGCCTCGACCGGCGGGGATGCCATCAGCAGGGTCAGCGCGATGGCCACCGCCAGGCCGACGCGGTATCCGATGGATGACGACATAGAGGGGAGTCAGAAGCGGTAGCCGGCCTGCAGCCAGATCTCGCGGCCGGTCCGATAGAGACTCAGATCCTGATTGCGATTGGGCGCCGTCACCGTGAGCTTGGGCTGCTGATTCAGCACGTTCAACACGTCCACCGACAACTCCAGACCGCGCGCGAACCGGGGTTCCCACGTCAGGCGTGTATCCCAGGTCCAGTACGAAGGCAGCTTCACCGACTCGTAGCGTTCGAGATACTCCGGCCGCGGACCGAGACCGAGGTAGCTGATGCCGTTGCGGCCGCTGCGCCAGCGCACGTCGTTGTTCCAGGTGAGGCCCGCGTCCGGCCAGCGGCCCGTGAGGCTGAGCACGACCTGCTGAGGCTGGTTGAAGTCATTCGGCGGCAGGGCACCCGCGAGTATGCGTTCGCCGTTGTAGAGAATGTAGTCGTCGGGCGCATAGGCGCCATCTTCGTAGCCGGTGACGATATCGGTGTTGCGCTTGCTGCGCTGATAGCTCCAGCTGGCGCGCCCGGTCCAGTAGGTCGGGCCCAGCTTCCAGGGTTGCTGGTTCACGACGCTGAGCATCCATGAGTCCGTGCGCGACCAGCCATCGTTCACGTACTCGTATCCCTCGGTGCTGGTGCCGGTTTTGGAAATCTGATCGCGCCCGTTGCGTCGCACGTAGCTGAGCGTGCCTTCCAGGCCGGCGACGCGTTGCCGCAGCGAGAAAGCCCATTCGTCGTCGTACGGCGTGCGCAGGCCGTCATAGCGGGAGAACTCGGTTTTGCTTCCATCGGCCACGGGATTTCCTCGGGCGTCGAGCACCTGGCGGCGCAACTTGCTGACTTCCTCGCGCATCATGATGTCGAGGATGTACGAGCCGTAGTAGCGCGCCCAGCCTGCCGACAGAACGGTGTCACCGGTGCCGAGGGCATCCCAGTCCAGCCGCGTGCGCGGCGACAGGTCGGTGTTGCCGAGCAGCGTGTCGCGATCCATGCGGGTGCTGGCCGTGAGCGCCACGCGGCCCCATTCGATGCGGTCCGAGGCGTACAGCCCCAGCGTGCGATAGCGCTTGTCGACGGTGCCCGCGAGGTAATGCTGCTTGCTGAACTCGCGTGAGCTGCCGTCCAGCTGTTGCACCGCGCGGTAGGAATAGGCGTCGTCGTAACGTTCGAAGTTGAAGTCCACCTGTTCGGCCTGCACACCGCCGTAGAGGTTGTGCCGCAGGAAGGCGGTGTCGACCGGATCGAGGTCGACGCGCGTCGAGAAGCTCAGAGTCTGCTGCGCCTTTTCTTCCTTGCCGAAGCCGCCCCAGGTGTACTGCGGGCGCCGGTCGGAAAACTGCTGGGTGACCAGCTCGGTGGCGTCCGACGAACGGTTGCTCACGAACTTGTCCCAGCCCGCCTGTACCGACACGCGTCCGCCATCGAAGCGATGATCGAGATTCCAACCCACGCCGCGCGCGGCGTGCTGGTTGTCCCAGTTGGTATTGCGGAAGAAGTTGCTCACCAGCGACTCCCGGCGGTCGCTGTACTTGAGCACCAGGTCGGTCACGGTGTCGGACGACAGGCGCGTGGAAAACTTGCCGAGGAAGTTGTCGACGCGATCGTCGTAGCCTTCCTGGAATGCCTGGGCCTGACCGTTCTGTTCGCCCATGCGAAAGCGCTGAATCGTCGATTCACGGCGCGACATCGACAGGATCGCACCGGTGTCGCTGCCCAGGGCGATGTCGCCCACGGCGGTGTAGAAGCGCTTCTTCCATTCGGGTGCGTAGCCGGGCTCGCCCTGGCCCCAGGCTTCCTGATCGCCTTCCGAGACATTTTGCCGCGTCATCTTGGAGGTGTTCCAGCGGTAGTCCACGGCCAGGTGGTTCTCGCCGCTGGGCCGGCGCAGCTTTGCATCGATGACCCCGCCCGTGAAGTGGCCGTATTCGACCGGAATGGTGTTGTCGAGCACGCGCACCGAGTCCACGAGCGCCGTGTCCACGAAGTAGGCCTGCGCGTTGCTGGGGATGTTGCCCACCTGCAGATTCAGGTTCTTGCTCGCGGGATCGATCATGCTGCTCGCCGCCATGCCGTCGATCTGGAACAGGTTCTGATAGGGGCTCGCGCCGTGGATCGAGATGTCCTGCACATTCATCGAGCCACGGTTGCTGGAGGCGTCGGTGTCGCTGCCCAGCCGCACCGCGGGCGCGCTGGCGACGAGCGAGCTCAGGTCGCGGTTGGCCGTGGGGGTGGCCGCGATTTCGGCGCGCGAGTAGACGCGTTCCTCGGGAGACTGCCCCACCACCTCGACGGTTTCAAGGCGCGCGACGGAGAACGCGTTGCGCGCCTCGGCATATATCTGGTAGCGGCCCGGCCCGTCCTGACGCAGTTGCAGGCCGCTGCCGTCGAGCAATCGGTTGAGCGCGTCGAACGGCGTCAGCGTGCCACGCACCGCGGGCGCCGCCTTGCCGGCGACGGCCTGCGGGCTGAAGCTCAGTTCGATGCCGGCTTGCTCGCCCAGGCTCAGCAGTGCGGATCCCAGGGGTTGCGCGGGCAGGTCGAGCGTCACGCCGTTGGCGGGCGTCTGCGCCTGCGCGCCCGGATGGAAGGCTAGGGCGAGGCTCAATGCCAGCACGGCTTGCGCCGCGCCGCGCGCTGAACGGGCGATGGTCATGATGCGTCCTCGAGGCTACGTCGTTGCGGGTAAGACGTTCCTCGCAAGCCAGTACCTCATCGCGCGATCGATGAATAATTTAAATCGTCCTGCCGCTGTCGATTGCCTTGCGCATGCTTACTGGAGCACCAGCAGGCCGGGCAGTGTGTAGGTGGTCACGGACTGGCGTGCCAGCAGAAAGCGCAGCGCGCGCTGCACGTCCGCGATGTTGACGGTGCCCGACACGCGCAGATCGCGCGCCGCGCCCACCACGAGCAGCCGGCGATCGCTGTAGGGCTGCAGGCGTTCCGCAGCCTGCGCGAGGCTGATGTCGTCCAGCCTCAGCAGCCCCTGGCTCCAGGCAGGGGAGGCGGTGGTCGCGCCGGCGTCGCGCTGCCATTTGCCGTCGTGCAGATGCGCGCCTTCGCCGGGTGACAGCGTCATGGCCTCGCGTGGCTCGCACACCGTGCAGAGGATCGCCACGTCGTGCTCGTAGACGTGCACGCGCATGCCGGATGCGGCGCGCGTGACTTCGAAGCGCGTGCCCAACGCGGTGGCGATGCCCTGGTCCGTGCGGACCCGGAACGGGGGCTCGCCGGCTTGGCGCGGCCGCACCTCGAACAAAGCGCGGCCTCGCTCCAGGACGACGTCGCGCCGGCCTGCGGCATAGTCGAAGCGCAGCGCGCTGCCTGCGTCGAGCGTGGCGATCGAGCCGTCGGGTAACGCCACCCGCTCGACACGATGGTCGGCGCGGACGTCCGGTGCGTCGAATGCCGGGCCCCCGATCAGACCCGCCAGGAGCGCGACGCTCAGCAGGCCGCCTGCCAGCGCGCGCGTGGCGCGGCGTGGCCGGGCGTTGAGCTGATCCGGTTGCAGACGTCCCAAGGTACCCCAGACCTTGCTGAGCCTGTCGAAGGCCGCGGCATGCTCGGGCCGGCTGTGATACCAGGCCTCGATCGCGGTGTAGGTCGCGCTGTCGCATTCGGTGTCGCTGAGCTTGACGACCCATTGCGACGCAGCCTGCAGCGCCTGCGGTCGGGTGAGGGCGTGACGCGGTGCGGCGGGGACGGCGCTCATGCCTGCAGGGCGGCGTCGCAGGCCAACAGAACACGCATCATGTGCTTCTCCACGGCGCTGACCGAGACCCTGCAGTGCTCGGCGATGGCGCGATAGGTGAGGCCTTCGTGGCGATGGAGCACGAAGATCTCCAGGCTGCGGGCCGGCTGCGCGAGCAGCACCGCCTGCAGGCGCCGCAGTGTCTGCCGCGCCGCGGCCACGTCCAGCGTGTCCGCCTCGGTCTGGCCGGTCAGGCCCGATGCGTAGCGCTCGTTGGCCTGGCGCTCGCGCGCCAGCCGCCGATGCCAGTCCGTCGCGATGTTGGCGGCCACGCGGAACACGTAGGCGCGCTGATTTTCCGGCTGGGCGCGGTCGCCCGATTCACTGAGCTTGATCCACGTGTCCTGCGCGCAGTCCTGCGCCGTATCGCGCGATCCCGTGCGCAATGAGAGAAAACTGAGCAGTTCACGGTAGTGGTGCAGAAAGGCGTCGGTCAGCACGGGCATGGCGGGCGGGCGCAATGGGCGGCAGGCACGGAAGGTCAGAAACCCGCAGAGTATAAATGATAACCATTCCTAAATGGGGGCGGCGAGTGCGGCACGTGCGGCCACCCAAAACAACGCCGCCCGAAGGCGGCGTTCGCAAAGCGAGGGAGCGGGCTGCCGTGCGCGCGACCGCGCTCAGCCCAATCCCTGCTCGATCTCTTCGAGCGACTGCTGCAATTCCAGCCATTGCTCTTCGAGTTCGTTCATGCGTTTGGCCAGTTCGCCGTGCTCGGCCATGATGGTCTGGCGTTCGTTACGCCGCGCATCGGTGTACAGATCGGCGTCGGCGATGAGCGCATCGAGCTCGGCGAGGCGCACCCGGGCACGCTCCATCTGGGTGTCGACCTTGTCCAGCTTCGCCTGCACCGGCTTGCGCAGCGCGGACAAACGCTGGCGCTCCTCGGCTTCCTGGCGCCGCTGCGCCTTGCGGTCGACGCCGCCATCGGGCTGGTCGCCGCGCGCCGACGGTGCGGCGGCGCGCTCCTGGGCGTTGCGGGCCGACAGCCAGTCCCGGTAGTCTTCGAGGTCGCCGTCGAACTCACGCACGGCGCCATCGGCGACGATCCAGAAGCTGTCGACGGTCGTGCGCAGCAGATGCCGATCGTGCGATACGAGCAGCATGCTGCCCGAAAACTCGGCCAGCGCGGCCGCCAGCGCTTCGCGCGTCTCGACGTCCAAATGGTTGCTGGGTTCGTCGAGCAGCAGCAGGTTGGGGCGCTGCCACACGATCAGCGACAGCGCGAGGCGAGCCTTCTCGCCGCCCGACATGGGCCCGACCTTGCTCGTGACGGCATCACCCGAGAAGCCGAAGCCGCCCAGGTAGTTACGCAGTTCCTGCTCGCGGACCTCGGGCGCAAGCCGCGCGAGATGCTGCAGCGGCGTGCCGTCGACATCGAGCATATCGAGCTGATGCTGATGGAAGTAGCCGATGGCCAGGCCTCTGGAGGCCCGGCGTTCGCCCTGCTGCACGGGCAGCTCTTCGGCTAGCGTCTTGATCAGCGTGCTCTTGCCGGCGCCGTTCGCGCCCAGCACGCCCACGCGCGCGCCGGCGCGCACCATGAGGGTGACGTCCCTCAGGATGGGCTTGGCATCGCCCGCGTCGCCGGCATAGCCCGCGGACACGTGTTCGAGCGTAAGCAGCGGATCGGGCGTGTGCTCGGGGGAGGGGATGCGGATGTCGATACCGGATTCAGCATGCAGCGGCGCGAGCGCCTCCATGCGCGCGAGCGCCTTGACCCGGCTCTGCGCCTGCTTGGCCTTGGACGCCTTGGCCTTGAATCGATCGATGAAGCTCTGAAGCCGTGCAGCCTCGCGGTTCTGGCGATCGATGGCGATGGACGCCTGGCGCAGGCGCTCGGCGCGCTGCAACAGGAAGTCCTGGTAGCCGCCCTTGTAGCGGACGAGCTTGCCGTGATCGAAATGCAGAATCGCGCGCGCGACCGCGTCGAGGAACTCCGTATCGTGCGAGATCAGCAGGACGGTGCCCTGATAGGCGGCCAGCCACTTCTCGAGCCAGAGCATGGCGTCGAGGTCCAGGTGGTTGGTCGGCTCGTCCAGCAGCAGCAGTTCGGAGGGCGCCATCAGCGCGCGGGCCAGCGCGATGCGCATGCGCCAGCCGCCCGAGAAGCTTTCGACGGGCTTCATCCACTCGTCGGGCTTGAAGCCCAGGCCGGCCAGCAACTGCTCCGCCCGCGAGGCGGCGCTCCAGACGCCCGCCTCGGTCAGGGCCGCCTCGGTCTCGGCGATCTGCGTGCCCTGGTCGTCGGTGAGCGCGGCACGTTGCGCCTGCAGCGCGCGCAGATGCACGTCGCCGTCGATGACGAACTCGCGCGCCGGCCGCTCGGTGCTCGAGATCTCCTGCTCCACGCTGGCGATACGCCAGCCGGCCGGAAGGTCGACGTTGCCGGCGTCCAGGTCGAGCTCGCCGGTCAGCAAGCCGAACAGCGAGGATTTGCCCGCGCCGTTCTTGCCGACGATGCCGACGCGTTCGCCAGGGTGCACCACGAAGTCCGCACCATCGAGCAGCACCTTGGTGCCGCGGCGCAGCGTCAATCCAGAAGCACGTATCACAGCGTCAGTTGCTCGCGCGTAAGCAGCAGGATCTGGTCGCTGGCCTGCGCCGTTTCCAGCCACACGGGATGCAGGTCAGGGAAGGCGGCCTCGAAGTGATCGCGCTCGTGGCCGATCTCGAGCACCAGCACGCCCTGCTCGCTCAGATAGCGCGGTGCGGCTTCGAGGATGCGGCGCACCAGGTCCATGCCGTCGGTGCCGCCGGCCAGCGCCAGCGCCGGCTCGTGCCGGTACTCGGGCGGCAAGGCGTCCATCGATGCGCTGTTGACGTACGGCGGATTGCAGACGATGACGTCATAGGCGCGCTCGGGCAGGCTGTCGAACAGGTTGCTGGCGTGTAGCGTGACCTGATCCTGCAGACCGAAGTCGTCGACGTTGCGGCGCGCCACCTCGAGGGCCTCGGGCGACAGGTCGACCGCGTCGACCTCGGCGTACGGAAAGGCCAGCGCGCTCAGGATGGCCAGGCAACCCGAGCCCGTGCACATGTCGAGCGCGTACTGCACGTCGTTGGCGTCCTGCACCCAGGGCGACAAGCCTTCGTCGAGCAGCTCGGCGATGGGCGAGCGCGGCACGATGACACGCGAATCGACATAGAAGCGATGGCCGCGCAGCCACGCTTCGTGCGTGAGGTAGGCGGCCGGCAGACGCTCGCTCACGCGGCGATCGATCAGGTCGAGCACGCGCTCGCGCTCTTTGGCGAGAACGCGGGCATCGAGGAACGGATCCAGCGTGTCGGGCGGCAGATGCAGTCCGTGCAGCACCAGATAGACGGCTTCGTCCCAGGCGTTGTCCGATCCATGCCCCAGCGCCACCTTGGCCGCGTTCAGGCGCGATACGCCATAGCGGATCAGGTCGCGCAGGGTCTGGAGTTCTTGACGGTCAGTAGTGGCCATGTGCAATTCAACGCGCCAGCAGCAGGTTTTCCAGCGTGCGGCGATAGATGTTCTTCAGGGGTTCGAGGCTGGCGAGTTCGACGCGCTCGTTGACCTTGTGGATCGTGGCATTGCCGGGGCCGAACTCGATGACCTGCGGGCAGATCTTGGCGATGAAGCGGCCGTCGGACGTGCCGCCGGTGGTCGAGAGCTCGGCGGTCACGCCGGTTTCGGCGGCGATGGCCTGTACCAGGGCATCGGTCAGCGAGCCGCGCGGCGTCAGGAAGGGCTCGCCGCCCAGTTCCCACTCGAGATCGTATTCGAGCCCGTGCTTGTCGAGGACGGCATGCACGCGTTCTTTCAGCGACTCGGGCGTGCTCGCCGTCGAGAAGCGGAAGTTGAATTGCGCCACCGCCTCGCCCGGCACGACGTTGGTCGCGCCGGTGCCGGCGTTCAGGTTCGACACCTGGAACGTAGTGGGCGGGAAGTATTCGTTGCCCTGGTCCCACTCGATGCCGACCAGTTCGGTCAGGGCGGGCGCGAACTGATGCACGGGGTTGCGCGCCAGATGCGGATAAGCCACGTGGCCCTGGATGCCCTTGATGGTCAGTGCGCCCGACAGCGAGCCGCGGCGGCCGTTCTTGCAGGTGTCGCCCAGCACGGCGCCCGAGGTGGGCTCGCCGACGATGCAGTAGTCGAGCTGTTCGCCGCGTTCGCGCAGCGCATCGCACACGATCACGGTGCCATCGATGGCGGGTCCTTCTTCATCGGAGGTAATCAGGAGGGCGATGGAGCCCTCGTGGTCGGGGTGGGCCGCCACGAATTCTTCGGCCGCCACCACGAAGGCGGCGATCGAGCTCTTCATGTCGGCCGCCCCGCGGCCGTACAGGAACCCGTCGCGCTCGGTCGGCACGAACGGATCGCTTTCCCATTTTTCACGCGGGCCCGGCGGCACCACATCGGTGTGGCCGGCGAACACCGTCACGGGACCGCGCGTGCCGCGCCGTGCCCACAGATTGGTGACACCCCCGCGGGCGATGGTTTCGCACGTGAAGCCGACGCGCGTCAGCCGATCGGCGAGCAGCTTCTGGCAATCCACGTCGGCCGGCGTGACGGACGGGCGGGCGATCAGGTCCTTGACCAGTTCCAGTACGGCGTTGCTCATCAGGCCCTCAGCAGCTCATTGATGCTGGTCTTGGCGCGGGTCTGTGCGTCCACGCGCTTGACGATGACGGCGCAAGCCAGGCTGTGCGAGCCGTCTTCGGAAGGCAGCGAGCCCGGCACCACGACCGAACCCGAGGGCACGCGGCCATACGTGATCTTGCCGGTGGCGCGATCGTAGATCTTGGTGCTTTGCGACAGGAACACGCCCATGGCCAGGACCGAGTTTTCTTCGACCACCACGCCTTCGACCACTTCGGAGCGCGCGCCGATGAAGCAGTTGTCTTCGATGATGGTGGGGTTGGCCTGCAGCGGCTCGAGCACGCCGCCGATGCCGACGCCGCCCGAGAGGTGGACGTTCTTGCCGATCTGGGCGCACGAGCCCACGGTGGCCCAGGTGTCGACCATCGTGCCTTCGTCGACGTATGCGCCGATGTTGACGTACGAGGGCATCAGCACCACGTTGCGGGCGATGAAGGAGCCACGGCGTGCGACGGCCGGGGGCACCACGCGGTAGCCGCCTGCCTTGAAGGCCGCGTCGCCGAAGCCGGCGAACTTGGTCGGCACCTTGTCGTAGAACGTGAGGGGATCGGCGCCCATGACTTCATTGTCGGACAGGCGGAAGGACAGCAGAACGGCCTTCTTGATCCATTGATGCACGGTCCATTGATCGTTGATCTTCTCGGCCACGCGCAGACGGCCCTGGTCGAGGGCGTCGATGGTGTGTTCGACGGCTTCGCGCACGGCAGCGCTGGCGTCGGAGGGAGACAGGTTGGCCCGGTCGTCCCAGGCTTTTTCAATGGTGGTCTGGAGGTCGAGAGTCATGACGGCTCGGTGTTGAGAGGGTTGGTCAAGGGATCAGACGGAAGTCTGCACAAAATGCACGATGCGTTCGGCGGCCTGGACGCACTGGTCCAGCGGCGCCACCAGCGCGATGCGGATACGGCCGGCGCCGGGATTCACCCCGCGCGTCTCGCGCGCCAGGAAGCTGCCCGGCAGCACGGTAACACCGGTGCGTCCGTAAAGGTCGCGGGCGAAGGCCTGGTCGCAGCCCGGGGTAGGCGCCCACAGGTAAAACGAAGCCTGCGGCATGCGCACGTCGAGCACCCGCGCCAGGATGGGCGTAACGGCTTCGAACTTGGCGCGATAGAGGCGGCGGTTTTCCTGGACGTGGGCCTCGTCGTTCCAGGCGGCGACGCTGGCCGCCGCGAACACGGGGCTCATGGCGCTGCCATGATAGGTGCGATAGAGCAGGAAGCGCGCCATCAGCGCCGCATCGCCCGCCACGAAGCCGGAGCGCATGCCCGGGACGTTCGAGCGCTTGGACAGGCTCGAGAACACGACGAGGTTCTTGTACGTGTCGCGGCCGAGCCGGCGTGCGGCCTGCAAGCCGCCCAGCGGCGCGTCGCCCTCGTCGAAATAGATTTCGGAGTAGCACTCGTCGGACGCGATGACGAAGCCGTAGCGGTCCGACAGCGCGAACAGCGTGCGCCAGTCTTCCAGCGGCATCACGTTGCCCGCGGGGTTGCCGGGCGTGCACACGAACACCAGCCGCGTCTGGCGCCACACGTCTTCCGTGACGGCGTTCCAGTCGGGGTTGAAGTCGCGCGCGGGATCGGCGTTGACGTAGAAGGGGCGGGCGCCCGCGAGCACGGTCGCGCCTTCGTAGATTTGATAGAAGGGGTTCGGGCAGACGACCAGCGAATCCGCCGCCGGATCGATGACGGCCTGGGTGAAGGCGAACAGGGCTTCGCGCGAACCCAGCACGGGCAGCACTTGCGTGTCGGCGTCGGGCGCCGGAATGCTGTAGCGGCGTGCCAGCCATTGCGCGATCGCCTCGCGCAGCGCCGGCGTGCCCTTGGTCGCCGGGTACACGGACAGGCCGTTCAGGTGCGCATTGATCGCCTCGCCCACGAGTGCGGGCGTGGCGTGCTTGGGCTCACCGATCGACAAATTGATGGGTGCGAGGCCATCCGGCGGCGTGCCGCCCGAGGCCAGCAGACCACGCAGTTTTTCAAAGGGATAGGGATGCAGGGCATCGAGACGCGGATTCATAGCGCACGATTTTAACAAGCAAGCTACAATAGCGGGCTTGGCCTTTTGCGAAGGTGGCGAAATTGGTAGACGCACCAGGTTTAGGTCCTGACGCCGTAACAGGTGTGCGGGTTCGAGTCCCGCCCTTCGCACCAACCCTATTCGTGTCGTGATGCCGGGCTAATCGGTCGGCATAGTCGGTCGGCACACTCGATCGGCACAATCGGTCGGCACAATCGGTCGGCCGGACCGGTCAAGCCTAACCGGTCGGCCTGAGTGGTCGGCCTAAGTGGTCGGCCCAACCCCCCGGCCCACGGCCGCCAGGCCTCAAGCTCCAAGCCCCAAGCCTAGCCCCCGGCTCGCCCCACCTCGCGCGCGGCGCTAGCTGACGGGTTGCTGTATGCAGGCATGGGGGTTGCTGGCCCTTCTGCATGACGAACTCGGGAGCCAGGCATGCATTTGGTGATCATGGATTCTTCGGTCATCGTGGACCGTGTGCAGTATGTTTTTTCCACGGTGGGCGAGGCTCAGGCGTTCGCGCTTTGCCTGAAATCAAGTCAGTCGGTCGATGCATGTCTGCATGTGCACAAGCCGGTGGCGGTCGTCGAGCCGTCCGCGTAAGATTCAGGGACACAGCCAAGCATCTCGGGAGACTCGGTGTCTGCGAAGGTCCATATCAACGTGACACCGCTTGCTTCCGGTAAATACGTCGGACGCGTCAATATCTCCTTTGAGCTGGATGCCGGCCGGCAGGCCTGCTACTCCTATGCCACGCGTCCCGAACGCAGCGAGCCCGCCGCGCGGCTTCAGGCCGAGGCGCTCGTGCACGACGCAATCGCACACTTCGATCGCCTGGGGTGGGCTCGCGCTGCCTGACTGACTCGAGATGCGGCGCTGCCTCATCGAAAACCGCTACATCGAAAACGCCGGCACACGCCGGCATTTTTCTATTCAGGTGGCCCGATCACATTCCGGGCGCGGTGCGCGACCCTGCGCCGCTCACGTGCCCGGGCAGGTCTGGGGCAGCCTGTCCAATTCCTGCGACATCTGAATGAAGGCCGCGGGACCCTTGTTGGCGGGCACGCGCACCACATAGATCGAATCGAAGTCGCTGCCACGCCAGGCGGGCACGGAGGCCGAGGGCCCCTGGTGGCGGTCGAGTATCAGTCTGACCGCCTCGGGGAGGGTTCGATGGTCCCACGCGATGACGACCGTACGGCCTCGCAGATCGGCCGCATCGAGGGCATTCGCCAATCCTTTGGCGTCGTCGTAGCCGATCTGCGCCTGCACCGGAAGGCCGTATTGCACGGCGAGCGGCGTGACCGTCGCGAGCGGACGCACGTAGCTGTACGCCTGCCCACTCTCCATCTTTTGCACCGCGGGCGAGGGCGCGAACACGGCCTGCGGCGGACCCACCCGGCGAGGCAGCCGCTGCACCAGCGCGATCGCCCGATTCAGGCCGCGGCAGCTCAACTGGCCCAGCCCCGCCACCGGCACTTCGGCATGCCGTATGAAAACGAAGGTCGTCGCACCGGGCGCGGGCGTCAGCGCCGGTCCTTCATCCTGGAACCACGCCGTCGATCCGCACCCCGCCAAGAGGGCCAGGGCCGCGACGCTGCCCAACAGCGCGCCTCCACGACACACGCGCTGCGAACGGGCATGCAACGGAGGGCGGGACGGGACAAACAAAAACCGCGTGGGCATGGAGGCTGTGTCGAGATCGGTAGTCGTGGAGGGCGGGCCGGGTGCCCGGAGGCTGCTTGCAGAACCATTCTGGGGCCCAAATTCGTGACAGGGCAAGCGCGGGGCCGCCCAAGGATGAAAAAGGGCAACCGATCGCGTGGGCCGGACGCCCCGGCGCGGGCCTGGTGGTGCGGGCGGGCGGTACGCAAATGCCCCGTTACATAGGTGTTTTTTCGCAACACTCGGCCATCCCTATGAATTACGCCCGGTTTTGCCTGGTGTCTGAAACATTTGGGGGCGGACACCATCGATAGAATAAATTTTGTATTTTGTATAGAAAATGGCGGTGCAACGCTTGGCACCGACCGGATTTCATTTTTTTCCTCGAGGATGGATCGATGGCAATGGCAAAGGCTCCCGCAAGACTCCCGCTGGCCGTAACGCTTTCCCTGGCAGCCGTGGCAACGAGCGCCTGGGTGGCGCCCGCGGCGCAGGCTCAGTTGGTCACGCCCGCTCAGGTTCGGGCCGAAATCAATCGACGCGGCGCGGAAGGGGTCGCCATGGGTCAGACCGGATCCTTGCTCTTGCTCGAGTCCGAGTTGGGCGTGGCGGGTCAGCGCCAGGGCGAGTTGCGCAACGGCGGCCGGGGCGGCCTGTGGGCACGTGGGGGCGGCAGCCGCTACAAGATCGACGGCGACGATGCCGGCAAGTTCGACAATGACGTCGAAGTGGGCGCCATCGGCGGCGACTACGGCTGGGATCTCTCGACCGGCAAGCTGTTTCTCGGTGCGTACGTGGGGCTGGGGCATGCCGACCAGGACGACAACGACATCATGAAAGGCAAGAGCCGCAGCCGCTATCTCGGCACCTACCTGACGTACGTCGACAACGGCGGCTTCTACGTCGATGCGGTCAGCAAGGTCGGTCGCATCAAGGACGAGGTCGAGTTCGATCTGCCGCTCAACCTCGGCACCTACAAAGATGACGTCAAGCACACCACGTACAGCGGCAGCGTCGAGTTGGGCTATCACTTGCAGCTCGAAGATCAATGGTTCGTCGAGCCGCAGTTGCAGGCGATCTACACGCGCAGCAGCCAGACCTCGGTGCAGGGCCGCGCAGGCGTGCGCGCCGGGCGCGACTTCCAGCTCAGTGGCGGCACCACGCTGCGGCCCTATGCCACCGCGTCGTACCTGCATCAGTTCTCCAACGATGACACGATCAAGTTCGGCAGCAGCACTTATGACGTGGAATTGCCCGGCGACCGCTGGCAGCTCGGCGGCGGCATGCAGGTGTCATCCGGCGCCCACCGTGGCTTCGCCGACCTGCGCTACGGCCGCGGCGATATCGTCAAACGTGAGCTGACCTTCAACGTCGGCTACAGCTACCGCTTCTAAGCACGGCGCTACCGCCTGGCGCGGTTCCTGCCGCGTCGCAACGCTCGCCAGCGCCCTCGGCCGCCGGGCGCTGCGACCGATCTCGCGCGCCCGCCCGCCGGGCGCGCGGCGGCCTGCCGCAAGTCCTCTATAATGGCCGTCCGATCCCGCTATGGTGCTGGCGCGGCGCGCGCGCCGGGTGGCCAGCCCCTTCTCTCCCGACCCTGATCCCGTGGACTACGAGCTGCTCTATTGGGCCATGGCCTCGATGGTGGCACTGGCGTTGCTGAGCGGTTGGCTCAGTGGCCAGGCGCGTGCCCTGGGCAGTACGCTGTCAGGCGTGCTGGCCTGGGCGGGGGTGGCGGCGGTGGTCGTATGGGTGCTGACGCGCGATGGCGCGTTCGCCGGGCAGGCGCCGTTGCTCGCTATCGCGGCGGCACTGTTCTCGCTGGTAATTGGTGCTGCCTGTGCGTTGCTCGCACGGCGCATCCGGGCGCGGCGTATGCCGCGCTCATGAATTGACGCCGCTCTCGAGCGGCAACGTTAGGAATTTCATATGGAAATCAGCAGTCGCCAGGTTGGCGAGTTCGAAGGCGGCCTAAGCCTGGACACGACCATCGATGGCGCCGTGCTCGCCACGTACGTCGTGCTTGGCGCTCCCGATCTCGACGCCATCGCGGACTTCGTCCCGCCCGAGCGTGTGGGTGAGGGCGCGGCGATCCACGCAGCCTCGGTCGACAGCGTCGACGAAGCGCAGGCGCAGATCGACGAAGTGCTGGAAAACATCAACCCGGGCGACCTCGCCGTTTTCTTTTGCGCCGATGCGGACAGCTTCGGCGCGGCGCTGGATCTGCTTGGCTTGCCGGTCGACTGACCGGACTCTTCAAAACGCTTATCACAGTTTAAATTCGCCCCATTTGATTATTAGTAAATGGGGCGCGTAGACGCGTCCGCGCAAATAATAAGCAAGCGGTTACCGCAGTTTCTATTTGTTGCACTATTGGTACGTAATTTTGAGGATTATGTTGACTTGGGAGAGGAACCTGACGATAGTGGCGGTACACGAGGTCAAGTGTTGCGAAGTTTGTTCAGTGCCGTGCCTTATCCGGCGACCGTTATTGTTCTGCTGTCCTCTCCTTGATTGAATCGTGGTCCCGGGCTCTCTTGCCCATAAATCTCTAGGAAATACAGTATGGAAACCGGCGTCGTTAAGTGGTTCAACGCAGAAAAAGGCTATGGCTTCATCACCCCGGAAGCGGGTGGCAAGGACCTGTTCGCCCACTTCTCCGAAATTCAAGCCAACGGCTTCAAGTCCCTGGAAGAGAACCAGCGCGTCAGCTTCGTGACGGCGATGGGTCCCAAGGGTCCGCAAGCCACCAAGATTCAGGTCCTGTAATTCACAGGTAACTGAACCGCGAAAAGCCCCGCAAGGGGCTTTTTTCATTTCTGGGCGCCGTGCGCATGCCTGTGCCGCGCCCTCTGCGCCAGGACCCCACATGACCGAGCTTTCCTTCGATCCCCCGTCGGCTCTCACCCCCGAGGAGGTCGTGCGCTTCTGGCGTGCGGCGGGCCCGGCCAAGTGGTTCGCCCGCGACGAGGCGTTCGACCAGGATTTTCGTGCCCGCTTTCTGGGGGCGCACTTCGCCGCGGCCCGCGGCGAGCTGGCGGCATGGGAAGGCACGGTCGACGGCGTGCTGGCGCTGCTGATCCTGCTCGATCAGTTCCCCCGCAATGCGTTCCGGGGCACCGGTCACATGTTCGCCACGGACGGCCTCGCGCTGGCTATCGCGCGCCGCGCGATTCAGGCCGGAAACGACCGTAAGGTCGATATTGAAATGCGGCACTTTATTTATTTGCCGTTTGAACATGCCGAGGATCTCGCGGCCCAAACTGAATCGGTGTCATTAATGTCGGACCTTGACGCCGAGACATTGCGTTGGGCGATTATTCACCGCGATATTATTGTTCGCTTCGGCCGCTTCCCGCATCGTAACGCCAGCCTGGGGCGCGACAGCACCATCGAAGAGCAACGCTTCCTGGCCGAGGGCGGTTTCGCTGGCTGAGAACAGCCCCTGGCGCCGACAGTTCGCGATAGGGACAGCGCAGTGTGGCGCCGCCGCCACCCCCCGAAAGACAGGGGTCTCACGACATTGAAACAACATGTGTCCAATGTAGTGAATAACAAGTGGTTTCCTGAAAGTTTGACCGTTGTTCCGCCGCACACCTAAACTGGGCTGGCGAGATCTTCAAGTCGTGTGGCGCCGGGCAGCTGGCCGGCAAGTATCGTTGTCACCGTGTTCCCTTGATCATCTGGCGCTCCGCGATTCGTCGCTTTTTAGGCTCAAGGACTCACCATGGCAACCGGTATCGTTAAGTGGTTCAACGCAGAAAAAGGGTATGGCTTCATCATGCCCGATGACGGCAGCAAAGATCTCTTCGCCCATTACTCCGAGATCCGCAGCGAAGGCTACAAGTCGCTGCAGGAGAACCAGCGCGTGACCTTCGAGGTCGGTGAAGGCCCCAAGGGCCCGAGCGCCAAGAACATCAAGGTCGCGACCTGAGCGATCTCAGGGCGAGGTTCCTTCGCCCCATGTAAAAAGCCCCTTGAAAAAGGGGCTTTTTGCTTTGGTGGCGAGGCGCATGCGGACGGGCGGGCAGCTCGTGCCCGCGCCGCGCGGGCCGCGTCAGGCGTGGGGCGCGCGATGCAGATGTGCGTTCGCGCCCGCGCCGTTGTTGGTCAGCTTGTCGACGTACGCGATACCGATCGCCGACAGAATGAAGACGACATGGATGATGGTCTGCCACATCACGCCGGTCTCGGTGAAGCGCGCGTTGGCGCCACCCAGGTTGCCGGCTTCGATGAAGGTGCGCAGCAGGTGGATCGACGAGATGCCGATGATGGCCATCGCAAGCTTCACTTTGAGGACGCTGGCATTCACGTGGCTGAGCCACTCGGGCTGGTCCGGGTGGCCTTCGAGGCGCAGTCGCGAAACGAAGGTTTCGTACCCGCCCACGATCACCATGACGAGCAGGTTCGAGATCATCACCACATCGATGAGGCCGAGCACGATCAGCATGATCTCCATCTCGCCGAAGCTGTTGGTGTGCGACACCAGATGCCACAGCTCTTTGAGGAACAGGAAGACGTAGACGCCCTGCGCCACGATGAGACCGAGGTAGAGCGGCAGCTGCAGCCAGCGTGAGCTGAAGATGAGGGCGGGCAGGAGGCCCAGGCGGGGTTGGCGGTGTTCGTTCATGAGGTAGGCGAGCTATAAGTTGAATTGTTATGGGTGTAGCGGTGTTCCAGGCGGGCGAAATTCTATCAACGCCAGACGACAACGGGGCTATCAGACCGTGACGATATGAGGCAGTTCCCCCAGGGCGCTTTTGGGGGCCGGGACAGGGCTTGCGGTGCTTCTGCAACTTTCCGGTAAAATGGCCCGTTTAGCTCGTTTCGTTCTCCATTTCTCCCTCGTTACCCCTCGGAAAATAGGTCTTTTAATGCAGCCTGTGGTTGAAACCCTCTCCGGCCTCGAGCGCCGTATTGATCTGGCCGTCTCGGTCGCTGACGTCGAAAAGGAAGTCCAGGCGCAACTCAAGCGCGTGGCCCGCACCGCCAAGGTCCCCGGTTTCCGTCCCGGTAAGGCTCCGATGGCCATGATCGAGCGCACCCAAGGCCCCAGCATCCGCTACGACGTGATCAACAGCCAGGTCGGCCGTGCGTTCGAGCAGGCCGTCGAAGGCGCCAAGCTGCGCGTCGCCGGCATGCCGACCCTCGAGCCCAAGACCGAAGGCGTCGACGAAAGCACGCTGGCGTTCAGCGCCACCTTCGAGGTGTACCCCGAAGTGACCGTGCCCGATCTGTCGTCGCTCGCCGTGACCCGCTACGACACCGAAGTGTCGGACGCTGAAGTCGACAAGACGCTCGACGTGCTGCGCAAGCAACGCGCCACTTTCGAAACCCGCGAAGACCGCGCCTCGCAAGACGGCGACCGCGTCGTCCTCGACTTCGCCGGCAAGATCGACGGCGTCGCCTTCGAAGGCGGCACCGCCGAAAACTTCCCGTTCGTTCTGGGCCAGGGCCGCATGCTGCCCGAGTTCGAAGAAGCGGCTCGTGGCCTGAAGGCTGGCGAGACCAAGGTCTTCCCGCTCAAGTTCCCCGACGACTACCAAGGCAAGGAAGTGGCCGGCAAGACCGCCGAGTTCACGATCACGATCAAGGAAGTTGCCGAGGGCGTGCTGCCCGAAGTCAACGCCGAGTTCGCCAAGTCGCTGGGCCAGGCCGATGCCGACGTCGAAAAGCTCAAGGCCGACATCCGCACCAACATCGAACGTGAAGTCAAGGTTCGCTCGCAAGGCCGCACCAAGACCAGCGTGATGGATGCCCTGGTCGAAGCCGCCAAGTTCGACGTGCCCAAGGCGCTCGTGAGCAACGACGTGCAAGGCCGCATCGCCGAAGCCCGTGAGGAGCTGAAGCAGCGTGGCGTGCCCAACGCCGAAAGCGTTCCGATGCCCGAAGAAATCTTCGCCGGCGAGTCCGAGCGCCGCGTGCGCCTGGGCCTGCTCGTCTCCGAACTGGTCAAGCAGAACCAACTGCAGGCCAAGCCGGAGCAAGTGCGCGCCCGCATCGAAGAGTTCGCCCAGAACTACGAGCAGCCCGCTCAGGTTGTCAGCTACTATCTGTCCGACCGCCAGCGCCGCGCCGAAATCGAAGCGATCGTGCTGGAGGACAACGTGGTGGCCTACGTGCTGGAAAAGGCCAAGGTTACCGACGAGAAGGTGGCCTTCGACCAGTTGATGGGGATGGCATAAATATGCAGCGTTTCACCGATTTCTATGCAGCGATGAACGGCGGCTCGTCCGTCACGCCGACCGGCCTGGGCTACATCCCCATGGTGGTCGAGCAATCGGGCCGCGGCGAGCGGGCCTACGACATCTACTCGCGCCTGCTGCGCGAGCGGCTGATCTTCCTGGTGGGTCCGGTCAACGATGCGACCGCCAACCTCGTGGTCGCTCAGTTGCTGTTCCTGGAATCGGAGAATCCTGACAAGGACGTCTCGTTCTACATCAACTCGCCCGGCGGGTCGGTGTATGCCGGGATGGCCATCTACGACACCATGCAGTTCATCAAGCCCGATGTGTCGACGTTGTGCACGGGCCTGGCGGCGAGCATGGGTGCGTTCCTGCTGGCAGCCGGGAAGAAGGGCAAGCGTTTCTCGCTCCCCAATTCCCGCATCATGATTCACCAGCCGTCGGGCGGTGCCCAGGGTCAGGCCACGGATATTCAAATCCAGGCCCGCGAGATCCTGGACCTGCGCGAGCGGCTGAATCGGATCCTGGCCGACAACACCGGCCAGCCTGTGGAACGCATCGCCGTAGACACCGAGCGTGACAACTTCATGTCGGCTGCAGATGCGGTATCGTATGGTCTGGTAGACAAGGTTCTGGCTTCCCGCGCTGACGTGTAATCACGCCATCGCAGGGCCGCCCGGGCCCCTGTACTGCCGCCAGATTCGATAAGCGTTGAATGTGCACCCGCCGCCTTCGCGGCGGGTGTCCTCACCAGAGATACGAAACACTTATGCCTGACAAAAAGGGATCGGCAGACGCAAAAGTGCTGCATTGCTCTTTCTGCAACAAGAGCCAGCACGAAGTCCGCAAGCTGATCGCGGGTCCGTCCGTATTCATCTGCGATGAATGCATCGACCTGTGCAACGACATCATCCGCGAGGAGGCGCAAGCCACCGCGCGTGCGGCGATTCGTTCCGAGCTGCCCACCCCGGCTGAGATCAAGACCTTCCTCGACCAGTACGTCATTGGTCAGACTTCGCCCAAGCGCATGCTGGCGGTAGCGGTGTACAACCACTACAAGCGCATTCGCCATGGCGAAATCAAGGGCGACGAGGTCGAGCTCTCCAAGAGCAACATCATGCTGATCGGGCCGACCGGCTCGGGCAAGACGCTGCTCGCGCAGACGCTGGCGCGCATGCTCAACGTGCCGTTCGTGATGGCCGACGCGACCACCCTGACCGAAGCCGGTTATGTGGGTGAAGACGTCGAAAACATCATCCAGAAGCTGCTGCAGAACTGCAATTACGATGTCGAGAAGGCGCAGCGCGCCATCATCTACATCGATGAGATCGACAAGATTTCGCGCAAGTCCGACAACCCCTCCATCACCCGTGATGTGTCGGGCGAGGGCGTGCAGCAGGCGCTGCTCAAGCTGATCGAAGGCACCGTCGCTTCGGTGCCCCCGCAGGGCGGCCGCAAGCATCCCAACCAGGACTTCGTTCAGGTCGACACCACCAACATCCTGTTCATCGTCGGCGGCGCCTTCGACGGGCTCGAAAAGGTGATTCGCGATCGCACCGAGAAATCGGGCATCGGCTTTTCCGCCTCCGTGCGCGCGAAGTCCGAGCGCGGTGTCGGCGAGCTGTTCAGCGAAGTCGAGCCGGAAGATCTGATCAAGTTCGGTCTCATCCCCGAACTGGTCGGCCGTCTGCCCGTGGTCGCCACGCTCGACGAGCTCGACGAGGCTGCCCTGGTGCAGATCCTGACCGAGCCGAAGAACGCGCTGATCAAGCAGTTCCAGAAGCTGTTCGCCATGGAAGGCGCCGAACTCGACGTGCGTCCGGACGCGCTGAAGGCGATTGCGCGCAAAGCGCTCAAGCGCAAGACCGGCGCCCGGGGTCTGCGCTCGATCCTCGAAGGTTCGCTGCTCGACACGATGTACGACCTGCCCTCGCAGGGCAACGTCAGCCGCGTGGTCCTCGACGACGGCGCGATCGAAGGCAGCGGCAAGCCGCTCTTGATCTACAACGACGAGAACGCGACCGCCGCCAAGCCTGCTGGCGAATCGGAAGTGCGCGACGCCGCGGCCTGATCGCCGCGCGTTGCCGGCAAGACCGAAAACCCGTCCTCGTGACGGGTTTTCTCATTGCGGCACCGGCAAGCGCGAGTTGCGCAACCGTAACCGAGTAGGGGCCGATGCAACGCGCAATGACAGGTGCTGTCGATGCGCGGCGCGCAAGTCCGGTGTGCCGCAGGCTCGCGCGCCTCATGCGGCGGATACGCAAGGAAAGATAAAAAAACCGTTCATTAACGGCTTTTTTGGGAATCGGAAAGGGTCTTGCCGCCTGCCACTTGAATTTTCGGCTATTGTTCCCATATCGGACGTAATCGACGTGAAAAGCCCCGGGCTTTCTGTCCCCCAAACGTCGCACACGAGGAACCTATCTATGTCTGCTAGCCAGACCCTGCCTTCCGACCCGATCGATCTGCCGCTCTTGCCGCTGCGTGATGTGGTGGTGTTCCCGCATATGGTCATCCCGCTGTTCGTCGGCCGCCCGCGTTCGATCCGAGCGCTCGAGGTAGCCATGGAAGCGGGCAAGAGCATCATGCTGGTGGCCCAAAAGTCCGCTGGCAAGGATGACCCCACTCCTGAAGACGTCTACGAAATCGGCTGCGTGGCCGGCATTCTGCAGATGCTGAAGCTACCCGACGGCACCGTTAAGGTGCTGGTCGAAGGCACCCAGCGCGCCCGCATCGATAGCGTGGAAGACGTCGATTCGCACTTCACCTGCCAAGTCACGCCCATCGAACCCGACACCACGCAGGGCTCGGAGACGGAAGCGCTGCGCCGCGCCATCGTGGCGCAGTTCGAGCAGTACGTGAAGCTCAACAAGAAGATCCCGCCGGAGATCCTGACCTCGCTGGCGGGTATCGATGACGCCGGCCGTCTGGCCGACACGATCGCCGCGCATCTGCCGCTCAAGCTCGAGCAGAAGCAGAAGATGCTGGAGGTCGTCGTCACTTCCGAACGCCTCGAAGGCCTACTCACGCAGCTCGAGACCGAGATCGACATTCTCCAGGTCGAGAAGCGCATTCGCGGCCGCGTGAAGAAGCAGATGGAGAAGAGTCAGCGCGATTACTACCTCAACGAACAGGTCAAGGCGATCCAGAAGGAGCTTGGCGAGGGCGAGGAGGGCGCTGATATCGAAGAGCTCGAGAAGAAAATCCTTGCGGCGCACATGCCCAAGGAAGCGCGCAAGAAGGCCGACGCCGAGCTCAAGAAGCTCAAGCTGATGTCGCCGATGTCCGCCGAAGCCACGGTGGTGCGCAACTACATCGACACGCTCATCAATCTGCCCTGGCGCAAGAAGAGCAAGATCAACAACTCGCTGGCCAACGCCGAGACCGTGCTCGACGACGACCACTATGGTCTCGAGAAGGTCAAGGAACGCATTCTCGAGTACCTCGCGGTGCAACAGCGCGTGGACAAGGTGAAGGCGCCCATCCTGTGCCTG
Organism: Bordetella genomosp. 5; assembly: GCF_002261475.1. Taxonomy (GTDB): domain Bacteria; phylum Pseudomonadota; class Gammaproteobacteria; order Burkholderiales; family Burkholderiaceae_B; genus Bordetella. The sequence goes on from NZ_NEVN01000004.1 coordinate 329,779, forward strand.
GTCGGCCCTCCGGGCGTGGGCAAGACCTCGCTCGGCCAGTCGATCGCGAAAGCCACGAATCGCAAGTTCGTGCGCATGGCGCTGGGCGGCGTGCGTGACGAGGCCGAGATCCGTGGCCACCGCCGCACGTACATCGGCTCGATGCCCGGCAAGATCCTGCAGAACATGTCGAAGGTTGCCGTGCGCAATCCGCTGTTCCTGCTCGACGAAATCGACAAGCTCGGCATGGACTTCCGTGGCGATCCTTCGTCGGCGCTGCTCGAGGTGCTCGATCCCGAACAGAACCACACGTTCCAGGACCATTACATCGAGGTGGATTTCGATCTGTCCGACGTGATGTTCGTGGCGACCAGCAACACGCTGAACATTCCGCCGGCGCTGCTCGATCGTATGGAAGTGATCCGCCTCTCGGGTTACACCGAAGAGGAAAAGATCCACATCGCCCGCGATCACCTGCTGCCCAAGCTGATGAAGAACAACGGCTTGCGCGAAAACGAGCTGACCGTCGACGAAAGCGCGCTGCAGGACATCGTGCGCTACTACACCCGCGAAGCCGGTGTGCGTGCGCTCGAGCGTGAAGTCGGCAAGATCTGCCGCAAGGTGGTCAAGCAGTTGCTGACGGAGAAGGACAAGGGCGAAGTGCGCGCCGACGGTCCCGTGACCGTCAACGCGGCCAACCTCAACGACTACCTCGGTGTGCGCCGCTATACCTTCGGTATGGCCGAAAAGGAAAATCAGATCGGTCAGGTGACCGGCCTGGCATGGACGGAAGTGGGCGGCGATCTGCTGACCATCGAAGTCGCCGATATGCCGGGTAAGGGCGTCATTCAGCGCACGGGTTCGCTCGGCGATGTGATGAAGGAATCTGTCGAGGCCGCTCGTACGGTGGTGCGTTCGCGCGCTCGCCGTCTGGGCTTCGCGGACAGCGTGTTCGAAAAGCACGACATGCACGTCCACGTGCCCGAGGGTGCCACGCCCAAGGACGGCCCGTCCGCCGGTATCGCGATCACGACGGCCATGGTGTCGGCCCTGTCGCGCATCCCGGTGCGTGCCGATGTCGCCATGACCGGTGAGATCACGCTGCGCGGCGAAGTGCTGCCGATCGGCGGTCTCAAGGAAAAGCTGCTGGCCGCGCACCGTGGCGGTATCAAGACGGTGCTGATTCCCGAAGAAAACGTGAAGGATCTCGCCGAGATTCCCGACAACGTGAAGAACTTCCTCGAGATCGTGCCGGTGCGCTGGATCGACAAGGTGCTCGAGCTCGCGCTCGAACGCCAGCCGGAACCGCTCGCCGAAGAGGAAGCCTCCAAAGAGCCGCTGGTGGCCAAGCCCGTCGAGGCAGGCTCCACCGACCCGGTGATCAAGCACTGACGCAGGCTCGGCTTGCCTCGCGGGATCGGAGGCAGCAGAACTGAAGAGAAGCCCGGACCAACGGTCCGGGCTTTTTTTGCGGTGTTCGTCGCGGGCTCGCGTCTGCAACCGAGAGGATGTGGCGCCGCGGCGCGGTCCGGAAGTCCCCGCATGATTACGTTGCGGCGCAGCAGCCTGGCGCTGCCGCGGCCCACCCTCGTCCAAATGGAATAGCGGCGTTTCCATTAATTCAAGCAGGGCAGCCAGCCGTCTCTCTAGTATGGGTCCAGGTCGCCGCACAGACGGACGACCAAAGACCAATAAAGGGAGACAAGCATGGATTCGGTATGGCAGGCTGCTCGTGAGGGCTGCCCGGACGAGGCCGGGCGTGGCAAAGGCGTAGCGGGGCAAACCGCGCGTCGCGAACAAGGAGGGCGCGGGGCGCGGCGGGGTGGTGGATGCCTTGGCGTGTTCGGCGTGCTGGCGCTCGCCATGGCGACGGGCGCCTCCGCCGCGCAACCCGCATGGCCGCAAAAGCCGGTATCCGTGGTGGTCGCGTTCTCCGCGGGCGGCACGACGGATATCCTCGCGCGCGAAATCGGTGCGTCGCTCACGCAGCGCTGGGGCCAGTCGGTGGTGGTGGAAAACAAGCCCGGCGCGAGCGGCAACATCGGCACGCAGGCGGTCGTGAACGCGGCACCCGACGGCTACACGCTGCTGATCAACTCGATCGGACCGATTGCCGTCAATCCCGCCTTGTATCGCAAGCTGCCATTCGATCCGCAAAAGGATCTCAAGCCGGTGGTGCTCGTCGCCGACGTGCCGAACGTTCTGGTGGTGCATCCGTCGAGCAACGTGAAGACGCTGGCGGAACTGGTGCAGCGCATGAAGGCCAAGCCCAATGGCTACAACTGCGCCTCGACCGGCGTGGGCACCGCGGCGCATCTGTCATGCGCCACGTTCGCGCAACAGGCGGGCGTGGAAGTGACGCACATTCCCTACAAGGGCGCCGATGCGCTGAACGATCTGCTGGGCGGCCGCGTGCAATTCATGTTCGCGACCATCCCTTCGGTCATGGGGCATCTGCGCTCCGGCGCGCTGGTGCCCTTGGCCGTGTCCACGCAACGCCGATCGCCCAGCCTGCCCAACGTGCCGACGGTCGCTGAAAGCGGCTATCCGAAGTTCGCGCTGGGCTCCTGGTTCGGCTATTTCGTGCCCAAGAGCACGCCGGACGAGATCGTGGCACGCATCAACGCCGACGTGAACGCCGTGCTCGCCGAGCCCGTCATCAAGCAGAAGCTCCAGAGCGAAGGGGCCGAGGCCGTGGGCGGAACGCCGCAGCAGTTCGCCGACTACGTGCGTACCGAGACCGACAAGTGGGGCAAGGTCGTCGAGCAACTCGGAGTGGCACTCGATTGAAGGCTCAGCCCTATGTCGTGGTGAGCACGCGTGAGCTGGCGCCGGAGGCGATGACGCGCGCGCGTGCCTTGTTCGATTTCCGGGTGGCGCCGGATCCCGGCGAGGCCAGTCTGCGCGTCGCGCTAAGGGACGCGCACGCCGTGATCGCGCGCGATGATCTGCCCGAGGACCTGTGCACGCTGGCGCCGCGCCTCATCATGGTGGCCCGCCATGGCGTGGGGCTCGACGTGGTGCCGTTGGCCGCCTGCTCCGAACACGGCGTGCTGGTCAGCAACGTGCCGGGTGGCAACGCGCGCAGCGTGGCGGAATTCGCGGTCATGCGCATGTTGATGCTGGCGCGCGAACAGTCTCGCATCGACGCCGCCATGCACGAGGCGGGCTGGGACGAGACGCGCAGCCGCTATTCTGGCCGCGCGCTGGAGTTGTACGGCCGTCGGGCCGGCATCCTGGGCTATGGCGCGATTGCCGCGGCGCTGGCGCCGATGCTGCATTTTGGCTTCGGCATGGAGGTGTATGTCAGCACCCGGGATCCCGCCCGGCTGCCCGCCTGGGTCAGGCCCGCCTCGCCGGAGGCGTTGGCGCAGGCCTGTCAGTTCGTCCTGCCCTGTGTGGCGCTGAACGCGCAGACCCGGGGCCTCGTCGACGCCGCGTTTCTCGCGGCGATGCGCCGCGATGCCTGGCTGGTGAATGTGTCGCGCGGCGAGGTCATCGATCAGGACGCCTTGGTGGAGCGCCTGCGCGGCGGGCATCTGGCCGGCGCTGCGCTCGATGTCGTGCGCGAGCGGCGCCTGGACGCGGATCACCCCTTGTTGCAACTGCCTGGGGTGCTCGTGTCGCCGCACCTCGCCGGCCATACCGCCGACGCGAATCTGCGCAACGGCATGAGCGCGCTCGACAGCCTCGAGTCGGTGCTGTTGCGGGGCGAACCCGCGCCGCTGGCAGTGAATGCGGAACAGGCCTGGCCGGCGGCGCACGCGAGGTGGCAGGCCGGCCGCTGAAGCACGCAGGCGATGCGATAAGCAAACGCACGAGCGAGAGCACAAGCACAAGGCAAAAGCACAAGGCACAAGCAAAAGGCACGAGCACAAGGCAAGTGCAAGGCACGAGCACACGGCACAAACAAAATGCACAAGCAAAAGGCCCACGCGGTGCGTGGGCCTTTGCTCATGGGGGCGGGGCGGCTCGGGTGAGCCTGCCGCTGAGCGCCTAGTGCAGCGCTTGCGTGCGGATGAGGCCGACCGCGATGCCTTCGAGGGCGAATTCGTCTTCGCGGCCGACGATGATCGGGCTGAAGTCGGGATTCTCGGGCAGCAGCTCGATGCGGCCATTCTGGCGTTGCAGACGCTTGACCGTGACTTCGTCGCCGAGTCGGGCGACGACGATCTGACCGTTGCGGGCCTCGGAGGCGCGCTTGACCGCGAGCAGGTCGCCCTCGAGGATGCCGACATCGCGCATGCTCATGCCGCGCACCTTGAGCAGGTAATCCGGGGTTTGCGCGAACAGGCCCGGGTCGACGCCGACCTCGCGCTCGACGTGCTCGGCCGCCAGGATGGGGCTGCCGGCGGCCACGCGGCCCACCAGCGGCAGCAGCAGCTGCGACAGGCTGGGCATGGGCAGCATCGGCTGACGTGCGCTGGCATCCGGCTCGGCGTCTTTCAGGCGGATGCCGCGCGAGGCGCCGGCGGTGAGCTCGATCGCGCCCTTGCGTGCCAGCGCCTTCAGATGATCCTCGGCGGCGTTGGGCGAGCGGAATCCCAACGCCTGCGCGATCTCGGCGCGCGTGGGCGGAAAACCGGTACGGGCGACGGTTTGCCGGATGAGGTTGAGGATTTCCTGCTGGCGTTCCGTGAGTTTCGTGGCCATGGCGATGATCCGCCAGATGCGGACTGTATGTATATACAGCGTGATTCTGGGGGACGATACCGAAAAAAGCAAGTCCACGGGACGGACGCCCAAACAAAAGCCCACCGCGAGGGTGGGCTTCGGTTCGTTGGCCCGCTCGCGCGGGCCTCGGAGGCAGCTGCTTACTTCAGCACGGCGGCGATGGCGCGGGCCACGACGTCGATGTTGCGGCTGTTGAGCGCGGCCACGCAGATGCGGCCGCTGGAGACGGCGTACACGCCGTGCTCTTCGCGCAGACGGTCGACCTGGGCCGAGGTCAGACCCGAGTACGAGAACATGCCACGCTGACGCAGCACGAAGCTGAAGTCCTGGGTGGCGCCGGCCTCGGCGATCTTGGCGACCAGCTGCTTGCGCATTTCGCGGATGCGATCGCGCATACCGGCGAGTTCCTGCTTCCATTCGGCCAGCAGCTCGGGCGTGTTCAGCACGGTCGAGACCACGGTGCCGCCGTGGGTGGGCGGGTTGGAGTAGTTGGTGCGGATGACGCGCTTGAGCTGGCTCAGGACGCGCGTGGCCTCGTCCTTGTTGCCGGCGATCACGGTCAGGGCGCCGACGCGCTCGCCATACAGCGAGAACGACTTCGAGAACGACGAGCTCACGAACATGGTGAGGCCGAGGTCGGCGAACATGCGCACCACGGCGGCGTCCTGCTCGAGGTCTTCGCCGAAGCCCTGGTAGGCGATATCGAGGAAGGGCACGAGGTTGCGCGCCTTCACGACATCGGCGATCTGCTTCCACTGCTCGGCGGTGGGATCCACGCCGGTGGGGTTGTGGCAGCACGCGTGCAGGACCACGACGGTCTTCTCGGGCGCGGCCTGCAGGCCGGCGAGCATGGCGTCGAAGTTCAGGCCGCGGGTGCTGGCGTCGTAATAGGGGTAGGTGCCGACGGTGAACCCGGCGCGCTCGAACAGCGCGCGGTGGTTTTCCCAGCTCGGGTCGCTGATCAGCACTTGCGACTGCGGCAGCAGCTGACGCAGGAAGTCGGCGCCGATCTTGAGGGCACCCGTACCGCCCAGTGCCTGGGTCGTCAGCACGCGGCCTTCGGCGGCGAGCTTGGAATCATTGCCCAGAAGCAGCGCCTGCGCGCCCTTGTTGTAGCCAGCGATCCCTTCGATCGGCAGGTAGCCGCGTGCGGCGGCGGCTTCGATGCGGGCGATCTCGGCCTTGCGGACGGCGCCCAGCAGCGGGATGCGTCCCTCATCATCGTAGTACACGCCCACGCCCAGGTTGACTTTACCGGGGCGGGTGTCGGCGTTGTACTGCTCGTTCAGGCCAAGAATGGGGTCGCGCGGCGCGAGTTCGACGGAATCGAAAAGGGTGCTCATGGGACAAGATTGAGTGGGATGGACGCACACCGAGGTGCTATGGATAATGGGGGGTTTACCCTCAAGGACAGTCTAGCATGACCGCTCCTGGATACGTCGATTTCCCGAACAGCCCCTTCCAGCTCTACCAGCCGTATCCGCCCGCGGGCGATCAGCCGGACGCCATCGCCGGATTGGTGCAGGGAGTCGAAGACGGCCTGATGTACCAGACCTTGCTGGGCGTCACGGGCTCGGGCAAGACCTACACGATGGCCAACGTGATCGCGCGTCTGGGTCGTCCGGCGCTGGTGCTCGCGCCCAACAAAACGCTCGCCGCGCAGCTCTACGCCGAGATGCGCGAGTTCTTTCCGAAAAACGCCGTCGAGTACTTCGTTTCGTACTACGACTACTACCAACCCGAAGCCTACGTGCCCACGCGCGATCTGTTCATCGAGAAGGACTCCTCGATCAACGAACACATCGAACAGATGCGGCTGTCGGCGACCAAGAGCCTGCTCGAGCGCCGCGATACGGTGATCGTGGGCACGGTGTCGTGTATCTACGGTATCGGTAATCCGGGTGATTACCACGCGATGGTGCTGATCCTGCGCGCCGGAGACCGCGTGTCGCGGCGCGAGGTGCTCGCGCGGCTCGTGGCGATGCAATACACGCGCAACGATGCGGACTTCACGCGCGGCGCGTTCCGTGTGCGCGGCGAGACCATCGATATCTTTCCGGCCGAAAGCCCGGAGCTGGCGCTGCGCGTCACGCTGTTCGACGACGAGATCGAAACGCTGGAGCTGTTCGATCCGCTTACCGGCAAGGTGCGCCAGAAGGTGCCGCGCTTCACCGTCTACCCCGGCTCGCATTACGTGACGCCGCGCGAAACGGTGCTGCGTGCCATCGAGACCATCAAGGAAGAGCTGCGCGAACGCCTGGCGTTCTTCACGCGTGAGGGCAAGCTCGTGGAGGCGCAGCGGCTGGAGCAGCGCACGCGCTTCGACCTCGAAATGCTGCAGGAGCTGGGCTTCTGCAAGGGCATCGAAAACTACTCGCGGCATCTGTCGGGCGCGGCGCCTGGTGAACCGCCTCCCACCCTGATCGATTACCTGCCGGCCGACGCGTTGATGTTCATCGACGAGAGCCATGTGACCATCGGCCAGCTGGGCGGCATGTTCCGGGGTGACCGGGCGCGCAAGGATACGCTCGTGCAGTATGGCTTCCGCCTGCCGTCGGCGCTCGACAACCGGCCGCTGCAGCTCGAAGAGTTCGAGGCGCGCATGCGCCAGTGCACGTTCGTCTCTGCCACGCCGGCGGCGTACGAAAAAGAGCATGCCGACAACGTGGTCGAGCAGGTGGTGCGGCCCACCGGCCTGGTCGATCCCATCGTGGAGATTCGGCCGGCGCACAGCCAGGTCGATGACCTGTTGGGCGAGATCCGCATCCGCGTGCAGGCGCAGGAACGCGTGCTGGTCACGACGCTGACCAAGCGCATGGCCGAAGACCTGACCGACTACCTCAGCGAGCATGGCGTCAAGGTGCGTTATCTGCACTCCGACATCGATACGGTGGAGCGCGTCGAGATCATCCGCGACCTGCGTCTGGGCACGTTCGATGTGCTGGTGGGCATCAACCTGCTGCGCGAGGGCCTGGATATTCCGGAGGTGTCGCTGGTCGCGATTCTGGACGCCGACAAAGAAGGTTTTCTGCGCTCGGAGCGCAGCCTGATTCAGACCATCGGCCGCGCCGCGCGCAATCTGAACGGCCGCGCGATCCTCTACGCCGACCGCGTGACGGATTCGATGCGCCGCGCCATCGACGAAACCGAGCGCCGCCGGACCAAGCAGATCGAGCACAACACGGCCCATGGCATTACGGCGCGCGGCGTGAGCAAGGCCGTGCGCGAACTGATCGACGGCGTGGTGGCCCCCGCGAACCACGACATGCTCGAGGACGCGGTGCCGGCCGCGTTGCTGACCGACGAGAAGGCGCTGGCGCGTGAAATCAAGCGCCTCGAAAAGCTGATGATCGATCACGCCCGCAACCTCGAATTCGAGCAGGCGGCGGCCGCGCGCGATGCCCTCAACGCGCTGAAGAATCGCGTCCTGCTCGACGGAGCCTGATGCGCTTGCCGCGGGTGCCCGTCCGCCAGGCCGGGCGCCCGTGGCGCCTCGGTTGCGGCGGGGCAGGGCTTGCCTGCACCGCAACGAGATGCCTCCCGGGCGGCCTTGATATGTGGCGCAATGGCCTCATTTATTGCTTACGCAAAGCTGAAGCGGCAGCCTTTTTGGTCAGATAAATAGGGGTCCGGCCCCGTCAGGAGTGTCTGCACAAAAAGGGGCCGGTTTTCAATCAGCTTTCACCCGAGCGTTGCGTGCTAAGTGTTTGTTAAGTCGAGAGAAAACCGTGTTTTCGCACGACCGTCCAATCCTTCGTGGAACGCAAAAAAAGCTTGCTAAATTCCGGGTTTTCCCGCAGACTTTACGCCATGATGACCAAGGTACTTTTCGTTTGCATGGGCAACATCTGCCGCTCGCCGAGCGCAGAGGGTGTGTTCCGCCATCTGGTGAGCGACGCCGGACTGGCCGACGTCGTGCGGATCGACTCCGCCGCCACGCATGCCTTCCACATCGGCGAAGCCCCGGATGCCCGGGCCCAGGCTGCTGCCCGCAAGCGCGGCTACGACATCTCGCAATGCGAAGCGCGTCAGGTGACCGCGGAAGACTTCCGCGACTACGACCTGATCCTCGCAATGGACTGGGACAACCTGTCTGCCCTGCAGCAGCAGTGCCCCAAGGCCTACCAGCACAAGCTGATGCTGCTGATGCGCTTTGCCAATGAGTTCGAAGAAGCCACCGTGCCCGATCCGTATTACGGCGGCCCGGAAGGTTTCGGCAAGGTGCTCGACTATCTCGAGGATGCCTGTCAGGGCGTGCTGGAGATGGTGCGCAAGCGCGCGACCCAATATCAGGCTGCCTGATAGAGGGGCCTGTCGGGGGCGCCGGTGTCGGTCCCCCGGTAGTGGCAGGGCGGTGGTGGCGGGTCGGTATCCGCTATTTCGCAGTGTCTGCTCGGCAGGGGCGATCGGCGCGACTGGTCGGTCGGCCCTCGATAGTGACCCCCCGGTAGCCTCCGGAGCGGGGCCCCGAAAGCATACGAACCGCGCTGTGGGCGCGGTTTTTTTCCGCCGAGATACCTAGCGATTTACTCGGGAATTTGCTATACTTGAGGCAATTACTCAAGTATTCGCTCTCCCGCCGTCCACGCGTCATTGCCGGGTGGCCCGGGTGTTCAACGGATTCACAGGAAACCTACCATGCGGTTAACCACCAAGGGGCGTTTCGCCGTGACTGCCATGATCGATCTGGCTATGCGGCAGCATAGCGGCCCGGTCACTCTCGCGGCGATCAGCCAGCGCCAGAATATTTCCCTCTCCTATCTGGAACAACTGTTCGGCAAGCTGCGCCGCCACGAACTCGTGGACAGCGTGCGCGGCCCGGGCGGTGGCTATTCGCTCGCCCGTCTGGCGCGCAACGTCACCGTGGCCGACATCATCTTCGCTGTCGACGAGCCGCTCGACGCCACCAGCTGTGGTGGCAAGCGTGACTGCACCAGCGGCAATGATGGCAAGCCCGGCAAATGCATGACGCACGAGCTGTGGGCCACGCTGAATCGCAAGATGGTCGATTACCTTGATTCCGTCTCGCTGCAGGATCTGGTCGACCAGCAACGCGTGCGCCAGCTGCAGGAAGCCAACAATCAAGCACAAGGCTGTTCGGTGCGGGTCAACCGAGTGGGGGCGGGCGCTAATGCTGCCAATGCGCCCAGTACCACCGTCGCCGCCAACGCCACCGTATAGCAGGAGTAGTACCCCATGAGCAACCGTCCCATCTACCTCGACTATTCCGCGACCACGCCGGTCGATCCGCGCGTCGTCGAAAAAATGATCCCCTGGCTGTACGACAACTTCGGCAACCCGGCATCGCGCAGCCATGCGTTTGGCTGGGACGCCGAAGAAGCGGTCGAGAAGGCGCGCGAAGAAGTGGCGAAGCTGGTCAACGCCGATCCGCGCGAAATCATCTGGACCTCGGGCGCCACGGAATCCGACAACCTTGCGATCAAGGGCGCGGCCAATTTCTACGCCGAGCGCGGCAAGCACATCATCACGCTCAAGACCGAGCACAAGGCGGTGCTGGACACCTGTCGCGAGCTCGAGCGTCAAGGCTTCGAGGTGACCTACCTCGACGTCAAGGACGACGGTCTGCTGGACCTCGAGGTGTTCAAGCAGGCGCTGCGTCCGGACACCATTCTCGTGTCCGTGATGATGGTCAACAATGAGATCGGCGTCATTCAGGACATCGAGACCATCGGCGAAATCTGCCGTGAGAAGGGCATCATTTTCCACGTCGACGCCGCGCAAGCGACCGGCAAGGTCGAGATCGATCTGCAGAAGCTCAAGGTCGACCTGATGGCGTTCTCGGCGCACAAGACCTACGGCCCCAAGGGCATCGGCGCGCTGTACGTCCGCCGCAAGCCGCGCATCCGTATCGAAGCGCAGATGCACGGTGGTGGCCATGAGCGCGGTTTCCGCTCGGGCACGCTCGCCACGCACCAGATCGTGGGCATGGGCGAAGCGTTCCGTATCGCCCGCGAAGAGATGGGCACCGAAAACGAGCGCGTGCGCATGCTGCGCGATCGTCTGCTGGCCGGTCTGTCGCAAGTCGAAGAAACCTACGTGAACGGCGACATGGAACACCGTGTGCCGCACAACCTCAACATCAGCTTCAACTATGTCGAAGGCGAGTCCCTGATCATGGCGATCAAGGAGCTGGCGGTCTCGAGCGGCTCCGCCTGCACGTCGGCCAGCCTGGAGCCTTCGTACGTACTGCGCGCACTTGGCCGTAACGATGAGCTCGCGCACAGCTCGATCCGCTTCACGCTGGGCCGCTTCACGACCCAGGAAGAAGTCGACTTCACCATCGAGCTGCTGAAGAGCCGCGTGGGCAAGCTGCGCGACATGTCGCCGCTGTGGGAGATGGCCCAGGAAGGCATCGACCTCAACAGCGTGCAGTGGGCGGCGCACTGATCGCGGCGTAGTCCGCGACACCGTAGAACGACAGAATTCGGAGAAACATCATGGCATACAGCACCAAGGTCCTGGACCACTACGAAAACCCCCGCAACGTGGGCTCGTTCGACAAGGGCGACGAGTCGATCGGCACCGGCATGGTCGGCGCGCCCGCCTGTGGCGACGTGATGAAGCTGCAGATCAAGGTGAGCGAATCGGGTGTCATCGAAGACGCGCGCTTCAAGACCTACGGCTGCGGTTCGGCGATTGCTTCGAGCTCGCTGGTCACCGAGTGGGTGAAGGGCAAGACGCTCGACGAAGCGCTCAACATCCGCAACACCCAGATCGCCGAAGAGCTGGCGCTGCCGCCCGTGAAGATTCACTGCTCGATCCTCGCCGAAGACGCCATCAAGGCGGCGGTGCAGGATTACAAGACGAAGCACGGCGCCACCGAGGCCGTGGCGGCAGACTGACATGGCCGTTACGCTGACCCAACAGGCGGCCAACCATATCGGCCGCTATCTGCAAAAGCGCGGCAAGGGTATCGGGCTGCGGCTGGGCGTGCGCACGACCGGGTGTTCCGGTATGGCGTACAAGCTCGAGTATGTCGATGAAGTGCAGGCCGAAGACCAGGTCTTCGAAAGTTTCGGCGTGAAGGTGTTCGTCGATCCGAAGAGCATGCCCTACATCGACGGTACCGAGCTGGATTACGCCCGCGAAGGCCTCAACGAGGGCTTCAAGTTCCAGAACCCCAACGAGAAGGCGAGCTGCGGTTGCGGCGAGTCGTTCACGGTGTAATGGCCGCGGACGACCATTTCAGCCTTTTCGGGCTGCCCGCGCGCTATGCACTCGACGACGCCGCGCTGGAGCAGGCGTGGCGCACGGTGGCCGCGCGGGTGCACCCCGATCGCTTTGCGACGGCCAGCGCACCCGAGCGGCGCGTCGCCATGCAGTGGGCCGCGCGCGCCAACGAAGCCTACCGCCAGCTGCGCGACCCGCTGCTGCGCGCCCGCTATCTTTGCGAACAGGCCGGCATCGACCTGCAGACCGAGAGCAATACCGCCATGGACGCCGCATTTCTGATGCAGCAGATGGAGTGGCGCGAGATGCTCGACGATGCGCGTCACGATCCCAAGGTCGCGGCGGCGCTCGAAGCCGAACTGAGCGAGGCCCGCGCGCAGATGCGCGCGACGCTCACCGACCTGCTCGACGAGAAGCGCGACTACGCGGCTGCCGGTGTGCGGGTGCGTGAATGGATGTTCATCGAGAAAATCGCCCAGGAGCTGGCTGCCGCGCGCCCGCTCGCTTGAGGCACGTGCCCGTCCGGATGCGTGCCGCCAGCGCGGCGGCCGATCCGGGCCGGCCTCAACCTTTTGCACAGAACCATGGCTTTATTGCAGATTTCAGAACCGGGTGAGTCGCCCGCGCCGCATCAGCGCAAGCTGGCGGTGGGCATCGACCTGGGTACGACCAATTCGCTCGTGGCGTCGGTGCGCAGCAGCGTGGCCGAAGTGCTCCTGGACGAAGCCGGCCACGCGCTGCTGCCGTCCGCCGTGCACTACCGCGAGGATGGCGGTGCGACGACCGGCCGCGCCGCGTTGCCGCAACAAACTCAGGATCCGCAGAACACGATCGTCTCGTTCAAGCGCTTCATGGGCCGCTCGGCGGCCGACGCGCGCGCCAGCGGCGCGCCGTACGAGTTTGTCGACGCGCCGGGCATGGTGCGCCTGCGGACGCGCCAGGGCGACCTGAGCCCGGTGGAAGTGTCGGCACAGATTCTGGCGGTGCTGCGTCAGCGCGCCGAAGACGTGCTGGGCGATGACCTCGTGGGCGCCGTGATCACGGTGCCCGCCTATTTCGACGATGCCCAGCGGCAGGCCACGCGCGACGCCGCGCGGCTGGCCGGTCTGAACGTGCTGCGCCTGCTCAACGAACCCACGGCGGCCGCGATCGCCTACGGCCTGGATCAGGCGGCCGAGGGTGTCTACGCCGTTTACGATCTTGGCGGTGGCACGTTCGACATTTCGATTCTGCGTCTCACCAAGGGCGTGTTCGAGGTGATCGCCACCGGCGGTGACACGGCGCTGGGCGGGGACGATTTCGATTCGCTGATCGCGGCGCAGGTGGTCCAGACGCAATCGCTGGGCGAGCTGTCGCTGGGTGAGCGCCGCGCGCTGCTCGTGGCGGCACGCCAGGCCCGCGAAGCCCTGACCGACAGCGAGGAGGCCACGCTCGCGTTCAACCGCGCGGATGGCACCTCCGTCACGCAGGTTCTGTCGCGCGGGCAGTTCGACGCCTGGGCGCAGCCCCTGGTTGCCCGCACGCTCGACGCCGCGCGCCGCGCGCTGCGCGATGCGAATCTCTCGGTGAGCGATGTGCAGGGCGTGGTCATGGTGGGCGGCGCGACGCGCATGCCCGTGATCCGTCAGGCTGTCGGTGCGTTGTTCGGCACCGAACCGCTCGTCAACCTGGATCCCGATCAGGTCGTGGCGCTGGGCGCCGCGCTGCAGGCCAACCTGCTGGCGGGCAACCGCGCGCCCGGCGAAGACTGGCTGCTGCTTGACGTGACGCCGCTGTCGCTGGGTCTCGAGACCATGGGCGGGCTGGTGGAGCGGGTGATCCCGCGCAACAGCACGATCCCGGTGGCACGCGCGCAGGAGTTCACGACGTTCAAGGACGGCCAGAGCGCGATGAGCGTGCACGTGGTGCAGGGCGAGCGCGACCTGGTGTCCGATTGCCGTTCGCTGGCGCGCTTCGAACTGCGCGGCATTCCGCCGATGGTGGCGGGCGCGGCGCGTATCCGTGTGACCTTCCAGGTGGATGCCGACGGGTTGCTGAGCGTCACCGCTCGCGAGCAGAGCACGGGTATCGAGGCCGCCGTGACGGTGAAGCCCTCTTATGGTCTCTCGGATGACGAGATCACCCGCATGCTGTCCGAAGGCGTGTCGCAGGCGGACGCCGATGCGCGCGCACGCATGCTGCGCGAACAGCAGGTCGAAGCCCGCCAGCTGGTCGAGTCCGTTGGCGCGGCGCTGGCCGCCGACGGCGATCTGCTGGACGCCGACGAACGTGCGCGGGTGGACGCCGCCCTCGCCGACGCCGCCGCCGCGCGCGATGCCCCCGACGTGGACGCCGTGCGCGCCGCGGTACAAGCCCTTTCCGATGCGACCGAGGATTTCGCCGCCCGCCGTATGGATCGCAGCATCCGTAACGCGCTCGCCGGCCGCAAACTCGACGAACTCGCCTGATATCCGTTATGCCTAAACTGACCGTATTGCCCCATCCCGAGATTTGCCCCGCAGGCGCCGTCATCGATGACGCGCCGGTGGGCGCGTCGATCTGTCGCGTGCTGCTGGATCACGATATCGACATCGATCACGCGTGTGAGCTCTCTTGTGCCTGCACCACGTGTCACGTCATCGTGCGCCAGGGCTTCAGCTCGCTCGAAGACGCGACCGATTCCGAAGAGGATCTGCTGGACAAGGCCTGGGGCCTGACCTCGACCTCGCGTCTGTCGTGCCAGGCCCTCATCGCCGATGCCGATCTGACCGTGGAAATCCCGAAGTACACGATCAATCACGCCAAGGAAGATCACTGACATGAAGTGGGTCGACACTTACGAGATTGCCACGGCGCTGGCCGATACCTATCCCGACGTGGATCCCACGACGGTGCGCTTCACGCAGCTGCGCGCGTGGGTGCTCGAGCTGCCGGGTTTCGACGATGATCCCGCCCACAGCGGCGAGAAGATCCTCGAAGCCATTCAGCAGGCCTGGATCGACGAAGCCGACTGAGTGCAGGGCGTCTGACCCCGAACCCCGCTGCGTGCGGGGTTTCTTGTATGCGGCGCGGGCGTGCGGGCTGCGCCTTCCCGCATTGCGGGAGCGGGGCGCCTGCGCACACTGTCATCGGCCAAGCGGTATCATCGGCAGGCACGCAATCGCGCGTGCAACCGTGCGGCCCGGCGCTGGCCCCTTGATATCGTGCACTGTCCATGACCGCTCCCCGACTGCGCTTTGGCCTCGCGGCCAACCGACTCCACCATGAAACGCCCGACGCGGCGCTTTTCACCTGGCTGCGCGCGTCTTCGGCCACCATCCGCGAAATGGGCATCCAGCTCCACACGGTCGGCCGCACGCACGATGCCATCGTGCGCGAGGGCATGCTGCAGGGTTACAACGGCCTGATCCGTTACCCCTACGGCCGCGAGGGCGGACTGATGAAGCTGGTGGCCCGCGTGACCGAAGGGCGCGACGGCGAAGCGCCGTTCGACGGTGCGATCTATCTGATCGACCCGGTCGACCCGTCGTCGATCTTTCCCGAGGCGCTTGCGCTCAAGCGCCAGTGCATCACGCATGGTCGTCCGTTCATCTCGACACTGGCCGGCGCCATCGAATGGATCGAGGTCGAGCGCGTGCTCGCGGGGCTCGCGCCGGATCCGGCCTTGTCACGCAATTTCGATTTCACCGGCCAGACGCTCGCGCTGATCGCGCACGATGCGCTCAAAGACGAGATGGTTGCGTTCGCGGACGAGTACTTCGACGTGCTGTCGCAGTTCTCGCGGCGTGTGGCGACCGGCACGACGGGCGGCCGCTTGAACGAGCTGGCGTGGTCGCGCGGCTGGCCGCAGGACAAGCCCTGGGTGCACCGCTACCTGAGCGGCCCGCTGGGCGGGGATGCGCAGATTGCCGAGCTCGTGCTCGAACACCAGTGCCAGCGCGTGATCTTTTTCGAGGATCCGCACGTGGCGCGTCAGCACGAAGCGGACATCCAGCTGCTGGAGCGTGCGGTGCGTGTGGTGACGGGCTCCGCCGCGTGCGCCACCTCGCCTACGGTGGCGCGCCGCTGGGCCGGCGCCGTGCGCGCCCGCGCGGCGGCCTGATGCCTCGCTTGCGCGGCCTGCCGGCCGTGCGCGCCTTTACTGCCCCGTAAAACGCGCGGGCCTTTTTTCGCGGAACGCACGCACGCCTTCCGCGAAGTCCGCGCTGCCCGCATTGGCCAGAAAGCATGCCGATTCATCGCCGAGCTGGGTTTCGAGCGGCGTGAGCGCGGCCTGACGCAATAGGCGCTTGAGCCCGGCGATGCTGGCCGGCGCGTGCAATGCCAGCGTGCGGGCGTAGTCGCCCACGGGATCGCCGTCGGTGGCATCGTAGACCTGGTTGATCAGCCCGGATTGCAGGGCGCGACTGGCGTCGATCGGTTCGGTGCGCAGCAACAACTCCATCGCGCGCCGCCGGCCGACCAGTCGTACCAGCGCGTGCGTCATGCCGGCGTCGGGCGTGGCGCCGAGTTTGAGATAGGCGGTCGCGAAGCGCGCATCTTCGGTGGCCCACGCGAGGTCGCAGCCCAGCGCGAGCGACAGCCCCGCGCCCGCGGCCACGCCATGCACGTCGGCCAGCCAGATCTTGTCCATGCGCGCGATGTGGGCGACGAAATCATTGAGCGGAACGAATAACGCCTGCAGCGTGGCGCGGATGCGTGCTGCGTCGCCCTCGAACATGCCGATGTCGCCACCGGCGCAGAACACCTTGCCCGCGCCGCGGAGGATCACGACGCGGATGCGAGGCTGCGCGGCGATCTGATCCGCGGCGCGCTGCAGCTCGCGGCCCATTTCGACGTCGATGGCGTTGAGCGCGGCGGCCCGGTCGAGCGTGAGCGTGGCGCACGCGTCGTCGGTATCGAGCCGCAGGGTCTGGAACTGCGTATCAGCATGGTCCATGAAGGTCTCCGTTTCGGGTAAGTACCTACTGTTCGAGCCAAAAACCGGAATGCTATGTTCGCAACCAAGCGCTTGCTCGGTCCTACGCCGGGTTAGCGTACCGCATCCCCGCTCGTCGCGGACAGGCGCAGCGACATCGCCGCGCAGGTCTCAGGGGGATTCGCCACGCAGCACTTCGCAGTACCGCAGTCGCAGTACATAAAAAAGCGAGGAGACAGCAGGTGGATCGTATCGAGCCAGACCCGTTGCTGCGGGTCGAAGGGGTGACGCTCGCCTTCGGCGGCGTGAAGGCACTGTCCGGCGTGGGCTTCGACGTGCGGGCGGGCACCATCACCACGGTCATCGGGCCCAACGGCGCGGGCAAGACCTCGCTGTTCAACACCATTTCCGGCTTCTATCGCCCGAGCGTCGGGCGCATTCACTTCGCCGGACAGGACATCTCCCGTGTGAGCGCGCCGGTGCGTGCACGCCTGGGTCTGGCGCGCACGTTCCAGAACATCGCGTTGTCCGCGGCATGACGGTGCTGGACAACATCAAGCTCGGCCGTCATGCGCACCTGCGCACCAATGTGCTCGATGCCCTGATCTATGCCGGACGCGCGCGCCGCGAAGAGCTGGCGCTGCGGGCCGAGATCGAGTCGCGCATCATCGACTTTCTGGAGATCGACCACATCCGCAATCTCCCGGTGGCGTCGCTTCCCTATGGCCTGCAAAAGCGCGTGGAGCTGGCGCGGGCCCTGGCCATGCAGCCGCGCATCCTGATGCTGGACGAGCCGGTGGCCGGCATGAATCGCGAAGAGACCGAGGACATGGCGCGCTTCATTCTCGACGCGCGCGCCGAGTGGGGGCTGACGGTGCTCATGGTCGAGCACGACATGGGCATGGTCATGGACCTCTCGGACCACGTGGTGGTGCTCAACTTCGGCCAGGTGATCGCGAGCGGTACGCCGCAGGCCGTGCAGGCCGATCCGGACGTGATCAAGGCGTATCTCGGCACCGGCGACGTCGGCGACCTGCGTGCCCGGTTGCGCGCGGAGGCGGCCTGATGGATGCGCTGTTTCTCTTCGAGGTGAGTCTTGCCGGTCTGGGCGCAGGCGGCCTGTACGCGCTGGCCGGCCTCGCATTCGTGATCGTCTACAAGGCGACGCGGGTGGTGAACATCGCGATCGGCGAGTTCCTCATGATGGGCGCGTATCTCTTCTACGCCTTCGCGGCCGATCTGCAATGGCCCATCTGGGCGGCGGTGACCGCGGCCTTGCTGGCTTCCGGCCTGCTGGGTGCGCTGGTCGAGCGCGTCGCGATCCGGCCGATGCTGGGCGAGTCGCCGATCTCGATCTTCATGATCACGGTGGGGCTGGCGTCGATTTTGGTGGGCGTGGTGGAGCTGGTCTGGACAGCGGATCAGCGCCGGCTGCCGGAGTTCATGCCGCGCGCGCCCGTGATGATCGGTGAAGCCTTCGTGGCGTCCAAGGTGTTCTACGGCTTCCTGGTCGCGGTGGTGCTGTCGGCGCTGGCCCTGGCCGTGTTCCGCTACTGGCGCGGGGGCGTGGCGCTGCGCGCGACCGCTTCGGATCAGGGGGCGGCGTATGCGATGGGCATCAACGTGCCGCGCGTCTTTTCCCTGGCGTGGGCGGCGGCGGGTGTGCTGGCCGCCGTGGCCGGGATCGTGGTGGGCGCCATCGGTGGTATCTCTTCCTCGATGGGCACGTTCGGGCTGTCGGTGCTCGTCGTGGTGATCGTGGGCGGGCTGGACAGCGTGGCCGGGGCGCTGCTGGCCGGGGTGTTCGTCGGCCTGCTCGAATCCTGGGCAGGCGCCTACCTCGGCGGCGAGTACAAGCTGCTCGCGACCTTTGTCGTGCTCGTAGTGGCGCTGATGATCCGGCCATACGGGCTGTTCGGCACCCGCGACATCGAGAGGCTCTAGCATGCGCATCGCCACGGCCAAGACCAGCTACGCCGCCGACCAGGCGCTCTTCGACAGCCGCACGCAGCACGTCTGGCTGTGCCTGCTCGCGCTCGCCCTGATCGGCTTTCCGTTCTTCGCCAATGCCTATTGGCTCTATCTGGCCTGCCTGGTCGCGATCCACATCATCAGCGCGATGGGCCTGAACCTGTTGACGGGCTACACCGGCCTGGTGAGTCTGGGGCAGGCGGCGTTCATGGGCCTGGGCGCCTACACCGTCGCCGTGTTGCAGACTCGGTTCGGACTGCCATTCTGGATCACGCTGCCCGCGGCCGGCGTGGTGGCCATGCTGGGCGGCGTGCTGGTCGGCATTCCCTCGCTGCGGGTCAAGGGCCTGTATCTCGCCATCGTGACCATCGCGGCGTCCTTCATCGCGCACTTTTTGTTCGCCAACCTGAGTTTCACGGGCGGGACGGCCGGCCTGCAGGTCGCGCCGGCGCGTGCGCTGGGCATCGATCTGGACACCTCGTTTCGCATTTATTGGCTCATCGTGCCGATCATGGTGCTGATGCTGCTGGGCGCCGCGAATCTGTTCCGCACGCGCATCGGACGTGCGTTCATCGCGATCCGCGACCGCGACATTTCGGCCGAGGTGCTGGGCATCGACCTGCTGCGCTACAAGCTGCTGTCTTTCGGGCTGTCCTCGTTCTACGCCGGCGTGGCGGGCGGGCTGTGGGCGTACTTCTTTCGCGTGGTCACGCCGGAGAGCTTTCCGCTCATCCTGTCGATCTTCTACCTGGCGGCGATCATCGTCGGCGGCATGGGCTCGGTGCTCGGAACCATCCTGGGCGCGGCCTTCATGGCCATGGTGCCCGAAGTGCTCAAGCTGATCGTGGGCTGGCTGCCGTTGGGCGGCGATGCGCTGAGCCTGCTGTCGCCGGTGCGCACCATCGTGTTCGGTGCCCTCATCGTCGGCTTCCTGATTTTCGAACCGCACGGGCTCGCCGAGATGTGGCGGCGCGTACGGCGCTTCTTCCATTTGTGGCCGTTCAGGACCTGAGCCGGCGCCAAGCCGGCCAGATGACAACACCCAAGAGGAGACACACCATGAAGCACGGGATGATGCAGGGATGGCGACGCTGGCTGGCGCCGCTGGCCATGGCCGCCGCGCTGGGCCCGGCGGGCGCGGCGCATGCCGCCGAGGACATCGTGATCGGCGGCTCGATCCCGCTGAGCGGGGTGTTCGCCTTCGCGGGGCAGGGCATTCACGCGGGCATCGGCGACTACGTGAAGATGATCAACGAGCAGGGCGGGGTGAAGGGCCGCAAGGTGGTCTATGTGCCCGAGGACACGGCGTACAAGGTCGATGCCTCGGTGGCCGCGTTCAAGAAGATCACCAGTCAGAACAAGGTGAACTTCTACTACGGTGACTCGACCGGCTTCTCGAAGACGATCAACGCCGAGCTGGATCGCGCCGGCACGATGATCATGAGTGGCGCCTCGTTCGCGACCGAATTGAACGATCCGAAGAAGTATCCCAATCAGTTCATGCTGGGCCCGGACTACACCGAAATGTTCGGCATCCTGCTGCGCTACATCGCCAAGGAAAAGCCCGGCGCCAAGGTGGCGTTCGTGTACTCGGATACCGAGTTCGGCCGCGATCCGATCGCCAGCTCGCGCGGCGTGGCCGAAAAGCTCGGGCTCAAGGTGGCCACCGAGATCATGACGCCGCCGGGCAGCGTGGATGTGTCGACCGAGGTGATCAAGCTGCGCCGCGCCGACCCCGACTTCACGATCTTTCATGGCTACGTGCTGGCGCCGATTCCCGAGTTCGTGGGGCAAGGCAAGCGCATGGGCCTGAAGACGCGCTACATGGGCACGTTCTGGACCATGGACAACTCCACCGTGATGCAGATGGGCGAGGACGCGGAGGGATTCATGGGCGTGATGCCTTACCGCTACTACTACGATGACTCGGAGAAGGCGCCGATGCTCGAGAAGATCCGCGCCATGCGGCCGCAGTATCAGAGCACCGGCTATATGCAGGGCTTCCTGGCTGCGATGCTGTTCACCGAGACGGCCAAGCGAACACTGGACGCGGGCAAGGACCTGACCGCCGCCAACATGAAGGCCACGCTCGACGGCATCAAGGACTTCGACACCGGCGGCATCATCGGCGTGCCCATCACCATCAAGGGTAACTCGATCCCCGTCGGGCGCATCTATCGTGCCGATACCAAGCAGAAGAAGATGGTGCCGGCCTCCGACTGGATCGTGTTGAACTGAAGGCCGGCCATGTCTGAAACCGTGCTCGAGGTGCGCAACGTCGAAGTGGTCTACAACAAGGCCGTGCAGGTGTTGCGCGGCCTGTCGCTGGCGGTGCCGCGCGGCCAGATCGTGGCGCTGCTGGGCAGCAATGGCGCGGGCAAGTCGACCACGCTGAAGGCGGTGTCCGGTCTGCTGGCGCTCGAAGACGGTGAGCGCGTGCAGGGCGAGATCCGCTTTCTGGGGCAGGAGACCGCGCGGCTGGCGCCACAGTCGCTGGTGCGCGCGGGTCTGGCGCATGTGATGGAGGGGCGCCGGGTGTTCGAAGACCTCACGGTCGAGGAGAACCTCGTCGCGGCGACCTACGCGCTGACGGGCCGGGGGCAGCGCCCCGACTTCGACCTCGTGTACGGCTACTTCCCGCGGCTGCACGAGCGCCGGCGCGGACTGGCCGGTTATTTGTCCGGCGGCGAGCAGCAGATGCTCGCCATCGGCAGAGCGCTCCTGGCCAAGCCGTCGCTGATGCTGCTGGACGAGCCCTCGCTGGGTCTGTCGCCGATGTTGGTGGAGAGCCTTTTCCGCATCATCGCGCGCATCAACGCGGAGCAGGGCGTGTCGATGTTGCTGGTGGAACAGAACGCCTCGGTCGCGCTGGCGGTCGCCCATTACGGCTACATCATGGAGACCGGCAAGATCGTGATCGACGGCAGCGCCGAGCGTCTCGCCGGCGACGCCGATGTGCGGGAGTTCTATCTGGGTGTGGGCGGGGGCGGGGAGCGCCGCGGCTTTCGCGATCTGAAGCACTACAAGCGCCGCAAGCGCTGGTTGTCGTGAAGGAGCTGGCCGTGGCCGATACACCGACGCCTCTCACCCTGCCCGCCCTGACCCTGCCGCAGATGCTGCGCGAGCAGGCCCGCGCCATGCCGCAGCGCGTGGCGTTGCGCCAGAAGGAGTTCGGCATCTGGTGGCCCCTCACCTGGCGCGCCTACTGGGAAGCCAGCGTCGAGGTCGCGCTGGGATTGCAATCGCTGGGACTGGGGCCGGGCGCCCACGTCGCCGTGATGTCGGAAAACCGCCAGGAGTGGTTGCTGGCGCAACTGGGCGCGGGTGTCCTCGGCGCCGTGACCGTGGGCGTGTACGCGACGAGCCCGGCCGCGGAAGTGGGGTTCGTGCTGGAACACGCGGATGTCGATCTGGTCGTCTGCGAGGATCAGGAGCAGGTCGACAAGGTGCTCGAGGTGCGGGCCCGGCTGCCGCGCCTGCGCGCGATCATCATGATCGAGACCAAGGGTCTGGGCAGCTATCCCGACGAGGTCCGCGCCGGCATCGTGCCCTTTACCGAACTGCGGGCGCGCGGCGCTCAGGCCGCGCCCCAGGCCCGCATCGATCTGGAGGCGGCGCTCGAACGGCAGTCGCTCGAAGACGTGGGGCTGATGATCTACACCTCGGGCTCCACCGGCAAACCCAAGGGCGCGATGATCCGCTACGCCAATATGCGCGGCGTGGCGCCGGGCATCGCGGAGCGCCTCGGCATGAGTGCCGGGAGCGTGCATCTTTCGTATCTGCCCCTATGCCACGTGGCCGAGCAGATGCTCTCGAGCTTCGTGCCCATCTACCTGGGCTCGCAGGTGAACTTCGGCGAGTCGATCCGTACGGTGCAGGAGGACCTGCGCGAGGTCGCGCCCACGGTGTTTCTGGGCGTGCCACGGATCTGGGAGAAGCTCCATGCCGCGATCAGCATCAAGACCCAGGAATCGGGCCGGCTGCGGCGGGCGCTCTTGCGTCATGCGCTCGCGGCCTGCATGCCGTTTCATGAGAAGGCCGCGCATCAGCGCAGCCTGCGCGAGCGGCTGGTGCACGGATTCTGGTACTGGCTCGTGCTGCGTGCCCTGCAGAACTTCATCGGGCTTCGGCGGGTGCGCGTCGCGCTGACGGGCGCGGCGCCGATTTCGCCGCAGGTCGTGCGGTTTTTCCGGGCCCTGGGCGTGCCGCTCATCGAGGTCTACGGCCTGACCGAATCCACCGGCATGGTCCTGGGCCAGCGGCCCGACGCGGTGCGCGTGGGCACCGTCGGCGAGGCCACGCAGGGCGTGCGATGGCGGCTGGGCGAGCACGACGAGCTGCAGCTGCACGGCGAGATGGTGTTCGCGGGCTACTACCGCAATCCCGAGGCCACGGCGCAGACGCTGCGCGACGGCTGGCTGCATACCGGCGACGTGGCGCGAGTGGACGGCGATCAACTGCGCATCGTCGATCGCCTGAAGGACATCATGATCACCGCGGGCGGCAAGAATCTCACGCCGACGGAGATCGAGGGCGCGGTCAAGGGCAGCCCGTATGTGAAAGAGTGCATCGCGATCGGCGACGGCCGGCGTTATGTGTGCGCACTGATCCAGATCGAGTTCGACACGGTGGCGAAATGGGCCGAACTGCGGGGGCTGTCGTTCACGCATTTCCGCTCGCTGGCCGAGCATCCGGAGGTCCGGCGCATGGTGCAGCAGGAGATCGATGCGGCCAACGAGGGGCTGGCGCCCGTGGCGCAGATCAAGCGCTTTCATCTGCTGGTGAAAGAACTCGATCATGACGACGACGAAGTGACGGCCACCATGAAGGTGCGCCGCGCCAATATTCACCGCGCCTACGCCAGCGAGATCGAGGCGCTCTATCGTGAGCAGGAGGCGGCATGATGACCGAACCGGTGATCCTGGAGGCCTTGCGTACGCCATTCGGGCGGCCGGCCGGGCAGTGGGCGCAGCACCGCCCCGATGCGCTGCTGGCCGGCGTGCTGCGCGACGTGACGGCCAGCGCGGGCATGCCCCCGGAGGCGATCGACGACGTCATCTGCGGTTGCGTGAGCCAGGCCGGCGAGCAAGGCGCGAACATCGCGCGGCAGGCCGCGCTGCTCGCCGGCCTGCCCGAGTCGGTGCCCGGCGTGACGCTCAACCGCATGTGCGGATCGAGCCAGCAGGCGCTGCATTTCGCGGCGCAGGCGGTGGCGGCGGGCGATGCCCGTTATGTGCTGGCCTGCGGGGTGGAGAGCATGACGCGCGTGCCCATGTTCCTCGACGTGACGCTGGGCGCGCGGCCTTTTACCGGCTTCGACGGTCTGCATCCCGATCTGCTCGTCCGCTACCCGATTCCGCATCAGATCGAGAGCGCGGAGCGCATCGCGGCGCAATGGCAGCTATCCCGCGAGGCGCTGGATGCGTGGTCGGCACAGAGCCATGCGCGGGCCTGGCACGCGAGCGCTCAGGGTTGGCACGACGAGCTGACGGCGGGCGCCTCAGGCGAGCGCACGCCGCGAGACGAAGGCATACGCGAGCACGTCGACCCTGCCCGGATGGCGGCCATGCGTCCCGTGCTGGATCCCGCGGGCCCCGGGCGGGTCACGGCGGCCAATGCGAGCCAGCTCGCGGACGGCGCGGCCGCCATTCTCGTCGGAGACCGGCAGCAGGCATTGGCCGACGGCATCCGGCCACGGGCACGCTTCCTGGCGCGCGTCGTGGTGGGCTCCGATCCGCTGCTGCAACTCACCGGTGTGATTCCGGCGACCGAGCGCGCGCTGCGTCAGGCGGGCCTGGCGCTGGCCGATCTGGACTGGATCGAGATCAACGAAGCGTTCGCGTCGGTGGTGCTGGCGTGGCTGCGCGAGTTCGATGCCGATCCGCGCCGCGTGAATCCCTGGGGTGGGGCGATCGCGCACGGGCATCCGCTCGGCGCGACCGGCGCCGGTCTGATGGCCAAGATGCTGAGCGGACTCGAGCGCACGGACGGTACTCTCGGCCTTCAGGTGATGTGCATCGGGCATGGAATGGCCACCGCGACGGTGGTGGAGCGCCTGTGAACACGCCGACGGCCGGCGACGCGGCGCCAGCGCAGGCGGACACGACCCGCCGTCAGGAGCTGATCCGCGCGGCGGGCCGGTTGTTCCGCCAGCAGGGCTACGAGCGCACGACCGTGCGCGATCTGGGACGCGCCGTGGGCTTGCAGTCCGGCAGCCTGTTTCATCATTTCCGCAGCAAGGAAGAGATCCTGGTGGCGGTGATGTGCAATGGCATCCAGGAAGTGATCGACGGTGGCCGCGCGGCGATGGCCCGGTTCGAGGCGCCCGGCGATCGGCTTGCTGCGCTGTTCCGCGTGCACATGTGGAGCATGTTGCGCGGTGACGGCGGCGACGCGATGAATGCGCTGGTGTACGAGTGGCGCAGTCTGTCGGCGGAGAACAAGGCGGGTGTGAAGCGCCTGAGCGACGCGTACGAAGCGATCTGGCAGCACGCGGTCGAGGCGGCCGTGGCGGACGGCACGCTGCGCGGCGATCCCGCGATCATCAAGCGCAGCATCCTGGGCGCGATGAATCTCACGGTGCAGTGGTATCGCCCGCAAGGCCGGTTGGCGCCGGCGGAGTTCGTGGATGCCTTGCTGGTGGCGACGCTGCCGACCCTGCGGGCCGGAGCGGGCAATCCGCACTAGGAATTGCCGGGCCACGGCGCTCGGCGACCGTCCGAAGGCGGTGGCCGGGGCGCGCGTGGCCGCAGGTGTTATTTCACGCGCTTCATCATGGCGCCGACCGCGCAGCCCAGGCTGATCACCAGCAGCAGGCCGGAGAGGCCGAGCAGCGCGTCGCCACCGCCGCGGTGGCTGTCGGTCGGGCCGGCATTGGTGCCGAGCCACAGCACCAGCGTGATCAGCGAGCCGGTGAGGGCGCCGACGCTGCCGGCGCATAGCGCGATGAAGAGGCGCCGCGCCCGATCAACGGGCTGGTTGGCGCCGCGCCGCGGCAGGACCACGTACATGACCAGCACCAGGAACGCGATGATGAGCAGGAATTTGACGATCATGCGCGGTCCTGGTGAGGGTCAGTCTTCACGGCGCAGGTGCGGGAAGAGGATGACGTCGCGGATGCTGGGGCTATCGGTGAGCAGCATGACGAGACGGTCGATGCCGATGCCGCAGCCGCCCGTGGGAGGCATGCCGTACTCGAGCGCGCGGATGTAGTCGGCGTCGAAATACATGGCTTCTTCGTCGCCCGCATCCTTGGCCTCGACCTGCGAGCGGAAACGCTCGGCCTGGTCTTCGGGATCGTTGAGCTCGGAGAAGCCGTTGGCGATCTCGCGGCCGGTGATGAACAGCTCGAAGCGTTCGGTGATGCCTTCACGCGTGTCGGAGGCGCGGGCGAGCGGCGAAACCTCGATCGGGTAGTCGATGATGTAGGTCGGGTTCCAGAGCTGCGATTCGGCCGTTTCTTCGAACAGGGCGAGTTGCAACGCGCCCAGACCGGCGCGCGACAGCACGGGGCCCTTGACGTCGGCGCCGAACTTCTTGAGCTCGCCTCGCACGAACTCGATGTCATCGAGCTGGTCCTGGGTGTATTGCGGCGCGTACTTCAGGATGGCTTCGCAGATCGTGAGGCGGTCGAACGGCTTGGCCAGGTCGAGTTCGCGCTCGCCATACGTGAGCACGGCGCTGCCGGTGGCGTCGATGGCCGCCTGACGGATCAGGTTTTCGGTGTAGTCCATGAGCCAGCGGTAATCCGCGTAGGCCGCATAGAACTCCATCATGGTGAACTCGGGGTTGTGGCGCGGGCTCACCCCTTCGTTGCGGAAGTTGCGGTTGATCTCGAACACGCGATCGAAGCCGCCGACCACCAGACGCTTGAGATAGAGCTCCGGCGCAATGCGCAGGTACATCTCCATGTCGAGGGCGTTGTGGTGGGTGACGAACGGCTTGGCCGCCGCGCCGCCGGGAATCGGGTGCAGCATCGGCGTTTCGACTTCGAGGAAGCCGGCGTCCTGCATCAGGCGGCGAATGCTGCCGACGGCCTTGCTGCGCGCTTCGAAGGTCTTGCGCGTGGCATCGGTCATGATGAGGTCGACGTAGCGCTGGCGGTAGCGCAGCTCCTGGTCGGACACGCCGTGGAACTTGTCGGGCAGCGGACGCAGCGACTTGGACAGCAGGCGCGCGCTGGTGGCATGCACCGAGAGCTCGCCCTTGTTCGTCTTGAACATCGTGCCTTCGATCGCGATGATGTCGCCGATGTCCCATTGCTTGAACGAAGCGTAGACCTCTTCGCCCAGCGTGCCGCGCTCGAGGTAGAGCTGGATGCGACCGGTGCCGTCCTGGAGCGTGGCGAAGCTGGCTTTGCCCATCACACGCTTGAGCATCATGCGCCCGGCCACCTTGACGTGCACGGCGGCGTCGACCAGGGACTGTTGCTCCTGGTCGTCGTATTTGGCGTGCAGCTGCGCGGCCTGCGCGTCCGGCACGAAATCGTTGGGGAACGCGACGCCGCTTTCGCGCAGCTTGGCCAGCTTGGCGCGCCGCTCGGCGATCAAGCGGTTTTCATCCTGGGCGACGGGCGCGGGCGAGTGATCAGTCATGGTGGGTCAGTTGTAATTGCGGATGTCGTCGATTTCGGTCTTGCCGAAATCGTCGCGATCGAGATAAGCGAGGATGCGCGCGGCCACGTCGGCGGGCGCCGACAGCTTGCCGGTGGCGTGGAATTCCTGGAAGCGCGCGAGCGCCGGAAAACTGGCTTCGTCGCTGGAACGGATGGTGGCCTGCATGTCGGTGTCGACGATGCCGGGGGCGAGCGAGACGGCGCGCACGCCCTGCGCGGCGTGTTCGGCGTTGAGCACGCGGGTATACATGTCGAGCGCCGCCTTGGTGGCGCAATACACACCCCAGCCGGCGTTGGGATTGCGGCCCGCGCCCGACGAGATGTTGATGATGCGCACGTCGGCGCCCTGGCCGCGCAGGGCCGACAGGAACCGCGCGGTCAGCAGCATGACGGCCGTGACGTTGAGGTTGAAGGCCGACGCGATGGCGCTGGCGTCGGTGAGCTCGGCGGTATTGGCCACCGGGTTGACCGTGCCGGCGTTGTTGATGAGCACATAACGGCGGGCCTGCTTCAGCGCCGCGGCCAGCCGCTCGGCCGTGGCGCCGGCCACGGCCAGATCCGACAGATCGACAGGCAGCTGCTCGAGCTCGACGCCCGCGGCGTTGGCCTGGGCGGCGAGGTCGGGATCAGTACGGCGCGCCAGCGTGACGAGGCGGGTACCGGGTTTGAGCAGGCCCCGCGCCAGGGCAGCGCCCAGGCCGCGCGAGGCGCCGGTCAGGATGGCAAGCGTGTCGATCATGTCGGATGGCTCCGGAGAGGTTGCGGTCAGACGCCTTGCTTCAGGCTGGCCTGGATGAAGGGATCCAGGTCGCCGTCCAGCACTTTCTGGGTGTTGGAGATTTCAACGTTGGTGCGCAGATCCTTGATGCGGCTCTGGTCGAGCACGTACGAACGGATCTGATGGCCCCAACCCACGTCGGTCTTGGAGTCTTCGAGCTTCTGCTGCTCGGCCATGCGCTTGCGCATCTCGAGCTCGTACAGCTTGGACTTCAGCATCTGCATCGCTTCGGCGCGGTTGCGGTGCTGCGACCGGTCGTTTTGGCACTGGACCACGATGCCGCTGGGCATGTGCGTGATCCGGACGGCGGAGTCGGTCTTGTTGATGTGCTGACCGCCCGCGCCGCTGGCCCGGTAGGTGTCGACACGCAGATCGGCCGGATTGACCTCGACCTCGAAGGACTCGTCGACCTCGGGGTAGACGAATACGCTGGCGAACGATGTGTGGCGGCCACCGGAGGAGTCGAACGGGCTCTTGCGCACGAGGCGGTGCACGCCGGTTTCGGTGCGCAGGTAGCCGAAGGCATATTCGCCTTCCATCTTGATGGTGGCGGACTTGATGCCGGCGACTTCGCCTTCGGACTCTTCGAGCACTTCGACCTTGAAGCCCTTGCGTTCGGCGTACTTCAGGTACTGGCGCAGCAGCATGGAGGCCCAGTCTTGGGCCTCGGTGCCGCCCGCGCCGGCCTGGATGTCGACGAAGCAGTTGAGCGGGTCGGCCGCGTTCGAGAACATGCGGCGGAATTCCAGCGTCTCGAGCTTTTCCTGGAAGCCGTTGGCATCGACCTCGATGGCTTCGAGCGTGGCGTCGTCTTCGTCGGCGGCGGCCAGTTCGAACAGCTCACGTGCGTCGGCCAGCCCCGAGCCGAGCTCGGTCAGCGTGCCCACGACGTCTTCGAGGGATTTCTTCTCACGGCCCAGGTCCTGGGCGTGCTTGGGGTCGTTCCAGACCGAGGCGTCTTCGAGCTCGGCGTTTACGACATGCAGGCGTTCGGATTTGGCATCGTAGTCAAAGATACCTCCGTAGAGCCTGTTCGCGCTCCGCGTAGTCGGCAAGGCGGGCGGCGATCTGGTTCTGACGTTCGGCTTCCATGATTGATCCTGGTGACTTTTATGCGAAACCTGGCATTTTAGCGTGCCTGAGCCCGTCTTGCTGCGGCAGGCGCCCGGTGCCCCCGCGGCCGGTGCTGCGCCGGCCGGTGCAGCGGCGGCCGGTGCCGCGCCGGCGCCGGCCGGACTGTCCCGCTGGCCGGCGTCAGCCGGCGTGTTCGATCACCAGCTGCACGGAGACCATGCCGTTCCAGACGTTCTGCTCCAGGCGGTAGGCCGCCTGGATCTGGGCGGGCAGGGACTGGTCGTGGCCGAACCAGATGGCGTCGAAGCGCTGCGCACCGCGCTCGAGTGAGAGCTTGAGGTGCTTTTCGCCGACCAGCCGCTGGCTGCGCACGGTGAATTCGTCGAGGAACAGCGGGGCCGCGAAACCCGCGCCCCAGACCTGTTGCTGCAGCAGGCCCGCGACTTCGGCATTGGCATAGCCCGTCTCGAGCGACCCGTCGGTTTCGATGAGGGGCTCGAACTGGTCGCGTCCGGTGAGTTCGCGCACGGCGGCCTCGAAGGCCGGCGCGAACTGCGCGAAACCGTCGCGTCCGAGCGTGAGGCCGGCCGCCATGGCGTGGCCGCCGAACTTGCGGATGAGCCCGGGGTGGCGCTTGGACACGAGGTCGAGCACGTCGCGCAGGTGCACGTCCGGAATCGAGCGGCCCGAGCCGCGGATTTCGTCGTCGCCGGCGGGCGCGAAGGCCAGCGTGGGCCGCCAGAATTTTTCTTTCAGGCGCGAGGCCACCAGTCCCACCACGCCCTGGTGCCAGCCCGGATCGTAGACGCAGACGGTGGCGCCGGCCGTGGCCTGGGGCGCTTCCATCGCCGCCATGGCCTGCTCGCGCATCTCGGCCTCGATCGTGCGGCGCTCGCGGTTGATGTTGTCGAGCTCGCGCGCCATGTTGAGCGCCTGGGCCTCATCGTCGGTGGTGAGGCAGGCGATGCCCAGGCTCATGTCGGCCAAGCGGCCGGCGGCGTTGATGCGCGGGCCGAGTGCGAAGCCCAGGTCGAAGCTGTTGGCATTGCGCGGCTCGCGGCCGGCCACGGCAAACAGCGCCCGCAGACCCGGCTGCATGCGGCCCGAGCGCATGCGCGCGAGGCCCTGCGTGACGAGCAGGCGGTTATTGGCGTCCAGCCGCACCACGTCGGCGACCGTGCCGAGCGCCACCAGATCGGCCAGCGCATCGAGGCGGGGCCCGCCGTCGGCGGCGTATACCCCACGGCGGCGCAGCTCGGCGCGCAGCGCCAGCATCATGTAGAAGATCACGCCCACACCGGCGAGGTTCTTCGACGGGAAGCCGCAGCCCGGCTGATTGGGATTGACGATGGCCAGCGCCGCCGGCAGCGTGTCGCCCGGCAGGTGATGGTCGGTCACGACCACGCCGATGCCGGCGGCATTCGCCGCGTCCACGCCCTCGACGCTGGCGATGCCGTTGTCCACCGTGATGATGATGTCGGGCTTGCCGTTGCGATGACGGCAGGCGAGTTCGATGACGGCGGGCGAGAGGCCATAGCCGGTCTCGAAGCGATTGGGCACCAGGAAATCGACATCGGCGCCCATGGCCGACAGCGCGCGCAGGCCGACCGCGCAGGCCGTGGCCCCGTCGCAGTCGTAGTCGGCCACGATCAACAGGCGCTTGTTGGCCTGGATCGCGTCGGCCAGCACGGACGCCGCGTGAGCGGAGTGCGTGAGGTGGGCCGGCGGCAGCAGCGCGGGCCAATTGAGACGGGTCTGGTCCGGGTGCGTGACGCCGCGGGCGGCCCACAGGCGCGCCAGCAAAGGATGGATGCCGGCGGCTTCGAGCGTTTGGCAGGCGTCGAAGGCGGCGGAGCGGACGGTTAGACGGGGTGTGACCACCAGGCGTTCCATTTGTGCTTGGGCGCGGGCAGCCATTTGGCCAGGCCCGAGCGCGGTTTGAGGGTGAGGCGGGCGCGGCGGTCGGCGCCCAGCAGCAGCAAGGTCAGCGGCTGGCGCGGCGCGTGACGCGCGTCGGCCAGCGGCGCGAGATGCTCGGCATCCAGGCGGGCCAGCGCCTCGAGCCAGCGGCCCCAGTCGCCTTCGCGATGCGAGCGCTCGAGCTCGGACAGGACCTGGGCCGGTTCGCCGGGCGTGAGCGTCCAGGGCAGGGCGCCGCCATAAAGCCAGAGACCATTGATGGGGGCGACGCCGCGCGCGGCGCGAGCCTCATTGACGGGCTGCTCGTGCCAGGCCATCTGAATATCGTTGAGCAGACGCCGCCACGGCCGCGTGGCGGCGTCGTGCTGCCACCAGGCGTCGAGCCGCTGGCCGGCCACGGCCGCGGGACTGGCGCTCCGCGGCGCGAGGCCGTCGGGCAGCCGCACGCGCCATCGGCCGGGGGCGAGACGCTCCACGCCAAAGCCCTGTTCGCCGAACAGGGGCGCGGCCAGCGCGTAGAGCGCGGCGTCTTCGTCCGCCCGCAGATCGAGTTGATCGGGCGGCATCAGCGTGGCCTGGTCGGTGCCGAGCGCAAGGTGGACCAGCTCGGCAAGCCAGACGGGCTCGCCGGGCCTGGCCTCGGGGGCGCGCAGCGGCCCGAGGCCGGCGCCGAGCGCCTGATCCGGGCCGGGCGCGAACCCGGCCTGGCCGAGCTGCCACGCCTCGAACGGCGTGCAGCCCTGGGCGCGCACATCGAACGATTCGGACTCGGCACGGCCGGCCTGCAACCAGGCATGCAGTACCGGCGCGCGTTGCGGCAGGTGCCGGGCGAGTTCGCCGGCCACGGAGAGGTCGGGCAGGGCGCCCGGGATCACGATCAGCATGGCGGCATTGTAGTGCCGCCGCCGGACCGGGCGCCGGGCGGAACAAATCGGCCCCGCCGCGCTCTGATGGAACAGGTAGCGACGGGTGCCGGGGCGGCACGCCGGGCGACTGCCGTTAATGCCATAATGCGCTGTGCTGAAAATACCTTACGAACTCTGGATTGGCGCCCGCTACGCGGGCATGGCGCGCCTCGGTCGGCGCAGCGGTCGCCGTGACCGCTTCATTTCCTTTATTGCCGCCACGTCGATGGCCGGGATCGGGCTGGGCGTTGCCGCCCTGATCGTGGTCCTGTCGGTGATGAACGGCTTCCAGAAGGAAGTGCGCGACCGCATGCTCTCGGTGCTGCCCCACATCGAACTCTACGTCCCGGGGGCCTTGCCCGACCGGGTGCTGGCGCAATGGGACCAGTTCGGCTCCGCGGCCAAACAGAATCCCGAGGTCCGGGGCGAGGCGCCCTTCGTCGCCGCCCAGGGCATGCTCGTGCGCGGCCAGGCGCTGCGCGGCGTGCAGGTGCGGGGTATCGATCCCGAGCGCGAGGGCAACGTCTCCGATCTGCCCAAGCAGATGGTGACCGGCAAAATCACCGACCTGAAGCCGGGCGGCTTCGGCGCCGTGCTCGGCAGCGACCTCGCCACCGACATGGGCGTGAAGGTGGGCGACACCGTGATGATGCTCGCGCCGCAGGGGTCCATCAGCCCCGCCGGCTTCGCGCCGCGCATGCGCCAGTTCACGGTGGTGGGCATTTTCTCGTCCGGCCATTATGAGTACGACTCGTCGCTCGTGTTCGTGGACGACGACGACGCCGCCCGCGTGTTCCGCGACAGCGGCACCGCCGGCGTGCGTCTGCGCATCGCCGACATGCAGCGCGCACCGCAGGTGGCCACCGAGCTGGCCAAGGTGCTGCCGCCCTACGTGATGGCATCGGATTGGTCGCGCAACAACCGCACCTGGTTCGCGGCCGTGCAAACCGAAAAGCGCATGATGTTCCTGATCCTCGCGCTGATCGTGGCGGTGGCGGCGTTCAACCTGCTGTCGTCGCTCGTCATGGCCGTCAAAGACAAGCAGTCCGACATCGCGATCCTGCGCACCCTGGGCGCCGGCCCGGGAGAAGTCGCGCGGATATTCCTCGTGCAGGGCGCCCTGATCGGCGTGGTGGGCACCATCGCGGGCGTGGCCGGCGGCATGCTGATCGCGTACAACGTCGACGTGATCGTGCCTTTCATCGAAGGCCTGTTCGGCGTGCATTTCCTGCCGCGCGAGATCTATTTCATCAGCGCGCTGCCCTCAGATCCGCAAGTCAACGACATCGCCATCATCGGCGTGACCTCGCTGGTGCTGTCGCTGCTGGCCACCCTTTACCCCAGCTGGCGCGCGTCGCGCCTGCAACCGGCACAGGTGCTGCGCCATGACTGATACTTCCCGCGAACTGACGCCGCCGCCGGCGCTGCTGGCCGAGCACCTGACCAAGGTCTACGACGAAGGCCCCGAGCGCATCCTGGTGCTCGACGATGTGTCGCTCGCCGTCGAGCGTGGCGAGATGGTGGCCATCGTCGGCGCCTCCGGCTCCGGCAAGAGCACGCTGCTGCACATCCTGGGCCTGCTCGACGTGCCGTCCGAAGGTACGGTGCATGTCGACGGCGTGGATTCCCATGGTCTGTCGGAGGCGCGCAAGAGCGCGCTGCGCAACCGCAGCCTCGGCTTTGTCTATCAGTTCCACCATCTGCTGCCGGAGTTCTCGGCGCTGGATAACGTCGCGATGCCGCTGATCGTGCGCCGGGTCGATCGCGAGACGGCGCGCAAAGAGGCGCGCGAGGTCATCAAGCTGGTCGGTCTGGCGGCGCGCGAGGGGCATTTCCCCGGGCAGTTGTCGGGCGGCGAGCGGCAGCGCGTGGCCCTGGCGCGCGCGCTCGTGACGCGGCCGGCCTGCGTGCTGGCCGACGAGCCCACCGGCAACCTCGATCGCCACACCGCGCAGGCCATGTTCGAGCTGCTCACCCGCGTCAACCAGGAATCGGGTACGGCCTTTGCTATCGTGACCCATGACCCGGAGCTGGCGGCGCGTGCCGATCGCCAGCTGCACATGGAAAACGGGCGCCTGCTGGCCGGTTGAACCGGGCAGGCGTCCTGCCAGCGGAGCCGCGCGTGTTCATCGATACCCATTGCCATCTCGACGCCGCCGAGTTCGATCCGGACCGGCTGGACGTCGCGCACGCCGCGCAGGATGCGGGGGTGGGCGCGATCGTGATTCCGGCCATCGAGGCGGCCAACTTCGAGACAGTGGCCACGCTGGCCGGCCAGTTCGAAGGCGGGACCTACGCACTCGGTATCCATCCGCTGTATGTGGCCCGGGCCCACGACGCCGACCTGGACGTGCTCCGGCGCGCCATCGAGGCGGCCTTGCCCGATCCGCGCTTTGTCGCGATCGGCGAGATCGGCCTGGACTTCTTCGTCAAGGACATCGCCAGCGGCGCGCCGCGCGAACGCCAGGAGCGCTTCTACGCCGCCCAGCTCGCGCTGGCCGCCGAGTACGGCCTGCCAGTGCTGCTGCATGTGCGCCGCTCGCAGGACATTCTGCTCAAGTATCTGCGCCGCCAGCGTGATCTGGTGGGCGGCATCGCCCATGCCTTCAATGGCAGCGCCCAGCAGGCGCAGGCCTTTGTCGAACACGGCTTCGCGTTGGGCATGGGTGGCGCGATGACGTTCGAGCGCGCGCTGCAGATCCGCCGGCACGCGACGGACATCCCGCTCGAGCATCTCGTGCTCGAAACCGATTCGCCCGATATCCCGCCCGCCTGGCTGCACGAGCCGGATCGCCGCAACACGCCCGCGCATCTGCCGCGCATCGGCGCGGTGCTGGCCGAACTGCGTGGCGCCGATGTGGCCGAGATCGAGGCGGGCACGACCGCGGCCGCGCGCCGCGTGCTGCCCCGGCTGGACGCCTGGCTGGCCGGGCGCGACGCGCACTGACCGATGTGCATGGGGCTTCCGTCCCCGCGCGCGGACGGCGATAATCCTGCGTATTGCCGCCGCATGCCGGCCCTTGACCTCCAGGAGATGTTGTCATGAAGAAGCTCAGCACCGAAGATCTGCAGGCCGCTGTTGAGATCCTGCGCCGGGTGCAGCAGCGTCTGGCGCGCGCGGGCGAGTTGCCGCTCGAGCCCACGTTGTATCAGTGCGCCAAGGGCTACAAACGGTCGCTGGCCAAGTATCTCTGGACCTGGCTCTCGGGGCTGCTCGCGCCGCAAAAGAGCCTGGCGCTCTGGCTCGACGTGCACCAGACCGGCTGGCGCCAGGGCAAGACGCCCGCGGCCGCGGTCTATGCGCGTGCCGAACATCAATGGTTCGAATGGTTGATCGCCGAGCTCCAGCGCGAGATCGACGATCCGCACGAGCGCGCGCGCCGCGCCTGAACCCTTGCGGGCTGACCGGCCAGCGGGGCCTGGATTGTCGTCATGAATACGCGTTTCGTCGAAGCTTTTTTGTGGTCCGCGCGGCTGGGCAGTTTCCGCGCGGCCAGTGATCGCCTGCACATCACGCAGGCCGCGGTGGCCAACCGCATCGCCTCGCTGGAAGAAGACATCGGCGCACGGCTGTTCGACCGGGACGCCAAGGAGCTGCGCCTGACCGCGGTGGGCACGCGCCTGCTCGACTACGGCGAGCGGCTGCTCGAGTTGCGCCAGCAGATCCTGTCGCTGGGCCGCAGCGCCGACGAGGTTTCGGGCCTGGTGCGTATCGGCGTGATCGAGACGGTGGTGCATACCTGGCTCATCGGTTTTCTCACGAACCTGCGCTCCACCTATCCGGGCATCGAGGTGCAGCTGACTTCGGAGACCACCCGCGCGCTGCATCGCGGCCTGCGCGAGGGCTCGCTGGATATCGCGCTGCAGACCGATGCGGTCACCGAGGCGGGCATCGTGAATGTGCCGTGCCTGCCCATGGAGATGGGGTGGGTCGGTCCGGCGGGCAGCGACGAGAGCGTTCGTGTCGAAGACCTGCTGCGCGAGCCGGTGCTGACCATGAGCCCGGGATCGCAGCCGCACGAAGCACTGAAGGCCTTGTATCGCGACGCCGGCATCCCGTTGGGCAAGGTGCATTGCGTGAGCTCGATCGCGGCGCTCGCCAAACTGGTGCGCAGCCATTTCGGCCGGGCGCTGGTGCCGCTGCCGCCGATCTATGAGTATGTGGGCCGCGGCGAAGTGCAGATCCTGCGCACCGAT
This sequence comes from Bordetella genomosp. 5, assembly GCF_002261475.1. GTDB lineage: Bacteria > Pseudomonadota > Gammaproteobacteria > Burkholderiales > Burkholderiaceae_B > Bordetella. The sequence continues at coordinate 365,979 of NZ_NEVN01000004.1, forward strand.
CTGCCGGTGCCGCCGCAGCGGCTGGTGGTGAGCTACCTCGAGGGCGCGGCCTCCGATGCCATCCGCCTTGTCGCCGAGCTGGCCTGCCTGGCCTCGGATCAGTTCACCACCTCGGTGAAGGCCCCGCGTTTGGGTAGCACGCAATAGGGCTTACCCTGAGTTCGCGCGTATAAATTTTATTGCGCGCTCAACAAAATAACTCGTTTGTCCGGGTCGGGGCCCCGGCGGGAAGATAACGGCTTCCGTCATCAAGGAAGGCGTTACCTGCCATGAATTCCAAGTCCGAACTCTCTCCCCCGAACGGCATGCTCTTCGTCGCCACCGACGTGGACGCCGCCGAGGAACTCGATTTCAACCGCTGGTACGACCGTGAACACGTCGAAGAGCGGGTGCGTATTCCCGGCTTCGTGTCCGGTGCGCGTTACTCGAGCGTGGAGGGCGGCCGCAAGTATCTGGGCCTGTACCGCACCGAATCGCTCGGCGCGTTTACCACCGACGCCTATCGCGCGGCCTTTGGCCAGCAGACGCCCTGGTCGGTGACCAACCTGGATCGCATGCGCAATCCGATGCGCCGCGTGTGCGCCGTCGAGGGCGCCGTGGGCTTTGGCAGCGGCGCACACATCGTGGTGCTGCCGCTGGATGGCGCGGTGCAGGCCGAGTCCGCCGCGCGCCTGGGCGAAACGCTCGCCGGGCAGGATGGCTTCGTGCACTCGTACCTGCTGACGCCCGACAACACGCTGAGCTCGCCGCTGCCGCGCGAGTCGACCGAGAACCGTCAGCTGCTGCCGATCTTCGTGGTGGAGGCCAGCACGGCCGTGGCCGCGCGTGCGTTGCGCGAGCAGGCCGCCAAGGCCCTCGGGGTGCCGGCCGCACAGGGTTGGCTGCTCGAACTCGGCTGGAAACTCACGACCGCCGACCTGGGCTGAGCACCGAAGAACTCTCGACCGCGCCATCTGTGAGCGCGCGCGCAACATGCAAGGGACACTGCCATGGCAGAACACACACTGAACGCACCGGCTGAACACGCCGAAGGCGACAAGCACAAGATGCGTCGACTGGCGCTGGCCAGCTCGGTGGGCACCACGCTCGAATGGTATGACTTCACCGTCTACAACCTGATGGCCGCGCTGGTCTTCAACGCGATCTTCTTCCCGTCGTTCGATCCGCTCACGGGAACCATCCTGGCCTTCTCGACCTACGCGGTGGGCTATATCTCGCGGCCGCTGGGCGGTTTCGTGTTCGGTCACCTGGGCGACCGTCTTGGCCGCAAGTTCGTGCTGGTGGCCACGCTCGTCATCATGGGCGTGTCGACCGGCCTGATGGGCCTGCTGCCCACTTACGCCACCTGGGGCCTGTGGGCGCCGGTGGCGCTGGTGGCGCTGCGTTTCGTGCAGGGCGTCGCGCTGGGTGGTGAATGGGCCGGCGCGGTGCTGCTGTCGATGGAGCATGGCAAGCCGAATCAACGTGGCCGCAACGCCTCGTTCACCCAGGTGGGTCCGTCGTGCGGCACGCTGATCGGCACCGGTTTCATCGCCGTGATCTCGGCCCTGCTGTCGCCGGAAGAGTTCCAGGCCTGGGGCTGGCGCATTCCGTTCATCTCGAGCGTGGCGCTGGTGCTGTTCGGCCTGTGGCTGCGCCGCGGCGTGGAAGAAACGCCGGTGTTCCGCGAGATGGAAGAGAAGCGCGAGACCGCCAAGACGCCGATCAAGGAGGTGCTGGTCACGTACTGGCGCCAGCTGCTGATCGCGGGTGGCTCGCGCATCGGCAGCGACGTGCTGTACGCACTGGTCGTGGTGTTCACGCTGACCTACGTGACGACGGTGCTGAACCTGTCGCGTCCGCTGGCCCTGACGGCCACGATGATCGGCGCGGGCGTCAATGCCGTGACCGTGCCGCTCTTCGGTGCGCTGTCCGACAAGATCGGCCGTCGTCCGGTGTACCTGGCCGGTGCCGTGCTGGGCATGGCCTGGGCGTTCGTGTTCTTCTTCCTGATGGACCAGGCCAGCCCGTTTCTGATCTGCATCGCCGTGGTCGGCGGGCTGCTGATCCACGCCATGATGTACGGCCCGCAAGCCGCGTTCGTGACCGAGCAGTTCCCGGGACGCGTGCGCTATGCCGGTTCGTCGCTGGCTTACACGCTCGCCGGTATCGTCGGCGGCGGCTTTGCTCCGCTGATCATCGCGAGCCTGTTCAAGTCGTGGGGATCGACCCTGGCCGTGTCGCTGTACGTCGTGTTCGCGCTGGCGCTGACCGCCGTGTCGCTGCTCGCGGCGCGCGAGACCGCCAAGCGGCCGCTGCAGCAGTAAGGCAGCAGGTCGGCATGAACGCCCGCCGGATCGAGAGGTCCGGCGGGCGTTGTCCATTCTGAGTCGTGTGGGACTCGATCTCCGGCAGGCCGATCAAGCCAGCAGTCCTTTCGCGATGGTGTTGCGCTGGATCTCGCTGGTACCGGTGACGATGCGGTAGAGCCGCAGCCGCCGGAAGATGAACTCGACGGGGTGGTTCTTGGTGACGCCGACGTTGCCGTGGATCTGCATGGCCTTGTCTGCGATCTCGAAGCAGCGCTCCGAGACGAACAGTTTGCACATGGCGGCGAGCTCCCTGACGTCCTCGCCCGCGTCCGCGCGCTCGGCCGCTGCCAGGACCATCTGCTCGCAGGCATACAGCGCCGTCGCCATGTCGGCCAGCATGTGCTGGATGGCCTGGAACCGACTGATGGGCCCGCCGAACTGCTGGCGTGTCTTGGCGTAGTCCAGGGCCATGCGAAATGCCTGGCGCGCCAGGCCGATCATCGTGGGGCAGTGGAGCAGCCGATTCACACTGATGCGGTTCATGGCGATGCGAAAGCCCCCACCGGCCGTGCCGATCAGGTTCTTCCTGGGCACCCGCACCTTGTCGAGCACAATGTCGGCATCGACATACTGGCCGGTCATCGGGACGCAGTCGAAGGTTAGCCGCACGCCGGGTGCGTCGAGATCGATCAGCAGGGCCGAGATGCCATCGACGCCTTTGTCCGGGTCTGTCACGCACAGGGTGACGGCGAAATCAGCGAAGGTCGATGCGGAGATGTAGTGTTTGACGCCCGTGACGATGTAGTCGTCGCCGTCTTCCACAGCCAGCGTGTGCAGATTGGTGGCGTCCGATCCGGACTGCGGCTCCGTCATGGCAAAGCACGCACCACGTTCGGCGCGGATCACCGGCATGATGTATCGCTCGAGCTGGTAGGGCGTGGCGTGGGCGACGAGATTGCCGATCCGCGACGGCCCGCCCCAGTCGCCCAGCACATGGGGAAACAGGATGGCGCCGGACGCCGCGACATCGTCTTTCAGCACGCACAGATCGCGGTAGGGCAGGTCCTGACCGCCCAGATCGCGGGGCAACTGCAGGCCATACAGACCCAGTTCGCGGGAGCGCCGCCAAACGGACCTGACCAGTTCGCGGGAGAATTTATCCTCATAGCCAAGCCCGAGCGAGCGTTCGAGGGGGATCAGCTCGTCGTGCAGGTAGTGATGCAGGCGCTCACGTAGCGCGGCAAGGGGCGGGGCAGGCTGGATCATCATGTCTCCTTGGGATAGTGCCAGCTTGACAGCGTTCCTAGCGTTCGCAATTATCGTCTTCTGTTTCTTGATAACCAGGCGGAATCATGCGGCTCGAGGATCTGGACTACTTTCTGGCGGTCGCGCGGGCGGGCCATGTGGGACGCGCCGCCGATGGCATGGGTATCAGTCAGCCCGCGCTGACCAAGGGCATACGTCGCCTGGAAGAGGCGCTGCAACTGCAGCTGTTCGTGCGCACGCCCAAGGGGATGGAGCTCACCATGCCGGGCAAGGTGTTCTATCAGCGCAGCCTGCAGGCGCGCCGCGATCTGGACGACGCGCTGCGGGAGGCGGGCGATCTGCATCGCGGCAGCATCGGGCTCGTCAGGGTGGGCGTGACGCCCTTGCTGGTCGACCCCGTCTTTAATGGCGCCTGCGTGGATCTGATGGCACAACGGCCAGCGGCCAAGATCAATGTGACGGTCTCGCTCAACGACGCGCTGATCCCCGCGCTGCGGCAGGGGCAGCTCGACTTCTCGATCAGCTCGCTACACGATTCCGCGGCGCCCGCGGAGTTCGATCGAATTCCCCTGTTTCGCGACAGCCTGTTCGTTGCCGCGCGGGCGGGGCATCCGCTGTTCGACCGAGCAAAGATTCGTTTCGATCATCTGATCGGGTTTGGCTGGATGTTGCCTGGCCTGCAGGTGGCTTCGCGGCGCTGGCTCGAAACGCGTTTCGAGCAGCGGGGAGCCGCGCCTCCCGAGATCGTGATCGAGTCGAATTCGTCGGTATCGAGCCTGGTGAGTGTGCTGCACGGCACGGATCTGCTGACCGTGATCAGCGAGATTACGCTGCGCTCCGAGGCAGGCAAGGGACTCTCGGCGGTACCGCTGGAGGATGTGACCTGGCATCGCGAGATCGGCATCATGACGCGACGCGGCGGTTATCTGTCGCCGCTGGCGCAACGGTTCATCGAAATTCTGCGCGAGCGCGCGGCAAAGCGCGCCGCGCGCTGACGCGGCCGCTCAGTTTGCCTGCAGCCCCAGCTTCTGGATCAACGGGCCGTATCGGTTCGACTCGTCGGCGATCATTTTGCGAAAGTCGTCCGGCGTGCCCGCGATGGGCGTGAACGACTGAGATTGCAGGGCCTCCTTGATGGCCTCCTGAGCCACCGCATTGTTCAGCGCAAGATTGAGTCGATCGATGATGGCCTGGGGCGTTCCCTTGGGAACGGCGATGCCGCCCCAACTGCCGCTCTCGAAGCCTGCATAGCCCGCCTCCGCGACCGTGGGCACCTTGGGCAGGGAAATGGCCCGCTGCGCGCTCGTCACCGCGATAGGCCGCACCTTGTCGCCCTGGATGAAGGGCAGGGCAGGCGCAACCGCGATGATGCCCACGCCGACCTGCCCGCCCACCAGGTCATTGAGCATGTTGCTGCCGCCCCGGTACGGCACATGCACGGCGTCGATGCCGAAGTGCTGCTTCACCGCTTCGAAGGTGAGATGCATCGACGAGCCGACGCCGGGACTGCCGTAGCTGAGCTTGCCCGGGTTCGCCTTGGCATACGCGGCGAGTTCGGCCAGGTTGTGAATCGGCAGGCTGCTGTTGACCAGGATCACGTGCGGCGACACGCTGATGCCGCCGACGGGGACGAGGTCGGTAATCGGGTCGAACGGCAACTTGGGGCTCAAGTGCTTGGCGATCGCGAAGTTGCCGCCGTATTCCAGTAGCGTGTAGCCGTCGGGCGCCGCGCTGGCGGCCTTGGCGCCGCCGATGGTGCCCCCGCCTCCACCCACGTTTTCCACGATGATGTTTTGACCGAGCTCGCGGCCGAGCGGCTCGGCGACCAGCCGGGCGATGTAGTCGAACTGGCCGCCGGCGGTGAATGGAACGATCAGCCGGATGGGCCGGCTGGGGTAGTCCGCCGCACGCGCCAGCGCGGGCTGCAAGAGGGTCAGCGCCGCGGCGAACATGACGAGGATCGCGCGCAGCAGGGGCCTCGGACGGGAGTCGGGTAGGTACACAGTTGTCTCCTGATTTGGAATGTCACGCCAGGCTGTCGTAGTCGCCTGTTGCCACCTATTTGACGCGCCCGATTCCGCCTCGCGATGCCGCAATGGCTGATTTCGATAATCAGCGGGCATCGAGTCGGCCGATAACGCTGCGGTATCGGAAACGCATGCGGCGTTATGCCATGGCCCGACCGCTTGCCTCACGATGCCGCTACACATCGACGGAGGCTTTCCATGAATCAAGGACGATATACCACCCGCAACGCGGCGTACTGGCGCGACCGTCCCGCCATCATCCACGGTGATCGGACGGTGAGTTTCGGCCAGTTGGAAACCCGCTCCAATCGCCTGGCCAACGCCCTGTTGGGCCTGGGTCTGGTCAAGGGGGACCGCGTGGCCATTCAGGCCTGGAACTGCGCGGAAATCATCGAGCTCGAGTGCGCGCTGTACAAGGCCGGATTGGTGAAAGTGGCGCTGAACGCACGGCTCTCTCTGCGCGAGGTCGTCGAGACAGTGAACAATGCGCAGGCTGGCGTATTCATCGTCGACCCTGCACACGGGGATGGCGTGGCCGAGATCGCGGGCGAGTTGACGGCGGTCCGGCACATGATCGTGACTGGGGGCGCGTCGATGCACGGATGGACGTCGTACGAATCGTTCATCGAAGCCGGTGCCGATCGCAACCCGGATGTCGACATGGCGGCCGATGATCTGGCGGTACTGCACTTTACGTCCGGCTCCACCGGCAAGCTCAAGGCGGCCATGCAGACTGTGGGCAACCGTATGGCATCGCTGCGCAAGGTGGTGATGGGTCGCATGCGGGCCAACCCCGGCGAGGTGCTGGCGCTTGCGGGACCGATCACACATGCGAGTGGCATGTTCATGCAGCCGTTTCTATTCCAGGGCGGCACGATCCTGCTGCACGACCGATTCGATCCCGAGACATTCCTGGCGTCGGCGGCGCGGCATCGCGCTGCCTTCAGCTTCATGGTGCCCACCATGGTCAACATGCTGATCGCCGAACCCAGTCTGCACCGGCACGATCTGAGCGCGTTGCGGCAGATTTCCTATGGCGGCGCGCCCATGGCGCCGGCGCGCATCCGCGAGGCCTGGGACGCGCTGGGGCCGAAGCTCAGCCAGGGCTACGGCACCGGTGAAACCACCGGCGGCCTGGCGCTGTTGAGCACGCTCGACCATGCGCATGCGCTCGCGTCATGCCCGGAGCGGCTGTCGTCTTGCGGCCGCCTTTTTGGCGAGGGGGAGCTTGTGCTGGCGGACGAGGCGGGCAGGCCGGTGGCACAGGGCGAGGTGGGCGAAATCACCGTGCGCGGCCCGGACGTGTTCGCGGGGTATTGGGGCGAGCCGGAACTGTCTGCCCAGGCGCTGCGCGACGGCTGGCTGCACACGGGCGACCTCGCCCGAATGGACGATGAAGGATTCGTCTACATCGTGGATCGCAAGAAAGACATGATCATCACCGGCGGGTTCAACGTGTATCCCACCGAAGTGGAGCAGGCGCTGTATCAGCATCCCGATGTGTACGAGGCCTGCGTGTTCGGCATCCCGGATGATAAGTGGGGCGAGGCGATCAAGGCGGTGCTCGTGCTCAAGCCCGGTGCACGAACCGGCGAGGCCGAGCTGATGGCGCACTGCCGCGCGCATCTGGCGGATTTCAAGAAGCCGCGCAGTATCGACATCGTGGCAGAGCTGCCCAAGAACGCGAACGGCAAGCTCGCGCGCAAGCCGTTGCGCGACGCCTACTGGGAGGGGCAGGAACGCAAGGTGGGGTGAAATGGCTGTCGTGTGAACCGCAGGCCGCCTGTGCGGCCGCGTCCGCTCCGGCGCCGGAACACGCGGTCATAGATGCCGATGACTGCATCCCATCGGCACACCCAGCATCTCGCCGATCGCGTTCGCCAGGTTTCTCGCGCTGGCTTCGTCCAGTCCGTCGGTGCGGATCATGCGGTAGCCGAACGCGAAGCTGTATTGCCAGTCGAGCTCGAGGATGGTGTACGCGCGGCCGTCGGGGGCGTGCCACTGGACGGTCGGGTCGGCGTAGGCCGCGCCGATGAAGTCGAGATAGCTGCCGTAGGGCGGCAAGTCGTCGAGGGGCTGGGTGCTGCCGGGCAGCGTGGGTACGCTGAGGTTCTCACCCACGTGGACCGCGGGATCGGGGCCCTCATAGGCGAGCAGCAGCAGCCCGAACGGGCGCGGGTCCGCGTCGTAGGCTTGCGCGGCATCCGGGCTCATGAGGGCGCGGGCGGCGGGGCCCATGCGGTAGTACGGGCTGCGCCAATCGCTGCCTTCATTGTCGGCGAAGGTATTGTCGAAGGCGATGCCGCGGGAGATGAGCAGCGCCAGCGTGTCGGCCATGCCCGCGTTGGCATGCAGCGGCAGATCCGCGGGCAGGGCGCCCGCGCGCATGTAGAGCGCCAGCACGTCGGCCGGCGTGCGCGTGCGGGCGTCGTATTGGTAGTCACAATAGAGCGCGCGGGAGAGCCGCAAGCTCAGGTTGTCTAACTCCCGCGGCGGAACACCGTCTCCTTCGGGCTTGAGCACATAACCCTGTTCGCGCAGGCGCGCCTCGAGGGCGCGCCAGTCGGGGGCCGGCAGGTGCGGATGCAACGGGAAGAGAAACTGATGGTGTTCGGACATCGCGGCGTCGGCCTCCTCGTGAGGGCCTCATCGTAAACGAAGTACGCGTGCGCGCTGCGCGTTCAGAGCGTCATCACCATCTCGTGCCACGCCATGCCGCCGTGGTCGGAGGCCGACGGGCGCACATAGGTATAGCCGAGCTTTTCGTACAGCGGCACGTGGCGGTCTTTGCACATGAGGTGGATGGTGGCCTTGCCCATCGCGCGATTGCGGGCGATGAACTCGTGCATCAGGCGCGCGGCGTGGCCCTTGCCCTGTTCGGCGGGATCGATCACGACCGACATGATGACGACGTTGGGCGCGGCCGGATCGTGGCCGACCAGTTCCTTGAACGCCTCGTCCGACATCACCACCTCGTGCGCGCAGCCCGAGTTGATGAAGCCGATGACGCGGCCGTCCTGCTCCAGGATCAGGAAACCTTCGGGATACTGGGCGATGCGGGTGACGATCTTGGCGTGCGTGGCGGCTTCGTCGCCTTCGTAGGCGGAGATTTCGATGTCGTAGCAGCGGTCGGCGTCGGCGGGGCGGGCGGGGCGAAAAAGGAGGTTGCTCATGATGCGGGCGTGAATTGAATGGCGGCGGACATGGTACAGCGGCGCGCGTGTCCCAAAGAAAAACGGGCCTTGCCCGAAGGCAAGACCCGTCAGTGTCGAGCAGTGGCCTGAGTGATCAGACGCCGACCACCGACACCGCCTTGGTGACGAGGTAGGGCTCGAGGGCTTCGAAACCGCCTTCGGTGCCGTAACCAGAGTCTTTCACGCCGCCGAACGGCAGTTCGGCCGAGGGCGTGGCGGGCTGGTTGATCCAGACCATGCCGACTTCCAGGCGACGCGACAGTTCGGTGACGTTCTTGAACGACTTGGTGAACGCGTAAGCGGCCAGGCCGAACGGCAGGCGGTTGGCTTCGTTGATGGCCTCGTCGAGCGACTCGAAGCTGCGCACGGCGGCGACCGGGCCGAAGGGCTCTTCATTGAAGATGTCGGCGTCCAGGGGCACGTCGGTCAGGACGGTGGGCGCGAAGAAGTTGCCGGCGGTGCCGATGCGTTGGCCACCGGTGGCCACGCGGGCGCCCTTTTCGGCGGCGTTTTTCACGATCTTGTCCATGGCGGCCAGACGGCGGTCGTTGGCCAGGGGGCCGAGCGTCGTGCCGTCAGCCAGGCCGTCGCCGAGCTTGAGCTTCTCGGCCTGGGCGATGAAGGCCTGCTCGAAGGCGGACTTCACGTCTTTGTGGACGAGGAAGCGAGTGGGCGAAATGCAGACCTGGCCGGCGTTGCGGAACTTGGCGCCACCGGCTGCCTTGACGGCGAGCTCGACGTCGGCGTCTTGAGCCACGATCACCGGCGCGTGACCGCCCAACTCCATCGTGACGCGCTTCATGTGCTGGCCGGCCAGGGCGGCGAGCTGCTTGCCGACCGGGGTCGAGCCCGTGAAGGTGATCTTGCGGATGACCGGGTGAGCGATCAGGTAGCTCGAGATCTCGGCGGGCGAGCCGAACACCAGGCCCACGACACCCTTGGGGATGCCGGCATCGACGAAGCACTGCAGCAGGGCGGCAGGCGAGGCGGGGGTTTCTTCAGGGGCCTTGACCAGGAACGAGCAGCCCGAGGCCAGCGCGGCGCCGATCTTGCGCACGATCTGGTTGACCGGGAAGTTCCAGGGGGTGAAGGCGGCGACGGGGCCCACGGGCTCCTTCAGCACCATCTGCGTGGCGGCGGCGTTGCGCGCCGGAACCAGGCGGCCGTAGATGCGCAGCGCTTCGTTGGCGAACCAGTCGATGATCTCGACGCCGGCCAGGATTTCACCGCGCGCTTCGACCAGCGGCTTGCCTTGTTCTTGCGTGAGCAGGCGGGCGATGTCGTCGGCGCGTTCGCGCAGCAGCACGGCGGCCTTGCGCATGATGGCGCAACGTTCGTGGGCCGACATGGCGCGCCAGGTTTCGAACCCGCGCTGCGTGGCTTCGACAGCCAGGTCCAGATCTTCGCGGCTGGCGCTGGCGACCTGACCGATCTTGCCACCCGTGGCAGGGTTGACGACGTCGATGCGCTTGTTGCCCTTGGCTTCGCGCCACTCGTTGTCGATCAACAAGAGGGTGTCGGGGTAACTGCTCATGGGTGCTCCTAAGTTGAATGGGGAACTACGGTGCAGGTCGTCGGGCAATGCGCAGCACTGCGGCGGCCACAAGCGTCTAGTGTAAACAGGGCAGGGGCCTGGAGGCGAGGGGCAGCGCGATTGGCCCCGGAGACCATGGAGCCAAGGTCATGAGGCGGCGGTGCCCGCAGGACGCGCTAAGTCATGGAAAACGTTGGATATTGTCGCGTTGCGGCGAGTCGATGGGGGCGGATTACGCCGCGGGTCGGCGTGCCGCGAGACTTCATATTCTGTTACGGGGGGCGGGAAAACTGGCCCGGGAGCCGGGCCGGCGGCGCGCTCAGGGCGACGATCCCGCGGGTCTGGTCACGCCACGCGCCAGCGGCAGACCGGCATGCGGCGCCTGGGCGGTCAGGATCGCGCCAGTCGTGGAGTCGGTGCAGTACACCGTGCGGCCGTCGGCGCCGCCGAACGCGAGGTTGGTGGTGGACTGGCCCGCCGGGCTGCGCCAGATGATGCGCGGCTCGGCGCGGTGGTCGAGCAGCCACACGTAGCCCAGTCCCGGGTTGCAGACCAGCAGGTTGCCCTCGGTGTCCACGGCCAGTCCGTCGGGCCCGCTCGGGCCGTGCGAAGTGAAGAACTGGCTTACCTTGCTCACGCTGCCGTCCGGCAGCAGCGGCACGCGCCAGACGCAATTGCCGCGCGTGACGGCAAGATAGAGCACGCGGCCGTCGGGCGAGAGCGCCACGCCGTTGGGGCTGGGCACGTTCGCAAGCAGCAGGTCGAGCTGGCCATCGGGGCGCAGCCGGTAGAGGCGGCCGCTGGGATCGTGCAGCCCGCTCTGGCCCTGGTCCGTGAAGTACAGATTGCCCTGCGCGTCGAAGATCAGATCGTTCACGCCCTTGAAGCGCTCGCTGTTGCGCCGCTGCAGGAACGGCGTGACCTCGCCGGTACGGACGTCCAGCTTCATCAGGCCGTTTTTGTAATCGGTGATGAGCAGGTGCGTGTCGTCGATGAACTTCATGCCGTTGGGCTCGCCGTCGTACTCGGCGACGACCGACCATTCACCCGCGGGAGAGACGCGGAAGACGCGGCCCCACGGGATGTCGGTCACGTAGAGATTGCCGGCGCGATCGAACACCGGGCCTTCGAGAAACGAGTCCGCGGGCACGCCGCCGCGATTGGCGTCGGCCCAGTCGCTGCGGCGCGCGCGGCGCAGCGACTCGGGAAGCGAGGTCCAGATCTCGAACTCGATGAGTTCGGGAGGGTTCAGATAGAACATGCGGTTTCCTTGGGCGGTGGGCGATCGCGCGGGATCACTTGGCGTCGAAGCCGATGGTGCGGGCGACGTTGCCCCACATCGTATTGCTGTCGGCCAGGATGCGGGTGAACTCGGCGGTGTCGGCCGCGCGCGGCTCGGCGCCCATCTTGGTGGCGAACGCCTTCATCTCGGGCGACGCCATGGCTTTGGCCACTTCGCGCTGCAGCCGGGCGGACACTTCGGCGGGCGTGCCCTTCGGCACCCAGAGTCCGGTCCAGTTCACCACGCCGAAATCCTTGACGCCGGCCTCGGCGAAGGTGGGGACGCCGGGCAGCACGGCCAGGCGCTTGTCGCCGCTGACGGCCAGCAGCCGGAGTTGTCCGCCCTGCACCGGGCCCATGATGCCGGTGGTGGAGGCGAACTGGAAATCGATGGTCTTGCCCATCACCGCCTGCGTGGCCTCGGCGGCGCCTTTGAAGGGTACGTGCATGAACTTCGCGCCGGTCGCCGCGGCCAGGCCTTCGGCGGCGAAGTGCGGCGTGGTGCCCGGTCCGCCCGAACCATAGGTGACGAGGCCGGGCTTGGCCTTGCCCTGCGCGATCAGGTCGCCCAGCGTGCGATAGGGGCTGTCGGCGGAGACGGCCAGACCCATGGGTGCGAATACGAACGCCGAGACGGGTTGCAGGTCCTGCGCCGGATCGAACGGCAGCTTCTTGAAGATATGCGGCAGCAGGGAATAGGTGGTGTCGTTGGCCACCAGCGTGTAGCCGTCGGGCGTGGCGCGGGCCACCTGGCTGACGCCGATGGTGCCGGTGGCGCCGGGCTTGTTCTCGACGACGAAGGTCTGGCCGGTCTGCGTGGACAGCATCTGCGCCATCTTGCGCGTGGCGACATCGACCGCGCCGCCGGGACCGTAGGGCACGACGATATGCACGGGACGCTCAGGCCAGGTGTCGGCGGCCTGCGCGGCCGGCAGCCACGGCGCGGTGAAGGGAAGGACGGCGAGCGCCAAGACGGCGCCGGTGCGGGAAAAGCGGATCATGGTTGTCATCCTCGTTATTCGTGGCTCAGTCGGCTTTCAGGCCGAGCTCGTTCGCCAGCTTTTGGTAAGTATCGATCTCTTGCGACAGCTGTGTGGTGAATGCGTCGCCGCAGGTCTGACGCGGCTGCACGCCGAGCGCATCGAGACTGGCCCGGGTGGCGGGCGCCTGGGCGAAGTCACGCGCTACTTTTTCGAGCGTGGCGCGCACGTCCTGCGGCAGGCCGGCGGGGGCGAGCACGCCGTACCAGGCGTCGGCCGAGTAGCCCGGCACGCCGGCCTCGGCGAAGGTCGGCACCTGCGGCAGTTGGGGCAGACGCTGCGGCGCGGCGACGGCCAGGGCGGTGAGCTTGCCGGCCGTCACCTGCGGCAGCACCGAGCCCAGCGTCGCGAACGAGCTGTCGACCTGGCCGCCCATCAGGTCCGAGATCGCCTGCGCCGCACCCTTGTAGGGAATGTGATTCATCTGCGTCTGGGTCAGGCGCTGAAACTGTTCGGTCGCGAAATGGCCAGAGCTGCCGGTGCCGGGCGTGGCGTAGGTAATGCGGCCCGGCGCCTCGCGCACCTTGGCCAGAAACGCATCGAGTGAGTTCACGCCCATCGCGGGGCTGGTGACCAGCACGGTGGGGCTCACGGCGAAGGCGCAGAGCGGCGTGAAGGATTTGAGCGCGTCGAACTTCACCCGGTTGCTGTAGAGCGCCGGAATCATGGTGTGATTGGTCGCGCCGACCAGCAGCGTGTAGCCGTCGGGCGCGGCCTTCGACACCGCCTCGGCGGCCAGGATCGTGTTGGCGCCGGGTTTATTCTCGACGACGAAGGTCTGGCCGAGCGCCTGGCCGGCGTACGACGCGAACGCGCGCGCCACCACGTCGGTCGGGCCACCGGGCGAGAAGCCGACCACGACGCGCACGGGGCGCTCGGGATAGGCCGCATGCGCGGTCGCGCCGCAGGCGGCGGCAATGGCCAGGCTCAGCGCGAGCAGGGGTTTGTTCATGTTTGTCTCCTGATGCGGATGGATCGCATGACGCGGCTCGCGCCGCGTCATTCTTTGGTGATGCCGGCGCGTGCCAGGATGCCGGCCGAGCGCTGCATCTGGTCGTCGATAAAGGCCTTGAATTCGGTGGCGCTGGAGCCGACCGGCTCGGCGCCGAGGTCCTGCAGGCTCTTGCGCACGGCGGGGTCCTGCAGCACGGCGCGCAGCTCGGTCTCGATGCGTGACGCCACCTCGGCGGGCAGGCCCGCGGGAGCAAGCACGCCATTCCACTCGTACACCGCGTAGTCGGGCACGCCGCTCTCGGCGACCGTGGGCACGTCGGGCAGCGCCTCGACCCGTTTGGGCGAGCTCACGGCCAGCGCGCGCAGCTTGCCGCTTTTCATCAGCGGATACGACGCGGCCATGTTGCTGAACATCATGTCGGTCTGGCCGCCCATGAGATCGGTGAGCGCGGGCGCGCCGCCCTTGTAGGGGATGTGCGTGAGCGCGATGCGGTTGCCCTGCGCGAACCAGGCGGCGGCGATGTGCTGCGCGGTGCCCTGGCCCGGCGTGGCGAAGGTGAGGTGGCCGGCCCTGGCCGCCGCCGTCAGGTCCGCCACCTTCTGGTACGGCGCTTTGGCGGCGACGACGAGCAGGTTGGGCGTGAGGCTGACGAGCGAGATCGGCTGGAAATCCCGCTTGCTGTCGTAGCTGAGCGACTTGTACAGCGAGGGATTGATGGCGAACGCGGTGGCATCGTAGAGCAGCGTGTAGCCGTCGGCCGCGGCGTGCGCCACATTGGCGGCGCCGATGGTGCCGCTCGCGCCGGGACGGTTTTCGACCACGACGGTCTGTTGCAGGCGGGTGCCCAGGGCCATGGCGACCAGGCGGGCCTGGGCGTCGGCCGCGCCACCGGCCGAGTAGGGCACCACCAGCTTGATCGGACGCTCGGGATACTGCGCCGGGGCGCCGCCGGCGGACAGGGCCAGGACCGCGGCCAGGATAGGACGGATAAAAGACATGGTGTCTCCTCGTGAGAGGGCGGTCGCGCGGCCTGTGCCGGCCGCTGCGCCGCGGGGCGTAAGGTTTCGGGTTGGCGGACTCAGACGGTGGCGATAGGCGTGGCCGGCGAGCCGACGGCGCCGGGCAGGCGCAGCGGCGGTGCGGTCAACAGAAAGCGATGGCGGCCATGTTCGCGCAGCCAGCGGGCCAGCGGCGTGAGCCACCACAGTTCGCCCAGGTGGATACCGTTCTTGAACAGGCAGTGTTCGTGCAGCGGCAGGCGCGGCCGGCGCAGCGGCGAGCCACCCCCTGCGAGATTGAGCGGCTGCGGCAGCTCGACCGCCGGGTTGTCCGCGATCAGGCAGGCCAGGCGCACGTCCACGATCCACCGCAGCAGACGCGCGTCATTGCCGTCGAGGCCACTGCCGGTCGCGTGCAGGTGCGCGACATCGGGCTGGCGGTTCATCGACATCAAGGTCTCGCCGAAGCCGGTGTGCAGGCACACCATGTCGCCGGACTCGATCTCGACGCCGTCGGCTTCGAGGATGCGCATGAGCGCGTCGTAGCCCACGGCGGTACGCGTGCGGCCCACGTGCGCTTCCAGGTCGATCATCACCGCGCGACCCTGCGCGCCGTGCTCGGCCAGGTGCTCGATGCCGAGCGCATCGGCGCGCGGACCCGGGAAGCGGGCCCAGTCGGCGGGTGCCCGCGGATCTTCGGTGGCCGCGTGCACGTGTTCGCCGGCGCGGTAGCCGTTGTAGAACACGGCTTCGTCATGGCCATCGCCGTCGGCATCGAAGCGGCTGCCCATGTGGGCGAGGCTGTCCCACTGGGTGGAGTACTGCGTGTTCATGAGCAGCACATCGTCGCAGACCACGTCGGTGAGCTGCGGATCTTCGGACGCATACGACCAGCAGTAGCCCTGCACGCCGGCGCTCTTGCCGTCGCGCAGCGTGGCATAGCGTTGCGGCGGCAGACGCCGGGGATTGAGCGCCATGCCGCCCGGCACGTCGAGCGGGAGTGACAGGCAGAACGTCAGCCCCTCCCGCGCCTCGGCGATGCCTTGCAGCACCTTGGCGCGGTCCACCAGATTCATGCGGCCGCGCTGATCATCGGGGCCGAATTCGCCCCAATGACTGTCGGGCGGCGCGTGTTTCCAACGTTGCGACATGGCGCTTTCCTTTATGCGTGCGTGGGCTGGCGGGCCAGCACCTCGAGGGCGTTGCGGGCCGCCGCGACGCCCATGTTCACGTAGGCCGCGCTGGTGACGCCACCGATGTGCGGGCTCAGCAGGATGCGGGCCTCCTGCTGGAACGGATGGCCGGCGGCCATGGGCTCGGTGGCGAAGCTGTCCAGCCCCGCGCCGTGCACGTGACCCGAGCGCACGGCGGCCAGGAGCGCGTCTTCGTCGATCAGGCCGCCACGGGCGGTGTTCACCACGATCACGCCCGGGCGGCAGGCCGCCAGCGTGGCGGCGTTGAGCATGCCGCGGTTGTCATCGGTGAGCGGGCAATGGAGCGAGACGGCATGCGATTCGCGCCAGATGGCGTCGAGCGCCACGGGCTCGATGTAGGCAGGCAGGTTTTTGGCGTAGGGGTCGTAGCCGATCACGCGCATGCCGAGGCTCTGGCCCATGGCGGCCATGCGCATGCCAATCGCGCCCAGGCCCACCAGCCCCAGCGTCCTGCCGTCGAGCTCGATGCTCTTGTGGGTGGCCTTGTCCCAGTGACCGCCGCGCATGCGGGCGTCCAGCGTCACCACCGATTTGGCGCAGGCCATCAGCAGGGCCAGCGCCTGCTCGGCGACGGCCGCGGCGTTCACGCCGATCGCGGCGACGACCTCGATGCCGCGCGCCTTCGCGGCCACTTTGTCGATGGTGTCGGTGCCGCTGCCGTGCTTGGAAATCACGCGCAGCGCGGGGGCCGCGTCCATCGCGGGCGCGCCGACCTTGCTATAGCGCACGATGATTGCCACCGGGTTGTGCTGACGGCACAGCGCGACAATGTCGTCTTCGGACGGCGTCTTGCCGGCGAACACGACCTGGAAATCGTCGAGCAGCGCGAGAGCCTCGGGCGCCAGGTCGGCCGCCGTAACGAGAAGCGCGGGCTTTGCGACGGCATTCACAGCGATTCTCCTTCTTTGAGGACGCCGGCCGCGCGCAGGGCGGCATTGAGCCACTTGGCCTCAGTGTCGCCGCCCTGAATGGCGGCGATGCGGGCGGCTTCGTCGCGCACCTTCTTTTCGGCGGCGGGCAGCAGGCCTTCGAGCTTTTCGCGTTCGACCACGACCACGCCGTCGGCGTCGCCGATCACGAAGTCACCCGGGTGCACCGTCACGCCACCCAGCGAAATCGGGTGGCCGATGCGGCCCGGGACGTTCTTGGTCGGGCCGTTGGGATTCGTGCCGGCGGCAAACACCGGGTAGTCCATTTCGATGATCTCGGTGGCGTCGCGGGCGGCGCCGTCCATCACCACGCCGGCGATGCCGAGCTGGCGGCAGGCGTTCATCATGATGGTGCCCATGAGCGCGGCGCTCAGGTCGCCCTTGCCGTCGATCACGAGCACGTCGCCCGGCTTGGCCAGCGAGAGGGCGGCGTGGATCATCAGGTTGTCGCCGGGACGCACCTCGACGGTGAACGCCGTGCCGGCGAGCTTCATGCCCGGGTGCAGCGGCCGGATGCGGCCGTGCAGCGCGCCACGGCGGCCGGCCACGTCGGCCAGGATGGCGGGTTGCAGATCCGCGGCACGGCGCACGAGGTCGGCGCTGACGCGGGGGAAGTCTTTGATGATGTCCGGGTTTGCCATGAGAAATTCCAGGGTAGAGAAAGGTAAGGGCGGCCAGCGGCCGGCGCCACGCGCGGGCGCCGACTGCAAATCGAAGGGAAGGTGGGGGATTACTCGACGCGGGCGCCCGAGTCCTTGACGATCTTTCCCCAGCGGATGCGGTCGTCATGGATGAGTCGGGCGAACTCCTCGGGCGTGCTGGTCAGCACGCGCGCGCCTTGCTCCTGATACTTTTTGGCCAGATCCGGCGTCTTCAGCGCCTTGTTGAACTCAGCGTTCAGGCGCTTCACGATCTCCGGCGGCACGCCGTCCGGCGCGGCGAGGCCGAACCAGGTGACGGCCTCGAAGCCCGGATAGCCGCGCTCGGCGATGGTGGGCACGTCGGGCATGTCGGGCACGCGCTGCGCGGAGGTCACCGCGAGCGCACGCATCTTGCCGTTGCGCACATGGCCGATGAGCGTGGGCACCGAAGACAGGTACATGTCGATCTGCCCGCCGATCAGATCGTTGGAGGCCTGCGCCGCGCCTTTGTACGGCACGTGCATGAGCTTGATGCCGGCGGCGTTCTGCAGCTGCACGGCAGCCAGATGCGAGACGGTGCCGTTGCCGGAGCTGGCGTAGCTCAGCATGTCGGGCTTGGCCTTGGCGGCCGCGATCATGTCGTCGAGCGACTTGAGCGGCGAGTTGGCCGGCACGACGATGACGAGCGGCGCGTCGGCGATCAGGCCGATCGCGGTGAGGTCCTTTTCCGGGTCGTACGGCAGCTTGGGATACAGCGTGGGATTGATGGCCAGGTTGCTGGTCTGGCCGAGCACCAGGGTGTAGCCGTCCGGGTCGGCCTTCGCCACGGCGTCCACGCCGATGTTGCCGCCGGAGCCGGGGCGGTTCTCGGCCACGATGTTCCAGCCCGTGTTGCGTGCCACACCGAGCGCGGCCTCGCGGGCCAGCACGTCGGTGCCGCCGCCCGGCGGGAACGGAACGATCAGGCGGATGGGCTTGTTCGGAAAGTCCTGCGCCAGGCTGAGCCCGGTGGCGCAGAGCAAGGTGAGGCCCGACAACAGGCGCACGATCCTCTTCATGATTTGTCTCCGATGAATTTGTTTTTGGTGAAAGGGATTGTGGTCGCGTGTTCCACCCAATACAATCCATGTTCGTATAGCGAAACATGTCTCGTACAATGAACACTGATCCAAGCCAAGATCCGGATGCCGATCCGGCCGAAGAGGGCGTAGTCGCGGTGCGCCGCGCCATGCGCATCCTCGAAGCTTTCGGCGTCGAAGACACGCATCTGTCGCTGGCCGAGCTGAGCCGCCGCACCGAATGCCACCGATCCACGGTGCTGCGCCTGGCGCGCACGCTGGCGCTCGACGATTACCTGGCGCAGCGTGCCGACGGCACTTGGCGTCTGGGCCGCGCGGCGGGCTGGCTGGGCGCCTGTTATCAGGCCACGTTCAATGTGGTCGATGTCGTGCAGCCGGTATTGCGCGAGCTGTCGGCGGCCACGGGCGAGAGCGCCACGTTTTATGTGCGCGAAGGCAATCAGCGCATCTGCATGGCGCGGGTGGAAGGGCCACGGTCCATCCGGCATCACGTGCGCGTCGGCGCCGCGCTGCCGCTGGTCCAGGGGAGCCCCGGACGAGTGCTGCTGGCGTTCGCGGGCGAGGCCGGCGAGCCCTACGAATCGATTCGACGCGCGGGCTACATGATTTCGCTGGGCGAGCGCGACGCCGAGGTGTCGAGCATCTCGGCGCCGGTGTACGGCATCAACTGGACGCTGCTGGGCGCGATCTGCATTTCCGGGCCGCTCTCCCGCCTGACCGAATCCGTGCTGCTCGAGCACAAGGAGTCGATCCTCGGCGCCGCCAGCCAGTTATCGCGTTCGATGATGGGCGTGCGGCAGGGCGAGGGCCGGTAGGCGCGGGTCGTCCAGGCTCGCGCTGCCGCGGTTCCACCGCTGCCGTGCCGCCGGCGGCCGAACAGGCGTCGGGTACACTTGCGCAGGCTTTTTTTCTCCTCCGAAGGTCGCATGCCCCTCATCGAATTTACGCTTGCCGAAGGCAGCCCCTACATCGAAGTCAACCAGCTGCTTAAGGCCACTGGCGTGTGCGATAGCGGTGGCGCGGGCAAGGCGCTCGTGGCCGAGGGCTACGTCAGCGTGGGCGGCGTGATCGAGACCCGCAAGACCGCCAAGATCCGCGACGGCCAGATCGTCGACTGCGGCGATGTGCGCATCGTGGTGCGGGCGGCATCATGAAATTGAAGATGGCGAAAAACTCCATCTTTGCGGTGCTGCTGCGCTCGTCGTGGTGGATGAGCGCGGGGGTGGCTCTGCTGCTCTGCGTTGGTGGTTTTGCCGTATTGCCGCGCGATTTCGCGGCCATGGGCGTGTTTGCCGCCGTGCCGTTCGCCGTGATCGCGATCATCGCGGGCTACAAGCAGGCGAAGCGTCCGTCCGAGGCACGCATCGAGGTGGTGGTCAAAGCGGTGGCGACCCTGCACTGGGACCGGTTCCGGCCGCTGGTCGAGGGCGGGTTCATGCGCGACGGTTGCGAGGTGCGGCATCTCAATACCCCCGGCGCCGACTTCGCCCTCACCAAGGACGGCAACGTGGCGTTGGTCAGCGCCAGGCGCTGGAAAATCGCACGCGTGGGCGTGGAGCATCTGCGCGAGCTGCAGGCGCTGCGCGAACAGCAGGGTGCACGCGAGGCAATCTTCATCACGCTGGGCGATGTTTCCGACAATGCCTGGCAATACGCCAGGCAGCACGACGTGGCGATCATGCGGGCGCCCGAGCTGGCCCAGCTGCTGCGCCACCACAAGTTCTAGCCTCCAGGGCCCCGGGGCCGCCGGTATTTCTGAGGCCCCGGCGCTTCACGCCACCGGTATTTCTTTCTGCACGCCCGCGCCCGCCGCGGGCGTTTGCCTTCTGGGCCGGGCCTGGCCTGTCGTTAACGATCTGTTAAATGTCGCTTCGTATAGTGCCGCCGGTCGGCGTGTGCTGAGCGTGCGCCGACCCCGCAAATCGGCCGGTACGAGCGGCGCGGATCGCAGCATGCGCGCATTGCCGGGCATCCAGACAGACAGGCTAAATATGAATCTTGCAGCGATGAAAGTGAGGTCGCGCCTCGCATTGGGTTTTCTGACGTTGGTCATGGCATTGACGTTCCTCGGCGTGTTGTCGATCTACGCCCTGCGTACGCTGGACGCCGCCATTCACGAGATCGCTTTCGTGAACAACCAGCAGATGAAGCTGGCGCTGACCATGACGGATCGGATTCAGGATCGCGCCATCGCGGTGCGTAACGTGGTGCTGTCGACCGACGCGCAGGTGGTGGATCGCGAGGCCAAGCGCGCGGCCACCGCTGCCAGCGCCTACAGCGAGGCCAGCGATCGGCTGGCGCAGATGTTCGCGGCAGATAGCGGCACCACCGAGGAGGAGCATCGCCTGTTCCGCGCCGTGCGGCAGGCGCAGCAGGAAGCGTTGCCGATCTTCAATCGGGCAATGGATGCCGGCATCCGCAACGACGCCGCCGAGGCCGCGCGCATCCTGCGCGATGAGCTCCGCGCCAAGCAGGATGCGTGGCTGGGGCACCTGAACGCGTTGAGCGAGCTCGAAAGCAAGCTGAGCGACGAGGCCGCCAATCTTGCGGCAGGCACGGTGACGACCTTGCAGTCGACCATCGTCGTCACCATGGTGATCGCGCTATTGCTGGGCGTGGCGGCCGCCATGCTGATCACGCGCAGCATTCTCAAGCAGCTGGGCGGCGAGCCCGCCGACGCGCAGCGCCTGGCCGGTGCCATCGCCGCGGGCGATCTCACCACCTCGCTGCAGCTGGACCCCAAAGACCGCAGCAGCCTGATGCATTCCCTCGAGGCGATGCGCGGTCAACTGGCGGAAACCGTGGGCACCATCGTGGTCGCCGCCGAGGCGATCTCGACCGCGTCGGCGCAGATCGCGGAAGGCAACGCCGACCTGTCGCAGCGCACCGAAGAGCAGGCTGCCTCTCTTGAAGAAACCGCCGCCAGCATCGAAGAGCTCACCTCGAC
The DNA here is from genome assembly GCF_002261475.1 of Bordetella genomosp. 5. Taxonomy (GTDB): domain Bacteria; phylum Pseudomonadota; class Gammaproteobacteria; order Burkholderiales; family Burkholderiaceae_B; genus Bordetella. Next base: position 387,375 of record NZ_NEVN01000004.1, read on the forward strand.
GGTCCGCATGAACCAGGACAACGCGGTCAGCGGCAGCAGCCTGGCGCTGGACTGCACCAGCCTGACCGAGGCCGCCGGCCAGGTGGTCCAGGAGGTGGTCGCCTCGATGGGCGCCATTTCGGGTGATGCCGAACGCGTGGGCGAGATCGTCGCGGTGATCGACAGCATCGCGTTCCAGACCAACATCCTGGCGCTGAACGCCGCCGTCGAGGCGGCCCGCGCAGGCGAGCAGGGCCGCGGGTTCGCGGTCGTGGCAACCGAAGTGCGCGCCCTGGCGCAGCGCAGTGCCACGGCGGCGAAGGAGATCAAGGTTCTGATCGAGAACTCCAAGCAGGCCGTGAACAGCGGCGCCGGCCTGGCTGGGCGTGCGGGTGACCAGATGGAAAAGGTGCTCACCGCCGTCGCGGGGCTGAAGGAAGTGACGGCGGAAATCGCCACCGCCTCGACCGAGCAGACGGGCGGGATCGAGCAGGTCAATGTGGCGGTGGCGCAGATGGACGCCATGACGCAGCAAAACGCGGCCCTGGTCGAAGAGTCCGCCGCGGCGGCGAGCGCGATGGCCACGCAGGCGCGCGAGCTCCTGAACGCGGTGGCCCGCTTCAAGACGCACGCACAGGCGGGGCGCGTGCAGCCGCCTCGCGCCGCCGCAAGCGGTGCCACGGCCCGCCTCGCGCTCGCGCATTCCGCGCTGTAAGCGCGATGACGCCACGGCCGGCGCGGGATGCGTCCGCCGTGGCAGGAACACCCGCCGCGCCCCGGCGGGCGCGGCGCGGCTATGATGCCGGCACAATAAAAGGAGAAAGGAATTGATGCGAGTCCTGCTGGTCGAGGACGACGCCATGCTTGCCGATGCGTTGACACTGGCCCTGGAAGAACAGGGCTTTGTCGCGACCATCGTGCAGGACGTGCAGGCCGCCAAGGTGATGCTGCTCGCGCACGACTTCGTCGTGGTGTTGCTGGACATCGCGTTGGTGCGCGGCTCGGGGCTGGACGTGCTGCGGTTCGTGCGAAACCGCGGCGACTGTGTACCGGTGATCCTGATCACGGCCCGCGACGCGCTGAGCGATCGCATCAAGGGCCTGGACCTGGGCGCCGATGATTACCTGACCAAGCCGTTCGAGCCCTCCGAACTGTTCGCGCGGATGCGGGCGCTGCTGCGCCGGAGCAACACGGGATCGGATCAGGTGTTGGTGTGGCAACACCTGCGACTCGATCTCGCCCGCCATTGCCTGCATGTCGATGGCATCGAGCTGCGCCTCTCCGAGCAGGAGCACCGCACGCTGGCGGTGTTGCTGCGCAATCCGAACCGGCTGGTGCCCAAAGAAGAACTGGAGGCGGGCATCTATGGGCAGGAGTACACGGGCGCGAGCAACACGGTCGCGGTCTTCATCCATGCCTTGCGGCGCAAACTCGGCAACGACCTGATCGAGACCGTCCACGGTCAGGGCTATCGCATGCGCAGGGGTATGTGATGAGGATCGCGGTGCAGCGCTCGCTGCGCGTGCAGGTGCTGGTGGGCATCCTCGGCGCGATGCTGGTGTCATGGCTGGTGCAGTTCGGTTTTTACTGGAGCAGCCATACGCGCGAGCAATCCGGCGTCCGAGACCACGAGCTGCGCACCGCGGCGCGCAGCATCGGGTTTCTGCTTGCCACGGTGCCGCCGGGGCAGGCGCTTCAATGGGGCACGCCCGCGCCCGGCCGCCATCCCTTGCAAAGCATCGGGCCGGCCGAGTTCCAGATCTGGGATCTGGTGGCGGACAAGCTCGTCCTGTCGTCGCAGCGCGCGCCCGCCGTGCGGATGGCACCGGAGCAATCGGGGGGCTTCGTCACCCATGACGTGGCGGGTGAGTCCTGGCGCGTCTACACCTCGCTCGACGCATCCGCGCGCTACGAGATCATGGCAGGCGCGCCGACCCGACGGTTCTACGAACAGCTGGTCTCGCGGTTCTGGCTGGGCTCGTTCGTGACGCTGGTGATGTTTCTTGCGATCGGCAGCATCGCGGTGCTGATCGTGTGGCGCTCGCTGCGCGAGTTGAACCGCGTGGGCGCCGACCTGAGCGCGCGCGACCCGGCCGATGGTGTCGAGCTCGACGAGCGCGCGGTACCGACCGAGACCCGCCCGCTCATCCGTGCCATCAATCAGCGGCAGCGCCGGGTGCTCGAGCTGATCGCCAACGAGCGCCGCTTCATCGGCGACGCCGCGCACGAGCTCCGCACGCCGCTGGCCGTACTGGCCGTCTACGCCGACACCGCGTATCGTACGGGTGATCCCGAGAAGGCAAAGCTCCTGATGCAGAAGATCTCGGACACGACGCGGCGCAGCACACGCATCGTGGAACAGCTGCTGGATATGGCGCGCATGGACTCGCAGGGCAGCACGATGCGCTTCGAGGCGGTCGACCTGGCGGAAGTCGCTCGCCTGGTGATATCGGACATGCAATCGGCGATCGACGAGCGCGAGCAGACGCTGCGCCCGGAGCTGCCGTCGCTGCGGGTGTGGGGGCAGGTCGACGCGTTGGGCACCCTGATGCGCAATCTGCTGGACAATGCCAGCCGCTACAGCGGCGAGGGCAGCGAGCTGGGTCTGTGCATCCGGCAGGAAGGCGACGAGATTCTGCTGGTCGTGTGCGACACCGGCCCGGGCATCCCCGCGGCGGAGCGCACGCGTGTCTTCAACCCGTTCTACCGCCTGCCGGGCGCACCCAGCCACGGCAGCGGCATCGGCCTCGCGCTGGTGGCCCGCATCGCGGCGTTGCACCGGGCGACGGTGACCGTGACGGACACGCGCGACGGTCGCGGGGCGTGCTTTGTCGTGCGGTTTCCGGTATTGCCTTGAGCCGGGGCGCGAGGTTTCCTGCGGCCGTTAGTCCAGGTGAGTGACAGTGTGGACCGCAGGTTCCAGGCCGGGGGGGCAGGGGCAGAGCGGCGGATACGGACGCCATGTCCGCCGTGGTACCTTTTCCCTGCATCGATTTCAGTGGAGAGGGAACATGGCGTGGCGTGGGCTGTTGGCAATCGGAACCGCACTCGGACTGGCCTGCGGCGGCCCGGCAGCGGCGGCGCCCGCAGGCGTGCCCGCCTGGGAGGTGACCGCGCCTTCGGGCGCCACCAGCATCGTGCTGGGTGGCCTGCAACGTCCGGCCGCCGGGCTGCTGATGCCGGCGCCCGCCGTGGTCCAGGGCAAGTCGCGCCTGGTGTTGATGCTCGACAGGGCCGCCGAAGCGGAGCCCTTCGAGCCGGGGCCCGCGTTTGTCGACCCGGCGGCGATGGCGGAGACCGGCCGCACCGGCGGGTTGGGCCGGGCGCCCTGGGCCAGCAAGCTGACGGATGCACAGATCGACCAGATGCGCACCAACGCGCGCTGCTTCATGCGGCAAGCCGCCGAGGAGGAGGGCGAGCCCGTCGATCCCGCGCTGGACGCGAGCGATGCCGAGTACTGGCTGCGCATCGCGGTGGGTGGGCGTGATCCATATTTCGCGCTGGCGCTGGCCGCCGCGCACTGCATGCCGCCGGGCACGCGTTCGCGCGAGTCCGTTCTGCGTGAGGCGGCCGCCGCGGCGGACGTGCCGGTGGTGGCGGTGGACAGTACCACGCAGCTCTATGCCCGCTACTGGTCGACGCCGATTGCGCTGCTCCGGACCCTGCTTTATCAAAACGCCCTGACACCGCTGGCGCGCCAGGATCTGCAGCGCCTCGTCGACGCGCTCAATGCCGGCGATCTGGATGCGCTGGCGCAAGCCTCGAAGCCGAGCGGACTGTCAGCGTCCGAGCAGAAGCGGTTCGATCGGCTGATGGTGTTCGATGCGGTGGACGCGATACTGCCCAAGCTCGAGGTTCATCTCGGTCAGGGCAACGCGCTGGTGGTGTTCGATGCCGGCAAGCTGAGCGGCGAGTATGGCCTGCTGCCGAAGCTCACGCAGGCGGGCTACACGGTCAAGCCCATCGCGCTGCCGGCGGACGGGGCGCCCGTGCCGCCGCGCCAGGGCGGGTGAGGCAGGGAAGGGTAGCTGCTACGCGGCCAGGGTGGCCTGCGCGGTCTATGCGGCCTACGCGGCCCGGCCCGGCCTACGCGACCTGCGCGGCCCCGCTCGGCCTACGCGACCTGCCCGGCCCGGCCCGCCCCTCTCGCGAGGGGTTAAGTCAGCTCAGCGGCTGGCGCTCGGGCCAATGGATCGCGGGCACGCGGTTGAGCGCGGGGCGGGCAAACAGATAGCCCTGGAATCGCTCCACGCCCGCCGCCTGAAGCCAGCACCACTCCTCGACCTCTTCCACGCCTTCGGCCACGGGGGTGATGCCCATCGCGGCGCAGGCCTGCAGAATGGCGCGCACGATGGCCTGACGCGGTCCGTCGGTGTGGATGCCCTGGATCAGCTTGCGGTCGATCTTGAGCTTGTCGGGCTGGAATTCGGCCAGGAGCGACAGCCCTGCGAAACCCGCGCCGAAATCGTCGATGGCGACGCCGATGCCCGCCTTGCGCAGTTGCGTGATGGAAGCGCCGAACGTGCTCAGGCAGGAGATGGCCTCCTGCTCCGTCACTTCCACGATGACCTGTCGCGGCGACAATCCGCTCTCCGCGATCTGTGCCAGCAGACAGTCCACCGCATCGGGCACGGTGATCAACGACATGGGAAACAGATTGACCGAGATTTTGGTGCTCTGGATGCCCAGCTGCTTTGCCGCGTCGAAGGCCACGCCCTTGGACTGCAGGTCGGCCATGTAGCGCGCTTCGTGCGGAACCGACGCGAAATACTCGTCCGGCGAGCCGCCCGTGTCGCTGCGGATCAATAGCTCGTAAGAAGTGACCTTGCGTCGCAGTGGTTCGACGATGGGCTGCAGCGCGAATTGGCAGGGCGGGCCGGGCAGAAGCCGTCCGGGCCCCGACGCGGGCTGGCCCGCCGTGGTGAACTGCCACTCGCGCGCATCGTCGCCTTCGACGATGTGATCGGTCCAGCGTGCCTTGGCATAGACGTGCAGGATATTGACCACGCGGTCATCGCGGCTCGGGCTCTTGGTCATCTTGTCGAGCACGGCGGACAGCACGTCGTCGGGACGGCTGTCGCGCAGGTCGAGCATCGCCATCTCATCGCCGTCGAAGCGCCGCGTCGGCGCATTGTCGCGCAGCAGCTGCACCACGTTGCAATGTCGATCATCGCGCTTGATCGAGTCGTACAACGACGTCACCGCGGCTTCCGGCCCCTCGAGCAGCTGCACGAAATGCACGCCATCGAAGAGCAGGATGCCGGTGACACCCAGCGCCGCATTGCGCTGCCGGGCCGCATCGAGCAGCCGATCGAACTCTTCCAGCGGCAGTGGCGCGCTGAGGCGACTGCGGTAGATCAACGTGCAAAGCATGGCATCCTCTGTGAGTGCGCTGCAGGCGGAGAGGTCGCCGGGGTACGGGACTAGCATATCAGCAGGATGGCATCCGATATGCATGAAATGAGGGGGAGATACGGGGCACTTCATGAATTGCAGGGCTTTATGCGAACGTTTTCTGCATACTTCATGCAAAATACTTGCCTGTCTTCTTTTTTGTTCCGGTTTATTGCGGAACGTGTCGTCCAGGAGTGTGTGTTGAAGCCGATTTACTACCTCGCGGGCATCGTGCCCGCCGTGATCGTCGTGGGTGTACTGCTGGCCGTGAAGCCCGATGCACTGACGCTGCCGATCTATATCGGAATCGGCGTCGGCGCGGGTGCCATCGTTGCGATCGTGTCGCAGATCTACGGCAAGAAAGACTGAGCCATGCAGGATCTTGCGTTGCCACAGCGCCTGTTTCTCACGGGCGGCAGCGGCTATGTCGGCCGCAATCTGATCCGGCATTTCGTCGCGCTCGGTGTCGAAGTGGTTGCGCTCGCACGCAACGATCGCGCCTGCGAAACGGTCGAAGCGCTCGGCGCCCAAGCCGTGCAGGGCGATCTGCTTGCCGAAGGAATGAGCGAGGCAATGCAAGGCTGCCAGGCCTTGATCCATGCCGCGGCGCATACGGGCCATGGTCTGCCCACGCCCGCGCAACGCCGTGTCAATGTCGAAGGCACTCAGCACATCCTCGCCGCCGCGCGCGAGGCCGGCATCCGACGCGTGGTGCATCTCAGCACCGAGTCGGTCCTGCTCGACGGCCGGCCTTTGATCAGCGCCAACGAATCGCAGCCCTATCCGCGCCGGCCCGCCGGCGGATACTCGGTCACGAAAGCCGAGGCCGAGCGCATCGCGCTGGCCCACAACGATGCGCGGATGGAAGTCATCGTGCTGCGACCGCGTTTCGTGTGGGGCCGCGACGACACCACGGCCTTGCCGCAGTTGCTCAAGGCGGTCGAGAAAAAGAGATTCGCCTGGGTCGATGGCGGGCGTTATCTGACGTCCACCACGCACATCGGCAATCTGATGCATGGGGTGGAGCGCGCGCTGCGGGCGGGCAAAGCGGGCGAGGTCTACTTCATCACGGATGGCGAGCCCGTCGAGTTTCGCGGTTTCATCACCGCGCTGCTCGCCACGCAGGGGCGCACGGCGCCGGACAAGAGCGTGCCGCGCTGGTTGCTGCGTGCGATCGCCACCTTGAGTACCTGGGCCGCCACCACCAGCCGGGGCAATCGTCCGCCGCCCGTCACGTTGCAGCAGTTCGCGACGTCGGCGGTCGAAGTCACGCTCGATATTTCCAAGGCGCGGCGCGAGCTGGATTACGCGCCGCCCATCGATCGCGAGCAGGGCCTGCAGGAATTGCGCGATCGGCGGCAGGCGGACACCGGCGTGCCGGCATCCGCGGGCTAAGGTAAGGTCCTGCTCATCCGGCGTCGCGGCACCGGCGTATGCCGCGCCGCTCGACGCCGGATGCTCTCGCCGTACTCAGTGGACCTGCCGACGGCGGCTGGCAGCGGGAGCGCCGGTGAACGCACTGCGATGACGCGGCCGCCTTCTTCGGCCACGCCGGTCATGATGAGCTCGTGGCGCTCGGCCCTCATTTTGCCGCCGCGGGCGTCACCCGCAGCAGCCGCGCATCCACGCCGTCGGTCAGCACATAGATCGCGCCGTCGGGTGCCACCTTGACGTCACGCATGCGCTCGCCGAGCTCCGATAGCAGCAATTGCTCGCCCGTGATGCGCTGACCCTCGCGCATCACGCGGCGTACCGCGCGTTCCTTCAACGCTGGGACCAGCAGATCGCCGCGCCATTCGGGGAACAGCGCGCCGCGGTAGATCGCCAGCCCGGCCGGCGCGATCGAGGGCGTCCAGTCGAGGATCGGGTCTTGATAACCGGCCAGCGTCTGGAATGGCGTGATCCGGGCAAACGGGTAGTCGATCCCGCCGGTGATCAGCGGCCAGCCGTAGTTGCCGCCCGCGACCACGCGATTGACCTCGTCGCCGCCGCGCGCACCGTGTTCGGTCACGAGCAGTTCGCCGTTTTCGGGGTCAACGGCGATGCCTTGCGCGTTGCGATGGCCGAGGCTGTAGATCTCGCGGGCGGCGCCGGCTCGTTGTGCGTAGGGATTGTCGTGGGGCACCTGTCCGTCATGCGTCAGCCGCACGACGGTACCGAGGTGGTTGGCCCGGTTCTGCGCTTCTTCGCGCTGCGCATTGCCGTCGCCCACCGTGAGCACGAGCGTGCCGTCGCCGAGAAACGCCAGCCGGCCGCCGTTGTTGCCCGCCGTGGATTTCGAGGTGGCGCTGAACAGCACGCGCACGTCCTCGAGCCGGTCGTGCACGAGTCGCGCACTGACCAGACGCGTGCCATTGGCCCGCGGCTCGCCGTGGCCCATCGTGAGATAGATGCGGGCATTGCTGGCGAAGTCGGGGTCGAGCGCCACCTCCATCAGGCCGCTCACGCCGCCCTGATGAAAAATCGGCGGCAATCCGGTGAGCGCGATGTCGCCGGTCGAGCCGTCGCGCGCGATCGTGCGCAGCCGTCCCGCCATCTCCGTGACGAGCACGCGGCCGTCAGGCAGGAACGCCACCGACCAAGGGCGATTCAATCCGCTCGCCACCGTCTGCACCGCATAGCTCGCCGGATCCACGGGCTCGGGCTTCGCGCCCGCGCGAGGGGCCGCGATCGCAAAGAGCGCTGCGGGTATGAGCGCCAGCACGCCCGTTGCCGCGCCTTCGCGCCACGCCGACAGTCCGCGCTGTGCGCGGGCGGCGAGCCGCACGGGCGAGGTCATCCGGGCATACAGCAAGCCCGCCGGCAGCGCGCAGAGCGACATCAGCGCGTAGCCGGGCATCCCCCGCGTACCGGGAAGCGCGGGCATCGGAATCACCCAGCGCATCAAGGCGAATGCCGTTGCCAGGCCGGCCACGGCCGCCAGACTCAACAACGCGGTGCGGGCCTGGATCCGCGTGAGGCGCAAGAGCAGGTGCGCCACGGTAAAGGCGAGCAGCAGCGCCACCAGGGCGATGCCCGTCATCACGGGCCCGAAGGTCGCCACGTCCTGCAGCGTGGTGATCAGCCAGAGCGGCGTCGTCAGCGGCGCGCCGAGCGCAAGCAGGGCGCTCAGGCTCACCTGCGTCTGCACGGCACTGGCGAGAGCGCCTGTCAGAAGGGCGGCGGCGAGGAGGGCGGTGAGGTGGCGGAGTTTGGTGACCATTGCAGGGCGTGGGCAAATGCGGGAATAGGGGCGTGGCGGGTCAATCGTGCGCGCAGGGCCGGACTCGCATCCGCACACGTGCGACACCGTGCACGCGGGCGGACGAGCCCGCGCGTACGCCTGGCGCCTCGGCGCGACACGACGGGGATCTCGGCATCGGCGTCTTTCACCGGCGGTTTCGCGACGACTGCGAGCCCGTATTCCTGCGCCGCCGGCCGTAGGCTACCCGCAGTGTGCCTGGAGCCTGCCACCGCCGGTGGGGATCTCTGTACCGTAGCAGCCCGCTCGAGCTACGGCCGGCCCTTCCCCGCAGGCATGATTAAAGAAGTATAAATAGGGTTAGTGCGCCATTAATGATGCATTGTGGGGAAACGGCAGCGGCGGGATGAAGGTCGGTGCGGCGCGCGTGGGGCCCACATTGCCCCCTCGTAACCTCGGGGTGCGACCGGCGCGACAAGCCACATTTGCTTCCATTTGGCCTGTTAATTGTTCATTAAGTTGATTTATGTGCTATTAATTAGTCATGAAAAAGAAGCTCAAGCCCTCTTTCGCCACCGAGCTCACGCTTCAGCAGATCGGGCAGAACATCCGCACGGCGCGTCTGCGCCGCGGCGAGACGGAATCCGCGCTGGCCGACAGCCTGGGTGTGGCACGCGCGACGATCGCGCGGCTCGAGCGCGGCGACGGCGGCGTCTCGGCCGCGCTCTTGCTCGAAGCCCTGGGCCATTACGGCTTCGGTGCGCAGACCGAGGGGCTCGGTGATCCCGACACCGACGGCGTCGGCAAACGGCTCGAAGCGCAGCGCCGCCCCGAGCGCGGTTCGCGCCGCGCGGCGGGCACGCGCCGGCCCGTCGATCCGCGGCTGCTGTAGGCGGCACCCATGGCAAGCCGCAAGGACAAGCCCGTCGAGAGTCCGCTCTTCGTCTACGTGGATATCGCGGGCGAGGCAGTGCTTGCCGGAGTCCTGAGCCTCGATGATTCCGACGAGGAGAGCTTCTACGCGGAGTTCACCTATGTCGAATCCTATGTGCGAGACCCGCGCGGCTTTTCGCTCGACCCCATCAATCTGCCGCTCGCCGACTCGCGCACCACGTTTCGCACCACCAGCCGCTACGAGGTCCTGGGCGCGATCTTCGATGCCGCGCCCGACGCCTGGGGGCGCAACGTCATGGCGGTCGACACGGGCGCGCGCGTGTCCGAGGATCAGGTGCTGCTGAAGGGGCGGGGCATGGGCGTGGGCGCGCTGTTCTTCAGCGCGGTCCAGCTCACACCCAACATGCGCAAGACCTACCGCCTGCCCGAAATGACCGAGCTCGAGACGCTTGGCAGCCTGCTGGCCGATGTCGATCAGGGCATCAAGCCCAAGAAGCTGTATCGCGATCTGCTCGGCAGCTCGTGGGATATCGGCGGCGCGCGTCCCAAGACCATCGTGCGCGACGCGGAGGGCGAGATGTGGATCGCCAAGTTTCCGCGCCGCGGCGACAGCTACGACCGGCAGCGGGTGGAGTTCGCCAACCTCCGGATGGCGAGCGCGATCGGTCTCACGGTGCCTGAAATCAGGCTCGAAGAGACGCCTTTGGGCGCCGTGCTGCTGACGCACCGGTTCGACCGCTACCGCGTGCGACCCGACGTGGCGGGCGCGCCGGTCGTGGCACGGCGGCACTTCCTGAGCGGCGCGTCGCTCATCAGTCCGTCGGTCTCGATCGGCAAGCGCGAACTCGACGGCACTCGCGGACGCGCCACCTTCTCGTATGGCCGCCTGGCCGATGTCGTGCGCCGCATCTCCTCGAATCCGGTCCGCGACCTTAAGGAGCTGTATGCGCGCATGGCGCTCAACGTGGCCGTCCACAACACCGACGACCATCTGAAAAACTTCGGCTTCGTCAAAGACGACGGCGCGGAAACCTACCGACTCTCGCCGCTCTTCGACGTCGTCACGCAGGAGGGCTCGGCAAAGCACTACCTGCACGTGGGCACGCTGGGACGCGAGAGCACCTTCGATAACGTGCTGAGCGACTACCGCCGCTTCGGCCTGCGCTCGGAGGCGGCCGCGGCCTCGATCGTGGACCGCGTGCGCGCCGTGGTGGCCGAGCGCCGCACGTATTACGAGGCGGCGGGCCTGTCGCCGATCGAGATCGAGCGCCTGGAAGCAACGCTGACCGCCTGGCATTGAAACTGATGCAGCCCCACATGGAATGTGGCCGCTTCGTACCGTCGTCGGTCGGCGGCCACCCAGCCCGACGCCTTACGCGTGCGCCGGCACGATCGTGGCCTGCGAGCTCAGGATCCCGAGGAACCGATCGAGGATCAGCGCGTGATCCTCGAACAGCTGGTCGACCATGCCGGGCAGTTCCGATACCGGCACCCAGCGCGCCTCCTTCGCGTCGTCCGCACCCTTCACCTCGGGCAGGCGCTCGCTCTTCAACGCAAAGTAAAACGCCTGCGTGATGAGGCGGCCGCGCGGACTGCGGCCGGGGTTGTCGAAGATCGCCTGGTCCTTGAGCGCGTGCTCCATCACGGACGAGGGCAGCTCAAAAAGGGTTTCTTCGCCGAGCTCGCGTACCGCTCCGTCGAACCAGCGCTCGTCCTTGTCCAGAAAGCCGCCGGGCAGGGCCCACTGGCCGCGGCCGATGATGTTGGCCCGTTTGATGAGCAGCACGTGGTCGGCGGCCCGCACCACCGCGTCCGCCGTGAGGTACACGGGGGCGGTGTACTTCAGGCGGTAGGCCTTCACGGCCAGATGCTCGTCGCGGCAGGCGGCATAGACGGGCAGCTCGGCCCAGGCACGCAGGTAGTCGAGCACGCCTTCGTGCAGATAGGGGCGCAACACATCCAGCGATGCCGCGACAGACGCGTCGCTGAAGTACACGTCGCGCAGACCGGTCGCGTCCACGTCGCGCGTGCTGCCCGCGTCCACGAAGGTCCACGACTTGAACTGCGGCAGGGTCAGGTAGTAACTGGAAGGGTCCTTTTGGTAGCCGACCAGGCAGACCGGCGTCTGGCCATGGATCTCGATGACGGCGGCCTGCACCGCATCGGCCCAGCGCTTGTCATTGCCGTAGTCCTGCACCATCACGAAGCTCACGCGCTGGCGCTGCTCGGTGCTCAGCATGCTTTCCAGCATGGCCTGGCGCTCGCCTTCGGTGAACGGATTCTTGGGATTACGCGAGCGGTGCGCGGAGCCGATCACGATGCTCACACGTTGCGCCACCGCCAGCGCGCGCTGGATCAGGTCGAAATGCGCCAGGTGGGGAAGCTGCCAACGGCCGATCACGACGGCGGCGGCGTACTGCGGGGTGTCGGGGGTCATTCGGATCTCCGTGGATTCAGTATTGCCGCGCGGTAATCGGCACTTGCCGGCCGGTGCCGAAGGCGCGAGCGCGCACGCGGATGATGGGCGGGGCCTGGCGCCGCTTGTATTCGCTGCGAGCGATCAGCTGCTTGACCCTGGCGATCGTCGCGCGGCCCTCGGCCGTCTCGCCGAGCGCCTGCACGACGGCATGGGCGTGATCGTGCTCGTCGGCCTCGAGCAGGGAGCCTTCGATGAGCACCTTGAGGATCTCATCGAGCACCTCGTACGGCGGCAACGAGTCAGAGTCTTTCTGGTCGGGCGCCAGCTCGGCCGAGGGCGCCTTGTCGATGATGGCCTGCGGGATCAATTCACGACCCGCGGTGCTGTTGATGTGGCGCGACAGGGCGAAGACCTCGGTCTTGTACAGATCACCCAGCAAGCCCAGACCGCCGTTCGTGTCGCCATAGAGCGTGCAGTAGCCCACCGACAGCTCCGACTTGTTGCCGGTCGTGAGCACCAGCGGACCGAACTGGTTGGAGTAGGTCATGAGCAGCGTGCCGCGCACCCGCGCCTGGAGGTTTTCCAGTGCCAGCCCGGCGGGCTCGGCGCCGACGCTGCTTTGCCCCAGCGTGCCCGCGAACGCCGACACGATGGATTTGATGGCGACCTCGTGCAGCGTGACGCCGAGGTTGCGGCACAACGCCACCGAGTCGGCCACGCTACCCTCGCTGGAATAGACCGACGGCATGGTGATCGCGGTCACGTTGGCCGGACCGAGCGCCTCGGCGGCCAGCGCCAGCGTCAGGGCGGAGTCGATCCCGCCCGACGAGCCGACCACCACCTGCGTGAAGCCGCAGCGGCGGGCGTAATCGCGCAGGCCCAGCACGATCTGCTGGCGATAGAACTCTATGTCCGTCAGCCCTGCGGCGGGCACCCCGCTCAATGCCACGCCGCGTGCATTGCGAAAGCTGCGCGAGCCCCGGTCGAAGATCAGCGTGCTCGTGTCTTCGGCGAAGCGCTTGCCCTCGAACACGATGGCGCCCGTGGCATCGGCCGCAAACGAAGCGCCATCGAACACGAGCTGATCCTGCCCGCCGACCTGCGCCACATACAGCAGCGGCAGCGCGTGGCGCGCGCAGGCCTTGGCCATGACGTCGTGGCGCCGCCGGCGCTTGCCTTTGTCGCTCGGGCTGGCGTTGATCGAGATCACCAGATCGGGGGCGGCGTCGGCCAGACGCTGAAACGGATTCACCGGGTAGTCCTGCCCGTCGTCGTTCCAGGCGTCTTCGCAGATCAGGAACCCGACCGACACCCCCTGCACCCGCAGCACCCTGGCCGTGTCGGCGCCGGGTTCGAAGTGGCGGTGTTCGTTGAACACGCCATAGGTGGGCAGCAACTGCTTGTGATAGGTAAGCACCGCCTCGCCGTTGCGCAACACCTGCAGCGCGTTGAAGTAGCGGCGCTCGCTGGCGGGCAGCGGCAGGCCGACCACCCAGTGCAGGCCGGGCGTCTGGCGGCTGGCGGCGATGAGCGTACCGTGCGCGGTGCGCAGACGCTCCTGGAAGGCGGGGTCGTCGAGCAGATCGCCGGGCGAGTAGCCCGTCAGCGAGAGCTCCGGAAATACGACCAGGTGCGCGCCGGCGGCCTCGGCCTTGCGGGCGGCCGCCAGCATCAGGGCGATGTTGCCATCGAGATCCCCGGCGGTAGGGTTGATCTGGCCTAACGTGACGGTGAGAGAGTTCTGCATACAACGGCTCTGCTGAAAAGGGGCTCAGTCTTCGGTGCGGTTGAAGACACTGCGCAGGTACGCCAGGAAGGTCGGGTCGTCGCACAGCGTTTTGCCCGGCGTGTCGGCAAGCTTCGCCACCGGCTGGTCATTGCAGCGCACCAGCTTCATCACGATGTTCAGCGGCTTCGGGCCTACATCGTTGGTCAGGTTGGTGCCGATGCCGAAACCCAGCTGCACGCGGTCGCCAAACTGCCGATAGAGTTCCAGCGCCTTCGGGATGTCCAGACCATCGGAGAAGGTGAGGCGCTTGTTGTGCGCATCGATGCGGAGCTTGGCGTAGTGCGCCAAGGCCTTTTCGCCCCAGACGCCCGGGTCGCCGGAATCGTGGCGCAGGCCATCGAACAGCTTGGCGAAGTACAGGTCGAAATCCGCCAGAAATGCGTCCATGCCGACCACGTCGGTGAGGGCGGTGCCCAGATCGCCGCGGTACTCCTGCACCCAGGCCTCGAGCGCGGCCTTCTGCGACAGCTTGAGTTGCACGCCCACGGCCTGGAAGGTCTGCAGGTATTCGTGCGCCATGGTGCCGATCGGCACGAGACCGTACTTCTTGGCCAGGTAGACATTCGAGGTGCCCTTGAAGAACTGCGGCACGCGCGCCTTCAACGTGGACACCACCTCGTCGTGCCAGGCGCCGCTGTAGCGGCGGCGCACGCCGAAGTCGAAGAACTCGAAGGGGTGCCGCAGCGCCGGCTGGCACGAGGCGTCGACGAGCATGCCGATCTTCGCCTCGAGCCGCGCCCGGCCCTCGGCGAGATCGACCTCGCCCAGCGTGCGGAAATACAGCTCGTTGACGATCGCCAGCACGTAGATCTCGAACGGCATCACGTGAATCTGCGGCCCCTCCGCCTCGATGACCAGCTCGTCGCCCTCGGCGCGCGCCGAGATGAAGCCGCGGTTGAGCTGGAAGATGCGCAGAAACTGGATGAAATCCGGCTTGATGAAGCGCAGGCTGCCCACGTAGTCGAGCTCATCGGGCGAGAAGCGCAGGTTGCACAGCCAGTCGAGCTGGCGATTCACTTCGTCGGCCAGGGTGGCGAGCGGGTAGGCCGTTACGCTGCGGCAGACGAACCGGTACCTGGCCGTGTTCGTCGGAAAGCGGTGCAGCAGCGCCTGCCACATCGTGAATTTGTAGAGATCGGTCTCGAGCAGCGAGTTGATGATGGGACGAAAGGTGGTCATGGTCGGCACTCCGATTCAGTTGGCGCGCAGGCGTTGCAAGGCTTGCGCGGCGGTGAGCGTTTCGCAGCCGGCGGCGCGCGCACGGTCCAGGAACGCATCGGCCTGCGCGCCGAAGCCGGCGACCGGGCTCATGCAGTCGGTGATGAGCACGATGCCCTTGCCGGAATTGCGATAGCGGATGAGCTGGTCGACGCTGGCGGAGACGCAGTGGCTCGAGGCTTCGCCGGCCACGTAGAGCGTGTCCACGCCCTCGGTCAGACCCTGCGCCAGCGCCGTATCGAACTGCGTCGACGGCACTTCGTCCAGCGGCGTTTCGGCTTCGAACGCGCCGTAGTGCTCGGTAAGGAAGTACTCGCCCTTGTGCGCCTTGATGACGGGCGCGTCGGCGCCGCGTTCCCATTGGGCCAGCGCGTCGGCCACCGAACGGTGAATGTTGGCGCCCCAGGTGCCGGCCACGCAGTGCACCGGCCAGACCATCAGCGTGTAGCGGCCCGCCGCTTCGAGCCGGCCAAGCAGCTCGATCACGCGCGCCGACAGCGGCTTGCCGCTCAGGGGCTCGATCCGTTCGCCATTGACGGGCAGGTACTTGCCGGCCGCCACGTCGGCAGCGGTGATCGGGGTGAACGGCGCCACCTCCTTGCCCGCGGCGTCTTGCCAGAAGGTGGTGCGCTCGATGGCGACGAAGGGGTGCCAGTCGAGGGTGACGGTGATGCCGGCCAGCGCGCGGCCCGCCTGCGTGATGAAATCCGCCGTGCGCAGCATATCGGAGTGGGCGCCGCTCACGGGCAGCGCCGGCGTCTCGGTGACCTCGCCGGCCTGACCGCCCAGGGTGGGCAGCAGCTCCGCGGGAATATCGCAGAAGTCGTTCTGCGGGTCGATGACGAGGAGTTTGGCGGTGCGGGTCATGATGCGGTCTCCGATATGTTGCGTGCTGGTTCCCACTATACGCCGGCTTAAGGCAAAAACGCCGTAAGTAATTGATGCTGGATGTTGCCGGAACCGCTGAAGACATTGGCAGGCGGGGAGATACTTACGGCGATTTCGCTATAATGGCGCATGGCCCATGAAAACCCCCGCCCGCTTCTGATGGTCGACGTGGTCCTCCTGACGCTGCTCGAGGAGGCGCTGCATGTCGGCCTGGTGCGGCGCACGCAAGAGAGCGAACCTTACTTTGGGGCGTGGGGATTGCCGGGCGGGTTCATCCGTCCGGAGCAGGATCTCGACGCGATGGACACCGCCCGCCGCGTGCTCGCCACCAAGGCGGCGGTAGAGAGCCCGTATCTCGAGCAGCTGGCCACCTTCACCGGCGCGTCGCGCGATCCGCGCGGCTGGTCGGCGTCGATCGCCTACTACGCGCTGGTGCCGTCTCACATCGCGCCGGACAACAACGCTCATTTCGCCTGGACGCGCGTGGATGAGGCGCTGTCGCGCACCTTGCCGTTCGACCACACCACGATTCTGCGCGCCGCGGTCGAACGCGTGCGCTCCAAGACCAGCTACTCCGCGCTGCCGGTGCACCTGATGCCGGATACCTTCACGATGTCGGAGCTGCGGGCGGTCTACGAGCAGCTGTTGGGCGGCCGTCTGGAGCCCCGCGGCTTCATTCGCCGCATCGACGAGCTCGACATCCTCGAAGAAACCGGCGACACCAAGACCGAAGGCCATCGGCCCGCCCGGGTATACCGCGTGCGCTCCGGCAAGGAAGCGGTTCAGCTCGAGCCGTCGCTGGCACCTCGGCCCAAACGCTAGGGCGCTACCCCGGCAGGTGCCGCCGCGCCGCGTGCCGCATTCACTCGGATGAGCCGCGCCGCCGCGGGCGCGTCACGCGACGCCACACGGCGCGTGCCGCGCACCGCAACACCACGGCCGCCAGCGCAATGGGCACCACCATGTCCAGCTGCGCGAGGAACAATTCCCGCGTCGCTTCGCCCGGCGCCCAGGTATTGCCGAACACCTGGGGCGAGGGTGGTCCGAGATACAGCGCGAGCAGCGCCGCGATGAAAAACGCCGCGGCACGCAGCGATTCGGATGCGCGCACCCGTGCGAACCGCTCCAACGCCAGCAGCGCCAACAGGCCGCCCGTGCCCGCGAGTGCCGCGTCCGCATAGAAGTCGCTGGCCTCGTACATGTACGGCGCGACGGGGGCGGCCCAGCCGTAAGCACCGGTCGTCAGCACGGACGTCAGGCAGGCGCCGAACAGCGCCGCCGACGCGGCGAGGATGAGAAGGTCGAGGATGCGGGCGAGCAACACGGGCATGGGGGTCGGTCGGCGTAGGGCTGGCGGCGAAGCATGCCACATGCGCTCGATCTTGGCTGTTGCGGGCGACCGGCAGCGGGGCTTGCCCGCCGCCGGTCACCCGCCGCCAGCCGCTGCCCCCGCGCGCGATGTGCGGGGGGCGCTGCGCTGGCGCGCGCACATCCGTGCGCGCCGCGCCTCTTATTTCACGAACGGTTCCGGACGCGGCGTGTCGTCTTCCGACGGCGGCAGCACCGGGTACTGGATAACCGGTTGATCGCCCGTGAGGGTTTTCAGGAACGCCACGATCTGCCCGTTTTCTTCGTCGGTGAACGTGCGCCCCAATTGCAGGCGGCCCATCACGTCGACGGCCTGCGTGAGCGTGGCTGCCTCGCCGTCATGGAAGTACGGGTAGGTCAGGGCCACGTTGCGCAGTGTCGGCACCTTGAAGTTGAAGCGGTCGGCGTCCTGACCCGTCACGCCGGCTCGACCCTCCGCCTTGTTGTCGGTGACATACGGCGAAACCAGGCCCATTTTCTGGAACGAGTTGCCGCCGACCGCGGCACCGTTGTGACAGGCCACGCAACCGCTGTTCTTGAACAGCTCATAGCCGGCGAGCTCGCGCACGGTAAGCGCGTTCTTGTCACCCTTGAGCCACTTGTCGAAGCGAGAGTTCGGCGTGACCAGCGTTTCCTCGAACGCGGCCAACGCGCTGGTCACCTCGTCGATCGTGATGCCATCCTTGCCGAACACGCGCTTGAACTCCGACCGGTAGCCCGGAATGGAGTTGAGCACCTGCACCGCCACCTCATGAGAGGAGGCCATCTCCGCCGGATTCGCGATCGGGCCGCCGGCTTGCTCGCGCAGATCCTTGGCGCGCCCATCCCAGAACTGGGCGATGTTCAGGCTCGAGTTGAGCACGGTGGGTGAATTGATGCCGCCCATCTGCCACTGGTGGCCGATCGACGCCTTGAGGTTATCGGAGCCGCCCATGGCCAGGTTGTGGCAGGAATTACAGGAGATCGCGCCGGACCGCGACAGACGGGGATCGAAGAACAGCATTTTGCCCAGCTCGACCTTCGCGGGCTCTTTGATCACGACGGGCTCGATCGGCTGGATGGGCTCTTGCGATGCGCTCATGGCCTGACCCGCCCACAAGGCCAATACGATGCCCACACCCCACGACACACTGTGCTTTCTCATCGACTTCTCCTCTAAACACCTTGACGGCACAGGGTCATTACAGCGAGCGCGGCGCGCCGGCCGCTTGCGCCGCATCAAGGCATTCGAGTCCAGGACGCGCGCGCGAGCGGATCCTTGACGATGCGCAAAGGGGAGGGCAGATCGCCTCGTACAGGGCCACTATCGGACGAGTGCGTTCCGGCGGCGCGGGCGGTCGGCAGCGTGCCGCGGCGTTCGTCGCCAAGCCGTCTTCATGGCCTCACTACAATCACGGGCGCCTGCACGGGAAAGCGCGAGCCGGATCATCCGGCCGAACCCTGTCAGGCCGCCGTTGAAACGCAAGACCCGACGCCCGTGGCGTCCGCAACACCAAGGAAAAAAATGGGCAATCGCGCCTGGCTGTATCTGCAATCCGACTCGACCGAGGACACGCCGCCCACGGAAGTCGCCAGCGCGAACGGGAACCTGCCCACGCTCTGGCAGGTCCTGCTGGCGAGCGGTGCTGAGGCCCTGCCTGTCGATGCCCAGGACATCATGGACGAGGGCGGCGCGGCCGGTGTCGCCAGCGATGCGCGCGCCGCGTACGACCGCCTGGGCGAGCTGGCCGCGTTTCTGTCGCGGCACGCGGGCCGCGAGGACGCGCCGCTCTGCTTGCAGCTCGACGCCGCCGTCCGGTATCTGGCGGGTTTGATCGACGAGCACGACGAGACCGAGGCGCTGCGGTTCAGCGCAAACCTGAACGAGCTCTCATGGCTGCATGGCGATGGCGCCCACGCCTATGCGGCGCATGTAAACCGCACGAGCAATGCGCTCTGGGCTGCCTTGCAGCGGGGGATGGGTGCCGACGACGTGGCCGGCGTGTTCGCGTTGCTGTGCGTCCAGGATGCCGACGACGACCCGGGCTGGGCCTGGACCTTCGGCTTCGGCGGGCTCTCGCATCCTTACTTCCACGAGCAGGAGCCGGTGCGTAGCGTCAGCTTCGAGGACTTCGACGCGGAGGACGGGCAGGAAGAGGGCGAGTGGCTGGGCGGCAGGCGCTACACCTTTTGCGTGGACGGGCGCTGGGGGCTGCGCGCGCTCGACGACGCCGGTGCCGAATCCGAGGACGAATGCTGGCGCACCCTGTTGCAACCGGAATGGGACGCCATCTGGTCCGGTGACGCGACGGATAAAGGTGTGCTGTGGATGCGCCGCGAGGGGCTGATCGGGCTGCTGCACGCCGACGACCAGCGCGTGCGGGTGCTCATCGAGCCGCGTTTCGACGCCGTGTGGGATTTCTCGGAAGACATCGCGAGCGTCGAATCCGGCGGCAAGGTCGGGCTGGTCGCGGCGGATGGCCGCGTGGTGATGGCGCCCGTGTTGGACGAGGCCTGGCGCTGCGCCCAGGGTCTCGTGATCGCGCTCGTCGGCGACCTGATGGGCTATGTCGGCAAGGACGGACAATGGGCCATCACGCCGCGCTTCGAGGACGCGGGGTCGTTCCAGCCCGGCGGACTGGCGCCCGCTTACGAGAACGAGGCGTGGGGGCTCATCGATCGCCAGGGCGCGTGGGTGGTCGCGCCCACCTGGCAAGAGATCTTCTGGGAAGAAGAGCTGCACGCGTATGTGGTGCAACGCGACGCGCTGAACGGCGTGGTCGACGCGGCGGGACGTCTGGTGCTCGACGCCTGCCACGTCGGCGTGTCGGCCCTGGACACCGAGACCGATCTGGCCGAACAATGGGATCGTGGCGTGATGCGGATCAACGTGCTGACCACCGACGAGCGCCGCGGCGTCGTCGATGGCGCGGGCGAGGTGTTGGTACCCCTGGTATACGCCGACGTCGGCGAGGTGACCTGGTTGCCCTCGCGTCTGCCCGGCGTTCCCGAACCCGCGCCGTCGGGCCAGGCGGCTCGCTACGTGCGCGTGCTCGCCGCCGCGGCAGGCGACGACATGGCCGGGTCCGAGGGCGTCTACGACTGCACGCGGGGCCGCGAAGTGCTGCCCTGCGCGTACGTCCTTACGTTCGGGCTGGCCTGGAACGACGGCTACGGCTGGCTCGTGCTTCAGGCGCCCGACGACGCATGCGCGCACAGCGAGGACGGCCTGCTGGTCGGTGTCGCGCATCCGGACGGCGCGTGGCTGCACGCGCCGGTCTATGCCTGGATCGGCGCGCCCGCATCGCTGCAGACGGCCGCGGGGATCTACAACGGCCCGCCCGCGCTGGTGCGGCGTTGGAACGAAGGCCTGCCGGTCGCCGCCGTGCGCGGCGACACGGGCGAGCAGGTGCTGCTGCATCCGGACGGCCGGGAGACGGCTGCCTGAAGACGTGTGGCCCAACGTCTGGCGCCAGGCCTGGCGCCTATTCGAGCACCTGCCCTGGCGCGTGCAGCCTCCGTGGCCCGCGTCGGGCCGGGCCCGTGGCGCGACCAGAGTAAAATCCGCTCCCCATGCGCTTCTCCGATCTCGACCAACGCCTCACCGCCCTCGGCGCCCGGCCCGTTCATCGCGGCCGGGTCGTGCGCGTCTGGCTGAACGGTCAGGCGCTCGACACGGGCACCCGGCGCAGACATTCCGATGATTTCCTCCCGCTCTCGCTGCGTGAGGGCCTGCCCGGCGTGACCGCCGAACTCGACGGCCTGGCGCGCATCCGCTCCGAACACGCCGGCGACGACGGCTCGCGCCTGCTGGTGGAGCTGGCCGACGGCCAGATGGTGGAAAGCGTGCTGCTGCCGCGCGACGGCCTCTGTGTGTCGACCCAGGTCGGCTGTGCGGTCGGCTGTCGTTTCTGCATGACCGGCAAGAGCGGCCTGCTGCGTCAGGTGTCGAGCATGGAGATCCTGGCGCAGGTGGTGCTCGCGCGCCGCCAGCGCGCCGTGAAGAAGGTCGTCTTCATGGGCATGGGCGAGCCCGCGCACAACCTGGAAAACGTGCTCGAGGCCATCGATCTGCTCGGCACCGAGGGCGGCATCGGCCACAAGAACCTCGTGTTCTCCACCGTGGGCGATCACCGTGTGTTCGATGCCCTGCCGCAGCAGCGCATCAAGCCCGCGCTCGCGCTCTCGCTGCACACGACCAAGGCCGAGCTGCGCGAACACCTGCTGCCGCGCGCACCCCGGATCGCGCCTGACGAGCTCATCGCGCTCGGCGAGAAATACGCGCGCGACACCGGCTACCCGATCCAGTATCAGTGGACGCTGCTCAAGGGCATCAACGACGGCAACGACGAGCTCGACGCCGTCCTGCGCCTGCTCAAGGGCAAGTACGGCGTGCTCAACGTCATCCCGTTCAACAGCCTCGAGGGCGACGACTACCAGCGCCCCGATCCCGAACGCATCCGCGACATCGTGCGATACCTGCACCAGGGCGGCGTGTTGGCCAAGGTGCGAAACAGCGCGGGCCAGGACGTGGATGCCGGCTGTGGTCAGCTGCGGGCGCGCGCGGTCGGGGCGGAGCAGGTAGTCGCGTTGCGCCGTCAGCGCACCGTGCGCGTGAACGCGGCGTAAGCCGGCTTTCTACCGTATCGATGGCGCATGCCGGCCGGCACGCGACGGCTGATCGGCGCGCATCAACAGGGCGACGTTAGGTTATAAAATGACGACCGGAATTGATCCGGGGGCCTGTGCCGCCATGTCCAAAGTCAACCACACCGATACCGTCAGGGAAACGCTGATCGCCAAACTCACGTATGGCGAGTACATGCCTGGCCACACGTTCAAGCTGCGCGAGCTGCTCGAAGACCCGGCGTTCCAGGGCATGAGCCAAACCCCGATCCGCGAGGCGCTGCTGCAGCTGGTGGCCAAGGATATCCTGATCGGTCAACGCGGCTTCAGCGTGCGCGTCCCGATTCCGTCCGTCGAGCACCTGACCGAAGTGCGTGCGATCCGTACCAAGCTGGAGGTGATGGCGGCGCTGCAGACGCTCGACGCCTGGACGCCCCGGCAGATCGCGCAGCTCGAGAGCCTGCACGTGGCGCTGGTAAAGGCCAAGGCGCGCGGCGATGCGCGGAGCCAGCTCAAGCAGAATGCCCTGTTCCATATGGCCTTGTGCCGTGTGGAAGAGAAGTCGTACCTCAAGACCATGATCCAGACGCTCTGGGCCATCACGGGGCCGAGCGTGGGGTTTCTCTACGAGAAGGGCTCGCCGGCCATCTTCAGCGGCACGCATCCGCACGAGGATATGCTCGAGGCCCTGCGAACCCGCGACGCGGCGCTACTCGAGAGCGCGCTGATCCGGGACCTGTCCGGATCGGGCACGAAGATCATCGAGGTACTGCACCAGAAGCTCAGCCCCGAGGCGCTGACCGTGCAGCCTTTCAAGAAGATGGAGCTGGTGCGTGCGCGCCAGCGCGCCGGGCGTCAGTTGCAGCAACTGGGCTAGCCCGGCCCGAGGCCGGCGGCAGGGTTCAGAGATTGGTGGGAATGTTGGCGGCCTTGATCGCCTGGCCCATGAACTCGCGGCCGTCGACCAGCATCTTGTGATACTCGGCGCCATCGACGGCCACGGGCTCCATGCCGCCCAGCACAAAGACCTTCGTGGTTTCCGGCGACTTCAGCGCCTGGATGGCGACGCGCTCGAGCTTGTCGCGCACGGCCGGATCCACGCCTTTGGGAAAGGCCAGGCCCAGCCACGAGTCCACCTCGACGTCATAGCCCTGTTCCTTCATCGTCGGGATATCGGGCAGCTCGGTCCAGCGCATCGGGCTCGCGCTCGCCAGCATACGCATCTTTCCTGCATTGACGTGCGGCATGATGTCGGAGGGGTTCTGCACGATGACATCGACCTGGCGGCTCAGCAGCGCGGACACCGTTTCGGCACCCGACTTGTAGCTGACCTGTTCGAAAGTGCCGCCCGTTTTACGACCCAGCTCGTACATCGCGATGTTGTTTGGCGCCGACGGAGCGCCGAAGAAGACGCCTTTGCCTTTCTTGCTGGCCTCGACCAGATCGTCCAGGGTCTTGTACGGCGAATCGGCGAGCACCGCCACGCCATACTTGAATCGCCCGACCCCCGCCACGAAGTCGAAGCTGTCGGCCGTGTAGTCGACCTTCATCAGATGCGGCGTGATGGAAATGGTCGAGTACGTCACGATGCCGAACGTGTAGCCATCGGGCTTTTGCCGCGCCAGCTGCGATACGCCCAGCGTGCCCTGTGCGCCGGCGCGATTCTGGATCACGACCGGCTTGTCCAGGATGGCCTCCATGCCCCGGGCCAGCCCGCGGGCGGCGACGTCGGTGTTGCCGCCCGCGCCGTAGTTCACGTACATGTTCAGCTCACGCGCAGGGTAGTCGGCGGCTTGCTGGGCGCCGGCCGCGAACGATGCCAGCGTGGCGCCGATCGCGGTCGCCAACGCCACGATGATTCTATTTGTCGTCATGGTTGTCTCCTTGGTGGGTGGTGGCGTCAGGACATGAAGACGCCACCGTTGATGTCCAGGCATGCGCCGGTCGTGAAGGCCGCGGCCTCGGCGCACAGCATGGCAACCGCGTAGGCAACCTCTTCAGGTTGTCCGATGCGGCCGACAGGGATGGCGCTGGCGAGGCGCGCGTTGAGCTCCGCGCCGCCCTGCATCGCCATGTCGGTCTGCACGCGGCCGGGTGCGATCGCGTTGCAGGTGATGCCGTAGGGCGCCATCTCGAGCGCGACAGCACGGGTCCAGGCAAGCAGCGCCGCCTTGCTCATCATGTAGGTCGGACCCGAGACCGCGCTTTTGCTGCGTCCGGCCAGCGAGGCGATGTTGACGATGCGGCCCCAGCGACGCTCCCGCATGCGAGGCAGAACGTGTTGCGCGAGCAACATGGGCGCCAGTGCATTGACACGCATGGTGTCGTCGAACTCGGCGGCCGTCGCCGTCAGCACGCCGTTGGAGAGGCCGCGCGGGTTCTTCAGGCTGACGCCGGCGTTGTTCACCAGGATGTCGATATCGCCGAGATCGCTGGCCAGCTTGTTTACGAAGGGGCCGAACGTATCGGGTTGCGTCATGTCGAGCGACATCACATGAGCCCGGCTCGACAGGGCCTCGGGGATGTCGCCATGCACGCGGCCGGAGCGGCCGGTCAGCACGACGATATGACCCTGGCGCAGCAGTTCGATGCCGCTGGCCAGCCCGATGCCGCGGGTGCCGCCGGTGATGAGCGCCAGCTTGCCTGAGGAATGCATGTTGCGTGTCTCCGCGGTGAAGTAGGGTGCGGCGGCAGGCTTGCCGCCGCGGGCTGCCGTGACGCCGGTTCAGTTCAGCATCGGGATGTTCATTTCTTTGATGAACACGCCCATGTTCACGTAACCGTCGCGCAGCTTCTGCGCGAAGGCCGGGCCGTCGACCTGATTGACGTACATGTGCTGGGTTTTCATGAACTCCACGTATTGCGGATTGGCCAGGATCTTCAGCGTGGCGGCCTGCAGCTTTCTGCCGATGTCCGCCGGAATTCCCTTGGGCGCTGCGAGGCCCAGGCTGCTGTAGACCTGCACGTCATAGCCCTGTTCGCGCGCCGTAGGCACGCTCTCCTGGCCTGCGATGCGCTGTTCTGTCATGGAGGCGATCAGGCGCAACTGGCCGGACTGCACCAGCGGCAGAAGGTCTTGCGGGTTTTGCAGCGCGGACTCCACATGGCCGCCCGCGGCCGCCGTCGCGGCCTCGAGGCCGGACTTGTAGTTCACCTCCTCGAAGGTGCCGCCGGTGGTCCTCTTCAGCGTGGCATACGGGATGTTGTTCGGCGCACCCGTCACGCCATAGGTGATGCCCTTCGGCTTCTTGCTGGCGGCGATGTAGTCGTCCATGTTCTTGATGGGCGAGGAGCTGGGCACCACCAGCCCATAGGAAAACGTGCCGATCTCGCCGAAGTAGGTGAAGTCGTCCACCGTAAAGGGAGGCTTGGACATGCGCTGCGCGGTATAGGTCAGGGCGTTGTAGCCGGCTACACCGAGCGAGTAGCCATCGGGTTTGGCCTTGGCCAGGTGGCTCATTTGCAGCGTGCCCTGCGCGCCGGGGCGGTTGACCACCACAATGGGCTGACCCAGCTCTTTTTCGAGAAAGGTCGCGAACTTGCGTGCCATGACGTCGGTGGCGCCGCCCGCGCCATACGGCACGCTGAGTTCGATGGACCGGATGGGATACGCGGTTTGCGCCTGCGCCGACACGCTGAAGCCGCCAAGGATGGCGATCGCTGCGATCGGGCCGATGGCTTTGTGTTTCATGTTTGTCTCCTTTTTTATGGTGCTGCGGGTGGTACCGCCCTGTGCTACTGCATGAACAAACCTCCATTGACGTCGAGTACGGCGCCGGAGATGAAATCACCCGACGGCGCGCAGAAGAAGGCAATGGCTTTGGCGACCTCTTCGGGTGTGCCCATGCGGCGCAGCGGTGTGCTGCTGTTCAGGCGTGCCGTGACTTCCGCGCCCGCGGAGGCCGTCATGGGCGAGGCGATGCGGCCCGGCGTCACCGCGTTGCACGTGATGCCATAGGGGCCGAGCTCTTCGGCGGCGTAGCGCGTCAGGCCGAGCACGGCGGTCTTGGTGCAGACGTACGCCACGCCAGGCACGGTTGAGCGGGTGCGCGCGGCCTGCGAAGACAGATTGACGATCCTGCCCCATTCCTGGCCCATCATGTCCGGGGCGGTCTTCTGGATCAGCGTGAGCAGCGACGTGAGGTTGATGTCCACCACGCTTTTCCACTCCTGCGCCGAGACGTCCAGGATTCCGCGGCCCGTGCCATCCGGTGTTTTCGGCGAAATGCCGGCATTGTTGATGAGGACGGAGATCCCGCCCCATCTGTCGCGCACCTCGGCCAGTGCCGCGTCGATCCGGCTCGCGTCGGTGACATCCACGGTCTGAGTCATGACGCGCTCTTTGTCGTTCTCCAGCTCCGCCGGAAATTGTCCGGCGACATCCCACATCACCACCCTGAAGCCGCTGGCATGCAGCTCCCTGGCCGTCGCCGCGCCGATCCCGCCGGCGGCGCCGGTGACCAGCGCGACCTTGAACTTGTCGTGGCCCATCATTGCTCCTGGAAATAGCGATTGCGCATCGCGCGAGGGCGAGGCAGCCGGGCGCGCGTCGACGCCATCCGGCTGCCCGCCTCATCAGCTCATGAAGAATCCGCCGTTGATGTCGATGACCGCGCCGTTGGTAAAGCCGGCATGCTCGCTGCAGAGGTAGGCGATGCCGGCGGCGATCTCGACGGGCTGGCCAATGCGGCGCACGGGAATCTGCTCCGCATACCCCTCGTTGACGCCGGGCGCGGCGTTCTCGGTCATCGCCGACAGAACACGGCCGGGGGCCACCGCATTGCAGGTGATGCCGTGCGGGCCCATCTCGGCGGCGGTCGCGCGAGTCAGGCCCAGGACGGCCGACTTGCTCATCATGTACAGCGGGCCAGACACGATGGATTTGCTTCGGCCGGCCAACGAGGCGACGTTCACAATGCGACCCCAGCGCTTGTGCATCATGCCGGGCAGGACCCGCTGGGTCATTTGCATCAGCGCCAGGGTATTGATGCGCATCATGTCGAAAAACTGCGCCTCGGTGGCATCGAGCAGGCTTTGCGGCTGTCCGTTGGCGCCTCGGATCGAGATGCCGGCGTTGTTGACCAGGATGTCGATGGCGCCATGGCGGGCCAGCACGTCCGAGGTCACCTTTTGCTGCTCGTCCGGATGTTGCAGGTCGAGCGTCACGGCCCGGGCGCGTTCGCGTAGCGACGCGTCGATCCTGTCGAGATCCGTGGCGTTGCGATCGGTGAAGTACACCGTGTGCCCCGCCTCGAGCAGCGCCACGCCGGTGGCGAATCCGATGCCACTGGCGGCGCCAGTGACCAGTGCGACTTTATTCATATGGGGTCTCTGATGGCGGTTGGCGGGTCAGACCTGGGCATCGGGCGTGTAGAACGTGATGGGCGGGTAGGCCTGATCCGTGCACATCACTTCGATCAGCGTGCCTGTGTCATGCCGCGCCGCGGTCGCGATGGCGTCGCGAAGCTGCGCGGGGTCGGTGATCCGCACGCCGTTCAGCCCCGCCGCGCGAGCGATGGCCGCGTGATCCACCGAGGCGAAGTGCACCGCCGACGTGTGCGAGCCGTACTTGAGGCATTCGGCGTGCTTCTGATACCCGAGGATGCCGTTGTTGATCAGGATGGTGACCACCTTGATGCCCATCCGCGCGGCGGTTTCCATTTCCGACCACACGTGGCCGAAGCCGCCGTCGCCGACGAGGCAGTACGTGGTGCCGGCTTCATTCGCCACGCGCGCACCCATGGCCATCGGCATGCCCCAGCCCAGCCCCGCGAGGCCGCGCGGCGTGAGGAAACGCTGGCCGCACTTGCGCACCTTGAGGTAGTTGGTGACCCACAGCGTGGAGTAGCTGGCATCCGCCACCACCGTGTCGTCGGCGCCCAGCAGCGCGTCGAGCTCGGCCATGATGCGTTCCGGCCGAATCGGCACGTCGTTGCTCTGCAGCAGGGGCGCCACTTCACTTTGGTGCCGGTCGCGGCCGCGCGCGATGGCGGTGGCGACATCCTTGCGCGCGGCCGTACGCTCGCGCAGATCGGCTTTGGTGGCCAATTGCAGCATGGCCTGCAGCGTTGCCTTCGCGTCGCCAACCAGCCGCACCTGGGTTTCGTAGTTGCGCCCGATCTCCTGGGGGTCGATGTCCAGGTGGATATAGGTTGCGTTCTTCGGATACAACGCCCAGCTGTCGGTGCCGTTCTGGTTGGTGCGATTGCCCACCAGCAGCACGACATCGGCGTCGCTGATGAAGGGCTTGAGGTAGCGGCCCGAGCCGTTCGGGCCGAGGCAGTTGGCGATCACGCCGAGCGCCAGTTCATGGCTGTCGGGTATGGCACCTTTGCCCATGTTGGTGGTGGCCAAGGGCACGCTCATCGCCTCGGCGAAATCCGTGAGCTCCTGCGCCGCCTGGGACACATGCACGCCGCCGCCGCTCACGATCACCGGCCGCTTGGCCGAGGCGAGCAGCGCGATCGCCTTCTCCATGGCCTGCGGGTTGGCGCAAGGGCGATCAAGCGGAAAGCGGCCGAGCGAGAGGGTGCGGGCGAAAGGGGCGGGGACGGCTTGCTCCTGCAGCAGATCCGCGGGCAGCAGCAGTGCGACGGGCCCCGGACGCCCCGACGTGGCTACCACGAAGGCTTGGTCGATGTAGTCCTCGACGCGGGTGGCCAGATCGATCCGGCGCACCCATTTGCAGACCGATCCCAGCATCGCGATGTGATCGAGATCCTGGAACGCGTTTTTGTCGTGCTGGTCCCGGTTCACGTCTTGCACCAGGGCGATCACCGGAATCGAGACCTTCTGTGCCTCGGCCAGCGGAGCCACCAGGAGCGCGGCAGCCGGGCCATTCTGGGCAGTGACGATGGCGGGGGTGTTGCTCATGCGGGCGTAGGCATCGGCCATATACCCCCCCGCGTTTTCCGTGCGGTAGGACACCTGTTTGATGCCGATCTGCTCGGCCGCGAGCACGAACA
Organism: Bordetella genomosp. 5; assembly: GCF_002261475.1. Classification (GTDB taxonomy): domain Bacteria; phylum Pseudomonadota; class Gammaproteobacteria; order Burkholderiales; family Burkholderiaceae_B; genus Bordetella. The sequence goes on from NZ_NEVN01000004.1 coordinate 416,075, forward strand.
TGCTGGGCAGGCTCTGGCCGAAAAAGTGCGTCACGCCATGCTTCTTGAGCGCCGCGGCGAGCAGGTGCGCCACGGTGTCCTGCTTGGTGAATCCCGTCTTCGTCAATGGGCTGGTCATGCGTCGTCTCCGCTTTTTGGGTCGAGGTATCGAACGCAGTTTAGGTGAATTATTTTATAAATTAATTCTGGTTAGCCCTAGGTTGGCAATGGGAGCCAGGGGAGGTGGGCAGCGATCCATGCGGAGCGGGCACGTGCGCGCCGAGGCTGGCGCAACGACGAAGGCATCGAGTGCGTGGCCGACGCCAGCCGCGCTGGTTATCCATGACATGGCATGGATATTGCTTTTTTCCTGAGTGATTTTTCGTAGTTCACTCAGGAGTTTCGAATGCCCAGGATGCAGACTGTTCTAGGCGGCGCTGTCGTTGCCGCCGCCGCTTTTTCATCGCACGCCGCACCCTTCAAGATCGAAGAGGCGACGATAGAGGGCGTCCATCGAGCCTTCAGCGCGAAGACGTTGACGTGCGAGAAGCTCGTCCAGGGCTACCTGGCACGCATCGAGGCGTACAACCTGCAAGGGCCCGCGCTGCGCGCCATCATCAGCGTCAACGCCAAGGCGCTCGACGAGGCGCGGCAGATGGATCGTCAGTTCGCGGCGAATCCCAAAGCCGTCGGCAGCCTGCACTGCGTGCCCATCGTCCTGAAAGACAACTTCGACACCGCGGACATGCCCACCTCCAGCGGGAATGTGGCGATGAAAGACTCGCGGCCCCAACGTGATGCATTTACGGTGGCGAAGATGCGCCAAGCTGGTGCGCTGATCCTGGCCAAGTCGAATCTGCAAGAGTTCGCGCGTGGCGGCGTATCCGTGAGCAGCCTGGGTGGTCAGGTGCTGAACCCTTATGACCTCGGCCGCAATCCGGGGGGCTCGAGTGGCGGCACGGGCGCGGCGTTGGCAGCAAACATGGCGCTGGTCGGCACGGGCAGCGATACGGGGCAGTCGATCCGTTCGCCGGCCTCGGCCAACAGCCTGGTCGGAGTTAGGCCCACGCGGGGTTTGGTCAGCCGCGGCGGCGTCATGCCCAACAGCTACACCCAGGATGAGATCGGACCGATCGCACGCACCGTCGGCGACGCCGCGCGGCTGCTAGACGTGATGGTGGGGTTCGACGCGAATGACCCGATCACGGCGCTGGGCGTGGACCAGCATCCGCGCTCGTATGTCGAGGCCCTCGATACGAAGGCGCTAAAGGGTGCGAGGATCGGACTGCTGACCACGCTGATGGGCAAGGAAGAGCGCCACGCCGACGTCAACAAGGCGATCAAGTCGGCCGCCGCGGCGATGCAGAAGCAGGGCGCGGCCGTTGTCGAATTCGACATGAAGGATCTTCGCGCGTTGACGAGCGAGGTCGCGACCGATTCGTTCGAAGCCAAGGCCGCTTTCGACAGCTACTTCGCCACCTTGCCCGCGAACGCGCCGATCACGTCGTTCGCCCGGCTGATCGAAACCAAAAGCGCTTCCCCTGCAATCCAGGCGACGCTGGAGAAGGAGTTCGCAATCGAGGCGGGCATGCAGAGCGACGCGTACAAGACGCGCATGCTGAACCGCGAGAAGCTCAAGATTGCCTTGCTGGCGAAGATGGCCGAACTGGACCTGGATGCGATCATGTATCCGATGCAGAGCATCCTGGTCACGGAGGCCGGTCGTCAGGATCAACCCGAGCGCAACGGCGTGCTGTCCAACGGCACGGGTATGCCGGCGGTCACGTTCCAGGCCGGCTTCTCGTCGCCGACCGATCGCGCACCGCTCGGCGTGCCGATCGGCGGCGAGCTGCTCGGGCGGGACTTTTCGGAAGGCAAGCTGCTCGGGTACGCCTACGCCCTCGAGCAGGCGACATCGGTGCGCAAACCGCCGCAAAGCACGCCGCCGCTGAAGTAGGTTGATGGTGTCTGACTACCTTTTTTTAAGGTGTCAGACTGCATTTTTGCGGGCGCTCGACTGAGCGCCCGCTCTACCATCACACCCCGATCACACCCGCATCACCACGCATATTCCATCGTGGCGTACATGGTCCTGCCCTGGCCGTACTGGTACCTTTTTTAAGGTGTCAGACTGCATTTTTGCGGGCGCTCGACTGAGCGCCCGCTTTACCATCACACCCCGATCACACCCGCATCACCACGCATATTCCATCGTGGCGTACATGGTCCGACCCTGGCCGTACTGGCATCCCATCATGCTGTAGCAAGACGCCACGTACTTCTTGTCGAACAGGTTCGACGCATTCAGCGAGAGCGCGAGTCCGCGTCCCGGCGTGAATTCATAGCGCACCATGGCGTCCATGACCGTGTACGACGACACCTTGAAAGAGTTCTCGCGGTCGCCGTAGCTGTCGCCGACATATCGCACGCCGCCACCGACGCGCAGTCCGGCCAACGGTCCCGAGGCCGGCAGGCGGTAATCGACCCACACCGACGCCATGTGCTCGGGCACGCGGATGGGCCGGTTGCCCTGAATCTCAGGCTCGGTGGAGCGCTTCACCTTGACGTCGTTCCACGTGTAGCTCGCCAGCAGATCCACGTTGCGCGTCAGGCCGACCTTGGCCTCCAGCTCCACGCCGCGCGAGCGTGTCTGGCCTTCCTGAATGTTGAACCCCGGATTCGCCGGATCGGGCGTGCTGACGTTGCGTTTGGTCAGGTCGAACAGCGCCAGCGTGTACATCGCGTTGGACTGCGGCGGCTCGTACTTCACACCGATCTCGTACTGCCGGCCCATTTCCGGTTTGAAGACGCGGTTATCGAACGTGCGGCCCGTGGCCGGCAGGAACGATTCGGAGTAGCTGATGTAAGGGGCCAGGCCGCTATCGCTCAGATAGACCAGCCCCGCGCGCCCGGTGAACTTCTCGTCGTTCTGCACCGGTGCCGAGGCCCAGGTGGCGGAATTTTCGTTGCGCACCCAGTCATAACGGCCGCCCAGCAACAGCACCCATTTCTTGTCGAACTTCAGCTGGTCCTGCAGGTAGAGGCCGGTCTGCTGTACCGTCTGGCGGTAGTCGCTGCCCGGAAACATCATCATGTCGGTATTGCCGTAAACCGGGCGGAACAGGTCCAGCGGCGCCGCCATGCCCAGCTGCTGCCATTGCGAGTACTGGATGCGGCTGTAGTCCAGGCCGGTCAGCAGCGTGTGATCGATCGGGCCCGTGCTGAACTTCGATTGCAGCTGGTTATCCATGGCCAGCACGTCGCCACTGCCGCGCCGCGAGTCCGCGAAACGGTTGGCCACCCGCTGGTCCGCATCCGCCCAACCGAGCAGGAACAACTCATCGCTGCTGTGGCGCACATGCGAGTAGCGCAGGTTCTGCCGCACGGTGATGGTGTCGTTGAACTTGTGCTCGAACAGATAGCCGATCGAGGTCTTCTCGTTGACCGAACGGTCGAAGTCCGGCTCGCCGATATAGCGATGCCGCGGGATGGTGCCATTCGGGTTGCTCAGCACCGTGCCCTGGGCGGGCAGGGCATTGGCGAAGTTGCCGGTCTGTTTCTGGTACTCGGTCAGCACCGTGAACTCGGTCGCCGCGCTGGGCCGCCAGGTGAACGTGGGCGCAACGAACGTGCGCTCGTTGTGGATCTTGTCGACCTGCACGTCATTGCTGCGCACCAGCCCGGTCAGACGGTACGACCAGACCCCTTCGGCGTCGAGCGGCGCGCCGATGTCGAACGCCGCATGCGAATAGCCGTTGCTGCCGCCTTGCACCTGCACCTGATACAAGGGCGTGCGCGGCGCACGCTTGGTCACGAGGTTGATCTGTCCGCCGGGATCCGACGCACCGTAGAGCACCGAGCTGGCGCCCCGCAGCACTTCGATTCGTTCCAGTCCGTACGGCTCCGGCGCGTCCCATCCCAGATAGTCGCTCGGAAAACCGCGTAATCCGTCGCGCAACAATCGGCCGGTGCCCTGTTGGAAGCCCCGGATGATGAGTTGGTCGGCGATGATCTGGCCGCCGGCCACTTCGCTGGTCACGCCCGGCGTGTAGCGCAAGGCTTGCGTGACAGTCTTGGGTTGCTGGGCTTCGATCTGCTCGGCCGTGATCACCGACACCGACGCCGGCACCTCGATCAACGGCGTGTCGGTTTTGGTCGCCGTCGCGCTGCGATAGGCGATATAGCCATCCGCCGGGCCATAGGCCGTCGATGCGCCGCCTTCGACCAGCACCGGCGCCAGCTGCGTGGTGCTGTCCGAGCCCCGGGGCAGTGGCCGGATCGTCACCACGTTGCCGGAGATGTCATGGGTGAAGCCGCTGCCGGCGAGCATCTCGTTCAGCGCGCGCGAGGCGGGCATCTGCCCCTGCACCCCGCTGGCGCGGGCTGCGCGAATCAGCGCGCCGTCGACCGTCACCTGATAGCCCGACTGCGCACCGAAGATCACCAGGGCGTCGGCGAGCGGTTGCGCCGGGATGTTGAACGAGACCCCCTGCGCGGCGCGCGGCTGCGCTATTGCCTGGCCGGGCACGCCGATGGTCAGCCCGGCGATGGCGATGGTGCTCGTTGCGACGCCATACGCCAGGCGCATCCCCACTTTTTTCTTCATTTTCATTGACTCCGATTGTGCGAAATCCCGCGGCTCGGATCAGGTGTTCCGAGCGGGGTCTATCCACACAACGAAGCAGCGCACGGTTTTTTCGGTATTTCCCTACGATGCGTAGGGGAAAGGGCTCAGGAGGCCTGGCCGTCCAGCGACACAATCAGCAGCCACGGGGTGACCTGACGTACCCGGCCACCGTGCGGCCGCACGATCAGCTCGGCCGCGGCGGCCGCGTCGCGAGTGTCGAAGATGCCGGTCACGCTCAGATCCTGCGGCGCGTCGCCCAGCAGCACGATCCGGCCGGCATAGCGCCGGCCCAGATCCTCGATGACGTCGGGCAACGGACGGTCGACGGCCACCAGCCGCGTGCCCGACCAGCTCCCCACGACATCCGGCGAGACATCGCCCCGGACGGCACCGCCTTTCGCCGACATGCGCACCCACTGGCCGCCGGTCAGCACCTCGGCCGGGGCAGGAGGCGAGGTGTATTCGACCTGCACGCGGCCGTGCTTGACCGCGACATCGGTGTCGCGCTCGCCGATCCGCACATTGAAGCCGGTGCCCAGGACTCGCACCTGTGTGCCATTGGCCTCGACCTTGAACGGGCGGGCAGGGTCGGGGCTGACCTCGAAGAACGCTTCTCCCGCATACAGCGTGACCTCCCGTCCGGCGGCGGAAACGTTGGCGCGAAATGCGCTGCCGGGCGCCAGACGCACCAGGCTGCCGTCCTCCAGACGAATCTCCGCCTGGCTCTTGGAGTCGGTGATGACATCGGCCTGGGCCTGCAGCCAGACGATCGGCGCCACCCACCAGGCCAGGGCCGCCAGACAGACGCCGGCGGCGATGTGCCGCACGCGCGGCCGCGTCGGCGTGCGAGGTGGAGCGGGCGCAACGGATGCGGACACGGGCGTGGGCTGGGGCGCGGAATGTGGCACGGAGCTGGCCGCGTGCGATTGGCGGATCAGGCCGTCGACGTGAGCCGTTTGCCGCCAGGCGCCATCGTGCAGCGGGTCGGCCATGCGCCACGCCTCGAAGCGCGCGCGCAGATCGGGATCGTCGGGGTCGTCGTCGAGCAGGATGCTCCAATCCACCGCGGCGCGCAGCGCGGCATCCCAGGCGGCGTCGTGATCTTCGTGCTTCACAGGCGGCGCGACAAACGTTGGATGCAATGCATCTTCGCTTCGGCGATCAGCTGATGCGTGAAGGTCACCGAGAGACCCAGTTGCTGGGCAATTTCTCGCAATTTCAGTCCGTCGACGGTGTGCAAAGTGAGGGCGAGGCGGGAACGCTCGGGCAATTCGTTGAGGCTTTCAAGGACCATGCTGAGGTCCTTGCGTGCCGAGACGGTCGCTTCCGGCGAGGGGGATTGGTCTTGAAGCGTGGCGGCCAGCTCGGTGGGATCGCTGTCGGTTTCGGCGCCATCGCGCTTGCGCGCGCGCAGCCAATCCAGCGCCAGATTGCGCACCGTGCGGTAGAAATACCCCAACGGCTCAGCCAGCGAGCGCCCTTGCTCGACCGCCTGCACGCGTTCCCAGGCGTCTTGCACGATGTCTTCGGCGCAGGCGCGGTCCCGCACGAAACTGTCGGCGTAGCTTATCAGATCGCTCCGGTGCAGCTTGTAGAAGCGCACGGACTCAAGTTCGGAACTCACGTGACGGAAGCGGTCGGAAGGCCAACAGGCGGGAAGGGTGGAAATTGTAAATGACAATGATTTCAATTTCCATGGGCGCGTGGGTGCACGGCTCCTTCGGCAGGTAAAAGCGAATGCCAATCTGCCCAATATTGTCTTTGTGCTCCTTTTTCAACCAAGTATCGTTGAAGCGGCTCTTAAGGACATAGCTGGTGGCGATGGCCGCGCTTTCCTTGAGAAGATTGTGCAGACGAATTTCGACTTGCCAGCAGTTCCAGTGTCCACCGTTCACCGACTGTTCGGCGAGACTCTCGGAGTTTTAGCTGGCGCTCATGCGACGGAGCAGAACGGTTTTTCCGAGACTCGATGGGGAAACGTCTTCATAGGGTCCATCCAACCACTATTGAGCAACATGAGGGACGCGCGGCGGCTTCTGTCGTCCATATCGGTTCACCTGCCAATGCATATGGCCGACGATGTATTCGAAGTCAACCTCGTGGATTTCTTGCTTCTGGAGGCGATTCGGGTCGCAGAACCGAACGTTCACGGCGCGCTATTCCGGGAAAGAGACTTAGTGCTTCAACTACGAGGGAGAATGGATGATCGTCAGCGAGATCAAACACGGGCCGCAGTGGAAAATCTGCTGGAGTCTGCTTCTTTGGCAAGGCGAGAAGCCACCCGGGATGCTCTTGTAGAGCTGTTTCCTCAACTGGCCAGGTTCTTTGGCGGAGTGAGCTACGGGGCGGATTTTCACGCGATGTGGCTCGCAGAGAAGCGCGTGTGCTCGCCCCGCTACTTTGCTCGCTACTTCGAACTACAGACGGCCGCTGGCGAGGTGTCAGAGCGACGGTTCGTCTTGTTTCTTGAAAGTACGGAGTCAGATGAGCGACTCGCTCAGGTCATAGAGGGGCTTGAGCGTGATGACTTGCTGAGTTCGCTAGTCAAGCGCCTTGATGAGTCCGTTGATCGCTTGCCGATCGAGAACGCGGCTGTTCTGCTTCCCGCGATGTTCTCCCTCGCACAAAAATTTGCAGGGCAGCCCGTTGGAGACGCGTTCAGCTCACCTTGGATCTCGGCCTGGAGAGCAACGAATTGGTACTTAAAGCGCATTCCTCAAGAACAGCGGGCAGAGCGCGCGCTCGCTGCCCTGGAGCGCTCTGGGGCGTTGTCGGTAGGGGCCGTGCTGATTCATCTTAGTGATCCCGCGGATCTGCCGGAGGAGCGTCGTGCTGGTTTTGCCCCAGCCATGAATGCTGAGGGACTCGAGGGCATGAAGGCGGTATGGCTTCGGCTGATCACAGATCGCGCGGCGCGGGGCGAAGATCTCCTAAGCGATCTCGACCTTTTCTCGCATCTCTCTCGATGGGCGAAATTCGAGGGGTCTTTGGATGTACCAAAGGCATGGGTTGCTGAGAGAATTCGGACTGATGCGGGGTTCGTGGCCGTCGTGTCGAGAATGGCCACGCGTGGGACATCGCATACCCATGGCGATAGAGTGTCCACCTCGCATATCCGATTCAATCGTTCAACCGTTGAGGACTTCATAGGCATCGAGGCAGCCAATACTCGCATTCAATCAATTGATTTTGCCGCGTTTGCAGAGAATCAAATCGAGCTGGAAAAACTGAAGATATCCCTGGAGTCTTGGCTCGGGCTCCGTGAGCCGGACCCGTTCGATTTCTAGTTGGGTATTTTCTCAATCTGGTGCCGGTGCGCGTCGAACGTGTCTAATTCAAGGGATTTGACGTGGCCGTTGCGTTGAGCGGGCCTAATGTGGCAAGGCAACCTCGCGTTAGCATTTAGGAGAGAATTCGAATATGCACCCCGCAAAGTATTTGAGGCATTGGTAGGAAAAGAACCATTCCAAGATTTGGCATACGTCGGCTGATGTTTCTTCACATATTGGACAGTGCAAAACTGGGAAGAGGCGATTTGTGAATCGAAGCGGAACAGTCCGATATATTTGTCCGGAACGCGCCCAGGTTGGAACCCTGAATTTCTAAGTTTTCATGCGGACGACTTGAGTGGATAAGGCACTATTGCGGAAACGGTCTTGGGTCGCATTGGCAACTAGACAGTGGGCATTGAGTTAGTCGCCCTTTTATACAATATTGAAGGCACGCGGTACAATAGTAGATTGTAGCAACAATCATCCACCTGCAAATTTCGCTAAAAATCATGCAATTATTGTGCCGCCGTTCTAATGGTGAACCGGATTCGTATTATGAGTCGCTGCAACGGTCTGCCGTGCGATCAGGCCGCCTTTGTGTGGTCAATGCCATTATTTTGGACGATTGGGGACGAGTTCTAATACTCAGACGCGCACCGTGGAAGTCCTTCTTGCCATCGTGTTGGGATTTGCCGGGCGGTCATGTTGAGCCGGGTGAGACACTCGAGCAGGCGCTTCGACGAGAAGTATTCGAAGAGGTGGGGCTCGAACTTGGCGCCATTGACACATTGACCGCGATCTGGGAGTGGCAGGTCAAACGAGCCCAACGCATACGCAAGGTGCGCCAGTTCGACTTCAGAGTAACCCTCTCTCGAACTGGTCAGGAAGTTTGCATGGCGCGAGACGACTTCGTAGAATATCGCTGGATTTCTAGCAGCGATCTACATATTCTCAAAGAAAATCGGTCAGCCGACGACACTAATATGCTGGAGGTCATCGGCCATACAATGATGTTGCCTCGCGAGCAGTTATGAGTTCCCAATTTTATCTCAGCGTCGAAGGCGTCGATGCCGTCGGCAAGACGACACTCGTTCAGAAACTGCGCTCGGATTTGATAGGGCGCGGCGTGCGGGCCGCAATTAAGTCGGAGTTTCCAGCCTCGTCTAACATTTCCAACGAAATTGAGCAGGCGCTGCAACGTTCTCCCTTCATCAGCGAAGGCTTTTCGTCAGGCCCGGCCGCCGCGTTCTTTTTCATGCTATATGCCGAACTGGCAGCTATTGCGGACACGGCTGAAACTTGCGACGTGTTGGTCAGTGATCGGGGGCCTGAATCAGCGTGCATCTATCAAGGATCGTCGCTCCACTCGAGGGGGTCTTTCGATGCAAATAAAGTGGTGTTGGCAGTGGAGAATTTGTATTCGAGTCTTGGGCTGCGGCTTCCTGATTGCACCTTACTGCTGACACTTTCGCCGCAAGAGCTTGCACATCGCCTTGAGATGCGGAACGGTCGCGCCCCAATGCCCGCCGAACTCGAATATCTATTATGGCTTCAGGATAAGTTCGTGGAGGTGGCGGCCCTCCGGCCACGCTTCGTGAGACTAAATGCAGGCGGCGAGGTAGAAGAAGTTCTCCAAGAGGCGTTGGAGATTGTGCAGGCCAAAATAAATTTATGAGTGCGCAAACGAATGTTACGGGAAAGTAGCGGAACCTTGTTGCTGGACCCTCAGGCCGACGTTTTTATCGAGAAGTTCGGGGGTGACCCGAACAATATCGATGTGCTCACTTTCTGGAGTGTTGAGCCGGCCTATCCCTCCGATGTGCTCAGATATCATCTAGGACAACTTGGCACTCTCAGGATGATGAACGAGTTAGCAGCAAAGGGTTGCGTTGTACAAGCCTTCATCTGCGATTCTGAATCTCGGACGTTGGTGGGAGGAGGTGCGACCAAGCCTGGGCGTGATATCAGTGTTACGCAACGATTCATTCGGGCGTTGGCAGACAGCTCAATTAGAACGAGGTTGATGAGTGAGGCCGTCGAGGATTTGTTCCGGAAAGACCCAGATGAGTTCACTCGGCTTACCAACTCTGCGGTGCGGGGTGCGCAGAAGTTCAGGGAATGCATTCAGGAGTATCGACCCCCGAGTTCCGTGCAAAATGTATTGCCTCAATTTCGTGCCTTTCAAGAAAGTGTGTGTCTGGATTTAGATGTTCAGAGATTCGTCGATAAGTTAAAGCTTCGTTGTCCAACTATTTCGTCAGCCGAGTTGCTTTCGAGTCTCTACGCCTCGGTTAGACGACCGAAATGGTTCGATGCGTTCTGGATGGGCGATATGGCGGCGTGGCTCTCTCTTTATGTGGAAGAGCGGCAAAGAGATTCACCATCACGGCAAGTAGTCCTTTTCGAAGCGAACCGTAGCGCCTATTCTTGGATGACACATCGTTGCTTCCTCAATATCGGATTGCGGACTCAGCAGGAATCGGGGAGGGAAGTCGTTTGGCCTGAGATGTGTTTTGCTGCGCCATTGCTTTCCACTCAAGGAGGCAGTGCGATGGAACTCTCCGAGCGCTCAAAGGCAATTTTTCTAACGCACAAGCCGGAAGTTATTCATAAGCGTCTGCTGGCCGCTACGAACGAAGCGCTAGAGTCGTATCAACGATGGCTTCTGCCCTTTGAGAATCGCCGTACAACTCGCGCGGCACAGGTGATGGAGCTGTCGAGCCGCATTATTGAGTACCGAAAGGCGTTAGAAGCAGAAGATATAACGCTGCTGACCAGGCCGGCGGAACGCCGTGCGGACCTCACCGGACCGCAAGCCGACGTCAGGATAGGACTGTGTCTCTCCGGAGGAGGCTTTCGCGCAACTTTCTTCCATTTAGGCCTGATTAAGCTGCTCAGAGATGCAGGACTTTTGAGCCGGGTGAACGCGGTCTATTCAGTATCGGGTGGGAGTATTCTCGCTGCAAACCTAGCGCTGAACTGGGATTCCTACGCTTCGGGACAAGATGACGAGGCATTCTTTGAAGCGGCCTCAGCCCTCTTTAGGTTGGCACGTACCGATGTTAGAGGCCGCATAGTGCGCCGCTTTTGGCTCTTTCTGCCGTTTCTTGGGCGGTGGCGCACGGCTTATCTAGAACGACTTTTCCAAGCTGACGCAGTCTTTGGTAAAGCGGAACTTGGTCAACTTCCCGAGTTGCCGTTCTTCAATTTTTTAGCTACCAGCATGAAGTCGGGGAAGCTAGTCACATTTACGAAAAAGGGCTTCAACGACGGCACCACGCTGCATGATAGTTCGCATCTTTCCGTGGCGAGCGCGGTTTCTGCATCGTCGGCGTTTCCTCCACTCTTTCCGCCTATTGCGTTATCAGCCAAGGATGCGATGTCAGGCGTCGAATCGTTTCCGCGAACGGAACGGCTTACCGACGGAGGAGTTTTTGACAACCTAGGCTTGACAAGAATGCTCGCAGAGGCGGAAGCGCTACGAGAGGAGGATTGGTGCAATCTTGCGCTGGTGAGCGATGCGTCGGCTCCTTTTGAATGGTCCGGGCCAGAGAGCTTTAGCTCAATGGTAAAACGGACTGTTAGGACAACCGACATCTTGATGAAGCGAGTGGCTGAGCTTGAAGCCGAAAGAGCTGCACGCAATATCAGTCGGCAGACACAAGGAAACGAACCCTTCGTTACTGTGGTCAAGATCGAAGACACCGTGCAGGAGATGCCTACCGGCACGGTAGGCGCCAATGGATACTGCGTGCAGGACATCGTGATCCAGAAACTTACTAAGGGAATTCGTACGGATCTCGACAGGTTCTCCATGGAGGAGGTGTGTTCGCTCATGCGCCATGGCTATGAGGTCGGACTTCGCACGTTAAAGGACGACTCGTTACTGAGTGCAGATTTTGTGCCGAAAGACCCATGCGGTGTGCCGTTTCCTATGTGCCGCGACTTGGCTTCAAAATCGGCGAAAGAGCATGGTTCGGCAGGTGCCAGCTTACTGACGAAGTCACGGGCCAAAGCAACGGATCATCTGCGAAAACATCTAATGAAGTCAGCGAAGCGACGCTGTCGTCTATGGAGCATCCGAGACGGTGCAAGCTGGACGGTTACAGTAGTCGCCGCCGTGCTCGGTGGGGTTTTATTTCTGTTGTATTAACAAGAGTAAATGTGCGGACAGTCGCGCTTATGACTAAGTCCGGAGGAAAACCCTGTTCAAATTTCGATATAAAAATGAGAGAAACTCCAATGAAGGTGGTGGTGACGGGCAGCAAAGGCGGCGTGGGAAAGCATCTGGTTGAAAAATACCTGCGAGAAGGCGCGACGGTGATCGGCATCGATCGCCTACCGCGTGCCTCAGACCACGATGAAGCTGCGTTGGACCGTTATATCGAATGTGATATCGCTTCCATGTCGGCCATTGATGAGGCTGTTGGAAAAATCCAGTCGTGTGTGCAGAGCATCGATCTACTAATTCATGCGGCTGGCGTCTTCCATGACGATGACACCGTCGCGGTGTCGTCCTCTGCGATGGAAGCGTTGTGGCGCTCGAACTATCTAGGTCCAATGCTGCTGACTGAGCGGCTGCGCTCACTGTTGCTTCTGGGGCGGGATCCCTCAGTCGTTTTCATCGCATCCGCCGATGCAATCGTGGCTAGTGGCGGACAGGATTGCGAGGTCGGCGTCCGCCATGATATGCATTACGCAGCCTCTAAAGGCGCTTTGGTAACTGCCACGCGTGCACTTGCCATGCGGTGGGCGAGAGACAGGATTCGCGTTAATGCGATCTGTCCGACCATCATCCGCTCTCCGATGGCAGACAGTCTTCTGGCGCAACCAGGAAAAGAACGCGAGCTTGTCGCGCATATTCCCTTAGGGCGGATCTGCGAGGTGTCCGATGTCGCGGTGGCAGTCGATGCGCTTCACGGACTTACGATGACGACGTCGCACGTCCTTCCGCTTGATGGTGGATATCTATGCCAATGACGGACATGAGATCACCCTCTACCCTCGCCCTCCTAGGAGGCGATGCGCTCGCATGCAGTCGGCAGTTCCCGCGCAATAGAGTGAAGGCTTCCGAGGACTGTGGCAATGCGGCTATACGCGCACTGCAGTCTGGGGGATGGTCCATGTTCACTTCGGACGAGGTGTCGGCGTTTGAAACGGAATTCGCTCAGTTTGTGGGTGCAAAGCACACTGTGTTGGTGAACAGCTGCACAACAGCCATATTGGCGAGTCTGATGGCTTCTGGGATAGGTCCTGGGGACCACGTCGCAGTGCCTGGCTACACGTATATTGGCACATGCATGCCTGTATTGGCTCTAGGAGCGCATCCCGTTCTGATCGATATCGACCCGACCACTCAGTCGATGGATCCTCGGTCTCTCGCACAAGCATTTGAGCAGTATTCCATTCGCGCAGTAGTGCAGGCTCATCTTTTCGGACTATGCAGCGGCGCGGCCGAGATCGTAGAGCTCTGTGGTCGACACAATGCCGTGTATATCGCCGACAACGCGCAATTATTAGGAGAGCGAGGCATCACCTCCACGCTTGCGGAATATGGCGCGACCTGCTTTAGTTTCGGAGAGAGCAAACTATTGAGGTTGGGTGAAGGTGGCGCGATCGCGACCAACTCGGACGCTCTTGCAGAGCGGCTCAGACTGGCACGGCATGAGGGAGAGCAATGGACGAGACTCAATTCGTCTCGACTCGTCGGCACTCAGCCAACCACCAATGATCTGATCGAGCATTTGTCCAGTGTGCAAGCGGGACTCAACTTTCGCCCTTTTTCGGTAGCAGCCGCGATCGGGCGGGTCATGCTGCGCGAGCTGCCCGAGCGTTTGCAGAAGTTGTCGGCGAATGCAGCTGTTTTTAATGGGCTTTTGGGAGGCCATTCATGTCTGAAATTGCCTGCGGAGGGTGTTCGGACTTGGTGGACGTATCCTCTATGTGTGGATCCGAAACACATTGAACGTAACGTTGCTCTTGCGGCGCTGTTAGCCGAAGGAATCCCAGTGGGCGTGCATTTTCCTCGCCTGATTTCCGAGCACCCCACAGTTAAGGAGCGTGCAAGAATTGGACCATCTGGCCTCATGGGGGCGACGCAGTTTTCTAAAACACACCTAGTTCTGCCCATCTACCCCTCCCTGGATACAAAAGACATCGAGACGATGTGCGCGGCGGTCTCGAAGGTATTAGTCAATGGCAATGACCTTAAGTCAGAGCTTGCGCGTGCTCGTGCGGAGCACTTACTCAAAACGCGCCCCATATCCGAGCTTTGTGATGGCCTATTCATATTTCTGGAAGACAACTAGCAAATCTTGCGTCCCTATTTTTCTCGGCATGTGAAATTCTGACGTTCCAGTGACTTGGCTGCTCTGCATGCGAAGGTAGACGAACTTCAGCGTGAGAACGAGCGCCTAAGGCGTCAAGTCTCCGCTAGGGGCAGCATTAGGCTGATAACTTCGTCGGATTAGGATTTCAAGGACTGACCAAGTAGTAGTGCCTGTAAGGGCGTGCCTCATGCCTCTGCGCAAATTCTCATGGCCCGAGTAATTGCTGCCCAGCCTTCCAGTTGCTGATTCGATGATACCCTGTCTTCCTACATCTTTGACCCGCTAGATCTGCGCTTGCTGGAAAACTTACCGTAAGCGGCTTGTTCTACCGCTTATCCTCGGTTTCGTGGCTTTTGGCTTTGCACTAGCATGTCATCTGTAGGTGGTGACTATGCTTGGTGTCACCTTGGCTGAGTGGCAGAGCCGTCGATTATTAAAGGCCTCGTGCAAATTGGAGAGCGAATGGACCAAAAGTTGCGGCAGAACGCGTTGGGTGAGAATTGGGAGGAGGAAAGATTACAGAGGTCCACGACCATTACCGTCGTAGCCGTACTAGTAGTGCTCTTGACTGTGCCAGCAGCTTATTTTGCGTGGTGGCATGGGATCGCCGAGCTACCCATAAACGTTACTGACCCAGCTGCCTGGGGAGCCTTTGGCGATTTTTTCGGGGGCTTGCTAAACCCGGTTGTAGCCTTTCTAGCTTTGTTTTGGCTTACCCGTTCGATTCAAATACAACGTACAGAATTGCGCGAAACCCGTCGAGCGATGAGCGAACAGTCAGCGACATTAGATAAGCAGCGCTTTGAAGATACTTTTTTTGCGTTACTGGATCAGCACAATAAGGTCTTAGATAGTCTGTCGGCCCGATCGGTCTATGAGGACTTTAGTAGCGAAATCGAGCGAGTTCATCATCACTCACTGCGGTCTGCCTCATATTTGAGCACTGCGCGTCAGTTCCTGATGCGCCATGACGCAAGCGTTGGCCACTATTTTCGAATTCTTTATCAGCTATTCAAGCTCATTGCCACCAATAGTCCTGGTAGTACCTTGGGAGGAAGGTTTACGCCGGACGCTATACTTGATCAGTTACCATCAGATGAAGAAAAGAAGTATGCAAACATTGTGCGAGCGTTCCTCAGTTCTCATCTAACTCAGCTCTTGGCGGTTAACTGTTATTGTAAATCGGAAGATAGGACTTACTGGGCTTACAAGTGTTTAGTTGAGCGATACTCGTTGCTTGAGCATATGCCATTTGATGTAAACGGTGAGGATAGTTTTCCGTTGCTCGAAGCACGCGAAGCTTATAAAAGTTGTGCGTTCGGAAATAGCGAATTTGTCCGGCGGCTGGAGAACTCTGATAGATGGCTAGCTCGTCCAGCCGGAAACGGCAGTTAAGGTGTGCCGTGCCACCTGGCTCGCACGGTCGTTAACTCCTCCGGCTAACGAGAGCCAGATTGGAACGATGTGTCGGGCGTTATGAAAAGGAAAGCAAAATCTTTTGGCAAATTCTATATCGCTGCTCAGGCCGTCATATCCGGTTTTGGTCGCGTGTGTCTCGCGATGCTCGTAAAAGCACTGGCTGATGTGCCGTTTCGCAGGGCAACAGAGCACATCGCTTCGCAAATTAGACTGGGACTGGTTCGCAAAGCTGCGCAGGTTGAAATCCGAGGCTCCCAATTTACAAAAACTTGGCCACCACAGGGCACTTCTATGGACCTATTCTGGCCTGCCGAATTCCAACGGCGGAGGCGTGAACCGGTACCACTTTTTTTTCATTCACTCAGCAAAGCGAATGCCGGTTGCATCCGCTAAAGTGCGGCCGACGATCTGCACTCCAACGGGCAGACCCGCGCGTGTGCGCGCCAATGGGAACGACGTCGCAGGGAGACCGATCATTCCAGGGTAGCCGGTCTAAATGAGACCAGTGGTGGTGTCGTGCTTCTTTCCGTTCACCGACGATTGCGCGCGGTTAGGGGGAGGTCGAGACAGCGCAGATGAGCAAATCATACGACTCGAAGAAGTTGCGCCAGTCTCGCTTCAGACGCTTTCGCTGAACAATGTGCACTTGCCAAACCCGAAACGTGATCGTGCTGCTTCGACACGCCCCAGCCTATAGCTCGTGTCTTTATCCTAAAGCGTAGTCGCAATTTCCTGCTTTCTCGCGAACGCAATGTGGTCCAGCCACACACCTTTAGCGGAGCGGAGCAGGTGAAAGGTGACTATCCGGATGAGCCGGCGGAATGCCTAGCGGAATGGTGTGACCAGGCTTGTGCCATTCTTGTAACCGTAAAGCACTTTGTATGGAGGGCTCTCCGCGTCGAAAAGCACATTCTCGCTGGTGTGGGCTCTCCGCCGCAGTTCGAGCAGCTGATCATAGTACTCCGCGATTGATGCCTGAATGCCTCGGTCAAGCAGCACCGACGAGCTCAACAGCCGGAGATGTTGCAGCAGCGATGCGTGTCTGCCAAACAGCTTGATCGCACCGTGCGAGATCAGCATTCTTGGACTGACATCATCACGGTCTCGGGCTTCAACGAGGTCGCGACCGCGCCGCAGAAATCCTGGGTGCGAGGTGTCATCGAGAACTTCTTCCAACGAGCGGTCAAAGGCTAGAAGTTGGCGCCTCAACTGGCCCAGCGCAACGGTAAGATGTACCAATTGTTCCACCGGCGACGGAAGTGCGGGTGCCGATGGGCGCGGGTTCGACTCTGCGTTAAACCATTGCACGGAGACTGGTTGCGTGATCGTCGACGCGCCCGCCGGCAGGTACGTGTACGCCAGCAGATGCCGAGGCTTGACCGCACCGAGCGTCGCGTTAATTGACTGCGTCTTGTTAGGGCCGTACCCCCGTGGCTTTGCCTGATACCGGCCGGAAACGCCTTTTATTTCGTAAAAAGCTAGCCCGCCATTCATGTGGGTCATCAGGTAGTCTGGCGCCAGCCCCTGCCATCGGTTAATCCAGGGGCCATAGTGTGCCGGCCAAAGCACGTCAAAGTCTCGTCGAGAAACGAAGTCCACGTAACCGTTCTCTAACGCCGCGGCAAGCGCAATCGGGACCGACAGCAGCTCGCCGAATGATTTGCGCTGATGCGGCGGCGACGTTGCCATTGGGGCGGTGACAAACAGCTTGCCAGTGACGGGATGACGTTCGAGCAGCATTTCCAACAAGTTCTGATACAGCGCAATAGGCATCTCATTCTTGGTGCCGTCAGCAGCCATGCATGCAGTGATTGCGTCGCGAGTAACGCTCAGGCTTCTAGCCGGGGCCCCTTGGTTTTTGGGGTGTGCGAACCACTGGTCCCATTTCGTTGTCACCAAGCGGCGGGCACTTGCTTCGGTCTTCGAATTGAACGCCAAGGTCGACGGTGGAGGTCTTGGAGCCGTCTGTTTATTGGGTGCATCAAAGAAAACGATGGACTCACTGGCGGGTGGACTGATTGACGGCAGCATTGTGACCTTCGAGGCATGTAGAAATATTCAAATAAAATAGTGTAGCATTTTGTAGATGCTGTTCAGAGCGCGGCACTTCCGACGGCATCTCAATTCGCTGTCGTCCTACGGACATCGAAGACCGCGCATGGCCAGGGCATTGGGAAGGCGATCTTATTTCGCGAGCAAATCAGAGCGCCAAGTCGCTTGAGGTGGTCTAGGGAAAACTGCGTGCGACTAAGCTAGCAAGCTGAGCTAGCTGTAATCAATGCTTTTCCCCAATGTCGTTCTCCAAGAGGAATCAGACGTTGAAAACGCGCGATAATTGCGGCGAGCGCGGAACATGATGCACCACGTGGCAACTTGTAGGCGAGGGTTAGTAACTTGTCTCCTGCCCATTTGGAGGCGGAAATCTTATCTTTTTCTGCGCCGGCAGCTAGCAGGATTAGCCATACTATGGGCTCAACTTGTTTGGGGTCGTTCAAGTTATCGCAGTATTCGAGAATTTTCTCCACTGCCGCTTCTGCCAGTTTCACATCTCCCTGCCTGCTTGCTGCTTTGCAGCAAGGCTCGAGCGTCAAAACAGTTTGCCTAAAACAGTCTTCCGTCGGCGGAGAGAACGCCTTGATAATTTGGCACGCTTTGATAGTAGGCTCTCGTTGAAGTGGTGTGCCCGGGCATAATGCGCTAACGCCGTAAACATCTGCATTTGCTTACTCTCGCTTTCAAGGTGAGAATAGGGATCGAGAATATCCTCGTCTAGCGACTTGGCAGGGTGGAGCGCCCAGTCGCGCCTACCACCATCAATAATGTCGGGCAAGCCGATTAGCAGTCGACAGTATGACTCGAGTTCTTCGGGCTGCGATGCCGTCTGTGTAGCAGGAAGCCCTACTGCCGATGCGTTGTCCGTCGCGCGAAGCAATGCGGTACCCCAAGGTTGGCGGGGGCTAAGGTCCTCAAAGCTCCATCTGGGCTCCGCAAGATGATCAAGCATTTCGACCGTCATGTAGTCTGCGGCGAGATTGCCGTCGAGTTGGCTTGTTAAATCGTGCGCTTCCTCGTCGGACAGGAAAATGGTTTCGAGAATGATGGTTGCATGGGTAAACGCTGCCAGCCTTCGCCAAAATACGGGCGCCGGCGCTAGGGCGCTCGCCTGGCTGATCGAAGCCATTGTCAGTTGCGCTAGCTTAATCAGAAGATCGACATGTTCGATTCGCGCTTCCTCTTTTTCGCCGTTCTCGATGAGATGCTTTAGGGCCTCTCGCGAAATCGGGCTAAATCGCTCATCGGAAGACGCGCGAGCTCTAGATAGCTCGTAAGTGACCATTAGAGCGAAAGGAGTGACGCCGATGCCTATTATTTGAAAGGCAGTCAACAGGTCGTCGTTCGACACAAAAGCCATGGCAGCCACCGGATCTACACTTTCTGTAACGCAGACTGCTTGAAGGCACCTAAGGGCCCAAGGCGGACTCTTTGCAATGATGGCAGCGAGGTGAGGTGTGAGCAATTCCGCGGCATACTCCTTAGGTCCGATGTGTTCCGGGATTGATCCCAAGATCGATTCGTAGTAGGCCGTGGCCTTGGGAATTATCTCTGAGATACTAAAGCCCCCGCTTTGGAGGCTTTGTAAGATCCTGGCGAGTGTTGGTTGTGCTAGCTGTCGCAGCTCTTCCAGCACTAATTCGAAGTCACTATCAGAAAGCGGTGCACTCGACACGCGTTCCTGCCAAATTAACGCACGTGGCCAATTGGGAAGCGCTCGATTAGCGAGGTGTCGAATACCCTCAGTCCGGATATCTGCTGAAGGATCGAGCAGGGAGAGTTCTGGAATATCTGTTTGATGCCCCGACTGCCCTTTGACCCGAAACATTGCATTTGCGGCCCGAGCTGCGTAGACGGGCCCGGCTTCCAGGGAGGAAACTTAGTGCGAGCCCGACTTCGGTAGGCAGTCGTTCTGCCGCGGATTGCAGGTCACAGCATTCCTTATGTAACAGTGGACTTTCCAGAGTCATGGCCGCGCTCCCGGAGGCGTTTCTCAACGTTTTTTCTCACACTACGACCTCTTCAGGTGGCTGCCTATCCGAGATCATGGAAGGTACCCGGGCGCAGGTTCAGAAAAAATTGTTCGCAGTTCAATTTGTTCAACTCGAATTGTTCTGCGGATGACGTAAGTCCTTGATTTCTCATCGCACGCGCCATCGTGCCTTAGGGCGGCGCGAAGTGGCGAGAGGCGACTGCGGCGCATGGCTGGGCGGCGACAGAGACGGCGCTTTGCTGACAAATCCGGCGTGGAGAGTACTCAAGCCGATGAAATGACTGAGCTATTTGCTCGATGAGCACATGAACTGAGCGGCTGAAGAGATTTTTTTGTTCAGTCGTCCAGGCCTTTGTTGGGACAGCTCAAGAAAATTGTTCAAGTTCAGTGGTGAATTGAGCGGAACAGACTCGCAGCCGCGACGTCGATTACTGCGTGGTCCTACCTGCCAATCTGTAGCGTCGGCGGCTACAGGCGTTCGAAAATTCCCATCAAGCCGTCCAGACTGGACCGTATCACTGTCTTTTCGGATTCCCCCTGGTTTTGAGTGCCAATCATGTCCGGTTTCTCGAGCAGCGCTTGCCGATCGTTGCTCCCAGCAGCGTGGCGCATACCTCATCCACCAGGGAGGCTCGGCATCCGACGCGCATGATCCATTCGTTGCCACGGCTATCCACAAACGAAGCGCGAGGGCGGCTGAGGTAGACCTGTATCCCGTTCTTGTCAGTTTTTTCGGCCGTGTCTTCTCCCTCCGCCTTAGCGTTGGCCAACTTGCTTGCGTAAGCGTTCAACCCGAGCAAATAAAAGGCGGCAATGAAATTGGCGCGCTGCACGGAACGTACTGCCGACGGCAGGGCCCGGGCGTGCGGGAGGGGCCCAAAATCGCCATGCGCAATCACGAGCTCACTCCGGTTCGCGGACCTCGTGTACTGCAAACCCGTCGCAATGACGATCCCCTTTGTTGCCGTACCGCCAAAGGTCAGCACTGTCTTCGCATGGGGTAGGATTTGCGCTCGCCAGCCACTCTTTGCTGTCGTATCTGGTTTGTTGAAGGTGCCCTTGCCGTCCGAGATACAAACATCGGTGGTGTTGGCATAAACGAAGTCGGGGTGCTTGGTCTTTGAAGACGATTTAGTGCAGTCTTCCCAGTGACCGTGCCAAACGTAGCCCAAGGCTTCCATTTCCAGGTGGTACAACGCCGCGCCGATGGCCCCAGTGAGTGCCTTGCCGATGAAGTCTTTAGTTTTGGAGAAATGCGCATGGGCGGTCAGCTTCTTTCCCGGCCGTTTTTCGAGATACGCCAGAGCGGCAAGACTGAGACCAAAGCCGGCCAATTGGCCCCGTAGTCCGAGGCGACCGCCGCCAATTATCGAAGTTCTAGCTGCGGCCAGTGCAAACGCGAAAGGATCTACTGTTAGCGGCGAGGTGCGGTAAGGGGCAATAGCGGTGTTCCAGGTCACGCGCTTGCCGGCACGTTTCACGTCGTATTGCCTCGCGCGTGGAATATGCACGTCCCCGCTGAACCACATATAGAGTTTCCTTTAAGCTGCGAATGAAGAGAGGGCGACGATGGGAGTCTCGCTTGTAGCGATTTGCACGATCTCCAGTTTTCGGCCGCAATCATTTAACGTCCGAGTTCGCAAAAACTATAGTTGCCCGCTCTTATGCGCGCTGATTAATAAGCTTGAAGGCGTCAGGCTGTTACTTCAATCCGCATCTTGAGAAGAGCCATCTCGACCGTGGCGCTTAGTCTCTTGGATTCAGCTTGGCGCTAAACATCAGCGCCCATTCCGCCGACACCCTCGGCACCCCCCACCGGCCAACAACCTCCCACCGCACCCCCAAACCCCACCCGCCCCGCTAGCCTCGACCTCCTGACAAAGGAGGCGCCGATGCGGGGCAGGGCGGTGATGGTGGGGCTGGTGGCGGGCGCCGGGATCGTGCAGGTGCAGGCGTCGCTCTGGCATGCCGGGGCACTCGCCGCCTGGGCGCTGGGCGCTGCCGTGTTGCTGGCGTGCCTGCGCACGAGGCCGCGCGTGAGCCGGCACGGCGCCATCTTGGGGCTCGTCATCGCGTGCTGCCTGGGTATCGCGCTCGGCACGCTCAACGCCATCGCTCAGGCGCTCCCGCGCCTCGCGCAATCTGTGCCGGCGCATCTGGAGCAGCAGATCGTCGTCGCCTCCGCCCGCATTCTCACGCTCACGCAAGGCGATGATCGGTCGCGCCGCTTCATGGCGGAGATCGATGCGCCGCGGCATGCCGGCTTGCCGCGCCAGGCGCTCGTGACGTGGCGTGCGCTGCCGGGTGATACCCGGCCGGTGCCGACGCCCGCGCCCGGGCAACGTTGGAACATGACGCTGGTGGTGCGGCAGCCTTATGCCGCGCTCAATCCTTTCCTGCCGGACCAGGAGGGTCGTTGGTTCGCGGCGGGGGTGCGGATGCTGGCGTCGGTGCGCGGTAATCCGGCGCGCGTGGACGACATGCCGTGGGCGAGTTTTTCGATTGCGGTGGAGCGGCTGCGGCACGTCGCGCGCGAGCGCATGCAGGCGGTGCTGGGCGAGATGCGGCAGGGGCCGCTGCTGGTGGCGCTGGCGCTGGGCGATGGCTCGGGGATTTCGCGGTCCGACTGGGATCTGTTCAATCGCACGGGCATCACGCATCTCGTGAGCATCAGCGGCTTGCATGTGAGCCTGGTGGCGGGCGTGGCGGGGTGGCTGGCGAGCCGGG
The DNA here is from genome assembly GCF_002261475.1 of Bordetella genomosp. 5. Classification (GTDB taxonomy): domain Bacteria; phylum Pseudomonadota; class Gammaproteobacteria; order Burkholderiales; family Burkholderiaceae_B; genus Bordetella. The sequence goes on from NZ_NEVN01000004.1 coordinate 438,473, forward strand.
TGTGGCGGCGGCTGCGGTGGCGCGGCCGGGCGTGTTGTGTGTGGCAGCCGGCCAGCGTGGTCGGCATGGTGGTGACGGTGCTGGTGGCCGGCGCGTACTCGCTGCTGGCGGGCTGGAGCGTGCCGACGCGGCGCACGTTCTTCATGCTGGCGGCGTTCGGGGTGGCGGTGTGTTTGCGCTGGCCCTTGTCGCGCGGACGCGGGCTGGCGCTGGCGGCGGCCGTGGTGGTGGTGTTCGACCCGTGGGCGCCGCTGTCGCCGGGCTTCTGGCTGTCGTTCGGCGCGGTGGCGGTGCTGATGGCGGTGTGGCAAGAGCCGCTGCCCCAGGGCCGCCTGGCGCGGGCGTGGCGTGGGGTGCGCATGTTCGGCCGGACGCAGGCGGTCATTACCCTGGGGATGGTGCCGCTGTTGGCGTGGTGGACGCAGCAATTGTCGCTGGTGTCGCCCGTGGCCAATGCGATCGCGATTCCGGTGGTGAGCATGCTGGTGACGCCGCTGGCCCTGGGTGTGGCGATGTTCGCCGCCGTAGGCGCTGTCTGGCCGTGGGCCGGCGCTGTCGCGTGGGGGCTGGCGTGGCCGGCCGATGGGCTGGCGAGGGTGGTCATGGCCTTGATGGAATGGATGGCGGGATACGAGCATGCGAGCCTGGCCGTGGCATCGGCGCCATGGCCATGGGTATTGGCGGCATGCGCGGGCGTCGTGTGGGCCCTGCAGGCGCCGGGGTGGCCCGGTCGCGCGTGGGGCTGGACGGCGCTGGCGCCGCTGGTGCTGTGGCGCGCGCCGGCGCCCGCGCCTGGCGACTGGACGCTGCATGCGCTCGATATCGGCCAAGGCACGGCCGTGATCGTGCGCACCGCGCGTCACGTCATGGTCTACGACACGGGACCCCTATCGCCCGATGGCTGGGACGCCGGCGAGCGTATGGTGGTGCCGGTGTTGCGGGCGTTGGGCGTGCGGGCGCTGGACACCCTGGTGCTGTCGCATGCCGACATGGACCATGTGGGCGGCGCGATGGCGTTGCTGCAAGCCATGCCGGTGCGCACGGCCTATGCGTCGTTCGACCTGGCCCGCTGGCGCGCGCAGCAATTGCGTCAACGTGCCGAGTCGTTCGGCGACCTCGAGCCTCCGTTACCGGAGACGGTATCGCCATGCATGGCCGGGCAGGCCTGGGTGGTGGACGACGTGCGCTTCACATTTCTGCATCCGCCCGCGGGGCTGGGACCCGCGTCGACCAACGCGCGCAGTTGTGTGCTGCGCGTGGAGGGCGCCCATCATTCGGTGCTGCTGCCGGGGGATATTCCGCGCGAGTACGAAGCGCGGCTGGCGGCTGCGCTGCCCGCTACCGATCTGGTGCTGGCCGCGCATCACGGCTCCAACACCTCGTCCGGTCCGGAGCTGGTGCGCGCGGCCAGTGCCGCACATGTGGTGTTCCAGGCCGGCTACCGCAACCGCTATGGCCATCCGACGGCCGCGGTGGTCGCGCGCTGGCGCGCGCAGGAAACGCACGCCTGGCGCACGGATCGCGATGGCGCGATCACGGTGCGCTCCGCCGGCGCGGGCCTGGCGGTGGAGGCGCAGCGCGAGGCGGGGCGGCGCTACTGGCATCGCGACCCGGCCGGATGAGCGCGCGATGTGGCTACACTTGCGCTTTCGTCAATCATGCAGGATGCCGTCATGAGCGCAGATTCGTCCAGCCACGCCGTGTTGATCCCGACCGGCGCGATGTCCAACCCGGTGGCCGGCAAGCCGCGCCGCCCGCTCACCGGCGACGCGGCGTTTCTGTCGCAGACCGCGTTCGAGGCGCGCGAAGGCAAGGTCGAGTCGGGAATTTGGGAGAGCTCCGCCGGCACGTTCCAGTCGAACACGACCGGCTATGTCGAGTTTGGCTACATCCTGGAGGGCGCGGCGCGCCTCGTGGACCCCGATGGCACCGTGCACGCGCTCACGCCGGGCACCGCGTTCGTCATGCCGGAGGGCTACACGGGCCACTGGGAAGTGGACGAGCGCGTGAAGAAGGTTTACTTCATCACGCGCTTTTAAGCCCGGCACGCTGCGGCGCCTTACTCGCCTTGCGCCGCGGCGTCGGTTTTTCAGGGGCGGCCTCCAGTATCGGCGCGACCCCGGCGACCCCGGTCACACCGGCCACACCGGCGATCCCGGCGACCCCGGCCGCATCGCTCATCACCACCATCACCTCCGCGGGCGTCCTGCTGCGCGTGAGGTACATGTGACCGATGCCGCTATCGAAGTAGGCCGTCTCGTTGCGGGCCAGAATCAGCGATTCGCCTGTCTCGAAGCGGATCTCCAGCTCGCCCGACAGCACCATCAAAAACTCCTGCCCCGCGTGGCGCACGAAGCCGTCGAACGCCTCCGGACCCCGGGCCAGGATACGGCCGTACATGGGTGTCATGGTGCGAGCGGGGTACTGCGCGGCCAGAAGCTTGTAGTCGTACGGGCCCGTGTGATAACCGGGCGCGTCGTCGATCGTGGTGCGCAGCGGCCCGGGCGCCTCGGTGGTGCGCTGGGCCGGCCCGAACAATTGACCGATGTCGACCTCGAGCGCGCGGGCTACCGCCGCGAATTTCTCGTAGCTGATCGAGACCTGGCCCAGTTCCATCTTGGACAGCGTGGACAAGGCCACGCCAGTCCGGTCGGACAGCTCGCGCAGCGTGAACCCGGCCGTCTTGCGCAAGGCGCGCAGGCGCATGCCGAGGCTTTTGCGGTCGGCGAGGATGTCGGGGGAAAGCGGGGCGGGCGAGGAGGCGCGCATCGTTTCGTTGGGGACAGGGTCTCGGGACTTTCCCTTAAACCCGTGCAAAACCTGGGATTTAGCCATTGTGACCATTGACGGCCATTTTGTCATATTTGAGAATTCTCATATCCGAGAAATTAGGCAATACGAGGCCGACGATGCGTGCGCAGGATTTTGATGTGGTGATTGTGGGGGCGGGGATCGCGGGTGCGTCGCTGGCGTACCGGCTGGCCGGCCACCGGCGCGTGCTGATGCTCGAGCGCGAAAGTCAGCCGGGCTATCACTCCACCGGCCGGTCGGCCGCGATGTTCATGGAAACGTACGGCACCGCGCAGATTCAGGCCCTCACGCGTGCCAGCCGCGCCTTTTACGAGCGTCCGCCCACGGGGTTCACCGAGGCCGAGCTGCTGCACGAACGCGGCTGCCTCTACATCGCCAATGAGGAGCAGCGCGACGAGCTCGAGGCGGCAATCGTCGCTGCATCCGCGCGGGCAGCCAATGTGCGGCGCCTCACGCCCACCGAGGCGCTCGAGCGTGTGCCCTGTCTGCGCCCCGAGGCGGTTGCCGCCGGGGCGATGTTCGAACCCGAGGCGCGCGATCTCGACGTGCACGCTCTGCATCAGGGCTTTCTGCGCGGTGCCCGACGCGCCGGTGCCGAGCTGCGCTGCAACGCCGAGCTGCGCGAAGCCCAGTGGGCCGACAGTGGCTGGGTGCTGCGCCTGAGCGACGGCTCGACCGCGAGCGCGCCGCTGCTGGTCAACGCGGCCGGTGCGTGGGCCGACGAGGTGGCGGCGCTCTGCGGCGTTCAGCCCGTGGGTCTGCAGCCGTGCCGTCGCAGCGCGTTCACGTTTGCCGCGCCCGAGGGCGCCGAGATCGCGGCCTGGCCGGCGGTCGTCGGCATCGACGAGAGCTTTTACTTCAAGCCCGACGCGGGTCAGCTGCTGGGCTCGCCGGCCAATGCCGACCCGGTGGCGCCTCACGATGTGGTGGCCGAGGAGCTCGACGTGGCCACCGGCATTTACCACATCGAGACCGCCACCACCCTGGCCATCCGCCGTCCCTCGCACGTGTGGGCGGGGTTGCGCTCGTTCGTGGCCGACGGCGATCTGGTCATCGGCTACGACGACGTACAGCCCGGCTTCTTCTGGCTGGCGGCGCAGGGCGGCTACGGCATTCAGTCGGCCGCCGGGGTGTCCGAACTGGCGAGCGGCCTGGTGCTGGGCGATGGCCTGTCCGACGCGCTGGCTCGCGAAGGGGTGAACCCCGATCTGCTGCGACCCGCCCGGTTGCGCGCCGGTCACTGAGCCACGTCGGCAGGCCGCGTCGCGGCACTGCCCACCACTTCTGCAGCATCCATGAACAACAAGGGGAACACCATGTTCAAGCAACGCAGCAAGTTCATCGCGGCCGGCGCCGCGATCGGCCTGGTCATGGCGGGCGGCGCCGCGCAGGCCGCCGGTTACCCCGAGCGGCCGATCCAGCTGGTCGTGCCGTATCCGCCGGGCGGCGCGGGCGACGTGCTGGGCCGCATCCTCGCAAAACGGCTGGGACAGGAGCTCAATCAGACCATCATCGTGGAAAACCGCGCGGGCGCGGGCACGATCCTCGGCGCGCAGTATGTGGCCAAGGCCCCTCGCGATGGGTACACGCTGCTGATGAGCTCCGGCACCACGTTCACGGTCAATCCTGCCGTCTACGACAAGCTGCCTTACGATCCCGCCAAGGATTTCCAGCCGGTGGGCATGGTGGGCCGCGCGGCGCTCGTCCTGGTGGCCAACGCCAACGAGCCGTACTCCGACGTCAAAGGACTGGTTGCGGCGGCAAACAAGGTTGGCGACAAGTTTTCCTATGGCTCGTTCGGCATCGGCACGGTCTCGCACTTCGCCGGCGAGATGTTCCAGGAAGCCGCCGGCACGCGCATGACGCACATTCCGTACAAGGGCAGCTCGCCGGCCATGACCGACCTCATCGGCGGACAGATTCCGATCCTGTTCGACACTGTCGTGGCGGCACTGCCGCAGATCAAGTCGGGCAAGATCAAGGCGCTCGCGGTCACGACCGCGCAGCGTTCCAGCTTCCTGCCCGACGTGCCCACGGTGGCCGAATCCGGCTATCCCGATGTGGCCATGGATACCTGGATCGCGGTCTTCACGCCCCGCGGCACGCCGCCCGAGGTGGTGAGCAAGCTGGACCGCGCGATCGCCGCCGCGCTGGCCGACAAGGACACGCGCGCGCAGTTGCAGGCCACGGGTTTCGAAGCCACGCCGATGGATGGCGCCGGCGTCGCATCGGTGATCGCTCAAGAAACGCCGCGCTTCGCCGAGATCGCCAGACGCGCCGGCATCAAGGCGCAATAAAGCACGCGGGCGGACGTCGGGGTGTCCGGTATCCGCCGGCGCCCACTCCGCAAGCCTGGCCGCGGCGGTAAGATGCCTGCGGTATGCCGCCCGCGCCGCCACTTCCGGTGGCGCGTGCCGCGCGCACAGGAGCCCCCATGTCGCTGGATCCCCGCCTGGAAGTCGTCACCTGCGTAAGCCCCATGGGCTTTCATCGGATGGCTTATTGGGAGTGGGGCGATCCGTCCAACCGCGACGTGCTGCTGTGCGTGCACGGCCTCACGCGCAACGGGCGCGACTTCGACCGCCTGGCCCGGCGGCTGGCGGATCGCTTTCGGGTGATCTGCCCCGACGTCGCGGGCCGCGGCCAATCCGACTGGCTGGCAAGTCCGGCGCTCTACAACGTGCCGCAATACGTGTCCGACATGATGACGCTGATCGCGCGGGTCAACCCCGCGCGCCTGTCGTGGGTCGGCACATCGATGGGCGGCCTGATCGGCCTGGGGCTGACCGGCGCGCTGGCGTTTGCCCGCGCCGCCCACGCGGCGCATCCGCACGCCGGTGCGTTGCCGGCCGAGCGCGACATCCGCATCGACCGCATGGTGCTCAACGACGTGGGCCCGCGCCTCGCGCAGCCGGCCCTCGACCGCATCATCGGCGGCGTGGGCACGTCTGCGTCGTTCGCCACCTTCGACGAAGCCGTCGCCGCCACCCGCATCGCGTGCGCCGCCTACGGGCCGCACACCGACGACGAGTGGCGCGAGCTCGCAGAGCATGGCTATGTGCGCGACGGCGAAGGGCGCTGGGTCCGGGCCTACGATCCCGCCATTTCCGCCACCCTGGCTTTGCAGGCGGGGTCTCAGGCCGGCGCGCAGGCCTATGCCGAGGGCGAGCGCTTGTTGTGGCACGCCTACGACGCGCTGGATTGCCCGGTGCTGATCCTGCGCGGCCAGCACTCCGACCTGCTCACCTCCGACACCGCCCAGGAGATGCTGGCGCGCAACCCGCGTGCCCGTCTGCTCGAGGTGCCCGAGGCCGGGCATGCGCCCACGCTCATGAGCGACGCGCAGATCGCGCCGGTCGAGGCGTTCCTGCGGGGCTGAGAGGGGCCGGCGAGCGGCCCGGGGGACGGGGCCAGCGGCCCGCGCGGCCGCCGCGCTCGCCTCCCGCCGCGCAGGCTCCTACAATAGGTGCATGACTGCTGCCCAACTCAACATCGATCTGCATTGCCATTCCACGGTTTCCGACGGCGCCATGGCGCCGGCCGACGTGGCCAGGCGTGCGCGCGCCAACGGCGTCGATGTCTGGGCCCTCACGGATCACGACGAAGTCGGCGGCATTGCCGAGGCGCGCCGCGCGGCCGAGGCGCTGGGCCTGCGATATCTCACGGGCGCCGAGATTTCGGTCACCTGGAGCAAGGTCACGGTGCATATCGTCGGCCTCAATTTCGACGAAACCAACCCCGGCCTGGTCGAGGGCCTGCGCCACACGCGCGCGGGCCGGGCGGGCCGCGCCAAGCAGATCGGCGAGCGGCTGGCCGCGATGGGCATGCCGGGCGCCTACGAGGGCGCGTTGCCGTATGCCGGCAACCCCGAACTGATCAGCCGCACGCACTTTGCGCGCTATCTGGTGGACGCCGGCTTCTGCCCCGACGTGCAGACCGTCTTCAACAAGTATCTCGGCGACGACTGCGCGGGCCATGTGCCCATGCAGTGGGCAACGCTGGCCGAGGCGGTGGGCTGGATCCGGGGCGCGGGCGGCCGCGCCGTGATCGCGCATCCCGGCCGCTACAAGTACACGCCGGTGCAGTTCGCGGCGCTGTTCGACGAATTCCTGCAGCTGGGCGGCGAGGGCATCGAGGTGGTCACCGGCAGCCATACCGCCGATGAGGCCCGCCAGTATGCGCAGGTCGCGCGTCACTATGGCTTTCTGGCCTCGCGCGGCTCCGATTTTCACCGGTTGGGCGAGAGCAAGGCCGATCTCGGCAGCCTGCCCAACCTGCCTCCCGATCTCAAGCCGGTCTGGCACGACTGGCTCTGAACGAACCCCGGCCGGCGCGCGCATGCGATCCGGCCACGTCACATTCAATCGCGTATGAACAAGGCTTTTGTCAAAGAGTCGGACAACGACGACGACGATGATCTGCCCGAGGCCCAGGCACTGCCCAAGGGCACGCGCAACTACATGACGCCCGAGGGCTATCACCGGCTGCGCGACGAGCTCGCGCATCTGATGAACGTGGAGCGTCCGTCGGTGGTGCAGATCGTGTCCTGGGCGGCGTCCAACGGCGACCGCTCGGAAAACGGCGATTATCTGTATGGCAAGAAGCGCCTGCGCGAGATCGATCGTCGCATGCGCTTTCTGACCAAACGGCTCGATGTGGCCGAGGTGGTCGACGCGGCCTCGCAGCCCAACCGCGATCAGGTGTTTTTCGGCGCCACCGTGCACTACTCCGACCAGGATGGCGAGGAGTACACCGTCACCATCGTGGGGGTCGACGAGGCGGAGCCGCTGGCGGGCAAGATCAGCTGGATCTCGCCGGTGGCGCGCGCCCTCACCAAGGCGCGCGAGGGCGAGACCGTGGTGCTGCGCACGCCGGGCGGCGTGCAGGAGCTCGATATCCTCGAGGTGCGCTACCCCGAGCCCAAAGACTGAGCGGCCCACGCGCGCGGCGTCTCATCCGGGTCGCGCAGTGGGTTGCCGCGGCCATGGGGCGCGGTTCGCAATGCCGGCGTCCGGCAAAAAAACGGGCGCCAGCTTGTGACTGGCGCCCGCGGCGTTGGCAGGGTTTACGCCCCTTCCTTGCGTTGGCGGCTCTTGCGCAACGCGCCGGCCGCCGTTCCCCTTGGGCTGCTGCTTATTTCTTGCGTGCGGCGATGGACTTCTCGGCCATCGTGACCAGGTCTTCGCCGATGGTCTTCTTCCACTTGTCGTAAACGGGCTTGGTGGCGGCGACGAAGGCGGCATGCTGGCCCGCGTCGAGCGAGGTCACGGTCACGCCAAAGCCGGAAATCTCTTTCAGCAGCGAGGGATCCTCGGGCGTCACGCCTTTGCGGGCGATCTGGATTTCCTGCTTGCCCGCGTCCAGCGCGGCCTGGCGCACGATCTCGCGATCCTTCTCGCTCCACGAGTTCCACACGTCGCGGTTGACCACGAAGATGAGCGGGTCGGCCACGTAATTCCAGAGCGTCAGGTACTTCTGGCCCACGGTGTAGAGCTTGGAGCCGGTGTAGATCGACAGCGGATTTTCCTGGCCGTCGACGGCGCCGCTGGCGAGCGCGGGTTGCGCATCGGCCCAGCTCATCTGGGTGGGGTTGGCGCCCAGCGCGGTGAAGGTGTCGATGTACAGCGGCGAGCCCACCACGCGCAGCTTCATGCCCTTCATGTCGGAAGGCTGCTTGATCTCACGCTTGGAGTTGCTCAGCTGGCGATAGCCGTTTTCGCCCCAGGCCAGCGGCACGACGCCGGCCTTCTCGATGTGCTTGAACATCTCCTTGCCCACCTCGCCCTGCACCAGCGCGTCGATCGCGGCGTAGTCGGGCATCAGGAAGGGCAGCGAGAAGAGGTTGAGCTGTTTGACCTGCGGCGACCAATTGATCGTCGAACCCACGGCCATGTCGATCACGCCCTGGCGAATGGCGGTGAACTCGCGCGTCTGGTCGCCCTGGACCAGCGAGGTACCCGGATAGACCTTGATGTTGATGCGGCCATCGGTGCGCTCGCGCACCAGTTTGGACCAGATCTCGGCGCCCTGGCCCCACGGGAACGAGGTGCCCACCACGATGGAGAGCTTGTATTCGGCCTTGTAGTTTTGCGCATGCGCCGGCGCGGTGAGGGCGGCGGCGCCGCAGGCCAGCGCGGCGAGCAACAGACGGATCTTCATGATGGGTTCTCCTCCAGTTATCGACTCTTTGGGGCCGGCCCGGGCCGCCCGCGGTCTTTCATAGATGAATCAGTAGCCCAGGCGATGCGGCAGCCAGAGCGCGAGTTGCGGAAACGCCAGCACGGCCAGCAGCACCATGAACATTCCCGCCAGCAACCACACCACATAGCGCACGGTGGTTTCCATCGGCACCTGGGCAATGCGGCACGACACCATCAGGTTTACGGCCAGCGGCGGGGTGAACTGGCCCAGCGCCACCTTCAGTGTGAGGATCACGCCGAACCACACCGGATCCCAGCCATAGGCGTTGGCGATCGGCAGCAGCAGCGGCACGAAAATCAGGAAGATCGAGATGCCGTCGAGGAACATGCCCACGGTCATCAGCAGCGCGATCAGCAAGGCCAGCACGCCGTACTCGCCCAGGCCGGAATTCACGATGGCTTGGGTGATCGGGTCGATCACCGACAGGGTGGACAGCGACCACGCGAAAATGCCGGCCAGCGTCACCACCATCATGATCACGGCCGACAGCTCGGCCGCTTCGCGCAGGATCGGGAACAGGTCGCGCACCGAGATCGTGCGGTGGATGCACATGCCGACGAACAGGCCGTAGAACACCGCCACCACCGCCGCTTCCGTCGGCGTGAACCAGCCCATGCGCATGCCGCCCAGGATCAGCACCGGCGCGGCCAGACCCCACAGGGCTTCGCGCAGGCTGGCCCAGAAAGGCGGGCGCGGCAGGTGGGCCTCGAGCTTGCCCATGCCGTGGCGGCGCGCCAGCCACACGGCCGGCACGATCAGCGCCACGCCGGCCAGGATGCCGGGGATCATGCCGGCGGCGAACAGCGCCGGCACCGACGCGCCCGGCACCAGCACCGAGTAGATGATGAACGCCACGGACGGCGGAATCAGGATGTCGGTGGCGGCGCCCGCCGCCACGACCGAAGCGGAGTAGGGGCGCGGATAGCCGGCGCGCGACATGGCGCTGATCATCACCGCGCCTACGGCCGCCGCGCAGGCGGGGCCCGAGCCGGAGATCCCGCCCAGGAACATCGCCACCAGGATCGACACCAGCGGCAGCATGCCCGGGCCGCGTCCGACGATGGCGATCGCGAAGTTCACCAGCCGCTTGGCCACGCCGGATCGATCGAAGATCGAGCCCACCAGCACGAACATCGGAATGGCCAGCAGCGGATACTTGGCCAGCCCGGCGTAGAAGTTCTGCGGCACGGCCAGCAGGCCGAACCACGGCACGTCCTGGTTGGCCAGCGCGATGGCCACGGTGCCGGCCAGGCCCAGCGCCACGCCGACCGGCACGCCGATCACCATCAGCGCGATGAAGATCACGAACAGCAGCGTGACGATCATTTGGCCTGTCCTCGCGCCAGCCGGATCACGATGCCGAGCACCCGCAGCGTGATCACCGCGGCCATCAGCGGCAGCCAGATCGAATACCACCACGTCGGCAGGCCGATCGCGGGCGAGGTTTCTTCGAAGCGGTACTCATCCCATACCAGCCGGGCGGACAGCACGGTGAGCAGGGCGAAGAAGGCCAGCACGCAGCCGTTGGCGATCAGGCCCATCACGCGCTGACGCCGCGCCGAGCCGTTGTCGGCCAGGATCTCGATGCGGATGTGATGGTTGCGGACGAAAGCAATACTGCCGCCGGCCATCGTCAGCACGATCAGCAGAAACACGGAAATCTCTTCAGTCCAGGCGAACGACTGATCGGTGAAGTAGCGCACCAGCACATTGCCGAAGGTGATCAGGGCGAGCAGCGCCAGCAGGATCACGGCGAGCCAGTCCTCGAAGGCCAGCGGCACCTTCACGGCGGGGTCGGGCTCGGGGGCGATGATGGGTTCGACGGGTTCGTCGGGAGCGTCGGAGCGTTGCATCGCAAACAGCGTATGGGACGGCTGGTAAAGAAGGGACGGTGCATCCTACCGCCGGCCCGGACGGCCGATAGCTCGTGTTTTCCCGCGGGTGGGGCGCGCTGCAACATGCTGCGTGGCAGCAAGAAAACCCGGTCCCGCGCCGACTTTCGGACATTGCCCGCGGCGGCGGGGCGGCGCGCTTCGCTCGTTGTCATGGGAGAACTTCACGGGGCGCAGCGAAGCGCCGGGATTGCGGCAACGCAACAACAACCGGGGCGCCTGCCGGCCACAATTTTGTAACGTCGGCCCCATCCCAGGGACAACCCGGGTCGAGCAGCCCCGGGGTTTACCCCATAAGAAGGTAAAATCCCGTTTTGATCTCCACCTCCCCAACGGCGCCCGCATCGTGTCCCTAGTCCAGCATCTGCCCGGTTCCTCGGTTCTTTCCCCGTTTCGTCGCGAGCGCCTGCTTGCACAACTGAAAAAGGCCGGTCTGCCGGTAGCCGACGTCTCCGCCCGCTACGAGCATTTCGTCCACACCGACAGCGAGCTGTCGGCCGAGGCTCAGCAACACCTCGTGCAACTGCTCGATTACGGCACGCCGTACAGCGCCGAACCCGCCGCCAAGCAGCTCGAGCTGCTGGTGATCCCGCGTCTGGGCACGATTTCGCCGTGGGCCTCCAAAGCCACCGACATCGCCCGCAACTGCGGTCTGGCCGCGGTGCGCCGCGTCGAGCGCGGCGTGCGCTACGTGATCACGCCCGAGCGCGGGCTTCTGGGTGCGAAGAGCATCGATGCCGACATGCTGGCGCGCGCCGCCGACTGTCTGCACGATCGCATGACCGAAACCGTGGTGCAGGGCGATTTCGACGGCCAGACGCTGTTCACGCCGCTGGCCGGCAAGCCCATGCGCACCGTGGCCGTCAAGGCCGAGGGCCGTGGCGCCCTCGAACAGGCCAACGTGAGCTTGGGCCTCGCGCTCTCCGACGATGAGATCGATTACCTGACCACCTCGTTCACCGAGCTGGGCCGCGATCCGACCGACGTCGAGCTGATGATGTTCGCGCAGGCCAACAGCGAACACTGCCGCCACAAGATTTTCAACGCTCAATGGGTGATCGACGGCACGGAGCAGCCCAACACGCTGTTCGGCATGATCCGCGCCACGCACAAGGCCCAGCCCGCCGGCACGGTGGTGGCTTACTCCGACAACTCCGCCATCATGGAAGGCGGCCAGGCGCAGCGCTTCCAGGCCGGCGTGCCCGGCATCGCGGGCGAGGGCGCCGACGCCGCGCGCTACGTGCGCCGCGACGCGCTCGTGCACACGCTGATGAAGGTCGAGACCCACAACCACCCCACCGCGATCGCGCCGTTCCCCGGCGCGGCCACCGGCGCGGGCGGCGAGATCCGCGACGAAGGCGCCACCGGCCGTGGCTCCAAGCCCAAGGCCGGCCTCACGGGCTTCACCGTGTCGCACCTGCGTTTCGACGACGCCCTCAATCCCTGGGAGGCCGACCACCACGGCCTGCCCGACCGCATCGCCAGCCCCCTGTCGATCATGATCGACGGCCCGTTGGGCGGCGCCGCGTTCAACAACGAATTCGGCCGTCCCAACCTGCTGGGCTACTTCCGCACCTTCGAACAAACCGCCGGCGGCACGCGCTGGGGCTATCACAAGCCCATTATGATCGCGGGCGGCCTGGGCAGCATCGACGCGGGCCTCACGCACAAAGATCCGCTGCCGCCGGGCGCGCTGCTGGTGCAGCTGGGCGGCCCGGGCTTCCGTATCGGCATGGGCGGCAGCGCCGCCTCGAGCATGAGCGTGGGCAGCAACTCGGCCGAGCTCGATTTCGACTCGGTCCAGCGTGGCAACCCCGAGCTCGAGCGTCGTGTGCAGGAAGTGATCGACCGCTGCTGGCAGCTGGGCGAGTCCAACCCGATCCTGGCGATCCACGACGTGGGCGCGGGCGGTCTGTCCAACGCATTCCCCGAGCTGGTCAACGACGCCGGCCGTGGCGCCACGTTCGACCTCAAGCGTGTCCCGCTCGAAGAGTCGGGCATGTCGCCCGCCGAGATCTGGAGCAACGAATCGCAAGAGCGCTACGTGCTCGCGATCCAGCCGCACGACCTCGACCGCTTCGACGCGATCGCCAAGCGCGAGCGCTGCCCCTACGCGGTGGTGGGCGTCGCGACCGAAGAGCGCCAGTTGCGCGTGGTCGATGGCGAAGGCCTGCCGGGCCTGGACGCCATCCGTCCGCAGGGCGCCGACGAAGTTCGTCCGGTGGATGTGCCGATCGACGTGATCCTGGGCAAGCCGCCGCGCATGACGCGCGACGTGCAGCGCCAGCCCGGCGTGAGCGCGCCGCTGGATCTGGCCGGCATCGACCTCACCGAGGCCGCCTATCGCGTGCTGCGCCACCCCACGGTGGCCAACAAGACCTTCCTCATCACCATCGGTGACCGCACGGTGGGTGGCCTGTCGAGCCGTGACCAGATGGTCGGCCCGTGGCAGGTGCCGGTGGCCGACGCCGCCGTCACGCTCGCCGATTACGAGGGTGTGCGCGGCGAAGCCATGGCCATGGGCGAGCGTACCCCGATCGCCATGCTCGACGCGCCCGCGTCGGGCCGCATGGCGGTGGCCGAAGCCCTGACCAACCTGGTCTCGGCCGATGTGGCACGCCTCGAAGACATCAAGCTGTCGGCCAACTGGATGGCGGCCTGCGGCGTGGCGGGGCAGGATGCCGCGCTGTACGACACCGTGTCGGCCGTCAGCGAGATCTGCCAGGCCGTGGGCCTGTCGATCCCGGTCGGCAAAGACTCGCTGTCGATGAAAACCACCTGGACCGAAGACGGCGAGAAGCGTGACGTGGTCGCGCCGGTGTCGCTCGTGGTCACCGCGTTCGCGCCGGTCACCGACGTGCGCGCCAGCCTCACGCCGCAGCTGCGCACCGACGCGGGCGACAGCGTGCTGATCCTGATCGACCTCGGCCGTGGCCAGCATCGCATGGGCGGCTCGATCCTCGCACAGACCTACAACCAGGTCGGCGAGACCGTGCCCGACATCGATGTGGCACAGGATCTGCGCACGTTCTTCGTCACGATCCGCACGCTGGCCGAAGCCGGCACGATCCTGGCCTACCACGACCGTTCCGATGGCGGCCTGTTCGCCACGCTGACCGAGATGGCCTTCGCCGGCCGTACCGGTATCTCGGTCAACCTCGACATGCTCACCTTCGATCCGAATTCGGCCGATTGGGGCGACTACAAGATCCGTCCCGAGCAGGTGGCCGTGCAGCGCGACGAGCTCACGCTCAAGGCGCTCTTCTCCGAAGAAGCCGGCGCCGTGATTCAGGTGCCGGCCGCGCAGCGCGACGCCGTTATGCAGGTGCTGCGTGGCGCCGGTCTGTCGGCCCACTCGCATGTGATCGGCGGCCTGAACGCCGCCGACGAGGTCGAGTTCTATCGCGATGGCAAAAAGATCTGGAGCCAGCCGCGCGCCGATCTCGGTCGCGCCTGGAGCGAGGTCAGCCACCGCATCATGGCCCGCCGCGACAATCCCGCCTGCGCGCAGGCCGAGTTCGATACCTGGAACGACACCAAGGATCCGGGCCTGTCGCCGCGTGTGGCGTTCGACCCGCAAGAGGACGTGGCCGCGCCGTTCATCGCCACCGGCAAGCGTCCGCGCGTGGCCATCCTGCGCGAGCAGGGTTGCAACAGCCAGGTCGAAATGGCCTGGGCTTTCGACACGTCGGGCTTTGAAGCGGTCGACGTCCACATGACCGATCTGCTGTCGGGCCGCATCGACCTGAACGGCATGCAGGGGCTCGTGGCCGTGGGCGGCTTCTCGTACGGCGACGTGCTGGGCGCCGGCGAAGGCTGGGCCCGCACGATCCGCTTCAACAGCAAGCTGTCGGATCAGTTCGCCGCGTACTTCGCGCGTCCCGACACTTTCGCGCTGGGCGTGTGCAATGGCTGCCAGATGATGGCGGCCCTGGCGCCGATGATCCCGGGCGCCGAGTTCTGGCCGCGCTTCACGCGCAACCAGTCCGAGAAGTACGAAGCCCGCCTGTCGCTGGTCGAGGTGCAGTCGTCGCCGTCGATCTTCTTCGCCGGCATGGAAGGCGCGCGTATCCCGGTGGCCGTGGCGCACGGCGAGGGCTATGCCGACTTCTCGCAGCAGGGGGACGCCAGCCGCGTGCTGGCCGCCGCTCGCTACATCGACAACCACGGCAAGGTCACCGAGGCCTATCCCTTCAACCCCAACGGCAGCCCGCAGGGCCTGACCTCGGTCACGACCCAGGACGGCCGCTTCACGGTGCTGATGCCGCATCCGGAGCGCGTCACGCGCAACGTGATGATGTCGTGGGCGCCCGAGCAGTGGGGCGAGCGCGATGCCGGCGGTGTGTACACGCCCTGGATGCGCTTCTTCCGCAACGCGCGCGTCTGGCTGGGTTGATCCGGGGCACGCGCCTGTGCCGGTGGTTCACGGCGGGGGCCTGAACGAAAAAGCGGCTCCTTCGGGAGCCGCTTTCTTTTTGGCCGAGCGATCGCTCAGAAGGCGTAGAGCCGGGCCGGATTGTCCACCAGCACCTCACGGCGGACGGCGTCGTCGGGAAGCCAGGCGGCCACTTCGCCCAGCAAGTGATCGGTGCCGATCTCCCGATAGGGGCTGACCGTGGTGGCTGCCGCGCCGGGCGTGCGGTTGGTATGTGGCCAGTCGCTCGCCCACAGCATGCGATCGGGCCGCAGCGCCACCAGCCGCTGCGCGAGGGTGGCGACGGCCTCGGCGTCGGTGCCGATGCGGTACGCCGCCGACAGCTTGACGTAGGCCGCGCCGGAGGCGATCAGGTCCAGGATGGGCCGGACCGATTCGAGCGCCACGTCGGGCGGCAGCATGGCGAAGTGATCCAGCACCACCGGCACGCCCAGCGCGCCCAGCGCGGGCGCCGCCTGCGCGATCGCGCCATGCGAGGCATACACCTGCAGGTGCCAGCCCTGACCGCGCAGGCGCGTGCCCCACTGCGACAGCGCCCGCGTGACGCGGGCCGGATCGCTGGCGCCCACGCTCTCGAGATTGATCCGCAGGCCGCGCACGCCCGCATCGTGCAGACGCACGAGCGTGTCGTCGTCGGCGTCGTCGTCCAGCACGGCCACGCCTCGGGCGTCTTCGCCGAGCGCCGCCAGACTGTCGAGCAGCAGGCGGTTGTCAGTGCCGTAGACACTGGGTTGCACGATGACGGCGCGGCTTGCGCCCAGCGCGCTCAGATGCGCGCGCAGTTGGTCCAGGTGCGCCTCAGGCGGGGTGTAGTGCCGGTCGGGCAGCATGGCGTAGTCGGCCTGCGGCCCGATGATATGGACGTGGCAGTCGCAGGTCAGCGCGGGCAGGGGGGGCGCGTTCATCAGCGGGCCGTCAGACGCTTGAGGAATGCCGCGCCGGCTTCCCGGGTGCCCAGCGTGCCGCCCACGTCGCGCGTGCACTCGTGCGCGGCGATGGTGTCGGCCAGCGTGGCTTCGATCGCGGCGGCGGCCTGCTGGAAGCGCGCGTCGCCACGCTTGTTGCCGTGCCAGTTGAGCAGCATGGCGGCCGACAGGATCAGCGAGGCCGGGTTGGCGATGTTCTGACCCGCGATGTCGGGCGCGGAGCCGTGCGCGGCCTGGCCCATGGCATAGTCGCGGCCGGCATTGAGCGAGCCGCCCAGACCCAGGCTGCCGGAGAGTTCGGCGGTG
Organism: Bordetella genomosp. 5; assembly: GCF_002261475.1. Taxonomy (GTDB): domain Bacteria; phylum Pseudomonadota; class Gammaproteobacteria; order Burkholderiales; family Burkholderiaceae_B; genus Bordetella. The sequence goes on from NZ_NEVN01000004.1 coordinate 455,044, forward strand.
AGGTCGGAGAGGATGTCGCCGAACATATTGGTGGTCACGATCACGTCGTAGCGCTGCGGCGCGCGCACCACATGCGCCATCATCGCGTCGACGATCACGTCGTCGATGGTCACCTCCGGGAACGCCCTGCCGACCTCGCGGCAGGTGTCGATGAACATGCCATCGCCCAGCTTCAGCACGTTGGCCTTGTGCACGATGGTGACGTGCTTCTTGCGCGTCATGGCCAGCTCGAAGGCCGAGCGCGCGATCCGCTCGCAGCACAGTCGCGTGATCCGGCGCAGCGACACCACCACGTCGGGGGTGATGAGCATTTCGCTGCCGCCCGATTCGACGTTGCGATCGGCATAGAAGCCTTCGGTGTTCTCGCGCACGACCACCAGATCGAACTCGCCCAGGCGCGCCTGCATGCCGGGGTAGGTGCGGGCGGGGCGGATGTTGGCGTGCAGGTCCAGATGCTTGCGGAACCACATCGACGGATTGATCTCGCCGCGCGACGCATCCTTGAATTCAAAGGTCGCCATCGGGCCGAGCATCAGGCCGTCGGCCGCCTTGACCTTGTCGAGCAGGGCGGGCGTGACGGTCGCGCCATGCTGCTTGAGGCTGTCGTGGCCGGCCACGTCGAAGTCGAGCTGCAGGCCCAGGCCAAAGCGCTCGGAGGCGGCTTGCAGTACGTCCACGGCGACCGCCATGGTTTCAGGGCCGATGCCGTCGCCGGGCAGAACGATGATTTTCATGAGGGGCTTCCGGTAGGGGGAGGGAGGTCAATCGATCTTCACGCCGGTGGCTTGCACCAGGCGCTGGTATTTCAGGGCTTCGGCTTGCACGAAGCGCGCGAACTCGGGCCGGTCGTTCGGCCGCACCGCGGCGCCGTCGCTCTCCAGGCGCGACTTGATCGCCGGATCGGCCAGTATGGCATTGAGGCTGCGGTTGAGGTCGTCGAGGATGGCGGCCGGGGTGGCTGCGGGCGCAAACACGCCGCCCCACAGACTGAACTGGAAGCCAGGCACGGTCGCCTCGGCCACGGTGGGGACCTGCGGCAGGATGGCGAGCCGCTCGCGCGAGGACACCGCCAGCACGCGCAGGCGGCCCGCGTTGACGTGCGGCATGGCGGCCGATGCGCTCGAGAAGAAGCAGTCCACGTGCCCGCCGAGCAGGTCGGTCATGGCCTGACCCGCGCCCTTGTACGGCGCGTGGATCAGACGCGTCTGCGTCGCCAGCGCCAGCGCGGCGGCCGCCAGGTGGCCGGGCGTAGCCGTGCCCGACGACGCATAGACGATCTTGTCGGGTTGGGCGCGCGCGGCCGCGAGCAGCGCGGGCAGGTCGGCATAGGGCGACTGCTGCGGCACGGCCAGCACCAGCGGCGAGTCGCCCACCAGAATCACCGGCGCGAATTCCTTCAGCGGGTCGTAGCCCGGCGCTTTCATGGCGTACGGATTGACCGCGATCTCGCCGGTCTGCCCGAGCATGAGCGTATAGCCGTCGGCCGCTGCGCGCAGCACCAGGCGTGCGCCGAGCGCGCCCGATGCGCCGGGGCGGTTCTCCACGATGAAGCTCTGGCCGTAACGCTTGCCCAGCTGCTCGGCGAGAATGCGGGCGAACACGTCGCCCTGGCCGCCGGGGGCGTACGGCACGATGAGCGTCACGGGTTTGGCGGGCCAGGCCGACTGCGCGTGCAGCCGTGGCGCCAGCGCGAGCAGGGCGCTGGCCGCGCCGGCGCGCAGCAGTTGCCGGCGTGAGCAGGTGAAGTGCGTCATGGCGTGTCTCCTTGTGCTGTCGCTCAGTTCAGTTGCATGCCGGACTTGCGCACCACCTCGCGCCAGAGCGTGAGCTCTTCGCCCAGCGCCTTTCCGAAGTCATCCGGCGTGCCGCGCAGCGTCTGCGCGCCTTCGTGCGTCAGGCGGTCCTTCACGCGCGGGTCCGCGGCGGCCTCGTTGATGGCGTTGTTCAGCGTTGCCACGACCTGCTTCGGCGTGTCGGCCGGCGCCAGCACGCCCCACCAGGTCGTGATGTCGAAGCCGGGCACGCCGGCCTCGTCCAGCGTGGGCGTGTCCGGAAACAGGGGCGAACGGGTCTTGCCGGTCACGGCCAGCAGGTCGACCCGGTTCTCCTTCACCTGCGACAGCATCGTGGGCACCGTGGCGAAGAACACCTGCACCCGGCCCGCGAGCAGATCCACGGTGGCGGGACCGCTGCCCTTGTAGGGCACATGGGTCATCTCGACCCTGGCCTGCTGCGTGAAGAGTTCGCCCGTGAGGTGGTTGATGCTGCCGTTGCCGGCCGAGCAGTAGTTCAGGCTTTCTTTCGCGGCGCGCGCCCGCAGGTCGGCCACGCTCTTGAGACCCAGGTCTTTGCTGGTGACGACCAGCAGCGGGCCGCGGCCCAGCATGGCCACGGGCGCGAAGGAGCGCTGCACGTCGTAGCTGGTGGCGATGCCGGCGGCCGCGTTGGTGACGAAGGTGGAGGTCGCGAACAGCAGCGTGTGGCCGTCGGGGCGGGCATTCGCGACCAGCGCCGCGCCGATCGAGCCGCCGCCACCGCCGCGGTTCTCCACGACCACCGGCTGGCCCAGGCGCTCGGCGAGCGTGCGGGCCAGATCGCGCGCAATGCTGTCGGTGCCGCCGCCCGGGGCGAACGGCACGACAAGCGTGATGGGCTGAGTGGGAAACGCGCCGGCGGCGGGGGCGCCGACACAAATCGCGGGCAAAACAAGGCCCAGGCCCGCCGCCAGGCGGGCTCGCAGGTGCTTCCACATTTTTTTGTCTCCGTGATGCCGGGCTTTATCCCTGGCGCAGCATCTTCAGTCGTTCCAGCAGGGCCTGGTTGATGTGGTGCTGTGCGGCGGCCTCGGCGCGCACGGGATCGCGCGCGCGGATCGCGGCCACGATGGCGTTGTGCTCTTCGTTGGACTGGCCCACCCGCTCGGGCGAGCTCAGCGTGCTGCGTCCCAGCAGATAGGTGGTGTCGGTGAGCGACTGCAGCGATCGGATCAGATAGCGGTTGTGCGCGGCGCTGTAGATGGCCTGGTGAAAGTCCAGGTTCTGCGCCACCGCGTCGCCGGCATCGCCGTCGTCGAGGATGGTCTGCATGTGCAGGATCTCGGCGTCGGAGGCATGGCGCGCGGCCAGCGCGGCGGCCGCGCCTTCGAGCACCTGCCGCATCGCATACAGCTCGCCCACTTCCTGCTGGCTCATGGTCGTGACCACCAGGCCGCGGCCGGGTTCGTGCGTGATCAGGCCTTCATCCTGGATGCGCTTGAGCGCTTCGCGCACCGGCGTGCGGCCCATTTCCAGCAACTGCGCGACCTCGATCTCGCGCAGGCGGTCGGTCGGCGTGAACAGGCCGGCCAGGATGCGGCGCTTGATCTCGGTGTAGGCCGCATAGGCCTGCGAATTGACCTTGGAAATGGGCATGGCGTCTCGTCCGTGTTTTTGTATATTTTTGCATACATAAAATCCACGGCCAAGCAGAGAAATCGGGGCCGGGTATCTGCGGGCGGGCGCCGCCGGGCTTAAAATGGCGGCTTCGCCCTCCTGCCGAGACGCCAACATGAATGCGCGCATCCCCGACGACGCCCTGCCGCCCACCCTCGATCCCAAGGCCCTGCAGGCCTTCGTCGACGAAAAGTGGGACAACGAAATCATTCCCGCGCTGACCGACTACATCGCGATTCCCGCCAAGAGCCCGGCCTTCGACGCCGACTGGGAAAAGAACGCGTTCATCGAGCGTGTGGTGCGCGACGCGGCCCAGTGGGTCGAGGCGCAAAAGGTCTCGGGCCTGAAGCTCGAAGTGATCCGCCTGCCCGGTCGCACGCCGGTGATCTTTTTCGAGGCGCCCGCCACCCGCAGCGACAACGGCGACACCGTGCTGCTCTACGGTCACCTCGACAAGCAGCCGGAATTCTCCGGCTGGCGTTCCGATCTGGGCCCCTGGACGCCCAAGTACGAGAACGGCAAGCTGTACGGTCGCGGCGGTGCCGACGACGGTTACGCCGTGTATGCCTCGCTCACCGCGATCATGGCGCTCGACAAGCAGGGCATCCCGCGTCCGCGTTGCGTCGGCATCGTCGAGACCTGTGAAGAGTCGGGCAGCTACGATCTGCTGCCTTATATCGACGCCCTGCGCGAACGCATGGGCAATGTGGCGCTGGTGGTCTGTCTGGATTCCGGCGCGGGCAACTACGATCAGCTCTGGATGACCACGTCGCTGCGCGGCATGGTCGCCGGCACGCTCGAGGTGCAGGTGCTCGACGAAGGCGTGCACTCGGGCGACTCCAGCGGCGTGGTGCCGTCGTCGTTCCGCATCCTGCGCCATTTGCTCGACCGTCTCGAAGACAGCGCCAACGGCCGTCTGCTGCCGCAGAGCCTGCATTGCGAGATCCCGGCCGACCGCATCGAGCAGGCCAAGGCCACCGCGCAGATTCTTGGCGACGAAGTCTGGCGCCGTTTCCCCTGGAGCTGCGGCGGCGACGGCAGCTTCGTGCTGCCCATGACGACGGCGCCCGAAGAAGCGCTGCTCAACCGCACCTGGCGTCCGACGCTGTCCGTCACGGGCGCCGAAGGTCTGCCGCCGCTGTCCAGCGCCGGCAATGTGCTGCGCCCGCGCACCGCATTCAAGCTCTCGCTGCGTCTGCCGCCGCTGGTCGACGCCGTGGCCGCCGCGCAAGAGATTAAAGAGCTGCTCGAAAGCGACGCGCCGTACAACGCCAAGGTCACGTTCAATCCCCGCGAAGGCTCGGCCACCGGCTGGAACGCGCCCACCTCGGCCGAGTGGCTGTCGCAGGCGCTCGACGCCGCGTCGCAGCAGTACTACGGCGCGCCGTGCGGCTACATCGGCCAGGGCGGCACGATCCCGCTGATGAGCATGCTGCAGAAGGGCTTCCCGAAGGCGCAGTTCATGGTGTGCGGCGTGCTGGGCCCGAAGTCCAACGCGCATGGTCCCAACGAGTTCCTGCACGTGCCCTACGGCAAGAAGCTCACCGCCGCCGTGGCGCAGACCATGGCCGCGATGCCCGCCGCCTGAGCGCATCGCGCTGCCTGACTCAAGCCGGCCCTCGCGGGCCGGCGCTTTTTTCTCTTCAAGGCGGCCTCGACGCCGCGACACCATGATTATCAATACCCCCGCCGCCCAAGCCGTGGCCGACGAAGTCCGCACGTGGGTCGACCGCGCGGTGATCGGACTCAACCTCTGTCCGTTCGCCAAGGCGGTGCAGATCAAAGGCCAGGTCCGCTATGCCGTGAGCGACGCGCAGGACGCCGAAGGCGTGCTGACCGACCTGGAAGACGAGCTGATGCTGATTTCCGAAGCCGATCCGGAAGCCATCGACACCACGCTGCTGATCCTGCCCGAGGCGCTGCACGACTTCTACGATTTCAACGACTTCGAAGAGTTGTCGGAGCGCCTGCTCAAGCGCATGCGTCTGGTGGGCGACCTGCAGGTGGCCACGTTCCACCCGCAGTTTCAGTTCGCCGAGACCGAACCCGACGACATCGAGAACTACACGAATCGCTCGCCGTACCCGATCCTGCATCTGCTGCGCGAAGACAGCATCGATCGTGCGGTCGAGGCGTTTCCGGATGCCGCCGAGATCTACGAGAAGAACATCGAGACGCTCAAGAGCCTTGGCCACGATGGTTTCCAGCAGGTGCTGGACGGCAAGACCAACTGAGGCAGCCTCAGATCGAGGCCAGCACCTGTCGGAACGCGGCCACGGCCGCATCGATGTCGGCGTCGGTGGTGTGCCGGTGCGTGACGCAGCGCAGGCGGGTATTGGCCCAGGGCCGGGTGCGCAGGCCGGCGGCCTCGAGCGCCGCCACCCATTCTTTGTTGCTCATCTTCGTGGCGCCGACCTCGATCTGCACGATGTTGGTCTGCGGCGAGGTGGCGCGAATCGGACCGCCCAGCGCATTGATGGCGTCGCTCAGCCGGCGGGCGCGCACGTGATCCTCGCTCAGTCTGTCTCCCATGGTGCGCACGCCCTCGAGTGCGGCGGCGGCCATGAGCCCGGACTGGCGCTGCGTGCCACCCAGCATGCGGCGCAACGTGCGGGCACGGTCCAGCACGGAGCGGGGGCCCGCCAGCACCGCGCCGACGGGCGCGCTCAGCCCTTTCGACAGGCATAGCGACACGGTGTCGGTGTGCCGCGTGATCTCGGCGGGCGGCAGGCCCAGCGCGGCCGCGGCGTTGAACAGGCGGGCGCCGTCCAGATGCACGGCGATTCCGCGTTCCTGCCCCATGGCGTGCACGGCCTGCATGTGATCGAGGGGCAGCACCGTGCCGCCCGCGTTGTTGTGCGTCGTTTCCATAGCGATCAACGCGGTCGGGAGTTTGTGCCCGCCGGACTGCACCGAATCTGCGAGACGATTCAAGTCCATCGCGCCGTCCTGCCCGGGCACCCCCACATAAAACAGATTGGTGAAGGTGGCCGCGCCGCGTTCGGAGGTGTACATGTGCGAGGTGCCTTCCAGCACGACCTGTTCGCCGCGACTCGATTGCGCCAGCACGGCGACCAGGTTGGCCATGGTGCAGCTCGGCATGAACAGCCCGCACTCCTTGCCGAGACGCGCGGCCACGTCGTGTTCGAGTTCGGCCACGCTGGGATCGCCATCGAGGCCGTCGTCGCCGATCGGCGCCTCGAGCATGCGCTCGTACATCGCGGGCGTGGGACGCGTGACGGTGTCGCTGCGCAGATCGACGGGGTGGCTGGGCAGTTGGGAGTAGAGCGGCGCGTTCATCATGTTCAGTGCTGCAGAATCTTGGAAAGGAATTGGCGCGTGCGGGGCGCGCGCGCGTCGGCGTTGCCGAAGAACTCGTCCTTGGGGCAATCCTCGACGATGTGACCGGCGTCCATGAAGATCACGCGGTGCGCGACCCGGCGGGCAAATCCCATTTCGTGCGTGACGACCATCATCGTCATGCCCTCGGCCGCCAGATCGGTCATTACGTCGAGCACTTCATTGACCATCTCGGGATCGAGCGCGGACGTCGGCTCGTCGAACAGCATGACCACCGGATCCATCGAGAGCGCCCGCGCGATGGCGACGCGCTGCTGCTGACCGCCCGACAACTCACCGGGGTGCTTGTCCTTGTGCGCCGACAGGCCGACGCGGTCGAGCAGGGCGTGGGCGCGCTGGCGCGCCTCGTCGCGGCCGCGCTTGAGCACCTTGACCTGTCCGAGGCAGAGGTTGTCGGTAACGGTGAGGTGCGGAAACAGCTCAAAGTGCTGAAACACCATGCCGGCCTCGGCGCGCAGACGCGGCAGGTTGGTGCGCGGGTCGGCCAGCGAGGTGCCGTTGACCAGGATGTCGCCTTTTTGAAAGGGCTCGAGCGCGTTGACGGTCTTGATCAGCGTGGACTTGCCGGAGCCCGAGGGGCCGCATACGACCACCACTTCGCCGCGGGCGACCTGGGTGGAGCATTCGCTGAGCACCTGGAAGTCGCCGTACCACTTGCTGACCTGCCGGATGTCGATCATCGGAGAATGTTGCGTCATGAGTATTCCTTAGGGGCGATCAGCGCAGCACGCGGGTGCGCCGCTCCAGCCGTTTGACCAATCGGGAGGCGGTGAAGCAGATGACGAAATACACCACCGCCACAAAGAGATAGAGCTCGACGAGCCGGCCGTCGCGCTGGCCGATCTTGGATGCGGCACCCAGGAAGTCGGTGAGCGAGAGCACATACACGAGCGACGTGTCCTGGAACAGGATGATCACCCGCGTGAGCAGGGCCGGCGTCATGTTGCGCAACGCCTGCGGCAGCACGACGTGACGCATTCCCTGCCAGGGCGTCAGGCCGATGGCGAGACTCGCTGACACCTGACCGCGCGAGATCGACTGGATGCCGGCCCGCATGATTTCGCAGAAGTACGCGGCCTCGAACAGCGTGAACGTGATCACCGCGGAATTCAGCGCGCCGACCCGCAGCGGCGTGGGCGAACCGATCACCCAGGCCGCCATGTAGGGAACGAGGAAATAGAACCAGAAGATCACCAGCAGCAACGGGATCGACCGCATCACGTTGACGTAGATGCCCGCGGGCACCGATAGCCATTTGAAGCGCGACAGCCGCATCATGGCCAGCAAGGTGCCCAGGGCCAGGCCGGCGATGGCGGCGATCACGGTGAGCGTGAGCGTGAAGCTCATGCCGGTCTTGAACAGGTAGGGGGCCGCGTCCAGGATGACGTCGAAATCGAATTTATCCATGACGTCCTCCTACTTCTTGCTCGCGGCGCTGATCAGCCCGGGCACGGCGACCCGGTGTTCGAGCAGCCGCATGCCCATGACCACGATGCCGTTGAGGATCAGGTAGATCACGGTTGCCGCGCTGAAGGCCTCGAAGATGTGGAAGCTGAACTCCTGCATCGAGCGCGCCTGCCCGGTGAGCTCGAGCAGACCGATCGTCAGCGCGACCGAGGAATACTTGATCGTGCCCATGAATTCCGACGTGAGCGGCGGCAGCACGATGCGATACGCCTCGGGCAGGATGATGTAGCGATACACCTGGGCCTCGGTCAGCCCGAGCGCCGTGCCGGCCTGAAACTGGCCGCGCGGCAGAGACTGGATGCCGGCGCGCAGCTGCTCGGCAACGCGGGCCGAGCCGTAAAAGCCGAGGCACAGCACCGCGGGGACGAACTGCCCCCAGGGCTGCTGCATCTGTTTCATGGCCGTGCCCCAGGCGTGGGGCAGCAGCTCGGGCAGAACGAAATACCAGAGGAACATCTGCACCAGCAGCGGGATGTTGCGGAACAGCTCGACGTAGCAGGCGCCCAGCACATTGAGGGTGCGGGAGCGGGCCGTGCGCATGACGCCCAGCACCGAACCCAGCAGAAGCGAGAAGATCCACGCGGTCAGCGCCAGCGCGAGCGTCCAGCCGGTGCCGATCAGCAACGTTTCCAGGAACGTGTGCACACCGTCGGGCGACATCTCCAGGAAGATGCCCCAACTCCAGTCGTAATTCATGTGATGCCTTGATGATTGCGCGACGGCACGCGGCCGCTCAGGGCCGCGCCGGGCCCGCCAGACGCGGCGCGGGCCGCCCGCTTCGATCGGGATGCACGGGCGAACGGCACGGGTGCCGTGCGCCCGCGACCTTTACTCGTAGACCTTGGGGTCGCCCGAATCCGTGGGATTGGCGAGTGCGCGCTTGAGCGCGTCGCTCATGGGGTACTTGAGGTTGATCTGCTTGGGCGGAATCGGCGAATTGAAGTACTTGTCGTAGATCGCCGCCACCTTGCCGGTCTTCATCAGATCCTTGACGGCGTCGTCCACGACCTTTTTGAAGGCGGGATCGTCCTTGGGTTGCAGGATGCCGTAGGGGGCCAGTTGCAGACCCTTCTTGCCGATCACGAACGCGTCGGGATTCTTTGACGCCGCGACCGAGCCGTAAGCAATGCCGTCATCGTTGGCGGAGCCGGCCGCGCGGCCCGATTCGACCATCAGCAGGGTCTCTGCGGTGTCCTTGGCAGGCGCCATGGTGATGCCGTATTTGTGCTGGGCATTGAGCTGCGAGACCAGCTTGAACGTCTGGCCGCCCGCCTGAGCCGCGATCGACTTGCCGCGGAACGACGCGAGGTCGTCCGGATCGACGCCGCCATCCTTGCGCGCCACCAGCACCACTTGGGCCACGAAGGTCGTGGGGGCGAAGGCGACGAACTTGTGGCGCTCGACGAGATTGGTCGTGTTGCCGCACTCGAGATCGATGGTGCCGTTGGCCAGCAGCGGAATGCGTGTGGCCGACGTGGTGGGGTTGTAGCGAATCTCGAGCTTGGGCAGCTTCAGTGCGGCCTTCACGTATTGGGCCACCTCCTGGCAGATCTCGACCGTGTAGCCGATCGGCTTCTGGTTGCCGTCGAGGTAAGCGAACGGCACGGAGGTTTCGGGGTGGCCGAGCGTGATCACGCCGGTTTCACGGATCTTGTCGAGGCGGCTGGGGCCGTCGGCAAAGGCGGACGTGGCGAGGCCGGCCAGGCTGGCGGCGGCAATGAGCGCTGCAATGGCTTTCATCTGTTTTCCCTTGGCGCCGGACGGACCGGCGTTTTTTGCGTGTTCACGATCGGTTCCCGCCGATCGTCGACGGGGCCCGCGTTGCGCGGTGTCTCCCGCGACTGGCAAAAAGTATCGGCCAGCGCTATGGTTTTATCCAATTCCAATTCGATATTGCTCTATACGGATCTGATATGGCTACACAGCGCATGGGATTGCGTCACATCGAAGCCTTTCGGGCTGTGATGATGACCGGCTCGATGACCGCCGCCGCCCGCAGCGTGCACACCTCGCAACCTCACATCAGCCGGCTGATCGCGCAGCTCGAGGCCATTACGCAGTTCGCGCTGTTCGATCGCAACGGCAGCCGCCTCACGCCCACGCTCGACGGGGCACGCTTCTTTCAGGAGGTGGAGAAGACATTTCTGGGGCTGGCGGGCCTGGAGTCGGCGGCGGCCGGCATTCGCTCGTTCAGCGCGAGCCGGCTGAGCGTGGCCGCGATGCCGCGGCTGGCCGGCGGGCTGCTGGCGCGCATCGTGGCCCAATTCAAGCTCGAATACCCCGACGTGATGGTGTCCATCCATTCGGGCAACGCCAGCACGGTGCACAACTGGATCAGCTCCGGGTTCTGCGATCTGGGCCTGGCCATGCTGTCGGGCGATGCGCCGGGCATTCAGGTGGAGCCGGTGCTGGCCATGAATTGCGTGGCCGTGATGCCGCGCGGCCATCGCCTCGCGCGGCTGGCGCGGATCAAGCCGGCGGATTTCGCAGGGGAGCCGTTCGTGGCGTTCACGAGCACGACGCCGCTGCGCGAGCGCATCGATGCGGTGTTCGCCAAGGCGCGCGTCGAGCGGCAGGTGGTCGCCGAGGCCGGTCTGGGGGCGTCGATCTGCGCGCTGGTCGGGGCAGGGCTGGGCGTGTCGCTCATCAACCCGCTGGCGGCGCGTGAAGAGTACGAGGTCAATGGCGTGGAAATGCGGCCGTTCAGTCCTGCCGTGCCCGTGTCGGTGGCGTTGCTCTATCCGCCGGCGCACACGCGCACGCGGCTGGTGACCGTGTTCTCGCGCCATGCCCGCGCGCTGATGCTCGAGGAAATGGCCGATCTTCGAGCGCGGCCCCCGGCGGCGCGACGGGCTCGGGCACGACACGACCGGGATATCCCTAGATAGCCGCCCCTACCGATTGCATACAACATACCGTACGTGTGACCGCCCGCGGTTCCGCGGCCGGCCTGTGCCGCCTTCCTTTCGTCAACGTCCGTGCGCGCCGACCCGGCGCGCAAGATCTTTGTCTGTCCGGAGAACCGTATGCGATACACCCGCCGCCAGGCCCTGGGCGCGCTTGCCGCGCTGCCGCTGGTCGTTCGCCCCGCCTGGGCCCAGAGTGCCTTTCCGAATCGGCCGGTGCGGCTGCTCGTGGGCTTCGCGCCCGGCGGCCTGACCGACATCGCCGCGCGCGCTCTGGCCGAGCGCATGAGCCAGGTCCTGAAGCAAAACGTCGTGGTCGAGAATCGTCCCGGCGGTCAGGCCATCATCGCCACGGTGGCGGTGGCGCGTGCCGAGCCCGATGGCTACACGCTGGGTTTCGCCGGCACCAACGGCATGATCCTCAACCCGCTGCTGTACAACAATCTTCCGTATCAGCAATCCGACTTTAAACAGCTGGGTTCGATGGGCAAGTCGCCCATGCTGCTGATCGTGAACGGCGAGCTGGGCGTGGACAACGTGAAGGACTTCATCGCCCTGGCCAAGAAAAAGCCGGGCGAGATCACCTGCGCCCACGCGGGCCGCGGCGTCATCAATCATCTGGCGCTGCTGCATTTCCAGTCCAAGACGGGCACGCAGTTCCAGGACGTGCCGTACAAGGGCAGCGCGCCGGCGCTGATCGATCTGATGGCGGGCACGGTGCAGAGCACCTTCGACTTCCCGACCTCGGCGCTCGGTCACATCAAGACCGGCAAGCTCAAGGTGCTGGCGGTGACCGCCGACAAGCGGCTGTCCAGCCTGCCCGACGTGCCCACCATGAAAGAGGCCGGGGTGGACGACTTCGAGCTGTACACCCGCATGATGATCTCGGGCCCGGCGGCGATGCCGGCGCCGGTGGTCAAGGTGCTCGAAGACGCCGTGCGGCAGGGCGCCAACGATCCGGGCCTGATCAAGCAGTTTGCCGAGCAGGGCGTGCAGGTGGAGTTCACCTCGTCCGCCGATCTCGACAAGGTGATCGCCGAAGAGTCCGCCATGTGGGCGGGCGTGATCAAGGCCAACAACGTACCCAAGACCGACCTGAAGAGCTGAGGACCGCCGTGACCGACCGCGCCGCCATTATCGTCAACCCCGAAGTCGCGCTCATCGACGTGGCGCGGGAGATCCGCATCGACGGCTTCGCGCCGTATGCGTTCATCACCGTGACCGCCGCGATGACGATGTGCGGCGCGCCCTGGCGCTCGCAGGCCGTGTTCATGGCGGGCCACGACGGCAGCCTCGACCTCGCGCGTGATTGCCCGGTGTCGGGTAGCTACAACGAGCCCTCGGCCATGGGCCTGGTGTGGTCGATGGTGTGCGAGGACATGGGCAAGGTGGTGTTTCCGCCCGACCGCACCGATCCGCTCGTGATCCGGCTCGAGGCCACCGACGGCACGCGCAGCGCGCAGGCCACGCTCATCCAGGACTTCGTCGACGAGGGCGTGACCCACCGCGCGATCCGCGCAGACCTGGGCGGCATGACGCTGTCGGGCGAGCTCTATACGCCCGCCGGCCCGGGTCCGCACCCGCTGGTGATCTACATGAACGGCTCGTCGGGCGGCGTGAACGCGCCGCGTGCCGCGCTGTTTGCCGCGCGCGGCTATCAGTGTCTGGCACTGGCCATCTTCAACTACGAAGGACGGCCCAAGTACCTGAACGACATGCCGCTCGAGTATTTCGAGCGCGCCTTGCGCTGGGCTCGCGCCGAGCTCAAGCCGCGCGACGGCTTCGTGGCGGTATCGGGCATCAGCCGGGGTGGCGAGACCTCGCTGCTCGTGGCCTCGCACTTCCCCGACCTCGTGAGCGCCGTGGTCGCCTATGTGCCGTCGCCCGTCACGCACGGCGTGGTGAGCGCCGGGTCGCCGGGCACGGGCCGCGACGCGCAGGTCTGGACGCTCGACGGCCAGCCTCTGCCGCATCTGTGGCAGAACAACGCCAGCGCCAACTGGGACGCGGCCTATGCCACCGACCCGCCGTACCGCCAGACGCATGCGTTCCTGAGCGCCTCGCGCGATGCGGCGGCGTTCGAGCGGGCGCTTATTCCAGTCGAGCGTTTTCCGGGTCCCGTGTTGCTGGTGAGCGCGTCCGACGACGGGTTCTGGCCGAGCACGGCGTACTCCGAAGTGGTGATGCGGCAGCGCCAGCAACACGGCCTGCCGACCTTCCATCATGTTTGCATGGGCGCGGGCCACCACGTGCATTACCCGTATCTACCCGGCACGCTCATCGCCAAACCCCACGCGATGTCGGGCCTGCTGCTCGACGCGGGCGGCACCCCGTCGGCCAACGCGGCGGGCAACGAGGGCTCGTATCTGGCGGTGCTCGAGTTTCTGGGCCGCGCGTCGGGCACGAGCGCGGCGGGAGGCTGAAGCGCCGCGCAACACGCGGCGCGGCGTCGAGCCGAACGGCGCGCGGCGGCCGGCCTGGCCGCGCTCAGGCCGCGGCGGGCACGAAAAAGCGGTCTTTGAGCTCCTGCAGCCCGATGCGCTCCAGCATCTCGGTCAGGCGTTCCGAGGGTTTGCGGCGCGGGGCGTCCTTGTACTGCGCGATGATGAGCTCGTTCTTCATCGAGTGCTCCCAGCCCACCAGCTCGGTCACGCTGACCTGATAGCCATGCGCCTCGAGCTGCAGGCAGCGCAGCACATTGGTGATCTGGCTGCCGAACTCGCGGGTGTGCAGCGGATGGCGCCAGATCTCCGCCAGCGGGTCGGCCAGCGCGCGTTGCTTGTTCTTGCGCAGCACCGACGCGACCTCCGCCTGGCAGCAGGGCACGACCACGATGTGGCGCGCCTTCTTTTCGAGAGCGAAGCGGATCGCGTCGTCGGTGGCGGTGTTGCAGGCGTGCAGCGCGGTGACGATATCGACCGTGGGGGGCAGCTTGTCGGACGTGATCGAATCGGCGACCGACAGGTTCAGGAACGACATCCCGCCAAAACCCAGCTTCGAGGCGAGCGCCTCGGAGGTCTGCACCAGCTCCTGGCGCGTTTCGATGCCGTAGATGTGCGAGCTGTCTTTCAGCTCCTTGACGAACAGGTCGTAGAGGATGAAGCCCAGATACGACTTGCCCGCGCCGTGGTCGACCAGCGTGACGCTGCCCTTGTCCGTTTTCACGTCCTGCATGAGCGGCTCGATGAACTGAAACAGGTGATAGACCTGCTTGAGCTTGCGGCGGCTGTCCTGGTTCATCTTGCCGTCGCGGGTCAGGATGTGCAGGGCCTTGAGCAGCTCGATCGACTGGCCGGGGCGGATTTCGTGGGTATTGGACATCGGAAGCGCGGGAGGGCGGCGCGCAGGGCGCGGCCCGAGAGAGGCGAAAGCGCCATTTTACCGAATGGGCGCGCCCGAGCCCGCGAGGGGCCGGGCGCGCGTGGCCGAGGGCGTGACGCCGCTCAGGCCTGCGGGAAGACCGGCTCGCCCAGATTCAGCATGAGCCGGTTGGCCCAGGCGAAGATGGCGTCCGAATGCAGCAGGTCGAGGATCTCGCCCTGATTCAGTCCCACGTCTTTCAGGGCCTGGATGTCGGCCGGGCCGATCGCCGCTGGCGACTCGGTGATCTTGATCGAGAACGCCGAAATCGCGCGCTCGCGTTCGGTGGTGCCGGCCGTGGCCGGATCCTCGAACACCTCGGTGATGACATCGTTGCGCTTGGCGAGCTGCTCGAAGCGTTGCGCATGGACCGACGCGCAGTACACGCAACCGTTCACACGCGACACCACGGTCGCGCCCAGCTCGCGCTCCGCACGCGACAGGCCGCCGGGGGCGTACATGATGGCGTTGAACGCGGTGGAGCGCTGGCGCAGGATCTCGGGCTGATGCACCAGGAAGAGGTAGTAATCCGAGACCTTGGCCTTCGGATGGCTCTCTTCGAGCACGGCGATCTGCTCGGGCGTGGCGGAGTCGAGCTTGACCGTATCGAGCCAGGCCTTCCAGCCCAGCGTTTCGTTGGTGAAGCCGTGGGCTTTGATCAGCGTGCTGATGACATTGGGGTTTTGCGTGCTCATGCGGCTTGCTCCAGCGCTTTCATGGCCTTCAGACCGGCCAGCAGGCGGGTCTGATACGAAAGAAAGGCGATCAGTTGCGACAGCGTGACCACGGCCGGCGTGCTCAGCCCGGCGGCGGGCAGCGTGTCGAGCGCGGCGCGGTCGCCTTCGACGGGGTTTTCGATCAGCGTGCGCGTGTAGGCCAGGATGGCGGCGAGGCGGGCATCCTTCGCTGCCTCGGGCGCGCCGCCATCGGCGAGCGCCAGCAGGTCGGCGCTGGCGCCGGCTTGCACGAGCCGCTCGCGATAGTGCGCGGCCAGCTCGCTCGCGTCGCTGATGCGGCAGGCGTACTGCGCCACCAGCAGACGGTCCGTCAGGGCCAGGCCCGGCAGGTCGGGGTCGAACAGCGCGTCGTAGCTGCCTTGCGTGGCGGCCGCGACCTTGTCGCGCTGGTGCCGAACGGCGTAAAGCGGATCGGCGGCGTTCAGGCCCAGCAGACGATCGATCAGATCGTTGGCCGGGTCATAGGCGGGAAGCGTTTGCGAGGCCATCAGGCTTGCTCCTTGGTGCGGGCGGCGCGGGCCGCCACGGCGTCTTTCAGGAAGCGCAGTACGCCGGACCAGGATTCGGCGTCGGCGCGGGCGTTGTCGTGCGGCGTACCGCCACTGGTGCTGATCTTGCCCGAGACGGGGTGGGCATAGACGTGCTGCGTGGTCGGCACATAGGGGAAGAGGATCAAGTGTCCACCATCCTGGTAGTCGAGCCACTCCACCGGATAGGGATGGCGCGTCTCGGCCAGCTTGTCGCGCACCATGCGCGAGTACAGGCTCGAGGGCCAGGAGCCGTCGTCGGTGGCGGACAGCAGGATCACCGGACCCTGGATGCGCTCGACCGGGATGCGGGCGCGCGCGACGGCGTCGGGATCCTCGAGCGCGGTCAGGATCGCGCGTTCGTGGCGGTGCGGCGCCGGGCCTTCGTCGAAGGGCTTCCAGGTGGCGGTGCGGTTGTTCTCCCACACGTGCGGTACCGGCTTGCCGCCGAGCAGCCAGGCCGGGCCTTCGCGGCCGACGGCCGGGTCGGCGGCGTTCTGGCCGCTGTGCACCACCGCGCCCGGCACGTAGGCCACGACGGCGGACACGTCTTCGGGGTAGGTGGCGCCCAGCAGCAGCACCAGCTCGCCGCCGCGCGACTGGCCGCTGATCGCGACGAAGTCGTGCAGCGGGCGCACCGTGCGGCGCAGCCAGTCCATGCCCTGCTTGAACATCTCCAGCGGGGTGTTGGAGATGTAGCCGGACAGGCCCGGAGCCTTGAAATAGCCCTGCGCGAAGGCGGCGTAGCCGCGCGAGGCATAGAGCGCCGCGCGCGGTTCGTTGATGCCGCCACCCGAGCCGTTCAGGATCAGCACGGCGGGGTGCGGGCCGGGGCCGGGCGGCAGGTAAAGCGTGCCGACCAGACCGTCTTCGCGCACCTCGGTGCGGGTGACGCCCTCGGCGGCAAGGCGCTGCACCAGCGTGGCTTCGGCCACGCCCGCGCCGGTGCCGCCACCCACTTCGGCGCTCACGGTGGTCACGAGCGGCTCGGTCACGTTCTGGTTGAACAGCTCGCGCTTGCCCGCCACCTCGGGCACCTGGGACCAGATGAGGCCCATGGGCGCCACGCCGGCATAGCTGCCGGACACAGGCGCGTCACGCGACAGGTCGACCGTGCCGGTGGCGTCGGCCACGAAGGTGGCCGCGCTGGTCCAGGTCACGCCCGCGCGCGCGGTGCGGGTGCGCAGGGTCACGCCCTGGCCCGGCACGGCGCCGCTCACGCGCACCTGGCGCGGCACGTCGATCAGATCGTCGGCCGGTTCGAGGGTCAGCGTGATCATGGCTTACTTCGCCACTTTGGTGACCATCTGCGCCGCGGTGCGGTCGCTGGTCATCGGAGTGACCTTCAGGCCTTTCTTGGTCGCCCAGATGTTCTTGTAGTGGAACAGCGGCAGAATGCCGGCGTCTTCGCTCACGACCTTGGCCGATTCACGCAGGATGGCTTCGCGCTTGGGCACGTCGAATTCCGAGGTGGACTGGTCCAGCGCCTGGTCGACCTTGGCATTGCTGTAGCGGCCCCAGTTGGACGCGCCCAGGCCCTTGGACGGATCGACCGTGGCCAGGATGTTGACCAGCGCGTAGCTGGCTTCGCCGGTGCCGTTGCCCCAGGCCAGCATGCTCATCGCGAATTCGTTCTTGTTGGCGCGGCCCGAGTACACGGCCCACGGCACGACTTCCACGTTGGTCTTCACGCCGATGCGGGTCCAGAACTGCGCGACCGCCTGGGCGGTTTCCGGGCCCTGCGGGTAGCGGTCGTTGGGCACGTGCATGGTCAGCTGGAAGCCGTCGGGGTAGCCGGCTTCGGCCAGCAGCTTCTTGGCCTGCGCGGCGTCGAACGGAATGTTCTTGATGTCCGGGTTGTAGCCGAAGGTGCCTTCCGGCATCCACTGGTTCGCTTCGGTGGCGGCATCCTGCAGCACGCGGTCGACGATGGCCTTGCGGTTGATCGCGAGGTTCAGCGCCTGGCGCACGCGCACGTCGAGCAGCGGGTTCTTGTCGAGCGGCTTGCCGTTCTTGTCGGTGATGTATTGCGAAGGCTTGTCGCTGAAGCTGGGTTGCAGCAGCATCACGCGCAGGCCGGCGTAGGGATACACCGAGATGTTCGGCGCCTTGGACAGGCGCTCGAGGTCGGACACCGACACCTTGTCGATCACGTCGACGTCACCGGCCAGCAGCGCGGCCGTGCGCGAGGCGGCGTTGTTGATGTAGCGGTAGTTGACCTTCTCCCAGATCTGCTTGTCGCCCCAGTAGGCGTCGTTGCGTTCCATCAGGACGCGGTCGCCGGGGGTGTACGAGACGAACTTGTACGGGCCCGTGCCGATCATGGCCTTGCCCGAGTTGTAGTCTTCGGTGCTCGACTTCTCGCCCACGTGCTTGCTCACGACGTGCACCGACGCGAGGTTCAGCGGCAGGTCGGGGTTCGGCGCCTTGGTCTTGACGACGAAGGTCAGCGGATCGGGCGCGCTCATCGATTCGATCGTGCGCAGGTAGCCGGCGTAGGTGGCGACGCTGCCCGGCACGGCCTTGGCACGGGTGTACGAGTAGATCAGGTCGTCGGCGGTGAAGGGCTGGCCATCCTGCCACTTCACGTTGGGGCGCAGCTTGAATTCCCAGGTCTTGTCGTCCAGCGGCTTCCACGAGAGGGCCAGGCCGGGCTGCAGCTTGTTCCACTTGTTTTCGACCAGCAGGTCCCAGAAGTGCAGGGCCACGGAGCGGTCGCCGGCGTGGTTGTTGAGTTGCGGGTCGAGGGAGGACAGCGGGTCGGCGAAGCCGATCGACAGCGATTCGGCGTGCACGCCGGCCGAGGCGGAGGCCGCCAGCAGCGCGGCGGCCAGGGTGTTCAGAAGACGGTGTTTCATGGTCAGGATCCTCTCGAGGGACAGCGGTTCGTATACGTAGGTGGGCGCGGCGATGCCGCGTCACGGGGTTCTTACTGATCGTTGAGGTGACAGGCGCTCAGGTGGTTGATCGCGATTCCCTTGAGCTGCGGCACCTCGGTCTTGCAGCGCGGCATCGCGTGCGGACATCGCGGATGGAAATGGCATCCCGACGGCGGGGCAAGCGGACTCGGGATCTCGCCCTTGATCGCGGTAAACGTCTTGTGGCGCGCGTCCATGCGCGGAATCTCGGCCAGCAGCGCCTGCGTGTAGGGATGGTTGGCGTGGCGGAACACCTCGTCGACCGGCGCGGACTCGACCACGCGGCCCAGGTACATGATCACCACGCGATCCGACACATGCTCGACCACGCCCAGGTCGTGGCTGATGAAGAGATAGGTGAGGTTGAGCTCCTCGCGCAGATCCATGAACAGATTCAGGATCTGGGCCTGGATCGACACGTCGAGCGCGGCCACGGCCTCGTCGCACACCAGCATGTCGGGCTGCACCGCGAGCGCGCGGGCGATGCCGATACGCTGGCGCTGGCCGCCGCTGAACTGATGCGGATAGCGCTGGCGCAGCGCGGGGTCGAGCCCCGCGCGCTGCATCTGCTCGCTCACGTAGTCGTCGAAGCCGGCGCGGCCCACGAGGCCATGGATGCGGGCCGCCTCGCCCACGATCTCGTCCACGCGCAGACGCGGATTGAGGCTGGCGTACGGATCCTGGAAGATCATCTGCACCTTGAGGCGCGCGCGGTGCGCGGCCTCGGGGCTCATCTCGGCGGCCGTCTGGCCGTTGACCAGCACCTGGCCCTCGGTAGGCGAGAGCAGGCCGGCGGCGATGCGTCCGAGCGTGGACTTGCCGCAGCCGGATTCGCCGACCAGGCCGACCACCTCGCCGGGGCGCACGATCAGATCGACGCCATCGACCGCGCGCGTCACGGCGGGCGGCTTGGCAAGACCGGCGCGCGACAGCAGGCGCTCGACGTGGCCGACCGGCCGTTCGCCGAAACGCTTGCTGACCTGCTTGAGTTCGATCAGGGGCGTGCTCATGCCGACACCTCCACCACCGGCGTTACGGCCGGATGGAAGCAACGCACCAGGCGTTGCGGCAGGGGCTCGGTAAGCGCGGGTCGGGCGTCACAGGCAGCCGTGGCGCGGTCGCAGCGCGACTTGAAGGCACAGCCGGCGGGCAGGGTCAGAAGGTTGGGCGTCATGCCTGGAATCTGGCGCAGCCGCTGGCCGCGCTGGTTGTTGCTGGGCAGGCTGCCGATCAGGCCCGTGGTGTAAGGATGCAGCGGGGCGTCGAGCACCGGGTCGACCGCGCCATACTCGACGATGCGGCCGGCATACATCACGGCCACTTCGTCGGCGAGGCCTGCCACCACCGACAGATCATGGGTGATCCAGATCAGGCTGGTGCCGTGCTGGCGCGCGAGCTTCTGCACTTCCGACAGGATCTGCGCCTGGATGGTGACGTCCAGCGCCGTGGTCGGCTCGTCGGCGATGATGAGGTCGGGGCGATGCAGCATGGCAATCGCGATCGCAACCCGCTGGCGCATGCCGCCCGAGAGCTGATGCGGGTACGCCAGCAGCCGCTCTTCCGGACTCGGAATGCCCATCATGCCCAGCGTGTCGCGGGCGCGCTCGCGTGCCTCGGCGCGGCTCACGCGTTCGTGCGCGCGCACCGCCTCGATCATCTGGGCATCGATGCGCAACACCGGGTTCAGCGTCATCATCGGATCCTGGAAGATCATCGCGATGCGGTTGCCCTGCAGCTTGCGCAGCTCGCGCGGCGGCAGCGTGGTGAGATCGCGGCCCTGGAACAGGATGCTGCTGCCGGCCTCGATGCGGCCCGGCGCGTCCACCAGGCCCATGATCGAGAAGCCGGTCACGGACTTGCCCGAGCCGGACTCACCGACCAGACCCAGGATCTTGCCGCGCTCGAGCGTGAACGACACGTCGTCGACGGCCGGCAGCACGCCGGCGCGGGTATGGAAATACGTGCGCAGATTGCGCACCTCCAGCGTGACCGCCGGGGAATGCTGACCGGCGCTCATTTGTGGGTCCTCGGATTGAGCACGTCGCGCAGGCGGTCGCCGACCAGATTGATGGCGACGAGCGTGACGAGCAGGGCGATGCCCGGGTAGAAGCTGATCCAGTACTGGCCCGACAGCATGGTCTGGTAGCCGTTGGAGATCAGCAGGCCGAGCGACGGTTCGGTCACCGGCACGCCCAGGCCCAGAAAGCTCAGCGTGGCTTCGAGCGTGATGGCGCGGGCGATCTGCAGCGTGCCGATCACGATCAGCGGCGGCAGGCAGTTGGGCAGGATGTGGCGCAACACGATGCGCCAGTTCGGGATGTCGAGGCAGCGGGCGGCTTCCACGTACTCGCGGCGGCGCTCCACCAGCGCCTGGCCGCGCGCCGTGCGGGCGTAGTAGGCCCATTCGAGCAACACCAGTGTCAGCACCACATTGCCCACGCCCTTGCCCAGATAGGCGAGGATCATCATCGCCACGAGGATCGACGGGAACGACAGGATCAGGTCGACCACGCGCATGATGAGCGCGTCGACCCGGCCGCCAGCGTACGCGGCGATCAGGCCCAGCAGCGTGCCCACGAGGCCGGCGATCACGGCCGAGCCCACGCCCACCATCAGGCTGATGCGCAGACCATACAGGATGCTGGAGTACAGATCGCGGCCCTGGCCGTCGGTGCCGAGCCAGTATTTGAACGTGGCCAGGCCATTCTCGGTGCCGGGCGGCAGGCGCGCGTCGAGCACGTCGAGCTGGTTCAGGTCGTAGGGGTTCTGCGGCGTGATCCACGGCGCGAGCAGCGCCGCCAGGATCAGCAGCACCGCCACGATCAGGCCGAACACCGCCGTGCGCGAGCTCATGAACTCGGCCACATTGCGGCGCCAGGGAGATTCGCGCTTGAGCGCGGCCGGCGCGGTCGCCGGCGTCGTTGCGGAGCCGCTCATGCCGTGCCCTCCAGCCGTACCCGCGGGTCCAGCACTTTATAAAGAATGTCGACGATCAGATTGAGCGTGACGAACAGGCACACCACCACGACCAGGTACGACACGATGACCGGGCGGTCGAGGGCATTGATACTGTCGAGGATCAGCTTGCCGGCGCCGGGCCAGGCGAAGATGCTCTCGGTCACGACCGCAAACGCGATGGTGGAGCCGAGCTCCAGACCCAGCACCGTGACGAGCGGAATCAGCGTGTTGCGCAGCACGTGCACGCCGATCACGCGCACGGGCGAGAGCCCCTTGGCACGCGCGAACTTCACATAGTCGAGCGGCAGCACCTCGCGCACGCCGGCGCGCGTCAGGCGGATCACGAGCGAGATCTTGAAGAGCGACAGGTTGATGGCGGGCAGCAGCATGTGGCGCCAGCCGTCGAGCGTGAGGAACGACCACTTCGCGCCCAGCCACTCCACCGTTTCGCCGCGGCCGCTGGCCGGCAGCCAGCCCAGCGACACCGAGAACGCCATGATGAGCATCAGGCCGACCCAGAACGTGGGCAAGGAAAAGCCCACGATGCTGCCGGTCATGATGATGCGCGACACCGGGTTCTCCGGATAGAGCCCGGCAAACAGGCCGAGCGGCAGGCCGATCAGCACGGCCAGCATCAGCGCGGCCACGGCCAGTTCGAGCGTCGCGGGCAGGCGCTGCAGGATCAGCTCCACGGCCGGGATGTTGTAGACGAAGCTATTGCCGAGGTTGCCGTGCAACGCGCCATTCAGAAAGCCGATGTACTGGCGCCAGAGCGGCTGGTCCAGGCCGAGCTCGGCGATGATGCGGGCGCGGTCGACCTGATCGACATCCTGACCGATCAGGATGTCGACCGGGTTGCCGATCGCATGGAGCCCGGCGAAGACGATCACCGTCATGAGCAGCACGACGACGACGGCCTGGGCCAGACGGCGCAAGAGCCAGAGTGTCATGCGCGCTCCTCGGGGGGCGGAGCCGGCACCCACTCGTCGCCGAAGACTTCGGGTTCGCCGAAGGCCTGCATGTTGGCGAAGTGCACGTCGGCGTCTTCCTGGTAGAGCAGGGCGGCGATGCCCTGGGCGAGTCGCCGCGCGCCTTCGCTCACGGCGGGGATATCACCCGACACCGTGCCGTGCGTCAGCGCGGCCGGGTAGCTGAAGCAATGCACGCGCGTGAGCCCCGGACAGGCGCCCGGCGTGCGTTCCTGAAATTCGAAGGCCGGGCCCAGGTCGGGCGAATCGTGCAGCTCCTGGTCTTCGTCGCCCGCGGCCGGCACGTAGCGGTCGCCCCAGATGCGGGTCGCTTCGGCAAAGGGGGCGAACTCGGGACGCGCCTTCCAGTCGATGCGAAAGCCGGTCGAGAAGATCAGAAAGTCCAGCCGGAACACGCCCTTGGGCGTGGTGACCTTGATCTCGTCGCCGTCCATGCGTGCATCCAGCACGGCCGCGCCGAGATTGAAGCGGGCGTTCCGATGGCGCGATACACGCAGCGTGCTGCCACGGGGCGGCGGCACCTGCTGCACGTTGATGTAGTGGCGGATCTTCCATTTCCATGCGTCGGGCAGCGTCAGGTGGCCGTGCGTGAGGCCCGGGTTGCCAGCGCCTTTGCCCTTGTTGATGCGAGGGATGTCGGCGCGGCGGATCAGCAGATCGACGCTGGCCGCGCCCGCCTCGAGCGCGGTGGCGGCGCTATCCATGGCCGACGCACCCGCGCCCACCACGCCCACGCGCTTGCCGGCCAAGGTGCCGTAATCGTACGCGTCGGAGGAGTGCGCCCAGCGATCGCGCGGCAGCGCGTCGGCCATCGGGGGCACGTAGGCGCCGCCGAGTCCGTCGCGGCCCGTGGCCAGCACGACGCGGCGCGCGAGCACCGTCTGCGCGCCGGCGGGCGTATCCAGATCGAGCTGCACCAGCCCGTCGGCACGCGGACGCACTGCGCGCACGCTGTGATCGTTGCGCACATCGATGGCCAGCACCTGGCGATACCAGCGCAGATAGTGCATCCATTGCAGACGCGGAATCTTGTCCAGCGCTTCCCACTCGGCGGCGCCGAACTGCGCCTCGAACCAGGCGCGGAACGTCAGCGCGGGCAGGCCGAGCGCGGGGCCGGTGAGCTGCTTGGGCGAACGCAGGGTCTCCATGCGCGCCGTCGTGGCCCATGGACCCTCGAAGCCCGCGGGCGCGCGATCGAAGATGACTGCGCGAATGCCGAGATGCTTGAGCGAGGCCGCGGCCGCGAGGCCCGCCATGCCGCCGCCGATCACGGCCACTTCGAGCACGTCCTGGCCGTCGTGCGTGCGCGCGGGCACCCAGGGTTTTGCGGGCAATTCGAGCCAGGCGAGATCCTGGCGCAGCCGCGCTTCGAGCGCGGGCAGGCCGGCGGGCGGCGTGAGGTCAGTCATGATGCTGCGGATTCCAACGGTAAGAGGTCATCGCCATGGATCTGGTTGAGCAGGCTCGCGTGCGCGCCTGCCTCGTGCATCACCAGGTCGGGCAGCAGTGCGCGCGCGCTGTCCGCGAGCGCCTGCGCCAGCACGGGCATATCGGCGCCGAGCTGGCAGGCCTGCGGCGTGATGACCCCGAAGAAAAAGGGAATGGAGGTATCGATAGGACGGATCGCCACGCCCGCGAGCGGCGTGCCGTAGGCGGACACGGGCTCGAGAATGGCCACGCCCAGACCATGGCGCACGGCGGTCAGCGCATTGACAGAGGCGTTGGTCTCGATCAAGGCTTCGCTGCTCACGTCCGCGGCCTGCAAGGCCTGGTCCAGACGATGACGCAAGCGATACGGGTTGGCCATCGTGATCACGCGGCGGCCCGCCAGCCGGGCGAGCGGCACCACCGGCAACGCGGACAGCGGATCCTCTTGCGGCACGGCCAGCACGCAACGCGATTCGCCGATCCAGTGCACGGTCAGGCCGCGGTGCTCGAGGGGCAGGCTGGTCACGCCCAGCTGTGCCGAGCCGTTGAGCACGGCCTGCATCACGCGCTCGGGCGATGCGCTGCGCACGTGCGTCGGACGCACGCCAAACCTGGCCTCGGCCTGCGCGAGCGCCTGCGGCAACAAACCCGCGGCCAGTGCCGGCGTGGCGGCCAACTGCAGGGCACGAGGGGTGCCCGCGCCGATTTCCTGCGCGCGGCGCTGAAGTTGCTTGAGGTTGGCCAGGGTCTGCTCGACATCTTCGTAGAGCAGGAAACCCTGTTCGCTGGGCATGACGCGCGGGCCGCTGCGGGCGAACAACGCATAGCCAAGCTCCGCCTCCAGCTCCTGAATGAGCCGGGTGATCGCGGGTTGTGACCGTCCGAGAAGTCGCCCGGCGGCGGTCACGCTACCGGTGGACATGACGGCCGCGAAGGCCTCGAGTTGGCGTAATTCCATCTGATACTTTTAATGCTCAGAATGAATTCTTGCCGATGCAGTATGCGCCTCACAAATAATTAAAGCGCATAAGCAAATACCCTATGAGCAGCTCACAGCGGCGAGGGTGGGCGGGCGATGGGGCGCCTCTACGGTGCCGGTCGAGTGGACCGGATGCCGATGCCGACGCCCAATGCCCCGACGCCCAACGGCCAACGCCTACCTTTCGCGCATGGACGCAATGCTTGCACCCTGCGCGCGTAATCGGCTATAAATGACAAAACACTCACTCATTCATCGCCATGGCCCGCCCGTTAAGCGATCTCAAGCGCGAAGCAATCCTCGATGCCGCCGCCCGCCTCGTGGCGGAGCAGGGCGTCGGTGCTTCCACCGCCCAGATCGCGCGCGCCGCCAAAGTTGCCGAAGGTACGCTGTTTATTTATTTCGACAACAAGGACGCGCTGCTCAATGCGCTGTTCGTGAAGCTCGAGACGCGGCTTTCTCAGACCATTGCCGAGGGCTATCCGGCCGATGGCGACGCCCGGAGCCAGTTGCTCCACATCTGGAACACGCTGATCGCGTGGGGCGCGGCCCAGCCGCTGGAACGCAAGGCGCTCAAGCAGCTCAAGGTGTCGCAGCGCATCGCTTCCTGCACCCGGGACCAATGTTCGGCGCTGTTTGCCGATGTGCTGTCGCGGCTGCAAACCAGCCTGCAAGCCTACGTGGCGCCCGACCGCTTGAGCTTCTATATGGAACACGTCTTCATCGGCCTGTTCGAGACCACGCTCGACGCCATTGCCGCCCACCCCGCCCGGCGCGATGAGTTTGGTCAGGCCGCGTTCGATCTGTTCTGGCGCGGTATCCAGCGATGACACGAGCCTCATTTTTTAGCCCATTAATGATCGATCAATCACTCATTTATAGCTTTGACCTTACCTTGAACCCATGTCCCGCCGCGCGCGTTACTCACTCATCCTCCTTATCGCTGGAGCTTTGTTCATGACGGCCTGCCTGCTGACCCGTACGCCCATTGCCGCCTATCCGACGTCGCCGCAATCCGTCGGAACCGGCTTCGCCAATCCCGTGCCCAAGCCCAACGATTCGCTCGCCAAGACGCTGCGCATCATCTGGGATGTGCTGCTGCATAAGCCCGCAGGCACCCGTCCGGCCGGGGCGATGCCCGTGCAGGCGCTCAGCGCCGAAGCGCTCGCTGCGGCGCCTCTGCACAGCCTGTACCGCCTGGGCCATTCGACCTTGCTCATCAAGCTGGCCAACGGCTGGTGGCTGACCGACCCGGTGTTCTCCGAACGTGCCTCGCCCGTGCAGTGGGCGGGTCCCAAGCGATTCCATGCGCCGCCCATCGCGCTCGAGGACCTGCCGCCGCTGCGGGGCGTGCTGTTGTCGCACGACCACTACGACCACCTCGATCACGCCACCATCCAGTATCTGGCCGAGCGCGCCGAGGTGTTCCTCACGCCGTTGGGGGTGGGGGACCGGCTGATCGCGTGGGGCGTGGCGCCCGAGCGCGTCCGTCAGTTCGACTGGTGGCAGGAAGCGGAGATCGACGGCGTACGCTTTGTCGCCACCCCCGCGCAGCACTTCTCGGGCCGTGGCCTGCGCGACGGCAATCGCACGTTGTGGGCCTCGTGGGCCGTGCTCGACCAGGGCCTGCGTCTCTTCTTCAGCGGCGACACGGGCTATCACGCCGGCTTTCGCGAGATCGGCGAGCGTTATGGGCCATTCGATGTCACGGTTCTGGAGACCGGCGCGTACAACGCGCAGTGGGCCTATGTGCACATGCAGCCCGAAGAGACCGTTCAAGCGCATCGGGATCTGCGCGGGCGCTGGCTGATGCCGATTCATAACGGCACATTCGACCTCGCCATGCATACCTGGGACGAACCGTTCGAGCGCGTGGCTGTGCTCGCGTCGCAGGCCGGCATCCCGCTGGCGACGCCTCAGATGGGCGAGCGCCTGGATCTGCGCGCGCCACACCCGGGCCGCGCCTGGTGGCGCGAGGCCGCTCGGTGATGCTGGGGGAGCAGCGGGGCGGCGGCAGGCGGGTGCCGCCGGGCGCCCGACCCGTATTCCGGGCGTCGGCCGATGAATCGGGGTCGGTTCAAGCGCGGCCGGGGATACGCCGGGGGATGTGCCGCGCGTGCCACTTCCTCGCCGCTTTCCTGCCAAAAACCTAGGGTCAACACCTAGTAAAAACACACGCACGGCGTATAATCTTGCTTTGCGCCCGGAGTTCCCCATGCGTCTCGTCCAAAAAGCGCTCACCTTCGACGACGTGTTGTTGGTGCCTGCGTACTCCGAGGTGTTGCCGCGCGACACCTCGCTGACCACCCGCCTCACCCGCAATATCACCCTGAACATCCCGCTCGTGTCCGCTGCCATGGACACCGTGACGGAGTCGCGTCTGGCCATCGCCATGGCGCAAGAGGGTGGTATCGGCATCATCCACAAGAATCTGTCCGCTGATGAGCAGGCCCGCGAAGTGGCCCGCGTCAAGCGTCATGAATTCGGCATCGTGATCGACCCGGTCACCGTCACGCCGGACATGAAGGTGCGCGACGCGATCGCCTTGCAGCGCCAACACGGCATTTCGGGCCTGCCCGTTGTCGAGAATGGCAAGCTGGTCGGCATCGTCACCAACCGCGACCTGCGCTTCGAAGACCGCCTCGACGTCCCGCTGACCAACGTCATGACGCCGAAGGACCGCCTGGTCACGATGCGCGAGGGCGCCACCCTCGAAGAAGCCCAGACCCTGATGCACAAGCATCGCCTGGAGCGCGTGCTCATCGTCAACGATGCATTCGAGCTGCGCGGCCTGGCTACGGTCAAGGACATCGTCAAGAACACCGAACACCCCTTCGCCTGCAAGGATGCCTTCGGCCAGCTGCGCGTGGGCGCGGCGGTCGGCGTGGGCGCCGGCACCGAAGAGCGTGTCGAGAAGCTGGTGGCCGCGGGCGTCGATGTCATCATCGTCGACACCGCGCACGGCCACTCGGCCGGCGTGATCGAGCGCGTGCGCTGGGTCAAGCAAAACTACCCCAAGGTCGAAGTGATCGGCGGCAACATCGCCACCGCCGCCGCCGCGCTGGCGCTGGTCGAAGCGGGCGCCGACGGCGTCAAGGTCGGTATCGGCCCGGGCTCGATCTGCACCACCCGTATCGTGGCTGGCGTGGGCGTGCCCCAGGTCACCGCCATCTCCGACGTGGCCCAGGCCCTCGAAGGCACGGGCGTGCCTCTGATCGCCGACGGCGGTATCCGTTACTCGGGCGACGTCGCCAAGGCCCTGTCGGCCGGCGCCTTCGCCTGCATGATGGGCGGCATGTTCGCCGGCACCGAAGAGGCGCCGGGCGAAGTCGTGCTGTTCCAGGGCCGTTCGTACAAGTCGTATCGCGGCATGGGCAGTCTGGGCGCGATGGCCGATGGTTCGGCCGACCGCTACTTCCAGGATCCCGCCAACAACGCCGACAAGCTGGTGCCCGAAGGCATCGAAGGCCGCGTGCCCTACAAGGGCAGCGTCCTCGCCATCATCTATCAGCTGGTGGGCGGCATCCGCGCCTCGATGGGCTACTGCGGCTGCGCCACGATCGACGACATGCGCACCAAAACGCAATTCGTCGAGATCACTTCGGCGGGCGTGCGCGAGTCCCACGTCCATGATGTGCAGATCACCAAGGAGGCGCCGAACTATCGCGCCGACTGATCCTCTGATCACGTCATACCAGCAATGCATCGCGCACCGGCAGAGCCCGCAAGGTTCTGGCCGGTGCGCTTTTATTTCCAACCGGCAGAGTCACTATGCACCAACGCATCCTCATCCTCGACTACGGTTCGCAAGTCACGCAACTGATCGCACGCCGTGTGCGCGAGGCTGGCGTCTATTCCGAAATCCATGCGGGCGACGTCGACGACGCCTTCATCCGTGAGCAAGCAGCTCAGGGCCTGAAGGGCATCATCTTGTCGGGCAGCCACGCCTCGGCCTACGAAGAAGGCTCGATGCGCGTGCCGCACGCCGTATTCGAACTGGGCCTGCCGGTGCTGGGCATCTGCTACGGCATGCAAGCCATGGCGCAGCAGCTCGGCGGCGTCGTGAGCTTCTCCGACCACCGCGAATTCGGCTACGCCGAAGTGCGCGCCCACGGCCACACCAAGCTGCTCAACGGCCTGTCGGACTTCACGACCGAAGAAAGCCACGGCATGCTCAAGGTCTGGATGAGCCACGGCGACAAGGTCACCGAACTGCCGCCCGGCTTCGTGCTGATGGCCTCCACGCCGTCCTGCCCGATCGCCGGCATGGCCGACGAAGCCCGCGGCTTCTACGCCGTGCAGTTCCACCCCGAAGTCACGCACACCGTGCAGGGCAAGGCCATGCTGTCGCGCTTCGTGCGCGAGATCTGCGGCTGCGAGGGCGACTGGAACATGCCCGACTACATCTCCGAAGCCGTGGCGCGCATCCGCGAGCAGGTGGGCGACGATGAAGTCATCCTGGGCCTTTCCGGCGGCGTGGACAGCTCGGTTGCGGCCGCGCTGATCCACCGCGCCATCGGCGACAAGCTCACCTGCGTGTTCGTCGACCACGGCCTGCTGCGCCTGAACGAAGGCGTGCAGGTCATGGAGACCTTCGCCGAAAACATGGGCGTGAAGATCATTCACGTCGATGCCACCGACCAGTTCATGGGCAAGCTCGCGGGCCAGTCGGACCCCGAAGCCAAGCGCAAGATCATCGGCCGCGAGTTCGTCGAAGTCTTCCAGGAACAAGCCGGCAAGCTCAAGACCGCCAAGTGGCTGGCCCAGGGCACGATCTACCCCGACGTGATCGAATCGGCCGGCGCCAAGACCGGCAAGGCCACCTCGATCAAGTCGCACCACAACGTGGGCGGCCTGCCCGACACGCTCAACCTGAGCCTGCTCGAGCCGCTGCGCGAACTGTTCAAGGACGAAGTCCGCGAACTCGGCGTCGCCCTCGGCCTGCCGCCGCAGATGGTCTACCGCCACCCGTTCCCCGGCCCCGGCCTGGGCGTGCGCATCCTCGGTGAAGTGAAGCACGAATACGCCGAACTCCTGCGCCGCGCCGACGCGATCTTCATCGAAGAGCTGCGCAACACCAAGGACAGCGCCTCGGGCCTGAGCTGGTACGAGCTCACCTCCCAAGCCTTCGCCGTCTTCCTCCCGGTCAAGTCCGTGGGCGTGATGGGCGACGGCCGCACCTACGAATACGTCGTAGCCCTGCGCGCCGTGCAAACCTTCGACTTCATGACGGCCGATTGGGCCCCGCTGCCGCACCCGCTGCTGGCGCGTGTGTCTTCGCGCATCATCAACGAAGTGCGGGGGATCAACCGTGTCGTGTACGACGTCTCGAGCAAGCCGCCGGCGACTATTGAGTGGGAGTGATCCCGCGTCTGGCACGGCCAGGCACCTGATGGCATAAAAAGCCGCTAAGCCCGCGTAATTGCGGGCTTTTTTGCATTTGATGTCTGGCACGATCTGGCAACTTTAGGAAGCGCCAAGCACTGTTTGAGCATGGCATTAAAGCCGGTACTATCCGTTGATGATCCCATGATTAATGCCGATACCATGCTGCATTTTTTTATGCGTTCATGGTATCAAAATTTTATAAGCTGTTGTTTTGTATAGAAAAAACGATGGAAATTTGGCGTTTTTTTAGCATGGTATCGAGGATGAAGGGGGACACGCTATATGCTGACCGATACCAAGCTGAGAAATCTCAAGCCCAGGGACAAGCTCTACAAGGTGAATGACCGAGAAGGTCTCTATGTGGCCGTGACTCCAGCCGGTTCCATCTCGTTCCGTTACAACTACTCAATCAACGGACGGCAAGAGACCATCACCTTTGGCCGTTATGGCGTTGGCGGCATCACGCTGGCCGAAGCCCGTGAGCAGTTGGGTGACGCCAAGAAGATGGTCGCGGCGGGCAAATCCCCGGCCAAGGAGAAAGCCCGAGACAAGGCGCGGGTCAAGGATGCAGAGACGTTCGGTGCCTGGGCGGAGAAGTGGCTGCGCGGCTACCAGATGGCCGACTCCACCCGCGATATGCGCCGTTCGGTCTATGAGCGCGAGCTGAAGCCCAAATTCAGCAATCAGAAGCTGGTGGAGATCACCCATGAGGACTTGCGGGCGCTGACTGATGCGATCGTCGAGCGAGGGGCACCGGCGACTGCCGTTCATGTGCGTGAAATCGTTATGCAGGTGTTTCGCTGGGCAATTGAGCGAGGGCAGAAGGTCGAAAACCCGGCGGAGCTGGTGCGACCAACCAGCATCGCTCGATTCGAGCCACGCGACCGAGCGCTGACACCAGAAGAAATCGGGTTGATGTATCAGTACATGGAGCGGGTGGGTACAAGCCCAACAAACCGTGCAGCGGCCAAGCTGCTGTTGCTGACGATGGTGCGTAAAAGCGAGCTGACTAACGCCACCTGGAGTGAAATCAGTTTCAGTGAAGCGCTTTGGACTATTCCGAAGGAAAGGATGAGGCGGCGCAATCCGCACCTGGTGTTCTTATCCCAGCAGGCGCTGGATATTTTCATTGCCCTGAAAACCTTTGCCGGTGGTTCTGACTTCGTTTTGCCATCACGATATGACTCGGATGCGCCAATGAGCAGTGCAACACTCAACCAGGTGCTGACGCTGACATACAAAGCGGCGCAGAAAGATGGAAAGTCGCTTACCAAGTTTGGGCCACATGATTTGCGGCGTACAGCTAGCACGCTGCTGCATGAGGCAGGCTACAACACTGACTGGATTGAGAAGTGCCTGGCGCACGAGCAGAAGGGTGTCAGAGCCGTCTACAACAAGGCTGAATACCGTGAGCAGCGGGCGGCGATGTTGCAGGATTGGGCGAATATGATTGATGAGTGGACTGCGTGACGGGTATCGAGGGTAGAAATTGGTCAAGATCCGAGTGGTAGAGGCTAGCAGAATACACTTGCAGTCCCTCATTCTGCCGACGCCATAACAATTGAGGTGATGGAATGGTGAATAACGAGCTTTTAGATGCGCTCCGCTACAGAAGTGAAGGCACAGATTTGGACTTTAAAAGTGAGCAATATCGTTTCGCAGGAGGCAACGATTTTCAAAAAGCAGAGTTGCTGAAAGACATTCTGGCTATGGCAAATGCGTGGCGTGATGGGGCGGGATACATCTTGCTTGGTCTTCAGGACAACCGACCCCACCTAGCTGAGGTAGTGGGTATCTCAGAGAGTATTGATGACTCCAGATTGCAACAATTTATTAATAGTAAAGTTAAGCCAAAGTTGACATTTCGCTACGAAGAGCACTTATATGAAGGCAAGACCGTTGGGGTCATTGTTATCCCAAAACAAAAACGTCCGTTTTTTATTGCGAACCCCTACGGAAAGTTGAAGAGCAATGTGGCCTATGTTCGCCGTGGAAGTAGTACAGAGGAGGCGGAGCCAACGGAAGTCGCAGCCATGGCATTGGCAGATTCGGGGCGTGGACGGGTGCTGTTGGACCTTTCCGTGCTCACACCTAAAAATGAGATTCTGCCTGAATGCATCGCTCTGAAGTATTTTAATTTCCCTGAGAAATTACCTGATTACGAAAGTCCATCCGAGAAGTCGGGGCCGTTTGAAATTTCGATTCGCAATCATATGTGGCACGACAATAGGGACTTTTGGCGGGAATATGCGGAATATGCTCGCGTTAATGCGGCCCTTATCGAAATTAAGTTTTTACTGACGAATAATTCAGAGATGTCATTGTCGAACGCCAAGTTGGAGGTTTCGGTGAATCCTCTAGACGGACAGTCTTGCCAGATGAGAGCTGGCATAGATCTGCCAGACGAACCGAGTAGTCAATGGAGTTCCATATCGGGCTTGCGTAGCTTGCCGGACATTCTCGACCGGCGGGAAGCCCGTCTTATCGTCGACGAAGACGGTGTGCATCCCATCTGTCACGTTCAATTCGGCTCATTGCTTCCTGGCGAAGAGGGGCGTTCGTCAGACACCCTAGCTATTTTGCCGTCTGGACCGGGAAAACTACAGTTACGCTTTCGTATCCTAGCCGGTGAGCTCGCCGTACCCCAAGAATCAGAGCGTTTCCTGGAAATAACAGGAGAGTCGGTGTCCCTCAATGTCGCCGACCTCGATGAGATGCACGGTCGAGCTTTAATAGCCAGATACCAAGCGGAGCATGGAGAAGAGTAAGAGGTTTAGCTTTTTCTTTAAGTTATTTGGGTTGTTACTGCTCTATTTGGTTATATAGATTGGCAGGATGGCGCTGATAGACAACTCGATAGAATGCCGGCGGCATCGAGGATGCTTTGTTGACACTTGAGGAGCGGTGGCATGGCTTTTCCCTTGGCTGATAGAGGGGGAACTCGTGGTTGAAGCTATGGCTCGGAATAGGCTTGAAAAGCTGAATGATGAGCCCGCATGGCAAGTGAAAAATTGAAGTATTGTTTTTTTATGAAGATGTTGAGATATTTTTGTCGGAGTTGATACTGAGGGATATACATGCTATCTGATTTTTGGAGCTTGCTACTAAGTGTGGCCGTTTCTACGGGTTTAATAGGCGCTATTGCATATTTTCTGCGTGATGCTTTGGGCGGTTTTTTTGCGAAAGCTATTGAGCATCGATTTGAGAGAAAGTTAGAAAAATTTAAAGCAGATATTCGTAATAATGAGAAAGAGCTAGAGCAAATTAGATCATTTCTCGTATCTTCTCGCAGAGAGCGGGACTCCGCAATCCAATCCAGACGGTTGGAAGCGGCAGAAATGTTACTGCGTGCACGTCACGCTCTTGCCCAGTTGGCGATGCTTGTTGAGTATATGAAGGTTCTCAATACAGAGCAGATACTCAATGAGGCGGCGGACCCAAAGATAGCCGAGTTTGTTGATCTTCTTGTGAAGCCATTCGATATTGATGAGAAACTCAAGCAGCTTGGATGCATCGATAAAACTTATCCACGACTATATCTTAGTGAAAAGTCATTGAAAGCTTTTGATGCGTATGAAAGTATCATTCTAAATGCTGTGATGATGATGAAGTTTTTTGCTATAAATTTGCCTAAAAAGGGCCGCTTTATTAAGGAGAGCAACTTAAGTAAAACAATAATTGAGTTGGTTCCGTCCTCAAAGGAAGGGTTTGAGAAATTTGGTGAGGGTTATGCATATCACTGGGCAACTTATTTTCACGATGAAATATTGCGGGCGCTTCGCCACGAAATATCTGGTGCCGATGACATGGCGCGGGATGCTGAATCTGCTGAACGTTTAGTGATGGATTCTCGTCGCGCGCAGATGAATATCGCCGCTTCGTTGGAGCAAGTGGGTTTACCTGATACTCTGATCAAACCTGATGAAAACGCTATCCGGAGCGCGGCCGTTGCTGAAAATGCGCAGGATAACGGTTGACAGCCTTATCGTGGGTGGGAGGAATGGAGGGAGGTTGAGGCTGGTATGTCAGCGTCCTGGTGTGTTTTTTCGGCAAGGTATGGCTAATAGAATGCCATCATCGAAAACCAATAAATTCTTTGCATGGTATTTTTTATGACATGAAGTGAACGCTCAAGTGAATGCGTTACCGATACCATGTCAGGTCATAGTGAATGTCAGTGCCAGAATTCTCATTCCTACCTGAATGGCATCTGATGAAGAATTAGACGCCAATCGAAAAAAAGCGGTTGCATAAACAAGGGGAGCGCAATGCCTTGGGGTATTACAGAACACATCAACCACCTGCAAAAGCTGCTAGTTCCTGGTGCCATCGGCAACTACAATAGCTTCGAGGTAACGGAGATATTTGGCCTCCACGAAGACAGACCGGGGCACATAACGAACTTCATGAGCCTCCTGGTTGCAGAGCCAAGTGACCCGCCAGTAGGCTCTCCTACCAAGCCAGGCATACTCAATGGCAAGAAGCGCATTGAGTTGCGTGAAACACCATGGAAGTTCGGCATCGCGCGCTATCGGGTGTCTACGCAACAAGTTCTACAGGCGCTTCAGAATTTCAGCACCACTGGTGAGTGGAAGCCTGGCGTTTCAGCATTGGAAGTCGGCTCGCTTATGCCGATTCCACCACAATTTGTGCCTGCTGACACAGCGCTTCCACACCCATGGAACGGTGTTCTCAAGAATAACTTCTGGGAAGGCTCCCATGTCCTTGAGCTTTTCGATGGTTTGAAAACAGATGTGAAATTTCTCTTGGATGAGCCAAAGCTTCTCAAGCAACTGGCAGCGGACCTAAGGCCCTTCGTAAAGATGGGCATTGATGGTCTGTCTGACCGGCTTGGAAATGTTCTCATCCAACTGCCCGTGACCGTCGTGACGACAAAGGTTTCAAGCTCCCAAAACGGGGATTTTCTTGTACAGCCCATCTGGCACAGCGCCACGCCTGCGCGACGGCTAAGAGTGTCATGTGAGAAGTATGAAGACACAACCGTGGAGGGATACGGCTCCGAAGATGTCACTGGTTCACTGGCGAATTTCCCGCTTCACTCACCCGGAGGCGGAGCCCGATACGTTCTATGGGATGACCAGAATCAATTAGTGCTTGGCGCATCCGCGCAAACTTCGTTCATTACGAGCATCAGCATGAACGTCCATGTTGTAGGGGAAAGCATCAGCACCCGGAATTTCTATCTTCCATCGCCAAATGGGGAACTGGAGTCGGTATCCGTTCCGCTCATTGAAGAACGATCTCCAAACATTATCGGAACCCCAACAGCCAATCCGCGTGAGCCATGGCGGGAAAACAGAGTCTTTAGAGATAGCCTAAAGAGCATCCGGGAGCGGAAGGAATTCATTCAGTACGGAGGGAACTCGGGCGCCGGAACGAACGATGCATTCAAGGACATTCGCGCACTACTTCGAATGCATGGCAGGACTGGTGCATGGTTGTGGGACCCATATCTTGATGCGAAAGACGTTCTTGCTACGCTCTTCCACTGCCCATACAAAGGTGCTGACTTGCGCGCACTCACGGCTGGCGCGGAACCTCCGGTGGCAAAGGATAAGGAAAAGTTATCCGAAGCCGTCGCTTTTTGCCAAAGAGTTGAGATATGGCTTCGCAGTCACCCCCTTGCAGGCAGGGTAGGGTTGAAGCCACAGTCTGCACCGCCTCCCAAACAATCTTGGCAAGATAAACAAGTTGAGACCTTCATGAACTTGAAGGGCAACTGCAAAGACCTGCGGTTAGAGTTCCGCATACGCGAAGGCAGCGCTGGCTGGCCGTTTCATGACCGTTTTTTGATTTTCCCCTCTGACTTCGGGCCGGCAACAGCGTGGTCCCTTGGAACATCGGTCAACAGTTTTGGCCAGAAGCACCACATCCTTCAAAAGGTCGCCGATGGCGAGCTGATTCGGCAAGCGTTTCTGGACCTTTGGGACGAACTGAGCGGTAGCGACTATCTCGTATGGAGCACGCCATGAACCCGGCTGCATTGAGCCTTGCCCAGGCCCGCTTCCAAGCTGCCCTGACCCCGGGTGCCTCCACGGCTCCGTTTGCCCTGAGCCAATTACTTGCTCAACTCAGCACGGACTCTCAGTCGCCAGCCGTTGACGCCGAAACTATCGGCCACAGCACTGGCGACGAGTTCCCATTTCTACCCTACATGTATGCAATGGGGACACCTCCTGATGCTGCTGCATCTGCAGCATGGGAGGCAGCAATACGGTGGTTGCTGAGTGCATTGCGCAACTGGGATGCCAGCGACGCAAATTCGCTCAACCAGCTTCGCGCGCTGCTTGGTGCCATAATGGCACTAGATGCAAACCTGGCAGGGCTCTCCAGTGTTGCCACTCAAGTCGCGTCAAGCCACCTGATTGCGGGGTTACGGCACCTCATAGAGCGCACCGACGTAGGCCCTGGGTTCAATGAGCAGCGATTTCCAGAACTCCGTCAGCAAATAGAATCCTTGGCCAGCAGTGGCAACCTTGAGCGGTTGTGGTACATGGTCCCGCACATGAACATCTTTCCGTCGCCAGATTTTTGGGCAGCAGTAGTAATCATGTACAACGCCGAACCTGCTGAGCTTGCTGCCATTATTGAGAGGCGAAATGACGTTCTTTTTTCGCTCATGATTTGCAGCGTGCTCGGCACGCAAGCCATAGTCCTGGCATCCAGGGTTAATAACCTAGTTTTCAAATTCGTTAGTGTTGAAAATTCGTGGCAAGACCGCTCGGCCGGCCCCAGCCAAAGCACCCAGAGCACGCTGCAGGCTTTGCTGCTTCAAGTTGCACATACGTCTGCCGCAGACTGGGCTGCGTGGATGCAAGCGATGTTCAAGGCTCCTGGTCACAACCCATCCCTGGATGCCGCCTTAGGGGAGGTACTTCAACAACTGTCCCAAGCGCATTGGACAGCATTCTTCAAGGCGCTTTCGCTCAATTACTCACACCGAGCAGCAGCGCCAGTTGCAAATATCCTTATCCCTCTGGCAAAGTCGCCCGACGCGGGGGGGAAGGCTTTGATATGGGCCGCCGCTCATCAAGTCTGGTCTGACTGGGGCTACGGCAAGCATGAAAGCGATAGCGCAATGTTTGCCCCTGCCGCCTGCGCCTTAGACTTTCCCGTGGCCATGTATTACGCATCAATGCAAAGCGACGAGCGTTCAACAGAGGAAAGCAAGCTACATGAAGCCATCGAGACGGTGGAACAAGAATGGTTTAACTCCGTCACGGAGTTGGTGACCGAGAGAAACAGGCTCAAATCCCGTCTACGCCTTGTGCAGCATGGGACTGCACTGGTAAATGGGAGTGACCAGGCGCTGCCGCCCCCGATTCAGCCGGATGCGGACCGTTACGCCGAGACAAGGTATCACTACCATGACGTGAATATCTTTTGAACCGCTTTTGAGTAGTCGCTCTTTCCGGCAAAGAGCCTCAGTCGATGAGGAGATGATGTGCTACTTAAGGTGGTGCTGACGTTAATATTCCGAGCATGGTATTTCACATGGTATGGGTGGAGTGATCTCGCTTGAGGTAGCTGGGTAAAACAAAAGGCGCTTTGGCGCCTTTTGTTTTGGGTGGTGGTTGGGTGAACGTGCGCTCCCAACTTGTCGTTGCCGTTGAGGCAGCATGAGGGCCGGGCGATCCGGAGAGGTCCGCCTTAAGAAATGCGCCGCCCGCCGGGCCTTTACAAAGAATCAGAAGGCCGCGTCGGAATTTAGATAAATTGCTATTGTCGTAGTTTGGCTACGATTAGAAAAATAATACTAAATTGACGTGTCCTTGAAAAGGTTGTAGAAATCGTAGTATGGCTACGACTGAAACCACCAAACTAAAAGCCCTTTACACCCGATTGGTGCCGGGTGCGCCCCTGGTTTCAGAGGACTTGGCGTCGCTGGGCATTTCGGCAGACCTGGCCGTTCATTACGTCAGGGCGGGGTGGCTCACTCGTTTGGCGCGCGGCGTCTACGCCCGCCCAAGCGATGCCCTCGCTCTGCATCCTTGCCTGTCGCTGTTGGAGCGCAGGTTTGAAGGCTTGCATGTCGGTGGCAAGTCGGCGCTCGACTGGTATGGCGTGCGCCAGTACGTTTCGCAGCAGCCCGTGCTGCAGCTGTACGGCTGGACTGCAGCCCGCCTGCCGGAGTGGTTTACCCAACGCTTTCCGGCCGAGTACCATCGCAAGCGCCTGTTCGACGAGACGCCAGATGCATTACTGCAGGTCAGCCTGTTCGAGAAGCGCAGCGGGGCGCCGCAAGTCTCCACGCCGGAGCGCGCCCTGCTGGAGCTTTTGAGCGAGGTCGGTGTGCGTCAGCCCCTGCAAGAGGCCCGCGAACTCGTGGAGAACGCCTACGGCCTTCGTGCTGACGTTTTGCGCGAACTGCTGCAACGCTGTACCAGCGTCAAGACAGTACGGCTGTGCCTGCAGCTCGGCCGAGAGGGCGCATTGCCTTGGGCAGAAAAGCTCGACCCGGGCATGCTGCCAACGGGCAGCGACCGGCCGTGGGTGTCCAGATCGCCTGACGGCCTGTTGGTACTCAAGGCATGAACCCGCTTTATCTCGACACCGCGCGCCTGCTGACGCAACTCGCTCCGCTGGTGTTCGTGGACGACACCTTCGCATTGAAGGGCGGTACGGCAATCAATTTGTTCGTGCGCGACATGCCGCGCTTGTCGGTGGACCTCGATCTGGTTTTCCCCGATCACACGCTCTCCCGCGACACGGCGCTGGGCCGCATCAACACCGCTATTAGAGAGGCTGCCGAGCGCCTGAAAAAGCGAGGATTCCAAACGCATGCTCCGGCGGCGGCATCGGGCGAGACCAAGTTGCTAGTGCGCCGCGGCTCGATACAGGTCAAGATCGAAGCCAACTTCGTGATGCGAGGCACCGTGCAACCGGTGCGTCGTGCTCCGCTCACGCCGACCGCTCGCGACCTGCTGATGGCCGATCCGTTTGGTGATAGGCGCATGACCCGAAAACCCGATTCAGCAGACAATAGGCGCTTCTAACGGTCGGAGCCACGGTGAAAGCCCATGTTTAGAAATTGCAGTCTGATCGTAGATCTGAATTTCAGCTAATAGCCATGTCTCCGATCTCTCATCCCGTGGTCAGCGCAGGCCAGCTCAGCGCAATGCTGCAGGCAGCGCGCAAGGCTAAAGGCTGGACCCAATCCGAGTTGGCCAGTCGCGTCGGTCTTAGCCAATCGCGCATCTCTCATCTGGAGCTCAACGCACACGAGTTGAGCGTGGAGCAGCTGCTCGCCTGGTGTGGCGCGTTGGGTCTGGAAGTCGTCATCGGCAATCGCGCCGCCGGGGCGCGCGCCGACTCCGCCACGGACTGGTGACGTGGGACGTCGATCGCACGGCCGCAGTCTGTCTCTCTGGACCAATGGGGTTCGCGTCGGGCGCTGGACGATTCCCGCGCGTGGCGAGATGGAGCTGCAGTACGACTCGGGATGGTTTCAAGCGGATGTGGGACGGCCGCTGTCTTTGTCGTTGCCATTCAATCTTCAGAATCTTCCAGTTAAGGGAGCGGCGGTCGCAACCGCAGGCACTTCAACAGCACGGCAAAGACGGTGGGCTATGGCTCGCCGCGGAACCCATCATCGAAGATATCCTCGCCCGAACCCCCGCCGCCATCGCGGAGGTGCAGGCAGACCTGCCGCAAGACATCTCGCCGTTTGTCGTCGACTCGATTCTGGGTGGGCTCGAGCAAGCGGCCAAGAATCTCGGTGAGATGCCCGCGTAAACAAGCAAAACAAAAGGCGCCGAGGCGCCTTTTGTTTTTTGCATCAGCCTTACGGCTTTACACCGAAATCAACCCGCGATTTCCTTGCGCACGATCTCCGCACCGGCCGCCAACGCGTTGAGCTTGCCGTTCGCGACGCGGCGCGCGAGGGGGGCCATGCCGCAGTTGGTGCAGGGGTAGAGCTTGTCGGCGTCGACGAAGTTGAGCGCCTTGCGCAGGGTGGCGGCGACTTCTTCGGGGGTTTCGATTTTGTCGGTGGCCACGTCGATGGCGCCGACCATCACCTTCTTGCCGCGGATGAGTTCGATCAGGTCGATCGGCACATGCGAGTTGTGGCATTCGAGCGAGACGATGTCGATGCTGGATTGCTGGAGCTTGGGGAAGGATTCCTCGTACTGGCGCCATTCGGAGCCCAGCGTCTTTTTCCAGTCGGTGTTGGCCTTGATGCCGTAGCCGTAGCAGATGTGCACGGCGGTTTCGCACTTGAGGCCTTCGATGGCGCGCTCGAGGGTGGCGATGCCCCAGTCGTTGACTTCGTCGAAGAAGACGTTGAAGGCGGGCTCGTCGAACTGGATGATGTCGACGCCGGCGGCTTCGAGTTCGCGGGCTTCCTGGTTCAGGATCTTGGCGAATTCCCAGGCCAGCTTTTCGCGGCTCTTGTAGTGCGCGTCGTACAGCGTGTCGATCATCGTCATGGGGCCAGGCAGCGCCCATTTGATGGGCTGCTTGGTCTGTTGACGCAGGAACTTCGCGTCTTCGACGAACACGGGCTTCTGGCGGCTGACGGCGCTGACGACGGTCGGGACGCTCGCGTCGTAGCGATCACGGATGCGCACGGTTTCGCGCTTTTCGAAGTCGACGCCGCTCAGGTGTTCGATGAACGTGGTGACGAAGTGCTGGCGGGTCTGTTCACCGTCGCTGACGATATCGATGCCGGCGTGTTGTTGTTCTTGCAGGGCCAGGCGCAGCGCATCTTGTTTGCCTTCGACGAGCTCTTCGTCTTGCAGCTTCCAGGGCGACCAGAGTTTCTCGGGCTGGGCCAGCCAGGAGGGCTTGGGCAGGCTACCGGCGGTCGACGTGGGCAATAGTTTTTTCATTGTGAATGATCTCGAGTGTGGCTTGAGTAATTAGTGAGAGACGCTGGCAGCCCAGCTGTCGAGCTTGTTCTTGTAGGGCTTGATGAAATGCTCTTCCGTGAACTTCCCTTGTTTCACGGCGAGCTGGCTGCGTTCTTCGCGGTCGTAGACGATCTGCGTGAGCGAGTAGTCCTGATTCTTCAGGCTCGGGCGGTAGAGTCGGCCGGCCGCGGAGTTGGCGTTGTAGATCTCGGGGCGGTAGATCTTCTGGAACGTTTCCATCGTGGCGATCAGGCTGATCAGTTCCAGATTCGTGTATTGGCCGAGCAGGTCGCCCTGGAAATAAAAGGCGAAGGGGGCGGCGCTGCCGGGCGGCATGAAGTAGCGCACTTCCAGGCCCATCTTCTCGAAGTATTGGTCCGTCGAGGAGAGCTCGTTCTGCTGGTATTCGACGCCCAGGATCGGGTGGTGATTCTCGGTGCGGTGATAGGTCTTGCTGCTCGACGCACTGATGCAGATCACCGGGGGCTTGGCGAAGTGCGCCTTGTAAGCGCTCGAATTCAGGAAGTGCTTGAAGAGCTTGCCATGCAGATCGCCGAAGTTCTCCGGCGTGCTGAACGTGGGCTTGTCGTTGTTGAACTCCGGCAGCACCACGCTGAAGTCGTAGTCGCGCACGTACGATGAGAAGTTGTTCCCGACGATACCCTCGATGCGCTGATTGGTTTTCCGGTCGACGATGTTCGTCTGCAGGATCTCGATCAGCGGAAAGACGTTGCTGCCGGCTTCGGCGTTGATCGTCATCTCTACGGTGATGATGTCGAGCTCGACGGCGTAACGGTCGCCGGTCGGGTTGTCCCAGTGCGCCAGGTTGTTGAAGCGGCTGTCGATCATCTTCAACGTGTTGCGCAGATTCTGTTCGCGGCTGTCCCCCCGCGCCAGATTGGCGAAGTTGGTCGTGATGCGCGTGTTGTCCGACGGGCGATAGTTTTCATCGAAGCGAAGGCGCTTGATGTCGAAGGTGAAGTCGTTGCTCATGGTCTTGGGTGCGCTGGTGATGATGTAAAGATGGGTGGCGGGTGGGCGCCGGTTCGTTTTATCTGTTTGCGTCGCGAAACGCTGGGTATTCATAAGGCCGGGCAGAGCGGACTTCAGTGCCATCCGGCCCGTAGCCTTCAATCGGGTCAGGCCTCGAGACAGGCGCGCCGCTCGGCGTATTCATAAGGCAGTGCAGGGCAACCATGCATCGGGACGCTCGCGACCCTCCGCGGTCGAATTTCTGCCTCAGGCTGCGATCGCTTCCTCTGCGTGGGCTGCCCGCAGCGCGTAGGTCAGTTCGATCAAGGGCAAGGCGCGCTCGACGGCCAGGCGGGCGCGCTCGATCAGCGCGGCGTCCTGCAGGCGGTAGTCGACGAAGTCCTTGTCGGTGGCGTAGACGCCCAACGGCAGCGTGCGCGCCTGAAAGAAGCTGAACAGAGGCCGCAGTTGGTGATCGATCATCAGGGCGTGACGCTCGCTGCCGCCGGTGGCGGCCAGCAGGATGGGCGTGTCGACCAGCGCGTCCTGGTGGAGGAAGTCGAAGAAATGCTTGAAGAGCCCGGTATAGGAGCCGCGATAGACCGGCGTCGTCACGACCAGGATGTCGGCCTGCTCCACCGCGGCGAGCTCGCGCTCCAC
Source organism: Bordetella genomosp. 5 (assembly GCF_002261475.1). GTDB lineage: Bacteria > Pseudomonadota > Gammaproteobacteria > Burkholderiales > Burkholderiaceae_B > Bordetella. The sequence goes on from NZ_NEVN01000004.1 coordinate 497,998, forward strand.
CGATTCGGGCAGCTGCGAGCGCCAGACCGCGCCGGCGAGTTGCGGCGCGAGCTGGCCGAGTTCGACCAGGCGTTGCTCGCACGGGACGACATCCGCGATCAGCTCCATCAGGTGCTCCGCCAGGGCGGCGGATTTCGAGGGGCGTTGCAGTCCGCCGGAAACGGCGACGAGACGGAGTGGACGGGTCATGTTGGACTTCACCGGTATTGATTTGCACGTTGCCGAGGCCTTGCCGCGTGCACAAGCGTGGCGGTGGGGCTTCGACGACTGGGTCGGGGTTCGTTCGCATCGGTGGCGATCCGCTGCTGAGCAGGGCTGACAGCCGACTCGGGTGCAAGCCATCGAGCTCCGGTGCTGGCCGCTGGGGGCAGCGGAGCCTCACCCGAGCTTCGACGTGCGTGTCATGCGGGCCCGGGCGAAGGGCGGCAGGCGGGGCCTGTCCGGCCCGTTGGCGCGCTCCGCCGACTGGCGCGGTGCAACTTTTTGCCTGACAGCAGCGGCGCCAGGGACACCTGCGAACGAACAATAGGGACAGATACTAGAGAACGGTACCGATGAAGTAAAATGGTTTTATTTCACGAATCCATGAGCGGAAATCATCTGAATGCTTGAGCGTATCCATCTCAGCATCGTCCAGCAGGTCGAAAAGCAGGGGTCGCTGACGGCGGCTGCCGGCGTGTTGAACCTCACCCAGTCGGCCCTGAGCCACAGCATGAAGAAGCTGGAGCAGCAGTTGGGCACCGACGTCTGGCTGCGCGAGGGCCGCAGCCTGCGGCTGACGCAGGCGGGCCAATACTTGCTGGCGGTGGCGAATCGCGTGCTGCCGCAGTTGGACCTGGCCGAGGAGCGTCTGGGCCAGTTCGCGCAGGGCGAGCGCGGCGCGCTGCGCATCGGGATGGAATGCCACCCTTGCTACCAGTGGCTGCTCAAGGTGGTGTCGCCGTATCTGGCCGCGTGGCCGGATGTGGACGTGGATGTCAAACAGAAGTTTCAGTTCGGCGGGATCGGCGCGCTGTTCGGGTATGAGATCGACCTGCTGGTCACGCCCGATCCGCTGTTCAAGCCGGGATTGAAGTTCGAGCCGGTGTTCGATTACGAACAGGTTCTGGTCGTGCCGAAGGGGCATCCGCTGGCCTCGGTGGCGTATGTGAAGCCGCAGCAACTGAACCAGGAAGTGCTGATCAGCTACCCCGTGGATATCGAGCGCCTGGATATCTATAACCAGTTCCTGCTTCCGGCCGGTGTCACGCCCAAGCGCCACAAGGCCATTGAAACCACCGACATCATGCTGCAGATGGTCGCGAGCGGACGCGGCGTGGCGGCGCTCCCGCGCTGGCTGGTCGAGGAATACGCGGTCCGCATGGACGTGGTGCCGGTGCGGCTGGGCCAGCGCGGCATTGCCAAGCAGATTTTTCTGGGTGCGCGCGAGGCGGAGACGGCGATCGATTATGTGCGCGCGTTCATCGAACTGGCGCGCCACTCCGAGGCCGTCGCGAGCGTGGCGCCCAAATCCCTTGCCTGATTTCGCAATGTTGAGTCCGGATCGCGGGTCTCGGGCGTTTGTTTTTTTACGATGCTATTGAATCAAGTCGATATGCGCACGTCCGTGCGTGACATCACCGAAGCCTGTTCGTTGGAAGTCAGTGCGAAAGACATTCCGGCGCTGACCGCTGCGGCGGATCGAATCTTGCCGGGGACGACGCTGTCGATTCCCTACCTGCCGGGTCAGGACGATGCCACGCGGCTGGCCGCGGCGCGCGCCGTGCGGGATCTGGGCTTTACGCCAATGCCGCACCTCTCTGCCCGCCGTATCGGCTCTGCCGGGGAACTCGAGTCCTTTGTTGCGCTTGCGGCCGCACGCGCCGGCGTGGAGCGTTGCTTCGTGGTCGCCGGCGACCCGGCGACGCCGTGGGGCCCGTTCGCCGACAGCACCTCGTTGATCGAGACAGGCGTGCTCGAGCGTTCGGGCATTCGGGTGGTCGGGGTGGCCGGGCATCCGGAGGGCCATGCGTTCATGAGCGAGACAGAACGATGGGCGGTGCTCGAGCGCAAATGCCGCGCTATTGCACGACGCGGTATGCGGCCCGAGATCGTCACTCAGTTTGGATTCGATGCCGACATCGTGTTGGCGTGGCTGGTGACGCTGCGCGCGCGTGGCATCGATTTTCCCGTGCGGGTGGGCGTGCCGGGTCCGGCCGGGATCGCCGTGCTGGCGCGCTATGCCGCGCTCTGTGGCGTCAATGCCTGCGCCTCGATGTGGTCCAAATACGGAATCTCGCTCGGCAAGCTGTTCGGCACGGCGGGACCCGACGTTTTCGTGGATCGCCTGGCGGCCGGCCTGACGCAGGCGCACGGCGAGGTGAGCCTGCATTTCTTCCCGTTCGGCGGGATTGCGCAGTCTTTGAAATGGATCGCGCAATATCGCGGTCGCGCCGAGTCGATGCGCGCCGCCGCGTCTTCGCGCTGAGCACTGCGCGAGCGCGTCATGGCCGCGGGCGGGGGATCGTCGCCAGCGGGAAGGATCGCCGCTGGGCAGAAGGGGGATCTGCCCGTCAATCCCCCAGGAGGAGTAGGGGCATTTCAGAGGGCGCCGTTGCTTGTCCACGCACTCAGATCGCGCGGAACTGCGACAATGCAGCATGCGTAAAAATCAGCCGATGACGGCCACTCAATTGACCAGTCCTTCCGTTGTTCAGCAGACCCTCGCGAATGGGGTGCGCCTTCTTGTGATTCCGATGCCGCATGTGCAGAGCGCGAGCGTTGGTGTGTTCCTGCGTGTCGGCTCTCGCGACGAGACGCCGGCCACCAATGGCATCAGCCATGTGCTCGAACACATGGCGTTCAAGGGCACCGAAACGCGCACGGTCCAGGAGATCAACCTGGATGCCGAGCGTCTGGGCGCGGAGGTGAACGCCTTCACCGGCAAGGACATGACCGGGTATTTCATGACGGGCCTGGGTCGGCATGCGCCCGCGCTTCTGCGCATGACGGCGGATATCGTGCTGAACAGCACGTTTCCCGAGCACGAGCTGCAGCGCGAGCTGGAAGTGATCCGCCAGGAAGCGATCGAGTACGACGAGGATCCGGGCGACAGCGCCAGCGATCTGCTCGACCGGGCGCTTTGGGGCGAGGATCCCATGGGCATGCCGGTGATCGGCACCGTGGCCAATATCGAGGGCTTCAGCCGGCAGGACGTGATCGACCACGTGCAGCGACATTATGTCGCCGAGAAGACCATCGTCGTGGCGGCAGGTAACTTCGACGTGGACGCGTGGATGAGCCTGGCTGCGGCGTTGTTCGACGGGATGCGCACGTCGGCCGACGAGGATGTGGTCGCGCAGCCGGTCCCGGCGAAGTACGTGAGCCAGGCGCTCGCGCGGCGTTTCACGCAGGTCTCGCAGGTGTTCGTGAACATCGCCTACCCGCTGTTTCCCGAGGGCGAGAGCGAGACCGCCGGGCCGCGTGCGCGGCTGGCGGCATCGTTGGCGGCATATGTGTTCGGCGAAGGCATGTCGTCGCCGCTGAGCGATACGGTCCGCGAGCAGCTTGGACTGGCCTATACGACCTACGCGGCGATGGAAGGGGGCGACGTCTGGGCCAACTTCATCGTCCACGCCGTCACCACCCCGGACAAGCTCGATGCCTTGTTCGCAGCGACCGGGCGTCTGTTGCGCGAGCACGCGGCGGGTATCGACCCGGTGCACCTCGAGCGCGCCAAGAACCAGCTCACCGTGTCGCGCGTTCGCTCGGGCGAGCGGCCCTACGCGACGATGGAGCAGGCCGTCGAAGAGCTTTTTGCGCGCGGCACGGTCACGCCCGCAGCCGACACGCTGGCCATGATCGAGGACATCACGGCCGAGGAAGTGCGCGGGGTGTTCGAGCGGATGCTGGCCAAGCCACCGGCGTTGGCCGTCACGGGCAAGGGTGTCAGCGCGAAGGCGGCGCGGCAACTGGTGGCGGGTTTGAATGCGTGAGTGGCGGGTGCCGACGCATGGCTCCCTGCGACGCTGAACGGTATGGATAAAGGCGCTTCGGCGCCTTTCTCTTTGGATCACCACGCCGTCAGCGTCCAGCCTCTCGCCGTGGCAAGCAGCCGCTCGGTCAGGCCCAGATTGCCCAGGAATACGTCGTCGTGCGACACGACGATCAACGCACCCGGGTAGCTCCGCAGCATGGCTTCGAGCGCTTCGGTGGACGCGAGGTCCAGGTGATTGCCGGGTTCATCCAGCAAGAGCAGTGGCGGCGGCGGGTCGGCATAGAGCACGCAGGCCAAGGCGGCTTTGAGTCGTTCGCCGCCGCTCAATGCACCGCTCGGCGCCACGATTTTGTGCGCGTCGAGGTCGAGATGGGCCAGGCGCGTGCGCAGATCGCTTTCGCTCAAGGCGGGATTGGCCGTCTGGAGTTGCGCCAGTACCGTGCGCTGCGGATCCAGCGCGGCGAGGCGCTGGTCGAGGTAGACCGTGCCCGGGATGGTCTTGCGCGTGCCCACCCGCGGCGCGACGAGGCCGGCGATGACCTTGAGCAGCGTGGACTTGCCGCAGCCGTTCGGGCCCACGACGCCCAGGCGCTGTCGGCCCTGGAGGGTGAGATCGATGCGGCGCGTGGTCGGAGGAACGTGCGGGAGTTCGACGCCGTCGAGCTCGACGACGCGCCGCTGCTTGCGCTGCTCGACCGGAATCGCATGCAGGCTGACGGCAGCATCGCGTTGCACGTGCTGTGCGGCCTGATGGACCCGTTGATTGAGCGTTCGTTGCGCGTCGCACTGTTGTTGGCGCAACTTGCCGGCCGAGGCTTCGCTGCGCTCCTTTTGACGGCCGAGCAGGATCCTGGCCTGGTTGGATTCCTTGCCCTCTCGATGGCCTTGAGCCTGTCTGCGTGCCTGCCGTTCACGCTGGTCCCGCATGGCGTGTTCTTCGCGACGGCGCTCGAGTTTGCGTTGTTCGAGTTCGTGCAGGGCATGTTTATGCTCTCGTGCCTTGGCGGTGGCATAAAACCCGTAGTTGCCGCCGTAGTTGCGCAGGCCCAGCGAAGAGAGCTCCACGATGTGCGCCATGCTGTCGAGCAGCTGGCGGTCGTGGCTGACGACGATCAGTCCGCGCCGCCAGTGTCGGAGTTGCTCGATCAATGCCTGTCGATGGTTGCGATCGAGGTGGTTGCTGGGCTCATCGAGAATCAGGAAGTCGGCGTCGCTCAGCATGGCGCCGGCCAGGGCCACGCGCATGGCTTCGCCTCCACTGAGTCGGGTGGCCGGCGTTTGCGCCTTCAGGTGGCCGAGGCCGTGACGCTCGAGCTCGTTGCGAAGCCGCTGCCGGATGTCCCAGCGATCGGCCAGGGCGTCGAAGTCGGCGGGGTCGGTGCTGCCGGTTTCAATGTGCGCCAGCGCGTCGAGTGTGGGCTGGGCACCGGCAAGCGAGGCAACGGTGGCGTCGGGTGCCGGGCTGACCTGCTGGGGCAGGTAGAACGCCGTGCCGCTGCGGGTGCAACGGCCATTGGTCGGGGCGAGCTGCCCCGCCAGGATACGCGCGAGCACGGACTTGCCCGCGCCATTGCTGCCGACCAGGCCGGTCGGGCGCGCGTCGATGGTGGCGTTCAGGTCGGAGAATAGCGTTCGGCCATCGGGCAGAACATGGGTCACGCTGTCGAGCGTGATCGATGGATTCGTCATGCGGGATTCCAGGGATGCCAAGAACTCCCCCTGCGAGTGGGGGCGGGTGGAGGCTGGCCGTCGGGGAGACGGCGGCATCAATGGCGCATGGGACGAATACCTCTGTGTGGTGTGGCGAAGCGCCATTGTAGAAGCCAAGGGCGCTGCAAGCCAAACAAGGGCGTTGTTTCGCAAGCGCGATCCGTGCTCGGCATCTGCGGGCCGCCGTTGCATGTGCCGGCCGCAGGGAGCAGAAGGCGCACGCGACGGCCGCCGGGAAAGCGCGCTTCATCGTGAGCCCGGCGACCCCGCGCCAAGCGCTTTTTTTGCGATGTTTCGCACATTGGGTACCATTCATGCGGTTAGCGAGGGTATCGGCGCGGTCGCGCTTCGGTGATATCTCCCGTGCGCGCCATCGACAGGCGCGCGCTCGGGAGGTGAAACGCCGCGGCATCATGACGCGCAGACGCAACCTATCCCTGTCTTTGCGGCATGTCCGATGCGTCGGATGAGTACGGTCAGGGAACCACTTTGAAAAACGGAGAGAACCGATGCGCGTAAAGGCTTTGGCACTGTGTTTGATGGCGGGGTTTGGTACCGGCGCTTATGCGCAGGACAGTACCCAGACGTTGCAGCAGGCCTTGCAGCGGATTCCTCAAATGGTGCTGACGGTCCCCGAGGCGATGCAGGTGTCGTTCATGGACGTACAAGCCTGGCGGTCGCTCGAGAAGGCCGGTCCCACGCCGGACGGCATGCGGCGCCTCTCGCTGGCGCAATCGATCCGTCCGCTGCAGTCGATCGGATATGGGCTGGACGCCTGGTCGCAAAATGCGAAGATCGCGTTCGAAGAGGTTTCTTATTTCGCCGCGTTCGGGCAGGGGCCGGCCAATCTCACGTACTGGGGCTTGAAAGATAAACAGGCGGTCGAGACCTTCGTCGGCAAGCTGAAGCAGGTCGACTTCGTGCCGGTGCAAGCCGAGGTGCCGGGCGTGCTCGCCAATGGCGAGGCCAACAAGATGGATCTGAAGAAAGCCAACGCCCGGGATCCCTGGCGCGGGCAGATGGGCACCACGAGCTTCGTTTTCCCGCTGGAGTCGGCGCTGGTGCAGACGCCGACGGCCGAGGGCATCAAGTTTTTGGCGCAGCCCAAGCCCTCGGTTGCAGATAGCGCGGGCGTTGCCGCTACGTTGGCCGGTTTGAAAGAGGCTGTGCCCGCGAAAGACGGTCGGATCGTGCAGGCGGCGGTCATTTCGCCGGTGATCGGCCTGCAGGCGGTCGATCCGATGTCGATCCTGCCCGGCCCGTCCGGCAATTTGGAGACGGCGAAGCGCAATCTCGAGGCGGCCGCCGCTGCCGCGGGCCGCGGCGTTCCGCCCTACTCGGCGGGCATCATTGCGGATGCGCAGATCAATAACGTGCCGGCGCTCGTGGTGTCGCTGGCATACGCGGATTGCGCCAGCGCCAAGACGGCGGTGGACGGCATCGGCGCGACCTGGAAAGAAACGATGCCGAACGCGGCGAACGCCAAGTTCGACGGGCGCACCGTGCAGACGGGGCAGCAGTGCGCGGCAGTGGTCAGCCTGACCGCCGCCAAGGCCGAGAATGCGGGTAACCCGATCATGACCGAGCTGGTGAATCGATACATACAGCGTCAGCCGACCCTGCTGCAGATCGGGACGTCGAAGTAAAAGTGGGCAGCGTCGCCATCGCACGGCGCAGTCAATGGAAAGGGCGCCACGGCGCCTTTTCTGCGTGAATGAGACGGCATCGGCCAAGAAAGTATTTCCGAGCGGCGATGCCGCGCGAGGGCGGCATCGCCGTCCGCCAGCGCGAGCCTCAAAACCATGGGTTTCCGGATGAACGATCTCACACAGAAGACTTCAGGTGCTGACCCGGCCTCGCGCATGGGCGAATACTACATACTCAATTCCAGCCATTGGGCCGATGGCATCGGTCCGGGGCTGCGCATCCACAACGAAGACAGGCTCATTCCGCCGGGGCAATATGTGGTTCCCCTTCCGACGGGCGAGCCCGGCCAGTATCCCGAGCGGCCGCATCTGCTGCATGTGCCCATCGAGGGCGGCATGCTTCGCGATTTTGAAATCTGGTCCGGCATCTGGATCATCTCCGAGCGGTTCAAGCGTGTGCTCGAATCCGTGGACGCCGCGGGCTTCGCATTCGTCGAGTGCGATTTCAGCCTGGCGGATGGTTCGCGCGGCCCGCAATACTATTTTTGCAGCGTCGTACGAGCGCTGGACGCGATCGACGAGAGCGCCTCGCGCATGAAGATCAAGTACGACCGGGATTTCATCACCGGCGAGAGCGTCAAGCTCTACAGCGCGCTCGGTGGCGCGAGCCTCGTATTTCGCCCGGAGGTGGTCGGCGCCGCGCACATTTTCACGCAGCCACGGCTTGGCGTGGAGTCGATCTGTGATCGGGTGATGTACGAGGCCCTGGTGGCCGCGGATCTGGAGGGGATCGACTTGCGGGATGCGGCGGATTTTTAATTCGGGGAAGCGCTGCCGCGAAACAGACGGAAGGATGCGCTCGTTGTCGAGGGCCGGCACAGATGCGCTAGCGGAAGGACCATCGCTTGCGCTAGGCTAAGGCGTTCTTCCTCGGGAGCTCGGAATGCCTACCACCACGCTGACGTCGAAAGGTCGGGTCACCATCCCCGTCGATGTGCGCAAGCGCCTTGGATTGCAGGCGGGCGACCGCATCGCGTTTTATCTCAATGCAGCCAGCGGACGTTACGAGGTGGTGCCGGCGAAGCCGTCGGTGACCGACCTGAAAGGCATTCTGTGTAAGCCGACGGAAGCCATCAGTGGCGTCTGTCGCTAGTCCACCGCGCGTAACGGTGCTCGGGTCGTGTGCCGGCATGATCTCGTAACGCCCTGCAGGTGCCTACGCACCCCCCCGCAACCACGCCAGTAACGCCTCCGGCACGCTGCCCGCCTCCGGCTCGCGCGGGGACAGCAGGCAGTAGCGCGTGCCATCTTCCACGAAGCCCAACGGCGCCGTGAGGACGCCGCTTCCGATGTCGTCGCGCACCAGTTGCCAAGGGCCGATCGCGACGCCCAGGCCCGCGACGGCGGCCTGGAGGCTGAAGTAGAAGTGTTCGAAGGTCTGGTCGGAGGCGCGGGCCGCGCGCGCGGCCGCGGGTGCTTGTGTGCTGGCGGCCGCCCATTCCTGCCACGCGGTTGGACGGGTACGGGTGTGCAGACGGGGCGCACTGGGCTTCAGTGCGGCGTTCCGTTTGCGGCCGCTGAACCAGGCCTCGACCTTGTCCGGCCGGCATACCGGGCCGACCTGTTCGTCGAAGAGCGGGTCGGCGTGATAGCTGTCCGGCCGGGGGAAGTCGTCGCGGCGGATCGCGAGGTCGATGCCGTTGGCGAACGAGAAGGGGCCGCCGCCCGCGACGAGGTGGACGTCGAGGCTCGGGTGGCGCGCCTGGAAGTCTGGCCAGCGCGGGATCAGCCACCGCATTAACAGCGTGGGCTCGCACGAGAGCACCCAGCGACGCTGCTGCCGGGCGCTGGCTCGCAGCTCGCTCACGGCCCGGCGCATCAGGTCCAGTCCGCTGCCGACTGCGCGGGCGAGGGTGTGGCCGGCGTCGGTGAGGAACACCCGGCGATTGCGGCGCTCGAAGAGCGCCAGGCCGAGTTCGTCTTCAAGCAGGCGCACGGCGCGGCTGATGGCGCCGTGGGTAAGGTGTAACTCGGCCGCGGCGCGGCTGAAGTTTTCGGTGCGGGCTGCGGCCTCGAAGCAGCGCAAGGCCATTAGGGAGGGCAGACGGGTCTCGTCCGCAAGCGATGCGTGCGAGGGCATGTCACGGGCTTGCCGCGAGGCTGCATCTTCCGGGGCTCGATCCGCGTAAAAAGGTGAATCTGGCTCACCGATCATGTCAGAAATCATCGTTATTCATAGAAAGGGAGGCGCCTTACGATGCTGCCAAATCGTTGATGCCGACAGGATACGCCATGACTGAACTGATAGCTGTGATCACCATTACCGTGCTGGCCGTGATCAGCCCCGGGCCGGACTTTGCGATGGTGACGCGCAATAGCCTGTTGCTGTCGCGCCGCGCGGGCGTGCTGACGGCGCTGGGCATCGGGATGGGATGTTTCGTGCATGTGGCCTACACCCTGGTGGGCGTGGGGCTGCTGATTCAGCAGTCGCTCTGGCTCTTCAATGCCATCAAGCTGGTGGGTGCCGTGTATCTGGTTTATCTCGGCGTGACGATGCTGCGCGCGAAGCCGGGTGGCGCGTCGGCGCAACGGACCGTAGCGCCGCTGTCGGATGCGGCGGCGCTGCGGGTAGGGTTTCTGACCAATGTCTTGAATCCCAAGACCACGGTGTTCATCGTGAGCCTGTTCATGCAGGTGGTCCGGCCCGAGACGCCCTTGTCGGTGCAGATCGCCTACGGCGTGTTCATCGCGGGGGCGCACGTGACGTGGTTCAGTCTGGTGGCGATCTGTTTTTCGGCCGGCCGGGTGCGCGAGCGGCTGCTGGCCGTGCGGCACCTGATCGATCGCGTCTTCGGTGGCCTGCTGGTGACGTTCGGGGTGCTGCTGGCGGTGGATCGCGGGGCACGCTGACTCGTGCTGGCCGGCCCAGCGCCAGGAACGGGCCAATGAGTGGCGGGCCGTCTGCACATGGGGTGAAATCGAGCGCCGCTTGGTGTCCTCGTACTTGGTTCAGCCGGCCCGGGGGGACGCGAGACCAAGGGCGTTCCGTCGACGTATCCGCCTTGCGTGCGCGGTGTCTACTTGCGCCGCGCCCGGCGTCGCGCGTTCCACACCAGCAATCCGGTCGCGCACAGCATCGCCACCACGAGTCCGCTGACCGCGACCACCACTTGGCCGGCCCAGCCCAGGATGCGGCCGGTATGCAGCGGGTATTGCCAGATCAGGAAACGGTCTCCCGCCGTACCGCTGTCGTAGCCGGTCATGCCGCGCAGGGCGCCCGTCTGGTCGTCGATGAAGACCTGTTCGTAACGCAGACGCAGCGCGCGTTCGCGCATGCCGTCTTCCTTGAATGCGATGCGGTAGACGCCTTTGTCAGGCAGGTGGCTCGCGTACCAGGGCAGAAAGTCTCGTGCCGGCGCGGGCAGATGGCCGCGGGCGCGTGCGATCGCCGTGTCGATGCCGTAGGCCGGCGCGCGTGCGGGGGCGGCGTGCCGGGGGAGACTTTGCACCGGGTGGGGCGTTACGAGCGAGAACAGCCTGACGGCGGGGCGGAACAGCTCGTTGCCGAGATTGAAATACACGCCCGTGCCGGCAAGCATGATCGCCATGAGCAGCGTCCAGAGGCCTCCGGCGCGATGCAGGTCGAACGTCAGCCGCTGCCGGGAGGCGCCGCGCTTGATCTGCCAGGCGGGCGTCCATTTGTGCCAGATCGCGCGCAGGCCGCCCGCGAGCCGCGGCAGGGTGAGCCAGGCTCCGATGATCGATGCCAGCAGCCACGCCAGGGCGAGGCCGCCCACGAGCCACATGCCCCACGGTGCGGGCAAGTGTAGGGTGCGGTGCAGTTGGTTCATCCAGCCCATGAAGTGCGGGCGGTCGAGCTTGAAGGCGGCCCACTGCCTCTGGCCGAGCACGGCGCCGGTGGCGGGATCGACGAACAGGCGGTCGAAGCCGAGCGGCGTGCGCGCGCGGGCGTCGGCTGCGGGACGCGCGGCGACGCGCAGTTCGATGGCGTCGCCCGGCCGAGTGTCGAGCGGCAGCAGGGTGACGCGCAGGCGCGGATTGGCCGCTTCGACGCGGGCGATCAGCGCCTCGGGCGAGAGGGGCGGGCCGGGCTGCTCGAGGATGAACAGGCGGGGGTTGAGCCAGCGATCCAGCTCGTGCTGGAACGCCAGCACGCTGCCGGTCAGGGCATTGACCAGCAGCAGTACCAGCATGGTGAGGCCCACGTAGCGGTGGACCGCCACCCAGCCCTTGCGCGTCACGCTGTTTTACCAGCGGTGCGTGTAGGTGACGCTCGCCACGGCGCCCGCCGCCGGCAGGCGGCTGTTGTTGTTGCCGCTGCGCAGCAGCTGGCTGTAGAGCGGCAGATACTGGCGATTGAAGAGGTTCTGCACGCTGAAGGTGAAGGCGTTCTGCTTGTCGAGGTCGTAGCGAGCCATCAGGTCGACGGTGAGGTAGCTCTTGACATCGGCGCGTGCGAACTGCGTGCGGCCATCGGAGAGACGATAGTCGCGGGCACCGAACCACGTGAGCTCGGCCCGGGTGCGCCAGCGCTCGTTGGGCCGATACTGCGTGTAGGCGGTGAGCTTGAGCGGCGGGATGCGGTAGCCGGTCATGATGCGTTCGCTGCTTGCGCCGGGTGCCTTCTCCTTGCCGTACATCCAGGTGAACGTGCCGCCGACGGCCCAGATGTCGTCATCGAAGTAATGATCGACCGTGGCTTCGACGCCGTGAATGCGTTCGCGGGTGCGGGTGAGGGTGAGGCCGTTGTTGAAGGATTGCACGGCGCCCAGCTTCGAGTCGGACCGGAACACCGCCACCGTTGCCGCGGTGCTGGCGAAGCGACCGCGCCAGCCCAGTTCGTAGTTGTTGGTCTTGACCGCCTGCAGGTCCGACGAGTTGATGTCGAAGCCGGCGCGCGCGTTGCGCAGTTGCAGGCCGACGTCGGGCAGGTCGAAGCCCTGGCTGAACGAGCCGTAGAACTCGTGGTTGTCGGTGGGCTTGAACAGCAGGCCGGCGTTGTACATGAACGCGTCGTAACTGACGCGGCCGCCGTCCACGGTGGCCGGATTGGCCAGGCGCGATTGCGAGAGCGGCTGGAAGTCGTCGAACCAGGCGCTGGAGCGCTCGTAGCGTACGCCGGCCTCGGCCGACCAGCGCTCGTTGAAGCGGTGTTGCAGCTGCGTGAAGATGCCGATGCTGCGCGTGGTGGTCCACGGAAGATACGTGTTGGTGCCGGTGCGGCGGAATTGCAGGCCGCCGCTCTGGTCGTAGATCACCGGGTCGAACACGTCCAGGGGCATTTCGCTGCGCTCCTGGATGAAGTCCGCGCCCCAGGTCAGCGCCGTGTCGCGCGAGGCGGTCAGCGGCGTGTCGATGGTGAGCCGGCCGCCGAACACCTTGTTGTTCTGCATGACCTGATCGACGTTGTTGCCGCGGTTCACGTTGCTGCGCGAATCCGAGGGAGCGAAGCGCGTGCTGCTGTCGCGCGCGTAGGTCAGGGCCGAGAGGCTGCTGCCCCAGAGGTCTTTGTGCTCGTAGCTCAGGCTGACGAGCGTGTTCTCGACCTCGTTCTGGCGCGCGAGGTCCAGGCCCTTGATGGCGCGCGCATTGGTCGAGCCGAGCGGCGTCCGCGACACTGCGGGATCGCTGGCGTAATCGGTGTCCTGGCGCGCGCGCAGGTAGCTGGCGGCCAGCTGCACGCGCTGGTTGGCGTCGATGCGAAAGCCCAGCTTGCCGCCGAGGCTGTAGGTGTTCGAATCGAACAGATCGCCCTGGCTGGCATCGGGCGCGATGCGGTCGCCATGCGCGTCGTACGAGCCGCCGATGCGGCGGTACGAGACATCCAGCTCGTAGTCGAGGCGGTCTTTGCTGCCCGAGAAAAAGTGCTGCACATCACCGCCCATGCCCTTGGCGCCCGGGTTCGACAGCGACATGTCCATGCCGACTTTCGTTTCGGAGATGGGTTCGCCGCCGGGCTGGCGCGTGGTGATCGAGATGATGCCGCCGGTGGCGCCGCTGCCGTAGATGGCGTTGCTGCCGCGCACGACCTCGATGCGCTCGATGCGGCCCGGATCGATGTTGACGAGGTTGCGCGACGAATCGCGATTGGTGTTCAGCGGAATGCCGTCCACCAGGATCAGCGCGTTGCGCCCGCGCAGCGTCTGACCGAAATCGGTCAGGTTGCGGCTCGAGTCGGACATGCCCGGAACGGCCTTGGTCAGCATCGTGGCCAGGTTGGGCGAGCTGTCGCGCAGGTCCTCGAGCGTTTCGCCGTCGATCACCGTGACCGAGCGCGTCGGCGCCATCAGATCGCTCGCCAGGCGGTCGGTGCTTACCGACACGGCGGGCATGGTCTGCACTTCGGGCGCGGCGGCGCTGGGGCCGCCGGGCATGCGCTGGATCGTGATCGCGCCGCCGGCCACGCCCACCGGGCGCAGGTCGGAGCCGGCCAGCGCGCGTTGCACGGCCTCGAATGCGGTCATGCGGCCCGTGATGGCCGGGGCCTGACGGCCCGCGACGAGCGCGGGATCCGCCGCGATGCTGCGTCCGCCCAGTTGGCCGATGCGGGTCAGGCTCGTGGCCAGCGGCCCCGCGGGCAGGTCGAGATCGAGTTGGGCATCGGCGGCTTCGGCCGCGACGGCAGGGACGGGCAGCGCCAGCGGCGTGGCGGCGCATGCCAGCCAGCCCGCGACGGCGAGGCCGCGCAGGGGCGGGGCAAATCGGTAAGGCATGAAAGCTTCTCCTCTTGGTTTCGTTTCACCCTTCTTGTGGAGCGAAAACGAAAAACCCCTCACCAATTCATGAATTTTTTTCGGGGAGGTCGAGCGAGATGAGCCAGCCCAGGCGGCGCGTGCGCAGCCCGAGGCTGGCGGCCAGGACCTGGATCGCCTGCTCGGGATCGTCGAGCGCAAAGACGCCGAACACGGGCAGGCGCCGCGCCTCGGGCGCGACACGCAGAATGCCCACGTAATACGCTTGCAGCGCCTGCACCACGTCTTCGAGCGGCGCATTCTCCACGGCGAGCATGCCGGTTTCCCAGCTGGCGAGCGCGCGGGCGTCGCCCGGCAGGGTCTGCAGGCCGCGGCGGGAGAGCTGCAGCCCCCGGCTTGGCTGCAACGTGGTCTGCCCGCCATCCTCTGCCTGCACGCTGAGCGGGCCGGCGAGCGCCACCACGCGGACGGACTCGCCGTGATAGGCCACCATGAAGCGTCCGCCGGCCGAGCGCAACGTGCCGTACGGGGTGTCGACCATAACATCGGGCGCCGATTGCGCCTGCACCTCGGCGATCATGCCGCCCGCGCGCAGCGCCACGCGACGGCGCGAGCGGCTGAAATCCAGGTCGATGGCCGAGCGGGCGTCGAGCAACGCATGGCTGCCGTCGGGCAGGTCGAACGCGCGCCGTTCGCCCGTGCCGGTGCGCAGGTCGGCCAGCAGCTGCCCCATCGGACGCACGCGGTCGAGCGCCAGCAATGCGGCGCCCGCCGTGCCCGCGAGGACCAGCGCGCCCTGCAGCAGCCGCCGGCGGCGCGTCTGCAGGAGCGTTTTGCGCGCCGCGACCAGCTGCCCATGCGACGGTCCGTCGAGCTCCCGCATCACGGAGAGGGGCTGTTGCAGCACGCCGGTCACGCGGCGCCAGGCCTGGGCGTGGCGCGGGTCGGCATCATGCCAACGCTGAAACTCGGCGCGGTCGGCTTCCGTCATGCGCCCGGCCTCGAGGCGGACCTGCCAATTCACCGCCGCTTCCATGATGGCCGCGTCGGGGAGCGCCGGTTCGTCGTTCAGGGCTCGCATGCCAGGCACTGCAGGAGGGCGCGCTTCATGTATCGCTCTACGGTAGCGAGCGACACGCCGAGCGCCTGCGCGATTTCGGGGTAGGTCATGCCGTCGAGCCGGCTGTACAGAAATGCGGTCTTGACCGGAACAGGCAGCTGTTCGAGGGCGTGATCGATGCGCGCGATGGCTTCCAGCAGCAGCGCGCGCTGCTCCGCCGAGAGCGCCACGGCCTCGGGCACCGCCATCAGCGATTGCAGATAGGCGCGCTCCAGGTCCTGCCGCCGCCACAGGTGAAAAAGCACGCGCTTGGCGATCGTGGTCAGAAAGGCGCGCGGCTCGCGCAGATGCGGCGCGTCGCCCGATTCGGCCAGCTGGGTGAAGGTCTCGGAAGCCACGTCTTCCGCGTCGGCCCGGTTGCCCAGCCGTGCGCACAGACGACCCAACAGCCAGGGCTGGTGGTCTCGGTACAGGGACTCGAGGGGCGGACCGAGCGGGCCAGCCAGGCGGGTGGGGGCGGGGGACGTCATGGGAGCGGACGGGGTCAGGCGAGGCGGGGTCGGGCGCGATCCGCGAAGATCGAAATGTAAATAAGAGCCATTCTTGATAAATCTTAACCTGAAGTCGGCTCGCAGGCCACGGGCAGGCCCGCTGTGGCCGCGTTCATGAAGCAAATCGTTGTGTTCTGAACCAAAACGGTGACGTGTGGCGCGCTAGAGTGCGGGCAGCGTGCGTACAGCCAGGGCGCCAGGCGGCTGCCCGTTGTCATGGAGAAGCAATGCACAGTGCATGGGTTCGGGTGTTGTCAGGCCTGGTGGTTGTCGCGGCGGCAGGAAGTGCCGGCGCGGCCACCACGGCGTCCGACGAATGGGTGCCGCACGCGTTCGATTTCGGCGTGCCGAGCCTGAATTTCAAGGCTGCCGTGCCGCCAGGCGCCAAGGTCGAGACGGTGCCGATGTCGGCCGCGGAGCCCGGCACGCTCGGGCGCGTGAAGATCGTGGGCAAGATTCCGCCGGTCGAGGGCGGTCCGCAGGTCGAGGCCACCATCGTGGGCTACGACCTGCGCACCCCTGCGTCGGCGCTGCGCATCTGCCGTTACGAGTCGGAGGCGGCGGGCTATATCGAGCGCATTTCGCAGGCGACGCCCGACCAGACCGAGGCGCAGCTCTATGGCAACCAGGCCGACGACGGCAAACCGCGCAGCGCCTTGTTCAGCTATTGCTTCGCACGCGGCAATCAGGCCTTGGCCGTGCACTTCGGGGTGGATGTGAGGCAGACCACCACGCTCAAGGCGGCGAAGGCGCGCGTGGACGAAGCCGACGAGTATGCGCAGCACTTCATGGCGGCGCTGCGCTTCGAAGACGACAAGCAGGCCAACTTCGGCGATGCCACGCAGCGGGTGCCGATCGCGCTGGACGGCACGACGTTGCGCCCCGAGGTGCCCGGCGGTTGGGAAATCTCCATCAACGATTTCAAGGGCAAGTTGCCCGCCGAGCTGCACCTGTTGCGGCGCAGTCAGGGCAAGGACGTGGGCCTGATCTGGTTGTGGGTGCAGCCCATGAAGGCGCGCCCCGATCTCGATACGGCCGGTGCGCAGGCGGTGCGGCAGTACTTCATGCTGCAGACGCCCGACACCCGGCCGCCTGAACTGCGCACCAGCGAAGACGAAGCCGATCTGGCGCAGCAGGGGGTCAAGGCCCGGGTTCTGCGCTTTGACGTGACCCGCAAGAGCGGCGAGGACGCCGGCGAGATCGAGGCCACGGTGACGTGGCAGAACGGCAATCTGGTGGTGCTCAGCCTGTGGTCGACCTGGCGCGCTCCCGTCGAGAACAAGGCGAGCGCGGAAGGCCGCAATCTTTTCTTCTCGCGTTTGCCGGGACTGACGACCTATGACGTGCTGCGAGAGGCCGTGATGGTCGGGCGGCGCTGGCCATCGAGCGGCGGGTGATGCATCGATGGAACGGCGCTATGCCCGCGGCGCCGACTCGCACGGTGCAGGGCCGGCTCGGCTAGCCGCTTCAGCCGCTCGCTAGGCCGTTCACTCAGCCCTTCACTCAGCCCGTCACTCAGCCCTTCACTCAGCCCGTCACTTAGCCCGTCACTCAGCCCTCACGCGGTCGGATGCAGGCTGCGCTCGTGCGCGCGCTGCAACGCCAGTGCGAAGGTCTCGACCGGCTGCGCGCCGCTCACGATTTCGCCGCCGATGTCGAAGAACGGCACGCCGCGGATGCCGCGAGCGAGGCCCTCGCGCTCGATGGCGCGGACCTCGTCCTTGCCTTCGTCGCCCTGCAGAAACGCGGCCACTTCCTCACGCGGCAGGCCCGCGCGCGCGCCGAGGCCGGCGAGGGTGGCCGGGTCGCCGATGTCCAGGCCTTGCTCGAAGTACGCCGCGAACAGGGTGCGCGCCATCGGCGTGGCCAGGCCTTCGCGCTGCGCCAGCCACAACAGTCGGTGCGCCAGAAAGGTGTTCGGCGTCTTGCGCATGGCGTCGTAATTGAACGCGATGTTGTCATCGCGCGCCGCGTCGATGGTCTGCGCATCGCGCAAGCGGCTTTGCGCCAGGCTGCCGAACTTCTGCGCGCGATAGGCTTCGCGTTCCACGCCTGCGGCCGGCATGTCGGGGTTGAGCTCGAACGGCTGCCAGCGCAGCGTGACGAGGGTGTCGGCGGGCAACAGCGCGAGCGCGCGGGCGAGGCGGCGTTCGCCGATGAAGCACCACGGGCAGATGAAGTCCGAGGTGATGGAAATATCGATGGGCATGAGCACGGCTCCTGGGCAATGTCGGATGCGCCGCTCGGGGCGCGCATCGTTCCTATGGTATCCGCGCATGCGCCGCCGGCAAAAGCCGGGTGCCGCGGCCCGGGAGGCCGCCTGTTATGCGGCAGGCACCAGCGCCTCGATCAGGGCGGCGATGGTGTCTTCGCGGATCTGCGCCGCGAGGGTGGCGTCGGCCACGCCACGTGCCAGCGTCAGGGCCCCGACCAGTGCCGACAGACACATCCAGGTTTGCTGGCGCCGTTGCGCCTCGCCGGCACCCGGCATGGCGGCGCGCACCGTCTCCTCGATGCGCCGCAGGCCCGCTTCGAATACGCCGCGCGTCGCGTCGTCTTCGCGGCCCATGTCGCTACCGAGGGCCGCCAGCGTGCAACCCGCGGCGCGCGCCTCCTGATGGCGTTCGGACAGATAGCGGGCGATGAACGCCCGCAGGCGCGCCGGCCCGTCCTCGCCGGTCAGCGTTTCCCAGTTGGCGAGGTTTTGCGCCATGGCCTGAGCGAGCGCCAGGCGCACGAGATCCTGCTTGGACTCGAACTGGCCATAAAAGCCGCCACGGGTCAGCCCGGCGGCCTGCATCAATTCGTTCAGGCCCACATCGGCAAAGCCGCGATCGCGAAACAGGCGCGATGAAGACTCCACCACGCGTTCGCGGTTGGCGGCGGCCTGGGCGCGGCTGACTTTCATGGCGAGCTCCAAAAAGCGATTGACGAATTTTACATGATGAACGACATTTATAAATAGATGTCGATCGACATTTAAAGAGTGCCCGGCTTCGGTCCGCATTTCCGCTCTGCTACTGGACTCCCCATGAACGTTCGAATCGCGGGCCGCCCGACGGCCTCCTGCTGTGTCAGCCCCCCGGGTATCCGGCGCCCGCCGGGCATGTTTCGGCTAATCGGGGGCCTGGCATGAGCGAGAGCGCTTCCCTCGAGCTACGCGCGGCAGGCGAGGCACGGCCCGCGAGCCCGTGGCCGGTGTTTGCCGTGACGAGCGTCGCGGTGTTTCTGGTGTCGCTCGACGGCACGATGCTGTATTCGATCTTCGAGGCGGTCTGGGCCAGCTTCGCGGGCGCCACGGCCTCCGAGATGTCGTGGGTGCTGAACGCCTACACGATCGTCTACGCGGCCATGCTGATCCCGGCGGGCGGACTTGCCGATGCCTATGGCCGCCGCCGCGTGTTCGTGGCGGGGGTGATCCTGTTTGCGCTGGCCTCCGCCCTGTGCGGACTCGCGGACAGCGTGAGCCTGCTGGTGGGCGCGCGGGCGGTGCAGGCTCTGGGTGCCGCCTTGCTCACGCCGGCGTCGCTCTCCATCGTGCTCGACGTGTTTCCGCGCGAACGCCGTGCGCTGGCCGTCAGCGCCTGGGGTGCGGTCGGCGGGTTCGCGGCGGCGATCGGCCCGAGCCTGGGCTCGTATCTGGAACAGGCCCTGGGTTGGCACTGGGCCTTCCTGATCAATGTGCCGATCGCGGCCGTGGCACTGCTGGTCGGCTATCGCCGTCTGCCCGCCGCGCCCGCGAGCCGGCGCCAGGTTCGGCTCGACCTGATCGGCATGGCGCTTCTGATGGTGTCGCTCGGCGCGCTGGCGCTGGCCATCGTCGACCTCGAAGGGCCACAGGCCACGGTGGCGCATTTCGTGGCAACGCTGGCGGTGAGCGTGGCGGCCGGGGTGGCGTTCGTGTTCTGGGCGCGCCAGGCGCCCGCGCCGCTGGTGGATCTGAATCTGTTTCGCATCCCCGGATACAGCCGCGTCAACCTCGCGACGCTGAGTTTCGGGACGGCCTTCGCGATCATGTTCTTCACGTTTTTCTTCTTCATGGAACACGTGTGGCACTACGACCGGGTGCGCGCGGGGCTGGCGATCATGCCGGGTCCGCTGACCGTCGTGCCGGTGGCAATCCTGACCGGGCGGCTGGCGGGGCGGCTGGGTTATCGCCGTTTTCTGGTCGGCGGGTCTCTGGTGTACGCCGCGGCCGGTCTGTGGTTTTTGCTGATGCCGACGACCGAGCCCGCCTACCTCACGCATTGGTTGCCGGGGCTGCTGCTCAGCGGCATGGGCGTGGGCCTCGTGATGCCTTCGCTGTCCGGCGCGGCCGTGAGCCAGCTTCCGCCCGAGCGTTACGCGGTGGGCAGCGCGGTGAACCAGGCCACGCGCCAGATGGGCGCGGTGATCGGCGTCGCGCTCACGGTCATGATGCTGGGCCATGGTGCGCTCGTGCGCGCTGATTTCGACGTGGTTTACGGCCTGCACGTGGTGCTTGCGCTTGTTACCGCCGCCCTCTGTTCGCGGGTGGGGCGCCCGCAGTAAAACGGCAGGTGCGGCGGGCGCGCTCCGACAGGGGACCGCGCCTGCGCCGCGTGTGTCGTCCCTTCCAGAAAGGACACCGAAATGAACTACACACTCTTGGGTGGCACCGGCGTGAAGGTGTCGCAGATCGCGCTGGGCACCGCCAACTTCGGCACGGGCTGGGGCCATGGCGCCGTCGAGGGCGACAGCCGCGACATGCTGGACCACTATGCCGAGCAGGGCGGCAACTTCATCGACACCGCCGACATCTACCAGTTCGGGCAGTCCGAAGAGATCATCGGCCGGTGGCTGACGGGACGCCGGCACGACTTCGTTCTGGCCACGAAGTTCGGCAACGGCGCCGCGCCGGATGCCGGCCGGCTGGTGCTGGGCAACAGCCGCAAGGCGATGGCGTCCTCGCTCGAGGCCAGCCTGCGCCGATTGCAGACCGATCACGTCGACCTCTACTGGGTGCACCATCCCGACGGGGTGACGCCCAGCGACGAGATTCTGCGCGGGCTCGAAGACCTGATCCGGGCCGGCAAGATCCACTATGCGGGCCTGTCGAATTTCCCGGCATGGCGCGTGGCGCACGCGGCCACGCTGGCGCAGTGCCGCGGCTTCTCGCCTTTGGCGGCGGTGCAGTTCGAATACAGCCTGGTGCGGCGCGAGCCGGAGGCGGACCTGCTGCCGGCGGCGGCCGCGCTGGGTCTGGCCGCGGTCACCTGGTCTCCGCTGGGCGGCGGCCTGCTGACCGGCAAGTATCGCCGCGGCGAACAGGGGCGGGCCGAGGCGCTCGGCGGCAAGGTGTTCCAGGCCGAAAATTCTCCGCGCCGCACCGCCACGGTGGATGCGGTGCTTGACGTGGCCGACGCGATCGGCGCGCAGCCCGATCAAGTGGCCATCGCGTGGGCCATGGCGCGCGGCGCGATTCCGCTGATCGGTCCGCGCTCGATGGTGCAGCTGCGCAGCAACCTGGGTGCACAGTCGCTCCGGCTCGATGAGGCACACCTCGCGCGGCTCGACGCGGCCAGCGCGCTCGAGGATACCGCCATGGAGCAGGGCGCCGCCGCGCGGCATCCCGTTCTACCGCGTGGAGCGGCGCCGGTCGCCTGATGTGCGAGGGCGGCGATGCTTGATTAATCGGCGTGCCGCCCTCATCTGCTCCTGTCACACAAGGAGCCCCGCATGTCGCTAAGCCCGCGCGAAATCACCCTGGCCACCGGCAGGCTGTTGCTGCGCCCCTTCGAGGCCGCCGATTTCCAGGCGTATGCGGCCTATCATGCATTGCCCGAGGTGTACCGCTACCTCTATGCGCCGGCACCCACCGGAGAGGCCTTGCGGGCGCAGTTCGATGCCTTGCTCGACGCGCCGTTCGAGAACGATGGCGATACGTTGCGGCTGGCCGTTGTTCGCGCGGAAGATGGCGTGCTGCTGGGCGAGGTGCTGCTCAAGCACGCGCAACGCGCGGCCTTGCAGGGCGAGGTGGGATACATCTTCGACCCACGCCATGCGGGCCGTGGCTACGCAACGGAGGCCGTTGCGGCGATGCTGGGTCTGGGTTTCGACAAGGTGGGACTGCACCGGATCTTCGCGCGGCTGGACGCGGCAAATGCCGGCTCCGTGGGCGTGGTGGAGCGGCTGGGCCTGCGGCGCGAAGCGCACCTCATCCAGAATGATCGCTATGACGGCGTCTGGGGCGACGAGTTCGTGTATGCCGTGCTGGCGCGGGAATGGGCGGCGCGGCGGGTCGCGCGCTGACGCGTACGACGCGGGAGGCCCGCGCCCCTGCGCGCTACGCCGCCACGGCGCAGGTCCCGTCGACCAGCGCGTCGAACAGTTGCTCGCCGCCCATCTGCCCGCCCTTGAGCATCAGCTCGATGCCGTTGGTGGCGGGGTCGTCGCCATGGCCCACGCTCACGGCCACGCCCGGCGCCAGGACCGAATGGAACGAAAGTCCCCACAGCCCCAATGCAAGCACGGCCTGACTCGAGGTGTCGCCGCCCGCGATGCCGATGCGGGTGAGGCCGTGGCCCGCGGCCGCACAGGCGCGCACGATGGCGGCCAGGAGGCCGGCCGTGGCCTGAGCCGTGGCGGCGGTCTGCTCGGCCGACGGAGGCTGTGCCGGCGCCAGCGTGTGGACCAGCGCGTGATGGCCGGCCGCGAGGAGGGCCGTGGCATCCATCGCGCATTGCCGCGCGTAGGCTGAATCCCGGGCGAGGCGCTCGGCGTCCACCGCGAGCCGCTGGTAGTGGCGCGCGGCCTCGATCTGTCGTGCGGTCACGGGCGACAGGCTGCCCGCCAGCATCAGCACCGGGCCCGCTGCCGGGCGCAGCGCACTGCCCTCGCCGCGCGGCCGGGGCGGGGCAGGGATCAGATCGGGGTCGGCCGCGATCGCGCGCGCCAGGGCCTGTTGCACGCTGCTCGCGCCCACGGCCAGCAACGGAGCGTGGCGCGCGGCCCGCCACATCAGACGGCCCAGCGGCGCGAGGTGGTGTTCGTCGGTCACATCCAGCAGCAGCGGACCCGAGGCCTCGCCGAGCAGTCGGTCGATCCACGGGTCGAGTCCGGCCGCTTCACCCGGGCCGCGCGGCGCGGGGTAGCGGGTGTGCGGCAGCGACATCACCCCGTGCAGCCCCTGGGCCTCGAGATGGCGCCGCAGGTCGGGCTCGTGCATCGGCGTCACGGGATGGCGGCTCATGACCGGATGCCGGTCGATCCGGTGAATCTCGGGCGCCGCGCCGGCTCGCGCGAAGAGGTGCGCGAAGCTGCAGTAGCGGCCGATGCTGGGTTGGCCCCCCACGATGGGCACGAGCGGATGCGGCGCGTACTGGCGCAGCACCTCTACCGCCTTGCCGATGCTGCCCACGTGAGGCGCGCTGTCGAAGGTCGAGCAGCATTTGTAGTGCAGGATGCGCGCGCCGGTGCCCGCCAGAAAACGCCCGACCTCGTGCAGCTCCGTCTCCATGCGCGCGGGTGTCATGCCGCGCGCGGCGCCCGCGATGCCGATGGCGTCCAGCGGCCCCACGGCGGCAAGCCGTGCGGGTGTCGGCACGCTCATGAACAGCAGGCTGCGCCAGCCCGCGCGCGCCACTTCGGCCAGCGTGTCGGTCGCGCCGGTGAAGTCGTCGCCGTACCAGGCCAGACGCGGGGGCATGCTCATGCCGCGCCGCCGAAGTGCGCCAGCGCGCGTTGCAGCGCGGGCGCCTGGGCGGCGTACTCGGCCAGCGTTTTGCCGGCGCGTACCGCATCCCAGGCGTCGCGAATGCTCTGCACGCCCGCGGCCGGGCCGTCGGGATGGGCGAGGATGCCGCCGCCCGACATGAACATCAGATCGTCGGTGTGCAAGGCGTCCCAGGTGGCGGGCACCGTGCCGGCCCACTGGCCCGACGAGAAGGCGGGCATGACGGCGTCGTCCAGGCCGGATGCGAGCGGCGCCAGGCAGTCGCGCGCCGATTCGACCACCTCGTCGTCGGTCTGCGAAAACTTACCCTGCAGGCCGTGTACGTGCATGTGGTCCACGCCGGCCAGACGCCACAGCACCTGATACGCCTGAAAGCCGATGCCGAGCAAGGGGTGCCGCGCCAGCGCGCCGTAGCCGTTGCGATGGCCGTGCAAGGCGAGCGGGGTGTGGCGTCGCAGCGTCTGGATCGCCGAATAGCCGCACCAGTTCAGGCTCGCCATGACGCATGAGCCGCCCGCGCGTTCGATCAGATCGGCATGCCGCAGCATGGCGTCGGTCTCATCGCTGATGTTGAAGGCCACCATCACGTCGCGCCCGGTGCGGTCGCGGTGCGCGCGCACGACCGCCATCACGGCCTCGACGCGCTGCGCCAGTGGCGCGTGCGCGGGATTGGCGCAGACCTCGTCGTCCTTGATGAAGTCCACGCCGGCCGCGCACAGCTGCGCGACCAGATGCGCGGTCTGCTCGGGCGACAGGCCGACGTTGGGTTTGATGATGGTGCCGACCAGCGGACCGCGGGCCACGCCGGTGGCGCGGCGCGTGCCGGCGATCCCGAGGCGTGGCATGTCGAACTGCGCACGGTAGTTCGACGGCAGACTCAGGCGCTCGAGCCGCAGCCCGGTCACCTCGCCCAGATCGTACAGATTGCCGCTGACCGTGGCCGCGAGCGTGGGCAGGTTCGCGCCGATATTGGCGGTCGGAAATGCGATGCGCACGCGCGCCCGCTGGTAGCGCGCCGCGTCCGGATGCTGGCGTTCGAGCCAGGCATTGGGCAGCGCGGGCCGGTCCGCGGCGTCGAGCAGCGTGATGTCTTCGACCACCGCGCGGGCGCGTGCCCGCAGCTCGTCGGTCTCGCCCTGCACGCGGGTGAACGTGCCGCACGACTGTTCGCCCGCCATCACTTCGGCGACGCGCGCCGGGTCCAGCGGGGTCTCGATCAGATACGTGGCGCGAATCATCTGGGAGTTCATGCGGCGGCGCTCACAGGGTTTTCAGGTCGGGGAACGCGCGCACCGGATCGCGGCCGTCCCAGCCCTGGGCGCTCGAGCGGATCAGGTCGAACAGCTTGCCCTTGGGGCCCGCCACTTCGGAAAGCTCGATCACGGTGCCGGGGTGGTATTCGGTATCGAAGTAGATGAAGCGGCCATTGGCGCCGACTTCGCCGCTCATCTTGGGCTTGAAGCCCTGCGCCAGCAGGCGCTCGAGGTCGGCGTCGTAGCTCTCGGTCCAGTAGGCCACGTGCTGCAGCCCGGTGCGGCCGGCGCGCAGGAAGTCGCGGTACATCGACGGCACGTCGTTGCGGGTCTGGATCAGCTCCACCTGCACGAAGCCCGAATTGGCCAGCGCGACGGAGTTGTGCGGCTCGTGGCGTTCGCCATCGTATTGATAGTTTTCGATCGGCACGCGCGGGTTGTAGTACCAGGGGCCCACGCCGAGCGTCTCGCTCCAGTAATGCATGGCGGCCTCGATATCGGGCACCACATAACCGAGTTGACGGATTTCACCCAGGAAACGGCTCATGTTGTCTGTTCTGCAAGAAGAGGGCGTCCGGACGGACGCCCGTTGATCATTTGAGGAAACCGATGGAGAACCACGGGAACGCGGCCACGATCAGCAGGCCCACCAGCAGCGCGCCGATGTAGCCCCAGATCGGGCGGATGCCTTCGTTGGGATCCACGCGGCTGATGGCGCAGGCGCCGTAGTAGCCGACGCCGAAGGGCGGTGCGAACAGACCGATGCCCATCGCGAAAATCACGACCATCGCGTAATGCACCTCGTGCACGCCGGCCTGCACCGCGATCGGGAACAGCAGCGGCCCGAACAGCACGATGGCGGGGATGCCTTCGAGCACGCTGCCCAGGATGATGAAGGCCACGATCGAGACGGCCAGGAAGCCGTAGGCGCCGCCGGGCATGTCGGCCATCAGCCTGGCCAGGTCGCCCGAGAAGCCCGACTGGGTGAGACCCCAGGCCATCGCCGTGGCGCAACCCACGATCAGCATGATGGCGCCCGACAGCGAGGCCGTCTCCACCAGCATGGGCTTCACGCGGCCCCAGTTGAACTGGCGATACACCAGCAGGCCCACCACCACCGAATACACCACCCCGATGGTCGAGACCTCCGTGGCGGTGGCCACGCCTTCCACCACGGCTGCGCGAATCACGAAGGGCAGGGCCACGGCCGGCAGCGCCACGATGAAGAGCTTGCCGATCTCGCGGGCGGCGTAGCGCTTGACCTGCGAGAGGTCTTCTTTGCGGTAGCGCCACCACACCACGGCGGCCAGCGCCAGGCCCAGCACCACGGCCGGCATCAGGCCGCCCGTGAAGAGCGCGGCGATCGAGACCCCGGTCACCGAGCCGATGGTGATCAGCACGATGGACGGGGGAATGGGCTCCGTCTGCGCGCCGGTGGCCGACAGCAGGGCGACGAGGTCGCCCGGTTTGGCGCCGCGTTTGCGCATCTCGGGGAACAGCACCGGCGCGATTGCGGCCATGTCGGCGATCTTGGAGCCCGAGATGCCGGACACCAGATACATCGCTCCGATCAGCACATACGACAGCCCGCCGCGCACGTGGCCGAGCAGGCTGGCGAGAAACTGGATCATGGCGCGCGCCATGCCGGTCATCTCGATCAGCGAGCCCAGGAAGATGAACAGCGGCACGGCCAGCAGCATCAGGTGCGACATGCCTTCATCGAGCCGGCCGACCATCACCACCATGGGCGTGTTGGTCGTGAGCGCCAGGTACGAGAAAGTGGCCAGTGCGAACGAGAAGGCGATGGGCACGCCGGTGAACACGGTGGCGGCCACGATGCCCACGAAGAAGATCACGAGATTGAGCTTGCCCAGCGGGGCGAACAGCGGCTGCGCCAGCCAGAACAGCGCGACGACGGCGGCGGCCAGGCCGAGGGCCAGCCCGACCTGGGACAAACGTTGCGTGCGCACCAGCTTGAGCAGCGCCACGATCGCCATCAGGCCCATGCCGACCGGCAGCGCCGCGGCGCGCCAGGCGTTGCTCAGCTCGAGCGCGGGCGTGATGATGAAGTGTTCTTCGTGGGCGTATTCGATGGCGGGGCCCAGCACCAGCACCAGGAACGCGAGCGACGCCGCGAGGGCCGCGACTTCGAGCCGCGCCCGCACGGCCGGGCGCACGTTGTTCACGAGGGCCGTCATGCGCATGTGCTCGCCGCGCCGCAGCGCCACCACCGCGCCCAGCATCGACAGCCACAGGAACAGGATGGACGCGAGCTCGTCGGACCACACCAGCGGGCTGTGCAGCGCGTAGCGCGCCACCACGCCGGCGAACAGCACGATGATCTCGATCAGGACGATGGCCGCGGCGACGTGCTCGACCACGGTGCCGAGCACGCTTTCGATACGGCCGGCCACGCGCGCGAGCGGGCCGTCGGGGGCGCCGGCGAGCGGTGCGCCGGGGGCGGCATGGCCGCCCGGCAGGGTGGTCATGGGCGTGCTCATCGCTCGCCCTTATGCCAGCTTGCCGACGGACTGCTCGAGCAGGCCCCAGGCTTCCTTGCCGAAGCGTTCCTGCCATTCCTTGTAGAACCCGGCGGTGCGCAGCTGCTCGCGGAAGCTGTCGGCCGACGGCTGGTTGAATGTCAGGCCCTTGCCTTCGAGGTCGGACTGCACAGAGGCGTTGAGTTTCTTGATGTCTTCGCGCTGGGCCAGGCCCGCTTCGTTGATCCCGCGCGCCACCACCGTCTTGAGGTCGGCGGGCAGGCCTTCCCACATGCGGCCGTTGGCGATGAACCAGTAGCCGTCCCAGATGTGATTGGTCAGCGAGCAGTACTTCTGCACTTCGTAGAGCTTGGCCACCTGGATGATGGGCAGCGGGTTCTCCTGCGCGTCGACCACGCGGGTCTGCAGCGACGAATAGACCTCGCTGAACTGCAGGCTGGCGGGCGCGGCGCCCAGGCCCTTGAACATCGAGATCGGCAGCGAGCTCACGGGCACGCGGATCTTCAGGCCGGCCATGTCGGCCGCGCTCTGTACCGGCGCCTTGCTGCTGGTGGTCTGGCGAAAGCCGTTGTCCCACATCTTCTCGAACGCATAGAGGCGGCGCTGAGCGATGGCCGCGCGCACGTGGGCGCCGAGTGCGCCGTCCATCGCGCCCCACACCTGGTCGTAGTCCTTGAAGGCGAAGCCGACGGCGTTGATCGCGGCCACCGGCACCAGCGTGGCGATCACCAGCGCAGAGGGCGTGAAGAAGTCGATGCCACCCGAGCGCACCTGCGCCAGCATGTCGGTGTCGCCGCCGAGCTGGTTGTTCGGGAAGATCTTGATGTCGACGCGGCCGTTGCTTTCCTTCAGGATGCGGTCGGCGGCTTCCTGGGCGCGAACGTTCAGCGGATGCGTGACCGGCAGGTTGTTGCCGTACTTCAGGTTGAATTCGGCCCCCTTGGCGATGAAGGGGAAACCGCCTGCCAGGGCGGCGGCGGGCACGGCGCACAGACGGCGCAAGGCGCTGCGACGGGTGATCAGCTTCATGTTGTCTCCAGATTTTTGATGTAATTTGATGTGCTTCTATGAGCCATCGCCCGATGCTTCTCGCAGGCTGTGTGCACAATAGGTGAGCCGCTACCGCAACGTCAAATCGGAAAAATGATGGATTCTGATGTGAAATCCAAGCCTTTACGCAGCCTCGCACGCCTGTCGGATGTAGCCGCGCTCGCCGGTGTTTCCACAGCCACCGCCGATCGGGTGCTGAACCGCCGGCCCGGCGTGCGCCAGGTCACGGCGCAGAAGGTGCTGCAGGCGGCGGCCGAGCTCGACTACCTCCCGGCCGAGGCCGATGTGTCGCCGGTGCGCGAGCCCATGCGGCTGGTGTTTCTGCTGCCGCGCGGCAGCAATCGCTTCTTGCGCATGCTGGGCGATACGGTGGGCTATGCCGCCGAACACGTCGCGCCGCTCAACGCGCGCTGCCAGGTGGAGTATGTGGAGAGCTTCAATCCCGATGCGCTCGCGCGTGCGCTGCTCAAGCGCGGACGCCGCGCCGATGGCATCGCGTTCATGGCGCTCGAGCATCCCGCCGTGCGCGAGGCAGTCGATACGCTGGCGCAACGCGGCGTGCCGACAGTGACGCTGATCTCCGATATCGCCAACTGCGCGCGCGCGGCCTATGTGGGGCTGGACAACCGCGCGGCGGGGCGCACCGCCGGCTATCTGATCGGCCGCTTCATCGGGCCCCGCGCGGCCCAGGTGGCCCTGATCGCCGGCTCGCGCCATTACCGTGGCCACGAAGAGCGCGAGGCCGGATTCCTGCAGCTGTATGCCGAGCGCTTCCAGGCCATGCAGGTGGTGGGACTGCGCGAAGGCTACGACGACGAACAGCGCAATTACGAGCAGACGCGGCAGCTCATCGAACAGTACCCGCAGCTCGCGGGCATCTACAACATCGGGGGCGCGTCCGATGGCGTGGCCCGTGCGCTCAAAGAGGCGGGCCTGCAGCATCGCGTGGTCTTCATCGGCCATGGGCTCACGCCCGATACGCGTGCGTTGCTGATCGATGGCACGATGGACGCCGTCATCACGCAGAGCCCGCTCGAGGCCTTGATGAATTGCGTGCGCATCTTCACCAACCTGCGCGATCGCCGCAGCCCCATGACCGGCGTCGAGTTCGCCCGCAGTCAGGTGATCTTTCGCGAAAACCTGCCCTGACGCGCGGGCCGGGCTAGGCGCTTGCCGGGCTCACCCGGCCCACGTGCCCGGCGGGCAGGCGGCCTTGCTCCAGCCATGCCAGCGTGAGCGGCCAGAGCGACGCGGCATGGCGCTCGTGAAACAGCGCGAAATGGCCGATCGCCGGTGCGCCGATGTCGGCCGGCGCGATGCGCAGCTGCGTGCGCGCGCACTGCCCGTAATGGGCGAGCAGCCGGTCGAGGGCCGCCTCCGTGCCGAACGGATCGTCTTCGAGACCGATCGCCAGCATGCGGGCGCGCAGATGCGAGAACGCCACGGCGGGCGGCGAGGTCCGCATGCTGGGCCGCTGGCGATAATCCGGCCGCGCGCTGCTCCAGTCGCGCACCACGCCAGCTGGCGTGTCTTCGAGCCAGCCCAGCCGTTTGCCCGGAAAATAGCCGCACAGCCGCGTGAGCAGCGGCATCAGGACATGCCAGCGCCACCACATTGCGTGGCGTTGACGCGGCGCGTAGTCGCGCCAGTAGGCGTATTGGGCGGCGACCGTCACCGCGTGCCTGACACGGGCGGCATTCGCCGCCAGGCCGAGCGCGCAGCCGCCGAAGCTGTGCGCGACCACGTCGACCGGCACGTCATCGTGGCGATGCGCGACCTGGCGCAGCACCGCGTCGCAATCGAGCGCGCCCCAATCCGTCCAGCTCGCGTCCAGACCGCGCAGGCCCGTGGCCGGTCGCGACAGGCCGATGCCGCGATAGTCGTAGGTGTAGACGTCGCGGCCGCGCGCGTGCAGCCATGCCGCGTAGCGCGCGTAGTAGCGGCTGTGTACCGCCGTGGCGGCATTGATCACCACTACGGGCGCGCGTTCGCTGCGGGGATGGAGCCAGCGCGTGCCGTGGATCACGTAGCCGTCGCGCGCGGGCGCGGTGAAGGATTCGGGTGAGGGGCGGGCAGTCATGGTCGTGGCGGGCGGGGCCGTCATCAGGATGAGAAAGACGAATGCGTAAAGCCATTACATCCGGCTATAAATGCATTCTCAACTGAGAAATCGGGGCACTCGCATGCGTAACGGGAATGTGAACGACGCGGCGCGTATGGCACGACTGCCGTCGCTGGACCTGCTGCGTGGCTTCGTCGCCGTGGGACGGCGCATGAGCATCACGCTCGCGGCCCAGGATCTCTTTCTGACCCAGTCTGCGGTCAGCAGGCAGGTGGCGGCGCTGGAAGCGGCACTGGGCGTGGCGCTGCTGGTGCGTCGGCATCGCGCCGTGGAATTTACGCCGGCCGGGCGGCAGCTGTTCGAGGTCGCCGACGCGGCCCTGGACGATGTCGGGCGCTGCGTGCGTGCGCTGAGGCAGGAGGAGGCGCAGCGGCCCGTGACGATCACCGCGAGCGTGGGCGTGACCGGGCTCTGGCTGTTGCCACGCTTGAGTGCGCTGCAGGTGGCGCTGCCCGACATCGACGTGCGGCTGTCGGCGGATAACCGTCTCAATGATCTGCGCGCGGAAGACATCGATCTGGCGATCCGATATTGCCGCGCGGAGGACGCGCCGCCGGGCGCGGTCCGGCTGTTCGGCGAGACGATCGCGCCGGTGGCGCATCCGGCGCTGGGCCTGCGCAAGCTGGGGTCGGCGCGCGCGCTACGCGAGCTACGGTTGCTCGATCTGGACGACGCGATTCATCCGCAGCTGCGCTGGCAGGCGTGGCTGGACGCGCGCGGCTGGTCCGCGGCCGCGCACGCCGGGTTTTCGCGTTTCAATCAGTACGATCAGGCGATTCAGGCGGCCCTGGCCGGGCAGGGCGTGGCGCTGGGCCGGCTGGAGCTGCTGCGTGCACAGCTGGAGAGCGGCCTGTTACGGGTCACGGAGGCGCCCGCCAGCCCCGCCCCGTTGTCGCATGCCTATTGGCTTTTGCAGGCCAGCGACCCGCCCGCGCAGGCGCGGCCCGCGGTGAGGCGCGTGGCCGACTGGATCCGGGCGCAGACGGCCGGCTAGACGTGGTCCGGCTTGCCCTTGCGCTTGGTCGAGGCGAAGTCCTCGAGCTCCTTCTTGGACATGGATTCGTACATCTGCTTGGACGCGCCCTTGAGCTCGCCCTTGGGACGCTCACCTTTCTTGGCCGAGAGCGCCGCTCCGGCGGCCATTTGCTGAGCCTTGGATTTCGCTGGCATATCGTGCTCCTGGAGTGATGCCGCACGTCGCTGTGCGGTGTCCGGAAGGGCAGCATGCCGCGTGCCTGCCCGCAGGCGCACCCGGGGCGGTTCAGTCGCGCCGCAGGTGCAGCAGGGGATATGGCCGACCCGCCGCATCGACGGCCGATCGACCGATCTGCCCGAAACCGTAATGAAGGTAGAAGCCCAGCGCGCGGGGATTCTGCTCGTTCACATCGACATCCAGTCCGCCGTGCCGCGCGCGGGCGTGATCGAGCAGGGCGGTGCCGGCGCCACGACCCTGCGCCGCAGGATCGATGAACAGCATTTCGACCTTGGCGTAGGCCGGCGGGGGCGCGTCGGCGCCGGGCAGGCCGAGCCCCGAGAAGCCCAGCAGCGCGCCATGTTCGTCGTGCGCCAGCCAGACCTGCACCGCGGGCAGGTAGACGTCGCGCACGAGGGGATGGAGTTCGGCGATGGCCGCCGAATCGAGAAAATCATGCGTGGCCAGCACGGACCGCAGCCAGAGCTGCGCCAGCACGGTGGCGGGCGGGGCCGCTTCCTGGCCGGCCTGCCACGGGGTAATCGTGATCATCCGTTCAGCTCAGCAGGGCCGCGACCAGATCGCCGTCGCGGTCGCCGGGCTCGGCGAAGTCCAGCGCGGCCTGCGTGTGGTGCAGGTGCTCGTGCATCAGCGCGCAGGCGCGTTCCACCTCTCCGGCCTCGGCCGCCAGCAAAAAGGCCTCATGCTCCTGCGACGAGCAGTTGGCGTCGTGCTGCGTCTGGTAGAGCGCGGTAATGACCGCGCTGCGGGCCAGCAGCTCGCGCAGCATGTCGGTCAGTACCGAATTGCCCGCGATGTCGGCGAGCAGCAGATGGAAATCCGACAGCAGCTGGTTGCGCAGCGGCACGGTGCCCGACTCGATGGCCGCACGCTCGCGCTTGAGATGCTCGCGCAGGCGGCGGTAATCGGCGGGACGGGCCCGCGACACGAACTCGCGCGCCACGGCGGCTTCGAGAATCGCGCGCACCGCGTAGACCTCGCGCGCCTCGTTGGCGTCGGGCTTGCTCACGAAGGCGCCCTTGTCCGGCACGATGTTGATCAGCTTGTCCTTGGACAGCATCAACAGGGCGGCGCGGATCTTGGTGCGGCTGACCGCGTAAACGCGGGCGAGTGCCTCTTCCCGCAAGCGGGTGCCGGGCGGCAGGCGGTGCGAGACGATGGCTTCGGCCAGGGCGCGCGCAATGTCTTCGGCGCTGGGATCGGGGGTGGACGACATCGGATGCTGCAAAAACGCGGCCGGCAGGCCGCAGGGCAGGCCAGTCTAGCAAAAAGCGCGCAAAGATTGGGCACAGGTTTGGGTTGTCATTAATTGCATACAAAACTTGAATACGATAGAGTGGCTGCAACTTTGACCGGTGGCCCGCCGTTCCTGCTTTCGACTCGATCGCCGATCCGCGCCGATCCAGGTTTGCAGCCCGGCACCGGGGGCCGCCGCCCGTCCCGTCGCTTCGCAACCCACCCCTCGGAGCCGCCATGTCCGCGCCAGCCTCTCCTTCCACGGCCTCATCGCCGGCCACGCGCATCCGTGCGTTCATCGACCAGGAACACGCCGCGCAGGTGGATTTTCTGCGTGAGCTCGTGCGCGTGCCGTCCGACAACCCGGGGGGCGACTGCGCGCCCCACGCGGCCCGCGCGCAGGCCTTGCTGCAGGCCCTGGGATTCGAGGTTGAGGCGCATGCCGTGCCCGAGAATCTGGTGCGC
The DNA here is from genome assembly GCF_002261475.1 of Bordetella genomosp. 5. Lineage (GTDB taxonomy): Bacteria > Pseudomonadota > Gammaproteobacteria > Burkholderiales > Burkholderiaceae_B > Bordetella. The sequence continues at coordinate 531,187 of NZ_NEVN01000004.1, forward strand.
GACAACGGCATGATCTCGGCCACCAACCTCATCGTCCGCGTCGTGCTCGGCGAGGGCGGTCCCACCATTGCACTGAACGCCCACGGCGATGTGGTGCCGCCCGGCACGGGCTGGAGCCACGATCCCTATGGCGGCGACATCGTGCAGGATGCGGTGCACGGCCCGACCATGATCGGCCGCGGCGTGGCGGTGTCGAAGTCGGACTTCGCCACCTACACCTGGGCGCTGCTCGCGCTGCTGGCCGCGCGCGAGGCGGGCGCGAGCTACCGGGGCACCGTCGAGCTGCACTTCACGTACGACGAGGAGGCGGGCGGGGCGATCGGTCCGGGCTGGCTGCTCGCCCAGGGCCTGACCCGTCCGGATTACGCCATTTCCGCGGGCTTCTCGTACGGCATCACCTCCGCGCACAACGGCTGCCTGCATGCCGAGATCACGGTGCGCGGCCGGCAGGCCCACGCCGCCATGCCGCACACCGGGGCCGACGCCCTCGAGGCCGCGACCGCGGTGCTCAATGCGCTGTATGCGCACCGGCGCGTGCTGGCGCAGAAGCATTCGGCCGTGCCGGGCATCGACACGCCCGGACTTACGGTGGGGCTGATCGAAGGGGGGATCAACACCAACGTGGTGCCCGACGAAGTCCGCATGCGGGTCGACCGCCGCATGATTCCCGAAGAGCAGGGTGTGGATGCCGAAGGCGAGCTGCGCGCGCTGGCGCAGGACACCGTCGCCGGACGCGAGGGCATCCAGGTGCAGGTGCGCCGCATCATGCAGGCCGAGCCGCTGGCCGAGCTGCCCGGCGCCAAGGGCCTGATCGAGGCGTTGGGCGCCCATGCGCGCGCCGAGTTCGACAGCGAGATCCCGGTGCACGGCGTGCCGCTGTACACCGACGCCCGGCATTACACCGAGTATGGCGTGCCGACCGTGCTGTACGGCGCCGGGCCGCGCACGCTGATCGAAGCGCGGGGCCACAATACCGACGAGAACCTGCGTCTCGAAGACCTGCGACGCGCGACCCGCGTGGTGGCGCTGGCGCTGCACGATCTGTTGCGCGCGCAACGATAGGGGTCTGGCCAGGCGGTGCATCTGGCGGTGCATCTGGCGCCGCGCGAGCGCGTGCAGCGCGCTCGCGCGGGCGGTCCGGCCTCAGTCCTGCGCGAGCCTGTGCAGAAAGCCGGTTACCGCGCGGGCGGCCAGCGCGGCGTCCTCGGCGGTCATCGTTTCGAGGGGGTTGTGGCTGATGCCGCCGTTGCCGCAACGCACGAAGAGCATGCTGGTGGGCACGGCACGACCCATGAGCATCGCGTCGTGACCGGCGCCCGACGGCAGCTCGAACACCGGGGCATGCAGCGATTCGAGCACGGCGCGCCAGTGGGCGCGATGCGCGGGCGTGCAGGGTGTGGCCGCGGCGCGCATGAGCTCTTCGCTGTGCCATTCGATGGCGCGGCGCGCGCAGATCGCCGCGATCTCGCGCTCGATGTCCGCCAGCGCCTGATCGCGCACCGCATCATCGCCGGCGCGCACGTCCAGCGTGAGCACGCAGGCGCCCGGGATCACATTGATCGAGCCGCCCGGGACATCGAGCACGCCCACGGTGCCGACCAGTCCGTCCTCGCTGCGGCAGCGGTTTTCGACCATCAACACGATCTCGGCCGCCGCGCACGCGGCATCCCGCCGCATGCCCATGGGGGTGGTGCCCGCATGGCCGGCCTGGCCGGTAAGCACCAGCCGGCGCCGCACGCAGCCGGCGATGGCGCTCACGATGCCCAGCGGCAGCTCACGTTGCAACAGCACCGGCCCCTGTTCGATATGCACTTCGAAGAAGTGTGCGAGGCGGGTCCGGTCGGCGGCCGCCTGGGCGATGGCGTCGGGGTCCAGCCCGGCCGTGCGCAGCGCATCGCGCATGGGGATGCCCTTGGCGTCCGCCTGATCCAGCAGCGCCATGTCGAACTGACCCAGGTAGGCCGACGAACCGAGGAAGGTGCTGCCGTAGCGCACGCCTTCTTCCTCGGCAAACCCGATCACTTCCAGGTCATACGGCAGACGCTCCCCGGCGGCGTGCAGCGCCGCCACGACGGCGACAGGCAGCAGGATTCCGAGCCGGCCGTCGTAGCGGCCGCCGTTGCGCACGGTGTCGTAGTGGCTGCCGGTTGCGACGAGGCGCGGCTCGGCGACCCGCGCGTCGGCGCGGTAGCGGCCGATGACGTTGCCCACGGCGTCGACGCGGACCGTGTCGAAGCCCGCCTCGCGCATCCACCGCGCCAGCTGGTCAGCCGTGGCGCGATGCGCTTCGGTCAGGTAAGTGCACGTGAGCTGGCCGGGCACGTCGGTATGCTGCGCGAGCGTGTCGGCCCATTCCATAACGCTGGCGCCCGCGGGATGTTGCGCGGGGAGGGAACCGGAATCGCGAAGATCGTCAGGGGGCATGGCGGCGAGGGTGGAAGAGTGGACCTGCTTCCATTTAATCTCAATACACAAAAATTGTGTACAAAACGCACTCATCGATTTCCCGGGTGCAAGCCGCTACCATCGGGGAGTGCGCCGGGTGGGCGCGAGATGAGGAACGCCGCATGAACGTCGTGATGTTGCTGTATCCACGCCTGACCCAACTCGACCTGACCGGCCCGTTCGAGGTCTTCACGCGCGTCAAGGAAATGCAGCTGACGCTGGTGTCGAGCCAGGCCGGCCTCGTGACGGACGGCGGCGGCCTGCGCCTGTTTGCCGAGCACGGCTACGACGACTGTCCTCCCGCCGATCTGCTGTTCGTGCCGGGCGGGCCGGGCCAGCTCGAGTTGATGCAGGACGCCGCCACCCTCGACTTCCTGCGCCGCCAGGCCGCGGGCGCGCAGTACGTCACGTCGGTCTGTACCGGCTCGCTCGTGCTGGCGGCTGCCGGTTTGCTGCGCGGCTACCGTGCCACCTCGCACTGGCTGTCGTTGCCGCAGTTGGCGCTGCTCGGCGCCGAGCCCGTGGCCGAGCGCGTGGTCTGGGACCGCAACCGCATCACGGGCGCCGGTGTCACGTCGGGCATCGATTTCGCGCTCACGCTGGTGGCGGGTCTGTATGGCCAGGAGCGGGCCGAGCGAATTCAGCTGTCGATGGAGTACGACCCTCAGCCGCCGTTTGCGAGCGGATCGCCGCGCACGGCCGGCGCGCCGGTGATCGATGCCGTCATGGCGGCCAGCGCGGCGTTCCAGGCGCGGCGCGAAGACGTGGCGCGCGCGGTCGGCGAGGCGCAGACGGGATCGTGACGCCGCGCGCCGCACCATGACCACGCCCGCCACCTTCCAGATGAACAAGGCGCTGCTGCTGCTCGACCGGGGCGCCGTGCCCTGTGCGCAGGCGGCGCTGCGCCGTGCCATCGATATGGCGCGTGCCGACGGACCCGCCGCGGTGCTGGTGCAGGCCCAGGTGGTGCTCGGCGAATGCCTGATCGACGCCGGTGAGCGCGAGGAGGCGCGCCGCTTGCTGGAGAGCGCGCTCGCCGTCGAGCTGGGCGACCGCGCTGAGCTGCTTGCCTATGAGCTGGAGCGGGCCCGCGGCCTGCTCGCCGGCCTGACCGGCGCCGTCCCGCGGCCCTGAGCGCGCGCGCGAAGGAAGGCGAGGTGCGGCGGGCCAGGTGCGGCCGGCTAGGTGCGGCCGGCTAGGTGCGGCCGGCTAGGCGCGGCCGGCTAGGCGCAGCCGGCGACTCTATCTCAACCATAGGTGGAATCTTCTTGGGCGCGCTGCGCGCCTCTGGCAAGATGATTGCGTTCCCTGTTCAAAGCCGGTCCATGAATACGAGTTCCCTCGCCGCCGCCGATCTTTTTTCCGCCTGGAAGCAACAGGCCCGCCAGCATCCCTGGATTGCAGCGAGCCTCGTGGCGGCCGTCGCCGCGGTGGTGCTGCTGCTTCTGTCCAGCGGCTACGATGCGCTCACCGGCGACAAGCGCGCCCACGTGGGCTATGCCGTGCTGGGCGGGCTGGCCGGATTCGCCGCCACCGCGTTCGGCGCCGTGCTGGCCGGGGTGCTCGGCGATGTGCGGCAGCGCACGCAGGATGTGATGTTGGGGCTGGCCGCCGGCATGATGCTGGCGGCGAGCGCGTTCTCGCTGATCTTGCCGGGACTGGCCGCGGCCGCCGAGCAGGTTGGCGAAGGCCCGCTCGCGGCCGGTGTCGTGGTGCTCGGGCTGGGGCTCGGCGTGCTGCTGATGCTCGGCCTGGATTACTTCACGCCGCACGTGCACGAGCAGACCGGTCAGAGAGGCCCCGAAAGTGCCCGGGTGGGCGGCGTGTGGTTGTTCGTGCTGACCATCGTGCTGCACAACCTGCCCGAGGGCATGGCCATCGGCGTGAGCTTGTCGAACGGCGATCTGAGCGTGGGCCTGCCGCTCACCACGGCGATCGCGATCCAGGATATTCCCGAAGGGCTGGCCGTGGCGCTGGCGCTGCGCGCCGTGGGCATGAGCCGCATGGGCGCGGTGATGGTCGCCGTGGCGTCAGGGCTGATGGAGCCCATCGGTGCGCTCGTGGGCGTGGGCATGTCCACGGGCTTTCCGCTCGCCTATCCGGTGAGCATGGGTCTGGCGGCAGGTGCGATGATCTTCGTGGTGTCGCACGAAGTGATCCCCGAGACGCACCGCAACGGTCACCAGACCGCCGCCACCGTGGGGCTGATGGCGGGGTTTGCCGTGATGATGTTTCTGGACACGGCGCTGAGCTGAACGCCGCTCAGCCCGGGCCGCGCTGGCAGCTCTGCAGATAGCGCTGGTAGGTGTCGACCATGACCTGGGTGGTCCAGGCCGAGCGGATCGACGGGTCGTAGCCGCTCTGGTTGACCGCATAGCGCTGGCAGTCGGCGCGTGCCGTGGTTTGCACCGGCGGCGCCTCCGGCACCGGAATCGCGGCGGGCGATCCCGCGGCGGGCGATCCCGCGGCGGGCGACCCCGCGCCGGGCGACCCCTGGCCGTACTGCGGCATCGGATAGCCCTGCGGTGTCTCGTAGGTGGGCGCGGCGGTCAGGTTGTTGCCCGAATAAACGGGCGGGTTGCCATACACCGGCGCGCTTTCGTAGGGGGCCACGTAGGTCCCGCCATAGCCGGCGTCGCCGTATCCCGGGTCATAGACGCCGCCCGGCGTGGTGTACGTCACGCCACCGCCGCCGATCTGCGCGCCCGACGAGGCATAGGCCTGGTCATTGGCATTGGCCACCAGCAGGGCGCCGACGGCGGCCAGCGCGATCGCGCCGCCGATCCACCAGCCATCCGACGAGGATCCGCCACCACGGTGGTGGTTGTACCCGCTGCCATAATAGCCGTGGCGGCCATGCCCGTAATAGCCGTGACTGCCCCAGCCGGGGCCGGCGAAGGCGGGGGCGGTGATCGCCGCCAGCAGCACGGCCGCGCCCGCTCGCCGCAAAAAGTGCGACTTCATGATTGCTCTCCGGAACCGAAAAGCCCGGTTCCCACCATTACTGTACTGCGCCGGCGCGGCCGGCACAGCGCTCGGCGGTGTGTCCAGAGGTTAAGCCGGTTTCGGTCGATTTCAAGCCGCATCCCGCGCGCGGCCCAGGCGGGCGGCCCACAGCACCAGAGGCACGGCGCAGAGCGCGAACACGGCCATCATGCCGAAGCCGCCCCAGCTCACCTGCGGATACACCAGACGGGCCGCGTTCACGCTGAAAAACATCAGCACCCCGCCCGAGAGCATGGCGTACAGCGCGATCGCCGAGGTCTGGCAGCCGGCCGGCACCCGGCGGGCGATGTAGGTCATCACGGCGGAGTTGTTGCCCGCGAGCGTGAACGCCTGCAGCAGTTGCAAGGCCAGGAGCGGCGCCAGCGAGGTGCAGAAGGCCAGCCCGAGCCAGCGGACGGCACTCATCACGGCCGAGAGCCAGATGAGCCGTTCGGCGCCGACCCGCGGCACGATGCGGGCGGCGAAGTAGAAGAACACCACCTCGGCGGTCACGCCCACGGTCCAGAGCAAGCCGATGTCGGAGGTCGAGAGGCCGCGGTCCGTCCAGAACAGCGAGGCGTACGAGTACAGGAATCCGTTGCTGGCCTGGATCAGCGAGGCGGCCAGGATCGTCAGCACCGCGGCGTTGTCGCGCAGCACTTGCAACAGGGGCCAGCGCGTGGCCGGCAACGCGGCGCGCGGCCCGGCGTCGGTGGGCGTGGGCGCCGGGCTTGCCGCCGTGGCCGCCGGGGTCGACGGCGTCGCCGGGGCGGAGCGGGGCGGGACGACGCCCATGCCGGGCAGCGCACGCACGCAGATTGCGCAGGTGAGCGTGAGCAGCGCACTCATGATGACAATGGCCAGCGGGTCCGTCGCGCGGATGACGTACCCGCCCGCGAGCGTGGTCGCGGCGAACCCGATCGATCCCCACACGCGTACCGTGGTGTAGACCGGGCGGCCGCCCACCACGTGGGACAGCGCGATCCGGTCCAGCACGGGCTGCACCGCCGGAAACAGCATGTTGATGCCCAGCGTGGCCCAGAAGACCCAGGCCGGTGCGTCCAGCCACGGATAGCAGGCGAACAGCAGGGCGGTGGTGGCCAGCGGGGCCGCGATCAGGATTTTGAGCCGGCCCGTGACATCGGCCACATGCGCAAGCAGCGGCGCGGACAGAATCTTCGGCAGGAAGGCCGTCGCCACGATCAGGCCGATCAGGTCGGTGTCCAGCCCCCGGCTCGCAAACCAGAGCGGCAGGAACGGAATGCTGATGCCCTGCAGACCATAGAACAGAAAATAAAACGCGCGCAGCCAACGCAGGTTGTTGCCCACCAGAATGCTCCGCCATCGACGCGCCGCCGGTTGAAAAAAGGGAATGCGGGCGCGGCGGGGCGAGAGCATACTCCAGCACATCGGTCGCCGCATCCGCCGCATCCGGAGCGCGGGCTGCCGCGTCACGCGCCACCGCGTCCTGCTTGATAAGATAGCGCCCCCTTCGTCCGCCGTTTCTCGAATTCTTCGTCGATCATGACCCTCGTCAATCCTGTGAGCACTCATCCGCGCATCCGGCTCCAGGTGCCGTCCGAGACCGACGTGCCATATCTGCTCGCGCTACGCCGCAGCACGATGGACGCGCACCTCGACGCGCAGGGCATCCCGGCCGACGAAGCCGCGCACATGGCCCGCATCCTGTATCACTGGGAAGACGCGCGCCTGCTGCGCATCGATGGCGAGCCGGCCGGTCTGCTGAAGGCCTATCGCGGCCTGATCGACGACGAAGACCGCTGGCACGTGGTGCAGATCCAGCTGGCGCCGGGGTTTCAGGGCAAGGGCTGGGGCGAGCAGGTGCTGCGCCTAGTGCTGGACCCGGCCGACGCGCAGGGCCTTGCGGTCACACTGGACGTGCTCAAGGTCAATCCGGCGCGCCGCCTCTACGAGCGCTGCGGATTCGTGATCGACCACGAAAGCGAGCATGAGTACCACATGCGCCGCCCTGGCCGCGCATCGGTGTAAACCCCGCTACCTGGCATAAGCAAACTGCCATTAAATCGTGGCCGCGCCATTTCTTCTTGGCGTAGAGTCGCACGCCGGCTCGCGGCGAGGTCTGCCCTCGTCGTTTCATTCCTGATGCCGGGTTCCCGGTATCCACGCGCAGCCAGCGCCGATCGTTCCACGCCGCCGGAATGATCAGCGGCCGGCCGCGCGAGCGGTTGGTCGTCTCCTCCATTCCAATCTCCGCGCCGCCTACCCGGCGGCCGTTCCACGAACGAGAACCATGAAATCCTGCCTGTCGTACGCTGTATCCGCCGCTTCGGCCTCCCTTGTCGCGCTCGCCCTGGGCGGGACCGCGCACGCCGCCGACCGTGTCGTGCGCGTCGTCGTGCCGTTCGGCACCGGCGCCGTCCAGGACACCATCGCCCGCGCCATCAGCGAAGAGCTGGGCCGCAACCTCGGCGCCACGGTGGTGGTCGAGAACCGCGCCGGCGCGGGTGGCACGGTCGGCACCGCCGCCGTCGCCAAGGCCGCGCCGGACGGCAACACGCTCGTGCTGGCCGCGGCCAGCCACAACATCGCCGGCTACATGTACAAGAGCCTGAGCTATCGCCCGTACGAAGACTTCACGGGCGTCGGCTACCTGGGCAACTTCGGCTACATCATCATGGCCTCGACCGGGCTGGGCGCCCAAAACACCGCCGAGTTCATCCAGGCCGTGAAGGCCAAGCCGGGCGGTTACGACTATGCGTCGGCCGGCAACGGCAGCGCCTCGCACCTGGGCATGGCCTCGTTCCTCGCGGCCGCCGGCCTGGAGATGCAGCACATTCCGATGAAGTCGACCGGCGACGCCGTGAACGAGCTGCTCGCCGGCCGCGTGCAGGGCGTGACCTCGGCCACGATCGGTGCGATGCCGTACCGCAACGATCCGCGCATCAAGCTGATCGCCTACACCGGCGCCCAGCGTTCGCGTTTCGTGCCCGACCTGCCCACCGTGGCGGAGAGTGGCGTTCCCGGCTACACCTTCAACTCGTGGATCGGCCTGCTGGCGCCGGCCGCGTTGCCGGCCGACAAGCGCGCCGAGCTGAACGCCGCCGTCAACAAGACCCTGGCCGATCCCAAGGTGCAGGAACGTCTCGCCACGCTGGGCGTGGAGTCGGCCGCCAAGTCGGCCGACGAGTTCCAGCAGATCCTGGCGGCCGACTGGAAAGCCTCGGAGAAGCTGGTGAAGGATTCGGGCGCGAAGGTCGAGTAAGGCCGAACCGGGCACATCGCCCGCACGACGCCACGGGCCGCGAGCGATCGCGGCCCGTTTTGTTTCGGTCGCGCCGCGGCGCCGCGGTGGCGCGGGACGGCGCTGCCGGCGGTGGCATGCGGCACGGGGCTTGCGCGCTAGGCAGCGGGGGGAGCGCCATGTCACCATGGGGCTTCGACCACGACACGAAGGAGACCTCGCATGCCATCCGACGATCGCCGTGACGCGCCCGCCACGTCACCCTCCGCCACCCCCGACGTGCACGTGCTCTGTGTCACGATCGCTCGGGCGGCCGACGCCGTGTATGAGTTTCTGGCCGAGCCGCGTAACTTTCCGCGCTGGGCGAGCGGCCTCTCGGACGGCCTGGCTCCCGATGGCGAATGGTGGAGCGCGGACGGCCCGGCGGGCCCGATCCGCGTGCGGTTCTCGCCGCGCAACGACTATGGCGTGGCCGACCACGAAGTCAGGCTCGATAGCGGCGAAACCGTGCGCGTGCCGCTGCGCGTGGTGCCGCATGGCGAGGGCAGTCTGGTGATGTTCACGCTGTTTCGCCAGCCCGCGCACACCGACGCGAGCTTCGAGGCGGATCGCCAGTGGGTGGAGCGCGATCTTCAGCGGCTGCGCGCGTTGCTGCAGCCCACGGGCCCGGCGAACTGATCGACGCCGTGCGCCTAGCGGTGCACCAGCGTGTTGAAGCCGCCGCAGGCCATGCGGGCGCAGTCGAAGATGTCCTTGGCCGCGTCGCAGTCGAGCCGCGGGTCGGCCATCACGGCCGCATTGATCCGGTCGCGCTCGGCTTTGCTTTCGTAGACGATCCAGGCAAACACGACGACCTCGCCTTCGCGTGCATTGCTGGCGGTGCGAAAGCTCGCGAGCCCGGGGATCTCCAGGTCATCGCCCACGCATTCCCGGTAGTCGAGCGCGCCATGCTCCTTCCAGATCTCTCCGGCCTTGCTGGCGATGGCGCGATAGGCCTCGACTTTGTCGGCCGGCACCGACAGCAGAAAGCCGTCCACATATTGTTGCTGGGTCGTCTGGGTCATGGTCGTCTCCGTGAGCGCGCCGCACACGGGCGCGTTATGGAAATACTGTAGCGGCGCGGGGCCCCGGCGGCGATGGGCGATCGCGACAATCTTGCAGGTGGATTGCGACACACTTAGGCGCTATGCTCGGTCAATGAAACATATCGCCATGCTGTTGCCTGCGCGCGCCAATGTCGCCACGCTGGAAATCGCCCGTCAGGGCTTTCTGGCTGCCAACGAATATCTGGCCGCGCAGGGGCGTCCACCCGGCTTCGCGGTCAGGCTCGTGGCGGATACGCCCACGGTCGCGATGGACGGCGGTCGCTACACGGTCCGCGCCGATGCGCTGCTGCGCGACGCGCCCCAGGCCGATGTCTGCATGGTGCCGCCGCTGCAGGGCGACGTGCCCGAGGCCGTGCAGGCCAATGGCGCCTTGATCGGCTGGCTGGCGGAGCGCTATCGGGCGGGCGGCGAAGTCGCCAGCCTGTGCGTGGGGGCTGCGTTACCCGCGGCGGGCGGGCTGCTCGACGGGCAGCGTGCCGTGGTGCATTGGGTCGCTCGCAACCAATACGAGTCGATGTTCCCGCGCGTGTCGTGGGTGAGCGACCGCATCCTGTGGTCCGAACGCGGGCTCTATACCAGCGGCGGCGCCTTTTCGGCGGCGCATCTTGTGCTGCATCTGGTCGAGAAGTACACCGACCGCGACACCGCGATCTGGTGCGCCAAATACTTCCAGCTCGACTGGAGCCGCAGCAGCCAACTGCCGTTTGCCGTCTTTGCCGGGCAAAAGGCGCATGCCGATGGCGCGGTGCGCGCCGTGCAGGACGACATCGAGAGCCGCTACGCCGAGCGACTGACGGTCGAGGCGCTGGCCGACCGGCATGCCTTGGGGCGGCGCACGCTGGAGCGCCGGTTTCGCCAGGCCACCGGCGCCAGCGTCGTGGAGTATCTGCAGCGCGTGCGGGTCGAAGTGGCCAAGAAGCAGCTCGAGACCACCCGCAAGAGCGTGGCCGAGGTGATGTACGAGGTGGGCTACAGCGACACCAAGGCGTTCCGGGACACGTTCAACAAATACAGCGGCATGTCGCCGGTCGACTACCGGGAACGCTACGTCTGAGCCGTGGCGCTGCCGCCACGCCGGCTTGTCCGAGGTCAAGCAAGCTGTAAATGTTGCAAAGCCCGCCGCGGGGCCGCGCTACATTCTGTGCCGGCCCCGCTGTCCGGCGCGGCCGGTTTCCACCCGAGTCATCATGTTCGTGCGTTTTCGTGCGGGGCGCCGCCCCGTGACAGGCCGGCCGGCATTCGCCCGGATGGCGGCCCTGGCCCGCATCACGCGGGCATCCCCCTCATCTGTGGTGCTGATCGCGGCGAGTCTGGGCATTGCCACCGCCGACGCGTCGGCCTTCGAGCCCTACGTGACTCAGGCGCCGCTGCAGGTCGAGCTGCGCGTGCTCACGCTATGCAGTATCGAGAGCGGATCGCCCGCCTACGACGAGGCGATTCCCGTGGTGCTGTGCCGCCATCCCATGCCTGTGCGGGTCGAGGCGGTGCGCAACCGCGACGCGCGTTTTCTTGCCGCGCCGTTGCCGCCCGCCGATGACGGCGCGCCGCCTGCCTGGCAGGTCACCTTCTGATCAGAATTCGATGGTGGCGGTGACGGTGTCGGAATAGCTGCCCGGCACCGGGGCGGGCTGCGCGGGCACCCGGCCGTACACGGTCACGGTCTGGATGTTGCCCGTGCCGGTCGCCGTGAAGAAGTTCGTGCCGCCCGTGCCGTCGCCCCACAGCGTGGTGCGCGTGCTGTTGGTGTAGAGCGCATAGGGGATGCGCTGCGTGCCGCCCGTGCGTTGCATGTAGCGCTGCGCCACCGTGCCATAGCGGCCGCCGTCGAGCCGGATGCGATAGGCATCGTTGTTGGTGCACCGGACCGCCAGCGTGGCGCTGGCGTCGATCGGGCTGTTGAGCAGCGAGCGCGTGCCCGCGCCGTCGAACACCATGTTCTGGCTGGTCGAGATAGTGCAGTTGTTGGTGACCGGCGCCGACACGGTGAACGGGACTGTGCGCACCAGCGGCACCGAGCTGCAGTTGGCCAGCGTCACGGTATAGAAGAGATAGTTCAGCGTGGCGTTGCCGCTGAAGGCCTCGGTATAGGTCGTGGTGGCGTTGTTGACCGTGGGCACCGTGAACTGATTGGGCAGCACCTGGCCATAGATCGTGACGCTTTGCGCGGGCGGCTGACCGCCCAGCAGCGGGCGGATGAACGTGAGCTGGATCGGCTGGCCCGACGTGACCGTGCCCCACACCGGCGACATGTTCGAGTTTTGCGAGAGCCGGTACTGCAGCCGCACGGCACTGCCGGCGTTGCTCATGAGTCGCGGGTCCTGCTGGCCGTTCGCGCCCGCGCCCAGATTGACGCAGACGAGCGCGCCGATGGCGAGCGCCGAGGTGAAATCGCAGGACACCGTGAGCGTGCCCTGGCCCGCCACCGCCGCGCCCAGAATCGGATTGACCGCCGGAAACGTGATCGGGGTCATGCTTGCGGTGCAGGTGTCCGCCTGCGCCCGCGGGCTGAACAGGCACGCCACCAGGGCCAGCAACGCGAGCAGCAGGGCGCGCTGCAGCGATGCCGCGGCGCGCGCGCTTCCGGCAGTCATCGGCAGGGCATGGCTCATGGCGCCGCCCTCCGGCACGTGACCGGGCCCAGGCGCGGCAGGCTGCCGTCGCCCGGGGGCACGAACGCCACCTCCGCGCTGCAGGCAAACGACTCGCCCTGCACATCGAGATGATTCTGCGCGACGAGCTGCGTCAGGAAGGTCACGCTGTCGTAGCCGACGACGCCGACTTCGCCACTCTCCCGATGCAGCACGCGCGCGCCCACCGGCAGCGGCTGGCCCTGTTCGTCGGCCAGCACCACGCTCGCCGCCGCCTGCTGGCGCATGCCGAAGCGCGCGACCACCCCGGCCCGCGCCTGGGGCACGAGGGTCTGGCTGAAGCTGTCCACCGCGGCGTTGGCCGGCAGTTCGAGTGGATCGATGTCGATGCGGTTCTGCTGATAGCTGTTCAGATCGGGCACGACCATGAAACCGCCGCGATCGGTGCGTCCGATCTCGTTGTTGTGGTTGAGCACCGGCACGCCCGCGCGGCCATCGGTGCTCACCAGCGCAAACGAATCGATCACGCGACGCGCGGGCTGCACGGTGCCGCCCATCAGAATGAGCGCGCCGTTGGCATCGAGCGTGCCTTCCGTGTGGCCGTCGGTGTGCTGAGCGCCCGCCGTGATTTCACCGTAGCGCCCGAGGTAGCGGGTCCAGGCCTGTCCGAATCGCGTGCCGGTGGCCTGGCCGGCCTGCGCACCCCAGCCGAAGCCGCCCTCGTAGTCCGGAGCCCGCAGCGCGCTGGCGTTCACGTAGGCATCGTCGCCCTGGCGGCCCACCATGGTGCTGGCCGAGATCTGGCCCATCGCCAGGGCCACGCCGAGAAACGCGCCATGCGTGTCGTCGCGATTGAAGTCCTTGTAGGCGCTCAGGCTGAACGTCAGGTTGCCGCCCACGTTGATCGAATACGAAAGAGATCCGATGCGCGCCGGGTCGGTCTTGGGATAGCGCACGCCGATATAGCTGGCGGCCAGCGTCTGGCCCTGGCCGACCGGCACCGTGATGGTGGCCTGGTCGGTGGCGCGCGTGACCGGTATGCCTTCGGCCGTGGCCAGGTCGCTGTAGCCGCTCACGGCGCGCAGGGTCGACACGTCGATCGCGAACCGGCTGTCCACGTATTGGTAGCCGAGCCCGATCTGCGCGCCGGTGTCGTGCCCGCCGCTGCCGGCGAGCGAGGCGCTCAGCACGCCGCGGGTGCCGAGTTGCACGAGCGCGCCGACCCCGGCGTTGTAGACGCCGGAGGTCGCTTCTCCATGCGCCTGCACGGTCAGCGTATTGCTCAGACCGTACTGCCATGTGCCGCTGGCGGCCGGCGTGGCGGCGTACTCGAACGAGCGCCAGCCATACTGTCTGCGCAGAAAACCGGCCTCGGCGGAGTAGCTCGACAGGCCGGCGGCCAGCAGCCGGGTGTCGACATAGATCGGCACCGAGAGCGACACCGGCCGGCCGAGGGCGTCGCGGGTCACCACATTGGCCTGGCCGTACCCCGTGATGCCGGCCACGTTATCCACCATGAAGGGCCCGCTGGGCACGTTGCCGGAGTAGCGCCGGATGCTGTTGATGTAGACGTCGACGGCCGAGGGCACCACGCTCGAGCCGCCGAGCTCCGGCATCGGAAACGTGACGAGGTCGGGGCGGGTGGCGAAGTTGCGGCGCCACTGCACGCCGCCCAGGCGCATCGAGCGCGACCAGTTCAGCGATCCGGTCACGGTGTCGCCCACCTCGAGCGTGCGCATGCCGTCCTGGTCGGTGCTGGCCCAGGTGGTGTCGTAGCGCACGTAGCGCCGCAGGTCCTGATACCAATAGCCGATGCCGGTGTTGCTGAGCACGCCATGCCGGTCGAAGTACCGCAGTTCGCTCCACGCGGCCAGCGGCGCTTCGCGCGCGGTCCGGGCATAGACGTCGTAGTTCAGCAGCAGGCCGCGCCCCGCCTGCGCCGGACCGGTCGCGGGCAAACCGCGCGCGTCGATCCGATAGGGCGTGCGCATGCCTTCGCGGGTGTCGAGGGCCACGGTCTGCTGGCCCGCGTCGTAGTCGTAGTTCAGGCCCTGGATGTCGTCCAGGCCCACCTCCTGGTCGGGCCGGATGCCCAGGGCGCCGATGTCGAGGCCGATGTGCGAGAGATCGGAGCCACGCGCGTAGAGGCGGCCCTGGGTCAGGCGGAAGCGGGCGATGAGCGCGGTGGGCTGGCGGTCCAGCCGCACGCTCAGATAGACCTCCTGATCGGTCTGTTGTGTCATCAGCCAGCCGCCTGGCGGCGCCGACTGGCCGGTTGCGAGGCCGCCCGCGGTCGTCCCGGCGGCAGCCAGAACGCAGCGCAGGGCAAATTGCCAGGGAAGGCACACGCGCGCATGGCGGATGCTCACCGTTGCGGCGCGGCACCCACCGGCGCGCGCGTAGCCACCGTGTTCACCACGGCCTGGATCTGCACCGCGCCGCCGGCGGCGCTGGCGGGAAAGCCATCGGGCAGCGGCCAGCGCCGGGTGCTGTCGGCCAGCGCATAACCCAGCAGGCCGGGCTCGTAGGCGTAGCGCCGCCCGGCGGACTCCAGCACGACCTGGCTCACCTGGGCGCGGTGCGGCCCCGCGTTGTGCAACTGCAGACGCAGCGCATCGCCCTCGCGCACCAGCGACCAGGTCAGCGCCTGGGCCACCGGCTGCGCGGTCTGCGCGCCGGCGAAGATCGGCACGGAGTACCGCAGGCGCACGTCCACGCCGGTGCGCGGCGCCTGCCCGGGCGGGGCGATTTCGTCGATCAGCATCCGGAACGATTGTTCGCCGGCCGGCAGATCCCCGGCCTGCAGCAGACGCACGATCTGGCTGCTACGGGGCGGAATCTGCAACAGCGGCGGGCTCGCGACGATGGCCTGCGTCGGTTCGAGCGCATCCTGCCCATCGCGTTGCGACCACGCGAAGACGCGGACCTGTCCGTAGATCGGCTCCATGCCGGTGTTCTCGAGCCGGATGGTGGTGGCGCGTTCGCCCGGCGCGAGATTGATGATGACGGGCGAAATCTGCAGGCTGGCGGCCAGCGCGGCCGGGCCGGCGCACAGCGCACCGGCGAGCAGGCAGGCGCGCGCCGCCTGGCGCAATATCCCAAGCTTGGGCACTGCCGCTCTCCTGTCAGAAGTAGACGGTGGCCGTCACGGTGGACTGATACGTATCGGGCGCGGGCGCCGTCTGCGTGGCGACCTGGCCGTACACGTTGAGCGTCTGCGCGGTGCCGTTGCCCACGCCTCCCACCGTGTTGGTGCCCTGGGTGTTGCCCCAGATCGTGGTGCGGGCGGCATCCTGGTAGAGCTGGTAGGCCACCGTGGTGGTGGTGTTGCCGGTCGAGGTGCCGGCCAGCAGGCGGTTCGCCACGGTGGAGCTGGCGACGTTGCCGGCGTCCAGGCCCACGTTGTAGGGCGTGGAGTTGGTGCAGCGTACGCTCAGCGTGGTTTGTCCCTGCAACGGCGAGGCCAGGGTGCCGGCGGTGCCGAAGGCGAGCGGCGCGGCGGAGATCGAGCAGTTCGCGAGCACCTGCAACGAGACCGTGAACGTGGCCGTGGCGGTGCCGTTGGTATAGACCTGCGCGTGAGCGGCAGGAGCAGCGCAGGCCAGGACGAGTCCGGCCAGAGACAGACGGGCAGTGGGATGCAGCATGACGAACTCCTCCTTTGCGGGGCGCCCCTGTGTTGAAGGGAGGATCGTGCCGTTACCGCTCAGAGGCGTCGCATGCCCTGAACTTATGTGTGCGGGCCATGACTGTTCAAACTCCAGATTCAACGGAATGCATCTGTTCTTTTCAGCGCTCGCGCGCGGGAACATCGGGCGGAAGGGTCCGCGCAGCAGCGGCGTTCATGTGTGCAGTTCCGTGTTCCGGCAAGGCAGTGCCCGGGCAGCCGGATGTTTTTAGTTACATATCTAGGGCATATTTAGACAACATTCGAAATACTGGGACCAAAAAAATGCCCGGAGGTCACCCCCCGGGCACGGACTTCGACTACTCGCACTTCTGAAACCGGCGCGGTCGTGGTCAGGGCCGCGGCCGGTTTCATTACTACTGCGATGGGTTTCGCTGCGTGGCGACCGGACCGCAGCCTTCTGCGTCGCCGCTCTCGGCGCCGCGTCAGGGAGGCTCCCCCCTGCGGCCGGCCAACTGATGCCACACCCATCACACACAACATCCGTGCCCGTCCGCCGGAACCGGCGAGAACCGGCGGCCGAGGCCCGGATCAGTTGTCCAGCGAAATATTGGCCTGTTGGGCCACCTGCTTCCACTTGGTGGTGTCTTTGCTGATCACGGCGCGGAACTCTTCCGGCGTGTTTGCGACGACCGTACCGCCCAGCGAGGCCAGCTTCTTTTGCAGCTCGGGATCCTTCAGGGCACGCACCGACGCGTCGTGCAGGGTCTTCTGGATGTCCGCCGGCAGGCCCTTGGGCGCCAGGAAGCCGTTCCAGGCCACCGCTTCGTAGTTAGCCAGACCCGCTTCCTTGAAAGTGGGAACGTTCGGCAATTCGGACGAACGCTGTTCGGCGGCAATGGCGATCGGGCGCAGCTGGCCGCTCGTCACGTAGGGCAGCGAGGCCGGCACGGGCTCCCAGATCATGCTGACCTGGCCGCTGATCACGTCGGTGAACGCCGGACCCGCGCCGCGGTAGGCGATGTGCAGCAGCTTGGCGCCGGTGGTCGACTTCAGCAGTTCCATGGCCAGGTTGCCCAGGCCGCCCGCGCCCGACGAAGCGTACGAGTACTTGTCCGGGTTGGCCTTGGTGAGCTCGATCAGGCCCTGGAGGTCTTGCGCGGGGAACTCCTTGGTCACGCTCAGCAGACCCGGCACGGTCACGAGCTGCGTGATCGGCGTGAAGTCGGCCACGGCGTCATAGCTCAGATTCTTGTACACGGCGGGGTTGGTGCCGTGCGTGCTGGAGGAGGCGAGGAGCACCGTGTAGCCGTCAGGGGCCGAGTCGGCCACGAAGCGCGTACCGATCGAACCGCCCGCGCCGGCCTTGTTCTCGACGACGACGCTGGTCTTGAGCTCCTTGGCCAACTGCGCGGCGAACACACGGCCGATGATGTCGGCGGTGCCGCCGGGGGGAAACGGCACGACCATGCGGATCGGCTTGTCGGCCGGATAGCTGGTCTGGCCGTGCGCCGCCGGGGCGAGCGCCGCCAGGGCCACTGCCGTGACCGTGGCGAGCTGGAGCTTGTTCAACAACATCATTCCTCTCCTGTCTTGCGTTCTTTAAGTTATGTGCCAGCGTGATGCAGCAGCCAGGCATTCACCTTGGCCACCACCTCGTCGCTGTTGAGGTCGAGCATGCAGAAATGGGAGTTACCCGTAATGCCCATGGCCGGGAGATCGTAGACCTCCGCCGTACAGCCATGACGTTGCAGCGCCGACCAGTAGCGGTCGGTGCGGTCGCGATAATCGGCCCAGACGCCAGGGGCACCGGTTCCGTTATCACCGAAATGGTCGCCCCAGATCAACAGATGCGGCGCGCAGGTGGCCGAGGGCTGGTCGGGCACCCCGGTCGGCTCGACGGCCACCACGGCACGCACGAGTCGCGGGCACAGCCGCGCCAGTCGCGTGGCGTAACCACCGCCCTGGCTGTGCGCCAGCAGAATGCACGGGCCGGTCTGCTCGAGCAGCTCGCGATAGGCCCGCAGCGTCATGGCGTCGTGGTCGAGCCAGCGCGCGACGAACTGCTTGGCGAACTGATCGAACGCCTGCACGGGAAACTGCTGACCGGGATAGGCCTGGCGCAGCGCCGGATGCGGCGCATAGCCCTGGGCGGCGCCGATGCGAAACAGGCTCCAGGCTTCTTCTTTGGTACGGAACTGCGGCTCGGTGGGATACACCTGCGGATACATCGCCCACGAGGCGCGGCCGCGTTCGGGCGCATCGCACACGCTCACGTCGAAGCCGGCCTGCAGCAGCCGCCAGAGCCAGCCATCGCGGCCGTCCGGCGTGGATTCCCACTGCGCGCCGGTCATGCCGCCGCCGTGCCAGAGCAGCACGGGGTAGGGGCAGACGGGCGATTCGAGGCGATATTCCTGCACATAGAGCTGGCCCACGGCATAAGTGCCGTTCATGTCCACGGCGCGCGGCTCCGCGTTCTCGACCACCTGGCGGCGCTGCACGGGAACGCCCCGGACAACGGCATCCTGGCCGCCGATATGGCGGCTGCGGATCGATTTGAGACGGACGGAAGCGAGCGACATGGGCAGGGCAACGTTCTCAGGATGTATCAAATGGTAGTTGTGAGACGCACCAGGTTTGTGCAAAATGCGCAGACCCTGTGCCGATATGGCACAAGCCGGACGCACGCAGGGCAGCGCGTCCGGCCCACCGTTGCTCTCTTGCGGGCCGACCATGCACCTCAAATTGCTGGAAGACTTCATCGCGCTGTCCAAGTCGTCGAGCCTGTTCCGCGCGGCCGAAAGCCGGAATGTCACGCACCCGGCGTTCGGCAGGCGCATCCGGGCGCTCGAAGAGTGGGCGGGGGTGCCGCTGGTCGAACGTGGCACGCAGCACACCCAGCTCAACGCGTCGGGCAAGGTCGTGCTGGCGGCGGCGCTCGAGGTGATGGACATCCTGAACGACACGCGCGCGTCGCTGCAGAAGCCCGAGCAGGCCCGCGCCCGCCGGGTGCTGATCGCCTCGGGCCGTACGCTGTCGCACCTGGTGCTGCCGGGGCTGATGCTGCGTCTGCAACAGAGCCTGCCGCCGTTCCAGACCAAGGTCATCACCACCACGCTGAATTACGGCATCGACATGCTGGTCGACGGCGAGGTGGATTTTCTGTTGTGCCACGCGCACGACCCGATCTACGAAAAAATCGATAACCCGTCGTTCAAGTACCGCCGCGTCGGCGCCGACAAGCTCGTCGCGGTGAGCGCGCCGCTGGCGCCGGGACATCCGCGTTTTCAGGTGCCGCGCATCCGCACGGATCCTGCCGTGCCGTTCCTGGATTATTCCGACAGCATGTCGCTGGGCAAGATCATGCGCAGCCGCCTCAAGGGCATCTGCACGCCGGCGCTGCTCAACACCGTCTACGAGTCGGATCTGGCCGACGCGATCCTGGCCGTGGCGCGTCAGGGGCTGGGCCTGGCATGGCTGCCGTACACGCTGGTCGAGCAGGACCTGAAGGCGGGCACTCTGGTGCGGGCCGACCATGAGGTCAACGATATCGACATGGAAATCCGCCTCTACGTGGCGGCCGATAACCCGCGCGCGCTGGCGCGTCAGATCTGGTCCGAGACGGAGCGCAGCCTGGCGGTGTGAGGCCGCCGAGTCAGGCGTGCGGGGCGGGCTGGTCGGCCGGACGGTTACGCGGCGTGCGCATCACCAGGCCCGCCGCGAGGGCCGCCAGCAGGGCGGCGGCCGCGCCCACCGCGAACGCGAGCCGGTAGCCGCCGGTGAGCGCGGTGGCCGGCAGGGCGCCCGCCGCCGCCAGCGCGGCGCTGCGCGCGCCGGCCAGGGCCGCCAGCAGCGCCAGTCCGAGCGCACCGCCCATCATGAACGCCGTGTTCACCACGCCCGACGCCAGGCCCGCGTCGGCGGGCTCTACATCGCTCATGGCCGCCAGCAGGATCGGATTGAGCGCGATGCCCGCGCCGACGCCGAGCAGCGTCATGCCGGGCATCACATCGATCCAGAATCCCCCCGCTTCGGGCACGCGGGCGAACCAGGCAAGCCCGAGCGCGGCGAGCAGCAGCCCGGCGGCCAGCGGCGCGCGGATGCCGAACCGCATCACGAGCCGCGCCGATCCGCCGAGCGAAAAGAGCGCCATGACGATGTTGGCGGGCAGGAATGCGAGGCCCACCTGCATCGGGCTGTAGCCCAGCACGACCTGCATGTACAGCGCCGAGATGAAAAACCACGCGAACAGCGCCGCCGCCCACAGCACGCCCACCACGTTGGCGGTCGCCACGTTGCGCAGGCGGAACAGGCCGAGCGGCATCAGCGGCTCGCGTACGCGGGCCTCGATCGCGATGAAGGCGGCCAGCAGCACCGCCGCCGCGCCCAGCATCGAGAGCGTGGCGAGGCTGGTCCAGCCCGCCTCGTTGCCATTGACCACCGCATACACCGCCAGCATCAGCGCCGCGGTGATCGCGCAGGCGCCCGCCAGATCGAGCCGGGGGCGCGGGCCCTGCGCGGTGTGCGCGGGCAGCAGCGCCACGCACAGCGCATACACCAGCACGCCGATCGGCAGGTTCACCAGAAAGATCCAATGCCAGCTCAGGGCGCCGGTGAGCAGGCCGCCCAGCAGCACGCCGATGCTGCCGCCTCCCGCGCAGACGAAGCCGTACACGCCCATGGCGCGGGCCCGGTCGGCGGGGGTGGTGAAGAGCGTCATGATGAGCGAGAGCGACACGGCCGACACCACCGCGCCGCCCACGCCCTGCAGTGCCCGCGCCGCGACGAGCAGGGTGCGCGTGTGCGCCATGCCGCAGGCGAGCGATGCCAGCGTGAACAGCACGAGCCCGGCGAGGAACATGCGCCGGTGCCCGAACAGATCGCCCAGCCGTCCTCCCAGCAGCAGACAGCCGCCGAAGGTCAGCATGTAGGCATTGATGACCCAGACCAGGTTGGCCTCGTCGAACTTCAGGTCGGCCTTGATGGAGGGCAGGGCGACGTTCACGATGGTCGTGTCGAGCACGATCATCAAGACGCCCAGGCACAGCACCATCAACGCCAGCCAGCGGCGGCGCTCCGTCATGGCGGGGTTCATGGGGTCAGGACATCGCTCCGCCGTTGATCAGCCAGGAGGTGCCGTACTGATCGACCGCCATGCCGAAGGTCTCGGCCCAGAAGGTGCGTTGCATGGGCATCACGACCTTGCCGTGTTCGGACAGGGCCTGGAACACGCGCTGCGCATCCGATACCGTTGGGTAGGTGAGGGCCAGGGATACGCCTTTCTGGCCCTCGTAAGGGCCGCCACAGGCTTCGCCGGCGGTATCCGATGCCATGAGCGTCTGGCCGTCGAGGTCCAGGCAGGCATGCAGTACGCGGCCGTGAAACGCCACCGGCACCGTGGCCTGCAGCTCGGGAGGCCCTTCGCCGTAGGTCATGAGCGCCACGAGCTTGCCGCCGAGCACGCGCTCGTAAAAGCGCATCGCCTCGGCACAGTCGCCATCGAAGGACAGATAGGGAGAAATCTGGGGCATCGTCGTCTCCTTGCCCGCCGGGCCGGGCATCGTGTCATCATAGGCTTATGCGCGACATTGCACTCTTCCCATTGAGCAACGCCTTGTTTCCCGCCGGGGTCCTGCACCTGCGGGTGTTCGAGGTGCGCTATCTCGACATGGTGCGGCGCTGCCAGGAAGACGGCGAGCCCTTCGGCGTCGTCGCGCTGCTGGCAGGCCAGGAGGTCCGCACGCCCGAGGGCATCGAGGTGCTGGCCCCGGTCGGCACCTACGCCCGCATCGATCGCTGCGAGGCGGTCACGCCCACGCTGCTCGCGCTCAGTTGCACCGGTCTGGGCCGCTTCCGGCTTGGCGACACCCAGCGCGGTCAGTATGGGCTGTGGCACGGCGAGGCCAGCGACATCGACGACGATCCGATCGAGCCCGTGCCGACCGCGTTCGAGGGCGTGGCCGACATGCTGGGCGCCCTGATTGCCGATGCCCAGCAACGTGGCGCCGACGATCTGCCCGTCGGTGCGCCCTACCGGCTCGACGAGGCGGGATGGGTGGCGGACCGCTGGTGCGAGCTGCTGCCGCTGCCTATCGCCATGAAGGCGCGGCTGTTGTCACTGACCGATCCGATCGCCCGGCTGCGCGAGGTGCGCGATGCCCTGGCCGAGGGCGGGCTGCTCTGAGCGCCGGGCGGGTTATGCTGCCGCCCATGAATATCGTCATCAATGAAGAGCTGCGGCTCTATATCGATCCGCTCACGCCCGACGAGCATGCCGCGCTCGAGCGCAGTCTGCTGGCCGAAGGCTGCCGCGACGCGCTGGTGCTGTGGGGCGAGCTGCTCGTCGACGGCCACAACCGCTACGCCATCTGCCAGAAACACGGCATTCCGTTTCGCACCATCCAGCACGAGAAGTTCAAGTCGCTCGACGATGTGCGCCTGTGGATGATCGAAAATCATCTGGGACGGCGCAGTGTGTCGGACTACCAGCGCGGCGTGCTCGCGCTGCGCAAGAAAGAAATTCTGCAGTCCCGCGCGCCGGCGGCCGCGCCGGGCGAAGAGGCGGGCGACGCCGCCAGCCCGGCCGAGGCCCAGGCGCCGGCGATGCCGAGCCGGCAGGCGCTGGCCCGCGAGGCGCGGGTGAGCAGCAACACCCTGACCCAGATCGACCGCATTCGCCAGCAGGCCGCGCCTGAGCTGGTCGAAGCGGTGCGTGCCGGCGAGGTGTCGATCAACGCGGCCGCGGCCGTGGCGACGCTGCCGGTCGAGCGCCAGAAGCAGGCGGTGCAGGGCGGGCGTAAAGAGCTGCGCATGACCGCGCGCGAGGTGCGCCAGACCGTCCAGGCCGAGCGGCTGCGCGCCCGTCGGGATGCCCGCGGCGAGGCCGAGCCCGAGGCCGGCGCGGACGGCGATCCGCCGTTTGATCCGGATGGCTCGACACCGGTGATCACGGACTATCCGGCCGAAGTGGCGCGCTTGAACAAGGTGATCCAGCGCCTGACCGAGGAGCGCGACGGCCTCAAGCAGCGCGTGATGCACCTGACGGTGGCGCTGGCCGAGGCGCGCAACAAGACGTGAGCGCGCCTTCGGCTTGCTGCCCCCCGAGGGAGCGCTTTTTTCTTGGGAAGGCCCAGCGAAAAAGGGCCCCCACGCTGCGCCTTCGGCTTGCTGCCCCCCGAGGGGGCTTTTTTTCTTGGGGCGGCCCGGCGAAAAAATAAACCCGGCCTCGGCCGGGTTTGTCTTCTTGCGAGGCGGAATCAGCCGCATCGGATCGCGCTGATCTTGCCTTGGCCATCGACGATGATGTTGACGCGCGTGGCGTTGTACTCGAGCGTCATGACCTGGCCCGGCTTCAGTACTCGCACGGTGTCCGACGAGGCGCTGCTGCGGACCTTTTGAGCGGCCGAGTCGTTGAAGGTCTGGCCGAGCATGTTTTGCGCGGGCTGGGCATCGCAGGTGCGGCCGCTGCCGGGCATCGCGCCAGCGCTGGGCTGGGTTGCCGAAGGGGCCACGTCCGCGGAGG
Source organism: Bordetella genomosp. 5 (assembly GCF_002261475.1). Lineage (GTDB taxonomy): Bacteria > Pseudomonadota > Gammaproteobacteria > Burkholderiales > Burkholderiaceae_B > Bordetella. The sequence goes on from NZ_NEVN01000004.1 coordinate 554,684, forward strand.
GCGAGGCGCCCGTGCCGCCGCTCGAGCTCGAGCCCGATCCGCCGGGCGAGGCGCACGCGGTCAGGCCGGCGAGCAGGGCGAGGGGGATGAATTTCCAGATCATGCGGACTCCTTCGATCGAACGGGGTAAAGACGACCTATAGTAGCGCGCCGCGGGCGGTTGCGGCGCGCCCGCGCGCCGGTCATTGTGACCGGGCGCGCGCGGGGTCATTCGGCGTTGCCGTTGCTCTTGGCGCGCTTGTTCGGGCTCTTGGTGGTCTTGGTGGCGCGTTTGCGCGCGGGCTTGGCGGGCGCCTCGATCACCTCCACCGGCTTGACGCTCACCCAGTAGGAGTTGCCGGCCTGCTGCAACACCAGTTCGGGGAAGTTGCGCAGCATGTCGACGAGGCCGGAGTAGCCGAAGGTCTTGGGCGAAAACGCCGGATCGGTGCGCTTGAGGTACTGACCCAGTTCGCCCACCCCCACGCGGCCCTCGGAGGTGTCGCCGGCGAGCAGCGCCACTGCGGCGACCATGGCCTTGGCGGGACGCGGTGCGCGGCGTGCGCTGGCGCGTCCGGCGCTGGCGTATTCCACCGGCTCCGGCGGGGTCCACTCGAAGAATTGATCGCTGGCATTGCGCAGCGCGTCGGGTGTCTTGGCCTCGCCCACGATGCAGACGGTGGCGCCACGCTCGCGCAGCTTGCGGCACAGATAGGCGAAATCGGAGTCGCTGGTGACCAGGCAGAACGTGTCGGCGCGGTTGTCGAACATCGCTTCGAAGGCGTCGAGCGCGAGCGCGATGTCGGCGGTGTTCTTGCCCGCGGCGTACTGATACTGCAGGCAGGGCGTGAAGGCCAGGCGGACCAGCGCCTCCTGCCATTTATTGGCCAGCGTGCTGTGATTGCCGTAACCGCGGCGCAGCACGACGCGGCCGAACTGCGCGACCACGCGCAAGGCGTACTCGAGGATCTCGGGGGTGGTGTTGTCGCAGTCGACCAAAACGGCGACGCGGCTTTCGTGGGGTTCCGGATTCAAAGGCATGGGTTATTCCAGGGGCAGGGCGCGAAGGAGACGGCGGGCGCGGATTCAATCCACATGCTGGAGCAGGTTGACGAGCTTGCCCAGCGGGTCGCGCACGTAGAAGCGCCGCACCCCCCAGGGCTCGAGGACGGGCCCGTATTCGACCGCGTAGCCGCCGGCGCGCACGCGTTCCAGGGCCTCGTCGAGGTCGTCCACCTCGATGGAGAGGTCCGGCACGGGCGTGTCGCTGCCGCCGTGGGCGGCGATGCTGAGCTGCGGGGTCGTGTCGTGGTCGGAGCCATAGGTGGCGATCCAGCCCTGGTCCATCAGCAGTTCCAGGCCGAGCACGTCGCGATAAAAGCGTTCGGCCTGGGCCGGGTCGCGGGCCGCGAGATTGGCAACGATACGTTTGATGCGCATCGGGAAGTCTCCTGGGTGGGGCCGGCCGGGCGTGCGCCGCGGCCAGCGGAGTGGCGGGTCGGGACGGCCGGCATGGGCAACGGCCTCCGACTCCGATGATAGGGGTTGATCATGATTCTGCCAGGGGGGCCGGGCCGCTGTCTTGATCCTGGGCCAAGGATAAGCCACCTCCCTGGCGCCCGGGGTCGGCCAGCGGCCGCAGCGCCCGCCAAAGAATAAGGCCCGGACGCGCGTGGCGCCCGGGCCCCCGGCACGGCGGTGACCGCGGCGTTCAGCGGCTGGCGGCGCGCTCGCGGCGGGCGCGCACGGCGCGCGCCAGGTCGTCGAGCACCGGCAGCGTCTGCGGCCAGCTGATGCACGCGTCGGTGATCGACACGCCGTGCGCCAGCGGCACGCCGGGCTTGAGATCCTGGCGGCCGGCGTTGATGTTGCTTTCGATCATGATGCCCGTGATGCGCTGATCGCCGCCGGCGATCTGCTCGGCCAGCTCGCGCGCCACGTCGATCTGGCGATCGTGGGACTTGTTAGAGTTGGCGTGCGAGCAGTCGACCATGACCTGCTCGCGCTGCCCCGCGCGGGCCAGCGCGGCGCAACAGGCGTCGATGCTGGCCGCGTCGTAGTTCGGGCCTTGCTTGCCGCCACGCAGGATCACGTGCGTGTCGATGTTGCCGCGGGTCTCGAAGATGGCGGCCGTGCCCATCTTGGTCATGCCCATGAAGGCGTGCTTGGCGGCGGCGGCCACCATCGCGTCGGCGGCGATCTGAATGCCGCCGTCGGTGCCGTTCTTGAAGCCGAGCGGGCAGCTCAGGCCCGATGCGAGCTGGCGGTGGCTCGGGCTTTCGGTGGTGCGCGCGCCGATGGCGCCCCAGGCGACCAGATCGGCGATGAACTGCGGGCTGAGCAGGTCGAGGAATTCGGTGGCGATCGGCAGGCCCAGGCCCGAGATCTCGAGCAGCAGGCGGCGCGCGCGGCGCAGGCCTTCGTTGATGGCAAAGCTGCCGTCGAGGTGCGGGTCGTTGATGTAACCCTTCCAGCCCACGGTGGTGCGCGGCTTCTCGAAGTACACGCGCATGACCACCAGCAGATCGTCGCTCAGGGCGTCGGCGGTCTGCTTGAGCTGACGCGCGTATTCCATGGCCTGGCCGTGGTCGTGGATCGAGCAGGGGCCCACCACCACGATCAGGCGGTCGTCGCGGCCGTGCAGCACGTCGGCGATGCGGGCACGGCTGGTCTCGACCAGATCCTGCACCGGCTGCGGCGTGGGCAGCTCGTCCTGCAGCAGGGCCGGCGAAATCAGCGGACGCACCGCGCCGATGCGGGTGTCGTCGATGCGGGTGGTGTCGTGGGTGGAATCGGCAAGACCGACTTCGCGGTCGTGCAGGGGGTCGTCGATACGGGTCAAAGCATTCTCCGGGCGCAGCGCGCGCATCCCCGGGATTATCGCACTTTGGCAAGGGCTTCCGCCTGCCGGGGTGACGCGCGGGCCCCTCCGGCCGGCGCGAGCGTCCCGGGGGCGGGCCTGGCTCAGCGGCGGGCGTCGAGCGCCATGCGGACCGCGAGCGCGCCGAGCAGGCTGCCCATGATCATGCGCTGCGCCACCATCCAGGCCGGGCTGCGCGCGAAAAACGCCGACACCCAGCCGGCCGCCAGCACGATCATGGCGTTGAACGTGACGCTGATCGCCGCCTGCGTGAACCCGAGGATCAGCGACTGCGCCAGGACGTGGCCGCGGGACGGGTCGATGAATTGCGGCAGCAGCGAGAGGTACAGCACCGCGATCTTGGGATTGAGCAGGCTGGTCAGGAGCCCCATCGAGAACAGGCGGCGCGGCGAACTCACCGGCAGCTGACGCACTTCGAAGGGCGAGCGGCCGCCCGGACGCAGAGCCTGCCAGGCGAGGTACAACAGGTAGATCGCGCCGCCGATGCACAGCGCCTCGTAGGCATAGGGCACCGCCATCAGCAGCGCGGTGATGCCCAGCGCGGCGCACAGCACGAAAAACATCAGACCCAGCGCCACGCCCGCCAGCGAGATCAGGCCTGCGCGCCGCCCCTGCGAGAGCGATCGCGAAATCAGGTAGACCATGTTGGGTCCGGGCGTGAGGACCATGCCGATACAGATCAGGACAAAGCCGAGAAAACTGCCGAAGTCGAACATGGTGGCACGCGCGTCGAGTGAGGTACGCACCGGCGGGATGCGGTGCGAGCGAGAGGCAGATTAATCCAGAACTGTTCCGGAACAGCGAAATGTCGCGGGGACGCCACGGACCCTGGCCGACGGGCATCGGCGGCCGTGGCAGGCGGGCCGGGAATGCGGAATGCTAGGGCGCAGAGAAGTGCATCAACGGAGCAGACATGGTCACCACCCGCAACACGCCAGCCAGCCCGTCACGCGCCGCATCGGCCGCGCGCCAGGCGCCCATCCGCGTGGGCATCGGCGGCTGGACCTTTCCGCCCTGGCGCAACGGCGTGTTCTATCCCGCCGACCTGCCGCAGTCGCGCGAGCTCGAGTATGCCGCCAGCAAACTGACGGCGATCGAGGTCAATGGCACCTTCTATGGCTCGCAGAAGCCCACCACGTTCGCCGTCTGGGCGGAGCAGGTGCCGGACGACTTCATCTTCAGTCTGAAGGCGCCGCGCTACGCCACGCATCGGCGCAACCTCGGCGAGGCGGGCGAATCGGTGCAGCGCTTCATGGACAGCGGCATCGCGGAGTTGGGCGACAAGCTCGGTCCGCTGTTGTGGCAATTGCCGGCGACCAAGCCGTTCGATGCCCAGGAGCTCGAGGCATTCTTTGCCCTGCTGCCCGAGCAGGTGCAGGGGCGTGAGCTGTCGCATGTGCTGGACGCCCGGCATCCGAGCTTCGCCTGTGGCGCCTATGTGCGGCTGGCGCGCAAGCACGGCATCGCCACGGTCTATACCGACAGCGAGGAGTATCCGAACATCGCCGATCGCACCTCGGACATCGTGTACGCCCGCCTGATGCAGGCTAGCGACCGGTATGCCAACGGCTATGCGCCCGCGGCGCTGGCCCGCTGGCACGAACGGGCGCTCGAATGGGCCCGCGGCGAAGCGCCGGCCGATCTGGCACGCCTGGTGCCCACCGCGCCGCGGGGCCGCGTGCGGCAGGTGTTCGTTTATTTCATCAACGGCGAGAAGGCGAGGGCACCGCGCGCCGCGCAGGCCCTGCTGGGACGGCTGCGCGGCTGAGGTTGCCCGCCGCGCGCAGCGCACGCATGCACTCGCGCTCCGGGCCCAGGTCTTCTCGCCGCCTCAGGCCGCGACCGGCGTGCGCATGGTCACGAACTCTTCGGCGGCGGTGGGGTGGATGCCGATCGTGTCGTCGAACACCGCCTTGGTCGCGCCGGCCTTGAGCGCGACAGCCAGACCCTGCACGATCTCGCCCGCATCGGGGCCGACCATGTGGCAGCCGAGCACGCGGTCGGTTTCGGCATCGACCACCAGCTTCATCAGGGTCTTTTCCTGCGAATCGGTGAGGGTGAGCTTCATCGGGCGGAAGCGGCTTTCGAACAGCTTGATCTTGTGGCCTTGTTCGAGCGCCTGCTCGGCGGTGAGGCCCACCGTGCCGATGTTGGGCAGGCTGAACACGGCGGTCGCGATATGGGTGTAATCCACCTTGCGATATTCATCGGGCTTGAACAGGCGGCGGGCCACGGCCATGCCCTCGGCCAGCGCCACCGGCGTCAGCGGCACGCGGCCGATCACGTCGCCGATGGCGAGGATCGAGGGTTCGGTGGTGCGGTACTCGTCGTCCACCTTGATGAAGCCGTTGGCGTCGCGCTCGACACCGGTGTTCTCCAGGCCGAGGTTGTCGGTCATGGCGCGGCGGCCGGTGGCGTAGAACACGCAGTCGGCCTCGATCACCGAGCCGTCGGTCAGGGTGGCCGCCAGCGTGCCGTCGGGCAGCTTGTCGATGCGCGAAATGTCGCCCTGGAAGCGCAGCGTCATGCCCTTTTTCTGCAGCTCGTCGCGCAGGTGCTCGCGCACCGAGCCGTCGAAGCCGCGCAGGAACAGCTCGCGGCGGTAGATCAGCGTGGTCTGCGCGCCCAGGCCGTTGAAGATCGAGGCGAACTCGACGGCGATGTAGCCGCCGCCCACCACCAGCACGCGGCGGGGCAGCTGCTTCAGGAAGAAGGCCTCGTTCGACGTGATCGCGTATTCCTTGCCCGGGATCTCCGGCACGAACGGCCAGGAGCCGGTGGCGATCAGGATGTGCGCGGCGCTGTATTGGCGGCCATTGACCTCGACGGTGTGAGCGTCGAGGATGCGTGCATGACCCTCGTGCAGCGTGACGCCGCTGTTGACCAGCAGGTTGCGATAGATGCCGTTCAGGCGCTCGATTTCACGGTTTTTGTTCTGGATCAGCGTGGGCCAGTCGAAGCCGGGGTGCCCGGGCGTCCAGCCGTAGCCGTTGGCCAGTTCGAAGTCTTCGCGATAGTGGGCACCGTAGACCAGCAGCTTCTTGGGCACGCAGCCCACATTGACGCAGGTGCCGCCGAGATAGCGGCTTTCGGCCACGGCGACGCGCGCGCCGTAACCGGCCGCGAAGCGCGCCGAACGCACGCCACCCGAGCCCGCACCAATTACATACAGATCGAAATCAAAAGCCATGAATACGGTTCCTTGCGTAGCCTGGGCCGCCGCGCCGCGCGCCGCGCCTGGGCGCGGGCCGGGTTGCGATGGCCGGAATGAACGGATCGGGCTCTATTAAACCCGAGACTGCGCGCCGCCGCCCGGCTTGCCCCCAGACGGGGATGGGATATAAAGAGGAATTCAGGATTCGGGGGCGTGTCCCCATTGGCATATCCATGCAGGACGATAGTTTCTTTTCCTCCGCCGGCGCGATGCTCGGCGGCATCATCCGCGCCATCGTCGATGGGCTGCGCTGGCTGTTCGGCGGCCTGGGCGGGGCGTTGTCGGACTTCTTCAATGGCCTGGCGCAGGCCATGGGCATGAGCGCCAGCGTGTTCAATTTTGCGCTGCTCATCCTGGGCCTGCTGTTCGTGTGGGCCGCCATCAAGGCGTTTCTGGGGCGCTCGATCTTCAGTGGCCTCTTCTGGCTGCTGCTCGCGATGCTGCTGCTCGGCGCATTGATCGGTGGCTGAGCGATGTCTTTTTACGGTCTGTTGGCGGACGCCGTCGTTCTGTTTCATGGGCTCTTCGTGCTGTTCGCCGTGCTGGGCGGGCTGCTGCTCGCGCGCTGGCCGCGGCTGATCTGGCTGCACCTGCCGGCAATCGCCTGGGCCGTGGGAATCACCGTGACCGGCGGCATCTGTCCGCTCACGCCGCTCGAAAACGACCTGCGCTGGCGCGCCGGCCAGGAGGGTTACGAAGGCGGCTTCATTGCGCACTACGTATGGTCGCTGCTGTACCCCGAGGGCCTGACGCGCCCCGTGCAGGCCGGGCTGGGACTGGCGGCCATGAGCCTCAATCTGTTCGTGTATGCCCGCTGGTGGCGCCGCCGCCGCGCGCTGCAGGCGGCCGGCTGATCTCTCACCCGGACGCGCGTCCCGCCTGGCGCGCGAGCTGCGCCAGCCGCGTCACGATCGTGTCGAAGCGCTCGGCGGAGGTATTGCCGTAGCCCAGTACCAGACCGTTGTCGCGGGCATCGGGCGACAGCGCGAAGGCCGATAGCGCCGCCGGCGCGATCGCGTGCGGCGCGGCCGCCGCCACGATGGCGCGATCCGGATATTCGGGCGGCAGACGCAGCGTCAGGTGCAGGCCGCAATGGCCGCCCTCGAGCTGATGGGGAAGGTCGAAATGCCGCGCCAGCGCGGCACGCAGCGCCGTCTGGCGTTCGCGATAGAGCCTGCGCATGCGGCCCAGATGACGGCTGAACTGGCCGCTCTCGATGAAGTCCGCCAGCGCGAGCTGTTCGTGCCGATGGCCGCCGCGCAGCAGCTCGCCCAGCGGCGCGGCCACGGCCGGCGCCAGCGCCCGTGGCAGTACCAGAAAGCCGATGCGCAGCGACGGGAACATGGTCTTGGAGAAGGTGCCGACGTACAGCACGGGCGCCGCGTCGACCAGGCCCTGCATGGCCGCGATCGGCTCGCCGTGATGGCGGAACTCGCTGTCGTAGTCGTCTTCGATGATCCAGGCGCCGTGACTGCGCGCCAGCGCGATCAGCTCGAGGCGCCGGGCCGCCGAGAGCACCGCGCCCGTGGGGTATTGATGCGAGGGCGTGGCGTAGATGAGGCGCGGCGGGCGGGTGCGCCAATCCTCGGCGCTCGCGGCCAGGCCTTCGGCGCCCACCCGGATCGGGACCATGCGCAGATCGCCGGCCGCGAACGCGGTCTTGGCGCCGCGATAGCCGGGCTCTTCGACCCAGGCGGTGTCGCCCGGATTCGACAACAGTTTCACGCACAGTGCCAGCGCCTCCTGGGCGCCTTCGGTGATCACGATCTGGCTGGCGTCGCAGCGCACGCCGCGCGCGATGCCCAGGTAGCGGGCAATCGCCGTGCGCAGCGCCGGTTCGCCCACGGGGTCGCCATAGCCCAGCGCCGCCGCGCCGCTGCCGCGCACCGCGCGCTCCAGGGCGCCGCGCCACGCGGCCTGCGGAAAATGATTCAGCGCGGGCGTGCCCGGGCGCAGCGCCAGATGCACGTCGTGCCGCACCGGATGCGGCGCGATTTGCGCGAGCCGGGCCGACAGGGCCGGCAGCGCGCTGACCGGCGGCGGTGGGGCGCTGGCAGCGGCCGGCCGGGCCAGCGCCGCGACGCGCGTGCCTTGCCGATCCGCCAGCACGTAGCCCTCGGCGGCCAGATGGTCGTAGGCGATCGTGACGGTGTTGCGAGAAATCCCCAGCGATTCGGCCAACGCCCGCGAGGCGGGCAGGCGCGTGCCGGGCGCCAGCCGGCCGCTCAGAATGGCCTGGCGCAGCCGCTGCTGCAGTTGCCGCTGCAGCGAGACCGGCTGGCCGGCGGCGCCGGGGTCGTCCAGCGGGGCATCGAGCAGGTCCAGGGCGGAGGCGGCGAGGGCGGAGTCGGACATGGCGTGCAGGCAGGCGAGCTGCGTGGCTCTATCAGGTTGGGTTGGCGTGGTCTTTTTATCATGCCACGAACCACGCTACCGTAGCAGCTGGCCCGGTCGTGTCGACCGAGGCGCCGCTGTCTGACAAGGAAAAACATGTCTTCGGTGCTCAACCCGTTTGGTCAACCCATCGGCGAACCGCTGCCCGGCTGGACCGCGCGTCCGGTGCCGCCGCGCACGCCGATCGAGGGCAGGTACTGCCGCCTCGAACCGCTCGACGCGGCGCGCCACGCCGCCGAGCTGCACGCCGCGTATTCGCAGGCCCCGGACGGGCGCGACTGGACCTATCTGTCGGTGGGCCCCTTCGAAGACGCCGCGCGTTATCGGGATTTTGCCGAGCGCGCCGCCGCGAGCAACGATCCGCTGCACCACACGGTGATCGATCTGGCTACCGGCCGTGCCGTGGGTACGCTGGCGCTGATGCGCATCGACCCGCCGGCCGGCGTGATCGAGGTGGGGTTCGTGACCTACTCGCCGCTGCTGCAGCGCTCGCGCGCGTCGACCGAAGCGCAATACCTGCTGATGCGGCGCGCCTTCGACGAACTCGGCTATCGCCGCTACGAGTGGAAATGCGACAGCCTCAACGCGCCGTCGCGGCGCGCGGCCGAGCGCCTGGGATTCGAGTACGAGGGGCTGTTCCGACAGGCCACGGTCTACAAGGGCCGCAGCCGCGACACCGCGTGGTTCTCGATACTCGATTCGGAATGGCCTGCCGTGAAGGCGGGCTTCGAGGCCTGGCTGGCGCCGTCGAACTTCGACGCCGACGGCAATCAGCGGCAGTCGCTGGCGGCGCTGCGCGCGGGGCACCGCGCCGCCGCCTGACCGCCCCGGGCGGCCTCCCGCCGCGGGGGCCGCTCAGCGTGCGCGCAGCCGCGCCCACTGCTCCTGGATCAGGCCGGCCGCGCTCACGAGCATGATGCCGGCCAGCACCAGCACCGCGCCGGCCGCGAAGCTGGCGTCGAGCGGCTCGTCGAGAATCCACACGCCGAATCCGACGCCGAAGAGCGGCGTGAGAAACGACAGGATCGACAGGCGCGACGCGAGGTAGCGGCGCAGCAGCCAGAACCAGGTGAGGTAGCTGGTGAGGGCCACCACCACGCACTGGAACAGCACGCTGGCCACGGCCAGCGCGGTCCAGTTGGGCGGCGCTGCCGGGCCGGCGGCCCAGAACGCGGGCAGTACGATGCCGGCCATCACCATCTGATAGAACAGCGTCTTGGCGGCGGGTGCCTCCGACAGGCGTGAACGGCGGATCGCGACCGTGGTCATGCCCCAGGCGGCGCCGGCCAGCAGACCGAGGAAGTCGCCCAGCAGCATATTGGGCGCGGCCGCCGTCGCGGCGGGCACGCCCTTGCCCAGAAACGCCAGCGCGATTCCGCCGAACGCCACGACCACGCCCAGCCATTGCAAGGGGCGCAGGCGCTCGTCGGGCACGAGCACGTGCAGGCCGAGCGCGGCGAAGATGGGCGCGGTGTACAGAAACACCGACATATGCGATGCCGTGGTGTAGTTCAGACCCAGCGCCACCAGCACGAACTCGCCGGCGAACAGCGCGCCCACCAGCAGGCCCGCGGGCAGGGTGCCATCGCGCAGCTCGGCGAGTCCGCGCTTGTGCAGCACATAAACGCCCAGCACTACCGCGGCGAAGGCGGAACGCAGACCGATCTGCAGCATCGGCGACACGTCGGCCGCGATGAGCTTGATGGCGATCTGCTGAAAGCCCCAGCAGATGCACAGCATCAGCATCACGCTGGTCGCGAAGGCGTCCAGGGGCAGGCGTTTTTGAGCGGCGGTGGCGGGCAGGGCGGCCTGGCCGGCGCGGCTCACGGCAGCTCCCCCGGATAGCTGTCGAAGGCCAGCCCGATCTGCTGGCGCAGATCCCAGTCGGCGAGCTGCGCGCTCACCGGACCGTAGAACGCGCCGTCGCGCACCACATAGAGCGCCGGCAGGTGGAACACCTCGTAGCGCTGGACCAGGCCGCCGTTGTGGCCGGCATCGATCCAGCACAGGCGATCCACCGGCAGCTCGAACTCGGGCAGGCGCTCTCGGGCCACGCGGCAATTGGCGCAGGTCTTGCTGTGAAAGACCAGCAGCGAGACGCCCGGGGCGTCCAGCAGGAAGCGGTCGGCGGTGCCGTCGTCGAGATCGATCTGTTCCATGGTGTCCATCGCAAGGTTGCCGTGAGCATACCCAAGCCAGGGCGGCGCCACCGGCCTGGGCCACGCGCCAGCAGGGTTATCGGCCGGACGGCAGCGTGGCGTCGAGGTCGCGCAGCGTCTGGTACAGCACGCGCGTGCCATCGAGCAGTTGCGCGGGCTCGATCCATTCTTCGGGGCAATGGCTGCGACCGTTCAGGCACGGGATGAAGATCATGCCGATGGGCCCACTGGGCGCCATGTAGACCGCATCGTGGCCGGCGCCGCTGGGCAGGCGCATATGGGCATAGCCCAGCGCATTGGCGGCGCGCTCCACGGCCTCCATCACGACCGGCTGGCAGTCGGTGGGGCGCGCCCGGCTCAGCGCGCTCATCGAGGCCGACAGGCGCAGCGCGGTGAGGTCCGCCTGGACCTCGGCCAACACCTGCTCCGGAAACTGTTCGAGCACCGCATCGCTGTCGCTGCGCACCTCGAGCACCATCTCCACCTTGCCCGGCACCGCGTTGGGCACGTTGGGCGTCATGGCGATGCGGCCCACCGTGGCGACCACGTAATGCGGATTGCCGCTGGCCCGCGAGGCCAGCCGGTGCGCGGCGTCGATGACGCGGGCCGCGCCCACCAGCGCATCGCGGCGGATATCCATGGGGGTAGTGCCGGCGTGATCGGGCTGGCCCAGCACCGTGATCGCCACGCGCCGGATGCCGACGATGTTGGTCACGACGCCGATGGGCAGGCCACGGGTTTCGAGGACGGGCCCCTGTTCGATATGCAGTTCGACGAAAGCGGCGGTGCTGCCCGGCGGGCGGATGGCGTCGACGATGCGCAGCGGATCGCCGCCCGCGCGGGCCAGCCCCTCCGCGAGCGTTTCGCCAGAGGGGTTGCGCGCGGCCAGCATGTCGGCGTGCAGCACGCCGGCAAGCGCGCGGCTGCCCACGCACGAAATGCCGTAATCGCTCGGCTCTTCGGACAGGAAGTCGATCACCTCGAGCGGGTGGTCGAGTTCGATGCCTTGCTCGTGCAAGGTGTGCGCCACTTCGATGCCGGCCAGCACGCCGATGATGCCGTCGAATCGGCCGCCTTCGACCACCGTGTCGCAGTGCGAACCCGTGACGAGTGCCGGCGCGCCCGCGCGGCGGCCTTCGCGCCGCCCGACCAGATTGCCGCCCGCGTCCACGTGGGTCACGAGCCCCGCGGCCTCGAATTGCGCGCGCAACCATTCGCGGCTTTCGGCCCACAGGGGCGTGAAGGCGCGGCGCGTCCAGGGTTGATCGGGCAGGGTGAAGCGCGACAGGGCGTCGACGCGCGACCAGAGGCGGTCGGCGTTCAGGGGAGGCTGAGGCAGGGACATGAGGCGGCGTTGCGAACCAGAGAAATGCAGCGGCGGCACGCGGGGCGCGCGCCGTGGCGGTGGCTTGGGGAACCGGCCGATTATGTCATAGCGCCCATGTTGCACTGCGGGCAGAAAAGTCGCAGGGGTTAACCCGTAGCAAGAGACGTGACTAGGGGTAAAGGCGGTTTGACCGGTACTGGCCCGCAAGTAATATCGGTCCTGATCGCCCGGCGGCCTTGGCCGCCGGGCCGGCTTTTTTGGCAATGCCCCATAGCGGCGCGCGCCTGCCGGATCCTTGGCTGGCGCGTCGTTCCGCTTTCGCAACCCCCTCCAGGAGACGCTTCCCATGAATCATGCTTCCGAGGCCGCAGCCATCGCGCTCAACGTGCCCGCCTACGTCAAACATCCGCGCCTTATCGAATGGGTGCGCGGTGTCGTGGCGCATACCCAGCCCGACCAGGTGGTCTGGTGCGACGGTTCGCAGGAAGAGTACGACCGCTTGTGCGAGCTGATGGTCGAGGCTGGCACGATGCAGCGCCTCGATCCGGTCAAGCGTCCGAACTCGTATCTGGCCTGGTCCGATCCGTCCGACGTGGCGCGCGTCGAAGACCGCACCTTCATCTGTTCCGCGCGCGAAGAAGACGCCGGCCCCACCAACAACTGGGCCGATCCCGCCGAGATGCGCGCCACGCTCGATGGCCTGTTTGCCGGCTCGATGCGCGGCCGCACGCTCTACGTCGTGCCGTTCTCGATGGGCCCGCTGGGTTCGCCCATCGCCCACATCGGCGTCGAGCTCTCCGATAGCCCGTATGTGGCCGTCAACATGCGCATCATGACCCGCATGGGCAAGGCCGTGTACGACGTGCTGGGCACCGACGGCGAGTTCGTGCCGTGCGTGCACAGCGTGGGCAAGCCGTTGGCGCAGGGCGAGGCCGACGTGGCATGGCCGTGCAACGACACCAAGTACATCGTGCACTTCCCCGAGTCGCGCGAGATCTGGAGCTACGGTTCGGGCTACGGCGGCAACGCGCTGCTGGGCAAGAAATGCTTCGCGCTGCGCATCGCCTCGACCATGGGCCGCGACCAGGGCTGGCTCGCCGAACACATGCTGATCCTGGGCGTGACCTCGCCCAAGGGTGAGAAGCGCCACATCGCCGCCGCGTTCCCGTCGGCCTGCGGCAAGACCAACTTCGCCATGCTCATCCCGCCGCAAGGCATGGATGGCTGGAAGGTCAGCACGGTGGGCGACGACATCGCCTGGATCAAGCCGGGCCCGGACGGCAAGCTCTACGCCATCAATCCCGAGGCCGGTTATTTCGGCGTGGCGCCGGGCACCAGCGAGAAGACCAATCCCAATGCGATGGCCACGCTCAAGGCCAACGTGATCTTCACCAACGTGGCGCGCACCGACGACGGCGACGTGTGGTGGGAAGGCATGACCGACACGCCGCCCGCGCACCTGATCGATTGGCAGGGGCAGGACTGGACGCCCGAGATCGCGGCCAAGGCCGGCCGCAAGGCGGCGCACCCGAACGCGCGCTTCACGGCGCCGGCCTCGCAATGCCCCTCGATCGATCCCGCCTGGGAAGATCCCAAGGGCGTCGCCATCGACGCCTTCATCTTCGGTGGCCGCCGCTCCAACACGGTGCCGCTCGTGACCGAAGCGCGCAACTGGGTCGAGGGCGTCTACATGGCGGCCACGATGGGCTCCGAAACCACCGCCGCGGCCGCCGGCCAGCAGGGCGTGGTGCGGCGCGATCCGTTCGCCATGCTGCCGTTCTGCGGCTACAACATGAGCGACTATTTCGCGCACTGGCTGCGTCTGGGCAAGCGCCTGCAGGATGCCGGCGCCGTGCTGCCGCGCATCTACTGCGTTAACTGGTTCCGCAAGGGTCCGGACGGCAAGTTCGTCTGGCCGGGCTTCGGCGAAAACATGCGCGTGCTGAAGTGGATTCTCGGCCGCCTCGAAGGCACGGCAAACGGCGCCGATCAGGTGTTCGGCATCTCGCCCAACTACGGCGACATCGACTGGACCGGCCTGGAGTTCAGCCCGGATGCGTTCCAGCAGGTGATTTCCGTGGACGGTCCGGCTTGGCGCGATGAGCTGGCCTTGCACGCCGAGCTGTTCGATCAGCTGCAGCAGGGCCTGCCCCAGGAGCTGCCGCACACCAAGACCGAGATCGAGCGCCGCCTGGCGGCCTGATTGATCGCCCGGCGCGCGGGCCGTTCACCCGGTCCGCGACAGCCAATCCTCGACGGCCGCCGGGCTTGCCCCGGCGGCCGTTGTACATTGCAGGCATGACCGATTCCGCTTCCGACCTCCGCCGCGCCAGCGCCGGCACCCTGGCCGATTACGCTTCGAACGCCGTGTCGTTCGAGGCCGGCACCCGCGACCACGACGTAAGCCAGAACATCGACGCGCTGCTGCGTCATCTGCCGGCCGACCGTGCGCTCGACATTCTCGATTTCGGCTGTGGCCCGGGCCGCGATCTGCGCGCGTTTGCCGCGCGGGGGCACCGCCCGACCGGGCTCGATGGCGTGCCCGAGTTCGCCGAGATGGCGCGCGCCACGGGCGCGGGCCCCGTGCTGCTGCAGAATTTTCTCGAGCTCGATCTGCCCCGCGAGGCGTTCGACGGCGTCTTCGCGAACGCGAGCCTTTTCCACGTGCCCGGCGAGGCCTTGCCGCGCGTGCTGGCGCAGTTGCGCGATGCGCTGCGGCCCGGTGGCGCGCTGTTCTCGTCGAACCCGCGTGGCACCAATCAGGAAGGGTGGCTGCGCGGGCGCTACGGTGTGTGGCACGACTGGCCGCAATGGCAGGCGCTGATGATCGGCGCCGGCTTCGAGCCGCTCGAGCATTACTACCGGCCCGAAGGCCTGCCGCGTGAGCAGCAGCCGTGGCTGGCGAGCGTGTGGCGCCGGCCTTGACCCCGGCCAGCGTGCGAGGCTTCGGCGCCGTGGCCGATGCGCGCGCCCGCGTGCTGGTGCTGGGCACCATGCCGGGCGCGGTGTCACTGGCCGCGGGGCGCTATTACGCCAACCCGCGCAATGCCTTCTGGCCGATCATGGCCGAGCTTTATGGCATCGATGCGGCGGCCGGCTACGACGCGCGGCTCGCGCAGCTGAGCGATGCCGGCGTCGCGCTGTGGGACGTGCTGGCCCAGTGCGAGCGGCCGGGCAGCCTGGACTCGGCCATCGTGGCCGACAGCGCGCGCGCCAATGATTTCGCCGGCTTTCTGCAGGCGCATCCCGGCATCGTGCGCATTGCCTTCAATGGCGCGAAAGCCGCGGCGCTGTTCAGGCGCCACGCGCTTCCGGCGTTGGCCGGCGTCGGCCGGCCGCTGGACTACGTCAGCCTGCCGTCCACCAGCCCCGCGCACGCGGCGCAGCCATTCGCGGCCAAGCTCGCGGCCTGGCGCGCGCTGACGCGGGACTGAGACCCGGCTGCCTCAGGCGATCGCGCCGTAGATCTCGCGTGCCTGGTCGGCGTCGGCAATCGGCCGGCCCAGCGCGCGGCCGCCCGTGACGGCCTGCGCGACCAGCGCCGCGTTGCCGGCCGCGATGCTGCCGTCCTGCAGGGTGAGGTTGTTCTCGAACCCCACTCGCATATGGCCGCCGAACGACGCGGCCGAGGTGACGCAGGCGTTTTCTTCGCGGCCGAACGCGCACACGGCCCACGGCAGCGTGAAATCGTAGGCGTTGAGGAAGGGCAGCAGATCGTGGGGCGAAGACTGCTGGCCCGCGCTGTAGCGGCCCAGCACGAACAGCGTGGACCAGGCGCCGGGCGGAACGAGGCCACGCGCGCGCAGCGATTGCCACTTTTCGACGTCGGCCACGTCGTACAGAATGATCTGCGCCATGATGCGCTCGGCGGCGATCCAGGCGAAGAACGCGGCCAGCTCGCTCTCGGGCACCTCGGGCACGGCGATCTCGCGCAGGCCCATCGACACCGCGCGCGGACGCAGCTCGCGCACCATCGCGATCTGGGCGGGCGCCTTGTACACGCCGGCGGCCTCGCTGGTGACCTGCACCAGCAGGCGCTCGCCGACGGCGGCTTCGACGGCCGCCAGCGCGTCGCGGTAGGCCTGCACGTCGAGCGAATGCTTGCCGTCCGGCGTGCGCACGTGCATGTGCATCATGGCGGCGCCGGCGTCCAGGCAGGCCTGCGCCTCACGCGCGAGCGCGGCCGGCGTCATCGGCACGGCGGGGTGCTGCTCGGCCGTTTTGTAGGCGCCGTTGGGCGCCACGCACACGATGAGCGGGGATTGCGACAACAGGGCGGGGGTGCTCATGGCTGGATCTCCGGCAGTTCGTCGTTGAGCAGGTCCAGGCCGGCGCGCAGCAGGCGGTCGTAGCGTGCGCGCTCGGCGGCGATCGTTTCGGGCGTCCAGGCATAGAAGCCTTCGCCGGTCTTCATGCCATGACGGCCATCGGCCGCGCGCTCGGTGAGGCAGCGCGCCGGATGGTCGTCGTTGCAGAACGTCGGGTACATGGTAGCGCCGGCGGCGGCGTGCACGTCGATGCCGGCGTGGTCGCGCTGCAGCACGGGGCCCGCGGCCAGGAACCGGAAGCCGAAGCCGAAACGCACGGCGGCGTCCACGTCTTCGGGCGTGGCGATGCCGTCGTCGATCAGCTTGAAGGCCTCGCGCGACAGCGCGTGCTGCAGGCGATTGGCCAGGAAGCCGGGCAGGTCGCGCGCCACGCGCACCGGCACCATGCCGCAACGGCGCATGAACGCGATCAGCGCGTCGGCGCTGGCGGGCGCGCTGGCCTCGCACAGCACCACCTCGACCAGCGGCACCAGGTGCGCCGGCATGAAGAAGTGCAGGCCCAGCATGCGGTCGCGCGTGTCCAGGCCGGCGCCGATGGCGCTGATCGGGAAGCTCGAGCTGTTACTGGCCAGGATGGCCTCGCGCGGGGCGCGCTTGACCAGCTCGGCATAGAGCGACTGCTTGATGTCCAGGCGCTCGGGCACGCATTCGATCACCAGGCCCACGTCCTGCCATTGCACGGCGTCGAGGCTGGGCGCCACGCTGACGTGACGGGCATAGTCTTCATGGCCGATCGCGGCCAGATTGGCGGCCACGCGCGCGGGCAGCGCGGCGGCGCGCTCGGCGTGCGGTTCGATCACGGTCGTGCGGCATTGCGCCCGGGCCAGCACCACGGCCACGTCGGCGCCCATCGTGCCGCCACCCACCACCACCACGTGTGCCGTGCTGGGACGCGCCAGCGGCGCGGAATTCGTCGTCTGCATCGATCGCTCCTTTCTCGATCCTCGTATGGGGCGCAAGTTTAGGGAACGGCCGTTGATTGATGAATCAGATTTTTTTTATAGAATGATCGAATTACAAGATCAATGGCAGGAGACGCCGCATGAAGATCAACCTCTCGATGCGCGATATCGAAACGGTGCTGGTGCTGGGCCGCACGCTCAATTTCCGCCAGGCGGCGGCACAGCTGCACCTGTCGCAGTCGGCGCTGTCCACGCAGATCCTGCGCATCGAGGAATCGCTCGCCGTGCGCCTGTTCGATCGCACGACGCGCAGCGTGCGCCTCACCGCGCCTGGCGAGGTGTTCATGCAGCAGGCGGCCGCCCTGCAGGTGGCGTTTCGCGAGGCGATCGCGGCCGTGAGCGGCAGCGCCAGCGCCGATCGCGGCCAGGTGGCGGTGGCGGCCCTGCCATCGTTGGCGGCACGACTTCTGCCGCGCGTGCTGATGGCGTATCGCCAGTCGCATCCCGGCGTGGCGCTCAAGGTGCACGACACCCTGTCGGGCCCGGCCTTCGATCTGGTGCGCGCCGGCACCGTGGATTTCGCGCTCACCGCGGCCGATCCGCAGCAGGCGGATCTGCACTATGTGCCGATGATGTCGGACAGCTTTCTGCTGCTGATTCCGGAGGGCCACGCCCTTGCGCGTTCGACGGGGCCGCTGCGCTGGGCCGACACCGTGGATGCGCCGCATGTGTCGATGGTGCAGCCCAGCAGCGTGCGGCAATACACCGAGTGGGCCTTTCTGCAGAACCGCATCCGTTTCCAGCCGGCCTTCGAGGCGGAACACCTCGCCACGATCGTGGCCATGGTGGAGTGCGGCTTCGGCGTGGCGGCGCTGCCGGAGATCGCGGCACGCGCCGTGGCGCACGGGGGCGTCGTGGAACGGCCGCTGGTGGGGCCGGTGGCGGAGCGCTCGATCGGGCTCGTGACCTCGCGCAACCGCAGTCTGTCACCCGCGGCGCTGGCGCTGGTGGACGAGCTGCGGCGGCATCTGCCGGCGCCGCCGGCGGGCAAGCGGGGTGGGGCGGGCGCTCAGGCCGCGCGGCCGGAGCGCAAGCGTTCGGCGGCGAGATAGGCGTCGCGCGAGGGCAGGATGTGCTGGCGGCACAGCGCGACGAGCGCCTCGCGGTCGCCGGCGCGCAGCGCCTCGATCATGGCCCAGTGCTCCTGGCGGGCGCGCTCGCGGTACCCGGCCGCGGCCAACGTGCCGAAGCGGATCGGATGGGTGCGGCGCGCATATTCTTCGATCGCGTGTTGCAGCACCGGATTGTCGGTGAGCGCGAACAGCTCACGATGGAACTGATGATTGCAGCGGAACACATGGCGCGCATCGCCCGCGGTGACCGCGGCGTCGTGCTCACGCTGTATCTGCATCAGGGCGTCGAGGCGCGGCGGCGCGACCGGCAGCGGGATCAGCGTGGCCGCGCGCGACTCGAGCAGCTCGCGCAGCGCGTAGAGCTCCATCACCTCGGCCGTGTCGAAGGCGCGCACCTCGGCGCCCACGTTGGGCCGGCGTTCGATCGCGCCGATCT
This sequence comes from Bordetella genomosp. 5, assembly GCF_002261475.1. Taxonomy (GTDB): domain Bacteria; phylum Pseudomonadota; class Gammaproteobacteria; order Burkholderiales; family Burkholderiaceae_B; genus Bordetella. The sequence continues at coordinate 573,437 of NZ_NEVN01000004.1, forward strand.
GCTCGAGCCGGGCCAGCGCCTGCCGCACCGCATGGCGCTTGAGACCGAAGCGGGCCATGAGCTCGTCTTCGGTCAGACGCTGGCGCGGATGCAGCCGGCCGAAGACGATGTCTTCTTCCAGTGCGGCGACGGCGTCGTCCAGGGTCCATTCGGTCGGGGCGGCAGGCAGGCTCATGGCAGGGTCGGTCAGGCGCGCGGCACCTTGTCGTGGGTTTCGGTGGCGCGCAGGAAGTCGAAGTCTACCCCCTGGTCGGCCTGCGTGACGGTCTCGAGGAACAGCTTGCGGTAGCCGCGTTCGGCCGAGGGGCGGACCTGCGGCGCGGCGGCCGCGCGCTGCGCCAGCTCCGCCTCCGAGACCAGCAACGAGATCTCGCGCGACTTCACCGACAGCCGGATGCGGTCGCCGTTCTGCACGTAGGCGAGCGGTCCGCCGATGGCGGCTTCGGGCGTGACGTGCAGGACGATGGTGCCGGCCGCCGTGCCGCTCATGCGGCCGTCGGAGATGCGCACCATATCTTTCACGCCGGCCACGGCCAGCTTCTTGGGGATGGGCATGTAGCCCGCCTCGGGCATCCCGGGCGCGCCGGTGGGTCCGATGCGCTTGAGCACGAGCACGTCGTCGGCGGTCACGTCCAGGTCCGGATCGTCCATGCGGCGGGCCATGTCCTCGGCGTCTTCGAACACCACGGCGCGGCCTTCATGCTCCATCAGCTCGGGATTGGCGGCCGATTGCTTGATGATCGCGCCGCCCGGGGCCAGGTTGCCGCGCAGCACGGCCAGGCCGCCCACGGGATAGATGGGGTTGTCGAACGGCCGGATCACATCCTGCTTGAACGGCGGCGGCGCGGCGTCGAGCTCTTCGCGCAGGGTGCGGCCCGACACGGTCATGACGTCGAGGTGCAGCAGCGGACGCAGCTCGCGCAGCAGCGCCAGCATGCCGCCCGCCTTGTGGAAGTCTTCCATATAGTGCTGACCCGACGGCTTCAGGTCCACGAGCACCGGCGTCTCGCGGCTCATGCGGTCCAGGCCGGCGAGGTCGATGTCGATGCCCAGACGGCCGGCGATGGCCGTCATGTGCACGATGCCGTTGGTCGAGCCGCCGATGGCCAGCAGCACGCGCAGGGCGTTTTCGATGGCCTTGCCGGTCAGGATCTGATCGGGCGTGCGGCGCGCCTTGGCCATCGCGACGGCGGTCGTGCCCGTCTGTTCGGCGATGCGCATGCGGTCGGCCGTCACGGCGGGCGCCGAGGCGCCACCGGAGATCATCATGCCCATGGCTTCGGTCAGGCAGGCCATGGTGGAAGCCGTGCCCATCACGGAACAGGTGCCCACGCTGGCCACGAGCTGATTGTTCACGTCGGCGATCTCGACCGCGTCGATTTCTTCGGCGCGGTAGCGGCCCCAGTAGCGGCGGCAATCGGTGCAGGCGCCCACGCGTTCGCCGCGGTGGCCGCCCGTGAGCATCGCGCCGGTCACGAGCTGGATCGCCGGCACGCCGGCCGACGAGGCGCCCATGAGCTGGGCCGGCACGGTCTTGTCGCAACCGCCGATCAGCACCACGGCATCCATGGGCTGCGCGCGGATCATCTCCTCGGTGTCCATGGACATCAGGTTGCGCAGATACATGCTGGTGGGCTGCGAGAAGCTCTCGTGCACCGAGATCGTGGGGAAGTCGACCGGCAGGCCGCCGGCGAGCATCACGCCGCGCTTCACGGCTTCGACGAGCTGCGGCGCATTGCCATGACAGGGGTTGTAGCTGCTGCCGGTATTGACGATGCCGATCACGGGACGGTCGAGGGCGTCATCGGTGTAGCCGGCGCCCTTGATGAACGCCTTGCGCAGGAACAGCGAGAAGCCGATGTCCCCGTAGTTGGTGAGACCCTTCTTCAGGCCGGTGGCCGCCGCCGGAGCGGGCGATTTCGCGTCTTTTTTCTTGTCCATAACCATCCCGATAATATTATCGATAATCAGCGCGAGCATCATAAATCCAAGGGATTTGACGCGGCAAGCGGTATTTCACTTGTGTTTGATTGATCTGTTTATGCGATCAAATCATCGAAAAATACTGATTAATTTATCAACTTCGGGTGCTTACACTGCGCCGGAAGTGAGCCGGGCACCTACCTTCATTCTCAACCCGGCAAGTAGAGGAGACACTGATGTCCGACCGTCGCACGACGGCCGGTGTTGCGCGCATGCCGCGCCGCGCCGTGCTGAACTCCCTTCTGGCGCTCTGTGCTGCCGCCACGCTCGGTACCGGCGCGTCCGCGCTGGCCGCCGAGGCCTACCCCGATCGCCCGATCCGCATGGTCGTGCCGTATCCGCCCGGAGGCGCAACCGACGTGATCGGCCGCGTTCTGGCACAGCAGCTCACCGGTGCGCTGGGCCAGACCGTCGTGGTCGAGAACCGTGGCGGCGCCGCCGGCAACATCGGCGCCGACGTGGTGGCCAAGGCCACCCCGGATGGCTACACGCTGCTGATGGGTGCGCTCACGAGCCACTCGATCAATGCCGTGCTGTACGAAGGCCGCGTCAACTACGACATCGAGAAAAGCTTCGCGCCGATCTCCATCGTCGGTACCGTGCCGCTCGTGTTCGTGGTCAATCCCAAGGTGCCTGCCAAGACCTTGCCCGAGCTGATCAATGAAGCCAAGAGCAAGCCGGGCAGCCTCACCATCGCGTCGGCCGGTAACGGTTCGCCGCAGCATCTGGCCGCGGAGATGTTCAAGCGCGTGGCCGGCGTCGACATGCTGCACGTGCCGTACAAGGGCAGCGGTCCCGCCATGACCGATTTGATGGGCGGCCAGGTGCTGACCATGATCGAGACCGTGCCCGCCGCTCAGGCGCACGTGAAGGCAGGCAAGCTGAACGCGCTCGCCGTCACCTCGAAGGATCGTGCCGCGGCGCTGCCCGACACGCCCACGGCCGCGGAAGCGGGCCTCGCCAACTTCGAGGTCAGCTCGATGTTCGGTATCGTCGCGCCCGCCGGCACGCCGGCGCCGGTGATCGAGAAGCTCAACACGACGCTCAAGACCATTCTTGCGAAGCAGGAAGTGAAGGACGCGCTGGAACGCCAGGGCGCCATCGCCACCTGGACCACGCCCGCGGATGCCGCCGCGCGCATCAGCGCCGAGCGCAAGCAATGGGCCACGGTCATTCGCGACGCCAACGTCAAGGCGGAGTGATCGACCGGTAAGGCGCGGGCCGCCGAGAGGCGACCCGACGCAACAAGGGCGACCCGAGGGTCGCCCTTGTTGCGTCTGGCGTGCGCCATTTATGCCAGACGCAACAAAGCGGGTTGCCCCCACGCTGCGCCTTCGGCTTGCTGCCCCCCGAGGGGGCTTTTTTTCTTGGGACGGCCCGGCTAAAAAAAAACCGGGAGCCCGCAGGGGCTCCCGGTTGCGTCTGCAAAGCCGCCAGCGTGAGCCGGCGGCCGTCGATCACTTGCCGTTTTGCAGGCGCTTTTGCAGGCGCGCGGCGCGGTCCGGCGAGGACGGGTGCGAGCTGAACATGCTGCTTTCGCCGCCGTCGAGCTTGGCCAGCTTTTCGAAGGCCGTGATCAGGCCCTTGCGGTTCATCTTCTTTTCGGTCAGCAGGTCGAACGAGTAATCGTCGGCCGCGGTCTCCTGCGATTGCGAGAACTGGGCGTTGACCAGCTTTTCGGTCATCTCGCCGAGTTGCGACGACGACAGGGCCGAGACGGCGCTGTTGCCGGCCGAGGTGGCGGCGCCGCGGGCAGCGCTCACCGCGTAGGCGGTCTGCATGGCCTTCTTGCTGTGACCCAGGGCGACGTGGCCCATTTCGTGGCCGATGACGCCGCGCAGTTCGTCGTCGTTCATCATGTCCATCAGGCCGCTGTAGACGCGCACGCAACCGTTGCCCATGGCCCAGGCGTTCACGTCCTTGGTCATGTAGACCTTGTAGTTGATCTTCTGGCCATTCAGATCCATGTTGCCGAAGCCGCGCATCAGCGTGTTCAGGCGCTTCGTGTACTTGCTGTTGGCCGGGGCGATTTTTTCCTGCGAATCGCTTTCTTTGCAGGCTGCGTCAGAGAGTTGGACGATGTCCGCATCCGTCAGGCTCATTGCCTTCGCCATGTCGCTACCGGCGGACATCAGGCCGTCGGTGTTCATGCTGCTCAGGTTTGCGCAACCGGCGAGCAGAAGGCTGGCCGTCAGTGCGGAGAGCAGAGCGGTTTGCTTTTTCATTCTGGATTTTTCCTCTTTCTCGTGAAACAGATTAGGCACACCCCATATCGGTATAGGAGTGGATGTGCCACAGGCGATTGAAAGCTTCGCGGCCTAAACTGTAATGAGGGCCGCGCGGGGGCGTGGTTTGGGTGCTTATCAAATCGCTACAAATAATTAGCGGGCGCCCAAAATGTGGGAATCAGACATGTCGTTCGCGTCCACGCGCGAGCGGCTGGCGTGCATGACGCCGCGATTGACTCGAGTCGACAAACCCTCGCGCAGCATGTCCGCGGCAAGCACCCGCGCGCATGTGCCGGCCCCTTGACGAAACCCATCTACGCCAAGGAGACCCGCCGTGAGCAATGTTTATATCGATAAGCGGCTCGATACCTCCGCGCGCTTGTATTGCCGCATGAACTTCCGCGAGCTGATGGAACTGCTCGAGTTCGAGCAGGTGCGTTTTCATGGACGCAACACGGTCTGGCCCGCGAGCCAGACCTTGTCGGCCGGCCTCGCCTGTGGGCAGGCCGTGCAAGTGCCCGCGGTCTGGCGCGAACGTCTGGTGCCATGGCGCGGCCAGGCCGATCTCGACGGCGCGCAGGCCCTGATCGGCATGCAGCGTTGGTTTCTCGGCGGCGAAGCCAACGCCGCCGCCACCTCGTCGGACGCCGCGCCCGAAGGCACGGTCATCGTGCAGTCATCGGTATCGGCCATTACCGAAGCGGCCCTGGGTGCCGAAGGCGTACGCCTCGTCATCGCACCGGTCCGCTATGCCGCGCCCAACATGCTGCGCAACGGCATCCGCCGCCTCCCCGATCTGCTGACGGGCCCGGCCCAGCGGCGCCGCGATCGCGAAGCGCGCGTGGTGGCGATTCAGGAAACCGAGCCCGCGCCCGAAGCGCTGCACCTGCCGCCCGGCGAACCCGCGCCCGCGCGAGTCAGGCGCGCGTTGACCTTCGATCTGCGCACCATGATCCAGGGCGTGGCCGTGTTGCGCGATGCGCCCGCGCACTTCCACGATCTCGTCAGTCGCGTGGTGCAGACCCGCGTGTGGGTGGGCGTGGGCAGGCTGTAGGAAAGCAGCGGGCGCGCGCCTGGGCGTGTAGCAGGCGCGTGCATCAGGTGCCCGCAGCAGGCGCGTGCAGCAGACGCGTGCAACCGGCGCACGCAGCAGGCGCGTGCAACAGGCGCGTGCAACAGGCGCGCGCAGCAGGCGTGTGCATCAGTTGCCCGCGAATCAACCCTGCGCGCGAGCGCGCCGCCAGCGTCCGGGCGGCTCGCCCAGCACGGCCTGGAACGCCTTGCCGAAAGCCGCTTCGGAACGATAGCCCACGGCGTCGGCCACGTCGGCGACCGATCGGCGCGGGTCCTGCAGGAGTTCGCAGGCCTGCATCATGCGCAGCCGCGACACCAGTGCGCCCGCCGCCGTTCCCGCCACCGCCTGCACTTGCCGTGCATAAGTGGCGCGCGACATCGCGGCGCGCTCGGCCAGCGTATCGAGCGTCCAGTCCGCCCCCGGTTCGCGCAGCAGTGCCTGAATCGACGGGGCGAGCCGCGCGTCGGCCAGAAGCCGCAGCATGCCGGGCGGGGCATGTGCCGCGCGGCCATGCGCGCGCAGCGCAAGCGCCAGCAGGGCCTGACCCAACGCGTTGATCAAGGCATGCGCGCCGGGCCGCGCGGTGGCCGACTCGGCGCGCAGCAGCGCGATGAGCGCATCCAGCGGCGGGCTCTCCGTCGCCGCGGCAAGCGTGGCGTGCAACACCGGCGGCAGCACCTGCGTGAGCAGCGCGCCGGCGCCGGGGGGATGCACATAGCGGCCACAGACCAGATCCACGCTGGCGCGGGCCTGCGTGCCCAGGTTGCTGACCAACGGCAGCGTCGCATGCTCGCCGGGCGTGCTGCGTGTGAGGGCGCGGCCGGCGCTGCGAACGCGCGCGGCGCCGCTATGGGCCATCGTGTGCGCCTGCCCGTGGCTGATCAGCACGAAGTCACCGGCCTGCATGGGGATCTCGCCCGAAGCCGTTCGCACCGTGCACTGGCCCGAGAGCAGCAGGTGAAAGGGCAGCTCGTTGGTGGGCATGGCGTCGTGCGGCATGACGAACGGGCCGTCCAGCAGGCAGCGCACGTCCATGCGCGCTTCGAAACGGCCCAGCGTCAGCAGCTGGCTCAGTGCATCCATGTTCTTGTCTCCTTCCCGCGTCCGGACCTCGGGCTTGAGACGAATTCGCTAGAGAATGAGGATTCTAAGTCTTAAAGGCGCGTGCCGTCGGGCGCAGAATGACTCCATCACCTCGCCGGCACGAGCCGGCGGGACACCTCGAATCCCACCGGCCATGACGGCCGGTCTCATGAAGGAGCCTCACCATGCTGGACTGGAACGACTATCGCAAACAACTCGGCGGCCGCATCGGCGAACTCGGCAAGCTCACGCCGGACACGCTGGCCGGCTACCAGACGATCGCGCGCGCCGGCGAAAAAACCGGCCACCTCGACGCCAAGACGCGTGAGCTGATCGCGCTCGCCGTGGCCGTGACCACGCGTTGCGATGGCTGCATCGCCGTGCATGCGGCGGCGGCCGACAAGGCGGGCGCGACGCGCGAAGAAGTCGCCGAGGCGCTCGGCGTGGCCGTCGCGCTGAACGCGGGCGCCGCCATGGTGTACTCGGCGCGCGTGATGGACGCGCTGGCGGAACTGCCGCCCAAACAGGGCTGACGCTCGCCGCCCCGGCTTGCCTCTATAATGGTAATTATTATCAATTACAGGGCCCGGGGCCCGCGTGCGGGATGTCTTCCGATCTCACCGATCGTTCGCTGCATACGCTCTTCAAAGAGAACCATCGGTGGCTGACCTCGCGCCTGCTGCGGCACGTGCGCGACCACGGCGAGGCCGAGGATCTGTGCAGCGATACCTTCACCGAGCTGCTGTTCCGCAAGACCGATCTTTCGGTCATCCAGCATCCCCGCGCCTTTTTGATGCGCATCGGCCAGCGGCTGGTGTATCGGCGCTACCGTGAGCGCGAGCTGGAGCGGGCCTGCCTCGATACGCTGGCCCAACTCGCACCCGAGGTCGCGCCTTCGGCCGAAGACGTGACCTTGATGATCGATGCGATTCAGCGTCTGGACCATGCCTTGCACGGCCTGTCGGCGCCCGCGCGCGCGGCGTTTTTTCACAGCCAGGTCGACGGTCTGAGCTATGACGAAATCGCGCAGCGCCTGCAGGTGTCGTTTCGCACCGTGGTGCGGTACATGAAGCAGGCCCTGCAGTGCTGCGAAAAGAACGGTCTTTTCTGAGCGGGGCCCCGGACACCATGGAACGCGCAATCGATCAGGCAATGGACTGGATGGCGCTCTTGAGCTCCGGCCGGGCCACCACCAAGGACCAGGCCCGCTTCGATGCCTGGCTGGCCGCATCTCCCACGCATGAATCAGCCTGGCAGCGCCTGCAAAAAGGGCTGGCCACGCCGTTGCACGCCATCGCCGCGGTGGATGGGCGCCTGCCGGGCCGCGAGCAGGCGGCATTGCGGCAGATGCTGCGTCAGCCGGCGCGCCGCTCCGCGCTCAAGTCGCTGTTGCTGCTGGCCGGCGTGGGGGCAGGCGCGTGGGGTACTGATCGTGTCGTGCCTCTGGGAACGCTGGCGGCTGACATGGCCACGCGTACGGCGCAACGCAAGTCGTTCGACCTGCCGGATGGCAGCCATCTGATGCTCAACGCCCGGTCCGCGGCCGACGTGCGGTTTGATGCCACGCATCGGCAGGTCAGGCTGCGCGGCGGCGATGTGATCGCCGAGGTGGCGCCGGCCGCTCGCGAGGCCTGGCCCGCGTTCGAGCTCATCGCTGGAGACGTGCGCGTGCAGGCCGCGCAGGGGCGCTTCGTGGCGAGCCGGCTCGACGCCGCAGTGCGCATCTTTGCGCTGCGCGATGCCGTGGAGGTCGCATGGCGCGGCACCGCGGCGCATCGCGTGGAGCAGGGCGAAGGGCTGCTGATGGGCGAGGACGGCCATGCCCTGGCGTTGCGAGGAGCGGTCACCGGTGCGGAATGGGAATCGGGCTATCTCTCGGCGGCGCCTTTGCCGCTGGGCGAAGTCGTGGCCGCGCTGCGCCGCTACACCCCCGGCATTTTGCGTGTCTCGCCCGCCGCGGCGCGTCTGCCCGTGCACGCGAGCCTGCCGCTCAACGATGTACCGCGCGCCCTCGATGCGCTGGCCGACACCCTGCCCATCCAGATCCAGAGGATCGGGCCGTGGTGGATCACCATCGATCTCGCGGCAGCGGCTTGAATGTAACTTTTTGAAAATGCCTGTCCAGTGCGCCTGATGGTTTTGCACTCCATCAGGAACGCAACGCGACAGGAGTTTTCTTCATGCATTACCGGATTGCCCCGATCCTGGCCATCGTGGCCACGGGGGCGCTGCCCTGGCAGGCCCCGCTGGCCCAGACCCTTCCCGCCGATACACGAACGACCGAAGCTGACGCGGCCCGGCCTGACGCGGCCCGGCCTGACGCGGCCCGGCCCTATGTGATCGCGCCGGGGGCGTTGGGCGATGTGCTCAACGCCATCGTCAACGGCAGCGGTCTGGCGCTCGCGGTGCCGGCGCAGCTCGTCGAGGGGCGCCAGAGTCCGGGCGTGAACATCACCGCCACGCCGGCAGAGGCCCTGCGGGCCGCGCTGCGGGGCACCGGTCTGGAGCTTGTCCATACGCCGAGCGGGGCGCTGAGCCTGCGCGCGCTGCCGTCCGCCGCCGGTTCGCCCGCCGCGGAATTGGCGCCGGTCGTGGTGTCCGGCCGCTGGAATGATCCGGTCAGCGAAGGCACGGGCGAGTACACGGCGCGTGCCGTGTCGATCGGCAAGGAAGAGGTGCCGCTGAAGGAAATTCCGCAGTCGGTCTCGGTACTCACACGCGCCAACCTCGATGACCGCAACGCCGTGTCGCTGGGCGACGCGATGGAGCATGTCACGGGCATCCGGGTGTTCGCCACATCCACCGGCGTGGTCAATCTGCGCTCGCGGGGGTTCCGGCTGAACAACTATCTGGTCGACGGGATGCCATTGCGTGGCGGTCAGGGCATGTGGGGCAGCGCGCTGCTCGACATGGGCCTGTATGACCGCGTGGAAGTCTGGCGCGGCCCCGCGGGCCTGCTCGAGGGCGCGGGCGAGCCCAGCGGCACGATCAACCTGGCGCGCAAGCGTGCGCATGCCGAGACGCGCATCGCCGGCGCGGCGATGGTCGGCAGCTGGGACCGCTATCGCGGCGAGCTCGATCTGACCAGCGGCCTGAACGCCGACGGTTCGCTGCGCGGGCGCATCGTGGCGATCCACGATCAAGGCCGCAGCTTTGTCGACGAGGTGAGTCAGCGCACCCAGACGGTGTACGCCACGCTCGAGTACGACTTCACCCCGTCCACCACCTTGTCGGCAGGGATGACGCAGCAGCGTGGCGAGTCGGTGGCATTCGCCGGCCTGCCGCTGATCGCGGGCGGCCGCACGCCGGACTACTCGCGTTCGACCTTCCTGGGATCGCGCCATGGCGTGAAGGAAGACCGTGGCCACAGCGCGTTTGTCGAGCTCGATCATCGTTTCGAGAGTGGCGCACGGTGGCGCACCACCGCCAACCAGTACGTGACACGCAACAGCATGGACCGCTTCATCTCGAACAGCATGGTCAATCCTGTCACGCGCGAGTTCGACCTCGAGGGCGCTTGGCAGAAGTCCACCCAGATCAATCGCGGCCTCGACACCTTTGTGACCCAGCCGTTCGAAGCCTGGGGCCGCACGCATTCGTTCACAGTGGGCGCCAATCTGCAGGAGTTCAAGGGCGGGCAGATCCAGGAGCGCTATCGCATCTGGCGCCAGAACGTGGACACGCCCGACAATGATCTGCACTTGCCCGACAATGACCTCGGCGATCCGCCCGAGCCGCGCACGCTGGAATACGGCACGTACGCATCCACGCGCATCAAGCCGATGCAGGATCTCACCGTGCTGGTCGGCGGCCGGCTCGCCTGGTGGAAGTCGCGCGATCCCGACGCGCCGCAAAACGATCAGAGCATCAACGCGCGTTTCGTGCCGAACGTCGGCGCAATCTACGATCTGACCAGCCAGGTATCGGCCTACGCCAGCTACAACCGGATTTTCGCGCCGCAAACGGAACGCGCGCTGGGCGACACGTTCCTGTCGCCCCGCACCGGCGCGCAGGTCGAACTGGGTCTGAAGGGCGCGTTTCTCGATGATCGGCTGAATGCGCACGTCGCGGTGTTCCGCATCGATGACAAGGGCAGGGCGGTCGATGACCCGCTGAACGAAGACTATTCGATCGCGGCGGGCAAGGTGCGCAGCCAGGGTTTCGAGGCCGAGCTCACGGGCCGCGTCACGCCGCGCTGGGACATCACCACCGGCTACGCCTACACCCAGACCAAGCATCGCGACGGCCTGCCCGAGGTGGTCGGCACTGCCTTCGACTCGACTTTTCCGCGTCATCAGTTCCACCTCTGGACGCGCTACCGTTTCTCGGATCAGCTGGCGCACGGCGCGTTCGTGGGCATGGGCATGCGCACGTCGAGCGCCACGTATGCCGACTACGGCAACGTTCGCTGGCGCCAGGGCGGCCACTCGGTCTTCACGGTGCAGGCGGGGTACGCCTGGAGCGAGCGTCTCTCGGCCACGCTCACCGTGAACAATGTATTCGACAAGCGCTACTTCGAACGCTATGCCGGCGGGTCGGCGCGCCAGACCTACTACGGCGAGCCCGCCAACGTGATGCTGACGGTGCGCGCGCAGTATTGAGAAAGTGAGCGAGCCGGGGGCAGCCGTGTCAGGTGGAGCCTGCCCGCCGCGCGCTCAACCTCACGCGCGATCTCAAGCGCAAGGGACATCCGCGTCCGCTCGTTCGGGCCGGCGTCCCTGGTAGACCCAGATTGGCCCGAGGGGGAATGCCAGCCGGCCCAGCGCCTGCACCTGCTGCAGGCCGGCGGCCAGTATCGCCGCCGGAATCTCGCCTGCCCGCGGCAGCACGTTGCCGCGCTCGACCTGCTCGAGGCGGGAAAACGCGTGTCCACCGTGACCCACAAGGTGGGCTACCCGCACCTGGGCAGCTTCACCGCCTACGGCCATTCGCCCAAGTCGATGCGGATGCGGTGAACCCGGAGCGCGGGGCGCGGCGGCAAATGCCATCAACCAAAGAAAAAGGCCTCCGACGAATCGGAGGCCTTTTTGCTGAATTTGGTGGAGCGGAGGAGGATCGAACTCCCGACCTTCGCATTGCGAACGCGACGCTCTCCCAGCTGAGCTACCGCCCCAAATCAAGCAAGAGCAAAACTATACCCGAAAATTTTCCGGGCGTGTAGCGGCTCGTGGGGTGCTCAGAATTTGAGCGTGGCCGTTACCGGCGCGTGGTCGGAGGGCTGTTCGTTGGCCCGCATGGCCCGGTCGATGACCACCGACGTGCAGGCGTCGCGCAGCGGATCGGAGAGCAGCACGTGATCGATGCGCAGGCCGGCGTTGCGGCGGAAGGCGAACTGCCGGTAATCCCACCAGGTGAACGATTTTTCGGGCTGATCGAAGAGCCGGAACGAGTCGGCCAGGCCCAGATCCAGCAGGGCGCGGAAGGCCGCGCGCTCGGGCTCGGACACGAGCACCTGGCCTTCCCATTTTTCGGGGTTGTGCACGTCGGCGTCGGCGGGGGCGACGTTGTAGTCGCCCAGCAGCGCCAGGCGCGGGTAGGTGCGCATCTCTTCCTCGACCCAGTGCCGCAGCTTGCCGAACCATTCCAGCTTGTAGGCGTATTTGTCGCTGCCCACGGACTGGCCGTTGGGACAGTAGGCGCAGATCACCCGCACGTCGCCGGCCGGCGAGGGCAGGGTGACGGCCAGGATGCGCTGCTGCGGATCGTCGTAGCCGGGGATGTTGCGCGTGAGGGCGAAGCCCGGCTCGCGCGACAGAATCGCCACGCCGTTATACGTTTTCTGGCCCGCCCACGCCGCGTGATAGCCGAGCTGCGTAAAGGCCTCGACCGGAAACTTGTCGTCGGTGAGCTTGAGCTCCTGGATGCACAGCGCGTCGACCGGATTGGCCTCGAGCCAAGCGAGTACCTGTGGCAGGCGGACATTCAGGGAATTGACGTTCCAGGTGGTTAACTGCATGGCGTTCGGTGTTCTTTATGGTTTGTCGGCGCGCGGCAAGCCGGTTCGGGCGTTGGCCGCGGGCGGCGGCGGATCGCATGGCCGGGCCAGGGCGCCGCGGGCGATCCCGGGTCGGCACATGATACCGCGCGGGATGGGACAGGCCGCCGTTCGCGGGCGTGCCTAGCGACGCGCCGCCGCTCTATACACCGCGTCGCGGTCTCGCTTGCCGACCGCGACCACCAGCACCACCAGTGCGCCGTCGCGCACTTCGTAGACCAGCCGATAGCCCTCGCTCCGGAGCTTGATCTTGTATCGGTCGGGATGGCCCGCCAGTTTTGCGGGCGGCACCCGTGGATTCAGGAGGCGTTCCAGCAGCTTGTTTTTGAAGTGCGCTCGCACGGTGGCGTCGAGATCGTGCCATTCCTTCCAGGCCGCGGCTTTAAACCTCAGCCTATAGCTCATCGGGCGACACCTCGATCTCGCGGTCGTCGCGGCGCGCGTCGGCGGTCGCGTTCAGTTGGAGATCTTCGAGGCGATCGAGCAGTGCCTCATAGGCCTGCGCGGGGATGCAGTAAAAGGCGGGCTCGTTGCGGTTGAGGATCGCCACGGGAAACCCGCCGCCCGCCGCGACGGTGCCCATCGGGTCGCGTTTCAGATCTGTGACGCTCGCGGCAATCTCAGCGAGGATGACGTGGGCCATGGCGAACTCCCGGGGCGGCTTGAGCGCAATTAGTGGTGCCATCAATGGTACTCCTATGGATACGTAAGAAGGCACCTCCCCGAGCTAAGCTCAGACTGATGCGCGCCCGCGCCTGCCGCCGGCGTACAGCATTGGACCCGATGGAACGCAACGGGAGAGCGCGTGTGCACGGAATGCGCACAGCGGGTTCGTACCAGCGGAGGTCGACGCCCCAGGGCGGGGCGCCGCGTTGACCGATCTCAGTCTCCGATCTGCTCGAAGCGTTCGGCCATGAAGTCGATCAGCGTGCGCACCGAGGGCAGCAGGCCGCGGCGGGAGGCGAAGACGGCGTGCACGATTTCGCGGCGGGGCGCCCAACCCGGCAGCAGATGCACCAGTTCGCCGCGGGCGAGCTGTTCGTGCACGATCATGTTGGGCAGCTGCACCACGCCCACGCCGGCCAGCGCCGATGCGCGCAGGGCGAGCATGGAGCGGGTGATGAGGCGCGGGCGATGCGGCACCGTGGCCGTCTGGCCGTCGGGGCCGATCAGGTGCCAGGCTTGCTCGGCCTGCGCCGCGCCGAGGCCGAGCGCGAGGCTGGGCAGGCGGGTGAGGTCCAGCGGCGAGGTGAAGGGCTCGGCGCCGATCTGCTTGAGCAATGTGGGGCTGGCCACCAGGCATTGGCCGCGTTCGGACAGGATGCGCAGCACCAGATCGCTGTCTTGCAGCGGGCCGGGCCGCACGCGCAGCGCGACGTCGATGCCTTCGCCGACCACGTCGACCTGGCGGTTGGTGTCTTCGAGATGCACATGCACCAAGGGGTGCGCGACCATGAAGTCGGCCACCATCGCGCCCACCTGCGCTTCGAGCAGCGCCACGGGGCAGGTCATGCGCACCACGCCGCGAGGTTCGGCCCGGTTGACCGCGATGGCCTCGTCGGCCGCCTCGGCTTCGACCAGCATGGCGCGGCAGTGGCCGTAATACGTCTGGCCGATGTCGGTGACCGTGAAGCGCCGCGTGGAGCGCTGGATCAGGCGGGTGCCCAGGCGCTCTTCGAGCAGCGCGATGCGGCGGCTGAGCTTGGACTTGGGGATGCCCAGGGCGCGGCCGGCCGGCGCGAAGCCGGCGTGGTCCACCACTTGAACGAAGTAATAAAGGTCGTTGAGGTCTTGCATCCGGTGGACCCGCGTGCGGCGCGGTCAGGAAGGTAGGCGAGAATGAACCGCACTATATCGCAGCCGGTGCGCGGCGCGGGCGCAGGGTGGCCTCTGGGCCGTTGACGCGGTCTCGTCTTCCGGCCACGACGCCCATCAGCGCCCCGCGCGCAGCAGCCTCAGCCCGTTGGCCACCACCAGCAGGCTGGCGCCCACATCCGCGAACACGGCCATCCACAGGGTGGCGTGGCCGGTGACGGCCAGCGCCAGGAACACGGCCTTGATGCCGAGCGCGAGGATGATGTTCTGCATCAGCACGCGGTGCGTCGCGCGCGACAGGCGCACGAAGGTGCCGACCTTGCGCAGGTCGTCGTCCATCAACGCGACGTCGGCCGTCTCGATCGCGGTGCCGGTGCCGGCCGCGCCCATGGCGAAGCCGATGTCGGCGCGCGCCAGCGCCGGCGCGTCGTTGATGCCATCGCCCACCATGCCGACCTGGCCTTCGCGGCCCAGGGCGCCTTCGATCTGAGCCAGCTTGTCCTCGGGCAGCATGTCGGCGCGCACCTCGTCGATGCCGAGTTCGGCGCCGATGCGCGTGGCGACGCGGGCGTTGTCGCCGGTGAGCATCAGCGTCTTCACGCCGAGCGCGTGCAGGTCGGCGATGGCCGCCGCGCTGGTCGGCTTGAGCATGTCGGCCACGCTGGCCAGCACCAGCACGCGCTGCCCATCCGCCAGCGCGATGGCGGTGGCGCCGGCGTTCTCGGCCTCGTCGATGTAGCGCTCGGCCGCGTCGGTGAGCACGCCGAGCTCGGCCATGAGACGGCGGTTGCCCAGGTGATAACGCACGCCGGCGATCGTGCCGGCCACGCCGCGACCGGCCAGGGCCTCGACGTCCTGCACCTCCAGACGCGTGGCGGCATCGGCCGTGTCGGCCTGGACCAGCGCCCGCGATACGGGGTGATCCGAACGCGCGGCCAGGCTCACCGCGATGCGCGCGGCATCGGCGTGATCCTGCGGCGCCACGACGGTCAGGTCGCGCTGTACCGGCCGGCCCTGGGTCAGCGTGCCGGTCTTGTCGAGCGCCAGCCGGCGCAGCTTGCGGCCTTCTTCGAGGTAGACCCCGCCTTTGATCAGGATGCCGCGGCGCGCGGCGGCCGTGAGACCGCTCACCACGCTTACCGGCGTCGAAATCACGAGTGCGCAGGGGCAGGCGATGATCAGCAACGCGAGTGCGCGATAGATCGAATCGAGCCAGCCGTGGTCGAGCAGCAGCGGCGGCACCAGCGCCACCAGCGCCGCCAGCACCACCACGGTGGGGGTGTAGACCCGCGAGAAACGGTCGATGAATCGCTGGGTGGGCGCCCGCGCGGCCTGGGCCTGCTCGACCGCATGAATGATGCGATCGAGCGTGGTGTTGCCCGCGGCGGCCGTCACCTGGTAGTCGAACGAGCCGGAGGCGTTGACCGTGCCGGCATACACCGCGTCGCCCGGCGCCTTGTCGACCGGAATGCTCTCGCCGGTGATAGGCGCCTGGTCGACCGTTGAGCGGCCTTCGGCGACCTCGCCGTCGGCCGCGATGCGCTCGCCCGGACGCACGCGCACCCGGTCGCCGATGCGCAGCGCCGAGGCGGGCACATCGCGCCACTGGCCATCCGGCTGGCGCACATGCGCCGTCTGCGGCGCGAGATCCATCAGGCCGCGCACGGCATTGCGTGCGCGGTCCAGCGCGCGGCCTTCGATCAGCTCCGCCACATTGAAGAGGAACATGACCATGGCCGCCTCGGGCCATTGGCCGATCAGTACCGCGCCGGTGACGGCGATGCTCATCAGCGCGTTGATATTGAGATTGCCGTTGCGCACGGCAATCCAGCCCTTGCGGTAGGTCGTCAGGCCGCAGGCGGCAATGGCGGCCAGCGCGAGCACGGCCGTAACGCCGGACGGCAGGCCGGCAAAGTGCGCGGCCTCGGCCGCCACGGCGAGCACGCCGCCCGCCGCGAGCCAGCGCCATGCGCCGGACGGCGCGGGCTCCGCCGCGCGCGCGGGCGCATCTTCCGCCAGCAATTCCGGCGTCATGCCCAGCGACTTGATGGCGGCCAGCACGCGATCCAGCGCCGCTTCGGCATGCACCACGGTCAGAATCCGCTGCATCAGATTGAAGTCCAGCGCGTGCACGCCGTCCATGCCGCCCAGCTTCTTGCGGATCAGGGTTTCTTCCGTGGGGCAGTCCATCTGCCCGATGCGCACGCGCGCCACCGCCTGGCCCGGGCCGGCCTGGAGCGCGGCGGCGGGGGCGGCGGCCACGGCGGCCGGGGCGCAGCAGCCGCCATGCCGATGCGCGGCAGGGTCGGCGTGCGCGCGGGAGCCGTCCTGACCATAGTCGGGTTCAGCCGCGTGCTCGTGCCGGTGCGCATGACCGTGCTCGGGATCAGGCGCGTGCGCGTGCCGGTGCGCATGACCCTGTTCGTCGTCATGGGTGTGGCCGTGCCCGTGCGCATGATCGTGACCGCAGGTGGCCGCGTGGTCGTGGTCGTGCCCGTGCGCATCGCGGGCGTGGTCCTGGGCATGGCCCGCGCGATCACGGTCGTGCGCCTGACCGGCGTGATCGCGGTCGGCGCCGGAGCGGGGTGCGGCGCCGGACAGCGGCGCCGTAGCGGATTCGGAAAATCGGGACATATCGCATTCCACGGCAGCGTCTCCAACGAGACGGGGGCCGTCCTGTTGGGGACCGGCCGGGTATGGTGCGATTCAACACCCTGGAGTTACTATAGGGTCAAGCGGGGCGCCGATATTGCGGCGCCCGGCATTCGAGGGAGGTCCCATGAAGATCGGTGAACTCGCCAAGGCGGCCGGCACGACGGTCGAGACGGTGCGCTATTACGAGAAGGAAGGGCTGTTGCCGGCACCCGAGCGCGGCCTGAACAACTACCGTAGCTATGGCCAAGTGCATCTCGACCGGCTGCGCCTGATCCGCAATTGCCGCGCGCTCGACATGACGCAGGACGAGATCCGGCAGATCCTGACGCTGGCCGACAATCACACGACGGGGTGCGGGCCGATCAACGAGCTGTTCGACGAGCACATCGCTCACGTCGACGAACGCATCGCCGAGCTCACGCAGTTGAAAGCCCAGCTCGATGAGCTGCGGCAGCGTTGCCTGTCGGCCCATCCGGACGCCGAAGACTGCGGCATTCTGCACGGGCTGTCCGAGATGCAGGTGGAAGAGCGGCCCGAGCGGCACACCCACCTGGGTTGAACAGCCCGACTCCGTTCGAAGTCCCTGTCACCGGGCGGGACTTGTCCGCGCCGGGCACATGCCTGGCGTAATATGAGAATCTATCTTTTTTGCATTTGGCTCTGTCACCCATGTCCTTGACCGATACCGTTTCCCCGCTCCACGCCCTGAGCAGCCGCCGTTCGATGAAATTCCTGCGTGCGCCGGCGCCCAAGCCCGACGAGCTCGAACAGATTCTGCAGGCCGCCATGAGCGCGCCGGACCACGGCGCGCTGCGGCCGTGGCGCTTCAAGATCATCCGCGGCGAGAACATCGCCAAGCTGGCGGACATGGCGCTCGACGCGGTCAAGCGCAGCGGCGATCCGCGCATGACGCCCGAGAAAGAGAAGTCGGTGCGCGAGTGGATGGCGAGCGTGCCGCTCTTCCTGGCCCTGGCCGCCAAGATCGAAGACGGCAAGATCCAGGAGCAGGAGCAGATCCTGGCGGCCGGTACCGCCGTGATGAACATCCTGAACGCGGTCCATATGCTGGGCTACGGCGCGTTCTGGAGCACGGGCCTGGGCACCTATGTCGAAGAAGTGCAGGAAAAGCTCGGCTTCGATTCGCTGGATCACCGTTTCCTGGGCTTTTTGGCGATCGGCACGCCCGGTTGCGAGGTGCCGAAGATCGAGCGCCCGGATTTCCGCAAGTTCACCAGCGAGTGGACCGGCGTCTGAGTCGGTAGCGGCCCGGCCCGGTCGGGCCCGGTCAGGCCCGGTCAGGTCAGGTCAGGCCAGGTCAGGCCCGGCCAGCCCAGGCCAGGCCAAGCCAAGCCAAGCCAGGCCCGGCCCGGCCCGGCCCATCGGCCGCGGGCAGTACCCTTAAGCAAAAGCCCCGCCATGGCGGGGCTTTTGCTTGGTGCCGGCGCGTCGGCCCGCGATCGGGCCCGCACGCGCCGCGCGGCCGGGCTCAGGCCTGGGCGGTCTGGTCCAGCACGCGTTGGGCCTCTTCGCGCACGCGCTCAGGGGCGGTGCCGCCGATGTGGTTGCGTGCCGCCACCGAGCCTTCGAGCGTGAGCACCTCGTGCACGTCGTCGGCGATGGCGGGGTTGTACGCCTTGAGCTCGTCGGTGGTGAGGTCGGCCAGATCGCAACCGCGCTGCTCGCAATCCCGCACGGCGTGGGCCACGACTTCGTGGGCGTCGCGGAACGGCAGGCCACGCTTGACCAGGTAGTCGGCCAGATCGGTGGCGGTGGCGAAGCCCTGCAGGGCCGCGGCGCGCATGTTGTCGGGCTTGACCTTGATGCCGCCGGCCATGTCGGCGAACAGCGTGAGCGTGTCGCGCACGGTGTCGACGGTGTCGAACAGGCCTTCCTTGTCTTCCTGGTTGTCCTTGTTGTAGGCCAGGGGCTGGCCCTTCATCAGGGTCAGCAGCGCGACGAGGTGGCCGTTGACGCGGCCGGTCTTGCCGCGTGCCAGCTCGGGCACGTCGGGGTTTTTCTTTTGCGGCATGATCGAGCTGCCGGTGCAGAAGCGGTCGGCCAGGTCGATGAAGCCCACGCGCGGGCTCATCCAGATCACGAGCTCTTCCGACAGGCGCGAGACGTGGGTCATGATGAGCGCGGCGGCGGCGCAGAACTCGATGGCGAAGTCGCGATCCGACACGGCGTCGAGCGAGTTGCGGCACACCCCGTCGAAGTCCAGCGTGCGCGCCACGCGCTCGCGGTCGATCGGGAAGCTGGTGCCGGCCAGCGCGGCGGCGCCCAGCGGCAGGCGGTTCACGCGCTTGCGCACGTCGGCCAGGCGCTCGGCGTCGCGGCCGAACATCTCGGCGTAGGCGAGCAGGTGATGGCCGAACGTGACCGGTTGCGCCACTTGCAGATGGGTGAAGCCCGGCAGGATGGTGCCGGCGTTGTCCAGCGCCACGGTCGCCAGCGCGCGGCGCAGCTGGCGCAGCAGCTCGATCAGGCCGTCGATTTCGTCGCGCAGCCAGAGGCGGATGTCGGTGGCCACCTGATCGTTGCGCGAACGGCCGGTGTGCAGGCGCTTGCCGGCATCGCCGACGAGCTCGACCAGGCGCTTTTCGATGTTCAGGTGCACGTCTTCGAGGTCGAGCAGCCACTGGAACGTGCCCGCGTCGATTTCGCCGCTGATCTGTTGCATGCCGCGTTGGATGGCGGCGAGATCGTCGGCCGAAATGATGCCCTGGGCGGCCAGCATGTCGGCATGCGCCAGCGAGCCACGGATGTCGTGGCGCGCGAGGCGCTTGTCGAAATCGACGGAGGCCGTGTAGCGCTTGACGAGATCGGAGACCGGTTCGGAGAAACGGGCGGACCAGGCGCTCGCCTTGTTGGCGAACTGGTTCTGATTGGAGTCGGGAGTATTTGCCATGATGGCGGGGATTATAGGGCCAGCGGCGGCGCCCTTGCGAGCCGCCGCCACAGTCTGAAACCCTTCGCGGCGGCCCGATGGCGGATAATCTGGGCCCGGATTGTTAGAAGGAATGCTGTCTTGGCCATGCAATGGGAAAACCTCGTCGACGTGCTCGACCACTCGGTGCCGTCCCAGCCGTGGGCGCAAACCCTGGTCGGGGTGGGGGCGCTGGTGCTGACGGCGCTGTTTGCCCAGTGGGTGGTCGCGCGCCTGGTGCTCTACTTCGCGCACCGGCTGCTGGTGGCGACGGGCCGCGATGATTGGGACAAGGCGCTCGCGAAGCGGCGGGCGTATCACAACTTCTGGTATGCGGTGCCGTTCGCCGTGGTGTCGTTGGGCATCGATATGGTGCCGCATGCCGAGCGGGTCGTGACCGTGGTCGGGCGGCTGTCGCACGCGGCCGCTTGGATCTGCGTGTTCATCGGCGTGAGCGGCCTGCTCAGCGCCTGGCAGGACACCTACTCGGCCACCACGCGCGCGCAGACGCGGTCGATCAAGGGTTACATCCAGATCGGCAAACTGATGCTGTACGCGGTGTGCACGGTGCTGGTGCTGTCGATCATGATCGACCGCTCGCCGCTGTGGATGATCTCCGGTCTGGGTGCGCTGTCGGCCGTGCTGCTGCTGGTGTTCAAGGACACGCTGCTGTCCCTGGTGGCCAGCACCCAGCTCACCTCCAACGACATGCTGCGCATCGGCGACTGGATCGAGATGCCGCAGGCCAACGCCGACGGCTTCGTCAAAGACATCGCGCTGCATACGGTGAAGGTGCAGAACTGGGACAACACGGTGACCACCGTGCCGACCTACAAGCTGTTTTCCGAGAGCTACCGCAACTACCGTCAGATGTTCGAGTCGGGCGGCCGGCGCATCAAGCGCACGCTGCGCATCGACGCCACCAGCGTGCGCTTTCTGGACGAGAACGACGCCCGCGGCCTGAAGGGCGTGCATCTGCTGCACGATTACCTGATCGCCAAGGAAGATGCGATCACCGAGACGAACAACAAGCTCGGCGAGCTGGCGTCGGTGCCCGCCAACCGGCGCCGCCTGACCAACATCGGCACCTTCCGCATGTACGCGCTGGCGTATCTGCGCCAACATCCCGAAGTGCGCCAGGACATGGCGATGATGGTACGCATGATGGAGCCGCAGACCGAAGGGATTCCGATCGAGGTGTATTGCTTCACCGCGATCACCGCCTGGGTCGAGTACGAGCGCATCCAGGGCGATATCTTCGACCATCTGCTGGCCGTGCTGCCCGAACTGGGCCTGCGTCTGTATCAGGCGCCGTCCGGAG
This sequence comes from Bordetella genomosp. 5, assembly GCF_002261475.1. GTDB lineage: Bacteria > Pseudomonadota > Gammaproteobacteria > Burkholderiales > Burkholderiaceae_B > Bordetella. Next base: position 594,518 of record NZ_NEVN01000004.1, read on the forward strand.
CTGACTTCGGCAAGTTCGCCGGCGACATGCGCGCCGCCGCGCTCAACGAAGCGCAGCGCGAGCAGATCGCGTCGACGGAGCGTTAGGGGAGGGCGAGGCGCGCCGCCGGCCGCGCCTGGCCGGCCGCGCCTCGCCAGCCGCGCCTCGCCAGCCGCGCTCCCGCATGCACCAAACCGGGGCGTTTTCACCGGTTTCCGGCCCTGTTGCGCAGGCGGATCGAGGCGGTTCCACGCCGTGCGCCCCGTGCGATAATCGCCCCCGCCTTTCATACCGTCAGCGGGAATCGTCGTTCATGAGTGCAGTCCGGGTCGCCATCGCCCAAATCAACGCCTGTGTGGGCGATCTCGATCGCAATGCCGGCAAGGTGCTCGCCGCCGCCCGCGATGCCCACGCCCAAGGCGCGGATGTGCTGGTCACGCCCGAGCTGGTTCTGGTCGGTTATCCCCCTGAAGACCTGCTGCTGCGTCCGTCTTTCGTGACGCGTCAGCTGGCCGTGCTCGAGCAGCTGCGCGCCGACCTGGCCGGCCTCGCCGGTCTGCATGTGGTGGTGGGGCATGTGGCGGCCGACGCCCAGGGGCTCTACAACGCCGCGTCCGTGCTGTGCGAGGGCCGGGTGATCGGCACCTATCGCAAGCAGGAGCTGCCCAACTACGCGGTCTTCGACGAGCAGCGCTATTTCGAGGCGGGCAGCGAGCCGCTGGTCTTCACGGTCAAGGACGTCCGCCTGGGCGTGGTGATCTGCGAAGACATCTGGTTCGACCGCGCGCCCGTGCAGAGCGCGCGCGCCGGTGCGCAGGTGCTGCTGGTGCCGAATGGTTCGCCCTACAACACCGGCAAGCAGGAGGCGCGCCAGGCCGTGGCCGCGCGCTGCGTGCAGGCCACTGGCTGCGCGCTGGTCTATGCGAATCTGGTGGGCGGCCAGGACGAGCTGGTGTTCGATGGCGCGTCGTTCGCACTCGACGCGCAGGGCCGTTGCGCCGCGCGTCTGCCGGATTTCACCGAAGGCGTGAACCTGATCGAGGTCGACGCGGCGGGTGCTGTGCGGCCTCTGAGCGCCGGCGCCGATGTCGCGCCGTACGCCCTCGAGGAGCAGGTCTGGAACGCGCTGGTGCTGGGTGTGCGCGACTACCTCGGCAAAAACGGCTTTCCGGGCGTGATCATCGGTCTGTCTGGCGGGATCGATTCCGCCGTGGTACTCGCGGTGGCGGTCGACGCCATCGGCGCCGACAACGTGCGCGCGGTGATGATGCCGTCGCGCTACACCGCCGACATCTCGCTCACCGACGCCGCCGACATGGCGCGCCGCGTCGGCGTGCAATACGACGAGATCGTCATCGGGCCGGTGGTCGAGGCCTTCGAGGCCGCGCTCGCGCCGCACTTTGCCGGCCGCCCCGTGGACGCCACCGAAGAAAATATCCAGGCCCGCGCTCGCGGCACGCTGCTCATGGGGCTGTCGAACAAGACGGGCCGTCTGGTGCTCACCACCGGCAACAAATCGGAGATGACCACCGGCTACTGCACGCTGTATGGCGACATGGCGGGCGGCTTCGCGGTCATCAAGGATGTGCCCAAAACGCTGGTGTACCGCCTCGCCACCTGGCGCAATACGCGCGGCGACGTGATTCCGGAGCGCATCATCACGCGTGCGCCATCGGCCGAGCTGCGCCCCGACCAGACCGACCAGGACAGCCTGCCGCCGTACGACGTGCTCGACGCCATCATGGCCCGCTATATGGAGCAGAACGCGGCGCCGGCCGAGATCGTGGCCGAGGGCTTCGCGCCGGAGGCCGTCGAGCAGGTCGTGCGGCTGATCCGCATCAACGAATACAAACGGCGCCAGGCGCCTCCCGGCCCGCGCATCACGCCTCGCGCGTTCGGCCGCGATTGGCGTTATCCTGTCACCAACGGATTCCGGGAACGCCTTTGAGCCGACCCGTTCAACATCTCCAGGACTGCAGAACGTGAAACAAGTCACCGCCATCATCAAACCGTTCAAGCTCGACGAGGTCCGCGAAGCGCTGGCCGAGGTCGGCGTCAGCGGCCTGACCGTGACCGAAGTCAAAGGCTTCGGCCGCCAGAAGGGTCACACCGAGCTCTACCGTGGCGCCGAATACGTGGTGGACTTCCTGCCCAAGATCCGGGTCGAGGTCGTGTTGGCCGACGAGCTGGTCGATCAGGCCATCGAGGCCGTGCTGAAGGCGGCGCGCACCGGCAAGATCGGCGACGGCAAGATCTTCGTCACGCCGGTCGAGCAGGCCATCCGCATCCGCACTGGCGAGGCCGACGAGCAGGCGCTCTGATCGGCGCACGCAGGGCGGCCCGGGCCGCCACGCTCCACAAAAGCGGCCGCATTCCGGCCGCTTTTGCTTTGGGGCGGCCGTGATCAGGCGCTGGGCTGGCGCGCCCGGAACACCGGCAGGCAGGCTTCGCAGATCGCCGCCGTGATGTGCTGGCGCGCGTGTTCGCGCCGTTCGAGCATGCCGATCGTGCGAGCCACCGCGTCCAGATCGGCGGGCAAACGCCACACCCGCAGATCCGGCGCGTTGAGCCAGTGGCTGCCATTGAGCAGCGGCAGCAAGGTAACGCCGGTTTCCTGGCGCACCAGTTCCACCAGCGTTTCGATCGCATTGAGCTCGAGGAAATCGTCCACCGTCACGCCCAGGCGGCGCAGCACGCGGTCGATCTGCAGGCCGGTGCGCTGGGTACGGTCGAAGCGCAGAAACGGGTTCTGCATCAGCAGCTCGCGCACGCCGCTGCCGGTGGCCGAGGGATGCGACAGCACCACCAGCGGCTCTTCATAGAGCGGCGTCCAGCGCGTGCTGGCCATCTTGCGGCCGGCCTCCACCACGAAGGCGGCATCGAGTTCGCCGGCCTCCACCTTGCCGGCCAGCTCGCTGGCCTTGCCCGAGAACACCCGCACGTCCAGACCCGGATGCTCGCGCTTCATGCGCGTGACCACCTTGGAGAGCGTGCCCATGCACGACACGATGGCGCCCACGGACACGGCGCCCGCCAGTTCGTCGGCGGGATTGCGCGGCACGCGCAGTCGGTCGTAAAAATCCACTAACTGCTTGATTTCGGGCAGCAGCTCGCGGCCCGCGGCGTTCAGGATGGCGAGACGGCCGCTGCGATCGAACAGCTCGCGTCCCAATTCGGCCTCCAGCGCGCGCATCTGAAAACTCACGGCGGCCTGGGTGAGGGCGACCTGCTCGGCGGCCTCGGAAAAGGTGCCGTGGTGGGCGACCGCCAGAAAGGTCCGCATGAAGCGTAAAGAGCTCATTCGGGTATACCCGTAAGCGTGGCGTTATATAAAAAATTCTTTGATGACGGATCAACAAATCAAATTGATTTAATTAAAGCACGGGAGTACCTTCGCCAGCTTCCTTTGCTTTGAGCCGTGGGGCTGCTGCCATGAAATCCTTCGATTGGTCCAATCCTTATCCTTCCCATCGGATTCCGCTGTTCGCGCGCAACGTGGTGTCGACCTCGCACCCGCTGGCGGCGCAGGCGGGCCTGCGCATCCTGCTCAAGGGCGGCAACGCGGTCGACGCCGCGATCGCGGCCGCGGCCACGATCGTGCTGACCGAGCCGGTGTCGTGCGGGCTGGGCGGCGACTGCTTCGCGCTGGTCTGGGATGGCAACAAGCTGCACGGCCTGAATTCCTCCGGCGTGGCCCCGGCCGCCTGGAACGTCGACTACTTCAAGCAGAAGTACGGCACGGGCCCCGATGGCTTTGCCAAGCAGCCCAAGCGCGGCTGGGATTCGGCGACGGTGCCGGGCGTGGTGGCCGGCTGGGCCGCCCTGCACGAGAAGCTCGGCAAGCTGCCGTTCGACCAACTGTTCGACCCGGCGATCGAAATCGCCGAGCGCGGCTACACCGTGCCGCCGGTGGTGGCGCACAAGTGGGCCGCCGCCGCGTCCGAGCTCAAGGACCAGCCCGGCTACGCCGCCGCCTTCATGCCCGAGGGCCGCGCACCGGCCGTGGGCGAGCATTTCCGCTTCCCCGACGCGGCCAACACGCTGCGCCGCATCGCCGCCAGCAAGGGCCGCGACTTCTACGAAGGCGAGCTGGCCGAGCGCATCGCCGCCTTCAGCAAGGAGTGCGGCGGTGCCATGACGCTCGACGACCTGCGCAACTACAAGCCGGAATGGGTCGAGCCGATCAGCAAGTCCTATCGCGGCTACGAGCTCAACGAGATCCCGCCGAACGGCCAGGGCATCGCCGCCCTGATCGCGCTGGGCATCTGCGAGCGCTTCGATCTGGCCAACATGCCGGTGGACTCGGTGCAATCGCAGCACGTGCAGATCGAGGCGATGAAGCTCGCCTTCTCCGACCTGTATCGCTACGTGGCCGATCCGCGCAGCATGGAAGTCACGCCCGAGCAGATGCTGTCCGACGCCTACCTCGACAGCCGCGCCAAGCTGATCCGCCTGGATGGCGCGACGCATTTCGAGGCTGGCCGTCCGCATGCCGGTGGCACGGTCTACCTGACCGCCGCCGACGAAAACGGCATGATGATCTCGTTCATCCAGTCCAACTACATGGGCTTCGGCTCCGGCGTGGTTGTGCCGGGCACCGGTATCAGCATGCAGAACCGCGGCGTGGGCTTCTCCATGAACCCCGCGTCGGCCAATGTGGTGGAACCCGGCAAGCGCCCCTTCCACACCATCATTCCGGGCTTCCTCACCCGTGGCGGCAAGCCCGTGATGAGCTTCGGCGTGATGGGCGGCGACATGCAGCCCCAGGGTCACCTGCAGACGGTTATCCGCATGCTCGATTACCACCAGTCGCCCCAGGCCGCCTGCTGCGCGCCGCGCTGGAAGGTCAACCGCGATTTCACGCTTGACGTCGAGTCGTCCATGAATCAGTCTGTCGTCCAGGGTTTGAAGGACCTGGGCCATGCCCTGAAGTCGGTCGACGATCCCTATATGGATTTCGGCGCCGGCCAGTTCATCTGGCGCCTCGACGAAAGCGACAACGAACGTGGCTATGTGGCGGCCAGCGACAGCCGCCGCGACGGCCAGGCCGTCGGCTTCTGACGGCGCGCGGCGCGGCCCCGGCCGCGCCGCCACACTCTCTCCACGCAATCAGTCAACGACATCCAAGGGGAAACGGATAATGAAACTGAAGCAACGATTTGGTCTCGCGCTCGGCGGCGCGCTGCTGGCGATGATCGGCGGCACCGTGGCGGCGCAGGATCTGCGCATCGGCCTGCAAGAAGATCCCGACGTACTGGACCCGCACCGCGCGCGCACCTACGTGGGCCGCATCGTGTTCACCTCGTTGTGCGACAAGCTCGTCGACATCGACCAGAAGCTGCATTTCGTGCCGCAGCTGGCCACCTCGTGGAGCTGGTCCGAAGACAACAAGGTCCTGACCTTCAAGCTGCGCACCGACGCCGCCTTCCACGACGGCAGCAAGTTCGACGCCGCCTCGGCCAAGGCCAACCTCGAGCGCGCCATGAACCTGCAGGACAGCATGCGCAAGGGCGAGCTGGCATCGGTCGAGAAGATCGACGCGCCGGCGGCCGACACGCTGGTCCTCACGCTCAAGCGGCCGGATGCCACGCTGCTCGCGCAGCTGTCCGACCGCGCCGGCATGATGCTCTCGCCCAAGACCTTCGAAGGCGACTCGGCCAACGTCGGCCGCAAGCCGGTCTGCTCGGGCCCGTACAAGTTCGTCGAGCGGGTGCAGAACGATCGCATCGTGCTCGAGAAGTTCGACCAGTACTACGACGCCAAGGATTACGCGTTCAAGCGGCTGGTCTTCCTGCCGATCCCCGACACCACCGTGCGCCTGCAGAACCTGCGCGCCGGCGGCCTCGACATCCTCGAGCGCCTGAATCCCTCCGACGCGCCGCAGGTGAAGGACGACAAGAGCGTGCAGTTCGCGCCCGTGGCCGGCCTGGGCTTCCAGGAAATGTTCTTCAATCTGAACAACGGCAAGCGCGCCGACAACGCCTTCAAGGATGTGCGCGTGCGCCGCGCCCTGGAGCTGTCGATCGACCGCGACGTGATCAATCAGGTCGTCGGCGGCGGCATCTTCGATGCGGCCAGCCAGCCGTTCCCGCCCGCCAGCCCCTACCACAGCGACAAGTTCCCGGTGCCCAAGCGTGACGTGGCCAAGGCGCGCGCGCTGCTCAAGGAAGCCGGCCTGACCGAAGTGCGCGGCGAGTTTGCCTTCGGCAACAACACCACCACGTCGGCCATCGCCGAGATGATCCAGGCCATGGCGGCCGAAGCGGGCTTCAAGCTCAACCTGCGTCCGACCGAGTACGCGGCGCTGCTGAACGAAGCCTCCGCCGGCAACTTCGAGATCATTCTGCGCGGCTGGTCCGGCCGCGTCGATCCCGATGGCAACATCTATCAGTTCGTCACGTGCAAGGGCGCGCTCAACGACGGCCGCTACTGCAACGCCGAGGTCGACAAGCTGCTCGCCGACGCGCGCACGGTGCCCGATGAAGCGAAGCGCAAGGCCATCTACGACCAGGCGCAGACCATCCTGCACAACGACGCGCACAACATCTACCTGTACTACCAACCCTGGCCCTTCGTGCTGGCCAAGAACGTGCGCGGCTTCGCGCCGTACCCCGATGGCATGATCCGCCTGAAGGGCGTCACGCTGGCCCAGAAGTAAGAGCCTGATCGCCCGGACGCGCCGCTGCCTGCGGGGCGCCCGGGCGTGTTTCGTTGTTTTATGGTTTTACGCACATGTTGAAACTGATCCTGCGCCGCATGGTGGTCGCGATCCCGACACTGATCCTGGTGTCGATGATCGTGTTCATGCTGCAAAAAATTCTGCCCGGCGACCCGGTGCTGACACTGGCCGGCGAAGAGCGCGACCCGGCCGTGCTCGACTATCTGCGCGACAAATACCGGCTCAACGATCCCTTGCCCATGCAGTATGTGGCCTGGGTCTCGCAGGTGATGCAGGGCGACCTGGGCAAGTCGATCCGTACCGATGTGCCCGTGACCTCGCTGATCGCCCAGAAGCTGCCCGTGACGCTGCAGCTGGCCGCCATGGCCATGTTCTTCGCGGTGCTGGTCGGGATTCCGCTGGGCATCATCGCCGCGGTGCGCAAGGGCACCTCGGTCGAGATGGGTGCCAACGTCGCGGCGCTCTCAGGCATGTCGATACCGAATTTCTGGCTGGGCATCATCCTCATCATGGTGGTGTCGGTGCAATGGAAGCTGCTGCCCGCCTCGGGCTATGTGCCGCCCTCCGAGGATCTCTGGCTCTCGTTCAAGACCATGCTGATGCCGTCGCTCGTGCTGTCGACGGCGATCGCGGCGTATCTGATGCGGCACACGCGCTCGGCCATGCTCGAGGCGCTGTCGGCCGACTATGTGCGCACCGCGCGCGCCAAAGGCGTGTCGGCGCGCAAGGTGGTGCTGCGCCACGCGCTGCGCAATGCGCTGATGCCCATCGTGACGCTGGTCACGCTGCTGTTCGGCGAGCTGCTCGCCGGCGCGGTGCTGACCGAGCAGGTGTTCACGATTCCGGGCTTCGGCAAGCTGATCGTCGATGCGGTGTTCAACCGTGACTACGCGGTGGTGCAGGGCGTGGTGCTCTGCGTGGCCGTGGGCTTCATCGTGATGAACCTGATCGCCGACGTTCTCTACATTCTCGTCAATCCCCGCCTGAGGCACCAATGAGCGCAACGACCGCAACGGCGCCCGCCGTGCCGCCCCGCGCCGGCAACCGCGCGTGGAACAAATTCAAACGCAACAAGGTGGCCCTCGTCGGCGCCTTCATCGTGCTGTTCTTCGTGGTGCTGGCGATCTTCGCCCCGCTGCTCGCGAGCCACGATCCCTTCCAGACCAGCTTCATGACCATCCGCAAGGCGCCTTCGTCGGCGTTCTGGCTGGGCACCGACGAGCTGGGCCGCGACATCTATAGCCGCATGATCTACGGCGCCCGCGCGTCGCTGATGGCCGGCATGGTCTCGGTGCTGATCGCGCTGGTGGTCGGCGTGCCGTTCGGGCTGGCCGCCGGCTACTTCGGCGGCTGGACCGACAGCGTGATCTCGCGCGCCACCGAAGCGCTGCTCGCGATTCCGTTCCTGATCCTGGCGATCGCGCTGGCCGCCTTCCTGGGCCCCAGCCTGATCAACGCGATGATCGCGATCGGCGTGTCCGCCGCGCCGAAGTTCATCCGGATCACACGCGGCCAGGTGCTGGCGGTGCGCAACGAAGATTACGTGCAGAGCGCGCGGGCCCTCGGGGCCTCCGACCTGCGCATCATCGGCCGCCACATCTTCCCGAACGTGATGCCGCCGCTCATCGTGCAGGCCACCATCACGATCGCCACGGCCATCATCGCCGAGGCCAGCCTGTCGTTCCTGGGCCTGGGTCTGCAGCCGCCGAACCCGTCCTGGGGTTCGATGCTGAACACGGCGAAAAACTTCATGACGCAGGCGCCCTGGATGTCGATCTTCCCCGGATCGGCGATCTTCCTGGCGGTGCTGGGTTTCAACCTGCTCGGCGACGGGCTGCGCGACGCGCTCGATCCGCGCCAAGAGAAATGAATACGATGGCAAGCATGGATTCTCAACGCGTGGTGCAGGTCCAGGACCTCACCGTGCGGTTCAATACGCCCACGCGCACGGTCGAGGCCGTGCGCAATGTGTCGTTCCACGTCGATCGCGGCGAGACGCTCGCCATCGTCGGCGAGTCGGGTTCGGGCAAGTCGGTCACCTCGCTCGCGCTGATGCGCCTCGTCGAATACGGCGGCGGCCGCATCGCCTCCGGCGACATGCTGCTGCGCCGGCGCAGCGGCGAAGTGCTGGATCTGGCGCGCGCCGAAGAGCGCACGCTCGAACGCGTGCGCGGCGCCGATGTCGCCATGATCTTCCAGGAGCCGATGACCTCGCTCAACCCGAGCTTCACGGCCGGCAACCAGATCGCCGAGGCGCTGCAGCTGCACCAGGGCCTGGACGCCGCCGCGGCGCGCGCCGAGACGCTGCGCATGCTGGAGCGCGTGCGCATCCCCGAAGCGAAGGCCATCCTCGACCGCTACCCGCACCAGTTGTCGGGCGGCATGCGCCAGCGCGTGATGATCGCGATGGCGCTCTCGTGCAAGCCCCAGCTCCTGATCGCCGACGAGCCGACCACCGCGCTGGACGTCACGATCCAGGCTCAGATCCTGCAGCTGATCCGTCAGCTCCAGGAAGAGATGGACATGGGCGTGATCTTCATCACCCACGACATGGGGGTGGTGGCCGAGGTCGCCGACCGCGTGCTCGTGATGTATCGCGGCGACAAGGTCGAAGAGGGCACGTCCGACGACGTGTTCGCCGAGCCGCGTCATGCCTATACCCGCGCGCTGCTGTCGGCGGTGCCGCGCCTGGGCGCGATGCACGGTACCAATCAGCCCGCGCCGTTTCCGCTGCTGCGGGTGGACGGCGTGACCGAAGCGCAATCCGACGCCGAACCGCTCGACACCGTGCGCCGCGAGGCGGGCCCGGTGCTGAAGGTGCGTGACCTCATCACCCGCTTCGACATCCACGGCGGCATTTTTGGCGGTGTGCAGAAGCGCGTGCATGCGGTCGAGAAGGTCAGTTTCGATCTGTACCCCGGCGAGACGCTCTCGCTGGTGGGCGAGTCCGGCTGCGGAAAGACCACCACCGGGCGGTCGCTGCTGCAACTCGTGAAGAGCCAGGGCGGCAGCATCGAGTTCGATGGCCAGAACATCGGCGCCCTGCGCGGCGCGGCCATGCAATCGCTGCGTCGCCACATCCAGTTCATTTTCCAGGATCCCTTCGCCTCGCTCGATCCGCGCATGACGGTGGGCGATTCGATCATGGAGCCGCTCCTGATCCACAAGGCGGCGAGCGGCAAGGCGGCCCAGGAGCGCGTGCGCTGGCTCATGGACAAGTGCGGGCTGCTGCCGGACATGATCGATCGCTATCCGCACGAATTTTCGGGCGGCCAGCGCCAGCGCATCTGCATCGCACGGGCCCTGGCGCTCAACCCCAAGGTCGTGATCGCCGACGAGTCGGTCTCGGCACTGGACGTGTCGATCCAGGCGCAGATCGTGAATCTGCTGCTCGACCTGCAGCGCGAGCTGGGCGTGTCGTTCCTGTTCATCTCGCACGACATGGCGGTGGTCGAACGCGTCAGCCATCGCGTCGCGGTGATGTATCTGGGGCAGATCGTGGAGATCGGCCCGCGCCGCGCGATCTTCGAGAACCCCCAGCATCCTTACACCAAGAAGCTCATGGCCGCGGTGCCGATCGCCGACCCGCAGCGCCGCCATCGTCAGCGTTCGCTGCTGGTCGACGAGATTCCGAGCCCGGTGCGCAAGGTGGGCGACGAGCCGCGCGTGGAGCCGCTGGTGCAGGTGGGCGAGGGCCATTACGTGGCACGGCACTCGGTGGGGGTCTACTAGGGGACATATCACGCGGCTGCCCCGACCGGGCGCCGCGCGCGCCCGGGCCAGCCCGGACGATGTTCCGATACGGCGGCGCCTCGGCGCCGCCGTTTTCGTTGGGCGTGCGTGCACGCCAGCGCGCGGCGGCCGGGGTGGGGCAGGGGCGCCACACATCCGCCGCGCGGGCTTGGTACACTACCGGGTTTCGCATGCGCGTTCCCGGCGGCTTTTCCGCGGGTCTGGCGCGCTGCCGCAGCCTCCTTCATACACCGTGATCTCCACAGCCAATCTCACTATCCAGTTCGGTCCCAAGCCCCTCTTCGAAAACGTCAGCGTCAAGTTCGGAGAAGGCAACCGGTACGGGCTGATCGGCGCCAACGGCTCCGGCAAGTCGACGTTCATGAAGATCATCGGCGGTGACCTGGAGTCGAGCGGGGGCAACGTGTCGCTGGAGCCCGGCGTGCGCCTGGGCAAGCTGCGCCAGGACCAGTTCGCGTTCGAAGACAAGCGCGTGCTCGATGTGGTGATGATGGGCCACACCGAAATGTGGAACGCGATGTCAGAGCGCGACGCAATCTACGCCAACCCCGAAGCCACCGACGACGACTACATGCGCGCGGCCGACCTCGAAGCGAAGTTCGCCGAGTTCGATGGCTACACGGCCGAAGCGCGCGCCGGCGAGCTGCTGCTGGGCCTGGAAATCGCGGTCGACCAGCACAACCTGCTGATGAACGAAATCGCGCCGGGCTGGAAGCTGCGCGTGCTGCTGGCGCAGGCGCTGTTCTCGAATCCCGATGTGCTGTTGCTCGACGAACCGACCAACAACCTCGACATCAACACGATCCGCTGGCTCGAAAACGTGCTCAACAGCTACCAGAGCACGATGATCATCATCAGCCACGATCGTCACTTCCTGAACCAGGTCTGCACCCACATGGCCGACCTGGATTACCGCGAGATCCGGATCTATCCGGGCAACTACGACGACTACATGCTGGCCTCCACCCAGGCCCGCACCCGCGTCTCGGCCGATAACGCCAAGGCCAAGGAACGCATCGCCGAACTCCAGGACTTCGTGCGCCGCTTCGCGGCCAACAAGTCCAAGTCGCGTCAGGCCACCTCGCGCCTGAAGCAGATCGACCGCATCAAGGCCGACCAGGTCGAGGTCAAGCCCTCGTCGCGCCAGAATCCCTACATCCGCTTCGAGCAGAACAAGGTCATGCACCGCCTGGCCGTCACGGTCGAGCGCCTGTCCAAGTCGTACGACCAGCCGGTTATCCGCGACTTCTCGGCCATGGTCGACGCCGGCGAAAAGATCGCCATCATCGGCGCCAACGGCGTCGGCAAGACCACGCTGCTGCGCCTGCTGGCCAATGATCTGGCGCCCGACTCGGGCAGCGTCAAGTGGTCGGAAAACGCCGATCTGGGTTACATGGCCCAGGACGTCTCCGATCAGTTCCAGCAGACCGACATCAACCTGTTCGACTGGATGGCCGAGCATCGCCAGCCGGGCGACGACGACCAGGCGATCCGCTCGGCGCTGGGCCGTCTGCTGTTCGGCAACGACGATCTGCCCAAGGCGCCCAAGGTGCTGTCCGGCGGCGAAAAGAACCGCATGACCTTCGGCCGCCTGATGCTGGGCCGCCACAACGTCCTGCTGCTCGACGAGCCCACCAACCACCTGGACATGGAATCGATCGAATCGCTGCAGTTTGCCCTCGAGAAGTACGAAGGCACGCTGATCTTCGTGTCGCACGACCGCGAATTCGTGTCGGGCCTGGCCACCCGCATCATCGAGATCCTGCCGTCGGGCGAGCTGATCGATTACCGCGGCAACTACGAAGACTACCTCTCCTCGCGCGGCATCGACGGCTGATCCGCCGCCGCGCCGGCCGGGCCTCAGCGCCCGGTCCGATGAAGCCCGCCCGGCACCCGCCGCGGCGGGCTTTATTACTTATGGGTCTTAAAAAAGAAGATATTTATAGTTTGGGTTCATATAACAGATTGTTAGATTAGGGTCTTCACAAACCCTGGTGCCTTGTGCGCCGGCCGCGCGCGACCCGCGCCCTTTGCCCTATGAACCTGACTTTCGACCACGTGCACAAACAGTTCGGCTCCCTCCAGGTCGTGGACGGCTTTTCCAGCGAGTTCAAGACCGGCGAGCTGGTCGCGCTGGTGGGCCCCTCGGGCTGCGGCAAGTCGACGCTGCTGCACCTGGCCGCCGGCCTCGAGAAGGCGACGGACGGCCGCGTGCTGGCCGATGGTCAGCCCGTCACCGGACCGCACCCCAGCCGCACGCTGGTGTTTCAGGAGCACGCGCTCTATCCCTGGCTCACGCTGCGCGACAACGTGGCCCTGGCGCTGGAATTCCAGAATGTGCCGAAGAAGGCGGCGCGCGAACGCGCCGACGGCTGGCTGGCCCGCGTCGGCCTGGATGGTTTCGAAGCCTATTACCCGCATCAGGTGTCCGGCGGCATGCGCCAGCGCGCCGCGCTGGCCCGCGCCTTCATCGCGCAGCCCAAGACCATGCTGATGGACGAGCCCTTCGGCGCGCTGGACGCGCTGACGCGCCTGTCGCTGCAGGACGTGCTGCGCCAGCTCATCGAGCAGGAAAAGCCCACCGTGCTGCTGGTGACGCACGATGTCGACGAGGCCCTGTTCCTGGCCGACCGCATCGTGGTGTTCAGCCCGCGGCCCGCGCGCGTGCTGAAGGAGTTCAATCTGCGCCATCGCGCCAAGACGCACGATCTGGCCGATCTGGCCGGCGAGAAGCGCGAGATCCTGCGCCTGCTCGGCATCACCGTCGATGCCCACGCCCAGGCCGCCCCGCAGGTCCTGGCCGCCTGAGCGTTCTCCCCACTTTCATCGCGCCGCCCTCGCGCGGCGTCATGCCCCTTATTGCCCGATCCTTACCGGAGTTCCGAAGATGAAACTGAAGCAATGGCTTTCCCTGCCGCTCGCCGCGGCCCTGCTGGCCGCCGCGCCCGTGATGGCCGCCGAGAAGTTCCGCGTGGGCTATCTGCGCGTGATGGACGACGCGCAGGCGATCGTGGCGCAGGAAGGCGGGTTCTACAAGAACGCCGGTCTGGATACGGAGCTGATCGAATTCAAGTCGGGCACCGACCTCATCAAGGCCATCGTGGGCGGCCAGCTCGACATCGGCGTGCTCGGCTTCACCAATGCCGTGGCCTGGGCCTCGAAGGGCGCCGACCTCAAAGTGGTGGGCGGCGCACAGCAGGGCTATCACTCGCTGCTGGTGCGTGACGACGCCGGCATCAAGGACATCGCCGGCCTGAAGGGCAAGACGCTGGCCTCGCAGGCCGAGGGCAGCACGGCCGACGTGGTGCTCAAGGGCGTGGTGCTCAAAGAGGGCGGCCTGAAGGCCGACGACGTCAATGTGATGGGCGTGAGCCCGGCCGTGGCGGTGCAGTCGCTGGTGGGCAAGCGCGTCGACGCGGCGTTCCTGTTCGAGCCCTATGACCGCATCGCGCAGCTGATCGCGCCGGTCAAGCAGATCTACGAAGTGGGCGAGGCCTGGCCGTTCCCGTGCATGGTCGTGATCACCTCGGGCGAAACGCTGACCAAGCGCAAGGACGACGTCTGGAAGGCGCTCGACGCGCAGAAGTCGGCCATCGACCTGCTGCAGCAAAAGCCCGCCGAGGCCTCCAAGCTGATCGCCTCGTACTTCATCGCCGAGCCCACGCTCAAGACGCTCAAGCGTGGCGACCTGCCGCGCGAGACCGTGATCACCGAAGCCATCACGACGCAGGTGTTCACGCCCAAGCTCACCGACAAGGACACCAAGCGCATGCAGGAGATCGCCGACATCCTGCAGGCTCAGGGTTCGCTCAAGACGCGTGACGGCAAGCCGTACGACGTCAGCTCGATCGTCGACCTGTCCTGGCAAGAGGCGCGCAAGCTTTGAGTTCCGCTACCCGAGTCACCGGCACGCGCAAGTACCTCGCGGGGGTACTTGGCGTGCTTTTCATTCTTCTGCTGTGGCAGTCGGCCGCCTGGGTGCTGCCCGACTTCCTGATGCCGGACGTGCCCAGCGTGCTCGCCCGCCTTGCCGAAGACATCGGCAACCCGGCCTTCCATCAGGCGCTGATGGGGACGCTCACGCGTCTGGGCGCGGGCTACGGGCTGGCGCTGCTCGCGGGGATCGGCTTCGGCCTGGTCGCCGCGTTGCTGTTCTTTTTCCGTGAAGTGCTGCGCAGCGCCATCGTCATCCTGCAGTCGATTCCGTCGATCGCCTGGGTGCCGTTGTTCCTCATCGTGATGGGCTTCGGCAATACCCCGATCATCGTGGTGGTCGCGCTGTCGGCCTTCTTCCCGGCTGCGCTGTCCGTGATGAACGCGACCGAATCCGTGCAGCGCGTGCACGTGTCGGCCGCGCGTGTGATGGGCGCCACGCCCTGGGGTCTGGTCAAGCGGGTCTACCTGCCGGCCGTGATGCCCGAGCTCATCACGGGTGCCCAGCTTGCCTTCGGCAATGCGTGGCGCGCGCTGATCTCGGCGGAAATGCTGATCGGTTTCGGCAAGGGCCTGGGCCGCTCGCTGGCCTATTCGGGCGAGATCGCCGACATGACCGGCGTGATGACCAACATCCTGGTCATCGCGGTGCTGGCCGCGCTGATCGATCAGTTCGTGCTCGAGAAGCTCAAGCACCGGCTCCTGCGCTACCAATACGTCTGAGGCTCATCATGCGGCGCGCCTCCCGATTCCTGCTGCCCGTGCTGGTGAGCGCCTGCGCGGCGGTCGCCACGCTCGCGCTCGCCGACGGGGCCACCGCCTCCGACGGCGACCCGTGGCAGGCGGCGCGCGCGCGCGGCGAGCTGCGGGTGGGCGTGGCGTATGTCACGCCCGTGCCGGCCGCGGGCGCCAAGATCCGCACCGCCGAGCGCCTCGACGGCCCGGTCGCCACGCGCCTGGGCGAGCGGTTGGGGCTGCCCGTGCAATGGGTGCAGGTCGATCCGGCGGCGGCCGCGCAGGCGCTCGCGCAAGGCCGCGTCGACGTGGTGCTGGTCAGCCGGCCCGCGCAGGCGCAGGGCAAGGCCGCCGGGACCGACGCGGCGGCGTCGTGGGTGGCCGCGGGCTATGCGCCGCGGCCCAAGGCCGTGATCCGCAGCGACACCCCGTTGCGGCAGTGGGAAGACGTGCGCGGCAAGATTGTGTGCATGACGAGCGCGGCCACCGCCGCGCAGCGCCTCGCCGGGCAGCACGGCGCGACCCTGCAGATCCACAAGGTGCCGTCCGATGCCCTGGTCGCCGTGCGCGAGGGCAGCTGCGACGTGGGCGTGCTCGACGACACGGTCTGGGCGCCGCTGATGGCGTATCCCGAATGGCGCAAATTTTCCGCGACGCTGACGGCCGCGGGGCCGCGCCAGGAGCTGGGCTGGTACGCCCCTCCCGCGCAGGCCGCCTGGCTGAAGGGCGAGATGCAGCGCTGGACGCGCGACGGCGCCTGGAAAGCCATGACCGACAAATGGGCCCGCGACGTCGCGTTCGACGTCTATCTGGATCAGGAAGTGCCGGACTGCCACGGCTGATGCCCGTGGGCGTCGAGCGCGCGGCGGCCTGAGCGGTCACGGTCTTGGCGCCGCACCCGTTCCGCGCACCGGCCCGAGCCTTGGCCTCGCCCCGCCTGATCGGATCGCGCTGCGGCCCACCCGCTACAATCGCGGCGTATGACGCACACGCTCACCGCCGCCTGCACGCACCAGGAAGACATCAAGAAAAGCCGCTTCGTGGCGCATGCCGCGCCCGTGGCGGACGTCGACGCGGCGATGGCTTTCTTCGCCGCGCACAGCGTGCCCGATGCCACCCAAAACTGCTGGGCCTATCGCATCGGCCAGAGCTACCGGTACAACGACGATGGCGAGCCCGGGGGCACCGCGGGCCGGCCGATCCTGCAGGCCATCGACGGTCAGGATCTGGACCGCGTGGCGGTGCTGGTGATCCGCTGGTTCGGCGGCATCAAGCTGGGGGCGGGCGGGCTGGTGCGCGCCTATGGCGGCTGCGCGGCCAATTGCCTGCGGGCAGGCGTGCGCACCGAGATCGTGGCCCTGGCGCGCGTGCATTGCCGCGCCAGTTTTGCCGAGCTGCCGATCCTGCAGGCCAGGCTGGCGGAGGGCGGCGCGCAGGTCGTGAGCGAAGATTACGACGGCGAAGGCGCGCAACTCGTGCTGGAGCTGCCACGCGCGGCCCTGGAGGGGCTGGCCCAGACGGTGGCCAACATCACGCGTGGACGCTCGGGCTGGCGCGTCGAGGACGAGCACGTCCCCGACTGACGCCTGCCGGATCAGGCCTGCTCGCCTTCCTGGTCGCGGGCCTGTTCGATGTCGCGATGGACCTGCGCCATATCGACTTCCTTGACCTTGGCAAGCAGCTCATCGAGCTGACCGGCCGACAGCGCGCCCGGTTGCGAGAACAGCAGGACCTTTTCGCGGAACACCATCAGCGTGGGGATCGAACGGATACCCAGCGCGCCGGCGAGCTCCTGCTCGACGTCGGTGTTGACCTTGGCGAAGGTGACGTCGGCATGCTTGGTGGCGGCCTGCTCGAACACGGGCGCGAAGCCACGGCAGGGGCCACACCACGGTGCCCAGAAGTCGACGATCAGGGTGCCGTCGGGCGTGATGGCATCCTGGAAGGAATCTTTGGTGAGTTCAACGATACTCATAGTGTCGTCCTTGCCGTGTCGTGCACGGCTTTTCGGGCTGAGCCCTGGTTGCGTGATGCCTCGCGGCCATCACGATACTGAAATCCGATGGTCACGCCGCTTGCGCGGCCACCGCATCCTGCTTGAGATTGGCCACGATCTCGTACGAACGCAGCCGATGGGCGTGCTCGTAGAAGTCGGAGACGATCATCACTTCGTCGGCCTCGGTCTGCGCGATCAGCGCTTCGAGCTTGCGCTTCACCGTCTCCGGGCCGCCCACGATCGAGGCGCCAAGGCGTTGGGCCACGGCGGCGCGTTCCATCTCGTTCCAGTGGTTGTCGATGTCCTGGACGGGCGGCTGCAGCTGCAGGCGATTGCCCCGGATCAGCGACAGGAACTTGAGCTGCTGCGTGGACGACAGGAACTGCGCCTCTTCGTCGGTGGGGGCGGCGATCACCGGCACGCCGATCATGGCGTAGGGTTTGGCCAGCGTGGCCGAAGGCTTGAACAGATGGCGGTACAGCCGCATCGCGGCCATGCCTTCGGGCGAGAAGTGCCCGGCAAACGAGAACGGCAGGCCCAGTTCGGCCGCCAGCCGCGCCGAGAAATCGCTCGAGCCCAGCAGCCAGATCGGAATGTCCAGGCCCGCGCCGGGGATCGCGCGCACCGGTTGGCCGGGACGCTCGGGCGCGAAAAATCCGCGCAGCTCGTCGAGCAGTTGCGGAAACTCGAGGCCGCTGCGCGGTCCGCGGCGCAGCGCGTGCTGCGTGGCGCCGTCGCTGCCGGGCGCACGGCCCAGGCCCAGATCGATGCGGCCGGGGTAGAGCGTTTCGAGCGTGCCGAACTGCTCGGCGATGATGAGCGGCGCGTGGTTGGGCAACATGATGCCGCCGGAGCCCACGCGCAGCGTCTGCGTGTGGCTCGCCACCAGGCCGATCAGGACGGCGGTCGCGCTGCTCGCGATGCCGTTGATGTTGTGATGCTCGGCGAGCCAGTAACGGCGATAGCCCAGACGCTCCACATGACAGGCCAGGTCGACCGTGCTGCGGAAGGCGTCGGCCGCGGTCTTGCCCGCCACGATGGGGGCGAGGTCGAGGACCGAGAAGGGCACGCTGGCCAATGCGCTCATGAGGGACTCCAGTGTTCTACGCCGCGCGCCTGAGCGTGCAACTATGGGATTCGTCGAATGTATATGGGGAGTGTATCGGCGAATTCAATGCAGCCACCGAGCAACCTTACCCTTGGCCGGGTCGATAGTCATCCTGTATGGCCGTCATTGAGCGGCCTGCATGCGCGAGCATGTGGCGTGCCCGCGCCCGGGTCGCGGGGGCGGGATTTTCGGGGGCGCAAAAGCAAACGGCCCGCCGGAAGGGCGGGCCTCGGATCGCGAGGCGCGTGCGCCCTTACTCCGGGAAGAAGGCGTAGCGGATCACGAACAGCACGGCCACGAGCCACGTGGCCGGGTGGATCTGGCGCCAGCGGCCGGTGGCGGCCTTGAGCACTACATAGCTGATGAAGCCGAACGCCAGCCCGTTGGCGATCGAGTAGGTGAACGGCATGATCAGCGCGGTCAGGGCGGCCGGCGTCGCTTCGGTGACGTCGTTCCAGCCGATGTCGATCAGCTCGCGCATCATCAGGCCGGCCACGTAGAGCAGGGCAGGCGCGGTGGCGTAGGCGGGCACCGAGCCCGCGAGCGGCGAGATGAAGAGGGCCGCCAGGAACAGCACGGCCACGACGAGCGCGGTCAGGCCGGTGCGGCCGCCCGCCTGCACGCCCGAGGCGCTTTCGACGAATGCCGTCGTGCTGCTGGTGCCGAGCATCGAGCCCGCCACGATGGCGCTGCTGTCGGCGAACAGGGCGCGGCCGAGGCGATTGGGCTTGCCTTCCGGAATCAGGTTGGCGCGCTTGGCGACACCCATCAGCGTGCCGGTGGCGTCGAACACCTCGACCAGCACGAACACCAGGATCACGTGCACGAAGCCCGTGTGCAGCGCGCCCATGATGTCGAGCTGCATGAAGGTGGGCGCCAGGCTGGGCGGGGTGGCGAACACGCCCTTGAACTCGTTGTAGCCCAGCAGCATCGACAGCACCGTCACGACCAGGATGCCGATCAGGATGGCGCCGCGCACGCGCATGGCGTCGAGCGCCGCGATGATGAAAAAGCCCAGCACCGCGAACAGCGGGCCCGGCTGGCGCAGATCGCCCAGCGTGACCTTGGTGGCCGGGTGGTCGACCACGATGCCGGCCGTGGAGAGGGCGATGATCGCGAGGAACAGCCCGATACCGGCGGCGATGGCACTGCGCAGGGAATGCGGAATGCCCTTGATCAGCCACGCGCGCACGCCGGTCACGGTGAGCAGCAGGAAGATCACGCCGGAGATGAACACGGCGCCCAGCGCCTGCTCCCACGTGTAGCCCATCGTCTTGACCACGGTGAATGCGAAGAACGCATTCAGACCCATGCCCGGCGCCATGCCGATCGGCCAGTTGGCCAGCAGCGCCATGATGAGCGAGCCGAGCGCCGCGGCCAGGCAGGTGGCCACGAACACGGCGTCGCGGTCCATGCCGGTGGAGGACAGGATGTCCGGATTGACGAAAATGATGTACGACATCGTGAGGAAGGTAGTGATACCTGCCACGACTTCGGTGCGCACACTGGTGGCGTGCGCCTTGAGTTGAAAGAGCTTCTCCAGCATTGCTAGGTCCCCGGATGGATGAGTCGGGCACGGCGGGCTCGGCCCGGCCGCGGCATGTCCCCGTTGTTACGCGTCATTCCGCGTTGGCGCGTATTTTCGCACCAGTTGTAAAATACCGGCCCATGATTATTCTCGGTTTTGAAAGCTCGTGCGACGAGACCGGCGTTGCCGCCGTCTGCACCGAGCGCGGACTCCTGGCCCACGCCCTGCACAGCCAGGTCGCCATGCACGAAGAGTATGGCGGCGTGGTGCCCGAGCTCGCCTCGCGTGACCACATCCGCCGTGTCGTGCCGCTCACGCGCGAGGTGCTGGCGCGTGCCGGCATCGCGCGCGCCGACATCGGCGCCGTGGCGTACACCGCGGGCCCGGGCTTGTCGGGTGCGTTGCTGGTGGGTGCGAGCGTGGCGCAGGCCTATGCGTGGTCGCAGGGGCTGCCCGCGATTCCCATCCATCACCTCGAAGGCCATCTGCTGTCGCCGCTGCTTGCCGAGCCGCGGCCCGAGTTTCCGTTCGTGGCGCTGCTGGTGTCGGGCGGCCACACCCAGCTGATGCGGGTCGACGGTGTCGGGCGCTACGAGCTCCTGGGCGAAACGCTCGACGACGCCGCGGGCGAGGCCTTCGACAAGTCGGCCAAGCTGCTGGGCCTGGGCTATCCCGGCGGGCCCGCGCTCTCGCGCATGGCCGAGCAGGGCGACGCGAGCCGCTTCGAGCTGCCCCGGCCCATGTTGCACAGCGGTGACCTGGACTTCAGCTTCAGCGGCCTCAAGACGGCCGTGCTGACGCGCGTGAAGGCGGCTCAGGCCGACGGCGCCATCGACGACCAGACCCGCGCCGATCTGTCTGCGGCCACGCAGGCCGCCATCGTCGACGTGCTGGCCGCCAAGGCCGTGCGCGCGCTCAAGCAGACCGGCCTGCGCCGGCTGGTGGTGGCGGGCGGTGTGGGCGCCAATCGTCTGTTGCGTGCGCAACTCGACCGCTCGCTCACCGGCATGAAGGCCACGGCATATTTCCCGCCGCTCGAGCTCTGCACCGACAACGGCGCCATGATCGCCTTCGCCGCCGCCGAGCGCGTGAAGGCCGGTCTGGTGGATCTGCGCGACACGAGCCATGCCTTCACGGTGCGGCCACGCTGGGATCTGGCCGACATCTGCACGGCCTGAGCCGCGCCGCCTCAGGCGGCGGGCGCGGCTTCTCCATAGAGCAGGGCATGGAGGTCGAGCTCGCGCAGCAGCGCGGCCGTCGCATCGGCGAGGCGGGTGGCCGGCCGCTGGCGCGGCGTGGCCAGCACCAGCCGATTGCGGATCACCGGGGTATCGATGCGGCATACCGCCAGCGCCGGCCAGGCCAGGGCCGCGGAGCGCGGCAGGATGGCGCAGGCTTGGCCCTGCGCGGCCAGCTCCAGAATCGTCTGCACGGCATCGACTTCGGTCACGACGTTGAGCCGCGCCCCGGCACGGCGGCACACCCCTTCCACCAGCGTGCGGATGGCATTGGGCAGACTGGGCAGGATCAGCGGATAGGCGGAGAGTTGCGCCACGCCCACGCGGGCAGGCAGCGCCGGATACGCGTCGGTCGCCGCCACCAGCACCAGCTCCTCGCGCAGCAGGGATTCCATGCTGATCTGCGGCGTGGCGGGCGGATCGTAGAGCAAGGCCAGATCGACCCGGCCACCGAGCACCCATTCCCGTACCTGCGCGGACAAGCCTTCGGCGACGGCGATCGAGGCCTGCGGAAAGGCCTGGCGAAAGCGCGCCACGAGCGGGGGTGTCAGCACGCGCGCGATGCGCGGCGGTAGCCCCACCACCACCTTGCCGGCCGGCGTATCGCCCAGCGTGCGCAGGTCTTCGCGGGCGCGCTCGGCCAGGTGCAGCAGGCCGCGCGCGTGGCCGAGCAGGCGTGTGCCTGCCTCCGTGGGCTCCACGCCCCGGCCATTGCGATAGAGCAGATGCTGGCCCAGCTCGAGCTCCAGCAGGCGCACCTGCCGGCTGAGCGTGGGCTGCGCCACGTCCAGCGCCTCGGCCGCGCGCGAAAAGCTGCGGCGCTCCGCCACCTCGACGAAATAGGCGATCTGCTTCAGGTCCATGGATTGCGCCAACAAGCTATAGAGAAAACAAATATCTGAAATAAAAGATATAGCATTGTTGGCGGCATCGCAATCCTCCACCATGGCGCTTTGCACGGAGTTTCGATGCCCGATTGCCCGCCGCCCCTCTCTCACCCGAGCGTGCCCGTCTCGCGCCTGCCCGCCGGCGCCTGCGACACGCACTGCCACGTATTCGGACCGGCGGAGCGCTTTCCGTATGCCGCGGGCCGCAGCTATACGCCGCCCGATGCGCCCTTCGAGAAGCTGGCCGCGCTGCATGCGCACCTGGGCCTCGAGCGCGCCGTGATCGTGCAGGCGGCCTGCCACGGCGCGGATCACGCGGCGCTGCTCGACGCGATCGCGCATGCCGAGGGCCGCTATCGAGGCGTGGCCGTGCTGCGCGCCGATGCCACCGACGACGAGTTGCGGCGCCTGCATGCCGGCGGCGTGCGGGGCGCGCGCTTCAACTACGTCCCGCATCTGGGCGCGCCGCCCACCGACGACGCGGTGCTGGCGCTGGCCGCGCGACTGGCACCCCTGGGCTGGCACCTGTGCCTGCATGTCGACGGCGCGGCACTCACGGGCCTGCTGCCCCTGCTGCGCCGGCTGCCCGTGCCCTTCGTGGTGGACCACATGGGCCGCATCGAGGCGGCGCGCGGCCTGACCGATCCGGCGTTCACCGCGCTGCTCGGCCTGGCCGCGCAGCCCAACGCGTGGGTCAAGATTTCGGGCATCGATCGCATCGGCGCAGGAAAGCGGCCGTTTCACCAGGGCCTCCCCTTCATGCGCGCGCTGGCCGAGGCCATGCCCGAGCGCACCCTGTGGGGTACCGACTGGCCTCATCCCAACGTACGCGGCGACATGCCCGACGACGGCGAGGTCGTGGATGCCCTGTTCGAGGCCGTGCCCGACGCGGGGCTGCGCCAAAGCATCCTGGTCGACAACCCGGCACGGCTCTATGGCTTCGACGCGCGCTGAGCGGTCGCGCAGCCAGACCTACACATACTCATATCAATACGCAGAGGAGACATCATGAAAATCAAACACCTGCTCTCATCGGGGCTGTTGGCGGCTTCCGTCCTGGGCGGCTTCGCGCAGGCGGCGCATGCGGAGGCGCCCGTGCGCCTGATCGTGGCCTTCCCGCCGGGCGGGCCGGTCGACATGGTGGGCCGCGTGCTGGCCGAGCGGCTCGGCAAGGCGCTCGACCGCCAGGTGATCGTCGAGAACAAGGCGGGCGCCAATGGCAACATCGGTGCGGCGTTCGTGGCCAAGGCCCCGGCGGACGGCTCGGTGCTGTTCCTGACGAGCGTGGGCGCCGTCGCGATCAGCCCCGCGCTCTATAAAGAGCTGCCCTACAAGCCCGACCAGGATTTCGCACCGGTGTCGCTGGTGGTCAACAACGCCACCGTGTTCGTCGTGAATCCCGACAATCCGGCCAAGGACGCGGCCGATTTTGTGAAGCGGTCCCAGGCCGCGTCGCAACCGGTGGCGATCGGTTCGTCCGGCGTGGGCAGCATCCCGCATCTGACGCTCGAGATGTTCACCGATGCCAGCAAGGCCAAGGTCATGCATGTGCCCTACAAGGGCGCGGCGCCGGTCATCAACGACGTGATGGGCAATCAGGTCGCCGGCTTCTTCGGCGATGTGCCTGGCCTGATCGGGCACATCCAGGGCGGCAAGCTCAAGGCCCTGGGGCTGGCCGCGCCGCGTCGTCATCCCTTGCTGCCCGACGTGCCCACCCTGGCCGAGCAGGGCATCGCCGGCGTCGAGTCCAACAACTGGTACGGCCTGCTGGCGCCGGCGGGTACCCCGCCCGCCACGGTCGATAAACTCAATCAGGCCGTGCGCGCCGCACTGTCCGACGAGGCGACGCGCAAGCGCTTGCAGGCCTTCGGCGCCGAGCCGGCGCCGTCGACCGCCGCCGAGCTGGCCACGCTGATGCAGGCCGACCGCGCCAAGTGGTCGAGCCTGATCGAACGCAAGCAGATCCGTCCGGAGTAAACGATGTCCGATTCCTCGCAATCCCGCCTGGCGCCAGTGGCGCCGGGCAGCCGCCCCGAACTCGCGCCGCTCGAAGCGCGCATCCAGGCAGCGCGCGGCCGCATCTCGCCGCTGTATCAGGTGTTGCTCAACAGTGCCCCGATCTGCGAAGGCTGGGAGGCCATGTTGAGCGCGGTGCGCAACCGCAACTCGCTGCCGGCGCGGTTGCGCGAACTGGTGATCCTGCGCGTGGCCGTGCTCAACGGCGCGCCGTACGAGTTCGACGCGCACGTACCGCACGCCGAGACCGCGGGCGTGGCGCCGGCCACGATCGCGGCCCTGCGCGATCATCCCGCGCCCGGCGCGGTGCCCGGCCTGGCGCCGGGCGAGGCCGAGGCGCTGGCCTACACCGATGCCATGACGCGCGCCATCGAGGTGCCGGATGCCGTGTTCGACCCGCTGCGCGCACACTTTTCGGACCAGGGCCTGCTCGATCTGACGGCCACCGTGGCCGCCTACAACATGGTGTCGCGCCTGCTGGTGGCGCTGCGCGTGGGCCACTGAACGAGGATACGTCATGCAAACTCTGTTGTTGCGAGTCCCCGGCGTGGTGTTCGACGTCGACGCCGCGCGCGCGCTGCGCACCCGGCTGCAGGCCGCCAGCCCCGGCATGCAGGTCGAGATCTACGCCGCCGCCGAGGCCGACGCGCCCGAAACCTACGTCTATTGCACGCCGGCCTCGGCCGATAAAGCCGCGCATGAATTCGCCGCCGTGCGCGCCCTGGCCACCGCAGACGGGCTGGCGGGCGACGCGCGGGTGCTGGACGCGCTCGCCGATCTCGAGGGCGCGAGCGCGGGGCAGGCGAGCGCCTGGCATTACGTGGTCGAGACCGACGTGCTGCCCGAGGCCGAAGACGATTTCAATGCCTGGTACGGCGAGGAGCACATGCCGGGTCTGGCCGCGGTGCCGGGATCGGTGCGGGCACGCCGGTGGCGCGCGCCGGAGGGCGGGCCTCGCTATCACGCCTGCTACGACCTCGTCAGCCGCGAGACCTTCGGCAGCCCGCCGTGGCTGGCCGTGCGCGCCACCGACTGGAGTTCGCGCGTGCGCCCCGCGTTTCGGGCGACCAAGCGCACCATGTTCCGGCGCGTGCCGGCCTGAACGCCGCGTCCAAAGCAAAACGCCGATGGCGCGTGCCATCGGCGTTTTGTCATGCGCGCAAGCTCGCGCGGCGGTTATTTCTTCTTCGAGCCGATCCGGCTTTCGGTGCCCTTGATCAGGCGCGAGATGTTGGCGGCGTGGCGATAGAAGAGCAGCGCGGTGATGACCACGATGGCGAGCGTGATGTGGGTATGGGCATACCAGGCCATGCCGCTGCCCAGCACGTAGAAGAGGGGGGCGCAGAACGCGGCCACCAGCGCCGACAGCGACGAGTAGCGGGAGATCACCGCCATCAGCAGCCAGGTGACCACCACGGCCAGGGCCAGCCAGCCGCTGATCGCGGCCAGCACGCCCAGCGCCGTCGCCACGCCCTTGCCGCCCTTGAAGCCCAGGAAGACCGGATACAGGTGGCCCAGGAACACGGCGATCGCCACCAGGGCGAAGATGCCCGGGGTGATGCCGGGCACCAGCACGCCGGCCAGCCACAGTGCGAACCAGCCCTTGGCCGCGTCGCCCAGCAGCGTGAGCGCGGCCGCCTTCTTGTTGCCGGTACGCAGCACATTGGTGGCGCCGGGGTTCTTCGATCCATAGCTGCGCGGATCCTGCAGCCCCATGAGCTTGCTGACGACCACGGCGAACGGAATGGACCCGATCAGGTAGGCCATCAGGATCAAGCCGGCGGCGATCGCCATGGAAGGAGGGGTGGTCAGCATGGTGGAAGGGACGTCCTTGTTGTCGTGTGAGTCTCCCCCGTTCGGCCTGGGGCCGGGCGCCGGGGGCAGGCGATTCTACCGCGATGACAGGCGGGCAGGCATCGGGCTCAACCCGCCCCGCGTCGTCCGTCATGTGGATGACGCGCCGCGCGTCTCCGGCGCGGCAAGTCTGACGGTACAATCCGTGCCTGTCGGATCGCGGCTGAGCGGTCCGGGTGTTTCGGAGGGGTGATGCGTATATTGGTTTCCAACGACGACGGCTACAACGCGCCGGGTCTGGAGGCGCTGGTCGAGGCCTTGTCCGGGCTGGGTGACATCACCGTCGTTGCGCCCGAAACCAATCACAGCGGCGCCTCCAATTCGCTCACGCTCAATCGCCCGCTGTCGGTGCGCACCGCCGCCAATGGCTTTGTCTATGTCAACGGCACGCCCTCCGATTGCGTGCACGTGGCGCTCACCGGCCTGATGGATGCCCGGCCCGACCTGGTCGTCTCGGGCATCAACAACGGCGCCAACATGGGCGACGACACGCTCTATTCCGGTACGGTCGCCGCCGCCACCGAAGGGTATCTGTTCGGCATTCCCGCGATCGCGTTTTCGCTGGTCGACAAGGGCTGGGAGCATATCGAGTCCGCCGCGCGCGCCGCGCGGCAGATCGTCGAGCGCCAGATCGCCGATCCGCTCGGCGCGCCGGTGCTGCTCAATGTGAATATCCCCAACCGCCGCTTCGAAGACCTGCACGGCGTGCGGGTCACGCGGCTGGGCAAGCGTCATCCTTCAGAGCCGGTCGTGCGCAGCACCACGCCCTACGGCGAACCGATCTACTGGATCGGCCCCGTGGGCCTGGCGCTCGACGCCACGCCCGGCACCGATTTTCATGCCGTGACCGAGGGGGCGGTGTCCGTCACCCCGTTGCGGCTCGACCTGACCCACACCGGGCAGCTCGACGAAGTTCGCACCTGGGCGGGGCCGTTATGCGCAAGCGTCTAGGTCCGCAAGAGTCGCCCACGCCCACGCGCCTGAGTTCCTCGTCGCGCTACGACGGCCGGGGCCTGGCGCCCGGCATCACGGCCACCAACAGCAACACCCGGATTTCCGCCGCCACGCTGCAGCGCCCGGCGCCCAGCGCGCCGGCCGCCGCCAGTGGCAACAACATGGGCCTGAACTCGGATCGCCTGCGGCAGGCCATGGTCGAGCGCCTGCGGGCGCAGGGCGTGTTCGACGAGCGGGTGCTCAACGCCATGGCCGCCGTGCCGCGTCATATCTTCGTCGACGAAGCGCTCGCCAGCCGGGCGTACGAAGACGCGGCGCTGCCGATCGGGCATTCGCAGACCATCTCTCAGCCCTGGGTCGTCGCGCGCATGATCGCGGCCGTGTGCGAGGGCCGCACGCCCACCCGCGTGCTCGAGGTCGGCGCCGGCTGCGGCTACCAGGCGGCCGTGCTGTCGCAGTTCATCCGCGAGGTGCATGCGATCGAGCGCATCCGCGGGCTGTACGAGCTGGCGCGCACCAATCTGCGCGCCTTGCGCCTCACCACCCGGGTCCGCTTGATTTACGGCGACGGCATGCTGGGCGTCCCCGGCGTCGCGCCGTTCGATGCTATCGTTGTGGCTGCGGCCGGACTGGCCATTCCGCAGGCGCTGCTCACGCAGCTGGCGCCCGGCGGACGCCTGATCGCCCCCGAGGGCACCACCAGCCAGAGGCTGGTCCTGATCGAACGAACCGGCACCGCAAGCTGGAAACGCACCGAGCTCGAGGCGGTGCGTTTCGTGCCTCTGAAGGCCGGAATACAATCTTGAGCAAACAGGAGAATCGTATGCTCAACGGGCAGTTGCAACTGACCGAACCCCATCTGCGCGGCGCGCTTGTCGCGCGTCTGCGTCGTCCTGCCCTGATTGCCGGCGTGCTGAGCCTGGCGATCCTGGCGGGATGCGCCTCCAAGGGCACGCGTGCGCCTGTCGTCGACATGACCGGCGGCCAATCCTCCGGCGGCAGCCAGGCGAGCGGCGGCTCTTACGTCGTGAAGCCGGGCGACACGCTCTACAAGATTGCACGGGCGAACAACGTCGACATCGAGACCGTCAAGCGCCTGAACAACATCGCCGATCCCAACCAGATCCACGTGGGTCAGGTGCTGCGCCTGTCGGGTACGGCCTCCGCGAGTACCGGCCCGAGCACCGCGCCGGTCGGCACCACCAAGACCGAACCGCGTCCGCTCGATCCCGCGCCCGGCACCGACACCGCCGGCACCACGCCGCCGCCCACCGAAGCCGATCCCAACGCGCAGGCCTCGGCCACGCCGCCGCCCGTCGACACGCCCAAGCAGCCGCCCCGCGCGGCCGATGCCAGCGTGATCAGCTGGGGCTGGCCGGCCACCGGCCAGGTCATCCAGACCTTCAACAGCAACAGCAAGGGCATCGATTTCGCCGGCAATCCGGGCGATCCGGTGATCGCGGCGGCCGACGGCAAGGTCATGTACAGCGGCAACGGCGTGCGCGGCCTGGGCAACCTGATCATCATCAATCACCAGAACGGCTTCATCACGGCCTATGCGCACAACCGCGCGCTGCTGGTCAAGACCGGTCAGAACGTCAAGCGCGGCGTGAAGATCGCCGAGATCGGCCAGACCGATGCCACCTCGCCCCGGCTGCACTTCGAGATCCGCCGCCAGGGCACGCCGGTCGACCCGCTGCAATACCTGCCCGCGCGATGACCCCCACGCTGGTTTTCGACCTCGAAACCCTGCCCGACGTGCCCGGCCTGCGCCGGCTGCACGGCTGGGGCAGCGAGGTGAGCGATCTCGAGGTGGCCGAGCGCGCCTTCGCCGCCCGGCGCGAGGCCGTCGGCCACGACTTCCTGCCGCTGCACCTGCAGCGCGTGGCGGTGGTGGGCTGCGTGTTTCGCGACGACCAGGGCTTTCGCGTCAAGACGCTCGGCCAGCCCGATGATCCCGAAGAAGTGCTGCTCAGCCAGTTTTTCAAGACCATCGAGCGCTACACGCCGCGTCTGGTCAGCTGGAACGGCTCCGGCTTCGATCTCCCCGTGCTCCATTACCGCAGCCTGATCCATAAGATCCAGGCGCCGCGCTACTGGGACCTGGGCGACGAAGACCGCGACTTCAAGTTCAACAACTACATCAGCCGCTATCACAATCGCCACACCGATCTGATGGACGTGCTGGCCAAGTACAACGGCCGCGCCAATGCGCCGCTCGACGAGCTCGCCAAGCTGTGCGGCTTTCCGGGCAAGCTCGGCATGGACGGCAGCAAGGTCTGGCAGGCCTGGAACGAAGGGCAGGCCGACGCGGTGCGCGCCTATTGCGAAACCGACGTGGTCAATACCTGGCTCGTGTATTGCCGCTTCCGCTTCATGCGGGGCGAGATCGACCATATCGCCTACGACCAGGAAATCGCGCTGGTGCGCGACACCCTGGCCGCCAGCGATGCGCCGCACTGGCGCGAGTACCTCGCCGCCTGGGACGCGCCCTGAGCGCTTGACGCGAGCGGGCCCGGCCGAGTGCCGGGTTGCGCCGCGGCCGGTGGCCCGTCGCCGATAGCCCCTCGCCGGGCGCCCCTCGCCGGGCGCCCCCGACGTGCTGCTTCAGACGATCCGCCGCCCGGCGAGCAATCGACTGAAACACAACGGGCGCAAACGAAACTTCACTGAAATCGGGCCTGGCCAACAATGGTCTCGCGTTCCAATCACTCAGGAGTTTCCAACATGTCCCGTAATCGTTTCGCACTGCGCAGCACGCTGGCCGGCCTGGCCATGGTCATTTCCGCTGGCGCCGTCGTTGCGCCGGCCGTGGCTGCCCCGCAAGAAGGCAAGCCTGCCGCCGAAGCCCATCACAAGGGTCCGCGCCACCACGGTGAAATGCGCGACGGCGCATTCATCCCGGGCGTGGGACCGCTTTCCAAGGCTCAGATCGACGCGCTCAAGCTCGACGCCAAGCAGCAGGCGCTGTTCGACACCGCCAAGAAGTCGCAGGGCGAGCTCATGAAGCAGCGTTTCGAGGCCAAGCGCGCCGAGCATAAGCTGCTGCAGGAGCAGCTCGCCGCCGGCAAGCTCGACCCGCGTGCGCTGTCCGCCGCCAACGAGAAGGGCCGCGACCAGTTCGGTACCGAAGGCGGCAAGGTGCGCGATCAATGGCTGGCCCTCTGGGACAGCCTGAACGACGCGCAGCGCGCCCAGGTCACCGAAGTGGTGAAGGCCCGTGCCGCCAAGATGCAGGAGCGCATGGCCAAGGCTCCGCACCATCGCGGCGCGCCCGGTGCCCCTGGCGCTCCCGGCGCACCCGCCGCCACCAACTGATCCTCACCCTCTGGGTCTCGATGCCCCGGCGCAAGCCGGGGCATTTTTCATGGGCGCGCGCGCCGTGCCTCGCGATGCCTGTTTATGGCGCGGGCTGCGCCATGAAGGCGCATGCAGACCGGGGATCTGGCGGGCTTTTGCACCGCGCCGGTGCGCGCCGGGTCGTGCCGCGTTTGCCGGCTACCGTATGACGCAATTGTTAAAAGTTGGCATGGAAAGTGCTTGAGCCAGGATGGGCCGATCGGGGAGGGGAGCAGTGCCGCGATCGGCTGGACAGGCGTGATGCGCAGCCCACATCCGCCCTGGTAGCCATCCCATCAGGATCTCGCAAATGAAAAAGTCCTTTCTTGCCCTGCCGTTCGTTTTTGCCGCATGTGCCGCCACCGCGCAGGCCGAACCCACCGACCTCGGCGCCGGCTTCTCCCTCAGTGGCAACGCCGCCATCGTGAGCGACTACCGTTTCCGTGGCTACTCGCAGACGGACTTCCGGCCGGCCGTGCAGGTCGGCTTCGATCTGGCGCACAGTTCGGGCTTCTATCTCGGCAACTGGAACTCCAACGTCTCGAGTTTCGTGTTCACCGACGGCAATCTGGAAATGGACTTCTACGGCGGCTGGAAGGGCGACGTGGGCGGCGGCCTCGGGCTGGACGTCGGCGTGCTGCACTACTACTACCCGGGCTCGAGCTCGCCCAAAGGCGGCAACTACAACAACACGGATCTGTACGTGGGCCTGAGCTACGCCAACTATTCGTTGAAGTATTCCTACACGCCCAGCGACTTCTTCTCCGCGCCCGATACCAAAGGCACCTGGTATCTCGATGGCACGGCCACGTTCGACCTGGGCGACGGCTGGGGTCTGGTCGGCCACCTGGGCTACCAGAAGCTCAAGAAGCAGGTCGACATGGACGGCGATGGCATCGGCCACTACGTCGACTACAAGCTGGGTGTCACCAAGGACCTGAAGGGCTGGGTCGTGGGCCTGGCCGCCGTCGGCGCCACCAAGGACAACTGGCTGCCCACGAAGTATGGCCATCCCTCGGGCCGGCTGGGTGCGGTGTTCTCGGTGTCGCGCGCGTTCTGATCGCGGCGCGGCGGGCGGGGCGCCGCGTGCGCCCCGGTTCGCCGGCCCGCGCCGGGCTGCGCCCCACGCTTCGGCTGCGCCGCGCGCCTCGGTGTCGCCCGTGCTCCGCTCAGACCGGCACGGCCCGCCGCCGTGGCCCGTGGCCCGGTGCGCCCGCCGCGTGCGCGTCGTGCAGACACTCGATAAAACACCGGGCCGCCGGCGTGGGCGGCGAGTCGGCCCGCGTCAGGATGGCCACGCGCGCCGCCGGCAGCGCGTGCGCGAGCGGCACCATGCGCAGTCCGCGCGGCAGCAAACGATGCTCGAACAGATTGCGCACGAAGATGCCCAGCGCATCGCTCTCGGCGATGATGGCGAGCGCCACCGCGATCGACTGGCACGCGATGATGTCCTGCGGCGCGGGCAGTCCATGCGCCGCGAAGGCTTCCCGCAGCAGGTTGGCCGGCGCCTGGATGTTGCCCGGCAACAGCCACAGCGCGTGATGCAGTTCGCTCAGGTGCCGGGCATCGCGTAAAGGATGACCGGCGCGCGCGCCGACCGCGAGCGGCAGCGCGAACAGCGTGCTGCGGGCGAAGCCGTCCTGGATTTCTCCGTCGTATTCCGTCTGCACCAGAAAGTCGTAATGGCCTGCCTCGAGCTGGTCGTGGCTATACGGCGGGGCGACCTCATTGAACGAGACCGCCACGCGCGGCATGCGGGCGCGGAACGCCGCCAGTGCCGCGGGCAGCACGGTGAGAGCGGCGGAGCTGATGGCGAGATTGAGCGTGCCGCCCGCGCCATCGCGCATCTGGGCGATTTCTTCCTGGGCCCGGCGCGCCTCCTGCAACATGAGCACCGCGCGCTTGTACAGCGCCTCGCCGTAGGGCGTGAGTTCGATGCCGCGGACGCTGCGCTGGACCAGTTCGGCGCCCACGCTGGCTTCGAGCTCCCGCAGGCTGCGCGTCGCCGCCGGCTGCGTGATGAACAGAGCGCGGGCCGCCGCGCGGATGCTGCCGTGTTCGGCGATGAGCACGAAGGCGCGTAGTTGGCGCAGATTCATGAGACTTGTCCTGGCTGGCCGGTGGGCTATGCATAAAAGTATTCACGGAGACGAAAATACTGTCTTTTCCTTATTGTTTGCCATCCGTATATTCACCGCCATGGGAGAGGGGGACCTCACCCGCCACAACACGGACATAGGGGAAAAGCATGTCAATCGCCATCGCCGCCGCGCCCGCGGCGCCGGGCCTGCATACGCCGGGCATGCGCCGGCGCGTGATCGCCGGCACCACCATCGGCAACGCGCTCGAGTTTTTCGACTTCACGGTGTTCACCTTCCTGATGCTGGTCATCGGGCCGTTGTTTTTTCCCGCGGCATCGAGCTATGGCCAGCTGTTGCTCACCACCGCCACTTTCGGCGTCGGCTTTCTGATGCGGCCGGTCGGCGGCATGCTGATCGGCTCGTATGCCGACCGCCATGGCCGCCGCGCCGCGCTGACGCTCACGCTCTGGTTGATGGGGATCGGCTGCGCGCTCATCGCCGTCGCGCCGACGCACGCGCAGATGGGCGTGGCCGGACCGGTGCTGATGGTGATCGCGCGCCTGATTCAGGGCTTCGCGGCCGGCGGTGAGGTCGGCGCGTCCACGACGCTCCTGGTCGAACACGCGCCGGCGCACAAGCGAGGCTTTTATGCGAGCTGGCAGTTCGGCAGCCAGTCGCTCGGCGTGATGCTGGGGGCGCTGACGGTGGCGCTGCTGACGGCGTCGCTCACCGCAGAACAGATGCAATCCTGGGGCTGGCGCGTGCCGTTCGTGTTGGGCGTGCTCACGGTGCCGGTCGGCGCCTACATCCGTCGCCACCTCGAAGAAACGCTCGAGACGGCCGCCCCGGTGGGGCAGGCCCGGGCGGACGGCGCGGCGGCGCAACGCCAGCCGGCGCGTCAACCCGTGCGCCAGGTCTGGGCCGAGCACAAGCCCGCCATCGTCAAGGGCATCCTGCTCGTCATCGGCGGGATGGTCTGCGCGCAGATCATCGGCTTTTACATGCCGGCCTATGCCAGCAAGGCGCTCGGCCTGCCGCCCACGTCCACCTTGTTCGCCAGCGTGGTGCTCGGCGCCATCGGGTTCCTGATCGCGCCGCTGGTCGGCATGCTGGCCGATCGGGTCGGCCGCAAACGGGTCATCTTCTGGTCGCGGGCCGCGACCGTGGTGGCCCTGCTGCCGTGCTTTCACTGGCTGGTGGCGGCGCCGAGCTCGGGGCGCCTCATGACGGTGATCGCCTTGCTGGCGGTGCTGCTGGCGCTGCAGATGACGCCCGCCATCACCATGCTGCCCGAGCTGTTTCCGAAGGCCGTGCGCACGACCGGCATGTCGGTGGTCTATGGCCTGGGCATCTCTGTGTTCGGCGGCTTTGCGCAGTTTTTCGTGACCTGGCTGCTGCAGGTCACCGGCAATCCCATGGCGCCCGCCTGGTACCTGATGGTCACGGTCACCCTGTCGACCGTGGTGCTCTTCTGGATCCAGGATCGGACCGGCCACGATATCGACGCCCAGGAGACGGCAGCATGACGCGCAGTTCCGACTACTTCCCCAAGAGCTACCGGCAATCGCGCGAGCGGTTTCTGCAGGAGGCATCGCGCCTGGACGCGACGCTCACGTCCTATCCCATCGAGGCGCGTGGCCGCGAAGGCGAGGCGCTCGCCACCGACGTGGCGCTGCTCGGGCCGCGCGATGCCGAACGGCTGTTGATCGTGACGTCGGCCACGCATGGCGTGGAAGGCTTCTGCGGCGCGGGCTGCCAGATGGCGCTGATGGACGACGCGCCCATGCTCGAGCGCGCGCGCCGGGCCGGGGTGGCGTTGTTGCTGGTGCATGCGGTCAATCCGCACGGATTTTCCTGGCTGGCGCGTACCGACGAGGACAACGTCGACCTCAATCGCAATGCCCAGCCGTTCGGCGCCAAGCCGCTGCCCGAGAATCCGGCTTATGCCGGGCTGCATCCGCTGCTGCTGCCCGCCGAGTGGCCGCCCACCCAGGAAAATCGGCGCGCGCTGGACGCCCACGTGGCCGAGCACGGCCACGCGGCGTACGCGCAGGCGGTGTCGCGCGGTCAGTACACGCACGCCGACGGCCTGTTCTATGGCGGCGCGCGTCCGGCGGCGTCGTTGCAGAATCTGCGGCGCATACTCGAAATCCACGCCGCGCGTCACGCGCACGTGGGCTGGATCGATGTGCACACGGGCCTCGGGCCGCGCGGCCACGGCGAAAGAATCTACGCCGGCCGGCGCAGCGACACCGAAGTGGCGCGGGCGCGGCAGTGGTGGGGCGCCGACATCGCCGTGCCTTACCTGGGCAGCTCCGCCTCGGTCGACATCACCGGGCACCTCGCCTCGCTGATCTACCAGGCGTGTCCGGACGCCACGCCCACCCTGATGGCGCTGGAATACGGCACGGTGCCGTTCGGCGGCATCATCGAGGCGCTGCGGGGGCGCAACTGGCTGCGCGCGCATCCGGACGTGCCCGAGGCCCGGCGCGACGCCATCCTGCAGGCGACCCTCGACGCGTTCTATTGCAACGAGCCCGACTGGCACGGCAGCGTGCTGGGCCAGTGCCGCGTGGCGGTGCTGCAGGCGGTCCTGGGGCTGGAGAGCGCGGGCGCGGCATAGGGGGCCGGATCAGCGGCGCGCCGCGCGGGGGGCGGTCTTGCGCGCGTGGCGGGTGTCTTACAATGCCCGCCTGCTGCTGAACCTGGATGTGTGCGAGATGCTCGACGTATTGACTATCGAATCCCTGGACCTCGAAGCCCGGGGTATCGCGCGCCGTGATGGCAAGGTCGTGTTCGTGGAGGGTGCTTTGCCCGGCGAGCGCGTCACCTCGACCACGGTGCGCAAGAAGCCCTCTTATGAAATTGCCCGCGTCGACGAGGTGCTGCGCCCGTCGTCGCAGCGCGTCGTGCCGCGTTGCCCGCATTTCGGCGTCTGTGGCGGCTGTGCGATGCAGCACCTGGAGCCCTCGGCCCAGGTGGCGATCAAGCAGCGCGCGCTCGAAGACAGCTTCTGGCACGTGGGCAAGCTGCGTCCGGCGCGCATGCTGCCGCCGCTGCAGGGGCCGACGTGGGGCTATCGCTATCGTGCGCGCCTGTCGGTGCGCAATGTGCCCAAGAAGGGCGGTGTCCTGGTCGGCTTCCATGAGCGCAAGAGCAGCTATGTGGCCGACATGCGCGAATGCCACGTGCTGCCGCCGCACGTGAGCGCGCTGCTGGTGCCGCTGCGCGAGATGATCGGATCCATGTCGCGGCCCGATCGCATGCCGCAGATCGAAGTGGCGCTGGGCGAGAACTCGACCGCGCTCACGCTGCGGCATCTCGAGCCGCTCACGGATAACGACATCGCCATCCTGCGCCGGTTCGCCGCCGAGCACGACGTGCAATGGTGGCTGCAATCCAAGGGGCCCGAGACCGTGATGCCGCTGGAGCCGGCCGATGCCGAACGCCTGGCCTACACCATGCCCGAGTTCGGTCTGCGCATGCCGTATCGCCCGACCGACTTCACGCAGGTCAATCACGCCATCAACCGCGCCATGGTGTCGCGCGCGCTGCAGCTGCTCGATGTGCAGCCCACCGACCGCGTGGCCGATCTGTTCTGTGGCCTGGGCAACTTCACGCTGCCGCTCGCCACGCAGGGACGCGAAGCCGTGGGCGTGGAAGGGAGCAAGCAGCTCACCGACCGCGCGCACGAGGCGGCCGCCCGCCATGGCCTGGCCGACCGCACCAGCTTCGCCACGCTCAATCTGTTCGAGGTCGATGTGTCATGGCTGCGCGGCCTGGGTTACTTCGATCGCATGCTGATCGATCCGCCGCGCGAAGGCGCGCACGCCGTGGCTCAGGCCCTGGCGCTGCTCGGGCCCGAAGAGCGTCCGCGCCGCATCGTGTACGTGTCCTGTGCGCCGAGCACGCTCGCGCGCGACGCCGCGATCATGGTGCACGAAGGCGGCTACAGCCTGAAGGCCGCGGGCGTCATCAACATGTTCCCGCACACCGGCCATGTGGAGTCGATCGCGGTGTTCGAATCGCTCGAACCCGAGGCCGTACTGGCCGCGCAGGCGCAGGCCCGCGAAAAGGCAGAGCTGGCTGCGCTGGCCGAACAGGCCGCGCTGGCGGAAAAGGCCGAGAAGGCCGCTCTGGCGCAGGCCGAGGGCGAGGCCTCGCAGGCCTGAGCGTTCAGGCCGCCGGCTGCCCCAGATCCGCGAGGATGGGGCAGTCGGGCCGCGCATCGCCATGGCAGTGCCGCGCCAGATGCTTGAGGGTGTCGGCCATCGCATGGAGCTCCGCGGCCTTGCGCTCGAGCTCGGCGACATGCTCGAGCGCGATGCGCTTGACGTCCGCGCTGGCCCGGCTGCGATCGCGCCACAGCGCGAGCAGCTCGTGCATCTGTTCCACCGAGAATCCGAGATCGCGCGCCCGCCGCACGAAGCGCAGCGTGTGCAGGTCGGCATCGGTGTAGACGCGATAGCCCGAAGCGGTGCGCGTGGCGGAACCAATCAGGCCGATGCTTTCGTAATACCGGATCATCTTGGCCGAGATGCCGCTGGCGGCCGCGGCTTGTCCGATATTCATCTGGTCGGTGGCAGGCATGTGAAGCTCCGGGGTCAGGCCGCGCGCGGCGGCGAGTAGGCTTTGAGACGCAGCGCATTGGCCAGCACGAACACGCTGGACGCCGCCATCGCGCCCGCCGCGAACATGGGCGAAAGCGAGATGCCGAACGCCGGATCCAGCACGCCGGCCGCCACGGGAATCAGCGCGGCGTTGTAGACGAAGGCCCAGAACAGGTTCTGGCGGATGTTGCGCAGGGTCGCGCGGCTGATGGCCAGCGCGTTCGAAACGCCCTGCAATCCGGGCGACATCAGCACCACATCGGCCGCCTCGATGGCCACGTCGGTGCCGCTGCCGATGGCGATGCCGACGTCCGCCGCGGCGAGCGCCGGCGCGTCGTTGATGCCGTCACCCACGAAGGCGATATTGCCGTGCGTGGCGCGCAGCGAGGCGATGGCCTCGACCTTGCCGTCGGGCAGCACCTCGGCACGCACGTCGTCGATGCCGAGCTGACGCGCCACGGCGCGGGCCGTGTGCGGGTTGTCGCCGGTGATCATGGCGGTACGGATGCCTTGCGCATGCAGCGCACCGATGGCGGCCGCGGCCGAGGGCTTGATCGGATCGGCGATCGCGACCAGCGCGGCCAGGCGACCGTCGACGGCCACATACACCGGGGTTTTGCCGGCCTCGCCCCATTGCGCGATACGGGTCTCGAAGCCGTCGTGCGCCACCCCCGACTGCTGCATCAGGCGCGCGGCGCCCGCCAGGATGGCGTGGCCGTCCACCGTCGCACGGACGCCCGCGCCGGTGATCGCCTCGAACGCGCTGGCTTGCGCCAGCGTCATGCCGCGCTCTTCGGCGGCGCGCACGATGGCGTGGGCGATGGGATGCTCGGAGCGCGCCTGCACGGCCGCGAGCCAGGCCAGCACCTGATCCGCGTCGACACCCGGCGCCGCTTCGATGTCGGTCAGCGTGGGCTTGCCCTCGGTCAGCGTGCCGGTCTTGTCGAAGGCCACGACACGCACCTCACGCAGCGATTGCAGCGCGTCGCCCTGACGGAACAGCACACCCATCTCGGCCGCGCGGCCCGTGCCGACCATGATGGACGTGGGCGTGGCCAGCCCCATCGCGCACGGGCAGGCGATGATCAGCACCGCCACGGCGTGCACCAGCGCGTAGGTGAGCGCGGGCGAGGGCCCCCAGACCAGCCAGGCCAGGAAGGTGAGCAGCGCGAGGCCCATCACCACCGGAACGAAGACGCCGGTGACGCGGTCCACCAGGGCCTGGATCGGCAGGCGGGCATTCTGCGCGTTCTCGACCATGCGGATGATGCGGGCGAGCACCGTATCGGCGCCGGTGTGCGTGACACGCAGCGTGAAGCTGCCCGACGTATTCAGCGTGCCGCCCGTGGCGGCCATGCCCGCTTCCTTGGCGACGGGCACGGGTTCGCCCGTGAGCATGGATTCGTCGACGTAGGAGCTGCCCTCGATGATCTCGCCATCCACCGGCACCTGCTCGCCCGGACGCACCAGCACCAGGTCGCCCGCGCGTACCGACGCGATGTCCACGTCCTGCGTCTTTCCGTCGCGCAGCACGCGCGCGGTGCGCGCCTGCAGGCCGATCAGACGCTGGATCGCGGCGCCGGTGCGGCCCTTGGCGCGGGCCTCGAGCATGCGGCCGAGCAGGATCAGCGTCACGATCACCGCGGCCGCTTCGTAATACACGTTTTGTGCGCGCGCCGGCAGCCAGTCCGGCGCGAAGGTCGCCACCACCGAGTAAGCCCAGGCGGCCGACGCTCCCAGCGCCACCAGCGAGTTCATGTCGGGCGCGCGGCGCCACAGGGCCAGCGCGCCCTTCACGAAGAAGGGGCGGCCCGGCCACGCGAGCACCAGCGTGGTCAGCGCGAACTGCAGCAGCCAGCTGTTGCGCTGGCCGACGTGGTCGAGAATCCAATGGTGCAACGGCGGGATCAGGTGACCGCCCATTTCGATCAGAAACACCGGCAGGGTCAGCGCCAGCGAAACGATGAACGCGCGCCGCAGCGCGGCGGCGTGCGCGTCGCGCTGTTCGGCCTGGCGGGCGGCGTGATCGTCGTCGGCCTGTATCGGATGGGCCTCATAGCCGGCCTGCACAATCGCCGCCACGAGGGCGTCCGGGGTGACCGCCGCGCCGGCCTCGACCTGCGCGCGTTCGGTCGCGAGGTTGACCTGCGCCTGCGTGACGCCCGGCACGCCGCTAAGCGCGTTCTGGACACGCTTGACGCAGGACGCGCAGCTCATGCCTTCAATGGCGAATTCGAGTTGACGAGGGGTGGCGGTAGTCATGGAGCGAGGAGGGTGGATGTCGATGAAGCCAGTATGAACCTTCCCATTATGGCAAGGTCAAGCGTCGCAGAATCCGGCATCCGACGCCTTCCGCGGCGTAGAGGGTCCGCTTGACCTTACCACGATGGGAAGGTCTAACATGGGTCATACCGTCATGCGCCGTGCGTGGTTTTCGCTTGCGGCGCGCCCATTCCTCAAGGAGTTTTCCATGGTTACCTTCGTCGTCCCCGATATGACCTGCGGCCATTGCGTCAAGACCATCACGCAGGCCGTTCAACAGGCCGCGCCCGATGCCACGCTGGAGTTCGACCTGCCCGCGCATCATGTGAAGGCGGCGCCCGACGCGCTCGCCGCGCAGGTCGAGGCCGCGATCCGCGCGGCGGGGTATGATCCCAAACAAATCTAACGAATTCTCCTGGGTGATAGCTTAAGGCTAACGATTGCTTAAAATAATTGAATTAGCCTGAACGATAGCTATTAGTTAAAGTTCTATTTACGGTGGCGCGACGCCACAGACACCCAGGAGAATTTCGAATGCTGCAAAACCGTGAAGGCCAACGCGTACCCAATGTTGTTTTTCCCGTTCGCGAAGGCAACACGTGGAAAAAGCTGACGTCCGACGAGCTGTTCAAGAACAAGACCGTGGTCGTGTTCTCGCTGCCGGGCGCCTTTACCCCCACCTGCTCCTCGACCCATCTGCCGCGCTACAACGAACTGGCTCCGGCCTTCCGTGCCGCCGGCGTCGACACCATCGTCTGCGTGTCGGTCAATGACACCTTCGTCATGAACGAGTGGGCCAAGGACCAGGAATCCGAGAACATCACGCTGCTGCCCGACGGCAACACGGAGTTCACCGCCGGCATGGGCATGCTGGTCGACAAGAGCGATCTGGGCTTCGGCAAGCGCAGCTGGCGCTATTCGATGCTCGTGAAGGATGGCGTGGTCGAAAAGATGTTCATCGAGCCCGAGAAAGAAGGCGATCCGTTCGAAGTGTCGGACGCCGACACGATGCTCGCCTACATCGCGCCGAACGCGAAGAAGCCCGACCAGGTCGTCGTGTTTTCCAAGCCGGGCTGCCCGTTCTGCGTCGAAGCCAAGTCGCTGCTGGATGCCAAGGGCTATGACGCCATCGAGATCCCGCTCGAGCATAAGGTGCGCGGCCGCGTGATCGGCGCCGTGTCGGGCAAGGCGACCGCGCCCCAGGTGTTCATCAACGGCAACCTGATCGGCGGCCTCGAGGATCTCAAGGCGCACTTCGCCTGAGCCAGGTCCGCGCGGGCGGCGAGCCCGTCCGCGCGGCGCTTTTACCGCACTCATCAAGACGAACCCCGGCGCGGCGGCCTGCGGCCGCCCGCGTCGCGGCATGGTTCGCGCCCTTCACCCACAGGATAATCATGAAAACGCTGCATACCGACATCGCCGTGATCGGCGCCGGCACCGCGGGCCTGGCGGCCTATCGCGCGGCCCGCGCCGCCGGCAAGCGCGCCGTGCTCATCGAAGGCGGCCCCTATGGCACCACCTGCGCCCGCGTGGGCTGCATGCCGTCCAAGCTGCTGATCGCGGCCGCCGAGGCAGCGCATGCGGCCGCGCATACCGACGCGTTCGGCGTGCGGGTGGAAGGTCCGGTCAGCGTCGACGGCGCCGCCGTGATGGACCGGGTCAAGCGCGAACGGGATCGTTTCGTGGGCTTCGTGCTCGAAGGCGTGGAAAACATCCCCGCGCAGGACAAGCTGCATGGGTATGCGCGTTTCGTGAGCGACACGGTGCTGCGCGTCGACGATCACACCGAAGTGCAGGCGGCCAGCGTCGTGATCGCCACGGGCTCGCGCCCGGCGGTGCCCGCGCCGTTCCAGGCCCTGGGCGACCGGCTCGTCGTGAATGACGACGTGTTCGCCTGGGACACGCTGCCGCGCCGCGTGGCGGTGTTCGGTCCGGGCGTGATCGGTCTCGAACTGGGTCAGGCCCTGTCG
This sequence comes from Bordetella genomosp. 5, assembly GCF_002261475.1. Taxonomy (GTDB): domain Bacteria; phylum Pseudomonadota; class Gammaproteobacteria; order Burkholderiales; family Burkholderiaceae_B; genus Bordetella. Next base: position 635,440 of record NZ_NEVN01000004.1, read on the forward strand.
CGCCTCGGCGTGACCGTGCGTGTCTTCGGCGTGAGCGGCAGTCTGGGCGGGATCACCGATCCCAAGGTGCGTGACAGCGCCCGCAAGGTGTTCCAGCAGGAGTTCTATCTCGATCCCGACGCCCGAGTACTCGAAACCACCCGGGTGGGCGACGAGGTCGAGGTGCGCTACGTGGGGCTCGACAACAGCGAACGCACCGAGCGCTTCGACTACGCGTTGGTCGCCACCGGCCGCCGCGCCAACGTGGATGGCCTGGGGCTGGAGCACACCTCGCTCAAGCTGGATGCGCGTGGGGTCCCGGTGTACGACCGCGGCACCATGCAGGCGGGCGCCAGCGCCATCTTCATTGCCGGCGACGCCAATGCCGACGCGCCCTTGCTGCACGAGGCGGCCGACGAAGGCCGCATCGCCGGCGACAACGCGGCGCGCTTTCCGGAAGTGCGCCCGGGTCAGCGGCGCGCGCCGCTGGGCGTGGTGTTCTCCGACCCGCAGATTGCCCTGATCGGCACGCCGTTCGCGCGGCTGCCCGCCGGCACCACGGTGACGGGCGAGGTCGACTTCGGCGACCAGGGCCGCTCACGCGTCATGCTGAAGAACCGCGGCATGTTGCGGGTCTACGCCGATATCGAGTCGGGCCGCTTCCTGGGTGCCGAGATGGTCGGTCCGAGCGCGGAGCACATCGGGCATCTGCTGGCCTGGGCCGTGCAGCAGGAGATGACGGTGGCGCGCATGCTCGAGATGCCGTTCTACCACCCGGTGATCGAAGAAGGCCTGCGTACGGCGCTGCGCGACGCGGCGGCCCGGTTGGCCGCGGCCCAGGCCCGCCTGCAGGAGGCCGAGGCCGAGCGCAAGGTCGCCTGAAGCTTCGTTGCGCGCCAAAGCGAATCGCCCGGCCGATGGCCGGGCGATTTGCATGGCGGGTGCCGTGGCGCGTTGCGGGGAATCTGCGCGCCGTGGCGCGCTCAGGGATTCTCGCGGTACTGCAGCGTGAAGGTGGCGCGATCGTCCTGGGCGAGCTCGCGCGCCAGGAACGGCATGACCGGTTTGAGCGCGGCATCGAGCGTCCAGGGCGGATTGACCAGGAACATGCCGCTGCCGTGCAGGCCGAAGCCGTCGCCGGCCGGCCGCTTGACCGACAGCGTGGCGTGCAGCCAGCTCTTGACCGGCAAGCGCTCGAGCTGGCGCGTCATCTCGGTCACCTCGCGCCGCTGCACCAGCGGATACCAGACGGCGTAGGTGCCGGTGGCGAAGCGCTTGACGCCTTCCTTCACGGCCGTCAGGGTACGGCGATAGTCCTGTTTATCCTCGTACGACGGGTCGATCAGCACGGCGCCGCGGCGGGTGGGCGGCGGCAGCATGGCCTTCAGACCCTCGAAGCCATCGGTGCCGTAAATCGTGGTCTGGCGCTGGATCTGGCGATCGCGCTGGTCCAGGTTGCGCGCAAGCACGCCCGATTCGGTGGGGTGCATCTCGAACAGCCGCAGGCGGTCACGGTCGCGCAGGGCATCCATGGTAAGCCAGGGCGAACCGGGGTAGTGGCGCAGTCGGCCGTCCGGGTTGTAGTCGCGGATGCGCTCGACATAATCGGCCAGCAACGGCGGCAGATCATCGCGGTCCCAGAGCCGGGCTACGCCGTCGGCGAACTCGGCGTTTTTGTTGGCCCAGTCGCTGTCCAGCGCATACAGGCCCGCGCCGGCGTGGGTGTCGATCACCCAGTAGGGCGCGTCCTTGCGATTGAAGTAATCCAGCACGTGGACGAGGATGGCGTGCTTGAGCACGTCGGCGTGGTTGCCGGCGTGAAAGGCATGGCGATAGCTGAACACGGCGGTGCCTCAGGCGGCGGGCCGGATCTGATCCAGCACGTCGGTGAAAATGCCGTCGATTCCCCAATCGAGCAGCTGGCGCGCGCGCGCCGGGTCGTTCACGGTCCAGGCCGCGATGCGGAAGCCGGCGGCATGCACGGCGTCGATCAACTCGGGGGTGGCATCCTTGTGGTTGATGTTGAGCGCCACGCACTCGTACTTGCGCAGGCGCGCCTCCCAATCGGCGGGCACGGCCTCGACCAGCAGGGCACGCGGCAGCTTCGGCGCCACCTGCCGGGCCACGGCCAGCGACGCCTCGGCAAATGAAGACAGCAGCGGCGCGACGTCGGCGCCCTCCCAATACTGGCTGCACAGCCGCGCCACGATGGCGCCGGTCTCGACCTCGCGGCCCGGGCAGGGCTTGATCTCGACATTGCAGGCGATGCCATTGGCGCGGGTGTAGCGCGCGACGGCGGCAAAACTCGGGATCGGCTCGCCTGCGTAGTCGGCCGAGTGCCAGCTGCCGGCGTCCAGCAGCGAGAGCTGCGTGTAGCTCAGGCCGGCGGCCGGGCCACGGCCGTCGCTGGTGCGGTCGACCGTGTCGTCATGCATCACGATGGCGACGTTGTCGGCCGAGAGTTTCACGTCGAACTCGAACATCGTGAAGCCTTGCGCCGCGCCCACGCGCATGGCGGCCAGCGTGTTCTCGGGAGCCAGGCGGCCACCGCCACGGTGCGCGATATAGGGGGAGTAGGGCCAGGCCGGCAGGGACGGGCGCAGGGAGGTCATGAACGACAGCCTCGGGATAGAAAAGTCAGCGGAATTCGTAACGCCGCGGCAGGGGCGGGCGCCGGGTACGCAAGCATACTCCGAACCCGCAGTTTATCCGGGGGCGGATGCTCTGGGCAGACGCGCCGGAGGTGGTAAACTCCGGCGGCTAACCGGTACGCAATCCTGCGGCAGGCCGGTTGATGGATTCGGGCGAAACGTTCGCCCTTTTTTATGCGTTTTCTTGGGGCCGGTCGCGGGGCTGCCCCAGAGCTTAGGCAACAGGGGTTCCATGTTTGAGACTATTCGCAACCATCGGCGTTGGCTGCAGTTCATCCTGCTGATTCTGATCGTGCCTTCGTTCGGGCTGGTTGGTATGTCCGGCTACGACAGCTTTGTGAGCCGGGATCCCGAGCTCGCCACGGTGGCAGGGCAAGCGATCACCCGCCCCGAGTTCGACGCGGCTCACCGCAACCAGCTCGAGCAATTCCGCCAGCGCATGGGCGCGCAGTTCGACCCGGCCGTGGTCGACACGCCGGCCATGCGCCAGCAACTGCTCGATCAGCTGATCGACCAGCGCCTGCTGGCTCAGGTCGCGATCGACAACCGCTTCTCGGTGTCCGACGCCACGCTGCGCAACACCATTGCCGCGATCCCGCAGGTCCAGGACGAAGGCCGCTTCTCGCCCGAGCGCTACCGCCAGGTGCTGGCCGCGCAGGGCATGTCGCCCACCTCGTTCGAAAACGGCCTGCGCCGTGATCTGGCCGTGGCCCGCGTGCTCGAGCCCGTCGGCACCACCGCGCGCCTGCCCGGCGAAGTGGTGGGCAGCCTGCAGCAGGCCCTGTCGCAACAGCGCACGCTGCAACTGCGCGTCTTCACCGCCGAAGATTTCCGCTCCAAGGTCACCGTCACGCCGGAAGACATCCAGACCTGGTACGACGCCAATCAGGAATCCCTGCGCGTGCCCGAGCAGGTGCAGGCCCAGTACCTCGTGCTCGACGAAGCCGCCGCCACGCAGGGCGTGCAGGTCAGCGACGCCGACGTCACCGCCTACTACGAGCAAAACAAAAACCGCTTCGGCACGCCCGAACAGCGTCGCGCCAGCCACATCCTGATCCAGGTGCCCTCGGGCGCCAACGAGCAGACCCGCAAGGATGCGGAAGCCAAGGCCAAGACCATCGCCGCCGAAGCGGCCGCCAACCCCGCCGGCTTCGCCGAGCTCGCCAAGAAAGAGTCGCAGGATGCCGGCTCGGCCGCCACGGGTGGCGATCTGGGCTGGATTTCCGGCAACGCGGTGCCCGCCGAGATCATCAAGGCCGTCGCCGGCCTGGCCAAGGATCAGGTGTCGGACGTGGTGCGCAGCCCCTACGGCTACCACATCCTCAAGCTGACCGACCTCAAGGAAGGTCAGGCCAAGCCGCTGGCCGAGGTGCGTGAGCAGATCACCACCGAAATCCGCCGCCAGATCGCCGCGACCCGCTTTGCCGAGATGGCCACCAAGATGAACACGCTGGTCTACGACACGCGCGACAATCTGCAGCCCACCGCCGACGCGCTCGGCCTGAAGCTGCGCAGCGCCGCCGGCATCACCCGCACGGGCCTGCTGTCGGCCGAACAGGCCGGCCCGGGCGCCGCCGCGACCAGCGCCGATGCGCAGCTGCTCGACAACCCGCGCGTGCGTCAGGTGCTGTTTTCGCCCGAGGTTCTGCGCGACAAGCTCAACTCCGGCGTGATCACGCTCTCGCCCGACACCATGGTCGCCGTGCGCGTGGCCCAGGTCACGCCGTCGCAGATTCCGCCGCTCGACAAGGTGCGCGACGCGATCCGTGCCCGTCTGACCGACGAGCGTGCCGCCGCTGCCGCCAAGGAAGCCGGCGAGGCCGCCCTGAAGGCCGCGCAGGCCGCCCCGCAGACGGTTCCCGAAGGTTTCGGCGAGGCCATGACCGTGTCGCGTCAGGCGCCGCTGAATCTGCCGCGCCCGGTGCTCGATCTGGTCATGCGCCAGCCCGCCGGTTCGCTGCCCGCTTATGGCGGCGCCGCCGTGGGCGTGGACTACGTCGTGGTGCGGGTCGAGAAGATCGAGCCGGGCACCGCGCCCGAGCAGGATCGCGACATGCTGGCGCGCCAGCTGAGCGGTGCCTGGGGCGAAGCCGAAGACCAGGCCGTGCTCAAGATGCTGCGCGAGGCCTACAAGGTGCAGACCCTGCCGGCCGCCAACGACGCCATCAAGGGCGAAGCCACCGCCGAAGGTTGAGTGCGGCGAGTCGGGGCCGCACGGCCCCGGCCCCGGCCCGTTCCCGCCAGCCAAAAAATGCCGGCCCCGCGAGGGGCCGGCTTTTTTTTGACCGCGCTGGCTTCGGCACGGCTCGGGCGCGCGCCCGGCGGAACCGACGCCGCAAACTCCGGATCAGCCCTTCGACGCCTTGAGCAAGGGCTCGAGCTCGGGCCAGACGTTCTCGAGCAACGCCGGCTGCGCGGCCTCGTTGGGATGAATGCCGTCGGCCTGGAACATGGCGCGGTCGGTGGCCATGCCATCCATGAAGAAGGGCACCAGGCGGGTCTGTTCGTCCTGGGCCACGCGCGAGAAGAGCTGCCCGAAGCGCTGGGCGTAGTCGCGCCCGTAGTTGGGCGGGATCTGCATGCCCAGGATCAGCACTTGCGCGCCGGCCTTTTGCGAGGCCGTCGTCATGGTGCGCAGGTTTTTCTCGGTCATGTCGAGCGGCAGGCCGCGCAGCGCGTCGTTGGCGCCCAGCTCGAGCACGACGATGCCGGGCTTGTGCTCGCGCAACAGCGCGGGCAGGCGCGCCACGCCGCCACTGGTGGTGTCGCCGCTGATGCTGGCATTGACGACGCGGTAGTTGGGGTATTGTTCGGATAGCCGCTGTATCAGCAGCGGGACCCAGCCGGTGCCACGCTTGATGCCATATTCGGCCGACAGACTGTCACCGACCACGACGATGGTGTTTGGGGAACTGGCGGGCTGGGCCTGGGTCTGAGCCAGGGTGGCCGGCACGGCCGCCGCCGTCATGACTGTCGCAACGAGTACACGGAAAAATAGGCGCATGGATAGCAAGAACTCGATCGAAGTGAAGGGGTTGGGCAAAGTGGTCGCTGACGCGGGCGGCGAGCTGGCCATCCTCGATGGCATCGATTTTACGGTGCAGGCCGGTGCCGCCCTGGCCATCACCGGCAGCTCCGGCTCCGGCAAGTCCACCTTGTTGGGACTGCTGGCGGGCCTGGATGTTCCCTCGGCCGGCAGTGTGCAGCTGGCCGGGCAGGATTTGTTCGCGCTCGACGAAGACGGTCGCGCGCGCCTGCGTGCCAATCATGTGGGCTTCGTGTTTCAGTCGTTCCAGCTGCTGCCCAACCTCACCGCCCTCGAAAACGTGATGCTGCCGCTGGAGCTCTCGGGCGAGCCCGCGCGGGGCGCGGCACAGGCCATGCTCGAACGCGTGGGCCTGGGCGCCCGTCTGCACCACTACCCGCGCACGCTGTCCGGCGGAGAGCAGCAGCGGGTCTCGCTGGCGCGGGCGTTCGTGGTGCAGCCCGATCTGCTGTTCGCCGACGAGCCCACCGGCAGCCTGGACGCCGCCACGGGCGCGACCGTGATCGATCTGATGTTCGACCTGCATCGTGAGCACGGCACCACGCTGGTGCTGGTGACCCACGATCAGGATCTGGCGGCCCGCTGCGGCCAGCAGCTGGTGCTGGCGGGCGGCCGGCTGGCCGCCTGAGGGTGTGTGCGGTCCGGGCTGGCCCTCAGGCCCGGGCGGTGGCGTGTGCCTGGGCCCGGCGGCCGCGGCGCCATTCGAGCACGCCGATCACGATGCCGCTGGCGCAGATGATGCCGATGCCGAGCCAGGTGAGGCTGTCCGGGAAGTGATCCCAGAATAGCCAGCCCACGGCGGTGGCGCTCACGATTTGCAGATAAACGAATGGCGCGAGCATCGATGCCGCGGCATTGCGATAGGCGCCGATCTGCAGCAAGTGCCCGAGGGCACCCCAGAAGCCCGTGGAGATCAGCAGGACCCAGTTGCCGAAGCTCAGTTCGCGCAGCACGGGCAGGGCCGCCGGCAGCGTGACCGGCAGGGCCAGCGTGAGGCACAGCGTGCCGACCGCGCCGCTCCAGATCAGGGTGGTGTAGGGATCGTCGGTCGCGACGCGCCGGGTGGCGATGAACTGCGCCGCGAAACAGCAGGCGGTGAGCAGGCCGAACATCACACCCACCGGATGCAGCCCGCCGCCGGGGCGGATGATGATGAGCACACCGACGAACGCCACGCCACAGGCCACCCAGCGCGAGATGCGCGGGGGCTCCTTGAGCACCCAGGGCGCGATCGACAGCACGATCAGCGGGGCGAGGAAGTTGATCGCCGTGGCTTCGGCCTGCGGCAGATAGGTGAGGGTGGTGAAGAACACCAGGGTGGCGAGGAACATCGCGCCGCCCCGCAGCAACTGATCGCGCGGCCGCTTGGCGCGCACGATGCGCCAGCCGCGCGTGGGCACGACTAGCCCCAGCACCAGCACCAGATGCACCACGTAACGCACCCAGCACAGAATGAAGAGCGGCACGCCGGCCGCCATCACCCATTTGCCGCTGGCATCGAGCCCGGACAGAACCCACATCGACATCACCAGCAACCCGATGCCCAGCAGGGTGCGGGTGGGCGCGGCAGTGGGGGTGGCCGTGCCGGGCGCCGATGCGCCGGGCGTCGCTACGCCGGGCGTCGCTACGCCTTGTGGCTTGGCCAGGCCGGTCTGGGCCGGGGGCATGCGTGTCTCCTCGGTGGGACGAGATATTGGAAGCTTAGGCCGTGCAAGGCGATCATGATACGCTCATCGCCTTCGGATGAGCTCATGATAGACCTGCGACAGATCGAGACCTTCTTCTGGGTGGCCACCCTCGGCAGCTTCCGCGCCGCCTCCGAGAAGCTCAACACCACTCAGCCTGCGATCTCGCAGCGCATCGCTTCGCTCGAAGAAGACCTCGGCGTGCGCCTGTTCGAGCGCGATGCGCGCGGCGTCACGCTCACCGGCAAGGGCCACGAGCTCCTATCACATGCCGAGCGCATGCTGCAGGTGCGCAGCGACATGCTCGAGGCCGCTCGCGCCCAGAACGTCATGAGTGGCCGCGTCCGCATTGGCGTGGCCGAGACCATCGTGCAGACCTGGCTGCCCGAGCTGCTCGAAGCCGTGCATGCCGCGCATCCCGCGCTGGTGCTCGAGATCGAAGTCGACACCTCCAATGTGTTGCGCGCGCAACTGATCGGACGTCAGATCGACGTGGCCTTTCTGATGGGGCCCATTCTCGAAGACCGCATGGAGAATCTGCCGCTCTGCACCTATCCGCTGGCGTGGGTCGCCAGTCCGTCGCTCGACCTCGGGCCCGGGCCGCTCACGCTCGAATGCATGGGCCGTCATCCCATCATCACCTATCCCTCGGCGAGTGAGCCGTATCGCATGGTGCGCGATATGTTGATGCGCGCCGGCGTCAAGGCGCCGCGCATGTACGGCAGCGCCTCGCTGTCGATGGTGGTGCGCATGGCCGCCGACGGCATGGGATCGAGCGTGATCGCGCCGATCTTTCTCGACAAGGAGCTCGCGCGTGGCGAGCTCTGCGTGCTCGACGTGCAGGCCGACCCCTTGCCCGGCCTGTCGTTCACGGCCACCTGGATGCAGGGGCCCGACAGCCACGCCGCGCGCGCGGTGGCGCAGATGGCGCAGGCCGTCGCGGCGCGTCATGGCGGCTCGGTGGACCCCGCAGCCACCTAGGGATTTCCCGTGGGCGGCGCGCGCAGGCGCGTCGCGCCCGGTCCGTCCCGCGATCCCCCTCTTATCGCCGAAACCCGCGCCAGCATTGGCGCTGCGGGCATTTGGCCGGCCGGGATCGAGCCACCCTTAAGAGGAATTTATACCTCCTCCTCCAAACTAATGATTGGCTCTGGCGCGGGCGCTGCGGTGCAATGGCCCCGCCAACTGGCCGGTCGTGTGCCGGTGGGGCAGGGGAAGCCAGCATCGCGCACGCGCGGCGCTCCCTCCAAGCAAGATCAATCCACGGCGCCACGGGCAGCGGGGCCCGGCGCCCATTCGAAATCCCGCTTGCAAGGAGAAGTTCACATGAAGCACGTTCTGATCGCGGCCGCGCTGGCCATCGGCGCCGCAGGCGCCGCCCAGGCGCAGGATCTGCCCAAGACCCAGCTCAAGGTCGTGGGTGGTCTGTCGAACCTGACGGCCTACAACGACTACGAAAAGCCGTTCTGGACCAAGACCATCCCCGAACAATCGAAGGGTCAGGTGACCGCGGAGATCAAGGGCTTCAATGAAATGGGCCTCAAGGGTCCTGAGCTGATGCGCCTGATGTCGCAAGGCGTGATCGAGTTCGGTACCGCCACGCTCTCGTACTTCGCCAGCGACAACCCCATCAACGAAGCCATCGACCTGGCCGGCCTCGCGCCCGACGTCAAGACCGCACGCGAAGTCACCGACGCGTTCGAGCCGGTCTACGCCCGTCTGTATGGCGAAGGCGCCAACGTCAAGCTGCTCGGCATCTCGACCTACCCGGCACAGGTGCTGTTCTGCAACGCCACCATCACCGGCCTGGCCGACATCAAGGGCAAGAAGGTTCGCACCAGCAGCCGCACGACGGCCGAGTTCGTCGAAGCGCTGGGCGGCACCAGCGTGACCATGGCCTTCGGCGAAGTGGTGCCGGCACTGCAGAACAAGGTGGTGGATTGCGCCATCACCGGCTCGCTGTCGGGTTACTCGGCCAAGTGGTACGAAGTGTCGACCCACCTGTACGCGCTGCCCATCAACTGGAACCAGCAGATCCACGCCGTGAACCAGAAGGCCTGGGACAAGCTCGATCCCAAGGTGCGCACGTTCCTGCAGGCCCAGGTCAAGGGCCTGGTCGACCAGATCTGGGAAGCGGCCGCGCGCCAGACCCAGGAAGGCTATGACTGCAACACCGGTGCCGCCGCCTGCACGCAAGCCGTCAAGGGCAAGATGGTCCTGGTGCAACCCACCGATGCCGACCGCGCGCTGCTCAAGAAGGTCCTGAACGACGCCGTGCTGCCCAAGTGGGCCGCCCGTTGCTCGGCGCAATGCGTCAAGGACTTCAACGAGACGATCGGCACCAAGATCGGCCTGCAAGCCAAGAAGTAATCCGCTTGATCCAAGGTGGATGCGCGCCGGTGCGAACCGGTGCGCGCGTCGCCCGCAGGGCCGCGCCGCGGCATGCGGGCGACGTTCTACCCGGAGGACATCATGAATCAGAAAGAAAAATTCGCCTTGCTCGGCGCGCTGTTGCGGCGCGCCGAAGGGCTTTCGCGCGTGGCGGTATGGGTGGGCGGCGCGCTCACCATCGCCAGTGTCCTGCTCATTTCGTTCGACGTGCTGGCGCGCAAGTTCGCCGGCATCACGATGGGCGGCGCGGACGAGCTGTCGAGCTACGCGTTCGCCATCAGCACGTCGTGGGCGCTGGCCTTCGCCACGCTGCAACGCGCCAACGTGCGTGTGGATGTGGTCTACCAATATCTGCCGGTGCGCGTGTCCGCGCTGCTGGACTGGATTTCGCTGGTGGCGTTGGCCGTGTTCATGGTCACGCTGTCGTACTACGCCTTCGACGTCGTGCATACGTCCTGGCTGCAGAAAGCCACCGCCAATACGCCGCTGGCCACCCCGTTGTGGCTGCCGCAGGGGCTGTGGCTGCTGGGTCTGTTCTGGATGTGCATCACCGTCGCCCTGATGCTGCTGCGCGCCAGCGCAGCGCTCGTCACCGGCGACATCGAACTGGTGAAGCAAATCTGCGGCGTGCGTTCGGCGCAGGAAGAGGCCGAGGAAGAAGCGGCCGCCGGTGAGCGTATGGTCAAGGGAGGCCAGGCATGATCTCGACCACACTTATTTTGCTCCTGGTGCTGATCGGGATTTCCATTCCCGTCGGCGCCGCCCTGGGCGTGCTCGGGCTGATCCTCGACCCGATGTTCTCCATGCTGCCGCTCACGCGCGCCATGGGCGAGCTGGCGTGGAGCACCAACAACGAGTTCCTCCTCGTGGCGATTCCGTTGTTCATCCTGCTCGGAGAGGTGCTGCTGCGCGCAGGCTTCGCCGAGAAGATGTACAGCGCAATGGCACTGTGGCTGTCGTGGCTGCCGGGCGGTCTCATGCATGCCAACATCGGTGCATCGACGCTGTTCTCGGCCACCTCCGGCTCGTCGGTCGCGACCGCGGCCACGGTGGGTACCGTCGCCATCCCGCAGATCAAGAAGTACGGCTACAACGAGCCGCTCTTCCTGGGCAGTCTGGCGGCGGGCGGCACGCTCGGCATCCTGATCCCGCCCTCGATCAACCTCGTGATCTATGGCGTGCTGACGAACTCGTCGGTGCCCAAGCTGTATCTGGCCGGCATCATCCCGGGTTTCCTGATGGCGGCGCTGTTCATGCTGACCGTGGTGGTGGCCTGCATGTTCAAGCCGTCGTGGGGCGGCAAGAAGATCCAGGCCAGCTGGGGCGAGCGTATCGCGAGCCTGATTCACCTCGGCCCGCCGCTGGGCATCTTCCTGCTGGTCGTGGGCTCTATCTACGCCGGCCTGGCGACGCCGACCGAAGCCGCCGCGCTGGGCGTGCTGGGCGCACTGATCCTGGCCGCCTGGTTCCGCCGTCTGACCTGGACCATGCTGCGCGAGGCCATCGAAGGCACGATGCGTTCGACCGCCATGATCATGCTGATCGTGCTGGCCGCGGGCTTCCTGAACTTCGTGTTGTCCGCGACCGGCGTGACCGATGCGCTGACGCAATCGATCACGAATCTCGGCCTGTCGCCCACCATGATGCTGCTCATCATCATCGTGTTCTACCTGGTGCTGGGCTGCTTCATGGAAACGCTGTCGATGATGATCACCACGATCCCCATCGTGGCGCCCATCATGATCGGCCTGGGCTACGACCCGATCTGGCTCGGCATTCTCATCATCGTGCTGGTCGAGGCCGCGCTGATCACTCCGCCCGTGGGTCTGAACCTGTTCGTCGTGCAGAGCCTGCGCAAGAGCGGTTCCATGACGGCGGTGATCAATGGCGCGCTGCCGTTCGTGGCCGCGATGTTCCTGATGCTCGCGTTGCTGGCGTTCTTCCCGGGCCTGGCGCTCTGGTTGCCGCAAGTCTTCAGTTGATCGACACGGGGCGCCGCCTGCGCGGCGCCCCGTCTTCCGGCGCCGCGCGAGCGGCGCTTCGTTTTCCCCGGACACGGCGCATGCGGTGTCCGTTCCAGATACCCCGGGCGCGCCCGTCGGCGCGCCGCTCACGTTGTGCAGGTGCTATATGAAAGCGAGTTTCCAAGTCCAGGGCGCCGATGCCCGCACCATCGACATCGATTTCGACCAACTCGTGGTGGCTGGCTGGGCCGGCCGTGACCGCGACGCCATCGAACACCACATCGAAGAGCTGGCCGCGCTGGGCGTGCCGCGTCCCAGCACCGTCCCGCTCTACTACCGCATCGCCGAAAACCAGCTGACCCAGGCCGCGCAGGTCCAGGCGCTGGGCGAAGAATCGTCGGGCGAAGCCGAAACCTTCGTGTTCAAGTTCGGCGGCGAGCTGTATGTCAGCCTGGCCTCCGACCACACCGACCGCAAGCTCGAAGCCGTGAGCGTGGCCTTCTCGAAGCAGACCTGCGTGAAGCCCGTGGCCCGCGAAGCCTGGCGTCATGCCGAGGTGGCCGGCCACTGGGACGAGCTGGTGCTGCGCGCCTACATCGTCGAAGGCGGCAAGGAAGTGCTGTATCAGGACGGCACCCTGGCCAGCCTGCAGAATCCGCTCGACCTGATCCGTGGCTATGCCGGCGAGGCCGGCCTGGCCGAGGGCACGGGCATGACCTGCGGCACCGTGGCCGCGATCGGCGGTATCCGCCCGTCCACGACCTTCATCATGGAGTTGCACGACCCGCGTCTGGGCCGTACGCTTCGCCATCGCTATGATGTGACGACGCTGCCCGTCGTGGCCTGATCCGGACAGCCTCTGTCGCGTTTCCGATACCGATCATCCAGCTTGCCGCGCGAGCGGCTACCGCCACCATGTATCCCACGCTCACCGACTCCCAGCGCGCCCTGCAAGACGGGCGCACCACCTCCGCCGAACTGACCGAGGCCGCGCTCGCGCGGGCCGCCGATCCGGCCGGCGAGGGCGCCCGCGTCTTCACGCAGCTTTACGCCGAACAGGCGCGTGCCGCCGCCCGCGCCAGCGACACGCTGCGCGCGGCCGGCCTGGCCCGTTCGCCGATCGAAGGCCTGCCCATCTCGATCAAGGACCTGTTCGACGTGACCGGCGGCACCACGCTGGCCGGCTCGGTGGCGCGCGAGGGCGCGCCCGCTGCCACCCGCGACGCGGTCGTGGTGGAACGCCTGCGCGCCGCGGGTGCGGTGCTGGTGGGCCGCACCAACATGAGCGAGTTTGCCTACTCGGGCCTGGGTCTGAATCCGCATTACGGCACGCCGCGCAATCCCTGGGATCGCGCCACGGGCCGCATCTCGGGCGGATCCTCGTCCGGCGCCGCGATCTCGGTGACCGACGGCATGGCCCTGGCCGGTATCGGCTCGGACACCGGCGGTTCGGTGCGCATCCCCTCGGCGCTGTGCGGCCTCACGGGCTTCAAGCCCAGCGCCCAGCGTGTCTCGATGGAAGGCGTGCTGCCGCTGTCGGTCAATCTGGACTCGATCGGTCCGCTGGCCGCCAGCGTGAGCGACTGCGCGATCCTCGACGCCATCCTGGCCGGCGAAGATCCCGCAGACGTCCCGCAGGCCGCCCGTCTGCGTGGTCTGCGCCTGGCTCTGCCCGTGACGATCGTGCTCGACGGCATGGACGATCACGTCAAGGCCACCTTCGATGCCGCCGTCACGCGCCTGGTCGCGGCCGGCGTGCAGATCGACGAGATCGAGGTGCCCGAGTTCGCGAAACTGGCCGAGATCAACAGCAAGGGCGGTTTCACCGCTTCCGAAGCCTGGGCCTGGCATCGCGAGCTGCTCGAGCGCGCCGGCGACAAGTACGATCCGCGCGTGCGTACCCGCATCCTGCGCGGCAAGGACATGTCGGCGGCCGACTTCATCGACCTGCTGGAAGCGCGCAAGCGCTGGATCGCGGGCGTGTCGGCGCGCATGGCCGGCTACGATGCGCTGCTGATGCCCACGGTGCCGGTGGTCGCACCCGAGATCGCGCCGCTCGAGGCCAAGGACGAGCAGTTCGGCAGCACCAACCTGCTGATCCTGCGCAATCCCACCTTCATCAACTTCCTGGATGGCTGCTCGCTGTCGCTGCCGTGCCATGCGCCCGGCACCGCGCCCGTGGGCCTGATGGTCTCCGCGCTCAACGGCGCCGACCGCCGCGTGCTCGAGATCGGGCTGGCCATCGAGGCGCTGCTGGCCGCTCAGGGCTGAGCCCGGGGCGCGACCCACGCGCGCGTCATACACGAAGCCCGCCGGAAGCGATTCCGGCGGGCTTTTTGTCGGGTGCGGTATGAGGCCGGGAGCGGGTGTCAGCCCAGGAAGGCGCGCAGTTGCGCGACCAGGAACTCCGGCGCCTCTTCGGGCACATAGTGGCCGCAGGGCGCGATCACGCCGGTCACGTCGTCGGCCACGCGGCTCAGCATTGTCTCCATCATGCCGCCCAGCGCCGTCTCCCCGCCCATGGCCAGGACCGGCATCGTGAGCCGCGCACGCGCGTGGGCTTGGTTCTGCTCCATGTCCTGGAACAGCGCGCGGTAGTAACTCGCGCCCGCGCGCCAGCCGCCCAGCCCGCCGTAGCAGCGTGCGTATTCGTCCAGCGCGTGCGGCTCGATCCATTGCACCCCGGCGCTCTTGGACTGAAACAACCAGCCGAGGAACTCGCGCTCGCGGCCGGTCAGCAGCGCTTCGGCGAGATCGGGCATGGCGAAGAAGTAGAAATGCCAGTTCTTGCTGATGCGCTGCGGTTCGAAGGCATAGGCCTCCGGCGGCGTGAGGCCGGGTATCGTGGCGTCGATGAGCGCGAGCTTGTTCAGGGTATGGCCGTGGCGGCTGGCGTAGGCGTAGCCGATCCACACGCCCACGTCGTGACCCACGTAGTGAAAACGGTCCCAGCCCAGGGATTGCGTGAACGCGTGCAGGCGGTCCGCCGCGGCGTCGGTGTCGTAGCCGCCCGGCGGCCGGTCGGAGTCGCCCAGGCCGGGCGGGTCGATCGCCACCACGGTGTAATGCCGCGCCAGCGCGCGCATGGTCTTGCGCCAGGCATACCAGGTCTGCGGCCAGCCGGGCACCAGCAGTACCGGTTCGCCCTGGCCGCCGATCACGTAGTGCAGCCGCTGGCCCGGCTCACCCTGCATGCGATGTTCGAAGTGCGAGCCGGGCTCGTTCAGCCGGCGGCTCGCCCGGTGGGCGCCGCCGTCGTCGCGCGCGCCGGCCAGGGCGGCGCTCAACGCATCGGTGAGCAGGTCGGTGGCGGCGTAAGTCATGGATGCATCCAGGTCGTCATATCGCCTTCGATGCTAGCGGCAGGCGCGCGAGAGATCATCGGCGCTGGCGTAATATCACTCATCACTGTCCGTGATGAATGGAGCCGGCATGGACCTCGATCTACGAACCCTGCGCATCTTCGTGAAGGTGGCGGAACTGCGCAGCTTCGTGCGCGCCGCGGAGGCGCTGGCCATCACGCAGGCCGGCGCGAGCAATGCGCTCAAGCGGCTGGAGGCGCAGCTGGGCACGGCGCTGTTGTTGCGCACCACGCGCAGCGTGAGCCTCACGCTCGATGGCGAGGCCTTCTATCACCGCTGCCGGCAGGTGCTGGCCGACCTCGAAGAGGCCACGCAGGTGCTCACGCGCGCGCGGCGCAAGCCGGCGGGCCTGCTGCGGCTGAGCCTGCCATCCTCGTTCGGCCGGCACTGCGTGGTGCCGGCGCTGGGCGAGTTCCAGGCCCGGTATCCCAAGGTCGAGGTGGATGTGGGTATCACCGATCGCGAGGTGGATCTGGTGCAAGAGGGCGTGGACGTGGCCGTGCGCTTCGGGCCCTTGCAGGATTCCAGCCTGATCGCGCGGCCGCTGCGCCGGGTGCGGCGGCGGCTGGTGGCCGCGCCCGCCTATGTCGCGAAGCACGGCACGCCCGTCACGCGCGACGATCTGGCCGCGCACAATGGCCTCGCGCTCACCTATCACGAGACCGGCCGGCCGCGCCGCTGGCGCTTTCAGATCGGTGGCGAGCCCTGCGCACACGCGCCGGTCGGCACGATGCGCATGAACGACAGCCACGCGCTCCTCGCGGCGGTGCGCGCCGGATTCGGCATTGCCCAGATTCACGACTATTACGTGCAGGACGACCTTGCCGAGGGGCGCCTGGTTTCGCTGCTGGACAGCATCGAGCCGGTGCCGGACGAGCTCTTCATCGTGTACCCGAAGTCGCGGCATCTGTCGCCGCGCGTACGGGTGTTCGTCGACTTTCTGGTGACGGCGCTGCGCTGATAGGGGCGCGGGGCAAGCGTGCGCGCGCCCGAACCTATTCGGCCGTGCAACGAAAAAGCCCCCTGACCGTTGCGGTGCAGGGGGCTCGTGTTCAGCCGAACGGGAAGCAGCGGCTCAGAGCGTCATCTTCGTGGGCAGCCAGGTGGCGATGCCCGGGATGAAGTAGAGCAGCAGCACCGCCACGATCATCAGGAAGAACATCGGCAGGGACACCTTCGCGACGTACGGCAGCTCGCGGCCCGTCATGCCCGAGAGCACGAACAGGTTGAAGCCCACCGGCGGGGTGATCTGCGCCATCTCGACCACGAACACGACGAAGATGCCGAACCAGATCAGGTCGATGCCGGCACTCTGCACGGTGGGCAGCAGCACGCCCATGGTCAGCACCACGATGGAGATGCCATCGAGGAAGCAGCCCAGGATGATGAAGAACACCATCAGCGCCATGATCAAACCGAACTGCGACAGACCGAGCCCGCCGATCCATTCCGCAAGCGCGCGCGGCAGGCCGATATAGCCCATCGCCAGCGTGAGGAACTGCGCTCCCGCCAGGATCAGCGCGATCATGCAGTACAACCGGGTCGCGCCCAGCAGCGACTGCATGAAGGTGCTGCGCGAGAGCGAGCCCTGCAGGCCGGACAGCAGCAATGCGCCGACCACGCCCACGCCGGCCGCCTCGGTGGCGGTGGCGACACCCGCATAAATCGAGCCGAGCACGGCGCCGATCAGCAACATGACCGGGATCAGATGGCGCGATTGCTTGAGCTTCTGGCCGAAGCTCATGCCGGGATCGGCGGCGGGCACTTGCTCCGGATTGCGCAGCGCCCACCAGGCGATGTAGCCCATGAACAGCAGCGCAAGCACGATACCCGGCACGATGCCGGCGATGAAGAGCCGGGCGATCGACACGTCGGCCGCCACCCCGTAGACGATCATGATGATCGAGGGCGGGATGAGCAGGCCCAGCGTGCCGGCGCCCGACAGCGTGCCGAGGATCTTGGACTCGGGATAACCGCGGCGCGTGAGCTCCGGGATGGTCATCTTGCCCACCGTGGCCACGGTGGCCGCCGACGACCCCGACACGGCCGCGAAGATGGCGCAGCCGATGACGTTGGTGTGCAGCAGACGGCCGGGCAGGCGGTTGAGCCAGGGCGCGAGGCCGCGGAACAGGTCTTCGGAGAGCCGGGTGCGGAACAGGATCTCGCCCATCCACAGGAACAGCGGCAGGGCGGTGAGGGTCCAGGACGACGAGGCGCCCCAGATCGTGACGGCCATGGCATCGCCCGCGGGGCGGCTGGAGAAAAGCTCCATGCCGATCCAGGCGGTGCCGGCCAGGGTCAGCCCGACCCACACGCCGCAACCGAGCAGCGCGAAGATCGAGACGACCAGCATCGTGATGACGAAGATTTCACTCATAGGTGTGCTGCGAGGAGGGGGCGGCGTGACCGCGGATGCGGCGGACCAGTTCGTCGACCATCGCAATCAGGAACAGCACGGTGCCGATGGCCATGCTCAGTTGCGGGATCCAGAGGGGCGTGGCGTCGTTGGACGTGGACACGTCGTTGAACGTGTGCGAATCCAGCGTGAGCTTCACGCTGAAGAACGCGAAGGCCGCCGCGAGCAGCACGCCGGCCGCCAGCGCGAAAATGTCGAGGCCGCGGCTGGCGCCGGGCTTGAGCGAATTGAGCAGCAGTGTGACGCGGATGTGTTCGCCATGCTTGAACGTGCTGGCCAGGGACAGGAAGCCCGCGGCGGCCATGAAATAGCCGGCGTAGGCGTCCGTGCCCGGGATGTTCCATTCGAACTGGCGGGCCAGGATGGCCGCCAGTACCGACACCAGCACACCGATGGTGCAAAAGCCGGCCAGCAGGCCGGCGGCACCGTACAGCGTATCGAGAAAGCGGCGCATGCTTACTGCTTCTTGTAGGCCGCGATGATTTGTTCACCTTCGGAGCCGGCCTTCTTGAGCCAGTCGTCGAGCATGCGCTTGCCCACATCGCTCAGACCCTGCTTGAGCTCGGCGGTGGGCTGGATGATTTCCATGCCGTTGGCCTTGAGCTGCTCCTTGTACCACTCGTTCTTCTCGCGCGAGATCTTCCAGCCGCGCTCTTCGGCCTGCGCACCGGCCTTCTTGAGCGCGGTCTGCGTGGCGGGGTCGAGGGCGTCGAAAGCCTTCTTGTTGACGATGATCGCGTTCTTCGGCAGCCAGGCCTGGGTGTCGTAGAACTTCTTGATGTACTCGAAGGTCTTGGTGTCGTAGCCGGTCGAGCCCGACGACATGTACGAGTCGATCACGCCGGTGGCCATGGCTTGCGAGAGCTCGGCCTGTTGCACCGTGACCGGCTGGGCGCCCACGAGCTCGGCGATCTTGGCGGTCACCGGGCTGTACGCGCGCCACTTCAGACCCTTCATGTCGCTGGTCTGCTTGATGTCGCGGTTGGCGAAGATGCCCTGGGGCGGCCAGGCCACCGCGTACAGCAGCATCATGCCCTGCGATTCGAGCTTCTTCTCGAGGAAGGGCTTCTGCGCTTGATAGAGCTTGAACGAGGCGTCGTAACCCGTGGCCAGGAAGGGCAGGCCGTCGAGTTCGTAGATGGGGGCTTCGTTGGCGAAGTTGGTCAGCAGGATTTCGCCGATCTGGGCCTGGTTGCCCTGGACCGCGCGCTTGATCTCCGGCGCCTTGTAGAGCGACGCATTGTTGTGCAGCTGGATCTTGAGCTTGCCGCTCGACAGCTCATCGACTTCCTTGACGAACTGCGTCAGGTTTTCGACGTGCAGGTTGCTGGCCGGATAGGCCGAGGGCAGATCCCATTTGGTCTGAGCGATGGCGCCGGCGGAAAAAGCCAGGCCGATGCTGCCGGCGAGCAATGCGATGCGTTTGAACATAGGGTGGATCCTTCGTGCTGAGACTAGAAGAACCGCTTGCGCGCGAGCCGGCGCGATGGCGGTTTGTTACCAGGAGAGGAGCCGGGCGCCGAACCTGCGCGCGCCGTCGAAAACGCTGCAATTCTATGTTGAGGCCGCGTGCGACAGCGCTGAAAAAACGCTGTTTTGCGGGTAAGTCCTAACGTTGCACGCGCCTCGATGCTTCAGGCATCAACGTTCGACACCGATGCGCGAAATCGGGTGACCCGATGCGAATGGCCGTCCCGCGAACCGCACCGGCGTGCCGCCGCGATGGGCGTTGCCGGGCTCCCGTCCGGCGCATGCCGCACCGCGACGGTGAAGAAACTGGTGCGCGCGCCTCGAACGACCGCGATCGAGGGAAAACCATGAGGCGTTTCCCGGTTTCTGAGTCGTTATTTTGTTGATGAAACGTTGATAAATTATTAGTATTTCGCCATTGAAGGGCTGGCGACGCCAGTCATGCCTGGGAATCACAGCGTGAAAAGCAATCTGATCGCGTCTTCGGCGCACCTGGCCAGCGGGCGCGCGCCCGATCTCTCCGAGGTCGAGTTCGGCCTCATGATCGCGAGCCACGCGTTCGACCGCTGGACGGTGCGCTGCATGGCGGCGGCGGGCCTGCCCGATCTCACGCCGACCGACGTCATGGTCATGCACCACGTCTATCACCGCGAGCGTCCCAAAAAGCTCGCCGACATCTGCTTCACGCTCAACGTCGAAGACACGCACATCGTCAACTACGCGCTCAAGAAGCTCGAGCGGCAGGGCGTGGTGCGGGGCGAGCGCAGCGGCAAAGAAGTGTTCTACAGCGTCACGCCGGAAGGCGCGGCCTATATCGAGCGGTACGCGGCCATCCGCGAGCAATGCCTGATCGACGGCATGGAAGCCGGCGCGGGTCGCGGTCTGGAGTTCACGCGCCAGTTGGCCAACACGCTGCGCGCGCTGTCCGGCCTGTACGATCAGGCCGCGCGGTCGGCGACGTCGCTCTGAAGAATCCGTCGGCCGCCGCCGCGGCGGCCGCGCATGCAGCTGAGCTGCGCTATTCCTACATTCCGAGGGTGTTATGAAGTGGCAATTCTGGGTGGACCGTGGCGGTACGTTCACGGATATCGTGGCGCGTCGCCCCGATGGCAGCATGACGACGGCGAAGATGCTGTCGGAGAATCCCGAGCAATATCGCGACGCGGCCGTCGCGGGCATCCGCAAGCTGCTGGGCATCGCGCCCGGCGAGCCCGTGCCCGCCGAGCAGGTCGAGTGCGTCAAGATGGGCACCACGGTGGCGACCAACGCGCTGCTGGAGCGCAAGGGCGAGCGCACCGTGCTGGTCACCACCCGCGGTTTCCGCGATGCATTGCGCATCGCCTATCAGAATCGCCCGCGTCTCTTCGAGCGTAACGTCCAGCTGCCCGAGCTGCTGTATGAGCGCGTGATCGAGGCCGACGAGCGCGTGGGCGCCGACGGCGCGGTGGTCGCGCCGCTCGACGAGGCCGCGCTGCGCGTCGCCATGCAGGCCACGTACGACGAAGGCGTGCGCGCCATGGCCGTCGTGTTCATGCACGCCTGGCAGTCGCCCGAGCACGAGCAGGCCGCCGCGGCGATCGCGCGCGAGATCGGCTTTACGCAGGTGTCCGTCTCGCACGAGGCCAGCCCGCTGATCAAGTTCGTGTCGCGCGGCGACACGACGGTCGTGGATGCCTATCTGTCGCCGATCCTCAAGCGCTACGTGGATCAGGTGGCGGGCGAGCTGCCCGGCATCCGCCTGATGTTCATGCAATCCAACGGCGGCCTGACCGACGCCCACCGCTTCCGCGGCAAGGACGCCATCCTGTCCGGCCCGGCGGGCGGCATCGTCGGCATGGTGCGCACCAGCGAACTGGCCGGCTTCGAGCGGGTGATCGGCTTCGACATGGGCGGCACCTCCACCGACGTGTCGCATTACGCCGGCGAGTTCGAGCGCGAGTTCGAAACCCAGGTGGCCGGCGTGCGCATGCGCGCGCCCATGATGAGCATCCACACGGTCGCGGCCGGTGGCGGTTCGATTCTGCACTTCGACGGCGCGCGTCTGCGCGTGGGCCCGGATTCGGCCGGCGCCAACCCGGGTCCGGCCTGCTACCGCCGCGGCGGTCCGCTGGCCGTCACCGACTGCAACGTGCTGCTCGGCAAGATCCAGCCCGACTACTTCCCGCGCGTGTTCGGCCCGGGCGCCGACGAAGCGCTCGATCGCGATGCGGTGGCGCGGCAGTTCGAGGCCATGGCCGTCGAAGTGCGCGAGGCCACCGGCCGCGACATGACGCCCGAGCAACTGGCGGAGGGCTTCCTGGAAATCGCGGTGGGCAACATGGCCGAGGCCATCAAGCGCATTTCGGTGCAGCGTGGCCACGACGTGACCGAATACGCGCTGACCACCTTCGGCGGCGCCGGCGGCCAGCATGCCTGCCTGGTGGCCGACGCGCTGGGCATGACCACCGTGTTCGCGCATCCGCTGGGCGGCGTGCTCTCCGCCTATGGCATGGGGCTGGCCGACCAGACCGACATGCGTCAGAAGACGGTCGAGAAGACGCTGTCGGCCGAGCTGCTCGATGAACTCGAGGCGGGCCTGCAGGAGCTGGCCGATCTGGCCGAGGGCGAATTGCGCCGCCAGCACGTGGCCGCGCAGGACATCCGCGTCGTGCGCCGTCTGCATGTGAAGTATCGCGGCACCGATACCGCGCTGGACGTCACGTTCGGCGCGCTCGACGAGATGCGAGCCGCGTTCGAGGCCGCCTATCGCCAGCGCTATTCGTTCCTGATGCCCGGCCGCGAGCTGGTGGTCGAGACCATCTCGGTCGAGGCCACGGGCGGCGGCGAGCAGGCCACCGAAGCGCCGGTCGAGCGCAGCCGCGCCACGCCGCTGTCCGCGCGCGGCCAGGTCCGCATGTACAGCGCGGGCGCCTGGCGCGACACGCCGCTGTATGTGCGCGAGGATCTGGTGCCCGGCGACACGATGCCCGGCCCGGCCATCATCTCCGAGCCCAATCAGACCACGGTGGTCGAGCCGGGCTGGCAGGCCGAAGTCACGGCGCTCGAT
Organism: Bordetella genomosp. 5; assembly: GCF_002261475.1. Taxonomy (GTDB): domain Bacteria; phylum Pseudomonadota; class Gammaproteobacteria; order Burkholderiales; family Burkholderiaceae_B; genus Bordetella. The sequence goes on from NZ_NEVN01000004.1 coordinate 657,450, forward strand.
CACCTCGTGCTCAAGCGGGTGGAAGAGCGCGTGCAGCGCCGCGCCGTCGGCACGCAGGCCGATCCGGTCATGCTCGAGGTGTTCAACAACCTCTTCATGTCGATCGCCGAGCAGATGGGCTATCGTCTGCAGAACACCGCGTACTCGGTCAACATCAAGGAACGCCTGGATTTCTCCTGCGCGATCTTCGACGCCGAGGGCAATCTGATCGCCAATGCGCCGCACATGCCCGTGCATCTGGGCTCGATGGGTGAGTCCATCAAGACGGTGATGAATGCCAATGCCGGCGCGATGCGACCGGGCGACGCCTATGTGGTGAACGATCCGTATCACGGCGGCACGCACCTGCCGGACGTCACGGTCATCACGCCGGTGTTCGACCGCGCGGGCGCAGAGATCCTGTTCTTCGTGGGCTCGCGCGGGCACCACGCGGATATCGGTGGCACGACGCCGGGCTCCATGCCGCCCGATTCGCGCACGGTGGAAGACGAGGGCGTTCTGTTCACCAACTTCCAGCTGGTCAAGAACGGCGAGTTCCGCGATGCCGAGGCGCGCGCGATCCTGGCGTCCGGCCGCTGGCCCGCCCGCAACCCCGACCAGAACATCGCCGACCTGCACGCGCAGATCGCGGCCAACGAGAAGGGCGTGCAGGAGCTGCTGCGCATGTGCGACCACTTCGGTCTGGACGTGGTGCGCGCTTACATGGGTCATGTGCAGGACAACGCCGAGGAGGCGGTGCGCCGCGTGATCTCGGTGCTGAAGGACGGCCGCTACGAGTATCCGCTGGATAACGGCGCGGTGATCAAGGTGAGCGTCAAGGTCGACACCGCCGCTCGCACCGCCGTGGTCGACTTCACCGGCACCTCGCCGCAGCTCGAGAACAACTTCAATGCCCCGGGCGCGATCGCGGTGGCGGCGGTGTTGTATGTGTTTCGCACGCTCGTCGACGACGAGATTCCGCTCAACGCCGGCTGCCTCAAGCCGCTGGAGATCGTGATTCCGGCCGGCTCGATGCTGCGTCCCAACCCGCCGGCGTCGGTGGTGGCGGGCAACGTCGAGACCTCGATGTGCGTCGTCAATGCGCTGTACGGCGCGTTGGGGGTGCTGGCCGCCAGCCAGGGCACGATGAACAACTTCACGTTCGGCAATGCGCGCTACCAGTACTACGAGACCATCTCCGGCGGCACCGGCGCGGGTCCGGTGCGCATCGACGCGACGGGCGCCGATGACCCCGGCTTTGCCGGAACCTCGCTGGTGCAGGCGCACATGACGAACTCGCGTCTGACCGATCCCGAGGTGCTGGAGCTGCGGTTCCCGGTGCGTCTGGAGTCGTACGAGATCCGGCACGGCTCGGGCGGGCGCGGGCGTTATCCGGGCGGCGACGGCGGCGTACGCCGGGTGCGCTTCCTGGAAGACATGACGGCCGCCATCCTGTCGAACAACCGCCGCTTCGCGCCGTTCGGCCTGGCAGGCGGCGAGTCCGCGCAGATGGGCCGCAACTACGTCGAGCGCGCCGACGGTTCCGTGCAGGAGCTCGGGCCGCAGGACAGCGCGCAGTTGAAGGCGGGCGACGTGTTCGTGGTCGAAACCCCGGGCGGCGGCGGCTTCGGTCGGCCGCGGGCCGCGTAGCCCTACAGCACGATCGTCTGCGCCGGCAGCTCCTGACGATCGTGCACCGCCAGCGTTACCTGGCCACCGTCCATGCGAAAGCAGGCGGTGGCCAGCGTGTTTTCGTCGTCCGGATCGTCGGGCGCGCGGCGCAAGATCGGCAACGGCCCGCCGTCATCGTGCAACAACGCAATCAGATCGCTCGGCTGTGCCATGCCGCCCCAGACGTCCAGTGCGCGCTCGGCCTTGTCGTGGCGGGCGCGTGACGAGTCGCTCACGACCTGAGCCTGCCGGGTGCTGCCGGCGTGCACCAGATGATTGGTGTGTACGTAGCCGCGCCCGATTTCCAGCACCGAGCATGCGGCGGGCGCCGCCTCCACGCTGTAGAGCCGCTGATCGTGTGCCGAGCCCAGCAGGTGATGAAAGCCGCCCGCGCGCGGCGCGTCGCGCAGCAGGGTCAGCGCGTCGGGCAGGGTGGCGCAGTCGAGCACGGCGCGCGCCAGCAGCATGCGCGGCACGCCGGCATGGCGCTGGCGGATGCGCAGATTGTTGATGGTCTGGACCAGCCCGGCCCGGTTGGCGGCGAAGGTGTGCCCCGGCAGCGAGCCGGGATAGTAGAAGCTGACGTAGCCCGGCGCGTCGTCGGGCTGCACATCGACCAGCTGGCAGCGGCCGTACAGCCAGGGATCGCCGTCCTCGTTATGCGCGATCCAGCGCACCCCGCCGGCGTCGCGCAGCGCGATCGACGTGCAGCCGTCGGTGGTCTTGTGCAGCAGGTCGCCCCGGCAGTGCCAGAGCAGCACGTCATCGAGCGGCAACCGCAGACCCTCGGCCAGCCCTTCGAGCTCTTCCCAGATCGCGGGCAGGCGCAGCTGCGCCGTGTCGGCCAGGCTTTCGAGATAGGAATGGCCGCGCCACGGGCGCAGCGCCTGCCAGGTACGGCTCTGGTCGAGATACGGTTCCATGATCGGGCGCGCGAGCTTGCCCAGCGCCGCGCCGATCTCACGGCGGGTACCACGGATGGAGACAGGCTTGAACGGCATGGCAGACCTCCGGGTTGTCGATTCATTGTAGGGGCGCCAGGCGGCGTGCGCGTTCGGCCTGAATATTCGTTACAGCATCGCAGGCGCGGCAAGCTGCGCTAAGATCTTCGGAGCCCCTCGGCCCCTGGCTGAACGAGGCGATGCAATCCAGGCGCCGCAGGCGCGGCGTCGCGGACATAACCAGAGTGAGGAGACTTTCCATGTTCAAGCGTAGTGTTGCTGCGTTGTTGCTGGGGTTGTCGACTTCGGTGGCGGGCGTCACGTCCACCGCTCAGGCGCAGGGGCGTGAATTGGTGGTGGCCACCGACACCGCGTTCGTGCCGTTCGAGTTCAAGCAGGGAAGTACCTACACCGGCTTCGATATCGACCTCTGGGAAGCCATCGCCAAGGAGCTCAAGCTCAAGTACAAGCTGCAGCCGATGGACTTCAACGGCATCATCCCGGGCCTGCAAACCAAAAACATCGACGTGGCGCTGGCCGGCATCACGATCCGCGACGACCGCAAAAAGGTCATCGACTTCTCCGATCCCTACTACGAAAGCGGCCTGGCAATCCTCGTCAGCGAGAAAAACACCGATATCAAATCGGCCGCCGATCTGGCCGGCAAGTCGGTCGCCGTCAAGACCGGCACCGCCACGGTCGACTATCTGCGCGCGCAGGTCCCCAAGGCGCAGCTGCGTCTGTTCCCCAACATCGACAACGCCTACCTCGAGCTCGCCACGGGCCGGGTCGACGCCGCCGTGCACGACACGCCCAACGTGCAGTACTACGCCAACACCGCGGGCAAGGGCCGCGTCAAGGTCGCGGGCACCCTGAAGAGCGGCGATTTCTACGGCATCGCCTTTCCCAAGGGCAGTGCGCTCGTGCCGGAGGTCAACAAGGCCCTGGCCACGCTCAAGTCCAACGGCCAGTACGACGCGATCTACACGAAGTGGTTCGGCAAGAAGCCCTGAGCGCAGCGCAACGGTACTGACGGCGCGTCCCGCCGGTCCATCGTGGGCCGGTCGGGGGCCGCCTTCGTTCGAAGGGGACGCTCGTGGAATTCGACTGGTCCGTTATCGAAAATGCCTTGCCCAGCCTGATCGAGGGCACGCGCATGACCGTGTACATCACCACGCTGGGTCTGGTCGGGGGCGCGTTGCTGGGCGCCCTTACCGGCGTCGTGCGAGCCTACGGCAACAGGGCGCTGGGCCTGCTGGCGCTCACCTACGTCGCGGTGATCCGCGGCACGCCGATCGTCGTGCAGGTGATGTTCATCTATTTCGCGCTGCCGCTGATGTTCGACATCCGGGTCGACCCGGTGATGGCCGCGATCGCCACGCTCATGATCAACTCCGGCGCCTACATCGCCGAGATCGTGCGGGGCGCGCTGCTGTCGGTGCACAAGGGGCTGCGCGAGGCAGGGCAGGCCATGGGCCTGCCTTTCTACAAGATCCTGTTCTACATCATCGGGCCCATCGCGTTCCGGCGCATGATCCCGCCGCTCGGCAATCAATGCATCATCAGCCTGAAAGACTCTTCGCTCTTCATCGTGATCGGCGTTGCCGAACTCACGCGCCAGGGGCAGGAGATCATGGCCAGCAACTTCCGCGCGGTCGAGATCTGGTCGGCGGTGGCCATCATCTATCTGATCCTGACCGGCATGATGGCGCTGGGCCTGCGGCTGCTCGAAACCAGGATGCGCATACTATGAGCATGGTCGAGTTCGACAACGTCATCAAGCGCTTCGGCGAGACCACGGTGCTCGACGGGATCTCGCTCGCGATCGACGCGGGCGAGGTCGTGGTGGTGGTCGGGCCCTCGGGGTCGGGCAAGTCCACCTTCCTGCGCTGCATCAATGTGCTGGAGACCATCGACGACGGCGATCTGCGCGTCGACGGCCTCAGCGTGCGGGGCTCGGCGCGCGAGGTGCGCGAGATCCGGCGCGAGGCCGGCATGGTGTTTCAGCAGTTCAATCTGTTCCCACAAATGACCGCCTTGCAGAACGTGATGTTCGGGCCGGTGCACACGCGCGACATGAGCCGCGACGAAGCCCACGAGCTGGCTCTGGATCTGCTGGCCAAGGTGGGGCTGTCAGAGCGGGCGGGGCACTATCCCGCGGAGCTCTCGGGCGGACAGCAGCAGCGCGTGGCCATCGCCCGGGCGCTGGCGATCCGGCCCAAGCTGATGTTGTTCGACGAGCCCACGTCGGCGCTGGACCCCGAGCTGCGGCACGAAGTGCTCAAGGTGATGCGTGACCTGGCCGAAGAGGGCATGACCATGATCGTGGTCACGCACGAAATGGAATTCGCGCGCAAGGTCGGCAGCAGGCTGCTGTTCATCGACGGCGGCAAGATCGCGCACGACGGTGCGCCGGCCGCGCTGTTGAGCGACCCGCCGAGCCAGCGGCTGCGGGACTTTCTGCAGCACGTGAGCTGAGCGAAGCGCGCGAGCGGGGCGACCCGCTCAGCCCTTCACGCGCACGATCTTCTGTACCTGGGGTACGTGGCGGATGGCGCGGATGACCTGGGCCAGGTGCTTGCGGCTGTCGACCTGCACCGTGAGGTGCAGCGAGACCGTGGATACCGCATCGTCGTGCATCGTGACGTGCACGATGTTGGCGTCGGCCGCGGTGACCTCGGCGGCCAGACGGCCGAGCACGCCGCGCTCGTTGCGCGTGACGATGTCCAGGCGCGTGGCCAGGTGCTTGGCGGTGTGGCTGTCCCACGCCACCGTGACCCAGCGCTCGGGCTCACGGGCGCGCTGGCGCGCCGCCACGGGGCAGTCGTCGATATGCACGACCAGGCCGTGGCCCAGACGCATGCCGGCGATGATGGGATCGCCGGGCAGCGGGCCGCAGCACGGAGCCAGCTGCACGGCCTGGCCCTCGTTGCCCTGGATCAGGATGGGCGCGCTGCGGGCCGAGGTGATTTCGTCGACGGCCGCGGCGGTGGTGGCCACCAGCGCGTGCTCCGGCGCGAAGCGGCGCGCCACGACGGCGGCGAGACGCTTGCCCAGGCCGATGTCGGCCAGGATCTCGTCGCGCGACGAGGCACCGCTGCTGCGGGCCAGCTTTTCCCACATCGGATCGTCGGCGGGCGCGAGCGGCAGGTGCAGCTCCTGCAGGGCCTGCGTGAGCAGGCGTTCGCCGAACGCGACCGATTCTTCGTATTTGACCGTGCGCAGGTAATGCCGGATCTCGGAGCGGGCGCGGCCGGTGCGCACGTAGTTGAGCCACTGCGCGTTGGGGCGCGAGGCGGGCGAGGTGATGATCTCGACCGCGTCGCCGCTGTTGAGTTCGGTGCGCAGCGGCACGAACTCGTTGTTGATCTTGGCCGCGACGGCCTGGTTGCCGATGTCGGTGTGGATGGCGTAGGCGAAATCGACCGGCGTAGCTCCGCGCGGCAGCGAGATGATCTTGCCGCGCGGCGTGAAGACATACACCGCGTCCGGGAACAGGTCGACCTTGACGTGCTCGAGGAACTCGCCCGAATCGCCGGTCTGGCTCTGGATGTCGAGCAGCGACTGCAGCCATTGGTGCGTGCGCTTCTGCAGCTCGTTGAGCGTGAGGTCGGCTTCTTTGTAGAGCCAGTGCGAGGCCACGCCTTCTTCGGCGATGTGATGCATGTCGCGCGTGCGGAACTGGAATTCCACCGGCGTGCCATACGGGCCGACCAGCGTCGTGTGCAGCGACTGGTAGCCGTTCACCTTGGGGATGGCGATGTAGTCCTTGAACTTGCCCGGCACCGGCCGGTAAAGCTGATGCAGCGTGCCCAGCGCGAGGTAGCACTCGGGCAGCGTGTGCACGATGACGCGGAACCCGTAGATGTCCAGGACCTCGGAGAAGGTCTTTTTCTGGTCGGCCATCTTGCGATAGATGCCGAACAGCGTTTTTTCGCGGCCCGTGACCTCGGCCTCGATGCCGGCGGCGGGCAGGGCGGCGCGCACGGCGTCCTCGATCTTGCTGATCACTTCGCGGCGGTTGCCGCGCGCGGCCAGCACGGCCTTGTACAGCACCTGATAGCGATTCGGATACATCGCCGCGAAGCACAGATCCTGCAGTTCGCGGAACAGCAGGTTCAGGCCGAGGCGATGCGCGATGGGCGCGTAGATCTCGAGCGTCTCGCGCGCGATGCGGCGGCGCTTCTCGGGATTGACCGCGTCCAGCGTGCGCATGTTGTGCAGGCGGTCGGCCAGCTTGATGAGGATGACGCGCACGTCGCGCGCCATCGCCAGCAGCATCTTGCGAAAGCTCTCGGCCTGCTGCTCGGCCTTGGTGGCGAAATCGAGGCGGTCGAGCTTGGACAAGCCATCGACCAGTTCGGCCACCTCGGGGCTGAAGCGCTCGGCCAGCTCCTGCTTGGTGACGCCCTGGTCTTCGATCACGTCGTGCATGAGGGCGGCCGACAGCGCATTGGCGTCGAGTTTCCAGCCCGCACAGATCTCGGTGACGGCGATCGGATGGGAGATGTAGGGGGCGCCGCTGGCGCGGAACTGGCCCAGGTGGGCCTGATCGGCGAAGCGATACGCCTCGCGCACCCGTTCGACCTCTTTCGGATCGAGGTAGGTGCTGATGATCTCGGTGAGGGGAGCGAGCGAGGCGACCGGCAGCGCGGCCGCCTGTGCGGCCTCTTCAGCCGCCTGCGCCTGGGGCAGGGCCGCGTTTTTTTTCGGGCTGCGCCGGCCCAGTCGAGAGCCGGCGCGCAGCGCCGCGAGCAGTCCTGAAGATGCGTACTTCAGTCCGGGAAAAGCCATGCCTGCCGCCTCCCCGGCCGTGATCAGGTCGGGACTTTACGCAGCATTTCCAGGCCGGTGAGGCCGGAAGCGATTTCGCGCAGCGCGGTCACCGTGGGCTTGTCCTTGCTGTCCAGGCGCGGGGCGTGGCCCTGAGCCAGCTCGCGGGCGCGGTACGTGGCGGCCAGCGTGAGCTTGAAACGATTGGGGATCTGATTCAGACAGTCTTCGACAGTGATACGGGCCATGGAGAAATACCTGATGCTGACGGGTGATAGGGGATCGCTTCAGTGTGCGGCCGGGATGCCGAGTTGTGCGAACAACTGGGAATTTCGGACAGCCTGAGACGAAAAACGTAGCCGTGCGGCGCTGACGATCTGGTTCAGCTCCGCGAGGGCTACGCTAAATTCTTGATTAATAATAACATATTCGCATTCAGGCGCGTGGGCGATTTCGCCCCCCGCCGCCAGCAGGCGGCGCGCGATCACTTGCGGGGCATCCTGGCCGCGCGCCTTCAGGCGCGACTCGAGCTCTTCGATCGAGGGCGGCAGGATGAAAATCCCGATCGCGTCGGGGTAACGCTGGCGCACCTGGCGCGCACCCTGCCAGTCGATCTCGAGCAGGACATCCTGGCCGGCCTTGGTGGCGGCGTCGATCCGGTCGCGCGGCGTGCCATAAAAGTTGCCATGCACCTCGGCCCATTCGAGCAACTGCTGGCCTTCGCGCATCTCGTTGAACGCCTCGGGCGTAACGAAACGATATTCGCGGCCATCCTCTTCACCCGGACGCGGCGCGCGCGTGGTGCAGGAAATCGACAGCACGATGGACGGGTCGCGGTCGAGCAGAGCGCGGACCAGGCTGGATTTGCCGGCGCCACTGGGGGCGACGACCATGAAAACATTGCCGGAGTGAGCGGACATGGAGCGGAAAACACACGGAACGAGAGGCGAAGCATAGCAAATCGGCACGGATCGCGGCGCGCCGGCCCCGTGCGGAAGGCTACGCCAAGGTGTTGCAAGGCTGGAGCAAAATCGTCACCGGCGCTTGCAATGCACCCGCGACCTTTGGGGTAGGATGGCGCGGTTACAAATCTACCGCTGGAGCGATCCGTGAATTCCCAAACGTCTGAAACGCCCGAGATCCCGGTTGCCCGGGTCGCCCTGGTCACTGGCGCGGGGACCGGCATCGGCCGCGCCGTCGCGCTCGAGTTCCTGGCCCAGGGATATCGGGTCGTGCTCGCCGGACGGCGCCGCGAGCCGCTGGACCAGACCCGCATCGCGGCGGGCGAAGATGGCGTGCGGGCGCTGGTGGTGCCCACCGACGTGACGCGCGAAGAATCCGTGCGCGAGCTGTTCGAAACGACGCAGCGCGAGTATGGCCGCCTGGATGTGCTGTTCAACAATGCCGGGCGCGGCGCGCCGGCGGTGCCGATCGAGGATCTGCCGATCGAGACCTGGCGCGAGGTGGTCGATACCAATCTGAACGGCATGTTCTTCTGCGCCCAGGCCGCGATCCGGCTGATGAAGGCCCAGAATCCGCGCGGCGGACGCATCATCAACAACGGCTCGATCTCGGCGCATGCGCCGCGGCCGTATTCGATCGCGTATACGGCCACCAAGCATGCCGTGACCGGCCTCACCAAGTCGATTTCGCTCGACTGCCGTCAGTACGACATCGCCTGCGGTCAGATCGATATCGGCAATGCCGCGACCGACATGACCGAGCGCATGGCCAAGGGGGTGCTCCAGGCCAACGGCACGACCTCGGTCGAGCCGCGCATGGACGTGGCGCACGTGGCGCACGCCGTGGTGGCCATGGCCAAGCTGCCGCTCGACGCCAATGTTCAGTTCATGACCATCATGGCGACCAACATGCCGTTCGTCGGCCGCGGCTGAGCCAGGCCGCGGTCAGGCCTGGGGCCAGGGCGTGCCGGAAAAGCGCAGGCTCTCGGCCAGGTCGACCGACTTCAGCGCAAACGATGCGCTGCCATCCCAGGCGAACGGGCGGCTCGCATCGCACGCGAGCGGCTCGGCCGGCAGGCCCCACGGCCCGCCACAGGATGGGTCGGCGGGCTCGGCGTCTGCATGCGGCGGCAGGCCGCCCGTCAGGGCCGCAAGCGCCAGGCCGCCCAGCATGACGGGGCCGTTCACCAGCAGCGACACGACGCCGGCCATCGCCGGCTGCCAGGCGGGGGCCGGGGATGTCCGGCTCGGCGCGTCGGCGTGCATCGTGCTCCACGGATGCACTTCGGCCTCGCCCTCCTGAACGAACGCAATGCGACGCCGGCCCTCGGCGTCGGTCTGCATGCGCAGCACCTGGCGGCTCAGCACGCGCCGATGTTCGGTGACGACGCCGTCGCTCAACGAGGTTTCGCTCTCGCAGACGAATTGATTGCCCGTGAAAGACAGGGTGAGCGAGTGCAGGGTGGGGGCGGCGGGCAAGCCGTCGTCCTGATCGACGCCGAGCGGACGCGGCGCCTTGAGCTGCAGCATCGGGAAGTCGCCCACGAACTCGAAGTCTTCGCGCTGCGTGCCCGGATAGGCAAGGGCCAGCGCAGGCAGGATCAGTCTGTCCAGCAGCAGGTGCGGCGAGATCAGCATGGCCGCCGGCTGCTTGTCGGCGATCACGCTGGCCATCACCTGCTGCTTGAGGTGTCCGCCCGGGCGGCCGTTGGTCATGGCCAGAATGGCGAGCACGCCGTCGCCGCGCGCCGGCCGGTCGGCATAGGCGTAGCTGATGGTGGTGGGCTTGAGCCAGGCGTGCGGCGCGTCGGTGCGCGGCGGATCGAGCGCGATGGTGGCGAGCGCATGTCGGAAGGCCCCGGCATGGGTGGCGATCCAGTCGTGCAACGAGGATTCGACCATGGAACGCCCCATCAGCCCGCACAGCGCGCCGAGGTCCGTGCGTTCGATATGGAAGGCGGCTTTGTCGTCGTCGCGATCGCTCCGGATCCGCAACGTGTGACCTTCAGCCTCGGCCACGTAGGCCAGGCTGACCGACACCGTGACCGAGCCATAAAAAGTCTGGATGCGGTCGGCGTGCCGCATGCTGGCATGCAGGATGGGAATCTGCAGGAAGATCCGATCCGCCCCGCCGCCGGGCACGATCTGCCATGCGCCCAGCGTGCCCTCGACGGAAATTTCTTCACCGTAGGCCGAGGAAAATTGCCGCGGCGCAGGTTGCCCGGCCGCGATGCGCGCGTTCAGATGCGAGATCTCGACGGCGTATACCAGGTCCCAGCCCAGGGTCGGGACGCCCCGGCGGGGCGCTTGAAGAAGTGAACTCATGCTTGTGTGCCAACTGCGCTGGAGCCCCCGTTGGTGGGGCGCTGTAACAAACGTTATCATCGCCAGATAGCGTTTTGATCTGCGAGGTTTGCTGGAATGCAGGACAGGTTTGCCGCAAGGAAAAATATTCGTGCGGCGGCAGGAGAGATGTCTGTCGCAGTGCGTCCGGCCGCGGGCCGCCGTGGAAGAATGCGCGGCATGAATGACGCCCCCGATCCGCTGGCACCCGGCCAGCTTGCCGGCTTGCGCGTGCTCGTCGTCGAGGATCGCCCCGAAGACCGCATGCTGCTGGTGGACTTCCTGACCAGCCAGGATTGCCGGGTCTATGTGGCCGAAGACGGCAACGACGGCTATCGGAAGGCGCTGCTGGTGCAGCCCGACATCATCCTGATGGATGTCACGATGCCGGTCTGCGATGGCGTCGCGGCCTGCCGCCTGTTGAAGGCCGACCGGGCCACGCACGGCATCCCGATCATCTTCCTGACGGCGGCGGTGTTGCCCAACGAGCGCGTGGCGGGCCTGTCGGCCGGCGCGGTCGATTACGTGACCAAGCCGTTCGACTTCGAAGAGGTGCGCCTGCGCCTCCTGATTCATCTGCGGGTGGCGCCGGCGGCGCCGCCCGAGCCGCGCCCGGAAGAGGGCATGTCGGCGGCCGCCGCCGGCGCCTCGCTCGACGGCGTGCTGTTTCGGGCCGCGCGCAAGCTGCTGCGCGAGCGGCTGGACCACACGCCGGAGTTGATGCCGCTGGCGCAGGCGCTGGGCACCAACGCACGGCGCCTGAACCAGGCGTTCCGCCGCTGCGCGGGCACCACCGTGTTCGAGTTTTTGCGTGAAGAGCGCATGCGCGAAGCGCGCCGCCTGTTGTGCGAGACCGGCCTGGATATTCAGGCGATCTCGCAGGCGGTGGGCTACGGCAACCGCGGCAATTTCTCCACGGCGTTTCGCGAGCGTTTCGGTATGCCGCCGACGGCGTTGCGCCAGGAGTCGGATCCGCATGCCTGACCGCCACAGCGCGTGGCCGCGGTCGCTGGTCTCTGTTCTCGTTCTTCTGCTCTTGCTGTCCGGGTTCTTCATGCCCGCGCGCGGCCAGCCGCCGCAACCCGTGGTGGATCTGAGCGCGCTCAGTGGCAGCCTGCGCCTGGAGGGCGTGCTGCGTGGCGTGGAGGATCGCGCCGGCCGGCAGGAAGCCGCCGACATGCTGCACGCGGCCTGGCAGCCCGTGAGCGCGGCCTGGCTGAATCGCGGCTACTCGGCCTCGGCATTCTGGCTGCGCCTCGAAGTGAGCAATTCCACGCCGGACATCCAGGAGCGCTGGCTGTCGCTGGGCGTGCCGCGGCTGGAAGACGTCCGTTTCTACCTGTTCGACGACGACACACAGCGCCCCTTCAAGACCTTGCTCGCCGGCAACCGCGAGCCCCTGTCGCTGCGCGAAGTGCCCGCCACCGTGTCGGTCCTGCCTTTGCTGCTGGCGCCGGGTGAGCGGATGACGGTGCTGGTCCGGGTGCAGAGCCGCTCTGCGATCAACATGGAACCCGTGCTCTGGACGCCCGCGGCCTTCGTGGGCGTGGAGCAGCGCGGCACGCTGGTGATGGCGCTGTTGATCGGCGCGCTGGCGATGGTGTGCCTCTACACGGCCTTGCTGGGGGTGTCGCAGCGCGATCCGGTGTTCCTGCTGCTGGCCGTGGCCATTCTCGCCGAGATCCTCTACAGCCTGGCGTTTCATGGTCTGCTGTATCGCTATGTGCTGACCGACGGCGGCGAATGGGTGCTGCGCGCCCCGACGGTGCTCGCGACGCTGGCCACGACACTCTTCGGCTACATGGCCATGCGCTTCGCGGATCTGCAGCGCGTGCGGCTGTGGCGCTGGGTGTATCACGCGCTCACCGTCTGCGGTGCGATCGGCTGCGTGTGGGCCGCGCTGGGCGATTACCGCGTCAGCGCACAGGCGATGATCGGGCTGGTGCTGCTGTGGGCCCTGGTCTGGCTGGTGTCGATGGTGGATGGATGGCGCCGGGGTCATGCCAATGCGCGCGTGTTTCTGCTGTCGTTCGCGGTCTATCTGGTGTGCCTGGTGCTGCGACTGGCCTTTATCCACGGGCTGTTGCCGGGCAGTTGGGGCGGCGGGCCGGAGATTGCGTGGGACCTGATGGCGATCTCGTTGATGCTGGGCGTGCTGTTGCACGGCCGGGCGCGGCAGCAACGCCAGGAACGGCTGGCGGCCCAGGAGGCCCTGACCCAGGCGCGCGAACGCGAACACCAGCGGCTCGATCAGGCCGTGACCGAGCGTACGCAGGCCCTGCAGGCCGCGCTCATTCGCGCCGACGAGGCAGGGCGGGTGCGCCAGGACTTCCTGGCCCGCATCAGCCACGACCTGCGCACGCCGCTCACGTCCATCATCGGCTTCGCGGATCTGATCCAGGCCGGTGGGCGCGACGACGCGCCGCGCGGCACGATCATTCGCCGCAGCGCCGACCATATGCTGGGCATGGTCAACGACCTGATCGATTACGCGGCGGGGGCGGGCGGCCAGGCGCTGCGGCTTTCGCCCGAATACGTGCACGCGCTGCTGGACGTGATTGCGAAGGAGGCCGGCCCGATCGCGGCGCGCAACGGCAATCGCTTCGTGCTGCGCGTGTCGGCCGAGGTGCCGACCGTGCTGGATCTCGACGGCAGGCGCGTGCGGCAGGTGCTGTCCAATCTGATCGACAACGCCGCCAAGTTCACGCAGCACGGTGTCCTGACGCTGACCGCGGACTACCGCGAGGTGGACGGTGCGGCGGCACCGGCCGCCGCGGCATCGGCGACGGACGCCGTTTCAGGGCATCTCGTGCTCTCGGTGCGTGATACCGGAAGCGGCATCGCGCCGGAAGACCTGCAGCGCATTTTCGAGCCGTTCCAGCGGCTTGCGGCGGCGGACAGCCAGCCCGGCGTGGGCCTGGGCCTGGCCATCGTGCAGCACTGGACCGAGCGCATGGATGGCCACGTTCGCGTCGATAGCAGGGTGGGCGAGGGCACCTCCGTGCACGTGACCCTGCCGGTCCGGGTGCTGGACGAATCCCGAGTGTCGCATCACTACCTCGCGACGGCGGCGCACGCGTTGCCGGCGCTCGAGGGGCAGGGCAAGCAACTGTGGCTGGCCGAAGATACGCCGGAAATCCGCGAGTTCCTGGTCGAGGAGCTGACCAGCCTGGGCTTCGCGGTCGAGAGCGAGGCCGACGGGCTCGGCATGCTGGCGCGCATTCAGCGCGCGGATGCGCCACGGCCGGACCTGATCCTCACGGACCACCGCATGGAAGGTGCCGACGGCGCGGCGGTGCTGGCGGCCGCGCGCGCACGCTGGCCCGAGGTGCCGGTGGTCGCGGTGTCGGCCACGCCGCACGACACGCGGTCGGGCGGCGGTGCGGGTTACGACGCGAGCCTGCTCAAGCCCATCAGCCTGGTGGACCTGAGGCACGTGCTGGCCAGGTTGTTGCGGCTGTCGGTGAACGAGGTGGCGGCACCCGCGCCCGTGTCGGCGTCCGCGCCGCGACTGTCCGCCGACGATCTGCGACAGCTGCACGCGCTGCTCGACAGCGGCGCCATTTCCGACCTGATGGACTGGGCGCGCGCGCTGCGGGCGCGCGATCCCGCGCTCGACGCATTGGGCGAGCAGATCCGCGGGCTCGCCCGTCTGGGCGATCTCGGCGCGATCCGTGCGCTGTGCGAGCGCCCGGATTCCGCCTGAACAGCGCGCGGACGAGCGCTCTGCCGGCGCCTGCTCAGCGCAGCGCGGCAGGCGCGCCGGCGTCTTCCCAGCCACCGCCGAGCGCCAGGAACAGCGCCACCTGATCCGACGAGAGCTGCGCCTGCGAGGCGGCCAGCGCGCTTTCGTTGGCAGCCAGCGTGCGTTCGGCGTCGAGCACCGTGAGGTAGTCGGTCTTGCCCAGCGTGAACAGCTGGCGCGCCTGCTGCGCCGCGAGGCGGCTCTGGTCGCGTGCCGCGCTCAGTGCGGCGTCGCGATCGAGCTGACGCGCATAGCTCACCAGCGCGCTCTCGGTTTCGCGCAGGGCGTTGAGTACCGTGCCGTCGAAGCGCGCGAGCGCGGCCTTGGTCGAGGCCTGGGCCTCGGCGATGCGGGCCTGCGCGGCGCCGGTGTTGGGCAGCGTCCAGCTGATCAGCGGCCCGACGCTCCAGCTGAACGTGCCTCGGTCGCCCAGCATGCTGGCCGGTCCGCCCGAGGCGCCGGACAGGCCGAGCGAAATTTTCGGATAGAGGTCGGCCGTGGCCACGCCGATGCGCGCCGTGGCCGCGGCCAGCGTGCGTTCGGCCTGACGGACGTCGGGCCGGCGCCGCAGCAGGGCCGCGCCGTCGCCCACCGGGATCGTCTGCGTCAGGCGCGGGGGCTGCGCGCATTGCAGCAGCGTCGTGGGCAACTCGGCCGGCGCCCGGCCGGTGAGGGCGGCGAGACGGTACAGCGCGATGCGCTGCTGGGCCTGGAAAGGCGGCAGATTGGCCTGCAGTTGCTCGAGCTGACCGCGGGCGCGCGAGACATCGAGGGCGGTGCCGCGGCCCGCCTGCTGCAGCCGCTCGACCGCCTGCAACGAATCGCGTTGCACCTTGACCGACTGCCGCGCGGAGGCGAGCTGCATGCCGGCCGCACACATATCGGCGTAGGCACGGGTGGTCTCGGCGACCAGCGTGACGCGGGCACTGTCGTAGGCGGCCTGCGCGGCGGCCTCGTCGCCCTGCGCGGCTTCGATCGCGCGCCGGATCTGGCCGAACAGATCGACCTGATAGGCGATGCTGACGCCGCTCGAATACGACCATCGGTCTTGCGGGCGGGTGTCGGGCTGCAGTTGCTGGATGCCGGAGCCATGACCGAAGGTCGGCGAGGCGTTGACGCCCAACGTGGGCTCCTGGCCCGCCTGCGTCTCGCGCGTGACGGCCTGCGCGCGCTCGAGATTGGCGGCCGCCACGCGCAGATCGGTGTTCGCGGCGAGCGCCTGTTCGACCAGCCCGTCGAGCGTGGGATCTTGATATAGGCGCCACCAGTGCGCCGGCAGCGGCGCCCGGCTGACCATCGCCTCGGCCTGCGTGAACGGCCCCTGGGCCGCGTCGCGCTTGACCACGGCCTCGGCGGGCACGTGATAGTCGGGACCGACGGCGGCGCAGCCGGCCAGCGCGAGCGCGAACGCAAGCGGCAGGAGTAGGCGGGTTTTCATGGCAAGACTTCTGTAGGCAAACGATAAAAGAAAAGTGCGATCAGCCCGCGCGACCGGACGGCGGCGTGCTGGCCGCCGGGGCGGCCGCGGTAGCCGCGGCAGGCGTGGCGTTGTCGATGGCGACCGTGGCCGTCTGACCGGCGACCAGCCGCACGCCGTCGGGAATGCTGTCGATCTTGACGCGCACCGGGATGCGCTGCGCGAGCCGCACCCAATTGAACGTCGGGTTCACATTGGGGAGCAGGTTGGCGCTGGTGCTGCGGTCCCGATCGGCGATGCCCATGGCGATGCTTTCGACATGGCCGCGGATCTGGCGGTCGTCGCCCATCAACGTGACGAGGGCGGCATCGCCTTCTTTGATGCGTACCAGCTTGGTCTCTTCGAAGTAGCCCTCGATGTAGAACGAATGGGCATCGACCAGGGCCATGACGGGATGACCGGCGGTGGCATAGGCGCCCACGCGCAGATCGAGGTTGGTGACGCGGCCGTCGACCGCCGCGATCACGCGGCTGCGTTCGAGATTGAGCTTGGCCACGTCGAGCTGGACCTTGGCCTGCGCGAGCGCGGCGTCGGTCTGCTGCAGACGGGTCTGGCTCTGTTCGACCGTCTCGGCCGACACGAGCTGTCCGAGCGAACGATTGCGTTTGACGTCGCGCGCGGCCTGATCGTGGGCGACCTGCTGGGCGCGCACGGCGGCGTCGGCCTGGTCGAGCGCCAGCGCGAATCGGGCGCGGTCGATCTCGAACAGCACGTCGCCGGCCTTGACGTCCTGGTTGTCGTGCACCGGCACCTGGGTGACGAGGCCGGACACGTCGGGTGCGACCTGCACCACGTTGGCCTTGACGCGGCCATCGCGGGTCCAGGGTTCGACTTCGTAGTGCACCCAGAGCTGCCAGCCGGCGTACGCGGCGGCGGCCACGACGAGCGCCGTCACGGCATAACGGCCGAGCGCAGCGGGGCGAAGCATGGTTGGGAGTTTCATACTGCTATCTCTGGAAAAAATAAGGGGAAATCAGGCTGGCGCCATACAGCAGCACCACGAACAGCGCCAGATCGAACAGCGCGGGGTGCCACACGAGGCGGTAGAAGCCGACCCGTGCCAGCACGCGCCGCGTCATCCACGCCACGGCCAGGGTGGGCACGGCCAGCACCAGCAGCCACGGAAAGAAGACGCCGTAGAAATTGAATTCGCCGATCATGATGCATACCCTGCGGAATCAAGACGCCGCGGACGATAGTCTTCGGCATCGGGGAAAAGGGCGCGCCGGATACCCACCAGCGCCACCACGGCGCGCTCGCGGGGTCCGCCCGTGCGGGGTCCGCCCGTGCGGGGGCCGCCCATGCGGGGTCCGCCCGTGCGCGGCGCGTCCGTACCGGGGGCGTCCGCACGCGGGCCCTCGGAGTGGTTCGCGCTGGCGCACACGCTGGCCAGCGCCTGATCGATGCGATCGAGCAGCTCGGGCGTGCGCGTGCCGCGCCGGCCCGCGTTGCGCTCGCGAAAGAAATTGCCCAGGCCATCGAGCACGGGCTGGATCGCCACGTCGGCGACCGGCAGATGGCGGCGCGCGCGCTGCAATTCGGCGATGTCCTTGCCCACCCGCAGATCCTTCAGGGCGTCGTCGGCCAACTGATCGTCGGCGCGTTTGCTCAGGGCCAGGCGCGGCTGCAGCAGACCGATGCGATCGAGCATGCGGCTCGCGTAGGCCTGGCGTCCAGGCACGCGGCGATTGCCGGCCAGCGCGATCAGCTCGCGCCAATTGGCGGCCTGGATGCGGCGCGCGCTGGCTTCGACGCTCACGCTGCGGAACAGCGCGGCGATCAGGGCGGCCATGGCGACGCCGATGCATTGGGCGACCACCGTGTCGAGGAAGGACACGAGGTCGGCCGTGTTGGTGTCGTGCAGCGCGAGCGTGCCGGTCAGGCCGAAGAACACCGCCATCGCCTTACCCGTGCTGGCCGGCCGCATGATGTACACGCCCGTCACGAACGCCACCGGAAACAGCGTCAGGGCCAGCATTTCGAACGAATGCACGGCGGGCATGATGCCGAGCAGGTACAGCGCCGACAGCGGGATCGAGTAGATCGTGTAGGTCAGGAACTGCATGATGCCGGGCACGGGGTTGTCCTGCGCGGCGAAGAAGCAGCTGAAGATCGCGGCCATCATGGCGGCGGTCGCGCCGTTGGTCCAGGCCGTGCCGATCCAGAACAGGCAGCAGATCGAGATCGCGACGCCGGCAGCGAGCGCCGAGAGCAGCGCCATGCCGTGATCCCGATGCAGGGCCTGGCCGCGGGTGAGGCGGCGGGGCCGCGCCGACAGATGCGGCACGCCGTGCAGGCCGTCGCGGATGTCCAGGCGCAGCGCCAGGCACGCATCGTAGGTGTCGACCAGCTCGCGCAGCCGCACGAGCAGGCTGGTGAGCAGCGCGTCCTGCCAGCTGGCCTGTGCATCGAGCGTGGGCTCCAGACGGGTGAGGGCGGCGCGCAGCTTCACCGCCTGATCGCGTGTGGCGGTGCGGGAGCCGTCCATCCAGACGGAAATATCGTCGAGCACCTGCGCCACCGGCGCGGGCAGCTCGTGGCCAGCGGCGGAGAGCGCCTGGAGCCGGTCTTCGACGGCGGACACGGCCGGCGTGAGCGCGGCGATGTGATCCTGCATGGCGCGCAGCGCGTCGGCCGTCCAGCGGATGTTGCCCGTGTCGAACGGCACATGGGTGGAGAGCAGGCGCAGCTGCGTGATGTCGTTGGCCAGCACGCGGCGGTCGCGCGCATGGCGGGCCTCGTCGCGGCGATTGAGCACGTCCTGAATCCAGCTGCGGGCATCGCGCACCGTGGCGTCGAGGCGGCCCATGAGCGGCGCGGCGATGCCGCGCGGCAGGATCAGGCTGTGGGCGAGCGTGGCGCAGAGGATGCCGAGGCTGATCTCCTCGACGCGGGCCAGCGCGGTGTCGAACACGGTGGACGGGTCGGTCACGCTGGGAAAGCCGATCATGGCGGCCGTGTAGCCGGCCAGCATGAAGAGATACGAGCGCGGCGTGCGGTCGAGCACCGCGATATAGAGGCAGGTGCCCACCCACAGCACCATCACCAGCGTCATCAGCACGGGATAGTTGGCGAGCCGCGGCACGCAATACACCGTCATGGCCGAACCGAAGAAGGTGCCGCCCAGGCGGTACACCGCCTTCGAGCGCACGGCGCCCGACCAGGGCTGCGACACCACGTAGGCGGTGGTGACCGCCCAGAAGGGGCGCGGCAATCCGATGGTGTACGAAACATAAAGCGCCAACATGGCGCCCAGGTAACACTTGATCGAAAAGAGCGATTCCTCGGCGGTGGGCAGCTTCATGGCCGGTAGTCCTCCATGGAGGCGGCCGACTGGCGGCCCAGCGCGGTCTTGAGGGTGTCGAACACGCGCAGGCAGACCTCGAGATCGGCTTCGCTCACGCCATCGAACAGCTGCCGGCGCAACTGAATGAGCACGCCCTCGATGCGCTCGCGCAGCACCTGGCCGGCATCGGTCAGGTGAATCGTCTTGGCGCGGCGGTCCTGGGCGTCTTCGCGGCGCTCGATCATGCCGGCGGCGACGAGCTGATCCAGCACGCGCACCAGCGACGGCCCCTCGACGCCGAGCGCCTCGGCCAGCACGCCCTGGCGCACGCCATCGCCGAGCCGTCCGGTGAGGATCACCGGCCAGGCGGTGGCCTGCGACATGCCGAAGTCGGCCAGTGCCTTGTCGGCCGCGCCGCGATAGGCGCGCGAGAGCACCATGAGGTTGGCGGTCATGGCCATGAGGCGGGCGTCGGAAGGCGTGTTCATGGAGTGCATTGTATCCTATTTAGTAGGAAGCTAATAAATAGGAAATCGCAATAATTCTGATCGATTGTGCCTAATGGTGAGCAGCCGGCCCGGCTCACCAAAAAGGGGGCGGATTGACCAGGGTCGGGCAGGGAGGCGGGGAACCGGTGGCGTCGAAGGCGGCGGTCAGGGGAGCAACGAGGGAGTGCCGGCGGCCAGGGCGGCGGCGGGCACGACGGCAGCGGGCCGGGCGGCAGCGGGGGCAGAGCGAGCGGGGGCAGAGCGAGCGGCGGGCGCGCCGGCCGGCGCGCCCGTGCCGGGAACTCAGGCGGTGCAGTCGGCCCAGCAGTTGGGCGTTTCGTAGAGGCGCACGCGCGTGAGCCGCAGGTCGGCGCCGTAGTGGCCGTGGTAGTGCGGCGCGAGGATGCCGAAGATGATGGTGGCGAGATTTTCGGCCGTGGGGATGCGGTCGAGCACCACGGTCTTGTGGCCGGGCAGCGTTTCCAGGAACGCGCGCACCGCCGTGTCGCCCTCGAATACCAGGAACGCGTGGTCCCAGACGTCGACGACGTGCGTCTTTGCGATCGACTTGATCTCGGAGAAGTCCATCAGCATGCCGTTGTCGGACTCGCCGGGCGCCTGCACGATGTCGCCCGTGAGGGTGAGCTCGAGCACATAGCGGTGCCCGTGCAGGTTGCGGCATTGGCTGCGATGGTCGGGAATGCGATGGCCGGCGTCGAATTCGAGCCTGCGGGTAACGGAAATCACGACGCGTACCTCGTCGTGCTCATGCGGACGTTCATGGAATGCCTATGTATTTGTGGGTTTGCACGCTCAGCCGCCACTGCGGATGTTGCATGCAGTACTGCACCGCGGCCTCGGTATGGGCCAGCCGCTGCGGGCTGTCCATGGGCTGCAGGAAGAAGTGCTCGAACTCGAGATCGGCGTAGCGCTCTGGCGGCGCTTCGCGCTGCGGATAGACCAGCTTGAGCTCGTTGCCCTTGCGCACCACGATGGTGGAGCTGCCCTTGGGGCTGACGCAGATCCAGTCGATGCCGGGCGGCGGCTCGACCGTGCCGTTGGTCTCGATGGCGATGGTGAAGCCTTCGGCATGCACCGCCTCGATGAGCGGGGTGTCGAGCTGGAGCAGTGGTTCGCCGCCCGTGAAGACCACATAGCGGCCGGCGCGCTCGGGGCCCCAGGTGCGGGCGAGCGTGTCGGCCAGGGCCTGGGCCGTGGCGAACTTGCCGCCGCCCACGCCATCGGTGCCGACGAAGTCGGTGTCGCAGAAGGTACAGACGGCGCTGGCCCGGTCGCTTTCGCGGCCGGACCACAGATTGCATCCGGCGAAGCGGCAGAACACGGCCGCGCGGCCGGCCTGGGCGCCTTCGCCCTGCAGCGTTTTGAAGATTTCTTTGGCGGAGTAAGTCATGCGGGTGCCTCCGGGCGGACAGGCCGGAGGTGGAGAACAATCCCGCATTTTACCGGCACCGGGCCAACCTGCGCCCGACCGAGGCGCGGACGCTGCCGCACGCGGCCCGATAAGGGGGTAGACTCACGCCCTATGTTGCATATCAAGGACGCTTTCTACCTGGATCCGCGCGATCTGGTCTTCGGCATGATCCGAGCCCAGGGCGCCGGCGGCCAGAACGTCAACAAGGTCTCCAGCGCGGTGCACCTGCGCCTGGACCTGCGCGCCAGCGGTTTGCCGCCCGAGGTGCAGGACAAGGTCATGGCGCTCGACGATCATCGGGTCACGAAAGAGGGCGTCGTGGTGATCAAGGCGCAGGCGTTTCGCAGCCAGGAAAAGAACCGCGCCGACGCCGTCGAGCGCCTGCTGGTGCTGCTGCGCAAGGCCTTGCACGAAGAGCGTCCGCGCAAGGCGACGCGCCCCACGCGCGCCTCGCAACAGCGGCGGGTGCAGCGCAAGGTCCAGCATGGCGACGTCAAGCGCATGCGGGGCCGCGTGCGCGACGACTGACCCGGCGCACGCCGCTTCAGCCCGCCAGCGCGGGATAGACGAACAAGCCGAAGTGCACGGTGTTGAGCCCCAGATGCGCGGCCACGGCCGCGGCCAGGCCGCCGTGCCGGTACGCCCAGCCGTAGCAGAGTCCCGCCACGGTGGCGAGCGCGATCATGGCGGGCCCGCCCGCCCAGTGTGCCAACCCGAACAGCAACGCGGCGATGCCGCATGCCGCCGCGAAGCCCAGCCTGCGGCTTAGCTGCTGCTGCACATAGCCGCGAAAAAACGCTTCTTCCGCCAGCGTCACGAGCACGGCGTTGTTCAGCAGCCAGATCCCGCCCTGGGCCGGCCAATGAGGCGACCAGCGCGTGTAGTCGAACAGCCAGGCCGGACCCAGGCACGCGAGGCAGGCGGCGGCGGTGGCCATCCACGCGGCGCGCAGCGTGGCGGCCGCGCTGCGGCCCAGGCAGGGCGGGGCCAGCACCAGCAGGATCCAGGCCGCGACGAGCGGTTTGTCGAAGTTCAGATAGAGCGTGAACGGCACCGCCCGCGGATCGAACCGGACGCCGTCGATGACGCGCGTGTTGTGAAAGCCGGGGAACAGGTGCAGCGCGAGGCCGAGGGCCGTCAGCACGAATACCGCGTGCCCCACCGGCGTGAGCCAGCCGCGCGCGGACGCGCCTTGCGGGCTGCCTTGCCACACCGCCCACGCGGACGCGCCCAGCAGCGCGAGCGGGGCGAGCACGCGCGCGTCGATCTGTCCGCCGATCGCGGCTAGCAGCAGACCGGCGGCGATGCCCATCAGCGCGACGCGCCGGGTCGCCGGCGGCCAGAGCAGCAGGTAAGAAGGAATCAGGATCAGCCAGGGGGCGTGGGCAGGCATGGCGCGGCAAGGGAAGCCAGGGGTGCGCAGCAGTGTATGCGAGGGCCGGGGGCGGCACGGCGCGCGTTCGGACGAAGGCGCGGAGATTGCGTGACGTGACGCCGTGCGGGCGCATACCTGCCGAAGCGACACCGGTCCGATTGACGCCTTGAAACGGGCAGGCAATCATGTGACGCCCGGCATCCGTCGCCGGAGGAGGAGACAGGGATGCATGTGATCGCGTGGTTGATGGTGGTGGCCGCTGTGCTGCCGATCGTGTCGGCCGGGCTGGCGAAGGCGGGCGGCAAGCGCTTCGACAACAACGCGCCGCGCGAGTGGCTCGCGCGTCAGGAGGGCTGGCGTGCGCGCGCGCATGCGGCGCAGAACAACGGGTTCGAGTCGCTGCCGTTTTTCTACGCGGCGGTGCTGTATGCGTTGCACACCCACGCCGATCCGCGCCATCTCGCCGTGCTCATGGGCGCCTGGCTGCTCACGCGCGTCGTCTACGTCGCGCTGTACGTGGGCGGCTACGGCACGCTGCGCTCGCTCATCTGGGCGACCGGCCTGGTGCTCAACGTGGTGATCCTCTTCTCGGGCCGCTGAGCCAGGCTTTGCTGCTGGATAAAAAACAGGCCGGCAATATGCCGGCCTGCGTCCTTCGTGGCGCACAGCGGTCAGACGTGCAATCGAATGGGCCCGACGCCGCGGCGCCAGGCGCGTGGCCCGCTTACTTGCTGAGCGGCCACTCGAAGCTGGCGCGGGTGGTGCCGCTTGCGCCCACTTTCACCTTCTGCGTTTTTTCGACACCGCTGGAACTTGCCTTGACGGTGTATTCGCCGGACGGCAGGTTGGCCAGCAGGTAAGGTCCCTGGGAGGTGGTGTTGAGCACCGTGGCGCCCTTGGCGTCGGTGATCTGCACGGGCACGTCGGCCAGGTAGACGCCGCGGCCGCCGTCGCCGCGCTGGGCGAAGGTGAGGGCGAGGCGGTACTGCGACGAGGCCTTCTGCAGCGCCTGCGACTGGCCTTCGCCGATGCCGCCCGAGACAAATTGCACCGAGCCCTGGGTCTGTGCCTGCGGCAGCACGGGCAGGGTTTCCTGGGCATGGGCGAGCCCGGAGAAGGCGAGGGTGCCGGCGATCATCGCGGCGGCAATCATCGAACGTTCGTGGTTTTTCTTCATGGCGAACACTCCTATCGGTCGGTTCCGGCAGGCGCGGCGGGGCAGTTCGAAAGCCCGGTCGCCGTTCATCCCGGAATGTCTGATTCGACCATGGGAAGCCATGCAAGTTCGTTGCCGGTTGTGAACAAATCCGGCAGAGCTTTCAGCCTGGACTGACGCGGAAAGCCAGATCGGTTTCGCGCCGGATGCGCGCGTCCGGATCGAAGGTGCGCTCGTGCAGCTCGCCGCGTCCGTCGGCATGCCAGGCGAGCAGCGTGGAGCTGCGCGTGCCGTAATCCGGGCTCACGATGAACGGGCTGCCCAACAGGCGCTCGCGATCCAGCGGCAGGCCGGTGCGCGGCAGATCGGCGTCGCTGGCCGGGGTGCGGTCGTCGAGCGCCGCGTACAGGGCCGGAATCTGTTGCGCGAAGGCCGCGTTGGCGTGTTCCAGCACGTGCGTGAAAGCGGCTTTCAGGCGGACCAGCTTCGGCCAGGGCGTGTCGAGCAGGGCGTTGGAGACCGCATACACGCCCGGCGCCAGCCGGCGCGGCGAGCCCGGGTCGCGATTGCTGCAATACCAGGCCGAACGCAGATCGCCGACGATGAGATTGAATCCGTTGTAGCGCTCCCCCTCGCGGGCCACACGCGCCACGTAGTCGGCCGGCGCCTCGTCGCCGCGCAGGTAGGCTTCGACCAGGGCGCCGCGCGAGACCGCATCGGTGTGCTGGCGCCCGACCTCGCGGTAGTTCGTGACCAGTGCAAAGCGGCCCCGGTCCGTCGTGCCCATCCAGCTGCCGCCGGCCTGCAGATCGCGGCCGGCATAAAGCACCGGCTGCCCGGGCCAGGGGTGGATGGGCTCGGTGGGGCGGGCATGGAACTCATCGCGGTTGGCCGCGATCAGGACCGGCATGCCGGGCACATGATGAAGGGCGAGGACGGCAAGGCACATGGCGGATCCTAGGTCGCGTCGACGTCGGCCGCGCCGGCGGGCGGGGCGGAATCGGCCTGCACGGGCGCGGCATCGGGCGGGCGCACCAGGGGGGCCACGCGGGGCCGCGCGATGCGAAAGTAGTCGTCCGCCCGCATCAGGATCGACGCGTCGAGGCGGCCGGCGTTGAAAACGATCTGCTCATGACGGTGCTCGAGCGTGGGATCCACCAGCAGCATCAGATCCGGATTGAACGAAAAGGGCGGAATCGCGCCGATCTCGCAGCCCGTGAGTTCGCGGGCGAGGTCACGCGTGGCCAGCGATGCCTTCTTGCCACCCGCCGCGGCGGCGATCGCGTCGAGATCGGCCTGGCCATCGGCCGGGAAGACGGCCAGCACATGCTGGCGCACGGTGGAGCTCATTTTCACGCGGCAGACCAGAGCCTTGGCGCCCTGGCTGACCTGCGTGCCACGGATCGCGGCCACCTCGGCGGAACGGCCCTCCGCCGCGTGGCGCAGAAGCTGATAGGTGGCGCCTTGCGCGTCGAGCAGGTCTTGCAATTGCTGGAAGATGTCCATCGTCGGAGGGGCGCCGCCGCGAAGGCGGAATGAGCTGTCGAACGGGGCTCCATGATACGCCGCCGCGTGCGTAGGGCCCCGCAAGGCGCATGGTGTAAAAGAGAGGGAACGGGCGCGGACAGGTTGCCCGGCCGGCGTCACCGGCCATGCGGACCCGCGCCCACCATGCGCATTGCGCGAGGAGGCTGTATCCGATGACGACATCTCAATCCGCCACGATCAATCGCCGTGTCGTGCTCGCACGGCGCCCGCAGGGCGAGCCCGTTGCCGAGGATTTCCGGCTCGAGACCGATGCGGTGCCCACACCCGGCGAGGGCCAGGTGCTGCTGCGCACCGTCTATCTCTCGCTCGATCCCTACATGCGCGGCCGCATGAGCGACGCGGCGTCGTACGCCGATCCCGTGGCGCTGGGCGCGGTGATGGTGGGCGGCACGGTCAGTCGCGTCGTGGCCAGCCATCATCCCAAATATCAGGTCGGCGACTGGGTGCTGTCGTATGCCGGCTGGCAGGACTACAGCCTGTCGGATGGCACGGGTCTGCTGCCGCTCGGCGCGGCGCCGGAGCATCCCTCGTATGCGCTGGGCGTGCTGGGCATGCCGGGCTATACCGGCTACCAGGGGCTGCTGGACATCGGCCAGCCCCAGCCCGGCGAAACCGTGGTGGTCGGCGCGGCCACCGGCGCGGTGGGCTCGGTCGTCGCGCAGGTGGCACGGCTGAAGGGTTGCCGGGTCGTCGGCGTGGCGGGCGGCGCCGACAAGTGCCGCTACGCCGTCGAAGTGCTGGGCATGGACGCGTGCGTGGATCATCGTGGCCCGGACCTGGCCGGCGCGCTCGCGGAGGTCACGCCCAAGGGCATCGACGTGTATTTCGAGAACGTGGGCGGCAAGACTTTCGACGCGGTCCTGCCGCGTCTCAATACCCGCGCACGTATTCCGGTGTGCGGCCTGATCTCGGCCTATAACGCCACGTCGCTGCCCGACGGTCCGGATCGACTGCCGCTGCTGACGCGTACCATTCTGACCAAGCGCTTGCGCGTGCAGGGCTTCATCATCATGCAGGACTATCCCGATGGATTCGGCGCGTTCCGGCGCGAGATGACGGGATGGCTGGAGCAAGGCCAGGTCAAGTATCGCGAGGACGTGGTCGAGGGATTGCAGGCCGCGCCGCAGGGCCTCATCGGCCTGTTGCGAGGAGAAAACGCCGGCAAGCGCATCGTGCGCGTCGGCACGGACGAAGGGAGTGCATGATGAAGATCCTGATGGTGCTGACCTCGCACGACCGGCTGGGCGACACGGGCCGCAAGACGGGCTTCTGGCTCGAGGAGTTCGCCGCGCCTTATTACGTCTTCAAGGATGCGGGCGCCGAGCTGGTGCTGGCCTCGCCGGCGGGCGGGCAGCCGGCGCTCGATCCCAAGAGCAGTGATCCGGACGCGCAGACCGAGGCCACGCGCCGTTTCGATGCCGATGCCGAGGCCCAGGCACGCCTGGCCGCCACGGTGCCGCTCGCGCAGGTCGACGCGGCCGAGCATGACGCCGTGTTCTATCCCGGTGGCCATGGGCCGCTGTGGGATCTGGCGGAAGACCGCCGCTCGATCTCGCTGATCGAGACGCTGCTCGCGGCGGGCAAGCCCGTGGCCGCGGTCTGTCATGCGCCGGGCGTGCTGCGCCATGCGAAGGCCGCCGATGGCCGTCCGCTCGTGGCGGGACGGCACGTGACGGGCTTCTCCGATACCGAAGAGCGGGCGGTGCAACTCGAGAAGGTGGTGCCGTTCCTGGTGGAAGACGAGCTCAAGCGGCTGGGCGGGCACTACACGCGCGGACCCGACTGGGCCGTGCACGTGGCCAGCGATGGCCTGCTCATCACCGGTCAGAACCCGGCCTCGTCGGAAGCGGCGGCCCGCGCGTTGCTCGCCGCGCTCGAGAACTGAGTCAGGAATCAACCAAGTCGCGAACGCGGCGGGGCCCTCCGTGGCCTCAGTGCAGGCGGTAGCCCGCCGCGACGGCCGCGAAGGCGGTCTGCTGGGCCTGCTGCCAGACGGCATCGTGGCCCAGCTCTTCAGCCAGCAGACGGGCCACTTCGGGCGCGGCCGCTTCGGCGGCCGCCGCATCGAGGAACAGCGCGCGGTTGCGCCGCGCCAGCACGTCTTCGACCGTGCGCGCCAGCTCGGCGCGGGCGGCGTAGCGTACGTGAGCTTCGGTCAGGCCGCTGGCCTTGACCAGCATGCGGTCGGCACCCGGCAGGGCGCGCACCGTGGCCAGGTCCGTGCCGTAGTAGCTGTCGGGCGTGCCCTGGGCCGCCGGCAGCGCGGTGCCCGGACGCGGCGCGCCGTGCAGCGGCAGGGCGGCCGTCGCGCAGGGTCGTTGCGGCAGCAACTGTTTTTCGATGGCGGTATCGATCACGTCCTGGGCCATGCGGCGATAGGTCGTCCACTTGCCGCCCGTGACCGTGACCAGACCCGAGGCCGACACCAGAATGGTGTGCTCGCGCGACAGGGACTTGGTGGCGGCATCGCCGGTGGCCTTCACCAGCGGACGCAGGCCGGCCCAGATGCTGGTGACGTCGGCGCGCGTCGGCTTGCGGGTCAGGTAGCGGCCCGCGGTTTCCAGGATGAAGTCGATTTCGCGCTCATCGGCCTTGGGCTCGAGCGGCAGGTCCGAGCGCGGGCTGTCGGTCGTGCCGACGATGGTGTGGCCGTTCCACGGCACCACGAACAGCACGCGGCCGTCGTCGGTCTTGGGAATCAGGATGGCGTCGTCGCCCGGCAGGAATTCGCGCGGCAGCGTCAGGTGCGTGCCCTGGCTGGGGGCGACCATGGTCTGGGCCTGCGGATCGTCCATGCGGCGCACGGCGTCCACCCAGACGCCGGTCGCGTTGATGATGCATTTACCCTGCACGGTGTACTGGCCGCCGCCGATATCGTCGCGCAGCGTCACGCCGTCGATCTTGTCGTCCGTGCGCGTCAGCCCTTCGGCGCGCATGTAGTTGATCGCGGTGCCGCCCTGGTCGAACAGCGTGCGCATCAGCGCCAGCGCCAGGCGCGCGTCGTCGAACTGGCCGTCGTAATAGAGCACACCCCCGCGCAGGCGCTTGCCATTGACCTCGGGCGCGACGGTGGCCGCGTGAGCGATCGTGTCGGCGCGCGAGAGCCAGCGGCTGGACGCGAGATTCAGCTTGCCGGCCAGCATGTCGTACACCTTGAGGCCGATGCCGTAGAACGGCTGGTCCAGCAGCGTGTAGGCGGGCACCACGAAGCCCAGCGGCCAGGCCAGGTGCGGGGCATTGCGCGCCAGCAGACCGCGCTCGTGCAGGGCCTCGCGCACCAGGCTGATGTTGCCCTGGGCCAGGTAGCGCACGCCGCCGTGCACGAGTTTGGTGGCGCGGCTGGAGGTGCCTTTGGCGAAGTCGGCGCCTTCGACCAGCAGCGTGCGCAGGCCGCGTGCCGCCGCGTCGACCGCGGTGCCCAGGCCCGTGGCGCCGCCGCCGATCACGATCACGTCCCAGGTCTGGGGCTGGCGCAGGGTGTCTAGGAGGGCCGCGCGGTGGGGCAGGGCAGGAGAGGCGTGTTCAGTCATGGAATGGGCGTGCGGAGTATGAGAGGGACGGGCCGATGCGGCCGGCTCAAGGGGTGTCGTTGAAGTCGTCGGTGGCGTGCAGGACATCCTCGCCGGGGCCGGCGTCGGAGATCTCGCAGCGCACGCCGGCTTCGCTCAGGGCCTGCGCGAGCTGCGCATGCGGGCGGGCATCGGTAAAGAAGCGGTCGATCTTGGAGATGTGGGCCAGCTCGACCATGGCCTGGCGCTGGAACTTGCTGCTGTCGGCAGCCAGCCACACCTCACGCGATTGCTCGATGATGCTGCGGGCCACGCGCACTTCGCGGAAGTCGTAGTCGCGCAGCGTGCCATCGGCCTCTATGCCCGAGATGCCGATCAGGCCGATGTCGACCTTGAACTGGCGGATGAAATCGATCGTGGCCTCGCCGGTGATGCCGCGGTCGCGCGGGCGCACCACGCCACCGGCGATGATCACCTCGCAATCCGGGTTGTCGGACAGGATGTCGGCCACGTGCAGGTTGTTGGTGATCACGCGCAGGCCGCGATGGCGCAGCAGCGCGCGCGCGATGGCTTCGGTGGTGGTGCCGATATTGATCAGAAGCGAACAGCCATCGGGCACGGCGCGGGCCACGGCCTCGGCGATGCGGCGTTTGCCGTCGGCATGAAGCCCCTGGCGCTTGCGATACGCGATATTCTCGATGGTGGAGGCTTCGATCCGGACGCCGCCATGAAAGCGTGCCAACATGCCAGCCTCGGCCAGCAGATTGACGTCGCGCCGCACGGTTTGCAGCGTGACGTCGAAATGGCGCGCCAGGGCCTCGATCGAAGCCGATCCCTGGCTTCGGACCAGCTCGACCAGGGCGCTTTGTCGTGGATTGAGTGTCATGGTTGCATCATAAAACAACAAAACCGAAAAATGATGACGCAGTGCGGGATTGTTTTTGGTTCGTTTCTTCTGTAAAACGCAAAAAAACAAAAGAAAGCGCACGCAGCACCCTTGAAGTCGCAGCATCGCCGATGGCTGGAGGAGGCCGGATGGAGCTGGTGTTGGATGGCATCGAAGTGCATGCCGGGTCTCAGGTCCACCTGTATCCCATGAGCCTGGCGCCCGTGCCGGGCGCCATGACGGTGCTGCTGGGGGCCACCCTGGCGGGCAAGACCACGCTGATGCGCGTCATGGCCGGGCTCGACCGCCCCAGCGGCGGCCACGTGCGCGTCGATGGCCACGACGTCACCGGCGTGCCGGTGCGCCAGCGCAACGTGGCGATGGTGTATCAGCAGTTCATCAACTATCCCTCGCTCACCGTCGCCGACAACATCGCCTCGCCGCTGCGCCTGCGCGGCGGCAAGCGTGCCGACATCGACGCCGCCGTGCGCGCCATGGCGGCCCGCCTGCGCATCGATCACCTGCTGGAGCGCCTGCCCGCGGAGCTGTCGGGCGGGCAGCAGCAGCGCGTGGCACTGGCGCGGGCGCTCGTGAAGCAGGCGCCGCTGGTGCTGCTCGACGAGCCGCTGGTCAATCTGGATTACAAGCTGCGCGAATCCCTGCGCGACGAGCTCGCCGGCCTGTTTGCCGAGGGCCGCTCGACGGTGGTCTACGCCACCACCGAGCCGGCCGAGGCGCTGTTGCTGGGCGGCCACACCGCGGTGCTGGACGCCGGCGAACTGCTGCAGTACGGGCCCACGGTCGAGGTCTTTCACCGGCCGGCCTCGCTGCGCGTGGCGCGCGCATTCAGCGACCCACCCATGAATCTGTTCGCGGCCGAGCGCGAGGCGGGTGGCCTGCGCCTGCCAGGCGGGCTGT
This sequence comes from Bordetella genomosp. 5, assembly GCF_002261475.1. Taxonomy (GTDB): domain Bacteria; phylum Pseudomonadota; class Gammaproteobacteria; order Burkholderiales; family Burkholderiaceae_B; genus Bordetella. The sequence goes on from NZ_NEVN01000004.1 coordinate 687,939, forward strand.
TCCTGGCGCGCGCGCTGCCCGAGGCGGCGGCCGGCGCGGCGGCGCCCGGCGCATCGGCGCCCGGCGCATCGGCGCGCGGCGCTCCGGCGCCCGACGCAGCGGCGGCCGGCGCTCCGGCACCCGTCGCTCCGACGCCCGATGCCTCGCGCCAGACCCTGACGGCCGGCATTCGCGCCGGCGCGTTCCGGCTGGCGCCGCGTCCGGGCGACGTGGCCCTGCCCGGGACGGTGGCCCTGGCCGAGATATCGGGTTCCGACACCTTCCTGCATCTGGACACCGCCGCCGGATCGATCGTGGCGCAGTTGCCCGGCGTGCATCGCCACGCCCTGCAGGCGCCGCTTACGCTGCACGTCGATCCGGCCGACACCTACGCCTTCGATGCGGCGGGCTGGCTGCTGGCCGCGCCCTCGGCGCGGCGGGAGATGCGCTGATGGCACGTATCGACCTCGACCTCGCACACGCCTATGTGCCGCATCCCCAGCGCGACGAGGATTACGCGCTGCTGCCCCTGCGCTCTACGTTCGAGGACGGCGGCGCGTACGCGCTGCTCGGCCCCTCGGGCTGCGGCAAGACCACGCTGCTCAACTGCGTGTCCGGGCTGTTGCGCCCCTCGCGCGGCAAGGTGATGTTCGACGGGCGCGACGTGACGGCGCTCTCGCCGCAGGCCCGCAACATCGCCCAGGTGTTCCAGTTTCCGGTGGTGTACGACACGATGACGGTGGCGCAGAACCTGGCGTTTCCGCTGCGCAACCGCGGCGTGCCGGCGGCCCAGGTGCGCGAGCGGGTCGGCCGCATCGCCGAGATGCTCGAACTCTCGAACGTGCTCGACCGGCGCGCCAGCAACCTCACCGCCGATGCCAAGCAGAAGATCTCGCTCGGCCGCGGCCTGGTCCGCAACGATGTGTCGGCCGTGCTGTTCGACGAGCCGCTCACGGTGATCGACCCGCATCTCAAGTGGGAGCTGCGGCGCAAGCTCAAGGAAATTCACCACGAGCTGCGGCTGACGCTGATCTACGTCACGCACGACCAGACCGAGGCGCTGACCTTCGCCGATCAGGTGGTGGTGATGTCGCGCGGCAAGGCGGTGCAGGTCGGCACCGCCGACGATCTGTTCGAACGGCCCGCGCACACCTTCGTGGGGCATTTCATCGGTTCGCCGGGCATGAATTTTCTGGCCGCGGTGTGGCAGGACGGCACGCTGCAGGTCGGCGAGTATCGCCTGGACGGGCTCACCGCCGCCCAGGCGCTGCGGCTCGACGCCGAGGGGCCCGTCACGCTCGGCGTGCGGCCCGACTACCTGCGCCAGGTCGCGCCGGGCACGCCGGGCGCCGTGCCGGTGCGGCTCGCGCGGGTGCAGGACGTGGGCACCTATGGCCTGCTCACCGGCGAATTCGAAGGCACGACGCTGCGCGCCCGCGTGCCGCTCGAGCCGGGCCTGCCGGCGGTCGGCCAGACCGTCTGGCTTGCCGTGATCAATCATCACACCTGCTTCTACCGCAACGAGGAGCTGATCCAATGAAACCCCTCGATCATCGCGCGTGGTTCCTCGTGCTCCCGGTGGTGTTGTGCGTTTCGTTCTCGGCCATCCTGCCGCTGATGACCATCGTGAACTACTCGGTGCAGGACATCATTTCGCCGGATCGGCGGGTGTTCGTGGGCACGGAGTGGTACGCGGCCGCTTTGCAGGACGAGGAATTGCACGGCGCGCTGTGGCGCCAGATCGGCTTTTCGCTGGCGGTGCTGGGGATCGAGATTCCGCTGGGCATCCTGCTCGCGCTGGCGATGCCGGCGCATGGCTGGCGCGCCTCGGCGGTGCTGGTGATCATCGCGCTGTCGCTGCTGATTCCGTGGAACGTCGTCGGCACCATCTGGCAGGTGTTCGGCCGCACCGATATCGGCCTGCTCGGCGCCAGTCTCGCGGCGCTCGGCCTGGACTACAACTACACCGGCAATGCGCTCGACGCCTGGCTCACGGTGCTGGTGATGGACGTGTGGCACTGGACGCCGCTGGTCGCGTTGCTTTGCTATGCCGGGCTGCGCGCCATCCCCGATGCCTATTACCAGGCGGCGCGCATCGATGGCGCGAGCCGCTTCGCGGTGTTCCGCTACATTCAGCTGCCCAAGCTGCGCGGGGTGTTGATGATCGCGGTGCTGTTGCGATTCATGGACAGCTTCATGATCTACACCGAGCCGTTCGTGCTCACCGGTGGCGGGCCGGGCAATGCCACCACCTTCCTGTCGCAGTACCTCACCCAGAAGGCCGTGGGGCAGTTCGACCTCGGGCCGGCGGCCGCGTTCTCGATCATCTACTTTCTCATCATCCTGCTGCTGTGCTTCATCCTCTACAACTGGATGCAGCGCGCGGGCACGGGCTCGGAGACCGATCATGTCTGAATCGCGTTCGGCCTGGCGGCCGCTGTTCCTGATCCTGTATCTGCTGTTCGCCATCCTGCCGCTGTATTGGATGCTGAACATGTCGTTCAAGACCAATACCGAAATCGTGGGCGAGCTCACGCTGTTTCCGCGCGAGTTCACGCTGGAGCATTACCGCACGATCTTCACGGATCCGGCCTGGTATTCGGGGTATATCAACTCGCTGATCTATGTGCTCATCAACACGGTGATCTCGCTGGCGGTGGCGCTGCCCGCGGCGTATGCGTTCTCGCGCTATCGCTTCATCGGCGACAAGCACGTGTTCTTCTGGCTGCTCACCAATCGCATGACGCCGCCCGCGGTGTTTCTCCTGCCGTTCTTCCAGCTCTACACCTCGGTCGGGCTGATGGACACGCACCTCGCGGTGGCACTGGCGCACCTGGTGTTCAACGTGCCGCTGGCCGTGTGGATCCTCGAAGGCTTCATGTCCGGTGTGCCACGCGAGATCGACGAGACGGCCTATGTCGATGGCTACTCGTTTCCGCGCTTCTTTCTCACGATCTTCCTGCCGCTGATCAAGGCGGGCGTGGGCGTGGCCGCCTTCTTCTGCTTCATGTTCAGCTGGGTCGAACTGCTGCTCGCGCGCACGCTCACTTCGGTGAACGCCAAGCCCATCGTCGCCACCATGACACGCACGGTGTCGGCGTCCGGCATGGACTGGGGCGTGCTGGCCGCCGCCGGCGTGCTCACGATCGTGCCGGGCGCCATCGTGATCTGGTTCGTGCGGCATTACATCGCGAAGGGCTTCGCGATGGGCCGCGTCTAGGCGCAGGGAGACACGCGATGTTCGACTGGATGGTCTGGACGCTGCCGGTGGCGATCCTTTTTTCGTGTGTGGTGCTCATGCTGGCCGGCATGACGCTCTGGGAGCTGAAGTCGCCCACCCGCCTGCGCAAGGGGTTTCTGCCGATCGCCACCACGCGCGGCGACCGGCTCTTCATCGGCCTGATGCTGGCGGCATGGATCAACCTGGCGTATGTGGGGCTGGGCGAGCACTTCGTAACGTGGTTCACGCTGGACCAGCCGCCGACGCTGTGGCTGGGGTTCGTGATTTCGATGGTGATGCTGGTGGTGGTGATGCGCAAGGGATGAGGGCGGCGGACGCTATGCACCGCCGCAGTCAGTGAGGATTACCAGGACCACGGCCCCGCCTTCCCGGCCCGCGTCCGGCAGCACAACACGGGAAAGCCCAACGAGGAGACAGTCATGAAAGTGCGGGTGATGCAGTTCCGCGTGCGCGCCATGGTGGCCGCGATCGCGCTCATCGGTTCCTCGGCCGCCTGGGCCGGCGAGCCCGAGGCGCAGAAGTGGGTGGACAGCGAGTTCCAGCCCTCCAGCCTTTCCAAGGACAAGCAACTGGCCGAGATGAAGTGGTTCATCGAGGCCGCCGCCAAGCTCAAGGCCAAGGGCGTGAACGAGATCAGCGTGGTGTCCGAGACCATCACCACGCACGAGTACGAGTCCAAGACGCTGGCGCGCGCCTTCACCGAGATCACCGGCATCAAGGTCACGCACGATCTGATCCAGGAGGGCGACGTCGTCGAGAAACTGCAGACCTCGATGCAGTCGGGCAAGTCGATCTACGACGGCTGGATTTCCGATTCCGACCTGATCGGCACGCATTACCGCTACGGCGCGATCCTGCCCTTGTCGGACTACATGGCCGGCGCGGGCAAGGAGTGGACCAACCCCGAACTCGACCTGAAGGATTTCATCGGCACCAAGTTCACGACGGCGCCCGACGGCAAGCTCTACCAGCTGCCCGATCAGCAGTTCGCGAACGTGTACTGGTTCCGCGCGGACTGGTTTGCCCGCAAGGACCTGCAGGAGAAGTTCAAGGCCAAGTATGGCTACGACCTGGGCGTGCCCACGAATTGGTCGGCCTACGAAGACATCGCCGATTTCTTCACCAACGATGTGAAGGAGCTGGACGGCAAGAAGGTCTACGGCCACATGGACTACGGCAAGAAAGACCCGTCGCTGGGCTGGCGCTTCACCGATGCGTGGCTCTCGATGGCGGGCGCCGCCGACAAAGGCCTGCCCAACGGCATGCCGGTCGACGAGTGGGGCATCCGCGTGGCCGACGACAAGTGCACGCCGGTGGGCGCGTCGGTGGCGCGCGGCGGCGCGACCAACAGCCCCGCGGCGGTCTATGCGCTCACCAAGTACATCGACTGGATGAAGAAGTACGCCCCGGCGCAGGCCATGGGCATGACGTTCTCGGAGTCGGGTCCGGTGCCGGCGCAAGGGCAGATCGCGCAGCAGATCTTCTGGTACACGGCATTCACGGCCGACATGACCAAGAAGGGCCTGCCCGTGGTCAACGCCGACGGCACGCCGAAGTGGCGCATGGCGCCGTCGCCATACGGGCCGTACTGGAAGCAGGGCATGCAGAACGGCTACCAGGACGTGGGTTCCTGGACCTTCTTCAAATCGACCGATCCCAACCGGCTCGCGGCCGCCTGGCTCTACGCGCAGTTCTTGACGTCCAAGACCGTGTCGCTGAAGAAGTCGATCACCGGCCTCACCTTCATCCGCGACAGCGACATCAACAGCGAGTTTTTCACGAAGAATGCCGACAACTATGGCGGGCTGATCGAGTTCTACCGCAGCCCCGCGCGCGTGGCCTGGACGCCCACCGGCAACAACGTGCCCGACTATCCCAAGCTGGCGCAGCTGTGGTGGAAGAACGTGGCCACGGCCGTGACGGGCGAGAAGACGCCGCAGCAGGCCATGGACACGCTCGCCAACGAGATGGACCAGGTGATGGCCCGCCTGGAGCGTGCCGGCATGGCGCAATGCGCGCCCAAGCTCAACGCCCGAAGCGATCCGGGCAAGTGGCTCTCGGATGAGCACGCCCCGTGGAAAAAGCTCGCCAACGAGAAGCCCAAGGGCGAGACGATTCCGTACGACAAGCTGCTGCAGGCCTGGAAGGAGGGCAAGGTGCGCTGATCACGGCCGTACCGGACGGCGAGGGAGCTCCTGCACAAGCGGAGTGCCGTCCGGACGATGCGTGAACCGCCGCGTCTGACGCGGCGGTTTTTTTATTGCGGGCCCCAACCTCGAGCGAGCCTCGGGGTAAGCCGAGGGCGCGTGATTCGTCATGCCGTGTCCGTCGGCGTGCGCCTCTTGCCGTTCGCCGCGCGGTAGATCGGAAATGTCCGATTCCCGTTCCACCGGGCTTTACCAAGCCAAGGCGTGCGGTATAAAATTTTATACACATTGCGACATGGACAAAGCGATCTGCTGGGTGGGGTCCGCCTATGCGGACCTTATGGATTTTCCTGTTGAGTCGCGCCGCTTGGCGGGGTTTCAACTCAGCCGCGTTCAAGCGGGCCTCGACCCGGACGATTGGAAGCCGTTCGATGAGGTGGGGCCCGGTACACGCGAGATTCGCATCCGGGAGCCCGCGGGTGCATTTCGTGTGATGTATATCGCCAAGTTCAAGGAGGCGATCTACGTGCTGCACTGCTTCCAGAAAAAGACGCCGGCAACAAGTTTGCACGACAAGCAAATCGCCCAGACGCGCTATCGCGCTCTCGCCAACGCACGAAAGGTCAGCCCATGAAGATCGATACCGAGATTCGTCACGTCACCAAGGCGGGCGCGAACGTGTTCCTGGACCTCGGGTTCCCTCCGGAGGAGGCGAGACGTTTGTATCTGGCTTCACAGAAGCAGATCAACGACACCAGGCAGCTCAAAGAAGAACTGATGAAGGAGTTGGCGTCGTGGATCGAGCGCCACCACTTGAAGCAGGCCGATGCCGCCGAGATTTTGATGGTGTCGCGGCCGAGGGTGTCGGACGTTGTGAATCGAAAAACGGCAAAGTTCACGCTCGACGCGCTGGTCGAGATGACGGGGCGCATCGGTAAATCCGTGCGATTGGTCGTCGGTCGCTGAACGAAGTGCGCATCGCGGAAGCGACGCGACGGGCGGGGATAATCGCGCCTTATCTGGCCAAGGGCTGGTCATGCCGCCCAAGGCCAGTAAGGAGCGGCAATGCGGCCCCCGCCCGGCTTTTCAATCCGCCGAGCCCGGCGTCGGGTATTCCGGCAAGGTGACGTCGGCGTGGCCGGGGCGGACCCAGCGGGCGCATTCCCGGGTGGCGTCGATGCAGCCGCCTTCGGCGTATACACCCTGCTGATCGCGGATGCGCACCATGCGCTCGAGAATGCGCGCGGTGGCGTCGGGGTCGGCGAGGGTCTCGGCGACGCGCGCTTCGACGATGTCTTCGTTGATGAAGAGCTTGCCGTTGGCGTCGTACTGCGCGCCGTGGCGCCAGTGGAAAATTTCGACGCACTTGCCGGTGAAGGTGAACGGCTTGTCGCGCTTCCAGAAATTATTGAAGAGCCCGTTGCCCAGGTAGAAGACCCACGAGCCTTCGTAGCCTTCGACGTTGGACGAGTGCTCGTCGGGGTTGCGGAACCAGAGCCGGTCGCCGGGCACATAGAAGCGCGGCGGCAGGGGCTGGGCCAGCGAGCCGTATTCACGCAGGAAGGCATCGTGGAAGCGGCCCGACATCACGGCGCGCGTTTCCCATTGGCGCTGCAGCCGCCGCGCCATCTCGGGGTTGGCGGCCTCGAGCTCCTGCGCGATGCCGAGCACGGTGACGTATTCGGTGGCGCGATAGCACGAGAAGGCGTAGAGCTCGCCGGAGGCTTCCGGCTGGGTGGCGCGCCGCAGCCCTTCGATGAGCGACTGGCCGGGCAGGATGGTGAAGCCGCGGGCTTCGTCGTAGGTCCAGTAGCCGGCCGGGCGCTCCGCCTGCTCGGTATCGAAGGCCAGCGCGGTCTTGCGGGCGGCCTGCACGGTATAGCGCCTGATGCGCACGGCCGATTCGAGCTCGGCCACGTCGGGAAACACGAAAGCGACCGGGCAGGCCAGCATGGCGAGCACGATCTCGCGGTCGAGATCGGCTTCGACGGTGTCGGTGCGCAGCTTGAGCGCTTCGGCCAGACCCGTGGTGTCGCCGTCGGGCAGATAGCGCGAGGCGAAGGCGGGCATGGCCTGGATGCGCACGCCGGGGGCACCGTCTTGCGGGGTGACGCTGACCCACGCGGCCAGATCGAGCGCGCGCACGAATTGGCCGGCTTGCTGCAGGGCCAGCGCGGCGCTCGCCGCATCGGCACTGTCGATGCGGATGCCGCCGTGGTCGGCGCGCTCGGGCGTGGAAAGGAGGGGGGACGACATCGGAAACGGCTCCAGGGCCCGGCGAGTGCCGGGCATCGAGCCGGCAGGGGGCGAGTCTCGCTCCCTCAGGTGCCGGCGCCTGGCCGGGAGCGTGGGCATCGTGCGCCCATCGCTATCATTGCCAATGCGTTGCTGCGGTGCAACTGGGGCAAGCCTGTGATGACAAACCGCCCCGGCTGTCGTCCGTTTTGGACGGGGTCAGGGCTGACGGGGAGGGATGTCGGGCGTCGCTGCGCCGGGCGTCGATGCGCCGGGCGTCGGTACGCCGGGCGTCGCCACGCCGGGCGTCGCCACGCCGGAGGTCGGCGCGGAGGGAGCGGCACTGCCAGGCGCTACCGCGCCGGGCGCCGTTGCGCCGGGCGTCGCCACGCCGGGCGTCGCTACGCCGGGCGCCGCCGGCGGGCGGCTATGCGCGTCGATCTCTTTCTGCATGGCACCCGCGGCCTCGGCGGCCGCCGGGCCCTGCGCTTCGGCGCGCGCCATCCAGGCGATCAGGGACGAGCGCATGGCTTCCTCGACCGACATCTGAATCGGCGTGACCCATTCCTGCGGCACGAATACCGTATAGCCGCCGATCATGTAGCCCATGGGCAGATAGACGGCGACGCGCTCGCCCGGCAGGAAGCCCTCGGGCAGGCCGTCGGCGCCGCGGCGGGTGATCAGGCCCACCACCTCGAGCGGCTGGTTCGGCAGACGCAGCACCACCACCTGCTGGTTGGTGGTCTTGGCGGAAGGCGTGAAGTAGTCGGCAAAGCTCTTGAGCGAGGAATAGATGCTCTTGATCACCGGCAGATTGGTGAACGGCATCTCGAGGAAGGTCATGAAGCGCTGCACGCGCTCGAGCGAGACCAGATAGCCGATCGCGAGGATCGCAAGAATGCCCAGCATCAGGCCAAGGCCGGGAAAGTAGAAGTTGCCGATGAACGGGCGCAGGAACGCCAACGCGAACGACTCCGTCCAGGCCAGGAAAATGAACAGCAGATAGAGCGTGAGCGCGATCGGCAGGACCGTGATCAATCCACGGAAAAAGTAACGGGAAAGCTTGGACATCAATTTGGACATGAATCGGGCTCCAGGGCCGCGCACGGGAGGCGGCGGCCGGGCCGCACGAGCGCGGCGAGGTCGGACACGGCAGAATGGTACAGAAAAAGCGCCCCCACGCTGCGCCTACGGCTTGCTGCCCCCCGAGGGGGCGCTTTTTATCTTGGGGCGGCCCGGCGATAAAAAAGTACCCCCACGCCGCGCCTTCGGCTTGCTGCCCCCCGAGGGGGCGTTTTTATCTTGGGGCGGCCCGGCGATAAAAAGCGCCCCCACGCTGCGCCTTCGGCTTGCTGCCCCCCAAGGGGGCGTTTTTATCTTGGGGCGGCCCGGCGATAAAAAGTACCCCCACGCTGCGCCTACGGCTTGCTGCCCCCCAAGGGGGCGTTTTTATCTTGGGGCGGCCCGGCGATAAAAAAGTACCCCCACGCCGCGCCTTCGGCTTGCTGCCCCCGGGGGGCTTGTTTGTCTTGGGCGACAATAAAGCGGCAGCTGTCAGGGTCGGGAAGCCGCGAGCGGGATTCCGGCAGGCTGCCGCCGTGTTGTTCTAGAGGTTATTCGTGCTGCCCATCCTGTATTCGTTCCGTCGTTGTCCTTACGCCATGCGGGCGCGCATGGCGTTGTTGATCGCGGGCCAGCGCTGCGAGTTGCGCGAGGTGGTGCTGCGCGACAAACCGCCCGCGCTGCTGGCCGCGTCGCCCAAGGCGACGGTGCCGGTGCTGGTACTGCCCGGCGGCCACGTATTGGAACAGAGTCTGGACATCATGCACTGGGCGCTGGGCCGGCACGACCCCGAAGGCTGGCTCGAAGGCGGCGCGGGCGCGGACTGGATCGCGCGCTGCGACGGCGACTTCAAGCATCACCTCGACCGCTATAAGTATGCCGGACGCTACCCGGGCGCCGACGCCACCGTACACCGGGAGCAGGCCGCGGCCCTGGTGCGAGACATCGACGCCGCGCTGCGGGTGGCGCCCTGGCTGGGCGGCGCCCGGCCGCGTCTGGCCGACTTCGCCGTGATGCCGTTCGTGCGGCAGTATGCCCATACCGACCGTGACTGGTTCGACGCTCAGCCCTGGTCCGCCGCCATCGCCTGGCTGGACGCGCTCACGCAGGCGCCGCTGTTCGAGGCCGCGCTGCGCAAGTTCGACGCCTGGCGCGAGGGTGCGGCGCCGGCGCACCTGGAGGGGTTCAGCGGTCCGTCGGTAGATAGAGCGACTCCTTGATTTCTTCCATCACCACGTAGCTGTGGGACTCGGCCGAGGCTGGCAGGCGCTTGAGGATCTCGCCCAGCAGGCGCCGGTATTCGTTCATTTCCGAAAGCCTGGCCTTCACCAGATAGTCGAAATCGCCCGAGACCAGATGGCATTCCATCACTTCGGGCACGTACATCAGCTCTTGCTTGACCTTGTCGAACACGTCGCCCGACTTGGCCGAGAGCCGGATTTCGAGGAAGACCAGCAGCGTCTTGCCCAGGGCCGCCGGGTTGATGCGCGCATGGTAGCCGGTGATCACGCCCTCGCGTTCCAGGCGCTTGACGCGCTCGGAGCAGGGCGTGGCCGACAGGCTCACGCGGTCGGCTAATTCGGTGATCGAAATCCGGCCTTCGCGCTGCAGGATTTCGAGGATTTTGCGGTCGGTACGGTCGAGCTCGCGCATTTTCACTTTGGGACGGCGGAAAAGCCGGAGTCGGCAGGATTAAATCGGGTTGGCTGGGCCAATTTTAGTGGTTTTCCCTGGCATATGACTCCTAGACTACAAGAATTCACGTAAACGCAATAACGAGCGAGACCTCTCATGCACGTCATCGTCCTGGGCAGCGGCGTCATCGGCATCACCACCGCCTATTATCTGGCTCGCCAGGGGGCGAGCGTCACGGTCATCGACCGCCAGGGCGGTCCGGCCGACGAGACCAGTTATGCCAATGCGGGTCAGGTGTCGCCGGGCTACTCCACGCCCTGGGCCGCGCCCGGCATCCCGACGAAGGCCTTCAAGTGGCTGTTCCAGAAGCATGCGCCGCTTGCATTGCGTCCCGATGGCACCCTGTTCCAGTGGCGCTGGCTCGCTGCGATGCTGGCCAACTGCTCGGCCGACCGCTACTCGGTCAATAAAGAGCGCATGCTGCGCCTGGCCGAGTACAGCCGGGATTGCCTGCGCAGCCTGCGCGCCGACACCGGTATCCAGTACGAGCAGCGCACGCAAGGCACGCTGCAGTTGTTCCGTACCGAAAAGCAGATGGAAGCGGCGCGACGCGACATCGCGGTGCTCGAAGAAGTGGGTGTGCCTTACGAGCTGCTCGACGCCAACCGGCTGCCGGTGGCCGAACCGGCGCTGGCGCGCTCGCTGCACAAGCTGGCCGGCGGCCTGCGCCTGCCCAACGACGAAACCGGTGACTGCCGCCGCTTCACGCTCGCGCTGGCCGACATCGCCCGCTCGCTCGGTGTGCAGTTCCGCTTCAACACGCCCGTCAAGGGCCTGCTGCGCCAGAAGAACCGCATCACCGGCGTGCGTCTGGCCAACGACGAAGTCCTCACCGCGGACTGCTACGTGACGGCGTTCGGCAGCTACAGCCGTGGTTTTCTCGAGCCGCTCGGCCTCGACCTGCCGGTGTACCCGGTCAAGGGCTACTCGCTCACGATTCCGCTCACCGACGAATCGGCCGCGCCGGTCTCCACCGTGCTCGACGAAACCTACAAGGTCGCGGTCACGCGCTTCGATCAGCGGATCCGGGTGGGCGGCATGGCCGAGATCTCCGGCTTCGACCTGCGCCTCAAGCCCGCGCGCCGCGCCACGCTCGAGTTGGTCGTCAACGATCTCTATCCCGATTCCGGCGACGTAGCCCGTGCCGAGTTCTGGACCGGCCTGCGGCCCATGACGCCCGACAGCACGCCGATCGTGGGCGCCACGCGCTACGACAATCTGATCCTCAATACCGGTCATGGCACGCTGGGCTGGACCATGTCGTGCGGCTCGGGCAAGCTCACCGCCGACCTCGTGATGGGCCGTCAGCCGGGCATCCGCGCCGACGACCTCGCGCTCTCGCGTTACGGCAAGGAGCGCGCCGCGCCGCGCGCGCTGGTGGCCGGTCCGGCCTGATCGCCGCAGCGTCTCGCGCAGCGCCCGCCGCCTCCCGGCCGCGGGCGCTGTTTCATTGCGGCGCGCCGCTTCCGCGCCTCCCTTGCCAAGCCCCGGCCCGGGCGAAAGCCGGGCAGGCCGGCCGCCGCGTGCGCCTATGCCACAATCGCACCAAACCGGGTACTTCTGAGGTCCGCCTTGGCTCATTTTCTACATACCGCCGATTGGCAGATCGGCCGGGTCTACGGTCAGTTCGAGTCCGACGACGCCGCCGTGCTGGCGGAAGCGCGCATCGAAACCGTGGCGCGCATCGCGGCGCTGGCCCGCGAGCGCCGGGTCGACGCCGTGCTGGTCGCGGGCGACGTGTTCGATACCCAGGCGGTCTCCGATCGCACCATTCGCCGCCTGTTCGACGCGCTTGCCGCCTTCGATGGCCCGTGGGTCATGATCGCCGGCAACCACGATGCGGCGCTGGCCGACAGTGTCTGGTCGCGTGCGCGCCAGCTGAACTGCGTGCCGGCCAACGTGCATATTCCGCTCACCACGCAGACCGTGCTGCTGGACACGTTCAGCGTGCTCGCCGCGCCGCTTACGCAGCGTCATACCTATGACGACGTGAGCGCGGCCTTCGATCATCTGGATACGCCGGACGGGCTGCCCCGCGTGGGTCTGGCCCACGGCAGCGTCAGCGGCCGCCTGCCCGAATCGGCCGACGCCGCCAATCCGATCGCGCCCGACCGCGCGGCGCGGGCCCGCCTCGATTATCTGGCGCTCGGCGACTGGCACGGGTGCCTCGAGATCGATGCGCGCACCTGGTATGCCGGCACACCGGAGCAGGACCGCTTTCGCGGCAACGATCCGGGCCATGTGCTCGACGTGCGCATCGCGGCGCCGGGGCAGGCGCCGCAGGTCGAGCGCGTCGCGATAGGCCGGTTTCGCTGGCAGTTATGGCAGACGCCGCTGGCGCTGCCGAGCGATCTGGAAACGCTGGCCGTGCGGCTCGCGCAGCTCGGCGCCGACGACGTGCTGCGGCTGGAGGTCAGTGGCAGCGTCACGCTCGCCGACTGGGATGGCTTGCAGCAGGCCGTGGGCCAGGCCGCGGCGCGTGCCCGCAGTCTCGACATCGACACCGCCGCGCTGACCATCGCGCCGGCCGAGGCCGACCTCGCGGCCTTGCGCCTGGATGGCTATGTGGCCGAGGTGGCCGAGCGTCTGCAAGCCATGCAGGCGCGGGCCGGCAACGCGACGGAAGCGGCCGAGGGCGCGGTGGCGCGTACGGCCTTGCGCTTGTTGCTGCAGTACCAGCGCAACCTGGCGCGGGAGGCCGCATGAAGGTCTCGCGCATCGCACTGGCCGAGTTCCGCAAGTTTCACGGCGCGGCCGAGCTCGACGGGCTCGAACCCGGGCTCAACATCATCGTCGGCGCCAACGAGGCGGGCAAGAGCACGTATGCGGCGGCGCTGCGGGCGGCGTTTCTCGAGCGCTATGGCACGTCGACCGTGTCGCACCTCGCGCCGCGCGGCGTGGCCGGAGCGCGTCCGTCCGTCGAGGTTGCCTTCGAGCACGACGGCCATGACTACCTGCTGCGCAAGCACTTCCTGTCCAGGGCGCGCTGCGAGCTGTTGATCGACGGCGGCCGGCAGCGCCACGAGGGCGAGGACGCGGAGCAGGTGCTGGCGACCCTGCTGGGTTTCGACCTGCCGAAAAAAGGCCTGAGCAAACCCGAACATGCGGGCATCCCGGGGCTGCTGTGGATCGAGCAGGGCGAAGGACAGCTGCTGGCCGGCCCGGCCGGCCATGCGGACACCTATCTGCGCGATGCCCTCACCGGCATCAGCGGCGAGCTCGCCAGCCAGGACGGCGACCGGCTCTACGAGCAGGTACAGGCGGATCGCGCCGAGTTGCTGGATGCGCGCGGCAAACCGCGCGCCGCCTATCGCGACGCCGAGGCCGAGCTCGCCCGCCTCGCCCAGCAGGAAGACGAGCAGGCGCGCGCGCTGGCCGCGCTCGAGGCCGATGTCGATCGCCTGACGCGGCTGCGTGGCGAGCACGAGCGGGATGAGCGCGAGGCGCCGTGGGTAGGTCACGAGGCGCAGGCCATGCAGGCACGCCAGCGGCTCGAAGCGCTGGCGCGTCTGCGCGAACAGGTGGCGCGGCTGCAGAGCGATGCGCAGCGCGCGGGCGAGACCGCCGCGCTGACGCGTGCCCAGGTGCAACGCGATCAGGACGACGCCCAGGCCCTCGCCGCGCTGGCCGACACGCTCGCCCGTGAGCAGCAGCGGGCGAGCGAGCAGGCGCAACACGCGCAGACGGCCGCCGCCGCGCTGGCGCAGGCCGAGCAGGAGCTGGCCGCCGCGCGTGAGCACCATGCGGCCCGCACGGCGGCCGAGGCCGCCGCTCAGGAACTGGCGTCGCTGACCGCGCGGGTGCGCGACGCCGAGGCGGATATCGCGCGGCTGCGCCAGGCGGTGGCGCAGGCCGAGGCCGCTCAGGCCGCGGCCGAAGCGGCCAGCGCCGCCCGCGAGGGCCAGGTTCGTTTCGAGGAGCCGCGCTTGCAGGCGCTGCGCCGCGCGCAACAGGCGCTCGATGCCTTGCGCGTGCAGCAGCAAGCGGTGGCGACACGGCTGAGCTATGCATTTTCGGCGCCCGGGGCCCGGCTCGAGGGGCAGCCGCTGGACGGCGAGGGCAGCATGCTGCTCACCGAGGCCGCGCGGCTCGACATTCCGGGCGTGGGCTGGTTGCGCATCGAACCGGGCGGGCGCGATCTGCAGGCCCTCGCCAGCGATCTGGTGCAGGCGCAGGGAGCGCATCAGCAGTTGCTGCGCGAGCTCGGCGTCGAATCGCTCGCGCAGGCGGAGCAGGCCTGGCTGCGCCTCGCCGCGGCCGAGCGCGACCTCAACGACGCGCACAAGGCGCTGGCCATTCACGCGCCGCAGGGGCTCGACACCCTGCGGCGCGAGTTGCAGAGCCGGGAGCAGACCGCCGCGCGCGACCAGGAACGACTGGCCACGTTGCGCGCGCAACAATCGGCGGCCGCGCCCGCCGCGCCGGCCGGCACGGCCACCCTCGCGCAGGCGCAGGAGCGCTACCAGCAGCTGGCGCAACAGGCTCGGCAGACCCAGGCCGCGCACGACACCGCCGCCGCGCGCGCACAGATGTTGGGCGAAGACTTGCGCACCCGCCGTGTAGCGTTCGATGCGCCCGAAGAGAGCGCCCGGCGCGCGGCGCGTGGCGACGCGTGGCTGGCCGCGCGCACCGCGCAGGAGGCGCTGGAGCGCGACCACGCGCAGCAGGCGCAGACGCTGGCGGCCGAGCGGCCCGACGTGGCGGAGCAGGATCTGGCGCGTTTCACCCGCTCGGCGGAAGTGGCGCGGCACCGGCATGCCGAACGGCAGGCCGAGCTGCTGCAGCTGCAAGGCAGGCTGCAGCAGGCCAATGCCCAGGGCATGGGCGAGCAACTCGCGCTCACGCGCGCCGAGCGCGAGCGCTGGACGCGCCGCCGCGACGAGTTGCGCGAACGCGCCCAGGCGCTCGATCTGCTGGCGGGCCTGCTGCAGTCGGCGCGCCAGCAGACCACGCAGCGCCTGCTCGCGCCGCTGTCGCAGCGGCTCGAGCATTATCTGGGCCTGCTGCTGCCCGGCGCGCGCCTCGCCTTCGACGCGCACCTGCAACCGGTGGCGCTCAGCCGCGGGGTCGAGGAAGACCTCGCGAGCCTGAGCTTCGGCACGCGCGAGCAGCTGGGTCTGCTGGCGCGGTTCGCCTACGCCGATCTGCTGCGAGAGGCGGGCCGGCCCACGCTGCTGGTGCTCGACGATGCGCTGGTCCACGCCGACGATGCGCGCCGCGATCTGATGAAGCGCGCGTTGTTCGACGTGGCCACGCGCCACCAGGTGCTGCTGTTCACCTGCCATGGCCGTGCCTGGGAAGACATGGGCGTGCCGCAGCGCCAGCTCGCCTGAGCGCCGCCAAGCAAAACGGCGGCGCGTCTGCATGACGTGCCGCCGTCGAAAGCTTATGGCCGCGGGCCGCCAGCAGGCGGCCCGCGCCGTTTCATTTACTGCGTGAGCTTGATGTTCTGCTCGCGCGCGATCTTCTGGCGCAGTTCGAGTTCGCGCTTGATGAGCGCCGCGTACTCCTGCGAGCTGCCGCCGTCGATGAACGAGCCGCCATCGATCAGACGCTGGGCCGTCTTGGGATCCTTGAGCGCCTTGACCGCCGCGTCGTGCACGCGGGCGACCACGTCGGCGGGCACACCGGCCGGCGCCACCAGACCGTACCAGGCCATGTTGTTCATGGCGGGCAGGCCGGCCTCGGCGAAGGTCGGTGCGTCCACGCCCTTCACGCGTTCGGTGGATGCCACCGCCAGCGCGCGCAGCTTGCCGGCCTGGATGTGCGGCATGGAAGAGGGCAGGTTGTCGAACTGGGCGCTCACCTGGCCGGCGATCGTATCGTTCAGGCCCGGGCCCGATCCGCGGTACGGCACGTGGATCATGTCCGTGCCGGTGAGCGATTTGAACAGCTCGCCATCCAGGTGCGAGATGCCGCCGGTGCCGGCCGAGGCGTAGCTGTATTTGCCCGGGTTGGCCTTGAGCAGGGCGATGAACGCCTGCAGGTTCTCGGCGGGCACCTTGGGATTGACCGTCAGCACGTTCGGCACATTCACCAGATTGATGATGGGCGTGAAGTCCTTGAGCGGGTTGTACGGGGTGGCCGGATTGGTGGCCGGGTTCGTCGCCATGGTGCTGACCGTGGCCATGCCCAGGGTGTAACCGTCGTTGCTCGCGCGCGCGAGCGCTTCGGCGCCGATCGCGCCGCCGCCGCCACCGCGGTTTTCGACCACCACGGCCTGGCCGAGCTCACGGCCGAGGCCCTCGGCGACGATCCGGGCCACGATATCCGTGGTGCCGCCGGCCGCGAACGGCACGATGAGGCGGATCGGGCGGTCGGGATACTTGGCCTGGGCGCCAGCCATGACGCAGGTGCTCGCCAGGACGGCGCCGAGCAGCAACTTGAGCTTGGGCAACTTCATTCGACATCTCTCCTCGGTACGGGTCCGGTCTGTCTGCCGGCTGGCCGTGGGTTGTTGCGCCCGCCGGGTCGCGGGGGCACGGGTCCGCAGGTCGCGGGAGCGCCATTGCAGCGAAAAAGCGGTGTGCCCGATATGGGTATCTACCCGCAGCGCAACAAACAGGGCGGGATGGACCCGGCGGTGGTGCGACGCCATACTGAGCCGCGGGGGCCGGGGAAGCTGGCCCGGGAACCGGTCCGACGCCGCGGACGGGCCGCATTCGAAAGCCCGATCAAGCCGGCAAAACCGGTCTTTTCCGTCCCTCAATCTGCCGCCTGGTGGCACCGGTTTCGCGCTTGCGCCGGCCAGCTTTTTGTAAGCTGAGCGAAATAAAGCGACGTTGGGCGAATTTGACACATTCCGAGTGCCGAAATGGGCTGTCAATCCACTGTCATTCGCTTGTTCGATTCTTGCGGGAATCGGTGCGCATCCCGCAGCGATTGGCTGCTATCCGTGCACAACTTACAAGAATCTGATATTTTTCACGTAAGAATTCCTGGCGCTTTCCGCCGAAACCCTTGTCGTATCCTGTCGCCGCAGCGGCGCGTCCGCGGGCGGTGCCTGCCCCTGCCGGGGGCCGGCGGTGGGCGGTTGCGTGGTCTCGTGCCAGGGATTTACCGACTGCCATCCCTGGCTTCATGCTCTCGCGGTGCACGCCACGCCGTCTGGAGCCGGATTTTCCCCGGAGCGCCATGTCGCTGATTCTCATCCTCGCTCTGCCGTTCATCGGCAGTCTGTGCGCCGCTTTGCTGCCAACCAACGCCCGCAATGCGGAATCCTGGCTGGCCGGCATCACGGCGCTGGTCTGTACCGTCCTGGTGGCCAGCCTGTATCCCCAGATCGCGGCCGGCGAGGTGGTACGTGCGAACTTCGAATGGGCCCCCGCGCTCGGCCTGCAGTTCTCGCTGCGCATGGACGGCTACGCCTGGCTGTTCTCGCTGATCGTGTCGCTCATGGGCACGCTGGTGGTGCTGTATGCGCGCTACTACATGTCGCCCGAGGACCCGGTCCCGCGTTTCTTCTCCTTCTTCCAGGCCTTCATGGCCGCGATGCTGGGCGTGGTGCTCTCCGGCAACCTGATCCAGCTGGTGATGTTCTGGGAAATGACCAGCCTGGCCTCGTTCATGCTGATCGCCTACTGGCACCACCGGGCCGACGCCCGCCGCGGCGCCCGCATGGCGCTCACCATCACGGGCGCGGGCGGCCTCTGCCTGCTGGCCGGCGTGCTGATCCTCGGCCATATCGTCGGCAGCTACGACATGGATCGGGTGCTGGCCTCGGGCGATCTGGTCCGCGCGGATCCCTGGTATCCCGCCGTGCTTGCCCTGGTGGCGCTGGGC
This sequence comes from Bordetella genomosp. 5, assembly GCF_002261475.1. GTDB lineage: Bacteria > Pseudomonadota > Gammaproteobacteria > Burkholderiales > Burkholderiaceae_B > Bordetella. Next base: position 706,080 of record NZ_NEVN01000004.1, read on the forward strand.
GCCCTGACCAAGAGCGCCCAGTTTCCGTTCCAGTTCTGGCTGCCCAACGCCATGGCGGCGCCCACGCCGGTCTCGGCCTATCTGCACTCGGCCACGATGGTGAAGGCCGGGGTGTTTCTGCTGGCGCGTTTCTGGCCGGTGCTCGCGGGCACCGAAGAGTGGTTCTGGGTCATCGGCGGCGCCGGGGCGATCACGCTGGTCCTGGGCGCCTACGCAGCCATTTTCCAGCGTGACATGAAAGGAGTGCTGGCGTACTCCACCATCAGCCATCTCGGCCTCATCACGCTGCTGCTCGGCCTGAACAGCACGCTCGGCCTGGTGGCCGCGATCTTCCACATGGTCAACCATGCCACCTTCAAGGCCTCGCTCTTCATGGCGGCCGGCATCGTCGACCACGAAACCGGCACGCGCGACATGACCCGCCTGTCGGGCCTGTACAAGGCGATGCCGATCACGGCCACGCTGGCCATGGTGGCGGCCGCGTCCATGGCGGGCGTGCCGCTGATGAACGGCTTCATCTCCAAAGAGATGTTCTTCGCCGAAACCACCTTCATCTCGGGCGATCGCGCGCTCGAAATCGGCCTGCCGCTGCTGGCCACCGTGGCCGGCGCGTTCTCGGTGACTTATTCCCTGCGCTTCATCCTGCAGGTGTTCTTCGGCCCGCCCGCCACCGACCTGCCGCGCGCGCCGCACGAGCCGCCGCGCTGGATGCTGTTCCCGAGCGGTCTGCTGGTCATGATCTGTTTGATCGTGGGCATCATTCCCGGCCTTACCGTCGGGCCGTTCCTGCACCTGGCGGCGCAGAGCATCCTGGGCGAGCGCATGCCAGAGTACAGCCTGGCCGTCTGGCACGGCTTCAATCTGCCGCTGGCGATGAGCTTCGTCGCGCTGATGGTGGGCATCGCCCTCTATCTGGTGCTGCGTGCGCACCAGCGCAATCACCCGGGCCGCGTGCCGTTCATCTATCGCTTCGACGGCCGCCGCAGCTTCGAGTATCTGGTCGACTCGGCCTCCGTCCTGGCGAGCCGGGCGGTCCGCGTGCTGGCCTCGTCGCGCCTGCAGGTGCAGATGCTGGTGATCGTGATCGGAACCCTCGCGGTGGCCTGGCTGCCGCTGCGGGTGGGCGGCTGGCTCTCGGGCGACGGTCCGCGCACGCCCGCGGACCCGGTGTTTCTCATTCTCTGGCTGGTGGGTGGCGGCTGCGCGCTGGGCGCGGCCTACCAGGCCAAGTACCACCGGCTGGCCGCGCTCACGCTGTCGGGCGGCGCCGGTCTCATGACCTGCCTGACCTTCGTGTGGTTTTCGGCGCCCGACCTGGCGCTCACGCAGCTGGCGGTCGAGGTCGTGACCGTGGTGCTGTTGCTGCTGGGCCTGCGCTGGCTGCCGCGCCGGATGCTGGCCGGCACCGATGACGACCGTCCGGGCCTGAAGGCACGGGCGCGCCGCCTGCGCGACCTGCTGGTCGCCGGTGTGGCCGGCGTCAGCCTGACCGCGATCACCTACGCGATGCTCACGCGTCCGATCGGCGACACGATCTCGTCGTTCTTCCTGGAGCAGGCCTTGCCCGAGGGCGGCGGCACCAACGTGGTGAACGTGATCCTGGTGGACTTCCGCGGCTTCGATACGCTGGGCGAGATCACCGTGCTGGGCATCGTGGCGCTCACGGTCTACGCGCTGCTGCGGCGGTTCCGTCCGGCGCAGGAGAGCGTGGAACTGCCGCGTCAGCAGCTCGAGCAGGATGGCCGCGCGGCGCTGCTGCCGCCCGACATCAAGGCGCCGCTGCCCGAAGGCCAGATGCGCGTGCCCGCCGTGCTGGTGCGCATGCTGCTGCCGGTGGCGGTGCTGGTGTCGGTCTATCTGCTGCTGCGTGGTCACAACCTGCCGGGCGGTGGCTTCGTCGGCGGGCTGGTCATGGCCACCTCCATCATCCTGCAATACATCGTGGGCGGCGTGTACTGGGTCGAGTCGCGCAGCCGCCTGAACCCGCAGCACTGGGTCGGCCTGGGGCTGGCGGCGGCGGGGATCGCGGCGATGTCGTCGTGGTTCGCGCTGCGGCCGTTCCTGTCGGCGCTGGCCTGGGACGTGCATGTGCCGCTGGTCGGTCACCTGCATCTGTCGAGCGTGCTGCTGTTCGATCTGGGCGTCTACATGCTGGTGGTGGGCGCGACCGTGCTGGTGCTGGTGGCGCTCGCTCACCAATCGCTGCGTGCACAACGCCGCGCGGCCGCCGAGGCCGAGGCCGAAGACGAGGCTGCCGTGGACCTGCCCGCCGCGGGCGGCGCGGCACCCCAGCCCGAAGGAGCTTGAACATGGAATGGATATATGCGCTGGCGATCGGCGTCCTGACCGGATCCGGGGTGTGGCTGCTGCTGCGGCCCCGGACCTTCCAGGTCATCATGGGACTGTCGTTGCTCTCTTATGCGGTCAACCTCTTCATCTTCAGCATGGGCCGGCTCACCGTGGGCCGTCCGCCCGTGCTCGAGAATGGCGTGCCGGCCGATCCGAGCCTCTACGCCGATCCGCTGCCGCAGGCCCTGGTGCTGACGGCCATCGTGATCGGTTTCGCAACGACCGCATTGTTTCTCGTGGTGCTGCTCGCTTCGCGCGGGCTGACGGGCACCGACCACGTCGACGGCCGGGAGCCTGAATCTTGATTGATTGGCAGCAACATCTTCCCATTTACCCCATTGCCGTCCCGCTGATCGCGGGCGCGATCATGCTGCTGTTGGCCGACACGCGTCGCCGTGTCCGCGCCGGCATCGCGGTCTTATCCACGCTGATCCAGCTGGGCAGCGCGATCGCGCTGCTGGCCATGGCGGGCGGCGCGCTCGGCGCCTGGCCCGAAGGCATCGGCGTCTATCTGCCGGGCGACTGGCCCGCGCCGTTCGGCATCGTGCTGGTGGTCGACCGTCTCGCGGCCGTGATGCTCACGCTCACCGGCGTGCTCGGCCTGGCCACGCTGATCTACTCGCTGTCGCGCTGGGATCGCGCCGGGGTGCACTTTCATTCGTTGTTCCAGTTCCTGCTGATGGGGCTGAACGGCGCCTTCCTGACCGGCGACCTGTTCAACCTGTTCGTGTTCTTCGAGGTGCTGCTGGCCGCGTCGTACGGCCTGATGCTGCACGGCTCGGGCGTGGCACGCGTCAGCGCGGGCCTGCAATACATCGCCGTGAATCTGGTGGCGTCGTTCCTGCTGCTGATCAGCATCGCGCTGATCTACGGCGTGACCGGCACGCTCAACATGGCCGATCTGGCCGTGCGCGCCGGCACGCTGGCGGGCAATGACCGCAGCATGTTCGAGGCGGGGTGCGCGATCCTGGGGGTGGCGTTCCTGGTCAAGGCCGGGGCCTGGCCGCTGAACTTCTGGCTGGTGCGCGGCTACGGCTCGGCGTGCGCGCCGGTGGCCGCGATGTTCTCGATCATGACCAAGGTCGGCATCTATTCGCTGCTGCGCATCGGCTCGCTGCTGCTGCCCACGGGCGCGCCGTCGGCCTTCAGCCTGGACTGGATGTTCGCGGTCGGCCTGGCCACGCTGCTGTTCGGCGGTATCGGCCTGCTGTCGACCCAGGGCCTCGAGAAGCTGGCCGGCTACTGCGTGATCGTGTCCGCCGGCACGCTGCTGACCGCGCTCGGCATGCCCGGCGTCGCGCTCACGGGTCCGGCGCTGTTCTATCTGGTGAGCTCGGTGCTCGCGACCGGCGCGCTGTTCCTGCTGATCGAGCTGATCGAGCGCACCCGCACCTTCGGGGCCAACGTGCTGGCCATCACGATGGACGTCTTCGATCTCGACGACCCGTCCACGCCCAACAAATCCGACGACGTGGTCGGCGTGGCGATTCCCGCGGCGATGGCGTTTCTGGGGCTGGCGTTCGTGTCCTGCACGCTGCTCGTGACGGGCCTGCCGCCGCTGTCGGGCTTCGTGGCCAAGTTCTCGCTGCTGTCGGCGGCCGTGACGGCGGCGGATTCGGCCGCGGTGCCGTCGATGGATGCCTGGCTGCTGGTGGCGGCCGTGCTGCTGTCCGGCCTGGCCGGTCTGATGGCGCTCTCGCGCACCGGTATCCGTGTGTTCTGGGCCTCCGACGACCGCAGCACGCCGCGTCTGCGCGTGCTCGAGGCCGGCCCGGTGGCCGTGCTGATCCTGCTCTGCGTGGCGCTGGCCGCGGGCGCGGGTCCGATTTCGGCCTATCTGGATCAAGCGGCGCAATCGCTGGATCAACCCACTCACTACATCGACGCCGTGCTGTCCAAGCTGCCCGTGCGTCCCCTCGAAGGAGTGAACTGATGCGCGACTCCTTCCTGAAAATGCTGTTGCCGCTGTGCATGTTCGTGCTGTGGCTGCTGCTGAACCAATCGGCCTCGGCGGGCCAGATGCTGCTGGGTCTGGCGCTCGCGCTGTGGCTCGGCTGGGCGTCCAGCCGGCTGCGGCCGTTGCGGGCCAAGCCGCGCCGCTTCTGGTTGTTGCCCGGCCTGTTCTGCAAGGTCGTGGTCGACATCGTGCATTCGAACTGGTCGGTGGCCAAGCTCATCTGGGTGCCGCGCGCCGAGATGGCGCCGGGCTTCATCACCATTCCGCTCGAGATGCGCGATCCGCATGGCCTCGCGTTCCTGGCCTGCATCCTGACCTACACCCCCGGCACCGTGCTGGTCGACATCGCGGAGGGCGGCGACATGACCCTGCACGTGCTCGACCTGCAGAACGAGCAGGAGTGGATCGACCTGGTCAAGAACCGCTACGAACGCACGCTCAAGGAGGTATTCGAATAATGGACGTTCTGCTTTTCTGGTCCGCCTCGTTCGCGCTGCTGTGCTTTGCCGTTGCCATGGGCTGCGCGGCGCTGCGCGTGGTGCGGGGCCCGACCGCCCAGGACCGGGTGCTCGGCCTGGATGCCATGTATATCCAGGGCATGCTGATCATGCTGGTATTCGGCATCCGCTCGGGTACCGGGGTGTATTTCGACATCGCGCTGCTGATCGCGCTGTTCGGCTTCGTCGGTTCGACCGCGCTGGCCAAGTTCCTGCTGCGCGGAGAGGTGATCGAGCCATGATCGGAGCCGAAATCCCCTGGTGGATCGCCGTCCCGGCCAGCCTGTTTCTCATCATGGGCGGCATCCTGGCGCTGACGGGCGCGGTCGGACTGTTGCGGTTCGGCCACTTCTACGCCCGGATCCACGCGCCCACGCTGGGCAACACGCTGGGCGCCTGCTTCGTGCTGGGCGCGTCCGCGCTGGTGTTCTCCTATCTGTCGTCGCGCGCGGTGTTTCACGAAGTCGTGATCGTCATCCTGCTGATCCTGACCTCGCCGGTCACGGGCATGCTGCTGATGCGCGCCGCCGTCTACCGTAACCGCTCGGCCGAAATCGGGCCGAACGAACCGCATCAGGAACCCTGAACCGGGCAGGGCGGGCGCCCCGCTATACGACTCGACAGAGCTGTAACAATTCGGTCGCCCGCCTGTCTTCTCTTTTTCGTATCTTGATCGCAAGGGCTGCGCCCGGACCCGCGCCGCGGGCCGGGACCGGAACTTGCTAAGGGAGGCAGTCACCCCTGCCACGAGAGGAGAAAACCATGGAGCCGTTCACGATGCGTAGCAGCCTGTACACGATTCTGGGCACCACTGGCGGCGCGATCGCGCTGGCCCTGGCGTCCACCTGGATGGTTCAGCCCGCCCAGGCCGCCGACCCCAGCGCCAATACCGCGCCGCGCCCGGCGCAAAGCGCCTATGACCGCGAAGTCGCCCGCTGCAACAGCGGCACGAGCGGCCAGGACCGCGCCACCTGCCTGCGCGAGGCCGGTGCGGCCCGCCAGGAATCGGGCCGTGGCACGCTCAACGAGCCTGCCTACGAAACCAACCAGACCCGCCGTTGCGACAATCTGCCGGCCGGCCAGCGCCAGGACTGCATCACGCAGATGAATGCGCCGACCAACACGCAAGGCAGCGTGAAGGGCGGCGGCATGCTGCGCGAGACCGTGATTCCGGTGCCGGCCGCCACGCCGGGCACGCCGGCCGCGCCCGCCGCGCCGATGACGGCGCCGGCGCCGGCCACCGCGCCGATGCCGGTGCGCTGAGCCCTCGCGCCAGCCTCACGGCAGACGGGTGGTACGCGGTTCGCCGCGCGCCACCCGTTTTTTCTTGCGCGCCGCCCGGCAGCGCCGCCCGGCGCAATCAGGCAAAATGACGCCTGATTCGATTTTCCGCGGCCGCGCCGCGCTCCCCCATGTCCGACGTCATCGCCCTGGTATTCGATTTCGACGATACGCTCGCGCCGGACAGCACCACCGGCTTTCTCGACAGCATCGGCGTCGATACGGCGTCGTTCTGGAAAGACGAGGTCGATCCGCTGCTCACGCGCGACGACTGGGATCCGGTGCCGGCCTATCTCTACAAGATGATCGAGCTCAGCCAGCGCGGCGCGCTCGGGCCCATCACGCGCGAGCGCCTGCAGGACTGGGGCCGGCGGCTGCCGCTGCACGAGGGCGTCACGACGCTGTTTTCGCGGCTGCGGGCCGCGGTGCGCGCCAGCCATCCGCGCGTGCAGCTCGAGTTCTATCTGATATCGAGCGGCATCGGCGATATCGTGCGCTCCACTCCGATCGCGCATGAGTTCACCGACATCTGGGCATCGGAGTTCGTCTATGGCGAAGACGGCGGCATCACGTTTCCCCGGCGGATCGTGAGCTTTACCGACAAGACGCGCTACCTGTTCCACATTCAGAAAGGCCTGGTCGGCCCGGAATTCCGCAACAAGCCCTTCGAGGTAAACCGCAAGGTGCCTCAGGAGCACCTGCGCGTGCCGTTCGACCAGATGGTGTTCGTGGGCGACGGCTATACCGATATCCCGTGCTTCTCGCTCATCAAGCGCGCCAATGGCTACGCCTTCGGCGTGTGGGATCCGAAGCACCGCGACAAGCGCAGCCGGGCCTGGGGCTTCGTGGAGCAGGGGCGGGTGTCCAACCTGAACTTCGCACGCTACGACGAAGAAGCCGAGCTCTACCAACTGCTCGAGGCCGCGCTCACGGGCCTGGCCGGCAATCTTTCGCTTAAGTCGAGGGCCTACGGTGGCTGAGTCGGATCTGCTCCCGGCCACGGTGGCGCAGCCCGAGGTGAGCGCCGCCGACGCCGAACAGGCCGCGCGCGACGCCGCCTTCATGGCCCAGGCGCTGGGGCTCGCGCAGGAGGCCGCGGCACTCGGCGAGGTGCCGGTGGGGGCCCTGGTGGTCGACGCCAGCGGCCAGGTACTGGGCACCGGCTTCAATCGCACCATCATCGATCACGACCCGACCGCGCACGCCGAAGTGGTGGCGTTGCGTGCCACCGCGGCACGGCTGGCCAACTACCGGCTGCCGGGGCTCACGCTGTACGTCACGCTCGAGCCCTGCGTGATGTGCATCGGCGCCATGCTGCATGCCCGGCTCGACCGCATCGTCTACGGCGCGCACGACCCCAAGACCGGCGCCTGTGGCAGCGTGCTGAACGTCGGCGGGGTCGCTCAACTGAACCATCACACCTCCATCGTGGGCGGCGTGCTGGCGGAACCCTGCGGCGAGATGCTGCGCGATTTCTTCCGTCAACGCCGCCAGAAAGTATCCCGGGAACCCCGCGCATGACCCAGAAATCCAAACGCTCCAGCAAGGCCGCCGCCTCCCGGCAGCCGGCCACCCGTCACGAGCACGACACGCTGCACGGCCATGACGATGATCATGAGCACGGCGATGCGCATGAGCACGATCATGCTCACGCCTGCGGTCCGGACTGCGTCCACGACCACGCCGCCTCCTCGGGCATCTATCTGGTCTCGCCCTCGTCGGCCGTGCGCGACGCCGCCGAGCTCGAGCTGGCGCGCGAGCGCCTGGCCGCAGAAGGCTTCAAGACGGCGGTCGACCGCGCCGCCCTGGCGCAGCACCAGCGCTTCGCCGGCACCGACAAACAACGCCTGGCGGGTCTCGCGCGGGCGATCAAACAAAAGCATCCGATCGTGATGGCGACCCGCGGCGGCTACGGCCTGACGCGCCTGTTGCCGGAGATCGACTGGAAAGCCATGGCCGACAGCGGCAAGCGCTTCGTCGGCATGAGCGACTTCACCGCCTTCAATCTGGCGCTGCTGGCGCAGACCGGGGCCGAGAGCTACTCCGGCGTAACGGCCGTGCGCGACTACGGGCTGAAGAAAACCGACGAGCTGACGCTCGCGCTGTTCGGCGAACTGATGCGCGGCGAACTCGAGATCCTGAGCTTCGAGACGCGTGACGCGGATCCGGTCGATGCGCGCGGCGTGCTGTGGGGCGGCAACCTCGCCACCCTGGTGGCGCTGCTGGGCACGCCGTATTTCCCGCGCGTGCGCGGTGGCATCCTGTTCCTGGAAGACGTGGCCGAGCATCCCTACCGCGTCGAGCGCATGCTGATCCAGTTGCATCAGGCGGGCGTGCTGGCGCGCCAGAAGGCCATCGTGCTGGGCCACTTCAGCGAGTATCGGCTCGCGCCGCACGACCAGGGTTACGACATGCCCGAGGTCGTGAAGTGGCTGCGCCGCGAGGTCAAGGTGCCGGTCGTCACGGGCCTGCCGTATGGTCATATCGACACCAAGGCCACGCTGCCCATCGGCCGCAAGATCGGTGTCGCCACCGAGCGCGGCCTGGCCCATCTGGTGCTCGACGAGCACACGCACTAGGCGGACGTCATTGCGCCTGCCCGCCAATGGCGGCGGGCTCAGTGCCGCCGAGCTTCATTCATCCTGCGACGGCGCCCAATTCGGGCGCCGTTTTTCCAGGAAGGCCGCCATGCCTTCGCGGCCGTCCGCACTGGCGCGCTGGCGCGCGATGCGCGTTGCCGTGTCTTCGAGCAATTCCGCCGCGAGCGGCCGGCCCGCCACCTCGCGGATCAGCGTCTTGGTCTGCGCCAGCGCATCCGGTGACGCCTGCATGAACTGCGCGAGCAGGTGCTCGATACGCACGTCGAGCTGGTCTTCGTCGCACCAGTCGTGCAGCAAGCCGATCCGGCGCGCGGTCTCGCTGTCGAAGACCTCGGCAGTCAGAAAGTAGCGGCTGGCCGCGCGCGCGCCGATGGCGCGCAGCACGTAGGGCGAGATCATGGCCGGGATGAGGCCCAGGCGAACTTCGCTCAAGGCGAAACGGGCCGCGGGCGTGCCGATGGCGATGTCGCACGCCGCGGCCAGGCCCATGCCCCCGGCCATGCACGGACCGTGAATGCGGGCGATGGTGGGCTTGGGGCAGGTGGCGATGGTCTGCAGCAGCGTGGCGAGCGTCAGCGCGTCGTCGCGGTTCTCGGCTTCGCCGGCCTGCGCGCTGGCGCGCATCCAGTTCAGGTCCGCGCCCGCGCAGAAGGCCTTGCCCCGGCCGCCCAGCACGATGGCGCGCACGGCGTTGTCCTGCGAGAGCGTCATGAAGGTTTCGGTGAGCTCGGCGATGAGCCGCGGATCGAGCGCGTTGCGCAATTCCGGGCGGGCGAGCCAGACACGCGCGACAGCGTCGCGCCATTCGACTTCGAGGGTCTGCGGCATGAGGGTCTCCGGGAGGACAGCCTCATGCCGTTGTACCACCGCGGGGCGCGTCAGCGCCGTTCGAGCGCCAGCCGCAGGCCGAAGGCGATGAAGACGCCGCCCGTGAGGCGATCGAGGCCGCGGGCCACGGACGGGCTGGCGAGCCAGCGTGCCACCGGACGCGTGGCGGCCACCAGCAAGGCGAACCACAATACGCCCATGGCCGCGTGCAACACGGCCAGGAGCAGGCTGAACTGCAGCACATCGGCGCCCTGCGGGATGAACTGCGGCAGAAAGGTGATGTAGAACACCCCTACCTTGGGATTGAGCACGTTGGTGAGGCAGCCCCGCAGAAACCAGCCCATCGCCGTGGTGTCGTGGGCGACGGGGGAGGCAGGGGCCGCGGGCTCACCGATTGCCAGCTCGCCCGCCGGGGTCCGTGCCGATGCCGACGGGGCGGCCTGCCGGGTGCGCCACAACAGCCGTGCGCCGAGATAGCAGAGATAGATCGCGGCGCCGATACGCAGGATGTCGTAGGCCAGCGTGGACATGGCGAGCAGCGAGCCCAGACCCAGCGCCGCGCCGGCGCCCCACACCAGGCAGCCGGCACAGATGCCCAGGCCCGCCATCAGTGCGCGGCGTGCGCCCTCGATGGCGCTGGTGCGCAGCACGAGGGCCGTGTCCAGCCCAGGCGTGATCGTGAGGATGCCTGCGGCAAGCGCGAAGGCGATGAGAGCGGTGGTCGTGGTCATGGTGTGGGATCCGACAGAAGCAGCGCGCCGGCAGTGTAACGCGGCGGCTCGCGTTACACTGCCGCCCTGTTTCGTCTTTCGCGGAAGTTCTATCCCATGGCCCTGCGCGCCACCATCTACAAGGCCGACCTGCACGTCGCCGATACCGATCGCAATTACTACGGCAGCCATCAGCTCACGATCGCCCGGCATCCTTCGGAGACGGACGAGCGCATGATGGTGCGGGTGGCGGCCTTTGCCCTGAACGCGCACGACGAGCTGGCCTTCACCAAGGGCCTGAGCGACACCGACGAGCCCGATCTCTGGCGCAAGGACCTGACCGGCGCGATCGAGCAGTGGATCGAGGTCGGCCAGCCCGAAGAGCGCCGTGTGCTGCGCGCCTGTGGCCGCGCCGACTCGGTGGTGATCTATTGCTACGGCGGCCATGCCTCGCAGATCTGGTGGGATGGCATCCGCAACAAGGTCGACCGCGCGCGCAATCTGCGGGTGATCAATCTGCCCTCGGGCCAGACCAACGCGCTGGCGGCGCTCACCGAACGCTCGATGCAGCTGCACGCCAATATCTCCGACGGCGTGCTGTACATGTCGGGCGCGCTCGGTCAGGTCACGATCGAGCCCGAGATCTGGCGCTGAGCGCCGGATCGACCGGCGTCGGCCAGGCAGGTTTGCCGCCGGCGCTGGCGGCTAGCCGCGGCGGATGACGTGGCGCTTGAGCGGCGGGAAGGGATTGCTCGCCGCCGCCACGGGCCAAAAGCCGGGCAAAAAACACTCCGCCACCAACAGCGGCTGGCCCGCGCGCCAGAATACCGAGCGGCGCGCCCAGAGATGACGCGCGGCGTGTTCACCATGCTGCGCGTCGAGCAGGCCCTGCAGGCTCTGGAAAAAAGGCACGGGCGCGGCGAGCCGGCGCACGGCGAACGGCGACCGCGTGACGGTGCGATCGTGATAGAGCATATCGGCCAGCGGCCGCGTCGACAGGCGCCGCATGCCCTGCCAGGCGCCATGCGACGCGGTGAGCGGCGCCAGGCTGCGCGCCGGCACGCTGTCCACCCCATCGACCGACATCAGGACCTCGCGCACCCACACGGGCGTGCCGGGGGCGATGTGCATGGCTTGCGCCTCGTCGGGCAGGGCGCCTTGCGCGTATTCACCCGTCACGCGCAGGCGGACCTGGCCCACCTGACGCAGACCGGCCGTGAGCGCGCCCGGCCGCATCAGCCAGTGGCGCATCAGCGCACCGCACACGGGAGGGCAGTGACGGAGCCAGCCGTCGGCCAGCGGAGGAGAGTTGTGCAGCGGAAGCGTCATGGCTGCGTATTATGCCAAGTCTCCCGCGGTGGGGCGGGTGCGGCCGGCGAGGTGCGGCCGGCAAGGTGCGGCCGGCAAGGTGCGGCCGGCGAGGTGCGGCCGGCCCGGGCGGCCCGGCGCGCTTACAATAGCGCCCATGGAAAAAGTACGTATCTCCAAGCTCATGTCCGAGCGGGGGCTCTGTTCGCGCCGCGAGGCCGACAGCTATATCGAACGCGGCTGGGTGCGGGTCGATGGCGAGGTGGTGTCCGAGCTCGGCGCCAAGGCCTTCCCCAATCAGGTCATCACGCTCGAACGCGCCGCGCGCGCGCAGCAGACCGCGCGCGTCACCATTCTGATCAACAAGCCCATCGGCTATGTGTCGGGTCAGGCCGAGGACGGCTACACGCCGGCCGTCGCGCTGGTCGAGGCGCGTAACCACTGGGCGGGCGACCGCTCGCCGCTGCGCTTCGACCGCAGCCAGTTGCGCGGCCTGGCGGTCGCGGGGCGGCTCGACATCGATTCGCAGGGCCTGCTGGTTCTCACGCAGGACGGCCGCGTCGCGCGCCAGCTCATCGGCGAAGAATCCGAGGTCGACAAGGAGTATCTGGTGCGGGTGCAGGGCAACCTGAATGAGCGCGGCCTGGCCTTGCTCAACCACGGCCTGTCGCTCGACGGACGGGCGCTGCGGCCGGCCCAGGTGTCGTGGCAGAACGAAGATCAGTTGCGCTTCGTACTGCGCGAAGGCAAGAAGCGCCAGATCCGCCGCATGTGCGAACTGGTCGGCCTGCGCGTGGTGGGGCTCAAGCGCGTGCGCATCGGCCGCGTCAATCTGGCCGATCTGCCGCAAGGGCAGTGGCGCTACCTGCGCGAAGACGAGCGCTTCTGAGTCCGGCGCGGCGCATTCCGCCGTCGCGCGCGCTCACACAATCATTTCAGCCGGTTTCAGCGTTCCCGCTACGGGAACAGGCTGGCGCTATCCTGGCCCAGCGGCGCGAGCCGCAGGCGTTCCATCAAAAACTCGATGAAGATCCGCGTCTTGGCCGGCAGCAGACGGGTGTCCGTGACGGCATAGACCGGAAACGGCCCCGCGTGCCAGTCGGGCAGGATGCGTTTGAGCTGGCTGCTCTCCAGATCCGCCTGCACGGCACGCACGGGCGCCAGGATGGCGATGCCGGCGCCCAGGTTGGTCAGGCTGCGCAACATCGAGATGCTGTTCACCGAATAGCGGTGGCCGGGCGTGATCTCGATGTGGCGTTCGCCATTGTGCAAAGGCCAGCGCGTCACGCGTCCGCCGCGTCCGGCGCGGAACTCCAGGCACTCATGACGGGTCAGGTCACTGGGGTGCCGCGGTTCGCCATGGCGCGCCAGGTAATCGGGCGAGGCGTACAGGTAAGCCGGAAGCATGCCAAGCGGGCGCGCGATCTGGTTCGAATCGGGCAGTTCGCCGATCTCCACCGAGACGTCGCAGGTCTGGAACACGCGGTTGGCGTGTTCCGGGCTGGCCTGGTCCAGATAGAACGTCACGTCCGGGTACTTCTGCGAAAACGCGACGAACGCTTCGGCCATGAAGTCGGTGCCGAAGTCGGCCGGCATGTTCACGCGCAGCGGCCCCGACGGGGTCTCGACCAGGTTCTGCAGCTCTTCGTGCACCACCTGCGCCTCGGCGACGATGCGCTCGCAGCGTTCGAAGTAGAGCTGGCCTGCCGCCGTGAGCTCCACCTTGCGGGTGGTGCGCGCGAGCAACTGCAGGCCGACCGAACGCTCGAGCTCGGCCACCTGGCGTGACAGCGTGGATTTGGGAATGCCCAGGTTCTCGGCGGCACGGCTGAAGTTGCGGGTCTTGGCGACCTCGACGAACAGCTCCATGCCCTGCAAACGTGTGTTCATGGCGGGAGTCGGGAAGGGCGGAAGGACGGCTGCGGGGATGGCAGCAACGGGCGTCCAGGCGGAATTATTGTCCCATATTTGGAATGATGTTTTCGCTTGGGCGCACTTTGTTTCTCGGGCGGGATAACGGACAATGTGGCGTTTTGCAATGCAGCAAAGATGCCCATCTTGTCACTCGTAGAAGTTGGAATAAGAGGCATCACCCGCGGGGCGAGCCCCCCTCGGGGGGCGGCAAGCCGAAGGCGCAGCGTGGGGGCACCCCTGCCGCCGGGCCGCCCCAAGGCAGGGAGCCCCCTCGGGGGGCAGCAAGCCGAAGGCGCAGCGTGGGGGCAACCCACCCACCCACTCCCCCCGCTTTCGGCGCAATACAAATTTTTGTTCGGGATATGCACGGAATGAAAAAGAAGAATCTGGTCCGTCGCGGCGCCTTTGCGCTGTCGGCAACCGCCCTGGCACTGGCTCTGGCCGCCTGCGGCAAGCAGGAAGCGCCGCCCGCGGCGGGCAAGCCGCAGGTCAGCGTCGTCACGCTCAAGACGCAGCCCGTTTCGCTGACGACCGAGTTGCCCGGCCGGACCTCCGCCTATCGCAACGCCGAAGTCCGGCCCCAGGTCAGCGGCATCGTGCAGAAGCGTCTTTTCACCGAAGGCGGCGAGGTGCGCGCGGGCCAGCAGCTCTACCAGATCGATCCCTCGCTCTATCAGGCTGAGTTCGACAGCCGCCAGGCGGCGCTCGCCCGGGTCCAGGCGCAGCTGCGCACCGCCAACCTGCTCGTCCAGCGCTACAAGCCGCTGACCGAGAGCCGTGCCGTGAGCCGCCAGACCTACGACGATGCCGTGGCTACCCGCGACCAGGCCAATGCCGATGTGTTGTCGGCCAAGGCGGCGCTCGAGACGGCCCGCATCAATCTCGTCTACACCAAGGTGCTGTCGCCGATCGACGGCATCATCGGTCGTTCGGCCGTGACCGAAGGCGCGCTGGTCACCGCCAACCAGACCAACGCCATCGCCCAGGTCCAGCAGATCGACCCGATCTACGTCGACGTCACGCAGTCGAGCGTGCAGCTGCTGCGCCTGAAGAGCGCGATGGCCAGCGGCTTGCTGCAGCAGGGCAGCAACGGCCAGGAAGCGCGCGTGACGCTCACGCTCGAAGACGGCACGAAGTACGCGCAGGAAGGCAAGCTGCAGTTCTCGGAAGTCACGGTCGACCCGGGCACCGGCTCGGTGACCCTGCGCGCCGAGTTCCCGAATCCCGATCGCCAGCTGTTGCCGGGCATGTTCGTGCGCGCCCGGCTCGCGCAGGGCGTGGCCGCCGAAGGCCTGCTCGTGCCGCAGCGCGGCGTGACGCGCAGCCAGCGCGGTCTGCCGACGGCGCTGGTGGTCAATGCCGAAAACAAGGTCGAGCTGCGTCAGATCAGCGCCGACCGCGCCATCGGCGATCAATGGCTCGTGACCGATGGCCTGAAGGCGGGCGACCGCGTGATCGTCGAAGGTCTGCAGTCCGCACGTCCCGGCGTCGAAGTGACGGCGACGGAAGCCAAGCCGGCGGACGCCACGCCGGCCGATGCCTCGGCGCCCGCCGCCGACAAAGCCGCCGGCGGCGCAAACGCAGCGGCAAACACGGCTGCAAAGTAAGGAAACCCAGGCATGGCAAAGTTTTTTATCGACAGGCCGGTATTTGCCTGGGTGATCGCCATCGTGCTGATGCTGGCCGGTGCGCTGTCCATCCTGAGCTTGCCGGTCGCGCAGTATCCGAACATCGCGCCGCCCTCGATCGCCATCAACGTGACCTACCCGGGCGCCTCCGCGCAGACGGTGCAGGACACGGTGGTGCAGGTGATCGAGCAGCAGATGAACGGCATCGACAACCTGCAATACATCTCGTCCGAGAGCAACTCCGACGGCAGCATGAGCATCACGCTCACGTTCGCGCAGGGCACCAATCCGGATACGGCGCAGGTGCAGGTGCAGAACAAGCTGTCGGTGGCGCAGCCGCTGCTGCCGCAAGAGGTGCAGCAGCAGGGGATCCGGGTCACCAAGGCGACGCGCAACTTCCTGATCGTGGCGGGCTTCGTCTCCGCCGATGGTTCGCTGGATCGCGCCGACCTGGCCGACTACGTGGCCTCGTACGTGCAGGATCCGATCAGCCGCACCAAGGGCGTCGGTGACTTCCAGCTCTTCGGCGCCTCGTACGCCATGCGGATCTGGCTCGATCCGTCCAAGCTCGTCAATTTCAACCTGACCGCGGCGGATGTCACCGCCGCGATCCGCGAGCAGAACGTGCAGGTCTCGGCCGGTCAGCTGGGCGGCCTGCCGGCCGCGCGCGGCCAGCAGCTCAATGCCACCGTGATCGGCCCGTCGCGCCTGCAGACGCCGGAAGATTTCGGCGCGATCCTGCTCAAGGTCGACACCAACGGCTCGCAGGTGCGCCTGCGCGACGTGGCGCGCATCGAACTGGGCGCGCAGACCTACTCGATCGACAGTAACTACAACGGCAAGCCGGCCGCCGGCCTGGCCATCAAGCTGGCGCCGGGCGCGAACGCGCTCGACACCGCCCAGGCCGTGCGCGACACGATCAACAGCCTCAAGCCGTTCTTCCCGCCCAGCATGGAGGTCGTCTATCCGTACGACACCACGCCGTTCGTGAGCCTGTCGATCGAGAGCGTGGTGCACACGCTGTTCGAGGCGGTGCTGCTCGTGTTCCTGGTGATGTATCTGTTTCTGCAGAACTTCCGGGCCACGCTGATTCCCACCCTGGCGGTGCCGGTGGTGCTGCTCGGCACCTTCGGCGTGCTCGCCGCGTTCGGCTACTCGATCAACACCCTGACCATGTTCGGCATGGTGCTGGCCATCGGCCTGCTGGTGGACGATGCCATCGTGGTGGTCGAGAACGTCGAGCGGGTGATGGCCGAGGAGGGGCTCAGTCCCAAGGCGGCGACCCGCAAATCCATGGGGCAGATCACCGGCGCACTGGTCGGTATCGCGATGGTGCTGTCGGCGGTGTTCGTGCCCATGGCCTTCTTCGGCGGCTCCACGGGCGTGATCTATCGCCAGTTCTCGATCACCATCGTCTCGTCCATGGTGCTGTCCGTGGTCGTGGCCATCGTGTTCACGCCGGCCCTGTGCGCCACGCTGCTCAAGCCGATTCCGAAGGGCCATCACGGCACCAAGAAGGGCTTCTTCGGCTGGTTCAACCGCATGTTCGACCGCTCGAGCGAGCGCTATGCGAACACCGTGTCGCGCAGCATGAACCGCACCAAGCGTCTGCTGGTGATCTATCTCGCGTTGCTGGTCGCCATGGTCTGGATGTTCACGCGCATCCCGACCGCGTTCCTGCCCGAAGAAGACCAGGGCATCCTGTTCGCCCAGGTCCAGGCACCGGCCGGCGCGACCGCCGAGCGCACCCGCGAAAGCATCGACAAGGCGGTCAAGTACCTGCTCGAAGACGAGAAGGACGCGGTCACCTCGGTGTTCGCCGTGTCGGGCTTCTCCTTCGGTGGCCGGGGCCAGAATGCCGCCATCCTGTTCGTGAAACTGCGCGACTGGGGTGATCGCGGTGGCGACGACCTGCGGGCCGGCGCCGTGGCGCAGCGCGCCAATGCCTTCTTCGCGAAAAACATCCGCGATGCGCAGGTGGCCGTGTTCGCGCCGCCGTCCGTGATGGAGCTGGGTAACGCCTCGGGCTTCGACTTCCAGCTGGTGGACCGCGCCGGTCTGGGCCATGACCAGCTGCTGGCCGCGCGCAATCAGCTGCTCGGCGAGGCGCGCCAGAGCCCGATCCTGGCCGCCGTGCGCCCCAACGGCATCGAAGACGCTCCGCAGTACGAGCTCGATATCGACCGCGAAAAGGCGCGTGCGCTGGGCGTGTCGATCGCCGACATCAACAGCACGCTCGCCACGGCGTGGGGCTCGTCGTACGTGAACGACTTCATCGACCGCGGCCGCGTGAAGAAGGTGTTCGTGCAGGGCGAGGCCTCGGCGCGCATGCTGCCCGAAGACCTCGACAAATGGTACGTGCGCAACAGCTCGGGCGACATGGTGCCGTTCTCGGCCTTCTCGTCGGCCGAATGGACCTACGGCCCGCAGAAGCTCAACCGCTATAACGGTGTGCCGTCGTTCAACATTCAAGGCCAGGCCGCACCCGGCTACAGCTCGGGCGACGCCATGGCCGAGATGGAGCGCATCGCCAGTACCCTGCCTGCCGGTATCGGCTATGACTGGACCGGCCTGTCGTTCGAGGAGCGGCTGTCGGGCGCTCAGGCGCCGGCGCTCTACGCGATCTCGCTGATCGTGGTGTTCCTGTGCCTGGCCGCGCTGTACGAAAGCTGGAGCATCCCGACCTCGGTGATGCTGGTCGTGCCGCTCGGGGTGCTGGGGGCGCTCGCCGCCACGCTGGGCCGGGGCTTGTCCAACGACGTGTTCTTCCAGGTGGGCTTGCTCACCACGATCGGGCTGGCGGCCAAAAACGCCATCCTGATCGTCGAGTTCGCCAAAGAGCACTATGAGTCCGGCGCCAGCCTGGTGGAGTCCGCGGTGCACGCCGCGCGCCAGCGCCTGCGGCCGATCCTGATGACCTCGCTCGCCTTCATCCTGGGCGTGGTTCCGCTGGCGATCTCCACGGGCGCGGGCTCGGGCGGCCGCCATGCCATCGGCACGGGCGTGATCGGCGGCATGCTGTCGGGCACCTTCCTCGCCATCTTCTTTGTTCCGGCCTTCTTCGTGATCGTCCTGCGCCTCTTCAAGGTGCGCCGCCAGAGCGAGCTGCGCGCCGAAGAAGAAGCCCACGACGCCGCGCTGGCGGCCGAATCGGATGCCTCGCACGGAGGCAAGCCGCAATGACACTCATGAGAACTCTGCTGTCGCTTTCGCTGGCTGGCGCGCTGGCCGGCTGCTCGCTGGCACCGACCTACGAGCGCCCGGCCGCGCCCATCGACGCCGCCTATCCCACCGGCCCGGCCTACGGCCAGCCCGGTGATCCCAACGCCATGTCGGCCGCCGATCTGGGCTGGCGCGACTTCTTCAACGATCCGCTGTTGCAGCAGCTCATCACGCTGAGCCTGGCCAACAACCGCGATCTGCGCGTGGCCGCGCTCAACGTCGAAGTGGCGCGCGCGCAGTACCGCATCCAGCGCGCCGACCTGCTGCCCGGCGTGGGCGTGGGCGGCACCGGCACGGTCCAGCGCACGCCCGGTTCGCTCACGACGACGGGCGAGTCCGCGATCTCGCGTCGCTACGAGGTGGGCGCATCCACCACCTCGTGGGAGCTCGATCTGTTCGGCCGCATCCGCAGCCTGTCGGAGCAAGCCCTCGAGACCTACTTCGCGCAGGAAGAAACCCGCAACGCGGCGCAGTTGTCGCTGGTCGCGGAAACGGCCATCGCCTATTTCACGCTGCGCGCCGACCAGGAGCTGCTCAAGCTCACGCGCGACACGCTCGTGGCCCAGCAGAATTCGTTCGATCTGACCAAGCAGAGCTACGATCTGGGCGTCGCCACCGAGCTCGATCTCAGCCAGGCCGAGGTGTCGCTGCGCACGGCCGAGCGCAACCTGTCGCAGTACACACGCCAGGCCGCCCAGGACAAGAACGCGCTCGTGCTGCTGGTGGGCCAATCCTTGCCCGCGCCGTTGCAGGCCGAGCTCGATGGCGCGACCCAGCTGCCCGACCGGGTGCTGATCGCCGATCTGCCCGCGGGCCTGCCCTCGGACCTGATCGAACGTCGTCCCGATATCCGCGCGGCCGAGCATACGCTGCGCGGCGCGAACGCCAACATCGGCGCGGCGCGCGCGGCCTTCTTCCCGACCATCACGCTCACCGGTTCGGCCGGCACGGCCAGCAACAGCCTGGGCGGCCTGTTCGACGCCGGCAGTGGCGCCTGGAGCTTCATGCCCCAGATCTCGGTGCCGCTGTTCGCGGGCGGCTCGCTGGTGGCGGCGCTCGACGTGTCCAAGCTGCGCCAGCGCATCGAGGTCGCGCAGTACGAGCGAGCCATCCAGGCGGGCTTTCGCGAGGTTGCCGACGGTCTGGCCGGCCGCGCCACGCTCGAAGAGCAGATCCGTGCGCAGCGCCTGCTGGTGGATGCCAACCAGCGCGCCTACACCGTGTCGGATCAACGCTTTCGTGAAGGCATCGACAACTACCTGAGCGTGCTCGACTCGCAGCGCTCGCTGTACGCCTCGCAGCAGGCCCTGGTCGAAACGCGTCTCGCGCGCCTGACCAATCTGGTCAATCTGTACAAGGCGCTCGGGGGCGGCTGGACCGAGCAGACCGTGGCGGGCGGAGCCGTGAGCCGCTAGCGCGCGGTCTGCGCTCGCGCCAGCCGCGAGCGGATCAGCTCGGCGACGGTGCGCTGGCGCTGCGCCTGCATGCGCCCGATGAGGCTGGAGACGCTGACCGCCAGCCGCGGATAGCCGGCGGCATCCAGCACCGGCACACCCACGCCGAGCACGCCCGGCACGGCCGCGTTGCCCACCACGGCCCAGCCGCGATGACGGGTGTTCTGCACCAGCCGCCGCATCTGTTCGGCGGTCATCCCGCCGTAGGCCCGCAGCGCCCGCTCGTTCTGCGTCACGATCTGCTCGCATTCGTCTCCGGGTAGCGCGGCCAGCAGGGCGAGCCCGGCCGCGCCCACGCCCAGCGGCTGCCGATGGCCGATGGTGACCGCCAGCACCTGCACCGGATAGTTGCCCACCTCGCGATGCAGGCACAGCGAGTCGTTGGCCGCGCGGCAGATCAGGAAGGCGGAGTCGCCCGTCACGTCGCTGATGTCGCGCAGGACCGGCCGCAACTGCCGCACCGCATCGGCATGAGGATCGGCCGCCGGCGCGGCGCCATCCTCGGCGACGCGCCAGCGCGGCGCGCCTTCGTCGCGCACCGCATAGCCCTCGTCGGCCAGCACGTCCAGATACCGATAGACCGTCGAGCGCTGCATGCCGGCCTCGCGGGCGATGTCGACCACATGCAGGCCCGTGGCGCCCGCCTGGCGCAGCACGCCCAGGATGCGCAGGCCTCGGCGCAGGATGCGCGGGCCGGAGGCGTCGGAATCAGGGTTGTTCATTTTTTGGACAAGCGTGATTGTCGGTCTTGCCATGGCAGCCCAATATGGGACCGGGCAGACAAAGAGCTGTCCAAATATTAGACAAATAATACGGAGACAGACAATGAAAGCATGGACCGGGCGGATCGCATCCGCCGCGGCGGCGCTCAGTGCCGCCTTGCTCGCCGGGGCGCCCGCCACCGCCGCAAAACCCTATCCCGAACGTCCGGTGACCCTGGTGGTGGGATACGCCGCGGGCGGCGCCACCGACATCGTGGCCCGGCTGATGGCCAAATCGCTGTCCGAATCGCTGGGCCAGACCTTCGTGGTGGAAAACAAGACCGGGGCCAACAGCAACATCGGCGCGGAGGTCGTGGCGCGGGCGGCGCCCGATGGCTACACGCTCTATGTCGGCTCGATCGCCAACACGATCAACCGCACGCTCTACAGCCAGCTGAACTACGACTTCGTCAAGGATTTCGCGCCGGTCGGCATGATCGCCACGATTCCGAACATCCTGGTCGTGAATCCCAAGGTGCCCGTCAAGACGGTGCAGGAATACATCGCCTATGCCAAGGCGAACCCGGGCAAGCTCACCTGCGCCTCGTCGGGCAGCGGCTCGTCGATCCATCTGTCCTGCGAGCTGTTCAAGATGCGCACGGGCACCGACATCCTGCACGTGCCGTATCGGGGCAGCGGGCCGGCCGTGGCGGATCTGCTGGGCGGGCAGGTCGATTCGATGTTCGACAACCTGCCGTCTTCGCTGCCGCACGTGCAGGCGGGCAAGCTGCGCCCCATCGGCGTCACCTCGCCCAAGCGCCTGCCGGCCACGCCCGACGTGCCCACGCTGGCCGAATCGGGCCTGGACGGCTTCGACGTCGAGTCGTGGTTCGGCCTGGTCGCGCCCAAAGGCACGCCGCAGCCGGTCATCGACCGCCTCAACAAAGCCCTGAACGATGCGCTGGCCAGCCCCGCGCTGCAGGCCTCGTACAAGCAGGGCGGCTTCTACCTGCCGGCCCAGCCCAATACGCCCGCCACCTTCACCACCAAGATCGCGAGCGAGATCGATAAGTGGGGCGCGGTCGTCAAGAGCGCCAGCCTCAAGGCAAACTAGTCCAAGGAGTTCCAGGGTGTACCCGATCGACTTTTTTTTCCGGGCCGCCGAGCGTCATCCCGAGCGGGTGGCGCTCGATGGTCCCGCGGGGCAGATCCGCTATGCGCAGCTGGCCGCCGACGTGCGGGCACTGGCCGCGGCCTTGCAGGAGCTGGATCCCGAGCCGCAGAGCCGCGTGGCCATCTGCGCGGGCAATACCGCCGAGCACGTGCTGGCCTTTCTGGCCGTGCTGGCGAGCGGCAAGATCTGGGTGCCGCTGAACTACCGCAGCACCGTGTCCGAACTCGGCCGCATCATCGAGGCCACCGCCCCGAGCATCGTCGTGGCCGACGAGCTCGGCCATCCCTTGCTGCCGTCTGCTCAGGGCGTGCACCGTGTGGCGCTGGACGAGGCGGCCCGCGCGGCCGACGCGGTCTCGGCCTTGTCCGACCTGCTCGCGCGATTCAGCGGGCGGGCGCCGGTGCGGCACGCGCTCTCGCGCGACGCGATTCAGGCGATCAAGTTCACGGGCGGCACGACCGGGCTGCCCAAGGGCGTGATGCAGCCTTATCGCGCATGGAACACCGGCATCATGAATCAGATCGCCGTCTGGTCGCTCACGCCGGAGGATCGCTATGTGGTGGCCGCGCCGATCACGCACGGCACGGGCACCTACGTGGTGCCGGTGCTCGCGCAGGGCGGCAGCCTTCTGTTGCTCGATGGCGCGGGCCCGGCCGCGGTGACCGAGGCCTTTCGCGAACGCGGCGGCACGATGAGCTTCATGCCGCCCACGCTGATCTACATGATCATGGCGCAGCCGGGCGTCACGCGCGCGGACTTTCCGCGCCTGCGCAATCTCATCTACGGCGGGGCGCCCATGCCGGTCGAGAAGATCGATCGGGCGCGCGCCTTCTTCGGGCCTGTCCTCGGCACGACCTACGGCCAGACCGAGGCGCCGCAGATCGTCACGGCGCTGCGGCCCGCCGAGCTGGAGAGCGATGCCTGGCGCGGTTCGGTGGGGCGTCTCACCTGGCTGTCGGAGGTCGCCATCCTGGGCGCGGACGGCACCGAACTGCCGCGCGGCGAGATCGGTGAGGTGGCGGTGCGTGGCGATCTGGTCATGACCGGCTATTGGCGCCTGCCCGAAAAGACCGCCGAGACCCTGGTCGACGGCTGGCTGCGCACCGGCGATACCGGCCTGCTCGACGAGAGCGGCTACCTGTTTCTGAAAGACCGGCTGCGCGATGTGATCATCACCGGCGGGTTCAACGTGTATCCGGTCGATGTCGAGAACGCGCTCTCATCGCATCCCGCCGTGTACGAATGCTCGGTGTTCGGCCTGCCCGACGACAAATGGGGCGAGGCGGTGCATGCCGCCGTGCAGTTCCATCCCGAGGCGTCGGCCGATGCCGACGCGCTGAAGGCGCATGTGCGCGCGCTGCTCGGGCCGGTGGCCACGCCCAAACACATCCATGTCCATCAGAGCCTGCCGCGTTCCAGTGTCGGCAAAGTGCTCAAGAATGCCGTGCGCGACGCGGCCCGCGAGGAGACATCATGAAGACCCCTGAAACGCGCCTGTGCGCGCACCACCTGACCGGCATGTCGTATCGCGACGTGGATCTGGTCGAAGACCTGATCGGCAAGAAGAGCTTCACCGAAGTGATGATCATGCAGATCCTTGGCCGCGACGCGCGTCCGGTCGATGTGCACATCGTGGACGCGGTGCTGGTCACGCTGATGGAGCACGGCCTCACGCCCAGCGCCATCGCGACACGGGTCGTCTACATGAGCGCGCCGGAAAACCTGCAGGGTGCCGTGGCATCGGGACTGATGGCCGTGGGCAGCCAGTTTGTCGGCACCATGGAGAATTGTTCGCGCCTGCTCGACCGCATCCGCCACGCCAGCGATCCGCGCGCCGAGGCCCTTGCCATTGCCCAGGACCATCGCGCCAACCGGCGCGCCTTGCCCGGCTTCGGCCACCATCTGCACAAGCCCGACGATCCGCGCGCGCTCAAGCTGATCGCGTTGGGCGAGGCACAGCCGGAGCTGGGCGGCGAGTCGCTGCGCGCGCTGCGCCTGCTCGCCGAGGCGGTGGACAGCACCTACGGCAAGCACATCACCATCAACGCCACCGGCGCGGTGGCGGCCCTGCTGAGCGAGATCGGCGTGCCCACGGAGCTGATGCGTGGCTTCGCGGTGATTTCGCGCGCTGCCGGCCTGGTGTCGCACGTGGCCGAAGAGCAGACCGATCCGTCGGGGCGCTTCATCTGGGAGACCATCGACCACGCGATCCCGTATGTGGGCAAGGGCCGCACGCATCAGACGCAGGGAGAGGGCGAATGAAGTCCGATGTGCTGGTCACCGGCGCAAGCCAGGGCATCGGCCGCGCGATCGCCGGGCGGCTGATCGAAGACGGGTATGCGGTCTTCAACCTGGATCTGCGCGCGCCCGAGGCGCCGCTCGCGGGCGAAACGCATATCGCGGTCGACCTGACCGACGCCCAGGCGCTGCGCGACGCGGTGCGCGAGGTGGCGGGCCGGGGCAGGGTGCTGCGCCTGGTCAACAACGCCGGCATCGTGAAGCCCGCGCTGCTCGAAGACACCACGCCCGAAGATCTCGCCGCGGTCAGCGCGCTCAATCTCACCGCGCCGCTGCTGCTGTTGCAGGGGCTGCTGCCGGGCATGCGAGAGGCGCGCTTCGGCCGCGTCGTGAACATCGCGAGCCGTGCCGCGCTCGGCAAGGGGCGACGCAGTGCCTATGCCGCGACCAAGGCCGGACTGCTGGGCCTGACGCGGACCTGGGCCCTCGAAACCGCGCCGCATGGCATCACGGTGAACGCCATCGGCCCCGGCCCGATCGCCACCGAGCTGTTCGATCGCGTGAATCCGCCCGACGCGCCGCAGACGCGCCAGATTCTCGACACCATTCCGGTTCGCCGCATGGGCACGCCCGCCGAAGTGGCGCATGCCGTGGCCGGCTTTCTCGACAGCCGCGCCGGGTTCACCACCGGACAGGTGCTGTATGTGTGCGGCGGCATGACGGTCGGTCTGGGGAACGCGGCATGACGGGCGCCACGGAACCCCGCCTCGCGGGCAAGATCGCGGTGGTGGCCGGTGCCGGCGCTTCCGCGGCCGGATGGAGCATCGGCAAGGCGAGCTGCGTCACGCTCGCCCGCCATGGGGCAGCGGTGGTGGCGCTCGACGCCGATCTGGCCGCCGCCGAAGACGCGGCGCACGAGGTCGAAGCGGCGGGCGGCCGCGCGTTGCCGGTGCGCGCCGACGTGGCCGATCCCGACGCCATGCAGGCGGCGGTGCAGGCTGCGCTCGCGCATTACGGGCGCATCGACATCTGGCAGGCCAACGCCGGCATCGGCAAGGTCGGTGGCCCGGAAGATATTTCGCTCGATGATTGGGAGCGGATTCAGCGCGTGAACGTGAGCAGCCTGCTGATCGCCACGCGGCTCATCGCGCCGCCCATGCGTGCGCAGGGCGGCGGCGCCATTGTTACCGTCTCGTCGATCGCGGGCATCCGCTACACCGGCTATCCGCATCTGGCGTATAGCGTCAGCAAGGCGGCGG
Organism: Bordetella genomosp. 5; assembly: GCF_002261475.1. Classification (GTDB taxonomy): domain Bacteria; phylum Pseudomonadota; class Gammaproteobacteria; order Burkholderiales; family Burkholderiaceae_B; genus Bordetella. The sequence continues at coordinate 731,200 of NZ_NEVN01000004.1, forward strand.
TGATCCACTTCGCGCGCATGGCGGCGCAGCAGTACGCGGCCGACGGCATACGGGTGAACACGGTAATTCCGGGCCTCATCGATACGCCGCGCGTGGCGGCGAACGTGGCGCGCATGTTCGATCCCGATGATCTGGCGGCGGCCAAGGCCGCGCGGGATCGGCAGGTGCCGATGGGCCGCATGGGCACACCATGGGAAGTGGCCAACGCCGTGGCGTTTCTGGCTTCCGACGACGCGTCGTACATCACCGGCACCGAGCTCGTGGTGGACGGCGGGCTGACCGGTAAATATGCCTGATCCGTATCCAGTTCCGCCAGTCGTCGTGGGCGGATCCCGCAGACGCGAGGGTCGCAGGGCCGCGATCGCGGTTGCGTGATTCCTCGCGCACGAACAAAGGGGCGTGTTCCGCGATGGAACACGCCCCTCGTCCGACCCGGCCCCGAGGAGCGCGGCCGGATCAGCCGAACCTATTACTTGCCGCCGGTGTTCGGGTAGTTCGTGCCCGGCGAGTTCGGGTTGACGTCACGCGGTGCGCTGGAATTGGGCGCGGGGATGGTCTTGCCGTCCATGCCCTTCTTGCCGTCCATGCCCTTGTTGTGGTCCATGCGCTTGTCCTTGTCGGTCGACATCGTGCCGCTGTGCGAGGGCGTGGTCGTCGTCTTGGACGGTTCGCCCGGGGCGGGAGCCTGCTGGCCGGCCGGCAGCGGACGGTTCGGCTGTGCCGCGGTCGAATCGTTCGGCGTCTTGGACGGGCTGGCCGGGGTGGCGCTTTGCGCCATGGCGGCGCCGGTGAAGGCGAAGCCCGCGAGGGCGGCGATGGCCAGTTTGCGATTGAGGTTCAGATGCATGGCGTATCTCCTATGGGGGGGTGCGTGCGGATGCCGCATGCCTTCATCCGCAAGCGCTGTTCCTGCGCTTTGCAGGGCTCCCGCCGGATGGGCATCGCTTGGTCGCCCCTCAACCCTGCGTGCCCCGATTCGGGCGATTCCCGCAGCCCAATGCAAAAGCCCCGCGGAACACCGCGGGGCTCTCGTGCCGAAGCGTGGCGGGGTCAGGCGCGCTTGCGCGTGACGAGCCCCACGACGAACAGCACGATGATGGCGCCCACGACCGAGGCGATCCAGCCCGCCGGCTCGCCGGACTGATACCAGCCGAGCGACTGACCGAGGAAACCGGCGACCACCGCACCGACGATCCCGAGGATCGTGGTCATGATGATGCCCATGCTCTGGTCTCCCGGCATGATGGCGCGGGCGATCAAGCCCACGATGAACCCGACGATGATCATGATGATGATGCTCATGCGACCTCCTGGTGCGGTGGGGAAGGGGTGAGCTCATGATACTCAGCCCCTTGTTGCGGCAGTTGTAACAACTGGTGCGCTCCCTCCGCACGTAGCGTGCCCGCGACAGCGGCTCAACCGGTCTGCGCGAGCAATTGCCGCAAATCTTTGACCATCGCCGCCACGGTGTCCGTGTCGGAGGCGAGCAGCCGTGCCCGGCCGCGGTTGTCGAAGATATATACGCCGCGGCTGTGCGTGACGTCGTAGGTGTCGGCGTCGTCGCCGGGCTTGGGCTTTTCGATCTGATAGGCGACGCGATAGCGCCGCGCCAGATCGGCCACCTGCCGTTCATTGCCCGTCAGGCCCAGCGTGTTGGGATTGAAGGCGTTGACATAGGCCTGCAGGATTTCGGGCGTGTCGCGATGGGGATCGACGCTGACGAACACGATGCGCACATCGCGTGCGGCGTCGCCGAGTTCGCCCAGCACCGCCGTGAGCTGCGCCATCGTGGTGGGACAGACGTCGGGGCAGCTCGCATAGCCGAAGAACAGCAGCACGGTCTTGCCGGCGAGCGCGTCGGCCGTCACCGTCTGGCCATTGGCCGCCTGCAAGGAAAACTTGAGATCGGGCAGGTGGCCGCGCACGTTGTAGAGCGACCAGTCCGCCGAGCGTTCGCTGCACCCGGCCAGCATCCCGGCGGCGGCGAGCGCGGCGGCGCCGAGCAACACGCGCCGGCGTGCGGGAGAGAAAGAAGACGGACGGACCAGCGGAACAGGCACGAAGGACATGAAATCGGCTCGACGGTGCGCAACGCGGTGAAGGGGACGGGCTGTCTCGATTCTAGCAACCCCGTCCGCCTTGCGCGGCCGTCGGCCTGGCGGGCGCTTGCGCTGGAGCAAGCCCGCCCGATCCCGGCGGGCGTCGCGTCAGGCCGGCTGGGCGTCGCTCATGCCGCTGTGACGCAGCAGGGCGTCCATGCGGGGCGCGCGGCCGCGGAAGGCCGCGAACGAGTCGGCCGCGGGGCGGGCGCCACCCACCGCCAGCACTTCCTTGCGAAAGCGCAGACCGGTGGCGGTGTCGAGCGTGTCGGCCTGTTCGCCGGCCGCCCTGGCCGCTTCTTCGAAGGCCTCGTAGGCATCGGCCGACAGCACTTCGGCCCACTTGTAGCTGTAGTAGCCCGCGCCATAGCCGCCGGCGAACAGGTGCGAGAACGCATGCGGCAGGCGATGCCAGGCCGGCGGGAACAGCACGGCGACTTCCTTGCGCACGTCCTGCAGCAGCGCGAGCACGTCGGCGATCGGCATGCCTTCGGCGCGGTCGTGCATCAACATGTCGAAGAGCGCGAACTCGATCTGGCGCACGGCCTGCATGCCGCTTTGATAGTTGCGCGCGGCGACGAGGCGGTCGTAGAGCGCGCGCGGCAGCGGCGATCCGCTGTCGACATGGGCCGAGAGCTTCTGCACCACGGCCCACTCCCAGCAGAAGTTCTCCATGAATTGCGAAGGCAGTTCGATGGCGTCCCACTCGACGCTCGAGAACGCGGCCACGCCGGGCTCGTCGACTTCGGAGAGCAGCGCGTGCAGCGCATGGCCCGCCTCGTGGAACAGCGTGATGACGTCGTCGTGCGTGAGCAGGGCGGCCTTGCCACCGGCCGGGCGCGAGAAGTTGCAGGTGAGGTAGACCACCGGCGTCTGCAGGCCCTTGGCGGTGCGGCGGCGGCTGCGTTCGCTGTCGACCCAGGCGCCGCTCTGCTTGCCGGCGCGCGCATACAGATCGAGATAGAGATGGCCGATCAGGCGGCCATCGGGCGCCTGCACCTGCACGCCGCGCACGTCGGCGTGCCAGGACGACACCGGCATCTCGCGCAGGCGCACGTCGAACAGCGACTCGACCACCTCGAACAGGCCGGAGAGCACGCGCGGCTCGGTGAAGTACTGTTTGATCTCGTCTTCGGAATACGCATAGCGCGATTCGCGCAGGCGCTCGGAGGCGAAGCCCACGTCCCAGGGTTCGAGGGTGTCGAGGCCGAGCTCGCGCGCGGCGAACTCGCGCAGCTCGTTCAGGTCGCGCTGCGCATAGGGCTTGGCGCGCGCCGCGAGGTTGCGCAGGAAGTCCGTGACCTCGCCGGCGTTGCTCGCCATGCGCGTCTGCAGGCGCAGCTCGGCGAAGTTGGCGTACGACAGCAGCCGGGCCTCTTCGGCGCGCAGCCCCAGCAGCTCTTCGATGAGCGGCGAGTTGTCGAACTGACTGGCGCCTTGCTCGGACGCCACGGTGCCGTACGCGCGGTACAGCGTTTCGCGCAGGCCGCGATCGCGGGCGTACTGCATCACCGGCAGATAGCTCGGCATCTTGAGCGTGAACTTGTAGCCCGGCTTGCCGTCTTCGGCGGCGGCCTGGCGGGCGGTTTCGATGACGTCGCCCGGAATGCCGTCGAGCCGCTTTTCGTCTTCGATCACGATCGACCACGCATCGATCGAATCGAGCACGTTTTCGGAGAACTTCTGCGAGACCTGGGCCTCGCGATCGGAGATCTCGGCGTAGCGTTCGCGCGCGGGGCCCACGAGCTCCACGCCGCTCAGGCGGAAGTCGCGCAGCGCCAGCTCGATCACGCGGCGGCGCACCGGATCCCAGCTGGCGAAGTCGGGCGCGGCGGCGAGGCGTTGATACTGGCGGTACAGCCCTTCGTGCAGGCCCACCCAGGTCGAGAACTCGGTGACCAGCGGCAGCGCGGCGTTATAGGCCTCGCGCAACTCGGGCGTGTTGACCACCGCATTCAGATGGCCGGCCACCGACCAGGCGCGCCACAGGCGCTCGGAGGCGCTGTCGAGCGGCTCGACGACGGCTTCCCAGCTGGCCTCGAGCGACGGATCGGCGGCGTGTTCGACGGCCTTGCGCGCCGACGCGAGCAGGTCTTCGATCGCCGGCACGATGTGCGCGGGTTTGACGGCGGCATAGTCGACCAGGTCGGCCACGGGTGCGAGCAGGGGATTGGTCATCGCGCGATTCCAGAAAACAATAAACGACCCGCAAGCGGGCAGGCTTGCAGATCAGATGAGGGCGGGAAGGGAGAAAACAAGGCGCGCGGCCCCTGGGGCGGGGTGCGGCCGGCCGAATCGCCGCGGCCCGGGGCGCCGCTTGCGGCGGCGCCCCGTGGGCGATCAGGCAGCCGAGCCGGCAACGGCATCCGCCGCGCGTTCGGCGGCCTCGACCGTATTCACCAACAGCATGGCGATGGTCATGGGGCCCACGCCACCCGGCACGGGCGAGATCGCGCCGGCCACTTCCCTGGCGCTGGCGAAGTCGACGTCGCCGCAGAGCTTGCCGTCGGCGCCGCGATTGATGCCCACGTCGATCACGACGGCGCCAGGCTTGATCATGTCGCCGGTTACCATGCCGGCACGGCCGGTGGCCACCACGAGCACGTCGGCGCGGCGCGTCTGCGCGCCGAGATCACGCGTCTTGGAGTTGCACAGCGTGACCGTGGCGCCCGCGGCCAGCAGCAGCATGGCCATCGGCTTGCCGACGATGTTGCTCGCGCCCACCACCACTGCCTCGGCGCCGCGCAGCACGGTGCCTTCGGACTCGAGCATCTTCATGACGCCGTACGGCGTGCACGGACGGAACAGCGGCTGGCCGGTCATGAGCAGGCCGGCGTTGCTGATGTGGAAACCGTCGACGTCCTTCTCGGCGGCGATGGCCTCGATCACCTTGTGGGCGTCGATGTGCTTGGGCAGCGGCAGCTGCACCAGAATGCCGTGGATGGACGGATCGCGGTTCAGCGTATCGATGCGGGCGAGCAGCTCGGCCTCGCTCATGTCGGCCGGGTACTGCTCCTTGACCGAGTGCAGGCCGGCCTTTTCGCAGGCGGCGACCTTGTTGCGCACATAGACCTGCGAGGCGGGATCTTCGCCCACCAGCACCACGGCCAGGCCGGGACGATGGCCGCGCTCGGCCAGGGCGGCGACGCGTTCGGCGACTTCGGTGCGGATGCGCTGCGACAGGGCGGCGCCGTCGATGATGCTTGCGGTCATTGTTGCGAGGCCTCCGGGGCGGCCGCGAAATTCACTGCCTGGGTCATGCCTGGGTCTCCGGCTTGGCCAGAGCAACCTTCATCAGATCTGCTACGGTGGTCACTTCAAGTTTTTCCATGATGTTGGCGCGGTGCGCCTCGACGGTCTTGATGCTGATGCCCAGGTCGTCGGCGATCTGCTTGTTCAAGCGGCCGGCGACGATGCGCTCCAGCACCTGCTGCTCGCGCGCGGTCAGGCGCGCCAGCATGGCTTCGTGGTCTTTCTGGGCCTGGTGCTTGCTCACGCGCTGCACCGCCTGCTCGAGCATGCGCGCCACGATCTCGCGCAGATCGGACTCGTTGAACGGCTTCTCGAGGAAGTCGATCGCACCCTTCTTCATGGTGGACACCGCCATGGGCACGTCGCCGTGGCCGGTGATGAACACGATGGGCAACGGCGCGTTGCGCGCGATCAGCTGTTCCTGCAGTTCGAGGCCGCTCATGCCGGGCATGCGCACGTCGGCGATCAGCACGCCGACCTGCGAGGCATCGTATTCGTCGAGGAAGGATTCGCCACTCGAGAACGCCCGCACGCGATAGCCATTGGCCTCGAGCAACCAGCGCAACGAATCACGCACGGCTTCGTCGTCGTCGACAATGAATACCGTGCTCGACAGGTGGGGGGTGTTCATGCGTGCAACTCCTCGGACTGATCATTCTGCGCGTTGGCCTGGGGCGCGGCGCAGGGCAGGGTAAAGCGGAAGATAGTACCGCCGGCGGGATTCGGGTCGGCCCACAGGCGCCCGTGGTGAGACTCAATAATGGTACGGCAAATATTCAGCCCCATGCCCAGGCCCTGAGACTTGGTGCTGAAGAACGGTTCGAACAGTCGCTCGGGTTCGGCGAGACCGTGGCCGCGGTCGACCACGGCGACCTCGATCTGCTGCTCGTGCGGGATCACCGCCACCTTGAGCTCGTCGGACTCGCTCTTTTCCATGGCCTCGAGGCCGTTCTTGAGCAGATTGAGCAGCACCTGTTCGATCAGGATCGGATCGGCCAGCACATCGGGCGCATTGGACGGCACGAAGCTGTCGATGCGGATGCGGCGCTTGCGTGCGTCGATCTCGGCGAAGCCGATCGCGTTTTCGACGATGCGGCCGATGGCCACGCGCTGACGGCGCGGCTCGCTGCGCTTCACGAATTCGCGGATGCGGCTGATGATCTTGCCGGCGCGCTCGGCCTGTGACGCGGCCTTCTCGAGCGCGGGCAGTAGCATGTTGGGGCTGGTGTGGCCGGCCTTGACCAGCGCCACCGCGCCCATGCTGTAGTTGGCGATGGCCGTTAGCGGCTGGTTGAGCTCGTGCGCCAGCGACGAGGCCATCTCGCCCATCGTGGTGAGACGGCTGGTGAGCTGGATCTTTTCCTGCTGTACGCGCGAGGCCTCTTCGTGGCTGCGGCGCTCGGTGATGTCGCGCGCCACCTGCATCCGCACCCGGCGGCCGTCGGTCCAGGCCAGCATGCGGTGATGCACTTCGAACCAGCGCTGCACCGAGGGGGCGAACACTTCGACGGATTCGTCGGTGAAGCGGCCGCGGCGTCCGGCCAGGAGCTCGTCGTGGCCGCCGGTCTGCGCGCCGAACACGCGGCGGTAGGTGCGGTTGGCGAACAGCAGCTCGAGGCCATCGTGGGTGTCGGCGGTGACCGAGATCGCGTCGTCCAGGCCTTCGAGCACCGTCATGAAGCGCTCATGGGCGGCGGTGAGCGCCTCGCGGATGCGCTTGGGCTCGGTGATGTCGGTCATGGAGGTCATCCAGCCGATCTGGTTGCCGTTAGGGTCGAGCAGCGGCGACACATACATGCGCGCCGTGAAGCGCGAGCCGTCGCGGCGCTGCGCCTCGACCTCCAGGCCGCTGGAGGGCGTCTTGCCGGACATCAGCACATCGAGCGTGTGCTGATGCTGCTCGTGGCGGCCGGGCACCCAATACGGGAACGGCGGGCTGCGGCCGATCAGATCGGCTTCGTTCCAGCCGATCATGCGACAGAAGGCGGGATTGACGTAGGCGATGCGGCCTTCCATGTCGAGCACGCGCATGCCGGTGGACATGGAGTTTTCCATGGCGCGGCGAAAACCGGTCTCGGCGATCAGCGCGGCCTCGGCCTCGGACCGGAAGCGGGTGTAGCGCCACAGCATCAGCAGGCTGATGATGATCACGCACGAGAGCGCGAGCACGACCCAGATCAGGCGTTGCTGGCGCAGCTCCTGATCGATCGTGACGAACATCACGCTGTCATCGTGGATGCGCTGCAGCCAGAAGAACATGCCCATCACACATATATAGAGGATGAGCACGAGCGCCGGGGTCACCCAGTACAGCCCACGCCGGCGCAGGCGGGCGTGGTCGTGAAACGAGTTCGGAATGTTGGACTTGTGCGGGCTGGACATGGACTTCGGGCCGTTAGACCGCCTATTTTACGGGCAAAGCCGGGTGCACGACGCCGGAATTGCGGCGGCGCGGGGCAGGGCGGCCGCCACGGTGCGTGGCGCGGGCGGCGCCTCAGTCGGCGGCGCCCCTCCCAACTATCGATGCTGCGCTGCAGTATAGAAGGATGGCTGCTCGCATTCTTTCGGGGAACTGCCCGGAAACCCGCGCCACGCCTGGAGCCGGGGCCGGTTGTCACCTTGCCGCGCTTGGCAGGGAGGGGCCGGTTGTGGCACGGTTGAGGCTGCCTGTGCCTGCCTGGCCGTGCACGATAGCGGCCGTTTCCCGGGCAATACGCAGCATTCTCGCGGGCAGATCGCTTCTGATGCGGCTATTTTCATATTATGAAATGCCGTATCGCAACATGAAATATCGCTTGCGGCGGGCGATTCTTGTTTCTTAGAATGCGGGCTTCAGCAGTCCGTCAGAGCCGCCACCGCGTGGGAGCAGGCATCGACGGACCGCGTCCGCATATCAAACCCCGCTACCTCACAAGCCGGGGTGTGGTACCGAAAACCCCATCAGGAGACACACGATGTCCTCTATCGACCAGGCCGGCGGCCTTCTGGCTGCCAACGACGAAGACTCCCAAGAGACTCAGGAGTGGCTGGAAGCCTTGGCGGCAGTCCTCGATCGCGAGGGCCCGCAACGCGCTCACTACCTGCTCGAGCGCCTGATCGACGAGGCTCGCCGCTCCGGTGCGCACATCCCGTATTCGGCCAACACCGCCTACGTCAACACGATCCCCGCCGGCCTCGAGCCCGCCCATCCCGGCAACCTCGAGCTCGAGACGCGCATCCGTTCGTACGTGCGCTGGAACGCCATGGCCATGGTGGTCAAGGCCAACAAGCACAATCCGCCCGATGGCGGCGACCTCGGCGGTCACATCGCCTCGTTCGCTTCGCTGGCCACCATGATCGGCTGCGGCCAGAACCACTTCTGGCACGCCGAGACCGAAGACCACGGCGGCGATCTGGTCTACTTCCAGGGCCACACCTCGCCCGGCATGTACGGCCGCGCCTACCTCGAAGGCCGCCTGACCGAAGAGCAGCTGAATCACTTCCGCCAGGAAGTCGATGGCAAGGGTCTGTCGTCGTACCCGCACCCGAAGCTGATGCCGGATTTCTGGCAGTTCCCGACGGTGTCGATGGGCCTCGGCCCGCTGATGGCCATCTATCAGGCCCGCTTCCTGAAGTACCTGCACGCCCGCGGCATCGCCGACACCAGCAAGCGCAAGGTCTGGGTGTTCTGCGGCGACGGCGAAATGGACGAGCCCGAATCGCTGGGCGCCATCGCGCTGGCGGCTCGCGAGAAGCTCGACAACCTGATCTTCGTCATCAACTGCAATCTGCAGCGTCTGGACGGCCCGGTGCGCGGCAACGGCAAGATCATCCAGGAACTCGAAGGCGACTTCCGCGGTTCGGGCTGGAACGTCATCAAGCTGATCTGGGGCGGTTACTGGGATCCCCTCCTTGCGCACGACAAGGAAGGCATCCTGCGCAAGATCATGGAAGAGACCGTCGACGGCGAGTACCAGGCGTACAAGGCCAATGACGGCAAGTTCGTGCGCGAACACTTCTTCGGCAAGCACCCCAAGCTGCTCGAGGCCGTCTCGCGCATGAGCGACGAAGACATCTGGCGCCTGAACCGTGGCGGTCACGATCCCCACAAGGTGTACGCGGCGTTCGACGCGGCCGCCAACACCACGGGTCAGCCGACCGTGATCCTGGCCAAGACCATCAAGGGTTACGGCATGGGCCACGTGGGCCAGGCCAAGAACCCGACCCACCAGCAAAAGAAGCTGGAGCTCGAGTCGATCCGCGAATTCCGCGATCGCTTCGGCATCCCGATCCCCGACGACCAGCTCGAAAAGCTGCCGTACTTCAAGCCGGCCGAAGATTCCGCCGAAATGAAGTACCTGCACGAGCGCCGCAAGGCCCTGGGCGGTTACCTGCCCAAGCGCCGCGCCAAGGCCGACGAGAAGCTCAAGGTGCCCGCGCTCGAGGCCTTCAAGGCCACGCTGGAACCCACCTCCGAAGGCCGTGAAATCTCGACCACGCAAGCCTTCGTGCGCGTGCTGAACCAGATCCTGCGCGACAAGGACCTCGGTCCGCGCGTGGTGCCGATCCTGGCCGACGAATCGCGTACGTTCGGCATGGAAGGTCTGTTCCGCCAGATCGGTATCTATGCGCCGGAAGGCCAGAAGTACACGCCGGTCGACAAGGATCAGGTCATGTATTACAAGGAGTCGGCCGACGGTCAGCTCCTGCAGGAAGGCATCAACGAAGCGGGCGCCATGAGCTCGTGGATCGCCGCGGCCACGTCGTACTCGACGAACAACCGCATCATGGTCCCGTTCTACATCTACTACTCGATGTTCGGCTTCCAGCGCATCGGCGATCTGGCCTGGGCGGCCGGCGACATGCAGGCGCGCGGCTTCCTGCTGGGTGGCACCGCCGGGCGCACCACGCTCAACGGCGAAGGCCTGCAGCACGAAGACGGTCACAGCCACATCCTGGCCTCGACCATCCCGAACTGCGTGTCGTACGATCCGACCTTCGCGCACGAGCTGGCCGTCATCATCCAGCACGGCATGAAGCGCATGGTCGAAGACCAGGAGAACGTGTATTACTACCTGACCCTGATGAATGAAAACTACGCTCAGCCGGGTCTGAATACCGGCGACGAAGAAGGCATCATCAAGGGTATGTACAAGCTGAAGTCGGCCGGCAAGGGCAAGCAGCGCGTGCAACTGATGGGCTCGGGCACGATCCTGCGCGAAGTCATGGCCGCGCAGGACATGCTCGACGCCGACTGGGGTGTCGCTTCCGACGTCTGGAGCGTGACCAGCTTCACCGAGCTGCGCCGCAACGGTCTGGACGCCGAGCGTCACAATCTGCTCAATCCCGAAGCCAAGAAGCCGCAGGTGGCCTACGTGACCGAGCAGCTCGCCAAGAGCGAAGGCCCGATCATCGCGTCGACCGACTACATGAAGCTGTTCGCCGACCAGATCCGTCCGTTCGTGCCGAAGGGCCGCGAATACCGCGTGCTGGGCACCGATGGCTTCGGCCGCTCGGATTTCCGCTCGAAGCTGCGCGAGCACTTCGAAGTGGATCGCCGCTTCGTCGTCGTGGCCGCGCTCAAGGCGCTGGCCGACGAAGGCAAGGTGCCGGCCGCCAAGGTCGCCGAAGCCATCAAGAAGTACGGCATCGATCCGAACAAAGCCAACCCGCAATACGCCTGAGGGTAGACAGACATGAGCAACATCGTGGAAATCAAGGTCCCCGACATTGGCGACTTCAAGGAAGTCGAAGTCATCGAGGTGCTGGTTGCCGAGGGCGACACCATCCAGGCCGAACAGAGCCTGATCACCGTCGAGTCCGATAAGGCCTCGATGGAGATCCCGGCCTCGGCCGGTGGCGTGGTGAAGTCGGTCAAGGTCAAGGTCGGCGACAAGGTCGCCGAGAACACCGTCATCCTCGAGATCGAGGCCGGCGAGGCCAAGGCCGAGGCGCCCAAGGAAGCGCCGAAGCAGGAAGCCGCCAAGGAAGCGCCCAAGGAAGAAGCCAAGGCCGCGCCCAAGCAGGAAGCGGCCGAGTCGGCCGCGCCGGCTTCGTCGGGCCCGTCCGAAATCACCGTGCCCGATATCGGCGACTTCAAGGAAGTTGAGGTCATCGAGGTCATGGTGGCCGTCGGCGACACCATCAAGGCGGAACAAAGCCTGATCACCGTCGAGTCCGACAAGGCCTCGATGGAGATCCCGGCCTCGGCCGGTGGTGTGGTCAAGGACATCAAGGTCAAGGTGGGCGACAAGGTCGCCAAGGGCAGCGTGATCGTCGTGGTCGAGGGCGGTGCCGCCCCGGCCAAGCAGGACGCGCCCAAGGCCGAAGCCAAGGCCGAAGCGCCCAAGCAGGCCGCGGCCGAAGCGCCCCGCGCGGAGGCCAAGAGCGAAGCCCGTCCTTCGCCCACCGCCGCGCTCGAAGACGCCAACCTGAAGCCGGGCCAGCTGCCGCACGCGTCGCCCTCGGTGCGCAAGTTCGCCCGCGAACTCGGCGTGAACCTGAGCAAGGTGACCGGCTCCGGTCAGAAGGGCCGCATCACGGCCGACGACGTGCGCGGCTTCGTGAAGCAGGCGCTCGCCGGGGGTGCCGGTGCCGCCGCGCCGGCGTCCGGTTCGGCCGATGGCGCCGCGCTGGGTCTGCTGCCGTGGCCGAAGATCGACTTCACCAAGTTCGGTCCGATCGAAGCCAAGCCGCTGTCGCGCATCAAGAAGATCTCCGGCGCGAACCTGCACCGCAACTGGGTCATGATCCCGCACGTCACCAACAACGACGTGGCCGACATCACCGATCTCGAAGCGTTGCGCGTGCAACTGAACAAGGAAAACGAAAAGGCCGGCATCAAGGTCACGATGCTCGCCTTCGTGATCAAGGCCGTCGTGGCCGCCTTGAAGAAGTTCCCCGAGTTCAACGCCTCGCTCGATGGCGACACGCTGGTGCTCAAGCAGTACTACCACATCGGCTTCGCGGCCGACACGCCCAACGGGCTGGTGGTGCCGGTGGTGCGCGATGCCGACAAGAAGGGCATCGTGGAGCTGGCGAAGGAAACCGCCGAACTCGCCAAGAAGGCGCGTGACGGCAAGATTTCGCCCGCCGACATGCAGGGTGGCTGCTTCTCGATCTCGTCGCTGGGCGGCATCGGTGGCACCCACTTCACGCCCATCATCAACGCGCCCGAAGTCGCGATTCTCGGTCTGTCGCGCTCGTCGCACCAGCCGGTCTGGGACGGCAAGCAGTTCCAGCCGCGCCTGACCCTGCCGCTGTCGCTGTCGTACGATCACCGCGTGATCGACGGCGCATCGGCCGCGCGCTTCAACGCGTACCTCGGTCAGCTGTTGGCCGACTTCCGCCGCATCGCGCTGTAAGCACCGGGAGACACGATGAGCAATATCACTGAAATCAAGGTTCCCGACATCGGTGACTTCAAGGAAGTCGAAGTCATCGAAGTGCTGGTTGCCGAGGGCGACACCGTCAAGGCCGAACAAAGCCTGATCACCGTCGAGTCCGACAAGGCCTCGATGGAGATCCCGGCCTCGGCCGGCGGCGTGGTGAAGTCGGTCAAGGTCAAGGTCGGCGACAAGGTCGCCGAGGGCAGCGTGATCCTCGAGGTCGAAGCCGCCGAGGGCGGTGCCGACGCCAAGCCCGCCGCCAAGGAAGCGCCGAAGGAAGCCCCCAAGGAAGCCCCCAAGAAGGACGCCGGCGGCGCTGAAGCGCCCAAGGCGGCGAAGGCCGACGCCCCGCAGGCGGCGTCGTACAGCGGTTCGGCCGACGGCGAATACGACGTGCTGGTGCTGGGCGCCGGCCCCGGCGGCTACTCGGCCGCCTTCCGGGCCGCCGATCTGGGCCTGAAGACCGTCCTGGTCGAGCGCTACGCCACCCTGGGTGGTGTGTGCCTGAACGTGGGCTGCATCCCGTCCAAGGCGCTGCTGCACAACGCCGCCATCATCGACGAGGCGCGCGCGCTGGCTGCCCACGGCATCAGCTTCGGCGAGCCCAAGATCGATCTGGACAAGCTGCGCGGCTACAAGGACAGCGTGGTGGCCAAGCTCACCGGCGGTCTGGCCGGCATGGCCAAGGCCCGCAAGGTCACGGTCGTGACGGGCGTGGGCGAGTTCGCCGACCCGCATCACCTCACGGTGAAGGGCGCCGACGGCAAGACCCAGACGCTCAAGTTCAAGAACGCCATCATCGCCGCCGGCAGCCAGTCGGTGAAGCTGCCGTTCCTGCCCGACGACGAACGCATCGTCGACTCGACCGGCGCGCTGCTGCTGCGCGAGATTCCCAAGAAGATGCTCATCATCGGCGGCGGGATCATCGGTCTGGAAATGGGCACGGTGTATTCCACGCTGGGCGCACGCCTGGACGTCGTGGAGATGCTCGACGGCCTGATGCAGGGCGCGGATCGCGACCTGGTCAAGGTGTGGCAGAAGATGAATGCGCCGCGCTTCGACAACATCATGCTCAAGACCAAGACCGTGGGCGCCGAGGCGCGCAAGGATGGCATCTATGTGAGCTTCGAGGGCGAGGGTGCGCCCAAAGAGCCGCAGCGCTACGACCTGGTGCTCCAGGCCGTGGGCCGCAGCCCCAATGGCAAGAAGATCGGCGCCGACAAGGCGGGTATCGCCGTGACCAACCGCGGATTCATCGAGGTCGATCGCCAGATGCGCACCAACGTGCCGCACATCTTCGCGATCGGCGACATCGTGGGCCAGCCCATGCTGGCGCACAAGGCCGTGCACGAAGGCCACGTGGCCGCCGAAGCGGCCGCCGGCGAGAAGGCCTTCTTCGATGCCCGCGTGATTCCGTCGGTGGCCTACACCGATCCGGAAGTGGCGTGGGTCGGCCTGACCGAAGACGAAGCCAAGAAGCAGGGCATCAAGGTCGAGAAGGGCGTGTTCCCGTGGGCCGCCTCGGGCCGCGCCATCGCCAACGGCCGCGACGAAGGCTTCACCAAGCTGCTGTTCGACGGCGAAACGCACCGCATCCTGGGTGGCGGCATCGTCGGCACGCACGCGGGCGATCTGATCAGCGAGGTCGCGCTGGCGATCGAAATGGGCGCCGACGTGGTGGATATCGCCAAGACCATCCACCCGCACCCGACCCTGGGCGAATCCGTCGGCATGGCCGCCGAAGTCGCCGAAGGCGTGTGCACGGACCTGCCGCCGATGCGCAAGAAGTAAGACGCGCCACGACGGGCGTCACGCAAAAACAAGGCCGCCCTCGGGCGGCCTTGTTTTTGCTGAGAGCCGCCCGAAGGCGGCCTCTTCGCAGGCGCAGCTGCGCTTATGCGTGGGTATTGATGCGCGAGCCCAGATTGGCGTCGACGGCGGTCGGCAGCGACTGCATCAGGGTGGCCATGGTATCGGCCTGCGAGGCAAGCACCTTCTTGAGCAGGGCGACCTGGACTTCCTGGACGGTGTTCACGTCGCGCATGGCGAGGGCGGCATTGACGGCGTTGCTGACGGACATGTCATCCATGGCGGTTCCTTTTAAGGCTGCGCGCGAGACGCGGCATCTGACGATTCGGAAAAAATATAGTCGGGCGTGATGACGTCGGCATGACTATACGCCGTTTTCGCCGCGCCAGCCCAGCAAAACGAGCGGGTTGCCGCCCTGGATCGAGTAGGCCGGCACCTCGCCGCGCACGATCGAGCCCGCGCCGATCACGCAGCCCTGGCGCAGGATCGCGCCGTCGAGCAGCACGCAGTTGGCGCCGATCCAGACGTCGTCCTCGATGATGATCCCGCCCTTGCTCGGGCGAAAGCCCTGTTCGCGGATCGGGACGTCGCGGCGCTTGAACTCGTGATTGGTCGGTGCGAACGTGCAGTTGGCGGCCACGGCGACGCCGCGGCCGATCGTGATGCCGTTGCCGGTGTAGAGCACGCAGCCCGAGTTGATCACGCTGTCGCGGCCGATGATCACATCACCGCTGCCGCCCGCGGGCTTGATCTTGACGAAGGCGTCGATGACGACGCCCGACTCGATCACGATGCGGGTTCCGCGGCGGGAATCCTCGAGATCGGCCAGTCCGGACACACGGGCAGCAGGGTGAAGTTCGATCATGGCGGGGTCCGGGCGATCAGGCCTTGCGGCGCAGGAAGCCGTCGGGCGCCGAGGTCACGAGCAGGCGGTCTTCGACGGAACGGTCGATTTCGAACTCGGGATGCGACTTGAGGTATTCCCACACGGCGGTCTTCGGGTTGTTGCCCTTGCCCCAGCCGCGATCCTGCCAGACGTAGTCGGCCGGCATGTCTTCCACGAAGGTGTCGAACACGACGCAGTAGCTGCCCGGGCTCACCAGCGGCGCGTAGGCCTCGAGCTCGGCCAGCACGTGTTCGTGCGTGTGGTTCGAATCCAGGCACACCAGGATCTTCTTCTTGCCTTCGGCATGCGCACGCACCTGATCGATGACCTTGGCGTCGATGCTGGAGCCCTCGATCAGCGAGATGCGCTTGGCGAGCGGGTGGCTTTCGATGGCGTCGCGGTTGTGCTGACGGATCTCGATGTCCACGCCCACGACCTCGCCGTGGCCCACCAGTTCGAGCATGGAGGCCGACAGGATCAGCGAGCCGCCGTGCGCGATGCCGGTCTCGATCACCAGATCGGGCTTGACCGCCCAGATCAGCTCCTGCATCGCCATGGCGTCCTGCGGCAGCTGGATCAGCGGGCGGCCGAGCCACGAGAAGTTGTTCATGTACTTGCGCTCGAGCGCCATCGTGCGCCAGGCGTTGGAGAGCGCGCGGAATTCGTCGTCGGAAGCGTAGCCTTCGATGCGGGCCTGCTTCTCGTTGCGGTAGTCGGGGTGCCCGTCGGGCGTCGTTTCGAGGTAGGACATCTAGGATCCCCTGTGCTGTCGATACTGATTGAGAAAGGTCGGAAAGTACTCGGCGAATGGCCGGGCCGTCAGGCCCGTCAGCGCCGCCGTATTGCGGGTGTCGATATCGGGAAAGCGCCAGGACGGCGCCTGGTCGCGCACCGTGACGGACCAACCGAGTTGCCGCGTGAGCAGCTCGGCGATGTCGCGGTTCTCGATGCCGGCACCGCCCGCCACGTTGTAGATGCCGGTGGCGGGCGATTGGGCGATTGCCGTGATCTGTGCCACGGCGTCATCGATATGAATGTAGTCCTTGCGCGAATCGAGCGCGGTCTGCAGTTCGAGCCGGCCCTGCGGCCAGCCCTCTTCGAGCAGCTGGTCGATGAAGCTGTCGGGCGTATCGCGCAGCCCCACGACATTGGACAGACGCACGACCTTGGCCCGTCCCGCGCCGGCGTGCAGGCACAGCGCTTCGCCGGTGAGCTTCGAGAGGTTGTACAGGTCGCTCGGATCGTTGGGGTTCACGCCAAGGCGCGTGTCTTCGCTGGTGGCGCTGGCGCCGGCGTACACACGCGTGCTCGACAGATAGGTGAGGCTGTCGAAGCCGCCTTCGGCCAGCAGCTCGCGCAGCACGCAGACGTGCGCCTCCACCGTCTCGAGCGGGCGTTGCCGGAAGTCCGAGGTCAGGCCGATGGCATAGATCACGTGACCCAGGGGCCGGACATACTGCGAACGCGGCTCGCGCCCGTAGGCGCGGCAGTCGTGGCCCTGGCCGCGCAGATGCGCGACCAGATGCCGGCCGACGAAGCCGGTTGCGCCCAGAACGGTGAAAGTCAGGCTCATTGCGGCGGGCGTCAGGCCGGGACGATCGCCAGATGCGGCACGGCCGTCACCAGGCGTGCGCCCCATTCGCGCGCGTAGGCCAGCTGGGCCGAGACCTCGGTCTTCAGGTTCCAGGGCAGGATCACGATGTAGTCGGGCTTGTCGCGTTGCAGCGTGGCCTCGTCCACCACCGGGATGTGGCTGCCCGGTAGGTATTGATTCTGCTTGGCGGGGTTGCGATCGACCACGTAAGGCAGCAGGTCGGGGCGGACGCCGGCGAAGTTCATCAGCGTATTGCCCTTGGCGGCTGCGCCATAGGCGCCCACCCGCTTGCCTTCGGCGTGGGCCTGCAGCAGGAAGGCCAGCAGGCCGTTCTTGACCGCCTCGGCCTGCTTCTGGAAGCCGGCGTAGAACGCGGCCGTACGCAGCCCGCTTTCGTCTTCCTGGCTCAGCAGACGCTGCACCGAGGGCGCGACCGGATGCGTGCCCGTGTCGGTGCGCTGGGCATAGACGCGCAGGCTGCCGCCGTGGGTCGGGATCTGTTCGACGTCGAACACCGTCAGGCCATTGGCGGCGAAGATATGGCGCACGGCCGTGAGCGACAGATAGGAGTAGTGCTCGTGGTAGGCCGTGTCGAACTGGCTCTCGGCGACCATGCGCAGCAGGTGCGGAAACTCGAACGTGGCCACGCCGTTGGGCTTGAGCAGCTGGCGGAAGCCGATCACGAAATCGTTGATGTCCGGCACGTGCGCGAGCACGTTGTTGGCGGCGATCAGGTCGGCGGCGCGGCCCCGGGCGGAAAGCTCGTTGCCCAGCGTTTCGCCGAAGAAGCGTTCGACGATCTCCAGACCGAGCTTGCGCGCGGCCGCCGCCGTGCTGGCGGTGGGCTCGATGCCATAGCAGGGCACGCCCGCGGCCTGCACGTATTGCAGCAGATAGCCGTCATTGGCCGCGATCTCGACCACCATGCTGCCTTCGCCCAGGCCGAAGCGGTCGGTCATCTTCTCGACGTAGTTGCGCGAGTGATCCAGCCACGACTGCGAATACGAGCTGAAGTAGGCGTACTCCTCGGTGAAGAGTGCCTCGCGGCCCGCGTAGTCTTCCGTCTGCACCAGCCAGCATTGCTCGCAGACCAGCAGGCGCAGCGGGAACGTCGTCTCGGGGCGGTTCAGGTCCTCGGGCTTGAGGTAGGCATTGGAAGGCGGAGCGTGGCCCAGGTCGAGAAAGGGCAGGCGCAGCTCGGCGCTGCAATGGCGGCACTTCATGGATCCAATCCTTGGAAACCGGGGTCGAGGAAAGCGTGGCCCTGGTCCCGCGCGGAGACTTCCGTGACGGGCAGGGGCCAGGCGATGGCCAGACGGGGGTCGAGGTGATGCAGCGCGCCTTCGCATGCGGGGGCATACGGGGCGGCGTGGCAATACACCAGTTCGACGTCGTCGGTGAGTGTCTGAAATCCGTGCGCGAAGCCCGCCGGAATGAGCAGGCCGCGGCGATTGTCGGCCGACAGGCGCTGCGCGTGCCACCGCAGAAAGGTGGGGGAGCCGCGGCGCAGGTCGACGGCCACGTCCCACACCTCGCCGCGCACGCACTGCACCAGCTTGGTGTCGGCCTGGGGCTGGTGCTGGTAATGCATGCCGCGCACCGATCCGCGCTGCGCGGTATAGCTGTGATTGACCTGCGCGATCGGGCCGGGCCAGCCGGCCTCCTGCAATTCGGCGGCGTTGAACAGACGCGCGAAGAACCCGCGCGAATCGCCGGCGCGCGGACGCTCCAGCGTGCGCAGGCCCGCGAGCGGGGTGTCGCCGAACATCAGCTTCATGGCCGGGCCTCGAAGGCAGCCAGGTCGGCTTCGCACAGATCGCGGGCGCGGGTGCCGGCGGTCTGTCCGCGGTACCAGCCCATGGTGCGACCCACCGCGTCCGCCAGGGTCCAGCGCGGCGCGCAGCCGAGCGCGGCACGGGTGGCCGAGGTGTCCAGCATGAGCAGCCCCGCCTCGTGCGGACCGGTGATCTCGGTGCCGTAGCGCACCTCGCCGCGGCCATAGGCGGCGCGGGCGATCTCGATCACATCTCGCACCGGCACGGCGCCGGCGGCATCGGGACCGAAGTTGTATGCGCCGGCCAGCGCCGGGGTATCCCAGAGCGCGTGCGCCAGGCGCAGGTAGCCCGCGAGCGGTTCCAGCACGTGCTGCCAGGGGCGCACCGCATCGGGCCGGCGGATCTCCAGCGTGGCGCCGCGCTCCCAGGCGCGCACCGCATCGGGAATGAGCCGGTCTTCCGACCAGTCGCCGCCACCGATCACGTTGCCGGCCCGCGCGCTTGCCAGGGCCACGCCCTGGCTGGCCAGAAAGGCGTCGCGGTAGCAGGCGATCGCGATCTCGCAGGCCGCCTTGCTGGCGCTGTAGGGATCGTGGCCGCCGAGCGCGTCGGTCTCGCGGTAGGGGTAGTGCCACTCCTGGTTGCGATAGACCTTGTCCGTCGTGATCGAGACCACGGAGCGCACGCTGTCCAAGCCGCGTATCGCGTCGAGCAGATGCACCGTGCCCATCACGTTGGCGGCGAAGGTCTCGACCGGCTCGCGATAGCTCGCGCGCACCAGCGGCTGGGCCGCCAGGTGCAGCACGATCTCGGGGCGGACGGCGCGCACCAGGCGGGTGAACGCCTCGCGATCGCGGATGTCGCACAGATGGGCGTCGATCTCGCCCTCGAGCGCCAGCGCCTCGTACAGCGACGGGCGGGTATTGGGCGCGAGCGCGATGCCGCTGACCCGCGCGCCCAGGCGCGCCAGCCAGAAGGCGAGCCAGGCGCCCTTGAAACCGGTATGCCCGGTGACAAGGACGCGCTTGCCGCGCCAGAAGCCGGGAACAGGCAGCATCACCAGACTTTCCAGGGGGCGGTGTCGCTGCTCCACAGGGATTCGAGCAGGTTTTTCTCGCGCAGCGTGTCCATGGGCTGCCAGAAGCCCAGGTGTTCGAAGGCCTGCAGCTCGCCATCGCGGCTCAGGCGCTCGAGCGGCGCCGATTCCCAGGCGGTGCTGTCATCGTCGATGAGCGGCAGCACGCTGGGCGACAGCACGAAGAAGCCGCCATTGATCAGGCCGCCGTCGCCGCGCGGCTTTTCGGTGAAGCCCGCGACGCGCGAGCCTTCCATGCGCAGCGCGCCGTAACGGCCCGGGGGCTGCACGGCCGTGACGGTGGCCGACTTGCCGTGGTCGCGGTGAAACGCGATCAGCTTGCCGATGTCCACGTCGGCCACGCCGTCGCCGTAGGTGAAGCAGAACGCCTCTTCGTCCTTCAGGTAGGGCGCCACGCGCTTGAGACGACCGCCGGTCATGGTGTTTTCGCCGGTGTCCACCAGCGTGACGCGCCACGGTTCGGCCTTCTGCTGATGCACTTCCATCTGGTTGCGCGCCATGTCGAACGTGACGTCGGACATGTGCAGGAAGTAGTTCGCGAAGTACTCCTTGATCATGTAGCCCTTGTAGCCGCAGCAGATGATGAAGTCATTCACGCCGTAGTGCGAATAGATCTTCATGATGTGCCACAGGATGGGCCGCCCGCCGATCTCGATCATCGGCTTGGGACGCATGTGGGTTTCTTCGGAGATGCGGGTGCCGAGGCCGCCCGCCAGAATGACTGCCTTCATTGGGATGACTCGCACCAGGTCTTGAACATGTCTTGGAAGGCCGCCTCGACGCGGCGGGTGAAGCCCTTGCCGTCCATCAAGGGGCTGGCCTCGAGTTCGCCGCGCAGCTTGCCGCGGATCTCGGCCAGGGCCGGAAGATCGCTGGCCAGGGCCACGACCTTCTCGATGTATTCGTCTTCGGTATTGGCGACCCATTCCGGGTGGCCGGCGCTGTGCAGCAGCGAGCTGCCGATGCGGCCCACGCTCGGGCGGTCGGCCAGCGTGACGTAGGGCACGCCCATGTACAGCGTCTCGACCAGCGTGACGCCCGAGTTGTGCGGGAAGCAGTCCAGACCGATGTCCATCTTGCGCAGCACGTTCCAGGGCGGGCTGTTCTTGCCGATCAGCAGGCGGTCGCCGGCGATGCCTTGCGCCATGAAGCGCGCCGCCATTTCCTGCTGCAGCTGCGGTTCGCCGAAGCTGCCGCTGTCGAGCACCAGCTGAGCGTTCGGAATGCGGCGCATGATCTCCGACCACACGCGCACGGTGCGCGCGTTGATCCGGATCGATCGGCTGAGCGAGCCCAGCGTGATGCGCTCGTTGTTCAGCGCGGGCAGCTCGCTGACATGGCCCATGCCGGGCTTGGCCTGGTAGACCAGGCTGCCGTGCTCCAGGCGCCAGGGACGCTCGGCGAACAGGTGCTCGCTGCCGGCCGGTGCCATCACGCCATCGGTGAGGATGTAGTCGATGGCCTTGATACCCGTGGTGTAGCCGAAGCCCAGCCAGGTGATCGAGACCGGCGCCGGCTTGCGCGCGAACACGCTCAGGCGGTTGTGACCGGTGTGGCCGGCGAGGTCGATCAGGATGTCGATGCCGTCCTTGCGGATCTGCTCGGTCAGGGCATCGGCGCCGACGCCGCGGATGCCGACCCAGTGATCGAAATAGCCTTTGAAGCGGCGCGTGACCACGTCTTCGGTCTTGACCTCGGCATAGGCGTAGAGCTCGAACTGCGAGCGATCATGGTTCGACAGCAGCGGCTCGATGAACTCATTGCCCGAGTGCAGGCGGAAGTCGGGCGAGACATAGCCCACCTTCAGCTTGCGGCCGGGGGTGCGCGTGTTGCGGAACGGGCGCCACAGCGTATAGAGCGGCTCGCACAGGGCCTTCTCGAACTCGCGATAAGCCTCGAAGATCTCTTCGGCCGACTTCTCGGGCGCGTAATTGGCGGCGAACAGGCGATTGTTGTGCAGCGTGGCCAGCTTCGGGAACACCTCGAGGCCGTCCTTCGCGGCCTGCTCGGCGGCGACCGCGTCGCCACGCTGGGCAAGGATGTTGACCAGGTTGGTGCGGGCGGCCTGCAGCGTCGGCTTGATCTCGAGCGCGCGCCGGCAGGCGTGCTCGGCTTCGGAGTAGCGGCCGGCGGCGGCCAGCGCGTCGCCCAGCGTCAGGTGGCTGACGGCGTTGGTCGGATCGAGCTCGAGACAGCGCCGGCCGGCGGCCAGCGCTTCGATCACGCGGCCTGCCGTGGTCAGGCACTCGCCCAGGCGGGCATAGGAGAGCTGGCGCATCGGCGCCAGATCCAGCAATCGCAGCGCGGCCTTCAGCGCCTCTTCGATATAGCCCGAGCGGCACAGGCTGTAGACCAGGATTTCCCAACCCTGATAGTGATTCGGATGCTTGGCGAGTAGCTTGCGGGTGTCGGCAATGGCGCTGGCATAGCCTTCGCTGTTGGCCTGATCCGCCAGCTTGCGGGTGGCGGCGGCCAGCGCGGGAGAGGTCGTGCCGGTCGTGGCGGGCTCGGTCACGAACGCGTAGCCGTGATTGAGCGCCTGGCGCGTCAGCGCATCGATGTAGTGGTGCCAGAACGGGCCGGCGTGATCGGCTTCCGACAGGCCGTTGCGCAGCAGCGCGAGCCACGTGCCATTGCCCGAGCGCAGGCCGCCGTAGCGTTTCAGGCTGGCCAGGGCGGTCGCGGCGGCGCCGGCGAATGTCACGCCCTGGGTCTTGTCGGTCTTGCCGTTCAGTTCCCACAGTTCGTCGGAGATCGTGCCGAGCGGGGTGCCGGTGGCGATCTGCTTGATGATCTTCTTCTCGACGTTGGGCGGGTTCCACGCCAGCGTTTCGTGCCACAGGTTGAACTGCGTGATGACGTTGTGGGTCAGCGCCGAGAAGTTGTGGCAGATGCCCGTCACCAGCTCGAGCGGGGCGTCGTCGGGCTGGTCGTAAGGACCGGCCTCGAGCGCGTAATAGAGCAGATTCTGGAACAGCAGGGTCTGCAGCGCCTTGTCGAGCGCGTCCTGGCTGTAGGTGCCGGGACGATCGGTCATGCCGTGTTCCAGCGCGCGCGCCAGCGCCTCGTACGCCAGGCTGGCGGGCCAGGCGTGCGCAAGGGTGTCCACCAACGCGATCGTCAGGGGATCGCTCGTGTTGAGCACCTGGCCGGCGTTGCCGAGATACATCACGCCCTTGACGGCGTAATTCACGCTGGCGCGCATCAGGCCGGTGGCCCAGCGCAGCTCGCGCAGGCGTTCGACGTCGGGCTTGCTTTGAATGTCGGCCGTGCGGTCTTCGTGCACGAGCAGGCTGCGGCGGCTGGCGCGGCCGATCGCGAAGTCCAGGTACTGCTGGCGCATCACCTTGGGCCGTCCCAGCGCCATCAGGCTCTGCGACAGGGCCACGTTCTGGCCGTAATGCTGCGGCAGCTCGGTGAGCGGCAGCCCGTCGCCCACGTAGGCGAGGCCCGCCTGTTGTGCGCGGTCGGTGAATTCGACGAGATAGCAGGCGTTGCTGCCCAGCAGGTAGGGCGACGGCGCGCCTGCGTCGTCGGCCAGTTCGCTGGCGAATGCCTTGGAGCTCTGATCGAGCGCGGGGCCGAGCGGATTGGTGCCGGAGATGCCGCTCTGGAACAGCGTGAGGGCGGCGCGCGCGCTCGCCTTGACCTCGTCTTCGGTCGTGGCGTCGTGCGCGTGCAGCATGATCGCGTCGCGCACGATCTCGGCCGCCTTCGCGCCGGGATTGGTGGCGTAGTCGACGAACACCACGCCCGCCGGAGCCAGCACGCTGCGGCACCACATCAGCAGGGCCGTCTGGGCGTCGTTGCCCAGCGCGCTAAACAAACCTCGCACCAGGATGTAGTCGAACGGGCCCACCCCGGTCTGCCAGTCGAGCAGCTCCTCGAACTGCAGGGCCTGCAGCGAGAGGTTGTCTAGGCCCAGCAGCTCGGCGTGGCGGCGGCCGCGTTCGATGGCTTCCGGATTGGTGTCCACGCCCTGCACGGTGGCCCGCGGGTACGCCTGCGCGAGCGGCAGCAGGTTCTCGGCGGCGGCGCAGCCGATCTCCAGCACGCGCGCCGTGTCGAGCGGCGTGGTGGCGATGCCGTAGAGATGGGCGCTGGCGCGCAGATGGCCAGGCGAGAGCGTGTAGTCGAGCCGTTTGGCGCTTGCGATGGCGTTCGGACTCTGGGGGGCCGTGTTGAGCATGGTGATGAGGGTCGCGAAAGCGGCTCCATTAGTGATGGAGGGCATTCTACGAAGCGGCATCCCCCGGCATTACGCCAATTAATCCGGCAAACAATGCCTATATTGGTGGGCTCGCGATGCGCGCCCGGGCCGACCGGGGGACGGAGGCGCCGCTCCTGTCGGCCCGCGGCGCGACCCGGTGCGCGCCCATGAAAAAAACCGCCCCAGGGTTTCCCCTGGGGCGGTTCTCGATCAGCGAGAGGGAAGGCGAGCCCTCCCTCCGTGACGCGGCTACGATTAACGCAGCAGCGACAGGACCGTTTGCGGCACTTGGTTGGCCTGCGCCAGCACCGAGGTACCAGCTTGTTGCAGGATCTGAGCCTTGGTCATGTTCGACACTTCGACAGCGTAGTCGGCATCTTCGATACGCGAACGGGCGGCGGACAGGTTGTTCACCGTGTTGTTCAGGTTCGTGATGGTCGACTCGAAGCGGTTCTGGATCGCGCCCAGGTCGCTACGCAGTGCGTCAACGCTGGCCAGCGCATCGTCGATCGAGGCCAGGGGGTCGGCGTTGAGCTTGTCGCCCAGCGTGACCTTGCCGTCGGTGGCGATTTGCGCCTTGTAGTACACGTCGGCGCCGTTGGCTTGGCCCTTGACGACGTAGCCGCCATCGCTGTTAGCGAAGACTTGCGGGTTCGAACCGACTTGCGTGGCCGACAGACCCGACAGGTCAGCCGTCACGGCCGGCACGGTCGAGGGGATTTCGTAATCGCCGACAACGGCGGTTGCGTCCGAAGCCAGGTTGGTAGCGGCAGCGGAGGTGTCGTACTCAACCGTGCCGTCGGTGGCGAACGTGCCAGCCCAGCCGGTCGAGCCGCCATCGGTCGACACGAAGAAGTTGCCCGACGAGTCCAGGTAGACTTCCGGAGCGGCGCCCGTGTTGGCATCTTCGAAGCGGACGTCGTCAGCGTTGACGGTCACGCCGCCGCCGACAGCGATCTGCTGGCCAGCGGTAGCCGCGGTAGCCGTAGCGGCAACCGTGGTGGTCGAGTCGAATTGCAGTTCGCCGGTGGCGTTGTCGTAGCCGGTGACTTCGTAGAAGGCCGAGCCGTCGTTCGAGACATACAGCTTCTCGGGATCAGCGTCGTCCACATACACATCCCACGGGCCAGCCGTGTTGGTGTCGACGGCGTTCAGGGCGACCGAGGTGGTCGTGCCGGCCGGCGTCACGGTCGTGACGGGCGAGGCAGCCAGCTTCGTGGTGTCGAACTTGGCGTTCGTGACGTCCAGGTTGCCGAGGCCGAGCGTGGCAGCGTTGATCTGCTTCAGGTCGATCTTGATGACTTCGTTGTCGTTCGCGCCGACTTGGATCGTCAGGGTTTGCTCGTCAGCCAGAACCTTGACGCCGTTGAATTGGGTCTGTTCCGACACGCGGGTGATTTCGCCCAGACGCTGGGTGATTTCAGCCTGGATCGATTCCAGGTCGCTCTTCGAGTTCGTGCCGTTGACGGCTTGAACGGTCAGTTCGCGAACGCGCTGCAGGTTGTTGTTGATTTCGTTCAGGGCGCCTTCGGTCGTTTGAGCGATCGAGATACCGTCGTTGGCGTTACGAGCGGCTTGGGTCAGACCCTTGACGTTGGCGGTGAAGCGGTTGGCGATGGCTTGGCCAGCGGCGTCGTCCTTGGCGCTGTTGATGCGCAGACCCGACGACAGGCGCTCGATGGCGGAACCCAGAGCCGATTGGGACTTGTTCAGGTTGTTCTGAGCAACGAGCGACAAGTAGTTGGTATTGATAACAGCAGCCATGAATAGCTCCCAAGAGAGAAAGGCATCTTCAAACTGGGCAGCCGAGCCGCCCAACAGTTGCAGTGACTGTCAGAGTCTTTACAGCTCCGATCAGTGTCCCGCTGCCTGGATAACGTCGGGGCCAAACAAATCTTTAGGCCTTTAGTTCGCTGTTACACATTTTTTTTGGGCTGGGGTTTCTTGCGAGGCCGACCGGGCAGGGGGGCACGCCTATCTGTATGGCGGGGATTCGGCAACTTGCGACGCGGTGTTCCGGCGACCTTGCGACGGGTCCTCGCAAGGTGGGTTCGACTGGCCGTATGGGCGCTCGGGAAGGGGGCTAAAGACCACTCCGAGCCTGCCGGGCTCGTAACATTTGGCAATGCTCAGGCGCGCTATATGTGTCGACAGTGGATACATATTACTAACGCCTCGCGTTGCGTAACGATACATTCGGCAGACTCGCGGGTCGTTTAGCTGCGGGTTTCCCCCAGGATTTTCGGCCGTTTCGCCGAGAACGTAACGAATGCCGACGCCTTAAAAGCCTGTAAATCCGTGTTTGTAAGGCGCGAGTTACGTCATTTCGCGCGTTGCATTGCAATCTTTTCGGCGAGTTGTTGCATTGCCCCTGCTCGCGCGAAAGAGCGTGGCGGCGGTGCGATCCGTCGAAAAGGCGATTGACGGCCCGCGTCGGCGGGGCGCGCAGCCCGGCCCGCAAGGCGCGCATGAGGTGGCGGCCCGCGTAGGGCGGCCCGCGCAGGGCGGCCCGCGCAGGGCGGCCCGCGTAGGGCGACCCCGTAAGGCGCGACCGGCGTAATGCGATAGGCGAGGAGAGGGCCTGCGGGCTCGTGCGCGGCGCATGCGCCGGCACGAGCGACCGCGCGGTCAGATGACCTGCGAGAGCAGGCCGTGTTCGGGGAGCTCGCCCCAGGCTTGTTCGCTCAGCGAGGAGCGCAGCCGGGCGGTCGCCTGCGTGCGGAGTTGGCAGACGCGCGCCTCGGTCACGTTGAGCACCGCGCCGATTTCCTTGAGGTTGAGGCCCTGCTCGTAATAGAGGGAGAGCAGCAGCTTCTCACGATCGGGCAGCTTGTCGATGGCCTGGATCAGCGCGGCGCGCAGGTCGGTGGCCAGCAGTGCATTGAGCGGGTTGCCGCTGCTCTCGCTGGCCGCGCCTTCGCTCCAGTCGAGATCGCCCGCGTCATCGCCGCCCATGCCTTCGTAATGCACGATTTGCAGGCCTTGCGCGTCGGTCAGCATGCTCTGGTATTCGTCCAGCGGCACGCCGAGCTCCTGTGCGATCTCGGTCTCGGTGGGCGAGCGCATGAGCTGTTGCTCCTTGCGCTGGATGGCGGTTTCGATCTTTCGGCTCTTGCTGCGCACGCTGCGCGGCAGCCAGTCCTGGCTGCGCAATTCGTCGAGCATGGCGCCGCGGATGCGCGAGGTGGCATACGTCTCGAACTGCGCGTCCGGGCTCTCCTGATAGCGCCGCACGGCATCGAGCAGACCGATCATGCCGGCCTGGATGAGGTCGTCCAATTGCACGCTGGCCGGCAAGCGGGCCAGCAACTGCAGCGCCAGTTTGCGAACCAGCGGTGCGTATTGGACCAAGCTGTCTTCTGCGTTGGGCATTCAGGTTCAGTCTGCAGGTGTCTCACGAATCTCGCTGTGAGATGGGTGTTGCATAGTTGCGACATATGAGGCTAGCCGGCTCGGATGGCCGGAGACGGTCGTCTACGCCTGCTAACCCGTAGATTGTCGACAAATGGCGCTGTTTCATTCTATGAAGAACGCAACTTTTTGCGCGTTTGTTTGCGCATTTGCGATTCTGGCGCTGCAAGAGATGTAACGAGTAACTGTCAAGCTCGAAGAAAGTCTGAAAAAAATCAATGTTTCGTCATAAAAGTCATAGAAAATGACAGGGTGCATGTTAAATTGCATGCAAATTGCGATCAAATGATACATTTCGCATTAAGACGAAAACAGGTCTGCGTGAGGTTTCTCGGGGGCGCGGATCTGGACTTCTTCACCCCGGCTAGACATCGTCAACGGAGTACCAAAGTGAAAACCGCCGATAGTTCCTTGCTCGCCGATATACGCGAAGTGAATCTCTCGTATCTGCTGCTTGCCCAACGCATGTTGCGAGACGATTACGCGGCCTCCATGTTTCGCCTGGGTTTCAGCAATGAGGTCGCGGACATTCTGATGCGCCTGTCGCCCGCTCAGCTGGTGAAGCTGGCCAGCTCGAGCTCGCTGCTGTGCCGTTTCCGTTTCGACGATTACAGCTTGTTGTCGGCGTTGACCCAGGATGTGCTGGGCGGTGCCCTGCAACAAGCTCATGCCACGATTCTGCTGGCCAAACAGCCAGTCGAAGAGTTGGCCTGACCAACCGCTCACTGAGCAGGAAGGCGGTATGCCAGTAAAAAGCGTTTCACAGGAAGCCGACGAGATTCTGTTGGCCAGTGCAATGATCACACTCGGGGCGCGGCTTCAAGTACTCGAAGCCGAGACCAGCCTCAGCCATGACCGGCTTGCGCGCCTGTATCGCGAAATCCGGGGCTGCTCGCCACCCAAGGGCATGTTGCCGTTCTCGGTGGACTGGTTCATGACCTGGTTGCCGAACATTCACTCGTCGTTGTTCTACAACGTCTACTCCTTCCTCAATACGCGGACCTCGAGCAAGGGTGTGCGCGCCGTGATCGACGCCTATCGTCTGTATCTCGAGCACGCCCAGACCGACGCCACGCAGCCGGCAGGTTCGGAGCCGGTGCTGAGCTTCACGCGGGCCTGGATGCTGGTGCGCTTCTTCGACAGTGGCATGCTGCAGTTGTCGTCGTGCCGTCAGTGCGGCGGGCATTTCATCGCCCACGCGCACGATCCGCAGACCGACTTCGTGTGCGCCATCTGCCGTCCGCCACCCCGTGCGGGCAAGACGCGCGCGGCGGCTCGTGCACGGGCCAACGCGGGTACGCCGGCACGCGCCGAACAGGCTTCCTGACCCCCCAGGGAAGGCCAAACACGCCAAAAGCCCCAAAAAACCCCCCGTAACCCGCGTTTTTGCGACAGGGTCCTCGGGGGATCATTGTCGCCAGTTTTAGACTACGTTGGCAGAGGCCTGATGTGTTGATTGTTATCGGTTATGCAGTGGTGATCATCGCGGTGATCGGCAGCTTCATGGGCTTGGGCGGGCACCTCGGTGCACTCTACCAGCCGTTCGAGCTGACCCTCATCGGTGGTGGCGCGTTGGGCGCTTTCCTGGCCGGTAACAGCCGCAAGACGCTCAAACTGGTGAAGGGCGCCATTCCGCGCGCCTTCAAATCCGGCCCGTACAGCAAGGACCTCTACATGGAGCTGATGGCGCTCCTGTATGTGCTGCTGAACAAGGCGCGCCGCGAAGGCCTGATGGCCATCGAATCCCACATCGAGGATCCGCAGTCCAGCCCGGTGTTCAATGAGTATCCGCGGATCATGAAAGATCCGAAGCTCATGGAGTTCATCACCGACTACCTGCGCATCATGATCAGCGGCAACATGAGCTCGTTCGAAATCGAAACGCTCATGGACGAAGAAATCGAAACCTTCCGCCACGAGCGCGAAGTGCCCACGCACGCGCTGCAGCAGATGGCCGACGGCCTGCCGGCCTTCGGTATCGTGGCCGCCGTGCTGGGCGTGATTAAGGCGCTGGCCGCCGTGGATCAGCCGCCCGCCATTCTGGGCGACCTCATCTCCAAGGCCATGGTCGGCACGTTCCTCGGGATTCTGCTCGCCTACGGTTTCGTTGCGCCGTTCGCCTCGCGCGTCGAAGGCCAGGCCGCCGAATCCGTCAAAGTGCTGGAGTGCATCAAGGTCACGCTGCTGGCCAGCATGAATGGCTATCCGCCGCAGCTCGCCGTGGAATTCGGCCGCAAGGTGCTGTTCTCGTCGGTTCGCCCGTCCTTCGGCGAGCTCGAAGAGCACGTTCGACAGGCAAAGACCAGCTCGGCCCCCGGCCGCGCCTGATCGGGAGTCCGTTAGATGAGCACGGTCAACAACCACCGTGTGGTGGTCCGCCGCAAGAAGTCCGGCGGCAAGGGCGGCCACCACGGCGGCAGCTGGAAGATCGCCTACGCCGACTTCATCACGGCGATGATGGCGTTCTTCCTGGTCATGTGGCTGATCAGCATCGTGCCGCGCGAAGAGCTCAAGGGCATCGCCGAGTATTTCCGCATGCCGCTGAGCGTCGCCATCGCGGGCGGCCCCAGCAGCTCGGCCGAGACCAGCGCCATCCCCGGCGGCGGCTCGGATCCGCTGCGCGACCAGGGCGAGACCCGTCGCTCCAATGGCAATCGCGTGCAGTCGCAGAACATCCCGGACTCCGAGCGCCGGGATCGCCATCGCCTGGAGCGCCTGAAGCAGCGTCTCGACAGCCTGATCGAGACCAGCCCCGTCCTGAAGAACTTCAAGCCGCAGCTGCTGATCGACATGACGACCGAGGGCTTGCGGATCCAGATCATCGACAGCCAGAA
Organism: Bordetella genomosp. 5; assembly: GCF_002261475.1. Classification (GTDB taxonomy): domain Bacteria; phylum Pseudomonadota; class Gammaproteobacteria; order Burkholderiales; family Burkholderiaceae_B; genus Bordetella. The sequence continues at coordinate 761,533 of NZ_NEVN01000004.1, forward strand.
CCGCCCGATGTTCGCCACCGGCAGCGCCGAAGTGCGCCCGTACATGCGCGACATCCTGCGCGAGCTCGGCCCGACGCTCAACGAGCTGCCCAACAAGATCAGCATCTCCGGTCACACCGACGCGTCGCAGTACGCGCGGGGTGAGCGCGCCTACAGCAATTGGGAGTTGTCCGCCGACCGCGCCAACTCCTCGCGCCAGGAATTGGTGGCTGGCGGCATGAACGAAACCAAGGTGCTGCGCATCCAGGGTTTGTCTTCGAGCATGAGCCTCGTTAAAGATGATCCATATGCTGCCGTTAACCGGCGTATCAGCTTGGTAGTGCTGAACGAGAAAACGCAGAAGCGTATCGAGGACGAGAACGCGGCGGCCGCGGAAGTGAGCGCGCGCGATGCCCAGGATGTGATGCATGCAGTGCAGGAACGCGCGGCCGCGGCCGCCGCGGCGCCCGCCTCCGGCATCGTGATCCCGGTCATCACGCCGGCCACGCCGCCCGCGGGCACACAGCCGGCGCCGGCACCGGCCGCGCAGGCCGCACCCGCGGCGGCAGCCGCGACGGTCACGGTGACCACCGTCTCGGGTACCTCTGCCCGGTAGGAGTGAACAGGAGCATGACCGCAAAGATATTGGTCGCGGATGATTCCGCAACGATGCGCATGATCGTGCGGGCCGCCTTGGCGGGCGCAGGATGGGAGGTCGTCACGGCCGGCAACGGGCAGGAAGCGCTCGAACTGGCCGGCCAGCACGACATCCATCTGGTCGTGAGCGACTGGAACATGCCGGTAATGGGCGGCCTGGATCTGATCCGGGGCCTGCGCGAGCAGGAGCGCTATTTCGATGTTCCGGTTTTGGTACTGACTACCGAGGATGACGTGGACAGCAAGACAGCTGCCCGCGATCTGGGGGTCTGCGGCTGGCTGAACAAGCCGGTCGATCCCGAAACTCTGGTGGATTTGGCCGCCGAGCTGCTCGATGAGCAGCCGCCGGTTTAGTGTCAACACGCTTCGGCGTGTTCTATAGGAAGGCAAACGGCTCATCATGAGTTCAGGTCTGGACCTCAGTCAGTTCTACGAAACGTTCTTCGACGAAGCGGACGAATTGCTCGCGCAGATGGAGCAGTTGCTGCTCGAGCTCGACGTCGGCCAACCCGACATCGAACAGCTCAACGCCATCTTCCGCGCCGCGCACTCCATCAAGGGTGGCGCGGCCACGTTCGGCTGCTTTCAAAAGCTGGCCGAAACCACGCATTTGCTCGAAAACCTGCTGGACGCCATCCGTCGCGGCGAAATGAAACTGCGCGCCGATATGGTCGATACTTTTCTGGAAACGAAAGACGTGCTCAAAAGCCAGTTGGATGCCTATCGGGCCTCCGAAGAGCCCGATCAGGCCGTGTTCGAACGGATCTGCGCGGTGCTGCGGCAACTCGCGCTGGAAGGCAAGGGCGAGGCCGCCCCGGCTGCCGCGGCGCCTGCGCCGGCACCCGCACCTGCACCTGTCGCTGCCGCGCCCGCGCCTGTCGCGGCGCCCGCCCCGGCTGCCGCAGCACCGGCTGCCGCAGCACCGGCTGCCGCAGCCCCGGCTGCCGCGGCCGACAGTTCCGCGCTGCCGTTCCGCGTGCAGTTCCGCAAGGTGTCCGACAAGGACGCCCAGTCGCTGCTCGAAGAAATGGGCAACCTCGGCACGGTGCACCATCATGAGCGCACCCCCGAGGCCCTGACCGTCTGGGTCGATACCACCTGCGCGCAGGACGATATCGAGGCGGTGTGCTGCTTCATCGTCGATGCCGATCAGCTGGATATCCGCCGTGAAGCCGCGCCGGGCAAGCCCGCCGCCACGCCCGACGTGGTCGAGCAGTTCGAGGCCGCCGCGGCAGGTTTCGCCGCGCCGGCCGTCGCCGCGCCGGCCGTCGCCGCGCCGGCCGTTGCCGCGCCGGCGGCTCCCGCTGCTGCCGCACCCGCCGCACCCGCCGCACCCGCCGCACCCGCCGCCGCGCCCGCACCGGCTCCGGCCGCAGCCGCTGCCGCGCCTGCCGCGCGCGCCGCCGCGCCGGCCCACGCCAACACCGAATCGACCTCGATCCGGGTCGGCGTGGAGAAGGTCGATCAGATCATCAACCTGGTGGGCGAGCTCGTGATCACGCAGGCCATGCTGGCCCAGACCGCGTCCACGCTGGACCCGGTGCTGCACGATCGCCTGCTCAACGGCATGGAGCAGCTCGAACGCAACGCGCGCGACCTGCAGGAAGCCGTGATGTCCATCCGCATGATGCCGATGGATTACGTGTTCTCGCGCTTCCCGCGGGTCGTGCGCGACATCGCCGGCAAGATGGGCAAGCAGATCGAACTGCAAACCTTCGGCCGCGCGACCGAGCTCGACAAGAGCCTCATCGAACGCATCATCGATCCGCTGACGCACCTGGTGCGCAACAGCCTGGATCACGGTATCGAAACGCCCGAGAAGCGCGTCGCGGCCGGCAAGGAGCCGGTGGGCCAGCTGGTCCTGTCCGCGCAGCACAACGGCGGCAACATCGTGATCGAAGTGAGCGATGACGGCGGTGGTCTGAATCGCGACCGCATCCTGAAGAAGGCCCAGACGCAAGGTCTGTCGGTGAACGAGAACTCGCCCGACGAAGAAATCTGGCAGCTGATTTTCGCGCCCGGCTTCTCGACCGCCGAGCAGGTCACCGACATCTCCGGCCGTGGCGTGGGCATGGACGTGGTCCGCCGCAACATCCAGGACATGGGCGGCCACGTGCAGCTCTCGAGCGTTCCGGGGCAGGGCACCACGACCCGCATCGTGCTGCCGCTGACGCTGGCCATCCTCGACGGCATGTCGGTGCGCGTGGGCGAAGAGACCTTCATCCTGCCGTTGAACCACGTGACGGAATCGCTGCAGCCGACCGAAGACCAGATCTACTCGGTGGCCGGCAACGAGCGCGTGATGCATGTGCGCGGCGAGTACCTGCCGCTGGTGGAAATGCACCGGGTGTTCTCGGTGCACGAGGCACAGACCGATCCCACGCAGGCCATCGCCGTGATCATGCAGGCCGAAGACCGCCGCTTCGCACTGCTGGTGGACCACCTGGTCGGCCAGCATCAGGTGGTGGTGAAGAACCTCGAATCCAACTATCGCAAGGTCCCCGGCATTTCCGCCGCGACCATTCTCGGCGACGGCAGTGTTGCACTGATTGTCGACGTATTCGCGCTTGCGCGTGCCAACCGTGAGCGTTGGTCGCAGCCCGAAGCCATTCTGAATTGACGGAGAGCACTACCATGGCAGCCAAGCCGCAAGCGCAAAACGCCCGTGTCGAAGACGTGGGCAACGAATTCCTGGTCTTCACCCTGGGTTCGGAAGAGTACGGTATCGACATTCTGAAGGTGCAGGAAATCCGCGGCTACGACGCCGACGCGGTGACCCGCATCGCCAACGTGCCCACGTTCATCAAGGGCGTGACGAACCTGCGCGGCATCATCGTGCCGATCATCGACCTGCGCATCAAGTTCAACCTGGGCAGCGTCGAATACAACGAGCAGACGGTCGTCATCATCCTGAACCTCGACCACCGCGTCGTGGGCATCGTGGTCGACGGCGTGTCCGACGTGCTGATGCTCAACGCCGGCCAGATCCGTCCGGCGCCGGAATTCGGCGCCACGCTCTCGACGGAATACCTGACCGGTCTGGGCACCGTTGACGAGCGCATGCTCATCCTGGTCGACATCGAAAAGCTGATGACCAGCGACGAAATGGAGCTGGTCGAGCGCGTCGCTTCCTGATCCCGGGAAACGCAGGACAAGCCGGGCGGCGGAAGCATTTCGCCGCCCGCCGTATTGCAGGCGTGGCAATCATCGCAGGGGAGACCCGTACGTTATGCGCAAGTTCTTGGCGAATCTGACCATCCGCAGCAGTTTGCTGGCGGTGTTGGCGTTCTTCTCTTTCATGCTGGTGCTGGGCGCCGCGCTGGGTGTGCTGTCGTTGCGCGTTTCCAATGGCACGCTGGTCGAGGTCAAGCAGACGCAGGATCTGTCAGACTCCATGGGCCGCGTCGTCGCGTCGTACAAAGACACGCTCAATGCGATGGGCCGCGCCGCCACCGCGCAATACGCCGACATCGTGCGTTCCATCGGTCAGCCGTTGATGGTGCAGCAGGGCCTGGCCACCGAAGCCGCCGGCCTGTTGCAGCGCTCGAAGGCCGCCCTGGCCCGCGCGCAGACCGAATTCGATTACTACAAGACCCTGCCCAAGCCCGACAGCGCCGCCGCTTCCCTCAAGGAAATCGAGGAGTCGTTCGGCGCGCTGGTCACGCAGGGCCTGAACCCGCTCATCGCCTCGCTCGAGAAGGCGGACATGTCGGGCTATCAGTCGCATGTGCAGATGGTGCAGGATGCGCTCGAGGCGCGCTTCGCGCGTTCGATCGACGCGTTCGACGCCTGGCGCGCGGGCCTGGTGCAAGAGGCCTACGACACGGCCGAGAAGCGCTACACCTTCGTGCTCGCGGCGGTCGCCCTGGGCGGCGTCGTGGCCTCGCTGCTGGTGTTCATGACCTACGTCTTCCTGCGCCGCCGCGTGCTGGCGCCGCTCAAGGAAGCCGGCTCGTACTTCGATCGCATCGCCGCGGGTGACCTGACGGCGCGCGTCGACGTGCGCAACAGCAACGAAATCGGCCAGCTGTTCGCCGCGCTCAAGCGCATGCAGGAAAGCCTGACCCGCACCGTGTCGTCGGTGCGTCGCGGCGTCGAAGAGATCAACGTCGGCGCGCACGAGATCGCCGCGGGCAACACCGATCTGTCGTCGCGCACCGAGCAGCAGGCGGCCTCGCTCGAAGAGACCGCGGCCTCGATGGAGCAGCTCGCTTCCACCGTGAAGCAGAACGCCGACAACGCGCGCCAGGCCAATCAGCTGGCCGCCAGTGCCTCGGACGTGGCCGAGCGCGGCGGATCGGCGGTGTCGGAAGTGGTGCACACCATGGAAGGCATTTCGGCCAGCTCGCGCAAGATCAGCGAGATCGTGTCGGTGATCGACGGCATCGCGTTCCAGACCAACATCCTGGCGCTCAACGCCGCGGTGGAAGCCGCCCGCGCGGGCGAGCAGGGCAAGGGCTTTGCGGTGGTGGCGGGCGAAGTGCGCTCGCTGGCGCAGCGCAGCGCCCAGGCCGCCAAGGAAATCAAGGTGTTGATCGAAGACTCGGTGACCAAGGTGGGCACGGGTTCGCAGCAGGTCGGGCGCGCCGGCGACACGATGCAAGAGATCGTGGCCTCGGTGAAGCGCGTGACCGACATCATGGGCGAGATTTCGGCGGCGTCCGAAGAGCAGTCCAGCGGCATCGATCAGGTCAATCGCGCGGTGGCGCAGATGGACGAAGTGACCCAGCAGAACGCGGCGCTGGTGGAAGAAGCCGCGGCCGCGGCCGGCTCGCTGCAGGAACAGGCCGAGCGCCTGGCCGAAGCGGTGGCCGTATTCAAGATCAACGGCGGCGAAGTCATCGACGCGTCGCTGGAGCGCCTGGGTGCGCGGCGTCATGACGCCGGCCACCTGGCGTTGGAGCATTGAGGAAGGCATGTTGAACACCACCCCGTCATTTTCGGCGGAGCGCCAGTTCGAATTCCGCGACGCGGACTTCTCCCGGGTGCGCAGCATGATCTATGCGCGCGCCGGCATTTCGCTGGGCGCGCACAAGCGTGAAATGGTGTACAGCCGTCTGGCGCGCCGCCTGCGCGCGCTGGGCAAGATGGACTTCAGCAGCTATCTCGACGAACTCGAGAATCAGCCCTCGGCCGCCGAGTGGGAAGACTTCGTCAACGCGCTCACGACCAACCTGACCGCGTTCTTTCGCGAGTCGCATCACTTCCCGATCCTGGCGGATTTCGCCCGGACCCGCGGCGGACCGGTGTCGGTCTGGTGCTGCGCGGCCTCCACGGGCGAAGAGCCTTACTCGATCGCGATCACGCTGACCGAGGCGCTGGGCGGCCGTGCGAGCAACAGCAAGGTCTACTCGACGGACATCGACACCAACTGCCTGAACAAGGCGCGTGCCGGGGTGTACACCTGGGACCGCGTGGCGAAGATGGACGAGGCGCGCCTGAAGCGCTTTTTCCTGCGCGGACGGGCCGACAACGAAGGCCAGGTGAAGGTGCGGCCCGAGATTGCGCAGATGGTGCAGTTCGAGACGCTCAACCTGCTGGCGCCCTCGTGGCCGGTGACCGAGAAGTTCGATGCGATCTTCTGCCGCAACGTGATGATCTATTTCGACAAGCCGACGCAGGCCAAGATCCTGCGGCGCTTCGTCCCGCTGCTCAAGCCGGGCGGACTGCTGTTTGCCGGCCACTCGGAGAACTTCACGTACATCAGCCAGGATTTCCGCCTGCGCGGCCAGACCGTGTACGAGTGCGTAAGCCAGGATTAAACGATCAACGTCAGAAAAGCGGCCCGGAAGAAGGGGCCTGGACCATGAAGAAAATCAGAGTACTTTGCGTTGATGATTCCGCCCTGGTGCGGGGCTTGATGACCGAGATCATCAACAGCCATGCCGACATGGAAGTCGTGGCCACCGCGCCCGATCCGCTCGTCGCGCGTGAACTGATCAAGCAGCACAACCCGGATGTCCTGACGCTGGACGTCGAAATGCCGCGCATGGACGGCCTCGACTTCCTCGAGAAGCTGATGCGCCTGCGCCCGATGCCGGTCGTGATGGTGTCGTCGCTGACCGAGCGCGGCGGTGAAATCACGCTGCGCGCGCTCGAACTGGGCGCCATCGACTTCGTGACCAAACCCAAGCTGGGGATCCGCGATGGCCTGCTGGATTATTCCGAGCTCATCGCCGACAAGATTCGCGCCGCCTCGCGCGCGCGCCTGCGCGCCCCGACGCCGGCAGCCGCCGGCACGCCCGCGCCGGTGCGTCTGCGCAGCCCGTTCGCGAGCTCGGAGAAGCTGGTCATCATCGGCTCGTCCACCGGCGGCACCGAAGCCATCCGCGAGGTGCTGCAGCCGCTGCCGCCGGACAGCCCGGCCATTCTGATCACGCAGCACATGCCGGCGGGCTTCACCCGCTCGTTCGCGCAGCGCCTCGATGCGCTGTGCGCCGTGACGGTGCGCGAAGCCGTCCATGGCGAGCGTGTGCTGCCGGGCCACGTGTATCTTGCGCCGGGCGGCGAACAGCATATGAAGCTGGGCCGCAGTGGTGCAAACTACGTGATCGAACTGGAGACGGGTGACCCGGTCAACCGCCACCGTCCTTCGGTCGATGTGCTTTTCAATTCGGCGGCCGTGGCCGCCGGCCGCAACGCCATCGGCGTCATCCTGACCGGTATGGGCAAGGACGGCGCCGCGGGCATGCTGGCCATGCGTCGTGCCGGCGCCCACACGCTGGCCCAGGACGAAGCCAGCTGCGTGGTGTTCGGCATGCCGCGCGAGGCCATTGCGATCGGCGCCGCCGACGAAGTGGTGTCGCTCGGCGACATGAGTGAACGGATCCTGTTGCGTGTGGGCGATCGAGGCCACCGCGTCTGACCGTGGCGCACCGCGACCACGGCTTTGAGCGAATTTTTTTGGAGTGTTAGATGGTAGACAAGGGACTCAAGATTCTCGTGGTGGATGACTTCCCCACGATGCGCCGGATCATCCGCAACCTGCTCAAAGAGCTGGGTTTCGAGAACGTCGACGAGGCGGAAGACGGCCAGATGGGCCTGGACAAGCTGCGCAACGGCGGCTTCCAGTTCGTCGTGTCCGACTGGAACATGCCCAACCTCGACGGCCTGGAGATGCTCAAGCAGATCCGTGCCGAGCCCAGCCTGGCCTCGCTGCCGGTGCTGATGGTGACGGCCGAGGCCAAGAAAGAAAACATCGTCGCGGCGGCTCAGGCAGGCGCCAACGGCTATGTGGTGAAGCCTTTCACGGCGGCGACGCTGGAAGAAAAGCTCAACAAGATCTTCGAGAAAATCGGCGGCTGAGGTAAGGCATCATGAACGCGACGGACACCGGTACAGGTAATCAGGCTGAATCGGGCGATCTGATCCATCGGATCGCTTCGCTCACGCGGATGCTGCGCGACAGCATGCGCGAACTCGGCCTGGATCAGGCCATCAAGGATGCCGCTCAGGCGATTCCGGATGCACGCGACCGGCTGCGCTATGTCGCGCAGATGACGGAGCAGGCGGCCAACCGCGTGCTCAACGCCACGGAAGCGGCGGGCCCCGTGCAGGACGGCATGTCGCGCACGGCGCGCGAGCTCGACACCCGCTGGCAGCAGTGGTACGACCAGCCGCTCGACGTGCCCGAGGCGCGCAGCCTCGTGCAGGACACGCGCGCCTTCCTGGGCGAAGTGCCCGAGCACGCGCAGTTCACGCAGAACAAGCTGATGGAAATCGTGATGGCTCAGGATTTCCAGGATCTCACCGGTCAGGTCATCATGCGCATGATGGACGTGGTCGGCGCGATCGAGCGCGAACTGCTGCAGGTGCTGCTCGACAGCGTGCCGCAAGAGCGCCGCGACGAGGCCAACAGCCTGTTGAACGGTCCGCAGGTCAATCCCACCGGCAAGGCCGATGTGGTGACCAGCCAGGATCAGGTCGACGATCTGCTGGCCAGCCTCGGCTTCTGATCGCGCTTTTGCGTTTGGGCGCGACCGGCGAGGTGCGGCCGGCTAGGCGCGACCGGCCAGGTGCGGCCGGCTAGGCGCGACCGGCGAGGTGCGGCCGGCCAGGCGCGGCCGGCCAGGCGCGGCCGGCAAGGCGCTGCCGGCGAGGCGAGGCGCCGCGCTTCGCATGCCGCGCGCCGGCGGGACGTACTTTCCCTAAGAGTCAGACCGTGGGTCCCCGGCTAGACTTGCTGTAACAAAAAACAAATAACAGACGCAGCATTACGAATGCCGCCAGCCCCTCGCGGGGTGGGCGCTCCAGCCGTCCGACAGAGCCGGCGGGGCAGGGCACAGGGAGGAGTCATGGCTAGTCGCACCGTCCGCGTAGGCGGTCTCTGGCGTTTGCTGCGCCGTCTCAATCGCGGCCAGGCGACCCTGGCGCAACGCGCCTGGTCGCTGAGCCCGGCCTCGTGGCCGCTATACCGGTTTCTGGGCCAGATCCGCACCCGCATCATCACGGTGCGGCAGGCCAGCATCGACATCGCGCTGAACACCGCCCGCACGCAATTCCAGGCGGGGCAGTGCGCCGGGCTCACGCGCGAGCAGGCCGGCGCCGCCGAGGCGCTCGCCGCCAGCTCGAGCCAGATCGCCGGCCTGTCCGCCACCACGTCCAGCCATGCGCGCGAGATCGCGCAGGTCTGTGGCGACAACCTGCACACCGCGCGCCAGGCGCAGGCCGCGCTCCAGGAGGTGCACGAGCGCATCGAGCGCATGAGCGCGCACATGGCCGAGTTCGGCGCGACCGTGGCCCAGCTGACCGAGCGGGCGCGCTCGGTCAGCGATATCAGCCGCCTGATCAAGGACATCGCCCTGCAGACGCAGCTGCTCGCGCTGAACGCGGGCGTGGAGGCGGCGCGCGCGGGCGACGCGGGACGCGGCTTCGCGGTGGTCGCCACGGAGGTGGGCCGTCTGGCCGAACGGGTCAATGCCGCGACCGGCGAGATCGGCAGGCACACCGGCGAGATGCTCGAACTGGTCGAGGCGACGCAGGGCCGCACCGGCACGCTGGCCACCGACGTGCAGGCCTGCGACGGCCGGCTGGGCGGTACGCGGCGCGACTTCGACGGCTTCGTGCGGGATTTCGACGGCATGAATCGTCAGGTCACCGAGGTGGTCGGTGCCATCGACGAGGTGGACCAGACCAACCAGGCCATGAGCGCCGAGGTCGGCCGCGTGGCGGCCCTGGCGGGCGATGTGCAGGCGCGCGTGGCCGCCATCTCGGGCGAGGTGGACCGGATCCGCAACCAGACCGAGGGCGTGCAGGAGGTGCTGGCCGGCATGCGCACCGGCAACACGCCGTTCGATCTGCTCAACGACGCGGTGCTGGCGTTTCGTGACGAGGCGGCCGCGCTGCTGGGCGCGGCCAGGGCGCGGGGGCTCGACGTGTTCGACCGCGATTACCGCCGCATCGCCGCCAGCGATCCGCCGCGCTTTCACACCTCGTACGACCAGGTGATCGACGCGGCGCTCACGCGCCTGCTCGATCGCGTGCTGGACGCGATTCCGGGCGGCAGCTACGCGCTGATCGTGGACGCGCGCGGCTACGCGCCGGCGCACAACAGCCGCTACTCTCATCCGCCTTGCGGCGACCCTGCCGTGGACACGGCGCGCTCGCGCAACAAGCGCATCTTCAACGATCCGGTCGGGGCGCGGCTGGCCTCGAACACGGGCAGCCTGCTGTTCCAGACCTACCCGCGCGACACGGGCGAGATCGTCAACGATGTGTCGATTCCGCTCTATCTGGGCCCGGAGCATTGGGGCGCCGTGCGGATCGGGCTCGATTTCGCGCGCTTTCGCGAGATGGTGGAGTCGGGCGCCGCACGGGTCGACCGGGCCTGGGCGCCGGCCTGAGGCCATCGCGCCGGCCGGCTGGATCCGGGCGCGATCCGGGCGCGATCCGGGCGGGCGTCTGTGACGGTTACGTCTGGCTGCGGCGCCCCAAATGCGGCCCGGGCGGGCGGGCCGGCGCGCCGGGTGCCCGCGTCCCGCGCCAGGGGCGGGCGAGGGCGTCTGAATAACGCCGATTTCCCCCCTTTTCTTGGGTGATCGCGGCCCCCCGGCTGCGCCTAGAATCTCGGCGGGCGGCTCACAACCTTCAGATTGTGAATCGCGAACCTACCGCTGCTGATGGCCGAAGAAAGCGACCTCGAAAAGACCGAATCTGCCTCACCTCGGCGCCTGGAAAAGGCGCGCGAGGAGGGGCAGATCGCGCGTTCGCGCGAGCTGGGCACGTTTCTGCTGCTGGCCGTGGGCGCGGCCGCCTTGTGGATGACGGGCGGGCTGCTCTATCGCGGGCTGTCCGGCGTGATGCAGGGCGGGCTGGCGTTCGACCAACGGATCGCGCACGACACGACGGTGATGGTCAACCTGGCCGTCGACGGCTTCGGCAAGGCGCTGCTGGTGCTGCTGCCGGTGTTCGGCGCGCTGGTGGTGACCGCCGTGCTGGCCAGCGTGGCGCTGGGCGGGCTGGTGTTCTCGACCAAGCCGCTGGAATTCAAGTTCGACAAGCTCAACCCGCTGTCCGGCATCAAACGGATGTTTTCGTCGCAGACGCTGATCGAGCTGGTGAAGGCCCTGGGCAAGGCACTGCTGGTGGGCGGCGCGGCCGCCTGGACCCTGTGGCATTACCAGCCGCAGATGATGAGCCTGATGCACGTGGCGCCATCGGCCGCGCTGGTCACGGCACTCAAACTGGTGGCGATCTGCTGCGCGATCATCATCGCGTCGCTGTTCCTGATCGTGCTGATCGACGTGCCGTGGCAGATCTTCTCGCACCTGAAGAAGCTGCGGATGACGAAGGAAGACGTCAAGAAAGAGCACAAGGAGTCGGAAGGCGACCCGCACGTGAAGGCGCGCATCCGCCAGACGCAGCGTGCCGCCGCGCGCCGCCGCATGATGTCGGAAGTGCCGAAGGCGGACGTGATCGTGACCAACCCGACGCACTACGCCGTGGCGCTGGTCTACAACGAGAAAGAACTGGCCGCCCCGCGCGTGGTGGCCAAGGGCACCGGTCTAATCGCGGCCAAGATCCGCGAAATCGGCGCCGAACACCGTATTCCCATGCTGGAGGCGCCGCCGTTGGCGCGTGCCTTGCATCAACACGTCGAGCTGGGACAGGAAATCCCCTCGGCACTTTACACCGCGGTAGCCGAAGTGCTGGCGTGGGTTTTCCAGTTGCGCAGCTGGCGCGCCGGCGCCGGCATGCATCCGGAGGCGCCAGGCGCCCTGGCCGTGCCCGCCGAACTGGACCCGCTCGCTCGTACCGCACAAGGAGCTTGATCGATGGGCGGATTGCTTACGCTCTTTAAATCCCAAGGCCTGGCCAATGCGCGCCTGCTGGCCGGCCCCATCCTGATCGTGATGGTGCTGGGCATGATGGTGTTGCCGCTGCCCACGTTCCTGCTGGACTTGCTGTTCACGTTCAACATCGCGTTGTCCATCATGATTCTGCTGGTGGCGATGTTCACCAAGAAGCCGCTGGACTTCGCCGCGTTCCCGTCGGTGCTGCTGTTCGCCACCCTGCTGCGTCTGTCGCTGAACGTGGCCTCGACCCGCGTCGTGCTGCTCAACGGCCACCAGGGTCCGGACGCCGCCGGCAAGGTGATCGAAGCGTTCGGCCACTTCCTGGTGGGCGGGAACTTCGCCGTCGGTATCATCATTTTCGTGATCCTGACGATCATCAACTTCATCGTGATCACCAAGGGTGCAGGCCGGATCGCCGAAGTCGGCGCGCGCTTCTCGCTGGATGCAATGCCCGGCAAGCAGATGGCCATCGATGCCGACCTGAACGCCGGCCTGATCGGCGAAGAAGAGGCACGCCGCCGCCGCGCCGAAGTGGCGCAGGAATCCGACTTCTACGGCTCGATGGACGGTGCCAGCAAGTTCGTGCGCGGTGACGCCGTCGCCGGCCTGCTGATCATGGTGATCAACGTCATCGGCGGCCTGATCGTGGGCGTCGCGCAGCACGATATGTCGATGGGCGACGCCGGCCGCGTCTACACGCTGCTCACCATCGGTGACGGCCTGGTCGCGCAGATCCCCGCGCTGGTGATCTCGACCGCCGCCGGTGTGGTCGTGTCGCGCGTGTCGACCGACCAGGACGTGGGTCAGCAGATCCTGGGTCAGCTGTTCTCGAACCCGAACGTGCTGTTCCTGACGGCCGCGATCGTCGGCATCATGGGCCTGATCCCCAACATGCCGCACCTGGCCTTCCTGACGCTGGCCGCGATGCTGGCCGGTGGCGGCTACATGATGATCAAGCGCCGGGCGCAGGCGGAGGCCGCGTCGGCCGAGCCCAAGGCCGAGGCGCAGCAACAGGCCCAGGCGGCCGCGGCAGAGGCCAGTTGGGAAGACGTGTCGATGGTGGATCAATTGGGCCTGGAAGTGGGCTACCGGCTGATCCCGCTGGTGGACCACGCCCAGAACGGCGAGCTGCTGCATCGCATCCGCAGCCTGCGCAAGAAGTTCGCGCAGGACGTGGGCTTCCTGCCGCCCGTCGTGCACATCCGCGACAACCTCGAACTCAAGCCCAACGACTATCGCATTCTGTTGTCGGGCGTGGAGATCGGCCACGGCGTGGCGATGCCCGGCCAGTGGCTGGCGATCGACCCGGGCGGCGTCACGATCCAGGTCAAGGGCTCGCCCACGACCGACCCGGCCTTCGGCCTGCCCGCGCTCTGGATCGACAACGGCCAGCGCGACCAGGCTCAGGTGGCCGGCTATACGGTGGTGGACGCCAGCACCGTGGTGGCGACCCACCTCAATCACCTGATGCACCGTCACGGCGCCAACCTGCTGGGCCGCCAGGAAGTGCAGCAGCTGCTCGATCGCGTGGGCCGCGATTCGCCCAAGCTGGTCGAAGACCTGGTGCCCAAGACGCTGTCGCTCACCTCGCTGCAGAAGGTCCTGCAAGGGCTGCTGTCCGAGGAAGTGCCGATCCGCGACATGCGCACCATCATCGATACGCTGTCCGAGCACGCGCCGCGTCTCACGGCGCTGGCCGCCAACAGCGGGGGCCAGCCCGATGTGCAGGAGCTCATCGCGCTCACGCGCCGTTCGCTCGGCCGCGCGATTACGCAGCAATGGTTCCCGGGTGAGGGCGAGCTGCGCGTGATCGGTCTGGACGTGCGCCTCGAGCGCGTGCTGTCGCAAGCCATGATGACCAGTGGCGGGCTCGAGCCCGGCCTGGCGGAAACGCTGCTGCGCGAGACCGAACAGGCGCTGCAGCGCCAGGAGTCGCAGGGCAACGCGCCGGTGCTGCTCGTGTCGCCGCCGCTGCGGGCCCCGCTTTCGCGCTTCCTGCGGCATCACCTGCCGCAGCTGGGCGTGCTTTCCAATGCAGAAATTCCCGATGAGCGCGTGGTCCGCGTGACCGCGCTGATCGGAGGTAATGGCGAATGAAACTGAGCCGGTTTGTCGGACCCAACACCCGTGAAGTGCTGCGCATGGTGCGCGATGCGCTGGGCGAAGATGCCCTGATCGTGTCGAACCGCCGCGTCGACGGGGGCATCGAAATCATCGCGACCGTGGAGTCGGACGTCGAAGACGCCGTCCACGACGCCTCGACCGGCACGCCGGGCTCGGCTCGCCCGAGCCCCGCGCCGGCCGCGGCGCAACCCGCGGCCGCGCCGGCCGCACCGGCGCAGCCCGCCGTGCCCGCGTATCGCGACACCGCGCCGGCGCAACCCGCCATGCCCGCGTATCGCGACACCGCACCGGCGCAGCCCGCCGTGCCCGCGTATCGCGATACCGCGCCGACCCCGCAACCCGCCCCGGCGCGTCCGGCCGTGCCGGCGTACGGCCATGCGGCGGCGTATGCCGCCGCCTCGCCCATGCCGGTGCCGGCGCCCACGCCCTCCGCGCGCTTCGGCGCCGGTCCGGCCGCCGCGCATCTGCCCATGTCGGCACGGACCTCCGTGAGCGCCATGGCGGCGACCTACGGCGCCACGTTCGAAGCCACGTCCGCCCGCGCGGCCGAGGTGGACGCGCCCGACGAGGCACTGGCCGACGTCGCGCCCGCGGCGCCGAGTCCTGAGCCCGTGCCGGCGCCACGCAATGACACGCCGCGCGCGGTGACGCCCGAGGTCGAAGACATCGAGGATCTGGGCGCGGTCGATGCCCCGTTGCCCGTCGCGCCCGCCGCGTCGATGGCGCGTCGTCCGGATACGCCGATGCCGGGCACCGCCGGTCTGCCCGGCCTGCCCATGCACTCCGCGCTGGGCGCGGAGCCCAGCGTGCAGGCGGCGATCGACGCGCTGCGCGGCGCGCTCGAGTCGCGCATGGACGGCATGCTGTGGGGCAATCGCGCGCAGACGCGCGAGCCGGTCAATGCCGGTCTGTTCCGCACGCTGCTCGAGGCCGGTTTCTCGATGCCGCTGGTACGCGCCTTGCTCGAACGACTGCCGGAGCACCTGGACGCGCGCCAGGCCATGGCCTGGGCCCGCAACGAGCTGGTCACGCATCTGCCGGTGCTGCGCGCCGAAGAAGACTTTTTCTCGGGCGGCGGCGTCTACGCGCTGGTGGGCCCGACCGGCGTGGGCAAGACCACCACGCTGGCCAAGCTGGCCGCACGCTGCGTGGCCCGTGAAGGCCGCGATCAGGTCGCCATGCTCACCACCGACAACTTCCGGATCGGAGCGCTCGAACAGCTCCAGATCTATGGCCGCCTGATGGGCGTGCCGGCCGACTCGGTGCGCGACGCGGCCGAGCTGCGCAGCACGCTCGCGCGCCTGGGCAATCGCAAGATCATCCTGATCGATACCACCGGGATCAGCCAGCGCGACCGCAACGTGGCCGAACAGGCCGCGCTGCTGACCAACGCGGGGCAGCCGGTGCGCCGCCTGCTGGTGCTCAACGCCGCCAGCCAGGGCGACACCCTGGACGAGGTCGCGCACGCGTATCGCAACGGCGTGGGCGAGGACGTGGTCGGCTGCATCATCACCAAGCTGGACGAGGCCTCGCGCCTGGCGCCGGCGCTCGACACCGCGATCCGGCATCGTCTGCCGATCCATTACGTTTCGCAGGGCCAGCGCGTGCCCGAGCATCTGGATCTGGCCGACCGCAGCACGCTCGTCGATGCGGCCCTGGCCACGCTCAACAAGACCCGCGCGCTCTACGCGCCCAGCGAGGCCGATCTGGCCGCGCTGTGGAATACCAGCAGCACCCAGTCCGAGCGCGATCCGCTGGCGCGCCGCCGTCTGCTGGCCGCCGCGATGCACCGCCCGGTCAGCGCGGGCGAGGCGGATGGCGAACTCGAACAGGCGCTGGGCTGGCTCGCGGCCGACCCGGCCTGCGCGCATGCCCGTGCCGCCTGGCGCGTGCGCAGCGGCGCGGCCGGCGATGACGCGGCCACCTCCGACGATGCCGATGCCAAGCAGCGCGCGCTGAGCGAAGCCATGCTCGCGATGGTCCGGCGTGAATTCCCCGCCGCCTGCCAGCGCTACGTGCTGGCGCTGCACGGCAAGGCCACGCTCAAGGGCAATGGCCTGCCGGGCGGCGTGGCGCATGCCACGTTCCTGATGAGCGATCGCGGCGCCGCTCTGGCCGCGCCGGTGCAGCAGCTCATGCTGCCGCACGGCGCCCTGG
The DNA here is from genome assembly GCF_002261475.1 of Bordetella genomosp. 5. Classification (GTDB taxonomy): domain Bacteria; phylum Pseudomonadota; class Gammaproteobacteria; order Burkholderiales; family Burkholderiaceae_B; genus Bordetella. The sequence goes on from NZ_NEVN01000004.1 coordinate 777,744, forward strand.
CCACGCACGTGCCGGGTTCGGCGGTCGGGCCGGTCAATGCGGCCGACGCGCTGCTGTCCCGCGCCGAATACCTGGCGCAGGCGCTGGGCAATCTGCCGCATGTGCATCTGTTCGACATGGGCACGACCGCGCTGTCGCTGGCATTGAGCGCCGAAGGGCATCTGTGGCTCGCCCGCAGCCCGGGCGCGCTGCGCATCCTGCACGAGGATTGCCCGACGACGCTGCACGCGATCTCGCGCCAACTGGGTTATCTGCCGGCCGGTCCGGTGCCGGGCCAGCCCGAAAACGCCCTGTGGGCCTGCGGCACCGAGATCGGCCTGTCGCAGCGCGGCAAGGAGGGCGGCCGCCTGCGCATGATCTGCGCGCGCATCGTCGACATGCGCAGCGGCAAGGTGATCGCGCAGTACTACGGCCTGACCAACCTCAGCACCGGGCAGGCCGATGCGGCCACGATTGCCCGCTGGCTGGTGCAGCAGGAGCAGGCCAAGGCCGCGTTCCGCTATCTGCCGCACGCCTGGTCGGCGCTGCCGGCCGTGCACACGGCCGACGGTCTGGCGGCCCAGGCCTTGCTGGCCGGTCAGGTGGCGGCCGCCTGCTGGCAGCTCGCGCACACGGAGTCGGCCCAGATGGTGCGCGGCCCGCTGGCCGGGCTGGTGAGCCCGGACGAGCGCAAGCTGCCGGGCAAGCTGTTGCCGGTGGCGCTGCTGAAGATGTTCGCGATGCTCGAGATGGTCGACTGAGGTCCGCGCACGGATTTCGCCCCGCCAACGAAAAGGCCACATGGAGACATGTGGCCTTTTTGCTGGGGCGCGCGGATGGCCGCGCGCGGCAGGGACCCGCAGATCAGGTGGCGACGATGCTGCGGGCGCCGCCGTAGGCGCCGTAGCCCGGGCGCTTGCCCCGGCCATTGGCGTCGTAGGTGGTGCTGTTGGTGCCGCCGAGCTGGCGCAGCATGTCGAGCGATTCGGTGGTCGAGCGCAGGTTGACCTCGATCAGCGCGCCATTGCGGGCGTTGCGGTCGCGGGCTTCCTGGGCATGGACCTGCAGCGATTCCCAGATCGGGCTCAGCTCGGGATGCATGGCGACCGCCGCTTCGGTGCCGCCGTGGCCGGTGCTCAGGCCCAGGGCCAGCAGCAGGGCGTCGCGCTGCTGGCTGAGCAGCACGAGCTTCTCGGCCAGGGCTTCTTTCTGTTGCGTGGCCAGGTGCAGGGCCTCGTGGGCCTTGCGGTCGACCAGGGCCTCGGCTTCCGTGTCCAGGGCGGACAGGAACTCGACCACAAGCGCGGTTTCGCGTTCGAGACAGGTTTTGAGCTGATCAGCGTAGTTCATGGGTCGGGCGCGAGGGCGCGGGACGGATTACTTGAGCAATTCCTTGGCGCTGGCGATCAGGCTGTCGGCGATGCGGGTGGGGTCGATCTTCAGTTGGCCGGAGGCGATGGCGGCGCGGATCGCGGCGACACGCTCGACGTTGATGTCGTTGCTGCCGTCCTGCAAGGCCAGCAGCTGGCGCGATGCGCCGCTCAGGGCCACCTGGGAGCTGCCGGCGTTGCTGTCCTTGCCCGAGCCATAGGCCTGCGCCAGCCCGGATTCATTCCGGCTGACGGTGTTCGGGGTGACGGCGCGGGTCGCGGACGGATTGATCTTCAATTTATTCTCCACTGGGCGAGTCGTACGCCGCGGGGCATGGGCGGCGTTGCCAGGTTATGCCTCTGTAACGACACGGGAATGGCGAACTTTAGCCCAGGCCGGTAAAGGTGATGTGTCATATGTAACACAAATCAGAGCTGGACTTCCACCATGCCGGCGCTGCGGACCACGCCGCTGACGATTTGCCCCGATGTGGTGCGTACCTGGACCATCGCGCCGGGCGCGGCATCGTCGAGCGCCTGGCCTTCGCTGGAGATGACGAAGCCGGCGCCGCGGGCCGTGATGCGGACCACCTGGCCGCGCGTGACAGACGCCGCGCTGCGCAGGGCGTTGCCGCGGATGGCCTGGCCGGCGCCGATGCGCCGGGTGGCCTGCATGCCGATGATCGCGTCGATATCGGTGATGGCGCCGTTCGGCAGCGACACCAGATCCGCTTCGCGGGTGGTGACGTCGTCGGGGTGGATCGCGGCGCCCGCGCCGATCTGGCGCGCCGCCACGAAGTATTCGCCGGGCACGCTGACCGTGGCCTGGACATACGTGGTCCAGGTTTGCGGCGCGTTGCATCGCACCGTGACCGTCATGCGGGCACGCACGCGCATGCCCGACGGCAGGAAGGGCACCAGGCTGTCGCAGGGCGCGAGGCGCTCGGTCTTGACCGGATCGAGCGTGATCGTGGGCGCGCCGCCCAGACTGGCGAGCTGGCCGAGCAGAAAGCCGCGCGCGACCTGCGCCACGGCCTCGGCATCCTGGTGTGCCGCGGTGCCCTGAGCCAGAGCGGGCGTGGCGCATGCCGTGAGCGCGCCGGCCCAGAGGGCGAAGGCGGCGCGGCGTGCCAGCGAGGAGCGCGGTCGGGAGGGCAGGGCGGTGTTCATGGAACACGATTGTAGAAGTGTGCCGACCTTCGCAAGATTGGAATTGCGTTGGAATTATTGGGTTATTTACCTGATTGTGTTGTTGCCCCCACCCCTAAGATGCCGTCATGCGTAAAAAAGCCCTGGCCTCGTCTGGCCGGGCGCCACGCGGGTCCGATGCCTCTTCGTGAGATGTCCCCGCCCGGTACGCGACTGGATCAACTCTCAGGCAACAAGGGCACCCATGCTAGACCGGCTCAACCAGGACTTTCGCTTCTTCCAGCAGGCGATCTCCTTGCGCGCGCAGCGTCAGGAAGTGCTGTCGTCGAACATCGCCAATGCCGACACGCCCAACTACAAGGCGCGTGACTTCGACTTCAAGGCGGCCATGGAAGGCGCGCTCGACAACCGCAACATGCGTCTGCCCGACACCAGCCTGGCGCTGACCTCGGCGCGCCATATCCCGGCGCAGGCCCAGTCGCCCGCCGGCGCCACCGAGCTGCAGTACCGCCTGCCGTACCAGGCCAGCCTGGACGGCAACACCGTGGACATGGACAACGAACGCGTCCGGTTCGCCGAAAACACCTTGCATTACCAGAGCACGCTGCAAGTGCTGAGCGGCCGCATCCGCTCGCTGCAGTCCGCCATTTCGGAATAAGCGCCGCCGGTCCGCCGCGTGGCTTAGAGGGAGCTTGCCCGTATGTCTTTGTTGAGCATTTTCGATATCGCCGGTTCCGCGCTCTCCGCGCAGTCCCAGCGCATGAACGTGTCGGCCAGCAACATGGCCAACGCGGACAGCGTCGCGGGCCCGGACGGCCAGCCTTACCGCGCCCGTCAGGTGGTGTTCCAGGTGAACCCGCCCGCCGGCCAGCGTTTCGGCGAAGAGGTCGGTGGCGTGAAGGTCGCCGGCGTGATCCAGGATCAGTCGCCGTTCAAGCTGGTCTACGACCCCAACCACCCGATGGCCAACCAGGACGGCTACGTGCAGATGCCCAACGTCGATCCCGTGGCCGAGACGGTCAACATGATTGCCGCTTCGCGTTCCTATCAGGCCAACGTCGAAGTGCTGAACACCGCCAAGCAACTGATGGCCAAGACCCTGACCATCGGTCAGAACTGAGCCTGGAGCACACGATGACCACGGTCGATTCCAATACCTCCACCACCAGCGCCGCGCTGGCCAAGCTCGGCGCAGGCAGCTCGGGCGCGGCCCAGAGCATCCAGGATCAGTTCCTGACGCTGCTCGTCACGCAGCTCAAGAACCAGGATCCGCTGAACCCGATGGAAAACGCCGAGCTCACCTCGCAGCTCGCGCAGATCTCCACGGTGGAAGGCATCAACAACCTGCGCAACACGATGCTGGCCATCAGCGGCCAGATCGACGTGTCGCAATCCATGAGCGCCGCCGCGCTGATCGGCAAGGGCGTGATGGTGCCGGGCTCGAAGATCGCCCTGGGCACCAACCCGCTCGACAGCACGCAGCGCGAAGCCACGCCTTACGGCCTGGATCTGCAGGGCGCGGCCGCCAAGGTCACCGTCAAGGTGCTCGACGCCGCGGGCTCCGTGGTGCGCACCGTGGACCTGGGCGCGATGGACGCCGGCGTCTATACGTATTCGTGGGATGGCATGAACGACGGCGGCGCGCCGCTGGCCGACGGCAAGTACACCGTGAATGTGTCGGCGCTGGATGCCGACGGCAAGACCGTCAAGGCCGAAGCACTGACCTACGGCGAAGTGAAGAGCGTGGCGTACTCGACCGAAGGTCTGCGTCTCGATCTGGGCCTGAACGGCCAGGTCAGCATGCTGGACATTCGCAAGATTTTGGGCACCTGAAACGACAGGCAAGACATGCCGCGTTTTGGTGCGGCGCTTTCTACAACTTTGAGAGCTACAGGATAAATCATGGGTTTCGGACAAGGATTGAGCGGCTTGAATGCCGCTTCGCAGAACCTCGACGTCATCGGCAACAACATCGCCAACTCGGGCACCGTCGGCTTCAAGTCGGGCTCGGCGTCGTTCGCGGACGTCTATGCCAGCTCGCGCGTCGGTCTGGGCGTGAAGGTTTCGGCCATCAACCAGCGCTTCACGGTCGGCAACATCTCGACCACGGGCGGCGAGTACGACATCGCCATCGACGGCGCGAAGGGTTTCTTCCGCCTGCTCGATCCGAGCGGCTCGGTGTTCTATTCGCGTAACGGCGAGTTCGGTATCGATCGCGACTTCCGCATCGTGAACGCCCAGGGCTTCCAGTTGACCGGCTATCCCCCGGGTGGCGTGGGCGCCGCGCCTGTCGGCCTGACGCTGCCGCAGGGCAACATCGCCCCGCGCGCCACCGACGCCATGACCGTCCAGACCAACCTGGACGCCAACGCGCCCGTCATTCCCGCCACGCCGGTGTTCAACGCCGCCGACGATTCGACCTACACGACCTCGGTGCCTTACACCGTGTACGACTCGCTGGGCAACGCGCACCAGATGACGCAGTACTTCGTGAAGCGCGCCGCCGTCGCCGGTGAAAGCGTGTACGACGTGTACTACCAGCTCGACGGCCAGGCCATGACCGTGGGCGCCGGCGCCGCCGCCAACGCCACCTTCACGTTCAGCAGCGCTGGCGTGATGACCGGCACGACGCCCGCCGACATGACGATCAACTACGCCACGCCGGGCGGCACGACCTCGCCGGCCGCGCCGCTGGCGATCACGCTGAACTACAACGGCACCACGCAGTTCGGCAGCGACTTCAACCCGAAAATGACCCAGACCGGCTACGCCAGCGGTGAGTTCTCGGGCATCACGATCGGCAAGGACGGCAGCCTCGAAGCCAAGTACACCAACGGCGAATCGCAGGTGATCGGCACGATCGCGCTGGCCAACTTCAACAACGTGCAGGGTCTGCAGCCCGTGGGCAACAACGCCTGGGCCGAAACCGCCGAATCCGGCCAGGCCGTGCTGGGCCAGCCCGGCACCAATGGCCTGGCCACGCTGGCCGGCCAGGCGCTCGAAGCCTCGAACGTCGACATGAGCAAGGAACTGGTCAACATGATCATTGCTCAGCGTACGTACCAGGCCAACGCTCAGACCATCAAGACGCAGGACGAAGTCATGCAAGTCTTGATGAACATGCGCTAAGCGACGGTAACGGAAGCACGCCATGGATCGCATTGTCTTTACCGCCATGAACGGCGCCGCGCGGATCACGGAGCATCAGGCCGCGATCAGCAACAACCTGGCGAACGTCAACACGCCGGGATTCCGCGAGCAGATCTCGATGCTGCGGTCGGTCCCCATGACCGACGGCACCTCGCTGCCCACGCGGGTCTCGACCGTGGCGACCACGCCCGGTTCGAAATTCACGCTCGGCGACGTGCAGACCACCGGCCGCGACCTCGACGTCGCGCTGGCGGGGCAGGGCTGGCTGGCGATCCAGACGCCGCAAGGCGAGGCGTACACCCGCGCCGGCAACCTGACGGTGGGCATCAACGGCGTGCTGCAGACGGCCAACGGCGTGCCCGTGCTGTCGGATCAGAACGGCATCATCGATATCCCCGACCAGGCCTCGCTGACGATCGCGTCGGACGGCACGATCACGGGTATCGGCGCGGGCGATCCGCCCAACAACATTCTGAACCTGGGCCGGATCAAGCTCGTCAATCCGCCCGAGCAGCAGCTGGTGCGCGGCGACGACGGCCTGTTCCGTCTGAACGCGCAGGCCAACGGTCAGCCGGCGGGTCCGCTGCCCGCCGACCCCGCGCTGCGCGTGTTGTCCGGCGTGCTCGAGAACAGCAACGTGAGCGCCGCCGGTGCGATGGTCGGCATGATCGACAACGCCCGCCGCTACGAAATGCAGATGCAGGTCATCACGGAAGCCAACCGCAACGCGGAACGCGCCAACAGCATTCTGTCGGCGACCAGCTGACCTTTTCAAATCGCTTAGCAAGGTGCGCGCCGCCGCGGCGCGCCAGGAGTTTTCACCATGATGCGTTCGCTGTGGATTTCGAAGACGGGCCTCGAGGGTCAACAGACCTCGATGGACGTCATTTCCAACAACCTGGCCAACGTCCAGACCAACGGCTTCAAGCGTGGCCGCGCCGTCTTCCAGGATCTGATGTACCAAACCCTGCGCCAGCCGGGCGCCCAGGTCGGCGATGCCAACCAGCTTCCGTCGGGCCTGCAGCTGGGCACCGGTGCGCGCGTGGCCGCCACCGAGCGTATCCACACGCAGGGCAACATGAACAACACCGGCGCCGAGATGGACATCGCCATCATGGGCCGCGGTTTTCTGCAGGTCGAGCTGCCCGACGGCACGCAGGCCTACACGCGTGACGGCGCGCTGCAGGTCGATCAGAACGGTCAGCTCACCACCGTGAGCGGCTACGTGATCCAGCCGCCGATCAACATCCCCGACAACGCGCTGTCGCTGACCATCGGCAAGGACGGCACGGTGTCGATCACCCAGCCGGGCGCCGCGGGCACCAACGTGCAGGTCGGCCAGCTTCAGCTCGCCACCTTCATCAACCCGACCGGTCTGCAGAGCGTGGGTGAGAACCTGTACCTCGAAACCGATTCGTCGGGTCCGGCCAACCTGCTCCAGCCCGGTCTGGATGGTGCTGGCCAAGTGCTGCAAAACTATGTCGAGACGTCCAACGTCAACGTGGCCGAAGAGCTGGTGAATATGATCACCACGCAACGCGCCTACGAAATGAACAGCAAGGCCGTCAAGACTTCGGATGAAATGCTGGCTCGCCTGACGCAACTGTGATGCTGACTCGTGTTCTGCGTGTATTGACCGGTCTGGCGCTGTGCGCCCTGACCGGTTGCGCCATGATCCCGCCCGAGCCGATCGTGCTCGGACCCACCACGGCCGCGCCGCCGGCGCCCACGCCCGCGGGGCTGCGCCCGAATGGTTCGATCTATCAGCCGAGCGCTTACGGCAACTATCCTCTGTTCGAGGATCGCCGGCCGCGCAACGTGGGCGATATCGTGACCATCATCGTCGAAGAGCGCACCAATGCCGCCAAGAACGTGGCGACCAACACCAGCCGCACCGGTGCCACGACCCTGGGCATCGCCGCGGCGCCGCGCTTCATGGACGGGATCATCAACGACAAGCTGAACACCGACATCACGAGCGAGAACACCGCGAACGGCCGCGGCGGCAGCAGCGCCAACAATACGTTCACCGGCACCATCACCACGACGGTGATGGGCGTGTTGCCCAACGGCAACCTGCAGATCGCCGGCGAAAAGCAGATCGCGATCAACCGCGGCAGCGAGTACGTGCGCATTTCGGGCGTGGTCGATCCGCGCTCGATCACCGGCACCAACAGCGTCTCGTCGACCCGCGTGGCCGACGCGCGCATCGAATATCGCAGCAAAGGCGTCATGGACGAAGTCCAGACCATGGGCTGGCTGCAACGTTTCTTCCTGATGGCTTCGCCGTTCTGATCCCATGACACTTCGCACCACGCTCCTTTCCGTGTTGCGCCTGACGGCGCGGGCCTGCCTGCTGGGCAGCCTGGCGGTGGGCGCCGCCCACGCCGAACGCATCAAGGACCTCGCGACCTTCCAGGGCGTGCGCGGCAACCAGCTGATCGGTTACGGCCTCGTGGTCGGCCTGGACGGCAGCGGCGACCAGGTGCGCCAGACGCCGTTCACGCAGCAAAGCCTGACCAACATGCTGTCGCAGCTCGGAATCACCGTGCCGCCGGGCAGCAACATGCAGCTCAAGAACGTGGCCGCGGCCATGGTGACGGCCACGCTGCCCGCGTTCGCGCGGCCGGGCCAGACCATGGACGTGGTCGTCTCCTCGATGGGTAACGCCAAGAGCCTGCGCGGCGGCACGCTGCTCATGACCCCGCTCAAGGGCGCGGACGGCCAGACCTACGCCATCGCCCAGGGCAACATCCTGGTCGGCGGCGCGGGCGCCTCCGCCGGTGGCTCCAGCGTTCAGATCAACCAGCTCAACGGTGGCCGCATCAGCTCGGGCGCCATCATCGAGCGGCCGGTGGCCACGACCTTCGCCGAAGACGGCATGGTCTATCTCGAGATGATGGACACCGATTTCGGCACCACGCAGAACGTGGCGCTGGCGATCAACCGCCAGATGGGCCAGGGCACGGCCACCGTGATGGACGGCCGCGTGGTTGCCTTGCGCGGTCCGCTCGATCCGGGCCAGATGCCGGGCTTCCTCGCCCGCGTCGAAAACATGCAGGTGCAGCGCGCGCCGGCGATGGCCAAGGTCATCATCAACGCCCGCACCGGTTCGGTCGTGATGAACCGCACCGTGATGATCGAAGAGGCCGCCGTGGCCCACGGCAATCTGTCGGTGGTGATCAATCAGCAGAACCAGGTGTTCCAACCCGACACGCCGTTCACGCAGGGTCAGACCGTGGTCGCGCCCAACACGCAGATCGAGCTGCGCCAGGAAGGCGGTTCGCTGCAGCGCGTGACGACCAGCGCCAACCTGGCCGACGTGGTGAAGGGCCTCAACGCCCTGGGCGCCACGCCGCAGGATCTGCTCGCCATCCTGCAGGCCATGAAGACGGCCGGTGCCCTGCGCGCCGAGCTCGAGATCATCTGACGCCATGTCTTTCGTTTCCTACACTCCGCGCCCGGCCTCCCAAGAATCGATTTTCGACATGGGACGCCTGGCCGACATGAAGCGGCAGGCCGCCGACGCGCCCGCCGATCCGGCCCAGCAGAAGGCCGTCGCGCGCCAGTTCGAAGCGCTGTTCCTGCAGATGATGCTCAAGCGCATGCGCGAGGCGACGCCCAAGGAAGGGCTGTTCGACTCGCAGCAGACGCAGATGGTCCAGGGCATGGTCGACGAGCAGATGGCGCTGTCGCTCGCCACGCCGGGTATCGGCCTGGCGCAGGCGCTGCTGGCGCAGATGCAACAGGGGCAGGGCACGCCCGCGGATCCGGAAAGCGCCATCGGCGGCGCCGGCTCGGCCAGCAATACCGTGGTGCGGCGCGATCTGCGCGGCGATTACGTGCTGGGCGAGGCGGGCACCGTGCCCGAGCGCAGCGTGGCCGCGCTGCTCGACGTGCTGCGTCACAACCGCGCGAGCGATCGCGCGCTGGCCGTGGCCGAAGGCGCGCCCGAGCATGTGGTCGCCTTCGTCTCGAAGATGTCGCGCGCCGCCAATGCGGCCGCCGATCAGAGCGGCGTGCCGGCGCGCCTGATTCTGGGCCAGGCTGCCCTCGAGTCGGGCTGGGGCAAACGCGAGATCAAGCATCCGGACGGCAGTACCAGCTACAACCTGTTCGGCATCAAGGCCGGCTCGAGCTGGAAGGGCAAGGTCGTCAATGTGCTGACCACCGAGTACGTGAATGGCGTGGCGCAAAAGGTGACGCAACCCTTCCGGGCCTACGGCTCGTATGAAGAGTCGTTCGCGGACTACGCCCGCCTGATCGGTAACAGCCCGCGCTACGAGGCCGTGACGCAGGCGCGCAACGAGGTCGACGCCGCCCGCCGCATCCAGGATGCGGGCTATGCCACCGACCCGCGCTACGCCGAAAAACTCATCAACATCATGAGTCAGATGCGGCTGTCGGTCGCCAGCGCGGATTTTTCGGGCGGTCTCTAAATTTCTGTGAATATCTGCCGTTAAGCGGGTATCTGTACCGGTGATCGGTCACTACGGGGCTTTGCAGCATGAATCTGTACAACTTGGCGATGACGGGGCTGAACTCCTCCCAGGCGGGCCTGGAGACGACTAGCCACAATATCAATAACGCGACCACGGTCGGTTACAGCCGTCAGCGCGTGGTCACCTCGACCGCCGGCGCGAGCGCCACCGGCCAGGGCTTCTTCGGCCGCGGTGTGCAGGTCGACACCGTCAAGCGTCAGTACGACAGCTTTCTGTACCAGCAACTGGTCGGCGCGCAGGGCAGCGGTGCCCAGCTGAGCACCCAGTACGACCAGATGTCGGCGATCAACAATCTGTTCGCCGATCGCACCGTGGGCATCACGCCGGCGCTGTCGGGCTTCTTCACGGGTCTGAACAACGCGGCCAGCAAGCCCGCCGATCCGGCCGTGCGCCAGGATCTGCTGGGCAAGATGAACACGCTGGTCACGCAGATCAACACCTCGTACCAGCAGCTCGAAAACCAGCGTCAGGGCCTGAACACCCAGATCTCGACCACGGTCGAGCAGGTGAACAGCTACCTGGGCCGCATCAACGATCTCAACGAGCAGATCGTGATCGCCCGCGGCAAGACCGGACACGCCCCGAACGACCTGCTGGACCAGCGCGACCAGGCCGTCGCCGAGCTGAACCAGCTGGTGGGCATCCGCACCTACGAACAGGGCGAGTCGCTCAACATTTCGCTCTCCAGCGGCCAGACGCTGCTGTCGGGCAAGACCGTGTATCCGCTGCAGGCGGTGGCTTCCGAAGCCGATCCGCGCCGTGTCGCCGTGGCCTATTCGCTGCCCTCGGGCACGGGCACCACGGTCGCCGTCGAGATGCAGGACGGCAAGATCAGCGGCGGCAAGCTCGGTGGCCTGTTGCAGTTCCGCCAGCAGTCGCTGGACGCCGTCCAGGACCAGCTCGGCCAGCTCGCCATCGGCCTGGCCATGGCGCTGAACGAGCAGCATGCCCTGGGCGTGGACCTGAATGGCGATCCGGGCGAAGCCCTGTTCGGGCTGCCCGCGCCGGCCGCGATCCGCAACAGCAACAACACGTCCAACGCCGAATGGCAGTCGGCTTACACCGACGCCAACCAGATCCGCGCCAGTGCCTATCGCATCGAAGCGGTGGGCGGTGACGACTACCGCGTGACCCGTCTGTCGGATGGCGTCGTGATGGACCTGACGGCCACCGGCACGCCGCCCGACACGCTCGAGTTCGACGGCCTGACCCTCACGGGTACCGGCACGGCGGTCACCGGCGAGTCCTGGACGCTGCAGGCCACCCGCAACGCGGGCCGTGACCTGACGGCGCTGATCAGCGACCCGACCAAGCTGGCCCTGGCCGATGCCACCGGCGGCAGCGCCAACGGCAACAACGGCCTCGAGCTGGCCAAGCTTCAGACCGCCAAGGTGCTGGCCAACGGCACGATGAGCCTGAACGAACAGTTCTCGCAGCTCGTGAACACCGTGGGCGTGGACACCCAGAGCCTGAAGTCGTCGGTGACGGCGTCGAACAACCTGATCAAGCAGCAGAACGCGGCGCATCTGTCGGTGTCGGGGGTCAACCTCAACGAAGAATACGTCAACCTGTCGGTGTATCAGGAGCAGTACCAGGCCAGCGCCAAGATTCTGGACGTGGCCAGCGTGCTGTTCGATACGCTGCTGGGCATTCGCTGATCACTATTTCTAGATTGCGCCGTCGCTGACGGCACCTGATTCGGAGTTCGACCATGCGTCTGAGCACCTCGCTGATTTACCAGAACGGCCTGAACGGCATCCTGAACCAGGAAGCGAATCTGTCGCGCCTGCAGGAGCAGCTGTCCAGCGGCAAGCGCGTCCTGACGCCCGCCGACGATCCGCTCGCCGCCTCGCTGGCCGTGAACGTGTCGCAGACCGCGGCCATGAACAAGACCTACGACGGCAACCGCGCCACGGCGCGCCAGTCGCTGGGCATGGAAGACAACGCGCTCACCTCGGTCGTGACCACGCTGCAGGACGTGCTCAAGCGCGTCGTGGAAGCCGGTAACGGCACGATGAGCGACGCCGACCGCCAGGCGCTCGTGAGCGCGCTGGAGAGCTCGCGTGACCAGATCATGGGTCTGGCCAACTCGACGGACGGCAACGGCCAGTACCTGTTCTCGGGCTTCCAGGGCCAGACGCAGCCGTACACCAAGGATGCCGCCGGCAACATCACCTACCAGGGTGACACGGGCCAGCGCACGATCCAGGTCGATCAGAGCCGCCAGCTCGCCTCGAGCGATATCGGCACCGCCATCTTCTCGAGCGTGTCCTCGGGCACGCGCGCCTACATCACCAAGGCCGATCCGGCCAACACCGGCACCGGCCAGTTCAGCTCGCTGTCGATCAACGGCCCGGTCGATCCGGCCAAGTCGTACTCGATCGAGTTCGGCGACGACGGCGCGGGCAACATGGTGTATTCCGTGATCAGCACGCCGCCCGACGCGACGCTGCCGACCGACGTGCCGTACGTCGATGGCGACGCCATCACGTTCGACAGCGTGTCGTTCCGCATCAGCGGCGAGCCCGAGTTCGGCGATGCCTTCACGGTCGAGCCGCCCAACGGCACGAACATGGACATGTTCGCGTCGATGAACGACCTGATCACCGCGCTGAAGAACCCGTCGCAGGGTGACCCGGTCGCTTCCAGCAAGCTCGTGAACCAGATCGCGACGACCAACAAGCAGCTCACGCTGAGCCTGGACAACGTGCTGACCGTGCGCGCCTCCGTGGGCGCCCGCATGAACGAACTGGACGCCCTGGATGCGACCGGCGATGCCCGCGCGCTGTCCTATACGGCCCAGTTGTCGGGTCTGGAAGACGTGAATATGTACGAAGCGACGACCGAACTGCTGTTGCGCAAGGTCGCGCTGGATGCCGCATCGGCGGCGTTCTCGCGCATCGAAGGATCCAGCCTGTTCGCACGCGGTCGTTAATTCCAACACCGCGGTTCAGGCACCCAACGCGCGCTCCCTCCGGGGAGCGCGTGTCCGATAGATAAACGGAAAATCATGTTTGCGAATTTGAAGGTACGCACTTGCATGGCCATCGTGCTGGGAAGCTTCTTCCTGGCCATGCTGGTTTCCAATGGTGTTGCGTGGCTGAGTCTGAATGCCAGCAACCAGAAGTTGAATCAGGTCAATGACGTGTTCACCGACCAGGCGATCACCGCCTACTCGTCGGCGAACCTGCTGTTGCGTGCGCGGTTGATGATGAACACCGCGATGATCGATCTGCAGGAAGGCCGGATCAAGGAATCCGAACAGTCCACGCAGCGCGCGATCGAACTCAATACCCAGGCGCGTGCGCGCTTCGATCAGTTCCTCAAGACGCCCAAGACCAGCGACCTGCAGCAACGGGCCACGCCGGTGGAAACCTCCTTCAAGGAATACCAGGCCGTCGCCGACCGCCAGATGACTCTGATGCGCAATCAGGCCATCGGCGAATACATCCAGGCCAATCCCGCCGCGCAGCAGGCCAACAGCAAGTTCAACGCCGCGCTCAACGATTATCTGGGCTACATCGACCAGATCACCGACCAGTATGTGGTCGAGGGCATGGCTGCTCACAGCCGCGCCAACATCGTGACCGGTGTGCTGGTGGCGCTCGCCGTGCTGCTGTGCGTGGGCGGAGGCCTGTTCGTCGGCCGCAACGTGCTGCGTCCGCTGCGCGAAGCCGGCGCCCACTTCGACCGCATCGCCGGTGGCGACCTGACCAGCCGCGTCGAGGTCAACAGCTCCAACGAAATCGGCCAGCTGTTCGCCTCGCTCAAGCGCATGCAGGAAAGCCTGACGCGCACGGTGTCGCAGGTGCGCCGTGGCGTGGACGAGATCAACGTGGGTTCGCGCGAGATTTCCGCGGGCAACACGGATCTGTCCTCGCGCACGGAGCAGCAGGCGGCCTCGCTCGAAGAGACCGCAGCCTCGATGGAACAGCTCGCCTCGACCGTGAAGCAGAACGCCGACAACGCACGCCAGGCCAATCAGCTGGCCGCGAGCGCGTCGGACGTGGCAGAGCGGGGCGGTTCGGCGGTGTCGGAAGTGGTGCACACCATGGAAGCCATCTCGAGCAGCTCGCGCAAGATCAGCGAGATCGTGTCGGTGATCGACGGTATCGCGTTCCAGACCAACATCCTGGCGCTGAACGCCGCGGTCGAAGCCGCCCGTGCGGGCGAGCAGGGCAAGGGCTTTGCGGTGGTGGCGGGCGAAGTGCGCTCGCTGGCACAGCGCAGCGCGCAGGCCGCCAAGGAAATCAAGGTGCTGATCGAGGATTCGGTGACCAAGGTGGGCACCGGGTCGCAGCAGGTCGAGCGCGCCGGCGACACGATGCAAGAAATCGTGGCCTCCGTGAAGCGCGTGACCGACATCATGGGCGAGATCTCGGCGGCCTCGGACGAGCAGTCCAGCGGTATCGACCAGGTCAATCGCGCCGTGGCGCAGATGGACGAAGTGACCCAGCAGAACGCGGCACTGGTGGAAGAAGCCGCCGCGGCTGCCGGCTCGCTGCAGGAACAGGCGCAGCGCCTGGCCGAAGCGGTGTCGGTCTTCAAGATCAATGCGGGTGAGGTGATCGAAGTGCCGGCGCGCCAATTGGCCGCGCACGCCGCAGCGGCCCCGGCCCCGCGCGTCGCGGCCCCGGCCGCACCGGCCCCGGCGCAGGCCGCGCAGGCGCCGGCAGCGGCTCCGGCTGCTGCCAGCGAGGCCGCGCCCAAGCTCGCGCCGCCGCGTCTGGCCACGGCCCGCAAGCCGGCCAGCGCCGCTGCAAGCAAGCCGGCGGCAGCCAGCGCGGGCGCTGCCCGTCGCAGCGTGCGCCGCACGGGCACGGCAGCGGCCACGCCGGCCATGCCGCCCGCCAGCCCGCGCAAGAGCGCGGCCGCGGACGACGATTGGGAATCGTTCTGAAGTCGTAGTAAGGCAGTAGCGGTAAGCATTTCGTAGTGGGCGGGTTGGCGGCAGGAGGGCCGCGAACCCGTTGCAGCATGCGGGCCGGGCATTCCGGCTGTGACGTAAGCAATTGCGAGAACTGCAACCATGTTGGCCAATCTGAAGATCCGCACCGGGCTTCTCCTGGCTTTGCTCGTGCTGGCGCTCTGTGCGCTGGCTTCCATCGGCCTCGGCCTCGACGCGACGCGTCAGGCCAACGCCGCACTGGACACGATCGACAGCTTAAGCGTGCAACAGAACACGTTGCTGAAGGACACCTATGCGCAGATGCTGCGCGCCACGATCCGCGCCGATATCGCCGCGGGTCAGATGCGCGCGGGCGACGCGAGGGGCGCGGCGGAGAACACGCGCCTGGTGCGCGAGCTGCATGCCGATGCCAGCAAGAAGATCGAGACGTTCGCGGGTATTCCCAAGCGCACCGAGCTGGGCCGCAAGAACGAGACCGAAGTCGTCGCCGCATTCAAGAGCTTCGCATCCGCGCTTGACGAGATGATGTCGGCGCTCGATCGCAACGACGAAAAAACCTATCTGGATCTCAAGAACAGCAAGGCCGGTGCGGCCAGCGGCGCCTTCGCGGCCAAGCTGACGGCGTTCTCGGCCAACATCGAGACCATGAGCGAGAAGACGCTGGGCGACTACCGTCAGACCTCGAACATCATGATGGTGCTGTACGGCGTGTTCGTGGCGCTGATCCTGCTGGTGGTCGTGCTGGCCTACCTGTTCATGACGCGCGCCGTGGTGCGGCCGCTCACGCGCGCCGGCGAACAGTTCGAACGCATCGCCGCCGGCGATCTGACGCAGCGCGTCGAGGTGCATGGTCGCAACGAGGTCGGTCAGTTGATGGCGGCCATCAAGCGCATGCAGGAAAGCCTGACGCGCACGGTGTCGCAGGTGCGCCGTGGCGTGGACGAGATCAACGTGGGCTCGCGCGAGATCGCCGCGGGCAATACCGATCTGTCGTCGCGCACCGAGCAGCAGGCGGCCTCGCTCGAAGAGACGGCCGCCTCGATGGAGCAGCTCGCTTCCACCGTGAAGCAGAACGCCGACAACGCGCGCCAGGCCAATCAGCTGGCCGCCAGTGCCTCGGACGTGGCCGAGCGTGGCGGTTCCGCGGTGTCGGAAGTGGTGCACACCATGGAAGGCATTTCGGCCAGCTCGCGCAAGATCAGCGAGATCGTGTCGGTGATCGACGGTATCGCGTTCCAGACCAACATCCTGGCGCTGAACGCCGCGGTGGAAGCCGCCCGTGCGGGCGAGCAGGGCAAGGGCTTCGCGGTGGTGGCGGGCGAAGTGCGCTCGCTGGCGCAGCGCAGCGCGCAGGCCGCCAAGGAAATCAAGCTGCTGATCGAAGACTCGGTGTCCAAGGTGGGCACGGGTTCGCAGCAAGTCGAGCGCGCGGGCGCCACGATGCAGGAAATCGTGGCCTCGGTGAAGCGCGTGACCGACATCATGGGCGAGATCTCGGCCGCCTCGGACGAACAGTCCGGCGGCATCGACCAGGTCAATCGCGCCGTGGCGCAGATGGACGAAGTGACGCAGCAGAACGCCGCGTTGGTCGAACAGGCCGCCGCGGCCGCCGGCTCGCTGCAGGAACAGGCCGAGCGCCTGGCCGACGCCGTGTCGGTCTTCAAGATCAACGCCGGCGAGGTGATCGAGGTGCCGGCGCGCCATCTGGCGCCGCAGGCCCCGCCGGTTCGGGTCCAGGCCAGCCGCGCGCCCGCGCCGGCGCGTCCGCAGCCCGCCAGCCGCGCGCCGCGTCTGGCCGCCGCGACGGCCGCGCCCGCGCCGACGGAAGACACCGCATCGGTCGATGCCGAGCCGCCCGTGACGCCGGAGAACGAGACACCGCACGACGACGCGCCGGCCGCCGCACCCGCGCCCACGGCTGCCCGGTCGCCCGCAGCACGGCCCGCCGCGGCCCCGGCCAGGG
>NZ_NEVN01000013.1 GCF_002261475.1 Bordetella genomosp. 5
CTTGGTCATGTCTGTTCTCCGGTTCGGTTGAGGGGCGCGGGGTTGAGTGGGGCGCCGTTTGCAGGTCTGCGTCGTTGCGTCGCTGCCATGAACAGAACTTTAAAGAACAGGACGAAAGCCCGGTAGATGGTGAAAATTCGCCTCAACGTTCTATTTAAAGAACGACGGGCGCGCAGGCCGAAGAACCGGTGCGACCGGGCGGCCGAAAAAGGAAAGGCTCATGCCCCGGTGCCCGCGCAGAGCCACGCTGCGGCGGGCACCGCCCCAGGATGCGGAATCAGGCCGCCCGGCGAATGTTCCGGCGAATGTTCCGGCGAATGTTCCGGTGAACGTTCCGGCGGGGGCTCGGGCGGGGGTTCGAGCGGATGTCGTGCGGCCACCGCATATGGCGGTGGCCGCGCATCAGGGCCGCGCGGCCGGCGGTTGGAAGCTCACCCGGGACGCGCCATCCACGCGTTCCTGCCAGAAGAACACCACGTGGCCGGAGGATGCGGCGCCCGACGGAGCGCCGCCCGACGGAGCGCCGCCCGACGGTACGCCGCTCACACCGATGCGCCAGTAAGGCGTCGCGCCGAAGCCGATCGAGCCCGGCGGGTGCGCATACTGGTTGTAGCAGCCCACATACATGGGCTCCGTGGAGCGCGCCCGGTTCGCCACGCGGATCACCAGATCACGGTGACGCTGATCCGCGCCGCGCGGCGCCACCACGCTGAGCGGCGTATAACGCGCCGATGCAAAGTGCGTGCGCACGGCATCGCGGAACTCCGCGTCGATCGCCGCCCCGATGCGCTGGCGCGTCGCGGCATCGTCGCTCGCGCCTCGACCGCCGAGTTGCGTCACGCGCTCATCCGCCGCACGGCAGATCGCCTGCACCTGATCCACCAGCGCGGTCTGCAGCCCGGACAATGATTGCGCGCGCAACAAATTGCCCGCCACGAGCCCGCCTGCCCCGGCCAGCAGCAGTCCGGTGGCCACGCGGGGGCACCATCGGGGCAATGCCGCCCCGCGCGCACGCAGCACCCACACGGCGACCAGACCGTGCAGCGCCGCGACGGCCAGCACGAAGCAGGCCACATTCCAGAAATGGGCGGCAACCAGCGTCGTGAGGCTCATGACACCGCCCCCTGCCCCACGCGCCGATACATCGACAGGGCGAGTGCGACCAGCGCCACGAAGGTCAGGCTGGTCGCCGCCGCCATGAGAAAGAGCGGTGTCAGGTTCCACGCCCCGAGGTAGTCCGCGTAGACGGCTGCACCCCGCGGCGCGAGGTCGCTCGCGCGCAGCAGATCCAGGTCGGCATACAAGCGCGACCACATCGCCACCGCGACGGCGCCATGGGCCCAGACGCCCAACTGGAATCGCATCGCATAGACGAAGGCCAGCGCGGCCAGGCAGCCGGCCCAATGCAGCAGTAGCTGAGCGCCGCTATTGATCTGCAGCCGCGCGAAAGGCAGGCTGACTGCCCACACCGCCACCACGACGAGCAACGCCGCCACGATGCCGAGCGGCACGGAAAGAGGATGGAGATACCGTTGTCTGCGCATGCGGGCCACTATAACGAATCCCGTCATGCGCCCATTGCGCACATCGCACCGCCCGAGGCTCTCATGCGCCCATGGCGCGCATCGCACCGCCCGAGGCTTCATACGCCCATGGCGCGCATCGCACCGCCCGAGGCTCGCGCAGCGGCGCCGCCGCCGGCCGGCGGACGCCGGCCAGCGACCCCGTCAGCCAGCGGCCTCACGCGCCTTTCAGGCAGGTACTCATGAAGGTTTTGCGCTTGTCGCCCGCCAGCGATTGGGCACTGGCCTTGGCATTGCAGTCCTTCATGCGCTGCTGTTGCGGCGTGAGCGCCTTGGCCGGCGCGGTCTCGCCCTTGAGGCAACTGCTCATGTAGGTCTTGCGCTCATCACCGGTCTTGCCGGTAGCCGACTGGTTGCATTCGGCCATGCGCTTTTGCTGTGGGGTGAGTTCTTTGGCGGGCGCGGCGGTCTGAGCGACGGCGGCGGTGCCGTGTGCGAGGGTAAGGCCCAGACACAGGCCGGCGGCGATGCTGAACGTGCGGAAAGACATGGCATTCCTCCCTGGCACCGGCTGCGCGCGACCGGCGTGCGACGCGGTGCGAATGACGCCGGCCAGCCTCCACCGGCGGCTCAATCTTCGGTCAAACCACCGCGCCCGACAAGCATCTTCGCGCGCGCTGACAACGGAGCTTCCCAAATGCCGACAAACCTGGCGACAAACGTTACGGTTTCGCGGCTTGTCCGCCAGCCGGGCCCACCGGTAAGGTGAATTCGTCGCAGCCACCGGAACCGACCATGAAAACGCGTTTTGCCGCCCTGCTTCTCACCCTCGCCGCAGCCACCGCGGGCGCCCAGAGCCTGCCCTACGGGGTCAATGTGGGCAATCTGGAAGCCGTGCGCGACACGAACACCTCCCAGACCACCATCACCGGCACCTATTCGAACCTCGGCGCCAAGCGCATCGAGCGCGCCGAAGTGGAGTTCGCCCTGTACGACGCCGATGGCCGCGAGATCGGCCGGGTCAGCGACAAGACCGACAAACCGCTCGAGCCGGGCGAGGTCTGGCAGTTCCGCGCCGCCACGCCGCTGAGCTTCTCGCGCTTCACGGCGATGCACGTCCGCGCCGAATAACCCTTTGTTAATAAAGGTTATTGCGCGATCTGGCCAAGCCGTTGTAAGGCCGTTGTGGGAAAATTCACCTGCTCCCGCGTACCGGCGCAGGTTTTCTGGCGAGGTCTTGCTCGCGCGCCGTCGGTGCCTGCCTTACATGCAGGTCAGGCGACCGGCCCATCCGGGCCGCCGCCGGCGGGCAACGAACTCCAGGAAGGACCATCATGTTTCCCAAAAGACTGACCGACGG
The DNA here is from genome assembly GCF_002261475.1 of Bordetella genomosp. 5. GTDB lineage: Bacteria > Pseudomonadota > Gammaproteobacteria > Burkholderiales > Burkholderiaceae_B > Bordetella. Next base: position 2,884 of record NZ_NEVN01000013.1, read on the forward strand.
CTATCAGGCGTTCCTGCAAGGCCGCTTCGATAGCGAACGCGCCCGCTACCAAGCCCTGGCCGAAAAAGGCCAAACCCCCGAGATCCTGGTGATCGGCTGTTGCGACTCCCGTGTCGCGCCCGAAACGATCTTCGATGCCGGCCCCGGCGAGTTGTTCGTGGTGCGCAACGTGGCCAACCTGGTGCCGCCTTGCGATCCCGACTCCGAGTCCTCGTACCACGGCACCAGCGCCGCGATCGAATTCGCGGTCAACGGCCTGAACGTCAAGCACATCGTGGTGTTGGGCCATGCGTCGTGCGGCGGCATCCGCTCGTTCTACGACGAATCGCAGCCGCTGTCGAAGATGGACTTCATCGGCAAGTGGATGTCGCAGATCGCCCCCGTGGCCGAGCGCCTGGGCGCCACCACCGGCGACCGCGACAAGGACATCAAGCGCATGGAACTGGCCGTGGTCGAGCACAGCCTGAACAACCTGATGACCTTCCCCTCGATCCGCCGCCGCGTCGAAAGCGGCGCGCTGCAGCTGCACGGCACGTATTTCGGCGTGGCCACCGGCCTGCTGTTCGTGCGCGATCCGGCCACCGGCGAATTCTCGCCCTGCCTCGAAGCGCCGATCGCAAACTGATCGCGCGACGCGCGACCCGTCTTGCCCTGACAGCCGGGGCGGGCGGGTCCTTCGGGCTCCCCCCTCCCGCACGCCCCGGCCCGGGCAATCAGTCGAGTCCGAACGCGCGCAGATCCGGCGTGCGGCGATGCCAGTCGCTCACGCCCTGGAACGCGATGCCGATGCGGCCGAGCGTGGCTTCGTCGAACGGCTTGCCCAGCAGTTGCACCGCGACCGGCAGGCCGTGTTCGCCATGGCCCGCCGGCAGCGATAAGCCGCAGGCGCCCAGGAAATTTCCGGCGCGCGAAAACGCCGCGAGCGGGGTGGCGTTTTCGTCGACCTCGTCGAGGCGGCGTGCCTCGAACGGCAGCGCCGGCGTGAGCAGCGCATCGTATTGCGCCATCCATTGCTGCCAGCGCGCGCGCGTCTGCGCGTGTTCGCGCAAGGCCTCGAGATAATCCGCCGCGCTGAGCGACTTGCCACCCAGCACGCGGGCACGCACGTATTGCCCGATAGGCAGTCCGGCATCCTCGATATAGGCGCGATGCAGCGCATACGCCTCGGCCGCGATGATGCGTCCATTGGCGAGCATCATCGCGTGAAAGTCGAACGGCACGTCGCACTCGAACACCTCGGCGCCCAGCCCGCTGAGCACCGCGCGCGCATCGCTCACGGCACGCGTGATGGCCGGGGTGACCGCGATGGGGTAGGCCTCGGGCGGCATCACGGCGATCCGCATGCCTGCCAGCGGCGCGGCGCTGTCGCGCGGCAGCTCGATGCGAAACGGCGGCGCGCCGAGCGTCACGGGATCCGCGGCGTCCGGGCCGGCGAGCGCCTGCGTGATCAGCATCGCATCGCGCACATCGCGCGTGAGCGGCCCGATCGAATCGAGCGTCTGCGACAGCGCCACCGCGCCATCGCGGCTGATGACGCCGCAGGTGGTCTTGAGGCCGGTGATGCCATTGAGTGCCGCCGGGATACGCACCGAGCCGCCGGTGTCGGAGCCGATCGCCGCCGGCGCCAGCCCCGCCGCCACGGCCACGCCGGATCCGCTCGACGATCCGCCCGGCACGCGATGCGCCTGGGCGTCCCAGGGGTTGCGCGGGGTGCCCATCACGGGATTGGTGCCCCAGCCGCCGAACGCGAACTCCACCATATGCGTCTTGCCCAGCACGACCATGCCGGCCTGCACGAGACGGTGCGCCACGACGCCGGTGGCCTCGCTGGCGCGCTCGAGCCAGGCCTGCGAGCCTGCCGTGGTCATCGTGCCGCGCACTTCGCACAGATCCTTGAGCGCGATCGGCAGGCCATCGAGCGGACCCAGCGTGTAGCCGCGCGCGCGCCGGTCATCGGCGGCCTGCGCCAGCGCCAGGGCACCCTCCGCATCGACGGACACGTAGGCGTGCAACGCCGCGTTGCCGCGTTCGATGCGATCGAGATACAGCCGCGCCAATTCCACGGCGCTGAAGCGGCCGCTCGCCAATCCTTCGGCCAGCACGGACAGGCTGGCATAGGCTAGTTCTGACATGTTTTCCTCATTGAGTCGGCGCTGGCCGCACTCGTGATGCGGCCAGCGCCAGGGAACGCGGCGTCCGGTACGGACTCAGCGCTTGTTCCAGGCGGGGGCCGGGTACACGGCCTTCTCGACCGCGACGTCCTGCGGCCACACCGGCACCATGCCCTTGCCGGGCAGCAGCTGCACCACGGGGAACGGCATCTGCAACTGCTTGCCGGTCTCGTCGATCGCATAGGGGCCGGCCATCACCGTGACCTTGCCCGACAGGTCCATCGAGGCCTGCTTGAGCGCCGCCGCGTCGGTCGAGCCGGCCTTCTTCACGATCTCTTCGGTCAGGGCGCCCGCGCCATAGGCCAGCGCGGTCTGGAAATCGGGCGGGAACTCGGCCTTCGGGAACAGACGATCGTAGGCCTGCGCGAACTGCTCGCGCGTGAGGCCCGCATCGACCTTCCAGTTGATCGACGGGTGATAGTTGGTGTGGCTGAAGATGTAGTTGGAGTCCGCGCCGATCGCCTGGAATTGCGGCGTCGAGGCATACACCATGAACACGTACGGGAACGTGATGTCGAGCTGCTTCATCTGGCGCGTCATGCTGATCAGGTCGCCTTCATACGAAGTCGGGATCAGCGCTTCGGCGCCCATGGCCTTGGCCTTCTGCAACAGCGTGCTGAAATCTTTTTGTCCCTTGGGGTATTTTTCGTAGAGCACCACGTCCATATTCAGACGCTTGGCGTGCGCACGGCCGCCATCGGCCAGGCCCGCCGGGAACGGCTCGTCGGCGTAGAGCAGCGCGACCTTCTTCACGCCCAGATTGTTGGCCAGCTCCATCGGCGCGCGCAGCATGGACGACACCGGCATCTGGGTGCCCGACACCATGTTCTTGAAGCCCTGCTTGTAGAGATCGTCGCTCGCGGCGGACCACACCATCAGGTACTTGCCCAGGCGCTCGGTCACGGTGCCCGCCGCCGCCGTCAGCGTGGAACCGAACGGCGCAAACACCAGATCCACTTTTTCATCGACAATCAGGCGTTCGTAGACGCGGGTGACCATCTGTTTGTCGCTGCGGTCATCGAGCTTGACCAGTTCGACCGGATACTTCTTGCCCTTGATCTCGATGCCGCCGCGGCGGTTCACATCATCGACCCACACCTCCACGCCCCGCACACCCGATTGCGAGGCGAGCGCGAAGCTGCCCGTCGACGAGACGGTCATGCCGATGCGCACCTTGTCGCTGTTCTGCGCCGAACCCAGGGCGGGCGTGAGCGCGGCGGCCGCCAGCAACAGCGCGGGCAGACGGGATAACCACGGACTTCTGGACATAGGAAAACTCCTTGAATTGCACAAAAGGGGAGATACCGACAGGCCCGCCGCACTGGGCAAACCGCAAATCTGCGTCATGTTTGCGCAGATTGGCAAATAGCGTATAACAAATAGGCATGGAGCGCACGCCTTGAATAAACTCAACTATCGCCAGACCGAAATGCTGTGGGCCATCGTGGTCGCGGGCTCCATCAGCGGGGCAGCGCGATTGCTCGGCATCAGCCAGCCGGCGGTCAGCCGCATGCTGGCCACCACCGAAAAGCAACTGGGACTGAACCTGTTCGAACGCGTGCGAGGCCGGCTCCAGCCCACCGCCGAGGTCCACGCCCTTTTCGAAGAGATCGAGAAAACCCAGCGCATGATGCAGCGGGTCAATGACCTGGCGGATGCCCTGGCCGGCCACGGCGCGGGCGTGCTGCGCCTCACCTCGATCCCCAGCCTGGCGCAGTTCCTGGTGCCCCGCGCGGTGGCGCGCTTCCAGGGCCGGCGCGCCGACGTGCTGCTGCGCCTCAATACCAACGCGCTGCCGCACCTGATCCCCGACGTGCTCAATGGCGAGGCCGATCTGGGCCTGGTGGTGATGCAGACCGAGCACCCCTTCATGACCACCATCCCGCTGCACACGGGCCGCATGGTGGCGGCGATCCCGCGCGAGCACCCGCTGGCGAGCCACGCGCAGGTCAGCCTGCACGACCTCTCGCCTTATCCGCACATCGTCGTGGGCACGCGGATGCCCTTCGGCATGCTGGTCACCAACGCCTTCGAGCAGGCGGGCCTGCCCTGCCGCATGTGCGCCGACGTGCCCTGGAGCCAGCTGGCCTGCGCGCTGGTCAATGCCGGCACGGGCATCGCGATCATCGACGAATTCACCGTCATGCAGAACCACTGGCCCGACGTGACCATCGTGCCGCTGGCCGACGACATCCCGCTGCACGTGACCGCCGTGCACGCCAGCAACCGCCCGCTGCCCCGCATCGCCGCCGAGTTCATCGACGACCTGCGAGTGGTGCTGAACGCCTCTTTCGGCAATAAGTTGGGGTAAACACTTAACACCAAGTTATGGCCTTGATGGGCTGACCTGTTCATAATCCGTTCAAACGACACGGCCACGCTTTTCCCACCGCACCAAGAGGGATAGAGACATGAGCAGCAGCCCCGACGCGCTGGCAGGCAACCCGCCCGCCCGCGCGCAGGACCAACGCGTCCTGCGCCTGCGCACCCGCATCGCCATCTCAGTTTTCGTTTTGCTGGCCGCCGCCCTGGCGGTCGTACCGGCGTCCACCACCAATATCTCGTTCGCGTTCTACCTGATGCTCTGGGTCACGCTCGCGAGCGCCATGAACATCTGCGTGGGCTTCACGGGCTACCTGCCTTTCGGCTACGTGGTGTTCTACGGCGTGGGTTCCTACGCCACGGGCATCTGCTACAAGGTCCTGCAGTGGCCGATGCTGCCCTCTCTGCTGGTGGCGGGCGCGGTGGGCGTGCTGGTCTCCCTGCTCTTCGCGCCCACGCTGCGCCTGCGCGGCGTGTACTTCGGCATCGTGAGCCTGGCGCTGGCCACCATCATGAGGCTGCTGATCTCGAATCTGCCGCAGGACTTCACCGGCGGCAGCATGGGACTGATCCTCGCCAGCGCCAACAATCCCGTGCACAGCTACTACGCGATGCTCGCCGTGATGGCCGCCACGCTGGCCACCGTGACCTGGCTGTCGATCTCGCCGCTGGGCAAGGCACTCAAGGCCATCCGCGACGACGACGCCGCGGCCGCCTGCATCGGCATCCACGTGCCCCACACGCGCCTGAAGGCCTGGATGCTGGCCGCGCTGTTTCCGGCGCTCGCCGGCGGCGTGGAGGCCTGGTACACGAACGTGGTCGACCCCGAGTACGCCTTTCATGTCCTGATCACGGCCAAGAGCATCATCTATGCGATGGCGGGCGGCTTCGGCACCATCCTCGGCCCGGTGATCGGCACGCTGGCACTGGTGGGCGTCGACCACCTGATCTGGCAGAAATTCCCGGTGCTCAACCTGCTGCTGCTCGGCCTGGTGATCGTGCTGCTGATGCTGTTCCTGCCGCGCGGCATCGTGGGCAGCCTGCTCAAGCGCTATCCCAATCTGCGCCGCTACATCGCCTGAAGGAAGCCTCATGAGTGCACTCATCATCCAGGGGCTGGTCAACGGCCTCATCCTGGGCGCCATCTACGGCCTGATCGGCGTGGGCCTGAACGTGGTGTTCGGCGTGCTGCGCGTCGTGAACTTCGCCCACGGCGAGTTTCTCGTGCTGGGCGCCTACTTCGCCTACCTGATGCTCGAGTACTTCGGCATCAATCCGCTGCTCGCCCTGCCGCTGGCGTTTCTGGTGTTCTTCGGCGTCGGCTACGTGCTGTACTTCCTGCTGATCCCGCGCCTCTCGCGCGCCGAAGACCCGGAGATCAGCTCGCTGCTGCTCATGTTCGGCGTGTCCATCATGCTGGGCGCGCTGATGCTGCTGATGTTCGAGGCCGACGCCCGCTCGCTGCCCTACAGCCTCGAGCCCGTGTTCCTCAAGTTCGGCCCGGTGCTGATTCCCACCGTGCGTCTCGTGGCGCTCGCGATCGCGCTGGCCGTGATCGGCGCGCTGGCCTGGTTCCTCTATCGCACGCAGGTCGGCAAGGCGCTGCGCGCCATCATCATGAACCGCGACGCGATCCGCATCGTCGGCATCAACGCCGAGCGGCTGTCGGCGGTGGCGTTCGGCCTGGGCATCGGCCTCGCGGCCGTCACCGGTGTACTGGTGGCGCTGGTCTTCCCGTCCTTTTCGCCCTTCATGGGCAACGACTACACGCTGATCGGCTTCATCGTCATCGTGCTCGGCGGACTCGGCCACCCCGTCGGGGCCCTCGTGGGCGCGCTGCTGTTCGGCGTGACCGAGCAGGTCTCGGTGGTGTTCTTCAACCCCTCGATCGCGACGATGCTGGGCTTTGCGCTGATGGTGGCCATGATCTTCGTGCGCCCCTCCGGCCTGTTCGGCCAGCGCGCGCTGCGCTGAAGGAGCGGACCCATGTTGAAGATCGACAATCTGAAGAAGCGCTTCGGCGGCCTGGTCGCTCTGCAGGGCGTGAGCCTGCATGTTCCGCGCGCCGCCATCCTGGGCGTGATCGGCATGAACGGCTCCGGCAAGACCACGCTGCTCAATTGCATCAATGGCCTGTATCTGCCCGATGAAGGCAGCATCCTGCTCGATGGCAAACCCATAGCCGGCAAGGCCACGCACGAAGTCGCACGGCTTGGCGTGGGCCGCACCTTCCAGGTGCCGCGCGTCTTTCCGCACCTGAGCCTGCTCGACAATCTCGACGTGGCCCAGCAACAGACCGGACGCGACGCCGACGAACGCTACGCCCAATCGGAGTATTGGCTGAATAAGGTGGAGCTGCACCGCCTGCGCCACAACCACGCCGAAGAGCTGTCGGGCGGCCAGCAGAAGCTGCTGGAGCTCGCCCGCATCATGGTGGCGCGGCCCAAGGTCGTGCTGCTCGACGAGCCCTTCGCCGGCGTGAACCCCACGCTCGCGCAGCTGCTGATCCGCATCATCGCGGAGGTGCCCCGCGAACACGATTGCTCGGTCGTGCTGGTTTCGCACGACCTCACTTCCATCTATCAGCTGTCGCACCACATCATCGTGATGAACGAAGGCGCGATCCTGTGCGAGGGCGACGCCGACCGCGTCAAGAGCGACCCGCGCGTGGTCGAAGCCTATCTCGGAGCCTGAGCATGGCCGAATCCGTTTTCTCGCTGGACAACGTGACCGTGGCCTATCACGGCGACATCACCATCCTCAACGGCGTGAACGTGCATGCGCGCGCGGGCCAGGTCACGGGCATCATCGGGCCCAACGGCGCGGGCAAGTCCACCGTGCTCAAGACGCTGTTCGGCTTTCTGCCGCTGCGCGGCGGCAAGATCACGCTGCGCGGGCAGGACATCTCGCGTCAGCCCTCGCATCAGCGCGCCGGCAGCGGCGTGGCGTTCGTGCCGCAGCACCGCAGCCTGTTCGGCGAGCTGTCCGTCGAAGACAACCTGCTGCTGGGTTGCTGGCCGTTTCGTCGCGACAAGGCCCGCGTACGCCGCCGCATCGACAGCATCTACCAGCGCTTTCCCATTCTCGCCGCCAAGCGCAACGACCCCGTCTCGAGCATGAGCGGCGGGCAGCAGCGCTTCGTCGAGTTCGGCCGCGCGCTGCTCATCGAGCCCTCGGTTATCCTGCTGGACGAGCCCACCGCCATGCTGGCGCCCAAGATCTCCAAGGAGATCTACGCCGTCATCCGCGGCTTTGCCGACGAGGGCATGACGGTCGTGCTGGTCGACCAGAACGTGCGCCGCTGCGCCGAAGTGTCCGACTACATGTACATCCTCGAGCTCGGCCGCAACAAGGCCGAGGGTGAACGGGCCGCGTTCGACCAGGAAGGCGGACTGCACGACATGGTCGCGTCCTGGATGGACTACAAGATCGATTGAGGCCCGGCCGGGGCCGCCGCGCCCCTCGCCGTTCCGCCGTCAGTCGTGCCGCGGCGGTCACCGTGCCGGCGCAAGTGCGCACCACCCTCGGCGCGCCCTTCGCCATGCCTGCGCGGGCGCGCCCGCCCTCCGCGCGCCGTTCTCTGATGGCTGATTCTCATTCTCAAAAATGGCCGCGCGCGACGCGATCCCGCGCTCGCGGCGCAGGGCCCCCACACCGCCGAAACCCGCGCCAGGCAAGGCTCTGCGGCTCAGAACCATAGCCACCAACCTTATTACCAAAATGACTTAGACGGGGTCCGCGCCCTGCTGCTACGGTTATGTACATCCATCCGTCATGGCGCCCTGCCGGCGCCGCCGCATCCGCGCGCCACGGCGCGCCGCACCGACACCTGTTAGGGCATTGACCATGTATGTGTATGACCCCGTCGACCAGCAACTGGTCGAGGAGCGCGTGGCCCAGTTCGCCGGCCAGACGCGCCGCTTTCTCGACGGCCAGCTGACCGAAGACGACTTCCGCGTTCTGCGCCTGCAGAATGGCCTGTACATCCAGCGCCATGCGCCGATGCTGCGCGTCGCGATCCCGTACGGCATGCTCAACGCGCGCCAGCTGCGCAAGCTCGGCCATATCGCGCGCACCTACGATCGTGGCTACGGCCACTTCTCGACGCGCCAGAACATCCAGTTCAACTGGCCGCGTCTCGAAGACGTGCCGACCATCCTCGGCGAGCTGGCCGAAGTGCAGATGCACGCCATCCAGACCAGCGGCAATTGCATCCGCAACACCACCACCGACCACTTCGCGGGCATCGCCCCCGATGAGTTCGTCAATCCGCTGGTGTGGTGCGAGATCATCCGCCAGTGGTCCACGCTGCATCCCGAATTCGCCTTCCTGCCGCGCAAGTTCAAGATCGCCGTGTCCGGCGCCGTGCAGGACCGCGCCGCGGTCGGCGTGCACGACATCGGCCTGCAGGCGGTCGAACAGGACGGCGAGATCGGCTTTCGCGTGTGGATCGGCGGCGGCCTCGGCCGCACGCCGATCGTGGGCCACCTGATCAAGCCTTTTGTGCCCTGGCAGCATCTGCTGACCTATCTGCAGGCCGCGCTGCGCGTCTATAACCTGCATGGCCGCCGCGACAACAAGTACAAGGCGCGCATCAAGATCCTGGTCAAGGACCTCACGCCCGATGTCTACGGCCAACAGGTCGAAGAAGAATGGCAGCACATCAAGGGTGGTCCCGACACGATCACGCAGGCGCAGCTCGACACGATTGCCAGCCGCTTCGTGTGGCCGCAATACCGCGCCGAAGCCGCGCAAGCCGCTGATCCCAGCCCGGCCCTGGCCGAGGCGGATCCCACGTATCGCCGCTGGTTGCGCACCAATGTGCACAGCCACAAGATCGACGGCTACGCCGCCGTGACCCTGTCGCTCAAGCCCACCGGCGTGCCGCCGGGCGACATCACCGCCGACCAGATGGACGCCGTGGCGGATCTGGCCGAACGCTATGGCTTCGGCGAGCTGCGCGTGTCGCACGAGCAGAACCTGATCCTGGCCGACGTCGAACGCGCCCGCCTGCCCGAGCTGTGGGCGGAGCTCAAGGCGCTCAACCTCGCCACGCCGAACGTCGGCCTGCTGACCAACATCATCGCCTGTCCGGGCGGCGACTTCTGCGCGCTCGCCAACGCGGTGTCGATCCCGGTGGCCGAGTCGATCCAGCAGCGCTTCGACAATCTCGATTATCTGTTCGAGATCGGCGAGCTCGATCTCAACATCTCCGGCTGCATCAACGCCTGCGGCCACCACCACGTGGGCCACATCGGCATCCTCGGCGTGGATAAGGCGGGCGAAGAGTGGTATCAGGTCACGATCGGCGGCCGCCAGAATGGCGCGGCCAAGCCCCTGCCCGACCTGGAGTCGCGCCGTGGCGGTGGCGCCGCGATCGGCCGCATCATCGGCCCCTCGTTTGCCCGCGGACAAATGCCCGACGTGGTGGATCGCCTGATCCGCACCTATCTCGAGCTGCGTGACAGCGACGCCGAACGCTTCATCGATGTGGTTGACCGCGTCGGTATCGATCCCTTCAAACGCGATGTCTATGCCGATCCGGTCATCGCCAAGCCCGCCGCCGACCGCGAGGCCGCCCATGTCTGAGCACACTTCCGCCGAAGCCCGTCTGATCCGGGCCGGTCACCTGCAGGCCGATACCACCCGCGTGTTCAGCGTGCCCGAAGACGCCCCCGACAGCCTGCCCGCCGACGAGCCCGGCTGGCAGGTACCGCTGGCCCTCTGGACCGCGCAGCGCGCGGCGCTGAGCGCACGCCGGCATCCGGTGGCGGTTCTGCTGCCGCCCGACACCGAGCTCTCGCAGCTGGCCGATGAAAACGGCAACATCGACGCCGCGCACATCGCCTACATCGCCATCGATTTTCCGGCCTACACCGACGGCCGCGGTTACTCGATCGCGCAACTGCTGCGCCGCCAGTATCACTGGCAGGGCGAGTTGCGCGCGGTGGGCGACGTGATGATCGATACGGTGTTCTACCAGGCCCGCGTGGGCTTCGACAGCTTTCTGGTCAAGCCCGGCCACGACCCGCAGGCCGCGCTCGAGGCCCTGCGCACGTTCAGCGTGCGCTATCAGCAGACCTACCCGGTGCCGCAGGCGGCCTGAACGCCATCCACCAAACCAAAAGGCCACGCGAATGCGTGGCCTTTTGCTTGTGCAGGCGTGAATGCAGATGTGCAGCGCGCCGGCCAGCCACGCGCCTACATGCCTTCCCAGTGCGGCCCGGGCACTTCGATCTCGAAGAGCTCGAGCACGCGCGCCACGGTGTGGTCGATCATCTGCTCGATCGAGGTGGGGCGATGGTAGAACGCCGGCAACGGCGGAAACACGATGCCGCCCATTTCGGTGACGGCGGTCATGTTGCGCAGGTGCGCCAGATTGAACGGCGTTTCGCGCACCATCATCACGAGGCGGCGGCGCTCCTTGAGGGTGACGTCGGCCGCGCGGGTGATGAGGTTGTCGGACAGACCATGCGCGACCGCGGCGAGCGTGCGCATGGAACACGGCACGATCACCATGCCCGCGGTCTGGAAGGCCCCGCTCGCCAGCGTGGCGCCCACGTCGCGGATGCTGTGGACGTGGTCGGCGAGCGCCTGCACCTCGTGGCGCCCGATGTCGAGCTCGTGCTTGATGTTGAGCACACCCGACGACGAGATCACGAGATGCGATTCGACGTCGTCCACGCCGCGCAGGGCCTGCAGCATGCGCACGGCATACAGGGCGCCCGTGGCGCCCGTGATGCCGATGACGAGCCTGCGCTTTGCCATCAAACGGTGGCGCCGGCTTCGTCGAGCAGCTTCTTGAGCTCGCCGCTTTCGTTCATCTCGCCCATGATGTCGGAGCCGCCGATGAACTCGCCCTGCACGTAGAGCTGCGGAATGGTGGGCCAGCTGGAGAAGGTCTTGATGCCCTGACGCACTTCGTCGTCTTCGAGCACGTTGACGGTCACCAGCTTCTTCACGCCACAGCCTTTCAGCATCTGGATCGCACGGCCGGAAAAGCCGCACTGCGGGAATTGGGCCGTGCCCTTCATGAACAGCACCACGGGGTGCTGGGTAACCGTTTCACGGATGAATTCTTGGACGTCGCTCATGGTAGGTCTCGCAAAATAGGAAGCGGTTGTTCAGACTGCATGGGTCAATTATAGGTAGCCGCCGGAAATCCGCTCGATTCCCCCCAGATCCCGCCGACTTTCGACCTGGCGCAGGCCCGCCTGGACCAGCAGCGCGCGCACCGCCACGGCCTGGTCCCAGCCGTGCTCGAGCCAGATCGCGCCGCCAGGCGCCAGCCGCGCCACGGCCCCGTGCGCAAGCTCGGCCAGGGCCGACAGGCCGTCCTGATGGTCGGTGAGCGCGCCCGGCGGTTCGAAGCGCAGGTCACCCTGCGTCAGATGCGCGTCGTCGCGATGGATATAGGGCGGATTCGACAGGATCAGATCGAAGACGGCATCGGCCGGCAGGGCCTGATACCAGCTGCCCTGATGAAAGGTGACGCGCGCGTCCAGCCGCGCCGCATTGGCCCCGGCCACGGCCAGCGCATCGGCGCTCAGGTCGGTCGCACGGACGTCGGCCTCGGGCGCGCCCAGGGCCACGGACACCGCGATGGCGCCGCTGCCCGTGCCCAGGTCGACCACGCGCGCGCGTGGATGTTCGCGCAGAAACGCCAGGGCGGTCTCGACCAGCAGCTCGGTATCGGGGCGCGGGATCAGCACGGCCGGCGAGACGGCGAACACATGCCCCATGAACTCGCGTTCGCCCAGCACATAAGCCATGGGCTCGCCGGCGATGCGCCGCGCCGCCAAGGCCTCGTAGGCCTCCTGCTGCACGGCCGTGAGCGCGTCGGTGTCGTGCGCGATCATCCAGGCGCGCGTGCGGCCCAGCGCGCGCTCGGCCAGCATGCGCGCCTCCAGACGCGGCAGACGCGGGTCGGCGAGCAGGTCCTTGATCTGCGCCATGGCGATCAGATGTCGTCGCCCAGCGCGGCCAGCAGCTCGGCCTGACGCTCGGCCAGCAACGCGCCCGTGAGCTCGTCGAGGTCGCCTTCCATGATGTGGCCCAGCTTGTAGAGCGTGAGGTTGATGCGGTGGTCGGTAACGCGGCCCTGCGGATAGTTGTACGTGCGGATGCGCTCGGAGCGGTCGCCGGAGCCGATGAGGCTTTTGCGCTCGGCCGCTTCCTTGCTCTGGCGCTCGCGCATTTCCTTGTCTTTGAGGCGGGCGGCCAGCACCTGCATCGCCTTGTCTTTATTGCGATGCTGCGAACGGTCGTCCTGGCACTCGACCACCAGGCCCGTGGGCAGGTGCGTGATGCGTACGGCGGAGTCGGTTTTGTTGATGTGCTGGCCGCCCGCGCCGCTCGCGCGGAACGTATCGATGCGCAGGTCGGACGGATTGATGACGATGTCGCTCATCTCGTCGGCCTCGGGCATCACGGCCACGGTGCAGGCCGAGGTGTGAATGCGGCCCTGAGCCTCGGTGGCGGGCACGCGCTGGACGCGGTGCGCCCCGGATTCAAACTTGAGCCGGCCGTAGGCGCCGTCGCCGTCGATGCGCGCGATCACTTCTTTGTAGCCGCCCAGCTCCGATGCGCTCTCGGACATGATCTCGACGCGCCAGCCGCGCTGCTCGGCGTAGCGCGAGTACATGCGCAGCAGGTCGCCGGAGAACAGCGCGCTCTCGTCGCCGCCGGTGCCCGCGCGGATTTCGAGGAACAGGCTGCGGCTGTCGTCGGGATCGCGCGGCAGCAGCAGCACCTGCAGATCCGCTTCGAGCGTTTCGATGCGCGCGCGGCCGGCCTTGATCTCGTCTTCCGCCATCGACTTCATGTCGGGATCGGAGAGCATCTCCTGCGCGGTGGCCAGATCGCCCTCGGTCGCCTGGAACGTCTTGAAGGCTTCGACGACGGGCTCGAGTTCGGCGCGTTCACGCGAGAGTTTGCGAAAACGATCCATGTCGGACGCGCTTTCGGGATCCGCCAGCAAGGCATCGACTTCAATCAGACGGTGAGCCAGCTGCTCCAACCGGCTGCGCATGGACGATTTCATGGGATCAACTCGAAGAAAATAAAAAACGGGCGCGCGTGCGACCAGCGCACGCGGCATCAGACGGGGCGTGTACGGGCGCCGCTAACGGCGGGAGTCGCGGCCGGGGAACAGGCGCGGCACCCAGGCCAGCAGTTCCTTGCGCTCTTCGCCCTGACTGCGGTTGAGCGCGGCGAGCGGGCCATGCAGATACTTCTGCGTGAGGCCATGCGCCAACTGCTCGAGCACCGCTTCGGGCGACTCGCCGCGCGCCAGCATGCGGCGGGCGCGCTCGAGTTCGGCGGCGCGGACGTCTTCGGCGGCCTGATGCAGGTCGCGGATCACGGGCACCACTTCACGCGACTGCATCCAGTGCATGAAGTTTTGAACGCGCGTCTCGATGATGGCCTCGGCCTGCACCACCGCCGCGCGACGCGCGTCGGTGCCGCTCTGCACGAGACGGCCGAGATCATCGACCGAGTACAGATAGATGTCGTCGAGACGGCCGACTTCGGGCTCGATATCGCGCGGCACCGCCAGGTCGATCATGACCATCGGACGGTGACGGCGCAGACGCGTGGCGCGCTCGACCATGCCCAGACCCAATATGGGCAGGGAGCTGGCCGTACAGGACACCACCACGTCGAATTCGGCCAGGCGATCCGTGAGATCGGCCAGCTTCATGGTGCTGGCCGAGAAACGGCCAGCGAGGGTCTCGGCGCGCTCGACAGTGCGATTCGCCACGACCATGGATTTGGGGTTTTGCGCCGCGAAGTGCGTGGCGCACAGCTCGATCATCTCGCCCGCGCCGATGAACAGCGTGCGCGCCTGACCGAGGTCACCGAAGACGCGCTCGGCCAGACGGACGGCGGCAGCGGCCATCGAGACCGAATGCGCGCCGATGGCGGTCTGGGAGCGGACCTCTTTGGCGACCGAGAAGGTGCGCTGGAACAGCTGATGCAGCAAGGTGCCGAGCGAGCCGAGCTCGTCGGCCGCGCGCACCGCGTCTTTCATCTGGCCCAGGATCTGCGGCTCGCCCAGCACCATCGAATCGAGGCCGCTGGCCACGCGGAACGCGTGGCGCACGGCGTCGTCCTGACGATGGCGATACAGGTGGGGCGACAGCGCGGAGGTCTCGAGGCTGTGATGCTCGGCCAGCCAGGCCGGCAGTTGCTCGGCGGCGACCGCGTCGGCGGCACAGTAGATCTCGGTGCGATTACAGGTCGAGAGGATCGCGGCTTCGCGCACCGATCCGCCAAACGCCAGGCGCAAGCCGTCCAGCGCGGGCTTGAGCAAGTCCGCGGGCATGGAAACACGTTCGCGCACCGAGACCGGCGCGGAGGTGTGATTCAGACCGAAGGCAAGAACGGCGACTGACATGAGGGTTCGGACAAGTGCGACCCGTCCGGCGCAAAGCTGCTAAGTTGTAACAGCGACCGAAAAAGATTATACCCCCCTGCCCCGGGTAGACCCGGATACCCTACCCGGGCAGTCGGGAGTCTGTGGTAGAGGCGCCATAGCCGGCCCGGCGGCGCCGCGGGCGCTAGGCCGCGGCGGGCGGCGCCTCCATGGCGGCCACCAGGGTTTCGAACAGGCGGCCGTAGGTCGAATGATGGGGCCACAACAACCCCAGCCGCCGCGCCAGCGTGTTGCGCGGCAGCGCCACCACGGCGACGCCCGCGGGCAGCGCCCCCGGCCGAAAGCAATTCGGCACCAGCGCGATGCCCAGACCCATCTCCACCAACGCAGCCAGGCCGTCGGGCGAGTCGAGCTCAAAGCGCTCGCGCGGATTGAGGTTGCGCGACTGCAGGTATTGGTCGGCCAGCGAGCCGCCCCAGGTGCGCCGGTCATAGCGCAGCAGCGGCTCCCGGACCAGCAGCGTGTCGGGCTCGACCCCGGCCATCGCCGCCGGCACGAGCAACACCAGCGGCTCCACGCGCAAGGTGTGCCAGGTGAAGGACTTGGGCGTGCGAAACGGCGGCTCGACCAGAAAGGCGGCGTCGACCTTGCCCGCGATCACCTGGTGATAGAGCTCGTGCGACGCGCCCAGGTCGATCATGGCATCCAGACCCGGATGGCGCTCGGCGATGTGCTTGAGCGCCTGCGGCACCATGTTGCCCAGCGCGGTGCGAATGGACCCGATGCGCAGCCCGCCCGGAAAACCCTCCGTCGAGACCGCGGTCTTGAGCGCCCGCACTTCGCGCTGGAAACGCCGTGCGCGCTCCAGCAGGCGTGCGCCGCCCTCGGTGATGCGCACGAAGCGCCCCGAGCGGCTGAAGAGCGGGACGCCGAACTCGCGTTCGAGCGCGTGCATGCGCTGCGCCAGGGCGGTGGGCGTGATGCTCATGCGGCGGGCGGCCTCGGCCATGGAGCCGCACTCGGCCACGAGTACGAAGGTGTCGATGTAGCGGGTATCCATGAATCCACAAATCCTTCGTTCTCAATGTTCTAAAAGCAAATTGTGGTTCAGTTTGAGCATGGCCACAATGACCGGTGTCAGGGCAGTCGCCCTGGCTGAGTCCATCGTGAATGGCCCCTCGGCCGCACAGGCGTTCGGCCCGCGGCGTTCCCCGCCGGGAATGGCGAGGGTGGTCTATTTGGAGTGAACATGTCCGTCGAAGCTTTGCCCATCGATCCCAAGATCCAACGCGCGCTGGAAGGCGTGACCACCGCCACGCTCACCACCGTGCTGCTGAAGAAGGGCCTGCGCAACGTCTGGCTGCGCGGCGCTTTCCCGCTCGTGCCGCAAGGCAAGCGCATCGTGGGCCGTGCCTTCACGCTGCGCTTCGTGCCGGCGCGCGAAGACCTGGCCACGCCGGCCTCGTGGTCCTCGCCCATCTCGACGCGGGCGGCGATCGAAGCCATGCCCGAGGGCGCGATCGCGGTGGTCGACGCCATGGGTTCGACCGACGCGGGCATCTTCGGCGACATCCTGTGCGCCCGCATGAAAAAACGCGGCGTGGCCGCGCTGGTCACCGACGGCGCCGTGCGCGACCTCGAAGGCGTGCTGGGCACCGAGCTGCCGGTCTGGGCCAGCGGCGCCGCCGCGCCGCCCTCGGTGGCCGGCCTGACGTTCGTCAACTGGCAGGAACCCATCGGCTGCGGTGGCGTGGCCGTGTTCCCGAACGACTACCTGGTCCTGGATCGGGATGGCGCGGTGCTGATTCCGGCGAACCTCATCGACGAGGTGGTCGAGGCCTCCGTCGAGCAAGAGCGCCTGGAGGGCTGGATCATGAAGGAAGTGGATGCCGGCGTGCCGCTGCCCGGCCTCTACCCGCCCAACGAAGCCGCCGCCGCCCGCTACAAGAGCTGGCGCGACACGCAGAAGTAAGTTTTCGCGCGCTTTCGACGCGAGTGATTCCGTGCCGCGCGCCCTGGCCGCGGCACGGCGGGACTCCTGTCGCCCGCGGCGGGGGTTGGAGTGACGCGCACGTTGCGCGCGACCCGGACGATCTGAACGACCCGGACGATCTGAACGACTCGCACGACCCGAACGACCCGAACAATCCGAGCGACCCGAACGCCCCAAACGCTCTGGACGATCCGAACGCTCTGAACGACCCGAATGATCCGAGTGATCCGCACTACCCGAACGACCCGCAGCACGGCCGTACCTGCACGACCCGATACATAAAAAACATATCAAGTCGCAGCCGCGACATTACGGAGACAAACCATGCCGCATCCCCTGACCGCGCAGACGCGCCGGCGCCTGCTTGGCGCCACCCTGGCCGGTGTCATCGCCGCCCCGTTGATGATGGGCGCCGCCGCCCATGCCGCCGACGCCTATCCCAGCAAGCCGACCACGATCCTGGTGGGCTTCTCTGCCGGCGGCGCCGTCGACAACGTCGCCCGGCAGCTCGGCCATGGCCTGGGCGCGGCCTTCGGGCAGACCTACGTCATCGAGAACCGCGCGGGCGCCACGGGCACCATCGCCGCCGAGGCGGCATCGCGCGCCCAACCCGACGGCTACACGCTGCTGCTGGGCACGCAATCGACGATGGTGGTGGCGCCGGGCATGTATCCCTCGCTGCGCTTCGATCCGATCAAGGATTTCGTGCCGGTCTCGCTGGTGGCTTCGGTACCGCTGGTGCTGGTGGTTCACCCGTCCTTGCCGCTCAAGACCGTGCAGGACGTGATTGCGTACGCCAAAGAGAAAAACGGCGAGCTGACCTATGCCTCGTCCGGCCTGGGCGGCCCGCAGCACGTTTCGATGGAACTCTTCAATTCCATGGCCGGCGTGAAGATGGTGCACGTGCCGTATCGCGGCGAGGCCAACGCCATCACCGACGTGCTGGGCAACCAGGTGCCGCTGATGTTCAGCAACCTGCCCACGCTGCTGCCGCACATCAAGAGCGGCAAGCTGCGCGCGATCGCGGTGTCGGGCCTGGAGCGCTCGCCCACCGCGCCCGAGATCCCCACGGTCGCCGAGTCGGGTCTGAAAGGCTTCGAGGCGCTCACGTGGTTCGGCCTCTATGCACCGCAAGGCACGCCCGACGCGGTCGTGAAGAAGCTGGAATCCGGCGTGAAGACCGCGCTGGCCGATCCCGCCACGCGCACGAAGATGGGCGAACAGGGCATGAAGATCGAGGGCCGCGACAGCGCCGCCTTCAAACAGTACATGCAGACCGAGAGCGTGAAGTGGGGCGACCTGGTCCGCAAATCGGGCATCAAATCGGAGTAATAGAAGCATGGCTCAAGCTGCACCGTCCTCTTTGCCACGCCGCCTGCGCGGCGTGCTATCGCTGGACGATTTCGAAGCCGCCGCGCGCCGTCATCTGCCGCGGCCGGTCTTCGGATACCTGCGGGCGGTGGCCGAGACGGGCGCGTCCTACGACGAGAACCGGAACGCGTTTCGCGACTACGTGTTCCGGCCGTCGGTGATGGTGGACGTGTCCCGGCGCAGCACCGCCATCACGCTGTTCGGCCAGGAGTATGCCGCGCCGTTCGGGCTGTGCCCGCTCGGCCTGTCGGCGCTTTCGGCCTATCGTGGCGATGTCGTGATGGCGCAGGCCGCGGCCGAGGCGCGCGTGCCCATGATCATGAGCGGCTCCTCCCTGATCCCGCTCGAGGCCGTGGCAGAGGCGCATCCGCAGGCCTGGTTCCAGGCCTACCTGCCCGGCGACCGCGCGGCCATCGAAGCCCTGATCGACCGGGTCGCCAGGACCGCGTTCCAGACGCTGGTGGTGACCGTCGACACGCAGGTCAAGCCCAACAGCGAGACCATGACGCGCAGCGGATTTTCGGCGCCGATGCGCCCCAGCGTCAGCCTGGCGTGGCAAGGCATCACGCATCCGCGCTGGCTGTTCGGCACCTTTCTGCGCACCCTGTGGCGGCACGGCATGCCGCACTTCGAGAACAACTACGCCACGCGCGGCGCGCCCATTCTCTCGCCGAGCGTGATGCGCGATTTTGCCGAGCGCGGCAACCTGAACTGGGAAACCCTGCGTGCGATCCGCGCGCAGTGGCGCGGCCGGCTGGTCGTGAAGGGCGTGCTGCGCGACGACGACGCACGCCAGGCCCGCGATGCCGGCGCCGACGGCATCATCGTGTCCAACCACGGCGGCCGCCAGCTCGACGACGCCATCGCACCCTTGCGCGCCCTGCCCGAGATCGTGCGGGCCTGCCCGGACATCCCGGTGATGATCGATAGCGGCGTGAGGCGCGGCACCGACGTGCTGAAGGCATTGGCGCTGGGCGCGAAGTGCGCGTTCGTCGGGCGGCCCTTCGGCTATGCGGCAGCGGTGGGCGGCATGCCCGGCCTGCGACACGCGATCGGCCTGCTGTCGGCGGAAGTGTCGCGCGATATGGCGATGCTGGGCGTCACCGACGTAACGCAGCTGGATGCCGCGCGGCATCTGGCGCGGCGGGACGGTGATTAAGAGCAGCCACCGGGATCACAGACCCGTTGGCCGACCCCGTACGCGCCACGCGGGACGTGGATGCCGTGTTGGAGGCGAATCACGCCTGTTTCATCGCTTCGAAGAAGCCATTGCGGCACGTGGTTTCTCGCGCGATGTGAGTAGCGACGTCATTTGCCGCTGGGTGCACAAGGAATCCGGTGTGCTCTTTGACCTCGTGCCCGTGCACCCGGACGTCCTGGGCTTCTCCAATCGCTGGTATCCCTATGCGGTCGAGACCGCCGGCATCATGGACCTTGGCAATGGCATCAGGATCAATCCGATGAGCGCCGCGGCCTTTATTGCCACCAAACTGGAAGCTTTCGTTGGTCGAGGCGGCGGCGACTTCATGAGCAGCCATGACATGGAAGATGTATTGAACATCATCGACGGACGCGAGGAACTTGCCGCGGAACTGAGCGCCGCACCCGTCGACTTGCGCCAAGCCGGGGGCGCGACGTTCGCACGACTCATCGAGAATCCCGACTTCGGCAACATACTGCCAGGCCTTCTTTCCGAACCTGAGCGCGCCGACCCCGTCATGGAACGCCTGAAGAGATGCAGCCAATGAGCCTTCACCAGAACATCACCGCTGAGGCGACCTGGCTGTGCGATCCATTGGCACACTGAATGCACAAACGCAAAAAACCCAGCGCGAAGGCTGGGTTTTTTGACTTGAATCTTTGGTGGCCTGGGGCGGAATCGAACCACCGACACGCGGATTTTCAATGCGAATCCCGCGCTTTTCGGTGCCGAAGCCTACCGCAATACTCCGATTAATCAATCACTTAGCCGAACTCGACCGAAGTCGAGCGCAGGTTTCTTCCGTTCGCAGTGTCAGAAAATCGACAGATGCCGGCGACCGTGAATTCAGTCTATCAGACCGCCGCTGCGTTTGCTGCCTACGTGATGCGTTTACGAACATCGTAGCCTTCCGACGAGTGCTCAGAAGGCTGCACACGTTCCGGCATTGCTGATGGCAACCCCAAATAAGCCGACTCGTTGATTGTCGCCATGAGCTTCCACTGCTCGGCTGCAAACATCGAAGGCTCGCTCTTTGCGAGCTCGATGGCCTCCTGAAGGGACGGCTGATGCTTCTTGGGTTGTGGGGAGGATTTGCGCATGGCATCTCATTGGCATGGGTTCTCACCAGTATATGCAAAGCACGCCACACCTAGACGACCTCAGATGTCGATGGTCATGCGAATACGTTCGAGTTCCATGCTAGCGTCGTCCAGGCTTGCCGGGGGGATGCGCTCCGGAGCCGGGAGGCGAGGAGACGGGGCTTTCAGGACCTTTCCCCGAGCACGCACCACCGTCACCTTGTCGTCGACGCCAAGTGAGCATGCAGGCCATCCTGTCACCTCACGTAGGCGGCCCAGTGCCGCAACCAGCGCCAGCCGCCATTTGCTGTCTTGCATGGAGTCGCGTCCTAGCAGCCGTTTCAAGGTCTGTGACTTGATAGGGTACGGCGTGACATGGCTGGCGAAGTAAGCATGCAAGCCGCAGGCAAGGGGCTCTTGAAGAAGCGGGGTGCGTTCCGCACGCCTGAGCACCACGAATTGTCGCTCTTGAACGAGTTCTGGCAACCCAGCCCCCAAAGTGACTTCCAGCCTACCTGATTTGGCAGCGGCCGAGATGACCGTCACCAAGGGCTGAAACAGGACGGTCCGGTGGCGACACCGTATCTCGAACGTCGCGGCCATCAGCCTTTGCAGCGAACTCGACAAGAGCGTTCGTGTTTTTCCGCCCTTCTTTCGTGTCGTCGCAGACATCAATTGGGCCAGGGAGACATTAACCGTAGCGTATGAGGTCACGACGCCTTGGCCTTCAAGCACCGCCACGCGCACGATTTGATGCCAAAGCTCTGCATCCGCTTGGTCGAGTTGCCAGCCCGACAGTTGCCAGACCTCAAATTCCTCGGCCGACGCCAAGCGAGTGGGTCCTTGGTAGCAAGGCCGCATGCTAGGCCCGCGATAGGGCTGGGAGCTAAAGATGGCACTTCTGACCAATGCCCTCGCCGTGAAGGTGTTGCTGCCCAGCCCGTACGGCAATGGCAGGAAGTAGGAGACGGACGACCGGCTCATTCAATCTATTCCTAGTGGTCGCCTGCCGCTAAGGCCTGGCCGGCTTGAGTATAGGAATGAGGGGTCATTTCCCTACGACACACAACGGGCGCAAGGGCAGCATAGCGGGGGACTCGTGGCGGCTCTTCTGAGGGACTGGTCGCTACCCAAAGGGGACCTGCGGCCTAAATGCGGGGACTTGTCGCTATGACTCAGGCAAAAAAGGCTGAATTCCCAAGGGATTTCTGAAAAAAATGGCGCGCTAAAAATTAAAAGAAAAAATATACAAGCCCAAAGATAGCGCGAAGAGGCGCGCCCGCGTGGGGCTCATCACCCTTTAGCGACCGTCGTTGCTCCCTGGTGAAGTCCTATTGGCACCGCATGGCGCTACACACAATGGGCAGCCAGGGAGGTGGTCATTGCCTACTATTTTCCTCGCACCTTGCCACCTCGAAGCATTCCGCCGCAGAAACTGCTTTCGACCCGCGTTGGTCGATGGCAAGCTGCGGAGCCAGCGCGAATTGTGTTGTAGTGCCCTACGGAACGATGGAGGGCTAGAAGCATCATGCGTATGCAGAGACCGTCATTGTTAGGGCGCCACAGGCCGAAGCAACGAGCACAGGCCGGCCAGCGTTCACATCCAGCGCTGTCTGGAGAACTTGTGCAGAAGAGCCGGTGTTCTCCGAAATTTCGCTCCGTTAACACTGAATTCGTTGAGTGCCTACCCCCTTCTGCGCTGGCGCGGTACTATCCTTCAGGTTTTTCAAAACGTAAGCGGGCTGTCGCAATGCGCCAAAGCCGATTGAAGGCGACCGCCCCGATATATAGAGGGCACGCGCTGGATTGTTCCAGCTTTGCGTAGTCATAACGAGCGTTCAGTTAACGCTCTATGGTCGGTCACTTGGGCGCTCATCTGGGCGAAAACGGCAACTAGAGGAAGGGAAAGGTGGACGTTTTTCAGTTTCGCGAGCACATCGTTGCCGAATATAGAGAGTTCACCCGCAGCTTCACTCGTATACGCTCAGACGATATTCGGGCACATGTTGACCGTGAGTACGAAAGTCAACGCTATTGGCCTGAACCCTTAATTCAAATTAACCCCACCTACCGGTCCGGAGGGACGGTAGATGACCTCGTGCGCGCGGGACAGTTGAGCCCAGAATGTTCGAGCATCTTCAGGCTAGGAAAATCCGCAACATCCACCGGGGTAACGCTACCGCTGCACAAGCACCAGGCTGAAGCCATCAGTTTGGCCTTGGCGGGTGAGAGCTATGTTCTAACAACTGGCACTGGCTCGGGTAAGTCACTCAGCTATTTCATCCCTATCGTCGATGCTTGCCTGAAGGCAAAACGCGCGGACCCGACCCCGCGTACGCGTGCGATAGTTATCTACCCGATGAACGCACTGGCCAACTCCCAGCTTGAGGAGTTGAAGAAATTCTTAGGGTCAGACGCGTCCACGCGAGCAGTTTCTTTTGGTCGATATACGGGACAGGAGTCGGACGAAGAGCGGCAAGCTATGGCCGCACGCCCCCCAGACATACTGCTAACAAATTTCATGATGCTTGAGTTACTAATGACCAGGCAGAATGATATTGACAAAGCCGTAATGCGTAATGCTCAAGGCTTGCGCTTCCTCGTTCTGGATGAATTGCACACATACCGGGGGCGCCAAGGTGCAGACGTAGCATTGCTGGTAAGGCGCGTGCGCGAGGCGTTGTCTGAAGAACTCATTTGCGTTGGCACTTCGGCCACCATGGCGTCCGAAGGCACACAGATGGAGCGCAACGCCGTAGTGGCGAAGGTGGCCCGGAGGCTGTTCGGCACAGCAATCTCGGACCGAAATATCATTACCGAGACACTTCGCCGCACGACGCCCGAGAGTCAGACGCTCGAAACCGTGAGGAACAAACTGAGGGACGCCATCCGAGCTGGCGTACCGACGGACCTCAGCTATGACGCCATGGCCGCCCATCCGATGTCGGTGTGGGTCGAGCTTACCCTGGGCCTGACATACGAGGACGACAAGCCGCGTCGTGCACGTCCGCGCACGCTGGCAGATGCATCGCAGCGGCTGCACGAAGCCTCTGGCGAACCCATCGAGAGCTGCCTGACCTATCT
The DNA here is from genome assembly GCF_002261475.1 of Bordetella genomosp. 5. Lineage (GTDB taxonomy): Bacteria > Pseudomonadota > Gammaproteobacteria > Burkholderiales > Burkholderiaceae_B > Bordetella. The sequence goes on from NZ_NEVN01000013.1 coordinate 26,483, forward strand.
GCAACAGTTCATGCTGCGCGCCTACGCAGTCACGAACGAGACTGGCAAAAGTCTCTTTGCGTTCAAGCTGCACCAGTTCATCGCTGGGGGTGGAAAGGTATACACGACACTCGAGGCAGCAGGAAACCGAGCCATTACGCTGGACGGCCAGCAGTTCGTCTCCGGTGATGACGACCGGCAGCGGCGGTACTTCCACGTACATTTCTGCCGCGACTGCGGCCAGGAATACATCCCCGTCTGGGACACCGAAGGCCCAGAAGGCCGAGGATTTGCGGTTCGCAGCATCGACGAGCGACAGCACGACGACGACGCGGTCAAGTTTGGATTCCTGATGCCCGACGGCCGCGGCCTGTGGGAACCGGAGGTAATTGAACGCTACCCTGAAACGTGGCTGGAAGAGCGGGTTGATGGGGAGTGGCGCATCAAATCGGCCCAGCGCAAGTTCGCGCCGCAAGCTGTCAAGGTTCGACCCGACGGGATTACGGCTACCGACAAGGGTTTGCAGGCATGGTTCATTCCCGGCGCCTTCCGCTTTTGCCTGGCATGTGGCATCTCGCACACCTCATCCGGCAAGGACGCACTGCGGTTGACCTCCTTATCAGGTGAAGGTCGTAGCTCAGCCACGACGATGCTTACGCTGTCGGCACTGCGCTATTTGTACGAGCAGGACCAGCAGCTTTCCTCCGAGGCCAAGAAGGTCTTGGGTTTCTCCGACAACCGGCAAGACGCCGCACTGCAGGCGGGGCACTTCAACGACTTCTTGCAAGTGCTGCTGACCCGCGCGGCGCTGCTGTCGGCCGTGAATAAGGACGGCGGTCAGGCTCTTTCCGAGCGCGAAGTCGCCAGCGCGGTCTTCGAAGCCTTGGGATTTCAACGCGATGACCCGGCTGTGCGAGCGGAATACATGCAACAGCCCGAGGTCAAGGGCAACACGCGCCGGCAGGTACAGGAGGCCATGAGAGGCATTCTGGGCTATCGGACCTACTTCGACTTAAGGCGCGGCTGGCGATACAACAACCCCAACCTTGAACAGCTGGGGCTAGTCCGCATTGGCTACCAGGACATCGAAGACCTGGCTGCCGACGCTACAGAATGGGCCGAGGCACCCCAAGTCTTGCAGGCGGCCACGCCCGCTGAGCGGACCTTGGTTCTGCGCGCGTTGTTCGACTTCATGCGCCAGGGGCTTTGCATCGCCACGCGCTACCTTGACCGTACCGAGCTCGAGCAGTTGCGTACGCAGAGCTACGCCAACCTATGCGAACCTTGGGGATTCACCGAGGATGAGCGACCAGTTCCGGCGCGATGGTTCGTCACCTCGCGTCCGAGCGAAGAGACCGACCGCCGTGGGCGTCGGTTGCAACTGGAAGATTTTCTGGTCATCGGTTCGAGTCGCTCTCGCCTAGGGAGGCTGCTGCGCCAAGGCAGCACATGGGGCGGCGGTAATCCGTTCTACAAGCACATCAATGACCAAACCTACCCGGATGTCATCTCGGCGTTGCTCAAGGCTGCCGAGTCCTACGGTCTGGTTAAGCGCGAAGAAACGGATGTCGGCCTAACCGGCTGGCAGCTCAACGGTACCGCGCTGCTGTGGGAGCCAGGTTCGGGCCAGAGCCTGCGTCAAGCCGAAGACAACGAGTTTTTCCGTACCCTCTACCGTAACATCGCCGGTCTATTGGCAAATCCGGTGCACCAGCTCTTCGATTTCGAAGCTCGCGAGCACACGGCCCAGGTCGAGCAAGACGACCGGCTCGAGCGCGAAGCCCGTTTCCGCTACACGGATAAGGACCGCGATGAGTTCCGCAAGAAGAACGGCGTTGAGCTGGAATGGCTGCCCGTGCTGTTCTGCTCGCCGACCATGGAGCTGGGCGTTGACATCTCCTCGCTGAATACCGTCTACATGCGCAACGTACCGCCAACACCGGCCAACTACGCGCAGCGTAGCGGACGTGCGGGGCGAGCCGGGCAGCCTGCTCTGGTCATCACGTATTGTGCGTCGCAGAGCCCGCACGACCAATACTACTTCCGAGACCCCGTCCGCATGGTGCATGGCCAGGTCAATGCTCCAACCCTGGACCTGGCCAATCTGGAACTGGTGAAGAGTCACATGCATGCTATCTGGCTCGCTGAGACAGGCAAGCGCCTGGGCAACAGCGTGCGTGACTTGCTGGATATGAACCAGCCGGAGGCGTTGCCAGTCACTGAAGAAATGACGGCAGACCTCGACAAGCCGGAAGCCAAGAAGCGAGCCCACCAGCGCGGCCTCAAGGTTTTGGGCATGTTGGCCTCCGAGCTCACGCCCCAAAACGCTCCGTGGTACAGCGAGCACTGGGCTGAATCCGTTTTCCAGCGTGCGTATCACGAATTCGACGGCGCACTGCAACGCTGGCGCGACCTCTACCGTGCGACGGCGCAAGCCATCGAGCTGAACTTCAAAATAGAGAACAACCCGGCAGCCAGCGAGCGCGAGCGTCGCGAAGCCCAGCAGCGCCACAATGAGGCCCGCAAGCAGCGTGACCTATTACTAGCCGGCGACAGCGCCTTCAACTCCGACTTCTACACCTATCGCTACCTGGCCTCCCAGGGCTTCCTACCAGGCTATAACTTCCCGCGCCTGCCACTGCTGGCCTACCTACCTGCACGCCGCGGCTCCATCGGCCGCGAGAGCTTCCTGTCTCGCCCACGCTTCTTGGCGCTGGGTGAGTTCGGCCCCTATAGCCTCATCTACCACGAGGGCAGCCAATACCGCGTGACCAAGGCGCTGCTGACCATCACGGGCCAGGACCAAGTAACCCAAGGCGCAAAGCTGCCGACCGAAGTCGCACGCCTGTGTCCGGCCTGCGGTTATGGCCACTTCCGGTCCCAGCGGGATTCAGACCGCTGCGTCTCTTGTGGAGCCTCGCTCTCGGGAGCTAAGGACGTCAAGAATCTTTACCGCATCGAGAACGTTTCCACCAAGCGGGCTGAGCGCATTACCGCCAACGAAGAAGAGCGAGTGAGGCAGGGGTACGAGATGCAGACCACCCTGCAATTTGCCGAGGCCGAAGGCAAGCTGCAGATGGTCACTACGGTCGTTGAAGATAGCCAGGGGCCTCTGCTTGAGATGCAGTACGGTCCCGCTGCCACGGTCTGGCGGATGAACTTTGGCTGGCGACGCCGCAAGGAGAAGTCAATCCAAGGCTTCATGATGAACCCTGTAACCGGCCACTGGGTTGGCGGCGTCGACGATGGCAACGGAGTGACTGAGCAAGAGGGCGAGGCACCACCTGACAAGACTCCGCCGCAGCGCATCGTGCCCTACGTCGAAGACCGCCGGAACATCCTCATCGTAAGGCCGCACAACCGCTTTGGCGAGCTTGCGGCTGAGACTCTAACCACCCTGCAGTACGCGCTTAAGCGCGGTATCGAAGCGGTCTACCAGCTCGAGGAAAGCGAGTTGATGGCCGAGCCACTACCCACGCGTGATAGCCGCCAGTCCATCCTGCTATTCGAGGCTGCCGAGGGTGGCGCTGGCGTGCTCACACGCCTGGCCACTGAACCTGAGGCTCTGTCCGCCGTCGCAGCCAAGGCACTGGAAATCATGCACTTCGTGGCACCGCCCGCTGGCCAGCCATGGGCCAGGAAGAAGGTGACCGAAGAGCTGGACCATGCTGGCAAGCCGCTGTGCGAAGCTGGCTGCTACCGCTGCCTGCTCTCTTACTACAACCAGCCTGACCACACTCTAATCGACCGAAAGGACAAGAACGCTGACGGGCTCTTGCTGGACATCCTCTGTCGTCTAACGGCCGCTCGGGCTCACCAGGGCACGCACGGTCGGGCCCCGCAGGAACACGACGCCGAGCTCGCCCGGACGGCCGGCAGCACGCTGGAGCAAGCCTGGCTGGGCCATGTCAACGACCATGGGTACCGCAAGCCCGACCGCGGCCAGCACACTATCGCCGACGCCAATGCCTGCGCCGACTTCTTCTACGACGACCTGAACCTCGCCGTCTTTATCGACGGCCCATATCACGAAACCGAAACCCAGCGTGCCGCTGATGCGGCCATCGACCGAACTCTCGACGAACTGGGCTATCTGGTGGTGCGCTTCCCGAAAGAACAGGCCCAATGGCCCGATATCTTCAAGAACAACGCCGACCTCTTTGGTCCAGGCAAGGCCTGCAAAATATGAACGCTCCGATACCGGAATTTCTTCCGGGCAGTCTAGTTGAGGCCCGCGGCCGCGAGTGGATTGTCCTGCCAGAGTCTGACCAACAGACCCTGAGGTTGCGCCCATTGGGTGGAGGCGAGCGCGATGAGACGCTCATCTATCTGCCGCTGGAACGCCAGCCTGTGCAGCCAGCGACCTTTCCCTGGCCCTCCGTCGCCCAGGCGCGCAACCACTCTGCCAGCCAACTGCTCTTGGATGCCCTGCAGCTCAAGCTGCGCAGCGGCGCTGGCCCCTTCCGCAGCTTCGGCAATATCGCCGTCGAGCCGCGCGCCTACCAACTCGTGCCCTTGCTGATGGCGCTGAAGCAGCCTGTGGTGCGCCTGCTGGTGGCCGACGACGTGGGTATTGGTAAGACCATCGAAGGCGCACTCATCGCCCGCGAGCTGCTCGACCGGGGGGAGGTCCAACGCATGACCGTGCTGTGCCCGCCGCACCTGTGCGAGCAGTGGCAACGCGAGTTGGCCGAGCGCTTTCACATTGCTGCCGTTGTGGTGCGCTCCAACACCGCCGACCGGCTGGAGCGCGACCTGCCGCCCGGCACTTCGGTATTCCATGCTCACCCCTACACGGTGGTGAGCCTGGACTACATCAAGTCCGAGCGCCGTCGCGAGGCCTTCCAGCGCTTCTGCCCAGAGTTCGTCATCGTCGACGAGGCCCACACCTGCACCCAGTCCGGCCAAGGCCGTCAGCAGCGCTACCAGTTGCTCAAGGGCCTGGCGGCCGACGCGAAGCGGCACCTGGTGCTGCTGACGGCCACGCCGCACAGCGGCGACGAGGAGGCGTTCTTCAACCTGCTGGGCCTGCTGCGCACCGAATTTACCCAGCTGAAAGACCTGCCCGCTAGCCAGCGCAGCGACCTGCGCGAAGACCTTTCGCGCCACTTCGTCCAACGCCGTCGGCCTGACATCGCCGAATGGCAGGACACCTCGATGTTCCCGGACCGCAAGTCCGCCGAAATCACCTACAAGCTCACTGGCGCTTGGGGCCAGCTCTTCAACGACGTGCTGGCCTACGCTCGGGAGCTGGTCGAGCGCTCCGAAGGGCAGGCGCTGCGCGAGCAGCGCATGAACTGGTGGGCCGCGCTGGCCCTGCTGCGCTGCATCTCGTCGTCACCCGCTGCGGCCGTCAACGCACTGCGAACCCGGCTGCAGGGTGCGCTGCCTGAGGCGGAGGGGGCTGAAGCTACGTCCCTGGAGGAGTTCGAGGCTCAGGCCAGCGACCGCGTGCTTGACGGCACCGACGATGCACTGTCCCCCGACGACATGGAGCCCGGCGCCCAGACCGAAGACAGCCAGCGCCTGCAAGCGTTGATGACCAGCGCTGCGGCGCTGGCCGGCCAGCAGAGCGACCCCAAGCTCGCCAAGCTGCAGGAACACGTGTCGCTGCTGCTAAAGGAGGGCTTCCAGCCCGTCGTCTTCTGCCGCTACATCGCCACGGCGCACTACCTCGCAGCAGCCCTGCAGGAGAAGTTCAAGACAGCCAACATCAAGGCGGTGACCGGGGAGCTGACGCCCGACGAGAGGGAGGCGGCGGTCGACCAGCTTGGCGAGAGCGAGTCCCGCGTCCTGGTGGCCACGGACTGCCTGTCCGAGGGTATCAACCTGCAAGGCCTATTCACTGCGGTTGTCCACTACGACCTCAGCTGGAACCCGACCCGGCACGAACAGCGCGAAGGCCGCGTGGACCGTTTCGGCCAGAAGGCGCGCGAGGTGCGCAGCACCATGCTGTACGGCGAAGATAACCCCGTCGACGGCGCAGTCCTGCAAGTCATCCTGCGCAAGGCCGAGAGCATCCGCAAGGAGCTGGGCGTTCTCGTGCCCATGCCCGACAACGAGGGCAAGCTCACCCAGGCGCTTATGAACGCCGTGCTGCTGCGCAAGGGCCATCTCAACGCCCAATCTCAGTTGGACCTGTTCGGCGAGGCGGCCAACGAAATCGACCTGGCCTGGCAGAGCGCCAAGGAGAAGGCCAAGCAAAACCGCAGCATCTTTGCCCAGCGCCGCCTGAAGCCCGAAGACGTGCTGCCTGAGTGGCGCAAGTCTGCCACCGTGCTGGGTGGCGAAGCTGAAGTTAAACGTTTCGTCAGCCGTGCCGCAGCACAGCTCGGTGCACCGCTGCAACCGGTGAAGCAGCACTTCAAGCTGCTCACCGAGCACCTGCCGCCTGCCGTGCGCGAGCGCCTCGCAGCCGAAGGCCTGTCCAACACGCTGCGCATCGACTTCCACCAGCCCGCTGCCCAGGGCACCAACTTCGTCCACCGCACGCACCCGCTGGTGTCCGTACTGGCCGACACGCTGCTGGAGCAGGCACTGGACGATGCCAGCACCTCCACCGATGACGCCGCGGTCGCTCGTGCCGGCGCTGCTTTCGTGCAGGGCGTGTCGCTCAAGACCACCGTGCTGCTGCTGCGCATCCGTCACCAGCTCACCGTCACACATGACAGCCAGACACGGCTACTGATGTGCGAGGAAGCCGTCGCCGTGGCCGCCAGCGGTTCCGAGCCCTTTACCGAGCTGGCCTCCGAAATGACCCGCCAACTGTTGGGCGCCGAAGCCACCCGCAACATGCCCGCACCGTTGCGTGACCGTCAACTGCAGACGGCCCTCGACGCCTTGCCTGGCTGGCGGCCCCAGTTGGAGGCCATGGCCAAGGCTCGCGCCCAGGCGCTGCTGGCTGACCACCGCCGCGTACGCGAGGCGGCCGAAGGCCGCGGCAGCTACCAAGTCACGGCCAGCCTGCCTGTCGACGTGATGGGCCTGTACGTGCTGCTGCCGGATGCAGCCACCACCAACGCCAGGGGAGCCTGACGCCATGGCCAAGAAGCCCCTCCACCAGCTCGCCTACCGCGCCATTCGCATCGAAGGCGGCCTGCTCCCCGCTGAGGAACTGACTCGCCTCACTCTGCTGGCGGACCCCAAGGCCAGCGAGCAGACCGAGCCGCAGTACCGCATCGCCAAGGGCCTGAAACTGCGCGACGAAATCGCCCGCGACTTCAAGATTGCGCTCACCCTCTGGCATGATTTCCAGTCCCTGCGTCAGCGAAAGGACGTGCAAGCGCACGACGTCACCGTCCGAGAGTGGCTGCTGCCGCTGCTGCGCGACGTGCTGCACTTCCATGACGCTGCACGCTGCCAGGCCATCCAGCATGCCGGCCACCACTACGCCGTCGGGCATGCGGGAAACGGCGGGCGGGTGCCGCTCGTTTTCGCAGGCTTCGACCAACCGCTGGATAGCGCTGCCGAGCGCTTCGGCGAGACCGACCCTGATACCGGCAAGACCCGCCGTCGCAGCCCCTTCATGCTTGCGCAGGAGACGCTGAACGCCAGCGATGCATCGCTGTGGGCCATCGTCAGCAACGGCCTGACGCTGCGCATCCTGCGTGATAACGCCAGCCTCACGCGCCCGGCCTACATCGAGGTCGACCTCGAGGCGCTGTTCACCGAAGAGCTTCTGCCCGACTTCAGCGCCTTCTGGCTCCTGGCCCACGCCTCACGTTTCGGCGCCGCCGAAACACCACCCACCGACTGCCCCTGGGAACGTTGGCGTGCCGCAGGCCAACAGGCCGGTGTCACCGTGCGCGGCAAGCTGCGTTACCAGGTGGCGGAGGCCCTCCGAGCGCTGGGGACAGGCTTCCTGTCCCACCCGGCTAATGGCACCTTGCGCGCCGCGCTGCAGAGCATGCAGGATGGCTACGACCGCCAGGCGTTCTTTGAAGAACTACTGCGCCTGGTCTACCGCCTCATCTTCCTGGCCACAGTGGAAGACCGACGCGACCGTGGCACGGGCGAACGTCTGGTCTTCGCTCCCGATGCCAGCGACGAGGCGAAGGACCGCTACCTGTCCGGCTACTCGCTCACCTGGCTGCGCGAGCGCGCCGTGCGCCGCAGCCAGCACGACCGCCATGCCGACCTGTGGCAGGCGTTGAGCATCACCTTCGGTTCCTTGAGCACCGGTGAGCCCGCCCTGGGCCTACCAGCGCTTGGCGGCCTGTTTGATGCCGAGCAGTGCCTGTACTTGGATTCAGCCCAACTGAACAACCGCCACCTGCTGGCCGCGGTGTTCCAGCTCGGCTGGTTCCGCGCAGACGGAGGGCTCTCGCGCGTCAACTACCGCGACATGGGCCCCGAGGAGTTGGGCAGCGTCTACGAAAGCCTGCTGGAGCTGGTTCCCGACCTGCAAGGGCTGGCATCGCATGCCACTGCTCGCCTGGCCTTCGTCGGCGACGACGAGCGCGACGCCAGCACCAAGGGCAACACCCGCAAGCTCACCGGCAGTTACTACACGCCGGACAGCTTGGTGCAGGAGCTTGTCAAGAGCGCGCTAGAGCCCGTCATCGCACAGACGGTGAAGGCCAACCCAGAGCAACCAGTGCAGGCGCTGCTGGCACTGACTGTGTGCGACCCCGCCTGCGGCAGCGGCCACTTCCTGCTGTCGGCGGCGCGGCGCTTGGCCGACGAGGTAGCACTGCACCGCGCTGCGGCCGAACGAGAAGGTGGGGCCCCGACGCCATCGGACTATCGTCATGCGCTTCGTGACGTGGTGGGTCGCTGCATCTTCGGCGTGGACAAGAACCCCATGGCCATCCAGCTGGCCAAGACGGCGCTGTGGCTGGAGGCCTACTCGCCTGACCGCCCACTGAGCTTCGTAGACCACCACCTGCGTGTTGGCGACGCGCTGCTGGGTGTGCTGGACCCCAAGGTGCTGGAGGACGGCATTCCCGACGAGGCCTACACCGCGCTCTCGGGTGACGACAAGGCCATGGCCAGCGCGCTGAAGAAGCAGAACAAGGCCGACCTGAAGAGCTGGCGTGCCATCGCTGGCGGCGACCTGCTCACCAAGGCTGGCCTGGCGACGCGGGCCGTGAGCGTTGACACCTTGGACGACGACACCCCTGCGCACCTGGCCGCGAAGCGCCAAGCCTGGACAACGGCGCAAACTGAGGCGCAGCGCAGCAGCTTTGCCCGTTTGGCAGACACCTACGTGGCTGCCTTCTTGGCGCCTAAGCTGGCCGGGGCTGGTGACACTGTTCCCCTTTCGGGCTACCTGTGGGGCGTGCTGAGTGGTCAGGCCCCCAAAACTGAGGTTGAGAATGTTGCTCAGGCTCTATGCCGCCAACACAGCGTCTTCCACTGGTGGCTGGCCTTCCCGCAAGTGGCCGCGAGGGGCGGCTTCAGCGTTATGCTGGGCAACCCGCCTTGGGAGCGTATCAAGCTGCAGGAAGAAGAGTTCTTCGCCACCCGCAGCCCGCTTGTGGCCATGGCCAAGAACAAGGCCGAGCGCGCACAGCGCATCGAGTGGCTGCGCGAGGGCGTGCTGCTGCACCGCGTGAATCCTGACTTGGAGCGTGCCGAGGGGTTGACTCCTCCCAACCGCGCAGAAATGGCGCTGTACGCCAGCTTCATCGCCGCACGCCGCGGTGCCGAGGCGGCCAGCCTCTTCGCGCACGACAGCCGACGCTACCCGCTCACCGGCGTGGGTGACGTCAACACATACGCCATGTTCTCCGAGCTGTTCCTGCAAGGCACAGCACCAAGCGGACGGGCTGGATTCATCGTGCCAACGGGCATTGCTACAGACGACTCCACTAAGGCCTACTTCGAGCGCTTGGCAGTGGGAGGCTTCTTGCGCAGCCTGCTCTGCCTGGAGAACGAAGAGTTCGTCTTTCCTTCCGTACATCACTCATTTCGTTTCGCACTTCTCACACTCGGGGGACAGCCCTCTGGTGGGCCTGCCTCGCTCGTCTTCTTCGCGCGTCAGCCAGAGCAAATTCACGACACCCGTCGTCGCTTTCAACTCACGTCGGACGAGTTTGCCCTCATCAACCCGAATACCCGAACCTGCCCGGTGTTCCGCAGCGAGCGCGACGCAGAGCTGACCAAGAAGTTTTACCGCTCTGCGCCCGTGCTAATCAACGAGGAGGTAATTGGTGACGATGGAGAGGTGCAGCAGCCCGACGTGAACCCGTGGGGCATCCGCTTCCGGACGATGTTCCATATGTCTGGCGACAGTGGCCTGTTCGCTGATAGGCCCGCTGCCTCTAGCATGCCCGACCGCTTGCCGTTGTACGAGGCGAAGATGATTCACCAGTTCGACCACCGGTGGGCGACCTATGTAGAGGCTGCCAACGGAGTGGCGGGTGAAGTGGAAACTGACGACGTGAGCGGCGAGCAGAAGGCAGACCCCACCTTCACCGTGCGCCCGCGGTACTGGGTGGACGAGCGTGAGGTGTTGGCGCGTATCGCCCGCGTGCCAACCCGCGTTGCGCGAGCTTGGCTGGCACTGCACGCCGCGCGAGAGGCAGGGAATGCGAGCGCTCAGGATTCCGCGTTAGGCGACTTGTTGCTGGCATTGGCGCAATGGGTGGCTGGCGAGTTGTTCCATCGTGCGTCAGGTGCTGCACCCGCGCCCGACGGGTGGACGCCGAGCCAGGCCCAGCCACACATCGCACCTACGGAGGCGCAACTCAAGACTCAATTCGCGCGCCTGAACGAAGTGCTACGCGGCGAGGGTTTGACGACCAAGAAGGCCTTAGCTGAGTTCCCCAAGTGGGCTACGCAAAACCAAGATGCCCGCTTGGCAGACGACGAACTGACGACCTTGGCAGAGGTGCTACGAGCTGCATCACTGGCGGATACTTTGCGGACGCTGCTCGACGTCTGGATGGACCAGCGCAGTCCACGGTGGTTGATGGGCTTTCGGAACATCGCCCGAAGCACCGACGAGCGCAGTTATATCGCTTCGGTCATGCCGCGTGTGGCTGTGGGGCACTCAATGCCGCTAGTTGCGAGTGACCAGTCACCAGGTCTCTGCGCCTGTCTTCTTGGGCTACTCGGCTCGTTGAGCTTTGACTATGTCGTTCGTCAGAAGCTTGGTGGGACGAATATGACCTTCGGATACGTCAAGCAGTTTCCTGTCCCTCCGCCAGACCGCTTTTCTGACGCAGACTTCGCCTTCATCGTCCCCCGCGTCCTCGAACTCACCTACACCGCGAACGACCTGGAGGCTTGGGGCCAGGACCTCGCCACCTATGACCCGCGCCCAGCCGCAGAGCAGGGTCAGCCCTTCGCCTGGAACACCGAGCGTCGCGCCCAACTGCGCGCCGAACTCGATGCCTACTACGCCCGCCTCTATGGCCTCACCCGCGACGAACTGCGCTACATCCTCGACCCCAAAGACGTGATGGGCGCTGACTACCCCAGCGAGACCTTCCGGGTGCTGAAGGACGGCGAAATTCGGGCCTACGGTGAATACCGGACGCGGAGGCTGGTGCTGGAGGCGTGGGACGAGCAGGCCAGCGTGTCATCCGCGCCGCGGCCGGTGCCAATGTCGTACTCCGAGCTCGGGATGATTCGCAATGCCGAAGAAGGCCGCGTGGCTGGCTTGGTGATAGCACTGGTCGTCGAGCGGACGGGGGGCAGTTCGCTGGCGGACATCCAGTCAGCGGTGGCTACTTTGGCCGCGGCAGCGAACTATCTGGCAACTGTCGACGGTGCACGCCTCAAGGCCCTGCAAGGTTCACTCGGAATTGCAGACGTGGCGCTACTCCTGAGCCGCATCCTGCCCATCGTGCAGCGCCTAGTTGGCGTTGATGTGCTCGTGCGTTCAACCCGGGGTGGCGAGGTCTTCTATGCGCGCGGCGCCGGTGCGCCACCTAGCGATGTTATCCAACTACCAGAGCATCCCGAAACTGCCCGGCTTCTGTGGCTGGCAGAGAGCCGGCGCATGGCATCAGAAGCCGAGAGAAGCGCGACCGTGCCCGCAAGCTCTAAGGCCACTGGCACATAGTAAGAGAGGACGCTATGTCAACTTGGCTCAAGGCAATTAAGCCGGTCCGCACGCAGCCCAGGCTGTGGGTTGAAACCGTTTGGTTCGTCGAGTCCCGTGAGCCGTTGGCCGTCACGCGTACCATCGACCTGCATCCCGGGCTGAACATCGTCTGGGCCAAGGAGTCCGCTTCGAATGATGCCTCTGGCCTGGCCAGCGCAGGCCACGGCGTGGGCAAGACGTCGCTTTGCCTGTTGCTGAGGTACGTGCTGGGTGACGATGCACCGACCATCGCCACGTTGCGGAGCAAGGCGGCAGGCAGCTTTCCCAAGGGCGGCGTGGCGGCGAAGGTCCATGTGGATGGTGCCTTCTGGCTCGTCTTCCGGCCGTATGGTTCGCACAGCCGCTCCATGGCCGCTCAGTGTGACGCACTGGACCAGTTGCTCGATGGCACCGCGCCGAACGACTTCGACGGTTATGGTCGCGCACTGGAGCAGTTCTCGATAGGCCAGCTTGCCGCCCCCACCTTGCCCGGCACGAATCAGGCGCTCGAGTGGCGTCACCTGCTGGCTTGGTGCATTCGGGAGCAGCGAACCCGCTTCGACGGCTTCTACCACTGGCGCGAGGGCGAAGGCCTGGGCTTCAAGCGCTCACGGCGGGACCCGCCGCTGCTGGTCGGCTCCGTGCTGGGTTTGGTAGACCAGGAACTGGACCGCCTGCTGCGTGACATCGAGGCCAAGCAGAAGCAGGTTGACCAGTGCAAGGAGCGCATCCCCGAGCTCGAGAGAGCACCAGCCTTTGCTCTGGCCCATGCTGACCGCCAACTGCGCCAGAAGGTGCGGGCTGAAGAGGACGAGCCCGTCTTCGCGACCACCGTCGGCGAATCAGTCGAGTCTCGTGTTCAGGCGGCGCTGCAGAAAGCCGAATTGGACGAGCGCAGATGGGAGATGGAAGTGGTGCAGGCGGAGGAGGCGCTCGCAATGGAGCAGGTCCGCCTATATGAGCTGACGAAGGCCCGCGACCGAGCAGAGCTTGACGCCGGAATCGCCAAGTCCCTCGTGAGCGCAAACCAGGCCGACTTTGCGCGGCTGACCAAGCTGCGGGAGCAACTGGAAGGGCTGGACGGCAGTCGGTGCGAACATGGGGATGTGGAGTTCAGCGCATGTCATCACATTCAAGAGCGCAAGTGCGCGGTCAATATGACGTGGTTCCAAGACGGTCGGCAGGTCAAGGCAAATGCGGCTGAACTCGCCAAGCGCCACGAAGCTCGGAAGCGCGAGTTCGACAGTGCGATGCAGGAGGTCGCCGACCACGCGAAACGCATCTCCGGGAGGAAGACCGAGCTTGGACAACTACGTGTTCGTATCGCCACCAGCGAGAGCGCTCGGACGCTCTTGAAGCAGTCCTGGGATGAGCTTCAGGCGAAGCACGCCCGACGGAACCAAGGCGGTGACACAGCCGAGCTGGTTGCGGCTCGGAAGCAGCTTCAGGAGTTCGAAGCAGCGCTGGGCTCTCTGCGGGCGGCAGAGGTCAGCCGACGGTCTCAGCAGTCGTCGAGAGTCGACGCCATTAAGGCCCTGACGGCCACCGTATCAGCCAGGCTCCTCGGCGCGGCAGGATATGCGCGGTTCATTCCGGGGCATGAGGTTCGACCCTTCGAAGTAGCGCGCGGCGGTGAGGCCTACCAAGTACTGGAAGTACTGCTCGGCGACATCGTCTGCCTGCTCGACTCCGCCGTGTCCAAGGCCAGCAAACACCCGGGCTTTCTCGTCCATGACTGCCCGAGAGAGGCGGACATGAGCGAGCTCCTGTACCGCGAATTCTTCCTCGCAGCCGCCGAGGCGGCGGAGCAGCTCAGCGAGAGTGGCATGGCGCCGTTCCAGTTCATCGTCACCACAACCTCGGCGCCGCCGAAAAAACTTGGTGGAGCGCCGCACGTCGTCCTGGAGTTGGCGCCGGGGGCGGATGAGGCGCTGCTGTTCAAGCGGCAGTTGGCGCCTGAGCTGACGGGGTTTGATTTGGTTTGATGTCCCGTGCCGACGGGGACTCGGCACAGGGAGCGCAACAAGAACGAAGGGAGAGCTGAGTGTCTGTGGTCAAAGAAGAGTATCAAGACCTCCCGCCGAAGGGCGAGAAGCTATGCGATGTCGTCGTGCTAGCCCAGGCATGGAAGAAGTCGCACACCTACATCCGTCGGCACAACTGGTATGCCGACGTCCTTGAACTGGACGCCTCGACCATCGACCTGGAGCACCATCTGCTTCGCTGGGCAGACGAGGTCGGCCAAGCCGAGTTTCGGCCGAAGGATTTGCTGTTGGTTCCCGCGCCCAAGAACGCGCGTTGGTGGTTTCGCCCAGCCCCAACCATCACATCTCTCGACCAATTGTTGGACCTTGACTTGAACGACCTTGGCGCCGAGCCGAAGTTCGAGGACTGGACGCCCAGAGAGCAAGGCCCGTCAGACTCATCGGATGGGCAGCCAGGACCCGCGCAACACCGATTGAGGCTGCGGCCGCTTGCTCACCTGTCGATTCGTGACCAGAGCCTGGCGACGACGGTAATGATGTGTCTGGCGGAGACCGTGGAATCCGCACAAGGCGATACGACGGGCACCGATGTCGCGGCGATGCGGGCGGCCGGAGTGGTGAGCTACGGCAACCGCCTGCATTGCACATGGGTCACCAATGCCGGTGCTAGGCCTCGAGCCCAGTTTTCGTGGGGCAATAGTCGGACCTATCGCCAGTACTTCCAGGACTACCGAACCTTCCTTGCCCGACCTCGTCGAGTGTGTGCGGAACTCACATCTCAGTTGCCGGCGCGGCGGGAGCTGTTTGTGGTTTCGTTGGATATCAAGTCGTTCTTTGACCATGTCGACCGCGATGCTTTGCTCGAGGAACTGAAGGGCCTGGAGCTTGAGCACAGGACGGTGCACGGCCTCCCTGACTCTGCGGTGGCGGACGCGGCATTCTGGGAGCGAGCAGCCCGAATCTTCTCGTGGCAATGGCGCGCTGAAGACCAACAGGAGGCGGGACTGATTCGTGGAGCAGAGCATCAAACGCTTGAACTGGGACTGCCCCAAGGGCTAGTCGCATCGGGATTTCTCGCGAACGCCTATCTCGTTCGATTCGACCGCGACATGCAGAAGTCTGCAGCTGAGGGAGCCACGATTGGCGACGACGTCAAGCTGCTGGACTACTGCCGCTATGTCGACGATATGCGCGTCGTCGTTGAGACTGGGAGCGGGCCTAGCGGACTTGGTCAAGCTGCGGTGCTGGAGTATGTCAAGCGACATGTGACTTCGGCACTGAAAGCACACTGCGACCGCATGGGCGCTCGGACCGCACTTGAGCTGTCGTTGGAAAAGTGCGTTGCTACTTCATACCGGGCGATTTCGGCGCAAAGCCACGTATCGGCACTGATGGAGATGCTCAACGCAGAGTTGAGCGGGACCTTCGACTTGGAATCGTTGGCGCAGGCTGCAGGCGGCCTGGACGGGCTTCTGTGGACTTCCGAGCAGATTGACAGCGTCGACGACCCTAAACCCTCTCGACTGGCACTGGCGACGGTTGCCGTACCTAACACTGACGTGCGAGACGATACCGTGAAGCGGTTCGTCGCGACGCGCATTGCCCAGCTGATGCGGCACCGGCTGGCGATGACGGACCTTGAAAGCACGGCGGGCTCATCCGAAACAGTCGGCGACCAAGTGACACAGGGCGTGGTCCTGTCGCATGAGTTCGAGTCCACAGCACGCAAGCTCATCAAGTGCTGGGCCGAAAACCCCGCACTGGTCTTGCTGCTGCGCTGCGGACTGGACCTGTTTCCTCATCCCCGCCTGCTGGGTCCGGTGACTGAGGCGCTCGATATCAAGCTGTTCGACCTAGCGGCTGACCTTGACGCGGCAAAGCTCAGGCAGGTGCGCGTGGCAGAGTACGTCCTGGCTGACCTGTTGCGGGCTGGTGCCGTGGAGACCGGCTTCCGTGACCCCAACGAGTATCCGGAAGGCGTGGACATCCAGGGCTACCGCGAGGAGCTTGGGGGAATCGCGCGGCGCGTCCTGACCGAACGAACCGCGTCGCCCTGGTACCTTCGCCAGCAGGCCCGTCTGTATCTGGCTTCCATCGGCGATGCGTCCCTCGCTGCAACGGTCGAACCTGCCCCCGAGGTACAGATGTACGCAGCGTTGCAGCGCGTGGCACTGTTCGAACCGGCTCAGGGGGCTGAGCTTAGAAGCTCCATACCTTTGGCCATCGTGGCGCAGCAACTGCAGCCCAATGCCCGGCGTTTCGGTGTGTGGTTGTCGGATGGACTCAGGCGCACCGACGACCAAGCTGTCCGGGAGACAGTTGTGCGCACCATGGCGTTGAGTCGCCCAGACTTGCTCATGGCGGCACTGAATGGGCGCCGCGCATCAAACTGGCGGCAGTTCGTTCCGGCTGCGCTGGTCCAAGTCAACAAGCGGTCGAGCAGTTCGCGGAGGCACTCGACCAAGCTGAAACGCGCTCAATCGCTTCTGCAAGTCATCAGTGAGTCGAACAATCTCTTCGACCAGGAGAACGCTCTTCTCATGCTCGCGGACGCGTTGCTGCGTCATCCCGGAGCCGAAGAACAATTGGCAGCCGGTCGCAGCGCCTCTGACATCCTGCTTCGTTGCGAGGACTGGTCACGGCTTCCGGAGTTGCCTGAGCAGCCAGGCTTCCTGCGAGTGGAGTCGATTGAGGCAGGTGATGTGGCAGACCCGTTGTATGCCAGCCCACCTTGGGTTGCGCCCGAGAAGGCCTGGCTCTACGGGCTGGGCCGCATCCTGCGCTCGGCCCTGACGGGGGAGTTTGACTTCACGAGCCGTCGCTACCTTGTGACTGAGGAGGTAGGTCGTTACAGTGGTTTGCGCAGCACTTGGTTCAAACGTCGCTTTGGCCTCTTGAACTCGGGCCGAGGTATCCTGGATGAGCCTGCGCCGTTGTCGCCGTGGCTTTCCAGCCTCTTGTCGACGCTCCTTCAATGGCCTGGAGTTGAGTTCCGGACAAGTGCTGCTTCGGCCGCCGGCAATGTCAGAACCGCTGCCGAGCTACTCGCTCTTGTTCAAGAGCGCATCCTGGTGCAGCGCAGCTTGTACGGTCGTCGAAGCAAGACGCCAATGTACGTGGTACCAGTCGATGACCATGAGCCCTTGCAAGACCGACCTCTGCGCGTCGCCATCGTGCAGCCAATGCGACCCCAGAGAAGTGAATTCAACGACAAGGACCCTACGCACTGGACGCCGGGGACTCTGGCTGAGCACCGACGCCACTTGGCAGAGGTGTGCCGCCTGACTTACCAGCAGCTCAAGACCTGGGCGTCGGCGAGCCCTGCAACGGCATCCGACAAGACCAATGCCCCGTTGGTCGACATAATCCTCTTCCCCGAGCTGTCCGTCCATCCCGAGCACGTGTTCCTTCTGCGACGGCTTTCAGACAAGGCAGGAGCCAACATCTTTACTGGCTTGACGTTCCTTCATTCGCATAAGGCGGGTGGCGTCGTCAACCAAGGCCTATGGCTCATTCGAACCGAATCTCCAGACCATGGGCGGGCGTTCCAGTACGTTTGGCAGGGCAAGCATCATCCGATGAAGCTTGAGGTGAAGATGGGGGTGAAGGGGCACCGGCCACATGTGACTTTGGTCGAGCTGCCAATTGGCGCCAAATCGCGGACACGTGTGGCTGCAGCCATTTGCTACGACGCCACAGACTTGGACCTCGTAGCGGACCTTCGCGACAAGTCAGACGTGTTCTTGGTCGCCGCACTGAATCAGGATGTTCAAACCTTCGACAACATGGTGGCAGCGTTGCACTTCCACATGTACCAGCCGGTGGTTCTCGCCAACTCAGGCGAGTTTGGTGGTTCAACAGCTCAAGTGCCTCTGCCGAAGCACGAGCGTCTTATCGCGCACGTGCATGGAAGTCAGCAGGTCGCTGTGAGTGTTTTTGAAGTTGACCCGTCGCTCTTCAAGACCACATCAGCAGCAAAGAACCCAAAGGTTCTGAAGGCACCTCCGGCGGGATACGGCGGACGCCCGCTGTGATTAATGCCTGCGAAGCGCAGCAAAAGAGTTCATACCTTTATGACTAAAACCGTGTTCAAAGAAATGCACTACAGCCTTGATGACCTCATCGGCAATATCGGCCTTCCCAACATCCAGCGCCCCTTCGTCTGGGCCAACGCCAAAGTCCGTGACCTGTTCGACTCGATGTATCGGGGTAACCGGTCGGCTACTTCTTGTATTCCCGGAGAGTCCCGTGGTGGACCTCTTAGACCCACAGCCCAAGGCCAGAAGACGGCGCAGGAGCGGCATCACCTGTTCCCCAAGCAGTTCTTGAAGAAACAGAGCATGGAGAGGGTGAACGACATCAATCAGATTGCCAATTACGCGCTGGTGGAGTGTGAGAGGCTAGTTTGGACGCGGGCATGACTCCGCTTGTCCGACTACGCATCGAAAAGGCCGCCACTGACTGCGGCTTCGAGATAACACCGCTTGAGCGTGACGGCGGCCTCGAACTGCGGTCAGCGCGATTCCCAGAGTCTGTGTTCGTGCAGACGACCGCTTCGTCGACTCTATCGGTCAGCGCGTCCAGTGCCGACCTGCTTGGAACGACGGACGGTGCTTGCGTCATTGCGGTGAATGGCTTCGGGGCGCTCTACGACGTGCTGCGTAGTGCGGCCGCGCATGCCCGAACGCGGCCTAACCGCGTAGCCGATGCATTTCGCCGCGAAACTGACAATATGCCCATGGCCACCGAGGCCGAGCGCATTGTCGTCCAGCGCGTGGGCCAGAACTTGTTTCGAGCCGCCTTGCTGGACTACTGGCAGGGCCGATGTTGTGTGACGGGACTTGCTATAACTGACTTGCTAAGAGCCTCGCACATAAAGCCCTGGGCTGTCTGCGGGAGCGACAACGAGCGATTGGATGTGTTCAATGGATTCCTACTCAGTCCGCACCTTGATGCATTGTTCGATGGTGGATGGATTTCATTTTCGGATGAAGGAAGGCTGCTCGTATCCGAAGCTCTCCCCATGAAATCCAGGCAGCAGCTCGGTCTTTCTACTGAATGGGGCGTAGGAAAATTAGCTTTGGGCCACACGGAATATTTGGCTTTTCACCGGCATCACGTGTTCCGGCAGACAGGGCTAGAGTAAGCATGTTGGCCCGCGCGGAGGGTGTCCCGCTGCGGGACACCCTCTGCTCACATCCGCCTGAATGAACTGTCCAACAGTTCTGCCATCCGAGCTGCGCCGTCGCCACTACGAAGGCTGGCATAGTGGCGCTCGACTGTTTGAATGCGGTCATTCAGGACTAAGGCCGCAGTCTTGAAATCACCACCGTCAGCCTTAAGAATCGATGAGGCGACGAGATGACGGAACGCGTGGGGGCCGATGCCCTTGCAGCGCACCAGATACTTCGCGGTCAGTTCGGCCACGGTCTGTCCTAGCTCGACCCAAGGTCGATGCACAGCGTCAGCCCTCTTCTCCTTCATCGTCAGAAATACAAGGTTTGTTGGAGCGACCATTAGCGCTGGTCGATGCTTGTGGAGGTACCGCTCGATGTCTCGCCATGCGGTGAAATGCACTGGGCTATCGTAGATAACGTCTGCGGCAGCCCCATAGCTATTCTTGAATTCATTCTTGGGAATCTTTATCCACCATGAGCCGTCACCACGCTGGTAAAGGTGGCCGGTGTTGTCCGCGCGCCAGGTCATGTGGGCCAGGTTGCGCTTCCTCAGAGGGTTGGACAATAAGACTTTCAGTAGCACGAGATTGCGAGACCAGACAGCTTCACGTCGGGCATTGCCCAACGGGCCTATCGGCGCGAAGACGTTGAATCATGTCGGCCATCGCATCCATGGGGGACGCATAGTCCAAGATGTGTTTGATGGGCTCGAAAGAATCCCGCGAGACCTCAATTTCATTGTGATAAGCGCCCGTCAACTGCTCCGTGAGCTCGAACTGCCGGGCGCATATGCTTTCCCATGGCTCCTGCTGCAACCTGGATGGCAACGTGGCCTGCATCTCGGGCCTTTGCAGTAGGTACCCCGTTCTGGGTCGCACCAAAGTCGCTACGAAGGCAAGGAACTGCACAAAGCCTTGGTTGCGCTTTCGTGCCCTGGCTGCCCGCCAGTTCAGATAGTCCTCCACATGGTCCGGCACAGCTAACCAGGCCATGGTCTGCACTTCCGACTCGAGGTGACCCTTGCCTCCAAGTTCGGTCGACATCTTCAGCCAGCCGAGGAATGTACCGGTGAACTGCCAGCCCCTCCGGGCAGAGGCAACTTCTCTGCCATCCAAGAACGCCCACCAGTTCGTCGGCGTCAAGGCCGTCAGCGGGCAAGGCGACACGCGCCATTTCCCGCGCTTGGTGCGTTTGTAAAGAGGTACGGCCATGGTCTTGTAGCGCAGGAACTCTGTCCATTGCGGCCGCAGTGGCGAGTCGGCGTGCGGCTTTACAGAGTAGATAGACCGCGTCAGGCCGCCAAGTTGGTTGCGGTATTCAATCGGCGCGGGCGTACCACCGACCGATTCCTGCCGTAGTCCTTTGACCTTCATCCCGGAGAGCTGAACCAGGAGGTTGCTCTCGACGCCAAAGAACCCTTCGAGGCGTCGTACGTAGGTGATGTTGTTGGGCCTGGGAATCTTGCCTCGCAGCCAGCCGAACAGCATGTCGCGGGGTATGCCGCTTGATGCGCTACGTGATTAATCGCCCGGTCTCCGATAAGGCTCGTCATGCTTTCGATGAACGGCGTGGGTTTTTCGGCAGCCAAGGCGAGCAGTGTGTCGCTCTCCACGACGGCTTCCTTCCACGGTCGCATGGCGGCCTTAGTGTTGGTGATGGACCGAGGGCTTTTTCCCTCGGCTAGTAGAGCGCCTAGGAACCGTTCCATCGCATCCGGGTACTGAATGCGCATCTCGTTGCCAACTACGTCATCTGCGTGAAGGGAATTCGCCCGGAGAAAGTTGCGCAAGGCTATAGCGCGGTTGGCTGCTGTCCGAGCGTTCAATCCATCGAGTTGAACTTTGCGTTCCTGGTCTTCCAGGAGCTGTTGATAGGTGAGTGGGGTGGGCATGTGCCGCCTTTTCGCCCGTTTCCCTGCCGCTTCCGTGGTCTGCGACGCAAGTAAAGACGACGGTGTGAAATACCTGCGAATCGAATAACCGCCTGATTCCTTAAGGTTTTTCAATTTCCTCATGCTCCACCTAAGAGGTTGGTAGGAGGCGCAAATGCAGGTAACGCTAGCGGAAGAAAAACGAGCATTCAATGCTTCGCTCCTCGTATAGCGTGTGCGCTCGAAAATCTCGCAACGGCGAGTAGGTTCGGTTATGCGGTTGTTCGCTCCAAGTTGACGACCGTGTCCAACTTGGACAGTCGAGTGGAACGTCAGTTGGCTCTCAGGCTTTGGGAACAACAGAATTTGAACGGAAGAACGGAGTCGCACAGACCATGTTGGTATACGAAAAAAGGCAACTTTCATCTCTCTCAGTTGCGTAAATTCAAGCCTGGATGAAACCGTTGCATTGCACTCAGTGCGACGACAAAATACTCGCTATGGGAACCGTAAAAAATTCGGATAAGGTGCTCTATCTTGACTTCGACGGAGTCGTTCATTCCGACGATGTTTTCTGCAGTGCCAAGCGAGGCATCTACATCAAGACACCTGGCCGAAAGCTCTTCGAATGGATGCCAATACTTGACCGCCTCCTACAGCCCTATCCCGACGTCGCAATCGTATTGTCGACAAGCTGGGTGCGAGTACGCAGCTTCGAGTTCGCCAAACATCAGTTGAGTGTGCCACTCCAAGCACGCGTGATTGGAGCGACTTTCCATCGACGTTATATGGGGAAAGAGTCGTTCTTGGCCAAGGCTCGAGGTGTGCAGATAGTCGAGGATGTACAGCGACGCCAGCCGCTGTCCTGGTTCGCTGTCGACGACGACAGCGATAACTGGCCAGCCGGATATGAAGACTACTTGGTACGAACAGATGGGACACAAGGCATCAGCGCAGCCGGTGTTCAGGACGCAATTCGAACCAAGCTTGAAACTCTCTAAAAGGTGGTTATGGAACCGGTCGATATTTCTGTTGCCGTGAAGAAGATGCATCAGCTCGCCCTAGAAGACGGTGACATCGGCGCGTTGTACTGGAATTCCATCATCCGGCTACTGACGTCTGCCTCAGCGCTTGAACGAGATAACTTGCAACTGAGGAAAGCTTTGGACGAACGCCTGGACGACGGTGCGACTTCGTAGAGTGGCCGGCAAAAAAAAACCCCGGCGAAGTTCCGGGGCTGAGTCGACTCGAAGGTCTCTTGCACTGCATTAGCTGTATCGAATCACCGGGATATTCGGGCCTATCACTGGCATCCAATTTTCCTGCCCTGCAAACTTTAGCTCTTGCCAACGGCGAATCGCCAGTTCAGACCAATACGTGTACTTGCCAATGCGTACCGGAGGCGGGAAAGCTCCCGCCTTCACCATGTTTTCAATGGTCCGGTCCGACACGGCCAGCAGCCCGCAAAGCTCCTTTTTGTTCACAAGCTTCGACACGGATGCATCGTCGGTAATGCTGGGGGTGGACTGTTCAGACGTGCTATGAACCTCTACTGTGGTTGAGTACAGGTATAGCGTTTTCGACCGAAATCGATGCATCTCAGCAAAAAAGTTGAAGCGAACGCCTCCGGCACGAATCGGTCCGCAGGCGCCAGTCAGTTCTTTCTCGCTTCGGTTAGCCCTTTTCAGGCTTTGCTTCGAACATCCGCTCGATGAACTCCCGTAACCGGACCTCTTGCTCACTTGTCATGGCACCAGCCTTCAGCTTGAGGGTAAAGCCCCTGGCGTCCCGTTGGATGCTGCCGGCCCGCAACGCTCCGGTATAGAGCGCATCGATTTGTATGGCGCTCGACGCCTTGCTGCCTCTCTGCCGCACTATCGAGTCCAACATCGCGTCGGCCTTGCGATGGTCAAGCTTACCGGCAAGAAGCAGTGCCCAAACCTCCCTGGCTGCCTGCTCCCCTAGTTCTCCATGACGCCGGATGGCGGTCACCAGTTCATCAGCCGTGGTGCTGCTTATCAGCCCAGGCCGCAGGGCCAAGTCTTCCAAGACGAAGGCGGGCAGCTTCTGGAAGGTGAAGAAGCGATACAGACCACTGCGTGACATGCCCAGCGCTTCAGCCATGCGCTTGCGGTTTGGGAAATGGGCCTCTGTCTGCAATAAGGCTTGCGCGATTTCATAGTCCGACAGCTCTTCCCTGCTCAGGTTTTCTGCCAAGGCGAGCAGGGCCATGTCTTGGTCTTCGCACGTGACGATGACAGAACGGATAGTGGCCCGTTCTAGTAGATGGTGCACGCGCAGGCGTCGCTCGCCCGCGATGAGCTGGAAACGCTCCCCTGCCTGTCTCACGACGATGGGCTCTATCAGCCCTATTTCCCGAACGGACTCCGCTAACTCCGACAAGGCATCAGGAGCGAACACTTTCCGGGGCTGCCACGGGTTGGGGTCGATGTCCGCTAGTGTGATGTCGAGCGAGCCGGCTCCTTTTTCAAGCTCTTTGACGCGCTGTTCGGCAGTCACTAGCGCGGCAATCATGCCTGGCATTGTGCGGGGCGCCTGAGGCGTGTCGGCTCTGGGGGTTGGTATGTCGGATGCGGTGGCAAGCGCTGCTGTCTGCTGCTTCATCCGGTCGCGTAAGGAAGCCATATGTTCTACCTGGTGCGGCAGCGCATGGCCTGCGCCACGAGCTGCCTGATTTAGGGGTGTCTGTTTGACGGCGCCGTGTCAGGCGACTCTGCGGGAGAAGTCGAGGTGGACCACGTTGCTGGCACGTCCGACCGGTGCCGGCGTCACGACAGCTGCGGCGACTGGCGGAGTGACATTGACCGGAGACGAAGAGCCTGCTTGTTCCACCACAGGAGCCCGTAGCGGCGGCGAAACCGTGGAGCTTTGGTATCGCGCAGGAGAGTGCTCCTCGCCTGCTGCGTGGCCGTGCATGAGACGCGCCACGTCATCAGCAGTGACGCCGATGTAGTGCATGACCATCTTGACGGTCTTGTGCCCTGTAATCGGCATGAGCTTTGTTAGGTCGCCGTTGAACTGATTGGCGTACCGCGTGCTGGCCGTGCGACGCAGGTCGTGGAGGCGTGCGTTCTTGACACCGGCCTGCTCGCAAGCGACACGCCACCCTTTCTTTGCGGCCTCGTAGGTGATGGGAATGATGCGCCCGGACGCCTCCGGCCGCCCCATCGCGCGCAATGCGGTCAAGATTTCGATGGCGCCTGGCCCAAGCGGGACGTCTCTGCTGCCGGCCTTGGCGTCTCGCAACGAAAGGACGTTGCGCTCCCACTGCACGTCATCCCACGTGGCGTAGTGCAGCGGCTCGCACGACCGCATGGCTGTCTCCAGCATGAGGCAGACCAAGGGGAAGATGTAGGGGTTCGGATATTCACGCAGATGCGTGGCAATCCGCTTCCATTCTGCGGCTGTCAGGATGCGCTTGCGCGGCGCATCGGCTTTCGGCAAGGCCACCTGTGCGGCCGGATTGGAAACCGGATGGCTCCACCGAAGAATTTTCTTGGTGTACGTGAACAACCTGCGCAACTCGGCGCGTTCATTGGTGATGGTGGCGGCCTTAGCTCCCTCCTCGCGCATTGCGTTGATGAGTTCCTGCACATGGAAGGGCGAGATTTCCGCGATTTTGGTTGCGGCAAGACTGCGTCGGAGTCGGTCGGTTTTTTGCGTCTGGCCGGCCAGTTTCGTGCGATGAGACTTCAGGCTCTGCGGGATGGCGCGTTCTGGCTCGCGGCAAAGTGAGACGTTCCAGTAATGGTGCTTCTCTCCAGCAGTTGCGCCGACGCGCTCAAGCTGGATGACGGGAAGCTTCAATGCCCGTAGGTAACGGTTGATGCGATTCTTGTCCTGTGTCGCTCCCTTGAGGAAGGGGAGCTTGTGAATCGCGTAATGGGTGAACGCTTCAGCGAGTGTGGACTTGAAGGGGCCTTGGCCGTATGCCTGTTCGTCAGCAGAAAGCTGCTTTACCAAGTCTTTCATGGTGCTTTTGGCAGCGGCTTCAGTTTGGAAGCCGCTGCGGTAGACGTCCTGCCCGTTGAGGCGTAGCCGGAAAGCCCAGCCGTTACCTTCTTTGAAGGGCTTAGCCATGGGTCACCTCAACAAGGCGTGACCGGTTGATGAGGTGGTGCGGGGATGGTTGCATGGCAACTCCGAAGATGAGGAGTTGCGGTATAGGTAAACGGAGCCAAAAACCGAGCGGTTCGAGGCGCGTCCGGGCGAAAAGTTGTTCCGTCCAAACGCCGGTGTCCGCAACCAGGCGCAGCCAAGAACGTCAGAAATCTGACAGACCAAAGCAAAAAGCCCCGCTTTCGCGGGGCTAAGTGCTTGATATTCTTGGTGGCCTGGGGCGGAATCGAACCACCGACACGCGGATTTTCAATCCGCTGCTCTACCAACTGAGCTACCAGGCCAACGCGAAGAACGAAACTATACATGAAATTTCGCGCGTGTGCACGGATGCTGGCAAAAAGTTTGCGAGGATTCGACGGCGGGACAGTCGGCCACCGGAAATTGCGCAGGCCTTGAGCAGCCATGACGGCACGCGAGCGGCCGGTCGGCCCGCGCCAAATGCCGGCTGGACCGGCCAGTGCGTGCTCTCGAAGCGGCGAATTACCGACGGGCACGACGGCAAACGCCTATGCCAGGACTTCGAGTCCGTACTTTTGAACGACCTGGAGCAATCGAGCCGCGGGGCCACTCGGCTGCTTCGCGCCCGACTCCCACTTCTGCACGGTGGACGTGCTGGTGTTGAGATACCTGGCAAACACGGGCTGACTGACATTCGCCGTCTCGCGGATTCTCGCGATCGCGGCTGCATCGAAACGAGGCGCCTCCATGAGACACATCTCATCGAACTCGCGCATCGTCTGGCGGTTTCCGACACCGGAGCGCTGCAATCCGAGAGCTGCGCTATGGATCGCGGCAAACGCATCGCTTTTAAATCGTGGCTTCGTCGCCATCGCTGACAATCTCCAGTAGTTCCTCGATCTCGAGTTGATCGAGCAGCTGTTCAACGCTGATAAGGCGATACAGATCCGTCTGATCACGATGCTGCGAAACATGTTCTGGTGGAGGCGCTTCTTCCAGATTTGACCCAACGCTCTCGCAATAAAGTCTAGCACTAAGTGCTATATTTCACCACGCTTCGATGCCACCCACACTCGCCCTATGCGGGCGAGTGGTGAGTCACGGCGGCCAAGCCTCAGTGATCGAAGTGCAGCCTCAGATACGCCTGCCCATTGCGCTCGCCGGTGGTGACGCGGTCGGTGAGGCGTTTGAGGAGGGCGGTAGAGACGCCGGCCAGCGCGGCGTCCAGGGCCGCGTGGAAATTGGCATCGTCGGTGTCGAGCAGGTGCGCGGTGTCGGCCGGGACGCCTGCGAGCGGTAGCGGCGGGCCGCTGTGCAGGAGTTCGATGTCGAGGTTGAACTCGTCGAAGGTGCCGCGCACCTGGAGCAGCCGGCGGCCGTCGGCCTGGCCGATGGCTTCGACGCCTTCGAGGGCCGCGGCGGCGGCGCGGTGGACGATGTCGCGGCGGGCGCCCCACACGCCGCCCTGGTGCTCGACGAACTGCACGATGGCGGTGGCGGCGTCGGGCGGGGGATGGGGATAGTCGGCCGTCGACTCGGGCAGCGGATCGATCGCCCGGGCCGCGCGGCGCGAGGTGCCGAGCCGGAAGATCATGTTCAGCAGGATGGCGATGATGCCGCCCAGGATCACGCCGTTGCTCACGACAAACTGCAGCACCTCGGGGGCATGCCGCGGCAGCGCCGGAAGCAGGATCACGCCCATGCCGGCCACCACCGAGAGGCCCACCATGAAGATGGCGCGGGAGTCCATGGCGCGCGAGGCGATCAACTCGACGCCGGAGACGATCAGGTAGGCGGCGGCGTAGATCTCGACGGCGCCGATCACCGGCGTGGGGATCAGCGTCAGGGCGAGCGTGCCTTTGGGCATGAACGCCACCAGCGCCAGCAGCGCGGCGGCGGCGATGCCGACGTAGCGCGAGGTCGAGCGGCTGATGTGGCAGAGCGCGATGTTGGCCGACGACGTCGAGCTCGGCAGGCCGCCGAGAAAGCCGCCTGCGATGGCCGAGATCGAGCCGGCGCGGATGCCGCGGCCCACCCGGCGCATATCGGCGCGGCGCCAGTCGGCATCGTCCATCTTGTTCATCAGGATCACGGTGCCGAGCGTGTCGAGTTGCACCATCAGCGAGAGCAGCGCCACGGCCAGCAACAGGCCGAGATCCACGTTGAGCACCGGTACCGGCAGCGCCGGCAAGGCAAAGAGCGGCGCAGCCGCGAGCAGCTCGCCGCCTGAGAGGCGACCGAACAGCGCCGCCACGACGACGCCGGCCAGCAAGCCGCTCAGCAGCGCGAAGAGCTTCATGCGGCGCGTGCCCCACACCGACATGCCGACCACCACGGCCAGCGCCACCGTCGTGATCAACACCGCGTGCAGATCGAGCGGCCCGCCGTCGCCCATGCCCGTGCTGTGCTCGAGCGCGGGCGTCACGAGCGACAGCCCGGTCAGGCACACGACGACGCCCGCCACCGTGGGCGGAAACAGCGCGCGCAGGCGCGGCAACACCTGCGCCACGAAGAATCCGACCAGGCCGTTGACCAGACCCGCGGCCACCAGCCCGCCCGGGCCGTAATGCACCAGGATCGCGGCCGCCGTCATGATGATCACGGGATCGGGGATGTGCACGATCAAGGCGCCCGCCCCCACGCGGCCGCCCCAGGCCTGCAGCAGGGTCGCGAGCGCCATCCCGAGGACGGTGGCCGTGACCAGGCTGTTGGTGGCGGCCAGCGGCAACTGCGCCATGTGTGCCGCCACGAGCACATACGCGATCAGCGCCAGCGCGGTGGCGGCGTGCTGCATGCCCAGGCCGAGCAGCGCGCCGGACGGCGGCAGGTCGGGCGCGGCATAAACGAGATCGGCGGGCCGCTTCTGCGGCGGCAGAGGCGGCAGACGCAGACGCGATAACAGGGAGGAGACGGACACGGACGACACCCGATGGCGTATGGCGGGCCCGCGCGACATGCACACGCCCAAAGGGCGTGAGTAACGCGAGTCGCGCTTCGGTTCCACGCCGCGCGTGGCCGGACCCAGGCGGCGGGCACGGTGGCCGCCGCCTGGGTCCGGGGCGCGTGGCCGCCACTGATCCCGCGCCATAAGCTTATTGCTCGTCGGTCTAGCCCCGCGTTGTGGCAGGCGCGTGCTTTCCGGGACAATGGCGGCCCTTGCACGTTGCCTCACCAGAAGAAGTCCATGATTCAGAAAGCCCTGCTCGCCGCCAGCCTGTCGCTCGCGGCCGCCCCGTTCTTCGCGGCTCCCGCCAGCGCCCAGGACAACTACCCCTCCCGCCCGATCACACTCGTCATCCCCTACCCTGCCGGCGGCGCGACCGACGCGCTGGGCCGCGTCGTGGCCAAGCAGTTGGGGCAGGAGCTGGGACAGACCGTGGTGGTCGAGAACCGCGCCGGCGCGGCGACTGCGATCGGCGCGGGCTATGTGGCGCGCTCCGCGCCCGACGGCTACACGCTGCTGGCCGGCCCGGGCACGACGTTTACCGTCAATCCGGCCATCCAGGCCAACCTGCCCTACGACCCGGTCAAGAGCTTCGACCCCATCGGCATCATCGGCCGCACCGGCCTGGCGCTGCTCGCAAATCCGAATGTGCCGGTCAAAACCCTGCCGGAATTCGTGGCCTACGCCAATGCGCACAAGAGCGAGCCGCCGCCGTACGGCTCGTTCGGCTCGGGCTCGTCGGCCCACTTCATGGCCGAAGCCTTCATTCATGCCGCGAAGCTGCAGATGACGCACATCCCCTACAAGGGCAGCGCCCCCGCGATGACCGATCTGATCGGCGGTCAGATCCCGTTCGCGGTCGACACGGTTGCGGCGGCCCTGCCGCAGAGCAAGCAAGGCAAGGTGCGCGTGCTCGCGATCTCCAGCCCGGCGCGTTCGAGCCTGATGCCCGACGTGCCGACCTTTGCCGAGCTGGGTTACCCGTCGGTGGCGATGGATTCGTGGTTGCTGATCGCCGCGCCCGCGGGCCTGCCGGCCGACGTAAAAGCGCGCCTGGAAAAGGGTCTGGGCACGGCCGCCAACTCCCCGGCCGTGCGCGAGACGCTGGAGAACCTGGGCTTCGAATCGGGTTTTGTCGGCGCCACGGAAAGCGCCGCGTTGATTCAGAAAGAGCTGCCGCAGATGAAGGAACTGGCGCAGCGCGCCAACATCAGCCCCAACTGAACGCCGCAGCCGCCGTGTTCAGCGGCCGCCGGCCGGCGTTGCGCACGGGAACGCGCGCCGCAGCGCCTGACCCGTGAGCGTGGCCGCGTTGCCGCGTAATGCGTTGGCCGGCAGATCGGTGAGATAGGTGTGCACGCGGTCCACCAGCTCGTGCGGCAGCACGCCGGTGCGTGTGCACCACAGGCGTCCCTGGCTCAGATCGGCCACTCCGACCACATAGGCCTGTCCGAAGGCCGCCGACGCGCGCTGGCGCTGGCCCACATCGGCATTGCCCGACGGCATGTTGCCCTCGATCGCGGCCAGCAATTCGGCGCCGCTGAAATGGTAAGTGCGGGGCGCCTGCTCGGCATGCGCCACGCAGGCGCTCAGCGCCAGCAACCCGGCCGCGGCGCACCGCAAAGCCGACAGCCGCGCCCGGCGGGGTTCGGCATGTAAACCCAACTGCGCCGCCTGGCCATCGCGGGTTGCGAGGCCAGCGGGTGATGTGCGCATAGCGCGTCCTGCCATCATTGACTCCAGTCAAAAGTGAGGTGCTGCAGATCGAGCCAGGCGTTGCCGGTGCCGAAGTTGTAGCCGCCGAAGGTTTCTTCGAACTCGATGTAATACGGGCTGATCCCGTCGGGAATGGCCTGCGCCGGCCGCATGGTGCCGCCGATATGGTTGGGCTGCAGATCGCGCGCCCAGGCGTGCTCGCGGTAATGCTCGCGCGCGACCTGCCCGCCCTCCCAATAGAACTCGCGCTGATACTGCCCCTCGCCGGCCGGCGGATCTTCCAGCGGCGCCAATCCGGCGTTGGGGTCCGTGCGGCGCGGCGACCAGGCGATGGCGCGGTTATAGCCGGGGGTGCGCCCGGGATCCTCGCCGATGATCTCGCGGTAGAAACCCTGGTCGATCGGCGGCGACAATGCGTGGTCATAGCCCCAGAACGCCGCCGCCGAGCCCACGTTCATCCACACAGGCGCGCGCAGTCGGTCGCGAAAGCGGTTCGGCTCGAGCGCGGGCGGCTCGCAGAACTCGCCCTCGAACGAGGCCTGCGTATGGAAAATCACCGCATACGGGCAGCCGAGCAGATCCCGCATGCGGTGCAGATGCGGGTGCGCGCTCTGTTGCGCGCGCCAGAACGGCAGCAGCTCGGGATCGGCGGGCACGTCCATGCCGTCGCGCCAGCTGTCATAGAACGCTTTGACTTCCGCGACCTCGGCCGGTCCGCCGTCATTGTGATCCGGCGCGATGCCGAAGAACGACAGCGCCACCAGATCCGCGCCCCGCACCCGATACTCGGGCGGCAGCAACAGCGTGAATCCGTGCGAGAGCGGGTAGCCGTTGGTGGGGTCGAGCGGCCACTGTGCCGGCGTGATGCCGGGCGGCAGCCCGAAGCACCAGCCATGACCGCGCGGGCCATCGGCCGGCACGCTGCGATGTTCGATGACGAGATCGTAGGCCTGCATGCGGGAAGCGCTCCTGGAGGGGGTGGCCGCCGAACCCGGCCACGGAAGGCCCAGCGCCAGGCCGCCCATCATGGCGAGCAGGCCGCGGCGACACGCGTCGGGCGCATCGCCGTGCGTCACGGAGCGGATCGGGGATCGGACGGCGGGGTCGGGCAGCGACATGGCGAAACGGCCGGCGTAACGAGAGCGTCCGAGTGTACGCAGGTCGCCCCGCCCACGACGTCACAAGTCGCAACGGCTTGCTGCGCCCCGCATCGCGCCGGCGCGGTCGCTCAGGCGGGGATGCCGCTCATGTAGATCTGCGCGTAACCCTCGCGGATCGCCACCACGATCTGGTCCATGCGGCGGCCGATGTGCTTTTCGAGAATCGCGACACAGGCGGCTTCGTCGCGCGCGAGCAGGGCATGCGCCAGCCGGCGGTGCTCGTCCTGCGAGGCGGGGCGGTCGGCGCGTTTCATGTCGATCCAGCGCACGAAGCGGATGCGCGCGTTCACGTTCTTCAGTACGCGCAGCATCTCGACGTTGTTCGACATGCCGAGCACGCGCTCGTGGAACATCTCGTCGAGATCGACCAGCTCGGCGATGTCACGTTCACCGGCGTCCGGGCCGGTGGCATCGAGAAAGTCGATCAGCGCACGGATGTCGGCCTCTTCGGCGCGCTCGATCGCCAGCTTGATCGCCGACACTTCGATGGCCTTGCGCAACTCGTAGAGATAGAAGATCTCGTGCACATCGAGATCGCGGCAATAGAAACCCTTGCCGGGCAGGAAGCGCAGCAGCCCTTCGATGCTCAGGCGGTTCAGCGCCTCGCGCAGCGGCGTGCGCGACACGCCGAGCTGCTTGGCCAGCGCCACCTCGTTCAGGCGTTCGCCGGGCTTGAATACGTAGCCGATCGCCATATGGCGGATCTGCTCGTAGACCTTGTCGACGACGCTGTCACTGGTAGCGCTCATGAATTCTCCGGACGATGACACGTAAGCCTTGCACCCGGCCAGGGGGTGGGCGATGGCCCCTCACCCGCCGCGGGCAAAACGACGCACAGCGCGCGAAGCCGGGGGTTTCAAGGCAGACCGTGCGGTCCGGGCGGGATCAGGATCGGCCGCCGCGGCGCACGGCGGGATATTAGTCGATCCGCCGGCCGTGCGAACGCGGCGCGCCCGGGATTCGTCGAGGGAGGAGTGACAGGACGCGACGGCGGGAGGCCGCCGCGGTGCGCAGCGGCGGGGGCACTGGTCGGCCGCACCTCGCCGGCCGCACCTTGCCGGCCGCACCTCCGCGGCCAGCCCCCTTACGGCTCAGCCCTTGGGCGTGAAGTCGCGGGCGTGCGATTGGGCACGGGGATCCAGCGTGCAGTGCAGGATGGCCGGCTTGCCGCTGGCCAGCGCACGCTCGAAGGCGGGCGCGAACTGCTCGGTGGTTTCGACGCGTTCGCCGTGGCCGCCGAACGCCACCGCCATCGCGGCGAAGTCCGGGTTCGACAGCTGCGTCGCCACCACACGGCCAGGGTAGTCGCGCTCCTGGTGCATGCGGATGGTGCCGTACTGGCCGTTATCGAGCACGACGACGATGATCGGCGCGTTGTACTGCACCGCCGTGGCGAACTCCTGGCCGTTCATCAGGAAGCAGCCGTCGCCCGCGAAGGCCACCACCGCGCGGTCGGGCAGTTGGCGCTTGGCCATCACGGCCGCCGGCACGCCGTAGCCCATCGAGCCACTGGTGGGTGCCAGCTGGGTGCCGTAGCGGTGGAAGCGGTGATGACGGTGCAGCCAGCCGGCGTAGTTGCCCGCGCCGTTGCAGATCACGGCATCGGCGGGCAGGCGGTCACGCAGCCAGGCCACCACCTCGCCATATTGGAAGTCGCCGGGCAGCTTGCGCGGCACGTCGGTCCAGGCCAGGTATTCCTCGTGGGCCTGGGCGGCGCTGCCGGCCCACGCGGGCGAGGCCGGCACCTGCACCTGCTCGAGCGCGGCGGCGAAGCCGCGCGGCGAGGCAAGAATGGCCAGGTCGGGCTGGTACACCCGGCCCAGTTCCTCGGCGCCCGGATGCACATGCACCAGGGTTTGCTGCGGCACCGGCACGTCGAGCAGCGTGTACGAGGACGACGGCATCTCCGACAGGCGGCCGCCCACCAGCAGGATCAGGTCGGCATCGGTGATGCGGGCCTTGAGCTTGGCGTCCGGGCCGATGCCCAGATCGCCGGCGTAATTCGGGTGGTCGGCGTCGATCAGCGAGGCACGACGGAACGAGGTCGCCACCGGCAGCTGCGCACGCTCGGCAAAGCGGGCAAACGCGGCGCAGGCCTGCTCGTCCCACCCCGAACCGCCCAACACGGCGATGGGCTTGCGCGCCTTGGCCAGCAGACCCGACAGCGCCTGCAGATCGGCGGGCGCCGGCCAGGCGAGCGCGGGCTCGACGCGCGGCGCATCGACCACCTTGGCCACCTCGACCAGCATGTCCTCGGGCAAGGCGATCACGACCGGGCCCGGACGACCCTGCATCGCCACGCGGAAGGCGCGCGCCACGATTTCGGGCACGCGGGCGGCGCTGTCGATCTCGACGGTCCACTTGGAGATGGCGCCGAACATGCCGCGATAGTCGATTTCCTGAAACGCCTCGCGCTCTTTCATGGCGCGGTCGACCTGGCCGATGAACAGAATCATCGGCGTGGAGTCCTGCATTGCGATGTGCACGCCATGGCTGGCGTTGGTGGCGCCGGGGCCGCGCGTGACGAAGCAGATGCCCGGACGGCCGGTCAGCTTGCCGTAGGCCTCTGCCATGATGGCCGCGCCGCCTTCGTTGCGGCACGAGATTACCTCGACGCCGCTGTCGTAGAGCGCGTCGAGCGCGGCGAGATAGCTCTCACCGGGCACGCAGGACACGCGTTCCACGCCCTGGGCGAGCAATTGATCGATGAGGATTTGGCCGCCGGTGCGGTCGGCAAGCGAAGCGGAACTGGCAGAGGTCATAGCGGGCGTCTCGGAATGAGCAAGGGTGGAAAAAATGATAGCACTTGACTGCATACAGTCCAAGCATCATCATCTGTATGCAGCAACGGATACAGCAGTTTTTTCTTGCCCCAGGGCAAGCTGTGTCGTCAGAATTACGCCGACTTATCAAAGACTTGATGCCGCCCGCCCCGCAGCGGGCCGCCACCGCCAGGATCCCCGGCACCACCATGACCGCCGCGCCCGCGCCCCACGCCAGCAACATCTATGACCGCATCAAGGTCATGGCGACCACGTTTCGCCTGCGTCCGGGCGAGCGCATCAACGAGGTCGAGCTCGCGCGACGCCTGGGCGTGTCGCGCACGCCCGTGCGCGAGGCGCTCAATCGCGTCGCCGCCGAGGGCTTTCTGGTGGCCACGCCCAGCCGGGGCTACACGGTGCGCACGCTCGATGCGCAGCAGATCCTGGCGCTCTACGAGTACCGCGCCACGGTCGAGCTCGGCATCGTGCGCGCCGTGTGCAAGCGCGCCACCGACGACGAACTCGCCGCCCTGCTCGAGCTGGCCGAGTTGCATCGCGATGAGCCCGAGACCGACGGCCAGGCGATCCGTCTGCTGTGGCGCGACGAAGAATTTCACGAGCGCATGGCCGCGCTCACCGGCAATGCCGAGTTTCAGCGCTCGATCCGGTCCATCAACGAGCGCATCCGGTTCGCGCGCTGGATGGATCTGCGTTCGCGCCGCTCGCTCACGCACAACGACCATCCCGACATCGTGCGCGCCCTGATCGCCCGCGACCTCGCTCGCGTCGAGGCCCTCATGGCGCGCCACATCGATCATCACCTCGATCACCTGATCGAGCTCACGCGGCGCGGCTACGCCGAGATCTACATGGGCAATGCGCTCGCCGATTACGCAGAAGCCAGGCTGGCCGAAACCAGCCTGTTGCCCCCTGCCTGACACTCACCCCTCGACTCTCTCAAGGATCCCCATGAAAGCTGTCTTCCTCGATGCCAACCCCACGCTGTCCGCCGTGGCCGAACGCCTGCACCGCGCCGATGATCCCAAGCTGGAGATCAATCGCCAGCCCGACATCACGCCGGACCAGATCCCCGCCAAGCTGGGCGACGCCGAGATCGCGATCATCGATCACACCCACCTGCCCACCGACATCGCGCGCCAGTGCAAGGCGCTCAAGCATGTCGTGTTTCTCGGCACGGGCGCGCGTTCGTACATGAACCCCGAAGAGCTGGCCGAGATCGGCATCGAAGTGCACATCATCAAGGGCTACGGCGACACGGCAGTGGCCGAGTGCGCGTTCTCGCTGATGTGGACCGCCGCCAAGGGTTTCGCCAAGATGGACCGCGGCATGCGCGCCGGCAACTGGCTGCGCACCGACGCCGTGCAACTCACCGGCAAGACCATCGGCCTGGTCGGCTTCGGCGGTATCGCCGCTGAAGTGGCTCGCCTGGCGCAGGGCGCCGGCATGAAGGTGCTGGCCTGGAACCGCAGCCCCAAGACCCACGCCGGCGTGACCTTCGTCACCCTCGACGAACTGCTCGCGCAAAGCGACGTGGTGTCCGTGCATCTGCTGCTCAACGACGAAACCCGCGGCCTGCTGTCGGCCCAGCGCCTGCAACAGATGCGCGACGGCGCGATCCTGGTGAACACCGCCCGTGGCGCCATCGTCGACGAAGCCGCCATGATTGCCGCCCTCAAGAGCGGCAAGCTGGGCGCCGCCGGCCTGGACGTGTTCGAAGTCGAACCCATGCCCGCCCAGCACCCGCTGTACGAACTCGACAACGTCGTGCTGTCGGCCCACTCGGCCTTCCGCACGCCGGAAGCCAGCGACAACCTGATCCAGGCCGCACTGAACCACGCACGCCGTGTGAGCGGCCAGGGAGCCCAGCAATGAGCGATCGCCAGCCTATCACCCGCCTCGACCAGAACGCCCGCCGCTCGCGCGCGGTGATCCACAACAACACCGTGTATCTGGCGGGCCACACCGCCGACGACCGTTCGCAGGACATCGGCGGCCAGACCCGTCAGGTGCTGGCCAAGGTCGACGAGATGCTGGCCGCGTCGGGCACCGACAAATCGCGCGCGCTGAACGTGACGATCTGGCTCAAGAGCATGGAAGATTTCGCCGGCATGAATGCCGTCTATGATGCGTGGATCGTGCCCGGCCAGGCGCCGGCGCGGTGCTGCGGCGCCATCGAACTCGCCGCTCCCGACATCCTCGTTGAAATCATGGTCACGGCCGCCGTCTAGCCGACCTCACCTGAAGCAAAGCAAGCCATGTCTACTTCTGCTACCTCCTCGGGCAAACCGGTACTGCGCCGCGCCCGACGCATCGCCAAGATCGAAGTCTCCGAAATCCTGCGCATCGGCGCGCGCGCGGCCCAGCTCAAGCGCGAAGGCCGGGACGTGATCGTGCTCGGCGCCGGCGAACCCGACTTCGACACGCCGGACAACGTCAAAGAAGCCGCGGTCCGGGCGATCGCGGCGGGCGAGACCAAATACACGCTGCTCGACGGCACCCTCGCGCTCAAGACCGCGATCGTGAACAAGTTCAAGCGTGAAAACGGTCTGGAATTCGGTCTGGATCAGGTCACGGCCAGCGCCGGCGCCAAACAGGTCATTCACAACGCCCTGCTCGCCACGCTGGACGACGGCGACGAAGTCATCGTGGTCACGCCCTACTGGACGTCCTACGCCGACATGATCACCATCGCCGGCGGCGTCACGGTGCAGGTGGATGCCCGCGAAGAAAACGGCTTCCTTCTGGACCCGGCCGACCTCGAGCGCGCCATCACCCCGCGCACGCGCTGGCTGATGCTGAACTCGCCGTCGAACCCGTCGGGCGCGGCCTACGACGAAGCGCGTCTGCGCGCCATCGCCGAAGTGCTGCTGCGCCACCCGCACGTGTGGCTGCTGGCCGACGACATCTACGAACACCTGATCTATGACGGCTTCGCCTTCAAGACCATGGTGCAAGTGGAGCCGCGTCTGGCGGATCGCACGCTGACCGTGAATGGTCTGTCCAAGGCCTATGCCATGACGGGCTGGCGCCTCGGCTATGCCGGCGGCCCCAAGGAACTCATCGCGGCCATGGCCGTGGTGCAGAGCCAGAGCACGTCCAACCCGTGCTCGGTCACGCAGGCTGCCGCGATCGAAGCGCTCAATGGTCCGCAAGATGTCCTGGCCGAGCGCCGCGAGTCGTTCCGCAAGCGCCGCGACCTGGTGGTGGACGCGCTCAACGAGATCCCCGGCATTCGTTGCCGCCGTCCCGAAGGCGCGTTCTATACCTACGCCAACTGCGAGGGCGTGCTGGGCAAGACGACCCCCAAGGGCCAGAAGCTCGAGACCGACGCGGACTTCTGCGCCTACCTGCTCAACGACCACGACGTGGCCGTGGTGCCGGGCAGCATCTTTGGCCTGGCGCCGTACTTCCGCATCAGCTATGCCACGTCCGAGGCGCAGCTGCGCACCGCGATGGAGCGCATCGCGCGCGCCGTCAGCGAGCTGAAGTAACCGCCGCTGCCGCGCCCGCGCGGCATCCGGCAACAAGCCCGCGCGAGCGATCGCGCGGGCTTTTTCACGTGTGGCGCCGCCGCGCAGCCGGCCGCGCCGGCGACGGTCGGCCCTTCACTTCACATCTCCGGCGGCCTTCGGCCCTCACTTCACCTGGAACGCCTCGTCCACCGGCACCTGCATCGCGGTGACGAGCGCATTGGTCTGCGCGGCCATGCCGATCACCGCCAGCAGCTCGGCATGCGCCCGATCGGTCATGCCTTTGGCTTTGGCGGCGGCGGTGTGCGAATGAATGCAGTACGAGCAGCCGTTCGCCGTGGACACCGCGATGTAGATCATCTCGCGCACCAGCGGCGAGAGCTCGCCCTCGCTCATCATCACCACCTTGAGCTGCGCCCAGGTGCGCGCCAGCGCGGGCGGATCATTGGCCAGTGCGCGCCAGAAGTTGTTAACGAAATCCGATTTGCGCGTGGCACGGATGTCTTCGAACACCGCCCAGGCTTCGGGAATCCTGCGCACTTCATCGTCGCTCAGCAAACGCACGGTCGTCATGGCCTTGCCCTCCAGCATGGCGCGCCAGGCGGCGCGCTCCGTGCAACGACTATATCGCGGCTCGCGCGGCCGGCGCGAGCAAGCCGGGCCGCCCCTCGTGCGCCTCCTGGGCACGCGCCAGGATGTACTCGATCATCATGGCGATCGCGCGGGGATGGTGCCGGTTGGGCATGTACAGCATGTACATGCCCCGCCCGTAAATGCTGAGCCGCCACTGCGGCAGGAGCTGTACCAGATCGCCCCGTGCGATGTCTTCGTGGACCACGTAATCGGGCACCACGCCGATACCGATGCCAGCCTGCACCGCTGCGCGCTGGAAAGGATAATTGCGCGAGACCAGCGTGGGCTCGAGGATGACGTGCTCGCGCGTGCCGCCCCGATAGGCCGACAGGCGCAGTGGCCGCCCGATCACCGCTGCGCAGATCACCGGCAGGTGCGACAGCGCCGCGGGCTCCTGCGGCACGCCCGCCCGGGCCACGTACTCGGGCGAGGCACAGGCCACGTAGCCCACCTGCCCAAGTTCGCGCGCCACGAGATTCTGCGGCGGCTCGGACATGATGCGCACGGCGATATCGACCTCGTTGCGCAGCAGGTCTTCGACGCTGTTATCGAACAGCACGTCGAGCACGATATCCGGGTACTGCTGCTTGAACGCCAGCAACCACGGCTGCATCACGAACTGCCCGTAGCCGCTCGGCACGCTCAGGCGCACGCGGCCCTGCGGCGTCTTGCCCAGCGTATCGATCGACTCGCGTGCGGCCACCAGCTCTTCGCGGATGGCACGTCCGTGCTGATAGAGCTTGAGGCCGACCTCGGTGGGCTCGACATGCCGCGTGGTTCGCCGCACCAGTTGCATGCCCACCGAGCGCTCGAGCTGCGTGAGGTGATAGCTCACGTTGGCGCGCGTCATTTTGAGGCGGCGCGCCGCTTCGCTCAGGTTGCCCGCGTCGAGGATCTCGACCAGCAGGGTCAGGGATTTGGTGTCCAAGCCTTGTCTCTCTCGTGGCGATCGGGTCGATCGGGTCGATCGGGTCGATCGGGTCGATCGCCTGCATTGTCAAATCTTCTTTGACGCGATGTCAATCACCGATGCCATTGTCAAGAAAGATTTGCTGAGAAAGAATAAAAGCACAACATCATCGACGCGTTTCCCGGTCCAGACCGCAGGCAGCGCGCAAGGAGACATTGCCCGATGGCAGACACCCACGCCACCGGCGCCGTACAGACGCGCCGGTTGGACACCCTGCTCGTTCTCACGCTCGACCATCCACCCGTGAATGCGCTGAGCGCGCCCGTGCGCCGCGCGCTGCACGACGCGATCACCGCCGCGCAACACGATGACGCCGTACGCGCCATCCTGCTCCTGGGCAGCGGCCGCCAGTTCAGCGCTGGCGCCGATATCCGCGAGTTCGGCAAGCCGCCACTATCCCCTTCGTTGCCCGAGGTCTGCAATCACATCGAAGCGAGCGCCAAGCCGGTGATCGCGGCATTGCACGGCCACGCGCTGGGCGGCGGGCTGGAACTGGCGCTGGCCGCGCACTACCGCGTGGCCGCCACCGGCACCCGCCTGGGCCTGCCTGAAGTCACGCTCGGTCTGCTGCCGGGCGCCGGCGGCACGCAGCGCGCGCCGCGCCTGATGGGCGCGGCGCCTGCCCTCGACCTGATGCTGAGCGGCCAACCGATCACCGCGACCCGCGCGCTCGACGCCGGCCTGATCGACGCGGTGCTGACCGACGAGCCGCTCGAAGCCGCGGCCGTCGCATGGATCGAAGCGCGTCTCGCGCTCGGCCTGCCGCTGCGCCCGACCCGACACGCGCGCGGCATGGCCGACCGGGCCGCCGCCCTCGAGGCCCTGGAGGCCGCCGAGGCACGCAATGCCCGGCAGGCCCGCGG
Source organism: Bordetella genomosp. 5 (assembly GCF_002261475.1). Lineage (GTDB taxonomy): Bacteria > Pseudomonadota > Gammaproteobacteria > Burkholderiales > Burkholderiaceae_B > Bordetella. The sequence continues at coordinate 66,168 of NZ_NEVN01000013.1, forward strand.
CCTGAGCGCGCCGCCCCGCATCGTGCAGGCGGTGCGCGCGGCGCTCGATCTGCCCTTCGACGAAGGACAGGCCCTCGAACGCAAGCTGTTCCTGGAGTGCGTCGACAGTCCGCAACGCGCCAGCCTCGTGCACGCGTTCTTTGCCGAACGCGAGGCGGCGCGCGTGCCCGAGATCGGCGACGCTTCGCCGCGCCCCGTCTCGGTCTGCGGCGTGATCGGCGGCGGCACCATGGGCGCCGGCATTGCCGTCAGCCTGATCGATGCCGGCTTGCGCGTCATCATGCTCGAACAGGACGACGCGGCGCTCGCACGCGGTCGCGAACGCGTGGAGCACGTCTACGCGAGACTGGTTGCGAGCCAGCGCCTGAGCGCGGCGCAGCAATCGGAGCGGATGGCCCGGTTGACCGGCGCCACGCATTACGACGCGCTGGCCGAGGCCGATCTGATCATCGAAGCCGTGTTCGAAGACATGGACGTGAAATGCGGGGTGTTCCGTGAACTCGACCGCGTGGCGCGTCCGGGAGCCGTGCTGGCCACCAACACCTCCTATCTGGACGTGAACCGTATCGCGGCCGCCACCGGCCGGCCGCAGGATGTGCTGGGGCTGCACTTCTTTTCACCGGCCAACATCATGAAGCTGGTCGAGGTGGTCGTGGGTGAGGCCACCGCGCCCGACACGATCGCGACCGGCTTCGCGCTTGCCAAGCGCCTGGGCAAGACGGCCGTGCGGGCGGGCGTATGCGACGGGTTCATCGGCAACCGCGTGCTCGCAGTCTATCGCCAGGCGGCCGACCTCATGCTCGAGGACGGCGCATCGCCCTACGACATCGATGCCGCGGTACGCGAGTTCGGGTACCCGATGGGACCGTACCAGATGGCCGACCTGGCCGGCGGCGATATCGGCTGGGCCACGCGCAAGCGCCGCGCACCCACCCGCGACCCGGCGTTGCGCTACGTGCAGATTCCCGACCGCCTGTGCGAACGCGGCTGGTTCGGCCAGAAAACCGGGCGCGGCTTCTATCGCTACGCGGACGGGGCGCGCCAGGGCACGCCCGATCCGGAAGTGCTCGCGATCATCGACGCCGAACGCGAACGCGCCGGCATCACGCCGCGCGCCTTCACGCAGGAGGACATTATGCGGCGCTACCTCGCCGCGATGATCAACGAAGCCGCGCGCGTGCTCGACGAAGGCATCGCGCAGCGCCCGTCCGATGTCGACGTGGTGTTCCTGCGCGGCTATGGCTTTCCGCGACACCTTGGCGGTCCGCTGTTCCACGCCGATCGGATGGGCCTGCCCAACGTGCTCGCCGATATCCAGGCCTTCGCGCAGGACGACCCGCACTTCTGGCGCCCCGCGCCGTTGCTCGTCGCCCTGGTCGAACGCGGCCAGGACTTTGCCAGTCTCAACTCGTCTGCCACCGGAAAAACCCATGCGTGAAGCCGTCATCGTCGCCACCGCGCGCACCCCCATCACCAAGGCCCATCGCGGTGAGTTCAACCTGATCGATGGCCCGACCCTGGCCGCGCATGCGGTACGGGCGGCCGTCGACCGCGCCGGCGTGGACCCCGACCTGATCGAAGACGCGCTCATCGGCTGCGGCTATCCGGAAGGCACGACCGGCCGCAACGTGGCGCGCCAGGCCGTGATCCGCGCGCAGCTCCCGGTGAGCGTGGGCGGCGCGACCATCAATCGCTATTGCGCCTCGGGCCTGCAGGCTGTGGCGTCCGCCGCCTCGCGCATCATTGTCGACGGCGCCCCGGCCATGATCGCGGGCGGCGTCGAGAGCGTGTCGCAGATCCGCACGCGCGACGACGGCCAGAGCGGCATGGACGCGTGGATTCTCGCGCACAAGCCCGAGCTGTACCTGCCCATGATCGAGACGGCCGACATCGTGGCTGCGCGCTACGGCATCAGCCGCGAAGATCAGGACAGGTTCGCCGCGCAGAGCCAGGACCGTACCGAAGCCGCCCAGGCCGCGGGCCGCTACGCGGAAGAAATCATCGCGGTGACGACGCGCATGCGCGTCACCGACAAGGCGACCGGCGCCACCGAGGAGCGCGAGGTCACCGTCGACGCCGACACCTGCAACCGGCCCGGCACGCGCTATGAGTCGCTGGCCAAGCTCGAGCCCGTGCGTGGCGCCGGCAACAGCATCACCGCCGGCAACGCCTCGCAACTTTCCGACGGCGCCGCGGCGCTCGTGCTGATGGAAGCCGGCGAGGCCGAGCGCGCGGGGCTACAGGCGCTGGGCGCGTTCCGCGGCTTCGCGGTCGCGGGCTGCGAGCCCGATGAAATGGGCATCGGCCCGGTCTACGCCGTGCCGCGCCTGCTGGCGCGCCACGGTCTCACCGTCGACGACATCGATCTGTGGGAACTCAATGAGGCGTTCGCCTCGCAGGCGCTTTACTGCCAGCGCAAGCTCGGCATCCCGATGGAACGCCTGAACGTGAACGGCGGCGCGATCGCGCTGGGCCATCCATTCGGGGTGACCGGCGCGCGCCTCGTGGGCCACGTCCTGCTCGAAGGCCGCCGCCGTGGCGCGCGCCGCGCCGTCGTGACGATGTGCGTGGGCGGCGGCATGGGCGCGGCCGGCCTGTTCGACATTTACTGAAGGAACGAGATGGATCTGGAATTCACCCCCGAGGAACGCGCCTTCCGCGACAGCGTGCGCAGCTTTCTGCGCGAGCATCTGCCGGCACGGCTGTCCGAGAAGGTGCATGGCGGCAAGCACCTGACGCGCGAAGACATGGTCGAGTGGCACGCCATTCTGAACGCCCGCGGCTGGCTCGCGAGCCATTGGCCCGTGGAGCATGGCGGCACCGGCTGGACCACCGTGCAGAAATTCATCTTCGAGAATGAATGCGCTCTCGCGGGCGCGCCGCGCATCGTGCCGTTCGGTCTCAGCATGCTGGGACCGGTACTGATCAAGTATGGCGACGAAGCCCAGAAGCGCTATTGGCTGCCGCGCATTCTCAACGGCGACGACTGGTGGTGCCAGGGCTACTCCGAGCCGGGCGCGGGCTCTGACCTCGCCTCGCTCAAGACCTCGGCCGTGCGCGAGGGCGACAGCTACATCGTCAACGGCCAGAAGACCTGGACCACGCTGGGCCAGTACGCCAACATGATCTTCTGCCTCGTGCGCACCTCCAACGAAGGCCGCCAGCAAGAGGGCATCAGCTTTCTGCTGATCGACATGAACAGCCCCGGCATCGAGGTGCGGCCCATCATCACCCTCGATGGCGAGCATGAGGTCAACGAGGTGTTTTTCTCGGATGTGCGCGTGCCCGTCGAGAATCTGGTGGGTGGCGAAAACCGCGGCTGGACCTGCGCCAAGTATCTGCTGACCTACGAGCGCACCAACATCGCCGGCGTCGGCCAGTCGACCGCCGCGCTCGCGCGCCTGAAGGCCGTGGCAAGGCGCGAACGCCGTCACGGCAAGCCGCTGGCCGACGATCCCGATTTCGCCGCCCGCGTCGCGCGCGTGGAGATCGAGCTCGAGAACATGCGCACCACGAATCTGCGCGTCATCGCGGCGGCCGCCAACGGCGGCGTGCCGGGCGCGGAAAGTTCGATGCTGAAGATCCGCGGCACCGAGATCCGCCAGGAGATCAATGCGCTGCAGCGCCGCGCCATGGGCCCGTATGCAAGGCCCTACATTCCCGAGGCGCTGGAGGCCGGATACGAGGGCCCGCGGATCGGCCCGGACGGCGCCGACAGCGCCGCCGCGCAGTACTTCAACAATCGCAAGCTGTCGATCTTCGGCGGCTCCAACGAAATCCAGAAGAACATCATCACCAAGATGATGCTCGGCCTGTAGGACGCCGTGCCATGAATTTTGAACATACCGAAGACCGCCGCATGCTCGCCGACATGCTGCGCCGCTTTGTCTCCGAGCAATACGACTTCCCGGCCCGCGACGCCATCGCGCGCTCCGAGGCCGGCTGGAGCCAGACCATGTGGCAGCGCTACGCCGAACTCGGGGCCATCGGCGCCCTGTTCACCGAGGCCGATGGCGGCCTGGGCGGCGCCGGCTTCGACATCATGGTGGTGTTCGAAGCGCTGGGCCGCGGCTTGGTGCTCGAGCCCTTCCTCGATACGCTGATGGTCGGCAGCGTGCTCGCCCGCGCAGGCACGTCCGCGCAGCGCGAGCGGCTCGCTGCGCTGATCGAAGGCAGCGCGACGGTGGCATGGGCGCACGCGGAGCCGGGCAACGGCTACGCGCTCGACGAGGTCGAGACCACCGCGCGGCGCGATGGCGATCACTGGGTGCTGGACGGCGCCAAGGCCGTCGTCACGCTGGGTGACCAGGTGTCTTGGCTGCTGGTGTCGGCGCGCGTGTCGGAGGCCGACATCGGTCTGTTCCTCGTGCCCGCCGACGCGGCGGGCGTGGCCCGCCAGGGCTATCCCCTGATCGACGGCGGCCGCGCCGCGGAAATCACCTTGTCCGGCGTACGCGTGCCGACCGATCACGCCGTCGGCGCACCGTCGGAAGGCGCCGCGCTCATCGAACACGCCGCGGGCCGGGGCGTGCTTGCGCTGTGCGCCGAGGCGCTGGGCGCGATGGACGCCGCGCGCGAGGCCACGCTCGAGTATCTCGGCACGCGCCGCCAGTTCGGCGCGCCCCTGGGCAGCTTCCAGGCCCTGCAGCACCGCATGGCCGATCTGCTGATCGAGATCGAGCAGGCCCGCTCGGCGGTGATCAACGCCGCTGCGGCGCTCGACAAGCCCGAGCGCGCCGCGCGCGAACGCGCCCTCTCGGCCGCCAAGGTCACGATCGGCCGGGTCGGCACACGCGTGGCCGAAGAGAGCATCCAGCTGCATGGCGGCATAGGCATGACATGGGAACTGCCGCTGGCGCATCACGCCAAACGGCTCGTCATGATCGACCACCAGCTCGGCGACGAAGACCATCATCTGCGCCGCTACATCGCGCTCGGGCAGGAAGCGGAGGCGAGCGCATGAACGTCGCCTCCCGCCCCGCCGACACCGAGGTGCTGGGCGCGCCGGGGCAGCCCTTCCGCGCGCCCTTTCCGGTCCGATCGATCGAGGATATCCGCCGCATCGAAGCGACACCGCTCTCCGAGAGCCTGACCGCGCAGAGCACCTACGAGATCTTTCGCAATGCGGCCGCCGCGTTCGGCGACAGCCCCGCACTGACGTTCCTGCGCACCGCCGACCCGGCCGACGAGCCCGTGCGATGGACGTATCGTGAGCTACTCGCGCGCATACACCAGACGGCCAACCTGCTACACGAGCTCGGTGTCGGCCCGACCGACACCGTGGCCATCCTGCTGCCCGGCTGCCTCGAGTATCACCTCGCGCTGTGGGGCGGCGAGGCCGCGGGCATCGTGCAACCGCTCAATCCGCTGCAGGCGCCCGACAAGCTGGCCGCGCTGATGAACAAGGTCCGTGCGCGCGTGCTGATCGCCTACGGCGCGAACGCCGAGTGCGAGTCCTGGACCAAAGCCCTGGCGCTGCGCGCGCTGGTGCCCAGCCTGCAGACGCTGCTGCGCGTGGCGCCGCTGGACGAAGCGCCTGCCGACCGTCCGGACCTGCCGCCCGGCGCCTACGATTTCGACAGTGCCCGCGCGCGCCAGCCCGACGACAGGCTCGTCAGCGGGCGCCGTATCCGCGCCAGCGACGTGGCGGCCTACTTCCACACGGGGGGCACGACCGGCTCGCCCAAGCTCGCGATCCACACCCACGGCAATCAGGTCTTCACGGCCTGGGCCGCGGTGCAGGCGCAGAACGCCAAGCCCGGCGACGTGATGATCAATGGCTACCCGCTGTTTCACGTCGCGGGTGTGTTGCCCGCTTCGCTGGCGGGGCTGTCGGCCGGCGCCGAAACCGTGATCCCGACCACGCAACTGCTGCGCAATCGGGAGGTGGTGCGCAACTACTGGAAGCTGGTGGAGCGCTATCGCGCCACCTCGCTGCTGGGCGTGCCCACCGTACTCGCGGCGCTGACCGACGTGCCGCTCGACGGCGCGGACATCTCCTCGCTGCAGTATTGCCGCACCGGCGCCGCGCCCCTGCCTGCCGAGCTCGCGGCGCGCTTCGAGCGCCAGTTCGGGCTGCGTGTGAACGAAAGTCTGGGCATGACGGAGATGGCCGGCATTTCGTCCATCACGCCGCCCGGCGTGCATGCGCCGGTGAACTGCGTCGGCTTTCCGCTGCCCCATGTGCAGGTTCGCATCGTGGCGCTGGATGTGGCCCCGGGCCTGCCGGCGCACGACATGGCGCCCGGCCAGCCCGGCATGGTGCTGTTCAAGGCGCCCAACGTGATCCCGGGCTTCGTCGACCCGGAAGACACCGCGCGGGCCTTCGCCGCCGACGGCTGGCTCATCAGTGGCGATGTCGGCTTTGTGGATGAGCTCGGCCGGCTGCATCTGCAGGGGCGCGCCAAAGACCTCATCATCCGCGCCGGCCACAACATCGATCCCAAGGTGATCGAGGATGCCCTGGGCCGCCACCCCGACGTGCGCATCGCCGCCGCCGTGGGCGCGCCCGACGCGTATGCGGGCGAACTGCCGGTAGCGTTCGTCACCCTGGTCGAAGGCGCGACCGTGACCGAGGAGGAGTTGTGCGCGCACGCCGCGCGGCACGTCGACGAGGCGCCCGCACGGCCGCGTCGCGTCACCATCCTCGACCAGATGCCCATGACCAACGTGGGCAAGATATTCAAGCCGGACCTGCGCCGACTCGCGGCGGTGCGAGCGGTCCAGGACGTCATCGATGGCATCGCCCGCACACAGGGCGCTGCCCCTTTCGAAGTACTGGCCGATGCCCAACCGGACATCGCCGTGCAAGGCCGGCGTGCCACGCCGGAACACTGGCAGCACCTGCGGCAGGCGCTCGCCCGCCTGCCGCTTAAGGTCGATCTGCGCGAGTAGCGGGGCAACCGCCACGCCACGCCCGGAAAGATACAAAAACACAACGATCAGGAGATTCCACCATGGCCATCACCTTTACCCGACGGCAGTGCCTCGCCGCACTGCTCGCCAGCACCGCCGGCGCCATCGCCTTCACCGGCACGGCCGCCGCGCAAACCAACTTCCCCGAGAAGCCTGTCACGCTGATCGTGCCCTTCCCGGCCGGCGGCTCCACCGACCGCCACTTGCGCATCGTGGCGCAGGAAGCCGGCAAGGTCCTGGGCCAGCCCGTCGTGGTCGAGAACCGCCCCGGTGCGGGCGGCACGCTCGGCACGGCCACGATGGCCATGACCGCCAAGCCCGACGGCTACACGATCGCGCTCTACACACTCGGCATGCTGCGCATGCCGTATATGCAGAAGACGAGCTGGCATCCCATCAACGACTTCACGTTCATCACCGGCCTCTCGGGCTACACCTTCGGCTTCACGGTGCGCTCCGACTCGCCGTACAAGACGTTCAACGAGTACATCGAAGCGGCCCGCAAGGCGCCGGGCAAGATCGACTATGGCTCGACCGGCGTGGGCTCGTCGCCGCACCTGCTCATCGAAGAGCTTGCCATCAACGCCGACGTGAAGCTCAACCACGTGCCGTTCAAGGGCAATGCCGACATGCAGCAGGCGCTGCTCGGCGGCCACGTGATGGCGCAGAGCGACGCCACCGGCTGGGACACGTTCGTGGACTCCGGCAAGATGCGGTTGCTCGTGACCTTCGGGGAAAAGCGCACCACCCGCTGGCCCGATGTGCCCACCGCTCAGGAGCTGGGCTACAAGGTCGTGTCGGTCTCGCCCTACGGCCTGGCCGGCCCCAAGGGCATGGACCCGAAGGTCGTCGCCAAGCTGCATGATGCGTTCAAGAAAGCGCTCTACAGCAAGCCCAGCATGGACGTGATGCAACAGCTCAACCAGCAGCCGGCGTATCGCAACAGCGCCGACTACAAGGCCTGGGCCGAATCCACATTCGCCAAGGAAAAGACGCTCATCGAGCACCTAGGGTTGATGGCGAAGCAGTAAGGGCTATCTGGCCGCCGGGCATTGCGAGATGCCCGGCCCGCCGGCGGGCTGTCCTGCGCGATTCAAGCTCTGGGCCGGATCATCCACGGCGTGAAGCGCCACAGATACAGGCCGAGCGCCAGCACCCACGCCGTTGCCGACGCGTGCAGCAGCGGTACGGCGGGCGCCTGCGGCCACAGCGCCGCCAGCCGCAGCAGCGCCGCCATCAGCATCAAGACGTAGCTCACGACCATGCTCTTGTCGGTGCGCAAAGGCCGGCCCAGGTGACCCAGCGCGGTGCGCGTCACCATGCCGATGATGAGCACCGAGAAGCCGGCCACGCCGATGGTGTGCACATGCCACGCGCCCCACGCCACAGCGCCCGCCAGATGGGCCGCGCCCACCAGCAGGCCCACGCCCAGCCCGAGATAGCCGGCATACAGAATCCACAGCAGCGGCACACGCCGCACCGCCCACGGCTTCCATGCCACCCACTGCACGATCGCGATCGCGCCACTCGCCGCCAGGGCCAGCGCGGCCAGGGTGTTCATGCCCGCCAGCAACATCGCGATCGCGATCACCCCCGCCGCGATCTGCAGATGACCACTGCGCGTGTGGGGCGGGATCGTGAGGCCCGCCACCGCGCGGCCCGCGAAGAACGGAATGATGCGCCGCGCGATGAGCAGCGTGAGGACCGCCATGCTCAGCAGCCCGGCATTGAGCCCCCGCATGAGACCGGGGTAGTCGCCACGCACCACGCCTAGCGCGTACATCAGATGCGTGAGCGCGAGCGCCAGCAGCATCAAGGGCACGCCGTAGTTGCGCTTGTTGCGCGAGCGCCAGACCGAACGGCCCAACGCGGCGGCGGCCCACAGGAAGAACGCCAGATCGGCGGCGGTCGCCACCCAGAAGGCGGGCCGGCCCGGCGCCAGATACCCCACGCGCGCCACCAGCCACAGTGCGCACAACGCGGCGAGCGCATTGCCGCGCAACGGGTTGTGGCCGGTCCAGTTGCCGCCCGCCGTCAGCAGGAAGCCCACGGCGATCGTACCGACAAAGGCCCACAGCATTTCGTGGCCATGCCAGAAGACCCCGCCCAGATCGCCGCGCAGCAGTCCGGGCGCATGAATCCAGAGCAACACCGACACCAGGGCCCACGCGCAGCCCAGCAGGTATAGCGGCCGAAAACCCATTTCGGTAAAAGCGCGCCAGCTCGGCTTGGACGGCGCGCCGGGCGGGGTCGCTTCACGTATCGGAAGAAGAACTTGCATGCGCTTCACCGCGTTGCGGCGCCTGAGCTGAAGGGGGAAGGAATGAATATTCATTCTAAGTACATGTTCCTCGGCCCATCGACAGACCGGCCGGAAGCTTGATCTTGCGCAAACCCGCCGCAAAGAAGCCGGTGACTAGTCACTTCAGCCGATGGGATTTGCCCTGGCAGCGGATGGCCCGACAGGCGCGCGATCCCTAGTCTGGCGACAAGATCCTTCCCTCTACGGAACATCATGTCGACTCAAGTGCTACATCACTGGGAACCCGAAAACCCAGGCTTCTGGAAGCAGACCGGCGCGCGCGTGGCCAACCGCAACCTGTGGATTTCGATCCCCGCGCTGGTGCTCGCATTCAGCATCTGGATGCTGTGGAGCGTGGTCGTGGTCAACCTCGACCGCGCCGGGTTCCGGCTGTCGGAGAACCAGATGTTCTGGCTCACCGCCGTGCCCGCGCTCTCGGGCGCCACGCTGCGGATTTTCTACTCGTTCCTGGTCCCGATCTTCGGCGGCCGCAAGTGGACGGCACTCTCCACCGCGTCGCTGCTGATTCCCGCGCTGGGCATGGGCTTCGCGCTGCGTGACCCGACCACCTCGTTTCCCACGCTGCTCATCCTGGCGCTGCTGTGCGGCCTGGGCGGCGCCAACTTCAGCTCCAGCATGGCCAACATCAGCTTCTTCTTCCCGAAGTCGCGCAAGGGCCTGGCCACGGGACTGAACGCCGGCATCGGCAATCTCGGCGTGTCCCTGGTGCAGTTCGTGGTGCCGGTCGTGATCACCTTCAGCCTGATGGGCTCGGGCTCGCCGCAGGTCACCGCCGACGCGCAACCGCTCTGGCTGCAGAACGCCGGCTTCATCTGGGTGTTCCCGATCGTGGCCACGTCGCTGGCCGCGTGGTTCGGCATGAACGACATCGCCAGCGCGCGCGCCTCGTTCGCCGATCAGGCCGTGATCTTTCGCCGCAAGCACAACTGGCTGGTGTGCTGGCTGTATGTCGGCGCCTTCGGCTCCTTCATCGGCTTCTCGGCGGGCTTCGCGCTGCTCACCAAGGGCCTCTTTCCGCAGGTCGACCCGATGACCTATGCGTTTCTCGGTCCGCTGGTCGGCTCGCTGACACGCACGCTCGGTGGCTGGGTGGCCGACAAGGTGGGCGGCGCGCGCGTCACGCTCGCCACCTTCGCGGCGATGATCGTCACGGTGGGCGTGTTGCTGCAGTTCATTCCCAACGGCCCCGCCGACGACACCTTTGCCGGCTTTCTCGCCAGCTTCGTGGTGCTGTTCGCGCTCAGCGGCCTGGGCTGCGGCTCGATCTTCCGCATGATTCCGGTGATCTTCCAGACCGAGCGCGCGCAGGCCGCCGCCGGCAAGGGCCCGGAGGCCGAAAAGCGCGCCGCCGCCGAAGCCGCCACCGAATCGGCCGCGGTGCTTGGCTTCGCCGGTGCGATCGGTGCCTACGGCGGCTTCTTCATCCCGCGCAGCTTCGGCACCTCGCTGGAGCTCACCGGCAGCGTGCACGCCGCCCTGTATTGCTTCATCGGCTTTTACGTGAGCTGCCTGCTGGTCACCTGGTGGAACTACGCGCGCCGCCGCGCGGCCATGCCCTGCTGAGGCCGAGCCATGAGCCACTCCGCCCACCCCACGAATCGCAGTACGCGCCGCAGTGCCGGCGCCTTTGGAGATGCACGATGAGTCACTTCCTCGACCGTCTTAAGTTTTTGTCCAAGACCCAGTCCACGTTCTCCGAAGGCCATGGCGCCACGGTGGCGGAAGATCGCCGCTGGGAGAACGCCTATCGCGCCCGCTGGCAGCACGACAAGATCGTCCGCTCCACGCACGGCGTGAACTGCACGGGCTCGTGTTCCTGGAAGGTCTACGTAAAGAACGGCCTGATCACCTGGGAAACGCAGCAGACGGATTACCCCCGCACCCGTCCGGATCTGCCCAACCACGAGCCGCGCGGCTGCCCGCGCGGGGCCTCGTACAGCTGGTACGTCTATTCCGCCCAGCGCGTGAAGTATCCGATGATCCGCGGCCGCCTCATGGAGATGTGGCGCGAGGCACGCAAGACCCGCGACCCCATCGACGCCTGGGAATGGATCAGCCAGGATCCCGAACGGGCGCGTCGCTACAAGTCGGTGCGCGGGTTGGGCGGCTTCGTGCGCGCCGACTGGGACACCGCCAGCGAGATCATCGCCGCGGCCAACGCCTACACCATCAAGAAGTTCGGCCCCGACCGCCTGATCGGCTTCTCGCCGATCCCGGCCATGTCCATGGTGAGCTACGCCGCCGGCGCCCGCTACCTGAGCTTGTTGGGCGGTACCTGTCTGAGCTTCTACGACTGGTACTGCGACCTGCCGCCCGCCAGCCCGCAGATCTGGGGCGAACAGACCGACGTGCCGGAATCGGCCGACTGGTACAACTCGACCTACCTGATGGTGTGGGGCTCGAACGTGCCGCAGACGCGCACGCCCGACGCGCACTTCTACACCGAGGTTCGCTACAAGGGCACCAAGACCGTGGCCGTCTCGAGCGACTTCGGCGAGATGGTGAAGTTCGGCGACATCTGGCTGGCACCGCGCCAGGGCACGGACGCCGCGATGGCGATGGCCATGGGCCACGTGATCCTGAAGGAATTCCACCTCGAAAAGCCTTCGCCCTACTTCCGCGATTACGTGCGGCGCTACACCGACATGCCGATGCTGGTGCTGCTGCGTCATGACGGCGAACGCTACCTGCCCGATCACTTCCTGCGCGCCTCGCAACTCGACGACACGCTCGGCGGGCAGAACAACCCCGACTGGAAAACCCTCGTGTTCGACGCCACCACCGGCACGCTGGCCGCGCCCAATGGCAGCATCGGTTTTCGCTGGGGCGAAGCGGGCGCGGACGACGGCGCCCGCGTGGGCCGCTGGAACCTCGAATCGCGCGACGGCGGCAGCGGCCGCGAGATCGAACCCGAGCTGAGCCTGCTCGAACAGGCCGACGAAGTCGTGGGCGTGGGCTTCCCCTACTTCGGCGCGGAGCACGACGAGATGCTGGTCCGCAACGTGCCGGTGCGTCATCTGCGCCTGGCCGACGGCAGCCTCGCCCGCGTCGCCACCGTGCACGATCTGCAGATGGCCAACTACGGTGTCGATCGCGGCCTGGGCGGCGGCAATGTCGCCACCAGCTACGACGACGACGTGCCCTACACGCCCGCCTGGCAGGAAAAGCACACCTCGGTGCCCCGTGCGCAGGTGATCCAGGTGGCGCGCGAGTTTGCCCAGAACGCCCACGATACCGAAGGCAAGTCGATGGTCATCATCGGCGCCGGCCTGAATCACTGGTATCACATGGACATGACCTATCGCGGCATCATCAACATGCTGATGATGTGCGGCTGCATCGGCAAGAGCGGCGGCGGCTGGGCGCACTATGTGGGCCAGGAGAAGCTGCGCCCGCAATTCGGCTGGGCGCCGCTCGCCTTCGGCGCCGACTGGTCGCGGCCGCCGCGGCAGATGAACGGCACCTCGTTCTTCTACGCGCACACGAGCCAGTGGCGCCACGAGAAGGTCAGTGTCGGTGAGGTGCTCGGCCCCACGGCGCAGCGCGAGCGCTACGACGGCCTCAGCATGATCGACCTGAACGCCCGTGCCGAACGCATGGGCTGGCTGCCCTCGGCACCGCAACTGCGCACCAATCCGCTGGATGTGGTGGCGCAGGCCGAGGCCGAAGGCCGCGACCCCATCGCACACGCCGTCGAACAGCTCAAATCGGGCGCGCTGCGCATGTCGTGCGAAGACCCCGACGATCCGGCCAACTTCCCGCGCAACATGTTCGTGTGGCGCTCCAACATTCTCGGTTCCAGCGGCAAAGGCCACGAGTACTTCCTCAAGTATCTGCTGGGCACGCAAAGCGCGGTGCTGGGCGACGAGACCGACGCCATCCGCCCGGCCGAGGTCAACTATCGCGAAGACGCGGCCGAAGGCAAGCTCGACCTGCTGACCGTGCTCGACTTCCGCATGAGCACCACCTGCCTTTACGGCGATATCGTGTTGCCCACCGCGACCTGGTACGAGAAGGACGACCTCAACACCTCCGACATGCATCCGTTCATTCATCCCTTGAGCGAAGCGGTACAGCCGCTGTGGGAGAGCAAGACGGATTGGGAGATCTACAAGCTGCTGGCCAAACGCTTCAGCGACATCGGCGGCCCCTATCTCGGCACCCGCCGCGACCTGGTGCTGACCCCGCTGATGCACGACACCCCGGGTGAACTGGGCCAGGCCTTCGAGCCGCGCGACTGGAAACAGGGCGAGTGCGATCTGCTGCCCGGCAAGACCGCGCCGTCCATGACCATCGTCGAACGCGACTACCGCGACATCTACCGCAAGTTCACGTCAGTGGGGCCGCTGCTCGACAAGCTCGGCAATGGCGGCAAGGGCATCAACTGGAACACCGAACACGAGGTGCACGAGCTCGGCGGCATCAACGGCAACGTCGCCGAAGCCGGCGTGAGCCAGGGCCGGCCGCGGCTGAACACCGCGATCGACTGCGCCGAGATGATTCTCACCTTCGCACCCGAGACCAATGGCCATGTGTCGGTCAAGGCCTGGGACGCGCTGGGCAAGATCACCGGGCGCGACCACACGCATCTGGCCGTGGGCCGCGAGCACGACAAGATCCGCTTCCGCGATGTGCAGGCGCAGCCGCGCAAGATCATCTCCGCGCCCACCTGGTCGGGGCTGGAGAGCGAAGAGGTCAGCTACAACGCCGGCTATACCAACGTGCACGAGCTCATCCCGTGGCGCACGCTGACCGGCCGCCAGCAGTTCTATCAAGACCATCGCTGGATGCTGGATTTCGGGGAAGGCTTCTGCGTCTACAAGCCCGCGATCGACACCAAGTCGGTGGCGCCGATGCTCGGCCGCCATCCGAATGGGCAGAAAGAGCTGGTGCTGAACTGGATCACGCCGCACCAGAAATGGGGCATCCACAGCACCTACTCCGACAACCTGCGCATGCTCACGCTGAGCCGCGGCGGCCCCCACGTGTGGGTGTCCGAGGCCGAAGCCCGCGAAGCCGGCCTGGTCGACAACGATTGGGTCGAAGTCTTCAACGTCAACGGCACCCTGACCGCGCGCGTCGTCGTCAGCCAGCGCGTGCCGGTGGGCATGTGCCTGATGTACCACGCCCAGGAAAAGATCGTGAACGTGCCGGGCGCGGAAGTTAGCGGCAAGCGCGGCGGCATTCACAACTCCGTCACGCGCACGGTGCTCAAGCCCACGCACATGATCGGCGGCTATGCCCAGCTCGCTTACGGCTTCAACTACTACGGCACCGTGGGCAGCAACCGCGACGAGTTCGTGGTCCTGCGCAAGATGAACAAGGTCGACTGGCTCGAAGGCCCGCTGCCCACCGAATCCCTGGAAGAGAAGCAATCATGAAAGTACGCGCACAAATCGGCATGGTGCTGAATCTCGACAAATGCATCGGTTGCCACACCTGCTCGGTCACCTGCAAGAACGTCTGGACCAGCCGCGACGGCGTCGAGTACGCCTGGTTCAACAACGTCGAGACCAAGCCCGGCGTGGGCTACCCGCGCGAATGGGAAAACCAGGAGAAGTGGCAGGGCGGCTGGAAGCGCACCAAGGCCGGCAAGCTCGAACCGCGTCAGGGTGGCAAGCTGCGCATCCTGGCCAACATTTTCGCCAACCCCAACCTGCCGCAGATCGACGACTACTACGAGCCGTTCACCTACGACTACGAGCACCTGAAAAACGCGCCGCTGTCGCAGACGCCGCCCACCGCGCGCCCCGTCTCCGTCCTGACCGGCAAGAAGATGGACAAGATCGAGTGGGGTCCCAACTGGGAAGACGACCTCGGCGGCGAGTTCAGCGCGCGCAGCCGCGACCAGCTCTTCGAGGGCGTGCAGAAGGAGATGTACTCGACCTTCGAGAACACCTTCATGATGTACCTGCCTCGTCTGTGCGAGCACTGTCTCAACCCCGCCTGTGTGGCCAGTTGCCCATCGGGCTCGGTCTACAAGCGCGAGGAAGACGGGATCGTGCTCGTGGATCAGGACAAGTGCCGGGGCTGGCGCATGTGCGTCTCGGGCTGCCCCTACAAGAAGATCTATTACAACTGGCAGACCGGCAAGGCCGAGAAATGCACGTTCTGCTATCCGCGCATCGAGGCGGGCCAACCCACCGTGTGCTCGGAGACCTGCGTGGGCCGCATCCGTTATCTGGGCGTGATGCTGTACGACGCCGACCGCATCGAACAGGCCGCGGCCGTCGAGGATGTACAGGATCTCTACCAGTCGCAGCTCGACATTTTTCTCGACCCGAGCTCGCCCGACGTGATCGCCGCCGCGCGTGAGCAGGGCATCCCCGAGTCGTGGCTGGAGGCCGCGCGCAACTCGCCGGTCTACAAGATGGCGATGGAATGGCGCGTCGCGTTCCCGCTGCACCCCGAGTACCGCACCCTGCCGATGGTCTGGTACATCCCGCCGCTGTCGCCGATCCAGACCGCGGCCGAATCGGGCCAGATGCCGGTGCGCACGCTCGGCGAGAGCGCGATGATTCCCGATGTGTCGAGCCTGCGCATTCCGGTTCGCTACCTGGCCAACCTGCTCACCGCAGGCAAGGAAGAGCCCGTCGTCCAGGCGCTCGAACGCATGCTCGCCATGCGTGCCTACAAGCGCTCGGAAACCGTGTTCGGCCGCAAGGACACCGCGCTGCTCGAACAGGTGGGCCTCACCGACGCGCTGGTGCAGGACATGTACCGCATCCTCGCGCTGGCCAATTACGAGGATCGCTTCGTCGTGCCGTCCAGCCACAAGGAACTGGCCGAAGACAGCTTCAACGAAAAGGGCAGCTGCGGCTTCACGTTCGGCAACGGCTGCTCGGGCGGCACCTCCGAGGGCACGCTGTTCGGGCGCAAGCCGCAGGGCAGCGAGATCTTCATCGAGATGCCCAAGTCCCGCAAGAAAGCCACTGCCTGATCCCGGAGCCGCATCATGAGCCTTTATCGCATTCTCTCCGCCCTGCTGTGCTATCCCGAGCAGGACTTGCTGGACGCGCTGCCCGAGTTTCCCGCCGCGCTCGCCGGTGAGCCGCTGGCCGCCGACATGCTGACACCGCTGACCGACTACCTGGCCAGCGCCAGCCTGATCGAGCTGCAGGAAAACTACGTCGCCACGTTCGACCGCAATCGCTCGCATTCGCTGCACCTGTTCGAGCATGTGCACGGCGAAAGCCGCGACCGTGGCCAGGCCATGGTCGACCTGCTGCAAACCTACCAGCAGCACGGCTATGAGCCGGCCGCGGCCGAGCTGCCCGACCACGTGCCGCTGTTTCTCGAGTTTCTCGGCGTGATCGAGCCCGCGCTCGCGCAGTCGCTGCTCGACGATGCCATCCATGTGCTCGCCGCGATCGGCGCGCGGCTGGCGCGCGACGGCAGCGCCTACGCCGTCGTGTTCGGGGTGCTGCGCGAGCGCGCCACCGTCACGCCGCGCGAGCAGACCGAACCGCCCGTGCGCGACATGGACGAGGCCATGGAAACCTTCGGCGCCGGTCCCGACGGCATCGAGCCGCTGCTGCGCCAGCACGCCATGGGCGGCGGCGTCCACCCAATCCAGTTCCATCCGCGCGGCGCGGCGCGCCGCTGACGCACGGGAGCACGCAATGAGCAACCTGAACCAATTCCTTTTCGGCATCTACCCCTACATCGCCCTCACCGTGTTTCTGCTGGGCAGCCTGGTGCGCTTCGAGCGCGAGCAGTACACCTGGAAGAGCGACAGCTCGCAGATGCTGCAGCGCGGCCAGCTGCGGCTCGGCAGCATCCTGTTCCACGTCGGCATCCTCGGGCTCTTCTTCGGTCACCTCGTGGGCCTGTTGACGCCGGTGGCCGTATGGGACTTTCTGGGCGTGAGCCACAGCTTCAAGCAGGGCGTGGCCATGGTGGCCGGCGGCATCATGGGCGTCCTGTGTCTGGCGGGCCTGCTGATCCTCATTCATCGTCGCCTGACGCACCCTCGCATTGCACGCACCACGCGCTTCGGCGACAAGCTGCTGCTGGCCTGGCTGCTCGTCACGCTGCTCCTGGGTCTGTCGACCATCGTGGTGTCGGCGGGCCACATGGACGGCGAAATGATGGTGAGCCTGATGACCTGGGCCCAGCACATCGTCACGTTCCGCGGCGACGCCGCCAGCCACGTGGCCGAGGCGCCCTTCCTGTTCAAGGCGCACCTCTTCATGGGCCTGTCGCTGTTCGTGATCTTTCCGTTCACCCGCCTGGTGCATGTCTGGAGCGGCTTCGCTTCCGTGACTTACCTGGGCCGCGCGTGGCAGCTGGTGCGGCCGCGCTGATGGCCTGGCGCAGGCGCGGCCAGCGCGCCGCGACCTGCGCACGGCTTCCTTCATCCGAATTTCGGAGTCATCCATGCAACACGTACTGGGCATTGCCGGCCGCTCCGGCAGCGGCAAGACCACCTTGATCGAGGCCATGCTGCCGCTTCTGCAG
This sequence comes from Bordetella genomosp. 5, assembly GCF_002261475.1. Classification (GTDB taxonomy): domain Bacteria; phylum Pseudomonadota; class Gammaproteobacteria; order Burkholderiales; family Burkholderiaceae_B; genus Bordetella. The sequence goes on from NZ_NEVN01000013.1 coordinate 83,866, forward strand.
GGCTGGGGTATACGCACCAGTGTGATCAAGCACAGCCACCACGACTTCCCCATCGAGCCCGCCGGCAAGGACAGCGCACGCTTTCGCGCGGCGGGGGCCGAGGAGGTGATGGTCGCCTCGCCCTATCGCATCGCGCTGGTGCATGAACTGCGCGGCCAGGGCGAGCCCGCCCTGGAAGACCAGCTGGCGCGGCTGGCGCCGGTCGATCTGGTGCTGGTCGAGGGCTTCAAGAACGCCGACATTCCGCGCATCGAGGTGCATCGGCCGGCGCTGGGCCTGCCGCCGCTGTACCCGCACGACGCCGGCTTCATCGCCGTGGCGAGCGACACCATGCTGCCCACCACCCTGCCGGTGCTGCCGTTGAGCGATCCGGCGCGCATCGCGCTCTTCGTCTGCGCCTCGCTGGGTCTGTTGCGTCACGATCGCAGCGCCGCAGCGACTACACTGGAAAGCCTGAGCCCTGCCTGAGTCCCGTGCGCTCCGCATCCCGCGGGGCGGGACGGCATATTCATGAATCCGCTTTCCAAGTCCGAACCGCGCGCCCTGCCCTTGCCGCGTCATCGCCTGTCCACGCGCATCGTGGCCAGCTCGATCATCGCGCTCGTGGTCGTGCTGGCGATGGTGGGATGGACGCTGTGGCTGTCGTGGCAGCTCGAAGGCGCGGGGGCCGCAATCAACGACACCGGCAGCCTGCGCATGCACGCCAACCGCGTGGGCCTAGAGCTGGTGCACACGCAGGACGGCCGGCCCGCCGACCCGGCGGCCCGGGTCGAGCTGATGGACCAGACCATTGCGCTGCTGGCCCGGGGCAACCCGGCGCGGCCCATCTTCATCCCCAACGATCCGGACATCCGCCGCCATTGGGCCGACGTGGAGCACTATTGGCACGACGTCATGCGGCCGGCCGCGTTCGAGGCGATCCGTGCGCGCGAAGCCGACCCCTATCTCGCCACGCTGCAGGGCTTCGTGAGCAAGGCCGATACGCTCGTGCGCATGATCGAACAGGACAACGCACGCAAGACCACCCTGCTGCGCCTGTCGCAGGGGGTGCTCGCCGCCATCAGCATCGCCGGCACGCTGGCGATGGTCTACTTGCTCTACCTGTGGATCATCTCGCCGCTGCTGCGCCTGCACAGTGGCCTGCGGCGCATGGCGTCGCGCGACTTCAGCGTGCGGCTGCCGATCGAAACCAACGATGAATTCGGCGTCGTGGCGCACGGCTTCAACCGCATGGCGGGCGAGATTCAAGACCTCTACAGCGATCTCGAGAAGCGCGTCGACGAGAAGACGCGCCAACTCGCCGCGCAGCATCGCGACATCAGCACGCTCTACGACGTGGCGGCATTCCTGAACCAGCCCAATGATGTCGAGACCCTGTGCGACGGCTTTCTGCGGCGCGTGATGCAGCAGGTCGGCGCGACCGGCGCCAGCGTGCGCAGCCTGGACCCCGACAATGGTCAGGTCAATCTGATGCACGCCATCGGACTGGGCGCCGACCTCGCCGCGGCAGAACACTGCATGCCCGTGGACGACTGCCACTGCGGCCAGGCCACCCTGATGCCTCAGGCCAGCGTCGTACACGACTTCCGCTACGCGCCGCCCGCCAGCGGCCCCGACTGCCGGCAGGCGGGCTTTGCCAGCGTGGCCGTCTTCCGCATCGAAGCGGGCGCCACCGTGTTCGGCTCTTACTCGCTGCACTTCGACACGCCACGCACGCTGGCCGACTCCGAGCGCCGCTTGCTCGAAACGCTCGGGCAGCATCTCGGCGTCGCACTGGAAAACCGGCGGCTTGGCGCGCAGGCCAGCCAGCTCGCCGTGGTGCAGGAGCGCGGGCTCATGGCGCAGGGCCTGCATGACAGCCTGGCCCAGGGCCTGAACTTCATGAATCTGCAGTTGCAGATGCTCGACGACGCCGTGCGGCGCGGCGACACCGCCGAAGTGGACGAGATCCTGCCACTGCTGCGCACCGGTCTGGACGAAAGCTACAAAGACGTGCGCGAGTTGCTCAGCAACTTTCGCACGCGCCTCACGGGTGGCGACCTGCAGGCGGCGATCAAGGACACCGTGGCGCGCTTTCGCCGCCAGACGGGCATCGAGACGACGCTCGACATCGGCCCGGCACGCAGCGCGCCGCTCTCACCCGATTCGCAGCTGCAGATTCTGTTCATCCTGCAGGAGGCCCTGTCGAACGTGCGCAAACACGCCGAGGCGAGCCGCGTCTCGGTTACCGTGGTGAACGATCGCGACTTCACGCTCGAGATCGCGGACGACGGCATCGGCTTCGACACCGGCGACGTGGCCGGCCGCGGCGACGCGCACATCGGGCTGCACATCATGCATGAGCGCTCGGCGCGCATGAACGCCGTGATAAAACTCGATTCCCGGCCCGGCCAGGGCACCCGTATCACCGTAACGCTGCCCGGCAGCGAGCGCGCTCCTCTCTGATCCCGTTTATGCCGATCCGCATTCTCCTCGTCGACGACCACACCCTGTTCCGCTCCGGCGTGCGCCTGCTGCTGCAGCGCCAGCCCGATTTCGTGGTGGTGGCCGAGGCCGGCGATGGCGTCGAAGGCCTCAAACGCGCCAAGGAGCTGCAGCCCGATGTCATTCTGCTCGATCTGAATCTGCCCGGCCTGTCGGGTCTCGAAACCCTGCAGTTGCTGGCTCAGGATCTTCCCACCTGTGCGGTGATCATTCTCACGGTGTCGGAAGAAGGCGAAGAGCTGGCCCAGGCCTTGCGCGACGGCGCTCGCGGCTTTCTCGTGAAAAACATCGACGCGGAGGCGCTCACCACCGCGATCCGGCGTGCGGCGGCCGGCGAATCGGTCATCGCACCGAGCATGACCGGCAAGCTCGTCGATCAGTTCCGCGTGCAGGCGAGCGCCGCCGGCGCTCATGCACCGGCCGGCACGGCCGCCGCGCCCGTGGGCCGGCATCGCCTCACCGCTCGCGAGATGCAGATCATCCAGTACCTGGCTCGGGGCGACAGCAACAAGACCATCGCTCGCGAACTCGATGTGAGCGAAAGCACCGTCAAGATTCACGTGCAGAACGTGCTCAAGAAGCTCAACCTCACCAGCCGCGTGCAGGTCGCGGTGTATGCCGTGGAGCACGGGCTGAACGGCGAGGGCTGACGCCGCGGCGCACCGGCGGACCGGCGCACCGGCGGACCAGCACACCGGCCTGCCGCGTTCGCGATGACCGTATCGACGCCCTTTGATGCAGGTCAACCTGGCGCGTGCAACGGCGCGTCGGTAGGGGTTTTGATCACCATATGTAGTGATAGAGTTCTTCGAATCAACTACATCTGGTGGCGCAATGAAGATCGAGCATATCCGCAAGCGCGATGGCCGCAATGCCGCGTTCGAACCCGGCAAGATCGCCGCCGCCATTGCCGCCGCCGGCCGCAGCACCGATGAGTTCGATCAGGACACCGCGCAGCGACTGGCCGAGCACGTGGTGGCCCGGCTGGCGGACACGCCGCTGCCCGATGTCGAAACCATCCAGAATCACGTCGAAGAAGCACTCGTGCACGCGGGCCACTGGCGCACGGCGCGCGCCTACATCGTGTATCGCGAGCAACACGCGAGGCTGCGTTCGCTGCGGCACACGCTGGTCGATGTCGAGAGCGCGATGGAGGAATATCTCGATCAGCGCGACTGGCGCGTCAACGCCAATGCCAACCAGGGCTACAGCCTGGGCGGTCTGATCCTCAATGTCGCGGGCAAGGTCACGGCCAACTACTGGCTCTCGAGCGTGTATGCCCCGGAAGCCGGCCAGGCGCATCGCGACGGCGATCTGCACATTCACGACCTCGACATGCTGAGCGGCTATTGCGCCGGCTGGTCGCTGCGTCAGCTGCTGGTCGAGGGCTTCAACGGCATACCGGGCAAGGTCGAGTCACGCCCCGCGCGCCATATGTCGGCCGCGATCGGGCAGATCGTGAATTTCCTGGGCACCCTGCAGAACGAATGGGCCGGCGCGCAGGCGTTCAGCTCCTTCGATACTTACATGGCCCCGTTCGTGCGACGCGATGCGATGAGCTACGAGGCGGTGCGCCAGTGCATGCAGGAGCTCATCTACAACCTCAACGTGCCGAGCCGCTGGGGCACCCAGACGCCCTTCACCAACCTGACCTTCGACTGGACCTGCCCGGCCGACCTGCGCGAGCAGATTCCGTACGTGGGCGGCGAGGAGATGCCGTTCGCCTACGGCGATCTGCAGGCCGAGATGGACATGATCAATCGCGCCTACATCGAGGTCATGATGCAGGGCGACGCCAAGGGCCGCGTGTTCACCTTCCCGATCCCGACCTACAACATCACGCCGGATTTCGACTGGGACCATCCCAACACCACGCTGCTATTCGAAATGACGGCGCGCTACGGTCTGCCGTACTTCCAGAACTTCTTGAACTCGGATCTCGAGCCGCACATGGTGCGCTCGATGTGCTGCCGTCTGCAGCTCGATCTGCGCGAGCTGCTCAAGCGCGGCAACGGCCTGTTCGGCTCGGCCGAGCAGACCGGCTCGGTCGGTGTGGTCACCATCAACTGCGCGCGGCTCGGCTATCTGCATCGTGGCGACGAACCCGGCCTGCTGGCGCGTCTCGACCACCTGATGATGCTGGGCCGCGACGTGCTCGAGACCAAGCGCAAAGTCGTGCAGCGCTACATCGATCAGGGCTTGTATCCCTATACCCGCCGCTATCTCGGCACGCTGCGCAATCACTTCAGCACCCTCGGCGTGAACGGCATCAACGAAATGGTGCGCAACTTCACGAGCGACGCCGACGACCTCACCACGCCCGCGGGTCACGCCCTCGCAGTACGGCTGCTCGACCACGTGCGCCTGCGCATGACCGAGTTCCAGGAAGAGACGGGGCATTTGTACAACCTCGAGGCCACGCCCGCCGAAGGCACGACCTACCGTTTCGCACGCGAAGACCGCAAGCGCTATCCGGCCATCCTGCAGGCCGGCACGCCCGCGCAGCCCTACTACACCAACTCCAGCCAGCTTCCGGTCGGGCATACCGACGATCCGTTCGAAGCGCTGGCGTTGCAGGAAGAGCTGCAAGGCAAGTACACCGGCGGCACGGTGCTGCACCTCTACATGAACGAAGCCGTTTCTTCCGCCGACGCCTGCCGCGAGCTGGTGCGGCGGGCGCTCACCAACTTCCGCCTGCCCTACATCACCGTCACGCCGACCTTCTCGATCTGCCCGGTGCACGGCTATCTGCCGGGCCATCACGAGTTCTGCCCCAAGTGCGACGGCGAACTGCTGGCCCGCCAATCGGCGTGCTGCGCCGCCTGAGCGACACCCCCGCGCGGGCAGGCCGCCCGCCTTCATCCGCAAGGAGTCATGACATGCAGACCCTCACCACCCTCATCCCGGCCGGCACCGGCAATGCGCCCGTGCTCGACGACAGCCAGCGCGTGCGCTGCGAAGTCTGGACCCGCGTCATGGGCTATCACCGCCCCGTCACGTCGTTCAACACCGGCAAGCAAGGCGAGTTCAATGAGCGCCGCTTCTTCACCGAACAGCGCGGCTGATCCGCCCGCCGTGGGCGGGCTCACGCGCTTCTCCACGGTCGACTGGCCCGGCACGCTCGCGGCCGTCGTCTTCATTTCCGGCTGCCCCTGGCGCTGCCACTACTGCCACAACGCCGAGCTGCAACGGCGCGCCGCCCCCTATGCGTGGGACGACGTGAGGGCCTTTCTGGGCACGCGGCGCGGCCTGCTCGACGGGGTGGTGTTCAGCGGCGGCGAGCCGCTCTCCGAGCCCCGCCTGGGCGAGCTGGCGGACGAGACCCGCGCGCTGGGCTTTCGCCTGGGGCTGCACACGGCAGGCATCTACCCGCGCCGTTTCGCCGAACTGCTGCCGCGGCTCGACTGGGTCGGGTTCGACATCAAGGCCGACGACGCCGGATACGACAGCATCACCGGCCGGCGCGGCTCCGCCCGGCCCGCGCGGGACTGCCTGGACCGGCTCCTCGCTTCCGACACGGCATTCGAATGCCGCATCACCTGGCATCCGGACTGGCTGCCCGAAATCCGGCTGCTGGCCCTGGCTGCCTCGCTTTCGCAGCGTGGCGTGCGCCGGTTCGCCGTCCAGAACGCGCGCCGCGATGCCCAGCATCGGCCCGTGTCGCGCCTGAGCAGCGCCACCGAAGCGGCCCTGCATCCATTGTTCGATTCTTTCAGCGTGCGATGACACCGCATCGGCACGCCTCGCTCGTTTCCTTTCCGGACGCCTCGCGTCCGCTACCCCTTTCCAGGGAAGGCACATCATGACTTGGTTGAAACCGCTCGTCCTTGCAGGCCGCGACCTGCTGCCCATCGTCCAGGGAGGCATGGGGGTGGGCATCTCGGCGCATCGCCTCGCCGGCGCCGTGGCCGGCCAGAACGGCGTGGGCACGATCGCCAGCGTCGACCTGCGCCACCATCACCCCGATCTCGTCGAGCGCACCGAACGCAGCCGCGATCGCGAGCTCATCGACGCCGCCAACCGCGAAGCGCTCGACCGTGAGGTGCGCGCCGCGCTCGCGCTCGCGCAAGGCCGTGGACTGATCGCCGTGAACGTCATGAAAGCCGTGCGCGACCATCCCGGCCTGGTGCGCCAGGCCTGCGAAAGCGGCGCCCACGCGATCGTGATGGGCGCGGGCTTGCCGATGGACCTGCCCGAAATGACGGCCGACCACCCCGACGTGGCGCTCGTTCCGATCCTGTCCGAAGCGCGCGGGGTCTCGGCCGTGCTCAAAAAATGGATGAAGAAAGGCCGCATGGCAGCCGCCGTGGTGATCGAACATCCGGGCCACGCCGGCGGCCACCTGGGCGCGGCACGGATCGATGATCTGCATGACGAACGCTTCGATTTCGGCAAGGTGCTCGTCGGCTGCCGGCAGGTGTTCGCCGACCTGCAACTGGGCCGCGACGCGCCCAAGATCATCCTGGCCGGCGGCGTGGGCAGCCATGAGCAGGTGCGCCACTGGCTCGGCGAGGGCGCCGACGGCATTCAGGTCGGCACGGCATTCGCCGTCACCGAAGAGTGCGATGCGCACGAGAATTTCAAGCGCGTGCTGATCGACGCGGAGCCCGAGCAGCTGCTGGAGTTCACCAGCGTGGCCGGCCTGCCCGCGCGCGCCGTCGGCACACCGTGGCTCACCCGCTACCTCAAGCAGGAGGAAACGCTGCAGGCCAACACGCGCAACGATCCGCGCCGCTGCAGCCAGCGCATGGACTGCCTGACGCAATGCGGGCTGCGCGACGGCATCGCGCGCTTCGGCCAGTTCTGCATCGACCTGAAGCTGGCCGCAGCCCTGCGCGGCGAGGTCAGCAAGGGGTTATTTTTCCGCGGCGCCTCGCGCCTGCCGTTCGGTAACGCGGTGCGCTCGGTACGCGAGCTGATGGACTATCTGCTGCACGGCCACGTGCCGGCCTGATCCACGACGACCCCATGTCGTTGCGCACGCAACGACATGGGATCAGCCCTGTGCCGCGAGATAGGCGGGCACGCACATGGCGGCGGCGAGCCGCGCCATGTGTACGTGCGATGCCTGCACGGTCTCGTGCGCCATCAGGAAATTGAGCGTGCCCACGCAGCGCCCGCCCTGGACGACCGGCACATTGATCACCGATTGCAGTCCGAGCCGGGCGATGGCGTCGTGGTCGTCGAAGAAGGCACGGATGGCGTCCACGCCCTCCCCCACGAAGATCTCGTGATCCCGCAGCACGCGCTGCCCCCACGGCGTGCCGGCCTTCTCTTTGCTGCCGCCCGGCGGATACGCCTGCGGGTTGGAGCTGTACAGGCGCACCACCCGCATGGCGTCCACGTCCACGCGGTTCGCCGTGCACAGCCGGTGCGCGAGCACCGTGCCGGCGTAGGCGTCCACGGCGGCGAACACGGCCGCCATGTCGGCCGCCGCGTGGGCCGCGGTGAGGCGGTCCAGCGCGGCGAGCGCCGCCGGCGAGTCGAGCAGCGCGACCTGGCTCATTCCGCGGTGATCCCGAGTTCTTTGATGAGCTTGCCGTACTTGTCGGCATCGGCCGCGAGCAGCTTGCCGAATTGCTCCGGCGTGGTGTCCGTGAGCACGACGCCCATGTCGTTCATCTTCTTGATCACGTCCGGGCGCTTCAGGATGCGGTTGATCTCCTGGTTCAGGCGCTGCGTGAGCTCGGCGGGCATGCCGGCCGGACCGAACGCGCCGTACCAGACCGCGAGCTCGTAACCCGGCAGCGTCTCGGCGACGGTCGGCACCTCGGGCAGCAGCGGCGAGCGCTCGCCTTCGGTCACGGCCAGCAGCCTCAGCTTGCCGCTCTGCACGTGAGGCAGGGTCTGGGTGCCGGCGCTGAAGAGCAGCTGCGTGCGGCCCGCCACGGTATCTAGCACGGCCGGTGCGCCGCCGCGATACGGCACGTGCATCATCTTCACGCCAGCGGCCTTCTCGAACAGCACCGCGCTCAGGTGATTGGTCGAGCCCTGACCCGCGGAGGCGTACGCGATGGCGTCGGGATTGGCCTTGGCGTAGGCCACGAGCTCCTTGACCGTCTTGGCGGGCACGTCGGGGTGCACCACCATCGTGTTGGTCACCAGCGCCAGCTCCGCGATCGGCGTGAAATCCTTCACGCCATCGAACGGCATGTTGTTATAGAGCGCCTGGTTCATGGTGTGGGTGCTCATCGAGCCCACCAGCAGGGTGTAGCCGTCCGGCTTGGCGCGGGCCACATAGGCCGAACCGATATTGCCCGAGGCGCCCGAGCGGTTTTCCACCACCACCGGCTGCCCGAGCGATTGGGTCAGGCCTTCGGACAGCATGCGCGCCAGGATGTCGGTGGACCCGCCCGCGGCCCACGGCACGATGATGGTGATGGGCTTCTCGGGCCAGGCGGCCTGAGCGGCGGGTGCGGCGAGCGCGAAGCCCAGCACGGCTCCGGCGAAAAGTTTCTTGAACGGCAATGGCATGGTGTTTACCCCTTGTGTGTGGACCGGTCGTCGCGCCGGCTGAATTGAAATCGTGAATCGGTGATGCTGAAGACGCGGTGGCGCCGGCCTGATGTGCCGGCCGACCCGCCGATCTCAGCGGCCTACCGCGTACCCCTGCATGCCGCGCGGATTCGCGCCAGCCTTGAGCAGCCAGCCGCCGCCGGCGCGCGTTTCGCGCGTGCACGCGCTGATGCGGCCTTCGGACCAGGGCGCCCCCACCACCAGCTCGTGACCCGCCGCGCGCAACGCCTCCTGCGTGGCCGCAGGCAGGCGCGATTCGACGGTGAGGCGATTGAGCGTGATGGCACGCGGCCAGAACGATCCCGGAAAATGATCGATGTGCCACGACGGCGCATCGATCGCCGCCTGCAGATTGAGCCCCGCGGCGTGACGCAGCAGGAACGACACCGTCCATTGATCCTGCTGATCGCCGCCCGGCGTGCCGAACGCCATGTAGGGCTGGCCGTCACGCAGCGCCAGACCCGGCGACAGCGTGGTCGAGGGGCGCTTGCCGGGCGCCAGAGTGCCCGGCAGTCCGTGGTCCAGCCAGGTCATCTGCAGGCGCGTGGTCAGCGAGAAACCCAGGCCCGGCACCACCGGACTCGACGACAGCCAGCCGCCCGACGGCGTGGCGGCCACCATGTTGCCGTGGCGATCCACCACGTCGATCTGGCAGGTATCGCCGACGAAGATCTCGCGCGCGGCCCACTCGGTCACGGGCGGCAGCGCCGCGAAGGTCGGCTCACCGACGCCGTAGCGCGTGTCCGCCTGCGCCAGCGTGCGCGTGGCGGCCTGCAGGTCCGGCAGGCGGGGTACCCGCCCACCCGGATTGCCAGGCCGCAGCATCGTGCTCGCCTGCCGGCCGATCTGCGCGGCGCGGCTGCGCGCGTATTCGGTGGAGAGCAGCTCCTGCACCGGCACGTCGACGAAGTCGGGGTCGCCATACCAGGCGCAGCGGTCGGCGAAGGCGAGCTTCGCGGCCTCCGCCACGCGGTGCACGAACTCGAACGAATCCGGCGCCAGGCCGGACATATCGAGTTCGCGCAGGATGGCAAGCTGCTGCAGATGCACGGGCCCTTGCGACCATGCGCCGCACTTGGCCACCGTGTAGCGCCCGTAGTCCAGCGTCACCGGCTCGTCGTAGCTCGCCTGCCAATCGGCCAGATCGGCCTTGCGCAGCAGGCCGCGGTTGCGCTCGCCCGTCGTGTCGCGGATCTGCGCGTGGGTGTAGAAATCGTCGATGGCGTCGGCCACGAAGCCGCGATACCAGATGTCGAGCGCGGCATCGATACGGCCACGCCGATCCGTGGCGCGCGCGTGCGCCTCGTCGAGAATGCGTTCGTAGGTGTCGGCGATGGCCGGTGTGCGCATGAGCGTGCCGGGCGCGGGCACCTTGCCGTCCGGCAGCCAGACCTCGGCCGACGACGTCCATTCCGCACGGAACAGTGCCTGCACGGCCAGGATGGCCTGCGAAATACGCGGCACCAGCGGAAAGCCGTCGCGTGCATAAGCGATGGCGGGCGCCAGCACATCCGCCAGCTCCCACGTGCCGTAGTCGCGCAACATCGTGAGCCACGCGCCGAACGCCCCCGGCACCGTCGCGGGCAGCAGCCCGATGCCGGGCACCAGATCGAGTCCCATGTTGCGGAAGTAGGCCGGATCCGCCAGCGCCGGCGCGGGCCCCTGCCCGCACAGGGCGCGCATGCGGCCCTCCTGCTCGCTCCAGAACAGGATGGGCACCTCGCCCCCCGGCCCGTTCAGATGCGGCTCGACGATCTGCAGCGTGAAGCCGCCCGCCACGGCGGCGTCGTAGGCATTGCCGCCGCGCTCCAGCACGCCCATCGCCACCTGCGAGGCCAGCCAGTGCGTGGACGACACCGCGCCGAACGTGCCTTGGATTTCAGGGCGGGTGGTGAAGTCGGACATGGAGCGGCGATCCTGGGTCGGGTTGATGGCGCTCAGTATAGAAGCCTGAAATAACTGAATTTGGCTATATTCGAATAGCTGCATAACCATTCAGGAATATCACGGCATGAGCCCCTCCCTGCCCAACCTGGCCCGGCGCCTCAAGCATCGCCACCTCGAGCTGCTGATCGCCATCGCCCATCACGGCTCGCTCACGCGCGTGGCCGCGCAGGCAGGCATCAGCCAGCCGGCGGCCACCAAGGCCCTGCTCGAGATCGAAGACATCTTCGAGGCGCCGCTGTTCCTGCGCACCGGCCGCGGCCTGCAGGCCACGCCGCTGGGCGAACTGGCCATCGCCCGCGCGCGCCGCATGCACAACGACCTCTCGCTCTGGGCGCGTGAGGTGCAGGCTTTGCAACAGGGCCACGCGGCGCACCTGCATGTGGGCGCGGTGCCCTACGTCTCGAGCGCCCTGCTGTCGGCGGCCATCGCCACCCTGCACGCGCGCCACGGCGTCACCCTCACCCTGCACCGCGCCACCACCGACCACCTGCTGCCGATGCTGCGCCGGCACGAGCTCGACTGCATGATCGGGCGCGTCTCCGCCTTCACCGAACTCGACGGCCTCGCGCACGAGGTGCTGTATCACCAGCGCCCCTGCCTGATCGCCCATGCGCAACTCGCGCGCCGCCTGCAGGCGCGCGCGCCCGACTGGGCCGGGGTCGCCGCCATGTGCTGGGTTTTGCCGGAAGTGAAAACGCCCACCCGCCACCTCATCGCCGAACACTTCATCCGACAAGGCCTGCCGCCGCCCACCCCGATCGTGGAGGCGTATTCCACGGATGTGATCGAAGGCCTGCTCGGCAACGACGACACGCTGATATCGGTGGTGCCCGAGGAGATCGCCCAGGAACTCGCCGCCCGCGGCCGCATCGGCCGCATCGACTGGGACTGGGGCTGGAACCTGCCCCCCATCAACCTGATCCGCCGCGTCCGCAGCGACGAACGCACCCCGGCCGCCGAGGCGGCGCTCGAAGACATCCTCAGGGAATACTGCGCCCGCATGCCGGCCGACAACAACGGCGGCAAACGATAAGGCAACCTCGCTTGCCGCGCTGCCCGCGGCTGGCCGGGCCCCTGTTGCCGTCAGTCCATTGACTCCGTCCGAAACGCCGAGAGGAATCGTCGCCCCTGTACGGCCGAGTCCGTACAATCATCGGGTACGTATTTGTCAGTACAAGGAGTGACTGCCATGGCAGCTCGCCGCAGCGATCCGACGCCACCGCCCAAAGCTGTCGAGAAGCGCAAGCGTCCGGCTCGCGATCCAAAGAGCTCTTCCACGGGCTTGGTGCTGGCCGAGCCTGATGTGAGCTATGGCGCTGCCAGCCAACGGCAGGCCGCACACCCGTCTCACGCAAGCAAGCATCGCTCGCTGGTGAACGAATCTCCGGGGTCCGCCCTGCTTGAAGACCGCCCCCTGCAAGCCGCCACCCCGGCGCGAGCGCGAGTCAGGCAAGCGCGCGCAACCGAGCTCGAACGCGCATCGAGCAACATCGTTGGTCAACTGCGCAAGCTCATCGCTCAAGAGCTCAAACGCATCGACGAACCGCGCACTGCGCGGCTGGATGCCAGATTGACGGCAAAAGAGCGCGCTGTCATTCAGCGCGCCGCCGATATTTCCGGACGATCCTTATCCGACTTCGTGGTACACGCGGCCCACCAGGCCGCCCTGCAAGAAATCGAGCAGCAGGTGATTTTGCAGCTGTCCGGGCGCGACTCGGACACGCTCGCCGCCGCCCTCGAAACCGAGCCCGCCGAACCCACCGCCGCGTTCAAACGCGCGGTTGCACTTCGAGACCGGATATTGCGCGGCACCAAGCCAGAGAAGGAATGATGCGGAATGCCGTTCACATTGATGTCTTTCTCGAAGTCCATTGATCGTAAGGACTTTTGCTGTGGCACGCCGGAACTCGATAAGTACTTTGTCGAGCAGTTGGGGCAGGACGAAGGGAGAGATGCCACTCGCGCGTATCTGCTTTTGAGCAACCATGCGGTAGCGGGCTTCTTCACTCTTTCGGCAGGCGCCGTGGAATTGACACGTTTGCCCCCAACGTTGCTGAAGCAAGTAGCTCGGTACGCCCAACTGCCCGCCGCCGTTATCGGTCGGCTCGCGGTGGACCAACGGTTCAAGGGTCAGGGCTTGGGCGGACTACTGTTAGCCGAGGCACTGGGCATGGCCGTCGCGGGCCCGCTTGCTGTGACGGTTGCACTGGTCGACGCCAAGGATGAGGGCGCGGCAGCCTTCTATCGCAAGTATGGGTTTGTCTCACTGCCGGACGTCAGCCCGCTGAAGCTCTTTATGACGGCAAAGGGCGCCCGCAGGGCAATCGAAGCGTCGACCCGATCGTAGTCGTGACGCGAGCGCGCGATCACTGCCTGGCGCCATCGTGGGCGACGCATCTTGACTACACAGATAAGGCAGACGCAAAAAAGCCGGCAGTGCTTGCGCGCTACCGGCTCTTGCCGACGGTGTTTTTCAACACCACTGACGATGCTTCGGGAACATCGTCAAAAATTCAACCACAGTGTAAGTGGTCGGGGCGAGAGGATTCGAACCTCCGACTCCTGCGTCCCGAACGCAGTACTCTACCAGACTGAGCTACGCCCCGATTCTCTACAACTGCTTTGGCTTTTCAGCCACTTGCTTTTGGCTTTGCAGCCACACGCTTTTCGCTTTTCAGCCACATTCAGCCTGACCAAAAACCGCCGAAAAACGTTAGCGATCTCTGTTCACCGCGAAAGCGCAGAATTCTACCAGAGAATTTTTAAAAGTGGAAACGGGGTAGTTCGCGAGGGCATCGCGAGCCCGTTGTGCCTCGGCTTCGGCGGCCTCGCGGGCGTGCTGGAGCGCGTCGGTCTGCTGGATGGCCTGGGCCACCGCGGCGAAGTCGGCGTCACCGGTGGTGATGGCGTCACGGATCAATTGCTGCTGCTCGGGCGTGCCGACTTCCATCACGCGGATGAGCGGCAGCGTGGGCTTGCCCTCGCGCAGATCGTCGCCGACGTTCTTGCCCAGCGCGAGCGCGTCGCCGCTGTAGTCCAGCACGTCGTCGATCAACTGGAACGCCGTGCCGACGTGGCGGCCATAGGCCGCGGCGGCTTCTTCCTGTTCGGGAGTGGCGCCGGCCAGCACCGCGCCCACCTGGGCCGCGGCTTCGAACAGCTTGGCGGTCTTGTAGCGCACGACCTGGAGGTAGCGCTCTTGCGACACCTCGGGATCATGCACGTTCAGCAATTGCAGCACCTCACCCTCGGCGATCACCGTGGTGGCCTGCGAGAGGATCTGCATGATGCGCATCGAGTCGGCCTCGACCATCATCTCGAACGAGCGCGAATACAGGTAGTCGCCGACCAGCACGCTGGCGGCATTGCCGAACACCGCGTTCGCGGTGTCGCGGCCACGGCGCTTGTCGGACTCATCGACCACATCGTCGTGCAACAGCGTGGCGGTGTGGATGAATTCCACCACCGCGGCCAGCAGCTGATGATGCGTGCCTTGATAGCCCAGCGCCCGCGCCACCATCAGCACCATGGCCGGCCGCATGCGCTTGCCGCCCGCGCCGATGATGTAGTCACCGATGGTTCGAATGAGCACGACCTCGGAGTTCAGGCGCTCGCGGATAACCGCGTCGACGGCCTTCATGTCGTCGGCAATGGGGGCGATCAGCTCGGAGAGATTCAAAGCGTTTCCGGGGGAGATGATGCGAGCCGACCCACGGCTCGTTGCTTGGGGCCGGCGGACTGCGCCGCCAGGCCGGGGTCGGCGGAATTATACGTGCTGCGCCCCGCCCCCTCCGGATGGACGCCGGGTTGTTACAGCCCGCGTTCGCGCAAGTTGGCGTAAAGGGCGCGGACACCGAAGGTCCAGGGCGCAATCTGGTCGGAGCGGGCCACGCGATTGACCAGGGCGCCCAGGCGCGGCGAACCGATCCTGACCACATCCCCCTCGCGATGAGTAAAGCCGGTGCCCGGACCCGCGCGGTCCTGGGTCGGCGAGAACATCGTGCCGAGAAACAGCATGAAGCCATCGGGATACTGATGGTGCGTGCCGCAGGTCTGGCGCACCAGGTCGGCGGGGTCGCGGCTGATCTCGGCCATGTGGCTCACGCCGTCGATCACGAAGCCATCGGTTCCGTCGATGCGCAGCGACACGTCGGCATGGCGCACGTCGTCCAGCGTGTAGTGTTCGTCGATCAGGCGGATGAACGGGCCGATCGCGCACGAGCCGTTGTTGTCCTTGGCCTTGGTCAGCAGCAGCGCGCTGCGGCCCTCGATGTCGCGCAGGTTCACGTCGTTGCCCAACGCCGCGCCGGCGATCTCGCCGCGCGAGGTCACGGCCAGCACGATCTCGGGCTCCGGGTTATTCCACTCCGACACCGGATGCAGCCCGATCCAGGCCCCGGATCCCACCGACGCCATCGGCGGCGTCTTGGAAAACACCTCCGCGTCGGGCCCGATTCCCACTTCGAGATATTGCGACCACTGTCCGCGGGCCTGCAGCTCGGCCTTCAGGCGCATGGCCTGCTCCGAGCCGGGCACCAGTTGCGACAGGTCCGTGCCGATCAGTTCGTGCAGCCGCGCGCGGATCGTCTCGGCCTGGCTCGCGTCGCCACCCGCCTGCTCCTCGATCAGGCGCTCGAGCAGGCTTACCGCGAACGTCACGCCCGCGGCCTTGACCGGCTGCAGATCGCACGGCGCCAGCAGGCGCGGCTGGCCGGCCTGGCCCGAGCGCGCGAGCAGGTCCGCGACCGGGCCCAGCGAGGGGCCGTCCGCCTGACGCGCCAGCGCGACACGATCGGGCCGCTCCAGCAGATCCGACACGGTCGGCACGGCCGCCGTGATGTCGAACACCTCGCCGCGGCGCACCACCACCACGGCCGGCCCGTTGGCCGGGGCGCCCAGCCAGACGCGCCCGATCAGGAGCGCCTGGTCCAGGTCTTCGGGCAGGTCGTGGGCGGCGTCGAGCGCGAAGTCGGCGTAGGCCGAAGCGGGGGAAGTCATGGCGAGTCTCCTGGCGTGCGCCGCGCGCGGCGGCGTTCTGAATGACGATCGGGGTGGGAAAGCCTGGAATCAGTCTAGGAGGCGAGCGCGCCACTCGTCCAATATAATGGCGCCTTATCCAATATATTGGACAGATCATGAGCGAGCGCGTCGCGTCCTACGAAGTCCCCGCCATCGCGCGGGCCGACGAGATCCTGCGGCGTCTCGCCGAACGCGGGTCGCCGGTGCGTCCAGCCGACCTGGCGCGGGACTGCGGCATGCCGCGCAGCTCGCTGTACCTGCTGCTCGAGACGCTGGAGGCGCGGCGCTGGATCGAGCGGACGGGCGAAGGCTATGTGATCGGCCTGGCCCTGCTCTCGCTGGGGTCCGCCTATCTACGTCACGACAGCCTCGAACCCGCGTTTCGCGACGCGGCGGCCGCGTTCGTGGCGCGTCACAACGAGGTCATGCAGCTCGCCATGCTGGACGGCACCGACGTGGCCTACCTCGCCCGTGAAGACGCACGCCGCCCCGTGCGGCTCGTGACCGACCCGGGCTCGCGGCTGCCGGCTCATGCCTGCGCCCTGGGCAAGGCCCTGCTGGCCAGCTTCAGCGATGCCGACGTGCTCGCGCGTCTGCCCTCGCCCCTGCCCGCCCTGACCGAGCGCACGGTCACCGACCCCGCGGCACTGCTCGCCGAGCTCGCCACCGCGCGGCGCACCGGCGTGGCCCTGGACCTCGAGGAAGTGAGCGCCGGCCTGAGCTGCTATGCCGCCTACGTGGGCCAGACGGCGCTGGGGCGCCGGGTGGCGATCAGCACCTCGCTGCCGGCGGACCGCCTCGACCCGCGCCATGCGGACGCCGTGCGCGCCGGGCTGCTGGACGCCGCCCGCCAGATCGCGGCGCGGGTGACGGTGGGCGACCGTCCGGGCGGCTGAACGTCAGGGTGGCTGAATGTCAGGGGCAGCCGACCGTGACGCCCACGCCACACGCTAAGCCCTTCTAGCGCAACGCCTTTTTGACTTTTCCACAGCCCCCGGCTAGAATCCTCGATTCGGCTTATTGGCCGAAAAAAGCACGTGGCGCAGGAATGCCTCGTCGTGCCGGATCCGCAGTAGTAACCTGCAGCAGTAACCGCAGTAGCCAATCCACGGATCTGGAGACCACGACCCCGGCTATCCACGGCAAGAAGCATCGCGCGGTTACCGCTACGATCTTCACGTCCGGATACTCCACCCCGGTGGATCGAACCTATCAGGCACAGACCCCCGGCGCACTTCTTCGGAAGCCGCGCCCTGAACGTCCACCCGATCACGGATCGTCCCTGCACCACGAGCCCCACATCTTTCCAAGGATATATCCCATGTACGCGGTCGTAAAAACCGGTGGCAAGCAGTATCGCGTTGCCGCTGGCGAAAAACTCAAGGTAGAACAGATACCTGCTGACATCGGGCAAGAAATCACCCTGGATCAAGTGCTGTCCGTGGGCGAAGGCGACCAACTCAAAGTTGGTACGCCCCTCGTCGCTGGCGCCGTGATCAAGGCTACGGTTCTTGCGCATGGCCGGCACGACAAGGTCAAGATCTTCAAGATGCGCCGTCGCAAGCACTATCAGAAGCGTCAGGGCCACCGTCAGAACTACACCGAGATCCGCATCGAAGCCATCACGGCTTGATCCCGGTATTCAGGAGCTAAAACATGGCACAGAAAAAGGGCGGCGGCTCTACGCGTAACGGTCGCGATTCCGAATCGAAGCGACTGGGCGTCAAGGTTTATGGCGGCCAACAAATCTCGGCAGGCGGCATCATCGTGCGTCAGCGCGGTACCCGCTTTCACCCGGGCGTGAACGTCGGCGTGGGCAAGGATCACACCCTGTTCGCACTGACCGACGGCAAGGTCCAGTTCGGCACCAAGGGTGCTCTGAACAAGGCCATCGTGTCGGTCGTCGCCGCCGAGTAATCGGTCGCGTCACACGCACGGCAAAAAGCCCTGCCGCACGCGGCGGGGCTTTTTGTTTTAAGGCAAAATATCCGGCACAGGATCCCTGCCCGGCAGCGCGTCTGCCGAGGAATCCCGGACTTCATATACCCCTGCGGGCAAGCACGCGGGCGAGATGCGCGATCAGCGACGCGGCACATGACACAGGGCAACACGGCCCGCCATGGCCTCGCATACGACCTCGCAACGCCACGCACGGCATCACCGGCCGCCACCGCGGCGCCTTCGGGCGCGCGAGCGACACGGCCCCGCTCACTGACCAGACACGCACATGAAATTCGTAGACGAAGCCACCATCGAGGTCATCGCCGGCAAAGGCGGCAATGGCGTGGCGAGCTTTCGCCGCGAGAAATTCATCCCCAGGGGTGGCCCTGATGGCGGTGATGGCGGTCGCGGCGGCAGCATCTATGCCGTGGCCGATCGCAACATCAACACGCTGATCGATTTCCGCTACGCTCGCCTGCACCGCGCCAAAAACGGCGAAAACGGCCGCGGCTCCGACCAATACGGCGCGGCCGCGCCCGACATCACGCTGCGCGTGCCGGTCGGCACCGTCGTGCACGACGCCGACACCGGCGAAGTGCTGTTCGACCTCGACCGCCACGAAGAACAGGTCACGCTCGCCGCCGGCGGCTCGGGCGGCCTGGGCAACCTGCATTTCAAGTCCAGCACCAACCGCGCGCCGCGCCAATGGACGCCGGGCAAAGAAGGCGAACAACGCCGCCTGCGCCTCGAGCTCAAGGTGCTGGCCGACGTCGGCCTGCTGGGCCTGCCCAACGCGGGCAAGTCCACGCTGATCAGCCGTATTTCGAATGCGCGCCCCAAGATCGCCGATTACCCCTTCACCACGCTGCATCCCAATCTGGGCGTGGTGCGCACCTCCGCCGCACGCAGCTTCGTGGTCGCCGACATCCCCGGCCTCATCGAAGGCGCCTCCGAAGGCGCCGGCCTGGGCCATCTGTTCCTGCGCCATCTGGCGCGCACGCGCGTGCTGCTGCATCTCGTGGATGTCTCGAGCCAGGATCCCGACACGGATCCCATCGACGCCGCCGTGGACGGTGCGCGCGCGATCGTCGAAGAGCTGCGCCGCTACGATCCCGAGCTCGCCGCCAAGCCGCGCTGGCTCGTGCTCAACAAGCTCGACATGGTCCAGGACCCCGAATCCGCCCGCAAGCGCTTCTGCGAAGCCTTCGAATGGAACGGCCCGGTGTTCGCGATCGCCGCCATCAGCGGCGAGGGCACGCAGGATCTGATCTGGGCGCTGCAAGACTACCTCGACGCCGAGAAGCAAAAAGACCTGATCGCCCAGGACCAGGCCGAAGGCACGTATGTGCACGACGACCCGCGTTTCGATACGACGCGCGGTTCAGTGCAGGCCAGTGCGGCGCCGGGCGCGGTGCAGACCGGCGCGGCGCAGACCGAGCCGCGTGACGGTGACGAATAAGCCATAATCGCAGTCCGTCACCGCGCCGCCCGGTTCGTCCGGGCGGTCTTTCGTCAACGTCTCGCCCGGTCATCGCCATGACTGCCCACACTGAAACCGTTTCCGTCGTCGCGCAGGCTCAGCGCCTGGTCGCCAAGGTCGGATCCTCGCTCGTCACCAACGAAGGCCGTGGCCTCGATCGCGCCGCGGTCGCTCACTGGGCCGCGCAGATCGCCGCCCTGCACAAGCAGGGCAAGCAGGTCGTGCTGGTATCCAGTGGCGCCATCGCCGAAGGCATGGCGCGTCTGGGATGGCGCAAGCGGCCGTCGGTCATGCACGAGCTGCAGGCCGCCGCCGCCGTGGGTCAGATGGGCCTGTGCCAGGCTTACGAAGCGGCGTTCGCGGAGTTCGGCCTGCGCACCGCGCAGATCCTGCTCACGCACGAGGATCTGGCCGATCGCCATCGCTATCTCAACGCCCGCTCCACGCTGTTTGCGCTGCTGCGCATGGGCGTGGTGCCGATCGTGAACGAAAACGACACCGTCGTGACCGACGAGATCCGCTTCGGCGACAACGACACGCTCGGTGCGCTGGTCACCAATCTGATCGAAGCCGACACGCTCATCATCCTCACGGACCAACGCGGCCTCTACGAAGCCGACCCGCGCAAGCAGCCCGATGCGAAATTCGTGCAGCACGCGCAGGCGGGCGACGCCACGCTCGAAGCCATGGCGGGCGGCGCCGGCAGCGGCGTGGGTACCGGCGGCATGCTGACCAAGATTCTGGCTGCCAAGCGCGCGGCTCACAGCGGCGCGCACACCGTGATCGCCTCGGGCCGCGAGCGCAACGTACTGATCCGCCTCTCGGAAGGCGAGTGCATCGGCACCGAGCTGCAAGCCGTGCTGCCGGTGTGGTCGGCGCGCAAGCAATGGCTGGCCGACCACCTGCGCCTGCGCGGCCGGGTGCAACTCGACGAAGGCGCCGTGCGCGCCCTGCTGCACGAGGGCAAGAGCCTGCTGCCGATCGGCGTCACGGCGGTCGAGGGCGAGTTCGAGCGTGGCGATGTGGTCGCCTGCGTCGATGCGCAGGGGCGCGAATGCGCGCGCGGCTTGGTGAATTACTCAGCGGCCGACACGCGCCGCATCATGCGCCAGCCCTCATCGCAGATCGCGTTCATCCTGGGCAGCATGACCGACCCCGAGCTCGTGCACCGCGACAACCTCGTGATCACCTGATCGCGGGGCAGCGGGCATCAGGGGCGACCCGGGCCCGCGAAACACATCCGACCATGACGCGCGGCATCGCCGCGCGCCTCATGCCTCGTCGAGAAACAGATAACCCCAGTTACGCACCGCGCAGACCGGCAGATCGACGCCGAGCTGCCGGGCCTTGTTGCGCAGACGCGCCACGGTGACGTCGTCGCCTCGCGACCCTTCGGCGCCGCCGGTGCGCGCCAGGCGTTGATTGGGCGCAGCCAGCAACCGGCTCATGAACAGCCCCTCGGCCGCCGTGAGCGGCACCCGCACCGCGCCGGGCCCGTACAGATAACGGCTCGATGCGCAGATCCGCCAGCGCGACGGCCTCGCCCGCGCCGCTGAAGCGCTGCGCCAACGTTCGAAGATCGCGATCAGCTCGGCCGCCGTCCAGTCGTCCGAACCCTCGGGGGAGCAGCAGAGGTCGGCGCCGGCCTGCAAGGCCTGAATCCGCAGAAACGCCGACGCGCCGCCCAACAGCGCGACGCGCAAGGCCGGCCAGTGATGGGCCTGCAGATGGCGCAGCAATGCGATCACGCTGTCCGCGTGTTCCGCGTCGCCACTGAGCAGCACCACATCGGGCGCCTGCTCGCTCACGGCCGCGTCGGTCAGCGCGTGCGCGAGCAGCCCGTGCACGCGCCACCCGGAACGCCGCAGGTTGTCTTCGAGGGCGTCCGGGAAGAAGCCGGGGGGCCGGCACTGGACGTGCAGAATGACGCCACCGCCCTGCGCCGATGCCGCGATGTCCGGAGACAGCGGCGTCGTGCCGGGGAGCGGGGCCGGCTGGCCGTATGAGAAAGGTTCGGAGCCGGACGGGAGTGGTTCGGATATGTTCATGGGGACACCGCGCAACCAAAGGGCCGAGGACCGGAGACCCGCTGCCTTGCCAGGGCAGACGACCACTGCCGGATGAACCAACGCGACACCCCGGGGCGTCGCACATTATCACAATGTGATAGTCGGTATCACCACTGTAATACTGAACCAAGCTTCAATTCCGGGGTGAACACTTTCTCAGACCGACTGAAGCATGCACGACGTGTGCGCGGCTACACCCAGCACCAGCTTTCGCGGGTCAGCGGCGTGTCGCAAAGCGCCATCGCCAGCTACGAAAGCGGTCAGCGCCGATTCAGTCGCTCGGCGCAACAACTCGCGCATGCCCTGAAGATCGATCCGGTCTGGCTCGACACCGGGACGGGCTCGATGACGCCCGTGGTGCCGCAAACCACGACGACGCTGCGAGAGCCCTCGTCCGACGTTGCCTCCGACATCCACCCCTGGCCGTTCAGTGGCATGACCGCCGCCGAGTATCACGCCCTGAGCGCCGAACAGCAGCGCCTGATCGACTCGGTGTTGCGCACGATGCTGCGTGAGTTTCAGTCCGCGAGTCTGCCCGCTTCCCCGGCACCGCCCGCGCCCCGGCGCGGGCGCTGAATCCCTCCTGCGTATCCCCAACGCCCGCCTGATGGATGGCGGTACCGCCGCGCGCGGGTACGCGCACCCTCGTCGCGCGCGCTCGTGTCCTGGCGACCCGCCCGTGCGGATCGCGTGCGCATCGCGCCGAACATGACACCCCAATAAAAAAACCCCCGGATGCCGAAGCAGCCGGGGGTTTGCACCTTGGCCTGCGCGATCAGGGGCGCGCGGGCTGGTTGGGCGAGTTCGACGGCTCGGCCTGTTGAGCCGGCGTACGACCGTTCGGAGCAGCGGCGCCCGGAGCAGCGGCTCCCGGAGCGGCGGCTCCCGGAGCAGCGGCTCCCGGCGCATCTCCACGGATCTTGGCGGCGATGGCGGCGGCGGCCTGCTCGGACGGCACGCCGAAGGCCAGCACGCCGCGGTTCAGCGGCTCGGCGATCTTCGGGGCGGCGACCAGTTCACGGTCGAGCACCAGCGCCAGCATCTTGCCGACGTTCTGCGAGCTCACGTCGTTGAGCTTGCGTGCACCGGCTTCGGTGAAACGCAGGCCCACGAAGTTCTGGCCCTGGCGATCGACCAGCGCGGCGGCTTCGGTGAGATCGGCGCGCGTCAGAACCGGCTGGCGCTGCATGTACAGCGAGCCGTCCGGCACCTTGACCTCGGCCAGGCCGGCGCCCGGTTGCGTCTGGGCGATGTAGAACTCGACGGAGGACGCGGTCGCGGGCTGTGCCGGCTGCGTCGTGGCGGGCGTAGCGGCGCTCTTGTCGCCCGTCTTGGAGGGAGTTGTACAACCCGCCAGCACCAGAGCCATGAGCGCCACGGCGGGTGCCAATTTACGCACAGTCAGTTGCATGATGGATTTCCTTCTTAGGTTGCAGACAGTGATGACGAGCCAGGAGGGCGGGTCGCATCCTGGCATTGAAAAAAGTGTACAGGGGCAATCCGCCACCTGTTAGTGCCGACTGCTTCCAGATGTAAATAGCCAATACCGCCTATACTGCGGGCTCGCAGGGGTACTCGTGTCCGGCAACGGCACACGTGTTGAGAGAGTCCCTTCGTACCAGTACGGATAATGCCGATGCTGGGAGCGATTTCCGCAATGCCCACCGGCTCAGGCCGGCTCGCGCGCGCACGCGGAATCTCCCGATTCGGCTCCAACATTTTCTCTTGGAGCTTTTCAATGAACGCCAATCCCAAGTTTCTGGCCGCCACCGCCGAAGTCGACGCCGCGGCCGTGGCCCCCTTGCCGCAATCGCGCAAGGTCTACCAGACCGGCAGCCGCCCCGATCTGCGCGTGCCCTTTCGCGAGATCAGCCAGGCCGATACACCCACGATGTTCGGCGGCGAGCAGAACCCGCCGCTCACGGTGTACGACACCAGCGGGCCCTACACCGATCCGGCGGCACGCATCGACATCCGCGCCGGCCTGCCCGAACTGCGCCGCGCCTGGATCGATGAGCGGGGCGACGTCGAGGTGCTCGACGGCCCGACCAGCGAATACGGCCAGGCGCGCCTCGCCGATCCCAAGCTGACCGCCATGCGCTTCGACCTGCGCCGTCCGCCGCGCCGGGCCCGCGCCGGCGCCAATGTCACGCAGATGCACTATGCGCGCCGCGGCCTCGTGACACCCGAGATGGAATTCGTGGCCATACGCGAGAACCTGCGCCGCGAGCAGTACATCGAGACCTTGCGTGCCAGTGGGCCCGATGGCGAGAAGCTGGCGCGCCGCCTGCTGCGCCAGCATCCCGGCCAGTCGTTCGGCGCCGCGCTGCCCAGCGCGATCACGCCCGAGTTCGTGCGCGACGAAATCGCGCGCGGCCGCGCCATCATTCCGGCCAACATCAATCACCCCGAAATCGAACCGATGATCATCGGCCGCAACTTCCTGGTGAAGATCAACGCCAACATCGGCAACTCGGCCGTGAGCTCCGGGATCGGGGAGGAAGTCGAGAAGATGACCTGGGCGATCCGCTGGGGCGGCGACACCGTGATGGACCTGTCCACCGGCAAGCACATCCACGAAACGCGCGAATGGATCATCCGCAATTCGCCCGTGCCCATCGGCACGGTGCCGATCTACCAGGCGCTCGAGAAGGTCGATGGCAAGGCCGAAGACCTCACCTGGGAGATCTTCCGCGACACGCTCATCGAACAGGCCGAACAGGGCGTCGATTACTTCACCATCCATGCCGGCGTGCGCCTGCCCTTCATTCCCATGACCGCCGATCGCATGACCGGCATCGTGTCGCGCGGCGGCTCGATCATGGCCAAGTGGTGTCTGGCGCATCACAAAGAGAGCTTCCTGTACGAACGCTTCGAAGACATCTGCGAGATCATGAAGGCCTACGACGTGAGCTTCTCGCTCGGCGACGGCCTGCGTCCCGGCTCGGGCTACGATGCCAACGACGAGGCGCAGTTCGCCGAGCTGAAGACGCTGGGCGAGCTCACGCAGGTGGCCTGGAAGCACGACGTGCAGGTCATGATCGAAGGCCCCGGCCACGTGCCGATGCAGATGATCAAAGAAAACATGGAGCTGCAGCTCGAGCATTGCCAGGAAGCGCCGTTCTACACGCTGGGACCGCTGACGACCGACATCGCGCCGGGCTACGACCACATCACCTCGGGCATCGGCGCCGCGCTGATCGGCTGGTACGGCACCGCGATGCTGTGCTACGTCACGCCGAAGGAACACCTGGGCCTGCCCAACAAGAAGGACGTGAAGGACGGCATCATCACGTACAAGATCGCGGCCCACGCCGCCGATCTGGCCAAGGGCCATCCGGGCGCCGCCATCCGCGACAACGCGCTCTCTAAGGCCCGCTTCGAGTTCCGCTGGGATGACCAGTTCAACCTTGGACTCGACCCCGACACGGCCAAGGAGTTCCACGATGAGACGCTGCCGAAAGACTCGATGAAGGTGGCCCACTTCTGCTCGATGTGCGGCCCGCACTTCTGCAGCATGAAGATCACCCAGGACGTGCGCGACTATGCCGCGTCGCAGGGCGTGTCGGACCAGCAGGCGCTGCAGCAAGGCATGCAGGAGAAGGCGGTCGAGTTCGTCAAGAAGGGCGCCGAGGTGTATCACCGCACCTGACGCGCCATCCGTCCCATCGGTTGCGCGCGCAACGAAAAATCCCCGGCCGATGGCCGGGGATTTTTATCGTGCCTGCCGCATCAGGATGCGGTGTACGAGGTCTTGACGGTGGTGTAGAACTCGGCGGCATGACGGCCCTGCTCGCGCGGACCGTAGCTCGAGCCCTTGCGGCCGCCGAACGGCACGTGATAGTCGACACCCGCCGTCGGGCAGTTGACCATCACCATGCCGGCCTGCGCTTCGCGCTTGAAGTGCGTGGCATGCTTGAGCGAGGTGGTGCAGATCCCCGACGACAGACCGAACTCGGTGTCGTTGGCGAGCTCCAGCGCCTGCTCGTAGCTGTCGACCGGAATCACGGACGCCACCGGCCCGAAGATTTCTTCGCGGCTGATGCGCATGTTGTTGTCGCAATCGGCGAACAGCGCGGGCGTCAGGTAGAAGCCTTCGGTGGCGCGCTTGACCTGTTCGCCGCCGGTGACCAGGCGGGCGCCTTCGTCGCGGCCGATCGCCACATAGCTCAGGTCCTGCTCGAGCTGGCTCTGGTCGACCACGGGGCCGATGTCGGTGCCGGCCAGCAGCGCGTCGTCGATCTTCAGGCCTTCGAGGCGAGCCTGCACGGCCTCGAGGAACTTCGGATAGATGCCCTTCTGGACGATCAGGCGGCTCGACGCCGTGCAACGCTGACCGGTCGAGAAGAATGCGCCGTTGACCGCGCATTCGACGGCCGTCTTGAGGTCGGCGTCGTCGAGCACGACCAGGGGATTCTTGCCGCCCATCTCGAGCTGCACCTTGGCCATGCGGCCCATCGCGGCCTCGAGCACGCGGCGGCCGGTGCCGACCGAACCCGTGAAGCTGATGGCGTTGACGCGCTTGTCGGACAGGAAGGCCTGGCCCACGACGGTGCCACGGCCCATCACCAGATTGAACGCACCGGCCGGCAGGCCCGCGCGGCTCAGGATCTCGGACAGCGCCCAGGCGCTGCCCGGCACCAGATCGGCCGGCTTGAACACCACGGTGTTGCCATAAGCCAGGGCCGGGGCGATCTTCCAGGCCGGAATCGCGATCGGGAAGTTCCAGGGCGCGATGATGCCGACCACGCCGACGGGTTCGCGCGTGATGTCGGCTTCGATGTTGGGACGCGTCATGGGCAGCTTTTCGCCCTGGATACGCAGCGCCTCGCCAGCGAAGAACTTGAAGATGTAGCCGGCGCGGGTCACCTCGCCGATACCCTCGGGTAGCGTCTTGCCCTCTTCGCGCGACAGCAGGCGGCCGAGCTCTTCCTTGCGCGCCAGCAGCTCGGTGCCGACGGCGTCGAGCACGTCGAAGCGGCGCTGGCCGGTCGAATGCGCCCATTCGTGCGACGCCGACACGGCGGCCGCGATCGCTTGCTGCGCCTGGGCCGCGTCGGCCTGGGCGTACTGACCGATCACATCGGCAAGGTTGGAGGGGTTGATGTTGGGACGAGCGTCGACGCCGTCGACCCAGGCGCCCCCGATAAAGTTCGCGTGCATTGTCTCAATTCCATGTGCAAGAGCCACGCGGGAAATCCGCGCGGCGGACTGACGTTCACTTCCGCTCTTTCTGTGGAGCGGTGCATGTGCTGGCCACGCTGGGCGCGGCCGCGGTCTTCCCTTGCTTGCCCGCTGTTATAGCAACTTTCCGGGATTCATGATCCCCGCGGGGTCGAACACCCGCTTGATGTCACGCATCAGGCGCAGCTCGAGCGGGTCTTTGGTATGCAGGAAATGCTCGCGCTTGAGCTGGCCGATGCCGTGCTCGGCGCTGATGCTGCCGCCGTAGCGGTGCACTTCGTCGAGCACGATATCGGTGACGGCCGCGCCCTTCTCGGCGGCCCATTCGCGCGGCGCGCCGGCGGGGCGCGACAGGTTGTAGTGCAGGTTGCCGTCACCGAAATGGCCGAAGATGAACGGGCGCACCGAGGGATCGAGCTCGCGCAGGCGCGCCTCGGCCGTCACCATGAATTCGGGGATGCGTTCGATCGGCAGCGACACGTCGTGCTTGAGGTGCGGCCCATCGGCGCGCTGCGCCTCGGAGATTTCCTCGCGCAGCTTCCAGAGCGCCTGCAGCTGCGCCAGCGACGCCGACACCGCGGCGTCGAGGCAGAGCTCGCGCTCGAGCGCCTCGCCCACGACCGTTTCGAGCAGCTGGTTGAGCGCGGCCTCGTCGCTGGTATCGGCAAGCTCCATCAGCACGTAGGCCGGATAGCGCTGCGCGAACGGCTCCTGCACGCCCTGCGCGTGGGCCAGCACCAGATCGACGCAATCGCCGGTGAAGAACTCGTACGCCTGCAGGCGGGCGCCGCAGCGCTGGAACAGCAGCTCGTACAGCTCGAGCGCCTGCTTGGGCGACTCGACGGCCGCGAGCACGACCGAGCGCACGTCGGTGCGCGGATACAGGCGCAGCGCCACCGCCGTGATCACGCCCAGCGTGCCTTCCGAGCCGATCAGCAGCTGCTTCAGGTCGTAGCCGGTGTTGTCCTTGCGCAGCGTGCGCAGGCCGTTGAAGATTTCGCCGGTCGGCAGCACGGCCTCGATGCCCAGCACGAGCTCCCGCGCCATGCCGTAGCGGACCACGTTGACGCCGCCGGCATTGGTGGCGAGGTTGCCACCGATCTGGCTCGAGTCTTCGGCCGCGAGGCTGAGCGGCAGCAGCCGTCCGGCCTCCTGCGCGGCGCGGCGCAGATTGCCCAGAATGCAGCCGGCCTCGGCCACCATGGTGTTGGCGATGGTGTCGATCGAGCGCACGGCCGTCATGCGGTCCAGACTCAGCACGACGTTGGCCGCGCCGCCGTCGGGCGT
This sequence comes from Bordetella genomosp. 5, assembly GCF_002261475.1. Classification (GTDB taxonomy): domain Bacteria; phylum Pseudomonadota; class Gammaproteobacteria; order Burkholderiales; family Burkholderiaceae_B; genus Bordetella. Next base: position 111,793 of record NZ_NEVN01000013.1, read on the forward strand.
GGCGCCACCACACAGCCCCGTGTTGCCGCCACGCGGCACCACCGGCACGCCGGCGGCCTGGCACAGCGCGAGCGCCTGCGCCACCTCGGCGGTGGTGCGCGGACGCAGCACGGCCTGGGCGTGGCCGCGGTACAGGCCACGCCAGTCGGACAGCCAGGGTTCGATGGCGGCGGCCTCGGTGAGCACGACGTCGGGCCCGAGGGCGTTGCGCAACTGCAGGGAAAAGTCGGTGTCGCTCATGATCAGGTTCGGTGAAGTGGAATTCGAAAACGGGCCGCGGCGCTCAGCCGCCGGCCTCTTGCAACTGCAGCCGCGCCGCGGCGTTGCGCAGATGGCGATGCACCGCCTCCCGTGCGCCGGCCTCGTCGGCGGCCTCGATGGCGGCCAGAATGGCCTCGTGCTCCTGGTGCACCAGCGCCGACAGGCCGGGCTGACGCTGCGTGTTGCTGCGCGCCGTGTGCACCGCCTGCCGCAGCTGCAGATTGAGGTATTGCAGCAGCTGCTGGTACGACGGGTTGTGCGTGGCCTGGCCGATCGCACGATGAAACGCCAGATCGTGCTCGACGCCGCGCTCGGGGTCGTCCAGGTGCCGGCCCAATTCGGCCAGCGCGCCACGCAGCGCGGCCAGGTCGGCATCGGTGCGGCGGCGTGCGGCCAGCGCGGCCGCCCCACCCTCTACTTCCATGCGCAGCTCGATGACCTCGGCCAGTTGCGTGCGATCCATGCCGGCCTCGGCCGGCACCCGAAAGCCCTGGCTGCCGGTGCGCGACAGCACCACGCAGCCCGAGCCCTGACGGCTGCGCACCAGGCCCTGCGCCCGCAGGCGCTCGGTGGCCTCGCGTATCACGGCGGCGCTCACGCCGAACTCGCGCGCCAGGTCGCGCCCGGCGGGCAGCTTCGCGCCGACGGCATAGGTGCCGTGGGCGATCTGCTCGGCGATGCGGCCGGCGACGCGGTCGGTCAGCGTGAGGGAATGGGTCAGCATGCGGCGATCATAGCATCATTGTTCAGGTTATCTGATAACTTTGGCCGTGCGAGATGGCGACAGGAACGCGCATCTCAGTGCCGCTGGCCGCAGACCTCGCAGCCGGGGTCGCGGCCGACGTTGACGCTATGCCACTGCATGGTGCGGACGTCGAGCTGCAGCAGACGGCCCACCAGGGGCTGGCCCAGACCGGTGATGAGTTTCATGGCTTCGGCCGCCTGCATGGCGCCGATGATGCCCACCAGCGGCGCGAACACGCCCGTGGTGGCACAGCTGAGTTCTTCGGCTTCGTCCGCCTCGGGAAACAGGCAGTGGTAGCAGGGCGCGTCGTCGCGGCGCAGATCGTAAACGCCGATCTGCCCGTCGTAGCGGATCGCGGCGCCCGAAACCAGCGGCTTGCGCGCGGCGACACAGGCGCGGTTGATGGCGTGACGGGTGGCGAAGTTGTCGCAGCAGTCGAGCACCACATCGGCGGCGCGCACGGCCTCGAGCAGCGCATCGCCTTCGAGCCGCGCGACCAGCGGCACGACTTGAACCTCGGGATTGAAGCGCGCGAGCATGTCCCGCCCGGACTCGGCCTTGGGCTGGCCGACGCTGGCGGTGGTGTGCAGGATCTGGCGCTGGAGGTTGCTCAGCTCGACGACGTCGTCGTCGGCCAGCGTGATGTGGCCGGTGCCGGCCGTGGCGAGGTAGAGCGCGGCGGGACAGCCCAGGCCGCCCGCCCCCACGATCAACACACGCGCCCCCAGGAGTTGCTCCTGCCCTTCGATACCGAGATCGTCGAGCAGGATGTGGCGGGCGTAACGCAATAACTGCTGGTCGTTCATTTGCTCTTGGCGGGCTCGACTCCGGACGGCGTGATCGTCATGCGCTGGGTGGCCGTGCCGCTGGCGTTGGGCTTGATATCGGCCTTGGCCTGCGCACGCGCCGAACCCTTCTGCACCGGCTTGCCGGCCAGCAGGTTGAGCGCCTGCTGGAGCTGGAAGTCGTCTTTGCCGCCGAATTCGAAGATCTTGCCCAGCGGCGGCTCGGCCGCGTTGGGGTCGGACTTGACCTCGGAGGCCGGGTCTTGCTTGTTCGACAGGTGACGCTGCAGATCGGCTTCGCGCGGCAGGCGGAACAGATCGCCGTCGGCGGTGTCGGCCACGACGTAGTCGGGCTCGATGCCGGTTGCCTGGATCGAACGGCCGCTCGGCGTGAAATAGCGCGAGGTGGTGAGCTTGACCGCGGTGGTTTCGGACAGCGGCAGAATCACCTGCACCGAGCCCTTGCCGAACGTGCGGTTGCCCATGACCTTGGCGCGCTTGTGATCCTGCAGCGCGCCGGCCACGATCTCGGAGGCCGAAGCCGAACCGACGTTGACCAGCACCACCATCGGCACGGTCTTGGTCCAGGCAGGCAGATCGGCCAGGTAGTTGCCTTCGCCACGAGCGTACTCGGAAGGCGTGGCGTGATACTTGTGGCGCGAATCCGGGGTGCGGCCGTCGGTCGAGACCACCATGGCATCCGGCGGCAGGAACGCGCCGGACACGCCGATGGCGCTGGTCAGCAGACCACCCGGGTCGTTGCGCAGATCGAGCACCAGACCCTTGGGCGCGGCCTTGGCACCCAGCTCCTTGAGCTGGCGGGCGAGGTCGGAACCGGTCTTTTCCTGGAACTGGGCGATACGCACATAGGCCACGCCATCGTCGAGCATCTTGCTGCGCACGCTGCGCACCTTGATGATGTCGCGCACGATCTTGATGACGATGGGCTGCGCCCGGTCGCCACGCATGATGGTGAGCGTGATGGGCGACTTGGGCGCACCGCGCATGAGCTTGACGGCGTCGTTGAGCGACATGCCCTTGGTGGGGGTGTCGTCGATCTTGATGATGAGGTCGCCCGCCATGATGCCGGCGCGCGCGGCCGGGGTGTCTTCGATCGGCGAGATCACCTTGACGAAGCCGTCTTCGGCGCCGACTTCGATGCCCAGGCCGCCGAACTCGCCCTGCGTGGCGGTCTGCATGTCGCGGAAGGCTTCGGCATCGAGATAGGCCGAGTGCGGGTCGAGATTGGACACCATGCCGGAGATGGCATTGCTGATCAGTGTCTTGTCATCGACGGGCTCGACGTAGTTGTTCTTGATGGCGGCAAACACATTGCTCAATTGCCGCAGCTCGTCGAGCGGCAGCGGACTGCCGCGTTGCGCCACGGCAGTGACGCCCACGCTCAGCAATACGCCGGCCACCACGCCGATCGTTACCAGACCGAAACCGCGAAACTTGCGAGTGCTCATGCACACATCCTGATTTTGATACCGGGATTACAGCGCCAGCCACTGGGCTGGATCCACCGGAGCGCCACGATGGCGAATTTCAAAGTATAGGCCCGATTCCACCTGACCGCCCGTCGCCCCCACGGTAGCAATAGTATCGCCCGTTGCCACCCTGTCGCCTACCCGCTTGAGCAGACTCTGGTTATAAGCGTAGACGGTCAGATATTGCTGTCCATGGTCCACGATGATGAGATTGCCAAAACCCCTGAGCCATTCGGAGTAGACCACTGTGCCGGGGGCGACGGCCTTGACCGGCGTGCCTTCGGCCGTGCGGAGCACGATGCCGCGCCACACGCCGCCATCCGGGCGGTCGACGCCGAAACGGCCCTGCACATTGCCGCGCACCGGCACCGGCAGACCCTTGCGCAGGCCATTGCCTCCGCCCACCAGCGGCCGGGCCGGCTCGGAAGGCTGGGCCGCGGCGGTACGGGTTTCGGGTTGGACCGGTTTTTCGGGCACAGGTTCAGGCGGAGTGGTCTTCGGCGGCGGCGCGACCGGCGTATTGCCGGTCAGACGTCCCTGGGTGCCGGGCACGGGACGCAGGCCGGCCGCGTCGGGATCGGCCACGACCACCGGCCCGCGGGCGGCCCGTTCGGCCTGCTCGCGGGCCTGGGCCGCGTCACGGGCCTGGTCCTCGCGGTCTTTCTCGCGCGCCTGCTGCTTTGCCTTCTGGCGGTCGGCCTCGGCCTGACGCTGCGCCTGGCGCGCCGCTTCGGCCTGCCGCGCGGCCTCGGCCTTGCGCGCCTCTTCGGCTTTGCGGGCCTCTTCGGCACGGCGCGCCGCCTCGGCCTTGCGCCGGGCCTCTTCGGCCGCGCGCCGGCGGGCTTCTTCTTCGACCTGCTTGGCGATCGCCACGTCGAGGTCGCCGATCAGGCGCGACAGGCGCTGATCGTCCCGGCCGAGGCGGTTGGCCTCGGCGCGTTGCGCATTGATCTGTCCTTCGAGCTTGGCCAGCAGGCTGGCCCGCTCTTTCTGCTGCGTGACCAGCTCGGCCTTTTGACGGGTGGTTTCTTCGACCAGCCGGCGCGCCTCGGCGCGGCGGGCGTCCGCCTGGCCCTGCAGATTGGCCAGCCGCTCGATTTCCTGGCGCACTTCGGTGACCGCGTCGGCGCGGGCGCGCGAGACGTAGTCGAGGTAACCGAGGTTGCGGCCCAGCTGCTGGGGATCGCCGCCGGACAGCAGCTCGGTCCAGGGAGACAGGCCGCTGGTGTATTGCGTGCGCAGCTGGTCGGCCAGCTCGGCGCGGCGCTTGGCCAGCACGGCGCTCTGGTTGGCGATCTGTTTGTCGAGGTTGGCGATGTCGAGATCGGCCTGATGCGAGGCGTCACCGAGCTCGCGCAGCCGGCGATTGATCGCGGAGATGGCCGATTCGGACGTCTTGAGCGCATCGGCCGCTTCCTTGCGGGCGGCCTCGCGCTCATCGATGTCTTTTTGCAGCGACCCGATGCGGTCGCGCAGCGCGGCTTGCTGCCGTTCGGCTTCCGACTGGCGGCCCGCCAGATCGGTCGACACCGCCCAGGCCGCCGGTGTTCCCACCCACATGCCCAACAACAGCAAACCCGCCGCGACCCGCATGGAATCAGTCCTTCTTAGCCTTGCCCTGGGCGGCCACGGCCGCCATGGCCGCCTCGATCTCGGCGGCATCGCCAAGATAATAGTGGCGAATCGGGCGCAGGTCATCGTCGAGCTCGTAGACCAGCGGCTGGCCGGTCGGGATGTTGAGGTTGACGATGTCGTCGTCCGAGATACCGTCGAGGTGCTTGATCAGCGCGCGCAAGCTGTTACCGTGCGCGGCGATCAGCACGCGGCGGCCGGAGCGGATGGCCGGGGCGATCGATTCGTTCCAGAACGGCAGCACGCGGTCGACCGTGTCTTTCAGGCACTCGGTGGCGGGCAGCTGGTCGGCCGGGATCTTGGCGTAGCGCGAATCGAAGCGCGGGTGGCGCTCGTCGTCCAGCGCGAGCGGCTCGGGCGCGATCGCGTAGGCGCGGCGCCACACCAGGACCTGCTCGTCGCCGAACTTGGCGGCGGTCTCGGCCTTGTTCAGGCCCTGCAGGTCGCCGTAGTGACGCTCGTTCAGGCGCCAGTTGATGCCCACGGGGGTGTACATGGCGTCCATGGCGTCGAGCGCGATCCACAGGGTGCGGATGGCGCGCTTGAGCACGGAGGTGTAGGCCAGGTCGAAAACAAAGCCTTCCTGCTTGAGCAGTTCGCCCGCCTTGCGGGCCTGTTCACGGCCGGTTTCCGTGAGGTCCACGTCGGTCCAGCCGGTGAAGCGGTTTTCGAGGTTCCATTGGCTTTCGCCGTGGCGCATCAGGACAAGTTTGTGCATGGTATCGGCCGCAAAATCAGCGGATTGAAGTTGAACAATCGGGTCATTTTATAATTGAGCGATTTTGCCCCAGGCTTAGCCCTCCCGGCGCACTCGTGCGACCGGGCCATCGTCATCAGGCCAGGGCGGGTCCGTCGCCCTCTCTCCCCCGGCCTGCCGGGACCGGCCACGAACCGCGCCCACCCGGCCGCACTTCAGGATGTCCCGTGGATTTAATGCAATTCTTGCTCGACCAGAACAATATCTTCATTCTCGCCGTGGCGGTCGTGTCGGGCGTCATGCTGTGCCTGCCGGGCCTGCGCAAGGGCCGCGGCGGCGCCCATGCGGTCGACATCGCCCAGGCGACCCAGCTCGTGAACAAGAGCCAGGCCGTCTGGGTCGACGTGCGCGCGGCCGAGCAGTATCAGGCCGGCCACATCGCCCAGGCCCGCAGCCTGCCCGCCCAGGATCTCGAATCCAAGGCCGGCAACCTGCCCAAGAACAAACCGCTGATCCTCGTCTGCGAGCAAGGCCGCTCGGCGCCGCGCATCGCGCAGCGCCTGCGCTCGCAAGGTTTCGCGGATGTGTATACCCTGGAAGGTGGCATGCGCGCCTGGTACGCCGCCAACCTGCCCGTGACGCAGAAGTAATCACGGATCAGGCCCTACCTGTCCGAAAACCCTAGCCGGAGCGATCCTCATGAATAAAGTCGTCATGTACAGCAAGGACTATTGCCCTTATTGCTCGCGTGCCGAAAAGCTGTTGCGCGACCGTGGTGTCACCGACCTGGAAAAAATCCAGATCGACCAGGACCCGGCCCAACGCGACGTCATGATCGAGCGCACGGGCCGCCGCACCGTGCCGCAGATTTTCATCGGTGACACGCACGTCGGCGGTTGCGATGACCTGCAGGCGCTGGACCGCTCCGGCGGCCTGGCTCCCCTGCTCAACGGCTGACGGCGCCCGCGCCCACGCCTCCCCCCAGCAATTACTACACCCGGAAACTCTCATGGCTGATCAGGACCAAACCAACCAGCAAGCGGGCTCGGACGCGCCCTCGTTCAATCTGCAGCGCGTCTACCTCAAGGACCTGTCGCTGGAAATGCCCAACGCGCCTCACGTGTTCCTCGAGCAGGAAGCACCTCAGGTCGAGGTCTCGATCAACGTCGGCGGCCAGCGCCTGGCCGAAACCGTGTTCGAATCCACCGTGACCGTCACCGTCACGACGCGCATCAACGACAAGACGCTGTACCTCGTCGAAGGCACGCAAGCCGGCATCTTCGAACTGGCCAACATCCCCGAAGAGCAGATGGATCCGCTGCTGGGCATCGTGTGCCCGACCATGCTGTATCCGTACCTGCGCGCCAACATCGCCGACGCGATCACCCGCACGTCGATGCCCGCCCTGCACCTGGCCGAAGTCAACTTCCAGGCCCTGTACGAGCAGCGCATCGCCGAAATGACCCAGCAGCAGCAACAGCAGCAGGGCGGCGACTCGGGCATCATCCTGCCCGCCGGCGCCACGCGTCAGTAAGACCGTGAGCTCGATCGCGGCACGGCGTTTACGCGTCGCCGTGCTGGGCGCGGGAAGCTGGGGCACGGCCCTGGCTGCCGCGGCCAGCCGGCGTCACCCGACTCAGCTCTGGGCGCGTGATGCCGCGCAGGCGCAGGCCATGGCCCGCACCCGCGAAAACGAGCGCTACCTGCCTGGCGTGGCCCTGCCCGCCGGGCTCGAGATCGGTGCCGACCTGGAACGCACATTGGCGTTCCTCGCGGCCGGCACCGATCCCGCACTGATCATTCTCGGAGCGCCCGTCGCCGGGCTCGCTCCGATCTGCACCGAACTGGCCCACCGCCTGCCGGCGCTGGGCCTGCACGACACGCCCATCGTCTGGACCTGCAAGGGCTTCGAGGCCGACACCGCGCGCCTGCCGCACGAGATCGTCGCCGAAGCCATGGCGGGCCTGCCGTCGTTCGCGGGCGGCGTGCTGTCCGGCCCGTCGTTCGCGCGCGAAGTGGCGCGCGGCTTGCCCGTGGCCCTCACGATCGCGAGCGACCGCCCCGGCGTGCGCCAGGCCACCACCGATGCCCTGCACGGCGGCGCGGTGCGCGTCTACGCCAGCGCCGACGTCGTCGGCGTGGAGGTGGGCGGCGCCCTGAAAAACGTGATCGCGGTGGCCTGCGGCATTGCCGATGGCCTCGCGCTGGGCACCAACGCCCGCGCCGCGCTGATCACGCGCGGCCTGGCCGAAATGAGCCGCTTCGGCGTCGCGCTGGGCGCCCAGGCCGCCACGTTCTCGGGCCTCACCGGCCTGGGCGACCTCGTCCTCACGGCCACCGGCGAGCTCTCGCGCAACCGCCGCGTGGGCCTCGAGATCGGCGCGGGCCGCAAGCTCGACGACATTCTCGCCAGCGGCATCACCGCCGAGGGCGTGCGCTGCGCGCGGGCCGCGCTGGCGCGCGGACAACGACTGGGCGTCGAGCTTCCCATCACCGAGGCCGTCTGCGCCGTGCTGTTCGACGGTGTCGCGCCCATGACCGCGGTGTCGGCCCTGCTGGCCCGGGATGCACGCGCCGAGGCCGCGGAAGACTAAAATCGCGCCGGCCGCGCCGTTTGCGCGCGGCAACGTCTACCCATAAAACAACATACCCCGCACGCCCGAGGAGACCCTCCATGTTCCGCAACCGTCTGCGCCATCTGGGCGCCGTCGTGCTGACCGCGCTGATGCCCATGGCCGCCGCCCACGCCGACTGGCCCGACCGTCCGATCCATCTCGTGGTGCCGTTTCCGCCGGGCTCGTCGCCCGACATTCTGGCGCGCACCATCGCCGAGCCGCTGTCGCAGGCGTTGAAGCAGCCCATCGTGGTCGACAACAAGCCCGGCGCGGGCGGCAACATCGGCACGCGCGTGGTGGCCCAGGCCAAGCCCGACGGCTACACCCTGCTCTACACGATCAACGGCCCGCTGGTCACCGCCCCCACGCTCTACAAGCGCACGCTCGGCTACGACCCCCTCAAGGATCTCGCGCCGATCACGCTGGTGGCCACCAGCCCCAACGTGCTGACGGTGCCGGGCAATCTGGCGGTCGATGATGTGCAGGGTCTGGTCAAGCTGGCGCGCGAACGCGCCGGCGCACTGAACTACGGCTCGGTCGGCCCGGGCAGCTCGGCCCACCTCGCCATGGAAATGTTCAAGGGCGAGGCCAAGGTCGATCTGGCCCACATCCCGTACCAGGGCTTTCCGCAAGTGATCTCGGCCATCATCGGCGGCGACGTGCAGGCCGGCTTCATGGTGCCCGCCATCGCCCTGCCGCAGGCGCGCGACGGCAAGGTCAAGACGCTGGCCGTGACCAGTCTCGAGCCCAGCCCGCTGCTGCCCGGCATCCCCACGATGGCCTCCCAGGGCTACCCGGGATTCGAGGCGATTTCTTGGAACGCGGTGCTCGCGCCCGCGGGCACGCCCGCGCCGATCGTCGAGCGCCTGAACAGCGAGCTTGCGCGCATCATCAACAGCGACGCCGTGAAAAAGCAGCTCGCGCTGCAGTACTTCACCCCCGCCCCCTCGACGCCGGCGGCGCTCACCCAGCGCATCGTGGCCGAGAAGGCGCGCTGGGACGCCGTGATCGAACGCCTGAATCTCACGCTCGACTGATTCCGTCGCTGCGTGAAAACGACACGGCCGCCCCTCGGGCGGCCGTTTTGCATGGCGCGTGCGGATCGCCGTTCAGACGCTACCTGCGTAACCCTGCTGGCGCCAGGCCTCGAACACGGTCACGGCCACCGCATTGGACAGGTTGAGGCTGCGCTGCCCGGGCAACATGGGCAAACGCAGGCGTTGCCCGGGCCCGAAGAGCGCCAGATGCTCGTCGGACAGCCCCGCGGTCTCGCGGCCGAACACGAAGACATCGCCCGGCTGGAACGCCAGGCCCTGGATGCCGCGCGCGCCTTGCGTGGTGAGCGCATAGGTCCGGTCGGGCGCCGCGCCCGTGGCCGCCAACGCCTGCGGCAGGCTGTCGTGCACCTGCATGGGCTGCCACTCGTGGTAATCGAGGCCCGCGCGCTTCAGACGGGTGTCGTCTAGCTCGAAGCCCAGGGGCCGCACGAGATGCAGCTGGGCACCGGTATTGGCGCACAGCCGGATCGCATTGCCGGTGTTGGGCGGGATTTCGGGGCAGACGAGAACGACGTGAAACATGGGAACGGAGGCTCAGCGGGACAGCCGCTATTGTGCCAGCGACGCGGCAGGACGCAGCGCGCCGCCCGTCGTCGAAGCCTTGCCCGCCGTCGCCATCCCGGCGGTCCGGTCGGCCGCCCCGCGACCGGCCACAGCGGCGGCCTGCCCAGCTGTTCTCGTCAGGGAGGGGGCTGGCATGCGGGCGTCCGCGCGGCCACGAGCACCGTGACGCCCACCGCCCCGGCACGGCGCAGCGCGAGGGCGCAGGCATGGGCCGTGGCGCCGGTGGTGAGCACATCGTCGATCAGCACGACGTGCCGTCCCGCCACGGCACGCGGATCGGCGCCGAACACGCCCGCGAGCGCGCGCCGCCGGCCCCGTGCGCCGCGCCCGCGCTGCCGCGGCACTTCGCGCAGACGGCGCAGCGCCCAGGGCGCGCGCGCCATGTGGCAGCGCGGCGCCAACAGACGCGCGAGCTCCGCGGGCGGACAGAAGCCGCGCTCTCGCACGCCCTGCCGCGAGGCCGGCACCGACACCATCACGCAGGCGGCGGCGTCGCGCCAGAACCCCGCGTCGGCCCTCCAGCGGCGCGCCATCAGATCGGCCAGCGCCCTGCCATCGGCCAGCCGCCCATCCTTGAAGCGCCGTATCAGGAAGTCGGCGGGCGGCGCGTAATCGAAAGCCGCAAGCACGCGTTCGAATGCGGGCAAGCGCCTGACGCAGCCGCCACAGAGCCCGGGCGCTGCCGGGCCGGGGCCCGCCGTGCCGACCGCAGCCAGGCGTGGCGCCGGAAGAGGCAGTGCGCAACGGGGACAGCGGGCGGCATCGGCGCCCTGGCACAGCAGCTCTTCCGCGCAGCCGGGGCACAGCCGACCGGCGTGCGCGGGCATGTCGCACAAGGGGCAGCCTGTGGATAAGTTTTTGGATAAGCGCTTGGAAAACCCGGTGAACAACCCGGTGGAGAACCGGGTGGAAAAGTGCCCGACAGCGGCGCGGGCCCTGGCTGTCAGCCCTGCCGCGCCTCGTGAGACACGCCCGAAAGCCCCTGCGCCCCGCCGGGCCACGGCGGTCGCCCGGCGCAGATGCGCCATAATGTCCGGTCTCATCGATCCTCCGTGCCCATGCGCCGGCGGCCGCTACGGAGGCCACCGTTCGCACCGATTGCACCATGCCGCCCTGCCGTGCGCAGCCGGCCCGCCGCCGATATGTCCCAGCCGCAATCCACCCTTCCCACCCTGCCGCTCGTTCCGGCCGACGTCGTGCGGCAGTTCGCCCGCCGCGGCGATCTCGCCGATGCCCAGTTCCTGTATGGCGAGGTGGCGCGCCGCATGATGGACCGGCTGCGCTACATCCGGCTGGCGCCCACCGCGCTGCTCGATGCCGGCTGTGGCGCCGGCGCGAATCTGCCGCTGCTGCGCGAGCGCTATCCCGAGGTGGGTTACACCGGGCTGGACGCCTGTGCGCCCTTGCTCGCGATCGCCCGTGAACGCCATGTGCCCGCGGGCCTGGGCAACCTGCTGGGACGCCTCACGGGGCGCGGCAAGCCCGCGACGCGCTTTGTGCAGGCCGACCTTGCCCAGACCGGCCTGGACCCCGAATCGCTCGATCTGGTGTGGTCCAACCTCGCCCTGCACTGGCACCCCGAGCCCCACGCGGTGCTGGCCGAGTGGCGCCGCATCCTCAAGGTTGGCGCGCCGGCGATGTTTTCCTGTCTGGGGCCGGGCACGCTGCGCGAGCTGCGCGATGCGCTGGCCGACGCCGGGCTGCACACCGCCACCCCGGCCTTCGTCGACATGCACGACTTCGGCGATCTGCTGGTCGAAAACGGATTTTCGGATCCGGTGATGGACCAGGAGACGCTCACGCTCACCTACGCCACCCCCGAACGGCTGCTCGAAGACGTGCGCGCGCTCGGCGGCAACCCGGCGCGCGGGCGCCGCGCCGGCCTGGTGGGCCGCGAATGGCGCGACCGCCTGTGCGCCGCGCTCGAGGCGCGGCGCGGTCCGGAAGGCCGCATCTCGCTCACCATCGAAGTCGCCTATGGCCACGCCTGGCGCGCGGCCACCCGCCGCGCGGCCTCCAACGAGACCCTGCTGTCGGTGAGCGCCATCGGCGGGCGTCGCGGCGACGGCGGCGGCCGCACGCCCTAACCGCCCCGCTCGCTCCACAAACAACAAGCCCGGCACGAAGCCGGGCTTGTTGCGAGACGCACCCGGAACGGGCGCGCCCTCGGGCACTCAGTGCAGACGCGGCGGCCAGGGCGAGGTGGCCTCCGCCTGGGCCGGCGTCATGGGCGACGCCAGGGCGGCCTGCAGCGGTTCGGACGTGGCGCGGATACGGCGGCGCACGGCGCCCTGCTCCGCGCCCTGCACGCCGGCACGCTCGCCGCGCCAGGCGCGCGTCATCGACTCGACCATCAACGGCAGCTCCCGCACACGATGGAACTGGTTGCGCAGCCAGCGCGCGTCGTTGCCGGTGCGCAGGATCTCGTCGCGCAGGCCCGTCAGCATGTCGGTCGTGCCCATTTCTTCGGCAATCGGCATCAGGCGGGTGAACAGCGCCCGCAGGTGGTCGGCCAGGCGCACCCGCTCGCCATCCGGCGTGACGTAGTTGCCGTGCAGGCCGAAACGGCAGGCCTGGAAGTGATTGCTGCGGTAGGCCAGCCAGGCCTTGGGATCCGGCTGCGGATCACGGGCGACGAGCACGGCCAGCGCCTGGGCGAAGGCCGCCATCTGGCAGGCGCGCTCGACGGTCAGCGGGGTGTCGCACACCCGGATCTCGACGGTGCCGAACTCGGGCTTGGGCCGGATATCCCAGTACAAATCCTTGATGCTGTCGGCCAGACCGCTGTCGCGCAGCTGGGCCAGATGGGCTTCGAAGCGGTACCAGTCGGTCACCTCGGCCGGCATGTGGCCCGCCAGCGGGAAGCTGTTGACCGCATTCAGGCGGCAGCACGAGAACAGCGTGTCCACGCCCTCGCAGTAGGGCGAGGACGCCGACATGGCGATGAAGTGCGGCACGTAGGGCGAGATGCCCTGCACCAGGCGGATCGCATCGTCGCCGGACTTCACGCCCAGGTGGATGTGTTGACCGAACACGGTGAACTGGCGCGCCAGGTAGCCGTACATCTCGGCCAGATACTGGAAGCGCGGCGTGTCGGAGATCGAACGCTCCTGCCAGCGCATGAACGGGTGGGCGCCGCCGCCCGCCACGCCCACACCGACCGCGTCGGCGGCTTCGCAGAGGGCGTCGCGCATTTCACGCATCTCGGCCAGCAGGCCGACGGGGTGCTCGTGCACCGAGGAATTCAGCTCGATCATGGACCGGGTGATCTCGGGTTTGACCCGGTCGGCAATGGGATGGTTGGCCAGTTGGGCGAGCAGTTCGTCCGACGCGGCGGTCAGGTCGAAGCTCCGCGGATCGATCAATTGCAATTCGAGTTCAATGCCCAGGGTATTGGGGGCCGACGAAACGAACGGGATCTGGTCCATGTCCGACTCCTTGCATCTTTCATGTTGTGTGGGGTGCGCCGTTGAGCCTTGAAGCCCGGAAACCTCCCGGGGTGCATGAACGGGCGACTGTTGAATGCATGATAGCCGCTACTTTGTGGCAAAAAGCCGTGAAATCGTGACATTTATGCGCAACGGCCTTACACGCGAGTTTCTCTTAGAGCGCAAAAAGTAAGTAAGCACTCACAATCAAGCAATGGCGCGGGTCGTGGCGGGGCCAGAGCCGCAGAGCCTTGATTGGCGCGGGTTTCGAAACCGACTGAAATGGAATGCGGCGCCGCATTCGACACGGCCCCATTTGCACTGCAACCCGTCCCCCAGGCGATTGATAGCCTGAGGTGCTGTAACAGGACGCCGTGCGGGTAACGAATGCTTAGCAGTCACATCCGACGAGGAGCGGGACGGCGAGTGCGTCCCCGAAGGGCCCCGGGGCTTACTTGCGCCAGAACCAGGGAGTGAACAGCACCAGCACGGTCAACAGCTCGAGCCGCCCGATCAGCATGCCGAACGTGCAGACCCAGGTCTGGAAATCGGTGAGGCCGCCGAAGTTGCCGACCGGCCCGAACGCGCCGAGCGCGGGCCCCGTGTTGTTGATCATGGCCATGACCACGGAGAAGGCCAGGGTGAGATCCATGCCGGACAGCAGCAGCAGGCTGCACATCACCGCGACCGAGAGCCCGTACACCAGCATGAACGCCAGGACGGAGAACATCACCCGCGAGTCGACGATGCGCTGTCCGATGCGCACCGGGCTGACGGCATGGGGGTGCAGCATCGTCACGAGCTCGTTGCGCGCCTGTTTGACCAGCAGAATGACCCGGATCATCTTGATGCCGCCGCCGGTGGAGCCCGCCGACGTCGCGAAGGCGGCGAGCAGCAGCATCGTCAGGGGGGCGAAAAGGGGCCAGGCGGTGTAATCCACGTTGGCATAGCCGGTGGTCGTCGCGACCGAGATCGTGTTGAACATGCCGTAGCGCAGGGCGGTCAGGGGATCGTCATAGACCCGCTCGAACAGCAGGAACAGCGAAATCACCAGCCCCGCGCCCAGGATCACGACCAGATACGGCACCGTCTGCGGACAATCGAGGTAAGGCCGCAGGCTGCGGCTGCGCAGCGCGTTGAAGTGGGTGGCGAAGTTGATGCCCGAAATCACCATGAACACGATGGCGACGATCTCGACCGGCACCGAATCGAAGTGCAGGAAGCCGTCGTCGTAGGTGGAGAATCCGCCCAGGCCCATGGTGGTGGCCATGTGGCACCACGCGTCGAACCACGACAGGCCGACGGCACGGTAGGCCAGCAGGCACAGGATCGAAAAGCCGAAATACACGGCGTACAGCGCTTTGGCCGTCCCGGCGATGCGCGGCGTGAGGCGCTCGTCTTTCATCGGGCCGGGCTGCTCGGCCCGCACCACCTGATGGCCGCCCACGCCCAGCAGCGGCAGGATCGCCACCGCCAGCACGAGAATGCCCATGCCGCCGATCCATACCAGCGTGGCTCGCCAAAGATTGATGGAGCGCGGCAGGTGGTCCAGGCCGGACAAGACGGTGGCGCCGGTGGTGGTGAGGCCCGACATGGCCTCGAAATACGCATCGGTGAAGGACAGTGGCGTGCCGACGTCGTGGAAATACAGCAGCAGCGGAATCGACGCCAGCAGCGGCAGGCCGGCCCATACGGTGGCCACCAGCAGGAAGCCGTCGCGCGCGTGCAGCTCGCGGCGCCAGCGGTGCGTGAACAGCCACACCGCGCCCCCGATACCCAGCGCCAGCAGAAAGCCCTCCAGGAAGGCCATGAAACCGGCGTCGTCGCCGAACCAGGCCAGACCCAATGGAATCAGCATGGTCAGGGCGAACACCACCATGGTGAGGCCCAGCACGTACAGGGTGGCCAGCAGGCGCTTCATGAGTGGCGGATTCCGGGATTCAGAAGAACGACGCGGAGACCTGGAACAGCTTTTCGACGCGCGGCATCTGCTGACGGCTCGGCACGAACACGATGACGTGGTCGTCGGACTCGATCATGGTCTCGCCATCGGGCAGGATGATTTCGTCGCCGCGCACCATCGCGCCGATGCTGGCGCCCTTGGGCAGACGGATGTCGCCGACCTTGCGGCCCACTACGCGCGAGGTGTTTTTGTCGCCATGGGCGATCGCCTCGAGCGCCTCGGCCACGCCTTGGCGCAGCCGGTGTACCGCGACGACGTCGCCGCGGCGCACGTGGCGCAGCAATTCGCTCATGGTGGCCTGCGACGGCGACACGGCAATGTCGATATGGCTGCCCTGCATCAGCTCGCCATAGGCGGCGCGATTGATCAGCGCGATCACCTTGCGCGCGCCCATGCGCTTGGCCAGCAGCGACGACATGATGTTGTCTTCGTCGTCGCTGGTCAGCGCGAGCCAGGTGTCCATGTCTTCGATGTTTTCGCTTTCGAGCAAGGCTTCGTCGGTGCCGCTGCCATGCAGCACCAGCACACTGCTCGGCAGCTCGGCCGCAAGAAACTCGCAGCGCTGGGCGCTGCGCTCGATGATGCGGACGCTGTAATTCTCTTCGGCGAGCTGGCGCGCCAGCCGCAGGCCGATATTGCCGCCGCCCGCGATCATCACGCGGCGCACGCTGCGCTCGGCCTCGCGCAGCTGGCGCACGGCGCGGCGCGCATGGCGGGTGTCGACCACCAGCACCACCTCGTCGCCCGGGGCGATCACGGTACCTTCGCCGGCATGGAGCGGCCGGCCATCGCGCAGCACGTCGACCACGCGCGCCTTCACGTCGGGCCAGACCTCGCGCAGCCGCTCGATCGAGTGGTGGGCCATGGGGCTGCCGCTACCGACTCGGACCGTCACCACGCTGACACGGCCATCGGCGAACTCGACCACCTGCAGGGCTTCGGGGAATTCGATCAGGCTGTGGAGGTAGGTGGTGACGCTGCGCTCGGGGCTGATGAGCGCGTCGATACAGAAGCCGTCTTCGCCCATCAGCTCGGGATGGTCGGGAAACTCGGCCATGCGGATGCGCGCGATGCGGCGCGGCACATTGAAGAGCTGGCGCGCGATCTTGCAGGTGACCATGTTGGCCGAATCGGAGGCGGCACAGGCGATCAGCAGATCGGTGTCTTCGGCGCCCGCGGCGGCCAGCACCGAGACCTGGGTGGCGTCGCCCGCCACGACCCGCAGGTCGTAGCGCTCCTGCAGATAACGCAGCTGGGCCGGATCGGAATCGATCACCGTGATGTCGTTTTGCTCGGACACCAGGTTTTCGGCCACGCTGGTACCCACGCGGCCGGCCCCCACGATGAGGATCTTCATGTTCCTCGTTTGCGCGCGGATTCGATGCCGAGTTGCTTGAGCTTGCGATAGAGGTGGGTGCGCTCGAGGCCGGTGCGTTCGGAGACGCGGGTCATGCTGTGGTTTTCGCGGACCAGGTGGTATTCGAAGTAGATGCGTTCGAATTCGTCGCGGGCCTCGCGCAGCGGCTGGTCGAGCGAGATGCTGCCGAGCTGGCCGGTGTTGGCCACCGGCGCTTCGCCATTGACCACCGGCGCGACCGGTGCGGGATCGAGCTCGTCTTCGAGCGCCACGATCGGCATGGGCGCCGCGGCGCTCAATGCCGGGGCGGCCGGATGCGGCACGCGGCCGCGCGCCAGACCGGCTGCGATGGTCTTGAGCAGACGCTGCAGCGTGATGGGCTTTTCGAGGAAATCCATCGCGCCGATACGCGTGGCCTCGACCGCGGTATCGATGGTGGCATGGCCACTCATCATGATGACCGGCATGTCGAGCATGCCTTGCGAAGCCCACTCTTTGAGCAGGCTCACGCCATCGGTATCGGGCATCCAGATGTCGAGCAGGACCAGGTCCGGGCGCGAACGCAAGCGCGCGGCGCGTGCCTGCGCGGCGTTTTCCGCGAGTTCGACCGTATGTCCCTCGTCGTAAAGGATCTCTGACAACAGCTCGCGAATGCCAACTTCGTCGTCGACCACCAGAATTCTGGCCATAAACCTCTCACCTATTGCGTAGCCGCATTATGCTTTTCTTGCAAGGTCGCGTCCATAGTATCGGCCGCGGGCGACAAACGGGTCAACAGAATGGAAACCCGCGCCCCGCCTTCCTTGCGGTTAGCGAGATCGATGCGTCCGCCGTGCTCCTCCACGATCTTGCGCACGATGGCTAATCCTAACCCAGTCCCGTGGGCCTTGGTCGTGACATAGGGCTCGAAGGCCCGCTGCATGACCTGCGGCGCGAAGCCCGGACCCGTATCGGCGACCGTAAAACGCACGGTGCACTGCTCGCTGCCATCGACCTGGGCGACGCGCATCGCCTGCGTTCCGACGCGCACCCGGCCCTCGCGGCCCTGCTCTGCCACGGCGTCGCGCGCGTTGGCGAGCAGGTTATGGATCACCTGACGCAGCTGCGTGGGATCGCCCTCGATCAGGGGCACGTCCGCCCCGAGCTCGACGTCGAGCTGGAACGCCGCGGCGCTCTTGCCCTCGGGATCCCAGCCATAGAGTGCCAGCACGTCGGCCACCAGGCCGTTGAAGTCGATCGGCTGCATCACCGCGGGCGGCGTGCGCGCGTATTCGCGGAAGTCGTCGACCATCTGCTTTAGCGAGCCGACCTGATTGACGATGGTGTTGGTCGCGCGGGTCAGCATCTGCGCGTCGGCCGGCTCGAGCCGGTCGGCGAGCTTCATGGCGAGGCGCTCGGCCGACAGCTGGATCGGCGTGAGGGGATTCTTGATTTCGTGCGCGAGGCGGCGCGCCACCTCGCCCCAGGCCATGGTGCGGTTGGCCGAGATCACCTCGGTGATGTCGTCGAACACCACGAGATAGCCATTGCCACGGCCATCGACCTTGAGATGCGTGCCGCGCGCCAGCAGCGTGACCGTCGATCCGTTGGGCTCCTGCGTGGGCGCGATCTCGAACTGCTGCTGCCAGTGCAGGCGCTCGGATCCCACGGCGGCGTGGTTGGCGAAGGCCTGCCGGATGATGTGGGCGAGCGCCAGCATGCCGTCGGCGGTTTCGAGGGGCCGGCCGATCACCGAGCGCAGGTCGGCCTGCAGGATGGCCTGCGCCCCCTGATTGACGGTGGTGACGCGAAAGCCCTCGTCGAAGGCGATCACGCCGGAAGACAGATTGGCCAGCACGCTTTCGAGGTAGACGTTGGAACGCTCGAGCTGGCGCCGGTTGCTCTCGACCATCTGGCGCGCTTCGTCGAGCTGGCGCGTCATGGCGTTGAACGACCGCGTCAGCTGGCCGACCTCGTCCCGGCCCGGCGGCTCGGGCAGCGGACGGAAATCGCCCACGCTCACGGCCTGCGTGCCGGCGGCCAGCGACAGCAGCGGCCGCACGAGACGCTTGGAGAGCGACAGCGCGACCGCGATGGCCGCGAAGGTGGCGAGCAGCAGCGCGAGGGTCAGCGTGATGCCGTAGAGCTTGCGCAGGCCCAGCCGGGACAGGGCCAGCTCCTGGTAGTCGCGAAAGCCCTGCTGCACGCGGTTGGCGTTGTGCGCGATCTGCTCGGGCACGTTCTGCACGAGCTGCAGCCAGCGCGGCTCGACCGACATGCCCAGCGGCGCATCGAAACGCACCGGCGCCGACAGCGGAATCACCACCCGCAGGTGCAGCCCGCCTTCGGAACCCGGAATCGCCGGGTCGTCGGCCTCGGCGGCCGAATAGCCGCGCGCCAGCCGCAGCTGGTTGAGCACCTCGGGCGGCACCACCGGCGGCAGCAACTGCCCATATTTATTGGTGGAAAACCCGACCGGGCGGCCCGTGCCGGTAAACACCAGCGCCTCCTGCACGCCGTTGTTCTCGCGCAGCCGCGTGAGCGACGCAGGAATTTCGAGGTCGGACATGTTGTTGAGCTCGACGGCCATCGCGCGGGCCCGGGCGTCGAGGTCGGCCAGCTGCGAATCGAGGGCGGCCCGGCCGAGGTTGAGGCCGGACTCCAGCGCGCTGTCGACCCGCACGTTGAACCACGACTCGATCGAGCGCGACATGAACTGCACCGAGAGGGTGTAGATCATGGTGCCCGGCAGCACGCCGATCACGGCGAAGGCCAGCGCGAAGCGCGCGGTCAGCCGCGCGCCGAACTGACGCCGGCGGATCTGGCGCACCAGGCGCACGCTGAGCGCGACCACCCACACGAACAGGGCCAGCGCGAAGATGCCGTTGAGGACCAGCAGCGCGTCGTAATACTGCGCGAAGCGGGAGGCGTTGCCGGTGGACCAGACGAGCAGCCCGAGCAGGCCCAGGCCGCTGATGGCGCCGATGATCAGCGCCAGGCGGAGCAGGTGTCTCATGAGGGGTCGGTCAGCGTGAAGGAGAACGGCGTCCACGACGTGGTGGGCGACCAGGAGCTGCTGTTGAGCGCGTTGACCTGGAACGGCCGCGGCAGCAGCGAGGTGTCGAGCCGGACCCGTAACTGGCCCTGGTAACGCTCGCCGGCCTCGAAGGCGCTGGCGTCGGCCACTTCCCAGCCGCGGATGCGCCGCACCAGATCCATCGCGTCGTCCAGCGACGACACCGGCAGCGATAGCTCGTCGCGGCCGGCGCGCCACTGGCGCGTGAGCGCGTTATAGGTGATGCGCCAGGTCATGTGCTCGTCGGCGACCGTCGCGTCGAACCAGTACCAGCGAGCCCGGGTAATGGTGAGATCGGCCGTGAAATAGAGCGACACGCCGCGGCTGGCGGCGTCACGCAACTGCTCGTTGAGCGGGAAATCGATATCCGCGTCGATCACCAGCTTGCCGTCGCGGATCACGGGTTCGACCCGCGTGACGACGGGCTCGGCGGCTTGCGCGATCGAGGCGCCAACCATGCCGAACAGCAGGGAAATGCACAACAACAGGGCGGAAAACGAACGGAATTTCATCGACTTGCTTCAACGCGACACTGTTTTTCTATTCTTGGCGATTCGGGGCCGCTTTGGCAAACAAGGCGTAGAAAAAACCGTCGTGTTGCGCTTCGGGTGTTGCGCCGATGGCAACCGGCAGCAGTTGGCCGGGCGCCGGCAGCGCCCGGGCATCGGCATGGCGGGCCGCGAAGGCCGCGGCCTGGTCCCGCCCTTCGGCCGGAAAGACCGAGCAGGTGACATAAAGCAGATGACCGCCCGGCTTCACCGTGCGCCAGAGAGCGTCCGTGATGCGCGTCTGCAGCGCGGCCGTGCGCGCGATGTCTTTTTCGCGGCGCAGCCAGCGGATGTCCGGATGCCGCCGCACGATGCCGGAGGCCGTGCAGGGCACGTCGGCCAGCACCGCGTCGAACGGCACGCCGTCCCACCAGGCATCGAGATCGGCGGCATCGGCCGCCCGCAACTGCACGCGTGGGCTGGACAGGCCAAGCCGGTCGAGGTTTTCGCCGACGCGGCGCAGGCGCTCGCCGTCGGCGTCCAGCGCGAGCAGATCGAGGTCGGCGCGCTCCAGCAGGTGGGCGGTCTTGCCCCCGGGCGCGGCGCAGGCGTCGAGCACCCGCATGCCGTCCGCGACGGGCAAGAGCTCGCCCGCGAGCTGTGCGCCGGCGTCCTGCACCGACCACCAGCCCTCCTGGAAGCCGGGCAGCTGCGTAACCGGGCGCGCCTGGTGCAGCACCAGGCCGGCCTCGCCGACGGCGCCGGCCACGATCCCCGCCGCCTCGAAGGCCGCCAGCACCTGTTCGCGCGTGGCGCGCCGGCGATTCACGCGCAGCGTGAGCGGCGCGGGCACGTTGGCCGCGGCCAGCAGGTCCTGCCAGTGATCGGGATAGTCGCGCTTGAGCAGCGAGATCCACCAATTGGGGTGATTCCAGCGGGCCTGCGGAAACGGCGCCACCTCGGCCTCGAGCTGGGCCCGCTCGCGCAGGAACCGGCGCAGGCTGCCATTGATGAGACCTTTATAGGACATCAGCCTGCGGTGCGCGCCCGCGGCGGTCACGGCCTGGTCGACCACGGTGTGGGCCGAATAGACGGGCATGCCGGCGAGCGGCGCGTCTTCGGTGCGCAGCAAACCCAGCGCCACGCACAGCAGCGCGTCGGGCAAGGGCCCGGGCGAGCGCGGCACGAGCTTGGCGGCGACGGCCTCGGTCCAGCCCAGATAGCGCATCGTGTGAAACGCCACCGCCTGCGTGGCCGGGCGCAGGCGCGGCTCGACCTCGGTGAGCGCCTCGGTGAGCGAACGCCCGGCCTGGACGGCGGCGACCGCCTGGGCAGCGGCCGTCAGCACGGAGGACAGGGGCGGCGCCAGGCTGGCGGAAGGATTCTGGGACATAAAACGGCCGAAAAGAGATCAGACCGCTATGGTAGCGGACAGCCCGCCGCCGGACGCCCCCACGTGGTGGGGGCGGGTCGGGCCGCGCAGGCCTCGCCGGCCGCGCCTCGCCGGCCGCACCTCGCCGGCCGCGCCTCGCCGGCCGCACCTCGCCGGCCGCACCTCGCCGGCGGCGCCTCGCCCACTGCGCTACGTCACGATGGACGGCGGGGCCCGCGCCGCTCACACTGTGACCACGGGCGCGGGCCGAATGTCCCGCCGCGAACGCCCCCTCCCCGGGCCCTTTCTCTTCGACCCCTATGACCGACGCCACGCTCATCCTGTTTGTCGCCACCAGCGGCGTCCTGATCGCCACCCCCGGCCCGACCGTGCTGCTGGCGCTGTCGAACGGCTCGCGCCACGGCGTGCGCGCCGCGGGTTGGGGCATGGCGGGCGCGCTGCTCGCCGACCTGCTGCTCATCACCATCGTGGCCTGCGGGCTGGGCGTGGTGCTGGCCGCCTCGGAGGTGGCCTTCCAGGCCCTGAAATGGGCCGGCACGCTGTATCTGGCCTATCTGGGCTGGCGCCTTCTGCGTGCCGACGCCGCACTGGTGGTGCCGGGCGCTGGCGCGGCCCAGCCCCTGGACCGCCGCGCGCTGTTTCTGCGCAGCTTTCTGGTGGCCCTCACCAATCCCAAGGCCCTGTTGTTCATGTCGGCGTTTCTGCCGCAATTCATCGACCCGCGCATGGCGCTGCTGCCGCAGTACGCCACGCTGGCCCTGATCCTGGCGGTGCTCAACCTCGCCGCGATGCTGGCCTACGCCGTGCTCGGCGCCCGGTTGGTGCAGCTGTTCCGGGCGGGTGCTCTGCGCTGGCTCAATCGGGTCTGCGGCGGGCTTCTGATCGGGCTGGCGGCACTGCTGGCGCTGTATCGGCGGCAGGCGCCCTAGCCCGCCGCCGGCTCAATCGAGCTGGATTCTGGCGTGCTCGATCACGTCAGCCCAGCGCCGGGTATCGGACTCGATCAGCGCCTTGAGTTCGGCGCTATCGCCGGGCAGCGGACGCGCGCCCTGCTCGGCCAGCAGATTTCCCATCGCCGGCTCGCGCGCAATGGCGAGCACCGTGTCCTGGAGCTTCTGCACCACGGCGGGTGGCGTGGCGGCGGGCGCCATCAGCGCCGACCACGACTCGGTCTCGGCGCCGCTCACCCCCGCCTGCGCGAAGGTGGGCACGTCCGGAATCGCCGGGCTGCGCTCGGCGCTGGCCACGCCCAGGATGCGGATCTTGCCGGACTTCATATACGCCTGCACGGTCGGCAGGTTCACGAACAGGACCTGGATCTGCCCCGAGAGCAGATCGGCCGCCGCGGGCCCCGCCCCCTTGTACGGCACATGGGCGAACTCGACGCCGGCGCGGTACATGAACAACTCGCCCAGCATGTGATTGACCGAGCCGATGCCGGCCGACCCCATGTTGAGCTTGCCCGGATTGGCGCGCGCGTAGGCCACCAGCTCCTCGATGCTGCCAGCGGGCGTATCGGCCGACACCGCCAGCACGTTGGGCACCGTGGCGAACAGCGCGATGGGCACGAAATCGCGGGAAGGTGAGTACGGCAGGTTCTTGCTCAGCAGCGGCTGGATGACCTGATTGCCCATGGTGGCATACAGCAGCGTATGGCCGTCGGGCGCCGCCTTGGCCGCATACGCCGCGCCGATGTTGCCGCCGGCGCCGGGCTTGTTGTCCACGATGACCGGTTGCCCCAACTTCTCGGCCATGCGCGTGGCGAACAGTCGCGCGGTCAGGTTGACCGTCCCGCCCGGCGCGAACGGCACCACCACGTCGATCGGCCGGGTCGGATAGGACTGGGCCTGGGCGGTGGCGGCGAGCGCGCCGCAAAAGGCCATGGCGACGATGACTTTCTTCATGTTGATTTCCCCTTGTCTGCTGTTGTACCGGTTTTGGCGATGACCGCCCGCCGGCATGCGTCGTGCTCGCTCAATGCGCCACGCCGGCCGGCATCGCGCTCAGCGCGCGCGCCCGTTCCTCGAGTGCCAGCGCGGCGGCATCGATCCGCTCCTGGATGGCCTCGAACTCGCGCTCGGCGCCGCGCACGGCCTCGCGCTGGGCCATCAGGCGGGCGCGCACGGCCTGCGGCGCCGGCCCGCCGGCGGATAACCGTCCGGCCACATTGCGCGCGGGGTCCAGACACGCGGCGACATCCGCCGCGGCCAGGCCCGCGTCGCGCCCGAGCTGCTCGCGGGTGGCGGCGTCGATCATGGCCACCGTGATGCCGCTGGCGCCCAGGCCGGCGTCGAGCGCCTGACGCACGACCGCGCCGATGATGTGATGCGCCTCGCGGAACGAAAGATCGGCCTGCCGCACCAGCAGGTCGGCCAGATCGGTGACGGTGGAGAAGTCCTGCGCCGCGCGCGCCGCCATGCGCGCGCCATCCGGCTCCACCTGTTCCACCAGCAGGCGCACCAGGGCCAGGCATTTGAGGGCCTCGTCGGCGCTCTCCCAGCAACTGCGCGTGCTCTCGCGCGAGCTGTCGCCCGAATGCGTGAAATGGGTGGACTTCACGACGGTGAACGCGCCCGAGGTCAGTCCGATCAGGTGCGCCGTCTTGCCCCGCAGATACTCCAGCACGGCGGGGTTTTTCTTCTGCGGCATGATGCTGGAGGTGCTCGCGATGCTGTCCGGGAACGTGAGATAGCCGAATTCCGGGGTGGACCAGATATAGAAGTCCTGCACCATGCGGCTGCAGGTAATCATCATGATCGAGAGCGATGCGCTGAGCTCGAGCGCGAAGTCGCGCGACGCCACGCCATCTAGCGCATTGGCCAGCGGCCGCGAGAAGCCCAGCAGGGCACTCGTGTCGGCCCGATCGATCGCGAACGAGGTCCCGGCCAGCGCGCAAGCGCCGAGCGGGCAGCCATCGAGTGTCACCAGACCATGCAGGATGCGGTCGAGGTCGCGCAGCCAGGCATCGGCCAGCGCCGCGAGGTAATAGCCGTAGGTGATCGGCTGCGCGGCCTGCATATGCGTGTAGCCCGGCATCACATGCTCGGCATAGCGCTCGGCCTGATCCAGCGCGGTGCGCGTGAGCGCCAGCAGCGCCTGCCCCACGCTCAGCGCGTAGTCACGGGCACGGATGCGGTCGTTGGTGGCGCCGATGTCGTTGCGGCTGCGCGCCGTGTGCAGACGCCCTCCCGCGTCGGCCCCGACCAGCTTGATCAGGTGAGCCTCGTAGTTGAAGTAGGCTTCCTCGCGCGCCGGGTCGAGCTCGACGACGTCCGGCCCGTCTTCGCGCATGCGCAGCAGTGCGCCGGCCAAGGTGCGAGCGATGGACTTCTCGAGCAGACCCTGGCGGTCGAGCATGAGCAGATGCGCCAGGTTGATCTGCGTGAGCACCTCGAAATTGTTGGCGAAAAACGCACGCGTGGTGCGCGGCTGGAACAGGTACTGAATGACTTCGGGCGCGGGGGCTTGCCGCAAGCGTCGGCTGACTTTCGATTCCATGATTCGTCGCGGTGAGTGATCGTGAAGTCAGTGTGCGGCGCGCGCAATATATGCGTCAAATCAGGCGTTTACAGCTATCCATACAATTTTGATATGATCTGAACACCTCATTCCCGCAACGAGCCGCGCCGTGAATTTCAAGCAGATGGAGGCCTTCCGGGCCGTCATGAAAACCCGTTCCATGACGGCGGCGGCGGGCCTGTTGCATACCTCGCAGCCCAACATCAGCCGCTGGATCGCGCTGCTCGAAGCCGCGGTCGGCTTCACGCTGTTTCAGCGCAGCGGCACGAAACTCATCCCCACGCCCGAGGCCGAAGCCTTTCACGAGGACGTGGAACGCGCCTTCATCGGCCTCGAATCCCTGGGCGAGAGCGCCAGCTCGATCCGCCGCCGCGGCACCGGCACGCTGCGCGTCGGCGCCGTGGGATCGATGACGCAATGCGTGATTCCCGAAGCCCTGCTGCGATTTCGCGAGGCCCATCCCGATATCCCGGTGCAGATCCAGATGGGCCGCTCCGACGTGGTGGCCAAGTGGACCGCCACGGGCTACTGCGACATCGGCTACGCCTCGCTGCGCACCGAGTCTCCCGGTCTGCGATTCGAATCGATCAACGTGGCGCAAGGCGTGGCGATCGTCGGGCGCCAGCACCGGCTGGCCGGACGCGCCGTCCTGCATCCCGCCGACTTCGCGGGCGAGCCCTTTATCTCGCTGCCGGGCGGCAGCATCAACCGGCTGGAGATCGACCGGCATTTTTCCGACGACGCCCGCATCCCCGCCATCGAAACCCCCTACGCGCCCACGATCTGCACCATGGTGGCCAAGGGTCTGGGCGTCTCGATCGTGAGTCCGGTGGTGTCGCGCATTCTGGCGCTGCCCGACCTCTGCGAAATCCCCTTCTCGGGGGAGGTGCCCTTTCACACCTATGCGGTCACGTCCGAACACTTTCCGATGAGCCACCTGGCCAAACAGTTCGCGCTCTGCGTGCGGCAGGTGTTCGAGAGTCTGGCCCCGCCCGCCGCGCCGCGCACCCGCCGTGGCGGCGCCGGCCGGGCACGCCGCGCCTGAGCCCGGCCGGCCCGACGACAGGCTCGCGTTCCTACGGCAATGCCGTATAATGGCGCCCCATCCCCTGCCGCCATGCACGCCATGGCGGCGTGAATCCGGAACGGGAGCCGGCCTCGGGGCCTCGGCATGGACACACGCCAGCCCGACGCTCTCCCGCACAACGACCCACCCATGAACAAGTCCCCCCCGCCGGTGCATGCCGCCCGGTGGCAGGCGGCGCATATCAGCGAAGCGCGTAGCCGCGTCGGCCTGCCTCAGGCCGACTTCGCGGCACTGCTGGGCGTGAGCGTGCGCACCCTGCAAGACTGGGAGCAAGGCCGGCGCAATCCGTCGGGCGCGGCCAAGACCCTGTTGCAGGTCGCCATGCTGCACCCCGAAACGCTGCGCGGTCTGCCTCCCTGGCATGCCAACGAACCGGCCTGAATCCCGAATTCGCCGCGGCCCCGCCGGCCCGGCCCCACGAAATTCCGCCGCACGACCTCGATCGGTGCGCGAACCTACGGTGAACTAGAATGGAAATTCTCGAAACGTCCCGGCCCGGCAAGGGCCCCGGCAAGCCCGCCAATGCAGACGCGTCCGCCGCCTCGACGCTGGCCGACACCATCGCCGCCGCCAACGCGGACGGCCGCATCCCGCGCGTGGGCTTCGTCTCGCTGGGCTGTCCGAAGGCGCTCGTCGATTCCGAGCGCATCCTTACCCAGCTGCGCACCGAGGGCTATCAGGTCACGGCCGAGTACGCCGACGCCGACGTGGTCGTGGTCAATACCTGTGGCTTCATCGACAGCGCCAAGGCCGAGTCGCTCGAAGTGATCGGCGAAGCGCTGGCCGAGAACGGCAAGGTCATCGTGACCGGCTGTATGGGCGTGGAAGAATCCGCGATCCGCAAGGTGCACCCGAGCGTGCTGTCGGTGACCGGTCCGCAGCAATACGAAGAAGTGGTGCGCGCCGTGCATAGCGCCGCCCCGCCCCGAGCCGACCACAACCCCTATCTCGACCTGGTGCCGCCGCAAGGCGTGAAGCTCACGCCGCGCCACTATGCGTACCTGAAGATCTCCGAAGGCTGCAACCATCGCTGCAGCTTCTGCATCATCCCGTCGATGCGCGGCGATCTGGTGAGCCGCCCGGTGGGCGACGTGCTGAGCGAGGCCGAGCGCCTGGTGAAGGCCGGCGTCAAGGAGCTGCTGGTGATCTCGCAGGACACCAGCGCCTACGGTGTCGACGTGAAATTCCGCAGCGGCTTCTGGAACGGCCGCCCCGTCAGGACGCGCATGACCGAGCTCTGTGAGGCCCTGTCGGAGCTGGGCGTCTGGACGCGCCTGCACTACGTCTACCCGTATCCCCACGTCGACGAGATCATCGGCCTGATGGCCAACAACAAGGTGCTGCCGTATCTGGACATCCCGTTCCAGCATGCCAGCCCGCGCGTGCTCAAGCTGATGAAGCGCCCCGCGTTCGAGGACAAGACGCTCGCCCGCATCAAGAAGTGGCGCGAACAATGCCCCGACCTGACGCTGCGTTCGACGTTCATCGTGGGCTTCCCCGGCGAAACCGAAGACGACTTCAAGTATCTGCTGGACTGGATGAGCGAGGCTCAGCTGGATCGCGTGGGCTGTTTCCAGTACTCGCCGGTCGAGGGCGCGCCCGCCAACCTGCTGGCCGACCAGGTGCCCGACGAGGTCAAGCAGGACCGCTGGGAGCGCTTCATGGAGCACCAGCAGGCGATCTCGACCGCGCGGCTGGCCAAGCGCGTGGGCCGCGAAATCGATGTGCTCATCGATGAGGTCGAAGAGGAAGGCGCGATCGGCCGCTCGAGCGCGGACGCACCCGAGATCGACGGCTGCGTGTACGTCACCACCGATCAGGCCGTGAAGCCGGGCGATATCGTGCGCGTGCGCGTGACCGACTCCGACGAATACGACCTGTACGCGGAACAGATCTGAGCGATCGCTCCGCGCGTGACCGCAAAAAAACCGCGAGGCGTGCCTCGCGGTTTTTTTTCGTCAGTTCTTGGCCAGGAAGTCCGACAGATCGTCGGCGTGCTCTTCTTCGGCGGCCAGGATTTCTTCGAGCAGACGGCGCGTGGTGGGATCCTGATCGCCGACGTACTCGACCATCTGGCGATAGCTGTCGATGGCGATGCGTTCGGCGATGAGGTTCTCGCGGATCATGTCCTGCAGCGTGTCGCCTTCGACGTACTCGGCGTGGCTGCGCTTTTGCAGGCCGTCCGGCGAGAAATCGGGCTCACCGCCCAGTTGCACGATACGCTCGGCCAATCGGTCGGCGTGCGCCTGCTCTTCCGCGGCGTGCTCGGCGAATTCGGCGGCCACGGGCTCCGCGTTCAGGCCGCGGGCCATGAAGAAATGGCGCTTGTAGCGCAGCGTACAGACCAGTTCGGTGGCCAGCGCTTCGTTCAGCAGACGCAGCACGGTCTCGCGATCGGCGCGATAGGTGTCGGTGACGGCGCCGGACTCGATGTCGCGGCGGGCGCGGGCACGAATGGCCTCGATGTCCAGGTCAAACTTCGCGTGACCGTTGGCGCCCTGCGCGGACGACTTCACATTGGACTGTTCCATTTCGTTTGCTCCTTCTCGTTGAGTTCGGCACGGCGTCCTGTGACCCTGGGCGCGCAGGGACCTCGAGAATCGACCTGCCTGCGCCGCGCGCCGTGCCCGACCCTTTCAGCAAGCGCCGTGCCCGGGGCGCGGCGACGCCCCCGGGGACTTTGCGTACACTAGCTACCAAGACCAAAAGTAACCACGCCCGAGGGGCGGCGCGCCTCCCGGGGCACGCGTCCCGTGCGGGGCGCCTGAAGCATCCATGACACTGAAGACTCTTTGCGTGTATTGCGGCTCCAATAGCGGCCGCCAGACAGACTACGAAGCCCAGGCCCGGGCGCTCGCCCAGGAGATGGTCCGCCGCGACATCGCGCTGGTCTATGGCGGCGCCGCCGTGGGCATCATGGGCGCGGTGGCCGACGCCGTGCTCGAGGCCGGCGGCCGCGCCATCGGCGTGATTCCCGAGAGCCTCATGCAGAAAGAGCTCGCGCACCGCGGCCTGACCGAGCTGCACGTGGTGCAGTCGATGCACGAGCGCAAGACCATGATGGCCGAGCGCGCCGACGCCTTCGTCGCGCTGCCCGGCGGCGCCGGCACCCTCGAAGAAATCTTCGAGACCTGGACCTGGGCCCAGCTCGGCATGCACAAGAAACCCTGCGGCCTGCTCAACATTGCCGGCTACTACGACGCGCTCGCCACCTTCCTCGACCATACCGTCGACGAACGCTTCATGCGGCCCGAGCACCGCGCCATGCTGGCGATCGACAGCGATCCCGCCGTGCTGCTCGACCATTTCTCGGCCTATGTCCCTCCCACCGTCTCCAAGTGGATCGACAAAGGCGAACACTGACCTACACTGCGCCCCCATGACCTCCGCCAGCCCTGCCACCACGCTTGCGCGCCTGCGCGATTACTTCCACGCCAAGGACGAAAACCGGCCGCATTACATGGCCCGGACCTTCGCGCCGAACGCGCAGCTCGACATGCGTCTGAATACGCAGGCGATCGCTTTCCCGCCGCAGGCACGCGGCCTGGAAGCCATCACCGACACCCTGGTGCGCAAATTCGGCCAGACCTACGACAACGTCTACACCTTCTATCTCGACCGCCCCGCCGACGACGCGCGGCTGGAGCGCTATAGCTGCGACTGGTTCGTCGGCATGACCGAGAAGGCGACCGGCCTCGTGCGGGTGGGCGCGGGCCGCTACGACTGGGAGTTCCAGGCAGAACCCTACCTGGCGCGCCGCCTGACGATTTCGATCGACACGATGGAAGTGCTGCCCATCGAGCACACCGAAGCGGTGCTGAGCTGGCTGACCACGCTGCCGTATCCCTGGACCGACGCGGCGCGCGTGGTCTCGGGCGCCCCGCCGGTGGAGGCGCTGGCGCCGGTGATGCACTGGCTGCGCCGCGGCGAACGCGACCGGCATCCCGACGGTGGCACGGCATGAAATACCCGCTGATCGCCTTCGATTTCGATGGCACATTGGCCGACACGCTGCCCTGGTTCGAATCGATTCTGGATGACGTGGCCGAGCGCTACGGCTTTCGCAAGACCACCGCCACCGAACGCCGCGCGCTGCGCCGGCAAGGCGTGCAGGAGATTCTCAAGTTTCTCGGCATCCCACTGTGGAAGGCCCCCGCCATCCTGATCCACGTGCGCGAACGCATGAACGAAGCCGGCCCGCAGATCCCGCTGTTCGACGGCGTCGCCGACGCCCTCACGCAATTGCGGGCGCAGGGCGTGAAGCTCGCGGTCGTGAGCTCGAACGCCACCGAAAACGTGCAGCGCGTGCTCGGCCCCGAGATCAGCGCCCTGTTCGATGACTTCGAATGCGGCACGGATCTGTTCGGCAAGGCCGCCAAGCTCGAGCGCCTGATGCAGCGCCACGGCGTCACGCCCGCCCAGACCGCGCTGGTCGGCGACGAGGTGCGCGACGTCGAGGCCGCGCGCAAGGCCGGCGTGGCCAGCGTGGCCGTGAGCTGGGGCTACAACGATGCCGAGGCGCTGCGCGCCGAACGACCCGACGCCCTGCTCGCCTCCGTGGGCGAGCTCGGCACCCATCTGAGCTGAACCGCGAGACGACATGAGCCTCGATCCCCACCGCATCACCGACGCCGCCGCCCTGCACGCGCTGTATGGCGAGCCGGCCCAGCCTTCGCTCGCCAAAGAGGTCGATTACGTGCATCCGCACTATCGCGCCTTCATCGAAGCGGCGCCGTTCGCGGTGCTGGCCACCCAGGGCGAAGGCGGCCTGGACGCGTCGCCGCGCGGCGACCCCTCGGGCTTCGTGACCGTGGCCGACGAGCGCACGCTGCTGCTGCCGGACCGCCGCGGCAACAATCGCATCGACAGCCTGCGCAACATCCTGCAGGATCCGCGCGTCGCATTGCTGTTTCTGATTCCCGGCGTGGGCGAGACCCTGCGGGTCAATGGCCGCGCCGAGATCAGCGTCGATCCGGCGTTGCTCGCGCGCTTCGAGATGGACGGCAAGCTGCCGCGTTCGGTGCTGCGCATCCACGTGGATACGGTGTACTTCCAATGTGCGCGCGCCATCGTGCGCTCGGGCCTCTGGGACCCCGCGCGCCAGATCGAACGCAGCGCCCTGCCGAGCACGGGCCGCATCCTGGCCGATGTCTCGGCCGGCACGATCGATGGCGTCAAATACGATCAGGAACAGCCGGCGCGCCTGCGCGCCACGCTTTACTAGGCCGGCGCGTCAGGCACCCGCCACGGGCTGCCAGCCGCGCACGAACACCTCCACGGGCTGGCGCTTGCCGCCCGCCTTCTGCAGCTCCAGCAGGCGCAACACGCCCTCGCCGGTAGCGAGATCCACGCCCGCGCTGCTGGCGCTCAGCACGGTGCCCGGCGCGGCGGTCGTCTGCTGCGGCAGCGCCTGCGCCTGCCAGACCTTGACCGGATCATCCAGCCCCGCCAGACGCACGGTGGCGCCCGGCACCGGATTGAAAGCACGGATACGCCGTGCCAGCACCTCGGCGGGCTGCGACAGGTCGAGCGCCGCTTCGCTCTTCTCGAGCTTGGCGGCATACGTCACACCCTCTTCGGGCTGCTTGCGGGGCGTGAGGCCCGCGCCCGCGAGCGCCTCGAGCGCCTGCACGATGGCGTCGGCACCGCTGCGCGCCAGCGCGTCGTGCAACGCGGCCGCCGTCGTATCGCCGTCGATCGGCACGACGGTCTCGAGCAGCATGTCGCCGGTATCCAGCCCCGCATCCATCTGCATGATCGTGACGCCGGTGCGCGTGTCGCCGGCCTCGATCGCGCGCTGGATCGGCGCCGCGCCGCGCCAGCGCGGCAGCAGACTCGCATGGATGTTCAGACAACCGAGCCGCGGCAGATCGAGCGTCCATTGCGGCAGGATCAGACCGTACGCGGCCACCACCATCACGTCGGGCGCGATGGCCTCGAGCCGCTCGCGCGCGGCCTGCGCCTCGTCGGGATAGCGGCCGTCCAGGCGCAGGCTGCGCGGCTGCGCCACCTCGATGCCGGCGGCGAGCGCCGCCTGCTTGACCGGGCTGGGCGTGAGCTTGAGACCCCGGCCGGCCGGGCGATCTGGCTGGGTCAGCACCAGCGGCACCTCATGGCCGGCGGCCAGCAGGGCTTCGAGGGCGAGACGGGCGAAATCGGGAGTACCGGCAAAGACGAGACGCATGAGGAATCCAGGAACGACGAGTGACGACGGAGCACGCGGCTCCGGCCGCGCCGGTGGCGGCGCGCAGGCGCTATTGTCCGGCCAGATCCCCCCGCGCGCCAAATCGCGCGGCGCGGGCCGGGCGTTCGGATGCCGGACCGTCGGGCGAAGGCCCGCCAGGTGCGGTGCTGGCGGGCCATGGGCTGCCGGGCCGGCACGCGTCGGTCCGACAGGCCAGGCACCGGGCGCGCCCGGATTGATATATCAGGCCCCGCTTCGAATAATGGAGCCTTGACTTGCCCGCAGCAGGAGTTCGCATGACCCCGCCGAGCGCCATCACCGCCGCCGATCGCATTCGCGCCGATCTCGAAGAACAGATCGCCAGCGCCACGCTGCCGCCCGGCGCCGCGCTCGACGAGACAGCGCTGGCGCTCGCCTATGGCGTGTCGCGCACGCCGGTGCGGGACGCCCTGTTGCAACTGGCCGCGCGCGGCTTCGTGCGCATCGCGCCGCGCGTGGGCATCTTCGTGAATCAGCTCTCGCCCGACGAGCTGGCCAATATGTTCGAAACGCTGGCCTACCTCGAAGGCCTGTGCGCCGGTCTGGCCACGCGCCGGATCTCGCAGGCGGAGCGCGAGGCGCTGGCGCAGGCGCATGAAGCCTCCCGCCCGCGTGCCGATGGCGCGGGCTACGGCGCGGCCAACCATGCGTTTCATGCCCTGCTCTATCAGGCCTGCGGCAATCCCTATCTCACCGAACAGATCGTCGCCATCCGGCGGCGCACGCAGCCCTATCGTCTGCGCCACTTCGACCAGCCCGACCGCGTCGCGCACTCGTGGCGCGAGCACGGCGTGATCGTGCGCGCGGTGCTCGCGGCGGACGCCGACGCGGCCACACAGGCCGCCACGCGCCACATCGTGGTGGGCGGCCGCCAGTTTCGCGCATTCGCCGCGCGCTTTCCGCAGGGCCTGTTCCACGAGGCCGACGAACCGGCGCCGCGTGCCGCGCCGCTCGACTGGCTTTACGGCGCACGCGCCGGCAGCGCCGCGCTGCCGCACTGATGCCGTCGTCGTTCCGTTCCCGCCTCCGGCCCGGGCCGGCACCAGGAGACTGATTTGCTCGCTCGATGGATACGTTGTGCTGCCCTCTTGCTGCTCTGCGCGGCCGCGTCCGCGCAGGCCCAGCAGGCACCGCTCAAGATCGTGGTGGGGTTCTCGCCCGGTGGCGGCGTGGACACGCTCGCGCGGCTGCTGGCGCAGCAACTGGCCGACCCGCTCGGCCGGCCGGTCGTGGTCGAGAACCGGCCCGGCGCGGGAGGTACCATCGCGGCCGAGGCGGCACGCCGCGCCGAGCCCGATGGCAATACGGTGCTGCTGGCCGACACCTCGCTCATCGTCGCGCCGTACATCTACCCCACCCTGCCGTTCCGCCTCGAACGCGACTTCGTACCGGTGGCGATGGTGGGTGAAGCGGGCCTGGCGCTCGCGGTACCCTCGAATCATCCCGCGCGCGACCTCCCGGAGTTCATCGCCCTGGCGCGCCAGGCCCCCGGGCAATACACCTATGCCACCGTGGGCGTCGGCTCGATGCATCACCTCGGCGGCGAGCTCTTCAAGCGCCTGAGCAAGACCGACCTGGTGCATGTGCCCTACAAGGGTGGCAGTCCGGCCGTACAGGCGCTGCTGGGCGGCCAGGTAACGATGGCCATCTCCAGCCTGCCCGCGGTCATGCCGCTCGCCAGCAGCGGCCACATCCGCATCCTCGCCGTGCTGTCGGAAGATCGCTTCGCCGGCCTGCCCCACGTTCCCACCGCGAGCCAGACGCTGCCCGGCTTCGAGACCACGCCGTCCTTGTTCCTGCTGGCGCCGGCGGGCACGCCGCGCGCCGCGCTTCAGCGGCTGGAGTCCGTCCTGCCACAGGTGCTGCAGCGGCCCGCGCTGCAGCAGGCCTTCGTGGCGCAGGGCTCGCAGATCTCGTACCTGTCGGCGCCCGAGCTGGCGCAATGGTTGCCCGCGCAACAACAGCGCTGGGGCGATCTGATCGCGCGCAGCAAGCTCGAGTTCGGCCAATAACCCCCTCTCCCGGAACCCGATCGCCATGTCCGCTACGCCTGCTCCCGTCCTGCACGGACTCATCGTGCCGCCCGCCGCCGGCGAGGTGCCGGCCGACGGCGCGCTGCTGTATCCCCACCTGTCGTTCCGGGCCAGCGGCCTGGGGCTGGGGTCGGTCACGCCCGCGGGCTACGACGCCGTCATCGACGACGTGGCCGCGCATGCCTGCAAGCTCGCCGAGGCCGGTGCCAGCGTGATCTCGCTGATGGGCACGTCGCTGAGTTTCTATCGTGGCGCGGCGTTCAATCGCAGCCTGACGGAGGCGATGGCCCGCGCGACCGGCCTGCCCTGCACGACGATGAGCCACGCGGTGGTGCGCGCGCTGCGCACGCTCGACGCACGGCGCGTGGCGCTGGCCACGGCCTACGTGAGCGACGTGAACGACCGCCTCGAAGACTTTCTGCGCGAGGAAGACTTCGACGTGCAGACCTGCCACAGCCTGGGCATCAGCGGCGTGGACGCCATGGCGCGTGTCAGCACCGACACGCTGGTCGCGCTGTGCGAGGCCGCGCTTGCCGACGCCCCGGGCGCGCAGGCCATCCTGCTCTCGTGCGGTGGCCTGCTGACGCTGGAGGCGATCGCGATCGTCGAAGCGCGGCACGGGGTGCCCGTCGTGTCGAGCTCGCCGGCAGGCTTCTGGGATGTCGTACGCCTGGGCGGCCACGACCCCGCCGCCGCGGGCAAGGGCCGCCTGTTCGCCCCCCGCTGAGCCTGCCTAGTCGAGGCGGTAGTGCCCCGAGGCATCCAGCGGCCGCACCGCCAGGCGCAGGCCCAGGGCATGCAGAATCGCCGTGAGGCTGCTGAGGCCGGGGTTTCCTTTGGGCGACAGCGTGCGGTAGAGCTGCGTGAGGTTGAGGCCGGATCGATCCGCGATCGATTGCATGCCGCCGCAGGCCTGCGCCAGCTGGCGCAGCGTGATGAGCAGTTCGGCCTGTTCGCCGCTTTCGAGAATATTGTCGAGCATGGCCAGCGCATACGCCGGATCATCGCGATAACGCCCAGCCATTGCCTCGTCGTGCGGAATACTCTTCATGGCCTGTTCCATCCTCCCTCCCTGTTGGGGTCATCCTATTTTCGTTTGGCGACGAACCCGCGGCAACGTCGAGCGTCGGGCGCAGACAACAAAAAACCCCGCAAAAGCGGGGTTTTGGCATGCAAGAGGGGAAAGCCCTCAGGCGCGCAATGCTTCGCGCTCGGCTTTCTTGATGCGGGTCTTGATGCGGTTTTGCTTGAGCACCGACAGATACTCGACGAACACCTTGCCGTCGAGGTGATCGATTTCGTGCTGCACACAGACCGCGAGCAGGCCTTCGGCCTCGAACTCGTACGACTGGCCCTGCTCGTCGAGCGCCTTGCAACGGATGCGGGCGGCGCGCTTGACCTCGTCGTACACGCCGGGCACCGACAGGCAACCCTCTTCGTAGACCTGCAGCTCGTCGCTCTTCCAGGTGATCTCGGGATTGATGAGCACGCGCAGTTCGTTGCCGTCTTCGGAGACGTCGATCACGATCACGCGCTCATGCACGTCGACCTGGGTCGCGGCAAGCCCCACGCCCGGCGCGTCGTACATGGTGTCGGCCATGTCGCGTACGAGCTTGCGGATGCGGTCGTCGACCACGGCCACGGGCTTGGCCACTTTGTGCAAGCGCGCGTCGGGGTAGCGGAGGATGGTGAGCAAAGCCATGGAATGTCGGTCTGGCCGAATAATCAGCGGTAAGACCACATGATAATTCATTCGAAACCGGCAATCTAATAGTTTTAGGCTAAAACCCGCTTAGCCTGGGGCGCGACGCGGGGACGCATGCGCATCCCGCGTCGCCGCCCCTCGCCGGCACTCAGGTCACGGCGGCCCGGGTGCGGAACTCGGGCTTGTCCCAGGCGCGGCTGTCGAGCACGTCGCGCAGGATCTCGACCGCGTCCCAGACATCGGCATAACTGAGATACAGCGGCGTGAGACCGAAGCGCAGCAGCTCGGGCTCGCGGTAGTCGCCGATCACGCCGCGCGCGATCAGTGCCTGCATCACCGCATAGCCCTCGGGGTGCAAAAAGCTCACATGACTGCCCCGGCCGGCGTGCTCGCGCGGCGTGACGAGCGTGAGAGGGTGATCGGCGCAGCGCGTCTCGACCAGCTCGATGAACAGATCGGCCATCGCCAGCGACTTGGCGCGCACATCCTGCATGTCGGCCTCGAGCGCGAGGTCCAGGCCGCATTCCACCAGCGACAGCGAGATGATGGGCTGCGTGCCGCACAGGAAGCGCCGGATGCCCAGCGCCGGATCGTAGCGGTCGGACATCTCGAAGGGGTTGCTGTGGCCCCACCAGCCCGACAGGGGCTGCCAGAAATGATCCATGTGACGCGGCGCGACCCACAGGAACGCGGGCGAGCCGGGGCCGCCATTCAGATATTTGTATGTGCAACCCACGGCGAAGTCGGCGCCGTCGGCCGTGAGTGCCAGCGGCACCGCGCCGGCGGCGTGGGCCAGGTCCCAGATCACGAGCGCGCCGCGCTCGTGCGCCAGACCCGACACGCGCGCCATGTCGTGCATCGCGCCGCTGCGGTAGTTCACGTGCGAGAGCAGCAGCACGGCGGCATCGGCGTCGAGCGCGTCTTCCAGGCTGAGATCGGCATCGATCAGGCGCAGCTCGTAGCCCTGCTCGAGGAAGTCGATCATGCCCTGGATCATGTACAGATCGGTGGGGAAGTTATCGCGCTCGGACACGATCACTTTGCGCGACGGCTGGTCGCGCTGCTGGATGCGCAGGGCGGCCGCCAGCACCTTGAAGATGTTGAGCGAGGTGGTGTCCGTGACGACCACTTCGCCCTCGTCGGCGCCGATCAGCCGTGCGAGCTTGTCGCCCAGGCGCGAGGGTGCCTCGAACCAGCCGGCGGTATTCCAGCTGCGGATCAGGTCGTTGCCCCATTCGCGGCCGATCACTTCGGCGGCGCGCGCGGCTGCCGTGCGCGGCTTGGCGCCCAGGGAATTGCCATCGAGGTAGATGACACCGGGGGGCAGTTCGAATCGGTCTTTCAGGCCCGCGAGGGCATCGGCGGCGTCCAGCGCCAGGCAATCGTCACGCGTTTTCATCTCGACCTCGAGAGCTTGGAACGAAGACTATGGTATCAGCGCGATGAACCAAAAAAATTGCAAACTCCACGTGACGAACGGCGTTTCTTGCACGAAAATTCGAGCACTTCGGGATTTGGAAAAAGAATCTTGCATCATGCAGCTCGACATCATTGATTGCCGCATTCTCAACATTCTTCAGGCCGACGGCCGCATCTCCAATCAAGACCTGGCCGACCGCGTCTCGTTGTCGCCCTCGGCCTGTCTGCGGCGCGTGCGCGCGCTCGAAGAAGGCGCGGTCATCCGCGGCTATCGCGCCGTGCTCGACACCGCCCAGCTCGGCGCAGACTTCGAAGCCTACGTGCATCTGTCGCTGGATCAGTCCGAGCCGGGCTGGAACGAAGCCTTCGTGGCACGGCTGGACGCGCTCGAAGAGGTGGTGCAGGCCAGTATCGTGACCGGCGCGAGCAACTACATCCTGCAGGTGCGCACGCGCGACCTGGCGGCGTTTTCGACCTTCGTCGTCGACAAACTCAACGGTATCCGGGGCGTGCGCGACATGTGCTCGCATATCGTGATGCGCAAGGTCAAGGACAGCAGCGGCACGATCGCGCTCGCGGAACCCCCCGCAGGCGGCTGAGCGCGCCGCGCCACCGGAGCTGCCCCGCGCTCGAAGCGCGACAGGGCTGGCACGCCGACGCCTGCCGCCCGCGCGGCGGCCTGCTACGCTTGCCGCCTGACCCCGGACTTCGCCCCACCGGCTTTCCCATGCCCCTCATCCATACCCCTGCCGAACTCTCCGCCTGGCTGCGACTCTCGCTCGAGCCCGGCGTCGGTCCGGCCACCGCCTGTCAGCTGCTCAGCGCCTTCGGCCTGCCACAGGACATCTACGCGCAAGGCGCCGCCGCCCTGGCGCGCCAGCTGCCCCACGAACTGGCCCGTCAGCTGGCGGGGGCGCCCTCCGCCGACACGAGCGCGCTCATCGAACGCACGCTGCTGTGGGCGAGCGAGCCCGGCCATACCGTGCTGACCCTCGCCGATCCGGCCTATCCGCAGGCCCTGCTCACCATCGCCGATCCCCCGGTGCTGCTTTACGTCACCGGCAACACCGACTGCCTGAATCGCCCCGCCCTGGCCGTGGTCGGCGCGCGCAACGCGACCGCGGGCGGCACCGACAATGCGCGCGCGTTCGCGCAGTATCTGGCGGGACGCGGCTGGTGCGTCGTGAGCGGGCTGGCCCTGGGCATCGACGCCGCCGCGCATGACGGTGCGCTGGCCGCGGGGCCGCGTGGCGCCGGCACGATCGCGGTGCTGGGCACCGGCATCGACCGCGTCTATCCGGCCGCCAATCGCGAGCTCGCGCATCGCATTGCGCAGGGCGGCGCCCTGCTGTCGGAATTTCCGCTTGGTGTCGGCGCGCAGGCGCACCATTTCCCGCGCCGCAACCGGCTCGTGGCCGGCCTGGCCCGCGGCGTCCTGGTGGTCGAAGCGGCGCGTCAGAGCGGCTCGCTGATCACGGCCCGGCTGGCCGCCGAGAGCGGCCGCGAGGTGTTCGCCATTCCGGGCTCGATCCATTCGCCGCTCGCCCGCGGTTGCCATCAGCTGATCCGCCAGGGCGCCAAGCTGGTCGAAACGGCGCAGGACATCACCGACGAACTCGGCACGCCCAACCCGGCCGCGACAGGCGCTCCCGACACCGCCGTCGCCCTGCCGCCGCTCGCGCCCCATCTCGCGGCCCTGCTCGACGCGCTGGGCTACGACCCGGTGCATCCCGACACGCTGGCCGAGCGCACCGGACTGCCCATGCATCATCTGCAGGCGCAGCTGAGCGAGCTCGAGATCGCCGGCCTGGTGGAGCGTGAGGCGGGCGGTGCGTTTCAACGACGCGCACCCGGCGGCTGAGCGGATTTCGCGCCGGCCGTCTTGCGTGCGCGTCGAGCCTGTATCGACCGCGCGGCGCGCAGGGCCGCCCAGGTGAGGCCACCTCGGCGGCCGCCTTCGACCTCTGCCCCTCACGCTGTACCGGCCGGGCTGTACCTCGCCGCTGGCCGCGCATCGGACTACTATAGTCAGATCAAGAACCGCGCCGACCACGGCGCCTGCCCCAGGAAGAGACATGGCATTGCCCACCCGCGTGAAGATCGTCGAGGTGTCGCCCCGCGACGGCCTGCAGAACGAAAAAGCATTCGTCCCCACCGAGATCAAGGTCGAGCTGGTCGACCGACTCAGCGCCGCCGGCTTCCCCAACGTCGAAGCCGCCTCGTTCGTGTCGCCCAAGTGGGTGCCGCAGATGGCCGATGGCGCCGACGTCATGGGCCGCATCGCGCGCCGCCCCGGCACGATCTACTCGGTGCTCACGCCCAACATGAAGGGCTTCGAGGGCGCGCTCGCCGCGCGCGCGGACGAGATCGTGATTTTCGGCGCGGCCAGCGAGGCCTTCTCGCAGAAAAACATCAACTGCTCGATCGCGGAGTCGATCGCGCGCTTCGAGCCGGTCGTGGCCGCCGCCAAAGAAGCCGGCCTGCGGGTGCGCGGCAGCATCAGCTGCGCACTGGGCTGCCCCTACCAGGGCGAGGTGCCGGTGGAGGCCGTGCTCGACGTGGCGCGCCGCTACGACGCGCTGGGCTGTGACGAGATCGACGTGGCCGACACGATCGGCGTGGGCACGCCGCGCCGCGTGCGCGAGGTGATGAGCGCGGTGACCGCCATCGTCGACCCCGCGCGCATCTCCGGCCACTTCCATGACACCTATGGTCAGGCGCTGGCCAACATCCTGGCGGCGCTCGAGACCGGCGTGCCGATCTATCACGCGTCGGTCGCCGGCCTGGGCGGTTGTCCCTATGCCAAGGGCGCGACCGGCAACGTCGCCACCGAAGACGTGCTGTACATGCTGCGCGGACTCGACATCGACACCGGTATCGATTTCGATGCGGTGGTCGATATCGGGCAATGGATGGCGGCCAATCTGGAGCGCAAGGGCTCGAGCCGGGCCGGCAATGCCATCGCCGCCAAGCGCGCGGCCTGAGTCCGCGTCGGCGCGTGTCGCCAAAGGCACGTAGAATGCCTCGTTCGTGCGCCGATCTACCGTCAACGGCGCCCACCCGCCCGACACGCCACCGACCCGGCCCATGACCTCTCCCTTTGCAGCCCCCACCGCCGAAGAACACCAGGCCCTCCTGAGCGAAATCGGCCCGCTTCCGCTCTCCGGACAGGCGTGGCCCGACTGGGTGCGCATCCTGGCCTGGGTCATCCTGGCCGTGATCGGCGTGCAGATCGTCACCACCGCCATCCGCCTGCCGCCCGAGCAGATGAACTCGGTGCTGGCCGGCACGGTGATCCTGTGCTTCCTGGGCCTGGCCGTGGTGTGCTGGAACATGCAGGTGTCG
Source organism: Bordetella genomosp. 5 (assembly GCF_002261475.1). Lineage (GTDB taxonomy): Bacteria > Pseudomonadota > Gammaproteobacteria > Burkholderiales > Burkholderiaceae_B > Bordetella. The sequence goes on from NZ_NEVN01000013.1 coordinate 152,655, forward strand.
GTCACCACGATCGACGACAAGGGCCTGCGCCAGACCTGGATCACGCGGCGCGAAGTGGCCTGGCAAGACATCCATTTCGCCAAGTTCGTGCCGCTGCTGTTCTCCAAGCGCCTGGTCGTGTTCACGCGCCGCGGCCGTCCCATCGTGCTGCAAGGCGGCACGCGCGAGCTGCAGGTGGCCTTCGCGCGAATCTCGCTGCTCTATCGACGCAAGCCGGTCTGATCGCACCGGCTTCGCATACGACAAGGGCGCCCGAGGGCGCCCTTGTTGCATGCGCGAATCGCGCGGGATCAGCGGATCGGCAGTGCGTACATCAGGCCGCCGTCGGTCCACTGCGCGTTCAGGCCGCGGCGGATCTTGAGCGGGCTGCCCTGGCCGACGTTGCGCTCGAAGCTCTCGCCGTAATTGCCCACCTGCTTGACGATGTTGTAGGCCCATTTTTCGTCGAGACCGAGGTTCTTGCCGGCGCCGGGCGTCACGCCGAGGATGCGGCGCACGTTGGGATTGTCGCTCTTGAGCTGCTCGTCGACATTGGCCTGGGTCAGGCCGTATTCCTCGGCTTCGATCATGGCCGAGAGGGACCAGCGCACGATGTTGAGCCAGGCGTCATCCCCCTGGCGCACGAAGGGGCCGAGCGGTTCCTTGGAGATGATCTCGGGCAGCACGAGGTAGTCATCGGGCTTCTCGAGCTTGGAGATGCGGATGGACGACAGGCCCGAGGCATCGGTACTGAAGACGTCGCAACGGCCGGTGGCGAAGGCATTGACGACTTCGTTGAAGGTCTCGATCACGACCGGCTTGTAGCTGACCTTGTGGGCCCGCGCCCAGTCAGCCAGTGTGTTTTCGTTGGAGGTGCCGGTCTGCAGGCAGATGGTGGCGCCGTTGAGATCCTTGGCGCTCTTCACGCCCAGCGACTTGGGCACCATGAAGCCCTGACCATCGTAGAAATTGATGCCGGCGTGGATGATGCCCAACGCGGTATCGCGCTGCTGCGTCACGGTGGTGTTTCGCGTCAGCACGTCCACCTCGCCCGATTGCAGCGCCGTGAAACGCTGCTGCGAATTGAGCGGCACGATCTTGATCTTGCTGGCGTCGCCGAACACGCTCGCCGCCACCGCGCGGCACAGGTCGACATCGAGGCCGCGCCACACGCCCTGGGCGTCGGGGGCCGAGAAACCGGCGAAGCCGGTGGTGGTGCCGCACACCACTTCGCCACGCTTTTTCACCACGTCCAGCGCCGCGCCCTGCGCCACCGGCGCCAGGCCCAGCGCCAAGGCCACGGCGGCCACACTCGTTGCGATCTTCATGCTCGTCTCCGTAATCCGACTGGGCGCACGATGGCGCCAGGAAAGTGCGCAAGCTTAACGAGAGTGTCCGGGCCGGCAAAATAACTGGCGGCGCATCGCTTATAACCACCGGTTGCGCACGCAACCGGTGGCGCGCGGCGGCGGAATCAGGCCGCCAGCGAGATCGAGACCGGCGCGTTGGCGGCGCAGGCGTCGAGTGCGCGGCCCAGCCGCACGATGCCCAGGGCGATGCGCTCTTCGTCCATCGTGGCGAACGACATGCGCATGGCATGCAGATCGGCCTGCTCAGGATCCGGGTAGAACGCCTTGCCCGGCACATAGACCACCTCGTGCTCGATAGCGTACGGCAACAGACGGGTGGCGTCGATCTCGCCGCTCAGGCGGGCCCAGAAGAACATGCCGCCTTCGGGCTTCTTGAAGATCACGCGGCCGGCGAGCTCGCGCTCGAGCGCCTGGGCCATCGCGTCGCAGCGCGCGCCATAGGCGGCGCGGATACGCGGCACATGCACGGCATAGCGGTCGTTGGCCAGATACTGGGCCACCACTTCCTGGACCCAGGCGGAGTTGGCCATGTCATCGGCCGACTTGGCACCCACGCAGCGACGGCGCACTTCGGGCGGCGCCACGAGCCAGCCGATGCGCAGCGCCGGCGCCATGGTCTTGGACATGCTGGAGATGTAGACCGCCCAGTGGCGCGCCTCGCCTTCGGCCAGCGCGGCGATCGGCGGCACGGTTTCGCCGGCGAAACGCAGCTCGCCGTAAGGGTCGTCTTCGACGATCAGGAAGCGGTGCTTGACCGCCAGCTCGAGCAACCGCAGGCGGCGGGCCCGGCTGATGGTGGCGCCGCACGGGTTCGAGAACGAGGCCACCACGCACACCATCTTGGGCTTGACGCGGGCCGCGAGCTCGTCGAGCGCGTCGACGTCGATGCCGTCGGGGCCGGACGGCACCGTATGCACGGTTGCGCCGGTATAGCGCAGCGCATTCACCGAGTTCGGAAACGCGGGGCTTTCGATGATGGCGGTGTCGCCGGGCTGCAGCATCACGCGGGCCAGCAGCGCCATGCCCTGCTGCGAGCCGCCGGTGACCACCAGCTCGGTGTCCGGATCGCAGATCAGGCCACGCGCGGCCGACAGGCGGGCCAGCTCGTGGCGCAGGCTGGCCTGGCCATCGATGTTGGAATACTGCAGGCAGGCGCCCAGCCGGCCCAGCACCTGATTGGAAGCGGTGGTGAGCCCCTCGATATCGAAGAGCTCCTGCGCGGGATAACCGCCCGCGAGCGATACCGTGCCCGGCCGCATGGCGTAGGGCATGAGGGATCGGATGGGCGCGGAAGGGGGGGTCTGGAACGGGGTGGCGAAGGCGTACTCGGGCGCTGCGATGGACATGGCGTGACGAGGAGTCGTGGTGAAGGCGTGCGCGCGCCGCGTGTCCGGGGCCCGGCAGGGTGCCGGCGCCCGCGAACACCACGGGCTGTGAAGGCGCCGCGGGTGGCGCGCACGCGGCCCACGGGTCGGACTGCCGCCGGCCATGCAGGATCTGCGCGCTGCGCTGGGCGGCTGCGCGGATCGCCGCTGTCTCCGTCGGCTTAAAACCTTGAAATATAAATAAATATCCGGGGATTCTAAGCCTGGCCCAAAGCCAGGGTCAACGCGCCTTGCGGCCCCCTCGTGGCGCTGGGCCTACACTATGAAGACCTCCGGCAACCCGCCGGCATCGTCCTTACTCCGATCGCATCCATGACTGCAGCAGATTCCATGGCCCAGCGGCTGGCCGCCGTGCAACACCGTATCCGTCAGGCCTGCGCCCGCGCCGGCCGTCCCGAGGACAGCGTGGCGCTGCTCCCCGTGAGCAAGACCTTCGATGCCGACGCGGTGCGCGAAGCGCACGCGCTCGGGCTGACCCGCTTCGGTGAAAACAAGACGCAGGAGATCCGTCAGAAGGCGGCCGAACTCGAGTCCCTGGCGCTGCGCTGGGTCATGATCGGCCATCTCCAGACCAACAAGGCCAAGGACGTGGCCCGCGACGTGGCCGAGCTGCAATCGCTCGATCGCGTCGAACTCGCCGACGCCCTGCAGGCCAGGCTGGCCAGCGCCGAGCGCATGCTCGACGTGCTGGTGCAGGTCAAGACCTCGCCCGAGCCCAGCAAGTTCGGCCTAGCGCCGGAAGACCTGGGCGACTTTCTTGCGCATCTCGCACACGCCTGCCCGGCGCTGCGCGTGCAGGGCCTCATGACGATGGCCACCAACACCGACGACGAGGCCGCCGTGCGGGCCTGCTTCCGGCGGCTGCGCGAGCTGCGCGACGCGCACCGCAGCGACGCCGTGCCGCTCGCGCGGCTGTCGATGGGCATGAGCGGCGACTTCGAACTGGCGATCGCCGAAGGCTCGACCGAGGTGCGGATCGGCAGCGCCATCTTCGGCGCGCGCCATTACGACACCTGAGAGACGGAGGTCTCGCGAAGCGGCGGCAACCGGCGCATAATGGCGGCGCACTGACACAACAAGCCGATGCCCAGCCATCGGCGCCATAACCCCGCACGAGGAGACTTCATGCCCACGCTCATCCAGCGTCTGGCGGCGTTCGCCGCCCTGCCGGCCGCCGCCCTGGCGCTCACCGCCACCCATACCGCCCAGGCGCAATCCTGGCCCGCGCAGCCGATCCGCTGGATCGTGCCCTATCCCGCGGGCGGCGGCGCCGACGTCGTCGCGCGCACCGTGACCGCCGGCCTCGAAAAATCGCTGGGCCAGACCATCGTGGTCGAGAACCGTCCCGGCGCGGCCACCATCATCGGCGCCACCGCGATCTCGCAGGCCGAGCCCAACGGCTACATGATCGGCACCGCCGACTCCGGCACGCTGGCCTTCAACCCGTCGCTGTACGCCAAGCTCAGCTACGACCCCGCCAAGTTCACCTACGTCGGCGGCCTGGCGCGCTTTCCGCTGCTGCTGGCTGTCAACGTGAATTCGAAGTTCAAGACCGTGGACGACGTGATTGCCGCCGCGCGCAAAGAGCCCGGCACGCTGAGCGCGGCCTCGGCCGGCGCCGGCTCCCCGCACCACCTCGCGCTCGAGCTGTTCAAGCAGCGCGCCAACGTGAACGTGCTGCACGTGCCGTACAAGGGCGCCGCGCCCGCGATCCAGGATCTGCTGGGTGGCCAGGTCGACCTGATGTTCATCGACCTCGCCGCGGGTCTGCCCAACGTCAAGGCGGGCAAGCTGCGCGTGCTGGCCGCCGCCACGCCGCAACGCCTCAAGGTCCTGCCCGACGTGCCCACCATGGCCGAGCAGAACATCGCCGACTTCACCGCCTACGCCTGGCAAGGCGTGGTCGGCCCGGCCGGCTTGCCGCAGACGGTGGTCGACAAGCTGTCCGCGGATCTGGCACAGACGCTGAAGACGCCGGCCGTCGCGCAAAAGCTCGAAGACATGGGCGTCGAGCCCATGCCGCTGTCGCCGCAGGAATTCAAGACCTACGCCGAACGCGAGCGCGCCACCTGGGCCGAGGTCATCAAGAAGGCCGGCATCAAGCTGGAGTAAGGGCGGCAGGCCCTGCCTGCCGCAACCCCGGGCGTATCAGTGCTTCATGCCGTGACCGCCATGGCCCGCGGCGCCGCCGGGGTTGTGCGCGATCGGCTTGACCTCGAACTGCACCTGCACCTCGCCCGCCTTCTCGAAGCGCAGGGTGGCCGGCACCTTGGCGCCTTCGGCGAACGGCGACTTCAGCTTGAGGAACATCACGTGATAGCCGCCCGGACGCAGCTTGACCTCACCGTCGGCCGGCACCGGCACGCCTTTCTCGAGCTCACGCATCTTGGCCACGCCGTTTTCGGTGACCACCTCGTGCAGCTCCACGCGCTCGGCGACGTCGGACGTGACGGACAGCAGGCGATCCTCGGCCTTGGCGTCGTTGTCGATTTCCATGTAGCCCGCGCCATTGGCCTGCCCCGGCGCGCTGGCGCGCACCCACAGGTCGTCGATCTCGATCTGGCCGACCTTGAAATCGGCGGCGTGGGCCAGGCCCTGCGCGCCCAGAGCCAGCATGGCGGCCAGTGCGAAACTGCGGATCTTCATGGACGTCTCCTGATGCAATGCTCCGGCGAGGGAGCGGGTTAGCGCCGCCGCACCAATGCGCGGGCGGCAGCCAGGACCGAATCGGTCAAGGCCTCCATCGCTTGCGAGTTTACCCGCCAATGTTGCCAGTACAGCGGCACATCCTCTGCGGCACGTTGTCGCAGCGGCACCATGCGGCCGGCATCGAGATCCTCCTGCACCAACGGCAGCGGATTCATGGTCCAGCCCAGGCCGCCCAGCGTGGCATGCACGAAGGCGCGCGTGGACGGCACCCACCAGATGGGCGGCTGCCACGCGGCCTTGCCCATGATGCGCCGGGCGAAGCGCGCCTGGAGGCCGTCCTTGCGGTTGAACACGATGACGGGCGCCTGCGCCAGCGTGCGCGCGTTCACGCCCTGCGCGAAATGCGCCGCGTGGAACGCCGGCGAGCAGGTGGCGACGTAGCGCATGCTGCCCAAGGCATGGATGCGGCATCCCTGCACCGGCTCGGCCAGCGTCGTGACCGCGCCCAGCACCGCGCCATTGCGCAGCAACGCCGCCGTATGGTCCTGGTCTTCGGACTGCAGATCCAGGGTCGCGCGCGAGGCCTGCGAAAAGCGCACCGCGGCGTCGACGAACCAGGTTTCGAGGCTGTCGTGGTTGACTGCCACCGGAATGCTGGCCGGCGCCATGTCCTCGTCGGCCACGCCCAGCCGATGCAGGGCCTCGTGCTCGAGCAGAGCCGTCTGTTCGGCCAGCTGCACCAGCACCTGACCGTCGGGCGTGGCGCGCGCGGGCACCGTGCGTTGCACCAGCAGCCGGCCGGTGCGGTCTTCGAGCGCCTTGATCCGCTGCGAGACCGCCGAGGGGGTGACGCTGAGCGCGGCGGCCGCGCGCTCGAAACTGCCCTCGCGCACCACCGCGGCGAGTGCGCGCAGATGTCCGTGGTCGACCCGCATCCTGTCTCTCCCTGGCCGGCGGCGGCACACCGCTCGCCGGCTCATCGCGTCCGCTGCCGGCAGACCGATTAAGCTTTGCTTAATATGGTTAAAGGAAATTAGCTGTATTTCAGCTCTTCAGCGCGCGAGAATACCTGCATTCCAGCCGTGCGCCCAGCACGGCTTGTTCATTTGCAGTGGCAGGTCTCCATGTTCACCCTCTCCTCCCCCGCTTTCTTCACCGCCTGGTCCAGCGGCGCGGCCACCGGTCTCGGCCTGTTCGCCGTGGTCGGCGCCCAGAGCGCCTTCATCCTGCGCCAGGGCCTCATGCGTGCCCATCTGCTCAGCATCCTGGCCGTCTGCGCGGTCATCGATGCGGTGTTCATCTTCAGCAGCGTCTGGGGCCTGCAGGTCCTGACCGAATGGTTTCCCAGCCTGACCCAGATCGTGCTGTGGTTCGGCGTGAGCTTTCTCGCGTGGTACGGCGTGCAATCGGCCAGGCGCGCGTGGCGTGGCGGCAGCCTCGCCGCCTGCCGCGCGGCGGTCCCGTCGCGCGGTGCCGCGCTGCTCGGCGCCATCGGCTTTTCGCTGCTCAATCCGCATTTCTGGCTCGACATGATGGTGGTCGGCTCGCTGGCCCACGGCTTCGACGACGCCCGCATGGCCTACGCCAGCGGGGTCCTGTGCGCCAGCCTGCTGTGGCTGGCCGTGCTCGGCATCGGCTCGCGTCTGTTCGCGCCGCTGTTCAACGACGCTCGGGCCTGGCGGGTGCTGGATGGCCTGATCGCCCTGGTGATGGCCGGCCTGGCGTTCTCGCTGGCACGCGGCGGCCTGGCCGGCTGACCCGGCAGGAGGTCACGGGGCGGCGTGCGCGGCCTGCGCGGCCCGGCCCGGCCTGCGCGGCGCGGCCCGGCCTGCGCGGCCCGGCCCGGCCATCCTGGTCCGACGCCTTCACCGGCGTCTGCGTCACTATCGTTTTCCCCGGGGTGCGGGCCTGCACCCCGTTTCTATAATGGCGCGACCTCAACCACCGCCTGCCTGCGCGCAGGCACCGTGCGTGCTATGTCCATGCGCGATCCCCGCGATGTCCGCCTGCCCCCGCTCGCTGCCATCCAGGCCTTCGAAGCCGTCGCCCGTCTGGGCTCTTTCGAACGCGCCAGCGCCGAGCTCGGCGTCACGGCCAGCGCGGTCGGCAAACGCATCGGCGCCCTCGAGACTCTGCTCGGCACGACGCTGTTTTCTCGTGGCGGGCGCGGCGCGGCCCTCACCGCCGCGGGACGCGAATACCTCGAACAGGTGCGCAGCGCGCTCGGGCTGCTCTCGGCGGCATCGCTGCGCGCGCGCAGCGAGCCCGCGACCGAGCCGCTGCGGGTGGTGTCCACGCCGACCTTCGCGCGGCAGGTGCTGATCCCCTATCTGCCCGAATTCACCGACAGCCATCCGCACGTCGACCTCGAGATCCTGCTGTCGGTGCCCTATCTGGAAATCACGCCGCCCAACGCGGATCTGTGGATACGCTTCGGCAACGGCCACTATCCGGGCCTGCATGCGGAACGCCTGACCGACGACGCGGTGTTCCCGGTGTGTTCGCCCACTTATCTCAAGCGCCATGGGCCGTTCGAACGCCCGGCCGACCTGGCGCGCGCCGCCCTGCTGCGCTGCCCCATGGAGCCCTGGCGCCCGTGGTTCGATGCCGCCCGCCTCAATTGGCCCGAGCCCGCGCGCGGCGTCTGGCTGGTGGATCTGGGCATGATGCTGGCCGCCGCGCACGCCGGCCAGGGCGTGGCGCTGACACGCCGCACGCTGGCCGCCGAATGGCTGGACGAACGCAAGCTGGTGCGCCTGTGCGGCACGAGCTCGCCGGGCGGGTCGCAGTATTACCTGTGCACCGAAGCGCGCAAGGCGCTGCAACCCGGTGCCCGCGATTTCTCGTACTGGCTGCACAAGCTCTGCCAGCGCGTCTCGGCCTGGCCTTAGACCTGCGCCATGCCGCCGTCCACGAAGAGCTCGACGCCATTGATGAAGCTGGCGGCGTCGGACGCGAGGAACGCTACGGCCTTGCCCACTTCGCCGGGCTCGCCCAGACGGCCCAGCGGGACCTGCGATGCCAGATGGTCGAACAGACCCTGGCGCTGCGAGGCGTCGACCAATCCGCCCAGACCCGGCGTGCGGATCGGGCCGGGGCTCACCACATTGACGCGGATGCCGCGATCCTTGAGGTCGAGCGCCCAGGAGCGCGCGAAGTTGCGCACGGCGGCCTTGCTGGCGCTGTAGACGCTGAAGTTGGCGGTGCCCTGGATCGAGACGGTGGAACCCGTCAGGATCACGGCGCCACCGTCCACCAGCAGCGGCAAGGCCTTCTGCACGGTGAACAGCACGCCCCGCACATTGCTGCCGAAGATGCGGTCGAAGTGCTCCTCCGTGATGGCGCCCAGCGGCATCATGTCGCCACCGCCCGCACTGGCGAACAACACATCGAGCCGGCCGACATCGCGCGCGATCCGCGCATACACCGTATCGAGGTCCGCCGGCACGGCCGCGTCGGCGCGTATGCCCGTGGCCGCCGGTCCGATGGCGGCCACGGCCGCATCGAGCTCGGCCTGGCGGCGGCCGGTGATGTAGACCCGGGCGCCCTGCGCCACGAGCTCCAGCGCGGTGGCCAGGCCGATGCCCGACGTGCCGCCGGTCACGAGTGCGATTTTTCCTTGGAGTGCGTTCGTCATGATGGTTTCCTTTGATTCGAGGGATCGAGGTTCGCGTCGCCGCCCGGTTCATCCGCTGCGGTGCAAACGCCATGACTGAACTCTATGCCCGCCCGAACCATCCATAACCGGCTAAGATCGAAAAGATTATCCATACCTATAGACAATCTAGCCCATTGCCATGGACCAGCTCCTCGCCATCCGCACCTTTGCCCGCGTCGTCGAGGCGGGCAGCTTCACGCGCGCCGCCGATTCACTCGACATGCCCAAGGCGACCGTCAGCAAGCTGGTGCAGGATCTGGAGGCGCACGTCGGCGCCAGGTTGCTGCATCGGACCACGCGGCGCCTGTCGGTCACGCCCGAAGGCAATGCCTATTACGAGAAGACCAGCCGTCTGCTGAAAGAGCTCGACGACATTGATTCGGCCTTCAATGCCGAGCGCGGCCGCCCTCGGGGCGCGCTGCGCATCGACGTGGGCTCGTCGACCGCCACCGATGTTTTGATCCCGGCCCTGCCCGACTTCATGGCGCGTTACCCCGACATCCGCATCGACCTGGGCGTGTCGGACCGCGCGGTCGATCTGATCGGCGACAACGTCGACTGCGTGATCCGTGGCGGCCCGCTCGACGATTCGTCGCTGGTGGCGCGCGCGATCGGACAGGCCACCCTGATCACCTGCGCGACGCCGTCTTACTTGAAGCAGTTCGGTGTGCCCGCCTATCCCGACGAGCTGAAGAACGGACATCGCCTCATCAGCTACGTCTCCACGCGCAACGGCCGGGCCATGCCCTGGCGCTTCGAGCGCGACGGTCAGAAAACCGAGTTCAAGCTCGAGCATCGTCTCGGCGTCAATGAGAGCAACGCCCATCTGGCCGCCTGCCGGGCCGGCCTGGGCCTGGTCCAGACATTCACCTATTGCGCCGCACCCGCGCTGCGCAGCGGCAAGCTGGTCGAGGTGCTGCGCGCGTGGCGGCCAGCCGCCTACCCGTTCCATGTGGTGTACCCGCAGAACCGCCATCTCACGCATCGGCTGCGGGTGTTCATAGACTGGCTGGCGGCGGCGTTTCCGGCGCGTATCGACCCGACCGTCTCGGCCGCGCGCTGACGCGCCCCCCTCCGGCCGGACCGTCGCCGCACCGGTCCGGGTCGCTTGCGCGCGCAACCATCCCCGCACGGATACAGATCAGCGGGCGCGGTGCGCCCGTATACGGAAAATAATTCCGCCCTCGCCGGAATTAGTTTCCCGCCCGCGCCGTCAGGCGTAGGGATTTACGCGATAAGACGCACAAGCATAAGTTTCGCGTAAGCATTTCGGCACAAAGTAAGCCGCACATAAAAAGGAGCGCGCCCGATCTCGCAGCAACCCCGCCGCCAGGCGCCGGCACCCGTTTTTCATGCAGTTCATTAGATATAACGGAGACATCATGGATTTTCGTTTGAAGCTGCTTGCAGGAACTCTGGTTGTTGCCCTGTCGACCGCGGCACACGCGGCCGATCCCATCAAGATCGGCGTGGCCGGCCCCTTCACGGGCGGCTCCTCCTCCATGGGCGTGAGCATGCGCGACGGCGTGCGCCTGGCCATCGAAGAGATCAACAAGAACGGTGGCGTGCTGGGCCGCCAGCTCGTCGCGGTCGAGCGCGACGACGAAGCCAAGAATGAACGCGGCGTGCAGATCGCCCAGGAGCTCATCAACAAGGAGCAGGTGGCGGCCACGGTGGGCTACATCAACACCGGCGTGGCCCTGGCCTCGCAACGCTTCTATCAGGACGCCAAGATTCCGGTGATGAACAACGTGGCCACCGGCAGCGTGATCACGCACCAGTTCAAGGCGCCCGAATACAAGGACAACTACGTGTTCCGCAACGCGGCGCACGACAGCATCCAGGCGCCGATGATCGTCGAAGAGGCGATCACGCGCCGCGGCTTCAAGAAGGTCGCCATCCTGGCCGACTCCACCAACTACGGCCAGCTTGGCCGCGAGGATCTGGAGAAGGCTTTGGCCGCCAAGGGCATCAAGGCCGTGGCCGTCGAGAAGTTCAACATCAAAGACGTCGACATGACGCCGCAGCTGCTGAAGTCGAAGGCGGCGGGCGCCGAAGCCGTGCTCACCTACGGTATCGGTCCCGAGCTGGCGCAGATCGCCAACGGCATGGCCAAGCTGGGCTGGAAGGTGCCGATGGTGGGCAGCTGGACGTTGTCGATGGCCAACTACATCGACAACTCCGGCACCAACGGCGAGGGCGCGCGCATGCCGCAGACCTTCATCCAGGATCCGGACACGCCCAAGCGCAAGGCGTTCATCGACGCCTATCTGGCGAAGTTCAAGCCCAAGAACAACCGGATCGATTCGCCGGTGTCGGCCGCCCAGGGCTATGACTCGATCTACCTGCTGGCCGCCGCCATCAAGCAGGCCAACTCGACCGACGGCGTGAAAGTGCGCGAGGCGCTCGAGAATCTGCAGACGCCGGTCGAGGGCGTGGTCATGACCTACAACAAGCCGTTCTCGCACGACAACCACGACGCCATCACCCCCAAGGAAGTCACCATCGGCGAGGTCAAGGGCGGTCGCGTGGTCAAGGCGCAGTAACCCTCCCATCCGCTCCCGCAGCCACGGCAGCAAGCGCGTCGCCCGTCCGGCATCGTCCGGCGGCGCGGCCGCGCCCTGGCGGTCCGGCCCATCGCGCGACGGCGATGGGCGCGTTTTCGATCGGCGCACATCACGATGATTCTTCTACAGCTCATCTATAGCGGCATCGCGCTCGGCATGATCTATGCCGTCATCGCGTTCGGCTACCAGCTCACTTTCGCCACCTCCGGCACCCTGAATTTCGGTCAGGGCGAATCCCTCATGCTCGGGGCCCTGGTCGGGCTCACGCTGGTGGGGCTGGGCGTGAACTACTGGGTCATGATTCCCATCGTGTGCCTGTTCGGCTTCGCGCAGGGCGCGTTCGTCGAACGCGTGGGGGTGCGGCCGGCCATCAAGACGCGCTCCGAGTTCGGCTGGATCATGGCCACGATCGCGCTGGGCATCATCTTCCGCAACGTGGCCGAGAACGTCTGGGGCCGTGACGACCTGCGCTTCCCGTCGCCCCTGCCCGAGGCACCGATCTCGCTGCTGGGCGCCAATGTGCTGCCCATGGAACTGCTGGTGGTGTTCGGCGCACTCGCCATGATGCTGCTGGTCGAGCTGTTCAACCGCAAGTCCATCTACGGCAAGGCCTTCGTCGCCACGTCGAACGATCGCAGCGCCGCCGGCCTGATGGGCATCAACACCGGGCTGATGATCACCTTCTCGTATGCGATGTCGTCCCTGACCGCCGCGTTCGCCGGCGTGCTGGTGGCGCCGCTCACGCTGACCGGCGCCACCATGGGCGCCGTGCTGGGCCTGAAGGCCTTCGCGGTCGCCATCATCGGCGGGCTGTCCAGCGGCATGGGCGTGGTGGTGGGCGGCCTGATCCTGGGCATCGCCGAGACCACCACCGGCTTCTACCTCTCGACCGGCTACAAGGACGTGCCCGGACTGGTGCTGCTGTTGCTGGTCCTCGCCTTCAAACCCGCCGGCCTGTTCGGCAAGACCGCCATCAAGAAGGTGTAAGCCATGAAACCGTTGCATCTTGCGCTTACCACCGTGGGGGTCGTGTGCCTGGCCGCCATTCCGCTGGCCATCACGAACACGTACTACCTGCACCTCATCGAAACCATCATGATCTACGCGATCCTGCTGTTCGGGCTCGACATCGTGGTGGGGTATACCGGCCAGGTCTCGCTCGGCCATGCCGGCCTCTTCGGCATCGGCTCGTACGTGGCGGGCGTGCTGTTCTTCCATCTCGGCATGCCGATCTGGGTCACCGTGCCCGCCGCCATCGCGGTGGCCGCGGTGTTCGGCGCGGTGCTGGCCCTGCCCGCCCTGCGCGTCACGGGGCCGTACCTGGCCATGGTGACGCTGGCGTTCGGCACCATCATCCAGATCCTGATCAACGAGATGACGTTCCTCACGGAAGGCCCGCTCGGCATCAAGATCAACAAGCCCTCGATCGCGGGCCATGTCCTGAGCCGGCAGGAATACTTCTGGCTGGTGGCCCTGATGCTGGTGCTGGCGCTCATCGTGGTGCACCGCATCCTCAAGTCGCACCTGGGCCGCTCCTTCGAGGCGCTGCGCGACAGCCCGATCGCGTCCGATTGCATGGGCGTGTCGGTGTATCGACACAAGGTGATCGCGTTCGTGATCAGCGCCGGCTTCGCCGGGCTGGCGGGCGCGCTGTACAGCTACTCCGAACAGTACATCTCGCCCAACACCTACAACTTCGAACTCACGATCCTGTTCCTGCTCGCCATCATCATGGGCGGCCGCAAGACCCGCACCGGCGCGCTGCTGGGCGCGTCCATCATCGTGCTGCTGCCCAAGATGCTCGATGACATCGGCACCTTCCGCATGATCGCGCTGACGGTCGCCATCGTGGTGACGGCCGGCTGCGCGCTGGCCGTGTCGCGCGGCCAGGTGGCGCCGCGCCGGGTGGCCGTGCCGGTGGTGGGCACCATCGCGCTCGCCGTGTTTTCGTACTGGCTCGAGGCGCTGACCGACTGGCGCCTCAGCATCTTCGGGCTGATGATCCTGTTCGTGGTGTATTACCTGCCCGATGGCATCGTGGGCTTCGTACGGCAGCAGTTCTTCTCGACGCGGCGCGCGGCGCTCAAGGTGCGCCAGGAGCTCGCCGACCACACCGAAGCCGTGCCGCAGGCGGGCGCCGGTGCTGCCGAAGAGCTGCTGTCGGCGCGCGGTGTGCTGATGCAGTTCGGCGGCCTCAAGGCCCTCAATCAGGTGGATCTGCACGTGCGCCGCGGCACCATCCACGGCCTCATCGGACCCAACGGCTCCGGCAAGAGCACCATGATGAACGTGCTGACCGGCATCTACATTCCCACGGCGGGCAGCGTGGAGTTCGGCGGCAAGTCGCTGGTGGGCAAGACCCCGGCCGACATCGCCGCGCATGGCGTGGCGCGGACCTTCCAGAACGTCCAGCTGTTCGGTGAGATGACGGCGCTGGAGAACGTGCTGGTCGGCCTGCACCACACCTTCACCACGGGGCTGGCCAACATCGCGTTGCGCACCGCGCGCTGGAAGAACGAAGAGCAGCGTGCGCGAGCCCGCGCGCTGGCGCTGCTCGAGTTCGTGGGTCTGGACGGGCTGGCCGACGAGGAGGCGCGCAACCTGCCCTACGGCAAGCAGCGCCTGCTCGAGATCGCGCGCGCACTCGCGCTCGACCCGCAGCTGCTGCTGCTGGACGAGCCCGCCGCCGGCCTGACCGCGCCGGACATCGCGGAGCTGCTCACCATCATCCGCAAGGTGCGCGACCACGGCATCACGCTGATCCTGATCGAGCATCACATGGACGTGGTGATGGGCGTGTGCGACACCGTGTCCGTGCTCGACTTCGGCCAGAAGATCGCCGAGGGCCTGCCGGCCGAAGTCCAGGCCAATCCCAAAGTCATCGAAGCCTATCTGGGCGGCGCGCAAGCATAAGCGGGAAGACGAACGATGCTCTCAATCAAGAATCTCGAAGCCGGCTACGGCAAGGTCAAGGTCCTGCACGGCATCAGCCTCGAAGTGCCGCGCGCCAAGGTGGTGACCCTGATCGGCTCCAACGGCGCGGGCAAGACCACGACCATGCGGGCACTCTCGGGCATGATCCCCACGAGCGCGGGCGAAATCTCGTTGGGCGGTCGCCGTATCGATGGCATGGAGTCGCACCAGATCGCGCGGCTCGGCCTGGCCCACTCACCCGAAGGCCGGCGCGTGTTTCCTTCGCTGTCGGTGACCGACAATCTGCTGCTGGGCGCGTTTCCGCGCCTCACCGGCCGGCGTCCCCGAGGCGACGTGCCCGGCGATCTCGACCGCGCCATGGATCTGTTTCCGCGCCTGAAAGAGCGGCGCGATCAGCTGGCCGGCACGCTGTCGGGCGGCGAGCAGCAGATGCTGGCCATGGCGCGCGCCATCATGCTGAGCCCCGAGCTGGTGCTGCTCGACGAACCGTCGATGGGCCTGGCGCCCATCCTGGTCGAAGAGGTGTTCCGCATCATCGCGAGGCTCAAGGAGCAGGGCGTGACCATGCTGCTGGTGGAGCAGTTCGCCGCGGCCGCGCTGAACGTGGCCGACTATGGCTATGTGCTGGAAAACGGCCGCATCTCGGTGCACGGGCCGGCGGAGCAGCTCAAGCATGATCCCGCCGTGGTGGCCGCTTATCTGGGCGGCGGCCACTGAGGCGGCTCAGGGCTCGTCGCTCATCACCGCATCGGCGCCGTAGCGCTTCAAGCCATCGAGGTCCTGCACGCGCACGGCGCCGTATTCCACCTGCAGCAGCCCCGCCTCTTCGAGCTTGCGCAGCGCCTGGTTGGCGCGCTGACGCGACACGCGCGCCAGATAGCCCACTTCTTCCTGCGTGATGGCCAGGCGCATGCCCATGCCCGGATACAGCAGCGGATTGAAGAGTTCGGCGAGGCAGCGCGCGACGCGCGCATCCGGATCGAGCAGGCGATCGTGCTCGGCCTTGCCGATGAACTGCGCCACGCGCTCGTTCAGCTGGTGCAGCAGATAGCGATTGAACGGAATGCTGCTGTCGAGCAGCCACTCGAACGTGGCCGCGGGCAGGCGCGCCACGACCGAATCACGCAGCGCGACCACATCGTATTTGCGGACCTCGCGCTTGAGCAGCGAGCCCTCGCCGATCCAGCCGCCGGCCGGCACGCCGGTGAGCGACGCGACCTTGCCTTCGGCATTGCCCACCGACACCTTGACCAGACCCGCGAGCACGCCGATCCAGGCCTGGGCCAGATCGCCTTTGCGCTCTATGATCGAGCCGGCTTGCACTTGCTGCACGGACACGTCGCGCTCCACCCGCGCCTGCTGTGCGGGATCGAGCACGCGGAACCATGCGGCGGCGAGCTGGAGCGATTCGGCAAGCTGCATCGGGAATACCCTAAATGTTCCTGGAATGTCGTGATGGTGACAGTCGGTAGCAACCCAACCTTATACCTTAAGTGCTGCCGTAAATCTAAAACGAACCGGTCGGCATGCCGCGGGGCGCGCATCACGCGCAAGGCTCACGTGGCAGTCAGAACGGACAGGAGACAACGTGGCGCCTTCTCAGCCCGCTTCAGCCATGAAGCCGGCAGCTGCGCAGACTTTTCCTGCGCTGTTGCTTGAACACGCCCGGGTGCGCGGCTCGCGCCCGGCCATCCGCGAGAAAGACCTCGGCATCTGGCAGACGCTCACGTGGTCAGAGGTTGCCGAGCAGGCGCGCACCATCGCGCACGGCCTGTCCGCGCTCGGCATCGAGCCGGGCATGCACGTGGCCGTGATCGGCGAGAACCGCCCGCGCCTCTACATCGCCATGATGGCCGCGCAATCGCTCGGCGCGATCCCGGTGCCGCTCTATCAGGATGCCGTGGCGCAAGAGATGGTCTATGTGCTGCAGGACGCCGAAGTGCGCGTCGCGGTCGTCGAAGATCAGGAGCAGGTCGACAAGATGCTCGAGGTGCGGGCGCAGTGCCCGGCGCTCGCGCATGTGGTCTACGACGATCCGCGCGGTCTGCGCCATTACGCCGACCCGCTGCTGAAGTCGTTCGATCAGTTGCTCGAACAGGGCCGCGCGCACGCGCAGGCCCACCCCGATTTTCATGAGCGCGCCGTGGCCGCCGTGCAGCCCCACGATCCCGCCGCGATGTTCTATACCTCGGGCACCACCGGCAAGCCCAAGGGCGTCGTGCTCACGCACCACGCGCTGATCGACCGCGCACGCGCGGTTTCCGAGATGGAGCGGCTGACCGACGCCGAGGACGTGCTGGCCTATCTGCCGCCCGCCTGGATCGGCCAGAACATGTTCTCGTACACGCAATTGCTCGTCTCGGGCTTCACGGTCAATCATCCCGAGTCGCCCGACACCGTGTCGATCGACATGCGCGACATCGGCCCCACCTATTACTTCGCGCCGCCGCGCGTGCTCGAAGGCCTGCTCACGCACGTGATGATCCGCATGGAAGATGCGGGCTGGATCAAGCGCAAGCTGTTCGGCGCCTGCATGGCGCTGGCGCGCCGCGTGGGCACGCGCATCCTCGACGGCGATTCGGTCAACGCCTGGGACCGGCTGCGCTACCGGCTGGGCGATGTCTTCATCTACGGCCCCTTGCGCAACGCGCTCGGCATGAGCCGCGTCCGCGTGGCCTACACCGCCGGCGAGGCGATCGGGCCCGACCTGTTCGTGTTCTATCGTTCGATCGGCATCAACCTCAAGCAGCTGTACGGCTCGACCGAAACCTCGGTGTTCGTGTGCGTGCAGCCCGATGGTCAGGTGCGCGACGACACCGTCGGTCCGCCCGTGCCCGGTGTGGAAATCAAGGTGTCCGAGAACGGCGAGATCCTGGTCAAGAGCCCGGGGCTGTTCAAGGAGTATTACCGCAACCCGAGCGCCACCGCCGAGGCGCGCGACGCCGAAGGCTGGTTCCACACGGGCGACGCCGGCTATCTCGACACCGACGGCCAGCTCAAGATCATCGACCGCGCGAAAGACGTGGGCAAGCTCGCCGATGGCAGCCTGTTCGCGCCCAAGTACATCGAGAACAAGCTCAAGTTCTTCCCGCACATCAAAGAGGCCGTGGCCTTCGGCGCCAATCGCGACGAGGTCTGCGCCTTCATCAACATCGATCTCGAGGCCGTCGGCAACTGGGCCGAGCGCCGCGGCCTGCCGTATGCCGGCTACACCGATCTGGCCGGCAAAAAAGAGGTCTACGCCTTGATCCGCGATTGCGTCGAGCGTGTCAACGCCGACCTCGCGCAGGATCCGCGCCTGGCGGCCTCGCAGGTCTCGCGCTTCCTGATCCTGCACAAAGAGCTCGATCCCGACGACGACGAGCTCACGCGTACCCGCAAGGTGCGGCGCGCGTTCATCGCGCAGAAGTACGGCGTACTGATCGACGCGCTCTACGAAGGCCGGACCTCGCAGTTCATCGAGACCGAGGTCAAGTTCGAGGACGGCCGGGTCGGCAGCATCTCGGCCGATCTGCATATCGAGCCCGCCAAGACCTATCCCGCCATCACCGCCCGGGCCGCCTGACATGAACAGCCAACTCTCCCGCGACCAGCGCATCGGCGCCGTGATGCTCGACATGCAGAACATCTCACTGTCGTTCGGCGGCGTGCGCGCACTCACCGACATTTCGTTCGACGTGCGCGAGCACGAGATCCGCGCCATCATCGGCCCCAACGGCGCCGGCAAGAGCTCGATGCTCAACGTGATCAACGGCGTCTATACCCCGCAACAGGGCGGCATCGAGCTGCGCGGCCAGCGCTTCTCGCGCATGAACCCGCGCCGGGCCGCCGAAATGGGCATCGCGCGCACGTTCCAGAACCTCGCGCTCTTCAAGGGCATGAGCGTGCTCGACAACATCATGACCGGACGCAATCTGCGCATGAAGTCGGGTCTGCTCGCACAGGCGCTGCGCCTGGGCCCGGCCGAACGCGAGGAAACCCGCCATCGCCAGTTCGTCGAGAACATCATCGACTTCCTCGAGATCCAGGCCTACCGCAAGGTGCCCGTGGGGCGTCTGCCCTATGGCCTGCAAAAGCGCGTGGACCTCGGCAGGGCGCTCGCGATGGAGCCGCGCCTGCTGCTGCTCGACGAACCCATGGCGGGCATGAACATCGAAGAGAAGCAGGACATGAGCCGCTTCATCCTCGATGTGAACGACGAGTTCGGCACCACGATCGTGCTCATCGAGCACGACATGGGCGTGGTGATGGATATCTCCGACCGCGTGGTGGTGCTCGATTACGGCAAGAAGATCGGCGATGGCACGCCCGACGAAGTCCGTACCCATCCCGATGTGATCCGCGCCTATCTGGGCGTGCAGTCGCACTAGGGCCTCGGACCGCACACAGGCGCACGCGCGCACAACGACAACATCTGGGGATTGGGCATGGCATTCTTCCTGGAAACGGTATTCGGCGGACTGATGAGCGGCATGCTGTACGCGCTCATCGGGCTGGGTTTCGTACTGATCTTCAAGGCATCGGGCGTCTTCAACTTCGCGCAGGGCGCCATGGTGCTCGTGGCCGCGCTCTCGATGGCGCGCTTCTCGGAGTGGATCCCGCGGTGGCTGGGCTTCGAGCACATGCTGATCGCCAACGTGCTCGCCTTCATCGTGAGCGCGCTGCTGATGTTCGTGCTGGCGATCGCGATCGAGCGCTTCGTGCTGCGCCACCTGGTCAACCAGGAGGCCACCACGCTGCTCATGGCGACGCTGGGCATCAGCTACTTTCTCGATGGCCTGGGCCAGATCGCCTTCGGCAGCTCGGTGTACTCGATCAACGTCGGCATGCCGAAGGATCCCGCGATCATTCTCGAATCGGTGTTCGAGGGCGGCCTGCTCATCAATCTCGAGGATCTCACCGCGGCGGTGATCGCCGCGCTGCTGGTCGCCGCGCTGGCGCTCTTCTTCCAGTTCACCTCCACGGGCCGGGCGCTGCGCGCGGTGGCCGACGATCACCAGGCCGCGCAGTCCATCGGCATCCCGCTCAATCGCATCTGGGTCATCGTGTGGAGCGTGGCGGGCCTGGTGGCGCTGGTGGCCGGCATCATCTGGGGATCGAAGTTCGGCGTGCAGTTCACGCTCTCGACCGCGGCGCTGCGGGCCCTGCCGGTCGTGATCCTGGGCGGCCTGACCTCCGTACCGGGCGCCATCATCGGCGGCCTCATCATCGGCGTGGGCGAAAAGGTGTCCGAGGTCTACCTGGGTTCGCTGGTGGGCGGCGGCATCGAAATCTGGTTTGCCTACGTGCTGGCGCTGGTGTTCCTGCTGTTCCGTCCGCAAGGGCTGTTCGGCGAAAAGATCATCGATCGGGTCTGAGGATAAAAATATGTTCTACCGCGAAAACGGCCAGTTCAAGACCAGCTATCGCGCCGACCAGCAGATCTTTCCGATCCGCCAGGACCGCATCGTCATGGCCCTGCTGCTCGCCGTGGCCTTCGTCGCCATCCCGGCGCTCGCCAGCGACTACCTGCTGCGCGCCATTCTGATCCCCTTCCTGATCCTGGCGCTGGCCGCGGTCGGCCTCAACATTCTGGTGGGCTATTGCGGCCAGATCTCGCTCGGTACCGGCGCCTTCATGGCGGTGGGCGCCTACGCCGCCTGGAACTTCGGCGTGCGCTTTCCGGGCATGCCGCTGCTGCTGCAGATCCTGCTGGGCGGCTGCTTCGCCACGCTGGTGGGCGTGGTCTTCGGCATTCCCAGCCTGCGCATCCGCGGGCTCTACCTGGCGGTCGCCACCCTGGCGGCGCAGTTCTTCGTCGACTGGGCGTTTCTGCGCATTCCGTTCTTCACCAACTACTCCTCGTCGGGCAACGTCTCGGTGCCGCCGCTCACCGCCTTCGGCCTGCCGGTGCAAAGCGCGCTGGAGAAGTACCTGTTCGTGCTGATCCTGGTGGTGGTGTTCACGCTGCTGGCGAAGAACCTCGTGCGTGGCGCGATTGGCCGCCAGTGGATGGCGATCCGCGACATGGATGTGGCCGCCGCGGTGATCGGCATCCGGCCGATGTACGCCAAGCTGTCGGCGTTCGCGGTGAGTTCGTTCATCGTCGGCGTGGCCGGCGCGCTGTGGGGCTACATCCACCTGGGCTCCTGGGAGCCGCTCGCCTTCGACCTGAACCGCTCGTTCCAGCTGCTCTTCATGGTCATCATCGGCGGACTGGGCTCGATCCTCGGCAGCTTCTTCGGCGCCGCGTTCATCGTGCTCGTGCCGGTGGCGCTCACCAATATTCCGCACATGCTCGGCATGTCGATGTCGGTCGATACCGCCGCTCACGTCGAGCACATGGTGTTCGGCGCGCTCATCGTGTTCTTCCTGATCGCGGAGCCCCACGGGCTGGCGCGGCTCTGGAGCATCGGCAAAGAAAAACTTCGCATCTGGCCTTTCCCGCATTGATGGTTTCGCGTGCGGCCCGCGCATGGCGCGCGGACCACGCAATCACGACACCCGGCGTAGACCGGGCCAACCCCGGTGTCCGACTCGAACACCACGCAGGAGGTATATGGAGATGAAGCGACTCAACCTGAAACTGGCGGCTGCCGTCATGGCCGCGACCGGCGCACTGGGCGCCATCGCCACCCCGGTGCTCGCCGCCGAGGAGCAGTTCGTGCCCCTGCTGGTGTATCGCACGGGCTCGTTCGCGCCGCTGGGCATTCCGTGGGCCGATGGCAAGCTCGATTACCTGAAGCTGGTGAACGAGCGCGACGGCGGCGTCAACGGCGTCAAGATCACCTACGAGGAATGCGAAACCGCCTACGCCACCGACCGCGGCGTGGAATGCTACGAGCGCCTGAAGGGCCGCGGCACCGGCGCCTCGGGCTTCGACACGCAGTCGACCGGCATCACGTTCGCCGTGAGCGACAAGGCCATCGTCGACAAGGTGCCGGTCGAGACCATGGGCTACGGCCTGTCGCAATCGGTCGACGGCTCGGTGTTCGAATGGAACTTCCCGCTGCTGGGCACGTACTGGACCGCGGCCGACGTGATGATCCAGGACATCGCCAAGAAGGAAGGCGGGATGGACAAGCTCAAGGGCAAGAAGATCGCCCTGGTCTATCACGACTCGCCCTACGGCAAGGAGCCGATCCCGCTGTTGCAGAAGCGCGCCGCCAAAGAGGGCTTCGAGCTGCTGATGTATCCGGTGACCGCGCCGGGCGTGGAGCAGAAGTCCACCTGGCTGCAGATCCGGCAGCAGCGCCCGGCCTACGTGCTGCTCTGGAGCGCCGGCATCATGACGCCCACGGCCATCCGCGAAGCCCAGGCCAGCGGCTACCCGCGCGACAAGATGTACGCGATCTGGTGGGCCGGCTCCGAAGGCGACGTGAAAGACCTCGGTGACGTCGCCAAGGGCTACAACGCCATCACGATCCACAACAGCTCGGCCACCGGCAAGGTCTACGACGATCTGAAGAAGTTCGTCTACGACAAGGGCCAGGGCGCCGACAAGACGGCGAAGAACACGCTCGGCACCATCGCGCACACGCGCGGCATGATGATCTCGATGATGCAGGTCGAGGCCATCCGCACCGCGCAGGAGAAGTACGGCAAGGGCAAGGCGCTCACGCCGGAGCAGGTGCGCTGGGGCTTCGAGAACCTCAACATCACGCAGGATCGCCTGAACGAACTCGGGTTTGGCGACATCATGCGTCCGGTCAAGACCTCGTGCGCCAACCACATGGGCGATGACTGGGCCCGCATCGTGCAGTGGGACGGCGCGAAGTTCGAGGTCAAGAGCGATTGGTACCAGGCCGACAAGGCGCTGCTCGATCCGCTCGTGAAGGAAGCCGCCGCGAAGTACGCAAAGGAGAAGAACATCACGCCGCGCAAGTGCGAGGGCTGATGGACGGCGGCGTGCGCGCCGCCTGATGCACCCAGGCCGCCGGCGCTGCCGGCGGCCGCCTTACCGAGGATTTCCCATGACCGCAGCTCCCCAGCCTGTCGCTGCCCCCGAGGCCGCCCGCGTGCTGCTCGATGTGAACGGCATCGAAGTGATCTACAACCACGTGATCCTGGTGCTCAAGGGCGTGTCGCTGCGCGTGCCGGAAGGCGCGATCGTGGCGCTGCTCGGCGCCAACGGCGCGGGCAAGACCACCACGCTGCGCGCCGTCTCGAACCTGCTCAAGGGCGAACGCGGTGACGTGACCAAGGGCTCGATCCAGTATCGCGACGAACGCATCGACCGGCTGTCGCCCGCCGAGCTGGTCAAGCGCGGCGTGGTGCAGGTGATGGAGGGCCGGCACTGCTTCGCCCACCTCACGGTCGAAGACAACCTGCTCACCGGCGCCTATACGCGCAAGCTCTCGCGCGGCGAAGTGAGCGCCGCCCTGGATCGCGTGTACCAGTACTTCCCGCGGCTCAAGCAGCGCCGCACCAGCCAGTCGGGCTATACGTCCGGCGGCGAACAGCAGATGACCGCGATCGGCCGCGCGCTGATGGCGAGCCCCAACATGATTCTGCTCGACGAGCCCTCGATGGGACTGGCGCCGCAGATCGTCGAAGAGATCTTCGAGATCGTGCGCGACCTGAACCAGCGCGAGCGCGTGAGCTTCCTGCTCGCCGAACAGAACACCAACATCGCGCTGCGCTACGCCGACTACGGCTACATCCTCGAGAACGGCCGCGTCATGATGGACGGCGCGGCGGCCGAGCTGGCGCAGAACGAAGACGTCAAAGAGTTCTATCTCGGCATTTCCAGCGGCGAACGCAAGAGCTTTCGCGATCAGAAGTTCTACCGCCGGCGCAAACGCTGGCTGGCCTGAGACAGGCCACGGAAACCCCGCCAAACGCACATCTGAGGGTGCGAACCCATGTCTGAGTTCTTCGACACATTGGAAACCCGACCGCCGGCCGAACGCGAGCAGGCGCTGATGCGTGCCCTGCCGGGCGCCATCGCGCATGCCCAGGCCCGCGCGAGCGCCATGACCGCGCATCTCGCCGGCATCGATGCCACCCGGATCACGAGCCGCGAGGCGCTGGCCACGCTGCCGGTGCTGCGCAAGCACGAACTGCTGGAGCGTCAGCAGGCCCATCGCGCCAGCGCCACGGCGCAGGGGCCCGAGCGGGCCTTCGGCGGCTTTTCCGCCATCGGCTGGGGCGAGGCGTTGCGCGTGTTCGCATCGCCGGGCCCGATCTACGAACCCGAGAGCGGGCGCGCCGACTACTGGCGCTTCGCACGCGCGCTGCATGCCGCCGGCTTTCGCGCGGGCGAGCTGGCCTACAACTGCTTCTCGTACCACTTCACGCCGGCCGGCTCCATGATGGAGACGGCGGCGCATGCGGTGGGCTGCACCGTGTTTCCGGGCGGCACCGGCCAGACCGAACAGCAGGTGCGCGCCATCGCCGATCTCGCGCCGTCGGGCTACACCGGCACGCCCAGCTTTCTCAAGATCATTCTCGAGAAGGCCGACGAACTGGGCGTGCGCCTGGACTCGCTGCGGCGCGCGCTGGTGTCGGGCGAAGCCTTCCCCCCTTCGCTGCGCGACTGGCTGGCGGCACGCGGCATCGCGGGCTACCAGGCCTACGGCAGCGCCGATCTCGGCATGATCGCGTTCGAGACGCCGGCCCGCGAGGGCCTGGTGCTGGGCGAGGACCTGATTCTGGAGATCGTGCGGCCCGGCACCGGCGAGCCCGTGCCGGACGGCGAGGTCGGCGAGGTGGTCGTCACCACGCTCAATCCCGACTACCCACTCGTGCGCTTCGGCACCGGCGATCTGTCGGCCATCATGCCGGGCGCGTCGCCATGCGGACGCACCAACGTGCGCATCCGCGGCTGGCTCGGCCGCGCCGACCAGACCACCAAGGTGCGCGGCATGTTCGTGCATCCGTCGCAGGTGGCCGAGGTGCTGCGCCGCCATCCCGGCATCGGCCGGGCGCGTCTGGTCGTGAGCGGCGCCACCGGCAACGATCGCATGGTGCTGCACGTGGAATCCGACGCGCCGGACGACGCGCTCGCCGCGCGCATCGCCGAGTCGGTGCGCGAGGTGACGAAGCTGCGCGCCGACGTGCAGTGGTCGGCGCCGGGCGCGCTGCCCAACGACGGCAAGGTGATCGAGGACGCGCGCAGCTACGACTGATCGCGTTGTCCCGCGCGGGGACGAGCGGATATGATGGATCGAACGGCGCGGCCATCGCGCCGCCGATCCGCATTCGCCATGACGCCACACATCCACGCCTTTTTCGACGACACCACCGGCACGGTCTCCTATGTCGTGCACGATGCGCCGGGCGGCACCTGTGCGGTGATCGACCCGGTCCTGGATTTCGATCCCAAGTCGGGGCGCACCCGCACCACGGGCGCGGCGCGCATTCGCGATCACGTACGCGCGCTCGGCCTGAGCACCGCCTGGATCCTCGAAACCCACGCGCATGCCGATCACCTGTCGGCCGCGCCGTGGCTGCAGCGCGAGCTGGGCGGCACCATCGCGATCGGCGAGCACATCCGCACCGTGCAGGGCGTGTTCAAACCCATCTTCAACCTCGAGCCGGAGTTCGCGCTGGATGGCTCGCAGTTCGGCCATCTGTTTGCCGATGGCGAGTCGTTCGCCATCGGCGCGCTCACCGCGCAGTGCCTGCACGTGCCGGGTCACACGCCGGCCGATCTGGCCTACCGCATCGGCGACGCGGTGTTCGTGGGCGACACGCTCTTCATGCCGGACGTGGGCACGGCGCGCTGCGATTTCCCCGGCGGCAGCGCCACGTCGCTGTACCGCTCCATCCAGCGCCTGCTCGCGCTCCCGCCCGACACGCGCATCTTCGTCTGCCATGACTACCCGCCCGAAGGCCGCTCGCCTGCCTGGCAGACCACCGTGGCCGAACAGCGCGCCGGCAACATCCACGTGCACGACGGCGTCACCGAAGCGGCCTTCGTGACCATGCGCACCCGTCGCGACGCCACGCTGGGCATGCCCACGCTGATCCTGCCATCCATCCAGGTCAACATCCGCGCGGGCCACCTGCCCCCGGCCGAGCCCGACGGCATGATCTATCTCAAGATCCCCGTCGATCGGCTGTAGGCAGAATTGGGCCCCTGGCGGTCAGCTCGACGCCCAACACCTTGAGCACGGTAAACACGGTGCGCAGCGTGGGGTTGCCGTCTTCGCTCAGGGAGCGATACAGCTGCTCGCGTGACAGGCCGGTGTCATTGGCGATCTGCGTCATTCCCTTCGCACGGGCGACCACGCCAAGCGCATGCGCCACATATGCGGGGTCATTGCTCTCGAACGCCTCCGCCATGAAATCCACAATGGCTTCATCTGTTTGCAGGTGCTGGGCCGGGTCGAAAGTGGTCAGTTTCACGGTCATATTCATTTCCTCAATTCATCGGCAAGACGCAGCGCGGCCTTTATGTCCCGCCGCTGGCTGTCCTTATCGCCACCGCACAGCAGCACGATGATGGTGTTGCCTTGCCGTTGAAAATAGACCCGGTATCCGGGGCCGTAGTGAATCCGAAGCTCGCTAACGCCCTTGCCTACCGGCTCGACATCGCCCGCATGCCCAAAGGCCAGTCGGTCAAGACGGGACGCGATGGCAGTCCTGGCGCGCTGGTCCCTCAAATCAGCAAACCATTTCTCAAAAACGTCTGTCTGCTTCAATTCGATCATGTTGTGATTGTAGTTTATAAACTACTCTGCTTCAATGGGGGGATCGTGCAGCCGCCGGTCTTGAAGATTCCGAGCCCGTTGTAGGTTTTTCGGTATCGGTCTTGCGGGCCTCGAGCCTGCGGTGGTGCCGCCAGTCTCGTTAGTTCGTCGCTGCAGGTCGCGCTTGGTCGGAATGATGCCGTGACGTGCGGTGACCTTTTCAGAAATGAATGCCCGACTGTAAACGCCCCGCTGGCCGCATCCCGGCACGCTGGCGTGGCACTTGCGCCCCTGCCGGTTATCCAGCAACATCGGCCGATCGCGAGTCCCCCGCTTTCCCATCCGCCGTGTACCGATGATGTTCGCCGAAGCGCAAGCCGATCCCGTTCTGCCCAAGGAAGACTTCAAAACCCAGGAAAGCCGCTTGCGCGTGGCTTTGCTGCGGTCGCAGTACGACCGGCTCAAGCGCGCCGATCGCACCTTGCTGATCGTGGTGGCCGGCATCGACGGCGCGGGCAAGGGCGAGACCATCAATCAGCTCAACGAATGGATGGACCCGCGCCATATCCATACGCTGGCCTACGGCCCGCCCGATCGCGACGACAACGCGCGTCCGGCGTTCTGGCGCTATTGGAACGAGCTGCCCGCCAAAGGACAGACGGGCATCGTGTTCGGCTCCTGGTATGTGCCGCTGCTCAAGGAGGCGGCACGCAAGAAACAGCGCCCCGAACGCATCGAGGCCTGCGCGGCGCAGATCCGGCGCTTCGAGGCCCTGCTGGCCGCCGAGGGCGTGCAGATCGTCAAGCTCTGGTATCACCTGTCGGCGGATGCGCAATCCAGCCGGATCAAACGCCTGCTGGCCAGTCCCGAGACCGCCTGGGAAATCACGCCGGCCGACCGCAAGGTGCGCAAGCACTACGACCGCATCTGCGATGCCGGCCAGGTGGCGCTCGCGCACACCGACACCGATCACGCGCCCTGGGTCGTGATTCCGAGCGCCGACGCCAACATGCGCATGGTGCGCACGGCCGAGGCCGTGCTGGCCACCATGAAGCGCCGCGCGATTCCGCGCGCGACGCGGGCCTTCGCGCTGCAATCGGTGCGCCCCGGGCGGATTCCGGATCGCCTGGGCGAACTCGACTACGAGGCCCGCGAAGAAAAGCACGACTACGAGCTCGAGCTGGGTATGCTGCAAGGCCAGCTCGCGCGCCTGGTGCGCTCCGACAGATTCAAATCGCATTCGCTCATTCTGGCCTTCGAAGGCCAGGACGCCGCCGGCAAGGGCGGCGCGATCCGGCGCGTGACGCGCGCGCTCGATGCGCGCCAGTTCGAGATCACCCCGGTGGCCGCGCCGCTGCCCGAAGAGCTGGCCCGGCCGTACCTGTGGCGCTTCTGGCGCCGCGTGCCGCGCCAGGGCCGCATCGCGATCTTCGACCGCAGCTGGTATGGCCGCGTGCTGGTCGAACGCGTCGAGAAATACGCCGCGCCCGCCGACTGGCGCCGCGCCTATGGCGAGATCAACGATTTCGAACGCCAGCTCACCGACCACGGCGCCATCGTGCTGAAGTTCTGGATGGCGGTCACGCCGGCCGTGCAGCTGCAGCGCTTCAAGGAGCGCGAACGCACGCCGTTCAAGCAGTTCAAGATCACGCCCGACGACTGGCGCAACCGCAAAAAGTGGCCCGACTACGCGCAGGCCGCCAACGAAATGCTCGCGCGCACCGACATGCCCGACGCGCCCTGGCATCTGGTGTCGAGCAACGACAAGCGCTATGCGCGCCTGCAGGTGCTGCGCCATATCGTCCAGGCACTCGAAGACAAGCTCTGACCCCCTCCCAGGACACGCCCATGACCTCCGCTCTCGACATCCGCACCATCACGCAGGCCGACTTCGACCTCTGGCTGCCGCTCTGGAAGGGCTACCAGGCCTTCTACAAGGTCGACATCGCCGACGACGTTACCCGCACCACCTGGGAACGCCTGCTGGATCCCGCCGAGCCCATGCACTGCGCCCTCGCCTTCGACGGTGAACGCGCCGTCGGCCTGGTGCACTGGATCTACCATCGCTCCACCTGGACCACCGGCAATTACGTCTACCTGCAGGATCTGTTCGCCGCGCCCGACGTGCGCGGCCGCGGCGTGGGCCGCGCGCTGATCGAGCGCGTGTATGCCGATGCCCAGGCCAACAGCGCGGCGCGCGTGTACTGGCTCACGCACGAGAGCAACCAAACCGCCATGCAGCTCTACGACCGCATCGCCGATCGCTCCGGCTTCATTCAATACCGCAAGGTGCTCGGATGAGCGCGCACGACCCCGCCTGCCCGCTCTGCAACGAAGACGGCGGCACCCTGCTGTGGCGGGGCGCGCATCTGCGCGTGGTCGAGGTCGACGAGCCCGACTACCCGGGCTTCGCGCGTGTGATCTGGCAGGGGCACATCCCCGAAATGACGAGCCTGTCCACCCATGGGCGCGAAGCGCTCATGCGCGCGGTCTGGGCCGTCGAACAGGTGCAGCGCGACGTGCTGCATCCGGACAAGATCAATCTCGCGTCGCTCGGCAACATGGTGCCCCATCTGCACTGGCACGTGATCCCGCGCTGGCGCGAAGACCGGCACTTTCCGGCGCCCATCTGGGCCCAGCCGCGTGCCGAGGCCGACGCCGGCGAGGCGGCCTGGCAGACCCGCCGCGACGACGTGATCGCGCTGCTGCCGCGCTATCGGCAACGCCTGGTCGAAGCGCTCGACGCCCTGCTCTGGCAGTGAGCCGTCGCGGCCTTGCCCGGATGCGTGGGCCGCGCCCCTCGAGGTAAGCGCCGCCCGCCTTCGGGCCGGCTGCTTCGCGCCGGCGAGGGCATAATGCGCAGCTGTCATCAGCCGGGCCGCTGCCCACGGAAGAACGTCATGTTGGGAATCCTGGCCGCGCTGCCGGAAGAAATCACGGAATTGCTGGCCGAAATGGGGCCGACCGCCACGGTGCGGCGCCTCGGCATGCGCGACTATCACGTGGGCGTCCTGCGCGGCCAGCCCTGTGTGCTGGCACTCACCCGGATCGGCAAGGTCGCCGCGGCCGCCACCACCGCCATGCTGCTGCACGAGTTCCGCGTGCGCGCCGTCGTATTCACCGGCGTCGCGGGCGGCATTCACGAGCAGGTGCAGGTGGGCGACGTGGTCATCGGAGACACCCTGCTGCAGCACGATCTCGACGCGCGCCCGCTGTTCGCGCGCTACGAGGTGCCGATGCTGGGCCGCACGCACTTCAGCACCGAGGCGGCCCTGACCGAGCTGCTGGCGCACTGCGCCGAGGATTTTCTGTCGGCCTACGCCCACGGCCGCGCCGTCGCACCCGCCGTGCGGCGCGGTCCGATCGCCACCGGCGATTGCTTTGTCGGCGACCTCGCCACGCTCACGCGGCTGCGCGCCGAACTGCCCGATGCCCTGTGCGTCGAAATGGAAGGCGCCGCGGTGGCGCAGGTCTGTCATGAGTTCGGCGTGCCCTGCGCGGTGCTGCGCACGGTGTCGGACCGCGCCGACAACAGCGCCACGGTGGATTTCCGCCGCTTTCTGCAGGAGGTGGCGAGCGTCTACTCGGCCGGCATCCTGCGCCGCTTTTTGCAGGCCCTGCCGCGGCCGGCCAACTGAGCCGGCGGGCATGCCACAATTCCGGCCATGCCCTCGACCCGCACGCCCCGTATGCCTTCGCCCGCCACCCTGCACGACAACCGCCTGCAGCCGGGCGCCCTGAGCACCCAGCTCGCCGCCCTGCCCGCGCCCTGGCGCGACACCCTGCAGCGCGGTCCGGCGGCCACGGCGCTGACGGCCATCACGGCCCACGTCGAGCAGCGCCTGGCCGAGGGCGCGACGGTGTATCCCGCCACGCCGTGGCGCGCGCTCGCCGAGCTCGCCCCGCAGGACGTGCGCGTGGTCATCCTGGGCCAGGATCCGTATCACGGCCCGGGCCAGGCCCAGGGCCTGGCGTTCTCGGTGCCCGACGACTGCAAGTGTCCGCCCAGCCTGCGCAACATCTTCAAGGAAATCCTGCGCGAGGCGCCCGAGGCGGGGCCGCTGGGCCACGACCTGAGCGCGTGGGTGCGCCAGGGCGTGCTGCTGCTGAACACCTCGCTCACCGTCGAGGACGGTCAGGCGGGTTCGCACGCCAAGCGCGGCTGGGAAACCGTGACGGATGCGATCGTGGCCCAGGTGGCGGCCGACCCGCAGCCCAAGGCGTTTCTCTTGTGGGGAGCGCACGCCCAGACCAAGGCGGCGCTGTTGCCGCCGGGCCACAATCATCTGGTGTTGCAATCCAACCACCCCTCGCCCCTGTCGGCGAGCCGTCCCCCGGTGCCTTTCCTGGGCAACGGACACTTCTCCCAGGTGAACAGCTGGTTGGGGACACAAGGCAAAACCCTAATTGACTGGACATCAACTCGTAAAAAAATTGCCCAACAGCGCGAATTCGCGTTATGATCGCTGCGCTGCACCAAACAGATTCGGCATTTTTCACACGCTCAATACGCGTATCCGCAGTCAGCCCGGGCTACACAGAGTACGTCCCCGGCCTCATGCCGAAGCTCATCGCTTCC
This sequence comes from Bordetella genomosp. 5, assembly GCF_002261475.1. GTDB lineage: Bacteria > Pseudomonadota > Gammaproteobacteria > Burkholderiales > Burkholderiaceae_B > Bordetella. The sequence continues at coordinate 183,391 of NZ_NEVN01000013.1, forward strand.
TGACCTCTTTCCTTTCGCCCCGCGATCGCCTCAATGGATCGCACTACGCGCACGGTTGATTCGGTCGGCACGATGCTCCATCAACCGCTGCCTGGTATCCGGCGCCGTCAGATCGGCCAGCCCGTCCATGCAGGAATGCGCCGCATCACGCGGCAAGGAAAAGCTATGTCTTTCGCAGACTTGGGCTTGGCGCCCACTATTCTCTCGGCCCTTCAGGAAGCCGGTTTCACCGAACCCACGCCCGTCCAGGCCTCCGCCATCCCGCAAGCCATGGCCGGCCAGGATCTCATGGTCTCGTCGCAGACCGGTAGCGGCAAGACCGCCGCCTTCATGCTGCCCGCCCTCAACCGCATCGCCTCGATGCCGGCCAACGCCGGTACCGGCGTGCAGGTGCTGGTGCTGACCCCGACCCGCGAACTCGCGCTCCAGGTCACCGAAGCCACGGGCTCCTACGGCCGCAATCTGCCGGGCCTGCGTACCGCCACCGTCGTGGGCGGCATGCCCTACGGCGCGCAGCTCAAGGCGCTGTCGCGCCGTGTCGACGTGCTCGTCGCCACGCCGGGCCGCCTGATCGACCACCTCAAGGCCGGTCGCGTCAAGCTCAACACCGTGCACACCCTGGTGCTCGACGAAGCCGACCGCATGCTGGACATGGGCTTCATCGAAGACATCGAAACCATCATCAGCCGCCTGCCCAACGAGCGCCAGACCCTGCTGTTCTCGGCCACGCTCGACGGCAGCGTTGCCCGCCTGGCCGAAAAGATGATGCGCGATCCCCAGCGCATCGAGATCGCCGGCCACCGCGACAAGCACGCCAACATCACGCAAAGCCTGCTGTACGCCGACGACGCCGACCACAAGCGCCGTCTGCTCGACCACGTGCTGCGCGATGTGCGCATGGATCAGGCCATCGTCTTCACCGCCACCAAGCGCGGCGCCGATGATCTGGCCGACCGCCTGGCCGACGAAGGTTTCGCCGCCGCTGCCCTGCACGGCGACATGAACCAGCGCCAGCGTTCGCGCACCCTGAGCCAGCTGCAACGCGGCCAGGTTCGCATCCTGGTGGCCACCGACGTCGCCGCCCGTGGTATCGACGTGCAAGCCATCACCCACGCCGTCAACTTCGACCTGCCGCTGCAAGCCGAAGACTACGTGCACCGTATCGGCCGTACCGGCCGTGCCGGCCGCGATGGTCTGGCGTTCACGCTGGCCACGCACTCGGAGCGCCACAAGGTGCGCCGTATCGAGCACTACATCGGCCAGTCGATCACGCCCGAAGTGATCGCCGGTCTGGAACCGCAACGCACGCCGCGTCCGAGCACCGGTGGTGGCGGTGGCCGCTTCAACAAGGGTGGCCCGCGTCATGGCAAGCCCGGTGGTTTCGACCGCAAGCCGCGTGAATTCGGCGACCGTCCTCCGCGTGAGTTCGGCGACCGCCCGCAGCGCGACTTCGGTGATCGCCCGCAGCGTGATTTTGGCGACCGTCCCCAGCGTCCGTACGGCGACCGTCCGCAACGTGACTTCGGTGATCGCCCCCAGCGCAGCTTCGGCGACCGCCCCCAGCGCGATGCCGGTGACCGTCCCCAGCGTCCGTACGGCGATCGTCCGCAACGCGACTTCGGTGATCGTCCCCAGCGTCCGTATGGCGACCGTCCGCAGCGTGACTTCGGTGATCGTCCCCAGCGCAGCTTCGGCGACCGTCCCCAGCGTCCGTTCGGCGATCGTCCGCAGCGCGACTTCGGTGACCGTCCCCAGCGTCCGTACGGCGACCGCCCCCAGCGCGACTTCGGTGATCGTCCGCAGCGCAGCTTCGGCGACCGCCCGCAGCGCGACGGCGACCGTCCGCAAAGCTTCGGTGACCGCCCGCAACGCAGCTTCGGTGATCGTCCCCAGCGTGACTTCGGTGACCGTCCCAGCTTCGCCAAGCGCAGCGGCCCCGGCGGCGCGCCCAAGCGCTTCGGCAAGTCGGCCGATCGCCGCGGCTGAGCGTGACGCGGCGCTTGCGCCGCATCTCGACGCCTGATGAACACCCCGCCCCGGCGGGGTGTTTTGCTTTGTGCGCCCATGGGAAAATAGCGCTCATGCGATCCTCACCTGCCAACCTGCCCGACCTCGATCCCGCCAGCGCGGCCCATAGCCAGCGCGTGGGCGATCATCTGCGCGACCTCGTGCGCGCCCACGACGGCTGGCTGCCGTTCGATGCCTGGATGTCTCAGGCCCTGTACGCCCCCGGCCTGGGTTACTACACCGCGGGCGCCGAAAAACTCGCGCCGGCGACCGAAGCCCGGGCGCGCCGTCTGCCCACGGGCGACTTCGTCACCGCCCCCGAACTCACGCCCTTGTTCGGCCACACCGTGGCCCGGCAGGTCGCCGAAGTCCTGGCCCAATGCGAGGGCGACACGGTGCTCGAGTTCGGCGCCGGCACCGGCGCGCTGGCCGAGGCGGTGCTCACGGCGCTGCGTGCGCAGGGCATCGAGGCGCAGTACCGCATCGTCGAGGTCTCGGCCGACCTGCGGGCCCGCCAGCAGGCGCGGCTCGCGCCGTTCGGCGCCCAGGTGCAATGGCTCGACACCCTGCCCGAGCAGTTCGTGGGCTGTGTGCTCGGCAACGAAGTGCTCGACGCCATGCCGGTGCAGCTCTTCGCCTGGAGCGATCAGGCCGAGGTCATGGCGCGCGGCGTGGCGCTGGATGCCGACGGCGACTTCGTGTGGGCCGACCGGCCCGCCGAAGCGGCGCTGACCCAGGCCGTGACCCCGCGCATGCCGCCGCTGCCGGGATACGTGTCCGAGATCAACTTGCAGGCCGAGGCCTGGATGCGCGGCGTCGGGCAATGGCTCGCGCGCGGCGCGGCGCTGCTGTTCGACTACGGCTTTCCGCGCCACGAGTATTACCACCCGCAGCGCGCGGGCGGCACGCTGATGTGCCACCTGCGCCACCACGCGCACGCCGATCCGTTCGTCGCCCCCGGGCTGCAGGACATCACGGCCCACGTCGATTTCACGGCCATGGCCGATGCGGCGCTCGAGGGCGGCCTTGACGTGCTGGGGTACACCTCGCAGGCGCGCTTCTTGATGAACGCCGGTGTGCTGGAAGCGCTCGCGCGCATCGACCCCTCGGATACCCGCGCCTATGCGCAGCTGGCCGCCCCGGTGCAGAAGCTGCTGTCGGAAGCCGAGATGGGCGAGCTGTTCAAGGTGCTGGCGGTGGGCCGGGATATCCCCGGCGGCCTGATGGGCTTTCGCCGGGGCGACCGCCGCGGCGCGCTGTGAGAAGTGCGGCCGGCCAGGTGCGGCCGGCGAGGCGCGGCTGGCGAAGCGCGGCCTGCTAAATCGGCCCGCGCGGCCTGCTCACCTCAACGCTGAAGCGCGTCCAGCGCCTGAAGCCGCGCTTCGTGCAGCGCCGGCTTGATGCGCGCCGGATCTCCGGCGCAGGCGCGCGCGATGGCGCCGGCATCCACCCCCCGGACCGCGTCGAGCGCGGCCTGCCAGGCCGGCACATCCACCGGCGTGACCACCGCCGCCGCCTGCAGCAGCTCGACGAATCGCTGCGGCTTGCGCAGCCCGTCGCACTGCTCGATGAGGGCGAGCCGCGCAGCGGCTTGCTCCGCCTGTGGCAGCGCCTGCAACACCGCCGGCAGCAGACGCGCCTGATCGGCGCATTCGGTCGGCACGCGCAGTCGCTGCGACAAGCCATCGCGATCGGTGGCATGACGGCTCATCAGGGCGTAGCGGCCCGCGAGCGGCAGGCCGGCGTCCGCGGCCCGATCCAGATCGGCCGCGGCCTCGCGCCAGGCTTCGAGCTGCGGCATGACGCGCGGCAGCGCGCCGGTCTCGGCCAGGACCTCCAGCATGCGTGCGGGGCGCGGCAACATAAGCGCGCGTGAGAGTTCTTTCCAGACCCGTTCGGGCACCAGCGCGTCGGCCTCGCCCGCCTCGACCATGTCGCGGCAGAGCCGCAGCGTTTCGGGGGCCACGCCGAACTCGCCGAAGCGCGCGGCGAAGCGGCCCAGGCGCAGGATCCGGACCGGATCTTCGGCGAACGCCGGGCCCACATGGCGCAGGATGCGCGCGCGGATATCGGCCTGACCGTCGAGCGGATCGACCAGCTCGCCCTCGGGCGTGCGCGCGATCGCATTGACGGTGAGATCGCGCCGCTGCAGATCCTGTTCGAGCGTGACGTCGGTGCCGGTATGGAAGGTGAAGCCCTTGTAGCCCACCCCCGACTTGCGCTCGGTGCGCGCAAGCGCGTATTCCTCTTTGGTGCGCGGATGCAGGAACACCGGAAAATCGCCGCCCACCGGCAGGAAACCGCGCGCGGTCATGTCGGCCGGCGATGCGCCCACCACCACCCAATCGTGGTCGCCCGCGGGCTGGCCGAGCAACTCGTCGCGCACCGCGCCGCCCACGATGTACACCTGCAGACCATCGATGGCGGGATCGGCGTGCGCAGCGCCCGCGCTCATTGCCCTGCCTTGGCGGCCACCACCGAAGGCGGCACGATCTTGCCCAGGCGCTCCTTGAGCGACTGCGGCTGACCGCTGAAGAGCGCGGCGTAATAAACCGCGTTGGACATCACGCTCTTTACGTAGATGCGGGTTTCGTGGAACGGGATGGTTTCGGCGAACACCGCGCCCTCGACCGGATGCGTGAAGGTCGCGCGCCAGTTGCGCGGCCGGCCCGGCCCGGCGTTGTAGCCCGCGCTGGCCAGCACCTGCGATCCATCCAGATCGCGCAGCACCATGTTCAGATACTGCGTGCCGAGCTCGGTGTTGACGTCGAAATCATTCACGCTGCCGGGCGTGAAATCCTGCATGCCGATCTTGCCCGCCACCCACTTGGCGGTGGCCGGCATGAGCTGCATCAGGCCCGACGCGCCCGCGTGCGAGCGGGCATCCATGATGAAGCGCGATTCCTGGCGGATCAGGCCATAGACCCAGGCCGGATCGAGCTCGATGGCGCGCGCCTTGGCGCTGACCTTGCCCTCGAAGGGCGCGATGAAGCGCTGCGTGAAGTCGAACTCGCGCTGAGTGCGTTCGGAGGTGTTGACCACGCGGTCGAAGATGCCCTCGGCGCGGGCCAGCTCGGCGGCGGCGAACAGCTGGCGATCGGTCATGCCGCGAATCGAGAAATTCCATTCGGGCACGGCCTCGGCGCGCCAGCCCATGCGGAACATATAGATGGCGCGTTGCAGACCCGGATTGGCGCGCGCCTCGGCCATCTCGGCGTCGGTGACGGCGGCCGGGCGTGCCGGCACCGTGATGCGGCGGCCGAGCTCCTCGGTGGCCAGCTGACCATAGAAGTCGAAGCCGTCGGCGATGCTGGCAAAGCCGCGCTGGGCCTCGTCCTTGCGGCCGAGCGCGAGCTCGCCGCGCGCCTTCCAGTACACCCACACCGGCTCGGCCTGCTGGTCCGCCGTCATGGTGTTGATCGAGGCGATGACCCACGGCCAGTCGATGCGCGGCTGACGCAGCGCCGAGCGCACCTTCCAGGCGTGGTTGTTGTCCGTCATGGCGATGTGACCCGCCTCGCGATACCACGCGTCGGCGCGCGGATCGAGATTGATGGCCGCCACCAGCGCGTATTGGCCGCGCACCCAGGCCTGATAGGGCTTGGCGAGATGGCGCGACCACTCGCGCGTGAGATACGAATCGGCCACGCTGATGTCGCCGCGCGCCAGACGCGCCAGGGCCAGCCCGACGAGCTCTTTTTCGTTGCGGCCGACCGGCGACTTGTCCTGGCGCACCAGCCACTTCATCGGGTCTTTCATCATCGCGTCGTAGGTCTTCATGTCCTGCGGCTCGAAGATGTACGTCGCGAGCTTGCGCGCATCGGTGGTGCGATTGACCTCGAGCGCATCGCGCATCTGCGGCTGGATCTGGTCCCAGCCCAGCACGCCATCGGCCACGAGCTGGTCGTAGAGCGACCAGCACTGCGAACCCGAACCGAATGCGGCCTGCGCCTGCGCGGCGGTGGCGCGCTGGCCGGTCATGTGGCGCGCCAGCAGCGTGGCGCACTGCACCTGCGAATTACCGGCCTGCACGGGCGCGAGCTTGCGGATGGTTTCGAAGTCGCCGCTGCGCGCGGCCGCCTGAATCCAATCGCCGCGCAAACGGTCTTCGAGATAGCTGCCCGCGTTGGCGTTCAGGAAGCGGTTGAGCTCGGCCACGGGGCGTTTGCCGCCCGGCGGGCTCCAGAGCTGGTAGCGCAGCAACCAGTATTCGGGGTAGATGGCGAGCACATCGCCCTTGGCCTGCGGCACCATGGCCGCGAGCACCGACCATTGTTTGCGGTTGTTGGCCTCGCGGGCCGCCACCACGGCCTGCGAGGCGGCGGTGTCGGGCGACGGCGGCAGACCGGCCAGCACGGCGGCCGGGACGGCGATGGGCCGGCGGGCCTGATCGTCGGGCAGACTGGACTGCAGGGTGAGCGCGGCGGGCTCCGCGGCGGCGGGCGCCTGGGCGCGCTGCTGCGCATCGACGGGCGCACAGGCGGCCGTAAACAGGGTGAGAATCGGCAAGGCGCGACGCCACGCGGGGAGCTGCGCCCCGCCGGCGGATTTCTGATACCTTTGCGACTCAAGCACCTGCTTCTGTTGCCTGATTGCCTGATCCATAGCCAGCCCCCCTGCCGAACCGCATGCACAACGAAAATTATGCAGAGAATACCGCAGTCGCGTTACGTACGCGATTGCGCCAGGCCCGCGCCGCGCTGCCCGAAGAGGCGCGCGCCCGTGGCGCTCTGCTCATGCGCGCCCGGCTGTTCACCTGGTCCAATCTGGCACGCGAGGCCCTGGCCGAGGCCGGGCAAGCGCTCAAGCGCATCGCCGCGTTCTGGCCCCTGGCCGACGAGCCCGATCTGCGCCCCCTGCTCGAGCAATGGGTGCTGGCCGGATACGAGGTCTGCCTGCCGGTGATCGCGCAGCGCGACGCTGCGCTCGAATTCCGTCTCTGGACCCCCGACGCCGCCATGCGCGCGGGCGTGCATGGCATCGCCGAACCGGCCGATGGCGCCGTGGTGCAGCCGGACGTGATCCTGGTGCCGACGCTCGGGTACACCCTGGCGGCCGATCGTCTGGGTTACGGCGGCGGCTACTACGACCGCACCCTGGCGGCGTTGCATGATCAGGGCATCGACCCGATCACGATCGGCGTTGCCTGGACCGAAGGCCTGCTGCCCGACGACTACGCGCCCGCCGCGCATGATTTTCCGCTCGACGCCATCCTGACCCCCGAGGGCTGGATGCCGGACGCCCCGCTGGGCACGGGCGGGACGGCCCAGGGCAGCGCCGGCGTACAGCGCTTCCTGCTGAACTGAACCCCGCTCCGGCGCGCCTGCCTGCGCCGGGGACGCACCACATCGAGGCCGGGCCGGTGCCCGATTCCGTGCCGCGCCGGCCTGCGCGCCGCCACGCGCGCCGCGCGGCCGCCCCATCGCGGCGCATGGCCGCCCGCGCGTACGCCGCGCGCCTGATCCTGGCTCCATGCCGTGCAAAGCTGGCATGGCTGTTGCTTGTGCCCATGACATGAATAAAGGCGTCTGCATGACGCCCGCGCCGCCCCGCGGCGCCATACCCAGCAGGAGATGCCATGCTCGATGCCGTCACGCGGCCCGTCGCCTTCGACGAGATGTACGACACCCAGGGAAAGGTGCGCCCGCATTACCGCGCCTTCGCCCAATGGCTGGCCGGCGAACCCCCGGACGCGATGAGCGCGCGGCAGATCGAGGCCGATCTCAACTTCCGCAAGGTAGGCATCACGTTCTCGGTCGCGGGCGACGCCGCAGGCACCGAACGCCTGATCCCGTTCGATCTGGTGCCGCGCATCATTCCCGCCGAAGAATGGCGCCGGCTCGATGCCGGCCTGAAGCAGCGGGTCCGCGCGCTCAACCGCTTCATCCACGACATCTATCACGACCACGACATCGTGCGCGCCGGCATCATTCCGGCCGAACAGGTCTTTCTGAATGCGCAGTACCGTCCCGAGATGCAGGACATCGACGTGGCCGAAGGCATCTATTGCCACGTGGCCGGCGTGGACATCGTGCGGGCCGGCGCGGGCGAGTTCTACGTGCTCGAGGACAATCTGCGCGTGCCCTCCGGCGTGTCGTACATGCTCGAAAACCGCAAGATGTCGATGCGGCTGCTGCCGGAGGCGTTTTCGCGCATCAAGATCCAGCCGGTGGCGCACTATCCCGACCTGCTGCTCGACAACCTGCGCGAGGTGGCGCCGAACGTGAGCGACGAGCCCACCGTGGTGGTGCTCACCCCCGGCATGTACAACTCCGCCTACTTCGAGCACGCGTTTCTGGCGCAGCAGATGGGCGTGGAGCTGGTCGAGGGCCAGGATCTGTTCGTGGACCAGAACACGGTGTACATGCGCACCACGCGCGGCCCGCGCCGCGTCGACGTGATCTACCGCCGGCTCGACGACGACTTCCTCGATCCGCTGTCGTTTCGCGCCGACTCCGTGCTGGGCGTGCCCGGCCTGCTGTCGGCGTACCGCGCCGGCCGCATCACGCTGGCCAATGCCATCGGCACCGGCATCGCCGACGACAAGTCGACCTATCTGTACGTGCCGGACATGATCCGCTTCTATCTCGGCGAAGAACCCATCCTGTCGAACGTGCCGACCTGGCAATGCGCCCGCTCCGACGAACTCTCGCACGTGCTGGCCAACATGCACGAGCTGGTGGTCAAGGAAGTGCACGGCGCGGGCGGCTACGGCATGCTCGTGGGCCCGACGGCCACGCGGGCGCAGGTCGAGGCCTTCAAGGATCGCGTGCGCGCCAACCCGGCCAACTACATCGCGCAGCCCACGCTGGCCCTCTCGACCACGCCGACTTATGTCGAGGCAGGCGTGGCGCCGCGTCATGTGGATCTGCGCCCGTACGTGCTGTGCGGCAAGGACATCCGTACCGTGCCGGGCGGCCTGTGCCGCGTGGCGCTCGTCGAAGGCTCGCTGGTGGTCAACAGCAGCCAGGGCGGCGGCACCAAGGACACCTGGGTGCTGGAAGACTGACTCGCGGAGAACCGACATGCTGAGCCGAACCGCCGACCATCTGTTCTGGATGTGCCGCTACATCGAACGCGCCGAGAACACCGCGCGCATGCTGGACGTGAACCTGCAGATGTCGCTGCTGCCGCAGGATCCGCTCACGCGGGACAACTCCTGGCGCGCGCTGCTGCGCATCTCCGAGCTGCAACACGGGTATCGCGACAAGTATCCCGAGGTCACGCCGGAAAGCGTGCTGCATTACATGGTGCGCGACCCCGACAATCAATCGTCGATCTACGCCTGCCTGCGTTCCGCGCGCGAAAACGCCCGCGCCGTGCGCGGCAGCCTCACCACCGAGGTCTGGGAAACCTACAACACCACCTGGCTCGATCTGCAGAAGCGGTTGCAGGGCGACCAGCTCGAGCGCAACCCGGGCGAGTTTTTCGAGTGGGTGAAGTTCCGCTCGCATCTGGCGCGCGGCGTCACGGTCGGCACCATGCTCGAAGACGAGGCCATGGTGTTCCTGCGGCTGGGCATGCACCTGGAGCGCGCCGACAACACGGCGCGGCTGCTGGACGTGAAGTTTCACGAAGGCGAAGACGCCGACCAGGGCGTGAACAGCGAGTTTTACCGCTGGTCGGCCATTCTGAGCTCGGTGTCGGGCCTGGAGGTGTATCGCAAGGTCTATCGCGACGTCATCACGCCGGACCGGGTGGCCGAGCTGCTGATCCTGCGCGCCGACATGCCGCGCTCGCTCGTGGCATCGATCGGAGCGGTCTCCGACGATCTCGCGCGCGTGTCGAACCAGCGCTCGGCCGAGACGGAACGCCGCGCCGGCATGCTTTGTGCGGAGCTGCGCTATGCCCGCGTCGAAGACATTCTGCGCGGCGGCGGTCTGCACCGCTTTCTCGAACGCTTCCTGGATCGTGTGAACGATCTGGGCAATCGCGTCAGCCAGGACTTCCTGCTGCCACTGTCGGTCTGACGCCCCCGGAGCCCCCATGAAACATTTGATCCGCCACGTGACGCGCTACCGCTACACAGCGCCGGTGAGCTACAGCATTCAGGTGTTGCGCCTCACGCCCCGGCTCGACGATCACCAGCGTGCGCTGCGCTGGCACATCGAAGCGCCGGGTCCGCTCGCCGAACAGGTCGACGCCTACGGCAATATCACGCACACCCTCACGCTCACGCGGCCGCACGATGAGATCGAGCTGCGCGTGACCGGCCATATCGAGATCGACAACCTGCCCGAGGGCCGCCTGCACCACGACGACAGCCGCCTGCCGCTGCACGCTTTCTGCGTGCAGACGCCGCTCACGCAGAGCGTCGCGGCCATCCATGACTTCACCCGGGCCGTGCTGCCCGGCGGCATGCACACCCCCGCCGATGCGCTGGCGCTGGCCGAGGCGATCTGCGGCCGCGTGGCCTACGAGCCCGGCACCACGGATGTGACCACCGCGGCCGAAGAGGTGCTCGCCCTGGGCCACGGCGTGTGCCAGGACCACGCGCATCTCTATCTGGCCTGCGTGCGCGGCATGGGCCTGCCCGCGCGCTATGTGAGCGGCTATCTCTACACCGAGGCCGAGCACGCGGCCAGCCATGCCTGGGTCGACGTCTGGCTGGCGGGACAGGGCTGGGTCAGCGTGGACGTCACCAACCGCCAGTTCGCGTCGGATTGCCACTGCCGCCTGGCGGTGGCGCGCGACTACGATTCCGCCTCGCCGGTGCGCGGCGTGCGCAGCGGCGGCGGCGAAGAATCCATGAGCGTAACGGTGCAGGTCCAGCAGGCCGCGCAGCAGTAGGATTCGAGGGACGCAACACTGGCCGCCCCGTGCGCGCCGGCGCGCCCCTCCCCTACAATATCGGGGCACGATTTTCGTCCTCCCTGTTTCCATGACCTACTGCATCGCCGCCCAACTCGACCAAGGCCTGGTCTTTCTGTCCGACTCGCGCACCAATGCGGGCGTGGACCAGATCAGCATCTTCCGCAAGCTCAGTGTGTTTGAGCTGCCGGGCGAGCGCGTCATGGTGCTCATGACCTCGGGCAATCTGGCGGTGTCGCAGGCGGTGGTCAATACGCTGGCCCAGGAAGACGCCAATCGGGCCGATTCGATCTGGCGCGTGCCGAACATGTTCGAGGCCGCGCGCCGGGTCGGCGATGCGGTACGTCAGGTTCATGCGCGCGACGCGGCCTCCCTGCATGACCAGGGCGTGGAGTTCAACGTCAACCTGATCTTCGGCGGCCAGATCGGCCAGGAGCGCTGCCGGCTGTTCCAGATCTACGCGGCCGGCAACTTCATCGAAGCCACGCCGGAATGCCCGTACTTCCAGATCGGCGAGTCCAAGTATGGCAAGCCCATCCTCGACCGCGTGCTGCAGCCCGACACCTCGCTCGACGAGGCCGCCAAGTGCGCCCTGATCTCGATGGATTCGACCTTGCGCTCCAACATCTCGGTCGGCCTGCCGCTCGATCTGCTGGTTTACGAAGCCGACAATCTGCGCGTGACGCACTTCGCCAGCATCGATGATCACAACGAGTATTTTTCGATGATCCGCAGCTCCTGGGGCGAACGCCTGCGCCAGGTGTTCGCCGAGATCCCGGATCCGCTCTGGACCCGCCCGGATGGCCCGGACTCGCTGGTGCCGGCCCACCGCGAGCATCAGCCGGTGCGCATCGCGCCCGTCGGGCTCAACACGAGCGGCGACTACGCGACGCCGCAGGCCCTGGCCCAGGGCAGCCCGGGCCAGCAGCCGACCTGAGCGACGCGCGCCCTTCGCGGGCGCGTCTGGACGAGTCCGCCTCACGGATCACGCCTCGTTGGTCACGCCTCGCCGGGCGCACCTCGCTGGCCGGCCGCACCTCGCCGGCCGCCCCTCGCCGGGCGCACCTAGCCGGCCGCACTTAGCCGGCCGCCCCTAGCCGGGCGCCCCACGTTATCCCCATACGGGGCAACCCGCATTTCGCGCTCGCTAAGCAGCGCTTCGGTAAAGCCAAATTCCCCTGCCGCCGTCCCTGTCCGACACTAGCCGATCCCTGCCGCCACGTCCGGCGGGTCACAAGAACAGGAGCGAGACATGGAATTTCCCCGTATCCGCACGGCCGTCCTGGCCGGCGCGCTGGCGCTGACTGGCCCGGCCCTGGCCCAATCGGGCTTTCCCACGCATGCCATCACGCTGGTGGTGCCCTTCGCCGCGGGCGGGCCCACCGATGTGGTCGCGCGTGCGCTGGGCGCCTCCATGGCCAAGACGCTGGGCCAGAGTATCGTCGTCGAGAACCGCACCGGCGCGGGGGGCACCCTGGCGCCGAACTTCGTGGCGCGCGCCAATGCCGACGGCTACACCTTGCTGATCCACCACAACGGCATGGCGACCGCGCCGGCGCTGTATCGCAAGCTGCCCTACGATCCGCTCAAGGACTTCGCCTACGTGGGCCAGGTCGCGGATGTGCCCATGACCGTGCTGGCGCGCAAGGATCTGCCGCCCAGCGATCTGGGCGGCTTCATCAAGTATGCGCGTGAACAGGGCAGCAAGATCAACCTCGCCAACGCCGGGCCGGGCGCGGTGTCGCAGCTGTGCGGCATGCTGCTGCAGGAGGCCATCGGCACGCAGTTCACCACCATCCCCTACGCCGGCACGGCGCCCGCGATGAGCGCGCTGCTGGGCCAGCAGGTGGATGTGCTGTGCGACCAGACCACGCAGACCATTCCGCAGATCAAGTCGGGCAACGTGAAGTTCTACGGCGTCACCACGCTGGACCGCATCAAGGCGCTGCCCGACGCGCCCACGTTGCAGGAAGGCGGGCTCAAGGGCTTCGAGGTGAAGGTGTGGCACGGCATCTATGCGCCCAAGGGCACGCCGCCCGCCGCCATCGACAAGATCAACGCGGCGCTGCGCGCGGCGCTCGAGGATCCCGCGTTCACGCAGCGCATGGCCGAGCTGGGCGCCGAGATCGTGCCGCCCGCCAAGCGGACGCCACAAGGCCTGCAAAGCTGGCTGCAGGCCGAGACGGACAAGTGGGGTGCGATGATCCGCAAGGCGGGCGTCTACGCCGACTGAAGCCGCTGGGCGCGCAGCATGCAAAACGGCACCCGAGGGTGCCGTTTTGCATGGAAGGCCGGGATCGTTCAGAGATCGAGGTTCTTCCAGATGGACAGCGTGGCGTCGCCCTGGTTGAGCGTGTAGAAATGCAGGCCCGGCGCGCCGTTGTCGAGCAGGGTCTGGCACAGCTCGGTCACCACCTCGGCGCCGAACGCGCGGATCGAGGCCTTGTCGTCGCCGAACTCGGCCAGACGCAGCCGGATCCAGCGCGGCAGCTCTGCGCCGCACATCTCGGAGAAGCGCGACAGCTGGCTGTAGTTGGTGATGGGCATGATGCCCGGCACGATCGGCACGGTCACGCCACGCGCGCGCGCACGATCGACGAAGTCGAAGTACGCATCGGCGTTGAAGAAATACTGCGTGATCGCGGCGTTGGCGCCGGCCTGGACCTTGGTCACGAAATGATCGAGGTCCACGGTCGGGCTGACCGCCTGCGGGTGCATCTCGGGATAGGCCGCCACTTCGATGTGGAACCAATCACCGGTTTCTTCGCGAATGAAGCGCACCAGGTCGCTGGCATAGCGCAGCTCGCCGGCGTCGCCGCCCATGCCCGAAGGCAGGTCGCCACGCAGGGCCACCACACGCTTGATACCCTCGGCGCGGTAACGCGCCAGGATCTCGCGCAGCTGGTCGCGCGTGGCGCCGATGCACGACAGATGCGGCGCCGCGTCGCACCCCAGATTGGAGAGCGTGCGAACCGTATCGGCCGTGCCTTCGCGCGTCGAGCCGCCCGCGCCGAACGTGACGCTGACGTACTTCGGCTGCATCGCCAGCAACTGCTTGGCCGCGCGCACCAGGCGCTCTTGCGCCGCGATGTCTCGCGGCGGAAAGAACTCCAGGCTGAGCGCGGGAGGGGTGGTCTGAGTCATCAGGGAATCAACTTGGTCAGCAGACCGGAGATGAGGCTATACAGGATCGCCCCGGCCACGGCCCACCAGAAGCCATTGACCTGGAACCCGCGCAGCACGGAGCCGGCGAACCAGAACAACAGCGCGTTGAGGACGAGCAGGAACAATCCGAGGGTCACGATCGTGATGGGCAGCGTGAGCAGCACCAATACCGGCTTGACCAGCATGTTGAGCAGGCCCAGCACCAGCGCCGCGATGAGCGCGGAACCGAAGCTTGCCACCGCGATGCCGGGCAAGAGGTACGCCACGGCCAGCAAGGCCACGGCGTTCAGGATCCAGACGAGTATCAATGCCATGATCGTTCTCCTGTGAGTAGCGAGGCCCGCGCCACTGCGGCGCGGGCTCTGCCCCTTATTGTGCTACAGGATCAATAGCGGTAGTGACCCGGCTTGAAGGGGCCTTCGACCGGCACGCCGATGTAGTCGGCCTGGGCCTGCGACAGCGTGGAGAGGTTCACGCCCAGCTTCTTCAGATGCAGGCGCGCGACCTTTTCGTCGAGGTGCTTGGGCAGCACATAGACCTGACCCGAGGTGTAGGCTTCGTTGCGCGTGAACAGCTCGATCTGCGCGATGGTCTGGTTGGCGAACGACGAGGACATCACGAACGAGGGGTGGCCGGTGGCGCAGCCCAGGTTCACGAGACGGCCCTTGGCCAGCAGGATGATGCGCTTGCCATCCGGGAAGATGACGTGATCGACCTGCGGCTTGATCTCTTCCCATTGCAGGTCTTCGATCGAGGCGACGTCGATTTCGTTGTCGAAGTGGCCGATGTTGCAGACGATGGCCTGGTCTTTCATGGCGTCCATGTGGGCGCGCGTGATGACGTTGTAGTTGCCGGTGGCGGTCACGAAGATGTCGGCGTGCTTGGCCGCTTCTTCCATGGTCACGACCTTGAAGCCTTCCATCGCGGCCTGCAGGGCGCAGATCGGATCGATTTCGGTGACCCACACCTGGGCGCGCAGCGCGACCAGCGCCTGGGCGCAGCCCTTGCCCACGTCGCCGTAGCCGGCCACGACCGCGACCTTGCCCGCGACCATCACGTCGGTGGCGCGCTTGATGCCGTCGACCAGCGACTCACGGCAGCCGTACAGGTTGTCGAACTTCGACTTGGTGACGGAATCGTTGACGTTGATGGCGGCGAAGGCCAGATCGCCCTTCTGGGACATCTGGTACAGACGATGCACGCCGGTCGTCGTTTCTTCGGTCACGCCCTTGACCTCGGCCAGACGGGCCGAGTACCACTTCGGATCACGCGCCAGCGTTTCCTTGATGGCGGCGAACAGCACGCGCTCTTCTTCGCTGCCCGGCTTGGCCAGCACCGAGATGTCCTTCTCGGCCTTGGCGCCCAGGTGCAGCAGCAGGGTCGCGTCGCCGCCGTCGTCCAGGATCATGTTGGCGTGACGGTCTTGCGGCCACTCGAAAATCTTGTGGGTGTACTGCCAGTACTCTTCGAGGGTTTCGCCCTTGATGGCGAACACGGGGGTGCCGGTCGCGGCGATGGCGGCGGCGGCGTGGTCCTGGGTCGAGAAGATGTTGCACGAGGCCCAGCGCACTTCGGCGCCCAGGGCCACCAGCGTTTCGATCAGCACGCCGGTCTGGATGGTCATGTGCAGGCTGCCGGCGATGCGGGCACCCTTGAGCGGCTGGCTGGCGGCGAATTCTTCGCGGATCGCCATCAGGCCGGGCATTTCGGTTTCGGCGATCGCGAGCTCGCGGCGGCCCCAGCCGGCCAGGCCCATGTCGGCGACGATGTAGTCGGCAACGGATTTGTCGGTCACTGCATTCATGGTGTGAAACTCCACGTGGATAAGGTCAACGGCATTGGTCATCGCAACCGGCCGGACAACGCGAAGCACACACCGGAATCCTCGGCGCGCAATCGCCTTTCCCGCCCGAAGCGACAAAGGTGAGCGCCGTTGCTGCTGCCAGACCGCGATGCGATCCGACTGAACAAGGATTCCTGAGCCTGGCGATCCTGGCGCGGCGGGTGCATGGCACTCACCGGCGGTTCGTCGCAGCGCTCCTCAGGGATTGCGCCATTGTAGCGTCTGGGCGAGGGGCGCGAAAACCCCGAATAACATGTCATGCGCTCTGGATGCTCGGCTCGCTCCAGGCGGCGCGGCCGTCGATCGGGACGAGGGCGGCGAGCAGGTCGTGGGCGATGGCGTCCCAGGTGCGGGTGAGCGCATGGGCGCGCACCGTGGCGCGATCCAGGGTCAGGGCCTGCGTGCAGGCGCGGGCGAGGTCCGCGTCGATGTATCCGGTGACGCCGTTGCGCACCACGGCGCGCGGCGCTTCGGTATCGAAGGCGGCCACCGGCGTGCCGCACGCCATGGCCTCCAGCATCACCAGGCCGAAGGTATCGGTCAGGCTCGGAAAGACGAACACGTCCGCGGCGCTGTAGAACGACGGCAGTTGCGCGTCGGCCTGCGGCCCCAGGAAGTGCGCGTTGGGAAACTTCTTGCGCAGCCGCGCCTCGTCGGGCCCGCCGCCCGCCACCACTTTGCTGCCCGGGATGTCGAGCGACAGAAACGCGTCGAGGTTCTTCTCGCGGGCCACGCGGCCGACCGACAGATAGACCGGCCGCGGCAGGTGGGCGAACGCATCGCGCTCGACCGGCTGAAACTTCTGCCCGTCGACCCCGCGCGACCACACCTGCAGATTCGTGAGACCGCGCGATGCGACGATGTCGCGCACCGTCGGCGTGGGCACCAGCACGCGCTGCGACGGCCGATGGAACCAGCGCATGAAGCGCCACGGCAGCGACGCCGGGATGCCCATGCGGGCCTCGAGATACTCTGGGAACATCGTGTGAAAGCCCGTGGTGAAGCGCCAGCCGCGCGACAGCGCCATGCGGCGCGCCGCCAGCCCCAGCGGGCCCTCGGTCGCGATGTGCAACGCGTCGGGCACCGTGTCGCCCAGCACGCGCCGCAGCTGGCGGCGAGGCTGGATGCACAGGCGCAATTCGGGTTCGGACGGGGCGGGAATGGTGCGGGCGCCCTCGGGGCTCACCACCAGAACGTCGTGGCCCCACTCACGCAGGAGCCGCAACATCGCGGTCCAGGTGCGGACCACGCCATTGACTTGAGGATGCCAGGCATCCGTGACGAGAACGATGCGCATGGGTAGGACCTGTCGTGAGCGATGGCACGATTAGGCCTACGGCAGATGACATGCCAAAGACAGGCGGGCCGGGCTCAGGGCCGGCGCGGATAGCCCTGCGCCAGGATGCGGGTCCAGACGGCCTGCTTCTCTTCTTCGGTCATGAAGACCCAGTTGGCGACTTCCATGGCGCTGCGTCCGCAGCCACGGCAGATCTCGTCGAACAGGGTCGAGCAGATGGCAACGCAGGGCGAATCGGTGGCCGTGAACGCCCGGTCGGCGCCGGTGCGCCCGGCCGGGGCGCTTGCGCCCACGGCAGTGCCGCCGCCCGCGCCGTTGCCCGCCCCCGCCGGCTCGTTCACGTCGGCACGGCGGATCTCGGTCACGCTAAATTCGGGGTCGGAAGAGGCGTTGCGCCGGGGGGCTCGATTCATCGGCGAAGCTTACCATTCGCGCTCCGGCCCCTATTTCATACCCCTGCCGCCGGAGCGTGTATGCCGAAGAACGCCAGCGCCTCGTCGCGCACCGCGTCGGCCGCCTCCTCGGGCAGGTAGTGCGCGGCGTCCAGCGCCCGGCCGTCGACCTCGCGGCAGACCGCCCGCCAGAGATCGAGCACCGCGAAATTGCGGCCGACCGCGCCGCGCTCGCCCCACAGCACCCGCACCGGCATCGCCAGGCGTTCGCCCGCCGCTCGGCCGGCCCGGTCGTGCTCCAGATCGACGGTGGCCGAGGCCCGGTAGTCTTCGCAGATGCCAGTGGCCCAGCCGGGCAGACGCGCGCAACGCTCGTAATCGGCGAGCGCCTCGGGCGTGAAATGCGCCAGCCCGCCCGGCCGTCCGCCCATCACCG
The DNA here is from genome assembly GCF_002261475.1 of Bordetella genomosp. 5. Taxonomy (GTDB): domain Bacteria; phylum Pseudomonadota; class Gammaproteobacteria; order Burkholderiales; family Burkholderiaceae_B; genus Bordetella. The sequence goes on from NZ_NEVN01000013.1 coordinate 201,342, forward strand.
ACCGGACATAGAAAGCGGGATCGTGGCCGATGAAGGTTTCGGGACCCGGCGCCGGCTGGATCAGCCAGAACCAATGAAAGTACGCCTGCGCGAAGGCCCGCGTGGTGCCTTCGTACATGTCGAGGGTGGGCGCGATGTCGAGCAGCATCATGGCCTGAACGGCCTCGGGCCGATCCAGCCCCAGACGGTGCGCGACCCGGGCGCCGCGATCGTGCGCCAGCACGCTGTAGCGCGGCAGGCCGAGCGCCTGCATGAGCGCGTGCATGTCGGCCGCCATGGTGCGCTTGGCGTGCGCCGAGTGATCGGGCGACGCGGGCGGCTTGGCGCTGTCGCCATAGCCGCGCAGATCCGCGGCCACGCAGGTGTAGCGCTCCGTGAGCGCGGGCCACAGGCGCTGCCAGATCAGATGATTTTGCGGATGACCATGCAGCAACAGCAGCGCCGGGCCCTGGCCCGCGGTGCGGGCGGCGATCTCGATGCCGTTGACCTGATAATGGCGTAGCGGCGCGTCCAGCAATTCACTCATGCGGTTTCCTTGGCAGTCTGGTCCAGCCGCGCGCGAACCCGCGCCGCGGCATCCTGCAACCAGGGCTGGCGCTGCCGGTGCGCAGCTTCGAAGCGCGTGATCTCCGGCAGTTGGCGCAGCGTGGCGCCGATCATGTCCAGCCCCTCGGCCACCATGCCACGCTGACGCGCCGACATCGCAAAATCGTAGCGCACGTCGTCGCCCGCCCGCACCTGACCCGCCAGCACGTCGATCTCGAGTTCGCAGGTGTCCGGCCGCGCCACCCGGCCGAGCAGCGCCTGCACCTGCGCGTCGGGCAGACGGATCAGCAGCAGGCCGTTGTTCATCGCGTTGGCATGAAAGATCTCGCCGTAACTCGGCGCGATGATGGCGCGCACGCCGAACTGCTGCAGGCCCCACACCGCGTGTTCGCGGCTGGAGCCGCAGCCGAAGTTCGGTCCGGCCACGAGGAACGCGGGCTGGCGCCAGGGCGCCTGATTGAGCACGAAGTCGGGGCGCGGCGCGCCGCTGGCGTCGAAGCGCAGGTCGTAGAAGAGCCCGCGGTCCAGACCCGCCTTGTCGATGATGCGCAAGAATTGCTTGGGCATGATCTGGTCGGTGTCAAGATTCGAATACGGCAGCGGCGCGGCCACACCACGCAGCACGGTAGAGGAAGAGGTCATCGCGCGGCTCCCGCGGCTAGCTGCGCATCGATCGTGCGCACGTCGGTGATGCGGCCGGTGAGGGCCGCCGCCGCGGCCATGGCCGGGCTCATCAGGTGGGTCCGGCCGGCGCGTCCCTGCCGTCCCTCGAAATTGCGATTGGTGGTCGACGCGCAGCGCTCACCCGGCGCCAGCATGTCGTCGTTCATGGCCAGGCACATCGAGCAGCCGGGCTGGCGCCATTCGAACCCGGCATCGATCAGGATGCGATCCAGGCCTTCGTCGTGCGCCTGATCGCGCACCGCGCCCGAGCCGGGCACCACCATCGCGCGCACGCCCGGCGCCACATGGCGGCCCTGCACGATCTCGGCCACGCTGCGCAGGTCTTCGATCCGCGCGTTGGTACAGGACCCGATGAAGACGCGGTCGATGGGCACGCCCGCGATGGGCTGGCCCGCCTGCAGCCCAACGTAGTCGAGCGCCTTGCGCGCGGCCAGCGCCTGCAGCGCATCTCCCGCGGCCTCGGGATCCGGCACGACGGCGTCCACCGGCAGGGCCTGATCGGGGCTGGTGCCCCAGGTCACATACGGGGCGATGCCGGCCGCATCGATCGTGAACTCGCGGTCGTACACGGCGTCGGCGTCGCTGTGCAACGACGCCCAGCTGTGGCGCGCGTCCCGCAGCTCTTCGGGCGTGAGGTGCAGCGCGCGGGCACTCACGTAGGCATCGGTGATGGCGTCGGGCGCGATCAGGGCCGCGCGCGCGCCGGCCTCCACCAGCATATTGCACACCGTCATGCGCGCCTCGGCCGAAAGCGCGGCGATGGTCGTGCCGCACAGCTCCACCGCGTAGCCCACCGCGCCCTGCGCGCCGATACGATGCACGATGTAGATGACCAGGTCCTTGGCGCTCACGCCCGGGCCCAGCGCCCCGTCCACGCGCACCCGCATGTTGCGGGCCACGCGGTACACGAGGGTCTGCGTGGCCAGGATGTGCTCGACCTCGGAGGTGCCGATGCCGAAGCCCAGGGCGCCGAGCGCGCCGTAGGTGGTGGTGTGGCTGTCGCCGCAGAGCACCACCATGCCCGGCAGGATCATGCCGTGTTCGGGCGCGATGACATGCTCGATGCCCTGCAGCGGATCGGTGGTGTCGAACAGCGCGATGCCCTGCGCATCGCAGTTGCGCTTGAGGTTGCGCGCCTGCAGCGCGGCGTCGTCCTGCACGATCACGCGATCGCGCGCCGCCACGGGGTGGGTCGGAATCACATGGTCCACCACCGCCATCTGCTGGCGCGGCCGCAACACCTCGCGGCCCCGCGCGGCCAGCCCCGAAAAGGCCTGCGGGCTGGTGTACTCGTTCATGATGTGCAGATCGACATAGAGCAGCACATGCTCGTCGTCGAGCCGTGCCACCTCGTGCGAGGCCACCAGTTTGTCGTAGAGGGTGCTGCCGGTCATGGCCGTTCCTTGCTGCGTGATGAGGGATCGGCGGGCACGCCCGCCGGATCCGGGTGATCAGTTGGCGGTGATGCCCGCTTCCTTGACGATGACGGCCCAGCGCTGCATCTCGTCGGCCACCAACTTGTCGGTCTCGGCCGGCGTGGAAACGAGCGGATCGAAGCCTTCGCGCGCCATGCGCTCGGCCAGTGCCGGCTGCGCCAAGGCGCGGCCGAGCGTGGCGTTGAGCTTCTCGATCACGGCGTCGGGCGTGCCGGCCGGCGCGCTCACCACGAACCAGGTGGTGAAGGCGTAATCGGGCAGACCGGCCTCGGCGATCGTCGGCACGTCGGGCAGCAGCGGCGAGCGCTTGGTGCCGGTCACGCCGAGGGCGCGCAGCTTGCCGGCCTCGACCTGCGGCCGCGCCGCCGACAGCACCGGAAAGCTCATCTGCACCTGGCCGCTGATCGTGTCGACCATGGCCGGACCGCCGCCTTTGTAGGGCACGTGCAGGATCTGCGTCTTCGAGACCGACTTGAACAGCTCGGCCGCCATGTGGAAGGTGCTGCCCGTGCCCGCCGAGCCGAAGCTCCAGGTGTTGGGCGGCTGACTGCGCAACTGGCTCAGCAGCGACTTCAGGTCCTGCGCCGGCAAGTCGCGCGTCACGGTCAGCACGTGTTGCGACGTGCCGATCGTGCCCACGCTGCGCAGGTCCTTGCGCGTGTCGAACGGCATCTCGGCGAAGAGTGCCGGATTGATGGCCAGCGACATGGTGTTGATGGCGAGCGTGTAGCCGTCGGGTTTGGCGCGCGCCACGGCCGCCATGCCGATGTTGCCGGACGCGCCGGCGCGGTTTTCGATCACCAGGCTCTGGCCCAACTCCCGGGCCCAGGCATCCGACACCAGGCGCGCGGCAATGTCGACGCTGCCACCGGGCGCGAACGGCGCGACCAGCGTGATGGCGCGCGCCGGAAACGCGTCGGCGGCCGCGGCCGGCGCGCTCAGGGTGGCGAGAGGCAGTGCGGCGGCCAGCATCAGCGGCGCGCCCAGGCGGTGCGCGCGGGGCCAGGCACAGGTCCAACGGATCCAGCTCTTGTTCATGGTCTTGTCTCCGGAATCGCCGGCCTGCGGGCGGAATGCCGCGGCCGGTCTGCTCGTGGAACCAGTGTATAAGCCTATTCAGAACTTATAATTAACAAGAGAAAAAACCTTTCTTAAATTTGATTTATAAATACCGATGGACGGGCTCTCGGATCTGGCGTTCTTCTCCTTGCTGGTGCGGCACGGCAATCTGTCGGCCGCCGCGCGCGAGCTCGGCCTGACGCCGCCCGCGGTCAGCACCCGGCTGGCCAATCTGGAGCGGCGGCTAGGCGTGCGGCTGCTCAATCGCACCACGCGCCGCATCAGCGTCACCGCCGAAGGCGAGCTTTACCTCGCCGACGGCGCGCGCATCCTGGCCGACCTCGATGCCCTCGAGCGCCGCGTCACCAACACCCGCGAGCGGCCGCAGGGGCTGCTGCGCATCAACGCGACCTTCGGGTTCGGCCGCACGCATCTCGTGCCGGCCATCGCCGATTTCGCGCGCGACTATCCCGACGTGGAGGTGCAACTGCACCTGTCGGATCGGCCCGTGAACCTGCTCGATGAAGGCTACGACGTGGCGATCCGCTTCGGCACGCTGCCCGATGCACGGCTGGTGGCGCGGCTGCTCGCCTCGAACCGCCGGCTGCTTTGCGCGTCACCGCAATACGTGCGGGCCCATGGCGAGCCGCGCACGCCGGCCGATCTCGCCCGTCATCGCTGCATCGTGATCCGCGAAGACGAACTCGCCTACGGCACCTGGCACCTGCAGTCGGGCCAGCGCAGCGAGACCATCAAGGTGCGCGGCGCCCTGTCATCCAATGACGGCGAGAGCGCGCTCGCGTGGGCGCTGGCGGGCCACGGCGTGGTCATGCGGTCGGAATGGGAGGTCATGGCGCACCTGCGCGCCGGCCGTCTGGTCGAGGTGCTGCCGGGCTGGCGCACGCCGCCCGCCGACATTCACGCGCTCTATCCCGAACGGCTGCACCTGCCCGCCAAGACCCGCGTGCTGATCGATTTTCTGGCGGAGCGCTTCGCGAGCCGCGTGCGCACGCCGGGCGGTCCGGCGGAGGTCTGGTAGGCGCGCTCAGTCGTCGGTGCCGCGCGCCACCAGTCGCAGCACCAGATCACGCGCCGAGGCCAGATGCGCCTCGGTCATGGCCCGCGCGTGCGCCCCGTCGCGGGCGCGGCAGGCGCGCAGGATCGTCTCGTGTTCGTGCTGGAAGGCGGGCGTCTCGGCCAGCACGCGGCGTTGCAGCCGCTCGTAGCGTTCGATCTGGATACGCTGGTCGCGGATGGCCTGGACCTGACGCGCATTGCCGCAGGCGCCATAGAGAATCTCGTGAAACTCGCGGTTCAGCGCGTGCTGCCGCGCCGCCGTACCCGCCTCGCCCAGCTGACGGTGCACGCGCTCGGCGCGCGCCAGCGTCACGTCGTCGATCCGGCTCACCGCCCGCTCGATGGCATCGCCCTCGAGCAACATGCGCAGCGCGTAGATGTCGCGCACATCGTCGGCGTGCAGCGTGCGCACCACCGCGCCGCGATGGCGCTGCGTCTGCACCAGCCCCTCGTGTTCGAGCCGCTGGATCGCCTCGCGCATGGGCACGCGGCTGACCGCGAAACGCTCGGCCAGATCGCGCTCCACCAGGCGCGCACCGTCGGCCAGCTCGCCGCGGCAGATCATGTCGCGCAGCGCATCGGCCAGTGCGTCGGCGGCCGACCCCGTGCCGACGGCCTTGGCGGGCAGCCGGTTCATGATCGCCTCGCGCTGAGAAAGGAAATGTCGGACGCTTTGTTCATCTGGCAAATGGTATACCAAATGGCGTACTATTTCAGGCACCGCGCTGCGCGCTCTGTCCTATAAAGCCATGGCTCACGAACATCGTTATCGCGTCGACACGATCTGGACCGGCAATACCGGCACCGGCACCTCGAGCTACCGCGACTACGCGCGCGATTACCGCCTGAGCGCGGCGCGCCGGCCCGACATCGCCGGCTCGTCGGACCCGGCATTCCGCGGGGATCCCACCCGCTGGAACCCGGAAGACCTGCTGCTCGCCTCGGTGAGCGCCTGCCATCAGCTTTGGTATCTGCACCTGTGCGCCGACGCGGGCATCGCGGTGCTGGCCTACGAGGATGCGGCCGAGTCGACCATGGTGGAGGGCGACGCGCAGACCGGCGGGCACTTCACGCAGTTCGTGCTGCGTCCGCGCGTCACGGTACGCCCCGGCGACGATCTCGCGCTCGCCCATCGTCTGCACGAGGCCGCCCACGCGCAATGCTTCGTGGCGAACTCGCTCAAGACCCCGGTCCTGTGCGAGCCCACGATCACGCCCGCGCCGCGATAGCGCCGGCGCCGGCACGCGGCTACGCGCGCTCAGACCCCGAGCAAGTTCTCGCGTACGTGCACCAGGTGGCGCCGCACCTGCGCCATCGCGCGTTCGGCATCGCGATCTTTGAGGGCGTCGACGATGGCGCGGTGTTCCTCCTGATAGGCCTGCCGCCGTTCAGGCGTGAGGCTCTTGCGCTTGAGCGCGCCCCATGAGGCTTGCGACCGCGCCGCGGTCATGAGTGCGAACACGTTCTCGATGAACTGATTGTGCGTGGCCGTGGCCATACGCTCATGCAGCCGCGCGTCCCACACCTCGAACGCTTCGAAACTCTCGGCTGCCTCGGCACGGTCACAGGCCTCCTCGAGCAGGGCGAAATCGGCCGGCGTGGCGTACTGCACGACCAGGGCGGCGATGGCGGGTTCGAGCACGAGACGCGCCGCCATCAACTCGGCCGGGCTGGTGGACAGCGCTTCGGTACGCAGCGCCTGGGCCGTCTGCACGAGATGGTCCGAGGCATTCACGTACGTGCCGCTGCCCACCCGCTGCGAAATCAGCCCCTGCTCTTTCAACTGCTGCAAGGTGCGCCGCACCGTGGATCGGCTCAGGCCGTATTGATCGCACAGCGCGCGCTCGGTGGGCAGGCGATGGCCTGCCGGCCAGGCGCCCGTGTGCAGATGATCCAGGATGGCCGCACGCATGGCGGAGGCTTTGTCCATCGGAAGCAGCTACGCGCTCGATCAGAACGAAAAAGCCCCGCGACTCACGAAGAGCCGCGGGGCTTTCCGCCAATCGGAAATCAGGCCGATTTCTTCAGGGCTTGCACCTTGTCGGTGGCTTCCCAGGTGAACTCGGGCTCCGAGCGGCCGAAGTGGCCGTAGGCGGCGGTCTTGCTGTAGATCGGGCGCAGCAGATCCAGCATGTTCACGATGCCCTTCGGACGCAGGTCGAAGTGCTCGCGCACCAGCTTGGCGATCTGGTCGTCGGGGATGACGCCCGTGCCTTCGGTGTAGACCGTGATGTTGATCGGTTCGGCCACGCCGATGGCGTAGCTGACCTGCACCTGGCACTGGCGCGCCAGGCCGGCGGCCACGATGTTCTTGGCCACGTAACGGGCGGCGTAGGCGGCCGAGCGGTCGACCTTGGACGGATCCTTGCCCGAGAAGGCGCCACCACCGTGGGGGCATGCGCCGCCGTAGGTGTCGACGATGATCTTGCGGCCGGTCAGGCCGCAATCGCCTTGCGGGCCGCCGATGACGAAGCGGCCGGTCGGGTTGACCAGGAACTTGGTCTGCGGCGTGATCAGGCCTTCGGGGAAGCAAGGCTTGATGATGTCTTCGATCACCGCTTCGCGGATGGCTTCCTGGGTGATTTCGGGCGCGTGCTGGGTCGAGAGCACGACCGTGTCGACTTCGACCGGGCGGCCGTCGACATAGCGGAACGTGACCTGCGACTTGGCGTCCGGGCGCAGCCAGGGCAGACGGCCGTCCTTGCGCAGCTCGCTCTGGCGCTGCACCAGGCGGTGCGAATACCAGATCGGCGCGGGCATCAGGTCGGGGGTTTCGTCGCAGGCGTAGCCGAACATCAGGCCCTGGTCGCCAGCGCCCTGGTTCAGGTAGTCCTCGGAGGTGCGATCCACGCCCTGGGCGATGTCGGGCGATTGCTTGTCGTAGGCGACCAGCACCGCGCAACCCTTGTAGTCGATGCCGTAGTCGGTGTTGTCGTAACCGATGCGGCGGATCGTGTCGCGGGCGACCTGGATGTAGTCGACGTTGGCGGTCGTGGTGATTTCACCGGCCAGGACGACGAGACCGGTGTTGCACAGCGTTTCGGCGGCGACACGCGCGTTGGGGTCCTGGGTGAAGATGGCGTCCAGAATCGCGTCGGAGATCTGGTCAGCGACCTTGTCGGGGTGACCTTCGGAGACGGATTCGGAAGTGAAGAGAAAATCGTTGTTGGCCACAGATGCGTCCTTCAGAGCCGGCCAAGCCGGTGCACAGGTTGAACGAGGCGCGTTGCGCCCCGGATCGGGTTCCCTGGCGGGAGGTCATCTGGGCGCGACGCTTTAGCGGATTTGGCATGGCACAAGCCATGTCGTCGCCCCGCAAGTTGTCGGTTAACTCGGCGACCTGCCGATTTTAGGCGAAAATGCAGGGTTTATGCTCAGAGGACAGCGGGAGTTCCGGCCCTGTTCTTCGTTCTGGCGCCGCGACGTGGCGCCCGCGCGCGTGCCGTCCGTCCGTTATCGCCGTATTTTCCTCATGCTGATTGCCCTGTTCCGCCTGATCGCCGCCCTGCCGCTGCCCGTGCTGCACGCGGGAGGCCGCGTGCTGGGCCGCCTCGCCTACGCCTGGCCCGGCAAATACCGCCAGCGCCTGCGCGCCAACGCCGCGCAGGCCGGCTACGACTCGCCCGCCTTCGCGCGCCGCGCCGCCGGCGAGATCGGCGCCATGATCGTCGAAATGCCCAAGGTCTGGTTCCGCAACGAAGACAGCCTGGCCAAGGTTATTTCGGACGACAACGATGTGGTGAGCCAGGCGCGCGCCGAAGGCCGCGGCATTCTGTTTCTCACGCCGCACCTGGGCTGCTTCGAGATCACGGCGCGTTATCTGTCGCGCCAGATGCCCATGACGGTGATGTTCCGCCCGCCGCGCAAGCAGATCCTGGCGCCGCTCCTCGAAACCGCGCGCAACAGCTCGGCCGTCAACGCCGTCCCGGCCACCATGCAAGGCGTGCGCGAATTCGTGCGCGCGCTGCGCCGCGGCGAGTCGGTCGGCATGCTGCCCGACCAGGCGCCGGGCGTGGGCGACGGCGTCTGGGCGCCATTCTTCGGCCGCATGGCGTACACCATGACGCTGCCGGGCAAGCTCGCGAGCCAGACCGGCGTGGCCGTCATTCTCACGGCCGGCGAGCGCCTGCCGGGCGGGCGCGGCTGGCGCATCCACTACGTGCGCGTGCCCGAGCCGCTGCCCGCGGATCCGGCCGCCCAGGCCGCGCTGTTCAATCAGTCCATGGAAACGCTGATCCGCCGCTTCCCCCAGCAATATCTGTGGGGCTACAACCGCTACAAGACGCCGCGCGGCGCGCCGCCGGCCCCGGCCGACGCCCCGGCCACCGCCACGCAATGAGCACCTTCAAGACCCGCGCCCTCACCGGGCTGTTCACCTGGTTCGCGCGCCTGCGCCCGGCCAGCCGCCAGCGCGCCGGCGCGTTCGTGGGCTGGCTCGCGCTGCGGCTGGGCAAGTCGCGCGTTCGCATCGTGCGCAAGAATCTCGATCTCTGCTTTCCCGATGTCACCTCCGAGCAGCGCGAGCAATGGGTGCGCGAGCACTTCCGCGCGCTCGGCCAGTCCATCGTCGACCGCGGCGTGCTCTGGTACGGCAGCCCCGAGTCGATTCGCGAGATGGTCACGCAGACCGGCGCCGATCGCATCAACACGCTGGCGGCCTCGGGCCGCCCGGTGATCCTGCTGGCGCCCCACTTCATCGGGCTCGACGCCGCCGCCACCCGCCTGACCATGGAGGTGCCCAGCGGCGCCACCATGTACACGCCGCAAAGCGACCCCGACGTGGACGCGATCGTGCGCGCCGGCCGCGCCCGCTTCAACGAGGTGTTTCTGGTGTCCCGCAAGGACGGCATCCGCGACCTGATTCGCCATTTCCGCGAAGCGCGGCCGGTGTATTACCTGCCCGACATGGATTTCGGCCGCAACGGCTCGGTCTTCGTGCCCTTCTTCGGCGTCCAGGCCGCCACGCTGGTCGCCACCGCGCAGCTCGCGCGCAAATGGAACGCCGCGGTGCTGCCGATCCTGGACTTCTGGGATCCGGCCACCGGCAAGTATCACGTCGAGGTCCTGCCCGAGCTCGCCGATTTCCCCGGCGATGACTCGCTCGAAGACGCGACCGCGCGGCTGAACCGCGAGATCGAGGGCTGGGTGCGCCGCTGCCCCAGCCAATACTATTGGGTGCACCGCCGTTTCAAGACCCGGCCGCTGGGCGAGGCGAAGTTCTACTGAGCGCTGCTTTTGCCGGTCGGAATGGGCGATAATCGTCCGATGATCTGGAACTTCACCAAAATGCACGGCGCCGGCAACGACTTCGTCGTGCTCGACGGCGTGCGTCAAACCATCGACATGACGCCCGAACGCGCACGCGCGCTCGGCGATCGTCATTTCGGCGTGGGCGCCGACCAAATCCTGCTGGTCGAGCGCTCGACCCGCCCCGACGCCGACTTCCGCTACCGCATCTTCAATAACGACGGCAGCGAAGTCGAACATTGCGGCAACGGCGCGCGCTGCTTCGTGCGCTTCGTGCACGAGCAGGGTCTGTCCGACAAAAATCCGCTGCGCGCCGAGATCATGGGCGGCGCCATCCTGGTGCTCGACGAGTCCAGCGATCAGCAGGTCACGGTCGACATGGGCACCACCCGCTTCGAGCCCGAAGCGCTGCCGTTCGACACCACCGGTCTGGCGTCGCGCCAGCAGGCCCACGACACGCTCTACGAATTCCCGCTCGACGCGGCGCCGGGCTGGGCGCAAGCCGCCCTGCCGCGCAGTGTCGAGCTCTCGGCCATCGCGATTTCCAATCCGCATGTGGTCCAGATCGTCGAAGACACCGAGACGGCCCCGGTCGAGGTGATCGGCCCGATGCTCGAATCGCATCCGCGCTTTGCCCGCCGGGTCAACGTCGGCTTCATGCAGATCATCGACCCGCACAACATCCGGCTGCGCGTCTACGAGCGCGGCGCAGGCGAAACCCTGGCCTGCGGCACCGGCGCCTGCGCGGCGGTCGCCGCCGGCGTGCGCCGCGGCCTGCTGGATTCGCCCGTGCGCGTGCAGACGCACGGCGGCGTGCTGACCATCAACTTCGACGGCCAGCACCTGCGCCTCACCGGGCCGGCCACGTCGGTCTTCAACGGCCAGGTCGACATCGATGCGCTGGTCTTCTCCATGGCCCTGAGCCGCTGACGGCGCGCCGTCGCGTCCGCTAATCCCCGAGTCATGTCCACTACCGCTCCCGCCTACTCCGCCCAAGAGATCGCCGACTTCCTGCAACAGAACCCCGGCTTCTTCGAAGCGCACGCCGAGGTGTTCTCCACGCTGCAGATCCCGAGCCCGCACGGCAACCGCGCGATCTCGCTGGCCGAACGCCAGATCCTGACGCTGCGCGAACGCACGCGCACGCTCGAATGGCGCCTGAACGAACTCATCGGCAACGCCGGCGACAACGAATCCATCAGCGCGCGCATCACCTCGTGGTGCGCGCGGCTGCTCGCCGAAGACCAGGCCGCGCACGTGCCGGGCGAGATCGCCCTCGGCCTGGCCGAGCAGTTCGACCTCGACCACGCCGCCCTGCGTCTCTGGAACCTCACCGCGATCCCGGCCGACGGCTACGGCGCGCCGGTCTCCGAAGACGTGCGCGCCTTCGCCGACAGTCTCAAGACGCCGTATTGCGGCAACGACACCGAGTTCGAGGCGGCCTCGTGGCTCGACGGCAAACCGCGCTCGCTGGCCCTGGTGGCGCTGCGCGCCACGCCCGATGCCGACGCCTTCGGTCTGCTGGTGCTGGGCTCCGACGATCCGGCCCGGTTCACGCCGGAGATGGGCACGGCCTTTCTCGAAACCATCGGCCGGCTCGCTTCGGCGGCCGCCCAGCGGCTCGCGCGCACCCCGCGCGCCTGAGCCCCGTCACAGGCGCCCCCATGACCGCGCCCGCCGACGACACGATCGCGCTCACCGAGCCGATGCAGGCCTGGCTGACGCATCTGCAGACCCAGCGCCGTTATTCCGACCACACGCTGTCGGGTTACCGGCACGAGCTGCGCCGTCTGGTGCAGCTGCTCGCCGCGGCACGCGTGACGCCCGAAGGCGTGGCGAACGGCCACATCCGCCAGTTCGTCGCCCGCCTGCATGCCCAGGGCCTGGGGCCGCGCAGCCTGGCACGCACGCTGGCCGCCTGGCGCGGCTTCTATCAGTGGTGGGCACCAACGGCGGGTCTGGCCGGCAATCCGGTCTCGGGCGTGCGCGCGCCCAAGGCGCCCCGCGCCCTGCCCAAGGCCCTGTCCGTCGAACACGCCCAGGCGCTGCTAGACCACGCCCCCGCGCGCCTGGCCACCGATCCCGCCGGCAAGCGCGACCACGCGATGTTCGAGCTGTTTTATTCGAGCGGGCTGCGGCTGTCGGAGCTGGTGGGCCTGGATTTCGAATACCGCAAATCGGCGCAGCATGAGTCACGCGGCTGGCTCGATCTGGCCGAAGGCGAAGTGATCGTGCTGGGCAAAGGCGGCAAACGCCGCAGCGTGCCGGTGGGCGCCTCGGCCCGCACCGCGCTCGCGCAATGGCTGGCCGTGCGCGATCAGCTCGCGCGCGACCCCACCGAAGCGGATGCCGCCGCGCTATTCGTCGGCGCACGCGGCGCACGCATCTCGCCGCGCGTGGTGCAGGCGCAGCTGGCCGCGCAGGCGCTCGCCGCCGGCCTGCCCTCGCACGTGCATCCGCATGTGCTGCGCCACAGCTTCGCCAGCCACGTGCTGCAGTCCGCACAGGATCTGCGCGCGGTGCAGGAGATGCTGGGCCACGCCAACATCTCCACGACCCAGGTCTACACCCGGCTCGACTTCCAGCACCTGGCGCGCGCCTACGACCAGGCGCATCCGCGCGCCACGCGCAAACGCTGAAGCTTTCCCCGGCGGGTCGCCCGTCGACGTGCAGCCGGCCAGGTGCGGCCGGCGAGGTGCGGCCGGCTAGGCGCGGCCGTCGAGGTGCGGCCAGCCAGGTGCAGCCGGCCAGGCGCGGCCGGCCAGGCGCGGCTGGCGAGGCGCGGCCGGCCAGGCCTCGCCGCCTTCCTTCCATCAATACGTCAGACGCACCCCGAGCATCACCGTGCGGCCCGGCAGGGGCGCCACGCGCGAGATGAACGACGCGTGGTTGTACGCCAGCTTGTTGAGCAGGTTGTTGCCGCGCAGGTACACCTCGTAGCTGGTCGGGCCCATCGCACCGCGATAGCTCAGCGTGGCGTTCACCAGGTCGTAGCCCGGCGTCTCGCTCTCATAGGCCGCGATATCGTTCTGGCGGAACACGTGCGCGTACTCCACGCCCGCGCCCCAACGCTGCCAGCGCGCATCGGCCCGCACGCCCAGACGCGCGGCCGGGATGCGCGGCAGGTCGCCGTCGCCGCCCGTCAGCTTGCCGCGCACGTAATCGCCGAACACACCGGCCGAGTACACCGGCGTGAACTGATAGCGCAGCTCGCCTTCGATACCCGCGAACGTCGCATCGCGCTGGGTGTACTGGATCAGACGGAAATCTTCGAACTGATCCAGCGTGTTGGCGTAGATGTAGTTGCTGACGCGGTTGTGGAACACGCTGGCGCGCGCGGTCAGGTCGCCCGAATGCTTGCGCAACGTGAAGTCGATATTGCGCGAGGTTTCGCGGCCCAGGCCGGCATCACCGATTTCGTAGGTGTTGGTTGCCAGGTGCACGCCATCGGCATACAGCTCCTGCGCGTTGGGCAGACGCTGCGAACGCGAGAACGACAGCGTGGCCGAGTACTGCGGCGCGAAGTCCCACACGGCGGCGGCGGAATACGAGGTGCCGCTCTGGCTGTTGCGGGGCGCGTCGCCGGTCGGGCGGATGCGCTGCCAATCCTGGCGCGCACCGAGTTCGAAGCGCCAGCTTTCGCCCAGGCGGTATTCCTCGAGCAGGAACAGGCCCAGCGTATTGGTCTTGCTGCGCGGCAGGAAGGCTTCTTCGCCATCGGCGCGGAAATCGCTGTAGGCGTGTTGCGCGCCGAAGACCCCGCGCCAGCCGAACAGCGGCTTGTGCGTGAGCTCGAGCCGCATGTCGTGCGCCCGGTTCTTGAAGGTGGTGCCCACCTCGCCGCCTTCGATCTCGTCGTGGCGATAGTCGGTCAGGCCGCCACGCAGGCGGATCAGTTCGAATCCGGCGAACGGATCCCGATACTCGGCGCGCAGGTCGACGCGGTCGCTGCGCAGTTTCACGTACGGCGCGGCGCCATGATCGTGGTCATGGTCATGGTCGTGATCGTGTCCGTCCTCGTCGTGGTCGTGATCGTCGTGACCGCCGCAATGCAGATGCGTGCCGTGCGGATGGCAACCTTCGTATTCGTGGTTGTGCCCCGGCAGGCCGTACTCGCTCTCCAGGTGCGTGAACGAAACGCCCACGTAGCCGCGCGGCGTGATCCACGCCATGCCCACCGAGCCCTGTGCCGATTCCGCATACGAGCCTTCGAGCTTGTTGCTGCTCCAGTTCGGCACGCGGTAGTCGTCGGAACGGCGCTTCAGGCCCTCGACGCGGACGGCGAATTCGCCCGCGCCGGCGGTGATGCCCACGGCACCCGCGCGTTCACGCGTGCCGGTCGAGCCGCGCAGTTCGAGCTCGGCCTCGACGCCGCGATCGGGCACGGCCGTGGGAATCTTGCGGTCGATCACGTTGACCACGCCGCCGATCGCGCCGCCGCCATACAAGAGCGCGGCCGGGCCACGCAGCACTTCGATGCGTTCGGCCAGGAGCGGCTCGGTGGTGACCGCGTGGTCGGGCGAAATGGTCGAGGCGTCCATCAGCTCGGAGCCATCGCTCAAGACCTTCACGCGCGGCGAGGTCTGGCCCCGGATCACGGGTCGCGATGCGCCGGCGCCGAACGTATCGGCATGCACGCCGGGCTCGTTGGCCAGCGTCTCGCCCAGCGTGGCGCCTCGGCGCAGCAGCAGGTCGTCGCCCTGGAGCACGGTCACGGGACGGGTGGCGCGGTCGGCCTCGCCGCCGAGCGGATCGGCCGAGACCGTCACCGGCGCGAGCTCGCGCACAGGCGCCTGTGCCTGTGCCTGTGCCTGTGCCTGTGCCTGGGCCTGGGCCTGGGCCAGCGGCGCGGCCGCCCACAGCGCCATGGCCAGCATCGGCACGTGCGGCCGGCGTAGCGCGCCGCCCGCCAATGCCGTCGCACCCGGCACGCGCTTCACGCTGCGCGCCTGCCCCATTCCTCTCGATTTGCCCGGCTTGTGGCCTCGCATCGCCCTGCTCCCTGGATGTTATATAGTTTCAACAAGGCCGGAATGATATAACATTCTTTTTCCAACGCAAGCCATGCGCAGCAAAAAAGCGGCGCGGGATCGCTCCCGGCACCGCTTTTCAAGGCCTCACGCGCGATCGCGCATGGCCGGTAGACACTCAGAATCGAATGCGGGCGGCGCTCAATTCAGCGCAAGCTGTCCGCCCAGCAGCAGGATGCCGACGGCCAGCACGAAGACGGCGGCCAGTGCGTCGATCAGATAACGCAGCCTTGCGGCGGCCGGCGACGAGAGCCGGGCACCCAACCGCACCGCGCCCGCGCGGGCCCAGGCCGCCAGCATCGTGAGCACGGCCACGGTCAGGCCGGTGCCAACGCCCATGGCCAGGGCGGCCGCCACACCGGCGATAAAAAAGCCCTGCGCCAGCGCGAACACCAGCACGATCAGCGCGCCGCTGCACGGGCGCAAGCCCACCGCCGCGATCGCCGCCGTCGCACGGCGCAGATCCAGCTTGCCGGAAACGGCGTCGGCGGGCGCCACATGCGCGTGACCGCAACCACAATCGTCGTGATGGGAGTGGGCGTGCTCGTGCGCATGTGCATGCGCGTGACCATGCGGCTGCACAGGCATCGGCTGGTCCGCATGTCCGTGCCGGTGCCCATGCTCATGTGCGTGCGCATGCTCATGATCATGACCGGCGTGATGGACATCACCGCCATGAGCGCCATGCGCATGGCTCGCGGCGCGCGCCGGCAACAGCGGGCGCACCGCCTTGCGCCACACCAGCCACAGTCCCAGCGCCACGATGAGGCCATACGAGACCATCTCGAGCCAGGCCGTGGCGCGGTTCATGCCGGCGGCGGTCACGCTCAGCACCCAGCCCAGCACCGCCACCATGACGATGGCGACCAGTGCCTGCAACAGCGCCGACACCAGGGCGAGGATCGCGCCATTGCGCGCCGTCTGCCGGTTCGCCACCACATAGGCCGCGATCACGGCCTTGCCGTGCCCGGGCCCGAGCGCATGAAAGACCCCATAGGCGAAGGACAGGCCGAGCAGCAGCCAGGCTGCCGTGCCGTCGGCCTGCCAGGCGCGCACCGCGCCGGTCAGCTGCCGATAGAAGTGGGATTGCCACGCCGCGATCTGGCCGAAGACCCCGGACATCCAGCCCGGGCCGGCGCCGCCGGACTCGGGAACGCCGAAAGGATGGGACTGAGCCCACGCAGCCTGCGCCAGGCCCAGCGCCAGTACCGATCCGCACAACCACAACACCGCGCGCCAGAGACGCGCGCGGGAATCCTGCCTTACGAGCATGTCACCTCGATACGATGGGTGAGGCCCTTGGTGATGGCGTAGAGCTCATCGGGCAAGGCCTCCGGGTCGGCGGGGATCGCCGCCAGTTGCTGCATGGTCTGCCAGTCGAGTTCGCGCGGCTTCTGGTAGCGCTGCTTGCAGCCGGCCGGCGCCTGCGCCATCGTGATGGCGCCGGGCGCGTCGAAGGCGTAGGCCACGAAGTAGGTCGGATCGTAGATGTCGATCTGCACCCCGTCGGGGCCGACCTTGGCCGGCGTCGCGAGCGGCAGCTCGAACGACAACGCCAGACGGCCCTTCTCCCACGTGACCCGCGCATCGCGCGGCGGGCCGTAGGTCTGCATGGCCTCGCGCACCGTCACGCGCGTGAAGTAGTGCGAGATTGGTTCGCCCAGTGCCTTCATCCAGTCGTCGGCCATGCCACGCAGGATCTCGGGCGAGAAGCTGCCATCGGCCTGCTTCTTGAGCCCCTGCGTGGCGTAGGTGCCGAACATTTCATCGAACTGCCAGTGTTCGCGCACGGCCGCCAGCCGGCCCTGCGCATCGAACACCACGGTGGCGCGGGCGTCGATCCACATGTGCGGATGCGCCTGCGCCGGCGCGGCGGTCATCATGAGGAGGGCCGCCGCCCCGGCAGCGCTCAGCGCCGCAACGCCGCGGCGAGTTGATCCACGTTCCATTCAAACATCCCGAGATAGGTAGCGCCCGGCTGCCCCGGCTGGGACAACGCATCGGAATAGAGCGTACCACCCACCTTGGCGCCCGTTTCGCGCGCGATCTGCTCGACCAGGCGCGGGCTGGAGATGTTTTCGACAAACAGCGCGGGCACCTGTTCCTTGCGCACTTGGGCGATGATGCGCGCGACGTCGGCGGCCGAGGGTTCGGACTGCGTCGACAGGCCTTCGACCGGGATGAAGGTCACGCCATAAGCGTCGCCAAAATAGCCGAACGCGTCGTGCGAAGAAACAATCTTGCGGCGCGCCGGATCGATGGCGCCGAGTGTTGCGCGCGTCTTGGCGTCGAGGGCTTCGATACGCGCGACGTAGGCGTCGGCACGCTGACGGTAGGCCTGCGCATGGGCAGGATCCACGGCCGCCAGGCCGCGCTCAATGTTGCGCACGTAGATCACCGCATTGCGCAGATCCTGCCAGGCATGCGGGTCCAGCACGTGATGATGCGCGCCGTGCTTGTGCGCATCGTCATGCTTGTGCTCGTGCTTGTCGGCGCCGGCCTTGGCGCCATGATCGTGGTCGTGCTTGTGATCGTGGTCGTGGTCGTGGTCGTGCTTGTGATCATGATCGTGGTCGTGGTCGTGGTCGTCATGATCGTGATCGTGATCGCCGTCGTGCTCGTCGCCCCCCTCGAAGCGGCGCACCTTCACGCCCTCGGCGGCCACCACGGTCTGGCCCTTGAAGCCCGCCGCCTGCGTCAGGCGCGGCAGCCAGGTTTCGAAGTCGATGCCATTGACCACCAGCAGCCGGGCCCGCGCCAGTTCGCGCGCATTGCCCGGCGTCGGCTCATAGGTGTGCGCATCGCCATCGGGCCCGACGAGCGTGGTCACCGACACGTTGTCGCCGCCCACTTCGCGCACCATGTCGCCCAGGATCGAAAAACTGGCGACCACCGGCACGGTCTGGGCGGCGGCGCCCGCCCCCCACAACGCGGCGCCCGCGGCGAGCGCCAGCGCGGCACTGCGTCGTCCTGCCCATGCCCAGGCCGCGCCCGTTGCGCGGCGTGCGTTCTTGTTCATTGCATCTCTCCCGTGATTCGCGTGCCGCGGCGGCGATGACGCAGCCCCAGCCATATGCCACCCAGCGGCCCGATGGCCACCGAGCCCAGATAGATGACCCCGGCGGCCAGGATGATGGCGGGCGAGGCCGGTAGATCGAAGTGAAACGACAGCAACAGACCGACGACGCACGAGGCCATCGCCAGCGCCGTGGCCAGCGCGATCTGGCCGCCCACGCTGCGGGCCCAGAACCGCGCGCTCGCGGCGGGCAGCATCATCAGCCCCACCACCATCAGCGTGCCCAGCACCTGAAAGCCGCCGACGAGATTGAGCACCACCAAGGTCAGAAACACGCCGTGCGCCCAGGCGCCGGCACGGCCCTGCATGCGCAGGAAGCCGGGGTCGAAGCATTCGTAGACGAGCGGGCGATAGACCAGTGCCAGGGCCAGCAACGTGACCGACGCCACGCCGGCCGCCATATAGAGCGCGTCGTCGTTCATGCCCAGCACCGTGCCGAACAGCACGTGCATCAGGTCGGTACTGGACCCGCGCAGCGACACCAGGATCACGCCCAGTGCCAGCGAAATGAGATAGAAGGCGGCGAAGCTGGCGTCTTCACGCAGCGGCGTGAGCCGGGTGACCAGCCCCGAGAGCAGCGCCACCGCAAGACCGGTAAGGATGCCGCCCGCCATCATCGCGCTCACCGACAGGCCGGCGAGCAGATAGCCCGCCGCGACGCCCGGCAGGATCGCGTGCGACATCGCATCGCCCATGAGGCTCATGCGGCGCAGCACCAGAAACACGCCCACCGGCGCGGCGCCCGCCGCCAGGGCCAGCGCGCCGGCCAGGGCGCGGCGCATGAAGCCGAACTGCACGAAGGGATCGGCCAGCGCGTGCACGACGGATGCCCACAGCGTCATGGCGCCTCCGCGTCGAGGGCCACGACGGTCGGCGCCCAGGCCTGCACCCGCCCCACCCCTTCCTCGCGCCCGAGCAGCAGCGTCTGATCGAAATAGCGCCGGGCCACCGCACGGTCGTGCAGCACGGCGATCACCGTGCGCCCCTCGGCATGCAGCTCGCGCAGCAGCCCGCAGAGCGAATGCACGGTCTCGCGGTCGACCGCGGCGAACGGTTCGTCGAGCAGCAGCAACTGCGCATCCTGCACCAGCAGGCGCGCGAACAGGGCGCGCTGCAGCTGCCCGCCCGACAGCGTATCGAGGCGGCGGCCCGCCAGGCTCTCGATGCCGGTGCGCTGCAACGCCTCGGCCACGCGCCGCCGCTCGGTCGCGTCCATGCCGCGCCAGGCGCCCGTGCGGCACCACGCGCCCATCGCGACCAGCTCATGAACGTCGATCGGAAAACCGAGATCCAGTTCGGCGCGCTGCGGCAGCCAGGCCTGCGCCACGGCGCGCGCCGCGGGCCGGTCGAGCGACCCCGAGAGCGGCGCGAGCGCGCCGGCCAGGCCCTTCATCAGCGTGGACTTGCCCACGCCGTTCGGGCCGAGCACGGCCGTCATCGAGCCGCGCGTGAAGCCGCCACTGACGCCACGCACCACGGCCTCGCCGGCCCAGCCGAAATCGGCGCGGTCCAGCGTGAGCAACGCATCCGCCGTCGTCATGCCGCCCCCGGGCCCATCGCCCAGGCGATCAGCAGCCAGATCAGCGCCACCGCGACGGCGGCGCCGAGCAGGCGCCGCCAGGCCGGTTGGCGCAGCAGGGAAAAGGCAGGACGGACGGGAGGGGGAGAAGACGACATGGCGGACCGGCGCAGCGGACAGATGGGCGCTGCCAGCAAGGGCCACGCGGGAACAAGGAAAAACGCGGCGCCGGGGCGCCGCGCAAAAAGTGCGCGCCGTGCCGGTGGACCGGCGCACCAAATATTATGTTATATCATAACAATACGACTTGCCAAACGGGTCTTTGGCGCGAAGCCCTGCGTTTTCTGCTACCTTCGCGTCATTCCGGTCCGCCCTTGCGCTCTCTTTTCAATCGCGGCCCGGTTCACCACAGAACGCCATGTCCGCCACTTCCCGTACCTCCCGCGCCGATCACGTCAGCGAGCAACTGCGCCTGGCCGACACGCTGTGCGCCGAGCGCGGACGGCGGCTCACCCCGATCCGCCGCAAAGTGCTGGAGTTGCTCCTGCGCGAAGGCCGCAGCCTGAAGGCCTATGAGCTGCTGGAGGCGATGCGCGCCGTGCATCCCGGCGCGGCGCCCCCCACCGTGTATCGCGCGCTGGACTTCCTGATGGAAGAGGGCCTGATCCACCGGCTCGACGCCGTCAATGCCTGGACCGCCTGTCACGACGCGGCCGGCGCGCCGCACGACCTGCTGGTGGTCTGCACGGGCTGTGGCGCCGTGGCCGAGGTCAGCGACCCCGCCATGAGCCGCCAGCTGGCCGAGCGCGTGGCCCAGACCGGCTTCGCGCTGGCCACGCACGAAACCGAGATCCGCGCGCTGTGCCCGCAGTGCCAGAAAGACCCGGCCAAGGCCGGCGCGGCACACGCCCATCACCACCACTGAGGCGCCCCGCGCGCGCCCAGGCACGAAACGTGCTGCCTCTGGCTCTTGAATTGGCCAGATTTGCCCCCATTTGACCGGATCAACCGATACCTGGCTGCTTACGGGGCATCATCTGCACCCATCCCGGCCCAGGGTTGCCACGGGTTTGCCCGTGACTGCCGACTGTGCTGTAATCCTGCGTCCGGTCGCGTATGCGACCCCTTGCAGCCCCAATATCGAGCCGCGCTGCCGCGTCCTGCGAAGGACACAGCAAAGTGACGGCAAGCCCGCCGGCCCGCAAGTCTCCGAGATCCGCTCTCAGACACCCGCGGCGCCCGCCGGCCCGCCCCACGATCTGGCCATGCGCGGCCCGAACCTAGCCTCTAGCACCGCCATGAACACCCCGCGCAGTTTGGACAAAATGGTTCCCGTCACCATCCTCACCGGCTTCCTCGGTGCAGGCAAGACCACCCTGCTCAAGCGCATCCTGACCGAATACCACGGCAAGCGCCTGGCCGTCATCGAAAACGAATTCGGGCCGGAAAGCATCGACAACGACCTGCTGGTGCAGGACAGCAACGAAGAAATCATCGAGCTGTCCAACGGCTGCATCTGCTGCACGGTGCGGGGCGACCTGATGCGCACGCTGGCCGATCTGCGCACCAAGCGCGAAGCCGGCGAGCTGACCTTCGAGCGCGTGATCATCGAGACCACCGGCATGGCCAACCCCGGCCCGGTGTGCCAGACGTTCTTCATGGATGACGAGATCGCCGAGTACTACCGTCTCGACGCCGTCATCACCGTGGTCGATGCCAAGCACGGCATGGCCACCCTCGACGCCCAGGAAGAGGCCCAGAAGCAGGTCGGTTTCGCCGACCGCATCCTGGTCTCCAAGAAAGACCTGGTCAACGATGTCGACTACGAAGCGCTGCGCGCCCGCCTGGTGCAGATCAACCCGCGCGCGCCGATCACCCCGGTGCACTTCGGCGAAGCCGACCTGAAGTCGATCATCGACATCAGCGGTTTCAACCTGAACTCCATCCTCGACATCGATCCGGAGTTCCTGGCCGACGAGCACCCCGACGCCAAACACGAGCACGACCACGATCATGGCCATGGCCACGATCACGGTCACGACCATGACCACGACTGCGGCGCACACTGCGATCATGGCCATCATCACCATCATCACAAGCACAACGACGACATCGGCGCGTTCGTGTTCCGCTCGAACAAGCCGTTCGATCCGGCCCGCCTCGAAGAATTCCTGGGCGGCGTGGTGCAGGTGTATGGCCCCGACCTGATGCGCTACAAGGGCATCCTGTACATGAAGGGCATCAACCGCCGCATGTTGTTCCAGGGTGTGCACATGATGATGGGCGCCGAGCCCGGCAAGCCCTGGACCTCTTCGGAGAAGCCCTCGACGAAAATGGTCTTCATTGGCCGCAAACTGCCGCAGGAGATTTTCACCCGCGGTCTTGAGCAGTGCCTGGTGGGCTGAAACAAGCCCGCCGCACAATAAAGCAACCCAGTAGAACCGTACTGCGAGGATCCCTGGCGCACGTACATCAAGGTTATACGGCCAGCCGGAATGCGCCGGAAGGCGGGATCTGGATCGATTCATAGTGGAGTGTTTTCATGGCTACGAAGGCAGCAACCAAAAAAGCAAGCAAGTCGACGAACGAGGCGACGACTGATCTGCCCAGCGAACAGGATTTGCTGGCCATGTCCGAAGCCGACTACATGAACGACCGCCAGCTGGCGTTCTTCAAAGAGCGGCTCAAACAACTCGAACAGGACATCCTGGCCAACGCCGGCGAGACCACCGAGCACCTGCGCGAAACGCAGTTCGTACCCGATCCGGCCGACCGCGCCACGATCGAAGAAGAGCACGCGCTCGAGCTGCGCACCCGCGATCGCGAGCGCAAGCTGCTCAAGAAGGTGCAGCAGGCCATCGCCCGCATCGACAGCGGCGAATACGGCTGGTGCGAAGAAACCGGCGAGCCGATCGGCGTGCCGCGTCTGCTCGCGCGCCCCACGGCCACCCTGTCGCTCGAAGCCCAGGAACGCCGCGAGATGCGCCAGAAGCTGTACGGCGACTGATCCTCCGATCGTCACAGTTTTTTACGCCACACAGGGCTATGCTGGTTCTCCAGCATGGCCCTTTGTCTTTTGGGAAGCGCCCGCGCAGGCCGCGGATCGCGGCGGGCCTCGCCAGGGCGATGGCACTCGACAGTTGTCTTGAAATCGCGCCGACCATCCCCAGCTAAGACCTTCAAAGGAAGGAACGCATGGAACAATTTCACGCCACTACCATCGTCTGCGTCCGCCGGGGCAATCACGTCGCGCTGGGCGGCGATGGTCAGGTCACGCTGGGCAACATCGTCATCAAAGGCACCGCGCGCAAGATCCGCCGCCTGTACCACGACAAAGTGCTGGCCGGTTTTGCCGGTGCCACCGCCGATGCCTTCACGCTCCAGGAGCGCTTCGAGGCCAAGCTCGAAAAACACCAGGGCCACCTGATGCGCGCCGCCGTCGAGCTCACGCGCGACTGGCGCACCGACCGCGTGCTGCGCCGTCTCGAAGCCATGCTCATCGTGGCCGACGTCGAGCACACGCTGGTGCTCACCGGCAACGGCGACGTACTCGAGCCCGAACACGGTCTGGCCGCCATCGGATCCGGCGGCGCCTATGCGCAATCGGCCGCGCTCGCGCTGCTGCGCAACACCGAACTCGCGCCGGAAGTCATCGTCAAACAGTCGCTGGAGATTGCCGGCGACCTGTGCATCTATACCAACCAGAATCACGTGATCGAGACGCTGGGCGGCTGACGCCCCCGCGCCCGGAAGGACCCGACCGCCATGTCCGCATCGAACATGACCCCCGGAGAGATCGTCTCCGAACTCGACAAATACATCATCGGCCAGAACCGCGCCAAGCGTGCGGTTGCCGTGGCGCTGCGCAACCGCTGGCGCCGCCAGCAGGTCGCCGAGCCGCTGCGCCACGAGATCCATCCCAAAAACATCCTGATGATCGGCCCCACCGGCGTGGGCAAGACCGAGATCGCGCGCCGTCTGGCCAAGCTGGCCAACGCGCCCTTCATCAAGATCGAAGCCACCAAGTTCACCGAGGTGGGTTATGTGGGCCGCGACGTCGACACCATCATCCGCGACCTGACCGAATACTCGATCAAGCAGACGCGTGAGATCGAGATGCGCCGCGTGCGCTCGCATGCCGAAGACGCCGCCGAAGACCGCATTATCGATGTGCTCGTGCCGCCGCCCCGCAACGCCATGGGCACGCCCGAGCGCGGCGAAGACAGCACCACGCGCCAGACCTTCCGCAAGCGCCTGCGCGAGGGCCTGCTCGACGACACCGAGATCGAGATCGAGATCGCCCAGGCCGCGCCGCAGCTCGACGTGATGACCCCGCCGGGCATGGAAGAGATGGCCGAGCAGCTGCGCGGCATGTTCGCCGGCATGGCCCGCGACAAGACCAAGCCCAAGAAGATCAAGATCAAGGAAGCCCTCAAGCTCATCACCGAGGAAGAAGCGGCCAAGCGCGTCAACGAAGACGACATCAAGACGGCCGCGATCGCCAACGTCGAGCAGAATGGCATCGTGTTCCTCGATGAGATCGACAAGATCGCCGCGCGCCAGGAATCCGGCGGCGCCGAAGTCTCGCGCCAGGGCGTGCAGCGCGACCTGCTGCCGCTGGTCGAAGGCACCACGGTGAACACGCGCTACGGCATGGTGCGGACCGATCACATCCTGTTCATCGCGTCGGGCGCGTTCCACCTGGCACGTCCGTCGGATCTGATCCCCGAACTGCAGGGCCGCTTCCCGATCCGCGTCGAGCTCGACTCGCTGTCGGCCGACGATTTCGTGCGCATCCTGTCCGAGACCGACGCGTCGCTGGTCAAGCAGTACACCGCCCTGCTCGAGACCGAAGGCGTGACGCTCGACTTCACCGACGAAGGCATCAAGCGGCTCGCGGAGCTGGCCTTCTCGGTCAACGAGCGCACCGAGAACATCGGCGCGCGCCGTCTGTACACGGTGATGGAGAAGCTGCTCGACGAGCTGTCCTTCGACGCCACCGCCAGCAGCGGTCAGGCCGTAAAGATCGACGGCGCCTACGTGGATGCCCAGCTGGCCGAAACCGCCAGCAGCCAGGATCTCGCGCGCTACGTGCTGTAACGCAACGCCGCGACATCAGCGGGCCCCGCGCGGGCCCGCAGCACCAACGACAAGGCCCGGCATTGCCGGGCCTTGTGCATGAAGGGTCGCGCGTCAGGCGCCGCAGGCCAACGCGTCGTGCGTCACGCCGCGTGCGTCAAACGCCGTGCGCCAGGATTATTTGGAAATCGCCGTGACGATGTACCGCCCATCCTTGCGGGTGGCGGTGAACGACACTTTGTCGCCGGCCTTGATATCGGCGAGCAGCTTGGGCTCGGCCTGATACACCAGGGTCATGGCGGGCAGGTCGAGCGCGGCGATCGCATCGTGCTTGATCGTCACCGTGCCGGCAGCCGGGTCGATGCGCCGGACTTCGCCGCTGGCGCTGGCCTGCTGGGCGAACGCCATGGGCGTGGCCAGGCTCACCACGGCCATGGCCGTGGTCATGGCGAACGTCGAACCGAGTTTGCGGGAAAAGCCCATCTGTACCTCCAAAACAGCGGTGCGCCGTGGCGCACCCACCTACACAGCATAGCGTTTATGCAGCGGCTCCGACCCTGTGCAAACGCAACAAGTCTGACCATATTTATACCGTACCGCACCGCGTCTCCCGGCGCCCGGCGCCCGGTGCCCGGTGCCCGGGTGCCCGGCGCACTAAAATAGCGGCCCGGATTTCATTCTGCAAGGATTCGTCATGGCCAACCGCTTGTCCGTCATTGCCACCCGCACCGGAGACGATGGCACCACCGGCCTGGGCGACGGCACGCGCACGCCGAAAGACGATGCGCGGGTCATCGCCATGGGCGATGTCGACGAGTTCAACAGCACGCTCGGGCTGCTGCTCTGCGAAGAACTGCCCGCGGATGTCGCGACCGACCTGCTGACGATGCAGCACGATCTCTTCGACATGGGCGCCGAGCTATGCATTCCGGGCCACGTCGCGGTGGCTCCTGAGCAGGTGGCGTTCCTGGACGCGCGGCTGGCGCACTACAACGCCAATCTGCCGCCCTTGCGCGAATTCATACTGCCCGGCGGCAGCCGCGCCGCCGCCCTCGCCCACCTGGTGCGCACCAGCGCGCGCCGCGCCGAGCGTGCCGTCATCGCGCTGGCCCGCCAGGCTTCGGTCAACGCGCCGCTGCGCCAGTACCTCAATCGCGCCTCCGACCTGATGTTCGTGCTGGCGCGGTACGTCAATCAGGAAAAGGGCCTGCCCGACGTGTGCTGGACCAGCCGCAATTCGCGCGTGCAGCCCTGACATCCACGCGGCGGGCCCGGCCAGGGCCTGCCCCGCGTCGTCGTCATTTGTTTTTGTGAGAGTGTTGCCCCTCACCGTGTGCATCACTACGGCTTCCGTCCGCGCGATCCGCGCTTTCCTGAAGCCAGCACACGATGTCTCCTATCCAGGCTCTTTCCCGCGCCGGCGCTCGCCGGGCGAGTGCGTTTCTCATCGTTCTGATCCTGTCGGCCTGCGGTGGTGGAGGCGGAGGAAGCGGCGGGGGTGGTAGCGGCGGTGGTGGCGCAGGCGGCGGAGCCACGACCGGTGGCGCGACCGGAGGCGCGACGGGAGGCACGGCCGGAGGCACGGCAGGCACAACCGGAAGCACCGGAGGAGGAGGCACCGGCAGCGCAGGAGGCACCGACAGCGCCGCCAGCACGAACACCGCGCCCACCCCCAGCGTTCCGACCTCCAGCGCGCCGGCCGAGGAGGCGCCGAACAACGCGGGAGATCCCCTCGCGGCGCCCGCCCCGACCGCGGCCAACTTCAATGCCCAAGGCGTACGCATCGGCGTCCTCGACGGCGGCTTCAACGGCGACGGTATCCTCGACCACCCCGCCGCCGTGGCCGCCGCCTTGCAGGAGATCATCGCGCCCGAAGACGCCGAGCTCGGCTCGCACGGCGCGATCGTCAGCCGGGTGATCGGCGGTCGGGACATCGGCGACGGCTTTCCTCAGGGGCTCGCCCACGGCTTCAGCCTGTACCAGGCCAACGCGGGCGCCATCGTGACCGAGGCCATGCTGAGCAACCGGCTGGGCGCGTTCGCCGCGCGCAACGTGAGGATCGTGAACAACTCCTGGTCACTGCCGTCCGACCCTGCCTTCCTGCTGCCCGATGGCGATCAAACGCGGCCCGACTCGCTCATGGTGACCACGCTGTTTCCGCCGCTGCGCACGGCTGTCCTCACCAACGGCATGCTGCTGATCTGGGCCGCCGGCAACGAAACGCAGGACAATCCTTATCTGATGGCCGGCGCGCCCGCCGTCGACCCTACGCTCGAGCGCGGCTGGCTCGCCGTCGTGCAGCTGCAGGCCGACAACACGCTCTCGCCCTGGTCCAATGCCTGCGGCGTCGCGGCCAACTGGTGCCTCGGCGCGCAGGCCCCCAACAACCTGCGCGGCACCTCGTTCGCGGCCCCGGTCGTCACGGCCGTGGCCGGCCTGGTCTCGCAGGCCTACCCCTGGATGGACAACAGCGCGCTGCGCCAGACCATCCTGTCCACCGCTGACGACCTCGGCAATCGCGCGCTGTACGGCTGGGGACGCGTGAATCCCGAGCGCGCGGTGCGCGGGCCGGCCCGGTTCGACACCGGGCTCACGCTCGGCGGCAACTTCGTGGCCAACTTCGATGCCGTGCAGTCCACCTTCTACAACGACATCGCGGGCAATGCCGGCCTCGACAAGCTCGGCACCGGCACCCTGATCCTCACGGGCAGCAACACGTACGCGGGCGCCACGAACGTGCTGGGCGGCACGCTCGGGCTCTCCGGCAGTCTAGCCGGCGACGTGAACGTCGGCGCCGCCGGCACGCTGCTCGCCAAGGGCGGCGTGGTGAATGCCTCGGTCAACAACGGCGGGCGCACCGAGGCCCGCGGCACCGGCCTGCACATCACGGGCGACTACACGGCCCAGGACACGTCGACCACCGCCGTGCAGCTCGGCAGCATCATCACGGTCGGCAGAACGGCCACGCTGGCCGGTTCCACGTTGCAGGTCCTCAAGCCCGAGGGCAGATACGTGGTCAGGTCGCGCGAAACCGTCCTTCGGGCTGGCAGGCTCGAGGGCACGTTCAGCAGGGTCACGGCCGAGAACGGCCTGCTGTACGACGTCAGCGCCCGCTACTCGGCCACCCAGGTGGAACTCGACACCCAGCGGCGCAACGTCGCGCACGCGGCACAGGATTTCTTCGGCGCCGACGCTACCCGCCAGTCCGCCGGACACGCCGTCGAGACGGCCTTCCGGGCGGCCGACGCGAAGGTCCAGGGCGCGGCGAGCAGCGCGTCGGACGCCTTCGTCGCCGCCGCGGCCAAGCTGCAATCCGTGGCTTCGCGCACCGCACTGGGCAACACGCTCGACAGCGTGAGCGGACAGATCTTCGCCTCGTCCCAGGCCCTCGCCTTCCAGCAGTCGCAAACCGTCGACCGCGCGCTGACGCACCGTCTGGACAGTCTGGCGTCGGCCATGGCCGGGCCGGGTGCCTGGCTGAACCTCACCGGCGCCGCCGGCACGCTGGCCCAATCGGGATTCGCCCGCGCGGACACGCGCCTGTTCGCCGCACAGGCGGGCGCGGATCAGCGCGTCGGCCCGAGCACCGTGCTCGGCGGCGCCTTCACCTGGTCCGACGCCAACGCACGCTTCGATCGCCATGGCGGCGGCGCCACCAGCCGTGGTCAGGGCGTGTCGCTATACGGCCGCCAGGGCGACGACACCGGCCCGTACCTCGCGGGCCGCGTGGGTTACGACTGGCTGCGCGCCGACGTCAGGCGCGAGATTCTGGCCGGCGATGCGCGGCGCGTGGCCACCGCGCGCCAGGATCGGATGGCGAGCGCCTACGCCGAGCTCGGCTATACCTTCGCAGATGACGACGACCGCCTGACGCCCTTCGTCGGCGTCTCCTACGATCGTCTGCGACGCGGGCGCGTCGACGAAAGCGGCCATGCGTTCGGTCTGAAGGCCGCCGCCGCGACGCACGCGCAGGCGGGGGCCGCGAGCGGCATGCGTTTCAGATGGAAGCCCGGCAGCTGGGCCGGACGCGATACTGTGTTTTCGGCTTATGCGGCCTATCGCTATGCCAACGCCGAACGCCTCGATTTCACGGCCGCCTTCACGGGCGCGCCGGACGCCACGTTCCGGGTCCAGGGCATCGGACTACGACGCCACAGCGGCTGGGCCGGCGTGGGCGCGGCCAGCGGGCTCGATGAACGGCTGTCGTGGTTCGTGCATTACGACGTGCAGGCCAGCGCGGGCGGCGTCGCGAATCACGTGCTCTCGGCCCGCATGCGCTACCGCTACGACTGAGCCCGGCGCTACCGCGATCGATCGCGGCACGCCGAGGCAGCGGCCCGCAGGGCGGGCCGTCCGGCTCAGTTCACGCCGGCGGCGTGGGCCTGTTCGTCGGCGTGGTACGAAGACCGCACCATGGCGCCCACGGCGGCATGCGAGAAGCCCATCGCGTAGGCCTCGCGCTCGAACATCGCGAAGGTGTCGGGATGCACGTAGCGCAGCACCGGCAGGTGATGCTCGGACGGCTGCAGGTACTGGCCGATGGTGATCATGTCGACGTTGTGCTCGCGCATGTCACGCATGACCTGCAGGATCTCTTCGTCGGTTTCGCCCAGGCCCAGCATCAGGCCCGACTTGGTCGGCACCTCGGGATGCAGCTTCTTGAACTCGGCCAGCAGCTTGAGCGAGTGCATGTAGTCCGAACCCGGACGGGCCTGCTTGTACAGGCGCGGCACGGTTTCGAGGTTGTGGTTCATCACGTCGGGCGGGCCGGCGTTGAGAATGGCCAGCGCGCGATCCAGACGGCCGCGGAAATCGGGCACCAGCACTTCGATGCGGGTGTTGGGCGAGAGCTCGCGGATCTGCGTGATGCAATCGACGAAGTGAGCGGCGCCGCCATCGCGCAGATCGTCGCGGTCGACCGAGGTGATCACCACGTACGACAGCTTGAGCGCGCCGATCGTGCGCGCCAGGTTGCGCGGCTCTTCGGTGTCGAGCGGGTCGGGGCGGCCATGGCCCACATCACAGAACGGGCAGCGGCGCGTGCACTTGTCGCCCATGATCATGAACGTGGCCGTGCCCTTGCCGAAGCATTCGCCGATGTTGGGGCACGAGGCCTCTTCACAGACCGTGTGCAGATTGTGCTCGCGCAGGATGCGCTTGATGTCGTAGAAGCGCGAGCCCGGAGCGGCGGCGCGCACGCGGATCCACTCGGGCTTTTTCAGGCGTTCGGCCGGAACGATCTTGATCGGAATGCGCGCGGTCTTGGCTTGCGACTTCTGCTTCTGCGTGGGGTCGTAGGCCGGGGCGGCGGCCTGCGCTTCCTTCGAGGGATCGGGAGACTCGACGATCTGGGACATGAGGCACCTTCAGGCCCGGGCGGCGAACGGCCGGGCGGTCTGGGGAAAAAAAGGCATTTTACTCCCCCGCCGTCGCGAGGCCGGATCCGGCCCGCGCCGACGGGGCGCGACAGGTGGCGGGCGGCAGGCCCGCCGGGGGCTGGGCAGCGCGGCTTTGCGCGGCATCGATCGCGCGGGCCAGTGCCGCCGCGAGCTCGCGGGCCAGCACCTCGCCCACGTCACGCGGACCGGCCACGACACCGCACGCCGCCATATCGACGGTGCGCAGGCCTTCGTAGCCACAGGGATTGATGCCGTCGAAGGGCGTCAGGTCCATGGCGACGTTGAGTGCCACGCCGTGATAGGCGCAGCCGTTGCGGATCTTGATGCCCAGCGCGGCGATCTTGGCCAGCTCGTCGCCGCCCTGCGCGACGTACACGCCCGGCGCGCCGGGCTTGCGACAGGACTCGATGCCGTGCCGCGCGAGCGTGGCGATGGTGGCGTCTTCGAGCAGCGCGACGTACTCGCGCACGAACAGGCCGGCGCGGCGCAGGTCGAACAGCGTGTAGGCCACGACCTGGCCCGGCCCGTGATACGTGACCTGACCGCCGCGATCGCAATGCACGACCGGCACGCAACCGGGATTGAGCAGGTGGGCGGGGCTGCCCGCCTGGCCCAGCGTGTACACCGGCGCGTGCTCACAGAGCCAGATCTCGTCGGGCGTGGCGGGCTGGCGCGCCGCCGTGAAGGCGCGCATGTCGTGCCACACCGACGCGTAGTCGGCGGGCGCATCGAGCCACGTGATCATCCGTGCGATTCCGGCCGCCAGCGCTTACAGGACGATGGACACCATGGGGTGGCCATGCAGCGCGCGGTACAGCGCGTCGAGCTGCTCGCGCGAGGTGGCGCGCACGGTGAACGTGAGGCCGAGGTAGTTGCCGCCCTTGCTGGGCCGCATCTCGACCGACGCGGGATCGAAGGCGGGATCGTGCTCGAGCACGATGGCGGTGAGCGTCTGGGCGAATTCCGGATGCTGCTTGCCCATCACCTTGATGGGGAAGTCGGACGGATATTCGATGAGGGATTCTTCGGGGGGGATATTCATGGTGTGGACCAGCCTCTGCGAGAGCCTGCCCGCGTGGCACGGCCACCGCCGGGCGGCGCATGCCGCCCGGGCGACGTGAAACGGCTACAGGGCAGCGATGCGGGCATCATAACCCGCGCGCAGCCGTGCAAAAACAGGGCCGGGCTTGCCGGTGCCCACGGGCTTGCCGTCGAGCTGCGTGACGGCGAGCACTTCTTTGGTGGCCGAGGTGATGAGGATCTCGTCGGCGGACTCGACCTCGGCGCGCGGCAGGGCGCGCATCTCGAACGGGATGCCGGCTTCCTGTGCGAGCTCCGCCATCAGGCCGTACCGGATCCCTTCGAGGATCAGGTTGTTCTTGGGCGGCGCCAGCAGCGTGCCGTTGCGCACGACCCAGATATTGGCCGACGCGCCTTCGCTCAGGAAGCCATCGCGGAACTGCAGCACCTCTTCGACGCCCGCGTCGACGGCGGCCTGCTTGGCCAGCACGTTGCCGAGCAGGGACACCGATTTGATTTCGCAGTGCAGCCAGCGTTCGTCGGGGATCGAGATGGTGCTGACGCCGCGCTCGCGCTGCGCCTGGCCGGGCGGCACGTAGGGCGTCGCCATGCCGAACAGGGTGGGTGTGACGGGCTCGGTGGGAAAGCCGTGGTCGCGCTTGGCGACGCCGCGCGTGACCTGCAGGTAGATGAGACAGGTGGGCGCTTCGGAGCGGATCACGAGCTGATCCACCAGGGCGACCCAGCCCGCGTGCTCGAGCGGGGCGGGGATGCGGATGGCCTTGAGGCTGCGCGCCAGCCGCGCGAGGTGCTCGTCCATGCGGAACACCTTGCGGTTGTACACCGGCACCACTTCGTAGATGCCATCGCCAAAAATGAAGCCGCGGTCGAGAACCGAAATCTTGGCTTCGTCGAGCCGTGTGAACTCGCCGTTGAGATACACCTGGCTGTCGCCCGGCATGCCCGGAATCATGGAATGCTCCTGAGGGATGTGGCGGCGAGCCGGCCCCGGCTCGCCTCGCCGCAGGACCGGATGCCGGGGCGGCCGGCACGGCGGGCGACCTGGCGGCAGCCACGCGGGCGGCACGCGCCGTGGCGCGGCCCTGCATCGCGCAGCTTACACCCGGCGGACGCCGTTGCCCACGGCGCCCGGCTCAGGCATTACTGGAACCAGCGCTTGACCGTGTCGACCATGCGGCCGAAGAAGCCGGCGCGTTCGACATCTTCCTGCACCACCAGCGGCTCGACACGCAGCACCTTGTTGTCGAGCGTGAGTTGCAGCGTGCCGACCTGCTGGCCCTTGGCGAGCGGGGCGACGAGCGGATCCGTGCGCTGCGCCACCGGCTTGATCTCGCCGGCCTTGCCGCGCGGCACCGAGAGCACGACCGGATTCGGCGGGCCCAGCTTGACCGTCTCGACCTTGCCTTCCCAGACGCGCGCGTCCAGGCCCGGCTGCGCCTTGTCGTAGAGCTTGACCGTGTCGAAGTTCTGGAAGCTCCAGTTGAGCAGCTTCAGGCTTTCTTCGGCACGCGTGGACTCGCTGTCGGCGCCCAGCAGCACCGTGAGCACACGGCGATCACCGCGCAGCGCCGTCGACACCAGGCAATAGCCGGCGGAGTCGGTGTGGCCCGTCTTCATGCCATCGACCGACGGATCGGCCCACAGCAGGCGGTTGCGGTTGGGCTGCGTGATCTTGTTGTACGTGTAGCTGCGCTGCTTGTAGTAGTGGTAGTACTCGGGGTGATCGGCCACCAGGTGCGCGGCCAGCGTGGCCAGGTCGCGCGCGCTGGTGATGTGCTGCGGATCGGGCAGGCCGGTGGCGTTCATGAAGTGGGTGTCCTTCATGCCCAGCCGCTGCGCCTGCTCGTTCATCAGCGCGGCGAACGAGGCTTCGCTACCGCCCACGGCCTCGGCCAGCGCGACCGAGGCGTCGTTGCCCGACTGCACGATCATGCCCTGGATCAGTTCGTCGACCGTGACGGGTTTGCGCGGCTCGATGAACATGCGCGAGCCGCCCGTGCGCCAGGCGTGCTCGGAGACCGGCACCTGCTGATCGAGCGTGAGGCGCTTTTCGTCGAGCGCATTGAAGACCACATACGCCGTCATGATCTTGGTGAGCGACGCGGGCTCGACCTTCATGTCGGGATTGGAGCTGGCCAGCATCTGGCCGCTGCCGACGTCGATGGTGACCCAGGCCTTGGCCGCGATCGTCGGCGCGGGCACCGCCGAGAGCTCGCCCACGGCCACCGTCGGGGCTGGCGCGGCGGTCGTGGTGGCCGGCGCGGGCGCGGCCGTCTGCTGTGCCTGCACGGGAACGCTGGCGGCCAGCATGGCGGCCAGAACAGCACCCGTGAGCACGCGGCGCGCGAAAACGGTAGGAGCGGTGGCGGAGGAATCTGCGGAGAGGGGCAAGGTCTTCATCGGCTACGAATGGGGGGGAAAGAGGCGCCGGCTCTGGTGGTCGGCTCGAGGCACATAATTATAGGCAGCGTATCCGACAGCCCCCGGCGGGGAATGTTCCGCAACATGCAACCCGATGCTACGCGTTCAATCCAGTGCGACTTTGAGGCGGGCCTGCACGAGCTGGCGCAGCGATAGCAGCTTGCCGTGGAAGAAATGCGATGCGCCCGGAATCACGACCAGCGGCAGGTTGCGCGGCCGCGCCCAGTCCATCGCTTCGGCCAAGGGCACGACTTCGTCGGTCTCGCCGTGCACCAGCAGCGCATCCTCGGGCAGCTGCACCTCGCGGAACTGGAAACGGCCGACGGCCGGTCCCATCAGCATGACGGCGGACGGCGCGCGTGCCGCGTCCTGCTCGGCCAGCGTGGCATACACCTGCGCGGCCACGGCGGTGCCGAAGGAAAAGCCGCCCAGCACCCACGGCAGATCCGCGAGTTCGGGATGCTGTTCCCGCACCTGCTCGACCAGGCCCAGCATGTCTTCGGTTTCGCCGACTGCCTTGTCGAAGGTGCCTTCGGAGCCGCCCACGCCGCGGAAATTGGGGCGCACCGCGAGCAGACCGTGCTGCACGCAGGCCCGCGCGATCGTGGTCACGACCTTGTTGTCGCGTGCGCCGCCCTGCAGGGGATGCGGGTGCAGGACCAGTGCCCAGCCACGCGGCGCGTCGTCGGGCCAATCCAGGGCACATTCGATGCGGCCGGCGGCGCCGGTGAACGAGGCGATATCAGTACGGGCAGGCATGGCGGGGCGAACTCGGTAAGCAGTGAACGAAGAGGAATGGTAACCGGCGCCCGCTAAGGCGCCGCCCGCGCAGGTGCGGCCGCTGGCGGCAGCGTGCGCGCCAGCCAGGCGGCGATCTCGTCGGCGGCCGCGTCGGTGGCGCGGCGCAGTGCCTGCACGCCGCCCGGCGCATCCTGGGTGGCGGCCGGCACCGCGTGGGCCACGCGCACCTGACCCAGCACCTTGCGGTTCTGCACGGCGATGGCCTGCAGCACGATGCGGCCTTCGCTCTGCTGGCCATCGGTGGCGAAGACCTGCTCGAAGCGCATCAGCGTGACCTGCACCTGGATCGCGGCCGGGATCGCGCTGTCGGCCATCACCGGGCCTTCGCGCGACAGCCGGTCGATCAGGCGCTCGCGCACCAGCGTGGCGGGCGGCTGGCTCCAGCGATAGGTCGCGTACGAGCGCGGGCTCGCGCTCTCGCCCACGCGCCACACCACGCCGCTGTCGTTGAGCGCGGGCGCGGCCGTATAGGCGAGCTGGATCGGCACGCGGGCCGGCAGCGGCGCGCCCGTCGTGGGCGCGCTGTCCGGACCGAGGTCGAACAGCGTGGGGGAATCGGCCACGCGGCCCACGCTGCAGCCGGCCAGCAGCAGCGCCGCCAGCAGGACCGGCGCGGCCAGGAATGCGCGCGGGCGCATCGAAGAATGCATACTCATCGGCTTCATCTCCCAAATCCGGCGAAGCCGGCCTCGCCCGGGCCGGGCGCCGCGGGCGCCGGTCCGAACAGAATCGATTGCGGGGTGTCGCCCACGTTGCGCAGCGTGCGGTTGGCGCTGCGCGCGGCCGAGTCGACGCTGCGCGCCATGTTGGTCATGGCGGGCAAGGTTTCCTGATCCAGCCGCGACGCCGCATAGGCGATGTCCTGCAGGCTCGAGGTGGCGAGCGACAGCGGCCCATTGGGCGCGTTCAGACGCGCCACCGCCTCGCGCGCCGACTGCGCCAGCAGGCCGATCTCGCGCGAGCTCTTGTCGATCGAATCGACCAGCGGCCCCGCCTTGGCGAGGGCCGGCCCGAGTTCGCGGCTGGCATCCTTGAGCTGCGCCGTGATGGCGGTGACGTTGTTCAGCGCTTCGGTCAGTGCCTGCACGTTCTGCGGGCTCACGATGTTGCGCAGCTGCTCGGCGGTCTGCTCGAAGTTGTTCAGCAGCGCCCCGCCGCGCTGTTCGACGCGCTCGAGAAACCCGGGGCGCAGCGGAATCGTGGCCGGACGCTCCTCGGTGGACGCCAGCCGGCGGCCGGAGCTGCCGTCGTCGCGCAGATCCACGTTGGCCAGACCGGTCACGCCCTGCACGCCGATCTCGGCCCAGGTGGACGCGGTGATGGGCGTGGTGGGCGCGACACCGATGCGGATGCGCACCTGGCCCGGCCGCTCGGGATTGAGGCCGAGCGACTGCACCTTGCCCACCGGCACGCCCTGATAGCGCACGGCCGATTGCGCCGACAGGCCGCTCACCGGCGTGGTCGACACGATCTCGTACACCGTGACGGCGGCGCGGTCGCGGCCGACCCAGATGGCGATCAGCGCGGCGGCCACCAGCAGTACCAGTGTGAACGCGCCCGCCAGCAAGGCGTGACTACGATTTTCCATTGCCCGGCTCCTTGGGTGCCAGATCTCCCAGCGCGCGGCGGCCGCGCTCGCCCAGGAAAAAGCTGTGTATGAAGGGGTGATCGACTTTCAGCACCTCGGGCACCGTGTCGCAGACGATCACGCGTTTCTCGGCCAGCACGGCAACGCGCGTGGCCAGCGCCAGCAGCGTGTCGAGATCGTGCGTGACCATCACGACGGTGAACCCGAGCTGCCGATGCAGCGCACGGATCAGGTCGACGAATTCATCGGAGCGCACGGGATCCAGCCCGGCAGTGGGCTCGTCGAGAAAGAGCAATTCGGGGTCGAGCGCCAGCGCGCGCGCGAGCGCCACGCGCTTGACCATGCCGCCGGACAGATCGGAGGGGTTCTTGCCCGCGTCCTGCGCGGTCAGGCCCACCATCGCGAGGCGGCTCATCACCACATCGCGCACCAGGTCCTCGGGAATGGTGCGCAGCTCGCGCAACGGCAGGGCCACGTTGTCGAACACGGTCAGCGCCGAAAACAGCGCGCCCGCCTGAAACAGCATGCCCCAGCGCGTGGAGAGCCCCATGCGCTCGCGCGGCGTCAGCCCCGCGAGCGGATGTCCCAGCACTTCGACCGTGCCGGCCGCGGGCGGGTTCAATCCCAGCAGCGTGCGCAGCAACACCGTCTTGCCCGAGCCCGAGCCGCCCACCAGCGTCATGATCTCGCCCGGATAGACGGTGAGGTTGAGCCTGTCGTGCACCACGTGGTCGCCGAAGGCCGTGCGCAGGCCCTGCACCGCAATCACGGGGCGCACGGTGAGCTCGGACTCGGCGAACAGGCGTGCTTGGACGGCGGTGTTCATCAGATCCTCAACAGGCTCAGCACGATCGCGAACAGCGCGTCGACCAGGATCACGCCGGTGATGGCCGTCACCACCGATGCGGTGGTGCCGCGCCCCAGGCTTTCGGTGTTGGGCTGGATGCGCAGGCCGAAGTGGCAGGCGATCAGGGCGATGAGGACGCCGAACGTCACGCCCTTGGCGACGCCGATCCAGTAGTTGGTGAGCGTGATGGCATCGGGCAGCGACTTGAGGAACCACTCGGCCGACACGCCCAGCTGCGCCTGCGCGGCCAGCATGCCACCGAGCAGCGCCATCGCATCGGTCCAGATCACGAGCAGCGGCATCGTCACGGCGAGCGCGACCACGCGCGGCAGGATCAGGCGCTGGCTCTGCGAGATGCCCATGACCCGCATCGCATCGAGCTCTTCGGTGACGCGCATCACGCCGATCTGGGCCGTGATGGCCGAGCCGGAGCGGCCGGCCACCAGAATGGCCGCGAGCACCGGGCCCAGTTCGCGCACGATGGAGACCCCGAGCAGACGCACGATGAAGCGGTCCGCGCCGAAGAGCTGCAGCTGCTGCGCCGACAAGTAGGAGAGCACCACGCCGATCAGGAAGCCGACCAGCGCGGTGATGCCGAGCGCCTGCGCGCCTGTGCGATAGATCTGTGCCGAGATTTCGCGCCACGGCGCCCGCGCGGGCCGCGCCAGCATGGCGCCGAAGTCGAGCACGAGCTGGCCCAGCATGATGAGCAGGACGTAGCCATGATGCGCGGCGTCGAAGATCGCCTGACCGATCGCGCGGATCCAGCCCAGGCGATCCGTCGGGGGCTCGGGCGGGCACGGCTCGCCGCGATGGCGCGCCAGGGTATCGAAGACGTCGCGCTGACCGTCGGTCAGGCGGACGCGCTCGGGCAGCCGCTCGCCCCAGGCCCGCCACAGCACGGTGGCGCCGATGGTGTCGAGCCGGCCGATATCGCGCAGATCCCAGCGGGCATCCTTGCCGGCGCGGGCGAGCAGGGCCCGGCGCGTCTGGACCTCGCCGGGTGCCGACAGGGCCTCGATGCTCCAGTCGCCGGCCACCACGCAAACGCCGCTGTCCAGCCGCAATGGCTGGGCGGGACGCGCGGCGGTATGGGGGTTTTGATGCATGTATCGTCGAACACTGAACCGTAAGTCGCACCGTAACAGAATCATATACGGCCCGCCCGGGTCGAGTGACCTACAATCCCGCCCATGTCAGTACCCGCCAGCCCCCTCGCCTTGCCCGCGCCCGACGAATTGGCGCGCGCGCTCGCTGCCCGCCTGCCCGGATTCCAGGACATCGCCTGGGTTGCCGAAACCGGCTCCACCAACGCCGATCTGATGGAACGCGCCCGCGCCGACGCCGGACCGCGGCCGTGGCTGCTGGGTGCGCACGCGCAGCAGAGCGGCCGCGGCCGCGCGGGCCGCGCCTGGGCCAATGCCGTGGGCGACACGCTGATGGTGTCTTGTGCCTACGAGATCCGGGTGCCGCCCGCCCGGCTGCCGGCGATTTCGCCGCTCGCGGGCCTGGCCGCCTGCGAGGCCCTGCGCGGGCTTTCCGGCTCGGCCGGCCTGTGCGTGAAGTGGCCGAACGACGTGCAATGGCACGACGCCAAGCTGGCCGGCATTCTGGTCGAGTCGGTCCGCACGCCCGGCACCGACTCGCACACCGTCGTGATCGGCATGGGCGTGAATCTGCGTGCCGCCGCCGCGCTGAGCGCGTCGCTGGGCCGCGAGGTGGCCGACTGGAGCCAGGTCACGGCGCACAGCCCGAGCGCGCCGGCCCACATCGCCGACATCGTGGCCGCGCTGGCCCTCGGCTGGCAGGACGCCATCACCGAGCTCGAGCGCGACGGTTTCGAAGCCTTCCAGGCCCGCTATGCCGGCCTCGACGCGCTGATCGGCCGTCCGGTCACCGTGCAGGATCAGGGCCGCGTGCTGCATGAAGGCGTGGCCTGCGGGCTCGACGGATTGGGCCGCCTGCAGGTCCGCACCGAGCACGACACGATCACCGTGTCGGTCGGCGAGATTTCCGTGCGGGCCCGCGCATGAGCCCCGTCGCCCTGCCCTCGCTCACCCTGCTGATCGACTCGGGCAACAGCCGCCTGAAGATCGGCTGGCTGCGCGCCGACGGCGCACGCGAACCCGAGCCGCTCGCGTTCGACAACCTCGATTTCGAAGCCTTGGGCCGCTGGCTCGACACGCTGCCCGAACGCCCGGCCCAGGCCGTGGGCGTGAACGTGGCGGGCGCGGCGCGCGGCCAGGCGATCGCCGACACCCTGGCCCGCTGCGGCTGCGCCGTGCAGTGGCAGCACTCGCGCCGCGACGCGCTCGGACTGCGCAACGACTACGCCAAGCCCGAACAGCTCGGCGCCGACCGCTGGGCGGCCCTGCTGGGCCTGCTCTCGCGGCTGCCCGCCGGGCATCCGCCCGCGATGCTGGCCTGCTTCGGCACGGCCACCACCCTCGACACGATCACGCCCGACAATGTCTTTCCGGGCGGCCTGATCCTGCCCGGCCCGGCCATGATGCGCGCGTCGCTCAAGCACGGCACGGCCAACCTGCCGTTGGCCGAAGGCCCGGTCGCCGACTTCCCGATCAACACCTTCGAGGCCATCACGAGCGGCATCGCGGCGGCGCAGGCCGGCGCGGTGGTGCGTCAATGGCTGGCCGCGAGCCAGCGGCACGGCGCCCCCGCCGAGATCTATGTGGCGGGCGGCGGCTGGCCCGAGGTGCGCGATGAAACCGAACGCCTGCTGGCCGAGGTCGGCGCGGTGACCATGCCGCGCGTGCTGCAGGGGCCGGTGCTCGACGGGCTGGCCGCCCTGGTCACCCACGGCGCGGTTCAGGCATGAGCCGTGCTGCAACCCCCAATTCCGATTACCAGGGACGCTGATCCATGCGCATTCTGTTCTTCCTGATCGTGCTGGCCAACGTGTGGGCCTATGGCCTGGGTCAGGGATGGCTGGGCATCCGGCCCGACGACGAAGGCCGCGACTACCGTCGCGCCGCGCAGGAACTCAACGCCGATCGCGTGGCCGTGCTGCCGCTCGCGGCGGGCAGCCAGGGCCGCGCGCCCTGAGCGTTCATTCTTCGCGCCGCGCGGGCCTGAGCCAATCCGAAATCGCCGCCACGGTGCGCGCCACCGCGCCGGCATGCGCGCTGGTCCAGCGGCGCGCGGCGTCGGCCCTGGCCGCCAGGGCCGGCGCATCGCGCAGCCAGGCCTGAGCCAGCGCCACCGCGCCGGCGGCATCCGCAGCGCGTTCGGCCGCACCGGCCTCGATGGCATCGGCCACCGCCTGCTCGAAATTGTGCGTATGCGGCCCCACGATGACGGGCGTGCCTGCCGCGCAGGCTTCGATGAGGTTGTGCCCGCCCAGTGGCGCGAAGCTGCCCGCCACGATGGCCACGTCGGCGCAGGCGTAATAGAACGGCATCTCGCCGAGCGAGTCCCCCACCACCACGTCCACCGCCGCATCTGGCACGCCGGGATGCTCTGAGCGGCGCGCGACGCGCAGTCCGGCGTCGCTCAGATGACGCGCCGCCTCGTCGAACCGGTGCGGGTGCCGCGGAATCAACAGAAACAGCGCGCGCGGCGCCTGCGCCCGGGCCGCCGCGATGGCCGCCGCGAACGGCGCGTCTTCGCCCTCGCGCGTGCTGGCGATCGCGATGACGGGACGATCGCACGCCGCCCGCCACTGCCGGCCCACCTCGAGCTGTGCCGCGGGCAGGCTCACATCGAACTTCAGATTGCCGATTACCTGGATGCGCGTCGCGCCGGCCTCGGCCAGGCGCGCGCCGTCGTCCGCGGTCTGCACCAGCACGCGGTCGAGTCCGGCCAGCGCCTCGCGCATGACCTCGCCCTGGCGCCTGGCGCGGCGCAGCGAGCCGGGCGAGAAACGGCCATTGACCAGCGCCATCGGCACGGCCACCTCGCGCGCGGCGGCCAGCACGTTGGGCCAGATCTCGCGCTCGACGATCAGGCCGCAACGGGGCCGCGTGGCCGCCAGAAAGCGCGCTGCCGCCGCCGGAAAATCGTAGGGAAGCCAGGTCTGGCGCAACTGCCCGCGCGCGATCGCGGCCTCGAACAGCCGTGCGCCTTCGGCGCGGCCGGTGGCGGTCATGTGTGTGAGCAGCAGCGGCAGGCCGGCGTCGAGCAGGGCCTGGATCAGGGGTTGCGCGGCGCGGGTCTCGCCCAGGCTGACCGCGTGCACCCAGACCGGCGCATCGTCGCGGGCAGCCTCGGCGGGCACGTGACCGAAACGCTCGCGGCCGAGGATGTCCCATTGACCCGGCGTGCGGCGCGCGCGGCGCCACATGAAGAGCCAGAGCAGCGGCGCCAGCGCGCGCAGGGCCAGGGTATAGCCGCCGCGC
The DNA here is from genome assembly GCF_002261475.1 of Bordetella genomosp. 5. Taxonomy (GTDB): domain Bacteria; phylum Pseudomonadota; class Gammaproteobacteria; order Burkholderiales; family Burkholderiaceae_B; genus Bordetella. The sequence continues at coordinate 242,547 of NZ_NEVN01000013.1, forward strand.
CGCATCTCAGGATGCCGCCAGGGCCTGTTCCACCGAGGCCATCACGGCCTCGCGCGACGGCGAGGCGCCGCGATCGCCCAGGCTGGCCGTGAAATTGGAGCCGACCAGCGGCGTGCGCACCGGCGTGGAGGCCCGGTAGATGCCGATGGTGGGACGGCCGAGCGCGGCCGACAGATGGGTCAGACCGCTGTCCAGGCCCACCATCAGGCGCGCGCCGGCCAGCATGCGGGCCACGGACGTGAGATCCATGCGGGGCAGGATCTCCACGCCTTCCATGCCCGACACCAGCGCGGCCGCGCGCTGGGTTTCCTGTTCGTTGCCCGCCAGCAGGCGCAGCGTGCAGCCGGCGCCCTGCAGGCGGCGGAACACCGCGCGCCAATCGTCTTCGGGCCAGAGTTTGTCGTCGCGGCTCGCCGACGGCATGATGATCGCGTAGCCGCGATCGCTGTTCACATGATGCAGCCGGCGGCCGTCGTCGCCACCGATCGTGAGCTCCGGCAAGGGATCGGTCATGGGACGCGCGAACCCCTGCAGACCGAAATCGGGCGAGCCGGCGTAGGTATAGCCGAAGGTCTGCGCGGCCAGCTTGCGCTGGCGGATGACGGCGGGTTGCCAGAACTCGACGCGATGGCGCACGTTATAGAAGAGCGAGGCCAGCGGCTCGCGCGCCGAACGCCAGTCCAGCCCGTGACGCACGCCGTGCGTCTGGCGCACCAGCCAGGCGGATTTGAGCAGCGCCTGCATGTCGAGCACGATGTCGTAGGGTTCGGAGCGCAGGCGTTCGCGCAGTTCGGCGCGCTCGCGGCGCACCTGCTCGGACCACCAGGCTTTGCGCCAGCGGCGATGCGCGACTTTGATGACGTTGGTCACGGCGGGATGCCATGCCGGGATCTCGGCGAACGCTTCTTCCGCGATCCAGTCGATCTTGGCGTCGGGGACATGCCGGGCGATGTCGGAAATCGCGGGCAGCATGTGCACCAGGTCGCCGAGCGAGGAGGTGCGGACGATCAATATGCGTGTAGCCATCAATAAAGGACGCGCCGCGGTGACGGCTTAGGGTTCGAGAGTGCTCGAAATGTACAACAATTAGCTACGGGGCTGAAGCGCGGGAGGTGCCGCTCGGGCGTGCACTTTTTCGGTGCGCGCGCCATGACGCCCCGTGAGCGGCGGAATCAGGGACATGGCGACCAGAACCCGGGGGCCGAGACAATCGGGCACCAGGCTGGCTTGGTCGCCCCTCACGCCTTCCTTATAATCGCGTTCTTAGTCCGGCACGCGCCGGGCGTCCGGATCCGCCACGAGCGCAGACCGGCACACCAGTGGGCCATGCCCGAATCACGGCGAACGCGCCCGAACACCGAATGTTGAAACGCACGCCCATCTGGCTATTTGTTAGCGCGCTCGCGCTCATGCCAACCCTCATGCTCTCGACTTCGACGGGAGGAAGCAAGGCTTATTACATTCTCCTGCTGGGATCGCTGGTACTCATCCTCATGATGCCGGGCTCGCAGCGTGCGATTCAGCGCCAGGACCGCCTGCTCTGTGCGGCCTTCGCCCTGCCCTTGCTGGCCGCGATCGTGAGCGCCGCCGCGAATCACGTCTGGAGCGACGTGAACTTCGAACGCGGCTTCAGGCTGGCCCTCGGCGCGCCGCTGATGCTGCTGGCGATGCAATACATCGGGCAGGAGCGCCTGCGCCATGCCCTGTGGGGCGTGATCCTGGCCGGCGTGGTCTCGACCGCCTGTGTGGTCGCGCTGATCTTTCCCGACTTCACCGAACGCCCCCTGACGCCCGCGTTCAATGCGGTGACATACGGCAATCTGATGCTGCTGATGGCGGTCATCGCCCTCTTTTCGATCCCGATTCCGCTGCTGCCCAACGCGCGCCTCGACAAGGCCCTCAAGCTGCTGACCGCGACGGCGACGTTCATCGGCTTCATTCTGACCCAGACGCGCAGCGGCTGGATCGCCCTGCCCATCTTCATCGTGCTGGCGCTGGTGTTGTTCACGCGCATGCGCCATCCGCTGCGGCTGGGCGCCGCGCTGCTGTGCCTGCTGCTGGGCGTGCTCGCGCTCGGCTCGCTGAACCCGACCCTGCGCGACCGGGCCGAGCTGATCCTGAGCGAGACGTCGGAATGCATGACGGACAACGCCACGGCGGATACCTCGATCTGCGTGCGCCTGCAGCTCTGGCGCAGCTCGCTCGAGATGGCGGCCCGCCACCCGCTCACCGGCGTGGGCAGCGGCGCCGCGTTCCAGCAGTCCCTGCGCGAGGCGCAGCAACGCGGCGAGGTATCCGAGTACGTCGCGTCCAATTACGGCGAACCGCACAACGACCTGATCGAGGCCGTCGCGGTCAATGGCGCGCTGGGCGCGATCGCGCTGCTGCTGCTGTATTTCGTGCCGGCCGGCGTGTTCCTGCGCCGGCTCGTGACCCTGCAGGCCATGCCGCTGCGGGCGGCGGCCGCGATGGGCGCCGCCACCTGTCTGGGCTTCGCCATCTTCGGCCAGACCGAACTGATGTTCCGCGGCATGCGCACGGTCGGGTTCTACGTGGTGCTGGTCATGCTGTTCGCCGCGCTCTCCAGCGCCAGACCGGCTCGTCCACATACCGGAGCGCAAGACCCCGGCGCGGCCTGAGCGTGCCCGTGACACTCCTGATATTTGAGCGTACAGTGGTTCAAAACATATCAGGAGACAGCCATGCGCATTGCCGATGCCCAATGGATTCCCTCCACGCAGCACCAGACCTGGGACGCCTTGCTCGACCCGGCGGTGCTGCAGAAATGTCTGCCGGGCTGCGTTCAGATCACGCAACGCACCCCGAGTGAATATCACGTGGCGATCCACGCCAAGTTTCCCGGTATCGACGCCCAATACGAGGGCGAGGTACTGCTCTCCGAGCTAAAACCGCCCCATTCGCTGTCGCTTGCCTTCGAAGGCAAGGGCCCGGCCGCCGGCATGGCCATCGGCACCGCCCAGGTCACGCTCTCCGACAAAGACCGCGGCACGCGCGTGGCCTACACGGTGGCGGCCATGGCGGGCGGCAAGCTGGCCGAATGCGGCGAGCCGCTGATCCTCAAGGCCGGCGGCAAGATGGTCGAGCGCTTCTTCGCCAATTTCATCGACCACATGGCCGCGCAGCCCCGGCTCGAGCCGCCCCCGCCGCCGCCCGAACCCGAGCCTCGCGGCCTGGCCAACTCGCGCTGGTCCTGGGTCGCGGCCCTGGTGGTGGTCGTCGTGCTGGTGGGATATCACAGCTTGTTCAAATGAGCGCAAGGCAGCGGTGATATCCTTTTCGCATGAGCGCCCCATCACCCACCCCTGCCGAATCCGTTCCCCCTACGCCCCCCGCTCACTCGCGCCATGACCTCCTGATGGCCATGGCCGGGGTGGCCGCCACCGTGGTTCTGGTGGCCTTCGATTCCACCATCGTCAGCACCTCGATGCCCCGGGTGGCCGCCGCGCTCAACGGCATGGCGCTCTATGCCTGGGTGGGCACGGGCTACCTGCTCGCCACCGCCGTCTCGATCATGATCTTCGGCCGGCTGGGCGACATGTTCGGGCGCAAGCCCCTGATGCTCGTGTCGGTGGCCGTGGTGGCGCTGGGCTCGATCGCCTGTGGCCTGTCGCAGTCGATGGAGCAGCTGATCGCCTTCCGCACCCTGCAGGGGGTCGGCGGCGGCATGATGATCGCGACCGCCTTCGCCGCGCCGGCGGATCTGTTCCCCGACGCGCGCGAGCGGGTCCGATGGATGGCGATGGTGTCGGCGGCCTTCGCCATGGCCAGCGGCATCGGGCCGGTGCTGGGTGGCGCCGCCACGCAGGCGCTGGGCTGGCGCGCCGCGTTCTTCATCGCGCCGATCGCCGCCGCGGCCGCCTTCTTTCTGCTGTGGCGCTATTTCCCCCGCATCCCGCCCGCGCACTCGGGCAGCGCCCGCATCGATTGGGTGGGCGCCATACTGCTGGTGATCGGCGTGGGCGCCCCGCTCGCCGCGCTGGAGCTGGGCTTCGCGCCGGGCGACCGCGCCCATCCGATGCTGGCGGCCGCGCTCGCGGTGGCCGGCGTGGCCGCGCTCGGCATTCTGCTGCCCTACGAACGCCGCACCACCAACCCGATCTTCCCGTTGCGCGTGCTGGCCGGTGCTGAACCGCGCCTGCTCAATCTCGCGGCGGTCGCGGTGGGCGCGGTGATGTTCATCCTGATTTTCTACAGCCCGCTGCTGCTGCAGAACGAGCTGCACTACTCGCCCAGCCAGGCGGGCCTGGTGCTCACGCCGCTGGTGGCCGCCATCCCGCTGGGCAGCATCGTCAACGGCCGCCTGTTTCCGAAGCAGACCGAGCCGCAACGCCTGATGGTGTTCGGCGCGCTGCTGCTGGCCGTGGGCTCGGCCATGGTGCTGGCGATCGGCACCGACACGTCGGTGTACTGGATCATCGCCGCCTTCACGGTCAATGGCACGGCGCTGGGTTTCCTGCTGCCCAACCTCACGCTGTTCATGCAGATGCTCAGCGAACGGCGCGACGTGGGCGTGGCCTCGGCCCTGGTGCAGACCACGCGGGCGGTGGGCAGCGCGGCCGGCACCGCGCTGGTCGGGATCGCCATCACGCATTCCTCGGTCCTGTCCGGCGTGCGCGCCGGCCTGATACTCTGCGTCCTGCTCTCGCTCGGCGCCGCCGTGGTGGCGCATCGCGTCAAGATGAAAAACCTGATGATGCGACGCGCGAGCTGATCGCCCCGGCCGCGCGGCCGCCCTCTCCTCTTCTGTCGTCATCATCATGCAGCGTCGTGATCTCCTCGAGTTGCTGGCCCTGGCCGCCGTCTGGGGCGGCTCGTTCCTGTTCATCCGCGTCGCCGTTCCCGAATTCGGTCCGGCGGCCCTGATCGAGCTGCGCGTGGGCCTGGCCGCGCTGTTCCTGCTGCCGCTGGCCATCGCGCGCCGCCGCCTGCCCGTCATCGCGCGCCACTGGAAGGCCATCCTGGTGGTGGGCGCGCTCAACGCCGCCCTGCCGTTCCTGCTCTATGCCTACGCGGCCCAGTCGCTGGGCGCGGGCTTCCTGTCGGTGGCGAACGCCGTCACGCCCGTGTGGGGCGCGGTGATCGGCTGGATCTGGCTGCGCGACCGGCTGCCCGCCGCCCGCGTCGCGGGGCTGATGCTGGGCTTCTGCGGCATCGTGGTGCTGGTCTGGGACAAGCTCGATTTCAGCGCCGGCGGCACCGGCTTCGCCGTGCTGGCCGCGATCTCGGCGCCGATCTTCTACGGTGTCGCCGCCAACTGGACCAAGCGTTACCTCACCGGCGTGGATTCGCTGTCCAGCGCCACGGGCAGCATGCTGGGCGCGGCGCTCGTGCTCGCGCCGCTCGCGATCATGTACTGGCCCGAGCAGCCCGTCTCGTTCGAGGCGTGGCGCGCCACGGTGCTGCTGGCCGTGGTCTGCACCGGCATGGCCTACATCGTGTTTTTCCGCCTCATCGCCGTGCTGGGGCCCACCGCGGCGGTCAGCGTGACCTTCCTGGTGCCGGTATTTGGGGTGTTGTGGGGCGTGTGGCTGCTCGACGAGGCCCTGACCCCGCAGATCCTGGCCGGGGCCGGCGTGATCCTGGCGGGCACCGCGCTGGCGCTCGGGCTGGTGCGGCTGCCGGGCCGCCGCCCGGCCTGAACGGCGGGCCGCGGCCTCCGGACCTCAGTACTGGCCGGTGCGGCCGGTGAGCGCCACGCCGATGCGCAGCACCGTATAGGCCACCGTATCGATGGCGCGCCACCACCAGGCGCGGCGGCGGTACTCGATCGGGCGCACGAAACGCCCGCCTTCCTCGATCGCGGTTTCGAGCCGCGTCTGCAGATCCCAGGCGAAGGGCTGATCGTCGACCACCACATTGGCCTCGCGCGCCAGCAACAGGCTGAACGGGTCGAGGTTGGATGAGCCCACCGTCGCCATGTTGTCGATGACGGCGACCTTGGCGTGCAGATAGCCCGGCATGTATTCGTAGATCTCGATGCCGTCGCGCAGCAGCTGGTCGTAGAGCGCGCGCGTGGCGTAATACTGCATGTAGTACTCGGGCTTGCCCTGCAGCAACAGCCGCACCCGCACGCCGCGCGAGGCGGCCTGGGCCAGCGCCTTGCGGAACTGATGGCCCGGAAAGAAATAGGCGTTGGCGATGAGAATGTCGCGCCGCGCATGCTCGATGCCGTACAGATAGGCGCGTTCGAAGGTCTGACGATGGCGCAGGTTGTCGCGCAGGATCAGCGCGCCCCGCAGGGTGCCGCAAGGCGCCGCGTGCAGGTGGCGCGGCTTGCGCAGCCGCAGCCGGCGCCAATCGCTCGGGTGACGCCGCACGCGGGCCCAGTTCAGCCGCACCCAGAGCAGATCCTGGGCGTAGATGATCTCGGGCACGAGCGGGCCGCACACGCGCACCGCGAAATCGAACCGCGGCGCCGGGATGTGATCGTGTTCGTCGAGATCGTCGAAGTCGTCGACCACGTTGATGCCGCCCACGAAGGCCGTGTGGGCGTCGATCACCGTCACTTTGCGATGCAGGCGGCGCAGGCGGCTGCGCGAAAACCGGAGCCGGCCCCACCAGCGCGGCTCGGGGCGGAAGATGCGGCATTGCCCGCCGGCGGCCACGATGCGCTCGCGCACCGCCTCGGCCGTGCCCGCGCTGCCAAAACCATCGATGACCACGCGCACCTTGACGCCGCGCTGGGCGGCGCGCTCGAGGCTGTCGAGCACGCGGCGGCCGGTGCGGTCGAACACGAAAATGTAGGTCTCGAGGTGCACGCTGGTGTGCGCGGCATCGATCGCCGCGCACAGGGCGGGGAAGAAATCCGCGCCATTCTGCAGCAGGTCGATCTGGTTGCCCTCGGTCCAGTGAATCCGGACGATGCTGGGTTTCACGGCAGCTCGAGCTCCGTCAGGAGCGGCGCATGATCCGAGAGCTTGGCCCATTCGCGCCCACGCAGCACCCGTGCGCTGCGCACGGCGAAGCCGCGCTGATAGATGCGATCGAGGCGGAACCACGGAAACACCGCCGGGAACGTGCGGGGCGGTGGCAGCGGGCAGTAGGCGCCGCCCATGCCGAGCTGGTTCTGGCGCTCGAGCATGGTGGTGCTGCCGGGCACGCCGCGCAGCACATTGGTGAGGCGGCGCATCGAATCGCGCAGGCGCGGCAGATCGCCGCCGGCCGTGCGCGGCGCATGCGAAAACACTTCGTACAGGCCCAGCTGCTGCACGAACATGGGCGCGAGCCGGTCGCCCCAGTCGTTGAAGTCACCGGCGATCAGCAGCGGCGCGCCGTCGGGCACCTCGCGCTTGATGCGTTCGGTGAGCAGCTGGATCTGCCGCGCGCGGCTGCCGGCAAACAGCCCCAGATGCACGACGAAGCAGTGCACCTCGGTGCCGCCCACGTCGATGCGCGCATGGAGCATGCCGCGCTGCTCGAGGCGGTGATCGGAGATGTCTTCGTTTTCGTGGCCCAGAATCTCGAAACGCGACAGCAGGGCGTTGCCATGGTCGGTGGAGGGGCGCACGGCGTTGCGGCCGTAGGCGGCCTGCATGCGCAGGGCGGCCGCGAGGGATTCGTGCTGCTGATCGAGCACCGACGATTGCTGGTTGCGCCCCTGCACTTCCTGCAGGAACACCAGGTCGGGCCGAAGACCGTACAGGCCCAGGCGCAGGTCGTTGAGCGACTCGCGCGTGCCGAGCGAGGACCGGCCTTTGTGAATGTTGTAGCTGACTACGCGAATAAGCGACATAGAGTCGTATGGCGCCTCATCAGAACAGAAGCTTGGGACGGAACGGCCCGGGTGCTCCTGCCTGCCCGGGCCGCCGCGGCGCCGTCTCGCACGGCGCCGCGTTTCCAGCTTACCTTACTTCACTTCGGTGTTGCGCAGACGGATGTGCAGCTCGCGCAGCTGCTTCTCGTCGACTTCGGACGGCGCCTGGGTCAGCAGGCACTGTGCGCGTTGCGTCTTCGGGAAGGCGATCACGTCGCGGATCGACTCGGCGCCGGTCATCATCGTGACAATGCGGTCCAGGCCGAAGGCGATGCCACCGTGCGGCGGCGCGCCGTATTGCAGCGCGTCGAGCAGGAAGCCGAACTTCTCACGGGCTTCTTCAGCGTCGATCTTGAGCGCGCGGAACACCTTGCTCTGCACTTCTTCGCGGTGAATACGGACCGAGCCACCGCCGATTTCCCAGCCGTTGAGCACCATGTCGTAGGCCTTGGCGAATGCCTGGCCCGGATCGGTCTGGAGGAAGTCCTCGTGACCGTCCTTGGGGCTGGTGAACGGGTGGTGGGCGGCGGTGTAGCGGCCTTCTTCTTCGTCGTATTCGAACATCGGGAAGTCGATGACCCACAGCGGCTTCCAGCCCGCGGCCGACAGGCCGGTCTTTTTGCCGAATTCGCTGTGACCGATCTTCACGCGCAGCGCGCCGATCGCATCGTTGACGACCTTGGCGCGGTCGGCGCCAAAGAAGATGATGTCGCCGTCCTGCGCGCCGGTGCGGGCGAGCAGCTCGGTGATCGCGGCATCGTGCAGGTTTTTCACGATGGGCGACTGCAGGCCCTCGCGGCCCTTGGCCACTTCGTTGACCTTGATGTAGGCCAGGCCCTTGGCGCCGTAGATGCCGACGAACTGGGTGTAGGCGTCGATCTCGCTGCGCGAGAGCTCGGCACCGCCCGGCACGCGCAGCGCCACGACGCGGCTACCCGCGGTGGTGGCGGCGGCCGCGAAGACCTTGAAGTCGACGTCCTTCATGATGTCGGCCACGTCGGTGAACTCGAGGTTCACGCGCAGGTCCGGCTTGTCGGAGCCAAAGCGCTGCATGGCTTCGGTCCAGGTCATGGTGGGGAACTGCTCGGGCAGCTCGACGCCCTGCACCACCTTGAACACGTGGCGGATCATGCTTTCGAAGATCGCGCGGATCTCGAACTCGTTGAGGAACGAGGTTTCGCAATCGATCTGCGTGAATTCAGGCTGGCGGTCGGCGCGCAGGTCTTCGTCGCGGAAGCACTTGGTGATCTGGTAGTAGCGGTCGAAACCCGACACCATCAGCATCTGCTTGAACAGCTGCGGCGACTGCGGCAGCGCGAAGAAGTGGCCGGCGTTCACACGCGAGGGCACGAGGTAGTCGCGCGCGCCTTCGGGCGTGCTCTTGGTCAGCATCGGCGTTTCGATGTCGATGAAGCCGAGCTCGTCCAGGAACTTGCGCACTTCGATCGACACGCGGTAGCGCAGCATCAGGTTGCGCTGCATCTGCGGGCGGCGCAGATCGAGCACGCGGTGCGTGAGGCGGGTGGTCTCGGACAGGTTGTCGTCGTCGAGCTGGAACGGCGGCGTGACCGACGGATTCAGGATCTCGAGTTGCTGGCACAGCACTTCGACCTCGCCCGACGCCAGATCGGCGTTGGTCGTGCCTTCGGGACGCAGGCGCACCAGACCGGTGATGCTGACGCAGAATTCGTTGCGCAGGCGCTCGGCGCTGCCGAAGGCTTCGGCGTTGTCCGGATCGAACACGATCTGGGCCAGACCGGTACGGTCACGCAAGTCGATGAAGATGACCCCGCCGTGGTCGCGGCGGCGGTTCACCCAGCCGTACAGGGTGACAGTCTGGCCGAGATGGTCACGGCAAACCTGGCCGGTGTAGCAGGTACGCATGCGGGATAACTCCGTGTATAGGCTGTGAGCGTAAGGGTTACGGTTCGGCGCGCGGGGCCGGAGGCTCGCCGTGCGTCGGGGATAGGGCTTCGGGCGGATGGCCTGCCTGGACTGGCGGGGTCACCACACCCATCGAAACGATGTACTTCAGGGCTGCGTCGACCGTCATTTGCAACTCGATGATCTGGTCGCGCGGCAGGATCAGAAAGAATCCGGAGGTCGGGTTCGGCGTCGTGGGCACGTACACGCTCAGATGCTCGCCCGGCAGATAGGATGCCACTTCACCGTTGGGCGTGCCGGTCAGAAAAGCGATGGTCCATGACCCTTGACGCGGGTACTGGATCAGCACGGCCTGACGGAAAGCCCGGCCGTTCGGCGCCAGCACGGTGTCGCTGACCTGTTTGACCGAATTGTAGATGGAACGCACCAGCGGGATACGCCCGAGGATACGTTCCCATTGGTCGAACAGGCTGCGGCCCAGCAGATTGGCGCCCAGCACGCCGGTCACGAGCACGACCGCGATCACCAGCACGAATCGAAAGCCCGGGATCCCGACGCCGAACAGCGATTCGGACGACAGGAACCGCGGCACGAAACCTTCGAGCGTATCGACCAGCAGACCGAGCACCCAGACCGTGATGGCCAGGGGCATCCAGATCAGCAGGCCGGTGATGAAGTACTTCTTGAACACGGCGTGCCCGCGGGGTGGCTCAGCTGGCCGTGCCGGACGTACCGGACGTGCCGCCGCTCGCGGCCGGGGCCGCGGGGGCCGCTGCCGGGGCGGCCGCGGGTGCGGCAGGAGCCGACGCGGCGCTGTCGCCTGCCGGCTTGCCGCCCTGCGAGCCACCACGGAAATCGGTGACGTACCAGCCCGAGCCCTTGAGCTGGAAGCCGGCGGCGGTCACTTGCTTGGTGAACGTTTCCTGGCCGCACTCGGGGCAAACCGAAAGCGGCGCGTCGGAGATCTTTTGCAGGACGTCGTTGGCAAAGCCGCACGCACTGCACTTGTAAGCGTAGATAGGCATGAAGTCAGGTTCCAGGCCAGGCGCCACACGATGTGGCGGGACATGGCGGCGGGCGCACGCGGCGCCCGCGGGCTGCCGAAGGCGACGAGCCGGTCCGGCAAAAACTACGGGAAAGACTTGAATTTTAGCGTTTTTCGGCGGCCGTACCGGGATCGGTGCTCAGACGGGCAGCAGGAACATGCAGGCCGCCACGCCGGTGGGCACCAGCGCGGCCAGAAACAGCTTGCCCGACGAGATGCTGCCATCCGGAAATTGGTTCTTCAGGATGGCGAACCCGGCGGGGTTGGGCGCGTTGGCGATGACGGTCAGACCCCCGCCGGTCACGGCGCCGGCCACCAGCATGTAGCGCCAGGCATCGCTCGTGCCTTCGACCAGCGAACCCAGATACGTGAGCGCCGCGTTGTCGGTGATCGCCGTGAGCGCGGTGGCGCCCCAGTAGAGCACCGTGGGCGAGAGGCCGCCGAGCAGATCCTGCAGCCACCACTTCTGCAACCCGCCCAGCACCACCAGCCCGGCGAGGAAGAAGCCGACCATCAGGCCCTCCTTGATGAGCAGGCGATTCTGATGGCGCTTGTAGGCTTCGGCAAAGCCGATGAACATCATGAGCAGACCGAGGAAGACGGCCGGGTGGTGTGCGGTGAGCACCACGGCGACCAGGAACACGAGGTGCACCAGAATGACCCACGCGGGCACCGCGGTGCGCGTGTCCTCGCCCTCGCCCGCCGCCACGCCCTTGCCCAGCCCGCCGTCGACCAGCGCCTCGCGGCAGAGGAAGGTGAGCAGCGCCGCGTTGATGATCACGGCCACCGCCGCGCGCCAGCCGAAGTGCGTGGCCATGAAGGTCGTGTCCCAGCCGAACGTGGACGCCACCATCAGCACCGGCGGCGCGGCATACGACGTGAGCACGCCGCCGATCGACACGTTGACGAAGAGCACGCCCAGGGTCAGATACTTGAAGCCGGCGCGCCCATGCACGCGGAAATAGCCGTCACGCAGCAGAATGGCCGCGAGCGTCATGGCGGCCGGCTCGGTGATGAACGAGCCGCCCAGCGGCACCAGCGCCATCACCACGAAAAAGGTCGCGAGCTCGCGCCGCAGCGGCAGGCCGCGCGCCACGATCTTGACCATGCCACCGACCAGCTCGAGGATGGGACGGCTGGCGGCCACCACCATGATCACGAACACGAACAGCGGCTCGGTGAAATTGCGCGTGTCCATGTACTCGATCGCGCTGCCGGTGCCGGCCAGCAGGGCCATCGCCACGATGAGCACGAAGGCCCACACGCCGAACACGGCCTCCACCTCGGAGAGCAGGTGCCACACCCCCGCGTGCGGGCCATTGCGGTGCGCCATGCGGGCAAAGAAAGGCACCGAGAAGGTATGGATGACGGCCACCGCGAACAGCAGGGTGGCGATGAGCTCTAAGGTGGACGGCATGAATGAATCCGTGGGCGACCGGGCGCCGGCGAAGGCGGGCGCGGACCCGTACAGGGTGGGAAGTGGCGCAATATACCGCAGCGGCCCGCCGGGGTCTTTCAGGCAAAGCCCGTATGTCCTGTGCACGGCCAGCCGCGGCGCGGCCCGGCAGCGGCGGGACGGCGGACCGCGGCGGCGCGGCCCGGGCGGCCCGACGCGCGGCTCAGGCCGCGCGGGCCTGCGCGCGCGCCTCGCGGATGAGCCGCGCGCCCTTCTCGGCGATCATGATGGTGGGCGAGTTGGTATTGCCCGACGTGATGGTCGGCATGATGGACGCGTCGACCACGCGCAGCCCGGTCACGCCATGCACGCGCAGCTCGGCGTCGACGACCGCATGCGGATCGCGCCCCATCTTGCACGTGCCCACGGGATGAAAGATCGTGGTGCCGATCGCGCCGGCCGCGGCGGCCAGGTCTTCGGCGGATTGCGCGGCCTCGCCGGGCCGATACTCTTCGGGCCGGTAGCGCGCCAGCGCGGGCTGCGCCACGATCCGGCGAGTCAGCCGGATGCTGTCGGCCGCGACCTGGCGATCCTCGGGCGTGCTCAGGTAATTGCACAGGATTTCGGGCGCCTCGAGCGGATCGGGCGACACGATGCGTACGTAGCCGCGGCTGGTCGGACGCAGATTGCAGACCGATGCCGTGAACGCAGGGAAGGCGTGCAAGGGATCACCGAACTTGTCCAGCGACAGCGGCTGCACGTGGTATTCGACATTGGCGCGCGGCTGGTCCGGGCTGGAGCGCGCAAAGGCGCCCAGCTGCGAGGGCGCCATGCTGAGCGGGCCGCGCCGGCCCCACGCGTATTGCGCGCCCATCATGAACTTGCCCCACATCGTGGCCGCCACGGCGTTGAGCGTACGCGCGCCATGCACCCGATAGACCAGCCGCAGTTGCAGATGGTCCTGCAGATTGCCCCCGACACCGGGCAGGTCGTGCACCATCTGCACGTTTTGGTACTCGAGCCAGTGCCGTGGCCCCACGCCCGACACCTGCAGCAGTTGCGGCGAGCCCACCGCGCCCGCGGCCAGGATGACCTCGCCGCGCGCGTAGGCGGTGCGCACGCCCGCCGCGTCGGTATGGAACTCCACGCCTTGCGCACGGCGCTGCTCGAACACGATGCGGCGCGCCCGCGCGCCGGTGATCACATGAAGGTTCGGACGCTTCATCGCGGGCCGCAGGAAGGCCTTGGCCGTATTCCAGCGAATGCCGCCGCGCTGATTGACCTCGAAGTAATCGCAGCCTTCGTTATTGCCCTGGTTAAAGTCATCGATCTTCGGAATGCCGGCCTGCGCGGCCGCGTCGCGAAACGCATCGAGCAATTCCCAGGACAGGCGCTGGCGCTCGACCCGCCACTCGCCACCCGCGCCATGAAACGCGTTGGCGCCGGCATGATGATCTTCGCAGGCCTTGAAGAGCGGCAACACGTCGTCCCAGCCCCAGCCGGGGTTGCCGAGCGCGGCCCAGCCGTCGTAGTCGGCGCGCTGGCCGCGCATATAGATCATGCCGTTGATGGACGAACAGCCGCCCAGCACGCGCCCCCGCGGATAACCGAGCTCGCGGCCATTGAGCCCGGGCTCGGGTTGGGTGCGATAACACCAATCGGTGCGCGGGTTGCCGATGCAGTACAAGTAACCCACGGGGATGTGAATCCAGTGCCAGTTGTCGGCCCCCCCGGCCTCGAGCAGCAACACGCGGACAGCCGGATCGGCCGACAGCCGGTTGGCCAGCAGGCAACCCGCCGAACCCGCCCCCACGATGATGTAGTCGTATGTCAGATCGGTCGCGCCGCCAGCCTTGCCCATGGGGTGATGTCTCCGGAACGTTGCACGTGCGTCCGCGCAATTCGTCAGACCGGAGTTGTAGTCCAGGGCCAGCCTTCTGCCTACTCGGGTCGTCCCCAGGAAAAATCAGGACGGAACCTAAATGCGCTAAGGTGGTCAGGTTTATTCAGGAATCTGTCAGGCACGCGCGATGCGTTCCGACAGCTCGCGATGACCGCCCACCGCCCGCCCCGACCGGGGACGCGCCGCAACCGGAGAACCGAAATGCAAGTGCTCACTCACACTAAGAACCGCATGTTTCCAGGATTGAGGCTTGCGTTGTTGGGCACCGCCGCCGCATTGATCGCGCTTCCGGCGGCGGCCCAGGCCGAGAATCCCCCGCGCTGGGTCGAGCTGGACGTGCCTTATGTGCCCACCCCCGACGACGCGGTCGCCAAGATGCTCGAGATGGGCGAGGTCGGTCCGCGCGACACCGTCATCGACCTGGGCTCCGGGGACGGCCGGATCGCGATCGCCGCCGTGCGCGACCGTGGCGCACAGACCGCCATGGGCGTGGACATCGACCCCGCGCGCGTCAAGGAAGCCAACGCCAACGCGCGCAAGGCCAAGGTCGAAGGCCGCGTGACGTTCAAGAAGCAGGACCTGTTCAAGACCGACATCTCGAAGGCGTCGGTCCTGACCATGTATCTGCTGCCCGACGTGAACCTCAAGATGCGTCCGGTGATCCTCGACAAGCTCGCGCCGGGCTCGCGCGTGGTGTCGCACGCCTTCACCATGGGCGAATGGGAAAGCGACCGCCGCGAAATGGTCGACGGCCGTTCGCTCTATCTGTGGATCGTGCCCGCCAAAGCCGCCGGCACCTGGCAGGTGCAAAGCCCCGAGGGCGCGTTCTCGCTCACGCTGCAGCAGCAGTTCCAGAAGGTGCAGGCCAGCGCCGAACGTGACGGCAAGGCGCTACCGGTGAGCGCGGCCACGCTGCGCGGCCCCGAACTGCGCTTCACGCTGGACGACGGCGGCAAGCCGCGCCAGTTCGTGGGCATGATCGAAGGCGACCGCATGCTTGCCCGCTCCGGCGACGGTCTGCAGGCCGATTGGCAAGCCACGCGGCAGGCCCGATGAGCGGCCCCCAGGATGGCCTGACCCTCTCCGCGCCCGCCGAGTCCACGCAACCGCCCCGCCTGTCGGTGCTCGACGCCGTCGCCGTGCTGGTCGGCGTGGTGGTCGGCATCGGCATCTTCGGCTTTCCGCCGCTGGTGGCTCAGCACGCGTCGTCGGAATTCGTCTATCTGGCATTGTGGGCCGCGGGCGGATTCGTCATGCTGATCGGCGCGCTCTGCTACGCCGAACTGGGCGCGTCCTATCCGGGCGCCGGCGGCGAGTATCTGTACCTCACGCGCGCCTGGGGCGCGCGCGCCGGGCTGCTGTTCGCCTGGGCGCGCTGCACCGTGATCCAGACCGGCGCGATCGCCGTGGTGGCCTTCATCTACGGCGAATATGCGCAGCAATTGCTGCCCCTCGGCCCCTACGGCGTGGCGCTGCACGCGGCCCTATCGGTGGTGGCGCTGACCGCGCTCAACATCGCGGGCACGCAGCCATCCAAGCGTCTGCAGTGGGTGTTCACGATCCTCACGCTCGCCGCGCTGGCGGCCGTGCTGCTGGCCGGCCTGACCGCCGCGCCGCAGACCGACGCCACCGCGATCGACATCGCGCCGCTGGCCGGCAACACCGCCGGTCTGCTCGGCATGGGCATGGTGTTCGTGCTGCTCACCTATGGCGGCTGGAACGAGGCCGCGTACCTGAGCGGCGAGCTGCGCGATCCGGGGCGCAACATGAGCCGCGTGCTGCTCGCCGGCACGGTCGTGGTGACCGTCGCGTACCTGCTGATCAATCTGGCGCTGTTGCAGATCTTCGGCCTGCAGGGGCTGCGCGACACCAACGCCGTGGGCGCCGCGGTCATGCAGCTCGCGGCCGGCCCCTACGCCGCAGCTTCGCTCAGCATGCTGATCTGCGCGACGGCGTTGAGCACCATCAACGGCACGATCCTCACCGGCGCGCGCCTGTACTACGCGCTCGGCCGCGACGTGCCGCGCCTGCGCGGTCTGGCGGGCTGGAGCGCGCGCGGGCACGCCCCCGTGAACGCGCTGCTGGCCCAGGGCGGCATCACGCTGGTGCTGGTGCTGATCGGCGCCTTCAGCGCCAACAGCGTGCAGACCCTCGTGGCCTACACGGCGCCGGTGTTCTGGCTGTTCATGATGCTGGTGGCCGCGTCGGTATGGCGTCTGCGCCAGCTCGACCCCGACCGGCCGCGGCCTTTCCGCGTGCCGGCCTACCCGCTCACGCCCGCCCTGCTGGCCTTGGCGTGCGCGGGCCTGGTCTATTCGAGCTCGGTGTATGCGGGCCTGGGCGCGCTGCTCGGGATCGCGGTGCTGATCGCGGGCATACCGCTGTTGCGCATGCTGCGGCCGGCTCAGGCGCAGGGGTAGCGACGGTCGAGCTCGGCCACGGCCGCGTCGAGCTGGTCCACCAGCGCGGCGCCGGCCGCGGCCATCGGCGCCCGCACCTGCGCGCGGATCATGCCCTGGCGCGCGAGCAGGCCCTTCACCGGGCCCGGATTGGGCTCGGCGAACAGCAGCTTCATGATGGGCGCCAGCGCGTGGAACAGCTGACGCGCCAGCGCCACCTGCTGCGCCTGCATGGCCTGGTACAGCGCCACGAACAGATCCGGCCGCACGTGCGCCGAGGCTGCGATCAGGCCGCTGCCGCCCAGGGCCAGCGTGCCCAACACATTCAGGTCTTCGCCGGCCAGCACCTGCAGGCCGCCGTGCGCGATCAGCGCCTGTGTCTTCTCCACCGAGCCGCCGCAATCCTTGATCGCGCGGATGTTGGGATGATCGGCCAGCCGCAGCAGCGTGGCCGTATCGATCTGCGCGCCGGTGCGATACGGAATGTCGTAGAGCAGCAGCGCGGCGGGCGAGGCCTCGGCCAGGGCCTCGAAATAACTCAGCAGACCGGCCTGGCTCGGGCGCACGTAATACGGCGCCGGCGCGAGCAGGCCGGCCAGCGGCCGCGTCGCGAACACGGCCAGGCGGCGCAGCACGTCGCGCTGATGATTGCCGGCCAGCCCCATCACCACGGGCATCGCGCCCGCCTCGTCCAGCACGGTGTCCAGCGTGGTGAGCTGCTCGTACTCGTCCATGGCCGCGGCTTCGCCGGTGCTGCCGCACACGACCAGGCCGTCGACGCCGGCGCGCCGATAGTGGCGCACCAGGCGGCGCAGCGCGGCGAGGTCCGGTCCTTCGTCATTGAACGGGGTGACCAGCGGCACCCACACGCCGTGGAACGACGCGGGCGCGCTGGCCGGAAGCGCGGCGCGCGCGGCGGCCGTCGCGGCCTCGTCGAGAATGGATTGGGCCGTGGCGCCGGCGGCGGCGGAAAGCGTTGCGATCGACATGAGCACTCCTTCGGTGCGGACCGTAATGGTGACCGTGCAGATACGCGAAGGGGTGTAGAGAAAGGGAATGCGCGTGTGAGCGCAGCCGGTTTCGCCGCTGTTCCGTCGCCCATCTGACGGAACAGCAAGCTCCGGTCAGATGAGCTGCTGTTTTTTGGATTTCAGGCCGGCACGCGACGACACCGCACCGAAGGCGCGGGAGAGGTCTGCGTGGGAAAAGGCCTGGTTCATGAAAACAGTATCGGGATAAAAGAGGATCGCCGAGCCGGCATTCTGCCGCGCCCCGCGCGCGCCTGTCAACGCGGCGGCGCGTTGAGGCTCTCCGTGAAGATCCGGCAGAGCGCTTCCATGCCGGCGCGGTCTTCGTCGTCGAAGCGGCCGGGGGTCGGGCTGTCGACATCCCACACGCCGAGCAGCGCGCCGTTGCGTTCGAGCGGCACCACGATCTCGGAGCGCGAGGCCGCGTCGCACGCGATGTGGCCCGGGAACGCGTGCACGTCGGGCACCACCTGCGTCTCGCGCGAGCTGGCCGCCGCGCCGCACACGCCGCGCTCGAGCGCGATGCGCACGCACGCCGGTTTGCCCTGGAAGGGGCCGAGCACCAGCTCGCGGCCGTCGAACAGATAGAACCCGGCCCAGTTGATATCGGGCACCGCCTGCCACACCAGGGCGCTGAAATTCGCGGCGTTGGCGATCAGGTCGTATTCGTCGGTGAGCAGGGCTTTCATCTGCGCGGCCAACTGGCGGTAGAGCTCGGGCTTGGATTCGGCGGAGAACGTGGCGGCTTCGAACATCGTCTGGTTTCTACTTGTAACTGTACCGGCAAAAATCGGTGGGATTGATTTTAGGGGCGTTTCACGGGGCCGCGGCCGGGCGCGGGCCTTATGCAACAATTAGTTTTTACCGCAAGTGTCTATACCTCTCTTCGATACCCCCTGCCATGGACAAGCCCTTCGAACCCGCGTGTTCGTTTTCCGAACGCGCCCAGCAACTCACCAGCTCCGCCATTCGCGAGATCCTGAAGGTCACCGAGCGGCCCGAGGTCATCTCGTTCGCCGGCGGCCTGCCCGCCCCCGGCGGCTTCCCGGTGGAAGTGGTACGCGCCGCGTTCGACAAGGTCCTGTCCACCAATGGCCGCGCCGCGCTGCAGTACGGCCCCACCGAAGGCTATGCACCGCTGCGCCAATGGGTGGCCGACGACCTGAACAAGGCCGGCGCCGACGTCACGGCCGACCAGATCCTGATCGTGTCGGGCTCGCAGCAGGCGCTGGATCTGCTCGGCAAGGTGCTGATCGACAAAGACAGCAAGGTGCTGGTCGAAGACCCCAGCTATCTGGGCGCGCTGCAATCGTTTTCGCTGTATCAGCCGCGCTTCGTGCCGGTGCCCACCGACGAGGGCGGTCTGATTCCCGAGGCGATCACGGCCGAGCTCGCCGCCGACGCGCGCTTCCTGTACGCGCTGCCCAATTTCCAGAACCCCACCGGCCGCACGCTGAACCTCGCACGCCGCGAAGCACTGGTGGCGCGCGCCGCCGAATTCGGCCTGCCCATCATCGAAGACGACCCCTACGGCGAGCTGCGCTACGCCGGCGAGCCGCAGCCCGGCCTGCTGGCGCTGGGCAACCGGGTCGGCGCCACGGTGATCCGCCTCGGCACGTTCTCGAAGGTGCTGGCACCGGGCCTGCGCCTGGGCTACATCGCCGCGCCGCGCAACATCATCCACAAGCTGGTCCAGGCCAAGCAGGCCACCGATCTGCACACGCCCACCCTCACGCAGATGGCCGTCTACGAGATCGTGAAAGACGGCTTCCTCGACGAGCACCTGCCCAACGTGCGCGAGATCTATCGCAAGCAGGGTCGCGCCATGCTCGACGCCATCGAGCAGGAGTTCCCCGCCACGGTGAGCTGGACCAAGCCCGAGGGCGGCATGTTCCTGTGGGTCACCCTGCCCGAGCACATCGACAGCGCCAAGCTGCTGGCCGCCGCGGTCGAACAAAACGTCGCCTTCGTGCCCGGCGGCCCGTTCTACGCCGGCTCGCCGCGTCACAACACGCTGCGCCTGTCGTTCGCCACCGTGCCCGAAGACAAGATCCGCGCGGGCATCGCGATCCTGGGCAAGCTGCTCAAGTCGTACGTCTGATCGGCGCGCGAACGGACGCCGGGCTCATCCCGCGTCCGTTCGTCTCTGCGTTCGTCTCTGCGATCGTGTCTGCGATCTTGTCTGCGTTCGTGTTCGTGTTTGCGTTCGCCCGTGCGCGTTCGCGTAGCGTGCCTGCCGTGCGCTCTCTCGTAGCGCGCGCCTGCTAGTATTGAGCCTCTGGCCACGCCGGTCGCAGCCACGCGGACACTTCCGCGCCGGGGCGTCCCGCGTCGGCGAGGTTTCCCGCCCTGCGCCGGGCGCCCGAATCCCGCCGCGCCATCTCATCGCGTCCGCCTAGCCACAGGCTGCGGCCGCGCGCTTCGTTCCAACCGCCAACGCCTGCCTGCCGTGAGCACGCCTCAATCCACCGCCCCCGATCTGAACGACATTGTTTTCGACGACTGGGTCGAACGTTGGCTGCCGCGCGCGTGGCGCCCCTACGCGCGCCTGTGCCGCCTCGATCGTCCGATCGGCACCTGGCTCACGCTGCTGCCCTGCATCGCCGCCCTGGTGCAGGCCTCCGGCGGCATGCCGGACCTGCGCCGCCTGATCGTGTTTTCGCTCGGCGCCCTGCTGATGCGCGGCATTGGTTGCACGGTCAACGATATGTGGGACCGCGATATCGATCGCCACGTCGAGCGCACGCGCTTCCGGCCGCTCACCAGCGGCCAGATCACCATGCGTCAGGCCGTCGTGTTCCTGATCGCGCAACTGCTGGTCTGTGCGTCGTTGCTGTTCTTCATCAACGAACTGAGCCGCTGGTGGGCGCTCGCCGTGCTGCCGTTCGTGTTCATCTATCCCTTCTGCAAGCGCGTCACGTACTGGCCGCAGGTCGTGCTGGGCATCTGCTTCAACTGGGGCATGCTGATGGCCTGGTCCGACACGCACAATGCCGTGCCGCTGGCGGCCATCGCGATGTGGTTCGGTGCCGTGCTGTGGCAGGTGGGCTACGACAGCATCTACGCCTACATCGACGTGCGCGACGACCGCAGCCTCGGCCTGCATTCCACCGCGATGCGATTCGGTGACCGGGGCAAGACCTGGATCGGGGGGTTTTACGTGGCCGCCGTGGCGCTGTGGGTCTGGGCCGGCTACGCCATGGGCCTGAGCTGGCCCTATCAGGTGGGCATGGCCGCCGTGGCCCTGCACCTGGCATGGCAGCTCAAGGAGTTCGACATCCGCCGGCCGGAGCGCGGCCTCGCGCTGTTCCGCGCCAACCTCTGGACCGGCGTGCTGCTCATCGTCTCGGCCTTCGCCGGCACGCTGTGAGCGCCACGATGCCCGCCACGCCGCTGACACCGATCGGCTGACCCGCCCGCGAGGCCAACACCGATCGGCTGACCCGCCGCGCGACACTCCCGCCGGGGAGCCCGACGAGAAAACCGCCTTCGAGGCGGTTTTTTCATTCCTGGGTATACCGGCTCTTGCCCCCATGGATGGAGGCAATATCCCCACAGGTGGGATAGTTAACCGATGTAACCAGCCATTCTTCACACGGATGGAATAATGTTTTCTGGAAATACGGGTTTATCCGGGGGGTCTGAAAGTCCAGAATGTCTTCAACGGGAAACAAACACGAACACGACGGATAGGCCGCCGAGTCCGAACCCTTGTGTAGGACCCCTGGAGAATAATCATGAAGACCCTTGCTACCGCAGTTGTACTGTCGATGTCCCTGATGGCTGGCGCCCAAGCCGCCGACCTCAGCCAAGAACCCACCCGCGCCCAGGTTCAAGCCGAACTGGCTCAAGCCAAGGCGCAAGGCCAATACACCTTTGGCGAAGAAGCCTACCCCGCCGCGCTGCCCCAGACCCAGGCGCTGAGCTCGCAAGACGTGGCGCAGCAACTGGCGCAAGCCAAGGCAGAAGGCGAAGTGACCTTCGGCAATCTGGACTACCCGCCCCAAGCAGCCGTGAGCGGTCCGACCGAAACGCGCGCTCAGGTGAAGGCCGATCTGGCCCAGGCCAAGGCTGACGGCACCGTCACCTTCGGCAACCTGGACTACCCGCCCCAAGCAAGCTGATCCGGTTCACACCGGCACCGGGTATCGGCCCCCGTTCCGATCCCGTAAGAAGCCCGCCTCGCACGGCCCCTCACGGCCCGCGGCGGGCTTCGACCTTTGGCGGCGCGAATCGGCGGACCGCCACTAGTGAATCTCCGTCGGCCAACCGCAGACGGCCAAAACGTACATTTCGGCGGAATAGGTAGTCATATCGTCGGCCATTCGGCGACTTATCGTCGTTTTACCGGCTACGTTTCGACAGCCCTCGCCGCTAGCATGGTGCAGCCCCTCAACCCCACTCTGTTGGAGCCGTGCCATGTCCTCTACCCCGATCACCATCCTCGGCGCCGGCAAGATCGGCTTTGCCATTGCACTGCTTCTGCACCGCACCGGTGACTTTCACGTGCGGGTCGCCGATCAGGATCCCGCTCGCCTGGACGCGGTGGCCGCGCTCGGCTGCGACACCGTGCAGGTGCGCGGCGATGCCGGCATGCGCGAGGCCATTGCCGGCCAGTACGCGGTGCTCAATGCCCTGCCCTTTCATTGCGCCGTGAGCGTGGCCGGCCTCGCCGCGGAGGCGGGCGTGCATTACTTCGATCTCACCGAGGACGTGGCCAGCACGCGCGCCGTGGCCGCGCTGGCGTCCGAGGCCCGCACCGTGCTGATGCCGCAATGCGGGCTGGCGCCGGGATTCATCGGCGTGGTCGGTCACGACCTCGCCCGCCGCTTCGAACAGGTGCTCGATCTGCGCATGCGCGTGGGCGCCTTGCCGCGCTATCCCTCCAATGCGCTGCGCTACAACCTCACCTGGAGCACCGAGGGTCTCATCAACGAGTACTGCAATCCCTGCGAGGCGCTCGTCGACGGCGAGCTGCAACGCGTGGCGCCGCTCGAAGGCTACGAGACCTTCACGCTGGACGGCGTCGAGTACGAGGCCTTCAACACCTCGGGCGGCCTGGGCACCCTGCCGCACACGCTGGCCGGCCGCGCCCGCAACGTCGACTACAAATCGGTGCGATACCCCGGCCATTGCGACATCATCAAGCTGCTGCTCAACGATCTGCGCCTGCGTGAACGCCGCGATCTGCTGCAGGAGATCCTGGAATCGGCGATCCCGTCGACCGAGCAGGACGTGATCGTGATCCTCGCGAGCGCCAGCGGCTACCGGGCGCGCCGCCTGGTGCAGGAGTCGTTCGTGGCGCACATCCACGGCGCCGAGGTCGACGGCCATTTCCTGAGCGCGATCCAGCTGACCACGGCAGCGGGCATCTGCGCCGCGCTCGATCTCGTGCATGGTGGCCGGCTGCCGCAGCAGGGCTTCGTCGGCCAGGAGCGCATCGCGCTCGCCGACCTGCTCGCCAACCGCCACGGCCGCGTCTATGCCGGCCGCGCGGTGGCCGACATGGCGACGCTCTAGTCCGCGATCAGGCCCAGCCTTCGAGCCGCAGCGTCGCCCGCACCAGACGCTGCTCTTCCTGCTCGATCTCGCTCAGGCTGCGCCGCACGCTGTCGACATGGTCGGTGGCGGCGCGGTGCGCCTCGTCGGGCTGGCGTTCGGTCACCGCGCGAAAGAGCCGCGCATGCTGCAGATCGATCTGCTGCTTGTGCGGCTCGCGGTGATAGAGATTGTTGACGCACGCATAGACAGAGCCCAGCAGCAGATCCGTGAGCGACTGCAGCGTGTGCACCAGCACCGCATTGTGCGAGGCCTCGCAGATCGCCAGATGAAACGCGTGATCGTGATTCGCATGCGTGGCCACGTCGGCCCCGGTCTCGTGCGCCGCCATCATCGCCTCGTAGCGGCGGCGGATCATGATGAAGTCGGCCTGCGTGCCGCGGATCGCGGCCAAGCGTGCCGACTCGCCTTCGAGCAGCGAGCGCACTTCGAGCAGGTCGTAGAGGGTGCGGGGCTGCGAGTGAAACAGATGCACCAGCGGGCCCGCATCGATCTGCGACATGCGCGCCACGAACGAACCGCGACCCTGCTCGGTATGGATGATCTGGCGCGCGCGCAGCAACTGCAGCCCCTCGCGCAGGGCACTGCGCGACACCTTGAGCTTCTCGGTGAGCCGCCGTTCCGAGGGCAGCGGCTGGCCCGCCTTGAGCACGCCATCGAGGATCAGGCGCTCGATGCGCTCGGCCACGGCCTGGGCCACTTGCGGCCGCTGGCCCGCGTCTGGGGTATCCATAGTTCTCCGCACCAACTGGTATGACCAGCGCGCGCCGCGTGGGCGCCGCTGCCGGGATGAATTCTCAAGCTGTTGAAATCACATCATAAAACGGCATTTCACGGCAGGCATCCGAGCACACAAACTGGTCTGACCAGTGCCGCGGAGGCTGGACAGCCCGGCCGCCGAAACGCGATGATGCGACATGGCCGTGCACCGCAGCATCCGGGTACCCGGCGCCTCTTCCTCCCCACCTCATCTTTCTCTTCATCGAGACCGCCATGACCGAGCGCATCCCGCACCACGGCCTGCAAGTGGCCACCGTCCTGCACCACTTCATCGAAGACGAGCTGCTGCCCGGCACCGGCGTCGACAGCGACGCCTTCTGGAGCGGATTCGCCGCATTGGTGAACGACCTGGCGCCGCAAAATCGCGCCTTGCTGGCCGAGCGCGACCGCCTGCAGGTCGAGCTCGACACCTGGCACCGCGCCCATCCCGGCCCGATTCGCGACCATGCCTCGTACCGCGCGTTTCTGGAGCGCATCGGGTATCTGCAGCCGGCGCCGGCGCACGTGCGTGCCACGACCGCGCAGGTCGACAGCGAGATCGCGATCCAGGCCGGGCCCCAGCTGGTGGTGCCGGTGTCCAACGCACGCTACGCGCTCAATGCCGCCAACGCCCGCTGGGGCAGCCTGTACGACGCGCTGTATGGCACCGACGCGATTCCGGCCAGCGCCGGCGCCGCGGGCCGCGAATACAACCCGCAGCGCGGTCAGGCGGTGATCGCGCGGGCCCGCGCCTTCCTGGACCAGGCGGCGCCGCTGGCGCAGGGCTCGCACGCCGACACCACCGCCTACGCCATCGCCGACGGCAAACTCGTGGCCACCGTCGCGGGCAAACTGGTCGGCCTGGCCGATCCGGCGCAACTGCTCGGCTTCCAGGGCGAAGCCGGTTTCCCCACCGCCATCGTGCTGCGTCATCACGGCCTGCACTTCGAGATCCAGATCGACCGCCAGCATCAGATCGGCGCCACCGACGCCGCCGGCGTGAAAGACGTGCTGGTCGAGGCCGCGCTCACCACCATCATGGATTGCGAAGACTCGGTGGCCGCGGTCGATGCGGAAGACAAGGTCCATATCTATCGCAACTGGCTCGGCCTGATGCGGGGCGACCTGTCCGAAAAGGTCAGCAAGGGCGGCAATACGTTCACGCGCCGCATGGCGCCCGATCGCGAATACCAGGGGCTGGACGGCAACACCTTCACGCTGCCCGGGCGCTCGCTGATGTTCGTGCGCAACGTGGGCCATCTCATGACCAACCCCGCCGTGCTGGACGCCGACGGGGCCGAGGTGCCCGAGGGCATTCTCGATGCCGTAATCACGGTGCTGGCCGCGACCGCCGACCTGGCGCTCAAGCGCAACTCGCGCACCGGCTCGATCTACATCGTCAAACCCAAGATGCATGGCCCGGCCGAAGTGGCGTTTGCCAACACGCTGTTCGACCGCGTCGAAGACCTCTACCGGCTGCCGCGCAACACGGTGAAGATGGGCATCATGGACGAGGAGCGCCGCACCAGCGTCAACCTCGCGGCCTGCATCGCCGCCGCCTCGCAGCGCGTGGCGTTCATCAATACCGGCTTTCTGGATCGCACGGGCGACGAGATGCATACCGCGATGGAAGCCGGCCCGATGCTGCGCAAGGGCGACATGAAGTCCAGCGCCTGGATCACCGCCTACGAGCGCAACAACGTGCTGACCGGCCTGGACTGCGGCCTGCGCGGCCGCGCGCAGATCGGCAAGGGCATGTGGGCCATGCCCGACCTGATGGCCGCCATGCTGGAGCAGAAGATCGCGCACCCCAAGGCCGGCGCCAACACCGCCTGGGTGCCCTCGCCCACCGCGGCCACGCTGCACGCGATGCACTACCATCAGATCGACGTGCAAGCCGTGCAGCAGGAGCTCGAGCGCACCCAGTATGCGCAGGTGCGCGACAGCCTGCTCGAAGGCCTGCTCACCGTGCCGGTGGGCGATCCCGCCACCTGGACGCCGGACGCCATCCAGCAGGAGCTCGACAACAACGTGCAGGGCATCCTGGGCTATGTGGTGCGCTGGATCGATCAGGGCGTGGGCTGCTCCAAGGTGCCCGATATCCACGACGTGGGCCTGATGGAAGACCGCGCCACGCTGCGCATCTCGAGCCAGCACATCGCCAACTGGCTGCGCCACGGCATCGTCGACGAGGCCCAGGTGCGCGCGACCTTCGAGCGCATGGCGGCCGTGGTCGATGGCCAGAATGCCAACGACCCCTACTACCAGCCGATGGCCGGCCGCTTCAGCGGCTCCTATGCCTACCGGGCCGCGTGCGCGTTGGTGTTCGAAGGCCTCACGCAACCCAACGGCTATACCGAGCCGCTGCTGCATCAGTACCGTCTCGCCTACAAGGCCGTGCACGACTGAACGCCGCGCAGCACAGCCCTGCAAACCGCCGCCCGGCTGCCCGCCGTGGCGGCGGTTTGCGTTTTCGCACGACCGTGCTAAATTGCGGGCATGGACACACACGCTTCCAAGAGCGAGCTCACGCTCGCGGCCATCGTGGACGCCGCCCTCGACATGGCGGCGAGCCAGGGCATGGAATCGCTCTCGCTCGGCGAGGTCGCGCGCCGTCTGGGCATCAGCAAAAGTGGCGTCTTCTCGCGCGTCGGCTCGCGCGAGGCCTTGCAGCGTGCCGTGCTGGATGAATACGATCGCCGCTTCGTCGAGGCGGTGTTCACGCCGGCGATGCAGGCGCCGCGCGGCCTGCCGCGCCTCGACGCCCTGGTCGGCAACTGGATCACGCGCGCCGCTAATGTGGACACCCACACCGGCTGCATCTATGTGGCCGGTGCGTTCGAATACGACGACTTCGACACGCCGCTGCGCGAGCGATTGCAAGAAAACGTGCAGCGCTGGCGCGCCGCGCTCGAACGCACCGCCGTGCAGGCGCTCGAGGCCGGGCACCTGCGTCCGGACACCGATGCACGTCAGCTGGTCTTCGAGGTGTACAGCCTCATGGTCGGGCTGATGCACGATGCCCGCTTCCTGCGCGATCCCGAGGCGCCCGAGCGCGTGCGCCTCGCCTACCGCAGGCTGATTTCCACGTATCGCAGTTTCTCCGCCGCCTGAGCCCCGAGCCAGGCGCGCTACCCGGCCCGCGTCCGCGGGCCTTTTGCAGGCTTATTTTCGCACGGTCGTGCGAAAGGAGTGCGTCATGAACGCTTGGGTTCTGGTCGGTCTGGTGGCCATGGCGGGTGGCGTGCGCGCCTGGCTGGGCTGGCGCGCGCTGCTGCGCCAGCTGCCCGATAAAAACGAGGACATCAGTCTGTTCTGATGTCCTCGCGCGGTCTTGGTGGGCGGGTCTTAGCGGGCCGATCTCGGTGGCCCGATCGTAGTGACCAATCCTCTAGGCCCGATCATCTTGCCGATCTTATTGGCCCGGGAAGATCCAGACGTGCTCCGCGGGCAGCGCGATCCGGCAGGGCCCGGGCTCGCGGCCTTGCGGGCCATACGCTCGCAGCGACAGGCCGCTGGCCGGCGTCTCGGCCGCGCCGCGGAACAGATACTCCCAGCGGTCGCCTAGGTACATGCTCGTGAGCAGCGGCAGATCGAGGTGATTGCCGTCGGCATCGTCGGCAAGCCGCACGCGCTCGACGCGGATCACGCCCGTGGCGGGCTGACCCGCGGCCACGCCCTCGCCGGCATGCCCCCACAGCGCCCAGCCCGGGCCCTCGATGCGCGCACGGCCATCGCGCACTTCGCTGACACGGCCGCTCAGGCGATTGTTGCTGCCCATGAACTCGGCGGTGAACAGCGTGGCGGGCGAGCCATACATATCCTGCGGCGTGCCTTGCTGCTCGATGCGGCCGTTGTTGAGCAGCAGGATGCGATCGGAGATCG
This sequence comes from Bordetella genomosp. 5, assembly GCF_002261475.1. Classification (GTDB taxonomy): domain Bacteria; phylum Pseudomonadota; class Gammaproteobacteria; order Burkholderiales; family Burkholderiaceae_B; genus Bordetella. The sequence continues at coordinate 270,179 of NZ_NEVN01000013.1, forward strand.
CCATGGCTTCGCTCTGATCGTGCGTGACCATCAGCGCCGACAGGCCCAGGCGCACGATCAGCTCGCGCAGAAACGCGCGCGCTTCTTCGCGCAGCTTGGCGTCGAGGTTGGACAGCGGCTCGTCGAGCAGGATCACCGGCGGGCTGTAGACCAGCGCGCGGCCGATGGCCACGCGCTGCTGCTGGCCGCCCGACAGCTGATGCGGATGACGCTGACCCAGCTTGCCCAGGCCGAGCTGGTCGAGCACGTCCTGCACGCGCGCACGCACCTCGGCGGCGGGCACGCCGCGCAGCTTCAAGGGATACGCCACGTTGTCGAACACGGTTTTGTGCGGCCACAGCGCATACGACTGGAACACCAGCCCGAGGTTGCGCTCTTCGGCGGGAATCTCGGCGCGGCGCGCGCCGTCATAGACGACCCGGTCACCGATCAGAATGCGGCCGGCCTTCGGGCCTTCCAGCCCGGCCACCGCGCGCAGCAGCGTGGTCTTGCCGCTGCCCGAGGGCCCGAGAAGCGACACCACCTCGCCCTGCCGCAGATCCATCGACACCCCTTTGAGCACGGGGTTGTCGCCGTAGTCCAGATGCAGATCTTCGACGGAAAGCTCAATCATGAAGTTTGACTCCGAAACGCAGGGCGATACCCAGGCCGATCACGACCAGGACGATATTGATGAAGGAGAGCGCGGCCACGATGTCGATCGCGCCCGAGGCCCACAACGAGACCAGCATGGAGCCGATGGTCTCGGTGCCGGGCGAGAGCAGATACACGCCGGTGGAGTACTCGCGCTCGAAGATGAGGAACATCAGCAGCCAGGCGCCGATCAGGCCATAGCGCGCGAGCGGCACCGTGACATGGCGCGTGACCTGACCTCGGCGGGCGCCCGCGCTGCGCGCGGCTTCTTCGAGCTCGGGCGCCACCTGCAGCAGCGTGGATGAGATGAGGCGCAGGCCATAGGCCATCCAGACCACCGTGTAGGCCAGCCACACGCTGAAGATCGTGCTGCGCAGCGAGCGCAGCCATTCGATCGGCGATTCGCGCACCCACTCGGCAAACGGCAGCGACGAGAGGATGCCCCCTTCGTCGAAGGCGTTGTCCAGCCACATCGGCACGAACAGGAACAGCCACAGGAACGCCAGACCCGCGAGCAGACCCGGCACCGCGCGCGGCACCAGCACGCTGTAGTCCAGGAAGCGCGTGGTGTTGTCCGGCTTGCGATGCATGGCCAGGCCGACGAACAGATAGCAGAACACCGCCAGCGCCCCGCCGAACACACCGATCGCCACCGAGTTGACGATGGCGCGGATCAGGTTGGGCTGCGCGAACACGGTGCGGAACGCCTCGACCGACAACACGTCGAAGAGCGACACGCCCATGCCCCAGTTGGAAACGAAAGCGCGCAGCAGCACACCCACGAGCGGCACCACGATGGTGACGAACAGCCAGAACGCCACCACGGCGCCCGCCACCCAGCGCCACTTGCCGAGCGGCAGCGCGCGTGCACGCGAGGCCTTGCCCTTCATCGTGACGAACCGGTTCGCCGAACGCATCAGCCGGCGCTGCAACATCACGAGCGGGATCGTCATGCAGATCAGCACCACGGCGACCGAGGCCATCAGGTGATAGGACGGGATGCCCAGCTTGTTGGTGAGTTTGTAGAGATAGGTGGCCAGCACCAGGTTGCCTTCGGGATCGCCCAGCACCAGCACGAGACCGAACACCTCCAGACCCAGGAAGAACAGCAGCACCGTCGCGTACAGAATGGCGGGCCGCACCATGGGCAGGCTCACCGAGACCATCACGCGCAGCGGCGACGCTCCGGCCACGCGCGCCGCCTCTTCCACGTCGGAGCCCATGCTGCGCAGGGCCGACGAGATGTAGAGATAGGCGTGCGGCACGTGCGTGAGGCCCGCGATGATGACGATGCTGGTCAGCGAATAAATGTTCCAGGGCACGAAGCCCAGCAGCTGCTGCGCCCAGGCCGAGAAGAACCCGACCGGGCCGGCCGCGACCACATAGCCGAAGCCCAGCACCATCGGCGATACGAACACCGGTACGAGGATCAGGGGCTCGATCCAGCGCCGGCCCGGCAGGTCGGTGCGAATCATCAGGAAGGCCAGCATGCCGCCCAGAGGAATCGAGATCGCCGCCAGGCCGAAGGCCAGGATGAAGCCGCTGCGCAGCGCTTTGTAGAAGTCCGGATCGTCGAAGATGAACCGGTAGGCGTCCAGGCTGAATACCTTGGACGGCGAAAAGAACGGCGCCGAGAGAAAGCTCTGGATGATGATGAACGACAGCGGCGCGTAGATCGCCAGAGCCGTCAGCAGCACGACGACGCCGCGCGGCAGCGACTGCCATTTCCTGCGCAATGCCAGCATGGAGAATCCTGTATCGATGAACGGAGTCCGGCGCCGCCGCGCCCCGGCCGCGACGGGCCGGTGACGGGCGGGCCGAGACGTGACGCCGCGCCTTACTTGCCGGCGGCGGCGCGCCAGTCCTTGATGAACTGCAGACGCTTGTTCTGCTCGAGGTAGTCGAGCAGGGTCTGATCGACGGGGATCGGCTTGAGCGCCTTGCCCAGCTTCTTGGTCATGCCATCGACGTCGTTGTCGCCCTCGATGTCGTCACGGATGGAAGCCATGTCGGCCTTGTTCGCGACGATCTCCTGGCCCTTCTGCGACAGCAGGTAGTCCATCCACAGCTTGGCCGCATTGCGGTTCTTGGCCTTCTTGCTGACGAAGGCCACGCGCGAGAGCACCAGCGTGTAGTCGGTGGGGTACGACACGCCCAGCGACGGATCCGACTTTGCGCGCGTCTCGGCGTAGGAGCCCAGGATGTTGTAGCCGATCAGGTTCTCGCCCGAGGACACGCGCTCCATCATCGTGCCGGTGGACGACTGCACGATCAGGCCGCCCTTCGCCATCTGCGCGAGGTTCTCGAAGTACTTGGGATCGTTGGCCTTGTCCTGCACGGCCAGCATGAAGCCCACGGCCGACTTCTCGATGTCGTAGGTGGTGACCTTGTTCTTGAACTTGTCGGGCTGGCTGGCGATCAGCTTGGCCAGCGCGGTGTGCGTGGTCGGCACTTCCGCGGCCGGGATCAGGCGCTTGTTGTAGATGAAGACCGCGGGCTCGTAGGTCGTGCCGTAGGCGGCGTCTTTCCACACGGCCCACGACGGCAGCTTGCCGGCTTCGGGCGAGCGATAGGTGAGCGCGTAGTCGGTGGCGAGCTTGAGCGCCGAGTCCATCGACGAGCTCCACACCACGTCGCCGCTGCCGCCACCGGCCGCCTGCTCGCTAATGTAGCGGTTGTACAGCTCGGTGCTGTTCATGTCGTTGTATTCGACCTTGACCCCCGGATACGCCGCTTCGAAGCCCGCGATGATGGGGCCGGCAGCCTTGGTGTCGGTGGTCGAATAGATGATGACCTTGCCCTCTTTCTTGGCGCCGTCGATGATCTTCTGGTAATCGGCCGGATAGCCGGCGGGAATCTGCTGCGCGTGCGCAGCCGTGATACCGAACGCAGCGACGCAGGCGGCCGCCAGGCAGGACTTGGCAAACATATTGTCTACTCCATCTTCGATGAGGGGATCTGGCTCTTCGGCCAGCCTGCCGGCATCTTAGGAGTGGGCGTCTGTCGGCGTCCTGTCATGGCGCGTCCGCGCGCGCTGGGGAAATCCCTGATCAGCGCGCGGGCGCGGCGCCCTTTGTCACAGGGGTTTCCGGCGTATCGGTGACCAGCCGCATCCAGCTCTGCACGAAGCGCGAATGACGGCGCTGATCGAGCCCGACCAGCAAGGCCGGGCTCAGCACCACCGGCTGCACGATGCCCGGCGCACGCGCCTGCAGCGCGTCGGCGGTCCAGGGGCCGGGGGTGCCCTGCACCAGCGCGCCCAGGCCCGCGTGCGTGGCCGCCACTTGCTGGCCCGCGGGCGACAGCAGCCAGTCGACCAGCGCGCGCGCGAGCTCGGGGTGCGGGGCGCGCCGCGCGATCAGCACCGAGCGCGCGAGCACCACCATGTAGTCTTGCGGCAGCACCACACCGATCTTCGCGCCCGCGGCCTCGCGCGCCAGCGCGTACGAGCCCAGCATGTTGTAGCCGAGGTCGATCTCGCCCGCCTCGATCTGATCCAGGATCTCCGCGCTGGTGGCCGACAGCCGCACACCGACCTGACCCAGCGCATTCGCGACGGCCCAGAAGCTGGACGACACGAGCTCGTCCTGCTCGGCCAGCAGATAGCCGAGGCTGCTCGCCGCGATGTCATAGGTCCCGACCCGGCCTCGCAACGCGTCGCGCTCCGTCTCGAGCAGGCGCAGCAGGGCCTGCCGCGAGCGCGGCACCGTGTCAGGCGTGAACCGGTCGGGGTTGTAGACGATGACCGCCGGCTCGAACGTGAAGCCGTACACCTCATTGCGCCACATGGCCCACGCGGGCAGGCGCTGCGCGTAGGGCGAGGCATAGCTTGCCGCGTAGCCATCGTTGGCCAGGCGGATCTGCAGGTCCACCGCCGATGAGATCAGCACATCCACGTCGTCGAGCTTGCCGGCGATGGCGGCTTCGTAAAGCTCCCGGCTACCCATCTCGCGGTACTGCACCGAGACGTCCGGCCGCTCCGACTGAAAGCCCGCGATCAGCGGCGCGATCACCGGCGTGTCGGTAGGCCCCGCCACGACCAGCGTGCGGCCGGTTTTTTGGGGCGCCGGATACTCGCTCACCACCGCAACCGGTTGCGCGTACAACTTTCCGCCCGGCAGGCTGCCCAGCGCCGCCAGCAGCGCCACGGCCACGGCCGTGATGAGCCGGCGCCGGCCCGTCGGCGCGGCGCTCGGGCGGGCCGCCAGCGCCAGCACGACCCGCACGCTGAGCCCGCCGCCCGCGCGATCCTGCAGCATCAATGCCCCGCCATGCGCCTGCACCACCGAACGCACTATCGCCAGGCCCAGGCCCGACCCGCTCGCCTGCGCGCCATGGCGTCCGCGCTGAAAGCGCTGCTGCACCACTTCTTTTTCATCGTCGGCGATGCCGGGACCGCGGTCGGCGACGGTGATCGCCAGCCGGTATCCCGCCACCGGCGTCACGCTGATATCCACGACGCTCTCCGGTGCATAGCGCAAGGCGTTGTCGACCAGGTTACGCAGCATCTCGCGCAGCGCGACGCGATCGCCCATCACCCGCGCGCGCCGCAGCTCGGGCGCCACGGCGATGCGCAGACGCGCGGCCTCCAGCGGCCCGATGCGATGCCGGGTCTCGTTCAGAATCTGCGCCACGCCGACCCGCTCGCGCTCGCCGGTGCCGAGCCGGTGCGTGATGGTGGCGTCCATCAGCAATTGATTGATGAGCTGGCTGGCGTGCGTGGCGTTCTGGTGAATGCGCCGCACGCGCTCGCGCAGCCGGTCCACGTCGGGCTCTTCCAGCGCGACCTCGGCCTGCGCGCGCAACGACGCGAGCGGCGTGCGCACCTGGTGCGCGGCGTCGGCCACCAGCGTATTGAGCGAGGCCATCATGCCGGCCAGGCGCTGCATGAAGGCGTCGAGCGCCTGCGCCAGGCGGCGCACTTCGCTGGGCACCGGCGCGCGCAGCGGCGCCAGATCGTCGGGCGCGCGATGACGCAGCTCGCGCTCCACCACCGCGAGCGGCGCGAAGGCGCGCTCGATCCCGAACCACAGTAGGGCCAGCGCCACCAGCGCCAGCACCACCAGCGGCCACACGCTGCGATTGAGAATCTCGGCCGCCAGCGCCTCGCGCGCGCCGAGCGTTTCGGCGACACGGATCGTGACCCACCCGGCATGCTGCCCCGCCGACACCAGCCGGCCCACGGTCGCGACCCGCACGGGCTCGTCGTGATAGCGCAGGGTGGTGAAAACGGGCGTGGCGCTGGTGGCCACCGGCAGGCCGGGCGCCAGATCGGCATAGCCCGTCACGGTGCGGCCGTTGGCCGCCAGAATCTGATAGAACACCCGCTCGCTGCCCGACAGCATGGCCAGCGACGAAAACGGCGGCTCGGCCGTCACGCTGTCGTCCTCGATCTGGACCGAGCCCGCGATGGTCAGCGCCGAGGCCGCCAGCAGGCGGTCGAACGCCTGCTCGGCGGCGCGATGCGCATACCCTTGCAGAAAGAAGAACAAACCGACCGAGGCGCACGCGAGCAGCGTGAGCGCCAGCAGAAAAACCCGGCGCCGGATCGAGGCGCCTTCAGCCGGCTTCATCGACACGCGCCTGGTAGCCGACGCCCCGCACAGTCACGATATCCACCGTGCTGCCCGCGAGCTTCTTGCGCAAGCGCGAAATCAGCAGCTCCAGGGCGTTGAGGGAAACATCGTCGACGTCGAAGAGTTGCGCCATCAGACGCTCCTTCACGACGGTCTGCCCCATGCGCGCCAGCATGATCTCGAGCAGCCGGAACTCGCGCCGGCCGAGCTCCAGCGGCGTGCCGCGCACGCTGGCGGTGCGGCTCGCGACGTCGACCGCGAGGTCACCGTACTGCGTGAGGCTGGTGGTTTGTCCGGCAGGCCGGCGCATCAGGGCGCGCAGCCGCGCTTCCAGCTCGCGCAGGTCGAACGGCTTGACCAGATAATCGTCGGCGCCGTGATCGAGCATGTCGATCTTGTCTTCGATTTCGGCGCGCGCCGTCATCACGATGACGGGCGTCTCGAAGCCCGCCGCCCGCAATTCGCGGATCACGGCGAAGCCATCTTTCAGGGGAAGGGTGATGTCGAGCACCAGCGCGTCCCAGCGCTCGGCCAGGCCCCAGCGCACCGCCTGCTCGCCGTCGCGGACCCATTGCACGCTGTGCCCGGCGATGCGCAGCTTGCTCTCCACCGCATCACCGAGGTCGGGGTTGTCCTCGACCAGCAGAATGCGCATGCTGTCTCTCCGTATCGGTATCGTTATGCGAGAGCAGTGTAGCGCCGGCGTGCGCCGCAAGATAGGCGCACGCCGCGTGGGGAAACACCTGTCAGCAAGCTGTCATGCGGCCAGCCGTTTGCCGAGCGGCGTGTGGCTGATGACCCACTTTTCGAACTCGGCCACGCAGAACACCAGCAGTCCCGCGCCGAGCACCTCGGCCCAGTTCAGCAGCGACAGCGGCGCCGACTGGAACACCGTGTGCATGATGGGCAGATAGGTGTAGCCCAGTTGCAGCAGCAGGCAGACGCCGATCGAGATCAGCACGTAGCGGTTACCCAGCAGCCCCTCGCGGTTGAGGATCGAGCCGAACACCGAGCGGCTGTTGAGCAGGTAGAACATCTCGGCCATCACGATGGCGTTGACGGCCATGGTGCGCGCGGTTTCGATCGAGGTGCCGTTGTGCAGCTCCCAGAGGAACATGCCGAGGCCACCCGCCATCATCAGCACCGACACCATCAGCACGCGCCAGACGAAGAAGCCCGAGAGCAGCGGCTGTCCGGGCGGACGCGGCGGCCGATTCATGATGCCGGGTTCGACCGGCTCGAAGGCCAGCGCGAGGCCCAGGCAGCTCGAGGTGACGAGGTTGATCCACAACACCTGCGCCGGCGTGATCGGCAACGCGAGGTTGAACAGGATCGCCACGATCACGATCAGCGCCTCGCCGCCGTTGGTGGGCAGCATGAAGAGCACGAACTTGCGCAGGTTGTCGTAGACGCCGCGCCCTTCCTGCACCGCGGCCGCGATGGTGGCGAAGTTGTCGTCCGCCAGCACCATGTCGGCCGCCTCCTTGGCCGCCTCGGTGCCCTTCAGGCCCATCGCCACGCCGACGTCCGCGCGCTTGAGCGCGGGCGCGTCGTTGACGCCGTCGCCGGTCATGGACACCACCTGCCCGCTCGCCTGCAGCGCCTGCACCAGGCGCAGCTTGTGCTCCGGGCTGGCGCGCGCAAACACGTCCACGCTCATCACGGTGTCACGCAGGGTCGCGTCGTCCATCAACGCCACCTCCGCGCCCGTCACGGCGGGCCTGCCCACGCCGATGTCGAGCTGCGCGCCGATCGCGCGCGCGGTTTCGGCGTGATCGCCGGTGATCATCTTCACGACGATGCCGGCATCGTGGCAGCGCGCGACGGCCGCGATGGCCTCGCTGCGCGGCGGATCCATCATGCCGACGAGTGCCAGCAGGGTGTATCCGCCCTCCATGTCGGCGGCGCTCAGACCGGCCTGCGCCGGGTCCGCGCGCTTGACGGCCAGCGCCAGCAGGCGCAGCCCCTTGGCGGCCGTATCCGTCGCCATGCGGCGCCAGTGATCCACGTCCAGCGCGGCGGGCGCGCCGTCGCGGCCCATCTGGTCGACGCACATGTCGAGGATGCGTTCGGGCGCGCCCTTGGCGTAGATCAGGGCCTCGCCCGTGGCGTCGCGGTGCAGCGTGGCCATGTAGCGATTCTCGGATTCGAACGGAATCGAATCGATCCGCGGCCAGGCCGTGCCGGCCTCGTCCTGCGTGCAGCCGGCCTTCTCGCCGAGCACCAGCAGCGCGCCTTCGGTCGGGTCGCCCTCGACCCGCCAATGCGTGCCATCGGGGCGCAGCGCCGCGTCATTGCAGAGCACGGCGGCGCGCACGGCCTGTCCCAGCGCCGGATAGTTCGCGATCTCGATCGCGCGGCCGTCGAGCGTGCACGCGCCGCCGGGCTCGTAGCCCACGCCGCTCACGTCGAATGCCTGGCCCGCGCACACGACGCGCTGCACCGTCATCTCGTTGCGCGTGAGCGTGCCGGTCTTGTCGGAGCAGATCACCGTGACCGATCCCAGCGCCTCGACGGCGGGCAGGCGCCGCACGATGGCGCGACGCTTCGCCATGCGCTGCACGCCCAGCGCCAGCGTGACCGTCATCAGCGCCGGCAGGCCTTCGGGGATGGCCGAGGCGGCCAGCGCCACCACCATCATGAACATGTCGGCCGGCGTGTGGCCGCGCCACAACGTGCCCACCAGGAACAACAGCGCGCAGACGGCCAGGATCACGCTGGCGAGCGCGCGGCCGAAACGATCGACCTGGCGCAGCAGCGGCGTGCTCATCGCCTCGATGCCGCTGAGCATCTGGTTGATGCGGCCCAGTTCCGTGTGGCTGCCGGTCGCCACCACAACGCCGCGGGCCTGGCCGTAGACCACCACGGTGCCGGAATATGCCATGCCGTAGCGGTCGCCCAGCGGCGCCTGCGCATCGACCGCGTCCACGCCTTTCTCGACGGGCAATGATTCGCCCGTGAGCGCCGCCTCTTCGATACGCAGTTCCTTGACCGCGATGAGCCGCAGGTCGGCCGGCACGCGGTCTCCGGAGATCAGATGCACCACGTCGCCCGGCACCAGCTCGGCCGCATCGATCTCGCGGCGCTCGCCGTTGCGGCTCACGACCGCATGGGGCGACAGCATGGCGCGGATCGCATCGAGCGCGGACTCGGCCTTGCCCTCCTGGATGAAGCCGATGACGGCATTGATCAGCACCGCGGCCAGCAGCACGCCGGTGTCGATCCAGTGACCGAGAATCGCGGTGATCACGGCCGACACCATCATCACGTAGAGCAGCACGTTATGGAACTGCATCAGGAACCGCATCAGGGGGCCGCGGCGGCGCTGCTCGGGCAATCGATTGGGGCCGTGTTCGGCCAGCCGGCGCGCGGCCTCATCGTCGGCAAGACCCGTCTCGCGGGTGTTCAGCAGGGCTTCGGCGTCGGCGGCGGTCAGCGTGTGCCAGGCGGGGCTGGCGTCGCGGGCGGTCGGGGGAGGACGGGAGGCAGTCGGGGCGCGGTCAGTCATGGTCCGTATCCTTGGGGGTGGCAGGGAAAACGGCGCGCGGTGCACTTACACATCGGCACGCTACGATGGCCAGACAGGCGCGCAAGCGGGCCCGGTGGCCAAGTTCATCGTAGCCAGCGGCCCGTTTCCGCGCCTTGATCCCGGACAATACTCACCAATCCTGATCCCGGGTTCTGATCCCCGGTTCTGATCCCCCGGTTCTGATCCCCCGTGGCGCGGGCATGGCGGTTGCTGCGCTGGTGTTCCCCTTCCCTGCCCCCGCGGAGGCCCCCATGACTGTTCATCGAGCCTTCTCGCGCGCCACGTCGCGCCTGGCCGCGCTGCTGGCGGCCGCACCGCTGGCCGCCTTCGCACAGCCCGCCGCCGACCGCATGGGCAGCGCGCCGACGCCGGCCCGCCCGGCGACGCCGCAATACCAGCCGGCACCGGCCCGGCCCGCCGTGCCGCAGTACCAGCCGACGCAGCCTCCGACCGTGCCGGCGCCCACGATGCCGGGCATCAACCGCCCCGGCGCCATGGCGCCGAACGCGGCGCAGCCCCGCCCTCAGGATCGCGCCCGCCAGAGCGACCGTCCCGCCGCCGGATCGATCGACAACACGACGCAACGGCCGCGCAGCACGCTCACGCCCCGGCCGGCTCCGCGGCCCGACCGCTACTAAGCCATCGAAGGCGCGCCGCGACGCGCTCAGGCCGTCACCACCGCCAGCGCGAACCCATCCCAGCCTTTCTCGCCCACCGTCTGCAGCGCGGTGATGTCCAGCCGCAGATCGCGCGCGGCCTCGGTGAAGAACGCATGCACGCCGCGCACGTCGGCATCGTCGGCCGCGGCCGCATCGGCCAGGCGGCCCGCGCGCGCGATGTTGTCCGCCACGATGACGCTGCCCCGCCGCAGCAAAGGCATGACGAGCCGCAAGTAGACGAGGTTGTCGGCCTTGTCGGCATCGATGAAGACCATGTCGAACGGCGCGGTGCCGACACGCGCGAGCGCCGCCAGCGTCTCGCGCGCATCGCCTTCGATCAGGGTGATGCAGCCGCTCATGCCGGTGGCACGAAAGGTCTCGCGCGCCACGCTCGCCCGCAGCGCATCCGCCTCCAGCGTGATCAGCTCGCCCCCCGGCGGCAGCGCGCGCGCCATGCAGAGCGCGCTGTAGCCCCCGAGCGTGCCGATCTCGAGGATGCGGCGCGCGCCGCACATGCGTGCAAAAAGCTGAAGCAGCTTGGCCTGGTTCGGCGCGACCTCGTGGGCCGGCAGACCGGCATCGCGCGCCCGCGCGAGCGCGTCATCCAGCTGGGCATCGCTCAGATGCAGGGTCTGCGTGAAGTAGGTATCGAGCGCTTGCCAGCGCAGGGAGTCGGTCGGCGGGTTCATATCGGCCTCGGATCGCGGGGTTCTGAATGACGCCCATCTTAGGAAAGCCGGCACGCCCGCGACAGCGAGTAATTCGGCGGCTCCGCGTGAGTTTTCCTGACATACTGGTGTCGTGCCGCCCTGGCAGGATGCTTCCTCATGCGCAAACTTCCTCCCCTCTCGGCGCTGCGCGCCTTCGACGCCGTGGCCCGCAGCGGCTCGGTCACCGCCGCCGCGGCCGAACTGCATCGCACCCACGGTGCCGTGAGCCGGCAGCTACGCGCGCTGCAGGAGCACCTCGGCGTGCCGCTCTACGCCCGCCAGGGCACCGGCATCGTGCTCAACGACGCCGGGCAGGCGCTGCAAACACTCATCGGGCCGCTGTTCGACCAGCTCGAAGATGGTTATGCCCGGCTGCAGCAGCGGGCGCGCCAGCCCGGCCTGCACGTGGCCTGCAGTGCCACCTTCGCGATGCGCTGGCTGGTGCCGCACCTGGCCGAGTTCTATCGGGCCGAGCCCGAGATCCGCATCCGCCTTTCCATGACCTCGGCCCGCGAGATCCGCGCCGAAGGCGCCGACCTGCTGATCGCCTGGGACCTGAGTCACTACCCCGAGACCGAGCGCGAACGCGCCATCGCGCTGGCGCCGATTGCCTTCGGACCGGTGTGCCGGCCCGACTACGACTGGCGCGCGCGCGGGGCCGTGCGCATCACGCACGAACACACCACCAGCGCCTGGACGCTCTGGCGGGCCCGGTGGCGCGCGCACCGCCCGGCGCCGGCAGGCGCCGCCCTGCCCCGCGCCAGCGAGCTGCCCCGCCGCGAGATCGCGTTTCCACACACCCACCTGTGCATCGAAGCCGCCGCGGGCGGCCTGGGCATGGCGTTGGTCGAATCGCGCCTGGTGCAGCGCGAGCTGGCGGACGGCAGCCTGATCGCGCCGTGCGGATTCGTGCCGGTCGACGGCGCGATGATGGTGCTGCCCGCGGGCGAGCTCGACGCACAGGCGGCGCGCTTCGTCGACTGGCTGCGCGCGGCGCTGCTGCGCTGACCCGCCACGCACACAACGATCGGCTCGCGCCCGTCGGTCAGCGCACGTCGCTCAACGCGTGTCGCTCAACGCACGTCGCTCAACGCGCGTCGGCGAAGACGTCGCGCAGCCACTGCACGAAGGTGCGCACCCGCACCGAAAGCTGGCGGTTCTGCGGATAGAGCGCCGACACCGGCAAGGGCGGCGGCGGATACGCCGGCAGCACGACGCACAGGCGGCCATCCGCCAGCTCGGCGGCCAGCCGGTAGCGCGGCACCTGCACCAGCCCCAGGCCCGCCAGCGCGCAGGCGGTGTAAAGCTCCGCGCCGGTCACGCTGACGGCGCCGGCCAGCGCCACCTCGCGCGTGCGGCCCGCCACGTCGAACTCCAGCGGCAAAGCGCGGCCCGACCGGCTGGAGACGAAGTTCACCGCGCGATGCTGTGCCAGGGATTCCAGGTCCTGCGGCGTGCCATGGCGCTCGAGATAGGCGGGGCTGGCCACCGTCACCTGCTCGAGCATCGCCACGCGCACGCCGACCATGCTCGAATCTTGCAGGGTGCCCGCGCGCAGCACGCAGTCCACACCTTCACGCACCAGATCCACCAGCCGGTCGTCCTCGCCCAGATGCAGCTCGAGGCCGGGGTTGCGCGCCAGAAAATCCGGCAGGGCCGGCACCACGAAACGGCGCGCCAGCGTGCCCTGCATGTTCACGCGTAGCAGCCCTTTGGGCGCCGCGTCGCGGAACGCACCCTCGGCCTCGTCCAGATCGGCGAGCAGCCGCACGCAGCGCTGGTAGAACGCCTCGCCATCGGGCGTGAGCCGCACCGCGCGCGTCGTGCGCTCCAGCAGACGCGTGCCGAGGCGGGCCTCCATCCGCTTGATCAGATTGGTGAGCGTGGCGCGCGGGATGCGCAGATCCTCACCGGCCCGCGTAAAGCTCCCGCGTTCGGCGATCCGCACAAAGGCCTGCATTTCCTGGAAACGGTCCATGGCTCGGCATCATTGTTTATGCAAACGAAATAATCTTACCCCGCCAAAGCCGATTATCTTTCCATGAGAATGATCGAAGATAGCGTCATCCAGGCCGATCCACGGCCTCCCTCACCCCGGAGCCCCTCATGTCCCAAGCCCAACCCTCCCAGCGAGTCGCCCTCGTGACCGGTGCCTCGCGCGGCATCGGCGCGCGCATCGCCACCCGCCTGGCGCAAGACGGCCACGCCGTGATCGTGAACTACGCCTCGCGCTCGGAAGAAGCCGAGACGGTGGTCCAGACCATCCAGGCCGCCGGCGGCCGCGCCCTCGCGGTCCGAGGCGATGTCTCCCAGCCCGCCGACGTGGACGCCCTCTTCGACGCGGCCCAAGCGGAGTTCGGCCAGCTCGACGTGCTCGTGAACAACGCGGGCGTGATCTCGACGCAACCGCTCGCGCAATACAGCGACGAAGAGTACGCGCGGCTGTTCGACATCAACACGCGCGGCACCTTCAATACCCTGCGGGCCGCCGCCACGCGCCTGGCCGACGGCGGACGCGTCATCAACTTCTCGACCACCGCGCTGGCCCTCGCGCTGCCGGGCTATGCGATCTACAACGCCAGCAAGGCCGCGGTCGAAGCCTTCACGCATGTCTATGCGAAGGAGCTGCGCGGACGCGCCATCACGGTGAACGCCGTCGCGCCCGGCCCGGTCGCCACCGAGCTGTTCAAGAAAGGTAAAACGCCCGAACAGATCGAGCATTTCACGAAGCTGCCGCCGCTCGAGCGTCTGGGTCAGCCCGACGATATCGCCGAGGTGGTGGCCTTTCTGGCAAGCCCGGCCTCGGGCTGGATCAATGGGCAGATCATCCGCGCCAACGGCGGCGTGGCCTGACACACCGCGTGCGCGCGGCCGGGCGCGCGGCCTCGCCGGCGCTCAGGCCAGCGCCTCGAGCGCCGTGTCGCAGATGCCGAGTTGCTGCGCCATCAACACCAGATCGGCGAAGGAGCGCGCCTGCATCTTGCGCATGGCCTGGCCGCGGTGGATCTTCACCGTGACCTCGCTGATGCCGATCCGGCCCGCGATCTGCTTGTTGAGCAGGCCCCGCACGGCAAGGCCCATGACCTCGGCCTCGCGCGGCGTGAGCGACTCATAGAGCGCGCGGATCGCGGCAGCGCGCCGCGAGCCGCGCCGCCGCTCCCGGTCCTTGTCGAGCGCGGCCGTCACGGCGTCGAGCAGGTCCTGATCCCGGAAGGGCTTGGTGAGAAAGTCTTCGGCGCCGCCTTTCATCGCGGCCACCGTCATGGCGATGTCGCCATGGCCCGTCATGAAGATGATGGGAACGTGTTCGGCCTGCTGGCGCAGCCGGGTCTGCAGTTCGAGCCCGCTCGGCCCGCGCAGACGCACGTCGAGCAGCAGGCAGCTCGGCACATCCGGCAACGGCGCATCGAGCAGCGCATGGGCCGAGTCATGAAGCGCGACCCGCAGGCCCACCGACCGCAGCAGGCTGCTCAGCGCCTCGCGCAACGGCGCATCGTCGTCGACGACGATCACCAGCGCATCGCCGTCGTCGGGGCGCTTGTCTTCCAGACTCGAGTGATTCATTTTTCTCCCGCCAGCAGGTAGCGGGGTCGCGGCGGGCCGCCCCCGTAAACGCGGCGGATTATATCGGCGCCATCCGCGCGGAGTTCGTACGCCTACATTCAGTTTCGTTACGGCGTCCCACGCTTCGGGACGCCGTGCACGACGACGGTGAAACGCCCTTTCGGATCGCACGCCGAGACGCGCATCTCACTCATAAAATCCGGGCCTAATACCAACAGACAATGGCTTGCACGCCGGCGACGCATTAGCCTTGGGTCCGGCGCACGGCAGATTGCACCGTTCACGGCATGCCTGGAGAATTTCCGATGACACAAACCCCCTCTTCCCCCGACCTGATTCTGATCAACGGCAAGTTCGCCACGCTCGACCGGCAGAACCCGCAGGCCGACGCCGTGGCCATCAGCGGCGGCCGCTTCAGCGCCGTGGGCGAGCGCGACGAGATCATGCGCACCGCCACGAGCGCCACGCGCGTCATCGACCTGCAGGGGCGGCGCGTCATCCCCGGGCTGATCGACAGCCACATGCACATCATCCGGGGCGGCCTGAACTACAACCTCGAACTGCGCTGGGACGGCGTGCGTTCGCTGGCCGACGCGATGCGCATGCTCAAGGAGCAGGCCGACCGCACGCCGGCGCCGCAGTGGGTGCGCGTGGTGGGCGGCTTCACCGAACACCAGTTCGCCGAGAAGCGCCTGCCGACGCTCGAAGAGCTCAACGCCGCCGCGCCCGACACGCCCGTGTTCATCCTGCACATGTATGACCGTGCCCTGCTCAACGGCGCCGCGCTGCGCGCCGTGGGCTATACCAAGGACACGCCCAATCCGCCGGGCGGTGAGATCATCCGCGACGCCTCGGGCAACCCCACCGGCCTGCTGCTGGCCAAGCCCAACGCCACCATCCTGTATTCCACGCTGGCCAAGGGCCCCAAGCTGCCCGCCGAGTATCAAAAGAACTCCACGCGCCACTTCATGCGCGAGGTCAACCGGCTGGGCGTGACGGGCGTGATCGACGCCGGTGGCGGCTACCAGAACTACCCCGACGACTATCAGGTCATCGAAGAACTGCACCGCGAAGGTCAGCTCACGATCCGGCTCGCCTACAACCTCTTCACGCAAAAGCCCAAGGAAGAGCTCGAGGATTTCAAAAACTGGGCCGACACCGTGCATCCCGGCCAGGGCGATGACCTGTACCGCCACAACGGCGCCGGCGAAATGCTGGTCTATACCGCTGCGGACTTCGAAGACTTCCGCGTCGAGCGGCCCGACATGGCGCCGTCGATGGAAGCGGACCTCGAACCGGTGGTGCGGCTGCTCGCTGAGAAGCGCTGGCCGTGGCGCATGCACGCCACCTACGACGAGACCATCTCGCGCGCGCTCGACGTGTACGAAAAGGTGGCGCGCGACGTGCCCTTCGAAGGCCTGAACTGGTTCTTCGACCACGCCGAGACCATCACCGACCGCAACATCGACCGCATTGCGGCCCTGGGTGGCGGCATCGCCGTGCAGCACCGCATGGCGTATCAGGGCGAGTATTTCGTGGAGCGCTACGGCGCCCGCGCCGCCGAGGCCACCCCGCCGATCAAGCGCATGCTGGAGCGCGGCGTGAAGGTCGGTGCCGGCACCGACGCCACCCGCGTCGCTTCCTACAACCCGTGGGTATCGCTGTACTGGCTCACCACCGGCAAGACGGTGGGCGGCATGTCGCTCTATCCGCAGGCCAACGTGCTCGACCGCGAAACCGCATTGCGGCTCTGGACCGAAGCCAATACCTGGTTCTCCACCGAGGTGGGCAAGAAAGGCCAGATCCAGGTCGGCCAGCTCGCCGATCTGGCGGTGCTGTCGGCCGACTACTTCAGCGTGCCCGGCGACGACATCCAGGACATCACCTCCGTGCTGACCCTGCTGGGCGGCAACGTCGTGCACGGCAGCGACGAGTTCCGGCCGCTGGCGCCGGAGCTGCCGCCGGCCATGCCGGACTGGTCACCCGCCCGCCACCACGGCGGCTACGTGCCGCGCCCGCAGCTCGCCACCCGCGGCGCGGCGATGCGCTCGCTGTGCGCATGCAGCACGAGCTGCGGCGTGCACGGCCACGCGCACGCCTGGGACACCGCCGTGCCCACGTCCGAGCGCAACCGCTTCTGGGGCGCGCTCGGCTGCTCCTGCTGGGCCTTCTGACGCCGAGGCTGCCCATGAAGCTCTATCTCGTTTCCCTCGGCGCCGGCGTGCTGGTCGGCGTCATCTACGCGCTGCTGCAGGTGCGCTCGCCGGCGCCGCCGGTGGTCGCGCTGCTCGGGCTGTTGGGCATGCTGATCGGCGAGCAGGTGGTCCCGCCGGTCAAGCGCTGGCTCGCGGGCGAACCCGTCACGATCTCCTGGTTTCATTCCGAATGCGTGCCGAAGATCACCGGTATGCCGGGGCCGGCGGCCGGCACTCCGGCGGCCGGCGGTCCGGTGGCCGGCACTCCGGCGGCCGGCGCTCCGGTGGCTGGCGGCCCGGTGGCCGGCGCTGCGGTGGCCGGCGCTCCGGTGGCCGTGGCGACCGCCCCCGTCACCCCGACCGCCACCACGCCGCCCGAAAATAAATCGAGCTGACAGCCTATAAGCGCCAAACTATAAAAAGACGCATTTGTTTTTAGAGCATTTGCGATCTCGCGCCATAGGGGGAGGGGAAACCGCTTGTTTCCCAGCGGCTTAGGCAATTACGGCATAATAGTTGCCGACCTTTCCCCTCTGTGCGGCGACCTCGCGTGTCGCCGCGGCTCCTAAATAATGACAATTATCGTTACCGGCGGCGCCGGCTTCATCGGATCGAATTTCGTGCTGGATTGGCTGGCGCAGCATGACGAGCCCGTCATTACGCTCGACAAGCTCACTTATGCCGGCAATCCGCGCAACCTGGATTCGCTGCGAGGCGATAGCCGCCACCAGCTGATTCACGGTGATATCGGTGACACCGCCCTGGTAACGAAGCTGCTGCAAGAGCACCAGCCGCGCGCCGTGCTCAATTTCGCGGCCGAATCTCACGTCGACCGCTCCATTCACGGGCCCGGCGAGTTCATTCAAACCAACATCGTCAGCACGTTCCAGTTGCTCGAATGCGTGCGCGCTTATTTCAACGCGCTGCCCGAGTCCGAACGCAACGCCTTCCGCTTTTTGCACGTGTCCACCGACGAGGTGTACGGCACGCTCGAAGCGGGCGACGCCGCGTTCACCGAACAGCATCAATATCAGCCCAACAGCCCGTATTCGGCGAGCAAGGCCGCGAGCGATCACCTCGTGCGCGCCTATCACCACACCTACGGCATCCCGGTGCTCACCACCAACTGCTCCAACAACTACGGGCCTTATCATTTCCCCGAAAAGTTGATCCCGCTGGTGATTCACAACGCACTGGGTGGCAAGCCGCTGCCGATTTATGGCGATGGCCAGCAGATCCGTGACTGGCTCTACGTCAAGGATCACTGCAGCGCGATCCGCCGCGTGCTCGAGGCCGGCAAGCCGGGCGAGACCTACAACGTCGGCGGCCACAACGAAAAAGCCAACCTCGACGTCGTGCACACGATCTGTGCGCTGCTCGACGAACTCAGCCCGCGCGCCGACGGCAAGTCGTATCGCGATCAGATCGAGTTCGTGAAAGACCGCCCGGGCCACGACCGCCGCTACGCGGTCGACGCGGGCCGGATCGGCGCCGAGCTGGGTTGGAAGCCCGCCGAGACCTTCGACTCGGGCATCCGCAAGACCGTCCAGTGGTACCTGGACAACCAGCAATGGGTTCAGGACGTGACATCCGGCGCCTATCGCGACTGGGTATCGAAGCAGTACACCTGACAGCATGGCTGACCAAGTCGCTATCCTGCTCTGCACCTACCAAGGGCAGGCGTTCTTGGCCGACCAACTGGCATCGCTCGGCGCACAAACGCACCAGAACTGGACGCTCTTCATCTCGGATGACGGATCGCGCGACGGCACGCTCGCGCTGATCGACGACTTCCGCCAGAAGTGGGGCGAATCGAGAGTCCATCTGCTGGCGGGCCCGCGCCAGGGGTTCGTCGCGAACTTCCTGAGCCTGACCTGTCATCCCGAGGTGCGGGCCGATTACTACGCCTACGCCGACCAGGACGACATCTGGGACGCGGACAAGCTCGAGCGGGCCCTGGCGTGGCTGCGTACGGTCGACCCGACCCGGCCGGCGCTGTACTGCTCGCGGACCCGCCTGATCGATGGCGTCGGCCAGCCGATCGGCGAGTCGCCGCAGTTCAACCGCAGCCCGGCCTTCGCCAACGCGCTCGTGCAGAACATCGCCGGCGGCAACACGATGGTGTTCAACAATCCCGCCATGGCGCTCATGCGCACCGTCGGTCCGCAAGCCGACGTCGCCGCGCACGACTGGCTGACCTATCAGGTGATCAGCGGCTGTGGCGGCGAGGTGCACTACGATCATCGCCCGTCGCTGCAATACCGCCAGCACGACGGCAATCTGATCGGCGCCAATCGCAGTTTCAGCGCGCGCCTGTCGCGCGTGCGGCAACTGGCGCAGGGCCGGCTGCGCGACTGGAACACCCGCAATCTGCGGGCGCTCGAGCCGCTGCACGACCACCTGAGCGAGGACAGCCGCCGCCGGCTGAACCGCTTCTCGCAAGCCCGGCAGGCAAGTCTGCCGGGCCGAATCTCGGGGCTCTACCGCAGCGGCGTTTATCGCCAGACGACCCTGGGCAACCTCGGTCTGCTCGCCGCGGCCATTTTCAACAAGATCTAAAAATGAAAGTTCTACTTCTCGGCAAGAATGGACAGGTCGGACGCGAGCTGCAACGCACGCTGCTCCCGCTCGGGCAGCTGGTCGCGATGGACCGCACCGAGGCCGATCTGGGCCAGCCCGACACGCTGCGCGCCGTGATCGAGCGGGTCGCGCCGGACGTCATCGTCAATGCGGCCGCCTACACGGCGGTGGACAAGGCAGAGACCGACGCCGACGCCGCGGGCCGCGTGAATGCCCAGGCCGTGGCCGTGCTGGCCGAGTGCGCGGCGCGCCGCGGCGCCCTGCTGGTGCATTACTCCACCGACTACGTCTTCGATGGCACGAAAGCCGGCCAATACCTCGAAGACGACGCCACCGGCCCGCAGAGCGTCTACGGCCGCACCAAACTCGAGGGCGAGCAGGCCATTGCGCAGGCCGGCTGTGCCAACCTCGTGCTGCGCACGAGCTGGGTGTTTTCGTCGCATGGCGGCAACTTCATCAAGACCATGCTGCGCCTGGCCCGCGAGCGCGACGCGCTGCGCGTGGTGGCCGACCAGCATGGCGCGCCGACCTCGGCCGAGCTGATCGCCGACGTCACCGCGCACGCCATCCTCGCGCACGTGCAAGGCCGCCTCGGCTCCGGTGTCTATCACCTGGTGGCCAGCGGCGAAACGACGTGGCACGGCCTGGCGACCTACGCCATCGAGCGTGCCCGCGCCAACGGCATGCCGCTGGCCCTGCCGCAGGGCGCGGTGGCGCCCATCACCACGGCCGAATACCCTGTTCCTGCCCGGCGTCCCGCCAACTCTCGTCTCGACAACACCAAGCTCGCCAGCGGCCTCGGTCTCGCGCTGCCGGCCTGGCAGGTGTATGTCGATCGCCTGATCGATCAACTCACTTCGACGGATACGCCATGAAACGTAAAGGCATTATTTTGGCCGGAGGTTCCGGCACCCGACTGCACCCCGCGACGCTCGCGCTGAGCAAGCAGCTGCTGCCGGTCTTCGACAAGCCGATGATCTACTACCCCCTGACCACGCTGATGCTGGCGGGTATCCGGGACATCCTGATCATCTCGACGCCGCAAGACACGCCGCGCTTCGAACAGCTGCTGGGCGACGGCTCGCGCTGGGGCCTGAATCTGCAATACGAAGTGCAGGCCTCGCCCGACGGTCTGGCGCAGGCCTTCATCATCGGCGAGAAGTTCCTCGATGGCGCGCCGAGCGCGCTGGTGCTGGGCGACAATATTTTCTACGGCCACGACTTCCATCTGCTGCTGGCGCGCGCGTCCGCGCGTCCCGATGGCGCGAGCATCTTCGCCTATCACGTGCACGATCCCGAGCGCTACGGCGTGGCGGAGTTCGATGACAACGGCCAGGTGCTGTCGCTCGAAGAAAAGCCCAAGCAGCCGAAGTCCAGCTACGCGGTGACTGGCCTGTATTTCTATGATTCGCAGGTGGTCGACATCGCCAAGCAGGTGAAGCCCTCGGCACGCGGCGAACTCGAAATCACCGACGTCAACCGCGCCTATCTCGAACAGAAGCAGCTGGCGGTCGAGATCATGGGCCGCGGCTACGCCTGGCTCGATACCGGCACGCACGAGTCGCTGCTCGAGGCCGGCCAGTTCATCGCCACGATCGAGAGCCGCCAGGGCCTGAAGGTGGCGTGCCCCGAAGAGATCGCCTTCCGCCAGGGCTGGATTTCGCCCGAACAACTCGAGGCACTCGCCGAGCCGCTGTCCAAGAACGGCTATGGCCAGTATCTCAAACGTGTGCTCAAAGAAAAGGTCTATTGATGCAAGCCATCCGACAACAGATTCCGGACGTGGTGCTGTTCGAGCCCAAGGTGTTCGGCGACGACCGCGGGTTTTTCTTCGAGAGCTTCAATCAGCAGCAATTTGAATCCCTGACCGGCCTGAAGACCCAGTTCGTCCAGGACAACCACTCGCGCTCCGCGCACGGCGTGCTGCGCGGCCTGCACTATCAAATGCAGCAGCCGCAGGGCAAGCTGGTGCGCGTCACGTCGGGCGAGGTGTTCGACGTGGCCGTCGACCTGCGCCGCTCGTCGCCCACGTTCGGTCAGTGGGTCGGCGTGCACCTGTCCGCACAGAACAAGCGTCAGCTGTGGGTGCCGGAAGGCTTCGCGCACGGTTTCGTGGTGCTGTCGGAGTCGGCGGAGTTTCTGTACAAGACCACGAACTACTACGCGCCGCAGCATGAGCGCAGCATTCTGTGGAACGATCCGGATCTGGCCATCGAATGGCCGATCAGCACGGACCCGATCCTGTCCGCCAAGGACCAGCAGGGCGTGCTGCTGAAAGACGCCGACACCTACGCCTGATGGCGAGGCCGCGGGCCGGGCGAATCAAGGTTCGACGGCCCGCTTTCTGTGTCTGACTACAGAAGCAGGTGGCACGCGGGCGCGGCCTGCCTGCGCTCAGCGCGCGACGGCGAGATCCGCCACGGCCGTGCTGAAGTAGGTCTTGCTGACGTCGTCGATCTCGGTCGCATCGAGATTGCCGGCCGCACTGGCCAGCGCCAGCCGCGCCTGGATGAATTGCAGACGCGATTTGCTCAGATCGAGCCGCGCCTGATAGAGCTGGTCCTGGGCATCCAGGATATCGACGATCGTGCGGGTGCCTGCCTGGAAGCCCTTCTGCACGGCCTTCAGCGCCTCGGCGCTGGACGTGGCCGCTACCTCGAGGGCCGCGACGCGCTCGGCGCCACTCACCACCCCTTGATACTGCCGGGTCACCTCGACGGCGATCCGCTCGCGCGTGGCGGCCAGCTCCTGGCCGGCGCGATCGCGATTGAAGCGCGCCTGATCCACCTGGGCGCTCGTCATGCCGCCCGAGAAGATCGGCACGTTGATCTGCACCCCGACCGACGTGGTCGTGCTGTCCTGATCGCGGGTCGACAGCGTTTCCGCCGAGACCTTGCGCCGGGACGCGATGGCGTCCACGGTGGGCAGGTGACCGCCGAACGCACGATCGATTTCCTGATCGGAGATCTTGTAGGCCTGCAGGCCCGAGCGGATTTCGGCGTTGTCCTGCATCGCCCGGCCCATCCACTGCTCGAGGTCGCGCGCGGCCGTGCGGCGCGCGTCGAACGGATCGATGTTGGTCAGTTGCTGCGGCGGACGGCCGATCATTTCCTGGAGCTCGCGCGACGCGACGATCAGGGCGTCCTGCGCCTGGATCAGATCGGCGCGCGCCAGGTCGCGGCGCGACTGGGCCTCGCGCACGTCGGTGACGGTGCCTTCGCCCAGATCGAATCGGCGCTTCGCCACGGTGATCTGCTGCTCGTTGGCCTTGAGCTTGCCGTCCAGCAGCTTCACGTTTTCGTACGACAGCAGCGCCTGCAGATAGCGATTGAACAGGCGCACCGCCGTGTCCTGCGCCTTGGTGTCGAACACGGCCAGCCCGTAGTCGGCGCGTGAATGGCCCTGGCGGTACTCCGCGAAACGCCCCCAGTTGAAGACGGTTTGCGTCACGCGGATCTCATTGGTGCGCGACATGTAATCGAGATCGGTGCGGGCCACGCCACCGAACTCGTCGGGTTCTTCGATATCGCCGCGGATCTTGTTGCGGCCGATCGCCCCGCTCACCTGCGGCAGCAGCTGAGCCCGGCCCATGGCGCGGTTGGTCTGGCTCGCATCGCGCTCGCTCTCCGCCGCCTGGTAGGTGGGATCGTTCTCCAGCGTCAGCCGCCATGCCTGCGACAGCGTGAGCGGCGCGTTGGCGGGGATACTGGCCGCCGGTGCGGCGGCCTTCGTCGCGGGCGCCGAACGGGCGGGTGCCACGACGGCTGGGGCCGCCCCGACGGGGGCCGCCCCGGCGGGCGCCGTCTGCGCCGCGACGCCGGTGGCCACGGCCCACAGCAATCCCGCGGTGGTGAGCAAGGCGCGCATTTATTGCTCCTTGAAAGAGCGGTCGACGCGTTCGAGCAGCGGCTTGAGCAGATAGTTGAGCATGGTGCGCTCGCCGGTGCGGATCATCACCGATGCCGGCATGCCGGGGCGAATCGTGTTCTGGCCGAGCAGCTCCACGCCTTCCGGCGTCACTTCGACCTGAGCCAGGTAGTAGGGGACTTCGCCCTTGGGATCCGTCAGGCGGTCGGCCGAGACGGTCAGCACCTTGCCCGGAATATTCGGCGTGCGCGCGTGGTTGAAGGCCGGGAACGTGATCTCCACATCGAGACCGGTCTCGACACGATCGATCGATTGCACCGGCACCTGGGCCTGCACCAGATAAGGCGCATCGTTCGGCACCACTTCCATCAGCGTCGCCCCCGGCGCCACCACGCCACCCACCGTATGAATCTGCAGATTCATGATGGTGCCGTCGATCGGCGAGCGGATATCCGTTTCCTGCACGCTGTAATCGAGCGCCGACAGCCGGTCACCCAGCGCCGTCACTTCTTTCTGGATATCGCTGAGCTGCGACTGCACCTCTTTTTGATAGTCCTGCGTGCGCTGCAGGATGCGCAGCTTCAGCTCGGAGACCTGGTTGCGCGTGCGGCCGGCGTCGACGATATCGGTGGACAGGGCGGCCTGCAGCTGGGCGGCGTCGCGCTCCAGCTCGAACATGCGATTGCGCGGCAGATACCCTTCGCGCGCGAGATCGCGCACGCCGGCCAGCTCGCGGCCGATGTAGGCGATCTGCTGGCGGCGGTTGCGCTGCACCTCTTCGAGGCCACGCAGCTGCTGTTCCGCGCCACGCTGATTCTCTTTCAGGATGCCGATCTCGCCTTCGAGCGCGCGCGTGCGCGTCTCGTAAAGACTCTGCTGCGCCCGCGTGGCCGTGATGTAGCGCGGATCGTCCTTGAAGCGCTCCACGAAGGCCGGATCCTGGACGATCTTGCCGGTGCCGTCGCGCTCCGCCAGCAGGCGCGCCTGCACGGCCTTGGCCACGATGTACTGCGAGCTCACGACGCCCTGCTCCGCACGCGCACGCGTGGGATTGAGATGCACCAGGACCTGACCCGCGTGCACCTTGTCGCCTTCGCGCACCAGGATCTCTTCGATGGTGCCGCCTTCCAGATGCTGGATGGCCTTGCGGTTGCCGGCGACCTGCACGTAGGCATTCGCCGTCACACCGGCGTCCAGCGGCGCGAAAGCCGCCCACAGCGCGAATCCGCCGAACCCGACGAGCAGCACCACGAGGCCCCAGCGCATCGGCGCGTGGGCATTCGTATCGACCTCCGCCGGTACGTCGGCGCCCTTATTGGCGATTTGCTTCTTGAACCACATTGTTCTCGAGACCCGTTAAAGACTGGCGGCCGGGGCGGCGAGCGGCGCGCCTTGCTGAGCACTGAGCTGCTGCGCCTGCGTCCGCTGCTTGCGCAGCGTGTCCAGCACGGTTTCCCGCGCGCCGTACATCACCATCACGCCATCGCGTACGACCATCAATTTGTCGACCGCGTTCAAGATATTCATGCGGTGCGTGACCAGCAGCACCGTGGCGCCCAGCTGCTTGAGCTGACGCACCGAGTTGACCAGGGCGGCCTCGCCCTGATCGTCCAGATTGGAGTTGGGCTCGTCCAGCACGATCAGCGCGGGATCGCCGTAGACCGCGCGCGCCAGCGCCACGCGCTGACGCTGGCCGCCCGACAGCGAGGCGCCGTCCATGCCCAGGCGCGTGTCGTAGCCGTTGGGCAGGCGCAGGATCATGTCGTGCACGCCGGCCAGCTGGGCCGCCTTGATGACCTTGGCCGAGTCCGGCTCGCCGAAGCGGGCGATGTTCTCGGCGATCGTGCCTTCGAACAGCTCGATGTCCTGCGGCAGATAACCGATATGCGGACCGAGCTCGTCCTTGTTCCAGAGATACACGTCGGCGCCATCCAGGCGCACGTTGCCGGCCTGGGCGGGCCAGACGCCGACCACCAGACGGGCCAGGGTCGACTTGCCGGATGCCGAGGGGCCGATCACGCCGACCACTTCGCCCGGCTCGATCTTGAAGCTCAGGCCCTTGAGAATGGCCTGCTTGGCGCCCGGCGCCGTGGCGAACACGTTGTCGAACGACAGCTGGCCACGCGGACGCGGCAGCGACAGCGTGTTGCCGCGCGGCGGCGCTTCCTTGAGGATCTCGTCCAGACGGGCGTAGGCCGCGCGGGTCGACACGAGCTGCTTCCAGGTGCCGATGGCCTGCTCGACCGGCCCGAGCGCCTTGCCCAGCAGAATCGAGCACGCGATCATCATGCCCGGCGAGATCTGGCCTTCGATCACCAGCAGCGCGCCGGCGCCCAGGATCGCGGACTGCAGAAACACGCGCACGAAACGGCTGACGGTGCTGATACGGGCGGCGCTATCGGACGCCTGGGTCTGCAGCTTCAGCACGCGCTGATGCTGCTTGCGCCAGCGTTCGCGCAGGCCGGGCAGCATGCCCATCGCCTCGATCACTTCGGCGTTGCGCAGGTGGTTGTTGGCGAACGCGGCGGCCTGCAAGGCCGACACGTTGGCATCGCCCAGCGGCTTGTCGGTGGCGAGCTTGTTGAGGTAGGCCAGGCCGAACAGAATGATCGAGCCGCCCAGCGTGATGAAGCCCAGCAGCGGGTGCACCATGAACGCGACCGCCATATAGATGGGCGTCCAGGGCGCATCGAAAAAGGCGAACAGCGCGCTGCCGGTGAGGAATTGCCGCAGGTTGGTGAGATCGTGCGTGGCCTGGGCCGGGTTGCCCCCGGCGCGGCGCAGATTGCGCTCGAACGAGGCCGTGAAGACGCGATTGCTCAGCATCTCGTCGAACTTGTTGCCCACGCGGATCAACACCGACGAGCGCGCGAATTCGAGCAGCGCCGACAGCAGGAACAGACCGGCCACCAGGACGGTCAGCATGAGCAGGGTCGTTTCGTTGCGGCTCGCCAGCACCCGGTCGTACACCTGCAGCATGTACAGCGACGGTGTGAGCGCAAGAATATTGATCACACAGCTGAACGCGGCCAGACCGTAGAACGTCTTGCGAAAGCGGTACAGGGCCTCGCCCAACTCAGTGCGACGGGAAGGCTTCATGGAAAAACCTATGGGAGTGGCCGGAAAACCAGCCTGAAATATGCGAACCGAAGTCGGTCATCAGCAGCCCGGGAAGCCCTGCAAAAAGGCAGTGTCCGCCTCATTGCAGCGGCGCTGGCCGCGATTCAGAAAAGCTGCCAATGGTAACACGCACACCTGACAACAAGCCCAGGGTCACCCCGGGGAACGGGCCCCGCAAACAGGGTGTGTACCGGAGGCCACACGGCCGGGCCTCCGGTCCGGACATCAGCTGTGGCCGAACGGGAACACCCCGTCGTCATTCAGGAAATCGAGATTGATGTCGCCGTACTGGTCGGTGGCCAGCGCTGCCTTGCCGGCGGCCGAGCGGGCCCGCGCGCGGATGCCGAGCTGCTCGAGCTGCTGCATCGACAGCAGCTGGCAATACGCCAGCGGCATGGCGTGCGACTGCATCAGGGCGCCGAGCACATCGCCCGACTGCTGCTTGAGCTTGGCCTCGTCGACGCGGAACAGGCCCTCGATCCGGTTGGTGCCGCTGGCGAGTTCGAGGTTGATCTCCCAGGGCTGGATCAGGCCATGCTTTTCCAGCACGTCGCAGGCGAAATTGGTCTGCCGGCGGTTCAGCGTCACGGCCTCGTGAAACGACAGCATGCCCGCCACCTTGGTGGCCGGCTCGCCGTTGTCTTCGAAGAAGCGTTCGCCGCCCTCGTCGCTCAGCTGGCCGCTCTCGACATCGAAGCACAGCACCTCGCGGCCGTCGTCCGTGCGGCCCAGCGCGAACGGGTAGCCGCGGTACACGGAGGGGATGTAGCGGCCGGTCCAGCGGCCGTCGTCGGACACGAACAGGTTGGTGTTCGCCACCAGGCCCTGCACGCCCACCAGCCCGAAGCCGCCTTCCGGACGGCGCGCGAAGGCGAGCGGCATCTCGAGCAGCACCTTGTGCGCCTCGCGGGCCACGACCGGCACCAATGCGTCCGTGCCGGCAAACTTGTACGAGGTCTTGAGGAGCCAGCGAGCGTCTTTGTGCTGCGAGGGCGAAAGGGCAACGAACTTGGGCATGGGCGAAGGAGACAGTTGAGATACGAAAACGCGCGTGGCGGCGTCGGACGCTGACGAGGGATTCGTCAGACTAAGAGATATAGCATGCTTCGACCGGGCGGCGCCAATCGGGTTCCCGGGGGTGATGCGGCCCCGCGAGAAGGGGCTGGCGCGCGGGGTACGGCTCGCGTTACCGCGGCTGGAACGGCACGGTGCCGAACATGTCCGCGCTGCAGGTTCGGGCTGCGCTCGCGGGTGCGCATTGCCGCACTCGCTGCGGCGCGAGGCGCTGCGCACGCTGCTGCGCACGCCGCTGTGCGGCCCCCAAAGAAGAAGGGCCCGATTGCTCGGGCCCTTCTTCAGACTGCTACGTGCTTAGCGTCTTGCGACGCGAGAGGACATTCGCATGCCCTCTCCCTTCAAATTCGCTTAGACGGCGAATTCGATGGTGGTGCCGTTGGCAACCAGCTTGGTGACGTCAACGCCGGTCAGCTTGATCAGGCTGTCACCGGCGATGTCGCCAGTGTTGCCGTCAGCAACGAACGCGTATGCATCAGCGCCAAACTTGAACAGCACTTGCTCGCCCGACGCGGCGTTTTCGCTCAGAGCGGTCACGACGGCGGTCAGCGTGGAGTTGGCGGCCAGGAAGCCGGTCTGGAAGGAAACCAGGCCGTTGTCACCCACTTCGCCCACGTTGGCGATGTCGGCCGTAGCGACGGGTGCGGTCAGTTCGATCGAATCACCAGCCGAGAAGTCGGTGATGGTGTCAACACCGGCGATCTCGCCGCTGGCGTTCAGCGAAACCAGCGAGTTGGCGGTCGTGAACTGGAACACGTCGTTGCCAGCGCCACCGGTCAGGATGTCCTGACCCAGCGAAGCCACCAGCGTGTCGTCACCAGCGCCACCGTTCAGCGTGGCGGTGTGGCCAGCAGCGGTGCTCGTGGACAGCAGGTCCTTGCCAGCGCCGCCGTTGATGGTGACGTTGACGTTAGCCAGCGAGGCGCCAGCGGTCAGCGTTTGGCCACCCAGGTAGTCCGAACCGTCGATGGTGACGGTGGCCAGCTCGGCCGAGCCGAAGCTTTCCACGGTCAGCGAGTTGGTCGAAGCAGCGTTGCCGCCGGTGATGTTCACCGTCAGCGACGAGCCTTCCACGCCATTGGCGTTCAGCTGAGCGATTTGACCAGCCGAGACGAAGTTGCCGTCCGAGTCAACGGTGGCAGCCAGGTCCAGATCAACGGTTTCCACGCCCGACACGGCAACGCCGCCCGACACGTTGGCGTCAGCAGCCAGGTTCAGCGACAGGTTGTCCGACGAACCGGTCACGCCGGTGAAGGCGAATTCAACGCCGGTCGTGAGAGCACCGATGGTGATGTCCGAAACCAGCGCGCCAGCGTACGAAGCGCCCGAGGCGTTCGTGAACGACAGGGTTTCAACGCCCGTGCCGGTGACGGTCACGTCGGCGGCGCTGTTGATGGCGACGTTTTCGACCGAGATCAGACGGACGGCGGTAGCGCCGGCGCCGGTGATGACCAGGGTGTCATCGCCAGCAACGCCATTGACCGTAGCGGTGGCAACGGTGCCGGCGTCCAGGGTGAACGTGTCGTCGAACTGGGTGCCCACAGCCACGGTGCCAGCGGTCACGGCGATCGGAGCAGCTTGCGATTGGCCAACCAGGTTGGCGAAGTCGCCGGTCTGGCCGGTGGTGCGCGATTCGTACAGACCGTAGGCCAGGTAGTGGCCCAGCAGGTCAGCGGTTTGCTCGGCGGTCAGGTCCGACGCGTCTTCGATACCGAAGGCGGTGCGCAGGTCTTCGTTGGCAGCGGCGTAGGCCGAAGCGTCGAATTCCGACGGATCCAGATCAGCGTCGTCGCTGAAGGCACGACCTTCGAAGATGCCGTACTGAGCATAGTGATCCAGCGCTTGACCCAGGGTCAGGCCAGCGGCGATCAGATCAGGGTTGCTTTGCAGGTAGAACGAAGCGTCGAACCAGGCGTTCGGCAGACGGGGAGCGCCGGCCTTCGATTCTTCGAAAGCACCGTACTTGGTGTAGTGGGCTTCGGCGGTTTCCACGGTGATGCCGGCCAGAACCAGATCCGGGTTGTTCTGCAGGTAGTACTGCGCGTTGAAGTACGGATTAGCCATTTTGTTGGTCGTCCTTTGTGTTGCGGGTTACACCCATCGATGGATGTTACCTGAGCTGTGGAAGGGACTTTGAAGATACCTTTACCCTAGCATCCAGTAACATCGCGGAAGTTTAAAGCAACATTTCGAGAGAGTCCATGACAATGCTGCGAGTTAGCAGCGCATTTCATGCTCCGAAGCTACTATTCACGCAAATTGCGCTTCCCGCTCAAATCAATTGTTAGTGAATATGTGGGGTCAGGAGCGGTCCCGGGATTGCCGGTGACTTCTCGCCACGATCGCCACATGTCATACAAGTAGACCGGGAATGACACCAAATTTGCGACGGTTGTCGTCGATTGTCGTCAGATTGGCGTGGACCCTCCCTCTTTAAGAATGTCTTTAACGATCACGTTCCGTCCTGCGAAAGTACGCGCCCCGTGGAGCGCCCTCTCGGGCGTTTCGCCTAGGCCTGGACCAGCCCGGATGGTGTCGTTTGCACACCACTTTTATGACTAGACCTACCGGCTACCGGCCCGACATCGACGGGCTACGCGCCTTTGCCGTGACTGTTGTCGTCCTCTACCACGCCGCCCCCGATTGGCTCCGGGGCGGCTTCGCGGGCGTCGACGCCTTTTTTGTGATCTCGGGCTTTCTGATCACGCGCATCCTGTTGTCGGAGTCCGCGGTCGCGGGCGAAAGGCGCGGTGCGCTCAGCACGTTCTATGCCCGACGCATCCGCCGCCTGTTCCCGGCCCTGGTCGTGGTGAGCGCGGCCAGCCTGGCGCTGGGCGCGCTGTTTTTGCTGCCGGCCGACTACGCCCAGCTGGGCCGGCACACCGCCGCGGGCGCGGCCTTCGTCGCCAACCTGGTGCTCTGGCAGGACGTGAACTACTTCGCGGGCGTGGCCGAGGCCAAGCCGCTGCTGCATCTGTGGTCGCTGGGGATCGAGGAACAGTTTTACCTGTTGTGGCCGTTTTTACTCTGGCTGCCCCCGCGCCGCCGCGGCGTCCTGCTGTGGGTGCTGGGCGGGGTGACGCTGGCCAGCCTGATCGCCTCCGGCTGGCTCAGCGTGAAGGATCCGACGGCCGGGTTCTACGCCCCGTGGTCCCGCTTCTGGGAGCTGGGCGCCGGCGGCCTGCTGGCCGTCTGGAGCCTGGGCCGCGACGGCCAGACCCCGGGCCCGTCCCGGCGGGCCGACCTGCTGTCGTGGATCGGGGTCGTCCTGCTGGCCGTGACGCTGATCGTCGCCCGGCCCGACCGGCTCTTTCCCATGCCGGCGGCGCTGCTGCCGGTGGCCGGTGCCCTGCTGCTGATCGCGGCCGGACCCCGCGCCTGGGTCAACCGCCGGCTGCTGTCGCGTCCGGCCGTGGTCTGGCTGGGCCGGATCAGCTACCCGCTCTATTTGTGGCACTGGCCCATGCTGTCGTTTTTGCGGGTGCGCTATACCGACCTGGCCGGACCGGCGCTGGCGCTGGCCACGGCCGGCGCGATCGCGGCGAGCGTGCTGCTTGCCTGGCTCACCTATCGTTATATCGAGCAGCCCATCCGGCACGCCCGCAATCCCAGGCGCCGCACCACGGGCCTGCTCGCGGCGGCGATGGTGGCGACGGCGGGCGCGGGCGTCTGGATCTGGAGTCAGCAGGGGCTGGCGCAGCGCCTGCCTGACAGCGTCCGGACCCTGGCCAGCGCGCCGCTGCTGACCCCGGCCTGGCACGCGGGCCTGCGCGACGGGATTTGTCACAACATGATCTACCGCGGCAACCTGGGCGACCCCGCCACCTGTTTCCCGGCCGGCCACCCGAGCGCCCTGCTGTGGGGCGACTCCCATGCGGCCGCGCTCTTTGCCGGCATGGCCACCCTGCCGGGCTGGTCGATGCAGCAGGCCACGACCGACGCCACCGCGCCGCTGTTCGGCACCGACCTGCGCAACAATCTCCAGCGTCCGCTGGACAACATCAACACGCGCATCCTGCAGCAGGTATCGGCGCAGCCGCCCGACCTGATTCTGCTGCACGCGTTCTGGGAAGGCTACAAGCTCTCGCCCGAGGCGCTGCAACGGGCCCTGGTCGACACGGTGGAGCGGATCCGCCGCGCCGCCCCCGGATCCCGGGTGGTCGTGCTCGGGCCGGTGCCGGTCTGGCGCTCGTCTTTGCAACAAAACCTGCTGAACTACGCCCGCGGCTACGACGGCGCGCTCGCCCCGGCGCAAATGGCCTACGGCCAGCTGCGCTCCAGCCGCGCGCTGGATCAAACGCTGCAACAGGGCCTGGCCCAGGCCGGCGTGGACTACATCTCGCTGTATCCGCTGCTGTGCCAGGACCGGGCCTGCCTGGCGCGCCGGGACGCCACCCCGGAAGGGCTGGCCTACGTCGATGGCGGCCACCTGTCGCTGAGCGGCGCGACCACCCTCGCGCAACGCCTGTTGCCTCTGTTACAGCGTGACGGTGTGCCCGGGAAATGACGGTCACACGCGGCACTACAATAGCGCCTTTCCCGATCGCTTGACCCGACGCACATCTATGACGCCAGCCCCCGCAACGCCAGCCAGCCGCTTCACGCTCTGGCAGCATCGCCGTCTGCTTATGACCCTGACCTGGCGCGATGTGCTGGGACGCTACCGAGGCTCCGCGGGCGGATTGGTCTGGTCTTTGGTCACGCCGATTCTGATGCTGTCGGTCTATACCGTGGTGTTCAGCGGCATCTTCCGGGCGCGCTGGTCGCAGGACACGCAAAGCCCCATCGACTACGCCCTGCAGCTGTTCGTCGGGCTGATCATTCACGGCCTGGCCGCCGAGTGCCTCAACCGCTCGCCCGGCCAGATCGTCGGCAACGTCAGCTACGTGAAGCGCGTGGTGTTCCCGCTCGAGACCCTGCCCGCGGTGGGTCTGCTGTCGGCGCTGTTTCATTTCCTGATCAGCCTGACCGTGCTGCTCGCCTTTTATGCCATCGTGCACCACTCGCTGCACCTCACCGTGCTGTGGCTGCCGGTGATTCTGCTGCCGTACTTCGTGCTGCTCGCCGGCGTGGCGTGGGCATTGGCCGGCCTGGGCGTCTATCTGCGCGACGTCAGCCAGATCACCGGGCTGTTCACCACGATCCTGATGTTTCTCTCGCCGGTGTTCTATCCGGCGTCCGCGCTGCCGGACAGCTTCCAGACCATCTTCGCCTTCAACCCGCTCACGCTGATCATCGAACAATCGCGCCAGGTCGTGCTGCACGGCGGCCGGCCCGACTTCGCGGCGCTGGGGGTGTACAGCCTCGTGGCGTGCGTGGTGGCGGTCGTCGGCTACCGTGCTTTCCGAGTGATGAAAAAAGGATTCGCTGATGTGCTCTGACATCGCCATCTCCGTGGCCGACGTCAGCAAGACGTTCCGCCTGTACCGCCGTCCGCAGGATCGCCTGCTGCAGCGCCTGTTCCCGAAGAAGAAAATGTTCCGGGAGTTTCACGCGCTGTCGGGCGTGAGTTTCGACGTCAAGCGCGGCGAAACCGTCGGCATCATCGGCCGCAACGGCTCCGGCAAATCCACGCTGCTGCAATTGATCTGCGGCACCCTGACCCCCACGCTGGGCCAAATCAGCGTGCATGGCCGCGTCGCCGCCCTGCTCGAGCTGGGCGCGGGCTTCAATCCGGAATTCACCGGGCGCGAAAACGTCTACCTGAACGCCGCGATCCTGGGCCTGAGCCGGCAGCAGATCGACGCCCGGCTGCAGGACATCTTCGACTTCGCCGAGATCGGCGATTTCGTCGACCAACCGGTCAAGACCTATTCCTCGGGCATGTACGTGCGGCTGGCCTTTGCCGTCATCGCGCACGTCGATGCCGACATCCTGATCATCGACGAAGCCCTGGCCGTGGGCGACGCGCTGTTCACGCAAAAGTGCATGCGCTTCCTGCGCCGCTTCCGCGAGACCGGCACCGTGCTGTTCGTGAGCCACGACAGCGCGGCCGTCACCAACCTCTGTCAGCGCGCGATCTGGCTGCGCGAAGGCCAGGTCGTCGAACAGGGCGAGGCCAAGGCCGTGTGCGAGTCCTATCTGGCCTCGCTGTTCGAAAGCAACAACCGCAAGGTGGTGCGCGAGGCCGCGACGCCCGCGACCGAAGTCGAGTGGGTCGACCAGCGCCGCGATTTCATCAACGCCAGCAATCTGCGCAACGACCTCGAAGTGTTCCGCTTCGATCCCGCGCAAGCGAGCTTCGGCGAAGGCGGCGCGACCGTCGAAAACGTGTTCCTGTCCAACGATGCGGGCGAGCCGCTGGCGTGGGTGGTGGGCGGCGAGGCCGTCACGCTGCATCTGCGCGTGCGCGCCAATCAGTATCTCGAACGACCCATCGCCGGCTTCTATGTCAAAGACCGCCTGGGCCAGACGCTATTCGGCGACAACACGTATCTCACCTACGCCGACGATCCGCAGCCGGTCGAAAGCGGCGCGGTGTTCAACGCCCGCTTCCGCTTTCCCATGCCGCTGCTGCCGGTCGGCGATTATTCGATCGCCGTGGCGGTGGCCGACGGTACGCAGGCCGAGCATCGCCAGCACCACTGGATCCACGATGCGGTGCTGTTCCGCTCGCATCACAGCGGATTGGCCAACGGTCTGGTCGGCGTCCCGATGCTCGACATCAGCCTGGAACCCTCCGCCGATGACAAGGCCTGATCACAGGACCACGCCATGAGCACCGACGCGCTCCGCTATCACTACGATTTCGACCCGAGCGGCGACGGCACGGCGGCGCGCGTGTGCCGTCTGGCCGCCGCGGGACAGCGCATACTCGAGCTCGGTTGCGCGGCCGGCGCCATGTCCGCCGTGCTGAGCCGTCACTACGGCTGTGAAGTCACCGGCGTCGAGTACGACGCCGCCGCCGGCGCGCTGGCGCGCGAGCACTGCGCCGAGGTGCTGCAGGCCAACCTGGACCTGCCCGACTGGTCGGCCCCGCTGGCCGGCCGGCGCTTCGACACGGTGCTTGCCGCCGACGTGCTCGAGCACCTGCGCGATCCGCGCCAGTGTCTGACACGCATCCTGCCGCTGCTCGAACCCGACGGCCAGCTCGTGATCTCGGTGCCCAACATCAGCCACGCCGGCGTCATCGCGAGCCTGCTGTGCGATGACTTCGCCTACCGCGACACGGGCCTGCTGGACCGCACCCATATTCACTTCTTCACCGCGCACACGCTGGGTCAGGCACTCGCCGACGCGGGCTTCGTCGTCGAGTCGTTCGATTCCGTCGACACCGGCCCGTGGCATCCCGAGTTCGCCGAATACTGGGCGCGCCTGCCTGAGGCCGTGCGCGAGTGGCTGGCGCAGAATCCCGCCGGACGTGCGTTCCAGATCCTCGTCACGGCCCGCCCCGCGCGACCGGCCGAGCCGGCCTCCGACGTGCTGAACCCGCGCCGCGAGGCGCAGCAGCACTGGCTGGCGCAGCCGCTGGCCGCACGCGACGACGCGGCCACCGCGCAGCTGCGGCAGGCCCTGGCAGACGCCGAGGCGCAGCGCGACGACGCGCTGGCCGCCCGCCGTGCCATCGAACAATCGACCTTCTGGCGCATCACCTCTCCGCTGCGCCGCCTGTTGTCTCTACTGCGCGCGCGCTCATGAACGAACCCATGCCGGCCTCTCCGCTCGTCAGCGTCATCATTCCCTCGTACAACCACGACCGCTTCCTGCAGGAGGCGATCGACAGCGTGCTGACGCAGACGAACGTCGCGCTGGAGCTGATCATCGTCGACGATGGCTCGCGCGACGAATCCTGGGCGCGCATCGAGCGCGCAAGCGCCAACGACGCCCGCGTGCGCGCCTTCGCGCAAACGAACCAGGGCGCGCATGCGGCGATCAACGCCGGCCTGCGCGCCAGCCGCGGCGACTACATCGCCATCCTGAACTCCGATGATCGCTTTCATCCCGGACGCCTGAGCCAACTGGTGGCGCTGGCGGGCGAGGGCTACGACTTCATCGCGACCGGCCTGCAACTGATCGACCAGGCCTCGCAGCCGATCCCGGACGCGCCCTGGCTCGACGAATATCGCCGCATGCGCCAGGCCGCCAGCCAGCGCGGCACCTGGGAAGCGCTGCTCGAGCGCAACTTCACGGTCTCGACCTCCAACTTCTTCTTCAGCCGCGCCCTGCTGGACGCCATCGGACCGATCCGGCCGCTGCGCTACAACATGGACTGGGACTGGGCCATCCGAGCCTATCTGCACGCGCCCGACCGGTTCGTGTGGCGCGACGACCTGACGCTGTGGGATTACCGGATTCACGGCGCGAACACGATTCTCGGCGGCCTGCCGCGCTCCGCGATCGAAGCCAACCACGTGCTCTACCGCGCGCTCGCCAAACGCTACGCCGTGCCGGGCCCCGCGCTCGCCGGTCTGCGCCGGCACTACAAGCTGGTGCGCCAGCAGCAGTGCCACGTGGTGGCCCGCGAGCGCGATACGTTCTGGGATGCGAAGCTGCAGGAGGCCCATGCGGGCTGGTCCGCCACGCGCGACGCCCATGACGAGGCGCACGCGCGGCTCGGCCAGACGCTGACCGAGCTCGGCGAAACTCGCACCACCCTCGCGCAGACGCAGGTGGTGGTGGCACAGACGCAGAACGCGCTGGCGCAGACCCAGTTCGAACTCGAAGCCATCCGCAACTCGCGCAGCTATCGCCTGGGCATGACGCTCACCAAGCCCCTGCGCTGGTGGAAAGACCGGCACCATCGCGCGGCCCCGCCGGCACAGCCCGCGCCCGTGCCCGCGCCCGTGCCGGCGCCCACGTCCGCCACCGCGGCCAACGTGCCGGTCGTGGCCGGCCCGCCCGCACCGCGTTATCGCAAGCTGGCGCTGGATCGCCCCGCCGCCACGCCGGCCGCGCCGCGCGTGGCCGTGCACATTCATCTGCACTACACCGACCTGCTCGACGAAATGCTCGACGCGGTGGCGCATCTGCCCGGCCCGTTCGACCTCTTCATCACCACCAATCAGGACGCCCAGGCGTTGCGCGACGCCACGCACGCCCGCTTCCCCGGCGCGCAGGTGTGGCAGTGCCCGAACGTGGGCAAGGACATCGGCCCGTTCATCGATGCGCTCCAGCGCCATCGGCTGCATGAGTATGAGCTGGTGCTCAAACTGCACGGCAAGAAGAGCCGCAATCAGCCCAGCTACATGAACGCCGTGCGCGGCCTGTTCGGCAAGGATATCCAGGACGGCGACGACTGGCGCCGCAAGCTGGTGGCGCCGATCAGCGGCAGCACGGCCCGCGTGCAAGCCATCTACGACGCCTTCGAGGCCGATCCGCAGCTGGGCATGGTGGGCGCCGCGCGCTTCATCTGCCGCGCCCCCGATGCCGACGCCAGCGCCTACCTGGCCCTGTGCGCCCGACTCGGCATTTCCCAGGAGATTCTGTTTTTCGGCGGCACGATGTTCTGGGTGCGTGGCGCCGTCCTCGCACCCCTGGTCGACGCGGGGCTCACTCAGGACGACTTCGACGCCGCGCATCAGGCCAGCGTGGAGAGTTCGCTCGAACACCAGATGGAACGCGTGTTCGGCGGCCTGACCGCCCTCGCCCGCATGGAGGTCGGCGGCGTCGCCGACCTGTCCGCACGATAAGTACAATGAGCCCGGCGCCCGGGGCGCCTGGCTCGATAACCGCTCCTCCATGAACTATTTTCAAACACCCGTATTCCTGATTGCATTCAACCGGCTCGAAGCCCTGCTTCAGGTCGTGGCATGGTTGGAACGCGCCGGCTATACCAATATTCACATCATCGATAATGCGTCGACCTACCCGCCGTTGGTCGCGTATCTCGAAACCTGTACGCATCACGTGCATCGCATGGACCGCAATTACGGTCACCTGGTGCTGTGGGACAGCGGCAAATTCGATCACATCATCAAGACGCAGAATTTCGTGCTGAGCGATTGCGATATTCTGCCGGACCAGGATTGCCCGCCCGACGTCGTGGAAAAACTCGCCGGGATTCTGGCGCGTTATCCCAACTTCACCAAAGTGGGTTTATCGCTGCGCATCGATGATCTGCCCGATCATTATTCGCTCAAGCGCAAGGTGCTCGAATGGGAAGCCCCGTTCTGGGAGCATCCGCTCGAAGAAGGCACCTTGTTCGAGGCCGCGGTCGATACCACGTTCGCCTATTACCGGCCGGGCATCGCCCCCAAGGACAAGCGCTGGTGGCGCTCCATCCGCACCGCCGCGCCCATGACCGCGCGGCATCTGCCCTGGTACGCCAATACCGATAAGCTGTCCGAAGAAGACATCTACTATCAAACCCACTTGAAGGAAATGTCTTCGCAATGGAGCACCACCGACCCGGTCGTGCTCAAAGAACAAAACATCAAGCTGCAGGCGGAAGTCCACGCACTGCGGCATGAGCTCGAACTGCTGCGCCAAAGCCCGGTAGCGCACTGGAAAATGACGACACGGCGCCGGATCATTCAGCTTCTGGATAAATTCGGGGTAGGCAAACTGGCTCGCGCCATCCGCAACAAGATTTTCGGCCGCTGGCCGTGATTCCCGCGACACGCTCGCCGGTTAGACACGTTTTCTGAAAAGCGAAAAATGAAATACTTCTTCACGTCCATCAATAACGCCTACATCCCCAAAGCCATCACGCTCGCGGAATCGCTGCGACGCGTTTATGGCAGCGAAGCGCATGTCACCTGCATGCTCTCCGACGCGAAGCGCGACGACATCGATTATTCCGCCTTCGACGATGTATTGACGATCGACCAGCTCGACCTGC
Source organism: Bordetella genomosp. 5 (assembly GCF_002261475.1). GTDB lineage: Bacteria > Pseudomonadota > Gammaproteobacteria > Burkholderiales > Burkholderiaceae_B > Bordetella. The sequence goes on from NZ_NEVN01000013.1 coordinate 308,466, forward strand.
CCGTGCCCTCGCTCGAGGCATGGATCTTCAAGCACACCGTGGTCGAGCTGTGCACGGCGGTCAAGCCCTGGGCGTTCAAGAAGATCTTCGCGCGCTACAACGCCGATACGGTGCTGTACATGGATCCCGACACGGTGGCGTACTCGCCGCTGGACGAGATCTACGAAACGCTGGCGCAGCATCCGGTGATCCTCACGCCGCACGTGAGCGTTCCGGCCCAGGACGACGACGATCTGTTCGACGGCGAAATGCTCGGTTGCCTGCGCCACGGCGTGTTCAACCTGGGCTTTCTGGCGCTCGCGAATCACGGCGAAGGCGTATCGTTCCTCGACTGGTGGGCCGAGCGTTGCCTGCACTGGTGCTACGACGACGCCAACAAGGGCCTGTTCACCGACCAGCGCTGGATCGATCTGGCGCCCTGCTTCTTCCCGACCCTGCACGTGTTGCGCCACCCGGGCTACAACATGGCGACCTGGAACCTGTACTATCGCCAGCTCAGCAAGGACGCGCAGGGCAACATCATGGTCAATGGCACCGAGCGCCTGCGCTTCTTCCACTTCTCGGGTTTCGACATCGGCACGCACGAGCTGATGCTCAAGAAGCACGCCCCGCGCGACACCCTGCTGCACGAAATGAGCGACTGGTACATCGAGCAGCAGAAGCGCCACGAGCAAGAGCGTCTGGGCCGCCGCCCCGGCGTGCACGACTTCCTCGCCGACGGCACCAAGATCGAACGCGACTGGCGCTTCACGTATCGCGCCGACGCCGACCTGATCGCCCGCTTCCCGCGCCCGTACAGCGAAACCGGCTTCAAACAGTGGATCGAGCGCAACCAGTCGGCCGCGCCCCAGACCGTCGAGCGTCAGCCCACGCTGCTGGGGAAGGTCGCCAATCGGATCAAGCGCCACCCGCGTCTGGTGCTGTGGCTGAACCAGGCGCTGCCGGCCACGCTGCGCGCGCGGCTCAAGCGCCGGCTGTAAAAGACTGCGAGACCCGGCGCATCAGCGAGACAGCCGATGCGCCCCCTCCGGCCATTCCGCCAGCAGCACGGGCGGCGCCGACACGGCGACGCCCCCGGGCGCACTGACGCGCACCGACACGACACGCCCCAGATAGCGGGCATCGATATCGTCGAACTGGAACGAGCTCAGGTCGCCCGCGGCGGCGTAGAGCGCGGCCTGCCCCATCAGATAGCGCAACCGGCCCGTGATCAGCGCGTAGCGCGCCTGATCGGCGCGATCTTCCATGCGCAGCACGTCGAGGTTGCTCGATACGCCGAGGCGGAAGCCTTCGCGCACGGCCTGCAGCGCGAGCTCGCTGGACTCCACCGCGCGGGTCAGAGCGGCGACGCGTTCGACGCCGCTCTGCACGGCCGTGTACTGACGCGTCACTTCGGCGGCGGTTTTCTCGAGCGCGGCATCGAGCTCTTCCTGCCGCTGCCGCTGGATCGCCACCGCCCGCGCCTTGTTGGCCGAGTTGTAGCCGCCCGTGAAGATCGGAATATTGACCTGCACCCCGATGGTGAAGGTGTTGCTCTTCTGGCTCAGCGTCGACAGGTTTTCGCTGTCGGCCTTGGCCAGCGCGGCGACCAGATTGACCGTGGGCAGGAAGCGGCTCTGCGCCACCGACAGCTCGGCGTCGGCCACCGCCACGGCTTCGCGCGCGGCGCGCACCTCGGCGTTGTTGGCACGCGCACGCTCCTGCCAGACCTGCAGATCCTCGGGCATCGGTTGAGGCTGCTGCGAGTTCGCGCCCCACACCGAAATAAAGTCGGGGCGTACGCCGGTCACGGCGGCCAGCGAACGGATCGCGATCTCGAGCTGGTCGTAGGCGGAAATCGCGTCGGCCCGTGCCACGGCCAGGCGCGCCTCGGTCTCCTGCGCATCGCGCGCCGAGCCCTCGTTATGCTCCGCCAGCGCGAGCTGCGTGCGCACCTGCGTTTCAAATGAACGCACGCGGCCGTACTGCAGTTCGAGGTTTTCGTAGGCCAGCACCAGATTGAAATAGCTCTGGGCCCAGCGGGTCGCGGCCTGCTGCTGCTGCACGGCGAACTGCTGCTGCGCCTGATCGGCCAGGGCGCCGCCACGCCGGTAATTGGAATACAGACCGTAGTCGAGCAGCGGCTGCTGCAACTGCAGATACGCGCTGGTGCTGTCGTAGTCGAGGTCGAAGCCCACGCGCTGGCCCAGGAAATTGGGCTGGCTCGCGCGGCCGGTCACCTGGCTCTTCACATAGCCGCCCTGCACCTGCGGAAACAGGCGGGCGCGGCCCAGGTTCCGTTCGGTCTCGCCGGCGTTGCGCGCACTGGCGGCCGCGCGCAGCACCGGGTCGTAGCTCTGTGCATCGCGCCACACCGTGGACAGGCTCGTGACATCCACGACCTCGCCGACGGCATAGCCCGCGGGCCGGGCGGCAGCGGGATTCCACGACACCTCATCCTGCCCGTGCGCGAACGGACTCGACAGGCACGCGATGGCGCACAGCAAGGTACCCCGCCAGCGCGCATGTCGGAGTCGCGGGGTCGCAACTTCGCAACGCGCCGGCGTCGGCGGCAGAGAAAACGGAAATCGCATAGGGAAGAGAAGAGCGGATGCGTGAAACGTTCAGCACCGCGGCGGCACGGGCGGCAAAGCGCCCACATGCGGAGGAAAATAGTACCACGCCGGCCCCCGATTCCCGGCCGCGTGGCCGGGCCCCCCGCGGGGGAATCAGTGCCGGCGCTTCTTCTTGACGATCATCCACTTGGGCATGCGGAACAACACCAGGCGGCGATACAGCACGATGTACGTCGCGGCGAACGCGAAGGTACAGAGCATCAGGATCACCGGCGACTGCCAGAACAGCACCGCCGGAATGCCCGCCAGCGACGACAGCACCCACAGGTACGGCGACGTGAGCGAGTTGCGCTGGGTCATGTGGCGCGCCTCGCGCGAGCCCACGGCCCAGCGCACCACCCGCTTGTAGATCAGCATGTGCAGATGCACGCCGTCGGGCGCGCCGGGCGAGCGCCCCCGCAGGAATCGCTTCCGGTAAATCGAAAACAAGGTTTCGAACACCGGATAGATGCACAGCAGCAGCGGGAACCACGCAGAGATCTGCGGGTGCCGTGCCAGCATGAGCACCGACAGCTCGCCGATCACGAAGCCCAGGAAGTACGCGCCGCCGTCGCCCAGAAACACGTGGCCGCGCGGATAGTTCCACACCAGGAATCCGAGCACGGCGCCCAGCGTGGTCAGGGCCACCACCAGCAGGAAGCGGTCGCCGATATAGAACGAGACATAGGCCAGCCCGGCCAGAATCATCGCCGACACGACCGCCGCCAGACCGTTGAAGCCGTCGATGATGTTGATCGCGTTGGCCGCGCCACCGATGGCGAACGCCGTCACGAGCAGCGAGATCGGAGCGAAGGTGAGCAGCCAGTCCACGCCGATGATATCGAGCCGGGTGACGGCGCCATCGAGCAGGTAATAGGCCATCACGCCCGACAGCATCGCCAGCCCCAGACGCACCAGCACCCGGACCTGCTTGGTCAGGTCTTCGAGGAAGCCGCCCATGAACACGGGCGCGGCACAGGCCAGCAGCAGCACGACGCTCGGCAGGATGTCCGGCTCGCGGAACGCCACCAGCGCACAGCCCACCAGCATCGCAATGATGAGCGACAGCCCGCCGATACGCGGGACGGGCCGGCAGTGGAATTTTTGAATGCCGTCGAGGTCGTGATCGGCCGTCAGGCCGCCGTGCCAGGAGCGATACCGCACGATCAGCAGGGTCGAGATCAGGGAGACCAGGAATGCCACAAGGACATACAGCATGAGAAACGAACCAAGTTAGATTTTAAAATTGTAAGCTGCGTACGCGCCTTACCCAGGCGCAGCAGTGTGACCGCTCGCTTCACGGGACGCCCGAAGTCCCTGGCAACTTTGCCGCGCCACCCCTCGCCGCGGTCAGCCTCCGGCGCAATTCTAAGCCACCGCGGCATGCCCACCGCCCGCCCCCGGCAAACATTTCCCTGAATTTCATCTCTGCCGCCCCCATGGGATGCGTGCCACCGGCCGCGTTGCCCGCACGGGCGGCCTTCCCGCCAACGGTGGGGGCAGCGGCGCGTGGCGGCGGACACCGTTCGTCGTCAGGAGCCCTCGCGCACTATCGGACCGACCGCCCCGGAGGACCGGCGTGCGGGCGCGGCAACCATGGGCACCCCTTACGCACCGGCGCAGCTCAACAACCGACCCTCATGAGCATGAGCTCCACGCACCCAAGTCAGCGCCTTGGCCTTGAACAAAACCAAAGAAAAAGCCCGCTCCAAACTGGAAGCGGGCTCTTGCGCGGGAAGGCGCGCTGGCGATCAGAACGGAATGTCGTCGTCCATGTCGGCCAGGTTGGCGCCACCGGACTGCGCGGGGGCCTGGCGCGGCTGCTGTTGCTGCGCCGGGCGCTGGGGCGCCGGGGCGCGCTGCTGGCGCTGCGGGGCCTCGTCGTAGCCGCCACCGCCGCCACCGTAGCCGCCCTCACCGCCGCCTTCGCGGCCACCCAGCATCTGCATCTGGTCGGCAACGATTTCGGTGCTGTAGCGGTCGGCGCCGGTGTCCTTGTCTTGCCACTTGCGGGTCTTCAGGCGGCCCTCGATGTAGACCGAGCGGCCCTTCTTGAGGTACTCGCCGGCGATTTCGGCCAGGCGGTTGTACATCACGACGCGGTGCCATTCGGTCTCTTCGCGGCGCTCGCCGCTCGCCTTGTCTTTCCACTGGCTGGTGGTGGCGATCGAGACGTTGCAGATGGCGGCGCCATCCGGGCTGTAGCGCACCTCGGGATCGCGCCCCAGGTTGCCGACGATGATTACTTTATTGACCGATGCCATGACCGAAGCCCCTCAATGGTTGTTTACTGCCCGCGCCCCCGCGGAAGCGCACCGGGCAGCGTACAACGCAAAATGCTGTTTAAGACTGGCCTCAACGAACACGCCGGTTCCGAGCGAAACCGGCGTGAGGATGAGGCATTGAATGGCCGTCATTATCGACGATTAGACCCGGCCCCGCAAAGTGCCCGGCGGGACGTCGATGTCACTCGGGGTAACACCGGCACGGCCGGGCCGGATACCCCCGCCGCCTCAGGGCAGCGGCTTGAGCGCCCAGGTCACGGCCAGCCAGGCCAGGGACAGGGCCGCGGCCAGCAGGAACACCCCGTTGGCCCCGCCGTGCGCCGCGATCCAGCCGCCCAGCGCCCCGCCCGTGAACAGGCCGGCCGCCTGCGCCGTGTTGTAAAAGCCCAGGGCCAGGCCCTTGTACGACTGCGGCGCCACGCGCGACACCAGCGACGGCTGCAGGGCTTCCAGCACGTTGAACGCCACGAAGAAGCCGATCAGCGCCAGCACCAGCGGATAGAAGCCGGCTCCCGCCGCGAGCGGCAGCAGGCCACACACCACGATCAGCAGGACCACCGACGCGCGCAGGGCGCCGCGATGGGCGCGGCGCTTTTCGGCCACGAACACCATGGGCACCATCAGCACGAACGACGCGAGGATGACGGGCAGGTAGACATGCCAGAGCTCGGCCGGGTTCAGGCCGCCCAGGCGCAGCAACAGCGTGGGCACGACCACGAAAAGCGCCACCTGGATCAGATGCAGCACGAACACCCCGAAATTCAGGCGCAGCAGGTCGCCATGCAGCAAGACCTGGCGCGGCCGCGCGTTCATGGCGCGCGCCTGGGTGCGCGGCACGACCGGCACCGCCCAGCGGGCCACCGCCAGGCACACCAGCCCCAGCGAGGCGATGGTCCAGAAGAGACCGGGCAGGCCCCAGGCGCCCACCAGCACCGGCGCCAGCACCAGCGACAGCGCGAACGACAGCCCGATCGACCCGCCCACCATGGCCATGGCGCGCGTGCGCACCTCGTCGCGGGTCGCGTCGGCCAGCCAGGCGGTCACGGCGGCGGAAATGGCGCCCGAGCCCTGGATGGCCCGGCCCACGGTGATCCAGAAGACGTCGTCGGCCAGCGCGCACACGACGCTGCCCGCCACGAACAGCAGCAGGCCGGCCAGCACCACGGGCCGGCGGCCCCAGCGGTCGGAGGCCAGTCCGAACGGGATCTGCATCACGGCCTGCGTCAGGCCGTACATGCCCAGCGCCAGCCCGACCCGGACCGGATCGTCGCCGCCCGGCAGGCCCTGCGCCGCGACGGCGAACACCGGCAGCAGCAGGAACAGGCCCAGCATGCGACAGGCGAACAGCCCCGCGAGCGCGACGCTGGCGCGGCGTTCGGAGGGGGTCAGTTTCAGCTTGGGATGCGCGGCCATGAAGAGTGGGCTGGGTGAATAAGACGGGGGAGGACGGCCGGGCAGGCCCGACGCCTCGATTCCGAACCGCGTCGGCGCACCGGCGCGGCAAGCCCCTCGCCGTTCGGTCGGCGTGGGCACGACTGCATACGCCGTCAGGTTCGGCGCGCTATAGTACCAAGTTGGCCTTTGAAACTGCTTAAACCGGGTCGGATCACCGCGGGTCGCTGCGACCTCGCCGGAATCCCGCCTCACCGGTATCGGGCAGGCTCAATGCGCCGCGCAACACCGAAGCCGCGGGCCGGAAACGGCCCGGGCCACTCGCGCAAAGGGCTACATGGACGAGATACGCATCAGGGGTGCCCGCACCCACAATCTCAAGAATGTCTCGCTGGACCTGCCTCGCCACCGCCTGGTGGTGGTCACGGGTCTGTCCGGATCGGGCAAGTCGTCGCTCGCGTTCGACACCCTCTATGCCGAGGGGCAGCGGCGCTACGTCGAAAGCCTGTCCGCCTACGCGCGCCAGTTTCTCCAGCTGATGGACAAGCCCGACGTCGACCTGATCGAGGGCCTGTCCCCGGCGATCTCGATCGAACAAAAGGCCGCGGGCCACAATCCGCGCTCCACGGTCGGCACCATCACCGAGATCCACGACTACCTGCGCCTGCTCTACGCACGCGTGGGCACACCCTATTGTCCCGACCACGGCCTGCCGCTGCAGGCCCAGAGCGTGAGCCAGATGGTCGACGCCGTGCTGGGCTGGCCCGAAGAGGCCCGTCTTGCGGTGCTGGCGCCGATCGCGCGCGCCCGCAAGGGCAGCTTCGAAGACGAATGCGCCAGCCTGCAGGCGCAGGGCTATGTGCGGCTGCGCGTCGACGGCAAGCTGGTCGAGATCGACCAGATGGAGCCCCTGAAGAAAACCGAGAAGCACGACATCGACGTGGTGATCGACCGCCTGCGCGTGCGTGCCGAGAGCAAGCAGCGGCTGGCCGAGAGCTTCGAGACGGCACTGGGTCTGGCCGACGGCCGGGCGCTCGCGCTCGATCTCGACAGCGGCCGCGAGCAGGTTTTCTCCAGCCGCTATGCCTGCCCGGTGTGCAGCCACAGCCTGCCCGAGCTCGAGCCGCGTCTGTTCAGCTTCAACAATCCCATGGGCGCGTGCCCGTCGTGCGACGGCATCGGTCAGGTGGGTTTCTTCGACCCCAAGCGGGTCGTGGCCTTCCCCGAGCTCAGCCTCGCCGCCGGCGCCATCCGCGGCTGGGACAAGCGCAATGCCTTCACGCATTCGCTCCTCACCAGCCTCGCCACGCACTACGAATTCGATATCGAAACGCCCTTCGAAGAGCTCTCGGCCGATGTGCGCGACAAGGTGCTCAACGGCTCGGGCGAAGAAGAGATCTCGTTCTTCTACCTCAACGAAAAGGGGCGCAGCAGCGTCAAGCGCCACCCCTTCGAAGGCGTCATCCCCAACCTCGAACGGCGCTGGCGCGAGACCGACTCCACGACAGTGCGCGAAGAGCTCGGCAAGTACCGCAACATCAAGACCTGCCCCGACTGCGGCGGTTCGCGCCTGCGCCCGGAAGCGCGCCACGTGCTGATCGGCGACGAAGCGCGCGAAGGCCAGGAGCGCGGCCGCGCGATCTACGAGGTCGAGGCGATGCCGCTCTCGACCTGCCTGGGCTGGTTCCAGGCACTGACGCTCACCGGCGCCAAGCAGGAGATCGCGCAACGCATCGTGCGCGAGATCGAGGCGCGGCTGAGCTTTCTGAACAACGTCGGCCTGAACTATCTCTCGCTCGACCGCAGCGCCGACACGATTTCCGGCGGCGAGGCGCAGCGCATCCGGCTGGCCAGCCAGATCGGGTCGGGCCTCACCGGTGTGATGTATGTGCTCGACGAGCCGTCCATCGGTCTGCACCAGCGCGACAACGACCGCCTCATCGGCACGTTGCAGCACCTGCGCGATCTGGGCAACAGCGTGATCGTGGTCGAACACGATGAAGACATGATCCGCGCGTCCGACTGGGTCGTCGACATGGGCCCGGGCGCCGGCGAACACGGGGGCCAGGTGGTCGCGCAGGGCACGCCCGACGCGGTCCAGCGCGATCCGCAATCGCTCACGGGTCAATACCTGAGCGGCGCGCGCGCCATCGCGGTGCCCAAGCGCCGCCCGGTCGACGGCGAGCTGCCCTGGCTCACGCTCAGCGGCGCCACCGGCAACAATCTCAAGTCCGTCGATCTCAGCATTCCGGCGGGCCGACTCGTCTGCGTGACGGGCGTGTCTGGTTCGGGCAAGTCCACCCTGGTCAACGACACGCTGGCCGTCGAAGTGGCGCGCCAGCTCAACCACGCCCAGGGCGAGCCCGCGCCGCACGCGGCCATCACGGGCCTGGAGCATTTCGACAAGATCATCAGCGTCGACCAAAGCCCGATCGGCCGCACGCCGCGCAGCAACCCCGCCACCTACACCGGCCTGTTCACGCCGATCCGCGAACTCTTCGCCGGCGTGCCCGAAGCCCGCACGCGCGGCTACGATCCCGGCCGCTTCAGCTTCAACGTCAAGGGCGGCCGCTGCGAGGCCTGCCAGGGCGACGGCGTGGTCAAGGTCGAGATGCACTTTCTGCCCGACATGTACGTGCCCTGCGACGTCTGTCACGGCAAGCGCTACAACCGCGAAACGCTCGAGATCCGCTATCGCGGACGCAACATCAGCGAAGTGCTCGACCTCACGGTGGAGCAGGCACTCGAATACTTCGAATCGGTGCCGGCAATCGCGCGCAAGCTGCAGACCCTGATCGACGTGGGCCTGTCGTACATCCGTCTGGGCCAGAGCGCCACCACGCTGTCGGGCGGGGAAGCGCAGCGCGTGAAGCTCTCGCTCGAACTGTCGCGGCGCAGCACCGGCCGCACGCTCTACATTCTCGACGAGCCCACCACCGGCCTGCATTTCCGCGACATCGAGCTGCTGCTCGAAGTGCTCAACCAACTGGTCGAGAGCGGCAATACGGTCCTCATCATCGAGCACAACCTCGACGTCATCAAGACGGCCGATTGGCTCGTGGACATGGGCCCGGAGGGTGGCGACGGCGGCGGCCGGGTGGTCGCGCAGGGCACGCCCGAAGACGTGGCGGACAGCCCCGACAGCCACACCGGCCACTATCTGGCACGCGTGCTGGGCCGCAAAAAAACCAAGTAGACTTTCCGTCGATCGGGCCGGTGCGTACCGGCCCGCCCGCGCTCTCCGCGCACTTCCCAGACGGCAAGTCCATGGTCACCCTGTTCATCGGCAACAAGAATTACTCCTCCTGGTCCCTGCGCGCCTGGCTGGCCCTGCGCGCGGGGGGCGTGCCCTTCGAAGAACGCAAGCTCGGTCTCTTCACCGAGGCCTTCACCGAGCAGCTCGGCCGCGTCACGCCCGCCGGCCTCGTGCCGGTGCTGCTCGACGGCGACTTCGCGGTGTGGGATTCCCTCGCGATCTGCGAATACGCCGCCGAACGCCATCCCGATCTCGGTCTATGGCCGGCGGAGGCGCGCGCACGCGCCCGCGCACGTTCGGTGTCGGCGCAGATGCACAGCGGCTTCACGCAGCTGCGCTCCGTGATGCCGATGAATATCGAAGCGCATCTGCCGCACGTCGACGTCAGCGCGGCCGCCAAAGACATCGCGCGGGTGCAGGACATCTGGCAGGCCACGCGCGCGGAGTTCGGCGCGGGCGGCGATTTCCTGTTTGGCCGGTTCAGCATCGCCGATGCTTTCTACGCCCCCGTCGTGTCGCGCTTCACCACCTACGGCGTGCCCGCCGAGGGCGCGGCGCGCGACTACATGGACGCCGTGCTGGCGCTGCCCGCCATGCGCGAATGGACCGAAGCGGCGCTTGCCGAACAGACCTTCGTGGCGGCGGACGAGCCCTATCGCACGCAGCGCTGACACCCGCAGGCGGCGGCTTTAATACCGACTCGCTGGTCGTTATAACTGGACTAGGGGGTCGCCAGGGTCGTGCAAGTGACTTGGGGTAAATTCGCGGTAGGGCGCCCCCCCCGCCCGGCTTCCCTCACCTCGCTTCCCCTATGGACGCCACCTGTGAACTCCGCATCGCCAGCGCCCTCTACGAGGGCGTGGCCGATACGCAGCAATGGCAACGCGCGCTACGCATGGCGGCACGCGCGGTCGACACCGACCGTTGCGCGCTGCTTGCCCGCAACCGCGCCACGGACCAGGTCCGGGTGATCGAAACGACCGGTCTGCAGGAAGAGCTGCTGGCCGAGTACGAAGCCCACTATCACCGCATCGACGAGGTCCTGCCGAGCGTCGATCGGCTGCCCAGCGGCAACTGCCTGCTCGATCAGCGCGACATCGGCCTCGCCGCCATGCGCCGCTCGCCCTTTTATCAGGATTTCCTGCGTCGCCACGGCATCGGCTCGCTGATGGTCACGCGCACGCTGCACACCGACGACACGGAGTGGAGCATGTCGTTCCAGCGCGGTCCCGACGACGGCTTCTTCGAACCCGAGCACGAACAGACGCTGTTGCGCATGTTGCCGCACTTCCAGCGCGCCCTGAAGTTGCGCGTGCAACTAGGCGAGCTGGAGCAGCGCGCCCGGCTCGGCCGCGCGGCGCTCGACATGTTCGGTACGCCCTTGTTGCTGTGTTCGCCGGGCGGGCGTGTGCTGCTCGCCAACGAATCCGGAGAAGAGTGGTTCCGCCGTGCCGGCCCGCAGATGGTGAACCTGCCCGCTTGGCGCCGCCTGCTCGTGCGCGCCACCGCGCCCGCGCCGCACGCGCTCGCCGACGCGCACCGCCTGCCCGACGGCACCCTGCTGGTCTCGCTGCCGGCGCCTCCATCATGCCGCGAAGCCGCCGGACGCGACGAGCCGCTCGCCCTGATACTCGTGCACGCTCACCTCACACCGCGGCCCGTGCCGCACGGCGTGTTGCGCGAGCTGTTTCGTCTGAGCGCGGCCGAATGCCGCCTGCTGGATTGTCTGGTGCATGGCGCGACGCTGCCGCAGGCATCGCAGCAGCTGGGCATCGCGCTCGAAACCGCGCGTACGCAGAGCAAGGCCATCCTGCAGAAGACCGGCGCGCAGCGCCAGGGCGGCCTGTTGCGCATGATGAGCGTGTTGCAGAGCCCCACGCCGCACTGATCGCCTCACGCGGAGAAAAGCGAGCACGCCGGCGGCGCTGCGCAAAAAAAGAACCGCCGATTCTGATGCGACGGGAGCCCCGAGTGCCGCATCACAATGGGCGGTTAAGCACGGCGAATGTGCACCCACGATGCTAGGGGCGGCCAGGGCCATGCGCATCACCCCTTTGGGTGAAAATCGGCCCGACCTAGGGTAGTCCCCGGGGTGCTCCCAAGCCCGCGGCCCGCGGGCTCACGCCATGTCGAAGAGACGGCGATGCTCGCGGATCGCGTAGCGATCCGTCATGCCGGCGATGTAGTCGGCAATGGCGCGCGCCTGCGCGACCTCGGTCTCGCGCCGGTAGTCCGGCGGCAGCAGGCGCGGATCCCCCAGAAACACCTCGAACAGCTCGCGCACGATGCGGCGCGCCTTGCGGGTCATGCGCATGACCTGATAGTGGCGGTACAGATTGTCGAACAGGAATTTCTTGAGCTGATCGGCCTCGCGCCGCACCTCGGCCGAGAAGCCGGCCAGCGGACCGGCCATGCGCGCCTCATCGGCGGTGGCGGGGCCCGCCTGGTGGATGCGAGCCAGCGAATGCGCCGTCAGGTCGATGATCAGCGTGTTGATCATGCGGCGGATGGTCTCGGCGGTGGCACGCCGCGTGGGCAGGCGCGGATACTGCGCCAGCACGGCTTCGTAATGCCGCGCGAAGATGCCGACCTCGAGCAGTTGCTCGACCGTGATCAGGCCCGATCGTAGCCCATCGTCGATGTCGTGATTGTTGTACGCGATCTCGTCGGCCAGGTTGGCCAGCTGCGCTTCGAGCGAGGGCTGGGTGCGATCGAGAAAACGCGCCCCCACGTCGCCTAACTGGCGCGCATGCGCAACCGAACAGTGTTTGAGAATGCCCTCGCGCGTCTCGAAGCAGAGGTTCAGGCCATTGAACTCGGCGTAGCGCTCTTCGAGCTCGTCGACCACGCGCAGGCTTTGCAGGTTGTGCTCGAAGCCGCCGGCCTCGGGCACGAGCTCGCGCATGCAGGCATTGAGTTCGTCCTGGCCGGCGTGGCCGAACGGCGTATGGCCCAGATCGTGCGCCAGCGCGATGGCTTCGGTCAGGTCTTCGGACAGGCGCAGGCTGCGCGCCAGTGTGCGGGCGATCTGCGCCACCTCGAGGCTGTGCGTGAGACGCGTGCGGAACAGATCGCCCTCGTGATTGACGAAGACCTGCGTCTTGTACTCGAGCCGGCGAAAGGCGCTGGCGTGCACGATGCGATCGCGATCGCGCTGGAATTCGCTGCGGTTTTCGGGCGCCGGCTCGGGGTGCCGGCGGCCACGGCTGCGGGCGGGGTCGGATGCATAAGAAGCCAGATCATTCATCGCACTCACCACCGTCCCGCCCTCGCTCATCGAATCGTACGTTCCAGTACCGCTGCCACCGCGTTGGCCGGCGCGCCGCGGGTGACGGCCTCGCCGATACGCGGCAGCAACACGAATTTGATTTCACCGCCTTCGGTTTTCTTGTCGACCTGCATGAAGGCGATCCAGCGCTCCAGGCCCAGGTCGGGCGCCACCACCGGGCAACCGATCGCCTGCACCAGGGCACGCACGCGCGCCACATCGGCCGCCGGAAAACCGCAGACCTCGGCCGACAGCTCGGCCGCCTGCACCATGCCGCAACCGACGGCTTCACCGTGCAGCCACTCACCATACCCCAGACCGGATTCGATCGCATGACCGAAGGTGTGACCCAGGTTCAGAATGGCACGCAGGCCCGACTCGCGCTCGTCCTTGCCCACGACCTGCGCCTTGAGTTCGCACGAGCGCCGGATCGCATGCGCGATCGCCGCGGGCTCGAGCGCTCGCAGCGCGGCCGCATTCTGCTCGCACCACGCCCAGAACGGCGCATCGAGGATCAGACCGTACTTGATGACCTCGGCCAGGCCGGCGGACACCTCGCGCGCGGGCAGCGTGGCCAGCACATCGGTGTCGATCTCCACCGCCACCGGCTGGTAGAACGCGCCGATCATGTTCTTGCCCAGCGGATGATTCACCGCCGTCTTGCCACCGACCGACGAATCCACCTGCGCGAGCAAGGTGGTGGGCACCTGCACGAAGCGCACGCCGCGCATGTACACCGCGGCCGCGAAGCCCGTCATGTCGCCGATCACGCCGCCGCCCAGCGCCACCAGCACGGCGCGGCGGTCCAGGCGATGCTCGAGCATCGCGTCGAAGATCAGATTGAGCGTCTGCCAGTCTTTGTGGGCCTCGCCGTCGGGCAACTCGATGCGCAGCACCTTGCGGCCGGTGCGCGCGAGCGCGGCTTCGGCGCGTGCGCCGTACAGCGCCCCCACGGTGGGGTTGGTGACGATGGCAATGGTGGTGGCATCGGACGGAATGGCCTCATCGAGGCGGTCCAGGCGGCCCGGCGCGATGCGGATCGGATACTGGCCGCCCGGGGTATCGACGTCTACTACGTTCATTTTTGCTTCTCGTACGCCTGCAACTTGGGCAGGATGGATTTGACCAGCGTCGCGATCGGGGCCGAACCCGTCTCGATGACGATGTCCGCGACTTCGACATACAGCGGCTCGCGCTTGACCATCAGGTCGCGCAGCGTGCCGCGCGGATCGGCGGTGGCGAGCAAGGGGCGATTGCGATCGCGGCAGGTGCGGCGATACAGCTCATCGACGCTCGCGCGCAGATAGAGCACGATGCCACGGGCCTTCAGCGCGGCGCGATTGTCGTCGGCCAGCACGGCGCCGCCGCCGGTGGCGAGAATAATCCCGCGCCGTTGGGTACACTCTTGCAGAGCAGCAGCCTCGCGCCGCCGGAAGCCTGTTTCGCCTTCGATCTCGAAAATCACCGGCACGCGCACACCACAGCGCGCTTCCAGTTCATGGTCCAGATCGACGAATTCACGTCCCAGCGCGCGTGCGAGGCCGCGGCCTATGGTGGTTTTGCCCGCACCCATCATTCCCACCAGGAAGATAGGCAGATCGTGCGGCAGGCGCAGCGTGGGCTCGACGCACTCGGGCGGGCACGCACTCGGCGCCGCTTCCGGGCAATCGTCGGGCAGCGGCTCGGGATCGGGCCCGGCGCAGGCGTTGGCGGAGAGATTCATGACGGCATTATCCCATCGCCGCCAGTTGCCCGCTTACCACACCGATTTATTTTGTTACAGAAACCGGACAGCCCGCGCCAGGACTGACCGGAGATCACCGTAAAATCGCCGCGATGAGCAAGCGTCCCAATACGTCCAAAGCAGAACAGCCCGCCCCCAGCGGGTCCCCGTTGTTGCGGTTTTTCGTCAAGGCCGGCATTTTCTGTGCCGGGCTCGCACTATGCGGAGCGTTGCTCGCCGGCATGGCGCTGGCATTGGCCTGGCCCAACCTGCCCGATCTGCACGCCATGACCGACTATCGGCCTCGTGTGCCGCTGCGCGTGTACACGGCCGACAAGGTCCTGATCGGCGAGTTCGGTGAAGAGCGCCGCAACGTGCTGCGCTTCAACGAGATCCCCGATGTCATGAAGTCGGCCGTGCTCGCGGCCGAAGACGACCGCTTCTATCAGCACGGCGGCATCGACTGGATGGGCGTGGCGCGCGCGGGCCTGACCAACCTGGTCAACATGTCCAAGACGCAGGGCGCCAGCACGATCACCATGCAGGTGGCGCGCAACTTCTATCTGTCGTCCGAGAAGACCTACTCGCGCAAGTTCTACGAGCTGCTGCTCACGTTCAAGATCGAGTCCGAGCTGTCGAAAGACCAGATCCTCGAGCTCTACATGAACCAGATTTATCTGGGTCATCGCGCCTATGGTTTCGCGGCCGCCTCGCGGGCCTATTTCGGCAAGCCGCTGTCGCAGGTCACGCCCGCCGAAGCCGCGATGCTGGCCGGCATTCCGAAGGCCCCGTCGCGCTTCAATCCGATCTCGAATCGCCCGCGCGCCGAGCTGCGCCAGCGCTACGTGCTCGGCCGCATGCTGTCGCTGGGCTACCTGACCGAGCCCGAGTACAAAGAAGCGATGGCGCAGCCCATCGTGATGAAGTCGGCCGAAGGCACGCCCGCCGGCGGCTACGCGATTCATGGCGAATACGTGGCCGAACTCGCGCGCCAGCTGCTCTACGGCGTCTACCAGGACAACCTGTACTCGCGCGGCATCAATATCTACACCACGGTCACCTCAAAGGATCAGGAGGCCGCCTACCGCGCCGTGCGCGAAGGCGTGCTCGAGTACACCCGCCGTGCGCCTTACCCGGGCCCCGAAGACCAGCTCGACATGCCCCCCGGCGTCGAAGACAACCCGCAGGCGCTCGACGACTTCCTCGACGGCGTCTTCGACAAATACTCGGACAGCGCCGATCTGCTGACCGCGCTGGTGCTCTCGGCCAGCCCCACCGAGGTCAAGGTGGCGCGCAGTTCGCGCGAGATCATCACCATCACCGACAAAAAGGCGCTGGGCGTGATCGCCCGCTCGCTCAACGACAAGGCCAAGCCCGAACAGCGGCTCAAGCGCGGTTCCGTCGTGTACATCCACAAGTACAACGACAACTGGGAAGTGATCAACATGCCGTCGGTGCAGGCCGCCTTCGTGGCGCTCGCCCCGCAGGATGGTTCGATCCGCGCCCTGGTCGGCGGCTTCGATTTCTATCGCGGCAACTTCAACCGCGTGACGCAGGCCTGGCGCCAGCCGGGCTCGAGCATCAAGCCTTTCATCTACGCCGCCTCGCTCGAGCGCGGCCTGACGCCGGGCACGCAGATCTCCGATCAGCCGTTCGAGCTCTCGGCCGCGCAGACCGGTTCCAAGGCCTGGCACCCCAAGAACTACGGCAACCAGTACGAGCCCATGCTGACCATGCGTCAGGGTCTCTACAAGTCGAAGAACATGGTCTCGATCCGCATCCTCGAGGCCATCGGCCCGCAGTATGCGCAGGAGTACCTGACCCGTTTCGGCTTCGACAAGGCGCGTCAGCCGGCCGTGTTGCCGCTGGCCCTGGGCGCGGGCTCCGTGACGCCGCTGCAGCTGGCCGGCGCCTTCTCGGTGTTCGCCAACGGCGGCTATCGCATCACGCCCTACCTCATCGACCGCGTGACCGACAGCTCGGGCAAGGTGCTGATGCAGGCTCGTCCGGTCGTGGCCGGCGACTCGGCCGCCCGCGCCATCGACCCGCGCACGGCCTGGGTCGCCGACGACATGCTGCGTGGCGTGGCCACCAGCGGTACGGCCGCGCGTGCCCGCGTCATGCTCAAGCGCAACGACCTGGCCGGCAAGACCGGCACGACCAACGAATCGGTCGATGCCTGGTTCTCGGGCTATACGCCGGCCCTGGTGGCCACGGCATGGCTGGGCTTCGACCAGCCGCGTTCGCTGGGCTCGCGTGAGACCGGCGGTGGCGTCGCCATGCCGATCTGGGTGGATTTCATGCAGGAAGCGCTCAAGGGCGTGCCCGAAGAAAAGCAGCGTCCGCGTCCCGAGGGCCTGATGGCCGAGGGCGGCGACTACTTCTTCTCGGAATTCCCGCCCGGACAGGCCGTGGCCCGCCTCGGTCTGCCGCAGCCGGGCGACGCGCTGGGTGACTTCCTCAACGGCCTGAGCGGCAATCCGGAAAACGCCATCCGGGTCGCCCCTGGCGTGGGCAGCACCACGCAGCAGCCCTGGAGCCAGAACATTCCGTTCTAGTCCGCGCCGCGGGGGAATCCCTCGCCGCACGGCAGACACGGCCCCGCCACGACGGGGCCGTGTCGTGTTTTACAGCTTGACGGTCACCGGCACGCCGGCGGCAGCAGAACAGATCTGCGACAGCGCATCGGAGAGGTCGGGCCCGCCGCGCGTGTCGTTCCAGTGTTGGCCGTTGTAGCGGTAATGAAAACCGCCGGTACGCGCCGCGACCCAGATCTCCTGCATCGCTGCCTGGCTGTTGACGACGACGTGGGTGCCGTCCTCGAAAACGAGCGTCAGCACGTTGCCGCTACGGGTTGCCTCGACATCGACGTCGAGGGATGCGGCCCAGTCGTCGGCCTGGCTCTCGATCGAGTCCAGGACCTGGTCCACCAAGGCAAGAAATTCGGTTTCGGTCATAATCTAACCTGCAATGATTACGGAGTTCCCAGTGTTCCACATGGCACGAAGCCGCATGGCTCTTCGCATTGTAGCGACGCTCGCCGCGGCAGGCCTGATGGCCGCTTGCGGCTTCAAGGGTCCACTCTACATGCCCGCGCCCGACGGCTCCAAGCCGCAGACGCAAAATCGCAATCAGGGCACCAATCCCATCCCGCAAACGCCGCAGACCCCCGGCGCCCAGCCCATCCCCGTACCCCAGCCGTCAGCCACCCCATGAACGCCCGTCAGACCGCCCAGCCCGAACTCGCTGGACACCCGCACTTCCACTATGTCGACGGCGTGCTGCATGCCGAAGGCGTGCCGCTTTCCGATCTGGCCGATGCCCTCGGCACCCCGCTCTACGTCTATTCCCGCGCCGCGTTGCACGCCGCCTGGAACACGTACCGCGACGCCATCGGCGAGCGCCCGGTCCTGGTCTGCTACGGCATGAAAGCCAACTCCAACCTCGCGGTGCTCAAGGAGTTCGCCCGTCTGGGCGCGGGCTTCGACATCGTGTCCGGCGGCGAACTCAAGCGGGTGCTGGCCGTGGGCGGCGATCCCGCCAAGATCGTGTTCTCCGGCGTGGGCAAGCAAGCCTGGGAAATGCACGAGGCCCTGATGGCCGGCGTGAAGTGCTTCAATGTCGAGTCGACCGCCGAGCTGGCCCGTCTGTCCGACGTCGCCCAGGCGTGCGGCCGCACGGCGCGCGTCTCGTTGCGCGTGAATCCCGACGTCGACGCCCAGACGCACCCCTACATCTCCACCGGCCTCAAAGAAAACAAGTTCGGTATCGCGATCGATGAAGCGCTCGAGGCCTACCAGACCGCGGCCTCGCTGCCCGGCCTGCAGATCGTCGGCGTCGACTGCCACATCGGCTCGCAGCTCACCGACATCAGCCCCTACTTCGACGCCCTCGAAAAGCTGCTCGATCTGATCGACCGGCTCGCCGACGCGGGCATCCGCATCGAGCACCTGGATCTGGGCGGTGGCCTGGGCATCCGCTACACCGACGAAGTTCCGCCGTCGCCGCGTGCCCTGCTCGACCGCGTCTTCGATCGCCTGCAGGCGCGTGGCCTGGGCCATCTGCATCTGATGCTCGAGCCCGGCCGCTCGCTGGTCGGCAACGCCGGCGTGCTGCTCACCACGGTGCAGTTCCTCAAGCACAACGACGCACGCAATTTCGCGATCGTCGACGCCGCCATGAACGACCTGCTGCGCCCCACGCTGTATCAGGCCTATCACGGCGTGCGCGCCGTGGTGCCGCGCGGTGGCGCGGGCCAGGTCTACGACGTGGTCGGCCCGGTCTGCGAAAGCGGCGACTGGCTCGCCAAGGAGCGTCTGCTCGACATCCAGCAGGACGACGTGCTGGCCGTCGAATCGGCCGGCGCCTACGGCATGGTGATGGCGGGCAACTACAACACGCGCCCCCGCGCCGCCGAGGTCATGGTCGATGGCACGCAGTATCACGTGGTGCGCCAGCGCGAGACCTTCGACGATCTGCTGCGCGGCGAGTCCACGCTGCCGTGATGCCGCGCGCTGCCGGCTCACCGGCATGCCCGTCTCACGACAAAGCCCTGTGCGATGCACAGGGCTTTTTTCTTGTCTCGCCGCCTGCGGCGCAAGACGCACCGCGCCTCAGCGCCGCCGCGCCAATTCCCGCAGCCGTCCGGCGATGCCCGTGGGAAAGTAATACACCGACAGCACAAAGAGAATGCCGAGCCACAGCAGCCAGCGGTCCGGCTCGAACAGCAAAGCCAGGGGCGCCACGCTGCCCACCGCCTCGTGGATCACATGCAGGCCGTCCTGCAGATAGCTCTGCGCGAACACGAACAGGCTGGCGCCGATCACCGCGCCGTACATCGTGCCCATGCCGCCGATCACCACCATCAGCAGAATGTTGAGCATGATCTCGAACGACAGCGAGGTGTCGGGGCCGTTATAGCGCAGCCACAGCGCGTACAGCGCGCCCGCCAGGGTCGCGAACGTGGCGGCCAGCAGGTTCGACAGGCTGCGGTACAGCACCGTGCGGTAACCGATGGCTTCCGCACGGAACGGGTTCTCGCGGATCGCCTGCAGCACGCGGCCGAACGGCGAATTGACGATGCGCAGCAGCATCAGGAACAACACCACGCACACCGCGGCGATCAGGTAGTAGGTGATGATGCGCCCGTCGATCGTCACGCCGAACACGGGCTCGGACAGCGGCCGGAAGGCCGGACGCAGGACCTGCGGCACCTTGAAATTCAGTCCGTCCTCGCCGCCGGTCAGGTCGGACAGTTGCGACACCAGCGTCTGGAACGCGGCGGCGACCGCCAGCGTGATCATGGCGTAGAAGATGGCGCGCACGCGCAGGCTGGCCAGGCCGATGACGAGCGCGAACACCAGCGACACGAGCAGTCCGGCGGCCGTGCCGGCCAGCACGGCCAGCCAGCCCGCCTCCATGCGCACGCTCGCGATCGCCACGCCATAGGCGCCGATGCCGAAAAACATGGTGTGCGCGAAGCTCACGATGCCGGTGTAGCCCAGCAGCAGGTCGTAGCTCGCGACCAGGATCACGAACACCAGAATCTTCGCCGCCACGGCGAGCGACTTGGGCCCCGGAAACAGAAACGGCGCGGCGGCGAGCGCGACGACGATGGCGATCAGCATGACGGCGAGCACGGTGCTGCGCGGCGGATCGCCAGAGAGCAGGCGGAAGGACATGAGCGCGACTCCTAGCGATTCGTGACCGGGTACACACCCTGCGGACGCCACAGCAGGATCGCGACCATCAGCGCGATGTTCGAGAACAGCGCGGCCTTGGGCATCAGAAAGCCGGTGTAGTTGGCCATCAGCCCGACCAGCAGCGCGCCGATCAGGCAGCCCACGGTGGAACCCAGCCCGCCGATCATGATGACGATGAAGATCAGCACGTTCACCTGCGCCCCCAGCTGCGGCACGATGGACTGTTGATAGAGGCCCCACAGCACGCCACCCAGACCGGCCAGCATCGAGCCCGCCACGAACACGCCGACAAACAGATGGCGGATGCGGTAGCCCAGGCTTTCGACCATTTCACGGTCCTCGACACCCGCGCGGATCAACAGGCCGAGCTTGGTGCGGTTGAGCAGCCACAGCATCCCGCCCAGCACCGCGAGCCCGACGATCAACGCGACGATGCGGAATTTCTCGATCGCCGCATCGCCGAACAACAGCGCCCCGCGCAGCGCCTGCGGCAAGGGCAGCGACAGCGTCTGCGGCCCCCACAGCATCTTGATGATCTCTTCGCCGATGATCATGCCGCCCATCGTGATCAGAATCTGCTTCAGATGCTGGCCGTAGACCGGCCGCACGATCACGCGCTCGAAGGCCACGCCTACCGCGCCCGCCACCAGCATGCCGACGAGCATGGCCGGCAATACCGCGGCCAGGTTCATCCACAGGCTGCCGGATTGGGTCCAGTCGGACATCGAGCCGAGCACGGTGGCGGCCATGTAGGCACCGATCGCGATGAACAGGCCGTGGCCGAAGTTCAGCACGTCCATCAGGCCGAACACCAGCGTCATGCCGGAGGCCACGATGAAGATGATCATGCCCATCGCCAGGCCGGCGAAGGTGAGCGTCACCCAGGTCGAAAATGAGCCGACCAGCGGCAGCGCGATGGCGGCGAGCGCCAGCACCAGCAGCACCGGCAGCAGGTCGGCGCGCGTCCGAGGCAGCGGTGTATCGATATCGGCGGTACTCATTGGTGGACTCCCAGCGATAGCCCCAGCAGGCGCGTCTGCAGCGCCTCGTCGTGTGCGAGCGCCGACATGTCGCCTGTGTGCACGACCTTGCCGTTGTCCATGATGGCGACGTGGTCCCCCACCTGGCGCGCGAAATTGAAGTTCTGTTCGACCAGCACAATGGTGGTGGCGGCCTGCTTGAGTTCGAGGAACGCGTCGATCATGTTCTGGATGATGGCCGGCGCCAGTCCCTTGCTGGGTTCATCGACCAGCAGCAGCCGGCGCGGCTCGATGATGGCGCGTGCCACGGCCAGCATCTGCTTCTGGCCACCCGAGAGCTTGCCGGCGGGATACAGCCAGAATTTTTTGAGTGCGGGAAAAAAGCCGAAGATCCACTCCAGCCGCGCGGTATCGAGCTGCGCGGCGCTGCGCGCCTGACGCGCGGCGAGCAGGATGTTCTCCTTCACCGTGAGGTCGGCGAAGATGCCCATGTTCTCCGGCACGTAAGCGATGCCCATGCGCGCCATGTCGGGCGGCGACGCGCGCACACCGGGTCCGCCGATCGCGGTACCGTCGAAACCGATATGCCCCTGCGCGGCCTTCCACAGCCCCATGATCGTGCGCAGCGTGGTGGTCTTGCCGGCGCCATTGCGGCCCAGCAGCATGGTGACGCCGCCGGCAGGCACGGCCAGATCCACGCCATGCAGGATGTGATACGCGCCGATGTGCGTGTGCACGTCGCGCAGCTCGAGCAAGGCGGGCGTGCTCATGGGGTTTTCTCCGGCAGGCTGGCGCCGAGATAGGCCTGCTGCACGATCGGCGAAGCGATCACCTCGGCGGGCTCGCCGTCGGCCACGAGTTCGCCGTTGTGCAGGACCACGATGCGGTCCGCCAGTTCGCGCACCACATCCATCTTGTGCTCCACCAGCAGAATGGTCTTGGTCGAATCCGTCTTGATTTCGCGGATCAGGTCCAGCACCACGGGCACGTCGTCCACGCTCATGCCGGCGGTGGGCTCGTCGAACATGAAGACCTGCGGCTCCAGTGCGATCAGCATGGCGATTTCGAGCTTGCGCTGATCGCCATGCGGCAGATCGGCGGCGGCCTGATCGCGCCGCGCCGTGAGGCGCGTGCGCGCGAGCAGCGCATCGGCGCGCTCCAGCAGGCCGCGGTCATCGTCCCAGGTGCGCCAAAAGCGGATCTGGCGCCAGCCCATGCCCTGCTGGCGCGACTGCAGCGCCAGCCGCACGTTCTCGCGCACCGACAGGCGCGGGAACAACTGCGTGAGCTGGAAGGCGCGGCCGAGGCCGGCATGCATGCGCGCCGGCGCCGACAGGCGCGTCAGGTCGCGGTCATTCAGATGCACCGATCCGGCGGTGGCGCGCAACTGCCCCGAGACCAGATTGAAGTACGTGGTCTTGCCCGCGCCATTGGGCCCGACGATGGCCGTCAGGCTGCCTGGCGCGAAGCGGCAGCTCACCGCGTTGACGGCCACGTGGCCGCCGAAGCGGACCGAGAGCGAACGGGTTTCCAGCATGAGGAGCGTCGCTCAGCGCTTGTTCTGGATCGGCACCGCCATCTGATCCGGCGTGATTTCCTTCACCAGATCCTGCACCGCCCACGGCACCGAAGCATCGTTCTTGATGCGGAAGTGATACATCGACTGCATCGCCTGGTGGTCTTCCGGACGGAACGTCATCTTGCCCTTGGGCGTGTCGAAGCTCATGCCCGCCATCGTCTTGATGAGCGTGTCGGTGTCGCTCTTGCCGGCGCTCTTGTTCAGCGCGGTCGCGATCGCGATCCCCGCGGACATGCCGCCCGCCGTGAAGAAGTCGGGCGGCTGGCCAAAGCGCTTCTGGTGTTCGGCCACCAGCCAGTCGTTGATCGGATTCTTGGGAATGCCGTAGTAGTAATAGGTGGCGCCTTCCATGCCGGCCAGCGATTTGAGCGGCGTCATCGCGGCCAGCGTGTTGCCGCCGGTGGCGATTTCGATGCCGAAGCGCTTGGGGTCG
Source organism: Bordetella genomosp. 5 (assembly GCF_002261475.1). GTDB lineage: Bacteria > Pseudomonadota > Gammaproteobacteria > Burkholderiales > Burkholderiaceae_B > Bordetella. The sequence continues at coordinate 331,678 of NZ_NEVN01000013.1, forward strand.
AGGTCGGCGATCTTGAACGGATTACCGGCGCCGGCCCACAGGATGAAGATGATCTTGCGGCCCGGTTTGTCCTTGAGCGCATCGAACAGGCGCTGCGCACCGGCGGTGAAATCGGTGGCGTTGGCCGGCAGGTATTCCTCGTGCACGATCTTCGCCTGCTTGAGCGCGCCCTTGAACGCCTTCACGCCGTCGCGGCCGAACGCGTAGTCCTGCGCCAGCATGGCGATGGAGGTGTTCGGCTGATCGAAGGCCACGGCGTTGGCGATGGCGTCCTGCGAAGAGTTGCGGCCGGTGCGGAAGATGTATTTGTTCCATTTCTCGCCGGTGATGGAGTCGGCCACGGCGGGCTCCACCAGCAGGATCTTCTCGTACTCCTCGGCGATGGGCAGCATCGCGAGCGCCACGCCCGACGACGTCGGGCCCACCGCGATGTCGGCGTTGTCGTCGGCATAGGCCGATGCCAACTGCGCGCGGGCGACATCGGGCTTGCCCTGGGTGTCCTTCTCGATCACACGGATCTTGCGGCCGGCCACGGTCATGGTGCCTTGCGTGGCGTACTCCAGGCCCAGCACCAGCCCATTCTGGGTCTGCTTGGCGTAGGCCTCCAGCGGCCCGGTCTTGTCGTACACGTGCGCCACCACAAAGTCCTTGGCGGCGGCGGCCGGGACCGCGGCCGAACTCAGGCACAGGCCGCTCAGCGCGGCGAGCAGGATGCGTTTCATGGGTGTCTCCTTGTTCCTAGTAGGCCCCGGCGGCTGCGTCGGCGACCGGAGTGGCAAGAAAGTGGCGGATGGCGTCGATCTGCGGCGCGACATTGAGCGCGGGCGCGTGACCGCAATCGGGAAAATCGATGCGCTGCGCGCGCGGGCCACGGCGTGTCATGGCATCGGCCACCTCGGGCAACAGCAGGTCGGAATCGGCGCCGCGCAGCAGCAGCACGGGCATGCGCAGCGTGTCGTACTCGTCCCAACGCTCGTAGTCCGCAGGGTGATGCCGGAACTGGCCCACGATGGCCGGGTCGTAGTGCGCCGTGACACGGCCGTCGGGCAGGCGCCGCACCGAGGTCTCGGTCATGCGCCGCCACTGCGCATCGCTCAGCCAGCCGTAGGGCTTGTACGCCGCGCGCAGCCAGGTTTCGAGCTCGGTCACGGTGTCGAAGGCCGGCGGGCTGCCCGCATAGGCCAGGATGCGTTCGATCGCGGGCTGCGGCAGCGTCGGGCCGATGTCGTTGACCACCAGATGCGTGATGCGGTCTTTCAGCGTGGTGGCCGCGGCGTACATGCCCGTCGCGCCGCCCATCGAGGTACCCACCCAGCGCAGGCGCCCAAGGCCCAGGCCGTCGGCCAGCGCGCGCGCCAGTCGCGCATAGAAATCGAGCCGGTATTCGGCCACCGGCTCGGGGCTCCATTGCGACAGGCCGCGGCCGATCGTGTCCGGGCAGATGATGCGGTAGTCGTCGGCCAGCGCGTCCGCGAGTTCGTCGAAATCGCGGCCGGTGCGGGCCAGACCGTGCCACATGACGAGGGCCGGCGCGTCCGGCCGCCCCCACTCGGTGTAATGCAGCTCGCGGCCCTCGCAGCGCAGATAGCGCGAAGCCGGTGTGTGGCGAGCGGCCTGTGCGGGCGCGTGAGCCATGCGTCTCCTCCCGGGTTGCCCAGGTTGTGTGCTTGTCGCGCTGACTATAGACTTGCCCGAAGCGCGGCCACAATGCGCCAGACCGCCCCCGGCAGGGTGAGTCAAGAATATGTAGACGCTGGGTCATGCGCTCCCCGCCGACCCCGCGAACCAGGAGACCGGGCCATGCCCGACACGGAATTCGCCACGTCGGCGGTCGCTGGCGCGCAGCGTTACGAGCAGTGGCGCGCGGCCCTCGCGGAGGCTTTCGGCCCCTTCGAAGTACACCAGGGTCAGGCGGACCAATTCGCCGGCCACGTGCGCTACGTGCGGCGCGCCAGCCTGCAGTTCAACGACCTGCACTACCAGGGACAGCGGCTCGAGCGCACCGCCGGCAACGTCTCGCGCCTCGACCAGGAGTTCTATACCTTCGGCCTGCCGCTGGCCGGGCCGCTCGCCGTCAAGCAGCGCGGCCGCGAATTCGAGGTCGAGCCGGGCTGTGTCTATCTGATGAACCAGAGCCTGCCGTACCAAGCCACCGCGCTCGGCGCCGATGGCTATCGCAGCCTCAGCGTGTCGTTTCCGCGCAGCGCGCTGTCGCAGCGCGATTCGCGCATCGAGCCCTTTTACAAGCTGCGTGTCGACGACGGCTCACCGCGCGGGGCGATGCTGGCCAGTTACATGGATCATCTGTTCAAGGGGCTCGACGGCTGGTCACCGGCCGAGGCGGGCGAGCTGGGCGAACGCCTGATCGATCTGATCGTGCTGTTCCTGGTTCAGCCGGGCCAGGGTCATACCTCCGAGGCCGACAGCAGCGTCACCCTCGCGCACCGTCAGCGCGCCATGGCCTACATCCGCCAGCACCTCGCCGACCCGTCCTTGTCGCCGCAGCGCGTGGCGCAGGGCTGCGGCCTGTCGGTCGCCTATCTGCACCGCATCTTTCAAGCGGGCGACCTGTCCGTCGAAAGCTTCGTCTTCGACCAGCGGCTCGAGCGCTGCCGCGACCTGCTGCTGAATCCGGCGCACCGCCATCGTGGCATCGCCGAGCTGGCGTATCAGGCGGGATTCGCCCATCCCTCGCATTTCAGCCGTTTGTTCAAGCGCCGGTTCGGGCTGTCACCGCGCGAGTGGCGCGCCGGACAGCCATGACAAAGGCCCGCTCGCGCGGGCCTTGTCGTTAGGGTGCCTCAATCCGGCGCTGCCGGGGCGGCACTGCGTGGGCGGCGCGGCTGCGGCTGCGGCTGCGGCGCGCGGCGAGCGGCGCGCGGCCAGCGCCGGGCCGGTTGCGATCAGAGCTCGCCGTACGAATGCAGCCCCGACAGGAACATGTTCACGCCCAGGAAGGCGAAGCCCGTGATGAGCAGGCCCACCAGCGCCCAATAGGCCGCCATCGAGCCGCGCAGGCCCTTGATGAGGCGCATGTGCAGCCACGCGGCGTAGTTGAGCCAGACGATGAGCGCCCAGGTTTCCTTGGGGTCCCATTGCCAATAGGCGCCCCACGCATCGGCCGCCCACAACGCACCCAGCACCGTGGCCACCGTGAAAAACGCGAAGCCGATCGCGATGGCGCGATACATGATGTCGTCGAGCACCTCGAGCGACGGCAGGGCCTGCGCGATGCGGCGCCGCGCGAGCAGAATGCTGCCCACGATCACCACGCCGATCCCGCCGTAGATCATCCAGGTGGCCGACAGTCCATCGGTGCGGAACACCATGGGCTCGGCGCACAGCAGCACGCCCAGCACGAACAGCGGCGCCAGTTTCTTCCAGGAGGTGGTTTCGCCGTGCTGCTTCACGAGATAGGCGAAGCCCACCATCGCCGCCAGCGAGAACGTGCCATAACCGATGAAGTTGGCCGGCACGTGCAGCTTCATCCACCAGCTCTTGAGCGCCGGCACCAGCGGCTGGATCTGCCCGGCGTCACGGGTGAACGAATACCAGAGCAGAAACACGATGGACGACGAGATCACCAGCAGCACGAAGCCGCCCAGCGCCCGCGTCGAATACTTGCGTTCGTAGTAGAGATAGAAGAGCGCGGTGATCAGCGCAAATAGGACGAACACCTCGTACAGATTACTGACCGGGATGTGGCCCAGGTCCGGTCCCATCAGGTGTCCCTCGCGCCAGCGCACGAGCAGGCCCGTGGTGCCGGCAAAGACCGCCCCCCAGCTGAGCGCCGTGCCGAGCCAGGCCGCCGTCGGGCTCAGGATGCCCGCCCAATAACAGACCGTGGCGAGCATGAAGAGCGCGCACATCCACAGAATGGCCGACTGCGACGAGAACAGATACTTGAGGAAGAACACCTGCTCGGCGCGCGCCAGATCGTTTTGATAGAGCAGCAGCGCCAGCCCCACCGACAGCGCGCACGCCACCATCAGGCGGCGCAGCGGACGCCAGAGCCAGCCCAGCCAGGCCAGCGACGGCACCGTGCCGCACAGGATGATCTTCTCGTAGTAGTCCATCGCATAGCCGAAGCGCGCGAGGGCAAAGCCCGCCCCCGCGGCCAGCAGGATGAAGAACACCAGATCGGTCCAGTCGGGACGGCCGCGCTGCGCACGGTTATCGCCGGTCTGGGAAAAGGATTCGCTCCAATCGGCATCGGGCAGCGGCGGGCGTGTGGTCGTGTTCATGGCTGATCTCAAGACCGGCCCAGGCGCTGCATGGCCTGACGGAACCGGTCGAATTCCTGATTGAAGTCCAGTGTACGCTTCTGCGACGTCATGGCCGCCTGCACGTCGGTGCCCTGGCCATCGCGCGCGGGCGTGAGCCAGACCCAGATACGGCGGTCACGGATGTAGAACATCGAGAACACGCCGATGATGAGCAGCAGGCTGCCGAGATACACCGCGCTCTTGCCGGGCGTGCGGCTCACCTGGAAGCCGCTCGCCTGGATGTGCTTGAAGTCGCTGAGGGTGAACAGCACCGGGGCGGGATAAAGCGTCAAATCGGACAAGGCCCCCATCGCCACCTGTTGCCAGCGTCCCACCTGCTCGGCCTGCGGACCCGACTCGGGCAGCGGCGGCATGCCGTTGCGCTCGCGCATGATCGCGCGCACGTCGTACATCGTGCTGCCCAGCAGCCGCAGCACCACGGCCGCCGCGCGCTCGGTGTCGGCGGGATCGGTGCCCTGCTGCAGCAGATCGGCGAGCGCGCGCAATCCGCCACGCGCATAGGTGTCCAGGCCGCGTTGCGCCGCGGCTTCGAGCGACTGGCGATCCGCCCCGGCGGGCAGATTGCGCTCCACGAAACGCCGCACGGCTTCGGCCCGCACCGCGGGATCGGCCAGCGCGGCGCGCAGGCGCAGGAACTCGGTCGGCGAACCGTCGTCGTCGACCGGAATGCGCAGATAACCGAAGTTCTGGGAGGGGTTATCGCGCACCCCGGCCAGCAGCACCGGCACCTCGTTCAACTCGATGGGAAGCATGTAGACGCGGTAATCGCGGGCCTGGCCCGCGTCGTCCACGAGCTGGTACTCGACCGTCGGACCGACGTTGCGCAGACGTTCGTTTTTCTTGCCGGCGGCGCTGCCCGTCACGGCGGCCAGATGCTCGGAGAAGTCCTGTTTGACCGCGTCCTGCGGCCTGCCGTCGGTGATGTCCTCGACGTTGATCGGACGCAGATCGGTCACACGCAGCTTCATGCTCTGCGTGGTCTGGCCGTTGGCCTGCGCGTTGATGTCGTTGGTTTCGTCGACGGTGCCGTTGACCGTGAACGGCGCGGCCTGCGCACCCTGCAGCGGATAGCCGGTCAGCGTGACCTTGCTGCCGCCGTCGCCCATATTGCTCTGATAGACGGTCACGCCCTTGTAGCGCAACGGTTCGTTCACCTCGATCACGGACTCGAACGACTTGCCGGTATCGGGATCGGTGACTTCGACATGGCTGGCGAACCGGCTCGGCATACCGGTGGAGTAATACTCGACGTCGAACTTGTTGAGCTTGAGCGTGAAGGGCAAGGGCTGCACCAGCACGCCGTCGCCGATCATGACGAGCGCCGTATTGCGCTCGGACCCCTCGGGCACCAGCACGTTGGCGCGGAAGCTCGGATTGCCCATCGGCAGGCGGCCGCTTTGCGGCACGTCGGCGATCAGCATGTTGTCGACGATGGGCTTCTTGTCGGCGAACAGCAGCTGCAGGCGTACCGGCAATTCACTGTCGAGCAGCCCGCCGATACAGATCACCACCATCGCGGCGTGCGCACAGATATAGCCCAGGCGATTGGCGCTGCCCTTTTTGGCGGCCAGCAGCACGCCGTCGCCATCACGGCGCTCGCGCACCGCATAGCCCTGGCCGCGCAACAGGGTGCGTATCGCGCCCTCGGTGCCCGGCAGATCGAGCGTCGCGCGCGTATCGACCCGGTGCGGGAACGCGCGCAGGCTGGAGGCGCGCACATGCTCGCGGAACGAGCGCGCATCCTTGAGCATCTTGGGCGCGTTGCGGATCAGGCAGACGGAGGTCGACACGACCAGAAAGCCCATGATCAGCAGGAACCACCAGCTGTTGTACACGTGCCAGATCGAAAACTTGTCGAACACATCGAACCAGAAAGGTCCGAACTGATCGATGTAGTTGCTCGCCGGACGGCCCTGGGGCAGGACCGTACCGACCACGCTGGCCACACAGATGAACATCAGCAGGCTGACGGCGAAGCGCATCGAGCCCAGGAGCTCGAAGACATCACGCGGGAGGCTGCGCAGGCGGGAGAGGGAGTGTGTCGAGGTTTGATTCATGAAAAAAGAGGGGCTGCGTGTGCGCGCCCCTCACATAGACAGCCAGACCCCGGCGGGGTTCCGGGCGGATCCAGGCGTGGGCCGCGAGCGGCCCCGCCGGGAGCGCCCCACGCTAGCGCAGACCGGCTGCGTAATCCGCCACGGCCTTGATGTCGGTGTCGGACATGCGGTCGGCAATGGTGTGCATCGGCTCGTTGGTTTTCCGGTCGCCGCTGCGGAACAGCTTGAGCTGCTCTTCGAGATACGAAGGGAACTGACCCGCGAGTCGGGGATACTGGCCCGGAATGCCCGCGCCGGAGGGACTATGGCACGAAGCGCACGCCGGAACATTGCGTTCGGGCAAACCGCCGCGCCAGATCTTCTGGCCGAGCTCGACCAGATTCTCGTGGCCCGCGGTGGCCGGCTGCGTGAGTTGTTGCGTTGCAAGGTAAAGCGAGACGTTCTGGATATCCTGCGGCGTGAGCGGCTGGGCCAGCGCGCTCATCGGCGACGGGTTGCCCCCGGGACCGAGACGCGCGGGCAGCTTGGCGCCTTCCTTGGTGCGGAAATCGTGAAGTTGCTTGGCGAGATACTCGTGGGGCTGGCCCGCAAGATTCGGGTTGGCCGGGATGCTGCTATTGCCCCCCGGTCCGTGACAGGTGATACAGGCAATCACCCCACGGGCGGCATCGCCCTGCTGGAATAACTGGGCGCCTTTGGCCGCATCGGGCTTGGCCGGGGCCGGGGCCCCATCAGCGGCGAAACTCGTAGACATGACAGACGCACCGAGCACAAGCCCGCCTGCAGCAATCATCCGGGACAGCACACGCTTCATGTAGACCTCGACGATCGGATGTCGATTCGAGCACATTGCAGTTGCTGGTGAGCATCCACATGTCATGCCCGACGCCTGCCCGCGCGAACGGTACTCTACTGCTTTTGCCAGCCCCGGCAGCCCGGCCATTGAAGTCCGGCGAGCCCGCAGGTAGCCGCCCCCACGCGCGGGGACCACTGTTGCAAACGCCGGATTATACAATAGGGATCGCCATCAACCGTTCTGAAGCCAACCCGTGTCCCTACTCCATCGTGCCTCCTTCGTTATTTCGGCAGCCCGGCTCGACCAGTTGCCCGCACCTGGCGCGCCCGAGGTTTGCTTCGTCGGCCGCTCCAATGCAGGCAAGTCGTCGGCCATCAACGTGCTGTGCAACCAACGCCGCCTGGCCTTCTCCAGCAAGACGCCCGGCCGCACGCGCCTGATCAATATGTTCGGCATGCCCGATCCGCTTACCCCCGGCGAACAGCTCGGGTTTCTCGTCGACCTGCCCGGCTATGGCTACGCCTCGGTCGCGCATCGCGAGAAAGAAAAATGGGCCGATATCCTGGGTGGCTATCTGCGCGATCGCCAGTCGCTGGTCGGCATCGTGCTGCTGATCGACATCCGCCGCGGCGTCACCGACCTCGACCGCCGCCTCGCCGATTTCATCGCCCCCACCGGCCGTCCGGTGTTGGCATTGCTGACCAAGGCAGACAAGCTGCCCTATGGCCAGCGCGTGCGCGCCGTATTCGACGTGCGCAAACAACTGGCCGACATCGGCGCCCTGCATATGGTGCCGTTCTCGTCGACCGAACGCATCGGCCTCGAAGAAGCCGGTGCCCATATCGAGAACTGGATTTCACCCAAGGTAGTGCCATGAACCCGCAGATCGTCTCCGCCGCTTTCCCGAACTCCCGCCCCCGCCGCCTGCGCCGCGACGACTTCACGCGCCGCCTCGTGCGCGAGAACACGCTCACCGCCGATGACCTGATCTATCCGGTGTTCGTGGCCGAAGGCAAAAACCTGCGCCAGGACGTCGCCTCGCTGCCCGGCGTGGCGCGCTACTCGCTCGACACGCTGCTGCCGGTGGCCGAGCAATGCGTGTCGCTCGGCATTCCGGTGATGGCGCTGTTCCCGGTGATCGACCCGGCCCTCAAGACGCCGGACGGCATCGAAGCCACCAATCCCGACGGCCTGATTCCGCGCGTCGTGCGCGAGCTCAAGCAGCGCTTTCCGGAGCTCGGCGTGCTCACCGACGTCGCGCTCGATCCGTACACCAGCCACGGCCAGGACGGCGTCATCGACGACGACGGCTACGTGCTCAACGAGCCCACGGTCGAGATCCTGATTCGCCAGGCCGTCACGCAGGCCCAGGCCGGCGTCGACATCGTCGCGCCCAGCGACATGATGGACGGGCGCGTCGGCGCGATCCGCCAGGCGCTCGAATCCAACGATCACATCCACACGCGCATCATGGCCTACTCGGCCAAGTACGCGAGCGCGTTCTACGGCCCCTTCCGCGACGCGGTCGGTTCGGCCTCCAATCTGGGCAAGTCCAACAAGATGGCCTACCAGATGGACCCGGCCAACATCGACGAAGCCCTGCGTGAAGTCGCGGCCGATCTGGCCGAAGGCGCCGACATGGTGATGGTCAAGCCGGGCATGCCGTACCTGGACGTGCTGCGCCGCGTGAAAGACGCGTTCCGCGTGCCCACCTTCGCCTACCAGGTGAGTGGCGAATACGCCATGATCAAGGCGGCCGCCGCCAATGGCTGGCTCGACCACGACAAGGTGATGATGGAAGCGTTGCTGGCGTTCAAGCGCGCCGGCGCCGACGGCATCCTGACGTACTTCGCGATCGAAGCCGCCACGCTGCTGCGCCAGTCGCGCTGAGGGTTATCGGGCGGCCGGCGTCTGCGCCGGCCGCAGCCCGAGCCAGGTGCCGGACAGCACACAGGCCAGCCCCGCCAGATGCAGCGGGGTGATGCGTTCACCCAGAAATACCGCCGCGGCCAGCAGGCCGAAAATGGGCAGCCAGTTCACGAACATCGCCGCGCGGCTCATGCCGAGCCGCGCGATGCCGGCGTTCCAGAGCAGATTGCACACGCCCGAGGCGATCACGGCCGAAAACACCACGACCACCCAGGGCCACCAGCCGCTCGCCCACGAGCTGGCGAGATAGGTGTCGTCGGACAGCACGGCATGCGTGGTGAGCGCGATCGCCCCCACCAGATACATGTACCAGAGGATGGTGAGCGGATCGAGCGCGCGCGACACGCGCTGGATCACCAGCCCGCCGAACACGAACACGATCACCGCGAACAGCGCGAGCAGGTCACCGGCGCCGGCCTGCGCGATCTGTCCGCCGCTGCCGGCCACGACCAGCGCCACGCCGCCCAATCCGAGGGCGGCCGCGCCGATGCGGGCGTAGGTGAGGCGTTCGCGGTAAAACACCGCCGCCAGCACCACCGACCACAGCGGGCTGGTGGCCATGATGAGCGTGGCGTTGGCCGCGGAGGTCATGCGCAGGCCGCCCACCAGCGCGATCTGGTGGGCATACACCACCAGGATCCCGGCGGCCGCCAGCCAGCCGAACTGCGCGCGCGTCAGCCGCGGGATACGCCCGTGCCGCCACAGAATGAAGCCCGTCACGGCCGTGAACGCGATCACGATCCGGACCGCCGCCACCACGTAGATGTCCATCTGACTGGTGAGATATTTCACCGCCACGAGATTCACGCCCCAGGTCGCCATCACCAGCATGAGCTGCGCGTACAGCGGGCCCGTGCGGACCGGCGTGGAATCTGAGGGGATGTTGGACACGGCAGGAAGGCGGCAGAGGCGGGAGAGCTTCCATACTACCGTCAGCCCCCTGTCGCGTCAGCCGGCGTGCGCGTCGGGCGGCCAATCAAAGGGCGGATGTTGCGCGCGCGCACCAGGCGCCGCCCGCCCCTCGCACGACGGTTGCGTGCGCAACCGTCGGCCCGGCGCGCGATGCCTCAAAGGGCCAGCGCGCGGTCCAGGCTCGCCTCGAAGCGGCGGGCATCCTGGAAGCCGATCACGCGCGCGTCCGCGAGCTCGCGGCCACCGGGCGCGAAGAACATGATGCCGGGCGGGCCGAACAGCCGGAATCGCTTGAGCAGCGCGCGGTCGTCGGCATTATTGGCGGTCACGTCCGCCTGCAACAGCAGCATGCCCGACATCTTGGCGGCCACCGCCGGATCCGTGAACGTGAAACGCTCCATCTCGCGGCACGACACGCACCAGTCGGCGTAGAAATCCAGCATGACCGGACGATCGCTGCGCGCCAGCACGGCGTCGAGCTCGGCCACCGTGCGCACCCGCTGAAAGTGGGTATCGTCGGCCGCGAACGTGGCGCCCGAGCCCGCCCGCGCGGCGAGATGGCCCAGCGGCTGCAGCACGTCGCGGCCGCCGCTGAGCGCGCCCACGAGCCAGGCCAGCGCGGCGAGTGCCAGCAGCAGCCCCAGGCCCTTGCCGAACATGCGCGCGGTGGTACGCGTGGCGCCCGGCGGCAGCGCCTCGAAGGCGCGCAGCATCACCGCGCCCACCATGGCCAGGAAGGCCCAGCCCAACATCTGCACCCAGGTCGGCAGCACCGGAATCAGCATCCACCAGGCAGTGCCCAGCAGCAGCATGCCGAACAGGCGCTTAACCCCGTCCATCCAGGCGCCCGCCTTGGGCAACAGCGCCCCGGCCGACGCGCCGACCACGAGCAGGGGCACGCCCATGCCCCACGCCAGCGCGAACAGCGCCGCGCCGCCCAGCAGGACATCGCCCGTCTGCGAGATATAGAGCAGCGCGCCCGCCAGCGGGGCCGCCACGCAGGGGCCCACGATGAGCGCGGAGATCGCGCCCATGAGCACGGCGCCCGTCACCCGCCCGCCCGGAATCCGGTTGGCGCGCTCGGTCAGGCGCGACTGCAGCGCGGCCGGCGCCTGCAGCGTATAGACATCGAACATCGCCAGCGCCAGCAACACCAGCAACACGGCGAACACGGACAGGATCCAGGGCGTCTGCAGCCAGGCCGCCAGACCCGCGCCGCTCAGCCCCGCAGCCACGCCCAGCGCGGTGTAGACCACCGACATGCCCAGCACGTAGGCGGCCGCCAGGCCCAGACCGCGGGCGCGCGACGGCGCGGCGCCGTCGTGGCCTGCGCCGAGCACGATGGACGACAGGATGGGAATCATCGGCAGCACGCAGGGCGTCAGCGAAAGCAGAATGCCCAGCAACAGGAATACGCCCGCCGTCTGGAGCCAGCCCAGGCCGCCGATCGCATCGGCCAGCCCGGTGTCGCCGGCGCCGAGCAGCGCCGACAGACCCGTGGCGCCGCTGGTGTTCGAACCGCCGGCCGTGGCCGGCGCGCTGGGCGCGCTGGACGCGCTCGACGCGCCGCCCGCCAGGGCCAGTCCCACCCCCTTGGACAGGGCAAATCCGCCCGCCACGGGCGCGAGATCCACGACATGGTCCATCGGCGGATAGCACAGGCCCTTGTCCGCGCAGCCCTGGCTGGTGATGGTGATCCGCGCCGGTCCGCCGGCGCCGGCCGACACCGGCACGCGTATCGCGATGTCCTGGTGGTACACCTCCATGTCCTTCTCGAACGTGGGGTCGTACTTGACCTCGCCCGCGGGATAAACGGCCTCGCCGAGCGTGATGGCCTGCGGGTCGTTCGCCTTGAGCGCGAAGCGCTCGCGGTACATGTAGTAGCCGGGCGCGACGCGATAGCGCAGCTCGAGCACATCGGGTGCGGGCATCGCGGCGCTGAACACGAACGCCTTTTCGGGTGCCAGAAAATCCGCCTCGGTGGCGGCCTGGGCACGCGGCGCGAGCGCCAGCATCGCCGTCAGCAGCATCAGCGCAAGCAGGCACCACAGGCCCCAGGCGGATCTGACGGCGCCCGGTACATCGCGGGACAGGGCGCGGGCGTCCGCGGGGATGCGCATCGAAGACATGGACAACTCTGCTCAGTCGGCGCCCGGGGCGGCGGTCTGCTCGCGCACCCAGTCGAGATAGGAGGCGATACCGCCGATGACGGGCACCACGATGATTTCGGGAACGTCGTAGGGGTGCAGGCGCGCCAGCGCCTGCACCACGGCATGATGGGCGCCGTAGGTCGTCTTGATCGAGAGGGGCACTTCTTCCGCGCCTTCGACCTGCCCCTGCCACCGGTAGATGGACAGCGCGGGCGCGCCAAGGTTCACGCAGGCGGCCAGCCCGTCTTCGACGAGCTCGTGCGCGATCCGCTTGGCCAGCAGCATGTCGGGCGCATTGCTGATGATCAGTACGACGTCGTCATCGCGCAACATGAACACTCCTGATTTAAGGCGGGTGCGGGGGAACTCGGAGTATTTTATCGGGAACGAGCGGCCATCCCGCCGCACAGGAGCCCAGGAGGACGCGCAATGCCGGATTCATGCCTGTTCTGTCGTATTGCCCGGCACGAGCTGCCGGCGCACATCGTGCACGAAGACAGCCGGACGCTGGCCTTTCTCGATATCCACCCGGTGCGTCCGGGACATGTGCTGATCATTCCCAAGCAGCATTATCCCTACTTCGAAGACATGCCGGCCGATCTGGCCGGCCACATCGTCAATCTGGGACAGCGCCTGGCGCGCCAGATGAAGCGGCTGTATGCGGTCGAGCGCGTCGGGCTGGCCTTCACCGGCATCCACGTGGCCCACGCTCATGCGCATATCGTGCCCATGCAGCATCCGCACGATCTCACGTCCACGCACTACATCGCCGAGCAGGATCTGACCTTCGTCATGCCGCCGCAGGCCGATGCCGATGCGCTCGCGGCGACCGCCGAGTCGCTACGCGCCGCGGTCAGCGGCGACTGAAAAAGCAAAAGCGGACCACGAGGGTCCGCTTTTGCCGCGAGTCGCGCCGAATTTATTCGGCGGCGTCTGCTTCGGAAGCATCCACTTCCGGACGGTCGACCAGCTCCATGAAAGCCATGGGAGCGTTGTCGCCCTGACGGAAGCCCATCTTCAGGACACGGGTGTAGCCGCCGTTACGGGCCGCGTAGCGCGGGCCGATTTCGGCGAACAGCTTGACCACGGCGTCGCGATCGCGCAGACGGGCAAAAGCCAGGCGCTTGTTCGCGAGCGTGGGCTCCTTGCCCAGCGTGATGAGGGGTTCGATGACGCGGCGCAGTTCTTTCGCCTTGGGCAGCGTGGTCTTGATCGCTTCGTGAGTGATCAGCGAAACGGCCATGTTGCGGAACATGGCGAGACGATGGCTGCTGGTGCGATTGAGCTTACGCAGGCCGTTACCGTGACGCATGGTATTTCCTTTGAATCTAGCGACAGCGTTTCCGCCATCTGGTTATCCGGTTCTTCTATCGCCTGTTGCCAGGACGCGGTCCGGTAAAAAGAATTGCATCGATTGATGCTCGGTTCGCCCCGCCACCGGCGTGAGCCGGCGGCGGAACATCGGCAACCCGCCCGCCATCGGGCCGGCTGCCGGATATGACTTACGGGCGCTCGAGGCCCAGCGGGGGCCAGTTTTCGAGCTTCATGCCGAGCGTCAGGCCGCGTGCGGCCAGCACTTCCTTGATCTCGTTGAGCGACTTGCGACCCAGGTTCGGGGTCTTGAGCAGTTCGTTCTCGGTACGCTGGATCAGGTCGCCGATGTAGTAGATGTTTTCGGCCTTCAGGCAGTTGGCCGAACGCACCGTCAGCTCCAGGTCGTCGACCGGGCGCAGCAGCACCGGGTCGATCTGCGGCGTGCCGCGGACCGGGGCTTCGTACGAATCACCAGCGCCTTCGAGGGCGGCGAACACCGAGATCTGATCCATCAGGATGCGAGCCGATTGGCGCACCGCTTCCTCGGGCGAGATCACGCCGTTGGTTTCGATGTCCAGCACCAGCTTGTCCAGGTCGGTACGCTGTTCCACACGGGCGCTTTCGACGGCGTAGCTTACGCGGCGAACCGGCGAGAACGAGGCGTCCAGCACGATGCGGCCGATCGTGTGGGTGCGGTCTTCCGACAGCGCGCGCACGTTACCGGGCACGTAGCCACGGCCCTTCTCGACCTTGATCTGCATCTCGAGCTTGCCAGCGTCGGTCAGATTGCAGATGGGGTGATCGGGGTTGATGATCTCGACGTCGTGCGGCAGCTCGATGTCGCTCGCCAGCACCTGGCCAGCACCATTCTTGCGCAGCACGAGCGTGACTTCGTCACGGTTGTGCAGCTTGAAGACCACGCCCTTCAGGTTCAGCAGGATGTCGACGACATCTTCGCGAACGCCCGGGATGGTCGAGTATTCGTGCACCACACCGGTCATCTGCACTTCGGTCGGCGCGTAGCCGGTCATCGAGGAGAGCAGAATGCGGCGCAGGGCGTTGCCCAGCGTGTGGCCGTAACCGCGTTCGAACGGTTCCATCACGATCTTGGCGTGATTGGCACCAACCGGTTCGACTTCAATGGAGCGCGGCTTCAGAAAACCTTGAGTGGACATGTACTGATTTCCTTTTCAATACCCTCGGCTCGTTACACCGATAAGGCTGATGGAATGAAGGGGGACTGCAAAACATACGGTGCCGGAGAGCACCGGGCATTACTACCGCAAAGCCCGCCACGCCAAATTGGCGAGGGCGGGCTGTGCGGTATGACGTGCGCGGCTGACCGCGGTGATGCAAAGCGAGCCCCGTGCGAGACGGGGCCTGCTGCAATCAACGCGAGTACAGTTCGACGACCATCGATTCGTTGATGTCGCGAGCGACGTCAGCGCGATCGGGTGCCGACTTGAACGTACCGGCCATCTTGCTGGTGTCGACTTCGACCCATTGCGGGATGCCGATGCTCGAAGCCAGATCCAGCGCTTCGCGGATACGACCTTGCTTCTTGGCGGCTTCACGCACGGTGATGATGTCACCGGCCTTGACCAGCATCGAAGCGATGTCAGCCGTGTGGCCGTTCAGTTCGATGGCGCGGTGGCTCACCAGCTGGCGAGCTTCGGCGCGCGTCGAGCCGAAGCCCATGCGGTAGACGACGTTGTCCAGACGCGATTCCAGCAGCTGGATCAGCGTTTCGCCGGTGTTGCCACGGCGGCGTTCGGCTTCAGCGAAGTACTTGCGGAACTGCTTTTCCAGCACGCCGTACATGCGCTTCAGTTTTTGCTTTTCACGCAGCTGCAGACCGTAGTCGGAGGTGCGGGCACCCGAAGTGCGGCCATGCTGACCGGGCTTGGAATCCAGCTTGCACTTGGAATCCAGCGAGCGACGGGCGCTCTTCAGGAACAGGTCAGTACCCTCGCGGCGCGAGAGCTTGCACTTGGGTCCAGTATAACGAGCCATTTTGGATTCCCTTTAGATACGACGACGCTTCGGCGGACGGCAGCCGTTGTGCGGAACGGGCGTGATGTCGGCAATGCTCGAGATCTTGATGCCCAGCGCGTTGAGCGCGCGGACCGACGATTCGCGGCCAGGACCGGGGCCCTTGATGCGAACTTCGAGCGTCTTGATGCCGTATTCCATCGCCACGCGGCCAGCCGTTTCCGCTGCCACCTGAGCGGCGAACGGGGTCGACTTGCGCGAGCCCTTGAAGCCAGCACCACCCGAGGTCGCCCACGACAGAGCGTTGCCTTGACGGTCGGTGATGGTGATGATGGTGTTGTTGAACGACGCGTGAACGTGCGCGATGCCGTCCGAGACGTTCTTCTTGACCTTTTTGCGCACGCGCGAAGCGCCGCTGGTGGAAGCTTTCGCCATAATCTATTCCTCGATTATTTCTTCAGGGACGCAGCAGCACGACGCGGGCCCTTACGGGTGCGAGCGTTGGTGCGAGTGCGCTGGCCACGTACGGGCAGGCCGCGCTTGTGACGCATACCGCGATACGTACCCAGGTCGATCAAACGCTTGATCGAGAGCTGTACTTCACGACGCAGGTCGCCTTCAACGGTGAACACGCCAACGTGTTCACGGATGCGCTCCAACTCGGCGTCGGTCAGATCCTTGACCTTTTTGGTAACGGGTACACCAGCAGCTTCGCAAATCTTGCGGGCGCGCGTACGACCGATGCCAAAAATGGCGGTCAGGCCGATCTCGGCGTGCTGTTGCGGCGGAATGTTAATGCCAGCAATACGGGCCATGACTGTTCCTTGAATTAATCCGTTGCGTCACTAACCTGGGGTTAGCCTTGACGCTGCTTGTGACGCGGGTCAGTGCAGATGACGCGCACCACGCCGTGACGTTTGATAACTTTGCAGTTGCGGCAGATCCGCTTAACCGATGCCATTACTTTCATGGTTGACTCCTAATTTTCCGTAACCCGGTCCGCTTCACTTGGAGCGGAAGACAATTCGTGCTCGTGTCAGGTCGTAGGGCGTGAGCTCCACTGTGACCTTGTCGCCAGGCAGAATCCGGATGTAATGCATGCGCATCTTGCCGGAAATATGGCCCAACACCACGTGGCCGTTTTCGAGCTTGACGCGGAATGTCGCGTTGGGGAGGTTCTCAAGAACCTCGCCCTGCATCTGGATGACGTCGTCCTTGGACATTATTTTTGCTTACCGCATGGGCAAACCCGAACCCTTGAAGTTGGCCTTCTTGAGCAGCGAGTCGTATTGGTGCGACATCATGTAGGCCTGTACTTGCGCCATGAAATCCATCGTCACCACAACAATAATCAACAGGGACGTTCCACCAAAGTAGAACGGTACGTTCCAACGCATCACCAAGAATTCCGGGAGCAAACACACCAGCGTGATGTACAGGGCACCAGCCAGCGTGAGACGCATCAGGATCTTGTCGATGTAACGCGCGGTTTGCTCACCAGGACGAATGCCCGGGACGAACGCACCGCTCTTCTTCAGGTTGTCTGCCGTTTCGCGGCTGTTGAACACCAGAGCCGTGTAGAAAAAGCAGAAGAAGATGATCGCGACCGAATACAGCGTGATGTAAAGCGGTTGACGAGGTTCGAGCGCGGCAGCCAGGTCCCGCAGCCAGATCATGCTCTCGCCGGTGGAAAACCAGCTCGTGATCGTGGCCGGGAACAGGATGATCGACGATGCGAAGATCGGCGGAATCACACCTGCCATGTTCAGCTTGAGCGGCAGATGCGAGCTCTGACCACCGTAGACCTTGTTGCCCACCTGACGCTTTGCGTAGTTGACCGTGATCTTGCGTTGACCGCGTTCTACGAACACGACGAACGCCGTCACGAGCACCACCAGCGCCACGATGAACAGTGCCGACAGCACCGACATCGCATTGGTACGCACCAGATCCAGCAGCCCGGCCAGCGCCGTGGGCAAGCCCGCGACGATACCGGCGAAGATCAGAATCGAGATCCCGTTACCCAGACCACGCTCAGTGATCTGTTCACCCAGCCACATGACGAACATGGTGCCGGTGACCAGGGTCACCACCGTGGTAAAGCGGAACAACATGCCCGGATCGACAACAAGACCAGGCTGCGATTCCAGCGCCACCGAAATGCCCACAGCTTGCACCAGCGCCAGCAACACAGTGCCGTAGCGGGTGTACTGGGTGATCTTGCGCCGGCCGGCTTCGCCCTCTTTCTTGAGCGCTTCCAGCGACGGCACCACCACCGACATCAACTGCATGATGATGGATGCCGAAATGTACGGCATGATCCCCAGGGCAAAGATCGAAAAGCGCGAAAGCGCACCGCCCGAGAACATGTTGAACAGGCCCAGGATCCCGCCCTGGTTCTGGCGGAACAAGTCCGCCAGCGCGTCCGGATTGATGCCCGGAACGGGGATGTGAGTACCGAGACGGTAAACCACAAGGGCGAGAATCAGGAACACGAGACGGCGTTTAAGATCGCCGTACCGCGAACCGGATTTGCCCAGTGCCTGCGCATTAGCCACGCGTCACCTCGCTATCAAGCAAGCGAACCGCCCGCGGCTTCGATCGCGGCGCGAGCGCCGGCCGTTGCCGTGATGCCGCGAAGCACCACTTTGCGCGAGAGTTCACCCGACTTGATGACCTTGGCGTAACGAACGCCTTGGCCAACCACGCCAGCAGCCTTCAGGGCCTGCACGTCGACTTCTTCGACGGACAGAGCCTGCAGGTCGGACAGGCGCACTTCAGCGTGGAGGTGCTGACCCAGCGGGGTGAAACCGCGCTTGGGCAGACGACGCTGCAGCGGCATCTGACCGCCTTCGAAGCCAACCTTGTGGAAACCGCCCGAACGCGACTTCTGACCCTTGTGACCACGGCCGGCGGTCTTACCCAGACCCGAACCGATGCCACGGCCGACGCGGCGCTTGGCGTGCTTGGCACCCTCGGCGGGCTTCAGCGAATTGAGTTGAATATTCGACATCGTGATTCCTTAGGCTTCCGAGACGGTCACCAGATAATCCACTTTACGGATCATCCCGCGAACCTCGGGCGTGTCGACCAGAACGCGGCTGCTGTTCAGGCCGCGCAGACCCAGACCACGAACGGTGTCGCGGTGGGACTGCTTCGTACCGATCACAGAGCGCACGAGCGTAACTTTGATCTGCTTCTGAGCCATGATTTACCCCAGGATTTCTTCGACGGACTTGCCGCGCTTGGCAGCAACTTCCGCCGGAGTCAGGGAAGCGCGCAGACCATTCAACGTGGCGCGAACCATGTTGTAGGGGTTGCTCGAGCCGAGGCTCTTGGCAACCACGTTACGCACACCCATCACTTCGAAAATAGCGCGCATCGGGCCGCCGGCGATCACGCCGGTACCTTCAGCTGCCGGCGAGATCAGCACCGTCGAGGCGCCGTGCTTGCCGACCACAGTGTGGAACAGCGTGCCGTTCTTCAGAGCAACCTTGAACATGCCACGACGGGCCTGTTCCATCGCCTTCTGGACCGAGACCGGCACTTCACGCGCCTTGCCCTTGCCCATGCCGATGCGGCCGTCGCCATCGCCAACCACGGTCAGCGCTGCGAAGCTCATGGTGCGACCACCCTTCACAACCTTGCTGACGCGGTTGACCGCGATCATCTTTTCGCGCAGGCCGTCGTCGTTCTCTTTTTCCGCGGCGCCCTTGCCTTGTACTTTAGCCATTTGACAGATCCTCGCTTAGAACTTCAGGCCGGCTTCACGCGCGGCATCGGCCAGCGCCTTGACGCGGCCATGGTAACGAAAGCCCGAGCGATCGAAGGCAACCAGTTCGATACCGGCGGCCTTGGCCTTTTCGGCGACACGCTTGCCGATCAGAGCGGCGGCGGCGGCATTGCCACCCGCGCCAGTCTGGCCAGCCAGTTGGGTGCGCACTTCGGCTTCCAGCGTCGAGGCGCTGACGACCACACGATCGCCTTCCGGCGAAATGATGTTCGCGTAGATGTGCAGGTTCGAGCGGAAGACCGAGAGGCGATGAACGCCGAGCTGCGTGATCTTCCGACGGGTCGGAACCGCACGACGCAAACGGGATACTTTTTTGTCCATGATTCGTCCTTGCGTGCGCCGTTATTTCTTCTTGGTTTCTTTGATGACGACGCGTTCGTCCGAGTAACGCACGCCCTTGCCCTTGTAGGGTTCGGGTTCGCGGTACGCGCGGATTTCAGCGGCCACCTGACCGACGACTTGCTTGTTCGGGCCCTTGATGATGATTTCCGTCTGGGTGGGGCACTCGGCCTTCACGCCGGCGGGCAGCTTGTGCACGACGTCGTGGGAGAAACCGAGTTGCAGCTTGACGGCATCACCTTGGACCTGGGCACGATAGCCCACGCCTACGAGGTTCAGCTTGCGTTCGAAGCCCTTGCTCACACCGGTCACCATGTTGGCGACCAGGGCGCGCACGGTGCCCGACATGGCGTTGGCGTGACGGGACTCGTCGGCGGCGGCAAACGTGAGCTTGCTGCCTTCCAGAACGATGTTCACGTCACCGGTCAGCGCCTGGTCCAGGGAACCCAGCGGGCCCTTGACGGTGATCTGATCCTGCTGGATGTTGGCTTCAACACCCTTGGGCAGTTCGACCGGATATTTAGCGATACGCGACATTAGAATTTCTCCTTAGGCCACGTAGCACAGCACTTCGCCGCCCACGCCATTGGCGCGAGCCTTGCGGTCGGTCATCACGCCGCGCGAGGTCGAAACGATAGCCACACCCAGGCCGTTCATGACCTGAGGAATGCTGGTACGGCCCTTGTAGATACGCAGACCGGGGCGCGAGACGCGTTCGATGCGCTCGATAACCGGACGGCCGGCGTAGTACTTCAGGGTGATCTCGAGCTCAGGCTTGGCCTGGGTGCCCTTGATCTCGAAGCCATCGATATAGCCTTCATCTTTCAGCACGGTGGCAATTGCCACTTTCAGCTTCGAGGAGGGCATGTTCACCGTGACTTTGTCGACTTGCTGCGCATTGCGAATGCGGGTCAGCATATCGGCGATGGGATCGCTCATGCTCATATTCGTTCTCCTACCAGCTGGCCTTGGTCATGCCGGGAACTTCGCCCTTCATGGCCATTTCACGCAGTTTGTGACGGGTCAGACCGAACTTGCGGAACACACCGCGAGGACGACCGGTGACCACGCAACGATTGCGTTGGCGAGTCGGGTTGGCATTGCGCGGCAGCTGTTGCAGCTTGAGCCGAGCTTGGTAACGTTCTTCGTCAGTCTTCGACTGGTCGTCGATAATCGCCTTCAATTCCACGCGCTTGGCTGCAAACTTGTCAGCCAGCTTGGCGCGCTTGATGTCGCGATTGATGAGGGAGAGTTTAGCCACGTCATCAGCCCCTTAGTTACGGAACGGGAAGCTGAAGGCCGTCAACAGCGCCTTGGCTTCTTCGTCGGTCTTGGCGGACGTGGTGATGCTGATGTTCAGCCCACGCAGCGCGTCGATCTTGTCGTACTCGATTTCGGGGAAAATGATCTGCTCTTTCACCCCGATGTTGTAGTTGCCACGGCCGTCGAATGCACGACCCGAGATACCACGGAAGTCACGCACGCGCGGCAGCGCGACCGCAACCAGGCGATCCAGGAATTCGTACATGCGTTGACCACGCAGCGTGACCATGCAACCGATCGGGTAGTTTTCACGGATCTTGAAACCCGCGATAGCTTTGCGCGTCTTGGTGATGACGGGCTTTTGACCGGCGATCTTGGTCAGGTCCGACACAGCGTGCTCGATGACCTTCTTGTCGGCGACCGCTTCCGAGACACCCATGTTCAGGGTGATCTTGGTGATGCGGGGCACTTCCATCACGCTCTTGTAGCCGAACTTGGCTTGCAGGTCGGCAGCGACCTTGCTCTTGTAAAACTCTTGCAAACGAGACATGTTTTTCGCCCCTTACGCCTTGGCGCCGACCACGGCACCATTGGAACGGAACACGCGAACCTTGCTGCCGTCTTCCTCAACCTTGATGCCGACGCGATCGGCCTTGCCAGTCGCGGGGTTGAACAGCGCCACGTTCGAGATATGGATCGGGAGCGTCTTTTCGACGATACCGCCGGGGTTGTTGGCCATGGGGTTGGCCTTCACGTGCTTCTTCACGACGTTCACGCCTTCGACCAGAACGTGGTCGGCGTCAACGCGGGCCAGCACGGTGCCGCGACGGGTCTTGTCACGGCCAGTCAAAACGATGACTTCGTCGCCTTTACGGATCTTGTTCATCGCGGGCTCCTTACAGCACTTCCGGGGCCAGCGACACGATCTTCATGAAGCGCTCGGTACGCAGTTCACGCGTAACGGGCCCGAAGATGCGGGTGCCGATGGGCTCCAGCTTGGCATTGAGCAACACGGCGGCATTGCCACCGAAACGAATCAGCGAACCGTCTTTACGGCGCACGCCCTTGGCGGTACGAACCACCACAGCGTTGTAAATTTCGCCTTTCTTGACGCGTCCGCGCGGAGCCGCATCTTTGACGCTCACCTTGATGATGTCGCCGATTCCGGCATAGCGGCGCTTGGAGCCACCGAGCACCTTGATGCACATGACAGCACGCGCACCAGTGTTATCGGCCACGTCCAGCGTGGTCTGCATTTGGATCATGATTTTTCCTGTTCCAACTTAACTGAAAACACGCCCTTCCCTGCTGGGTAGGCCCGTATTTCCTGCCAGTTTTGGTCCCGTCAGGTCCGTTACCTCGTCGAGAATGACGCGATGACGACCCTGGGTTGAAATCCTGCGGAAATTTCCCTGCAAAGTAAGCCGAAGCGGCACTAGGCAGTACACCAGGTTTATCCGCCCCGAACCCCACATTACGCGCACGCCGCACACATCTGCTGATGCCCGCCGCGCTCACCCTCCTGGCTGAAGCTGTTTGTCTTGCGACACCCAGCGCATGGAGCTGCAGTAGTAGTTCTACTCTCGCTCTCATAGCCTTCGGGATTTGCCCGTAAATCTGTGGCCCTGCGAATCCGGATTTGAATCTGGATTTTGACTCTGGTACCTAGGCCAACCCAACTAACAATTTGGGAAAGCTGGTTATTCTACCCCGCCGGTTTGGCGAACGCAAGCCTGTTTTGCTTGAAAAAACAAGGACGTGTGCGCTTGCGACAACATACGGAGCAAACTCGAATCAGGGGATGCATCGCCATCGCGCGCGCGCCGGCTTAGCGGCCCACCTGGCGCCACCCCATCCTGCAGTCCGTAGACGGCCTGGAACATGGGATACAGCGATAGTGAGCACTTCGGTACCGCGTTCGCCTGCGTGGTGCACATGCGCACGTAACGCGGATACCGGGCGTTGCCGGGATGCCACGCGGGCACAGAATCCCCTACTCAATAAAAAACGGCATGGAAGCCTGTTCCATGCCGTTTCAATGCAGCCGCGGCCGGAGCCGCGGCGCAAGGTACTTCAGATGACGCGGGCCGCTTCGACCAGGCGAACCACCTTCCACGCCTTGGAGCGGGAGATGGGACGGCCTTCTGCGATCTCGACGGTGTCGCCTTCGTTGTACTGGTTCGATTCGTCGTGAGCCTTGTACTTGGCCGAGCGCATGACGATCTTGCCGTAGATGGGGTGCTTGACGCGGCGTTCGACCAGAACGACGACAGTCTTGTCCATCTTGTTGCTGACGACCTTGCCAACCAGCGTGCGCTGGCGCTTGGTGACCTGGGTGTTTTGCGTTTCGCTCATGTTTATTCCCCTGCCTTCTGAGTCAGCAAGGTACGCACACGCGCGATGTCGCGACGCACGTTGCGCAGCTGGGTGGTGTTACCAAGCTGCTGCGTTGCCTTCTGCATGCGCAGACCAAATTGCGCCTTCAGCAGGCTCTCGAGCTCTTTGCCCAGCTCGGCGGCGTCTTTCGAACGGAGTTCGCTAGCTTTCATATTTGTACTCCTTAAGCACCGATATGACGCGCAACGAACGTGGTCGCGATCGGCAGCTTGGCAGCGGCCAGGCGGAACGCCTCGCGCGCCAGCTCTTCGCTGACCCCTTCCATTTCGTAGAGCACCTTGCCGGGCTGGATTTCAGCGACCCAGTACTCCGGGTTGCCCTTACCGTTACCCATCCGGACTTCAGCCGGCTTTTGCGAGATCGGCTTGTCGGGGAAGATACGGATCCAGATCCGGCCACCGCGCTTGATGTGACGGTTGATAGCACGACGAGCAGCTTCGATCTGACGAGCGGTCAGACGGCCACGGCCAGTAGCCTTGAGGCCGAACTCGCCGAACGACACGTGCGTACCACGGGTCGCCAGACCGGTGTTGCGGCCCTTCTGCTCTTTGCGATATTTTCTGCGAGAGGGTTGCAGCATGGTTATTCTCCTTCAGGAGCCGGAGCCGCGTCCGCCTTGCGGGGAGCACGACCGCGACCACCCGGACGACCGTTGCGGGCACCATCCGGACGATCGCCACGGGGGGCGCGACGCGGACGACGCTCTTCTTCACGCGGGGCGGCGGTCTCGACGGGCAGCTCGCCATTGGCCAGCATGTCGCCCTTGTAGACCCACACCTTGATGCCGATCACACCGTAGGTGGTGTGGGCTTCGGAGGTGCCGTAATCGATGTTCGCCTTCAGCGTGTGAAGCGGCACACGGCCTTCGCGGTACCACTCGGTACGCGCAATTTCGATACCGTTCAGACGGCCCGAGCTCATGATCTTGATGCCCTGAGCGCCCAGACGCATTGCGTTCTGCATGGCGCGCTTCATGGCGCGGCGGAACATGATGCGCTTTTCGAGCTGCTGCGAGATCGAGTCGGCGATCAGCTGAGCGTCGGTTTCCGGCTTGCGGATTTCCTCGATGTTGACGTGCACGGGCACGCCCATCAGACGCTGCAGATCGGCCTTCAGGCTTTCGATGTCTTCGCCACGCTTGCCGATCACCACGCCCGGACGAGCCGAGTAGACGGTGATGCGGGCGTTCTTGGCGGGACGCTCGATGACGACGCGACCGACGGAAGCGCTCTTGAGCTTCTTCTTCAGGTATTCGCGCACGCGGATGTCTTCGGCGAGCATGCCGCCGAAGGCCTTGTCGTCCGCGTACCAACGCGAGGACCAGTTACGGGTGACCGCGAGACGGAACCCAGTGGGGTGAATTTTCTGACCCATCGTGACTCCTTAAGCTCCGACCTTGACCGTGATATGGCAGGTCTGCTTCTCGATACGGTTGCCGCGGCCCTTGGCGCGAGCCGAGAAACGCTTCATCGATTGCGCCTTGTCCACGAAAATCGTGGTGACCTTCAGCTCGTCGATATCGGCGCCGTCGTTGTGCTCGGCGTTGGCGATGGCGGACTCGACAGCCTTCTTCAGGATGACGGCAGCCTTCTTCGGGGAGAAGGTAAGGATGTTCAGGGCTTGAGCCACCGACTTGCCGCGGATCAGGTCCGCAACCAGACGGGTCTTCTGGGCCGAGATGTGAACACCACGGATAATGGCAGTAGTTTCCATCGATTACCTCTTCGCCTTCTTGTCCGCGGCGTGACCCTTGAACGTACGGGTCAGCGCGAACTCGCCGAGCTTGTGACCGACCATGTTCTCGTTGATGTAAACGGGAACGTGTTGACGGCCGTTGTGCACAGCGATCGTCAGGCCGATGAACTCCGGCAGGATCGTGGAACGACGCGACCAGGTCTTGATCGGCTTCTTGTCTTTGCCCGCGACAGCCGTATCCACCTTTTTGATCAGGTAAGCGTCGACAAACGGGCCTTTCTTGATCGAACGTGACATAGTGTTCGCCTCTTACTTGCGCTTGCGCCGTTGGACGATCATATTGTTCGTCCGCTTGTTGCGACGGGTCTTGAAGCCCTTCGCCGGAGTACCCCACGGGCTGACCGGTTCGCGAGCTTCGCCGGTACGGCCTTCACCACCACCGTGCGGGTGGTCGATCGGGTTCATGGCAACACCACGAACCGTCGGGCGGATACCGCGCCAACGCATGGCGCCGGCCTTGCCGATTTGGCGCAGGCTGTGTTCTTCGTTACCGACTTCACCGATGGTGGCACGGCATTCGATGTGCACGCGGCGAACTTCGCCGGAGCGCAGACGCACCTGAGCGTACGTGCCTTCGCGGGCCATCAGGACGGCGGAAGCGCCGGCCGAACGAACCATCTGAGCACCCTTGCCAGGAATCATTTCGATGCAGTGAATCGTCGTACCCACCGGGATGTTGCG
Organism: Bordetella genomosp. 5; assembly: GCF_002261475.1. GTDB lineage: Bacteria > Pseudomonadota > Gammaproteobacteria > Burkholderiales > Burkholderiaceae_B > Bordetella. The sequence goes on from NZ_NEVN01000013.1 coordinate 357,342, forward strand.
GATCGGCAGGGTGTTACCAGCACGGATCGGGGCTTCGATGCCCGAGATCAGCGTGGCGCCCACTTCCAGACCGCGCGGAGCGATGATGTAGCGACGTTCGCCATCGGCGTAGCACAGCAGCGCGATGTGCGCGGTACGGTTGGGGTCGTATTCCAGACGCTCAACCTTCGCGGGAATGCCGTCCTTGTTGCGACGGAAATCCACCACGCGATAGTGCTGCTTGTGACCACCACCACGATGGCGCACAGTGATGTGGCCATTGTTGTTGCGGCCCGAGCCACGGGTCTTCTTTTCCAGCAGGGGAGCGTAGGGCTCACCCTTGTGCAGGTTCGGGCTGACAACCTTCACCATGCCACGGCGACCAGCCGAGGTCGGCTTTACTTTAACGAGGGCCATTTACTTCACCTCCGCAAAGTCGATTTCCTGGCCGTCCTTGAGCGACACGTAAGCCTTGCGCTCATTGCGACGACGGCCAACGAATCGGCCAAAGCGCTTGACTTTGCCCTTACGGTTGAGGACCTGCACGGCTTCGACCTGCACCTTGAACAGGAGTTCGACGGCAGCCTTGATCTCCGGCTTGGTGGCATCAGCCACGACACGGAAAGCGATTTGCTGATTCTTCTCGGCAACGAACGTGGCTTTTTCAGTCACGACCGGCGCCAGAATGACTTGCATCAAGCGTTCGGCGTTCATCCCAGCATCTCCTCGAGTTGAGCGATGGCCGGCTTGGTGATCAGCACTTTCTTGTAGTGGATCAGCGACAACGGATCGGCATAACGGGGCTCGATCACGGCAACGTGCGGCAGGTTGCGCGTGGCGAGGTAAATATTTTCATCGACGGAGTCGGTGATGATCAGGACCGAATCCAGACCCAGGTTCTTCAGCTTGGCGGCAGCCAGCTTGGTCTTGGGCGATTCGAGCGAGAAGGTATCGACAACGGCGATGCGGTCTTCGCGGGCGAGCTGCGACAGAATCGAACGCAGGCCAGCGCGGTACATCTTCTTGTTGACCTTCTGGCTGAAGTTCTCTTCGGGCGAGTTCGGGAACGCGCGACCACCCCCACGCCACAGCGGCGACGAAGTCATACCGGCGCGAGCGCGGCCGGTACCCTTTTGGCGCCAGGGCTTCTTGGTGGAGTGCTTGACTTCGGCACGGTCCTTCTGAGCGCGGTTGCCGCTACGGGCATTGGCCTGATAGGCCACCACGATCTGGTGAACCAGCGCTTCGTTGAAGTCGCGACCGAAGATGGTGTCGGGCGCGCTGAACGTAGCGGCCTGACCTTGATCGTTCAGGAGCTTGAGATCCATTTACTTATGCTCCCTTCTTCGCCGGGGCCTTGACGGCCGGACGGACGATGACATCGCCGCCAGCGTGGCCGGGGACAGCGCCCTTGACCAACAGCAGACCGCGTTCGACATCGACGCGAACCACGTCGAGGTTTTGCACCGTGCGGGTGACATCACCCAGGTGACCCGCCATGCGCTTACCCGGGAAAATACGACCCGGATCCTGTGCCTGGCCGATCGAGCCAGGAACGCGGTGCGAACGCGAGTTACCGTGCGAAGCACGTTGCGAACCGAAGTGGTGGCGCTTGATGGTACCGGCGAAACCCTTACCGATCGTCGTGCCCGTGACGTCGACCTGTTGGCCGGCTTCAAAGACAGATTCAACGGCGATCACCGAGCCGGCCGTGAATTCGGCAGCGCGGGTGGGATCGAGACGGAATTCCTTCAGGATGCTGCCGGCTTCGGCGCTGGCCTTGGCGTAGTGGCCGGCCTGAGCCTTGGCCACGCGCGAGGCGCGACGGGTGCCATAAGTCACTTGGATGGCGGCGTAGCCGTCGGATTCCAGGGACTTGACTTGAGTCACACGGTTGTTGGACACGTCCAGCACGGTCACCGGAATGGATTCACCATCCTCGGTAAAAATGCGGGTCATGCCGACCTTGCGACCCACCAGACCCAGCCGATGCGCGGCGGGCGTGGGTGTCGTATTCGACATCGTTTTCTCCATTCCCGACTGCGATTGGTCGGGGCTAATCAGGCAAAAGGTAACGGCCTTCGCCCTACAGTTGCTCTTGCCACAAAATGGCAAGCTTTGCATATTAGCACGGTTTTTCCAGCCAACACAAGCACTTAGCGCCGTTTGGCGGGCGTGAACGGGCTGAGTTTGTGCGGCCGGCGCAACAGGCATCGCCGCCTTTGGTCGCAACGCCCCAGATGGCCGCGGCGCCCTGCCCGCTCGCGTGCGCCTGCCGGCGAGAGTGGCCGCTCACTTGAGGCGTCCTGGTACCGGACGGTACCCGCCTCTGCCGGTGGCCGAAATGCAAAATGGCCGTATCCCGAGGGATACGGCCATCTTGTCGAACCTGACCAGGTCAGGCCCGCATGCCTTACTGCAGCGCGATTTCGACGTCGACGCCGGCCGGCAGATCCAGACGCATCAGGGCGTCCACGGTCTTGTCGGTCGGATCCACGATGTCCATCAGGCGCTGATGGGTGCGGATTTCGAACTGATCACGCGAGCTCTTGTTGACGTGCGGCGAACGCAGAACGTCATAGCGGCGAATACGCGTGGGCAGGGGAACCGGACCGCGCACGACAGCGCCGGTACGCTTGGCGGTGTCGACGATTTCCGCTGCGGACTGATCGATCAGCTTGTAATCGAAGGCCTTCAGACGGATGCGGATCTTTTGGTTTTTCATGGCGTTTCCTAAAGAACGAGATGCGAGAGGCGGCTTGCCGCCCCTCGCTGTTGGGCACTACTTACTTGAGGATCTTGGCAACGACACCGGCGCCGACGGTACGACCGCCTTCACGGATGGCGAAGCGCAGGCCTTCTTCCATGGCGATGGGGGCCAGGAGCTTGACGACCATCGAGACGTTGTCGCCCGGCAGAACCATTTCCTTGTCGGCCGGCAGATCGATCGTGCCCGTCACGTCCGTCGTGCGGAAGTAGAACTGGGGACGATAGCCGTTGAAGAACGGGGTGTGACGGCCGCCTTCTTCCTTCGACAGGATGTACACCTCGGCGGTGAAGTCCGTGTGCGGGGTGATCGAGCCCGGCTTGGCCAGCACTTGGCCGCGCTGGACGTCTTCACGCTTGGTGCCGCGCAGCAGGATGCCCACGTTGTCGCCGGCTTGACCTTGGTCGAGCAGCTTGCGGAACATTTCCACGCCGGTGCAGGTCGTCTTGACCGTGGGGCTGATACCCACGATTTCGATTTCTTCACCAACCTTGACGACACCGCGCTCGATACGGCCGGTCACCACGGTGCCGCGACCCGAGATCGAGAACACGTCTTCGACCGGCATCAGGAACGCGCCGTCAACGGCACGCTCAGGCGTCGGGATGTACGTGTCCAGCGCTTCGGCCAGGGCCAGAATCGCTTGCTCGCCCAGTTCGCCCTTGTCGCCTTCCAGCGCCAGCTTGGCCGAACCCTTCACGATCGGCGTGTCGTCGCCCGGGAAGTCGTACTTCGAAAGAAGTTCGCGAACTTCCATTTCCACCAGCTCGAGCAGCTCGGCGTCGTCAACCATGTCAGCCTTGTTCAGGAAGACGATGATGTACGGCACGCCAACCTGGCGCGACAGCAGGATGTGTTCACGCGTCTGCGGCATCGGGCCGTCAGCGGCCGACACCACCAGGATCGCGCCGTCCATTTGCGCGGCGCCCGTGATCATGTTCTTCACATAGTCAGCGTGGCCCGGGCAGTCGACGTGCGCGTAGTGACGCGATTGCGTTTCGTACTCGACGTGAGCGGTGTTGATCGTGATGCCGCGTGCCTTTTCTTCAGGTGCCGCGTCGATCTGGTCGTAGCCCTTGGCTTCGCCGCCGAACTTGGTCGACAGAACCGTCGTGATTGCTGCCGTCAGCGTGGTTTTGCCGTGGTCAACGTGACCAATCGTACCCACGTTCACGTGCGGCTTGGTACGTTCAAACTTGCCTTTTGCCATGATCTCTATCCTTTGACTTTCAAGGAAATTTGGATATTTGCCGCGCCCCCCGGATCACGGGAGACGCGGCGACGGTATTTACTTGGCCCGAGCGGCGATGACTTCGTCAGCGACGTTCTTGGGGGCCTCGGAGTAATGCTTGAATTCCATCGTGTACGTGGCACGACCTTGCGTGAGCGAACGCAGGTTGGTGGCGTAACCGAACATCATGGCCAGAGGAACTTCAGCCTTGATGACCTTACCGCCGCCGACCATGTCGTCCATGCCCTGGACCATGCCGCGACGCGAGGACAGATCGCCCATCACGGTGCCTGCGTAGTCTTCCGGCGTTTCGACTTCAACGGCCATCATGGGTTCCAGCAGGACCGGCGATGCGCGACGCATACCTTCCTTGAACGCCATCGAACCGGCCATCTTGAACGCGTTTTCGTTCGAGTCCACATCGTGGTACGAACCGAAGAACAACGTTGCCTTGACGTCGACCACCGGGTAACCCGCAAGGATACCAGCAGGCAGGGTTTCCTGGATGCCCTTGTCCACCGCGGGGATGAACTCGCGCGGCACGACGCCGCCCTTGATGGCGTCCACGAATTCGTAGCCACCGCCCGGGGGAAGCGGCTCGACCTTCAGGACCACGTGACCGTACTGGCCGCGACCGCCCGACTGCTTGACGAACTTGCCTTCGACTTCTTCGCAGGTCTTGCGGATCGTTTCGCGGTAGGCAACCTGGGGCTTGCCCACGTTGGCTTCCACGCCGAATTCGCGCTTCATGCGATCGACCAGAATTTCGAGGTGGAGCTCGCCCATGCCCGAAATGATGGTTTGGCCCGATTCTTCGTCGCTGCGCACGCGGAACGACGGATCTTCGGCGGCCAGACGCGACAGCGCCAGGCCCATCTTTTCTTGGTCAGCCTTCGACTTGGGTTCGACGGCCTGCGAGATCACGGGCTCGGGGAACTCCATGCGCTCGAGGGTCACGTGTGCATCGACATCGCACAGCGTTTCGCCGGTCGTCACGTCCTTCAGGCCCACGACGGCGGCGATGTCGCCAGCCAGAACTTCCTTGATTTCCTCGCGGTTGTTCGCGTGCATCTGCAGGATGCGGCCGATACGCTCTTTCTTGCCCTTGATGGGGTTGTAGACCGTGTCGCCCGACTTCAGAACGCCCGAGTAAACGCGCACGAAGGTCAGCTGACCCACGAACGGATCGCTCATCAGCTTGAAGGCCAGCGCCGAGAACTTCTCGTCGTCGTTGGCTTCGCGCTTGACTTCGTTGCCGTCGTCGTCCGTGCCGTCAACCGGCGGGATATCGACGGGCGAAGGCAGGTATTCGATGACCGCGTCGAGCATGCGCTGCACGCCCTTGTTCTTGAAGGCGGTGCCGCACAGCATCGGCTGGATTTCGCCAGCGATGGTGCGTTGACGAACAGCTTCGTTGATCTCGGCTTCTTCGAGCGTGCCGGTTTCAAGGTACTTGTTCATCAGCTCTTCGGACGACTCAGCAGCCGCTTCGACGAGCTTCTCGCGCCATTCGTCGGCGGTAGCCTGCAGTTCGGCCGGGATGTCGGCGTAGTCGAACTTGGTGCCCTGGCTGGCTTCGTCCCAGAGGATCGCCTTCATCTTGATCAGGTCGATGACGCCGGTGAAGGAGTCTTCGGCACCGATGGGGATGACGATCGGCACGGGGTTAGCGCGCAGACGGGTACGGAGCTGGTCGTAGACCTTGAAGAAGTTGGCGCCGGTACGGTCCATCTTGTTCACGAAGGCCAGACGCGGCACACCGTACTTGTTGGCTTGGCGCCAAACGGTTTCCGACTGGGGCTGCACACCACCCACGGCGCAGTACACCATGCAGGCACCGTCCAGGACGCGCATGGAACGTTCCACCTCGATGGTGAAGTCCACGTGTCCCGGGGTGTCGATGATGTTAATGCGGTGCTCGGGGAAGTTGCCGGCCATGCCACGCCAAAACGCCGTCGTAGCAGCCGACGTGATGGTGATGCCACGCTCTTGCTCTTGCTCCATCCAGTCCATGGTGGCTGCGCCATCATGCACTTCGCCAATCTTGTGATTGACGCCGGTATAGAACAGGATACGTTCGGTCGTGGTGGTTTTCCCTGCATCGATGTGCGCAGAGATACCAATGTTGCGATAGCGCTCGATCGGGGTTTTGCGGGCCATGGTGGGTAGTCCTTAAATTACCAGCGGAAATGGCTGAATGCCTTGTTGGCTTCGGCCATCTTGTGCGTGTCTTCGCGCTTCTTCATTGCGGCGCCACGACCTTCGGAGGCGTCGATCAGTTCGCCAGCCAGACGCAGATCCATCGACTTCTCGCCACGCTTCTTGGCGGCTTCACGGAGCCAACGCATAGCCAGGGCCAGGCGGCGCACGGGGCGCACTTCAACCGGCACTTGGTAGTTGGCACCGCCAACGCGGCGGCTCTTCACTTCGACGATCGGCTTGATGTTGTTGATGGCCAGGGAGAAGACTTCGATCGGCTCTTTGCCGGTCTTGGCCTGGACTTGCTCGAGGGCACCATAAATGATGCGCTCGGCGACGGCCTTCTTGCCGTCCAGCATCACAACGTTCATGAACTTGGCGAGCTCGACGCTGCCGAACTTGGGATCGGGCAGAATCTCGCGCTTGGGTACTTCGCGACGACGGGGCATTTTTGCTTCCTTGTGTCTGTTCAGTTGAACCGTGCTTCCTGCACGGCCATGGCCGTCTAGAGAGACGACCCCTTACGTGCTGCACACTATTCCAGCATTCCTACTGGCGCAGCTGCACACATCCCGGGTGACGCCAGTGCGTCCCTGGGGTACTTCCAGATACTGCGATTAAGCCTTCTTCGGGCGCTTGGCGCCGTACTTCGAGCGGGCTTGCTTACGGTCCTTGACGCCTTGCAGGTCGAGGGAGCCGCGCACGATGTGGTAACGCACACCGGGCAAGTCCTTCACACGACCGCCACGCACCAGAACGACCGAGTGCTCTTGCAGGTTGTGGCCTTCGCCGCCGATGTACGAAATGACTTCGTAACCGTTGGTCAGACGCACCTTGGCAACCTTACGCAGAGCGGAGTTCGGCTTCTTGGGGGTGGTGGTGTAGACACGGGTGCAAACGCCGCGACGCTGGGGGCAGTTCTCCAGCGCGGGGCTCTTGCTCTTGATGATGCTGACTTCGCGCGGCTTGCGCACGAGTTGGCTAATGGTAGGCATGACCTTTGAAATCCCTTTTACGTACCACTGGTAAGTACATGAGTACTCGTGTCCTCCGGGCACCTTACTGCGGGGCCTGGAGAGGCAGTTCACGCAAAACCGCCCCTGACGTTTCATCTACGTAAAAGAGCGGGTCTTGCGCGCAAAAACGCGCAGAGTCAAATCGAGTCGTCCCAGCTAAACAGCAGACTGGGGCTGATCGAAACCGGATGCTGGAATGGGACGGTAGCGGGTGAAGGATTCGACAATATGACGCTGCCGGATACACCGTATCGGAAACGCCACAGAGATTGGCTTGCGGCCGGGCGGATTCGTGACGCACCCACCTGACCGGACCCGGAAAGTCCGGATCTGCATCCTGGCATCGGGGTGGAGCTTCGAGAGAAACGCCACCAGACACCCGGACAACCCATCTTTACCCACGCACCGCAGCCCCACGACCTATGGCCGGAGATGGCTATGCGCGCGCATAAAGCAGTAAGCCCTTCAGCTTAGCGTAGTTATCCACCGCTGTCAAAGACCTCTGCTCATTTTTTGCACGATGACGCACGGGTGGTGGCCGCGGGCAACATGGCCCCTGCCATGTCGGTGGGCGCGGGCGACCTGGCCGCCGTGTGTGCGGGCGCTTGGCCGGTCGGCCGCGCGGTGCAGGGGTGCAACCCTATTTATCCACAGACCTGCGCACAGCCACAGGAGCGGCGTTGCGCGAATGCGAGCGCTTACTTATCCACAGGCGCGGGCCGCGCGACGTGCACGAATCAGGGATTGGCGAACAGGTAGCCGCTGCCGTAAACGGTACGCACCGGCAGAATCAGGCCGGCCAGCTCCGCCTTGCGGCGCAGCCGGCTCACCACGACGTCGATGCTGCGCGCCCCGGTCACCCGGGCGGACATGCCGTCGGCGGCCAGTTCTTCGGCAAGCTGTTCGCGCGTCACCGCGCGTCCGGGCGTCTCGAGCAGCACGCGCATGACCTGCCGCTCGTTGGCCGACAGGGACAGCGCGGCGCCGTTGGGCGCGCCCAGCGTCCAGTCCTGGTCGCGCAGCTCCCAGCGCCCCGCCGAGGCCGGCTCGACCGTGACGAGTTCGGATAGCGCGGGTTCGTTTTGCCAGACGGGCAGCCGGCGCGCCAGCGCCAGCAACACACAGGCGAGCTCGCGCGCGTCGACGGGCGCCGTCAGGCAGGTGTCGGCGCCGCTCTGCAGGCAGCGCAGGCGTGCCTCCACGGACAGGTCCCGTCCCGTGGCCACGATGCCCAGAGACGGCGACCCGCGCAGACGCGCGATCAGCGCATAGCCGAGCTCGCCCAGCTCCGTCAGGTCCAGCACGACGGCGTCGTAGGTGTCTTCGGAGAGGAGACTGAAAAGTTCGAGCGGGGTGGAACAACCCCGCGTGGATATACCCGCTTGCAGCAGCACCGAGATAGTTTGAGTGCGGCTGGTCGTGTCGGGCACCATGATGAGTGTGCTCAATTGCTTCATAACCAGGCCTAGTCTCACCGCGGCACTTTGCCACGATGTCGCACCCATGGGTCCGGTGTCTCGGGACCTCGATGCGATCGGAACAAGTGTCGCGCCATATTGCTGGCTTCCCCAGTCAATATTCGTCAAGTTTGCAGTTCTTGACGCTGGATGTTGGCAAAGTCTGTATCAAAATACGTTACGCACGTTTATGATGCGCTTCGCCCGGCACGCCGCCCCTGGCGCCCCCGGAAGCGCCCCGCGCCACGCCATTGCGAGGCGCGCTCATTCCACTGCCATGAGAATCGCATCCCTCGAAGACGATCTGGACCAGGCACGGCAGATACAACAGATACTTGTTGATGCCGGCTACGAGTGCAGCAGCTTTCAAAAAAGCCAGGATTTGCTGGCCGCTTTGCGCGCCGATCGCTTCGACTTGTTCCTGGTCGACTGGCAACTGCCGGACATCGACGGCGATGAAGTCGTGCGCCATCTGCGCGCCCGCTACGGCAACAGCGCCGCTATCATTTTCCTGACGAGCCGCAACCAGGAGGCTGATCTGGTCGAGGGCTTGCGCGCCGGCGCGGACGACTACATCTTCAAGCCGCTGCGGCCGGCCGAAATGCTGGCGCGCGTGGCCGCGCTGCTGCGTCGCATGCAGCCCGCGGCCCCCGATACCGCGCCTTTCGAGGTGGCACAGTATCGGATCGATCCCGCGGAACGCATCATCACCCTCCATGACCAGGCGATCAGCCTGCCCCCCAAGGAGTTCGACCTGGCGTTGCTGTTTTTCCGCAATGTCGGCCGCTTGATGTCACGCGACCTGCTCGCGGAAAGCGTCTGGAACCGCGAGATCCCCGCGACCTCACGCACGCTCGACACCCATCTGTCCAATGTCCGCCAGAAGCTGCAGCTGCGCCCCGAACACGGCGTCAGGTTGAGCTCGTCGTATGCCCTGGGCTATCGGCTCGAGCTGATCGCAGATACCGACGCCAACGCGCGCTGACGCAGGCGTCCCAAGGAGAACCCATGAACGGACGCATCCGTTTCGCTTGCGCCCTGCTCGCCTGCCTGGCCCTGCCCGGCGCACATGCACAGCCGGCCGGCGCGCTCGGCGAAGACTTCATCTTCCGGATCCGCGCTGGCGATACGCTGATCGCGTTGGCCACCACGTACACGGGTGAAGCCTCGAACTGGGCGCGTCTGCAGACGCTCAATCGCGTCGCGGATCCGCAAGCCCTGCCGATCGGGCTCGAGCTGCACATTCCGTTGTCGATGATTCCGATGGTGACGAGCGCGGCGCAGGTCGTGCACGTCGCCGGCAATGCTCACATGGCCAGTGCCGCGCTGCGGCCCGGCATGACGGTGCCCGAGGGCGGCGAGATCCGCACCGGGCCCGACAGTTTCGTCACGCTGCGGCTGTCGGATGCCACTGAAGTGACCGTCCCGCCGTCGACCGCGATCCTGCTGGAACGTGTGCGGCAGTTTGCGCGGGTGCCGCTCACCGATTCGATCGTGCGCGTGCAGACGGGCGGTGTCGAATCGCGGGTCGCCCCCGACGGCGGCGGCGTGGGGCGCTTCGAGATCCGTACTCCGGTCGCCGTGACCGGCGTGCGCGGCACGCGCTTCCGGGTGGAGAGTTCGGATCAGGGCGCCACCCAGACGGTGCTGGAAGGCCGGGTGCGCTTGCAACCCCATGCGCCCGACGCCCCGCCCGGCACCGCGGCCAAGGCGGTCGTCGGCGTGAGCGCGGGCCAGGGCGCGCGGGTCGCCGCGGATGGCTCGTTCGCCGGCGTGCGCCCCCTCTTGCCCGCACCGGTCCTCGGCGAGCCGGGCCGGGGTGGAAACGTCCGTATCGCCGTCACGCCCGTGCCGGGCGCGGTGGCCTATGAAGCCCGGATCGCGCGCGATCCGCATGGCATGCATCAGGTCGCGGTGCACCGCTACACGCTGCCCGAGCTCAGCTTTACCGCACCCGGGCCGGGCACCTATTATGTGGGCGTCAGTGCGATCGATGCGGCCGGCCTGCGCGGCCTGGAAGCCTGGCGCCCGTTCGATGGCGTCAACGCGCTGACCACCACGGGCGGCCTGCCCGTTCAAACCGCCACCGGAGGCGTCGTTACCCTGAGCGTGTTCTGAACCGCCTGCCACCACGATGCCCACCGCCCTGCCCCATGACCGCCGGCGCCTGACCCACCGATCCAGCCTCGTGCTGACGATTCTGCTGGTCTCGTTTGCGGCATTGCTGGGCAGCTTCGTCGGGCTCGGGCGCATCGATCAGACCCTCTACGACCGCGCCGTCTCGCTGGTCAGCCGTCCCGCGCAATCCGATATCGTGTTGATCACGATCGACGACGAAAGCATCGCCGCGCTCGGGCGCTGGCCCTGGAGCCGCCGCACGCACGCCGAGCTGCTGGACCGGCTGCGCGACGCGCGCGCGGTCGGCCTCGACTTGATCTTCTCGGAACCCGACAGCAACGACGCCCAGGCCGACGCCTTGCTCGCCGCCGCCATCGAACGGCACGGGCGCGTCGTGCTGCCGATCGTGCTCGACGATCTGGCGCGCGTGCAGACCTACGAGTCGCCGATTCCTCAGCTTGCGCGGGTCGCCGCGGGGATGGGGTTCATCAACATTCCGCTCGACCCCGACGGCGTGGTGCGCGAGACCGCCTGGAACCGCGCGGTGGGCGGCGTGCGGGTTCCTCATTTCGTGCTGTCGCTGATGGCCGCCGGTGGCGAAGCCGATGCCGCGCGGGCATTCGGACAGGGCTTCGGCCCGCGCGAGCAGTCGTTGATTCCGTTCGCCGGTCCGCCGGCGCATCTGGTCACGGTGCCTTATCTGCGCGTGCTCGACGGCCACATCCCGCCGGAATGGTTCAAGGACAAGTACGTGCTGATCGGTGCCTGGGCCACCGGCATGAGCGATGCGTTTCCCACGCCGGTATCGCATCGCGCCAGCGGCATGGCCGGCGTCGAGATTCTGGGCAACCTGTTGCAGGCGGCGCGGGAACAGCGCTCATGGCGCGCGGCCACGCCCTGGCAAGGCGCGTTGGCCGCGGCACTGCCGGTGTTGCTGCTGTGCCTGATGCTGCGCCACGGCTCGCCCAAGGCCTCGTTGATCCTGACCGCGCTGCTGCCTCTCATCATTCTGCCGGGCGCCCTCTTGTTGCTGCGCTATGGCGAGCTCTGGATCCCGCCCTCGGCCGCGCTGCTGGGTGTGGCGATCTGCTATCCGATCTGGAGCTGGCGCAGCCAGGAGACCGTGCTGCGCTATATGGATACGGAGCTGCGGCGCCTGCGCCGCGAATATGCGCCGGTGCTCAATCTGCCCTCCGGCAGTTCGCTGCTCGGTCGCCGTTCCCTCGAAGACCGCCTGAGCCAGCTGCGCGACGCGCTGGCCTTGGTACGCAACCTGCGCAGCTTCCTGACGGACGGCCTGGACGGTCTGCCCGATGCCACGCTCGTGTTCGACGTCAATCAGCGTCTGCAGTTTCGCAATCGTGCCGCGGTCACTTTCTTCCGGCGTCTGAGCGCGCGTTCGCCGCATGTGGGGCAACAGGCGGGCGACCTGCTGGCGCGCGTGGTGCCGGGCGACGAGACGCGCCACCAGATCCGGGCGGCGATGGACCGGGCGTCGCATTCCGACGCACGCTCGGGCTGGAGCGCCGATGTCGAGGTCAGGGACAGCGCGGCGCGCGATCTGATCGTGAAATGCGCCCCCATCCACACGAGTGACGGCCAGTTCGTCGGCACCATCCTGACGCTCAGCGATATCAGCGCGATCCGCCAGGCAGAGCGCCATCGCGAAGAAACCCTGCGCTTCATTTCGCACGACATGCGCGCTCCGCAGAACTCGATCCTGGCCCTGGTCGATCTGCACACGCGCGAACACGGCAAGGAAGACGAAACGCTGGCGCGCGTCGCGCAGCTTGCGCATCGCACGCTGCACCTGGTCGATGGCTTCGTGCAGCTCACGCGTGCGGAGTCGGTGCGGATCGAGTCGGTGCCCTTCGATCTCGCCGAAACGCTACGCGAGGTGGCGGACGACTTCTGGGCGGCCGCGCGCGCGCGCGACATCGCCCTGACGCTGGCCGAGCCGTTGCCCACCGCCGAGGTGTCGGGTGACCAGACGCTGCTGCGGCGTGCGGTCTGCAACCTGGTGGACAACGCCATCAAATACAGCCCGGATCACAGCCGGGTGCGTTGCGGCCTGGCCGCGCAGGGATCGATGTGGGTGGTGTCGATAGCCGATGAGGGGCCGGGCATCGGGGGCGCCGACGCCGCCACGATCTTCGAGCCATTCACGCGGGTCGGCGCCAGCGGCCGTGCCGACAGAGGGGGCGCCGGCCTGGGTCTGGCGTTCGTACGCGCGGTCGCGCAGCGCCATCATGGCAGCGTCGAGGTCGAAAGCGCGCCCGGCGAGGGCGCCACCTTTCTGCTCAGGATTCCGCGCGCGACCCCGGCCTGAGTGGCGCGCGCCGCCCTGCCCCGGCCGCGCTGGCCGCCTCAGCGGAACGTATGCGTGATCGTGGCGCCACGGCCCGGACGCACGTCGATCGTGGTCTGGTACGGCGGCAGGTCGGCATTGCGCACCGTGACACTGTACTTGCCGGGCAACAGGCGCAGCTCCTTGAGCGGCGGGCTCACGCCGCGGCGCGTGCCGTTGATCCAGATCTCGCCCCAGGGCATCACATTGATGCGGACCGGCACCCGGGCCGGCGGCGCGGGATCCGCCGGCGTGGCGGGGGCGGTCTCCGCTTCGGCCGCCTCGCCCCCCTCCGCCGCGGGGGCAGCCTCGGCGCCAGGACCTGCCGGAACGGCCGACGGTGTCTGGCCCGCCGACCGCGCGGCGCCGCCGTTCTCCGCCGTGCCGGCGCCATTGGCGGCGGCAGGCGGGTTGGTGGACGACGCGGCGCGTCCCGCCGGCGGCGTGCTCTGCAGACCCGGCGGCTCCGGCGGCAGATCGCTGGCGGGCGCGCCACCCGGGGCGGCGCCGGATACGGTTCCGGTCCCGGTCCCGGTCCCGGTCCCGGGCACGGGCGTCGCGCCCTGCGGCAGTCGCGCCTGAGCCGTGGTGTTGGGCACCATGGATTCGGATGCGGTGATTACCCCCTTGGGCACGGCCGCCAGCCGGTTCCACCAGTAAAAGCCGACGCCCGCGGTGATGGCGATCAGCAACAGCACGAACAGCACCGCGCCGACCGAGGGCCGCTGCTGGGTGGGCTGCACATAATCGGCGCGCGGCGCATCCACATTGACCGAAATCGGCGCGATGGTGGCGAGCTCGGCATCATCCTGTACGGGCTCGAACGCCAGCAGCAGCGCCAGGGCCTCGACGGTCTGCGGCCGGTCGGCGGGTCGAACGGCGAGGCCCGCGTCGATCGCCGCCAGAAAGTCGGGCGCGTACCGCGTCAGGCCGCGCTGGGCGAGCGGAACGTAGGTGTCATTGACCACGCGGTCCGGCGCGGGCGGCGGCAGCATCCCGGTGATCAGCGAGTGCGCGACCGCACAGAGAGAGTAGATATCGCTCCAGGGCCCGCGGGGCCACTCGGGTGTCTGGGTGTAGAACTCGAACGGCGCGAAGCCGGGCGTCGGCGCGGGCAGCTGGCCATCGTGCTGGCGCGGCTGGGCCTGGGCGGCCAGCAGATGCGCCTTGCCTGCCTCATCGAGGCCGACCGAGTGGGTCGTGATGTCGGCACAGATGCGGCCGCGTTCGTGGATCGACGCCAGCGGCGCGAGCAGTTCGGCGAGCACGCGTTTGACGCGCGACTCGGGCACGCCCCCGCCCGTCGTGGCGGCGATGGCCGACAGGGGGCGGTGAGCCAGGGGAGCGGCGCCGGCAAACGGGCCGCGCGGAGTCGAAGAGCCGGCGGGAAAGGACATATCACTCATAACGCGACCGTACTGTCATGCGGCGCTCCGGGTCCGGAGCTCCAGCAGCCGTACGGCGCTTGAACACAATTGAAGAAGGGAGGGCTCTGATGGACCGGGCGCGGATGCGTCCCAGGTAAAACCGTACACCAGGAATCGCGCCTTGACGATATCATTTGCACCGCCGGTCGCTGTATTGCCACAGTGCCGGCGGCGCAAGCATAAACCACAGTCACAGGATTGCCGTCACCATGTCCGTCACCCTCTTCCAACGCCCCGCCATCCGGCTCGGCGCGCTGCTGCTCTGTGCCGCCCTGACGGGCTGTGCGGGCATCCGCGGCGCCGCCCCCGAGGCGCCGGCCACCCCGCAAGCATTGGCCGCTCTCGATCAGGCGCGCGACAGTTACGGCGGAGGACGCTATGGCGAGGTCATCCGGCTCGTCGCCACCTCCGACGACATCGCCACCGCACCGCGCGCCGTGCGCGTCGAAGCCTTCAAGCTGCAGGCTTTCAGCTACTGCGTGAGCAATTACCGCCAACTCTGCGAGGACGCCTTCGTGCGCATCCTGGCGCTGCAGCCCGATTTCGCACTCGCGCCCAACGAAGCCGGCCACCCCAACTGGGGCCCGGTGTTCCGCACGGCGCAGCAGCGCGTGCAGTAAGCGCACGCCGCGACACGCGGCGGCCCTGCATAAAAAAAAGCCGGCTTGCGCCGGCGTTTTTAATTGGGGTGGACACAAGGCCCACCCCGGCAACACGAGGTCCGATTACTCGGCGGCGTCGTCGGCGTCGGCCTGCGGCGCAGCACCTTCCGGCTCGGCACCCACCGTGACCGGTGCGTCCTCGAACGGGTTGGCGAGCTGACGTGCGGCTTCGCGCTCGGCGGCTTCCACGGCTTCCTTGTCCTTGCGGGCAAGGTGATAAGCCAGACCGGTACCGGCGGGGATCAGACGACCCACGATCACGTTTTCCTTCAGACCACGCAGATCGTCACGCTTGCCCATGATGGCCGCTTCGGTCAGCACGCGCGTCGTTTCCTGGAACGATGCAGCGGAGATGAACGAGTCGGTCGACAGCGAGGCCTTCGTGATACCCAGCAGCACGTTGTCGTAGATGGCCGGACGCTTGTTCTCGGCGAGAACACGATCGTTCTCGTTGAGCAGCTCCGAACGCTCGACCTGTTCGCCAGGGATGAAATCGGCGTCGCCCGGATCCGTGATGTTCACACGGCGCAGCATCTGACGAACAATCACTTCGATGTGCTTGTCGTTGATCTTCACGCCCTGCAGACGGTACACGTCCTGCACTTCGTCGACGATGTAGGTCGCCAGCTTCTCGATGCCCTGCAGGCGCAGGATGTCGTGGGGATCGGCCGGGCCGTCCACGATCATTTCGCCCTTGTTCACCACTTGGCCGTCGTGCACCAGAACCTGCTTTTCCTTGGGGATCAGGAACTCGTGGCTCACGCCCTCGAGGTCGGTGATCACCAGGCGTTGCTTGCCCTTGGTGTCCTTGCCGAACGAGACCGTACCGGTCACTTCGGCCAGCATGCCAGCGTCCTTCGGCGAACGGGCTTCGAAGAGCTCGGCCACACGCGGCAGACCGCCGGTAATGTCGCGGGTCTTTTGCGATTCTTGCGGAATACGCGCCAGCACTTCACCCACGGCCACTTGCTGACCATCGCGCACCGTGATCAGCGCGCCCACCGGGAACGAGATGTTCACGGCATGGTCGGTACCGGCGATACGAACGTCGTCGCCGTTTTCGTTGACCAGCTTGATCTGCGGACGCATGACGATCTTGCCGCCGCGCGTCTTGGGCGTGATCACGACCAGGGTCGACAGGCCGGTGACTTCGTCGACCTGCTTGGCGACGGTCACGCCTTCTTCGATGTTCTCGAAGCGGACGGCACCGGCGTACTCGGACACGATCGGACGGGTCAGCGGATCCCAGGTAGCCAGACGGGTACCGGCCTTGATGGCCTCGCCGTCGCCCACCAGCACGGTCGCGCCGTACGGGATCTTGTGACGTTCGCGCTCACGACCGTTGTCGTCGAAGATCGCCAGTTCGCCCGAGCGCGAGATCGCAACGCGCTCGCCCTTGGCGTTGGTGACGTAACGCATCGTGCTCGTGAAGCCGACCGTACCGTTGGACTTGGTTTCCACGGCGCTGGCCAGGGCCGAACGCGATGCCGCACCACCGATGTGGAACGTACGCATCGTGAGCTGCGTGCCCGGTTCGCCGATCGACTGAGCGGCGATGACGCCGACGGCCTCACCGACGTTCACGTGCGAACCGCGGCCCAGATCGCGGCCGTAGCAGTGTGCGCACAGACCATGACGGGTTTCGCAGGTCAGCGGCGTGCGGACCTTCACTTCGTCGACGCCGAGACGGTCGATCATGTCGACCAGATCTTCGTCGAGCAGCGTGCCGGCGGTGATCGCGGTTTCCTGGGTGTCAGGATTGACGATGTCGATCGCGGCGACGCGGCCGAGGATACGGTCGCGCAGCGGTTCGATGACTTCACCACCTTCGACCAGGGCCTTCATCGAGTAGCCGTGCGAGGTGCCGCAGTCGTCTTCGATGATGACCAGATCCTGCGTCACGTCGACCAGACGGCGGGTCAGGTAACCCGAGTTGGCGGTCTTCAGTGCCGTGTCGGCCAGACCCTTACGCGCACCGTGAGTCGAGATGAAGTACTGGAGTACGTTCAGGCCTTCACGGAAGTTTGCGGTAATGGGCGTTTCAATGATCGAGCCGTCCGGCTTGGCCATCAGGCCGCGCATACCGGCGAGCTGACGGATCTGAGCGGCGGAACCCCGCGCGCCCGAGTCGGCCATCATGTAGATCGAGTTGAACGATTCCTGGCGCACTTCCTCGCCGTGGCGGTTGACCACGGGCTCGGTCGCGAGCTGTTCCATCATCGCCTTGCCGACCTTGTCGCCGGCCTTGCCCCAGATGTCCACAACGTTGTTGTAGCGCTCTTGGGACGTGACCAGACCCGACGAGTACTGCTTGTCGATTTCCTTCACTTCGCGGCTCGCCTCGGCCAGGATCACTTCCTTGGCCTTGGGGATCAGCATGTCTTCCATGGCGATCGAGATGCCGCCGCGCGTTGCCAGGCGGAAGCCCGACTGCATCAGCTTGTCGGCAAAGATCACCGTGTCGCGCAGGCCGCAACGGCGGAACGACTGGTTGATCAGGCGCGAGATTTCCTTCTTCTTGAGTGCCTTGTTCAGCACCGTGAAGGGCAGGCCCTTGGGCAGGATCTCGGAGAGCAGCGCACGGCCGACCGTCGTCTCGTGACGACGGATCACCGGTTGCCATTCGCCGTTTTCGTCGCGCTCGTGTTCCTTCAGACGCACCGTGATGCGGGTCTGCAGCTCGACTTCGTTGTTGTCGTAGGCGCGCTGGACTTCAGCCACGTCGGCGAAGAAGATGCCTTCGCCGCGGCCGTTCACGCGCTCACGGGTCGTGTAGTACAGACCCAGCACGATATCCTGCGACGGCACGATCGACGGTTCGCCGTTGGCCGGGAACAGCACGTTGTTCGAGGCCAGCATCAGCGTGCGGGCTTCGAGCTGGGCTTCGAGCGACAGCGGCACGTGAACGGCCATCTGGTCACCGTCGAAGTCGGCATTGAACGCCGCGCAGACCAGCGGGTGCAGCTGGATGGCCTTGCCTTCGATCAGCACGGGCTCGAACGCCTGGATGCCCAGACGGTGCAGCGTCGGCGCACGGTTCAGCATGACCGGGTGCTCGCGGATCACCTCTTCGAGGATGTCCCAGACCACCGGTTCCTGGCTTTCAACGAGCTTCTTCGCAGCCTTGATGGTCGTGGCCAGGCCCATCATCTCCAGACGATTGAAGATGAACGGCTTGAACAGTTCCAGGGCCATCAGCTTGGGCAGACCGCACTGATGCAGCTTGAGCTGCGGACCCACCACGATGACCGAACGGCCCGAGTAGTCGACGCGCTTGCCCAGCAGGTTTTGACGGAAACGACCGCTCTTGCCCTTGATCATGTCGGCCAGCGACTTGAGCTGGCGCTTGTTGGCGCCGGTCATGGCCTTGCCGCGGCGGCCGTTGTCGAGCAGCGAGTCGACGGCTTCCTGCAGCATGCGCTTTTCGTTGCGCAGAATGATTTCGGGCGCCTTCAGTTCGAGCAGACGCTTCAGGCGGTTGTTGCGGTTGATGACGCGGCGGTACAGATCGTTCAGATCCGAGGTCGCGAAGCGGCCGCCGTCCAGCGGCACCAGCGGACGCAGGTCCGGCGGCAGCACGGGCAGCACTTCCATGACCATCCACTCGGCCTTGATGCCCGACTTCTGGAAGCCCTCGAGCACCTTCAGGCGCTTCGAGATCTTCTTGATCTTGGCTTCCGAGCTGGTGGCCTTGAGCTCACCGCGCAGCGTTTCGACTTCGCGATCGATGTCGATCGTGCGCAGCAGTTCGCGCACGGCCTCCGCGCCCATCAGGGCACGGAAGTCGTCACCGTATTCTTCGGTCTTGGCGAGGAAATCGTCGTCCGACATGATCTGGCCGCGCTTGAGCGGCGTCATGCCAGGTTCGATCACGCACCAGGCTTCGAAGTACAGGACGCGTTCGATATCGCGCAGCGTCATGTCGAGCACCATACCCAGGCGCGACGGCAGGCTCTTCAGGAACCAGATGTGCGCAACCGGGCTGGCCAGCTCGATGTGGCCCATGCGCTCACGGCGCACCTTGGCCACGGTGACTTCGACACCGCACTTTTCGCAGATCACGCCACGGTGCTTCAGGCGCTTGTACTTGCCGCACAAGCACTCGTAGTCCTTGATCGGGCCAAAGATCTTGGCGCAGAACAGGCCATCACGCTCGGGCTTGAACGTACGGTAGTTGATGGTCTCGGGCTTGCGAACTTCGCCGTAAGACCACGAACGGATCTTCTCGGGCGAGGCGATGCCGATCTTGATGGCATCGAATTGCTCGTCTTGCGAGACTTGCTTGAAGAGATCAAGTAGCGCTTTCATTAGTTACGCTCCAAATCCATGTCCAGGGCCAACGAGCGGATTTCCTTGACCAGCACGTTGAACGATTCCGGCATGCCGGCGTCGATGACGTGGTCGCCCTTGACGATGTTTTCGTAAACCTTGGTGCGACCCGTGATGTCATCGGACTTCACCGTCAGCATTTCTTGCAGGGTGTAGGAGGCACCATAAGCTTCCAGTGCCCACACTTCCATTTCCCCGAAGCGCTGGCCACCGAACTGCGCCTTACCACCCAGCGGCTGCTGGGTCACGAGCGAGTACGGGCCGGTCGAACGGGCGTGCATCTTGTCGTCGACCAAGTGGTGCAGCTTCAGGTAGTGCATGTAGCCGATGGTGACCGGACGCTCGAATTTCTCGCCGGTACGGCCGTCGAACAGCCATGCCTGCGCACGCGAGGGCGTGAGCTGCATGCGCTTGGCGACTTCGTCCGGATAGGCGAGTTCGAGCATCTTGGCGATTTCTTCTTCGGTCGCGCCGTCGAACACCGGGGTGGCGAACGGCACGCCGTTCTTCAGGTTGTGCGCCAGCTCGATGACGTCGTCATCGCTCAGTTCGTTGATGCGCGCAGCCGAACCCGTGGTGTTGTAGACCTTCTCGAGGTACGCACGCAGGCTCTTGACCTGAGCGGTGCGCTCGTCCTTGAGCATGTCGGCAATGCGGTGACCCACGCCCTTGGCGGCCCAGCCCAGGTGAACCTCGAGCACCTGACCGACGTTCATCCGCGAGGGCACGCCCAGCGGGTTCAGAACGATGTCGGCGGTGGTGCCATCGGCCATGTGCGGCATGTCTTCGACCGGGGTGATACGCGAGACCACACCCTTGTTGCCGTGACGGCCTGCCATCTTGTCGCCAGGCTGCAGACGACGCTTGACGGCCAGGTACACCTTGATCATCTTGAGCACGCCCGGGGGCAGCTCGTCACCTTGCGTGAGCTTCTTGCGCTTTTCTTCGAAGGCCAGATCGAATTGGTGGCGCTTTTGCTCCAGCGATTCCTTGGCTTGTTCGAGGACGACAGCGTGCGGCTCATCGGCCAGGCGGATGTCGAACCACTGCCAGCGGTCCAGATCGACCAGGTATTCCTTGGTGATCGTGGCGCCCTTGTTCAGCTTGCGCGGACCGCCGTTGACGGTCTTGCCGACCAGCAGCTTCTCGATACGATCGAACTGGTCGTTCTCGACGATGCGCAGCTGGTCGTTCAGGTCCTGGCGATAGCGGCGCAGCTCGTCGTCGATGATCGACTGAGCGCGCTTGTCGCGCACGATGCCTTCACGCGTGAACACCTGCACGTCGATGACGGTGCCGGTCATGCCCGAAGGCACGCGCAGCGAGGTGTCCTTGACGTCGGATGCCTTCTCGCCAAAGATGGCGCGCAGCAGCTTTTCTTCCGGCGTGAGCTGGGTCTCGCCCTTCGGCGTGACCTTACCCACCAGCACGTCGTCGGCGCTGACTTCGGCGCCGATGTAGACGATGCCCGAATCATCCAGGCGATTGAGCTGGGTTTCGGCCAGGTTGCTGATGTCGCGCGTGATTTCCTCGGGTCCGAGCTTGGTGTCGCGAGCGACAACGGTGAGCTCTTCGATGTGCACCGAGGTGTAGCGGTCATCGGCGACGACGCGTTCGGAGATCAGGATCGAGTCTTCGAAGTTGTAGCCGTTCCAGGGCATGAACGCGATCAGCATGTTCTGACCCAGGGCGAGTTCGCCCAGGTCGGTCGATGCGCCGTCAGCCAGCACGTCACCCTTGGCAACGCGGTCGCCACGCTTGACGATCGGACGTTGGTTGATGTTCGTGTTCTGGTTGGAGCGGGTGTACTTGATCAGGTTGTAGATATCCACACCCACTTCGCCCGCGACGTTTTCTTCGTCGTTGACGCGGATCACCACACGCTCGGCGTCGACGTGGTCGACCAGGCCGCCACGCAGGGCCTGCACGGTCGTGCCCGAGTCAACGGCCACGGTGCGCTCGATGCCGGTGCCGACCAGCGGCTTTTCCGGACGCAGGCAGGGCACGGCCTGACGCTGCATGTTGGCGCCCATCAGTGCACGGTTTGCGTCGTCGTGCTCGAGGAACGGAATCAGCGAGGCTGCGACCGACACGATCTGCGACGGCGCCACGTCCATGTAGTGCACGTTGGCCGGCGAGGTCAGCATCGTTTCGCCTGCTTCACGGCAAGCGACGAGATCGTCGACGAAGCGGCCTTCGCCATCGAGCGCGGCGTTGGCCTGCGCGATGACGTAGTGGCTTTCTTCGATGGCCGACAGGTAGTCGATCTGATCGCTCACCTTGCCGTCGATGATCTTGCGGTACGGCGTTTCCAGGAAGCCGTACTCGTTCAGACGAGCGTACAGCGCCATGGAGTTGATCAGACCGATGTTCGGGCCTTCCGGCGTTTCGATCGGGCAGACGCGGCCATAGTGGGTCGGGTGCACGTCACGGACTTCGAAGCCGGCGCGCTCGCGGGTCAGACCGCCCGGGCCCAGTGCCGAGACACGACGCTTGTGCGTGATCTCGGACAGCGGGTTGGTCTGGTCCATGAACTGCGACAGCTGGCTCGAACCGAAGAACTCCTTGATCGCAGCCGAGATCGGCTTGGAGTTGATCAGGTCGTGCGGCATCAGGTTTTCGGTTTCGGCCTGGCCCAGACGCTCCTTGACGGCGCGCTCGACACGCACGAGACCGGCACGGAACTGGTTTTCGGCCAGTTCGCCCACGCAACGCACACGACGGTTGCCCAGGTGATCGATGTCATCGATCTGGCCACGGCCGTTACGCAGCTCCACGAGGACCTTGATGGTCTCGAGGATGTCTTCGTTGGTCAGGGTCATGGGGCCGTTCGAATCGTCGGCACCGCCCAGGCGGCTGTTGACCTTCATGCGGCCAACGCGCGACAGATCGTAGGTCTCTTCGCTGTAGAACAGACGCTGGAACAGCGCTTCGACGGCTTCCTCGGTGGGCGGCTCGCCAGGACGCATCATGCGATAGATGGCGACGCGCGCGGCCATCTGGTCGGCGGTTTCGTCGGTGCGCAGCGTTTGCGAGATGTACGGGCCGCGGTCCAGATCGTTGGTGTACAGGGTCTGGAATTCGAGCACGTTGGCCGAACGCATGGCGTCCAGCACGCTTTCCGTGATCTCGTCGTTGGCGTGCGCAATCAGCTCGCCGGTGTCGGCGTCGACGATGTTCTTGGCCAGCACGCGGCCGAACAGGAAGTCTTCAGGCACGGAGATGCGCTGGATGCCGCCATTGGCGAGATCACGCAGGTGCTTGGCGTTGATGCGCTTGTCCTTCTCGACGATCACCTTGCCCGAACGGTCGGCGATGTCGAAACGGGCCATTTCGCCCTTCCAGCGCTCAGGCACGAATTCCATCATGCCGCCTTCGCTCTTGAGTTCGAAGTTATCGAAGTCGAAGAAGTGGGCGAGGATGGACTCCGGCGTCATGCCGATGGCCTTGAGCAGGATCGTCACGGGCATCTTGCGACGACGGTCGACGCGGAAGAACAGGACGTCCTTCGGGTCGAATTCGAAGTCGAGCCACGAGCCGCGGTAAGGAATCACGCGGGCCGAGAAGAGCAGCTTGCCCGAGCTGTGCGTCTTGCCGCGGTCGTGTTCGAAGAACACGCCAGGCGAGCGGTGCAGCTGCGAGACGATGACACGCTCGGTGCCGTTGATGACGAACGAACCGGTGCCGGTCATGAGCGGAATTTCGCCCATGTAGACTTCCTGTTCCTTCACTTCCTTGATGGTGGGCTTGCTGACCTCACGGTCGAGCAGGACGAGACGCACCTTGGCGCGCAAAGGCGACGCATAGGTGAGACCGCGCTGCTGACATTCCTTGACATCAAACACCGGTTCGCCGAGCGCGTAGCTCACGAACTCCAAGCGCGCCATACCGTTGTGGCTGACAATCGGGAAAATCGACGAAAACGCCGCCTGCAGGCCTTCGCTATGACGCTCCGCTGTGGGGGTGTCAGCCTGCAGGAAAGTTAGGTAGGATTGAAGCTGCGTTGCAAGCAGGAAAGGGACGTTCTGCACGTCCTCACGCTTGGCGAAGCTTTTGCGGATGCGCTTTTTTTCGGTGTACGAGTAAGGCATGAGCACTCCGACTCGAGGTTGCATGGGCCGTAAACCACGGCCCTGGGTGATACGACTCCAGGAAACCACCCTGAAACCACCTGATCAGAAGGGGTTTCCTGGAAACGCAAAAGCCCGGGGACGGCAAATTGCGCTGTCCCCGGGCAGATGACGCGAAGGCTTACTTGACTTCGACCTTGGCGCCAGCTTCTTCCAGCTTCTTCTTGGCGGCTTCGGCGTCAGCCTTGGCCAGACCTTCCTTGACGGGCTTCGGAGCGCCGTCAACCAGGTCCTTGGCTTCCTTCAGACCCAGACCGGTCAGCTCGCGCACGGCCTTGATCACGCTCACCTTGTTGGCGCCGGCTTCAGCCAGCACAACGGTGAACTCGGTCTGCTCTTCAGCAGCGGGACCAGCAGCGGCGCCAGGAGCGGCCACGGCCACAGCGGCGGCAGCAGCCGACACGCCAAACTTCTCTTCCATTTCCTTGATCAGCTCGGACAGTTCGAGCACGGTCATGCCAGCGATGGCGTCAAGGATTTCAGCTTTGTTAAGTGCCATTTTCTTTAGAACTCCAGAATGGGGTAATGCCAGGTTTGGTTGTCGCTATGTCGTTCAGCGAAGTCCGGATACCGCGCCAGCTTAGGCGGCGGCCTTCTGATCGCGCACGGCGGCGAGGCCACGGGCGAACTTGGTCGGAACTTCGTTGAGCGTACGCACGAATTGCGCGATCGGGGCTTGCATAGTGCCCAGCAGCTTCGAAAGCAGTTCGTCGCGCGAGGGCATCGTGGCCAGGGCCTTGACACCATCTTGGCTCAGCAAGTTGTTGGGCAGAGCGCCCGCCTTGATGACCAGCTTGTCGTTGCTTTTTGCGAAGGTAGCGAGGACCTTGGCCGCCGAAACCGGGTCGTTGCTGATACCGTAGATCAGCGGACCGGTCAGTTGCTCGGACAACGGCTCGAAAGCCGTGCCGGCAACAGCACGACGGGCCAGCGAGTTCTTCAGAACTCGCAGGTAAACGCCCGATTCACGCGCAGTTTTGCGCAGTACGGTGACAGAGGCGACGTCCAGACCACGGTACTCAGCGATAACAATCGATTGAGCCTGGGCCACTTGGGCCGAGACTTCCTCGATCACCACCGCTTTCTCTTGGCGATTGAGACTCACGGTTTGAACACTCCATCAAAAGACGCTTGGGGCGGAAGCCTTGCACGTCAACCGAATGCGGCGCCTGGTTGAGTTCTTCGTGTAAAGAATTCTTCCTGGGGACGCCGTCTACGCTGGATCCGGACATGACGAGCTCCGGGATTAAGCGGCTTGCCTTTACTGCCGGCTTGCCACTCCAGCGGTCTTTGACAGCAGCATCCGGAAAAACCGGATGCAGCCCAAAGTACAGTTTGCGATCAGCCTATCAGGCCGACAGCGAAGCGATTTCTACGCGAGCACCGCCGCCCATGGTGGACGAGACGGCCAGCTTGCGCAGGTAGATACCCTTGGCGGCGGCGGGACGAGCCTTTTGCAGGGCGTCGACCAGAGCGGCCAGGTTGGTTTGCAGTTGTTCGACGCCGAACGAGGCGCGACCGATGGTGGCGTGAATGATGCCGGCCTTGTCGGTGCGGTACTGCACCTGACCTGCCTTGGCGTTCTTCACGGCGGTAGCGACGTCGGGGGTCACGGTGCCGACCTTCGGGTTCGGCATCAGGCCACGCGGGCCCAGGATTTGACCCAGGGCGCCGACGACACGCATCGTGTCGGGCGAGGCGATGACGATGTCGAAGTCCATCTGGCCAGCCTTGATCTGGTCAGCCAGGTCGTCGAGGCCAACCACATCGGCGCCAGCGGCGCGAGCGGCTTCAGCCTTGTCGCCTTGGGCGAACACGGCGACACGGACGGTCTTGCCGGTACCGGCGGGCAGCACGACCGAGCCACGAACCAGTTGGTCGGACTTCTTGGGGTCGATGCCGAGCTGGACGGCGACGTCGATCGATTCGTTGAACTTGGCGGTGGCGGTTTCCTTGACCAGGGCCAGGGCTTCAGCAACCGGGTACAGCTTGGTGCGATCGATCTTTTCGGCGATCGCGGCAGCGCGCTTGGACAGTTTTGCCATGATTAGATCCCCTCAACCGTGATGCCCATGCTGCGGGCGCTACCGGCGATCGTACGAACGGCGGCATCCAGATCAGCAGCGGTCAGATCGGGCTGCTTGGTCTTGGCGATTTCTTCAGCTTGCGCGCGCGTCAGCGTGCCCACCTTGTCGGTGTGCGGCTTGGGCGAACCCTTTTGCACGCCGGCGGCCTTCTTGATGAGGACCGTCGCGGGCGGGGTCTTCATGATGAAGGTGAAGCTCTTGTCGGCGAAAGCGGTGATCACCACCGGAATCGGCAGACCGGGCTCGAGGCCTTGGGTCTTGGCGTTGAACGCCTTGCAGAATTCCATGATGTTCAGGCCGCGCTGACCCAGAGCCGGGCCAATCGGGGGGGAGGGGTTTGCCTTACCAGCCGGGACTTGCAGCTTGATAAAGCCGACGATCTTCTTCGCCATGCTTTGCTCCTAACGGGTACATGCGCTGCCGGCCAACGACAGCTCCCCGGGGTTGAAATCAGGTCTTTTCGACCTGGCTGAAATCGAGCTCGACGGGGGTGGCACGACCGAAAATCGTGACCGACACACGCACCTTGCTCTTTTCGTAATTGACTTCTTCGACGTTGCCGTTGAAATCGGCGAACGGACCTTCCTTGACACGAACCATCTCGCCCACCTCGAAGAGGATCTTGGGCCGGGGCTTCTCGACGCCCTCTTCCATCTGGGAGAGGATCTTTTCGACTTCGCGCTCCGAGATCGGCGTGGGCCGGTTGCCCGAACCGCCGAGGAAGCCGGTCACCCGGTTCGTGTTTTTGACCAAATGCCAGGTTTCGTCGGTGAGATCCATCTCGACCAGGACGTAACCCGGGAAAATCCGGCGCTCAGAAATCGACTTCTGACCACCCTTGACCTCGACGACTTCTTCGGAGGGCACAAGGATGCGACCGAACGAGGTTTGCAGCGCGGCACGCTCGATACGCTCGTTCAGGGCTTTCTGAACACTCTTTTCCATGCCGGAATACACATGGACGACATACCAACGTTTACTCATGTCTGTCCTTATTTCCAGCCAAGCAGCAGGCCGTAGAGTACCCACTCGATGCCCTTGTCGAGCACCCACATGAAAAGACCCATCACGGCGACGAACGCAAAGATGATCCCAGTCATCTGGAATGTTTCTTTGCGGGTGGGCCATACGACGCGCTTGACTTCGTTGTACGACTCGCCACCAAAGCTGATCGTGCGGCGGCCGGGTTCGCTGAACCAGGCAATCAACGCGGCGATCACAAGGCTGCCGACAAACACGCCGACACGGGCGGCGAGGGGCTGCGCGCTGAGCACGGAAAACCCGACGATGCCAGCAATGACGACGAGAACCGCCAACCCGAGTTTGATCCGGTCAGCGGTACTGGTAACGGTTTCGACGCTGGTATTAGACATTTTGCGACGCGAGCCCGCCGTGAATGCGCAACTCGCGAGATCTCCGGCGGGTGGCAGGGGCAGTAGGAATCGAACCTACAACCTTCGGTTTTGGAGACCGACGCTCTGCCAATTGAGCTATACCCCTAAAACTGACACTTGCGACTACTTGGCACCTGACGGAACCAAGCAGTGTACTACTTTTTTGGCTTTTACGGCAAATATGGATAGAGGACCTTGACGGTCCGTCTATCCATACTGTAACGCGATTTACTTCAGGATCTTGGCAACGACACCGGCGCCGACGGTACGACCGCCTTCACGGATGGCGAAGCGCAGGCCTTCTTCCATGGCGATGGGGGCCAGGAGCTTGACGACCATCGAGACGTTGTCGCCCGGCAGAACCATTTCCTTGTCGGCCGGCAGATCGATCGTGCCCGTCACGTCCGTCGTGCGGAAGTAGAACTGGGGACGATAGCCGTTGAAGAACGGGGTGTGACGGCCGCCTTCTTCCTTCGACAGGATGTACACCTCGGCGGTGAAGTCCGTGTGCGGGGTGATCGAGCCCGGCTTGGCCAGCACTTGGCCACGCTGGACGTCTTCACGCTTGGTGCCGCGCAGCAGGATGCCCACGTTGTCGCCGGCTTGACCTTGGTCGAGCAGCTTGCGGAACATTTCCACGCCGGTGCAGGTCGTCTTGACCGTGGGGCTGATACCCACGATTTCGATTTCTTCACCAACCTTGACGACACCGCGCTCGATACGGCCGGTCACCACGGTGCCGCGACCCGAGATCGAGAACACGTCTTCGACCGGCATCAGGAACGCGCCGTCAACGGCACGCTCAGGCGTCGGGATGTACGTGTCCAGCGCTTCGGCCAGGGCCAGAATCGCTTGCTCGCCCAGTTCGCCCTTGTCGCCTTCGAGCGCCAGCTTGGCCGAACCCTTCACGATCGGCGTGTCGTCGCCCGGGAAGTCGTACTTCGACAGAAGTTCGCGAACTTCCATTTCCACCAGCTCGAGCAGCTCGGCGTCGTCAACCATGTCAGCCTTGTTCAGGAAGACGATGATGTACGGCACGCCAACCTGGCGCGACAGCAGGATGTGTTCACGCGTCTGCGGCATCGGGCCGTCAGCGGCCGACACCACCAGGATCGCGCCGTCCATTTGCGCGGCGCCCGTGATCATGTTCTTCACATAGTCAGCGTGGCCCGGGCAGTCAACGTGCGCGTAGTGACGCGATTGCGTTTCGTACTCGACGTGAGCGGTGTTGATCGTGATGCCGCGTGCCTTTTCTTCAGGTGCCGCGTCGATCTGGTCGTAGCCCTTGGCTTCGCCGCCGAACTTGGTCGACAGCACCGTCGTGATTGCCGCCGTCAACGTCGTTTTGCCGTGGTCAACGTGACCAATCGTACCCACGTTCACGTGCGGCTTGGTACGTTCAAACTTGCCTTTTGCCATGGCTGACTCCTGACCTGGATTGAAGCTTCTGACTTGAAGAAAAGAACCGAAGCGAATGCTTCGGAGAATTCGGTGGTGCCCATGACGCGGATCGAACGCGTGACCTCTCCCTTACCAAGGGAGTGCTCTACCACTGAGCCACATGGGCATTTTGGAGCGGGTGAAGGGAATCGAACCCTCGTCGTAAGCTTGGAAGGCTTCTGCTCTACCATTGAGCTACACCCGCGGCTACCCTTTCACCTTGCTTCAATACCACTCTGCGCCGCGCTTCAATGCGCGCCACACATCGCAAACCTCTCATCGACCACAGGGGCTGGTTAGACCGACTGTGCAGCGCGCCTATCAAGCGCGCCCCTCGATGCGAGGGCCTTACGATGCAAATCCAGGCTGACTGCGCCTGGATTTGAGAATGGGTCTTTGGTGGAGGAGGTTGGATTCGAACCAACGTAGGCGCAAGGCCAACAGATTTACAGTCTGCCCCCTTTAACCACTCGGGCACCCCTCCAGCGAAGATTTGAGATTATGAACACATTCTTTTCGCGTGTCAAACGCATTGGGGAAGTTTTTTTACGTGGAACGTGAAAAAAGTGTGCGAACGGGCGATCGCCGCCCGCCCCCTTCCCTATATGAAGTGCGTCTGGCGTGCAGGGTGACGGCGGGCCGGGCCGAGCCGGGCCGGGCCAGGATTCACGCGCTGGCGGGCAGGCGATAGGCGGCGCGCTCCGCGGCATCGATCCGGCTGACGAGGTCGACCTCCCATGCCAGGTACTGACGCGCGGCGTCCTTGTTGCCGTCGTGGCGATCGTGCACAAAGAAGAGGTAATCGATGCACTGCGCGTCGGGAGGCGCGTCGGGGCTGGCGTCGAGCGCGGCGCCCGCGTCGCGCAGGGCCTGCGCGTCCCAGCGCAGCCAGGCCTGTTCACCGCCATGGCCGCCCTCGCGCAGGGCCTGGCCGGCCAGCGCCGCGACGGCGGGGTCGTCGGCCACGAACACGACGGGCGTGTCGGACGGAATCGCGGCATGGGCCAGGCCGGGCCGCGTCAGGCCGGGCCGCGCCAGGCCGGGCCGGATCGCCCATTCGGCGCCGCGCAGATGCGCCGCCCGATAGGCCATGCTGCCGCGCACATCGATCACGCGAGCGCCCTGCTCCAGGCGCTGCGCCAGCGCGGCGGGCCGCACTTCGGGCAGCGCTTCGATGACGGGTCGCGCCGCGCGTGAGGCGCGAACATCGGCGCGCACACCCTCTTTGAGCACATAGGCGTCCCAACCCAGCTGACGCAGCCACGACGCCACCACCGGTGCGCGCACGCCCTCCGCATCGAAGAGCACCAGACGCGCGCCACGCGCGGCGACAAATTGATCCGTAGCCTGGATCAGCTGCCCGCCCGGCGTGTGCTGGGCGCCAGGCAACGAGCCGGCCGCGAATTCTTCCGGTGTGCGCACGTCGCACAGATAGGTGCTGCGATCCTGCAGCGACAGCCATGCCGTCGCGGTCTCGGCGTCGACCTCGGCCACGCCGTGCGTGCGTGCAAGATCCTGGGCGCGCGCACGCTGGCGTTCGAGCGCCTCGCCCTCCAGGCCCTCTGCGGGATAAGCCGCGCGCTTGCCGTGCTCGAGCGGAAGGTCGGCGAGATACCAGCCCTGCGTGCCGTTCTCGAGTGCATAGACCGGGTTGGGCACGCCAAGATTGATCAGCGTCTGGGCGCCGATGATGCTGCGCGTGCGGCCGGCGCAGTTCACGACGATGGTCGTCGCGGGATCGGGAGCGATGCGCTCGGCGCGCAGCGCCAGCTCGCCGTTGGGGCAGCAGATCGCCCCCGGAATGCTCATCTTCGCGAACTCCTGCAGGGGCCGGCCATCCAGCACGACGAGGTTATCCCCACGCGCCTGTCGCTCTGCCAGGTCCTGCGCGCTGATGCGCGGCGTGTGCAGGGCCAGCTCGGCCAGTTCGCCGAATGTCTTGCTCGGCACGTTGACCCCGGCGAACACCGCATAGCCCGCGTCGCGCCACGCCGACACGCCGCCCTGCAAGACCTGGACCTGTGCATAACCCAGCGAGCGCAGCGCACGCGCCGCCGCCCCGCTCACGCCCTCCCCGTCGTCGTCATACACCACGGCGCGCACGGACACGCTGGGCAGCAGTCG
This sequence comes from Bordetella genomosp. 5, assembly GCF_002261475.1. Lineage (GTDB taxonomy): Bacteria > Pseudomonadota > Gammaproteobacteria > Burkholderiales > Burkholderiaceae_B > Bordetella. Next base: position 388,049 of record NZ_NEVN01000013.1, read on the forward strand.
CGGCGCTTCGATTTCGAGCCGGCTATAAGGCAGCGGCACGGCGTAGAACAGGTGGCCCTCGCCGTACTGGCCGTGTTCGCGCACGTCGAGCAGCGCGATCTCGCCGCCGTCGTGCAGCCATTGCTTGAGCGTGGCCGCATCGACCGTTGCGAGAGCGTCTGGGGGATTTGAATTCGTCATGATCCAGCAAGTTGGTTATATCCGTTGATTGCGCAAGCAACCATATTGGTTGCGTGCGCAATCAGTACAAAGTTGAATACGGTTGCGTCCTTAACGCCTCTGATAGAACAGGATCGTATGCAGCAACGGTTATTCGCCATCCCTTTATTTACGCTGCTTTTCTTCAAACATGGAAATCACGCATCGCGTTTTCATATGCGCAAATATTGGTTGCCTCGGCAACCAAATATGGTTGTTCGCGCAACAGCGTAAAGTTGTGCTCGCAACCACATGCGATCCCGCCACGTTTCGTCGATCCTTTTTTTGGCGCCGAAATCGTCAAAAGGCGTGGCTGAGAAATCGGTGGAAAAAAAAGCCCGGCGGAGAAAATGGCGGTTTCGCCGTCGTGAAAAATCGCACCGTCAGCAAATCGCACTCGCCGTCGCGAAAAACGCCGCGCGGCGTCTTGCGGACGCGTTCGGCGTAATCGCCGTGCGGAAACGCTCGAGTTGATCAACGCCGCGTCTGAACGCCGATCGGCATGATGCTGCAGCGGTCGGTGCTCAAATCGAAGGCCAGGCGCTGGTCGAGCGTCTCGAGCGCCCGGCCGTACATGTGCAGATGCCGGATCACGCTGTCGCCTTCGATGTGCACCGCGTGTATGTCGTCGGGCATGAGCGCGATGCCCTGCCCTGGCGCCACCTGCACTTCGCCGGACAGCCGGAGCCGGCCCACACCGGGACGCGTGCCATCATCGAGGCGCTCGTAGACGTAGTTGTTCTCGACGCCCTGCACGGCGGCGATGCATGCCCACGTGGTGTGGTTGTGCGGGACGATCTTCTTGCCTGGCCGCATTACGTTCAGATAGAGCGCATACGACTTGTCGGGCTCTTCGCTGATGAGATAGCGCGCCTGGTGCTCGTTGGCCTCGGGATCAGGGTAGCGATCGGCCTGCCAGCAGTCGGGCCGGGCCGCGAGGGCCAGCAACGTATGCAGCACCGACGCAAGACTGGCCCGGCTCAAACCCTGGGTGTCTACAGTGTTCTTTATCTTTCCGATCGCCTCGGAAATCTGCCGCTGACAGGGATGGGACGCTTCCATGGAGTTTCTGCCTTGGAAAAACAAGTAGAGTGGCTACACTCTACTGAGGCCGCCGCGACCGGACAATTTAATTTGGCCACGGCATTCATCAGCGCTACTGAAGTTTTCCACAGGCGGGCATGCGTCATTTCGAACTGGATCTGCTGCGTACGCTGGTCGCCATCGCGGATGGCGAGACGTTCGCCGCCGCCGCCGATAAAACCCATCGGACCCAGTCCGCGGTAACGCAGCAGATGCAGCGGCTGGAGGCATTCGTCGGCCAGCCCTTGTTCGAGAAGCAGGGCCGCAACAAGCGCCTCACGCCCCACGGCGTGAAACTGGTTCAGCACGCGCGTCATCTGCTGGCCCTCAACGACGACACCTGGCGGGCCCTGCAGGACGACCAGGTCGAAGGCCTATTGCGCCTGGGCGCGCCGCACGACGTGGCGGATACCATCCTGCCGACGGTGCTGACCCAGGTGTCGCGCCACCTGCCGCGGATCAAGCTGGAGATCCGCGTGGACCGTAGCCCGTTCTTGATGAAGGCGATGGCCGCGGGCGAAATCGACCTCACGATATCCACACGCTACGACCCCGACCTCGAAGGCGTGGTGCTGCGTACCTCGCCCACGGTCTGGATCTGCTCGGCCGATTATGTGCACGACACGCGCGCGCCGGTGCGGCTGGTGCTGGCGGACGAGCCGAGCATCTTTCGTCGTCTGGCGCTCGACGCGCTGGAGCAGGCGCGCGTGCGCTGGCATACGCACTACGTGGCGCCGAACTTGGTGGGCATCAAGGCCGCGCTGCGGGCCGGATTGGGCGTGACGGCGCGCAGCATCGAGTTGCTCGGCCCCGATCTGCGGGTGCTGGGAGAAAAAGACGGGCTGCCGCCGTTGCCGGAGGTGAATTACTTTCTTTGGCTGCGGCGCGAGCCGGTCAACGCGCTGTCACGGCATGTGTACGACATGCTGAAGGACAAGCTCGGGCTGGCCGATCCGGCCGACGCGGGCGCGCCGCCGGCATCGGCACCGCCCCCTTCGCGCACCGGGCAGCGCCAGGATCAATAGCGCTCGAACAGGGCCTGAATCTCGGCGCGGTCGCGCTTGCCCATGAGCGCCAGCGTCAGCAGCACGCGGGCCTTTTGAGGATTGAGCTCATACGCGGCGATGAAGCCGCCGTGATCGTCGTCGACCTCGATGTTGCGGCCCACGCTGCCGGATCCAGTGCGCGTGCTGCGCACCACCGCCACGCCACTGCGTGACGCATTCATCATCGCATCGACCGCGGCGTCGGTGGCATTGCCGTCGCCGACGCCGGCCAGCACGATCCCTTGCGCGTGCGTGGCCATGAAGTCGATCAAGAGACCGTCCATATCAGCGCAGGCATACGCAATCTCGACGCGCGGCCAGACCGTGGCGGGCAACTGAGACAGCGGGAACACATTGTCGGCCGCCGCGCTCGCGATATCGGCACGGCCGTAGAACGACACCCGCGATCCGCGCACCACGCCGGCCCGGCCGGCGTTGGGCGAGTCGAAGGCGTCGACACCGCCACACGCCATCTTCTGGACATGACGGGCGTAATGAACCTCGTCGTTCATGACGACGAGCGGACCACGATTGGCCGACTGCGGCGAGACCGCGACGGCGACCGCGCTATGGATGTTGCGCGGACCATCGGCACTCATGGCGGTGGCCGGACGCATCGCGCCCACCAGCACCACGGGCTTGGTATGCGGCAGCACGAGGCTGAGGAAATACGCCGTCTCTTCGAGCGTATCGGTGCCATGGGTGATGACGATGCCGGTGATGTCATCGGCACGCATGAGCTCGTCGACCCGGCGCGCCAGCGCGTGCCAGACGGCATAGCTCATGTTCTGGCTGCCGACGTTCACCAGCTGCTCGGGCTCGACGCGCGCCAGTCCGGCGAGCGAGGGCACGGCCTCGAGCAAGGTGTCGACCGACAGCGCGCCGGCGCGATAGCCTCCGCTGAGCTCACCGGTTTGCGCACCTGCGATGGTGCCGCCGGTGGCGATGAGCGCGATGCGCGCCTGGCGTCGATCAGGCATCGATGACTCCGGACAGACCCTGGCGCTCGAGCAGCGCGTTGAGATGCTCGTAGCCATGGAAGTCGATCACGATCTGGCCTTTTTCGCGCGCGCCGACCTTCAGCGATACGCGGGTGCCGAGGTGATCGGACAGAGCCTCTTCGAGCCGCGTGAGGTCGCGCGAGGCGCCATTGGCCTTCTTGCGCGGCGAACCATCGCTATCTTTCAGCGTCTTGGTGACGAGCTTTTCGGCTTCGCGCACCGACAGGCGCTTTGCGATGATCTGATTGGCCAGCTGAATCTGGATGGCGGCCTCGGCCGACAGCAGCGCACGGGCGTGGCCCATGTCGACATCGCCGGCGAGCAGCATCGTCTGCACCGGCGCGGCCAGGTTGAGCAGGCGCAGCAGGTTGCTGGTGGCGGAACGCGAGCGGCCGATGGCCTGCGCGGCCTGTTCGTGCGTGAGACCGAACTCGTCGAGCAGGCGCCGCACGCCCTGGGCCTCTTCGAGCGGATTGAGGTCTTCGCGCTGGATGTTTTCGATGAGCGCCATCACCGCGGCGTTTTCGTCGGGCACCTCGCGCACGAGCACCGGCACCTCTTTGAGGCCCGCCAGCTGCGCGGCGCGGAAGCGGCGTTCGCCCGCGATGATCTCGTATTGGCCAGCGCCCGCGCCCTGAAGCGCGCGCACGAGAATGGGCTGCATGATGCCCTGTGCACGGATGGACTCGGCCAGCTCGTTGAGCGCGCCCTCATCCATGCGAGTGCGCGGCTGGTACTTGCCAGCCCGCATCTTGCTGACAGGCAGGACGGAGGGAGGGCCTTCAGCCCGCACGGCTTCTTTGCCGAGGTTGTCGATGGCGGGCGCATCGGCGCCCAGCAATGCATCGAGCCCGCGGCCCAGGCCCTTGGGTTTCTTGGTGGCCATAGCGATAAATTCCTCTTTCCTTCAGCCTGTTCTCTGGCGTGCGTTCACTGCTGCGCCGTGGCGGGCAGCGAGCGATACCAGTATGAATAACTATCCACAAAACCATATCGCGCATAAAGCGCGCGCGCGGCGACGTTGCCTGCCTCGACCTGCAGATACGCATGCCGGCAGCCGCGCTCGCGCGCTTCGGCGAGCAGCCGCACCAGCAAGGCGGTGCCGTGCCCGCGGCGGCGCTGCGCGGGCAGCGTCACGACGTCGAATATGCCCAGCAGATCCGCTTCGATCACGCCCAATGCCGCCGCCACCGGCGTGCCGTCGGCCTGGCATGCGAGCAAAGGCACCAGGTCGACCATCAGGCCGGTGAGGCGCGCCGTGTGTTCGAGCACGGCGGCCGGCGTGGAGCCTTTCAGGCGTCCGACTTCGGTTGCGAACTGCTGTGCCGGCACCTGCTGGAACGTGATGTCAGTGGACTGCGCCGCAGACGCGATCGGCGTGACGGGCGCGGTCATGACGGAGGTCGGGTCGTACCCCTCATACCCGCGCGCCGCCAGGGCAGCGTCGAGCTCGAAATCCGGACCGATCGAGGTCAGACGCAGGATCAGCGGCAGATCGGCGCGCGCGTACCACCCGAGACAGTACGCCAGTCGCTCGTCGAGCGCGCGTGTGGATAACCCGAGGATATTCACACTGCGCATGCGGCGCGCCGGCGACGGCGCACGCCGCAGCAGCCAGCCGTCGTAGAACACCTGTTCGCGCACCGCAGTGGCGTTGAGCGAGGCTTCTTCGATGCGCGCAAGCAGCCCGTCACGCGCTTGCATGACAGGAGCAAAAGGAGCGGAAGACGGCTCGGCCGGACGACTCTGCATCATGACAGCCGATCAGTTCATTTCCTTGACGCGCTCGATCATCTCGGCGCCAAAGGAGATGTACGCCTGAGCGCCGCGCGAGTTGCGGTCGTAGACGACGCCGGGCATGCCATAGCTGGGGGCCTCGGCGAGCCGGACATTGCGCGGCACCACGCTCTTGAACACCTTGTCGCCAAAGTGCGCCTCGAGCTGGGCCGAGACCTGCTGCTGCAGCGTCATGCGTGGATCGAACATCACGCGCAGCAGACCGATGACGCGCAGGTCGTTGTTGATGTTGCGATGGACCCGCTTGATCGTGTTGACCAGATCGGAGAGGCCTTCGAGCGCGAAGTATTCGCATTGCATCGGGATGATGACGCCATGCGCGGCGGCCAGGCCATTGAGCGTCAGCAGCGACAGCGTCGGCGGGCAGTCGATCAGTACGAAATCGTATTGATCCGCCACGGTGTCGATGGCGGCGCGGAGCTGACGCTCGCGCTCTTCCATCTGCACGAGGTCGATCTCGGCGCCGGAGAGCTCACGGTTGGCCGGCAGCACGTCGTAGCCGCCGGACTCGGAGCGCACGCGCGCATCCGCGATCGTGGCCTCGCCGATCAGCACTTGATAAAGATTGGACGGCACGGCGTTCTTGTCGATGCCACTGCCCATCGTGGCATTGCCCTGCGGATCCAGGTCGACCAGCAACACGCGCTGGTTCAGCGTGGCCAGTCCCGCCGCCAGATTGATGGCCGTCGTGGTCTTGCCCACACCGCCCTTCTGATTGGCGATGCAGAACACGCGTGCGGAGTTGCTGGGCGGTATTGAGTTCATAGAGTTCCTTGACTGCGGCGCATCCAGATGAGGCAGCGCTGCGCGTCGAGTTCGGGGACGGTCAACGTTTGAATGTTTTCGACTTGCCATTCGCCTTGGTCGGCGAGCATGGCGAGCTCATCGTCCGGGACCTTGCCTTTCATCGCGACGAGGGTACCACCGTTGCGCACGTGACGACCCGACCATTCAGCGAAATCCTGCAGCGACGCAAACGCGCGCGAAATCACGACATCGCACTCGCCCGGTTCGAGCTGTTCGATGCGGGCGTGACGCGCATGCAGATTGGGCGCGTTCAGCGCACCGCTCATCTGCCGCACGAACGCGGTTTTTTTCTCGACCGCATCGATGCAGGTGATGTCCCAGGCGGGTTGCATCACCGCAAGCACCACCCCCGGCAAGCCTCCGCCGGATCCCACGTCGTAGATGCGGGCGGGACCGTCGCCGAGATGCGCGCGCAGCGGCCCGACGACAGACAGGCTATCGAACAAATGCTGCACCAGCATTTGTCCGGGGTCGCGGATGGCGGTGAGATTGTAGGTGCGATTCCAGCGCTGCATCTGCGCGACGTAACGCAGCAGCGTGTCGCGCTGCTGCGCGTCGGGCTCCAGGCCCAGCGCGCGGCAAGCCTCGGCGAGCCGCGCCTCGGCGGCCGGGTCGTTCACGACGGCGCTCATGCCGCTTGCTTGCGCGAGCCGTAATGCAGGCGCTTGAGATGAATCAGCAACAGGGAGATCGCGGCGGGGGTCATGCCGGAGATCCGGCCGGCCTGTCCGATGGTCTCCGGACGGTGCGTCTTGAGCTTCTGCCGCACTTCGAAGGACAGGCTCGTGACCGCGTCGTAATCGATATCGGCCGGAATCGGCTGCTGCTCATGGGTCGCGTGCTTCTGCACTTCATCGCGCTGGCGCGCAATGTAGCCGGCGTACTTGACCTGGATCTCGACCTGCTCCGACAGCACCTCGTCGTGCAGCACGCCCGGGCCCGCGAGCAGCTCGCCGGCCTCGTCGCGCGCCTGCATCAGGCCGGCATACGACACATTCGGGCGCTTCAGCAGGTCTGATAGTGAGTACTCACGTTCAATGCTTTTGCCAAGCAGCGGCTCGGCAACCTCCGCGGGCAAGGTCCGCGGGTTGAACCAGGTGGACTTGAGACGCTCGACTTCGGCCGCAACGGCGTCGCGCTTGCGGTTGAACGCGTCCCACCGCAGGTCGTCCACCAGACCCAGCTCGCGGCCGATTTCGGTCAGGCGCAAATCCGCGTTGTCTTCGCGCAGACTGAGGCGGTATTCGGCGCGCGAGGTGAACATGCGGTAGGGTTCGGTGACACCGCGCGTGACGAGATCGTCGACCAGCACACCCAGATAGGCTTCGTCGCGACGCGGCGTCCAGGGCTCTTTGCCCTGCGCCTGCAGCGCGGCGTTCACACCGGCCAGCAGGCCTTGCGCGGCCGCTTCTTCGTAGCCCGTGGTGCCGTTGATCTGTCCGGCAAAGAACAGCCCCTGGATGCTCTTGGTTTCGAGCGTGCTCTTCAGCGCACGCGGATCGAAATAATCGTACTCGATGGCATAGCCGGGACGCAGAATGTGTGCGTTCTCCAGCCCCGGCAGAGAGTGAATCAGATCGAGCTGCACGTCGAACGGCAGGCTGGTCGATACCCCGTTCGGATAGACCTCATGCGTGTCCAACCCTTCCGGCTCGAGAAAGACCTGGTGCGACGCCTTGTCGGCGAAGCGGTGAATCTTGTCTTCGATCGAGGGGCAGTAACGCGGGCCCACGCCTTCGATCACACCGCTGTACATCGGCGAACGGTCGAGACCGCCGCGAATGATGTCGTGCGTGCGCGCGTTGGTATGCGTGATCCAGCACGGCAACTGGCGCGGATGCATGGCGGTGTTTCCCATGAAGGAAAACACGGGCACCGGGTCCAGGTCGCCGGGCTGCTCTTCCAGGATCGCGTAGTTGATGGTGCGACCATCGATACGCGGCGGGGTGCCGGTCTTGAGGCGGCCTTGAGGCAACTGCAGTTCTTTGAGGCGCTGACCCAGCGAGATCGCAGGCGGGTCGCCGGCGCGGCCACCCGAGTAGTGCTGCAGGCCGACGTGGATCAAGCCATTCAGGAAGGTGCCGGCCGTGAGGACGACCGTGCGCGCGCGGAACTTCAGACCGACCTGGGTCACGGCACCCACGACCCGGTCGCCCTCCACCATCAGATCCTCTACGGCCTGCTGGAACAGCCACAGATTGGGCTGGTTCTCCAGCCGGCTCCGGATCGCTTGGCGATACAGAACCCGGTCGGCCTGCGCGCGCGTGGCACGCACCGCCGGCCCCTTGGAGCCGTTGAGAATGCGGAATTGAATCCCGGCCTCGTCCGTGGCGATCGCCATGGCGCCGCCCAGCGCATCGACCTCTTTGACCAGATGTCCCTTGCCAATACCTCCGATGGAGGGATTGCAGGACATCTGCCCTAAGGTCTCGATGTTGTGGGTGAGGAGCAGCGTCTGAGCGCCTGCGCGCGCGGCCGCCAGCGCGGCTTCGGTACCGGCGTGGCCGCCACCGACGACGATGACGTCAAATTCGCGGGGGTAATCCATGATGGGGGCAATAAAAAAGAGCTTCGACCGCCATTATAGAGGCTGCCCTGCCCTTGTTTCACGTGAAACGTGGTAAGGGACAGGAAAAACAACGTGAGCGGGGCGGCTGGGTAGGAAGTGGTGAGGGAAGTTGGGGTATGTGACGGGTTTGGGACTGAAGGCTTGGGCGCTGTTTGGGCTTGCTCCGGCGGGGACCGGCCCCGGGGGCCGGCCAACACTGACTGAAGCGAGCACTAACTTTGCAGTGCAGGAGGTCGCCTCGCGCGCGGCGAACCGGGAGTACCGAAGCGCTGGCTGGCATCCTGGACGAGTCCGCCTTAGGGTCGGCGGAACGCCGCCTCGAATGCTGCGCTGTTGGCTGTATGCGGTGGCCATGCTGGAGCGCTTCCGGCGTTCGGCTGCGCAGAGGGTGGCGGACGGATAGAGGTCGGCCGAGGGATGGGAATCGGGTCGTTGCTATCCCTCCCTGCCCGATGAGGGCCGCCTCCCTGCCGCGGCATGCAATCCGCGGGCATAGGGGCGGGACTTCATCCCGGTTGTTTCACGTGGAACGTCGCGCCGAGGTTCCACACTTTTAATCGGGCGGACCCGGGCACTGCCGTGTGTTCCACGTGAAACAGGCAGCGTTCAGAGTACCGCCAGTCACGCACCGAGATGGCGGCATGTACGGCGAACCGGTCCCTCGGATACACGACCACGACCAGCCGATACGTAGCGTGGGCCGTTTCGCATGAGGGCCGACCTACTGACCCGGTAGGATGGCACGCGGCACTCCCTCCTCTTCCCTTCGCTCTCAACGCACCTGGCGGATCGCCGGCGTTCGGGACGGCGATGTTTCACGTGGAACAAGAGCGGTAGCCGCGATCCGGCCTAGCAATGGCGGGGATGACGACACACGGAGCTACGCAGATCGCGGCGGTCAGGTGGCATCCGGCTGTGCCGGAGCATCGCGATGTTTCACGTGGAACAGTGCGACCGCGCGGAGGTCAGCCGCTGGTCCAATGACCGAATACCATCATGGCCGGGGGACCACGGCAAGATGCTCTGACGTCTAGCGCTCTCCCTCCTGCGGCGTCTGCGGACAGGCGCATCTCTCGCTCGTCGCGACGTTTCACGTGGAACATAGAGCGCTAAGGGCCCGATGTGCGCCGATGTATGCTCACCCAGGGCCCCAAACCGCGCGCGGTTGCGTCGCTCTGCATCCTCTCTGCCTCGACCCCACCGCCCAGACGCAGCCGGTAAAGTCGGCGACGCTTCCAATGAAACCTGCGGTGCACCGGGTCAATCGGCATGGCCTGGTCCGTATCCAGGGTAAGACGACCGGTGAGATTGCCACGGTGGGCTGCCCGGGTCCTTCTTCCACACCTTTGGACTGATCGCTGATGGCATTCGGGAACCGATGTTCCACGTGGAACAATGCACGTCGAGGCCGCACTTGCGCCGATGTGTCCGTATCCGCGCGCGGCACCGAGCGCATTTGCGGCGGTTTGCAGCCATATACCTTACCCCGCCATCCCAGAAGCACTCGATACTCGTCGGACGTAGGCGATGTTTCACGTGGAACAAAGCAGTGGAGGGGGTCAGCCGGACCGAATCGCTCCTTATTTCCCCGCACTCAGGCGCTGCAGAGCGGCCACGATGCTCTCCCTCAACCCCCGCCCCGCCACCTAAGAAGCGCACGACGCTCGTGGATTGTGGCCGATGTTCCACGTGGAACATTGCCCCGCCGTGGGATCACTCTGAATAATCGAGATCAAGGACGCAGCCTTAGAGGCCTTGCCTTCCAGCATCCGCCCTCCCCGTGCGTCTCTCGGTTCCACTTCACCAGCGCATCAGTGCCTAGGTAAGTCTGGGTAGGCCGCCTCGTGCGCCCATGCTTAGGTGAGCCAGAGTAATCCCGCCTAGCGCATCCGAAAATCAGCTATAGAGGCGGATGTTCCACGTGGAACACGCGCAGCGATGTTCGCAGCTTTACGCAATAGCGGCGAACCAGTCACCGGTAACGGCTCGCAGACGTGGGGTTAAGCGAGGCGTAATCCCCTTCGCTGCTGGGGCGGGCACTTGTACCTAAACCGTTGCCGTGAGGCGGGAGACCACTGCCGACCATCAGAATGGCGTCCCGCCTTCCCTGGAGACCCACTCTGTACCCTTCTCAGACCTCCCTCCAGGGCCGTGGAATCCGAGTGTGGCGTGGCCTACGGGTGTGCCTTGCCCCATATAGCCAGATGCAATTGCGACTGTGCCACCGCCGGGCCAGGGCCCGCACCACACGGCCAGCACAGCGTTACCTTCCCTCCACGGGTTAATAAGGATGTGGCGTCACAATACGTGCAAAGGCGTGTGGGTAGAGACGGAATGCGCCCGGTCACGCACAACCTCTACCTTCTGCAAACGGAGCCATCAAGGGCCGGCCCTCGAGACACCTTGGTAGGCGCACCCGAAGGCATGCCTGCGGCAATGCCGCACTGTGGGCTGCGGCCTTCGACATGGTCAGACCTCTGCGCCGGAGAGACGAACTTCAGTCCGGACGCGGGGTGTTTCACGTGGAACAGAGACCCGGCAACGAGAACCCTCGCATACACCTGGATAGTGACGTCGATGTCTCATCGACGCCGCATGCAATCGATATTGCTTTTCGAGGCAAGTGGCACCCCCGTGCGGTGTATCGCCGTCCGGGGTGACATACCGGGGTGAGCAGACAGAGAGGGCGAGACGCGAGACTCGCGTTTCACGTGAAACACGTCAAGCTCGGGAAGTGATACAGCGGACGACGCAAGGCTCAATAAGTGCTTCAAGCCAGATGCAAGGGCACGTAGAGGGGCCACCCGGAATCGTTCAGGCCGCTACCTCATGTGCCCCGAGTCGGGCACGCCACATGCTTAATGGACGGGTTGCCCGGACCGGTCTCGGTCCAGATCCCGCACGTGCCTCGGACACCCCCGCCGCCGACTCGCCGCCACTCAGGTCCGCGCCCCGGCGCCTCGGCGGTGCGGCAACGAATGAAGACCTCCGACTGCCGCGAGTCGGGCAATGAAAGTCGAGCCGCCCTGCCCCGCGCGTACCGAGATCGAATGGTCGCACCGCATTGCGCGGAGCGAGTACGACGGCATCCTCAAATGCGTCCGGCGGCCCCTACGCAGTCGGCCAAACGGGTGGCAAGTGAGCATCAGCCGCGGGGCCAAGATCGGCCACAGGCTATTCGCGATCTCCCTCAGCGGATTATTTTTCGATCGCCTGGCGGCCTCGGAGTTCCAGAGAAATGGAAGATATCCACAGAGATTCCCACAGCGGTTGCGGAACGCTGGCTAGGTATTCGGCAGCGCGGCGGACTGACTGCGACGACGGCCTGGTCGTGCGCCAGCCCTCGGCTTCATAGGGAACGCGACCGAAAACAGGCTGCCAGCGGCCGAAGGCCGGGCCCGCTCCCCGTCCGACGGGTTAGACCAAAGGGATGAGTCGCCGCCCGCCGCACCAGAAGCTATCCACAATGTTGTCCCCACTTGAGTGAGGTGCCGCCGCGCATCGATCGCTTTGGCAAAACCGTTCAACGTGGAAAACGCTGTGCATAAGTCGGAGCGCGCTTTTCGTCGGCGTTTATCGTGCAGCCCGGTCAAGATGGATCCGGACCCCACGGAAATCGCGTCGGCCTTCGAGCGCGGTCAGGTCGTTCTCACTTCCACGGCAAGCGGGAGTGCTTTTCTCTGAGGCCGGGGGTCCGAGGCCACTGGCCGCGGTCACCGGATGAATCTCCGGGATCCATCTGAGCCTGGCCGCCGGCCTCGCCCGTTCAAAGCTATCCACAGAAAAACAGCCCGACAAATTCCCAATCGGCCGTCGAGGGCGATCATCCTTATTGGGGATATCTTTGTGAACAATGGCCACCGCACTGATGTGGAAAACGGACGCTTCACATGAAGCCGTTTTCGGATTCCGACGCCAAGCTCGCCGCCTTTCTGTTCCTCATTCCCTATAACGCCCCGAAAAGATAGAGGAAATTACGTGCGCGCCGGTGCCGCCCACACCTTCGACTTCAAGCGCGCCCTGGGTATAAAAATGTGGAAAGCTGCCTGGCGCGTCTGTGCAGAACTTCGGCCGTTTTGACGTTTCGCGTGGAAAGCGGCACACCTCGCCCGGGAAAAATACGCGGTCTGGGGAAAATTATCCACAAAGTTATCCAGAGGCATGGAGTGGGCTTCCAGCCTCCCTGGACGGTGTAAGTGAACACTAACTTACGTCGATGAATGTCGGCTTGCCGCGCCGGACAATCTGCGGTGCGAGGCCGAGGTCTGGGTGCATAACCGTTCGACCGCGCGTGCCGGCATGTGCCCCAGCCTTGATTGGGAGGGACATACGATCAGGCCCCGCCTTGACCCGGATCGCGCGCCCTTCCCTGTGCGCGCGGCACAGATAAAGCAGAACTCATCCGCTGATGCCCGCGGCGCTCACTCTTCTGGCAGAGAGCAGCATGTCTTGCGACACCCAGGCCTTTAAGCCCTGGCTTTGAGCCTTGGCCTGCCCCACGCCTACCCAGGTCGTCCCTGTGGCCTCACAAGCCGATCACAAGCGGGGGATGGCCCAGCGGCAGCATCGGTGCGTAAACAGCCCCTGATGGGGCCACAGCGCCCGATTTATCCACAGTCGCGCTTACCCCCGACCTTGCCTCGCCGATGCGCCAGGAACGGCCCGGTGGCGCATTCGGTTTATACCCCATCATCACACGGCGGCCGCGCTCAGCGGCGAGCTGTGGCCTGCTGGTGTCGGCAACGAAGACTGCTCCACCGCGTGGTGTGTGCGCTGCTCCAGGCACCGGCAACTCAAGGGCCTGGCGTCGGCGCCGTCCGGGCACCGGCACCCCAGGACGCTGTCCGCGTTGCATCTGGAACGGAACTTAGAAGGCCAGGTGTCGGGCCGCTCTGGGCCGATGACGTACCCTGCCGGCGGTCACGAGGCCCCCTTCACGCTCGAGGAATGCTCAACAATCCCCGCCGGCATACGGAAAGCCGATAAGCTGGCCCTGACGAGGCGCAGCGCGCCACGCGATGCCGATCAGGAGGAACGAGATGAAACCCGCAGCGAGTCCGCTCACGATCCGGCGCCCGATGCTGGCGGACGTCGATACGGTGCTGGAGATGGAGGCCGATCCGGAGGTGATGCGATACAGCACGGGCGTGATCGAACCCACCGCGGCCCGACGTGAGGGACTGGCCCGCTACTTCGTGGGACCGCCGCCTGATCCTTTGGGTCACTGGATCCTGTTGAACGGCGCCGACGTGCTGGGGTGGGTGAGCCTCACCGAGCTCGACGACACCGGCCGCGTACAGCTTGCCTATCGCCTGCGGCGCCAGGCATGGGGTCAGGGGTGGGCCACCGCCGCCGCGAATTGGGCGTGCGCGCATGCGTCGCAAAACGGACTGCAGGCGCTGGTTGCCGTCGTGTGGCCGGGTAACGACGCGTCACGCCGGGTGCTCGAAAAGTCGGGCTTCCAATTTGAAGCGATGGCGCGGCATTACGATCGCGACACCCTGCTGTACGCGCGATCGTTGGCATGACTTTGCGCGCAAATGACAACGCCCCAGATTGCGCTGGGGCGTTGGAGCCAGGGGTCAAGCCTGGCACGCGGGAAAAAAGGGATTTCCCGATTTAGAGCGGACGAATTTCGGCCGCTTGAGGTCCTTTCGGACCATCCTTGACTTCGAATTCCACTTCCTGGCCTTCGTTGAGGCTGCGGTAGCCTCGGCCTTGAATCGCGGAGAAGTGTGCGAACACGTCGGTACCACCGCTGTCCGGCGTGATGAAGCCGTAGCCTTTATCGGCGTTGAACCACTTAACTTTGCCCTTCTGAGCCATTTCTATAGCGTCCTGGTAAACAATCAAGAATTGCAAGTGACTCAAGGACGCTGACACCAACGTATTGTCTAGGTACTGGGACCGCCGACACTGCGTTTGTGGCTTGCCGAAAATGGCCGAAACCGGGCTTGCGCACTGCTTGATTCAACTGCCCGGCCAGCATACCCAGCGGGGTTTGTTGCTACAAATAGTTGTTTACCCGTATGTGGCTTTTTTTTCACTTGGCTGTCAAGTTTGTTTCCCGTCATTCAGGCGAAACGGCGAGCCAATAGCTTGTACAAAGGCCCGGTCAGCAGCACCACAAAAACCATCCGCATGACGTGAAAGGCCGTGACCACCGGCACGCCCAGTTGCAGCACTTTGGCCGTGATGGCCATCTCCGCGATACCGCCTGGCGTGGTGCCCAGAATCAGCGTCGGCACCGGCGCGGCCGACCAATAGGCCAGCGCATTTCCGAGACCGAACGCAAGCGCCAATGCGATGAGCGTGTAGGCCGCGACCACGGCGATGTAGCGCGGTGCCGCCCGAAAGAAATCCGGGCGATAGCGATCACCGAGCGACCAGCCGATGAAGAGTTGGCCGGCCTTCGAAACGGCGTCGGGCAACGCAGACAGCTCGATCTCCGAACACGTGAGAATCATCGCGACGAGCATCGGCCCCAACACCCATGGGTTGGGCAAATTCAAGCGCTGAAAAATGAAGCCGCCGACACTGGTCAGGGCAATGAGGCCGACAAAGCCGAGCGCATCGACAGCGCGCGGCCCCGGCAAGGTGGGATCGATGCCCGCCACGCCCCACCACTGAAAAACGAACGGCACGATCACGACGACCAGCAAGACGCGCACGCTGTGCGCGGTGGCGACACGATCGATGCGCGCACCATGGCGTTCGGCCAGGTTGGCCATTTCGCTTGCGCCGCCGATGGCGGAAGAGAACCAGGCCGTCTTGAAATCGACGCGCGCGAAGCGCTGCAGCATCGCCGTGCCGATGAAGGCAAGCACGATGGCGAACACCATGCCCACCACGATGGGTCCGATGTTCGCGCCGATGTGACCGACCATCAGCGGCGTGAAGTACAGCCCCAACGATGTGCCGATGACCCACTGCCCCATGTTGCGCGCAGGCCTGGGGCAGAACGTGCCTGCGCCGCCTATGCGCGTCGCCGCGGTCAGCATCAGCGCGCCCAACATCCACGGCAGCGGCATGTGCAGCCATACCGCCAGCAACGCGCCGGCCAGCGCGATCAAGAAACCCGACACGAGACGCAAAGGCATAAGCTGATAACCCGACGACATCAAGAATCCACAGGGCCGCTCGCGCATCGCAGGCGCCCGGGGATGACTGGCCGTATTATCGGCCACCGGCTTTTGCATCGGGCCCCGGCGGTGGGATACTTACGCACTTCGCGCCATCCCAGCACTACGCCACAGACCGCCATGATCCGATCCAAGCTGCCCGATGTGGGCACGACCATCTTCACCGTGATGAGCCGCCTGGCCATCGAACACAAGGCCATCAACCTCGGCCAGGGCTTTCCGGACTTCGATCCCGATCCGAAGCTGTGCGGCCTCGTGACCCAGGCCATGGCCGCCGGCCACAATCAATATCCCTACATGCCCGGCGTGGCGCCGCTGCGCGCCGCGATCGCGGACAAGGTCAAGACGCTGTACGGCCATGCCTACGATCCCGAGACCGAAATCACCGTGACCAGTGGCGCCACCGAGGCGTTGATGGCCACCGTGCTGGCCGCCGTGGGCCCGGGCGACGAAGTGATCGTGATCGAGCCTTGCTACGACTCCTACCTGCCGTCGATCCGTCTGGCGGGCGGCACGGCCGTGCCCGTGCCCCTGCGCGCGCCGACCCAGGACGACCCCTACTACCGCATCGATTGGCAACGCGTGCGCGATGCCATCACCCCGCGCTCGCGCCTGCTGATGCTGAACTTCCCGCACAACCCGACCGGTGCCGTGCTCGACGAGAGCGATCTCGACGCGCTCGAGCAGATCGTGCGCGACACCGGCATCCTGCTGCTGTCCGACGAGGTCTACGAACACATCGTGTTCGACGGCAAGCCGCACGCCAGCCTGTCGCGCCGCCCCTTGCTGGCAGAGCACGCGTTCGTGATTTCGTCGTTCGGCAAGACTTATCACACGACCGGCTGGAAGATCGGCTATTGCTGCGCCCCGCGTGCACTGAGCGCGGAGCTGCGCAAGGTGCACCAGTTCATGGTGTTCACGGTGCCGTCTCCGATGCAGGTGGCGCTGGCGGAGTTCATGGCCGATCCCAAACCCTATCTCGACCTGCCGGCGTTCTACCAGGAAAAGCGCGACCGCCTGAGTGCGGGCCTGGCGCAGACGCGCTTCAAACCGCTGCCCAGCCCGGGTACGTTTTTCCTGTTGGCCGACTACAGCGAGATCTCGGAGCTCGATGAAGCGACCTTCGCACGCAACCTGACGGTCGATCATGGCGTGACCGTCATTCCGGTGTCGGCGTTCTATCGCGACCCCACGGCGGCGACATCGAATCATCGCATCGTGCGCTTCTGCTTCGCCAAGAAAGACACCACGCTGGATGCCGCGCTAGAGCGCCTGAACAACGTGTGATGGTTGCGCGTGCAACTTGATCGCAGCGGCTTATAGAATGCAATAACGGTTGCATGCGCAACCACATTGCAAAGTGGAAAGCCATAAAAAAAGGCTCGTTCCATATCGGAACGAGCCTTTTTTAATTTCAAGCCCTGCCTCAATTCTGCGCGGCGGCTTCCTTGCGGCGCTTGCGCATGAAGCGGAACAATTGCGGCAGCACGACCACCGCGATGGCCGCCGCCCACAGGCCCTTGGAGACCGGGCTCGCGTACAACACATGCAGTTCGCCGTTGGTGATCGACAGCGCGCGGCGCAGGTTCTGCTCCATCATGTCGCCCAGCACGACGCCCAGCACCAGCGGCGGCATCGGCACCCCGAACTTGCGCAGGAAATAGCCCAACGCGCCGATCGCCACGACCATCATGAGGTCGAAGGTGCCTGCGTTGATCGCGTATACCCCGATGTAGCTGATGCACAGGATGCCCGGCACCATCATCCAGGCGGGCACCGACAGCACCTTCGAGAACACGCGCACCATCGGCACGTTCATGATGAAGAGCATCACGTTGGCGATGAAGAGCGACGCGATCAGGCCCCAGACCAGTTCGGGCTGGCTATCGAACAGCACCGGCCCCGGCGTGATGTTGTAGAGCGTGAGCGCCCCCATCATCACCGCGGTGGTGCCCGACCCCGGCACGCCCAACGTGAGCATCGGCACGAACGAACCGATCGCGGAGGCGGTTGCCGCCGCCTCGGGCGCCACCAGCCCGCGCATGTCGCCCTTGCCGAACTTGGCGTCGGGATCCTTGTTTTCGATGATGCGCTTTTCCTGCGAGTAAGCGACCGCCGCGGCCACGCTGGCGCCCGCGCCGGGCAGGACGCCCACACCGAAACCGACGAACGCGCTACGCACCACGCTCCACCAGGTGAAGGCCAGCTCCTTCAGATTGAAGAGTTTGCGGCCGCTGGGCTTGACCTCGATGCTGTGGCCCGCCACCACCTTCTCGAGCATCTCCAGCATTTCGCTGACGGCGAACAAGGCGATCACGACCACGACGAAGTCGATGCCATCGGACAGATGCACCGATTCGAAGGTGTAGCGATAGGTGCCCGAATTGGAGTCCACGCCGATGACCGAGATCGACAGGCCCAGCATCGCGGCCAGCACGCCTTTGACGGGCTGCTTGCCCAGCAGGCTGGTGAGGCAGCAGAACGCGAACACCATCAGCACGAAATACTCGGCCGGTCCGAAGGCCAGCGCCCACTGCGCGAGCAAGGGCGCCAGCAGGATGATGCCGGTGACCGACACCAGCGCGCCGAAGAAGGCCGACCAGGCCGACAGCGACAACGCCACGTTGGCCAGGCCCTGGCGCGCCAGCGGATAGCCGTCGAGCGTGGTCATGATGGCGCTGGCCTCGCCCGGCACGTTCAGCAGAATCGAGGTGATGCGGCCGCCGTACTCGGCGCCCACGTACACCGACGCCAGCAGGATGAGCGCCGTCTCCGGCGGGAGGTTCATGGCGAACGCGATCGGGATCAACATCGCCACGCCGTTGATGGGTCCCAGGCCGGGCAGCACGCCGACCATGGTGCCGAAGAACGAACCGATGGCGGCGACCAGTAGATTGCTGAGCGAGAACGCGACGCCGAAGCCGATCGAAAGATGGTCGAGGATGCCGCTCATATCAAGCCCTCCAGGACGCCGGCGGGCAGCACCACGTCCAGCACTTTGTCGAACAACAGAAAGAACATCACACCCATCACCACGCCCCCGATCGCGCACTTGACCCAGGGTCCGCCGAACAGACGGCCGACGAACACCGTCATCAGCGCGGTCGCCAGCACGAAGCCCAGCATCTGAAACAGGAAGGCGTAAACGGCGGCGTACACCACCATCAGCAGGATGCGGCTGTTGGTGCCGGGCGCATTCGATTCGACCGGATTGCCACCGCGGTACACCAGCCACAGGCCGCACAGGCCGATGATGCTGGCGATCAGCATCGGGAAGGCACGCGGTCCGACGGGCTCGTAAGAAAATGGGGCTTCGATATCCCAGCCGGCCCATATCAGGAACGCGGCCAGGACCAGGGCGCACGCGCCTAAAAGTCGATCATTCATGATCAAGTTTCCAATGGCAGAAAGCGAGGTCGGCAGCGATGCGCCGACAGCCGAGAATCCGCGCGCGCGGCGGCATGGCGCCACCGCGCGGGGTTCCGCGTGGCGTTACTTCTTGATCAGGCCGAAGGAGTCGGCCAGCTCGGTGTACGTCTTGACCTGTGCCTTGACGTAGTCATCGAGTTCCTTGCCCGTCTTGCTGAACGGGAACAGACCTTGTTGCGTGCGCAACTTTTCGAACTCGGGCGAGCTCATGGTCTTGTTGAAGGCGTCGACCCAGAACTGATACGCCTCATCGGAAACCTGCGGACCGACGTAGAAGCCACGGATGATGGGCCACACGATGTCGTAGCCCTGCTCCTTGGCGGTCGGCACGGTGTTCAGCTTGCCCGGCAGACGTTCGCCGTTGAACACGGCCAGCACCCGGATCGGCGCGCCGCCCTCGAGCATCGTGAAGGCTTCCGCCGCGTCGCCCATGTAGGCCTGGATGTGACCACCGCGCAGCGCGGTGACTGCTTCGCCACCGCCCTCGAAAGCGACGAAGCGCATCTTGCGCACGTCCACGCCGGCTGCCTTCGCCGTGAGGGCCGCCTTCATCCAATCCTGGCTACCGACCGTGCCGCCCGCCCCCAGCACGATCTTGGTCGGATCCTGCTTGAACGCTTCCATCAGGCTCTTGAGATCGGTGTACGGGGAGTCGTTGCGGACCACGGCAACGCCGTAGTCGGTGCCGATGCCGGCCAGCCAGCGCACGTCGTCGACGCTGTACTTGCCGAACTTGTGCTGCGCGAGGTTCAGCAGCGACCCGCCGGAAAAGGCCACGATCTTGCCGGGCTCGTTGGGATGCTGGGCCACGATGTTGTTGTAGGCCACCGCGCCGATACCGCCCGGCATGTAGATGATGCGCATCGGCGCCTTGAGCGCTCCGCTCTGCTTCAGGCCTTCGGTTGCCAGGCGGCAGGTCAGGTCGAAGCCGCCACCGGGCTGCGCCGGCGCGATGCACTCGGGACGGCGCGGCTCGTCGGCGGCGTGACCCGTCGAGACAAACGACAAGGTGGCGATGGTCAGTGCGGCCGTGGTCGCACGGCGAAACGTCTGCAGCATCTGCATGGTTCGGTCTCCGAAAGTTTTATAAAAATTCTTCTTTTGAAGCGGAGGTCGCGGGGACATCCGTTCAATGGAACCGAACCGTACCGAAGCCAGCCTTTCGAGAAGCTTTCAAATCCGGGCGTTTTTATGCTGCGGTGCAAAAGACCGCCCCGATTCGAGGGGAAACACCAATGCCGCGCGCAGGCCGGGGCCCGGCTCCCGGTTGGCCAGTGCCAGGGTCGCCCCATGCACGCTGACAATCGTGCCGACGATGGCCAGGCCCAGACCGGCGCCGGCGGTGTTCTTGCCCGCGGCGCCGCGCCGGAAGCGCACGCTGGCCTGCGCGATGTCGGTCGCGGACATCCCCGGGCCGCTGTCTTCGACGGCGATCCAGGCGCTGGCGCCGTCTGAACCCGCGCTGATCGTGACCATGCCCCCCTGCCCGCTGTACCGCAGCGCGTTGTCCAGCAGGTTGCTCAGCGCCTCGCGCAGCATCCATTCGGCCGCTTGGACCCGCACGGGCCCCTCCGGCACGTCCAGCCCCAGGTCGATCTGCCCGGCACGGGCGGCCGGCAGGAAGGTGCGTGCCACCGCGTGCGCCAGCTCGACGAGGTCGACGGGTTCCACCTGCAGCCCGCCTTCGGCCACGGAGGCGTCCTTGGCGCGCGCCAGGGCGAGCATCTGGTTGGTGGTGCGTACCGCCCTGTCCAGGCCCTCCTGCATCGCCAGAAGGACGCTACGGACCTCCTGGGGGTCATCTTCGCGCAGGGCATAGGCGGTCTGGGTGCGCAAAACCGACAGCGGCGTGCGCAACTGGTGCGAGGCGTCGTCCAGGAACTGCCGCTGGACCCTCGCCTGAGCCTCAAAACGGCCCGTGTGGCGATTTATGGCCTCGATGAGGGGTAGGACCTCAGCCGGGACCTCGGAAGCCGCCACGGGCCTTAAATCGTCTGCAGGGCGGCTCTGGATTTCCTCCTCCACCCGCTCAAGGGGTCTGAGAGCGCTCAGAACGGTCCAGATGACGATCAAAACGGCCAGGAGTACCACGGCGAGGTCGCGTTCCACCGAACGCACCAGCGCCTCGTGAAGGAACTTCTGCCGGGTCTCCAGGGATTCGGCCACCTGCACGATGACGCGTCCCCCTTTGTTGGTGTACAGCGGCGGGTCCATCGGTCGGGCCAGCGCGGCGACCCGCACGGGAACCCCGTCGTAGTCGGCATAGAAAAACTCGGGCTGGCCCGACGCCAGCGGATGCGGGGGTAGCGGCAGGCCCGGATTGCCGATTTCGGCCAGGCCGTCCTCGGTGGCGACCCGGTAGAACACGCTGCCATTGGCCGTCAGCTCGAAAAATTCGAGCATGAGGTACGGCTGCTCCAGGGCTAATCCACCGCTGGCTGTGGATATGTTGTGGTCGATGGATTTGAGCGCGCCAGCGAGGGCGCGATCGTAGGCAGCGTCGACCTGGGTGCGCAGTTGATGGTTCGACACCCACAGCGCCGCAACCATGATGACGACCAGCACCGGAATCAGGCGCCACAGCAGGATGGCACGCAGGCTGCGAGAGGGTTTTACGACCGGCGGAACGCCGGTAGCCGCCGTATCACGGGTTATCAACAGCCATCTCCAGGCAATAGCCCATGCCACGCATTGTCGTCACCTGAACACCCGTGCCGGCAAGCTTTTTTCGCAGCCGATGAACCAGCACTTCGATGGCCTCCAGGTTCACTTCGGTGTCCTGGCCCTGGACGCGATCGAGGATCTGCTGCTTGGTGATCGGTTCGCCACTGCGCTGGATCAGCACGCGCAGCACCGCGTGTTCTCTTGGGGATAACTGCAGGGGCTGGCCACGGACGCTGAATTTCTGAGCCGAGGTATCCAAAACCAGGTCTCCCAGCGCGAGCCTGGGATGTTCGCGTCCACGGCTGCGCCGGACCAGCGCCGTCAGGCGCGCCTCGAGCTCTTCGAGAACGAAGGGTTTCGGCAAAAAATCGTCGGCACCTTCGTGCAGGGTCCCCACTCTTTCGGCCAGCGAATCGCGCGCGGTCAGCACGAGCACCGGCGTGCGGTCGTCGCGAGCGCGCATTTTTCCGAGCAGGGTGTGGCCGTCCATGCCGGGTAAGCCCAGGTCGAGCACGACCGCATCGAACTCTTCGACCGCCAGACGCCGTTCGGCAACCAAGCCGTCATCCGCCCACTCGACCACGAAGCCCGCATGTCGGGCAAGACTGCGCGACAACCAGTGCGCCAGTTCGGCTTCGTCCTCGATCAGAAGGATGCGCATGACCGGGAACCCGGGCGGGCGTGGTGGCGGCGGGATGACATGGTCTTGGCTTTTCCTTGTAGTGTTCTTTATATAAAGACTAATGATTAATAAGGGCTGTGGATAACTACCTTAACCTTGAAAACCGATTCTATTTCAAACGCTTGCAGCGGTTTTTGGCTGTGCAAGAACTCTGTTTGGAAAAGAAGTCCAAGTTGAACAAGTTTTGGGGGACATGCCAAAACCCCGGCTTGTTCAACCCGGGTCCACACAATGTGCACAACAGCGCGTAGTAGAGGTTATCCACAGGTCCGTTTTGGCAACTGAGCCCGGAAAACCAGTTATCCTTGCTCACTTTCTGCCCAAATCGGGGCCTCGAAAAAGCCTGCTTCCGGCGCGTTTTGCGGGGCGTCAGGCGCTTTGTTCGACCCTGGGAGGACGCGCGCGACCCTTCCGCGCCCAGCGTCTCAGGCACGTTGTTCAGGTCAAAAATTGAGCAGGAAAAAGGCGCCTCGAAACCTTGCTCCGGGCGCAAGGTGAGTGCACGAGATCGCGCGTGAGCCCGCCGCTTCATCGCGCTTTTTCACGGCGGCCAGCGCATTCTTTGTCGTTGGAAGGGGGCGCGGATCCGGCCGTGGCGACGGGCGCAGGGCAAAAAAAAAGCCGCCCCGGGGGGCGGCTCGAGCGCGAAGCGCAGTGATTAGGCGTCGCGGTTGGCGTCGATCACCGTCAGGGCGGCCATGTTCACGATCCGGCGCACCGTGGCGCTGGAGGTGAGGATATGGGCCGCGCCGTTGGCGCCCAGCAGGAACGGGCCCACGGCCACGTTGCCGCCCGCGGCGGTCTTGAGCAGGTTGTAGGCGATGTTGCCCGAATCGACGTTGGGGCAGACCAGCAGGTTGGCCGCGCCCTTGAGCGACGACGAGGGCAGGATGCGCGACCGCAGGGCTTCATCGAGCGCGCAATCGCCGTGCATTTCGCCATCGACCTCGAGCTCCGGTGCCTGGGCGCGCACGATGTCGAGCGCCGCACGCATCTTGGCGCCGGATGCCGAGCTGCCCGAACCGAAGTTCGAACGCGACAGCAGCGCGACCTTGGGGGCGAGGTTCAGGCAGCGCATTTCCTCGGCCGCCGCGACGGTGATCTCGGCGATCTGCTCGGCCGTGGGATCGTCGTTCACATGCGTGTCGACCAGCGCCACGGTGCGTTGATCCAGCAGCAGGATGTTCATGGCCGCGTAGGTCTTCGCGCCCGGCTTCTTGCCGATCACTTCGTCGATGAAGCGCAGATGATCGTGATAGGCACCGACCGCGCCGCAGACCATGCCGTCGGCATCGCCCAGACGCACCATCATCGCGCCGATCAGCGTGAGACGGCGGCGCATTTCGACGCGCGCCATTTCCTTGGTGATGCCGCGACGGCACATGAGTTCCCAGTACGTCGTCCAATACTGATGGAAGCGCTCGTCGTATTCCGGATTGCACACTTCGACGTCCTGGCCGAGCTTCAGGCGCAGGCCGAATTTTTCGATGCGCGACAGCAGCACGGAGGGCCGGCCCACGAGAATGGGCTTGGCGAGTTTTTCGTCGACGATGACCTGCACGGCGCGCAGCACGCGTTCGTCTTCCCCTTCCGTGAACACGATGCGCGCGCGGCCACCGTCACGCACCCATTGCTTGGCGGCGGCGAACACGGGCTTCATGAAGGCGCCGGAGTGATAGACGAACTGCTGCAGCTGTTCGGCGTAGGCGTCGAGATCGGCCAGCGGGCGCGTGGCCACGCCCTCTTCCATCGCGGCGCGCGCGACGGCCGGCGCGATGCGCATGATGAGGCGCGGATCGAAGGGCTTGGGAATCAGGTACTCGGGGCCGAACGACAGATCGTAGGTGCCGTAGGCTGCCGCGACCACGTCGTTGGCTTCTTCTTCGGCCAGGCCCGCGATCGCATAGACGGCCGCCTTCTCCATCGAGGCCGTGATGGTGGTTGCGCCCACATCCAACGCGCCGCGGAAGATGTACGGGAAGCAGAGCACGTTATTGACCTGGTTCGGGTAATCCGAACGGCCGGTGGCCATGACGACGTCGTCGCGCACGGACTTGGCGATCTCGGGCAGGATCTCGGGCGTGGGGTTGGCCAGCGCCAGGATCAGCGGGCGCGGACCCATCGCGGCGACCATTTCCGCCTTGAGCACGCCGCCGGCCGACAGGCCCAGAAACACATCGGCGCCGCCGATCACGTCGGCCAGTTTGCGCGCTTCGGTTTTCTGCGCGTAGCGCGCCTTGTCGGGATCCATCAGCGTGGTGCGGCCTTCGTAGACCACGCCCTCGATATCGGTCACCCAGATGTTTTCGACCGGGACGCCGAGGTCGACCATGAGATTCAGGCAGGCCAGCGCGGCGGCGCCGGCGCCGGAGGTCACGACCTTGACCTGCTTGATGTCTTTGCCCACGACCTTCAGGCCGTTGATGAAGGCGGCGCAGACCGTGATGGCGGTGCCGTGCTGGTCGTCGTGGAAGACAGGAATCTTCATGCGCTCGCGCAGCTTGCGCTCGACGGTGAAGCACTCGGGCGCCTTGATGTCTTCGAGGTTGATGCCGCCGAAGGTGGGCTCCAGGCCGGCGATGATCTCGACCAGCTTGTCGGGATCGGTCTCATTGATCTCGATATCGAACACGTCCAGGCCGGCGAACTTCTTGAACAGCACGGCCTTGCCTTCCATCACGGGCTTCGACGCCAGCGCGCCGATATTGCCCAGGCCCAGCACCGCGGTGCCGTTCGAGATCACGCCGACCAGATTGCCCCGGCCGGTGTAGCGGAACGCATTGGTGGGATCGTCGACGATTTCTTCGCAGGCCGCGGCCACGCCCGGCGAGTACGCCAGGGCCAGGTCGCGCTGGGTCACCAGCGGCTTGGTCGCCGTGACGGCGATTTTTCCGGGGACCGGGAACTCGTGATAGTCCAGTGCGGCCTGGCGGTCATTTTGTTGGTCAGCCATGTCGGTCCTCCTTGATGAGCCGATGTTTGAGCATTTGCGACAGTTTAAGGACCTGTTATAAGGAAAGTATTGTGCTTATTTATCTACTCATAAGTTGATTGATATGGAATTCAGCCAGGGGCAGCCTGGCGGGGGCGAAAATGGCTGAATCCGGCTTCGAGCCCGCCGAGGTCATGCGGCGCCTGACGGCCCGTCTCAAGCTGCGGCACCTGAATCTGCTGCTGATGATCCGCAAGCACGGATCGCTCACGCGGGTGGCCGAGCAGATGTCCACCAGTCAGCCGGCCGTGACCAGCGCGCTGGCCGAACTCGAGGGGATGTTCGGCGCCCCCCTGTTTGTGCGCTCGGTGCGCGGCATGTCCCCCACCCCGCTGGGCGAGGTGGCGCTCGCGCGCGCCTCGGCCATGCTGCAGGATCTCGATCATCTGGTGCGCGATATGGCGGCCACCGCGTCCGGCATGGCGGCCCATCTGAATATCGGCGTGATCCCGTTCGTGTCGGGGCAGCTTATATCGGGGGCGATCTCGGCCACCCTGCCCATGGAGCGCCGCATCAGTGCCACCCTGACCGAGGGCACCAGCGAGCAGTTGCTGGCGCAATTGCGTGATCACAGCCTCGACGCGGTGATCGGACGCGCGCAGGCGGCCACCGGCATGCAGGATCTGCAGTTTGTGCCGCTGTATCGTCAGCGCCCGCGTCTGGTCGCCAGCCGGCGCCTTGCGGCGCGGCTGACGCGCGGCGTGGTGCAGTGGGATGACCTCACCGATCTGGACTGGGTGCTCGGCACGCGTTCCACGCCGATGCGTGAGCAGGTGGCCGATCTGTTTCTGCGGGCCGGCCTGCCGCCCCCCGAGCCGCTGGTCGAGAGCAATTCGGCCAAGCTGGTGGGCGAAATCGTGGCGGCCAGCGAGCGCGCCGTGTCGGTGGTGCCGGCCGATATCGCCGATGAGCTGGTCCGCATCGCCGGCGTGACCATCGTGCCGTTCACGTTCGAGTGGACGCTTGCGCCGATCGCCCTGTTCACGCGTGCCGACAGCGAGCCTCGGCCTGTCGATCGCTTGTTCAGCGATGCGTTGTCACGGCTGTGCGTTCAGATATACGGGCCGATCAGCTGATTGGTTGCGCGAGCAACCAATATGGTTTGGTGGCGAACGACGACCCATGCTTGATCGTTATTCATTCATATGGTTGCGCGCACAACTGATGGAGCGATAAAAAAACGGCATCCCGAAGGATGCCGTTTTTCGTGGCGCTTACGTCAAGATCAGTTCAGTGCGTCGACGATCTTGTTGAGCGTGGCGCTCGGACGCATGGCCTGGCTGGCCTTGGCTTCGATCGGCTGGTAGTAGCCACCGATGTCGACCGGCTTGCCTTGCGCAGCCTTGAGCTCTTCGAGGATCTTCGCTTCGTTTTCAGCGAACGAGGCAGCGACCGTCTTGAACTGAGCGGCGAGCTCGGCGTCTTCGGTTTGCTCGGCCACGGCCTGAGCCCAGTACATGGCCAGGTAGAAGTGGCTGCCGCGGTTGTCGAGACCGCCGACCTTGCGTTCCGGCGACTTATTGTTGTCGAGGAACTTGCCGGTAGCCTGGTCCAGCGCCTTGGCCAGCACTTGAGCGCGGGCGTTGTTGTTGGACTTGCCGAAGAAATCGAGCGATTCGGCCAGGGCCATGAACTCGCCCAGCGAATCCCAGCGCAGGAAGCCCTCTTCGAGGAACTGCTGCACGTGCTTGGGCGCGGAGCCGCCAGCACCGGTTTCGAGCAGCGCGCCGCCGGCCATCAGCGGAACGATAGACAGCATCTTGGCGCTGGTGCCGAGTTCCATGATGGGGAACAGGTCGGTCAGGTAATCACGCAGCACGTTGCCGGTGACCGAGATCGTGTCCTTGCCCGCACGGATGCGCTCGAGCGAGAAGCGCGTGGCCTCGACCGGTGCCAGGATGCGCAGATCCAGGCCGCTGGTGTCGTGCTTCTTGAGGTATTCCTTGACCTTGGCGATCACCTGGGCGTCGTGGGCACGCTTTTCGTCGAGCCAGAACACGGCGGGCGTGTTGGTGGCGCGAGCGCGCGAGACGGCCAGCTTGACCCAATCCTGCACCGCGGCGTCCTTGGTCTGGCACATGCGCCACAGGTCGCCCTGTTGCACGGCCTGCTCAAGCAGAACGGCGCCCGAAGCGTCGGTCACGCGGACGGTGCCGGCGGCCGGGATGACGAAGGTCTTGTTGTGCGAACCGTATTCTTCGGCGGCTTGGGCCATCAGGCCGACGTTGGGCACGCTGCCCATCGTGACGGGATCGAACGCGCCGTTTTTCTTGCAGTCGTCGATGACGGCCTGGTAGATGCCGGCGTAGCAGCGATCGGGGATGACAGCCTTGGCATCTTCGAGCTTGCCGGCGGCATTCCACATCTTGCCCGAATCACGAATCATGGCGGGCATGGACGCATCGACGATCACGTCGCTGGGCACGTGCAGGTTGGTGATGCCCTTGTCGGAGTTCACCATGGCCAGGGCCGGACGCTCTTGATAGAGCTTGTCGATGTCGGCGGTGATCGCGGCCTGTTGGTCGGCGGTCAGCGTCTTGATCTTGGCGTACAGGTCGCCGATGCCGTTGTTGGGATCGAAACCGGCTTGCTTGAGCAGGTCGGCGTGCTTGGCCAGCACGGGGGCGTAGAACACCGACACGACCTGACCGAAGATCACCGGGTCGGAGACCTTCATCATGGTGGCCTTCAGGTGGACCGAGAACAGAACGCCTTGCTGCTTCGCGTCTTCGATCTGGGCCTGCAGGAACGTGCGCAGCTTGTCTTGCGACAGGACGGCGGCGTCGATGATCTCGCCGGCCTTGACCGGGGTCTTTTCCTTCAGGACGGTCTTGGAGCCGTCGGCGGTGGTCAGTTCGATCTTGACGTCGCCGGCCTGGGCGATCAGGGCCGACTTTTCGCTGCCGTAGAAGTCACCGTCGGTCATGCTGGAGACGTGAGCTTTCGAGTCGGCGCTCCAGGCACCCATCTTGTGGGGGTGCTTGCGGGCGTAGTTCTTCACCGACAGGGGGGCGCGGCGGTCGGAGTTGCCTTCGCGCAGGACCGGATTCACGGCGCTGCCCTTGACCTTGTCGTAGCGGGCCTTCACGTCGCGCTCGGCGTCGGTCTTGGGCTCGTCGGGGTACTCGGGCAGCTTGTAGCCCTGGGCCTGCAGTTCCTTGATGGCGGCCTTGAGCTGCGGCATCGAGGCGCTGATGTTGGGCAGCTTGATGATGTTGGCTTCGGGCGTGACGGCCAGGGCACCCAGCTCGGCGAGGGCATCACCGATCTTCTGTTCGGCGCTCAGGTACTCGGGGAACACGGCGATGATGCGGCCCGCCAGCGAAATGTCGCGGGTCTCAACCGTGATACCGGCCGGCTTCGCGAAAGCCTGGACGATGGGCAACAGCGAACGGGTTGCCAGCGCCGGAGCTTCATCGGTAAGGGTGTAGATAATCTTCGGAGTTTGAGACATGGATCTTTGAACCTTGTTCGGGCGCACAACACCGAGCCGCACGAGCAATGCAGGCCAGCGCCGTAGTGTTTCCGTGAGTGGGTTTTGAGTCGACACGCCGTGGCGCGAGGCCAGGCGCAAAGAAGCGTGCGCCGCGTTGCTCGGGCCGGGCCGCGGGCAACGGGACGGACGTCCCCCTGCGGGGATGGCGTGTCTTCCCACCGTGCCGGACGTCCTCCGTTTTTTGGTCGAGCCAGGGGAGGTTCGGCCGGCACAGCCCTCTGATTGTAATACCCCGCCCCGGACACGTCAGTTTGATGCCGTCCACAGCCCGTTTCAGAGTGAAGGCGCCGAGTTTTCCCCAGCCTGTTCAATGCTTGTCCACAGGGAAATTCACAGGTTTGTCCCCGCGGCCCGGCAGGCGTTTTGTCCGGTGCCCTGCCCTCGTGATAGCCTCGCAGGCGATGCCGGCAGGCGTGCTGGCGCGACTCTCAGGCAGGAACCGCATGGCTGAAGATCTGTGGATAAGTACCGCCGCGGGGCGACTGTATGCCCGGCGCTGGCGAGGGGCCGAGGCCGGATCCGGCGCGCCCATCGTGCTGTTTCATGATTCGCTCGGGGCGGTTTCGCTCTGGCGCGATTTTCCGGAAAACCTGGCCCGCGCGACCGGCCGCGATGTGATCGCGTACGACAGGCTGGGCTTCGGTCTGTCCGATCCGCATCCCGGCAAGCTCGGCCCGGGCTTCGTCGAAGCCGAGGTGGACGCATTTGCCGCCTTGCACGAGCAACTGGGCCTGGACGCCTTTGTCGCCTTCGGCCACAGCGTCGGGGGCGCGATGGCGAGCAATGTCGCGGCGGCTTATCCACAGGCCTGCCGCGCGCTCATCACCGAATCCGCGCAGGCATTCGTGGAAGACCGGACGCTGAACGGCATCCGCGCCGCCGATGTGTCGTTCGCCGAGGCGGGCCAGCTCGATCGCCTGGCGCGCTATCACGGCGACAAGGCCGAATGGGTGTTGCGCGCCTGGGTGGACACCTGGCTCTCCGACGCCTTCCAGGCCTGGAGCCTGACCGACGTGCTGCCGCGCGTGACCTGCCCGGCGCTGGCGATCCACGGCGATGACGACGAATACGGCTCGCTCGAGCATCCGCGCCGCTTCGCCTCACTCACCCCTCATGCCGCACCGCCCTTTATCGTGACCGGCTGCGGCCACGTGCCGCATCGGGAAAAGCAGGAGGCGGTGGTCGACGCCGTGGCGGGGTTCTTGAAGGCGGTGTGATCGGGGAGTCAGTGCCCAGGCCGGACGGGCTGTCCGGCCATGGGATCACTTGCCGATGCAGAAGCTCGAGAATATCTCACCCAGCAGGTCATCGCTCGTGAACTTGCCGGTAATGCTGGTGAGGCTTTCGTGTGCGAGGCGCAGCTCTTCGGCGAACAGGTCGAGCACGCGGTCGTCTTGCTCGGCGTGCGCGGTGGCGAGTTCGAGGTGATCGGCGGCGTCCTGCAGCGCGTGCAGATGACGCTCGCGGGCGAGCCAGGGCGACTCGGCGCCGGGATTCCATCCGGCCAGCGCGAGCAGGCGCTGGCGCAGCGCTTCCAGACCCGTGCCCTGCTTCGCGGAGATGCCGATGGCTTCTGTCGCGATAGTTGCGTCCGCAACCAATAAATCTATCTTGTTGAAAACTTCTAGCACCGGCGTGCGCGCGGGCAGGCGTGCCGTGATCGCGGCGTCGAGCACGTCGTCGGGCGAGGTGGCGTCCTGCAGGTGCAGGATCACGTCGGCACGTTCGATCTCTTTCCAGGTGCGCGCGATGCCGATGCTTTCCACCGTGTCGTCGGTCTCGCGCAGACCGGCCGTGTCGATGATGTGCAGCGGCACGCCGTCGATGTGGATCTCCTGCACGACCTTGTCGCGCGTGGTGCCGGCAATCGGCGTCACGATGGCGATCTCGTCGCCGGCCAACGCATTGAGCAGGCTCGACTTGCCGACGTTGGGCTGGCCGGCCAGCACGACGTGCAGGCCTTCGCGCAGGATGATGCCCTGGCGCGCCTGACGGATGAGCGTGTCGAGCTCCTCGGCGATCGCGTCCAGCGTGGGGCGGGCCTGATACTTCTCGAGGAAGTCGATCTCTTCTTCGGGGAAATCGAGCGTG
This sequence comes from Bordetella genomosp. 5, assembly GCF_002261475.1. Taxonomy (GTDB): domain Bacteria; phylum Pseudomonadota; class Gammaproteobacteria; order Burkholderiales; family Burkholderiaceae_B; genus Bordetella. Next base: position 419,046 of record NZ_NEVN01000013.1, read on the forward strand.
GCCTCGACCAGCATGCGCAGATGCACGATGCGATCGGACAAGCCCGTGACCTTGTGCGAAAACTCGCCCGACAGCGACGCCATCGCGCCGCGTGCGGCGGCTTCGGATGAGGCGTCGATCAGATCGGCGACGGCTTCGGCCTGGGCCAGGTCCAGGCGGTCGTTGAGAAAAGCGCGTTGCGTGAACTCGCCCGGCTCGGCGGGACGCGTGCCGAGATCGTGTCCGGCCTGCAGGCAGCGCGCCAGGATACGGCGCAGCACCGCGGGGCCGCCGTGGCCCTGCAGCTCGAGCACGTCTTCGCCGGTGTACGAGTGCGGGCCCTTGAAGTAGATCGCGATGCCTTCGTCGAGCACCTCACCTTCCGCATTCTTGAACGGCAGATAGTGCGCATGACGCGGTGTGAGATCTCGGCCGAACAGCGTGCGTACGAGCTCGCGCAGATCGGGTCCGGAGACGCGCACGACCCCGATTCCGCCGCGTCCGGGAGCGGTGGCGATGGCAACGATGGGGGCGGCGAGACTCATGGCGATGCAGACGTGCGGACGATGAACAATAAGGGAATATAACTGTTGCGCGGCCCGATGTTTGCTGGTTATGTTCATTGCGCGGTAAGACAGACCAAACACTCTTCGGGGAGAGCGAAATGGCTTTTCGTTTTGCGCGTGGGCTGACCTGTGCGTCGGCAGCGGTATTGATGGCTTTCGGTGCGCTTTCGCAAGCGTCGGCGCGTGACCTGGTGGTGGCGCTCAAGACCGAACCCAGTTCGATGGATCCGCAGTATCACGCGCTCACGCCGAATACGCAGATTTCGCAAACGCTCTTCGAGTCTCTCGTGGGGGTGGACAACAAGTTGCAGCCCGTGCCGGGTCTCGCCGAGTCCTGGACCGTGGACGACAAGGTCTGGACCTTCAAGCTGCGGCCCAACGTCAAGTTCTCCGATGGCTCGCCGTTCACGGCCGAAGACGTGGTGTTCACCTACGACCGCGTGCCCAAGGTGCCGAACAGCCCCTCGCCCTTCACGCTCTACCTTGGCGCCGTGGCGAAGACGGAGGCGGTCGATGCACATACCTTGCGCATCACCACCAAAGACGTCGCGCCCAACCTGCTGATCAATCTTGCGCAGTTGCCGATCCTCTCGAAAAAGGCGGCCTCGGGTCCCGCGGCCGAAGGCAAGACCACGACCGAGCTCAACAGCGGCGACGGCCTGGTGGGCACCGGCCCGTACAAATTCGTGTCCTGGAAGCGCGGCGCCGAGCTCGTGTTCCAGCGCAACGAGCATTACTGGGGCAAGCAGCCCGCCTGGGAAAAGGTCACGTATCGCCCGATGACCAACGCGGCCGCGCGCGTGGCGGCGCTGCTCGCGGGCGATGTCGACATGATCGAGGATCCCCCGACCGACGATCTGCCCAAGCTCAAGGGCGACAAGAAGCTGCACGTCGAAGAAACGCCGTCGGTGCGCGTGGTGTATGTGGCGCTCGATCAGCATGCGGAGCCTTCGCCCGGCGTGCAGGGCACCGAGAAGAATCCGATGAAGGACAAGCGCGTGCGCGAAGCGCTGTCGCTCGCGCTCAATCGCGAGGCCATCGTCGATCGCGTGATGGGCGGCGTTGCCAAGCCGGCGGGCAATCTGCTCCCCTACCCCATGTTCGGCGCCTCGAAAGAACACGCCGAAGCCCCCAAGCCCGATGTCGAGAAGGCCCGGGCGCTGCTGAAAGAAGCCGGCTATCCCAATGGCTTCTCGATCACGTTGGGCTCGCCGTCGGGCCGTTACGTGAACGACGCCAAGGTCGCGCAGGCGATCGCCTCGATGTGGACGCGCGTGGGCGTGAAGACCAGCGTCGACGCGATGGCGCCGCCGGTGTTTTTCAAGAATCGCGACAGCTATCAATTTTCGGCCTACCTGGCCGGCTGGTCGGTGACCAGTGGCGAGATGGCGAATGCGCTCACCTCGCTGCTCATGACGCGCAATCCGGAGGCGGGCCAGGGCACGACCAACCGCAGCCGCTATTCCAATCCCAAGATGGACGAGCTCGTGAAGCAGGCCTCGTCGACCATGGACGACACCAAGCGCGCGGCGTTGCTGCAAGAGGCCAGCAACATCGCGATGGATGATTACGCAATGCTGCCGGTGCATTTCGAGCTCTCGGTGTGGGCCATGAAGAACGACGTCCGCTATCAGGGCCGTCCGGATCAGACCACGCTGGTGCAGTACGCCACGCCCGCCAAATGACCGGTAGCAGGTAGCCGCTCGTGCTCGCCACCATCATTCGCAGGTTGATGCAGTCTGTTGTCGTGATGCTGGTGATGTCGGCATTGGTGTTCGCCGGTATCTACATGGTGGGCGATCCGGTCTCGATGCTTGCCAGCCCCGAGGCCACCGACGCCCAGCGCGCCGCCATCCGCACCGCGCTGGGCCTGGACCAGCCGCTCTGGCGGCAGTACCTGATCTTCATGGGTCAGGCCGTGCAGGGCAACTTCGGCAACAGCTTCCTGACCGGTGAGCCGGCCATGCGCCTCATTCTCGAGCGCATGCCGGCCACGCTCGAACTGGCCTGTGTCGCCATGCTGCTGTCGGTGCTGATCGGCGTGCCGCTGGGCATCCGTGCGGGTCTCAAGCCCAAGGCGCCGACCTCGCGCGCCATCATGACGGGCTCGGTGCTGGGCTTTTCGCTTCCCAATTTTTGGGTGGGCCTGATGCTCATCATGGTGTTCGCGGTCACGCTGCAGTGGTTGCCCGCCAGCGGCCGCGGCGCCACGGCCGAGATCGGCGGGCTGTCGCTCAGCGTGTTTACCTTGAGCGGCTGGGCCGCGCTGATCCTGCCGGCCAGCACGATCGCGCTGGCCAAGTGCGCCATGATCATCCGCGTGACGCGGGCGGCCACGCGCGAATCCCTGCCTCAGGACTACATCAAGTTCGCGCGAGCCAAGGGGCTGTCGGAGCGCCGCGTGCTGGGTGTGCATCTGCTGAAGAACATCCTGATTCCCATCGTGACGGTGGCCGGCCTGGAGTTCGGCCAGGTGGTGGCGTTCGCGGTGGTGACCGAAACCGTGTTTTCGTGGCCCGGCATGGGCAAGCTGCTGATCGATTCGATCATCAACCTGGATCGGCCGGTGGTGGTGGCGTATCTACTCCTCATCGTGTTCTTCCTCGTGATGCTCAATCTGGTTGTCGACATCATCTACACCGTGCTCGATCCCCGCGTGCGACTGGAGTCCCGCCGATGAGTTCTCCCGCCGACCTGAGCGTGGCGCCCAAGCCCGCCGGCGCCGCGGCCGCTCGCTCGCCGTGGCGCCAGTTCGCCGCCGATTTCTGTGCCAGCAAGCTCGCGCTGTTCGGGCTCGTGCTGCTGGTGTTCACCGTCGGCGCCGCCCTGCTCGCGCCCTGGATCGCGCCGCAGAACCCCTACGATCTGGGATCGCTCGACATTCTCGACGCCAAGTTGCCGCCCGGCGAAAAGAGCGGCGACGGCACGATGACCTATTGGCTGGGCACCGACGGCCAGGCTCGCGACGTGTTGTCGGCCATTCTGTATGGCATGCGCACCAGCCTGATGGTGGGTGCCATCTCGGTGCTGGCGGCATTTCTGATCGGCACCTCGGTCGGCCTGATCGCGGCTTACTTCGGTGGCCGCATCGATGCGCTGCTGATGCGCATCGTCGACATCCAGTTGTCGTTCCCCGCCATTCTGGTGGCTCTGGTGCTGCTGGCGATTCTGGGCAAGGGGGTGGACAAGGTCATCATCGCGCTGGTGGTGGTGCAGTGGGCCTACTTCGCACGGGCGGCGCGCGGCGCGGCCCTGGTCGAACGCGGCAAGGAGTACGTGGAGGCCGCGCGCTGCATGTCGCTGTCGTGGGGCCGCGTGCTGTTTCGCCATGTCCTGCCCAACTGCATGGCGCCGCTCATCGTCATCGCGACCATCGATCTCGCACATGCGATCGCGCTGGAGGCCACCCTCTCCTTCCTCGGTGTCGGGGTGCCGGTCACCGAGCCCTCGCTCGGCATGCTGATCGCCAATGGCTTCGAGTATCTGCTCTCGGGCACCTACTGGATTTCTTTCTTCCCTGGCATCGCGCTCGCGGTGCTGATCATCGCGATCAACCTGGTGGGCGACCATCTGCGCGATGTGCTCAACCCCCGCAACAATGCCTGAGGAGGCCCGGATGCACGCTGTCATGCCCGACGCCGCCACGCAGGCACCGCTCCTGGATGTGCGTTCGCTCAAGACGCATTTCTACACGCGCGCCGGCGTGGTCAAGGCCGTCGATGGCGTGGAGCTGCATCTGGCGCGCGGCGAGATCCTCGGCCTGGTGGGCGAGTCCGGATCCGGCAAGAGCATCACGGGCTTCTCGTTGATCGGTCTGCTGGACGAGCCTGGCCGTATCGTCGAAGGCTCGATCCATCTGGGCCAGGAAGACCTGCGCGCGGCCAGCGCGGATCGCTGGCGTGCGTTGCGGGGCAACGAGATCGCCATGATCTTCCAGGACCCGATGATGACGCTCAACCCGGTGCTGCGGGTAGACACGCAGATGATCGAGACGGTACGGGCGCATCAGAAAGTATCGCGCGAGGCGGCGCATGCGCGCGCGCTGGAGGTGCTCACGATGGTGGGCATCCCGGCGCCGCGCGAGCGGCTGCGCGCGTATCCGCATCAGCTGTCGGGCGGTATGCGCCAGCGCGTGGCGATCGCCATCGCACTGCTGAACAAGCCGCGCATCATCATCGCCGACGAGCCCACGACCGCGCTCGACGTCACCATTCAAGGGCAGATCCTCTACGAGATGCAGAAGCTCTGTGCCGAGACCGGCACGGCGCTCATCTGGATCACGCACGATCTCGCGGTCGTGGCCGGCCTCGCGGACCGCGTGGCGGTGATGTATGCCGGGCGCGTGGTCGAAACCGGCACCACGCGTGACGTGCTTGCGCATGCACAGCATCCCTACACGCACGGGCTGATCGCGTCGATTCCGTCGCCCGCCACCCGGGGCCAGCCGCTGGCGCAGATTCCGGGCATGACGCCGTCGTTGCTCAACCTGCCCGAAGGCTGCGCGTTTCGCACACGCTGTCCGCGCGCGAGCGAGGCCTGTCTGGCCGCGCCGCAGCCGGTGGAGATCCGGCCGGCGCACTGGGTGCGATGCTGGCACGCGGGAGAGGCCGTATGACGCAGGCAACGCAAAAGACGTTGGATCAGGCGCCGCCGCGCACGTTGTTGTCGCTGCGCGATGTGGAGATGCGTTTTGCGCAGCCCGTGGATATCGCCGGGCGCATCGCGAATCTGTTCGGCGCCGGCCTGAAGGATCAGGTCGTGCATGCGGTCGCCGGCGTCGACCTCGACGTGCAGGCGGGCGAGGTGATCGGCATCGTGGGCGAATCCGGCTGCGGGAAGTCGACGCTGGGCCGCATGGTGGCCGGCATTCTCAATCCCACCGCCGGCCGCATTCAGTACGAGGGACAGGACGTGGCGCGTCTGCCCGGGCCGCAACGGCGTGCCTACGAGCTCGGCGTGCAGATGATCTTCCAGGATCCCTACGCATCGCTCAATCCGCGCATGCGCGTGGCCGACATCATCGGCGAGGCGCCGGTGGCGCACGGACTGGTGCGACGCGCGGACCGGCAGGAGTATGTGGCCGGGCTGATGCGGCAGGTCGGGCTGGATCCGACTTACGCACAGCGTTATCCCCATCAGTTTTCCGGCGGGCAGCGTCAGCGCATCGGCATCGCGCGCGCGCTGGCGCTCAAGCCTCGCGCCATCGTGTGCGACGAGGCCGTCGCGGCGCTCGATGTGTCGATCCAGGCGCAGGTGATCAATCTGTTCGGCCAGCTGCGCGCCGACCTGGACCTGACGTATCTGTTCATCAGCCACAATCTGGCGGTGGTCAGCCATATCTCGGATCGGGTGGCCATCATGTATCTGGGCCGCATCGTCGAGCTGGCGCGCACCGAAGACATCTTCGACCGGCCCAACCATCCGTACACGCAGGCGCTGCTCGAAGAGCTGCCGACGCTCACGCCCGAGCGGCGCAGCTATCGCCCGATCAAGGGCGAGCTGCCCTCGCCGCTCGCACCGCCCTCCGGCTGCACCTTTCACCCGCGCTGTCCGCATGCGATGCCGCGTTGCAGCATCGAACGTCCGTTGCTGCGGCAGGTGGCGGCAGGCCATATCAGTGCCTGCCATCTGAACGACGCGCAACCCGCTGCCGTACAACACGCCGACACGCAGCCCGCTGAAACGCGGGCACAATGACAGTCAGTTCGCCGGGCGCGGCGCTGGCTGGGCCGTGCCTGTGCTACAAAATTCTTTCTCAAGTCGACCTTCGACCATCATGAAGACCATAGACGAAATCGAACGCGCCCACGCCGACCTCACGGCGCTGCGTCGCGATATTCACGCTCATCCCGAACTCGCCTTCGAAGAAACCCGCACGGCTGGCCTGGTGGCGCAGCGCTTGCGCGATCTCGGTCTCGAAGTGCACACCGGCATCGGCAAGACCGGCGTGGTGGGCGTGCTGCGCGCGGGCTCCGGCACCAAGACCATTGGTCTGCGCGCCGACATGGATGCGTTGCCGATGCCCGAGCACAATCGCTTCGAGCACCGCTCCACCATCCCGGGCCGCATGCACGGCTGCGGCCACGACGGCCACACCACGATCCTGCTCGGCGCGGCCGAGTATCTGTCGCGTCATCGCAATTTCGACGGCACCATCAATTTCATCTTCCAGCCCGCCGAAGAAGGCGGTAACGCCGGCGCCCGGGCGATGATCGAAGACGGCCTGTTCGATCGCTTCCCGTGCGACGCGATCTATGGCCTGCACAACATGCCGGGCATGCCCGTGAACCAGTTCGGCTTTCGCGCCGGCCCGATGATGGCGTCGAGCAATCGCTGGGACATCATCATCAAGGGCGTGGGCGGCCACGCGGCGCAACCGCACGGCGCGGTCGATCCGATCGTGGTCGCGGCGGACATGGTGCACGCGCTCCAGACCGTGATTTCACGCAGCCGCGATCCGCTGGACGCCGCCGTGCTGTCGATCACGCAGATCCACGCCGGCGACGCGTACAACGTCATTCCGGGCGAAGCCGTGCTGCGCGGCACGGTGCGCACCTACACCACGGTGGCCCTCGACAAGATCGAGGCCGACATGCGCCGCATCGTGACCACCCTGCCGCAGGTGTATGGCGGGTCGGGCGAGCTGCAGTTCGTGCGCGCCTATCCGCCGCTCGTGAACTGGGCTGAGCAGACCGCGTTCGCGACCGAGGTGGCGCGCGCCGCCTTCGGCGACGAACACGTCAACACCGACATTCCGCAGTTCATGGGCGCCGAAGACTTCTCGTTCTATCTCGAGAAAGTGCCCGGCTGCTATCTGTTCCTGGGCAACGGGGACGGGGATCACCGCCTGCAGAGCTATCACGGCATGGGCCCGTGCCAGTTGCACAACCCGAACTACGACTTCAACGACGCGCTGTTGCCGGTAGGCGCGACCTACTGGGTGAAGCTGGTCGAAGCTTATATGCCGAAGGCATGAAGCCAGGCGGGCCGGCCCCGGCCCGCCACTTTTGGGCGACCCGGGCCGCCGCCCTGGAAACTGCGTAAACAAAAGCCGCTAGCGTAAGTGTGTACTTACCTACGCGGCTTTTTGTCGTCCTGCCATATGACGTGAAGCTCTGTGCAAACGCCGAGATATTCGTTTGTCGCAGGGTGGCGCGTTTTCATAATGGGTCGCTCTGAATCGAGCACGCGCCGCCGGCCGCCAGGCCAGGCTGACGATGTGCCGGTTCCTCCCCGACCTTCGCAGGACATTCATGCAGAACCCGACCGCTTCCGAACGTGCTCCTGAAACGCTGCGCGACCGCCTCGTGCGCTACGGGACGTGCGCCGGCCTCGCGCTGCTCATCGGCACGCTGGCGCTGGCCGCACCCACGCCGGCGCGCGCAGAAGGGCAGATCCGGGTGGTGGAGCAGTACGGTATCGTTTACCTGCTGCTCAACGTCACGCGCGAACAGCAGCTGATCGAGAAGCATGGCAAGGCCGCCGGACAGGACATCAAGGTCGAGTGGAAGAAGCTCTCGGGCGGCGCCGCCGTGAACGACGCGTTGCTCTCCGGCGCGGTCGACATCGCCGGGGCCGGGGTCGGCCCGCTCCTGACCATCTGGGATCGCACGCACGGCAAACAGAACGTGAAGGGCGTCGCGTCGCTGGGCAACTTTCCTTACTACCTGGTCACGAACAATCCGAACGTGAAGACGATCGCCGACTTCACCGACCGCGACCGCATCGCCGTGCCCGCCGTGGGGGTGTCGGTCCAGTCGCGCGTGCTGCAGCTGGCTTCGTCCAAGGTCTGGGGCAAGGAGCAGTACAACAAGCTCGACGCGATTTCCGTGGCGGTGCCTCACCCCGATGCGGCCGCGGCCATCATCTCGGGGGGTACCGAGATCACGGGCCATTTCGGCAACCCGCCGTTCCAGGAACAGGAACTCGCCGCCAATCCGAAGGCGCGCATCGTGCTGAATTCGTACGACGTGCTGGGCGGGCCGAGCTCCTCCACGGTGTTGTTCGCCACCGAGAAATTCCGCAAGGAAAATCCCAAGACCTACGCCGCCTTCCAGGCCGCGCTCAAGGAGGCCGCCGAGTTCGTGCGCGCCAACCCCGAGGCGGCCGCCGACATCTACTTGAAGTCGACCGGCGCCAAGACCGATCGCAAGCTGCTGGTCGACATCATCAAGAACCCGCAGGTGGAGTTCAAGCTCGCTCCACAGAACACGTACCGTCTCGCCGAATTCATGCACGAGGTGGGCGCGATCAAGAACAAGCCGGCCAGCTGGCGCGACTACTTCTTCGACGACGCGCTGACCGCACAGGGCGGCTGAGATGAACGGGCGCGATCCGCAGAGCCACGCCGTGCACGAGACCGGTCCGCTGCTGCGGGTGGACCGCGCCACGCTCGAGTACAAGGCGGGTCAGCGCCGCATCCGCGCCACGCACGAGGTCAGCTTCGACGTCTGGCCGCAGGATCGCTTCATTCTGCTGGGCCCGTCGGGCTGCGGCAAATCCACCTTGCTGAAAGCGGCCGCCGGCTTTGTCGCGCCGGTCGGGGGCGAGCTGCGGCTCGACGGTGAGCCCATCCGCGCGCCGGGCCCGGATCGCGTGGTGGTGTTCCAGGAGTTCGACCAGCTGCCGCCCTGGAAGACGGTGAAGCAGAACGTGGCCTTTCCGCTGCGGGCGGCGCACAAGCTGCCGCGACGCGAAGCCGAGGAACGTGCGCTGCACTATCTCGACAAGGTGGGTCTGTCGGCCTTTGCCGATGCGTATCCGCACACCCTGTCGGGCGGCATGAAGCAACGCGTGGCGATTGCGCGTGCGCTCGCGATGCAGCCGCGCATCCTGCTGATGGACGAGCCGTTCGCGGCGCTCGATGCGCTAACGCGGCGCCGCATGCAGGAAGAACTGTTGACCCTGTGGGAAGACAATCCGTTCACGCTGCTGTTCGTGACGCATTCGATCGAAGAGGCGTTGATTCTCGGCAATCGCATTCTTCTGCTGTCGCCGCATCCGGGCCGCGTGCGCGCCGAACTCAACGCGCATCAGTATGGGCTGCATAGCCCCGGTTCGAGCGCGTTCCAGGCGGCCGCGCAACGCATCCACTCGCTGTTGTTCGGCGAGGCCGAGGTCGGTGCCGCGGCGGTCGATACCGCGGCGGCCGGTGCCGCGGCGGTCGATACCGCTGCGGCCGCCACCGCAACGGCCCGCCGCGGTATCGACCGCCGCGCTGCCTGAGAGCCCCGCATGCCGATCTCCTCCACACTGACCGATCCCGCACACGCGCGGCCCGAATACGAACGCGTGCTCGAGCCCCTTCCTCCCTTGACGCTCGCCGCGACGCTGCCGTGGCACGAGCGTCTGTATGGTCATAGCGCCGTGCGCAAGGCCCTCATCCTGCTGTTGCTGACGCTGTTGTGGGAAGGCGCGGCGCGTTGGGCCGACAACGATCTGCTTCTGCCCGGCGCCTGGGCCACCGCGCAAGCCTTCGCCGAGGAGCTCTTCAACGGCCAGCTGCCCGCGCGCGCCGCGTTGTCCCTGTCGGTATTGCTCAAGGGCTATGCCGCCGGCGTGCTGCTCGCCTTCGTGCTGACCACGGCGGCCGTCTCGACGCGTTTCGGCCGGGACCTGCTCTCCACGCTGACCGCCATGTTCAATCCGCTGCCTGCGATCGCACTGCTGCCGCTGGCCATGCTGTGGTTCGGTCTGGGAGAAGGCAGCCTGGTGTTCGTGTTGATCCATTCCGTGCTGTGGGCATTGGCGGTCAACATGTACTCCGGCTTTCTCACGGTATCCGAAACGCTGCGTATGGCGGGCCGCAACTATGGCTTGAGCGGGCTGCGGTACGTGCTGGCCATCCTGGTGCCGGCCGCCCTGCCCGCGATTCTGTCCGGCTTGCGCATCGCGTGGGCCTTCGCCTGGCGCACGCTGATCGCGGCGGAGCTGGTGTTCGGCGCATCGAGCGGCAAGGGCGGGCTGGGTTGGTACATCTTCCAGAATCGCAACGAGTTATACACAGACAAGGTGTTCGCGGGACTGGCCGCGGTCGTGCTGATCGGGCTGCTTGTGGAGAACCTCGTGTTCGATACGCTCGAACGCGTGACGGTCAGGCGTTGGGGCATGCAACGCTGACGAATCCTCGCAGAGGCCGCGTCAGTGTGATGCATGCGGGCGTCAAGCTATACCAAATGCTTAGGTCTATAGCGCTCTTCTATGAGTGGCATTAGACCAATCAAATATTTTCTTTCCTAGCGCTCACGTATATTCCCTAGCACCGGTGGGGCCTTCGCTGCTGCGCGATCGCCAAACCCCGGACACGACACGGGAGTGGCGTGAGCAACCGCGGCAATGTATTCGGCGTCTTGATTACGCCAGCCGCTCTCTCCCTGACGTGGCGCCTGTGCAGGCGCACACACGCTGGCTCGTGGACGAGCCGGCTCCCCATATTCATATCAAGGAGAGAGCGCATGTCGAACGAAGCCAAATGCCCGTTCAATCACACGAAGGGCGACGACGCTCCGAAAGGCGTCAAACACGCCGCCGGCGGTGGCACCACGAACCGCGACTGGTGGCCTCAGCAACTCCGGCTCGATCTGCTGAGCCAGCATTCGGCGAAGACGGATCCGATGGACCAGGATTTCGATTACGCCCGCGCCTTCAAGGGCCTGGATCTCGCCGCGTTGAAGCAGGATCTCGCGCAGCTGATGACCGACTCGCAGGAGTGGTGGCCGGCCGACTTCGGCCACTATGGTCCGCTCTTCATCCGCATGGCCTGGCACAGCGCCGGCACCTATCGTATCGGCGATGGCCGGGGTGGCGCGGGTCGGGGCCAACAACGCTTCGCGCCGCTCAACAGCTGGCCCGACAACGTGAGCCTGGACAAGGCGCGCCGGCTGTTGTGGCCGATCAAGCAGAAGTATGGCAACAAGATTTCGTGGGCCGACCTGCTGATCCTGACCGGCAACGTCGCGCTCGAAACCATGGGCTTCAAGACCTTTGGTTTTGCGGGCGGACGGGTCGACACCTGGGAACCCGACCAGGACGTGTATTGGGGCAACGAGAAGACCTGGCTGGGCGGCGATCTGCGCTACGGCAAGGGCGCCGCGGGTAACGACGACGAAGGCGTGATCGTGGCCGACGAAGCGCTGCATGGCGCCGAGGAAAGCCGTACCGATCATGGCCGTCATCTCGAGAATCCGCTGGCTGCGGTGCAGATGGGTCTGATTTATGTGAATCCCGAAGGCCCCGAAGGCAATCCCGATCCGCTTGCCGCGGCCCAGGATATCCGCGAGACCTTCGCCGTGCTCGAATCCATCCAGCGCGATTTCAACGGCGCGCAGGCGGGTGGCAAGCAAATCTCCATCGCCGACCTGATCGTGCTGGCGGGCTGTGCAGCCGTGGAGCAGGCGGCCGCCAAGGCGGGCCAGAAGCTGACCGTGCCGTTCGCGCCGGGACGCACCGATGCCACGCAGGAGCAGACCGACGTCGATTCCTTCGCACCGCTCGAGCCCGTGGCCGATGGCTTCCGCAACTATCAGAAGGCGCGCTTCAGCGTGCCCGCCGAGCATCTGCTCATCGATCGCGCGCAGTTGCTGACGCTGACTGCGCCGGAGCTGACGGTGCTGATCGGCGGCCTGCGTGTGCTGGGTGTGCAGGATCCGCAGGATGCGCGTGGTGTGTTCACCGACCGGCCGGGCGTGCTGAGCAACGACTTCTTCCGCAACCTGCTCGACATGGGCACGGTGTGGCAGCCGGCGACGCCTGCGCGTGAGTCGTTCGAGGGCCGGGACCGCAAGACCGGCGAGGCCAAGTGGACCGCGAGCCGTATCGATCTGGTGTTCGGTGCGCATTCGCAGCTGCGCGCACTCGCCGAGGTGTATGCCAGCGACGACGCGCAGGAGAAGTTCGCGCGTGATTTCGTGGCGGCCTGGACCAAGGTGATGAACCTCGATCGTTTCGATCTGAAGTAATCGAGTTTGCTCGACCGCGGCCCCGGAGTTGCAGGCATTTGATGCCTGCACCTCCGGGGCCGCTGCTTTACTGACGCTGCGGGAAGCTGCGCTCGAACACGCCTTCGGCGATGCGGTTTTTCAGGATCTCGATCGAGCCGCCGGCGATCATCCAGCCGCGGCAACGGCGCACGCAGTACTCCACCAGGGATTCGCGGCTGTAGCCCATGCCGCCCATCACCTGCAGCGCCTCGTTCGCGACCTCAAACCCGATCTGGTTGCAATAGGCCTTGGCAATCGCGGTCTCGGTTGCGTCCGGGAAGCCGGTGTCCGCTTTGGTGGCCGCGCGATAGAGCAGCAACTGCGCGGCGTCGAGCTTGATGCGCATGTCGGCGAATTTCCATTGCAGGCCCTGGAACTCGCACAACAGCCTGCCGAACTGTTTGCGCTGCAGCGCCCAGCCCCGTGCCTCTTCGTAGGCATAGCGCCCCAATGCCAGCGAGCGCGCGGTGTTGCCGATGCGTTCGACGTTGAAGCCCGCGATCTGCTTCTTGAATCCGCCCTCGCCCAGAACGACCATCTCGTCCGGAATGTAGACCTCGTCGAAGTGGATTTCCGCCCAGGCTTCGTCCGACATGAAGGTGGAACGCTTGCCGAGCCTGACGCCGTCGGCGCGGGTTTCGATCAGGACCGAGCCGATGCCTTGCGTGCCCGGGCCGAAGCGCACATACGCCAGAATCAGATCCGCGTGAGGGCCGTGCGTGGTGAAGATCTTCGAGCCGTTGATGCGCCAGCCCTGGCCGTCGCGCGTGGCACGCGTCTTGAGTTCGGTGACGGCGGAGCCCGCATCGGGTTCGGTCATGCCGACCGCGATCAACATCTCGCCCGCCAGCAGTCGGCTCAGATAGGCTTCTTTCTGCTTCGCGCTGCCGTACTCGGCGAGCACGCGGATCGCGCCGAAGTTGCCGGCCTGCACCACATCCGCGCTGCGTGGGCACACCGAAGCGACCGTCTCGATCGCAATGACGGCATCCATGAGCGAGCCGCCCACGCCGCCGTCCGCTTCATCGATCGTGATGCCGAGCAGGCCTTGCGCCGCCATCTCGCGCGCGACCTCCCAGGGATAGGCGTCGGCGTGGGCGCGCTCCGGCGCGCCGGGCTTGAGTGCCTTTTCGGCGTAGCGGCGCACCGCATTCTGGAAGTCGCGTTGTTCAGCAGTGAGTTCGAAGTTCATGGCAGTCCGAATGAACAAGTCTGTGGATAAGAAGAGAGGCGCGGCTACGCGCTCAGGCGCAGCAGGCCGTCGACGGCGATCACGCCGTCGGCGCACACGAACAGCGGATTGATCTCGGCCTCGGCAATCGTGGCGTCGGTGCACGCCGCGAGCTGCGAGAAGTCGGCGATGGCGCGCGCGAGCGCGGCGCAGTCGCCGGGCGGCAGCCCGCGGAATCCACGCACCAGCCGCGTGTGCCGCACCGCGTGGATCATTTCCCAGGCGCCGGCTTCGTCGATCGGCGCGAGCCGCAATGCGATGTCGGGGGCCAGCTCGGCGTGGATGCCACCCGCGCCCAGCAGCACCGTCGGACCTGCGAGCGGATCGTCGCGATAACCCAGGATGAACTCCGCCAGGCCCTGGCGCATCTCCTGCACCAGCAGCCCGTCGATGCGGGCAGCCGGCGCGAGGCGCGCCACATTGGCCCGGATGTCGGCGGCGGCGGCACGCAACGCCTCGGCGTCGCGCAGATTGACGCGCACCGCGCCGATATCGGTCTTGTGCGCGATATCGGGCGAACTGATCTTGGCCACCACGGGATAGGCGAGGCTGTGCGCCGGCGCGTCGGCGGATACCAGCTCGGCACGCGCGACCGGCACGCCGAGCGACGCGAAGATCCGGCTGCTCTGGTGCTCGGTGAGCATGCCGTTGCGCGGCATCCCGGACGGCCATTGCCAGGTACGCGGGTCGGCCGGTGCGCGGCCCGGACTCGCCAGCAAGGCGGCGAGCGCGTCGGCGCACGCCTCGGGCGTGCGGAACGCGGCGATTCCGGCCTCGCGCAAACGGGCAAGCGATTGCGGCGCATCGGGCGCGAGAAACACGGCCAAGGGCTTATCCACAGGTTTTTCCGCGGCTTCGAGCGGCTCGACGACCAGCTGCGGGTGGAACTGCGCGGAGGAGCCGGCCACGCTCAACACCGCATCGCACCAGTCGGCGCGCAGCAAGGCCTCGAGCAGATCGCGGTATTGCGTGCTGGTTGCTGCCAACGTGAGATCGATCACGGGCGTTTCGCGCAGACGCAGGCCTCGCTCGGCCATGCGCGCGATGAAATCCGGGGGCGGTGCCACCGCAACCAAACCATGCAGCCCCAGGTTGTCGACGACGGTGGCCGCGCCGCCGCCGGTGGTGGTAATGACGGCCACACGTGGCGCGTCGGTTCGCTCACGCCGGCTCGCCTGATAGCGGCGCGCCAGCGGCGCCAGCTCGAACAGTGCCTCGAGCGAGCGCACGCGCATGACGCCATGCGCGCGCAGGAAGGCGTCGACGGCGGCATCGTTGCCCGCGAGCGCGCCGGTATGCGTGCTCGCCAGCGCGTCCCCTTGCGCCGACTGGCCCAGCTTGTAGGCGATCACCGGTTTGCCGGCCGCGCGGGCCCGTGCCAACGCACGCGCCATCGCCGGCGCGTCGCGCAGCGTCTCCATGAAAAGCAGAATCACGCGAGTCTGCGCATCGTCCACCAGCGCATCCACGACTTCGCCCACGCTGATGTCGGCTTCATTGCCCACCGACACGGAACGCGCGAAACCGAAGCCGCGCGCCGCCGCGCGCGAGAGCAGTGAGCCCATCATCGATCCGCTTTGCGAGACCAGGCTGATGTCGCCCGGGATCAGATCGTCGGCCTCGAAGACCGCGTTCACCGACAAGATCGCACCGCCATGCAGGTCCGCGCATCCGATACTGTTGGGGCCGAGCAGTCGCAGGCCGAGCGCCCTCGCCTGACGCACCAGCGCCTCCTGGCGCAGGCGCCCGGCTTCGTCGCTTTCGGCGAAGCCATCGGAATAGACGGTGACCACGCGTGCGCCGGCGCGCGCGCACGGCTCGAGCAGCGCTTCGACCTGCGCGCCCGGCACCATAATGAACACATGCTCCACCGCTTCGGGCAACGCGTCGAGCGTGGGCCAGGCGCGTTCACCCAGCACCGTGTCGCGTGCCGGGTTGATCGGATAGATGCGGCCGCCGTATCGGTGCTTGCGCATGAAGCGCAGCGGGCGGGCCGTGTTCTTGGCGGGATCGGCCGACGCGCCGACGAGCGCCACGCTCGCGGGCGCGAGCAGCGCCTGGGCACACAAGGTGCCCGGTTGTGAAGAAGTCATGGCGCGTGTCCTCAGACGGTGGCGGGGTCGGCGGCGAGCCGAAGGTCGGCCACGCTCAAGGTGTCGAGCCGCCAGATGGCGTCGCGCAGGGCCAGCATGCGGGCGCTGCCGAGCACGGGGCCGGCAAGCTCGGCGAACTTGTCGTCGAGTTCCGCATCCGACAGCGGCGACTCGGGATCGCCCTTGCGATACGGCGCCTCGTGGCACAGCGTGCGGCCGTTCTTGAGCGTGATCTCGACGTGGGCGGCACGTTGCCGCGGAAACCCCGCCGTCAGCGCCGGATCCTCGCGCAGCGTGAGGCGGCGCATGAGCGCGCGCAACGCCGGGTCGTGCAGGCGCGCTTCATCGAACGCGGACAGGCGCACCGAGCCGTGCAGCAACGCGTGGCTGACCACATAAGCCAGGCTGAACTTGGCCTCGAATGCCGTCACCGGCTTGTCGTTGCCCGTCACGTCGATGGCCGTGCGATAGCTGCGCACGTCGATGTGCTCGATCTCGTCCGGCAGCGCGCCCTGCGCGCGCAGCGCGAGCGCCGCGTCGATGGCGGCAAAGGTATGGCCGCAGCAACCATGGTTTTTCTGGGTGATGCGCGTGATGTTGTAGACCTGGCCCAGGCCTTCGGTGGCGCGCTGCCACTCGACCTGACCGGCCAGCGCCGCGCCGAATCCCACCTCGCCCTCGAGGATGTCGGGAACCCCGGTGATGCCGTTCGCGGCGCCCAGTGCGGCGCGCACGCCCACGTTGGCCGCATTGCCGGCGTGCAGCGCCTTGCTCATGGCGTCCGAGCGAAACGCCTGCTGCAGACCGGCCGCCAGCGTGGCGGCGGTGGCGATGGCATGACGCATCACATCGGCCGATCCGGGCGCGAGCATGGCGGCCCCCGCCGCGGCCGCGCCCAGGCTGCCCACCGTGCCGGTGGTGTGAAAGTAGCGGTAATGCGCCGGCTGCATCGCGGCGCCGATCCGTGTGGATATCTCGTAGCCGGCCACGACGGCGCGCAGCAGCGCGAGGCCGTCGGCCTGACGCGCTTCGGCCAGCGCCAACGCGGCGGAGATCGTCGGGCAGCCGGGGTGATAGACCGCATCGCGGAAGATGTCGTCGAACTCGACGGCGTGCGACACGCTGCCATTGATCCAGGCGGCCGTCGCCGGCAAGGCGGTGGTGCCGCAACCGGGCAGGCTGCTCGCGCCCAGGCCGAGTTCGTCGCGGTGGGCCGCCAGGAGCTGCGCGCAGGGTGCGGTGCGGGTACCCGGGTACAGCGCCGCCAGCCAATCGAGCACGGCCCGTTTGGCGTGGTGCATGACGTCCGGGGCCAGGGGGGCGCGCGCGTCATGCGCGCCGTAGTCGGCCAGCGTGTCCAACAGCATGGTGTCTCCCGTGGCGGTCGGAGTGCCGCCTCGAGATTCCAATCTACGCAAGCCGTGGGGGCCGAGGATTGAAAAAAAGGAAAGCCAGCGTTCGTGTCGTTCTGGCCGGGCCCTTGCCGCAACGGCGTCAGCCCGCGTCGGGCGGCGCCATCAGGGTATCGAGCAGGTCGGCGGCGGCGGCGTTGAGGCTGCCGATGTCGCGCACGCAGGTGTAGAACTGGCGTTCGGCCCAGGCGTCTTTCAGGCGCAGCAGCACGAGCCCCATGCTGCCGAGGTAGTTGGCGGCAATGCGTTCGGGCACGACGCCCACGCCCAGCCCCTCGCGGATCATGCGGCAGCGGGTCTCGAAATTGGCCACCTGCATGCGCACGGTGGGCGGACGCGAGAGCGACTGGCCGGCGTAAGCCAGGAACTGGTCGAGAGAATGGCGCGGAAAGTATCCCAGCAGGTCGTAATCGAGCGCTTCTTCGAGGTAGAGCTCGCCGCGCTGCGCGAGCGCATGGCCGACCGGCACCACGAGCCCGACGCGGTCGCGCCGGAACGGAAACGACGCCACGCCGGGCACGGGGTGCACCGCATGATAGATGCCGATATCCACCGTGCTCTCGGCCACCAGGCGGGCGATATCGAAGCTGTGCGCCTCGATCAGGTCCACGCTGACCTGCGGACGCGCGGCCAGAAACCGGCCCATGATGGACGGCAGGAACTGCAGACTGGTGGAGGGATTGGCGGCGAGCCGGATGCGCGCCTGACCTTCGGCCGAATACTGGTCGATGGCCTGTTCGGCGAGCTGCACGCTTTTGAGGATGGCCTTGGCACGCTGATAAAGCAGCATGCCCGCCGGGGTGGGCTCGACGCCGCGACCGTGGCGCACCAGCAGGGTGCGGTCGAGATGGCGTTCGAGTTCGGCGACGCGTTTGCTGGCCGCCGAGGTGACGAGATTTTCGCGTTGTGCCGCGCGGGAGAGGCTTTTTTCCTCGATGGCAGCGACGAAAATCTCAAGCGCGGGCAGGTCCAGCTTTTTCATGAGCCAGCCCCGCCCGCGCCCGTCATCAGCTGTTGGCCGCCGACGCGGTCTGACGTTCCAGACGGCGCGTGATGGCCCACTGCTGAGCGATCGACAGCGCGTTGTTCACGCACCAGTACAGCACCAGACCGGCCGGGAAGAAGAACATCATCCCGCCGAAGACGAGCGGCATGACCATCATCACCTTGGCCTGGATGGGGTCCGGCGGCGTCGGGTTGAGTTTGATCTGCAGGAACATCGTGGCCATCATGATGGCGGGCAGGATGAAGTACGGATCACGCACGGACAGATCCTGCACCCACAGAATCCAGGGGGCGCCGCGCATCTCGACGCTGGCCAGCAGCACCCAGTACAGCGCGATGAACACCGGGATCTGCACCACCATGGGCAGGCAGCCGCCCAGCGGATTGATCTTTTCGGTGCGGTACATCTCCATCATGGCCTGGTTGAGCTTCTGGCGATCGTCGCCGTACTTCTCTTTCAGGGCCTGCAGACGGGGAGCGACCTGCTTCATGCGGGCCATCGAGGCGTAGCTCTTCGAGGCGAGCGGGAAGAACACGGCCTTAATGATCATCGTGAGGGCCACGATGGTCCAGCCCCAGTTGCCCAGCAGGCTGTGCAGCCAGGTCATCAGCGCGAACAAGGGCTTGGCGATGATGGTGAGCCAACCGTAGTCGACCACCAGCTCCAGGCCGGGGGCCACGGCTTCCATGGCCTTCTGGTCTTGCGGACCGACCCACAGTTGCGCATCGACGGCAGCCGTCGCGCCCGGGGCGATCTGGCCGACCGGCTCGATCGTGCGGGCGGCGTACAGGCCCGGCTGCAGTTGCAGCAGGTCGTTGGTGCGCTGCTTGCCTTGTTGCGGCACCCAGGCGGTCGCGAAGTAATGCTGCACCACGCCGATCCAGCCGTTGTCGGCCTGTTTGACGTAACGCGCCTTGCTCTTTTCGATGTCGCCGAAGGTGATCTTCTGGAACTTCTCCTGTTCGGAGTAGACCGCGACGCCGGTGAACGTGTGATAGAAGCTCGACGTGCCGGCGGGATCGTTGCCATCGCGCTCGAGCTGCAGATACACGGACGGCGTGATCGGCGCCTGACCGATGTTGGCGAGCTCGTGGCGCACCTTGACGTCGTAGCTGCCGCGGTTGAGCGTGTAGGTCTTGATGACGCGCACGCCACCCGATTCGCCTTCGAAGCGCACCACCAGGGTGTCCTGGCCATCCTTCAGCTCACGGTCCGTGGAGGTGAGGCGGAACGGCGTCAGGTGGGTCGGGAACGATTCGCCGGCCGGCGCGCCCACGACGCCCGTCTGGGCCACGTAGGTGAGCGCGGGCGAGCGATCGAGCAGCACCATCGGCTTGGGATCGTCGGTGCTGGTCGGGTACTTGAGCAGTTCGGCACGCACGAGCTGGGCGCCGACCGGATCGAAGGTCATGCGCAGCACGTCGGACGACACCACCACCTGCTCGGCGCGCACGGCGGCCGGGGTGTTGCTGCCGGGCACCGAGGTCGGCGCGGCGGCGCCGGTCGCGGCCGGCACCGAGGCGGCGGGGGCCGCGGCATTCGGAACCGAGCCGTTGGCCGCCGGGGTGTCGGCGGGCTTGGCCTGCTGTTCGCTCGCCGGGGCATTGCCAAACAGCGACGGCTTGCCGCTATGGACTTGCCAGTTGTTCCAGAGGAGCAACAGCGAGAAGGAGAAAATCATCCAGAGGACGGTTCGTCGGATATCCATGGTGCCTGGGGAGTGAATGCGGGCAGCAAAGCCCGGCAGTTTAGCGTCAATCGTGTCCGGTGCGGTGGTGATGCGTACAGCAGGGTTGGCCGGTCGGACCCGAGCTGGATGAATCCGAGCCAGGGGGAACCGGATCGTATCCGCCCGCCGTCCAGGGATGGCAGCGGCCGATACGACGCACGGCCAACCATAGACCACGGCCCGGGCCATGACGTTCAATGGCTTCGATGGCGTAGGCCGAGCAGGTCGGCGTAAAACGGCACTGCCGGCCGATCCAGGGGCTCAGAAAAAACCGGTAAAACCGGATCGGCGCGATCAGCAGAGCCCGCATCATCGCCGTATCCGCCCGAAGTGAGCGTCTACTTCGGCGCGAGCGGCCAATTTCAGTTGGGTCAGCGTCGTGGGACTGACCTTTCTGTGGAGCCGGACCACGTAGTCTTGCGGCGGCAGCGCCAGGCGCTGATGCCGGAACGACTCGCGGATGACCCGCTTGAGCGCGTTGCGGGTGACGGCCAGCGCGGCGAAGCGCTTGGCGATCACCAGGCCCAGCCGGGCACAGGAAACCGGCGCACCGTCTTGGGGTGCGCTGGCCTGACCGGCGGGAGCGGCGCTCACAATGAACATCGCCCCTCGGGCCAACCGGCGGCCTTTTAGGGCTGCGGCAAACTCGGAGGGGCGATGCAAGCGCGCCTCCGCGGGAAGCGTGGCGCGCGACATGGCAGACAGCTTGGCCTGTTGCCGGGAATCAGCAGGTACTACGGGTGAAACAATGGCGCTGGCTTGCGTGGGCCTGCCAGGCCGTGTGATTCCGGGCAACGTGGTGCAAGTCCGGGAAACCGGACTTAGACGGCCAGACGCTTGCGGCCCTTGGCGCGGCGAGCGTTCAGGATGGCGCGGCCGGCACGAGTCTTCATGCGCAGGCGAAAGCCGTGGGTACGCTTGCGACGGGTAACGGAAGGTTGGTAGGTGCGTTTCATGGACAGTCCACAAAAAGAACAAAAGTCAGAAGGGGAGACCCTGCCCGACGGGTTCAGCGAATCCGCTCCCGGGCGGGTATCCGGATATCCACATGCGAGAGCACGGGCCGGACGGGGCTCGGGGTGGACAACTCGACGACAAAACCCTAAAGCAACAATAGGCTTAATGCGGCTAGGGAGAGATCGTGCAGGTCATCCTGCGTGGCGTGGCGACATACTTGCCGTGGCAGTCCCAGGAGTATCCGACGTACCTTCCCGAGAAGCTCGGGGGCGGCACTTGGCTTACGCTGGCGTCACATTCGGCGTCGCACATGGATGTCGAGGACACCCATCGCCTGATTCCAAAGAACCTTCTGACAGACAGAATTCGGAAAAGCCCACCATTTCAGCAAGTTTTCCGTTCCTTGTCAAACAGTTAGGACGGCTGCGCGCAGGGCCGCGGACGGGGGCCTGTGGATAACCCATGCCCAGAAAGGGTAGAATCGAGGTTTGAACAAGAGCGACATGAAAGAATTCTGGCAGACCTGCGTCAGTCGTCTTGAGCAGGAACTCCCCCCCCAACAAATCAGCGCGTGGATCAGACCGCTGGTCCCGCTTGCCTTTGACGAAGCGCAGGCGGTGCTGCGCGTGGCTGCCCCCAATCGTTTCAAACTCGATTGGGTCCGCAAGAACTTTTCACATCAGATCGAGGCGCTTGCAACCGAATGGTTCAAGCGTCCGGTCCAGGTGTTGTTCGAGTTGCCCAGCCACAGCGCCACTCCACGCATGCCCATCACGCCCCGCGCTCCGGTTGCGCCGCCGGCGCCTTCGGCCGCGCCCGCGCCGCAGTCGGCGGTCGCCGCCGTGACCGCGCTCGCGGCGGCAGCCACGGCCAATGCGGCGCACAACGAGGCGGCCCACATGGCCATCCCGTCGCCGCCGTTCTCGCCGGGTGCGCCTGCCGCGCCCGCGATGCACGCGCCTGGCGCGCCGGCGGCCGCCGATGCGGCCAACATCGTGTACGAGCGTTCGCGCCTGAACACCGACCTCACGTTCGAGAACTTCGTGACCGGTAAGGCCAACCAGCTCGCACGCGCCGCGGCGCTGCAGGTGGCCGAGAACCCCGGCATCTCGTACAACCCGCTGTTTCTGTACGGCGGCGTCGGCCTGGGCAAGACTCACCTCATCCACGCCATCGGCAATGCGATGGTGGCGGCCGGCACCGGCGTGCGTGTGCGCTACGTGCATGCCGACCAATACGTGTCCGATGTGGTCAAGGCGTACCAGCGCAAGGCGTTCGACGATTTCAAGCGCTACTACCACTCGCTCGATCTGTTGCTGATCGACGATATCCAGTTCTTCTCCGGCAAGAACCGCACGCAGGAAGAGTTCTTCTATGCGTTCGAAGCGATGGTGGCGCAGCGCAAGCAGATCATCATCACGAGCGACACCTACCCGAAGGAGCTCGCCGGGATCGACAGCCGTCTGATCTCGCGCTTCGATTCGGGTCTGACGGTCGCGATCGAGCCGCCCGAGCTCGAGATGCGGGTGGCGATCCTGTTGCGCAAGGCCGAGTCCGAGGGCGTGCCCATGCCCGAAGAAGTGGCGTTCTTCATTGCCAAGCATCTGCGCAGCAATGTGCGCGAGCTCGAAGGCGCCCTGCGCAAGGTCCTGGCCTATGCGCGTTTCCATGGCCGCGACGTGCTCAATGTCGATGTCTGCAAGGAAGCCCTGAAGGACCTGCTGTCGGTATCGAATGGCCAGATCACGGTCGAGAACATCCAGAAGACGGTAGCGGATTTCTACAAGATCAAGGTGGCCGACATGTATTCGAAACGCCGGCCCGCCAATATCGCCCTGCCGCGCCAGGTTGCCATGTACCTGGCCAAGGAGTTGACGCAAAAAAGCCTGCCCGAGATCGGGGACTTGTTCGGGGGCCGGGATCACACCACGGTGCTGCACGCCGTGCGCAAGATCTCCGACGCCCGCGCCAAGCAAGCCGAGCTTAACCATACCCTGCACGTGTTGGAACAAACTCTAAAAGGATGAACATGCAACTCGTACAAACCACACGCGATGCATTGCTGAAACCGCTGTCGACTGTGGCGGGCATCGTCGAACGACGCCATACCCTGCCCATCCTGGCGAACATCCTGATGCGCAAAGAGGGCAACAAGGTCGCGTTCATTGCCACCGACCTCGAAGTCCAGATCACGACGCATGCCGATTTTGGTGTGGGGCAGGACAACGAATCCACCACGGTTGCCGCGCGCAAGCTGCTCGACATCCTGAAGGCCCTGCCCGACACGGGCGAGGTCAAGCTCGCGCTCGCCAGCAACAAGCTGTCGGTGCAATCCGCCAAGAGCCGCTTCGCGCTGCAGACGCTGGCCGCCAGCGAGTTCCCCACCGTGGCTCAGCCCGAGCAATGGGACGTCTCGCTGACCATGCCGCAGCGCACGCTGCGCCACCTGTTCAACATGGTGCACTTCGCCATGGCCCAGCAGGACATCCGCTACTACCTCAACGGCATGCTGCTGGTGTTCGAACCGGGCCGCGTGCGGGCCGTCGCCACCGATGGTCACCGCCTGGCGCATTGCGCCACCGAGGCTGACGGCATCGCCGAGCGCCACGAAGTGATCGTGCCGCGCAAGACCGTGCTCGAGATGCAGCGCCTGCTCGAAGACTCCGACGAGCCGGTGTCGCTCGACGTCGCGCCGGGCCAGATCCGTTTCCGCTTCGGCGATGTGGAGCTCGTCTCCAAGCTCGTCGAAGGCAAGTTCCCCGATTTCTCGCGTGTGATTCCCACGAACTACACGCGCCAGTTCAACGTCAGCCGCGAGGCCCTGCAGGGCAGCCTGCAACGTGCCGCCATTCTGACCACCGACAAGTTCAAGGGCGTGCGCCTGCAGCTCGGTCAGAACGTCATGAAGATCTCCTCGTCCAACGCCGAGCAGGAAGAGGCGCAGGAAGAGATCGACATCGACTACGGTTACGAGGCCCTGGACGTCGGCTTCAACGTCAGCTATCTGCTCGACGTGCTGGCCAACGTCAAGGTTGAGAACGTGCAGTGGTCGGTGATGCCCGATGCCAACGCATCGGCGCTCATCACCCTGCCCGACGACGACCAGTTCAAGTACGTCGTCATGCCCATGCGGATCTGATCCGCACACCGGATGGGTAAGTGCCGCCGGCGGGCTTCGTGCCCGCCCGTGGTTCTGGCCGCGAGGTCGTACTTTATAGCGTTATCGAACACAGACTATGTCAGATCAAAACACCACTCCCGGCAGCGGCTACGGCGCTGATTCGATCAAGATGCTCAAGGGGCTGGAGGCCGTGCGCAAACGGCCCGGCATGTACATCGGCGACACGTCCGATGGCACCGGCCTGCATCACATGGTGTTCGAGGTCGTCGACAACGCCATTGACGAAGCCCTCGCCGGCTACTGCGACGACATCGTCGTCACCATCCATACCGACAACTCGATCTCGGTTACGGACAACGGCCGCGGCATCCCGACCGACATCCACAAGGATGACGAGTTCGGCCGCAGCGCCGCCGAAATCGTCATGACCGAGCTGCACGCCGGCGGCAAGTTCGACCAGAACTCGTACAAGGTGTCGGGCGGTCTGCACGGCGTGGGCGTGTCCTGCGTCAACGCGCTGTCCGAATGGCTGCGCCTGACCATCCGCCGCAACGGCGAAGTGCACCAGATGGAGTTCCGTCAGGGCGAGCGCGTGGCGCCCCTGGCCGTGACCGGCACGACCGACAAGCGCGGCACCGAAGTGCGCTTCCTGGCCGACCCGATCATCTTCAACAACATCGAGTACCACTACGAGATCCTCTCGAAGCGTCTGCGCGAGCTGTCGTTCCTGAACAATGGCGTGAAGATCCGCCTGATCGACCAGCGCCAGGGCAAAGAAGAGAATTTCGCGTTCTCGGGTGGCGTGCGCGGCTTTGTCGAGTACATCAACCGCACCAAGACCACGCTGCACGGCAACGTGTTCGCCGTGGCCACCGAATCGTCGGCGGGCGGCGTGCCCGTGGGCGTCGAAGTGGCGATGCAATGGAACGATAGCTACAGCGAAAGCGTGCTGTGCTTCACCAACAACATCCCGCAACGCGACGGCGGTACCCACCTGACGGGTCTGCGCGCCGCCATGACGCGCGTGATCAACAAGTACATCGGCGACAACGAGCTGGCCAAGAAGGCCAAGGTCGAGACCACCGGCGACGACATGCGCGAAGGCCTGGCCTGCGTGCTGTCGGTCAAGGTGCCCGAGCCCAAGTTCAGCAGCCAGACCAAAGACAAGCTGGTGTCGTCCGAAGTGCGTCCGGCCGTCGAAGACGCCGTGGCGCGCTCGCTCGAGAGCTGGCTGCTCGAGAATCCCAACGACGCCAAGGCGCTGTGCGGCAAGATCGTCGAGGCCGCCCGTGCCCGCGAAGCCGCCCGCAAGGCGCGCGAAATGACCCGCCGCAAGAGCGTGCTCGAAGGCGCGGGCCTGCCGGGCAAGCTGGCCGACTGCCAGGAAAAAGATCCGGCGCTGTGCGAGCTGTACATCGTGGAGGGTGACTCGGCAGGCGGCTCGGCCAAGCAAGGCCGCGATCGCAAGTTCCAGGCCATCCTGCCGCTGCGCGGTAAGGTGCTGAACGTCGAGAAGGCGCGTTTCGACCGCCTGATCGCGAGCGAGCAGATCGCCACGCTGATCACCGCGCTGGGCACCAGCATCGGTCCGGATTTCAACATCGACAAGCTGCGCTATCACCGACTCATCATCATGACCGACGCGGACGTCGACGGCGCGCACATCCGTACGCTGCTGCTCACGCTGCTGTATCGCCAGATGCCCGAGCTGGTCACGCGCGGCCACATCTACATCGCGCAGCCGCCGCTCTACAAGGTCAAGGTCGGCCGCGAAGAGCGCTACCTGAAGGATGACGCCGAAGAAGCGACCTTCATGTTGCAGCTCGCACTGAAAGACGCCGAGCTCACGCCCTCGCAAGGCGCCACGCCGATCAACGGCGAGGCCCTGGGCGAACTGGCTCGCCAGTACGTGCTGGCCGACGCGGTGATCTCGCGTCTGTCGCGCGTGTTCGACGTGGCCGCCCTGTCGGCGATGGCCGAAGGCGTGGAGATCAATCTCGACGACGCCGACAGCACCGCCCAATCGGCCGCACGCCTCGAAGAAGCGCTCAAGGACGCGGCCGTCGGCAACGGCGTGAAGGTCGTGCCCGAGTTCGACGAAGCCGCCGAGAAACACCGCCTGTCGATCCAGCGCATGCATCACGGCAACGTGCGCGTGAGCATCATCGACGCCGACTTCGTGGGCGGCGCTGATTACGCCGTGCTCGCACGTTCGGCCAAGACCT
Source organism: Bordetella genomosp. 5 (assembly GCF_002261475.1). GTDB lineage: Bacteria > Pseudomonadota > Gammaproteobacteria > Burkholderiales > Burkholderiaceae_B > Bordetella. Next base: position 445,343 of record NZ_NEVN01000013.1, read on the forward strand.
TCCTGGGCCTGATCGGCGCCGGCGCCATCATCGCCCGCGGTGAAGGCGACAAGCGCAAGGAACAGTTCGTGTCCGACTTCCGCGAAGCCATGCAGTGGCTGCGCACCGAAGCCGAACGCGGCCTGTCCAAGCAGCGCTACAAGGGTCTGGGCGAAATGAACCCCGAGCAGCTCTGGGAAACCACCATGGATCCCAAGGTGCGCCGCCTGCTGCGCGTGCAGATCGAAGACGCCATCGCGGCCGACGAGGTCTTCACCACGCTGATGGGCGACGACGTCGAACCGCGCCGCAACTTCATCGAGACGCATGCGCTGTCGGCGGGGAATATCGACGCGTGATGTGAGGGCGGCTCGCCGCCCGCCCGGCGATCATTCGCCGGGCATCTCCCGAGCGCCTTCCTGCCTGTGGTGCATCATGGAAACGACAAGGGCGCGGTCTCGTACCGCGCCCTTGTCGTTTTTGCATTGCCTCTCTTTTTCAGGGGCCGACCGGCGCTGCCGTCGTCACGCGGAGATGGCGGAGAGTGTGCTCAATTCGCGCACGAGCCTGGGCTTCTTTCCCCCCAGCACATCGCTCTGAATTCGATAGATGACGGATTTGAGCAGTTCGGTTTGAGACAGCGCGGTCTCGTCGATCAAGGTCTGCACGTCGCTAGCAATGACCGGTGTGACCTTCATCGACAGCCTGCGCCGTGCGGCGCCGCGACGTTCCTCGTATTGCGTTTTAAGGACTTCGTGCGCGGCCACCAACGCCTCCTTGGGATATTCGCCGCAGGCGAAGCGATGCAGATAGAGCGTCAGGAGCGTTTTGCGAAAGTCAGTGGTGCTGTTTGCATCGACGGAGTAAGCGGCGAGATCCAGCATGTCGATGTAAACGGCAGGCAGGTTGGCCTCCAGCGGGCGCGTAGCTTTGCTGCGCGCCTCTCGGATTGCAGGCGTGGACTGGGCGGGAATGGCGACCACGCTGTCGCAGCGATCGCAAGTCGATACCAAAATATCGCGGGCGCAGCCATTGCCATCACTGAATGGGACGTCGCGGCGCCGGAATGTCGTGACCACGATCTCTTTGCAATGAGCGCATATCGCCTTGCTTTTATCGCCTTCGACGTAGAGTCGGCTGTTCTGAGTCGCTCGAGCTTTCATTGATGCACGCTGATGAATACGGTGTCGGGATCGGCGTCCAGGAAGTAGAACTTGATGTACCAGCCCTGCGTCTTGATCACGTGCACCTCCACTGAATTGATGACGTGGTGAGGGGATGTTTAGTGCTCACTGCCCTTGCATCTCATGAGCATTGCCGCCACGGTCGCGGAAGATACCGCGCCGGTTGCCAGCAATTAGGCGCGCGAGTGTTTGCCCGGTGCCGAGGTGTTTGTAACCTGGGCAGCGCGGGCAAGGATCTAGGAATGGTCTGGTCTTGTGCGAGGGGTGGGCGCGATGCGGTTCACGCGTCCGCGTAATACTGCAGCCGCAGGTCTTCGAGTTGGGCGAGCATTTCTTCGTAGAGGCCCGGCACGGTGAATTCGGAGCGGGACTCGACGCGTTTGAGCAGCATGATGCTGGGGAAGACGAGGAGCGAGGTTTCCTTGTAGCGCACGACGGGATCGCGGCCGTATTCGTCTTCGGTGATCCACCACTGATAGTCGGGATGGTTGCGCGTAAGGACGCGGCCGAAGGCGACGCCCAGCGACGTGAGGGTGTACTCGGCTTCGGGCTCGATGGTCTTGGTGTCGAGCAGGCGTTGCAGGCGCACCAGGTCGCTCAGCGTGCCGTCGAGCGGCTTGCCGGTGAGCGACTGCACGAGTTCGTCGGCGTGGGCGAACTGCTCGTCGAGCACGCGTTGTTCGTCGGGCGTGAGGGCTTCGATATTGGGCTGCATGCCCCCCAGCATAAGCGATGCGGGATGGGGGGCCAAACGTGCGAGACGGATCCGGGTGGCGCCGGGCCCGCCCTCCGCGATGCGCAACACGGCCCTCATCGCGCGGATCAATGGGCGCTTCCGCTCGCCCTGGCCGTCTGGCAGGTGGTGGCAAGCCCCGCCTGACGGGGCGCCGCGTCAGGTGCCCGAGATTGCGTAGGCGGTCTTCAGCAACTGCGGCACGATCTCGCGGACCAGCCGCTCGGGCGGGAACTCGTCGGCCGCCGCGGTGATGTTGAGCGCGGCCACGGGCCTGCGCAGATCGTCGCGCAGCAACACCGCCGCGCCCACCTGATTGAGCAGGACCTGATCGTGCGTGAGGGCATAACCCTGGCTGCGCGCCAGTCGCACCTCCGCCGCCAGCTTGCCGGGGTCGGTCTCGGTGCGGCCGGTGTAGGCGGTGATCTCGGCGCGGCTGAAGTAATGATCGAGCGCGATGTCGTCGAGCGGCGTCAGCAGCATGCGGCCGGCGCTGTTGCTCCAGGCCGGCATGCGGCGGCCCGGCAGCATTTCGGCCAGCGTGAGCTGGCGGCTCGGCAAGCGCAGCAGATAGATCATGTCCATGCCGTCGAGCACGCTCATGTTCACGGCCAGTCCGCAGCGCTCACGCAGCGCGACCAGATGCGGCGCGGCGCGCGAGACCAGGGGGTCGCTGCGCAAAAAGAAATAGCTCAGTTCCACGACCCGCGGGCCGAGCCCGTAGCGGCGCGTGCGCGGATCTTTTTCGAGATAGCCGAGGCGTTCCCACGAGTGGGTGAAGCGCTGCACCGCGCTTTTGCCGAGGCCGGTGATCTGCACGAGCTCGGTCAGGCTGAGTGACTCGCGCGCCTGACGAAACGCCTCGAGCACGCGCATGGCCTTGCCCAGCGACGCCACATAGAGCGGATCGCTGGATTCGGGGGACGCGAGATCGGGCTGGGTCATGGTGGGCGAGGCGGCGAGTGACCCGGCGCCGTGTTTACCCGGATTGCGGGCGGGGGCGGCGTGGGCGTATAAAAACCTTGAATTCAGTACGAAGTATTGTAATGCAATACTTCGCACAATGACTCCGTCTGATACCGAGGACAAACCATGAGTTGGGAAACCGTGTGTGGCCTGAGCGCCGTACAGATGCGCGCCGAGATCGAAGCCGGGCACTTGAGTGCGCGCGAGCTGGTGGATGCGCACCTGGAGGCGATCGCCCATTGGAACCCCGTGGTGAACGCCATCATCACGCTGGACGCCGATAGCGCCCGCGCGCGTGCGCTGGCCTGCGACGAAGCCCAGGCGCGCGGCGAGACGCGTGGCCTGCTGCACGGCTTGCCCGTGGCTCACAAAGACTGCTTTCTCACCGCCGGCATGCGCACCACCTGGGGCTCGCCTGTGTACGAGACCTTCGTGCCGGCGCAGTCGAGCCTGGTGGTGAGCCGTCAGCAGCAGGCCGGCGCGATCACGCTCGGCAAGACCAACATGCCCGAGTTCGGCGCGGGCTCGCAAACCTTCAATCCGCTCTTCGGCGCGACCCGCAATCCCTACGATCCGCGCCTCACGGCCGGGGGCAGCAGCGGCGGCGCGGCCGCCGCGCTGGCCTGCCGCATGCTGCCGCTCGCCGACGGCACCGATATGGGCGGATCGCTGCGCAATCCCGCGAGCTTCTGCAATGTGGTGGGGTTGCGGCCCTCGCCCGGGCGCGTCCCGCAGGTGCCGGGCTCGGCGATCTACAACACGCTCACCGTCGCCGGTCCGATGGCCCGCACGGTGGCCGACGCCGCGTTGATGCTCGCCGCGCTGGCGGGCCCGGATGCGCGCGATCCGCTTTCCATCGAGCAGGACCCCGCCCGTTTCCTGGCCGCGCTGGATCACGATTTCACCGGCACGCGGATCGCCTACGCGCCGACCTGGGGCGGCCTGCCGACCGAGCCGCGCGTGGTGCAGGCGTTGCAGGCGCAACTATCTGTGTTCGACACGCTCGGCTGCCACGTCAGCGAGGCCTGCCCGGACTTCCGTGGCGCGGATGCGTCGTTCCACGCCTTGCGTGGTCTCGCGTTCGCGGTGACCCAGGGCGACACGCTCGTGCGCGAGCGCGCCCGCATGAAGGACACGGTGATCTGGAACACCGAGCTCGGTCTCAACCAGACGGGCGCCGCGCTGGCGCAGGCTGAACGCGACCGTGGCGCCCTCTTCGCGCGCATGCATGCGTTCATGCAGGATCACGACTTTCTGATCGGCCCGGTCAGCCAGGTCGCGCCCTTCCCTGCCGACGAAGAGTACGTACGCGAGATCGACGGCACGGCGATGAATAACTACATCGACTGGATGCGCTCGGGCTATTACCTGTCGCTCACCGGCCATCCGGCGATATCCGTGCCCTGCGGCTTCACGGCCGAGGGGCTGCCGGTCGGCATCCAGATCGTGGGCCGTTATCGCGACGAGCTTGGCGTGCTGCGTCTGGCGCACGCCTTCGAACAGGCCACGCAGTGCTGGCGGCAGGCGCCGCGGCATCCCGCCGCCTGAGGATCACTCCATTACGACACAGGATGCCGGATCGGCGTCCACACACAGGGGAAGCAGTTCATGTTGCGCAAGTCTCTACAACGTCTGGCCGGTCTCGGCCTCGCGGGCCTTCTGGCCCTGCCGGGCATCGCCGCGGCACAAGCCGCGCCCGCCCAGAGCTGGCCTACCAAGCCCGTCACGCTCGTCGTGCCGTTCCCGCCGGGCGGCTCGACCGACGTGCTGGCGCGCCTGTTCGCGGCCAAGCTGGGCGAGCGCCTGGGTCAGAGCGTGGTGGTGGAGAATCGCCCCGGGGCCAACACCGGCATCGGCGCCGCCGCGGTGGCCCGTGCCGCGCCCGATGGCTACACCTTGATGATCACCGGCGCGCCCACGTTCACGACCAACTCGCTGCTCTATCCCAACCTGGGCTATGACCCGATCAAGAGCTACGAGTACGTCGCGATTGCCGGCAGCGCGCCGTTCGTGATTCTGACCAATACGCAGAGCGGTCTGGCCACCGTGAACGATCTGGTGACCAAGTCCAAGAACGACCCCCTGAGCTTCGGCTCCTTCGGTACGGCGTCCACGCCGCACCTGGCCGGCGAGTACCTGGCCCAGCGCAGCGGCGCCAAGCTGCTGCATGTGCCGTACCGCGGCAGCGCGCCGGCCATGACCGACCTGATCGGCAACCAGATCCCGCTGTCCATCGACACGCTGGTCGCGGCCCTGCCGCAGATGCGCGCGGGCAAGGTGCGCGCGGTCGCCCTGACCAGCGCGGCACGCTCGGCGCTGGTGCCCGATGTGCCCACCGTGAACGAGTCGGGCGTGGCGGGCTACGACTTCATCACCTGGTACGGCATCGCGGCGCCGAGCGGCACGCCGCAGCCGGTGGTCGACAAGCTCAGCGTGCAGGTGCGCGAGATGCTCGCCGATCCCCAGATGCTCGAAAAGATGCGCGAGCTCGGCTTCGATCCGTTCTATGCCGACAGCAAGGCCTTCCGGGCGCGGGTCGAGCAGGAGCTCGAGCGCAACGCCGCCGTCATCAAGGCCGCCGGCGTCAAGGTGGATTGAGTTGCACGGTTAGGGGCGCACGGCTAGTGGCGCGCGGCTAGTGGCGCGCGGCTAGCGGCGCACGGATGGTGACGGGCGGCGCGCCGCCCGTCACCCTTCAATGCTGCGCGAAATGGCGGAAGCGCTTTTCGGTGTCGTCGCGGCGCGTTTCGATGTCGGTCACGACGGCGGCGGGCGGGCCGCGGCGCAGCCATTCGAGCATCTGATCGACCTGATCGGGCGTGCCCTGAATCAGCGCTTCGACCGTGCCGTCTTCCATGTTCTGGACCCAGCCGGTGGCACCGACGAGATGGGCACGGCGCACCGTGGCGTGGCGATAACCCACGCCCTGCACCTTGCCCCGGACGATGATGTGGAGGGTCTCGATGTGGGCGTCTTGCATGTGATGGCTTCCTTCGTAATCCGGCGGCGCGCATGTTGCGCCGCATCCAAACATTATCGACGCATTATGGCCCGGCCCGGGCGCGGCGCGCCGGAGCCGGGCGTATACTGAGCCCCGCCCCGGCGCCTGCCGGCGCGCCACGCGGGGCGTCCCACGCGCGGCGTGCTACGCCGGTCGCATCCACCGCGACTCTTCCCGACCATTCCAATGAGCCAAGATCTCTCCAAGATCACTTGCATCGAAGACCTGCGGGTGATTGCGCAAAAGCGCGTGCCCCGCATGTTCTACGACTATGCCGATTCAGGCGCCTGGACCGAAGGCACGTACCGCGCCAACCAGGAAGACTTTCAAAAGATCAAACTGCGCCAGCGCGTGGCGGTCGATATGGAAGGCCGCTCGCTGCGCACCACCATGGCGGGCATCGACACCGTCATGCCGATGGCGATCGCGCCCACGGGCCTGACCGGCATGCAGCATGCCGACGGCGAGATCCTCGCCGCGCAGGCGGCCGCCGACTTCGGCGTGCCGTTCACGCTGTCCACCATGAGCATCTGCTCGATCGAAGACGTGGCGCAGGCGACCGGCAAGCCGTTCTGGTTCCAGCTCTACGTGATGCGCGACCGCGAGTTCTGCGGCAACCTGATCGACCGCGCCAAGGCGGCCGGCTGCTCGGCGCTGGTGCTCACGCTCGATCTCCAGATCCTGGGTCAGCGCCACAAAGACATCAAGAACGGCCTGTCGACGCCGCCCAAGCCGACGCTGCGCAACCTGATCAATCTGGCGACTAAGCCGCGCTGGTGCATGAGCATGCTGGGCACCAAGCGCCGCACGTTCGGCAACATCGTGGGCCACGCCAAGGGCGTGAGCGACCTCTCCTCGCTGTCTTCCTGGACCGCCGAGCAGTTCGATCCCCGCCTGAGCTGGGACGACGTGAAGTGGATCAAGGACCGCTGGGGCGGCAAGATCATCCTCAAGGGCATCCTCGACCCCGAAGACGCCGAGCTGGCGGCTCAGAGCGGCGCCGATGCGCTCATCGTCAGCAACCACGGCGGGCGTCAGCTCGACGGCGCCTTGTCGTCGATCGCGGTGCTGCCCTCCATCGTGCAGGCCGCGGGGTCGCGCATCGAGGTCTGGCTCGACGGCGGTATCCGGGGCGGACAGGACATTCTCAAGTCGGTGGCGCTGGGCGCCCGCGGCACGATGATCGGCCGCGCCTTCCTGTATGGCCTGGGCGCCTACGGCCAGGCCGGCGTCACGCGCGCGCTCGAGATTCTGTACAAGGAAATGGACGTGACGATGGCGCTGTGCGGGCGCAAGAACATCTCGCAGGTCGACCAGAGCATCCTGGTGCCCGGCACCTATCCCACCTGAGCCAGGTCTCCGGACGTTCGTCCGGGATTCATCGCACGGCTATCACGGCCCCGACCTTGTCGGGGCCGTGTTCGTTTCCGCGGGCGCAGCTGCACAGGCGTTGCATATAGTTGCATGCACAATCATCTCATTTTTGCGTGCTACCGACGGCCTGCAAATCAAGTACGCGCGCGTACGCGTATATATGCGTGCGCGCGCAACTACCTGCGCGCGCACGCGCTAGCGCGCACGCCCGCGCGCGAGACGCGGCGCAACATGCGCACGTCCAGGGTAATCCCTGGCTGGGGATAACCCTTGAAATAAGGGGTTTTGGCGAGTGGCACCTTCCGTCGCGAAAAAACTGGAACTATCAGCGGGTCCAGTTTGGATGCAGACTCCGGACTACTTTGTCATCGCCCCGGAGATTGTCATGAGTGGCCGCATCGAGACGCTGGAAATCGAACAGATCCAGGAGGCCGTTTCCGGTCTGCGCGATTACATGATCACCACGCTGCAGGGCATGGTGCAATGCGACAGTCTGCTGGGCCAGGAGATCTCGGCCGCCGAGTTCATGGAGCGCGAACTGGCCGAACTGGGCTTGCCGTCCGAACGCATCTACCTGCGCGACGAACAACTCAAGAGCCTGCCGCTGTACTCGCCGGCATGCTGCCCGGATGGTGGCCGCTACAACGTGCTCGCGCGTCACGAGCCGCGCAGCGCGGGTGGCCGTTCGGTGCTGTTCAATGGGCACCTAGATGTCGTGCCCACCGGACCCCATGAAATGTGGACCATGCCGCCCTTCTCGGGCGAGGTGCGCGACGGATGGCTCTACGGCCGCGGCGCGGGCGACATGAAGGCAGGCATCGTGTGCGCGCTCGCGGCGTTCAAGGCCTTGCAGACGCTGGGCCTGCAACCCGCCGGCGCGGTCGGCTTCAACGGCGTGCTCGAAGAAGAAAACACCGGCAACGGTACGCTCGCCTCCGTCAGCGCGCTGCAGAGCGCGATCGGCGCGGCCAAGCTGACGGCCTTCGACGCCGTGATCATCCCCGAGCCGCTGCAGGAAAAAATGATGGCCGCGCAGCTGGGCGTGTTCTGGATGTACGTCGACGTAAAGGGCAAGCCTGCCCATGCGGCCTACATGAACACCGGCGTCAACCCGGTGGACGCCGCGTTGCGCATCGTCGATGCCGTCAAGGCACTCGAAGCCGAATGGAACGAGCCCCGGAATCGCCATCCTGCCTATCGCGAGCACGCCCATCCGATCAACTTCAATCTCGGCCAGATTCACGCGGGCGACTGGAACTCATCGGTGCCCAGCGTGTGCACGCTCGGCCTGCGCCTTGCGTGCTATCCCGACATGACGATCGAAGAGGCCAAGCGCATCGCCACGGAACGCATCGATGCGACCGTCGCGGCGTTCAACGAGCCGGACATCAAGGTCTCGATCCGCTTCGAGGGCTTTCATGCGCCCGGCTGCGAGTACGACCTCGACGTGGCGCCGATGCAGCTGCTGGCCGATGCGCACAGGCGCGTGACCGGCGAAGCGCCCAAGCGCCAGGCCATCACGGGCACCACGGATGGTCGTCACTTCCGCATGTTGATGGACGTGCCCGTCACCTGCTACGGCCCGATCGCCGAGAGTGTGCACGGCTTCGATGAGCGTGTGTCGATCGACAGCATGATTCGCGTTGCCAGTGCGCTCGCGCTGTTCCTGCACGACTGGTGCGGGGTCGAGCCCGCCCAGGCCTGATACGCGTCCGCCTTCCCCTGCCGGGCGCCGTGCACGCCCGGCACGACCCACCGAGAGATCCGACATGACCTTCGATTCCGTTCGCCGTGCCCTGTTGCAGGGCGCCGTCGCCGCTGCCGTCCTGACGCTCGCGCCCGCCGCCATGGCTGCCGACGAGCAGCCGCAGTACGGCGGCGTGCTCACTGCCATCCTCAGCCCCGAGCCGCCCAACCTCAACGTGGCGATCCAGCAGGTCGCCGTCACGCAGCTGGTGGCGGGCAAGATCTACGAAAGCCTGCTCACCTATTCGAGCAAGCTCGAGCCGATGCCGAGCCTGGCGAAGTCGTGGGATGTGTCGGCCGACAAGCTGACCTACACCTTCCATCTGCAGCCGAACGTGACCTGGCATGACGGCAAGCCTTTCAGTTCGGAAGACGTGGTGTTCTCGTACAAAGAGATCCTGTCGAAGACGCCGCGTACGCGCACGCTCATGAGCTTCATCGAAGACATTACGGCGCCCGACAAGGACACCGTGGTGTTCAAGCTCAAATCGCCCTATTCGGCGTTCCTGTATTCGTTCGACATTGGTGGCGGCGCCATTCTGCCCAAGCATCTGTACTCGACCGGAGAGCTCACGCAGAACCCGCACAACAACGCGCCCATCGGCACCGGGCCCTTCAAGTTCAAGCAATGGCAGCGCGGCTCGTACATCGAGCTCGTGAAGAACGAGAAGTACTGGAAGGAAGGCCGGCCCTACCTGGACGGCATCACGTATCGCGTGATTCCCGACGCCGCGTCGCGCCGCTTGGCGATCGAGCAAGGCACCGTGATGCAGGCCTGGCTCAACGACATCGAGCCATTCGATCTGCAGCGCCTCGCCAAGCTGCCGCACGTCAATGCCGTGCGCGCCGGCTATGAATACTGGTCGACGTTGAACTGGATCGAACTCAATCAGGGCCGCAAGCCGTTCGACGACAAGCGGTTCCGCCAGGCCCTGATGTACGGCATCGATCGCCAGTTCATCGTGGACAAGATCATGTTCGGATCGTCCACGCTTGCGACGGGTCCGATTCATCACAAGACGCGCTTCTACGACCCCAACGTCAAGAAGTATCCCTACGATCCCAAGAAGGCGGCCGCGCTGCTCGACGAGATGGGCCTCAAGCCCGACGGCAAGGGGGTGCGCGCAACCATCGGGCTGATCCCGCTGCCCTACGGCGAAATGCATCGCCGGCTGGCCGAGTACATCAAGCAGAATCTGTCCAAGATCGGCATCGCGGTGAATATCGAGAATACGGACGTCGGCGGCTGGACCACCCGAGTGGGTAACTGGGATTACGACATGGGCCTCAATGGCGTGTTCCAGTACGGCGACCCCGCGATCGGCGTGGCGCGCACCTATCTGGCTTCGAACATCAAGAAAGGTCTGATGTTCACCAACACCTCGCAATACAACAATCCCAAGGTCGACGAGCTGTTCAACAAGGCCGCGGTCGCGCCTACGGACGAAGAGCGTCAGAAGCTCTACACCGAGGTGCAGCAGATCCTGGTGGAGGACGTGCCGGTGGTGTGGATCGCCGACACCAACTACACGACCTTCCTGAACAAGCGTGTGCATAACGCCATCACGACCGGCCTGGGCGCGGTGGACACGTATGCGGATGCCTGGCTGTCCAAGCAATGAAGAAGATCGGCGCGTTCCTCGGCCGGCGGGTGGTCAAGAGCATCCTCGTGCTGCTGGCCATCGCCCTGTTCAACTTCTTCCTCGTTCGCGCGGCACCGGGCGATCCGGCCGAGATCCTGGCCGGCCAGTCCGGCGCGGCCGACGCGCAGTTCATCGAGCAGCTGCGCAAGGACTTCGGCCTGGACAAACCCATGGTGGTGCAGCTGGGCGAGTATCTGAAGAACGTCGCGACGTTCGATCTCGGCTACTCGTACCGGCAGCAGACCTCGGTGTCCGCGTTGATCATGGAGCACTTGCCCGCCACGCTGGCGCTCACGCTCACGGCGTTTGCGTTCGCGGTGCTGGCCGGGGTCAGCCTGGGTACTCAGGCGGCGCTGCGGGTGGGCAAGTGGGGCGACACGGCGATCACCGTGCTGTCGATGCTGGCGTACGCCACACCGCTGTTCTGGGTCGGGCTGATGCTGGTGCTGATCTTCTCGGTGCATCTCGAATGGCTGCCCGCCTTCGGCTTCGAGACGGTCGGCGCCAACCTCACCGGGCTGGCGCGATTTTTCGACATCGCGAAGCATCTGCTGTTGCCCGCGCTCACGCTGGGCATGTTCTACATGGCGGTGTACACGCGCCTGACGCGTGCTTCGATCCTGGAGGTCAGCCAACTCGATTTCGTAAAGACGGCGCGCGCCAAAGGCCTCTCGGAACGCACGGTGATCACGCGGCATGTGCTGCGCAATGCGCTCTTGCCGGTCATCACCTATGCCGGGATCCAGGCAGGCGGGCTGATCGGCGGTGCGCTGCTGGTCGAAACGGTGTTCGCCTGGCCCGGCATTGGCCGCCTGGCCTTCGATGCCCTGCTGCAACGCGACTACAGCATCCTGCTCGGCGTCTTCTTCGTGGCCTCGCTGATCGTGGTGATCGTCAACCTGGTGACCGATATCCTGTACACGGTGGCCGATCCTCGGATTGAGTTGAAATGACCTCCTTCTTCGCCTCCTTCTGCCGCAACAAGGGCGGCCTCATCGGCCTGGTGGTGCTGGCCGCGGTCTGCCTGATGGCGCTCGTGGCCGGCATGGTGTTCCCGGGCAGCCCCTGGGACATCGCCAACGGTCCCTTCATGCCGCCCCTCTCCGAAGACGCGCCGCTCGGCACCGACATGCTGGGCCGCGACATCGCGAGCGGCATCGCCTATGGCGCCCGCGTGACCCTGTTGCTCGCGGGCGTGTCGACCGCCGTGTCGATCCTCTTCGGCATCAGCATGGGCGCGGCGGCCGGCTTTTACGGCGGCAAGGTCGACCAGGCCGTGGTGGGCTTCATCGAGTTGTTCCAGACGATCCCGAGCTTCTTCCTGGCCGTGGTGCTGGTCGCCATCCTGACGCCCAGCATGGGCACGGTGATCTTCGCCATCGCGGTGGTGTCGTGGCCGCCCTTGGCGCGGCTGGTGCGGGCGGAGTTCATGAGCCTGAAGAATCGCGAATTCGTGCAGGCCGCGGTCCTGAGCGGTCAGTCGAACCTGCGCATCATCCTCACGCAGATCCTGCCCAACAGCCTGTCGCCCGTGATCGTGTCGGGATCGCTGATGATCGCGAGCGCCATCCTGCTGGAATCGGCGCTGAGCTTTCTCGGCCTGGGCGACCCCAACTCCATGACGTGGGGCTACATCATCGGCGCCTCGCGCACGGTCTTGCGCGATGCCTGGTGGATGAGCGTCTTTCCGGGGGTGGCGATCCTTGTCACCGTGCTGGCGCTCAATCTCATCGGCGAGGCGCTCAACGACGCGCTCAATCCGAAGCTTGCCCGCAAAAGGAGCACCTGATGGCGGCCATCCTTGAAATCAGCGGCCTGTGCGTGTCGGTCGCGCACGCCGGGCCCGACGCGCAAGTCGTGCGCGGCGTCAGCTATACGCTCGATAGCAACGAAGTGCTGTGCGTGGTGGGCGAGTCGGGTTCGGGCAAGTCGGTCACGGCGCATGCGGTCATGGGCCTGCTGCCGCCGGATCAGCTGTCGGTCACGGGCGGCCACATCCGCTATCGCGACCGCGACCTGGTCGGCCTGGCGCCGCACGAGTGGTACACGCTGCGCGGAAAGTCCTTCGGCATGGTGTTTCAGGAGCCCATGACGGCGCTCAATCCCATCATGCGCGTCGGCCGCCAGGTCGACGAAGTGCTGGAGCGTCACACCGACATGAAGCCCGCGCAGCGTCGCGCCCGCGTGCTGGAGCTGTTTCGCGATGTCCTGCTGCCCGACCCGGAGATGATCTACGAGGCCTATCCGTTTCAGTTGTCGGGCGGGCAGCGACAACGCGTGGTGATCGCCATGGCGCTGGCGCTCGAACCCGACGTGCTGATCGCCGACGAGCCCACCACCGCGCTGGACGTGACCACGCAGGCGCAGATCCTCACGCTGATCAAGGACATCCAGCGTCGCATGGGCATTGGCGTGATCTTCATCACGCACGACTTCGGTGTGGTGGCCGAGATCGCCGATCGCATCGTGGTGATGCGCAAGGGTGAAGTGGTGGAGTCCGGCACGGCCGAGGAAATTCTGAACCGGCCGCAGCATCCCTACACGCGGCAGCTCATCGAGGCGGTGCCGCACAAGCCCGACGGCAAGGCGGAGGTGCCGGCGGCCGCACCCCTGATGGTGGTGGAGCGCCTGCGCAAAACCTTCGGCGACGGTCAGCGCAAGGTCGCCGCGCTCAAGGACATCAGCCTCACGATCCACCAGGGCGAGACGCTCGGGCTGGTCGGAGAGTCGGGGTCGGGCAAGTCCACCCTGGGCCGCACTCTGATCGGTCTGATCCACCCGGACGGCGGCAGCGTGAAGATGGACGGCACCGAGCTCGTCGGTCTCTCGGCCAAGGGGTTCCGGCCGTTTCGTCGCCAGATTCAGATGGTGTTCCAGGATCCGTACGCGTCGCTCAACCCACGCCACCGCATCGCGGACGCGATCTCGCAGGGGCCGATCGCCTACGGCGAGGATCGCCGCAGCGCAATGAAGCAGGCGCGCGAACTGCTCGAGCTCGTGGGGCTCGGCGGAGACGCCGGCGATCGCTTCCCGCATCAGTTCTCGGGCGGTCAGCGCCAGCGTATCGGCATCGCACGCGCGCTCGCTCTCAAGCCGCGCCTGCTGGTGGCCGACGAGGCGGTATCGGCCCTGGACGTGTCGATCCAGGCGCAGGTGCTGGCCCTGCTGGCCCGCATCAGCGACCAGCTCGATCTGTCGGTGCTGTTCATCACCCATGACCTGCGCGTGGCCGCGCAGATCTGCGACCGCATCGCGGTGATGCGGCAGGGCGAGCTCGTCGAGCTCAACCGCGCGCAGGACATCTTCTATCAACCGCAGCACGATTACACGCGTCGTCTGATCGCGTCGATTCCCGGCCAGGATTGGTCCAAACCGGTGTTCGACGCGTCGGGCGCGCCTGTCACGCAGGCCGCGATGGCCGGGAGTCCAGAGTATGCATAGCAATGAGTACGAATCACACGATGGCCTGGCGCTGGCGCGTCTGCTCGACCAGGGCGAGGTGACGCCGGCCGAATTGCTGGAGTGCGCCATCACGCTGGCGCAGACACGCGGCGCGGAGCTCAACGCCATCTGCTACGAGCGCTACGACGAATCACGTGCGCTGGCACGCGACTGGCAGCCGCGCGGTGTGTTTCGCGGCCTGCCCTTCCTGCTGAAGGACTCGGGTCTGGCGTCGCGCCGGTTTCCGTCGTCGATCGGGTCGCGCCTCTTCAATGACACGCAGTACTCGGTCGATGCCACCCTGACCGAGCGCTTCGATGCCGCGGGCCTTCTTCCCTTTGCGCGGTCGACCGTGCCCGAGCTGTGCATGGCGCCCACGACCGAGGCGCTGCGCAATGGCGGGCCGACGCTGAATCCGCGCAATCGCGAGCGCTCGGCGGGCGGCAGCAGCGGCGGCGCCGCAGCCGCCGTGGCGGCGGGCATCGTGCCGATCGCGCATGGCAGTGACGGTGGCGGTTCGATCCGCATTCCGGCTGCCTGCTGCGGCGTATATGGGCTCAAGCCGACGCGCGGCCGGGTGCCTATGGGCCCGCTGCGCGGCGAGGGTTGGGGCGGGCTGGCCGCTGACGGGGTGATCAGCCGCAGCGTGCGCGACACGGCGGCCGCCATGGACGCCATCAGCGGTTACCAGGCGGGCAATCCGTATGCGGCGCCGCCCAAGGACGGCTCGTATCTGGATGCGCTGGCACAGCCCTTCGACCGGCCGCTGCGCATCGCGGTGTGGCGTTCCGCCTTCGACGATATCGAGATCGATCCGATCAGTCTGGCGGCCGTCGAGCACGCGGCCGGCCTGTGCCGCGATCTGGGTCACGAGATCATCGACGCGGCGCCGCCGCAGGTCGACTACGCGGGCTTCGTGGGCGCGCACGCGACCATCCTGGCCGCCAACATCGTGCTGGCCACCGACACGAAGCTGGGCGCCTTGGGCCGCGCGCTGCGCGATGACGATCTCGAGCCCGCGCTGCGCGATGGTTATGAGTTGGGCAAGACGCTGAGCGCGGCGCGTTACGTCGACTCGATCAATCGCTTTCACGCCATGGGCCGCGCGCTGGAATCCGCGTTCGACGGCGTGGACCTGATCCTGACGCCGGCGCTCACGCGTCTGCCCGAGCGTCTGGGCGAGCTGATGCTGGTGGGCACGCTGATGGACTACCGGCGCAAGATTTCGCGCTACGCGACGTTCCTGGCGGCCATCAACGCGTCCGGCCAGCCCGCCGCCACGCTGCCGCTGTCATGGACCGACGACAACGTGCCGGTCGCGACGCAGATCATCGGCCGCTTCGGCCGCGAAGACCTGGTCCTGCGCCTGTCGGCCCAGCTCGAAGCGGCAGCCCCCTGGGCCGCCCGCAAGACGATCTTCGGATAGCGTGGGGGTCCGCCCGCCGCCGAGCCGCCTCAAGGCGGGCGCGCCCCCTCGGGGGGCAGCAAGCCGAAGGCGCAGCGTGGGGGCCTAGCCCTAGTGCCCCTCTCTTAGCGGCGCAGACGGAAGTCGACCGAGGCCGGGCGGCCGGGCAGCGCCAGCTCGGCTTGCACCGGCGCCGTGCGCGCGATGATGCGGCCGGCGCGGATGACGGCCAGGCGCGCGGCGCGCAGCCGGATGGCCTCCACCGGGTCGCCCGCCTGAAGCAGCACGAGATCCGCGCGCTTGCCCACTTCGAGGCCCACGTCGTCCAGACCCAGAATCGCGGCCGGCGTGCGGGTCACGGCGTCGAATGCGGCCAGCATGCCTTCGCGGCCCGTCATCTGTGCCACGTGCAGGCCCATGTGCGCGACCTCCAGCATGTCGCCACCGCCGAGGCTGTACCAGGGGTCCATCACGCAGTCATGGCCGAATGCCACCGGCACGCCGGCCGCCAGCAGCTCGGGCACGCGCGTCATGCCGCGGCGCTTGGGATAGCTGTCGTGACGGCCTTGCAGCGTGATGTTGATGAGCGGATTGGCAATGGCCGCCACGCCGGCTTCGCGGATCAGCGGGATCAGCTTGGAGACGTAGTAGTTGTCCATCGAATGCATCGAGGTCAGGTGCGAGCCCGTGACGCGGCCCTGCAGACCCAGGCGCTGTGACTGATACGCCAGCGATTCGATGTGGCGCGAGAGCGGATCGTCGCTTTCGTCGCAATGCATGTCGACGCGCAGCCCCCGCTCGGCGGCGAGCTCGCACAGGATGCGCACCGACTCGGCGCCGTCCTGCATGGTGCGCTCGAAGTGCGGAATGCCGCCCACCACGTCCACGCCCATGTCGAGTGCGCGCTTGAGGTTGTCGAGTGCGCCGGGCGCGCGCAGCACGCCGTCCTGCGGGAAGGCCACCAATTGCAGGTCGAGGTAGGGCTTGACCTGTTCGCGCACGTGCAGCAGCGCCTCGACCGCGAGCAGGCGCGGATCACAGACGTCGACGTGGCTGCGGATCGCCAGCAGGCCGCGACCGACGGCCCAGTCGCAATAGGCGAGCGCGCGCTCCACCAGCGCTTCCTGGGTCAGCATGGGCTTGAGCTCGCCCCACAGCGCGATGCCTTCGAGCAGCGTGCCCGACTGGTTCACGCGCGGCAGGCCGTACGACAGCGTCGAGTCCATGTGGAAGTGCGCGTCGACGAACGGCGTGGACACCAGCTGGCCGCGCGCGTCGAGCACTTCGGCGGCGTCGGCCGTGAGCTGCGGTTCGATGGCGGCGATGCGGCCGGCGCGCACGCCGATGTCCAGCGGGCCACGGCCGTCGGGAAGCACGGCCTGTTTGATGATGAGATCGAACATGAGAAATTCCGGTGAGTCAGCGTTCGCCCTTGCGATAGGGCTTCATCAGCGCCTGGGGATAGGCAGCGCGGCGCGCCACGATCACCAGGGCGAGGATCGACAGAATGTAGGGCAGCATCAGGTAGACCTGATATGGCAGCTCGGGCAGGCCGGGCAGGGCCGCGCCGGCTTGTTGCAGGCGCAACTGAATGGCGTCGAAGAAGGCGAACACGAGTGCGCCGATGAGCGCCTTGCCCGGCCGCCACGAGGCGAACACCACGAGGGCCACGCAGATCCAGCCGCGGCCGTTGACCATGTTGAAGAAGAAAGCGTTGAACGCGGAGAGCGTCAGGAAGCTGCCCGCCACGCCCATCAGCGCCGAGCCGGCCACGATCGCGCTCATGCGCAGCCGCGTGACCGACAGGCCCTGCCCTTCGGCAGCCGCCGGGTTCTCGCCCACCATGCGCAGCGCCAGACCGGCCGGCGTGCGATTGAGCAGCCAGGCGACGAGCGGCACCGCGATCAGCGCGAGCAGCGTCATCGGCGTGAGCCCCGCCAGCACGGGCCCGATCAACGGGATCCCGGCGAGCGCCTTCATCTCCGCGAACGGCACGATGGTGGGCGGCGTGGTCACGCTGGGGAACGTGACGCGATAGGCGAAGTAGCTCAGGCTGGTGGCCAGCATGGTCACGCCCAGGCCCGAGACGTGTTGCGACAGGCCGAGCGGCACGGTAAGCACCGCATGCAGCAGCCCGAACACCGCGCCGGCCAGCGCGGCCGCCAGCACGCCTACATAGAGGGGCGCGCCCAGGTAGACGGCGAGCCAGCCGGTGAAGGCGCCGGCCACCATGATGCCTTCGATGCCGAGGTTCAGCACCCCGGCGCGCTCGCACAGCAGCACGCCCAGCGTGCCCAGAATCAGCGGCGTGGCCAGGCGCAGCGCCGCGATCCAGAACGCCGCCGAGCCGAGTAGATCCATCCATTCCATGACTCGGTCCTCAAGCGGGGTTGCGGCGCACGCGATACTGCGCAAACAGCGTTGCCACCAACATGGACAACAGCGAAGTCGCCACGATGACGTCGGCGATGTAATTGGGCACGGCGATGGCGCGGCTCATGCTGTCGGCGCCCACCAGCATGCCGGCGACGAACACGCTGGCCGCGATCACGCCCAACGGGTGCAGGCCGGCCAGCATGGCGACCACGACGCCGGTGTAGCCATAGCCCGGCGACATATCCAGCGTGACGTAGCTGGTGCGGCCGGCCACTTCGATGGCACCGGCCAGGCCCGCGAGCGCGCCGGACAGCATCGCGGTGCAGAGCATTACGCGGCTCACCGGCAGGCCCAGAAAACGGGCGGCATGGGCGTTGGAGCCCACGGCGCGCATCTGAAATCCGAACACGGTGTAGCGATTGATCAGCCACAGCGCGATCGCGAGACCCGCGGCCCACAGCAGGCCGGTATGCGCGCGGGTGCGCTCGATCAGCTTGCCGAGTTCGAGATCGCTGTTGAGCGCCACCGACTGCGGCCAGCCCATCGCCATCGGATCCTTCATGGGCCCGTCGAGCATCATCGACACGAACAGCAGCACGATGAAGTTGCCCAGCAGCGTGGTGACCACTTCGTCGACGCCCAGGCGCGACTTGAGGATGGCGGGGATCAGCAGCAGCACGGCGCCGGCCAGCGCGGCCGCGAGCAGCATGCCCGCGAACAGCACGGGCACCGGCAGGTCGAGGCCGACGCCGCCATGCAGGCCGCCGACGGCGACCGCGGCGAGCGCGCCCATGTAGAGCTGGCCCTCGGCGCCGATATTGAACAGCCGCGCACGGAACGCCACCGCACAGGCCAGGCCCGTGAGCATCAGCGGCGTGGCGCGCGTGAGCGTCTCGGAGAAGGCGAAGCGCGAGCCGAACGCGCCGTCGAACAGCAGCGCGTAGGTGCGTCCGACCGGCGCGCCGGCCCAGGCCACCAGCAGCGTGCAGACGAGCAGCGTGAAGGCGATCGCGGCCAGGGGCGCGACCGCGAGCGCGAAGCGGCTGGGTTCGCTACGCCGCTCCAGGATAAAACTCATGTTGAAGCTCCAGTCATGGCCAGCCCGACGGTGGCGGGCGTCCATTGATCCACCGGTTTGTCGGCCACCAGCCGCCCGCCGCACAGGACCGCGATGCGGTCGGCGAGCGCGAAGATCTCTTCGAGGTCTTCGGAGACCAGCAGGATGCCGGCGCCGCGTGCGCGTGCGGCCAGCAGCTGCTCGCGCACGTAGGCGACCGCGCCGATGTCCAGACCCCAGGTGGGCTGGTCCGCGACGATCAGGCGGGGCTCGCGCGTGAGCGCGCGCCCGAGGATCAGTTTTTGCATGTTGCCGCCCGACAGGCTGCGCGTGCGCACCGACAACGAGGCCGCGCGCACGTCGTAGCGCTGCGCCAGATCGCGGGCATAGGCCTGCGCGGCGCCGGCGCGGATGACGCCGAAGCGGGCGAAGCGCGGGTCGTCGAGATCTTCGACGATGGCGTTCTCCCAGAGCGGGCTGTCGCCCAGCACGCCTTCGTGGTGGCGGTCTTCGGGAATGCGGCCGACACCGGCGGCGGTCCAGCCGCCCGGCGTGGCGGGCGCGGGCGCGCTTTCGGGGCCGAGGCGGATCGTGCCATCGGCCGGCTGGCGCAGGCCGGTGAGCACCGACACCAGGGCCTGCTGGCCGTTGCCGGCCACGCCCGCGATGGCGACGATCTCGTGCTGGTGCACGGTGAGGTCGAGGGCATCGAGCTGCGGCACGGCGGCGGCGTTGTCGCGGACCGTGACCTGGGCCAGGCGCAGCACCGGCGTCGCCTGCTCGGTGGCAGGCACGGCCTGCGCGTGCGGCATGACGACCTTGCGGCCGACCATCAGTTCGGCCAGCTCGGCGGCCGAGGTGGACGCGGTGTCGCGTTCCGCCACGAGCTTGCCCTGACGCAGCACGGCCACGCGCTGCGACACGGCCATGACTTCGTCGAGCTTGTGCGAAATGAAGATCACGGCCAGGCCGTCGGCGACGAAACCGCGCAGCGTGTCGAACAGCGCCTGCGATTCCTGCGGCGTGAGCACGGCGGTCGGCTCGTCGAGGATCAGCACGCGCGCGCCGCGATAGAGCGCCTTGAGAATCTCGACGCGCTGCTTTTCGCCGACCGACAGCGCGCCGACGCGGGCGTCGGGATCGACGGCCAGCCCGAAACGCTGACCCAGCGCGACGAGCTTGGCGCGCGCGGTCTTGCGGGCCGACGCCAATTTCCAGAGCGATTCGGTGCCGACCATGACGTTGTCGAGCACCGTCATGTTGTCGGCCAGCGTGAAGTGCTGATGCACCATGCCGATGCCGGCCGCCAGCGCCGCGTCGGGGCGGCCCGGCGGCAGCGGCTGGCCGAAGACATCGATGCGTCCGGCGTCGGCCACGTAATGACCGAACAGGATCGAGACCAGCGTGGACTTGCCGGCGCCGTTCTCGCCCAGCAGGGCCAGCACCTCGCCCGCGCGCAGCGAGAGCGAGATGTCGTCGTTGGCCGTCAGGCTGCCGAAGCGCTTGGTCACCCCCGTAAGGCGGAGGGCGAATGCAGCGTCATTCATTTGGCGGTCGACTTGGGTTCGCTGTCGACGACCTTCACGGTGAAGCTGCCGTCGAGAATGGCCTTCTGCTTGGCTTCGACCTTGGCCATCAGCTCGGCGGGCACCTTGCCGGCGAACGTGCCGAGCGGGGCGAGTTCCGAACCCTTGTACTTCATCATCGAATACTGGCCGTAGTCTTCAGCCTTGAAATCACCGGCCTTGACCTTGGCGAGCGCCTTCTCGATGGTGGGCTCCATGTTCCAGAGCGCCGAGGCGACCACGGTTTCGGGGTACTGCGCCTGCGTGTTGACCACGTTGCCGATGGCGAGCTTGCCGCGTTCCTTGGCGGCATCGGACACGCCGAAGCGCTCGGCGTAGAGCACGTCGGCGCCCTTGTCGATCATGGCGAAGGCGGCTTCCTTGGCCTTCGGGGGATCGAACCACGAGCCGATGAAGGTCACGGTGAAGGTGACGTTGGGATTGGTCTCCTTGGCGCCTTCCATGAAGGCCTGCATCAGGCGGTTCACTTCCGGAATGGGATAGCCACCGACCAGGCCGATCTGGTTCGACTTGCTCAGGCCGCCGGCGATCATGCCGGTCAGGTAGGCGGGTTCCTGGATGTAGTTGTCGAACACCGAAAAATTCGGCTGCGCGGGCTTGCCCGACGAGCCCATCAGGAAGGCGGTCTTGGGGTAGTCCTTGGCGACCTTGCGCGCGGCGGCCTCGACGGCGAAGGCTTCACCGACGATCAGGTTGTTGCCCTGCTCGGCGTACTGGCGCAGCACGCGCTCGTAGTCGGCGTTGGTGACGTTTTCGGAGAAGACGTAATCGATCTCGCCCTTGTCCTTCGCGGCCGTCAGGGCCTTGTGAATGCGCGACACCCACTGTTGCTCGACCGGCACCGTATAGATCGCCGCGACCTTGGTCTTGGCGGGGGCCTGGGCCTGCGCGGTGGCGCCCAGCAGCACGAGGCCGACGGCCATGCCCAGCTTGAGCAGGCCACGGCGCGCCATGCCCGGCGCGCGGGAAAGAGACGAGAGAGTCATCGAAGGATTTCCTATGGGAGAGAGAGAAGCAGGTGGGCCGGATCCGGGCCGGAAAATGGCCGGCGGCTGCCTGCGTTCTTAAAAGCAATATGTATGCCATCGCCACGCCCGGCGGCGGGGCGCGAGCCGTGCTGCATCGGGGGGCGCGGGCACCCGTCCGGGCACCACAAGGGGGAATTGTACGCACCGGCACGGTGCCTTGACCACTGGCGCGGGCCCGACACGCGATCAGGGCTGTTACCGCTCCCGGGCCCCGCGCGGCCTAGAATGCCTCTTGCCCAGAACCCCGGTGTTTTCCCATGCAAGACATCCTGACGCTGCTGCAGGAGTACGGCAGCTGGCTCGTATTCTTCAATGTGCTGGTCGAGCAGGCCGGCCTGCCCGTGCCCGCCTATCCCATGCTGATCGCGGCCGGCGCGGTCGCCGGGGGCGCGGGCGGATGGATCACGGCCTGGCTGGCCGCCGCCCTGGCCTGTCTGCTCGCGGATTCGGCCTGGTACTTCGCCGGCCGCCGTTATGGCGGCCGTCTGCTGGGCCTGGTCTGCAAGCTCTCGCTGTCGCAGGACTCCTGCATCCGCCAGACACAGGGCCTGTATGTGCGCGTGGGGCCGCGGGTGCTGCTGGTGTCGAAGTTTCTGCCCGGCGCCGGCGCGCTGGCCACCGTGATGGCCGGCCTGACGGGCACGCCCTATCGCCGATTCCTGATGTTCGATCTGGCCGGTTCGCTGATCTGGTCGGGATCGGCGCTGCTCGTGGGCGCACTGTTTTCGAGCATCGTCAGCGATATCCTCGACGGCCTGGATCGTTACGGTGCATGGGGCCTGGGCGTGCTGGCCGCCCTGCTGGCGCTCTACCTGATCTGGAAAACGCTGCGCCGCTGGGTGCTGCTGCGCGCGCTGCGCGTGATTCCGCGCCTGTCGGTCGAAGACCTGCTGCAGTGGCGTGCCGACGGGCGTACGCCGGTCATCATCGATGTGCGCCCCGAGGCCAGCGGTGACGCCGTGCCGCGCATCCCGGGCGCGATCTCGCTCGACCTGCGGGCCCCGCTCGACGGCCTGACGCTGGCCGCGGATTCCGCGCCCGCCGACACGCCCGTCGTCGTGTACTGCGCCTGCCCCAACGAGATCTCGGCGGCCCGGCTGGCCGCGCGGCTGCGTGCGGCGGGCTATACGCGCATCTGGGCGCTGCGCGGTGGCTACGATGCCTGGAGCACCCTCACCACTGCTGCGGGCGCCGACGCGGCGGTCGTGGTCAGTGTGGCTGAGCTGCCCGGCGATGACGACACGACCCGCCCTCAAGCGCGTTGACAGCTTGTGGCGGCATAATCCGCGTTTCATCCGCGCATCCGTCGCGGACTTCATAAGGTGGTAGACATGCGTATTCTGGTTCTGGGCGCCGGCGGCACCGGCGGTTACTTCGGCGGTCGTGCGGCTCAAGCGGGCGCCGACGTCACGTTTCTGGTGCGCGACGCGCGCGCGGCGCGCCTGCGTGCCGAAGGCCTGCGCATCCAGAGCCCGCGCGGCGATGCCGTGGTGCCGGTCCAGACCGTGACCGCGAGCGAGCTGCAGCCCGGCTACGACGCGATCATCCTCAGCTGCAAGGCCTACGACCTCCAGAGCGCGGTCGACGCGATCCGCCCCGCCGTGGGCGAGCACACGGCCATCCTGCCCATCATGAACGGCGTACTGCAATACGACGTGCTCGACGGCGAGTTCGGCGCGCATCGCGTGTATGGCGGCCTGTGCCAGATCAACGCCACGCTGGGCAAAGACGGCGAAGTGATCCACATGGGTCAGCACGCCAACCTCGTGTTCGGCGAGCGGGCCGGCGAGCCGCGCAGCGAGCGCGCGCTGGCGCTCGACGCCGTGCTGTCGAAGGCGGATTTCAACTGCCGCCTGAGCAGCGAGATCTACCAGGACATCTGGGAAAAATACGTGTTCCTCACGACGCTGGCCGCCTCCACCTGCCTGATGCGCGGCAGCGTGGGCCAGATCTGCTCGCAGCCCGATGGCGCGGTGTTCCTGCGCGAACTGCTGCGCGAATCGCAGCAGGTGGCGGCGGCGTCCGGCCACCCGGTGCGCCCGGCGGCCGACGAGCAGGCACTGTCGGTCCTGACCGACACCCAGCAGCCCATGACCGCGTCGATGTTCCGCGATCTGCGCCAGGGCCTGCGGGTCGAGGCCGACCACATCGTGGGCGACATGATCCATCGCGCCGGCCTGCTCGGCGTGGCGACGCCGCTGCTGCGCGTGGCCTACGCGCATCTGCAGGTCTACCAGGCACAACGCACTGCCGCCTGAGCGTCGATTCGGCCATTTCATGCAATAGTTTGTCTGTCGCGCGGGGCTAGGCCGGCCCCGCGGCCGGGCATAGCATGGAACTCCTCGGCGCCCTCTTCCCTGCGGCGCCAGCACGAACGGAGTTCCTTCATGAAAGTTGCGGTCATCGGTATCAGCGGACGCGTCGGCAGCCGCCTGGCAGACGAATTGTTGCGTCGTAATCATCAAGTCGTGGGTATTTCGCGCAAGCCGGCCGACCTGCCCGCGCGCTCCGGTCTCGAGCTCGCGACCGGCGACGCCAGCGATCCGGCCGCCCTGGCGGCCCTCATACGCGGCGCCGACGCCGTCATCAGCAGCGGCCGTTTCATTACGCTGGGCGCGGAGCCGGTGCTGGCCGCCGTGCGCCAGGCTGGCGTGCCGCGCCTGCTGGTCGTGGGCGGCGCGGGCAGCCTCGAGATCGCCCCGGGCAAGCGGTTGATCGATTCGCCGGATTTCCCGGCCGAGTACAAGGCCGAGGCCGGCGCCGGCGCCGATTTCCTGCAGGTGCTGCGCGGCGAGTCGGACATCGACTGGACGTTCCTGTCGCCGGGCGCGCACTTCGAGCCGGGCACGCGCACGGGCACGTTCCGCGTGGGCGGCGATCAGCTCCTGGTCGACGCCGAGGGCCACAGCGCGATCTCGATGGAAGACTACGCCATCGCGCTGGTCGACGAGCTCGAACAGCCGCGCCACTCGCGCCAGCGCTTCACCGTGGCGTACTGATCGCCAGCGCGGCAATACCGCATACGGCCGGTGCGTGGCGCCGGCCGATTCTCGGTACACTGGGCTGCCATCCCTCTTGGTGGCGCTCTGTCCGAATGAAGTTCAAATCGCTGATCCTTTCCGTGCTCGCCGCCGCCAGCCTGGCGGCCGCGGCCCCGGGCTTTGCGCAAAGCCCGCAGCAGAACAAGGAAACCGTGCTCGCGTACTTCCGCCTATTGTTCCAGGAGCACAAGGTGGAAGAGGCGATGGCGCGTTATGTCGACCCCCGCTACGTCCATCACAATCCCTATCTCGCCGCAGGCGTCGGGCCGCTGACCGAGTTTCTGGTGCCGTTTTTCGAGCAGCATCCGGAGGCGACCGCCGATATCAAGCGCGTGATCGCCGAGGGTGACCTCGTGGTGGTGCACAACCACTGGAAGCCCACGCCCGAAGAGCGCGGCACCGCGGTCATCGATATCTTCCGCGTGGCAAACGGCAAGATCGTCGAACACTGGGACGTGAGTCAGGACATCCCCGACGTGGCTGCGAATCGCAACGGCGTGTTCTGAGGGGGCGCGATGGATACGACGTTTCCCGACCACATGCGCCCCGTGACGCTCACTTCTCAGGATTCCGACCCGCCTCCGACCGACACCGAGTGATGTATATGCGCCGTATCTATCTTGCTGGATTCGATGTGTTCCGGCCCGACGCCCAATCGTATGGCGAACGCCTGAAGGCCCTGTGTCGGGAGTATGGCTTCGAAGGGCTGTACCCCCTCGACAACACGCTGCCGCAAGGGCTGGAAGGCGCCGCCGCGGCGGCGTGGATCTATCGTCAGAACGTCACGCTCATCCGGCGCGCCGACCTCGTGATGGCCAACCTCAACCCGTTCCGGGGTCACGAGCCGGACTCGGGCACGGTATTCGAAGTGGGGTACGCGGTTGCGCTGGGCAAGCCCGTCTGGGCCTATACATCGCGCGAGGCCACGCTGATCGAACAGGTGAGCGTGCGCCGCGTGGGCGACCAGCATATCGATACCGAGGGCTATACGGTCGAGGACTTCGGCCACTCGCTCAATCTCATGCTGGCGCAGAGCGCACGCGTGGTGGTGGGCGACGCGCGGGCCTGCCTGCGCCGCATCGCGGCCGCCGCCTGAGGCTCCTGCCGGCGCGCCGCGCCGGCAGGTTCATACGAATCGCTCGGATCAGACCGCCAGAGCCTGCCGGGCGTCGGCGCCCTGCTCGGCCCGTGCGCCCAGGTACTCGACGAGCTCGGCGATGGTCAGCGCCACCAGGCCCTGTGCGGCCGCGTAGCGTTCGAGCGCGGCGCCACGCATCATCGTGCCGTCCGGATTCATCAGTTCGCACAGTACGCCGGCCGGGCGCAGACCCGCCAGCACCGCGAGGTCCACCGAGCCTTCGGTATGACCACGGCGCGACAGCACGCCGCCCGGTTGCGCGCGCAACGGAAACACATGGCCAGGGCTCACGATATCCGTCGGCTGCGCGTCGGGCGCGATGGCGGCGCGAATCGTGGTGACGCGGTCGAGCGCAGAGACGCCGGTGCTCACGCCTTCGCGCGCCTCGATCGAGACCGTGAATGCCGTGCTGTAGCGGCTCTGGTTGCGCGTGACCATGGCGGGCAGCTCGAGGGCATCGAGCGTTTCGCCGGGCAGGCAGAGGCAGACGATGCCGCTGCCGTCGCGGATGAGCTGCGCCATCACCGGCACGGTGAGCTTGTCGGCGGCGACGATCAGATCGGCTTCGTTTTCGCGGTCGAAGTCGTCCATGAGAATCACGGGACGGCCGATGCGCAGATGCTGCAGCGCGCGTTCGAGCCGGATGGAAAACGGCTGCGCGTACAGGGGGCTGGGGGTATTACCTTGGGGGTGGGACATTGAAACGCTCTCGCTAAAAGGAAAAGGGCGAAAAACGTTTCAGGGCTACATGACAGCCGACGCAATGGCTCGCGCACGGCAAGCCGCCGTCCGCAAGGGATTCTTGTGCCGGCACATCTTCTCTCATCCGGACTGTGACCGTCGGCTCTGGCATCTGACCAGATCTGCTGACCCCGGCGCGATCCGTGAGAATCGTGCCGGGCGCTCGCGGGCTCGCCGCATTGCGCGGCCTACCGCCGGTGGGGAGTTTCGCCCCGCCCTGAAGACGTACTGCATGACCGCGATGTGTCGCGGCTGGGGCCATTGTACGCCGCTGCCGCGCCGCGGCTGCAATAACCGCGTCGGCGCGAGGGGCGGGGGCGTGCTTACTCGGCGGCGTCCGCCGCGGCCTCGGCCTGCTTTTTCTTTTTCTTTTTCTTGGGCAGGGCCAGCATGGTGTGACGGCACGACGGCGCGCCGCACAGGCACTTGTAGCCTTCCTTGAGGGACTTGGTGATCTTGCCGTCGAGCACCAGCCCGTAGTCGTAGAAGAGCTCCTGGCCGCGCGGGATGTCACGCGTCGCGACGATATAGACGCGCTTGCCGTGCGTGCCCTCCTGCGACTCGCAGTTGGGCTCGCAGGAGTGATTGATCCAGCGGGCATCGTTGCCTTCGTCGCCGCCATCGATCACCTTGCCGGAGCTCAACGAGAAGAAGAACGTGTGGAAAGGATCGTCGGGATTGGTGGGGTGGCGCCGATCGGCCTCCGCCGCGCTGATGCGCTTGCCACCGTACTCGATGATGCGGGTGCCGGCGGGGATCTTGCGGGCGGCGAACACGCCGTTGCCGTGCAGTTTCGAGCGGCGCACGACGTGCCAGGGTTTGATGCTCTCGGTGGTCATGGGCGATGGACTCGAGGGGCGCGCCGCGCATGGGGCGCGTGTGTGGCGCAGGTCGCGATCGCTCGTGGCGACCGCACAAGCGCGCCATTATATCGGCGCGTCCGCGTCACGCGTTGTCATAATCGGCGCCGCAGATAAGCGCCCCTCGATCGCTGCCGTCGCGCTGTCGTTTGCCGCAGCCGGCGCGTTCAGGCCGCCGGTGCGGTGGGCGGCTCGAGCAGCGGCAGGCGGGTTTCCTTCAGACTGCGCAGCACGAAGCAGGATTTGCTGTGGCGGATGCCGGGAATGCGATAGAGCCGCTGGCGCAACAGGCGTTCGTAGTCGCGCGTGTCGCGCACCGCGATGCGGATGTAGTAGTCGTAATCGCCCGACACCAGGAAGGCTTCGAGCACCTCGGGAATGTCGGCGAGCGCGCGGCCGAATTCGTACAGCGTTTCTTCGCTGTGGCTCTCCAGCGTGACATGCACGATGACCGTATCGGTGTAACCGAGCTTGGCCGGATCGAGGTCCACCGTGTAGCCGCGGATCACGCCCGCGCTTTCCATGCGTTTGATGCGGTTCCAGCACGGCGTGGACGAGAGGCCCACGGCCGCGCCGATCTCGTTCAGGCTGGCCCGCGCGTTGTCTTGCAGGGCACGCAAAATGGCGAGGTCGAACTTGTCGAGGTGCATTTTTCTTTGAATCCGCGAATCAAAAGGTCAATTTACTGCGGATCGGGGGATTTCATGGAAAAGAAGATAAAAATTCTTCTAATATCCCCCTAAGATGGTCAACATGAATGATCGTCTGCACAGCCACGCCCTTGCCGCCCTCGACCCCGCCGAGGCCTCTGACTCCCCCGCCACGGCGGTCGAGCGCCCGCTCAATGGCGCCCGCATTCTGCTCGATACCCTGATCGAGCTGGGTGTCGATACCGTATTCGGCTATCCCGGCGGCGCAGTGCTGCCGCTCTACGACGCACTGTATGCCGAGCCGCGGCTGCGGCACGTGCTGGTGCGCCACGAGCAGGCCGCCGTGCACGCCGCCGAGGGCTATGCGCGCACCACCGGCCGGCCCGGCGTGGTGTTCGTCACCTCGGGCCCGGGCATGGCCAACACCACTTCGGGCCTGCTCGACGCCATGTGCGATTCGATCCCGGTGTTGTGCGTGAGCGGTCAGGTGGCCACCGCCGCCATCGGCACCGACGCCTTCCAGGAGTGCGACGCCATCGGGATCTCGCGCTCGGTCACGAAGTGGAATACGCAGATCCGCAGCGTCGACGACGTGGCGACCGTGGTGGGCCGCGCCTTCGGGCTGACGCGCCAGGGCCGTCCGGGGCCCGTGCTGATCGACTTCCCCAAGGATGTGCAGCTCGCCTCCCCTGCCGTGGATCCGCAGGACGAAGCCGGCGCGCTCGCCCGTGGCCAACTGGCGGCGCTGCGGGCGCGGCGTCAGAGCGGCAAGGCCGCCGCCCGCGTGCCGGCCGGGGCCGTGCGCCGCGCGGCCGCGCTGATCGCGCAGGCCCGCCGGCCCGTGTTTTATGGCGGGGGCGGCCTGATCAACTCTGGTCCGGCCGCATGTGCCGCGTTTACCGAACTCGTGCGCGCCACGGGCGCGCCGTGCACGCTCACGCTGATGG
The DNA here is from genome assembly GCF_002261475.1 of Bordetella genomosp. 5. Lineage (GTDB taxonomy): Bacteria > Pseudomonadota > Gammaproteobacteria > Burkholderiales > Burkholderiaceae_B > Bordetella. The sequence continues at coordinate 474,239 of NZ_NEVN01000013.1, forward strand.
GCCTGGGCGCGTTCCCCGCCTCCGACCCGCAGTTCGTCGGCATGCTGGGCATGCACGGCACGCTCGAAGCCAACCTGGCCATGCACAACGCCGATCTGGTGGTCTGCGTGGGCGCGCGCTTCGACGACCGCATCACCGGCAAATTGGCCGAGTTCTGCCCGCATGCGCGCAAGGTGCATCTCGACATCGATCCGGCGTCCATCAACAAGGTGGTGCGCGTGGACGCCGCGCTGGTGGGCGACTGCCTCACGCTGGTGCAGGCGCTGCAGGATGAGCTGCGCGACGTGCCGCTGCCTGCCGAGCGTCTCGCCGACTGGTGGCGCCGCGTGGATGCCTGGCGCGCTCGCGATTGCCTGGCCTACGAGCCCGCTGCCGATGCCATCCTGCCTCAACACCTGATGTCGCGCCTGAACGCCGCGCTGGCCGATCGCGACGCGATCGTGTCCACCGACGTGGGCCAGCATCAGATGTGGGCCGCGCAATACCTGCGTTTCGATGCGCCGGGCCGGTGGCTCACCTCGGGTGGCGCGGGCACGATGGGGTATGGCGTGCCGGCCGCGATCGGCGCGCAGGTCGCGCATCCGGATCGCACCGTGGTGTGCGTGAGCGGCGATGCGTCGGTGCTGATGAACATCCAGGAGCTCTCCACCGCCATGCAGCACGACGTGCCGGTCAAGGTGGTGTTGTGCAACAACGGCTACATGGGCATGGTGCGCCAGTGGCAGGAACTCATCCATGGCGGGCGCTACAGCCATAGCTACAACGCCTCGCTGCCGGATTTCGTTGCGCTCGCCAAGGCCTTCGGCTGGGGCGCGGCGCGCGTCGAGCATCCCGACGAACTCGATGCGGCGCTCGAGGCTTGCCTGGCCTACGACGGCCCGTACTTCCTCGACGTGACCGTCACGGCCCAGGAAAACTGCTTCCCGATGATGCCGGCGGGCATGGGCCATCACCGCATGATGTTGTCGGCCGATAACTGGTACGAAGACGACACCGCGTGAAACGCGCGCGGGCAGCAGCGTGCGGAACGCCGCGTAACTAACGGCGCGTAACTAACGGCGCGCCACGCAGCGGCCACGAGGCGCTGGCGCCCGTGACAGGCTTCGTTCAACGCCACGTCACACCCGCCCGCGCCAGCAGCGTGCGGGCGGTTTCCTTTTCGTAGCCGCGCAGCGCGGCGCGTTGCTCCAGATCGCACGAGGGCGCGGCACGCGCCGCGTCCAGCACGCGCGTCTGCGCACGCGCCTGCGCGGGGCCGAGCGGTCCGTCCTGCGCCACCTGCCACGCCATCATGTCGGCCACCGTCGCGCCGCAGCGCACCGGATCGCGCACCATCCGCGCCGCCTGCGCCAGGAGCAGATCCACTTTGGCATCCTGGCCGAGCTGCATCATGTTGAGCAGCGGCAATGCCGCCGGCCAGGGGAGGCCCAGGTTCGAGACTTCCACTCCCGCGCGTTCGGCCGGGTCCGCGCCTTCGTTCAGCCAGTGGGCATAGAGCTCGTCGGGCAGCCACGGCACGGCCAGCGGCGGCAGGCGGTAGCGCATGGCCTCGACGGACGTGCGCGTGTCCTGCAGCGGCACGCCGGCCTCGCGCAGCGCCAGCGCCGTGGCGCGCCACTGTGCGTAGACGGCATCCCACTCAGGGGCGTTGCCGTCCCGTGCCGCCTCGCGGCGCGCATCGTTCCAGTTGCGCAGCACGCGTTGCAGCGGCTGCGAATCCAGCGCTTCGAAGGGTGCCTGCGCACGCTCGCGCAGTTGGGCGATCAATGCCGGCGAGGCATGCATCGCTGCGGACTCGAGCGCGGCCTGCAGGCCGTTGCGGGGCACCTGTTTGTCCGCCGCGCCCAGCCCGCCCAGCGAGACGTCGGCGCCGTGGTCCAGCAGCAGCGTCACGGCCGGCGGCACGCGCGGCGTCTTGCCGGGTGCGAGCGGGCCCGGGTATTCGCGCAGATGGGCCTGGAGCGGCGTGAGCCACACGGGCCGGGCTCCGTAATACAGCTGGATGTAGGCGGTGTCGGGGCTGACGCCGCGCGCGAACATCAGGTCGACCAGCCAGCGGGTCTCGGCCGAAAGCAGCGCGGCCTGCAGCGCGCTTTCGCCGCGCTTGTTGCGTGCGCCGAGGTCGGCGCCCTGCTCCACCAGGAATTCGATCGTGCCGCGATTGCGCGCGCTGTAGCGCACGCGTTGCATGAGCAGCGTGTTGCCGTCGTTATCACGGCTGTCGATCTCGGCGCCGGCCGCGAGCAGCTGCCGGGCGATGTCGTAGTGCGCGTCGGAGAGTCCCGCGGGGCCGGCGGGCGGCAGCGCGGAGGGCAGCAGCGACGTGCCTTGGAGGGACACCGGCTTCGCACCGGCCGCGAGCAGGTCGCGCACGATGTCGGGGTGGTTCTGACGCACGGCGAGCAGCAGCGGGACACGGCCGTGAGAATCGGGTTCGGCGGGATCCTGACCCCGTTGCAGCTGTCGCTGCACTTCGGCACGGTCGCCCGCCGCGATGGCGGCGTGCAGCACGTGGCGCGGCCGGCAGGCAGCGGCGTCCACGGCTTTCACGTCGAGCGCGCGGGTGATGCGCTCGGCGATATTGGAGGGCACGGTCTGGCCCGCGGCCAGGCGCCGGCTGCAATAGCGGCGGTAGTCTTCGCGCGCCTCGCTGGCGTAGTAGTCGCGCAGCGCCGCGTCGCGCATGCCGCGCGAACGCTGCATGCGGGCATCGGCCCGGTTCAGGTAGGCGGGTTCACGCGCGGGGTCGCGCCGCAGGACTTCGCCTAGCACCGCATCGGCGGCCGCCGCATCGGCCGCCGCCTGCGCGCTGGGTGCCGACGACAGCTGGCTCGCTTCGCCCAGCCAGAAGCCCAGATCGTTGATGCGCGTCAGGGTGGCGGGATCGCGCTGCTGCGGGTCGAGATCGCGCAGGTCGATGGTGGCGGCGAACGCCGAGAGTTCGGCCAGGCGCGGAGCGAAGGCCGCGCGGTCGCGCCGCGGCGTTCTGGCAGCGGCCTCGTGCAGGCGCGCGAAGGTCGCTTCGGCATCGACGGCGGGCACCGCCACGACACGCGTTGCCAGGGAGCCTGCCCCGTACAGACGGGTGCGCGCCGCGGCGAGTGCCTGCCCGCGCGCGGCGTCGTCCCAGGCCGCGGGCACGTACAGCGTCAGGTCGGCCGGCCGCCGTTCCACGCGCGCGGCCGTGCCGTCGGGCGCCACATAGAACGCATATTCCAGGTCCTGGCTCGAGCCGCGCGGCCGGTAGCTGAGCCAGTGGCTGCGATCGGGAAACGGGCCGAGCAGGCCGACATCGAGCGACTCGCCGGCGGCGCCGTGCAGTTGTTCGGGAGGAATGACCAGGGCCTGCGAGCGCGACTGCAGCGTGGCGCTGGCGCCCGGCCCGCGGTAGTTGTAGACATACAGCAGATTGCCGAACCGCGTGACCAGCTCGGCGCCGTCGCGCCCCGCGCTGCCGCTCACGAGCACCTCGGGCGCGCGCATCGGATACGACGAGAGGCGGGCGTGGTTGACCACCTCGCCGATGTCGAAGGCCCGCGCCTGGGGTCCGAGCAGGCCGAGACCGGTGGCGAGCAACATGGCGGCCAGCGCGGTGCGCCAGGCGGCGAGGCGGGTGCGGACGGACGAGGGGCGTGGCAAGGTCATGGGGACGCATTATGCCCTTGAGACCGCCCGCCCGAATGAAACAGCCCCGCGGGGGGCGGGGCTGTGTGGCTGGCGTCGCTCAGTCGTGTTTGATCGCGACCGTCTTGAGCACCGTGAACGCGTACAGCGCCTCGAAGCCCTTCTCGCGCCCGTGGCCGCTGGCCTTCACGCCGCCGAAGGGCAGCTCGACACCGCCGCCCGCGCCGTAGTTGTTGATGAACACCTGGCCGCTGCGCACCTTGCGCGCGACCCGCAGCTGGCGCGCGCCGTCGCGCGTCCAGACGCTGGCCGCGAGGCCGTATTCGGTGGCATTGGCGATGCGCACGGCATCGGCCTCGTCGTCGAACGGGATCGTCACGAGCACCGGCCCGAAGATTTCTTCCTGTGCCAGACGATGATCGACCGGCACGTTGCCCAGCAGCGTGGGCGGCTGATAGAAGCCACCCTTGGGCGCGTCGTCGGCGACCTGACCCTGCGCGACCTTGGCGATACCTTCGGCCTCGGCGTCGCGCAGGAAGCGCTGCACGCGTTCGAGCTGCGTATGGCGGATCAGCGGACCGCAATCCAGGTCGGCCGAGCCGGCACCCGTGCGCAGGGCGGAGAACGCCGTGGCGAGGCGATCCATGAGCTTGTCGTAGATGCTGCGTTCGATGAGCAGGCGGCTGCCCGCCGAGCAGGTCTGGCCGGCGTTCTGCACGATCGCGTTCACGGCCACCGGCACCAGCGCATCGAGATCCGCATCGGCAAAGACGATCTGCGGCGATTTGCCGCCGAGCTCGAGCGTGACGGGCACGTGCCGTGCGGCGGCGGTCTGGGTGACCAGCACCCCGATGCGCGGCGAGCCCGTGAAAGAGATGTGATCGATGCCCGGGTGGCGCGTGAGCGCGTCGCCCGCCTCATGGCCATAGCCGGTCACGATGTTGAGCGCGCCGGCCGGGAAGCCGACCTCGGCGGCCAGCTCGGCCACGCGCAGGATCGAAAGGCAGGCGTCTTCGGCGGGCTTGACCACGCAGGCATTGCCGGCGGCCAGCGCGCCGCCGATGCTGCGGCCGAAGATCTGCAGCGGGTAGTTCCAGGGCACGATGTGGCCGGTCACGCCGTGCGGCTCGCGCAGCGTCAGCACGGTATAGCCCGCCTGATACGGGATGGTCTCGCCCATCAGCTTGTCGGCCGCGCCGCCGTAGAACTCGAAATAGCGCGCTACGGCGGTGACGTCGGCGCGGGCCTGCTTCACCGGTTTGCCGCAATCGCGCGACTCGATCTGCGTGAGCTCGTCGTGGTGGTCGAGGATCTTGAGCGACAGCTTGAGCATCAGGCGGCCGCGCTCGGCCGCGCTCAGCTTGCCCCAGGCGCCGTCGTAGGCGCGGCGCGCAGCCTGCACCGCGACGTCGATGTCGGCGGCCGTGCCACGCGCCAGTTGATCGAAGGTCTCGCCGGTGGACGGATCGATCACCGGGATCGATTCACCGGAGGATCCGGCCACGGACCGGTTGTCGATAAAGTGCTGCTTCATGCTGGACCACCTCTATGAGAATAATTGGACAAAGCGACAGCGAAACAAACGCGGCCATGCATGCATGGCCCGGTCTTGGCGCGGCAACGGGCTTTGTCTCCTCGGGCCGGCATGCAGACCGTGATGCCGGCGAGGCCGGCGCGGTACGGGCTCAGAACTGAACGGACAGACCTCCGTCGACGACGAGCACGTGACCATTGACATACGAGGCCGCGGGCGACGCCAGGAAGACCGCCGCGCCGGCGATCTCTTCCGGACGGCCCCAGCGGCCCGTGGGATTGCGTGCCGCCACGACCGGCCCGATGTTCGGGTCGGCCACCATGGCGGCGTTGGTTTCGGTGGCGAAGGTGCCGGGGGCGATCGCGTTGCTGGTGATGCCCTGCGCGCCGTGCTCGAGGGCCAGCGCGCGCATGATGCCGGTCAGGCCCTGCTTGGCCGCGGGGTAGATCGCATCGCCGCGGCGGGCCAGCTCGCCCACCACCGACGTAATGGCGATCAGGCGGCCGTAGCCGTGACGCGTCATGCGGGCGGCGGCCTGGCGTGCGATCAGAATGCCCGCCACCAGATCGGTCTCGATCAGCTCGCGCACTTCCGCGGGGCTGGCGTCCGCCAGGCTCTTGCGGTTGCGCGCGCCGACGTTGTTGACGAGGATGTCGAGCCGGCCATGGTCGCGGTCGATCGCGGCGAAGGCAGCCTCGACGGCGTCGTCGTTGGCCACATCGAACACGGCCGGGCCCGCGGCCAGACCCCGCTCACGCAACGCTGCGACAGCCGCCTCGACGGCCGCGCCGTTGCGGCCGTTGATCAGCACGTGCGCGCCCGACTCGGCCAGCGCCTGCGCGATGCACCAGCCCAATCCGCGCGCCGAGCCGGTGACGAGCGCCACCCTCCCCGCGAGCGAAAACTGTTGCAGGAAGGACGAGTCGGTGGCGGCTGCGGACATGACGGATCGAGACGAAGAAAGGCGGGGACGGACGGGTGCGGGCCGAGGCAGACTATTGGCGGAACTCGGGAGCCCAATGCAAGAGTCTACGCTCTAACCAGGTGACACCATAAACCAGCACGATGCCCACGATGGACAGCAGCGTGACGGCCGCGAACATGTCGGTGGCATTGAGGGTGGCCAGGGCTGTGATCATCAGGTAGCCCATGCCGGTGGTGGACCCCACGAACTCGGCGAGCACCACCCCGATGAGCGCGAAGCTGATCGCGTTGGGCAGCGCCGCGAAGGTCCAGGCGGCCGCGGTCGGAATGCGCACACGCCACAGAATCTGGCGCGGCGAGCCGCCGAGCGTGCGGCAGAAGTCCACCAGCTCGCGCTCCACGCTGCGCCCGCCCTTGTAGGTGTTGAAGAACACCAGGAAAAACACGACGAACCACGAGGTCACGACCTTGGACGCCAGGCCCAGGCCGAAGAACATCGTGATGAGCGGCACGAAGGCGATGCGCGGCATCGAGTTGAAGGCCACGATGTAGGGATTGAAGACGTCGGCCAGAAACTGATTGCGCGACAGGGCCAGGCCCACCGCGAAACCGCTACCCACGCCCACGACCAGGCCCACCATGGTGGCCTGCAGGGTGAGCCACAGGTGCGGCCAGACCGACTGCGGTCCGGGCTGAACCCACTGCCAGAGCCGCACGGCCACGCGCGAGGGCTGGCTGATGAAGAAGGGATCGAACAGCGTGTTCTGGACGAACCACGGAATGCGCGTGAGGCCTTCCCAGGCGCCGAGCAGACAGGCGAGGATGGCGAGCTGCCAGAAGGTCACGCGCAGGCGGCGTCGGGCCGCCTGCTGGCGGTCGGCACGCAGTTGCGCCTGCAACGACATCGTGGCGGAATGCGAGAGATCGGGATTGGACATAAGGCTCAGGCCGCCGCGCGGAACTGCTGGCCCAGCACGGCCCAGAGACTCTGCACGTGGGCAGTGAACTGCGCCGTCTCGCGCAGCGTGAACACATCGCGGGGATGCGGGATCGTGATGCGCTCGTCGAGCAGCACCTGGCTGGGCGTGCCCGACAGCACGATCACGCGATCCGACAGCGTGATGGCCTCGTCCAGATCATGGGTCACCATGACCACGGTCTGGCCAAGCTTGCGCCAGATCTCGGAGAGCTCGCGGTGCAGGTGGGTCTTGGTGTGGGTGTCGAGCGCACCGAAGGGCTCGTCGAGCAGCAGGATGCGCGGTTCCACGGCCAGGCTCATGAGCAGCGCCACGCGCCGGCGCATGCCGCCCGACAATTGATGCGGATACGCCTGCGCGAAGTCGCTCAGATGGCCGAGTTCGAGGAGCTCGCGCACGCGCGGGGCGATGCGCGCTTCCGGCACGCCCTGGAAGCGCAGGCCCAGCGCGACGTTCTTCGCGACGGTGTACCAGGGCAGCAGCGTGTCTTTCTGGAAGATGTATCCCAGCGCGGGCGGCACCTGGCCGCTGACGGGTTTGCCGTCGACGCGGATGCTGCCGGCGCTGGGCGCGAAAAAGCCCGCGATCATATTGAGCAGCGTGCTCTTGCCGCAGCCCGAGGGGCCGACGATGGACACGAATTCGCCGTGGGCGATGTCGAGGCTGACATCGCCCACGGCATGCGTCGTGCCCTGCCGGCTGTGATAGACCTTGCCGACGTGTTCCAGCGTGATCATGGCCGGCACGGGGTCAGCCGCCACGGGCCTGGCGCACGAAGCGCATGTCGACGCAGGTCTCGTACGGCGCCTTTTTCAGCTCTTCGTTGGAGAACTGGCGGCCGTCGCCCATGATGCCGGTCATGCGGCCGTAGGCCTCGGGCGTGATGATGTTGTCTTTGAGGAACACCGACTGCTGATACACGCCGATCGTCTTCTCGACGGCGGGACGCGCGAAGGCAGAGAGGTAGTCGGCGTAGATCAGCTCGGTGACCTCGGCCGCGCTATGGGCGTTGATGAACGCCTGGGCCGTGACCAGCCCGCTCACGAAGCCCTGCACGATCTCGGGCCGCTTTTCGATGGTGTCGCGCAGCGCCAGGGCCGCAATGCCGGGCACATCGCCACCCATGAACGACTGCCACGTGGCGTCGGCGGTGGCGTCGAAGATCGGCACGCCCCAGCCCTCGGCCTGGGCTTGTTCCATCATGGACATCGTGGCCATGCTGGCGGACACCGAGCCGGTCTTGAGCGCGCCCAGCATGGTCGCGAGATCGCCCAGCGGGCGGATGTCGACGCGATCGCCCACGCCCGCCTTCTCGGTGAGGTATTTGGCCATCAGCCACGTGCTGGACTGCGGTTGCGTCGCGCCCATGCGTTTGCCCGCGAGATCCTTGATCTCGCGCACCTTGCCGCTCTCGTAGTCTTCGCGCCGCACGATGACGTTGGCATACGTGAGCTTGCGATCGAAGCCGAACACCAGCGCGGCCGGCTTGCCCGCCAGCGTGAGCGCGGGCGCGGCGGTGGCGGCGGTCGCGCCGAACACGATCTGGCCGGCGGCCAGCAGCTGATTGGTGCGGGGGCCGCTTTGCGAGTTGAGGTATTCGACGTCGAGGCCACCGGCTTCGAAGAGGCCCTTCTTCAGCGCGACATAGCCGGCGGCGAAGAAGGGGTCGATGCTGCCCTGGCCATAGGCCACGCGGGTGAGACGGGGTTGGGCGCGGAGCGCGGGGGCGAGGATGAGGCCGGCGGCACCGGCGCCCATGGCCAGCAGGCGGCGCCGCTGGGCGCCATGCGGGGGCAAGCGAAAAGTCATGTCATCCTCGACGAGTGTCGTTGTAGAGAAGCCGTTTGACGGCAACGATACCGCAGGCCGGGCGCGAGGGCCAAAATCTTCGCCCCGCTGTCCACGGGCCGGCGCACGCGCCGCGCGTCGGGGCGCACGGATCCCTTGCCAAAAATAGGACAGCGACCGCCTCGCATGACGGTGGCCGCGGCGTCGGCCGCGACCTCACACGCAGCCGCGTTCGATGTCGCGGCGGCCGATGCCAATGGGTCGATGTCGCGGCGGCCGGAGCCGCGGCGGCCGGTGCCGCGGCGGCATCGGTCGTGCGCGCGGCGCAAAAAAATCGGCGCGCCCGGCCCGAAGGCCCGGCGCGCCGATGCGCGTGCACAGCAATCAGACGGTTTTCTTGGCTGCTGCCTTCTTGACCGCGGTTTTGGCCGCGGTCTTGGTGGCTGCCTTGGTGGCCGTCTTGGTCGCGGTTTTCTTGGCCGCCGTCTTGGTCGTTTTCTTGGCGGCCGCCTTCTTGGCCGGCGCCTTCTTCGCGGCGGTCTTGGTGGCGGTTTTAGTCGCGGTCTTGGTCGCGGTCTTGCCGGCCGTCTTGCCCGGACGCGCCGGCTTGTCGCCGCGCGGCTCGAACTCGAAGCCCACCTTGCCATCCGGCTGGCGCACCAGGAACGCCTTGAATTTGCGGTTGGTGCGGCTCGACACGAAGCCATCGAGCAGGTCGGTGCGACCGGCCTCGAGCAGCTTGCTCATCTGTTCGCGCGAGATCTCCTGTTGCAGGATGACCTTGCCCGAGCGGAAGTCGCAGGTCTTTTCGGGACCGACCGATTTCTCGCAGACGTAGCTCATGCCGTGTTCGAACACGCGCGCCTGGCACTTGGGGCAGGGGCCCACGGTGGTGTGGCCGCTGAAGTCGACGGGCTCGTTGTCTTCTTCGTCGTTCTGGCCGAAGTCGAACTCGAGCTTGTCTTCACCGCTGATGCGCAGAATGGCCGCGAACGGACGGCCCATCTTGCTGATGAAGCCTTGCAGCGGACCGATCTCGCGCTTGGCCAGCAGCTCTTCGACCTCGGGGATCTCGAAGGTGCGGCCGCCAGGATGCTTGCCGATCGAAAAATCGCAGTTGGTGCAGGCGTAACGGCGGTAGTTTTCTTTCACGACGCCGCCGCACTTCGGGCACGGCGTCTTGAGGGTGGCGTAGTCGCCGGGCACCGTGTCGCGCTCGTATTCCTTCGCGCGCTTGACGATCACCTGCGTCATTTGCGCGATCTCGCGCATGAAGGCCTCGCGGTCGAGCGCGCCCTGCTCGATCTGCTTGAGCTTGTGTTCCCACTCGCCGGTGAGTTCGGGCGAGGTGAGTTCGGTCACGTCCAGGCCCGACAGCAGCGTCATGAGCTGGCGCGCTTTGGCGGTGGGCACCAGGTCGCGGCCTTCGCGGCGCAGATAGCTTTCGTTGAGCAGGCCTTCGATGATCGCCGCGCGCGTGGCAGGCGTGCCCAGGCCGCGCTCGGACATCGCCTCACGCAATTCTTCGTCGTCGACCAGCTTGCCGGCGCCTTCCATGGCGGACAGCAGCGTGGCTTCGTTGTAGCGCGCCGGCGGCTTGGTGCTCAGGCCGACGGCCTCGACATCTTCGGTGCGCACGCGCTCGTCTTGCGCCACCGGCACCAGATTGGCGTCTTCGCCCTGGGCTTCTTTGCCGTAGACCGACAGCCAGCCCGGCGATACCAGCACCTTGCCTTCGGTCTTGAAGCGATGGCCCTGAACTTCGGTGATGCGGGTGGTGACGCGGAACTCGGCCGGCGGGAAGAACACCGCCAGGAAACGCTTGAGGACCAGGTCGTAGAGCTTGCCTTCGGCTTCGCTCAGGTCGTGCGGCACCTGCAGCGTGGGAATGATGGCAAAGTGATCCGAGACCTTCTTGTTGTCGAAGATGCGGCGGTTCGGCTTGACCCACTGCTGCTCCACCACGGTGGAGGCGTGACGCGCCAGCCCGCCCACGGCATTGGAGCCGCCCTTGGCCAGCACCTGCATGGTTTCGCGCACCGTGGCGATGTAGTCCTCGGGCAGGTAGCGCGAATCGGTACGCGGGTAGGTCAGGGCCTTGTGGCGCTCGTACAGCGTTTGCGCCAGCGCCAGGGTCGTCTTGGCCGAGAAGCCGAAGCGGCCGTTGGCCTCGCGCTGCAACGACGTTAGGTCGTACAGCGCCGGCGACATCTGCGTGGACGGCTTGGATTCTTCGGAGACGGCGCCCGGCTGATCGCGGCAGGCCGCGACCACGCTCTGCGCGGCCGCGAGCGACCACAGGCGCGATTCGCGCTTCTCGGGGTCGCGCTCGTCTTTCTTGAAGTCGGGGTCGATCCAGCGGCCCTGGTACAGGCCCGCGGCGGCCACGAAGGTGCCATGCACTTCCCAGTAGTCGCGCGGCACGAAGGCACGGATGCGGCTTTCGCGTTCGGCCACGATCGCCAGCGTCGGGGTCTGCACCCGGCCCACCGGCGTCTTGAAGAAGCCGCCGTCCTTGCTGTTGAAGGCCGTCATGGCGCGCGTGCCGTTGATGCCCACCAGCCAGTCGGCTTCGGCGCGCGAACGTGCGGCGGCCTCCAGCGGCTTGAGCTGGCTGTCGTCGCGCAGGTTGGCGAAGGCCTCGCGGATGGCCGCCTGGGTCATGGATTGCAGCCACAGGCGCTGGATCGGCTTGTTCACGCCCGCGTACTGGACGATGTAGCGGAAGATCAGCTCGCCCTCTCGTCCCGCGTCACAGGCGTTGATGATCGCATCGACGTCCTTGCGCTTGACGAGCTTGACGAGCAGCTTGAGCCGTTCGGCCGATCGCTTGTCGGTCGGACCCAGTTCGAAAGCGGGCGGAATCACGGGCAGGTGCGTAAAGCTCCACTTTCCCTTGACCGGATCGTTAGGCGCGACGAGACCGAGCAAATGCCCGATGCTGGACGCGAGCACGTAACGTTCGCTTTCAAAATAGTCGCCCTCGCGCGCAAAGCCTCCCAGGGCGCGTGATATATCGAGGGCTACCGAGGGCTTCTCGGCAATAATCAGCGTTTTGTTCATGTGTTTCCAGTGGCGGCAGTCCCGCCGTAGTAGCGCGGATGATAAGAGGGGAGATTCGCGAGATGCAAGTCGGCACCAATGGACACGCGGGATCGGAGTTGCACGCCTGGCGCGGATTTCTTGCGCGAACCACCCTCTGGCTGGGCGTTTTGCTCCTGGGCAGCGCCGTGGTTTGTGGCGTTGCAGCAAACTGGCAGGGCCTCTCGACGACCCAGCGTTTCGCGCTGGCGCAGGGCCTGCTGATCGTCTCGACGCTGGCGGCCCTCTGGCTGCGGCTACGGCTTCGAGCCGTCCCCGATACCCGGCGCCGGGTCGCCGGCGCCGTCCTGACACTCTCAGGGCTGTTTTTGGGCGCCCTGCTCGCCCTCGTGGGTCAAACCTACCAGACCGGGGCCGACACGTGGGAACTCTTCGCCCTCTGGGCGGCCCTGCTGATTCCGTGGTGCCTCGCCGCCGCCAGCCAGGTGCTGTGGCTCTTGTGGGTGCTGGTGCTCAACCTGGCGGTGGCACTCTGGCTGGGCGAACAGGTGTTTTCCTGGTGGACCACGTTCGACGGCGCCGGCTTCCCCAGCCTGGTCATGGCCCTGCTCAATCTGGTGCTGCTGGCGGGCTGGGAGCTCGCCGCGCGCCGCCATCACCTTAGCACCAAGGTCGGGCCGCGCGTGCTGGTCCTGCTGGCCGTGGGCGTGCTGGTGTCGGGCCTGATCCTGGGCGATCTGTTCCTGGGCCTGCGCTCGCGCCACACGATGTACATCCTGCTGGCCTGGCTCGCCATCACCGGCGGCCTCGGCTACTACTATCAGCGGGTGCGCCTGGACCTGGTCATTCTGGCCGTCCTGGCGGCTGGCGTGATCGGTGTGTCGCTGCGCATGGTGGGCGAGTGGCTGGTGCGGCTGGAGCCCGGCGTGTGGGCCCTGCTGCCGTTGGCCGGCCTGCTGATGGCCGAGGCGGTCTGGGCGGCGCGCTGGCTGCGCCGGCTGGCCCAGCGCACGCCCGCGCCGCTTTCCGGCGGCGTGGTGCGTGATCCCGCCGTCGCCGCGGATGCCGCGCTGGCGACCGCCGCCGACGCGGAGCCCGCCGGCGAATCGGCCGGCCTGGCCGTCGAACCGGCCGCGGCCGATGCCCCGGTCATCGCGCTCTCGGACAGCCCGGACGACGCCCATGCCGGTTCCCCGTGGTACATCCAGGGCCTGCTCGGCTTGTCGGCCTGGATTTCCACCCTGCTGCTGTTGGCTTTCCTTGCGCTGTCGGGCATCGTCATGAGCGCCGAGGGCGCCCTGGTCGTGGGCCTGGTGTTGTGCGCGGGCGGCGTGGCGGTGCTGCGCACCGACGCGGGCCCCTTCTGGCGCCAATGCGCGATCGCCTCCGCCTTCGCCGGCCAGATCATGATCATGTACGGCCTGAGCGAGAGCACCTCGTTCTCGGGCGCCTGCCTGGCGCTGCTGGTGCTGGGCGCCGTGATCTACGTGGCCGCCCCCGATCATCTGCTGCGCTTCCTGAGCACCTGGATCATGGCGTTCGGCGGCACCGGTCTGCTGTGGGAGGCGCTGCGCCCGAACGTGATGGGCGACGGCATGATCGAACTGTTTTTCGCGTTCGACATGCTGCGCGCCACGTTCATCTGGCTGCCGGTCACGGTGATCGGCGCGTGGTGGGCCGCTGTCGCCTTCTGCGCCGACCGGCATTTCAAGCGGCGCTCGCATGTGCTCGACCCCATGGGCTGGGCGCTCGTTATCGCCGTGCAGGCGGTGGTCTGGCAGGCCGGCGGCGTGGCGTTGCGGCAGTTTCCGTCGCTCTGGAGCCTGCATCCGCAGACGGCCCTCCTGAGCCTCGCGGGCGCGCTGTTGCCCGTGATCGCGGCGCTGTGGGTGTTGTGGCCGCGTCGGCGCGTGCTGACGCGCGCGCTGGTGTTCGGCGTGCCGCTGGGCCTGCTGGTGCTGGCGTTGTTCTGGCTGCCCAGTCCCGGTATCGCCTTCGCCCTCACGTGGCTCCTGCTGGGCTTCGGCCTGAACAAACCGCGTCTGACGGTGTTCGGCGTGCTCGCCATGCTGAGCTACCTGATGTTCTATTACTACCAGCTCGACGTGCCGCTGCTGGACAAGGCGATCTGGCTGGCAGGCGCGGCCGGCCTGCTGCTGGTGATGCGGCTGCTGGTGTGGCTGCTGCCGCGCTGGATGCGCACGGCCCCCGCGCCGCTCGCGCCGCGCGGGCCCATTCCCGGCGGGCTGCGCTGGCGCAGCGCCGTGATCCTGGGCGGCCTGGTGCTGGTGCTCGGCCTGACCAACTACGGCATCTGGCAGCGGGAACAGCTGCTGGCGCAGGGTCGCGTGGCCATCCTGGCGCTGGCGCCGGTCGACCCGCGTTCGATCATGCAGGGCGATTACATGGCACTGCGTTTTGCCGCCGGTGACGACGTGTACCGTCTGCGCGGGGATCTGCCCGCCTCCGAGACGCAGGCGCCGGGCGGGCTGCTGCGCACCGACGGCTATGTGGTGCTCAAGGCCGACGATCGCGGCGTGGCGCAGGTGCTGCGCGTGCAGGACGGCAAGGCGCCGTCGGCCCAGGACGAGATCGTGCTGCGATATCGCGTGCGGCCGATGGGGGTGCGCATCGTGACCGACGCGTATTTCTTCCCCGAGGGCGAGGCGCCCCGCTACGAGGCCGCGCGCTTCGGTGAAGTGCGCTACGACGGCAGCGGCACCGCATTGCTGGTGCGCATGCTCGACAAGGACCTGAAGCCGCTCTGATCAGCGCGGGAAGCGCGTGCGCCAGGGCGCCTGGGCACGCGCAAGAAAATCCGCGGCGCTGGTGGCCGAGATGGCCTCGAAACCCAGGCGCTGCCAGGCGCGCTGCAGCGTGGCCAGGGGATCGGCCAGGTCGAGCGCGGGCGCGTTGTTCTGTTTCGAGAGCTTCAGCCCGGATGCCGGATCGGTCACGAGCGGCACGTGCATCATGCGCGGCATGGGCACCTCCAGCAGCCGGCACAGCACGCGCTGACGCGCGGTCGATGACAGCAGGTCGGCCCCGCGGACCACATCGGTGACGCCCTGCGCGGCGTCGTCCACCACCACCGCGAGCTGGTAGGCCCACAGGCCATCGGCCCGCCGCAACACGAAGTCGCCGACGGCGCGCGCGACATCCTGCGTCTGCGGACCGAGCCAGCGATCCTCGAAGGCTTCCACGCCGTCGGGCACGCGCACACGGTACGCCCGCGCGCTGCGGCCGGGCGACAGGCCGTGGCGGCAGGTGCCGGCATAGGGGCGCTCGCCATCGGCCGAGGCCGGCCCGCGCAGGGCCGAGTCGGCGATTTCGCGACGGGTGCAGCCGCAGCCATAGATCAGGCCGCGCTCGGCAAGCGCGTCGAAGGCGGCCTGATAGGCGTCGAAACGCTGCGATTGCCACCAGACCTCACCGTCCCAGTGCAGCCCCAGCGCGCGCAACTGATCCATGATGACCTGATCGGCGCCCGGGACGGTGCGCGGCGTGTCCACGTCTTCGATGCGCAGCAACCAGCGGCCCGCGTGCGCGCGGGCGTCGAGCCAGCTCGCGAGAGCGGCCACGAGCGACCCCTCGTGCAAGGGGCCGCTCGGGCTGGGCGCGAAGCGCCCGACATAGGGGACAGCGGAACCGCGCGTGGCGGCGGATGACGTGACGATCACGGACGGCGCGGGCGGGCGTGGACGCCCTGCTCAATGCAGGCGGCGGCCGGCTTCGTCGTCGAGCAGCTCTTCGAGCACCAGGTTGTCGATCTCGGCTTCCTGGCTCCAGAGGACCATCAGCGCGATGATCTTGATCTTGGAGAGGGACACCGGCGCTTCGGGCGAGGCCAGGGCGCGGTCGATCACGATCTCGCGCAGCGGTGCGGGCAGCACGCCGGCGGTCTCGAGGAAGGTGATGAAGCCGATCGAATCGGTCCCGAGCTGCTGGTACTCGGCATCGGTGTAGATGCGGGTACCGGTGACGGGCGCCTGAGCGAGCTCGACGCAACGCTCGGTGGTTTCGGCCAGCCCGTAGAGCCAGCCCAGCGCGTCGTCGATGTCTTCGTGCTCGAAGCCGGCAGCGGCGAGGCGCTTTGCCAGCACGTCGGCCGCAGGACAGGCTTGCGGCGTGTAGTAATTCTCGAACAGATAAACCAGGATATCGAACATATGGCGCTTCAGGGTGCCTGTTTGCACAGTCGGCCCGCATATCGGCAGACCAGCAAACGTGATTTTACTGTACGCCGAAACCCGGACCGCGGCAACCGCGTCCCCCGAGGGGATTTCCCCTGAACGTTGCGCCCGCGGCACGGTGTTATTGGTCATGCGCGACCCCTCCCCGCGATAAAAAGGGCCGCAGCTTTTGGGCTGCGGCCCCGATTGCCGGGCTGCGCTGCGGAGGGCCGGTCCGTGGCCGCCTGTCGCCCAACCGTCCACCGGCCACGGCCCACCGCTCAATCGCGCGGCAGCCCGGCGGCCGGGGCGGGGCCGGCGCGGGCGTCAGGCGGGCGCGACGCGCGCCAGGCGCAGCTGGCGATACTGGTTGATGAACACCGGCGTGCTGATGAGCAGCCCCACCAACCCGCTGGTCACCCCGGGCATGATGGTGAGCAACGCGCCCAGCGTGAACACCCAGCGTTCCCACGATTTCATCAGCACCAGGAAGTAGCGCGAGAAGGCCGCCGACAGCAACACCAGGCCCACCATGCAGCCGAACAACGTCACGAAGAAGTCGTACCAGGTGAAGCCCTGCACGGAGATCAGGAGCGACGGCGAGAACACGAACACAAACGGCACGATCAGCTTGGTGATACCCAGCCTGAACGCGGTGTTGCCGGTCTTGAACGGGTCGCTGCCGGCCATGCCCGCCGCCGCATAGGCGGCAAGCGCCACCGGAGGCGTGATGTCGGCCAGGATGCCGAAATAGAACACGAAGAAGTGCGCGGCGATGGGCTGTACGCCGAGCTGCACGAGGATCGGCGCGGCCACCGTCACCATGATCAGGTAGTTGGCGGTCGTGGGCACACCGCAGCCCATCAGCACGCAAACGATGCCGGTCATGACCAGCGCGGCGATGAGCGTGAGCGTCTGCGCGTTGGCCACGACATCCGGGATGACGGCCCCGAGGCCACCGGAGATCGCCTGGGCCGCGCTGATCACGATGAACGAGATCTTGAAGCCCACCCCGGTGAGCGTGACGACGCCGATGACCAACCCCACCGTGCCGGCCGCCGCACCGACCGCCAGCGCGTACTTCGCGCCGGTTTCGAAGGCTTCGTAGAGGTCACGCCATTTCAGGCGCTGGAACGGATTGAGCAGGCCCACCACGATGCAGCCCGTGATGCCGGCGAACGCCGCGAGATACGGCGTGCGGCCGCTGGCCAGCACGCCGACCAGCAACACGAGCGGAATCAGCGTCGGCCAGCGCTTCTTGAACGATTCCTTCAGTCGCGGCATTTCGGCTTCGGTCAGGCCGCGCAGGCCCTCGCGCTTGGCCTCGAAGTGCACCTGCACGAACATGCCGAAGAAGTACAGGAAGGCCGGGAAGATGCCGGCGATCGCGATCTGCTGATACGGGATGCCCAGGAACTCGATCATCAGGAACGCGGCCGCGCCCATGATGGGCGGCGTGATCTGACCGCCCGTGCTCGAGGCCGCCTCGACGCCCGCCGCGAAGTGGCGCGGGTAGCCGATGCGGATCATCGCGGGGATGGTCAGCGAGCCCACGGTCACGGCGTTGGCCACCGACGAGCCCGACAGCATGCCGAACATGGCCGAGCCGAACACCGACACCTTGGCCGGGCCGCCGGCATAGCGCCCCGCGACCGTGGACGCCACGTCGAGGAACAGCTGGCCCAGGCCGATGCGGGTGGCCAGCACGCCGAACAGCACGAAGTGGAACACGTAGGTCGCCACCACACCCACCGCCACGCCGTAGATGCCCTGGCTGGTGAGGTACATGTGGTTGACGATCTGCGGCCAGCTGTTGCCCGCGTGCTGCAGCAAACCGGGGAACCAGGGGCCGAACGCCGCGTAGGCCACGAACACCAGCGCGATGATGGGCAGCGGCCAGCCCATCGCACGGCGCGTGGCCTCGAGCAGGCCGACGATCAGGATCGTGCCCATCGCCACGTCCATCGGCATGGGGTTGCCGACGCGGAACGCCAGGTCATCGAAGATGTAGGGGATGTACAACACGCTCAGCGCGAGCGCGACGGCGATGATCCAGTCGTAGAGCGGCACGCCGCCGGGCGCATACCAGGTCGACCGCGGCTCGCGCTGGTAGTGCGCCTTGGAGAAGCCGAAGACCAGGAAGATCAGCGAGAGCACGAAGGCGAGGTGCACGCCGCGATGCGTGGACTCGCGCAGCAGGCCGAAGCCCGCGGTGTAGTAATGGAAGATCGACAGCGTGACGAGCAGGATCGAGATGATCCAGGTCGCGGTCTTGTCGAGCGGGCGAAAGCGGATCTCGGCGTCGTATTTCTCGGCGAGCCGCTGGGTCTTTTCGTGATCAATTTCCATGGCGGAATCTTCAGGAGAACAGCTTGCGCCGTTCGCGCGGCGGGGCCGCGCAATGCGACGTCCGCTGCCAGGCAGCGGACGTCGGGGGCGCGGGCGAGCCGCGCGACTACCGTGGGGGCGATCGAGCGCCCGCGCGGCTTACTTCAGCAGGCCGATTTCCTTGTAGAACTTCTCGGCGCCCGGATGGAACGGGATGCCGGCGCCCTTCACCGCGTTTTCCTTGGTGATGAGCTTGCCCTTGGCGTGACCGCTGTCGAGCGTCTTGCGGGTGGCGTCGCTATACAGGGCCTTGGTGATGTCGTAGATGGTCTGTTCGGTCTGCTTGGCCGAGGTCACCATCTGCGCATTGACCGAGATCGTCTTGATCTCGCCCACGCCCTGATAGGTGTTGGCGGCAATCGTGTCGGGCGTGAAGAAATCCTGCTTGGCGCGCAGCGCGTCGATCTCGGCACCCACCAGCGGCACCAGCTCGATACCCGCGCCGCCCGAGGCGAGCTCGGAGATCGCGCCGGCCGGTGCGCCGCCCACGAAGAAGAACGCGTCCAGGCCGCCGTCCTTGAGCTTTTCGCCGGCCTGGTTCGGCTTGAGGTATTCGGCCTTCACGTCCTTGTCGGACATGCCATAGGCGCCGAGGATCAGGCGCACGTCGACCAGGGTGCCCGAGCCGGGTTCGTCCATCGACACGCGCTTGCCCTTCAGGTCGGCCACCGACTTGATGCCGGCGCCCTTGCGCGTGACCAGGTGGATGCTTTCGGGATACAGCGTGGCGATCAGGCGCAGGTCCTGAGCCTTGGGCTTGCCCTCGAAGGTGCCCGTGCCGGTATAGGCCCAGTAGGCCACGTCGGATTGCGTGAAGCCCGCTTCGAGCGAGCCGCCCACGATGCCGTTGATGTTGGCCACGGAGCCGTTCGAGGCGACGGCGGTGGCGATCAGCTTGCCCGGCTGGGACACGGCGTTGGCGATCATGCCGCCCACCGGGTAATAGGTGCCGGCCGTGCCGCCGGTGCCGATGCGGAAGAATTGCTGGGCTTGTACCGAGGTGGCGGCGCCAGCGAGGGCGACGGCGAGGGTCAGGCTTTTGATCCAGGTCTTGAGGTGCATGAGGGCTTCTCCAGGAGGGGACAAAGGCTCTCCCCATAGGAGGCCTTTCAACGCGCAAAATTTTGTCATGATGGCCGCTCGTGCGAAGCTATCGTTTACGCGAGGCTACCTACCCCGCAAAGTTATGGTTGCCCCCGTCCTGGTTATGGTCATCGCCCCCCTTCTGTTCTAGGAGTTTTCCGTGCACGCCTCTGTTTCTTCCGCCGATGACATGCCGCTGCCGCCGCCCGCGCGGCCGGGCGATGCCTGGGACACCATCGATACGCCGTCGCTGATGCTCGATCTGGCCGCATTCGAGCGCAATCTGGCCGCGATGCAACGCTGGGCCGATGCGCACGGTGTGGCGCTGCGGCCACACGCCAAGGCGCACAAGTGCCCCGAGGTCGCGCTGCGGCAGATCGCGTTGGGCGCGCGCGGCATCTGCTGCCAGAAGGTCAGCGAGGCTCTGCCGTTCCTGCAGGCCGGCATTCGCGACATCCACATCAGCAACGAAGTGGTGGGCCCGGCCAAGCTGGCCCTGCTGGCGCAACTGGCGCTGCGGGCCGAGCTGAGCGTGTGCGTCGACCATCCCGACAACCTGGCCGCGATCGCGCGCGCCATGGCGCAGGCCGGCGCGCACATCACCGTGCTGGTCGAGGTGGACGTGGGCCAGGGCCGCTGCGGCGCGAGCGATGCCGAGACCGTCGTGGCCCTGGCGCGAGCCGCCCAGGCCGATCCGCATCTGCGCTTCGGCGGTCTGCAGGCTTACCACGGCTCGGTGCAGCACGAGCGCACGCGCGAAGCCCGCGCCCGCATCTGCGCATCGGCCGCGGCCACCGCGGCCGGTTACGCGGAGCTGCTGCGCGGCCACGGCATCGCCGTGGATCGCATCACCGGCGCCGGAACGGGCAGCGCGGAGTTCGACGCGGCCAGCGGCGTCTACACCGAGCTGCAGGCCGGCTCGTACGCCTTCATGGACGGCGACTACGGCGCCAATCAGTGGTCCGACACGCTGCGCTTCGACAACAGCCTGTTCCTGCTTTCCACCGTCATGAGCACGCCCACGCCCGAGCGCGTGGTGCTCGACGCCGGCCTGAAGTCCACCACCATCGAATGCGGCCCGCCGCGCGTGTGGCAACGCGACGGCCTCACGTACGTGGCCACCAACGACGAGCACGGCGTGGTCAAGGTGGATGCCGGCGCGCGTGCGCCGGCGTTGGGCGAGGTGGTCAAGCTGGTGGCCTCGCACGTGGATCCCACCTTCAATCTGCACGACAGGCTCGTGGCCGTGCGCGACGGCGTGGTCGAGGCCATCTGGCCGGTGGCCGCGCGCGGCCTGAGCCGCTGACGCGCACGCGCACGACCGGGTCGCCGGGTCGCCGGGTCGCCGGGCCGCCGGTCCGACCGCACGGGCGCCGCGGCGTCAGGCGCCGGTCACGCCCAGGAACTGCCGCAGTTCGGGCGTGACCGGTGCGCCGAACACGCGTTCGGGCGCGCCCTGCTCGTGGATGCGGCCTTCGTGCATGAACACCACGCGGTCGCACACCTCGCGCGCGAACCGCATTTCGTGCGTCACCATCAAGAGCGTCATGCCGTCGGCGGCAAGCTTGCGCACCACGCCCAGCACCTCGTTGACGAGTTCGGGATCGAGCGCCGACGTGATCTCGTCGCACAGCAACGCCAGCGGCTGCATCGCGAGCGCGCGGGCGATCGCCACGCGTTGCTGCTGGCCGCCCGAGAGCTCGCTGGGCCAGGCATCGAAGCGATGGGCCAGGCCCACCCGCTCGAGCATGTCGCGCGCCAGGCTGGCGGCCTCGGCCTCAGGCATCCTGCGCGCCACGATGGGCGCGAGCATGACGTTGCGCCCCGCGCTCAGATGCGGGAAGAGGTTGAACTGCTGGAACACCATGCCCACCTTCAGCCGCAGCGCGCGCAGGTGCAGATCGTCGGGCACGAGCTTGGCGTCGGCCACCATGACCGCGCCGCTGTCGATGTCTTCCAGCCCGTTGATACACCGCAGCAGCGTGCTCTTGCCCGAGCCGCTCTTGCCGATGATCGCGATCACTTCGCCGGGCTCGACCCGCAGGGTCACCCCTTTGAGAACCGTATTCGCGCCGTAGCTTTTGCGTACGTCTTCAAGAGCGATGAGAGGCATGCAACTTCCTTTCCAGCCGCAGGCTGAGACGTGACAGGGGCCAGCACAGCGCGAAATAGATCAGCGCGGTGCAGGCATAGACGGTGAAGGGACTGAAGGTGGCATTGGTGATGATCGTGCTGGCCTTGGACAGCTCGGTGAAGCCGATGATGGAGGTGAGCGCGGTGCTCTTGACGATCTGCACCGCGAAGCCCACGGTGGGCGCGACCGCCACGCGCGCGGCCTGCGGCAGGATGACGTAACGCATCTGCTGCATGCGGTCGAGCGCCAGGCTGGCCGAGGCTTCCCACTGACCGCGCGCGATCGACTCCACGCAGCCGCGCCAGATCTCGGCCAGGTAGGCGGCCGACCACAGCACCAGCGCCGCGCCCGCCGCGACCCAGGCCGGCACCTCGATGCCCACCAGCGAAAGCCCGAAGAACGCGAGAAACAGTTGCATCAGCAACGGTGTGCCCTGGAACAGCTCGATGTAGGCCCAGCTCGCGCGGCGCAGCAAGGGGGCGCGGGAGGTGCGCGCGAAGAGCAGCGCCAGGCCCAGCAGCGCACCGCCGATGAAGGCCGCGAGCGACATCACCACGGTCCAGCGCGTGGCGAGCAGCAGATTGCGAACGATGTCCCAGAGGCTGAACTCGATCATGATCCCGGGCTCCGGAACAGCCGCGCGCCGGCCAGCCGCAGCAGCTGGCGCAACACGATGGCCAGCGCCAGGTAGATCGCCGTCGTCACGAAGTACACCTCGAAGGCGCGGAAGTTGCGCGACTGGATGAAGTTGGCGGCGAAGCTCAGGTCTTCGACGGCGATCTGCGAACACACCGCCGAGCCCAGCATCACCACCACGATCTGCGACGACAACGCAGGCCAGACGCGCTTGAGCGCCGGTGCCAGCACGATGTGACGGAACACCTGCAGGCGTGTGAGCGCCAGGCTGGCGCCGGCTTCGAACTGCCCTCGCGGCGTGGTGGCCACGCCGGCCCGCACGATCTCGGCGCTGTAGGCGCCCAGGTTGAGTGCCATGGCGAGGCAGGCCGCGGTCATTTCGCCCATCTGCACGCCCAGCGACGGCAGGCCGAAGAAGATGAAGAACAGCTGGATCAGGAAGGGGGTGTTGCGCATCGTCTCGATGTACGCCACCACCGGCAGGCGCGCCCAGCGCGGCCCCTGCGTGCGCACCCAGGCGCAGGCGATGCCCAGGGCCACCCCCGCCACCCCGCCCACGCCGATCAGCGTGCACGTCACCCCCACGCCCTTTATGAGCACGGGGGTGTAGCCGGCGAGCGCGCCGAATTCGAACGCGTAGCCCATGACGTGCGCTGGCTCAGAGACCGGCGGGCAACGGCGCGCCCAGCCAGCGCTGCGCGACGGCGTTCAGCGAGCCATCCTGCTTGGACTGCGTGATGATCTCGTTGACCTTGGCGAGCAGCGCCGGCTCGTTCTTGGCCAGGCCGATGAAGCACGGTGAGTCCTTGATGAGGAACTTGGTCTCCGGCTTCTTGGGCGGATTCCTGGCCAGGATGGCCGCGGCGACGACGTTGCCGGTCGCCACCAGCTGCACCTGACCCGACAGGAAGGCGGTGATGGTGCCGTTGTTGTCTTCGTAGCGTTTGATGGTGGCGTCGGCCGGCGCGATCTTCGAGAGTTCGATGTCTTCGACGGCGCCGCGCGTGACGCCCACGGTCTTGCCGGACAGATCCGCCGCCGCCTTCACCGCCTGATCGGCCGGGCCGAACACGCCGTTGAAGAACGGCGCGTAGGCCACCGAGAAGTCGATCGCCTTCTCGCGCTCGGGATTCTTGCCCAGGCTGGAGATCACGAGGTCCACCTTGCCCGTTTGCAGGTAAGGCACGCGATTGGCGCTCGTGACCGGCACGAGCTCGAGCTTGACGCCCATTTTCTTGGCGATCAGGGCGGCGGTATCGACGTCATAGCCGAGCGGCTTCATGTCGGCGCCGACCGATCCGAACGGGGGAAAGTCCTGCGGCACCGCCACCTTGAGGACGCCGCGCTTCTGGATGTCGGCCAGGGCGTCGGCGTGGCTTGCGCCCGCCGACAGCGTCAGCGCGCCGGCGATCAGGGTCAACAACACATGTCTGCGATTCATGGAGGTCTCCGGCGCCTGAGCGGCGCGATGTTGCACACCAGATCGGTATACAAAACAGAGCAAAGCAACATCCATGCCAATCGCGTTGCCCCGGCACACTTGCCGGAGCGGCCTTAGTTTGTGCGCCGTGGCGGTGCGGCGCGCCCCACGAGAAGGCGTGCCGCACCATCCTGGGCCGGTCGGGTATCAGTCGACCTGCGCGCCCGAGCGGCGGACCGTGTCACCCCACTTGGTCACTTCGCTGGCGACGAACGTGGCCGTGGCTTCGGGCGTGGTGGGCATCGGCTCGGCGCCGCGGTCACGCAGGAAGCGCGCCATATCCGGGTTGCGCAGCACGCGGCCGATGTGCTCGCTCCAGTAGGTGATGCGATCGGCCGGCGTGTCGCGCGGCGCCATCACGGCGGCCCAGCCGATGGCCTCGAAGCCGGGGTAGCCGGACTCGGCGACGGTCGGCACCTTGGGCAGCTGGGTCAGGCGCTTCGAGGTCGTGACCGCGAGCGGCACGGCCTTGCCCGTCTGGATGTGCGGCAGCGCGGCCGTCACCGAGTCGACCATCAGCGGCACCTGGTGGCCCAAGAAGTCGGCCTGGGCGGGGCCGCTGCCCTTGTAGGGGATGTGGCGGATGTCGATGTTGGCGGCCGCGCGGAACATCTCGGCCGAGAGGTGCTGGGTGCCGCCGATGCCCGCGCTGGCATACGCGAGGTCGCCGGGCTTGGCGCGGGCCTGCTTGACCAGCTTGTCGAGGCTGTCGATGCCGGAGGTGGGCGTGGCGAGAAACACCAGCGGCACGGAGAACACGCCCGAGACCGGCGCGAAGTCCTTCGTCAGGCTGTAGTTGATGTTTTTGTAGAGCGTCTGGTTGACGGCGGCGGCGCTGCCGGCCACCACGAGCGTGTAGCCGTCGGGCGTGGCGCGCGCGGCCTGCTCCATGCCGATGTTGCTGCCGGCGCCGGCGCGGTTCTCGACGATCACGGGCTGGCCGGTGTCGGCGCCTAGCTTTTCAGCCAGCGCGCGCGCGAAGATGTCGGTGGCCTGTCCCGGCGGGAACGGCACGATCAGGCGCAGCGGGCGCTCCGGAAAATCGGCGTGGGCGGTGGCGGCGAGGGTCAGGGCGACGCCGGCCAGAAGGCTGGGAAGAAGACGGTTCATGGTGCGTAGGATGGAATGATGGCAAGGAAAAAGCGCGGCCACGCCGGGATAGGAGGCCGCCTTTGCGATCCGTGACGCGCCTTGTGGGCCGCTTGCGGGAATGCAGGAAGGGATGCCGTCACGATAGCATTGCCCCGAGGGTGCTAAATTTCAGGTTTCCCCTCCCCTGTTTCTTTCCCTCGCAGGAACCGCCATGGAATTCAGCCAGTTCAACGTCAACACCCTCATGGAGATCACCTCCCGTCCGGACCTCGTGTTCGTGCGCGGCGAGGGATCCTGGCTGGAGGATCAGTCGGGCAAGCGATATCTCGACTTCGTGCAGGGCTGGGCGGTCAATTCGCTGGGCCACAGCGCGCCCGAGATGGTGCGCGCCCTGCAGGAGCAGGCCGGCAAGCTGATGAATCCGTCGCCCGCCTTCTACAACGTGCCCTCGCTCGAGCTCGCGCAGCGTCTGACCGACGCCTCGGTGTTCGATCGCGTGTTCTTCGCCAACAGCGGCGCCGAAGCCAACGAAGGCGCGATCAAGCTGGCGCGCAAGTGGGGCCGCGTGAATCGCAATGGCGCCTACAAGATCATCACGATGAACCACGGCTTCCACGGCCGCACCCTGGCCACGATGTCGGCATCGGGTAAGCCGGGCTGGGACACGATGTTCGCGCCGCAGGTCGAGGGTTTCCCGAAGGCCGAAATCAATGATCTGGATTCGGTGCGCGCGCTGATCGACGCGCAGACCGTCGCCATCATGCTCGAGCCGGTGCAGGGCGAGGCCGGCGTCATCCCCGCCACGCGCGAGTTCATGCAGGGCCTGCGCAAGCTGGCCGACGAGCACGGCATTCTGTTCATCGTCGACGAAGTGCAGACCGGCATGGGCCGCACCGGCACGATGTTCGCCTACCAGCAGTTCGACGTGACCCCCGACATCATGACGCTGGGCAAGGGCATTGGCGGCGGCGTGCCGCTGGCCGCCCTGCTGGCGCGCGAATCGGTCAGCGTCTTCTCGCCGGGCGAGCAAGGCGGCACCTACAACGGCAACCCGCTGTGCACGGCCGTCGGCGTGGCGGTGTTCGACGCGCTGGCCAAGCCGGGCTTCCTGGAATCGGTGCAGGCGCGTGGCCGCCAGCTCTCCGAAGGCCTGCTGGCACTGTCGGCCAAGCATGGCATGGGCGGCGAACGCGGCCTGGGTCTGCTGCGCGCGCTCGTGCTCGACCGCGACGACGGCCCCGCCATCGTCGACGCCGCCCGCAAGCAATCGCCGCAGGGCCTGCTGCTCAACGCCCCGCGCGGCAACCTGCTGCGCTTCATGCCCGCGCTCAATGTTTCCGAAGGCGAAATCAGCAGCATGCTGGAACAGCTCGACGCGCTGATCGTGGCTGTGCGCAAGTAAGCCTGCACGGCACGAGACAACGGCCGCGCGAGCGGCCGTTGTCGTTTTCACCCGCGCATTCCCGGCCGCACCGGTTGCGCGCACAACCTTTTTGCAGAATCCTATGACGAACGATCCCATCGACAGCTTCCGCCCCGGCGTCTATCGCCACTACAAGGGCCAACAATATCTGGCCCTGGGCCTGGCCCGCGCCGACGAGACCGACGAGACCGTGGTGGTCTATGTGCGGCTCTATCCGCGCGACGGCATGCCGATGAACACGCGCCTGCTGCGCATCTGGAACGAAACGGTGGAGACGGATGCGGGCGTCGTGCCGCGCTTCGCCTACGTGGGCCCGCAGAGCCCGGCGTGAGCCGCCGCGGCGGCGCCGCGCCACGCGTCCGCGCGCCCGCCGTACGCCGTACGCCGCGCGTCGGCGGCGCGGACCAAAAAAACGCCCGGCGAACCGGGCGTGTGATGCAGGTGAGGCGGCACTAATCAGTCGAGCTTGAGGTTCGCTTCGGTCACGACCTTCTTCCACTTGTCGATCTCGGCGCGGCGGAAGGTGTCGAGGTCGGCCGGGGTCGAGCCGATGGTCTCGGCGCCGATGCCGGCGAGCGTGTTGGCGACGGCCGGGTCCTTGAGCACTTCGGCCAGGGCCTGCGACACCTGGTCGATGATCTCGGGCGGCGTGCCGGCCGGCGCGAACACGGCGTTCCATTCATACGATTCGTAGCCCGGCACGCCCGCTTCGGCGAGCGTGGGCAGGTCGGGCGCGGTCGCCGAACGCTGGCTGCCGCCGACAGCCACGGCGCGCAGCTTGCCGTTCTTCACGTGCTGCCAGGCCGAGCCCATGCTGGCGAACATCACCGGCACCTGGCCGGCCATCACGTCGATCATGGCGGGGCCGCCGCCCTTGTAGGCCACGTGTTCGAGATGCGTCTGAGCCAGCAGGTTGAACAGCTCGCCGCCGAGATGCTGCGCCGAGCCGGGGCCGGCCGAGGCGAAGTAGATCGGCTTGTCCTTGTCCTGACCGGCCTTGATCAGGTCGGCCACGCTGTTGATCGGCGAATTCGGCGTGACCACCAGCACGTTCGGCACGCGCAGCAGCAGCGACACCGGCGCGAAATCGGCCAGCGTGTCGAACTGCATCTTGCTGTGGATCGCGGGATTCTGGGCGTGGTTCGAGGCGTCCAGCATCAGCGTGTAGCCGTCGGGCTTGGCCTTCGCGACGGCGGCGCCGCCGATCATCCCGCCCGCGCCACCGCGGTTCTCGATCACGACCGGCTTGCCGAGCTTCTCGGCCAGCTTGGGACCGATGAGGCGGGCCACCACGTCGACGGTACCGCCGGGAGGATAGGTGACGACCAGCGTCACGGGACGGTCGGGGTAGGCGGCCATCGCGCTGGCCGAAGCGAGCAGGGTCGCGCCGAGGGCAACGGCGGCGCGACGCGCGAACGCGTTCAGAATGGTCATGGGTGGTCTCCTGTTATGCCAAATAGTGCCGACGGCGTGTCGGCCAATATGATGTGGCGCGTGGCGTCGTCATCGATCCAGGCGCGCAGCCAGTCGCACGCCAGACGGTAGTCGGCGCGGTCTCGGTTCTCGGTATGTGGCCAATCGCTGCCCCAGAGCAGGCGCTCGGCCGGGAATGCGGTCAGCAGTTTATGCGTTGCCTGGCGGCCCAGGGGCGCGCAGTCGGCCGGCTGCCAGATCCGATAGGGAGCGGACAGCTTGACCCACACGCGTTGGGTATCGGCCTGGTCCAGCAGGTACGTGAAACCCGGGTCGGCGATGCCCAGTGCCGGATCGGGCCGGCCGAAGTGATCCACCACCACGCGGCAACCCGCGGCCAGCAGCGGCGTCACGGCCTCGGGGAGGCGCGATGCCGGCATGTACACCTCGACATGCCAGCCCAGGGCGTTGATCGCCTCCAGCAGCGTCTGCCACGGCGCGCTGTCGAGCGCCGGCGTCTCGCGGCCCATGAGGTTCAGCCGGATGCCGCGCACCCCGGCCAGATTCATGTCCGAGAGCTCGGCGGGCGTCGTGTCCGTGTCGATCACGGCCACGCCGCGCAACCGGCCGCGGGCCTGTGCAAGCGCGGCCAGCATGAAGCTGTTGTCCGTGCCCAGAAAGCTGGTCTGCACCAGCACGCCGTGGCTCAGGCCATGGGCGTCGAGCAGCGCCAGGTAATCGGCCAGCGTCGCGTCGTAATCGGGGGTGTAGCGGCGCACGCCGGCCAGCGGCAGCCCGCGGACAAAAATATGCGCGTGGGTGTCGATGGCGAGGGTGTGCGGGCGGGGCTGAGCCAAACCGATGTCTCCGGCGATGCCTGCCGCGGGGCCTCGAGGGGCGCGTCGCGCGGCGGCGGGGGTTCTTTTGATGGCCGGATTCTAGGCACCCAATGTATATTGATCTATCCAGATAAAACGCTTTTTATATATCGTTTTGATATGCAAACCCGCCACCTGCGCCATTTCCTGGCCGTGATCGACTACGGCAGCATCAGCGCCGCGGCCGATGGCCTGGGCATCGCCCAGCCTGCCTTGTCGCAATCCCTGGCCCGCATGGAGCGCGAACTCGGCGTGAAACTGTTCGAGCGCAGCCGACGGGGCGCCGAGCCCACGACCGCGGCGCTGGCGATCCTCGAAGATGTGCGCGTGAGCATGACCCGCATCGACGCGGCGCAGCGCCGCGCGCAGGAGATCGCGCGCGGCAGCGCCGGCCAGCTCACCATCGGGCTGGTGTCGTCGGCGCTGTTCGATATCCTGCCGCGCGCGTTGCGGGCCTTGCGACGCGAGGCGCCGGGCGTGCGCGTGGTGCTGCGCGAGATGAGCAACGAAGAGCTCGCCGAGGCGCTGGTCAGCGGGTCGATCGATCTGGCCTTGATGCACACGCCGGTCGCCATGGGCGGGCGCATGCGCGAACGCCAGTTGCAGCGCGATTACCTGGTGGCGGCGGTGCCCGATGATTTCCCGGTGGGGCCCGACGGCAGCGTGACGCTGGCGCAGATCGCGCGGGCGGGACTGGTGCTGTTTCCGCAGGTCCAACTGCCGGTGCTCAATGCCGGCATTCTCGACACCATGCGCAAGGCCGGCCTGGAGCCGGTGGTGGCGCAGGAAGCCAACCGCACGCTGACGGTGCTGTCGTGCGTGGCGGGCGGCTGCGGCGTGGCGCTACTGCCAAGCTGGATCCGCGCGCTGGATTTTCGTGGGGTGCGTTTCTGCGAAGTGAGCGACGGCGCCGCCCTGCCCTCGTTCGACCTGAGCGCCATCTGGCCGGCCCGCTCGGTACCGACCCTGGCCGACCTGTTCGCCGACCTGAAGCTCGATCCGGCGCACTGAACAAACGCCGGGATGGCGCAGCGTGGCCCCCGCCCGCCGAGGGGCGCGCCCCTGCGGCGTGGGGGCTCCCAGCCTTTCTAGTTTTCGAGAGGGCTCACCGCGATCAGCGCGGCGCCCTCGGCCACCTGATCGCCGATGCCGTAATGCACCGTCTCGACGCGGCCGGCGGCCGGCGCCGTGATGGTGTGCTCCATCTTCATGGCCTCCATCACGAGCAGCGCCTGGCCCTTCTCGACCGTGTCGCCCACGGCCACCGACACCGCAATGATCTTGCCCGGCATCGGCGCCGTCAGGCCGCCCGCGTGGCCGTCCGCGGCGTCGTCGGCGTGCGCCAGCGCATCGTAGCGTTCGAGCACGTACGTGGCGCCATCGCGGAACACATGCGCGCGATCCGCGTGCAGCACCACGTCGCCCGTGATCTCGCGCTCGTCGAGCGACACGCGCAGACCATGGCACAGCTCGGGATTGGCGCCGCGCACGGCCTGCCAGCGCAGGGTGTGGCTGCGCTCGCCGATGGACAGTGTCCAGGTGGTGCCGTGGCGCGTCAGCACGACGTCGCGCGCTTCGCCCTGATCGATCCAGCGCAGCGTCTGGCGATAGTGGTCGCCGAGCCGCCAGCCGTCGCGCGCGCCCCAGGGATCGGTGGCCTGATCGCGCGGCGCGCGATCGCCGGGCGCGGCCAGACCCTGGCGCACCAGCGCGGCCGCGCTCGCCAGGGCGAGCGTGGCATCGTCGACGGGTTGCGGTTCGGGCAGCAGCGTGGCGCGACGGCGCTCGATGAGACCGGTGTCGAGATCGGCCGCGGCGAAGGCCTCATCGCGCATGAGGCGCGTGAGAAACGCCACGTTGGTCTGCACGCCGACCGCCTGCGTCTGCGCCAGCGCCTGAATCATGCGGGCGCGCGCCTGATCGCGGTCGGCGCCATGCACGATGAGCTTGGCGATCATCGGATCGTAGTACGGCGTGATGGTGTCACCCATGCGCACGCCGCCGTCGACCCGGATGTCGCCGCGGGCGAACGCCGTGTGCGGGGGCAGGCCCAGGTAGCTCAGCGTGCCGATCGAGGGCAAAAAGCCCTTTTCGGGGTTCTCGGCATAGATGCGCGCCTCGATGGCGTGACCCTGGATGCGCAGGTCTTCCTGGCGCGCCGGCAGCGGTTCGCCCGCCGCCACGCGCAACTGCCATTCGACCAGGTCGTGGCCGGTGATCATTTCGGTCACCGGGTGCTCGACCTGCAGCCGCGTGTTCATTTCCATGAAGTAGAAGCGGCCATCGGGCTCGGCGATGAATTCCACCGTCCCCGCGCCCACGTAGCCCACGGCCCGTGCGGCGGCGCAGGCGGCCTCGCCCATCGCGCGGCGGCGCTCCTCGGTCATGCCGGGGGCGGGCGCTTCTTCGATCACCTTCTGGTGGCGGCGCTGTACCGAGCAGTCGCGCTCGAACAGGTACACGCAGTTGCCGTGGGTGTCGGCGAACACCTGGATCTCGATGTGGCGCGGCTTCTGCAGATAGCGTTCGATCAGCACGCGGTCATCGCCAAAGCTGGCGGCGGCCTCGCGCTGGCAGGAGGTCAGCGCGTCCAGAAAGGCCGCACCGGATTCCACCACGCGCATGCCCTTGCCACCGCCGCCGGCGCTGGCCTTGATCAGAACAGGATAGCCGATGGCGTCGGCCTGATCCTTGAGGAAGGCCGGGTCCTGGTTGTCGCCGTGGTAACCCGGCACCAGCGGCACGCCGGCGGTTTCCATCAGCGCCTTGGCCGCCGACTTGCTGCCCATGGCCGCAATCGCGCTGGCGGGCGGGCCCACGAACACGATGCCGGCGTCGGCGGCGGCGCGGGCAAAGGCCTCGTTCTCGGACAGGAATCCGTAGCCGGGGTGAATGGCCTGCGCGCCCGTGGCGCGCGCGGCGGCCAGGATCACGTCGGCACGCAGATAGCTCGCGCGCGGCTCCGGGCCGCCGATGTGCACGGCGGTATCGCAGGCGCTGACGTGGCGCGCATGCGCGTCGGCGTCGGAATACACGGCCACGGTGCGCAGACCGAGGCGGTGGGCGGTGGCGGCGACGCGGCAGGCGATTTCGCCGCGATTGGCAATCAGCAGGGTGGAGAACACATTGACTCCTTCTGCGCGGCGCTTCGGGCGCCGCGCGCGACAAGCTCGGGATGCGGGATACGGAATGCGGAATTACATGCGGAACACGCCGAATCGCGTGTCCTCGATGGGCGCGTTCAGCGCGGCCGACAGCGCCAGCGCGAGCACGCGGCGGGTCTGTGCGGGCGCGATGATGCCGTCGTCCCAGAGCCTGGCGGTCGCGTAGTACGGATGCCCTTCGCGCTCGTACTGCTCGCGGATCGGCGCCTTGAAGCCTTCTTCTTCCTCGCTGCTCCATTGCCCGCCGCGAGATTCGATGCCATCGCGGCGCACGGTGGCGAGCACGCTGGCGGCCTGTTCGCCGCCCATCACCGAAATGCGCGCGTTGGGCCACATGAAGAGCATGCGCGGCGAGTAGGCGCGCCCGCACATGCCGTAGTTGCCGGCGCCGAACGAGCCGCCGATCAGCACGGTGAACTTGGGCACATTGGCGGTGGCCACGGCGGTCACCATCTTGGCGCCGTGGCGCGCGATGCCTTCGTTTTCGTACTTGCGGCCCACCATGAAGCCGGTGATGTTCTGCAGGAACACCAGCGGGATCTTGCGTTGCGCGCAGAGCTCGATGAAGTGTGCGCCCTTCTGGGCCGACTCGGAAAACAGGATGCCGTTGTTGGCGACGATGCCGACCGGCATGCCGTGGATGTGCGCGAAACCCGTGACCAGCGTGGTGCCGTAGCGGGCCTTGAACTCGTCGAACTCGGAGCCGTCGACGATGCGGGCGATGACCTCGCGCACGTCGTAGGGCTTGCGGGTATCGGCCGGGATCACGCCGTTGAGCTCCGCGGGGTCGTAGCGCGGTTCGCGCACCGGCGCCAGCGCCAGCTGCGCGGGCTTGACGCGGTTGAGCCGCGCCACGGCGTTGCGTGCCAGCTGCAGCGCATGCAGGTCGTTGGCGGCCAGATGGTCGGCCACGCCGGACAGGCGCGTGTGCACGTCGCCGCCGCCCAGGTCTTCGGCACTCACTTCTTCGCCGGTGGCCGCCTTCACGAGCGGCGGACCGCCCAGGAAGATCGTGCCCTGGTCCTTCACGATGATGGACTCGTCGCTCATGGCGGGCACGTAGGCGCCGCCCGCCGTGCACGAGCCCATCACCACGGCGATCTGCGCGATGCCGCGTGAGGACATCACCGCCTGGTTATAGAAGATGCGGCCGAAGTGATCGCGATCGGGAAAAACTTCGTCCTGGCGCGGCAGGTTGGCGCCGCCCGAATCGACGAGATAGACGCACGGCAGGTTGTTCTGGGCGGCGATCTCCTGCGCGCGCAGATGCTTTTTCACCGTTACCGGGTAGTAGGTGCCGCCCTTGACCGTCGCGTCGTTGCAGACGATCACGCATTCGGTGCCCGACACGCGGCCGATGCCGGTGATGATGCCGGCGCCCGGGGCCTCGCCGTCGTACATGCCGTGCGCGGCCAGCGGGGAAAGCTCCAGAAACGGGCTGCCGGGGTCGATCAGCTGCTCGACGCGATCGCGCGGCAGCAATTTGCCGCGGGCCACGTGCTTGGCGCGCGCGGCCTCGTTGCCGCCCTGCGCGGTCTGCGCGAGCTGGCGGTCGAGGTCGTCGAGCGCGCTCTGCATGGCGCGCGCGTTGTCGGCGTAGTCGGCCGATCTCGGGTCGATGCGGGATTCGATGATGGGCATGGAGCCTGCCGTTTCTGCGTAGTGGAACTGCGGTGCCGCGCCGGCAATGGCCTGCCGGCGGGCTTGTCTCGTTGCCGCGCTGGCGGGCCTGCCGCCGCGCGGATTCTTGGAACACCGCCGGCGCGGGCGAGGCGCCCGCGCCGGCCCGGCGCTTACACCATCTCGATGGCCAGCGCGACCGCTTCGCCGCCGCCGATGCACAGCGTGGCGACGCCGCGCTTGGCCTGCTTCTGGCGCAGCGCGCCGACCAGCGTGGCGACCAGGCGGGCACCCGACGCGCCGATGGGATGGCCCAGCGCCGTCGCGCCGCCGTGCACGTTGACCTTGTCGGCCGGCAGATCGAATTCCTTCATGGCGGCCATCGTGACTACCGCGAAGGCTTCGTTGATCTCGTACAGATCCACGTCGGACGCCGACCAGCCGGTCTGCTCGAACAGCTTCTTGAGCGCGCCGACCGGTGCGGTGGTGAACCATTGCGGATCGTGCGAGAACTGCGTCTTGCCGACGATGCGGGCCAGCGGCTTGACGCCGAGCTTCTCGGCCGTCGAGGCGCGCATCAGCACCATCGCGGCGGCGCCGTCGGAGATCGACGAGGAATTGGCGGCGGTGACGGTGCCGTCTTTCTTGAAGGCGGGCTTGAGCGTGGGGATCTTCTCCGGCATGGCTTTTTGGGGCGCCTCGTCGGTATCGATCACGGTGTCGCCCTTGCGGCCGGCCACCGTGACGGGGGCGATCTCCCACTTGAAGCTGCCGTCTTCGGTGGCGGCACGCGCACGGCGCAGCGACTCGAGCGAGAAGGCGTCCTGCTGCTCGCGCGTGAAGCTGTACTTGCCGGCGCAGTCTTCGGCGAACACGCCCATGGCCTTGCCGCGATCGTAGGCATCTTCGAGGCCGTCGAGGGCCATGTGGTCGTACACGGTGTTGTGACCGTAGCGGTAGCCCTGGCGGCCCTTGAGCAGCAGGTAAGGCGCGTTGCTCATGCTTTCCTGGCCACCGGCCACGACGATATCGACCGAACCCGCGGTGAGCAGGTCGGCGCCGAACATGGCGGCCTTCAGGCCGGAGCCGCACACCTTGTGGATGGTGGTGCACGACACGCCGCGCGGCAGGCCCGCGCCCAGCGCGGCCTGACGTGCCGGCGCCTGGCCCTGGCCGGCCTGCAGGACGTTGCCCATGATGACTTCATCGACCTGCTCGGGCTTGATGCCGGCGCGCTCGACCGCGGCCTTGATGGCGATGGCGCCGAGTTCGTGCGCGGCCAGGCCGGACAGGCTGCCCAGCATGCCGCCCATCGGGGTACGGGCAACGGAAACAATGACAATGGGATCGGACATGACGTGCTCCATGAAAACGTGGACAGATGATGCGGATCAGGCGGCGTGCGCCGCGACGGACCGCAGACGCCTGTCGGTATCGTAAGGGAAAAAATCGTCGATCCGGCCACGCGCGACACGCGCCTGGCAGGCCTGCCACCAGTCGGGCTGCAACAGCTCGGCATGGTGACGCATGAAGGCGCGCCGCACCCGCGGATCGCCCAGCAAGAAGGACTCGAACTCCTCCGGGAAGACATCGTTGGCGCCGACCGGGTACCAGGCTTCGCCCGACATCTCGGCTTCTTCGTCCGGCGCGGGCGGAATGGCACGAAACTGCATCTCGGTCAGGCGCTGGATTTCATCGTAATCATAGAAAACGACGCGGCCCAGCCGGGTCATGCCGAAGTTCTTGTACAGCATGTCGCCCGGAAAAATATTGGCGCTGGCCAGCTGCCGGATCGCGTCGCCGTAATCGCGCACGGCGCGGTCCACGTGCGTATCGCTGGCATGGCGCAGGTACAGATTGAGCGGCGTCATGCGGCGCTCGATGTAGACGTGCCTGATGATCAGCGTGTCGTCGGTTTCTTCGAGCAGGCTGGGTGCCGCGGCCCGCAGCTCGGCCAGCAGGCGCGGCGCGAAACGCGCGCGCGGCAGCGCCACCTGAGAGTACTCCCAGGTGTCCGCGAGCCGTCCGACGCGGTCGTGCAGCTTCACCATCTGGTATTTGCGCCGCACGGTGGCGGGCGTCATGCCGTCTTTTTCGCTGCGGTCGCGGATCAGCTTGAAGACATAGGGATACGACGGCAAGGTGAACACGCACATCACCATGCCGCGGATGCCCGGCGCGACATCGAAGACATCGTGCGAGTGCGCCAGATGCTGCAGGAAGTCGCGATAGAACAGCGTTTTGCCCTGTTTCTGCAGGCCGATCATGGTGTAGAGCTCGGCGGGTGGCTTGCGCGGCACCAGGCTCGCCAGAAACGCCACCACCGCCGACGGGGTCTCGGTGTCGACCAGAAAATAGGCGCGCGTGAAAGAAAACAGCGCCGAAAGATCGTCCGGCCCGGCGAGCAGCGCGTCGATCTCGGCCTGACCGGCCGCGTTGCGCACCAGCGCCAGCGCGAACGGATACACCATGCCCTGATTCACCAGCCGGCCCACCACGTAGGCGGCCGTGTTGCGAAAGAACAGCGTGGACAGCACCTGGATTTGGCAGTCGGCCGAGAGCCGGTTCGGCCCGAGCCGGGGCAGTTGCGCGCGCAACTTGCCTATCGCCGCCCGCGCGAGCTGGCGCACGTCGCGCGGCAGATCGGCGAAAGGCAAGGCCAGCCCGAAGTCGGCCACCAGGCGTGTCAGGCTGGGCCGCAGGCCGTCGGCGAGCGGGTAGTACACGCGCCAGGCCGGCAGCCGGCTGTCGAGATAGTCGGTCGCGACGGCCGGCCGCACGAACAGGAAGGTGTTGTGAAAGTAATCGCGATGCAGCACGCGGCACGACACCGAGTTGTAGAAGGTCTCGGCGCATTCGGGCTGACGGTGGCCCGCCAGCAGCGACACGTATTCCTGCTTCACCGCCTGCCACAACGCGGTGTGCGCGGGTTCTCCGGTGACCGCGGCGCTCGCGGCAAGCGC
This sequence comes from Bordetella genomosp. 5, assembly GCF_002261475.1. Classification (GTDB taxonomy): domain Bacteria; phylum Pseudomonadota; class Gammaproteobacteria; order Burkholderiales; family Burkholderiaceae_B; genus Bordetella. Next base: position 510,574 of record NZ_NEVN01000013.1, read on the forward strand.
CTGCTCGAGCTGGCGGGCGCATTCGCGCACCCGCGTGTCGTAGTACTCGATCCGCTCGCGCGAGAGCTGCGCGATGCCGTGCCAGTCACCCGACTCGAACAAGGCCTTGGCCCGCTGCGCGCTGTAGCGGAACAGTGCGTAATGACGATCGAAGCCGTCGAGGATCAGGCGCGCCAGCGCGGCAGGGGCCGGCGGCGCTGGCGCGGCCGGCTCGATGCGCAGGAGGTCGCCCGATGCGCTCATGGCAGACTCAGGCGGTCTCGGCGTAGAGTTCGCGGCCGATCAGCATGCGGCGGATCTCGCTCGTGCCCGCGCCGATTTCATAGAGCTTGGCGTCGCGCCACATGCGGCCCACTGGGTATTCGTTGATGTAGCCATTGCCGCCGAGCAGCTGAATCCCCTCGCCCGCCATCCAGGTGGCCTTCTCGGCGGTGTAGAGGATCAGCGCGGCGCAATCCTTGCGCACCTGGCGCACGTGTTCGCGGCCGAGGCGATCGAGATTCTTGCCCACGGTGTAGGCAAACGCGCGGCTGGCCTGCAGCGCCGTGTACATGTCGGCGACCTTGCCCTGCACCAGCTGAAACTCGCCGATGGCCTGGCCGAACTGCTTGCGGTCGTGGACATAGGGCATGACGACGTCCATCACCCCCTGCATGATGCCCAGCGGACCGCCCGACAGCACGGCGCGCTCGTAGTCGAGGCCACTCATCAGCACCTTGACGCCGCCATTGAGCTGGCCCAGCACGTTCTCTTCGGGCACTTCGCAATCCTGGAACACCAGCTCGCCGGTGTGGCTGCCGCGCATGCCGAGCTTGTCGAGCTTTTGCGCCACCGAGAAACCTGCGAAGCCCTTCTCGACCAGGAAGGCCGTGATGCCGCGCTGATTGGCCTCGGGGTCGGTCTTGGCGTAAACCACCAGGGTGTCGGCGTCCGGACCGTTCGTGATCCACATCTTGCTGCCGTTGAGGACGTAGCGGTCGCCCTTTTTGTCGGCGCGCAGGCGCATGCTCACGACGTCGGAGCCCGCGCCCGGCTCGCTCATCGCGAGCGCGCCCACGTGCTCGCCGGAGATCAGCTTGGGCAGGTAGCGCGCCTTCTGGGCGTCGGTGCCGTTGCGGAAGATCTGGTTCACGCACAGGTTGGAGTGCGCGCCGTACGAGAGCGCGACCGAGGCGCTGGCGCGCGAGATTTCTTCCATGACCACCATGTGGGCGAGGTAGCCGAGACTGGTGCCGCCGTACTCTTCGCTCACGGTCATGCCCAGCACGCCGAGCTCGCCGAACTTGCGCCAGAGATCCATCGGGAACTGATCGTCGCGATCGATCTGGGCCGCCCGCGGGGCGATCTCGGCATCGGCGAAGGTGCGCACCGCGTCGCGCAGCATATCCAGGTCTTCACCCAGATCGAAATTCAAACCGGGAATATTCATCGGCGTCTCCGTGATAGTGAACACCCACATTCTTGTGGTGGAGCGGGTCTGCGGCAGACGCGCGACCTCGCTCTCATCATGCGCTGGCGGTGGGCTATGGGGCAATGATGCAATGCAAATATTACGTTTACGTAAACGTAAAGTTCAGTCGGGTTTTCCCGTAGCTTGGGATCGTGAGCACGGGGCGGGAATCAGCCGCGGCGGGCGAGCAGTGCCTGGCACTGCGCTTCCTGCTGGGCGATTTCCTGGAGGGTTTCGTCGATGTCGCGGCGCTGCTGCTCGAGCGTGGCGCGATGGCTGTCGAGCACGCTCAGGTACTGGCGCAGCTGGGGCTCGGTGGTGCCCGGGCCGTCGTACATGTCGATGAGGCTGCAGATCTCGGAGAGCTGCAGGCCGAGCCGCTTGCCGCGCAAGGCGAGCTTGAGCCGCGTGCGGTCACGCGCGCCATACACCCGGTTGCGACCGTCGCGCTGCGGGCTCACGATGCCCTGATCCTCGTAGAAGCGGATCGTGCGGGGCGTGATGTCGAACTCGCGGGCGAGCTCCGAGATGGTCCAGGTTGACGAGGACATGCGGCGTGTGGCAGTTTACGTAAACGTAAATTATGACGGTTCGGCCGACCCGTCAAGCCAGAACACGAGACAGCGCCATGAATCCCAACGAGAGCAAACTGGAGTACCCCTGGGGCGACACGCAGCCCGAGCCGGGCCGCGCGATGGAGGTCGCGCCGGGCGTCAAATGGCTGCGCATGCCGCTGCCCTTCGCCCTGGATCACATCAACCTGTGGCTGATCCGCGATGAGCGCGACGGCCAGGCCGGCTGGACCATCGTCGACTGCGGCATCTCGCGCGACGAGGTCAAGGCGCGCTGGGAAGAGGTGTTCGCCAACGAACTCGAAGGTCTGCCCGTGCTGCGCGTGCTGGTCACCCACATGCACCCCGACCACATCGGCCTGGCCGCCTGGCTGTGCGAGCGCTGGAACGCCGAGCTGTGGATGAGCATGACCGACTACATGGTGGCGTCGCTGTGGTCGTCGCGCCAGGGCGAGAGCGGTGGCGGCCCCGGCGGCCAGTCCGCGGTCGAGCATTTCGCGCGGCATGGGTTGCTGGACCCCGAAGCGCAGGAGCAGATCCGCCAGCGCGCCGGCTATTACCCGGGTCTGGTGCCGTCCGTGCCGCGCCGCTATACCCGCCTGCTGGACGGCGATGTGGTGCGCATCGGCACCCACGGCTGGCGCGCCATCGTGGGCTATGGCCACGCGCCCGAGCATCTGTCGTTCTATTGCGCCGACCTGGGCGTGCTGATCTCCGGCGACATGGTGCTGCCGCGCATTTCCACCAATGTGAGCGTGTTCGACTACGAGCCCGACGCCAATCCCCTGCCCCTGTACCTGCGCTCGCTGGATCACTACGACGGTCTGCCCGATGCGGCGCTGGTGCTGCCTTCGCACGGCCGCCCGTTTCGCGGCCTGCACGAGCGCATCGCGCAGCAACATGCCCACCATGCCGATCGGCTGGCCGAAGTGCTGGAGGCCTGCGCCACGCCGCAGTCCACGAGCGACATCGTGCCGGTGCTGTTCAAGCGCAAGCTCGACCTGCACCAACTCACCTTCGCCATGGGCGAGGCACTGGCGCACCTGCATGCCTTGTATTTCGAGGGCAAGCTCACGCGCCGGACGGATGCCGACGGCATCGTGCGCTTCACGCGGGCGTGATCGGGGCGGTGCCGCCGGCCTGCGCGGCCCGGCCTACGCGGCCCGGCCTCTAGCGGCTGGCGGTGGCGAGCCGCACCGCCAATCCGATGAACACGATGCCGGCCACGCGGTTCAGCAGGCGCTGCGCCCGCGGTGAGCGTTGCAGCAACTGACCGAACGCGCCGGAAAAGAACGCGATCGCACCGAACACCAGCAGGGTCGCCAGCATGAACACGGCGCCCAGCACCACGATCTGCGCCGCCATCGGTCCCGCGTCGGGACGCGTGAACTGCGGCAGGAAGGCAAAGAAGAACAGCAGCACCTTGGGATTGGTGAGGTTCATGATGATGCCGCGCCGGTACAGCGCTGCGCCATTCAAACGCGGCGCGCGGCCGGTCTCGGTTTCGCCCACGGGCGCGCGCAGCACCTGCCAGGCCAGATAGAGCAGGTAGGCCGCCCCGGCCAGCTTGAGTGCGGTGAAGGCCATCGGCGAGGCCGCGAACACCGCGGCCAGCCCAACCGCCACGGCGGCGGTGTGTCCGAGCAGGCCGGTGCACAAGCCGAGCACCACCCACAAACCCGCCCGCCGGCCCCACAGGGCCGACTGCATGAGGACGAACAGGTTGTCCGGACCCGGCGTCAGCGCCAGCAGGACGGCGATGCCGAAAAACGCGATCAGGAGTTCAAAGGCGGGCATGGTGGGACTCGTCGGACGGCAGGGAGACCGGCTGCGCCATGTGGGCCGGCTGCAGGCATGATACGTTCAAATGATCCCGCCGACCCGCGCGCCGCTGGCGCGCTTTCCAGGAGTCCGTATGAACGATCGCGCGGCCAACCGGCCCGATGCCCTGCTCGAATCCCTGCTCACCCAGCGTCACAGCTGCCGCGCCTTCCGGCCCGAGCCGGTGCCGCGCGAGGTGATCGAGCGGCTGCTCACGCTGGCGCAGCGCACGGCCTCGTGGTGCAACTGCCAGCCCTGGCGCGTCACCATCGCCAGCGGCGCGGCGCGAGACCGGCTGCGCGATGCGCTGCTCGCGCGCGCCACGGCGGGCGGGGAGTTCAATCCGGATTTTCCGTTTCCCGCGCAATACCGCGATGAATATCTGGCGCGCCGCCGCGAATCGGGCTTTCAGCTCTACGGCGCCGTCGGTGTGCCGCGCGGTGACCGCGAGGCCTATCGCCGCCAGGAGCTGCGCAACTTCGCGCTCTTCGATGCCCCGCACGTCGCGGTGATCACCTCGGATGCCGAGCTCGGCGTGTATGGTGCGATCGACTGCGGCGCCTATGTGGCCGACTTTCTGCTCGCCGCGCAGGCCCTGGGCGTGGCCACGGTGCCGCAGGCCTCGCTCGCCATGTATCCCGAATTGTTGCGCGAACAACTCGACCTGCCGGCGACGCACAAGGTGGTGTGCGCCATCTCGTTCGGCTTCGAGGACGAGACGCATCCGGCCAATCAGTACCGCACCCATCGCGCCGAGCTGGGCGAACTCGTCAGCTGGCGCGAGGCCTGAGCCTTCAGCGGCGGTTGAAGTCGCCCGGCAACGGCATGCCCTTGCGCGCGTAGGCGTCGCGGATCAGATCGAATTCCTGCGGGGCGAGACCGCGGCCCAGCAGCGAATTGACGAGCCTGCGCAGGTCGGAGCGCGCGGCGTGCCGGCGCGAGAGGTGGCGGCGGCTGAGTTCCAGATCGAGCAGGGCGACGTGCACCGTATCGGCCTGCGGCCGCACGAACACCTCTTTGGGATAAAGATGGCCGTGCTTGCGCCCCGCCGTGTGCAGCGGCGCGAGCGCCTCCAGCACGTGCGTCAGGATGCGCGCGCGCTCGGACTCGTCCCAGCGCGCACAGGAAAAGCCCTCTTCGAGGCTGATGTAACCCTCGAGCGCGCGCGTGACCAGCACGGCGTGCCAGCCATCGGCCTCGCGACGCATGTCGAAGGCCACGGCGGGGGCGGTGGGCACGCCCAGCCGGGCAAAAGTCTGAAGGTTGTTCCATTCGCGCAGCAGCGTGGGCGCGCCCAGCGGATAGCGCAGCGAGCGGAACGTGAAGTTGCGCTGCCGTTTGACGTAATAGCGCGTGCCGTCTTCGAGCGTGACGCGCTGGACCCCGCTCATGCCGCCGCGGCGCTCGTTCGGGGGCTCGGCCCATTCGCCCTGCACCGTCCACCAGAAATCGATAGGGGGAGTCTCGGGCGAATGCGTCATGGGGGCCTCCTGCGGTGTTGCTGCTTCTTGGAAATCGGCAATGGGGTACGCTTGGGGGCGACCCGCATGGGGCGACCCGCATGGGGCTGCCGCATCAGCAAGGCGCCTGCCCGGGGGCAGCAACGCGTAACGGAATCCCATCAATGGCCGGATTAATACGGCATATTATGTAATTTTTCTGCAATAAATAGGGCGCCAGGCCGGGATTTTGAGCGAAATTCGGCTCAAATCGGCTCAGAAGTCGCGCTTTTGCGATCAGGTGTCTGTCTCACACCACATAACCGCCATGTCCAACGATACGTCCCACCACATCGATACCCTGCTCCAGCACATGGGCACCGCGCCCTTCGACCCCGCCACGGGCGCGGCGCCGGTCAATCTGCCTTCGATGCGCGCGAGCACGGTGCGCTTCCAGGATCTCAGCGCGCTCGAAAGCACGCAGCGGCGCAAGGCGGAGGGCACCCGTGCCGCGACCTACGGCCGCATGGGCATGGACACGCATGCGGCGCTCGAGCAGGTCTTCTGCGAACTCGAGGGCGGCACCCACTGCTATCTGGCGCCGTCCGGGCTGGCCGGGATCACGATGGCGATGATGGCGCTGCTGTCGGCCGGCGAGCATGCCCTGGTGGCCGATTGCGTGTACGGACCGGTGCACGAGCTCGACGCCGCCGTGCTCGAACGCATGGGCATCCAGACCACCTACTTCCATGCCGGCCAGAATCTGGAGGCGCTGCTGCGCCCCAATACCCGCCTGCTGTACGTCGAGGCGCCGGGCTCGCTGTTGTTCGAGATGCTCGATATGCCGCGTCTGGCGGCGTTCGCGCGCAAGCACAACCTCATCCTGGCCACCGACAACACCTGGGGCTCGGGCTACATTTATCGCCCGCTCACGCTGGGCGCGCAGGTGTCCATCATCGCCGGCACCAAGTATGTGGGCGGCCACTCCGACCTGATGCTGGGCGCCGTCGTCACCAACGACGAAGCGATCGCGAAGCGGCTCAATCGCACGCAATACGCCATGGGCTATTCCGTGAGCGCCGACGACGCCTGGCTGGCGCTGCGCGGCGTGCGCACGATGCCGATCCGCATGACCGAGCATGCGCGTCACGCGCTCGCGGTGTGCGAGTTCCTGGCGGCCCGCCCCGAGGTGGCGCGCATCTATCACCCGGCCTGGCACGCCGACCCCGGGCACGCCCTGTGGCAGCGCGACTGCACCGGCTCCAACGGCATGCTGGCCGTCCAGCTGCGCTTCAATCCGGCCCAGGCGCGCCGTTTCGTCGAAGCGCTCACGCTCTTCGGCATCGGCTTCTCGTGGGGCGGTTTCGAAAGCCTCGTGCAGCTCGTCACCCCCGGCGAACTCGCACGCCATGCCTACTGGACGGGCGGCAACGACGCCCTGGTGCGCCTGCACATCGGCCTCGAATCCCCGGCCGACGTCATCGCGGATCTGGAGCAGGCCCTGGCCCGCGCGGCAGGCTGATCCGGACCAAAAAAAAAGGGCGGATGCACTGCTGCATCCGCCCTTTTTTTCGCTCGATGCGCGGTCCGCGGTGACGCGGACGGCCGCAGATAGAGCTTTATTGCTGGCGTGCCATGGGGATCAGGCGATCGATCTCTTTCAGCGCACCTTCGTAGCTGTTGCCCGCCAGCACGGGCGAGGTCATGAACTTGCCGCCCACCGAGAACGACGGCGTGCCTTCGATGCGGTAGGCCTGCGCGAGCTGGTTGGCGCGCTCGACCTGGGTCTGCACGCTGAACGAGTCGAAGACGGCGTCGAAGCGGGCGCGATCCACGCCTTGCGAGGCGGCCCATTCACCCATGGCTTTCTTGTCGAACAGGCGCTTGCGCTCGCCGTGGATGGCGGTGAAGACCTTGTCGTTCAGATCCAGGCGGTCGAGCGCGGCCAGCGTGTAATACAGCTGCTGCAGCGGCTTCATGCCGGCGTTGAAGGCGATCGGCACCTGCTTGAGCACGACGTCGGAGGGGGCGGTCTTGGCCCAGTCTTCGACCATGGGCTGCATGGCGGCGCAGTGCGGGCAGGAGTAGGCGAAGAACTCCAGGACCTCGATCTTGCCCGGGGTGTCGGACGGCAGCGGCGGATTGATGGCCACGTATTGCTGCGTGCCCTGCGCCTGGCTCATGGGGGCAAACAGGCTCGCCGCAGCCAGAGCGGTAGCGGCCAGCAGGCGGGAGAACGTATTGGACTGCATCGATCGATTTCCTGAGAAAGAAAGGGGGCGGTACCCGGACAGGGGCCGAACCCGAACGCGGGGCTAGACCCGAACAGACCCGCGGACGGGCCGGAAGTTCCATCGCCCGCCGCGGCTACTGGCGCACGACGGCGGACTCGATTTTATTCTCGCCCAGCCGGCTGCGGGCGCGGTTCATCTCGTCGAGCTTGGCGAAGGGGCCCACCCGCACGCGGTTGAGCGCGACGCCATTGACCTCGGCGCGTTGGACGTTCACGGGCAGACCCATCATCAGAATGCGGGCCTTGAGCGCGTCGGCGTCTTCGGCCTTGCGGTAGGCACCGGCCTGCAGGAAGTACGTGCCGGACGATTGCGCGGCGGGTGCGGCGCTGGCCACGGCCGCCGGCTTGGGCGCGGGTTTGGCTGCCGGCTTGTCGGCCTGCGCCTCGCCACCGGAAAGGCCCGAGCCCGTGCCGGGCGCGGCCGGCGCGGCTTGCTCGCGCTGCTGCTGGCTGGGCAAGGTGGCGATCAGCGCGCCCAGGTCGTCGATCGGACCGGCGCGCGGCGTGTCGGGCTTGCCTGGCAGCGGCGTGGGCGCGGTGGCCGTGGGACCGGTCGGCGCGGTGCCGGCGGGGCCGTCACGGCCATACAGGCCCTGATTGGGATCGGGCGCCGTACGCGGATCCGGAGGCTTGCTGTCGGAGGCGCCGCGCGAGGCGCGGTCGACGAAGGGCATGGGCGCCTTGGTGACGTAGAACGCCACCGCGGCCGCCACGACCAGGCCGATCAACAGACCGGCCAGGACGCCATAGAGGGTGCTGCCGCCTTGGTTCGAGCGCTTGCTGCTGGGCTTGCGTTTGGTCGCCATGAATCCCTTACATCCGTTGCGGTGCGCTCAGGCCCAGCAATGCCAGGCCATTGGCCAGCACTTGGCGAGTCGAAGCGGCCAGGCGCAAACGGGCGAGCTTGAGCGACTCGTCGTCGACCAGCACGCGTTCGGCGTTGTACCAGCCATGGAAATCCGCGGCGCAGTCACGCAGCCAGAAGGCGATGTGGTGCGGCGCGAGCTCTTGCGCCGCCAGCCGGATCACCTGCGGGAACTCGGCCAGACGCTGCATCAGGGCGAACTCCGACGGGGCGGTCAGCAGGCTGATGTCGGCGGCCGCGATCGCGTCGTCGGCCATGCCGGCGTTGGCGATCATGGAGCAGATGCGCGCGTGGGCGTACTGGATGTAGTACACCGGGTTCTCGTCGCTCTTGGACAGCGCCAGATCGATATCGAACACGAATTCGGTATCGGCGCGGCGCTGGATCAGGAAGTAGCGCACGGCGTCGCGCCCGACCCAGTCGATCAGGTCGCGCATGGTCACGTAGCTGCCGGCGCGCTTGGAGATCTTGACCTCTTCGCCGCCGCGCATCACCTTGACCATCTTGTGCAGCACGTAGGCCGGGAATTCTTTCGGAATGCCCTCTTCGAGGCCCTGCAGCCCGGCGCGCACGCGCGCCACGGTGCCGTGGTGGTCGCTGCCCTGGATGTTCACGGCCTGGTGGAAGCCGCGCTCCCACTTGGCCTTGTGATACGCCACGTCGGGCACGAAATAGGTATAGCCGCCCTCGCTCTTGCGCATCACGCGGTCTTTGTCGTCACCGGTGCCGAGCTCGGTCGTGCGCAGCCACAGCGCGCCGTCCTGTTCGTAGGTATGGCCCTTGGAGACCAGCGTCTGCACGGTCTGCTCGACGCGTCCCGACGTGTACAGCGAGCTCTCGAGGAAGTAGTTGTCGAACTTCAGGCCGAAGGCCTGCAGGTCGAGATCCTGTTCGCGGCGCAGATACGCCACCGCGAAGTGGCGGATATCGTCGAGGCTGTCGACATTGCCGGTGGCCTGCACGGGCTCGCCGTCGGACGCCTGGACCGACTTACCGGCCTTGAAGTCGTTGGCGATATCGAGGATGTAATCGCCCTTGTAGCCGTCGGCCGGCCATTCGGGGCTGTCGGTGCCCAGTCCGCGGGCACGCGCCTGGACGCTGATGGCCAGGTTGTCGATCTGATTGCCCGCGTCGTTGTAGTAGAACTCGCGCGTGACGTCCCAGCCGGTGGCGTCGTACAGACGGCAGATGGCATCGCCGAGCGCGGCCTGGCGCGCATGGCCGACGTGCAGCGGGCCGGTCGGGTTGGCCGACACGAACTCGACCAGCACTTTTTCGGTGGTGCGCGGGGCGCGGCCGAACTCGGCGCCTTGCGTGTCGACGGCCTGGATCACGGCCTGGCGCGCGGCCGGCGTGATGCGCAGGTTGATGAAGCCGGGGCCGGCGATCTCGGCGCTCTCGACCAGCGCGCGGGCGGCCGGGTCGGCGGCCAGCGCATCGACGATCGCCTGCGCGAGTTCGCGCGGATTGCGTTTGGCGGGCTTGGCCAGCTGCATGGCCACGTTGGTGGCGACATCGCCATGGGCGGCCACTTTGGGGCGCTCGAGCTGGATCGTGGGCGTCGCGTCGGGCAGGCTCTGCGCAACGGCGGCCTGGATCAGGGAAATCAGTTGTTTCTGTTGCTCGAGGAGCATGTGCTGTCGGTCGTAAAAGGCGGCGGGCGGGACGGCGGCTCAGGGCCGGGGGCCGGGGCGCCAGGCAGGCCGCGGGGCCGTGTCTGGCGGGCGCCGGATCGGGTCCGGCGCGCACGGGCGCCGGGGGCATGGCCGAGGGTCCCGGAGATGGCTAGATCATAGCGTGAAATGGCTGGTTTCCCCTGCAACATGCTCGCAAACCGGCTTGGTTGGCAGGCTCGGCGCCTTGGGGTAGTGTATGTAATCACCCCCGACTGGAGACTATAAGATGCTGATCACCTTCCACTCCAAAGCCGCTCCTGAAGTGTTGATGCGTACCGAGGATGCCCTGCCCCTGCTGCAGGCCGCCGGCAAAGAATTCACCGATGCCATCCCCGAGCGCGGCGTGTTCACGCCCGAGCAGCTGCGCGTCGCGGTGGCGGGCCTCGAGGCCGCCGCGCGTATCGACGGCAAGGCGGGCCGCCCCGACGACGACAACGATCCCGACAAGGATCCCGTGCACCCGATCGAGCGCCCGGTGGGCTTCTCGCAGCGCGCGTTTCCGTTGCTCGACATGATGAAGCAGTCGCTCCAGGCCGATACCGACCTCACCTGGGAAGTCAGCCGCGGCTGGTAACACCGGCCAATGTCGCAGGCCTGACAGTCGGCGGCGCCGGTTTGCGGCATACTGCCGCGCCGGCCTCGCGCCGACGTCTTCCGTCTTGACCGCCCGTTCCAGGAGAGCCCCATGCGCAGCGACGTCACCGTGATCTTCGATCCCCGTCACAAGCTCGACTTCAGCGTCGACGTCACGACCTCGCCGCAGGCCGCCGACGCGGCGCGCGACTGGTTCGACAGTGCCTGGGAAATGCTCGGCTGCGAGCCGCTGCGTCCGAGCGGCAAGGTGCTGCTGCTCGACAAGATCATGGGTGTGGCCGATGCGCTCGGCTACGACACCCTCTCGAGCGACACCAAAGAGAGCCGCGAGTTTGCCGAGCAGGCCGCGCTCGCGCTGGGCCGGCCGCGCATCACGGTCGATCTGCCCGGCCTGACCGTCGGCTATTGATCGCGCGATCGAATCGAAGTCGTGCCCAGACCGGCGCCGCGGCGCCGGTCTTTTCGTGTCCGGCGCGCGTCAGCGTATGCCGGCGCGCATGAACGACTGCACGAACTGACGCTGGAACAGCAGAAAGGCCACCAGCAGCGGCGCCGCCGACAGCAGCGTGGCCGCCGTGATCACCGACCAGTCGATGCCCTGGTCGGTCGACGAGAACACCTGCAGGCCGACCGTGAGCGGGCGCGACTCGACCGAGTTGGTGATGATGAGGGGCCACAGGAAGTTGTTCCAGTGGTGGCTCACCGACACCAGGCCATACGCGACGTAGATCGGCTTTGCCAGCGGCACGTATACCTTCATCAGGATCTGGAACGGGCTGGCGCCCTCCACCCGCGCCGCCTCTTCGAGCTCGCGCGGCACGGTCTTGAATGTCTGGCGCAGCAGGAAGATGCCGAACGCCGACGCAAAGTACGGCAGGCCCACCGCGAAGACGGTATCGCGGATCCCCAGCATGCTCATCGTGCGGTAGTTCTCGACGAGCAGCACGTCGGGCATGATCATCAGTTGCAGCAGCACCAGCATGAACACGAAATCGCGACCGCGGAACTCGAAGCGGGCGAAGGCGTAGCCGGCCAGCGTGGAAAGCACCAGCTGCGCGGCCAGCACCATCGTCACGAGCATGAAGGTGTTCAGGAAATAGCGCGGAAACGGCGCGGCATTCCAGGCACGCGCGAAGTTATCGAGCGTGAGCGGCGAAAACAGATCGAAGCGCGTGGCATAGGCCGGCGGATGGAATGCCGCCCATACCGCGTAGGCCAGGGGCAGGATCCACAACAGGCCCAGAATCCAGGCGCCCAGGGTGTCGAGCAGTTCGGATTTGGTGTTCATTGGTAGTGCGTCCTGCGGTCGAGCCAGCGGAACTTTATCAGCGCCGTCACCGCGAGCAGGACCAGCAACACCACGGTCAGCGTGGCGGCATAGGCCGTGTCCCAGAAGCTGAAGCCCACCTGGTAGATGTAATAGAGCAGCAGCGTGCTGGCATTGTCGGGGCCGCCGCGGGTCATCACGACCACGTGGTCCACCAGGCGGAAGGCATTGATCAGCGCGTTGACCAGTACGAACAGCGTGGTCGGCATCAGGAGCGGCCACAGCACACGCCGGAAATACTGCCAGCGTGAGGCGCCCTCCAGCATGGCCGCCTCGCGCAGCGACGGCGAGATCGTCTGCAGCGCGGCCAGGTAGAAGATCATGAAGAAGCCCGCTTCTTTCCAGACCGTGACGACCATCAGCGCGGGCAGCGCCGTGTCGCGGCTGCCGAGCCAGTTGGGGCCCTGCATGCCGAAGGTCTGCATCACCTGCGCGATCAAACCGTATTGCGGCGTGTAGAAAAACAGCCAGATATTGGCCACGGCCACCATCGGCAGCACAGTGGGCGTGAAGTACGCCATGCGCAGAAATCCGCGACCCGCCAGCTTGCGGTTCACCCACAAGGCCATCGCCAGCGCGATGCCGATCGAGGTCGGGATGGTGCCCAGCGCGAACCAGAGGTTGTTCCAGAGCGATTGCCAGAACACCGGGTCATCGCGCATGACGGCGTAGTTCTCCAGCCCCACGAACACCGCCGGGCGCTTGCCTTTGGGTGTCGTGAAGAAGCTGTGCCAGAAGGTGGCGATGGCCGGGTAGTGCGTAAAGGCGGCGAGCAGCACGACGGCTGGCAGCAGAAGCAGCCAGCCATAGACCGCCTGGCGTGTGCGATTCATCGTGCCGCCCTCCGTGCTTACTTGTACGGACGCAGGATGCGTTCCGCTTCGCGCTGCGCATCGCTGAGCGCCTGCTTCGGCTGCTTGGCGTCGGTCAGGATCGCCTGCAGCGCGTCGTTCAGCACCTTGGTCACGCGCTGGTTCTCGTGCGTCGAGAACTCAGCCACGCTCACGTCGAGCTGGTCGCGCGCCACGGCAGCCGCCGGCACTTCCTGCGCGTACTTCTTCATCTTCTCGGTTTCCCAGGCCGCCGGCGTGACGGCCACGTAGCCGGTCGCGATGCTCCAGTCGGCCGCGCGCTCCGGCGTGGTGACCCATTGCGCGAACTTCAGGGCCGCCTGTTGCTGCTCGGGCGTGCCGCTCTTGAAGATGTAGAAGTTGCCGCCACCCGTCGGGCTGCCGCCACGCTTCTGCTTGGGCATCATGGCCACGCCGAACGGGAAGTCGGCGTTCTTGCGGATGTTGGTCAGGTTGCCGGTGGTGGTCCAGACCATGGCGGCCTTCTTCTCGAGGAAGTCCTTGGGCGTGGTGCCCCAGTCGATCGTGCCCTTGGGCATGACGCCATGCTTGGCCGACAGGTCGTGCCAGTATTGCGCAGCCTCGATCACTTCGGGCTTGTCGAGGTAGGTCTGGTTGCCGGCCTCGTTCATGAGGATGGCGCCGTTCGGCGTGGTGAGCGCCTGGAACAGCCAGTAGGCGAATGCGCCGCCCGACGGGATCTCGAGACCCCATTGGGTCACGTTGCCCGAGGCGTCTTTCTTGGTGAGCTTCTTGGCGGTCTCGACCAGCTCGGCCCAGGTGGCCGGTGCACGCTCGGGATCCAGACCGGCCTGCTTGAACAGGTCTTTGTTGTAGTACATCACGATGGTCGAGCGCTGGAACGGCACGCCCCACACGTGGCCGCCGGTGCGGCTGTTCTGCATGAAGGCGTCGTAGAAGCCGCCGAGCCACTTCTTGTCGGCCTCGGTCTTGGCCAGGCCGTCGATCGGCACGATGGCATCTTCATCGATCAGCGTGAACATGTCGGTCGACAGCAGCACGGCCAGCTGCGGCGGCGTGCCGCCCTTGAGCGCGGTGAGCGCCTTGGCGATCGAGTCCTGATACGAACCCGCGTAGATCGGCTTGATCTTGATGCCGGGATTTTCTTTCTGGAAATCGGCGACCATGTCGTCAACGATCTTGGTGATGGGGCCGCCCACGGCGACGGGGTAATAGAACTCGACCTCCACGGGCTTCTGCGCGAGCACGGGCATCGAGAGGAACGCGCCGGCCAGGCCGGCAACCAGAGTTTTCAGAACGGTGCGTCGCATGAGAGCAGTCCTAGAGAGGGGCAAAGTCGTGTGAAAGACAGCCGGCTCAGGCCGGCTGACGGATTGCCGCCTGATCGGCGGCGAAGAAATGCTGCGCGTCGCTGGCCCACGACAGGCCGACGCGCATGCCGGGGTCGGCGCGCAGGTGTCCATTGACGCGCACCGCGATCCCGCCGACGGCGCCGATGCGGCACACGGCGATCGAGTCGGCGCCGAAATACTCCACGCTCTCGATCTCGGCAGGAATGCCGTCGGCATTCAGCGTGATGTGTTCAGGACGAATGCCCATACTCGCGGCACCGGCGGGCGCCTGTTCGATCGCGGGCCCGTGCGTGCCGGCGACGACCTGCTGGCCGTGCAGCGCGTCGAGCTTGATGATGTTCATGGGCGGCGTGCCGATGAAGCGCGCGGCGAACTCCGTCGCGGGACGCGCATAGAGTCCATCGGGGCTGTCGAGCTGTTCGATGCGGCCGCCACGCAGCAGCACCACTTGATCGGCCATGCTCATGGCCTCGGTCTGGTCGTGCGTGACATAGACCATCGTGATGCCCAGCTCGCGTTGCAGCGCGCGGATCTCGCGGCGCATCTCGTGGCGCAGCTGCGCATCCAGATTAGACAGCGGCTCGTCCATCAGACAGACCGGCGCATCGGAAATCACCGCGCGGCCGAGCGCGACGCGTTGCTGCTGGCCGCCCGACAACTGCGAGGGTTTGCGATCCAGCAGGGCCGACAGGCCCAGCAGGCCCGCGACGCGATTCAGGCGGCGCTCGTAATCGCGCGCCGGCTCTTTACGCACCTTGAGGCCGAACAGAATGTTTTCGCGCACGGAGAGATGCGGGAACAGCGCGTACGACTGGAACACCATCGAGATACGCCGCTTCGACGGCTCGAGATGCGTGACGTCGCGGTCGCCGATCAGGATGCGTCCGCCGGTGGGCGTGTCCAGGCCGGCGATCATGCGCAGCGTGGTCGACTTGCCGCATCCCGACGGGCCCAGCAGGACCGTGAAGCTTCCCGCTGGCGCGGAGAAGCTCACCCCTTGTATGGCGGCGGCATCGCCATACTGTTTGCTCAGGTTTTCTAGGACGACATGGGACATGGCGGCTTTTCTTGTTCTGGAGATTTGCCATTCTGGCGGCAAATGAAATCCTTTTCATTCTGCGCTGCAAACATGACGTACGCGTTGCAGCGCAGCGACCGGGCCGTCGATTACTCGTCGATCAGCCCGCCGTCTTCATGAAACGGATACGGACCCGGGTAATCCCCGATGTAGGCGTGGTGCGTGTTGAGCGAGCCGTCGAGGTAGTGATGCAGATGGAAGGCCGGCGGCTCCATGACGAAGGCGGACGGACCGCCCACGCGCAGGTCCAGCGCCACCTGATGCGCCGGGCTCGGGCAGGTCGAGGCGATGGTGCCGCCGAAGCGGCGGAAAATGGTGCGGTGCAAATGTCCGCACAGAATCCGCTCGATATTCGCGTAGCGGGAAACCAACGCTTCGAGCTCCGGCGCGCCCGCCAGCAGGCCGATGGCGTCCATGTGCTCGATCCCGGTGGCGAACGGCGGATGGTGCATCACGATGGCGGTCGGACGGCCGGGCTGTTCCGCCAGGCGATCGGCAAGCCAGTTCAATCGTTGCGCACACAACGAACCATGGCTCTGCATCGGCACCACCGTGTCGAGCACAATCAGACGCAAGGGGTGCTCTTCCACCGTGTATTGCAGGAACTCACCGGCCTCGCTCAGGTAGGCATGGTCGGGGAACGCATCGCGCAACCCGTCGCGGGCATCGTGGTTGCCGGGCAGCAGGAAGTACGGCATGCGCAGCGACTGCAACATGGCGCGCAGATGCGCGTACTCGGCCGGCCGGCCGAAATCGGTCAGGTCGCCGCTGATCATGACGAGATCGGGCGTCGGGTCCAGCGCGTTGAGCGCGACCACGGCCGGCGGCAGGTACTGATCCGTCTCGACCACGCGATAGGCCTTCTGGCCGGGCATGCGGATATGCAGGTCTGTGATTTGTGCGATGAGCATGATGAAACCGGAGTGAGGATGAAGGGTCAGTGGGCGGCGAGCGTCACGCTGACGCGCTGGCCGCGTTGATAGTGGCTGTCGGGACCGGTGATCGCGCTCAGGCGTTGCCCGTCGGCCAGGCCGATCTCGTAGCGCACCGAGCCGCCCAGGAAAAAGCGCGCCAGCACTTCGGCCTGGACCGCGTCCGCGCGCGGGTCGGCGAGGCCGACGTGATGCGGCCGAAAGCGCAGATCCTGGGCGCCTTCGATCAGCACGCCATCGCGCACGCCGCCGCGCAGCTTGCATAGCGTGCCCAGAAACTCGCCCACGAATTCCGTGTCGGGCTGGCGATAGAGCGTCTCGGCGTCGCCGATCTGCTCGAGCCGGCCGGCCGACATGACGGCGATGCGGTCGCCCAGCATCATGGCCTCGTCCTGGTCATGCGTCACGATGATGGTGGTGATGCCCAGCTGGCGCAGCATCTGCGCCAGCTCCACGCGCAGGTGCTCGCGCAGCTTCGCGTCCAGCGCGGTGAGTGGCTCGTCGAGCAGCAGCACGCGCGGCTCGATGGCCAGCGCACGCGCCAGGGC
Source organism: Bordetella genomosp. 5 (assembly GCF_002261475.1). Taxonomy (GTDB): domain Bacteria; phylum Pseudomonadota; class Gammaproteobacteria; order Burkholderiales; family Burkholderiaceae_B; genus Bordetella. Next base: position 527,354 of record NZ_NEVN01000013.1, read on the forward strand.
GACGCGCTGGCGCTGGCCGCCCGAAAGCTGGCTGACACGCCGTGTCGCGAAGCTTTCCATGCGCACCAGCGACAGCATTTCCATGGCGCGGGCGTTGCGCGTGGCGGCGTCCTGGCCGCGTACGCGCAGCCCATAGCCCACGTTGTCGAGCACGCTCATGTTGGGGAACAGCGCATAGCTCTGGAACACCACGCCCACGCCTCGCGCCTCGGGCGGAAGTTGCGTGACGTCCTCATCGCCATAGCGGATGCTGGCGCCGGCATCGGCCTGCTCCAGCCCGCAGATGAGGCGCAGCAGCGTGGTCTTGCCGCAGCCCGAGGGGCCGAGCAACGCGAGGATTTCGCCACCGGGTATGTGCAGATCCAGCGGCTGCAGCGCACGGGTGCCGTCGGGCCAGGTCTTGCCGCATTGGCTCAGGGTGATCGAGACGGGAGCTTTCATGTTCAATGTCCTTGATTCTGGGCGGCCGCCTGGCGCTGCTGCAGGCGGGTGCGGCGTTCGCCGCGGGCGGCCAGCCATTGCAGGCCGACCAGCAGCGGCATCAGCATCAGCAGGAAGACCAGGGTGTACGCCGACGCGACTTCGAGGCGCATCGAGGCGTAGCTGTCGGCCAGGCCGACGGGCAGCGTCTTGGTGAGCGGCGTATGCAGCAACCAGGTGAGGTTGAACTCGCCGATGGAGAGGGTGAGCACGGTCAGGGCGCCCGTCACGATGCCGGGCATCGCATTGGGCACCACCACCGTCAGGAAGCGGTGCATGCGGCCGGCGCCCAGGGTGGCGGCGGCCTCGTCGAGCACGGCCAGGTCCGCGCCCGCCATGCTTGCACGCGCGGCCCGCACCATGAAGGGCAGCGTGAACAGCACGTGGCCGATCACGATGAACCACATGCTGCCGCGCAGACCCGACACCGTGCCCCACGAGATGATCAGCGCGAGCGCCGAGGCGAGGCCCGGCACCGCGACCGGCAGAGTCAGCAATTCTTCGAGCGCGCGCGCGGCACGGCCGCGGTGCAACGTCAGCACCCAGGCCGCCGGCACGCCCACCAGCACGCAGACCAGCAGCGTGAGCAGCGCGACGGCGAACGAGCGCCAGATGGTGTCGCTATAGAGCTCCCACACCTGCTCGATCCAGCGCAGCGTGAAGCCGCTGGAAAAGCCGACGAAATAGTTGCGGGTCAGACCCGCCAGGATCGAGAGCACCACCGGTCCGATCAGGAAGGCGGCCACGGCGAGCGTGACGGCCAGTCCCAGGCGCATGTCGGTGCGCGAATGCAGTTCAGTCATGGCGATATGCGGTAAGAAATCTCAGGCCGCCGCGCCGGCGCGGGTGCCCGCGACGCTGTGCGCGACATACAGCACGGCCCAGGTCACCAGGCCCAGCACGATCGACAGCGCGGCCGCGACCGGGATGTTGGCGTAGTTGGTGAACTCGTTGTAGATCGTGATGGGCAGCACGTCGATCTGCGTGGCCAGCGTGAACGCCGTGCCGAACGCGCCCATGCTCGTGGCGAAGCTCATGGCGCCCGCGCCCAGCAGCGCCGGCGTCAGCGCCGGCAATTCGATGTCGGCGAAGCGGCGCCATCCCGATGCGCCCAGCGTGCGCGCGGCTTCCAGCAGGCTGGTGTCGATCTGCTCGGCGGCGGCCGAGATCATGCCGATCGTGCGGGGCAACGAGAAGTACAGATAGCCCAGGAACAGACCCGCCATGCCGTAGGCGAACACCAGCGGCTCGGCGCCCAGCCAGCGGCTGATGGTGGCGGTCACGCCCTGGCGCCCGGCCAGCAGAATGATCAGAAAACCCACCACGACGCCAGGAAAGGCCAGCGGAAACATCAGCAGCGCGACCAGCGCGCGCCGGCCCGGAAACTCACGATGCCAGGCCAGGAAACGACCGACCGGCAAGGCGACCAGCAAGGTCGCCAGCGTGGCCACCAGCGACAGCACGACGGTATTGGCCAGACTGCGCCAGTACTGCATGCTGGTCAGCACCGTGACGTAGGCCGAGTGGCCCTCGGCGGTGCGCGCGCCGGTCAGCGCGAGCGCCGCCATGGGCAGCAGCCAGAACGCCAGAAAGAGCGCCGCGGCCGGCGCGGCGAACCAAAGCCATCCGCGGCGCACCATCTCAGTTCACCTCTTTGGCGTAGCGCTCGGAGAAGCCGCGTTGCGCCGCCGCCATCTGCGCGTAGTCCACCGTGCCGGCACGGGCGTAGTCCGCGGCCGGGAGGAACTTCTTCTGCGCTTCGGCCGACATGGTTTCGGCGCGAACCGGGCGCAGGAAGGCATTGGCCCAGATCGCCTGGCCGGCATCCGAGAGCGTGAAGTCCAGCACCTTGCGGCCGTTGTCGGCGTGCGGGGCGTTGGCTACCAGGCTCATGGTGTAGGGCACCGCGATGGTGCCTTCGGCCGGGATCACGAACGCGACGTTGGCCTCGTCCTTGTACTTGGCGCGGTAGGCGTTGAAGTCGTAGTCGATCAGGATCGGGATCTCGCCGGACAGCACGCGCGCATAGGCGGTCTGCTTCGGCACGATGGGCTTGTTGGCCTGCATCTTCTTGAACCAGCCGATGGCAGGATCGAAGTTGTCCAGCGTGCCGCCCAGCGCGCCGTTCAGCGCTACCGCGCCCACGTAGCCGACGAAGGCCGACGACGGATCGAGGTAGCCCACCATGCCGCGGTACTCGGGCTTGAGCAGGTCATTCCAGGACTTGGGCACGGGCTTGCCGCGCAGCGCGTCCACATTGACCATGAAGCCCAGCGTGCCGGAGTGGATGGCGAACCACTTGCCGTTGGGATCCTTCATGCCGTCGGGGATCTTGTCCCAGTTTGCCGGCTTATACGCCTGGATGAGATTGTCTTTGTCGGCCTGGATGCCGAAGGTCACGCCGTAGTAGACGACGTCGGCGACGGGATTGCCGCGCTCGGCCGCCAGCGAAGCGAGCGCCTGGCCGGAGTTCTTGTTGTCGCCCGGCACGGTGATGCCGGTGGCTTGTTTGATCGCCTTGATCTGCGTGGCCCAGTCGGCCCACTCAGGCGGACAGTTGTAGCAGATGGCGGATTGCGCCTGAGCGGCGCCGGCGCTCAGGGCCAGTACGGCCAAGGTGGCGCGCGTGAGGTTCTTGAGGAATCGTTTCATGCTTGCTTGATCCTGACGGAGGACGGTTTGGCGGGAGCGGCAGCGACCGTGCCGCCGGGGAAGACACGGTGCGCGAGCCGCACCGATTCAATGGGAATGTCGTTCTGCATGAAGTCGAGCAGACGCGCGCAGGCCTGCGCGCCGATCTCGCGGCTGGGCTGCGACACGCTGCTCAGCGGCGGCATCATCAGCGCGCCGATCGCGACGCCGTCGAAGCCGCACACCGACAGATCCTGCGGCACGCGCACGCCGAGCCCGATGAGCTGCGACAGCACCGAGCTGGCGAGCAGATCGTTGGAGCAGAACAGCGCGGTGGGCGCGTCCTTGCGGGTCAGGGCCATGCGCAGCACGCTGAGATCGGATTCGGTATGGGCCGGCATGGCGAGGTGGCCGACCGCGGGCAGCCCGAGCTTGCGGGCGCAGGCGCGCGCGCCTTCGAGCCGGCGGCGCGCGCGGTCGGACGCCGCCAGCGGACCGGTCACGAGCGCGATGCGCTGATGGCCCAGATCGGCCAGGCGTTGCACCATCTCGCTCGCGGCGGCGCGGTTGTCCACCGACACGAAAGGATGGTCCGGCGACTCGTTGTAGGCCAGCACATGCGGCATGCCGGTGTGCTGCAGAAACTGCAGCGTCGCGCTGTCGGCGGGATTGCCTACCGTGAGAATGAGGCCGTCGATCTGATGATCGATGAGCTCGCGCACGACACGATCTTCGATGTCGGGCTGGTAGCCCGTGGTGGCCATCATCACGCTGTAGCCCGCGGCGCGCGCGTATTGCTCCGCGCCTTCGAAGCAGTCGGCGAACACCGGATTGGTGAGCGTGGGCAGGATCAGGCCGATCGTGCGTGTGCTGCCGTTGCGCAGCGAGCGGCCGACGCGATTGGGCCGGAAACCGCTGCGCTGCGCCACGGCCTCGATGCGCGCGAGCGTTTCGGCACGCAGCAGCTCGGGCTGATTGAACGCCCGCGAGACCGTGGCGGGCGAGACGCCCGCCTTGCGGGCAATCTCGATGATCGAGGGCCGGCTTGGCGCTTTTTGGCTCACAGCAATCCTTGGCGACGAACAGCCTGATGAAAACGATTTCATTCTAGGAGCGCAGCATGACAGCGATATGTCATGCGCCAACTTAGTACAAACGCCGCATACCCGCCACAAGTGCGCGTGCCGCAGCGCCGCATACGCGCCCATCCGCAGTTGGCGAAAGCGCCGAAGGTCGTGGCGGTGCGCCGCATATCGCAACGCGTCACGGGCTTTGCCGGAGAGATGTCGCCGAATTGGTTGCGCACGCATCCTTCGCGGGTTAACCCGGAAACGCGATCCCGGTTCTTTGCATATACCCCGCGCTTGCTTCTACACTGGCCCCGATAGATTGAATGGCGGACGCTACATGGTCCGGCAATACACATACGCCAAGATAGGCGTACATCCGATGATCTGGGGAATTTGGGGATGGCGATAGCCTTGAATCAACTCGGTGCGCTCGATGCGGCGCGCCGGCTCAACCGCCGCGAACTCACCGCGGTGCAGATGGTGCGGGCCTGTCTGGCGCGCATCGAGCAGCGTGAGCCGCAGGTACAAGCCTGGGCCACGCTCGACCCCGCGCATGCGCTGGCGCAGGCGGAGGCGCTCGACAACGGCCCCGTGCGCGGCGTGCTGCACGGTCTGCCGCTGGGCATCAAGGACATCTTCGATACGCATGACCTCCCCACGCGCTACGGGTCGAGCGTGTACAGCCAGCATCAACCCGTCGCGGATGCGGCCGCCGTTGCGCTCTGCCGCGAGGCCGGCGGGCTGGTGCTCGGCAAGACGGTCACGACCGAGCTGGCGGCCTATCAGCCGGGCCCGACGCGCAATCCGCGCAACGTCGCCTACACGCCGGGCGGCTCGTCCAGCGGCTCCGCCGCGGCGGTGGCCGACGAGATGTGCCCGCTGGCGCTCGGCACCCAGACCGCGGGTTCCATCATCCGGCCGGCCGCGTATTGCGGTGTGGTGGGCTTCAAGCCGACGGCCGGCCGCATCGCGCGCGGCGGCCTCAAATCCACCGCCGAGTCGCTCGATACGATCGGCGGCTTCGCACGCAGCATCGACGATATCGGGCTGCTCGCCTCCGTGCTGATGCGCGACGCGCGCCTGCGCCAGCTCGACTACGACGGCACGCCGCGCATCGGCATGCTGCGGACCTTCCAGTGGCGCCTGGCACAGACCGAAAGCCGCGACGCGTTCGAGCAGGCCGCGCTGTTGCTCGCCCGGGCGGGCGCGGATGTGCAGGAGGCCGCGCTGCCCGCCGAAGATTGCGCGCTGGTGCAGTTGCACGCCGACGTCATGGCCTACGAAGCCGCGAGCGCCCTCACCTACGAGCGCACGCAGGCCCGCAAGCAGCTCAGCACGCGTCTCGTCGCCATGCTCGACGCGGGCGCGGAGATCGACACGGCGGCCCACCAGGAACGGCTCGCCCGTGCCGCCCGCGCGCGCGAGCGCGCGCTGCGCTGGTTCGACCAGTTCGACGTGCTGCTGATGCCCAGCACCACCGGCGAGGCGCCCTTCTTCGAGCAGGGCACGGGCGATCCGCTGTTCTGCCGGGTCTGGACCCTGTTCGGCTTCCCTGCCGTGCATCTGCCCTTCACGACCGGCCCGCAAGGCCTGCCCGTGGGCCTGCAGGCGGTCGGCGCGCCCGGCCAGGACCAGCGCCTGCTCGCCGTCGGGCGCTGGATGCACCGCGTGCTGCAGGAAGGTTGAGCGCGCAACCATAAAAAAACCCGGCGATCCGTGAACTGACCCCCGAAAGTTGGATATTGATCCAACCTTCGGGGGTTTTTACATGGCGAAGTACAACGAGCAGTTCAAGTTAAAGGTGGTTCGGGAGTGTTTGAAGGGCACTGAGAGTGGTCGTTCGG
>NZ_NEVN01000009.1 GCF_002261475.1 Bordetella genomosp. 5
ATAACACAGTTTTTGCAGATCGTGCAACTCAGTGCGCACAATTTGCAGCTCACCGTGCAACGCTGGAATTCGGTAAGCCCTTTCGGACAACCTCGGAAGCAAGCTTCCGTTCCTGCGCTGAAAGCCCCGTTTCGCGCCTCGCGTCCCACTCAGGTGGCAACCGCTTTGAGGCCGGCTAAACAGCACTTGCCGCTTCGGCTTCGTTGTTCACACTGTTGTGTGAGCAGCGAAGGGGGCGAACTATAGCATGGTTTTTGGGCTTGTCAAAACGAAGTCATGGGAAACCCGTAAAGTTTTCGCCCCCGCCATGTGGTTCGTACTGCCCTCTCCCGCTGCCCTCGGATGGGCAATTGGGGACAATACCTTTTGCGTTCAAGGACTTGGCCCTGTTTTCACGCCGTCTGCGCAGGGTGTTCCGTTACTTAACGGGCCAAATAATGGCGCGAAAAATAATTTTGATCGCGCGCACCGTAGGTTGGGATGGCGTGGGCAGCGCCTGGATTCCGCATCGCCGGGTGGGCGCCGCGGCGCGTCAGCCCTCTATATAAGTGCCCCGGGCAATTGATATGTCGACGGGCGCGGATCCGGACGGTCTGAGCGGAGCCGGATCCGGTGCAGCGGGATGCGCGGCGCAGCGTGTCCGTCTTCTACTTCTATATACAGGCGGTGCTATTCCGGGAAGGCTTCTATATATAGGGCGAGGATTGACCGGTTGGGCCTAGGGGCCTGGACCCGGTGCCCGGCGCCCGTTGCCCGGCGCCCGTTGCCCGGCGCCCGGCGCCCGGCGCTCCGTCGCACCCGACGCAACGTGTCGTCTCTCTGTAGGCGGCCCAATATAGAGAAAGGGCCTGAGAGTAAGGGCCTAATAGTGAGAAGGGCTTGATAGAGAGAAAGGGCCCACTATAGATAAGGCACCGTGCTAGTAGATAAGACAGCGCGCTAGTAGATAAGGCACCGTGCTGGTAGGTAAGCTGCGCGCTACTAGATAAGGCACCGGGCTGGTAGGTAAGCTGCGCGCTAGTAGATAAGGCGCCGTGCTAGTAGGTAAGGCAGCGCGCTCGTAGATAAGGCACCGCGCTAGTAGGTAAGGCAGCGCGCCGGTAGATAAGGCACCGGACCAGCGGGAGCCCGCATAGGCGCCGTGCGAGCGAGAGCCGGCATCGAAAAGCATCGCGTGAACAACCCGCACCGGCCCGCCTCGGGATCCCGGAGTGCGCCGCCTACCAGAGATGGGGCTCGCGCAGATTGCGCTGACGGCGCAGGGCTTCGCATTCGTTCCAGGCGTTGACCTCCGGCGGCAGGCCCATGTCGCGCAGGAGCCGCGGGTCGAGATCGGCCGCGTTGACAGACGCTACCGGGGCGCCCGCCCACTCGACCACGCGAGCAACTACCGACCGCACCCAGGACGCGATGGACCGCGGCGCCCCCTGCGGGTGAGACACATACGATTCGCTGATAGACATGGCAACGCTCCCGATTAGGTATGCGTTCAGAATATCTATACAGACCTGCCGCGAAAATCGATATATTGTGGCCAATATGGTTAGTAAATCCGACCGTTTTGGCGGCTATACCGTGGCGACAACCCTTGCCTGCCTGGCCGGCGAACGAGGCACCTGCCTTCCTGGGAAGACGAGGTCCTGCTCCTTTGGCGAGCGCTGCCCTCGCCTCCCCACCGAGATGGACACGTGACCTCCGCCGCGTCATGACGACAACCTTTATCGAGCCCTCGCGCCCATGTCGAAAATTCCGTTGAACAGCCTGCCCGTGTTTCGCGCCGTGGCCGAAGGGGGCAATCTGCGCGCGGCCGCCACGGCGCTGCATCTCACACACAGCGCGGTCAGCCAGCAGATCCGTCATCTGGAAACGCGGCTCGGCACGCCGCTGTTCGACCGCGTGGGCCGCGGCATCCAGCTCAACGACGCGGGCCGCGCGTTGCTGGCGCGCGTGGGACCGGCGCTGGCGTTGATCGACGAGGGCACGCGCGCGGCGCAGGAAGCGGCGGCCGGCGCCACGGTGCGACTGAGGGTGAGCGTGTTGCCCTCCTTCGCGCAGCGCTGGCTGCTGCCGCGCATGGCGCGGTGGCGCGAGCGCCATCCGGAGCTCGTGCTGGAGGTCGAGACCTCGCAGCAACTGGCGGATCTTCAGCGGGATGGTTTCCATGCGGCGCTGCGCTACGGGCGGGGCCATTGGCCGGGGCTGGTGAGCGTGGCGCTTTTTCCCGCCCCCATGCCGATGGTGCTGGTGGGCTCGCCAGAGGCCGCGCAGCGTCTGGCGGGCGCCGAACCGGCGCAGTTCGCCCGCGAGCCGCTGCTGGGCGAACAGGGCTTATGGGAAAGTTGGTTTCATGCGGCGGGCGACCCGCGCCGCGTCGTGCCGGTGGCGGTGTTCAACGACGGCGGCATGTTGCTGCAGGCGGTGGAACAAGGCATGGGCATATCGCTGGTGCGCGAGCTGCTCGCGGCGGATGCGCTCGCCGAGGGGCGGCTCGTGCGCCTGTCGCCCCTGTCTATACCGTACGAAGGCGACCAGACCTATCACCTCGTCTATCGGCCGGAGTATGCCGACTGGCCGCCCGTGCAGGCCCTGCGCGCCTGGCTCGAGACCGAGATCACCCGCGCCGCAAGCCAGCTCGACGCGCGCGCGCCGCGTTGACGCGCTCGCCTGCATCCAGAGCAGCACGCGGCGCCGCAGGGCGCGCGGTTGCATGAGCTCGCGCATCAGCACGACGGATTCACGCGTTGAATCCACTCCGGTCAGGCACCCTGCGCGTCAGGACGACGGGACTGACGCCACCTTCCGCGTCAGGGCCACCGGACTTACGCCACCTCACGCGTCAGAACCATGCGATTCACGCATGGCATCCCGTTCCGATTACGCGACCTTGCGCGTCAGGGCCACGGACTCGCGCATGGAATCCGTTTCGTTGAAGCGCTGGTGCCAAGAGAAGGCCTCTTCTAGCAGGTGCGGGGTCTGGCCGCCGCGTTCACAGGCGCGTTCGAAGTAGCTGGAGAGCGCATTGCGATACGAGGGGTGCACGCAGTGCGCGATGATGGCGCGGGCGCGCTCGCGCGGCGCCAGGCCACGCAGGTCGGCCAGGCCGCACTCGGTGACGATCACGTCGACGTCGTGCTCGTTGTGGTCGACGTGGGCCACCATCGGCACGATGCTGGAGATGTCGCCGTTCTTCGCCATGGACTTGGTCACGAAGATGGCCAGGTGCGCGTTGCGCGCGAAGTCGCCGGATCCGCCGATGCCGTTCATCATGTGCGTGCCGCCCACGTGGGTGGAGTTCACGTTGCCATAGATGTCGCATTCGAGCGCGGTATTGATGGCGATCACGCCCAGACGCCGCACGATTTCCGCAGCGTTGCTGATCTCTTGCGGGCGCAGCACGAGGCGCTCGCGGTAGTGATCCAGGTTATTGAGGATGCGCTCGTAGACCGGCGTGGACACGGTGATCGAAGAGGCCGACGCGAACGCCAGCTTGCCCTGGTCGAGCAGCGCGATGGCACTGTCCTGCAGCACCTCGGAATACATCGTCAGTCCGTCGAAGTCGCCTTCGCCGAAGCCATGCAGCACGGCGTTCGCGATGGTGCCGATGCCGGCCTGCAGGGGCAGCAGCGAACGGCTCAGGCGGCCGGCGCTGACCTCCGCACCGAGGAACGAAACGATGTGGCTCGCGATCGCCGCCGTTTCGTCGTCGGGCGGCAAGGCATTGGACGGGCTATCGGGCGCATCGGTGATCACGATGGCCCCGATCTTGGCGGGATCCACCTGGATGCAGGTCGTGCCGATGCGGTCGTGCGGCGCCAGCACCGGAAGCGGTGCGCGCGCGCCGTGCGGCGCAGGCACGTAAATGTCGTGCAGACCTTCGATCGCCGCCGGCACGCCGAGATTCAGCTCGACGATGACCGTGCGGGCCTGCTCGACGAAAGACGCGGAGTTGCCCACCGACATCGTCGGCACGATGCCGCCGTCCTCGGTGATCGCGGCGGCCTCGATGATGGCGACGTCGATCGGCCCGAGATGTCCGGCACGCAGGTGTTCGACCGTTTCGGAGAGATGCTGGTCGACGAACGCGATCTCGCCTTGATTGATCTTGCGGCGCAACGTGGTGTCGACCTGGAACGGCATGCGTCGCGCGAGCACGCCGGCGTTCGCCAGCTGCTTGTCGGTGTCGTGACCCAGCGAGGCGCCGGTGATCAAAGTGATGCTGAGCGGCTCGTGCGCCGCGCGCTCGGCCAGGGCGGCCGGCACGGCCTTGCAGTCGCCGGCGCGGGTGAAGCCGCTCATGCCGACCGTCATGCCGTTGGAAATCAAACGCGCGGCCTCCTGCGCGGTCGTGATGCGCGAGCGCAGGCCCTGATGACGGATACGTTCGATGTCCATTGCGTGTCTCCTGATTCTTGAGCCGCGGCGGGCGGGCCGGATCGGGGAACCAGAAACGACACGTCTCCCGCCGAGGTCCGGACACCTTCTGCCGTGGTGTTTTCCGATGCGCCCGGCCGCCGAAAATGTGGCGGGCAGGCTGCCTGGCCGCAGTATAGGAACGAGCCGAGTCAAATACGCAATGACTTAAAATCATGCAAATCAGTCGGTATTTTCATCAATTGGGTACGCCCCATGGACATCCGCGCCCTGCGCTACTTCGTCGAAACCGTTCGAACCGCCAGCTTCACGCAGGCGGCACGCACGCTGTACGTGACGCAATCGACGGTCAGCAAGATGATCCGGCAGCTCGAGGAAGAGATCGGCACGCCGCTGCTGATCCGCGACGGCCACACGGCCCGCCCCACGGATACGGGACGCGTGGTGTACGAGCGCGGCCTGCATATCTTGGGCGCGATGCGCCAGCTCAACGCCGAAGTGCGCGAGACCGTGGATCTGCGCCGAGGCGAGCTCGAGGTGGGCATTCCGCCGATGATCAATCTGCTGTTCATTCCGGTGGTGCAGGCGTTTCGCGAACGGCACCCCGAGATCCGGCTGCAGCTGCGGGAAGGCACCGGGCAGGCCGTGGAACGGCTGGTCACCGCCAACGAACTGGAGATCGGCGCAACGGTGTTGCCGGTGCAGACGCCGAGTCCGCTCGAGACGCTGCGCTTCGGCAGTTATCCGCTTGCCGTGGTGGGACCGGCGCACGCGTCGTGGGCAGAAGGCAAAGCCCTGCCGCTGTCGGCGCTCAGGAATGAGCCGCTGTTGCTGCCCACCGATGACTTCGCGCTGACCCGCCGCCTGCGTCAGGCCTGCCTGGACGCGGGCTTTACCCCGCAGATCGCGGCGCAGAGCGCGCACTGGGATTTTCTGGCCGCGATGGCGGCCGCCGGCCTGGGCACGGCCATCCTGCCCGAGCCGCTGGTCCAGCGTCTGAAGCCGCGCGGCACCCGCACCGCCCGGATCGCCCGCGGCGGGGTGCAATGGGAGGTCGGACACATCTGGCTGCGCGATCGTTACCTGTCGTACGCCGCTCGGGCCTGGCTCGACACCTGCCGCGAGGTGTTGGGCGTGGCGCCACGCTCCCGCCGCGCCCCCCCCGCCACGCCGCCGGACTGAGCGTCAGGCCCGCCAGGCGCGGCGCCCGCCGGAGCGGCTACGGACCCACGCCGCCCGCCGGACGGCCGTTCACCCATAGAGCGGGCGTGGGCGGCGGCCGGGCACCCGTCAAATTCTGTTGCAAGGCGTTGAACACCCACGGTGTGTCCGGGCTATGCTGCCGCGATCGGGCCGCGCCGCGCGAGGCTTGACCCGCACCCTGATCCGAATTGCCGCGCCCCTCGAGGGGCGCTCCGACATGACATCGACCCCATTCCATCGTTTGCCCGCGGCGGCGCCCTTCGCGACGTCACGGCACCTCTGGCACCTGCTGTTCGTCCTGCTGCTCGCCATGTGCGTGATGGCGCCGGCGGCCGTGCACGCGCAGCCCGCCAGCACCATCGACATCAAGGAAGCCGACGCCAAGCTGACCGCGGCGCGGCAGGACATCGACGGCCTGCGCAAGGGCCTGGACAAGCTCACCGATGATGCCGAGCTGGTACAGCGCCGCGCCGACGCGCTCGACATCCAGAATCGCGCGGAGGGCCTCGCGGAAGCGTTGGCGCCGCAATTGGCCAGCGTGGCCGCCCGGCTCACCGAGCTGGGCAAGCCCACCGAGGGCGGCAAGGAAGCCCCCGATGTCGCGCAGCAGCGCGCCCAGCTCGAGAAGTCCAATCGCGATCTCGATGCGCAGGTGAAGCTGGCCCGACTGTTGTCGGTTGAAGCGGCCCAGACCGCCGAACAGATTTCGGCCATGCGGCGCACGCAGTTCCAGGCGCGCCTGGGCGAGCGGCGCGATTCCTTCGTGTCCTCGTCGTTCTGGTCGGAGCTGCGCGGGGACCTGCCGCGCGATCTCGATCGCATGGCGGATCTGCGCCAGGACGTGGGCGCCATGGTGACCGCCACGCCGGGATGGGGCTGGCTGGTGCTGGCCCTGCTCGCGGTGGCGGTGCTGACCCTGCGTTACTGGTTCGACAAACTGATCGTCCGGTTGACGGCCAGCCGCGTGCCGCCCGGCCGCCTGCGCCGGTCCTTCCTGGCCGTAGCGATCGTGATGCTCTCGATTGCCACGCCGGGCCTGATCGCCGAGTTCTTCAAGATCGGCCTAGTGTGGCGTGCGGAAGTGGGCGACGCGACCCAGAGCCTGCTCGATGGCCTGGTGGCGATGGTGTGTTTTGGCGGTTACGTGACCGGCCTGGGCTACGCACTGCTCTCCCCCGACCGGCCCTCGTGGCGGCTGCCCCCGATTCCGGACGAGGTGGCCCGCGGTCTGCGCTGGGCGCCGGCCATGCTGGGCACCCTCGTCATCATCGTCTGGCTCGCCGAACGGCTGCCGATCCTGCTCAATACCAGCCTGACATCGACGATCGCGCTCAATAGTTTCGTGGTGGCGCTGCTGGGCATTCTGATGCTGTGGACCCTGCTCCGCGCCGAACGTCTGCGCCGCGCGTCGCAGACGACCGAAGAGGGCCAGCCGCCGGCGCCGCGCCCGCTCTGGATCGCGGCGCTCAGCACCGTGGCCTGGGTCGTGCTCGTCTTCAGCCTGCTTGCCATGCTGATCGGCTACGCGGCGCTCGGCAGCTTCGTAATCCGCCAATCCTTCTGGACGCTGGTGGTGCTGACGACGGCGTATCTCGCTTCGGTGCTGATCGAAGACGGCTTTTCGACGCTGCTCGGCTCCAACGCGCAGCCCAAGGACGGTGAGCCCGCCCAATCCCGCATCCGCATCCAGGCGGCGGTGCTGCTCTCGGGCGTGGGCCGGGTGCTCGTGATCATGACCGCGGCGGTGATGCTGCTCGCGCCGTTCGGCGAAGGCCCGGCCGACCTGGCGCACCGGTTCGACCAGCTGCACCGGGGCCTGCAGATCGGCGAGGTGCAATTGCGTCCGGGCGCGCTGGTACAGGCGCTGCTGGTGCTGGCGCTCAGCCTGGTCGCGGTGCGCCTGCTCAAGCGCTGGCTGACCAACCGCTATCTGCCGAGCACCGAGCTCGACCCCGGCATGCAGATTTCGGCCGCCACGCTGTTCGGTTATGCGGGCGTGGTGATCGCGGTGGCGCTGGCGTTGTCGGCGCTGGGCATCGGTCTGGAACGGGTGGCCTGGATCGCCAGTGCGCTGTCGGTCGGTATCGGTTTCGGCCTGCAAGCGGTGGTGCAGAATTTCGTGTCGGGCCTGATCCTGCTGGCGGAACGGCCGGTCAAGGTCGGAGACTGGGTGTCGCTGGGCGGCGTGGAAGGCGACATCCTGCGCATCAATGTGCGCGCGACCGAGATCCAGATGGGGGATCGGTCGACGGTGATCGTGCCGAATTCGGAATTCATTACCAAGACCGTGCGCAACGTCACGCATGCGAACCCGCTCGGCCTGGTGCAGATCAAGCTGCCGATGCCGCTGTCGACGCCGCCCCAGCAGGTCAAGCAGCTGCTGCTGGACGCCTTCGGTGCGCATCAAGATATCCTGAGTGCCCCCGAGCCCAGCGTATTCCTCGACGGCTTCGACGCCGGCCACCTGGTGTTCAAGGCCACGGCCTACGTGAGTTCGCCGCGCCTCGCGTATGGCGTGCGCAGCGCGATTCTGTTCGACGTGCTGCAGCGCCTGTCCGATGCCAAGCTCGAAATGGCGCCGCCAGCGACGATGCTGCTGCGCGACGAGCCGTCGATCGCGCCGGCGCCCATCACGCAGGCCGCCGCCGATCCGCGTACGCCCGAGCCACGCTGAGCCGCGCTGGAGTCGAGCCGCGCGAAGTCGAGCGATGGGTTGGCCCTCAGGCTGCGCCTTCGGTGGGATGCTCGCGCCGCTTCTATCTCGGCGCGGTCAAAAAAAAGACGCCCCCGCAAAGGGGGGCGCGTGGAACGCTGCGTTTGGCCCGCCTCTTTTAGCGCGATCCCGGTGGCGCGGGCGGGCCGCCCGCGTGCCGGCTGCAGACATCGCGCTCAACCCGGCGTGAACAGATCGTCAATGCGCGCACGCGCGGTGTCGGGAATACGTCGAGGCGATTGCGGTGCCAATACCGGGTTGCCCATGGACAGACGCTGTGACGGCACGGCGTACGCCGTCGTCTGCGGCGGTGCGGCCGACGCCGTGTTGGGCGGCGCCACCGCGGCGGCCGCGACCGCTTCGAGGTTGGTGCACAGCCCCTGCGCCGACAGCGCCGCGCGCGTGGCCTTGTCCGTCTGACACAGCATGTCGACGGCGGCGGTCTCGAGCTTGCGCGACTTGTCCTGGTCCCGCGTGGTGGCGGCCGCCTGCATCGTGCGCTCGAAGTTGCGGCGCAGGCTGCAGTTGGAGTCTTCCACGGGCACCGCGAGGTTGATGCCGAAGCCCATGACCGACCCGCCGCCCCCGCCCGACACCATGCAGCTGTCGGTGGAGAACGAGCCGTAAAAGGCCTGACCGGCCACCGGCGGCACGGTACGCAGGGAATCCGACGTCGTGCTGCGGCTGTTGAACGTCACGCCCTGCTGATTGCCGGCTGCGGTCACGCCTGCCGATGCACTCGTGCTCGACGACGCGGTACTGGTCTGCGCCAGGGCGCCACTGGAAACCAGCGCCAGGGATAGAGCGAGAATCATGGTCTTCATGATGTTCTCCTGGATCCGTGCGGCCGGCGGCCGCACGGATCAGCGGTTGGCTTAGCGACGGCCGAAGCTGCTGAAGCCGCCGATCGCGCCCATCTGGAAGGCGCCCTGCGCGGCAGCGCCGGTATCGGTGTTGCCATACGCGCCCGCGCCGTTGGAGATCGAACCGTTCGTCATGCCCGGTGCGTTGCCCCACGTGGAGCCCGAGGTCTTCGTGGTCGAGTACTGCTGGGTGGACGTCGACACGCTGGCGCCGCTGGGGCCGATAGCGCCGGACATGCTGGCCGTGCCGCCGGTGTTGGCCTGGGCGCTCTGGTACGAATGGCCGGTGCCGATGACCTGGCTGGAGGCCACGGCATTGCCTTGCGAGATCGAGCCGACCGAGCCGACCACGGAGCCTTGATAGGCTCCCATGGAACCGCCGAAACCTCCTCCGGCAAAAGCGGGCGCGGCCGCGGCGAACGACAGAACTGCGATGGTTGCGAGCTTCTTCATTTGGATGCCTCCCTGGTGTCCGTGATGCGACGGACCGCGCTTTCCGGACTACCGGTCCGGGCCGGCCCGGTGCTCTTCGCTTTGGCGGGAAGCCGTTGCGTCGAGTGCCGGTGAGGCATAGATTGCGCGGCCCGGCGGATCCGAAGAATCCTGCAAACGGGCTACCGGGACATTCGGTGGAGAACTCGGTCTACCGGAGATCGCACGGAAGGAGGAACGGCGCGCGGGCCCAAACCTGACAGCCAGCTGTAAGCATGAGGCCGCGGCGGGCGGGACTACATCTTTGGCTGGGTACCGAGGTCTGCGCCGCTAGGCTCAGGGAATCAGCGCAGCATCGTCCAAAGGTTGAGGGTGGCCGGGCCGAGAAGCCCGAATCCCGCGGCGAGCAGCAGGACGAACACCATGCGCCTGACCGCGCGCATCGAATCGGCCGAGGCGTAACGGCGCACCAGCCAGGTGAGCCCGACCACGACCGGAAGCGCCTCCAGGCTCAACCACAAGGTGGAGACCTTGAGCGTGCCCTGCCAGGTCACCAGGGAAAGCCGCAATACCGCGTTGAAGGAAAACAGCACAAGCAGGGTGTTGCGGATCACGGCCAGCGGCAGGGGCTGGCGGTACAGGTGATACACCATCGGCGGACCCGCACTCGAGAAGAGACCGCCCAGCACGCCGGAAATCGTGCCGAAGAAAACGAAGGAGCCACGGCCGGACACCCGTTCGAGCGGCTGGGTGCGCAACACGAGCAACATGGCACAGGCCAGAATGGTGAGACCGAGCAGCCACTGCAGCACGATCGTCATGCTGCCGCTGATCCAGTCGAGCGCGAACACGCCGAACGTGACGCCCACCATGCTGCTCAGCAGCGCGGGGCGCAGCAGATTCCAGTCGACCTGCGGCCGGCTGCGCCCCATGGCCACCACGGCGTTGATGAGCGTGAGGATGCTGACGGTGTTCGACACGTCGGGCAGCGGCGCGAGCGCAAACAGGCCCGCGAGCCCCAGCAGCACGAGCCCGAACGCAAAGCCCGTCATGGTCTGGGCGTAGGTGGCGAGCGCGACGAAGACGAGAAACAGGATGTGGTCGGCGAGGCTCATGCGCGGCCCGCCGGCTTGACGCGTTGACGGCCCGCATACAGATTGAGCGCCAGTCCGCCCAGAACCAGGGCGGCCGCCGTGAGCTTCCATGCCTGCAGGGCTTCGGAGAGCAACAGCGCGGACGACAGCATGCCGAACACCGGCACGAGCAGCGCGGTGGGCGCGACCGTGGCGGCCGGATGCCGTGCCAGCAGCCAGTTCCAGGCGCCGAAACCAAACACGGTATTGCCCAGGGCCTGCCACAGCACGGTGCCCCAGCCCGCCCAGCTGGCATGCAGGAGCGCCTGCGCGATCTGCTGCGGCCCTTCGACGCTCAGGCTGATGAGGCTGGTGGGGATGATGGCGAACAGACTGCTCCAGGCCATGAAGGCCGCCGCGTTGACCTTGCCCGCGCGCCGCACGATGGTGTTGGCGCAGGCCCAGCAGAACGCCGCGGCCAGCACCAGCGCCAGGCCGGTGAGCGTGACGGCGGCAGCCGGATCGGCGCCCGTGTGCCAGGCCACCACCCCATAGCCCACCACCGCCAGGATCAGGGCCACGCCCTGCAGCCAGCGCAGGCGCTCGCCCGTGAGCACCATTGCCATCAGGATGGTGAAGAACACCTGCGATTGCACCACCAGCGACGCGAGGCCGGGGGTGATGTCGTGCTGCATGGCCCAATACAGGAGCCCGAACTGACCCGCACCCAGCAGCGTGCCGACCGCCGCGAGCGAGGTCCACGGCACCGCGGGGCGGCGAAACACGAAGATCCACGGCAGCGCCGAAAAGAAGAAGCGCAGCGCCGCGTACAGAAAGGGCGGAAAGTCGGCCAGCCCCCACTTGATGACCACGAAGTTGGTGCCCCAGATGAACACGACGGACAGGGCCAGGAACAAATGACTCAAGGGCATGGCGAGGTCACGAGACACCCTGCGGAGCGCGTCGTGTTCGAGGAAGAAGTTGTGGGCGCAACGAGTGTCGCCGCAAAGAGCAATGAGTGTACCGAGTCGCGGGTGATCGCGCTGACGCGGCGTTCAGCAAGCGGTAAGGCATCGGACGACGGGCCGGTAAAGCCATCCGCCGGTCGTGACTCACGGTAGCACGAAGGGTCAGGCGTCGGCGTCGTACTTGCGCGCGCTGCCGCGAAAGGCGCCGGCGGGATACTTGACGGCGTTCTTGGCCATCTTCTGCTCGACAGCCGCGGCAATATCGACGCCGAGTTTGTCGGCCAGCGCGACCAGATACAGCTGCACGTCGGCGATCTCGTCGATCACCGCGGCGCGCTGCGCGTCGGTGAGCGCGCGGGATTCGGCTTCGGTGAGCCACTGGAACTCGGCCACGAGCTCACCGGCCTCGCCGGCGAGCGCCATGGCGAGATTCTTGGGGCTATGGAATTGCTCCCAATCGCGTTCGGCGGTGAAACGGCGCACCGCAACTCGCATCGCTTGCAGGTCGGACATGATGCCTCCGGGTAATTAAATCGCCAGCCGCTGACGCGCCGCCAGCGCGACGGCCACCGTGGTGTGGACGTCGGCCAGCGCCCGGTGGGTCGGCACGCGCGCCCCGATATGGTCCGCCAGCAGGCCCAGCTTGTGCGAGGGCAGCTCCGGCCACGCGCGCCGCGCGAGCTGCAAGGTGCAGTGCACCGGCGCGTCGAACGCCCGGCCCAGCCGCTCGGCCGTGGCGCGCAGAAAGCGCGTGTCGAACGAGGCGTTGTGAAAGAACACCGGACCGCCCTCGATGAAACTCAGGAACTCGTCGAAGGCCTGCATGACGGGCAGGCCATCGCGATCCACCTCGATCTGCGAAATGCCGGTCAGGCGCGAGATGAAGGACGGGACCGGGCCACCGATGCGTACGACCTGGGAGTACTCGCGCTCGATACGGCCCTCGGCGGACACGGCCACGGCCGCGAACTCGAGAATCTCGCAACTCGCCGCCGACAGTCCGGTGGTTTCCAGGTCGGCGACCCAGAAGGGGCCGCCCAGCGCGGACAGCGCCGCGTTCAACGGGGCGGCGGCCGATCGGGCGGCGGATTTGGCGGCCGATCGGCGGGTCGGGAAGGCGGGCGTACCGGTGCGGCGGAAATAGGTCATGGGCAGCGTGCGAAAGTCGGGACGGCCCGGCACGGCGGGAGGCCGTGCCGGGGCTGCGATTGTACGGGCGGAATTCCGCTGACGCCCCCGGCCTCCTCTATGAGAATGTGGCGCGACCGCCACGTCCGGGCCGCAGGTCTTATATAAGATATAAGACATTTGCTTGCCGGGGCCGCTTGCCTCTACAATCGCTGCCACAAACCCTTCTTCCAACCCGACTTTACGCAGGCTCCTCATGCTGGAAACGTATCGCAAACACGTGGCCGAGCGCGCCGCGCTGGGTATCCCCGCGCTGCCCCTCTCGGCTCAACAAACCGCTGATCTGATCGAATTGCTGAAGAGCCCGCCCGCCGGGGAAGAGCAATTCCTGCTCGACCTGCTGACGCACCGCGTGCCCGCTGGCGTGGACGATGCCGCCAAGGTCAAGGCCTCCCACCTGGCCGCCGTCGCGCTGGGTAAAGAATCGTGTGCACTGATCAGCCGCGCCAAGGCGACCGAACTGCTGGGCACCATGCTCGGCGGCTACAACATTGGCCCGCTGATCGAACTGCTCGACGACGCCGAAGTCGGTACGGTTGCCGCCGAAGCCCTGAAAAAAACCCTGTTGATGTTCGACGCCTTCCACGACGTGAAGGACAAGGCCGACAAGGGCAACGCCAACGCGCGCGCCGTGATGCAGAGCTGGGCCGATGCCGAATGGTTCACCAGCCGTCCCGAAGTGCCGCAGAGCCTGACCATCACGGTCTTCAAGGTGCCTGGCGAGACCAACACCGACGATCTGTCGCCCGCCCCCGACGCCACGACCCGCCCCGACATTCCGATGCACGCGCTCGCGATGCTGAAGAACAAGCGTGAAGGCGCCGCGTTCCAGCCGGAGGAAGACGGCAAGCGCGGCCCGATCAAGTTCATCGAGTCGCTGAAGGACAAGGGCCACCTGGTCGCCTACGTGGGTGACGTGGTCGGCACGGGCTCGTCGCGCAAATCGGCCACCAACTCGGTGCTCTGGTTCACGGGCGAAGACATCCCCTTCGTGCCGAACAAGCGTTTCGGCGGCGTGTGCCTGGGCAGCAAGATCGCCCCCATCTTCTACAACACCATGGAAGATGCCGGCGCCCTGCCGATCGAACTCGACGTCTCCAAGATGGAGATGGGCGACGTGGTCGAGCTGCGCCCGTACGATGGCAAGGCCCTGAAAAACGGCGAAGTCATCGCTGAATTCGAAGTGAAGTCGGACGTGCTGTTCGACGAAGTGCGCGCCGGTGGCCGCATTCCGCTGATCATCGGCCGCGGCCTGACCGCCAAGGCGCGCGAGGCCCTCGGCCTGGCGCCCTCGACCCTGTTCCGCCTGCCCAACAACCCCGTCGACAGCGGCCGCGGTTTCTCGCTGGCGCAGAAGATGGTCGGCCGCGCCTGCGGCCTGCCGGCCGGCCAGGGCATCCGCCCGGGTACCTACTGCGAACCCAAGATGACCTCGGTCGGCAGCCAGGACACGACCGGCCCCATGACCCGCGACGAGCTGAAGGACCTGGCCTGCCTGGGCTTCTCGGCCGACCTCGTCATGCAGTCGTTCTGCCACACCGCCGCCTATCCCAAGCCCGTCGACGTCAAGACGCACCACACGCTGCCGCAGTTCATCAGCACGCGTGGCGGCATCTCGCTGCGCCCGGGCGATGGCGTGATCCACTCGTGGCTCAACCGCATGCTGCTGCCCGACACGGTCGGCACCGGCGGCGACTCGCACACGCGCTTCCCGATCGGGATCTCGTTCCCGGCCGGCTCGGGCCTGGTGGCCTTCGCCGCCGCCACGGGCGTGATGCCGCTGGACATGCCGGAATCGGTGCTGGTGCGCTTCAAGGGCAAGATGCAGCCCGGCGTCACCCTGCGTGACCTGGTCAATGCCATCCCGCTCTACGCGATCAAGCAAGACATGCTGACCGTGGCCAAGCAAGGCAAGAAGAACATCTTCTCGGGCCGCATTCTGGAAATCGAAGGTCTGCCCGACCTGAAGGTCGAACAGGCGTTCGAGCTGTCCGATGCTTCCGCCGAGCGTTCGGCCGCCGGTTGCACGGTGCACCTGAACAAAGAACCGATCATCGAGTACATCAACAGCAACATCGTGATGCTGAAGTGGATGATCGCCAACGGCTACGAAGACGAGCGCTCGCTGGCTCGCCGCATCAAGGCCATGGAAGCCTGGCTGGCCGACCCGCAACTGCTCCAGCCCGACGCCGACGCCGAGTATGCCGCCGTGATCGAGATCGATCTGGCCGACATCCATGAGCCGATCGTGGCCTGCCCGAACGACCCCGACGACGTGAAGACGCTGTCGGACGTGGCCGGCGCGAAGATCGACGAAGTGTTCATCGGCAGCTGCATGACCAACATCGGCCACTTCCGTGCCGCCTCCAAGCTGCTCGAAGGCAAGCGCGACATCCCCGTCAAGCTGTGGGTCGCTCCGCCGACCAAGATGGACGCCGCGCAACTGACCGAAGAAGGTCACTACGGCGTGTTCGGCACGGCCGGTGCCCGCACCGAAATGCCGGGCTGCTCGCTGTGCATGGGCAACCAGGCCCAGGTGCGCGAAGGCGCGACCGTGATGTCGACCAGCACCCGCAACTTCCCGAACCGCCTGGGCAAGAACACCAACGTGTACCTGGGTTCGGCCGAGCTGGCCGCCATCTGCTCGCGTCTGGGTCGCATCCCGACCAAGGACGAGTACATGGCCGATATGGGCGTCATCACCAAGAGCGGCGACCAGATCTATCAGTACCTGAACTTCGACAAGATCGCCGACTACAAGGATGTGGCCGACGTGATCGAAGTGTAAGACCGCAACGTGCGCCGGCCTGGCCGGCACACCACGCGACAAAGCCCCGCGGTGCGAGCCGCGGGGCTTTGTTTTGGGCGCACGGTCCGCGCGCTCGGCGGCGGCAATGAAAAAGCCCCTCGCAACGCACAGGCGCGAGGGGCTCTTGACGCATCAGGCCGGAATCAGAATTCCATCGAGGCCGTCAGCGAGAAGGTGCGGGGGCCGCCCAGATTCAGGTAGCCGTTGCCGGGATAACCCCCGACCGACGACCAGTAGTCGCGGTTGGCGATGTTCTCGACACGCGCGCGCCAGGTCACCAGATGACCGCCGATGTCGGTCATGTAGCGCACGCCGGCGTCGAAGCGCGTCCAGCCGGGCACCTTGAGCGTGTTGGCCGCATTCGCGTAGCTCGAGCCGGTGTAGACCACGCGGCCGTCGACGGTTAGGCCCTGCACGCCGGGGATGTCCCATTCGACGCCGAGGTTGGCCTGGTATTCCGGCACGCCGATCACGCGCTTGCCGTCGGTGGTGTCGCTGCCGGTGTTGCGCTGCTTGGCATCGAGCCAGGTCAGGCCGCCCAGCACGCGCACGCTGCGCGTGACTTCGCCGTAGGTGGTGAGTTCGATGCCTTGGTGACGATCCTTGCCCGAGGCCGTGAAGGTGTTCTGCTCGTTCACGAAAGCACGCGGCTTGTCGGTGGAGAAGAACGCCAGGCCGCCGCCTAGACCGTCGCGCTCGACCTTGACGCCCACTTCTTTCTGCTTGGAGACGTACGGCGACAGCATCTCGCCGCCGTTGGTGACGGGCGCGCTGTTGCTGGTGAGCGGCGCGGTGTCGCCCTGGACCAGGCCTTCGATGTAGTTCGCGTACAGCGACACCTCGGGCGTCAAGCGGAACACGATGCCCGCGGCCGGCGAGTTGCGGCTCTTTTCGTAGGCGTTGCCGCCCACGCCAGTGTTGTAGGCGTACTCACGGGTGTAGAGCCGCTGGTGACGCACGCCGGCCGTCACCATCACACGGTCGTCCCAGAACGACAGCGTGTCGCCCAGCGCGTAGCTGGTCAGTCGCGTCACGCCCTGCTTCGCGGGATCGTCCATGTCGTTGCCGCGGAACGCCGAGGCGAGCGGCGTGGGCTTGCCGTAGCTGACCGGATCGTAGAGGTTGGTCTGGAACCGGTTGGAGAAGTCCATCACATAGGCGTTCTTCTTTTCCAGATCGAAGTGCGAGGCCGACACGACGAACTCGTGCTTGACCGGGCCGGTCACGGCCTTGGCGCGCAGGCCGATCTCACCGGTGTTGACGGTGTCCTTGCGGGCGTTGTCGAAACGGTAGAAGTTGCCGTCGCCGGTGCTGCCGTTGGTCACGGTCACGTTGGCCAGCGAGTTTTCTTCCTTGCTGTGGCGCATGCCATAGGCGGCCCAGCCGGTGATGTTGTCGTTGAAGTCGTATTCGCCGCGCACCGAGCCGAACACGTCGCGCTCGTTGGAGTAGGTCCAGTCCTGTGCGTAGTTCTTGCGTGCATCCGGGGCCGAGGGCACCGAGGTCACGCCCGGGCCGAGCGTGACGTTCGGACGCGTGCGCTTGAGGCGGTTGTCCTGGT
The DNA here is from genome assembly GCF_002261475.1 of Bordetella genomosp. 5. GTDB lineage: Bacteria > Pseudomonadota > Gammaproteobacteria > Burkholderiales > Burkholderiaceae_B > Bordetella. The sequence continues at coordinate 17,182 of NZ_NEVN01000009.1, forward strand.
AGCCGATGTCTGCCGACACGCGGGCGCGATCGCCGCGCCAGTCCAGGCCCAGGAACACGGCCGTGTTGCGGCTGCGCTCGTCATCGATGGCGCCTTCGCCGCCGCGCTGCGCGACGTTCAGGCGCACGCCGAAGCTGTCGTCGGGACCGAAGCGGCGCGCCACGTCGGCGGATGCCTCGAGCATGCTGTCGGTGCCGTAGCCCACGGTGAAGCGATTGAGCGGCTCGTTCGGCGCGCGCTTGGGCACCAGGTTGATCACGCCACCAATGCCGCCGCCGCCAGGCGCGGCGCCCGTCAGGAACGCCGACGCGCCGCGCAGCACTTCGACGCGCTCGAACAGCTGCGTCGAGATGTATTGGCGCGGCAGCAGGCCGTAGAGGCCGTTGTACGCGATGTCGTCCGAGCCCAGGATGAAGCCACGGATGAAGTAGGACTCCTGGAAGTTGCCGAAGCCGCGCGCCACGCGCACGCCCGGGTCGTTCTGCAGCACATCGCCCACGCCGTGCGCCTGCTTGTCCTGGATCAGCTCGTTGGTATAGGACGTGATCGAGAACGGCGTTTCGAGGTTGCTGCGGGTGCCGAGGATACCCACGCGCGAGCCGGTGGCGACCTGGCCGCCGGCGAACGGGGCGGCCAGACCGCCCGCGGAGGCGTCGGCGCTCGCCTCGACCTTGACGGTGTCGAGCGTGACGGTGCTGTCCTGTGCGGACGTGGCGGTCTGGGCGAGCGCGCTCGCCACATACCAGGGCAGCACGGCGGCCAGCCACGCGAGATTCTGTTTTCTCATGCTTGATAAATTCCCGTGGACGCGGCAACCGGGACGGGCCACGTCGTTGTTTTTTTTGCGAAATGCCGCGCCCGGGGCGGGCGCGCGATCGCTGCAATGACTGCGCGGTGATGGGGCTCGAAGCCCCTGACCGCATTGCTCGCCACACAGCGAGACGAGCCCGCATTTTAGCGATCAGGAATCATTATCATTTTTGTAACGGCCAAAAAAAGCCGCGCCCGTTGCAACAAAACCACGGCTTACCGCTCTCTGAAAGGCAGAAACCTCGTTTCGGGGCCGGACGACGCAATAAATTATCGGACCCGCGTCTGGCGTAACGATTGGTTTCTCTGCTTGTAGAATGCAGGTGGGACGCGGCGATGCGTCCCCCTGCCCCACACCACGTCAAGGAACGCCATGCGAGCCCGTATGCCGACGCTGGTGGCGGTGCTCGCCCTGTCCGGGTGCGCGTCGACCGCCCCGCCCGCCAATCCCGAGAACATCTGCGCCATCTTCCGGGAGAAGCCCGATTGGCACAGCGCCGCCTTGCGCGTGCAGAAGAAGTGGGGCGCGCCGGTCCACGTGCCGATCGCGATGATGTATCAGGAGTCGAGCTTCAAGCATGACGCCCTGCCCCCGCGCTATTACTTCCTCGGCTTCATTCCGTGGGGCCGGGTCAGCAGCGCGTATGGCTATGCGCAAGCCAAGGACGAGACCTGGGCCGATTACAAGCGCGACGCGGGCGGGTGGACGTCGAGCCGCAGCAACTTCGACGATGCCCTGGACTTCATGGGCTGGTACATGAGCAAGACCCAGCGCATCAATGGCATCTCCAAATGGGACGCCTACGGCCAGTACCTCAACTATCACGAGGGCTGGACCGGCTATCGCAATCGCAGCTACGAACGCAAGGCCTGGCTGATGCGCGTGTCGCAGCAGGTGCAGGCGCGCGCCGAGCGGTTCGGCGCGCAGTACCGCCAGTGCGAAGGCGAGCTGACGCGGGGCGGCTGGCTCTTCTGAGCGCGCAGGCCCGCGCCGCGCGGCCGCTCAGGTGCGATAGGACGGATCCAGGCGGTCGGCCAGGCGCAGCAGCGCGGGCCATTCCATCTGGCCGTAGGGGCGGCGGGTGCCCGGCTGGTATTGCTTCCAGGTGCCTTCCTGCACCTCGGCTGACAGCGCCGTGATCGGCGTGTTGCAGGCCATGGCGGCGAGCTGGGCCCGGCACGAAACCTCGAGGCGGTGCATCCAGTTGAAGGCCTCGCCGATCGTGCGGCCCACCGTGAGCAGACCGTGATTGCGCAGGATCAGCGCTTCGCCCTGCCCCAGATCGGCCACCAGCGAGGCCTGCTCGCGCGTGTCGAGCACCACACCCTCGTAGTCGTGATAGCCGATGCGCAGAAAGCGCAGCGCGGTCTGGGTCATGGGGAGCAGCCCGCATTCGAGCGACGACAGCGCCATGCCGGCCCAGGTGTGCGTGTGGATCACGCAATCGACCTCCGGCCGCGCGTGATGCACCGCCGAGTGAATGACGAAACCGGCCTTGTTCACGCCGTAGCGCAGTTCGCCGAAGTCGGGCGCCGATAGCACATTGCCGTCATGGTCGATCTTGATGAGGCTGGACGCCGTGATTTCTTCGTACAGCAGGCCATAGGCATTGATCAGGAATGCCCCTTGCTCGCCCGGCACGCGCAGGGAAATGTGATTGGCGATCATGTCGGACATGCCGTAATGCGCCACCAGCCGATAGCAGGCCGCGAGATCGATGCGCGCCTGCCACTCGGCCGGCGTGCAGCGATCCTGCATGGACGGAATCTGGAGTTCGTGCGCAAGGCGTTGCTCGGCCATTCTGAGGACCTCGATGTGTCAGGAGAGTGACCCATCGTAGGCAGGGTGGCGCGCGCGTGGCATGACGGATTTCGAACGCCGCGTTTCCTGCCTGCCGCAACCGGACAAGCCGGATGTCAGAGATTCTTGGTACAAATGGGGGCGTAGCCCTGACGACACGCGCGCCGGAACTTTGACGCGGGCTTTAAGTCTTATATAAGATATAAGACATCCGCCGCTGCGCAGGCCGCACGTCGATGACAAACGCGGGGAAACGCCAGAAAATGGCGGATTCTCGCGGTCAAACCCCATGGAGTCCATCATGCCGCACAACACGCTCGACACGCTCAAGACCTTCAAGATTGGCAAGAAACCCTGTCAGTTCTACTCGTTGCCGGCGCTGGGCCAATCGCTCGGCATCGACGTGCAGCGCCTGCCGGTGTCGATCCGCATCGTGCTGGAATCGGTGCTGCGCAATTGCGATGGCAAGAAGGTCACCGAAGAACACGTGCGCCAGTTGGCCAACTGGCAGCCCAACGCCCGCCGTGAAGACGAGATTCCCTTCGTGGTCGCGCGCGTGGTCCTGCAGGATTTCACCGGCGTGCCGCTGTTGGCCGACATCGCCGCCATGCGGTCGGTGGCCGACAAGATGGGCAAGAATCCCAAGAGCATCGAGCCGCTGGTGCCGGTCGATCTGGTCGTCGACCACTCGGTGATGATCGATTACTTCGGCACGAAGAACGCGCTCGACCTCAACATGAAGCTGGAATTCCAGCGCAACCGTGAACGCTATCAGTTCATGAAGTGGGGCATGCAGGCCTTCGATACCTTCGGCGTGGTGCCTCCGGGCTTCGGCATCGTCCACCAGGTCAATCTCGAGTACCTGGCCCGCGGCGTGCACTTCGACAAGAAGAACGAGGTCTACTATCCCGATTCGCTGGTGGGCACCGACAGCCACACCACGATGATCAACGGTATCGGCGTGGTGGGCTGGGGCGTGGGCGGCATCGAAGCCGAGGCCGGCATGCTGGGCCAGCCGGTGTATTTCCTGACCCCGGACGTCGTGGGCGTCGAGCTCAAGGGCCAGCTGCGCGGCGGCGTGACCGCCACCGACCTCGTGCTCACGATCACCGAACTGCTGCGCCGTGAGAAGGTCGTGGGCAAGTTCGTCGAGTTCTGTGGCGAAGGCACCGCGAGCCTGTCCGTGACCGACCGCGCCACCATCGGCAACATGGCGCCCGAGTATGGCGCGACCATGGGCTTCTTCCCGGTCGACGAGCGCACCATCGACTACTTCGAAGGCACCGGCCGCACGCCCGAAGAGATCGCCGCGTTCGAAGCCTATTTCAAGGCGCAGAAGATGTTCGGCGTGCCCGATGCACGCGACATCAACTACACCAAGCTGCTCACGCTCGACCTCGGCACCGTGGCGCCGTCGCTGGCCGGCCCGAAGCGTCCGCAAGACCGCATCGAGATCGGCAACGTCAAGAACACCTTCATCGACCTGTATTCCAAACCGACCTCCGAAAACGGCTTCAACCAGCCGGCCGAGAAGCTGAACGAGGTGTTCACCACCAGCGCCGGGACGCGCATCAAGAACGGCGACATCCTGATCGCCGCCATCACGTCGTGCACCAACACGTCCAACCCCAGCGTGCTGCTGGCGGCGGGCCTGCTGGCCAAGAAGGCGGTCGAAGCCGGTCTGAAGGTGCCCAAGCACATCAAGACCTCGCTCGCCCCCGGCTCGCGCGTGGTGACCGAATACCTGACCAAGACGGGCCTCCTGCCCTACCTCGAGAAGCTCGGCTTCGACGTGGCCGCCTACGGCTGCACCACCTGCATCGGCAACGCCGGCGACCTCACGCCCGACCTGAACGAGGCGATCGTGAACAACGACCTGGTGTGCTCGGCCGTGCTGTCGGGCAACCGCAACTTCGAGGCGCGCATCCACCCGAACATCAAGGCCAACTTCCTGGCCTCGCCCCCGCTGGTCGTGGCGTACGCGCTGGCCGGCACGGTTACCCGCGACCTCATGACCGAACCGGTGGGCAAGGGCAAGAACGGCGACGTGTGGCTCGGCGATATCTGGCCGTCGAACGAAGAGATCGACGCGCTGGTCAAGTTCGCCATGAACCCCGACGCCTTCAAGGCCAACTACAGCCAGGTCAAGAGCAACCCGGGCAAGCTCTGGGAAAACATCAAGGGCGTGGCCGGCGAGACCTACAACTGGCCCGACTCCACCTACATCGCCGAGCCGCCGTTCTTCGACGACTTCGGCATGACCCCGGGCACGATTCCCGTCGTGAAGGGCGCGCGCGCGCTGGGCGTGTTCGGCGACTCGGTCACCACCGACCACATCTCGCCCGCGGGCTCGATCAAGGAAACCTCGCCCGCCGGCAAGTGGCTCAAGGAAAACGGCGTGATGAAGGCCGATTTCAACAGCTACGGCTCGCGCCGCGGCAATCACGAGATCATGATGCGCGGCACCTTCGCCAACGTGCGCATCAAGAACCTGATGATTCCCCCGCGTCCGGACGGCAGCCGCTTCGAAGGCGGCGAGACGCTGTTCCAGCCCACCGGCGAACAGATGTCGATCTACGACGCGGCCATGAAGTATGTGGCCGAAGGCACCCCGTCGGTCGTGTTCGGCGGCGAGGAATACGGCACGGGCTCCTCGCGCGACTGGGCCGCCAAGGGCACCCAGCTGCTGGGGGTGAAGGCCGTGATCACGCGCAGCTTCGAACGCATCCACCGTAGCAACCTGGTGGGCATGGGCGTGCTGCCGCTGCAGTTCAAGGGCGATGACAGCGTGCAGACCCTGGGGATCACCGGTGAAGAAACCTACGATATCTCGGGCCTGGAACACGGCATCAAGCCGATGCAGGACGTCACGCTGACCATCCACCGCAAGGACGGCACCTCGCAGGATGTGACGGTGCTGCTGCGCATCGATACGCCGATCGAGGTGGATTACTACCTCCACGGCGGCATCCTGCCCTTCGTGCTGCGTCAGCTGCTCGCCGCCTGATCCCGGCAAGCAAGCCCAACGAATAAACCCGCGTGGCCTGCCGGCCGCGCGGGTTTTTTCTTGCCTCGGTGGGCAGCCTCGGCGGGCGGCCTGGGTCGGTAGTCTCGGTGTGCCGCCTCAGTGAGCCGCCACTGCGCGCTCAGGCCTGGGGCGCGGCGCCGAACTGGTACGCGTCCATCGCGAGCGCGGCATAACTGACCTCGTCGGTCAGACGGCGCGGCGCACAGGCCGCGTCGGCCGGCGTGTCGCCCGCCCCGAGCGCCACGTAGAGCGGCATCAGGTGCTCGTCGTGCGGATGCGCCTGGTGCGCGCCCGGCGCCTGGCTCTGCCAGTCGAACAGCGCGGGCAGATCGCGCCGCGCCAGCCGGTCGGCATACCAGCTCTGGAACGCAGGGACGTAGGCATGCGCCCGCGCCGTCTGCGGCATCCGCACGTCGCGCAGATTGTGCGTGAGCGAACCGGAGCCGATGATCAGAATGCCCTCTTCACGCAAGGGCGCCAGCGCCTGACCGAGCGCGTACTGGCCGCGCGCGTCGCGGCTCATGTCGAGCGAGAGCTGCACCACCGGCACGTCGGCGTCGGGATAGAGATAGCGCAGCGGGACCCAGGCGCCATGATCCAGCGGCCGGCGCGGGTCGTTGTCGGCGGCGATGCCGGCCTCGGCCAGCAGCGCGCGCACCCGCTCGGCCAGCGCCGGCGAGCCGGGCGCGCCGTATTGCAGATGGTAGAGCTCGGGCGGAAACCCGCCGAAGTCGTGCCAGGCGACCTGGCGATCGCGCGTGGACACCGCGAGCCCCTGTCCCATCCAGTGCGGCGACACCACGAGAATGCCGCGCGGCCGCGCCGCGAGGCCGGCGCTCCAGTGGGCCAACGCGTGGCCGGTCTGGCCGGGCTCCACGGCCAGCATGGGCGAGCCGTGCGAAACGAATAAGGTGGGCCAAAGCATGGCGCGTCTTCCTGTAGATCCAATGACCCGATTCTGCCGATATTGAAACGAGCAATAAACCCCGCGCGGCGGCATAGGCTGTTGCAGATCGAGCAACAGGCCGGAGTGCATCGGCGCGCCGGGGCGTTAAACTACGCTGTTACGCATCCAGTACCTACGAACTCAATGGCCCGTTCCCGCAGCCAGACCCCCTCCCGCCTGAATCGCGATGCCACGCGCCTGGTCGCCCTGGCGCAAGCGCTCAACCGTTCCGGCAGCCGTGTCGAAGACCTGTTTTGGGAGGCACAGCTGGCCAACGCCGTGCCCAAGCTGCTGCGCGCGGGCAACGACGCGCCGCTCGAGGCCGCGCTCGATCACCTGGCGCAGCACGACATCGGTGCCTACGAGGTGCTGATCGAACAGGCCGAAACCCTGTCCGAGTCCACGGCGATCGAGAAAAACGGCGTACGGCACGACGTCATGCTGCTGGTCGCGCCGATCGCCGCCTGGACCCGCTACACCATTCCTACCGGCCCGATCTCCGCGTCGGCGCAGGAAGCGCTGCTGGCGCAGTTGCACGGCCACGTGCTGGCCAGCAATGCGCGGGTCGCCCTGCTGCCCCATCTGGTCAGCATCGATCAGATGCCGCGCACCTTCTCCGAAACCTGGCAATGGCTGCAACGCCTGGGCTCGCACGCGCTCGGCGCCGAGACCGCCAAGCCGGTGATCAATACCGCCGTCGAGACGGCCAATATGCTGGCCGACACGCGCTACGTGGTGGCGGCCGTGGCCGTGCCCGAGCACGGCGCCTTCTTCCGCTGGCAAGAACACTTCGACGAGCCGGGCAACACGCGCGAGGCGTGTCTGGCGCAGTGGGTCGAGCAGGCCCAGCCCACCTTCGCCACGCTGCTGCCTGGCTGCGGGCTCGACCTGTTGCTGCCCGACGCCTACTACGTGAGCAACCGCGAAGCCGACCGCCGTGTGCGGCCCCTGTCGCTGCGCGCGGCGGTGAGCTGGCTCGAGAGCGCGGTCAACCTGGAACCCTCGCAACTGCGCGCGGTGATCGCGGGTTGCGGCGAAGCGCAGATCGATGAGTACCGCGTCGGCTTCACGGCACGCAACAGCAACGACGTCTACTACGGCTGCGTCTGGCCCGTGTACGGCCGCGAAGACGAGCCCGCCCCCGGCGAAGAAGACGAGGGCGTGCCGGACGCGATGGACCAGATCGCGGCGCTGCTCAAGGAGTATGGCGTGAGCGACGTGCGCCGCATTCCCGGCGTGCTGCCGCCCGAGTACTGCGAAGACTGCGGCGCGCCGCACTTCCCGAATCCGCTCGGCGAACTCGTCCACGCCGAGCTGCCCGAAGACGCCGAGACGGCGCCCACGCAGTTTCACTGAGCGCAGCGATGCGCGCCGACATCTTCTGCCGTGTCGTCGACAACTACGGCGACATCGGCGTGTGCTGGCGCTTGGCGCGCCGCCTCGCCCACGGCCGGGGCTGGCAGGTGCGGCTGTGGGTCGACGACCTCGATGCGTTCGCCCGGATCGAGCCCGGCGTGCAGCCGGCGCTCGCGACCCAGACACTGCAGAACATCGCGGTGCGCCACTGGCGCGAGCCCTTGACCGAGCTCGACCCCGGCGATGTGGTGATCGAGGCGTTTGCCTGCGATCCGCCCGCCGAGTTCATCGCCGCCATGCGCGCCACGCACCCCGTGTGGATCAATCTCGAATACCTCAGCGCCGAGGCCTGGGTCGAGAGCTGCCACGGCCTGCCCTCGCAGCAACCCAGCGGTCTGGTGAAGCACTTCTTCTTTCCGGGCTTTACGGCGGCCACCGGCGGGCTCATCCGCGAGCCGGGCTTGAGCGCCGCGCGCGACGCGTGGCAGGCCGATCGCCCGGCCCAGGACGAGTTTCTGCGGCGCCTCGGCGTGCCCGAATCCGTGATCGCGCGCCGTCATGCCGGGGCGCGTCTGGCCACGCTGTTCTGCTATCCGCAGGCCCCGGCCGCCGACCTGGCCCGGGGGCTGGCGGCGCTGCCCGAAGGCGCGATCCTGCTCGTGCCGCAGGGCGTGGCGCCCGCGCTGGACGGTGTCGCGCTTTCCGGCCTGGACATCGTGCGCGTGCCCTTCGTGCCTCAACCCGATTTCGACCGCCTGCTGTGGCTGGCCGATCTCAACCTGGTGCGCGGCGAGGATTCGTTCGTGCGGGCGGCCTGGGCGGGCCGGCCATTTCTGTGGCAGATCTATCCGCAGCAGGACGCGGTGCACCTGACCAAGCTCGACGCGTGGCTCGCGCGCTACGATCTGCCGGCGCCCGCGCGGGCGTTGATGCAGGCCTGGAATGCTTCCGCCGCCACCGACGTGGCGACGCTCGCCGGTGCGGCACTGGCCGATGGCCCCTGGCAGGCCTGGGAAAAGACGGCCCGGGAGTGGGACAAAGCGCAGGCCGCGCTCCCCGATTTGGGGGACACACTGGCCGATTTCTGTACTGATCTAAGCAAGACGCGCTAGAATAGACAGTTTTCTGCGGCGTCCATCCTGGTGATCAATCCGGGCATGCCGGGCGCAACAGACTCACTGACAGCCTCCCGGGGCACGCATGCGGTGTACGGCCAGCCTACCTGGCAGCCGAACCGATTGCGCGCTAGCACGGCGAGTGCGCCATATCACCCCCGGAGTTTTAATCGATGAAAACCGCTCAGGAATTGCGAGTCGGCAACGTGGTCATGGTCGGCAAGGATCCCCTCGTGGTCCAGAAGACCGAATACAACAAGTCCGGCCGTAACGCCGCCGTCGTCAAGCTGAAGTTCAAGAACCTGCTGACGGCCTCGGCCAGCGAGTCCGTGTACAAGGCCGACGAAAAGTTCGACGTGGTCATGCTCGAGCGCAAAGAGTGCACCTACTCGTACTTCGGCGATCCGATGTACGTGTTCATGGACACCGAGTACAACCAGTACGAAATCGAAGCCGAGAGCATGGGCGACGCCCTGAACTACCTCGAGCAAGATATGCCCGTTGAAGTGGTGTTCTACGACGGCCGCGCCATCTCGGTCGAACTGCCCACCATCCTGGTTCGCGAAATCACCTACACCGAGCCCGCCGTCCGTGGCGACACCTCGGGCAAGGTGCTCAAGCCCGCCAAGATCAACACCGGCTACGAGCTCAGCGTGCCGCTGTTCTGCGCCATCGGCGACAAGATCGAAATCGACACCCGCACCAACGAATACCGCAGCCGCGTCAACTGATCCGGCTGCCGCATTCGCGGCGAAAAAGCCCGCCCTGCCTTACGGCAGCGCGGGCTTTTTCTTTGGTGTCTCGCAACGGCTCGGGTGAGGCGGCGGGGCCGCGGCGCTTATTGCAGCTGGTCGTCGTCGAGAAAGGTCGGAACGGTCATGACCGCAATGCCTTCCTCGGCCAGCTCCGCGCGTTCGTCGGCCGTGGCCGTGCCGCGAATGGGCCGGTCATCGGCCTCGCCGTCGTGGATGCGGCGGGCCTCGGCGGCGAAGCCCGGGCCCACGTCTTCGGTATTGCGCACCCATTGCCGCACCTGGCGCAGCACTTCGGCCTGCAGCTTGGCCAGCTCGGGAGGCAGCGGCGGTGCGCCGGGCCGCGACGGCGCGGCGGCCGGCGCGGGCGCGGGCGCCGCGTCGCGCAGATGCGCGACGTTCAGGCGCGGTGCCGACAGGCGCTTGACGATGCCGCGCGAGTCGCAGACCGGGCAGGCCACGAGGCCGCGCGCCTGTTGCGCGTCGTAGTCGTCATGCGAGGCGAACCAGCCTTCGAACAGGTGGCCGCGGTCGCATTCGAGGTCAAAAACTTTGAAAGCCATGATGAGGAGGGCCCGTGGTCGGGCCAGGCCGGACGCGCCAGCCGAGGCGCGCCGTAGCGCGTTGCCCGCGCGTGGATCGCGGCGGGAGGAGCGGCGGGTGGCAAAGCCCCCACCGCTCGGGTCATGTTACTTCGGTGCGCGCGCCTTGGGCGCGGAGAGACGGGCCTGCTCGGCCTGCAGCGCGTCGATCTGACGCTGCAACGCACGCAACTGCTCGCGGACGTCTTTGTTCTGGTCGGCCAGGGCCTGGGCTTCCTGGCGTGCCTGTGCCTGACGCTCGGCGACCAGCTGCTCCTGCTGCTGACGCTGCTGGCGATCGGCCTGCAGCGAGGCGAGCTCGGCGTTGCGCGCGGCGAGCTGGGCTTCGGCCTGGGTGTAGTCGGCCTGCATGCGGATGCGGCGGATGTCGACCTCGGCCAGATCGGCGGAGCGGGCGACGAAGCTGCGATACACCGCTTCGGCCTGCTGCGCGGACTTGGTCTTGTAGACCTGCCAGAAATCCTTTTGCTGGAACAGCGCGACGTAATAGGTGAGCTCGTCGGGGCGGAACAACAGGCTGGCGCCGTAGTTGCCGTTATAGCTGGTGCGCAGCTCGGAGACCTGACGGCTCTGGATCATGCCTTGCAGCTCGGTAGCCGTGGAACTGGCGCGAGGCGGCGTGGGGGCCGCCGGCGCGGGTGCCGGTGCCGGTGCCGGAGGCGTGACGGGCGTATTGGCCGCGTCTTTGTTTTCGACCTGCTGGACAGCGGGGCGCTCGGGGGCCGGCTGAGTGCTGGCGCAACCGGCCAGACCCGTGATGAACAGGCCAGCGAGCATCAGGCGCATACCTGCACCCCTGTGTTGGATTTCCACTTTTTTATCCCCTACCCCTAGGCAGTAAGTTCGGAACTATAGCAACAGATTGCGAATTATCGCACCCAAATGCCACGGGTTTTCCTGGGTTATTCCCGCATTTACGCGCGCCACCGGCCTTAGAAGTCGGCCATGCCGTCCACCGGCTCGCCCTGGGTTTCGCCAAGCCGGAATTTGCGCATCTTTTCCCACAGCACCTTGCGGCTGATGCCCAGCGCGTGCGCGGTGTCCTGGCGGCGCCAGCCGTTGGCCTCGAGCGCGGCCAGCACGCGTTCGCGTTCGCTGCGTTCGGCGGGGCTGTAGACCGGCGCGGCCTGCGCCGCGGCGGGCGGCGCCTCCGGGGTGGCGCGTGGCGTGGCGGGCGCAGGCGGCATCTGGCGCGCGTGCCGGTTGAGCACGAGTTCAATGCGCGCCGGATCCCAGCCACGCAACTGACGGCGGATGATGGCCACCCGCTCGGCCAGATTGGAGAGTTCGCGCACGTTGCCCGCGAACTGCATCTGCTCGATTCGTTGCAGCAGCCAGGGCGGCACTTCGTCGTGTTCGGACACGCCATGACGTTGCAGCAGCGCCTGGAAAATCGCGCGCTTCTCGGCGGGGCCGCGCTCTTCGAGGCTGGGAATGCGCAGCTCGATCACGGCGAGCCGGTAGTACAGGTCGGCGCGAAAATCGCCTTCCGCCACCAGCGTGCGCAGATCCTTGTTGGTGGCCGCCACCAGCCGGAACGACACTGGAATCTCGGTGGACGAGCCCAGCCGCGTGACCGTGCTCTGCTCGAGCACGCGCAGCAGCTTCACCTGCTGATAGAGCGGAAGATCGCCGATTTCATCCAGAAAGAGCGTGCCGCCGTGGGCCTGCTCGAAATAGCCTTTGTGCGCGCCCACCGCGCCGGTAAAGGCGCCTTTGGCATGGCCGAAGAAATGCGCCTCGAACAGACCCTCGGGAATGGCGCCGCAGTTCACGGCCACGAACGGCCCGTCCGACCAGGAGGCGTCATCGTGCAGCAGCCGGGCCACGCGTTCTTTGCCGACGCCCGTCTCGCCATGCACCAGCACGTTGGCGCGCACGTCGGCGAACATGCGGGCTTCGTCGAGCAGGTCGCGCATCACCGGCGACACCGCGACCAGGGCGGGCGCCGCGGGCGCCTCGGGCTCGTTGGCCTTCTGCGAAATGCCGGCCACGCGGAACAGCAACCGCCGCAGCTCGGCGCCCGTGAAGCCCAGGGGCAGCGTGTAGGAATATTCCGGCGGGTAGAAGCGCGGGTCGTGGCTGCGCACTTCGCCGGCCACCCAGATCACGGGGATGCCCTGCGCGGCCAGCCAGTCGAAGCCGGCGAAGCGCGCATCTCCCATCATCGTGACCGACACCAGCGCCACGGCCGGACGCGCGCGGTCCCGGTCGGCCGCGAAGGTCAGACCGGCCTCGGCGCGGATCAGCGTCGCGTCGTAACCCGCGAGCGCGCGCTCGGCCCGCGCGGCGATATCCGAGGTGCCTTCCCAGACATACAGGTCGAGGCCATCGTTGAGCAGGGTTTCGCTCATGAGCGGCTCCGGCGATCAGTAGACAAGCTGGACTCCCGTTCCATCACAATCCATCGACATCAAATGCACGTCGGTCTGGCCCACGCGCAGACCGATCACGTTTTCGATCAGCGGCTTGAGCAGCCCCGTACCGATCTGATCCAGCGTGGGCCGCAGCATCTCGAGCAGGAAGCCGACCAGGCCCAGCACGACGTTGGGCGGGCCGCCGGCGGTGGGCGTGGCGGCCAGCGTATTGCTGATCTGCTGCATGCAGCCCGCGACCGTGCCGCCGATCGGGATGCCCAGAATGCGCGTGGTGCATTGATTGGTCGGCAACAAGGCGCCGACCACATCGCCCAGCGTTTTGACCACGGTGCCGACCAGGTTGTTGACCAGCCCCCCGACACTGCCCAGCAGACCGCTGACATTCAGGGTCACGAGGCTGGTCAACAGATTGGCGGTGGTGTTGGGCAGGCCGGTGAGAAAGCCGCTGAGATTGGTCGGGGCGTCTTTGATCTGGTTGAGCGCGGCCTGCGTGCGCGAGCTGCGGCAGCCGAAGCCGGTCGCGTTCTGCTGCGCCGTGATCGCATCGGTGCAGGCGGCCGTGGCGGTGCCGTTCCAGAGCTCCTGCGCCAGCTTGTCGATGACCTGCGTCCGGGTGCCGCCCGGCAGATTCCCGCCCGCCTGCAGCGAATTGCCGAGCAAGGCGCCGAGCAAGGCATCGGTGACGTTCTTCACGGTGGTCCCGAGCAGGAGCGGATTGTCGGTGGCCGGCACCGATTGCGTCTGCCCGACATAGAAATCGGCGGCGCCGTTGGCCGGCAGCGCGTTGATCACCAGCGGCGGATTCGGCTGCACCGACGCGAGCTCGGCACCGAGCAGCGCCACGCTGAGCAGCTTTTTGGGCTGCAGGCCCTGCTCGCAGCTCGCGCTGGTCGAGAACGGCCAGTTGGCCGGCGCACCCGGCGGCGGACCGCCGACGCACAGCTTGAGGATGGACGAGGTGACCGCGATGTTGGCCAGATCGCGATTCGCCGCGTCACGGCGCTGACAAAGCTGGGTCAGCGTGCCATGGCCGTCCACCAGATCCAGGGTGATCGGCAGGTCGATCGAGACCTTGAGCAGCGAGCTGATCGGAGGTGGCAGCGACGCCGTGGAGATCTGGATCGGCGCGTACACCCGCACCTGCGCCGAATAGGCGGTGGTGCCCACGCCGCCGATGGCGATCGAGGGCGGCTCGATCACGCTGAAGCGCGGCGTCACAGTGACCAGCCCGCCGAGGCTCACGGCGGTGCCGCCCTGCACGGCATGGCCGCCGGTGCCCACCCCGATCGCGGTGGACAGCACCTGCAGCGCATCGAGCTCGAGATTGAGCGCGGAGCTGGCGTCACCCGAGGTGATGTTGGCGAAGAGCGCGCCGTTGCGGCCGGGTGTGGTGGAGCCCAGCTTGACCTGCAGGTTGGACACCCCGAGCTTGGTCTGTATGGCCTGCAACAGGCCCACGTTGGCCGCCACCAGCTCATTGCGGCCCGCGACGGTGACGACCGCGTTCAGCACGTCGCCCAGCGGCCGGGTGTTGGCCGCGAGCAGCTGATTGAAATCGGCCAGCGAGATATTGGCGGGCACCGGAATGCCGAGCGCCTGCAGCAGCCCGGCAGGCGTGATCTTCACGTTGGCCAGCCCGCTGTCGTAACCGGCCAGCGAGGTGCCGCTCAGATTGAGGCCGACCTGGCTGAGCAGATTGGTCAGCACGCCGGGCTTGGCCGCGATCAGCTTGGTGCCGACGGAAAAGGCCGCGACGGGCTCGCCGGGCCGCGCCCCGATCGCCTCGACCGAAATCGTGGTGCCGCCCAGGTAAGGCACCAGCGCAGGCGCCGGCATCGATAGCGCCACGCGTACCGCGTTGTAGCGCTCTCCGGCCGCGATCGGCCGGATGAATCGCGGTGCGAGCGAGGCGTTGCTGCTGTCCCAGCGGTGGCAGGTGCTGGCGACGTTGGTGGTCTGTGCATGGGCGCCCAGATTGGCGCGCGCGTTGGCATTCGCGGCGGCCGAGGCGGCCGTGCAATTGGCCTGCGCGCCCGCCCCAAGCAATTGCGCGGCGGTGAGCGCGGCGAGGTCCGCGGCCTTCTGCAGCTCGCGCTTCATGTAATAGAAGTAGCCGAGCTGCGCGCCGCCCAACAGCACCAGCCCGATCAGGATGACGAGGGCCGCGGGCATCAGGATCGAACCCTGTTGCCCGGCGGCCGGCGTGCGGAAGCGGCGCGGTCCCATGATGGCGCGGGCGGGCTCAGCCGCCGCCCCCCGAGCCGGACTTGTTCTCGATGCGCGTGCCGAACCACTGCGGCAGCGGCTGCTCGAAGCTCTGGATATAGCGCTGCCAGGCCGCGCTGGCGACCGGCCCCTGCAGCGGCAGGCCCGGTCCGGCACGCCGGCCGTCGGCCTGCGCGGCCATCAGGGCACGGGTCACGGCGCCGGGCCGGTCCAGATCGTCCGCGCCGGCGCGAGCGACGGGAGCGGCGGGAGCGGCGGCCGGTTGCGACGGCACCTGGCGCACCGCCGCACTGGCGTCGGCCGGAGGCGGCGGGACCGTCGTCGCGGGACCGGCCGCGGGAACGGGCGTGGCCTGCGCCACCGGCGTGGCGGCGGAGGCCGCGGGGGGCGCAGGCGGCGTGAGCGGTGCACGCAGCTGCGCCGCGGCCGGGCCGCAGATCAGCACGCTCGCAAGCACGGCGGCCAGGGAAAGCGGAGATCGATGCATGAGAGGCCTCACGATGCGTTCAGGTCAGGGGGTGGCCGCGCCCGCGGCGGGATTGCCCATCCGGTCGAGCAGCGGCCGTTGCAGGACCGGCATGGGCATGGCGGCGGAGACCGGGCTGGCGGCGGAAGAGGACGCATCGGCGACCGCGCGGCCGCTGGCATCCACCTGCCGCACGGACGGGCGGGCCGCGTCGGCCCGGGCCGCATCGGCCCCCGTCGCATCGCCACCCGGCCTGTCGCGGCCCGGCCTGTCGCGGCCCGGCCCGTCGCGGCCTGGCCTGTCGCGGCCCGGCACCATAGACACGGCCGCGATGGCCTGCGGCGGCGCGACGGCGCTCTGGCGTTGCGCCTGCCGGACTTCGTCGGCGAGCTGTACGACACGTTCGCGCGCCGGCTCGGACAATCCGGCCTGGTCCATCACCTGATGCGCCGCGAGCGCATCGCCGCTCACCAGCAACAGCAGCGCGAGATTGCCGATGATGCGGGCATTGCCCGGGTCGAGCTCGGCGGCCTGACCCAGCGGCACGCGCGCGGCGGCGGGATCGCCCGCGCGCAACAACGCATAGCCGAGGTCACCCAGATATTGCGGATCGGTGGGGCGCATCCGCGCCGCCCGGCCCAGTTTGTCGGCCGCATCCTCGAAGTTGTTCTGTGCACCGGCGAGCAGGCCCAGCCCATGCCAGCCCCGCGCGGCCTGATCGCCATTCAGCAGCGCGCGGTACGCCTGTTCGGCGGCCGCGGGCTGGCCGGTCATGCGCAGCGCGTCGGCACGCAACGCCGCCACCTCGCCCCCTTCGCCATACGACTGCCGATAAGCATCGATGTACGCAAGCGAGGCGAAGTAACGGCCATCGCGCTGCGACTCGCGGATCAGCGAGAGCGCGACCTCGGGCGGCGTCGCGGCATTGCGCCGCATCGATTCGTCGGCCTTTTCCTGGGCCAGGGCCTGTTCGCGTTGCTGATCGCGCATGAGCTGCTGCGCGGTTTCGACGCGCGACGTCTGGCAGGCGGTCAGCGCGCCCAGCGCCGCCGCCGCCATCGCGATGCGCGCCCACGGCGCGAATCGGTCATGTTGTTTCATGGACTGCCTCCTCCAATCTGCGACAGGCCTCGGATGACGGCGATGAAACCCGATCCGCCAGTGACGATGAGCAGCGCCGGCAACAGCGTCATCACCATCACGCCGGTCATCTTCACCGTCATCTTCGCCACCTTGGCCTTGAGGTCGAGCTTGCGCTTCTCGCGCACCCGCTCGCTGAAGCGCGCCAGC
Organism: Bordetella genomosp. 5; assembly: GCF_002261475.1. Taxonomy (GTDB): domain Bacteria; phylum Pseudomonadota; class Gammaproteobacteria; order Burkholderiales; family Burkholderiaceae_B; genus Bordetella. The sequence goes on from NZ_NEVN01000009.1 coordinate 33,952, forward strand.
GGTTCCTGGACCGCGCCCCCGTGCTTGTCGATCTGGACCATCAGCCGGCAGATCGCCGTGAGGTCGTCGTTGTCGTAACCGTCGGCCAGGCGCGCGAGCGACTGCTCGCGGGTGCGGCCGCGTGTGTGGGCCTCGGCGGCCACGCGCAGCTCCTGGCCGATGACCGGCATCGCCACGCGAAAGTCGTGCACCAGCACGTGAATGCTCTGATCCAGCGAGAGGCCCACCCCCTGCAGCAGCCGCATCAGGTCGATCAACAGTGGCAGCTCCTGGCCGGCCTGGCGGCGGCGCTGCGACCAGCGGCGCATCAACCACCATTTGGGCCCCATCCACCCCAACGCGAAGCCGAAGAACATGAGGGCGGAGATGCCGGCCCAGCCCATGTCGGGCCAGCGCGCATCGGCGAGCATCCAGAGCGACATCGGCAGCGCCAGCACCAGAAACACGCGCGAGGCGATGAAGAGCCCGCGCGCGCGCGCCACGTCCGCGAAACCGCAGGCCTCGACCAGCCGCCGGTCTTCGTCGGCCAACAGGGAGTCGCCCAGGCGTCCCGCGCCCATGCGCAGGCCCGCATCGCTCGCCGCGTGCGTCACGGCCTCGATGTGCGCCCGGGGCGTGCGTGGCGCCTCCTCGACCGGCAGCGCGCGCCCTTCCCGCGCGGCCAGCGCGCGTTCGACGGTGCGCAGATTGCGCCCCTGCCGCCCCACGCGCGCCATCAGCGCGGCGCCCACGATCAGGCAGCCCACCATCAGCGCAACGATGGCGCCGACGAGCAGCCAGCGGGCGACGGGATCGTTGAGCATCATCGCCATGGCCGTCTATACCCCGCGCGCCATGCGATACAGCCAGAACGATCCGCAGATCTGCAGGCCGGCCGCGACGACCAGCATGCGAAAGCCCAGCGGATCGTTCCACATGTTCATGAACAGGTCGTTGTTGAACATGATGATGAAGAGCGACACCCCCACCGGCAACAACGCCAGCACCCAGGCCGACAGGCGGATTTCGGCCGACAGCGCCGTGAGTTCGTCGCGGGCCGCTTCCAGATCCCGCATGAAGCCCGCCATGCGCTCGAGCACCTGATCGCTGCGCCCGCCGAAGCGCAGCGCCAGCGAGATCACCGCGGACACCAGCGAGAGCTCCTGCAGGCCATACTGGCGCGCCACCTGCGCGAGCGCCACGTCGAGTTCCTTGCCCGAGCGCGCCAGCGCGTCGGCCCGCTGCACCACCTCCAGCAGCGGCTGGTCGACCGAGCGCGTGGCCGACTGAAACGCCGAGCTCACACTGTTGCCGATCACGATCAGGCGCACGGCCGCCTCGAGAAACTCGGGCAGCTGCGCCACCATGCGGCGCTTGCGCTTATCGGCCTTGTGCCACAGGCGGAAGTAGCCCAGCAGCAGCACCAGCGCGAAGCAGGCCAGCGCGGCAGCCGGACCGCCCGCCACGAGCGCGACCAGCGCGAGCAGCAGCGGCGGCGCCAGCAGCACGAAATAAATGCGTTGGCTCGAGGGCTCGCCCGCCAGCAGCAACAGGCGCGACCAGGCATTGCCGCCGCGCCGGATCGGCTGCATCAGCACGGCGCTCGCCGCAGTCGCGGTGGCGCCCTTGCCCTGATCCAGACGCGCATCGAGATAGGCCGACGTGGCGCTGCGTCGGGCACCCGCGCTGGCACGCAGCAGCACGATGAGTGCGCCGGCCAGCAACAACAGCGAGAGGGACCCGAGCAGCAACGCGTTCATCAGCGTCTCCGGCTCCAGAAGCCGCCACCGCCCGTTTCGGGCTCGTCGGGCGGCGCCGCCGTGATGCCGCGCACTTCGTCGCGCACGCGCGCGAGCTTGGGCGTATGGGGATTGATGCCCAGGCTCACCCAGTTGTCCTTGTCCTCGCCGTCGGGCGTGGTGTAGGCCTCGTAGCGATAGAGCTCCTGCGTGGCGATCACGTTGTCGCCCATGCCGGTCACCTCGGTCACGGACACCACGCGGCGCTTGCCGTTCGGCAAGCGGCCGATCTGCACGATGAAGTCGAGCGCGCTCGCGATCTGGCGCCGCAGGCTGTCCTCGCTGCCCTGAAAGCCCGCGAAGCCGGCCAGCATCTCGATCCGGTACAGGCACTCGCGCGGCGAGTTGGCGTGGATGGTGGCCATCGAGCCTTCGTGGCCGGTGTTCATGGCCTGCAGCATGTCCATGACCTCGGCGCCACGCACTTCGCCCACCACCACGCGATCGGGGCGCATCCGCAGGCTGTTGCGGATGAGATCGCGGATGCTGACCGCGCCGGAACCATCGAACCCGCCCTGCCGCGACTCCAGCCGCACCACGTGCGGGTGATTGAGCGAGAGCTCGGCCGTGTCTTCGACCGTGACCACGCGCTCCGTTTCGGGAATGAAAAACGCCAGCGCGTTCAGCAGCGAGGTCTTGCCCGAGCTGGTGCCACCGGACACCAGAATGTTGCAGCGATGACGCACCGCCAGGTTGAGCAGGCGGAAGATGTCTTCGTTGAAAGACCCGAGCGCCAGCAGATCGTTGGGCTTGAGCGGATCCTGGCGGAACTTCCGGATCGACACCATCGGGCCATCGACCGCGAGCGGTTCGATCACGACGTTGAGGCGTCCGCCATCGGGCAGCCGCGCATCGACCATCGGGCTGGACTCGTCCAGCCGCCGGCCCAGCGGCGCCAGAATGCGGCGCACGATGCGCAGCACGTGCTGGTTGTCGGTGAAACGCAGCGACTCGCGCGCGAGCACGCCGCGGCGCGATACGAACACGTTGTCGTAGCCGTTGATCAGCACGTCTTCGACGGCCGGATCCGCGAGCAGGTCTTCGAGCGGCCCGAGCCCCGCCAGCTCCTTGGTCAGCGAGGCCGAAATCTGGCCGAGCTCGCCCTCGTTGATGGCCACGCGCCGCATGCGCACGAAGCTCGCGACCTCGATGTCGACAAACTCCTGGATCGCCTGGCGGGTCCAGCGGCCGAACTCGGCGCCCAGCTCCTCGATCCGTGACAGCAGGTGTTCGTACGCCTGGCTCTTCACGTCCTGGAAGCGCTGCGATCCGGTGAACTCGCCTTCCGGTGCGCCGGAGCCGAATTCCATGGATGCCGACATGATCATGATGCCTCCACCTTGGTCAAACCACGTTCACGCGTTTGTGCACACCGGGCAGCCACGTCGCGAGCCAGCCCTGGCGCGCGCTCGGCCCCATGTTGTCCGACATGACGCGATCGATCAGCGCCTGCACCGCGCGCACGTAGACGTCGCGCTCGGCCTGCTCGTGCAGCAGGCGGCCCTGGTTGGTACACACCATCAGCGGCAAGGTGCGATCGGGCAAAGTGCCTGCCAGCGTGATGCCGAAGCGCTCGGCGATCTGGCTGGCGGTCATGCCATAGCGCTCGTCGTAGCGATTGACCACGAGCTTGACGGAGGCGCGCTCGACGTGGTGCTGATCGAGCTCCTGCAGGACATTGGCGAGCGACACCAGCGCGCTCACGCTCTGGTCGGTGACCAGCCAGGTCTCCTGCGACGCGCGCACCAGCTTGGCCACGAACTCCGGATTGGAGAAGCCGCCGGCGTCGGTGATGAGCATGCCGTAATGCTGGCGCAGGCGTTCGAACAGCATGAGCGAGTCGGACGGCGACAGCGCGCGCATCTGCGCCACGTCGCGCGGCAAGGCCAGCGCGCTCACGCCGGCGGCCGTGTGAGCCATGGCGGAGCTGAGCAAGGTGCCGTCGAGACGGCGCAGGTTGCGTACGGCTTCGGCAAAATCGAACTCGCTGCTGATGTTCAGATACAGCAGGCAGTCGCCCACCGGCCAGCCCAGGTCCAGCACGCCGACGCGATCGGACAGCGGCAACTGCGTGGCCATCAGGTCGCCACCGCGGGCCGCCTTGGCCGCGCCGTGCTGCCGCGTCGCGGCGGCCTGCGCGAGCATGTGCTGGCCGAGCCCGGCCGCATGCACGGCGAGCGTGCTGGCGCCCACGCCGGGCCGCGCGCCCAGCACCAGCACGCTGCGATGGGTGGCGTCGGTGCCGCCGCCTTCGCCGCGCCGGTTCGAAATCAGGCGCTGCACCACGCCGCGGACCTCTTCGGGCGAAACCGAGGGATCGACGAAGTCGCTCACACCGGCACGCAGCGCCGCGATGGCGCCATCGGGCTGGGCCAGGTAGCCCACGGCGACGCGCGGCACGGAAGGCGCCACGCGCGCCAGGATGCGCGCCAGATCGGCCGCCATCAGCAGCTTGCCCGGCTCGTTGGCATCGGCCGTGAAATCCAGAAACACCACCTGCGGATTGATATCCGCAATGCGGCGCGCAAGCGTATCGAGCGGCGGCAGCTCTTGCGTCAACAGGCCGAGATCACCGATGGCCTGACCCAACTGCTGCGCCACGTTGTTGTTGCTGGTGCAGAAAAGAAAGCAGGTGCTCTTGTCGAGAGCAACCCATTCTCGGGCGTGTGTCTTCATATTCGTCACCGTGAAAAACCCGGCATCTGCTGACCTCCCATGGGGCCGAGCAAGTAATACCCCCAAGCCGTGGACGCGCGATCGCTCACTTCCTGGCGTTCGCCCGGCATCGGCAGGGTCACTCCCCGCGCAATGGGCCGGACCAGCCGCGGGGTGACCACAATCACCAACTCGTTGTCCTCTTGCGAGTACTGCACGTTGCGGAAAAATGCGCCGATGATGGGCAGATCGCCCAGCAGCGGAATCTTGTTCACGTTGGCCTTCGTCTGGCGCGACACCAGGCCGCTGATCAGATAGCTCTCGCCGTCGCCCAGCTCCACCGTGGTGTCCGCCTTGCGGGTGCGCAGGGCCGGAATCGTGGTGAGCGAGCCGTCGGTGTTCGACATCATGATGCCGTTCGTGTAATCCAGTTCGCTGGCCTCGGGCGCGACCTTGAGTGCGATACGCTCGCGCGAGATGACCGTGGGCGATACCGTGAGCCCGATGCCGAAGGGCTTGAATTCGATGGTCTGCGTGCCCAGGCCGCCGGCCACCGGAATCGGAATCTCGCCGCCCGCCAGAAAGCTCGCGCTCTGACCGGACAGGGCCAGCAGCGTCGGCTCGGCCAGGATGCGCGCCATGCCGTTGCTCTGCAGCAGGCGCAGCGTGGCGTTGAAGTCGCTGCTGTTGTAGCTGATGCCGCCCAGGAATCCGCTGAGTTGCGGCAGCAACGACACGCCGGCCGATACCCGGCCGCCACCCGCATTGAACGCGACGCCGATGTCCTTCATGACCGACTTCGACACTTCCACGACTTTCACTTCGACCTGCACCACCCCGCTCGTGGCGATCTGCGACACGTCGACGAGGGTCTCGGGGATCACCGGCCGCCTGCACCGCCGCGCGATGCGCATCGGCGGAAGGCGCCGTACCGGTGATCACGCCGCGGCCGTCGGCCGTATCCACGCTCACGCCGGGCTGCACGCCACGCCGCACGAGCGCGGCCTGTGCGTCGGAAATCACCCGGACCAGCCATACCTGCGGGTCCCGTGCCCCGCGGGTCCAGACGCGCAGCTCGGTGGTGCCGGCCTTGCGGCCGTAGACCAGCACTTCGCCAGCACCTGCCGTGCCCGTCAGTACTTTGACATCGGCCACGCTGGGATCGCCCACCGCGATGCGCGTGGGCGCGCCCGCCAGGCCCAGGGGCTGCTGGCCGTTCACGCTCACCATCAGCTCGCTGATGCGGGGCGCGGCCGGCTGTTGCGCCCCCGCAGGCGGCGCGGCGGGCGACGGTCCGCGCGGCGGTGTCTGCCCCCAGGCGTGACCCGACATGGCCACCATTCCCGCCGACAGCCAGATGCCTACCCCGATCTTCCTGCTCATCCCCGATACCTTCATGCGTTCCGAATCCTGTTTCTGCTCACGCGCACCGAGAAGCGGCGCGCGCATGATTCCGTGATCACACTCAATAAGTGACTGTGGAGATGTCTCCGCCTCGAATGATTTCCACGCTGCGGCCGCCCCCGGCCGGACGCGGCGAACGCGGCGCGGCCTGCTGCGGCGGCGGCTCGGGCGCCGGTCCCGCCAGTTGCGGCAGCGCATCGCCCGCGAAGGCCGCATTGATGCCGTCGCGTGCGCTGGCCTGCTGCACCGGCGTCAAGCCCGCGCGCGCGTTCAGCACGGGCGCGCGGCGCGGGAACAGCGAAGGATCCGGCATGTCGGTGTCGCCCGGCGAGCGCAGCACCAATTGCAGCTTGCCGGCGCGCGAGGCGAGCAACAGCTCGTTGACCTGCTCGACCGGCACCGCAAGAATGGCGTTGCGCGCGACGGCCGCGTTCGGCGTGTTGGTATCGACCGCGGCGCCCGGTCCCGACACGGCATCCGCGCCGTAGGCCAGCACCCGCACGCGCGACTGCAGCAGACGGGTCTGCGTGCCGGGCACCTCGGCGCTGCGCTCCATCAGCAGAAACACGTCGATCAGGTCGCCCGGCTGGATCCGATTCTGCGCGCCGGACAGTTCGTCGACCGCGATCGTGACCGCACGCTCGCCCGGCTCCAGATAGGTGGCCAGGCCGCGCATCACATCGGCGCTCATCACCGGCTCGCCGGCCATCAGGGCCTTGCGCAGCACCTTGCCCTCGATCTGCTTGGGATCCGTCTCCACGCCGCCCGGCTGCACCGGCCATTGGGCGACTTTCAGCTTGTCGGCCGCGATCGGCACGCCCGGCTCGATACGGCTGGCCGCCACCAGGACCGGGAAGGTCTGCACCTCGGGCTCGGCCGGTGCGGCGTTCTGCACCTGCACGGGCCAGACCGGCGCGGGCGGCGGCGGCACCGGGCGCGTGGCGAGTTGAATGGCAAAGAAGCCCAACACCAGGGCAACCAGGATGAACAGACCCGCGACGATTTTGGCGGTGAGACTCATGGTGAGGATCCGGAAGGTATCTGCACGCTGGCCAGTGCGCTCAGCGACGTCGGCAGCCAGCTGTTGCCGCCGGGCAGTGCCCCGGCCAGCGTGCGCATCATGCCGAGCAGCGGCCAGTCGGCCGCGTTGTATGACAGCGAGACGCGTGCGCAACGCTGCACCACCCCGTTGACATCGGCCCAGGGGCAGTTCGCGACGGTCACCGCGCAGCTCACCGCGAGCCAGCTGGCTTCCTGGCGCGCCGCCGTGCAGGCGGCGTTCGAATTCATGGAGCCGGCAAGCCCGGTCTGCAGCGCCACCTGCGCGCCCTCGCCCACCGCCTTGGTGAGCTTCTGTTGCGCCCAGAAGAGCGAACCGAGCCCGATGATGCCGCACAGGATGAAGAGCAGCAGCGTGATGACGAGCGCGAACTCGATGGCCGCGACGCCGCGTTGGCGGCGCATCGGTAGCAGGCGGGGAGACCGGGGCGGCATGTTCAGCTCCCGGCCTGCGACAGCGCGCCGCCCAGGCGCACCGAGGCGCGCGCGCTCAATTCGTTGGGCATGACGAGTGCCATGCCGGGCAAGGTAGGCAGGAGCGGCGCGTTGCCGTAGGGGTAGCGCACCACGACTTCGATCTGGTCCGGCGCCAGCGCGATGCCGCTGCAATTACCCGTGCCGCTCAAGCGGCCGGAAACACCACATACGGCCACGCGCGTGGCCGTGCCACCCATCGACGAGACCCAGGCCGCCTGCACGGCGGCTGCCGCCTGCGCGCTCTCGGCGCGCGGCGCCCAGGCGCCGATGGCCTGCCAGCGCTGCGCGGCGCGAGCGCCCTCATCGGCGGCAAAATTGATGGATTGCTGGGCGGCGAAGATGAGGCCCCAGGTCAGAAGACCGTAAGCAACCAGGAAGAACACCATGAACACAAGGGCGAACTCGACGGCATAAGCGCCCCGCTCCAGGCGACCAGACCGGCCGCCGCGCCCATGGGCAGGATGCGCAGGCCCTTCATGCCGCCCGCGATGCCCGTGCTGTAGTACCAGAGCGCGCCCAGACCGCACAGCGCGGTGCCGAAGAGCACGACCGCCGCCCATGGCCAAAAACCGACCCACAAGCCGAGCGCAGCCAGATACTTCACGTCGCCCGCGCCCATCCAGCGCATATGCCAGGCGTAGACGAAGGCGAAACTCGCGCCGAACGCAAGCAACGCGTCGCCCCAGCTCTGCGCGCCATAGTCCGGCCAGGGCTGCCCGCTGAATGTCGCGAACAGCAGCCATCCGACCTGCACCAAAGCCGCGCCCGCCGTGAGCCAGTTGGGCACGCGGCGCCAGCGCATGTCGTAATACACGACCAGGGTGTTGAAGGCCAGGAACGACAGCCACCACATGTTCTCCTTCAACAATCGGGGCACTCCAGCTTATTGGGTGGGTCGCGAAAGGCGCGCGCAAAGCAGCGCGCGCTCGCGCCCGTAATACGTGCTCTCGAAAATTGCGCGAATGAGCCGGGCGCTTGCCCGGGCCCATCGCGACTTACCGTACGCGCATCAGGTACCGGCGCCGTCCAGCGCCGTTCCAATCCGGCCGAACAGGGCGACGATGTCTTCTCTCAACGCGATCAACGCAGCGATGATGGCGACGGCAACCAGCCCCGCGATCAAGCCGTACTCGATCGCGGTGGCGCCCTCTTCGTCTTTCCAGAACGATTTGACGTGTTCAAGCATGTGGCACCTCCTAAAAACAAGAGAAACAACGACAGTCAAAAAACACCTGCAGCCAAGACTGCGGCGCTACGTGGCCCGCGCCGGCGTCTGCCGGGTCGGGCGTCCTGCGGTGTTGCTATACAGCTTGTTTTTATGCGTATACGTTCGCCGTGGTGCTGCTCAACGCACCGGCGCTCCCGGGGCCCGGCCGTCGTTGAGCAACGCGTCCATGCGTTGCGACAGCCGCGCCTGGTAGCGCTTGTAGCTGCGATGCAATTGCCAGCGCATCGCGATGAGAACCAGAATGGCGCCGCCGAATGCCACGTAGGGCAACGAGACACCGCCGACGTGCAGGCCATCACCCGTGCCGCCGGTCGTACAAACCACCGTGGCCGCGGCCACGCCGGTGTAATGCATGCCGCAAACCGCGACGGCCATCAGCACGGCGGCGACCATGCGCTGCCACTCGCGCTGCACGTTGAAGGCCAGCCATACCGCCGCCGTCGCCGCGCCGACCGCGATCAAAACCGAGGCGATCACGAGCGGCGTGTCCCAGCGGAAAAACGCCGGCATGCGCATCGCGCTCACGCCGATGTAATGCATCGCCGCCACTGCCAGCCCGGCCAGCAGGCCCGCCACCGCGCAGCGGAACAGCGAGAAGGGTCGCCCTCCCACATACCAGAACGCCGCGCCCGAAAACACGATGGCGACCAGCGCGCTGATCAGCGTGGGCACCAGCGCATACTCCACATCGAAAGGCAGGTTCTGTGCCTGCATGCCGATGAAGTGCATGCCCCAGATACCGATCCCGCCCATCGCCAGCGCGCCGATCACCGCGTATCCGCGCCAGGATTCCCCGTCGCGCACGCTGTCGCGAATATGCGCGGCAGCGCTCAGGGCCACGTAGGAGCCCAGCAGCGCGATCACAAACGACAAGAGGAACAGGCCGCTGTGAAACGCTAGGGGAACGATATCTCCGGGATTCATGGGTGCTCCGGATTAAACGAAGGACGCAATCGAACCACGCACTTTCATTTATGTTTACTCCGTTTGGCCGCGATCGAAAAGCTTCGACGCAAAAGAACTGCCCACCGTGTTTTTAAATGTTTTTCTAGTCTTATCTATTAACATTCGTTTGGCATTGGGGTTTACCCGGGCATTCGTAATATTGCGACAGCAAACCCGCAAGTTATATTCCCGTCTTATGTAATAAACGGAATTTATTCGCAATTATGCGATTAATGGCATACGTTTTCAGCAACTTGCGTGTCACGAGCCATTATATAAACCGGCCCCGTTTCCGGGATGTTGCGCATTGTGGCGGGTCCTTTTTGCTGGCAAGATGCAAAAAAATTCTAATGCGATACGTCCTGAAATAGTTCGATCGTTTTTCGGTCGAATGTCGCCGCTCCCCCAGGGGACTCCGTTTACTTTCTGTTTCCGATTGCGCCGATGAAGCCTTATCAGCCTGCACATAGAAGGGTCTTGAGATACTCGGTAGTCGCGGCGCTGACCGGTTGCGCGATTAATAGCTGGGCCGACGCGCCACTGCGTGGCAATCCGGTGGACTCATTACCGCAGGTGGAACGCCCGGCGCAGGCCCCGCCTCCCACCGTCGCGCCTCCACCCACGCCCGAGCAGCAGGCAATACAGGCGCGTCTGGCGCAACGCATCGTGCCGCGCAACTTCGACGTGGCCGGCGTGCATACCATCGAGTTCAGCGAGATATCGGCCTTTCTGACGCCGCTGGTCGGGAAAGAGATAACGGTGGGCGAGCTGGTACAGCAGACCGAGAAAATCACCGAGCTCTACCGCGAACGCGGTTATCCCTTGTCGTTCGCACTGGTGCAGAACCAGAACTTCGCCAACGGCCTGGTGGTCGTCACGGTGGTCGAGGGCTACATTCAGAACGTGCGGATCGAGGGAGATACCGGCAATGCGCAGTCCCGGCTCGAGTATCTGGCCGAGCCTCTGCTCGAAGAGAAGCCCCTGACCCGCGCCACGCTCGAACGCGTGCTCAATCTCATGCGCATCGTGCCCGGGGTGACGATCAATCCCGCGATGGATCTGCCGCGGCGCGCGGACGGCGCGACGGAGCTCGTCATCAATGCCAGCCTCAAGCGGGTGAACGTGAACGGCAACGTGGCCGACCTGGGCACCGGCATGCAGCCTCTCGTGAACGTGGGGACCAACAGCCTCACGCCGCTGGGCGAGCAGGTGAAGCTTACCGGCGCACTGCCGATCGGGCACAACGCCGTCACCTATTTCGCCGGCGAAGTCCGCGTGCCGATCGCCAACGACGGGCTTGCGCTGAAGATCGATGGCTACCATTACCAGGCCGAGCCGCAGGACGACGCGATCGAGATGCTGGGCTTCAACCGCAAGGTGACCAACGATCGGATCGGCGTCGCCCTGGCCTACCCCATCATCCTGAACAACCGCCGTTCCCTGACCGCGACGCTCGGAGCCTACGCGGCGAACTCCAAGGATCGCTACGACCAGAAGAACAGCGACAACTGGCTGCAGCAGGACACGCGCGTGCGCGCCGGCATGGCCGAATTGCGCTACATCGACGTGTTGCCCGAACGCACGACCGACGTGACGCTCGGCGTGTCGCACGGCTTCTCGGGGCTGGGCGCGAAGAAGTCCATCGAAACCAACTACGGTTACTCGGCGGACCCGGAGATCGATCTGCGCTTCACGCGCTATAACCTCAACGCCCGTCAGTCGTTCGAGTTGCCCGCCAAGTTCGGCCTGGTATTGAGCGCGTCGGGCCAATACAGCAGCAGTATCCTGCCCAGCTCCGAACAGGTGTCGTTCGGCAGCTGGCGCTATGGTATGGGTTATCCGCAGGGCGAGATCAGCGGCGACAAGGGCGTGGGCCTGTCGGCCGAGATCAACCGCCGCTTCGGCCTGGGCTGGCAGTATCTGAGCGCGGTCCAGCCCTATTTTCTGGTGGACTACGCGCGCAGCTGGTATAACCGCGCCGATTTGAAGCCGCTCGACAACAAGCACCTCTCCTCGCTCGCGCTCGGGCTGCGCTTCACCGACGATCGCTATTACCTGTTCGATTTCAATGTGGCCAAGCCCGTGGGCTCCGCGACGCTGAACGACAACGATCGTGACCTGCGCTTCAATGCGAATTATTCGCTGTTCTACGACGCGTTCTGAGCGTTACAAACGTCCGGCGTTACGTTACGCCGGACGTAACACCCCCGTAACACGTAACGACATTCGCGGAAAAACAACATTCGCGGCAGCGGGGAATTCGTCCGTTCGCGACGTGTTTTCTTCTCTCATTACATTCCAAAAAACACGCAAGCCATTGATTTAAAAGAAATTTTAAAAACCCAAAAAAGCGGATCGTCAATCTTTCGGCGGTATTCGAAAAAACTGGCATGAATTTCGCATAGGGATAGGTATCGGGCGGTTTAAAGGCCTGACTTACCAAACCCTAGGAGTGCATCATGCAAGCAAAAAATGTTCGCAACCGCCCGACCCGCTTCGCAGTAACGCTGATGTCCGTTGCGCTGATGGCAGCGCTCACCGCTTGCGGCGGCGGTGGCGGTAGCAAGCGCACGGCAGGCGTCGGTGGTGATAACGGCAGTATTCCCGGCGGCGGCGGCGGTGGCGGCCAAATGCCCGGCGGCGGCGGCGGCGGCAATAACCCCGGCGGTGGCGATAATCCTGGCGGTGGCGGCGGCGGCGGCGGTGGTGGTGGCGGCGGCGGCGGCGGTGATCCCACCACGCCCACCAATCCTCCCGTGACGACCGGTCTGCTGGAAACCACGCTCGGTAATACCGGCGGCGCCGTGGACAGCTTGCTTCCGCTCGGCACCGGTACGGCATTGGGCGGCGTGGGCAAGGCTCTCGACCCCACCCTCGCTCCGGTGGTCGATACGGTTGAAAACCTGACGCAAACGGTCGGCGCCCAGACGGGCCTCGGCACGCCGGTCGCCGGCACGCTGACCCAGGTGGGCGGCGCGGTCAGCAACCTGGGTGGCACCGTGTCTGGCGCCGGCCTGCCTGGCGGCCTCGGCACCGGCGTCGGCGGTCTGATCGACGGCCTGGGCAACACGGTTGCGGCCGCAGGTGGCCTGCTTGTCGCCGATCCGAAGAACCCCGATCCGCTCAAGAACGTCGCCAATGAAGCCACCAAGGCCGTGGCCGCACTGACCGGCGCCCTCGGTGGCCAGGGCGGTCTGCTGCAGCCCGTGAACAGCCTCGTGGACAGCCTGGCCGGCGGCGTGCTCGCCCAGCCGGGTCAGCCGATCCTGCAACCCGCCCTCGGCAACACCGGCCAGGCCGCCGACAACGTGCTCGGCCTCGGTCTGCAAGGCCCGCTGGCCGGCGTCGGCCAGGCGCTGGATCCGGCGGTCGCACCGGTCGCCGGCGCGGTCACGAACCTGACGACGCGCGTCGGTGACCAGACCGGTCTGGGTGCGCCCGTGGCCGGCCTGCTGAGCAGTGTGGGCGGAACGCTGGCAGGCGCCGGCTCCAACGTGCCGGGCGGACTGCCGGTCGGCGGACTGGACGGCGTGCTGGGTGGTCTGGGCAGTGCCGTGGGCGCCGCCGGCGGGCTGCTGCACGCGGATGCGGCCAATCCGAATCCGCTGGGAAAGGTGCTGAAGGACGCGACCGGCGCGGTGGCGTCCCTGACCGGCGGGCTCGGACTCGGCGGCAACGGCGGCCTGCTCAGCCCGATCACCGGCAATCTGGGGGTGGGCGGTCTGACGGGCGGCGCGGCCAACGGCGGCTTGCTGGCCCCTGTGACCGGCCTGCTGGGTGGTGCGACGGGCAATACCGGCGGCAGCGCGAATGCCGGCTTGCTGACCGGCCTGCTGGGCGGCACGAGCGGCGGTTCGGCACCGGCGAACGGCGGCCTGGTCGGCGGTCTGCTGGGCGGCGTGACCGGCGCGGTCTCGGGTGGCGCAACGGGTGGTACGACCGGGGGTGCTCCGGCCGGCAATAACGGCGGTCTGCTCGGCGGCCTGCTCGGCGGCGTGACCGGTGCCGTGTCGGGCGGTGCCACGGGTGGCGCCGGCGGTGCGGCCGCAGGCAACAACGGCGGCTTGCTGGGCGGTCTGCTCGGCGGCGTGACCGGCGCGGTCGCAGGAACCAAGGCGCCCGCCGCCACGGCTCCCGCACCGGCAGGCAACACCGCGACGGCGCCGTCCGGCGCCAGCAACGGCGGCCTTCTCGGCGGCCTGCTGGGTGGCGTGACGACGACGGCTTCCGGCTCGTCCGGCACCAGCGGCACGCCCAACGGTGGCCTCCTGGGCGGTCTGCTCGGTGGCGTCACCGGCGCCCTGAAGTAATCCACCCGCCCACGACCCCGCGCCCCCTGGAGCCGCGCCATGTACGAGTCCGAACGAATTGTGTCGCATGATCATCGACACGGTGACACCAGCGATCACTACGGCCAGTCGGCCAACCCCGACAGCGCCGCCGAGATTGCCCTGATCCTGAGCCGCCAGTTGTCGGTGTACATGGCCGCGAGCCAGGCGGCCCTGGCCGAGAAGCTGGGCATCTCGCTCACCGAGCTCAAGGCCCTGGACCTGGTCCAGGAGTTCGATGCCCTGCCGACCGGCCAGCTCGGCCAGTTGCTGGGCATCAGCTGGGGCGGCGCCACCGCCCTGATCAATCGGCTGGAGGCGGCGGGTTATGTGCAACGCGGCCGCCATCCGCTGGATCGCCGGGTGATCGTGATCCGGCCGGTGGCCGAGCGCCTGCGGGAGCTGGACCGGGCCCGCCGGGCGGCGACGGAAGAAGTGCAGTTTCTGAGCCGCCAGTACGACGCCCAGCAGTTGCACATCGTGCAGGCGTTCCTGGCGCAGTATGCCCGCACGCTGCGCCACGACACGCTGATGTGGTTGCAAAGCCGCCACGGCGGCATGCAGGACGAATCGCTTTAACGCTGTCCTGGGGTTCCGGCCGGACGGTTCCTGTCTCTCCCGCCCGGCCCCACGTTCACCCACCCTGTCCCAGTGCGCCAAGAAGCCTGGGACAGGTTTTTTTTGCGTACGCCGCGCGAGGGCCGGCTCGCGATCCGCTGCCGGACGCCGGCCGCCGGCCGCCGGGCGATCATCCGTTGCCGCAGGTCGACCGCCCAGCGATCACCCGCTGCCGGACGCCGTCAGGCCGGGGTGCCGAACTGCAGGCGCGGGACGGCGTCGAGCAGGCGGCGCGTCAGCTCGTGACGCGGCGCGTGCAGCACGGTGTCGGCAGGGCCGATCTCGGCGATCTGCCCGCCCGCCATGACGGCGATACGATCCGCCAGATACTCCACCACGCCGAAGTTGTGCGTGATGAAAAGGTAGGCGATGCCGAGCTCCTGCTGCAGCTCGCGCAGCAGATCGAGGATCTGCGCCTGCACCGACACATCGAGCGCCGAGGTCGGCTCGTCGCAGATCAACACGCGGGGCTCGACCGCCAGGGCGCGCGCGATCGCGATGCGCTGGCGCTGGCCACCGGAAAATTCGTGCGGATAGCGTGTGTAGGTGTCTTCGGGCAGCCCCACGCGCGTCAGCAGATGGCGGGCACGCGCACGCCGGTCGGCCTCGGCCATCTCGGGGCGCAGCGAGGCGATGCCTTCGTCGAGAATCTCGCCCACGCGCATGCGGGGATCGAGCGAGGCATAGGGGTCCTGGAACACGATCTGGATGTCGCGGCGCAGCGCCTGCAAGGTGCGGCGGTCGGCGTTCAGCAGATCGCGCCCGCCCAGCATGGCGCGGCCTTCGATATGCGCACCGTCGATCAAGCGGAGCAGGGCTTTGCCGGTGGTGGTCTTGCCGCAGCCCGATTCGCCGAGCAGCGCCAGCGTTTCGCCCGCGCGCAGCGTGAAACTCACGCCATCGACCGCCTTGATCCAGGCGTGCGTGCGACGCAGCAGCCCCTTGCGCACCGGATAGTGCACCTTGAGGTCCTGGACGTCGAGCACCACGCCGGGGTCCGCGGGACGCGGACTGGCGCTGCGCGGCGCGATGCCGGGCGGCGGTGGCGACAAGGGCCGGCCGCGCTTTTCGAAGGTCGGGATCGCATCGAACAGCTGGCGGGCGTAGGGATGGCGCGGCGCCTCGAAGAACTCGGCCGCGCTTGCGCTCTCGACGATCTCGCCATGCCGCATCAGCGCCACGTGCTGGGCGACGTTGCGCACCACGGCCAGGTCGTGCGTGATCAGCAGCACCGCCATGCCCATCTCACGCTGGATGTCGGCCAGCAACTGCAGAATCTGCGCCTGCACGGTCACGTCGAGCGCGGTGGTGGGCTCGTCGGCGATCAACAGGCGGGGCTCGGCCGCCAGCGCGATGGCGATCATCACCCGCTGCTTCTGGCCACCCGAAAACTGAAAGGGATAGTCGTCGACACGGCGCTCCGGCTCGGGGATGCCGACGCGGCGCAGCCAGTGGATCGCCCGCTCGCGCGCGGCCGCGCCGCGCAGACCGGTGTGCGCCGTGAGCGTCTCGACGATCTGATCGCCCACGCGCATCACCGGGTTGAGGCTGGTGGCCGGCTCCTGGAAGATGATGCCGATCTGGCCGCCCCGCACGCGCCGCATGCCCGCTTCGGACAGGCCGTTGAGGTCGGTACCGCCGAGCTCGACCTGGCCCGCCACCACGCGGCCCGCATCGGGCAGCAGACGCAGCAGTGCCAGCGCCGTCATGCTCTTGCCGCTGCCGGACTCGCCCACCAGCGCGAAGGTCTCGCCCTGGGCGATCGCCAGTGCCAGGCGCTTGACCACGTGCGACAGGCGCGTCTCGCCCGCGATCACCACGTCGAGGTCACGCACCTCGATCACGTTCTCGGGATGGCTCATGGCAGGGTCCTCTGGAGCGCGGCGCGGGCCGGCTTGTAGCGCCGGCTGCGCGGGTCGAAGGCATCGCGCACGGCATCGGCGAACAGATTGGCCGACAGCACCAGCGCCAGCATGAACAGGAAGGCGGTCATCAGGTTCCACCAGATCATGGGTTCGCGCGACATCTCGAGCCGCGCGCTGTCGATCATCGACCCGAACGAGTTCATGCCCGGATCGACGCCGATACCGAGATACGACAGCACGGCTTCGTAGAGCACCAGCCCGGAGAACTCCAGCACCACGGTGATGAGCACGATGTGCATGACGTTGGGCAGCAGGTGGCGCAGGATGATGCGCCAGTGCGAGACGCCGAAGGCGCGCGCCGCCTGCACGTATTCGAGCTCGCGCAGCTTGAGCGCTTCGGCGCGCAGCAGCCGGCACAGCGCGGACCAACCCGTGAGGCCGAGGATCATGCACAGCAGGAACAGCCTCAGATCGGCGCGGGCCGCCGAGGTATCGAAAAGCTCGGAGTGGTTGTCGATGTAGACCTGCATCATGAGCGCGCAGGCCGCCACCAGCAGCACGCCCGGAATCGAGGTGAGCGTGGTGTAGATGTACTGGATGACGTCGTCGACGCGCCCCTTGAAGTAGCCCGCCGCGAGCCCGAACAGAATCGCGGGCGGCAGCATCGCGATCGTGGTGAGGCTGCCGATCACCAGCGCCGTGCGCACGCTCTTGAGGGACTGCCACAGCACGTCGTTGCCGATGCGGTCGGTGCCGAACACGTGATAGACGCTGCCCAGGGCCGCCACCACGCCGATCACCAGGCACAGCGCGGTGAACGTGATGCCCATGGCCCGCCACGGCGCATCGGTGTGCCCGCGCAGCACCGCGCCCGGCGTGACGCCGCGGCGGCGCAACAGCGCGAGCGCCAACAGCCAGCCCGCGAGCGCGACGGCGGCGCCGGCCGCGAGACCGGTGCCGGCGCGCTGGCGCACATCGGGCCAGCGTTCGGTGGCGGGGTCTTTCAGGTGCACGCCGCCTGCCCGCAGACGCGGAAAATCCCGCACCGGCTGGCCATCGACGATCATGCTTTCCTTGAGGAACTGGTGCGTGGCGAGCGGCATCGAGTAGTTGCGCTCGGGCTTCATCAGCGCCGTATTTTCGAGCAGGCCGTCCAGCACGGATTTGACGGCGGGCGCGTAGGCCTTGGGCGCATCGGGCGCCGCGTTGGGCGCGGGCGGCAGGAGCGGCCGGTAGTGCATCGAATCGAGCAGGCCCACCATAACGAAGCAGACCAGGATCAGCGCGGAGCTCATGGCCGGCGCGTCGTGCCACACCCGGCGCCAGGTGGCCCGCATCGCGGGGCTGCGGCGCACGCGCCAGACATAGCCGAGCACCGCCAGCACCATCAGGAACAGGGCAACGTCGGTCCACAGAAAAACAAGTTGTGGCATGGCGCTTTACTCGAAACGGACACGCGGGTCGGCCAGCGTGTAAGAGATGTCGGCGAGAATCAGCCCCACGATGTAGAGGGCCGATCCGAGAAAGACCATGGCGCGCACGATCGAGAAATCCTGCGCATTGATGGCATCGATGGTGTAGCTGCCCAGGCCCGGAATACCGAAGAACGACTCCGCGATCAGGCTGCCCATGAAGAGCAGCGGAATCGCCGAGACGGTGCCGGTGAGGATGGGCAGCATGGCGTTACGCAGCACATGACGAAACAGCACGATGCGCTCGGACAGCCCCTTGGCGCGGGCCGTGCGTACGTAGTCCTTGCCGATTTCTTCGAGAAACAGCGTGCGATAGAAGCGCGCTTCGGGGCCCAGCCGCGATATCACCGCCACCAGTACCGGCAGCGCCAGGAACTTCACCATATCGAGCCCGCCGGCATAGCCCGAATAAGGCACCAGCCGCCAGAGCTTGGAGAACAGCCACTGGCCCGCGATGATGTAGAAGAGGCCGGAGATCGATAGCAGGATCACGCACAGCACCACGCCCCAGAAGTCGAGGCGGGTCGCTCTGAAAAACACCAGCGTGAGCGAGAACACGATGCTGGCGAACAGCCCGAGCAGAAAGGTGGGAATCGCGAGCGCCAGGCTGGGGCCCATGCGGTCGCGGATCTCGCGGCCGATGTCGCGCCCGCCATCGGAGGCGCCGAAGTCCATCACGAGCAGCGGCACCGAGCGCTGGTAGAACACGGTATCGGTGTAGCGCTGCAGGCCTTCGGCCTGGCTGTTGTACATGAGCGGCTTGTCGTAGCCGCGCTCGGCCTTCCAGCGATCGACCGCCTCCTGGCTGGTGCGCTGGCCGCCGATCGCCAGGCGCGCCATGTCGTCGGGCGTATTGACCGCGAAAAACAGCAGAAACGTGAACAGGTTCACGCCGATCAGAATGAGCACGCCATACATCAGGCGGCGCAGGATGTAGGCGGTCATGCTTGCTCCTTGGCCTTGCGCGCGGACTGGTCAGCCGTGCCGAAGGCCGTCTGCCGCTCGCGGCGCTTGAGCGCCACATAGGCGGGCAGGATCGCCAGCAGCACGAGCGCCACCAGCAGGATCAGCCAGCGCCACACCGGGCGATTCCATTCGTCGATCTTCTCGACCCGCAGCGCGGGATCGACCTTCAGGTACTGCAGGGTGTTGCGCACCATCTGGGTGGGCTTGGCGTTGCCCACCCACTGTTGGTATGCCCCACCCGATTTCGGGAAGTAGCCGAACATCCAGGGCGCGTCGTGCCGCACCAGTTCGACCATGCGCGCGATGATCTGCGCTTTTTCCGGACCGTCGTCGAGAAACTTCATCTGCTCGAACAGCCGGTCGAACTCGGGGTTGTCGTAGTTGGCGGCGTTTTCGCCGTTCTTGCCCGCCTTGGCGTTGGGACCGTAGAGCAGGAACAGGAAGTTCTCGGCGTCGGGGTAGTCGGCATTCCAGCCCCACAGGAACAACTGCGCGGTGCCACGCCGCATCTTGTCCTGGAAGCGGTTGTAGTCGGTGGAGCGCACGTCCATCTGGATGCCGATACGGGCGAGTTGCCGGCGCAGCCAGTCGAACTGCGGGTTGCCGCCGGCGCCGGTCATGGCGTCGTAATAGATCACCAGCGGCGCGCCGGTCTGGGCATTGCGGCCGTCCGGGTAGCCGGCCTCGGCCAGCAGACGCTTGGCGGTGTCGATGGACTTGCGCCGCGGCTTGCCGTCGACGAGGTCATAGACCACCGGGTTATAGCCCTCGGGCGGCGGCACGTAGCCCAGCACGCCGGGCGGCACCGGCCCGTTGGCGACCTCGGCCTGGCTGTTCTCGAACACGGCGACGTATTCTTCCCAGTCGACCGCGATGCTGATGGCCTGGCGCAGCTTGCGGTTTTTCTCTTGCTGTTCGGGGGTATCGCCCCGCCCGACGACCGGGTCGAGCCAGTTGAAGCCCATGTACCAGTTGGAGGTCTCGACGGTGGTGGGCAGCTGGATGCCGTGATCGCGGTACAGCTCGGCCTTCTCGGGCGAGTCGCCGGCCGCCACCAGCATGGCCACGCCATACTCGCCGCGCTCCACCTGCGGCACGTCGTAGTAGCCCTGCAGGAACTTGCCGTTCAGTGGCACGGCTTCCTTCTCGATCGAGAACACGACCTTGTCGAGGAAGGGCGTGGGCTTGCCGCAATCGGCCAGCAGGCCCGCCTCGCGGTCGCCCGGCTCTCCCTCGCAGGGGTAGGCCTCGCCGTGGAAGTTGGGATTGCGCACCAGCACATGACGCCAGTTGGTGATGGACTCGCCCAGCATGAACGGCCCCGTGCCCACGGGCCAGGTGTTGAGCGAGAGGTCGTGCGCGGCCATGCCGGGCTGGCTGTAGAAGCGATCCGCCTCCCAGGGCACCGGCGCGGTGAAGGTCATGGCGAGCCAGTACTTGAACTGCGGATACTTGCCTTTGACCCGGATGCGCAGCGTGTGCGGGTCGAGCGCCTGCACGCCGTCGAAGCCGTCGGGCTCGCGCAGGTCGAGCCACGGCAGGTCGCGCGTGCCCGGCTCGATGCCCTTGCGCAGCGCCTCGTCGCGCTGGCGCAGGCGCTTGCCGTAGTCGTCGAGGCCGATCACGTAATCGGCCATCAGCGAATAGATCGGCGAGGCCACGCGCGGACTGGCGAGGCGCCGGAACGCATACACGTAATCGTCGGCCGTGAGCTCGCGCGTGCCGGTCTCGGGAAAGTCGGGGATGTAGAACTTGTCGTCGAGCTCGCCCGGCGCCAGCGGGAAGTACTTGTACGCGCCATCGGCGCCGCGCGCGAACGCCGGATGCGGCTGGAAGCGGGTGTCGGGCCGGATCGCGATGTCGTAGCGGCTTTCGGCGATCTGTTCGCCGGGCGCGTCGTCGGGCAGCACCTGGCCGTTGGCGTCGAGGTAGACCGGGTGCGCGATCTCGGCGGCGGCGCGCGGAATCAGCTCGTAGGGCCGCTTGAGATAGTGATAGCCGTAAAGCGGCTCATAGATGTTGTAGGTGTAGGCCGTTTCGTCGGTGGAATACGACTGCGCCGGATCGAGATACTTGGGCGAGCGCTTGACGAAAGCGGTATAGAGCGCGTTATCGGCCATGGCGCCGGCCGCATAGGGGCTGTTGATCGGGTTTTCACGCGAGCAGCCCGCCAGCATTGCCACCAGGACCAGGAGCGTCGCGCCCCGCCGCCACATCGAATTCATCTATGCCTTCCTGATAATTGCTGGCGCAAAGCATAGCAAAGGCCCGCCCGGCGCCGTATCGGGGGTATCACGGCCACGCGCCTCAGCACTTGCCCTGCTTCCAGCAGTCGTAGCGCCACTTCCAGGGCTCGATCGCACCGGCGTCCTGCCACAGGCCCAGCCGGGCATCGCGCGCCTGGCGCTGCATTGCGACCAGCGCGGTATCGCGCAGGTAGTCGCCGCGGCGCGCGGTATAGGCCCAGGCATAGCCCGCCTGGACCTGCGCCCGGTTGGCCGAGTTGCCGTCGGGCAGCATCAGGGCGCAGAGGTCGCGTCCGTATTGATCGCGCTCGTAGCACTGCGCGGTGAGCGCGCGGCCGGCCACGAGCCTGGACAGATGCTCGCGCGAGGCCTGGCCGTGGGGCTGGCCCGGTTCGGCGCTGCCGTGGCCCGTCTCGGGCGCATCGATGCTGTCGAGCCGGAGCCGCCGCTGGCCCTCGGCGGTGCGCAAGGTGACGGTATCGCCGTCGGCCACGTTGACCACGGTGCCCTCGAGCTGATAACTGCCGGTGGGAACGGCGCCGGCGCCGGCCGCGGGCCGCGCGCCGGCCTGCGAGCCCGGTGCCGCCGGAGCCGGAGGGGTGTCGGGCGCGGACGAGCCGCCGAACTGCTGATACAGACCGGCGCCCAGGGCAATCAGAAATCCGATCAGCGCGGGCGCGCCACGGCGGAGCATGCGGTTCAGGGGCGGTGCGTAGCCACGACGACGGGCCATGGGCGGAATCTCTCGAAGGGAAACGCCCGCAGTGTGCCACGCCGGGCGGGGTCATGGCGCATGACGTATGCGCACAAGCGCACGCGCGCCCGGCACGCCCCCGACGCCCTGCTACAGCCAGCCCGAGCGGCGGAAGCGCCAGTACAGAACCGAGCAGGCCACCGCGATGGTGGCCAGGGTCACCGGATAGCCCCACGGGCTCTTGAGCTCGGGCATGTATTCGAAATTCATGCCGTAGATACCGGCGATGGCGGTGGGAACGGCCAGGATGGCGGCCCAGGAGGCCAGCTTACGCGTGGTGTCGTTCTGCTGGCCCTGCCCGATCATGAGGCTGGCTTCGAACGCGAAGGCGAGCGCTTCGCGCAGCGCGCTGATGAGCTCGTCGACCCGCAGCACGCGATCGGCCACCTCGCCGAAATACGGCCGCGCGTGTTCGTCGACCGCCGACATCTCGACCCGCGACAGCCGCCGGCAGATCTCGGCCAGCGGCGAGATGGCGTTATGGATGCGCAGCAGATCGCGCCGCTGGCGGTACAGCCTGCGGATGTCGGAATCCTTGGCGCCCCTGATGAGCAGCTTCTGCTCGGCGTTTTCGACCACGTGTTCGAGCTTGTTGACGGCCACGACATAGCGGTCGACCAGCCAATCGAGCAGCTCCGACACCACGTAGTCGCTGCCCCGCTTGAGGATCTCGGGGGCGGCCTCGAGGCGCTCGCGCAGCGCCGTGTGGGCCGACAGCGCGCCGCGCCGCACGGTCACGAGAAAGCCGTCGCCGATCAGATATTGGGTTTCGCCGAAGACGGGGCGGTCGGCCTCGACCTCGACCGTGATCGCCACCACGAGCACCATGTTGCCGTAGTCGATGATCTTGGGCCGGCGGTGCGGCTCGAGCATCTCTTCACGGTTTTTGTCGCACGCGCCCATCGTGTCGGCCACATAGGCGAGCGTTTGCGGGCTGGGATCGCGCAAGCCGATCCAGAGCATGTCGTGCGTGCCGGTGGCGTACTGGCCGAGATCCGAGAGCGGGACCTCGCGCGCGCGCCGGCCATTCTGGTAAGCCACCGACGCCACGACTTCGGTGGCGGGCTGCGGCGTAGGGGCCACATGATCATCCGTTGGCATACGCCCTCCTCTGGCTGCGGGCCCGGCGTCTGACCCGCGCCCGGCCTGCGAGTCATGATAGCTCAGGAGAACAGCTTGCGTAGACGTTGACCCACGTCGATCGCGGGCGCGCCGGTGGCGCCCAGACCGCGGCCACGATCGAACGGCAGCGCGGGCGGATGCGGCAGATGTTCGAAGAGCGGCAGCATGGCATCGGTGATGAAGCGCGTGCGCGCGCCGTACACATGCTTGTCGCCCATGCCCGTCTGGTTGTGGACATAAAAGCGCTGCGGCACGATCACCTGCAGGCGCTCGCGGGCCCGCGTCATGGCCACATACAGCAGGCGCCGCTCTTCTTCGATCTCTTCCGCCGTGTCGGTGGACATGTCCGAAGGAATGCAGCCGTCGACCGCATTGAGCAGGTACACGGCCTTCCATTCCTGGCCTTTGGCCGAATGAATGGTCGAGAGGATCATGTAGTCTTCGTCGAGCAGCGGCGTACCCGACTCGTCGCTCGTGGCCGAGGGCGGATCGAGCGTGAGCTCGGTGAGAAAGCGCTCGCGGCTGGGATAGCCCCCCGCCAGGCGCTGCAGCTGCTCGAGATCGGCGCGCCGCACGCGGGCATCGTCGAACAGGCGCTCGAGCAGCTCGCCATACCAGCCCAACGCCACCTCCACATCGGCGGGCCAGCCGAGCTGCGGCGAACGCAGCCGGGTGTATGCCTGCACCAGCGCCTGCCAGTCGTCGGCCGCGGCCGACGGCACCTTGAACGCGGCCAGCGTGGCCACGGGGTCGGCGGACTCGGCCAGCGCATCCATCAGCTTGCCCGCGGTGGCCGGCCCCACGCCCGGCACCAGCTGCGTCACGCGAAAGCCCGCCATGCGCGAACGCGGGTTCTCGGCCCAGCGCAACAGCGAGAGCAGGTCTTTGATGTGCGCCGCCTCGAGAAAGCGCAGACCGCCGAATTTCACGAAGGGAATGTTGCGCCGCGTGAGCTCGAGCTCGAGCGCGGCGCTATGACTGGCGGTACGAAACAGCACGGCCTGCGATTTGAGCGTCTGCCCCTCTTCGCGGCGCGCCAGCACCTGGTCGGCGATCCAGCGGGCCTGACCCGCCTCGTCGCTCACGCTCACGAGCTCGGGCCGCTGGCTCGACGCACGATCGGTCCAGAGTTCTTTGGCATAGCGCTCGGGCGCCAGGGCGATCACCGCGTTGGAGGCGTCGAGAATGGGCTGCGTGGAGCGGTAGTTGCGCTCCAGCGTGATGACGTGCGCGCCCGCGCCTACCTGCTGCGGAAAATCGAGGATATTGCGCACGGTGGCCGCGCGAAAGCCATAGATCGACTGTGCGTCGTCGCCCACCACGGTCAGGCCGCGCCCGTCGGGCTTCATGGCCAGCAGGATCGAGGATTGGAGCCGGTTGGTGTCCTGGTACTCATCGACCAGGACATGATCGAAGCGCGCGCCGATGTCGGCCGCCAGCGCGGGCTCCTGCATCATCTCCGACCAGTACAGCAAGAGGTCGTCGTAATCCAGAATCTGCTGGTCCTGCTTGGCCGCCATGTACCCCTGGAACAGGCGCTTGAGCTCGGCCTCCCATTGGGCGCACCACGGAAACGCCTGCGCCAGCACCTCGGCCAGGGGCAACTGACTATTGATCACGCGCGAGTAGATCGACAGGCAGGTGCCCTTGAGCGGAAAGCGATTCTGCGTGGCCGACAGCCCGAGCTCGTGGCGCACCATGCCCATCAGGTCTTCGGCGTCGGCGCGGTCATGCACCGTGAACGCCTCGGCCAGCCCGATACGATGCGCGCAATCGCGCAGCAGCCGCGCGCCCACGCTGTGAAAGGTGCCGGCCCAGGGCAGCGAAGGCGCATGCTGCGACGCGCCCAGCCGCATGATCTTGCGCAGCACGCCGCCGATGCGGCGCTCCATTTCCTGCGCGGCGCGGCGCGAAAAGGTGAGCAGCAGCAGGCGTTGCGGATCGGCGCCGTTCTGGATCAGATGGGCCACCCGGTGCGCCAGCGTGTTGGTCTTGCCGGAACCGGCGCCGGCGATCACCAGCAGTGCCTGGCCCGGCGCCGCGCCGGGCTGCACGCCGAACTCGGCGGCCGCGCGCTGCTCGGCGTTGAGCTCGGCCAGAGGATCGGGCGCATGCTGACCGGGTAGGTCGGGGGCAGGAACGGGGGGCAGGCCGGAGGCGGCCGGCGAGGCGGGGTCGGACATGAGCGGTAGGCAGGAAAGACGGACGGCAATACAACTGTATATTTATACAGAATAACGGAAAACGCGCCGCCGCCCGGAATCGCCCTCGCCGGGCCTGCCCGGCCGGCTCATTTCATCGACATGTCGCATCGCATCCTCACCGGCACCGCCTCCTGGACCGACCCCACCCTGCTGGCGTGCGGGCGCTTCTATCCGCCCGACGCCCGCGACGCCGCCAGCCGCCTGCGTTTCTACGCCTCGCGCTTCAGGATGGTCGAGGCCGACGCGGGGTTCTACGCCCTGCCCGACCCCACCCTGACCCACACCTGGACGCAGCGCACACCGCCCGGTTTTGTGTTCAACATCAAGGCCTTCCGGCTGTTCACCGGCCATGCCACGCCGGTGGCGGCGCTGCCGCGCGAGATGCGGCGCGACCTGGCGCTCGATGACGCCCCGCGCGATGCCGTGCTGTACGACAACCAGATTCCCGACGACTGGATGCGCGAGCTGTGGCAACGGCAGTTGATCGCGCTCGAGCCGTTGCGCCAGTCCGGCCAGTTCGGCGCGCTGCATCTGCAGTTCGCGCCGTGGGTGCGGCGCGATGCGCGTGGCCGGGCGCGCGTGCAGGCCGCGGTCCGGCACGCGAGCGACGTGCTGACCAGCGTGGAGTTTCGCCATCGCAGCTGGTTCGACGGCGCCGCGGCGTGCCGCGACACGCTCGCCTTCGAACGCGAGCTCGGCGTGGTGCACACGGTCGTCGATGCGCCGCAGGGCTTCGACAACACCGTGCCCGACATCTGGGAAGCCAGTCACGACGCGCTGGCGCTGGTGCGCCTGCATGGCCGCAACAGCGCGGCCTGGAACAATCGCGCCGGGGCGTCGTCGTCGCGCTTTCAGTATGAGTATTCGCCCGAAGAGATCGCGGACCTGGCCCGCCGCATCGCCGAGCTGTCGCGGCGCACGCGGCAGACGCATGTGGTGCTCAACACCAATTACCAGGACCAGGGCATGACGAATGCGGCCAATCTGAATCGCGCGCTTGCGTTGCAGCCGGTGTGACGGCCAGCCCCGGCACAAGTGCGGCGCAAACGCGGCGCGGGCGCTGCGCGGGCGCGGCGCTACGCCGCGGTACGCGCGGCCGCCGGTGCGTCGGCGCGTGACGCGGGCCCGCGGCGTGCCACCTCGGCAAGGCTGTCCAGCACAATCTCGAACTTGCGTGCGATCTGGTTCTCCGGAACGCAGGCATACCCGAGCAGCAGGCCGTGGCGCACGGGCTCGCCGGCCGTGTAGTAGCGCGACAGCGCGCGCGTGAGCACGCCCCGCTCGCGCGCCACGTCGACCACGGCGGAGTCGTCCATGTCGGGCGGCAGGTTCAGCACCAGGTGCAGCCCCGCATCGCTCGAATCGCGATGCAGCCAGCCCGCGCCCAGCCGGCGGTCGATCAGGTTCACCAGAATGGCGCGGCGGCGCCCGTACAGCATGCGCATGCGACGGATGTGCGCCGCATAATGGCCTTCGGAGATGAACGTGGCGAGCGCCGCGTGCGTCATCAGATGGCCCTCGCGATAGAGCTCGGCGTGGGCCGCCTGGAAGGCCGGCGCGAGCATCTTAGGCAACACCAGATAGCCCACGCGCAGACCGGGATACAGCGTCTTGCTGAACGTGCCCATGTAGATCACCGGCGCATCGGCCTCCAGGCCCTGCAGCGATGAAATCGGGCGGCCCGAGAAACGGAACTCGCTGTCGTAGTCGTCTTCGATGATCCAGCTGCCCCAGCCCCGCGCCAGGGCCAGCAGCTGGCGCCGGCGCGCCAGCGACATCACCGAGCCGAGCGGATACTGATGCGACGGCGTGACGAAAATGAACCGCGGCGGCACCGCCACCGGCTCGCTGGGCAGGCGCATGCCCTCCTCGTCCACCGGCAGCCCTTCGGTGCGAATCCCGTTGGCGGTGAGCACCGTGCGCGCGCCCCAATAGCCGGGATTCTCGATCCAGGCCGTGTCGCCCGCGCCGCCCAGCATGCGGGTGGTGAGATCGATGGCCTGGTGCGAGCCTTCGGTGATGATGATCTGGTCGGGATCGCAATCGACCGAGCGCGTCAGCGCGAGGTATTGCGCCAGCGCCTCGCGCAGGGCGGGCAGCCCGCCGCCATAGGCGTAGGTCAGCAGATCGGGGGTGGGCTTGCGCCAGAGTGCGCTGAAGATGCGGCCGAACTTGCGATGCGGAAACTCGGTCACGTCCGGCACGCCCGGCATGAACGCGCCCCACTGAAACGGCGAGGCCGAGGCGCCGTGCACGATGCGCGCGCCGCGCTCGGACAGCGCCGCGTGCCCGCGCGGCACATCGGTGTGCCGTTTGCTGCGGCCTGCCGACAAAAAGGTGTCGGGCAGCGTGTCGGTCACGAAGGTGCCGTTGCCCTGCCGGCTGCGCGTGTAGCCCTCGGCCTGCAGCTGGCTATAGACGTGGACCACCGTGTTGCGCGCGATGGCGAGCTCGGTGGCGAGATCGCGCGAGGCCGGCAGCCGGGTGTCACCGGCGAGCGTGCCATCGAGGATGGCCTCGCGCAGCGCGCGGTAGAGCCGCTGGTTCATCGGCCCGTCGGTTACGTCCCCGAGCCTGAGCTGCAGCATGTCGCCGACGATGGACCTCAATTGGTTCTACCTGATTTGTAAAAGTGGTTCCTACGGATGGGGCCATCTTAGCATTAAAGTATCGCCATCCCCGCCCTGTCGGGCGATACGAATCCTGTCTGCCGCGACCGCGGCGCCGTCCCTGCTGCCATTCGAGGCCGTAATGAAAAATCGTGATCTGAATACCCGCCGTGCGCTCGCCACTCCCCGTGGCGTGGGCGTGATGTGTGACTTCTACGCCGTGCGCGCCGAAAACTCGACGCTGTGGGATGCGGAAGGCAAGGAATACATCGACTTCGCCGGCGGCATCGCCGTGCTGAACACCGGCCACCGTCACCCCAAGGTCAAGGCCGCGATCGCCGCCCAGCTCGACAACTTCACGCACACCGCCTACCAGATCGTGCCTTACGAGGGCTACGTCGCCCTGGCCGAGCGCATCAATGCGCTGGCCCCGATCGAAGGCCTGAAGAAGACCGCCTTCTTCACCACGGGCGTCGAAGCCGTCGAAAACGCCGTGAAGATCGCGCGTGCCGCCACCGGCCGCTCGGGCGTCATCGCCTTCTCCGGCTCGTTCCATGGCCGCACGATGATGGGCATGGCGCTGACCGGCAAGGTCGCTCCGTACAAGCTGTCCTTCGGCCCGATGCCGGCCGACGTGTTCCACGTGCCCTTCCCCAACGCCACCCAGGACATCAGCGTGGCTGATTCGCTCAAGGCGCTGGATCTGCTCTTCAAGGTCGACATCGATCCGAAGCGCGTGGCCGCGATCATCATCGAGCCCGTGCAAGGTGAAGGCGGCTTCAACGTGACCCCGCCGGAGCTGTTCGTCGCGCTGCGCAAGGTGTGCGACGAGCACGGCATCATGCTGATCGCCGACGAAGTGCAGACCGGCTTCGCCCGCACCGGCAAGCTGTTCGCCATGCAACATCACACGGTCCAGGCGGACCTCATCACGATGGCCAAGAGCCTGGGCGGCGGCATGCCGATCTCGGGTGTGGTCGGCCGCGCCGACGTGATGGACGGCCCGGCCGCGGGCGGCCTGGGCGGCACCTACGCCGGCAACCCGCTGGCCGTCGCCGCCGCGCACGCCGTGCTCGACGTGATCGAAGAAGAGAAGCTGTGCGAACGCGCCGAAACGCTCGGCCGCCGCCTGAAAGACCGCATGGAAGCCCTGCGTACCAAGGTGCCCGCCATCGCCGACGTGCGTGGCCTGGGCTCGATGGTCGCGGTGGAGCTCAACGATGCCGACGGCAAGCCCGACGCCGAAGCCGTCAAGCGCGTTCAGCAGAAGGCCATCGAGCGTGGCCTCATCCTGCTAAGCTGCGGTGTGTATGGCAACGTCCTGCGCTTCCTGTATCCGCTGACGATTCCGGACGCCCAGTTCGATCGCGCCCTGGACATCCTGGCCGACGCACTGGTCGCCTGATCGACATCTGACACGACGCGCGGGGTGGGTGCTCCCACCCCGCGTTTGTTTTCAAAGGAGAATTTCATGTCCTTGACCAAGACGCTCGCGCGCCCCGACCTGCTGCGCGAAGCCTGCTACATCGACGGCAAGTGGGTGGCCGCCTCCGGCGCCAGCATTCCGGTGGACAACCCCTCGACGGGCAAGACCATCGTGTCCGTGCCCAAGCTGGGCCGCAAGGAAACCGAACAGGCCATCGCCGCCGCCGAGCGCGCGCTGCCCGCCTGGTCCGCCAAGACCGGCAAGGAACGCGCCGCGATCCTGCTGAAGTGGGCCAACCTGATGATGGCGAACCAGCAAGACCTGGCCACCATCATGACCTCGGAGCAGGGCAAGCCCCACCCCGAAGCCGCCGGCGAAATCGCCTACGCCGCGTCCTTCCTCGAGTGGTTCTCCGAAGAAGCCAAGCGCATCGACGGCGACGTCCTGACCAGCCCCAAGGCCGGTCAGCGCCTGATGGTGCTCAAGCAGCCCATCGGCGTCACCGCCGCCATCACGCCCTGGAACTTCCCGGCCGCGATGATCACCCGCAAGGTCGGCCCCGCGCTGGCCGCCGGCTGCACCATGGTGGTCAAGCCCGCCCAACAGACGCCGCTCACCGCGCTGGCGCTGGCCGTGCTGGCCGAAGAAGCCGGCGTGCCGGCCGGCGTGTTCCACGTCATCACCGGCAGCTCGCGCGATATCGGCGGAGCGCTGTGCGAGAGCGACGTCGTGCGCAAGCTCAGCTTCACCGGCTCCACCGAAGTGGGCCGCACGCTGATGGAACAGTGCGCGCCGACCATCAAGAAGCTGTCGCTCGAGCTGGGCGGCAACGCGCCCTTCATCGTGTTTGACGACGCCGATCTCGACCGCGCGGTCGACGGCATTCTGGCATCGAAGTATCGCAACGCCGGCCAGACCTGCGTGTGCGCCAACCGCATCTATGTGCAGGCCGGCGTCTACGAAGAAGTCGCCAAGCGCCTGGTCGAGAAGGTCAACGCCATGAAGGTGGGCGATGGCTTCGAATCCGGCGTGACGCAGGGCCCGCTGATCGACGACGCCGCGATCGCCAAGGTCAAGGAACACATCGCCGACGCGACCGACAAGGGCGCCAAGGTCATCGCCGGTGGCAAGCCGCACAAGCTGGGCGGCAACTTCTTCGAGCCCACCGTCGTGCGCGACGTGACGCAATCCATGCGCTTCGCCAGCGAAGAGACCTTCGGCCCCGTGGCCCCGCTCTTCAAGTTCGAGCGCGAAGACGAAGTCATCGGCATGGCGAACGACACGATCTTCGGCCTGGCCGCCTACTTCTTCTCGCGCGACTACGCCCGCATCTGGCGCGTGTCGGAAGCGCTGGAATACGGCATCGTCGGCATCAACACCGGCCTGATCTCGAACGAAGTCGGCCCCTTCGGCGGCGTCAAGCAATCCGGCCTCGGCCGCGAAGGCTCGAAGTACGGCATCGAAGACTACCTCGAGCTCAAGTACCTCTGCGTGGACCTGGGCGCCTGACCCGCCTGTTCGCGTGGGAAAAACGGCCGGCACGTGTTGCCGGCCGTTTTGTTTCTCCCCGCAAGAACACGATCGGTCCCTGCAAGAAGGCCGCCCACCGCCGGGCCGCCCCAAGGTGGGCGAGCCCCCGCGGGGGGCAGCAAGCACGCATCAGCGTGCGCAGCGTGGGGGCTCACACCCAGCCGCCCCAAGGTGGGCGAGCCCCCTCGGGGGGCAGCAAGCACGCGTCAGCGTGCGCAGCGTGGGGGCAAACATCATGCTAGATTGCGCGTTCCACCAAATCCAAATGCAACTATGAGCCGCACGCTGACTCGCGACGATCTGCGTCGCATCATCGCCATTCTGGCCGAGGCCGCGCAGGCCGAGATCCTGCCGCGCTTTCGCAACCTGCCCGCTCAGGCCGTGCGGGGTAAATCATCCCCCCGTGATCTGGTCACCGATGCCGACGAAGGTGCGGAACGTTTCATCACCGCGCGGCTGAGCAAGCTGTTCCCTGGCGCGGTCATGATCGGCGAAGAAGCGACGACCCTCAATCCGGCGCTGCTCAACATGCTGGTCGATGCGGACCTGGCCTTCCTGATCGATCCGATCGACGGCACGCGCAATTTCGTGGCGGGCCTGCCGCTCTTCGGCATGATGGTCGCGGCCTGCCACCGCGGCGACGTCATGGCGGGCATCATCTACGATCCCATCGGGCGCGATGCCGCCGTCGCGCTGCGTGGCGAAGGCGCCTGGTTCGAACACGAGAATGGAACGCAGGAGCCGCTGCGCGTGGCGGATCCCGTGCCGGTCGAAGACATGGACGGCATCATCGCGACGGGCAGCCTGCCGCCCGATATCCGCGCCACGGTCAACGCCAATCAGGCGCAACTCGCCGCCACCGCGTATCTGCGTTGCGCCGCGCACGAGTATCGCCTGGCCGCGTCGGGCCACACGCATCTGCTGTTCTACAACAAGCTCATGCCGTGGGACCACGCCGCCGGCTGGCTGCTGCACCGCGAGGCGGGCGGTTATTGCGCGCACTTCGATGGCTCGCCCTACAAGCCCACGCATCGTGGCGGTGGCCTGCTCTACGCGCCCGACGCGGGCAGCTGGCATGCGGCGCGGCGCGCGCTGTTCGGCAGCGACGACGTACCCGCGGTCTGAGCTGGCGCTGCCGCTAGGCCGGCGGCACCGCCGGCCATAGCGTGCCCAGCACCACGTCACAGGGCTGCTGGATCTTCAGGCCGATCAAGGCGTCCGCGCGCGTGCGGCCGAGGTTCACGGCCGCGACCGGCAGCCCCTCCTGCGCGGCGTGCTGCACATAGCGGTAGCCGGAGTGCACCATCAGCGACGAGCCCACCACAAGCACCGCATCGGCACGGCCGAGTGCCGCATAAGCACGCTCGGTGCGCTCGCGCGGCACCAGTTCGCCGAAGAACACCACATCGGGTTTGACGATGCCGCCGCAGCGCGGACAGGCCGGGACTTCGAACAGGCTGAAATCCACGTCTTCGAGGTCCGCGTCGCCGTCCGGTGCATCGTCGGCATCGAGATGCAGCCAGGTGGGATTGCGGGCTTCGAGCGCATCCTGCCAGGCCTGCCGCTCGCCGCGCCAATCGCATTGCAGGCAACGCACGGCATCCATGCGGCCATGCAGATCGATCACCTGGCGGCTGCCGGCCGCCTCGTGCAGCCCGTCGACGTTCTGGGTCACGAGGAGCTCGACATGGCCTTCGCGCTCGAGCCGCGCCAGCGCGTGGTGCGCGGCGTTGGGCTGCATGTGGCCGAAACGGCGCCACCCCACCATGCCGCGCGCCCAGTAGCGGGCGCGGGCCAGCTCGCTGCCCATGAACGTTTGGAAATCGATCGGCGGCCGGCGCTTCCAGGCGCCCGCGGCATCGCGGTAGTCCGGGATGCCCGACGGCGTGCTGCAGCCCGCCCCGGTCAGGACGAAAAGGCGGCGATGCGCCTGCACGAAGTCGCGCAACGCATCGATCTGAGGCAAGGCCACATCCATATCAGCTCCGGAGACACGCCCGAACAACGCCGCGCCTGCTAGCGCGCCGCGGGCACGGCAAGCAGCGGACGCTGCTCGCGCACGGGCAAATGCATGGCCGCCGAGAAGAGCCCGATGGCGATCGACAGCAGCCACACCGGATCATACGAGCCGGTGAGCTCGAACAGCACGCCGCCCAGCCACACGCCGAGGAAACTGCCCACCTGATGGCCGAGAAACACCACACCGAACAGCGTGGACAGCGACTTCAGGCCGAATAGATGCGCCACCAGGCCGGTGGTGACCGGCGCCGTGCCCAGCCACAGGAAACCCATCGCGCAGGCGAAGACGAGGGTCGACACCACGCTCACCGGCACCAGGAAATAGATCGTGATGACGGCGGTGCGCGCCACATACAACATGGCGAGCACGTACTTCTTGGTGTGGCGTTCGCCCATCATGCCGAAAAAGAAGGTGCCGGCGATGTTGAACAGGCCCACCAGCCCCAGGGCCAGCGCCGCGGTGCCGCCACCGATCCCGTGATCGGACAGATAGGCGGGCAGGTGCGTGGCGATGAACGCGAGGTGAAAGCCGCAGGCCATGAATCCCAGCCACAGCAGCCAGAGGTCGCGGTTGCCCAGCGCCTGGCGAATCGGCACGGGCGCCGGCGTGACCGGCGCGGGAGTCACCGGCGCGGGTTCGCCCGCCGGGGCGGCGCGCGGTTCACGCAGCAGCAACGCGAGCGGCGCCATGGTCGCCAGCAGGACCGCGCAGGCGAGCAGCGCGCCCTGCCAGCCGAACACGCCGATCAGGAACATGCCGAGGGGCAGCATCACGAACTGCCCGAGCGCCCCCATGGCCGAAACCGCACCGAGCGCGCGCGAACGCATCTCCGCGGGCACCTTGCGCCCCACCGCCCCGTTGACCGTCCAGGCCGTGCCGGCCAGGCCCAGGCCGATCAGCACCCCGGCCGACAGCGTCAGGCTGAGCCGGCCATCCGACATCGTGGTGAGGGCCACGCCAGCCACGTAAAGCAGCGCGCCGCCGAACACGACCCGCGCCGTGCCGAAGCGGTCGGCCAGATAGCCCGAAAACGGTTGCGCCAGTCCCCACACGATGTTCTGCACCGCGATGGCGAAGGAGAAAGTCTCGCGGGTGAGGCCGAAAGCCTCGACCACCGGCAGCTGATACAGACCCGAGCTGTGCCGTTGTCCCAGGGACAGGCCCAGCACGATGCCCGCCGCCAGCACCACCGGCAAGATCGACGCGGCGCGCTTCGTCGCGGTATTCATTGTCGTGTTCCCCCGGCCGGCGCGATGGCCGGCCTCTCCTCATTCGAGACGTTGCGAAGCGCGAGCGCCTCGCAACGCGATCTCAGCCGCCCAGACCGCAGTCGGGCGTGTCGCTCACCAGGCTGGCCTGGGTGACATTGCTGTGCGCGGCCACGCTGCGCGTGAGCCAGACATTACCGCCGATGGTCGAGCCCTGCCCGATCGTAATGCGGCCCAGGATGGTTGCGCCCGCATAGATCACCACATCGTCTTCGATGATGGGGTGGCGCGGCAGCCCCTTCTTGAGCTCGCCGTTCTCGCCGGGCGGAAAGCGCTTGGCGCCCAGGGTCACCATCTGATAGAGCCGCACCCGGTCGCCGATGATGGCGGTCTCGCCGATCACCACGCCGGTGCCGTGGTCGATGAAGAAGCTGCGGCCGACGGTGGCGCCGGGATGGATGTCGATACCGGTCTCGGCATGCGCGATTTCGGCCACGATGCGCGCCAGCATCGGCGCGCCCAGGCGATACAGCACGTTGGCCAGCCGATGATGGATCATCGCCGTGACGCCCGGATAGCACAGCAGCACCTCGTCGACACTGCGGGCGGCCGGATCGCCCTGGTAGGCGGCGGTCACGTCGAGGTCGAGGGCCTTGCGCACCTGCGGCAGCGCCGCGCCGAACTGGCGCACCAGCTCCACCGCACGCTGCATGGTCTGCTCGAACGGCACCGGCTCGTCACGCGCCAGATGCTGAAACTCCAGACAGACCTGATGCAACAGCGCATCGAGCGCCGCGCCGATGGTATGCCCTACGTAGAAATCCTCGACCTCCTCGCGTAGGTCGATCGGGCCTAGCCGCATCGGAAACAAGGCGCCACGAAGCTGGTTGAGGATGTCGCGCAGGCTCTCTTGAGAAGGGAACTCGCGCCCGCCGGACTCTTCGCGCAGCCGGCCGCGCGGCCCGCGCCACTCGTGGCGGGCGGCACGCAGGCCGGAGACGATGCCGTCGAGATTCCAGTGAGCGGTCGGAAACCGCGACGCGCCGCTCACGGCAGGCTCCGGGCGTGAGCCGGATTCGGCTGAACTGACATGGTGTGACCTCATGAATGACCGGTGCCGCGAGCGGCACGCACGGGGTCAACTGTAACCGTTGCCAGCCGCGACGCGCAGGGCGTCCGACATGGCGGCGGGGTTATCCGCGCGCCGCCGCGGCGGTGTGGCGATACCGGTCGATCCAGTAGCCGGTGGAGGCGTCGTGATGCCAGTCGACCGCGCCCGCGCGTGCCGGCACGCCCAGCTGCCGTTCGATCTCGGCCGCCAGCCGGCGGCGCACCGGCCCCGCCCCGTCGCAGCCGTGCACCCGGCCCAGCACCGATTCGAACAGGGTGTTGTGATGCTCATACAGCGCCAGCAATGCGCCCAGGCTGCGCGCATCCGGCCGGGGCAGCATGATGAGCGTGGACGGGCGCACCGGCTGGCGCAGGCTCAGCAACCGGCGCTCCGCTAGGCACTCGGCCAGCTCGGCGCCATGCGTGCCGCTGGCGCGCGGGTCATCGAGCAGCGCCACGAAATCGACCGGTGCGCCCTCCGGGTGGCGTTCGAGCCAGCCCGACGCGGTCACCGCGGGCGGCAGGCTCCAGACCAC
This sequence comes from Bordetella genomosp. 5, assembly GCF_002261475.1. GTDB lineage: Bacteria > Pseudomonadota > Gammaproteobacteria > Burkholderiales > Burkholderiaceae_B > Bordetella. Next base: position 69,512 of record NZ_NEVN01000009.1, read on the forward strand.
GGGGCCGGCGGCCAGGCCGGCCGGATCGCCCATATTGAGCTGCTGCACGTAGTTGGGAATCATCGCCAGCGCCTGCCCGCACACCGCGATGTGCCAGGTGGCGCCCCCCCGCGCGCCGGCCCGGGCCAGGCTGGCCAGGGCCATCTGCACGGGTGCGTTGCGCAACAGCGGCGCCTGGGCCACGTGCTGGTCCATCGCCGCCGCGCCGGCGCAGAGCTGCAGCCACAGGGTCCAGCCGCCGCACAGGCCCAGCACCAGCGGAGCCAGGGCCCACCAGGCATGCCGCGGCGGCAGCTCGGGCGGCACGACGAATATCTGCGCGCTCGCGATACCGGCCGCGCGCGCGGCCGCGGGGTCCGCCGTCACCGCCACGATGCGGGCCGCCGGATCCGCCACGCCCGCGCGCCGCAGCCAGTCGCGCGCCTGCTCGAGCTCCAGCCGGGTGCGCGCATCCGAAAAGGAATGACTGCCCAGCACCACGATCGCATGACGGGCGTCGGCGCCACTGCCGAAGCCGCCGCCGCAGGGACCCGCGCAATGCAGGCGGCGCCGGCTCATCTGATCCGACAAGGCGTGCAGCACGCTGCGCAGACCGCAGTCCAGCGAGCCCTCGCCCAGCAACAGCACATGGCGGGCATCGAGCCGCGCGTCGGCCTGCTCGACCCAGGCGCGCAGCCGCGCCAACAGCTCACCCTCGGGCGCCGTGCCAACGGGCGCCGTGCCAGCGGGCGCCGTGCCAACGGGCGCCGTGCCTTCGGCGCTGCGCAACGCGGTCGTGGCGCGCGGCAGCGCGGGCGCGCAGCGGCCGCTGCCGTCGGCGTTCTCGATGCCACAGGCGGCCAGCAGACCGAGGCCCGCCATCGTGAGCGCGGGCGAGCCCGGCTGCAGCGCGAGATCCACGGAAATGCCGGCGGGTTCGAGCATGCGCAGCATGCGCGAATCCAGACTCGCCCCGTGGGCCGCCCGCAGAAAATGCGACCAGCAGGCCGGCACGCGCTGTATGTCTTCTTGATGACTCATGGTGTCTCCTGCCTGCTTCAAAGATAGGCCGCGAGCGGGGGAGCGATCTGGGCGGCGGCCTGCAGCAGGGCCTGCCGCACGCGCGCGACCATGGACTGCGTGCTGCCCTCGGCCTCGAGCACCAGCGCGCCGTCGTAGCGGCTCGCGCGCAGGACCGCGAACGCGTCCTCGTACTCCACCCGCACGCCGTCCACATAGGAGATCCGGCGCGCCTGATCGAACTTGGCCTGACTGCGCAGCCGCGCGAGCAGCGCGGTAATGTCGGCGGCCGGCATATCGATGCGCAGCACCGGCGCCCGGAACGAGGCCGGCAACGTCGCCAGCGCATGGTCCGTTTCGGGCCACGCCGACAGGCACTCGAGCAGCCGCGCGGCCGCATAGACGGCGTCGTCGTAGCCATACCAGCGGTCGCGGAAATAATGGCGCCCGCTCAGGTCCACGCCGAGCAGCGCGCCGACGGCCTGCATGCGGGTCTTCATCGACGCGGGATCGCCGCGCCAGGGCGCGGACTCCCCGCCCGCGCGCGCCACCACGCGCGCCAGACCCAGGCTGGTGCGCGCGTCGTGCAGCACCATGCCGCGGGCATGCCGCGCGAGCACGGAAGGCACGAGCAGCATCATGACCTGATCGGGCGTGATCACCAGGCCGCGCTTGCTCACCACCGCCATGCGGTCGCCGTCCCCGTCGAACGCAATGCCCAGCTCACAATCCGAATAACGCAGGCAGTACACGAGGTCCTGCAAGTTCTGCCAGGCCGTCGGGTGCGCGGGATGCGGAGGCGCGGTGCCCGGCTGGGTCTGCTCGAACAGCACCGTGACGTCGCAGCCGATGGCGCGCAACAGCGCCGGCGCCACGTGCGCCGTCGCGCCCTGGCCGCAATCGATGGCCACCTTGATCGGCCGCGCGAGCCGCAGATCCGCCGTGACGCGGGCCAGATAGCAGGGCAGCAGATTGAGCGCGCGCCGCGCGCCGGGCGCGGGCAGCGAGGGCGACTCGTGCATCAGCGCGCGCAGCGCCAGGAGCCCGTCGCCCTGCAGGGGCAGGCCATCCCACATCACCTTGATCGAAGCGCGCGGCATCGGCGAATCGCTCGTGCACACGCTCACGCCCACGCCGCAGTCCATGAGACGCGTGGCATAGCAGGCCATGGGGCTGGTCGCCATGCCGATGTCGATCACGTCGACACCGGCGGCGCGCATCCCGGCCTGCATCGCGGCGGCCAGCTCGACGCTGGCCAGCGTGGCATCGCGGCCGATGACCACGGCGCCGAAACGCGCCTCGCGCGCCCGCAGCCCGATGGCCGTGCCCAAGGCGTGTGTGAACACCGCGTCGATCGACTGCGGCATCGCGCCGCGAATCTCACCGTCGCGGAACACGGCCCGCGCGCCCAGGCGCGCGGCGACTCCAGGTGTCTCTGTCATGCTGAACTCCCCCCGCGGCACGTACGGCGCACCGCGTCAGAGGTATTCCAGCCAATTTTGCGCATACCCGCAGTCGGGCAGAAGGATGAACTCTGGTGTGCTGCCCCGCCATCAGGGGGAGCTGTCGTCATCCTGGTCATCATCCAGACCGGGGACGAGCCCGAGGTTGACGGCGGTGAAGGCGGCCGCGGCCTGGTTACGCGCATTCAATTTCCAGTAAAGCGTGCGCGCATGAGACTTGACCGTGGCCACCGATGTGCCGACCTCGCGGCTGATTTCCCGCATGGTCTTGCCGCGCACCATGAGCCGCAGGATTTCCTCCTGGCGCTGCGTGAGCCGTGTGGGAGCGTCGGGCGGTGCGGACGGCCGCCGCGCCGGCGCCCTGCGCGTCGGCATGGGATAGCACTCGCCGCCCGCGAGCACGAGGCGTACCGCCGCGGACAGGGCGGCCGGACTGAGTGACTTGGAGACATAACCGGCCGCGCCCGCACGCACCGCCGCCGCCATCAGCGCGGCCTCGAATTCGGCGTAGAGCACCAGCACGCGGCGCGGCGCGAGCACATCGAGCACCGACGCGAGCGCCGTCACATCGTGGTCCGCGTGCGTGCTGCCGCCGAAGAGCAGCAGCTCGACCGGATGCACGCTCGTGTTGCGCAGCGCCTCGAGCTGCGACAGCTCGCCCGAGGCCAGATCCTCGCCCAGACCGGCATCCCGCAGCACGTGCTGTATCGCCACGCGCAGCAAGGCATAGTCTTCGATCAACACCGTGCTCATCCGCAGGACCTCTCGCAGGCCGATCCCGCCGGCCGTCGCGCACTGCGGCGGCCCGGGGGGTATCGTTGAGATCGATCCTAGCAGCGCACCTCACGGGCGCCTCTCGTTCAGGAGTATGAAGGCCGGACTTCTTTTGGCCGGGACCGCATGGCGTCCCGGCCAGAGGCCTACCTGCACATGGCGTAGACCGGCATCACGCCGGGATCACGCGCGGGCAGCGCCGGCGTGGACGATTCCCACTCGAGCGTAGCGCCGCGTTGCAGGGCTGCGTAGACGGCTTCGCCCTTGTTCTTGACGTGCAGACGCTGATAGAGCGTGCAGGCATGGGTCTTGGCCGTCGCGACCGAGATGTTGAGCATCCGGCTGACCGTCTTGATCGGATAGCCTCGCGCCAGCAGCACCAGCACCTCATATTGGCGCGGCGTGATCTGCAACAACTGCGCGCCCGCCGAGATCGGCATGCTGGCACGTGCGCCTTCGATGCGCGCCGGCAGCGACGAGGTGTGCATGACGGGCACTGCCGCGTTGGGCATCACCTGTTCGCCCGAAAAACACTGCCCCCCGGCAAGCACGAGGCGGATGGCCGCATCGAGCACACACGCGGGAGAGGTCTTCGCCAGGCACCCGCGGGCCGTGCCCCCCGCCTGCGCCGGCAGCGCGGCCGGCACGGGCGTGGACTCGGCCAGCAGCAGCAGGCTCTTGGGGCGCAGCCCGTGATGGATGTCGGCCAGGGTGCTGGTGGCGAGATCCGGATCCTGGCACAGGCCATAGATCAGGAGATCCGCCTCCCGATGACGGGCTTGCGGCGCGGCCAGCTCGGCCACCCCCATCGCCTCGATTTCCCAGTCGTCATCCAACTCGGACAGGACTTGCCACAAACCCAACCGCAACAGGGGGTGAGCTTCTAAAAGGACGATCTTGACCATTGCACTCACCTTTTCGGACGGCAACGTTGCAATCCCGCACCACGCGAGATGCTCCTTTCCCACAGATCGCCGCTGCTGCAACGCGGAAAAACTGCCGCCGGACTGCTCCTCCTCATTCCGGCCTCAACCTGATGGGCACGAAAACATAATATTTGTCGGATTCTGTAAAAGCAATCTACGGCCCTCGGAATTAGTGCGTTAAATTTTTAATAATCCGAAAGCATTACTTTTTGGGTCGTCATACCACTCGCTCGCGACCCGCCAGCGGATATCAACCGGATGGGTAACGCCCGGCAGTCCGGCCCGCCCACACAAACCCTATCCCATTGATTTATATAGCTTGTCATCCCGCGCCAACGGTACGTACCGCCGTCCGACAAGTCCCCAGAAATCTTCCGAATTAAATTTCTCCAAGCCGCCAAGACCGCAATAATGCCGCTTCTTGATACGTGGCGAACTCGATATTTAGGCGTACTCCAGGATTATCCAAAAGAGTCATCACACATTTGTGAATATATGGCTATCGAACCGTCTCCGCCCGCGTGAGCGCCTCAATTTTTCCTTTCATATCATCGCTTTGCCCCAAACAACGAAGAATGGCCGATACATCATTTCTGTATCAGAGCCATTTTCGAGCACATTTTGTTTCGCTCGCCGAAAACAAAAAAACACTCAAATCTCACGATTGAACAGGCATCCACGGCCCGGCCCTCACGCCTTTCGAGCGGCGAAACGCCCCGTCCCGCCTCGGTGACGGGCTCATTCCGTCGCGGCGAGTTAATCCTTCACTTCAACAACTCGTCGCCAACGCATTGTTTCTGCTGGATTTTTCTCACACACCCGAATCGCAATCATGCTGCGCCGCAATAGTTAGTCCGGCACTGTTTTCAGGGTGGTCGTGACTAGGGAAACCCTGGGTTGGGGCCTCCCGCGCACCTCGGTATATTGGTTTCAAACAAACGTTTGAATGGTCACGTCCATGTCCGATCCGAACCTGTCCAGCACGCGTGACGCCATCCTCGACACCGCGGAACAGCTCTTCGCCGAACGCGGCCACGAAAACACCTCGATGCGGCAGATCACCGGCGCGGCGGGCGTGAACCTCGCGGCGGTCAACTATCACTTCGGCTCCAAAGAGGCCCTGGTTCAGGCGGTGCTCAAACGGCGTCTGGCCGTGGTCAACAGCGAGCGGCTGCGCCTGCTCGACGAAATGCAGGCCAAGGCCGAGGGCAAGCCGCTCAAACCCTCGCAGATCGTGGACGCCTTTTTCGGCACGCTGCTGCGCCTGGCCGCCAACCCCGATCACGCGGGCAAGAACTTCCTGCCCCTGCTCGAACGCACCATGACCGATCCGGCCGGATTTCTGCGTGCCCTGCTCGCGGAGGAATATGCCGACGTGATCGAGCGTTACCGCCAGGCGCTGTTCGAGGCGCTGCCCGACGTGCCGCGCGCGGAAATCATCTGGCGCTTCCAGTTCATGCTGGGCGCCACCTCGTACGCCATCATGGGCACCGACACCCTGCGCATCGTGACCGGCTGGGTGCCCGATCAGCGCGAGCAGGCCGACGATCCCGAACTGCTGCTGCCCCGCCTGATGAGCTTTCTGCTGGGCGGACTACGTGCCCCGCTGCCGCCGCCCGCCGCGGCCTGATACGCCCTCGCCCCCACTGCCCTTCCGGAGACCTCATGACAGCCGCTCTCGCCATCGTGCTCATCCTGCTTGTGCTGGTGACGCTCGTGTTCATCGTGGCCCCCGTGCGCCGCGCGCTGCTCACGACGCCGATCCTCACGGCTTACCGCAAGGCCCTGCCCCAGATGTCGGACACCGAGCGCGACGCGCTGGAGGCCGGCACCGTGTGGTGGGAAGGCGAGCTCTTCAGCGGCAAGCCCCGCTGGGAGCGCATGCTGGCGTTTCCGCGTCCGCGCCTGAGCGCCGAAGAGCAGGCCTTTCTGGAGGGCCCGACGCGCGCGGTGTGCGAGATGGTGAGCGACTGGAACATCACGCAGGAACGCTACGACCTGCCCCCCGAGGTCTGGGACAAGCTCAAGCGCGACGGCTTCTTCGGCATGATCATTCCGAAAGCCTACGGCGGCCTGGGCTTCTCGGCGTATGCCCATTCCGAGATCGTTACCAGCCTGTCGACGCGCTGCTCGGCCCTGGCGGTGTCGGTGATGGTGCCGAACTCGCTCGGACCCGCCGAGCTGCTGCTGCATTACGGCACGGATGCGCAGAAGTCCCACTACCTGCCGCGCCTGGCGCGCGGCGACGAGATTCCCGCCTTCGCGCTGACCAGCCCCTGGGCCGGCTCGGACGCGGCCGCCATCCCCGACTTCGGCATCGTCTGCAAAGGCGAATGGCAGGGCCGCGAGGTGCTTGGCATGCGCGTCACCTGGGACAAGCGCTACATCACGCTGGCGCCCGTCTGCACGCTGCTGGGCCTCGCGTTCCGACTCTACGATCCCGACGGCCTGCTGGGCGCGCGCCGCGACATCGGCATCACCTGCGCGATGGTGCCGCACGACCACCCCGGCGTGGACACGGGCCGCCGGCACTTCCCGCTCAATGCGATGTTCATGAATGGCCCGACGCGCGGCACCGACGTGTTCATGCCGCTGGATTTCATCATCGGGGGTCCGGCCATGGCCGGACAGGGCTGGCGCATGCTGATGGAATGCCTGGCGGCCGGCCGCTCGATCTCGCTGCCTTCGTCGAACACCGGCATGGCCAAGCTCACCGCCCGCACCGTCGGCGCGTACTCGCGCGTGCGCAGTCAGTTCCGGCTGCCGGTCGGCAAGTTCGAAGGGGTCGAAGAGGCGCTGGCACGCATCGGCGGGCACACCTATGCGATGGATGCCGCGCGCACCATGACCGCGGGCGCGATCGATCTGGGCGAGAAGCCGTCGGTCGTGTCGGCCATCGTCAAGTATCACGTCACCGAGCGCGCGCGCCAGGTCGTGAACGACGGCATGGACATCATCGGCGGCAAAGGCATCTGCCTCGGACCGCAGAACTTCCTTGGCCGCGCCTATCAGCAACTGCCCATCGGCATCACCGTCGAAGGCGCCAACATCCTCACGCGCAGCCTGATCATCTTCGGCCAGGGCGCGATCCGATGCCATCCGCACGTGCTGGCCGAGATGCAGGCCGCGCAACATCCCAAGCGCGACGAGGGGCTCCGTGCCTTCGACAAAGCGTTCTGGGGGCATGTGCGCTTCGTGATCGGCAATGCCGCACGGGCCTTCGGCACCGCGCTCACCGGCGCGCGCCTGGCGCATGCGCCGCGCGATGCCGCGAGCGACATGCTGCCGTACTACCGGCAGCTCTCGCGCCTGTCCGCGGCCTTCGCCCTGACCGCCGACACCTGCATGCTGGTGCTGGGCGGCAGCCTCAAGCGGCGCGAGCGGATCTCTGCGCGGCTGGGCGACGTGCTTGCCCAGATGTACCTGGCGAGCGCCGTGCTCAAGCGCTTCGAAGACGAAGGCCGTCAGGCCGAAGACGCGCCGCTTGCGCACTGGGCCTTGCAGGATGCGCTGTTGCGCGCGCAGGAAGCGTTCGACGGCGTGCTCGCCAATCTGCCGCAACGGGCCGTGGCCGGACTGCTGCGCGTGATCGTCTATCCCTGGGGTCAGCCTCATGTGGCGCCCGATGACCGGCTGGGCCAGGAGGTCGCGCAGCGGCTGATCGCGCCCGGAGGCACGCGCGACCGGCTGACCGCCGGCTGCTATCTGCCCGCGAACGACGATGAGCCCGTGGGCGTGCTCGAGCGCGCACTCGCCGCGACGCTGGCGGCCGAGCCGGCCGAACAGCGGCTGCGTGCGCTCGAAAAGAGCGGCGTGCTCGATGGCGATCCGCGCGCCAATGTGCGTGACATAGCGCAAGCCGCGCACGCGGCCGGCGCCCTCGGCGCGGAAGACTATGCCATCATTGCCGAACGCAACCGCCTGCGCGACCGCGTGATCGGCGTTGACGACTTCCCCTTCGACCTGGGCGTGACCGGCGCGGCCCGCCCCGCGGCGCGCCGTGCCGCCTGAGGAGCTTTCTGCATGACGTTCAAACCGATATACGTGGTCGACGGCGCGCGCACGCCCTTTCTCAAGGCGCGCACCGGCCCCGGGCCTTTTTCGGCGGCGGACCTCGCGGTGCAATCCGGGCGTGCCCTGCTGCTGCGCCAGCGGTTCGCGCCCACCGACCTCGACGAAGTGATCGTGGGCTGCGCCTCGCCTTCGCCCGACGAAATCAATATCGGCCGCGTCATCGCACTGCGGCTGGGTTGCGGCGATCGCGTGCCCGGCTGGACCGTCATGCGCAACTGCGCATCGGGCATGCAGGCGCTCGACAGCGCCATCGCCAACATCCAGCTCGGCCGCAGCGACCTGGTTCTCGCGGGCGGCGTCGACGCGCTGTCGCGCGCCCCGCTGCTGCTCTCCGATGACATGACGCGCTGGCTGGCGCACTGGTACGCCGCGCGCAGCCCGCTCGCCAAGCTCAAGCAACTGGGCAAGCTGCGTCTGCGCGACCTCGCGCCGGTCATCGGCCTTCTCAAGGGTCTGACCGATCCGGTGGTGGGGCTCTCGATGGGACAGACCGCCGAAAACGTCGCCACGCGCTTTCACATCAGCCGCGCCCAGATGGACGGCTACGCCGTGCGCAGCCATCAGCGCGCACTGGCCGCGCGCGAGGCGGGCCGCCTGGGCGAGATCGTGCCGCTCGTCGATGGCCGCGGCACGCTCTATCCCGACGACGACGGCGTGCGTCCCGACTCGTCGGTGGAGCGCCTGGCCAAACTCAAACCGGTGTTCGACAAGCCCTGGGGCAATATCACCGCCGGCAACAGTTCTCAGGTCACCGACGGCGCCGCGATGTTGCTGCTCGCCTCCGAAGCCGCCGTGACGCGCTGGGGCCTGGAACCCATCGGCCGCATCACCGACAGCCAATGGGCCGGCCTGGATCCCGCGTTCATGGGCCTCGGGCCGGTGCACGCGGCCACGCCCATCCTGCAGCGCCACGGCCTGGGCCTGAACGACCTCGATCTCTGGGAGATCAACGAAGCCTTCGCGGCCCAGGTGCTGGGCTGCGTGGCCGCCTGGCAGGATCCCGACTACTGCCGCACCGAGCTCGGCACCGACGCCTGGGGCGCGCTCGATCTGGAGCGCCTGAACGTCGACGGGGGCGCCATCGCGCTCGGGCATCCGGTCGGCGCGTCCGGCGCGCGCATCGTGCTGCATTTGCTCGAGGCCCTGCGCGCGCGCAATCTGCGCCGCGGCCTGGCCGCCATCTGCATCGGCGGCGGCCAGGGTGGCGCCATGCTGGTCGAAACCCTGCCCGCTCGCTCCTCGGAGGCCGCATGAACACGCAAGCCCCCCTCTGGCAACACTGGCAGCTGCGGCGCGACGCCGACGGCCTCGCGTGGCTCACGATCGATCGTGCCGGCAGCAAGGTCAACGCGCTCTCGGCCGATGTGCTGCGCGAGTTCAATCAGGTCCTCGACGCGCTTCAGGCCGATCGTCCGCAGGGTCTCGTGATCCGTTCGGGCAAGTCCACCGGCTTCATCCTGGGCGCCGACATCGACGAATTCGGCGACGTGCGCTCGGCGGACGACGCCCAGGCGCTGGTCGAGCGCGGCTGGACCACCTTCAACCGGCTCGCACGCGCCCCCTACCCCACGCTGGCCCTGATCGAAGGCAATTGCCTGGGCGGCGGCCTCGAGCTCGCGCTGGCCTGCCGCTATCGGCTCGTCGCCGACACGCCCGACACGGCGCTGGCGCTGCCCGAAGTGATGCTGGGCATCTTTCCGGCGTGGGGCGGCATGCAGCGCCTGCCAGCCCTGATCGGTGCGCCCGCGGCGCTCGACATGATGCTCACCGGCCGCCGTATCGACGCCCGCCGCGCCGCCGCGCTCGGCCTGGCGGACGCGCGCGTGCCGGTGCGGCTGCTCGATGCCGCCGCGCGCCAGCAGGTGCTGTCGGGCCGCGCGCGCCGGCGCGCACGCGGCATCGGCGGCCTGCTCAACTGGCGTCCGTTGCGCGGCCTGGTCGCCGCCCGCGCCCGCAAGCAGGTGCAGGCCAAAGACCCGCTCGGCCACTACCCGGCCCCGCTCGCCATCATCGACACCTGGGAAAAACACAACGGCGATCCGCTGCGCGCGCGCGAGCAGACGGCTCGCCTGGTGCAGTCCGACACGGCCCGCAATCTGGTGCGCGTGTTCCGCCTGCAAGAGCGCCTCAAAGGCGTGGCGCGCGGCGAACCGGCCGTGCCCATCCGCCACGTGCATGTGGTGGGTGCCGGCGTGATGGGCGGCGATATCGCCGCCTGGTGCGCCTACAAGGGCATGCGCGTCACGCTGCAGGATCGCGATACCGCCCTGATCGCGCCCGCCCTGGGCCGCGCCGCCACGCTGTACGCGCGCCGCCTCAAGGACAAACGCGCCGCCCGCGCCGCGCTCGATCGCCTGACGCCCGACCCCGAGGGCCACGGCGTGGCGCGCGCCGACCTCGTCATCGAGGCCATCAGCGAGCGCGAAGAGGCCAAGGAAGCGCTCTATCGCAGTCTCGAGCCGCGCCTCAAACCCGGCGCGCTGCTCGCCACCAACACGTCGAGCCTGTCGTTGGCGCGGCTGCGCAGCGTGCTGCAGCGGCCCGAGCGTCTGGTGGGCATCCACTTCTTCAACCCGGTGGCCAAAATGCCGCTCGTCGAGATCGTCACCTGCCCCGGCGACACGCCCGAGGCGGGCCAGCGCGCCGCGGCCTTCGTGGCCCAGCTCGGCAAGCTGCCGCTGCCGGTGCACGATGCGCCCGGCTTCCTGGTCAACGCGGTGCTGGCGCCCTACCTGCTGGAGGCCATGCGCTGCGTCGACGAAGGAATCGCCCCGGCCACGATCGATGCCGCGCTGACGGCGTTCGGCATGCCCATGGGCCCGCTCGAGCTCGCCGACACGGTGGGCCTGGATATCGTGCTGGACGCGGGCAAACAACTCACACAGCAGGCCGAGCCGCCGCGCTGCCTGCGCGAGCGCACGGCCCGCGGCGATCTGGGCAAGAAAACCGGCGCCGGCTTCTATCGCTGGCAGAACGGCCGCGCTCAGAAGGGCCAGGCGGGCACCCCGCCCACCGGCCTGGCCGAGCGGCTCGTCACGCCGCTCATCGAGCGCACCGCGCGCCAGGTCGCCGACGGCGTCGTGGCGGACGCCGATCTGGCCGACGCGGGCGTGATCTTCGGCACCGGCTTCGCGCCGTTTACCGGCGGCCCGCTGCACTACCGCGACAACCAGGGCGGGCGAGTCCGTCCGCCCGGCCCCATCGAACCCACGCTTTCCCCGAATGCGACATTCACAGAGACCGGCCGCAGTGACCCCTGAAACAACGATTCCAGCCGGCGAGGCAGCACCTGCGTCACCCTGCAGCAACAAAGAGACAAAACACCACCGGAGACAAGCCATCATGAATCGACGTTCCCTCGCACTGAAGACACTGTGCGCGGCGCTCGGCACGCTGGGCGCCGCCCACGTGCACGCGGCCGGCTTTCAACTGCTCGAACAGAACGCCAGCGGCCTGGGCAATGCCTATGCCGGCTCCGCCGCCAATCCCGAGAACGCCAGCGTCATGTACTTCAATGCGGCCGGCATCACGGCGCTGCCGGGTCGCAACGCCACGGCAGGCGTCAACTTCATCTGGCCGTCGTTCAAGTTCCGGGACAACGGCAACAGCCGCAATCCCAGCGCGCCGGGCCTGCCCGGCACCGGGCTCAACGGCAGCGTGCCGACCGGTGGCAACGGCGGCGACGCCGGCAGCCTGGGCATCGTGCCCAACGCCTATTTTTCCTGGCAGGTCAACGAGCAGTGGTATCTGGGCATCGGCATGGGCGCGCCGTTCGGTCTCATGACCGAATACGACGATGGCTGGGTGGGCCAGTACCACTCCAACAAGTTCGACATCCGCACCGTCAACATCAACCCCACGGTGGCCTACAAGGTCAACGACCAATTCTCGATGGGCTTCGGTCTGAACTGGCAGCGCATCGATGCCGAGTACAAGAAGAAGACCGTCGCGGCCCTGCCCATTCCGGGCGTGTTCAGCACCGGTGACGCCAAGCTCAAGCTCGACGACGACGCCTGGGGCTGGAACGTCGGCTTCATGCTGCAGCCCACCGAGGCGACCCGTATCGGTCTGTCGTATCGCTCCAAGATCCGCTACAAGGCGAAGGGTACGACCGACGTCGACAACATCCGGATCCCGGGCGGCACGACCGCCGTGTCCTATGACGCCACCGCGAACGTCGATCTGCCCGACACCCTGATCCTGAGCGGCGCGCATCAGCTGAACGACAAGTGGGAACTGCTGGGCGACATCTCCTGGACCGGCTGGAGCAGCATCCAGGAGCTCAAGATCAAGAACGACGGCGGCCCGACCGACACGCTGCCGCTGGGATTCCGCGACACCTGGCGCGTCGCGGTCGGGGCCAACTACAAGTTCGCTCCGCAATGGAAATGGAAGATGGGCGTGGCGTTCGACCAGTCGCCGGTGCACCGCACGAGCGATCGGCCGACCTCGCTGCCCGACACCGACCGCTGGTGGTTCGCCACGGGCGTGCAGTGGGCCCCCACGGCGAACACCACCGTCGATCTGTCGTACGCCTATCTTTATCTGCGCGACGTCGATATCGACACCACGTCCGGCAGCGCGGCCACCAAAGGCCGCGTCGCGGGCACGTATAGTGGTAAAGGCAACATCGTCGGCCTGCAGGTGTCGACGCGCTTCTGACGCCGCGTTGCACGCGGCATCCGTCCGGGGCCCCGCGGGACCCGGACGCCTACACAGGAGGTATTCGTGAGCAAGTTCACCGTCAAGCACGCCGCCGTCCTGGGCGCCGGCGTCATGGGCGCGCAGATCGCCGCCCACCTGGCCAACGCCGGCGTCCCGGTGACGCTGTACGACCTGACGGCGCCCGAGGGCGACCGCAACGGGATCGTCAAGAAGGCCCTGGCCGGCCTGAAAAAACTCGAACCCGCTCCGCTTGCGCAGGCGAGCCGCCTCGGCCTGATCCGCCCCGCCAACTACGACGACGACCTTCCGGCCCTGGCGCAATGCGACCTCGTCATCGAGGCGATCGCCGAACGGCTCGACTGGAAGATCGCGCTCTACGAACGCATCGCGCCGCACCTGGCGCCGCACGCCGTCGTTGCCTCGAATACCTCCGGCCTGTCGATCGAAACGCTCGCGGGCGCGCTGCCCGAGGCGCTGCGGCCGCGCTACCTCGGCGTCCATTTCTTCAATCCGCCGCGCTACATGCGCCTGGTGGAATTGATCCCCACGCGCCATACCGACGTGCGCGTGGCCGACCAGCTCGAAGCCTGGCTCACCTCGCGCCTGGGCAAGGGCGTGATCCGCGCGCTCGACACGCCCAACTTCGTCGCCAACCGCATCGGCGTGTTCTCGATCCTGGCCGCGCTGCATCACACCGAGCGGCTCGGCCTGCCTTTCGACGACGTGGACGCCCTCACCGGACCGCGCATCGGCCGGCCCAAGAGCGCCACCTACCGCACCGCCGACGTGGTGGGCCTCGACACGCTCGCGCACGTGATCGGCACCATGCGCGAGCATCTGCCCGACGACCCCTGGCACCGCTGGTTCCAGACGCCTGCGTGGTTGCAGGCGCTGATCGACGCCCGCGCGCTCGGCCAGAAGAGCGGCGTGGGTGTCTACAAAAAAGTGGGCAAGGAGATCCAGGTGCTGGATCCCGCCACCGGCGAATACCGGCCGCAGGCGGGCAAGCTTTCCGACGAGACGGCCGCGATCCTCAAGGAGCGCGATCCCGCCAAGCGTTTCGCCGCGCTCGCCGCGAGCCAGGATCCCCAGGCGCAGTTTCTCTGGAGCCTGTTTCGCGACACCTTCCATTACGCGGCCGTGCAGCTGGCCAGCGTGGCCGACAACGCGCGCGACCTCGATCTGGCGATGCGCTGGGGCTTCGGCTGGAGCCAGGGCCCGTTCGAGACCTGGCAGGCCGCGGGCTGGCAGCAGGTGGCTCGTGCCATCGCCGCCGACATCGCCGCGGGCCGCGCCATGAGCGACGTGGCCCTGCCCGACTGGGCGCTGGACCCCGCCCGCACCGGCGTGCATACCGAGGCCGGCTCGTGGTCGGCGCGCGAGCAGAGCTACAAGCCGCGCCCGGCGCTGCCCGTGTATCAGCGCCAGCTCTATCCCGACCGCGTGCATGGCGAAGCCCGTGACGAACCCGGCCAGACGGTCTGGGAGGCGGACGGCGTGCGGCTCTGGAACCTGCCCGCGCAAGACCCCGGCATCGCCATTCTTTCGCTCACCTCCAAGAATCACACCATCGGCGGCGAAGTGCTGGCCGGCATCCAGGAAGCCGTGGCGCGCGCCGAGCGCGACTTCGACGGCCTGGTGTTCTGGCACAGCGCACCGTTCGCCGTGGGCGCCAATCTCGAGCAGGTCTATCAGGCCTGCCAGGCCGGCGAGTTCGACATGCTCGAGCGCATGGTCGAGACCTTCCAGCGCACCTCGCTCGCGCTGCACTACGCCACCATTCCCACCGTCGCCGCCGTGCAGGGCATGGCGCTGGGCGGAGGCTGCGAATTCCTGATGCACACGCATCGCCGCGTGCTGGCGCTCGAGAGCTACATCGGTCTGGTCGAGGCCGGCGTCGGCCTGATCCCGGCCGGCGCGGGCAGCAAGCAGCTCGCCGCGCGGGCCGCCACGCTGGCGGCGGCCACCGCCACGCCCAACGAAGTGTTTCCCTATCTGCAGCCGGTGTTCCAGAACATCGCCACCGCGCAGGTCGCCAAGAGCGCGCTGCAGGCCGTCGACATGGGCTATGCCCAGGCCCACGACACCGTGGTGTTCCATCCCGACGAACTGTTGTGGGTGGCGTTGCGCGAAGCGCGTGCCGCCGCCGACGCGGGCCACACGCCCCCGCCGCCGCTGCGCGATGTGCCGGTCGCCGGGCGTACCGGCATCGCCAACTTCGAGATGGTGCTGCTCAACATGCGTGAGGGCGGCATGATCAGCGACCACGATTACCGCGTGGCCCGCAGCGCCGCCGTCGCGCTGTGCGGCGGCGAGGTCGAAGCGGGCACCCGTGTCGACGAAGAATGGCTGCTGGCCGTGGAGCGGCGCGAGTTCGTGGCGTTGCTGCGCACGCCCGAAACCCAGGCCCGCATCCGCCACACCCTCGACACCGGCAAGCCGCTGCGCAACTGAGAAGGAGCCGAACATGAGCAAGACCATGCAAGACGCCTACATCGTCGCCGCCACCCGCCTGCCGGTCGGCAAGCGCAATGGCATGTACGCCACCGTGCGCCCCGACGACATGCTGGCCGCCGTGCTGCGCGGCGCGCTCGCGCAGGCGCCCGGGCTCGACGCCAACCGCATCGAAGACGTGGTGGCGGGCTGCGCCATGCCCGAAGCCGAGCAGGGCATGAACGTGGCCCGTATCGGCCTGCTGCTGGCCGGCCTGCCCCAGTCGGTGGCCGGCGTCACGGTCAACCGCTTCTGCGCCTCGGGCCTGCAGGCCGTGGCGGACGCCGCTGCCCGCATCCGCCAGGGCGATGCCGACATCATGATCGGCGCCGGCACGGAATCCATGAGCGCGATGCCGCAGATCATGGGCAACAAAGTCGCCATGAATCCCGAGATTTTCACGCACGAGGATTCGCTCGGCATGGCCTACGGCATGGGCCTGACCGGCGAGAAGGTCGCCGAGCGCTGGAAGGTCTCGCGCGAAGACCAGGACGCCTTCGCGCTGGCCTCGCATCAGAAGGCCTGCCAGGCCATCGCCTCGCGCCATTTCGAAGCCGAGACCACGCCCTATCTGATCCGCACGCACGTGCCCGATGGCCACACCGGCGCCATCAAGGTCGTCGAACGGCTGGCCGAGGTCGACGAAGGCCCCCGGCCGGACAGCTCGGCCGAGGCGCTGGCCAGGCTGCGCCCGGTGTTCGCCGCGCGCGGCAGCGTCACGGCGGGCAACAGCTCGCAGATGTCCGATGGCGCCGGCGCGGTGGTGCTGGTGTCCGAACGCATTCTGCGCGAGTTCGACCTGAAGCCGCTCGGCCGCTTCGTGTCGTATTCGGTCGCGGGCGTGCCGCCCGAGATCATGGGCATCGGCCCGGCCTACGCGATCCCCAAGGCGCTCGAGCGCGCCGGCATCACCCAGGACCAGCTCGACTGGATCGAGCTCAACGAAGCGTTCGCCGCGCAATCGCTGGCCGTGATGCGCGAACTCGGGCTCGACCCCGACAAGGTGAACCCGCTGGGCGGCGCCATCGCGCTGGGCCACCCGCTGGGCGCCACCGGCGCCATCCGCACCGCGACGCTGCTGCACGGCCTGCGGCGCACGGGCAAGCGCTATGGCATGGTCACGATGTGCATCGGCACCGGCATGGGCGCCGCCGGGGTGTTCGAGGCACTCTGACATCGTGAAGCTGCAATGGCTCGAACGGCTGCCGCCCGCCTGGCGCGCCCCGCTGCTGCGCATCGGGTTCAATCTGCATCCGGCGTTTCGCGCCACGGGCGGACGCGTCGAGTGGGTGGCCTCGGACTTCCGCTCGCTGCGCATCCGGCTCAGGCTCACGCGCCGCACGCGCAACATCGTGGGCTCGCTCTACGGCGGCTCGCTCTTTGCCATCACCGACGGCGCGCACCCCACGTTGCTGATGCTGGCGCTGGGCCGCGACGTGATCGTGTGGGACAAGTCGGCTTCGATCCGCTACCGCCGGCCGGCCTACGACACGATCTACGCCGACTTCGCCCTGCCTGAAGAAGAGCTGGCCCAGGTGCGCTCGGCGCTCGCGCGCGACCACGAAACCACGCGCAGTTATACCGTCGAACTCAAAGACGCCGAGGGGCTGGTGTACGCGGTCGTCGAGCGCACCGTGTACATCGCCGACAAGGCCTTCTATCAACGCAAGACCTCGGGCGCCGTGCCCGCGCCCTCACCCGCGAGCGCCGACAGCTCGCCGCCCTGAGCGGCGGGGGCGCGCGGTTGCAGCGCCAACGCGATGGCGATACCCTTTGGCGGGCGCGGCATCCACGACAGGATCATGCGCCTCCCCGCCCGCAGGTTCACACGGAACGGAGCATGGAAAAACTCTGGCTGCAAAGCTACCCACCCGGCGTCCCCGCCGAGATCGACACCTCGGCCTACCCGTCGCTGGTGGCGCTGCTCGAAGACAGCTGCCAGCGCTACGCCGACAAGACGGCCTTCATCAGCATGGGCGCGACGCTCAGTTATGCCGAGCTCGACCGGCGCTCGCGCGCGTTCGCAGGCTGGCTGCAGTCGCGTGGCCTGCGCCGCGGCGACCGCGTCGCGCTGATGATGCCCAACCTGCTGCAGTATCCGATCGCGCTGTTCGGCGTACTGCGCGCTGGCTGCGTCGTCGTGAACTGCAATCCGCTGTACACCCCGCGCGAACTCGAACACCAACTTGCCGACGCGGAAGTCAGCGCGATCGTCATCGCCGAAAATTTCGCCCACACCCTCGCCGAAGTACAGGACAGGCTGCGGGTGCCGCACGTGGTCACGACCACGGTCGGCGACGAGCTCGGTGCGCTCAAGGGCCTGCTGGTCGACTTCGTGGTGCGACGCGTGAAGCGGCTGGTGCCCCCCTGGCAGCTGCCGGGGTCGGTGCGGTGGCGCGACATCGCGCGGCATCAAGGCGCAACGCCGGTGCCCCTCGGCCATGATGACCTGGCGTTTCTTCAGTACACCGGCGGCACGACCGGCGTAGCGAAGGCCGCCATGCTGAGCCACGGCAATATGGTGGCCAATCTGTGCCAGGCCCACGCCTGGGTGAGCCCGTACGTCACCGAAGGAGAAGAGTGCATCGTCACGGCCCTGCCGCTGTATCACATCTTCGCCCTCACGGCGAACTGCCTGACCTTCATGCGCCTGGGCGCCAGCAACCTGCTGATCCTCAATCCGCGCGACATCCGCGGCTTCATCCGCGAGCTGCAAAAGACGCCCTTCACCTGCTTCACCGGCGTCAACACGCTCTTCAACGCGCTGCTGAACAACCCGCATTTCGAGCAACTGGATTTTTCGAAGCTGCGTATCACGCTGGGGGGCGGCATGGCGGTGCAACGCGTGGTGGCCGAGCGCTGGCTCGCCATCACCGGCACGCCGCTCGCGCAGGCCTACGGCCTGACCGAGGCCTCGCCCGCGGTCTCGCTCAATCCGCTGCGCGACGAAGACTTCCATGGTTCGGTCGGGCTGCCGGTGCCGTCGATGGACCTGTCGGTGCGCGACAAAGAAGGCAACGAGCTCGAACAGGGCAAGGTGGGCGAGATCTGCCTGCGCGGACCGCAAATCATGAGCGGCTACTGGCGCCAGCCCGAAGAGACCGCGCAGGCCTTCTTTCCGGACGGCTATCTGCGCACCGGCGACATCGGCTACGTGGACCACCGCGGTTTTTTGTATCTCGTGGACCGCAAGAAAGATCTGATCCTGGTCTCGGGCTTCAACGTCTATCCCACCGAGATCGAAGACGTGGCCGCGGCCTGCCCGGGCGTGCGCGAGGTGGCCGCGGTCGGCTGGCCCGACGAACGCTCCGGCGAGGCCGTGAAGCTGTTCGTGATCCGCAACGATCCGCAGCTCGACGCCCAGACGCTCATCGCGCACTGCCGCAAGTACCTGACCGGCTACAAGGTGCCGCGCAGCGTGGAGTTTCGCGACGATCTGCCGCGCACCAACGTGGGCAAGATCCTGCGCCGCGAGCTGCGCCCGGCGCCGACCGACCCGACCGCGTCGGGGGCGGCCGACGCCAGCGCGTCGGGGCCGACCGGCGCCAGCGCGCCGTGACCGTTAAAAATAAAAACGCGACGCACAAAAGACAAAAGGCCTGCAAGCAATGCTTGCAGGCCTCTCGAATATGGCGCGCCCGGCAGGATTCGAACCCACGACCCCTTGGTTCGTAGCCAAGTACTCTATCCAACTGAGCTACGGGCGCTGTAAAGAGGCGAAAGTATAGCGGGTTTTTCGGAATTGTCCAAGCGCGCCGAAAACCGCCCCTCGCGCGCGCCTCAGGCCAGCGTGGGGTAGTCGGTGTACCCGCGCTCGCCGCCGCCATAGAACGTGCTCTTGTCGGCCTCGTTCAGGCCGGCTTTCTGGCGCAGACGTTCGACCAGATCCGGATTGGCGATGTAGGCCTTGCCGAACGCCACCAGGTCGGCGTCGCCGCTCGCCACGGCCTCCTCGGCAAGCTTGCCGTCGTAGCCGTTGTTGACCATCCAGGCGCCCTTGCCGCCCGCATCGCGGTAGGCCCGCTTGAAGGCGGCGTAGTCGAACGGCCGCTCGCCCTGCTTGTAATCGCGCGGGCCGCCGGTGGCGCCCTCGATCACGTGCACATAGGCCAGACCATAGCCGCCCAGCTTGCCGGCCACGTAGTCGAAGAGCGGCTGGGGCTGATCGTCGCTCGCGTCGTTGGCGGGCGTCACGGGCGAGAGCCGGATGCCGACACGGCCCGCGCCGATCTCGTCGGTCAGCGCGTCCATCACCTCGAACAGCAGGCGCGCGCGATTCTCGATGCTGCCGCCGTACGCATCGGTGCGCTTGTTGCTGCCGTTGCGCAGGAACTGGTCGATCAGATAGCCATTGGCCGCGTGCAGCTCCACGCCGTCGAAACCGGCCTCGATCGCGGCGCGGGCCGCGCGGCGGTAATCGGCCACGATGCCGGGCAGCTCGTCGAGCTCGAGCGCGCGCGGCACCGAGGTGGCGACGAAACTGCCCTTGCCCTCGGCATCGATCAGGAAGGTCTTGCTATTGGCCTGCACGGCCGACGGCGCGACCGGAGCCTGATTGCCGGGCTGCAGCGAATTGTGCGAAATCCGTCCCACGTGCCACATCTGCACCACGATCTTGCCGCCCTTGGCATGCACCGCGTCGGTCACGCGGCGCCAGCCCTCGAGCTGCTCCGGCGCGTACAGGCCCGGCACATCGGCATATCCCTGCCCCTGATGCGTGATGGCGGTGGCTTCGGTGATCAGCAGCCCGGCGCTCGCGCGCTGCGCGTAATAGGTCGCCGTGATGGGCAGCGGCACCGCGTTGGGCGAACGATTACGCGTGAGCGGCGCCATGACGATGCGGTTGGCCAGCTTGAGATCACCCGCGGTCACGGGATCGAACAGAGTGGACATGGAGTACCTCGCAAAAGAGTGAATGTGGCGATAGCTCCCGGGCGCATTAGAGATGGGCGTCCAGGTCCTGAAGAAACGCCCTGATGACAGCCTCGTCGCGCTGGTAGAAGACCCACTGCCCTACCTTGCGGGTCCGCACCAGCCCGGCGCGCTGCAACACGGCCAGATGCGCCGACACGGTGGACTGCGACAGCCCGCAGCGCTCGAACATGCCGGCACACACGCCTTCGGAGAGCGGGTGCTCCTGCCCGGCGAAATGCCGCTCCGGCTCCTTGAGCCAGCTCAGAATGTCGACGCGCAGCGGATGCGCAAGCGCTTTGAGAATGAGATCGCGGTCCATGAGGAGATCAACGTGCCATCGGGGCCCTGCCGCCGGGGTATATGTATATATCGCGATATAACGATTTACCCTTCCCGACTATAGACATCCGTGTCGGGATTGTCCAGCCGGGGCGCCGCCCCGGATTTCGCCGCAATAGACTGGGTAGATCGGACCGCTGCTCGTGGCAGAGCCCTGGCAAACCTTAGATCAATGTAGTAACGTACCTACAAATATGAGTATTGGAGCCCATCATGACCGTCACGACACTATCCAGCCGGGAGCTGAATCAAGACGTCACCAAGGCCAAAAAAGCCGCCAAGGAAGGCCCCGTCTTCATCACGGATCGCGGCAAGCCAGCCCACGTGTTACTGACCATCGAGGACTACCGGCGGTTGACTGCCGGTCAGCAGACCATCGCCGATTTGTTGGCGATGCCGGGCGCCGAGGATTGCGGACTGGAGATCCCACGGTCGCGCGATCTCGCTCGACCGGCGGACCTGTCGTGATGTTTATTCTCGACACGAACGTCGTTTCGGAGCTGCGCAAGGTGCGCAGCGGCAAGGCGGACAAACGGGTAGCACAATGGTCCGTCAGCGTGAGCGCAGCCGACCTCTTCATTTCCGTGGTCACGTTGCAGGAACTGGAAATCGGCGTCCTGCTGGCCGAACGCAAAGACCCGGTACAGGGTGCACTGCTGCGCACGTGGCTCAACCAACATGTCCTGCCGGCCTTCGCGCACCGCATTTTGCCTGTCGATGCGGCCGTCGCGCAGCGATGCGCGAAGCTTCATGTGCCCGATACGCAACCCTTGTCGGACAGTCTCATCGCCGCCACCGCGCTCGTGCACGGCATGACCGTCGTGACGCGAAACGCGGGCGATTTCGTGGCGTCGGGCGTCAGCATCCTCAATCCGTGGACCTGGGACGCATAGTCGGGGCCAATCGCCGAGGCCCGACACCCGAGCCCTGCCCCCGAACCCTGATCCTGACCCCCAATGACAAAAGGCCTGCAAGCAATGCTTGCAGGCCTTTCGAATATGGCGCGCCCGGCAGGATTCGAACCCACGACCCCTTGGTTCGTAGCCAAGTACTCTATCCAACTGAGCTACGGGCGCTGTAAAGAGGCGGAATTATACCGCGAATTCGGGCTTTGTCCAGTCATGATTACAAACGACGCAAACCCCGTCACCGCGCGCGGCCCCGTGCAAAGACAAAAGGCCTGCGAGCGATGCTCACAGGCCTTTCGGAATTTTGGCGCGCCCGGCAGGATTCGAACCCACGACCCCTTGGTTCGTAGCCAAGTACTCTATCCAACTGAGCTACGGGCGCTGCAAAGGCGTGTTTATAACATGCCCGGGTCTGTCGCACAAATCGACGGCGGCGGTCACCCTGCCGCCCGTGCCCGACAGACGCGTTCCACCCCTGCGCTTGTGCCTGACGGCCACCTGAATTACCTTGGTGAGGACAGAGACACGGCGACGAACGCCTGCCGCGCTGCGGTACGATCGCCCCCTTCCCGCTTTTCCGACCTGGCTTTGCCCGTGCCCCCCGTTTCCCGCTTTGCTCCCACGCTTCGTCCCCTCGCCCGTTTCCTGCGTCATGCCTGGCTGCTCGCCCCCGCGCTCGTGGTTGCGCAGACGCAGCCCCCCGCCGATGCCACCCTTCCCGTCGTCACGGTCAGCGGCACCCGGCTCGACACCCGCCTGATCGACACGCCCGCGTCGGTGGACATCGTCGACGGCGTGCAGCTGCGCGCCGATGCCATGCAGATCAATCTGTCGGAGAACCTCGGCGGCGTGCCCGGCCTGCAATTGCAGAACCGGCAGAACTACGCCCAGGATCTGCAGATCTCGGTGCGCGGCTTCGGTGCGCGCTCGACCTTCGGCGTGCGCGGCGTGCGCCTGTATGTCGATGGCATTCCCGCCACGATGCCCGATGGACAGGGCCAGACTTCGAACATCGACATCGGTACTGCCAGCCGCGTCGAGGTGCTGCGCGGGCCGTTCTCGGCGCTGTATGGCAACTCGTCGGGCGGCGTGATCCAGGTCTACACCGAAGACGGCGCGCGTCCGCCCAGCCTGACCGCCAGCGTGGCGGCCGGCAGCGACAACACCTGGCGCTACAGCACGCAGGCCAGCGGCGCCACGGGAACCGGCGTGGGCGACATCGATTATGTGGTCGGCCTGTCGCGCTTCACCACGGATGGGTATCGCGATCACAGCGGCGCGCGCAAGAACCTGGCCAATGCCAAGATCGGACTGCGCCCCGATGCCGACAGCCGCCTCACGTTCGTGCTCAACAGCGTGGACCTCACCGCCAACGACCCGCTCGGGCTGACCCGCGCGCAGTTCGAAAGCGACCCGCGCCAGGCCCCGCTGGCCGAGCAATACAACACGCGCAAGACGGTGCAGCAGACCCAGGGCGGCCTGCTGTACGAGCGGGCGGTCAATGCCGACAACGATCTGCGCGTGATGGTCTATTACGGCCAGCGCGAGACGACGCAGTTCCAGTCCATCCCGCCCGCCGCCCAGCTCAATCCGGGCCAGGCCGGCGGGGTGATCGATCTGCAGCGTGACTACGGCGGCGCGGACCTGCGCTGGACCTCGCGTCTGCGCGTGGCCGGTCAGCCCTTCACGCTGGTGGGCGGCCTGGCCTACGACACGCTGCGCGAGACGCGTCGCGGCTACCAGAGCTACACCGGATCGGTTGCCGCGCCCACGCTGGGCGTGAAGGGCGCGCTTCGCCGCGACGAGCGCAACGAAACCTACAACATCGACCCGTACCTGCAGGCCTCATGGCAGTTCGCCGAGCGCTGGACGCTGGACGCCGGTGTGCGCGTGAGCAGCGTGCGCTTTCGCTCCGACGACCGCTACATCGCGCCGGGCAACGGCGACGACAGCGGCTCGGCGCGCTATCGCAAGGCGCTGCCGGTGGCGGCGCTGCGCCACGCCATCACGCCGGACACCAGCGTGTACGTGTCGTACGGGCGCGGTTTCGAAACCCCCACGACCAACGAGCTTTCGTATCGCCCCGACCTGCAACCTGGCCTGAACCTGGGCCTCGCGCCCAGCGTGTCCGACAACCTCGAAGCCGGCGTGAAGACCCGACTGGGCCAGGGCCTGCTGACCGCGGCCGTGTTCCACAGCACGACCGACGACGAGATCGTCTCGGCCGGCAGCCAGAACGGCCGCACCAGTTATCGCAACGCCGGCCGCACGCGCCGCGACGGCGTCGAGCTCGCCTGGAGCGGTCCGATCGTGTCGAACTGGCGCGCCGACTTCGCCTACACCTATCTCGATGCGCAGTACCGCGACGACGTCGCGGGCAGCGGCATCGCGGCGGGACACCAGATCCCGGGCGTGGCGAAACAGGCTGCCTACGCCGCGTTGCGCTGGGCGCCCTCGCAGGGCTGGCACGCGGGCGTGGAAGGCCGTTACCTGAGCAAGATCTACGTGAACGACGCCAATAACGACGCCGCGCCTTCGTACTTCGTGGCAGCGATGTCGGCCGGCTATCTGTGGCACGTGGGCCCCTGGACGCTCGATGCCTTCGCGCGCGTCGACAATCTGTTCGACCGCCGCTATGCCGGTTCGGTCATCGTGAACGAAGGCAACGCGCGCTACTTCGAGCCTGCGCCGGGACGCACCTGGGGCGCCGGCCTGACGGCCTCGTACCGGTTCTGATCGCCGCGGGTGCGGCACGCCAGGCCGGGCGCCGCGCACCGCTAGCCGCGCGCCGCTAGCCGCGCGCCGCTCGCCGCGCGCCGCTCGCCGCGCGCCTCAGTTGGCGAAGCGCAGGCGGGCGAAGCTTGCGAGGCTCGCCACGCCGGCGCATGCCACGCCCAGCCACAGCGCGGAGACCGTGCCCTGCTGGCCCGACATGTGGAAGCACGCGGCGACCAGCGCGGCACCCGACGACTGGCCGAGCAGACGCACGGTGCCCACCATGCCGCTCGCGCCGCCCGCGCGGCCCGGCGGCGCCGCGCTCATGATGGCGCGCAGATTGGGCGATTGAAAAAAGCCGAAGCCCGCGCCGCAGACGGCCATGCGCCAGGCGATGTCCCACACCGACGGATCGGCGGGCATCAGCGCCAAGGCCAGCATGCCCAGCGCCATGACCGCGAGTCCGACACCGCCGAGCAGACCCGCCGGATGCCGATCCGACATGCGGCCGGCCAGCGGCGCGACCAGCGCCACCACGACGGCCCACGGCGTGATCAGGAAGCCGGTCTCGACCTGCGTGTAGCCCAGGACCTGCTGAAACAAAAACGGCAGCGAGACAAAAGCCAGTGCCTGCGTGGCGAACGAACAGATCGCCGTGGCGGCCGACAGCGCGAAGACCGGACGGCGCAGCAGATCGACCGCGAGGATCGGCGCGGGATGACCGGCCTGCCGCCACAACAGCAGCGCCAGGCACAGCGCGGCGCCCGCGAGTTCGGCCGTCACGCGCAACGGCGGCGCATGATGCGCCAGCTCCGAGAGGCCCAGCACCAGCAAGGCCAGAAAGCCCGCGCACAGCACGGCCGCGCGGGCATCGAAGCGGTGACCCGAACGTTCGGTCGCGGGCAGGCCTCGCAAGCCCAGCACCACCGCGATCAGACCCAATGGCACGTTCACGAGAAACAGCCAGTGCCACGAGCCGTACAACAGGATGACCGAGGCCACGGTCGGACCCGCCGCGAAGGCCAGCCCCACGACCAGCGCATTGGTGCCGAGCGCGCGCCCCAGCGAATGCGACGGGTAGATGAAGCGCACCAGCGCGCCGTTCACGCCCATGATGCCGGCCGCGCCCAGCCCCTGCATCGTGCGGGCCAGCACCAGCTCCGGCAGCGTGGTCGAGAGGCCGCAGGCCAGCGACGAGGCGCTGAACAGCAACAGCCCGCCCATATACATCTTGCGATGCCCGTAGACGTCGCCCATCGCGGCGGCGGGCAGCAGCGCCGCGACCATCGCCAGCTGGAACGCGCTGATGACCCAGATCGACGAGGAATCGGCGGCGCCGAGGTCGCGCGCGATCGTGGGCAGCGCGGTGTTGGCGATGGCGGTATCGAGGCTGGCCATCGCCACGGCGATCATCACGGCCAGCATGGCGCCCAGGCGATGCTCTGCGGGCAGGCCGTCGCCGGCCGGGTACAACTCGTTGCGGGAGAAGGACAGCATGATCGGACGCGCACGGGCACCCGCGCGGCGTGGTCGGAAGGGAGGCGAAGCGCTGACTATACTCCCGCCCCCGCGCCGCCTGCTCAGGTGTCGGCGTCGGGCGCCGAGCGCAGGCGCGCGCGCAACTCCAGGCTCGAGCGCCCTTCTTCGGCCAGGAACTCCACCAGGGTGGGCAGGGCCGCGCTGACGGGCCGATGGTCCTGCTGGCGCATCACGTAGCCCCACGATCCCGCCATGCGGGCCTGCGGCACCAGCGGCACGAGACGCCCGCTCGCGAGCTCTTCGTCGATGAGCGGCGAGCGGCCCAGCGCGATGCCCACGCCCGCCACGGCCGCGGCCACGAGCGTGCTCATGCCGCTCAGCACCACGGGCTCATGGGCCTGATGGTCGGGCAGATCGAAGCGTGCGCACCAGGTGCGCCAATCGGTTTCGGGGCTATCGATGTGGCGCTCGGCCAGCCAGCGATGTTCGAGCAGCACCGCCGGGTCGGCGCGGCGCGACGGCGGCACCAGCTCGGGGCTGCAGACCGGCACCACCGTCTCGCCCAGGAAGGGCAGATCGCCCGGCGCCGGCCCGCGCGGGCCGCTGTCGCGCACATGCAGGAAGGCCAGGTCGATGTCCTGCGTCTGCCAGGCCGGATCGAGATTGGCGTGCAGGAACACCTGCACATCGATGCCCGGATGCAGCGCGATGAAGCGGCCGATGCGCGGCGCCAGCCAGAGCGCGGCGAGCGAGGGGTTGACCGAAAGATTGAGCGTCTGGCGGCCGCGCCCGGCCGCGGCCGCGCGGGTGTTGCGGCAGGCGGTGGCCAGCAGCGTGAGCGCCTGCCGGACCGAGGCCAGCAGATCCGCGCCGGCTTCGGTCACCTGGGCCCGCCTGACGGTGCCGCCTCGGTGCAGCAGGATTACACCCAGGTCGGCCTCCAGACCGCGCAACTGGTGGCTGACGGCGCTTTTCGTGACGTGCAGTTCGGCCGCCGCGCTGCTCAGGCTTCCCAGGCGCGCAACGGCCTCGAAGGCACGCAGGGCGGCCAGCGGCGGCATGTGCTGCGCGGCGGAAACGGGCGGGGTTTTTGGCATGGGTTGAGTCTATCTCAACCCACGATTGAAAAACTATCGATTTTCAGGCGGCGCCGGCTCAAGCAAGATGCGCGCATGGAAAGGAGTTGCCATGTACTTTGATTACCGTCTCTGGCTCATGACCGCCGGACTGCGTGCCCGCATGGCGGGCGGCGTGCTGCTCGGCCTGGCCGCGCTGCTGGCCGGCATCGCGCGCTACGTCTTCCTCGGCCAGTTGCTGGCCCGCGTCTTCGCCCAGCAGCCCTGGCAGAGCTGGGTCACGCCCGCCCTCTGCGCGGCGCTCATGGTGGTGCTGCGCGCCGGCCTCGATCATCTGCGCACCCGCGCCGCCAACCGTTGCGCCACCGCCATCCAGCAGACCCTGCGCGGCGGCCTCTACGACCGCATCGTCGCGCTCGGACCGGCCTGGTTCGCCAATCAGCGCACCGGCGGCATCATGCTGAGCGTGGTCGACGGCGTCGAGCAATTGCAGACCTTCTTCGGCCGTTATCTGCCGCAGGTCGCGATTTCGCTCATCGCACCGATCGCCATCTTCGCCGTGATCGCCTTCTGGGACGTGCCCACGGCGGCGGTGCTGCTCGGCGCCGCGTTGTTCGCCCTGTTCGGGCCCTCGGCGGTCCATGCGCTCGACCGCCGCGCCAGCCGCGCGCGCGCCGCCGCGCTGAACGATTTCGGTGAAGAGTTCCTCGACGCCGTGCAGGGCCTGCCCACCCTCAAGGCCTTCGGCCAGGGCAAGAGCTTCGGCCGGCGTCTGGCCGAGCGGGCACGCCGCCTGTCGGACCATACCTTCTGGGTGCTGTCGGTCAGCGTGCTGACGCGCGGCATCAGCGATCTGGGCGTGGCGCTGGGCGCCGCGCTCGCCATCACCCTCGGCGCAATGCGCGTGGCGCAGGGCGACATGAGCCTCGAAGCCCTGCTCATCGTGCTGATGGCCGGCACCGAGATCTTCCGGCCCTTGCGCGATCTGCGCGCCGTGCTGCATCAGGGCATGCTCGGCCAGTCGGCCGCCGCCAGTATCCATGCCCTCAACGACGCCCGCCGCGATGACGCCCGCCCCGCGGCCGCCACGGGCCTGGCGCCCGAGCAGCTCGCGCCCACGATTACCTTCGACAACGTGACGTTCGCGTATCAGCCCGAGCGCCCGGCGCACCGCGGCCTGAGCTTCGAGATCGCGGCCGGCGAACGCGTCGGCGTGGTGGGCCCCAGCGGCGCCGGCAAATCCACCATCGTGCGGCTGTTGCTGGGCGAAGTCACGCCACAGGCCGGCAGCGTGCGCGTCGGCGGGCACGACGTGCGCGACCTGGCCCACGATGCCCTGCTGTCGCGCATCGCGCTGGTCAGCCAGGACATCACGCTGTTCCACGGCACCATTGCCGACAACATCCGGCTCGGCCGGCCCGATGCCACGCAGGCGCAGGTCCGCGCGGCGGCGCGTTCGGCCAACATCGATGATTTCATCATGGCCCTGCCCGAGGGCTACGACACGCGGCTGGGCGAGCGCGGCCTGCAGCTCTCCGGCGGCCAGCGCCAGCGCGTCGCCATTGCGCGGGCGCTGCTGCGCGACGCACCCATCCTGATCCTCGACGAGGCCCTGTCGTCGGTGGACTCCGAAAACGAAGCCCTCATCCAGCAGGCGCTCGATCGCCTGATGGCCGGCCGCAGCACCCTGATCCTGGCGCATCGCCTGGCCAGCGTGATCGGGGCCGACCGCACGCTGGTGCTGGACCAGGGCCGCGTGGTCGAGTCGGGCACGCACGCCGCGCTCATGCAGGCGCGCGGCCTCTATCACCGGCTGATGCGCGAGCAGGCCGAGCGGCAGCCCGCGGGGCAGCCCCCCGCCGAGGTTGCGGCCGCCGAGGGTGCGGCCGCGCCAGCGGCGTTCGCCGGCGCCGCCACGGCGGCCCACGACACGACACCCGACGCCGGCGCGCCCACTGGCGCCACGCCGCGCGCGCTCGACGACGACGCCGCGCACGTGGGCTGGCGCGGCGTGCTGGGCACGCTGTTGTCGGTGGTGCGGCCATGGCGCGGCACGCTGGTCGCCACGATCGTGCTCGGCGTGGCCCGCGTGGCGGCCTTCATCGGCGTGGGCGCGCTGAGCGCGCTGGTGGTGGCGGCACTGCGCAACGGCGAGCCCACCGGGCTGCTGATCGGCGCCCTGCTGGTGGTGGCTCCGCTGGCGGCCCTGTTTCACTGGCTCGAGTCGTGGCTGGCACACGCCATGGCCTACAAGCTGCTGGCGGACATGCGCGTCAATCTCTACGACAAGCTCGAACAGCTCGCGCCGGCCTACCTGCTCGAGCGACGCTCGGGCGACCTGGTCGCGCTGGCCACGCAGGATGTGGAGATGATCGAATACTTCTACGCGCACACCATCGCGCCGGCCATCGTGTCGGTGCTGGTGCCCGCCACCGTGCTCGGTTTCCTGGCCGTGTACAGCTGGCCGGTGGCGCTCGCGCTGCTGCCCTTCCTGGGCTACGCGATGCTGTCGCCGGTGCGCGGACGGCGGCGCGTCGACGCGCTGGGCGAACAGGCTCGCGCCGCGTTGGGCGAGATGAGCGCCCACCTGACCGACACCATCCAGGGTCTGGCCGACCTGACCGCGTTCCAGGCCACGGACCGCCGCCGCGCGCAGTTCCTTGCGCTGGCCGAGCGCTACGGCCAGCGCCGCCAGGCGATTCTCGACGACCTGTCCGCGCAGAACGCCTGGTTCGAAGTGGCGATGGGCCTGGGCGGTCTGGCGGTCGCGGTGACGGGCGCGCTGCTGGCAGGCGCCGGCGCGCTGGATCCGGCCATGGTGCCGCTGCTCGTGCTCGTGGCGCTGGCCACGTTCCTGCCGGTCTCGGAAATCTCGCAGGTCAGCCGCCAGCTGGCCGACACGGTGGCCGCCAGCCGCCGGCTGCACGTGGTGTCGCACGAGCCGGTGCCCGTCACCGACGGTCCGCGCCAGCTTCCGCGCGCCACGGGCGGCCT
The DNA here is from genome assembly GCF_002261475.1 of Bordetella genomosp. 5. Classification (GTDB taxonomy): domain Bacteria; phylum Pseudomonadota; class Gammaproteobacteria; order Burkholderiales; family Burkholderiaceae_B; genus Bordetella. The sequence goes on from NZ_NEVN01000009.1 coordinate 99,331, forward strand.
GCCCATCGCGTTCGAACAGGTGGGCTTCCGCTATCCGCGTGCCGCGCGCGATACCCTCACCGGCCTGAGCTTCGCGATCGCGCCGGGCACCACGGTGGCGCTGGTGGGCGCCTCCGGCGCGGGCAAGAGCACGATCGCCAGCCTGCTGCTGCGCTTCTGGGACGTGAGCCAGGGTGCGATCCGGATCGGGGGCGCCGACGTGCGCGAGCTGCAGCTCGACAATCTGCGCGACCACGTGGCGCTGGTCACCCAGGACACCTATTTGTTCAATGACACGCTCGCCGCCAACATCCGCCTGGCCCGCCCCGATGCGAGCGATGCCGACGTGCAGACCGCGCTGCATCGCGCGGCGCTGTCGGAGTTCGTGGCGGCCCTGCCGCAAGGGCTCGCCACGCCGGTGGGCGAGCGCGGCATGCAGCTGTCCGGGGGCCAGCGGCAGCGCATCTCGATCGCGCGCGCCTTCCTGAAGAACGCGCCGATCCTGATCCTGGACGAGGCCACCTCGCACCTCGACACCCTGAGCGAGGTGCAGGTGCGCGGCGCGCTCGACGCGCTGATGCGCGAACGCACCACGCTCGTGATTGCGCATCGCCTGTCCACCATCCGCGAGGCCGATCAGATCCTGGTGCTCGACCAGGGCCGACTGGCCGAACAGGGCACGCACGCCGACCTGCTCGCGCAGGGCGGGCATTACGCCCGGCTGATCCGCCACCAGGCCCTGGGCAGCGTGGCGGCCTGACGCAGCGGCGACTCTGTACGAAACTGATTCATTTGGTTAAACATCCGCCCCCCGTCCGGGGGGCGGCTTGCTTATGATCGCGCCATGACAAGCAACGACCCGGCCCACGATGCCGGGCAAGAGCCCTTATATCCATGGCGCAAGCGTTCGTAGCGTTATCGGCCTGGCAGGTCATGCTTGCCGGCCTGCTGTTCTTTGGCGGTATCTATCTGGTGTTCGGCGCCACCACATGGCTGCTCACCCACCACATCCTGCCGCGTCTCGGCCTGGGTCGCCCGCTCGACACGCGCCCGCTCGCGCCGGGCCAGCTGCGCCGCGAGCTGTCGCAGTCGGCGCTCTCGATCCTGCTCTTCGGCACCGGCATGATCTTCCCGTGGGGGCTGCTGCAACTGGGCTGGGCGCGCCTGGACTACGACGCCGGCTGGCAGCAGATCTCGCTCGAGATCCTGTTCCTGCTCGCCTGGAACGACGTGCATTTCTGGGTCAATCACCGCCTGCTGCACACGAAGCTGCTGCGCCGCTTCCATCTGCCGCACCATCGCTCCGTGGTCACGACCCCGTTCTCGACCTACAGCTTCCACCCGATCGAGGCGCTGATGCTGGGCAACGTGATCCTGCTGCCCATGCTGCTGCACGACTTCAGCTTCTGGTCGCTGCTGTCGGTCCCGCTGTTCAGCCTGTTCTTCAACTGCATCGGGCACGCCAACTACGATTTCTTCCCCAACGTGTCGTACGCGCACTGGTTTGCCGCCAGCCGCCGCCACCACCTGCATCACGCCTGCTACAACGGCAATTACGGTTTCCAGTTCACGTTCATGGACCGTCTGTTCCGCACGCGCCTGCCGGCCGATGCGGCCGAGCGCCAATGGCAGGCGGCCCGCCAACGAGGCGCACATGGCGCGCAGTCGTGACCCGGGCGGCCGGCCGAGCGCCTCGCCCGGACCGCTCGCCCTGCGCCATCGGCGCGACCTGCAGAGCCTCGCCTACCTGCTGCTGACGCCGCTGCTCGCCATATGGATGTGGCGCAACGGCTTCTCGTGGCCGCTCTATCTGCTGTTGCTGTTCCTCACGCTGGGCGTGGGCGTCATCCATCACAACCATACGCACCTGCGCATGTGGCGCGGGCGCGGCGCGCGCGCGGCGAATCGCCTCACCGACTTCTGGATCACGCTGCTGCAAGGGCATCCGACTTTTGTCTTCTGGCCCGCGCACGTGGGCAACCATCACCGCTACAAACACGGCGCGCGCGACGTGGCGCGCACCTATCGCTTCGGCGGTGACACCAATCACCTGTGGGGCTACCTGATCCATCCGGTGCAGGCGGTGTGGGTGCTGTTTCCGGTCTTCTTCGGCTGGCTCGCCCGCATGCGCCGCCGCCATCCCGGCGTATGGCGCTACTGCATGGCGCAGTATGCGGTGTGGCTGGGCCTCTGGGGCGGTCTGCTGGCGCTCGACCCGGTGAAGGCGCTGCTGTATGTCATCGTGCCGCAGCTGCACGGCCTGCACTGGCTGCTCGCCACCAACTATCTGCAGCACGCGCATGCCGATGGCGGCCCGCGCGCGCAGGCCGGGCTCGATTACGCCCGCAATTTCGAGGGCTGGGTCAATCCCCTGCTCTTCAACATCGGCCTGCACACCGCGCACCACGAGAATCCGCGCGTGCACTGGGCCGACCTCGCCCGCCTGCACCGCACGCATTACCGCGAGCGCGTCGCGCCCGAACTGAACGAGCGCGGCCTGGTGCCCTACATGCTGCGCGTCTTCGTGCTCGCCAACGTCATGCCCCGCCTGCGCTCGCGCTCGCGCATGGCCGCCGAACACGTCCGCTGACTTTCACAAAAAGAGATCCGACATGCCTATTGCGTTCGACCGCGTGTATCTGCAAAGCGCCGGCTACTTCATGCCCGGCGAACCCGTCGACAACGATGCGATGGATGCGTACATCGCACCGCTCAACCGCATGTCGACCCGCATCAAGACGCGCATCCTGGCCGAGAACGGCATCAAGACGCGGCACTACGCCATCGACACCGATGGCGGCACGCGCCACACCAATGCGCAGCTGGCCGCGCAGGCCATCCAGGACTGCCTGGGCCGCGCGGGCGGCGAGCTGGCGCAGGTGTCGTATCTGGCGAGCGGGTCCTCGGGCGGCGACGCGCTGATGCCCGGCTTTGCCAACATGATCCAGGGCGAGCTCGCCGCGCCGCCCATGGAAACGCTGTCGGTACACGGCATCTGCGCCGCCGGCGTGAGCGCCATCCAGAGCGCCGCGCAGGCCATCCAGGCCGGTGGACACGAGCGCGCGCTCGCGGTCGCCGCCGAGCTGCCGTCCCGCCTCTTCAAGCGCTCGCGCTTCGCTGCGCGCGGCTACGACGCCGACTTCGATTCGCACTTCCTGCGCTGGATGCTGTCCGACGGCGCCGGCGCCATGCTGCTCGGTTCGGACGGCAGCGCGCTGCCGGGCGCCTCACAGGGCATCAAGCTCAAGCTCGACTGGATACACCAGCGCTCGTTCTCGGGCGACTATCCCGTCTGCATGCAGCTGGGGCTGCCGGCCGACCGCAAGCAGGGGCATCTGGATTACCCCTCGTGGCAAGAGGCGGAAGCCGACGGCGCGCTGTCGCTGCGCCAGGACATCCGGCTGCTGCCGCATCTGTTCGACATCGGCATCCACGAGTACGTGAAACTCGTGCGCGACGAATGGATCGCGCCCGGCCAGGTCGATCACTTCCTGTGCCACTACTCGTCGGAGAAGTTCATTCCGGTGGTCGCCGACCTGATGGAAAAGGCCAACCTCGAGATCCCGCGCGAGAAGTGGTACAGCAACCTCGCGTGGCGCGGCAACACCGGCGCCGCCTCGATCCTCATCATGCTCGCGGAGTTTCTCGAGACCCGTACCGTCAAGCCGGGCGAGCGGATCTTCTGCTACATCCCCGAGTCGGGCCGGTTCATGACGGCGTACATGTGCTTCACGGCGCAGGCGCTCGACGACGACCGCGTGCAGGTGGCCGTGCCGGCCCGCCGCGCCGCCGCCACGCTCGGCGACGATGCCGACGACATCGCGCCTCCGCACGATCCCGCCTATGCCCCGCAGGGCCTGTCGCAGCTTCTCACCGAGCTGGCCGCGATCTGGCATGACTACCGCTCGCGCGTGTGGCGCACGCCGGTGATCCAGCGCCTGCGCCGGCGCGAGTTCGAGACCGCCGATTATCTGCGCTGGATGGAATGCTGGGTGCCGCAGGTGCGGGAAGGCAGCAAGTGGATGCGCGAAGGCGCCGCCTCGCTGGGCCCGCAATACGCCCCGCTGGCCGAGCTCATCGGCATGCACGCCGGCGAGGAACAGAACGACTTCATGATTCTGTTCGAGGATTACCGCAAGGCCGGCGGCCAGGCCGAGAACATCGACGCCCTGCGCCGCAATCCCGGCGGCGAGGCGCTCAACGCCTACCTGCACGCGCTCGCGGCCACGAACGATCCGATCGGCCTGCTGGGTGCGATCTACATCATCGAAGGCACGGGCCAGCGCATCGTGCCCGCCCTGCTGCCCCTGCTCAAGGCCAGCCTGGACCTGCCGCCCGACGTCTTCCGCTTCCTCGAGTACCACGGGCACAATGACGAGCATCATCTGGCCCGCTGGCTCGCGGCGGTGGAGCTCGCGCTCGACTGCGACGAAGACGGCCAGGCCGAACAACGTATCATCGACACCGCACGCCGCACGGCGGCGCTGTACCTGATGCAATTCCAATACGTGATGGAGCAGGCCCCGGCATGAAAGAACCGGCGTTTCTCGTCGACGGCCACGACATGGCCGACCCCAACCCCTGGCTCGCGCTTTACCTCGACCGCAGCACGCCGCTGCCCGACAAGGTAAAGAAGGCCTGGCTCACCGATTCCAGCAGCGGCTCGCGCCAGTACCTGCTGCCGTTCGTGCGCCCGATCGCGCGGCTCTTCATCATCCTGATCCAGGTGATCAAGACCTTCGTGCCGCGCCGCTGGTCGCACTCGCGCCTGCTGCACCGCATCCTGGCGTGGGGCCTGAACCGCTTCGTCTCGCCCGAAGCCAACTGGCTGATCCTGCGCCACTTCCACCTCGGCGCCCAGATCCTGGCGTTCATTGCGGCCAATGCACCGGTGCGCGTGGGTACCACGCCGCTCGAGCCGCGCACGATCGACGATCTGAAGGACGAGCTCTTCGTCAAACACGATCTGAACCTGTTCAACTTCGTCATCCGGTTGAACCAGGCCATGCGCGATGCCGGCGTGGAGATGCACGCGCCCGAGCGGCTGGATTTCTCGATGATCCAGGATCCGGGCCTGCGGCTCGAAGACATGCCCCAGGGCCGCTGGAACAAGCTCGACCTGCAGAGTGCTATCGAGCTGTTCACGCCGCTGTATCAGCTGATGCTGACCGACAACGATTTCTGGCGCGCCTGCAATTCCCTCCAGCTCGACGAGACCATCGGCATCTATTCGGCGCAGCTGCTCGGCGCGCCCCAGCATCTGGTGCTGGTCAACAACAAACATCCGCTGGTGCCGATGTCCACGCTGCGCGCGGGCTATCGGCTGGTGCTGCACGGCTTGTCGACCGAAATGCTGCACAGCCTGCTGATGGCCGAGCGCCACGCGCAGGAAGGCGACGCGCCGCCGCCCGCTCCGATCGCCTGAGCGCGACGCGCGTCATATTCCGTCGTATCTCGTCGGATCCGCACGCGAAACACGCCAGGGCTTTCAGAAAGTTGAAAGTCGCGCGCCCAGACAATGGGCGCCGTTTTCAAACCAAGGAAGCCCTGTCATGCGTGCCCTGCTGCGCCACTCTCTTCTCGCCCTCACCCTCGCGCTGCCCCTGTCCGGGTGGCCGCTCGCGCCCGCGCACGCGCAGAACGCCGCCGCGCAACACGAGATCGAGGCCGCCGGCAGCGCTGCCATGGCGGCGGCCAAGGAAGGCCCCGCGGACATCGCCCTCGGTGACCAGGCCGTGCTCAAGCTGCCCGCCGACATGATGTTCGTGCCCAAGCAACAGGCGCAGCGCCTGATGCAGGCGCATGGCAACGGCAAGGATCCCGACATGCTGGGGCTGGTGCTGCCGATGAGCGAGTCGGCCGACTGGGTCGCCACCGTCAACTTCGAGAAGGCCGGCTACATCAAGGACGACGACGCCAAGAACTGGGATGTCGACGAGCTGCTGCAAAGCCTGAAAGACGGGACCGAGTCCGGCAACAAAGACCGCCGCGAGATGGGCTTTCCCGAACTGACCGTGGCCGGATGGGCCGAGACGCCCAAGTACGATGGCGAGAAGCGGCGTCTGGTCTGGTCCGCCATCGCGCAGACCAAGGGCGCGAGCGGCGAAGACGCCTCCGTCAACTACAACACCTATGCGCTGGGCCGCGAAGGCTACATCTCGCTCGATCTGATCACCAGCCAGAGCCAGGTCGCGGCCGACAAGCACAACGCCCTGCAACTGCTCGACGCGATCCAGTATGTGGACGGTAAGCGTTACGACGATTTCAATGCCTCCACCGACAAGGTCGCGGAGTACGGCATCGCCGCGCTCGTGGCCGGCGTGGCCGCAAAGAAACTCGGTCTGTTCGCCATGATCGCGGCCTTCGCCGCGAAGTTCGGCAAGGTGCTCATCCTCGCGCTGGCCGCGCTCGGCGGCGGACTCTGGACCCGCCTGCGCGGCAAAAAGACCCCCGCACGGTAAAAGTGGGCGGCGAGCTGCGGGCGGCTAGCTGCGGGCGGCGAGCCGCAGACCGCCCTCTCGGGCGCCTAGCGCCCGACGTTCGCCGCCAGCGCCACGATATCGTCCGCGCATTCGTCGGGCGATAGCCGCGCGGTGTTGAGCAGCATGTCGGAAAACGGCCGCGCCTGATAACCCTCGTCGTACATCTGCGCCACCCGCGCGCGCTCGGCGTCGGTCAGGACGCGGGCGCCGCGGTCCGACAGCGCCACCTCCAGGGGTGGCGACAGCGTCACGACGAGCAGGCGCGCGCCCGCCTTGTCGGCCTTTTCGTGCAGGCGCTCGTACAGGGCCTGGTCCATCGGGTAGCCCACGACCAGCGTGCCCTCGGTCAGCGCGGCGATCGCCGCCTCGATGCGCCGATGCGCGGCCTCCCATTGATCGGCCAGCGGCAGCGACGGGTCGGCGCCGTGGTCATCGCCGTCGAGCCAGACGGCCTGGGACAGGCGTGCCGCGACCAGCGGGCCCACCGTGGACTTGCCGGCATTCACCGGACCATTCAGAAAGATGACGCAGGGCGGGCTGACGGGGAGCGACATGATGGCGACCAGAGTAAATGTCCAGCCGCCATCGTAACGCGCCATTCCCGGCGGCCGAACCGCGGCGCTCGCCGCACCGCGAATCGGCCCCAGGCGGGACTCAGGCCTGGCGGTAGTACACGCAGACGCGCTGACCGTCGATCTCGTGCACCCGGATCGGCAGGCCGTACAGCGTGCTCAGCAGCTCCGGCTCGATGATCGCGTCGGGACCGCCCTGATGCGCCACCCGGCCGTCGCGCATGGCGACGATATGGTCGGCATACGCGGCCGCGAAATTCAGGTCGTGCAGCACCACCACCACCGACTTGCCCAGCTCGTCGGCCGCCCGGCGCAGAATCCGCATCATCGCGACGGCATGCTTCATGTCCAGGCTGTTGAGCGGCTCGTCGAGCAGCACATAGCGGGTGTCCTGGCACAGCACCATCGCCACGAACGCACGCTGCCGCTGGCCGCCCGACATCTCGTCGAGATACCGCTCGGCCAGGGGCTCGAGCTCCATGTAGGCGATGGCCCGGTCGATGTGGACCTTGTCGTCGGCCGTGAGACGGCCACCGCTATGCGGAAAGCGCCCGAACGCGACGAGATCGCGCACGGTGAGCCGCAGCGGCAAGTGATTGTCCTGACGCAGAATCGCGAGACGGCGCGCCAGCTCGCGGCTGTCGGCGCGCGTGACATCGAGCTCGTCGATCCGCACCTGTCCGGCCGACAACGGCAGCAGCCGGCTCACCATCGACAGCAGCGTGGACTTACCCGCACCGTTGGGACCGATGATGGCGGTGATGCCGCCCGCCGGCAGGGCCAGCGTCACGTCGTCGACGACGACGGTTTCTTCATAGCGCTTGGTAACGCCTTGGACTTCGATCACGGGCGCCTCCTGCGCAGGATCAGGGCAAGGAACAACATGCCGCCCACGAACTCGATCACCACGCTGACCGTGGTGTTGAGCGCCAGCACGCGTTCGAGCACGGTCTGGCCGCCCACCAGAAAAATCACGGCCCACAGCACGGCGGCGGGCACGGTCTGGGCATGGCGGTCCGCGGGCATGGAGTGATACGCCAGATTGGCGACCAGCAGGCCGAAGAAGGTCACCGGCCCGACCAGCGCGGTCGAGACGGCCACCATCACAGTCACCGCCGCCAGCGTGGCCAGCAGCGTGCGGCGATAGTCTACCCCCAGATTGACGGCGAGCTCGCGGCCCAGCGCCACCACGTCGTACCGGCGGCCCATGCGCCAGAGCACCAGCGTGGCCAGCAGCGCCGCGCCGCCCGCCAGCGGCAGCAGTCCCGTGCGCACGCTGTTGAAGCTGGCGAACATCCGGTCCTGCAATACGAGAAATTCATTGGGGTCGATCAGGCGCACGACGAAGCTCGACAGACTGCGGAACAGCAGGCCGAAAATGATGCCGACCAGCATCATCAGATGCAGGCTGTGCGCCCCGCCCGTGAAGAGCCAGCGAAACAGCAGGCAGGCAAAGCCCGTCATGGCGGCCACCTCGAGCAGGAACTGCCACAGCGGCTCCTGCGTGGCGACGGCGGACAGGCCGAAGCTGAACACCACCACGGCCTGGATCAGCACATACAGGGCGTCGAAGCCCATAATGGCGGGCGTGAGAATGCGATTGTGCGTGATGGTCTGGAACAGCACCGAAGACACCGCCACGCAATACGCCACGAGCAACATGGCCAGCAGCTTGCCGCCCCGAAACGCCAGCACGAAGGACCACTGCCCGGCCGCGCCCCACGTCATGTAGGCGATGCAGCACAGGGCCGCCAGCACGCCCAGCAGCGCGAGGCGCGCGCCGGCGCTCAACGGAATGCGTCGTTCCAGGCTAGGCAAGACGGCCTCTCCGGCGCAGCAGCAGCCACAGGAACAGCGCGCTGCCGATCACGCCGACCACCGTGCCGATCGGCACCTCGTACGGGTACAGCAGCAGCCGGCCCAGGATGTCGCAGGCAAGCACGAACACCCCGCCCAGCAGGGCCACCCACGGTATGGCGCGCCGCATGTTGTCGCCGAACATGAGGCTCACCGCGTTCGGCACGATCAGCCCCAGAAACGGAATGCTGCCCGCGGTCACCACGACGACCGCGGAAACGGCTGACACGATCAACATGCCGATGAACGTCAGGCGCGCGTGATTCACACCCAGACTCGAAGCGAAGTCCTTGCCCATGCCGGCCAGCGTGAAGCGGTCGGCGGCGATGTAGGCAATGAGGGTCAGCGCCAGCCCGATCCACAGCAATTCATACCGGCCGCGCAGCACCCCGGAGAAATCCCCCGTAGTCCAGGCATGCAGCGACTGCAGCAGATCGTGGCGAAACGCGATGTAGGTGGTGGCGGCGTGAATCACGCCGCCCAGGATCAGGCCGACCAGCGGGACCAGGAACGGCGAGCGCAGCGGCACGCGCCGCAGCAAGGCCAGGAACAGCAGGCTGCCCAACAGGCCGCTCACCGTGGCGGCGGCCATCTTGCCGAACACCGGCGCCTGCGGCGCCAGCAAGGTGACACAGAGAATCCCGAACGTGGCCGACTCGATCGTGCCCGCCGTCGACGGCTCGACGAAGCGGTTGCGCAGCAACATCTGCATGATGAGGCCCGCGACGGCCAGCGACATGCCCGCGAGCAACAGCGCCAGCGTGCGCGGCACGCGGCTCACCCATAGCAGTTGCCAGGCGCGTTCGGCCTGCGGGCCGCCCAGCAGGTCGGCAAAGGAAAACTGCCCGGCGCCCAACGACAGACTGGCCAGGCAGAGCCCGGCCAGCAGCAGTGCCATGGCCACGAGCCCGGCGGGTCCGCCGAGCCAGGCCATGCGGCCTCTGGCCGGAGTCAAGGGCAACGCGGGCACGGCCTCGTGCTCACTTGGCGCCGCCGATCGCCTTGGCGACTTCGTCCACGCTCTCCTGCAACGCGGTCAGGCCGGCCGCGCCGAGCGAGTACCAGTTGCCGGCGTTCAGATAGACCACGTGTTCCTTCTTCCAGGCCGTCGTCCCGCGCACCAGCTCATTGTCGAGCAACTGGCGCGCGGCCGTGCCCTCGCGGCCGATGGCGGCATCGCGGTCGATCACGAACAGCCAGTCGGGATTCGTCTGGGCGATGAACTCGAACGACACGGCCTGACCGTGGTTTGACTGCTTCAGATCGGCAACGGCCGGCTTGATGCCGAAGGCGTCGTGGATCACGCCGAAACGCGAACCCGGACCGTAGGCGCTCATCTTGCCGCCGGTGGTGAGCACGATCAGCCCGGTGCCCGCGTGCGCGCCTTTTGCCTTCAGCGCGGCGATCGAGGTGCGGAGCTTGGCGAGCTTGGCATCGGCTTCGGCCTGCTTGCCGTAGATGCTGGCCACGAGCTTGGCGTTGCGTTCGACGCTGGCGACCAGGTCGCCCGGCGTGACGGTGAGATCCACGGTGGGCGCCATCTTCGACAGATCACCGAACTTCGGCGCCGAGCGGCCGGCCACAAAAATCAGTTGCGGCTTCAGGCGGTTGATCTCTTCGTAGTCGGGCTCGAACATCGAACCCACCTTGGCATAGTGCTTCTTGCCGTACTCCGCCAGATGCGCGGGCCAATTGACCGCAGCGGGTACGCCGGCCGCGGTCACGCCCAGCGTATGCAGGGTGTCGAGCACGGCCAGGTCCATCACCACGGTGCGGGCGGGCTGCGCAGGCACGACACGGGTGCCCTGTGCATCGGTGATCTGGACCTGGGATTGGGCGTGGACGGCCAGCGGGGCCAGCGCCAGCGTGAGGGCGGCGCCGCAGGCGGCGGCCCAGGAGGGCAGTGCGGAGTGAGGGTTCATGAGGGATCCTGGCTCGCGCCCGGGCGGGGGCGCGCGCTGGCGCATCCCGGCTGAGCGCCTCGCGTTCAAACAAGAATGATATTCAATCCTATCATGCGTCAGGCGTGCCCTTGCCGACCGAAGCCGGGTGCGTGGCGCGCGACGCGTGACGTTGCCGGATGATAACGACAATAGGAACCAATCCGCTGCGCGCCGCCCCTGAGTCCGGACCAGGATGGTGGCGCCGCAAAGGGATACGGTGATCGCGCAAAGGAAGCCCACCCGGGAGCGCCGCCGGAAGGCTCCGCCCATGCCGCCCAGGTCGCACCGACGTGGTGCAGCGGCGAGGCATCTGCGGCACGCGAACGCGGCATGTTGGCCGAAGATCGCGCGAAATTAGTTGCGCGCGCAAATTCCCGCAAACGTGAGAATGATTTTGTAACCCCAGCCGCGAGGCCCGCTACGTAAGATTCGCCTCCCGTCACTGCTGCACCGTCTCATGTCTTTGCAACGCATCGCAAGCCATCTGATTCTGAGTCTGTCGTTTCTGCTGCTGCTCGTGCCCGCGCTGGCGCCGGCGCAGGACAACGCCAACAGCGCGATGCCGCGCGTGACGCAGAAAGCGCTGGTCTTCAGCGCCGGTTCGCAGGGCGGCGAAGTGGGTGTGATCGTGCTGCGTCAGCGGCCGCGCGAACCCGAAGCCGTGATCATGCCGATGGGCGTGGACCATCCGCTCGATCATGCCTCGCTGATCGCGGACATCACGACCAGTGCGCACGACACGCGCTACGTCATCGATCACGAGGGCCAGCCGCACACGCTGCTGGTGATCACCGGCGACACCGCCGAACTGCGCATGCCGGGCGCCGACAAGCCCCTCACGCTGCGCTACGCCGCCGAGCTCTCGCAACGGATGTCGCAGCAGCTCTGAGCGCCGCCGCCCGGGCTCGCTGCGCACCGGCCACAACACACCGACACGACGCGTGCGCCCTGCACACGCCCTCTCCCCCTTTTACCCCCGCGCGGTGCCGCCGCGCATTTTTACCCTGAACCGAAAGGATCCATCGATGTCTCCCAAATACGCATCGCGCATGCTGGCCGCCATGGTCTGCGCATTGGCACTGAGCGCATGCAGTGACGAAGCGAAGAAGCCCGAAGCCCCCAAGGTGTCGGCGAGCCAGGCCGAGATCATGAAGTACAACGAGTACGTGAACGCGGCCAATCGCGCCGGCGACACCTACGAGCGCGCGCTGGAAAAGTGGGAAAACGACCTGGCGCCGAAGTTCGCCGGCACCAAGCCGCTGAAGGACATGTACGTCAACGACGGCTCGCCGCACGCGACGCCGCAGATCAAGGAATCGCTGGACAAGGCGCTGGCCATGAAGCCCGCCATGGACGACCTCGATCCGCTCGCGCGCGCCTACAGCGAAGCCCTGGGCAAGTTCCTGCCGGTCAGCACCGACATGAACAACTACATCAGCGCCAAGACCTACGTGAGCGACAAGGGCGCGCACGGCAAGGAAATCCAGGCCGCCTATGGCGATAACCTGAAGGCCGTGGTCACCACGCAGGCCGCGTTCTTCGGCGGCATCGAAGTGAAGGATCGTGCCCGCACCAAGGCCGAATTCGAGAACGCCAAGAAGGACACCACGGAATACTTCCGCGCCGGCCTGATCTATCACAGCAAGGAAAGCATCAACATGGCCGACGGCCTGTTCGAAGGCACCGGCCTGGGCGATCAGCTCGATCCGTTCTCGAAGTCGCTCGACGAAGTGAACAAGATGGCCGTGGCCTACGAAGGCAAGCTGCGCGAAGGGAACCAGAAGGGTTGCCCGAGCCTGATGTCGAACGTGAACTCGTACCTCTCCGCCGGCCGCACCGCGATCGAGCACACCACGGGTGGCCGTTACGACGAAGAGGCCAAGCGCACCGGCATCCACGCCCGCGTCATCACGCGCTCGATCGAGACCGACGCCAACAACCTGCGCCGCACCTACAACAGCCTGGTCGGCGCACTGAACCGCAATAGCTGCTAATCAAGCACACGCGCGGCCGCAGTTCGCGCCGCTAGCCGCGCGCCGCACGTTATTTCTATCGCGTCGATTCCAGCACGCGTATGCATCGGGGCCCCTCGTCGAGGGGCCCCATTTTTTTTACTTCGCCATGACGCCGGCACCGCGTACCGTGCCGATCCCCGCAGCTGCGAGATGCCGGTCTCCCGTCGCAAAAGATGCCTTCGGAGCCCGCCTGTGCGGAGCACAAATGAAAACCCCGGCTCAGGGCCGGGGTGAAATTTTTAGGTCTCACGTGAAGGGTCGTAGGCTTGCGCCCATTGGAACTCTTCACCAACCTTGGAAGTAGTGTAGGGGCGGCAAGCTGCGCGTGTCAAACCGTCGCGTTCTGCTCTCGTGCACGGACCGATCATGAGTCACAAGGGCGAAAAATGCCAAGAACGCTACAGTACCGTCCGACCCTCATCGACCAGCTCATCAGCAACGAGCGGATCAACAGCTACCAGAGCGTCTTTCACCCTGCCAACGACATCGAACTGATGGGCGTGTACCTCTGGAATGCCCACGTGAGCGGTGCGATCTATCCCCTCATCGGCGCGGCCGAGATCACCCTGCGCAATGCCATCGATCGGGCGCTGCGTGCGCACCTGGGAAACTTCTGGTGGTCGGGCGCTAAGCTTCGGTACCGCTCCTTTGTCCGAGGCACGCCCCCACCTCATCCTGTCCAGGCGGTACGCGACAATTTTGCCGGGGCCACCCGGAAATTCGTGGCCGAACAGCGCAACCGATATGGCGTCACCGGCCACGTCGCGTTAAACCACCACGGCGTAATGGCCAAGACCGAGTTCTCGACCTGGGGGTTCCTGCTCGACCCTGAGTTCATGGGCAATGGTCTGATCTGGCCCAGTCGTCTAGGTACCGTCTTCGCCGGCCCCTGGCCGAGTTCGCACGCCGCCACCACGCTCAATCATGTCCACGACCTGGTCTCGACCATACGCGACTTTCGCAACAGGTTGTTCCATCACGAGCCCGCGTGGAAACGGTTCGGCGTAGTGACGGAGGCGGATGCGCTCACGCACCTGCTGGAAAAGATCGGGAAGATTGAGAGCTTGATGGCGTTGATTCATCCGGAGAACCTTCGCTTGCTCGAAAAGAACGGCCTTCTCCACACGGCTCGGCGCGCATGCGCGTCGCACGAGATCAGGCGCTTCCAGCATCTGACACAAACCTACAAGGTGAACTCTCTCGGGAAGCTTCAGACGCTCGTGGACCGATGTGGATCGGAAGACAGTGTGCTGGCAGCGAAAATTTACATGGGAGGCAGCGCCGATTCCTAATGACTCCCGATTAACGCGATGCGCAGAGGACTGAGTGGGCAGTTTCAGGGCTATGGCACAGGGTTCATCTCGAAGCTACAGGGCCTGTTTGGTGGACCCATGAAAAAACCCGCAACGCTTGCGCGTTGCGGGTTTTTAACTTCGGTGTCTGTCGCCAGGCACCGAAGCGGTGTCTTGGCGGAGACGGAGGGATTCGAACCCTCGATGCAGTTTTTAGCCACATGCTCCCTTAGCAGGGGAGTACCTTCAACCTCTCGGCCACGTCTCCGAAGAATCCAGGATTCTACACTAATTTTTTCGCGTTTCGCTTGAGCCCAGGGCTCGCGCCGCAAAAAAAGTGAGAATCCGGACCGGAAGCCATGCACGCGTCATGTCTTCCGGAATCGGACCGGTGCGTCAGACCTTCTCGCCGGGCGCCTGATCCAGCTCGAAGGCCTTGTGCAGGGCGCGCACGGCAAGTTCCATGTACTTGTCGTCGATGATCACCGAGGTCTTGATTTCGCTGGTGCTGATCATCTGGATGTTGATGCCCTCTTGCGAGAGCGTCTGGAACATCAGGCTGGCGACGCCGACGTGCGAGCGCATGCCGATGCCGACGATCGAGACCTTGGCGACCTTCTCGTCGGTGACGAGCTCTTTGGCGCTCACGGCGGGAATGACTTCGCGCTTGAGCACGTCGACCGTGCGCAGGTACTCGTTGCGGTTGACCGTGAACGAGAAGTCGGTGGTACCGGCCACGGACTGGTTCTGCACGATCATGTCGACATCGATGTTCGCGGCGGCGACGGGGCCCAGGATCGAGTAGGCGATGCCGGGTTTGTCGGGCACGGCCAGCAGGGTGATCTTGGCTTCGTCGCGGCTGAAGGCGATGCCGGAGACAACGGCGGCTTCCATTTTTTCGTCTTCCTCAAAAGTAATCAGCGTGCCCGAAACCATTTCTTCTTCGAGCGGGATAAGCGGGTCGGTCAGCGACGACAGCACACGGGTCGGGACACGGTACTTGCCGGCGAACTCGACGGAGCGGATCTGCAGGACCTTGGAGCCCAGCGATGCCATCTCGAGCATTTCTTCGAACGACACCACGGGCATGCGGCGCGCTTCGGGCACCACGCGCGGATCGGTCGTGTAGACGCCGTCGACATCGGTATAGATCAGGCACTCGTCGGCCTTGATGGCGGCCGCCACGGCCACGGCCGAGGTATCGGAGCCGCCACGGCCGAGGGTCGTGATGTGGCCTTCTTCGTCCACGCCCTGGAAGCCGGTGACGATGACCACGCGGCCGGCGTCGAGATCGGCGCGGATGCGGGCATCATCGATCGAGTTGATGCGGGCCTTGGTGTAGGACGAATCGGTGCGAACCGGCACTTGCCAGCCCGCGTAGCTGCGCGCGGCCACGCCTTCGGCTTGCAGCGCGATGGCCAACAGGCCGCTCGACGCCTGCTCGCCGGTGGCGGCGATCATGTCGAGCTCACGGCCATCGGGCTGGGGCGCGAGCTCGCGCGCCAGGCCCAGAAGGCGGTTGGTTTCGCCCGCCATGGCCGAGGGGACCACGACGACCTGGTGGCCGGCGGCGTGCCACTTCGCGACGCGACGCGCCACATTCTTGATGCGCTCGACCGAGCCCATCGAGGTACCGCCATACTTATGAACGATCAGGGACATCTCGTACTCTGGCTGGAGGCCCGCTTCAGGGTGGGTAGGCGGGCAAAGCGGATGATTTTAACAAGACGGTGAAAATTTGCGCAGCCCATGCGGATTTTTCCGCAAAATTGCGGCCGAATCCGGGGAAAAACGCAGGATTTGCGCGCGTTAATGCCGTTTCCGGCCTTCACATTTCAGCGCGTCGCGGCCTCGCCGCCCGGCTCGATCCAGACCCGCGCGCGATGGCAGCGGATCACATGGCCGTCGTGCGCCACGCGCAGATCGCGGTCGTGACCCAGCTGATGCAGCCCGCGCAACTGCCGCATCAGTTCGGCCAGACGCGCATCGGCCGGTGCGCGCAGCCCCTGCCGATCCAGCCAGAACCGCAGCACCTGCGCCTGCCGCGGCGGCGACAGCGCCCGCCATGCCGCCAGACCGAAGCTGCGGCCATCGTCGGCCGGCTCGAGGCCGGCAAAGTCCGTCCGGGCCACCTCGGCGAGGATCCGGGCGGCCTCGTCCATGTGCCGGGCATGGCGCGCCACGATGGCCTGCCAGCCGGGCCAGCGCGCATCCAGCACCGGCGCGAGTTGCGTGCGCACCGCGGCGCGGGTGTAGGCCGGGTCGGCGTTGGTCGGATCCTGCACCGGCTGCCAGCCGGTACGCGCATGAAACGCGGCGGCGGCCTCGAGGATGCGCGCACGATCGATCTCGAGCCAGGGGCGCAGGTACACGATGCCGTCGCGTTCGCGCGTGGGCCGCATGGCGCCCATGCCTTGCAGGCCCGCACCACGCAGCAGGCGCAGCAGCACGGTTTCGGCCTGATCGTTGCGATGGTGGGCCAGCAGCACATGCCCCACGGATTCGGCGCGCGCGAGCGCCGCGAGCGCGTCGTAACGCGCCTGCCGCGCGGCCGCCTCGATGCCCTTGCCGCTGTCGTCGGCCACCTGCACGCGGGCGCTGCGCACCGGCACGGCCAGCCGCGCGCCGAGCGCCTCGACCTGGGCCTGCCACTGGTCGGCCGGCGCCTGCAACCCATGGTGCACATGCAGCAGCACCAGCGGCCGGCCCAGGCTGGCCGCGGCCACGGCGAGCATGGCCGAATCGGCGCCGCCACTGACCGCCACCGCCACGCGGGCGTCGCGCGGCCAGACCGCGCGCAACGGCGCGGCCAGCGGGGCGATCAGCGGATCATCGAAGACGTCGGACGGCATGGGATCGGCGGGACGAAAAAAAGCCAGGCGCGGGGCCCGGCTTTCGTGCTGCGGCGGGCGCGCCGTTCCGAGCATACCCGGAAGGCCGCACCCTGAGCGCCTGTCTCAGGCGCGCACTTCCTGGAAGCGGCCGTAGGACATCACGCGATCGAGACGCTGCTGGATCAGCTGGTCGGGCGTGAGGCCTTGCAGCTGGCGCAACGAATCGCCGAGCGCGCGGCGCAAGAGGCGCGCCATCACGCGCGGGTCGCGGTGCGCGCCGCCGACGGGCTCGTTGACCACGCGGTCGACGAGGTTGAGTTCTTTGAGGCGCGGGGCCACGATCGCCAGCTGCTCGGCGGCCTCGGGGGCCTTGTCGGCGCTGCGCCACAGGATCGACGCGCAGCCTTCGGGCGAGATCACCGAGTAGGTCGCGTATTGCAGCATCAGCACGGCATTGCCCACGGCGATCGCCAGCGCGCCGCCCGAACCGCCTTCACCGATGATGGTGACGATGACCGGCACTTTGAGTTCGGCCATGACGAACAGGTTGCGGCCGATGGCTTCGGACTGGCCGCGCTCTTCGGCGCCGATGCCGGGATACGCGCCCGGGGTATCGACGAACGTGAATACCGGCAGGCCGAACTTCTCGGCCAGGCGCATCAGGCGCAGGGCCTTGCGGTAGCCCTCGGGACGCGGCATGCCGAAATTGCGCGCGGCGCGTTCTTTGGTGTCGCGCCCCTTCTGGTGGCCGATCACCATGCAGGCCTGGCCGTTGAAGCGGGCCAGACCGCCCACGATGGACTGGTCGTCGGCGTACATGCGGTCGCCATGCAGCTCGTGGAAGTCGGTGAAGATCTCACGCACGTAGTCGAGCGTGTAGGGCCGCTGCGGATGGCGCGCCACCAGGGCGGTCTGCCACGGCGTCAGCTTGCCGTAGATTTCCTTGGCCAGTGCCTGGCTCTTCTGCTGCAGACGGCCGATTTCATCGGAGATGTCCACCGCGGAGTCGGCCTGCACGTAGCGCAGCTGCTCGATCTTGTTTTCAAGCTCGGCGAGCGGTTGTTCGAATTCCAGGAAAGTATTGCGCATGAAGTGTGGTTCCGTTGTTGGGCGCGGATCGATGGATCAGTACTGGACCGGGGTAGGTTCCAGACTGCGCCACAGATACCAGGTCGCCACGGTACGCCAGGGCTGCCACGCCAACGAGACCTCACGGGCCTCGAAGCGCGATACCGGCTCGCCGCTGAAATAGTGTAA
This sequence comes from Bordetella genomosp. 5, assembly GCF_002261475.1. Lineage (GTDB taxonomy): Bacteria > Pseudomonadota > Gammaproteobacteria > Burkholderiales > Burkholderiaceae_B > Bordetella. Next base: position 117,562 of record NZ_NEVN01000009.1, read on the forward strand.
CGAGATTGCCTTGAGCAACCCAAGGTCGTCCAACGGCAGGATGTCCGGCCGCTGCAGATTGAAAATCAAAAACATCTCCGCCGTCCAGCGTCCGATGCCGCGGATCGCGACCAGCTCGGAGATGACGGCCTCGTCGTCCATCGTGGCCCAGCGCTCGGGATGCACCTTGCGCTGGCCGAAATGCTCGGCCAGGTCCTGCACGTATTCGGCTTTGCGCTGCGACAGACCGGCGGCGCGCAGATTGGCCACGCCGGCCTTCAGCACGGTGGCGGGCGTCGGCCGCTTGCCGACGGTGTCGGTGAAGCGGTTCCAGAGCGCCTCGGCGGCCTTGGTGGAGATCTGCTGACCCACGATGGCACGCGCCAGCGTGACGAAGGGCGTGCCGCGCGACGACAGCCAGGTGTCGGCGTGCTGCGGGATGATCTTCTTGAGAATGCGGTCGCGGCGCATCAGGTGCGCCACGGCCTCTTCCCAATAGTCGGGTTTGACGAGTTCGATGTCGGTGCTGGGCATGTCGGCGGCTCGTCGGTCAGGCACGGCGCCACTGGGTGACACCGCCCGGCTTGTCGTCGAGCTCGACACCGGCCGCGCGCAGCTCGGCCCGGATCGCATCGGCGCGGGCAAAATCGCGCGACTGCTTGGCCTGGGCCCGCTCGGCGATCAGGGCGTCGATGCGCTCCGCATCCAGGGTCTCGGCGGCCCCGCCCTGCTCGATGGCGGCCGCGGAATAGCGCGTGGCCGACTGAAAATACACCGCGGGGTCCTGCTGCAGCAGGCCCATCAGCGCGGCGAGCGCCTTGAGCTGGCCCGCCGCGCGCGCGTCGGCGCCCCGATTGGCCTGGCTCGCGAGTTCGAACAGGGCCGCGATCGCGCCCGAGCTGTTGAAGTCGTCGTCCATGGCGGCCTTGAAGGCCTGCGCCTGGGCGTCGTTCCAGTCGATGCCCTGCGCGTCGGGCGCGACGTTCTGCAGCGTCTGGTAGAGCCGGTCGAGCGCATTCTGCGCGTCGATCAGATTGTCGGGCGTGTAGTTCTGCGGGCTGCGATAGTGATTGCGCACGATAAAGAAACGCAGCATTTCGGCTTCGCGCGGATTGGCGCGATAGCTGGCGTCGGCGTCCGACGGCTGGCCGACCGAGATGGTCTGGCGGATCGTGCGGAAATTGCCGAGCGACTTCGACATCTTGTCGGAGTCGACCATCAGCGGGCCACAGTGCATCCAGACGTTGGCGAGCACGCCCCCGAAGGCGCCTTCGGTCTGGGCGATTTCGTTTTCGTGGTGCGGGAATTTCAGGTCGGGGCCGCCGCCGTGGATGTCGAGCGGCAGACCGAGCAGGCTCTTGCTCATCGCCGAGCACTCGATGTGCCAGCCCGGACGGCCCAGGCCGTAGGGCGACTCCCATTTGGTCTCGGGCGGCTCTTCGGCCTTGGCCGATTTCCAGAGCACGAAGTCGAGCGGATCGCGCTTGGCCGAGCCCACCGCCACGCGTTCGCCGGCGCGCAGGTCGTCCAGCGTCTTGCCGGAGAGCTTGCCGTAGCCTTCGAAGCCGCGCACGGCGTAGTTCACGTCGCCGTCGTCGGCCTGATAGGCCAGGCCGTTCTGTTGCAGCCGGCCGATGATGTCGAGCATCTCGCCGACATACTGCGTGGCGCGCGGCTCGCGGTCGGGCGATTGCACGTTGAGCGCCTGCTCGTCGGCGTGCATGGCGTCGATATAGAACTCGGTGACGTCGCCGATGCGGCGGTTGGTCTCGACCGCGCGCCGGATGATCTTGTCGTCGATGTCGGTGATGTTGCGCACGTAGTCGACCTGATAGCCGCTGGCCCGCAGCCAGCGCTGGATCAAGTCGAACGAGATCAGCATGCGCGCATGCCCGAGGTGGCAGTAGTCATAGACGGTCATGCCGCACACGTACATGCGCACCTGCCCGGCATTCACCGGCTTGAAGGGTTCTTTGGTACGCGACAGTGTGTTGTAGATGTGCAGCATGGCGAGTTCGGAGCTGATCGTGGATACGGCGGAGTCTGGAGACGGAAGGCGTGGTGGCAAGGCCCCACACACTCCCCGGCCGCGGGAGACGCGGCGCGCTGGGCGCTAGTGAAAGGCGCGCAAGCCTGGCGGGCGGCAACAACAGCGTGTGACGCCGACCCCGGCATGCAAGGGCGGCGCAGCCCGCCAGCCGCGCACGGCGCGATCCGCCGTCTGCGCGGCCACGGCGTGTGGCTCAATCCAATGCGATCCCATCATCGTGATCCTGTTGTTGCGTCCCGTACCGATCCGTGGACGACCGCCAGCCTCGCTTGGGCAACAGCTTGGGCAACCGCCCCGGCAACCCGCGCTGGCAACCACCCCGGCTACCGCTTTGGCAACCACCCCGGCAACCGCTTTGGCAACCGACCTGGCAACCGCTTTGGCAACCTTCCGACGCATCCGGGGCTAAAATGGCGGTCGTCAAGTATAACAAGCGGCCCGCCGGCGCGTGCAGTCGGTCTTGCGCCCACCCTTTTTACGGATGCCTTCGTGATCTCCACGCGTCTTTGCATCACCGTGCTTGCCAGTGCCCTGGCGCTGCTGCCCGCGACCGCCAGCCTGGCCCAATCCATGGGCGGCGGCATCGGCGGCGACGGCAACAATAACGTCAACTCCCGCACCAAGCTCGACCCGATCCCGCCCGAAGGCGGCTGGGACGGCCTGGCCCGGCTCCTCGAAGCGGCCAAGCCCGGCGTCGACACGCGCCTCGATCCCTCGCCCTCGCAGATCACCGATCACATCGAAAACCTGCTCGCCCGCGGGCAGAACGAGGCCGCGCTCAAGATGATCGAACAGCGCATCGCCAGCACGCACGACCGCCGTGGCGGCACCGACGTGCAGTTGATGTTCCAGCATGCGCGCGCGCTGCATGCGCTGGGCCGCGACGACGAGGCCATCGCCATCTACACCGAGATGACCACGCGCTTTCCCGAGCTGCCGGAACCATGGAACAATCTGGCGGCCATCCGCGCCGACCGGGGCGATTTCGACCGCGCCCAGGACGCGCTCAACATGTCGCTGCGCGCCGACCCGAATTATGGCGCTGCCCGTGCCAACCTGGCCGATCTGCAGCTCATGATCGCCCTGCGCACGTACCGCCAGGAGGCCGCCCGCGGCGTGCCTGGCATGGCCCAGCGTGCCAAGGAACTCGAGACCCTTCTCAAGGACAAGCAGAGCAAATGAACGCCCGCTATTCCCCTTCCCGACTGCTGCGCCTGACGGCGTGCTCTTTCCTGCTGGCGGCCGCGCTGCCGGCAGGCGCGCTGGCACAATCCGCCAGCACCCCCACCACCAACTCCAAAGGCACTACATCCATGAGCTCCACTCCCCGCGTCAAGCTGCATACCAACCAAGGCGACCTGGTGATCACGCTCGATGCCGAGAAAGCGCCCAAGACCGTCGAAAACTTCCTGGGCTACGTCAAGGACGGCTTCTACAACGGCACCGTGTTCCATCGCGTGATCGACGGCTTCATGATCCAGGGCGGCGGTTTCGAGGCTGGCATGAAGCAGAAGCCCACCAAGAGCCCCATCGAGAACGAAGCCAACAACGGCCTGAAGAACGACAAGTACACGGTCGCCATGGCCCGTACGAGCGACCCGCACTCGGCTACCGCCCAGTTCTTCATCAACGTCGGTGACAACGACTTCCTGAACCACACCGCGCCCACGCCCAACGGCTGGGGCTACGCCGTGTTCGGCAAGGTCACCGAAGGCACCGACGTGGTCGACAAGATCAAGGGCGTGAAGACCGGCAACAACGGTTTCCACCAAAACGTGCCGAAGGAAGACGTGATCATCGAAAAGGCCGAGATCATTGAATAAGCTCGTTCTCCCGGGGCCGGTCTGGCTGGCCTCCGACCTGCATCTGGGGCCGGCCACGCCGGCCACTTCCGAGGCCTTCCGCGCGTTTCTCGACGCGGCGGCCGACGAAGCGGCCGCGCTGCTGCTTCCGGGCGACCTGTTCGACGCATGGATCGGCGACGACGTGGCCGCGGCCGCGCCGCCCTGGCTGGCCGAGGTCCTGCAGGCCCTGGCGCGCACCGCCGCCCGCATTCCGGTCTGGCTGGGCCGCGGCAATCGCGACTTCCTGATGGGTCAGGCCCTCGCCGACCGCGTCGGCGCCAAGCTGCTGCCCGAGCCGGCGCTCTTGCAGACCGACTTCGGCGACATCCTGCTCACGCACGGCGATGAGTTCTGTACCGACGACGTCCCCTACAAGCAGTTCCGCGCGATGGTGCGCGATCCGCGCTGGCAGGCGGAGTTTCTCGGCAAGACCATTCCCGAGCGCCTGGCGCTGGCACAGCAGGCCCGTGGCGAAAGCCAGGCTGCAAACCAGACGAAGTCCATGGAGATCATGGACGTCAATGCCCAGGCCATCGAAACGGCATTCCGCACCAGCGGCGTGTCGGTGATGGTGCACGGCCACACGCACCGGCCCGCGCGCCACGTGCTCGAGGTCGATGGCAAGAAGCGCGAACGCTGGGTGCTGCCCGACTGGGATTGCGACCACGCCAACCCGCCCCGCGGCGGCTGGCTGGTAATCGACCAGGACGGTCTGGTGTTCTACGACCTCGGCGACGAGGACTGACACCCCCCGCAGTACCAACGACAAGGCCACCCGCGAGGGTGGCCTTGTTCATTCGGGGCGGACGCGTCCGCGGCCGCCGTCAGGGGCGAGACGCGCGGATCAGACCTTGGTCCAGAGCCAGACGGCCACGACCAGGCCCAGCGCGATGCGGTACCAGGCGAAACCGCGATAGGTGTGGTTGGCCACGAAACGCAGCACCGCCCGCACGATGAACAGCGCGCTCAGGAACGACGCGACGAAGCCCATGGCGATGCCGGAGAGCTCCTGCGATGTCAGCAGGTCGTAGTTGCGATACAGGTCGTAGACCGCGGCGCCGAGCATGGTGGGCATCGCGAGAAAGAACGAGAACTCGGTCGCGGTCTTGCGCTGGATGCCGGCGATCATGCCGCCGATGATGGTGGCGCCCGAGCGCGACGTGCCCGGAATCATGGCCAGGCACTGCGCCGCGCCGACGCCGAGCGCCTGCTTCCAGGTGATTTCTTCGAGCGAGTGCGCGGTGGCGCGCTGGTCGGATGCGGTGTCATCGGACGCGCCCGGCGCGTCGCCCGGCGTGTGACGCGTGCGCCGCTCGACGTAGAGCATGATCAGGCCGCCCAGGACGAGCGTGACCGCCACGACGCCGGGGTGATAGAACACGGACTTGATCGTCTTGATGAAGATGGCGCCGATCACCGCCGCCGGCAGGAAGGCCAGCAGCAGATTGCGCGTGAACAGGACCTCCTGCCGCACGCCGGTGAGCGTGCCATGGATCAGTTGCCACAGCCGCGCCCGGAAAATCCACATCACGGCGAGAATCGCGCCCAGCTGGATCACCACCTCGAACACCTTGCCGGCACCCGACTCGAAGTTGATCAGGTCGCCCACGAGGATCAGGTGGCCGGTCGACGATACCGGAATGAACTCCGTGAGACCTTCGATGATGCCGAGGAAGAATGCCTTGATGAGATAGAGGGTGCTGTCGGTCATGGATCCGGGTTGTGGTGTCAGTCTTGGTCGGTCGTGTCGGGGTCTTCGGTCGGGCCGAGATAATGGCGTTCGACCCGGACCGAGGCGATCCGGCGGCCATCCATCTGCAGCACTTCGAAGCGGAAGCGGTAATACGGCGTATCGAACACGCAGGCGTCGCCGGGCTTGGGCAGATGCCCGAACCGGCTCAGCAGATAGCCTGCCAGCGTGGAGTAATCCTGCGATTCGTCGATCAGGCCTTCGGTGTCGAGCACCTGCTCGACGTGGCGCAGGTCGGCGGCGCCATCGATCTGCCAGGTGTCGTCACCCACCGGAAGGATATCCGGCAATTCGTCTTCGTCGGGGAATTCGCCCGCGATGGCCTCGAACACATCGATCGGCGTGACCAGGCCTTCGATGGCGCCGAACTCGTCGGCCACCAGCACCAGCTGGCCACGCGAACGCTTGAGCGTGTCCATCAGGCGCAGGATGCCAATCGACTCATGCACGATGATGGGGTCGCGCAGGCGGTTGCGCCGGATGTGCCCCTCGGTGATGAGGTCGGCGACCAGATCCTTGGCGCGGCCGATGCCGACCACTTCGTCGAGCGTGCCGCGGCATACCGGAAAGAAACTGTGCGGCGCGCCCATGAGCTGCTGCTTGATGAGCTCGGGATCGTCGTCGATGTTGACCCACGACAGATCGGTGCGCGGCGTCATGATGGACCGGATCGAACGCTCGGCCAGCGTCAGCACGCCGCTCACCATATTGCGCTCTTCGACCCCGAAGGCACCCGGCACCGACGGCGTCGTGGCGCTGGGCTCGACGGGCTCTTCGCTCTGCGGGCGCTTGCCCAGCATGCGCAACACCGCCACGGCCGTGCGATCCCGCATGGGACGGCGCGCATCGAGCTTGAGCAGATTGCGCCGCGCCACCTGATTGAGGGCCTCGATCATCACCGAGAAACCGATGGCGGCGTACAGGTAGCCCTTGGGCACGGCAAAGCCGAAGGCCTCGGCCACCAGCGAGAAGCCGATCATCAGCAGGAAACACAGACACAGCACCACCACGGTCGGGTGGGCGTTGACGAAGCGCGTGAGCGGCTTGGAGGCCGCCAGCATGATCCCGATCGCGATCACGACGGCGATCATCATGATGGCGAGGTGGTCCACCATGCCCACGGCCGTGATGACCGAGTCGAGCGAAAACACGGCGTCGAGCACGACGATCTGGGTGACGGTGACCCAGAAGCTCGGGTAGGCGCGCGACGCGCCCTGGCTCTCGGCATGGCCGCCGTCGATGCGCTCGTGCAGCTCGATCGTGCCCTTGAAGAGCAGGAAGAAACCGCCGATACCCAGGATGAGATCGCGGCCCGAAAACGCGAACGGGCCCACGGAGAAGAGCGGCTCGGTCAGGGTGACGAGCCACGACATGACGGAGAGCAGGCCCAGGCGCATTACCAGGGCGAGCGACAGGCCGACGATGCGCGCGCGATCGCGCTGCGAGGGCGGCAGCTTGTCGGCCAGGATGGCGATGAAGATCAGATTGTCGATCCCGAGCACGATCTCGAGGACGACAAGCGTTAGCAGGCCGACCCACGCAGCGGGGTCCAGCAGCCACTCCATCAGGCGCTCCTGAAGTTACAAGACCGGTAATCGTACATGGAATCCCAGTGACACGCCGGTGACAAACCTTTGCGATTCACGGGCGCGGCGCGCACCGTGCCGCGGGGTGCCGGCCGGCCGAAAAATGAGGCCGCACCATACCCGTGCCAAGCTGACACGGGCATGAACGTGGCCCGATGCAAGCCGTGGCCAGGAGCAAGCGGCGTACCCCGCGCGCCAATGACAAAGCCGGCCGCGAGGGCCGGCTCAGGCATGCCGGGAACGTGCGATCAGGCGGCCGGACGGGGCGTGATCGAGGTCAGCATCTGGGTGAAGACCTTGGGCGTGCCCGCGAGCACATTGCCCGAATCGAGCCAGCCCTGTTCGCCGTCGAAGTCGGAGACCAGGCCACCCGCCTCGAGCACCAGCAGGCTGCCGGCGGCGAGATCCCAGGGCTTGAGCTTGACGCCGCAGAAGCCGTCGAGGCGACCGCTCGCCACGTAGGCCAGGTCGAGCACGGTGGAACCCATGCGGCGCACGCCGGCGCAGCCGTCGGTCATGTCACGGAAGCGATCCGACGTGGGATCCGATGCCGTGGGCCAGTGGGCGCCCAGCAGCGCGTCGTGGTAGCGGATGCGGCCCGAGACGCGCACGCGGCGGTCGTTCAGGAAGGTGCCGCTGCCACGGCTCGCGGTGAAGAGCTCGTTGCGGGCGGTGTCGTACACCACGGCCTGCGTCACCTGGCCACGCTGCGTGAGCGCGATCGAGATGGCGTAGTTGGGGAAGCCGTGGATGAAGTTGGTGGTGCCGTCCAGCGGATCGATGATCCACTGGAACTCGGCCTGATCCGGGCCCTGCAGGCCGAATTCTTCGCCCAAGACCGCGTGATCGGGGTATGCCGTGCGGAGCACTTCGACGATGGCCTCTTCGGAAGCACGGTCGACTTCCGTGACATAATCGCGCGGCCCCTTGCGGGCCACGCTAAGCTTGTCGAGGTCCATGCTGGCACGGTTGATGATGGTGCCGGCACGGCGAGCCGCCTTGATGGCGGTGTTGAGCATCGGATGCATAGAATTCCGTACGAATGCGGTGGTGGCTGTGCCCCGCATGTCCCCCCTGTCGGCTTGGCGACAAAGCAGGCTGCGCAGGGCGTGGCGGCTCGGCAAAATCAACCCGAAACCAGGAATGCACGTAAGCCAAACGGGCTATTTTAAATGACTCAAGGATTTTCACGCGTAAGGTTCGTCATGGTCCAGCCCAGCCACCCCGGCAACGTGGGTTCGGCGGCCCGGGCGATCAAGACCATGGGCTTTGCGGAATTGGTGCTGGTCGAGCCCAAATTGCCCGACATGACGGCCCATCCCGAGGCCATCGCGCTGGCCAGCGGCGCCAGCGACGTGCTCGAACAGGCGCGTATCTACGACACCCTCGAAGAAGCCCTGGCGCCGGTCACGCTGGCCTTCGCGCTCACGGCGCGCGTGCGCGATCTGGGGCCCCCGCCGTGCGACATCCGCGAGGCCGCGACCCTGGCGCGGGCCCACCTGGACGATACGGCCGGCGGCGTGGTCGCCATCGTGCTGGGCACCGAGCGGGCCGGCCTGACCAACGCCCAGATCGGGCTCTGTCACCGTATTTGTCATATCCCGGCCAATCCGGAGTACAGCTCGCTGAACGTGGCGCAGGCGCTACAGTTGGCCGCTTGGGAGGTCCGTTATGCGCTGCTGGCGGCGGCCGGCGCACCGTTGCTGCCGCCCTCGCCCGCCCACCAGCCCGACCCGGGCGCGGAGCCGGCCAGCGGCGCCGCGGTGCAGGCCCTGCTCGCCCACTGGGAGCAGGCGCTGGTCGCGGTGGAGTTCCTGGACCCGGCCCATCCCAAGAAGCTGGTGCCGCGCATGCGCCACCTGTTCGGCAAGAGCGCGCTCACGCGCGACGAGGTCGATATGCTGCGCGGTGTCTGCACCGCGATGATCGGCATCGCGAAGCGCGCCGGCCCGCGCTGAAGGCGCGCACGGCCAAACAAAACGCCCCGGGGTGCGCTGAGCTCCCCGGGGCGTTTTGCTTGATGCGAAGGACGATCAGTCGACCTTGGCGCCGGAGGTCTTCACGACCGGAGCCCAGCCGTCGACTTCCGACTTGATGAACGCGCCGAACTCGGCCGGCGTGGTCTTCTGACCCACCGCGCCCAGCGACTCATAGGCCTTGAGCACTTCGGGCTTGTCGAGCGCCTTGTTCATGGCGGCGTTGAGCTTCTCGATCACTTCGGGCGGCGTGCCGGCCGGAGCGATCATGCCGAACCACGACGACACGTCGAATTTCTCGAAGCCGGATTCCTGCATGGTGGGCAGGTCGGGCGCGCTCTTCGAACGGTCGGTGGTGGTGACGGCCAGCGCGCGCAGCTTGCCGCTTTGCACGTGGGGCCACGACGACGGCATGTTGTCGAACATGAACTGCACCTGGCCACCGATCAGATCGGTGATGGCCGGGGCGCTGCCCTTGTACGGCACGTGCAGCACATCGATGCCGGCGCGCTGCTTGAACAGCTCGCCCGCCATGTGGATCGAGGTACCGCTGCCCGACGACGCGAAGGCGAGCTTGCCCGGATTCTTCTTGGCGTAATCGACCAGCTCCTGCACCGACTTGACCGGCACCTGCGGGTTGATCACCAGCACGTTGGGCACCTTGGCGCCCAGCGCCACCGGCGTGAAGTCTTTGGTGAGGTCGAAGTTGACGTTCTTGTAGAGCGTCTGGTTGATCGCGCTGGTGACGGCGACGAACAACACGGTGTAGCCATCGGGCGTGGCGCGGGCCACGTAGTCGGTCGCGATGTTGCTACCGCCGCCCGGCTTGTTTTCGATCACGAAGGATTGACCGAGCTCCTGAGTGAGCTCCTTGGCCATGATGCGCGCGATCACGTCGGTCGTGCCGCCGGCGGAGAAGCCGACGACGACGCGCACGGGCTTGTCGGGATACGCAGCCTGGGCGGTGGCGCTGAAGGCGAAGGCGCTGATCACACCGGCAGCGACGCCGGATACCACACGCGCCAGACGAGGCTTACGAGCCTGAGTCATGGTGTCTCTCTCCAAAAAGCTGTCCATCTAATGGACATATAAAAATTATTCGCAATGAATGATGCGTTATACACTGGGGGACCATCAAGGTACAGTCCACGCTACGGACAATGGTTTTCCCGATGTTTCGGTGTGGTTGCCGACAGTAGATAGAGATATCCATGCAAGAAAGCGAGACAGCGGCCGCCGGGCCGCGCACCCTGCGCCGCGGCCTGACCGTGCTGGCGGCGCTGCGAGATCACGGCACCGCCGGTCTGAGCGTCACCGACATTGCGCGCCAGACGGGCATCCAGCGCCCCACGATCTACCGCCTGCTGGCGGCGCTGCTCGACGCCGGACTGGTGAGCACGATCCAGGGCACGAAAAAATATCGCGCCCAGCTCGCGCCGGATGTGGACGCCACCTCGCCCGATCCGCGCGTGCGGCAGATGCTGCCCGTGCTGCGCCGATTGGCCGAGCGCACCGGCGACGCGGTGTTCCTGGTCGTGCGCGAAGGCGACGAATCCGTCAGCCTGCATCGCGAGATCGGCAGTTATCCGGTGCAGATTCTGGCCACCTACGCCGGCAAGCGTCAGCCGCTGGGCGTGGGCTCGGGCGGCATGGCGCTGCTTGCCGCCCTGCCCGACTCGGTGGCGCACGGCATCGTGGCGCGCAACTCGGGGCTGCTCGACGAGTACGGCGGCATGACGCCCAACGAGATGCATCGCCTGATCGAAAACACGCGCTCGCGCGGCTATTCGGTGGTGGGCAACCACGCCGTGCGCGGCGCGCTGGGCGTGGGTTGCGCGCTGCTGGACGCGCAGGGCGCGCCGCTGCTGGCGGTGAGCGTCACGGCCATCATCGACCGCATGCCGGCCCAGCGCCAGCGCGAGATCGCCGGCTGGATCAAGGCAGAGCTGGGCCGCCTGAGCGTCAAGACCTAGCCGGCACTCCCCTCAGGTGCCCACGCGCAGCGGGCTGCCGAGCTTGCGCAGGGCCGCGATCACGCTGAGCGCGGTGATGCGGCCGGTCTTGGGGTTCTCCGAAGGCACGTTCTGAATTTCCATCGAGAAGCTGGCCGAATCGGCGTCGACCTCGACGCGATGGATGTTGCGCGAGACGCCCGGATCGGCCCAGATCTCGAGCGTGGTGCGGTCCGGCCCGATGCCGGCCAGCGAAATGCTCACGGCCACGTTGAGATTGGCCGGAAAGCCCACGGCGGCCTCGCGCGGCGAGCCGCGGAAGATCAGGGTGGGCTCGGTGATCGCGTCCACATCGATCGCATGGGTTTCGAGGTACGGCGCGCCCTTCAGACCGCGCGGCGGCTTGCGCGTAATCATCGTGACCGAACGGATCTCGGCCTCGGCGGCCGCGGTCAGGGCGTCCAGGCCCAGGATCGCGCCCGAGGGAACAATGATCTGCGCGCCGCGCTCGCGCGCCGCGTCGATCAGGTCTTCGTTGGCCAGCAGCGCGCCCGAGCTGAGCACCACGAGCTTGCCGCCGGCCGCGATCACGGGCTCGGCCAGCTCGCGGAACACCGCGGCGGGCGCGCACTCGACCACCACGTCGCAATGCGCGGCCAGCTCGGCCAGCGTGGTGTAGCGCGGTGCGGCGCCGCGCCAGGTCACGGCGGTGGAGGGTTTGGCCGGGTCACGCACGCCGACGGCGGCCAGCGACAGGCCGGGAATGCCGGCGTCCAGTGCGCGTGCCACGGCCTGCCCGATGGCGCCAAACCCGGCGATGCCGACTCGATAGGTGTTCATACTGCGTCTCTTCCTGTAGCTGATGAAGGAGCGGGCGCACCGCAACGGCGGGCCCGCGTCGATGCCTGGGATGCTAGGACATGGCCTGGGCCGCGACAAACGATTCCTTTTGCGGCTGCGCATGAGCGGGGCTCATGGCGGCCGCGCGGGTGAGCGCGGCTTCGCGCAGCACCCATTCCCTGAAGATGGTCACGGCTTCGCGTTCGCTCGCCGCCGCGTGCGTGAGCACGTAATACTCGCCGGCGCTGCACAGCCGCGCGGCGGGCCGCCACGGCACCACCAGCTCGCTGGCGCCCGGATAGCCGTCGAGCAGCACATCGGGAATCAGTGCGATCCCCTTGTGTTCCTGCGCGGCGCGCAAGGCGATGTAGAAATGGCCGTAGTCCAAACCGCTCTGCTGCGTGGGCGGGCTCGCGCCCAGGGCCCGCAGCCAGTCGCGCCAGGCGTGCGGCCGGCTGGCGGTATGGATCAGCGGAAAGGTCAGCAGTTCGTCGAGCGTGTCGATGGGCCCGCCCTGGGCCAGCAGCCGGCGCGACATCACCGGCACCAGCACGTCGTCGAACAGCGGATCGGCGCAGATGCCATCCCAGCGCTGCACCAGCGTGAGGTCGATGCCCGGCAGGTGGCGCGCGTAGCGCCGCCCGGCCAGCGGACCCACGCGGATGGCCACGTCGACGCCGTCGGCCTGCATGTCGAGCGGGCGGATATCGGACACCACCCGCACCTCGATATGACGATGCGCGGCGCTGAACGCGGCCAGCCGCGGCATCAGCCAGAGCTGACCGATGGTGGGCAGGGTGTTGACGATCAGGACCTCGCCGCGGTCACGGCTCATGAGGCGGCCGGTGGCATGCTCGAGTTCGGCCAGAAGACGGCGGCAGGCTTCGTAGTACTGCATGCCCGCGGGCGTGAGTTCGACCTTGCGCGCCAGCCGCACGAACAGCTTGCGGCCCAGAAACGATTCGAGCTTGCGCACCTGCAGGCTCACCGCGCCCTGGGTCACCGCCAGCTCTTCGGCGGCCAGGGTGAAGGAGCGGTGACGCGCGGCTGCCTCGAACGAGCGGACCGACAACAACGGCGGCAGGTTGCGCGAGGCAGCCATGGGGCGGAACTCCCGGGGTTATTGCACCTCGATGCCGGCCTGTTTGATGACGCCGGCCCAGGTGGTGTTCTCGGACTGCACATAGGTGTCGAACGCCTGGCGGGCCAGCGGCAGCGTGTCGATGCCACGGGAGCGGAAGTCGGCGGCGAGCGCCGGATCCGCCAGTGCCGCCTGCAGCGCGTCGGACAGCCGGGCCACGACGGGCGCCGGTGTGCCGGCGGGCACGAACAGGCCGAACCAGGTGCTGGCATTGTAGTCGACCCCCAATTCCTTGAGCGTCGGCACGTCGGGCAACAAGGGCGAGCGCGCCTCGGTGGTGATGGCCAAGGGCCGCACCCGCTGGCCCTGCACGCCGGCCAGCGTGGTGGGCAGGGGATCGACCATCAGATCGATCTGGCCGCCGATCAGGTCGGTCATCGCCGGCGCCCCGCCCCGGTACGGCACATGCATGAAGCGGGTGTCCGCGCGGATGTTGAGCAGTTCGGCCTGCACATGGTGGCTCGTGCCGGCGCCGGCGGACCCATAGGTGAGCGCGCCGGGCTTGGCCCGCGCGGCCGCGGCGAGGTCGGACCACTGCTTGTAGGGCGACTGGCTCGCGACGATGAGCACGCTGGGCACCGAGGCGATCCCGCCGACGGCGATCAGGTCGCGCGCGACGTCGTAGCCCACGTTCTTGTAGAGATTGGGCGCGACCGCGATGGTGCTCGCCGCGCCCAGCAGCACGGTATAGCCGTCCGCCGGGCTGGTCACGGCCGATTGGGTGCCGATGGTGCCGCCCGCGCCGGGCTTGTTCTCCACCACCACGGCCACGCCGAGCTTGTCGGCCAGGGTCTTGAACAGCAGGCGGCCGATGGTGTCGTTGATGCCGCCCGCGGGGAACGGCACGACGGCGCGCACCTGGCGCGCGGGATAGGCGTCCTGTGCGGTGGCCGCCAACGGCGCGACGGCACAACAGAGGGTGGCGAGACTGAGCGTGAGGCGGCGGTACAGGCGCATGGCGCGGCTCCAGGGACGGCAGGACGGCCTCGAAAGGCAGGATGTCCGGCGAGTCTAGGAGCGCGCCCGGGGGGCCGCAAACGATTAATTGTGGCGCACGAATGAGCCAGACTCATGCATCGAAACGGCTCATGCACCATGACGGCGCAGCCCCTGCCGGAGGCGGATCCCGGCGGGGCGGCGCCCTCAGGCTCAGTCGGCGGCGTGCTGCGCCGCGGGGGCGGCGGGGCCGCCTTCCTTGGCCTGGATCTCGCGCACCGGGATCGGCGGGCGGAAGCCGGCCTCGCCCATCTGCTTGCGGATCTGGTGGAACAGGTCCCAGCGCAGGTCCCAGTAGTTGGCGGCCTGCGCCCAGGCGCGGACGTTCACGACCGTGCCGTTGTCGCGATATTCCATGGCCTTGACGACGGGCGCCGGGTCCTGGTTGACCAGGGGATGCGCCTTGACCATGGCTTCGAGACGCTGGATGGCCTCGCCCACGTCATCGCCGTAATGCACCACGACGGGGATGTCGAGGCGGCGCGTGACGTTGCGGCTGTAGTTGGTGATGGTGGCGTTCCAGACCGTGCTGTTAGGCAGCGTGATGTGGATCCCCTCGCCGTTGACCAGCCGCGTGAGGAACAGGCCGACCTCGGCCACCGTGCCGTCGGTGCCCGACGACAGGGCGACGTATTCGCCGGTGCGGATGGGGCGCAGGATCAGCAGCATGATGCCGGCCGAGATGTTCTGCAGCGTGCCTTGCAGCGCCAGACCGATGGCCAGACCGGCGGCACCGAGCACGGCGATCAGGCTGGCCGTCTGCACGCCGAAGCGCGCCAGCACGGCGATGATCGTGAAGATGCGCACGACCCAGACGACGGACGCCTGGAACATCGGCACGATGGTGGGATCGATGCGGGTGGAGCGCGTCGCCGCGCGGCGCACCCAGCGGCCGAGCAGCGCCGAGGCCCACCAGCCTAGCGTCAGGATGAGCAGGGCAACGATCAGATTCAGGCCCAGATCGAAGAACCGGGGGGCCAATTCGGCGAGGCCGTTGTAGGCTTCTTGCATGGGATCTCCTGCGGAAAAAGAAAAAGCCGGCGGGCTTGTCGCGCGCGGCACGCGTTTACTCTAGCAGAAGCCCGAGGCGCGCCACAGCGCCGGCCTCACGGGATGCGTCAAAGTTTGTAAACGCGGCGCCGCCGGCGCCCCGCTCAGATCCTGCGGAAGTGGTTGTCCCAGGCCTGACCGCCCGGGGCCATCAGCGGCTCGGGCTCGGCGCCCGGCTGGCGGGCATGGACCATCGCGCCCAGGCCGCTCGAGAGCAGGAAGCCGCCCGCGCGGTGCGGCGCCACGCCGCAGCCATCGGCCAGGCGGGTCAGCCCGAGCTGACGGCCGCTGTCGGCATCCCAATAGAGCACCTGCCCGCCCACCGGGCTGGACGTGGCGATGATGCCGCCGCCCGGATCGGCCGAGACCGATCCCACATAGTTGCGCATGTCGCGCAATACGTCGGCCGGCCCCTCGAACAACTCGGGCGCCCGGCCGCGCGCATGCCGTCCGACCAGCGCGGGCCGCTCGCCGGCCGGGCCCATGTGCTGGCAACCGAACCACACGCGGCCGCGCCCGTCGAGCGCCAGATGACGGATCGAGAGGCGATGCCAGCGCGCATCGAGCGTGACCTGTTCGAGGACCTCGCCGCTGTGCGCATCGATATAGGCGAGCGAGGGCTTCATGGTGTCGAGGTTGAGCTCGAGCTTGCCGTAATCGGGATGCGTGAGAATGCCCCCATTGGCCACGCACAGTGTGCGGCCATCGGGCATCAACACGACTTCGTGCGGACCGATGCCGGCGCAGTCGAACTCGCCGATGCGCTTGTAGCCGCCGCCGCGCGAGACATCGTAGATGCCCAGCACGCCGTGGCCGGCCTCGTAATCGTTTTCGGTGGCCAGCATCAGCTTGCCGCCGGGCAGGTACACCCCATGGCCGAAGAAGTGCCGGTCGGGCGCCGCCTCGATCGCGAGCGGCGCGCCGCCGCGCACGTCCAGCGCCATGGCGAAGAAGCCCGGCTGGCGACCGAACACGGTCACCCGTCCGCCGGCCGCATCGATCGCGAAGCTATGTCCGCGGTCGGGCATGGCGTGCGCCTGTTGCTCACGGCCGCGCTCGTCGATGATCACGACTTCGTTGCGGCGTTCGCGCTGGCGCGCGGTCACATACAGCGGGCCGGCCTCCGGACTCGCGAGCACGCGCCCCGGCGCCAGCAGCGCCGTGGCGCCGAGCGCCATGAAGCCGCGCCGGTCAATCGCCATCGAGTGCGTTGAAGCCGATGGTCACGCCCAGCGCCGGCGCGATGTTCTGATCCACCACGTCCTTCAGGTTTTTCAGCACCATCACGGCCAGCATGAGGTCGGCGCGCGTCGCCTCCTGCGTGACCGCCGCCTCGGTGTCGGCGGGTTGCTCCGCCGTGAGCCGGATCGCGGTATCGAGTTCGCTGCGCAGCGACGCGTCGAGACCCTGCGAGCCCGCGCCGAAGGCGAACTGGCCTTGTTGGTAGAAGGCACGGATGCCACGCAGATTGGACACGAGCGAGTTGAAGCTCTGGCCGCTGCGCCAGAAGATGGCGCGCTTGGGCCGCGCGGCCTGCGCCGAATCGCCCAGCACCGGCATCAGCTTGATGTCGCGCGCGAACTGCAGGCCGGTCGAGATGGCTTTCATGGCTTCGGCGGCCACCTCCTGCTGGCTGCGATACAGATCATTGGCCGGCGCCGGACGCGTGAACTGCCGGCCGAATTCGCCCTCATCGCTCCAGGCCTGCTTGAGCTCGGCGGACAGGGTCGAGACATTGCCCGCCACCGCCTTCGCGTAGCCGCAGGCATAGCCGGCCGCCTTGGCGTCGGTCTGTTTGAGCAGCTCGGGCTCGCCGTACAGCACGTACTCGAGGGCCGGCAGCCCCTGCACCGCGACGCTGCGCGAGGCCAGCGCGCCCTCGGCGAGCAGCGCGGGATTGGCTTCTTTGAGCAGCGCCTGCACCTGGCGCGGCATCACCCCGCGCGTGTCGGGCCAGAAGGCCATGCGCTCGAAGCGGTTGGCTTCCACCAGCGGACCGAAGCGCAGGAACTCGACGAAGCCCCAGGCCTCGACCAGCTCCTTCCAACCGGTGTCGACCTGTTCCGCGCGCGCCTTGCCCGGCGCGGCGCAGTAGGCGTCGAGCGCGCCACGCATCTTGATCGCCTGCTGCGCAAGATGATTGAACGCCGGCCGGATCTGGCCATTGGCCAGGTTCGAGCCGAGCTGCGCCGGCACGGCGGCCTGCGCGGCGCCGGCGGCGACGGAAAGCGTGGCGGCCACGCAGAAGGATCGGAATGCTGCCATCGATGTCATGCCGCGGGCAGGCCGCGGTCTGCCTCAGAGTGATTCAAGGAAGCGGATCAGGTCGGCCCGCTCTTCAGGCGTCATGGCCACCACGCGATCGCGCGCGGCCTGCGCCTCGCCACCATGCCATAGAACGGCTTCCAGCAGCGTGCGGGCGCGGCCGTCGTGCAGGTAGGTGGCGTTCGGGTTGACGGTGGCCGTGAGCCCGATGCCCCACAGCGGCGGCGTGCGCCATTCGCGACCCGTGGCGTCGTGTTCCTGCACGCCGTCGGCCAGGCCATCGCCCATGTCGTGCAACAACATGTCGGTGTACGGCCAGATCAGCTGGAACTGATGCTCGGGCTGCGTGGCATTGCGGCTCGTCACGTACTTGGGCGTATGGCAGCCGATGCAATTCGCCTGATAGAACAGCTTCTTGCCGGCCAGCACGCGCGCGTCGTCGGGATCCCGGCGTTGCGGCACCGCGAGGTTGGTCGAGTACGCCGTCACGAAGTCCATCAGGCGCGCCGGCACTTCATGCTCGCCCAGGTGCGGCTGCGCCCCGTGCGGCATGTCGTAACAGGAGGCCTGGCCCGGCTTGCGGCAGTCGCCGTAGTGGTCAGGGAACAGCGGCGACGACAGACCCATGTCGTTGTGGAAGGCGGCGGCGCTCTGCTGCTCGACGGTCGGCTGGCTGGCCTTCCAGTTGAAGCGGCCCAGCACCTTCTTGCCGGCGCGGATGTCATAGACCCAATTGGGCTTGCCGCTGATGCCGTCGCCATGGTCGGCGGCAGCATTGGCCAGGATGTCCGACTCGTGGATCGACTCGAGCAGGCCCAGGCCGATCATCGGCTGCGCCAGGCGCGGCGAGATCTGCACATCGTCGCGCATCGGGCCATAGCCCAGGTCGGTGATGCGATAGGTGGGCTTCATCAGGGTGGCGGTCTCGCCCCCGTTGAGCTTCACCAGCACCGGCTCATAGCTGATCTCCATGCGCCCCTCGGTCGGCAGACCGGCGACGGAGAAGTTCTGCAGTTGCACGCCGTAGGTCGGCTCGGGCAGGAACGCGATCTCTTCCTGCGTGAGCTTCTGGCGGTCGGCTTCGGTGACCGGCGGCACGGACAGGCGCAGCAGCAAGGCCACGGCGTCGAACTGTTCGAGCGGATCGAAGCCCGGAACGGTGCCACGCCCGTCCTTCACGTGACAGGCCTGGCACGAGCGCGCATTGAACAGCGGCCCCAGGCCGTCGGATGCCTGCGTCGACGAGGGCGACGAGACCCAGTCCTTGCGGAACAGGCCATTGCCCACCAGGAAGCGCTGGCGCCCCTCGAACGACAGGTTGGCGGAGGGGTGCGAAAAGATGTCGGCGTTGAGCAGTTTCTTGATGGTCGTCGCGCCGGCCTGCATCATCTCGAACGGCTCGGCCGCCGAAAAATCGGCGGCCGGCGCGGTAATGCTGGTGACGCGCTCGCGGTCCTCGGGACTCAGGTCGGTGCGTCCCGGGGCCGGCCCGGCGGCGCCGGCTGGCTGAGCCAGCAGCGCCGCCAATACTGCAGCGAGCGGTAAGGCTTTGATCACTTGAAGACGGCATCCGGTTGGTCGAGACTGTCCGAACCTTCGATCTGGATGTCGCCCAGGTCGAGAACGGCGATCACGCGCTCGAGGCTGCGGGTCTGGTCGATCAGGCGATCGATGGCGGCCTGCACCACGGCGTTACCTTCTTTGTTGCCTTCGGCGATCATCTGGTCGTAGGTCTCGACCTTCTCGGCACGATCACGCATGGCCTGCATGGCGGCGACGGTGGCGTCGAGCTTGGCGCGCACTTCGGCGTCGAGCTTGGCGTCCTTGGCCTTGACCAGATCCGAGATGCTCGCACCCTTGGTCGTCTTGCCGTCCGGACCGGTGTAGGCGCCGAGGTAGACGTTGCGGATGCCGATCTGGTTGTAATAGTGCGAGTTGTGCGTGTTGTCGGAGAAGCAATCGTGCTCTTCTTCGGGATCGTGCAGCATCAGGCCGAGCTTCATACGCTCGCCGGCGAGTTCGCCGTACGACAGGCTGCCCAGACCGGTCAGCATGGCGGTGAGGCCGGCCTTGGGATCTTCTTCGACCGACTTGCGGGCGGCGCCGTTGCCTTCCCAGTTGCCGACCATTTCCTTCAGGTCGTCGACCAGCAGCGTGGTCACGGCGCGCAGGAACTCGATGCGGCGTTCGCAGTTGCCGCCGGTGCAGTTCTTGGGATCGAAATCGGTGTGCGGGCGGTCGCCGGCATGGCGTTCCTGCGGCGTGCCGGTGCGATCCTTGGGCGCCGGACCGGAGCCGTTCAGATCCTGGCCCCACAGCAGGAATTCGATGGCGTGGTAGCCGGTGGCCACGTTGGCCTCGTTGCCGTCGGCCTCGTGCAGCACTTCGGAAAGCAGCTCGGGGGTGATCTTGCTTGCGTCGATGGTCTTGCCACCGACCGAGATCTTCGAATTGGCGATCACGTTGACCGAGTAGAACGCGTTGGCGTCGCTCTCGGTGCCATAGGAGGCATCCACATAATCGATCAGGCCTTCGTCGAGCGGCCAGGCATTCACGCGGCCTTCCCAGTCATCGACGATCGGATTGCCGAAACGGAAGGCTTCGGTCTGCTGATACGGCACGCGGGCGGCCAGCCATGCCTGGCGAGCGGCCTTGAGCGTCTCGGCGCTGGGCTTGGCGATCAGGGCGTCGATGGCCTTTTGCAGTTGTTCGGCCGTCGTCAGCGCGTCTTTGTAGCCCGCGTGCGCGATGTCCGCGTAGGTCTTGACCACCGCCTTCGGCTCGACGGCCGCCTGCGCGACGCCACCGAAAATTCCACCCGCCAACATCGCCGACAGAACGGCGCCCTGCAACAACTTACGCATCAAATACTCCCGTATCAGCGAGGGAGGGCTCCGCTGTCGCCCTTCCCTCTCGTTCGCTCTCTATTTGCGATCGCAAGTGTAAACAATTTTCGTTTGGGTTTCAGCGTCAAGTCAGTTTTAGCTCAGGTTGGCGTCAATTCCGCGGAATTAAGACGAGTCCGAAACCGGCACCAGAACAGGGGGCGGATGGCACCAGCGCGGTGCAGCGTGACCCGTCGCAGTGCCCGATTTCGCAGCTCACCCGGGGGAAATCAGGGGGGCAAAAGTTGGCATGGGTATTGCTTGAGGGACATGTATACAAGCTTGTCCTCAAGCCCGATCCCCACCTGGAGTCCCGTTCCATGACCCAACGTTCCGCCATCAACGTCACGCGCCGCCGCCTGATCCAATCCGCCTTCGGCGCCGCCGCCACCACGGCCCTGGGCGTGCCCGGCCTGGCCCTGGCGCAGAGCGGTCCGACGATCCGCATCGGCTTCTGGCCGGTGGCGGCCGGCCTGCCCTTCTACGCGGCCGTCGAGAAGGGCTACTTCAAGGAAGCGGGGTTGAACGTCGAGCCGCAGAAATTTGCCGGCGCGCAGCAGGTCATGGAGGCGATGCTGGCCGGCCGCTCCGACGGCAGCGCGAACGGCACGGGTTCGGCCAACCTCGCCATCGGCGAGATCGCCTCGCCCGGCCTGTTCAAGATCTTTGCCTCCAATCCGAGCAACGCCAAGTTCGTCCTGGACGAGTTCATCGTCGCCAAGGACAGCCCCATCAAATCCATCGCAGACCTCAAGGGGAAAAAGGTCGGTTCTGGTCCCGGCATCCAGAATTCCACGCTGGCCAAAGCAGTCCTGGAGCGCGCCGGCGCAACGGGCGCGACCGTGGTCGAGCTGGCGATCAGCCAGCACGTGGCCGCGGTCGCGGCCGGCCAGCTCGATGCGTGCTACACGCTCGAACCCACCGGTACGGTGGGCCGCCTGAACGGCACCACCCGCGTCCTGGAGGCGGGCGTCATCGCCAAGTACGTGCTGGGCGATCCGATGGCGCCGTGGTTCGGCGGCTCCGCGTCGCTCACCACCGCCTTCCTGAAGAAGCATCCCGAAGAGGCCAAGCGCTATATCGCGGCCTACGCGCGCGGCATCGAGCTGGTGCGCAAGTCGCCCGACGAGGCGCGCCAGTTCATGAAGGGCTACACCGCCATCGAAGGCCCGATGACGCAGGAGGTCCCGCTGGCGGCCTACACGCTCTACAACGAATTCACCGACAGCGACGTGCAGTACTTCCAGAAGTTCTTCGACCTCTTCACCGAAAAAGGCATCTTTGCCCAGCCCGTGAACGTGGCCAACATGCTGTACAAGGGCTGAGCATCATGAACACCGCCGCAACCGCCGCAACCGCCGCCGCGCCGGGCAAGGCGCCCGGCAAGCGTGATTATTCACGCTGGCTTCCGCTCATCGGCCCGCTCGCGCTGTTCCTCGTGTGGGACCTGGTCGTGCGCCTGTCGCTCGTGAGCCCGGTCCTGCTGCCCACCCCGGCCGCCACGCTCGCCGCGCTGACCAAGGGCATGTCGGGCGGGCCGCTGCTCACGGACTTCATCGCCTCGGTGATCCGCACGCTGCAGGCCTTCTTCATCGCGGCCGTGATCGGCGTGCCGCTCGGCGTGCTGCTCGGCAGCAACGAGCGCCTCTACCGCAGCGTCGAGTTTCTGATCGACTTCTTCCGGTCCACTCCGTCCTCCGCGCTGATCCCGCTGTTCCTGATGATCTTCGGCGTGACCGACATGAACAAGGTCGCCATCGCCGCGTTCGCGGCCGTGCTGGTGATCCTGTTCAACAGCGCGTATGGCGTGATCAACGCCCGCAAGCAACGGGTGATGGCGGCGCGCGTGATGGGCGCGAGCCGCTGGCAGATCTTCAAGGACGTGCTGATCTGGGAAAGCATGCAGCCGACGTTCGTCGGCCTGCGCAGCGGCGTGTCGATGGCCCTGGTCATCGTGATCGTGGCGGAGATGTTCATCGGCGCGGAGACGGGCCTGGGCAACCGCATCATCAATGCGCAACAGGTGCTGAACGTGCGCGATATGTACGCCGCGATTCTGGCGGCCGGCGCGCTGGGCTATGTGCTCAACGTGCTGTTCCTGGTGCTCGAAAAACGCGTGGTGCACTGGAGCGGCCGCTGATCATGAATACCGTCGTGAATCCTCTTATCGCACCCGCGCCGAGCGTGCCGTTCGTGCCGGGCCCCGTGGGCACCCACATCACCATCCGCGGCCTCACGAAGTACTTTGCCGGCTGGCCGCTGTACGAAGACTTCGACCTCGACATTCCGAAGGGCAAGATTGTCTCCGTGTTCGGCCCGAACGGCTGCGGCAAGTCGACGCTCATCAACATGATCGCGGGCCTGATCCCGATCGATGCGGGCGAGATCCTGTTCGACGGCAAATCGCTCGCGCAGACCAAGATCGGCTACGTGTTCCAGAACTACCGCGAAGCCATGTTCCCGTGGCTGCGCACGATCGACAACATCGCCTATCCGCTGCGCCTCGAAGGCAAGAGCCGCGGCGAGGTCGACGCGCGCGTGCAGGAGCTGGTGGCCTCGTTCGACGTGAAGTTCGATCTCAACCGCTACCCCTACGAGCTCTCGGGCGGTCAGCAGCAGACGGCCTCCATCATGCGCGCGCTGGCGCCCCGCCCCGAGGTGCTGTTTCTGGACGAGCCCTTCTCGGCGCTGGATTTCGAGATGACGCTGTTCATCCGCGAGAAGCTGCAGGAGGTCTTCATGCAGACCGGCACCACGATGCTGCTGGTCTCGCACGACCTCGAAGAAGCGGTGTACCTGGCCGACCAGATCCTGCTGCTCACCAAGCGCCCCACGCAGGTCGCGCAGATCCTGGACTACGCCGACGCGCGCCCCCGCACAGTCGAGACGCTCAGCGAGCCCGGTTTCATTCGCATGAAGAAGCAGAGCCTGGAGATCTTCCAGCGCGAAGTCCGCAAGTAACGCCATCCGCGAGGTGACCATGACGCAAGACACCATCGACCAATACGTGCGCAGCGCGCTGCTGCTGCAGGGCTTTCGTCTCTCCGAAGACGAGACGCAGGACGTGATCGGGCAGTTCGCGCGCATCGAGGCGATCGCGCAGGAAGTCACCCGCGAGGCGCTGCCGCTCGACCTCGAACCCGCGCCGGTCTATCTGCCATGACGGCCAGCGCGCACGAGATCGCCCACCGCGTGGCGCGCGGTGAGACCACCGCGCGGGCCGTGCTCGACGCCACCCTGGCGCGTATCCGCGATAGGGATCCGGGCATCAACAGCTTCGTCACGCTGACCGAGAGCCGCGCCCGCGCCGAGGCCCGGGCGATCGACGCGGCGCGCGCGGCCGGCACGCCGCTGCCGCCGCTGGCGGGCGTGCCGTTCGCCGTGAAAAACCTGTTCGACGTGGCGGGGCTGCCCACGCTGGCCGGCGGCAAGGTCAATGCCGATGCCCCGCCTGCCACGGCGGACGCCCCGCTGGTGGCGCGCCTGCGCGCGGCGGGCGCGGTGCTGGTCGGCACGCTCAACATGGATGAGCACGCCTACGGCTTCACCACCGAAAACACGCACTACGGCGCCACGCGCAATCCGCACGACCCGTCCCGCATCGCGGGCGGCTCGTCGGGCGGCAGCGCGGCCGCGGTGGCGGCAGGACTGGTGCCGATCACGCTGGGTTCGGACACCAACGGGTCGATCCGCGTGCCGGCCTCGCTGTGCGGCATCTTCGGCCTGAAGCCGACGTTCGGTCGCCTGCCGCGCAACCGGACCTTTCCGTTCGTGCACAGCCTGGATCATCTGGGGCCGTTCGCCGCCAACGTGGCCGACCTGGCGCTGGCCTACGATCTGATGCAAGGCCCGGACCCGCAAGACCCGGCCTGCGCCCCACGGGCCGCCGAGCCCGTGCGCGAGCAGGCCGACACGGCGGCCGGGCTGCGGGTGGCCGTGCTGGGCGGCTACTTCCACGATCACGCGGGCGAGCAGGCGCGCCGCAGCGTCGCGCTGGCGGCCGACGCGCTGCGCGCCAGCGCGGTCGTCGAATTGCCCGGCGCCGCCCAGGCCCGCGCCGCGGCCTTCATCATCACCGCCGCCGAGGGTGGCGCGCTGCATCGCCAGCGCCTGACCACGCATTACGCCCACTACGAGCCGCATTCGCGCGCGCGGCTGGTGGCGGGCAGCCTCGTGCCGGCCACCTGGGTGGTGCAGGCGCAGCGGGTGCGCCGTCGGTTCCTGGCACAGGCGCTTGCCCTCTTCGAACACTACGACGTGCTGATCGCGCCGGCCACGCCGGTGCCCGCGCCCGTCATCGGCACCGAAATCCTGACACTCAACGGCCGCGAGCTGCCGGCCCGCGCGAGCATGGGCCTGCTCACGCAACCCATCTCGTGTATCGGTCTGCCGGTGGCGGTCGCACCGCTCTGGCAGGGCCGGGACGACGACCGGCACCTGCCGCTGGGCGTGCAGCTGATCGCCGCACCCTGGCGCGAACACCATAGTCTGGCCGCGGCGCACGCGCTCGAGCAGGCCGGTCTGGCGCATGCCCGCGCCGTGTCGACGGACTGAGGATTGCGCCATGGACCGGCTCTCCCCCGCCCCCGACTCGCCGCCGCGTTCGCGCGCCGACTCCGTCTACGAAGCCGTCAAGCAGGACATCCTGGATTACCGGCTCGCACCCGGAGACCGCTTCACCGAGACCGAGGTCGCGGAACGCCTGCAGGTCAGCCGCACGCCGGTGCGCGAGGCCTTGTTTCGCCTCGAACGCGAGGGCTACCTCGAGGTGCGGCATCGCAACGGCTGGCTGGTGCGACCGCTCGACTTCAACACGCTGGATCATTTCTATGATCTGCGGCTGGTACTGGAGCAGACGGCGGTGCGCCGCCTCTGCGCCCGCGAGCCAGCACGCACCGCCGATGGCCGCAACCCGCTATCGGCGCTGACGGCGATCTGGCTGGCGCCGGTCGCGGAACGCATCGACGACGGCGAACAGGTGGCGCGTCTGGACGAGAGCTTTCATATCGATCTCGTGGCCGCCGCCGGCAACCCCGAGATGGCCCGCGTGCATCGCGCCGCGACCGAACGCATCCGCATCGTGCGCCGGCTCGACTTCACCCAGACCGACCGCATCGCCAAGACCTATGACGAGCACGGGATGATTCTGCGCGCCATCCATGCGCGCGACGCCGCCCAGGCGTGCGCGCTGCTGCGCGCCCATATCGAGGCCAGTCAGGCGGAGGTGCGCAAGATCACGCTGCACCGGCTGTACTCGGCGCGGCGGGTGGCCGCCACGCCGGTTTCATGAAGGATTCAACCGCGCAGCGCGCGCACGCGGCGCGACCCGCCCTGGCCCGGATGCAGCCAGAAGTGCAGCAGGCGCGTGATGACGGGGATGCACACGAACGAAAGGATCGGCGTCATGCTGGCCGTCGTGACGAGCACGCGCCAGAACAGCGGCATGGCGCTCAGTTGTTCGTTGAGCAGGAAGGAAAACAGCAGCAGCATCGGGAAGTAGGCGATCCAGATGCTGATCGCCTGCTTCCAGCGCGGCGGCGCGCTCTTTTGCGGACCGAACCAGCTGTCCATGCCGCTGACGCGATGCACATGGCTGTGGCGGACCAGTTTGGCGCCGCGCTCGAGCCACATGCGGCGCGGCAGGGACTTCTCCCACCGATTCAGGCTGTCTTCGTCGGTGAATCGCAGCACGATCTGGTATTGATCGCCTCCCTCGGGCGGCTGCAATACCCCCGAGCCCAGAAAGCCCGGAAAACCCGCCGCCAGGATTTCTCCCTGTCGCATCCACGCCAGAAAATCGCCATAGTTCTCGGGGGCGATCCTGCGCGTGACGAGCATGGTGACGGGGGCGGGTACGGACATTACGGCGGCGGACATAGGGCGACTCCTGTGCAACGGGGCGGGCCTGCGGGGCAAATCAGGCTCCGTACTTACCCTAGCAAACCGCATGCCAACTTTGCAGCGCAGCATTTCCCTGGCCAGACACGTACGCTCGTAGCCACGCTCATTTATTTTGCACCGCAACAAACACCATCTTGGTGATTACCCTAGTCTCCCGCACCATCCTGGTGCCTACCGATCGAGCCCGTCATGCCCACGCCCGCCATCAACCAACCAGACATCCAAGCCGAAGTCAGCGCGCAGTTCGCCCGCTACGAGCAGGCCCTCGTGACCAACGATGTGGCCGTACTCGACGAACTGTTCTGGAATAGCCCGCACACCCTGCGCTACGGCGCGACCGAGAATCTGTATGGCTACGACGAGATCCAGGCGTTCCGGGCCCAGCGCCCGTCGCAGGGGCTCGCCCGCACGGTCAGCCGCAGCGTGGTCACGACATACGGCAACGACTTCGCCACCACGCACATCGAATTCACGCGCGAAGGCTCGACCCGGACAGGCCGCCAGAGCCAGACCTGGATGCGCACGAGCGAGGGCTGGCGCGTCGTCGCTGCCCATGTGAGTCTGATGGCGTGAGTGCCCGGGCGCGCTTCATTGAGTGAGGCCCGCGCCCCGTCTACACTGGCTTTTTACCCTCATCCGGAGCCGCTCCATGAGTACCGTCAAGATCGCTGTTTTCGTCGGCAGCCTGCGTGCCGCCTCGTTCAATCTGCAACTGGCCCGCGCGCTCGAAAAGCTGGTGCCCGCCCATGTGAAGTTCGATTACGTCAGCCTGGGCGACATCCCGCTGTTCAATCAGGACATCGAAGACGACATGCCCGCCCCCGCCGCCAAGATGAAGCAGCAGATCGTGGACGCGCAGGCCGTGCTGTTCGTCACGCCCGAGCACAACCGTTCGATTCCGGCCGCGCTCAAGAATGCGATCGACTGGGGCACCCGCCCGTGGGGCAAGAATGTCTGGGCCGGCAAGACCGGCGGTTTGCTGGGCACCTCGCCGTCGGCCGCCGGCACCGGCATGGCCCAGCAGCATCTGCGCAACGTGCTGGCCGCGGAGGGCGTGAACCTGCTGACCACGCCCGAAGTGTTCATGCAATGGAAGGAAGGCCAGATCGACGCCGACGGCAACATCACCAACGACGGCACCCGCAAGTTCCTGCAGGGCTGGGTCGACAACTACATCGCCTGGATCGAACGCCTGGCGAAGTGACGGGCCCCGTCAGTCGGGTGGCCCCCGGGCCGGGGCACCCGGTCAGGGACACCCGGTCAGAGACACCCGGCCAAGGGCGCCCGGCCAAGGGCGCCCCTCGCCGGGTGCCCCCGCCTCCAAGCGCCGCTCCCCTGTATCACCGCCGCGCCGAAGGCGCGGCCAGCCTTCCGGGGTTATCCCCGCCAAATGTGGAAAACGTTGAGGACAGCCTGAGGGCAGCTCCGAATTCCACTTTGGAATCATGCACTTGCGAGCGCCGGGCAATGATTGCTCAATGCCGTCCCGCTGTCATCGATTTGTCCCCAGCCTGTGTGGACAAAGCCGGGAACACCTGACTAACAAGCCGGAAAAAGAGTGTCGAATCAGCGGCTTGGCGCGTGCGCTCAAGAATTGAGCAGCGCCGGGAAGCTTGGCTACGCAGGCGGGCGCACGGCCGCGCACCCCAGCCGCCCACACTTATCCCCGCCCGATGTGGAAAAGCTGAGGATGACTGGCGGCACAACTCCGAAATAAGCTGTGCAATCAAGGAGTTCTGAGCGCTGGTCACAGATTGCCCATTCGCACCACCGGCGCCCGCGTCGCGCGACGCCCGCGTGGGCCTGGGAATTATCCCCGCCGAATGTGGACAAACTGTTGAACAGGCTGCTGACAAGCCAGAAATTGCTTGTCATCTCAATGACTTGGAGCGGGCGGTCAAACATTGACCACCCATCTCTCGGGGCGTTATCCACGCCGAATGTGGACAACCCACTGAACAGTCGCCTGACAAGCCGAAATTCCGGCTTAAGATCAGGGACTTGCGCGGGGTGCGCAAGCTTTGCGCACCCGCACCGGACCGAACGGGACGTCCGTGATCAGTCGTCCTCTTCGAGGCGCATGCCGACCTTGAGGCCGACCTGCCAGTGGGCGATCTTGCCGTCCTTGATGTGACCACGCACCTCGGTCACTTCGAACCAGTCCAGATTGCGCAGGGTGGACGAGGCGCGTTCGATGGCGCGTTCGATGGCGTCGTCGCTCGACACGGCGGACGAACCGACCAATTCGATCTGTTTATACACATGACTCATGGCGCACCTCCTGAGAGATCCGGGACATCGACCCTGCCACGGCATGCGGCAAGGCAGCCCTCGATTTCATTGAATCATGCATGCCGCGCCGCGGCCACCCACCTGGGACGGCGCCTTGTTACCGCATCCTTCGGCGTTCAGGACACGTCGGGTACGCCGTAATGCGCGAAGCGCGCCTGCAGAAAGTCGCGCAGCCTGCGTACGGCCGGCGACAGGCTGGCCCGGTGCACGCACAACAGATACACCGGGGTGGACTCCGTCACATAATCGGGCAGCAGCGGCAACAGCCTGCCCGCGGCGAGATCGGCGGCCACGTCGAAGCCCGATTTGTAGGCAATCCCCGCGCCCTGCACCGCCCAGCGCCGCACCATGTCGCCGTCGTCGCCCGCGCGATCGCCGTTCACGGCCACCGTGGTCGAACGGCCCTCCTCCGACACGAACGTCCAGCGATCGTGCACCGCGTCGCCCAGCATGAAGGTCAGACAGTTGTGGGCGCGCAGGTCCTGCGGCGTGGCCGGCGCGCCATGCCGGGCGATGTAAGCCGGCGCCGCGCACAGCACCCGGCGGTTATGCGGCGCCAGCGGCAGCGCCACCATGTTGGAGTCGTCGGGCGTGCCATAACGGATCGCCAGATCGACCGGCTGACGATAGAGATCGGCGAGCCGGTCGCTGATGAAGACGCGCAGCCGCACCTTGGGATGCTCGCTCTGGAACGCATCGAGCCAGGGCAGCAGCACGTGCCGCCCCAGATCGGACGGCATCGACAGCGACAGCGTGCCGGCGACGCCGTCGTGCTCCTGCTCGACCGCCTGCCGTCCGCGCTGCAGCGCCGCGAGTGCCTGCCGCACATGCTCGCAATAGCGCTCGCCGTCGGCCGTCAGCCGCAGGCTGCGGGTGGAGCGCGCGAAGAGCCGCACGCCCAGCGCCTGTTCCAGACGCTTGATGGCGGCGCTGGCCACCGCGGGCGTCAGGTCCAGGTCGCGCGCCGCCTGCGAAAAGCTGCCTGCGTCCGCCGCGGCCACGAGGAGCCTGAGATCCTCCAGTCTTTCTGCGGTCATTTTCAAATTCCCTTTGAAACTGACTGCGATGCTAGCCCCTTTTTCAATCCATCGGCACAGGCGATGATGGCCCATCGCTCCTAATTGAGACCTTTGCCATGAAAGCCATTGCCTACACCCGCAACCTCCCCGCCGACGACCCGCAAAGCCTGCAGGACATCGAACTGCCGACGCCCACCCCGGGCCCGCGCGACCTGCTCGTGCGCGTCGAGGCCATTTCGGTCAACCCGGTCGACGTCAAGATCCGCGCCAATCGTCAGCCCAAGGAAGGCCGTCCCGAAGTGCTGGGCTGGGACGCGGCCGGCGTGGTCGAGGCCGTCGGCGCGCAGGTCAGCCTGTTCAAGCCGGGCGACCGGGTCTGGTATGCGGGCGCGCTCGACCGGCCGGGCGCCAACAGCGAACAGCACGTGGTCGACGAGCGCATCGTCGGCGCCATGCCGGCGTCGCTGTCGTTCGCGCAGGCCGCCGCCCTGCCGCTCACGGCCATCACCGCCTGGGAATTGCTGTTCGACCGTCTACGCGTGCTGGACAATCGCGGCCCCAGCGGCCGGGCGCTGCTGGTGATCGGCGCCGCGGGCGGCGTGGGCTCGATTCTGGTGCAGTTGGCACGTCAGCTCACCGGCCTGACGGTGATCGGCACCGCCTCGCGGCCCGAAACGCAGGAATGGGTCCGGCAGGCCGGCGCGCACCATGTGATCGACCACACCCGGCCGCTGGCCGATGAGCTCGCCCGCATCGGCATCCCGCAGGTCGAGTACATCGCCGGCCTCACCGCCACCGACCAGCATTTCGAGGCGATGGCGCAAGTGATCGCGCCGCAGGGCGCCATCGCGCTCATCGACGACCCCGCCGCGATCGACGTGCGCAAACTCAAAGGCAAATCCGCCGCGCTGCACTGGGAATTCATGTTCGCGCGTTCGATGCACAAGACCGCCGACATGCAGGCGCAGCACGACCTGCTCACCCAGGTCTCGCGCCTGATCGACGCCGGGCTGTTGCGCACTACCCTGGGCGAGCACTACGGCAAGATCAACGCGGCCAACCTGCGCCGCGCGCATGCCTTCATCGAGAGCGGCCGCGCCCGCGGCAAGATCGTGCTCGAGGGCTTCGGCGCCTGAGTGCAAGGCCTGGACAAAGCGCGCGCGGGCTCGGGCCTGCGCGCGCTTTTTCTATTGGCGTGTGGCGAACGGGACGACGGCGCGCGTCGTCGCACGAGGCGGGCCGTGGCTCTCTAATCGTGCTTATCGAGTCGTGCCTCTGGAGCCATGCTCAAGACGACGGCGGCTGTCTGCGATGGAACATGCCGGCCAATATCAATGCGAGCAATGCCGGCAAGCCGAAAACGCCGGCGTGCACCGCCAACTCCTGCTGGAACCCGAAGGCCGCCACGCGCGTGGCGTAGCTGAAATGCGCCACGCAGAGCGCGAGCCAGGCCGCGATGAAGCCATAGCAGGCGACCCGCCGGTTCGAGCGTCCGAGCAGCACGAACACCCCCAGCATGGCGAAGCCCGCGATCAGTGCGATGAGTGGCGGCATGGGGCACTTCCTTTTGCGGCACGGAACAGGACCAGGGTAGCGCATGCGGCGCCGGCGCGGGTGTCGTCCGTGCGGAACCTTGCGTCTACAATGACGCCCGACTCAGCGCGCATCGCACGCGCTCACGCACCGCCGGCCTGGCTCGCGGTGCGTTGCCTTTTTCGACCTCTTTGCGTGCCGCGCCCCGCCCTCCGCGCGCGGGCCGTGGCACCGATAAGTGTTATCCGACATGACGCAAGCTGTTGATTCCCAACACACTCCCATGATGCAGCAGTACCTCCGGCTCAAGGCCGAGGCCGGCCCGCTGCTGCTCTTCTATCGCATGGGCGATTTCTACGAGATGTTCTACGAAGACGCCGAGCGCGGCGCGCGTCTGCTCAATCTCACGCTGACCAAACGCGGCAGTTCGAATGGCTCGCCGATTCCGATGGCCGGCCTGCCCGTGCATGCCATGGAGCAGTACCTGGCCAAGCTGGTGGCGCAGGGCGAATCGGTCGCCATCTGCGAACAGATCGGCGATCCGGCCGCCTCCAAGGGCCCGGTCGAACGCCGCATCGTGCGCATCGTCACGCCGGGCACCCTGACCGACGACGCCCTGCTGCCGGCCAAGGCCGATCGCGCGCTGGCGGCGGTCTGCGTGTCGGGCAAGGCGCGCGATCCGCGCGCCGGCCTGGCCTGGCTCAACCTGGCCAGCGGCGACTTCCACGTCACCGAGTGCAGCCCGGCTCAGCTCGAATCCGAATTGCATCGCATCGCCCCGGCCGAGGTGATCTACGCCGACAGCACCGAGCTGCAGCTGAGCTT
Organism: Bordetella genomosp. 5; assembly: GCF_002261475.1. Classification (GTDB taxonomy): domain Bacteria; phylum Pseudomonadota; class Gammaproteobacteria; order Burkholderiales; family Burkholderiaceae_B; genus Bordetella. Next base: position 149,446 of record NZ_NEVN01000009.1, read on the forward strand.
CGACGGCGCGCGCACGCGCGTGCCCGACTGGCATTTCGAGGCCGATGGCGCGCGCGGGCATCTGCTCGCGCACTTCAAGACCGACAGCCTCGCCGGCTTCGATGTCGAAGACATGCCGGTGGCGGTGTGCGCGGCCGGCGCGCTGCTGCGTTATGCCGCCCGCACCCAGTCGCACGCGCTTGCCCACGTGCAGACCATCGCCGCCGAACGCGCCGGCCTCTATGTGCTGATGGACCCGGTCACGCGCCGCAATCTCGAGCTCACGCAGACCCTCTCCGGCGAAGACGCGCCCACGCTGTTCTCGCTGCTCGACGGCTGCCGCACGCCCATGGGCAGCCGGCTGCTGCGCCGCTGGCTGCATCACCCGCTGCGCGACAACGCGCCGGTGCTGGCGCGCCAGGAGGCGATCACCGCGCTCATGACGGCGCGCCTCGACATGGACCAGACCTTCGGCGCCGCGGGCCTGCTGGAGTCGCTGCGCGGCGCGCTGCAGGTGTTTCCGGACATCGAACGCATCGCCGCGCGGCTGGCGCTGCGCTCGGTGCGCCCGCGCGAGCTCGCCAGCCTGCGCGACGCGCTCGCCACGCTGCCGCAGCTGCACGCGCTGCTCGCCCCGGCCACCGGCGCCGCGCGCGTCGCGGCCCTCGCGCGGCACCTCACGCTCGATCCCGCGATTGCCGAGCTGCTTCAGCGCGCCATCGCGCAGGAGCCCGCGGTGGCCATTCGCGATGGCGGCGTGATCGCCACCGGCTTCGACGCCGAGCTCGACGAACTGCGCGCACTGGCCGCCGACGGCGGAGAGTTCCTGATCCAGCTCGAAGCGCGCGAACGCGAACGCACCGGCATCAGCAATCTGCGCGTGGAGTTCAACCGCGTGCACGGCTTCTATATCGAAGTCACCAAGGGCCAGACCGACAAGGTGCCCGACGACTACCGCCGCCGCCAGACCCTGAAGAACGCCGAGCGCTACATCACGCCCGAGCTCAAAACCTGGGAAGACAAGGTGCTGTCCGCGCAGGACCGCTCGCTGGCGCGCGAGAAGTGGCTGTTCGAACAGGTGCTCGACGTGCTGGCCACCCATGTGCGCCCGCTGTCGGACTGCGCCGGCGCGCTGGCCGAACTCGACACCCTGGCGGCCCTCGCCGAGCACGCCCGCCGCCACGACTGGGCCGCGCCGGAGTTGTCCGAGCAGGCCGACATCGAGATCGAGGCCGGCCGCCATCCCGTGGTCGAGAACGCGATCGAGCGCTTCACGCCCAACGGCTGCCGCCTCGACCCGACGCGCCGCATGCTGCTGATCACCGGCCCCAACATGGGCGGTAAATCGACCTACATGCGGCAGGTGGCGCTGATCGTGCTGCTCGCGCGCACCGGCAGCTTCGTGCCCGCCGCGAGCGCGCGCATCGGCCGCATCGACCGCATCTTCACCCGCATCGGCGCCGCCGACGACCTCGCGGGCGGACGCTCCACCTTCATGATGGAAATGACGGAGGCTGCCGCCATCCTGGCCGCCAGCACCACGCACAGCCTGGTGCTGATGGACGAAATCGGCCGCGGCACCTCGACCTACGACGGCCTCGCGCTGGCGTGGGCGATCGCGCAGCGGCTGCTCACGCACAACCGCGCACTCACGCTGTTCGCCACGCATTACTTCGAGCTCACGCGCCTGCCGTCCGAGCAGCCCACCGCGGCCAACGTGCATCTGGCCGCGGCCGAGTCCGCTGGCGGCATCGTCTTCCTGCACGAAGTGCGCGAGGGGCCCGCGAGCCGCAGCTACGGGATCCAGGTGGCGCAGCGCGCCGGTGTGCCCGCCGCCGTGATCCGCCAGGCGTCCCGCGAACTCGAGCGCCTCGAAGCCCAGGGCGCGCCCACGCCTCAACTCGGCCTGTTCGCCGCGGCCATCGACGCCGAGGCCCAGAGCCAGGCCAGCGCCGACCACGACGCGGCGCTGGACGCCCTCGCCGCGCTGCGCACCGAACTCGCCTCCATCGATCCCGACAGCCTCACCCCGCGCGAAGCGCTGGACGCCCTGTACCGACTCAAGGCCCATCTCGCATGAAAACCGACCTGCCTCTCACCCTGCTCGGCGGCCTGTCGCCCGACACCTTCATGCGCCGCTACTGGCAGCGCAAGCCGCTGCTGATCCGGGGCGCCGTGCCCGGCATGCGTCCGCCCGAAAGCGTGGCCGCACTCAAGAAGCTGGCGCGCCGCGATGACGTCGAATCCCGCCTGATCTGGCGCGAGGGCGGCGAATGGAACATGGAGAACGGCCCGTTCGCGCGCCTGCCCAAGGTCAACGAGCCCGAATGGACGCTGCTGGTGCAGAGCCTCGACCTGCACAGCGACGCCGCGGCCGCGCTGATCCAGCAGTTCCGCTTCGTGCCCGACGCGCGCCTGGACGACCTGATGGTCAGCATCGCCTCCACCGGCGGCGGCGTGGGGCCGCACTTCGACAGCTACGACGTCTTCCTGCTGCAAGGCCAGGGCCGGCGCCGCTGGCGCTGGGGCCGCCAGAAAGACCTCTCGCTCGAGCCCGGCCTGCCGCTCAAGATCCTGTCGAACTTCGAACCCGAAGAAGAAGCCGTCCTCGAGCCCGGCGACATGCTCTACCTGCCGCCGCAGGCCGCCCACGACGGCGTGGCGCTCGACGACGACTGCATGACCATCTCCATCGGCTTTCGCGCCCCGACTCAGGCGAATCTGGCCCGCGGCCTGCTCGAAGCCGCGGCCGACCAGGCGATGGCGCGCGTGGGCCTGCTCGGCGGCCCCTACGGCGAGCCCGCCCTGCCCGGCCCGCGCCTCGACGGCATCTACCGCGATCCGGGCCAGCCCGCCACCGGGCAGCCGGCCGCGCTGCCCGACGCCTTGGTCGAGGCCACGCTGGCCACGCTGCAGAAGCTGCGCTTCGACGATGCGCTGGCATCGCGCTTCCTGGGCTGCTGGCTTACCGAGCCGAGCCAGCTGAGCGTGTTCGACAGCCCGGAGGACCCGGTCGACCTCGAAGACAGCTGGCCCGAGGCCGGCCGTCTGGTGCTGGATCGCCGCAGCCGCATGCTGTATCGCGGCCGCCAGCTGTTCATCAACGGCGAAACCGCCATGGTGCCCGCCGATGCCGCCCTGCGGGAGCTGGCCGATGCCCGCGAGCTCGCCTGCGCCGACGCCCGTTGCCGCAAGCTGTCCGACGATGCCCGCGCCTGCCTGGCCGATTGGCTGGACTCGGGCTGGCTGCACTACCGCCCCTGAGCGCAGCGCGGCTGTGGCGGCGCGCTTGCATGACCTCGCCGAGGGCCGCGGCGGCGGCCCCTCCGAGCTCCCGCCGCCGACCGCCCCGCGCGGCTGAACCTGTCTGGCACGCATCGCCCCGGCTCGCCGGGGCGATTGTCATTGCGGCGGCCAATGCGGGGCCGCGCATGCAGGGGCCCCTGTCATCCCTGCGGGGCTGTGCATGCAGGGGCCTTTGTCCTCCCCACTGCTTGGCCGCGCATGCGGGGCCTTTTGTCATCCCGGCGTCAGCGATTGCATGAAATGCGCGAAATCCGCATTCTTGAGGGTGTCGGCAGGCTCGTTTTCGTACGATCTGGATACCCAATCGTGTCCATCCCACACAGAACGCTAATTACTCTTTAAGCGCGGACACGTTTGGATATGGGATACACATAGCAGTAAGAATTGTTGCACTTGGGATGCCACCTCTTTAATTTCCACACGCAAGCGGCGGAATGATTCCTGTAGCCTGAATTCTGGTTTCCCCTAGGTCGTGGCGTAGAACCCCCTGCGCCCGCGGCCCGAGGGGCCTGGTTTCCCCTTCCACGGGACCACGATTTTCAATCCAACAGGAGTCTCGACATGATGAGCAAAACCCTGATTGTGGCTTCGGTTCTGGCCGTTGCCCTGACTGCTTGCAATAAGAAGGAAGAAACCGCGGCCCCGGCCGGCGGCTCGGCTCCGGCCACCACGGCACCGGCTCCGGCCCCCGCCCCCTCGACCCCGGCTCCCGCCCCGGCTCCGGCCCCCGGCAGCTCGGCTCCGAGCGGTGGCTCGACGACCCCCGCGTCGTAAGCGCAAGATCCGCCGGCGCGGGATCCCGACCCCCGCCAGCACCAGACACCCGGCCTGCGAGGGAGCCCCACCGCAGCAGGCCGGGTCCCGACAAAGCCGGCAGGCATCAACACCTGCCGGCTTTGTTTCGTTTGCGGCATGCAACGTCCGGCGTGGAACGTCCGGCGTGGAACGCGCGGCGTGGAACGTGCGGCGTGGAACGTCCGCCGTGCAACGTGCGGCGTGGAACGTCCGCCGTGCAACGTGCGGCGTGCAACGCACGACGCACTCCCCCAGCCGCGGACGAAAAAAAACCAGACCCCGAGAGGTCTGGTTTTTTCATGACTGGCGGGGAAGCCCCCGCCCTCCGGCAGGACTTACATCTTGTCCTTCAGCACGCTCAGCATGCGCTGGGCGGTGGCGCTGCTGTCGCGCTGGCCATTGCCGTCGAGGACGGTGACCTGCGTGGCATCGCCCGCGGAAGACAGGTGGATGCGGTACTGCGCGGCCGCGGCCTTCTTGTCGCCGCCGAAGATACGGCTGAAGAAGCCCGGCTCTTCCGACTTGGCGCCGGTGTCGGTGTCGACATAGCGCACGTAGTAGTCGCCGGCCGAGCGATCGCGATCGTCCACCGCGAAGCCGCCCGAATCCAGCGCCACGCCGACACGGCGCCAGGCGCGGTCGTACGACTCGCTCACGACCAGCATCGCGCCTTCGGCACGCACGGTCTGTTGCACGGCCGGGCGCTGCGGAGCGGCTTCAGCCTGCGCGACCAGCTTGCGCGCGGCATCGATATCGGTACCCAGATAGACCATCAGGCGCGCCAGCATGGCGGCATTCAGGCCCGGATCTTCCTTGCCGTTTTCCCACTGCACCTGGCCGCTGTCGGGACCGGTGCGCTTCTCGAGCATCTGCTGGTGGCTGATGTAGATCTCGGTGTGGCCGTTGACGCGTTCGACGCGGGTGCGGAATTTCTCGCGCTCGCCGCTATCCCACGCGGTTTCGAGCACCGAGCCCAGCACCTGGCGCAGCCAGCTTTCGGGGATCTTGGCGCGGTTTTCGGCCCAGTCGGTTTCGACCAGACCGGCTTGCGGCGAGTTGGTCTTGACCGTGAAGCCGGTGTCCGTCCAGAAGTCGACGACCTTCGGGAACACCTGCTCGGGCGGACGCTGCACGACGAGCCAGCGCATGTTGCCGTCGCGCTCGACCTTCATGTCGGCGCGCTCGGGCAGCACGTTGGTGTTTTGCGGCTGAGCCACGGCCTGGGCGCCCTGCTGCTGGTACTGCGAATACGTGGTCGTACCCGAGGCCGGCGCACGGTAGCGCGGATCGGAATTGGCCTGAGTGAGGTCAGGCGGAATGCTCAGCGGCTCGCCGCGGCGCGTACTCTTGTAATCGACAGATTCTTCATTGCCCAGCATCTGGTTGATGTCGGAGCAACCAGACAACAAAGCCAGGGCCATCAATGCCGAAATCCCGGCATGACGTTTCTTCATACGCGTCCTCATGTTCAAAGCAGGCCCGTTTCGTTCAGGGCGCGGCGCACGGTGTCGTGGTGAGCCTCGCTGAGTTCGACGAGCGGCAGGCGGTAGCCCAGCGCGGTACGCCCCATCTGGGCAAGCGCCCATTTGACGGGGATGGGATTGGCTTCGATGAACAAAGCCTTGTTGAGACGCGCGAGCTTGGCGTTAAGTTCACGCACGCGCGGCACGTCGCCAGCGTACGCGGCGGCACACAGGTCGGCCATGAGGCGCGGAGCCACGTTGGCGGTGACCGAAATGTTGCCGCGCGCGCCCAACAGGATCAGGGCGGCGGCCGTGGGGTCGTCGCCGCTGAAAACCTGGAAGGAGGCAGGCGCCTCGCGCAGCAGCAGAGCGCCGCGCGCGATATCGCCGGTGGCATCCTTGATGCCGATGATGCCGGGCACCTGCGTCAGACGCAGCACCGTCTCGTTGGACATGTCGGCGACCGTGCGGCCCGGCACGTTGTACAGCACCGTGGGCAGATCGACCGCTTCCTGGACGGCGCGGAAATGACGATAGATGCCTTCTTGCGAAGGCTTGTTGTAGTAGGGCACGACCGACAGGCCAGCCTGCGCACCGACCGCCTTGGCATGACGCGCGAGGTGGATGCACTCGTCGGTGGAGTTGGCGCCGACGCCGGCGATCACCGCAATGCGGCCCGCCGCATGCTCGACCGCCACGCGGATCAGCTCGGCATGCTCTTCCATCGACACCGTGGGCGATTCGCCCGTGGTGCCGACGACGACCAGCGCGCTGGTGCCTTGTTCGACGTGCCAGTCGATCAGCGCGCGATACGCGGCGTAATCGAGGCTGCCGTCGGGCTGCATCGGGGTGACCAGTGCCACCATGCTGCCCTGAAAACTAACATCTGCGGTCAATGCAGTGGATGCCATAGTAAGGAGAGGCTCCGGGGCCCGCCGCACCATGCCGCAGGCCAGAATCGATCAAGCTGGCGAGTTTAACGGATATTGCCGGAAAACCTAGAGAAACCAGCTCACCACCACCCTTCCAAATGCCAGGAAGGGCTCCATGAAAAAGTGCAGAGTGCCCGTCACCAATAAAACAATGACGATCACCATGCCGTAGGGCTCGATTTTCGAGTATTGCCAGGCCATGCGCTGCGGCAGCAGCGAAAACAGCACGCGGCCTCCGTCCAGCGGCAGCAGCGGAATCAGATTGAGCGCCATCAGGACCAGGTTGACGACCACGCCGGCCTGGGCCATCTCGTACCAGAATCCCTCCTGCACGCCGGTCGCGATGTAGACCCGGAAGGCCAGCACCCAGAGGATCGCCATGAACAGATTCGACAGGGGGCCCGCCAGCGCGACCCACAGCATGTCGCGCTTGGGACGGCGCAGCCGGCCGAAATCCACCGGCACGGGCTTGGCCCAGCCGAACAGCAGGCCGGCACCGCCGGTGAGCTTGGAGATCAGCAGAATCATGGCCGGCACCAGCAGCGTGCCCACCGGATCGATATGGCTGATCGGGTTGAGCGTGACGCGGCCGGCCTGCCAGGCGGTGGGATCGCCGAACAGACGCGCCACGTAGCCGTGGGCGGCTTCGTGCAGGGTGATGGCGAAGATGACGGGAATCGCGTAGACCGCGATCGTCTGGATCAGATCATTCATGGCGGGCCATTGTAGCGGCAGACACAAGTCAGACAGTGGCGCGGCGCATGCGTTCGCCCCGGCATGCTGAGAGGCCGGGTGCGGACGGCTCCGGGGGAACCGTCAGGCGAGACCGAGCGTGGCGGGGTCGCCGCTGCCGCGACGCAGCACCTCGGGGGTGGCGCTGGTCAGGTCGATCACGGTAGTCGGCGCCAGCGGGCAGGCGCCCGCGTCGATCACGGCGGCCAGCTCGTGGGAGTAGCGCGCGGCGATGTCATCGGGATCGTTCAGCGCGTCGTCTTCGCCCTTGGGAATCAAGGTCGTGGACAGCAGCGGCGCGCCGAATTGCTCCAGCAGCGCCAGCGTGACGCCGTGGCCGGGCACCCGGATGCCGATGGTCTTGCGCGACGGATGCGACACCCGGCGCGGCACCTCGCGGGTGGCCTCGAGAATGAAGGTGAACGGGCCCGGGGTGGCCAGCTTGAGCAGGCGGTATTGCTGGTTGTCGACCCGCGCGAACTGCCCGATCTCGGCCAGATCGCGGCACAGCAGCGTGAGGTGATGGCGCTCGTCGAGCCCGCGCAGGCGGCGCAGGTTTTCGGCGGCCGCCTTGTCATCGAGCCGGGCCACGACCGCGTAGCTGGAATCGGTGGGAATCGCGAGCAACCCGCCGTCGGTCAGCCACTGGGCGGCCTGCTTGAGCAGGCGCGGCTGCGGATTTGCGGGATGGATGGAGAGAAGTAGAGCCATGGGTTTATCCTAGCACCAGTCACTCATCAGGAACACCGTGCGCCCCCAGGCGCCAGGAGACGCACATGCGCATGGACGACTCGCGCGAGAGCAAAAACATCGAAGACCGGCGCGGCCAGGGTCCGCGCCTGGGACGCGGATCCATCGGTCTGGGCACCATCGTGCTGGCGCTGGTCGCCATGTACTTCGGCGTCGATCCGTCGGTCGTGCTGCAGATGGCCGAAGGCCCGCCGCAGACGCAGCAGGCGCCGGGCCAGCCGCCCGCCCAGGACGCGCAATCGCGTTTCGTGGCGCGCGTGCTGGGCGAAACCGAAGACACCTGGACGCCGATCTTCCAGCAGCAGCTCAACCGCACCTACCAGCCGCCCACGCTGGTGCTGTTCCGGGGCGCCACGCCCACGGCCTGCGGCACGGGCCAGTCGGCCATGGGGCCGTTCTACTGCCCCGCCGACCAGAAAGTCTATCTGGACCTGAGCTTTTTCGACGAAATGGAGCGCAAGCTCAACGCGCCCGGCGACTTCGCCCAGGCCTACGTGATCGCGCACGAGGTCGGCCATCACGTTCAGCACCTGCTGGGCGTGGCCGACCAGGTCGACGCCCAGCGCCGCCGCAACCCCGGCCAGGCCAACGCCCTGTCGGTCCGCATGGAGCTTCAGGCCGACTGCTTTGCCGGGCTGTGGGCACGGCGCGCCGACCAGGCCCGCAATATCCTCGAGCCGGGCGACATCGAAGAAGGCCTGAACGCCGCCAGCGCCATCGGCGACGACACGCTGCAGCGCAAGTCGCAGGGCTACGTGGTGCCGGACGCCTTCACCCACGGCAGCTCGGCGCAGCGGGTGCGATGGTTCAAGCGCGGATTCGACTCGGGCGACCTGCGCCAGTGCGACACGTTCGGCGCCAACAGCCTCTGAAATCCGCCCCGCCTGCCTTCTTGTAAACTTATGCCCCTTTGCGGCCCACCGGTCGCCACGCGCGCCCTCCGCCCTGTCGGCCGGCGCGCCTTCTGTTTTTCCGCTGTTTCTCCATGGCCAATAAAGTCGAGCCCCTAATCACACCGGATGAGGTCCAGGAAATCCTGGCCGCGCCCAAGGAAACCACCAAAGCCATCGCCTGGTCGGGCAAGCCCGCCGGCGGCGGTCCGGCGCAATGGATGGAGTTTTCCTGTGCCTGCAAGGTCGAGGGCGAGGTCCGCGACGACGTGACGTTTCGCGTGATCTACCGCGCCGCGCGCACCGACGTGCAGGGCCAGGCCGCCGTGATGCTGGGCGAGACCTTCTCGGCCAGCCTGTTCGTCGGGCCGCACCGCGTGCTGGGCGTGGACACGGACGATTCGTTCCACACCAGCGTGGTGGGCGCCGACCTGCCGCACTTCCGCAAGCCGCTGACCGCGCGCTCGCACCTGCATGTCTGGGTGGCCGAGGGCGAGGGCTATGCCGAGCCGGTCACGCCGGATCTCGCCGATATCGGCGCCCTGATGGACCACTTCCTGCCGCGCGCCAACCTGAGCCTGACCGGCGGTTTCGTGCATCCGTACAAGGGCCGTCAAATCGAGCTGATCCTATGAGCCACTTCCTGGAAGCCTCGGGCTGGACGGTCCGGCCTGCCGGCGAGCGCGCGATCCGCGCCGTCGCCCCCATGACGCTCGGCCTCGATGGCCAGCACGCCGCCTTCTTCATCGCCTACCCCGACGACGCGACGTTCTTCCTGACCGACGCGGCCGAGACGGCGATGCACGCCGCCACCTACGGCATCGAGCTGCCGGCCAAACGCATCGAGCTGCTGAACCAGACGCCCGGGGTCAGCCTCGCGCGCTTCGACGACAGCGGCGCGATCGTGGCGCGCGGCCCGATCGAACAACTGCAGGAAGCCCTGTGGGATGCGGTCAAGCTGGCGATGGCGCTGTCGTTCTCGAGCGTGAAGTGGATGCCCAAGTTCAGCCGGCTGCGCTTTCGCGCGCAGGTGGGACGCACGCTGGCCGAAGCCATTGGCCAGCCGCGCGTGGTCAAGGGCGCGCGCACCAAGGGCAGCAGCGGCCACGCGGCGGATTTCGCCTTTGGCGTGCGCGCGGAGCAGTCCAGCGCCCTGACCTTCATCGAGCCGATCGCGCTGAAGGCCGGCAAGAAGATGGACTGGACGCAGGTCTACCAGACCCACGGCAAGATGTCCGACGTGAAGATGGCCGACGCGCGCAATGCGCGGCTGGTGATTCTGGAAGACGGCGCGTCGACCGAAGAGTTCAAGAAAGCCGTGGCGATCCTGGAACAATCGGCCACCGTGCGCACGCTCAACAAGACGCGCGACTGGACCGAACTCTTCGCGGGCTGACAGCGGTTGCGCGCGCAATCAATGCGCGCGCGGTTCGACCTAAGGCCTGCGATATATCACGCACTACGCGCGACGGGCACCGGGCAATCGGTGCTAGATCTGGCGCATCGGATCCGGCCGGCTAGGCCGTTGCGCCGTGTAAACCGTCGACGATTTCTCTGCCATGCGTGATGGCCGCATGGACCGCCTCGCGTGGACTGAATACGTGTCCGCCGCCCGCAAAGCAAGGCACCGGATATTCATCGCCTGTGTCTTGAATGGAATCTGCCTGCACAACCATCACCGTGGCCGTGAACTGCGGCCCCGAGGCCGCGGCCATCGCCGCCCCGGCACTTGCCCGGGCAATTTTGGCTGTGAGGCGATATCCCTTGTAAACCGAGTTATTTGGAAGCACTGGGACGCCCTCTCTGAAATTCAGCATACCCCGCTGATATGACAGTCACGCGAGATATTTTGTAACGGCGGGGACAAATGGAAACAGAATCCACCGCCTATACGCGCCCGCGCGTCGCGTCCGGGTCTGCGCTGTCAGAGAGCGGGATCCGGGTAACCCCTTAGCCTACGCGCGCCACGAAAACCACCATTGCGGATTCGCAACATCTCGGGCAATTGGCCGCCTCGAGAGGCACGATGCGCCAACGAATCGGACGGGCGCGCGGCGATCACTGTCAGGAGGGGATGCCGGGCGCGGCGGGAATATCCACGCCCGCGCCACCGGGCAGGCCGGACAGGCTCAGCGCGGTCACGTCCTGCGCGATCTCGCCGATCTCGCGCGACGCGGTCTCGGCGTCGCGGCGTGCCGCCTCGTCGCCCTCGCGGATCTTCGCCTGCGCCATCGCCAGCAGGGCCTTGAGCGCCCGCAGCGCTTCCTCGAGCGCCTTGGCGTCTTCGCGCCGCTGAGCAGCCTCGGCCTGACGCTCCTGTGCCGACTGCGCCTGGGCGTTGACCTGCGCCGCCGTACCGGGTGCCGGGTCAGCGGCGCCGGTTTCGTCCGAGTCGGCGGCCGGCGATCCGGCGGCCGGCGATCCGGCGGCCGGCGCACCGGCGCCCGGCTCGACCGGCGTGGAGGCCACGGCGGCGTACATGGCGGCTGCGGCCGTGGCGCCCGACGTGGGCGCGGCGGCGTTCGACGGGTGGTCGGAACCGCCCTCGTGCCCGGCGTTCGCCCCCTGCCCCGGGGCCGTCTGCGCGCCCAGGCCGGCACCGGTATCCGCGGCGGCCGTGGCGGTTTCACCCGCGGCCTGAACCGGGGGCACCGTCACGCCGCCGCCCCCGCCGCCGCCCTCGCGCAGCACCGACGCGGCGGCGCCGAGTTCGCCCGCGAGCTGCTTGATCTCGCGCAGGATCGCGCGCGCGGCCGAGTCGCCTAGCATCATCAGGAGCTTTTTGAGGGTCTCGATGCGTTCCTTGATGCGCTCGACCTGGGTACGGGCGTAATCCTTGCGCGACTGCGCGGATTCGATCGCGAATCGCGACAGGGCTTCGCGCGCGGCGAGCATGCGCTCGAGCGCGTCCTCGCTCAACGCCACGCTGAAGGACGATGCGGTCTGCCGGGGAGTCTGAAGGGAATCGGAGGGCTGCGTGCGATCGGGCTCACGCCCGGTCTCTTCACGCTTGCCGAGGCTGGATTGCTGGGCGCGCACCTTATCGGTGGCCGACACGCTGGATGACATCTGTTGCTCCTTCAACCCCGGTCTTACCGCGCCGGGGAACGCCTTGCACGACATGGCGATCGCACACGGCCGCCTACTGAATGAGATAACGGTCTCTTTCTTTGCGAACTTAAGCTTCGTGTCAGCCCTTATGCCCTGGGGCGCGCTGCGGCGGGCGCCCTTATGACTCCCGGTTTTGTGCCACCCAAGAAGGCCACCGCCCCCCCCCGCGGGAAGACGGCCTACGCCGGATTCTCGGGGGATCCGCGCGTAACGGACGAGGATCGGCCGCGGCCCCGGGGCTCGGGCGGCACGATACGCGCGCTGCCGAGCGGCGTGAGCAAGGGCGCATGCTGCGCCATCAGCTCGATGACCCAGTCGATGAACACCCGCACCTTGGCGCTCACGTGACGGTTGGGCGGATAGGCCACGTACATCGGCATCGGATCGATCCGCCAGTCGGGCAGGACCTGCACGAGCTCGCCGCCGGCCCGGTACGGCTCGGCCATATAGGTGGGCAGCCACAGCACGCCAAGACCGGCCAGACCGGCCGCGAGATAGGCATTGCCATCATCGGCCGCCACCACATAGCGGCCCTGCACCTGCACCGTGTCGGCACCCCGGTGCAGGATCAGCGGCACGATGTCGCCCGCGCGCGAGCGCAGATAGGCCACGTAGCGATGCGGATCGGCGTCGAGATCGCGAGGATCCTGGGGCTCGCCGGCGGCCTCAAGATAGGCCGGCGCGGCGTAGGCCTGGATCGTGAGCTCGCCCACGCGGCGCGCCACCAGCGACTGGTCGGCGACCTCGCCCCCGCGGACCACGCAGTCGACGTTGTCGTCGATCAGGTCCACCTTGCGGTCGCTCACGCCCATGTGCAGCTGGATATCGGGGTGGCGCGCGTGAAAGGCGGGCAGCGCCGGCATCAGGATGAAGCGCGCGAACGGGCTGGGCACATCCACGCGCAGGCGCCCGCGCGGCGCGGCCGCCGCGCTGGACAGGCTGGTCTCGGCGTCGTCCATGTCGGCAAGCAGCCGCACGACGCGCTCGTAATAGGCCGCGCCGTCGGCGGTCACCTTGACCTTGCGGGTGGTGCGGTGGAGCAGCTTCACGCGCAGCCGCGCCTCGAGTTGCTGCACGAGCTGCGTCACGCTCGCCCGGCTGATGTTCAGTGTCTCGGCGGCCCGCGTGAAGCTCGCGGTCTCCACGACCCGGGCATAGGCCTGCATGGCGTCGAAACGGTCCATCTCCGCTCCTCGTGTCAGTCGGTGATCGGTTCGATTGTTTGGATTCTACAAACAATGCTGGACGCGCTTGCGCATTTATCGCGACCGCGCCCGTCTCTACAGTGGATGCATGGACGGCCAACCGGGCCGGCACCCACCCTCAAGGAGCTTTCTCATGGCAACACGCGACGCAGTTTTCCCGCCTGGCCGACACGCGCTGTACGACAAGCACCGCTACTCGCCGGCGATTCGCGCCGACGGCCTGCTGTTCGTATCGGGCCAGGTCGGCAGTCGGCCCGACGGCACGCCCGAACCCGACCTCGACGCCCAGGTCCGGCTCGCGTTCAAGAACCTGAACGACATCCTGGCAGCGGCGGGCGCCCGCTTCGACGATGTGGTCGACGTGACGATCTTCATGGTGAATCCGCACGAGGAGTTCGAACGCATCTGGGAGGTGGCGGCGGAGTTCTGGGGCGAGGCGCCCTATCCCACCGTGACCGCGCTGGGCGTGACCTGGCTGAGCGGTTTCATCTTCGAGATCAAGGTGGTTGCGAAGCTGCCGCAAGGAAGCTGAGCCCGCGGCTGCGCCAATGAAACGGCGGCGATCCGGGCACATCGGATCGCCGCCGTTTTGCCGTGCGACGCTCAGTCGACCTTGGCGCCGCTCTTCTTCACGATGTCGCCCCAGCGCACGCGCTCGCTCTCGATCTGGCGGCGCAGATCGTCGGGGCTGCCACCCACGGGCGTGGAGCCGGTGCTCAGAATCTGTTCGCGGACCTTCTCGTCCTGCAGGGCCGCGTTCACTTCTTTGTTGAGACGGGCGACGATCTCGGGCGGCGTGCCGGGCGCGGCGACGAGCGCGCCCCATGCCGTGATCTCGAAGCCGGCAATGCCGGCTTCCTGCATCGTGGGCAGGTCCGGAAAGTTTGGCGAACGCGCTTTCGACGTGACCGCCAAAGCGCGCACCGCGCCGCTCTGCACGTTGGGCCCGGCCGAGGAAAAGTTATCGAACATGTACTGCACCTGATTGCCCACCAGGTCGTTCATGGCCTGCGCGCCCCCTTTGTACGGCACGTGCACCGTGCTGATACCGGCTTCGGTCTTGAACAGCTCACCGCCGAGGTGGCCCGAGGTGCCCAGGCCGCCCGAAGCGAAGAACACCTGGTTCGGCCGCGCCTTCGCGTACGCGATCAGTTCCGGCACGGTCTTGACCGGCAGGTCTTTGTTCACGACCAGAAGGCTGGCGGTGAGCGTGAGCTGCACGATGGGCACCAGCGTGGCCGGATCGTAAGGCAGCTTGCTGAACAGGAATTCGTTGGTCGCCAGCGTGGCGTTGTTGCCATAGGCGATCGTGTAGCCATCGGCGGGAGCACTCACCAGCGCCTGCATGCCGATGTTGCCGCCCGCGCCCGCACGGTTTTCGATCACGACAGACTGGCCCAGCCGCTTGCTCAGCTCGGCGCCGATGAATCGCGCCAGAATGTCGGGGCTGCCGCCCGCGGCCGAGGGCACGATGATGCGGATCGGCCGGTCCGGCCAGGCGGCCTGCGCGCCGGCGGTCGCGCAGAACAAGGTGGCGGCGGCCAGCAGCCGGCGCGTGATGGCGAGCTTCATGAGCTTCCCCGTTAATGGTTTTATGGTGTGGCCATGGTGTCGGCGGACGCCGCCTGCGTCCAATGAAAAAAGCTGGGCAACCATAGATTGAGGTTATGGTCTGGCGTGCAGCTCTACAGCGTGCCTGTCGCGGCATAACCCAGGGTTAAGGGATCAGCCGCTTTTGTCATTGGTCAGTGGCGCCGCCACGGGGCCACACTGGCGATCGATGCGCGCCCTGCCCGGATGGCGCGCCCACGAGAATGCTGCCCGAGCAGCCTGAACAGGGGTTTTGCATGCGAGTCTTCAGCGCCGGCATCGGCACCGAAACCAATACGTTTTCGCCCTTGCCCACCGGACTGGATGCGTTTCACGCGAGTGGGTATTACCCGGCGGGCACGCACCCCGCGCAGATGTCGCGCTATGCCGCGCCGCTGCTGATTGCCCGCGACCGCGCCCGCGCCGAGGGCTGGACGGTGCTCGAAGGTCTTTATGCCCATGCCCAGCCCGCCGGCCTCGTGACGCGGGCCGCCTACGAGGCGCTGCGCGACGAGCTGCTCGAGGATCTGCGCCGCGCGCTGCCCGTGGATGTGGTGCTGCTCGGCATGCATGGCGCCATGGTGGCCGACGGCTATGACGACTGCGAGGGCGACCTGCTCGCCCGGGTCCGCGAGATCGCCGGCCCCGAGGCCATCATCGGCGGCGAGCTCGATCCGCACGCCCATCTCAGCCCGCTGATGGTGGCCCAGGCCGATCTGCTGATCGCCTACAAGGAATATCCGCACACCGATATCTACGATCGCGCGCTCGAGCTGGTCGACCTGTGCGTGCGCACCTTTCGCAAAGAGATCGCACCGGTCGCGGCGCTGGTGGACACCGGCATGGTGATCCCGATCCACACCTCGCGAGACCCCGGCCGCGCCTTCGTCGATCGGGTCCAGGCGCTCGAGGGCCACGACGGCATTCTCACGGTCTCGCCAATCCAGGGATTCGCCACCGGCGACGTGCCCGACATGGGTACCAAGGTGCTGGTGTACGCCGACGGCGACCCGGCGCGCGCCGAGCGCCTGGCGCAGCAGCTCGCCGGCGAACTCGTCGCCGACCGCGACCGCTATCGCGTCAACTATCTCTCGATCGACGACGCGCTGAATCAGGCGCTGGATCCGGCGCGGCACGCTGACGCGGCGCCGGTCATCCTGGCCGACCGCTCGGATAACCCCGGCAGCGGCGCCGCCGGCGACGCGACGTTTATTCTGCACCGCCTGATCGAACGCGGCATCGACAAGGTGGCGTTGGGGCCGCTATGGGACCCGATCGCCGTGCAAATGGCGTTCGCCGCGGGCGAGGGGGCGCGCCTGCCGCTGCGCATCGGCGGCAAGATCAGCCCGCTGTCGGGCGTGCCGGTCGACGCCGATTGTCTCGTCAGGGCGCTGCGCCGCGGTCACGTCATGACGGGCCAGAGCGGCGAGGCGGTGGACGTGGGCGACGCGGCCCTGATCGATATCTCGGGCATCGAGTGCGTGCTGATTTCCAAGCGCGCGCAGGCATTCAACACGGACGTGTTCACGGGTTTGGGCTGTGATCTGGCCGCCCAGCGCATCGTGGTGGTCAAGTCGGCCCAACACTTCTATGCGTCGTTTTCGGCGCTATCGCGGCATGTGCTGTACGTCGGCGCGCCGGGTGCGGCCACGCCGCGGCACGACCTGCTGACCTACGCGAAGGCGCGCATGCCGAAGTGGCCGATCCGGCCGGAATGATCAGACGGGTTCGACGTCGATCGCCCTGACCTGCGCGCCCGCGAAATCCT
The DNA here is from genome assembly GCF_002261475.1 of Bordetella genomosp. 5. Lineage (GTDB taxonomy): Bacteria > Pseudomonadota > Gammaproteobacteria > Burkholderiales > Burkholderiaceae_B > Bordetella. Next base: position 165,967 of record NZ_NEVN01000009.1, read on the forward strand.
CGCCCTGCGCCAGGCGCAGCAGCGGCAGGCGTTGCGACTCGCCCGGTGCCGTCGTGCAGAGCGTCATCGCAGCGGGAGCAGCAGCGGCATCCGACGGGGCCGACAGACCATGCTGGTCCAGCTGTTGCGCCACGCGCTGCGCGATGGCCGTCGCCGTTTCCACCAATGTGAAGCGATCGCCGAAGCGACGGCGGATCGCGGGTATCAGCCAGGCGTAGTGCGTGGACCCAAGCACCAGGCTGTCGGCGCCCGCATCCAGCATGGGTTGCAGGTACTGCGCGAGCAATGCGTCCACCGCCTCGCCCTCGGCCTCGCCCTGCTCGATCCGCTCGACCAGCCCATGACCGGCCTGGCACACGAAACGGCACGTGCCGGCATGCGCGGCCAGCAGGCCTTGCAGCTTGTCGCTGCGCAATGTGGCGGCCGTTGCCAGCACGCCCACCACGTTGGAACGCGAGCCCAGCGCGGCCGGCTTGATGCCAGGCTCCACGCCGATGATGGGCAGGTCGAGCTGCTCGCGCAGGTGCGCGATCGCGTGCGTGGTGGCGGTGTTGCACGCTACCACCAGCATCTTGGCGCCGCGCTCGATCAACCCGCGCGACAGTGCCTCGCTGCGCGCGCGGATGAACGCGTCGCTTTTTTCGCCATAGGGCGCATAGCGCGAGTCGGCAATGTAGATCAGGGGTTCGGCCGGCAGCCGCTGGCGGATCGCCCGCACGACCGACAGACCGCCCAGGCCCGAGTCAAAGACGCCGATGGGCGCGGCGCCGCGTTGCATGAGGTCGGACATGGTGGAGCGGTGAGGCGAGAGAATCGATGATGTCGGCGGATTCTACTCTCGCGGGCTGGCGGGCGGCTGACCGCCACGCGCCCCGGCATCAGCGTGTCTCGGTGCGCGCCGCGGGCATCGCAGATAGCTCGGCTTCGTCATCGCGCACCAGCGCGCGCACCGGCGGCTGCTTGCGCTGCAGGCGAACTGTCGTAAGTGTCCTGGAGGAGTTTCCGCGAGCGCCGGGAAAGGTCCTCAGCGCCGCGGACCACTCAGATGGCAGGCCGGGCGCAGCGCGGTGCGCATATCCTGCAGCCGCGTCATGGGCGGCGGCAGGCGGCGATCGGCGTCAGAGTGCGTTGTTGTCGTGCGTCGGCGGGCTCAGTACGAACTCGCGGTGGTACCGGTCGGCCAGGCGGAAGATCGGCACGGCGTCGGCGTTCTCCAGCTTCAGCCCGAGCACACTGGCCATGACCTGGCTCTTGAAGGCGTCGAGCTTGAAGGTGGCCAGCGTGTCGGGGTGGTAGCCCTCGCCATCGCTGCGCCAGTCCCCCAGCGCGTCTTCGAAGCTCGCATCGATCTTGTCCATCACGCCCTGCTCCTGCAATTCCTTGAACACGCGGGCGAACTCCCTGCCGAGGTCCTGGTAGGTCTGGTGGAGCTTGGGATCGAAGGTCTTGGTCTCGCGCGTCACCAGCTTGGTCGGATCGAAGGTTTCGCCTTCCTTGAGCTCGCCGTTGTAGACGTCCAGCACGTAGGCCAGATTGAACTTCGGCATGGTCAGCGTGCCGTTCTGCAGGTCGCGCAGTTCGATCTGCCCCGTGAAGGTGGTCTTCAAGGGCTGGGCGCGCAGGTTCTTCAGGGTCGGCAACGACGGCTCGCCCTGTTCCCCGCTCTCCTTGAGCGCGTTGGCAATCAGATCCTTCACGCTGATGAAGAAGTACCCTGCCGTCTTGCCCAGGGTCACGTTGATGCGCACCTGACCCGTCTGGTGCAGGCTCTTGACGCCGACTTCGGTCTGGGCGGTTGCCTTGCCCGCATGCACCTCGAGCGAAGTCACCCGGCCCGTGCCCACATTGACCTGAAGCGCCTTGGCTTCGAGCTTGCCTTTGACGTCGAGGTACGCCGATTTGGCGGCCTTCTCCAGCGTGGCGATACCGTAGCTGTGCTCGGTGATCGACCCCGACATGTAGCCCAGCTTGTCGGCATCGATGACCGTCTTGGTCTCGCTTTTGTACCGATCGAATTTGATGGCGTTCCACAGGGCCGTCAGATATTGCTTCGTCCGGCCGGCGTCCGGCGCGCCCGAGGGGCGGGCGCGGTCGGCGAGCGACTTGCCGGGCCCGGCATCGGTGTGCATGCTGCGCACGCCGCGGCTGGCCGAGCCCATGCCGACCAGATTGCGGCTCTGGTTGAGCGTCTTGCGCGCCACCGTGCCGCCCCCGCGCACCATGGGCGTACCGAATTTATTGATCGCGAGCTGCATGGCGTCCTCCTCAGGCCAGATCGATGGGCATGTGCGGCGCGCCCTGCGGCGTGGCCGGGGGTGCCGGCTCCACTTCCTGGCGCGCGGCCAGCAGGTAGCCCTGAGTCTGAATCGCGACGCCGATGAACTTCTGCACGGCCGCCTCGAAACCGTCGGCTTGCAGGCCGTCGACCGGCACGATTTCGTTGAGCACCAGCGCGCCGGTGCGACTGTCGATGGCCAGCACGGCGCCGGCGAGCGGCAGCTGGAACAGGTTCAACGTCAGGGCTTCCTGCAACACGCGGTACGACAGGGCATCCGGCGTGGCGAAAATCGGGGCGTAGAGGCGCAACTGCGCTTCATCTTCCGCCACTTCGAGCAGGACGTTCACCCCTTCTTCCGACGTGATCTCGAACGTGCCGGACGCATCCAGGGTGTTGCCCTCGCCCCAGACAGCGGCCAGGGCTCGATTGACGGTCTCGCGGGCTTCGGCGGTATTCATATTGCATCTCCAGGGGGATCGGAGCGCACGCGACGCGCGCCCGCTCAACCGCATGAGTGACAGGGCGGGGGCTGGAGTTCCATCGGCGTTCGACGGCAGCGGGCGGCCCCCTGCCATTCATCGCGATGGCTTGGGGTGACGCTTCCGTCCCATCGCAACCCGGCAGACCCCGGGCCGATACTTAGGACTAGCGGCCCCAAAACAGACCATTGCCTCGAACACTGTTGCGACGCCCCTCTCGACAGCCGATCAAGTCAGCGACGGCTCGGCGAGTCATGCCGAGAGCGCCTCAGCGAGCGCAGTGTGTATAATACACACCACCATGCACCGCTGAACGCACGAGCGCTCAAGGAACTGCATGAACAGCAAGGACATCGTCAGGCTACTGGAGCAACGGAGCAAGGTCATGAAATACCCAATCGCAATCGAACCCGGCGGCGACACTCAGGCATGGGGCGTCGTGGTGCCTGATCTGCCGAGATGCTTCTCTTCCGCGGACGACGGCATCGATCAGGCGATCGAGAACGCGAAAGAGGCGATCGAAGCCTGGATCGAGGCCGCCATCGACAGCGGCGATCCCATTCCTTCCCCCAGCAGCATCACGATGCTGCAGCGCGATCCCGCCTATGACGGCTGGATCTGGGCGATCGTTGAGATCGATCCCGCCGTCATGGACGACGCGGTCGAGCGCGTCAATATCACCCTGCCGCGCCGCATCCTGGCGCGACTCGATGCGAAAGCGCGCGCCGCGGGCGAAAGCCGCTCCGGCTTCATTGCGCATCTCGCCCTCACGCACCGGGCACCCTGAGGGGTCGCGGGTACGATAAATGCTAGAGCCCTTGCGCAGTGACTCGAACACCGAGCGAAACGTCAGCACCAGCGTTCAGGAAGCGTTCAGACCGCCTCCCCGCCAGCGATGACCGGGATCACCCCGCAGTGTCGAGTCCTTCCAAAGGGAACATCATGCAGACCTCACAATCCGTACCGGCTTACGCAACGCCCGGCGTCGAATCGCCCTTCTCCGCGGTGTCCTGGGGTGCCGTCATCGGCGGCGCCATCATCGCCGCCGCCGTCTCCGCCATGCTGGTCACGGGCGGCACGGGGCTCGGGTTTCTTACCATGTCGCCCTGGCAGAACGAAGGCGCGTCGGCGTCCGCCATCGCGATCGGTTCCGTCATCTGGCTGCTCGTCAGCCAGATCATCGCCTACGGCGTCGCGGGCTACATCACGGGCCGTCTGCGCACGAAATGGACCGGCGCTTCGCGCGACGAAGTGTTCTTCCGCGACACGGCTCACGGCTTTCTGGTGTGGGCGCTGAGCGCCGTGGTCGGCCTGATCCTGATCGGCTCGACGCTGGCCTCCGTCGTGTCGGGCACCGCCAAGACCGGCGCCGCCCTGGCGGGTGCCGGCGTGACGGGCGCGACCGCCGCCGTCGGCCAGGCCGCGCAGTCCGGCTCCGGCCCGATCTCGCTCGACTACTTCACCGACACGCTGATGCGTCCGAACGACCCGGCGGCCACCGCGCCGCAGGGCGATACCCGTCAGGAAGCGTCGCGCATCCTGGCGCGCAGCGTCGCCAACGGCAAGCTGTCGGACGAGGATCGCGCCTATCTGGTCAAACTGATCGCCCAGCGCGCTGGCGTGGACGAAGCGACGGCCCAGCAGCGCCTGACGCAGGTTGAGGAACAGGCCAAGCGCGCGGCGCAGGAAGCGGAGCAGAAGACCCGCGAAGCCGCGGACGCCGCCCGCAAGGCCGCCGCCGCATTCGCGCTGTGGGCCTTCGTGTCGATGCTGATCGGTGCCTTCGTCGCGAGCTTTGCGGCCACGATCGGCGGACGCGCACGCGACCTCTAAACGGCTGACAGGAACGGCGCCCCCCGCATCGCGCGTGGGGCGCCTTTTTTTGTTAGGGGCGCGGCGGGCGCTGCACCGCGCGCACCACCGCCTCGTTGGCGCCGCCGCAAAAGAAGCGGTCGCGTCCATCGAACTCCAGCCCCGACACCGCGGCGCCGGCCGGCAGGTCGAGCTGCTCGAGCAGGCGGCCGTCCTGCGGGTCGATGCGGCGCAGGTCGCTGGTGCCGGCCTCCCAGGTGCCATGCCAGAGTTCGCCATGCGCCCAGCTCACGCCGGTTACGTGCCGCGCCACGGGCAAGCTGCGCAACACGGCGCCGGTCAGCGGGTCGACCTGCAGGATGCGGTTTTCTTCGTAACGGCCGATCCACAGCGAGCCTTCGGCCCAGGCCATGCCGGAATTCTGCCCGCCGCCGGGCGCCGGCACGACAGCGACGACGGCGCCGCTGTCCGGGTCGATCTTCTGAATGCGATCGCCGGCGATCTGATAAAGATACTTGCCATCGAAAGCCGTGCCGGCATCGGCCGCGACCGGCAAGTGGCGCACCTGTTCGCCCGTATCCGGGTCGAAGGCGCGCAATCCGTCGTCGGCGGCAAACCAGACGTGCTTGCCGTCGTGCGTGACGCCATGCACACCGGTCGGCACCGCGAACGGATATTCGCGCAGGATCTGCGCAGGAGAGGGAGTGGGGGATGAGGTCGTGTTCATGGCTTCATCCTACGGCGGCGGCGCGAGCGGCGGGAGTAACAATGCTGGCGCGAATCCGGGCAGCGGCGCGATGCGCCAGCGCCGCTGCCGGCCCCGGCCATAGGGCTGCACGCGTTCGCGCGCGGCCAGGGCATCGAGCCCGCGCTGCACGCTGCGCTGGCTCATGCCCGACGACAGCGCCAGCGCCGAGCTCGGCCAGAGTTGGCCGTCCGCCAGCAGCGCGAGCAACACGCCATGCGGCTCATCGTCGGGCCAGGCCAGCACGGCGGCGTGCTCGCCCTCGGCCAGCCGCAGCGCATAGCCGTCGCCTTGCGCGGCGATCGCCACGCCCTGCGGCATCAGGGCGCGCAGACGTCCCACCTCCACGCGCAGACGCGCGCGCAGCGTTTCGTCGGGACGCGCGATGCGAAAGAGCCGTTCGATCAGCCTGCCGCGCGCGGCGGGGCGAGGCCAGGCCTGCGCCAACTCGACGGCCAGCGCGAGCAGCACGGGCCGGGATGCCAGCGCGATCTGGCTGCCGCGCGCATGGATCGAGCCGCGGCACAGATCCACCAGCCAGACCGGCTCGGCCAGCAGAGCCTCGATCTGCGCCGCCGTGATCGGCGTGGCGGTGCCGGCGCGTCGCAGGGTCGCGGCGGGAAGCGCAAGCTGCGCGCGCGCGGACGCGACTTCGCGGGAGAGCGCGGGAATCGCCGCGCTATCGGCCGCCGCCTGCGCCATGGCCAGCGCGTGCAGCGCCTGCGCGACGCAGCCGCAACGCAACGCGAGCTCCGCGCGCACGAGTGCCTGCATGGCCTGCCAGGCGGGCGGCATGCGCATGCCTTCGAGCGGACGGAGCCTCTCGGCGGCCGCGGCCGGCTGGCCCAGCAGCGTGAGCCGGCGCGCCGCCAGCAGGCGGCCATGGGTGGCATTCAGGGGATCGCCGTGGCCGGCCAGCAGCACGCAGGCCGCCTCCAGCGTGTCGGCGTCGGCTTGAAGATCGCGGGCGGCGAGCGCCACATCGGCCAGGGCCACCTCGCAACGCGCACGCGCCATCGGATCGTGCCGGCCAAAAGCGCGCGCGGCGCGCTGCAGCAGGCGGCGCGCGGGGTCGAGATCGCCCAGCTGCGCCAGCGCGCTGCCGCGCAACGCCAGCGCGGCGGCGTCGCCGCGCACCGCGAGCTGGTTGAGAGCATCGAGCGGCGCACCGGCGGCCAGGGCCCTCGCGGCGGCCACGAGCATCGGATCCATGAGGGTGCCGAATAGACGGTGACAGCCGAATCTAGCATGGCGCGCGCAATGAGGGCCGCCGCAGTGAGAGCCCAGGCGGTCAGGGCCTCATCAGTCAGGGCCCCCGCAGCAAGGGCCCCCGCAGTAAGGCCCCCCGCAGTAAGTGCCCCCGCAGTAAGTGTCCCAAGGACGGACGAAAAAAAAGCACTCGGGCTCGCGCCTGAGTGCTTTTTTAAGCGATTACTCGCAAATTCTGGGGTGGCTGATGGGGCTCGAACCCACGACAACTGGAATCACAATCCAGGACTCTACCAACTGAGCTACAGCCACCGCTGCAAAGAGATCGAACTATAGCATGATTTCATGAACGTGCGCCAGTCGGAGTGAAAAAGTGGCCGGATCGGACCGGGGTGGCCCCGCCGTCGCGCCGGCCCCCGCCAGGGCTTGCTATCCTTGCCGCACGACAACAGGTGCCGCATGGCCGCAAGGCCGGGCACGGCGCCTTTCAGAGCCTGGCCGCGCCACGCGGGGCGCCGGCTGGCCGCCCCTTCCGACTCAGGGATCATGACGATGCGGATCGAAGCGCTGCTGCAGGAGTATTGGCCTCATATCGTGTTCGTGGTGAGCTTGATCGCCGGGACGGGCGCCGCGGTGCACGCGGCGATGACCAAACAGGACGTGCGGGCCGCCATCGGCTGGGTCGGCGTGGCGCTGTTTTCGCCGTTGTTCGGCGCCCTGCTCTATTTCGTGGCGGGCATCAACCGCATTCGCCGCACCATCGTGTCGCAGCAACGCGACGAGGCGCTGCTCGCCAACGTGGATCCGCTCGATGCGGCCACGGTGGGCAATGTGGTGCCCTACAGCGGCCCGCAGTTCGCGTCGCTGCGCACGCTGGGCGATCGCGTCACGTACTTTCCCCTGCTCGGCGGCAATGCGGTGCGCCCGCTGGACGGCGGCGACGAAGCCTATCCCGCGATGCTGGCCGCGATCCGGTCGGCGCGGCATTGCATCGCGATGCAGAGCTATATCTTCGACAACGATCCGATCGGCCGCGAGATGGCGCAGGCGCTGATCGAGGCGCACGAGCGCGGCGTGCAGGTGCGGGTGCTGATCGATGCGGTGGGCAGCCGCTATTCGCATCCGCCCATCGTGCGGATGCTGAAGTCGGGCGGCGTGCCGACCGCGCGATTCATGACCAATCCGCTGGGCGTGCTGCGCATGCCTTATGCCAATCTGCGCAGCCACCGCAAGGTGCTGGTGGTGGACGGCATGCAGGGTTTCAGCGGTGGCATGAACGTGCGCGCGGCTTTCGTGACGGCGCTTTCGCATGAGGCCACCAACCGCGATACGCACTTCGCCTTCAACGGGCCGATCGTGGGCCAGCTCATGTCGGTGTTTGCGCACGACTGGAACTTCACCACGCACGAGACGCTGATGGGCACGCCGTGGTTTCCGGCGGAGCAGGCCGACGCCGCGGGCGGCGTGCCCGTGCGCTGCGTGCCGTCGGGCCCGGACCGCGCGATGGGCAGCACGCACAACATGCTGCTCGGCGCGCTGGCCGTGGCGCAGCGCCATGTGCGGATTCAATCGCCCTACTTCCTGCCCGACCAGGCCTTGATCGGCGCCCTCGCCACGGCGGCGCGCCGCGGCGTGGCGGTGGATATCGTGATTCCGGGCAAGAACAATCTGCGGTTGGTCGACTACGCCATGACCGCGCAACTCGACCAGGTGATTCGCACCGGCTGCCGCGTGTGGCGCACGCAAGGGGCCTTCGATCACTCGAAGCTGATGACGGTGGATGACGCGTGGTCGTATGTGGGCTCGTCGAACCTCGACCCCCGCAGCCTGCGCCTGAACTTCGAGCTGGATACCGAGATCTACGATCCGGCGCTGGCGCGCTGGATCGGCGCGCGTATCGATGTGCAGATCGCACAGGGGCGGCGCGAGAGCCTGCGGCGGCTGTATCGCCTGCCGTTCGTCAAGCGCCTGCGCAACCGCCTGATCTGGCTGGCCACGCCCTATCTCTGACGCGCAACCCCGGCCATAACGAGGCCGGAAGGTGCTGGCAGCGCGGCGGGCACGAGGCCCGCCCGTGCATCAGGCCAGCTTGGCGAGCGCGTCGGCGCGCGTGTCGGCGACGTTCAGGATGGCGAGAAAGCCGCTGATGTCGAAGACTTCGCGCACGTGCGGCTGCAGACCGCACAGCACCAGCGTGCCGGCGCCCTGCTTGAGGCGCTTGGCCAGCACCAGCACCACGCGCAGGCCGGCGCTCGAGATGTAGTCGACGCGGCTCATGTCGAGGGCGATCTTGCGCTCGCCCTTTTCGACGTGCGCGAGCAGGTCGGCTTCGACCGCGGCGGCATTGGCGCTGTTGATCTGGCCTTCGGGGGCAACGACGAAGACATCGCCGCTTTTTTCGGTCGCGAGATTCATGAAATTTCCCGTTGGGATATCGGGCGGTACGGGTGCCGCCCGGAGGATGGAGCATCATACGCGAAGCCCATGACAGCGCCATCCCCGACGGATTGCGCGCAACTGGCTTCGCGTTGGCCGCTAGGGCATACTGCGGGCTGCACTTCGACCACTGACCCACGGCCCATGCCCCAGCAGCCCGAAACGCTAGACATGAACCCCGCCACCGACGCCGTGACGCGTGCGTTGCAGTGGCTGGAGGAAATCGCCGAGCGCGAAGGCTGGTCGCCCAAAATCACCTTCGGCCTGACGCTCAGCGTCGACGAAGCGCTGACCAACATCCTCTCCTACGCCTTTGCCCAGGCCAAGCCCGAACACGTGCCGGCCGTCAGGCTGTCATATTCGCGCGATAGCGTCGGCATCGTGATCGAGATCGCCGACAACGGCGTGCCCTACGATCCCACCACGACCGCTCCGCCCGACCTGGCGGCGAGCCTCGACGAAGCCGATCTGGGCGGACACGGCGTGCGCCTCATGCGCCACTACCTCGATGACCTGCGCTACGAACGGCGCGGGCCATGGAACCATTTGCGGCTTGCTGTCCACTCAGCCTGAAGACGCGCGCCGGCTGCGCCCGTCGGCGGCCTCACGCGGGGCGCGCCGGACGGTGGCCGCGCGCCCTCATCCGCCCCCGATCCGGTTCCTGCCGGCCGGGGTGGAGCCTGAAAGGAGTGCTGCATGTCCCCCCGCATTGTTTCCGTCGCGCCCCGGCGTGGCCCCCTCCGATGAGCGGCGTGATGCCCGCGCAACCGCGGGTCGTCGCCCGCGTCGACGCCGGCGCCGTCGCGCATAACCTGGCCACGCTGCGCGGCTGGCTCGGCGCGCCGCAAGGCCGCGCCCCGCGCATCTGGGCCACCGTGAAAGCCGATGCCTATGGCCACGGACTCGCACATGTGCTGCCCGGCCTGGCCCAGGCCGATGGCCTGGCCGCCCTGAATCTGGCCGAGGCGCAGGCCTGCCGCGCGGCGGGTTGGCGTGGGCCGGTGCTGGTGTACGGCGGGCTGCATGAGCCGGCCGATGCCGGGCGCCTCACGCAGGATGACCTGCATCTGGTGATCTCGCATGCCGCGCAACTCGATTGGCTGCGCGACGCCGCCACCGCGCCCGCGCGGCCGCCGGCGCTGTGGCTGCGCTACTCGGGCGATCTGAATCTATCCGGCTTCGATACCGCCGAGTATCGCGATGCCTACGAGCGGGCGCAGGCGCTGGTGCGCCGGGGCCGCGTCCGTGCGGTGCATCACCTCAACCATTACGCCGCCGCCGAAGACGACGACGGCGTGGCACAGGCCGACGCGGCGTTCCGCGCCGCCATCGCGGGCCTGCCGGGCTGCGTGTCGACCAGCAACTCGGCGGCGCTCGCCCGGCATCAGGCTCACGCCGGCACCACGGACTGGGTGCGGCCGGGGCTGGCGCTGTACGGCGCGAGCCCGCTGGCCGGCGCCACCGGCGCCGAGCTGGGACTGCGCCCGGCCATGTCCTTGCACAGCCGTCTGATCGCGACGCGCCGCGTCGCGGCCGGCACCCATCTGGGCTATCGCGGCGCGTACGTCAGCGAACGCGACATGTTGGTGGGCATGGTCAGCTGCGGCTACGCCGACGGCTATCCGCGCCTGGCGCAGACGGGCACGCCGGTGCTGGTCGATGGCGTGCCCACCCGGGTGGTGGGCCGCATCTCGATGGACATGATGGCGGTGGATCTCGATCCCGCGCCTCACGCCAGGCCCGGCGCCGACGTGCTGTTGTGGGGTCCGGCGTTGCCGGTCGAAACCGTGGCCGCGGCCGCCGGCACCATCGCGGCGGACCTGCTCACCGGCCTGACCGGCCGCGTGCCGGTGCAGGCCGCCGCCGCTCAGGCCGCCACCTCCTCGCGCGAACGCGAGGGTGCGAACAGCAGGAACAGCGCGGTCGCCACCAGGTAGATCACGCCCGTGATCGCGAGGCCGGCGCCCATGCCGGCCGCGCCAAACATGGCGCCCACCACCAGCGGGCCCGCCATCTGACCAAGCTTGTCGGCCGCGCGCATGACGCTCGTGGCACCGGCGGCGCCATAGCGCTGCACATCGGGCAAGGCCAGCATATAAGGCGATTGCGACGCGCCGGCGAAGCAGCTCGCCACGGCCAGCAGCAGCACGGCCACGGCGGCGGCCGCAAGCCCGCTGTTGAAGTACAGGCCGAGCATACCCACGCTGCCGATGAGGCCGCCCAGCACGATCCAGGTTTTCTTGATCGACGAGCGATCCACCAGGCGTCCCATCAGCGGACCCACATAAATCACGCACAGACCGTAGATCATCAGCACGCGGCCGATGCTCGATGCGGCCACGCCTTCGGCTTCGAGGTACAGCGGCAGCGCGAACGACAGCAGGCCGACCTGCGCGATCGAGAACGGAATCACGCTGCCCACCAGCAGCATGCCGAAATCGCGTGTGAACAGCAGGCGCAGCGTGGCGCGCAGGCGTCCGCCGGCAGCCGCGGCGGCCGCCGGGGCGGGCGCGGGCGTGGCCGAAACGGTTGCGGGCGCAACGATACCGGCGCGGCCCATGTACGGGCGCATCAGAACCAGCACGCCCAGCAGCGGCAGCACCAGCATCACGGCGCCGACGCCGAACACCGCGCGGAATCCCATCTGCTCCATCAACATCGCACCGACCGCGGCGCCCGACAAATGACCCGCGAACAGGCCGGCGATCACGCCCGTCATGTTGCGGCCGCGATACTGCGCCGGGCTGCGCGTGACGATGAAGCCCTGCAGTCCCATCCAGGTGAGCCCGTAGCCCAGGCCCACCAGGCCGCGCGCCGCCGCGAAGAGCGGCAGGTTGGGCACGAAGGCGCACACCACCATGCCCAGGCAAGACACCGCCAGGCCGGCGAGCACCGGCGTCTGCCAGCCGCGCTTGTCGGTGAGACCGCCCGCGAGCAGCGCCGTGAGCAGGCCACACCCCATCTCCACCGAAATCGGCAGCGCCAGCATCAGATTGGCCGGCAGATCGAGCCCGCCGGTGGGCAGGCTGCGGGCATACAAGGGCAGAAAGCCCAGCGGCAAGGCCCACGCGAACAGGAAGCCGAACATCACCGGACGCGCGATCCGGCCGATATCGGAGCTGCCATCGGGCGCGAGACGGGTGCCGTCCTGCAGCCGCCCGCGCGACGCGAAGCCGCGATTCATGAGCAGCGAGAGCAGCAACAGCATTTCGATCGCCGCGACCAACGCCACGCCCACCACCGTAATGGCATCGAGGGCGCGGCTGCGCACGCCGGCCGCGATCACGTCGCTGGCGAGCCGCACCACCAGGCTGCCCTGTGCGGCCGGACGGCCCAGCTCGCTGCCCAGCGGCAGCACCAGCGTGTACTCGCCGGCCTGCGGCGGCGCGCCGGCGGTGGCGGTGACCGGCAGCGCGCCGGACGCATCGGCGCGGTTCAGCACGCGGCCATCGCGATCCACGAGCTCGATCGTGGCGATCGCCGACGAGGTGGCGGCCAGGCGCGCGAACGGCTGTTCCACGCCGCGCAGACGTTCGATGTCGAGGCCGTAACCCAGCACCCGATCGAGGTCGCGCTGCAGGCCGTCGGCCAGCACCGTGACGTTGTCACGCGTGACCTGAAGCGCGGCGCTGCGGAAAGTGGACACCGTGTAGACGGCATAAATCCCCTGCGCCAGCATCAGTGCCAGCAGGGGCACGACGAAGCGCGTGCGTCCGCCGGCGGCCAGCGTGGTGAGCGGGATGGCGTATTTGAAGACGGCGGCCAGCCCGAGGCCGACCGCCGCGGTGACCAGCGCCAGCACCTTGAGGTTGTCCCACAGCACCGCCCGTCCGCCGGCGTTGTCGCGCGGCACGGCCAGCACCACGGCGCCCAGGGTCTGGCCGCGTTCGACCAGCGGCACGGCCACGGCAACCTGGGTGTCGCCCAGTGCGACCAGCGCGCCCGACGCGCGTCGCGTGCTGGGCGTTTCGTCGACGGGTGGCTGGCCGGCGAGCGCGCGCGCCAGCGCCGCCGCGGCGGGCACCGGATCGCCCAGGCCGGCAACCCGCCGGCCGTCGGCCATGACCACCGTGGCGCCGCGCACGTCGCGCGAATCGCGCAGCCCGTCGGTCAGCGTCTCGCGCAGCCCGAAGTACTGGCCCAGGGGCTTGCCCAGACGCAGGCCGTTTTCGATGTTGCCCGCGACCTGCCGCGCCACCACCTCGACACGATCGGCCGTGGTGTCGGCGATCAGGCGGTTGAGCGCCGACAGGCTGAGCGCGCCGATCAGGGCCTGGGCAAGCAGCAGCACCCCGAGGCAGGCGAGCGTGAGCTCGAGCACCGGCCGCCGGCGCAAGCCATCGAGCAGGACTTGCAGGGGTTCCAGACGTTTGGCTGTCGTATCGGAGGCCATGATTCGTAAGTAGACGCAAACATTCAACACACAGCCGACAATGGTATTTACAATTGGTGCACTTTGCATCTATTGATACGCAAATTGCATTCCCCTGTTTCAATCAACAGGCCTTGCGCCCCCCATTTCCCTTGTCCATGCTCCGATCGCTACGCAGCAAGATCTTCGTCCTGATTCTTGCGATTCTGTTTGTCGTGGCGAGCATCGTGATGCTGGTGTCCCAACGCGACGTCACCCGCACCGTACGCGCCGGCGAACTCCACGCCGTGAGCAACGTGATGGACCTGCTGATGCGCGATACGAGCGCGCGCTGGTCGGCCCTGCTGGACGATAAATTCGCCGCCGCACGCGGTGGCCGCCATCAACTGGTCGAGGTCGCCTCCACCACCCTCACCATGCTGAACATGTTCGCCGACCTGGCCGAGCGCGGCGTGGTCACGCCGGGCGCGGCCAAGGGCATGGCGCGCAACTGGATCAATCAGCTCAAACTGTCGGGCCGGCGCTACGCTTTCGTGTACGACGCGAGCCACTCGGTGCTCGCCAGTGGTAACCGCAACATGATCGATCGCGACATCTCGGCGATCGAAGACATCAAGAACCGCCGTCTGGCGCAGGCCATGTACGACGAGAGCCGCCAGTCGGGCCACGGATTCGCCTTCTATCGCTGGCAGGCGCCCGACACCGCCGGCGAGCCCGAGGCGCGCTACGGCTACTTCGGCTATTTCCGCCCGTGGGACTGGGTCTTCGTGATCTCGTTCGATGCCCAGGACATGATCGACGAAGTACAGGCCCGCCGCCGCAAGGTCGAAGACGCCGTGCGCGCCACACTCACGCGCCTGACGCTGGCGCGCTCGGGCTTCGTGTTCGTGGTGGCCGACGACGGCAACTTTGTGGTGCCGCCGCCTTCGGCGCAGAGCGATCTGCTGGACATCCAGGATGGCGGCACCTATCACACGCTGCGCGGCCTGCTGCGCGCGGTCGGCACCGACGCGCCCGAGTCGTTCGCGTTCGATGGCGGCGCGGCCGGCCGCTACGAGATCCAGGCGCAGCGCTACAAGCCGCTGGGCTGGACCATCGTGGCCGCCGTGCCCGAGAGCGATCTCACGGCGCCCGCCAAGCAGCTCATCAATCGCCAGGCCATCATCTTCGGCGCCGCGCTGCTGGGCGCCCTGCTGTTCGCCTGGGTGGTGGCCAGCCATATCGTGCGGCCGCTCGGCATCCTCACCCGCTATGCGCGCGAGCTGCCCCTGCAGGATCTGACCGCGCCGCGCGCCGTGCCGCAGGCGGTGGCCGAGCTGCCCGCCCGCCTGCACGACGAGGTGGGCCGCCTGGCCGAGTCGTTCCTCTTCATGGACGCCAAGCTGCGCGAGAACATCACGCGGCTGATGCGCGAGACCAGCGCGCGCGAGCGCTTCGAGAGCGAGCTCAACATCGCCCGCGACATCCAGCTCGGCCTGTTGCCGGTGCCGCTGGAGAGCAGCACCCGCAGCCTCGTCGACCTGACCGCCGTGATGCAGCCGGCCAAGGAAGTGGGCGGCGATCTGTACGACTACTTCATCCTGCCCGACGGCCGCCTGTGTCTTGCGATCGGCGACGTGTCCGACAAGGGCGTGCCCGCGGCGCTGTTCATGGCCGTGACGCGCACCCTGATCCGCGCCACCGCCGAAGACGAAACCGATCCCGCGCTCATCCTGCAGAAGATCAATAACCGCCTGTCCGAGAACAACCCGAACATGATGTTCGTGACGCTGTTGCTCGGCGTGCTGGACCTGCACACCGGCGAGCTGACCTGGGCCAATGCCGGCCATCTGCCGCCCGCCGTGATCGGCCTGGACGGCGAAGTGCGCCTGCTCGAGGGCCGCAGCGGCCCCGCGTGCGGGGTGCAGGAAGACCTGGTCTATCGCTCGCTGAACGCCCGCATCGGCGCCGGCGAGGCGCTGGTCGGCTACACCGACGGCGTCACCGAAGCCGAGAGCCGCACCGGCGAGCAGTACGGCGATGCCCGCATGCGCTATGTGCTGTCGCATCCGCCCGTGAGCGCCAACGACATTTCCCGCCGCCTGCTCGACGATGTGCATGCCTTCGCCGACGGTGCCGAACAATCCGATGACATCACGTTGATCGTGATCCGACGCTCATGATGAAGTCCTTGTCCGCCCTGCTCCTGGGCGCCTCGCTGGCGCTGCCCGTTGCCGTCCAGGCCCAGGCATCCGCCCCGGCCGCCCCCGCGAGCACCGCCGCGCAGGCCAGCCACGTCTTCCCGACCACGCCCGCACTCAAGCCCGATGGCCGCAAGTGGCGCCTCGGTTATTTCGAGAGCGGCGACTACAGCGAGTATCCGCGCACGCTCAAGGTGATCGTCGCCGGTCTGCAGCAGCTGGGCTGGATGACGGTCCCGGCCATGCCCGACGGGCTGAACGGCCAGCAGATGTGGAAATTCCTGGCCGAGCAGGCCAAGAGCGACTACGTGGAATTCGTGCCCGACGCGTGGTGGCAGCCCGGTAATTTCAACGCGCAGATGCGGCCGGCCACGCGCAGCGCGATCTCCGAGCGGCTGACGCAACGCCGCGACGTGGACCTGATCATCGCGATGGGCACCTGGGCCGGCCAGGACATGACCGCGCTCGGCGCGCCGGTGCCGACGGTCGTGGCCTCGACCAGCGACGCGGTCGGCGCCAAGATCGTCAAGAGCGTGCAGGACAGTGGCCTGGACAATCTGCATGCGCGCGTGCAGCCCGAGCGCTATCAGCGCCAGGTCCGCCTGTTCTATGACATCGTGCCGTTCAAGACGCTCGGCCTGGTCTACGAAGACAGCCCCGAAGGCCGCACCTATGCGGCCGTGGACGCCGTCGAGCAGGTCGCGCGCGAGCTCAATTTCAAGGTGGTGCCGTGCCTGGCGCCGTCCAACGGTATCGCCCAGGAAGACGCCACGCGCAACGCGCTGGAGTGCTATCGCGAGTTGGGCCCGAAGGTCGATGCCGTCTATGTGACCGTGCATCGCGGCATCACGCCGGCCACCATCGCGCAACTCGGGCAGATTCTGCGCGAGGCCAAGGTGCCGAGCTTCGCGATGCTGGGTTCGGACGACGTGAAGGCGGGGCTGCTGATGAGCCTGGCGCAGGCCGATTACTCGTACGTGGGCCTGTTCCACGCCGAGACCATCGCGCGCATCTTCAACGGCGCGCGGCCGCGCCAGCTGAGCCAGATCTGGATCGATCCGGCCAAGATCGCGCTCAATCTCGAAACGGCGCGCGTGATCGGCTTCGATCCGCCGGTGGACATCCTGCTGGCGGCCGACGAGGTCTACGAGGCCAAATAAGCCGCCCGGCAAAATGGCGCTGCCGCAATCGGCAGCGCTTTTTTTTGGGCACGCGAACCAGGCGCGGCGCCGAGGAGCGCGCGCTCAGGCGGGCAACTGCAGCATGCGCTGACGGTAGAACACCTCGCGCGGCGACCCGCGCCACAGCCGCAGCATGGCGTCGGCCGCCGTGCTGCCCACGTCCAGCACGTAGCGCGGATAGGCCAGCCAATGCTGGTCGGCGGCGTCGAGCCCGCCGCCGGCCACGGCCAGCACATCCTGGCACAGCGCCCGAACCTGCGCATCGTCCAGCGCGTGGCACAGCGCCGGGGTGCGCAGGCGCCGCAGGGTCAGCCAGCCCCACTCCCGCACCAGCGCCTCGGCCTCGGCCAGATTGCGCAGCAACCCGAGCTGCAGCGCCGAGGCGCCCATCACGGCGGTGGCGCAGGCCTGCGGCCCGGCCTCGGCCTGCATCTGCGCGTCCGGAAACACCGCGCCGAACGCCCGCGCCTCGATATAGCCGTCGCAGCCGCAGGCGTCGAACAGGGTTTCGATGCCGCCCGGTTGCGCCCACGCGGCCAGCAGCGCGTCGAGCGCCGGCACGCGCTCGAGCCGGTAGCGCCAGCGCGCATCGAGAAAGTGCGCGAACTGCGAATAAACGAAATGCTCGCCGCGCGGCACGAGGTCGACGTGTTCGCCGGTGTCGCCACGGCGGCCGCGCCAACGCGGCGCGCGCAGGAATTGGCCCAGCGCGGGGTTGCCGTCCAGATACACGCTCACCGCCGACTTGTAGTCGTCGGCCGGATTCCACGACAGCGCGCGGCTGGCGGTCTGGGGGCCGAACATCCAGCGGAAGTGGTCGCCGAGATCCCGGAACGGCCGCTCGGGCAACTGCTGCAGATAGTGGTCACCGGCAAAGCGCGCGTGGCGGAACATGCGGTCCCAGAGGCGCATGCGGTTTTCCTTGGCACCGGTGTCCCGGCCTCCCTGCAGCGGGCTGTTGGCATAAAGCGCCATGAGCGCGGGCGCCAGCGCCAGGCTCACGTTCAACGCCCGCGCGGCCTGCCCGATCGGCACCGAGGTGCAGGGGCCGTTCTGCGCCTTGGCGTCGATGCCGGCGCGGTGCAACCAGCCGCGATATCCCTCGAGTTCCCGATAGATGGGACGCGGCACCCGCATCTCGCGATACCAGACGTCGTCGAGCGTGCAGTCCGGATGCTCCGCGGCGTTGAGCACGGCGGCGCCGTCGGCGGCCAGCGCCGTCTCCACATCGGCGAGTTCTTCGCGCACGGCCGCGTCGAGCCGCGCCAGCCCGCCCGGTCCGCCCGCGACCGGCGCGAAGGCCGTCTCGAGCAGATTGAAGCCGTTGTCCAGGCCGCTCTCCCCCAAGGGGCCCGTCACGCCGACAGGGACATCGCCGATGTGCACCAGCTCGACCGTCTGGCCGCGCGCGCGCTTGAGCAGCGCCAGGGTCTCGAAGTAATGCGTGACCGCGCGGCTGCGACCATCATCTCGCGCCGCCACGGGCATCTCCAGCTCCAGACCCAGTTTTGCGCCCGCCACTTGCGTGCTGATACCCACCGACACGTTGTCTCCTCTCGTTCGCGCCTGCCCTTGGACTACAATCTGGCGCATGTTCAGCAATGCCGGAAATCGGCAGGAACCAAAGCCTCGCGGATGTTACTCAGGCTCTGACGGGATGAAAAATCGCCGTCCTCTCCACCAACCGCGGGGTCTACTGGCCGCATGACAATCAATTCAGTATCCTCTTCACCCGGCTTCGTCAGCCTCGACGCCTTTGCCCAGGCCGCCGAGCAAGGGGGTGATGTCTATGTAACCGTTGTCGGTGAACAATTCCATGTTCTCGGCACCGGCACGACGCCCAGTGGGCGCTCGGTGGCCTGGGTGGCCGCCGACGCCGATACCACCGCCCTCTTCTCCGACGCCCTCGCCCGCACCTACGGCAATGGCATCGCCAGCGCCGTCTCTCGCGAGCTCGGCCTGTCCGGCAGCCCCGGTACCCCGCTCTCCGCCCGCAGCATCAGCCTCGCGCTCGACATGGCGCAGACCTCGCGCGACGCGCTCGACGGCGTGGACTTCATGACCCGTCTCGATCACAGCGCCGCCGCCGGCTCGGCAGGCTTTCACGCCGTGTGCGACCACCTCGGTGTCGCGCCCGAATCGGTGTCTCCCGCCCAACGCATGGCCATCGACCTCGCCATGGAACAGCGTTTCAACGACAACGCCCAGCGCGGCCCGGTAAGCGCCGACATGGCGCGTCAGTGGCTCGCCGAGCTGTTGCCGCAACACCGGGAAGTCTGACAACTGCCGGTTGCGGTTTCACGACGAGCCGCGATTTCGCCGCCCTGATCCACCCTTTGGCGGCAATCGTTTCCAAATATTATTGCGCGTCTTCTCCATGCAACGCATGGAGATTGTTTGGCATGGCGATGTTACAGATAGAAATTTCAAATTCAAATGATTGCGGTTGCGGGCAGATATGTAGTAATTTCTCGCCAAATATACAAGCGGTAGTCGTACATCTTCGACACACAGACCGTCGTTCGCTTCCTGGCTCGCACCTCACCTTCCCCTAGACCATGTCCGCTTCTTTGGATTCGATCGCGACTTCGCCCGAAGTCCCCTCGCAGCCCGGCTGCGGTGAGGGGACCTGGGACGCCAGCGACGACACCCTGCTGCGCGACCTGGTGCGCGAACATGCGGGACGCCTGCAACGCTTCATCGTGAAGCACATCGGCAACACCAGCGACGCCGAAGATCTGGCGCAGCAGGCCTTCCTGGAAGCCGCGCGCTCGTACCGCTCGTTTCGCGGCGAGTCGCAACTCTCGACCTGGCTCTACGGGATCGCGCTCAACCTCGTGCGCAATCATTTGTCGCGCGCCCCGCAGCGCCGCTATGACTTCGTGTCGGACGAGGCGCTCGAACAGCATGCGTCGTCGTCGCTCACGCCCGAGCAGGCCGCCGAACAGAACCAGACCATGAGCCTGCTGCAGGAAGCGCTGGCCGAGCTGCCGCCCAACATGCGCGACGTGCTGCTGATGGTCGGTATGGACGACGTGTCGTACGAAGAAGCGGCCGCGTTGCTGACCGTGCCCGTGGGCACCGTGCGCAGCCGCCTGTCGCGCGCCCGCTCGGCGCTGCGCGACAAGCTCGCCCTCAAAGGGCTGCACCTGGACAACTGATCCAGGCGCGCCCGCCCGGCTGATTCAAGCGGCGTTCAGCGCCCCGGCACGCGTCCCGTATCGGGCGCGGCCACGGGCTCCACGCGCAGGATCGGCCGGCCATCCGAACGCAATGCCTCGCCCACCGGCAGCGACTGCAGATACACCGGCGACACGCGCACGGGCCCGCCCGGCACGGCCGGACTCGCATTGCGCTCGAACTGCACCTGCGTGCGCTGGCCCTGGATCAGGTCGAGGTACTCGCCCGCCGTCATGGGCGACTCGATGCCGCCCCACGTCCTGTTGACCATTTCGCCCGCACGCGCCTGCGCGCGCGGCTGCGCCACCACGTTGCCATTGACGGCCACCACGCGCGGCCGGATCAGGAACAGCCGCTCGCGGCGCTGCACGGTGGTGGACTTGCTTGAGAACAAGGCGCCGATCAGCGGCAGGTCGCCGAGCAGCGGCACCTTGTCGACGCGCTCGCTGTCCTGGCTGCTGTTGTAGCCGCCGATCAGCAGCGTCTGATCGTTACCCACGACCGCCAGCGTGCTGATGGTGCTCTTGCGCACGGTGGGCAGGCGGTCGATCTGCCGCTCTTCCTGGATGCGACCGTCCTCGATGTCGACCGTGAGCTCGACTTCGGTACCGCTGGTGCCGGAGATATAGCGCGGCGTCACGCGCAGCGATGTGCCGACGGTGATGGGCGTGACCGTCGCCACGCGTTCGCCGACGGTCTGGATGTAGAAGGTGTCCGACAGGTCCAGCACGGCGCCGAGGTTATCGGTGGTGAGCACCGAGGGCTGCGACAGAATGTTGGCCTGGCCCTGCCCCTGCAGCGCGCGGATGCGGGCGGCCAGCGTGCTGCCCACGCTGATGCCGATGGTGCCGGGCGCCAGGTCGGTGCCGGGTGCCAGCGGCAGACCGCTGGGCGCCAGATTGAAATCGCTGTAGCCGAACGAGGCCGAGCCGGCGCGCGCGCCCCAGTTCACGCCCAGCTCGCGCACCAGATCGGAATTCACGTCCACGATCATGGCTTCGATCTCGATCAGCGTGCTCGCCACGTCGAGCTGCTCGATCAGGTTGCGGTAGATCGGTATGCGATCGGGGATGTCCTGCACGATGATCGCGTTCAGGCGCGAATCGGCCTGCACGGTGGGCTCGCGGAAACGCAAGCCGCCGGCCCGCTGCACGCGTCCCGCGCCTGCCGCAGCGGCGCCCGCGCCCACTGCCGGCGCGCCGCCCGCCGCGCTGTCGGCACCGGCGAACACCGGCGGCGCATCGCGCAATGGCGCCGCGATGGCCGCGAGCGTTTCGTTGTTGTTGCCGCTGCCGGAGCCCAGAATCAGGTTGCGCAGCACGGTGGCCAGGCCCGGCGTCACGACCTTCTGATCGCGATAGCTGACCGTGCGATCATTCACCGACGCGTGCTTCAGGCGAAACACCGCCACCTGCTGCCCGCCCGCGCCCATCGGCAGGGCGGCCACGGTGCGCTCCACCAACTCCACATAGCCCGGCGGCCCCGAGACCAGCGCGATACCCTGGTCCGGCAACTCCCCCCAGCCGAAGCGGGGATCGAGCACGCCCAGCTGCTGCAGGGCCTCGCGCAGCGACACGATCGAGCTGCCCATCGAGGACACCGAGCGCGTGATCATGTCGCTCGACCGGCTCACGAACAGCGTGCCCGCGTACACGAACCAGTTGAACCCGTAGACGCCGCCCAGCCGATCCATGAATTCGGTCGGCGTGTTGGCGTTGAAGCGGCCGTTGACCACGCCGCTCACGTTCGGCCCCAACTGCAGCGAGAGCGAAAAGCCGCCGGCGAACTCGCGCAGGACGTTCTGCAGGCTCTCTTCCTTGGCGTAGTAGCTATAGGGCGCCATGGGCCAGTTCGGTGCCGCCTGGGCCGGCCCCAACAGGGCCAGCATCAGGGCCCCCGCCAGAATCGTGCGCTTCAAAGTCTTTCTCCCCGGGCTGCGTTGCCCGTTTCGGTATGCATAAGGGGTCATGCGTAGCGCCGCGCCACGGCCTGCCAGAACGACAGTGCATTGGCGAACTGGCCCACGGCCTCGTCGACATCCAGATCGCTGGCGTCGGGGCGTATCAATTGCTGCAATCCCAGCGTTTCTTCGCGCGGATCCGCGCTCAGCGTGCTGGCGTGGCCCGCCAGCATGCCGGCGGCGAACTCGCCCATTTCCACCAGCAGCGCGTCGCGATCGCGCCCGGCCGGCGGCAGGTCCAGCACCCGCGCCTGCAGGGCCAGCCAGCCCTGCGGCGCCGGCGCGAGGTGGACACGGAAGCGCTCGTCGATCACCACCGTGGCCCGGCCGTCGGCGCGCAGCGCGTCGGTGAGCTGGTGGCGCTGCACGTAGCGCTGGATCAGCGGATGCGTGGGTTGACTCATGGCGTCTCCTGTTCGGCGGCGAGTTTGCGCACCAGGCGCAGGACCTCGGCCACCGGCTCGATCAGTTCGCTCGGAATGTATTGGTCGGGCTGGGCCTGCGCCATCAGGGCGCGCGCCAGCGGAATGTTCTGCATCACCGGCACGCCTGCCTCGCGCGCGGCCTGCATCATGGCCTCGGCCAGCGTGCCCTCGCCCTTGGCGAGCACCAGCGGCAGCGGCGTTTCGTCGGGTTCGTAATACAGCGCCACGGCCAGGTGAGTGGGATTGGTGACGACGACGGACGCCTTGCGCGCCTGCCCGGTGGCCCCGTGCATCACCATCTCCTGGTGCAGGTGTTTGCGCTTGTGCTTGATGTGGGGGTCGCCCTCCATCTCCTTGTATTCCTGCTTGACCTCTTCCTTGCTCATCATGAGGCCCTTGCGATGCTGGAAGCGTTGCCAGGCGAAGTCGGCCAGCGAGATCACCACATACGCCACGGCGATGTTCACGATCAGCGTGCGCAGCATGCCGCCCACGCCGGTCTGCAAGCCGGCCAGACCGCTGTAGGGCACCGACATCAGCTCGGGCAGCGCATCGCGCACTACGATGGTCACGAGCGCCGACAAGAAGGCGATCTTGAGCGTGGACTTGAGGAACTCGACCAGATTCTTCTTCGAGAACGTGTTCTTCAGATTGGTCATCGGGTTGAGCTTCTGTCCCGACGGCTTGAGTTTCTGAAACGCCAGCACCACGCCCACCTGCAGGAACTCGCCGAACATCCCGACGATCAGCACGATGAGCACGAATGGCAGCACCAGCGTCGTGGCTTCGCGCAGCCCGGCGTCCAGGGCCTGCGGCAGCGCCACCTCGAACGGCATGCCGATGAGGTCGGCCGGCAGCAGCATCAGCCGCCCCAGCGACTCGATGATGTTCTGCGCGTTGCCCAGCATGTAGCCGAACAGCGCCAGCACCAGCAGCGTCTGGGTGAAGTCCTTGCTGTGCGCGACCTCGCCCTTGTTGCGCGCATCGCGCAGCTTCTTGTGGGTTGGCTGTTCTGTCTTTTCGCCGCTCATCGCGCCTCCTGCCACTGGCTGTCAAGGAACGGCACGATGGTGCGGATGTGCTCGGTGGCATCGCCCGCGTATTCGAACAGGGTGCCCATGTAGAGCACCAGCACCAGCAGGGCCAGGCCGCTCTTGATCGGCATGGCCAGAAAGAACACCTGAAGCTGCGGCGCGAAGCGGCTCACCAGCGCCAGCCCCAGCTCGGCCAGGAACATCGCCACGATGGCGGGGGCCGCGAAGAGCAGGACCAGGCGCGCGAAGCGGCTGAGCTGATCGAGCATCAGCGGCACACTCTCGCGCGACAGCGTGGGCGCCCACGAAAACAGATCCCAGAGCCGGAAGCTGTCGTACAGCATCGTGAGCATCAGCATGAAGCCGCCGCCCACCAGGAAAAACACCATGAAGGCCTGATTGAACAGAATACCCATGGGCGAGGAGTCGTTACCGGTGGCCGGGTTGATGGTCGCGCCCAGGCTGGCGCCGCGCTGGTTGTCGATGACGAAGCCCACGGCCTCGAAGATCCAGAAGGGGATCGCCACCAGAAAGCCGAGCACCAGGCCCACGAACACTTCTTTGGCGACCAGCAGCACCAGGTCGATCCAGCTCGGATCGAACGCGGCATAGCGCGGCATCAGCACCGGCACGATGATCAGGCCGATCGCCGCCGCCACCGCGTAACGCAGCATGCCGGGCATGCTCTGGCGGCTGAAGATGGGCAGCATGACGCACAGCGCGAGGATGCGAGGCTGGGTGAGCGCGAGCGTCCCCAGGAATATCTTCGCCTCCGCATACGTCACGCCTGAAAACATGTGGGCTCCGTCCTAGCGAATCTTGTAGAACAGGTCGAACACGGCGATCGTGAAGTTGTACAGCTCGCCACTGATCCAGCGCGCCGTCAGCAGCAGCGTGGCGAACACGGCGATCAGCTTCACCGCGAACGACAGCGTCTGCTCCTGGATCTGCGTGAGCGCCTGGAACAGGGAAAAGAGCGTACCCACGATGGCCGCCACCGCGATCGGCGGCAGCGACAGCCAGAGCACCAGGTACAGCGCCTGGGTCATGTAGGAGACGAGATCGACGGTGCCCATTATGCGTACGACAGCACGAGGCCCTGAATCAGGCGGGTCCAGCCGTCGACCATGACGAACAGGAACAGCTTCAGGGGCATGGAAATCGTCACCGGCGAGACCATCATCATCCCCATGGCCAGCAGGATGTTCGAGACGATCAGGTCGATGATGACGAACGGCAGATACAGCAGAAAGCCGATCTGGAACGCGGCGGTGAGCTCGGACAGCAGGAACGCCGGAATCAGCACCAGCAGGTCGTCTTCCTTGAGATTGCGGGCCTGCTCCTCGCCCCACAGGGTGCGCGCCGTACGCACGAAGAAATCACGCTGCTCGGCGCGGCTGTTCTTCAACATGAATCCGCGCAACGGTTCCGCGCCGCGAGCCACGGCATCCAGAATGCCGGTGAGCCGGTCGTCGCCGTCGGCCGCGGTGGCCGCGGCGGGCGTGGCATTGTCGAGATGCAGCCTGCCGCCCCGTTCGGGCGCCGCGGTCTCGGGCACGGGCGCGGCGGGCGCCGACTGCGCCTGGCCCGCGCCCACCGCGCGCAGCTCGGTGCTCATCTGCATCACCACCGGCCCCATCACGTAGGCCGACAGGATCAGGGCGAGACCGTACAGGGCGATGTTGGGCGGAACCTGCTGCACGCCCAGCGCGTTGCGCACCAGCGTGAGCACGACCGCGATCTTCAGGAACGAGGTGGTCATCACCGCCGCCAGCGGCACCAGCGCGAGCAGCGCCAGGACGACGGCCAGGCTGATGGGATCGTACGAGCTCATGCGGCGGCCGATCCCAGGGTGGCGATCACCACGCCGATGCGCTCGTCGATCTGCACCAG
This sequence comes from Bordetella genomosp. 5, assembly GCF_002261475.1. Lineage (GTDB taxonomy): Bacteria > Pseudomonadota > Gammaproteobacteria > Burkholderiales > Burkholderiaceae_B > Bordetella. The sequence goes on from NZ_NEVN01000009.1 coordinate 191,151, forward strand.
ATTGCCGGTCCCGACGAGCGCGCCGTTGGCGCGAATCATCACCGGGCCGTCGGCCAGTGGCCGTTGCAGATCGAAGGTGGCGCCCACCTGCAGCGACTGCAGCTGGGCCAGGGTCACGCTGCGTTCGCCCAGGTCGAAGGTGAGCGTGACGGGAATGTCGGCCACGGCCAGCGGCGCGGCGCTGGGTTGCGCCTCGGGCTGCGGGGCGGCGTCGGCGGGGGTATCGGTCATGAGGGAGGTCCAGCCTTGGGTCACGATGTAGGTTGAAGCGTCGGCGCGCACGCGCAGGCCCTGGCCCTGTCCGGCGGACAACCAGAGCTCGCCCTGCTCGCTCACGCGGTAATGGTCGAGCAGGAGCACGTCGCGGGCTTGCAGCGTGCCGAGCTCGGCGGCCGTGAGGGTCACGGCGCCGATTTCGGCGCGCACGCGCACGGGCAGCGTGTCGAGCGCCAGGCCGTTGGCGGGCGCCGCGCGCTGAGCCAGCAGGCCGGCGAGCAGCATCAGGCCAAGATCGTCGGCGGCCAGGCGGGCGTAGATCACGTCGCCGCTGCCCTGCGCGCGGGCGCTCAGCGTCCAGACATGGGACAGCGGCGGCAGCTCGGCACCCGCCACGCCGACGCGCGCGGGTCCGGCGGGCGACAGGCCGGCCACGCTGGCCTGGATGTCGGCGAGCAGCGATTCCAGCGCCAGCGCGGCCAGCGCATCGCTCAGGGGTGCGGGTTCGAGTTCGGGATGACGCGCGGCCAGCCAGGCGGTGGGCGCGCTGCGCGGCAGGCTCAGATGCAGGCGCGCGCCGGCCCATTCGATCTCGGCGCCGTAGGCGTCGGCGGCCAGCAGCCCGGGCGCGACGCCGGGCGTCAGGCTGATCTGCCAGGCGGCGGGCACGCCTTCGTGCTGGCCCAGGATCACGTCGAGGCTGGCGGCGTGGCGCGCCACCAGATCCAGCGCGCGTGCCTCGTTGCCCGACAGGCGCGGCAGACGCGCGGCGATCTGCACCGGGCTCGCGCCGGCCACGGACATCTCCAGGCTTGCGGTCATGCTGGAAGCGGATTCGGAAGAAAGTTTCACAGGGTGCTCGGTTGCGCGGCGCCGGCGTCAGGCTCGGCGCGCGTCTCGGTCAGGCAGGGGTCTTCGGGATCATCGGTGCTGACGCGCACCAGCGTGGCGCGCGACAGGCTGGCGGCCAGTTCGGCGGCCAGCGCCGCGGCGCCCTCGTTCATACGCTCACGGGTGGACTCCACCGCGCAGACGAACGCGGCGACCGCGCGGCCGCCCTCTTCGAATACGGACACGGTCAGCCCGGGCAGCCGCTCGTCATCGAGCGTGACGCGCACCTCGCGCCTGCCCTGCGCCCCGTCGTCGACCAGCAGCTGCCGGGCAGCGGCGCTCAGGTGTTCGCACAAGGCGCTCGCCAGCGCGCTCGCGCGGGCCTGGACGGCGGCATCGGTCTGCGGCGCGGCGGCGAACAGGCCGAACGCCCCCGTCGGCGTCGCGGGGGCCGGGGCGCTTTTCTGTGCGTCGCCCGCGTCCTGCGCGAGTGCCCGCTCGAAAGCCTGGCGGTCGCCCTGGCTGGCTTCACGCCGCGTGCCCGTGCCGCTGTCCGACTGGTTCAGGTCGGGCATGCCCTGCGCGATGGCGGTATCCAGGCTGATGCGTCGATCGATGCTCATGCGGGCTCGTACTCCTCGTGCTGCTCCCAGTCGTCGCGATCGCGCGCGACGCTGGCGGCCTCTTCCATCTCCATGTCTTCCTTGCGCTCGGCTTCTTTCATCTGCGCGTCGAAATGCAGCCGCGCCAGCTCGACGAATTTTTCGCTCAGGCGGCTGGCCTGCCGGTGCTCGTCGCGGCGCTCGCCCAGCGCCTGTTCTTCGCGGCGGGTGGTCTCGCGCGCGCTCTCGAGCGACTGCTCGTGCTGGCGCTCGCCTTCCCGCAGTCCGGCCACGTCCTGCAGCACGGCCTCGATATCGCGCACGCGCACCGTGCGCCGGCACAGGTCGCCGTACAGCTCGCGCTCGTGCGTCTCGGCCCAGTCGCGGAACGCCACCAGACGCGCCTCGGCCTGGACCTCGCCGGCCTGGGCGTCGTGGTGGACCTGGCGCTGGCGCGCCACGGCGAGCTCGGCCTGGCCTTCGCGAAAGCGCTTGATCGCCAGCAGTTCGTCGAACACGCTCATGCGGTCCCCACGATCTGCTGCATGCGCGCGAGCGCCTCGGCCAGCGTGGTGCGCTCGTCGGTGCGCTGACGCAGGAACGTATTGATGGCGTCGATCCGGTCGATCGCTTCGTCAGTGACCTTGTCGCCGCCGCGCTTGTACTCGCCGATCTTCACGAGCAGCTCGACCTCCTGGTACTTGGCCATCAGTTCGCGCAGGCGGCCGGCCATGCGTTTGTGTTCGGGCGAGATCACCGCGTTCATCACGCGGCTGGCCGAGGCCAGCACGTCGATGGCGGGATAGTGGTTGGCCGCGCCCAGGCGGCGCGACAGCACGATGTGGCCATCGAGAATCGAACGCGTCTCGTCGGCGATGGGCTCGGTCATGTCGTCGCCCTCGACCAGCACCGTGTAGAGCGCCGTGATCGAACCATGCTGGTTCATGCCGGCACGCTCCATCAGCTTGGGCAGCGTGGCGAAGACCGAAGGGGGATACCCGCGGCGGGTCGGCGGCTCGCCGGCGGCCAGGCCGATCTCGCGCTGCGCCCGGGCAAAGCGCGTGACCGAGTCCATCAGGAACAGCACGCGCTTGCCCTGATCGCGGAAGTACTCGGCGATGGCGGTGGCTACGTAGGCGGCCTTGGCGCGCTCCATCGACGACTTGTCGCTGGTGGCGCAGACGATCACGCTCTTGCGCCGGCCCTCGGGGCCGAGCTCGTGCTCGAGAAACTCGCGCACTTCGCGGCCGCGCTCGCCGATCAGCGCCACCACGGTCACATCCACGTCGGCGCCCTTCACCAGCATGCCCATCAGCGTGGACTTGCCGCCGCCGGCCGCGGCGAAGATGCCCATGCGCTGACCTTCGCCGCAGGTGAGCACGCCGTCGAGCGCCCGCACGCCCAGCTCCAGCGGGTCGGCGATGATGCGGCGCGTGAGCGGATCGGGCGCTTCGGCGAACACCGGATAGAACTTCTTGGCCTCGAGCGGACCCAGCTCGGCCTCGTCGAGCGGACGGCCCAGGCCGTCGAGCACGCGGCCCAGCAGGCCGGGACCGACCGGCACCATGTGGGCGCGGCCGGTCGGGATGACCTCGGTCGCCGACGAAATGCCGTACATGTCGCCGATGGGCGTCAGCAGTGCCGCGTCGCGCGCGAAGCCGACCACCTCGCCCTTCATCTCGAAATCCTCGCCGGGATTGCGCAGGATGCAGACCTCGCCCACTTTGACCGTGGGCACGACGGCCTTGATGATGGTGCCCACCACCTGGGTCACGCGGCCCTTGATGCGCAGGGTGGGCGTGTCCTGCAGGGCCACCTCCATCATTTCGGTGATGTAGTCGAACTGACGCATGCCCCGCCCCTAGACCCGGCTGCCCAGCGTGCGCTGGAACGCGGTGCGCAGCGCCTGGATCTGGTTCTCGAGGCTGGCCTCGACCATGCCGATCTCGCTCTCGAGAATGCAGGCGCCGCGCGCGAGGCGGCCGTCGGCCAGGATGTCGAGGTAGCCCACGCCCGGATAGGCGGCGAGCAGATCGTTGATGTGGCCGCGCACGGTCTCGACTTCGTCGGGATGCAGGCGCAGCGTCATCTGTTTCTGATTGCGCACCACGGCGAGCGCGTTGCGCACCACGATCATGACCTTTTCGCGGTCGTCGAAGCCATCGATGACCTTGCGCACGGACGCCATGACCAGATCGACCATCTCGTTCTCGACGCCGGCGAAATATTCGATGGTGCGGCCGACGGTCTCGATCATCCGTTCGGCCTGCCCCATCAGCGCCTCTTCCTTGCCATCGGCGTAGCCGCGTTCACGCTCGGCCTCGAAGGCGGCCTGGGCCTGCGCCATGATGGCATCGGCCTGCTCGCGCGCGTGCGCCACGAGCGCGTCGGCCTGCAGCAGCGCGGCATGATCCGCGGCCCGCAGGATACGCGCGGCGGGATCGATACGCGGGGCGGCGGACGGCGTCAGGCCAGCGCGGGGAAGGAGGAAACCCATGTCGGTTCAGCGTATTTGAGGACGTCGAGCGCCAGCGCCAGCGCGGCCGGCGCCGCGAGCGGCGCGGCCACCGCGGCGGCGGCGGGCAATTTGAGTTCGGCGCGCAGCGCCAGTTCGGGGCCGGCGCCGGTGAGCGCCTGCCATGCGGTGGCACGGCCGAGCGCGTCGACGGACTGCACGGTCTGCGCGAGCGGCCAGGTGCCGGCCTCGGCGAGCGCGGCTTGCGTGAAGCGCCCGCCCCGCGCGAGTTCGAGCACGTCGGGGCCGAGCGCGGCCATCACTTCGCGCACTTCGGCGCCGGCGATCATCCGGCGCAGACGCGCGCCGCACAGCGCCGCGCCGATCAGACGCAGCGTGCGCGCCAGCCGCTCCGGCGGCAGCAGGGCCAGGGCCAGCTCGGGGCGCGTGCCATCGAGCACCGGCCGTTCGGCCAGGCCCAGGCGGGCCAGGATCTGGCCCGACCAGAGGCGGTGCCAGGCGGCCTCCATGCCGGCGGGCGCACGCGCACCCGGCGGCGCATGCTCGGCATGGCGGCTCGGGTGCAGGGTGCGGCTCGGCAGCTGGTTGAATTCCAGCAGCGGCGCGCTGAACAGCGCGACGCTCATGCCGCGCCGCCCGCGGTACCGGGTTCGTGGCGAGGCTTGCGCGCGGTCGCGGCCGGACCACGGCGCAGCAGCACCCAGATCAGCGCACCGCCGAGGCCGGCCACCAATACGGCCAGCACGGCGAGCGCCGCCCACAGCCCGGTGGCGGGCACCGACACCGGCGCGTCGGCCGCGCTGGTCATGGCGGGCTGGGCCGACACCAACGCGATCGACACGCGGTCTTCGGTGAGACCCGGGATCGCGTGGGTCACCAGCTTGCGGATCTGCGGCTGCAGCGCGTCGAGGTTGTAACCCGTCTGATGCTTGATGAAGACCGCCGCGGTCGAGGGCGTGGTGTTCTCGCCCACGCCGCCCCGCTCCGGCAGCACCACGTGCACGCGCGCGGCCAGCACGCCGTCCATCTGCGACAGCGTGTTGGTGAGCTCCTGCGAGAGGGCATAGATATAGCGGGCGCGCTCTTCGAGCGGCGAGGACACCAGCCCTTCCTTGCGGAAGATCTGGCCCATGCCGTCGAAGCGTTCGCGCGGCAGACCCCGCGAACGCAGGATGTCGAGCGCGCGCGCGACCTGGGCGCTATCCACCGACACCGCGACACCGGCCTTGGTGACGCTCTTTTCGGCGCGGATGCCCGAGTCGAGCAGGACCGACAGCAGCTCGTTGGCCTCGCTTTCGCTGGCGGCGGAAAACAGCTCGACGCGCGAGCCGCAGGCGGCCAGCAAGGCGATCAACAGCGCCGCCGCCAGAAAGCGCAGGCGGGTCCAGGAAAGCGGAAACAGCGAAGACACAGCTTGCATTAGGACATCCTGACCAGCGTATCGATGTTCTGGGTGGTGCGGGACACCGCCTTGCCCACGAGTTCGTATTGCACCGACACCTGCAGCAACTCGCCCTGCAGCCGCATCATGTCGGAGAGCGAGCTTTGGGCGCCCAGGCGATCGAGGTTGCCCGCGATGCCCTGCCACTTCTGCGAAAACTCGGCCGTGGTCGATTGCAGGCCCGAGAGAATCTGGCTGCCCAGCGTGGCCGGGCCGGTGGCCTGAACGGGCGCCGCGAAGGCGGCCTGCAGCGCGGCGTGCACGCCGGTCGGGGCGGCCACGTCGACGTCGGGCGCGCCCATCACGCGGGCGAAGCGTTCGGTGGCCTCGGCCCCCGGTTGCACCGTCGGCGTCTTGAGCGTGTCGAGGGCCGGCGAGAGCGCGGCGGAAAGCGCGGAGATGTCCATGGAAGTCCTAGCGAGTCATGGATTCGGAAGCGCCGTCGGCGGATGCGTCCGCCTCCGGCGTGATGCCCAGCAGGGCCTGTGCGAGCGAGGCGGCCTCGCCGGTGCCTCGGGCGCAGACCTGCAGCAGACGCAGGCTCTCGGCATTGCGGCCGGCCAGTTGCAGCGCGAAACCACGCCAGGCCGCCAGCAGCACGGCTTCGTCGCCATGCGCGCCCACCAGCACCGCCTCGCCCTGTTCGAGCACGGTCACGGCCTCGGGCGCGCGGCCGGCATTCAGGCGCGCCACCGCCAGCCCGAGCCAGGGGTAGGCCCGCGCGGGACGTATGGTACGCAGCGCCTGGAAGATGGCATCCGCGCGCTGGACGTCACCGCGGCCCGCGGCCAGAAAGCCCACCTCGGTGAGCATGCGCGCCTCGTCCGCATCAAGCACAAAAGCCGCCTCGGGGGAGGCGGCCGTGTCGGGCAGGGTTGCCGGACTATCGTTCATGCGAAACCCTCCTCATGCGTGCGCCTCGCGGCCCAGCGCGGCCAGCAACATCTGGGCACGCGGAGCGAGACCGGCATGAGCCGGGTCTTGGCTGGCCGCCGCCAGCACCTGCTCGAGCGACTGGCGCGCTTCGTCGGCGTGGGCCAGCGCGAGCTGGCATTCGGCCACGCGCAGCGTCGCCTCGGGCGCCACCGGAAACAGCGTGCCCACGAGCGAGTAGATGCGGATGGCTTCGTCGTAGCGCGCCTGCATCTGCAGGCACAGCGCCAGGCCCGACAGGTAGTGCTTGCGGGTCGGACCGTACTGCGACAGGAAGGCGAACAGCGGCAGGGCCTGCGCGTACTGGCCCTGCGCCACGTGCGCGTAGGCCAGCGCGTAGATCACCTCGAGCTGTTCGGCGCTCAGCCGCTGGCTGCCGGGCAGGCTGTCCAGTCCGTCGAAAAGCGCCTGGCCGAAGGCCGTGCGGGAGACGGGGGAAGTCGATGTCGTCACGTTCAATACTCCGTTGTGCGCGCGGTTCAAACCATCGCGCGCTTGCCGATGTTGGCGGTGATCTGGGTCATGCTGTCGGCGGCGCCGGCGATCATCTTGCTGACCAGCTGCATCGCCTCGTCCATCGCCTGGATCACTTCCTTGATCTTTTCGCGGTCCTCTTCCATCGAGGCCTGCAGCTTGGTCATCATGGCCTCGAGCGCCTTGCGGTCGGCCAGCACCTGGTCGGCCGCCTCCTGCGCCTTGGCGCTCTGGATCGACTCCGCGCCCGTGGCGATGCCGCCCGCGCCCTTGGCCACGGCCGCGGCGCCCTGCGCCACCTGACCGGCCGTCTTGGCGGTATCCGCGACGGTGCGCATGGTCTGCGAGGTGATGTTGCCGGCGACATTGGCCGCGGTGGACACGGTGCCCGCGCCGAACGAGGCCACCGCCATCACCACGCCCACGGTGATGGTGGCCGCCAGGCCGATCGCCATCGCGATGTAGCCCGCCGTCTGCGGATCGGCGCCGGCGACGGTCGCGATGGCGCCCGCCATCTTGCCCAGCGCGCCGGGCTCGACCAGGATCGCGCCGGTCATGACCATCGACGCGCCCGCCACGATGTTGCCGATCCGTTCGGCCAGCTCGGGCTCCACGCCGAACGCCTGCAGCAGCTTGCTGACCGCCTGCGTGACCATGTTGCTGATGCTGATCTCGGGACCGCCCACCTCGGTGGATATCTGCGTCGCCAGCAGCGAGACGGCCCCGGTGACCGCGATGGCGGCCAGCGCGATCATGGCGGGGCCAGCCGCGCCGCCCGTCACGGCCGTTGCCGCCACGGCCGCCACCACCATCAGCGCGGCCGCGATGGCCGCCACGATGGCGCCGATCCAGCCGAAGATCTTGCCGAGCAGGCCGCCCTTGTTGGCCTCCTTGCTCTTCTGGATCCATTCGTCGATCTTGCGCGACTGCTCTTCGTTGTTCTTGGCCTGCTCGATGCGGTTATTCTCGACGTTTTCCTTGGCGCTGCGCAGTTGCGCTTCCTGCGTCTTGCTCTGCAGGTTACGCAGCAGGTCGACCATCTCGGACGCGGAAAACTCTTTGGTCGGCGCGGCGATCGCCGGCTTGCCGTTGGCGTTGCTCACGCCATCGCCGCCCGCGCCACGCAGCTGCGCCATGTCGGCCGCCCATTGCGAGGCCAGCGCGCTCAGATCGATACCGCCGGCCGCGCGCATCGCGGCCGTCGCCATGTCGGCGCCTGCCTGGCTCGGCTGGTCCAGCCCGGGGGGCAGCCCGGGGGTACCGGTGTTGCGGATATCCATGGAATGGCTCCCCGGGGCTCAGACTCTGCTCGCGATGCCGCGATTGGTCTCGACGCGGCTCTGCTCCATCGCGCTGAGCTTCTCGCGCACGTCGCGGATCACGTCCATCATCTGCTGCATCAGGTCGTTGGCCTGTTGCACGCCAGACTCGAACACCTTGGCGGACGCTTCCAGCTCCGCGCGCTCGGCATCCTTGGCGCCGGCGGCGCGATCGAAGCCGGCCTGCGCCATGCTGCCGATGCCGCCCGCGATGCCGCTGGCGCCCTGCCCCAGGCCCGACGCATTGGCGGCGAAGCCGTCCAGGCCGGTCTGAAACTTCGTCTGCGCCGCCGTCAACGGGCTGGAGGTCGTCGTCATGTTGACCGACTTGAGCGAGGCGCCGACCGCGCCGGCACCCGCCGCGACCTGCATCGCCCCACCGATGATCTGGAATGCCCCCGCGACCATCGCGCCCTTGAAGCGTTCGGCGGCGGCGTCGCGGCTCGCGTCCGCGGCGGACATCAGGGTCTGCACCTGGGCATCCATCGCCGCCGCGCGGTCGGCGCGGGCGCTGTTGCGCTGCTCCTGCGCGAGCTTCTGGAACAGCGTCATCATCGCGTAGATGTCGGCCTGGACGTTCTGCTCCAGGCTACCCAGCGCCTTGGCCGCATCGGACGGGCTGCCCGCGCTGATCGACGGCGGCGTGAGGCCCATGGACAGCAGCTTGTCGCCCACGACGCCCTTGGCGATGAGCTGTGCGGCGTCGAGCTGCTTGACGCCGGCGGGCGGCGCAGCGGCCGAGCCGGTATCGAACGGGTTCAGCAGGGCGGGATTCAAGCCCGCGGCGGTGTTCAGGTTGATCATGCTTTTTTCTCCTTGGCGCCCCGGGCGGCCAGCGCGTCGCGCAGGGCTTGCGCACGCTCGGCCAGCACGGCGTGGGTGTCCGGCTTGCACATGGCCAGGGCCAGGTCGCAGGACTGCAGGGCCGCATCGAGCTGGCCCATGTCGGTCAGGCATTGCGCGGCGTAGAACACCGGCGCCGGCTCGAGCGGGTCGAGCAGCGTGGCGGCCATGTATTGCTGCAACGCGTCGGCATGCTTGCCCAGGGCCTGGGCGGTGGCGCCCAGGGCCACCAGGTAGCGATGCTCGGTGTGATTCAGGGCGACCAGGTACGACAGCACCTTGAGCGCATCCGGATAACGGCCCTTCTCATACAGACCGTAGCCCAGGCTGTAGAGCGCCTCGCACTCGTCGGCCGTGATGCCGCTGAGCTGGCCCAGCGAGCCGCCGGCGGCCAGTTGCGCCACGATCTGGTCGTGCAGCGCGCCGTACTCCTCGCTGCTGATGTCGGGGGATGCGCTCATGGGTGTCGCTCCAGAAGTCCGGGTCAGACCATCGCGCGCGGACGCTTCACCCCGCCGCTGGCGCGCGGTTCGCTGCGCTGGCGGGCGTAGTTGGCTTCCTGCTCGACTTCGCGCTCGATGTCTTCCATGTCCTGGCGGTACAGCTTTTCGGCTTCGGCGCGCTGCGCCTCGCTCAGGGGCTGGACGGCCAGCACTTCGCGCACCTTGGCGGGGTCCAGGCCCAGCCGGCGCAGGCGCTCGTCGGAATCCTCGATTGCGCGCTGGCAGTTGCGCACCACTTCGTCGGCGCGCTCGATCAGCGCCTGGATGTTCAGTTCTTGTTGGTTGTCGGCCATGGCCGTACTCCGGAATCAGGTAGAGATTTAAATTCGAGGAAGGAACGGCTCAACGCATGTTGCCGATGATGGAGCTGCGGCTGTCCTGCATCTTCTTGACGAAGTTGCTCATGACGTCGAAGGCTTCATTGCGCTTGTTGCTCAGGCTCTGCAGACGCAGCATGTCCATCTGCTGAGAATTGCTGGCGCTATCGATCTCGGACTTGATCGAATTGATCATCTTCTCCAGCGCCTCGCGGGTGGGCAGGCTCGAGATCTGGCTGGCCGACACGGCGTGGTCCTTGCCGATCTCGCCGCTCACGCCCACGGGCGAGGTGTCGCGCTCCAGGCTGTGCGAGTGCGACGCGAACTTCGCGGCCAGGGCGCGGTTCTCCGGCGTGTCGCTCACGCGGTCGTCCGGCTTGGGATCCTTGCTCGGCAGCGCCGCTTTCATGCCGTTGAGCGCGGCCTGCATGTCGTTGAGCGAGGCCGTGAGCTGATTGCGGTTCTTCACTTCCTGGATCTGGTCGTTCAGGCTCTTGTCCAGCAGACTGACGCGCTGGCTCTGCACCATCATCAGGGCGGTCTCGAGGTCCATGCTGGACAGATCGACCAAGTTGATGCCACCGACGTTGCTGGTGTTGACGTTCATGTTCAAGACGGGCTCCCTGGCCGGCATGGCCGGCGTCGAACGAAAGAATGTTGAAACTGGTGAGTGAGTAACGGCCGGGCGAGTTCGGTTCCGTGGCGCCGCGGCAAAATTCACCGCGGGTCGGGCACCGGCGCCGGGCGCAGCCGATACCCCGTCAGCGCATGTTTCCGACGATCGAACTGCGGTTGTCCTGCATCTTCTTGATGAAATTGGTCATCACGTCGAAGGCCTCGTTGCGCTTGTTGCTCAGGCTTTGCAGACGCAGCATGTCCATCTGCTGGGAGTTGCTCAGGCTGTCGATGGCGTTCTTGTTGTCGGCGATCGCGTCGTTATTTGTCTTGATCGTGGCGGTATTTGTCTTGATGCTCTCTTCCATGCCGGCGATCTTCGCGCCCAGCTGGTCGATGAAGCTCTGCACCACCCAGCCCTTGGCATCCATGGTGTGGTTGCCGTCGACGTTGCGCGGCGCGTTGTCGCCGCCCGGGATGTCCAGGCCGGCCGCCTTGATCTGGTCCAGCGTCTTGAACGACAGATCGCCGTTGTCGCCCTGGCCGAACGACAGGCCGTACCAGCCGTTGGGATCCGGGCACTTGCTGGCCGCCAGGCGGTCGGCCAGATCCTTGTACTCGGCGATCTTGGCCGTCATGTCGACGTTGGCCGATTCCATGTCCGTGTTGGCATTGCGCAGGGCGGCGCTCTTCTCGTTGAGCCCGGCGATGTCCTGATTGCGCTGATTGACCGCGTCCATCTGGCTGCGCAGCGTCGAGTCCAGCAGCTGGGTACGCTGCTGCTGCACCTGCATCAGCGCGGTTTCCAGGTCCATGGAGGACAGGTCGATGGACTGGATGCCGGCGGTATTGATGCCATTGATGCTCATGGGTTTCTTCCTCGGGAAAGTGCGCCGGACCCTCGCCTGGCGCATGCCCCGTTCGTAACGGCGCCGCGGCGTTTGGTTCCACCGCCCGCGTCAAAATAATTTTGCGCATGCGATGGAACCAAAGCCCGGCCGCGGTTACTACGCACTGGCACCTGCCGGCGTCCCCCGGGTCCGGCGGGCCGCCCAGACGAAAACCATGAATCGAATCGACGCCGGACTGCCGAACCACGGGTTCAACGCCACCACCGCTCACGGAGACGCCGCCTCGGCGCGCCAGCAGGCGGGCATGATGCTGGGCGAAAAGACCGTGACGCTGGCCGGCGAGGTCTCGCTGGCCGATGGCGCCGAAGAGCTCAGCCTGCACATGGCCGAGAAGACCGAGGACAAGCACCACGCCGAGCGCAAGGTGAAGTCCGACCGGCCCCTGCAGTTGCTCGATACGCAGGAGATCGTCGAGTTCCTCGACGACACGCACGACGCCGATGCCCATGAAAAGCTGGTTGAGCTGACCAAAAAGCTGCTGTCCGGCCAGGCCTCGCCCCGCCAGGGCGCCGCCCAGGCATTTGGGGACGTATCGCAGCAGTATCTCGGCCTGCAGTACGCGTTGCGCGAGGGAGAACGCCAGGGCGCGGACCCCGCGGCACTGGAAGCGATCCGCGACGCGCTGGCCGATCTGGAAATCGAACGCGGCCCGGAAATCCGGGCGGGGCTGAATGCCCTGAAGAGCGCCGGCCAGTTCGCGGCCGACCCGGCCGGCGTGGCGCGCTTCCAGCAGACCTACCGCGACGTGGTGCTGGGTGAGACCACGCTGTCCAAGACGCTGGCCCTGGCGCTCGAGCGCTTCGGCGACGCCGATCTGGGCCGCGGCCTCAAGCAGCTGATCGCCGCGCTCGGCCACGATCTCGCCGCCGCCCGGCCGTCCACCGACACCGGCCGGCTGCAGGTGCTGGTCAGCGACCTCTATCACCTCGAAGTGGCGGCCACCGTGCTCCATGGCTGCGCCGACCTCGGCGCCCGCCTGTCGTCCCGCCACGGCACCGGCCTGGATGCCCCTCGCCTGATGCGCGACCTGATCGGCATCACCGGCGAGCGCTGGGTGAGCGACTCGCGCTTCACCGCGCTGGCCAGCCAGCAGAACGTCACCGCGGTCGAAGCACGCGTGGTGTTTCTGGCCGGCGTGAAGAGCATGGTCAAAGACCTGCCGACCCAGATTTTTCCCGACGCCGATGTGCGTCACAGCATTCTGAGTGCCGCTCAGCAAGCCCTGGACGTGGCCATCGACGAGGAAGACGCATGAACAACGCCGATCAGGCCCTCGCCGCGCTGGGTCAGGAATGGGGCTTCGGCCCGCTGGCGCTCGACGAGCGCGGGTCGCTCGCCCTGCAGGCGGAATCTGGCCGACGCGTGGGCATCGAACGCACCACCGGCGGCCTGGCCGTGTACGTGGCGGCCCCGGTCGAGTACGACGCCGGTGCGCTGCTGCTGCGCGCCTTCAAGCGGGCCCACCACACCCGCCATGAAGGCTGGCCGGTCCAGGTGGCGCTGCGCAATCAGGGGCACCGGCATTGGCTGCTCGCCCTGACCCGCTACGACGAAGACGCCGTGGCGCCGGCCGGACTGCACGCCGGCGTCGACTATCTGAACCGCTGGCTCGACGCCGTGCGCGACTCGGCCTACTGACAGGCGGACACCGACCATGAACGACTTGAGAATCGGCGGCTTCGCGCTCGATCGCGGCATCGAAGGCATCAGCTACGCCGGCCGCGACAGCGGCAACGCGCATCTGCCCGACCGTCAGGACCTCACGCCGGCGGCCGACGGCATGCGGCCGCAGCTCGAAGCGCTGCTCGACAAACCGGGCATGGACCGCAGCCTCGACCAGGCGCTGCGGCCGGCGCTCAACCATCGCGACCTGCTGATGCCGGCCCGCTTCGCACAGCTGCTGGGCGAAACCCAGACCCTGCTGTCGGAGGCGGCCGACCAGGCCGCCGCGCAGGGCGACGACGCCGCCCGCACGCTGAACCGCGCCGTGCGCCTGCTGCGCGAGGAATCGGGTCTGCGCGACCTCGTCGGCATGTATCGCAGCGCTCTGTACCAAGGATGACCGCCATCGCTTCCGCCCTGAACGACACGCACGCCGAGATGCTGAGCCTGCTCGCCAGCATCTATATGGAGAACAACCGCCCCGAGAAGGCGGCGGTGCTGCTGGCGGCGCTCGACACCCTGGGCCTGGCCCAGCCGCGTCAGCGCGTGGCGCTGGCGCTGGCGCAACTGCGCGCCGGCAAGCCCGCCGATGCACAGGCCACTCTCGAGCGCGTGGCCATGAGCGGCGCCATCGACGGCGCCTTTCATCTGGTGCGCGCCCAGGTGCTGACCGTGCTGGAGCGTCCGCAGGAAGCGGGCGCGGCGATGCGCGCCTATGTGGCGCTGCGCGGCGCGACCACCCCCACACCCGTTACCGCCTGACCCTGATGCACGCCCTCAATCGCATTGTCGCCCTCGCGACCAGCCGCAACGACATCGTCCTGGCGATCCTGATCGTCTCGATCATCTTCATGATGATCCTGCCTCTGCCCACGACCCTGGTGGACGTGCTGATCGGCGCCAACATGACGATCTCGGCCGTCCTGCTGATGGTCGCCATGTACCTGCCGTCGCCGCTGGCGTTCTCGTCGTTTCCGTCGGTACTGCTGGTCACGACGCTGTTCCGGCTCGGCATCTCGATCGCCACGACCCGCCTGATCCTGCTGCAGGGCGACGCCGGCCACATCATCGAGACCTTCGGCAACTTCGTGGTCGGCGGCAATCTCGTCGTTGGCCTGGTCGTGTTCCTGATCCTGACCATCGTGCAGTTCGTCGTGATCACCAAAGGCGCGGAGCGCGTGGCCGAAGTGGCGGCGCGGTTCTCGCTCGACGCCATGCCGGGCAAGCAGATGTCGATCGACGCCGACCTGCGCGCCGGCACCATCGACATGGACGAGGCGCGCCGCCGCCGCAACATCGTCGAGAAAGAAAGCCAACTTTATGGCGCGATGGACGGCGCCATGAAATTCGTGAAGGGCGACGCGATCGCCGGCCTCATCATCGTCGCGGTGAACCTGCTCGGCGGCATGCTGATCGGCACGATGCAGCGCGGCCTGAGCGCCGGCGAGGCCGTGCAGGTGTACTCGATCCTGTCGATCGGCGACGGCCTGATCTCGCAGATCCCGGCGCTGTTCATCGCCATCTGCGCCGGCATCATCGTGACCCGAGTGCAGACCGGCGACGGCCCCTCCAACGTGGGCAAGGACATCGGCAATCAGGTGCTGGCTCAGCCGCGCGCGCTGCTCATCGCGGCCGCGATCGCCGTGGGCATGGGCCTGATCCCCGGCATGCCCACCTTCACCTTCCTGGCGCTCGCCGCCGTGGTCGGCACCATCGGCTTCGTGCTGATCCGCGGCTCGCGCAAGGTGGTGGACGAAAAGACGGGCGAGATCACCGAGATCCCGGCGCTGGCCGCCGACGGCCAACCCGCCGTGAGCAAGCCCCGCAACGACGGCAGCGCGGAGTTCGCGCCCACCCTGCCGCTCATGATCGACGTGGCGGCGGGCCTGCAACGCCACTTCAATCCCGACGAGCTGAACGAAGAGTTGCTCAAGATCCGGCGCGCGCTCTACTTCGACCTCGGCGTGCCGTTCCCCGGCATCCAGCTGCGTTTCAACGAAGTGCTGCCCGAGCAGACCTACAACATCCTGCTGTCGGAGGTGCCCGTGTCGCAGGGCCGGCTGCGCCCGGGGCATGTCCTGGCGCGCGACAGCGAGCAGAATCTCCAGGCCCTGCAGGTGGCGTTCGACCCCGACAAGCGTTTCCTGCCGGACGTGCCGACGCTGTGGGTGGCCGTCGAACAGGTGCCGACGCTCGCGGCCGCCGGCATCCCGTATCTCGATGCGCACCAGATCCTCACCTGGCACCTGGCCTTCGTGCTCAAGAAGTATTCGTCGGACTTCATCGGCATCCAGGAGACGCGATTCCTGCTCTCCGCGATGGAAGACCGCTATCCCGATCTGGTCAAGGAAGCGCTGCGCGTGATGCCGGTGCAGAAGGTGGCCGAGATCATGCAGCGCCTGGTGTCCGAAGACATCTCGGTGCGCAATCTGCGGGCCGTGCTGGAAGCCCTGATCGAGTGGGGCCAGAAAGAAAAAGACTCGGTGCTGCTGACCGAATACGTGCGCGTCTCGCTCAAGCGGCACATCAGCTACAAGTATTCCAGCGGTCAGAACATCCTGCCCGCCTACCTGCTCGCCCCGAATGTCGAAGAAACCGTGCGCGGCGCGATCCGCCAGACGTCCGCCGGCAGCTATCTCGCGCTGGACCCGAACGTGTCCAAGCGCCTGCTCGAAAACATCAAGCGCACGGTCGGCGACCTGACGGCCGCGGCGCGCAAGCCCGTGCTGCTCACGTCGATGGACATCCGCCGCTACCTGCGCAAGATGATCGAACAGGATCTGTACGACCTGCCCGTTCTCTCCTATCAGGAGCTGACGCAGGAAATCAACGTGCAGCCGCTCGCGCGGGTGGACCTGTGAGACCCGGAGCCCCCCTCCCATGAGCGCGAATCCGAACGACATGCTGGAACTGCGCGTGCTCTCCGGCCTGCACCGGGATGCGCGCTGCGACGCGCGCGATGGCGCGGTGCTGGGCGCCGATCCGGATTGCGACATCGTGCTGGCCGACGCCGGGGTGGCCCCGCAGGCCGCACGGCTGCGTCTGGGCGCGCGGGGTTGGTCCATGCAGGCGCAGGACGCCATGGGCACGCCGGCCGAACCCGACACACCGTTCAACCAGCCGCTGCCGCTGGGCCCGCTGTGGATCACCGTGGCCCGCCGCGCCGATCCCTGGGCCGTGCTGCCCGCGGCGGCCAACGATGCGGACGGATCGTCGCTCGTGGGTGCGGTGTCGACCGGGACCGCCCAGGACGGGGCCGCGCTGGAGGGCGCCGCCCAGGAGGGCGCGTCGGCCTCGGCCGCCACTGCATCGGCCGCCGCTGCCTCGGCCGCCGCGGCACGAACCGGCCCCGCCGCGCCGCGCCCGCCGCTGCCGGCCGCCGCCCCGCGCAACCGCGAAACCTGGCCCATGTGGGTCGGCATCGGCGCGGTCGTGCTGACCATTCTCGTGGCGATCGCCATGGCCTGGTGGCTGCCCGCCGAGCCCAAGGCGCCGCCCCGTCCGGACCCGCGGCTCGCGGCCGAGCAGTCGATGAGCCAGATATCCGCCGCGATCGAACGGCTCGGCCTGGCCTCGAGGCTGCATGTGGCCATGTCGCGCGACGGCACCGTGCGCGTGTCGGGCTGGGTGCGCAATCGCGCCGAACAGGAACGCGTGGCCGCCGCGATGACCCAGATCTGGCCCATGCCGGCCTTGCAGGTCAGCGCCGAAGACGAAGCCCTGCAGACCGCCGCCAATGCGCTGCGCGGATTCAGCGTGCGCTACGCGCCGCGCTACGACGGCGACGGCCGGCTCAGCGTGCAGGGCATCGCCGGCAGCGCCCGCGAACGCGCCAGCGCGCTCGACGCGGTGCGCGCGCAGCTGCCGGGCATGACGGTGCTCGGCAACGACATCCGGCTCGCCCCGGATGTCGCGCAGGCGTTTTCGAAGGAGCTGGTCGACGCCGGCCTGAGCGGCATCGGCCTGGCCTGGCAAGGCGACCGGCTCGAAGCGGCCGCGGCCGGCCTGGACGACGACCAGATGGCCTTGCTGCAGACCGTGATGGCGCGCTTCAACACCACGCACCTGGGTGTGGTCGCCCTGGCCGGACCGGGCGAGCGCCAGTTCGCCGACTCGGTGCCGTTCGACATCCGCAGCATCGTGGGCGGCCCGCAGCCGTTCATCGTGCTGGGCGACGGCAGCAAGCTGCTGGTGGGCGGCACCTACCGTCAATACCGCCTCACCGCGATCGAACCCAAGCGCATTATTTTTGAAGGGCCCAGGCCCGCCATCGTGGTACGTTAGCGTGCCGCCGAACCCCGCCGGAGAACCGCCAGCATGAGCTCGCACACCGCCCTCACCGATCTCGAATCCCGTCTTGCCGCGCCCGATGGCGCCGTGCAGCGCGATGCGATGATGGCGCGCACCCAGGGCCTGGCCAGGCGCCTGCGCGCCGAGCTCGACGCCGGCCTGTCACGCGCCGACTTCGCCGCCTACAGCGCCGTGGCCGCGGCGGCCGACGCCGCGACCGCCGTGCTCGCCGACTACCCCCTGTCCCCGGAGCGCGGCGGCGACGCCAGCGCGCCCGCCAACGCTTTCCCCTCTTTTTCGCCTCGCTAAGGAGCGCACGCCATGGCCATCAGCGGTCTGTCCGGTTCGTCCGGCCTGAACTTCAACACGATCAACGACACGCTCTATCAGGGCATCCGCAGCCAGGAAACCCAGCTGCGTTCCACCCTGTCCACGCTCGGCACCAACGCCGACGGCACGGTCAATCAGGCCGACCTGCTGGCGATGCAGCAGCAGGTGCAACAGTGGACGATGATGATCGATATCCAGAGCACGATCACCAAGCAGGTGGCCGACTCGCTCAAGGGTGTGATTCAGAAATCCAGCTGATGCGTGCGCGGCCGCGACGGCCGCGTGCTCATACCGACTGGAAGAACATCGGCGCCGGCATGCGCGACGCCGGTGCGGCCTCGCGCGCGAGCCGTTCGTTCCAGCGGTCGGCCTGGTCGAGCAGGGCTTCGACCGCGGCCATCAGCGCGCTGGGCGCGCACTCGACATACGGCAGCGCCAGCTGGATATGCGGTTTGCCGTCGGGGCCGACGCACAGCACCGCGCCCCGGCCGGCCTGCATGAAATTGGCTTTCGCCATCAATTCGGTCTGCGCCGCATCCGCACTGGACGGACCCAGCAGGCACGAGAGCAGCACCTGTCCACGCGCGCCCATGCTGATGAGGCGCAACACATGCCGCCCGTCGAACACGAGCTGGCACACCCCTTCGGCCGACGGTTGCAGACCGCCCATGCCGAGGCTGGAGCCAAATTCGGAGACTATCCGCGCGAAGGTCGGATCAGGCATGGGATTGGACGTGGCTTAGGCCGTTCCGAGAGGGAACCGGCCAGACGGAAACAGGGTGCGATATTACCCCGCCTGGGTGCGAACTCCCCAGCGCTGGATGCAACCGATACATATTTTTGAGGAATCTTGCGCAATTTTGACAGGACTAGCGCGAAGTGAGGTCAAGAAATTGCAAAGATCGCGCCTCCATATCCGTGTAATCCCGTAGGCGCTCACGCCATCGGGCCACGCCAGGGTCGGTAAGATCGACGGCGGTGCACAGGCACCGCAATCAAACCAATAAGCCCACCCTGGGCAGGAGCAGTGGAAGATGACGACAGTCGGAATGGCAGGCATCGGCCTCATGGGCCACGGAATTGCCAGCAATCTCGTCAAGCACGGCCACAAGCTGACCGTGCTGGAACACCCGGGCAATCAGCCCATCGCCGATCTGCTGGCAGGTGGCGCGACCACCTGCACCGACGGCGCGACGCTGGCGGCCCGATCCGACGTCATCATCCTCTGCGTGACCGGCAGCCCGCAGGTCGAGGCCGTCCTGCTCGGGCCCGGCGGCGTGCTCGAAGGGCTGCGCCCGGGCACGGTCGTGATCGATTGCTCGACCGCGATTCCCTCGTCCACGCTCAAGGTCGCCGACGCCGTGCAGGCGCGCGGTGGCCGATTCCTCGATGCGCCCATGACCCGCACGCCCAAAGAGGCGGCGGAAGGCCGGCTCAATCTGCTGGTCGGCGCAGACGCGGCGCTGTTCGAGGAATGCAAGCCGCTCTTGTCGGCGTTCGCCGAGAACATCACGCACGCCGGCCCGGTCGGCGCCGGCCACCGCATGAAGCTGCTGCACAACTATGTGTCGCTCGGACTGATCGCGCTGATTTCGGAGGCCGCGGCCTGCGCCGGGCGTGCCGACATCGATCCGGCCGTGTTCGCCGAAGTGCTGACCAAGGGCGGCGGCGGTGGCGTGGCGCTCGAACGCCTCAAGCCCTATCTGCTGTCGCAGGACACGTCGTCGCTGCGCTTCTTCATGTCGAACGCCCGCAAGGATCTCGACTACTACAACACCATGGCCGCCGAGACGGGCGCGGTGCGCGACATCGGCGCGGCCGTGCTCGGCACGTTCGAGCAGGCGGTCGAACAGGGCGGTCCGGATCGCTACGTGCCGGAGCTCGTCAGCCTGCTGACCGAGCGCCCCGCGCACTGATCCACACAACGGGGCGGCAGCGCGCCGCCCCGGTCGTTCATGCGCGCGCCAGCACGGTGCCGCGCTCGGGCAGCCGCAGCGAGATCAACGCGGCCGCCACCAGCAGCGCGCCCGCCATGCCGAACGCGATCCAGTGCGTGCCGAACACGTCGAAGGCCCAGCCGCCGAGCCAGGAGCTCAGCGTGCCGCCGACCTGATGGCCGAGATAAGTGAGGCCATACAGCACGCCCACCAGCTTCACGCCATAGACGTCGGCCAGGATTGCCGACGACAGCGCGATGCTGCCGGCCCACACGATGCCGCCCACCGCCGCGGCCGTGTAAAGCTCCCAGTGCGCGCCCACCATCACCAGCGCGAAAAAGCCCAGCCCACGCACCAGATAGATCACGGCCAGGATGTTGCGCCGGGGCAGCACGTCGGACAGGCGGCCCAGCACCAGGGTGCTGAAGATCGCGACCAAGCCGATCAGGCCGATGCCCAGCGCGCTGGTGTGCGCGTCGAAACCGTGGTCCATCAGCATGGGCATGCCGTGCGTGCCGAGCAGGTTCATGCTGAAGCCGCAGGCGAACAGGCCGAGCATGATGCCCCAGAAGGGCGCGGTGCGCAGCGCGCCGCGCACGCCCGCCTGCGCCAGCGGCGCGGCCGGCCGGTTGACGCCGCCCGCGCCGCCGGCGGCGATCTGTTCGGGCAGCAGGTCGGTATGTTGCGGCGCCTGATCGCGGATCACCAGAAACGCCGTGGGCAGGGTGATGAGCGCGAACAGCACGCCGAAGGCGAGCAAGGTCGGGCGCCAGCCCATGAATTCGATCGCGAACGTGAGCGTGGGCGTCATCAGCGCGATGCCGGCCATCGAACCCGTGGAAAGAAAGAAGAGCGCCATGCCGCGCTGACGGGTGAACCAGCGGCTGAGCACCGGCGTGAGCGCCACCGGGCTGGTGAACGCGAGGCCCACCGACAGGCCGATACCGAAGGCCAGCAGAAAGCCGATCAGCGACGTGGCGGTGATGGTCCAGAGCAGCGACAGCACCACGATGACGGTGCCACAGGTCAGGACGAAGCGCGTGCCGCGCACGCTGACGAGATATCCGGCCAGCGGCATCGCCAGGCCGTAGACCAGCATGCCCGCGGCCACGATGCCGGCCAGCTCGCTGCGGCTGAAGCCGAGGTCGTGCGCCATCGGCAGGAAGAACGGACCGATGCCCATGCGCAGGCCGACGGTCAACATCGTGAGAATCGTGGCGGCCGCCACGATGTTCCAACCAAAATACCAGCGCCCGCCCTGTCCGGCGCCTTCTGCTTCCCTGCCCACGGCTGTCTCCTCGGGATTGTCATCTTATGGCGGCCGATCGCGTCGGCCTGGCCAAGATGATACGCCCGGGGAGGGTCAGCCGCGGCACCGGATGCGCGGCCACCGTACGGTGGCCGGACGTCCGGCGCGTCCTTTAGTCGAGACGGATGTCGGTGGTCTTGACCACCTTGGCCCAGCGGTCGCGCTCGGTGTTGAAGAACGTCGCCAGTTGGGCCGGGTCGCGCACCACGACTTCGGCGCCCTGCTCGTTGAGCTGCTTCTGCACCTCCGGCAGGTTCACGATCTTGGCCAGATGCTGGGCCAGCTTGGCGGCGATGGGATCGGTCACGGCCTGCGGACCCATGATGCCCTGCCAGGTGCCCGACTCGAAGCCCTTCACGCCCTGTTCGGAGATGGTCGGGATATCCGGGATCAGCGACATGCGCTCGCCCTTGGAGATCGCGATCGGACGCAGCTTGCCGGCCTTGATGTGCGGCAGCGTGGCGAGCAGGCCGTTCATGATGATCTGCGTCTGACCGCCGATCGTGTCGGTCACGGCCTGCGAACCGCCCTTGTAGGGCACGTATTCCCACTGCGCG
The DNA here is from genome assembly GCF_002261475.1 of Bordetella genomosp. 5. Taxonomy (GTDB): domain Bacteria; phylum Pseudomonadota; class Gammaproteobacteria; order Burkholderiales; family Burkholderiaceae_B; genus Bordetella. The sequence goes on from NZ_NEVN01000009.1 coordinate 212,717, forward strand.
CCGGTGGCCTGCTGCACGGCCACGGCGGCCAGGTGCGGGGCGCTGCCGATGGCCGTCACGGCGAAGTTCAGGCGCTGCTTCTTCGACAGCTCGACCAGCTCGGGCACGGTGCGCGCCGGCACGTCGGGATGCACGGCCAGCACGTGGGGCGAGTACGCCAGCATGCTGACGGCGCGCAGGTCCTTGGACGGATCGAACGACAGCTTGGTGTAGACGGACGGGCTGATGGCCAGCGCGCCCACGTCGCACAGCAGCACGGTATGGCCGTCGTCATTGGACTGCACGACCAGACCCGCGCCCAGGTTGCCGTTGGCGCCCGGCTTGTTCTCGACCACGACGGTCTGGCCCAGCGCTTCGCTCAGGCGCGGCGCGACCAGGCGCGCGATGATGTCCGACGAGCCGCCGGGCGGGTAAGGCACGATGATGCGCACGGGGCGCGTCGGCCACTTGGCCGCATCGGCCGCGTTCGCGGTGGCCGCGCGGGCCCACGCCGGCACCCAAGGTGCCACGCACAGCGCCGCGCCGGCGCTCAGCAAACGTCTCTTGCTCGAATCCATATCGTCTCCGTCCTGTTATTGATCGATGAGGTGCGGCGCGCTGCTTCAGACGGCGCCGCGGGTTTCCACGTAAAGGGCGTACAGCGAATGGCTGCTCGCCATGAAGAGGCGGTTGCGCTTGGCGCCGCCGAAAGTGAGGTTGGCGCAGCGCTCGGGCAGGCGGATATGGCCGATGGCCTTGCCCGCCGGGTTGAACACCATCACGCCGTCGAGCTCTTCCGGCTTGGCGTCGGCCGAGCCGTTGCTGCCCCAGCCGCACCACAGGTTGCCGGCCTCGTCGCACTTGATGCCGTCGATCGCGCCGGGGCCCTGCGCGTCGACATGCAGGCGCTTGCCCGCGAGCTTGGCGCCGCTGCCCACGTCGTAGGCCCAGATGACGCGATTGGGCTGATGCCGCGACTCGACCACGTACAGCACCTTTTCGTCGGGCGAAAAGCACAGGCCGTTGGGGCCGGCGAGATCGTCGAGCACCTTGTCGACCGCGCCGCTTGCCGGATCGATGCGATAGACCGAATGCGGCAGCTCGGGCTTGGCCTTGTTGCCTTCCCAGTGGCCACCGATGCCGAAAGGCGGATCGGTGAACCAGATCGAGCCGTCGCTGCGGCACACGATGTCGTTGGGCGAATTGAACGGCTTGCCATCGAACTTGTCCGCCAGCACGGTGATGCTGCCGTCGTATTCGGTGCGCGTGACGCGGCGTGTCAGGTGCTCGCAGGTCAGCAGCCGTCCCTGGCGGTCACGCGCCAGGCCATTGCTGAAATTGGCGGGCTGGCGGAACACGCTCGTCTTGCCGGTGGTCTCGTCCCAGCGCAGGATGCGGTCGTTCGGAATGTCCGAGACCAGCAGGTAGCGGCCGTCGCCGAACCAGACCGGCCCTTCGAGCCAGCGGAAGCCGCTGGCCAGTTGTTCGACGCTGCTGCTGTAGATGCGGTATTGCGCGAACGAGGGGTCGAGGATGCGGACCGAAGGATCCGGATAGCGTTGCTGCGGCGTGAACGAAAACGACTGGGCATGAGCCAGGGCCGGGCCTAGCGCGAGAGCCGCGCCCAGCACACGACGCCGGCCCGCCAGCTCGGGCGGGACATTTGCCATCGGAGTCTCCTTCTGTCGGTTTTTTTTCGATGGTGCTGCGTGACGAGATCGCGCCCGGCTGCCGGTGGCGGCGTGGGCGCGCGGCCACTCCCCTTGGGGCCGCACAATGCTTTCGTTTTGCCTTCACGTTGTACGTTGTCGTACAAGATGGCGCATCGTAGCGAGGCGGCTTCGTGTTCACAACCTAGGGAATATCCGGGGCTGAGTCCGACTAATAGGGAGACGACCGTCTCCGCGCATGCCGTGCGCGTATGCTGCCAGTCCGGCCATTACAAGTTGTATGATAAGTCGACCAAAATAACAGGCGGCGGGGCCACTCATCGACCTCTCCCACCGGGCTGCCGGCACGGTCCGGACGGCCGTTCTGCTTTAGCGGTAGAATTCCCGCCGCGCCGTCTCCCGGCGCCAGAGGCCCGGCCCCCGCAGACCCGCTCGCGAACCGCCCTCGCCCCCAAACCACTGCCAGATAGAGGTCGCAGGCACCCCCTGACCGGTCGGATTTCTCCGCCACACGCCCCCACCGCCGCGCACTGCGCCGCCTCCGTGGACCCGGCTTCGCGTTTCCCGACGGCACAGACCTCATCCCCCCACCATGCCACCGCGCGCCTGCCTCACCCGGCATGCGTCCGCACGCGCGGACGCGTGCGAACGACCGGACCCGACCCGGCGCGACGCCGCGCCGTCGCGGTCCGTGGCGGCATCGCGCGCACGCCCCTCGCGGGCTGCGCTTCCGTTTCCCTACCCGCCCCGCCCGGCCTCCGGCCAGCGTGGCGCTGTTTCACCTTCGCTTCTGTTTCATCGAGGTCTTCATGTCACGCCAATTGCTGGCCATGGCACTCGCTCCCTTGCTCGGGCTCTTCATCGTCTGCATCGGCAACGGATTTCTGTCTTCGCTCACCACGCTGAGGCTGGACGCCGCGGGTGAGTCCGCCACGATCGTGGGCGTGGTGTCATCCGCCTACTTCATCGGCCTGACCCTCGGTGCGATGTTCAACGATCGCCTGATCGTACGCATCGGCCACATCCGCGCCTACGGCAGCTTCGCCTCGCTCATCGCCGTCACCATCCTGCTGCAGGGGCTCTATTTCGACGCCTGGGCCTGGGCCGTGCTGCGCCTCGTGAATGGCTGGGCCACGGTCGGCGTGTTCCTCGTGGTGGAAAGCTGGCTGCTGCTCGCCGCCGACCAGAAACGCCGGGGCCAGGTGCTGGCGCTCTACATGATCGCGCTCTACGGCTCGGGCATGCTGGGCCAGATCAAGCTCGGCGCCATCAACGACTGGAGCGAAGCCGCGCCGTTCATGCTGGCCGGCATGCTGGCCGCGCTCTCGGTGCTGCCGATGGTCATCATTCCGCGCATCTCGCCCCAGGTCGAACGCGTCGAACCCCTGTCGCCGCGGCAACTGCTGCGCGTCACGCCGACCGGCGTGATCGGCTGCTTCGGATCGGGTATCGCGATCGCCGCGATCTACACCCTGTTGCCGCTGTATTTGCAACGCGTGGGCCTGAACGTGGACGACATCGGCCGCATGATGGCCGCCACGATCCTGGGCGCCATGGTGCTGCAGTATCCCGTGGGCCGCTGGTCGGACCGCCAGGATCGCCAGGTGGTGCTGATCGCGCTGGGTGTGTTCTGCCTGGTGCTGAGCGCGCTGCTGTTGCTGGTCCCCGCCTCGTCGCCGCTGCTCATCGTGCTGCTGTTCCTGCTGGGCGGCGGCGTGTTCGCGATCTATCCCGTGGCCGTCAGCCACTCGGCCGACCGGGCGCCGGCCGACGCGCTGGTGCGCATGATCCAGGGCCTGCTGCTGATCAACTCGCTCGGCTCGGCCATCAGCCCGCTGATGATCTCGCCGGTGATGACGCATGTCGGCGAGGCCGGCCTCTTCTGGGCCTTCGTCCTGCTCAACGTGCTGCTGACCGTCAGCTTCATGTGGCGCCGCAAGGAACGCCCCGCCCCCGCCCCGGTCGCCCCGTTCGCCTCCGCCGCGCTGATGTCGCCCACCGGCGCGGAACTGCGCGTCACCGACGACCTGGTGCAGGGCGCGCGCGAACACGAACAGGCCGAAGACCTGTCGGACGTGGTACCGGATATGGAGCCCGCAGCGGCAGGCGCGCGCTGAGTACGGGGTTGCGCGGCGAGGCGCGGCAGTTTTGACGCGTGCGCGGGCCGAGGCGTAAGAGGCCAGGCCGCGCCAACGCGGCAAGAATTGGCCCGCCCTACACGATTCGAACGTGTGACCGCTCGCTTAGAAGGCGAGTGCTCTATCCAACTGAGCTAAGGGCGGAATGCGGCAAAGCGCGCAATGATAACGTGTAGGCGATCCCGTTGCAGGGAGGCCGGCGCCATCCGCGGTCGCGATTTTACCCTGCCTGCTCCAGCGTGGGCGCCGGATCGGCGTCCAGGGCGTCGGAGGTCGACACCCACAGCACCAGCGCGTCTTTCTTGCTGCGGCTGATCACGCGATGGCCCATGCGGCTGTCGATATAGAAGCATTCACCGGCCTTCAGGCGCGCGGGCGAGTAGAACTCGGTGTGCAGCTCGATCTCGCCCTCGAGCACATACACGAATTCCTCGCCGCGATGGCGGCTCCAGTCGTGGAACTCGTCGAACGAACGCGCCTTCACACGGGTGCGAAACGGCATCATCCGCTTGTGCGACAGCGCGGTGCACAGCAGCAGGTGGTCGTAATACGGGGTTTCGTAGGGCCGGCCTTCGGCGCCGTGGTTGACGCTGCGGCGGCCGGTGCCCATGTGCTCGTCGGGCGGGGTGAACAGCTCGGCCACGTCCAGCTCGAGCCCCGCCGCGATCTTGAGCAGGTTGTCGTAGGTGGGCGACAGCAGGCCGTTCTCGATCTTGGACAGGGTCGAGGCCGCCACGCCGCTCGCCTCCGCGGCCTGCTTCAGCGTCCAGCGCCGCTCCTGGCGCAAGGCCCGCAATCGCAGCGCCAGCGCGCTTTCCCGTTTGTCTTGCATCGCCTGTTCAGCCTCGTCATCCGCGCGCCTGCCGTTCTCGTAGCCAGTCGCGCGCCTGGTACGACCAATATGTAAGCTGGACTGCCGCGGTGCCGAACGGGCCGCCGTTCCAGGCCAACCCGAAGGGCTCGAACAAACGGTAGCGCTCCGACTCCCCGGCGATACCCTCGGCGACGACCCGTCCGCCAATGGACGTGGTGTTCATGCCGTGGCCGCCGAAAGCCGTGCAATACCAGGTGCCTTCGCCCAGCTTGCCGATCTGAGGCATGAGGTGCCGGGCGTAAGCCATGCGGCCCGACCAGGCGGCCTCGACGCGTATTCCCTCCAATTGGGGATAGACCGACAGCAGCTCGCGGCGCAACGATTCCGCCAGGTCGGGCGGATCGCTGATCCGGGTCGTGATTCTACTGCCCCAGCCGATGCGCCCGCCGGGCAGCACCCGGTAATAGTTGCCCGCGCGGCGGTTGTCGCCGATCGCCGCGTCGGTGCGGATGGCTTCGCGGACCCGATCGCCCAGCGGCTCGGTCAGCATGATGTAGGTGGCGATGGGCAGCATGGCGTGCCGCAGCTTGGGCACCAGCCCCTCGGTGTAGCCGCCCATGGCGAGCACCACCTGGGCCGCCTGCAGCGTGCCGCCGGCGGTGTTGAGCCGCTTGACCGGGCCCTGCAGCGCGGCCGAAGTGACCTCGCTGTTTTCGTGGATCGACACGCCCAGCCGCACGCACTCGCGTGCCAGCGCGCGCGCGTAGTTGAGCGGATGAAAGTGAAACGACGCCGGATCGTCGATGCCCTGAAAATACACGTCCGACAGCAGGCGCTCTTGCACCTGCGCGCGCGACAGCACCGATACCTCGCGGCCGAACACGCTGCGCTGCTCGTCGCACCAGCGCTGCAACTCGGCCGTGCCCTCGTAGCGGACCACGCGCAGGCGCCCGTCGACCTTGTGCGCTTCGGTGATGCCCAGCGCTGCGATGTTGTCGCGAATGATCTCCACGCCTTCCATCGAGAGCCGGTACAGCGACTGATAGTGCGATTCGCTCACGAAGCGCCGGATCTGGTCGGCGCCGGCCGAATAGGCGGGCGAGACCGAGCCGCCGTTGCGCCCCGAGGCGCCCCAGCCGAGGCGGCGCCCTTCCAGCAGCGTGACCTTGCGGCCGCGGCGCGCCAGCTCGAGCGCGGTCGACAGGCCCGCCAGGCCACCGCCCACGACGGCGATGTCGGTGTCCGCCGACCCCGCCAGCGCGGGATAGCGCGTGTCGGGATCCGCAAGCGTACGGGCATACCAGGTGTCGACGTAGGCGGCGTCCATCCGCGCTCCTGTCAGTTGAGCGAGACCGGGGCGAGCCGGCCGGTCACGCGGCGCTCGACCCAATTGGCCAGGCGCAGCAGGGGGTAGCAATACACGAAGTACACCAACGCGATCATCGCGTAGATGAACAGCGATTTACTCGGGAACGTGATCATCAGCACCTCGCCCTGGTGAGTGAGCTCGGACAGCCCGACCACGGCCAGCACGGCGGTGCTCTTGATCAACATCACGTAGACACCGCTCATGGGCTGCACAATCAGACGCATGGCCTGCGGCAGAATCACCAGCCACAACACCTGCAGCGGCTTCAGACCCAGCGTCATCGCGCCTTCGGTCTGGCCGCGCGGCACCGACTCGATGGCGCCCCGCACGATCTCGGCCACGTAGCTCGAGGTGTAGATCGACAGCGCCACGAAGGCCGCTGTGCTGGACTCCCAATGCAGCCAGTCGATGTCGACCTTGGGCAGCACGAAGTACACCAGATACAGCTGCACCAGGAACGGCGTACCGCGCAGCGCATGGATATAGAGCCCTACCAGCGTGTGCACGACCGGGATCCGATAGCTGCGGATCACGCCCAGCACGAAGCCCAGCAGGGATCCGGCGATGATGGAGACGAACGAGATCTTCAGCGTGACGAGAAAGCCCTTGAGCAGGAACGGCATCACCGTAACGGCGGTATCGATGTATTCCTGCATGCTTACCTCGCGTTCCAGGCCGGACCGGCCAGCCAGATGCGCACGCCCTTGGACAGCATCAGCATCACGGCATAGATGACCAGATAACCCGCGGCGATCGTCAGGAAGCTCTCGCTGGGCACCACGCGCTCGCTATTCATCAGGACCCCGGCGGCCACCAGCTCGAACACGGCGATGAGCGACAGCAGCGACGTGTCCTTGATCAGGACCGCGGCCTGCCCGATGAGGGGCGGCAGCGTGTTCACGAACGCCTGCGGCAACACGATGTAGCGCAGCCGTTGCAGGTAGCTCATGCCAACGGCCTTGCCCCCTTCGATCTGGCCGCGCGGCACCGACTCGATGCCCGAGCGCACGATTTCGCTCACATACGCGCCGTGATGCAGCGTGAGCGCCACGATACCGAACCACATCTCGCTCCAGCCCTTGGAGGCCGGAATGATCTCCGGCAGCGCGTAATAGACGAGATAGATCTGCACCAGCAGCGGAGTCGCACGCACGAACTGCACGTACCCCGCCACCGGCCGCCAAAACAGGGCGCGCGACGACATGCGCGCCAGCGCGAGCGGGACACCCAGCATCACCGCCAGCACCAGGCTGGCGCCGGCGGCGATCAGGGTATTGCCCAGCCCGCGCAGGAATGGGTCCGTGTACTGGACGACGATGCGCCAGTTGTAATAATCAAGCAGCCAATTCAGCAACCAGTCCATGGACCCGATCCCGCGTCAGTGATCCTTCTTCCACTCGGTCGAGTACCAATACTCCACGGTCTCGGGCAGCGTCTTGTCGGCCGTCTTGAGGGCGTGCCAGTTATCCAGCCAGAGCTTCAGGCGGATGGCGTTGGGGCCCACGGCGAAGGCGAGCGGCTCGCGCACCATCACGCCGTCGAGCACCCGCAGGTTCTTGAAGTCGGCCAGAAACTGGTTGGCGGTCGAGAGCGACATGATCCCGGCGTCGAGACGGCCGGAGGACAGCGCCTGGCCCACCGGCGCACTGCCGCCGGAGAACTCTTTCAGCGTGGCCTTGGGCAGCATCTTCTTCGACACCTCGGAGTACGTGCTCGCGCCCAGCGCGCCCACGGTCACGCCCTCTTTGTTGAGGTCGGCGTAGGCCTTGTGCGGCGAGTCTTTCGGCACCACGGCGACCGTGTCGGCATAGAACATCGGCACCGAGAAAAGAATCTGCGCCGCGCGCTGCGGCGTGGGCGTCATGTCGGCCGCGATCATGTCGGCCTTGTTCGAGAGCAGCGCCGGGATCAGACCCTTCCAGTCGTAATCCTGCAGCACCAGCTTCACGCCCAGGTCGTCGGCCATGCGCTGCGCCAGCACCACCGCCAGACCCGTGCGCTTGCCGTTCTTGTCCATGAAACTCATCAGCGGACCGGAGGTCTGGACCGCCACGCGCAGCTCGCCGCGCTTGAGAATATCGGCCAGCTCGTCGGCCCGCGCCCCCGTGCTGGCGCCTATCGCGGCCACGGCCAGCGTGGCCAGGCCCAACCAGTGTTTGATCTTGCGCATCGTGATACCCCTTATCGCCTTGGTGATGTGAAAGCCGCTACGTGGCGGCTGCCGGCCTCTCTGCACCGGTTCCGGAACTGCTGGCACTGCCCTGCACGACGCCGCGACGCGGCGCCGCTTCAAAGAATCTGGTCGAGAAACGCGCGGGTACGCGGATGGCGCGGCTGGCTGAAGAAGTCGGTGGGCGTGGCGCGCTCGAGCACCCGGCCGGCGTCCATGAACATGATTTCGTCGGCCACGTCGCGCGCGAATCCCATCTCATGCGTGACGACGGCCATCGTCATGCCCTCGTGGGCCAGCTCGCGCATCAACGCGAGAATGCCGCCCACGGTTTCGGGATCGAGCGCCGAGGTGGCCTCGTCGAACAGCATGACCTTGGGTTGCATGGCCAGCGCGCGCGCGATCGCCACGCGCTGCTGCTGGCCGCCCGAAAGCTGGCTGGGATAGCGATCGCCCAGCTCGCCGATGCCGACGCGCTCGAGCAGCGCCTGGGCGCGCTCGCGTGCCTCGGTGGCGCCGTGGCCCCGCACCACGCGTTGCGGCAGCACGATGTTGTCGAGCGCGGTGCGATGCTGGAACAGATTGAAGTGCTGGAACACCATGCCCACGTCGGTGCGCCAGCGATTGAGGTCGGTGGACGGGTCGGTGAGCGACACGCCGTCGATGCGGATCGAACCCGAATCGATCGACTCGAGCGCGTTGAGCGTGCGCAGCAGCGTGCTCTTGCCCGAGCCGGAGGGTCCGATCACGACCAGCACCTCGCCGCGATCCAGTTCGCAATCGACCTCGGTCAGCGCGGCATGCGGCGCCTGGCCGGGACGCGCGTAGGTCTTGCTTACGGACTGCACCTGCACCAGCGGCTGGGACATCGGTAGACCTCTCCAAAACCCCGGCGGACGATGCGCGAAAAAGATTTCGCATTTGACGCCGGAGTTTCGTATAGTAAATTTTTTCTCCGAAAAACGACTTAGGCATTACCCTGAATCCGCTCACCCCAACACGAGGAATGGCCATGGAAACGCTTACGGCGCTGTTGCGCGAACTCGGCCTGGACCCGGCCGCCCTGTCGAATGGCAGCCTGCCCGCGCGCAGTCCCATCGATGGCGCCATCCTGGCGCAGGTCCCGGAACACACGGTGGCCCAGGCGCACGCCGCCATCACGCGTGCCCGCCACGCGAGCCACGCCTGGCGCGACGTGCCGGCGCCGCGCCGCGGCGAACTGGTGCGCCTGTACGGCGAGACGCTGCGCGCGCACAAATCGGCGCTCGGCCGCCTGGTCGCGCTCGAGGCCGGCAAGATCCTGGCCGAGGGCGAAGGCGAAGTGCAGGAGATGATCGACATCTGCGATTTCGCGGTCGGCCTGTCGCGCCAGCTCTATGGCCTCACCATCGCGTCCGAGCGCCCAGGCCATCGCATGATGGAAACCTGGCATCCGCTGGGCGTGGTCGGCGTCATCAGCGCGTTCAACTTCCCGGTCGCCGTGTGGTCCTGGAATACGGCGCTGGCCCTGGTGTGCGGCAATGCCGTCGTCTGGAAGCCTTCCGAAAAAACGCCGCTGACCGCGCTGGCCTGCCAGGCGCTGTTCCAGCGCGTGGCGCAGCAATTCGGCGATGCGCCCGCGGGGCTCTCCGAGGTCCTGATCGGCGGCCGCGCGCTGGGCGAAGCCCTGGTCGATTCGCATGACGTGGCGCTCGTGTCGGCCACGGGCTCCACCCGCATGGGCCGCCAGGTGGGCCCGCGCGTGGCGCAGCGCTTCGGCCGCGTCCTGCTCGAACTCGGCGGCAACAACGCCATCATCGTGGGCCCCAGCGCCGACCTCGACATGGCCGCGCGCGGCATCGTGTTCGGCGCCATCGGCACCGCCGGTCAGCGCTGCACCACCACGCGCCGCCTCATCGTGCACGCAGACGTGGCGGACGCGCTGCTCGCCAAGCTCAAGCGCGCCTATGCCAGCGCCACCGTGGGCAGCCCGCTCGAGCCGTCCACGCTGGTCGGGCCGCTGATCGACCAGAGCGCGTTCGATGCCATGCAGGATGCCCTCAAGGCCGCGCGCGAACAGGGCGGCACGGTGACGGGCGGCGAACGCCTGCTGGCCGACAGCTATCCCCAGGCCTGGTACGTGCGCCCCGCCATCGCGGAAATGCCCGGCCAGACCGATGTGGTGCGCCACGAGACCTTCGCGCCCATCCTGTACGTGCTGCGCTACACCGATTTCAACGAGGCGCTCGCGCTGCAGAACGACGTGCCGCAGGGCCTGTCGTCGGCGATCTTCACGAACGACCTGCGCGAGGCCGAGACCTTCCTGTCCGCGTCCGGCTCCGACTGCGGCATCGCCAACGTCAACATCGGCACCTCGGGCGCCGAGATCGGCGGCGCGTTCGGCGGCGAAAAAGAAACGGGCGGCGGCCGCGAGTCGGGCTCCGATGCCTGGAAGAACTACATGCGGCGCGCCACCAACACCATCAACTATTCGCGCGCGCTGCCCCTGGCCCAGGGCATCAAGTTCGGCGAATAAACGGCAAGGCCGGAGCGGCGCCGCCGCTCCGGTGATGTGGTTTCGAGACGCTTCTTACAAGCGGTAGCGGTGCGTTGCGTGCCGAATGCTACAGTGCCTCGTCATCGTTATCCCTCCCCCTGACTCATGGTCCAGTCTCGTCCCGTGCGCCGCTCCCGCGCCGCGCACCCCGCCCTGCTCGTGCTCGGCGCAGCCGCACCCCTGTTCGCCGCCTTTGCGGCCCAGGCCGGTGTTTCCTACCGTCTCGACCGCCCCGCCGCCGCGCCCGGCGATACCGTGCGCGTCGAGGCCGTCTATTTCAACGATGGCGACGCCCGCTCGCGCTGGCAGCCGCCCGCGCAGCTGGTGCTGCAATGGCGCGGCGCGGACGGCAAGACCGTCCGGACGCTGGCCAAGTTGCAGGGAGAGACCACGCCGCTCAGCGTGCCGGTCAACAACTTCGCGCGTCTGGCCTGGACCGCCGAGGTGCCCGCCGAAGCTTCCGGCCTGCAGGCGGTGTCGATCGAGGGCGAAAGCGCCATGATGGCGCTGGACACGACCGGCGCCGTCCATGCCGGCGCCGCGGTCGCGGCCGCGCCCGCCGCCGTGCCGGTCACCGAACCCGCCACCGGCGAGCCCGTGCCGCCCGCGGTCGTGACGGCGGCCGGCGCCCAGCCCGATCAGGGTCCGTCGCCGGTGCAGGTCGCCCGCGTCGAAGCCCGCACCGGCACGCCGAGCTCGGCCTTCGACAACTTCCGCTCAGCGCTGTCCGAATACCAGCCGATGTACTTCTCGATCGGCACGCGCGACCAGACCACGGCGCGCTTCCAGCTCAGCGCCAAATACCGTCTGTTCAGCCCCGCGGGCGACCGCCCGGCCACCTGGGGCGAGAACTTCTATCTCGGCTATACCCAGACCTCGCTGTGGGACCTGCAGGGCGACTCGATGCCCTTCATCGACACCACGTTCAACCCGAGCGTGTTCTGGCTCAACAACAGCCTCTGGACCTCGCAGAGCCAGAACTGGCGCGTGGGCATGAACACCGGCGTCGAACATCGTTCGAACGGCAAGGACGGCGAGGATTCGCGCTCGGTGAACGACGCCTACATCGAACCGGCGCTGTTCTATCGTTTCGATAGCGGCAGCACGCTGTCGTTCGCGCCGCGCGTGAAGAGCTACTTCGGCGTCGCCAGCGAAAACCGCGACTACTCCGACTACGCCGGCCACGTCGACTGGAAGCTGCGTTGGGAGCAGGACGGCGGCGCCGTCGTGTCGGCCATGTACCGCCAGGGCGACGCGAAGCGCCGCACCACGCAACTCGATTTCAACTGGCCGCTCAAGCGCACGTTCCTCAACATGAACGGCTATCTGCATCTGCAGTATTTCAACGGCTATGGCGAAACTCTGCTGGGCTACAACCAGCGCAACGAATCGCAATTCCGTATCGGCCTGTCGCTGGTGCCCTGACGACACCGGGGTGCGGCGGCATGCGCCGCCGCACGCGCAGCCATAACTCGTAAAGCATTCCTGCAATCGGAAAGCGCTCGGCCTGACATGATGGTCGGCCGGTCTGTAGGATGGCCCTACCGACTTTCACTGTAGGAGCCTCGCGCATGTCATTCCGTACCGCCAAAACGACAGCCGCCGCCCTCAGCCTCGCCTTGGGCGCGCTGGGCCTGCAAGCGGCCCACGCCGCCGACCCGGCCACCGCAGCGCCGGGCGCCGCCGCGCCGGCCGCCCCTGCGCCGGGCGTCGCTACGCCGGGCGTCGCTACGCCGGCCGCCCCCGCTCAACTGCAGCAGGTGAGCGCGCTCGGCGGCAAGCTGAACTTCAAATTGCCGCAGTCCTTCACGGCCAGCGACCTGCCCGCCGGCACCGCTCAGAACGGCACCGCCGGGGCCGAAGGCAAGCTCTACGTGCAGCAGGAGTCGCGCCAGGTCATCGTCGTCAGCGAGACGCCCACCATGAGCGGCGTCGAGACATCCGATAACGATGCGGCCTTCCTGACCGGCGCGGCCGTGGGCTTCATGGAGCAGCAGAAACAGATCTCCGCCGACTACAAGAAGACGGGCGAGAAGTCGCTCGTGAGCAAAGGCCTGGGCCTGCGGCAGATCGACGCGACCAGCACCATGAACGGCGCGCCCATCGTCTCGACCAGTCTGCTGGCGGGCTCCGGGCCCAAGCTGGCAGTGGTGCAGATCGTGTCGCGCGCCGATAACGCGCAAGGTCACCAGGCGCTCGTGCGTCAGGTGATCGAGTCGATGCCGGCCACGCCCGCACCCTAACCCCGCGCACGACGGCACCCGGGCGGCCGGGCGTTCGTGCGCCGGGCGCCCCCGGCGCGTCAGCGGGCCCTGCCCCGCACTGCGTCAGCCCAAAAAAAAGTGCCCCGGGCGCGAAGCCCGGGGCCAACTCGAGGTTCCTATTGCGAATTGCCGCGACCGGTTCGGGGAAAAGCCGCGGCAGAACCATAGTAGTTACGCGCCCCGGCCCCGGCCTTGATCGAGGTCAAACATGCGCCAATCCGGCCAAGGTGCCCTATAGTGGAGGTCAGGGCGCGAGCAGCGCCCGCTCGCCGGAGATTCCCATGCCTTTGCGTATCGGTATCGTCGCTTGTTCCGCCGAAGGGGCCGCACTCTGCTATCGCACGCTGTGCGCCGAGGCCCCGGGTCTGGCGGGCCGGCCCTATGCTCACCCCGACATCCTGCTGCACGGCCACTCGCTCGCCGATTACGTGCAACGCCTGCAGGCCGACGATATCGACGGACTCGGCGCGCTGATGCTCTCGTCGGCGCATCACCTCGCAGAAGCCGGGGCCGAGTTTCTGATCTGCCCCGACAACACCATCCATCAGGCACTGCCCCATATCGAGGCGCGTTCGCCGCTGCCCTGGCTGCATATCGCCGACGAAGTGGCGCGCCACGCCGCGCAGCAAGGGCTGCGGCGGGTCGCCGTGATGGGCACCCGCTGGCTCACCGAAAGCGAGGTGTACCCGACCGCGCTGTCCGCACGCGGACTGCAATGCGTGCGCCCCGATGCAGACACGCGCGCGACGATCGACCGGATCATCATGGACGAGCTGGTCAAGGGCGTACAGCGCTCCTCGTCGATCGACCGGCTGTGTAAGATCGCCGCGCAGTTCCGGCTCGATGGCTGCGACGGCATCGCGCTCGCGTGCACCGAGCTGCCCCTGGTTCTGGACGATACGAATTGCGGCATGCCCACGCTGGACTCCACGCGCCTGCTGGCGCGCGCGGCCCTGCGCCGGGCCTACCGCTGAGCCCCCGGCCCCCGACGGGATTCTTCACCCGCCCGGTGCCGCCCCGAACGCGCGCTGCGCGTTTCCTGGGCCAGGCGGGTCTTCGAGCAGGAGATCACCGTGAGCAAGGAAAATGTTCTGAAGCTGCTGGATCTCGCCGCCACGGACGCGGAGCTGGCGGGTTATCTGCTGGCGCTGGAGGCGCTGGACATCACCGCCACCGCCCAGGCCATGGCGCTGCTGTCCCATCGGTTCAAGGTGCCGTTCGAGCCCTGTGACGTGATGGCCATGATCGCGGACCCCGAGCTCGTGACGCCACGCGCGTCACCGCCGGGGGTGCCGTTGCATTAGAAGAGAGCGGCGCGCTCACCGGCGCGCCGCGGGCTCAATTGCCGCGCTGGCGCGCGATCTGCTCGCGCTGCAGGTTGTTGACGTAGGCCTGGATGCGGATGCGCGTGGGGGCCTCGAGATTCACATACGAGCAGCCGACGCGGCGCAGGGTCTTGCCGCGGCTGGCCTCGTGATCGTTGTGATGGACCACGCGCAGCGTGATGGCGAAAGCGCCGATGTCGGGCAGGCTCAGGACGCCCTCGAAATCCCCGCCGGGCGTCACGTCGAGCTCCTGCGCGTCGTCGACCAGCGCCAGACCCGTGGAGCTGATGTCCTTGAGCGACAGCGTCAGGCGGCGGCCCGACATGGACCAGGTGGCGGGCTTGAGCACCGGCACTTCGATGCGGAAGGAGTCGCGGCGCTGCATGCGCGAGACCGATTCCGGCAGCGGCATGATCAGGGCCGGACGGCCCTCGTACTCGCCCACCCGCACGTTGCGGCCGGAGAAGGCCACGCGGATATTGTCGAGTGCGGTCTCGAACGACACGCGATCGCCGGCGGCGATGCGTTCGTTGATCGCGTGTTCCTGGGCGGCGTCGAGCACCAGGGTGCCGCGCTGCGCGTCAACGGCCAGGATCGAGGTCACACTGTTGATCGGGCGGCCCGGAACATGAACGAACACCAGACTCTGGCGTTGCAAAATGGTGAGCATCAGGTGCGCGATCTCGAGAGGCGTCGTCACCAGGTAATCTTCTTGGTCCATGGCCGTGGCTGCGGGGTAAATAGTGAGGAAGCGCGCAAGTTCAGCTCAGTCGGACGGCGGCGCGTCCGGGCGCTGTCAGCATGCCCACAAATTGTGACAATTCCACTTAGAATTTACGAGAGTTTACACCCGCGCTCTCTCGCCCAGTAAGCGCAAACTTGCAACAACGCGCCATTTTGTCGACATAACGCAATATTTCGGCGATTTGTATCTGCACGGTGCCGCATCCGCGCGCGCCATGAAAAACGCCGCGACAGGCGCGGCGTTGGGGGTGACGGCAATGTCAGTGGCGCGGCGGGGGGTCTGCCGCGCCCGGCTCGAGGCCGTCGCCCGCCCCGGGCTCGCCGCCGACGACCCGGTTGCGGCCCTGGCGCTTGGCCTGATAGAGCCCGCGATCGGCCACCTGGATCAGCTCGGTGCTCGGGCGCTCGCCGTTGGGCGAGAGCGTGGCCGCGCCGACGCTGATGGTGAGCCACTGGCCGCTGCCGCCCGCGTGCGGGATCTGCATGGCCTCGACCGCCCGCCGCAGCTTTTCGGCGATCAGGCGGGTGGCGCCCGAGGATTTGCCGGGCAGCACCATCGCGAACTCCTCGCCGCCGAAGCGCGCGGCCAGGTCGGTGGAACGATCGCAGCAGGCGAAGATGGTGCCGGCCACGCGCTTGAGCGCCTCGTCGCCGGCAATGTGCCCGTAGATATCGTTGTAGGCCTTGAAATGATCGACGTCGATCATGAGCAGACTGATCTCGCGCCCGTCGCGCGCCGCCCGCGCCCACTCGGCGCCCAGATACTCATCGAGATAGCGCCGATTGCCCAGGCCGGTCAGGCCGTCGGAGTTGGTCAGGCGGCGCAGCTCCATATTGCTTTCGAGCAGTTGCTGCTGGCTCTGCCGCAAGGCCTGATAGGCCTCGTCGCGCTGGACCATCGCCAGGTACGAGCGCGAGTGATAGCGCAGGCGCGCGACCAGCTCGATCGTGTCGGGCAGCTTGACCAGATAATCGTTGGCGCCGGCACTGAAGGCCGCGCTCTTGATTTCGGGATCCTCTTTCGTCGAGAGCACGATGATCGGGATGTCGCGCGTGACGGGATGCGAACGGTACGCCTGCACCAGCGTCAGGCCATCGACGCCCGGCAGCACCAGATCCTGCAGGATCACGGTGGGGCGCGTCTGGATCGCGACCTGCAGCGCTTCGTGCGGATCGGAGCAGTAATGAAAGTCGACATTGGGCTCGGACGCCAGCGCACGCCGGATTGCCTCGCCCACCATGACCTGGTCATCCACCAACAACACCATCGCGGCATGCGGTTGCACAACCGCCTGCTCTGGCCGATCGTCGTTAGGAGGGTACATAGTTTGAGTTCCTTGATGTCATGATGACGACGCGCGTCAGGCAAACGCCTGCACCAGTCTCGGCGCGATCGTCTCCAGCGGCTTGATTTCCTTGGCTGCGCCCAGCGCCGCCGCGGCCTTGGGCATGCCATACACCGCGCTGGTGGCCTGATCCTGCGCGATGGTGAGACAGCCGCGATCGCGCAAGGCCTTCAGTCCCTGGGCGCCGTCCTGCCCCATTCCGGTAAGCAGCACGCCCACGACCGAGCCTCGCCAATGGCGCGCCACGCTGTGGAAAAACACATCGATCGACGGCCGGTACAGGCTCTCGCGGGGCTCGCGGGTATAGGCGAGCCTACCATCCTCCTGCATCACGAGGTGATCGTCGGTGCCGGCCAGCAGCACTTCGCCGGGCGCCGGCATCTCGCCATGCGCCGCCAGCCGCACCGGCAGCGCCACCTGGTCGTTGAGCCAGCTCGCCATGCCGGCCGCGAATATGGCATCCACATGCTGCACCAGCACGACAGCCGCCGGAAAGTTGACCGGCAGCGCGGACAGCAGCTTGGCCAGGCTCGGCGGCCCGCCGGCCGAGGCGCCGATGACCACCATGCGCTGCGACCCCGGCGACGACGCGCTGGCCGTGACCGGCGCCAGCGTGGGTCGGGTCTTGCCGTAACGCCCGATCAGCCAGCCGATATTGCGGATCTTGCGCAGCAGCGGCTGGGCCGCGGCACGCGGGTCGGCGCCACCCAGCACCGGCGTATCGACGGCGTCGAGTGCACCGTGGCCCATCGCCTCGAACACGCCCGCCGTGTTGCGCGTCATGTCGGAGGTGACGATGACGATGGCGCAGGGCGAGTCGGCCATGATGCGGCGCGTGGCCTCCGCCCCGCCCATCTCGGGCATGATGAGATCCATCAGGATCACGTCGGGCCGGTCGTGGGCGCAATGCGCCACGGCCTGTGCGCCATCGGTGGCCACCCAGGCGACGGTGAAGTCCGGTTCCAGCGACAACGCGCGCCGCAAGGTCTCGACGGCCAGCGGCATATCATTGACGATCGCTATTCTCACGATCCAGGATTCCCGATCAGGTCTGCGACGGCGTCCAGAAGGGCGTCGTCATGGAAGCTGCCCTTCGCCAGGTAGTAATCTGCACCCGCATCCAGCCCGCGGCGCCGATCCTCCTCGCGATCTTTGTAAGAAACCACCATCACCGGCAAAACCTGCAACTGCGGATCCGCCTTGATCCGCGAGACCAGCTCGATGCCATCCATGCGCGGCATGTCGACATCGGTTACTACCAGATCGAACGGCTCGGCACGCAGCATGTTCCAGCCATCCATGCCGTCGACCGCGACCGCCACATCGTAACCTCGGTTGAGCAGCAGCTTGCGCTCCAACTCACGCACCGTCAATGAGTCGTCGACCACCAGCACGCGCTTGCGTCGCGACGCGACCCGTTCCTGGGCCCGGTGTTCGACCCGGCCCACCCCGCCGCCGTCGATCAGCTTCTGCACCGAATGCAGCAGATCCTCGACGTCGAGAATCAACAAGGGCGTGCCGTCGTCCATCAGCGAGCCCGCCAGCACGTCCTGCACCTTGCCCAGGCGCGGATCGAGGGGCTGCACCACCAGGGTTCGCTCGCCGATATACCGGTCGACCGCCACGCCGTAGAACTGGTCATGGTCGCCCAGCACCACCACCGCCACCTCGTCGCGGGACGCGGCCTCCCCATCGTAGCGCAGCAACTGCCGTGCCGAAACCAGGCCGATCTGGCGGTTCTGGAAGCGGAAATGCGGATGCCCCTCGAGCTGCTCGATGTCGGCGACCGGCACCTGCAGCGCGTGCGCCACGTACGCCAGCGGGAATGCGTAGATCTCGCCGCCCACCTCGACCAGCAGGCTGCGCACCACCGACAGCGACAGCGGCATCTCGAGCACGAAGCGCGTGCCCTGCCCGAGCGTCTGGTGCACCCGCACGGTGCCGCGCAGTTTGCGAACCATGGTCTGGACGACATCCAGACCCACGCCGCGTCCCGAGATCTCCGTCACGGCCGACCGGGTCGAGAAACCGGACAGGAAAAGGAATTCGAGCAGCTCGGCTTCGCTCAGGCGCTCCGCCGTCTCGGTGGTGGTGAGCTTGCGTTCCACCACCTCGCGCCGCAGACGGTCGAGGTCGATGCCTCCGCCGTCGTCCGCCAGTTCGATCAGCAGCATGCCGGCGCTATGGCGCGCCGACAGCGTCACCACGCCCTCGGCGGGCTTGCCCGCCGCCGCGCGCGTGGCGGCATCCTCGATACCGTGGTCGACCGCGTTGCGCAGCAGCTGCATGAGCGGAGCGTCGAGCTTCTCCATGATGTCGCGATCGACTTCGGTGGCTTCGCCGCGGATCTCCAGGCGCACCTGCTTGCCCAGCGAGCGCCCCAGATCGCGCACCATGCGCGGCATGCCACCCAGACCATCGCCGAAGGGCCGCATGCGGCAGGCCAGCGCGGTGTCGTAGAGGCGCTGCGCCAGGTGCGACATGCGCCAGCCGAAATCGTCGACCTCGCTCAGACGCGAGGTCAGCTCCTGCTGGCACTGTTGCAGCAGGCGCGTCGCGTCCTGCAAGGCGGCCTGCGCCAGCGCGCCTTCGCCTTCCGCGCGCACCACGTCCAGCGCGCGGCCCGCTTGCGCCTGCAGCCGCTTGAGCCGCAGCATCGACGCCGAGAACGGCGCCATCCAGTGCGATTCGACCAGCGTCTGGCTCGACAGCCCCAGCAATTGATTGAGCGTGTCGGCGGTCACGCGCAACACGCGCTCGCCATCCGCATTGCGTTCGACGCGCTCGCTCTGATCCCCGCTGCGGCGGCTCGGCAGCGCGGTGGCGGACTCGGGCGGCGCGGTCGACGGCGCGGCGGGCGCGGCCGCCGGCATGGGCATGGGCACGGAGGCGGGATGCGACAGGGCGGGCGAGCCGACCGGATCGGCGGCCGGCGGCATCATCGCCGGCGCGGTCGGCCGGAACACCGGCGGCGCGGGCACGGCGGCAGGCTGCGCGCTCAGGCGCGCCACCAGCGCATCGATCTCGGCGTCCAGCTGGGCGCCGGGCTCGGCCACGCGTTGCAGCAGGTCGGCGCCGGCCAGCAGCGCGTCGATATCCGAGGCCGCGAGCCGCAGCCGCCCCTGTTGGGCCGCGACCAGGCAGTCTTCCATGGCGTGCGCGATGCGCACGGCCGGATCGAGATCGACGATGCGTGCCGCGCCCTTGAGCGAATGCGCGGCCCGCATGCAGTCCTCGAGATGCTGGGCCGATACCGGATTCTGTTCGAGGGCCAGCAGACCGTGGTTGAGCACCTGCACCTGCGTGCGGGTCTCCAGCTGAAACAGCTCGAGCAGCGAGGCGTCGCGCATCTGATCGGGATTCACGCGAGACTCCGTTCCAGGGCCTGCTTCAGCAGCGATTCGTCGAGCAGGCCCACGGCCCGGCCATCGACCCGTATCACCCCACGCGAAAACTTGACGGGCGCTTGCGCCAGCGTGCTCGGCAGGGCCTCGAGGGCGGCGCCCGTCACGCTGTGCATGCCCGAGACTTCGTCCACCGGCAGCACCAGCCGGCGATCCTTGCCGCCGAACACCAGCACGCGCGCCTCGGCCCGGTCACGCACACCGCCGCCTTCGAGTTCGAGCAGACGGGCCAGCGACACGCACACGGTCAAGGTGCCGCGCACATTGGTCAGGCCGAGCACCGCGCGATCCCGCCGGTGCGGCAGGCTGTGGATCGGACGCGGCGCGGCCACTTCGATCAATGCGCGCGACGGCAAGGCCAGCCACTCGCGCGCCACGCGGAACACCAGCACGACGAGCGCACGCTCGTCGGACGCGTGCCACAACGGCGCGGACAGCGGCGCGACGCTCTGCGCCGAGGCGGTCTGCACCGGAATGCGGTCCAGCAACTGACGCGCGGCGCTGGCATACACGGCGCAGTTGCGGCAATGCACATGCTCGCGCAATCGCTCGCAGCTGCCATCGCCATGAATCCCGATACGATTCCAGCAGTCGTCCACATCGGGCAGATCGGCGCGAAGCTCATTCATGGCCGTCTCCCGCGCGCTGCGCGCGCTCCTGCAGACGCTGCGCACCCTCGGCGTCGCCGCGGGCCGCGACCAGCGCCGCAAGATGCAGCAAGGCCTCGCGGTGGCGCGGCGCCAGATAGAGCGCCTTGCGGTAGGCCGACTCGGCGTCGCGCGGCCGTCCGGCCGCGTCGTGCAACAGACCGCTCAAATGAAACGCGCGTGCGCTACCGCCGTGGGTGGCCACATAGTGGTTGCAGGCTGCCAGCGCGTCTTCGAGCCGTCCCTGATCGGCCAGCGCCGTCACCTCGTCCAGCGCGGCGTCGGCCGCGGCACCGGCCGTCGTGGCGGCCGGGGCCGCGGGCGGCGCCGCGAAGCGCGGCGCGGCGCGGGGCACGGCGGCCCGCGCAGCTGCGGCCAATGCCGTGGCGGCCAATGCCGAGGTCGATGCCGCGGCTGGCGATGCCACGGCGCCCGCCCCCACCCGCCGAGCAAACGACGTCGGAGCGGCAGCCGCGGGCTTGAGTGGCGGCATGCCGGACCCGGGACGCCCGCCGTGACTGTCATGCGCGCCGTCGGCTCGGGTGCGGGGATAGAACGCGAACACCCGCGGCGAGGCCACCGCGGCATAGCCGCGCGCCGTCAGCAGGCTGGCCTCGGCCGGACCGAAGAACATCACACCCTCCGGTCGCGTCAGGCGCGCGAGCACCTGGATCGCGCGGTCCTGCGTGGCAGTATCGAAATAGATGAGCAAGTTGCGGCAGAACACAAAATCGTAGGGGAGCTGGTCTTGCAGCAGGCCGGCATCGAACAGATTGCCCTGGACGAAGCGCACGCCACGGCGCGGCGCGGGCGCCAGCACATACGTGCCATCGGCCTCGCCCGCGAAATGCCGGTCACGAAACGACAGGTCTTCGCCGCGAAACGAGTTGCGGCCGTAGCGCCCGTTGCGTGCGGTCTCGAGCGCCCGCTCGCTGATGTCGATGGCATCGATCACGACCTGATCGGCCGGCACGCCGACATCGAGCAAGGCCATCGCGATCGAATACGGTTCTTCGCCGGTCGAACAGGGAATGCTGAGCACGCGCAACAGGCCCACGCCCGCCGAGTTCTGCAGGCGCTTGCGCGCGAGCTCCGCGAGCGTCACGAGCGATTCGGGATAGCGGAAGAACCAGGTCTCCGGCACCACCACCGCTTCGATCAACTGTTGGCGTTCGGCCGCGGAAATCTGCACGTGCTGCAGGTAGGCCCGCTCGTCGTGGATGCCGCAGGCGCTCAGCCGCAGCCGCACCGCGCGTTCGATGGCGGCCTGCCCCACCGAGCCGGTGTCCAGGCCGATCTCGCGCTTGAGCATCGCGCTGAACTCCGGCAGCAGATTCATGCCGCACCCTCTGCGGCGACGAACAGCAGCGCCCGCGCCGCGTCGGTCAGCAGGTCCTGCACATAGACTTTCTGCACCATGCCGCGCGCGTCGTTGAGCACCGGCCCGAGATACCGGGCCTGCTCCTGCGTGACGCCGCTGGGCTGGAAGGTCGCGGGGTCGAAGTGGGCGGTTTCGGTGGCGCCGGGCAGGATCAGGCCAAGCACATGCGATGCGCCGCCGGGATCCGGGCGATAGCGCGCCAGCGCCATGCGGGTGCTGGTCAGACGCGGCGCGGGGCCGGCACCGGCCAGCGCGCTCACGTCCACCACCGGAACGGGCACGCCTTCATGATCGAACACCCCCGCCACGTAGTCCGGGGCGTGCGGGATCGCTTTGAGCTGCACCAGCGGCCGCACGGTCACGAGATCGCGCGCCTCGAGCGCATAGCGGTCCTGGCCGATACGAAACAGCAGATAGAGCCGGCGCCCGCCGATATGGCTGGTGGGCGGGGCGGCGGCGGGCAGGCTGGCCATGGCGGGCGGGTCCGGGCGGACGCGTCAGACCTTGAAGCGCGACACGCCGTTGCGCAGGTCGTTGGCCACGAGCGTGAGATCGTCGATGGCCAGGCTCGATTGGCGCAGCGATTCGACGGTCTGCTGCGCGGCGTCGCTCAGCTGCTGCAGGGCCTGGTTGATCTGTTCCGCCCCGGTCGCCTGGGCCTGCATGCCCTCGTTGACCATCTGCACGCGCGGCGCCAGCGTCTGGACCTGCTGGATGATCTGATTGAGCTGGTCGCCGACCTGCTGCATTTCGTTCATGCCGCGGCGGACCTCTTCCGAGAACTTGTCCATGCCCATCACGCCCGCGGACACCGAGGACTGGATCTCGCGGACCATCTGCTCGATGTCGTAGGTCGCGACGGCGGTCTGGTCGGCCAGACGGCGAATCTCGGTGGCGACCACGACGAAGCCGCGGCCGTACTCGCCCGCCTTCTCGGCCTCGATCGCGGCGTTCAGCGACAGCAGGTTGGTCTGATCGGCCACCTTGTTGATGGTGGTGACCACCTGCGTGATGTTGCCGGCCTTCTCGTTCAGGACGGCCAGTTTGGTGTTGACCGAGCCTGCGGCATCGACCACGTTGCGCATGGTGTCTTCCATGCGCGCCAGGCCGACCTGGCCGCTGCCGGCCAGCGAGGCGGTCTGCTCCGCGGCGCCCGACACTTCGGTCATGGTGCGCACCAGATCCCGCGACGTGGCGGAAATCTCGCGCGAGGTCGCGCCGATCTCGGTCGTCGTGGCGGCCACTTCCGAGGCGGTCGCCTGCTGTTGCTTGGACGTGGCGGCGATCTCGGTCACCGAGGTCGCGACCTGCACGGCCGAACGCTGGGTGCGGCCCACCAGACCGGTCAGCTCGTCGACCATGCCGTTGAAGCCGTTCTCGATCATGGCGAATTCATCGTTGCGCTCGAGCTTGAGCCGGCGCGACAGGTCGCCACTGCCCGTGGTCTCGAGCGTGCCCACGATGGTGCGCATCGGGTTGGCAATCGCGCGCATCAGCAGCCAGCCGCAGATCAGCGCCGCCAGAATGGCCAGCCCCAGCGAGGTCAGCATGCCGAACTCGGCATTGTCCACGGCGTCCTGAATGCCCTGGGTCGCCTGGTCGGCCTGCTTTTTGTTTTCCGCCACCATCTGCGCGAGGATGTCTCGCCCGACATAGAAGGCCGGGCGCAACTGGGTGCGGATGTACTCGCGTGCCTGCTCGGGATTGCCCAGCATCTGCGGCGTGAGCACGGCAGCGCGTATGCGCATATAGTCGGCGAGCGCCTTCTTGAAGGCTTCGAAGAGCTGGCGGTCGTCATCGCGCATGACGGTTTTTTCATACGCCGTATAGAGTTCTTCGAGCGCCTTGTCGCTCGCCGGAAGTCCGGCCAGGCCGGCGCGCCGCTCGCCCTCGTCTTCCTGCACGTACGCATCCTGCACCAGCACGAAGCCGCCAAACCAGGCGGCGCGCACCGAGGTGCTGTAGTAGATGCCGGGTACGGCGTCGCGGTTGATGAGATCGGCCTCGGCCTCGATGTGCAGCAGGCGCCGGTAATCCACGACAACCATGAGCGCCATGATCGCGAGAATGACCAGGAAGCTGGTCCCGATACGCTGGCGCAGGGTGAAGTTTTTCATAGTGGGCGGGCCTCTGGATGCGACGGGGCGAGCGGCCGGCGTCCCGATGACCCGGCCACGTCACGATTATTGCAGCGCTTTGCAAGAATGGCGCGAAAATTAACACAGACGATTGCACGAATGCCGCGGCAAATTTCATAGTGTGAAAAGAACGGCAATGCACCGCTGGGGGCAAACCCTGCGCTGACACGCCCTCGGGGCCTCGCTACACTGCCCGGCTGAAGCCGCACGTTCGATGGGGCTCGACATAGAGACAATGCCAGGGGATGGTCTGGCCGCGGACGCCTCCGCGGCCGCCGGCGTTGCCTTGGCATTGCGCCAAGGGGCATCGCATGTTCGCCGACCTGAATCATCTGTCGCACCACGCGGCATGGCGCCGCCAGCTCGAGATGCTGCTCGAGTCGGCCGGCTCCGGCATCTACGGTATCGACCTGCGCGGACGGTGCATCTTCATCAACGGCGCGGGTGCCTCGCTGCTCGGCTACACGCCCGACGAAGTGATCGGGCGCAACATGCACTACCTCATTCATCACTCGCACGCCGACGCCCGGCTGATGCCGGTGCACGACTGCCGCATCTTCCAGGCCTTTCGTGAAGGGCAAGGCGTGCAGGTCGATGACGAGGTCCTGTGGCGCCGCGACGGCAGCAGCTTTCCTGCCGAGTACGCGTCATATCCCATCCGCGACAACGATCAGGTGGTGGGCGCGGTGGTGACCTTCGCGGACATCTCCGCGCGCAAGCGCATCGAGCGCGAACTGCAGGCCACCCATGCCTTGCTCGAACGCCGCGTCGACGAGCGCACCGCCGAACTCAGCCGCGCCCACGACACGCTGCGCCGCCTCACCGCCCACCTGAGCACCCTGCGCGAGGAAGAGCGAGCCCATATCGCCCGCAACATCCACGACGACCTCGGCGCGTCGTTCACCGCGCTCCAGCTCGATCTGAACTGGCTGCTCCGGCGCCTGCCGCCCGAGCCGGCATTGCAGCAGCATCTCGCCCGCATGCTCGACGTGACCGCGAGCGCGATGGGCGCGACGCGCCGGATCCTGAACGATCTGCGCCCGGTCGTGCTCGACCATCTGGGCCTGTGGGCCGCGCTCGAGAGCCTGCTGCAAGACGTGCAGACGCGCAGCGGCCTGGTCTGCCGCTACCTGTGTCCGCCCGCGCTGGAGCGCCTGCGGCTCGGCCGCGCTGCGGAGATCGAGGTCTACCGGATCGTGCAGGAGCTGCTGACCAACGTGCAGCGCCATGCCCGTGCCCGTCACGCCAGCGTCATCATCGCGGCGCGCGACGGCGTGCTCGACATCACCGTCGAGGATGACGGCGTGGGCATGAGCACCACGCCCGCCGCCACCTCGTTCGGCATTCTGGGCATGCGCGAGCGCGCCCGCGCCATCGGGGCCGACCTGGTTCTGGACAGCGCGCCCGGCGCGGGCACCCGCGCCAGCCTGCGGATCGACGGGCTGCCCGTGCCCGCGCTGACGAACGCCACGACTGAGATCCCGCCATGAGCCTGCACATTCTGATCGTCGACGACCATCTCATCATCCGCCGCGGGCTCGCCCGCCTGCTCGCCGAGGACCCACGCATCGCCCGCGCAGACGAAGCCGCCGACGGCGCGGCCGCGCTGCGGGCATTGCGCAACAGCCATTACGACGCCATCGTGCTCGACGTGGCGCTGGGCGAGCGCGACGGCCTGGACCTGCTCAAGACCGTGCGCGCGGAGCAACCGCGCGTCGGCGTGGTCATGCTCTCGGTCTATCCCGAAGCGCAGTTCGCGGTGCGGGCGCTGCGGGCCGGCGCGCAGGCCTACCTCAACAAGGGCTGCGATCCGGAGGCGCTGATCGGCGCGCTGGTGAACGCCGCCGCCGGCCGGCCCTACATCACCTCCGAGGTCGCGGAACTGCTTGCGCACAACGTGCGCCAGGACGGCGCCCAGGCGGCGCACGACAGCCTGTCGGATCGCGAGTTCCAGGTCTTGCAGCTGCTGGTGGCGGGCAAGTCGGTGTCGGCGATCGGCGAGCAGCTCTCGCTGTCCGCCAACACCATCTCCACTTACCGCTCGCGCATCTTCGACAAACTGCGCGTGCGCTCGCTGGTGGAGCTGGTCTCGTATGCCCACGAGCACCAGCTGGGTGCATGAGACACCCTCGCGCACCGGCGCGGCGCATGGCGTGCACCGCGTAGTGCGCCCACTACACGCATATCACTGAATCCGGGATAGGCGCGTTCGCCCGCGCGCCGCATCATCCTTCCTGCCTACCCACTCGGAGCAGCAGCAGGATGAAAATCGCGGGCTTTCGGCTCGGCATCTATGTATATCGCGATGCCGAGATCCTCGACTACGCAACGCCGCACGGCGTGATGTCGATCGCGCGCCGCTTCGATCCCGAGATCGAAGTCTGCGTGATCGGCGACACGCTGCAGGCCGTCTGCACCGCCAGTGGCCTGACGCTGCTGCCCGGCCTCGCGATGAGCGACGCCCCGGCGATCGACGCCCTGTTGATACCCGGCGGCCCGGGCGCGCGGCAACAGATCCACAACCGCCGTCTGCACCGCTACATCGCCGCGCTGCCCGAGCGCTGCCTGCTGGCCGCCACGGGCGAAGGCGCCTGGATCTACGCGGCCATGGGCCTGCTCGACGGCCAGTGCGCCACCAGCCGCAAGGAGGCCGACCGCCTCGAAGCCACGCACCTGGGCTGCGCGCCGCTCGCGCGCCTCGAGATGCTCGCCCCTGCCTGCCGCACCCGCCGCGCCCGCGTGGTCGACAGCGGCCGCCTCATCACCTGCGCCGGGCCTTCGGCCGGCATCGATCTCGGTCTCCATCTGCTGCGCCGCGCCGGCCACCCCGAAGCGCTGATCGACGAGATCGCGCGCGTGATGGAGTACCGCCGCGCCTACGACCTGTATCGCGAAGACGTGGAATACGCCACGGCCAGCCCCGCCTCCCCCCAACCCCACTGACCGCCCGGAGCTCCTCATGTCTCTGTTTCGCAATCCGTTCGACGCCCGCAGCCGCCTGAGCTGCGCCTGCGGCCAGCACGCCAGCGCCGCCGAGCACGACCAGGCCCTGGC
The DNA here is from genome assembly GCF_002261475.1 of Bordetella genomosp. 5. Taxonomy (GTDB): domain Bacteria; phylum Pseudomonadota; class Gammaproteobacteria; order Burkholderiales; family Burkholderiaceae_B; genus Bordetella. The sequence continues at coordinate 239,696 of NZ_NEVN01000009.1, forward strand.
CGGCGACGCGCTCCATGAGCGCGCCGTCGAAGGCGCCATCATGCGCGCGCTGTTTCCCGATGACATGCTGCGGCGCCGCTTCCTGCGCGCGGTCGGCTCGGGCACCGCGCTGGCGGCCGTGGCCTCGCTGTTTCCGCTCGCGGCCGCCAAAGAGGCATTCGCCCAGAGCACGGGCCCGCTCGAAAAGCAGAAACTGAAGGTCGGCTTCATTCCGATCACCTGCGCCACGCCCATCATCATGGCGCACCCCATGGGCTACTACGCCAAGCAGGGGCTCGACGTCGAGGTCGTGAAAACGGCCGGCTGGGCCCTGATCCGCGACAAGGCGATCTCCGGCGAGTACGACGCCGCGCACATGCTCTCGCCCATGCCGCTGGCGATCTCGCTCGGCGTCGGCACGAGCAGCGCCATCCCGTGGACGATGCCGGCGGTCGAGAACATCAACGGTCAGGCCATCACGCTGTCGGTCAAGCACAAGGACAAGCGCGATCCGAAGTCCTGGAAGGGATTCCGGCTCGCCGTGCCGTTCGACTACTCGATGCACAACTACCTGCTGCGCTACTACCTGGCCGAGCACGGCATCGATCCGGACACGGACGTGCAGATCCGGTCGGTGCCGCCGCCCGAGATGGTCGCGAACCTGCGGGCCGACAACATCGACGGCTTCCTGGCTCCCGACCCCGTGAACCAGCGCGCCGTGTATGACGGCGTGGGCTTCATCCACATCCTGTCGAAAGCCATCTGGGACGGCCATCCGTGCTGCGCGTTCTCGGCCAGCCGGCAGTTCGTCACCACGATGCCCAACACCTACCAGGCGCTGCTCAAGGCGATCATCGAGGCCACCGCCTACGCGCGCCAGCCGGCCCACCGCAAGGAGATCGCCGCGGCGATCGCCACGCCCAACTATCTCAACCAGCCCGTAACCGTCGTCGAACAGGTGCTCACAGGCACCTTTGCCGATGGCCTGGGCAACGTGCTGAACGTCCCCGAGCGCATCGACTTCGATCCCATGCCGTGGCAGTCGTTCGCGGTCTGGATCCTGACCCAGATGAAACGCTGGGGCCAGCTCAAGCGCGACGTCGATTATGCGCAGGTGGCCAACGAGGTGTTCCTGGCCACCGACGCGGTGCGGCTGATGCGCGAAGCCGGCCTCACGCCGCCCGCGGAGACGAGCAAGTCCTTCTCGATCATGGGCAAGCCCTTCGATCCGGCCAAGCCCGACGAATACCTCGCCAGCTTCCCGATCCGGAGGACCTGATGGCAGCCGTCCCTCCTCGCGTCCGCCTGCAGGCCGTGGCCCTGTCGATCGCGTTGCTCGTGCTGCTGTTGATCGTGTGGCACGTCAGCACGCGGCCGGTCGCCGGCACGGCCAATGTCGATCCCGCGTATGCCGCGCTGGTGGGCAATGCGGCCGCGAGCGGCAGCAAGACGCCCTTCCCCGGGCCGGCCGAGGTCGGCGCGCAGCTCTGGCGCCACCTGGCCGATCCGTTCTACGACCGCGGCCCGAACGACAAGGGCATCGGCATTCAGCTGGGGCACTCCATCGTGCGGGTGCTCAGTGGATTCGCGCTGGCCGCGTTGGTCGCGATTCCGCTGGGCTTTCTGATCGGCATGTCGCCCGTGGTGTATCGCGCGTTCGACCCCTACATCCAGGTGCTCAAGCCGATCTCGCCGCTCGCCTGGATGCCGCTCGCGCTCTACACCATCAAAGATGCCAACACCTCCGCCGTCTTCGTGATCTTCATCTGCTCGCTGTGGCCGATGCTGGTGAATACGGCCTTCGGCGTGGGTGCCGTGCGGCAGGACTGGCTCAACGTGGCGCGCACGCTGGAAGTCTCGCGTCTGCGCACGGCGCTGCAAGTGGTGCTGCCCGCGGCCGCGCCCACCATCATGACCGGCATGCGCATTTCGGTCGGCATCGCCTGGCTCGTGATCGTGGCCGCCGAGATGCTGATCGGCAGCACCGGCATCGGCTACTTCGTGTGGAACGAATGGAACAACCTCTCGATCACCAACATCATCTGCGCCATTCTGTTCATCGGCCTGGTGGGCATGCTGCTCGACACGCTGCTGGCGCGCGTGGCGCGACTGGTGAGCTACAAGGAATGACGCCATGAGCACCTCTTTCCTGCAGGTACAGGGTCTCGCCAAGCGCTACCCGGGCCGCGGCGGCAAGCCGCAGGCGCCCGTGTTCGACCAGATCGACTTCGGCATCGAACGCGGCGAGTTCGTCAGCGTGATCGGCCATTCCGGCTGCGGCAAGACCACCATCCTCAACATCCTGGCGGGCATCGACGAGGCCAGCGACGGCGTCGTGATCATGGACGGCCGCGAGATCGCGGGCCCGTCGCTCGCCCGCGGCGTGGTGTTCCAGGCGCACGCACTTCTTCCGTGGCTGACCGCGCTCGAGAACGTGGCCTTCGGCGTGCGCTCGCGCTGGCCCGAGAAATCGCGCGAGGCCGTGCGCGAGCACAGCGTGCGCTACCTCGAGATGGTGGGGTTGAAGCACGCGCTCGACAAGCGGCCCAGCGAACTCTCCGGCGGCATGAAGCAGCGCGTCGGCATTGCCCGCGCCTTCGCCATCCAGCCGAAGATGCTGCTGCTCGACGAACCGTTCGGCGCGCTGGACGCGCTCACCCGCGGCACCATCCAGGACGAGCTACGCGCCATCGTGTCCAGCACGCAGCAGACGGTGTTCATGATCACCCACGACGTGGACGAGGCGATTCTGCTGTCCGACCGAATTCTGCTCATGAGCGCCGGTCCGCACGCCCGCATCGCGGACACCGTCACGGTGGATCTGCCGCGCGACCGCACGCGCGCCAGTCTGCATCACGAGCCGCGCTACTACGAGATCCGCAATCACCTGGTCGACTTCCTCGTCGACAAGGCCGCGCACTGAAGCCCGCTGTTTTCCTATTCCGTCTCACCCCAAGGAGTTCGCCATGATGACCCGCAACGAAGTGACCGAACTGATCGTCACGCGCAAGCTGGAAAAGAAACTGAGCTGGTCCGCCATCGCCGAGGCCGTCGGCCAGAGCAAAGAGTGGACCACCGCCGCGCTGCTCGGCCAGATGACGCTCACCGAAGCGCAGGCCCAGGCCGCCGCCCGCATCCTCGATCTGCCCGCCGACGCCGTGGTGCAGCTGCAGGTGGTGCCCTACAAGGGTTCCTTGCCCACCACGGTGCCCACCGACCCGCTGATCTACCGTTTCTACGAACTGATCAGCGTGTACGGCACGACGTTCAAGGCCCTCATCCACGAAGAATTCGGCGATGGCATCATGAGCGCCATCGACTTCAAGATGGATCTGCAGCGCCAGGCCGACCCCAACGGCGATCGCGTGCAGATCCTGATGAGCGGCAAGTTCCTGCCCTACAAGACGTACTGATCGCCAGTCGGCCGGATCGCGAGCGGCCCCCGCCGCTCGCGTGCAGGCGGATCGGGTCAGGATCCTTCGGGCTTGACCCCGGCGTCGGCCAGCAGCTTGCGCCAGCGCGCCACCTCGTCGGCCAGCAACTTCGCCGACCCGGCCTGCGACCGATGCGCCTCGCTCGGCACGGCCAGGCCCATCTGGGCATAGCGCTCCTGCATCGCGGGATCCGTCAGCACCTTGGTCAGCGCCGCATTGAGCCGGGTGGCCACCTCGGGCTTGACGCCCTTGGGCACGAGCACCATGTTCCAGATGTCGTACTTCAGCGCCGGGTAGGCGGTTTCGCTCGCGGCCGGCACGTCGGGCAACACGCCCACGCGCTTGTCGCCCACGATGACCAGCCCCTTCACCTTTTTCGACGAGATCGAGCTCACCGCCGTGCTGCTGCTTTCGATGGTGTAGTCGATGTGGCCGGCCATGACGTCGGCGGTGGCCTGCGCCGCGCCGCGGTAATGCACCGGCGGCACCTTGACGCCAAGCGCGGCGTTCAGCAGCACGCCGCCCAGAAACGATCCCGACCCCACGCCGGCCGTGCCGAAATTCATGGTGGCGGCATGGGTCTTGGCATAGGCCGCGAACTCGTCCAGCGACTTCGCGGGAAAGTCCGCGCGCACCGACAGCACCTGCGGGGCGTCGCCGACCGATGCGATGGCGGTGAAGTCCTTCAGCACGTCATACGGCAGGTTGCGATAGAGCGACGCGTTCGCCGCCAGCGTGCCCACGTTGCCGAGCAGCAGCGTGTAGCCATCCGGCGCGGCGCGCGCCGCGCGCGCCTGGCCCACCGAGCCGCCGGCGCCCGGCACGTTCTCGACCACGATGGGCTGCTTGAGCTCTTTGGACAGCGCCTCGGCCACGGCGCGGGCCAGCACATCGGTCGCGCCGCCCGCGGTGAACGGCACCAGCATCGCGAGCGGCCGTGCGGGATAGTCCTGCGCGGCCACGGCGAAGCTGGCCAACAGACCAGCGGCCGCCAGGCCGATACGTTGCCAGTGGCGCGCGGCCTGGCCTTGCTGCATCGTTTTTTTCACTTCATGTCTCCTCATGTCTCCTGTGATGACGCGCGGCCGGATCTACTTGCCGGCCTTGGCGCGCTCGTCCAGCACTTCCTTCGCCACGCGGAAGCCGTCGACGGCCGCCGGCATGCCGCAATAGCAGGCCGCGTGCAGCAGGATTTCCTGCAGCTCCTCGCGGGTCCAGCCGTTGTTGAGCGCGCCGTTCAGATGCAGGGCGAGCTCGTGACGGCGGCCGGTGGCGATCAGTACGCTGACGGTCACCAGGCTGCGATGCTTGGCGGACAGGCCGGGCCGGCCCCACACGGCGCCCCACGCCAGGCCCGTGACCGCCTCCTGCAACGGCGCGAAGAAGTCGTCGTCGCGCGCCCGCGCGATCGAGCGATCCACATACTCGTCGCCCAGGGTGGCGCGACGGTTACGGTGGCCCAGTTCCACGGTTTCCGGCTTGACCGGTTCGAACTTGCTGTCTGTCATGAGTGCTCCTTGGGTGTTAACGGGATGGGTCAGGACGCGCGGGCGTCCTGCAACAACATATCGGCGCCCTTCTCGGCCACCATCATCACGGCGGCCTGGGTATTGCCCGAGACCATGGCAGGCATCACCGAGGCATCCACCACACCGAGCCCTTCGATGCCATGCACGCGCAGACGCGCGTCCACGACGCCCTCGGGGCCCGCGCCCATGCGGCAGGTGCCGATGGGGTGATAGATCGTCTGGCCGTTTTCGCGTGCGAACGACAGCCATTGCGCGTCGGTCTGCACCGACGGACCGGGGTTGAGCTCCGTCTTGACGAAGCGCGCCATCGCCGGCTGGCCCACGATGCGCCGGGCGATGCGCATGCCCGCCACGAGGCAGGCCTGGTCGCCGGCTTCGGCCAACAGATTGGGTCGGATCAAAGGCGCGGCCAGCGGATCGGCGCTGGCGACGTGGATGGAGCCGCGCGAGCGCGGCCGCAATTGCGCCACGCCCAGGGTCATGCCCGGCCGCGTATCGAGCTTGCGCACGGCCGCATCGGCGTAGCTCGCATGCATGAAGAAGTACTGCACGTCGGGCGTCGCCAGCGCCGGATCGGTCTTCACGAAGCCGAACACGAGCCCGGTGCCCAGCGTGAGGATGCCCTTGCGCGCCAGCGCGTAGCGCAGCACCGCCGTGCCCAGGCCCAGCCCGCGCGTGCCCTCGTTCAGGGTGGCCGCGCCCTGCACCCGCCAGTTCATGCGGGTGGCGAAGTGGTCGATGTAGTTCTCGCCGACGCCGTGCAGCGCATGGTGTACCGGCAGGCCGGCGGCCTGCAGCACCTCGGGTCGGCCGATACCGGAGAGCTCGAGCAACTGGGGCGACTGGATGGCGCCGCTGGTGAGCACCACGCGTACGCGCGCCCGAGCTTCGCCGGTGCTGCCGTCGTCACGGCGATACCGCACGCCGACGCAGCGCTTGCCTTCGAGTATCAGCCCGGTGACGCGGGCACCGGTACGGATCGTCAGATTGGGGCGCTTGCGCGCGGGCTTGAGATAGCCATCCACCACGCTCCAGCGCCGCCCGTCACGCTGGCAGACCTGGTAATACCCGAAGCCGTCCTGGCGCGCGCCGTTGTAGTCGGGGTTGCGCGGCTGGCCGTCTTCGGCGGCGGCGTCGATCATGGCGTCGGCCAGCGGAAAGCGCTCGCTCACCTCCGTGATGTGCATGGGGCCGTGGCGGCCGCGCTCGGCGCCGCCCACCGCCGTGTGCTCCACGCGGACGAAATAGGGCGCCACGTCGCGCCAGGCCCAGCCATGCGCGCCGAGGGCATCCCAGTGGTCGTAGTCGCCCGGCTGGCCCCGCACGTAGATCATGCCGTTGATCAGGGTGGAGCCGCCCAGCCCCTTGCCGCGCGGAATCGAGATGCTGCGGCCCATGACGTTGTCCTCGGGCTCGCTGCGAAACGACCAGTTCAGGCGCGGGTGCGTGAGCAGCTTGCTGAAACCGGCCGGAATCGACACCCAGGGCACCCGGGCCTCGCCGCCCGCCTCGAGCATCAGTACCGAGTGCCGGCCGCACTCGCTCAGCCGGTTGGCCAGGATGCAGCCCGCCGTGCCGCCCCCCACGAGGATGAAATCGAATTGCGCGTCAGTCGACATGAGGCCGCCTCTCAACGCACGATGTTCACGAGCGCGCCACCGTCGACCGGCAGCTCCACGCCGGTGATGAAACCGGCCTCGTCCGACGCCAGAAACACCGCGGCGTTGGCCACATCCCAGGCCGTGCCCATGCGCGCCCGCAGCGGCACGCGCGCGTCGCGCTCGGCCACCACGTCGGCCCGGCTGCGGCCGAAGGTCTGCGCGCGGGTGTCCACGGCCATGGGCGTGTCGATCAGCCCGGGCAGGATCGCATTGGCGCGGACGCCGTACTCGGCGTTCTCGATGGCGAGCTGCTGCGTGTAGGCGATCATGCCGGCCTTCGACGCCTTGTACGCCACCCATGGATAGCGCTGCCAGGCGGAGACGGAAGCGATGTTGAGAATGACGCCACCGCCCTGCCGGCGCATGATGGGCAGCACGTGCTTGCCCGCCATCACGCAGCCGCGCAGGTTGATCGCGCAGATGCGGTCGAACGCCGCCTCGCTGATCTCGGTGGGGCTGGCATCGCCGCCCGACACGCTGATGCCGACGTTGTAGTGCAGGATATCGATACGCCCCCACAGCCGCATCGCTTGCGCCAGCGCCTCGGCCAGTTCGTCTTCGCGCAGCACATCGGCCTGCCAGGGCAGGCATTGCGCCTGTGGCGCGAGTTCCACCGCCTTGGCGCAGGTCTGGTCGGCCGACGCCAGATCGCGGTCCACCGCGAGCACGCGTGCGCCCTCCTGCACGAAACGCAATACGGTGGCACGCCCGTTGCCGAGCGTTTCGCCCTGGCTCTGCCCCGCGCCGATCACCACGGCCACTTTGTCTTTCAGTCGCATTCAGGCCTCCCCGGCTTGAGACGTTGCACGGCCGGATATGAACGCGACCATGTCCGCCACCTGTCCTTCGAGCATGCCGGCGCCGCCGTACAGGCGGCAGCCGCGGGCGCGCGCCTGGGCCAGCAGCGCCGTTTCCGCGGGCTGCATGATGATGTCGGCCACCACCTGCCCGGCGCTCAGGCCTGCCGCGTCCAGCGGCAGGGGATCGCCGGGCGCCATGCCCAGCGAGGTCGCGTTGACGACGATGTCGTGGCCCGCGGGATCGGCGGAGCCGGCGCTGACCGGCAGCGCGGGATAGCGCTCGGTCAGGCGCCGCGCCAGCGCATCGATCCGGGCCCGGCTGCGATTGGCGATGGTCAGGCGGCCGATGCCGGCCTGCGCGAGCGAGAACGCAATCGCATGCGCCGCGCCGCCGGCGCCGGCCAGGTACACCGATGCCCCCCGCACCGGCACGCCCAGCGCCTCCAGGCCGCGCAGGAATCCGGTGCCGTCCAGCATGCCGCCCACCAGTCGGCCGTCGGGCTCGCGGCGCACCACATTGACCGCGCCGACCGCCGCGGCGTCGTCCTCGATCTCGTCGCACAGCGGCACCACGCTCATTTTGTGCGGCACCGTAATCACCATGCCCTTGAGGTTGCGTGTGCGGCGCAGCGCCTGCATGACGTCCGGGAGGTCGGCGGGCGCGACGTGCATCGGCACCATGACCGCGTCCGTGCCGCGCGCCTGCAACAGCGCGTTGACCATCTGCGGCGTGCGAACCTGCCCGATGGGATCGGCGAGGATGCACATCAGCGCCGTATTGCCGGAGATTGGCATCATGACTTCGTTTCCTTCTTGGTTCCGGCAGCGCGGCCGCGCACCTCGACGCCGGCCCAGCGCTCCATGTACTGAATCAGGGCGGTGAAATCGAGATCCTGGCCCCCCTGCGTGATGGCGAACTCCCAGGCCTGACGCACCGACTGGCCGAGCCACATGGGCACGCCCAGCGCATGGGCCTCGTCCAGGCCGATCGAGACATCCTTGTGAATGGTGCGGATGCTGGCGCCGTAGTCGAAGGTGCCCGGCAGGACCGCCTTCGGAATCTTGTCCGTCGTGGCGCTGTTGCGGCCGGTGCTCACGTTGATGATGTCGACCATCTGATCCGGATCGAGTCCTGCCTTGGCGCCGAGCACGAGCGCCTCGTAGGCCGACACCATGTTGGCCGCGGAGATCAGGTTGTTCACCAGCTTCATCATCTGGGCCATGCCGGGCTCCGCCCCCACGTCGAAGACGTGTTTGCCCATGCCGCCGACCTGGCCCCGGATGCGCGCGAGCGCTTGCGGGGCGCCGGCCATGATGATCGACAGCGTGCCGGCATCCGCGCCCTTGGGACCGCCGCTCACCGGCGCGTCCACCATGTCGATGCCTTGGGCCGACAGCGCCTGTGCGATCTCGACCACTGCCTGGCGGCCGATGGTCGACATCTCGACGTACACCTGTATCGCCTTGCCGCCTGCCACGCCGTTCTGCCCGAACGCCACGTCGCGGCTCACCCGGGCATCGGGCAGGCAGGCGTAGACGATCGGCGCCGCGTCGGCGACGGCACGCGGACTGTCGTGGACGATCGCGCCCCGTTCGCGCAACGCCGCGGCGCGGTTCGCGTCGGGGTCATGCACATGGAGCGTCACCCCCGCGCCCACCAGGCGCCGCGCGATGGCGGCGCCCATTGCGCCCAGGCCGATAAAGCCTGCGACATTCTCGTTCGACATACTGTTTCCTTCGTTGAAATCCGGCGCGGCGGGCGCCTTACTGACCCGACAGATCCAGGTCCTTCATCTGCGCCTCCAGGTCCACGTAGTCCTTGCGGAACATCTGGTCGAATTGCTCGGGCGTGCCGGGCTGGGGCTGCATGCCTTGCTCGGACAGGATGCGCTTGAACTCCGGCATGGCCAGCACCTTGTTGGTGGCCTGATTGATCTTCGCCACCACGTTCTTCGGCATGCCGGCGGGGCCATAGAGCCCGTACCACGTCACGACATGGAAGTCGGGGTATCCGAGCTCGGCGATCGTGGGTACGCCTGGCAGCGCCTCCACCCGTTGTGCCGACGACACCGCGAGGGGCCGCACGCGCTTCGCATCGATGAAGGTCTTGGCCGACGCGACCGACCCACCCACGAGCTCGACGTGGCCGCCGATCAGATCGGTGAGCGCGGGGTTCGAGCCCTTGTACGGCACATGGATCATGTGAGCGCCCGCCGTCTTGGTCAGCAGCGCGAGCAGCAGATGCGACATGCTGCCCTGGCCCGACGTGCCGAAGCGCAGCGCCTGGCCGTTCTGTTTCGCGGCGTCCAGGGTCTCTTTCATCGTGCCGTACTTGGGTTCGGGACCGGCGGCGATCACCATCGGGGCATCGGCCACGTTGGCGATGGCGGTGAAGTCCTTGAGCGGATCGAACTGGCGCTTGTCCTTGCTGAGCAGCGGCGCGATCACGATGTTCTCGCGCAGCGCCAGGATGATCTGATACCCGTCGGCGGGCGCGCGTGCCACCGCGCCGAGCGCGATCGCGCCGTTACCGCCCGGGCGGTTCTCGACCACCACATTCCAGCCTTCGGATTTGCTGAGGGCCTCGGCCACCTGGCGGGCCAGGATGTCGGTGCCTCCGCCCGGGCTGAACGGCACGACGAGCCGGACCGGCTTGTCCGGAAACGCCTGGGCGGCGGGGGCCAGAGCGGCCAGGCCGAGCGCGGCCACGGCCAGAAATCGGGTCAACATACAGGTCTCCTCTTTTATTGATCGAAACGTTTTTTCAAAGTATGGTTGCCACCGGCAGGATGATGAGGCCGCAGGCCAGGGTTTGAACAGCAATCCCCAGTCATAGGGGCATGACGAAAATTCACAGGAGACAGCCCGATGAACCAGCTCGCCGAATTGGAAGTGTTCATCGCGGTGGTCGAGACCGGGAGCTTCTCGGCGGCGGCGCGCCGCCTGTCGCGCACACCATCCGCGGTGAGCAAGCTGGTCTCTCGCATGGAGGCGCGCCTGCGCACCCTGCTGTTCGAACGCACCTCGCGCGAAGTGCGGCTCACCGAGGCGGGACACACGCTGCACCGCGAAGGCCTGCGCGTGCTGGAAGCGCTCACCGAGGCCGAAAGCGCCTTGCAGCTGCACGCCGAAGACGCCCGCGGCACCCTGCGCGTCCACTCGATCTTCACCTTCGCTAAATATCAGCTCGCCCCGGTCATGACCGAGTTCATGCACGAGAACCCGGAGATCCGCGTCGAGTTTCTGCTCAACAACGATCCGCTGGACATGGTCGAACACAACATCGACGTGGCGATCCACAGTGGCGCGCTGCCCGATTCGTCTCTGATCGCCCGCCGGCTGCTGGGCAGCCGATGGATCATCTGTGCCTCGCCCGACTACCTGCGCCGGCACGGCACGCCGGCCACGCCGGAAGACCTGGCGGCGCACAACTGCCTGAACTTCACCCACCGCACGCACTGGAACACCTGGCCCCTCACCACAGCGCCGCGGGGCGTAAAGGCCGTGGGCACCCTTGCCGCCGACCAGGGCGACATGCTCATGCAACTGGCCATCCACGGCGCGGGTCTCGTGCGGCTCGCCGAATTCCACATCCGCGGCGAGATCGAGGCGGGCCGCCTGGTGCCGGTGTTGCAGGCCTTGCAGCCAGACCATGCGGAGCCGCTCTTCATGATCTACAAGAGCCGCAAGTACCTCACGCCCAAGGTCCAGGCCTTCATCGATTTCCTGGACCGGCGCTTCGGTCATGCGCCCGAAGGCCTTGCGCGCATCAGCCGCGCCCGATAGCTATCCGGCGTGCCGAGCGCGCGGCCGAGACGGCGCGGCGCCTCGAGCTTTGACACCAATTCACAGGCCGGCGTGTCGGGCGGGCATCGGAGGCGCGAACGGGCGCGGGCCGGTGTGGATTCCCCCCCTTGACACCGCAACTCTCCCAGCCACATCATAAAAAAACGTTTTTCCAAAACCCCTTTCATCCGCCCTCGCGCCTCGCGGCCGATGGCCACCCCACGCGAACACGCCTTCATGAACGACGCTTCGATGACCCTGCCCGGCCTGCCGCCGACCGGCAATCTGATCAACGGCACCTGGACGGAGGGCGGCTCGCGCTTTCCGGTGGTGGACAAATTCACCGGCCGCGCGGTGGCGGAGGTCTGCGCCGCCAGCCGCGAGCAGGTCTCGCAGGCCGTGCGCATCGGCCGGGCCGCGGTCGAGCATGGCGCGCCGCCCCCGCACGAACGCGGCCAGGTTCTGCACCGCGCCGCCGCCCTGCTCGACGTCCATCGCCAGCGCTTCGTCGACGTGATGGTCGCCGAGGCGGGCTTCACGCTCGCCGACGCCGGCGGCGAGGTCGACCGCGCCCGCATCACGCTGGCGCTCTCGGCCGAAGAAGGCGTGCGCCTGACCGGCGAGATGGTGCCGTTCGCGGCCAGCCCCGGCGCGCATGGCCGGCTGGGCTTCACCCAACGCTTCCCGGTGGGCGTCGTCTGCGCCATCACGCCCTTCAACTCGCCGCTCAACACCGTGCTGCACAAGGTGGCGCCGGCATACGCGGCGGGCAACGCCGTCGTCCTCAAGCCCTCGGCCCTCACGCCCCTGACCAGCGCTTTGCTGGGCGAGGTGTTGCTCGAAGCCGGCATGCCGGCCGGATTCCTGGCGATTCTGCAGGGCGAAGGCGATACCGTCGGCAACTGGCTCCTGGAAGAGCAGGACATCGCCTTCTACACCTTCACCGGCAGCACGCGGGTCGGCCGCCTGATCCAGCAGGCCGCCGGCCTGCGCCGCACCCAGATGGAGCTGGGCAGCATCGCCAGCACCATCGTGTGCGCGGACGCCGATCTGGACCGCGCGATCCCGCGCATCGCCAACGCCGGACTGCGCAAGGCCGGCCAGGTCTGCACCTCCGTCCAGCGGCTGTACGTCGAACGCAACATCGCCGACGAGGTCACCGCGCGGCTGGTGGAATTCGCCGGCACGCTCAAGGCCGGTGACCCGCGCGATCCCGCCACCCGCGTCGGCCCGCTGATCAGCATCGCGGCAGCCCAGCGTGCCGAGCAGTGGCTGCGCGAGGCCGTGCAGGGCGGCGCCCGCCTGCATTGCGGCGGCGAGCGCCAAGGCTGCGTCATCTCGCCCGCGGTTCTCACCGGCGTGCCCGAGGACGGCCGGGTCTGGTGCCAGGAAGCCTTCGCGCCGCTGATCGCCATCCGCCCGTTCGACGACTTCGACGCGATGCTCGCCAGCGCCAACGACACCCCGTTCGGCCTCTCGGCCGGCATATTCACCCGCGATCTCGAGCGCGCGCTGCAAGCCGCTCGCGTCCTGCGCTTCGGCACGGTCCAGATCAACGAAAGCTCGAGCGCGCGTTCCGACGTCATGCCGTTCGGCGGCGTCAAGGACAGCGGCTTCGGCAAAGAAGGCCCCGCCTACGCGATTCGAGAAATGACCGAAGAACGCCTCGTGATCTTCAATCCCTGACGCCACGCCCCGCCATGCAGCCCACCTCCCTCTCCACGTTCTTCTGCCCCACGCGCCTGTATCTCGGCGCCGGGGCGCATCGCAACATCGCCGATATCGTGCGCAAGCACGATTGCAAGCGGCTCTTCATCACCATCGATGCCGCGCTGCTCGACAGCGCGTTCTATGCCGACATCCGCCGCATGCTCGAGGATGATGGGGTGGCGCTGGCGCACTACGCCGAGATCGAACCCGACCCCAGCGCCCACACGGTGACGCGCGCCTTCGAGGCCTGCCACGCCCACCAGGCCACCCTGCTGCTCGCCATTGGCGGCGGCAGCACGATGGACGTGGCGAAGGCGGTCGGCATCCTCGCGACCAACGGCGGCCGCATCCACGATTACGAGGGCATCGAGAAGTTCAGCACGCCCGGCCTGCCCCTGATCGCCGTGCCCACGACGGCGGGCACGGGCTCCGAAGTGTCGGGCTCCTGCGTGATCACCGACACCGAGGCCAACCGCAAGATGTCGATCCGCCACGCGTCGCTCAACCCGGCCGCCTACGCCATCCTCGACCCGCTGGCGCTGCGCACGGTGCCCGCGCACGTCGCCGCGCACTCGGGCATGGACGCCTTCGTGCATGCGTTCGAATCGTTCATCTCGCGCCAGTCCAATCTCATCACCGATGCCATCAATCTGCAGGCGATCGCGCTGCTGTCGGCCAACATCCGGCCGTTCGTCGCCAACCGCGAGAACCTCGACGCCGGCATGAACATGCTGGTGGGCTCGGCGCTCGCCGGCATCACCTTCGGCCAGACGGGCCTGGGCAATGTGCATTGCATGGCGCGCTTTCTGGGCGCCGCCTGCCATATCTCGCATGGGCTCTCCAACGCGGTGTGCCTGCCCGTCGTGGCGCGCTTCAACCTCGCCGCCGACCCGGCGAAGTTCGCACGGATCGCGGCCGCGATGGATCGTCCGGTGCAGGGCCTGCCTCAACTCGACGCCGCCCGCGCCGCGGTCGACGCGATCGAAACGCTCTGCCGCGACCTCGGCATTCCGGCCCGGCTGCGCGATGTCGGCGCCCGCGCCGACATGCTCGACGAGCTGGCGCGGCTGAGTGGAGAGGCCGGATACAATCGCTGGAATCCGCGCCAGACCAGCCAGGCCGACTTCCGCGGCCTGTTCGAACAGGCCTATTGAGGCCCGGCGCGGGCCGCCTCCGACACACCTTGAAGAACCGTCCTCCCTCCTCCGCCTCGACCCGGCCGGCCCGCGTCACCGTGCACGACGTCGCGCAACGCGCGGGCGTCGCCATCAGCACCGTGTCGCGCGTCGTCAATGGCGCGCCGCGCGTCGCCTCCGATATCCGCGAGCGGGTCGAGTCGGCCATCAAGGAACTGGGCTGGGTGCCGAGCCTGGCCGCCCAGGCCATGCGCGGCGCGGCCACGCGCATGGTCGGCTTCATCTTTTCCGACGTGCGCAATCCCATGTACGCCTCGGCCATCAAGGGCGCCGAGGACGTGCTGAGCCAGCATGGCTACGCGCTGATGGTCGCCAGCAGCGGCGGATCCTCCGAACGCGAGCTGGCGCTGCTGGCACTGTTTCAGCGGCGCCGCGCCGACGGCCTGCTGTTCGGTGTCGAAGACGAATCGCATGCCGGCGTCATGCGCGCGCTCGAAGCGGCCAGTTTCCCGACCGTGCTGATCGAGCGCGAGATGACCTTGCCCATCAACGCGGTGGGCGCCGACCACTACACCGGCGTGGCGCAGGCCACGCGCCATCTGATCGGGCTGGGCCATCGCCGCATTGCGCTGATCAGCGGCGGACGCCGCAACCGCGTGGGGCGCGATCGTCTCGCCGGGCTGACCCAGGCGCACCAGGATGCCGGCCTGGCCCTCGATCCCGATCTGCTGCGCCTCGACAGCTTCTCGCCCGATTACGCCTTCCGCGAAACGCAGATGTTGCTCGGTCTTGCGCAGCCCCCCACGGCGATCATCGCGGCCGGCATGCACCTGCTCGAGGGCGTCTTGCCGGCCTTGCGCGCGGCCAGGGTCGAGGTGCCACGCCAACTCTCGCTGGTCTGCTCCAATGACACGCCGCTGGCGCGTCTGGCCACCCCCGCGATCAGCGCGATCCGCTACGACGCACACGCCCTCGGCGCCGAGGCCGCGATGCTGCTGTTGCGCCGCATGGAAGGCCAGGAGCCTCCCAGCCACACGCGCATCCAGATTCCGACGGAGCTGGTGCTGCGCGAATCCTGCGGTCTGCCGGCCCGCTGAGCGCCACGCGGCCCGGGCCGCGGAGCGCGTTTTGTTGCGAAGCGCCTCGCGGCTCAGCCGCCCAGCGCCGCCAGGTTGAGCGCGTGGCTGCGGCCGATCCAGATCGCGCGGTCGCGGTGATCGCGCAGTGTCTCGCCGGTATTGGGATGCACGAACACATCGTGCTCACCATGGTGCAGCGCCAGCCAGGTCAGCAACGGCGCCAGCTCGGCCGGCAGGAAGGCGACCTGATAGCTCCAGCACGGATGCGGTCCGACGGGCTTCTCGTGAAAGCGCCCCATCTCGATGCGGTTGCCGAACTCGGCCACGATGCGCTCGCGCAGGGCGAACGCGGCGTCGCGGCTCGCGGCATCGAAATAGACGTGGGCGTGCCAGCTTTGCACGACGGGAAATTCGGTAGGGTTCATGGTGCTCTCGATGGCGGCAGCCCGCCCGCGGGCCGCCCTGGCCTCATTATCCCGCACCCGCTGTCGCCGCCCTGTCATGGGCTCGCGCTAGGCTCGCGGCCCCGAACTCTCTATCGCCCGATCCCATGAGCTTCTATTCCGACCGCTTCCGCCTGCATGGCAAGACTGCCGTGGTGCTGGGCGCCGCCTCCGGCATCGGCCAGGCCAGCGCCCTCGCCCTGGGCGAACTCGGCGCCCAGGTGCTGTGTGCCGACCGCGACGAGGCTGGCGCGCGCGCCACGGCCGAGCAGATCGGCGCGCATGCGCGCTGGTCCGTCTGCGATGCCGCCGACGGCGCCGCCATCGAGGCGCTGGCCGCGCACGCCCTCGACGCATACGGCCAGATCGATATCGCGGTCGCCACGCCCGCGCTCAACATCCGCAAGCTGCTGGTGGACACCAGCGAAGACGAATTTGATCAGGTGGTCAATCTCAACCTCAAGGGCGCATTCCGCGTGATGCGCGCGTTCGGCCGGCCCATGATGGCGCAGGGCCGCGGCAGCTTGATCCTGTGCTCGTCGATGCGGGCCGTCACGATCGAACCGGGGCTGGGCGTCTACGCCGCCACCAAGTCCGGCATCGAGCAGTTGGTCAAGGCCTTCGCGGCCGAAGCCGGTCCGCACGGCGTGCGCGTGAATGCCGTCATGCCCGGCGTCATCGAGACCCGCCTGACCGCACCGCTGAAAGAAAAGCCGGAGATCCACCGGGCCTATGCCGGGCACACGGTGCTCAATCGCTGGGGCGAAGCCCACGAAGTCGGCGCGGCGGTGGCATTCCTGGCCTCCGACGCCGCCAGCTACATCACGGCGAGCAGTCTGTCCGTGGACGGCGGCTGGACGGCCATCGACGGCCCGCCTACCGGACTCACGCAAACACGGCCCTCGCGCTGAGACGACGCACGCGTCGGCGCGAGCTTCGCGCCGCGCCTGCGCTCGGATCGGCAGGCAACGACACGTGTTCGCAGGAAAGTCTGTTGTGCCGCACGCCGCGACGGCAGCGCACGACAGGGAACCGGGCTCGGGAGAGCGGACTGGGGGTGGAGCTAGGGAGGTGGCCGCCTTTTTCGCGTCTGTGGCCGGGTAAGACGCCCAGTCCACTCACCCGAACCCGGTTCGGGAAAATCCGGCGGCGCGGCGAAGGTGCGCCACCGGACTCTCGTACTGCTTAGAAGCGGTGACGCACACCCACGATGGCGACCGTGCTCTTCACGTCGTCCTGGAACGCGAAGTTGGTGGCGTACGAGCCCAGCGCGTACAGGTTCGTGCGCTTGGACAGGTTGTAGGTGTAGCCCAGGCTGTAGACGTTCATCGTGGCGTCATCGCCATTCAGCCTGTCGTTCTTGGCGTCGGCACGCTGCCACGACACCATGACGTTGCTCGCGCCGCCCAGCGGCAGGGTCAGGCCCACCAGGGTCGAGGTGGCCTTGAAGCCGTCGGCGGCGACGTTGCTGCCGAAGCTCGAGGCGGCGGGGCTGCCGCTGCCGAAGGCGTTGATGCTCTGGCCACCGAACCAGCCGTCACGCGTCTGGCCGTAGGCCAGGGCGAGCTTGACCACTTCGAAGTCGTACGAACCGCCCACGATCCACGACTTGGGCGTGGGATCGTCGGACGTCGCGACACGGTTCGACAGGTTCAGCTGGTCGTAGGCCAGGGCCACGTTCAGCGGACCATTCACGTAGCGCACACCGGTGGTGATGCCACGGGTGTTGTCGGCGGTGGCGAAGCCCGTTTGCGCGGCGGTCGTGTCGGCCACGTTGAACGAGTAGCCCACGCCAGCCTGGAAGCCGCTGAACGACGGGGTCTGCAGCATGACCATGTTGTCGTAGCGAACGGTGTTGGCGGCGCTGAAGGCGTTGCCGATGTTGGCCTGGCCGTAGCTGGCGCCGAATGGATCGATCGCACCGAAGTACTTCGACGCGATGTTGGTCTGGCGGCCGAAATCGAGCTGGCCCCACGAGCTGCTCTTCAGGCCCACCGTGGCTTGACGGCCGAACAGGCGACCGCTCTGGCCCGAGGTGCCGTTGGCCGAGTTGAAGCCGCTTTCCAGCACGAAGACGGCGCTCAGGCCATCGCCCAGATCTTCGGCGCCGCGCAGGCCCCAACGCGAACCGCTGGACACGCCATTGGCCATGCCGAACTTGGATTCGTGCGTGTCAGCGCCCTTGATGCGCTGATAACCGATGCCGGTGTCGATCAGGCCATACAGGGTGACCGAGGTTTCCGCCTGTGCGGTACCGGCCATCGCGGCAATAACGGCGGCGCCGAGCAAAGTCTTTTTCATTGGTTGTTCCCATTGATTGAAGAAGCATGCGCATGACAGCCGGAACGTGTCGCCCTCGGCCTAGGCGCATGACAGGAACGCATCCTAGGGACCGCATTTTTAATTTCGGTGACAGACGAGGGAATACCCTCGAAACGCCTGATAACAAGGGGTTTTGTGTTGCAGAAGGTGCACGCAATGTAAGAGTCGGGCGCGCGAAAAAGCCATGTCACGCGCCTGTGTTAACAAGGAGGGCATGGCCCGATATGTGGGACGCGCGGACACATGCGCGTCACGCAAAAAAGAATCGGCGGCGCATGCGCGCCGCCGATTCGGTCGGGATCAGACAAGGGCTATGCGAAGGTAGACCTGCCCAAATCCGGGTGCTGCATCGCGCTTAGAAGCGATGACGCACGCCCACCATGCCCACCGAACTCGACAGGTCTTCCACGCCCCGGAAGTTCTCGGTGTGCGAGACCACGGCGTACATGTTGGTGCGCTTGGACATGTCATACGTGTAGCCCGCGCTCAGCACGTCGATGTCGTTATCCGACCTGTCGATCCGGCCGTGTTGCCAGGACGTCATCAGGTTGCCGGCGCGACCGACCGGCGCGCTCAGGCCCACCAGGAACGATTGGACCTTGTACCTATCCGAGACACTGAAGCTCGGGTAGCTCGGGAACTGGCTTTTCGCGCCGAACGGACTGAGTGCTTGACCGGCGAACCAGCCGTCGCGCGTCTGCCCGTACGCCAGGGATACCTTCACGACGGTGAAGTCGTAGGCGCCGCCCACGATCCAGGCATTGGGTTTGACATCCGCGACCGAGCTCTTATGGCTGGGATTGAGCTGGTCGTAGCTCAGCGCGACGGCGACGGGGCCGTTGACATAGCGCAGACCGGCAGTGAAGGCGCGCGCGTTGTCCATCGTGGCGTAGCCCGGCTGAAGGTTTTGCTCGTCGATGCTGAACGAGTAGCCGATGCCTCCCTGGAAGCCGCTGAACGACGGGGTCTGATACATGACCATGTTGTCGTAGCGCACGGTGTTGGCCGAGCTGAACACTTGGCCGTAGTTGGCCTGACCATAGCCGGCACCGAACGGATCGATGGCCGCGAAGTACTTCGAGGCGATGTTGGTCTGGCGGCCGAAGTCGAGCTGGCCCCAGGCGTTGCTCTTAAGACCGACGGTGGCCTGGCGGCCGAACAGACGGCCGGTCTGTCCCATCGTGCCGGTGCTTGAACTGAAGCCGCTCTCGAGCGTGAACACCGCGCTCAGGCCATCGCCCAGGTCTTCGGCCCCGCGCAGGCCCCAACGCGAACCACTGGAAACGCCACTGACCATGCCGAACTTGGATTCCTCGGCATTTTTGGCGCCCTTGATTTTCTGGTAGCCGAGGCCGGTATCGAGGATGCCGTACAGCGTGACCGACGAGTCGGCATGGGCAGCGCCCGCCATGAGGGCCAGAACGGCAGCGCTGAGCAAGGTTTTTTTCATGGTTGTTCCTGTTGAGTGGTGTCTGCGCACGAAGGCCGGAGAGAGGTCCCGCGGCCACATCGCGGTGAAAACGAGTGCACCGGCGAAGGCGTGTTGCCATTCTTGGCGGGCACACTTCGACTGCCACGATTCCGGCCTGAAATAGGACGTTTCCCGTCGCGTCAGGCAAACGCTCCGTTGCGGCTCCCCGCGACAGGACGCGGGAGGCAGGACGTGGGACGCAGGACGCGGGACGCAGGACGCGCAATGCAAAACGCCAGACCCGAAGGTCTGGCGTCTGACGTCGCGTAAACGTTGGCGCGGCCCGTTGGCCCGGGCCGTTGCGGGCGGCCTCTATGCCCGCATATCCAGCGCGCCCGGCGCGCAGGCGCGCGGCGCCTGCTGACCGAGAAACACGGTGGCGTCGTGCGGCCCGACCAGCGTCATCGCCGCGCCGTGCACGCGCAGCCCCGTGCCTTCCGGCAGGCCAAGCACCGGCATGGCCGGGTTCTTGGCGCAGAACTCGGCCAGGCGCTGTGCGCGCGTTTCGCCACGATGGCCGGGCGGATGCGCATTGGTGTAGTGCGGATTGATCTGGAACGGGATCAGACCCAGCGCATCAAAGCCGCCCGGATCGGTGATCGGCATGTCGTTGGTCGTGCAGATGGTGGGGCACGCCATATTGGATCCGGCGCTCCAGCCCAGATACGGCACGCCGGCACGCACGCGCCGTGCGATCACCTCGAGCAGGCCCTGGCGGCGCAGCTCACCCAGCAGATTGAAGGTATTGCCCCCGCCCACGATGATGAAGGCCGCCTGCTCGAGCGCGGCCACGGGATCGGCGGCGCGATGCAGCGATTGCAGGTCGAGGCCGGTGTCGGCCAGGGCCTCGGCCACCAGCGCGCCGTAGTCGTCCCAACCGCGAGTGACGCCCGCGAACGGCACGAAGATGGCGGGCGCGCCGGCCGGCAGGTCCGCGATCAGCGCGCGGATGTCGGCGAGCGCATGGACCAGGTAGCCGGCGTCGCTGCTGGAGTTGCTCAGGAGCAGAAGATTCATGAAGTGAAATCCAGGAAGAGAGCCGTGCGCCGCACGGCCCGGAACGAGAAGAATTGAAGCATGAGGCGAGCCGCTACGCGCATGAACTCAATCGAGGGAGGGCTGATCGCTGCGGCAGGCCTGCAGCAGCCAGGCAATGAACGCCTGCAACGCCGGGTGCGCCGCCTTGTCCGGCCGATGCAGCAGGTAGTAGTGCTTGAGGGGTGCGACGAAGCCGGGCATCGGCGGCACCGCGACCGTGCCCGCGCGCAGCTCTTCCTGCACGAACAGCTCGGTCACGAGACCCAGCCCGAGTCCGCTCGTCACGGCCTGCACCAGGTGCGCCGTGTATTCGAAGCGCGAACCCATGCGGGCGCGCCGCGGGTCCTGCCCGTTGGCCAGCAGGCAATCGCGCCAACCCGCGCCGTTGGACGTGATGTGCAGCAGCGTGTGGCGCAGCAGGTCGGCCTTGCGCCGCACGGGTTGCCGCGCCAGCAGCGCGGGGCTGCCGATCACCACCGCGCGCGCGCTCATCAAGGGATGCGAAACCATGTTCGGCCAGTCGCCATCGCCCACCACGATGCAGGCGTCCATCCCCTCCGCGGCCAGTTCGATGTCGCCCGGCCTGGAATGCAGGTTGATCAACACCTCGGGATGACGCGCCTGGAACTCGCCCAGCCGCGGCATCAGCCATTTGGAGCCGAAGATGGGCAGCACCGCCAGTTGCAGCGCGCCGGCGCGCGTGCGCGACTCCAGCACGTCGATGCTCGCGCTGCGAATGCGGGCCAGCGCGGCGCCGACCTCGCGCGCGTAGCGCGCACCCTCGGGCGTCAGGCTCACCCGCCGGCCACTGCGCAGGAAGAGGTCTGCCTGCAATGCCGACTCGAGCTCCTGCACGTGGCGGCTCACGGCGCTTTGCGTCAGGTGCAGCTCCGCCGCGGCCGCGGTGAAGCTGCCCAGGCGCGCGGCGGCTTCGAAGGCCAGCAATTGCGACATCGAGGGGGTCAGCCTGCGCAGGAACATATATTCATAAAACTCATCAGGACGATGAGCTTTTGCCGGTTTGAGTTAGCGGACGCCCTTTCTACCATGACAGCCAGTTTCCTTGCTTATTCCAGCCATGCATCCCGACCGCGCCCTGGACGCGGCCTCAGCCAGCGAGCCCGACTTCATGAGTTTTTCTGACGATGTTTCCGCCCCCCTCTCCGCCGCCAGCGCCGCCTTGCGCGAGCGCGTCGGCGAGACCGAATGGCAAGTGCGCTGCGACCTCGCCGCGCTCTACCGGCTGGTCGCGCTGTTCGGCTGGGACGATCTGATCTTCACCCACATCACCGCCAAGGTGCCTGGCACGGAGCATTTCCTGATCAATCCCTACGGCATGACCTTCGACGAGATCACGGCCTCCAGCCTGGTGAAGATCGACCTGGAAGGCCGCAAGGTGATGGAGTCGGAGTACGACATCAATCCGGCGGGCTTCACCATCCACAGCTGTATCCATGCGGCGCGCAAGGACGCCATGTGCGTGCTGCACACGCATTCGATCAACGGCGCCGCGGTGTCCGCACAGAAGCGCGGCCTGCTGCCGCTGTCGCAATTCGCGTTCATCGTGCTGCCCTCGCTCTCGTACCACGATTACGAAGGGCTGGCGCTCAATCCCGACGAGCAGCCGCGCCTGGTGCGCGATCTGGGCGAGCGTCAATACATGATCCTGCGCAACCACGGCCTGCTCACCGTGGGCTCGACCATGGCCGATGCGTTCCAGGCGATGCATCGCCTCGAGGCCGCCTGCATGGTGCAGGTTCGCGCCCAATCCGGCGGCGCCGAGCTGATCGAGATCCCTTCCGATGTGCTGGAACGCGCGCGTGTGGAGTCGCGCGCGGATCGGGCGGCCAAGGCGGCGTTGGCCTGGCCCGGACTGCTGCGCCGGCTCGACCGCCGCAACCCCGGCTACGCGACCTGAGCCACCGGCGGCGCGTCGGCCTCGGCCTGAAGCGCCTGGATGAGCGTGCCGATGAAGCGCTCGGCCGCCTCGGGCAATACCCGCCCGGCGGCCGTCTGCACTTGCAGCGTGCGCAGCGCGAAGCCCGCCTCCGCCAGCGGCACCGCCACCAGCTCACCGCGCGCCAACGCCGCCCGCAACGTGATTTCGCCAGACAGGGTGATGGCCTGCCCGGCCTTCACCACCGCATGAATCACGGAAGATGAGTTCGACGAGTAGGCCAGATCGAAGGGCGTGCCGTCGAGCCCGCCCGATGCCGCATCGAACAACAGCTTGACGGTCGCCCCCGCGTCGGTGAGCGCGATCGGATACGCCCGCAGGTCATCGAGCGATACGAACGCGCGTCGCGCAAGCGGGTGGTCGGGCGCCATCAGCGCCCGCACGGGCGAGTCGATCTCATGGCGCACCGTGACGCCACTGGCCGTTTTGAGGCTGAACGCCACGGCGATGTCGATGCCGCCTTCAGCCAGACGCTGCGCCAGCACGCCGGGCGGCCCCACCAGCACCTGGAATGCCACCTCCGGATGCGTCTCGCGCCAGGCCGCCATGATGCCCGGCAACAGGTTGCGCCCGGCCGCCTCATTGGCTCCGATGCGGATGGTGCTGCGTTCGGCGTGCCGCAAACTGCGCAGCTCGTGGCGCACCCGCTGG
The DNA here is from genome assembly GCF_002261475.1 of Bordetella genomosp. 5. GTDB lineage: Bacteria > Pseudomonadota > Gammaproteobacteria > Burkholderiales > Burkholderiaceae_B > Bordetella. The sequence goes on from NZ_NEVN01000009.1 coordinate 262,692, forward strand.
GCCTCGAGCGCCGTCCGGCGCGCATATCCCGCCAGCAGCTCGCCCGCCTGCGTCGGCACCATACCGTGCGGGCGGCGCTCGAACAACGGCGTTCCGCTCGCGTCCTCCAGCTTGGCGATCTGCCGGCTGACCGCGGAGGCGGCCACGTGCAGACATGCCGCCGCGTCCTTGATGCTGCCGGTGCGCACCACTTCCAGAAAGTAGCGATGGGCGGTGTCTAGCATGGGCACTCCCGGGCGCGCCGGGCACGGCACGCCACATCTAATAAAGGCAATCTGAGTGCGAATTATCGAACTTGATTGCCCAAATCGCAATTTCTAGAATGGCCTGAACGACGCCCGTGGCTCGCATGCACAGGAAGCGTCGTCATACCAACACAAGGGAAACGACCATGCACGCTCACGCCTTCCAAGCCTTCCGCAGTACGACACGCCGGTGGCGCCACGCGCTCGCCGGCCTGCTCGCGACGACCACGCTGTGCGCCGCCTCCGCGGCGGCCGCGGCCTACCCCGATCGCTCCCTCCAGCTCATTCTGTCGTTCCCGCCCGGTGGCGCGACGGACGTGCTGGCGCGCGAGCTCGGGCTCAAGCTCGGCGCCGTGCTCGGGCAGTCGGTCGTGGTGGTGAATCGGCCCGGCGCGGGCGGCCTGATCGGCATGCAGTCGGCCGCCCGCTCGGAGGCCGACGGCTACACGCTCTACATCTCTTCGGTGATGTCGAACTCGATCTACGAAGCGCTCAACGGCAAGCAACAGATCTCGCTGGACGGCGACTTCGATGCCGTCGACGGCATCGCCAGCGCCCCGCACATTCTGGTGGCGCCGACCCAGCTGGGCGTGCGTGACATGGCCGGACTGGTGCAGCTGCTCAAGGCGTCTCCCGACAAATACAACTACGCGTCGATGGGCGCCGGCACGCTGTCCAATCTCGAGGCCGAGATTTTCAAGGAACAGACCGGCGTGCAGGCGCTGCAGATTCCGTACAAGGGCAGCAGCCAGGCGATCCCCGAGGTCATCAACGGCAGCTCCGCGTTCATGTTCGACAGCGTGACGAGCTCGCTGCCGCACAAAGACGCCGGGCGCATTGCCATCCTGGGCGTGGCGTCGGCCAAGCGCCTGTCGGTGCTGCCGGACGTGCCCACGTTCAAGGAGCTGGGCGTGCAGGGGCTGGAGGCCGAGAACCTGTTCGCGCTGATGGTGCCCAAAGGCACGCCGCCGGACCGCATCGCGGCACTGGCCCAGGCCATGGACAAGGTGCAGCAGGACGCGGCCTTCCGCAAGGCGATCGGCGCGCAGGGCTTCGAAATCAGCGAGATCTCCGGCACCGCGTTGCCGCAGTTCATCCTGGACCAGCAGCGTTTCTGGAAGGACAAGGTCCGCACGCTGAACATCAACACCGGCAAGTAAGCCGCTCCCTTCGACATCCCTGACTCGCGACATGCCTCATTCCGACTCGTTCTGGCAGTTCCCTTATCCTTCGCAACGCATGCCCGTGCTCGCCGACAACGTGGTGAGCACGTCGCAGCCGCTGGCCAGCGCGGCCGGCCTGCAGATGCTGGCGCGCGGCGGCAACGCGGTCGACGCGGCGCTGGCCACCGCCATCGCGCTCACAGTCGTCGAGCCGTGCATGAACGGCATCGGCGGCGACATGTTCGCGCTGGTGTGGCACGAGGGCCGATTGCACGGTCTGAACGCATCCGGCCGGGCTCCGGCCGCCTGGGAAACCGCCCGCTTCGCGCACCTGGATGGCATGGACGCGATCGGCTGGGGCAGCGTGACCGTGCCGGGCGTGGTGTCGGGTTGGCGCGAGATCTGGGAAAAGTTCGGCTCGCTGCCGTTCGAAGATTTGTTCGAGCCCGCCATCCGCTACGCGCGGGACGGCTTTCTGGTTTCGCCGACCGTGCACCGCCAGTGGCAGCGGCAGGTGCCCAAGCTGCAGGGCCAGCCGGGATTCATGGAGGCGTTTGCCCCCGGCGGCCGCGCACCGTTGCCCGGCGAACGCTTTCGCTGCCCCGGCCAGGCCACCACGCTGGCGAGCATCGCGCTCAGCAAAGGCGATAGCTTTTATCAAGGCGAACTGGCCGAACGCATCGCGCGCCATGCCCGCGAGACGGGTGGCCTCTTGACCGAAGCCGACCTCGCCGCGCACCGGGCCGACTGGGTCGAGCCGATCTCCACCGCCTATCGCGATCTCGAACTCCACGAGATCGGCCCCAATGGTCAGGGCATCGGCGCGCTCATGGCGCTGGGCATGCTGCGCGAGTTCGACCTCGCGGAGGCCGGCCTGGACACGGCGCGAACCCTGCACCTGCAGATCGAGGCGATGCGACTTGCCTTCGCCGATATGTACGAACACGTGGGCGACCCGGCCCACATGCCGCTCGGCCACGCGCAACTGCTGGACCCCGCCTACCTCGCCGAGCGCGCCCGCCTGATCGACCCGCGCCGCGCCGGCACGCCGCGTCCCGGAACCCCGCACAGCGGCGGCACCGTGTATCTCACGGCCGCCGACCGCCACGGCACCATGGTGTCGTTCATCCAATCGAACTTCAAGGGATTCGGTTCCGGCGTGGTCGTGCCGGGCACCGGTATCGCGCTGCAGAATCGCGGCTGGGGCTTCAGCACCCGCGCGGGGCATCCCAACGTCGTGGCGCCGGGCAAGCGCCCGTTCCACACCATCATTCCCGGCTTCGTCACGCGCAACGGCGAGCCGCTCATGAGCTTTGGCGTCATGGGCGGATCGATGCAGGCGCAGGGGCATGTGCAGATGATGAGCCGTCTGGCCGACTTCGGGCAAAACCCGCAGGCGGCCAGCGATGCGCCGCGCTGGCGCGTCAAAGACGACAACGTCGGCATCGCGGTCGAATGGAACTGCCCGCCCGAGGTCGTCGCGCAGCTGCGTGACATGGGGCACGACATTACGGTGTCGCCCCGCTTCGACCTGGAGTTCGGCAGCGCACAGATGGCCATGCGCCTGCCGTCGGGCTATCTCGCCGCATCCGACCATCGCAAGGATGGTTACGCCGTGGGTCTCTGAGCGGGGCGCACGCCGCCATAAGGCAGCGTCGAGTTTCCTCGTGTTGGATTTGGTTTCATTATTGCGGCACGGGCGCGGGGGCCTTGAGGGAAAATTCCTCGCGCGCGCAACCGGCGCCGCAGACCGACCCGAGCCCCATGCAAAAGACCGACAAGCACGCCTTATCCGTGCGTGGGCTGGCCCTGGTGCTCTCGTGCGCCGTGCTGGCCCCCGCCGCCGCGCAGCCGGCCGGCCCCTGGACACCCGCGGGCGCCACGGCCTGCGACTTCGGCGCCTGGACGCAGGACGCCAAACCCGCGATCCGCGTGCATGCCGCACCGGCCGCCGACGCGGCGGTCGTGGGCTCCCTGCCCACCACCCGCAACGATGCCGACGCCGACTACTACAGCGTCAACTTCCAGGTGCACGAAGCGCGCGCGGGCTGGCTGCGGATTTCGGATGCCAACGACGATGACAGCGCGGGCGACCACACCCGGCCGCGTCCCGTGTACCGGGGCACCGGATGGATCCGCTCGGACGACGCGCGCATCGGCATCCAGTCGGCCCGCGGATATGCCCGCCCCGACAGCGCGAGCGCGCGCCTGCTGGATTTGGGCGACGACTGGCTCACGGATCGTGGCACCATTAGACATATCGTGGCCTGTCAGGCTCCGTGGGTGCTGCTCGATTACGAGATCGACCGCGGCACCGGCATGCAGCGCCTGCCCGAAGCGCAACGCACGCGCGGCCGCGCCTGGTTCCGCGGGGTGTGCTCCAACGCCGTGACCACCTGCGACATGCGCTCGGTGGACAACTGAACCCGCCGCATTCTTTTCCACTCCGACCGAAGAACAACACATGCTCAAACAATCGCTCGTATCTTTAGGCCTGGCATGGTCCCTGGCGCTCGGCGCCGCCGCGCAGGCGCAGCAGGCGCCCGCCGCCCCGGCAGCGCCCAGCAACGTCGAGCGCTTCGGCCCGTTCTTCTATCTGCCCAGCCAGCCCACGATGCTGCTCTACACCGGCGGGGTCGGGGCGAACGACCTGCTGAACCTGAAGAAGGCGCTGCGCGAGCATCCGACGATCAACACCCTGATCCTGAAAGACAATCCCGGCGGCCTGGTGCACATCGGGCTGGTCGTGGCCGAAGAGGTCTACGATCGCGGGCTCAACACCTACATCCCGCCCGACAGCTTCTGCGCGTCCGCATGCGCGTTCGTATATTTCGCGGGCCGCGTGCGCATCGCCGACGGCCGTCTGGGCGTGCATCAGATCTCGGCGCCCGAGCTGACAGGCGAGGCGGCGCAGTTCGGCGTGTCCGATATCGTGTCGACGCTGCCCAAGTACGGCGTCTCGGCCGATGTGTTGGGCATCATGTTCAGCACGCCGGCCAAGAGCATGTATTTCTTCACGCCGCAGGAAATCGAGAAGTACGGGATCAACCGCACGGGCGCCACTCGCACCGCGCAGGCGTCGAGCCCGCAGCAGGGCCAGCCGCAGCAGCAGCAACAACCGGCCGCGCAGCCGCGCACGGGGGTCACGCAAAGCGAGGCGCCGGCCAAGCTGCCGCCGCGCGGCGCCGCCCCCGCCGCGGGCACCACGGCCAATCCCTACATGGACAAGCCCGCGGGTACGCCGCCCAACACGCCGCCCAACACGCCGGCGCAGCCCGCCAAGCCCACCGACGAACAACGCGCCATCAACGCGGCCGCGCTGATGATCCAGGCCGGCAGCGCCACCAACGAAGAAGCGATGAACTTCACGCGCGAGTTCTACGCCAACGAGGTCGATTACTTCAAGAAGCAGCGGCCGAAGTCGGAGATCCTCGACGACAAGCAACGCTATTTCGCGCGCTGGCCGGTGCGCCGCTTCACGGTCGATCAGAATTCGCTGACCGCGAAGTGCCAGAGCGGACTGTGCCAGGTGCGCGGCATCTATGACTTCAAGGTGTCCAGCCCGGAACGCGGCCGCACCGCCACCGGCACCTCGAACTTCACGTATGTGCTGGACCTGCGCAACGGCTATCGCATCGTCATGGAAGACAGCGAAGTCATCAGCCGCTGACCACCGGACGGAGTTTCTTATGCGCTTTTCCCGCCTTCCCCTTGCCGCGCTGCTGTCGCGCGCGGCGGCCTGCGTCACGCTGGCCCTCGCGGCCACGCCGGCGCTCGCCATCGACTGCGCCAAGGCCCAGACCGCGCCCGAAAAGCTGATCTGCAGCGATGCACGCCTGAAGAAGGCCGATGCCGAGCTGAACCGCGCCTATGCCGATCTGCTCAAGCAGGCGGGCGACGACGGCCTGCGCACCATGGTCCGCGAGAGTCAGCGCCGCTGGCTGCTGGCGCGCGACCGCGGGCTCGACACGCTACAGGAAAACCTGGAGGCCGGCGACCGCGAGGGCACGCTCGCGGATGCCGCGCTCGAAATGCTCGCGGCCCGCACGGATGCCCTGAAGGCGAAGTCCCGCGATGGCAAACCGGATCTGCTGGCACGCGCCGCGGCGCAGCGCCAGTTCCTGGCCAAGTTTTCGGGCGGCGAATATGCGGGCTATCAGACCAGCTGCGACGTGCTTCCGCCCGACTACAAAAACTACGCCTGCTTCGCCACCCGCCACTACCAGAACGATGATCGCATCTGCAGCGTCGACGAGTATTTCGCCACCAACGCGGCCTATACCCATCGCTACGTGGCCGACGTGAAGGAAGGCAAGCCCACCCTGATCGCGACCTGCAATTTCAGCGGCGGAGAATCGGGTTGCCCGCAACCGGGCGACGCGACGGGCCGCTGGAACACCAGCCCGCCGCCGTTCGAACGCGAGTTCTACGCCAGGGGGCTGCCCAAGGTCGACGCGGAAATCTACGACGTCGACGATCACGCGTGGCTGCAGGTCTGCCTCACGGACAAGCGCTTTCCGCTCGCGGATCCCGGCGACTCCGGCGAGACACCCCGCCGCTGAAACACGCAATCCGGTGTACGCCGGGCAAACAGATCCCCACGCGCAGGCTTGCCGTGGGGATTTTTCTTGCCCGCGCGCGCACGCCGATGCGTCCGTGCGCTCGTCTGCTCAGCCGCTCTCGGCGCTGCCGGCAGACGCGGCAGGCGCGTACACCACCAGCCGCAGATGGCGGTCGGCATCGATCGTGAGCGAGGTGTGTTCGTAGCGCGCGAGCCGGCCGTCGACGCACAGCGTGCGCACGCCTTCGCACGGCGCGTGCACGTCATGGCGCGCCCACCATTGCGCGAACTCGGGCGAGACCTTGCGCAGCTCCGCCACCAGCGCATGGATGTCGGCCTCCTGCGTGGCATGCGCGTAATCCCGGCGAAAGCTCGACAGCATCAGCGGCGCCTGGGTTTCCCAATCGTGAAAGCATTCGCGCAGAAAGGGATCGGTGAACAAAAGCCAGAGCAGATTGCGGCGGGCCGGCGCGTGCTGCCAGAACCCGAACAGCGTGTCCGCCGGGGCATTGCAGGCCAGCACATCCCAGCGCAGATTGAGCACATAGGCCGCGTGCGGCGCCAGATCATGCATCAGCCGCCGCACCATCGGCGGCACCACGCAGAAGGTGCGGGCCGGCTCGGCCGGCGGCCGCGCATGGGCCAGCAGGAAGAGATGACGCCGCTCGGCGGCATCGAGCCGCAGCACGCGCGCCAGATTGTCCAGGAACGCGGCCGACACCCCGATGTCGCGGCCCTGCTCGAGCCAGGTGTACCAGGTGACGCCGACGCCGGCGAGCGCGGCCACCTCTTCGCGCCGCAGGCCCGGCGTGCGCCGACGTCCGCCGACGGGCAGGCCCACCTCATGAGGCGACACTCGCTCCCGGCGCGCGCGCAGGAAAGCCGCCAGCTCGTGCCGCGTTCGACTCAGATCACGCATCGCAGCCGATTGCCTCTAGTAATAGCATAAACAGCTAAATTGTAATGGCTTAAAGGGAGCACGAGAATGGCCGCTTTCGTATCAGGAGCCTTACGTGAATCCGGTCTCATCCACCTGCCCTCCTTCCCTGTCCGGCCTCGATGTCCGCCCCACCCTGCCGCGCACGGTCTACCTCGTGGCACTCGGCGCCTTCGCGCTCGGCATGGCGTCGTACGTGATGGCGGGTCTGATCCCCCTGGTGCAGGCCGCCTTCGACGTGCCGGTGGCGCTCGCCGCGCAGCTGGTGACCGCCTTCACCCTCGCTTATGGCCTTGGCTCGCCGGTGATCGTGGCCCTGATCCCCGCCCGGCGCCAGCGCGCCGCGCTGCTCGCGGCACTGGCGCTGTTCGTGCTGGCCAATGCAGGCAGCGCGCTGGCGACCGGCTTCTCGTGGCTGCTGGCGTTTCGCGCGCTGGCAGGCGTCGGCTCGGGCGTGTATCTCGCGGCCGGCATCGCGGCCAGCGCGGCCGTGTGCCCCGCGGCGCTGCGGGGCAAGGCCATTGCCGTCATCATGGGCGGCATGGCGAGCGGCACCGTGCTGGGCGTGCCGATGGGGCTGGTGCTGGCCGAGAAACTGGGCTGGGCCAGCGCGCTCTGGCTCGTGACCGCGCTGGGCGCATGCGCCCTCGTGGGGCTGGCGAAACGCCTGCCGCCGCTGCCCGCCGACGACGCGCCGCTGCGCCGCAAGCTCGCGCTGCTGGGCGACGGCCGGGTACTCACCATCCTGATGGTGTCCCTGCTGGCCGCGGTGGCGAGCCTCGGCATGTACACCTTCATCGCCCCGCTGCTGCAATCGCCGGACCATGGCGCGGTCACGTCGATCGCGCCCTATCTGTGGGTGTGGGGCTTGGGCGGCATCGCCGGCAGCGTGCTCGTCGCGCCGCTCGCGGTCCGCATGCGCGGGCCGGTGCTGGCCCTCTGGATCATGGCGGCGCTCAGTGCGGCTTTGGTGCTGCTGCCCCTGGCCTCGAGTCTGCATCCCTGGCTTGCGCTCGCGCCGATCGCCCTGTGGGGCGCCGCCGGCTGGGCGTTGCAGGTCCCGCAGAACAGCGAGCTCATCGCAGCGCGCGCCGCGCAGGGCGACGGCAATCTCGCCGTGGCGCTGAACGAATCGGCCCTCTATCTCGGCAGCGCCATCGGCGCCGCCGCGGGCGGCCTGCTGCTGGCGCTGCAATGGCCGGTGGGCAGGCTGGCCTTCACGGCCGCCTTGCTCGGCGTGGCGGGCACGCTGTTGCAGGCGCTTCAGGTGCGTCGTTCGGCGCGGTCCCGCGCGGCCTAAGGCTGACGCCGCAGCACCTGGCCGGGGCGCTCTCCAGTCGTACGGCCGTCGCGCCACACCGCCACGCCATTGGTCCAGACCCGCGCGATACCCATCGCGGGCTGGACCGGCTGCGCGAAGGTCGCCCGGTCGGCCACGGTCGCCGCGTCGAGCAGCACGAGGTCGGCCCAGGCGCCCTCGCGGATGTGCCCCCGGTCGGCGAGGCCGAACCGATCGGCCGTGAGACCGGTCATCTTGTGGATCGCCTTTTCGAGCGGAAAGAGCCCCATGCCGCGCGCGTAATGGCCGAGCACGCGCGGAAAGCTGCCCCACAGCCGCGGGTGCGGGGTCTCGTCGTGCGGCAGCCCGTCCGAGCCGATCATCGTGTCGTCGAACTGCAGGATGCGCGCCACGTCGTCTTCGTGCATGCGGAAGTAGATCGCCCCGGCCGGTTGCAGGCGTTCGACCGCCGTCTCGACCGGGCAGCCGAGTTCGCGTGCCACGTCCGACAGGTCGCGTCCCGAAAACCGTGGCATCGCCTTGGACCAGGTGACGATCACGCGCGCCGCGCCATCCACCAGTTCCTGCTCCAGGATGGTCGACGAGGCGTTGTAGGGATAACAGTCGAGGCACACCGCCTGCTGCCGCATCTGTTCGGCGATGCGCGCCAGCGTCTCGACCGAACGGCCATGGTTGGCCTGCCCGACCACCTTGTGGTGCGAAATCACCACCGGCACGCCGAGCTCGCGCCCGATGCGAAAGGTCTCTTCGAGGCAATCCATCACCGTATCGCCCTCATCGCGCAGATGCGTGGTGAAGATGCCGCCGTGCGCACGCAGCGGCCGGCACACGTCGATGACCTCTTCGGTGCTCGCCGCGCGCGACGGCCCGTAGGCCAGCCCGGTGGACACGCCGATCGCCCCCGCCTGCATCGCCTCGTCCACGTGGTCGCGCATCCGCGCGATCTCGGCATCCGTGGCCGGGCGCTCGAGGTCGTCGACCGCCAGCACGCGCAGCGTGATGTGGCCGAGCAGCATGGCGCAGTTCGTGGCGGCGGGCTGTTCGCGCAGCGCCTGAAGATAGTCGCCGAAGCGGGCATGACGGAACCACTGGCCGTCGTTGTCGAGCAGGTCGAGCGGCGGGACGATCCGGGGCGGACGCGGCGCGAGCGAGATGCCGCAGTTGCCGCCGATCACCGTGGTCACGCCCTGGCTCACCTTCGGTGTCATGGCGCCGTCCGAAAGCAGCGCCCGATCGTCGTGCGTGTGGGCGTCGATGAAGCCGGGTGCGAGCAGCAGCCCGCGCGCATCGACCTCTTCACGGCCGCGGGCGCCGGCAAGATCGCCCACGCGCACGATGCGCCCGCCATCGACCGCCACGTCGGCCTCGAAACGCGGCGCCCCGCTGCCATCGGCGATCTCGCCGCCGCGTATCACCAGATCGTGCACGGGGCTCATTGCGCGGCCTTTTTCAGGTTCCAGAAGAGCGTCACGGGCGCTTCGAGGATGCCGGTCAGGCGGGTGCTGTAAGCCGCCGGAATCTGGAATTGCCCGAGCGGCGCCACCACGCCCTCGTCGATCGCGAGTTTCTGGATCTGCGTGGCGATCTGCTTGCGCTCGGCGGTGTCGTTGGCCTGCGCATACTTGAGCCGCAGCGCTTCGATCTCGGGGACGTCGGGCCAGCCGGCCCACGCCTTGACACCGTTGGACTGCAGCGTCGTGTTGCCGAACGGATCGCCACTCGTGGCCAGGATGCTGTACGTGGAAAAGATGCTCCAGCCGCCTTCGGACGGCGCCTTCTGGTTGCCCTGTTGCGACACCACGCTCTGCCAGTCCATCGCTTTCATGACCACGTTGAAGCCGGCCTTGCGCAACGCGGCGCCGACGACGACGGGCTGCGCGGCCACCATCGCCAGGTCGGAAGGCTGCAGCACGATGACCGGCGTGTTGTCGTACTTGGCCTCTTTCAGCAGCGCCTGCGCGCGCTCCAGGCGCGCCGGCACGACCCAGTCTTCGCCGTAGTTGTCGCCCAACGGATTGCCGCAGCCCATCACGGCGGCGCAGGTCTTGTAGTACTTGGGATCGCCCACCAGCGACTTCAGCACATCCTCCTGACTCACCGCCGCGATCGCGGCCTGACGCACCAGCTTGTTGTCGAACGGCGGATGCAAATGATTCATGCGGAAGTAGGTCCAGGCGCCCAGCGTGTCCAGCACCTTGACCTGCAAGTTATCCTGGCCTTGCACCATGGGCAGCAGATCGAACGGCACCTGCTGCAGATAGTCGACCTCGCCGCTCTGCAGCGCGCTCACCGCGGTCATCTGGTCGGGCATCGCCACCCACTCCACCCGCTCCACGTTCACCACCTTGCCGCCGGCGGTCCAGCTGGGCGGCTCCGCGCGCGGCACGTAGTCGGTGTTCTTCGCGTACACGACCTTCAGACCGGCCTTGAATTCGTCCGCCACGAACTTGAACGGGCCGGAACCCACGAACTCCTTGATGGGCTGGGCGCTGGGCGTGTCGGCGATACGCTTGGGCATCATGAAGGCGGGGCGCGAGCTGAGCTTGGCCAGGCCTTCCAGCAACAGTGTGGTCGGCTGCTTGAGCACGATGCGGAATTGCTTCGCATCGATCACGTCGATGCTGTCGGTCATGCGCATCAACACCTGCCCGGTGGCATCCACGTCGGCCCAGCGCTTGAGCGAGGCCACGCAATCCTCCGCGGTGACCGGGCCGCCATCGTGCCACTTGAGCCCGTCGCGCAGCGTGAAGGTGTAGGTCTTCTTGTCTTCCGACACCGTCCAGCTCGCCATCTGCGGCTGCACCTTGAACTGCGCGTCGGTGCCCAGCAGGGTGTCGTAGATCATGTAGCCATGATCGCGCGTGAGAAATGCCGTGGTCATCACGGGATCGAGGACCCGCAGCCCGGCCTGCATCACCACCGTAACCGTCTGCGCCCGGGCCTGCGGCGCCAGGCCGGCGCCCAGTGCCGCCGCCACGAAACAACTGCCCAGGACTGCCTGCATGCGTTTGCTGAGGTTCATGTCGTTTTCCCTTGAGTCGTTATGGATACAGCTTGTTGTGGTCTAGTCGGCGCGACCGGACTCCAGCGCGCTGAGCGGTTCGCTGCGCAGCGCCTCGGGCAGGTCGTGCACCATCCGTGTGAGCGCATCATCGATGCGTTGCCAGCCTTCCGGCGTCCGCAGCGGCACGCCCAGAAAATGGCTTTCGGTCTTGGCGCGCAAGGACAGGTACAGCACGCCGGCCAGCATGATGCTGACGTGCGCCGGCACATCGGCGTCACGGGTCAGGCCGTCCACGCGGTCGATGAAGGCGCGCGCCGTGCGCTCGCGCCGATCGGCCAGTTGCGCGGTGACTTCGTTGCGCTCGACGAGCTCCCACAGCCGGATCTCGCGCAATGCCTCGTTGTTTGCCAAAGCCTCGGTCTGCGCGCGCAGCATGCCCAGGATGAGCTCGGCGGGGGTCTGTTCGCTCGATTCGCCGCCCTTGAGCAGGTCGGCGCGGCCCGTCCAGTAATCCTGCTCGCGCATCCACGCCAGCAGCAGGCCCGGCATGCCGTCGAAATAGCGGTAAATGAGCTCCTTGCTCACGCCGGCGCGCTTGGCGATGGCGTTGATGCCGGCGCCGGCCATGCCGGTCTCGCGAATCTGGTCTTCGAGCGCCTGCATGATCTGGCGCTCGGTCTGCTCACGGCGCGACATGGGCACTCCGCATCAGTAAGGTGTTGTTCGCCGCCAGGCTGGCCGGCAACACCCGGCCATCCCGAACCTCGACGTAGAGCTCGGTCGCGGCGTGCCCCACCATCGCCCCTTCGCTCCAGACTTCGGTACCGAGATAAATCACGGTGCCGCGCCGATCCAGACGCGCCAGACGCGGATTGGCGGTTGCGATGGCGGTGATGTGGCCCTGGGCATCGATGTCGACCCGATCGTGCGGCGCGGTGCCGAGCGTCGTGGCACGCGTGAGCGTCACGAACCGCAGCGCGGCCGGCGCCCCGGTCAGCGTGCACCACGCTCGTTCGCCCACCTGCGCGGCAAGGTCGCCGCGCGCGTAAATCGAGTTGTGCAACAGCGCCAGACTCGCCGCAGGGGTCCGCCGCTCGAAGCGTCCGAGGTCGTTCCGGCGCAGCACGCGCGCGGTGTCGGCCAGGCCGATGCGGCCACCGGTATCGAGCGCGAGCAGCCCCGCATCCCACTGCGCGTGTGTCCCTAGCACCGCATCCACGGCGGCCTGCGGCGCCTCACCCTGCGCCATCCGGCGCAGCACCGACTGATTCAGCGGCACACCATCGGTGCCCGCGAGATTCGGCAGCCGATGGCCCGCGACCAGCCCCACGCCGGCCTCTCCGGCAAGGAACTGGGTGAGGGGTTCGGGCCGGTCCGGCCCGCTGGAAATCACGGCGGCGTACGGCGCATCGCGCCACGCCGCGGGCAGGTCCAGGCTGCTGATGCCCTCGCGCTGCGTCGTGCGGTATTCGAGCCGGCCGTCGGCGTGCAGCACGGCGAGCACGGCGAAGCCGCCGATGGCGCCGCGGCCCAACAGCTCTGCGGTCAACACTGCGTCATAAACCGTCGCGCCCGCGTGAGGGCCGGCGGCGGCTACCCCGATGGTCATAAGGCCTCCGCAATGTGACCGAGTGGTCACACGCCGATGCTAGTGCGGGCCCTTGCCGCGGAAAAGAGAGGGAAAACCCGTTCGGGAGGCGCGGCATCGATCACCATGCCCTATATCGGACTCGGTCTTCACGTCATCATCGCGCTGTTTTATCCTCAACGACGCCCGGCATCTGCCGCGCCATGCGCAGAAGAACAACCGCGAGTGGGTCCAGCGCGCACGCATCGGCCTGGGCGCGGCCGACCGGGTCGCCACGCCACCGCTGCAGAACGGCTGAGGACGAGACGCAGCCGGCCCCGCGCGGCGGGTCGCCCGGCGTTGCAGAGAGCCTTCCAGCAAGGCGCCGCGCCTCAAGTCGCTACGAAGCGGGCCACCACGGCGAGCGCCAGCCCCGTGACCGCCGCCGCGCAGGCCGTGCCGACCAGGCGGCTCGGCCGATAGCTCAGCATCATGGCCACGCCGAGCGCGCCGCAGGACAGCATGCCCAGCCACACCAGGCTGCCTACGGCGGTGCCCCAGCCCTGCAGGCAGGCCGCCAGGCCCGCCATCCCGAGGACGGCGGCGCCGAGGCGCAAGGTGAGCCTCAGCGTCGGGGTCGTGCTGACCTCGCCGCTCACCTGCTCGTAATGCCTGTCCATGGCAAGCGCCAGACAGCTGAAGCCCGCGAAGCACAACATCAGGGTGCTCAGCGCGGCGATCAAGGTATTCATGCCGCCCCCATGAGCCGCACGGCGAGCGCCAGCACGGCGGTCGAGACCAGCACGCCCAGCCAGCCGCGGCGCGCGCCGAAGACCCACAGCGCCGCCAGCGCATACAACAAAAAGCTCAGCAGGCTGCCTACCACCACGCCGAGCGCCGGCGACACCACGCCGAGGCGTGCCATGGCCTGTGCCAGCGCCGTCGCGGCCACCGCCGAGCAGCCGTACCCGCCGACGATGGCGCAGAGCACACGCCCCGCCACGCGCCAACGGTGCCCGGGCGGGGCCGCCACGATGCGGCCGGCCTTGGGCGCCGCCCAGCCCCCTCGCCGCATACGGCGCGCGAGCAGCGCGAAGCCTGCGCCGAACAGCACCACGGTGACTTCCACCATCGCGGACGGCCACTGACCCGCCAGCGCATACGCGAACGCGTGCTGGCCGGTCGTGACGGCATTCACCAGCGGCAGCAGCAGACACAGCAATGCGCTTACCGCGAACTGCTCGAACCAGGCGCGCTGCACGGGCCGCAGCAAAGCTTGCACAAGGCTCGCGAGCCATAGCGCGAAGAAGGCCTTGATCTCCCAGGCGTCGCGCCCGGGCAGCGCCGCGGGCAGCAGACGATTGGCATGGAAATAACCGATACAGGCAAGGCACGCCCCCGCGATCGCGGCCACGTTGAGAGATTCGGTCAGGCGATAGAAGACGGGCGTGAACACCCCGAACTCGCTCTCGCCCCGGTTGCGTCGCTTGAGCGTGTACAGCACGGCGCCGGTCGCCATCATCAGCGTGCCCGCCAGTCCGCACAGAAAGTAAAGCCATCGGATGGTCCAGCCGCCGTAGCGCGCCAGATGCAGGCGTTCCATCACCTCGTGCGCGGCATCCGCGGGCTCGGCCCCGGCACGCTGCACGGCCGTGAAGGCGCCGCCCGCGCCATCGAGGAAGGCGCGCCCCGCCGCACCGCTCAGTTGCCGGAGCTCGGCCGCGGGGTCGGGACGCGCATACACGCCGACGCGTTCGCGTGCCTGGCCGGGCCGCTCGACCATGACCATCCGCGCCGGGCTGCCGATCGCCCGCTCGGCGGCATCCAGCACCACGCCGAGCTGTTCGCGCACCGGCGTGCCCGCCACATAGGCGGGCCGCGCCGGCAACGGCTCGGACGCGTCCGGCGTGACCGCAAGCGCCAGCTCGGCCGCCCAGCGCCCCGCCCCGTTCTCGCCGTACATGGTCTGTAGCGGCGCCGGCATGTAGCTCGTATAGAAAACGGCCAGCCCGGTGTACGCGATCATCAACTGGAACGGCAGCGTCAAGACCGCCGACGCATTGTGCCCGTCGAGCCAGGCGCGCTGCCCCCGGCCCGGCCTGAACAGAAAAAAGTCCTTGAAGATGCGCTTGTGCACCACCACGCCGGAGATCAAGGCCACCAGCATGCCGACGGTCAGCCAGCCGACGAGCCAGAAGCCGAAGCCCCCGCCATAGAGCGTGTAGTGCAAGGTCATGAAGTGCCGGCCGCCCTCCGTCTTGCGGCCCCACGGCCCCTGCAACAGTTCGCCGCTGCGCGGATCCATGGCGGCGTCGTGCGTGACGCCATCCTGGCCGCGCCAGAACAGGCGCATCGCCTGCCCGGACTCGCCGGGCAGCTCGATGCGCCAGAAGCGCGGGCTCGGATCCTGCGCGGCCAGGTGGCGCGAGGCCGCCGCGAGCACGGCATCCCGGGACAGCGTTGCCGACGCCTCGGGCAGCGCCGGCTCGGCGCTCATCCACGCGGTGATCGGTGCGCGAAAGACGCTGATGCTGCCCGCCAGAAAAATCAGGCACAGCAGCCAGGCGCACACCAGTCCGCACCAGGTATGCAGCCAGCTCATGCGCTGGCGCAGGCCCGCCTTCATCGTCAGAACGTGCCGCGCAAGGTCAGCATCGCATTACGCGGCTCGCCGTAATGGATGCCGTTGACCATGTTGCCCACTGCCGCGTAATAGGTCTTGTCGAACAGGTTGTTGACGTTGAGCGTGGCCGCCCAGTTGCGGTTGATCTGGTACTTGGCGTAGGCATTCCAGACGGCACGGCCGCTGGCATTGGCCGTGAGCGCGCCCACCTGACGCGATTGGCCGCTCTGCACATTCACGCCGCCGCCCACCGTGAACGCGTTCCACTCGCCCGGCAGCTGATAGGTGCTCCAGAGCCGGAAAATGTGCTTGGGCGTGTACCAGGCGAACGACATGCCCTCGCTGCTTTCATCCTTGATGTACTTGGTGGTGTTGAAGGTGTAGCCGGCGTAGAGATTCCAGCCGCGCGTGAGCTCGCCACTGATCTCGGCGTCGAAGCCCTGGCTGCGCACCTTGCCCGAGTCGGTATAGCAGTAGTAATCGGCCGCGCAGGTGGGACTGCTGTTGAAGTCCACCTGCGCGCGATTGCTCTGGTCGATGCGGAAGATGGCGAACGCGGTGTTCACCCGGCCGTCCAGCAGCTCGCCCTTCAGGCCCAGCTCGTAGTTCTCGCCGATGATGGGCTTCAGGCTCTGGCCGGCCGCATTCACCGCGCTCTGCGGCTGGAAGATGTCGGTGTAGCTGGCGTACGCGGTCCATTGCGGCGTCAGGTCCAGCAGCATGCCGGCATAGGGCGTGAAATGCGTGTTCTTCTGGGCCGTCTGACCGCGCGTCAGCACGCCGCCGGTGGTCGTGTCGGTATCCCAGAAGCGCGCGGAGCGGCTGAAGCGGCCGCCGAGCACCAGCTTGAGCGGGTCGGCCAGATGCAGACGCGTCGTGCCGTAGAAGCCCAGCTCCCGCGCGGAACCGATGCGCAGCTCGTTGGTGCCGGCCCGGATCGCGTCGCTCGACGGCTCCGGCAGATCGGGATCGAAGTGAAACGCGTTGAAGCTGTGGTAATTCAGCAGGTACGAGTAGCCGGTATCGATGCGGTTGTGCGAGTAGTTGGCGCCCAGCACCACCTCGTGCGCGCGGCCGAACGCATGCACCTTGCCCACCAGGTTGGCGTCCAGGCCCGAGGTGTCGATGTCGGCCACCGTGCGGGCCACATTGACCAGCGCCATCTGCGTGACCGGATTCACGGCGCGGCTCGAGGTCGTGTACTTGAGATACTGCTTTTCCTTCACATAGGCGCCGGTCACCTTGACGCGCCAATCGTCGTTGAAGGCATGCGTGAAGTCGGCGTAGAAGCCATCGTTGCGCGTCTCCTGCCGGTTCCAGTTGGCGCCGTAGCTGGTGGAGCGTTTGAAGCCGACCTCCTCGCCATTGGCGTAGCGGGGCAGGCCCGACAGCGACGGCCGGCCGCGCAGGTCCTCGTGGCTATAGCCCAGATTGATCTGCGTGCGCGGCGTGATGTCGTACTCGATCGTGCCGTAGAAGGTGGTGTTCTGCATGTCCACCCGATCCACGAACGAGTGGTTGTCCTGGCGATCGACCAGCGCACGGCCGCGCAGGCTGCCCTCTTCGTTGAGCACGCCGCTGCCGTCGAGCTGCAGACCGTAGCGGTCCCAGCTGCCGGCCTTGGTCTCGACCATGAAGCGGTCTTCGGCGAGCGGACGCTTGCGCACCAGGTTGACCGCACCACCCGGCGAGCCCGACCCCTGCAGCAGACCGGCCGCGCCGCGCAAGACCTCGACACGGTCGTAGAACGCCGTGCCGCCCGAGTAGTTGCTGGCGCGGCCGTACATGCTGCGTTCCAGCGGCACACCGTCGTACTGGATGACGCTGCCCTCGAAGCCGCGCGAATAAAAGTATTTGCCGCCTTGCGGGCTCTGCTGCAGCGTGACGCCGGTCGTGTTCTCGAGCGCGTCGTACACCGAAGTGAGGTTCTGCTCATCCAGGCGCTGACGCGTCACCACGCTGACCGACTGCGGCAGCTCGCGCAAGGTGGTCTCGCCCTTGCCGATGGTGACGGCGGGCGTCGTGTACGAGCCCGTGCCCTCGGTCATCAGGCGGAATTCCTGCCCGGTCACCGTGACCGGCTCCAGCGTGGCCGCACCGCCCGACGCCGCGCGCCGCACGGCAAACCCGCCCCCGGCCAGACGCGCCCCCTCGAAGCCGGTGCCCGCGAGCAGTGCCCCGAGGCCGCGTCCCGCCGTCCACCGGCCCTGCAGCCCGGGGCTGCGCAGGCCTTCGACCTGGCCCGCGTCGAACGACACATTCACGCCCGCGACACGGGCGAACTGGTTCAGCACCTGGTCGAGTGGCCCCGCGCCGATGGCGAAAACATGCTCGGCTTCCTGCGTGGCCGCCGTGGCCTGGGCATGTGCCGCGGGAGCATGCCAGAGGGCGGCGGCGCCGCACAGCGCCGTGGACAGCGCGACAGACAAAACGGTCGGGACGGGCAGACGGCGTGCCAGCGGATGGAGACGAGCGGAGGTCATTGCTTCTTCTTGAAAGGGCCAGGTTGAGAGACTTCTTTCCCTGTAGGCCGGTCAAGAACTCGGATCCCCTCACTTTTTCCGAAAATATTTTTCGCAGGGCTGCGCTGCCCCGCATGCGCCGATGTCAGGCCGGCATCACCGTGACCCAGTAGCGCGTCCAGTAGCGCAGGCGGATCGGCAGCGTCTGGGCCAGGAATTGCAGCGCCTGATCGACGTCGTTGACGTGATACGTGCCCGAGACGCGCAGATCGGCCACCTCCGGCGCGCAGCGGATGCGCCCGTGGCGGTACCGCCCCAGCTCGGCCAGCAGATCGGCCAGCCGCATGTTCTTGCCCACGATGGCGCCGTCCACCCAGGTATCGGGCGCCATCACCGGCGCGGCTTCCTGATGCGCGCCCATGCGTGCCAGACGCCAGGCCTGTCCGGCCTGGGCCACCACCGGCTCGCCGCCTCCCGCGGGCCGCAGGGCCACGGCATCCTGCTGCACACTCACGCGGGCGCTATCGTCGTCCAGCCGCACCACGAAACGCGTGCCCAGCGCCTGCACCACGCCGAACGGCGTGCGTACCAGAAAAGGCCGCTTTTGCGGCGAGGCCGCGTCGGCGCCCGTCTCGATGTAGACCTCGCCGCGATGCAGGGTCAGCACCCGTTCGGCGCCCCCCATCTCCACGCCGACCGCGCTGTCCGTGTTGAGCACGAGCAGCGTGCCGTCGGCGAGCGTCAGCCGCTCGCGACGGCCCACCCCCGTGCTGACGTCCGCCAGCACGCGCTGCCAAGGCGTCTGTTCGCGCACCACCCAGCCGGTGCCGAGCAACCCGCCCGCCAGGACCAGGCCCTTGAGCACCGCGCGCCGCTGCTGCCGGCGCGCCGCGTGCGCGCCGCCCATGGCGGTCAGGGTGTCGAGCGCCAGGCGCTGCGGCACGGCGGCGAAATCGGCGTTCAGGGATTGCATGCGCGACCACGCGCGCTCGTGCACCGCCGCCGCCTTGCGCCAGCGCTCGAAGGCCGCACAGGTGGCGGAATCAGGGGTACCGAAATGGAGCTTCACCGACCAGGCGATGGCTTCGTCGACGACCGCGGACGGGATGGGCGCGAGCTCGCTCATGCTTCACCGAACCGATACGCATAGCACTGCCGCAGGCCCGCCGCCACATAGCGCTCGGCCGTGGCGAGCGACACCCCGAGCCGCTGCGCGATCTGCGGGCAGCTCATGCCTTCGAGTTGCGCCCACAGAAACGCCTCCCGCACCTTGGGCTTGAGCGCATCCAGCATCTGGTCGATCTTGATGAGCGCCTCGAGCACCAGCATCCGGCTCTCGGGCGACGGCGCGAGCTCTTCGGGCGTGCGCGCCAGCACATCGAGCCAGGCGCGCTCGAGCTCACGGCGGCGCCAGTGGTCGACCAGCAAGCCGCGGGCGATCGTGCTCAGATACGCCCGCGGCTCGCGTGTCTCGACCGCGGCCGGCCGGCGCAGCAGCCGCACGAACACATCGTGCGCCAGATCGGCGGCTTCGCACGAATTGCCCAGTTGACGGCGCAACCAACCCTGCAACCACCCATGGTGGTCCGCATACAGCGTCTCGACTCGGTCTTGCGTCGTGGGGGGCATCGCAGCGCTTGCAAATGATAATTATTATTAATTTTAGTGAAGAGACCGGACGCAGGCAAGGCATCCGCGCGGTGCCGCCGCGCTGCGCGCTGTCGGAAGTCGAAGCGACGACGGCCGCCGGCGGTCTCGCACAAACGCGGTTGAACGGCCTTGGGCTAGGGTAATTGCCCAAATTGACCGACATGAATGTGCGCTACGCTGCCTGCCAGAGATCGATCTCAGACACATTCCAGCGCAGAGGAAACAGCAGGCTCATGCACAGATTCGATGTCAAGTCCGTGGGCCTGCGAGGGCTCATGCTGAGTCTGGTGCTGGTCGCCGTCCTGGCCACCCTCGCCAATTGCCTTTCCGTCGCCTACAGCGTGCAACGCGATGCCCTGGTCCGTTCGGCGATCGACGCCAATCGCGCTTACGCGTTCAAGACGGCCTCCAGCATCAGCAAGTTCCTCAGTTCGGTGCAGGAGCGCCTCGCCTTCAGCAGCGCGTTGCTGGGCGCCGACTTTTCCAACGCGGCGCTGCGCGAGACCGAGGCCAGGCGGCTGCAGGTTCAGGATTCCGAGCTGGATTCGGTGGTGATCATCGACGCGCAGGGGCGCGTCGTGCAAACCTATCCTGCCCTGCCCACGCTGCAAGGCACCGTGATCCGCTCCGCCGAGCTGACCCAGGCCCTGCGCGAGCGCAAGCCCGCGATCAGTCACGCCTACCGCGGCCAGACCGGCAACCTGCTCGTTTTCGTGTCGTGGCCCATCCACAGTCCCACCGGCGAGTTTTTGGGCGTAGTCGGTGGCTCCGTCTATCTCGAACAGCACGGCGTGCTGCACTCGCTGATCGGCGAGCACCAGTTCCAGACCGCCTTTGCCTTCGTCGCCGACGACAATCACCGCCTGCTCTACCACCCGGATCATCGACGGATCGGTGAGGTGCTGTCCTCGAGCGCCACGGTGGATGCCGCCCTGCGCGGCGAAGCGGGCGGGATGGAAGCGATCAACTACCAGGGCATCCCCATGCTGGCCGGCTTCGCCGAGGTGCCGAACGCGCGTTGGGCCGTCGTGACGCAACAGCCGCGCGACGAAGCGCTGGCTCCGGTGAAGGTGATGATGCGCGACATGCTGATCGGCATGATTCCGGCCGGTGTGGTCGGGCTGGCGGTGATCTTGTTGGGCGCAATGCTGATCACGCGCCCCTTGCGCCAGCTGTCCGATCAGGCGACGCATCTGGCCGATCCCGAGGCCGCCACGCGCATCAATGCGATCCGCGCCTGGTACGCCGAGGCGGCGGCGATCCGGCAGGCGCTGATCGCCGGCGTCCAGTTACTGCACCAGAAGATCACCGGCCTGCGACGGGCCGCCGACACCGACCCGCTGACCGGACTCGCGAACCGCCGCGCCATGAATGCGGCGCTGGCGCAGTGGGATGACGGCGGTCAGCCGTACGCCCTGCTCGCGCTCGACATCGATCACTTCAAACGCGTCAACGACACCTTCGGCCACGACGTCGGCGACGTCGCGCTCCAGCATGTGGCCGCTGCCATCGCCGACAGCGCCCGCGACAACGACCTGCCCTGTCGCGCGGGCGGCGAGGAATTCTGCCTGCTGCTGCCCAATGCCAACCTGGACGCCGCCCGGCGCATCGCGGAGCGCATTCGCGCGCGCATCGCCGGCATGCCGATCGAGGGCGTGGGCAACCTGACCATCTCGATCGGCGTGGCCGCCACATCGGCCGGCACGCCGGCGGCCGCCGCTATCCTGAAGCGGGCCGACGAGCACCTGTACGAGGCCAAGCGCCAGGGCCGCAATCGCGTGGAAGGGTGAGCCGCTGCTTCCATCCACAGGGGCTTTTTCTGTTTCCTGGCGCGCTGCAGCCAGTTCAGGGGCCATCATGGGTTTCAGCCTCGATGCTTTAGCATAGGGGGCAATTGGCGCGACAAGCCTGCAGCTTTCGCGGCCGGGCTCGTAGCGGTTCGTGCGATCTTCAATCTGAAGTTACTCCCTCCAGGGCGAGAGCCCGGCGCATCATGGACATAAAGTGCATGCAAAGCTTCGTCGAGGTCGTCGAAGCCGGTTCGTTCGCCGAAGCGGCGCGCAAGCTCGACCTGACCTCGGCCGCCATCGCCGCCCGCATTAAGGCGCTGGAGATGGACCTGGGCGTAGCACTGGTCAAGCGATCGGGCCGCTCGGTCAGGCCAACCGAAAGCGGCATGCGGATTCTGGAAGGCACCAAGGCGGCCATCCGGAATATCCGTGACCTGCGCGCCATTGCCATCGATGGGGACCAGCCCGGCGAGTTCCGCATCGGTTGCTTCGTCTCGGCGCTCACGAACGTGCTGCCCCACATCCTCAAGTCCCTGTACCGCCGGCATCCGGATGCATCGGTGTTCGTTACGCCGGGCGGCTCCATCGACCTGTGCGCCAAGGTGGTCAACGGAGAGCTCGATGCGGCGATCGTGGTGGAGCCCCAGTTCTCCGTGCCTAAAAGCTGTCTCTGGCAGCCGTTCATGGAAGAGCCGCTGGTCGTCGTGGCCCCTTCCCATCTTGCCGGGCAGGACGCCCACACCCTGCTGTCGACCCAACCCTTCATACGCTATGACCGGAATATCTATGGCGGTCAGCTGGCGGACCGCTATCTGCGCGATCATCAGATCTGGCCGAAACAGCGCCTGGAGATCGACGGCCTGCTTGCCATCGTCGCCCTGGTGCACGAAGGCCTGGGCGTCGCGCTGATTCCGGACTGGTCCTCCATGTGGAAGTCGCTGGATGTGGCGCGCATCCCCCTGCCCAACCGCGCCCCCGTGCGCAGGAACGGCCTGATCTGGAACACCCGCGGCCATCACGCCAAGATGGCCGCGTCGATTTCCCAGGACGCCCGCGCCATTTTCGGGGGCCTGGAAGAACGCGAGGCAAAGGAGTAACCCTACTTCGGTTTGGCTGGCACGCCGCGCAGGAAATCAAAATCGACGCCCTTGTCGGCCTGAGTCACCGTATCCAGGAAGAGCTTTTTGTAGCCGCGCTCGGCCGTGGGAGGCGTGACGGGCTGCTCGCGGCGGCGGCGTTCCAGCTCTTCTTCGGGGATCAACAGGGAAATCTCCCGCTGGCTGACGCTAAGCCGTATGCGGTCGCCGTTGCGCACATAGGCCAGCGGCCCGCCTATGGCGGCTTCCGGCGTGACGTGCAGCACAATGGTGCCGAAGGCGGTGCCGCTCATGCGGCCGTCCGATATCCGGATGATGTCCTTCACGCCCTGAGACGCCAGTTTCTTCGGGATAGGGATGTAGCCCGCCTCCGGCATGCCGGGCGCCCCCTTCGGCCCGATGTTCTTCAGTACCAGTATGTCCTGCGGCGTGACGTCCAGGTCCGCGGCGTCGATACGGCTCGCCAGGTCCTCGGCGTTCTCGAACACCACGGCGCGCCCTTCGTGTTCCATCAGCGCGGCATTGGCAGACGACTGCTTGATGATGGCGCCTTCGGGCGCCAGGTTGCCCGACAGCACGGCGATCCCTCCCTGCGGATAGATCGGGTCCTGCCTTGTCTTGACCACGCTCTGCGTGAACCCCGGTCCCGCGCGCTCGATCTCCTCGCCAAGCGTCCTGCCGGTCACCGTCAGCGCATCGAGCTTCAGCAAGGGCTTGAGCTCGCGCAGCAGCGTGGCCATGCCGCCAGCCTTGTGAAAGTCTTCCATGTAGTGCTGGCCGGAAGGCTTCAAGTCCACCAGAACTGGCGTCTCGCGGCCCATGCGGTCCAGCGCTTTGAGGTCCAGGTCCAGGCCCAACCGCCCGGCGATGGCGGTGAGATGGATGATGCCGTTCGTCGATCCTCCTATGGCCAACAGCACCCGCATCGCATTCTCGAACGCATCCGCGGTGAGGATCTTCGAGATGCGCAGGCGTTGCCTCGCGATTTCGACGGCCTGCGCGCCGGTGAGTTCGGCGATGCGCATTCGGTCCGCCGTCACTGCGGGAGGCGTGGCGCCACCAGGCACCGTCATGCCCAGCGCTTCGGCGATGCACGCCATGGTGCTTGCGGTACCCATGACCGAACAGGTGCCCACGCTGGCCACCAACTGGTTGTTGACGTCGGCGATCTCCTGGTCGTCGATCTCCTCGGCCCGGTACTTGCCCCAGTACCTGCGGCAATCCGTGCATGCGCCGACTCGTTCAGAGCGATGCGACCCCGTCAGCATCGATCCCGTCACCAGCTGGATCGCAGGAATGTCCGCGGAGGCGGCGCCCATCAGCTGGGCAGGCACGGTCTTGTCGCATCCGCCTATCAACACCACCGCATCCATGGGCTGCGCGCGTATCAGCTCCTCGGTGTCCATGGACATGAGGTTGCGCAGGTACATGCTCGTGGGAAAGGAGAAGCTCTCGTGGATGGAGATGGTCGGGAAGTCCATTGGCAGCCCGCCGGCGAACATGATGCCGCGCTTGACCGCTTCCAGCAGCTGCGGCGCATTGCCATGGCAGGGGTTGTAGGCGCTGCCCGTGTTGGCGATGCCGATGACGGGCCGATCCAGCGCCCCGTCCGTATACCCCGCACCCTTGATGAAGGCCTTTCTCAGGAACAGCGAGAATCCGCTGTCGCCGTAGCTGGTAAGGCCCTTGCGCAGGCCGCTAGCCTCGTCCTGCGCCGCCACGTTAGTTCTCTTGCTCATCTTGTTCGGCTGCTTCCAGTTACTTTGCGGTGATGCCACCGTCGCGGATGACCTTGGCCCACTGCTCGATTTCCGCGTTCAGGCGCGCCTTGGAGGCATCGACGTCGAGCGCGTCGGCGTAGACGCCTTGCTGCAGCAGCTGGGCCTTGGCATCGTCCTTGGCCAGCGCAGTCACCAGCGCTTTGTTGATCTTGGCGACGATGGGAGCCGGCGTGCCCGCCGGCGCCATGACGCCAAAGAGCGAACTGACGTTGAAGCCGCTGAAGCCCTGCTCCTCTGCGGTCGGGACGTCCGGCAGCATCGACACGCGTTGCGGCGTCAACACGGCCAGCGGCCGCAGCTGGCCGGACTTGATAAAGGAGATCGCGGCCGGGACCGTCTCCGTCATCGTCTCCACCTGGCCACCGACCAGGTCGGTCATGGCCGGGCCGCTGCCGCGGTAAGCCACGTGCACGATGTTGACGCCCGTGATCTGCTTGAACAGTTCCATGGCCATGCGCTGGGGAGCGCCGGCGCCCGATGAGGCGAAGTTGAGTTTTCCGGGTTTGGCTTTTGCGTAGCTCACCAGCTCGGCCAAGGATTTGATCGGCAGCTCGGGATTGACCACCGCCACCAGCGGGACGAAACCAACTACCCCGACCGGCGCAAAGTCTTTGCGCAGGTCATAGGCAATGGTGTCCTTTTCCAGGGTCGCCATGACCGAGTGCGAGGTCAGCGCTCCCATCAGGAGGGTGTACCCGTCAGGCTGCGCGCGCGCCACTTCGGCAGCGCCGATATTGCCGCCCGCCCCGCCCCGGTTCTCGATCACGACCTGGCCCCCGATCTGCTCGCTCAGGCGCTGGCCTACGATACGTCCGATGACGTCGGTCGCGCCGCCGGGCGGGTACGGGATGATCAGGCGAATGGGCTTGCTGGGATAGGTGTCGGCAGCCTGCGCGGATGCATGACCGGAAACGGTGAACGCAGCGGCCGCGATGAACGCAGCCGCCGCGATGTGTATGCGCTTGCGCGCGGCATTCTTACAGAACATTTTTGTCTCCCGATGCGTTCTTATGGCCTTAAAGCTCTAGGCGCATGTTCGCAAACTATCGTCCGGGAAAAGAAAAAAAAATTTATGTTCTGTCCAAAAAATCTCTACGCTCGGAGGCGGAGCCGGTCAGGCAAGTCCCAGCAATCTTTCCGTTTCTCGGGCCAACGCGACCACCCGCGGGCCGATGTCAGCCCCCAACCCACGGGATGGGCCTGATGGGCGCGAAGCGCAGCGAAAGCGCCCGCCCACCCGAACCAGGCAGAGACCCGGCAAGTCCCGAAATGCGCTGCTGCCACCGAGTGCACATCCTTGCCTTGATGCCGCCTGAACTTGCTCACCGCCAACTGCAGGTTCGTTGTCCCATATGTTGTCCCATATGCCGAGCAAAAAAAAAGGTTAGCTCAACAACATTGAGCTAACCCTTTGATTTTATTGGTCGGGGCGGTGGGATTCGAACTCACGACCCTCTGCTCCCAAAGCAGATGCGCTACCAGGCTGCGCTACGCCCCGAAGGACCGAAACTATACCAGATCGGGGTGGGCGGCTGTACTGCGATCAGCCGAAGCGGCCTGTGATGTAGTCCTCGGTTTCTTTGCGCGAGGGCTTCACGAAGATCTGGTCGGTCGCGCCGAACTCCATCAGCTCGCCCAGGTACATGTAGGCGGTGTAGTCGGAGCAGCGCGCAGCCTGTTGCATGTTGTGGGTCACGATGACCACGGTGTATTCATGCTTCAGTTCGGCGATCAGCTCTTCGATCTTGGCGGTCGAGATCGGGTCCAGGGCCGAGCAGGGCTCGTCGAGCAGCAGCACTTCGGGCTTGATGGCCACGCCGCGCGCGATGCACAGACGCTGTTGCTGGCCGCCCGACAGGCTGTTGCCGTTCTGGTGCAGCTTGTCCTTCACTTCGTTCCAGAGCGCGGCCTTGGTGAGCGCCCATTCGACGCGCTCGTCCATTTCGCCCTTGCTCAGTTTCTCGAACAGACGCACGCCGAAGGCGATGTTGTCGTAGATGCTCATCGGGAACGGCGTGGGCTTCTGGAACACCATGCCGACCTTCGCGCGGATCAGCGAGATATCGGTCTTGGAGGTGAGCAGGTTCTCGCCGTCGAGGAGGATTTCGCCCTCGGCGCGTTGGCCCGGATAGAGTTCGAACATGCGATTGAAGGTGCGCAGCAGCGTCGACTTGCCGCAGCCCGACGGACCGATGAAGGCCGTGACCTTGTTTTCGCGGATCGACATGTTCACATTGCGGATCGCATGAAACTTGCCGTAGTAGAAGTTGAGGTTCTTGACCTCAAGCTTGGATTTGACGGCGGTAGCGGTGTTTTCCATTTGACTTTCCTTGGTGCCGGCGGCGGGTCGTGTTGCCCCCGCCGGCGGGCGTCGATGAATTACTTGCGGAACAGGTTACGGGCCAGGATGTTGATGCCAAGCACCAGCAGCGTGATCAACGTGGCGCCGGCCCAGGCCAGGTCATTCCAGTCCTTGAAGGGGCTGGCGGCGTATTGGTAGATCACGACGGGCAGGTTGGCCATCGGCGCGTTCATGTTCCAGGACATGAATTGGTTGGACAGCGCGGTGAACAGCAGCGGCGCGGTTTCGCCGGAGATGCGGGCCACCGCCAGCAGGATGCCGGTGATGATGCCGCTGCGGGCAGCGCGGTAGCACACCAGCGTGATCATGCGGTACTTCGGGCAGCCCAGCGCGGCGGTCGCCTCGCGCAGGCTGTTGGGCACCAGCAGCAGCATGTTGTCGGTCGTGCGCACCACCACCGGAATCACCAGGATGGACAGCGCCAGCGCACCGGCCCAACCCGAGTAGTGGCCCACCTGCGCCACATACACGGCGTAGATGAACAGACCGATGATGATCGACGGCGCCGACAGCAGCACGTCGTTCAGGAAGCGCGTGGCCGGCGCGAGCCAGCCGCGCTGGCCGTACTCGGCCAGGTAGGTGCCGGCCAGGATGCCGATCGGCGTGCCGATGAGCGTGCCGATGCCGGCCATCATCAGGCTGCCCACCACCGCGTTCAGCAGACCACCGGTCTGGCCCGGCGGCGGCGTGATCTCGGTGAAGAGCGCGAACGACAGCGCGGGCGCGCCTTTCGTCAGCAGCGTCAGGATGATCCAGAACAGCCAGAACAGGCCGAACACGAGCGCGCCCAGCGAGACCGTCAGCATCAGGCGATTGATGATGCGGCGGCGCTGGTACACGCTGTTGTGCATGGAGAGGGCGGAGTAAGCCATGAGTCGTCTTCTCGGTACGTGGGCGTCAGGTCTTGGTGCCTTCGCTGGCCGACAGGCGAACCAGCATCACCTTGGCGATGGCCAGCACGACGGTCGTGATCAGGAAGAGGATCAGGCCAAGCTCGAGCAGCGCGGACTTCTGAATGCCACCGGCCTCGTTGAATTCGTTGGCCAGTGCCGAGGCGATCGAGTTGCCCGGTGAGAACAGCGACTCGGAAAAGCGGAACGCGTTACCGATCACGAACGTGACCGCCATCGTTTCGCCGAGCGCGCGGCCCAGGCCCAGCATGATGCCGCCGATGACACCCGAACGCGTGAACGGCAACACCACTTTCCACATCACTTCCCAGGTCGTGCTGCCCAGGCCGTAAGCCGACTCTTTGAGCAGCGGCGGCACCAGTTCGAACACGTCGCGCATGACCGCCGCGATGAACGGGATGATCATGATCGAGAGAATCAGGCCGGCGGTGAAGATGCCGATACCGAACGGCGGCCCCGCGAACAGGCCGCCGATCACCGGCAGGCTGCCGAGCGTGGCGATCAGATAGGGCTGCACGTAGACCTGGAACACCGGCACGAACACGAACAGGCCCCACATGCCGTAGATGATCGACGGGATGGCGGCCAGCATTTCGATGGCGGTGCCGAGCGGACGGCGCAGCCACGTGGGCGAGAGTTCGGTCAGGAAGACGGCGATGCCGAACGACACGGGCACCGCGATGATGAGCGCGATGGCCGAGGTCAGCAGCGTGCCGATGATCGGCACGACCGCGCCGAAGTTCTGATTGACGGGGTCCCAGTCGTTGAGCCACAGGAACGACAGGCCATACTTGGCGAGCGATTCGCGGCTACCGTAGATCAGGGAGACCATGATCGCCGCCAGCAGAATGAACACCAGGAAGGCGAACAGGCGGGTCAGGTTCTTGAAAAGCGCATCCATCAGCGCGTTATTGCTAGGCTTCATAGGCGAAGGCGTACCGGTTGTGGAGTCCGCCCGTTTGGACAGCGGCACACTATTATCCATTACCGCGCTCATGGAAAGGCTTTCCTGTAGTTGCTCTGTCGTTGCTGCACGCGCTGCACAAGGAACAGCGACAAGGTCTTCTGGGCACGCCGGCCGGTGTGACCCGGCCGGCATTTCGTGCCGGCCGCCCGAGGGCGGCCGGTCACGCGGGTATTACTTCGACGTGTAGACCGGCTTGCCGTCGGCGCCCTTCACTTCTTGCCAGGCGGTACGGATCTGGTTCGTCACGGCGTCGGGCAGCGGCACGTAGTCGAGCGCTTCAGCCGACTTGGCGCCATTCTTGAAGGCCCAGTCGAAGAACTCGAGCACGGCCTTGCCTTGCGCCGGCTTGTCCTGATTCTTGTGGATCAGGATGAAGGTGGCGGCGGTGACGGGCCACGACTCGGCACCCGGCTCGTTGGTCAGGACCACGCCCATGCCAGGCGCGCTCTTCCAGTCGGCGTTGGCGGCAGCGGCGGCGAAGGCCTTCTGCTCGGGCTGCACGAACTTGCCATCGGCGTTCTGCAGTTGGGTCCAGGCCAGCTTGTTCTGCTTGGCGTAGGCGTATTCGACGTAGCCGATCGAGTTCTTCAGCTGGCCGACGTAGGCGGCGACGCCTTCGTTACCCTTGCCGCCCTGACCGGTGGGCCACTTCACGGCCTTGCCTTCACCGACTTGCGACTTCCACTCGGGCGACACCTTCGAGAGGTAGTTCGTCCAGCCGAAGGTCGTGCCCGAACCGTCCGAACGGTGCACCACGACGATGTCGGTCGAGGGCAGCTTCAGATCGCCGTTCAGCGACTTGATGGCCGCGTCGTCCCACTTCTTGACCTTGCCGAGGTAGATGTCGGCCAGAACCTTGCCCGACAGCTTCAGTTGGCCCGGGGCCACGCCGTCGACGTTCACGACGGCCACGGTGCCACCGATCACGGCCGGGAACTGGAGCAGACCGCTCTTCTCGAGGTCTTCCGCCTTGAGGGGGTCATCCGAAGCGCCGAAATCGACCGTCTTGGCCTTGATCTGTTGCTGGCCACCGCCCGAACCGATCGACTGATAGTTCACGGCGTTGTTGGTGGCTGCCTTGTAATCCGACGCCCACTTGGCGTAGATCGGGTACGGGAACGATGCGCCGGCGCCGGTGATGTCGGCGGCTTGCACGGCGAAAACAGCGGCGCTCAGGGCGACGCCGAGGGAAACTTGCTTGAAGACACGGTTGAACATTGAGGGTTCCTTCTGTGCTCGTTTAAAGAGGTCCTGCAGGCTTTCTGAGGTCGCCTGTCTGGGCACGGAACGAATGGTAGAGCCTCAATATGACGGGATAGTGACAGTCATAAACGGCGGGCAAAATGAATAAAAATTTTCATTCGCAGCCCGGGGCCACATGCGGCGCGCGGGTAAAAAGCGCCGAATTACGCGCAATTTCAGGCAAATCCACGCAAGAACGCGGCCAGCCCAAGCGGCGGCGTCCGATCCGTCCCTATCCACTTTCATGACAAAGGGCCGGCAATGCCGGCCCCGTTTTTTGCGCTCGCGCGGCGGTCAGCCGCCGAGCTTGTGCATCAGATGATCGTGCAGATCGAACGGCTCGCGGCGGCTGCGCACGCGGGCGTAGCTGCCGTCCGGCAGCCCCTGCCAGGAGAGCTGGTTGTCGCGCAGGGCATACGTGAAGGCCTCGTCGATCACGCGCTTCTTGAGCGTCTTGTCGTAGATCGGGAACGCGATCTCGACGCGGCGGAAGAAGTTGCGGTCCATCCAGTCGGCCGACGAAAGATAGACCGTCTCCGCGCCGTCCGCGTAGAAATAGAACACGCGCGAGTGTTCGAGGAAGCGCCCGATGATGGAACGCACCTTGATGTTCTCCGACAGGCCGGGCACACCGGCGCGCAGCGCGCACACGCCCCGCACGATCAGATCGATCTTGACCCCGGCCTGGCTGGCCTTGTAGAGCTCTTCGATCACCTGCTCTTCCAGCAGCGAATTCATCTTGGCCATGATGCGGGCCCGCTTGCCGGCCTTGGCCGCCTTCGCCTCGGCGCGGATCAGGTGCACCATGCCTTCGTGCAGCGAGAACGGCGACTGCAGCAGCGACTTGAGCTGACGCCGCGCGCCCAGGCCGGTGAGCTGGCCGAAGACCTTGTCCATGTCTTCGCACAGACGCGGATCGGCGGTGATGAGGCCGAAGTCGGTGTAAAGCCGTGCCGTGCGGGGATGATAGTTGCCGGTGCCCAAGTGCGCGTAACGCCTCAGGCGGCCACCTTCGCGGCGCAGCACCAGCGCCATCTTGGCGTGGGTCTTGTGCGCGACCACCCCGTACACCACATGCGCACCCACCTCTTCGAGGCGGGCGGCCCAGTTGATGTTGGTCTGCTCGTCGAAGCGCGCCATCAGCTCCACGACCACCGTCACTTCCTTGCCGGCACGTGCGGCCGCCAGCAGGATCTGCATCAGCTCGGAGTCTTCGCCGGTGCGGTAGATGGTCTGCTTGATGGCCATCACATCCGGATCGCGCGCGGCGGCGGTCAGGAACGAGATCACCGGCTGGAACGATTGATAAGGATGGTGCAGCAGCTGATCGCGCTCGGCCACGGCGGCAAACAACTCGGCGGGCTTGTCGCTCACCTCGTCGAACGGCGCCGGCACCGGCGCGTGGTACGACGGGAACAGCAGGTCGGGCCGGGTATTGGTATTGCAGATCTGCATCAGGCGCGACAGATTCACCGGGCCGCTCACGCGATAGGTGTCTTCGGGCTTGAGCGAGAACTCGCGTTGCAGATAGGCCTCGAGATCGGGCGGCGTGAGCTTGTCGATCTCCAGGCGCACGGCGGCGCCGAAGTTGCGCTGCGACAGCTCGCCCTGCAGCGCGTGACGCAGGTTCGTGACTTCTTCCTCGTCGACGAACAGGTCGCTGTTGCGGGTGACGCGCCACTGATAGCAGCCCAGCATCTCCAGGCCCGGAAACAGCTCGCCCACGAAGGCGCGCAGCAGCGAAGTGAGCAGGATGTAGCCATCGGGATGGCCGGAGATTTCCGGCGGCATCTTGATCAGACGCGGCAGCGCGCGCGGCGCCTGCACCACGGCGATCGAGGCCTGGCGGCCAAAGGCATCGGCACCCGAGAGGGCAACGATGAAGTTCAGGCTCTTGTTGTAGACGCGGGGAAACGGATGGGCCGGGTCCAGACCGATCGGTGTGAGCAGCGGCATCACGTCGCGGTTGAACACCTCGAGCGCCCACGCCGACTGTGCCTCGTTCCACTCCGAGGCGTGGTGCAGCACGATGCCTTCGGCCTGCAGACGCGGCAGGATCTGATCGTTGAGCAGGTCGTACTGGCGCTGCACCAGCGCGTGCACCCCGCTCTGCACCTCGTTGAACGCCTCGCGCAGCGTGCGGCCGTCCACGCCGACCACGTCCGGATCCTGGCGCTTCTGCTCTTTCAGGCTCGAAATCCGGATCTCGAAAAACTCGTCGAGGTTGGAGCTGACGATGCACACATAGCGCAGGCGTTCGAGCAACGGCGTCCGCGGGTTTTCGGCCATCGCCAGCACCCGTTCGTTGAATTTCAGCAGCGAGAGTTCACGATTGAGGAGCAGCGGCTCGGTGGACGAACGAGTGGACATACCGGATTCCATGGCAAAAATAGCAGCTTCGGTTTTTACTGCAAATTCGTGACGGTTCCATGACACTGCACCCGCGGCTCGCGGGGCCTGCGGAGTTGCGTCATGATATGTCTGCGCGCATCTAGCGTACGCCAAATGCGGGACATATGACAGTTACGTTTTTCTTGTCATGGAAATCGCATCTACGGACGGAGCTGTCATATGGGGTCTCTATAATGGCCGGCACTTCAAGTCATCAAGCCTCACCCACACGCCGCATGGATCATCTACTGGCTGCCGTGGACCTCGGGTCCAATAGCTTTCGCCTGTCCATCGGCCGCGTCGTTCTCGAGAACGGCGTGGCTCAGATCTACCAGATCGACCGCCTCAAAGAAACCGTACGCCTTGCCGCCGGCCTGTCCAGCGACCGCCGCCTCGACGACGACGCGATCAACCGCGCCGTCTCCGTGCTCGAGCGTTTCGGCGAGCGACTGCGCAGTTTCCATCCCAATCGCGTACGCGCCGTCGCCACCAATACGTTCCGCGTGGCGCGCAACACGCCGGAATTCCTGCCGCGCGCCGAAGCCGCGCTGGGCTTCCCGATCGAAGTCATCGCCGGCCGCGAAGAGGCCCGCCTGATCTTCTCGGGCGTGGCGCACAGCCTGCCGCCCTCGCCCAACAAGCGCCTGGTCATCGACATCGGCGGCGGCTCCACCGAAGTGATCATCGGCAAGGGCTTCGAGCCCAACCTGATGTCTTCGCTGTACATGGGTTGCGTCAGCTACAGCCGCCAGTTCTTCAGTGACGGCTCGGTCGACGCCTATCAGATGAAGCTGGCCGAGCTCGCGGCGCGCCGCGAGATCGAAGTCATCGCCAAGCAGTATCGCAAGACGGGCTGGAAAGAAGCCTACGCGTCCTCCGGCACCGCCAAGGCGCTGTACGCCATCCTGACCGAATGCGGCTTCTCCGACCGCGGCATCACGCGCGCCGGCCTGGCCAAGCTGAAAGACCGCATCATCCGCTCGGGCCGCGTGGTGCCGAGCGAGCTGCCCGGCATCAAGCTCGAGCGCGCCGACGTGCTGCCCGGCGGGCTGGCCATCATGAGCGCGCTGTTCGACGAGCTCAACATCGACACCATGCACACGGGCGACGGCGCCCTGCGCCTGGGGGTGCTGTACGACCTGCTGGGCCGCGACGACGAACACGACAAGCGTTACGAGTCGGTGCGGCAGTTCATGAAGCGCTATCACGTCGACGTGAACCAGGCCAAGCGCGTGCGCAACACGGCCCTAGCGCTGTTCGATGAGTTGATGCCCGAGGGCGCCGAGCGCGCCGAGCTGCGCAACGCCATCGGCTGGACCGCCGACCTGCACGAGCTGGGCCTGTCCATCGCGCACAACGCGTATCACAAGCACACGGCCTACGTGCTCGACAATGCCGACATGCCGGGCTTCTCGCGCGCCGACCAGCAGCTGATGGCCCTGCTCGCGCTCACGCACCAGGGCAAACTCGGCAAGGTCGAGGGCATGGTCCGCTCGCGTGAGCAGTGGATCGCGATTCTCTGCCTCAGGCTGGCGGCCTTGCTGCTGCGCCGTCGCGAGGACGTGGATCCTCTGCCGATCAAGGTGTCGGTCAAGGGCACGTCGATCGTGGTTCAGGCCGAGCGCAGCTGGCTCGACAGCC
The DNA here is from genome assembly GCF_002261475.1 of Bordetella genomosp. 5. Classification (GTDB taxonomy): domain Bacteria; phylum Pseudomonadota; class Gammaproteobacteria; order Burkholderiales; family Burkholderiaceae_B; genus Bordetella. Next base: position 296,386 of record NZ_NEVN01000009.1, read on the forward strand.
ATCCGCTCTCCGACTTCACCCTGCGGGGCGAAGAATCAGAATGGAGCAAGATCGGTTTCTCGTTCGAGCTGCTTGAGCTCTAAACGTATTTGCCGGGTTACGCGTCGCACGAAGCGAACTTTCATGCGACGCAGTAACCGGCGCATGATCAGCGCGTCCCGGTCGCGGCCAGCGGCGCCGCTGCGCCCGGCTCGTCCAGGCCAAAGTGGCGGCGGTAGCGCTCGTCCATGGCTTCCATGTCGAGCAGCACCGGAAAGTCGGCCGCATTGAAATCGGGATCCCAGGCCGGCTCGCCGCACACGCGCGCACCCACCTTCAGATAGCCCTTGATGAGCGGCGGCACGCGCGCAGGCAGCGTGCTGTCGAGCTTTTCGACGGGATAGCGGTGCAGCGGCGCCACGCGCAGCTCGCCGTCGGCGGGCATCTGGCGCGCCACCGTGCGCCACACCTCGGCCGCCGTGACGCCGTCGTCGCGCAGGCTTACGCTGGCGCATCCGAGCGCGTAGCGGTAGCCGTTGCGGTGCAGGAAGTTGGCGATGCCGGACCACAGCAGCATGATGACCGCACCGCCGCGATAGTCGGCGTGGGTGCACGAGCGGCCCAGCTCGACGACCTGGTCGCGCATGGCGCCCAGGCCGGAGAGGTCGAATTCGGATTCGGAGTAGTAGCCGCCCGCCTCGCGTGCCTTCTCGGGCGTGAGGATGCGGTAGGTGCCGACCACGCGGCCGGAGTCCAGCTCGCGCACGATCAGGTGTTCACACCAGCGGTCGAAGCGATCCTGCTCGATGCCGTCCTGGGCGTCGGGGAAAACCACACCCATGTCTTCCGTGAAAACCTGGTAGCGCAGACGCTGGCTTTGCTCGACCTCATCGGCCGTTCGTGCCAGTCCCACAGCGAGCGCAGGGGCTGTTGCACCTGCCCAATTGGCCGAGCCCTTGCCGCTGGAATCCAAACGAACTAGTTCGAGCATTGCGGGAAACTCCTAAGACGTGGCGCAAGTTTGGCCCAGCGTCATGTCAGTAATCTGACCGATATGTTACGTGACCATGAAGTTTACGCCGGCCGTCGGACGGCCGCTTTGTTGCGGCGCAAAAAAACGACGACGCTTTGCATAACTTCACATGCCTGAATGCCGAAGGCCCGCGCGAGGCGGGCCTTCGGGCAATTTGCCGGCGAGCCGACAAATTAGGGGACGATAGGCTCAGGCCAGACTATCGGCCAGCTTTTGGGCGTTGGATTGTGCCAGCGCCTCGTCCTCGGCCTCGACCATGAGCCGCAGCTTCGGCTCGGTGCCCGACGCCCGGATCAGCACCCGGCCGCGGCCGGCGAGCTCGGCCTCGACCTCTTTGCGGGCCTGCGCCAGACCTTCGTGCGACTGCCAGTCCTGGCCCGGCTTGAGCGGCACGTTGATCATGACCTGCGGGTACAGACGCAGTTCGGCGACCCACTGGCCCAGCGTGCGGCCGCTCTTGCGCAGCGCCGCCAGCACCTGCAGCGCGGCGATGATGCCGTCGCCCGTGGTGTGGCAATCCAGGCAAAGCAGATGCCCGGAGCTCTCGCCGCCGAACAGCCAGCCTCGCGCCTGCAGTTGCTCGAGCACGTAGCGGTCGCCCACGTTGGCGCGCTCGAAGCCCACGCCGAGTTCTTCCATGGCGCGCTCGAAACCGTAATTGGTCATGAGCGTGCCCACCACGCCTTCGACGGTGGTGCGCTGCATGCGCTCGCGCACGATGGCGTACAGCAGCTCGTCGCCGTTGTAGATGCGGCCGGTGCTGTCGACCATCTGCAGACGGTCGGCGTCGCCGTCGAGCGCGATGCCCAGCTGCGCGCCGCGGGCCTGGACCTCGGCGGCCAGCGCCTCGGGGTGCAGGGCGCCCACGCCCTTGTTGATGTTGAAGCCATCGGGCGAAACGCCGATGGCGTGAACCTCGGCACCGAGTTCGCGGAACACATGCGCGGCGATGTGATACGCGGCGCCGTTGGCCGCGTCCACCACCAGACGGAAACCGTCCAGGTCGAGCGTGTGCGGCACCGTGCTCTTGCAGAATTCGATGTAGCGGCCCTGGGAGTCGGACATGCGGCGGGCGCGGCCGAGATGCTCGGACGTGACGCAGCCGACTTCGCCTTCCAGCGCGGCCTCGATCTCTGCTTCGACGTCATCGGGCAGCTTGGTGCCCTCGGCCGAGAAGAACTTGATGCCGTTGTCTTGGTAGGGATTGTGCGAGGCGCTGATCACGATGCCGGCCACCAGACGCAATGCGCGCGTGAGGTAGGCGACCGCCGGCGTCGGAATCACGCCGGCCAGCAGCACGTCGATCCCCGCGGCCGACAGCCCTGCTTCCAGCGCCGATTCCAGCATGTAGCCGGAAATCCGCGTGTCCTTGCCGATCACGACCGTCGGACGACCCGTCGTGCTTTTGCCCGCGTGCCGCTTGGCGAGCACCCGGCCCGCGGCATAGCCGAGGCGCAGGGCGAAGGCGGCATTGATGACCTGCCCACCCACTTCGCCGCGCACGCCGTCGGTGCCGAAATACTTGCGTTGACTCATAAAGGTAGTCCTCCTTGTTCGGCCGCCTGCCACACTTTCAGGGCATCTACCGTGGCCGCCACGTCGTGCACACGCACGATCGCGGCACCCCGAGCCACGCTTGCCAGGGCGGCGGCAATACTTCCCGCCAGGCGTTCCTCCACCGGGCGGCCCGTCGCCGCCCCGATCATGGATTTACGTGAAACGCCGATCAACAGCGGATATCCGGATGCCCGCAGGCTGGGAAGCCTGCGCAGCAATTCATAATTCTGGGCTTGCGTCTTGCCGAAGCCGAAACCGGGATCGAGCACGATGCGCTTCGGGTCGACCCAGGCGGCGCGCAGACGCTGCGCCCGGGATCCCAGGAACACGCCGATCTCGCCAATCAGGTCGGTGTACTCGGGCGCCGTCTGCATGGTGCGCGGCTCACCCTTCATGTGCATGACACACAGGCCGCAGCGCGATTGCGCCACCGCCTCGATGGCGCCGGGCTGCCGGAAGCCGTAGATGTCGTTGATCATGTCGGCGCCGGCGTCGAGCACGGCGCGCATGACCTCGGGCTTGAAGGTGTCGACCGACACCGGCACGCCGCAGTCGCGCATCGCCTCGATCACCGGCAGCAGCCGGCGCAGCTCTTCGTCGGCCGGCACCGGATCGGCGCCCGGCCGGGTGGATTCGCCACCGAGGTCGAGAATATGGGCGCCTTCGGCGACGAGCTGACGCGCGTGCGCGATGGCGGCATCGGCATCGGGGTGCTCACCGGCATCGGAAAACGAGTCCGGCGTGCAATTGACGATGCCCATGACAAGCGGGCGTTCGAGATCCAACTCGAAACGCCCGCAAAGAAGGTTACTGGCCATGGAACTGCAAGTGGGGCCGCGAAGGCGGTCTGATCGGGATCAGACCGCGGCAGGCGTGCTGCCCGACGCCACGCCCGACGCGGGCGAATCCGGCGTGTCGGACGGACCTTGGGGGGTCTTCGGGGGACGCGGCGGGCGGCCCGAGATGATGTCGTCGATCTGGTCGGCGTCGATCGTCTCCCACTCGAGCAGCGCGCTGGTCATGACTTCGACCTTGTCACGGTTGTCTTCGAGGATGCGGCGGGCTACGCCGTACTGCTCGTCGATGATGTGACGAATCGCGCTGTCGACCTTCTGCATCGTGGCTTCGGACACATGCGTGGTTTTGGTCACGCTGCGGCCCAGGAACACTTCGCCTTCGTTTTCGGCGTAGACCATCGGGCCCAGCTCGTCGGTCATGCCGTAGCGGGTCACGATGTCGCGAGCGATGGCGGTGGCGCGTTCGAAGTCGTTCGAGGCACCGGTCGTCATCTGGTTCATGAAGATCTCTTCGGCGATACGGCCACCGAACAGCACGGCGATGGTGCTGAGCAGACGCTCCTTGTCCATGCTGTAGCGGTCACCCTCGGGCAACTGCATGGTCACGCCCAGCGCACGACCGCGCGGGATGATGGTGACCTTGTGCACGGGGTCGGTCTTGGGCAGCATGCGCGCCACGATGGCATGGCCGGACTCGTGGTAAGCGGTGTTCTTGCGCTCTTCTTCGGGCATCACGATGGAGCGGCGTTCCGCACCCATGATGATCTTGTCCTTGGCCTTTTCGAAGTCGGACATATCGACCGTGCGGCCATTGCGGCGGGCGGCGAACAGCGCGGCTTCGTTGACCAGGTTGGCCAGATCGGCGCCGGAGAAGCCCGGGGTGCCGCGCGCCAGGATGGTGGCGTCGACGTTGGGCGACAGGGGCACCTTGCGCATGTGCACCTTGAGGATCTGCTCGCGGCCGCGGATGTCGGGCAGCGGCACCACGACCTGACGGTCGAAGCGGCCCGGACGCAGCAGCGCGGGATCGAGCACGTCGGGACGGTTGGTGGCCGCGATCACGATCACGCCCTGGCCCGACTCGAAGCCGTCCATCTCGACCAGCATCTGGTTGAGGGTTTGCTCGCGTTCGTCGTTGCCGCCGCCGAGACCGGCGCCGCGCTGACGGCCCACCGCATCGATTTCGTCGATGAAGATGATGCAAGGCGCGTGCTTCTTGGCGTTTTCGAACATGTCGCGCACGCGGGCCGCGCCCACGCCGACGAACATTTCAACGAAGTCGGAACCCGAGATGCTGAAGAACGGCACCTTGGCTTCGCCGGCAATGGCCTTGGCGAGCAGGGTCTTGCCGGTACCGGGCGAACCGACCATCAGCACGCCGCGGGGAATGCGGCCGCCGAGCTTCTGGAACTTGCTGGGGTCGCGCAGGAAATCCACCAGCTCCTGCACGTCTTCCTTGGCTTCGTCGCAACCGGCGACGTCGGCGAAGGTGACCTGATTGGTGTTTTCGTCGAGCATGCGAGCGCGCGACTTGCCGAAGCTGAACGCGCCGCCACGGCCTCCCCCCTGCATCTGTCGCATGAAGAAGATCCACACGCCGATCAGCAGCAGCATCGGGAACCACGACACGAAGATGCTCATCAGCAGCGACGGCTCTTCGCGCGCCTTGCCGGAGACCTGCACGCCGTACTTGAGCAGATCGGACACCATCCAGAGGTCGCCGGGCGACGTCAGGGTGTACGAGCGGCCGGAGTCGGGCGTGACGTAAAGCACGTCGCCCTGCACATCGACCTTGCGGATACGACCCGCCTTGGCGTCGTCCATGAACTGGGTGTACGACACACCGTCCTGGCTTTGTGCACGGCCATCAAACTGCTTGAATACCGTGAACAGGACCAGTGCGATCACCATCCAGACCGCGACTTTAGAAAACGAATTGTTCAAGGTCGATCTCCTGCTATCGATTCCGACCGGTGGCTGGCTTCCCGCGAGAAAACCCAGCCAACAAATTTGTCAATGGCCCATTCTACCCTGTCAGAGCGGTTCGCGTGGGACGCCGCCCGGGACCGGACGGTTTCGTTTGGTGTAAGACTTTTGCCGTAGGGATTTGCCAGTGACATTTGCCGGTCTGCGGCCCAGGGCGCAGGCCGTGAGAGCGGATCGTGCAGAAGGCGGGCGCCCCCCCTTTGGACGGTACTGCGGGGCGTTACTGCGACAAAACGGCTATTTCAGATCGCGTGCCACCAGGAAAGTTTCGGAGGACCGATCGCGCGAAGCCTTGGGCTTGCGCTCGACGACCCGCTTGAACACCTGCTTGTACGACTGGACGATCTGAGAAAACCCGCTGCCATGGAAGGCTTTGACGATCAGGGCGCCATTGGGCTTCAGGTGCGACCGGGCAAATTCAAGGGCCAGATCACAACAGTGCGCAATGCGCGCCGAGTCGGCAGAGCCTACCCCGGACAAGTTGGGGGCCATGTCGGAGATTACAAGGTCTACCGCCTGCGATCCGACGCGGGTTTCGAGCTCGTGCAGGACTTCGTCGTCGCGGAAGTCGCCGATGAAGAACTCGACGCCCGCGATCGGCTCCATCGGCAGCATGTCGAGCGCGATGATGCGGCCGTCGACCACGCCGCCGGGTCCGGCCAGACGCTCGCGCGCGACCTGCGACCAACTACCGGGGGCCGACCCCAGATCTACGACGACGTCGCCGCGGCGCAGCAGCTTTTCGGCATCGACGATCTCGATCAGCTTGAACGCCGCCCGGGCGCGATAACCCTTCTGTTGCGCCAGCTTCACATAAGGATCGTTGATGTGCTGGTGAATCCAGTCTTTGGAGAATTTATTCTTGGCCATTACCGTACAATTCCACGCATGCCTATATTAGAACTCACCTCTCGCGAACGCGGCGACCTGCGGTCCGCCGCGCATGCCCTGCGCCCGGTCGTCCTCATCGGTGACAACGGCCTGACCGAGGCCGTGCTCAAAGAAATCGACCGCGCCCTCAACGCCCACGAACTGATCAAGGTTCGCGCTGGCGGCGACGACCGCGAGGCCCGCGAAGCCATGCTCGCGACCATCTGCGACACGCTGTCGTGCGCCCCGGTGCATCACCTGGGCAAGCTGTTCATCCTCTACCGCCACGATACCCGCGCGCAAGCCGAATCGGAAAGCACCGGCACCAAGCGCCGCGCGTCCGAGCCGCACACGCCCAAGAAGCTCGCCGCCGAAGGCAAGACGCTCACCAAGAGCCGTCCCGCCCGCAGCAAGCCCGAGGCCGCCGTGCCCGACAAGCTGGGCCATTCGAAGGCGCGCGAGCTGCTCAACGAAAACGGCCGTCCGGCCCGCCCGAGCAACCGCAAGGCCGCCGCCACGCCGCACGGTGTGCCGCGCCGCGCCGGCAGCGCGCTCAGCCTACGAGCCGGTGCCCGTTCGGGCGGCGGCGTGCGCACCGGCGCCGTTCGCAAGACGACCCGCACGGGCCGCAAGTAAGTCTCTCTACCAGCCGTCGCCGCTCATGCGGCGCCGGCTGCGTTTTCTTTTTTCCCCTGTCCGTCCTTTGCGATCTGCCCAGGCAGATGGCACGCTTGCGTGCGCTCGTAAGGCAGGGCCGGTAACGCACGGCCTGTAAGGCGCACTGCCGCTCAGGCACGAGCTGTCGTGCACGGCCTATAACGACGGCACCTGGTGCCCAGCCTTAAGGACGGCACCCGGGCGCGCGGCCGGGACTCGCAGGGAAACTTCCAAGAAGATAAAACCGCGCCCCCAACCCGGATCGGGACGACCAGACCTGCGTCTGGCATACCCTGGGCCTGGAGCTCGGAACCACGCTTTGCACCCGTTCCTGGCCACTAGCCGGGCTGGAAAGGGCGGCACCGCTCAGGTGCCTGGATCGACGGCGCCGCTCGGGCTGCCGTTGCGTGGCGCGCAGGAAACTGCGGCCGGGCTCCGCGGGGGCGGAATCGGCGTCAGAGGTAACGCACGCCGAGGACTTCGTACTCACGCACGCCCGACGGGGCCTGCACTTCGACCACATCGCCTTCGCTCTTGCCGATCAGCGCGCGCGCGACGGGACTCGAGACGGAGATGAGGTTGGACTTGATATCGGCTTCGACGTCGCCGACGATCTGGTAGGTCAGGCGGTCGCCCGAATCCAGGTCTTCGATGTCGACGGTCGCGCCGAACACGGCACGGCCTTCGGCGTCCAGCGCCGTGGGGTCGATCAAGTGGGCGTTCGAGAGCGTGCCCTCGAGTTCGGCGATGCGGCCTTCGATGAAACCCTGACGCTCGCGGGCGGCGTCGTATTCGGCGTTTTCCGACAGATCACCCTGCGCACGCGCTTCGGCGATCGCATTGATCACGGACGGGCGTTCGATGGTTTTCAAGCGGTGCAACTCGGCCTGCAAGCGCTCGGCCCCGCGCACTGTCAACGGAATGGCAGACATGTCGTTTCCCAAACAAAAAAATGAAAACGCTCCGATGGAGCGCTTCGGTGAAGGTCTAGGCCGAGCTGCACCCCCGCGTCCGATGCTTGAGCAAACGGCACGGCCGGGCGAGGCGAGCAAGGGGGACCCGGGAGAGTTCGAGGGCCTGAGCCCACGCTCCCCTTTTTTGTCTCCTGGGCCGGCACTGCCGTCGTGATGCGGCGAGGCTTCGACCAAAACAAAACCCCGGCTCGGGTCGGAACCGGGGCAATCAAGTCATCATTGTGGTCAAAGCCGAAAGAAAATGCAAGTGGCCCCACCGGCTGCCGATGTTGCTGCGATTTCGACCCTATTTCGGCATGATTTCGCCGTCGTTATCGTCGTATCGCCACAGAACCCTCAACGGCGCGCGGGCCGGCGCAGCAGGCCCAGCACCGCATACAGGATGATGGCGCCGAACGTGGCGGTCCCGATGCCACCGAGCAGGAAGTCGCCGATCTTGAGGGTGAAATCGCCCGCGCCCAGCACCAGCGTGACGGCCGCCACGATCAGGTTGCGGTTATCGGCGAAGTCGACCTGGTTGACCACCCAGATGCGCGCGCCGGCGATGGCAATCAGACCGAACACCACGACCGACATGCCGCCCAGCACCGGACCGGGGATGGTCTGGATGAGCGCGCCGAACTTGGGCGAGAAGCCCAGCACGATGGCGATGAGCGCGGCCAGCACGAACACCAGCGAGGAATAAATGCGCGTGACCGCCATGACGCCGATGTTCTCGGCGTAGGTGGTGACGCCCGTGCCGCCGACGGCGCCGGAGACCATGGTCGCCACGCCGTCGCCCACGAAGGCCCGGCCCAGGTAGCGGTCCATGTCGCGGCCGGTCATGGCGCTCACGGCCTTTACGTGGCCGAGATTCTCGGCCACCAGGATGATCGCGATCGGGACGATGAGGCCCATGGCCTCGGCCTTGAACACCGGCGCGGCGAAGGTCGGCAGACCGACCCAGGCCGCGGCGGCCACGCCGGAAGAGTCGATCGGCTTGCCCAGGCCCAGCCCGTTGGCGCAGATCGCGTAGATCACGCAGGCCAGGATCAGGCCCACCAGGATCAGCAGGCGTTGCACCATGCCGCGCGTGGCCACGGCAATCCCGCCCACGCAGAACATGGTGACGATGGCCATGGTGGCATCGAACGTGGACGTGCCCATCGCCCCCTTGGCGGCGATCGGCGCCAGGTTCAGCCCGATCACGGCCACGACCGCGCCGGTCACGACCGGAGGCATCAGCGCTTCGATCCAGCGCGCGCCGCCGCCGCGTCGGTCACCGACGAACCAGACCAGCACGCCGATCAGCGTGTAAGCGAGACCGCAGGCGATGATCGCGCCGAGCGCCACGCCGATATTGGCGTTGGGCCCCGAGCCGGCGTAGCCCGTGACGGCGACGACGCCGCCGATGAAGGCAAAGCTCGAGCCGAGATAGCTGGGCACGCGCCCGCCCACGAACAGGAAGAAGATCAGGGTACCGATGCCCGACATCAGGATCGCCACGTTCGGGTCGAAACCCATCAGCAGCGGGGCGAGCACGGTGGAGCCGAACATGGCGACGACGTGCTGCGCGCCCATGGCCACGTTCTTGGGCCAGGACAGGCGCTCGTCGGGCGCGATGATGGTGCCGGGGACCGAGTCGTCGACCTGACGCCAGCGCGGGAAATAGGAGTCGGACATGGAAATTCCACTCAGGAAGGGATAGGCGGGCGCAAGTGTAAGGGCCACGGCAAACAGCCTGCAACGGGATTTATGCCGATGGGCGCGCGTTCGCAATGATCGGGCACATCAGAATTTGTGATTGGACGGTCCGCGGGGGCGCGTCTATGGTCGTCCTACAAATCCAATACAAGAGGAGACAGACCATGCGCATCCTGCGTCCCACGCTGGCAGCCGCGTTGCTGGCCGCCTGCGGGCCGGCCCTGGCCGGCACCGTGACGGTGATCACGTCCTTTCCCAAGGACCTGACCCAGGCCTACAAAACGGCCTTCGAGAAGGCCAATCCCGGCATCACGCTGGAAATCCTCAACAAGAACACCGTCGCGGGCATCGCGTTCGTGCGCGAGACGCCCGCCGGCCAGCGCCCGGAAGTGTTCTGGGCCAGCGCGCCCGACGCGTTCGAGGTGCTGAACCGCGACAAGCTGCTCGCCAAGGCGCCGGACGCGCTGAACAAGAATGTGCCGGACAAGATCGGCAGCTACCCGATCAACGACCCCTCGGGCATGTACATGGGCCAGGCCCTGGCCGGCTACGGCATCATGTACAACACCCGCTATATCAAGGCGCACAAGCTGACGCCGCCGGTCGAGTGGAAGGATCTGCTCGCGCCGCAATGGTTCGGCCACGTCGGCATCACGGCGCCGTCGCGCTCCGGCACGATGCACCTCACGGTCGAGACCATTCTGCAGGGCGAGGGCTGGGACGAAGGGTGGCAGACCTTGCTGCGCATGTCGGGCAACGCCAGCGCGGTCACCGAACGCTCGTTCGGCGTGCCCGATGGCGTGAACAACGGCCAGTTTGCCGCCGGCCCGGTGATCGACTTCTTCGGCCTGTCGAGCAAGTATTCGAAGTTCCCCGTGGAGTTCGTGTATCCCTCCGAGACCGCGATCGTGCCGGCCAACATCGCGCTGATCGACGGCGCGAAGAATAGCGAGGAAGGCAAGAAGTTCATCGCCTTCACGCTGAGCGAAGCCGGTCAGGAGCTGCTGCTCGAACCCAAGATCTCGCGCCTGCCCGTGCTGCCCTACGACCAGATGAAGGGCAAGATTCCGGAGGGCTACCCGGATCCGGCCGAGATCGCCAAGCGCAGCAAGGTGCACTTCGACGCCGACCTGTCGCAGTCGCGCTATTACGTGGTGCAGAGCCTGTACGACCAGACCATCACGTTCCGCCTGAAGGAGCTGCAGGCGGCCACGCGCGCCATCTACGAGGCGGAAGCCAAGCTGGGCGACAAGGCCAAGAGCGGCAAGCCGGCCGAGCTGCTGGCGCAGGCGCGCAAACTCACCTGGGCACCGCTGGTCGACGGCAAGCGCGCCGCCGATCCCGCGTTCCTGAAGATCTTCGCCGGCAACAAGAAAGATGCCGCGGTGAACCAGCAGATCACGCAGATGGAAGGCGAATGGAACGGCAAGGCCCGCGCCAACTATGAAGAAGCGGTGAAGCTGGCCCGCCAAGCCGCCGCGCTCTGATCGAGGGCCGGTAACGACCGGCTTGGAGCGGCCGGCCAGGTTTCTGGCCGCCCGCTCCCCCTACTCTTTCCCGTTTTTTTCCTGGATGGTCCATGATGCTATCGGGCTCTTCCCGCTTGCCTGCCGGTCCCCTGTTCGCCGCCTTGCTGGTGCTGGGGTTTCTCGGCCTGTTCCTGGTGTTCCCGGTGGGCACCGTTTTCTACAGTGCCTTCGTCAACGCCGACGGCAGCTTCACGCTCGGGCACTTCGGCGCCTTCGCGGCGCAGCCGCTGATGCGCGAGGCGTTCTTCAACAGCCTGTATGTGGCCGGGTGGTCGGCACTGCTGGCCTCGCTGATCGCGGTGCCGCTCGCGTACTTCACCGTGCGCTTCGACTTCCGCGGCGCGCTGCTGATCCAGACCCTCGGCGTGCTGCCGCTCATCATGCCGCCCTTCGTCGGCGCGGTCGCGATGCAGTTGTTGTTCGGCCGTTCGGGCACGGTCAACCTGCTGCTCGATGAGTGGTTCGGCTTCACGATTCCGTTCATGGATGGCCTGAACGGCGTGATCTTCGTCGAAGCGCTGCATTACTTCCCGTTCATCCTGATGAACCTGGTGGTGGCGCTGCGCAATATCGACGGCTCGATGGAAGAGGCGGCGTTCAATCTGGGATCGCGCGGCTTTCGTCTGTTCCGACGGGTCATCTTCCCGCTGGCACTGCCCGGTTATGTGGCGGGCACCTCGCTGGTGTTCGTGAAGGTGTTCGACGATCTGGGCACGCCGCTGGTACTGGGCACCACCAACATGCTGGCGCCGCAAGCCTATCTGCGCATCACGCAGGTCGGGCTGGAGGATCCGCTGGGCTACGTGATCAGCGTGATCATGATCGCGTTCTCGATTCTGGCGCTGTGGCTGTCCGCCCGCGTCCTGCGCGGCAAAGACTACTCCACGCTGCAGAAAGGCGGCTCGTCGATCCAGAAGCGCAAGCTGCGCCCCGCGGAGTCGGTGCTGGCCTATGGCTGGATCGGCCTCGTTCTGCTGCTCGTGCTGTCGCCCCACCTTGGCGTGCTGCTGCTGTCGCTGGCGAGCGTGTGGAGCTTTGCTCCGCTGCCCGACGGCTACACGCTGGCTCACTACACGGCCGTGTTCAGCGAGTCGCAGGGCATGATCGGCAACACCCTGCTCTATTGCGGCCTGGCCGCCGGCATCGACGTCATCCTGGGCACCGCGATCGCCTACCTGATGCTGCGCACGCGGCTGCCCGCGCGCCAATGGCTGGACTTCCTCGCATCCGCCGCACTGGCGATCCCAGGCATCGTGCTGGCGATCGGCTTCCTGCGCACCTTCCGCGGCGTGGAGATCCCGGGCACCGGCACGCTGCTCACCTCGTCGTGGATCGTGATCATGATCGCGTACTCGGTCAGGCGACTGCCGTATGCGCTGCGGTCGTGCGTGGCCGCGCTGCAGCAGATCAACGTGTCGCTCGAGGAAGCCGCCCAGTCGCTCGGGGCGAACCGGATGAGCACGATCCGGCGGGTCGTGATTCCGCTCATGGCGGGCGGCATGCTGGCCGGCTTCGTCACGAGCTTCGTGACCGCGGCCGTGGAGCTGTCGGCCACCATCATGCTCGTCACGCGCGACAGCCAGGCTCCCATGAGCTACGGCATCTATCTCTATATGCAGAGCGCCGCGGGCCGCGGGCCCGGCGCCGCCCTCGGTGTTCTGGCCGTCGTGGCGGTCGGCATCGGCACCTATATCTCGCATCTCCTGGTCGAGCGCGCCTCCGTCCGGCAGCGCCCCGCACGCAACGAGGAATCCGCATGAAGAAAGTCAGCGTCCAATGCCGCAATATCCGGCTCTCCTACGGCAAGAACGAAGTGCTGAAGGATGTGAACATCGACATCGAGCCGGGTGAGTTCTTCGCCCTGCTCGGCCCCTCGGGCTCGGGCAAGTCCACGTTGCTGCGCCTGATCGCCGGCTTCAATCAGCACAGCCACGGCGAGCTGCTGATCGATGGCCGCGACGTCTCGGGCACCCCGCCCTGGAAGCGCAACATCGGCATGGTGTTCCAGAACTATGCCCTGTGGCCGCACATGACGGTGTGGGACAACGTGGCCTTCGGGCTGGTCGAGCGCAAGCTGCCCCGCGAGGAAATCCGCGCCAAGGTGCAGGCCGCGCTCGATCTGGTCGGCCTGTCGGCGTTCGGCAAACGCCGGCCCAACCAGCTCTCGGGCGGGCAGCAGCAGCGCGTGGCGCTCGCGCGCACCATCGTGATCGAGCCGCAGGTCTTGCTGCTCGACGAGCCGCTCTCCAACCTCGACAAGAAGTTGCGCGTGCAGATGCGCCAGGACCTGCTGTCGCTGCAGCGTCGTCTCGGCATCACCACGATCTTCGTGACGCACGATCAGGAGGAGGCCATGACCACGGCCGACCGCATGGCCGTGCTGGATCACGGCGTCGTGCAGCAGATCGGCTCGCCCACCACCCTGTTCGACTATCCGGTGAATCGCTTCGTGGCGAACTTCGTGGGCACGATGAATGTGCTCGAGGGCGCGGTGCGCGAGCGCGGACGCGGCGGCGTGCTGCTCAGCGTCGAGGGCGTGGGCGAACTGCATCTGCCGGTCGCGGGCGAGATTCCGGATGCGCCGCGACTGGCGGCCAGCTTCCGGCCCCACACCGTGCAGATCGAGATGGCCGACGGCCTGGGCGACGCGCGCTACGTGTGGCTGCCCGGCGTGGTGGAGGCCAGCGAGTTCCTGGGCGAGTTCACGCGCTATCAGGTACAGGTGGGCGAGCAACGCCTGACGGCGGACCAGACGCATCTGGCCGGGCTCTCGCCGTTCCCGGTCGGCGCGCCGGTATCGGTGGGCCTGGAGCCCACGCAGATCCGCCTGCTCGCGGCCTGATGTCCTCGGGGTAAGACCCGTTGCGCACGCAACGGGTCGACCCTACCCTTACGCCATGGAAATCTATCAGATCCGGGCTTTCGTGACCGTCGCGCGGCTGGGCAACCTCACGCGCGCGGCCGAGGCCCTGTCGCTGACCCAGCCCGCCGTCACGGCGCAGATCAAGGCCCTGGAGCAGAGCCTGGGCGTGGCGCTCTTCGAGCGCGCGGCCGGGCGCATGACACTGTCGAAGTCGGGCGAGCTGCTGCTGCCCACCGCCGAATCCCTGCTCGTATTGGGCGGACAGCTCAAGTCCGAAGCGCAACAGATGCAGGGCGCGCTGCAGGGCGCGGTGGACCTGGGCGTGCCGAGCGAGCAGCCCGACTTTCTGCGGCTGGGAGAGCTGGCCGCCGCGCTGACGCAGCGCCTGCCCCTGGTCGAGCTCAAGACCCACGTCCTGCCCGCGGCGCAACTGCTCGAGCAGGTCGGCACGGGCAAGCTCGCGGCCGCCTTCGCCATCGTGGCCAATCCGCCGCGAGGCGTGCAATGGCTGGCGCTGCGCAGCGTGCGCTATCGCATCGCGCTGCCCAACGCGCTGGGCGACACGCTCAAGCGCGCGGGCTGGCGCGATATCGCGCAGCTGCCCTGGCTCGACGGCCCGGCGGGCAGCCACACGCATCTGCTGCTGCGCGATATGTTCGAGCGCCATGGGCTGACGCCGCGCGTCGTGATGCAGAACGACGACCAGGCCAACATCGACGCGCTCGTGCGCGCCGGCGCCGGGTGCGCGCTGCTGCGCGAAGAAACCGCGCTGGCGGGCGCCGCCTCGCGCGAGTTCATCGTCTGGGGCCAGGCGCGCGCCGACGCGACCCTGGGCTTCATCGTGCCGCCGGAACGGGCTGGCGAAGCCTTGATGGTGGCGTTAAGCTCCATGATCCGCAAAATCTGGAAGCCGGGACCGGCTTCCGCACTGGCTCTCGCATCTCATGACTGAAATCTGGTTCATCCGCCACGGCGAAACCGACTGGAATCACCAGCGCCGCCTGCAGGGCTGGCAGGACATCCCGCTGAACGACAACGGCCGCAACCAGGCCGGCCTGCTGGCCCATCGCATGCGCCAGCTCGACGACACGCGCTTCGCGGCCATCTACAGCAGCGATCTGCAGCGCGCGCTGCACACCGCCGAACCGGTCAGCGCGGTGCTCGATCTGCGCGTGCGCACCGAGCCCGGGCTGCGCGAACGCGGCTTCGGCGTGCTCGAAGGCCTGGACTACGACTCGCTCGACACCAAGGCACCCGAGGCCGCCGCGGCCTGGAAGAGCCGCGATCCCCTGCGCGCCCTCGAAGGCGGCGAAACGCTCGGCCAGTTCCAGTCGCGCATCATCGCCACCGTCGAAGACATCGCCGCGCGTCACGAAGGCGAACGCATTCTCGCGTTCACGCATGGCGGCGTGCTGGACATCATCTGGCGCCACGCCAGCGGCGTGCCGCTCAATGGCCCGCGCGACGCGGCGCTGCTGAATGTCAGCATCAATCGGGTCGAGGTGGCGCCGCGTCAGTGGCGCGTGATCGACTGGGGCGACGTGAGCCACGTGCTTGACGAAGTGGGCGACGACGTCACGCCCTGAGCCTGTCCCGCTGTCTCGCCTGGGCAGGTCCGACCGCTGCGGCGCCACCGACGTGCGGCGGCTCGTGGCCCGCACGCGGGCCGCGGCTCAGTCGGCGCCGTGCCGGGGCTTGCGCGGCGCGTTGCGGGCGAGCCTGTCGTACAGCGCATTGGGCAGCAGGCGCATGAGCTTTGCCACGATGCCCATCTGCCACGGAATCACCGTGTACGACACGCCTTGCTCGATGGCCTCGTAGGCCCGTTCGGCGAAGCGCTCCGCCGGCATCAGAAACGGCATGCGATAGGGATTCTTGGCCGTCATGGCCGTCTTGATGTAGCCCGGCGCGATCGTGACCACCTCCACGCCCGATCCCGACAGCTCGAGCCGCAGGCTTTCGCAATAACTCACCACCGCCGATTTCGACGCGCTGTAGCCACCGGCGCCCGGCAGCCCCCGGATCCCCGCCACGCTGGCGATCCCCACCAACCGGCCGGCCCCCCGCTCGCGCATGAGTTCGACAAACGGCTCGAAGGTCGCGAACATGGCCAGCACATTGGTGTCGAAGATGGCCTTGAACACGGTGTAGTCATCGGCCTCGCCCGTGACGGTGCCGGCGCTGATGCCCGCGCTGGCGATGACCACGTCCACCCGGCCTTCGCACACCCCGATGAAATCGTGCGCCGCCGCATGCAGGGCGGCGCGATCACGCACGTCGAGCGCGTAGCAACGATGGTCTCCGGGCAGCCGATCGGCCAGCGCGCGCAGGGCCTCTCCGCGCCGGCCGACCAACGCCAGCCGGGCACCCGCGGCGGCATAGCGTTCCGCCAGGGCCACGCCCAGACCGCTGCTGGCGCCGGTGATGAAGACATTCTGCACGGGATGCGGCATGGGCCGGAGCACTCCTGAAGGACACGACAATGAAAACGCCCGCGACGGAGGCCTCCGTGGCGGGCGCGCACCGGCCGGGCAGGCGCCCGATCAGAAAAAGATCAGCGCGAAGATGCCGATGACCAGCAACCACTTCGACGCATAGTACAGCGGCTTGCTTTTCTTCTTGAGGCGCTTGCCGAAGCGCCGCACGGCATAGACCGTGCCGAAGATGCGGTTGATGCCGCCGGTGCGATCGCCGTCCTGGTTGGGCGAGGCGGCCGCCTTCAGCAGCAGCTTGCCGAAAAACGCGTTGATGGCCTGGGCCCAGCGATATCGCATCGGCCGCTCGATGTCGGCAAACAGAATGATGCGGTTCTGGTCGGTTTTGTTCTCGGCGTAATGAATGTAGGTCTCGTCGAACATCACCGCTTCGCCGTCGCGCCAGTAGTAGTCCTGGCCGTCGACGTTGATGTAGCAGTCCGGGCTGTTCGGGGTGATGAGGCCCATGTGATAGCGCAGCGAACCGGCATAGGGGTCGCGGTGACGCGGCAGGCGGCTGCCCGGGGGCAGCGCCGCGAACATCGCGGCCTTGATGCCGGGGATCTGGCTGACCAGCTCGGTGGTGACCGGACAGAGCGCCTTGGCCGAGGGATGGGCCTGGTCGTACCAGCTCAGGTAGAACCGCTTCCAGCCGCTCTTGAAGAAGGAATTGAAGCCGGCGTCGTCGTACTTGCCCGAGGCCTTGATGTGGCCATCACCGAACAACTGCTCGGCCTCGGCGCGAATCTCTTCCCAGCGCTCCTGCAACACCTTGAGTTGCGGAAACGACTGCAGATCGAGATAAGGCTGATTGGGCACGCCAGAGAAGGCGTACATGAAGACGTTGAGCGGGGCGGTGAAGGTGGAGTGATCCAACGCCTGGCGCGCGAACCGATGGCGCACGCGTCCGCGGTAATGCACCACCACTGCGGTGGCAACGAAAATCGCGAGAATGATCCACTTCATGGGATGAGTCTCCGAATGTCCCGGGTGCGTGAGCGCACGCACCCGGGGTGGTCCTGCATCACGCCTTAGAGCGCGGCGTGCAACTCCTGCAAAGGATACACCTGCAGGCCGAGGCCCTGGCGCAGGTATTGCATGCCCTCGACCGCGGCGCGGGCACCGGCGATCGTGGTGAAGAACGTCACGCGGTTGGCCAGCGCCTGCGTACGGATCGTGCGCGAGTCGACGATGGCGTTGCGGCGCTCTTCGACCGTGTTGATCACCAGCGAGATCTCGCCGTTCTTGACCATGTCGACGATGTGCGGACGGCCTTCGGTGACCTTGTTGACGACCTGCACCGGGATGCCGGCAGCCTGGATCTCGGCCGCGGTGCCACGCGTGGCGACCAGCGAGAAGCCCAGGTTGAACAGACCGCGGGCCACTTCGACGGCGCGGGGCTTGTCCTGGTTTTTCACGCTGATGAACACGGTGCCACCCTCGGGCAGGCGCACGCCGGCCGCGAGTTGCGACTTCACGAAGGCCTCGCCGAAGCTCTGGCCCACGCCCATGACTTCACCGGTCGACTTCATCTCGGGGCCGAGGATCGTGTCCACGCCCGGGAATTTGACGAACGGGAACACGGCTTCCTTGACCGAGAAGTACGAGGGCACGACTTCCTTGGTGATGCCCTGGTCGGCCAGCGTGCGGCCGGCCATGGCGCGCGCGGCGATCTTGGCGAGCTGCAGGCCGGTGGCCTTGGACACGTAAGGCACCGTGCGCGAGGCGCGCGGATTGACTTCGAGCACGTAGACGTCGCCGCCCTGGATGGCGAACTGCACGTTCATCAGGCCGGAGACGTTGAGCGCCTTGGCCATGGTGGCGGTCTGGCGCTTGATCTCGGCGATGACCTCGGCCGACAGCGAGTACGGCGGCAGGCTGCAGGCGGAGTCGCCCGAGTGCACGCCAGCCTGCTCGATGTGTTCCATGACGCCGCCGATGAAGACGGTTTCGCCGTCGGACAGGCAGTCGACGTCGACTTCGGTGGCGTCGTTCAGGAAGCGGTCGAGCAGCACGGGCGAGTCATTGCTCACCTTGACCGCTTCGCGCATGTAGCGCTCGAGGTCTTGCTGTTCGTGCACGATTTCCATGGCGCGGCCGCCGAGCACGTAGCTCGGACGCACCACCAGCGGGTAGCCGATCTCGGCGGCGTGCGCGAGGGCTTCGCCTTCGGTACGGGCCGTGCGGTTGGGCGGCTGGCGCAGGCCGAGCTTGTTGAGCAGCTTCTGGAAGCGCTCGCGGTCTTCGGCGACGTCGATCGATTCGGGGCTGGTACCGATGATGGGCACGCCGTTGGCCTCGAGGGCGCGCGCGAGCTTCAGCGGGGTCTGGCCACCGTACTGCACGATCATGCCGGCGGGGTTTTCCTTGTGGACGATCTCGAGCACGTCTTCGAGCGTGAGCGGCTCGAAGTACAGGCGGTCGGAGGTGTCGTAGTCGGTGGAAACCGTTTCGGGGTTGCAGTTGACCATGATGGTTTCGTAACCATCTTCGCGCAGCGCCAGCGCGGCGTGGACGCAGCAGTAGTCGAACTCGATGCCCTGGCCGATGCGGTTGGGACCACCGCCCAGCACGATGATCTTCTTGCGATCGGTCGGCTGCGACTCGCACTCTTCCTCGTAGGTCGAGTACATGTACGCCGTGCGGGTGGCGAACTCGGCGGCGCAGGTGTCGACGCGCTTATAGACCGGGCGCACGTTGAGCTGATGACGCAGCTTGCGCACTTCGGACTCGGACGAGTCGAGCAGGAAGGCCAGACGGCGATCGGAGAAGCCGCGGCGCTTGAGTTCGAACAGCGTGGCGTAGTCGAGATCGGCCAGCGTCTTTTGTTCGAGCGCGAGCTCGATGTCGACGATTTCCTTGATCTGAGCCAGGAACCACGGATCGATGTGCGTGATGTTGTGCACTTCGTCGAGCGAGAAGCCCTGGGCGAAGGCATCGCCCACGTACCAGATGCGCTCGGGACCGGGCTCGCCCAGTTCGACCTGCAGCTTTTCGCGATCGGTGGTTTTCTGGTTGAGGCCGTCGACGCCGACCTCGAGGCCACGCAGGGCCTTCTGGAAGGATTCCTGGAACGTGCGGCCGATCGCCATCACTTCGCCCACCGACTTCATCTGGGTGGTCAGGCGCGCATCGGCCTGCGGGAATTTTTCGAAGGCGAAACGCGGCACCTTGGTGACGACGTAGTCGATCGTGGGCTCGAACGAGGCCGGGGTCGCGCCGCCGGTGATTTCGTTCTTGAGCTCGTCGAGCGTGTAGCCCACGGCCAGACGCGCGGCGACCTTGGCGATCGGGAAGCCGGTGGCCTTGGAGGCCAGCGCCGACGAACGCGACACGCGCGGGTTCATTTCGATGACGATCATGCGGCCGTTCTGCGGATTGACCGCGAACTGCACGTTCGAGCCGCCGGTGTCGACGCCGATCTCGCGGAGCACCGCGATGGAGGCGTCACGCATGATCTGGTATTCCTTGTCCGTCAGCGTCTGGGCCGGCGCCACGGTGATCGAGTCACCGGTGTGCACGCCCATCGGATCGAGGTTTTCGATCGAGCAGACGATGATGCAGTTGTCCGCCTTGTCGCGGACCACTTCCATCTCGAATTCCTTCCAGCCCAGCAGCGATTCTTCGATCAGCAGTTCGCTGGTCGGCGAAGCCTCGAGGCCGCGGCGGCAGATGGTTTCGAATTCTTCGGCGTTGTAGGCGATACCGCCGCCCGAACCGCCCATCGTGAAGCTGGGGCGGATCACCGCCGGGAAGCCGGAGGTGCCGACTTCGGCCGCGATGCGGCGCTGCACTTCCCAGGCTTCGTCCATGCTGTGCGCCACGCCGGACTTGGCCGACTCGAGACCGATGTCGGTCATGGCCTGCTTGAACTTCTGGCGGTCTTCGGCCTTCTCGATGGCATGCTCGTTGGCGCCGATCAGTTCGACGTTGTGCTTGGCCAGCACGCCGTTGTGGGCCAGGTCGAGCGCGCAGTTCAGCGCGGTCTGGCCGCCCATCGTGGGCAGCAGCGCATCGGGCTTCTCGCGCTCGATGATCTTCTCGACCGCCTGCCAGGTGATGGGCTCGATGTACGTGACATCGGCCGTCTCCGGGTCGGTCATGATGGTGGCCGGATTGCTGTTGACCAGAATGGTGCGATAGCCCTCGGCCTTGAGCGCCTTGCACGCCTGCGCGCCCGAATAGTCGAACTCGCAGGCCTGCCCGATGATGATCGGGCCGGCGCCGATGATGAGGATGCTCTTTATGTCTGTACGCTTGGGCATGGTGGAATCTTTATTTCTGGCCGGCCATCAGGCTGATGAACTTGTCGAACAGCACGATGATGTCGTGCGGACCGGGGCTCGCTTCGGGGTGGCCCTGGAAGCAGAACGCGGGACGGTCGGTGAGTTCGAAGCCTTGCAGCGTGCCGTCGAACAGCGACACGTGGGTCACGCGGGTGTTGGCCGGCAGGCTGGCGGCGTCGACCGCGAAGCCGTGGTTCTGGCTGGTGATGAAGACGCGCTTGGACTGCATGTCCTGGACCGGGTGGTTGGCACCGTGGTGACCGGTCTTCATCTTGACGGTCTTGCCGCCGACGGCCAGGCCCATGATCTGGTGACCCAGGCAGATGCCGAAAACCGGCAGCTTGCGCTCGAGGAACACCTTGGTCGCGGCGATGGCGTAGTCGCAGGGCTCGGGATCCCCGGGGCCATTGGACAGGAACACACCGTCGGGATTGAGCTTGAGCACCTCGTCGGCGCTGGTCTGGGCGGGCACCAGCGTGATGCGGCAGCCGCGGTCGGCCAGCAGACGCAGAATGTTCTGCTTCACGCCGTAGTCGTAGGCGACCACATGGAACTGGTCCTGGGACGGCGCGGAGAAACCGCTGCCAAGCTCCCAGGTTCCCTGGGTCCAGGAGGTGGTGTCTTTCTGGGAAACGACCTTGGCCAGATCCTGGCCGGACATGCCCGGGAAGCTGCGCGCCAGCTCGACGGCGCGTTCGGCATCATCACCAACGAAGATGCACCCGCCCTGGGCGCCCTTGTCGCGCAGGATACGGGTGAGCTTGCGGGTGTCGATACCCGCGATGGCGACCACGCCCTGGGCCGCGAGGTACTCGGGCAGGGATTGGGTGGAACGGAAATTGGACACTCGGGCGGGACAGTCGCGCACCACCAGACCGGAGGCGTACACACGGTTGGCTTCGACGTCTTCGGTGTTGACGCCGGTATTGCCAATGTGGGGATAGGTCAGCGTGACGATCTGTTCGCTGTAGCTGGGATCAGTGAGAATTTCCTGGTAGCCCGTCATGGAGGTGTTGAACACCACCTCGGCCACGGTATGACCCGGCGCGCCTATCGATACGCCCCGAAAAATGGTACCGTCCGCCAAAGCCAGAATTGCAGGAGGGAAGCGGTTGATCCCCTCGGGAAAAAGTTGCGGCAGCACAGTAAACCCCGGTTTCTGAATCGATAATCAAACTTTCAGATTATACCTCGACCGGTCATCTTCCCGTAAAAACCGCGCCGTTAAAGGCTGAAACGCCCGTTTTGGGGGGGCGAACCCACCCCGCGGCCGTCCAGGTTTCGGTCCGATTCCTCCTCCGCGCCCTGCCCGCCTCGCCGCGCCTGCCCCGCCCCCCGCATCTTTTGTCCCCATATTGTTGCGCTCTGTAGCCGCCCGCCAGAGCCGGCTGTCGCCGGGCCGATGCTACGCTTGGGAGATTCCTCTTCCCAACCTTTGAAGGCACGCCGTCCCGTCATGACCAGTCAGCTCGATGCCCTGCGCCGCCACACCACCGTCGTCGCCGACACCGGCGATTTCGAAACGATGCGCGCGTTGCGCCCCACCGACGCCACCACCAATCCCTCGCTGATTCTCAAGGCCGTCCAGAAAGACGCCTACCGGCCGCTGCTCGAGCAGACCGTGCGCGACCATCGCGGCGCCAGCCTGGCCGAGCAGACCGACCGGCTGCTGGTCGCGTTCGGCCGCGAGATCCTCGGCATCGTGCCGGGCCGCGTGTCCACCGAAGTCGATGCGCGCCTGTCGTTCGACACGCGCGCCACCGTCGAGCGGGCCCGCGGGCTGATCGCCCTGTATCAGGCGGCGGGCGTGCCGCGCGAGCGCGTCCTGATCAAGATCGCGTCCACCTGGGAAGGCATCGAGGCCGCCCGCGTGCTGCAGCAGGAAGGCATCCGCTGCAACCTCACCCTGTTGTTCGCGCTGCCCCAGGCCGTGGCCTGCGCGCAGGCCGGCGTGCAATTGATCTCGCCGTTCGTGGGCCGCATCTACGACTGGTACAAGAAGAGCGCCGGCACCGCCTGGGACGAAGCCTCGAACAGCGGCGAGCGTGATCCCGGCGTGCTGTCGGTGGCGCGCATCTACCGCTACTACAAGGCACACGGCATCGCCACCGAGATCATGGGCGCCAGCTTCCGCAACAGCGGGCAGATCCTCGCGCTCTCGGGCTGCGACCTGCTCACCATCAGTCCGGAGCTGCTCACGGAACTGTCGCAGGCGCAGGGCGACGCGCCCGCGCGCCTCGACCCGGCGCAGGCCACTCAGGAGGTGCCGGCCGTGGTGCCCGCCGACGAGGTGAGCTTCCGCACGCTGCTCAACGAAGATGCGATGGCGAGCGAAAAGCTGTCCGAAGGCATCCGCGCGTTCGTGGCCGATGGCCGCAAGCTCGACGCCCTGCTCGAGGCACAGGCCGGCCGCTGAGCCCGCCCCCGGCCACGGCGTCCCGCCGTGGCCGAGCAGCCCACGCCGCTGTCCTATTGTTCCCTTTCTTCCGATGTGGCGCGCTTCCGGTATGGAACGTGCTCACCACCCACGCGCCCGAGGCGGACCCGCCCGCGCGCACGGTGAGCCGGCGCCCGGCGTTGGCGCGCCCGCCGCGGCCGGGCGGGCGCGAGTCGTACACTTGCGCCCGGCGGACCGCGCGGGGCATCGCATGCTCCCGCACGCCACGCCCGCACCACCGCTATCGAATTGAGGAGAACATCCATGGCCGAACCGTCTGGCCCCACGCAGGGCGCCCCCGAGGGCTTGCGCCGCGTGCTGAAAACCCGCCACCTGAACATGATCGCCATCGGCGGGGCCATCGGCACCGGGCTCTTCGTGGCATCGGGATCGGCCATCGCCCAGGCCGGGCCGGGCGGCGCGCTCCTCACCTACCTCGTCATCGGGCTGATGGTGTACTTCATCATGACCAGCCTGGGCGAACTGGCGGCCTTCATGCCGGTGGCCGGGTCGTTCTCCACTTACGCGGCGCGCTACGTGGATCGCGGCTTCGGGTTCGCGCTGGGCTGGAACTTCTGGTTCAGCTGGGCCATCGTGGTCGCCGTGGACCTGGTCGCGGCCCAGATCGTGATGGCATATTGGCTGCCCGATATACCCGGCATCCTGTGGAGCGGCCTGTTTCTGTTGCTGATGATCGGGCTCAACGCCTTCTCGGCAAGGGGCTTCGCGGAGTCTGAGTACTGGTTCGCGCTGATCAAAGTGATCGCCGTCATCTGCTTCCTGGTGACCGGCGTCGCCATCATCACCGGCATTCTGCACACCGGCCACATGCCGGGCTTCCAGAACTGGACCGTGGGCGATGCGCCGATCGTGGGCAACCTCGCGACGCTGGTGGGCGTGGCGATGATCGTGGCCTATTCGTTTCAGGGCACCGAGCTGGTCGGCGTGGCGGCGGGCGAGTCCGAAAACCCGCAGCGCGACGTGCCGCGCGCGATCCGCCAGGTGTTCTGGCGCATCCTGCTGTTCTATGTGCTGTCGATCGTGGTGATCGGCTTTCTGATCCCGTACACCGACCCGCAGCTGCTGCGCTCGGAGGTCAGCGACATCGCGGTGAGTCCGTTCACGCTGGTGTTCGAACACGCCGGCCTGCTGGCCGCCGCCTCGGTCATGAACGCGGTGATCCTGACCTCGGTGCTGTCGGCCGGCAACTCCGGAATGTATGCGGCCACGCGCATGCTCTACAACATGGCCACCGAAGGCCAGGCGCCGCGCATCTTCGCGCGCGTGACGCGTGCGGGCGTGCCGCTCTATGCGCTGCTGGGCACCACCGCGCTGGCCTGCCTGTGCCTGGCGAGCGCGATCTACAGCCCGGCCGCCGTGTACATCTGGCTGCTGAATCTGGCCGGCATGACGGAGTTCATCGTGTGGCTGAGCATCGTGGTCAGCCATTATCGATTTCGCCGCGGCTACGTGCGCCACGGCCTGGACCTGGCGCGCCTGCCCTATCTCGCCGGCGCTTTTCCGGTGGCGCCGATTCTCGCCTTCGTGCTGTGCTTGGTTGTGACGCTGGGCCAGAACTACCAGGCCTTCATGCAGGATCGGATCGACTGGATCGGCGCGGCGGCGACCTACATCGGCATCCCGATGTTCCTGCTGATGTGGCTGGGCTACCGGCTGATTAATGGCCCGACCTGGGTTCCGTACGACGCCATGCGCTTCGAGCCCACGGAGATCCGCCACGAGCCCGCGCGCAACGGCGGATAGGCATCGCCGACGCCCCGCCGGGCGCACAAAACAGAAGAGCCAGGGCATCGCCCTGGCTCTTCTGTTTTGGAAGCCGCGGAGCCCGAAGGCGCGCTAGAGCTTCTCGGTCTCGCCCGATTTGGGCTGCCACTTCATCAGGCGCTTTTCGCCCACGCCCACGACGTAATCGAGGACGAGCGCGAAGGCGGTCAGCACCACGATGCCCGCGAACACCGTGTTCACGTCGAACGTGCCTTCGGCCTGCAGGATCAGGTAGCCCACGCCGCTGGCCGAGCCCAGGTACTCGCCCACCACGGCACCCACGAAGGCCAGGCCGACGGAGGTGTGGAGGCTGGAGAACACCCAGCTGGTGGCCGACGGCAGGTAGACGTGGCGCAGCAGCTGACGGCGGCGCGCGCCCAGCATGCGGGCGTTGTCGAGCAGCGTGGGGCTCACCTCGCGCACGCCCTGGTAGACGTTGAAGAACACGATGAAGAACACCAGCGTGACGGCCAGCGCGACCTTGGACCAGATGCCCAGGCCGAACCACATGCCGAAGATCGGCGCCAGAATCACGCGCGGCATGGAGTTGGCCGCCTTGATGTAGGGATCGAGAATGGCGCTGGCCACCGGCGAGAGCCCCAGCCACAGGCCGAAGCCCAGGCCGGCGACGGTGCCGATCACGAACGCCAGCACGGTCTCGGTGAGGGTGACCCAGAGATGGCCGTAGATATCGCCGTTGGTGACGAACCACGCCCAGATCCGGCCCGCCACCTTGAGCGGCTCGCCAAAGAAGAAGGCAATTTGAGAATCACGGGTGGCGATGTGCCACACGGCCAGGATGATGACCAGCAGCAACAATTGCCACAGGCGCAGGCTCGCGGAGCCCGGTTTGATCAGCTTCGACATGGTTCAGGCTCGCTTCTGCTGGGCATAGCCCTTCAGGACTTCTTCGCGCAGCACGCCCCAGATGGCGGCATGCAGCTCGACGAAACGCGGGTGCACGCGCACCTCGGCCACGTCACGCGGACGCGGCAGATCGATCTGGAACTCGCCGATCGGGTGGGTACCCGGACCGGCCGACAGCACCACGACGCGATCGCTCATGGCGATGGCTTCGTCGAGATCGTGCGTGATGAAGAGCACGGCCTTGCGCTTGGCCATCCAGAGCTCGAGCACTTCGTTTTCCATGAGCTGGCGCGTCTGGATGTCGAGTGCCGAGAACGGCTCGTCCATCAGAATGATGTCGGGATCGCGGATCAGCGTCTGGGCCAGCATCACGCGCTTGCGCATGCCCCCGGACATCTGGTGCGGATAACGATCTTCGAAACCGCCCAGACCCACACGGCGCATCCATTCGCGGGCGTTGGCCTCGCGTTCGGGGCGCGCAACGCCCGCGAACTCGAGACCCGCCATCACGTTTTCGAGCGCGCTGCGCCAGGGCAGCAACGCTTCGCCCTGGAACATGTAGCCGGCGCGTTCGTTGATGCCCGTGAGCGGCTGACCGAACACCTTGACCTGCCCCGACGAGGGGGACAGCAGGCCGGCCCCCACGTTGAGCAGCGTGGACTTGCCGCAGCCGGTCGGACCGACCACGGAGACGAACTCGCCCGGCGCGATGGACAGCGTGGTGTCCTGCACCGCGGTGTAGCGCTTGCTGCGATCGTCGCGCGCGACGAACGTGCAAGTAATGTTTTCCAGCGTCAGTGCAGCTTCAGACATTGGGATACTTCTCGTTGGCGCGGCGCGCAAAGTCGTTGGTCCAGGCCTTGGCCGGATCGATCTTGCCTGCATCGAACTCGGCCGAGAATGCGGCCAGCGCCTTGACCGCGGTGGCGGCGCCGTCGTCGGGGATCAGGCCATCGGGCGACAGGCCTTCCATGCTCTTGGCGATGGCGGCCTTGTATACGGTGGGATCGCCCAGCAGATAGGATTCGGGCACGACCTTCACGATCTCGTCGACGCCGGCCTTCTGGATCCACTTGTCGGCGCGCACCATGGCATTGGTGAGGGCCTGCACGACGTTGGGATTGGCTTCGACGAACTTCTGCGGCGCGTAGAGGCAGCCGGCGGGCATGTTGCCGCCGAAGATGTCGAGCGTGTCTTTGAGGGTGCGCGTATCGACGATGGTCTGGATGTCGCCGGCGAGCTCGAGCATCGACACGACGGGGTCGGTATTGGAGATGGCGTCGATCTGGCCGCTGCGCAGCGCGGTCACGGCGCCCGCGCCGGCGCCCACGCCGATGATGGACACATCACTGGGCTTGAGGCCGTGCTTGGCCAGGAAGAAGTTGACCACCATGTTGGTGGACGATCCCGGCGCGGTCACGCCGATCTTCTTGCCCTTCAGGTCGGCCGGGCCCTTGTAGTTGGGCATGTTTTTCTTGGACACGCCCACGCCGATCATCGGCGCGCGGCCTTGCAGCACGAAGGCGCGGTACATCTGGCCCTTGCCTTGCATGGCGAGCGTGTGCTCGAAGGCACCCGACACCACGTCGGCACTGCCGCCCACCACGGCCTGCAGGGCCTTGGAGCCGCCCGCGAAGTCGGCGATCGAAACATCCAGGCCTTCGTCCTTGAAGAAGCCCTTCACTTCGGCGATGGTCAGCGGAAGGTAATAGACAAGGGCCTTGCCGCCCACGGCGATCTGGACCTTGGCCCGTTCGAGCTTCTGGGCCCGCACGAAGGCGGGGGCCATGCTCAGGGCACCGGCGGCACCGGCAAATTTGAGCAAATCACGACGCGTGACTGACATGGGTGTCTCCTCTGGCGCCGTCGAATGACGGCAATGTCGGCGGCGCGGACCATGACGCCGCGCCGGCAATAGGCATTACGCCGTGCTCCCGGACTGCCTGTGGCAGCCCCCTCAGGAGCGCGGCGAAGATTCTGGTGTGATCCCCAGGCTGATCGCGCCGGTCTGAGCCAGTTCCGCAATCGCCGCTGCATCATACCCCAGCGTTTTCAGGACTTCCTCGGTATGTTCCCCTAAGCGCGGGCCCAGCCAGCGCGTGCCGCCAGGGGTCTCGGAGAGCTTGGGCACCACGGCCGGCAGCTTGACCGGACGGCCATCGGGGAAGGCGTGCTGCTCGATCATGCCGCGCGCGATGAACTGCGGGTCGGTGAACATGTCGGCCACGCTGTAGATCTTGCCCACCGGCACATCGGCGGCGCGCAGCGTGGCGAGCGCCTCGTCGATCGGGCGGCCGTCGCACCAGGCCTGGATCGCGCCGTCGATCTCGGCCGCGCGGCGCGCCCGGCCGTCGTTGCGCACCAGATCGGGATCGTGGGCGAGGTCGTCGCGGCCCATGGCCAGCATCAGGCGATGGAAGATCGCATCGCCATTGCCGGCGATCACGATGTTCTGGCCGTCGTTGGTGGTGTAGGTGTTGGAGGGCACGATGCCGGGCAGCGCGCCGCCGGTGCGCTCGCGGATCACGCCGGCCACGTCGTACTCGGGCACCAGGCTTTCCATGAGGTTGAACACCGATTCGTACAGCGCGACGTCGACCATCTGGCCCTGCCCCGCCACGCAGTCCGCGCCGAGTTTGCCGTTCCAGCGTCCGCCGGTGGCGTCGCGATGGCGCAGCGCCATCAGGGCACCGATCACGCCGTGCAGCGCGGCGATCGAGTCGCCGATCGAGATCCCCACGCGCACGGGAGGCCGGTCGGGATGTCCCGAGACGTAGCGCAGGCCGCCCATGGATTCGCCGATGGCGCCGAAGCCGGGCTGATCGCGCATGGGGCCGGTCTGGCCGTAGCCGGAGAGCCGCACCATGATGATGGCCGGGTTGATGGCGCGCAGGTCTTCGTAGCCCAGGCCCCACTTCTCGAGCACGCCGGGCCGGTAGTTTTCGACGACCACGTCGGCTTCGAGCGCGAGCTTGCGCGCGATCTCGCGGCCTGCGGGATGCTTGAGGTTGAGCGCGATGGATTGTTTGTTGCGGGCCTGGACGGTCCACCACAGCGAGTTGCCCTCGTGCAGGTGGCGCCAACTGCGGATCGGATCACCGCCGCCCTTGCCGTCGGGACCATGCGGGGTCTCGACCTTGATGACGCTGGCGCCGAACTCGCCGAACATGCGGGCCGCGAACGGCCCGGCGATCAACGTGCCCAATTCCAGCACTTTCAGACCGTTCAGGGCTGACATGCGCAGTCTTCCTCCAGTTTCTTTTTTAGACTCGGCCGGCGCCGGGACTCGAAACCCTCGGATGACGCAACGGCTGCATCCTGGTCGGCGCCGCGAGGGCGAACCCGCCAGGAGCCGTCAGACTACGCCTTTTTTTGCGGCTCGCCCAGGGCAGGCAGGGAGAGTGACCGGATCCTGGACGCCGCGGCTAACTGGCGCTGCGCCGCTCCATCAATGCCCAGGCGATCGTGCCCGCATCGACGTACTCGAGCTCGCTGCCGGCCGGCACGCCACGCGCCAGACGCGTGACCTTGAGGCCGCGCTCGGCCAGGGCTTCGCCCAGGAAGTGCGCGGTGGTCTCGCCTTCGGCGGTGAAGTTGGTGGCCAGGATGACCTCCTGCACCACGCCATCGCTCGCGCGATCGAACACGCGCTGAAAATCCAGCTCGCGCGGCCCCACGCCCTCGAGAGGCGCCAGCCTGCCCATCAGCACGTAATACAGCCCGCGATAGCCATGGCTGGATTCGATGACGTTCTGGTCGGCCGGGGTCTCGACGATGCAGAGCACCGCGCCATCGCGCTTGGGATTGGCGCAGACGTGGCAGATTTCTTCTTCGGTGAAGCTGTTGCAGCGCACGCAATGCCGCAGGTTCTGCAAGGCGCCGGTGAGCGCGCGGCCGAGCATGTCGGCCCCTTGCAGATCATGCTGCAGCAGGTGATAGGCCATGCGGCGCGCCGAGCGCACGCCGACGCCGGGCAGGCGCCGCAACGCCTCGATCAGCGTGACGAGCGGTTCGGGTTCGGGAAGCGAGTTGTCCATCGTGACCATGCGCCGCCAGGGGCGCTGAGGACGGCCGCCCGCGGGCGGCCGAAAAACGCCAGACTCAGAAAGGCAGCTTCATGCCCGGGGGCAGCGGCATGCCGGCGGTGACGCCCGCCATCTTTTCCTGAGCGGTGGCTTCGGCCTTGCGCAGCGCGTCGTTGAACGCGGCGGCGACCAGGTCTTCGAGCATGTCTTTGTCGTCGGCCAGCAGGCTGGGATCGATCGCGACGCGTTTGACGTCGTTGCGGGCGGTCATGGTGACCTTGACGAGGCCGCCACCGGATTCGCCTTCGACCAGGACCTCGGAGAGGGCTTCCTGGGCCTTCTTCATGTTTTCCTGCATCTGCTGCGCCTGGCGCATCAGGCCGGCCAATTGACCTTTCATCATGATGGAGTCTTCCTGTGTTCGGGTGAAAAAGCCGGCGCCTCAGGCGGCCGGCGGATTGTCGACGTGGCGCACCGAGCCGGGCACCACCTGGCCGCCGAAATCGGCAACCAGGGCTTGTACGAAAGGATCGACCTGAACCGCGTCTTCGGCGGCCTGCTGGCGCGCCGCGCGTTCGATCTGTGCGACGGCGTGCGCCGTGGCATCGCCGGTGGCGCCCACCTCGATCTCGAGGCGCAGGCCCTGGCCGAAGTGCTCGCACAGCACGGTCTGGAGGCGCACACGGCTCTCGCTCTCGGCCAGCGTGCGCACGGCCACGCGCAGCAGCACGGCGTCGCCCTGCACGCCCGCCCATTCGCTCTGGCGCGCGAGCTCGGCGGCCAGCCCGGTGACGGGCAGCTTGGCGGCGAGATCGGGCCAGGCCTCGGACGACATGTCGGTGACGCGGCTGCGCGAACCCCCGCGCGCGCGGCGCGGCGCGGGCGCGGCGGGGCCGCGGCTGGGCGGCGGCGCGCGCTCGGCGCTGGCGGCGGGCGCGAGCGTTTCGAAATCGTCGTCAGGATCCTGGGTGAAGGCCTCGGCGGCATAGCCCCCTTCGGCCTCGTCCGGGATGGCTTCGTCGACCCACGACGGCGGGCCGTCGTCGTCGGCGGGCGCGGCGGAGGTCGCGACGTCGCGCGTAGCGACGGCCTGCCGTGCATCAGCCACCGCCGTGGATTGGGGCGCGGCCGGCATAGGTGCGGCCTGTTCAGGCGCAGCGGCGCCCGGCGCGGCGGCGCCCGACGCAACGGAACCCGACGCGGCCGCGTCAGACGTGGCCGCGGGATTGTCTTCCCAGGGCGGCACGCCCGCGGGGCCGGCCGAGACGGCGGGCGGCGCGGGGGGTGCCGGAGGCGAGGCCGGGGCCGACACGACCGCGGCGACGGGATTGCGCGCCAGCGCCGCGCTCTGCGACGGCGCGTCGGCGGCCGGCGTACCGGCGGCCGGCGTACCGGCGGCGGGCGTAGCGGCAGCGGCAGCGGGAGTGTCGGCGGCGGGGCTGGGTGCAGCCTCGGGCGCCCGGGCCTCGACCGCAGAGGGTGCGGGCTGCGCGGCGGGCTGAGCCGGCGTCACCGGAGCCGCGACGGCCGCGGGCGCGGCGGCGGCGACCGGCTCGGCGCGCGGCACCGGCGCGACACGCGCGGGCGATTCGGCCTGCGTGGCCGGACCGGCGTCGCCATGCAGTGCCAGCATGCGCAGGCAGGCCATGATGAAGCCGGCGTATTCGTCGGGCGCGAGCGTGAGCTCGCCGCGGCTGTGCACGGCGACCGAGTAGAACAGCTGCACCGCATCGGGATGCAGGGCGAGCGCCAGGCGCGCGATGTCGGCGGCCAGCGGATCATCGGCGGCGGTGACGCCGGTGACGCGCTGCTCGATCGCGACGCGCGAGAGCAGCACGGCCAGGTCGGCCAGCGCGCCGGCGTATGAGAGCCCGCGGGTGGACAGCTCGTCGGCCACGGCCAGCACGCCGGCGGCGTCGTTCGCGGCGAGGGCGTCGAGCAGGCGCACGAGATGGCGCTGATCGATCGTGCCCAGCATGCCGCGCACGGCGTCTTCGGTGAGATTGCCGGCGCTATAGGCGATGGCCTGGTCGGTGAGCGAGAGCGCGTCGCGCATCGAACCGCCCGCGGCCTGGCCGATGAGACGCAGGGCCGGCACGTCGAACGCGACCTGCTCCTGGCCGAGCACGGCCTGCAGATGCCCGACGATGGAGTCGGACGGCATCTGCTTGAGATTGAACTGGAGACAGCGCGACAACACCGTGACCGGGATCTTCTGCGGATCGGTGGTGGCGAGAATGAACTTGACGTGCGGCGGCGGCTCTTCGAGCGTCTTGAGCATCGCGTTGAACGCGTGCCCGGTGAGCATGTGCACTTCGTCGATCATGTAGACCTTGAAGCGGCCGGCGCCGGGCGAGTACACCGCCTGCTCCAGCAGCTGGGTCATTTCTTCGACGCCGCGGTTGGAGGCGGCATCGAGCTCGAGGTAGTCGACGAAACGCCCGGCATCGATCTCGGTACAGGCCCGGCACACGCCGCAAGGCTTGGAGGTGATGCCGGTTTCGCAGTTGAGCGACTTGGCCAGGATGCGCGACAGCGTGGTCTTGCCGACCCCGCGCGTACCGGTGAACAGCCAGGCATGGTGCAGGCGCTGGGTGTCGAGCGCGTGGGTGAGCGCGCGCACCACGTGATCCTGGCCCACCAGGGTGTCGAACGATCGCGGGCGCCACTTGCGGGCCAGTACCAGATAAGTCATGCCGGGATTGTAGAGCCTCTGGGCGCCCCGGGCCACCGCAGCCGGACTGGGGGACGGAGGGCGCGTGAAATGCAAAAAAGGGGCGCCGCGGGCGAAACCTGCACGATGCGCTGGGCATCGAGGATTCCGCTCGCGGCGCCCCTTTTCTGGGGAAACCGGAGGCGAGCCTTACTCCGGCACTGGTCCTAAACGACTATGGCTGCTTCGTTCCCGACCTGACCAGGTTCACCGTCGAACCATGCGAAGGGGCCCGCCAAATGAGATTCTAGCAGAGCGGGCGTTCGCCCGCTTGCCAGCCTCTCATTTGGCGGTCCCCGGGGGGGCCTGACGGTGTGCCCCCGCCCCCCGCCCTCCCCCCGAGGGGGAGGGAGCTTTTGTGGTTGGGGGAGCCTTGCGGGCTTTGCCCGCTCGTCTCCCAGGGGTTTGGAAACTGCTCGCGGGCTTTGCCCGCTTGCAGTTTCCTTGTGGGTGTTCAATCCGTCAGGACAGCTATTTGGCGGGCATTCAGTCCGTCAGGACTGCTATCAGGCTGCTCGCGCCTTTCACACCTCGATCCAGGTTTTGGCTCTGGGGAAGTAGAGGGCGGCTTGGGCTTGGCGGCCGTCCAGGGCTGTGACTTGGGCGCAGTAGCGGGCGAGTTGGTCTGCGTGGCGCAGGCGCATGCGTTGGGCGAAGGCGTCGGAGGATTCGCCGGGGTGGGGTTGGCCGGTTTTGTAGTCGACGATGAGCCAGCCTGCGTCGGTGGAGAGGGCGAGGTCGATGACGGAGACGCGGCCGGCGGCGTCGATCAGGGGCCATTCGCGGCGGGCGCGGGATTGGGCCAGGAGCCAGGTGCCGCGCTCGTCGTCGAGTGTGGCCTGCAGGGTGTGCAGGACGGCGTCGGCGGCTTCGTCGGCCTGGCTGTCGGGAATGCCGGCGCGGGTGAGCTGGCGGCGCATGGCGGGCAGGCTGTGCGCCAGGCGGTCTGCGCTCCAGGCGGCGGCGCCCTCCTCGCCCATGCGGGCCAGCCAGGCGTGCGCGAGGGTGCCGACGGCGGCCTCGTAGCCGGCGTCGAGTTGCCAGGCCGGATGTTCGCCGGCCTGTGCGCCCGTCACGCCCACCAGACCGGCGGGCAGGATGGGCGCCTCGGCCTGCCGCAGCACGCTGGCGTCGATGCGGCGCAGCGGTTCGCCGCGCCATTGCGGTTGCGCCTGTTCGTCGGCGGCGGGCGGCTGGATGCCTTCGGGCGCGGCCACTGGCCCCACGTAGGGCCACAGGCGCGCCAGCAGGCTGGCGGCGGCGGGATCGCGCACGGCGCCGCTGGCGCGGTCGAGCGCGACGTTGCCGACCAGGTGCAGGCGCTTGCGCGCACGGGTGGCGGCCACGTACAGCAGACGATCGGTCTCGAAGGCCGCCCGGCGGGCCTCGCGGGCGCCGAGATAGCGCGACACCGGATCGGCTTCGGATTCGGCGCGCGGCTTGATCGGGCCCAGCAGCACCTTGCCGCCCTGCTGCTCGAATCGCACCAGCGGCGCCTGATCGCCGCGCGGCGCCTTGTGCAGGCCGAACAGGATCACGGACTCGAATTGCAGACCCTTGGACTTGTGCATGGTCATGATCTCGACCGCGCCGCCCTGCCCCACGGCATCGGGCGCGGCAAAGAGACGCGCCACGGCGGTGTCGAAGGCCGTCATGTCGAGCGCGCCGTGCGGCGCGAGCCGCTCGACCAGCTGGAACAGGCTTTCGGCATCGGTGTTGGCGGCGCCGCCGCCATACAGGCGCGGCCCGCCCAGGCGGCGCCAGACGGTTTCGAGCCAGGTCGCGAGCGGCAGCGTGCCCGCGGCGTTGGCGCGGTCGAGCAGGATCGCGGCCACCCGGGTCAGGCGGGCGTATTCGTCGGGCGCGAGGCGTTGCCGCGCCGTGCTGTCGCCCAGGGTAGTCACCGGCGTCACGGCGTCGGTCTCGTCGCCGAAGAGTCCGCCCTGCGCCGGCACGTCGGTCTGCGGCCGCAGGCTGCGGGCGAGCAGATCTGGAATCGGCGTGATGTGGTCGGCGCCGCACAGGCTTTCGAGCGAACGCAGCGTGAGGCCGCACCACGGCGCGCGCAACACCGACAGCCACGCCATGCGGTCGCCGGGATGCGTGAGCGCGCGCAGCAGTTGCACCAGGTCGGCCACGACCGGACGCTGCGCCAGCGGCACCAGCTCGACCGCCCGGCTCGGGATGCCCTCTTGCGCCAGCCGGCGCGTGAGGCTGCCCAGATGCGAGCGCGCGCGCACCAGGATCGCGACCGGATGCGCCGCGCCGGCGTATTCCGCCAGGGCCTCGCGCACCAGTTCCACCGCGATGTCTTCGGCCAGCGCGTCGCCGGACGACAGTCCGTCGGGGCTCCAGGCCGGATGAAAGCGCACGGCGGGGCCCGGCAGCACCGGATGGAAGGCCGCCGAGGCGCTATAGCGGATCGCGCCCGCCTGGGGATCGTTGTCGGCCGGCAGCAGCCGCGCGAACGAGGCATTGACCCAGTCGACCACCCCGCCCTGCGAGCGGAAGTTGTCGGTGAGCTGCAGGAAATCGAGCGGCACTTCGCCGACGCCGCCCGCGGCGGCCTCGAGGAACAGGCCCACTTCGGCCTTGCGGAAGCGGTAGATCGACTGCATCGGGTCGCCCACCAGGAACAGCGTGCGGCCATCGCTTTCCTGCCAGCCCGCGGTCAGCGTGCGCAGCAGCTCGATCTGTGTCTGGCTGGTGTCTTGAAACTCATCGATCAGCAGATGACGGATGGAGGCGTCGAGCTTGAGCAGCAGCTCGCCCGGATCATCGGCGCTGCCCAGGGCTCGCGACGCGCGCTGCGCGATCTCGATGAAATCGACCTCGCCCGCGGCGCCGAAAACGTGCTGCAACTGCCCGGCCGCAAGCGCCAGCGTGATGAGTTGGGCCGACAGCACATCCCACTGCGCATCGGTGAAGCGCGCGTCGGGCATGCTGCGCACCGAGGCGAGCCGGCGCACCCAGGGCTCGCTGCCGTCGAAGCCGGCCAGCCAGACCGTGAACGGATCCTTGTGCGCGCAGCCGGCCGGAAAGCCGAGATTCTTGTTGATGCCTTTGGGTTTGCGCAGCTCGTCCTGTCCGGTGAGCAGCAGATGGGCGAGCGCACGCCACTGCGGCAAGGCCTCGGCGTCGACCTCGATCGGGCCATCCCAATCGCACAGGGCCTGCAGCCGCGCGTCGCCGATGTCGCCCAGCTGCGCCGCGGCCAGACGCGCGATGCCGCAGAGCGTCTCGTCCCAGCCGAAGGGCAGGCTGTCGTCCAGGCCCGCAAGCTCGGCGGCGAGCGTTTCGGCCATCGCGCGCTCCAGCCCTTCGCGGTCGAGACCGTGATGCAGCAGGCGCAGCCACTGATCGCGCTGACCCAGCATGTCGGCGATCGCCTGCTGCGCCGCCTGCACGTCGACGTCGAGGTGGGCGAGCAAGGTCCGCACGGCCTCGTGTTGATCGGCCAGCGCCAGCGTGGCGCGCGCGGCCGCTTCGTAATGCACGCGCGCGTCGTCGGCGATCTCGGGCATGCCGCCCAAGCCGGACAGCCACGGCATCCCGCGCACCAGCCCCGCGCAGAACGAATCGATGGTGCGGATCGCCAGCCGCGCGGGATGCTGCAGCAGATGCCAGCCGCGCTCGGCGTCGCGGGCCAGCGCGGCGCGCGCCAGCACCCAGCTGCGATGCTCGTGCGCGGCTTCGGGCTCGGGTTCACCGGGCCGCGCGCGCGCGAGCTTCTGCAGCACGCGGGCATGCATCTCGGAGGCGGCCTTGCGCGTGAAGGTGATGGCCACGATTTCTTCGGGCTTGTTCACCGTGGCGAGCAGCGCGAGGATGCGGTCGGTCAGCAGCTCGGTCTTGCCGGAGCCGGCAGGCGCCTGCACCAGGTAGGAGCGCTGCGGATCCAGTGCGCGCAGGCGGGCTTCGTGGTCCTGCGGCAGGCGTTCGTCGTGATGGGCCATGCGCTCAGGCTTCCTCGTCTTCCAGGTCCAGGCGCAGGAACGGCCCGGCATCGCAATACTTCAGATCGTCGCGGCGCCAGCTCAGGTTGGCCGCGTGGCCGCTCGCGTACTCGTCGGCCAGCATCTCGATCGCATCGCGCCAATGCCGCACGATGTCGTTCCAGGGCCGGCCTTCGAACGCTTTGCTGTCGGCCGCTTCGGTCACGCCGTCGATGCCGAGGTCTTCTTCGGCCAGGCCCTGTGCCGTGACCTGGCGCGCATGCACCTGGGCCAGCAACAGGCCGGCCACGCGCGTGTCGGGCGCGTCGCCCGCCAGCACCGAGGCGTAAAAAGGCAGTTGCAGATTGACCGGCCGCGCGCGCGCCCAGTCGGATTCGGGCCGGGCCGCATTGGCGCCGGTCTTGTAGTCGATGATGACGGCGCGGCCATCGGCCAGCGTGTCCATGCGATCCAGGCGCACCTTGAGCGCAAGGGCGCCACGGCGCCATTGATGCGTCTCTTCGACCTGCGCCACGGCAAAGGGCAGACGGCTGGCCTCGAGCTCGAGCCAGCGCGAGATCACGCTGCGTGCGCGATCGCACTCGAGCGCGCGCAGCGCGGCCGGATAGGCCTTGAGCTCGACATCCGCTGCCTGCGCCACGGCACCATCGACCAGGGCCGCCAGACGGCCCTCGGTCATGGCCTGATGCAGCGCCTCCTGATCGGGCAGCATGCGCCAGATCACTTCGAGCGCGCCGTGCAAAAACTGGCCGCGCACGTTGACGCTGGCGGCATCCGCGTACGGCGCCAGCGCGCGCGCGCCGAGGCGGTGCCGCACGAACGCCCACAAGGGATTGCGCGCCTGGGTGTCGAGCACGTCCAGGCCGCCCGTACTGGTGTTGTCGGAGGTGAGCGGCGGGCCCTGATGATCGTCGAGCGACTGCTGGGCCCAGGGCTCGGCCGCATCGCCCGAGGCGGGTTGCCAGCGCAGCAAGGGCACCTCGGCAATGAGCGGCGACGGCCGCAGTTCGCGCTCGCCATCCATCTCGGCATGACTCACCACCAGCTCGGGCGCGCAGCGCGACAGCGCGTCGAACAGCGTGTCGGCCCACAGGCGCTCGCGCTCGGGCGTGGCGCGCGGCGCGCCGGCCTGGCGCAGCACGGCCAGCGGAATCAGGGGATTGGGTTTGGGCGAGGCGGGCAGCACATCATCGGTGAGGCCCAGCATCCAGACCCCGTCCCAGGCGCCGCCTTCGGCCTCCAGCAGACCGAGCACGTCGAGGCGCGCCGCGGGATCGCGCTGCGGCTGGAAGGCACCGGCGCGCGCCGCGCTGGCCAGCAGGCGTACGGCGCCCTTGCCGTTGATCGGGCCGACGGCGGGCGCCAGCGCGGCGAAATCGCCCAGCAGCTCGCCGAAGGCGCCCATCACCTGATAGCCCACGCTATCGAGCGCGTGCTCGCCCGGAAACCCGAGCGCCTTGAGCGTGGCCTTGATGCGCGGCGCCCAGACATCGCAGGGCGCCCGTCCGGGGCCATCACGCCAGGTGGCGAGCGCCGCCTCCCAGCCCTGCGCCAGCCGCGGCGACAGCTCCAGGTCTTTTTTCCAGCCCTCGGCGGTCACGCGCACACGGCCCTGGCGGCGCCAGCGCACATCGATCGCGCCCAGGCGGGCGCCCTCGCTCCGATCTCCGGCGCAATGTCCCGCCAGCAGCGCCGCGCCCAGCGCCGGCGCATCGACATGTCCGTCGGCGGCGAACGCGGCCAGCGCCTCCAGCCAGCACAGCGCGGCATGCACGGCCGGCCACTCGATGAGCGAGCGGCCCACCGCGACGTTGAAGGGCAAGGCGGGCTGCCCGCCGGCGGCCGCGAGCGCGTGGCTCAGCACCCGCCGCGCGAACGGCGCCTCGGCCTCGAGCGAGGCCGAGACGATGGCGTAGCGTCCGTGAGGTTGCGCGCGCAGACGTTCCGCGGCCCAGGCCGCGGCGGCACGCCACTCCGCGCCCCGGTCATGGGCGGCATAGCGGCCCGCAGGCGCGGCCTCGCGCTGGGCTTCCCGCCACGACGACAGCGCAACGCCCTGCGACTGCAGGGCCGTCAGCAGGGCCGCGAAACGCGGCGAGAGCTCGCCGAAGCCGGCCAGCACCACGCGTTCGGGCAGGCGCAGCTCGCCCTGCATCACGGCGCGCGCGACCCGCGCATAGCCCTGGTTGGCGTCTTCGGCATCAAGCTGCGCCAGCATCGCGCGGTAGCGGGCGCGCCAGCGCAGAAAGCCCCGGTACTCGTCGGTCTGGGCGGGCTCGGGGACGTCGAGCTGCCATTCGTCGCACAACAGATCGGCGTCGAGCGCGAGCCGGGCCGCCTGATCGGTATCGAGCAGCACATGATCGCGCTGCTCGGCCAGGATCGCCTCGCGCCACACCAGCTGGGTCGCGAACGATCCCAGGCGGTACGCGGGCAGCTCCGCCTGCGGCGCGAAGGCCAGCTCGGCGGCGGCCTCGACCAGCCAGGCCGACAGCGGCAGGATGCGCGGCAACTCGCTCACCTGGCGCTCGTGCCGCAAGCGCGCGGCGACCTCGAGCGTGAGGCGGCGCGCAAGACGGTTGTTGACGGTCAGGACCAGCGTGCCATCGGCGGGCAGCTCGCCCAACGCATCCGAGGGGCACACGGGCAATGAAGAAAGCAGGTCGTCCTGCATGAATTCGGCTCACGGAAGCCCGGCGAGGCGGGCAACAAGGGAAGCGCCGGCGCGAGCGCCAGCGAATGGGCCCTAGGATACCGAACAAATCGGGGCGATCAGAAGCCGCACAAGGCGGCGACGCTTTCCCAGTTGAGCCGCATGGACGGGCTCAGATAGCCCCAGAAGCCCAGCGCCATGACCAGCGCGAGCGCGCCATAGCCGGTCCAGCGCCAGGCGGAGCGGCGGGGAGACGAAGCGCGAACGTCGGCGGGCGAGGTCATGACTCAGGGCGAGAGGCGAGTGTGCAAGGCAATGCGAGGACGGCGGCGACGCGCGGACTCGGCGAGCGTTACACGCTGCGCACCAAGCCCGGCGGGTGCGCCGAGCCGACCGGGCGCTCGCGCACCGGCAGGCAGAGCAGCGCGGCGACGACCGCCAGGACCAGACCGATCCACCAGATCAAGGTGTAGGCGCCGGTCTGGGCATAGACATAACCGCCCAGCCACACGCCGATGAAACTGCCGATCTGATGGCCAAGAAAGACGATACCCGAAAGCGTGGCGGCATAGCGCAAACCGTAGATTTCGCCGATCAGCCCCTGCGTAAGCGGCACCGTGCCGAGCCAGAACAGCCCCATCCAGGCGGCGAAGCCATACAGCACCCAGGGCGTGAGCGGCAGCACCAGGATCAGCGCGATGCCCACGGCCCGCATCGCATACATGATGGCCAGCAGCCACTTCTTGCTGTAGCGCCCGCCCAGCTTGCCGGCATAGAACGACCCGAACACATTGAAGAGCCCGATCAGCGCGATGGCGGTGGCGCCCTGCCCGGCGTTCAGACCCGCGTCGCCCACGAAGGCGGGCAGATGCAGCGTGATGAACGCCGTGTGGAAACCACAGACGAAGTAGCTGCCGAACAGAAAGTGAAACGAGGGATGCGTGATGGCCTGGCGCACGGCGAAGCCGAGCGCCTGCGGACCGGTGTGCGGCGCGGGCTTGCCGCGCAGGAACCACGCCAGCGGCAGCGCCACCGCCACGAGCAGCGACAGCAGCCAGAGCGCACCGGTCCAGTCGGCGTGCACGATCATCTGCTGACCGGCCGGCACCACCAGAAACTGCCCCAGCGATCCGCCCGCGCTGGCGATTCCCATGGCGGTGCTGCGGTAGGCCGGCGGCACCGCGCGGGCAATGACGGGAAGAATGATCGGGAAGGTGGTGCCCGCCTGTCCCAGGCCGACGACGACGCCGCTCATGAAACAGAGGGTAAAGGGATCGGCGGCATAGCGGGTGCCGATCAGGCCCAGCACATAGAGCAAGGCGCCGAGCGCAACCGTGCGGCCCGAGCCGTAGCGGTCGGCCAGCATGCCCATGAAAATACAGGAGATACCCCAGACCAGATTCTGCAGCGCGAAGGCGAAGGAAAAAACCTCGCGCCCCCAGCCCCGATCGAGGCCCATGGGCTGCATGAAGAGCCCGAACGTGGCGCGCACGCCCATCGCCAGCAACACCACGATCGTGCCGATGACGATCGTGCGTACGGATACCGCTTCTGTATTGGACATAAGCAGGTTTGTCTCGCGTGTTATGTGCCGCTGGCACCCCTGCCCACACTGCGAGCCTGGCGCCGCTGCTGTTGGTATCCGCCCCCCTTTCCCGTGGGCGGCCCGCGCCGTGAAGCGCGGGCCGCTCCATCATAGTCCTGTCGGCCGGCGTCTGGGCAGGCCCTCCGCGGGTTGGCGCACGCGCAACAAAAAGGGCGGCCCCGCCAGGGACCGCCCCGTGCGCCGGCCGGCGCGGGTCAGTGACTGATCATCCAGGGTCGTGCCCCGGCGAACGTCTTGCCGCCGTCGGCCGTGCGGCGCGTCTTGGAAGGCAGTTTGCCCCCCTGGCAGCAACCGCAACCCATCCCATGGCCGCCACGCGAGCTGCGCGGTTCGGCCGCGTTGCGCTCGTTGAGGGCGCGGGCGCGGTTGACCGCCGAGGACAGCGCCGACACCGCCGGCGCGCCACTGACGTACCGCGCGCACGATGCGCCGCAGTCCGGGCAGGCCGCCGGATCGCGCCACTGTGCCAATGGCCTCAGCACGGCGAACTCGCCGCACGCTTCACACCGGTAATCGTAGAGCGGCATGCCGGTCTCCTCAGCGGTCCTGGGCGATGGGCATGTCGACGTCGCCCTTGATGTGTTTGACGGGACCGGACGCCTGCGGCTGGATGTCGAACTCGAAGATCTCGGTCGGCAGCCACAGGGTGGCGCAGGCATTGGGAATGTCGACCACCCCGCTGATGTGCCCCTGCACCGGCGCCGTGCCCAGGATCGAATACGCCTGAGCGCCGGAATAGCCGAACTTCTTGAGATACTCGATCGCGTTGAGGCAGGCCTGCCGGTAGGCGATGTGCACGTCGAGGTAATGCTGCTTGCCACCTTCGTCGACCGAGATCCCCTCGAAAATCAGGTAATCCTTGTAGTTGGGCACGATCGGGCTGGGCTTGAAGATCGGATTGCGGATGCCGTACTTGTCCATCCCGCCCTTG
The DNA here is from genome assembly GCF_002261475.1 of Bordetella genomosp. 5. GTDB lineage: Bacteria > Pseudomonadota > Gammaproteobacteria > Burkholderiales > Burkholderiaceae_B > Bordetella. Next base: position 338,047 of record NZ_NEVN01000009.1, read on the forward strand.
ATGAGCGAGACCCGCATGTGCACCCATCCCGCCATCTCGATGGCGCCGCAGAAGGTGATCTCGCCATCGCCCTGCGAAAAATGCAGGTCGCCCACCGAGAGCCCGCCGCCCTTCACATACACCGGGAAAAACACGCGCGAGCCCCGCGACAGATCCTTGATGTCGCAGTTGCCGCCGTGCTCGCGCGGCGGCACCGTGCGCGCGCCCTGGGCCGCGGCGCGGTCGCGCGCCTCCCCTTGCAGCTTGCCCATGTGGGCGGTCTTGGGCGCCGGCGGATTGGCCAGCGGCGGCACGCGGTCGGGTTCGGTGTCGATCAACGCCTGCTCGCGCTTGTTCCACGTATCGAGCATGGCCTGATCCGGCAGGCAGCCGATCAGCCCGGGATGGATGAGGCCGGCGAAGCGCACGCCGGGGATATGGCGCGAGCGCGTGAACATGCCCTCGAAGTCCCAGATGGATTTCTGGGCCAGCGGAAAGTGATCCGTCAGGAAGCCGCCGCCGTTCTTCTTGCTGAAGAAGCCGTTGAAGCCCCAGAGGCTGTCGGGCTTGGCGCCGATGTCGAGCAGATCGACGACCAGCAGATCGCCGGGCTCCGCGCCTTCGACGCCGACCGGCCCGGACAGGAAATGCACCGTGGAAAGATCGACGTCGCGCACGTCCGAGGCGTCATCGTCGTTCTTGATGGCGCCGCCGGTCCAGTCGTAGGTCTCGAGCACGAAGTCGTCGCCCGGCTTGACCCACACCGCCAGCGGGATGTCGGGGTGCCAGCGGTTGTGCACCATCTCGTTCTCGTAGGGCGATTGCGCCAGGTCCACCTTGATCAACGTTTCAGGCATGGCTTGCTCCTTTGGGGATGAACAGCGTCGGCCTCAGACCGACAGGTACTTGCTGATCGACTGCTCGTCGACGTTATCGCGCAGGTCTTCGTGAACGAATCGGCCCTTGTCGATGACGATCAGACGATCCGCGATCTGCATCGTGAAACTGAGTACCTGCTCCGACACGACGATCGCCAGGTTCTTGAGCTGGCGGATCTCGAGCAGGCTGCGCGCGATGTCTTTGATGATGGACGGCTGGATGCCTTCGGTGGGCTCGTCCAGCAGCAGCACCTTGGGCTCGGTCACGAGGGCCCGCGCGATCGCGAGTTGCTGCTGCTGTCCGCCCGACAGATCGCCGCCGCGCCGGTTGCGCATGTCGTGCAGCACCGGAAACAGCGCGTAGATATCCGCCGGCACGGCATCGCGCAGCGCCCGCCCGCGCAGGCCGGTACGGATGTTCTCCTCGACCGTGAGCGTGGGAAAGATCATGCGGCCCTGCGGCACATAGGCCACGCCGCTGCGCACACGCTGGTGGCTTTCCAGGCCGCCGAGGTCCTTGCCATCGATCGACATCGAGCCGTGCATCGCGGGCAGCAGTCCCATCAGGGTCTTGAACAGCGTGGTCTTGCCCATGCCGTTGCGCCCCATGATCGCCACGATCTCGCCCTGCCCCACATGCAGGTCCACGCCGTGGATCACCCGGCTCTGGCCGTAGCCCGACATCAGCCCGTTTACGTTGAACATTTCGCCTCCGTGGCCCGTCAATGGCCGAGATAGACTTCGATCACGCGGGGATCCGACTGGACGTGGTCCATGCTGCCCTCGGCGAGTACCTGGCCCTGGTGCAACACCGTCACCTTGTGCGCGATGTTTTTCACGAACTCCATGTCGTGCTCGATCACGATGAGCGATCGATTGCGGCTGATGCGCGTGAGTAGTTCGGCGGTGCGCTCTCGCTCGGACACGCTCATGCCGGCCACGGGCTCGTCGAGCATCATCAGCTCGGGCTCCTGCATCAGCAGCATGCCGATCTCCAGCCACTGCTTTTGCCCATGCGACAGCAGCTCGGCGGAGCGATCGAGCATGCCCGACAGGAAAATCTCTTCTGCGACCTGCTCGACCCGCTCGACCACATCCGGCGTGCGGCGGAACGCGAGCGCGCCCCACACGCTGCGGCCGCGCGGAAACGACACCTCGAGGTTCTCGCGCACGCTGAGGGTTTCGTAAATGGAGGGCGTCTGAAACTTGCGGCCCACGCCGGCGCGCACGATCTCGTACTCGGCCATGCGGGTCAGCTCGGCGTCCTTGAACCGGATCGAGCCGGAGGTGGCGCGCGTGCGGCCGCAGATGAGGTCGAGCAGCGTGGTCTTGCCGGCGCCGTTGGGACCGATGATGACCCGCAGTTCGCCCTGATCGACGTACAGGTTCAGGTCGTTGACGGCGACGAAGCCGTTGAACGAGACGGTCAGGCTTTCGATGTAGAGTGCGAACGCTTGCGTGCTCATGCTGCCTCCGTCACACCGCTGCCCGTATCGGCCTTGCGCCTGCGCGCCAGCCGGGGCTTGATGTACTGACCGTACAGGCCGGCCAGACCGTTGGGAAACGCCATCACCACCGCAATGAACAGACCGCCCATCAGGAACAGCCACAGCTGCGGAAAGCTTTCCGAGAAGTAGCTCTTGCCGAAGTTCACCAACAGCGTACCGTACACCGCGCCCAGCAGCGAGAGCCGGCCGCCCACCGCGGCGAAGATCACCATCTCGATCGAGGGCACGATGCCGACGAAGGACGGCGACATGAAGCCGACCTGCAGGGTGAACATCGCCCCGCCGATGGCCGAGAACACGGCCGCCACGCAGAACACGAACACCTTGAAGCTCGCCACGTCGTAGCCCGAGAAGCGCACCCGCTCTTCCTTATCGCGCATCGCCATCAGCAGCTTTCCGAGCTTGGAGGCGAGCAGAAAGCGGCCGATCAGGATGCAGGCGAACAACAGGCCGCCGTTGATGAAGTACAGCGTCAGGCGCGCGCTATCGGTGCGGATGTCCCAGCCGAGCAGGGTCTTGAGATCGGTGATGCCGTTCACCCCGCCGGTCCAGCCCTGCTGGCCGATGATGAGCACCGACAGGATCAGCGCCACGGCCTGCGTCACGATGGCGAAGTAGGTGTCGCCCACCCGCCGCTTGAACATCGCGAGCCCCAGCACCAGCGCCAGCAGGCACGGCACCAGCGGCACCGCCATCAAGGTGAACCAGAAGCTCTTGAAGGGCACCCAGAACCAGGGCAGCTCCGTCAGCTGGTTCCAGTCCATGAAGTCCGGGATGCCCGGCGTGGACTGGATCTTGGTGGCCTCCGGCGTGGAGGCTTCCAGCTTGAGGAACATCGCCATGCAATAGCCGCCGAGACCGAAGAACACGCCCTGCCCCAGGCTCAGGATGCCGCCATAACCCCAGCACAGCACCAGCCCCAGTGCCACGAACGCATAGGTCAGGTATTTGCCGATCAGATTGAGCCGGAACACGTCCAGCGCCAGCGGGAACACCACGAATATCAGCGCGGCGAGCAGCCCCAGGCCGATGAGGCCGTGGCGTCCGCCCAGCACGTTGCGATAGAGCGTCTGCATGAAGGTCTCCCGTCGATTCACTTGCGGACCTTGACGCTGAACAGGCCCTGCGGGCGCAGCATCAGGATGAGGACCACCGCCGACAGCGTGAGCACCTTGGCCATGGAACCGGTCATGAAGAATTCCGACACCGACTGCGTCTGTGCGATGACGAACGCGGAGGCGATGGTGCCGAACAGGCTCGCGGCGCCACCGAACACCACGGTCAGGAAGGTGTCGACGATGTAGAGCGATCCGCTGGTGGGCCCGGTGGAGCCGATCGTGGTGAATGCCGCGCCCGCGATGCCGGCAATGCCGCAGCCCAGCGCGAACGTGAGGCGATCGACGCGCTTGGTGTCGATGCCGACCGCGCCGCTCATGGCGCGGTTCTGCACCGTCGCGCGCACATGCAGCCCCCAAGTGGAACGAAACAGCGCGAGCAGCAGGCCGGCCGTCAGCACCAGGGTGATGGACATGACGAACAGCCCGTTGATCGGAATGTCCACGCCGTCCAGCGGCTGCCAGGAGCCCATCAGCCAGTCGGGCAGCGTGGGGCTGACCTCACGCGGGCCGAAAAGCGATCGGAGCGACTGCTGCAGGATGAGTGATAGCCCCCAGGTCGCCAGCAGCGTGTCGAGCGGGCGGCGGTAGAGATGGCGGATCATGGCCCACTCCACCAGCCATCCCAGTGCGAAGGTCACGGCAAAGGCCAGCGCGATGGCAAGGAAGAAGTACACGGGCATCAGGCCGGGCGCGAACTGCTGCACCAGGTCGGACAGCAGATACGTGCAGTACGCACCCACCGCGAGGAACTCGCCGTGCGCCATGTTGATGACGCCCATCTGGCCAAAGATGATGGCCAGCCCCAGCGCCATCAGCAACAACACGCTGAACACCGACAAGCCGTTGAAGCCCTGCATCAGCAGAATGGCCCCGAGGTCGGAGAAGGATTCCATTTCGCACTCCCGGCATGAAACAGGCCGTGCGCGCCCTCGGCGCGCACGGATCGGCCACGGACACCGCGGTGTCCGCGCGGCTTACTGATAACCCTTGGGGAAGGGATCGGGCTTGATGAGATCCGCGGTTTCGTAGATCACGTTGAACTGACCATCCTTGCGGATCTGGCCGATGCGCGTCTTGCTCCAGAGATGGTGGTTCGGATCGATCTTGACGTAGCCTTCGGGCGCTTCCTTGAACTCCAGGTTCGCCGAGGCCGCCACGACCTTGTCGACATCGAAGCTGCCGGCCTTCTCGACGGCCATCTTCCAGAGCCACGGCCCGAGGTACGCGGCCTGGGTCACGTCGCCGATCACGGCGTTGGCGCCGTACTTGGCCTTGAACGCCTCGACGAATTTCTTGTTGTTGGGGTTGTCCAGGCTCTGGAAGTACTTCATGCACGACCAGAAGCCTTCGGCGTTTTCGCCGCCGATCCCCAGCAGCTCGTCTTCGGTGACCGAGATCGTGAGCAGCTTCTGCTTGTCGCTGGTCACGCCGGCCGCCTTGAGCTGCTTGTAGAACGACACGTTGCTGCCGCCCACCACCACGGCGAAGACCACGTCTGGCTTGCGCAGCTTGATCTTGTTGATCAGCGAACCGAACTGCGTGTGGCCCAGCGGGTAATACTCCTCGCCCACGACCTGGCCCTTGAGCACGTTTTCGATGTGCTTGCGGGCGATCTTGTTCGACGTGCGCGGCCAGATGTAATCCGAGCCGATCAGGTAGAAGCTCTTGGCCTTCTGCTCGCGTGCCAGCCAGTCCAGGCTCGAGAGGATTTGCTGCGTGGCCTCCTGCCCCGTGTAGAACACGTTCTTGGATTGCTCCAGGCCTTCGTAGAAGGTCGGGTAGTAGAGCAGGCCGTTTTCCTTCTCGAACACCGGCAGCACCGCCTTGCGCGAGGCCGAAGTCCAGCACCCGAACACGGTCGCCACCTTGTCGCTCACCAGCAGCTTGCGCGCCTTCTCGGCGAAGGTCGGCCAGTCGGACGCGCCGTCTTCCTGGATGACCTTGATCTTGCGGCCCAGGATCCCGCCCATCGCGTTGATCTGCTCGATCGCCAGGCGCTCGGACTGGATCGATCCCGTTTCGCTGATGGCCATCGTGCCCGTGGCGGAATGCAGCTGGCCGACGGTGACCTCGGTGTCGGTAATGGCGAGGCCCGTGGTGTTGATGGCGGACGTGGCCGGGGCGGCCGCCCGCGCCAGGGCCGGAACGCCCAGCAGCGGCAGGCCGGCCAGGGTCAGCGCGACACGGCGGCGCGAGGGCGACACGGGGCCTGCGCCGGCCCGATCGAAGGGGGATTTGCCAGACATCGGGGAACTCCTAACGAGAGATCACGACCAGGGAAACCGAGCATGTGCGGAGCAGACCGCGGCCCGGAGCTTGGGTGCATACTAGGAACCCATGACGCACTGCAACATACGTTGATTGACGTACAGGCACGCCGCGCCGCCCGGGCTACAAAACGTCGTACGTCAAACGACGCATGCCGCAAGCGCACTCATCGCGGCCGCGCCCTGTCCCGCGTCCTCGCCGGAGTCCTGTCTTGTCAACCAGTGCACCGCAACGCATCGTCAAGATTCGCCGCGACTACAACACCTGGGTCTCGAACGAGACCCTCGAAGACTATGCGCTGCGCTTCACGCCGGTGTCGTTTCGCAAGTGGTCGGAGTTTCGCGTGGCGAATACAGCCGTCGGCGCGGTGTCGTTCCTCGCCCTGGAGGCGATCGGCGGCGCGCTCGCGCTGAACTACGGATTCGTCAACGCGTTCTGGGCCATCGTGGCCGTGGCGATCGTCACCTTCCTGACGGGCCTGCCCATCGCGTATTACGCGGCGCGCGAAGGCCTGGACATGGACCTGCTGACGCGCGGCGCGGGCTTCGGCTACATCGGCTCGACCATCACCTCGCTGATCTACGCGTCGTTCACGTTCATCTTCTTCGCGCTCGAGGCGGCCATCATGGCGCTGGCCCTGGAGCTGGCGACGGGCCTGCCGCTCACGATCGGCTATCTGCTGTGCGCGGTGGTCGTGATTCCGCTCGTGACCTACGGCATCACCTTCATCAACCGCCTGCAGGCCTGGACCCAGCCGGTCTGGCTGCTGCTGTTGCTGCTGCCGTATGCGTTCATCCTGTTCAAGGATCCCGGCGCGGTCGCCGACTTCCTGCGCTTCGAGGGCTACGACGGCCGCGGCGGCAACTTCAACCTGCTCATGTTCGGCGCCGCGGTGGCGGTGGCCGCCTCGCTCGTGACGCAGATAGGCGAGCAGGTCGACTACCTGCGCTTCCTGCCGCCCCGCACGCGCGCCAACCGCGTGCGCTGGTGGGCCGCCCTGCTCTGCGCGGGCCCGGGCTGGATCCTGCCCGGCGCGGCCAAAATCCTGGGCGGCGCGTTCCTCGCCTACCTGGCGCTCGGGCACGGCGTGAGCGCCGAAAAGGCCGCGGACCCCAACCACATGTATCTGATCGCCTACGGCTATGTGGTCGACCATGGCGGGCTGGCGCTGGCACTGGTGACGCTGTTCGTGGTGGTGTCGCAGATCAAGATCAATGTCACGAACGCCTATGCCGGCTCGCTGGCCTGGTCCAACTTCTTCGCCCGCGTCACGCACAGCCACCCGGGCCGCGTCGTCTGGCTGGTGTTCAACGTGCTGATCGCGGTGGTGCTGATGGAGATGGGCGTGTTCGGCGCGCTCGAGCATGTGCTCGCGCTGTTCTCGCATGTGGCGCTGGCCTGGATCGGCGCGCTGGTGGCCGACCTGGTCATCAACAAGCCGCTCGGCCTGTCGCCCGCCCGCATCGAGTTTCGCCGCGCCTATCTGTACGACATCAACCCCGTGGGCGTGGGCAGCATGCTGATCGCGATCTCGCTGGCGCTGCTGGCCTTCGCGGGCGTGTTTCCGGGTACGGCGGGCGCGCTGGCCCAGGCGCTGTCGCCGTTCGTGGCGCTGCTGGCCGCGTTTGCCTGCGCGCCGCTGATCGCCTGGGCCACGCGCGGGCGCTACAACCTGGCGCGCCCTCCGCAGGCCCTGCCCGGCACGCAGGCGCTGGCCTGCGTGATCTGCGCCAACCCCTTCGAGCCGCCCGACATGGCGCATTGCCCGGCCTACAACGGCGCCATCTGTTCCTTGTGCTGCACGCTGGACGCACGCTGCCACGACCGCTGCAAACCCCAGTCGCGGCTGCAGGACCAGGTCGGCGGCGCCTTGCAGCGCATCCTGCCCGCGGGTCTGAGCGGCGTGCTTCACACCCGTCTGGTGCACTACCTGCTCATCGTGAGCGGCATCGCGCTGTTGCTGGGCGCGATCCTGGGGCTGATCTATTACCAGGAAGCCGTGAGCTATCGTCATGCGGCGCTGGAACTCGCCACGCTGCGCGCCACCTTCTTCAAGCTCTACGCGGCGCTGCTTTTGATCGCCGGGGTGGCGGCCTGGTGGCTGGTGCTCACGCAGGAGAGCCGGCGCGTGGCGCAGGAAGAGTCGGATCGCCAGACCACGCTGCTGCTGCGCGAGATCGAGGCGCACGGCCACACCGACGCGCAGTTGCAGCAGGCGAAAGAGGCCGCCGAAAGCGCCAACCTCGCCAAGAGCCGCTTCATGAGCGGCATGAGCCACGAGCTGCGGGCGCCGCTCAACAGCATCCTGGGCTATGCCCAGATCCTGCAACGCGACCCGACATTGCCCGCGCCGCGCCGCGAGGCCATCGACGTGATCCACCGCAGCGGCAGGCACCTGGTCGGCCTGATCGACGGGCTGCTGGATATCGCGCGGATCGAAGCCGGCAAGCTGCGCCTCGAGAACGGCGAGCTGCGCCTGCCCGAATTCCTGGAGCAGATGGTCCAGATGTTCCGGCCGCAGACCTCGCTCAAGGGCCTGCATTTCCGCTATGAGTGCGCGCCCGATCTGCCGCAGATCGTGCACATCGACGAGAAGCGTCTGCGCCAGATCCTGATCAACCTGCTCAGCAATGCGGTCAAGTTCACGCAGGCGGGCGAGGTGGCCCTGCGCGTCCAGTACGCCGCCGACATGGTGCAGTTCGCGGTGAGCGACACGGGCATGGGCATCCCGGAGGCCGACATGGAGCGCATCTTTCTGCCTTTCGAGCGCAGCTGGGCCGCGGCCGAACAGGCCGATACCGGCACCGGGCTGGGCCTCACGATCTGCCGCATGCTCACCAACATCATGGGCGGCGAGATCCGCGTGCGTAGCCAGGTCGGCGCGGGCAGCACGTTCACGCTCAAGCTGTTCCTGCCCGAAGTGCGCTCGCCGCGCGGCGACGCGCGTCCCGCGGGACCGGTGATCGGCTATGAGGGCGAACGGCTGCGCATCCTCACGGTCGACGATCAGGCGTCGCAGCGCCGTCTGGTCCGCGACATGCTCGAACCGCTGGGCTTCGCCGTGCACGAAGCGGACGGCGGACCCGCCTGCCTGGCGTGCGTGCACACGCTGCGCCCCGCCCTGATCCTGATGGACGTCTCGATGCCCGCGATGGCCGGCTGGGACGTGTGCCGCGCGTTGCGCGCCGAAGGCGTCGCGGTGCCTATCGTGATGCTGTCGGCCAATGTGCATGGCCTGGATCCCAAGGAGACCGCCCAGAGCGGCCACACCGACTTCATCGCCAAGCCCGTGATCCTCGATGATCTGCTGGCGCGCATCGGCACGCATCTGCGCCTGCGCTGGATCACCGAGGCCGCGGCGCCGGTGCAGCCGGTGAGCGACGGCGAACTGCACGGCGTGGCGCTGGAACGCGAAGACGCCGAAGCGCTGCTCGAACTCGGCGCCATGGGCTACATCAAGGGCATTCTCGCCAAGCTCGACGAGATCGGCCAGCGGCAACCGCACGCCGCACGGCTCACGCGCCACCTGCACACCCTGGCCAGCGAATTCCAGCTCGCCGAGTTCAATCGACTGCTCAAAGACCATGTACAGCGCCATCATGCCCTCGCCCGATAAAAACCTCGTCATGCTGGTCGACGACGCGCCCGACAATCTCAAGATGCTGTCCACCGCGCTGGACGAGGCCGGGTACCGCGTGCTGATCGCGACCGACGGCCTCAGCGCCATCGAGCGGGTGGATTACGTGGTGCCGGACATCGTGCTCATGGATGCCGTGATGCCCGGCATGGACGGTTTCGAGACCTGCGCGCGCCTGAAGGCCCATCACGCGGCCGCGCAGGTGCCGGTGGTCTTCATGACCGGACTCACCGACCCGGAGCATGTGTTGCGGGGCTTTCGCAGCGGCGGCGTCGATTACGTGACCAAGCCGCTCGACCCGGACGTGGTGCTGGCGCGCCTGGACACGCATCTGCGCAATGCGCGCCATCTGTCGGCGGCCTACGATGCGCTGGACGCCGCCGCGCGCGCCGTGGTGGTACTGGACGCGCGGGGCCGCGCCATCTGGAAGACCGGGCGGGCGCGGCTGTGGCTGTCGGATTACCTGGGCAGCCCGGACGACGCTCCCGATCTGCCGGTGCCCCTGGCCGACTGGATCGCCAGCCATCTGCCGCAGGGGCCCGCCGCGCCGCCGTGGGTGGTGCCCGGCGTGCGCGGCAATCTGGTGGTGAGCCTGTCGGCCTCGCGCCGGTCGGGCGAAACGCTGCTGCTGCTCGAAGAACGCCCGCACCCCGCGCCCCCGTCGGAGTCGCTGGCCACCGCCTACGGCCTCACCCCGCGCGAGCTCGATGTGCTGGACTGGCTCGCCAAGGGCAAGACCAATCGCGACATCGCCGACATCCTGGGCATGGCGCCGCGCACCGTGAACAAGCACCTGGAACACATATTCGTGAAGCTGGGCGTGGAAACCCGCACCGCCGCGGCGGCCATCGCGGCGCGCCACGCGGGCACCCGCTGACGGCCGGGGCCCGGCCCGGTGACGCGCACCCGCCAGTGCTAGAATGCGGCACTCCGCCACACGGGCGCGGGCGCTTTGCCCCAACCGCCCGTCTGCCGCGCGCTCGCCGTAGTTAAACGGATATAACCGGCCCCTCCTAAGGGTCAATTGGTGGTTCGATTCCACCCGGCGAGGCCAGCTCCCTTCCCGCCCCGCACACGCCTCGCGCTACGCCATCCTGCGCCTTGTGAAGCGTTCCGTCCGAGATCAGCTTCCTGCGCTTCGTCCCCATTCGGGATATACCCGCGCCCGGCACCGCCATTCAGCCTGCCGCAGGCCGTTCCGGTATACGCTTGCCGGCGCCGGCACGTCACCGCTGTCATGCCCGCCAATATGTCCCTTTATTTCATGCGCGGCTGCGTTGAAGTTCCACTTGCGCACAAGTTCAAATTGCTGTTTAAATTTGGCGCGTAACCCCCTAATTCAACTGGATTTTTTCAGTGCATTACTGAAACAGATCCGGGCAAGACATCTGAACATTCAGACAAGGTTTGTATCCCATGGCATTTTTCTGGATGAGAGCGATCTCGACGGCTCTGGCGCCCCTGGCGCTGGCAGCCGCTGCGCTCCTGCCCGTGGCCGCCCACGCGGCCCCTGCCAAGGATCCCTGCAAGACCAACGCGAAGTCGTCCGCCTGCAAGGCGGCGCAAGCCAAGAAAAAAACCAGCGCCGCGAAACCGACCAGCAAGTCTTCCAGCAAATCCTCGGCCAAGAGCAGCAGCAAGAGCGGCGCCAAGACGGCGTCCGCCAGCAAGAACTCCAACAGCAAGATCAAGGCATCCACGCGCAAGCAGGCCGCCAGGGCTGGCGCCGCCGCCGTGGCCACCGATGCGGCCATGCCGCCGGTCGCCGCCTCGCCGGCCGCCGAGGCGCGCGCGCTGCGCTCCAGCACGGCGTACGTGCAGGACCTCGAAACCTCCACGGTGATGTTCGCCAAGAACGAAAACGTGGTGCGCCCGATCGCCTCGATTTCCAAGCTCATGACCGCCCTGGTCGTGGTGGACGCCAACCTGCCGATGGACGAGGTGATCGAGGTCACCGATGACGACGTCGACACGCTCAAGCACACCACGTCGCGCCTGCGTGTGGGCACGCGCCTGTCGCGTGGCGACATGCTGCATCTAGCGCTGATGTCCTCCGAAAACCGGGCGGCGCACGCGCTGGGCCGCAACTACCCGGGCGGCCTGTCGGCCTTCGTGACCGCGATGAACGCCAAGGCCCGCTCGCTGGGCATGCTGAGCACGCATTTCGTCGAGCCCACCGGGCTGTCGAGCGAAAACGTGTCGTCGCCGCACGATCTGGCGCGGTTGCTGCGTGCCACGGCGCAGCGTCCGCTGATCCACCGCTATTCCACCGACACGGAATACGACGTCGAGATCAACAAGCGCACGCAAACCTTCCGCAACACCAATCTGCTGGTGCGCAAGCCCGACTGGGATATCAAGGTGTCCAAGACCGGCTTCATCAACGAAGCGGGCGAATGCCTCGTCATGCTGGCGCGGATCAACGGCCGCGATGTCGCCATCGTGCTGCTCGACTCGCAAGGAAAGCTGTCCCGCATCGGCGACGCCGTGCGCATCCGACGCATTCTGCAAAGCGACGTGGCCATGCTCTAAGACCTCGCGCTCAATAACAAAAATCGCCGCTGCTCACACAGCGGCGTTTTTTTTGCAGAATCGCGCCAGGCGCGTGCAGCGCCGGCGGCGGCAGGCTGGGCCGGTATCAGGCGGTATGCGCGGGCACGCGCAGCGGCTGCTCGTCGTAGAGGTTTGCCGGCAGGCCCTGCAACACGGTGCGGGCGTCGAGCCCGCGAATCGGGACCGAGGCATCGCGCGGGATGCGGCCATCGGCCTGCAGCATCTGGTACCGCAGGCAGCACACGCGCAGGAACGAGGTGAAGTTGGCGGCCTCGCCGCGGTACTCGCTCAGCTCGTCGTAGAGCCGCTCGATCAGCTGCGTGACGCGCATGCCGTCGCGCGCCGCGATCTCCTCCAGCACGTTCCAGAAGAGCTTTTCCATGCGCACGCTGGTGGCCACGCCGTGCAGACGCAGTGACCGGGCTTCGGTGGCATAGGATTGCGCGTTGGCGCGCACGAAGATTTCGCACATGGGGGCTCCCGCCGCGAGTGTGGGGATCCCTTGAATGTAGGCCGGGCGGCCCGCCAGGGCAATGGGGGCAAGGCCTGCGCCCGGCCCCCGCGGCCTCAGTGCGAGATGCGCGTGCCCAGCACGGCGAGGAACTGCGCCAGCCAGGCTGGGTGGGCCGGCCACGCGGGCGCGGTGACCAGATTGCCGTCGGTGTGGGCCTGATCGATGCCGATCTCGGCATAGGTGCCACCGGCCAGCTTCACCTCGGGCGCGCAGGCCGGATAGGCCGAGCAGGTGCGGCCTTTCAGGATGCCGGCGGCGGCGAGCAGCTGCGCGCCGTGGCAGACCGCCGCGATGGGCTTTTTGGCCTGGTCGAAGTGGCGCACGATCTCGAGCACGCGCTCGTTCAGCCGCAGGTACTCGGGCGCGCGGCCGCCCGGAATCACGAGCCCGTCGTAGTTTTCCGGCTCGACGCGGTCGAAGTCGTAATTGAGCGCGAAGTTATGACCGCGCTTTTCGCTGTAGGTCTGCGCGCCCTCGAAATCGTGGATCGCGGTGGCGACGCTGTCGCCGGCCTTCTTGTCGGGGCACACGGCATGCACCTTGTGGCCCACGGCCAGCAAGGTCTGGAACGGCACCATGGTTTCGTAGTCTTCGGCGTAATCGCCGACCAGCATCAGCAGTGTCTTGCTCATGAGCGTCTCCGGTGAGGACAGGATGGGCCGCGCGCGAATGCGGCGGCGTGTCGTTGTTCTTGTCGGAGCATTGTGCGAGACCGCCGCGCGGTACGGGTGGTATTCCCGTACCGCAGCTGCTACAGAATGCGGCGGCGCTCAGTCCGCGCGGAACCGCTGCGCCAGCGCGTCGCAGTGCCGCACCAGAATGGCGGCGTCCACGCCCACGGCGGTGTACAGGCTGCCGGCGGCCATATAGCGGCGCGCCAGCGTTTCGTCGGGGGTGAGCACGCCGGGGGCCTTGCCCGCCGCGCGCACCCGCGCGATCGCCCCTTCCACCGCCGCCACCACCTTGGGATGCCCCGGCTCGCCGGGATAGCCCAGACTGGCGGCGAGATCGGCGGGGCCGATGAAGACGCCATCGACGCCATCCACCGCGATGATGGCGTCGAGGTTCTCGAGCGCCTCGCCGGTCTCGGCCTGCACCAGCAGGCAGAGTTCTTCTTCGCAGCGCCGCATGTAATCCGGCACGCGGCCATAGCGGGTGGCGCGCATGGTGCCGCTCACGCCGCGCACACCGCGCGGCGCGTAGCGCATGCCGGCCACCGCGCTCTCGGCTTCGGCGGCGTTCTGCACATAGGGCAGCAACAGGGTCTGCGCGCCGATGTCCAGGTACTGTTTGATCTGGACCTTGTCGTTCCACGAGGGGCGGACCACGGCGTGGCTGCCGTAGCCGGCGGCGGCCTGCAGCTGCGCCATCACGGTGGGCAACACCACCGGCGTGTGCTCGGTATCGATCAGCAGCCAGTCGAAGCCGCTGGCCGCGACCAGCTCGGTGCTGTTGGGATGGCCCAGCGTGACCCACAGGCCAGTCTGGTGCCGCTGCTCGCGCAATGCGCGCTTGAACGGATTGATCGGGAGGTCCATACGCCGTGTCCTAGGAGAAGTGCACCGAGATGCTGCCGAGCTTGCCGTAGTCGGCGTGCAGGGTGTCGCCGCGCGCCACGGCCACCGTGCGCGTGAAGGAGCCGGCCAGCACGATGTGGCCCGCCTCCAGCCCGGTGTCGTGCAGCGCCAGCTTGTTGGCCAGCCATGCGATGCCCAGCGCCGGATGACCGAGCACCGCGGCCGACACGCCCGACTCCTCGATCACGCCGTTCTTGAAGAGCAGCGCGCCGACCCAGCGCAGATCGATGTCGAGCGGCCGCACCGGGCGGCCACCGAGCACGATGCCGGCGCAGGCGGCGTTGTCGGCGATGTTGTCGACGATCCGGCGCGGATACTTGCTGCGGCCATCGATCAGCTCGAGGGCGGGCACCACGTAATCGGTGGCGTCCAGCACATCGAACAGGCTGACGCCGGGCCCGCGCAGCGGCTTGCCCAGCACGAAGGCCAGCTCCACTTCGACGCGCGGCACGATGAGCTTCTCGGTGGAGATGGTCTCGCCGTCCTGGAAGAACATCGTGTCGAGCAGATGGCCGTAATCGGGCTCGTCGATGCCGACCGTGCTCTGCATCGCCTTGGAGGTGAGGCCGATCTTGTGGCCGCGCAGGCGCGCGCCTGCGGCCAGTTTCTCGTCGATGATGCGCTGCTGGATGGCGTAGGAATCGGCGATCTCGATGTCCGGGAAGACTTGATCGAGCTGCGTGGTCGGCACGCCGGTGCGCTCGGCCTCGATCAGCAGTTGCGCGGCGCGGTCGCGGTCGGCGTCATTCAGCATGCGAGGCTCCTGCAGGCGTGACGGCCTCGTCGGCCACCGGGTTGGACAGCACACCGATGCCCGAGACCTCCACCTCGACGACATCGCCGGGCTTCAAGAAGCGCGGCGGCGTGAAGCGCACGCCGGCGCCGATGGGCGTGCCGGTCGAGATCACGTCGCCCGGCTTGAGCGTGGTCCAGATCGAGATGTAGCGGATCAGCTCGGCAAACGGAAACATCAGGTTGTCGGTGCTGTCCTGCTGGCGCAGCTCGCCGTTGACGCGCGTGCTCACGGTCAGGGGCGCGGCCGGGTCGAACTCGTCGGCCGTCACCAGCCACGGCCCCATCGAGCCGCTGGCGTCGAAGTTCTTGCCCTGCGTCACATTGAATTTGCCGTGCCGCAGCCAGTCGCGCACGGTGCCTTCGTTCAGGCAGGTCAGGCCGGCTACGTGCTGCCAGGCGTCCTCGGCGGCGATGCGCCGGCCGGTCTTGCCGATCACGATGGCGATCTCGCCCTCGTAATCGAGCTGCTCCGACTCGGGCGGACGCAGCAGCGCCTGGCCGTGGCCCACGAAGGAACCCGGAAAGCGCGGGAACACGCTGGGATAGGCCGGCGGCGCGCTGCCGTCCTGGTACTCCTCGTTGCGCTTGCCGTAGTTCACGCCCACGCAGATGATTTTTTCGGGCGCGAGAATCGGCGGCAGCAGCTGCACGTCGGCCAGCCGGTGCGTGACCGGGCGGGCCTGCGCGGCATGCGCCAGCTCGTCGAGCGCACCGGCTGCGAGCGCGGTGTGCAGGCTGGCGTGGCCCAGCTCGTCGAGCGCGACGATGTCGTGATCGCCGCGCAGCGCGCCGAAGCGCGTGCGGCCCTGATGCGAAAAGGTAAGCAGTTTCATGCGTCGAATCCAAACAGGCGGGCCGGGTTGTCGACCAGGATTTTTTTCAGGGTGGCGGCATCGCCGGCGTAGCGCACCAGCTGGTCCACCAGCCGGCCTTCGTCGGGCGTGGCCTTGACCGACACGGGGTGGGGCCAGTCGCTGCCCCACACCACCCGGTCGGGATTGGCGGCGATCAGGGCCTGCGCGAGCGGCGTGACGTCGTCCCAGGGCGGGCCGCCGCGCGAGAGCTTCTCGGTCAGCGACAGCATCACCCAGAAATTGCCGCGCTCGAGCAACTCGACGAGCTTCTGGCGCGTCGGGTCTGCCTCGCCCAGCGTGGGATCGGCGCGGCCCATGTGATCGAGCAGCACCGGAATGTCCAGGCGTTCGAACTGCGCGACCTGCGCCATCATGCCGTCGGGCTCGGGCTGAAATTTCGCGTACCAGCCGAGTTCGCGGATGCGCGCGATGGCGCGCTCGAACACCGCAGGCGCCATGCTGATGCCCAGGCCCTGGCGCGTGAAGCGCGCACCGCGCACGCCCGCATCGTGCAGCCTGGCCAGGTAGGCGTCGTCGCGCTCGGCCAGCACGACGGCATTGGCGCAGCCGCGATAGTTGGGCCCGGCCGCGGCCAGGCCGTCGAGCACCACCTCGTGGTCGGCGCCGTACGTGGTGGCCTGCACGATCACGCCGCGCTCGATCCCGAGCAGGCGATGCAGACGCAGCGCGACATCGATCGTGGCGCTCGGCATGGTGTAGGCCGCGCCGGGCCGCACCGGATAGCGCTCGGCAGGCCCGAACACGTGGAACTGGCTGTCGCAGGACAGGGGCGGCAGCCGCGTGGCCGGCGCCGTGGGGTTGGGATTGAATGCCTGATATTGCGTCATCGGCGTCTCCTCAATCGATCACGGCGACGAAGTCGCACTCGATCAGCTTGTCGCCATCGAGGTCGGCCTGCATGGTGTGGCGCGCGGGCCGGTCCTGCGGGTCGGGAAAGGCCCGCAACCACACGGCGTTCAGCGCGGCGCGTTGTCCGCGATCCCGCATCCACACGGTCATTTTGGCGATGTGGGCGAGCGAGCCGCCCCCGCCCTCGACGATGCGCCGCACGTGGTCGAACATCAGCTCGCACTGGCGCTCGAGCGTGTCGCCGTAGGCGCCCGTGGCGGGATCGGTGCCCTGGATGCTGCCCGAATACAGCATCGGGCCGATGCGGCACGCGGCCGGGATCGGGTTCTTGTGGCTGAAGCCTTCAGCATAGATGCTGCGTCTGCTCATGGCGTTATCCGTGTCGTGAGAGTGGGCGCGGGCGAGCGGCCTCAGTTGGCCGTGATGTTCGCGCGCTGAATGATCGGGGTCCAGCGCGCGTCTTCCGCGGCCAGATAGCGGGTGAATTCCTCGGGCGTGCTGCCGCGCGCCTCGGCGCCGAGATCCGCGAAGCGCTGCACGATGCCGGGTTCGGCGAGGATCTTGGTGAGCGCCGCGCTCAGCTGCGCCAGGATCTCGGGCGAGGTGCCCTTGGGGGCCAGCAGTCCCGTGAACGTGGCGGCCTCCATGCCCTGCACGCCGGCCTCGGCGAAGGTCGGCACATCGGGCATCGACGGCACCCGCTTGGCCGTGGTCACCGCGAGGGCGCGCAGGCGCCCTTCTTTCACGTACGGCAGCGCCACCGAGATCTGATCGAAGTTAAAGTCCACCTGGCCGCCCAGCAGGTCGGTGGTGGCCGGCGCATTGCCCTTGTATTGCGCGGTGGTCCAGCGCGCGCCGGTGAGCGACTGCAGCAGCTCACTCACGAGATGATTGGTCGTGCCGGCGCCGGGCGAGGCCATGTTGAGCTTGCCGGGCTCTTTCTTGGCCAGCTCGATGAGCTCGCCGAGCGTCTTGGCCGGCAGCGCCGGTTTGACCTGCAGCACCAGCGGCGTATACGAGATCGAGCTGATGGGCGCGAAGTCGCGATCCCATTTGTAGGCCTCGCGCTTGAAGATCAGCGGCGAGAACAGCAGCGGGCCATTGGCCGCCATGAAGAGCGTGTAGCCATCGGGATCGCTGCGGGCCACCTGCTCGCCCGCGATCATGCCGCCGGCGCCGGGCTTGTTTTCGACAATGAAGGGCTGGCCCAGCGCGGCCTGCAGCCCCGGCGCGATCAGCCGCGCGGCCACGTCCACATTGCCGCCCGGCGGATAGGGCACCACGATCTTGACGGGTTTCTCGGGCCAGGCCGCGTGAGCCAGGGAAGTGAAGGCGGTCAACGCCACGGCGGCGCAAAGGCGCATGCTGCGGTTCATGGTTTGTCTCCTGATCGTTGAATCACGTTTTGTTGTTGTGTGATGAGACTCTAGGAATTTGGCGGCGTGCGGACAACGCCGAATTGGCAAAAAGTTCCGAATATTGGACTTTTCGGCCGGATGCCTCTGATCCACGCCCGCCACTCGGCGGTTCCGAGACCGAAAATAAAGCGGTTTTCCGCGAGGCCGCGCGAGCGCCCCGCGCAATTGATGGTTCAATATCCGGACTACGAAGCGAGACTGCCATGCGCCTGGACGCCAGCGACCTGAATCCCGAACAGACCTACCGCCTCATGAGCGGCATCGTGGTGCCCCGGCCCATCGCCTGGATCAGCACCCTGAGCCCCGCGGGCGGCGTCAACCTCGCACCCTTCAGCTGCTACACCTTCGTGTCGAACACGCCGCCCATGGTGGGCGTGAACATCGGCCGCAAGGCGGGCGTGCGCAAGGACACCGCGAGCAACATCCTCGCGCACGGCCACTTCGTCGTGAACATCGGCGATGAGTCGCTGCTCGACGCCATCCACGCGAGCGCGGAGGAACACCCGCCCGAGATCAGCGAGGCCGAGCTGCTGGGCCTGGCGGTGCTGCCCGGCGAGACCATCGCCACGCCGCGCCTGGCCGACGCGCCGATCAGCCTGGAGTGCCGTTATCACAGTGTCACGCCGTTCGGCGCCACCGGCGCCGAGTTCTTCGTGGGCGAGGTGCTGCGCTTCCATATCCGCGATGGCCTGCTGCAGGACGGCAAGATCGACACCACGCTGCTGCGCCCGGTGTGCCGCATCGGCGGCCCCAACTACGCCGCGCTCGGTCCGATCGTGACCAAGCGCGCGATCCGCCAGACGGCCAAGTCCCTCATGCCGTCCGAGACCCCATGACCACCGCTGCCGACGAAGGCGCCGGCGGCGCCCAGACCGTGCGCCGCGCGCTGGCCTTGCTGCGCCTGGTCGCGTGCGGCCAGGAGCGCGGTGTACGCCTGGTCGACCTGGAGCGGATGTCCGGGCTGAACCGCCCGACCGTGCACCGGTTGTTGAAAACGCTGATCCAGGAAGGCGCCGTGGAACAGGACGCGGCGACGCGGCGCTATCTGATCGGGCCCGAGGTCAGCTTGCTGGGGCTGGCGCGCACGCGGCGGTTTCCGTTGCTGACACTGGCCGAGCCGTATCTGGCCGAGCTGGCCGATCAAGTCGGCGACACGGTGTTCCTGAGCATCCGCCACGGACACGATTCGATCTGCATCGGCCGCTGCACCGGTCATCATCCGATTCAGGTGCTGTCCATCGAGGTGGGCGTGCGCCGGCCGCTGGGCGTGGGCGTGTCGGGCGTGGCCCTGCTGGCGAACCTGGACCCGGCGCTGAGCCGCGTGCTGGTCGAAGACAACGCCGCCCGGCTCGGCGTGTTGGGCGAACGGGTCGACGACATCCTCGCGCGTGTCGAACAGGCCCGCGAGCGCGGGCTGGCGCATGCGCCGGCCGGCCTGATGCCCGGCACCAGCGCGGTCGCGTTGCCGATCCTGACCCCCGCGGGCGAGGCCCTGGGCGCGGTGACGGTCACGGCGATGGCGGAGCGCCTGGCGCCGCAACGCTTCGGGATGGTGACCGCGCGGATGCGCGAGACGGCGGCGGCGATCGCGGCGCGGCACGCGCAGCTGGCGCAAGCGAGCGCAAAGCGCGTGACGGCCTGAAGCGCCTCGCCCACCGGGTGCGACCCGCGCCGGCCGCGATGGCGGCTAGGCTTCGAGGCCGACGTTGACGGGCTTGGCGCCCAGCAGGTCCACCAGCACCCGCGGCGCGATGCCGATCAGGTAGCCCCGGCGTCCGCCGTTGATATAGATGTGCTCGTGGTCCAGCACGGTGGCCTCCACGAATACCGGCATGCGTTTGCGCGTGCCGAAGGGCGAGGTGCCGCCCACCTGATAGCCGGAGTGACGCTGCGCCACCTCGGGCTGGCAGGGCGCCACCTTCTTCAGGCCCGCCTGACGCGCGAGGTTCTTGGTGGAGACCTCGCGGTCGCCGTGCATCAGCACCACGAGCGGCCGCGCCGCCTCGTCTTCCATGATGAGCGTTTTGACCACCGCATGCGGATCCACGCCCAGCTGGCGCGCGGACTCCCGCGCCCCGCCGTGGTCGACGTAGTCATAGGTGTGCTCGGTATAGGCCGCCTTGTTCTGCTTGAGGAACTGCGTGGCGGGGGTTTCCGAGACGTGACGGCTGGTCTTGCTCATGATGGCATCGGGAAGTGAGCTCAGGCGCGCGGATGATGCGCCGCATGCAACGCGCGCAAGCGTTCACGCGCGACGTGAGTATAGATCTGGGTGGTGGAAATATCGGCGTGGCCGAGCAGCAGCTGCACCACGCGCAGGTCGGCGCCGTGGTTCAGCAGATGCGTGGCGAAGGCATGGCGCAGCACGTGGGGCGACAGCGGCGCGCGCACGTCAGCGAGCAGCGCGTATTTTTTCACCAGCTGCCAGAAGGCCTGCCGCGACATCGCCTCGGCGCGCGCCGTGAGAAACATCGCGTCGGCGGCACGCCCGCCCGCGAGCTCGGGCCGCGCCTCGCGCAGATACTGATCGAGCCAGTGCGCGGCCTCGGCGCCCAGCGGCACGAGCCGGTCTTTGCCACCCTTGCCCTGCACCACGCGCACCACGCCCTCGTTCAGACTCACGTCGAGCACTTTCACGCCGACGAGCTCGCTGACGCGCAAGCCCGTGGCATACAGGGTTTCGAGCATGGCCCGATCGCGCAGGCCCCGCGCGGTCTTGAGATCGGGCGCGGCCAGCAGCGCCTCCACCTGGTTCTCCGACAGGGTCTTGGGCACGCGCAGCGGCTGTTTGGCCGCCACCAGCGTCAGACAGGGATCGGCCTGAACCAGATGTTCGCGCAACGCCCAGGCATAGAAGCGGCGCAAGGCCGCGAGCCGGCGGTTGGCGGTGGTGGGACGGCTTTCTTCGTGACGCGCGGCGAACCAGGCCGAGATGTCGGCGGCGCCCGCCTCGCGGAGCTGGCCGGCGCCGGCCAGCCCGCCGTGCTCGCCCGGATGCTCGAGCCAGTGCGCGAACGCGCTCAGGTCGCGCCGGTAGGCGGCCAGCGTGTTGGCGGCAAGGCCGTCCTCGAGCCAGACGGCATCGATGAAGGCGTCGATGTCGGCTTGCGAAACCAGGGTGGCGCGGTCGGTCATGGGTGGGACGTCACGGGTCGGAGGAAGCGGCTCATTCTAGTGGAGGCGTCCGGAATGGCACGGAACGCGGCGTTCAGGCCTGCGCGCGCAGCCAGTCTTCGAAGACCCGCAGCGCGCCGGATCGCTCGCTGCGCTGCGGATAGCCGAAGTAGTAGCCCTGACTGACCGCGAGCGATTGCGG
Source organism: Bordetella genomosp. 5 (assembly GCF_002261475.1). Classification (GTDB taxonomy): domain Bacteria; phylum Pseudomonadota; class Gammaproteobacteria; order Burkholderiales; family Burkholderiaceae_B; genus Bordetella. The sequence goes on from NZ_NEVN01000009.1 coordinate 359,332, forward strand.
CACCGGCATCACCAGCGTGCCGGCGTCCAGCGCGGGCTGCGCCAGAAAACGCGGCATGAGGCCCACGCCCAGGCCGGCCTGCACCGCGGCCATCACCATGGTGAACAGCTCGTAGCGCGGGCCGCCCGCCGCCTGCGGGCCGTAGACATGATTGTTGGCCGTGTACCACTGCCGCCACGCATCCGGCCGCGAGGCCAGGTGCAGATGCATCAGCCCCGGCAACGGCGCGGCGCCGCGCTCCGTGGCGCGCGCGGCACCGCCCTCCTCGGCCAGCCCGGCGGCCAGATGCGGCGCGCACACCGGCACCAGCTCGCGCTCGGGAAACAACAACGCCCCCTGCGTGCCGGGCCAGATGCCGTCGCCATGGTAGAGCGCGCCGTCGAAGGGCTGGTCCTTGAACTGGAACGGCAGTGTGCGCACCGACAGACTCACCGTGATGTCGGGCTGGGCCTCCTGAAACCGGGCCAGGCGCGGAATCAGCCAGGTGGTGGCCAGCGTCGGCACGACGGCGATGTGGATGCTGCGGCCCATGCCGGTGCGGCTGACCAGGCCGAAGGTATCTTTCTCGATCTGATCTAAATGGTGACGGATACGGCCGGCGTACTCGGCACCGTGGTCGGTCAGCACGATGCGGCGCCGCACCCGGGTGAACAGCTCCACGCCGAGCCGGGCCTCGAGGCTGGCCACCTGGCGGTAGACGGCGCTGTGGGTGAGCGACAACTCTTCGGCCGCCCGCGAGAAGCTGCCCAGGCGGGCGGACGCCTCGAAAGCCTGTAGCGCGCTCAGATTGGGAATTCCGTTTCTCATGGCCCGGGCTCGCGGCCCCCTCCTGGTTCGCGGCGGCAGCCTCCTGGGGAGGAATCGCCGCCACCCGCGGCCAGCCCCGGTTGCTGCAACGCAGCACCGGCTGACGTGTCCGCAGGTCAACATGATGTGCAATTTTATCAATTGCGTTGTGCAAGTGAGGAACACTATCCTCGCGTGATATTCCCCCGTGGCCTGTCCAATGAACACCCAAACCTCTTCCACTCCCGCCGCCCGCATGGGCGGCCACATCCTGGTCGACCAACTGGTCGCCCACGGCGTCAAGCATGTGTTCTGCGTGCCCGGCGAAAGCTATCTCGCGGTGCTGGACGGTCTGCACGATGCCAACATCGATGTGACGGTCTGCCGCCAGGAAGGCGGCGCCGCCATGATGGCCGACGCGCACGGCAAGCTGACCGGCGAGCCCGGCATCTGCATGGTCACGCGCGGCCCCGGCGCCTCCAACGCGCTGGCCGGCGTGCACATCGCCAAGCAGGATTCCACGCCGCTGATTTTGTTCGTGGGCCAGATCGAACGCGGCATGCGGGAGCGCGAAGCCTTCCAGGAAATGGACTACCGCGCCGTGTTCGGCACGCAGGCCAAGTGGGTCACCGAGATCGATCAGGTCGAACGCATTCCCGAGCTGCTCTCGCGCGCGTTTCATATCGCCACCTCGGGCCGCCCCGGCCCGGTCGTGATCGCGCTGCCCGAAGACATGCTGGTCGAGTTCGCCTCCGTGCCGGACGCGCCGCATTACGAAGTGATCGACGCCGCGCCCGCCGCGGGCCAGATCGACGAGCTCGCCAGCCTGCTGGCCGGCGCGCGCAATCCGGTCGCCATCCTGGGCGGCACCCGCTGGGATGCCCGCGCGGTGCAACAGTTCGCCGATTTCGCCCGTGCGCACGCGCTGCCCACGGCCGTGTCGTTCCGCCGTCAGATGCTGTTCCCGGCGGATCACCCCTGCTACATCGGCGACGTGGGTCTGGGCATCAATCCCGCGCTGCTCCAGCGCCTGAACGACGCCGACCTGATCCTGCTGGTGGGCGGTCGCATGTCCGAAAACCCGAGCCAGGCCTACACCCTGCTCGACATCCCCGTGCCGCGCCAGAAGCTGGTCCACGTGCATCCCGACAGCGCCGAGCTGGCGCGTGTGTATCGCCCGCACCTGGCCGTCAACGTCTCGCCGTCGGCGTTCTGCGCCGCGCTTGCCGCCGTGCCGGCGCCCGCCGCCACCCCGGCCTGGGCCGAGGGCACGAAGACGATGCGCGAGAGCTACCTGAAGTGGAGCGATCCCACGACGGTCAAGACGCCGGGCCGCCTGCAGTTGGGCGAAGTCATGGCCTATCTCGAAGACAAGCTGCCGGCCGACGCCATCATGACCAACGGCGCGGGCAACTACGCCACCTGGCTGCACCGCTTCCACCGCTTCACGCGCTTCGGCACCCAGCTCGCCCCGACCTCGGGCTCGATGGGCTATGGCCTGCCGGCCGCCGTGGGCGCCAAGCGCGTCTGGCCCGACAAGACCGTGATCTGCTTTGCCGGCGATGGCTGCTTCCTGATGCACGGCCAGGAGTTCGCCACGGCCGTGCAATACGATCTGCCCATCATCGTGGTGCTGGTCGACAACGGCATGTACGGCACGATCCGCATGCACCAGGAAAAGCACTACCCCGGCCGCGTGTCGGCCACCGAACTGAAGAACCCCGATTTCGCCGACTATGCCCGCGCCTTCGGCGGTCATGGCGAGCGCGTCGAGACGGCCGAGGAATTCGGCCCGGCCTACGAACGCGCGCTGGCCAGCGGCAAGCCGGCCATCCTGCACTGCCTGATCGATCCGCAGACCATCACGCCGTCGACCACGCTGGACAAGATCCGCGCGGCCGCGCAACAGGCCGGCAAATAAGGGCCGCGCGCGGGTAAACCCCGCGCGTGCCCGTCGGCAAAATACTTTACATTTAAACTTTCGCATCCCGTACCGGAGTACCGCATGTCCTCGACGCCCTCCTTCCACTGGCAAGATCCCCTGTTGCTGGACCAGCAGCTCACCGAAGAAGAACGCATGGTGCGTGACGCTGCCCAGGCCTATGCCCAGGACAAGCTGGCGCCGCGCGTGCTCGAAGCCTTCCGCAACGAAAAGACCGACCCGGCGATCTTCGCCGAAATGGGCGAGCTGGGCCTGCTGGGCGCCACCATACCCGTCGAATACGGCGGCGCTGGCCTGAACTACGTGAGCTACGGCCTGATCGCCCGCGAAGTCGAGCGCGTCGATTCGGGCTACCGCTCGATGATGAGCGTGCAGTCGTCGCTGGTCATGGTGCCGATCAACGAATTCGGCAGCGAAGCGCAAAAGCAGAAGTACCTGCCCAAGCTGGCCAGCGGCCAGTGGATCGGCTGCTTCGGCCTGACCGAACCCAACCACGGCTCCGACCCCAACGGCATGGAAACCCGCGCGGTCAAGACCGCCGACGGCTACAAGCTGAGCGGCAGCAAGATGTGGATCACCAACTCGCCGATCGCCGACGTGTTCGTGGTGTGGGGCAAGTGCGTGGGCGGTGAATTCGACGGCAAGATCCGCGGCTTCATCCTCGAAAAGGGCATGAAGGGTCTGTCGGCCCCGGCCATCCACGGCAAGGTCGGCCTGCGCGCCTCGATCACCGGCGAAATCGTCATGGACGAAGTCGAGATCAGCGAAGACCAGATGATGCCTGGCGTGAGCGGCCTGCGCGGCCCCTTCACGTGCCTGAACTCGGCCCGCTACGGTATCGCCTGGGGTGCCGTCGGCGCCGCCGAAGCCTGCTGGCACACCGCCCGCCAGTACACGATGGATCGCAAGCAGTTCGGCCGCCCCCTGGCGCAGAACCAGCTGATCCAGAAGAAGCTGGCCGACATGCAGACCGAAATCACGCTGGCGCTGCAAGGCTGCCTGCGCCTGGGCCGCATGAAGGACGAAGGCACCGCCGCCGTCGAAATCACCTCGATCATGAAGCGCAATTCGTGCGGCAAGGCTCTGGACATCGCCCGCCTCGCGCGCGACATGCTGGGCGGCAACGGCATCTCCGACGAGTTCGGCGTGGCCCGTCACCTGGTCAACCTCGAAGTGGTCAACACCTACGAAGGCACGCACGACGTGCACGCGCTGATTTTGGGCCGCGCCCAGACCGGCCTGCAAGCGTTCTTCTGATCGCGGCGGGCGCTCAGGCGAAAAAAAGGCCCCGTGGCTCACGCCGCGGGGCCTTTTGTTTGCGAACGTGCGGTTCAGGCTTCGCTCAGATCGAACAGGCTGGTGGCGTCGAGCTCGAGGACGGCCTCGTCGTGCTGGTTGTAGACGACCCAGACCCAGGTCACGATGCCGAGGTCCTCGCGCGACGAGGAGCTGCGTGCCCCCTGCACGCGCATATGCAGCGTGAGCGTGTCGTTCGGCCGCACCGGCACACGCCAGCGCACCTCGCCCAGGCCGGGCGAGCCAAAGGATTCGGAATCATGCAGCACGGCATCGACCGCCATGCGCATGGCCATGGCACAGGTGTGCCAGCCGCTCGCGATGAGGCCGCCCCAGCGGCCTTCGGCGGCGCGCTGCACGTCGGTGTGGAACCACTGCGGATCGTAGCGCCGGGCAAACTCGAGGATCTCGTCTTCCTTGACGACCATCGGGCCGCCCTTGATCACCATGCCCTGACGAAACTCGGCGAACTTCATGTACTCCTCCGTGCGTGCGTGGTCCTGAATCCAGGATAGACCAAGCGAGGGCGCGCACCAATGGGGAGTTGTCAGTCCCCACGCCGCGCCTTCGGCCTGCAGGCCATCGAAGAGGCGTTTCGCCTTGGGGCGTGTGGCCTAGACGCGGCCCGCAGGCGAAAACCCTCGATGGTCCACGGTGCGGTCAGATCAGGGCTTCGATCAAGAACGGGCCCTTGCGCGCCAGGCCGGCCTGCACGGCGCTCGTGAAGGCTTCGATCGAATCCACGCGCACGGCTTCGACACCTAGACCGCGGGCGAGCGACACCCAATCGAGCTCGGGCTGATCCAGATCGAGCATGCGGCGCGCGTTCACGCCGGGCTCCTGCACGCCCACGTTTTTCATCTCGCCGTGCAGCGTGGCGTAGGTGCGGTTGGCGTACACCACCGTCAGGCAGTCGAGGCTTTCACGGGCCTGGGTCCAGAGCGCCTGCACCGTGTACATGCCGCTGCCATCGGCCTGCAGCGTGATGACCTTGCGATCCGGGCAGGCGACGGCCGCGCCGGCCGCCATCGGCAGGCCGATGCCGATGGCACCGCCCGTCAGTTGCAGCAGATCGTGCGGCGCCGAGACTTCGCTGAAGTTGCCGAACTCGCGGCCCTGCGTGATCGACTCGTCGACCAGGATCGCATTGTCGGGGATCAGGCTGGCCACCACGCGATTGATGGCCGCGCCGGTGAGCTTGCCGCTGGTGGGCGGGCCGTCGGTCAGCGGCTTGGCGATGAGGCCGGGCGCGTCGCTCTTGAGGCCCAGCTCTTCGGCCAGCCACTCCAGCGCCTGGGTCAGGTCCTGGTCGATCGCGGCCAGCACCAGTTGGTTGGCGCTTTCGGGGGCGAGCAGGCTGGGCTTGCCGGGATAGGCGAAGAACGCCACCGGCGAACGCGAACCCACCATGATCAGATGCTTGACGTCCTTCAGGAACGCCACAGCCTGATCCACCGGATACGGCAGACGCGTGACGGGCGCGCGCGTGATGCCGCGCTCGATACGACGGTTGGAGGTTTCGCTCACGAGGCGCACGCCGAAAGCCTGCGCGATGCGACCGGCGGCGGCGAGCGCGCGACCGCGCAGCGCGGTGCCGCCCAGCAGCAGCGTGGTGCTCTGGCCCGAGCGGATCGCTTCGGCCGCCGCGCGCACGGCCTCGGCCGCGACCGGTTTCGGGGCGTCGGGCTGGACCGGCGTGGGCGCCGGCGTGTTGTCCGGCAGATCGGTCCAGGCCGCGTCGGCCGGCAGGATCAGCGTGGTGACGTTGCCCGGTGCGCTACGCGCCACGCGGATCGCTTCGCCGGTCTGGCGTGCGACCGACGCCGCGTCGGTGATGCGATCGACCCAGTGCGACATGGGCCGCGCCACGCCCTCGGCGTCGCTCGTGAGCGGGGCGTCGTATTGGACGTGATAGGTGGCGTGATCGCCCACCACGTTGACCATGGGCGTGCGGGCGCGGCGCGCGTTGTGCAGATTGGCCAGGCCGTTACCCAGGCCCGGGCCCAGATGCAGCAACGTGGCGGCGGGCTTGTCGGCCATGCGGGCATAGCCGTCGGCCGCGCCGGTGACCACGCCTTCGAACAGGCCCAGCACGCAACGCATGCGCGGCTTGCGATCGAGCGCCGCCACGAAGTGCATCTCGGAGGTGCCGGGATTGGCGAAGCAGACATCAATATCGTTGGCCAGCAGGGTATCGCAAAGGCTATCGGCGCCGTTCATGGTCTGTGATGTGCAATGAAAAGTGGGGTACGGGGACGCGGGCCGGAGTGCGGCCGCAGGATGGGACCCATGATAGGGATAGACCGGCACCGCGGCTAGGTCCATTTCGGGGTGGCGGCATGGAACCACTCCGCGCACGGCCGCCGCGCCTAGGGTAGACCCTGAGACGCGGCGTGCGTGCCTCACATCGCAGGCAGCAATTGCCCCAGAAAGGCCTGGGCACGCTCGGTCTGCGGCGCGGAAAAGAAGTGTTGCGGCGCGGCCGTCTCGACGATGCGGCCGCCGTCCATGAAAACCACGCGATCACCGACCTCGCGCGCAAAGCCCATCTCGTGCGTCACGCAGATCATGGTCATGCCATCGCGCGCCAGCTCCACCATGGTCTCGAGCACCTCTTTCACCATTTCGGGATCGAGCGCCGAGGTCGGTTCGTCGAACAGCATGACCTTGGGCTGCATGCACAGCGCACGCGCGATCGCCACGCGCTGCTTCTGGCCACCGGACAGCTGGCCGGGGTACTTGTCGGCCAGATGCGGAATGTGCACGCGCTCGAGAAACTGCATCGCGCGCGCGTCGGCCTCGGCCTCGGACACGTGCTTCACCAGGCGCGGCGCGATGGTGCAGTTCTCGCGCACCGTGAGATGCGGAAAGAGATTGAAGTGCTGGAACACCATGCCCACATCGGCGCGGATGCGTTCGATGTTGGACAGCGTGTCGTCGAGCTCGACGCCATTGACGACGATGCTGCCCTCCTGGTGTTCTTCGAGCCGGTTGATGAGCCGGATGGTGGTGGACTTGCCCGAGCCCGACGGGCCGCACAGGATCAGCTTTTCGCCGGCGTGCACATCGAGCGAGAGGTCGTCGATCACCTTGAAGTCGCCATACCATTTGCTCACATTGCGCAGGCGGATGACGGGTGCGGAAGTGGAAGTCGTGAGCATGGGTCAGGCCTTGGAGATGTCGTGGTTTTCGCCGCCGCCATTCCAGTAGCCGGGCACCGCGAGCCGCTTTTCGGAGCGGCGAAACAAATACGAGAGCACGCTGCACATGGCGAAGTAGATGACGCCCACCATGGTGTAGACCGTCAGCGCCTGGAAGGTCGCCCCGGCCAGCATTTCGCCCGCCCGCATCAGCTCGTAGACGCTGATCACCGCGACCAGCGAGGTTTCTTTCACGAGCACCAGCGCATAGTTGCCCAACGCCGGAAACACGGTGCGCAGCGCCTGCGGCAGCACGATGCGGCGCAGCCGGTCGACCTTTCTCAGGCCGAGCGCCCGCGCGGCCTCGTACTGCCCCGAGTCGACCGACTGGATGCCGCTGCGGAACAGCTCGGCCAGGTAGGCGCCGAAATTGAGCGTGAGCCCCAGCACGCCGGCCGTGAAGCCGTCGATCACCACGCCCATTTCGGGCAAGCCGTAATAGATGTAGAAGAGCTGCAGCAGCAGCGGCGTGCCGCGGATCACTTCGATGTAGAAGCGGGCGGCGCGCGAGAGCACCGGCGACTTCGACAGTCGGCACAGACAGACGACCAGGCCTACCCCCACCGCCAGAAACGCCGAGCAGAAAAAGAGCGCGAGGGTCCAGACCGAGCCCTCGGCGAGCGGCGTCAGGTACATGCGCAGGGTTTCGAGGTCCATTGTCGTGCCTCCTTGTCGCTTACTTGCTCATCAGATCGGAGACGCCCCACTTGCGCCCGATCTCGGCCAGCTCACCGCTCTTCTTCATGTCGGCCAGCGCGGCGTTCACGGCATCGAGCAGCGCCTTGTTGCCCTTCTCGACCGCCATGCCCACCTGCCATTTCTTCTCGGGCACGTAGCCGTTGTAGAGCTTCACGCCGGGAATCTTGCGCGTGGTGATCTGGTAGATGATGCTGGGCGGATCGACGATGCCCAGGTCGATGCGGCCGGCGCGCACATCGGCCAGCAGCGTGGCGTAGTCCTGGTAGGTGGTGACCTTGGTGTCCGGCATGTCCTTGATCATGTTGAACTGCACGGAGTCCACGAGCACGCCGACGCGCTGGCCTTTCATGTCCTGGAAGCGCGGGTACTGACGGGTGTTCTTTTCGTTGACCACGATGCCCTCGCCCCACTCGTACACGGGCGCGGAGAAGTCGATCGCGCGGGCACGCTCTTCGGTGATGAAGAGCGGTGCCGACATCACGTCGGCGCGGCCCGAGGTCAGCGTCGGAATCAGGCCGGAGAACGGCACGTCGGCCAGCTTCATCTCGACCTTGAGGTGGGCGGCCACGGCGCGCGCCACGTCGACCATGATGCCTTCGAGCTGATTGCTGGCCGGATTCTTGAAGCCGTGCGGCGGCGCCGATGCGGTCGTGACCACATTCAGCGTCTTGGCCGCCTTGATCTCGTCGAGCGGACGCGCGAGCGCGGTGCCGGCGCAGGCCAGCGTGGCGGCCGCCATCAGGCTGGCCAGAAGTTTCGTGGTTTTCATATTTTCCCCTTGAATCGTTGACCGCCCGTCAGGCGGGCCGGCCTTGCGGATACGCCTGGACCGCGCTGGCGGCCAGGGCAAAGAACTCTTGCATCACGGTGGCGGCAAGAAACGCCGTGGCGCCGCCCACGTCCTGCGGCGGCGACACCGTATTCACATCGAAGGCGACGAAGTTGAGGCCGTGCAGGCGTCGCAGCAACGCCAGCCCCTCTTTGGCCGACAGCCCGCCCCACTCCGGCGTGCACACGCCGGGCGCGCAGGACGGATCGAAAATGTCCATGTCGAAACACAGGTACACCGGGCGGTCGCCGACGCGGCGCTTGATGTCGTCGAGCACGGCAGCCTGATCGCGATCGAACTCGTCGAACGGCACCACCGTGTAGCCCACCTCGCGCCCGTACTCGACCACGCCGCCCATGAAGGAATTGCCGCGCGTGCCGACGTGATAGCTCGCGGCCACGTCGACCACGGCCTCTTCGGCCGCCCGCGTGAAAGTGGTGGCGGTGTTGTAGCCGGCGATCGGATAGGTGTCGGTATGCGAGTCGAAATGCAGCACGACCACGCCGGGATGGCGCTGGCCCACGGCGCGCAGCTGCGGCAACGTGACCGCGCCGTCGCCACCCATGGTGATCGGGATCGCGCCCGCATCGAGCACACGGCCGAGCGCGGCTTCGATCTGCGGGTACGAGCGTTCGGGGTCGCCGGGCCAGCACACGACATTGCCGGCGTCGACCACGCGCAGGTACTCGGGCGGATTGTCCAGACCGGCACGGCGGAACAGGTCGAACGGGCGCAGCAGCCGCGATTGTTCGCGAATGGCATCGGGGCCCTGCCGCGAGCCCACGCGGAACGGATGGGTGCCGCAGTCGAACGGAATGCCCAGCACGCAGGCGCGCGGCGCCGAAGCCTGCGTGGAGGACGGCGCCGGCAGTCCCATGAACCCGGCGGCCGGGGTGTAAAGCGTGGAATCGGTCCAGGCCGACGTGATTTGCTGCACAGCACAACTCCCAGGTTTGCCGCGACCGCGTCGTAGCGGATGCATTATTTATCGTATCGCTCTGCGATATGATCGTGTCGCAAATAGATTAATCCGGCGCGGCAGGCTCGGGTACTAGGGATTGCCCGGCTCCCGCATGGCCGACGTCCGATTGACGCACCGCAATAAAAAACCCGGCCATGGCCGGGTCGGGGCGTTGCACTGGGGCGCCGTGGCTAGGCGGCGGACTCCATCGCATAGAACGGCTGGGTGAGTCCGATGGTGCGCGACGCGCTGATGGCGTGGGCCGTTTCGAGCACCTGCGGACCGAACACGGTCTGCGCCTGTTCGAAGGTCCAGCGGCTCGAGGGTACCGACACATTGACCGCGCCCACCGGGGTGCCGACCGGGTCAAGCACCGGCGCGCTGATGGTGATGTCGCCCTGATAGAACTCGCCGTTGGCGCGGGCGAAACCGCTGGCCCGCGCGAAATCGAGCTCTGCCATCAGCGCCTCGATCTCGGTGAGCGTGTTGGCCGTGTAGGGCTTGCGCTCGCAGCGCAGCAAGAGCGCCCGCGCGCGCTCCGGATCCAGGCGCGACAGCACCGCCCGACCGGCGGCGGTGCAATGAATCGGCAGGCGCATGCCGACGGGCATGTGCACGAACATCTGCTTGTGGGTGGCGAAGCGCGCGACATACACCATGTCCAGCCCGTCGGGCTCGGCCAGGCTGCAGGTTTCCTGGCTGGTGCGGTTGAGCGAATGCAGGAACGGGTTGCCGCCCAGCACGAGCGCGCTGGTCTGGGCGTAGCGCATGCCGAGCTCGAGCGACTGAGGCGCCAGCGAAAAGCGCTTGGTCTGCGGGTGCTTGCGCAGATAGCCCTGCGTCCAGAGCGTGTGGGCGAAGCGTTGCACGGCGCTCTTGGTGAGACCGGTGGCTTCGGCCAGCTCGGGCAGCGTCATGGCGGGCCGGCCTTCATTGAAGGCCGTGAGCAAGGTAATGCCACGCGCCAGCGCGGCCACGAACAGGGGCGAATCCTCGGGATGGGCCATAAAAAAACGGTTCGGTCAGGGTAACCGTAGCGTACCGCATTCCGAACCGTTCGTATCGCCTGGCGATCCGAGTGACACCGAACCGCCTGGCAATGCCTCAGCGCACTGGCCAGGCGTACATGGCGCCACCCTGGTTCCACAACGCGTTCACGCCGCGCTCGAGGCCCAGCTTGCTGCCCTTGCCGACGTTGCGCTCGAAGATCTCACCGTAGTTGCCCACGGCCTTGATCGCGTTGTAGGCCCACTTTTCGTCCACGCCCATGTTCTTGCCGGCGCCCGGGGTCACGCCGAGGATGCGCAGCACGTTGGGGTTTTTGCTCTTGAGCATCTCGTCGACGTTTTTCTGGTTGATGCCGTATTCCTCGGCTTCCATCAGGGCGAACAGCGTCCAGCGCACGATACCCAGCCAGTTTTCATCGCCCTGGCGCACCATGGGGCCGAGCGGCTCTTTGGAGAAGCGCTCGGGCAGGATCTCGAAGTCGTCGGCCTTGGCGACCTGCGTCGCGCGGACCGCGGCGAGTTGGGAGGCGTCGTCGGTGAACGCATCGCAGCGTCCCGATTCGAACGCGCGCACCACCTCGGTGACCTTGTCGATCACGACCGGCGTGAACTTGATGCCGTTGGCGCGGAACCAGTCGGCCAGGTTGAGTTCGGTGGTGGTGCCCGGCTGCACGCAGATCGTGGCCTCGTTGAGCTCTTTGGCCGACTTGACGTTGAGCGACTTGCGCACCAGCACGCCCTGGCCGTCGTAGAAGCTCGGCGCCACCGCGGCGAGGCCCAGCGAGGTATCGCGCGTCTGGGTGAGCGTGACCGTGCGCAGCAGCACGTCGACCTCGCCGGATTGCAGTGCGGTGAAGCGCTGCTGCGTCGACAGCGGCGTGCCCTTGAACTTGGTGGCATCGCCGAACACCGCTGCCGCGACCGCGCGGCAGATGTCGACGTCCATGCCTTCCCATTCGCCCTTGCTGTTGGTGGCGCTGAAACCGGATACGCCATCGGTCAGGCCACATTGCACGAAGCCTTTTTTCTTGACGGCGTCGAGCGTGGGGCCGGCGATGGCCGATTGGGTCGCGCATGCGAGCGCGAGCGCGCCCGCCACCATGGCAAATTGCCGCTTCATGAATCGTCTCCTCGGTGATGTTGCGCAGTGGCGGCCCTGGATAAAGGCCGGCCCGCGCTGTTTCGCCAGGCGGATTTTGCCCGGCGCAAGGAGAGTACGCCCGGGGCGGCCGCGCCACAATGCGCGGCTACCCTAGGCGGGCGACGCCACGCTCAGGTGGCGGAGAGATCGGTGGTATCGAGCGAGAAGGCAGCGGCCGCGCGGCCGATGCGATCGTTCACGGCATCCCAGGCGGAATCCGTGGGCGGCGCCTGCACCAGGATGCGGGCATAGCCTTGCGCGTCGAGCTCGCGCAGCCGGGAATACAGCGACTGCGCGTAGTGCGCGGGGTCGGCCGGCACGCGCACCCACTCGAGCGTGGACGACGGCGTGACGCCGGCGGCGGGCGCCTCGAAGGCCACGACCGCGAGCCTGCCCGCGGACGCCCGCGCGGCCACGGCCTGGGCCAGCTGCGCGCCGTCGACGAGCTCGAGCGGCGTGCGCGGCGCGTAGTGCGCCTTGAGCGTGCCCGAGGCGCGCGGCGCGGCCGCGTCGGGGCGGCGCACCGGCACACCGAGCACCGCTTCGATCTGCGCGGCGCTCACGTGCCCCGGACGCAGCAGCACGGGTCCCACGCCTTGCGCCAGGCGCGACAGATCGAGAATGGTGGATTCGATACCGACCTCGGCGGCCCCGCCTTCGAGGACCGGCATGCCCTCGGCGACTTCGCGCGGAAACTCGGCGCGCACGTGCTCGGCCTGCGTGGGCGACACATGGCCGAACGTGTTGGCCGACGGCGCGGCCACCCCGCCCTGCCCGTTGGGCATGGCCGCGGCAAACGCACGCAGCAGGGCCTGCGCCACGGGATGCGAAGGGCAACGCAGCCCGATGCTGTCCTGGCCGCCGGTGACGGCGTCGCCGATGTGCGGCGCACGCTTGAGGATCAGCGTGAGCGGGCCCGGCCAGAAGGCCTGCATCAGCGCCCGTGCTTCGGGCGGAACGTCGACGGCCCAGTAGCCCACGTCGCCCTCGGGCGCGATGTGGACGATGACGGGATGATTGGACGGCCGGCCCTTGGCGGCATAGATGCGCGCCACCGCCTCGGGATTCTCGGCGTCGGCGCCCAGCCCATAGACGGTCTCGGTGGGAAACGCCACCAGCTCGCCCGCCATCAGCCGCTGCGCGGCCAGGGCGATCTCGTGCGGATCCGCGGCCGCGCTCATGCGTGCGATTCCGCGGGCGCGATGCCCAGCACCCGCGCCACGCGCGCGGCGGCGGCCTGGGTGTCGGCCAGCGTGACGCCGGTGATGTTGACGTGGCCCATCTTGCGGGCGCGGCGCGCCTCGGCCTTGCCGTACAGATGCAGCTTGGCGCCCTCGACCGCCAGCACGCCGGCCCAGTCGGGTTCGCGCGGGGTGTCGCTGCCCGGCTCGAACCAGACGTCGCCCAGGATGTTGAGCATGACGGCCGGCGCGAACAGACGCGTGGTACCCAGCGGCAGCCCGGCCATCACGCGGGCCTGTTGTTCGAACTGGCTCGTGACGCAGGCATCCATGCTGTAGTGGCCGCTGTTGTGCGGACGCGGCGCGATCTCGTTGACGATCAGGCTGCCATCGGTGAGCACGAAGAACTCGACGCACAACACGCCGTGGTAGCCGAGGCCGGCCGCGATCTTTTGCGCGGCCAGGGTGGCCTGGGCCTGCGGCGACGCGTCGGCGCCGCCGCCGGACACCGTCGACACGGCCAGGATGCCGTCGCGGTGTTCGTTGCGGGCGATCGGAAACACCACATCGGCGCCGTCGAAGCCCCGCGCGATCACCACCGAGATCTCGTGGTCGAGCGGCATCAGTGCCTCGAGGACACAGGCGACGCCACCGAACTCGCGGAACGCCTCGATGGCCTGCTCGCGCGACGCGATGCGGGCCTGCCCCTTGCCGTCGTAGCCGAGGCGCGCGGCCTTGAGAATGCCGGGAAACAGGTCGTCTGGCGCGGCCGCGAGGTCGGCCTCGCTCAGCACCGGGACGTTGGGCGCGACGGCAATGCCCTGGCTCGCGATGAACGCCTTTTCGGCGTTGCGATCCTGGACGATGGCGACGGCGTCGGCGGACGGGCTCACCCGGCAGCGCGCCTGCAGGAAGCGCAGGCTGTCGGCCGGGACGTTTTCGAATTCGGTGGTGACCACACTGCAACGCTCGGCCAGGCGCGTGAGGCCCGCGGTGTCGTCATAGGCCGCCTGGATATGAAGATCGGCAACCATGCCGGCCGGGCACTCGTCGGCGGGGTCGAGCACGGCGACCTTGTAGCCGAGGCTTTGCGCGGCGTGGCAGAACATGCGGCCGAGCTGGCCGCCGCCCAGAAGGCCGAGCCAGTCGCCCGGAGCGACGATTGCGGTGGAGTGTTGCGACATGGATCACAGCCCCTCGATGGGGGTTCGCAGGTCGACCCGATGAGGGGTCGCGAATGACAAAAAGCCGGGCCGGCGCATCACGATGGCCGGCCCACGAATCAGGCCTCGGGCGGCACCTTCATGTTGCGCGCCGTCTCGGTCTGCGCGGCGCGGAACGCCACCAGCTTGGCATGCAGATCATCGTCGGTGCAAGCGAGGGTCGCGATGGCGTGCAGCGCGGCATTGGCCGCACCGGCTTCACCGATCGCGAAGGTGGCCACCGGCACGCCCTTGGGCATCTGCACGATGGACAGCAGCGAATCTTCGCCACGCAGGTATTTGGACGGCACCGGCACGCCGAACACGGGCACTTCGGTCAGGGCGGCCATCATGCCGGGCAGGTGCGCGGCGCCGCCGGCGCCCGCGATGATGGCGCGCAGGCCACGCGAGCGAGCCGCGGCGCCGTAATCGGCCATGTCCTGCGGCATGCGATGCGCCGAAATCACGCGCGCCTCGTAGGGCACGCCGAACGACTCGAGCATCGAGACGGCATTTTTCATGACCTCCCAGTCGCTGGAAGAGCCCATGATGACGCCGACGACCGGAGCGCCGGTAGCAGTTACCTTAGTGTTCATGACCGTTGCGGGTAGGCACGCGGACAAGGGCTGTGCGCGTGCGGGGATTGGCGGCTCGACGCCGCGAAACCCGGTATTTTACCCGCCTCGGGCAGACTCCGGCGCCTCGGCGCCCTGCAGGGCGGCGCCCGCGTCGGCGGCGGGCTGCGGCGCGGCCGTGGAAGCCGTGGGGGCGGTGAACGTCGCGGGCGTCGTGGAGGCTGCGGGGCCCGTGGAGGTCGTGGAGCCTGTGGAAGCCGTGGCCGCGCATTCCGCCACGCCGCAGGCATAGCCGGTATGGCCCAGCTGTGCCAGCACCGCCAGCGCGAAGAACCCCATCACCACGCCCATCGGCACGGAGACGGGCTTCTTGATGGCGTTGTCGCCCCACTTGCGATCCTTGGCCTGCATCAGCACGGCGAAGCCGACCAGGCTGGCGCACACCAGGAAATGCCAGGTATCGGCGCGCAGCCCGCCCCACGGCGCGGCGAGCCCGGCCGTTGTTTGCAGCAGCACCCAGGCGCTCGCGGCCATGCCGCCCAGCGCCGATGCCGTGACCATGGCGTAGTGCAGAGGCGACGGGCCCAGGCGCATATTGAGCAGCAGGCCGATGCCCGCCATCACGTAGGCGGCCTGCTGCAACAGCGCGAGCGGCGGCACGCCACGTCCGGCGCGCCAATGCAGCGCCAGGCTGCCCAGCAGCATCAGGCTCACGATGATCAGAAACAGGCTGTTGAGCCAACGCGATCCGCGCGCCGGGTTGTGCAGAAAGATCATGACGGAACCCGGGGCGTCAGAGCGTGAACGGCAGCGGGCCGCTCATATGAGTGCCGACGCCGGCGATGAACAGGCCCAGCGTCAGCAACCAGAATGTGAAGCAGGGCTGGCGTCGGCCCAGAATGGCGAACCAGACGGCCAGGCCGCCCGTCAGGAAGGGCAAAATCATCAACAAAATCGGCCTCCTCGTCGCAGGGCTGCGCCGGAGTATAACGTAACAAACAGCAATATATGTGACTGCCAGCAAACTTTCCAATTTTGTCGATTGTGCGTAACGCAGGCAAGAAAAAACCCGCCGGCGCAGGCGCGCGGGCGGGTTTTGTGGCGCTAATGGCGCTCAGGCCATCAGGCGATCCAGCGCTTCGCGATATTTGGCGGCGGTCTTTTCGAGGACCTCCTGCGGCAGGCGCGGCGCGGGCGGGGTCTTGTCCCAGGGCTGGGTTTCGAGCCAGTCGCGCACGAACTGCTTGTCGAAGGACGGCGGGCTGATGCCGACGCGGTAGCCGTCCGCGGGCCAGAAGCGCGAGGAATCGGGGGTCAGCACTTCGTCCATCAGGTGCAGGGTGCCGTTGTCGTCGAGACCGAACTCGAACTTGGTGTCGGCGATGATGATGCCCTTGGTGGCGGCGAAGGCGGCGGCCTCGCTGTAGAGGCGCAGCGTGACGTCGCGGATGCGCTCGGCCATTTCCTGGCCGACTTCGTTGACCACGTGGGCGAAGTCGACGTTTTCGTCGTGCAGACCGAACTCGGCCTTGGCCGCCGGCGTGAAGATGGGCTCGGGCAGCTTGCCGGCCTGCTGCAGACCGGCCGGCAGCGAGATGCCGCACACCGAACGGGTCGTCTGGTAGTCCTTCCAGCCCGATCCGATCAGATAGCCACGCGCGACCGCCTCGACCAGGATGGGCTTGAGGCGCTTGACCACCACGGCGCGACCGCGCACCTGATCGACTTCGTCGGGGGCGACCACGTCTTCGGGACGCACGCCGGTGGAGTGGTTCGGCAGGATGTGAGCGAGCTTCTGCAGCCAGAACTCGGTCAGCTCGGTGAGCACCTGGCCCTTGCCCGGAATGGGATCATCAAGAATGACGTCGAACGCGGAAATGCGGTCGGACGCGACGATCAGCAGCTTGTCGTCGCCGACGGCGTACATGTCACGCACCTTGCCGCGACCCAGGAGCGGCAGGGACTTGATGCTGGATTCGTGCAAAGCGGAAGTCACGGAGATGGCCTATGGCAAAAAATAAGCGTCCCGCCGGTGCGCGCCGCTGCGCGCAGGCCTGACGGAAAGAGAAAGAAAAGGGGGCTGCCGCGGCTGCCCGGTGTTACGGCCGCATGCGAACACCAGGGGACGCGCGGCGGGGGCAGGAGGCGCGGTTCGCGCAGGCGATAGGTTACTGCAAATACCCTAGTCCTGTCCGCCGATGGACGCGCCGCCGCCCCGCCGTTAGCCTCGGGTTCACCGGTGCGCGGCCATGCCGCAGGCGCCGCTGTTGGCCCGATCCTGCCCTCTCCCTGCTCTCTTTCACCGAGACCCGCATGAGCACAGATACCGCATTCAAGCCTCACACCGGCGGCTGCCATTGCCAGGCGGTGCGCTTTCGCACGACCGGCCCCGCCCTGACCGCCGCGACCTGCCACTGCCGCGACTGCCAGTTTCTGAGCGGTGGCGCGCCGGCCCATGCGCTGTTGCTGGCCGCGGCCAGCCTGAAGATCGAACGCGGCGCCCCGCAAGAGTATGTGTATCGCAGCGACTCGGGCCGCCAGGTCATGCGCAGCTTCTGCCCCGCCTGCGGCACGCCGCTGTTCGGCCAGGCCGAAGGCGCCGACTACGTGATCGTGCGGGCGGGCGCGCTGGACGAGCCGGCCCGCTTCGCCAACCAGCTCACCCTCTGGACCGCGTCGGCGCCGCCCTGGCACACCATCGACACCGCGCACCCGCACTTTCCGCACAACGCGCCGGGCTGACGCTGGCCGCCCTGCCCTTCAGTCGTCGTGGGCCCGCGAGCCGAGCACCGCCTCCACCCGTCGTGCCCAGGCGAGCAGGGCCGGATCCTCGTGACGGAAGCCGACCAGCTGGATCGCGATGGGCAGCCCCAGGTCGCCACGCGCCACCGGCAGCGAGATCGACGGGTTGTGCAGAAGCGACCACGCACGAATGAACACCGAGCTTCCGGTGCTGTCCGCCGTGGGGGCCTCACCCAGCGTCGCCGGCATGACGATGGCGTCGATGTCGCGCGCGATGTCGTGAAACTGGCGCCGGCAGGCATCAGCCGCGTCCAGCGCACGCGCGTAATCGGCATCGCTGTACGTGCGGCCCAGATCCAGATAGGCGAGCAGCTCGGGGTCGCAGTGCTCGGCATGATCGCGGCGGATGGCGTCGTATTCGCGGGCGAGATCGTAGGCCATGATGACATCCTGCAGATCGCCGATCTGTTCGTACGACGCCGGCATGGACAGCTCGGTGAGCACCGCGCCCGCGTCCGCGAGCGTGCGCAGGTTCTCCTCGAAGATGCGCTGCGCCACGGCGTCGGCCTGCGGCCAGTCGCGCGGCCGCCACACGCCCAGACGCGGCATGCCGCCCGGCACCGGAGAGGCGTAACGCGGGTCGCCGACAAAACCGCGCATGAAATACTGCACGTCCTCGACCGACCGGCACAGCGGGCCGACCACATCGAGCGGCCGCGAATAGGTGCGGATGCCCACATAGGGGATGAGATCCAGCGTGGGCTTGAAGCCCACGGCGCCGCAGAACGAGGCGGGACGCAGGATCGAGCCGGCGGTCTGGGTGCCGATCGACAGCGGCACCATGAAGTCGGCCGCCGCCGCGCCCGAGCCGGCCGAGGAAGCGGCCGGCGTGCGGCTCACGTCGTGCGGGTTGCGGCACGGGCCCGGCAGCATGATGGCGTGGCGCGACACGGTGTTCTTGCCGAGCAGATTGAATCCGAGCGCGCGTGCGCGCGCCACCACGGGCGCGTCGACGGTGGGTTGCCGGCCCGGAAAGATGGCCGGGTCGCCCAGTTCGGTCGGCATGTCCGCCGTGTCGATCGTGTCCTTGATGCCCAGCGGCACGCCGTCGAACGGCCGCGTGCGGCCCAGCCGGTCGACGGTACGGGCGCGCTCGATCGCGGCCGCCTGCGCCACATGCACCCACGCATGGACCTCGGCGTCCCGCAGGGCGATGCGCTCGAGGCAGGCCCTTGCCCAGGCCTCGCAGGTCAGCGTTCCCGCATCCAGTGCGCGCAACCCCTGCGCCATGGTGAGACGGGCGATATCGGAGGGCGCGGGGCGACGCGGTCCCTGTCTAGCTTCGGTGTTCATGCGTGAGTTCCTTCTTCGGAGGCGGCATGGCCGCGGCCGATGTACAACTCGGCCATGTCTTCATTGGCAAGCAGGTTGGCGCCCGTATCGGTCAGCACGATGCGCCCCGAATCCAGGATGTAGCCGCGATCACTGAACTGCAGCGCCTGGCGCGCGCGCTGTTCCACCATCAGTACCGCCACGTCGAGGCCGGGCAGCCGGCGCACTTCGTCGAAGACCTGTTCGGTCAGCGCCGGCGACAAGGCGGCCGAGGGTTCGTCGAGCAGGATGAGCCGCGGCGAGGGCATCAGCGCACGCGCGAAGGCGAGCTGCTGGCGCTCTCCCCCGGAGAGATTGCCGGCGTGCGTGCGGCGCCGCTGCGCCAGCGCCGGAAACATCTCCAGCATGGCCTCGATGCGTGCGCGCGGCTCGCGTACGTGTTCGACGACCTGGAGGTTCTCGAGCACGGTGAGGTCGCCGAACACGTTCTGCACCTGCGGCACGTAGGAGATGCCCACGCGCACCCGGTCTTCGACGTCGATGGCCCGCAGGTCATGTCCATCGAATCGCAGGCTTCCGCTCATGCGCGGCAACAGGCCCATCACCGCCTTGATCAGCGTGGACTTGCCCGCGCCATTGGTGCCCGCGATGGTGACGATCTCGCGCGCCCCCACATGCAGGTCGATGCCGCTCACGATGTCGACGTCGCCGTAGCCGGCCGCCATGTCCTGCACCGAGAGCAGGCCCTGCCCGATCGCTGCGTTGCCGCTCATATCACGCCTCCCATGTAGGCTTCGCGCACCGCGGGCTGCGCCAGCACCGCGCGGGGGCCGCCCTCGGCGATGACCCGGCCACGATCCATCACATACATGCGGGGCACGATGCGGGCCAGCTCTTCCAGGTTGTGTTCGATGATCAGCACGGTCATGCCCCGCTGGTTCAGGGCCACGATGCGCTCGGAGAGCTCGCCGATCAGCACGGGGTTGACGCCCGCGAACGGCTCGTCGAGCATGATGCAGCGGGGCTCCAGCATGAGCAGGCGGCCCAGTTCGAGCAGCTTCTTCTGCCCGCCGGAGAGTTTTCCGGCCGGCTGATCGATCACCCGCGTCAGGTTGAGAAAATCCAGCCATTCGCGGGCCATCTCGGCCGCGCGGCGCTCTTCGCGCGCGACCTGGCGGGGCGAGAAAAACAGGCCGAGCAGCTTCTCGCCGTGCATGTCGGGCGCGGCGGCCATCATGTTGTGCAGCACCGACAGCTGCGAGAATTCGCGCGGCACCTGAAACGTCCGGGCCAGGCCGCGCCGCACGCGCCGGTGGACCGGCAGGTCGTCGATGTCCTGCCCCTCGAAGCGGATCTGGCCCGACTGCTTCGGCACATAGCCGGTGATCACCGAAAACAGCGTGCTCTTGCCCGCGCCGTTGGTGCCGATGAGGCCGAGCAGCTCGCCCCGGTCCAGATGCAGGCTCACGCCGTCGAGCGCCTTGAAGCCGCCAAAACTTGCGCTCACGTTACTGACTTCGAGCATTTTCATGACTTCTTCCCTCCCGCCGGCTCGCCCAGCACACCCTGCGGCCGGTAGAGCACCACGAGAATGAGCGCCATCCCGATCACCCAGATGCGCACGCTCGCCATCTGGACCTCGGAGATCCCTCCCATGAACTCGCGCACGAAGCGCGATCCTTCGAGAAAGCCCACCAGGATCACCGTGCCCAGGGCAACGCCGCGCAGCCGGTTGACACCGCCGACAAACACGGCGATCCAGATGTAGAACGTAATGAGCGGCACGAACTGGTCGGGGCTGAGGAAGGTCAGGTAGTGCGCCTGGAACGCGCCCGCCAGACCGGCCAGGCCCGCGCCCAGCATGAGGGAGCGCGTCTTGAACCGCGCCGGATCCTTGCCCAGCGCACGGACGGCTACCTCGTTGTCGCGGATCGCGCCGATCACCCGGCCGAAGGGGCTGCGCACGACCCGCGTCACCAGCCAGAACACCACCGCATTGGCGGCAAGCAGGCTCATCAGAATCCAGAAGTCGATCTGCGAGGCCGGCACAAGACCGTCGAACAGGCGCGGGATCCCGGGCAGGCCATGCATGCCGCGCGTGAGCCACTCTTCCGTCTGCAGCATCATGCGTACGGTTTCCGAGAAACCCAGCGTCACGATGGCGAGATAATCGCTGCCGAGCCGCAAGGCCACCATGCCGAGCGGCCAGGCCGCCAGCGCGGTGAGCACGGTGGCGCCGGCCATCGCCAGCGGGATCGGCACGCCTTGCATCGACAGCAAGGCCGACGCATACGAGCCGATGGCGAAAAACCCCACGTGGCCGAAGTTCACCAGGCCCGTGAAGCCATAGTGCAGCGACAGGCCGACGGCCAGGAGCATGTAGATCAGGATGCCAATGGAAATGGCGATCAGATAGGCTTCCATGTTGCTTACCTCGCTGCGACCGGGCGGCCGAACAGACCCTGCGGGCGAACCAGCAGCACCACCAGCAGGACGGAAAAGGCCAGCACGATCTTGTACGACGGCTCGACATACAGGCTCGCGATTTCCTGGGACACGCTGAACAGCAAGGTGCCCACGACCGCGCCCACCGGATGGCCGATACCGCCCAGCACGACCGCCGCGAACATCGGCATCAGGAGTTCGAAACCGAGTTCGGGCACCACCACCGCCTTGATGCCGAGCAGCACGCCGCCCAGCCCGCAGAAGACGCCGCAGAGCGTCCAGAGGCACAGCATCACGCGGCGCGAACGGATTCCGCTCGCCGCGGCGAGGTCGGGGTTGTCGGCCACCGCCCGCATGCGCCGGCCCAGCGGCGTGGCATGCAGCAGCACGAACACCAGCACCAGGGCCGCCGCGGCGGTGGCGAGGATGTAGACGTCGGTCGGCAGGATGCGCACGCCGTTGAAGTTCCATGCGCGCACCAGCGGCACGTCCAGGTTGTACTGATCCTGGCCGGCGAAGAACGTGATGGTGTTGCGCACCACGAACGCCACACCGAGCGAGGCCACCAGCCGCGAGACATTGGACCGATGGGCGAGCGCGCGGAATACCCAGAGATAGAACCCGACCGATACCAGCGCGGTGACCAGGCAGGCGGCCACCACCCCGAGCACCAGCGAGCTGCCGACGAAGGTCTGCACGGCGATGGCCGTGTAGGCACCCAGCGTCATGTAGTCACCGGTGGCGGCGTTGGGAAAGCGCGCGATGCCGAAGACCATCGTGATGGCCAGGACCGGAAGCGCGAGCAGCGTTCCGAGCACGAGGCCATTGATGGTGGCATTGAGGATGGCGATAGCGTCCATGTGCGCTCCCGCCTCAGGCCAGCGACCCAGGCAACGTCTCCTTGAGAACGAGCTTGCCCTGATTGATCTCGAACACGCCGAAGTCGGGCACCGTCTCGCCCTTTGCGCCGAACTGCAGGCCGGAGGATGCGCCGTCGTAGTCGATGTCCTGCCCCGCCTTCAGCGCGTCGCGGCCCTGCGCGAACGAACTGACCTTCTGCCCGCCCTGGCCCGTGACCGGCTTGATGCGCTCATTCACCTCGAGCGGCGTGGCGTTGGCGCCGGCGGCCTCGATCGCGAGCGCCAGGGCGATGACCATGTCGTAGCTCTGCGCCGAGAAAATATCGGGTTCGCGGCGCGTCTTGGCGCGGAAGCGCTCGGCGAAGCTCTTGTACGTGGGGTGATCGTAGGCCGCGACGTTGGAGATCGAGATGATGCCTTCGGTGGCGTCCTTGCCCAGCGCCTTGACCAGGTCTTCGTTGGCCGTCCAGCCGGGCATGATGAACTTGCAGTCCTGCCCGCTCTGGTACCACTCCTTGAGCAGAATGGTGGCGTCGGGCCGGTACGAGCCCAGCGCAATGACATCGGGCTTGGTCGCCAGCACCCGCGAGAGCTCGGTGCGATAGGTGGTCTGGTTGGGCTCGTAGATGATCAGTTCGCTGACCTTGCCCCCGCCCGCCTCCCAGGTTTCGCGGAAGTAATTCGCCAGGCCCACGAAGGTGGAGTTGTTGAACGCCATCACCGCCGGACGCTTGAACCCGCGGCGGCGCGCGGTTTCGGCGAAGGCCTTGCCGAACACCGCGTTAGACGCCTGGAACATCCATGCGAGGCCGCGCTTGTTCTCGGTCTGCATTTCAGGCGCGCCGCAGGTGTTCATCATGATGACGCCTGCGTTGTTCGTGATGGGCATCACCGCCAATCCCACCGCCGACGGCCAGATCCCCACCACCGCCTCGACCTTGTTGATCTCGATCAGCTTCTTGACCGCCAGCACGGCCGCATCCGGCTTGGTCTGGTCGTCCTCGGCATAGAGCGCGAGTTTGCGACCCGCTGCGCCCCCGGCCTCGTTGACCTCGTCGACCGCGATGCGTATCGATTGCAGCATCGCGCCGCCGTACGGTCCGCCCACCCCGGTGATCGAGTTCAGCGCCCCCAGGCGGAACGGCGCCAGGGCGCCGGATTGTGCCCGGGCTGCCCAGGGCAGCATGGCGAGCGTTCCCATCGCGACGCTGGTGGCAACAAACTGACGGCGGTTCAAAGTGGTACTCGGCTTCATATTCGTTCCTTTCTGCGCAGTGCGCATTTCGCTGCTTCGAATATGCCGGCAAGGATTGCCCGGCCCCTTGATGCTGTTGTTATCGACCCCTATCGTGCGCTGCGGGGTCTCGTGCCTGGCGCACGGACGCGGCTGCGTCCCGACGCTGGAACAGGTTCGTCTTACTGGATGCTGCCCTCCCGCCGCAACTGCTCCCGGCGTCCGGCATCCACGCCGAAGCGCGCCAGGACCTCGTCGGTGTGCTCACCATGCAGCGGCGCGGGCCGCGTCACGCGTCCGGGCGTGCGCGAGAAGTGGGTCGGAATGCCGATCGTCTTCATGCGGCCGATGGTCGGGTGATCGAGCTCCTGGATCATGCCGCGCGCGGCGTAGTGGGGATCGTTGACCGTCTGGCCGAAGTCGTTGATCGGCCCGCACGGCACACCGGCCTCCTCGCAACGGCGGATCCACTCGGCGGCGCTCGCACGGGCGAACTCCGCCTCCAGCAGCGCCTCGAGCACCTCGATGTTCGCCATTCGCTCCGTGTTCGTGACGAAGCGGGGATCGGTGATCCATTCGGGATGGCCCAGCACGTCCGCACACAGCCGCTCCCAGGTGCGCTGGTTGGCCGCGCCGACGATGATGTAGCCGTCGCCCGTATGGAAGGCCTGGTAGGGCGCGGACACGCGATGCCGGCTGCCCGTGGCGCGCGGAATCGTGCCCTCCGCGAAGTAGGCGGCCGCCTCCCAGATGAACCACGGCAGGCCGCACTCGGCGAGCGAGATATCGATGAGCTGGCCCTCGCCGGTGCTGCGCTGGTGCATGCAGGCGGCCAGGATGGCGTAGGAGGCGGTCAGGCCCGCCCCGATGTCGTAGATGGCGATGCCGGATTTGAGCGGTCGGCCGTCCGGCTCGCCGGTCATGCTCATGATGCCGGTCATCCCCTGCGCCACCAGGTCGAAGCCGCCCTTGCCCGAGTACGGGCCGGTCTGTCCATAGCCCGAGATGGAGCAGTACACCAGGCGGGGGTTGATGGCGCTCAGGGTTTCATAATCGAGCCCGAGCGAGCGCGTCACGCCCACCCGATAGTTTTCGACCAGGACATCGGCCCAGCGCACCAGATCGAGCACGATCTCGCGCACGGCCGGATGCTTGAGGTTGAGCGAGATGCCGAGCTTGTTGCGATTGATCTGCGCGAAGCAGGTCGATTCGCCGTTCACATAAGGGCCCATCTCGCGCGAGTCATCGCCACTGCCCGGCTTCTCGACCTTGATCACCTCGGCGCCGAGGTCGGCCAATACCATCGTGCAGTACGGACCGGCCATGATCTGCGACAGATCGAGAACCTTCAGGCCGGCCAGGGGCTGCGTTGCGGAAGTCGTCATGAATTCGCTCCTGTCAGCGACCGACGAAGACCGGCGTTTCCTTGCGCAGGAACGCGGCCTTGCCGGCGCGATAATCTTCGGTGTCGAAACAGGCGTAGGGCTCGAGCAGATCCGCCTCGCTCAGGGTCTCGCCCGAGGCCAGCCGGCGCACGAAGCGCTTGTGCCAGCGATTGGCCAACGGCGCCCCGCGCACGATCCGCTCCACGCACTGCGCCACGGCCTCTTCGAGCGCCGCGTCGTCGACCACGCGCGTGAGCAGCCCCTTCGACATCGCCTCGGCGGCGTCGAAAACCGAGCCTTCGAGCAGCATCTCCAGGGCGTGCGCCGGCCCGATCAGCGCGACGAGATCGGCCAGCTCGCGGTAATCGAGGGTGAGCCCGATGCGATTGATGGGGATTCCGAACCGCGCGCTGCGCGCGGCGATCCGCACATCGCACATGGCGGCGATCTCGAGCCCGCCGCCCACGCAGGCGCCCTCGATGCAGGCCACCGTGGGATGGCGCACGAGCTTGAGGCGATCGGTCATGGCGAGCGTGAATTCGGCATAGTCGCGCGCCTGCGCCGCGCCTTCCCGGTCTTCGTCGAATCCGCCGATGTCGCTGCCCGCGCAGAACGCGCCGCCGGCACCGCGCAGGACGATGCAGCGGACGGCGTCGTCCGCATCGAGCGCATCGAAGACGGCGCCGAACTCGCGATACATCTCCAGGGTGAAGGCATTGCGCTTGGCCGGCCGGTCGAACAGGACCCGGGCCACCCCGTTGTCTTCGATGGTCAGGCGTACGGTCATGGCCGTGGCTCCAGCAGCAGGCGCGTGCCGTCCAGGACGAGCCTGTCGTCCAGCCAGAGCTGCGCCTCGGTCACAATGGTGTCGTAGTGCGCGGCCGCCTTGACGGTGCCGCCGATATAAGCGCTGGTGCCGAGCGCGAGCTGGATCGAACCATAGACGCTTTCGTCGGACAGCATGGTCCCGTCCAGCGTGCAGCAGGGGTTCATGCCCACGCCCAGCTCGCCGAGGTTGTAAACCAGCGGATCCTCGAAACCGGCGAGCAGCTCGCGAAAACGCGTGGCGAGCGCGCCACCCTCGATGGATACCGCCATGCCGCGTTCGAATACGATGCGTACCGGCTCGTTCTGCACCAGGCCCACGCCGGGAATGCTGGCATTGACCACGATCACGCCCTCGGCCGTGCCTTCGACCGGCGCGAGGCTGGATTCGAGGCAGTAGCCGGCCGAGATATCGACCGTGTTGGCAAACCCGTGCAGCGCGCGACCGCGCCGCCCGGCGATGCTCATGCGGATATCCGTACCCGCCGCGCTCGTGACACGCGCATGGCTGGCCTGCGTGAGCGCATCGGCAAGCCCCTGAATCTCGGGTCTGAGCGCGTCGAAATCCGCCTTCCAGCCTTCGGCAAGGAAGAAGTCGGGCTTGTCCGATTCGGGCAGCACGATCACGCCCACGCCCGCCTTCGTGGCCTGTTGCCGCGCTTCGGTGTGCGCCGCATTGGCGCGCGTCAGCGCAATCACGAGATCGGCTGCGCGCATGGCCTGGGCCACCACTTCCGAGAAGCCGCCGCCATGCTGGCGGCTGCCGGCGATCTGCAACAGATGCAGGGTCGCGCCGCACTCCTGCAGGGCGATCGCAAGCGGCTGCACATTGTGCTCGGTATAGAAGTCGTAGAGCACCAGCACGTTCATGCCCTGGCGCGCGCCGCCCAATACGTGGGTGACCTTGCGCGCATTGTCGAGTTTGAGCAGGGTATTCATGCGCGTGCCTCCCCGGCGACGTGCACGATGGCCTGCTCCAGGATGTCGAGGCCGCGCGCGAGCTCGGCCTCGCTCATGCACAGGGGTCCGAGAAAACGGAGCACATTGCCGTGAAAGCCCGCCTTGACCAGAATGAGGCCGGCCTCGTACGCCCGTTGCACGATCCGCGCGGCCAGCGCCGACGCGGGCTCCGCGCCGGCCTTGTCCTGCACGATCTCGACGGCGCGCATCGCGCCCACGCCGCGCGCGTCGCCCACGATTTCGATCTCGCGGACCCAGCGTGCAAACCGCGCCTCCAGGATCTCGCCGATGCGCCGGGCCTTGCCCGCGTAGTCGTCGCGCGCCATCACCTTCAGCGTGGCGAGCGCGGCGGCGCACGACAGCGGGTTGCCGGCATAGGTGCCGCCCAGCCCGCCGAGGTCGGGCGCGTCCATCAATTCGGCACGGCCGACGACCGCCGCGATCGGCATTCCGCCGCCCATCGACTTCGCCAGCGTGTAGAGGTCGGCCTGCACGCCCGCATGCTCGGTGGCGAACCAATGGCCGGTGCGGCAAAAGCCCGACTGGATCTCGTCGGCGATCAGCACGATGCCGTGCCGGGTGCAGTAATCGCGCAGGCTGCGCATGAACTCGGGCGGCGCGACATGGAAACCGCCCTCCCCCTGCACCGGCTCGATCACGACAGCCGCGACCTGATCCGCGCCGATCTCGCTTTCAATCATGCGCCGCAGGCGATCGAACGCGTGCCGGCCGCTGGCCTCGGCGTCGTCCCGGCTGCGATAGGCCACCGGGAACGGCGCCCGGTACACCTCGGAGGCGAGCGGCCCGAAGCCCGTTTTGTAGCCGGGCGCCTTGGCCGTGAGCGACAAGGCCATGAAGGTGCGGCCGTGAAATGCGTTTTCGAATGCGACCACGGCGGCGCGGCCCGTGGCGCGGCGCGCGATCTTGATGGCGTTTTCGATCGCTTCGGCGCCGGTGCTCTGCAGCATGACCTTCTTGGGCCAGTCACCGGGCACGCGCTCGATCAGCGCTTCGGCGAGTTCGATGTAGCCGGGATACATCACGATGTTGAAGCAGGTGTGCAGGTAGGCATCCGCCTGGGCCTTCACGGCCTCCACCACTTCCGGATGCGCATGGCCCACGTTCAAGGTGCCGATGCCGCCCGCGAAATCCAGGTACTCCCGACCATCCAGGTCGGTGATCGTGGCGCCGCTGGCATGGCGGGCGAACACGGGGGGTCCGTTGACCACGCCGCGCGCGACATGCGCCGCGCGCCGTGACATGTATTCCTGGCAGCGCGGGCCCGGGCCGGCCGCCTTCGAAGATTCGATCTGCAAAGCCATTCTCCTGAAATCGTGCGTCCCAAGACATCGGACGACTGCAGGTTATTCCCGGAACAATATTGTGTCAATTCCAAATCACAATTTAGTTATCTTGATTGTGCACAATTTTGAGTTCGATGCGATGATATGATTTTCTCCTCAAAAAAATGGCGATCAGGGACGTGAAAATGGCAACCCGAGACAAACCCGTAGACAGTGCCGACCCGGCGCCGAAGCGACCCATGGTGTCGACCCAGGCGGTGCTGCGCGATGTGCGCGCCCGCATCGCGTCGCAGTCAGTGCTGCCGGGCTCGCGCTTGCCCGAGGAAGATCTGGCGCAGCACTACGGCATCACCCGCGCGAAGGCGCGCGAGGTGCTGGCCACCCTCGAAGACCGCGGCCTGATCGAGCGCGTTCCCAACAAGGGCGCGGTCGTGGTGCCGGTGGACATGGAGACCACTTATCGTCTGTACGAAGTGCGTGAATCGCTCGATAGCCTGACCGTGCGCCTCGCCATGCAACACGCCCGGCCCGAAGACTGGGTCGAGCTGCAGGAATGGCTGGGCCCGCCGTTCGAGCAGAGCCTGCGCGACGGTGATATCGAGGCCCACGTGAACACCATCATGCGGTTCCGCGACCGGCTGGCCGAGCTGGCCGCCAACCCCGTGCTCAGCGACCTCATCGAACGCATCTACGAGCGCACGCGCGTGACGATGCGGCGCGTGGCGCTGCTGCCCGGCCGTGCCGACACCGGGATCCTGCAATACCGCGACCTGCTCGCGGCGATGGTGGCCGGCGACTACGACCGGGCCGAGCGCTGCGTGCGCGCGCTCAACCAGGGCGCGCGCGATTCGATCCAGCGCTACAAGGACTACCTGATCTGACCGCCGCGCTGCAGGAAAAACGGGGGGAAAGGCCCCCACGCCGCGCCTTCGGCTTGCTGCCCCCCAAGGGGGCGTTTTTTGTCTTGGGGCGGCCCGGCGACAAAAAAGGCCCCCACGCCGCGCCTTCGGCTTGCTGCCCCCGAGGGAGATTTTCTGTCTTGGGGCGGCCCTAAGACAAAAAAAGGCCGGACGCACGAGGCGTCCGGCCTTTTTTCTTCAGGGCCGTTGCCGGCCCCGTCAGCTTTACTGCACGACCTGGGCCAGCTTGCCGCTGGCGTACTGCTGCGCGATCTCGGTCAGGGGCAGCGCCTTGATCTTGCTGGCGTTGCCGGCCGTGCCGAACTCGGTGTAGCGGGCCACGCAGATCGCCTTGGCGGCGGCGCGGGCGGGCTTGAGGTATTCGCGCGGGTCGAACTTGGTGGGGTTCTCGGCGAAGAAGCGGCGGATCGCGCCGGTCATGGCCAGACGGATATCGGTGTCGATATTGATCTTGCGCACGCCGAACTTGATGGCTTCCTGGATCTCTTCGACGGGCACGCCGTAGGTTTCCTTCATGTCGCCGCCGAATTCGCGGATCTCGGCCAGCAGCTCCTGCGGCACGCTCGACGAGCCGTGCATCACCAGGTGGGTGTTGGGCAGGCGGGCGTGGATTTCCTTGATGCGCTTGATCGACAGGATGTCGCCGGTGGGCTTGCGCGTGAACTTGTAGGCGCCGTGGCTGGTGCCGATGGCGATGGCCAGGGCGTCGAGCTGGGTCTGGCGCACGAAGTCGGCGGCCTGCTCGGGATCGGTCAGCAGCTGATCCATGGTCAGCTTGCCGTCGGCGCCGTGGCCGTCTTCCTTGTCGCCTTCCATGGTTTCGAGCGAGCCCAGGCAGCCGAGTTCGCCTTCGACCGTCACGCCCAGCTTGTGCGCCATGTCGACGACCTTGCGGGTCACGTCGACGTTGTAGTCGTAGTCGGCGATGGTCTTGCCGTCTTCTTTCAGCGAACCGTCCATCATGACGCTGGAGAAGCCCAGATTGATCGCACCCTGACAGACGGACGGCGACTGGCCGTGATCCTGGTGCATCACCACGGGGATGTGCGGATACGACTCGACGGCGGCCTGGATCAGATACTTGAGGAAGCCTTCGCCCGCGTATTTGCGTGCACCGGCGGAGGCCTGCATGATCACCGGACTGTCGGTCTCGGCGGCCGCTTCCATGATGGCCTGGACTTGTTCCAGGTTATTGACGTTGAAGGCGGGGATGCCATAACCGTGCTCGGCGGCGTGGTCGAGCAACTGGCGCATGGAAACTAGGGCCATGAAAGGACCTCCTTGATTACCGGTTGATTGTGATGGTTGAAATGCGGCTGAATGCAGCGATTTTAGCCGTGCTTTGAAACCAGGTCTTGTGCACGAGCCGACAAGGCGTAACCAAACCCGCCCCGGCGCCTGTCCGGCGGCCCCACCGCCGCGCCATTACGGGCTCGCGCGCAGTACTTCCCGGCCCTAAGCCGCCCGCCTCCCCGGCCCGGCGGCGGCGGCCCGCCATCACTTACCGCCGGCATCCCGCCGCCGACCGACGGCAACGTCGGCCTACCCCGGCCATTTTGTCATTGGTTGTTACCGCGCCGCCCCAGCCCCGAGGTGCCGGGCCGCACTGACAACTGTCTGTCAGCCAGCCGCGCTTACTATCGCGCCGGGCCCCCCTCATCGGGGCCGTCCGCGTCGCCCGACGCGTGCCCGCCGCCTCGCCGCATTCAGGCCCAGGCTGCCCGGGCCACCCACCCGCCGGCCCTTGTTCGCCCGCTGATGCGCGGCGCCGGCGACCTGCTCCAACCCTCAGTTCTGCCTATCATGAATACCAAGAAGTTGACTCGCTACATCGGCATCGCCATGGTGCTGGGCATCGTAGTGGGATACATCTGCAATCGCACGGCCCAGGACGCGGCCCACGCCAAACAACTGGCGGGTTACTTCAGCATGCTCACCGACATCTTCCTGCGCATGATCAAGATGATCATCGCGCCGCTGGTGTTCGCCACGCTGGTGTCGGGCCTGGCCAGCATGACGGACTCGAGCGCCGTGGGCCGCATCGGCCTGCGCGCCATGATCTGGTTCGTGCTCGCCTCGGTGACATCGCTGCTGCTCGGCCTGCTGCTGGTGAACATCTTCTCGCCCGGCACGCACATGAATCTCACCCTGCCCGACGCGGCGGCGCACACGGCGCTCAAGACCGGTGACTTCACGCTCAAGGCCTTCATCACGCACGTGTTCCCGCGCAGCATCATCGAGGCGATGGCGACCAACGAGATCCTGCAGATTCTCGTGTTCTCGCTGTTCTTCGGCGCCGGCCTGGCCTATGTGCGCGGCCAGGGTCATACCACCATCGTCAACGCGATCGATGAGCTGGCCAAGGTCATGTTCCGCGTCACCGACTATGTGATGCGCTTCGCGCCGATCGGCGTGTTCGCCGCGATGGCGGCCGCCATCACCACCGAAGGCCTCGGCGTGCTGGTGGGCTATGGCCTCCTGATCGGCGAGTTCTATCTCGGCCTGGCCCTGCTGTGGGCCGTGCTGTTCGGCGTGGGCTACCTGTTTCTGGGCCGGTCCATCGTGCGGCTGGGCGGGCTCATCAAAGAGCCCACGCTGCTGGCCTTCTCCACCGCGAGCAGCGAATCCGCCTATCCCAAGACCATCGAAGCCCTGTCGCGCTTCGGCGTGTCCAAGCGGATCTCGGGCTTCGTGCTGCCGCTGGGCTATTCGTTCAACCTCGACGGCTCGATGATGTATCAGTCGTTCGCGGTGCTCTTCATCGCGCAGGCCTACGAGATTCCGATGAGCTTGAGCCAGCAGCTCATGCTGCTGCTGGTGCTGATGATCACCAGCAAGGGCATGGCCGGGGTGGCGCGTGCGTCGCTGGTGGTGGTGGCGGCCACGCTGCCGATGTTCAACCTGCCCGAAGCCGGCCTGCTGCTCATCATGGGCATCGACCAGTTCTTCGACATGGGCCGCACTGCCACCAACGTGGTGGGCAACAGCCTGGCCACCGCCGTGATCGCCAAGCTGGAAGGCGATCGCGCCTCGCCCGAGGAGATCGCCGAGGCCTCGGCGGAAGAGACCGAGCCGCAATCGGCCGTGGCTCCGGTGGCATCCGCCGCCGGGCGTCAGCGCGCCTGAGTTAGCAGCGGGCCGCCCTGAGCGGCCCTCGCACGCGCTCAGGCGGCCAGCATGTCGGCGCCGGCCACCACGCGCGCCGGCACCGCGGGCGCGTAGTGCGCGCCGAACACCAGCCTGCCGGCGGACCAGGTCTGACTCACGAGCGGCATGCTGCCCACCGGCATCACCGCCACCAGGTCGGCACGCAGCCCGGCCTCGATGCGGCCGCGGTCATGCAGGCCGGCGGCGCGCGCCGGATTGGCCGTGACCAGCGCGGCCGCCTGCGGCAGACCGAGATCGGTCTGCTCGATCACCTTGAACACCGAGGCGATCAGGGTCGAGGGCTGGTAATCCGAACACAGGCAGCTCGCCACGCCGGCGCGCACGGCGTCGATGGCGCGCATCGAGCCGCTCTGGCTCTGCCCTCGCAGCACGTTGGGCGCGCCAAAGATGGTGGGCAGACCGCAGGACACCGCCGCCGTGGCCGTGTCGAGGTTGATCGGGAACTCGCTCATCGCCACGCCCAGGTTGCGCATGGTGGCGATGCGATGCACCGAATCGTCGTCGTGGCTGGCCGTGGGAATGCCGCACTCGCGCGCCACGCCCAGCAATCGCTCCACCCGGCCGCTCGCGCCGGCCTGACCGTCGAGCTTGGCGCTGGCGGCCGCTTCGGCCTCGTCGCGCGTCATGGCGTGATTGCCCATCATGTACTTGAGATAGGCTTCGAGCGTCTTGAACTGCCCCTGACCGGGCGAATGATCCATGACAGAGAGCAGGTCCACCACGCCCTCGCGGATCAGCGCGCAAAGCACCTCCACCGCCGCCGGATCGGTGACCTCGTAGCGGCAATGCACGCGGTTATCGACCAGGCTGTGTCCGCGGAACGCATGCACCAGGCGGATGATCTCGGCCGCGGTCTGGTTGTTGCGCACGCCCCATTCCTTGTTGGCGAACGACATCGCATGAAACGGCGTGGTGATGCCGGCCGCGGCATTGCGACGATCCACCTGCGCCACGGCGAAGTCCAGCGGAAACAGCACGCTGGCGCGCGGCTCCGCCTCCTTCTCGATCGCATCGCAGTGCAGGTCGATCAGCCCGGGCAGCAGGGTCTGGCCGTCGAGCCGGAACTCCTGGGCGCCCGCCATGCCGCTGACCGGATTCACGGCGGCGATGCGGCCGTCCTCGATCAGCACCGCGCCATCGTCCAGCACGGCATCCGGCAGCACCACGCGCGCACCGGTCAGGTATTGCTTGCTCATCATCATGCTCCTGGAGTCGATTCAGGCCGCGCAGGCCGGCACGGCGGCCGGGCGCAGCGACAACAGACGCGTGGCCACGGCGTGGCGCACCGCTTCATCGTGGAAGATGCCGATCAGGCAGCGGCCTTCGGCCACCGCCTCGCGGATCAGGCCCACCACCACATTGCGGTTGTCCGCGTCGAGCGAGGCCGTCGGCTCGTCGAGCAGCAGGATCGGATGACCGCCGATGAAGCCGCGTGCAATGTTCACGCGCTGCTGCTCGCCGCCGGAGAACGTGGCGGGCGGCAGCGACCAGAGCCGCTCGGGCAGGTTGAGCCGTGCCAGCAAGGCCGCGGCGGCATCGCGCGCCTCGGCCGCGGCCACGCCCCGGGCCCGCAGCGGCTCGGCCGCCACGTCGAGCGCGCTCACGCGCGGTACCGCGCGCAGAAACTGGCTGACGTAGCCGATCACGTCGCGCCGCAGCCGCAGCACCTCGCGCTCGGGGGCCTGGGTGAGTTCGACGCTGGCCGCGCCATCGCGCACCCGGATCGAGCCCGCGCTGGCCAGATAGTTGCCATACAGACAGCGCAGCAAGGTGCTCTTGCCCGTGCCCGAGGGGCCGTCCAGCACCACGCACTCGCCGGCATGCGCGGTGAAATCCACCGCGTCGAGTACCGGCAGCGCCGTTCCGCCCTGGTTGTGCAGCGTGAAAGTCTTGCTCAGTCCGTGCACCGAGACCATGGCGCCGGAAACGAGGGAAAGGTCGGTCATGATCAGCTCTGCAGGATGGAAGACACGAGCAACTGGGTGTAGGGGTGCTGCGGATCGTCGAGGATCTGGTCGGTGAGGCCGCTCTCCACGACACGCCCGCCGCGCATCACCAGCGTGCGGTGCGCCAGCAGGCGCGCGACCGCGAGATCGTGCGTCACGATGATGGCCGCGAGACCGAGATCGGCGACGAGCTGGCGCAACAGGTCGAGCAGACGCGCCTGCACCGACACGTCGAGCGACGCGGTGGGCTCGTCCATGAACACCAGGCGCGGATGCGTGACCAGGTTGCGCGCGATCTGCAGGCGTTGCTGCATGCCGCCCGAGAATTTCGCCGGCGCGTCGTCCAGGCGCGCCACATCGATCTCCATCTTGCGCAGCCATTCCGAGGCCGCGCCGCGCAGTTCGCCGTAATGGCGATCGCCGATCGCCATCAATCGCTCGGCCACGTTGGCGCCCGCGCTCACCCGCATGCGCAGGCCATCGCGCGGGTTCTGCCGCACGAAGCCCCAATCGGTGCGCGCCAGCAAGCGCAGCCGCGCGCTGGTGAGCGACGCGAGCGACACCGGCCCCTGGTCGCGCGTGTCAAACCAGATGCTGCCGTCCTGCGGCACGACCTGCCACGACAGCGCCTGCAGCAAGGTGCTCTTGCCCGATCCCGATTCGCCAACCACGCACAGCACTTCGCCCGGCCACAGATCGAAACTCACGTCGCGGCAACCGTGCACACCGTCCCAGGTGTACGTCAGGCCGCGTACCGACAACAAGGGATGCGCGCTCATGCCTGCACCTCCACCGGCGCGGTGTCGCAGCCGTGATGGCCTTCGGCCTGGCGCGTGGCGCAATACTCCGTGTCGGAACACACGAACCGGCGCGTGCCCTGGTCATCCAGAATGATCTCGTCGAGATAGCTGTCGGTGGCGCCGCAGTGCGCGCAACTGCCGTCCCAGCGCTCGACCTCGAACGGGTGATCCTCGAAGTCCAGGCTGCGCACGCGGGTGTACGGCGGCACCGCGTACACACGCTTCTCGCGGCCGGCGCCGAACAGCATCAGCGCCGGGCTGGCGTCGAGCTTGGGATTGTCGAACTTGGGGATGGGCGAGGGCCGCATCATGTAGCGATCGTTCACGATGACCGGATAGTCGTAGGTGGTGGCGATATGGCCATGGCGCGCGATGTCTTCGTAAAGCTTGACGTGCATGCCGCCGTACTCGGCCAGCGCGTGCATCGTGCGGGTCTCGGTTTCGCTGGGCTCGAGCCAGCGCAGCGGCTCGGGGATCGGCACCTGATAGACCATGATCTGGCCTTCGGCGAGCGGCGTTTCCGGAATGCGATGGCGCGTCTGGATGATGCTGGCCTCGCGCGTCGCCTCGGTGGTGCGCACGCCGGTCACGCGGGCGAAGAAACGCCGGATGTTGATGGCGTTGGTCGTGTCGTCCGATCCCTGATCGATCACCTTGAGCACGTCTTGCTGGCCGATGATCGCCGCCGTGACCTGGATGCCGCCGGTGCCCCAGCCGTAGGGCAAGGGCATTTCGCGGCCACCGAACGGCACCTGGTAGCCGGGGATGGCCACCGCCTTCAGCAGGGCGCGGCGCAGCATGCGCTTGGTGGACTCGTCGAGATAGGCGAAGTTGTACGCGCCTTCGGTAAGGGGGCTGGCGTGGCTCATGCGGCGGCCTCGGTGACGGGAGAAAGGGGAGCCCCGGCCGGCGGCTGCGCGCGGGCCTCGGCTTGCGCGTGCTCGCCACGCAGGCGTCGCACCAGTTCCAGGTTGGCCTGGAAGTCCACGTAATGCGGCAGTTTCAGATGCTGGACGAAGCCCGAGGCCTCGACGTTGTCGCTGTGATAGAGAACGAATTCCTGGTCGTTTGCCGGCGAATCGGCGGCTTCGCCGAGTTCGGCCGCCTTGAGCGCGCGATCGACCAGTGACATCGACATGGCCTTGCGTTCGCCGTAACCGAACACCAGGCCATAGCCGCGCGTGAATCGCGGCGCCTCGCCCGGCGCGCCGCCGAACTGACTCACCATCTGGCATTCCGTCAGCTCGATCTCGCCGATGGTGACGGCGAAGCCCAGTTCCTCGACCATGAGCTCCACCTCGACGCTGCCGTAACGGATCTCGGCCGCGAAGGGGTGGGTATTGCCATAACCGCGCTGTGTGGAATAGCCCATCGCCAGCAGAAAACCCTCGTCGGCGCGCGCCAGATTCTGCAGGCGCGCCGAGCGCGGCGCCGGGAAACTGAGCGGCTCGCGCGTCAGATCGAACGGCGCGGGCGCATCCGGTGTCGGCAGCTCCGGGTCGATCAGGTCATCCTGGGCCAGCAGATCGGTGACGCGCGGTGTATGGGCCTGCACGGCCGCCTCGGCGCGGGCGGCATCGGCCTGCGCCGCATCGCCCGGCGCGTCCGGCTCGCCCTCGTCCATCAGCGAAAAATCGAGCAGGCGCTGGGTGTAGTCGTAGGTCGGACCCAGCATCTGGCCGCCGGGCAGATCCTTGAACGTGGCCGAGATGCGCCGATCCAGCCGCATGCGGCCGGTGTCGACGGGCTCCGTGTAGCCGAATCGCGAGAGCGTGGTGCGATAGGCCCGCAGCAGGAAGACGGCCTCGAGCGTGTCGCCCGCGGCCTGTTTGATGGCCAGGGCCGCCAGATCGCGGTCGTACAGCGCGCCTTCGGCCATCACGCGCGACACCGCCAGCGGCATCTGTTCGCGGATCTGCGCCACGCTCAGCTCGGGCAGGGCCACGTCGCCGCGGCGATAGGCGTCCAGCAGGCGGTACGAATTGAGGATGGCACGTTCGCCTCCTTTCACGGCTACGTACATGTCATTCCTCCACGATGGCGGTGCGCGGCAAGGCGCAGAACTGCGCGCCGCAGGTCAGGAACAGGTCCACGCCGAGCGGAAAACGCGCATGGTTGTGGCGCCATTCGCGCCAGAAGCCCTCCGGCACCGCCGCGCGCAGCGTCTGCGTGTCGCGGATGCCCGGGCCACGCAGCGTGACCGCCTGCCCCTGTTCGAGGGTCTCCACTTCCAGGATCAGCGTGGCGGAGCGGTCGGGGTAATCGGGCTGGCCCGCGTCGAGGTCGGTCAGGGCCGGCGCCCTGGCGCCGGCCGGTACAGCGACGAAGCGCGCGGCGAGCGGCAGGTCGACCAGCGGGCTGGCGCAATGAAAGCGCACGAACGCCAGCGCCTGGGCACTGCTGTCCGGCGGCAACCACAGCGGGGTGTCGGTATCGGCCAGCGTGAGCAGCAGCGCGGTGAGCGCGGGCGCGAAGCCGGCCGGCACCGCGCAGGTCGGCTCGAGCGTATGGACGCGGCCGGGCGCCGCCATGGCCTGCAGGGCGAGGCGGAACGCCTGCTGCGCGTCGGCCACCGGATCGGTGAAGCCGGGCAGCGGGACGGCGCTCGTGTGCACGGCGCCCGTGTGCACGGCGCCCGTATGCACGGCGCCCGTCTGCACGGCGCCCGTCTGCACCGCCGGGGAGGTCTGGGGTTGGCGTTGCGGCTGCATCAATCCTCTCCTCGCACCATCGTGAAGAACTCCACCCGCGACTGCGCGGCGGCGCCGGCGCGGCGGCCGGCCCGCTCGGCCTGTTCGCGCGCCAGGGGCGCCAGCAGATCACGTTCGATGCGCGGCCGCCAATCCGCCAATTGCATGAGGGCGTCCGCCACGGCGGCCTGCCGCGCATGCCGCCGGCCACGCCCCTGCACATAGGCCACGCCCATGACGCCGGGATCGAGCGTGATGGCGCAGCGGGTCACCGTGACCTCGCCCAGGTTGAAAGGCTCGCC
The DNA here is from genome assembly GCF_002261475.1 of Bordetella genomosp. 5. Taxonomy (GTDB): domain Bacteria; phylum Pseudomonadota; class Gammaproteobacteria; order Burkholderiales; family Burkholderiaceae_B; genus Bordetella. The sequence continues at coordinate 397,064 of NZ_NEVN01000009.1, forward strand.
CGTGCCGCCGCTGCGGCCGCGCACCATCGCCATGCCTGTCTGCGGCTCGCGCAGCATGCGGTAATCGGGAATGGGCTCGAGCGCGTCGTAGAGCACGTCGAGCCGCTGGGGATCGGCCAGCGCCAGCACGCGCATCCAGGCGGCCCGCTCGGCGTCGTTGGGGTTCGGGCAGGAATCCATGTGCGTCCTCTAAACGTCTAGATGAATATAGCCAAAGTGAAACACGAATGGCGGCAGTTTTGCAGGGCAGGATTAAGCTTTGATGACAGGCCCCGATTCGGCCGCGTGACCAGGGCGCGGCGCGCGGCGATGGTGCACAATCTCGCCGACGATATGTTGCGCACATGACAGGTACAAGACCATGGTAGAAAGAGGCTCCGGCATCGCGGTATGGCGCCAGATCGGCGAACAGCTCGCCGAAGACATCCGCAAGAAGCGCTATCCCGCGGGCGAACAGATGCCGCCCGAGCCGGAGCTGGCCGCGCGTTTCTCGGTCAATCGGCACACGATCCGCCGCGCAATGGCCGAGCTCGAGCAGCATGGTCTGGTGCGGATCGAGCAGGGGCGTGGCACCTTCGTGCAGGAGCACGCGATCGATTACGTCATCGGCCGGCGCACCCGCTTCTCCGAGAACCTCCGCAACCAGGGCCTGCACGGCCATGTCGAAGTGATCGACAGCCTGGTGTTGCGCAATGCCGACGTGGCGCGCCATCTCGGCCTGCCGCGCAGCCATCCCTTGTTGCGCGTGCAACTGATCGGCAAGGCCGAGGGCACGCCGATCAACGTCTCCGAACATTTTTTCGACGAACGCCGCTTTCCGGACTTTGCCGACGAGCTCGCGCGCCAGCGTTCGGTGTCGAAGGTCTATGCTCATTTCGGGGTGGACGACTACACCCGCAAGTGGTCGCGCATCACCGCCGCGCTCCCGAGCGCCGAGGTGACGCGCCTGTTGGGTCAGCCCAAGACGCGCCCGATCCTGCAGATCGAATCGCTCAATGTGGACCAGGCCGGCGTTCCGCTCCAGTACAGCCTCACGCGCTTCGTCGGCGACTGGGTGCAACTGGTGATCAGCGACGACGACACCGTGCCCGCATGACCCGCCCGATTCGTCTAGACATTTAGCTGTAATGTGGCTTCGGTAAGGTACGCCGCATGAATCCTTCTTCTGCTCCAGCCCCCCTGCTGGCCGGCATCACCGGCAAGCGCATCCTGACGCCCTCCGGGCCCGGCGTCGCCAGCCTGCGCTTTCATGGCGGGCTCATCGACGACGCGGGTGGCCCCGCGCGGCGCCACGGCCAATGGCTGGACGCAGGCGACCTGCTGGTGCTGCCCGGCATCGTGGACCTGCACGGCGACGCCTTCGAACGCGCCGTCATGCCCCGGCCCGGTGTCGCGTTCCCGTACAACAACGCGCTGCTCGACGTCGACCGCCAGCTGCTCTCCAACGGCATCACCACCGAGTTTCATGGCGTGACGCTGTCGTGGGAAGGCGGGCTGCGCGGCGAGCCGTACGCCGAACACATGTTCGGCGCGCTCGACACGCTGCGCGACGAGCTGGCCGCACGGCACTATGTGCATCTGCGCTTCGAAACCCACCATCTCGATGGCGTGGCGCTCGCACAGGACTGGATCCGCGCGGGCCGCGTGCGTTTTCTTGCGCTCAACGATCATCTGCCCGGCATGGCGCGCCGGCTGGGCGACGACCGCAAGCTGCTGCAGTATGCGGATCGCGCCGAGTGCGATCTCGACACCTTCCGCGAGCGCATCCGCCAGGCCATGAGCGGCGCCGACCGCGTGGCGAGCGCCATGCGGGATCTGGTGCGCAGCGCGCACGAGGCCGGCCTGAAGGTCGCCTCTCACGACGACCCCGACGCAAGCACCCGCCGCTACTACCACGGCCTGGGCTGCGAAGTCGCGGAGTTTCCGCTCACGCCCGAAGCCGCCCGCGTCGCGCGGGACCTGGGCAACTCGGTGATCTTCGGCGCGCCCAACGTGGTGCGCGGCAAGAGCCACACCGGCGCCCCCGGCGCGACCGACATGGTGCGTGCCGGCCTGTGCGATGTCCTGACCTCCGATTACTACTACCCCGCACCGCTGCTCGCCGCGCTGAAGCTGGCCGACACCGGTGTGCTGCCCCTGGTCGACGCCTGGGCCCTCGTGTCGGCCAACCCGGCGCGCGCCGCCGGCCTGCGCGACCGCGGCAGCCTCACGCCGGGCCGCATCGCCGACCTGATCGTGGTCGACGACAGCGTGCCGGGCATGCCCCGCGTCTGCGCGGCCGTGGTCGGCGGTGCGCTGCGCTATGCCACGCGCCAATTCGAGGCCGAGCGCGCCGCCGCGTTGGCCGCCTGAATCATGCCCCCTCCCCTCGCCCATCGCTACGCGGTCTACCTCGCGCCCGAGGGCGCGTGGTGGGACCACGGCAGCGCCTGGCTGGGCCGCTGCGCGCAGACCGGCGCCGCCCTGCCTTCCGAGGCGCCGGCCGACTGGACAAGCGCACCCCGCCTGTACGGCCTGCATGCCACGCTCAAGGCGCCGCTGCGGCTGGCCGATGGCGCCGACGCCACCGAACTCGACGCCGCGCTGCGCGCGCTGGCCCGCCGCCACGCGCCCTTCCAGGTGCGGCTGGCGCTGCGCCGGCTGCGCGGATTTCTGGCCTGGTGCATCGCCGCCGACGACGACACCGGCCGTCGCGCGATGCAGGCCCTCGCCGACGATGCCGTCGCCTTTCTCGACCCGTTGCGCGCCCCCGCCACCGAGGCCGAGCTGGCAAGGCGCCGTCCCGAACAGTTGTCCGACGCCGAACGCGCGATGCTGATGCGCTGGGGCTACCCCTACGCGTTCGACACCTACCGCTTTCACATCACGCTAAGCGGCATGCTGGCGGAACCCGCGCTGCATGCCGCCGAAGCGGCGCTGACCACGCTCAGTGCGCCGCTGGCGGCCGAGCCGATGCCGGCCAGCGCCGTCAGCCTGTATGTGCAGCCCGAGCCCGGCGCCGACTTCCTGATCGCCCGCCACTACGGCTTCGATGGCAGCGTGCGCGATGGCGCGGGCGCTGCCTGGCTGCCCGTTCGATCATGAACGGTCACGGCCTGGTGTACCTCATGGGGCCGTCGGGCAGCGGCAAGGACACGGTGCTGCGCCTGTTGCGCGAGCGCCAGCCCGCGCACCGCCCGCTGCTCGTCGCGCATCGCTACATCACCCGACCCGGCGGCGCCGACGAAGCGTCGCTGCACCTGCCGCCCGATGAATTCGACCGCCGCGCGGGCCTGGGCTGCTTCGCGCTGCATTGGCACAGCCATGGCCTGCGCTACGGCATCGGCGTCGAAATCGATACCTGGCTCGCCATCGGCGCCACGGTGGTGATCAACGGCTCGCGCGCCCATCTGGCCCAGGCGCATGCGCGCTATCCGGGCCTGACGGCGGTCAGTCTGCAGGTGGACGCCGCGGTGCTGCGCGCGCGGCTGGTCGGCCGGGGCCGCGAAGACGCGACCCAGATCGCCGAGCGTCTGGCGCGCGCCAGCGCTGACTACCCCATTCCCGCGGGCTGCCGCCACGTGGTGATCCTCAACAACAGCGTGCCACAGCATGCGGCCGATGCCCTGCTGCGCGCGCTCGAATCCGATTGCGCCGAATAAAAAAAGTGGCGCCCCGGCCTGGTCTGCAGGCGGGACGCCACGTGAGGGGCCGGGCCCGGTGTCGGGCACGGCAATGATTCGGAAGCGCCATTCTGAGGCCGGCGCATGACAATACGATGTCGGCGGCTCAGATCAGCATGGCGCGGATGCGGGCCGAGACGATGTCGATGAACGCCACGAACGCGATGATGATGATCATGATCGCGCAGGTCTCGGCGTAGCGGAAACTACGGATGATTTCCCAGAGCAGGGTGCCGATACCGCCGGCGCCCACGATCCCCACGACGGAGGCCGACCGCACGTTGGACTCGAAGCGATAGAGCGAGAGCGAAATCCAGAGCGGCAGCACCTGCGGGATCACGCCATAGACGATCTCCTCGACGGCATTGGCGCCGGTGGCGCGCACGCCCTCGACCGGCCGCGGGTCGATGGCCTCGACGGCCTCGGAGAACAGCTTGGCCAGCACGCCCGTGGTGTGCACCCACAGCGCGAGCACGCCGGCGAACGGCCCCAGGCCGACCGCCACGATGAACAGCATGGCGAACACCATCTCGTTGATGGCGCGGCACGCGTCCATCAGCCGGCGCATCGGCTGGTAGATCCAGACCGGTGCGATGTTCGACGAGCACAGCAGCGCCAGCGGCACCGCGCACACGACGGCAAGAAAGGTGCCCCACACCGCGATCTGCACCGTCACGATCATCTCGTCGAGGTACATGCGCCAGTCGCGGAAGTCGGGCGGGAAGAAGTCGGACGCGAACTGCGCCATATTGCCGGAGTCGCGCAACAGGTCCAGCGGACGCATGTCCGCGCCATTCCAGGAGCCGATCAACAGGGCCATCAGGACGGCCCAGCCGAGCATCATGGGAAGCGAGGAACGAGGGCCCGTGGGCAGGGAGACGGTGCTGGAAGCAGCCAGGGACATGAGGAAGATCCGGTAAAGGTGGCGAGGGCGCGGACGCGGCGGTCGCCGCGTCCGCCCGTGCCGCTTATTGCTTGGCGGTGGGGGCCTGCTTCTCGAGCGCGGCCAGCTTCTGGTCCAGGTCGGCGATGCGCTTGGACTTTTCGCCGGCGTTCATCGCGGTGTCGGCCTCGACGCGCGCCTTTTCCTTGGCGTATTCCAGTTGGCGGATCGGCACGAGCTGGCCGTTGTCCGAGGCGCGGAAGCCCTTGTAGGTCAGGCCCTTGAGCACGGCGAGCTCGTGCTCGGCATTGGCGCCCTTGCCGTAGTTCACGAAGAAGTCGCGCAGCTTGGTCTTCACGTCCGCCGGCAGGTCGGTGCGATACACCATCGGGTCGGCCGGGATCAGCGGCGACTTCCAGATCACCTTGACCTGATCCTGCGGATTCTTGCCCGTGCTGATGCGATAGCGTTCGAGCGCTTCGGTGTTGTTGACCGCCACGTCGACCTGGCCGTTGATGACCGACAGGAGGTTGGTCTCGTGGTTGCTGACGCGCACGTTCTTGAACAGCGTCTTGGGATCGACCTTGTTGGCGGCCCACAGGTAGTAGCCCGGCACCAGCGTGCCCGACGTGGAGTTGGGGTCGCCGGCGCCGTAGCTCAGGGTCTTGCCCTGCTTGATGACGTCTTCGACGCTGTTGATCGGGCTGGACTTGTTCACCAGCAGCACCGACCAGTAGCCCGGGTTGCCGTCCTTGTCGATCACGGACGCGAAGACCTCGCCCTGGGCCCGGTCGACGGCCTCCATGGCCGACTTGTTGCCGTACCAGGCGACCTGCACCTTGTTGAAGCGCATGCCTTCGATGATGCCGGCGTAGTCGGAGGCGAAGAACGGCTTGACCTCGACGCCGAGCGCCTTGCTCAGATCGTCGACCAGCGGCTGCCAGGCCGACTTGAGGTTGCTCGACGATTCGGTGGAAATGATGCCGAAGTTCAGCGTCTTGAGATCCTGCGCGTGGGCGCCGGCGGACAGGGCGGCCGAGGCCAGCAGGAAGCAGAAGGTTCTGCGCAGCATGAAGAGGCTCCGTAGGTAAGCCAGGGTGGGGAAATCGGTCGGGGTCGCGCGGCGTTCAGGCCAGGGCCAGCGCGGGCTCCAGCAGCGGCGCGCGCGCACCGTTGGCGGCGGGCAGCAGCTCGCCCAGATCGGCGCCGTAAAGGTCTTGCAGCATGGCCGGCGTGAGCTCGCGCGCCGGGCCGTCGTACACCACGCGGCCATGGCGCAGGGCCACCACGCGCGGGCAATAACGCAGCGCCACATCGACCTGATGCAGCGACACCACCACGGCCACGCCGCGGTCGCGATTGATCTGAGCCAGCGTGTCCATGACGCGGCGCGACGACTCGGGATCGAGCGAGGCGATGGGCTCGTCGGCCAGGATCACGCGTGCGTTCTGCACCAGGGTGCGGGCGATGGCCGCGCGCTGCTGCTGACCGCCCGACAGCGTCGAGGCGCGTTGCCAGGCGTGCTCGCCGATGCCGACCTGCGCCAGCGCCACGCAGCCGGCCGCGATCTCGTCGCGGCGGAACACGCGCAGCAGGCTGCGCCACAGCGGCACGCGCGGCAGCATGCCGGTCAGCACATTGGTGATCACCGGCAGGCGGCCCACCAGATTGAACTGTTGAAAGACAAAGCCGATGCCGGCGCGCGCGCCGCGCACGCCGCGGCTGATGCGGCCGTTGTGCTGGATCAGGCAGCCGTTGACCGTCACGCGGCCCGCGCCCGCATCGCCCGCGACGAAGCCGGCGAGATGCCGCAGCAACGTCGACTTGCCCGAGCCGGACGCGCCGAGCAGCGCCACCATCTCGCCTTCGGCGATCTTCAGATCGACGCGCTGGAGGGCCGGCTTGCCGGCGAAGGTTTTGGACAGCCCTTCGACTTCGATCGCGTAGTTCGGCATGACGCCCCCTTGGTTGTTTGTTGACGGAGGGGATTTTGTCGATCGGGGGTGACCGCCTGATGACGTGCGCCGTCCCATTTGTCGAAAAAATGACAGGGCCGGATCAGGTCTTGAAACCTGAGCGTCACAATCGGCGCAGAGCCACGGCCGGCGCGGTTCTCGGTATAGTCTGGTAAACCCGACTTCCCTCCTCTGCGTACCGGACGTCTACATCATGTTGCATGGTTCCTGCCTGTGCGGCCGCGTGGCCTACGAAATCAACGGCCCGCTCACCAATGCCCTCAACTGCCATTGCTCGATGTGCCGCAAAAGCCAGGGCGGCGCCTACCGCAGCCGCGCCACCGTGCAGGTGAGCGATTTCACCTGGACCCGCGGCGAGAGCGATATCACCTGGTACAGCTCGTCGCCGGGCAGCTACCGGGGCTTCTGCGGTGCCTGCGGCTCGCCGCTGCTGTCGCGCTTCGACGCCACGCCCGAGGTCTACGGCCTGCCCCTCGGCGCACTCGACGACGACCCGGGCGTGCGCCCGGCGTGCCACGTACATGTGGCCGACAAGGCCCCCTGGCACGAGATCACCGACACCCTGCCGCAGCATCCGGGCCCGCTGCCCTGACACGGCCCCGCCCTGGTTCGCACCGGCCGCCCGCGTCGTGGCGGCCCGCCTGTGGCCTCGATGCCACGGTCGCGGCGGCCTGCTCGCGGCAGATTCCCGGGCATCTGGCTAAAACGTGGTATCCGCGCTACAATAAGTCGTTGATTTTCCGCAGGAAGCCTGCATTTGCGCTGCTTACCCGGTCCGTGTCACTGCACGATCCCCGAGGCGCCCCTGCCGGCTCGACGACCCGGATGCCCTGCGACGGACCGCTCCGACGTTCTGCATCCACCGCTTCTTCCAACGGTTTGGCCGTTGCGACCTAGCCGCGCCACCTGGCGCACATTGCCCCAGCGGCGAGTACCCGCCCCCTCCCTGGTCCCAGCCAGGCGTCATGGCCCGTACCCGAGTCAGTATCCGGCGTTCGCGTCCGGTCTCAATCTGTCCCCCGTCTGGGAACGCCCCGCAGCGCTTGTGGTTGCCACCGCCGCGCTCGACAAGGAGATATAAAAGATGGCGAAAGAAGAACTCATCGAACTGAACGGTATCGTGGACGAAGTGCTGCCCGACAGCCGCTACCGCGTGACGCTGGACAATGGCGTCGAAGTGGGCGCATACGCCTCCGGCCGCATCCGCAAGCACCGTATCCGCATCCTGGCGGGCGATCGCGTGACCCTCGAAATGTCGCCCTACGACCTGACCAAGGGCCGGATCAATTTCCGCCACAAAGACGAGCGTAGCGGTCCCCCGCCCACGTCGCGTCCGCAGTTCCGCCGCTAAGCAGCGGGAGCGCCCGGGTCGATCCGGCGCTCTGAACCGAAATCCCGGCCCTGTCTTGCCGAACGGGCGTTTGCCCGTCCGGTTAAGATGCCGGGCATGATGGATCAGGATTTCACCGACGTGACGCAAGACCGGGAGCAGGCGCTGCGCGAACAGCTGCGCCAGGCCGCCGATCGCCTCACCCGGGCTCGCTACATCTACGATTACGGCGAGAAAAACCTGAATCTCCTGCGCGAGTCGCGCGAGAACTTCATCAACAGCCTGCGCAACACCGGCCTGAGCTACATCGAAGCCAAAACCAAGTACGACAATTGCCTCGATGACCAGAGCGGGCACCTCAAAGAACTCGGCGTGGAGCTGGATTACGCCCAGCGGCTGTACACCCGCGCCTGCGCCGACATGGAAACCGCGGCCGCGGCCGTGTCGTAAGCCGGCGCAAACAGCGAATCGCGAGCCATGAAATAAAGCGGGGCCCGTCCGGCATCACCGGACGGGCCCCGCTTTGCTTGGGCGGCTATGCCGCCCGGGGATCAGCGCTTGCCGACCTGATCGCCGATCACGCCGCCCAGGGCGGCGCCGCCGACGGTACCCAGCACACCGCCATTGGTGATCACCGCGCCTGCCACGCCGCCGATGGCGGCGCCGCCGACGGCGCTCTTCTGACGATGGCTCATGCCGTCCCAGGAGGAACAACCGGCCATGGTCGCCGCGAGGGTGGCGGCAATGCAGACTTTGGACAAAGTAGCGAGTTTCATGATGGGCTCCTTTTGTTGTGCCGGGACCGCGCATCGCCCTTTACGGCCGGACCGTCGCGCGGAGGTGGTGCCCTACCCGCAAGTTTCGGGCCCGCCCTGCGCAAGATGCGTTGTCTTATTGATTCAGAGCCTTCAGGATCGCAAAAGGATCCGCGTTTTGCTGTGAGGTTTGCCCAATTATTGTGTCCAGCTATAGGAATTGTTCGATCGGCACACACAATTGTTGCGCCGGACCCGTCCCTATTTGACGAGTCGTAACGCGTCGCGGAAGCGCGGGTGCTCGCAGGTGCCCAGCCATTCGAAGATCGCCATCTCGGTGGTCACGATATCGGCCCCCGCCGAGCGCGCCCGCCGCAGCGCCGCATGGTGATCCGAGGCGCGGCGGGATCCGGTGGCGTCGGCCACCAGCACCGCGTGCCAGCCCTGCTCCGCCAGCCCGATCACGGTCTGCAGCACGCAGACGTGGGCTTCGCAGCCGGCCACCAGGACCGTCTTGCGCGCCGGCGGCAGCCAGGCTTCGAATCCGGGTTCGCGTACCGCCGAAAAATGCATCTTGTGGAACGCGGCCTGGATCTGGCCCGCGAGCGGTTCGACCGTCGCGCCCAGGGTGGCGGCGTTGTGCTCGGTCGCCGCGACCGGCACATCCAGCAGCCGCGCGGCCTGCGCCAGCTTGTGCGCGGCGGCGAGCACCGCGTCGCCCCGCTCGATGGCCGGCATGAGCCGGGCCTGCATGTCGACGATCAACAGGGTGGCCGAGTCGGCCTGCAGCAGCTTGCTCATGACGGACATCCTCCGCAGCGGCCACCGGCGGGCGGCACATGCCTCAGCGTATACCAGATGCGCCCTCCCCGACCCGCGAGGGGCGCCCGGCCAGGGGCGCCCGGCGAGGGGCACCGCTCGCCGCACGCCCGGCCAGGAGGGGTCCCGCGGCCGCGCCGCGATCACGCACGCGCCGCCCATGAAAAAGGCCGGACATGCGTCCGGCCTTCTCGCCCCATTGCCTGGGGTTTACTTCAGTGCCTTGTAGCGCAGGCGCTTGGGCTTGGCGCCCTCGTCGCCCAGGCGGCTCTTCTTGTCGGCCTCGTATTCCTGGTAGTTGCCGTCGAAGAAGACCACTTGCGAGTCGCCTTCGAAAGCCAGGATGTGCGTCGCGATACGGTCGAGGAACCAGCGATCGTGCGAGATCACCATCACGCTGCCGGGGAACTCGAGCAGCGCATCTTCGAGCGCGCGCAGCGTTTCGACGTCGAGGTCGTTGGACGGTTCGTCGAGCAGCAGGACGTTGCCGCCGGCCACGAGCGTCTTGGCCAGATGCAGACGGCCGCGCTCACCGCCGGAGAGCTGGCCGACGATCTTGTTCTGGTCACCGCCCTTGAAGTTGAAGCGGCCCAGGTAGGCGCGCGACGACATCTCGAACTTGCCCACGGTCAGCAGATCGGCGCCGTCGGAGATGGCGTCGAACACCGTCTTGGCATCGGCGAGCGAGTCGCGCGACTGGTCGACGTAGGCGAGCTTGACCGTCTGACCGATCTTCACTTCGCCCGAATCGGGCTGCTCGCGGCCTGCGATCATGCGGAACAGCGTGGACTTACCGGCGCCGTTGGGGCCGATGATGCCCACGATGGCGCCCGGGGGCACCTTGAAGCTCAGGTTGTCGATCAGCAGCCGATCGCCGTAGGCCTTGCTGACGTTGTTGAACTCGATGACTTCGTTGCCGAGGCGCTCGCCGACCGGAATGAAAATTTCCTGGGTCTCGTTGCGCTTCTGGTATTCGTAGGACGACAGTTCTTCGAAGCGGGCGATACGGGCCTTGGCCTTGGCCTGGCGGCCCTTCGGATTCTGGCGCACCCACTCGAGTTCTTTCTTGATGGTCTTCTGGCGCGCGGACTCGGAAGCCTCTTCCTGCTTGAGGCGGGCTTCTTTTTGTTCGAGCCAGGTGCTGTAGTTGCCCTTCCAGGGGATACCGTGACCGCGGTCGAGTTCGAGAATCCACTCGGCGGCATTGTCGAGGAAGTAGCGATCGTGGGTCACGCCCACGACGGTGCCCGGGAACTTGTGCAGGAACTGCTCCAGCCACTCGACGCTTTCGGCATCCAGGTGGTTGGTCGGTTCGTCGAGCAGCAGCATGTCGGGCTTGGACAGCAGCAGACGGCACAGCGCGACGCGGCGCTTTTCACCGCCCGACAGATTGCCGACGATGGCATCCCAGGGCGGCAGGCGCAGCGCATCGGCCGCGATTTCCATCTGGTGCTCGATATCGTCGGCGCCGCTGGAGGCCGCGGCGGCGATGATGGCTTCGAGGTTGGCCTGCTCGGCGGCCAGCGCGTCGAAATCGGCGTCCGGCTCGGCGTAGGCGGCGTACACCTCATCGAGGCGCTGCTTGGCGGTGAACACGGCGCCCAGGCCGGCTTCGACCGACTGGCGCACGGTGTGGGTGGGATCGAGCTCGGGCTCCTGCGGCAGATAGCCGATGTTCAGGCCCGGCATCGGGACGGCTTCGCCCTCGATCTCCTTGTCCACGCCGGCCATGATCTTGAGCAGCGTCGATTTGCCCGAGCCGTTCAGGCCGAGCACGCCGATCTTGGCGCCGGGGAAGAAGGACAGCGAAATGTCGCGCAGGATCTGCCGCTTGGGCGGCACGATCTTGCCCACGCGATTCATGGTGTAGACGTATTGGGCCATGGGCTCGTAGAGAGACAGGATGCGAAACCCTGGATTGTAGGCCACCTTGGCATGGCCCGGATTTCAGACGGCGGCGCGCCGGTTCTCCGCGCCCGTGAGGGCCTCGCGCCCGGTGCCCGGCGCCCGGTGCCCGGCGCCCGGTGCCCGGCGCCCGGTTACTACACGGCGGCGGCGCGGCCCGGCCGCCACTGCGCCAGACTGACGCCGGCCAGGGCCAGCAGCCCGCCCGTCACGTGATAGAGGTGCGGCTGCTCGTCCAGCGCCACCATGGCGATCGCCACGGTTCCGACCGGCATCAGATTCAGGAACAGGCTCGCCCGGTTGGGCCCCAGATGCCGCACGCCCTGCATCCACAAAAACGGCGCGAACAGCGACGGAAAGATGCCTGCATAGAGCACCAGCGGGATGTTCTGTGCGTTCAGTGGCGACGGCTCGGCCAGCACGAAAGTCGGAATCTGGAGCAGCACGCCGAACATCACCTGCACGAACAACGACTGCCATGCGCCGATCGGCAACGACCACTTGCGCAGCAGGATGCCGTACAAGGCGTAGGCCAGCGCGGCCAGGCCCATCAGCCCGTCGCCGAGGTTCACCCCCGCGCGCAGCAGCTGCAAGGGATCGCCCTTGCCCAACAACAGCGCCAGCCCGAACAGGGACACCAGCGCCCCGATCAGGGCCGTGGCGGCGGGCCGCTCGCGCAACACCAGCGTGCCCACCCCGATGGTGAGCAGGGGCACCATCGCCGTGATGATGCCCATGTTGGTTGCCGTGGTGGTGGCGGCCGCCACATAGGCGAGCCCCTGATACAGCGCCATGCCCAGCGCGCCGAGCACGCCCAGACGCCAGAGGTTGGGACGGATCAGGTGCCATTGCCGCACCACGCCCGGCAGGGCGAACGGCGCGAGCAGCAGGGCCGCCAGCGCCCAGCGATAGAAGCCGATGGCCGCCGGCGAAATCGTGCTCGCCGCCATCTTGGTGACCACCATATTCACCGACCAGATCAGGGCGGCGAACAACGGAAACAGCATGTGGCGGGCGGAGGGTGCGGCGGTCATGGCAAAATTCACGGGAAAACCCGCGCATAGTACGCGCATTTGCCCGCACCCAGACCCACCATGCCCGCCTCCAGCCAAGCTCCCGCCTCGATCGTCACCTTCAGCACGGCCGAGCTCGACATGCTCGCCAAGACCGCCGACGCCATGTCCGCCTACATGGGCCGCCCCGTCCTCGCCGAAGTCGGCAAGGGCGACGAGGGCACCGAGTGGGTCACGTTCGGCGTGGCGCTCGATACCGATGGCAAAGAGGCCGACGACGATCAGCCTCACGTGCAGATGGGCGGCAAGGACGCGCGCCTGCTCGGCGGCCTGGGCGGCCTGCCCGACGCAGCCACGCAGACCTACGATTGCATCTACCTGTGGGCCGTGCAGATTTCACTGGTGGAGGGCGAGCGCTTCGTCAAACTCGACCAGGAAGGCGAAGAATGCGCCTGGTCGGACGAGCTGGCCGACGTCCTGCCGTTCGCCCTGAGCGAAGATCCGCTCGAGCCCGAGGACGATGAAGACGACGAGGACGACGAAGACGACGGCGAGGAAGACGCCCTGCGCCGCGCCCTGCCGCCGAGCCCGCACCGCCACTGATCGCAGCCAGCCCCTGACGCAAAACGGCGTGGCCAAGGCCACGCCGTTTTTTTGCAAAGGCGCGGCGTCTCGCTGTCTTATAGTCGTCCTTCCTGGACCGCGTGACATGCCACTACGCCGGGCCCGGCGGGCATCAGGACCGGCACTTCCTGCTTGCAGCGCTCGTTGGCATGCGGGCAACGCGGATGGAACGTGCAGCCCGTGGGCGGGTTGAGCGGGTTGGGCACCTCGCCCGCCACGGCCGTGCGGCGCTTGCCCGTGCCTTCCAGGTCGGGGATGGCCTCGAGCAGCATCCGGGTGTAGGGATGCCGCGGCGTGGCGAACACGTCGTCGCGCGGCGCCACCTCCACGATGCGGCCCAGATACATCACGCCGACGCGGTCGGCCACATGGTGCACGACCGCCAGATTGTGCGAGATGAACAGGTACGTCAGCCCCAGCTCGCGCTGCAGCTCCTTCATCAGGTTGAGCACCTGCGCCTGCACCGACACGTCGAGCGCGGAGGTGGGCTCGTCGCACACCAGGAATTCCGGCCGCACGGCGAGCGCGCGCGCGATCGAGATACGCTGGCGCTGACCACCCGAGAACTGGTGGGGATAGCGGCTCTGATCGGCCGGGTCCAGCCCCACCTGCGTGAGCAGCTCGGCCACGCGGATCTGGCGCTCGGCCGCGCTCATGTCGGTGTGGGTGAGCATCGGCTCGGCGATGATGCGGCCCACGCGCCAGCGCGGATTCAGGCTGGCGAACGGATCCTGGAAGATCATCTGCAGCCGGCGCCGCAACGCCCGCCCCGAACGGCCCTGCATGCGCTCGACCGGTTGCCCGTCGAACTGGATCTCGCCGCGGGTCAGGCCGTACAAGCCCACCAGCATGCGGGCCACCGTGGACTTGCCGCAGCCCGACTCGCCCACCAGCGCCAGTGTTTCGCCACGCGCGATGTCGAACGAGACGCCGTCGACGGCGCGCAACATCTGGCGCGGCTTGCGCGCCATCACGCGCTCCAGCCAGGGTTGCGACACGTCGAACCAGCGCGCCGCGTCGCGAACGGAAATCAGGGGGGCCGTCATGCCGCCACCTCCACATCGTGCAACCAACAGGCCGCGCGGGACGTGCCCGCCGGCAACAACTCGGGGCGCTCCTGCGTGCAGCGCGGCATGCGCCGCGTGCAGCGCGGATTGAATGCGCAGCCCGGCGGAATCGCGGTCAGACGCGGCATGCTGCCGTCGATCTGCACCAGACGCTCCACGTGCCCCTTCATGCTGGGGATCGATCCCATCAGGCCCACCGTGTACGGGTGCTGCGGCTGATGGATCACATCGGCGACCGGGCCGATCTCGGCCAGGCGGCCCGCGTACATCACCGCCACGCGATCCGCGGTCTCGGCGATCACGCCCATGTCGTGCGTGATCAGCATGACCGAGGCGCCCTGCTCGCGGCACAGCTTCTTGAGCAGATCGATGATCTGCGCCTGAATCGACACGTCGAGCGCGGTGGTGGGCTCATCGGCCACCACCAGCTTGGGCTCGGCGGCGAGCGCCAGTGCGATCACCACGCGCTGACGCATGCCGCCCGAGAACTGGTGCGGATAGTGGTCGATACGCTCGCGCGCCGCCGGGATGCCGGTGGACGCGAGCAGCTCGATCGCACGCGTGCGCGCCTGGCTCCAGGTCATGGGCAGGTGCGTGACGATGGTCTCGGCCAGCTGGTGCCCCACGGTGTAGAGCGGGTTGAGCGAGGTCAGGGGGTCCTGGAAGACCGCGCCGATCTCGCGCCCGCGCACGCGCCGCATGGCCTCGTCGCCGAGGTTGTCGATGCGGCGGCCCGACAGCAGGATCTCGCCACCGCTCACGCGGCCCGGCGGCTCGAGCAGGCCGATGATGGCCGCCCCGGTCAGGGACTTGCCCGCGCCGGACTCGCCCACCACGCCGAGCACTTCGCCCGGCGCGATCGAAAATGAGACGTCATCGAGCGCCTTGAGCACGCCATGACGGTTCGGAAATTCGACCGATAGATTCTTTACTTCCAACAATGCGCTCATGGTCGCCTCAATTCAGTCGCGGGTTGAGCGCATCGCGCAGCCAGTCGCCCAACAGGTTGACCGACAGCACCAGCAGCACCAGCGCCACTCCCGGGAAGATGGTGATCCACCATTCGCCCGAGAACAGGAAATCGTTGCCGATGCGGATCAGGGTGCCCAGCGACGGCGAGGTCGGCGGCACACCCACCCCGAGGAACGACAGCGTCGCCTCGGTGATGATGGCGGTGGCCAGATGCACCGTCGCCAGCACCAGCACGGGCCCCATCACATTCGGCAGCACGTGGCGGAACATGATGACCGGCGTGGACACGCCGATCACGCGGGCAGCCTGCACGTACTCGCGGTTTTTCTCGACCAGGGTCGAGCCGCGCACGGTGCGGGCATATTGCGGCCAGCCGGCCAGCGCGATCGCGCCGATCAGCACCGGGAACGCGATCACCTCGTGCAGCTCGCGCGGCACGGCGGCACGCGCCACGCCATCGATCAGCAGCGCGATCAGGATGGCGGGAAACGACAGCTGCACATCGGCGACGCGCATGATGAACGCATCGACACGGCCGCCCACGTAACCCGAGAGCAGGCCCAGCACGATGCCGATCACCATCGACAGCGCCACCGACGCCAGGCCGATCAGCAGCGACACCCGGGTGCCGTACAGCAGCGCCGAGTACAGGTCGCGGCCCTGGCTGTCGGTACCGAGCAGATACTTGGACGAGCCGTTCTCTTCCCATGCCGGCGGCAGCAGCGCGTCGAGCAGCTCCACCGTGGTCAGGTCGAACGGATTATGCGGCGCCACCCAACCCGCGCCGAACGAACCGATCAGCAGCAGGACGAGAATCACGGTCGCCACGATGGCGACCGGCGCGTGGCGCCAGGACCAACAGAGGTCGCTGTTCCACCAGCGTTTGAGCGTGGCTTGCATCAGTGACCTCCCCGGGCACGGCCCAGACCCGCGCGCAGACGCGGATCGACAACGAAATACAGCAGATCGACCACCAGGTTGATCACCACGAACACCAGTGCGATCAGACAGAGGTAGGCTGCCATGACGGGAATGTCGGCAAACTGCACCGCCTGGATGAACAGCAGACCCATGCCGGGCCACTGGAACACGGTCTCGGTCACGATGGCGAAGGCGATGATGCCGCCGAGCTGCAGGCCGGTGATCGTGATGACCGGCACCATGGTGTTCTTCAGGGCGTGACCGAAGTGGATGGCCCGGCGCTTGAGGCCGCGCGCCCGCGCGAACTTGATGTAGTCGGTGCGCAGCACCTCCAGCATCTCCGAGCGCACCAGTCGCAGGATCAGCGTCATCTGGAACAGCGACAGCGTGATGGTCGGCAGGATCAGGTGCTTCCAGCCGGTCGGCGTGAGCAGCCCGGTGGTCCACCAGCCCAGTGCCACGGTCTCGCCCCGGCCGTAGCTCGGCAGCCAGCCCAGCGTGACCGAAAAGATCATGATGAGCAGAATGCCGATCAGGAAGGTGGGCAGCGATACGCCCAGCAGCGAGCCGGCCAACACGATCTGGGACAGCATGCCGTTGCGGCGCAGCGCGGTGTAAACGCCGAGCGGCAATCCCACCACGAGCGCCAGCAGCGCGGCGGCGAAGGAGAGTTCGAGGGTGGCCGGCAGGCGGCTGCGGATCAGGGACGAGACCGGCTCGCTCTGGCGCAGCGACATGCCGAAGTCGCCTTGCACGGCGTTGCCGACAAAGCGCGCGAACTGGACCGGGGCGGGATCGTCCAGGCCGAGTCGTTGGCGCAGCTCTACGCGTTCGGCGTCCGTGGCGTCCTGCCCGAGCATGATGGTGACGGGGTCACCCACATACTGGAACAGCACGAACGCCAACAGGGCCACCGTAAGCATGACCGCGCCTGCCTGCAACAGGCGGCGAAGAATGAATGCGAACATGGGGAATGGAAAGCAAGACGCGGCGGCGTCTCACGACGCCGCCGCTGGAGAGGAAAAACCGAGGTCAGTCGACCTTGACCCACTCGGCCACGAGGCGGTTGTCGGCGCGGTGCGTCACGCTGACATTCTTGCGCATGGCCCACGGGATGACCTGGTCATGCAGCGGGATGTGGCCGAATTCCTTGGCGTGGATCTCCAGCACCTTGTGAATGTCGGCGTCGCGCTTGGCCACGTCGGTCTCGGTCTTGACGCGATCGATGATGGCGTCGACTTCCTTGTTGCTGTAATCGCCGAGGTTGTACATGCCGTCGGCGCCTTCACCCTTGGTGCGGATCAGGTTCTGCAGCGTGTACATCGCGTCGAAGGTCGGCACGCCCCAGCCGAACAGATACACGCTGGTGTCGCGGTTCTGCACCTTGGGGAAGTACGTGGCGCGCGGCATCGCGTTGAGCGAGGCCTTCACGCCGACCTTGGCCCACATGCCGACCACGGCCTGGCAGATGGCTTCGTCGTTGATGTAGCGGTTGTTCGGGCAATCGAGCGTGAAGTTGAGCGTGCCGTCGTAGCCGGCTTCTTTCAGCAGGGCGCGCGACTTCTCGGGATCGTAGGGCACGCGCTTGGCCAGCGCTTCGGTCCAGCCGTGCACCTGCGGCGCGATCATCGTGCCGGTCGGGGCCGACAGGCCGCGCATCACGGCGCGCTTGATGGCGTCGACGTCGATGGCGCGGTACAGGGCCTCGCGCACGCGCACGTCCTGGAACGGGTTCTTGCCCTTGATGTTCGAGTACAGCAGCTCCGGACGCTTCTGGTCGTAGCCGATGTAGATGGTGCGGTATTCGTTGCCTTCGACCACCTTGGCTTCGCGGCGCAGGCGATCCAGATCCTGGGCAGCCGGGTCGAGCACGAAGTCGATTTCGCCCGACAGCAGCGCGGCCGTGCGGGTGGCGTTCTGCTTGATCGGCGTGAAGACCACTTCGGTCACGTTGCCGACCTTCTTGTCCTTGTTCCACCAGCCGGCGTGGGCGGCGAACACGGTGCGCACGTCGACTTCACGCGACTTGAGCTGGTAGGGGCCGGTGCCGTTGGTGTTGCGCGCCGCGAAGGTTTCTTCCTTGTTGACGAAGTCCTGCGGCTTGGTGACGTTGTGCTTTTCGGCCCAGGCCTTGTTCATGATGAACACGTTGGGCAGCTGGCGCAGCAGGACCGGATTCGGGGCGGACGTTTCGATCTCGACCGTCAGGTCGTCGATCTTGCGCGCCTCTTTGATGCCGGTGGTGTAGGCCTTGTAGTTCGAGGTGGGCGCCATGGCGCGGTGCACCGAGAACACCACGTCGTCGGCCGTGAAGGCGGCGCCGTCGTGGAACTTCACGCCTTCGCGCAGCTTGAAGCGATATAGCGTGGGGGAAACCTGCTCCCAGGAGGTGGCCAGGCGCGGCACGACCTTGAACGAGGCGTCGTAGTCGACCAGCGGCTCGTAGATGTAGCTGTTCGCCGCGATGGTCATGCCCTCGTTTTGCGAGTGCGGATCCATCGTGAGGATGTCGCCCTGGGCAGCCCAGCGGAAGGTCTTGGCGTGCCCGATGGTGGGGGCAGCGACGGCGGCGGCGATCGCGATAGCAATCAAGGTGCGGCGCATGATAGCTCCTGACAGGTATCTGAATATTAAAGACCGGCGGATATTGCCTAGGCCCGACAGCGCCGTCAATTAGGGGTTTCTGCCCATGCGGGCCACTTATTACCGCAGGTTGTGAAACCGGGGACAGTGAGACGGGCGTCTCTTCAGAGCGCCACAGCGAGCGCGACGCCGTCGCGCTGGGGGTCGGCGCCGCCTTGCAGCGTGCCGGTCATGCGCGACACCACGTGGGGCGCGGCGAAGGCGTAGCTCTGGCAGGAGCGATGGATAGTCTGACCTTGCGCCTCGACGGCGTCGGTCACATAACGCGGGATCCGGTTGGACACGTCGATCGCGTTGCCGGTGACCGAGATGCGCGGCGCGGCCACGGCTTCGAAGGCACTCATGCCGAAATCCACCAGATTCACGACCGTCTGCGTGAGGGCCGACGCGATGGCCGTGCCGCCCGGCGCGCCGAGCGCCGCCTGGACTTCGCCGTCGCGAAACAGCAGCAGCGGGCATTGCGAACTGGTGCGGCGCTTGCCCGGGCCGATCGAGGCGGGCCGGCCCGGACGCGGGTCGAAGCCGCTGAGCAGGCCGTTGTAGAGCACGCCCAGGCCGTCGGTGATGATGCCGGAGCTGGTGCCCAGGCTGTGCGTGAGCGTGACCGCGTTGCCCGCGGCGTCGATCACGCAGACCTGCGTGGTGTCGCGCGGTTCGGCGGCGATGCCGGGTGCGAGCCGGGCCAGCTCCGCGGGCACGCGGTCGCGGATGCGCGCGGCGATCGACGCCGCGTGTGCCTGCGACAGCAGTTGCTCGACGGGCACCGTGACGAACTCGGGGTCGCCGATCAGCGTGTCCTTGTCGATCGTGACCCACTTGAGCGCGCGGGCCAGCAGATCGAGGTAGGCCGGACTGTTGTGACCAAGCGCGGCCACGTCGAATTGCGCCAGCACGTGCAGCGCCTGGATCAGCGTGAGGCCGCCGGCGGGCGGCGGAAAACCGGCCACGCGCCAGCCGCGATACTCGCCACACAGCGGCGCCACTTCGGCGACCCGATACGCGTTCAGGTCGGCCAGCGTGAGCAGGCCGTCGTGCGCGCGCATGTCGTCGGCGATGCGCCCGGCGATCTCGCCGCGGTAAAAATCCGCCGCGCCGACGCGCGCCAGATGTTCCAGCGTGGCGGCGAGGTCGGGGTTGTGCAGGCGCTCGCCGGGCCGCTTGAACTGGCCTTCGGCATCGAGGTACACCGCGCGGCCGGTGGCCGTCAGCGCAAGCCGCTCGCGCGTCTCCAGCATGCCGCCGCGCGCGCGGTCGAGCGCGCCGTACTGGTACATGTGCGGGCGCACCACCACGCCTTCGCGCGCGTGCCGCAGGGCCGGCGCCAGCGCGTCGGCAAACGACCACGTGCCGTAGCGCGACAGCGCATGATCGAGGCCCGCGAGCGTGCCGGGCGTCCCGATCGACTGATAGCCGGCCTCGTTCACGTTGCCCTCGACCACGAAGGCGTAACCATCGGGCGTTTCGTTCAGGGGCAGATGCGCCCAGATGTCGGGGCGCGCCGCGGCCGGCGCCCGGGCGCAGAAGTCGATGCAGGTGTGCACGCCGCGTGCGGGCAGCGCGATCTGCAGGGTGCCGTAGCCCGCGATGCCGGCCATCATCGGGTCCACCACGCACTGCGTGAACGCGGCGGCCACGGCGGCATCCACCGCGTTGCCGCCGTCCATCAGCACGCGCGCGCCGGCCTCCGCGGCCTCGGGCTGCGCCGCGCAGATCATGGCGCGGCGCGAACTCACCCGCGGGCTCCGGTGGCGTCGCGCAGGGCCAGGATGAAGGCGTTGAGCGCGGCGTCGCGGTCGGGCTCGTTGGGGCTCACGTAGCGCGGTTCGGGATAGGCCGCGAGCTGCACGACCGCCAGCTGCGCGCGCGTATCGATGAAGATGCGCTGGCCGGAATGGCCCATGGCCATCATCGCGCCGTCCTCGCGCAGCCACCAGCTGTAGCCGTAGGCGATCAGCCCCAGCGCCTGGCGTTGCGCCGTGTGCAGGTCCGCCGGAATCCGGAAGGCCGGCGTGCCGGATTGCGCCACCCAGCCCTCGGGCAGGATGCGTTCGCCGCCGACCACGCCGTCGTCCAGCACGAACTGCGCGAAGCGGCCGATATCGCGCAGCGTCATGCCCGCGCGGCTGCCGCCGATCTCCTGACCGTCGTCAGATTCGAGCGTGTAGAACCCGTCGAACTCCATGCCGCACGGCTGCCAGATGCGGCGCGACATGTAGTCGGCCAGCGTGCCGCCGGTGGCCGCGCTCAGCACGGCGCCCAGCAGATAGGTGTCGCCCGTGTTGTAGTGCCAGATGCGCCCTGCGTCGTGCGCGCGATGGCAGGCCCGCAACAGCGCCAGCACACCGCCCGGCACCTTGTCGGCCAGCGATTTGCTGTAGCGGTTCACGTCCGACGCCTTGTCGGTGTAGTTCTCTTCCCAGGCAATGCCCGACGACATCGTGAGCAGATGGCGGACCGTGACGGCGTCGTAGGCACAGCCGGCCAGCGCCGGCACATAAGCGGTGACCGGGTCATCAAGGCTGGCGATCGCGCCATCGCGCAGCGCCGCGCCGGTGAGCATGGCGGTCATGGATTTGACCGTCGACATGGTCGACCAGCGCTCCTGCGGGCGAAAGCCCAGCCCATAGCGCTCGAGCACGATGTGGCCGCGATGAATCGCGATCAGGCCGGCCACGTTGTTGCGGTCCATCAGGTCGGCCACGCCCAGCGTCTCGCCGGCCTGATCGAAGCGCACATCGATCTCGGGCGCGCGCGGCATGGGCCGGGGCTGCGCGCCCCGGCGGATGGTGCGGGTGGCGAACAGGCGGTCGACGATGCGATAGCCGTACGACTGCAGGCAAGGCGGCCACAGCAGGAAGTCTTCGCCGCGCGGCAGATGCTCGACGGCCTCGGCCAGGGGCGGAGTGGGAATGGCGTTCATGGTGTCTCAAGAAAACGCCGGGCGCGCGGCCCGGCATGACTCAGTCGTTGCGGATGCCCAGGCGTTTGACGATGGGGCCCCACACCTCGGCTTCGGTCGTCATGGATTGCGCCACCGACTCGGGCCCCAGGGCCTTCGGCGGCGTCATGTAGATCTCGTCCATCTGCTTGCGCACCGCCGGGTCGGCCCAGAACTTGCGCGTGGCCTCGGTGAGCCGCGTCACGATCTCGGGCGGCGTGCCCTTGGGCGCCATCAGGCCGTACCAGGCATCGCCGGGGAAGCCCTGCACGCCCACTTCGGCGATCGTGGGCACGTCGGGCAACTGCGCGACGCGGTCGGTGCCGAAGATCACCAGCGGCACGGCCTTGCCGGTCTTGACCTGCGGCACCGCGCCGGTCAGCGCGTCGGAGGTCAGGTCGATCTGGCCGCCGATCAGATCCATCATCGCGGGCGCTGCGCCCTTGTACGGCACATGCGACATCTTGATGTTGAAATGTTCGGCCAGGAACGCGACGTTCAGATGGGTCGAGTTACCGATGCCGGCCGAGCCGTAGTTGAGATGGCCGGGATCGGCCTTGGCCTTCTTCACCAGATCCTCCACGGAGCGGATCCCGGTCTTGGGATTGGCCACCAGCACCTGCGAGGTGCCGGCGATCTTCGTTATCGGATCGAAATCGCGCGTGGGGTTGTAGGCCAGCTGCGAGTAGGTGAACGGATTGACCGACATGTTGGAGGTGCTGCCGAACAGCAGCGCATGACCGTCCGCCGGCTGTTTGGCCACGAAGGCGGCCGCGATGCTGCCGTTGGCGCCGGGCTTGTTCTCGACCACCACGGTGCCGCCGATTTCCTTGCTGGCGTAGGCGGCCCAGGCCCGGGCCAGCGCATCGGCCGCACCGCCCGCGGCCACCGGCACCACCACCGACACCGGACGCACCGGCCAGTTGGCGGCGGCAGCCGGAGCGGCAATGCTCAGCGCGAGCGTGCCGGCCGCGGCCAGCCCCAACAGACGTTGAACCAGGGGTGAAACCGACTGCGGAAAGGGCGAACGATGGGCCATGGCCGGTTGCTCCAGAGAATTCGGACAGTGAAGGCCCGCATTCTGGAAGCCCGTTTTCATTACGTCCAATGCATAATTCATCATCAAAGCATAATCAGAACGTAATAAAACAAGGGGCGCGGATGAACCTGCAGCAGCTCGAACACTTCCTCGTCCTCGTGGAAACCCAGTCTTTCAGCCGCGCGGCGGCCAAGTTGCATCTCACGCAGCCCGCCCTGAGCCGCAGCATCCAGGCGCTCGAAGAGACGCTCGGCGGCCGCCTGCTCGAGCGCGACAAAGGGAAAACACTGACGGCGCTGGGCGAGCTGGCCATCGTCCGCGCGCGCCGTATCCGGGTCGAACTCGCCGAGCTGCGCCGCAGCGCCAGCCTGCTGGCCGATTACGCGGGCGGCACGCTGCGACTGGGTCTGGGACCCACGCCCACCGCGATCCTGTCGCTGCCGCTGCTGCGCGAGATGAAGGAGCGCTACCCGGCGATCAAGCTGCTGCTGAGCGGGGGCACGCCCGAGATGCAGGTGCAGGAACTGCGCGAGGGTGCGGTCGACGCGCTGGTGGTGCACCGCAATCACATCCCCGCCGACGCCGACCTGCACCTGCGCTTCTTCCCGCGCACGCCGCTCGGTTTCGTGGTGCGCGCCGGCCATCCGCTCGCCGGCCGGCACGCGCTCGATTTCGATGCCCTGCGCCGCTATGCCGTCGCGGCCAGCGGCCGCGCGATCAGCGACGAGGTGATGCACCGGCTCAACGCCTATTTCGGTCCGCCGGTGCACTTCATCGACGCCATCCAATATCAGTCGAACGACATCCAGGCGCTGGTCGATCTGGTGCGCACGACCGATACCGTGTTCTTCGGTGTGCTGCAGGTGGCGCAACCGGCGATCGCGCGCGGCGAGCTGGTGCAGATGGAACTGCGGCCCGAGCTGGCGTTGTCATCGCAGTTCGTCTTCGTGACGCTGGAGGGCAAGACGCTGCCCCCCGCCCTGCTGCGGCTCGGCGAGCTTTGCATGCAGTACCTGTCGGGCCCCCTGGATCCCCATTCGGGCTGAGCCCGCATCGGCCGCCGTGCGGCGCCGGCGCGGTCAGGTTTCTTCGTCGTCGGCGGGCTCGAGGGGGGTGCCCATCAGGGCGCGCAGCATCTCCATCAACTGGGCCGCGCGCTCATGGCCGAAGGGCCGCAGCACGGCATCCTGATGCTCGAGCGCGGCCGCGCAGAGCGAGCCCACCAGCGCGTGGCCCTTCGCGGTGATGCGCACACGCGTCTGGCGCCGGTCGCTGCGAACCCCGGCGCGCACCACCAGGCCGTCGGCCTCGAGTCGTTGCACCACTTTGCTGAGCGTGGGTTGCTTGGTCAGCGCGAGCGCCGCGAGCGAACCGATGGTTTCACCGGGGCTGCCTTCGAGACTGGCCAGCACCCGCCACTCGGTCACCGAGATGCCGGCCTCCTTGGCCTGGCGGTGGAACTCGGCCGAGATGCGATGGCTCGCCTGCGCGAGCAGATACGCCAGGTAGTTGTCGACGAAACGGGGACTGCCTTCGCCTGCCTCGGATGCCGCTGTGTTTTTCTTCATGAGTCGTCCGCGCCCATCGTTGCTGAATTGCACCACCGCTGATTCGTGACCCGGGCAGCGTCCGTAACGGGCCGCCGAACCCGCACCGCTGACGCATCGCAGCAGCCTGCGCACCAGCCCGGTGCCGCCTCGGTCAGGTCTGCACCACATCGTGTCGCGATGCTGTTGCGCAGCATAGGGTTAGCCCTGAATAAAACCCGCCGTCTGCACCACTTTCAGGCATCGTGCCAGCAGCGAAAGCACAGGACAACGAGTATATACACCCTTGTTTTAGCGTGATATTTTTTTCTTTCAATGAAATTTCATGTTTTTCATTGACAGCTAAAAAGTTGACTTCTAAAGTATTTTCGCGGTGCCAGAAAAACAGGAAGTGCGTGTTGCCACGCAACATTCCAACGCGGGCCTGAGGTCCGTGCTCAAGGGGTTTCTCGATGGCGGAAAGGTCGTTCAAGAAAGAAGTCCAGCAGTTGCGCATTGGCGCGGGCGAAGAGTTCCGCGGCGAAGGCATTCTTGCCGTCACCAAGGGCCTGCTGCAGTCCGGCGTGGGGTACGTCGCCGGCTATCAAGGCTCGCCCATCTCGCATCTGATGGACGTGCTGGCGGATGCCAACGACATCCTGCAGGAGCTGGGCGTGCACTTCGAGGCCAGCGCCTCGGAGGCCACCGCCGCGGCCACGCTCGCCGCCTCCGTCATGTACCCCATTCGCGGCGCCGTCACCTGGAAATCCACGGTGGGCACCAACGTCGCCTCCGACGCCCTGGCCAACCTGGCCTCGGGCGGCGTGACGGGTGGCGCGCTGGTCATCGTGGGCGAAGACTACGGCGAAGGCTCCTCCATCATGCAGGAGCGCTCCCACGCGTTCGCAATGAAGTCGCAGATCTGGCTGCTGGATCCCCGCCCCAACCTCGAAAGCATGGTGCAGGCGGTCGAAGACGGCTTCTCGCTGTCCGAGGCGAGCAAGACGCCGGTCATGCTGCAACTGCGCATCCGCGGCTGTCACGTGCATGGCCGCTTCATCGCCAAGGACAACCAGCGCCCCGCCTTCTCGCTCGCGCAGGCGCTCGAAGCGCCGCAACGCGACACCAGCCGCATCGTGCTGCCGCCGGCCTCGTTCCTGCACGAACAGGAAAAGATCAAAGAGCGTTGGCCTGCCGCCATCTCGTTCATCAAAGAGCGCAGGCTCAACGAGTTCTTCGATGGCGAGCTGCAGGACGTGGGCCTGATCCTGCAGGGCGGGCTGTACAACGGCGTGATCCGCGCGCTGCAGCTGCAGGGCCTGGCCGATCACTTCGGCAACAGCCGCATTCCGCTTTATGTGATGAACGTCACGTATCCCGTGATCGAAGACGAAGTGCTGGACTTCTGCCGCGACAAGCGCGCGGTGCTGCTGCTCGAAGAAGGGCAGCCCGATTACATCGAACAGAATCTTCACGCCGTGCTGCGGCGTGCCGGTGTCACGACTCAGCTTTCCGGCAAGGATGTCCTGCCGATGGCGGGCGAGTACACGACCCAGGTGATGCGCGACGGCATCCGCCGATTCATGGCGGCCCATGCGCCGGAGGCCGTGCAGACCCACGCGCCCGCCGCCGCGGACGCCCAGGGCGAGCGCCAGCTTCAGGCCACCGAGGTGACGCGCGCGCGCCCCGCCCCGGCCGCACGCCCGGCCGAGCAGCCCGTCACGTTCATGCGCCATGCGGCCGACCTGGCCAGCGTCGTGCCGCCGCGGCCCGCCGGCTTCTGTACCGGCTGTCCCGAGCGGCCGATCTTCTCGGCCCTGACCCTGGCCCAGGAAAAGCTCGGCCAGCATCACATCTCCTGTGACATCGGCTGCCATCTGTTCTCGATCCTGCCGCCCTTCAATCTGGGCGCCACCACGATGGGTTACGGCCTGGGCGCGTCGAGCGCCGCGGCGTTCAACGTGCCGGCGGCCAAGCGGCCGATCTCGATCATGGGCGACGGCGGCTTCTGGCACAACGGCCTCGCCTCGGGCATCGGCAACGCCGTGTTCAACAAATACGATGGCGTGATCGTCATCGTGGACAACTTCTATTCCTCGGCCACCGGCGGGCAGGACATCCTGTCATCGCGCGCCGAGAATCCCGACCGCTCCACCAACAATCCGATCGACGCGGCCGTGCGTGGCGTCGGCGTGAAATGGGTGCGCACGATCGACCACACCTACGACGTGTCGCGCGTGCGCGCCGTGCTCGAAGAGGCGCTCACCACCGACGAGGGCGGGCCCAAGGTCATCATCGCGCAGTCGGAATGCATGCTGAACAAGCAGCGCCGGATCAAGCCGCTGTTCAATCGCGCGGTCAAAGAAGGCAAGCGCGTGGTCAAGGAGCGCTTCGGCGTCGACCCCGACGTCTGCACCGGCGATCACGCCTGTATCCGGCTGTCGGGCTGCCCTTCGCTCTCGGTGAAGGACAGCGGCGACCCGCTCAAGCCCGACCCGGTCGCACACGTCGAAAGCAGCTGCGTGGGCTGCGGCAACTGCGGCGAGGTCGCGCACGCCGCCGTGCTGTGCCCGTCGTTCTACCGCGCCGACATCGTGCACAACCCGAGCGCGGGCGACCGCCTGCTCGCTCGCGTGCGCAACGGCGTGATCGGCTTCCTGCAACGCCGCCGCGCCGCTCGCCTCAACCGCTACGCCCTGTGAGCGCCCGATGAGCCTGACCGATACCGCCCGCACCGAACCGATCAAGATCGCCATCCTGGCCATGGGCGGCCAGGGTGGCGGCGTGCTCGCAGACTGGATCGTGGAGCTGGCCGAGCATGCCGGATGGTGGGCACAGACCACCTCGGTGCCGGGCGTGGCCCAGCGCACCGGCGCCACCATCTACTACCTCGAACTGCTGCCGGAGACCGAAGTCGCGCGCGCCGGACGACAACCCGCGCTGGCGCTCATGCCCACGCCGGGCGACGTCGATCTCGTGGTCGCCGCCGAGCTGATGGAAGGGGGCCGCGCCATTACCCGCGGGCTCGTCACCCCGGAGCGCACCACGCTCATCAGCTCATCGCACCGCAGTTATGCGGTGAGCGAGAAATCCGCGCCGGGCAACGGCATCGCCGATCCGAACAAGGTGCTGGATGCCGGCCGCGACGCCGCCCGCCGCTTTCTCTGCTTCGATCTGCAGGAGCTGGCCGACCGCAACGGCAGCGTGATCAGCGCCAGCCTGTTCGGCGCCGTCGCCGGCAGCGGCGCCCTGCCGTTTGCGCGCGATGCCTACGAAGCCACCATCGAGCGCGCCGGTGTCGGGGTGCAGGCCAGCCTGCGCGCCTTCGGCGCCGGTTACGCCGCCGCGGTGCAGGCGCCGGCCCAGCCCGATGCCATCGTGGCACCCGATCATCTGCCCGAGGTGCCCGAACACGCCGCCTCCCCCGCCACGCAGACGCTGCTGGATCGGGTGCGGCGCGACTTTCCGGGCGCGGCCCAGCCGCTGATGGTGGCGGCGCTGCGCCGATTGATCGACTACCAGGACCCGGCTTATGCCGGCGAGTACCTCGATCGCATGGACACGCTGGCCGCCCTGGACCGTCAGCACGGCGGCGACGCGGCGGGCTGGGCGCTGACCTGTGCGGCCGCGCGCCACCTCGCGGTGGCGATGGCCTACGACGACGTGATCCGTGTCGCCGACCTCAAGACGCGCGGCACCCGCACCGAGCGCGTGCGCGCCGAGGTCGGCGCCAAGCCCGATCAGCTGGTCTACACCACCGAATTCGTGCATCCCCGGCTCGAGGAAATCTGCGGCACCCTGCCCGTGCGCCTGGGCCGCTGGCTCGAGCATTCGCGGGGCTTCGGCCGCTTCGTGGAAAAGCGGCTCGCGCGCGGCAAACGCATGCGGCTGGGCACGCTCCCGGGCTTTCTGGCGTTTTACGGACTGGCCGGCATGCGACGCTTCCGGCGCACCACCCTGCGCCACCAGATCGAAAGCGAGGCCCTGCAGACCTGGCTCGCGCTGATCGCCCGCATCGCGCCCACCGACTACGCGCTGGCGGTCGAAACCACGCTATGCCGCCGTCTGGTCAAGGGCTACAGCGACACCCACGCCCGCGGCCAGAGCAAGTACCACACGCTGATCGACGCGGCGGGCCGCATGCTGGGCCAGCCCGACGCCGCGGCGCGGCTGCGCGAACTGCGCGAGCTGGCGCTGGCCCAGGCCAGCTGCGCGCCGCTCGAACGCCGCGCCGCCGAACACCTTCCCGCCTGACATTTGAATCGAGATCCATCGTGGCTCCGCTGAAACTCGTCGTACGTGACATCCGCCAAGAATCCCCGCTGATCCGCTCGGTCTGTCTGGAGCGGTCCGACGGCGGCGCGCTGCCCGCCTTCGGACCCGGCGCGCACCTGAAGATCACGATCCCCGGCCTGGCCGAGCCGCGCTGCTATTCGCTGATCGCCACCGAAGGTGGCGCCGCCGGTTTCGCACAACCGGCGCGCTACCGCCTCGGCGTGCGCCTCGAAGACAACAGCCAGGGCGGTTCGCGCCACATGCACGCGCTCGCCGTGGGCGATGAGCTCGAAGCCGAGGGCCCCAAGAACGACTTCCCGCTGCACGAGGCCCCGGCCGGCGAAGCGCCGGTGGTGCTGATCGCGGGCGGGATCGGCATCACGCCCATCGCCGCCATGGCCGCCGCGCTGGCCGGCGCCGGCCGCGACTACGCGCTGCACTACACCGGCCGCAGCCGCGAGCAGCTGGCGTTCGCCGGCGAGCTCGAGGGTCTGGCGGGCGGCGCGTTGCGCCTGTACGCCGACGACGAGCCCGCCGCCCGCTTCGACCTCGATGCCCTGCTGGCGGCGAGCACGCCGCATCAGCACCTGTATGTGTGCGGTCCCAAGGGCCTGATCGACGCGGTGATCGCCAAGGCGGCCGAGCGCGGCTGGCCGCCGGCGCACGTCCATTTCGAACTCTTCACCACGGCGACGGCCCAGGCCGGCGACCAGCCCTTCGAAGTCGAGCTGCGCCAGTCGGGCAAGGTTCTTACCGTGCCGGCCGACAAGACCATCGTGGATGTGCTCGAAGAGGCCGGCTGCGACCCGCTGTACGACTGCAAGCGCGGCGAGTGCGGCGTCTGTCAGGCCACCGTGCTGGAGGGCGAGCCGGACCACCGCGATTACTACCTGTCAGCGGCCGAGAAGGCCAGCGGCACGGTCATTCAGATGTGCATCTCGCGCGCCAAGTCGGCCCGCCTGGTGCTGGACCTGTAGAGGCAGACATGGCGAGCCCACGCTACCGCGACAATCCCGACGCCGTCCGCGCCCTGGTGCGCGAGACCGAAGTGCACAAGGATCTGTTCACCAGCCCCGAGCTGTTCGATCTCGAAATGGAACACCTGTACGCCGCGACCTGGGTGTACGTGGGCCACGAGAGCCAGGTGCCGAACAACGGCGACTACATCACGACCACCGTGGGCGCGCAGCCCGTGGTGATGGTGCGCCACACCGACAAATCGGTACGCGTGCTGTACAACCGCTGCCCGCACAAAGGCACCATGGTGGCGGGCGATGCCTGCGGCAATACCGGCAAATTCTTCCGTTGCCCCTACCACGCCTGGACCTTCAAGACCGACGGATCGCTCCTGTCGATCCCGCTCAAGAAGGGCTACGACCCCGAGGTGCTGTCGTCCTGCGAGGCCAGCAGCGGCATGGCGGCCGTGGGCGCCGTGGAAAATTATCGCGGCTTCATCTTCTGCCGCCTCAACGCGCAGGGCCAGGATTTCGCGGCGTTCTTCGGCGAGTCGCTCAGCACCCTCGACAACATGGTCGACCGCTCGCCCGAGGGCCGGCTCGAGGTGGCGGGCGGGGTGTTCCGCTACGTGCACCGCTGCAACTGGAAGATGCTGGTCGACAACCAGACCGACACCTGCCACCCGATGGTGGCGCACGAGTCCTCGGCGGGTACCGCCGTGAGGGTCTGGGAGGCCGCGCCCGAGGGGACGCCCAAGCCCATGGCCGTGGAGCTCTTCGCGCCGTTCATCTCGCCCTACGAATTCTTCGAGAACATGGGCATCCGCGTCTGGGAAAACGGCCACGGTCATACCGGCGTGTCGGATTCCATTCACGCGTCGTACTCCACGATCCCGGGCTACTGGGACGCGATGGTGAACGCCTACGGCGAGGACCGGGCCCATGCCATCCTGGGCGAGGTCCGCCACAACACCGTGTACTTCCCCAACATCATGGTCAAGGGCCCGATCCAGACGCTGCGCATCTTCAAGCCGCTGGCCGCCGACCGCACGCTGGTCGAGTCGTGGACCTTCCGGCTGGTCGGCGCGCCCGACCTGCTGCTCGAACGCACCCTCATGTACAACCGCTTGATCAACGCGCCCACCTCGGTGGTGGGCCACGACGACCTGGAGATGTACGAGCGCGCCCAGCAAGGCCTGGCGGCCCGCTCGCACGACTGGGTCAACGTGGCGCGGCTGTGGCAGGCCGACGAGCAGAGCCAGCGCAACGTCGTCACCAACGGCACCAACGAATGGCAGATGCGCAACCAGTACCGGGCCTGGGCCCGCTACCTCACCGACAGCATGGAGGCCCGCGCATGAACGCGCCGCTCGACCAACGCCTCGCCGATTTCGTCTACGCCGAAGCCCGCCTGCTCGACGAGCAGCGGTTCGACGCGTGGCTGGCGCTTTTCACCGCCGATGGCCATTACTGGATGCCGCTCGCCCACGACCAGCAGGACGCGCGCCTGCATGCGTCGCTGATGTACGAAGACCAGCTGCTGCTACGCGTGCGGATCGAACGCCTGACGGGCAACCGCACGTTTTCGCAACAGCCGCGCAGCCGCTCGCATCACCTGCTGCAGGCGCCCACCGTGGAACACGACCACCCCGAACATCAGCCCGACGAAGGCCGCTACGTGGTGCGCAGCGCCTTCCATTACGTGGAGTCGCGCCAGGACGAGCAGACCCTCTACGCGGGCTGGGCCACGCATCACCTGGTCGACCAGGACGGCGCGCTGCGCATGCGCCTCAAGCGCGTCGATCTGCTGAACTGCGACGCGGCCTTCGGCAACATTCAACTGTTCATGTGAGGAGCGCGACATGAACGCAACGGTTCACCAGGCTTTCACCGACAGCGCGCGCCAATGGCCGGAGCACGCTTTCCTGTGCATCCTGCCGGAGACGGCGGGCCTGTACGGCATCGCGGCAGGCGAGCTCGCCTATGCCGACGCCGCGGTCCGCGTCGAGGCGCTGCGCAGCGCCTATGCGGCGGCGGGCTACGGCCATGGCCACCGCGCCGGCCTGCTGCTCGAGAATCGGCCCGACTTCTTTCTGCACTGGTTCGCGCTGAACGCGCTCGGCGTGTCGGTCGTGCCGATCAACGCCGATCTGCGCGCCGCCGAACTCGAGTACCTGACGGGACACTCCGAGATCGCGCTGGCGGTCGCGCTGCCGCAACGGCACGACGACCTGCGCGCCGCCGCCGGCCGGGCGGGCCGGCCGCTCGCCGTGATGGGCCCGGCCGACGCGGTGCCGGTCGCGCCGTTCGCGGCCCCGCGCGCGAACGAAGCGCCGGACGAGCTGAGCGAATGCGCCCTGCTCTACACCTCGGGCACGACGGGCCGGCCCAAGGGTTGCATCCTGCCCAATCGCTATTTCCTGCACGCGGGCCGGTGGTACGCGCGCGCCGGCGGCCTGGCCGCGTTGCGCCCGGGCGTGGAACGCATGATCACGCCGCTGCCCCTGGTGCACATGAACGCCATGGCGTATTCGGCCATGGCGATGGTGCTGACCGGCGGCTGCCTCATCCCGCTCGACCGCTTCCACCCGCGCAGCTGGTGGGACAGCGTGCGCGCCTCGCGCGCCACGGTGCTGCACTACCTGGGCGTGATGCCCGCCATGCTGATGAAGGCGCCCGACAGCGCGCAGGACCTCAAGCATCGTGTGCGCTTCGGCTTCGGCGCCGGCGTCGAGCGCGGCCTGCACGAGCCCTTCGAGGCCCGCTTCGGCTTCCCGCTGCTGGAGGCCTGGGCCATGACCGAAACCGGCGCCGGCGCCGTCGTCATCGCCAACGAAGAGCCGCGCCACATCGGATCGAACTGCTTCGGTCGCGAAGAGGCCGACGTTCAGGTCCGCATCGTGGCCGACGATGGCACCGACGCGGCCGCGGGCCAGCCCGGCGAACTGCTCGTGCGCCATGCGGGCGACGACCCCCGCTACGGTTTCTTCGCCGGCTATCTGAAAGACGCCGAGGCCACCGATGCCGCGTGGGAAGGCGGCTGGTTTCATACCGGCGACATCGTGCGCCGCGATGCCGACGGGGCGCTGCGCTTCGTCGATCGCAAGAAAAACGTGATCCGCCGCAGCGGCGAGAACATCTCTGCCGTCGAGGTCGAGGCGGTGCTGCTGCGTCACCCCAACGTCAAGACCGCGGCCGTGGCGGCCGTGCCCGATCCCGTGCGCGGCGACGAGGTCCTGGCCTGCGTGGTCGCCGACAGCGAACCCGCCGACCCGGACGGCCGCGCCGCCGCGGCGCAGGAACTCGTGCAGTGGTGTCTGGAGCAACTGGCCTATTACAAGGCGCCCGGCTATGTGGCGTTCGTGGATGCGCTGCCGCTCACCACCACCAACAAGATCCAGCGGGGCGAGATGAAAAACTGGGCGCCGACCTTGCCCGGCACCGAACGCTGCGTCGACACCCGCGCGCTCAAGAAGCGCCAGGAGCACGCCGCATGAGCCGCAAGGGTTACGACGGCGTCGCGGTGGCCGTGCCGGTCACGGTGCCCTACGTCCGCTACAGCACGCATGCCGCGCACTGGTGGCTCGGACGCGCGCTGGCCGAATTGCTGCGCGCCACCGGCCTGCGCAAGCACGACGTCGACGGCGTATGCGTATCGAGCTTCACGCTCGCGCCGGACAGCGCGGTCGGCCTGATGCAGCATCTGGGCATGCAGCCCCGCTGGCTCGACCATATCCCGATGGGCGGCGCCTCGGGCGTGGTGGCGCTGCGCCGCGCGGCGCGTGCCGTGCAGGCCGGCGACGCCTCGATCGTCGCCTGCGTCGCGGGCGATACCAACCATGTCGACTCGTTCCGCAACACGGTGAGCCAGTTCTCCCGCTTTGCCCAGGACGGCGTCTATCCCTACGGGGCGGGCGGCCCCAACGCCAGCTTCGCGCTGCTCACCGACCACTACATGCGCGAGAGCGGCGCCACCCGTGCCGACTTCGGCAAGCTCTGCGTGGCCCAGCGCGACAACGCGCTGCGCTATCCGCACGCGCTGATGAAGAAGCCGCTCACGCTCGAGCAATACCTGGGCGCGCGCGAGATCGCGAGCCCGATCCACCTCTTCGACTGCGTCATGCCGTGCGCGGGCGCCGACGCCTTCCTGGTGATGAGCGACGAACGCGCCCGGGCGCTCGGCCTGCCCTACGCGCATCTGCTGGGCACGATCGAGCGCCATAACGCCTGGAGCGAGGATCCGATCCAGACGCGCGGCGGCTGGACGCTCGACGTGGACGACCTCTACGCACAGGCCGGCCGGGGCCCCGCGGATGTCGATGTGATGCAGGCCTACGACGACTACCCGGTGATCAACTTCATGCAGCTCGAAGACCTGGGCTTCTGCGCCAAGAACGAAGCGCCCGAGTTCGTGCGCCGTCACACCTTCACGGTGGACGGCAGCTTTCCGTTCAACACCAACGGCGGACAGCTCTCGGTCGGCCAGGCCGGCGCCGCCGGCGGCTATCTCGGCACGGTGGAAGCGCTGCGCCAGCTCACCGGCGGCGCGGGCCGCACGCAGGTGGCCGACGCGCGCACCGCGCTGGTGAGCGGCTTCGGCATGATCAACTACGACCGCGGCCTGTGCACCGGCGCGGCGCTGCTCGGGAGCGCATCATGACCGCCCCGCTCAAGCCCCCCGGGCGCAAGAATCCGGTCGCGCGTACGCGCCAGCCCACGCTGCCGCCCGGCGCGCGCAGCCGTGCCGCGCTGGGGCTGACCGCCGCGGCGGCGCTCGGCCACTTCCGCCTGCAGGTCTGCGCCGCCTGCGGCACGGTTCAGTATCCGCCGCGCGAAGTGTGCGGCGCCTGCCTGCATCATGAGCTGCCCTGGCGCGACGTGTCGCCATGCGGCACCCTCATCGCCCGCACCACCCTGCAGCACAGCAACGACCTTTATTTCCGCGAGCGCCTGCCCTGGCACGTCGGCACCGTCGTGATGGACGCCGGCCCCAGCGTGGTGGCCCATCTGCACGAGGACTGCCGCGACGGCGAGCCGGTGCGCCTGGTACTCAAACTGGATCGCAGCGGCCAGGCCGTGATGATCGCCCTGCCGCCCAAGGACACACCCCATATGGAAGACGACAAGACGCTGCGCGAGACCTCCTGCACGC
Organism: Bordetella genomosp. 5; assembly: GCF_002261475.1. Taxonomy (GTDB): domain Bacteria; phylum Pseudomonadota; class Gammaproteobacteria; order Burkholderiales; family Burkholderiaceae_B; genus Bordetella. The sequence continues at coordinate 431,520 of NZ_NEVN01000009.1, forward strand.
CGAAGCTGCGACGCGTACTGGTCACCGACGGGCGCTCCGCGGTGGGCCAGGCCCTGGTCGGCGCATTGCTGCAGGCCGGCGCCACCCGGGTCTTCGTGGGCGACCCGCAGGCCTGGCGCGGCGACGCCGCCTTCGAGGCGCTGCGCACGGACGAGCGCGTGAGCGTCCTGCCGCTGGACATCACCGACACCGACGCCGTGGATCGCGCCGCCGCGTCGATCGGCGGCAAGGTCGACATTCTCGTCAACACGGCCGACTACGAACGCGAGGGCGGGCTGCTCGGCGCGCGCGATGTGAACCGCGCGCGGGATGCGCTGGACGTCAATTGCCTCGGCCTCATGCGCCTGGCGCAGGCGTTCGGCCCCGGGATGTGCGGCCGCGCCGCCGACGGACTGAACAACGCCTGCGCCTGGGTCAACGTGCTGAGCATCTATGCGCAGATGAATCTGCCCGCGCGCGGCGTGTGGTCGGCGAGCAAGGCCGCCGCGCTGTCGCTGGCGCAGTGCCTGCGCGCCGAGTTCCGGCCCGCGGGCGTGCGCGTGATCAACGTCTTCCCGGGCCCGGTCGACCACGAATGGGAGCAGCGCACGCCGCCCCCGCGCGTGGCGCCCAAGGCGATCGCCGCCGCGATCGTGCGCGCGCTCGAGGCGGGCACCGAAGACGTGTACGTGGGCGACGTGGCCGAGGAATTCCTCGCCCGTCTGGCCGACAACCCCAAGGGACTGGAACGCGAGCTGGGCGCCTGAGCCCGCCGCATCGACAAGGAGCAACCATTGAGCGCAGACACCCTCGCCCGTTTCGTCGGCGACCTGGCCGCAGGCCGGATCCGCGTGGTCGACCTGACCGAAACCCTCACGCCCGAGTTTCCGACCATCGTGCTGCCGCCCGAGTTCGGCCAGGCGTGGCCGTTCCGCATCGAAGAGATCTCGCGCTATGACGAGCGCGGCCCGGCCTGGTACTGGAACAACTTCTCGTGTTCCGAGCACACCGGCACGCACTTCGACGCGCCGGCCCACTGGATCAGCGGCAAGGACCAGCCCGACAATACCGTCGACACCATCCCCGTCGAGGCCTTCGTCGCGAACGCCTGCGTGATCGACTGCTCGCGCGAATCGCGCGACAACCCCGATTTCCTGCTCACCATCGACTTCGTCAAGCGTTGGGAAGCCGAGCATGGCGAGATTCCTGCCCGCTCGTGGGTGCTGATGCGCACCGACTGGTCCAAGCGCGCCAAGCCCGCCGAGTATCTGAACATGCAGGCCGATGGCGCTCACTCGCCGGGCCCCGACGCGGATGTCGTGCCGTGGCTCATCAAGGAGCGCGACGTGCATGGGTTCGGCACCGAGTCGGTCGGCACCGACGCGGGCCAGGCGGCGCACCTGGATCCGCCCTATCCCTGCCACTACTTCATGCACGGCAACAACCGCTATGGCCTGCAGTGCCTGACCAATCTCGATCAGCTGCCGCCCAAGGGCGCGGTGATCTTCTCGGCGCCGCTGAAGATCCGCAACGGCTCGGGCAGCCCGCTGCGCGTGCTGGCCATGGCGCCGGTCTGACGCAAGCGCCACGCAAGGGGAACACAATGAACAATGAAAATGTGGCCATCGTCACCGGCGGCAGCGCCGGCATCGGCGCCGAAATCTGCCGCAGCATGCTCGAGGCCGGCTACGAGGTGATTTCGCTGGCGCGCCGCACGGGCGAACAGCGCCATGCGCGCCTGCATCATGTGCAGGTGGACCTGCTCGACGCCACCGCCACGGCGCAGGCCGCCGCCGAGGTGGCCGCCCGGCATCCCGTGAGCCACGTGATCCACAACGCCGGCGTGATCTGGCCGAATCTGTTGCCCGACGTGAAGCCCGAAGAGCTGCAGGGACTGACGCAGATCCATCTGGGCGCGGCGCTGGCGCTGGTGCAGGCCACGCTGCCGGGCATGCAGGAGCGCGGCTACGGCCGCATCGTGCTGCTGTCGTCGCGCGGTGCGCTGGGCCTGCCCACGCGCACGGCCTATTCCGCCACCAAGGCCGGCATGATCGGCATGGCGCGCACGTGGGCGCTGGAGCTCGCGCCCAGCGGCATCACCGTCAACGTGGTGGCGCCCGGCCCGATCCAGACCGATATGTTCTACGAGGTCATCGAACCCGGCAGCGAACGCGAGCGCGCGCTCGCCAACAACATCCCGGTCAAGCGCATCGGCCGCAGCGACGACGTCGCGCGCGCGGTCATGTTTTTCTCCGATCCCGCCAATAGCTTCGTGACCGGTCAGACGCTGTATGTCTGCGGCGGCGCGAGCGTGGGCTCGATCACGATCTGAACGTTTCACCCGTCTAACAAGCAGTCCCACGAAGCGCGGACGCCCTTCCCGGCGCCCGCGGCAAGCGCAGCATCCACCCTCTCCAAAGCACGGAGGAATTGCCATGTTGTCGAACAAGCTCTCCCTGGCGGCCGCGGCCGCCGCCGCCCTGATCGCCTTCCCCGCCCTGGCCCAGGTCAAGGTCGGCGTGGTCACGTCGTCCACCGGCCCCACCGCCCTGGTCGGCATCCCGCAAAAAAATACGGTCCCGCTGCTGCCCAAGAAGATCGGCGACCTGACGGTCGAGTACATCTCGCTCGATGACGCCAGCGACTCCACGCAGTCGGTCACCGCGTTCAAGAAGCTGATCTCGGAGCAGAACGTCGACGCGCTGATCGGCCCGTCGGGCTCGCCCAACGCGATGGGCGTGATCCAGTTCGCCGCCGAGGCCGGCGTGCCCATGCTGGCGCCGGTGGGTACCGCCGCGGTGGTGCTGCCGATGAACGACCAGAAGAAGTGGGTGTTCAAGACCACGCAGAACGACGACATCATCGCCCGTGCGCTGGTCGACCACATGGCCAAGACCGGCATCAAGACGGTGGGCTTCATCGGCCTGAACGATCCCTACGGCGAGAACTGGTACAAGGTGTTCTCGGCCATGGCGACCGAGAAAGGCATCAAGATCAGCGCCAACGAACGCTACCTGCGCTTCGACAGCTCGGTGACCGGCCAGGCGCTCAAGATCCTCGCCGCCAAGCCGGACGCGGTGCTGATCGCCGCTCCGGGCGCGGCCAGCGTGCTGCCGCAGACCACGCTGTTCGATCAGGGCTACAAGGGCAAGTTCTACCAGACCCACGGCGCCGCGCTACCCGACTTCCTGAAGCTCGGCGGCAAGAAGGTCGAAGGCACGATCCTCGCGGCCAGCCTGATGCTGGTGCTGCCGGAAATGCCCGACAGCAACCCGTCCAAGAAGGTCGCCTCCGACTACATCGCCGCCTACCAGAAGCTGCACGGCTCGGTGCCCGCCACCTTCGGCGCCAACGTCTACGACGCCGGCCTGCTGCTCGAGAAGGCCGTTCCGATTGCCGAGAAGGCCGGCAAGCCGGGCACCAAGGAGTTCCGCTCCGCGCTGCGCGATGCGCTGGAACAGACCAAGGAGCTGGTGGGCACGCAGGGCGTCTACAACATGAGCGCCGCCGACCACAGCGGTTTCGACGAACGCGGACGCGAGCTGATCACCGTGCGTGACGGCAACTGGACGCTGGTCAAGTAAGACGCCGGGCCGGAACCACGACGCATGAATGCTCAGATAGCCCTGATCCTCGGGCAGGATGGCCTGACCAACGGCGCGATCTACGCGCTGCTGGCCCTGGCCATTCTGCTCGTCTTCACCGTCACGCGGGTGCTGTTCATCCCGCAGGGCGAATTCGTCGCCTTTGGCGCCCTCACCATGGCCGCGCTGCAGGCCGGCAAACCCGTGCTGCTGGTCTGGCTGGTGGTCGCGTTCGCCGTGGCGGAAGCGCTGGCCGATCTGCTGGCCCAGCGGCGCCGCTACGGCCGCATGCGGCCCGACTGGCGCTGGGGCGCGCGGCTGGTCTATCCGTTCGTGCTGGCGGGGCTGCTGTACACGCTGCCGCTGGCCGACTTGCCCATGGCGGTGCAGGCGCTGCTGACGCTGGCGATCGTGGTTCCGCTCGGCCCTCAGCTCTACCGGCTGTTCTATCAACCGATCGCGGCGGCTTCCACGCTGGTGCTGCTGATCGTTTCGGTCGCGGTGCACCTGGCGCTGGTCGGCCTGGGCCTGCTGGCATTCGGCGCCGAGGGCGCGCGCACGCGCCCCTTCTCGGACGCGCAGTTCGCGCTCGGCCCGCTCAACGTCAATAGCCAGGCGCTGTGGGTGCTGGCCGTGTCGCTGGTGCTGATCCTGGTGCTCTACCAGTTCTTCGAACGCACCATGTATGGCAAAGCGTTGCGGGCGGCCGCCTTCAATCGCGCCGGTGCGCGGCTGATGGGGATCTCGCCGGTGTTCGCCGGCCGCATCACCTTCCTGTTGGCGGGCCTGATCGGCACCGTCTCCGGCATCCTGATCGCGCCGATCACCACCATGTATTTCGATTCGGGCTTTCTCGTCAGCCTCAAGGGCTTCGTGGGCGCCATCATCGGCGGCCTGGTGAGCTACCCCGTGGCGGCCCTGGGCGCCGTGCTGGTGGGCCTGATCGAAGCCTTCTCCGCCTTCTGGGCCAGCGCCTACAAGGAGATCATCGTCTTCACCCTGATCATTCCCGTGCTGCTGTGGCGCTCGCTCAAGAGCCACACGGTCGAAGAAGAGGAGGACGAAGCATGACGTCCGGCCGCCTCCTCGCCGTCTTTCTGATCCTGCTCGCGCTGGCGCCGCTGGGTCTGCCCGCGTTCTACGTCACCCTGCTCAATTACATCGGTCTGTACGCGCTGGTGGCCATCGGCCTGGTGCTGCTGACCGGCGTGGGCGGCCTCACGAGCTTCGGCCAGGCCGCGTTCGTGGGCCTGGGCGCCTATACCACCGCCGTGCTGACCACGCGCGCCGACGCCCTGCCGTCCGTCGTGGCCTGGCTCGGCCTGTCGCCGTGGCTCACGCTGCTGGCCGGCCTGCTGCTCACGCTGCTGGTCGCGTGGCTGCTGGGCGCGCTCACCCTGCGGCTCTCGGGACACTTCCTGCCCCTGGGCACGATCGCCTGGGGCCTGAGCCTGTACTTCGCCTTCGGCTCGGCCGAAGGGCTGGGCGGGCACACCGGCCTCACCGACATCCCGGCCATCTCGCTCTTCGGCATCAGCCTGCATCAGGGCGATCGGATCTACTACCTGATCTGGGCGTTCCTGCTGATCGGCATCTGGACCACGCGCAACCTGCTCGACTCGCGCGAGGGCCGCGCGATCCGGGCGCTCAAGGGCGGCCGCGTGATGGCCGAGTCGATGGGCGTGGACACGGCGCGCGCGCGCATGGTGATTTTCATCATCGCCGCGCTGCAGGCCTGCGCCTCGGGCTGGCTCTATGCCCACATGCAGCGCTTCGTGAATCCGAATCCGTTCGGCCTGCAGATGGGCATCGAGTATTTGTTCATGACCGTCATCGGCGGCGCCGGCAGCGTGTGGGGCGCGCTGGTCGGCGCCGGCGTCTTCACCGTGCTCAAGCAATGGTTGCAGGACTGGCTGCCGCGACTGCTGGGCCAGAGCGGCAACTTCGAAGTGATCGTGTTCGGCTTCGGCATGGTGTTGCTCCTGCACCGCTGGCGCGGCGGCATCTGGCCGGCGCTGGCGCGCATCGTGCCGGTGCGCGTGCCGCCCCGCCGCGTCGACACGCAGGCCGAACCCCTGCCCCGGCGGACCATGCCGCCGCGCGGCGAGGTGGTTCTGGTGGCGCACGAGGTGACGCGCAAGTTCGGCGGCCTGGTGGCCAACGATGCGATGAGCCTCGAGGTCCACGCCGGTGAGGTGCTTGCGCTCATCGGCCCGAACGGCGCGGGCAAGAGCACCATGTTCAACCAGCTCTCGGGCGTCGACACGCCCACCTCGGGCAGCGTGCGCTTCCTCGGCCAGGAGGTCGCGGGACTCGGCGCGCGCCGGATCGCGCGCATGGGGCTCTCGCGCACCTTCCAGCACGTCAAGCTGATGAAGCGCATGAGCGCGCTCGAGAACGTGGCGATCGGTGCGCATCTGCGCGGCGAGAGCGGCGTGCTGCGCTCGGCCTGGCGCATGGACCGTCCCGAAGAGCAGCGCCTGCTCGCCGAGGCCGCGCGCCAGATCGAGCGGGTCGGGCTGGGCCCGCATCTGCTCGACCCCGCCGGCTCGCTGGCGCTGGGCCAACAACGCATCCTGGAGATCGCGCGGGCGCTCGCCGCCGATCCCTGCCTGCTGCTGCTCGACGAGCCCGCGGCCGGCCTGCGCTACCAGGAAAAGCGTGAACTCGCCGCGCTGCTCGACCGCCTGCGCGGCGAAGGCATGGCCATCCTGCTGGTGGAGCACGATATGGAATTCGTGATGGGCCTGGCCGACCGCGTGGTGGTGATGGACTTCGGCCAGAAGATCGCACAGGGCCTGCCGGCCGAGGTGCAGCGCGACCCCGCGGTGCTCGAGGCGTATCTGGGCGGCGTGGAAAACGGTATCGATATGGAAACGACGACATGAGCGCACCCCTTCTGCAAGTGCGCGGCCTGCACGTGGCCTACGACAAGATCGAAGCCGTCGCCGGCGTCGACCTCGAGGTCGGCGAAGGCCAGATCGTGACCGTGATCGGCCCCAACGGCGCGGGCAAGACCACGCTGCTGTCGGCCATCATGGGCGTGCTGCCGTCGCGCGGCGAGATCCAGTTCGGCGGCACCTCGCATGCCCACGCCGATGTCGAGGAAATGGTCGCGGCCGGCATGAACCTCGTGCCCGAGAAGCGCGAGCTGTTCGCGGAGATGAGCGTCGAGGACAACCTGCTGCTCGGGGGCTTCCATCGCTACCGCACCGGTCAGCGCGACCAGCAGGAATGCATGGCGGAAGTGTTCGAGCTGTTCCCGCGCCTGCGCGAGCGGCGCGGGCAGCTCGCCGGCACCTTGTCGGGCGGCGAGCGCCAGATGCTGGCCGTGGGCCGCGCGCTGATGGCGCGGCCGCGGCTGCTGATGCTGGACGAGCCCAGCCTCGGGCTGGCGCCCCGCATCGTGCGCGAAGTGTTCCTGATCGTGGCGGAGCTGCGCCGCCGCGGCGTGTCGATCCTGCTTATCGAGCAGAACGCGAGGGCGGCGCTGCAGGTGGCCGACCATGCGTATGTGCTGGAGATGGGCAAGGTGACGCTGTCAGGGCCGGCGGCCGAGGTGGCGCGCGACCCGCGCGTGGTGGAGGTGTATCTGGGGCTGGGGCACGCTCAGGCGGCCTGACGCGTGTCAGGCCAGGCCGCGGCGGCGGTCGCGCCGGTACATGACATAGCCCAGCGGCCACATCACCGTGACCAGCATACCGGCCCACACATTGGTCAGCCGGTAGTTGGACACCGCGGTGGGCAGCCCGGAATTCTGCAGGTGCAGGCGGAAGCGCGTGTAGCGCGCCGCCGCCAGCAGGAACTCGCGCGGCCGGTGCAGGATCTGGTCCATGTGATGCTGCAGCATGTCCCAGGCCAGCAGATACAGGCCCTGCACGTTGTTGCGGATCGAGACGCCGCTGTTCATCAGGCCGCCTGGCGTGTCGTGATAGACGCGCACCACGCGGTTGATGAAGCGCGTCATGAAGCCGGCCCGCGCGATCGCCCACCACACCAGGCTCTCGGGCACGAAGCCCGCGACATCCTGCGGAAAGGGATACGCGCGCAGCACGTCGGTGCGCATGCAGCCGAATTTTTCGCCCGGCACGCGGTAGCGGAAGTACATCTCCACGGCGGTGGCGTCGAGCGGATCCTTGGGAAAGCGTTCGCCCACGATGCTGCCGTCGGGCCGCGCGCACAGTCCGGTGACGGCCACGTACGACTCGCGGCGGTCGGCCGGGATCTCTTCCCAGGCGGCATCGAGGATGGCCAGCGCGTCGGCGGGCATCGCGTCGTCGCTGTCGAGCGCCACCACGAACTCGCCGCGCGCCTCACGCACGCCCCGGTTGAACGCCGCCTTCTTGTGCTGGTTGTTTTGCCAGAAATAGCGGATCGGAAAATCGGCGCGGGCCTGCCAGGCCAGGACGACCTCGCGGGTGTTGTCGGTGGAGCCGTCGTCGACCACCACCCATTCGAAGTCGCGCAGGGTCTGGCGGCAAAGCGAGTCGTAGACCCGGGACAGTGTCGCTGCGCGGTTGAACGTGGGCGTCAGGACCGTGAATCGATAGGTCGGTTCGATCATGCGGCGGGACGAAGATGAGAGGGCACGTGGGGCGGCAGGCAGGTCACGAAGGCAGTGTACGGAATCCGCCCGAACCCCGATATTCGGGCTTGCGCGGATTTTGAAAACGAATATGTCACGAATTCACATATGTCGGGGCATCGGGGATGCAGGGCCGGCGCGCGAGCAGGTACACTGCCGCGTTGCCCCCGCCTGCCCGCCATGGAACCGAGTCCCGTACAGCTCAACGACATCGCCCTGTTTGTGGAAGTGGCCAAGCGCAAGAGCTTCAGCCTGGCCGCCCGGGCGCTGCACATCCCCACTTCCACGCTGTCGCGCCGCATCAGCCAGCTGGAGCGGGCGATCGGCCTGCGCCTGATCAACCGCAACACCCGCCGTCTCGAGCTCACCGACGCCGGCGATATCTATCTGCGCCGCTGCCAGGGCCTGATCGACGAGGCCCGGCTGGCGCACGAGCAGTTGCGCTCGCTCGCAAGCCGCCCCAAAGGCCGCCTGAGCATCTCGATTCCGTACAGCCTCGCCATCTGGCTGCTGCCTTCGTCGATCCGCGACTTCACCGATGCCTATCCCGACATCGAATGCGAATTCGATCTGAGCATGAAGTCGAGCGCGGATTCGCAGGGCGAGCCGTTCGACGTCATCCTGCGCTTCGGCCGCGATGGCGACGGCGAACCCGACACCCCGGGCAGCGTCGAACACGAGATCATCGCGCTCGACAACTATCTGTATGCCTCGGCGGATTATCTCGAGCGTCATGGCGAACCCGAGCAACCCGCCGACCTCGCGCATCATCAGTGCCTGCGCACCGCCATCGACGACGCGCACTCGTACTGGATCCTGAACAACGGCGTGCGGACCGAGCGCGTCGACGTGCAGGGGCAGCTCGCCGGCAACAACATCAGCGTCATGGGCACGCTCTCGGGTCTGGGGCTGGGCATCACGCGCCTGCCCTCGTGCCTGGCGCTGGATCCGGTGATCGAGCGCAACTCGCTGCGCCGCATCCTGCCCGACTGGAAGGTCCAGCCGATCTCGATCTACGCCCGCTTCCCGTCGCGCATCCTGCCGGCCAAGACCCGCGCCTTCATGGACTTCATCCGCCCGCAGCTCGGCCCGGCCGGTGCGCCCCCGCCGTCGAGCGCGCCGGTGGACACCGGCGCACGGCGTGCGCCGACCGACGCGCCGCACGCGGCCATGCCGCAGTTCAAGAATCCCGACTGAGGCCGTGGCACGCGCGGCACAAAAGCAAAACGCCGGCTAAGCCGGCGTTTTGTTGGTCTGGACCGAAGGCGCTTAGACGCGCTTGATCTTTTCCAGCATCTTGAACACGCCCTTGGGCGCGGTCACGAAAAGACGCTTGAAGCTCTTGCCCAGGCAACGACGTTCCAGGGTGTTACGACGCACGCGCTTGCGTTCTGCCATGATGATGACTCCGGTATAGGGTTCGCGGGTTGATTCGAAAAAGCCGCCGCGCAACCGGACATATCCAGTACAGCGACACCCGCAATCAAACTGCTTGCTGGCGTGCGGCGAAATTCAGGTAACTTGGGATTCTAGCCGGAAATCGGCGGGGCCGGCAAGGCGGCCAATTGTCCACGCGGCGACGGCGGCTCAGCTGTTGGCGTTCGGCCGCGCCAGGGATCCGTCCCCCGGTGGCCCTCAGCCTTCCGCCATCTTCGCCAGCACGGCCTCCGCGCGGGGCAGCGGCTCGACCGCGCCATAGCCCTGGGTCGACAGGGCCGCCGCCACGTTGGCGTAGGTGACCGCGGCGCGCCAATCGTCGCCCAGGCAACGGCGCGCCAGCAGATTGCCGGCGAAACAATCGCCCGCGCCGGTGGCATCCACCGCCTTCACGGGATGGCCGGGCACACGCACCCGGCTCTCGCCATCGTCGATTACCGCGCCGTCCTTGCCGAGCTTGAGCACCACCACACCGGGCGCGCCGGCCTCGCGGATCCAGTCGAGCGTGCGCTCGGGATCCTCGTGCCCGGTGAGGTGACGCAGGTCGTCCATGCTGGGCAGGAAGAGATCGGCCTGGGTGAGCGCCTCGCGCAGGATGGCGCGCGCCCGCGCCAGCGGCCAGAGCCGCAGACGCAGATTCGAATCGAGGCTGACCTCGGTGCCCGCGGCGCGGGCGCGCGCCATCGCGGCGAACACGGTGTCGCACGCGCTGGCGCTGATGGCGAGGCTGATGCCGGACACATGCAGAAAGCGCGCGCGCTCCACCAGGCCCAGCTCCAGATCGTCCGGCTGCATGCGGCTCGCCGCCGAGCCCGCGCGCAGATAGCTGAACACATGCCCGTCGGGGCCGTGCTGCACGAAATACATGCCGGTGTGGCCGCCGCTGTCGGTCAGCACGCCCTGCGTGTCCACGCCCTCGGCGCGCCACAGCTCGAGCAGTTGCTCACCGAAGGCGTCGTCGCCGACCCGGGTCAGATAGGCGCAGCGCGCGCCCTGCCGGGCGGCGGCGATCACCGCGTTGGAGGTATCGCCGCCCACGCCCTGCAGATACTGGCGCTCGCCGGCCTGGGTCTGGTTGAACTCGATCAGGGGCTCGCCCAGACCGACAATGTCGAAATCAGCCACGGGCGGCCTCCAGGGTCTGAACGATCTGCCGCACCAGCGTGCCGGTATCGCGCGCCGCGAAGGCGGTCTTGTCATAGAGATTGCTGCCGATGCCCACCATCGCCGCGCCGGCCGCGAAGTAATCGCCCATGTTCTGTGCGGTCACCCCGCCCGTGGGGCAGAACGCCACGTCCGGAAAGACCGCCTTGAGCGCGGCCAGATGGCGCGGCCCGCCCGTGTCGGCCGGGAACACCTTCACGATGTCCGCGCCGGCGCGCACCGCCTGTAGCACTTCGGTGGGCGTGAAGGCGCCCAGCAGGCACAGCCCGCCCGCGGCATGCGCCAGCTCCACGATGCCCGGGGTATGGCCGGGCGACACCAGAAAGTCCGCGCCCGCCGTCAGGGCATCGCGCGCCTGCGATTCATCCAGGATGGTGCCCACGCCCAGCACCACCTGGTCGCCGTGTTTGTCGCGCAGCGCGCGCACGAGGTCCGTCACGCCGGGGATGGTCCAGGTCAGCTCGAGCGTGGTGCAGCCGGCGTTGAACGCGACCTCGGCGGCGTAGGCGGCGGTCGCGGCGTCGTCGTAGCGCAGCACGGGCACCACCCGGGCGGTGTGCAAGGCGGTCAGGGCAGGATGATCGGAAGGAGCAGTCACGGAATACCTCGCTGAAAACGTGGAAACAGCAAAAGGAAGAGCGGGGACTCAGCCGCCCTGCGGCGGCAGCAGTCCGAGCAGCGCGCGCGAGCGCTCGCGCAGCGCCAGCAAAGGGGCGACATAGGCCTGCAGCGGGTCGGCGTGGGTGCGGAAGCACAGCACGCTCACACTGACGCAGGCTACCACTGTGTCATCGGGCGCCTGCAGCGCCACGCCATAGCAGCAGATGCCGGCTTCGTTTTCCTGGTCATCGAGCGCATAGCCACGGGCGCGCGCCTGCGGCAGCGTGGTGCTGGACAGCAAGCCCCGCGCCGCGGCGTCGCAATCGGGCAATGCGGCAAGGCGCGCCTCGCACAGTTCGGGCGCCAGCGCCGCGAGCCAGGCGCGACCCACCGCGCTGCGGTGCGCCGCGACCGTCGCGCCCACGCGCGACACCATGCGCAGCGGACCCGGGCTCTCGAGCTTGTCGATGTACATCATGGCGGTGCCCGCCGGCACGGCCAGATGCACGGTCTCGCCGGTGAGGTCGCGCAATGCGCGCAGCTCTCCGGCCAGGGCCTCGCGCACGTCGAACTGCGACCATGCGCGGCTCGCCAGGCCCAGCACGCGCGTGCCGATGCCATAGCCGCCTCGCATCTCGCGCAGCATCCCGTGCTCGGCCAGCGCCGCCACAATGCGATGCACGGTGGAACGCGGATAGCCGCTGGCGCGGGCGAGATCGGCGATCGACGGCGGCTGCGCGGCGTCGGCCACGGCCTGGAGAATGACCATGAATTTGGCGAAGGCGGCCGTCCCGGCCACGGTCGATTCGGACAAGACGTCTCCTGGTGCGCGGCGCCGGCGCGGCGGTGCGCAAAATCTGCGATACTGTTTATCCATACAGCTTGCCGCGCACCATGCCCCCGTGCCGGGCGCGCGGCTTGCGGTGTCGTACCTTCGCCGCTTACAGAGTGGCAGGCTTGAAATCCGCGCGCTCGCCCACATCTGGTTTATCCACAATGTGGTCATGGCGTTCACGATATAGCCAATTATTCCACAGTATCCTTCCCGGCCACACGATCTCGCGGCCGCGGCAGGCCGGCCCACCCCTCAGGCTACGATTACGCTTCATGAGCTCCCATATCCGCATCGTTGGCGCCCGCCAGAACAACCTGAAGAACCTGGACCTGGAGATCGCCACCGGCGAGCTCGTGGTCGTGACCGGGGTCTCGGGGTCGGGCAAAAGTTCGCTCGCGTTCGACACCCTGTATGCCGAGGGCCAGCGCCGTTATGTCGAGACCTTCTCGCCCTACGCGCGGCAGTTCCTCGACCGCATGGACAAGCCGCAGGTCGATCGCATCGAGGGCATCCTGCCCGCGATCGCCATCGACCAGACCAATCCGGTGCGCAGCTCGCGCAGCACGGTCGGCACCATGACCGAGCTCAACGATCACCTCAAGCTGCTGTTCGCGCGCGGCGCCAAGCTGTATTGCCGCGGTTGCGGCAAGCTCGTGCGCCGCGACTCGCCCGAATCGATCTTTCACGCGCTCACGCACCGCGCCGCCGAGGCCGGCGATCCGCGCCTCGTGATCACTTTCCCGATCGCGGTGCCGGCCAACTTCTCCGAAGATGAGGTGAAGGGCTTTCTCGAAGGCCAGGGCTACACGCGCGTGCACGCCGAAGACGCGGCGCCGGCGCGGGCCGCCGCTCCCGCCAAGGGCAAGGGCAAGAAGGCCGACAAGCAGGCCACCGAGGCCCGCCGCGTGCTGCACGTCGTGCAGGACCGGCTGCGCATGGGCAATGCCGAGCGCGACCGGGTCATGGAAGCGCTCGACACCGCGCTGCGCATGGGCGCCGGCCACCTCGCGATCCACGTGATGGACGACGACGGCGCCGACGCGGCCGTCTGGAAGTTCAGCGATCGGCTGCACTGTGCCGATTGCGACATCGAATACAGCGATCCGCTGCCCAGCAGCTTTTCGTTCAACTCCCCGCTCGGCGCGTGCGAGAGCTGCCGCGGCTTCGGCCGCGTGATCGGCATCGATTACGGCCTGGTGATCCCCGACGAAAACAAGACCCTGCTCGAGGGCGCGGTCAAGCCCTGGCAGACGCCGTCGTTCAAGGAATGCCAGGACGACCTGGTGAAGTACGCGCCCAAGGCCGGCATTCCGCTCGGCGTGCCCTGGAAGGCGCTCACCGAAGAACAGCGTGAATGGGTCATCCGCGGCACGCCCGACTGGAAGGGCGCCGACTCCGCCTGGAAAAACCAGTGGTACGGCGCGCGCCGCTTCTTCGACTGGCTCGAAACCAAGTCGTACAAGATGCACGTGCGCGTGCTGCTGTCCAAGTACCGCAGCTACACGCCCTGCCCCACCTGCAACGGCGCACGCCTCAAGCCCGATTCGCTGTTGTGGCGCCTGGGCAGCAAGGCCGAGGCCGATACGGTTCTGCCGCCCGATGACGGCCGCTATCGCCGCTTCATGCCGGCCGGCACCAACTGGTCGCGCGAACAGCTCGAGCAGCTCGATGGCCTGTCGCTGCACGACGTGATGCTGCTGCCGATCGAGCGCGTGCGAACATTCTTCGACACGCTGCGCTTCGAGGGCGCGCTCGACGCCGCCGCCGATCTGCTGCTCACCGAAGCGCGCGCGCGCCTCAAATTCCTGTGCGACGTGGGCCTCGGCTATCTCACGCTCGACCGCCAGAGCCGTACGCTGTCGGGCGGCGAGGTGCAGCGCATCAACCTCACCACCGCGCTGGGCACCTCGCTGGTCAATACGCTGTTCGTGCTCGACGAGCCGTCGATCGGCCTGCATCCGCGCGACATGCATCGCGTGGTCGAGGTCATGCATCGCCTGCGCGACGCCGGCAACACGCTGGTGGTGGTCGAGCACGACCCGCAGGTCATGGTGGCGGCCGACCGCATCATCGATATCGGCCCGGGTCCGGGCGAGCGCGGCGGCCAGATCGTTTTCGACGGCACGCCGGCCCAGCTGCGCACGGCGCCCACGCTCACGGGCGACTATCTCGGCGCGCGCCAGCGCGTCGAAGCGCCGCGGCCCATGCCGGTGGCGGCCAACACGCCCAAGCTGTTGCTCGAAGGCGTACGGGCGCACAACCTGAAAAACGTCTCGATCGCGCTGCCGCTGGGCCGGCTGGTCTGCGTGACCGGCGTGTCGGGCTCGGGCAAGTCCACGCTGGTCCAGGACGTGCTGTATCCGGCGCTGCTCAAGCACCAGGGCAAGCCGTCCGAGAGCCCCGGGGAGTTCGATCGTCTGCTGGGCGCCGAGCAGATCGCCGAGGTCGTGATGGTCGACCAGACCCCGATCGGCAAGACCGCCCGCTCCAACCCGGCCAGCTACGTGGGCGCCTTCGACGCGATCCGCAAGCTGTTCGCCCAGGCCCCGGTGGCCAAGGAGCGCGGCTACACCGCCGGCACGTTCAGTTTCAATAGTGGCGACGGCCGCTGCCCCACCTGCGGCGGCACCGGCTTCGAACACGTCGAGATGCAGTTCCTGTCCGACGTCTACCTCCGCTGCCCCGACTGCGACGGCAAGCGCTTCCGCCCCGAAGTGCTCGAGGTCCGCATCGAACACCTGAACAAATCGGCTTCGATCGACCAGGTGCTCGAAATGACCGTGAGCGAAGCGGTCGAGTTCTTCCGTGGTCTGCGCGACGTGCAGACCGGCCTCGCGCCGCTGGCCGATGTCGGTCTCGAATACGTGCGGCTGGGCCAGCCCGTGCCCACGCTGTCGGGCGGCGAGGCGCAACGCCTCAAGCTCGCGGGCCATCTGGCCGAAGCGGCTCGCTCCGGCATTTCGACGGCCAAGGTGGCCAAGAAGGGCAGCCTGTTCCTGTTCGACGAGCCCACCACCGGTCTGCACTTCGACGATGTCGCGCGTCTGATGCGCGCGTTCCGCAAGCTGCTGGCGGCCGGCCACACGCTGCTGGTGATCGAGCACAACCTCGACGTGATCCGCGCGGCCGACTGGCTCATCGACCTGGGTCCGGACGGCGGCGACGCCGGTGGCGAACTGGTGGGCGTGGGCACGCCGCAAGACCTGATGGACAACCCGCGCTCCTACACCGGCGCCGCGTTGCGCGACTACGAGGTCAGCATCCTGCCGGCCGACGTGGTGGTGTCCAGCGACGCCGACCGCCAGGAGGCCGAGCAGGCCGGGCTGGTGGCGCGTGTCGCCGAGCCCGACGCCGACTACGGCACGCCGCTGCAATCGCACCTGCGCCATCGCCGCGAGGCCGCGCGCGCCATCGAAATCAAAAACGCCCGCGAGCACAACCTCAAAAACGTCAGCGTCGAGATTCCGCGCGACAAGTTCACCGTGATCACGGGCGTGTCGGGCTCGGGCAAGTCCACCCTCGCCTTCGACATCCTGTTCAACGAAGGCCAGCGCCGCTACCTCGAATCGCTCAATGCCTACGCGCGCGCCATCGTGCAGCCCGCGGGCAAGCCCGACGTGGACGCGATCTTCGGCATTCCGCCCACGGTGGCGATCGAGCAGCGCACCAGCCGCGGCGGCCGCAAGTCGACCGTCGCCACGATGACCGAGATCCATCATTTCCTGCGGCTGCTTTACGTCAAGCTGGGCACGCAATACTGCCCCGACTGCAACGTGCCGGTCGAGCCGCAGAACACCGACCAGATCGTGGCGCGCCTGATGCGCGAGCACAAAGGCACGCACATCGGCGTGCTGGCGCCGCTGGTCACCGCGCGCAAGGGCTACTACACCGACCTCGCGAAATGGGCGTCGGGCAAGGGCTACTCGCACCTGCGCGTCGACGGCGAATTCATTCCCGTGAGCCCGTGGCCCCGCCTCGACCGCTACAAGGAGCACACCATCGAACTGCCGGTGGCCGACGTGCTGGTCGACCCGGCCGACGAAGCCGGCCTGCGTGACGCCGTTCGCACCGCGCTCGAGTTCGGCCAGGGCACCATGAGCGTGCTCACCGACCTGACGCAGGGCGGCGGATCGCTCGAAGAGCGCCGCGACGGCGGCATTGCCGCCCAGGCCACGCAGCAGCACTTCTCGGTCAAGCGCGCCTGCCCCTCGTGCGGCATCAGCTTCCCCGAGCCCGATCCGCGCCTGTTCTCCTACAACTCCAAGCACGGCTGGTGCACGGGCTGCTTCGGCACCGGGCTGCAGCTCAGCGGCTTCGACGAAGAGCAGACCGGCGAAGAAACCGCCTGGAACGCCTGGTACGAGGGCGATGCGCAGACCTGCAAGGTCTGCCATGGCCAGCGGCTCAACCGCACCGCGCTGGCCGTCCGCTGGCGCGATCGTTCCATCGCCGAGCTCGCGTCGCTGCCGGTGTCCGATGCCCACACGTTCTTCACGGGCCTCGTCACGCGTGGCCGCGAAGGCGAGATCGCGCGCGACATCCTGGCCGAGATCCGCGGCCGCCTCGACTTCATGCAGGAAGTCGGCCTGAACTACCTGGCGCTGGACCGCGCGGCCCCCACCCTCTCGGGCGGCGAGGCGCAGCGCATCCGGCTCGCCGCGCAGCTGGGCTCCAATCTGCAGGGCGTGTGCTACGTGCTCGACGAACCCACGATCGGCCTGCATCCGCGCGACAACCGCATCCTGCTCGACGCGCTCGCGCGCCTCGAGGGCAACGGCAACACGCTGGTGGTGGTCGAGCACGACGACGACACCATCAAGCGCGCCTCGCACATCATCGACATCGGTCCGGGCGCGGGCATCCGCGGCGGCCGCGTCGTGGCCCAGGGCACGGCCGAAGACCTGATCGCCTCGCCCGAGTCCGTCACGGGCCGTTATCTGGCCAAGCCGCTCGCGCATCCGCTCGAAGGCCGCCGGCCGGTCACGGCCGACACGCCCATGATCGAAGTGAAGGGCGCGCACCTGCACAACCTGCGCAATGTCGATGCCCGCATTCCGGTCGGCCGCCTGTCGGTGGTCACCGGCGTGTCGGGGTCCGGCAAGTCGACGCTGGCGCGCGAGGTGCTGCTCGACAACCTGGTCCATGCGGTCTCGCAGGGCAAGGCGCCAGCCTGGAACGGCTGCGCCCGCATCAGCGGCTGGGAGGCCATCGACCGCGTGCTCGAGGTCGACCAGACCCCCATCGGCAAGACGCCGCGCTCCTGCCCCGCCACGTATGTCGGCTTCTGGGACGACGTGCGCAAGCAATTCGCCGATACGCGCGAGGCCCGCATGCGCGGCTGGGGCGCGGCGCGCTTCTCGTTCAACACCGGCGACGGCCGCTGCCCGATCTGCGAAGGCCAGGGCATGCGCACCATCGAGATGAGCTTCCTGCCCGACGTCAAGGTGCCCTGCGATGCCTGCGGCGGCGCGCGCTTCAACGCCGACACGCTGAGCGTGCAGATGCGCGGCAAGAACGCGGGCGAGGTGCTCAAGCTCGAGGTCGACGATGCCCTCGAATACTTCGCGGCCCATCCGAAGATCCACCGCCCGCTGCAGCTCATGCAGGACGTGGGTCTGGGCTACCTGACGCTCGGGCAGCCCTCGCCGACCCTGTCGGGCGGCGAGGCGCAGCGCATCAAGCTGGTCACCGAGCTCTCCAAGGCGCGCCTGACCGACGGCCTCATCAAGACCGGCCGCGCCTCGCGCATCCCGCACACGCTCTACGTGCTGGACGAGCCCACGGTGGGCCTGTCGATGGCCGACGTCGAGAAGCTGATCCACGTGCTGCATCGCCTCGTCGAGGCGGGCAATACGGTGGTCGTGATCGAACACAACCTCGACGTGATCGCCGAGGCCGACTGGCTGCTGGACCTCGGTCCCGAGGGCGGCACCGGCGGCGGCCAGCTGGTGGGCGAAGGCTCGCCCGAAGACGTCATGGAAAAGGCGCCGGATTCGCATACGGGCCGTGTGCTCAAAGAGTTTCTGGCCGCTTCCTCTCAATGACACAGTGCTGGTTTGAAGATCGGCTGGCCGGGCGCGCCTTGCGCCTGGCCGATCCGATCGCGCGCATCGAAGCGCGGCGGCGCGACGACCTGCCGCGCGTCTGGCACGAGATCGACGCCGCACGTGCGGCCGGCCATTGGGTCGCCCTGCTGCTGGACTACGAACTGGGCGAGTGGCTCGCGCCCGAGTCGCTGCTGCCCGCGCCCGACGGGCCCTGCCCGCCGCCGGCCGACGACGGCAGCGCGCGGCTGACCGCGCTGGTGTTCGGCCGCGCGGAACACGGCGCGTGCTGGCAGGCGCCGGCCCCGGCCGTGCCGGCGCGCGTGACGTCGGTGCAGCCCCGGCTCGCACGCGACGACTACCTGGCGGCGATCTCGCGCATCCGCGCCCAGATCGCGGCCGGCGAGCAGTACCAGATCAACTACACCCAACCGCTGGCCGTGCGCGTCGACGGCGATCCCGCCGCGCTCTATCGCGATATCGCCGCCCGCCATCCGGTGCCGCACGCGGCCTACATCGAAGACGGCGCGCACACCGTGCTGTCGTTTTCGCCCGAGCTGTTCGTGGCGCGGCAGGGCGACCGCCTCGTCACCCGCCCCATGAAGGGCACGGCGCCGCGCTCTGCGGATCCCGCCGAGGATGCGCGCCTGCGCGCCGCGCTGCTGGCCAGCGAGAAAGACCGCGCCGAGAATCTGATGATCGTGGATCTGCTGCGTAACGATCTGGGCCGGCTGGCCGAGCCCGGCTCGGTCACGGTGGATGCGCTGTTCACGCTGGAGCAGTACCCCTCGGTCTGGACCATGACGTCCACGGTGAGCGCGCATGTGCCGGACGCCGGCCTGGCCGACGTGCTGGCCGCCCTGTTTCCGTGCGGCTCGATCACGGGCGCGCCCAAGATCGCGGCCATGCGCCGCATCCGCCAGATGGAGATCGCGCCGCGCGGCCTTTATTGCGGCAGCGTGGGCTGGCTCGCGCCCGACGGCGACTTCTCGCTCAACGTGGCGATCCGCACGCTGGTGCTCGACGCGCAGGGCCGCGGCGTGTACAGCGTGGGCGGCGGCATCGTGCACGATTCCGACCCGGCGCTCGAATGGGAGGAATGCCACTGGAAAGCGCGTATTCTTGCGGAATCGCCCGCGCGCTGACGCACCTCGTTCATCCGGAGCCGCCCATGTCGCCCGAACTCATCGAAACCATCCTCGTCACCGCCACGCGCGACATGCCGCTGTTGCCGCGCCATCTGGTGCGCCTGGCGAGCAGCGCCCAGGACCTGGGCTACCGCTGCGACGAGATGGGCGTCGAGACCCAGGTGCGGGCCGCGGCCCGCGCGCTCACCGCCCCGGGGCCGCACCGCTTGCGCCTGCTGCTCGATCGGGCGGGCCAGTGCACCATCCAGACGGCGCCGCTCGCGCCGCTGCCGCTGGTGCAGGAAATCCTGATCGCGCCCGAAACGCTGAACGCCTCGGAGCCGCTGCTGCGCTACAAAACCACGCACCGGCCCTGGTACACCAAAACCATCGAGTGGCTGCCCTCGCATCCGCACATTTTCGATCTGGTCTATATCAATCAGCGCGGCGAGGTCTGTGAAGGCAGCCGCAGCAATGTGTATGTGCAACAGGGCGACCGCTGGTACACGCCTCCCGTCGACAGCGGTTGCCTGCCCGGCGTGCAACGCGCCGCGCTGCTCGATGCCAACGACGTGCACGAGCGCGTGCTGACCGTGCAGGACCTGCGCGAAGCGCGCGCCCTGCGGCTCTCGAACGCGTTGCGAGGCTGGTTCGACGTGGTGCTGCGGGACGCCTGAGGCCTCAGGTGCCGGCGCCGGCCGCCTGGGCCAGGATGGTCTGCACCGCCTCGTTGGCGGCTGCCAGGCCCATCGCGGCCGTCACCATCACCACCGATCCATAACCGGCGCACGACAGACCCTGCGGCGCGGCGGGCCGCACATCGGCGCCCATGTCGTCTTCGGCCTCGCTCGCGCTCGTCCAGGCGGCGGGCAGGATGGCTGGTTGATCGAACCACAACGCCCGCACACCCATGCGCGGCACGCGCTTGAGCGCCCGGCCGTTCTGGTCGCTGGCGCGCGGAAAGCCATGCTCGCGGCGCAGCTTGTTGCGCAGCTTGGACAGCAGCGCGTCGTTCAGCGACTGCGACAGATCGCCCGCGCGCAGCGCCAGCGGATCGGTCTTGCCGCCCGCGCCGCCGCACAGCAGCATCGGAATGCCGCGCGCGCGGGCGTGCAGAATCATGGCAATCTTGGCGGCCGCCTGATCGGTGCAATCGATGATCATCGCGTAGTGGCCGGCGAGCAGCGTGGCGACGTTGGCCGGATCCACGAAATCGTCGATGCGGGTCACCACGCACTCGGGGTTGATCGCCGCGATGCGGTCTGCCATGGCCTCGACCTTGGCCTGGCCCAGCGTGCCGGTCAGCGCGTGGATCTGGCGGTTGACGTTGGACTCGGCGATGTGGTCCAGGTCGATCAGCGTGAGGGCGCCCACGCCGCAACGCGCCAGCGCCTCGGCCGTCCAGGAGCCGACGCCGCCCAGGCCCACCACGGCCACATGCGCGCCGCGCAGCCGTGCCGGGCCGTCCGGGCCATACAGCCGAGACAGCCCGCCGAAGCGGCGTTCGGCGTCGATGTCACAGGAGGCGGAGAGGTCGGGCGGGGCAATCGTCATGGGCGTCATTGTCCCACGGGCGGCGTGACCATGTCGCCGCCCAGCGCCTGGTAGATCGTGACCTGATTGAGCAGGCGATCGAGCGTGTTCTGGTCGCGCTCGACCTCGGCCAGCCGGCGCTGCTCCTGCGCGTCGAGCCAGAACCGCAGGGACACCGCGCCCGCGCGGTACCGCACCTCGTACAGGCTCTCGGCCTGACGCGCGGCCGCCAGCGCCGCCTCGAGCCGCTCGGCGCGCAGCGCGAGCTGGGTGCGCGCCGACAGGGCGTTCTCGACATCGGCCATGGCTTGGTAAAGCGCCTGGCGGAACTGCACCACGCGCACGGCGTACTCGGCCTCGGACACGCGGATCGACAGCCGCATCTGATTCCAGTTGAGGAACGGCAGGGTCAGCCCCGCCCCCAAGGTGGCCACCGGATTCTGCAGCAGGTTGCCGAGGGCCGTGCTGCCGGTGCCCAGCGCGCCCGTCAGCGTCAGCGGCGGATAGAAACTGGCCCGCGTCGCATCGGTCTGGGCCAGCGCCTGGCGCAGGCGGAATTCGGCCGCGCGCAGATCCGGCCGGCGGGCCAGCAGGTCCGCGGGCAGCCCCGCCGGCACGACCGGCAGCGTGGCGAGCGGCAGACGCGCCGGGTTCGCCATGACGCGGTCCGGCGGGCTGTCGAACAGGATCGTCAGGCCGTTGATGTACTCGACCCGCAACTGCACCAGGTCGGTCTGCGCGGCCTGCTGACTCGCGAGATTGCGCCGCGCCTCGGCCACCTCGAGCGCCGACGTGCCGCCGGCCTCGTACTGTGCCTGCACCAGATCCAGCGTGCGCTGCGCATAGGCGATGCTCTGCAGGCTGGTGGCGATGCGCTGGTTGATGAACGCGATGCGCCAATACAGCGTGGCGGTGGTCCCGATCAGGCTGAGCTCGGCGCTCGCCCGATCCTGCTCGGTGGCGGCCGCCTCCCATTCGGCGGCGTCGGTGAGGCTGTCGAGCCGGTTCCAGAGGTCGAGCTCGTAGCTCACCGTGAGCTGGGCGGTGTTGCTGCGCGAGATCACGCGGTCGCCGTCGAGCTGGCGCTGGCGCTGCACATCGACGCCGGCGCCGACGGTCGGAAACTGATCCGAACGCGCGAGACCCGCGCGCAGCTGCGCCTGTCGCACCCGCAGCGCCGCGGCCGCGAGATCATTGTTGCGTTCGAGCGCGAGCGCCACCAGGTCCGTGAGCACGGGATCGTCGAAATGGCGCCACCAGAGCCCGCCCGCGCCGATGTCCTGTTGGGTCGCGTACTGCCAGGCCGGCGGCGTGGCGACGGCGGGACGCTGATAGTCGGTCTGCATGAGGCCGCAGCCCGACAACAGAAGCGGCACGGCCAGCAGGCCGGCGAGCACGGCGCGGCGCGCCGGTTGCATGGTGATCTTCATTCTCGAGCCAGAGATTGCACGGGATCCAGCCGGGCGGCATTGCGCGCCGGCAGGTAGCCGAAACCCACGCCGATCAGCGTGGAGCAGACGAACGCGGCCACCATCGAGGTCCCCGAATAGATGAGCTGAAACGCGCCGCGCGTCGCCTGCGACACCAGCACGCCCAGCCCCAACGACAGCAGGATGCCGAGCATGCCGCCGATCAGGCAGACCAGCACGGCCTCGATGAGGAACTGCTGCATGATGTCGCCCCGGCGCGCGCCCACCGCCATGCGCACGCCGATCTCGCGGGTGCGTTCCGTGACCGACACCAGCATGATGTTCATCACGCCGATGCCGCCCACGACCAGCGAGATGATGGCGATGGCCGACACCAGCAGCGTCATGGTGGCGGTGGTGCGTTCGATGGTCTGCCGGATCGTGTCGGTGTTGAACACGAAGAAGTCCTTGGTGCCGTGGCGCTGCGTCATCAACTCGGTGATGGCCTGCTCGGCGGCCTTGGTCGGCACGTCGTCGCGCACCCGCACGGTGATGCTGCGCAGATGCTGCTGGCCCAGCACCCGGCTCAGGGCCGTGGTGTACGGGATCCAGACGTTCAGCGTCTCGGCGTTGCCGAACATGCTTTCCTTGCGCTCGGTCACGCCGATCACGCGCACGGGCACGGTGCCCAGAAAGATCACCTGGCCGATCGCCTCGGTGTGCGTGCCGAACAGCGTCTTGCGCGTGTTCTCGTCGATCACGGCCTCCTGCGCCCGCCGGTTCACGCCCTCGGCATCGAAGAACTTTCCTTGCGAGAGCGTCAGGCCGCGCACGCGGAAGAACTGCTCGCCCACACCCTGGATCGAGCCGTTCACCGAGATGTTGCGATAGCGCAGCGACGCGCTCGTCGTGACCTCGGGCGTCACGCTGTCGACGTAACTCTGCCGCGCCAGCGCCGCCGCGTCGGCGGGCACCAGCGTGCGTATGGTGGCGGCCTTCTCGTCGCCGAAGTCCTTGCCGGGATACACGTCCACGGTGTTGGTGCCGATCTGGCTGATGTCGGCCAGGATCTTCTGACGCGACCCTTCGCCCAGCGCCACCACCGACACGACCGCGGCAATGCCGATCACGATGCCCAGCATCGTCAGGAAGGTGCGCAACCGATGGGCGTTCATCGCCAGCAACGCCATGCGCAATGCCTCGTTGGCGCGGTCGAGCGTGGCCTGCCAGGGCCTGGCCCGGCGCGTGGACGCGCGCGTGGCCGCCTCCGGCGCGGCGGCAAGCGCGGGCGCATCGGGATTGGCGCGATCGGCCACGATACGGCCATCGCTGATTTCGATGATGCGGCGCGCGTGGCGCGCCACGTTCATATCGTGGGTGACCAGCACGATGGTGTGACCCGCCGCGTTCAGCTCCTCGAGAATGCGCAGCACTTCCTGGCCGGTGTGGGTGTCGAGCGCGCCGGTGGGCTCGTCGGCCAGGATGATGCGGCCGCCGTTCATCAGGGCGCGCGCGATACTCACGCGCTGCTGCTGCCCGCCCGAGAGCTGCCCCGGCCGGTAATCCAGGCGCTCGCCCAGGCCCAGCCGCTCGAGCAGGGCCTGCGCGCGTTCGTGGCGCGGCAAGCGGCCTAAACCGGCGTACACCGCCGGCATCTCGACGTTGCCCTGGGCGGTCAGGTCCGACAACAGGTGATAGCGCTGGAAGATGAAGCCGAAATGTTCACG
Source organism: Bordetella genomosp. 5 (assembly GCF_002261475.1). Taxonomy (GTDB): domain Bacteria; phylum Pseudomonadota; class Gammaproteobacteria; order Burkholderiales; family Burkholderiaceae_B; genus Bordetella. Next base: position 455,544 of record NZ_NEVN01000009.1, read on the forward strand.
GCGCAGCTCGGCGAGCTCGTCCGGATCCATGTCCGAGGTCGCCCTGCCATCGACGCGGTACGCGCCGCGGCTGGGGCGATCCAGGCAGCCCAGGATGTTCATCAGGGTCGACTTGCCCGAGCCCGACGCGCCCACGATGGCCACCATCTCGCCCGCGGCGATGGTGAGGTTCACGTCGCGCAGCACCGCCACGGTCTGGTCGCCGGCGGCGAACTCGCGCCACACGTCCACGAGCGAAATCAGCGGCATGTCGGCCGCGTCGGCTGGCACGGCGCCCGGCAGCCCGGCGCCCGGCTGCCCGGCGCCCGGCTGCCCGGCGCCAGGGTTCTGGCTTGCCGTCATCGCGGCGCGGCGCCCGGTTGCGGCAGCGTGGCCGCCTCGGCGGACACCACCTTGTCGCCCGCGGTCAGCCCCTCGAGGATCTGCGCGCTGACGTTATTGTTCATGCCCACCTTGACCTCGCGCGGCGTCAGGGTGCCGTCCGCGTTCACCAGCTGCACGGTGTAGCGTCCATCGGCGCCACGCTTGCCCAGCGCCGACGCCGGAATGACGAGGGTCTGCTTGGCCTCGCCTAGCACGATGAAGACCTGCGCCGTCATCGAGATGCGCAGCGTCTGGTCGGGGTTGGGCACGTCGAAGAGGCCGTTGTAATAGACCGCGGCGCTGCTCGAGCCCCCGCTCGTGCTGGACCCGGTCAGCGCCGCGGTGCTCTCGTCGCGCTGGATCGAATCGGGCGCGGGCTCGATGGCGCGCAAGGTGCCCTCGTAGCGCTGATCGGGCTCGCCGAGAATGGTGAAGTAGACCTTCTGTCCCGCGCGCACCCGGGTCACATCGGCCTCGGAGATCTGCGCCTTGACGGTCATGGTGTCGACCTGCGCCACCTTGATGATGGTGGGCGCGGTCTGAAACGAGTTCACCGTCTGCCCTTCCTTGGTCACGATGGCCACGACCTTGCCGTCCATCGGGGAACTGATCCGGGTGTAGCCGAGGTTCACCGTCGCGGTGTCGACCTCGATGCCGGCCTGCGCGATCTGCGCGTCCAGCGCGGCGATGTCGGCGCGCGTGACCGCCAGCGTGGCTTCGGCCTCCTCGTAGTCGGCGCGGGAGCTGGCGTCGCGCGCCAGCATGTCGCGCTGGCGCCGGAACGCCAGCTCGGCCTGCTTGAGCGTGGCCTGCCTGGCGCGCCGCTCGGCCTTGCGCGTCTCGAGCGCGGCCTGGGCATTGCGCAGGTCGTTCTGCTGCGTCAGGTCGTCGATCTCGGCCACGAGCTGCCCCTGGCGCACCTCGTCGCCGAGTTTCACCTTGAGCGACTTGACCTGGCCCGAGACCTGGGCGCCGACGCTGACCTGCCGCACGGCCTCGAGCGTGCCGGACGCCAGCACGCTGTTCTCCATATCCGCGACGCGGGCCTCGGCCGTCGCGTAGGACGGCGCCGGAGGCTTGCTGAAGAAGACTCCCCGCGCCACCAACAACAGCAGCACGATCACGATCGCGATCCAGATATAGCGTTTTCTTTTGCTCTTACGTGCGCGCGTGGCTTGCCCGGGCGTGGTCGTCATGCTGAAGGTGGATAGTCCAGAGGGCTGAAAAAGGGGTCATGCCTGACGGATTCTACGTGTCAGGGCCGTCGCAACTGTGAAATTGCGTATGGCAACGAAAGGAACCGGCTTCTTGGGGCGCCGGCAGGCCCGACGTTGCAAACCTGACACAGTAGAAGGGACAGAACAGCATTCCATCTTGCAGGACAGCGCCGTCGCCAAGCTGCGCTGAACCGCGCAGTTATGCCGCCATATCGTTTGCAACCTGATCCTATATTCCAAAGTCATAAGCCAGACGCCCCGTCTGTATGCTGCAGCGCCGCATAGACAGGCGTCTCGACATTGCCAGACGATAGGCACAGAATCGTAGCAGTTACACCGTGCCTAATCCTGCCTCTTCCCCCTCTTCCAAACACGGCGCCCCTGTCTTTTCGGGGGCCGCGTTGTTGTGCGTGCTGGCCATGCTCAACCACGTGGCGCTCACCGGGGGACGGATCACGGTCTCGCTCACCGCGCTGCAGCTCGGGCTCTCGACCTTCAAGGTCGGCACCCTCGTGGCGGTATTCGCGATCCTGCCCATGCTCGCCTCCGTGCATGCCGGGCGCTGGGTCGACAAGGTCGGCATCCTGCGGCCGCTGGTGATCGGCACCGCCCTGGTCTCGTTCGGCACCGTTCTGCCGTTTTTGTTCCCGGATCCCTTCGCCTTGCTGGTGGCGTCCTGTTCCATCGGCATCGGCTTCATGCTGCATCAGGTCGCCACCCAGGACCTGCTCGGCCACGCCGAGCCCAAGGAGCGGCTGCGCAACTTTTCCTGGATGTCGCTGGCGCTCGCCGGCTCGGGCTTCTCCGGCCCGCTGATCGCCGGTCTGGCCATCGACCATCTCGGCAACCGCATCGCCTTCGGCCTGCTCGCGCTGGGCCCGATCCTTTCGTTGGGCGGCCTGTATCTGCTGCGCCATCAGTTGCGCGCGGCAAACGAGCACCTGCGCGGCAGTGGCAACCGCGAAAAAGAGCGGCGCCGCATCACGGAGCTGCTCGCGGTGCCGCCGCTGCGGCGGGTCTTGCTGGTGAATACGATCCTGTCGGGCGCCTGGGACACCCATCTGTTCGTGGTGCCCATCTTCGGCGTCGCGATCGGGCTGTCCGCCACCACCATCGGCATGATCCTGGCGTCGTTCGCGCTGGCAACGTTCGTCATCCGCCTGCTTCTGCCCTTCATCCAGAACCGCGTGCGATCCTGGACGCTGGTCCGGGTCGCGATGGCCACAGCGGCTTGCGACTTTTTGATTTACCCGATGTTCACCGACGTTACGACCCTGATCGTGCTGTCGTTCATCCTCGGGCTCGCCCTGGGATGTTGTCAGCCGAGCATGCTGTCGCTGCTGCATCAGTATTCCCCGCCCGGCCGCGCCGCCGAAGCGGTCGGTCTGCGCATGGCGCTGATCAACGGCTCGCAGGTGTCCCTGCCATTGACCTTCGGCGCACTCGGTGCGGTAATTGGGGTAGCCCCCCTCTTCTGGGCCTACTCGCTCGCGCTGGTCGCGGGCGGGTGGTTCAACCGTAATCCGCCGCAAGAGTCCGAACGCCAGTCGTGAACACGCAGTCTTCTTCTCCCGCTTCATCCGTCCCCTTGGTTTCCGGTGCCGATACGCCGTTTCGTCTCTGGACGGCCGAAGAAAGGCGCGCCTCGATGGAGGCGGCGCTGGCCGACTGGCGCAGCGACGAAGACGTGTGGGTGTTCGGCTACGGCTCGCTGATCTGGCGGCCTGACTTCGATTTTCTCGAGCGCCGTCTCGCCACCCTGCGCGGCCATCATCGCGCGCTGTGCCTCTGGTCGCGCGTCAACCGCGGCACGCCGGAGTGCCCCGGCCTCGTGTTCGGGCTGGACCGCGGCGGCTCGTGCCGTGGCGTCGTGTATCGCCTGGCGGGCGAGCAGGTGCCCGACTACTTCCCGGCCCTCTGGGACCGCGAGATGTCCACCGGCGCCTATCTGCCGCGCTGGATCACCTGCGCCACCGAGCACGGCAATGTGCGGGCGCTGGTCTTCGTGATGAACCGCGCCAACCCCGCGTACATCAGCGCCTTGCCCGAGGGCGAGCTGCTGGCCATCGTGCGCCGCGCCGCCGGCCGCTACGGCCCCTGCACCGAATACGTGGTGCAAACCGCCCAGGCGCTGCGGTCGGCGGGCATCCACGACGCCCGCCTCGACGCGATCGCCCGCGAACTCGAGCGCGACGCCCAGGTCCTGCCCGAAGCCCAGACCTGAGGGAGTGATCAGTCCCTCCATAGCCCGGAGCCTGCGCGACGCTCAGGGCTATCCCTGATCCGTACCAGCGTTACAGGTACACTCATAGCTCCCCCAACCGCCGGTTCGCACGCTCCCATGTCCGTATCCGATCTGCGTCAAAGCTACGAAAAAAGCGTTCTTCTCGAAGGCCAGGCCGCTGCCTCGCCGTTCGATCAGTTCAAGCTCTGGTTCGACGAGGCCCTGGTGGCCGGCGGCCCCGAGCCCAATGCCATGACGCTTGCCACCGTCGACGCGAGCGGCCAGCCCTCGGCGCGGATCGTGCTGATCAAGGGCTACGACGACCACGGCTTCACGTTCTTCACGAACTACGAATCGCGCAAGGGCTGCGACCTGCTGGCCAACCCGCGCGCCGCGCTGCTGTTCTTCTGGCAGCCGCTCGAGCGCCAGGTCCGCATCGAAGGCGTGGTGGAGCGTGTCGCGGCCGACGAGTCCGACGCCTACTTCAACAGCCGCCCGGTGGGCTCGCGCATCGGCGCCTGGGCCTCCGAACAAAGCCGGCCGATCACCCGCGAGGCGCTCGAAGCGCGCGAACGCGAGTTCCGCGAACGCTACGGCGACGCGCCCCCGCGGCCGCCGCACTGGGGCGGCTACCGCCTCGCCCCGACCCGCTTCGAATTCTGGCAAGGCCGCCCCTCGCGTCTGCACGACCGTCTGCGCTATCAGCGCGACGCCGGCGGCGCGGGCTGGACGCTCGACCGCCTCTCGCCCTGACCGATTTTTCTAGCCGCCTCTGCATGTCCGCTGCCCTTACCGAATTCGACGCCAAGTTTTTCCGTACCGCGCTGGGCCGTTTCGCCACCGGCGTGACCGTCGTGACGACCACGGGCCTGGAGGGCGAGCGCATCGGCCTGACCGTGAGCTCGTTCAACTCGGTCTCGCTCGAGCCGCCGCTGGTGCTCTGGAGCCTGTCGCGCGCGTCCTCGTCGCTCGCGGCGTTCGAGCAATGCGAGCGCTACGTGATCAACGTCCTGTCGGCCGAGCAGCTGCCACTGGCGCGGCGCTTCGCCACCGGCAAGACCGCCGAGCGCTTCAACGGCCTGCCGCGGATCGAGGCGCCCGGCGGCACGCCCATGCTCGACGCGCTGAACGCGGCCTGGTTCGAATGCCGCAATCGCAGCCGCTACGTCGAAGGCGATCACGTGATCATGGTGGGCGAAGTGCTGGCCTGCGGTCATTCGCGCGAAGACCCGTTGGTGTTCCATGCCGGCGGCTTCGACCTCACCCCGGCACGCGAACGTCAATCCTGAGTATTTTTCGATGAGTTCAACGCAAAAAGACATCGACTGCGTGGTGATCGGCGCCGGCGTGGTCGGGCTGGCCATCGCCCGCGCGCTCGCGCTGCAAGGCCGCGAGGTCCTGGTCGCCGAGGCCACCGAGGCCATCGGCACGGGCACCAGCTCGCGCAACTCCGAAGTCATTCATGCCGGCATCTATTACCCCGCCAACAGCCTGAAGGCGCGGCTCTGCGTGCGCGGCAAGCATCTGCTGTACGCGTACTGCGCCGAGCGCGGCTTGCCGCACAAGCGGCTCGGCAAGTTCATCGTGGCCACGAGCGCGGCCGAGGCCGAGCTGCTCGACGGCATCGCCAAGCGTGCGGCCGCCAATGGCGTGGACGACATGCAGCTCGTCTCGGGCGCGCAGGCCATGCGCGACGAGCCCGCGTTGTCGTGCACCGCCGCGCTGCTCTCGCCCTCCACCGGCATCGTCGACAGCCACGCTCTGATGCTGTCGTACCAGGGGGACGCCGAGCAGGCCGGCGCACAGGTGGTCTTCCATACGCCGCTCGAGCGCGCCGAGGTCCTGCCGCAGGGCGGCTTCGCGCTGTCGTTCGGCGGCGCCGAGCCGATGAGCCTCACCTGTCACACGCTGATCAACGCGGCCGGACTGCACGCGCCCACGCTGGCGCGCCGCATCGAGGGCCTGCCGGCCGCGAGCATCCCGCGCGAGTATCTGTGCAAGGGCAGCTATTTCACCTTGAGCGGCCGCGCGCCGTTCTCGCGCCTGATCTACCCCGTGCCGCAACATGCCGGTCTGGGCGTGCACCTGACGCTCGACATGGGCGGGCAGGCCAAGTTCGGCCCCGACACCGAGTGGATCGACACCGAGGACTACACGCTCGACCCGCGCCGCGCCGAGGTGTTCTACGCGGCCGTGCGCACGTACTGGCCCGCCCTGCCCGATCACGCGCTGGCGCCGGGTTACACCGGCATCCGCCCGAAGATTTCCGGCCCCACCGAGCCGGCCGCCGATTTCATGATCTCGGGTCCGGCCGACCACGGCGTCGACGGCTACGTCGGCCTGTACGGCATCGAATCGCCGGGCCTCACGTCCAGCCTGGCGCTGGCCGAAGAAACCCTCACGGCGCTGTCGGGCTAAAATCCCCGGCTTGCCCGTTTTCCACCGCATTCACCGCGATCTCATTCGAACATGCAGCACAACGACTACATCCTTACCCTGTCCTGCCCTGACCGCACCGGTATCGTGTACCGCGTCAGCGGCCTGCTGTTCGAACTCGGTTGCAACATTCTCGACTCGCAGCAGTTCGGCGACGACGAAACGGGCCGCTTCTTTCTGCGCGTGCACTTCGACCTGCCCACCGCCATCAGCGCGGACTCCCTGCGTGAGCGCTTCGCCGCGATGGCCGACGCCGCGATGGACTGGCAGATCCACGACGCCAAGAAGAAGTCGCGCCTGCTCATCATGGTGAGCAAGCAGGGGCACTGCCTCAACGATCTGCTGTTCCGCGTAAGCAGCGGCCAGCTGCCGGCCGAGATCGCCGCCATCGTGTCCAACCACAATGATTACGCCGGCCTGGCCGCGTCGTATGGCATCCCGTTCCATCACCTGCCGGTCACGCCCGACACCAAAACGCAGCAAGAACGCCAGGTGCTGGAGATCGTCGATCGCGAGAACATCGATCTGGTGGTGCTGGCGCGCTACATGCAGATTCTGTCGGCCGAGATGTGCCAGGCCCTCACTGGCCGCGCGATCAACATCCATCACAGCTTCCTGCCGAGCTTCAAGGGTGCGCGGCCCTATCACCAGGCCCACGCCCGCGGCGTGAAGATCATCGGCGCGACCGCGCACTACGTGACCTCGGACCTCGACGAAGGCCCGATCATCGAGCAGGACATCGAGCGCGTCGACCACGGCATGACCGCCCAGGCGCTCACGCAGGTCGGCAGCGACGTCGAATCGCTGGTGCTCTCGCGCGCTGTGCGCAGCCACGTCGAACACCGCATCCTGCTCAACCGCAACAAGACCGTCGTGTTCCGCTGACCGGTTTTCAGCCTTGCGCCGGCGCGCCGAAGTGCCGCCGCACGCTGGCCAGGGCCCGGGCGGCCAGCGGACTCGCCGGCCCGGCCGGCCAGATCAGCTGACTCTGCGAACGCGCGGTGTGGGCGAAGTTCACGAAGCGCGTGCCGGCCAGCCCGCTGCGGCGCAGGCAGGCCGGCACGATCGACACCCCCAGCCCCTGCGACACCAGCGAACACACGCTGAGCCAATGCCGCACCTCGTGCCGCACCGCGGGCCGGAACCCCGCCGCCACGCATAGCGACAGCACCGTCTCGTGATAGCTGGGCGAGGCCTCCCGCGCGAAGAACACGAAATCGTCATCGGCCAGCGCCGCCAGATCGATACGGCGCCGATGCGCCAGCGGATGATCCTGCGGCAGGCACACCACGAAGGGCTCCGCCATCAGATCCTGGCCGCGCACCTGCGGCGGCAGGGGATTGGCATGCACGAACCCCAGGTCCAGCTCACCGCGCCGCACGGCTTCGATCTGGTCGTGTGAGTTCAGCTCGCTCAACACGTGCTCCACCTGTGGCATGGCCTGGCGCAACTCGGCCAGCAGCCGCGGCAGCCCGCGATACAGCATCGAGCCCACGAAGCCGATGCGGCATCGTCCCTGCAGCCCGGCGTCCACGCGCCGCACCAGCACCCCGATCTCTTCCGACTGCCGCAACAGGGCCAGGGCCTGCGTATAGAGCGTGTGCCCTGCCGGCGTCAGCGCGACGTGGCGGCTCGTGCGCTCGAGCAGGCGCGCGCCCAGCTGCGTCTCGAGCTGGCGTATGGCGTACGACAGCGGGGGCTGCGATATGTGCAGGCGCTGCGCCGCGCGGCTGAAATGCCGTTCTTCGGCCACCGCGATGAAGTACCGCAACAGCCGGGGGTCGAGGTCCATACGCGTCTCCGATCTATATTTTCTCTGTATTGTTCAACACCGAAACGGTATTTGTATAGATCAATCCACCGGCGCACCATGCCAGGCATATCCCTTTGCGATCTGCCATGGACATGCCTGCCACCTTGCCCGCCGACACCGCCGTACCCGACTCGCGCGGCCAGAATCTCTTCGACTGCGATCCGTACGCCGGCCCGATGGCCGCGCGCTATCTGCCCGCCGATCTGTATGCCCATCTGCTGCCGCATCTGCACAGACTCGGCGCACTCGCCGGCGGCGAGATGGACGCGCTGGCCATGTCGGCCGATCAGCATCCGCCCACGCTGGCGGTGCGGCATCGCACGGGCGTGGATGCGTCGCGGGTCGAGAAACACCCCGACTACGTGGCGCTCGAGCGCCTTGCCTACAGCGAATTCGGCCTCGCCGCGCTCTCGCATCGCGGCGGTGTGCTGGGCTGGGCCGCCCCGATGCCCGCCGCGGCCAAGTACGCGCTGAGCCACCTTTTCGTGCAGGCCGAGTTCGGCCTGTGCTGCCCGGTGAGCATGACGGACTCGCTGGCGCGCACGCTGCGCCGCTATGGCGATCCGGCATTGGTCGAACAGGTGCTGCCCGAGGTCACCAGCCTGGACTTCGACACGCTGCGCCAGGGCGCGATGTTCATGACCGAACAAGGCGCGGGCTCCGACGTCAGCGCCACCACCACCGAGGCGCATCAGGACGCCGATGGCAACTGGCTGCTGCAGGGCGACAAGTGGTTCTGCTCGAATCCGGACGCAGGCTATGCCATGGTGCTGGCGCGCAGCGAGCGCGAGCCGGGGCTCAAGGGCGTGTCGCTGTTCCTGCTGCCGCGCGACCTGCCCGACGGCCGCCACAATCACTACCGCATCCTGCGCCTGAAGGACAAGCTCGGCACGCGCTCGATGGCCAGCGGCGAGATCCGCCTCGAAGGCGCGCACGCGTGGCTGGTGGGCGAAAGGGGCCGCGGCTTCAAGCAGATGGCGGACATGATCAACAACTCGCGCCTGTCGAACGGGATGCGCGCGGCCGGCCTCATGCGGCGCGCCTGCGCGGAGGCGATGTACGTGGCGCGCGAGCGGCGCGCCTTCGGGCAGGCGCTGGCCGACATGCCGCTGATGCGGCGCCAGCTGGCGAAGATGATGCTGTGGGCCGAGCAGGCCCGCAGCGTGATGTATCAAACCGCGCAGGCCCTGGCCGACGCCGAGGCGGGCCGCGGCGACCCGGCGCTGCCCCGCATCATGACGCCGCTGATCAAGTTTCGCGCCTGCCGCGATGCGCGTAAGGTCACCGGCGACGCGATGGAAGTGCGCGGCGGCTGCGGCTACATCGAAGAATGGGTCGAACCCCGCCTGCTGCGCGACGCCCATCTCGGCTCGATCTGGGAAGGCACCAGCAATATCGTGGCGCTCGACGTATTGCGCGCGATCCGCCGCGAGCAGTCGTTGCCGGCGCTGCGCGCCCATGTCGACCGCCTGCTGACGCAAGGGGTGCCCTGCCCCGACTCGTTGCGCGCGCAACAGGATGCGGCGATCGACGCGGCCTTCGGGTTGGCCGACCGCGCCGCGCAGGAGAATCTCGATGCCCTGGCGCGGCAGGCCGCGTCGGCGCTGTATCACGCGCTGTCGATCGCGGCGCTCAGGCACGAAGCCCGCGCCGACGGACTGGCGGGGCGCGCGCTGCTGGCCGACCAGGTGCTGCGCCATCGCCTGATGCCCCAGGATCCTTGCGCACCGGCCCAGGACGACGACGCCCTCAACCAGCGCGTGCTCGCGGCCCAACCCTGATTTCAACGGTGGCGCACGCCACCGCATGCTCGACCACCGGCGGCTCGATCCGCCGCGTGTCCACAACACAGGAGACATCCACCATGACGCAGCCTCTGCTTTCCCGCCTGGCCCGTTTCGGCGCCGCGCTCGCGCTCGGCGCGGGCGTTCTGGCCGCCCCGGCCCACGCCGAATTTCCCGATCGCCCCGTGACGCTGATCGTGCCCTTCCCGCCGGGCGGCCCCACCGACGCCATGGCCCGCCGCCTGGCCGAAGGCCTCAAACAGGAGCTCGGCCAGACCGTCGTGGTCGAGAACCGGGGCGGCGCCGGCGGCAACATCGGCGCCGAGGCCGTGGCGCGCGCCAAAGCCGACGGCTACACGCTGCTGTTCGGCACGTCCGGTCCGCTTGCGATCAACGTCAGCCTCTACAAAAACCAGGGCTACGACCCGCGCACCAGCTTCGCGCCCATCGTGCGTATCGGCCACCTGCCGAACATTCTCGTGGTGCATCCCTCGGTCAAGGCCGACAACGCCCAGGAGCTGATCGCCTACGCCCGCAGCCATCCCGATCAACTCAGCTATGCCTCGTCCGGCAACGGCGCCTCGTCGCACCTGGCGGGCGTGCTGTTCAATCGCATGGCCGGCACGCGCATCATGCACGTGCCCTACAAGGGCACCGGGCCCGCGCTCAATGATCTGCTCGGCGGCCAGGTGTCGATGTCGTTCACGGACATCCTGACCGCGCTGCCGTTCGTGCAGAGCGGCCGCCTGCGCGCCATCGGCCTGGCGAGCGCGGATCGTTCCACCGCCCTGCCCGAGCTTCCCACGCTGGCCGAACAGGGCCTCGCCGGCTACGACGTGAGCGTGTTCTTCGGCATCGTCGCTCCCAAGGACACGCCGCCCGACGTGGTCGCCCGCCTGAACCGCGCCTTCATCGCCACCCTGGACTCGCCGGCCGTGCGGGACACGCTCACGAAGCAGGGCATCGTGCCCGCGACCGACCGCACGCCGCAGGCCCTGGCCACCTTCATCTCGGCCGAGGTGGACAAATGGGGCAAGGTCATCCGCGACGCCAACATCTCGATCGACTGACGCCATGCATCCTTCCCTACCGCAGGCCGGCGCGCTCGCCGGCTGCCGCATCATCGACCTCTCGCGCGTGCTGGGCGGGCCCTACTGCACGCAGGTGCTCGCCGATCACGGCGCCGACGTGCTCAAGATCGAGCCGCCCTCGGGCGACGAAACCCGCGGCTGGGGCCCGCCGTTCGCGCAGGGGGTGGGCGGCGACACGGCGGCCTATTTCGTGGGCGTGAACCGCAACAAACAGGGGCTCACGCTCGACCTCTCGCAGGAGGCCGGCCGCACGTTTCTGCGCGGTCTGCTGGCCGAGGCGGACGTGCTGGTCGAAAACTTCAAGCCGGGCACCATGGAAAAGTGGGGCTTGGGCTACGACACGCTCAAAGACGACTTTCCGCGCCTCATCCACTGCCGTGTCAGCGGCTTCGGCGCCGACGGCCCCCTGGGCGGCTTGCCCGGCTACGACGCGTGCGCGCAGGCCATGTGCGGGCTAATGAGTGTGAATGGCGATGCCGAGGGCGAGCCCACGCGGGTCGGGCTGCCCGTCGTCGACATGGTGACGGGGCTGAACGCGACGGTCGCCATCCTGCTGGCGCTCAACGAGCGCGTGCGCAGTGGCCTGGGCCAGTTTCTGGACATCACGCTGTACGACTGCGCGGTGTCCCTGCTGCATCCGCACGCGCCCAATTATTTTTACGGCGGCAAGGTGCCCGGGCGCAGCGGCAATGCGCATCCCAACATCGCGCCGTACGAGACCTTCGCCACGGCGCAGGGCACGCTGTTTCTGGCGGTGGGCAACCAGCGTCAGTTCGCCACCCTGTGCGCCACGCTGGGCGCGCCAGCGCTGGCCGAAGACGAGCGCTACGCCAGCAATGCGGCCCGCCTGGCGCACCGCGCGGCGCTGCACGAGGCGCTGACGGCGTTGCTGGCCGACAAGGAGGCCGCGGGATTCGCCGAGGTGCTGCTAGCGCGCGGCGTGCCCGCCGCCGCGGTGCAGGACGTGGCCGAGGTGCTGGCGCACCCGCACACGCGCCATCGCGGCATGGTGATCGAACACGGCGACTACCTCGGCATCGGCAGCCCGATCAAGCTGTCGCGCACACCGGCCACCCTGCGCCGCCTGCCTCCCGCCCTGGGCGAGGACAACGCGGCGCACGACGCCCCGTCGTCCTGAGCCGGCTCAGCGTCCCAGCGCCACACCCTCGCGGCGCGGATCCGCGCCGCCCTGCAGGCCATCGAGTCCGATCACGATGCCCTGCAGGCCGCTGGGGAAGGCCTCCATCTTCACCTCGTGACCCATCGCGCGCAGCCGCGGCGCCAGGGCTTCCAGCGCGCTGCCGGCCTCGAGCTCGGTGGCCTTGTTGCGGCTGCCCCGATTCGCCAGCGCGATGGCCTGCTGGATATCGAGATTCCAGTCGAGCACGCCCACCAGCGTCTTGGCGACGTAGTTGATGATGGCGCTGCCGCCGGGCGAGCCCACCGTGAGATAGGGCTTGCCGCCACGGAACACGATCATGGGCGCCATCGAGCTGCGCGGACGCTTGCCGGGCTCGATGCGGTTCGCCACGGCGCGTCCCTCCGGATCGCGCCACGACGAAGAAAAGTCCGTCATCTCGTTGTTGAGCAGAAAGCCGCGCACGAAGATCTTGCTGCCGAACGCCGATTCGATGGTCGACGTCATCGACACCACGTTGCCCGCCGCGTCGACGGCGGTCAGATGGGTGGTGGACGGCAACTCGAGCGCATCGTCGCGGGCGCGTTCGGCCAGCATCCCGGCCGGATCGCCGGGCAGGGCCACCTTCATGCTGCGGTCCGGCCGGATCAGGGCGGCACGCTGACGCAGATAGCCCGGTGCCAGCATCTGCGCGACCGGCACGGACACGAAGCGCGGGTCGGCCACATAGAAATCGCGATCGGCGTAGGCCAGGCGGCCGGCCTCGGCGAAGTAATGCACGGCCTCGACGCTGTCGGGCGCGAGGCGGGCGATGGGCGTGTGCTCGAGGATGCCCAGCATCTGCAGCACGGCCAGCGGACCGCTGGACGGCGGCGGCGGGCCGCACAGGCGATAGCCGCGATAGCGGCTGCACACCGGCTGCTCGATCTGGGCGCGAAAGCCGGCGAGGTCCGCTTCGGTGAGGTCGCCGGGTTGCGCGTGGCCGTGCACGGCCGCCACGATGTCGCGCGCGATCTCGCCCTGATAGAAGGCATCGGCGCCCTGCGCCGCCACGCGGCGCAACACCTCGGCAAGCGCGGGGTTGCGCAGGCGGTGCCCCACCGGCCAGGGCTGCCCGGCCGCGTCCAGGAAATACGCCGCCGCGGCCGGCTGCTTTGCCAGTGCGGGGGTCTGGCGCAGCATTTCGTGCAGCCGTGGCGACACCGCGAAGCCCTGCTCGGCCAGGGCGATGGCGGGCTCGAACAGACGCGCCCAGGGCAGCTTGCCGTGCGCGCGATGCGCCAGCTCCAGTCCGCGCAGCAGGCCGGGCGTGGCGACCGCGCGGCCGTTGTTCACCGACTCGGCGAACGACAGCGGTTTGCCGTCGCGCCAGAAGCGGTCCTGGCGGGCGGCGGCCGGCGCGGTCTCGCGGCTGTCGTATGACACGAGCTCGCCGCTCGCCGCGTCGTAATGCATCATGAAGGCGCCGCCCCCGATGCCCGACGATTGCGGCTCCACCAGATTCAGCACGAGCTGCGCCGCGATCACGGCATCGACGGCGCTGCCGCCTTCGCGCAGCACCGCCGCGCCGGCCTCGCTCGCCAGCGGATTGGCCGTGGCGATCATCTCCTGGCGCGTCTGCACCAGCGGCTTCGCCTGAAAACCGGACGCGCCCTCGGGGTTCACGTCGGCGGCGGGCTGGCGCGCCTGTGCCGGGCTCAGTCCCAGCGTGGCCAGCAGCACCAGACCGGCCGCCCATTTCATTTGCATCGTCATCCCTGTCCCCTCGCCTCGGAGACCCCATGATAGCCAAGCGGCGCCCGGGTCTCGCATAGAATCGCTGCTGGACCGACCCATTCCTTCCACCATGCGCCTGCGTCACATCGAAATCTTCGAAGCCATCCGCCGCACCGGCTCCCTGACCGAAGCGGCGGCCGCGCTGCATATCTCGCAGCCCGCGGCCAGCAAGCTGCTGGCGCATGCCGAAACGCAGCTGGGATTCAAGCTGTTCGAACGGGTCAAGGGCAGGCTGGTGGCCACGCGCGAGGCCGAGATCCTGACGCCCGAGGTGGCACGGCTGAATCAGGATCTCAACAGCGTGCGACGGCTCGCCGCGAGCCTGCGCGACAGCCCCAACGGCCATCTGCGCGTGGGCTGCGCGCCCGCGCTGGGCCTGGGCCTGCTGCCCGGCGTGATCCGCGCCAGCCGCGACGCCCAGCCCGGCATCACGTTCGATATTCACACCCATCACAGCGCCGAGCTGGTGCAGGGCCTGATGGCCCGCGAGCTCGATCTGGCGATCACGTTCGATACCAACGACTACGCCGGCCTCACCCGCGCGCCGCTGGGCCACACGGAATTGGTGCATCTGAGCCGGCGCCCGGCCACCGATGACGACGCGCCCACGCGGCTGTCCGACCTGTCCGGCGACACGCTGATCGTGCTCGACGCGCGCGATGCCTCGGGCTCGATGCTGCAGATGGCGCTCGACGCGCAAGGCCTGGCGCCGCCGGTGGCGATCCAGGTCCAGACGCACTACGTCGCGTGCGCGCTGGCCGAGGCCGGCTGCGGCGAGGCCATCGTCGACGCCTACACCGCGCGCGCGATGCTGCGGCCCGGCATGGTGTCGCGGCGTCTCGAGCCGCCGCTGCGGGTGCCGATCAGCCTGCTCACGCGCAGCCACGAAGCGCTGTCGGCGCTGCACCGCGACTTTATCGAACGCCTGCGCGCGGCCTGCACCGCCACGCCATGAAAAAGGGCACCCTCGCGGGTGCCCCTGTCAGATCCGGCATGCCCGCGCGAGGCGGGCCCGGGATCAGTCGAGCTTGATGTTCTGCTTCTTGACCACGTCGGCAGCCCAGTCGTATTGCGCCTTGATCTCCTTGGCGAATTCTTCCGGGGTGTTGCCCGACGGGGCCGAGCCCTGATCGGCGAGGGTCTTGATGACCTTCGGATCCTTCAGGGCCACGACAGCGGCGTCACGCAGCTTGTTCACGACTTCCATCGGGGTGCCCTTGGGCGCCAGCAGGCCGTACCAGACGGGCTGGTTCAGCACCGGGAAACCGGCATCCTTGAACGTCGGGACGTCCTTGATCGAGTCGATGCGCTCGGGCCAGGCGATGGCCATGGCGTTGAGCTTGCCGGCCTGGATCTGCGGCATGGACGACGGCAGGTTGTCGAAGATGATTTCGATCTGACCGCCGACGGCGTCGGCCACGGCCGGACCCGAACCCTTGTAGGGCACGTGCACGATGTCGGTGCCGGTGGCCATCTTGAAGGACTCACCCATCAAGTGCAGCACGCCGCAGGTGCCCGAGCTGCCGTACGAGTACTTGCCGGGGTTCTTCTTCAGCTCTTCGAGGAAGCCCTTGAAGTCCTTGGCGGGGAACTTGGGGTTCACGGCAACGACGTTGGCCGTGTTCGCGAAGTTCGTGACCGGCTGGAAGTCGGTCAGGGGGTTGTAGGGCAGATCCTTGGGACGGCAGGCCGGGTTCACGGCCATGGTCGAGACCGTGGCGATCGACAGCGTGTAGCCATCGGGCGCGGCACGCGCGGCTTCCGATGCGCCGATGGCGCCGCCGGCGCCGCCCTTGTTCTCGACCACCATGGGTTGGCCGAGCTCCTGGCTCATGCGCTGGGTCACGATGCGCGCGATGATGTCCGTCGAGCCACCCGGCGCGAACGGCACGATCACACGAATGGGCTTGTCCGGGAAATTGGCGGCTTGTGCGCCGCTCGTTACGGCAGCGATACCTGCGGCCATGGCAATGGCTTGGACCAGGGTGCGGACTTTGATCATGGGTGTGCTTCCTCCTAGATTTACGGCGTCCCCGCGTGAGAGATGCCGATGTGCCGATCGCCCTCTGTGGATGAGCGATATCTATGATTGTTTGCGGACGTGAAATGCGGTGTGTCTCATGCAAGCCCAGGGCGGGCCCCGCCACGTCAGAACCATGGAGAATAGCAGCAAATCGCGCGATTGCGGTAGCATGCCCGCCAGCATTCCTTTCCGAGTCCTGAACGAAACACCATGTCGGTCGCACTGCTGGTCCTGCCGGATTTTCTGTTGGTCGCCCTGGGTTGGGTACTGCGTCACAGACTGGGTTTCGCGCGCGAATTCTTCGCCGGCACCGAGCGCCTCGTCTACTTCGTGCTGTTCCCCGCGCTGCTGTTCCAGTCCATCCTGCGCACCCCGATCAGCGCCGGCAACGCCGCCCTGCTTCTGCAGGCCGCGGCCATCATGATCGGCGCCGGCACGCTGCTGTCGTGGCTGGCGGGCCCGATACTGCGGCCGGCCCCGGTGGCGCTGGCGTCGGCGGCGCAATGCGGCTATCGCTTCAACACCTACATCGGCCTCGCGCTGGCCGCGAGCCTGGGCGGGCAGCCGGGCCAGACGGTCATGGCGCTGATCATCGGCTTCGCGGTGCCCATGGCCAATCTCTCGGCCGTGTACGGGCTGGCGCGGCACAACGGCAAGAACCTCTTCGGCGAGCTGCTGCGCAATCCCCTCGTCGTCTCCACCGTGCTCGCGCTGCTCTGCAACCTCGCGGGCCTGCACCTGCCGGGCCCCGTCGATATCGTGTTCAGCCGGCTCGGCAGCGCGGCCATCGCACTCGGCATCATCTGCGTGGGCGCCAGCCTCTCCTGGGAAGGCGGCAAGGGCCATGGCCGGCTCATCAGCTGGATGCTGGTCGTCAAGCTCGGGCTGATGCCCCTGGTGGCGCTGGGCGCGGCCTGGCTGCTCGGCCTCGATCCGCTCGCCACCCGCATGCTGGTGCTGTTCGGCGCGCTGCCCACCGCCTCCGCGGCCTATGTGCTGGCCATGCGCATGGGCGGCGACGGCCGCATGGTGGCCGTGCTGATCTCGCTGGGCACGCTGTTCTCGGCCGTCACCATCCCGCTCTGGCTGCTGATGCTCTGACGCGCCGTGGCGGCAGCGGCCATGAAAAAAGGCCGCGCCTGTCAGGGCGCGGCCTTGTCATCGGCGGCTGATCAACGCTTGGCGTTGGTCATGTCGGCCGGCACGACCCAGGCTTCGAACTCCGCCTCGGTCACGTGGCCCAGGGCCAGCGCCGATTCCTTGAGCGACAGGTTTTCCTTGTGCGCCTTCTTGGCGATCTGAGCGGCCTTGTCGTAGCCGATGTGCGGATTGAGCGCGGTGACGAGCATCAGCGAACGATCCACCAGCTCGGCGATGCGCTCGCGGTTGGGCTCGATGCCCTGCGCGCAATGCTGATCGAAGCTGTGCATGCCGTCGGTGAGCAGGCGCACCGATTGCAGGAAATTGTGGATGACGAGCGGCTTGTAGACGTTGAGCTCGAAATTGCCGCTCGCGCCGCCGATGTTGATGGCGACGTCGTTGCCCAGGACCTGCGCGGCCAGCATGGTGATGGCTTCGCACTGCGTCGGGTTGACCTTGCCCGGCATGATCGAGCTGCCCGGTTCGTTTTCGGGGATGCTGATTTCGCCCAGGCCCGAACGCGGGCCGCTCGACAGCCAGCGCACGTCGTTGGCGATCTTCATGAGGCCGGCGGCCAGCGACTTGAGCGCGCCATGCGCGAACAGCAGGGCCTCGTGCGATGCCAGCGCCTGGAATTTGTTGGGCGCCGAAACGAAGGCCGTGCGGGTGTCGTGCGCGAGCACGGCGCTGACCTTGGCGCTGAACTCGGGATGGGCGTTCAGCCCGGTACCGACGGCGGTGCCGCCGATGGCCAGTTGGTGCAGGCCCGGCAGCGTCGCGCGGATCTGCTGCTCGGCCAGGTCGAGCTGGGCGACGTGGCCCGAGAGCTCCTGGCCCAGCGTGAGCGGCGTGGCGTCCTGGAGGTGGGTGCGGCCGATCTTCACGATGTCGAAGAACTCGGCGCTCTTGGCCGCCAGCGTGGCGCGCAGCGCCTTGAGCGCCGGCAGCAGGTAGTGCTCGACCTCGACCGCGGCCGCCACGTGCATGGCGGTGGGGAAGGTGTCATTGGACGACTGGCCGCGATTGACGTGGTCGTTGGGGTGAACCTTGCGCCCCTCGCCGCGCTCGCCGCCCAGCAGCTCCGAAGCGCGGTTGGCCAGCACTTCGTTCATGTTCATGTTGCTCTGCGTGCCCGAGCCGGTCTGCCACACGGACAGCGGAAACTCGTCCGGCCACTTGCCCGCGATCACCTCGTCGGCGGCGCGCACGATGCCGTCGGCGATGGTGGCGTCGAGCTCACCCAGCTCGGCGTTGACCTTGGCGGCGGCCTGCTTCAGGCGCGCCATGGCGGTCACGAGCGGCACCGGCATCTTCTCGGTCGAGATCGCGAAGAAGTGCAGCGAGCGCTGCGTCTGCGCGCCCCAGAGGTGGTCGGAGGGCACTTCGATCGGTCCGAAAGTGTCTTTTTCGGTGCGGGTCTTCATGAATCGCTGCTCCATCGGCAAGGCTTATTGAATAAGAATTACTTTCAACTTCAAGCGTACCAGAAACTCACTTTCTATAATCGGCATCCCTGATCGTTTTACCACCGGCCCACGCCCATGTCCTCCACGCCCCCGCTAGCGACGCTGGCTTTGCACCTGCCCGACGAGGCCGCGACCGACGCGCTCGCGCAGCAACTGGCCCCCTTTCTCGACGGCCGCGAAGGGAACGTCGGGGGACACATACATCTGCGCGGCGATCTCGGCGCCGGCAAGACGGCGTTCAGTCGCGCACTGCTGCGGGCGAGCGGTATCAAGGGTCGGATCAAAAGTCCGAGCTACGCCCTGCTTGAATCCTATAAAGTTTCTAACTTATACTTCTATCACCTTGATTTCTATAGATTTAGCGATTCGCGCGAATGGTTGGACGCCGGATTCCGGGATTTGCTGCGTGACGACGCGGTAGTTTTGATCGAATGGCCCGAACGTGCGGGAGGGCTTTTGCCTCCGCCGGACCTGCAGATTGCCCTGGTATACGCGGACCAGGGACGGAACGCTGATCTGTCTGCCTTTACCGCCCGAGGACAAAAATGGTTGAACGCGATGGCAATACGGCAAGCGGCGCATCCTCGCCCCGCTCAGCCACCCGGCGACGCTTGATCAGCGTCGCCGCAACCCTGCTCGTTCTCCCCGTCATCCCCCGCTTTGCCCAGGCCGCCACCATTCTTGCCGTGCGGACCTGGCCGGCCGACGAATACACCCGCGTCACCCTCGAACTCGATCACGAGCTCAAGGCCGAGCAATTCACGCTCGAAAATCCGCACCGTCTCGTGGTGGACATCGAAGGCCTGTCGCTGAGCCCCGCGCTCAACGATCTGGTCTCCAAGGTCCGCCCCGACGATCCCTACATCCAGGGCCTGCGCGTGGCGCAGAACCGCCCCAATGTCGTGCGCATGGTGTTCGACCTGAAGCAGGCCGTCGCGCCGCAGGTCTTCACCCTCAAGCCCGTGGCCGACTACCAGTTCCGTCTGGTGCTCGACCTCTATCCCAAGGTCGCGCAGGATCCGCTGGTCGCGATCCTGAACAAGCAAGGCGCCGGTCCCGACGTCGAGGATCCGCTCGCGCGCATTCTCGATGAGATCTCGCGCAATCCGGTCACGCCCTCGCCGGGCCAGCAGGCCCCCGCGCCCGCGCCGCTCGCGCGTGGCCAGCAGCAGGCGCCCACGCTCCCCTCTCCGGCAATCACGAGCCCGGCGCCCTCGCCCGGCCGCGCCAGCGCGGGCCGCAAGCGCATGCTGACCATCGCGCTCGATCCGGGCCACGGCGGCGAAGACCCTGGCGCCGTCGGCAAGAGCGGTCTGCGCGAAAAAGACGTGGTGCTGCGGATCGCGCGGCGCCTCAAGACGCTGATCGACGCGCAGCCCTACATGCGCGCCTACCTCACGCGCGACGACGATTACTTCGTGCCGCTGCACGTGCGTGTCCAGAAGGCCCGCCGCGTGCGCGCCGATCTGTTCATCTCGATTCACGCCGACGCCTGGATCAAGCCCACGGCAAACGGCTCGTCGGTGTTCGCGCTGTCCGAGCGCGGCGCGACCAGCGCGCAGGCGCGCTACATGGCCGACAAGGAAAACGCAGCCGACCTGATCGGCGGCGTGAACCTCGGCAGCCACGACCGCCAGGTGCAACGCGTGCTGCTCGACCTCTCGACCACGGCGCAGATCAACGACTCGTTGAAGGTCGGCTCGGCCTTCCTGGACGAGATCCGCAAGATCAACCGCCTGCACAAGAACAGCGTCGAACAGGCTGGCTTCGCGGTGCTCAAGGCGCCCGACATCCCGTCGATCCTGGTCGAGACCGCCTTCATCAGCAATCCCCAGGAAGAGGCCAAGCTGCGCTCGGCCTCGCACCAGGACGCGCTCGCGCAGGCCATGATGACCGGCATCTCGCGCTATTTCACCGCCAACCCGCCGCTCGCGCGGCTGGGCGACGCCGGCTGAGTTCGCTTCCGGCACCGCGCGTAGCGGCCAAAAGAAAACCTGCTCTCGGGCAGGTTTTCTTTTGGCTGGTCGATATCAGGTGTTCGGCCGACCCCGGCGCCGCTGCCACAGCCGCACCACCGCGGCGGCGATCAGCGGCACGATGGCCGCGGCCAGGCCCAGCAGCACGATCGTGTTGAGGTGATCCTTGATGATGGGGATGTTGCCGAAGAAGTAGCCCAGCGTGACCAGGCCGACCACCCACAGGAGCGCGCCACTCACGTTGAAGAACTGGAACCGCCCCATCGGCATCTGCGCCACGCCCGCCACGAAAGGCGCGAAGGTGCGCACCACCGGGATGAAGCGCGACATCACGATGGTCTTGCCGCCGTGGCGGTCGTAGAACATGTGCGTGCGCATCAGCGCGCCGCGATCGAGGAAGCGCACGTTCATGGTGAACACACGCGGACCGATCGCGCGGCCGATCGCGTAATTGAGGCTGTTGCCCGTGATGGCCGCGACCACCAGCAGCGCCGCCATCCACAGCGGATTGATCGCGCCGGTGGCGCCGAACGCGCCCGCGATGAACAACAGCGAATCGCCGGGCAGAAACGGCAGCACCACCAGCCCGGTCTCGGCGAACACGATCGCGAAGAGCGCGAGATACACCCATGCTCCGTAGTTCTCGATCCAGACGCCCAAGGTCTGATCGATATGGAGCACCATATTCAGAAATTCCATCACCATCTCGATAGGGCGTACTGCGCCCGAATTGGGGCCTCACTATACCCGCCGCGCGGCCCCGCCACGGCAGCGCTAAAATCGTCGAGTCTGCCCATACTGTCGCCGCCCCGCGCGGCCCACGCCCTGCGCCTCATGTCCGAACGCCGTTCCATCGCCCCACTCCCCGACCTGCTGATCAGCCAGATTGCCGCCGGCGAGGTGATCGAACGTCCGGCGTCGGTCTTGAAGGAAATCCTTGAGAACGCGATCGACGCGGGCGCCCGGGCCATCGAGGTGCGGCTCGAGGGCGGCGGTATCCGCCGCATCGCCGTCAGCGATGATGGTGGCGGCATCCCGCCCGACGAGTTGCCGCTGGCCGTGGCGCGCCACGCGACCAGCAAGATCCGCTCGCTCAACGAACTCGAATCCGTCGCATCGATGGGATTCCGCGGCGAAGCACTGGCCTCGATCGCATCGGTCGCGCGGCTGTCGATCATCTCGCGCACGCGCAACGGTGAGCACGCCTGGCAGATCGACGCGTCGAGCGGCGAGATCACGCCCGCCTCGGGTCCGGCCGGCACCACGGTCGATGTGCGCCAGCTGTTCGACGCCGTGCCGGCACGCCGCAAGTTCCTGCGGGCCGAGGCCACCGAGTTCGGCCACTGCGTCGACGCACTCGAGCGCATCGCACTGGCCCACCCCGAGATCGCCTTCCGCCTGTTTCATCACGATCGCGCGCAGAAGCAATGGCTGCCGGCTGACCACGGCCAGCGCATCCGCGACGTGCTGGGCGCCGAGTTCGCCAGCCAGGCGCTGCCCGTCGATACGCGTTTTGGCGCCATCGGCCTGATCGGCATGGTCACGCGGCCCACCGCCGCGCGCGCCCGCGCCGATCGCCAATACCTGTATGTCAATGGCCGCTACGTGCGCGACCGCACCGTCAGCCACGCCTTGCGTTCGGCCTACGCCGACGTGCTCCACGGCGACCGCCAGCCGGCCTATGTGCTGTACCTCGACATCGATCCCACGGCGGTCGACGTCAACGTCCACCCCGCCAAGAGCGAAGTGCGCTTCCGTGACAGCGGCGCGGTCCACCGCTTCGTGAATCAGGTGATCGGCCAGGCCCTGGCCCAGACCGGCGGCGCTGCCGTCACGGCCGATCCCGCCACCGGCGAAGTCCACACCGACGCCGCCGGCGGGGGCGGTGCCAGCCCGGCCATGGCCGAGCCCGCGAGCCGCCCCCAGCCCTACACCGCGCCCGCCGCGCGCCCCGCGCACAGCCAGGTTCCGTTCCGCCTCGCCGAGCCCGAGGGCGTGCCGGTGCGCGATTGGCAGAGCCTGTACCGGCCGCTGCCCGACGACGCCGCGGCGCCGGCCTCGGCCACCGTGGCCGCCTGGCAGGCGCCGGACGCGCCTGCCGAGACCGCGCCCGCGCCCGTGGCGCGCGCCTTCTCGGCCCCGGCCACGCCCCTGCCCGCCGACGAAGAGCATCCGCTCGGCATGGCCCTGGCCCAGGTCCACGGCATCTACGTGCTCGCCCAGAACGCGCGCGGCATGGTGCTGGTGGACATGCACGCCGCGCACGAGCGCGTGGTCTACGAACAGCTCAAGCGCGCGCTCGATGCGCGCGCCCTGCCGCGCCAGGATCTTCTGGTGCCGGTGGTGTTCCATGCCCAGGAAAAAGACGTGGCCCTGGTCGAAGAACACGGCGAACAGCTGGCCGAGCTCGGCTTCGAGATGCGGCCGTCGGGCCCCACCTCGATCGCGGTGCGCAGCGTGCCCGCGCTGCTGGCCCGCGGCGACATCGAAAGCCTGGCCCGCGCCATGCTGCGCGACCTCGCGGCCGTGGGCGAATCGCGCCTGCTCACCGAGCAACGCAACGAACTGCTCGCCACCATGGCCTGCCACGGATCCGTGCGCGCCAACCGCAAGCTCACGATCGAAGAGATGAACGCCCTGCTGCGCCAGATGGAAGCCACCGAGCGCGCCGATCAGTGCAATCATGGCCGGCCTACCTGGGTGCAGTGGTCGATCTCCGACCTCGACAAGCTGTTCCTGCGCGGTCAGTAGGACGACCGATGAGCAATCGTCCGATCCTGTGCCTGGCGGGCCCGACCGCCGCCGGCAAGAGCGCATCGACCCTCGCATTGGCCGAGCGCTGGCCGCTCGAGATCATCAACGTCGATTCGGCCACGATCTACCGTGGCATGGACATCGGCACGGCCAAACCTTCCGCCGCCGAACAGGCCCGCGTGCCGCAGCATCTGCTCGATATCCGCGATCCGGCGCAGTCGTATTCCGCCGCCGAGTTCCGCGACGACACGGAGCGCCTCATCACGGAGATCGAGGCGCGCGGCCGCATTCCGCTGCTCGCGGGCGGCACGATGATGTACTACAAGGCGCTGCGCGAGGGCCTGGACGACCTGCCGCAGGCGGATGCCGCCCTGCGCGCCGAGATCGACGCGCGCGCCGCCCAGTCCGGCTGGCCGGCGCTGCATGCCGAACTGGCCCGCCTCGATCCGGTCACCGCGACGCGCCTCGCGCCCAACGACAGTCAGCGCATTTCGCGCGCGCTGGAGATCTGCATCCTCTCGGGGCGGCCGATGTCGGCACTGCTCACCGGCCCGCGCGCCACGCCGCAGTCGCATCGCTACGTCACGCTCAGCCTCGAACCCGGCGATCGCGCGGGCCTGCATGCGCGCATCGCGCAACGCTTCGACGCAATGCTCGCGGCCGGCCTGCTCGACGAAGTGCGCGGCCTGCATGCCCGCCCCGATCTGCACCCGGCCCTGCCGTCCGTGCGCTGCGTGGGCTATCGCCAGATGTGGGCGCACCTCGACGGCGAGATCGACCTCGACACCGCGCGCGAACAAGGCATCGCCGCCACGCGCCAGCTGGCCAAGCGTCAGCTCACCTGGTTGCGCGCGCAACCCGATCGTCTCGTGGTGGATTGCCTCGCGCCCGACGCGGTCGCGCGCACGATCGACCACGCCGCCCGCCTGCTCGAGCCGCGCTGAGCAGCCCGCGCCGCCCCGCCGTGCTTCGCCCAACGCCACCGCATCCATGAACGAAACCCTTCCGCTGCGCATCGAACCCCTCCACGCCACCGCCGTGCTGCCCTACGGGTGGATGCTGGGCAAGCCGGTCGAGTCGGCGCCCGCCGGCACCGCGTTCGCCAGCCCGGCCTCCGACTTCTGGCAGGAGCATGTCTTCGATACCGGCACGGGTGGCGAGCCCGAGATTTTGTGGGTGGACTATCGCTCGGCCGAGCCGGTGATCGCCCGTCTCGAGGTGCATGACCTGACCGAGCAGGCGGTCGTGCCGCTGACCGCCGCCATCGTGCAGGTCGTGGCGGCGAGCACGGCCACCGGCACGCCGGACCTCGGCACGCTCAGAGCCTTCCTGGTGCCGCAGGGCCAGGGCATCTGCATGAAGCCTGGCACGTGGCACGCCACGCGCACCGCGGGCGCCGAGGCGCGCTGCCTGATGCTGACCCGTCGTTCCACGACCCGCGATCTCGCGGCGCATCTGAACGACGGCGCGCCCATTGCCGAATCCCGGCTCGCCTACGTGCCGCCCCTGCGCCTGACGCGCTGACGCGGCAGCCAGCGCGCATCCTCCGCGCAACCGCCGCGCCCCGTCGCACGCGTTCGCCGCGCGGCAAACAAAAAAGCCTGGCGCCGTTTCCGGGCCAGGCTTTTTCCGATGCGAGGCGGCCGCAGCCGCCCGCGCTCAGACCACGATGGTCTGGGCCATGCCGTCTTGTTGGGGCACGATCTCGCCGATGCGGTTGACCGTTTCACCCTGCGCGCGCAGCGTGGCCGCGACGGCGTCGGCCTGATCGGCAGACACCACCAGCACCATGCCGATGCCGCAGTTGAACACGCGGTGCATTTCCGCGTCGGCCACGCCGCCCTGCTGCTGCAGCCACTGGAACAGCTTGGGCATTTCCCAGCCATCGCGGTGCAGCTTGGCCGTCAGGCCGTTCTGCAGGATGCGGGGCACGTTGTCGACCAGACCGCCGCCGGTGATGTGG
Organism: Bordetella genomosp. 5; assembly: GCF_002261475.1. Taxonomy (GTDB): domain Bacteria; phylum Pseudomonadota; class Gammaproteobacteria; order Burkholderiales; family Burkholderiaceae_B; genus Bordetella. The sequence continues at coordinate 480,708 of NZ_NEVN01000009.1, forward strand.
GCCAGACCCTTGATCGCCGAGCCGTGCGCGGCCAGCGCGGCCAGCACCTGCTTGACGTAGATGTGGGTGGGCGCCATGACGACGTCGACCAGCGGCTGGCCGTGGAAGTCCTGGTCGGGACGGGCACCCGCGCGTTCGAGAATCTTGCGCACCAGCGAGTAGCCGTTGGAATGCGCGCCGCTCGATGCCAGGCCCAGCACCACGTCGCCCGGCTGGATCGACTTGCCGTCGATGATGGCCGACTTGTCGACGGCGCCGACGGCGAAGCCCGCCAGGTCGTATTCGCCATCGGGGTACATGCCCGGCATTTCGGCGGTTTCGCCGCCGATCAGCGCGCAGCCGGCCAGCTCGCAGCCGCGGGCGATGCCGCCCACCACCGAAGCGGCGGTGTCGACCGACAGCTTGCCGCAGGCGAAGTAGTCGAGGAAGAACAGCGGCTCGGCGCCCTGGACCAGGATGTCGTTGACGCTCATGGCGACCAGGTCGATGCCGACGGTGTCGTGACGGTTCCATTCAAACGCCAGGCGCAGCTTGGTGCCCACGCCGTCGGTGCCCGAGACCAGCACCGGCTCGCGGTACTTCTTGGGCACTTCGAACAGCGCGCCGAAGCCGCCGATCCCGGCCAGCACACCGGCGCGCATGGTGCGCGCGGCCAGGGGCTTGATGCGGTCGACCAGCGCGTCGCCCGCGTCGATGTCGACCCCGGCGTCGCGGTAGGTCAGGGGAGCGGAGTGTTCAGTCGTCATGGAGAAACCGTGGGGGTTGTAACAATTGCGGAATTAGGTGGAACTTCGGGATTTTACGACGTTAGCCGCCGAAAGCGCCGAATACCGCGCAAAAGCGCATGCAGACTGGCTGTACGGCCCGCGAGCGGCCCGCTTCCCGGCCTCGCGCGGTAGCGCGCGCGCGACATACCGCCCGCCGTGGTTTAAAGTTCGGGGTTGGCCGCGCGCGGCCGGCTTTCCGTGGACTTTCGCGGGCCGCGCGTACCGAAGCCCGATTTATCGCCATTTCATGAACCGCCAGCTGCTGCTCGACGTTCTTCCTGCGCCAGCGCCCTCGCTGAACAACTATATTGCCGGCCCCAACGGGGAGGCGCTGGCAGCGGCGCGCGCATTGCGTGCCGGCCGTGCCATCTACCTCTGGGGCCCGGCCGGTTGCGGCCGCTCGCACCTGCTGCGTGGCCTGACCGCTCGCGAAGACGCCATCTACATCGATGCCGAGCGCGGCCTGCAGGCCCTGCGCACGCTGGCCGAAGCCGATTCCACGGCGCCGATGCCTAAGTTCATCGCCGTCGACGACGTGCACCGGATGGATGAACGGCGGCAGGCCGGCCTGTTCGCCCTGTACAATCGCTGGCGCGAATCCGCCGCGACCGACCGTGCGTTCGCGCTGGCCGTATCGGGCGACCGCGCCCCGATGTCGCTGCCGTTGCGCGAAGACCTGCGTACGCGGCTGGGCTGGGACCTCGTGTTCCGCCTCGATCCGCTGTCCGACGCCGACAAGCTGGCGGCGCTGTCCGCGCAGGCTGCCGACCGTGGCCTGCACCTGGCGCCCGAGATCATCAACTGGATGTTGACGCACCACGAGCGCGACATCCGCAAGCTTGCCGCCCTGCTCGACGCGCTGGACCGCTACTCGCTGGCCACGGGCCGCCCGATCACCACCGCTCTGTTGCGCGCCATGCTCGCAGACCCCCACTCCTCATCGACATGACCACCCGCCGCCTCGCCCTGTTCGACCTGGACCACACCCTGCTGCCGCTCGATAGCGACTATCAGTGGGCCGACTTCCTGGCCCGCACCGGCCGCGCCGGCGACCCGGACGAGGCGCGTCGCCGCAACGACGACCTGATGGAGCAGTACAACCGCGGCGAGCTGACCGCCGAGCAGGCGGCCGAGTTCATGCTGGGTCTGCTTGCCGCGCACTCGCCGTTCGAGCTGGCGGCCTGGCACGAAGAATTCATGACGCAGGTGATCCGCCCGGCTTTCGAGGCGCGTCCGCGCGAGCTGGTCGAACGCCACCTCGCCGCCGGCGACCTGTGCGCGGTCGTCACCGCCACCAACAGCTTCGTGACCGCGCCGATCGCGCGCGCGTTCGGCGTGCCGGTCCTGATCGCCACCGATCCCCAGTATCTCGGCGGCCGCTACACCGGCCGCATCGAGGGCACGCCGGCCTTCAAGGAAGGCAAGGTCGTGCGCGTGAACCAGTGGCTGGCCGGTCTCGGCCTGTCGCTCGCCGATTTCAGCGAATCGTTCTTCTACAGCGATTCGGTCAACGACGTGCCGCTGCTCGAAGTGGTCACGCAGCCCGTTGCCACCAACCCCAGCCCGCGCCTGCGGAGCATCGCTGCCGAACGCGGCTGGCAAGTGCTGGATCTGTTCGACCACATGGAAGATTCCAAGTCCTAATGATCACCGAGACCATCAAAAAATTCGTCGGACGTCTGTTCGGCCCCGCCCTGCGAGGGGGGCCGCAGCGCATCCCGCATGACCGTCACGGGATCGACCGGCGCAACGTGTCGCGCCACGCCATCAAGGTGTGCGAAGTGCTGCGCCAGCATGGCTACGAAGCCTATGTGGTCGGCGGCGCCGTCCGCGACCTGATCGTCGGCCTGGAACCCAAAGACTTCGACGTGGCCACCAACGCCACGCCCGAGCAGATCCGCCCGCTGTTCCGCCGTGCCCGCATCATCGGCCGCCGCTTCCAGCTGGTGCACGTGGTGTTCGGCCAGGAGATCATCGAGACCTCCACGTTCCGCGCCCCCGCCACCGAAAGCCAGGAGACCGACGAGCACGGCCGCATCCTGCGCGACAACGTGTTCGGTTCGCAGGAAGAAGACGCGGCCCGCCGCGACTTCACGATGAATGCGCTCTACTACGATCCCCACACCGAAGAGGTGATCGACTATCACCAGGGCGTGCAGGATCTGAAGAAGCGCCAGGTGCGCATCATCGGTGATCCGGTCAAGCGCTACCGCGAAGACCCGGTGCGCATGCTGCGCGCCGTGCGTTTCGCGGCCAAGCTCAACGGCAGCATCGACACGGCCACGCGCGCGCCGATCCGCACGATGGCCGCGCTGATCGAAAACGTGCCGGCCTCGCGCCTGTTCGACGAAATGCTCAAGCTGCTGACCTGCGGTCATGCGATGGACTGTCTGCGCCAGCTGCGCGGCGAAGGTCTGCATCACGGCCTGCTGCCGCTGCTCGACGTCGTGCTGGAGCAGCCCGGCGGCGAACACTTCGTCGAACTGGCCCTCGAGCGCACCGACGCGCGCGTGCGCGCGGGCAAGAGCATCAGCCCCAGCTTCTTGTTTGCGGCGCTGCTGTGGCAGTTGGTGGATGTGCGCTGGAAGCAGCTGCGCGCCAATGGCGAGCACACCATTCCCGCGCTGATCCAGGCGGCCGACTCGGTGCTCGACGAGCAGACCGAAAAGCTCGCGATCCAGCGCCGCTTCTCGTCGGACATGCGCGAGATCTGGTTCATGCAGCCGCGCTTCGAGCGCCGCGCCGGCAAGACCATTTATCGCATGATCGAGCAGCCGCGCTTCCGCGCCGCCTGCGACTTCCTGCAGCTGCGTGCCGCCGCGGGCGAGTTCGACAGCGTGCTGGCGCAATGGTGGATGGACCTGGCCAACGCCGACGACGACACCCGTGCCGAGATGATCGAAGACACCGCGCGCCTGCCGCGCGAGCCGGGCGACGCGCCGGCCTCGACGCGCAAGCGCCGCCCGCGCCGCCGCCGCTCTTCCGGTGGTTCGGCACCGGCCGCCGAATGACACTCGCCTACGTCGGCCTGGGTGCCAACCTGGGCGACAGCGCCGCGACCCTGCGGCACGTGGCCGGCGAGCTCGGCGCCACGCCGGGCATCGAGACGGTCACGGTCTCCCCGTTCTATCGCAGCGCGCCGGTCGACGCGACCGGCCCCGACTTCATCAATGCGGTCGCCGCGCTGCACACCACGCTGGCGCCGCTGGCGTTGCTCGATGTCCTGCAACGCCTCGAGCTCGCCCACGGCCGCGAACGCCCTTATCGCAACGCGCCGCGCACGCTCGATCTCGATCTGCTGATCTATGAAGGCGTGACGCTGGATCATCCCCGGCTCACGCTGCCGCACCCGCGCATGCACGAGCGCGCCTTCGTGCTGCGGCCGCTGGCCGACCTGGCCCCCGCGCTGATCCTGCCGCAGGGCGCCCTGCCGGCCCTGATCGCCGGCGTGGCCGATCAGGCCATCGAACCGCTGGCCTGAATCAGGCCGGTGCGCGCTCGGGATAGCGCGCCCGCACCGCCTCGACATCGGCCTGGCCCGGCAGGCCCGCCTCGTTGCCCAGATGCTGGATCTTGTACGCCGACGCCGCGCGCGCCCAGCGGAAGTGCTCGATCCAGGGCAGTTGCGGGCGCAACGCATACGACCACACATAGGCGCCATGAAACACGTCGCCGGCACCCGAGGTGTCGACCACCTGCTCGGCCGGCACGGCCAGCGCCGGCAGGCGCTGCAGCACGCCGTCCTCGCCGTACCAGAGCATGCCGCGCTCGCCCTGGGTCACGGCGCCCACCCGGCAGCCGCGGCCACGCAGCAGCGCAAGCAAGCCTTCGGCGGACAGGCCCATCTGCTCGCAAAGGCGTTCGGCACACACCGCCACATCGATGTACTGGAGCAGCTCTTCGGTATTGCTGCGCAGACCGCCGCCGTCGAGCGAGGTGAGGATGCCGCGTTCACGGCAGGCACGCGCATAGTGCAGCGCCGCGTCGGGCTGATGCCCGTCGAGATGAAGCACGCGATACGGCGCGACATCGAGCTGCGGATAACCGGCGAGATGGTGGTCATCGCGCGCGCGGACAATGGCGCGCCGGCCCGCGTTGGGCATGATGAACGACAACGAAGAGCGGGCGACGGGCCGGCCGTGCAGCGCGACACCGTGCCGCTGCGCCATCGTGGCGAACAGGCTGCCAAAGGCGTCGGGCGCCTCGGTGCAGATGAGGTCGGGCGCGCCGCCCAGCCGGGCGTAGGCAAAGGCCGCGGTGACCGCATTGCCGCCGAACGACACGGCGTAGTCCTGCGCTACGGCTTTGTCGTCGCCGGTGGGCCAGTGCTCGGCCAGCACCGTGACGTCGATATAGGTGTGGCCGACGAAGAGCGCGCGGGCGCTCATCGCGCGGCCGGCGATTCGCCCGCGAGCTCGAGCAGGCGGCGCGCGCGCGCGATCACCGGCGCATCGACCATCTTGCCATCGAGCTTGAAGGCGGCGGCCCCGCTCTCCTTGGCGGCGCGCAGCACCTCGCGCGCCCAGGCCACGTCGGCCAGCGGCGGCAGGAACGCCTCGTGAATGACCGGCACCTGATTCGGATGGATGCAGAGCATGCCGCCGAAGCCCATGTCGCGCGCGCGCATCGCGGCGGCGCGCAGGCCGGAGCTGTCCTGGATGCCGGGAAACACGCCGTCGAGCGGCTGGGCCAGGCCGGCGCCGCGGCTGTGCAACAGCACCTGGACCCGTGCCTGATCGAGCACGACGTCGGCCCCGTCGGTGTCGGGACTCAGGCCCAGATCGAGCGCGAAATCGAGGCTGCCGAAGGCGAGCCGGGCGACGCCCGGCGTAGCGGCCACCTCGGCCACGTTGATCAGGCCCTGCGCGGTTTCGATGATCGGCAGCACGGCGATGCCGCTCTGCGCCACATGGCGCACCTGAGCCAGGCTCTCGGCCTTGGGAAGCAGCAGCCCGGTGATATTGCCGCGGCCCCGGCAGGCCTTGATGTCGGCCTCGTGCCAGGGGGTGCTGGCGTCGTTGATCCGAACCCACACGCGCGCCTCGGGATGGGTGCCGAGGAAGTCGCAGAGCGACTCGCGCGCGGCGTCCTTGCCGAGATGCTCGACCGCGTCTTCGAGATCGACGATCACGGCATCGGCGCCGGCCGCCAGGGCCTTGGGAATGCGCTCCGGCCGATTGGCCGGTACAAACAGCGCGGTTCGAATCACTGTCGCCATCACACCACCTCCGCTGCACGCAGGCGCGCCACCTCAGCGGGCGCGTATCCCAGCGATGCTAGCACCGCATCGGTGTTTTCGCCCACCGCGGGGATCGCGCCCATGCGCGGCTCGTAGCGGTTGCTGACAGCCGGCGGCAGCAGGGCCGGGATCGGCCCCGCAGGGCTGTCGACCTCGCGCCAGCGATCGCGCGCGGCGAGCTGCGGATGGCTCCAGACGCCGCGCATGTCGTTCACGCGCGCGTTGGCGATGTGCGCGGCCTCCAGCCGCTCGGTGACCTCATCGATCGAGAGCGTGGAAAACGCGTGCACGATCAGCGCGCGCAAGGCATCGCGATTGGCCGTGCGGCGGGAGTTCGAGGCATAGCGCTCGTCGGCCGCGAGCTCGGGCTGGCGCAGCACCTGGTCGCAGAACACCTTCCATTCGCGCTCGTTCTGCAGCCCCAGCATGATGGTGTCGCCCCCCGCGACGGGGAACGGACCATACGGATAGATGGTGGCGTGCGCCGCGCCCGCGCGTGCGGGCGGCGGGGCGCCGTCGAACGCGTAGTACATCGGGTAGCCCATCCACTCGACCATGCTCTCCAGCATCGACACGTCGACACGGCTGCCCTCGCCCGTGCGCTGGCGCAGCAGCAGGGCATTGAGGATGGACGAGTAGGCATACATGCCGGCCGCGATGTCCGAGATCGAGCAGCCCGCCTTCACGCCTTCGTCGGGCGTGCCGGTCACGGACACGAAACCGCTTTCGCTCTGGATCAGCAGGTCGTAGGCCTTTTTGTCTTGGTACGGACCGCCCTCGCCATAGCCGGATATGTCGCACACGATGAGGCGAGGAAAGCGCGCTTGCAGCGCGTCGAACGACAGACCTAGGCGCGCGGCGGCGCCGGGCGCGAGGTTCTGGACCAGCACGTCGGCCTGGCCCAACAGGCGCTCCATGACCTCGGCGGCGTCCGGCTGCTTCAGGTCGAGCCCGAGGCTTTCTTTGGAGCGGTTGGTCCAGACGAAGTGCGACGACAGGCCGCGCACGCGCTCGTCGTAGCCGCGCGCGAAGTCGCCCACACCGGGACGCTCGATCTTGATGACGCGCGCCCCCATGTCGGCGAGCTGGCGCGTGCAGAACGGCGCCGCGATGGCATGCTCCAGGCTCACGACCGTGATGCCCTCGAGCGGCAGGATCCCGGGCGCCGCGCTCATGCTTCGAACCTCAGTTCGGCCTGATGCGCCAGCGTGCCGCCCTGCTCCGCCCACAGGCGGGCCAGACCGGGCTCGACGATGACGCCCGCGGCCTGGAAGGGCGCGGGGCTGATGAGCGGGCGCAGGCCGCGATAGCTGAGGTGCGACAGACGTGCCCGCGGCTGGGCCCGGCGAAACGCCGCCACCATCGAGGTGGCGATCAGCGGGCCGTGCACCACCAGACCGGGATAGCCCTCGGTGCTGGTGACATAGGGATGATCGTAGTGAATGCGATGGCCGTTGAACGTGACCGCCGAGTAGCGGAACAGCAGCACGGCGGAGGGCTCGATCGTGTCGGACCACTGAGCCTGCGGCGCCGGCTCGCTGCCCTCGAGCTTGGGCGGCGTGGGCTGGCGGTAGACGATGTCCTGTTCTTCCTGGATGGCGACGCGGCCTTCCTGGTGATACTCGTGGCGCACGGTCACGAACAGCAGCGAGCCCGTGCGGCCGGTCTTTTCCTTGACGTCGGCCACGGTGGACACGCGCTCGGCCGGCACGCCGACACGCAGCGGCTCGCGGAATTCGACCCGGCCACCCGCCCACATGCGGTTGCGGTCATTGGCCGGCGGCAGAAATCCCCCGCGCGCCGGATGGCCGTCGTTGCCCAGCCCATCGGACTCGACCGCCTTGATGAAGTAGGCCCACTGCCACAGCGGCGGCAGGGCCTCGCCCGCGGCCGGCGCCGGCTCCCCCAGCGTGGCGGCGATGCGGGCGGCGTGCACCGGATCGAGCGTGTCGGCCACGCGTTCGGTGCTGCCGATCCAATCGGCGGGGTTGGCGTCGTTCATGGCACATCCTCTTCGATGAAACTGAGTCAGGCTGGCAGCATGCCCGCCCTGCCCCACCCTTGTAAATTCGTTTTTCCTCAAGGCGGGGTTTCGGCTTTGCGAAGTGGTCCCGGGCGCTCGGGCAACGCGGCGCGCGCCCATGAAAAAACCCGCCGGGTGAACTGACCCCCAGAAGTTGGATGGTCAGAAGCTAAAGCCCGAAGGCCTGAGCTCGGTATTGCACCGGGCTCAGGCCTTTTAGCTTGAGCTTGATGCGGTCGTGATTGTAGTAACGGATGTACTGCCTGATGCCGGCCTGCAACTGCTCGATACCTTCGAAGCGGTTGAGGTGGAAGAACTCAGCCTTCAACGTACCGAAGAAGCTCTCCATGGCCGCATTGTCCAGGCAGTTTCCTTTACGCGACATGCTTTGCGTTACTGACCGGGCTGCGAGCATGTGCCGGTAGGTGGGTTGCTGGTACTGCCAACCTTGGTCGGAGTGCAGGACAGGACGGTCCGTCGGGCGTAGCCGAGCCAGCGCCTTTTTCAGCATGTTGCTCACGAGCGTGAACACCGGTCGTCGGCTGGTCTCGTAAGCCACGATCTCGCCGTTGTACAGGTCCATCACCGGCGACAGGTACAACTTCTCTCCGCGCACGTTAAATTCGGTCACGTCGGTGACCCATTTCTCGTGAGGACGCGCGGCCTCGAAGTCACGCGCCAACACATTGGTCGCCACGTGATGTGACTGGCCTCGGTATGACCGGTACTTCTTGGCGCGCACAAGCGACTTTAAGCCCAATGCCTGCATTAGTTTCTGCACCGTTTTGTGGTTCACCAGATCACCCGCCTGACGCAAAACCGCCGTGATACGGCGGTAGCCATAGCGGCCTTTATGACGCGCGAAGATCGCGCCGATACGTTGCTTTAGCTCAGCGTACGGATCTGCGGCGTCCAGCACCTTCAGGTGGTAATAGAACGTGCTGCGTGACAGCTCGGCCACACGCAGCAGTCGTTCCAGCGGATGCTTATGCCTCAATCCTTGGACCACTTGCGCTTTCCAACGAGCGCTTTGGTCTTTTCCGCTTCGATCAAGGCATCGAGCTTTTTTAGGTAGTCCAACTCCGCTCGCAGGTTCGCAACTTCTTCGAGAAGCTCTTCCTTGGTCATGTCCTTGGACACGGGCTCTGGGGGGTATTTGTGGGGCATGCTTGCTCCTGGACGCTTGCGCGCCAACGCCTCTATACCCCCAGCATCATACTGGGTACGCCACTTCGCAATATGACCTGAACTGCGGATCCCCAGCAGTGTCGCGGCCTGGATGTCCGATAGTCCTTGGTCGCGGATCTTGCGCAACACCGACTGCTTGAAGGCTGCGCTATAAGCCCCTGACTGCCGGCGTAGACCTGCTAAGCCATGTACGCGATAGCTCTCGACCCATCCTCGGACCAGCGAATGTTGCAGTTCGTGGCGCGCCGCCA
>NZ_NEVN01000002.1 GCF_002261475.1 Bordetella genomosp. 5
GGTGTCCGGGGCATAAACGACGGGCGGCAGAACGCGCGGCATCGTGCGCGGGCTGGGTCGGTATCGTTGCGCAGGCGTTTGCATATCCAGTGCCTGGTGCGGGCGTTCGTGGTTGTAGATCCAGCGCCAGGGATCGAACTGACGCTGGGCATCGTCAAGGTCACGGAAGCGCCGGGTGCCTAGCACTTCCGCCTTGAAGGTGCGATGGAACCGTTCGTCCTTGCCATTGCTCTGCGGATGCGCCGGTCTGTTGTGTGAGAGATCAATGCCGAGCCTGATGAACCAGACGGCCAGCCGCGTCAGCGTGTCCATGCCTGAGGCCGCCCAGGGCGTGCCGTTGTCGGTGTTGATGCGCCTGGGCAGACCGTAGCGGGAGAACGCTTGCACCAGCGCAGCCTGAACGGGCTCGAAGCGCTCGGCAGCCATGGCCTGCAAAACGATGTTGTAGCGGGAGTGATCGTCGATGACCGTGAGCGGATGGCATCGCTGCCGATCAGTGGCAAAGTGACCCTTGAAGTCCATCTGCCATAGGTCGTTGGGCGCCTCATGCTCGAACCGCTGCCAGGGTCGTCCTGCACCAGAAGACGTATCTGCCAAGCGGCCATGACGGCGAAGTACCTCCGTGACAGTGCTGGGTGCCAGCATCACCCCTTGATCGCGCAGCAATACGTGAGCGATCTTGCGGCCGCCCCAGGCGGGATGACGCTGCCGGACCTCGAGCACCAGCGCCTCAAGCGCCTCAGATGTGCGCCCAGGCGTACGCCTAGGGCGCCTCGATAAGGGCTCCAGTCCGGCTGACCCCCGCTCTTCGTAGCGGCCCAGCCACTTATATCCGGTCTTGAGACTGATGCCGAAACGTCGGCATAACTCGCTCACGTTGGCGCCGAGCTGTGTGGCTAACGCCACAAACTCCGTCTTCTGATCGCTCACGGTAACAGCACTCCAAGGCATGGAACTCTCCCGGGCATCTAGTCCGGAAAAGTGTCACCCATGTCCTCGTACACCTGTTACCTATCTGTCCGGTCCATACACGCGCCCGCCTTGAGGCGGCTCGGCGGCGGGCGGGCCCCCCACGCCGCGCCTCCGGCTTGCTGCCTCAGTACTGATACCGCATGGTGAGCATGGCGCTGCGGCCGGCGCCCCAGGCGCCCTGGTTGTAGAAGCCGATCTGGCTGTAGAACTTGCGGTCGAACACGTTGTTGACGTTGAGCTGCGCCGAAAGGTTGCGGTTGAAGGTGTAGCGGGCCATCAGGTTGGTGATGGCATAGCTGCCCTGGCTGACGCGCTCTTCGCCGTTGGGGCCGAAGGCATCGGTGTAGACGTGGCTCTGCCAGTTCACGCCGCCGCCCACGGTCAGGCGGTTGAGCTCGCCCGGCAGGCGATAGCTAGTGAACAGGCGCACCAGGCTGCGCGGCTGGTTGGTCTGGATGGCGTTGCCTTCGCCGTCGCGGCCGGTCCAGTGCGACCAGCCCGCGGCGACGTTCCAGCCCGGCGTCACCTCGCCCGACACTTCGAGGTCGAAGCCGCGCGTGCGCGTGCCCTGCGCGGCCCGGTAGGCCTCGTTGGGCGTGCCCGGCACGAAGAAGCCGGTATCCACCTGCGCCACGTTGTCCTGCTCCACCTGGAACACGGCGGCGCTGGCGTTGAGCTTGCCGTCCAGCCATTCGCCCTTGATGCCGGCCTCGTATGACTTGCCTTCGAGCGGGTCGAGCCAGCTGCCGTTGCGGTCCTGATAGGACTGCGGATTGAAGATCCCGGTGTAGCTGACATACGCCGTGTAGTTCTGCGCGAAGTCGTACAGCAGGCCGGCGTAGGGCGTGAATTCGTTCTTGTCGAACGCGTACTTATTGCCGCCGCCCCAGCCCACCGAATCCGTTTTCCAGGTGCTGTAGCGTCCGCCCACGATCAGCGTCAGCGGATCGGCGATGCTCAGGCGCAAGGCCCCGTAGATGCCGGCCTGCTTGGTCGTGTAGCGCGAGCCGGTCACGCGTTCGTCGCTCCAATCGGGCTCGGGGTAGGAGCCGTTCCAGTCGAAGAAGTTGCCCACCGGGCTCGTGCCCAGCGGCGCGCGGTAATCGAAGTTGGCGTATTGGCGGCTGGCGCTGCCGCCGATCACCACCTCGTGGCGGCGGCCGAACAGGTTGAACGGGCCGGAGGCCTTCACATCGAAGCTGTTCTGCTTGCGGTCGCCCAGATACCAGGCGGGCGAGGAACCCATGCCTTCGCCGGTGACGCGATCGGGCCACCCGGTCAGGTAGAGCAGCTTGCCGTCCATCTCGTTCTTGCTGTGGCTGGCCACGGCCTTGATGCGCCAGTCGTTGTCGAAGCGCTGCTCCAGTTGCAGGAAGGCGCCCTGCGTCGTGCTTCCCCACGAGGTCCAGTCGGCGCCGGTGTTGAGCGAGCGGCGCCAGTCGGTGCGGGTGCCGTCGGCATACCAGAGCGGGAAGCCGCCCCAGCTGCTGCCTTTGGGATCGTTCTTCTGATAGTTGAAGCCCACGCTCACGGTGGTGCTGTCCGTCACGTCGGCGTCGACCACGCCGTAGAACACCGTCTTCTCGTTCTCGTAGTGGTCGAGGTACGAGTGGTTCTTCTGATAGGCCGAGACGATGCGGCCGCGCACCGTGCCGCTCTGGTTCAAGGGGGTCTGCAGATCGGCGGTGGCGCGGTAGGTGTCCTGGGTGCCCGCGCCCACGCTCAGGTCGGCCTTGAACTCGCGCGCGTCGGCATGCTTGCGCACCAAATTGATCGAGGCGGACGGATCGCCGGCGCCGGTGAGCAGGCCCGTGGCGCCACGCACGACCTCGACGCGGTCGTAGATGATGGGATCGACGGCGGATTCGCCGCCGGCATAACCGATGTCGAAGCCGGTGGGGATGCCGTCGTACTGATAGTTGGTGATCGGAAAGCCGCGTGCGTTGAACGAATAGCGTTCGGCGTCGAAGTTCTGCACCGAGATGCCGGGCGTGCTGCTCATGACGTCGACCAGCGAAAGCATGTTCTCGTCTTCGATGCGCTGGCGCGTCACCACGGTCACCGATTGCGGATTCTCACGCAACGACAACGACAGGCCGGTGCCGGCAGAGGTGGCGCGCGGCGTGTAGCTGCCCGTGCCCTCGGTGGTGGAGGCGGGCAGCAGATCGCTCTTCACCTCGACCGACGACAGCGTCGGCACGGCGTTGTTCTGCTGAGCCTGGGCCGCGCCGGCCGCCAGGGCCATCAACACGAGACTGCTCAATTTGCGCAGGGTGGGGTGCGGGGCGGCGTGTGCAACGCGACCGGTCTTGCCGTCGGACATGGAATTCCTCTCCCTAGGTAATTTCGTCCGAAATTGTAATGACAACGATTCTCATAAGCGTTTAATTGGACCGGAATTAATCGGGGACGTTGCAATTCGGGCACAGCACCACCGGGTGGGCGTAACGACGCGCCGGTCGTGAGGCGGCGCCGATTCAGTGCGCTTTCAGCGCAGGAATTGTTCGGCAATTCATTGCGATAAATATCGTTTGCCGGCTGCTTAAGTTGGTTCGCGGCGCTGTCGTAAGCCGGGTGCGCGGGTGCAGTTTCACGGCCTTGCGTGCGTTCCGTACGAACGCCAACCAAGCTGGACAGAGCATGAAAAAAACTTCGCTGCGTAACCGGATTCTCTTGATCAGTGGTCTTACCGTCGTGGGAGCGCTGCTGCTCTCCGGCGTGGTGACCTATCAGATCGTGCGTGACAACATGATGGCCAGCATCACCAATACGCTGGACGCGGTGGCCAACGGCAACGCGCGCGCGATTGCGCAGTGGTCGGGCGACAAGGCCACGGCCGTGGTCGCCACGGCGCAGGCCGTCGAGAAGGGCGACCCGACGGGGCTCGTCAAATTGATGGGCGCCACCAACGACTTCCCGATTACGAGCGTGGGCTGGTCGGACAAGACCTTCTTCTCCACGGCGCCGACGCCGCCCGATTACGATCCCACCGCGCGCCCCTGGTACAAGGCGGCCGTCGCGGCCGGCAAGCTCAGCATCACCAAGCCGTATGGCGACTCGTCCAGCGGCAAGCCCTACGTGGCATTCACCACGCCCATCCTGCGCAACGGCCAGGCGGTCGGCGCCGTGAGCGGTGCCGTGGCGCTGGACGGGGTGAAGTCCGTGATCCAGTCGATCCGTCCCACGCCGTCCAGTCTCGCGTTCGTCGTCGCGCTCGACGGCCAGGTGATCTCGCATCCCAACGACGCCTTCGCGCTCAAGCCCTCGACCGATCTGGCACCCGGCCTCACCGCCAACAGCCTCGCGCCGCTCGCGCAGGATGAAGCGGAGCCGGCCGAATTCGTGCTGTCGGGCGCACCCAAGCTGCTGAAGTCCGAGCGCATCGCCGGCACCGACTGGTATCTGGTGGTGGCGCTCGACAAGGCCGAAGCCACGGTCGCGCTGGGCCAGGTTTTCAACGCCATGGTGATCTCGATGGTGGTGCTGACCGTGCTGGCGCTGCTTGTGGCCGCGCTCTTCACGGCTCAGGCCTTCAAGCGTCTGTCGGCCGTGCGCGACGCGATGGACACGATCGGTTCGGGCGACGGTGACATGACGCATCGTCTGGCCGTGGTCGGCCGCGACGAGGTCGCGCAGATCTCCGCGTCGTTCAACGCCTTCGTCGAGAAGATCAGCGGCGTGATGCTGGACGTGCGCACCGGCGTGCAATCGATGGCCACGGCCACGCACGAGATCGAGATGGGCAACCGTGACCTGTCGCGCCGCACCGAGACCTCGGCGGCCTCGCTGGAAGAAACCTCGTCGGCACTGACGCAGATGACCTCGAGCGTGCGCCAGACCGAAGAGACGGCGCAGCATGCCACCCAACTCGCCACCGAGGCGAGCGTGGCGGCCGAGCGCGGCGGTCAGGTCGTGACCGATGCGGTCACCACCATGGACACCATCGCCCAGTCGTCCGAGCGCATCACCGAGATCATCAGCGTGATCGACGGCATCGCGTTCCAGACCAACATTCTGGCGCTCAACGCCGCCGTGGAAGCGGCGCGCGCGGGCGAGCAGGGCCGGGGTTTCGCCGTGGTGGCGGGCGAAGTGCGCACGCTGGCGCAGCGCAGCGCGGCCTCCGCGCAGGAGATCCGCACGCTGATCCAGGCCTCGGTGGATAACGTGCGCAGCGGCACGCAGCGGGTGCAGGCGGCCGGCGCCACCATGCACGAGATCGTGGACAGCATCACGCGCGTGCAGCGTCTGGTGAGTGAGATTCACGGCGCCATGACCGAGCAGAGCGCGGGCATCGGCCAGATCGATCACAGCGTGTCCGACATGGACCAGGCGACCCAGCAGAACGCGGCACTGGTGGAGCAATCGGCCGCCGCCGCGGCCATGCTGAACGAGCAGGCGGCGACGCTGGCACGCACAGTGGCGCTGTTCAAGCTGCGCGGCGACGCGCAGACGGTGCAGGCCGAGCCCGTCGTGGGCTGGGCGCAGGCGCCGCGTCTGAGCGCCGCCTGAAGCGGAGTTGAGCGGGACGCCGCGCGCCCGTGCGGGGGGCGCGGCGTCCCCGGCCGGGGGCTACCAGAGCGCCCGCAGATGTTCCCAGAGGGGCCGGTACCAATGCGCGGCAAGCATGGGGCCGGCGCCCCACACCAGCGTCCAGGCCAGCGCGCCCACGATGTTGGCGCACAGAAAGCGGTGGAAGGGCATGGCCACCGAGCCCGCCAGCAGGCCGTTGAGCTGACGCAGCAGCACCACGAAACGCGCCCCGATCACGATGGGCACGCCGTGCGTGCGAAAACGCGTTTCCCATGAGGCGAGACGTTCGGGCGTGAGCCGTACGCGATGACCGTGGCGCTGCAGCAGCTGCCGGCCGCCGCAGCGGCCGATGGCATAGCCCGTGCAGTCGCCCAGCACCGCGCCCACGAACACCGCCGCCAGCACGCCTTCGATGGGAAGCTGGCCCTGCGAGGCCAGCACAGACGCCGCGATGACGGCGGACTCGCCCGGTACCGGCACGCCGAACGACTCGAGATACACACACACGAACAGCGCGACCGCGCCATACGCAACGAGGTAGTGGTGCAGCAGCTCCATGGTGTGCCTCAGCCGGCGCGCGGCTTGCGCCCGCCCCGCGCCGTGGCGCGCGCCGCGCCCTTTCTGGCCGCCGGTTCACGCGCCGCGGTCAGCGCGCTGTCGAGCTGCTCCATCCAGGAAAGCGCGTCGGCGTACAGCAGGAAGCGGCGCAGATACTCGGGGGAGAGTTCGCGCATGAGCGCGAGCGAGCGGTGCACCAGATGGCTGGAGTTGAGCGGGCCGGCGTTGTCCGGCACCAGCGCCTCGGAGTGGCGGACCTGCTGATCGGCGCTGAGATGCGACCAGAGATCGCGCAGCTTATCCAGCAGCGGCAGCTCGGGATAGCGATGGCCCGGATGGTCGGCGTGCGCGGCGGGCCGGGCGCCGTCCGCCGCGGCGAAGGCGGCCAGCAGTTGCGCCAGCGGGCCGGGGTCGGGCGCGGAGGGGGCCGGGGTGGCAGGGGCCGGCGGTGTGGAGTTTGCCGCTACGGCGGCCGCCATGGCGGCGCTCGTCTGCACGTTCGCCGCGGGTGCCGTGCCGTCGGCAGCCGCGTCGTCGTCCTGCGCGGTCTCGCCGTCCACGGGCTGCGGATCGTTCGATGGCATCTCAGGCGTCTGCGTGGCACCGGCCCGCAGTTCGGCCGCCCGGGCCTCGAGCTGCGCGCGGGCCTCGCCCTCGAGGGCTTGCGCCCGCCGTTCGAGCGTCTCCGCGAGCTGCCGCCGCAGGGCCGGGCCCAGCGGGCGGCGCGGCGCGGGCGGGGCGGCGTCGGGCGCCGTGCCTTCGGGCGCCGTGCCTTCGGGCGGCGCGCCTTCGGGCATCGCACCGTCGGGCGGCGTACCGTCGGTCATCGCGCCTCCGGGCATCGTGCCTTCGGGCACCGCGTCCTCGGCCTTGGTGCCGTCGGCGGCCTGCCGCGGCGTCTGCACCGTGTCAGGCGTCGCGTCGCTCGAGGTGTCGTGCGCGTCAGTCACGGGACCGGCCGGATGCGCCGTTGCCGGCGTCCGCGGGTTTGGCGCCGCGGCGCGGCACCGGCGCGATTTCCACGCGGCGGTTCTGTGCGCGGCCGGCCTCGTCGGCGTTCGACGCCACGGGCTGCTCGGCGCCGAACGCGGCGGCGAAGATGGATGCGGCCGGGATGCCTTCTTCGATCAGCGCGCGCGTGACCGTGAGCGCGCGTTGCGCCGAGAGATCCCAGTTGTCGGCAAAGCGGCGGTTGTTCTCGCGCACCTGCTGGTCGTCCGTGAAGCCGCTCACCATCAGCGCCTCTTCGCGCTGGCCGAGGTAGTCGGCCAGCGGCTGGGCCAGGCTCTTGAGGATCTCGCGGCCCTCGGGCTGGAGCTGATCCGAGTTGAGCGCGAACAGCACGCTGCCGCTGATGCCGATGCGCCCGTCGATGAGCGTGACGCGGCCGGCGGCCAGCGGCACGGCGAGCGCCTGCTCCAGCGTCTGGCGCTGCTGCACGGCCTCTTCGCGCTGCTTCACTTCGTCTTCGAGCTTGGCCGAGAGTTCGAGCTGCATGCCGATCACGCCCACGAGGATCAGAACGAAGGCGCCGAGCAGCACCGACATCAGATCGCCGAAAACGGTCCAGACCGGCGCGGTCGGCTCGACGCCGGCGTCGAGGTCGTCTCTCATTCGGCCGCCGCTTCCGCTTCAGTGGCGGCGATCTCGCGCCGTTCGTTTTCGCGGCGATCATTCAGGTGCTGCAGCTCTTCGAGAATCTGCTTCTGCGACAGCATGCTGAGGTCGACCACTTCGCGTGCCTGCGCCACGTAGTAGGCGAGCTGCTCGTCGCTGCGGGCGAGCGACTTGTCGAGCGCGCCTTCGATGCGCTGCAGGTGCGCGATGAGGGTTTCGTTGGCCTCGCCGTACGACTGCACGGCCGAGCCCAGGGCTTCGCCCAGGCTGGCCACTTCGACCGAGCTGGACGTGATCTGCGCGGCCACGCCCGTGAGTTTGCCGGTTTCGCCTTCGACCTGTTCGGTGAAGCGGCTGCCCACGCGGTCGAAGAGTTCGGCCGAGCTGGAAATCAGGGCATCCACCGCCACGCGCTGTTCCGCGGAGGCGTGGTTCACGGCCTCGAGCAGCGTGCCCAGGGTCTCGAGCAGACGGGCGCGCTCTTCGAGCATCTCGTTGTCGCGCACCATGCTGTCGGACAGCTTCTGGCGCAGCTCGGCGACCACCTCGGCGGCCGCTTGCGGCGCCTGCGCCGCCACCTGCACCAGCTGGCCGATCTCGGCGATGGTGGCGCTGGCGTGGGCTTCGGCCTGCGCGGTGATGTCTTCGGCGGTGCGGGACAGCGTGGTCACGATCTCGCCCTGGCGGCTGGCCTGCTGCTCGGCGGCTTCCTGCCATTGCTGGCGCAGCGTGTCGGCCATCGTCTGCATCGAATCGGCCCAGGCGGCCAGACGCGCTTCGTCGCGTTCGGCCAGCGCGGTCTGCAGCGACACGTGCGACTCGCCGAGCGTCGAGAGCAGGGCGTCGGAATGGTTTTCGAAGGTGCTGGCCGCGGCGGCCAGGCTGGTCGAGATGCGGGCCAGTTCTTCGTGCGCCTGGCTGGCATGGGCACGGGCCTGCGTGCCGATCTCGTCGGCGGCGCGCGACAGCGAGCTCACGATCTCGTCCTGACGGCTGGCCTGTTGCTCGCCGGCCTGTTGCCACTCCTGGCGCAGCGTGTCGGCCAGGCCCTGCATCGAGGCGGCCCAGGCCGCCAGACGCGCCTCGTCGCGCGCGGCGAGCGTGTCCTGCAGCGAGGTATGCGATTCGCCCAGCGTGGACAGCAGCGTGTCGGAATGGCTTTCGAAGGTGGCGGCCGCGGTAGCCAGGTGATGCGAGATGCGGGCGAGTTCTTCGTGCGTCTGGCTCGCCTGTTCGCGGGCCTGGACGCCGAGCTGTTCGGCGGTGCGCGCAAGCGCGTCGCAGATGGCTTGCTGGCGGCTCGCGGTGGACTCGCCGGTTTCCTGCCATTGCTGACGCAGCGCGTCGGCCAGGCCTTGCAGCGTGCCGGTCCAGGATTGCAGGCGCTGCTCGTCGCCGGCGCTCAGACGCGTCTGCAGTTCGGTATGCGAAGCGTTGACGCTGGCAATGAGTGAGCCCGCGTGCTGCTCGAAGGCCGTGGTGGTGGCGGCCAGGCGCTCGGCCAGGCTGGTGACCTCGGCCAGCGTGGTGTTGGCGTGCTCCTGCATGCGGGCCGCCGCGGCGCTGGCGGTCTGCACCAGCGTGTCGCAGATCTCGGCCTGCTGCGTGGCGGTCTGGGCGCCGGTCTCCTGCCACTGCTGACGCAGCGCGCCCGACATCGCGTGCAGCGACTCGGCCCAGGCGGACAGGCGCTCTTCGTCGCGCGAGGCCAGCGTGTTCTGCAGCTCGGCGTTGGACTGGTTGACCGCGCCCAGCAGGGCGCCGGCGTGTTCCTGGAACGTGGCGGCGGCGCGTGCGAGCGCCTGCTGGTTGTCGCCGGCCAGTTGCGCGCCGACGCGCTCCTGGCGCTCGAGCGCTTCGGTCCAGGTGCGCGCGACGGACTCGGTGGCCTGCTGCAGCGTGTCGGTGACGCCCTGCGTGGTGACCTCGAGGCGCGTGGACACGCCGTCGAGCAGCGTGGCCGCGCGCGTGTCGAAGGTCTGCGCATAGCCTTCGAGGGCGGCGCGCAGATCGTCGTTGAGCACCTGGTTGGCGCGTTGCTGCGCCTCCAGGGCCTGCTTCCAGACATCGGCCATGTCGGTGGCGCTGCGGTCGAAGCGCGCGGTCATGCCATCGAGATGGGCCTGCGTGGCCTGCGTGACGGTGTCATGCCAGGCGGTCGTGTCGCGCGACAGGCTCGCCAGCGTGGATTCCATCGCCGGACGGATCGCTTCGCCGGCCGCGCGGGCGCTGGCGGCGGCGCTCTCGCGCGCGCTGTCCTTCATGGTCTGGTCGACGTGCGAAGCCAGGCGCGTGTAGACGCTCTCGGCCTTTTCGTGGAAGGCGTTCTGGCTGGCGAGCAGTTGCTGGCCCAGCGTCTGTTGATGGCGTTCGAGCGTGTCCATCATGGACTGCAGGCGATCGACCAGGGCAGGCAGCACTTCGGCCTGGCGCTGCATGAGCTGCTGCGTGTTGTCGCGCTGGTGCGCCGCCGAGTACGGGCGCAGCGTGGTGATGATGCGTGCATCGAGGCGCTGCGACGCGGCGATGCGCTCGCGGCGGCACAGCGCGCCCAGCAGGCCCAGCATGGCCGAGGTGGCCACGCCGGCGATCGAGGTGCCGAAGGCGAAGCCCAGGCCCTTGACCGGGGCGGCCAGCGAGGCGCGGATCGCCTGCAGGTCGGTGGCGCTCTCGAGCGCGATGCCGGTGCCGCGCAGCGTCGCGACCATGCCGAGGAAGGTGCCCAGCATGCCCAGCAGCACCAGCAGGCCCACGATGTAGGGCGTGAGCGACGGCGCGGGCAGCGCGACGCGCTCGCCCTCGATGCGCTGGCGCACGGCCACGCGCAGTGCGGCGGGCAGGCTTTCGATCCAGGCGGGCAGGTCGGCGGGCGCTTGCTCCAGGCCGTCGACGGCGCGATTCAGGTGCCTCGTGCCCTGGTGGTAGCGCAGCAGTTCGGCGGCGCCCGCGATATAGAACGCGCCGATCACGAGGGTGATGACGAGCGCGAGCGGATTGGTGGCGACATAGCCCGCCCCGATCCAGACCACGGCCGCGAGGCCCGCCAGAAAAACCACCACGCTGATGAGAGATCGAATCATGTTTTCTTGTTCAGTGTTTGCTCGCCCGCGCTTGCGCGCAGGGTGGCGATCAGTCCTTCGACCGGCTGCAGGCGCACGTCGAGCTCGGCCAGCAGCACGCTGCGCATGTCGGCCAGGAAGACGGGCAGCCACGCGTCGATGGCCGGCACGGGCGCCTGCGCCGCCTCGGCCTCGGCGCGCTCGGCGCGCGCCGCGTTGCGCAGGCGTTCGAAATGTCCTTGCAGCAGAAAGGGCACCGTGCCCATCAGACTGCGTTCCCGCGTGATCAGCGCGCGGTCCATGATGGCATCGAGCACCGCGAGGCCGGTGCCTTCCGGCGTCTTGCCGGCCAGCAGACCGCGCAGCCGGCTGCGCAGATTGCCGATGTTGGTTTCCATCGTGTGCTGCAGCGAGATGTAGCGTTGACGGTACGTGCCGAACTCCGGCTCGGTCGGCTCGGCCGGCGTCTTGTTGCGCGCATGGCGCAGCGGGGTGGCCGACGGGACCGCGCTGTCGCGCACGATGGCGTCCTGCAGCGCGGCGCGCACGCGTGCGCATTCGCGCGACTGTTCGTCGTCGAAGGTGCGTGTGTGGGCCGGCACCACCGGGGCGTTGCCATCCAGGGCCGCGGCCAGTGCGATCGCGTCGGTCCAGCCCAGCCATTGGCTCAGGCGGTCGGACAGCGGCAGCCGCGAAGCGGGTATGTCGGCGCTGCTCAGACGGGCCAGCAGACGAACGAGCGTCGGGCCGCTGATACCGGCGCGCCGGGTCGGTTGCTCCATGCCTGCAGGATCAAAAAGGCAGCAGTTTACACGCGGGGAGCGGGGCGGCCCCGGGGGCGCGGGCGCCGGCACCCCTCGAATTGCGCAAAAACTGATCAATCCGGCGTAGCGATCGAAAAATTTCGGAAAATCAGGGGCTTATCCTCCAGGCGGCCGTCCGAGGCGGCGGCGCGGGCGACTGCGTTGTCGGGGGCTCCTGCGTTATGCTCGCGCCTCATCGCATTCCGGGCCCCGGGCCATCCGCCCGCCGGTCCACTGAAACAAGGATCCAGATCTTGGAGACCCCCTCCCGCGACGCGCCCCGCGCCGCCACGCCCCCCGCGCAGACGGTGTCCACGCCGAATGGCCTGCGCCGCACGCTGTCCGCCCGCCATCTGTCCATGATCGCCGTGGGCGGCTCGATCGGCACCGGTCTGTTCGTGGCGTCCGGCGCCACGATCGCCCAGGCCGGCCCCGGGGGCGCGCTCCTGGCCTACGGCCTGATCGGCCTGATGGTGTATTTCCTGATGACGAGCCTGGGCGAGCTCGCCGCGGCCATGCCGGTGTCGGGCTCGTTCTCGACCTACGGCGCACGCTATGTGGAAGAGGGCTTCGGCTTCGCGCTGGGCTGGAACTATTGGTACAACTGGGCCGTGACGGTCGCGGTGGACCTCGTGGCCGCGCAGCTCGTGATGGCGTATTGGTTTCCCGACGTGCCGGGCGTGTACTGGAGCGCGTTGTTCCTGGCGCTCACCTTCGGCCTGAACGCGCTGTCGGCGCGCGGCTTCGGCGAGGCCGAGTTCTGGTTCGCGCTGATCAAAGTGGTCGCCGTGCTGGCCTTCATCGCCATGGGCGTGCTGATGCTGCTGGGCATCATCCGGGGCGGCGAGACGGGCGGGCTGCACAACTGGACCATCGGCGACGCGCCTTTCGCGGGCGGCTTTGCCGCGCTGATCGGCGTGGCGATGGTGGTGGGCTTTTCGTTCCAGGGCACGGAGCTGATCGGCATCGCCGCCGGCGAGTCCAAGGATCCGGCGCGCAACCTGCCGCGCGCCGTGCGCCAGGTGTTCTGGCGCATTCTGCTGTTTTACGTGTTCGCCATCCTGGTGATCGGCCTGCTGATTCCTTATACCGATCCGCAACTGCTGCGCAACGACGTGACCGACATCAGCGTGAGCCCGTTCGCGCTGATCTTCGAGCGCGCCGGCCTGTTGGCGGCCGCCTCGATCATGAACGCCGTGGTGCTGACCTCCGTGCTGTCGGCGGGCAACTCCGGCATGTATGCCGCCACCCGCATGCTCTATGCGCTGGCGCGCGACGGCAAGGCGCCTGCCGTGTTCGGCCGGGTCTCGCGCGCGGGCGTGCCGCTGTGGGCGCTGCTGGCCACCACCGCCGTGGCGGCGCTGTGCTTCTTCACGTTCGTTTTCAGCCCCAACGCGGTGTACATCTGGCTGCTCAATACCTCGGGCATGACCGGGTTCATCGCCTGGCTGGGCATCGCGATCAGCCATTACCGCTTCCGCCGTGGCTATCTCGCCCAGGGCGGCAATCTGGCGGACCTGCCGTATGTGTCGCCGTTCTTTCCGTTCGGCCCGATCTTCGCGTTTGTCCTGTGTCTGGTGATCACGCTGGGACAGAACTACGAGGCCTTCCTGCACGATCGCATCGATTGGGGCGGCGTGGTCGCCACCTACATCGGCATCCCGCTCTTCCTGCTGATCTGGGCCGGCTACCGCCTCACCCGCGGCTCGCGCTTCGTCCGGCTCAAGGACATGCGCCTGCCGGATCTGCGGGCGCGGGCGGAATAAGACGGCGCTGGCTTGTGGTGTACGGCGTATCGCCGTACATTGGGCTTTCGCGCCCTCGCGGGCCCCGGAGCCCCCTTATGCTTAAGTCTTCCACGCGATCCACGCTCGCGCCGGCCACCGACTCCAGCCCCTCGGTAAACCGAAGTGCCGATATCGAGCACATGCGCGTACGACGCCGGCGCCTTCAGGCCACACTGCGCAAGCCGCGGTATATGGAAGGGCCGGGAGTGCGTACGCCGAGTCCGCAAGCCCCACCGCGGCGCAGGCCAGCCGCATCCGCGTTGATCGCCGATGTCGTCTCCAGCTTGATCGATCAAGGCCGAGAGGCGGCATCGGCTGCTCGATCCGCTCGCCTGGAAGCCCGTCTCACGGAGCAGCAGAGGCAGACGCTGAAATTGGCGGCCGATCTCGAGGGCCGATCTTTGTCTGACTACGTCGTACATGCGGCGTATCAGTCAGCCTTGATCAGCATCCAGAACGCCGCCTTGTTGCGCCTGTCGGCGCGCGATACCGACGTTCTGTTGGCAGCACTCGGCTCACCCCCGCCGCCCAATGCCGCGCTCAAGCGAGCGCACGCCCGCCACCGCAAGCTCATCCGGCGAGCGTCGGGCGACTGAGGGCGGCGATGCGACACAGGCTTTCATGTCATTCCAGGTGGTGTCTTTCGATCGCCGTTTTCGGCGCGACGGCTTCCGTTGTGGCGTCGACGCGCTCGATCAGTACCTCCGATCCGGGCTAGGACAAGACGCCGCCCGGCATATCGCTCATGGCTTCCTGCTCATCGATACCGGCGAGCGAATCGCAGGCTTCTACACGTTGGCGGCGGCCAGCGTAATGCTGCAGGATCTTCCTGTGGCTTGGCTCAGAAGGGTGCCGAAGTATCGTTCGATTCCCGCGGCGATCATCGGCCGATTTGCACTCGATAGTGCCTTTCAAGGCCTCGGATTGGGCGAAGTCATGCTCGTCGACGCGCTCGAGCGCGTGGTGAGATCGGATCTAGCCGCTTGGCTCGTTCTGGTGGAAGCGAAAGATGTCCGCGTTGTGCGGTTCTACCAGAAGTACGGCTTTTTAGCTCTGCACGATCAGGAGCCACTGCGGTTGTTTCTGCCCACGGCGAGTGTGCGCGCGCTCACGGCGCGTTAAGTACCCGGCGCTGGGACGTAGTACACGCTGCATGGGCACGGGCCGAGTCGGGCATGCGCCCGTCACCCCGCCGCGAAAGCGCGGCCGCGTTCCACCACCATCGTGATGGTGGTGGCGAGGGCGGCGCGGGCGTGGGCGGGGGTGAGCTGGCCGCTGGCGGCGGCTTCGGAGAGCGATTCGGCCGCGCCGTAGATCACCCACAGGCCCGCGGCGTCGAGCGTCTGCGCCGGCGCGAAGGGCTCGAGCGCGACTCGGCACTTCTCCAGAAAGCCTTCCACATAGGTGCACTTGAGCGCCTCGAGTTCGGGCGAGCCGGCCAGCGCGGCGGCGACGCCGGGAATCTCCTTGCCCTGTTGCATGACGCAGCCGACATAGGCGCTCGCGATCACGTCGGCGCGCGCGGCCAGCGTGGCCGGGCTGCCGGCGAGGGCCTGGTCCATCTGCGCGGTCTGGCGCGCGTCGTATTCCTGATAGAGCGCGGCCAGCAGGCCCGGCCGGGTCTTGAAGTGGTCGTAGACCACCGGCTTGGCGACTTCCGCGGCCTCGGCCAGCCGGCCGAGCGACAACGCGTCGGTGCCTTCTTCGCGCACCAGGCGCCACGCCGTTTCGATCAATTGCGCGCGGCGTTGTTCGCGGCTCAGACGGCGGCGGGGGGAGGGGGCAGGCGTGGGCATCGGGGCGCTTGACATCGTTATGTACTAAAAGTAGGCTACGTTTTGTATATACGAAAAGTAGGTATGGTCAGTGTAGCGCTCGCGGGCGCCGCTGCCCACCCCCTAGCCCCCTTTTGGAGTGACCCCATGCGTACCTTGATTGTGATTGCCCATGCCGACCCCGACTCTCTCACGCACGCCGTCGCCCGCGCGATCGGCGAGCGCCTGCGCGGCGAAGGCGTGGAAACCGAGTTCGCCGATCTGGCCGCCGAGGGTTTCGACCCGCGCTTCGGCCCCGCCGACCTGGCGGTGCATCGGCGCCAGGTGGCGCCTCCGCCGGATGTGCTGGCCGAGCAGGCACGGGTCGACCGCGCGGATCAGCTGGTGCTGGTGTTCCCGATCTATTGGTGGTCCATGCCGGCGCTGTTGAAGGGCTGGATCGATCGCGTGTTCAGCCAGGGCTGGGCCTTCGAGGACAAGGACGGCAAGCTGATCAAGAAGCTCGGCCGTCTGCGGGTGCAGCTGGTGGCGCTGGGCGGGGCCGACACCGGCCTGCTGGAGCGCCATGGCTACGACACCGCGATACAGACGCAGCTCGCGCACGGCATCTTCGATTACTGCGGCGCGAAGAACGCCCGTACCGCGCTGCTGATGGAATCGGACACGGGCCGCGCCGAAGAGGCGCTCGCCCGCGCGGACGCGCTGGCACAGGAACTGGCCGCGCCGCCGCAAGCCGCGTAAGGCGCGCGAAGGCGAAAAAAATATTTGCGGCGGACTGCATCCATTCTCCTGGCCGGTGAGTAGTACCTGATGACGGCGCGTTGCGCGGCCGTCATCCATCCGACTCTCAGCAGGAGACCTGCCATGAAGAACCGCATGATCCGCCACGCATCCCTCCTCGGCAGCCTTTGCGCCGTCACCGTTCTTGCCGGTTGCGGCGCGATGTCGCACAGCTCGTCGAAGTACTCGCAATCCAACCTGCCCGCCGAGATTCAGGTTCCGGCCGGCAATCGCGTGGCCTGGGAAACCGTGGGCACGGGCAAGATCACGTATGAATGCAAGCCCAAGGCCAACATGCCGGGCCAGGTCGAATGGACCTTCGCGGGCCCCGACGCGGTGCTGAAGGATCGCAGCGGCAAGACCGTGGGCAAGTACTACGGCCCGCCCGCGACCTGGGAAGCGAACGACGGCTCGCGCCTGACCGCCACGCAGCTCGCCGTGGCGCCGTCCGGCGCCGGCAATCTGCCGTATCAGCTGGTCAAGGCCAATCCCGCGATGGGCGCGGGCGCGCTGAACGGCGTGACCTACATCCAGCGCGTCGCGCTCAAGGGTGGCGTCGCGCCTACCGCGCCGTGCACGGCCCAATCGACGGGCCAGCGCATGACCGTGCCGTACCAGGCCGACTACATTTTCTGGAAGGCCAACTGAGCCGGCGAACGGACGAAGGCTGCGAGACCGGCGGATCCTCGGTAATATCCCGGGAATCCTCCGGCGCCGGGCACCAGGGCGTCGGGCAATTTTGCCCCGATCCCGCTCGCCCCATGCCGACGTCCATCGCCGAGTTCGACTACGAAGCTACCCTGCAGGCGTGCGCCCAGCAGCGCCGCGACGCGCTTGCGGCGCTCTACGAACAGGAGGGGGCGCGCCTGTATGGCGTGGCCCGCCGCATCGTGGGCGATGGCGCGCGCGCCGAAGATGTCGTGCACGATGCCTTTGTGCGCATCTGGCAGGGCGCGGCGAGTTTCGATCCCGCGCGCGGTTCGGCGCGGGGCTGGATCTACAGCGTGACCCGCCATCTCGCGCTCGACCTGGTGCGTGCCCACGGGCGCGAGGCCGTGCTCGACGAGGCGGGCGCCGCGCGCTTCGATGCCGAGCAGGCCTTGGCCGATTGGCAGTCGCAGCGGGTCGACGGCGGCTGGCGTGACGAGGCGGGCCGCATCGGCCCCTGTCTGGAAGCGCTGCCTGCCGAACGCCGCCGCTGCGTGGTGCATGCTTATGTCGAGGGCCTGTCGCATCCCGAGATCGCGCGCCGTGTCGGTGCGCCGCTCGGCACGGTCAAGGCCTGGATCACGCGCAGCCTGAAAGCGCTGCGGGAGTGCCTGTCATGATGCCCTCCGACACCGACGACGATCATCTCTATACCCTGGCGGGCGAGTACGTGCTGGGCACGCTCGACGCGCCCGAGCGACGCTACGTCGAAGAGCGCTTGCCTCACGACGCGGCCTTGCGCGCCGCCGTGGCCTACTGGGACGCGCGCCTCGCGCCCCTGACCGCGCTGATCGCGCCTGAGACGCCGCCGCCTTCCTTGTGGCGGCGCATCAGCGCCACCCTCGACGGCGCCACGCGTCCGGCGGCACGATCCGGACGCACCAGCGCCGGCAGCGGCTGGTGGCACAGCCTCGCCTTCTGGCGCGGACTGACCGCGGCGGGCCTGTCGGCCGCGATGATTCTGGCCGGCGTGCTCGTGACGCGACCGCCCGCCGGCGCGCCGCAATACGTGGTGGTGCTGGTCGGGCCGCAATCGCAGGCGCCGGGCTGGGTGGTGCAGGCAAGCGCCAGCGACGCGGTGCATCTGGTGCCGCTGGCCGCGATGCAGGTGCCGGCCGACCGCGCGCTGCAGTTCTGGACCAAGGCCGACGACTGGTCGGGTCCGGTGTCGCTCGGGCTGGTCAAGCCGGGCGAGACGGTGCGCGTGCCGCTGGCCGACCTGCCGCCGCTGGTGCCCAACCAGCTCTTCGAGCTCACGCTCGAACCGCCCACGGGCTCGCCCACCGGGCGTCCCACGGGGCCGATTCAGTTCATCGGCCGCGCGGTTCGGGTGATGTAGGGGCGCGCCGTGCTTCTGGCGCGGCGCGGGCTGGGCTAGTATGAGGGGCCAGACCCCGCATGATGCGTCAGCTGCCCCTACGGAAGCCATCCATGCCTGATCCCAAACACCTGGAATCTCTGCTCCAGGACTGCGCGCGCGGCCAGGAGGCCGCGCTCGCCGAGCTGTATCGCACCTGCGCCCCGCATCTGTTTGCCCTCGCCACTCGTATGTTGAGACGTAGCGACTGGGCAGAGGAGGTGCTCCAGGAAAGCTTCGTCAGTGTCTGGCGCAACGCGGGGCAGTATTCCGCCCAGCAAAGCCAGCCCATGACCTGGATGACGCGTATCGTGCGCAACCGTTGCATCGACCTGCTGCGCCGCCCGGATATCGAGCGGCCGGACCCCGACGGGGCGGTCGAAGCGGCGTGGGCCGACGATGCGCCCGGCCCCTTCGAACGCCTGCAGACGGGCGAGGATGGCCGCAGGCTGGCGGACTGCATGAAGCAACTGGAGTCGCAGCAGCGCATGGCGATCGCGCTGTCGTTCTTCGATGACCTCAGTCATGGCGATATCGCGCGCCGGCTGGAAACCCCGCTCGGCACGATCAAGAGCTGGGTGCGCCGCGGCATGGAGCGCCTCAAGAGGTGTTTGTCATGAATTACGGAAATCCTCAATTACGCGAGCGCCTGGCGGCCGAGTACGTCTCGGGCGCGATGCGCGGCGGCGCGCGGCGCCGCTTCGAAGGGCTGATGGCCGCCGACGCCAATCTGCGCCGTCAGGTGCGCGATTGGGAAGGCGACATCTATCCGCTGGTCTGGTCGCTGCCGCCAAGCACACCGCCGCAGCGCGTCTGGCGCGCCATTCAGGCGCGGCTGCGCATTGCCGCGCCTTCGCGCTGGGGCTGGAGCGGCCTGTATTTCTGGCGGCTGCTGAGCGGCGGGCTGGCGGCGTTGCTGATCGCCGGCGTGGTCATCTTCCCGGGGCAGGTGGATCGCGCCGCCCAGGAGCAGATGATGGCGGTGCTGCAGACGCCCAAGTCCGAAGCCATGCTGGTGGTGCGCGCCGACGGTACGGGCGCGGTGCATGTGCACACGCTGCAGAACCTGTTGCCCTATAGCGATGGCAAGGCGCTCGAGCTGTGGGTGATCTCGCCGGGCCAGGCGCCGGTGTCGCTGGGCCTGGTGCAGCCGCAAGGCCTGACGGCCTTCTCGCGGCCGCGCGGTCTGGCGGGCGTCGGCCAGCTGGCCGTCAGTCTGGAGCCGCCCGGCGGCTCGCCCACGGGTTCGCCGACCGGCCCGGTCATCATGAGCGGGGACGTGCTGGAGATCTGAGTCCGCGCGGGGGCGGCGGGTGACGCACGCGCACCCGCTGCATCCATTGCGGGGCGTGGTCCGTAGATCAGGGTATGTGCCCTGAACGAGGATGCGCCATGGCGCCCGGATGGACGATCGGCGGGGTCTCGCATGCGTGAGACCCTGATGGCGGCGCTGTGCGCCGCGGTATTGCCGCCGCTACTGGCGGCATGTTCTCCCTTCACCGTGCTCAACGCCACCGGCGATGGCGGCCGGCTGCGCGCCGAAGGCGTGCCGTACGGCCCGGAGCCGGGGCAGCTGCTGGATGTGTATGGACCGGAGGCGGCCGCCGGAGCGCCGGCCGCCGGATCGCCGGCCGCCGGATCGCCATCCGCATCTCCCACCGGCGGGGCGCCGGTCGTGGTGTTCTTCTACGGCGGCAGCTGGCGCAGCGGCAGCCGCGCCGACTATGCCTTCGTGGGCGCGGCGCTGGCCGCGCGCGGCATCGTCACGATGGTGGCCGATTACCGCCGCTATCCGCAGGTCGTCTACCCCGCCTTTCTGCAGGACAGCGCCCGGGCCGTGGCCTGGACGCTCGCGCATGCCGCCCGTTATGGCGGCGACGCCCGCCGGGTGTTCGTGGCCGGCCACAGCGCCGGGGCCTACAACGCGGCGATGGTCGCGCTGGACCCGCGCTGGCTGGGCGCCTGCGACGTCACGCCCGCCGCGCTGGCCGGCTGGATCGGCATGGCCGGTCCGTACGACTTCCTGCCGCTCACCTCGCGCTCGCTCCAGGCGGTGTTTCCGTACCCCGATACGCCGGCCGATACGCAGCCGATCCGGCATGTGAGCGCGAGCGCGCCGCCCGCGCTGCTGCTGGCGGGGCGCGCCGACACCACCGTGGATCCCGTGCGCAACACCGACGGCCTGGCGCGTGCCCTGCGCGAGGCGGGCGCCGAGGTGCAGACGACCGGCTATGAACGCCTCGGGCACGGGCTGCTGGTGGGGGCCCTGGCACCCGGCCTGCGCTGGCGCGCGCCGGTGCTGGAGGATCTCGCGCGGTTCGTGGCCGCGACGCCGGCGTCGCGGACCGCCCCGGCCTCGGGACCCTGCGCGGCTACGGGTTTACCCCAGTGAATCCAGATGGCGCGCTGCCACGTAGATGAAGACAGAGAGCCACGCATCAGGAACATCACCATGTCTTCGCGTCACACCTCCTCGATTTCCCAGACGCCGCCGCCCGGTCGCCGCCGCGCCTGGACCGCGATCGTGCGCTGGGTCGACACGCAGCCGTCGGACACGGAAGCGGTCGGTTCGACCCGCGACGAGCGGCGCAGCGCCGGCCGCCAGATCGATTGGACCCGCGCGGTGCCGTTCGTGCTGCTGCACCTGGGCTGCCTCGGCGTGTTCTGGACCGGCGTCTCGCCGGTCGCGGCGGGCGTGGCGCTGCTGCTGTACGCGGTCCGCATGTTCGCGCTCACCGGTTTCTATCACCGCTATTTCTCGCATCGCGCCTTCCGCACCTCTCGGCCCATGCAGTTCGTGTTCGCCGTGTTGGGGGCATCGTGCGCGCAGCGCGGGCCGCTCTGGTGGGCCGCGCACCACCGCCATCACCATCGTCATGCCGATACCGGGCAGGATCTGCATGCGCCGTCGCAGGTCGGCTTTCTGCACAGTCACATGGGCTGGTTCCTCACGCATCGCGCCTTCGCCACCGATCTCGCGCGCGTGCCGGATCTGCGCGACTACCCGGAACTGCGCTGGCTCGACCGCTACGACGTGGCCGTGCCGGCCGCGCTCGGCGCGCTGCTCTACGGCCTGGGCGCGCTGCTCGAGAGCGTAGCGCCGCAATGGGGCACCAGCGGCGCGCAGATGCTGGTGTGGGGATTCTTCATCTCGACCGTGGTGCTGTTTCACGCCACCGTCACGATCAACTCGCTCGCCCATCGTTATGGCCGGCGCCGCTACGAGACCAACGACGACAGCCGCAACAACGTCTGGCTGGCGCTGCTCACGTTCGGCGAGGGCTGGCACAACAACCATCATTTCTATCCCGGCTCGGCGCGCCAGGGCTTCCGTGCGCGCGAGATCGACATCACCTGGTACGGCCTGCGCCTGCTGGCGGCCTGCGGCCTGATCTGGGATCTCAAATCCGTACCTGCGTGGGTGCTGGCCCGCGCCAAGGAGTGAGCATGCGCATCGCCGTCATCGGAGCCGGGATCGCCGGGCTCACCAGTGCGTATCTGCTGTCGCGCCGCCACGAGGTGACGCTGTTCGAGGCCAACGACTATCTGGGCGGGCACACGCACACGCATCAGATCGAGCGCGGCGCGCATTATTACGCGGTCGACACGGGCTTCATCGTGCACAACCCGGCGCACTATCCGCTCTTCACGCGGCTGCTCGACGAGCTCGGCGTGGCCTCGCAGCCGACGACGATGAGCTTTTCGGTGCAGAACGCCGCCTCGGGGCTCGAATACAACGCGACCAATCTCGATGGTCTGTTCTGCCAGCGCCGCAACCTGTTGTCGCTGCGCTTCGCGGGCATGGTGCGCGACCTGCTGCGCTTCTACCGCGAGGCGCCCGCGCTGCTGCACGACACCGGCCCGGGCCCGACCCTGGGCGAGTATCTCGACGAGCACGGCTATGGCGCGGCCTTTCGCGACGACCATCTGGTGCCGATGGCGTCGGCGCTGTGGTCGGCGCCGCCCGCGGGCATCCTGGCCTTTCCCGCGCGCTATCTCGTGCAGTTCATGGCCAACCACCAGATGCTGCAGGCCTCGGGGCGGCCCGAGTGGCGCGTGGTGCAGGGCGGCTCGTCGACCTACATCCGCGCGATGCGGCGGCGCTGGAACGTGACCGAGCGGATCGGCTGCCCGGTGCAGCAGGTGCTGCGCCTGCCCGATGGCGTGCTGGTGCAGGCCGACCATCGCTCCGAGGTCTACGATCACGTTGTGTTCGGCTGCCACAGCGATCAGGCGCTTGCGCTGCTGGGCGACGCGTCGGCCGCCGAACGCGAGATCCTGGGCGCGATCACGTATCAGCCCAACGACGTGGTCCTGCACACCGATGCCTCGCTGCTGCCGTCGCGCCGCAAGGCCTGGGCGGCCTGGAACGCCTACGTGCCCGCCGACCGCGACCAGCCCTGCACGGTGAGCTATTGCATGAATCTGCTGCAGGGCCTGGACGCGCCCGAGCCCTTCATCGTGACGCTGAACCGCAGCGATGCGATCGATCCGGGCCGGGTGCTGCGGCGCATGCGTTACCACCATCCCGTGTACACGCTGGAGTCGGTCGCCGCGCAGGCCCGCCGGCACGAGATATCGGGCCGGCGCCACACCTGGTTCGCCGGCGCGTATTGGGGCTGGGGCTTTCATGAGGACGGCGTGCGCAGCGCCGTGGACGTGGCGCGTGCGCTGGGCGCGGAGCCCGTCTGGACGCCCGGCGCGCGCCTGCGCTCGGCCTTCATGCAACCCGACGAGGCCGCCGCATGAACGCCCCGCTGCACAGCGCCGTGTACGAGGGGCGCGTGACGCATACCCGGCATCTGCCGGTGCCGCACGCCTTCGGCTACCGCATGGCCCAGCTCTACCTCGACCTGGACGAGATCGACCGGGTGTTCGATCGCCGCTGGCTGTGGTCGGTGAATCGTTCCAACCTGGCGCAATGGCGCCGCGCGGATTATCTCGGGGACCCCGCGCAGCCGCTGGCCGATGCCGTGCGCGAGCGCATCCGTGCCGTGCGTGGCGTCGCGCCGTCCGGCCCGATCCGCATGCTGGCGCACCTGCGCTATGGCGGCCATGTGTTCAACCCCGTCAGCTTCTATTACTGCTTCGGCCCGGACGGCCACGAGCTCGACTGCATCGTGGCCGAGGTGACCAATACGCCGTGGCGCGAACGCCATGCCTACGTGCTGCCGCGCGACGACGCCGAGCGGCACGGCCGGGTGTGGTCGTGGCGCTTCGACAAGCGCTTCCATGTGTCGCCGTTCATGGGCATGGAGCGCGGCTATGACTGGCGTTTCACCGAGCCGGGCGACGACCTGCGCGTGCACATGAAGGTGCTGCGCGGCGCGCGCGCCGAGTTCGACGCGGACCTGGCATTGCAGCGGCGTGCGCTCGACGGCGCCGCGCTGGCCCGCGTGCTGTGGCGCTATCCGCTCATGACGCTGCAGGTCATGGGCGCCATTCACTGGCAGGCGTTGCGCCTGTGGCTCAAACACACCCCTGTTCACGATCATCCTCGCCATAGTGGCGGGGGCAAGGAGCTGTCATGAAACCCACCTCACGCCCCGAGCACCGTGCACTCGATGCGGCGGCGCGCCAGGTCGGCACCGGCGGCGCGCTCGATCGCATGCTGCGCAAGCGCGTCATCGAAACCCTCTCGGCCCTGCGCGGCGGCGCGCTCGTGATCGACGACCCGGTCGACCGCGTGCTGCTGGGCGAGGCCGTCGTGGGGCAGGCGCCCGTCTGGTTGCGCGTGCACGATCTGGCGTTCTACCGCGTGCTGGCCATGCAGGGCAGCGTGGGGGCGGGCGAGGCCTACGGCGACGGCCTGTGGCAGACCGATGATCTGGTCGGCCTGGTGCGGTTGCTGGTGCGCAATCGCGCGCTGCTCGACGGCATGGAGACCGGCATGGCCCGCGTGGCCGGGCTCTTGCTCAAGGCCTGGCACGCACGCCGCGCCAACACCAAGCAGGGCAGCCGCCGCAACATTGCCGCGCACTACGATCTGGGCAATCCGTTCTTCGCCTTGTTTCTCTCGTCCGATCTGATGTATTCGTCGGCGCTGTGGGACGGTCCGCAGGACACGCTGGAGGCGGCGTCGCGGCGCAAGCTCGACACCATCTGCCGCAAGCTCGATCTGAAGCCGGGCGAGCACGTCGTGGAAATCGGCACGGGGTGGGGCGGCTTCGCGCTGCACGCCGCGCGCGAGTACGGCTGCAAGGTCACCACCGCGACCATCTCGCGCGAGCAGTACACGCTGGCACGCGAACGCGTGGCCGAGGCGGGCCTGGGCGATCGCGTCGATGTGCAGCTGTGCGACTACCGCGATCTGCAGGGCCAGTACGACAAGCTCGTATCGATCGAGATGATCGAAGCCATCGGCGCCGACTACCAGGAAACCTATTTCGCCAAGATCGAGTCGCTGCTCAAGCCGCGCGGCAGCGCGCTGATCCAGGCCATCACGATCGAAGACCACCGCTATGCGCAGGCCGTGCGCTCGGTCGACTTCATCAAGCGCCATATTTTTCCGGGCAGCTTCATTCCCTCCGTGCAGGGCATGCTCGCGGCCAAGACGCGCGCCACCGAGTTGGCGCTGGTGCACCTCGAAGACTTCGGCCTGTCGTATGCCCGGACGCTGGCCGCCTGGCGCGCGCGCTTTCTGGTGAACGTGGCCGAGGTGCAGGCGCAGGGCTTCGACGCGCGCTTCATCCGGCTGTGGGAGTTCTACCTGGCCTATTGCGAAGGTGGCTTTGCGGAACGCGCCATCGGCGTGTCGCACCTGCTGCTGACGCGGCCCGGTGCGCGGCCGAGCCAGGCACGCTGGACGGCGTGCGAGGGAGCGGTGTGATGGCGTTGTGGCTCAACCTGATCGGCTACCAGGCCGTGTGGTTCGCGGCCGTCATGGGCGCGGGACAGGGGTTGACCTGGCCGGCCGTGATCGCGGCGGGCGTGTTCGTGGCCTTGCAACTGGCCTGGTCCCGACACTGGCGAGCCGACCTGTGGCTGGTCCTCGCCGCACTGGTGTGCGGCCTGCTGCTCGACGGGGCGCTGACGGCCAGCGGTTTGCTGCGTCATACCGCCTCCTCGCCGGCGTTGCCTCCTGGCGGCGCGCCGGTCTGGATCCTGGCGGTGTGGATCGCCTTTGCCTTGACGCTGAACCATTCGATGGGCTGGTTGCGCCGACGCCCGGTGCTGGCCTGGCTGGCGGGCGCGGTCGGCGGCCCGCTGGCGTACTGGGGTGCGGCGCGTGGTTGGCGTGCCGTGATTTTCGAGACGCCGGTGATCTACACCGTCGCCTGGCTGAGCGCCGGCTGGAGCATTGCCCTCGTGCTGTTGACCACGGTGGCGCGGCACATGAGCGACGAGCAACGGGAGACAGCCGCATGACCTGGTTCGAACAACTCCTGGTGCTTGCCGTGCTGATGGCAGGCGCGATGTCGGTGGCCTGGGCCTGGCAGCGGCGCCATCGCAACGCGGGCATCGTCGATGCCGTCTGGGCTGCCGGCGTCGGCGGCGGGGCGCTGCTGGCCGCGCTCACGGGCGTGGGCACCGCCGGCACCCGCGTGCTGCTCGCGCTGCTGGCCGGCATCTGGTCGGCGCGGCTGGCCTGGCACATCTGGCGCCGCGTGCGCGCCGAAGAAGAAGACGGACGCTACCGCGCCCTGCGCGCGCACTGGAACGGCCACCAGGGCAAGTTCTACGGCTTCTTCCTGTTCCAGGCGGGTCTGGTCGTGCTGTTTGCCCTGCCGTTCGTGGCGGTGGCCGCAAACACGGCCCCGCTCTCGCCCGCGCGCGCCGTGCTGGCGCTCGTCGTGTGGCTGGCCGCGGTGGCGGGCGAGACCCTGGCCGACCGGCAACTGGCCGCGTGGCGCGCGAACCCCGCGAACCGGGGCAAGACCTGCCGCGCCGGGCTGTGGCGCTATTCGCGGCATCCCAACTATTTCTTCGAATGGTGTCACTGGTTCGCCTACGTGGTGCTCGCCTGGGGCTCGCCGCTGTTCTGGCTGAGCCTGAGCGGGCCGGTGATCATGTACGTGTTCCTGCGCTGGGTGAGCGGCATTCCGTTCACCGAGAAGCAGGCCCTGCGCACGCGTGGCGACGACTATCGCGCGTATCAGCGCGAGACCGCCATGTTCTTTCCCTGGTTTCCCAAGTCTCATTCGACCCACAGGCAGGATCGCTCATGAATACGCGCTTGATGCAGGATATCGAACTCGCCCTCGACCGGCCGGCGCCCGGCGTCCTGGGCCTGGCCGAACGTGGCTGGTTGCCGGACGCGGTGGTGCGCGCGGGCATTCGCCGCTTGTGCGCGCAACGGTTGAACGACGAAATGGCGGACGATCCGCGCCATCAGGCGGAACGGCAGCAGTCGCTCACCGAAGCGTTGCGCCGTGCGCCGCTCGCCATCCACACCGATACCGCCAACGCGCAGCATTACGAGCTGCCGGCGGCGTTCTTTCGTCTGTGCCTCGGCGCACGCCTCAAGTATTCCGGCTGCCTGTATCCGGAGGGAGTGGAGTCGCTCGATACGGCGGAGGAGGCCATGCTGAAGCTCTATGGCGTGCGCGCCGGTCTGGCCAACGGGCAGGACGTGCTCGAGCTGGGCTGCGGCTGGGGCTCGCTCACGCTGTGGATGGCCGAGCACTACCCGGCCTCGCGCATCACCGCGGTGTCCAACTCCGCGTCGCAGCGCCAGCATATCGAAGCGCAATGCCGCGAGCGCGGGCTGGACAACGTGCGCGTGATCACCTGCGACGTGAACACGCTGCAACTGCCCCAGGCCGCCTACGACCGCTGCGTGTCGGTCGAGATGTTCGAGCACATGCGCAACTACCAGACCCTGCTCGGCTCGATCGCCGGCTGGCTGCGGCCGGGCGGAAAACTGTTCGTGCATATCTTCGCGCACCGCACGCTGATGTACCCGTTCGAGACCGAAGGCGCCGACAACTGGCTGGGCCGTCACTTCTTCACGGGCGGCATCATGCCGGCGGCCGACACCCTGCTTTGGTTCCAGCGCGACCTGCGGCTCGAATCGCGCTGGCTGGTGGACGGCACCCACTATGAGCGCACGGCCAATCACTGGCTCGCCAATCAGGATGCGAACAAGGCCGAGGTGATGCGCGTGCTGAGCGAGGCCTATGGCCCCGACCTCGCGCCGCTGTGGTTCCAGCGCTGGCGCATGTTCTGGATGGCGTGCGCCGAACTCTTCGGCTACCGCCAGGGTCGCGAGTGGCTGGTGGCCCATTACCGCTTCGTGCGGCCCGACTGAAGGAGAATTCGTATGCGCAAGCAACGCTGGCATCGCTGGCTGACTTTCCTCCCGCTGTCCCTGCTGGCGGCGTGCTCGTCGCCGCCGCCCTTACCCCCGGTGCCGCAGGTGGATCTGCCGCGCTTCATGGGCGATTGGTATGTGATCGCGCACATCCCGAGCTGGCCCGAGCGCAACGCCTACAACGCGCTGGAGCGTTATACCCTGCGCCCCGATGGCAAGGTCCAGACCGACTTCGAGTACCGGGACGGCAGCTTCGAGGCGCCGGTCGACACCATGCATCCGGTCGGGACGGTGCGCCCCGATACCGGCAACGCGGTGTGGGGCATGCAGTTCATCTGGCCGATCAAGGCGGAATATGTGATCGCCTGGCTCGACGCGGACTACCAGCGCACGATCGTAGGCCGCAGCAAGCGCGACTATGTCTGGATCATGGCACGCACGCCCACGCTACCCGACGACGTGTACGCCGAGCTGGTGGAACGCGTGCGCGGCATGGGCTACGACACGGCCGAGCTGCGCAAGGTCCCGCAGCGCTGGTGAGTAGAGGGCGGTGCGCAGGGCCCCGCGCCGGAAGCGGCACGTCGCGCCATCACGCTCACGCAAAAAAATGGGGCGGTCCGTAGACCGCCCCACTGCCTGCGCGACGGGGTATTACACCGCCGGAGGATCGGTCTCGCGCTCCGGATGACGGTGCGCGGCGATCGCCTCGATGAAGGCCTGCGCGGCCGACTCGTCCCAGCCGCCGGCCACGATCAGGCCCTTGTCGGCCTGCTCGATGGGCAGGCCCGCGGCCTCGAACAGCGCGGCGCCGCTGCCGATGGCCAGCAGCGTCTTGCCATGACGGAAGGCATCGCGCACGTACTCGAGTGCGCGGCCGTCGCGTTGCAGTGCCGCCACCGCCTCGTCGCCACCGGGAACCGCCACCGCGTCGAACACCACGCTGGGCTGATTCTCGAGCGAGCCGTCGGCGTCCAGCATATTGCCTTCGCGGTCGGCGAGGGTGCCGATGCGCGGGCCGATCAGGCGCACGACGGCGCCGGCGTCGATCAGGGTCTGGGCCAGCGCGCGCGTCGCGGCGCCGTCCACGCCGGGCGCGGCAAGCAGCGCCACCTTGCGGGTGGCGATGCCGGCGTCACCCGGGCGGAAGGTCAGCGACAGCGCCGGGGATTGCGTGACCTCCGGCTCGGGCGGGTTGGGCATCGCGCGCGGCAGCGGCTCGGGCAGGTCCATGCCCAGGCCATCGGCGACCGCCTGCGCCAGCGTGTCGGACACGTTGCGCAGCGACGCCACCATGCGCTCGCGGATCGCGGGCACGGTCACCTTGCTCAGTTCGAACGCGAAGGCCGAGATGATGTGCTGCTGCTCCCACTCGGTCTGGCTCTCGAAGAACAGCGTGGCCTGTGCATAGTGCTCGGCGAACTTCTCGGGCTTGCCGCGCAGCTCATCGCTCTGCACCGGCTCGGGGAACGACACGAACCCGGCCGATCCGGCCTGGAACGGACAGCCGCCCGCCAGCGAGTTGGGCTCGTAGGCCACCTTGCCGCGATTGATGGTCTGCCGGTGCATGCCGTCGCGCTGGTTGTTGTGCACGGGCGCGAGCGGGGCGTTGATCGGGATCTCGTGGAAGTTCGGTCCGCCCAGGCGCGAGATCTGCGTGTCCACGTAGGAGTGGATGCGGCCCGCGAGCAGGGGATCGTTCGTGAAATCCAGACCCGGCACGATGTGCGCCGCGCAGAACGCGGCCTGCTCGGTCTCGGCGAAGAAGTTGTCCGGGTTGCGGTCCAGCACCATGCGGCCGATCGGGCGGATCGGCACGAGTTCCTCGGGCACGATCTTGGTCGGATCCAGCACGTCGAAGCTGAACTCGTCGGCCTGCTCGTCGGTGAAGATCTGCACGCCGAGTTCCCACTCGGGCGGATTGCCGGAGTCGATCGCTTCCCACAGATCGCGGCGATGGAAGTCGGGATCGGCGCCGGACACCTTCACGGCCTCGTCCCACACTTGCGAGTGCGTGCCGAGCACCGGCGTCCAATGGAACTTCACCAGATGCGACACGCCCTGCGCGTTCACGAAGCGGAAGGTATGCACGCCGAAGCCCTGCATCATGCGGTAGCTGCGCGGGATCGCGCGGTCCGACATGGCCCACATCATCATGTGCGTGGACTCGGGGCTCAGCGAAATGAAGTCCCAGAACGTATCGTGCGCCGAGGCGGCCTGCGGCATGCCGTGGTGCGGCTCGGGCTTGACGGCGTGCACGAGGTCGGGGAACTTCATCGCATCCTGGATGAAGAAGACGGGCATGTTGTTGCCCACCAGATCCCAGTTGCCTTCGTCGGTGTAGAACTTGACCGCGAAGCCGCGCACGTCGCGCGCGGTGTCCTTCGAACCGCGCTCGCCCGCCACCGTCGAGAAGCGCACGAACACCGGCGTGCGCTTGCCGGCCTCGGCGAACAGCGACGCGGCCGTGATTTCGGTGAGGGGCTCATAGCACTCGAAGTAGCCGTGCGCGGCCGAGCCGCGCGCATGCACGATGCGCTCGGGAATGCGCTCGTGATCGAAGTGCGTGATCTTCTCGCGCAGGATGAAGTCCTTGAGCAGCGCGGGGCCACGCAGCCCGGCCTTTAGCGAATTCTGGTTGTCCGCTACCGGCACGCCCTGGTTGGTCGTGAGGCGCTGGCCGGTGCTGTCGGCGCGCACGCGTGCCAGTCGGCCATCGGCGGCATTCACGCCGGGTTCGGCGGCGCCGTTGGTCTTGGGCGACTGCACCTGTTCCGACAGCGAGCTCGCGCCCACGCTGTCGTCGGCCGGCGGCACCTGCGCGCCGGTGTACGGGCAGCGCGCGGCTTCGCCGTACTCGGCCGCCTTGTCGTCGTTGTGCGGACGGCCGGCGACCGTGGCCTGGGTGGCCGAGGCACGCTGCAGCGCCGGGTGCGCGGCATCCGGCGCGGGGCCCGTGGCGGGGCCGCTGTCGGTGTTGAGGAAGGCCGTGTCCAGCGCGAGCTGGCTCTGGCCGTCGGCGCCGCCCGCCTTGGCACGCTTGGCGGCGGGTTTGGCCGCGCTCTTGGTGGCCGTCTTGGCGGGGCTCTTGGCCGCCGGCTTGGCGGTGGACGTCGTGGTTTTCTTGCCGGGCATCGATATCTCCGTGCGGATCAGTGGCGGCGCAACATGCTGTCGCGGGCCTGTTCGGCGCGGGATGCGCCAATGGCGGTTTCGACTTTCTTCACTTCTTCGGGCGGGGGCAGCACGGCCGGCAGGCCCAGCGACTCGATCCACAGCTCACGGGACCAGCCCATGGTGTGATAGAGGTGATGGTCCTCGTCGGTGGCCACGGCGTCGTACGCCTGCTTGAGCACGTCGGCCTGCTTGCCGCTGCCTTTCTCGGCGAGCAGCCCGATCAGGGCCCAATTGCTGTGATCCTTGGTCTCGGCCAGCACCACGCATTCGGTGGCGACCAATTCGGCCGCCTGGGGGTTGCCGGCGGCCTGTGCCATGCGCATCGCGCGCACGAGCGACTCACCCAGATGCCGCACGACCTTGCGGCCGTCGGTCTCGAGCTCGGGGTCCAGACCCAGCTGCTCGAAGACGGTCAGCAACACACGGCGGTGCGTGCGCGTCTCTTCCAGGTATTCCTTCCATTCCTTCTTCAGGTCTTCGTTCAGCGCACAGCTCACGGCGGTCTCGTAGACCTGCAGCCCACCGATCTCGGTTTCCAGGGCTTGATACAGCAGTTCCTTGGTTTGCTGGGCATCGGGTGCACGACGGCTCATGGCGGCCTCCTCGCATGGCAGACAGTTGGCGGAACCCGGCCTGCGGTCGGCTGGCGCGGGGAGCGCCTCCTGCAGCAACTACCGTTCCCGTGGCCGGCGCGCCAGGTCGGGAGGCGCCTGGCGCAGGCGTTGCTCGA
This sequence comes from Bordetella genomosp. 5, assembly GCF_002261475.1. Lineage (GTDB taxonomy): Bacteria > Pseudomonadota > Gammaproteobacteria > Burkholderiales > Burkholderiaceae_B > Bordetella. Next base: position 31,104 of record NZ_NEVN01000002.1, read on the forward strand.
GGAATTGAAGGAACACGCGCGCCAGGGCGGGCAGGGTGCTGCCGGCCAGCGTGAGCACCTGCACGCTGCGCTGCTGCATCTCGACATTGCTGAACGGCAGGGCGACGAGACCGGCGTGCTCGAGCTTGTCGGCCAGGGTCAGGTAGCCGGACAGGGCCACGATCGGGCTGTCGGGCAGCAGGGGCAGGAACGCGGCCGAGTAGTTGGAGACGTAGGAGGGCTCGAGGTGCAGGCCGGCGTTGGCGCAGGCGACGTCGAAAAGCTGGCGCACGGTGGTGTCGCGATCGCCCAGCGCGAGGGGCAGTTTGCGCAGATCGCGCACGCTCACGCTGCGGCGGCTGGCCAGCGCGTGGCGGCGGCACATGACCGCATAGACCGGGGCGCGGCTCACGAGCTCGGTGCGCAGCCGCTCATCGGTGGCCAGCGTGTAGCGCAGGGCCATCTGGGAGTGCCCATCGAGCACGCGCTGATTCACGGCCTCGGGACGGTCCACGTGCAGATGAAAGCGCGTCTGCGGGTGCAGCTGCTTGAAGTCGGCCATGCTCTGCGGAATGAAGCGGTGCGCGAAGCCCTCGGTACAGGCGATCCGCAGTGTCACGTCGCCCAGGGTGCTGCGCTCGCGCAGCTCGTCGGCCACGCGCTCGGCCTCGAGCGTGGCGGCGTTGGCGTAGGCGGCCAGCTGCCGGCCGGCCTCGCTCAGCGTCATGCCGCGCGCCTGGCGCTCGAACAGCGTGACGCCGAGCTGGTCTTCGAGCTTGCTGATCTGGCGGCTGATCGCGGAGGCGGCCACGTGCTGGGTCTGGGCGGCCGCGGCGACCGAGCCACGGCGCGCCACCTCGAGGAAGTAACGCAATGACAGCGAAATCATGGGGTGTCGGTGGACCGGGTGGGAACGAGGGGACGGGAGCCGGAAGCCGATGCGCTGCTATTGCGAAAAAGGCAACGCAAGCCTGCGATTTAGCTGATTGTGGCATGCCTGACGCCGTAATAATGTTGTGCCTTTCCCTAATAAGGCCTTCGTCGTGACCCGAGCCCTCGCCATTGCGCACACCCTGGAACAGTTCGACAGCGGCGCGTTTCAGGCCGTGCTGGCGCGGCGCGTGGCCCATGCCACCGAAAGCGAAGAGCCCTCTCAGGCGCCCGCGCAACACGCCTATCTCGACCAGGAGATGGTGCCGTTGCTCACGCGCCTCGGTTTCGAGACCCGTGTTTTCCCTAATCCCGCCGGCGCCGACCTGCCGATTCTGGTGGCGCGCCGCATCGAGGATCCGGCCTTGCCGACCGTGCTGATGTACGGCCACGGCGATGTGGTGCGAGGCAACGCCGCCCGCTGGAGCGAAGGACGCGACCCCTGGCGGCTGCGCGTCGAAGGTGACCGCTGGTATGGCCGCGGCACCGCCGACAACAAGGGCCAGCACTCCATCAATCTCTGTGCGCTCGAACAGGTGCTGGCGGCCCGCGGCGGCCGGCTGGGCCTGAACGTGACCTGGCTGATCGAGACCGGCGAAGAGGCCGGCTCGCCGGGCCTGGCCGCGTTCTGCGATGCACAGCGCGAGCTGCTGCGCGCCGATCTGTTCCTCGCCAGCGACGGGCCGCGGCTCGCGGCCGCCCGTCCCACGCTGTTCATGGGCTCGCGCGGCGCCGTCAACTTCGAATTGCGGCTGGCGCTGCGCGAGCGCGGCTATCACTCGGGCAACTGGGGTGGTCTGCTGTCCAACCCGGCCATCGTGCTGTCGCACGCGATCGCCAGCATGGTCGATGCGCGCGGGCGCATCCTGGTGCCGGGCCTGCGTCCGCCCGAGATTCCCGAGGCGGTCCGCGCCGCGCTGGCCGACCTGCAAGTCGGCGGCGACGTCGATGATCCCGAGATCGATCCCTATTGGGGCGAGCCGGGCCTGTCGCCCAGCGAACAAGTGTTCGGCTGGAACAGCCTGGACGTCCTGACCTTCGGCGCGGGCGATCCCGCTAAGCCGGTCAATGCCATCCCGCCGCAGGCGGTGGCCTGGTGCCAGTTGCGCTTCGTGGTCGGCACCGACTGGCGCAGCCTCGAAGGCACGGTGCGCGCGCATCTCGAGCACGCCGGCTTCGGCGGCATCGAGGTGACGCTGGGCGCGCAGGCCGGCGCCACCCGGCTCTCGCCCGACAATCCCTGGGTGCGCTGGGCGGCCGACTCGGTCGAGGCGACCACCGGCAAGGCGCCCGCGCTGTTGCCCAATCTCGGCGGCTCGCTGCCGAACGACATCTTCGCCGATCTGCTGGGGCTGCCCACGATCTGGGTGCCGCATTCTTACCCGGCGTGCGCGCAGCATGCCCCCAACGAACACCTGCTCGGTTCGGTCGCTCGCGAAGGCTTGGCGATCATGGCCGGGCTGCTCTGGGATCTGGCCGAGCAGGGGCCCGCGCTGTGCGCCGGTCAACGCGACGCGGAACCCGTCTCCGCCATCTGACCTCTTTCCGGGTTCTTTCATGAAACGCTGTCTTTCCGGTTTCACCCCCGTTCGCCGTGTCGCCGCCGCGGCGCTGGCCCTGTCCTGCAGCCTGATCGGCACCGCGGCCCACGCCGCCTGGCCCGAACAGCCCTTGCGCCTGGTCGTGCCGTTCACGCCGGGCGGCGCCACGGACGCGGTCGCGCGCCTGATGGCGAGCAAGCTCGGTCCCAAGCTCGGCCAGCCCGTCATCGTGGAAAACCGCCCCGGCGCGTCGACCGTGATCGGCGCCGATGCGGTGGCCCGGGCCCAGCCCAACGGCTACACGCTGATGATTTCGGGCAGCACCACGTATTCTGTGTTGCCGGCGCTGAAGTCCGCGCTGCCCTACGATCCGGTCAGGTCCTATGCGCACGTGGCCATCGTGGCGATCGCGCCGGTGGTGCTGCTGGCCAAAAACGATCTGCCCGTAAAGACCGCGGGCGAGGCCGCCAAGCTGGCGCGCGAGCGCAGCGGCAAGGGCGGCCTCATGTACGGCACCTTCGGTCCGGGCTCTGCGCCGCACCTCACCGGCGAGATGTTCGCGATGGCGGCGGACGCCCGCATGACCCCCGTGCCGTACAAGGGTAGCGCGCAACTGGTCACCGCCATGATCGGCGGCGAGGTCGATCTGGGCGTGGACACCGTCTCGTCGGCGGCCGCGCAGGCGCGTGCCGGCAAGGTGCGCGCGCTGGCCGTGACCGGCACGCAGCGCATGCCGCAACTGCCCGACGTGCCGACCTTCACCGAAGCGGGCCTGCCCAACGTGTCGTTCGTGGGCTGGTACGGCATGGTCGCGCCGGCGGGCACCCCCGCGGATATCGTCCAGCGTCTGAGCGCCGCGGTCGAAGAGGTGATGGCCGATCCCGAGGTGCGCAAGTCCGTGGGCGATCTGGCGCTCGAGCCGGTCTACCTGCCGGGCGAGAAGTTCCGCACGCAGATCGAGACCGAGGTGGCCGAGTTCCGCGCGATCGGCGAGCGCGCCGGGATCTCGATGGATTGAGCCTTGCCCAGGCAGGCCCAAAAGAAAAATGCCGCTTCCGGGGAAGCGGCATTTTTATTAGGCGGGGAGCGCCAGTGGCACGCCCGACGGCCTGCCACGCGCGTGCGATTCCTCCACGACCTGGCCCGGCTGACCCGGCAGACGGAACAGGCTGACCGAGGTGCGCAGACGGTCGGCCTGCGTTTCGAGCGAAGCGGCCGCCGCGGCGGATTGCTCGACCAGCGCGGCGTTCTGCTGCGTGACCTGATCGATCTGCGTGACGGCGGTATTGACCTGGTCGATCCCGCTCACCTGCTCGCCCGAGGCGGACGAGATTTCGCTCACCAGCGTGGCGAGGTTATCGATGGTGCGCAGGATGTCGGCCATGGTGCGGCCCGCGGCTTCCACCTGGGCCGAGCCGGCCTGCACCGTATCGCCGGAGGCGGCGATCAGCTGCTTGATCTCCTTCGCGGCCGCGGCGCTGCGCTGTGCCAGCGAGCGCACCTCGCCGGCCACCACGGCGAAGCCCTTGCCCTCTTCACCGGCCCGTGCGGCCTCGACCGCCGCGTTCAGCGCGAGGATGTTGGTCTGGAACGCGATGCCCTCGATCACGCCCACGATGTCGCCGATGCGGCTGGCGTCGGTGGCGATCTCGCGCATGGTCACCACGGCCTGGTCCACGGCCTCGCCGCCGGCCCGCGCCACCTGCGAGGCCTGGGCCGCGCTTGCCTGCGCCTGGCGGGCGTTCTCGGCATTGTTGGTCACGGTGGACAGCAGTTCCTCCATGCTGGCGGCGGTCTCTTCCAGCGAGGCCGCCTGTTCTTCCGTGCGGCTGGACAGGTCCAGATTGCCGGCCGCGATCTCGCTCGAGCCGGCATGGATCTGCACCACGCCGTCGCGCACGGACTGAACGGTGCGCACCAGCGAACTCTGCATCTCCTGCAGATACGGAATGATCTGGCCGACACAGTTCTTGCCGAAGTCGGCGCATTGCGTCGTCAGGTCGCCCGAAGCGATGCGGCGAAAGTGCGCGCGCACGTCTTCGAGCGGACGCTTCACGTACATCACCACGTAGCGATCGCCCAGGAAGATCAGCAGCAGGCTGATGCCCAGCACGATGGCGGTGCTCAGGTAGGCGCGCTCACGCTGCACGGCGGCATTGCTGGACAGATCCCGTGCCCGTTGCTCGGCGTAGTTTTCGTAGTCCTGCATGTGCTTGCCGAACGCGCGGCTGGCCTGCACCACCGGGCCTGCGGCGTGCGCGCGCGCGGCGGCCACACCCTGCGTGGCGAGCAGCTGGCGCTGCGTGGCCAGGCCTTGATTCACCAGCGTATCGAAGTCGGTGCGCAACGGCCCCGTGATCGCGGTCGGGGTCTCGCCCGCGTCGATCTCGAAAAAGCGATCGAAGTGCTTGCGGGCTTCGGCGAGCGCGCTGTCCACGCCCTGGCCTTCGTCCGCGGCCTGGCGGGCATTGCCCTCGGCCGCGTATTCCAGCTGGCGGTTCAGCCGCAGCCGGGCGCGCATGACCTGATCGTTCACGCGTGCCATGAGGGAGACTTCCTGGAGCAACTTGTCTTTCGCGGCGAGTGCCTGGCCCGAGCTGTTCAGACCGGAAACGCTGATGTAGGAGAGGAGGGAAACGAGACCGCAGATCAGGAGCAGCGTCCACAGAATCATGCGTCGTACGGTGATGTCTTTCAGAAACTGGTTCATGCGCGGGATGCTCGGGTTGGGAACGATTTCATAGGTAACAACGGCGTCCTATATGCTGGGATTTAGTGTCTGTTTCACTTATTTCGGGGTATGTCCCTAAACGGAAATCAAACGACATTTACCGTAATAAAGACCCTTTTTGCAGGTAAATCGACCCATCTGGCGGGCAAAATGCGCCTCAGGGGGACAGGGTTAAGTAACAGGAAATCCTGCCGTTAACCGGTCATCAGGAAGTGGGACGCTGCTTTGCCGCGGCCCCGCTTCGCTCCTTTACCGATTACCGGCGCGCCCATGACCCAGATCTCAGCGACTTCCGTTTCGACGCCAGCCTGGCCCACGGCCACGGCTGTCCAGCCCGCGCCCGCCGTGTCGGCCGCCCCTGCCGCGGCCGCGCCCGTCCAGACGGCGCAGGCGGTCAGCGGCACGGCCGTCAGCGTGGGCCTGGGCGGCACCGATTCCGGGCTCTATCGCGCCCCGAGCGCTTTACCCTCGATGCAATCGGCGGTGTGGGAGCAGAACGGCGGCGATGCGATTTCCACCCAGATGGCGGGCAACTTCGTGTCGCCCACGCTGGCGGGCCGCTTCAAGGACCTCGGCGCCACGGTGCTCGAACGCTTCCGCGAGGACGGTTCCAACTTCTCGCAGTCCATCCTGCAGTCCCGTCCCGGCAACGTCGGCGGCGCGTCGCTGCATGCCCGCCAGCACACGGACGCCGACAATCAGGCCAGGCTGGCCATCACGACGGCGGGCGGCGCCCGCGTCGAGGTGTCGATCGGCAGCGATGCCAACGGCCTGGCGGTGTCCATCAGCGTGAGCGAGGGCGAGGTGTCCGACGAGGAGCGCGCCGCGATCGCGAATCTGGCGGGCGCCTTCCAGGAGGCGCTCGACGGTCTGGCCTCGGAACCGCCCCGTCTCAATCTCGGCAAGCTGGGCAGCTTCGATACCAGCCTGTTGCGCAACGTCGACCTGCAGGCGACGGTCAGCCTGGGCAATCAGCACAGCCAGACCGTGTCGTTCAAGGCCGATGCGACCGCGCGCAGCATCACCTCCACCGGCCCCGCCGGCACGGTCAGCGTCGATGTGGACCTGAGCCAGCCGTCGACGTTCGGCACCGCGGCCCAGCGGGGCGCCGCGGTCGAAGCCTATCTGCGCCAGTTCGATGCGGCGCAGACGCGCGGCCAGGGCGATGCGCAGACCATGTCGCTCTTCAAGGACGCGTTCGCGTCGCTGCACGCGGACTACGGCGACGCGGCCCGCGCGCGCACCGGCGTGGTCGGCGCGAACGCGCTGAATCAGGCGGATCGCAGCGTGCTGAGCGGCCTGGCCGACTTCAACGCCTCGGTGCGGCAGAACACGCTCACGCTCAACCTGCGCCGCAAGGAAGAGATCGAGAGCTTCATCTACACGGTTTCGCAACGCACCTCGGTCTCCGGCACGGACGCGCTCAACCGCGGCATCGTGCAGCAGCTCGACAGCCGTCTCTCGGCCAGCTATCACAAGCCGCTGTCGCCCGAGCTGACGCTGGCGCTCTCCGACGATCGCGAGTCGCAGAACTATTACTACTACCAGATCGAAGACAAGAGCAGCAGCCGTACCGAGCTGGGGTACCAGCAGGGCCAGCTGACGCTGGCGCGCCTCACGGCCAGCCGCACCCAGTCCACGCACATGCAGAAGTATGTGATGGGCGAGCTGGTGGCCGAATCCACGCTGCCCACCGGCAGCACGCGCACCGAAGACCTCAGCCGTCTGGTGCGCGAGGCCACCACCGAGGAGCGCGGCGCCGGCCTGAACCCGCGCGATCAGGTCGAAGCCATCCGCGAACGCAAATACGCCAATCTGGCGGCCTCGGTGGCGCGTCTGCGCGACCTGTAAACCCGCCCGTCAGCCGTCGCAGCGGCTCACGAGCGGCTGCGCGGCGGCGCGGGACTGATCGGCCGCCGTTGCGCCGTCCTTGTGATCGTGGGCGGCGAACTCGATCCGCACGCGCATGCTGCGACCCGAGGCGTCGCGCAGATCGCTCAGGCCCTCGTACAGACGCAACCGGCGCTGCTCCAGATCGTAGAGCAGCTGGATCGACGGGGCCGCGAAGCCATACCAGGCATCGAGCTTCAGACGCAGCCGCAACATGCGGCTGCCTTCGTACTGGCGTTGGCCGGTGTCCACCTCGAGTTCGTAGTCGCGCAGGCGTGACGGCACCAGGAACGCGATCACGGGATCCTCGCTCGCGGTGAGCTGGCTCCAGTGCTCGCGTACATAGGCATCGAAACCCGCGTCGATGATCTGGTTGGGCCGGGGCGAGAGCGCCGCCGTGCGCAAGGGCTCGGCGGTATTGCGCTGGCTGTACATCTCGCGCGTGGCGCCCTGCGTGCGCACCCCCTGGCGCATGCCGTTGCGCCGGTCCTCGAGCTCGAAGTCGGGCGCGGGATCATCGATCGCGCCACGCACCCATTTGCGCGCGAACGGCGCGCCATTGGGGCATTGATACAGCACCAGCCGCGTCATGCGCGCCGCCTCGACCACCACCCAGTGCTCTTCGCGATACAGCAGCCGGCCGTCTTCCTGATCGTAGGCCGCGCCCACGAAATGTTCGGAGACGGGCGGGCCGCCCGGCGCGCGGGTGGCGTGCGAGGGCTGCGTGGCGAGCGCCGCGCAGGCGAGGGCGAACAGGGAGGCCAGCCAGCGTGGCCCGTTGCGCAGGGCCGTGCAGGAACGCGGATCGGACATGATGCGGTCACTCCGAGGCGAAGCAGATGAGACGGCGGGCGCGCGTGGCCGGCCGGGCTAAGGTCTCCCCTCGTGGCGCATGCGTCATTCGGCGCGTGACCGCGCAGGGGCATGCCGGGTTATACGGATCCGGCTGGGCTTCGGATGCATGCGATATCGAAGATAGCGCGCGGCTTTCGATTCGGTTGGTGCAAGATGTAAAAGGACGCGGCGCTTCGCTGCCGCGCCCATGCGCGTACGTTAGGCGCAGGCCGCAGGGACGCGGGTTATACGGCGCCGCGCCGATCAGCCGTTCAGATGCTTGCGCGTGCGCTTGATCTCGTACATGCGCGTGTCGGCCATGCGCACGGCGGTCTCGGCATCCATGTTGAGCGGCTCGACCGACACCATGCCCACGCTGGCGCCCGGATACTCGATCACCTGCTCGCCCAGGCGGTAGGTGCCGGCCGTGGCGGCGGCCGTGCGCAATTGCAGCGTGAGCGCGGCCTGCAGCGGATCGCCGGCGGCCGCCTCGGCCAGGGTCGGGTCGTGCTGCGGGCCCGGGCCCACCAGCAGAAACTCATCGCCGCCCACGCGGCCCACCACGTCCGAGGCACGCAGGCTTTCGGTGAGGCGGCGGCCCACGGCCTGCAGAAATTCATCGCCGGCCTGGTGGCCGTAGGTGTCGTTGATCATCTTGAAACCGTCGAGATCGATCACGCCCACCAGCACCGAACCCCCGCTGCGCGCGGCGCGGTCGAGCAGACGCTCGAGCTCTTCGTACACGGCGCGCCGATTGGGCAGCCCGGTGAGCATGTCGGTCATGGCGTACGACGTGAGGCGGGCATTGGCCTCTTGCAGGCTGTTCATCAGCTGCTCACGTTCGATGAAGCTCGCCACCAGATTGGAGAACAGCTTGAGCAGCGCGTTGGCGTCGGGCGCGAGCTTGCGCTTGTCGGCGCTCGCCGCGCACAGCGTGCCGAGCAGCACGCCGTCGTCGGTGCGAATGGGCGTGCTGACGTAGGTCTTGATGCCGAGCGCGCGCGCCGCCGCCGAATCGCCCCAGCAGTTGGCGACGTCGTCGGTGTAGAGGCGGTCTTCGTCGAGCGCGCGCTTGCAGAGCGTTTCCGACCAGGTGACCGTGAGCCCCTCGGGAATGACCATTTCGCCGGTGTTGCGCGCGAAACGCACGAGCTGCTCGTTGCGCTCGAGATCGATCGAGGTGAGGTAGGTGGATTCCATTCCTGTCACGGCGCTCAGCATCTCGAGCAAGGGGCGCGTGAGTTCTTCGATGGATTTGGCCGCCGGCACTGCGGTGGCGAGCTTCGACAGGATCGGGTCCACGGTTCAGCCTCGAATCAGAGCGCGCCCGGGATGGCGCGCGCGCCTGTCATCCTAGCCCGTGAGGGATGACGGCGGCAAGCGCGTGCCGCCGTCATGAGCCCGCGCTCAGGGCTCGCAGTAGTCGGGCAAGGTCTTGGGCCACAGGCGCGCGCCGGTTTCGCCGTACAGCACGCGCATGCCGCACTCCATGCCCACGCGCGCGAGCACCTTGCCCTGCGTGTCGATCAGCATCGAGTCCGAATCGGTCGAGACCACGGCGCGCTGGCCCACGAACGGCGAGGCCGCGAGATAGGCCGGCGCGATGGCGAACGCCCCACGCGCGTCGAGATAGCCCAGCCGGTCGCCCGCGTTGGCGAGCGCCAGCCCGTCGTGACGCGCGCCCAGATAGCGGTAGGCGGCCGGCGGCACCGGCGTGCCGGCCGTGAGCGGCACGACGCGGGCCTTGCCCTGATCGCCCTGCACCACCGCCACGCCTTCGGAGGGCGCCTCGCCATAACCCGGAACCGTGTGCAGGATGTTGCCATTCAGATCGGCATAGCGCGTGACCGTCGTGTCTTCGATGGCCTGCGACACAAGCCATTGGCCGTCGGGCGAGAGGCTCCAGTCGCCTTCGGGAAGCGCGGTGACGGTCTTGCCGCTCGCGTCGATCAACACCGGGTCGTTCGAGTAGGCGGCGGGCATGACGGCGCGCGCGGGTTGGCCGCGGAAGGGCGTGCCCGCCATGCCGTGCGTGCGGATCTGCCATTGGCCCTGGGCATCGATATAGCCGGACAGCGGCTCGCGGCTGATCTGCGTCCAGCGGCCCACCTTCAGGTGGTAGGCATTGTCCATCGGCGCGGCTTCGCTGCCGTCCATGGCCACCCGCCAGCGCTTGTCGCCCGCCACCGCGGTCAGGCCGTCCTCGTCCGGGCCATAGACGTCCAGCCCGGGCTGCCAATCGATGAGCACCTTGCCGTCCGCATTGACGAGCCTGCGGTCGGGCGAGGGCGCATCGTCGGACCCCGCGAGCGTATCCACGGCCTGTTGCACCCGCCACACGGCAGCGGTCAGGCGGCGCACCTCACCATGCTCGGGCGCGATGCGCCAGCGGCCTTGGCTGTCGATCACGCCGCTGCGTCCGGCGCCCAGCGTGGCGACGGCCAGACCGTTCTCGAACGGCTCGATCGCCGTGAACTGCGGCGGCAGCACCACGGTGCCGCGTTCGATGTCGTAAAGACCCCAGGGCTCGCCTTCGGCCGCGCCGAGCACGTAGCGTGCGAGGCCGTTGCCGATGGGCTCGAACGTGAAGTGCGCCGGCAGGGCGCGCGGCTTGCCGGCGCGGTCGATCAGTTGCACCTTGTCGTCCTGATAGACGAAGGCATAGCCGTACTGGAACGCGCTGATGTGTTTCTGCGGCGGCAGCCCGAGCGGCTCGCCGCGGGCGTCCAGCAGCACCATGCCGTCGGCCGTCTGGGCGGCAAAGCGCAGCGACTCGGCGGCGACGGGCGGCTCGCCCTCGGGACGTTCGTCATCGCCGGGATCGAGCGCGATCAGATCGGTCCAGGTGTCCTTGCCGATCAGCGTGCCGTCGGCGAGCAGCAGCGTCGGCAGGTCGCCGCATTGGCAGTGCGTGTCGCGGCTGATGCCCATGGGGGCATTGGCATCGTTCCAACCCAGACGACGGATCGGGATGCTCTCGAGCGCCGTGCGCTGTTCGTCGGTGAAGCGCGACTTGCCGTCGGCATCCAGGATGTCGAGCAGGCGGCCGTTGTCGCCCAGCAGCCAGAGGCGGCCCTGATGCACCCGGATCTCGCGCAGCTGGGTGAGCGCCGCGGGGGCGTCGTCACCAAAGACCCAGGTGCCATTCGGCGTGAGCACGCCATAGCGGTCCTGTGCCGTGTCGTGCACCAGCACATAGCCGTCGGTTTCGTCGCTGGGCTGCAGCGTGTCGGCCGAGCCGAGCGCGAGCGGCTGCGGCTGGCCCGGCACGAATGCCGTCAGGGTCCGGTCCTGCAGGTAGAACAGCGCGCGGCCGTGCATCCGGGCGTCGCCGGCCTGGCGGGAATCGAGCGTCAGCCGCTCGGCGCCGGTGTCGTCGAGCACCACATAGCCCTTGCGCGCCACCTTGGCCAGCCAGAATTCGTCTCCCAGCCGGTCGATCCGCTCGTAGCCGCGGCCTTCGCCGTGGACCTTGCCGGTCGGGTCGATCAGCACGACCTCTTCGTCGCCCACGCCGAGCGCCACCTTCGAGCCCTGGATGAGCGAGATGTCGTGGTAGGCGGGCTCGAGGACCCAGTTCAGGTCGGTGTCGAGCAGGCCGTAAAGGCCCAGTTCGTTGCTGCCGATATATCGATCGTCGGACAGGGCCTTGTGCAGCTGCAGGCTCGCGTCCGCATGGCGGCTCATGCCGTCGTCCCGATGCAGGGTTTCGTGAAAAATCATCCATGCCAGCGCGGGCGTGCCCTCGCCGATCTTCAGCTCCTTGATGTCGGCGCCGAACGGCTCGCCCACGGGCTTGCCCTGGCGATCGACGAGGTGCCGGTCATTGCCCGAGGTGACGAGCGCAAGACCGATGGAGACGTAGTCTTCGACCGCATCGTAGCGGGCCGGCACGACCACGCGGCCCCGCGCGTCGATGAAGCCCCATTTGCCGCGTTGCTTGACGGCGGCGCGGCCATTGTGGAAGTCGCGCACCTCGTCGAATCGCGGTGTCACCGCGAGCTGGCCGTTCTGGTCGACGAAGCCCCAGGCGTGGCGGCGCAGACTGTGATCGGCCGGCACGCGCTCGATCTCGGCATGGGCCGAGGGGAGCAGGATGGCGGCACGTTGTTCGGAGAGCGCGCGCATGCAGCCGTTGACCTTGCCGTGCGGCATCTTGCTGTCGATGTCGAACTCGGCTTCGGCGGCGCATGACACATGCTCGGGATACTGGGCGTGCGCGGGCGCGGCCAGGCCCAGCAACGCCAGGGCGAACAGGGTGGGGCGCAGGGAAACAGGGAGCGTGTTGAGCATCACGGATTCTTCGCGGCGTTGGAGGAAACGGGCTCGGCACGCGCCAGCCCCTCGGCGTCCTTGCAGGTGAGCGGCGTGGCCGGCCAGGTGATGCGGCCATCGGCGTCCTGCAGGACCGGCGCGCCGCACAGGGCGCGCAATTGGAACTGCGGTTTGCCCGCGGTGTCGATGTACTGGATCGCACCCGCGAGGCGTACGCGTGCGCGGCCCTCGCTGAAGGCATGCGCCTCGAGGTAGCGCGGCGGGATCGCAAAGTGACCGTCCGGCGCGATGTAGCCGATCCAGGCGCCGGTGCGCGCTTCGCGGGTCGCGACGGCGCGGCCCTGCTTCATGGGGCCGATCAGACTGAAATGCGGACCCACCACGCGTCGGCCCGACGCATCGATGAGACCCCAGTTGCCGTTATCCCCGCGGTACGGCACCACGCCCTCGCTCGCTGAACTCTCGTGCAGCGTATACGTGCCGCGCACGCGCGTAATTTCTCGGCCCTGCAGGTCCGTGATGCGCGTCTCGCCCCGCTGCTCGTCGCGGAACGAGATCCGCTGCATCGAGGCGAGCGGCGTGCCGTCGCCCAGCTGCGCCAGTACCTTGCGCCCCTGTTGGTCCATGACCGAGTACCGGCCCGCGTGATACACGCGCGCCAGGCCCTCGGGCTGCACGAAGAAGGGATTGAAATCGCCGAGCTCCGGCGGGACGCGCCAGTTGCCGCGCGCATCCAGCACGCCGGTGCCGCCGTCGAAGCGCAGGTGCAGCCAATCGCCGAGCACGTCCTGGTGGGTGGGGTCGCTGCGCGCGATCGTGATGCTGGTGCCGATCGGGGCGATCAGGACCGCGCTGGCGTCGTCGCGCCGGCCCAGGTAGCGGCCCGGGCCGAGCTTGCGCGGCTCTCGCTCGAAGCTGTCGGTGCCGCGACCGGTGCGCAGATCGACCAGCCGATAGCGGTCATCCTCCCCTCGCACCCGCATGACGCCGTCCTTCTCGTAGTTGAAGGCGTAGGCGTTTTCCTGCGTGGCGGGGATCACCCATTTGCCTTGCAGGTCGATCACGCCCCATCGATCGCCTTGACGTGCGATGGCCCAGTCGTCGGAGAACTCCTGGATCTCCTGGTAGCGCTCGTTGTTGACCGGGGCGTTGCGGGCGATGCTCCACAGGCCCCACGGACCGTTGCGACGCTCCTCGAGCCGATAGCGCAGCACCGTGCCGCGCATCCGGTTGCCCTGGGCCGCGACCGCTGCCGGCAGGGGCACGGGCTTGCCGTGCAGGTCGATCAGTTCTGGCTCGCCCTCGTAGCGTTGCGACCAGGCCCAGGTGTACGGCCCCGCGTAGGCTTCCAGCCGCGCGTAGCGCGGCGGCACCAGCCATTCGCCTTCGGCGTCCACCGTGCCGATCCTGCCTTCGCGATCGAGTACGCGCGCGGGCGCCTGGTCTTCGTTGCCCTGGATGTCCTGCCATTCGGGCCGCGACACGATTTTGCCGCTCAGCGTAAGCAGGGCGGGCGCGGCGTCGCTATCGCGTCCGCTCAGATGCGCCAGTGGCAGGCGCTGGCCGTGGTTGTCGCCTTCCGGGTCGCCGGGGCTGCCATCGGCCCACACGCGATAGCCCGCGAGCGCCTGCACCACCTCGGGGCCCAGCAGGGCTTCGCCGCGCGCGGTGTAGATCTGGCGCAGGCTCGGTTCGTCGCCGAAGTCCAGCGTGGCGGTCGGATCTTCCGCGACGCCGCCGGCCTCGAGGGCCACGTCGGCGGCGTCGGCCGCTGCGGCATCGACAGCGGCTTCGGCCGCCGCGGCACCGGCCGCCGCAGCATCGACCGCCGCAGCATCGGCTGCCGCAGCATCGGCTGCCGCGGCCCTGGCCATGTCGTTCGGGCCGGCGCGGTCCACGGCCGGGGGCGCGGGCGTCGCGATATCGGCGGTCACCGTGTCGGCGGCGTCGGCTTCCTCGGGCGCGGCATCGGCATTCGTATCGGGCGCCGGCGGCGCCGGCACCGACGGCGGCGCGGGCACCATCGGCGGTGCAGGCACCATCGGCGGCGGCGGCACCATCGGCGGCGGCGGCACCATCGGCGGCGCGACGTCGGCATCTCTGGCCGCGCGTGCGGGATCGTGATGCACCCAGGCCATGCCGCGGCGGTATTCCACGCTGAGCCCCGGCGCATCGAGCTCGATGGGCGCGCCCCGAGGCGGAATCAGCAGGGCGCGGGCCTCGCCGCGAATCAGGTGCCAGCCATCGGTCGGGCGCGACGATTCGGGATAACGGCCCGGGTCGCGCAGCACCACCTCGAGGGAGGCATCGCGCACTTCGAAGCCGCGGCGGCCGGGCAGGGTGAAAAGCCACAGGCCGGGACCGGCGGCGCGCACGCCCTCGAAGCGCGTCGCCTCGATCTCTTTACCGGCCGCGTCCACGAGCTGCCACGTCTGATCGCGCAACACGGCGTACGCGCGCCCGATACGCACCGGCGCGTCCTGCGCACGCAGCACCTCCGGTGCGACGGCCCACTTGCCCTGTGCGTCGAGCATGCCCCAATTGCCGCCGTAGCGCGAGTCGCGCCGTTGTGCGGGTATTTGTCCGTCCTGCGGTTCGCCCAGGGCCATGATGCCTTCGGGCAGCGGGCGCGAGCGGCCCGTGCGCATGTCGAGCAGCAGGGCGGTGTCGGGGCCCTCCATCTCGGCCAGACGCTGGCCGGGCTGGAATCCGCGCGTGCGCGTGCCCAGCGGGAAGGTCTTGAGCACTTTGCCCTGACGGTCGATCAGGACGTCGTGTTCGTCCTGCACCGCGAGGGCGGTGCCTTCGGTATTGAAGCCGGTCGCATAAGTGAATCGGGGCTCGACGGCCCAGGCGCCCTGGCGATCGATGTAGCCCCACACGCCCTCGAGCGCTGCAGGCGCGAGCCCATTCTGGAAGGGTTCGACATCGTCATAGCGCGGCGCGATTACGACCCGGCCCGAGGCATTCACGAAGCCCCAGCGCCCGCGCTCGGCGTCGATGCTCTCGAGCTGGATCGCGGCCAGGCCTTCCTGGAAATCGCGCGCGCATTCACTGCCCTGATGCCCGGCCACGCAGCCATCGGCCCAGGTCCAGGTGCGCGGTTCTTCTTCGGCGTTCGCGGACCGGGCCGCGTCAGCCTCGGGGCTGGCATCCACGGCGACCGGCGGGCCCGGCGGGTCGGCGGCGGGCGGGCTCGGCTGTGCGGCGGCGGCCTGCCAGAAGGCGCTCGCCACCACGAGCGTGGCCCAGGCGAGCGGATAGGCCGGAGCGCCAGCGGAAATCCGGCGGGTGCGCCGATGCGTTCGTTCTGCCGTTCTCATGCAGTCCCCCCGGACGCTGGCGCGTCCGGCCTCCAACATTTGATTGTGCGCGGCGCGCGCTGGACGGGCGCACACGCATGACGGACGCTCGCCGATGCGGGGCACGACACGCATCAGCGTGGCCGGCGGCCGCAGGACGGGCAATGACGTGCGCGGGAAGTGTACCGATTCAGCGCGCGTCGGCGACGCGCAGGCGTGACCAAACTTGTCTGAACCGTGACGAGGTTTTGCGGCGAGAGACCGGGCGGCCTCAGGCCAGTGCGCGCAGGCGGCTCAGCGCCTCGAACAGCTGTTCGCTGCGATAGGGCTTGGGCAGGTAATCGAAGCGGCGGTCGCCGTCGAAGCGCTGCTGCAGCGAGGGCAGCGGCGCGCCGCTCACCATCAGCAGCGGCAGGGCCGGGTGACGGTCGCGCAGTTCGCAGGCGAGATCGGCGCCGCTCATGTCGGGCAGGCCCAGATCGATGAGCGCGGCGCTGAAGCCGAGCGCCGCGCCGTCGGTCATGACGCGCAGGGCTTCACCCCCGCTCGCCGCCAGCGTGGCGTCGTAGCCTTCGCCGTCCAGCATTTCGGCGGTGAGCTCGCGCAGCAGTTCGTCGTCTTCGACCACCAGCACGCGCGGTCGGTCCGAGCCGGCCGTGGCGCCGTCGGGCGCCGTGGGCGCGGCATGGCGTTCATCGTCGGTGTCGTTGAGCCCACGCGCGGGCGCCTCGCCCGGCGCCTCGTCGAGCCGGGCGCGCACCTGGCGCGCGAGATCCGGCAGGGCGTAGGGCTTGGCCAGCAGCGATACGTCGGGCGCGAGGCGGCCCTGGCGCAGCAGCGACTCGGCGGCGTAGGCCGAGGTGTAGAGCACCGGCAGCCACGGGCGGCGTGTGCGGGTGGCTTCGGCCAGCTGGCGCCCGTTCATGCCGGGCAGTCCCACGTCGGTGAACAGCAGGTCGATGCGCACCGGTGTGTCGATCAGGGCCAGCGCGGCGTCGGCGTGCGCGGCGGCCAGCGTGTGATAGCCCAGCTCGCGCAGCACATGCAGCGCATGCTCGCGTACGCCGTCGTTGTCTTCGACCACCAGCACCGTCTCGCCTTCGCGTGCACGCGGCAGCGGCGCCTCGTCCTGGCAGCCCGGCGTCGTCTGGGCGGGCAGGGCGGCGGAGGCACGCGGCAGGAAGATATCGATGGCCGTGCCCTGCTGCGGGGTCGAGTCGATGCGGACGTGGCCGCCGGACTGCGCCACGAAGCCATACACCTGGCTCAGGCCCAGGCCCGTGCCATGGCCGGCCGCCTTGGTCGTGAAGAAGGGCTCGAACACCTTGGCCATCGTGGCCTCATCCATGCCCACGCCCGTGTCGGACACGCGCAGCAGCAGGTATTCGCCCGGCGTCACGCCTTCCTGGCGCGCGCAGTATTCGGCGTCGAGCGAGGTATTGACGGTGCGCAGGCGCAGCGTGCCGCCGTTGGGCATCGCGTCGCGCGCATTCACCGCCAGATTGATGATCGCGTTTTCGAGCTGATTGGGATCGGCCTCCACCGGCCAGGCGTCGTCGGCCAGCGAGAAATCGAGCGAGACGTGCTCGCCCAGCGTACGCGCCAGCAGATCCGACAGACCGCGCGCCAGCGCGTTGAGATCGAGGCGGCGCGGCGCGAGCGGCTGGCGTCGCGAGAAGGCGAGCAGGCTGCCGGTGAGCTCGGCGGCACGGCGTGCGCCGCGCGCGGCGTTGGCCAGCGCATCGATCTGGGCCTGCGCCAACGGCACCTGCGAACGCTGCACGCGTTCGAGGTTGCCGAGGATGATGGTCAGCAGATTGTTGAAGTCGTGGGCGACTCCGCCGGTGAGCTGCCCCAGCGATTCCATCTTTTGCACCTGCCGCAGCCGCGACTCGAGTTCGCGGCGGTCGTCCATGTCGCGGCCGGCCGCATAGAAATTGCCGTCTTCGGTCGGGACGAAGGTCCAGGCATACCAGCGCGGGCGGCCGTCGATGGTCAGGCGCAGATCGACATCGCGCACGACCTCGCCGCGCGCGCAGCGGGTCATGGCTTCGCGCGCCGCGCTGCGATCGGCGTCGCCGATCAGATCGAGCAGCACGTGGCCGCGCAGGTCGGGAATGGCCAGCGTGTGCTGGCTGGCCGGGTTGGCGCTGGCAATGACGCCCGAGGGGTCGCAGATCAGGAACAGATCCTGGCTCAGGCGCCAGACCACGTCGCGTTCGCGCGTGCGCGCCTGCACGGTGGCCTCGAGCGTGGCATTGATGGCCTGCAGACTCGCCTCGGCCGCGCGGCGCGCCTGGCGCTCGCGCGATTCGGCCAGGGCGCGCTCCACGGCGGCGGGCAGCCGCGTCAGGCGCTGCTTCACGACGTAGTCGGTGGCGCCGCGCTTGAGCGATTCGATAGCCACTTCTTCGCCGAGCGTGCCCGACACGAAGATGAATGGCACATTCGGCGCGATCGCGTGCGCCATGTCGAGCGCGCTCAGGCCATCGAAGGCCGGCAGCACGTAGTCGGCCAGGATCAGATCGTAGTCGCGTTCTTCCAGCAAACGCGTGAACTCGGCACGGGTCCAGACGCGATCCACCGTGGCGTCCAGGCCGCCACGGCGCAGGTATTCCTGGACCAGTTCGGCGTCGAGGTCGCTGTCTTCGAGCAACAGGATGGATAGGGGCGTCGGCGCTCTCATGCGTTCAGGCAGGCGTAACCTTCATGGGTTGCTGGGGATGGGGGGCACGACCGGGATGGGGCTCGTTGAGCACCGCCCAGAACATGCCGAGTTCGCGGATCGCGCGAAAGAAATCCTGAAAATCCACCGGTTTGACCACGAAGGCGTTCACGCCCAGGTCGTAGCTTTTGACGAGGTCGGATTCCTCGCGCGAAGCCGTGAGCATCACCACCGGGATGTGACGCGTGTCGGGATTCTGCTTGATGCGCTCGAGCACCTCGAGTCCATCGATCTTGGGCAATTTCAGGTCGAGCAACACCACGGCCGGGTCGCCGTCGTTGCGGCCCTTGTGCGCACCCTCGGCCATCAGCCAATCAAGGGCTTCGACGCCGTCGCGCGCCGTGACCACCTCGTTGGCAAGGAGACTGCGCTCCAGCGCCACCAGGGTGAGCTCGAGGTCCTTCGGATTGTCCTCGACCAGCAAAATCTTCTTCAATGCGCTCATAAGCGTATTTCCTGCTTGTCTGGTAATGAGAAATAAAACGTCGCGCCCTTGCCGACCTCGCCTTCGGCCCAGGCACGACCAGCGTGGCGCTCTGCGATACGTCGTACGTTCGCGAGGCCAATGCCGGTTCCTTCGAATTCTTCCATGCGATGCAGACGCTGGAACACGCCGAACAGTTTGCCGACGTATTCCATGTCGAAACCGACGCCATTATCCTGCACGCAATATATGAGTTCGCCGTCGCGGCGCTCACTGTACACGCGGATGATGGCGGGATCGCGCGGACGCGTGTATTTGATCGCGTTCGCGAGCAGATTTTGCATCACCTGGCGCATCATGCCGCCATCGGCCATGGCGGGCGGGAGGTCTTCGACCTGCCATTCGATGTTGCGGCCGGCGGCGCTGGGCGACAGCATCTCGCGGGTGTCGCGCACCAGGCGGTTCATGTCGACCATCACGGGCGCGAGCGTGGAACGTCCGACCTGCGAGAAGCCCAGCAGATCGTCCACCAGCTGGCCAGCCGTGAATGCCGATTCGATGATGGTATCGATGTAGCGCGCGGCCCGGGTATCGGCGCGCACGGCGTCGGTGTCCTTGAGCAGCTCGGCAAAGCCCACGATATGGCGGAACGGCGCCCGCAGATCGTGCGACACCGAATACGAGAACGCCTCGAGTTCGCGATTGCTGCGTCGCAGCTCGTCGGTCAGGGCCGCCAGCTCTTCGGCCTTGCGCATCACGATGCTCAGGATGGCCGTGCGCAGCGAGGTGGCCGTGTCGATCTCGGGCTGGCTCCAGGGCTGGGCCTGGTCGCGCAGGATTTCTTTCCAGGTTTCGAACGAGTTGCGCGGATGCAGCTTGCCGCCCGGCTCGGCGGGCGCCGGCTTGCGCGGATCGCCGCCCCAATTGACGGTCTGGACCTGTTCGGGGCGGAACCACAGCACATAGCTGTTGTGCATCTGCGAAATCGGGATCGCCAGCAGGCCGCTGGCGCAGTCCGACCACTCGGCAGCCTGAGGCAGGTCGTCTTTCAGGGTCTGGGTGTAGTAGCGCTCCGCCGTGGGATGCTCGCGCGCCAGCCAGTCGGCGATCAAGCGGATCTGCGCCTCTTGCGGTGTCTTGCCGACGGTGCGCACCTCGCCGGCGAACAGCACGGCGGCGCCCTTGGCGCGTGCCAGGGCCAGCAGCTCGTCGGGATGCGCCACCAGGCCATCGACGAAGTGTTTCTCGGCCGCCATGTCGGCCAGCAGACCGGCCTGGATACCTTGCAGGGAGACACGCTCGACCGCATCGGCGGCGCGCGACCGGCGCGAGAGCTGCATGCCCAGCACCTGGGCGATCAGGTCGCAGGCGGTGCGGATGTGCAGCGGCGCGCGGCGCGCCTCGGCGTGATGGCACGACATCAGCCCCCACAGGCGGCCGTCTTCCATGATGGAGAAGGACATCGACGAGGGAGTGCCCATGTTGCGCATGTATCGCACATGGACGGGCGAGACGCTGCGCAGCGTGGAATAGGTCAGGTCCAGCGGCTCGCCGGTGGCGGGATCCAGCGTGGGCTCGATCGGCACCGGCGTGTAGGTGGCATCGGGAATCAGGCGGACCCGGTTCAACCGATACAGCTCGCGAGCCTGGGCGGGAATGTCGCTGGCCGGAAAACGCAGGCCGAGGTAGGCCGGCAGATTGTCGTTGCGCGACTCGCCCACCACCGTGCTGTGGCCCTGCTCATCGAAGCTGTAGATCATCACCCGGTCGAAGCCGGTGATGCGGCGCACTTCGGCGGCCGTGTATTCGTGCAGCTCTTCGAACGACTCGGTGGCGGGCACCCGCTCCATATAGTCGCGAATATGCGGATAAAGCGTGTCGAGCGAGCCCGACGGCGCGCCGGCCTGGAATTCGAGCTCCAGCACCAGGGTGCCCGGCGAGGCGTTGAACAACATCGCGTGGAACGACGTCCCGGCGCACTCGAAGGGGCCGAGATACACCGCGGAGTCGGTGTTGCGCTGGGTCGACAGCAGGGCCCCGGCGGTCGGGCCGAGCACCTTGCGGATGTCCTGACCCAGGATGCCGGCATTCTCCTGCCCGAGCGCCGCGCCGGCGTTCTGACTGAGGTGCGTGACGATGAAGGAATGCGCGTCGAAGGCCAGGAGCAGGCCGTGCGGCTGAATGCTGCCCGGGACCCGGATCGGCTCGTTCTCGCAAGCCGACAGGTCGAGGCCGGGTGCGTGCGAAGACGAAGCGGGACGGGGCGACACCATGGGCATTTTCCTGATTGCGAACGCCTAGTATTGCACGAGCATTCAACGGGGGACGGTCACGCGATGTGTCGGGGCGGCCGCTTTGTTACGGTTTTGAGAGGCATTCGCTGGCGTAGAAACATCGTGTGACGCGCTACGCGGCGCTGCGCAGTATACGTGAGCGCCAGAGCATCACTCTACCGTCACCCGGGCAGCCCGCAGGCCAGGCGGCAGATACGTGCGACCAGGTCGTCGAAGTCGAAGGGTTTGCTGACCAGTTCCACGCCCTGCTCACGTTCGATATCGCTGAGGGCTTCCTCGCCATAACCGCTGATATACAGCACGGGCAGACCCGGTCGCAGACGGCTGGCCGCCGCGGCCACGTCGCGCCCGCTCATCCGGCCCGGCAGGCCCAGGTCGGTGACCAGAAGCTCGATGGGTGTGGTGCTGCTGAGCTGCACGAGGGCATCGGGGCCGTCGACGGCTTCGATGACGCGCAGGCCCAGGTCGCGCAACACTTCGGCGACCAGCGAGCGCACGGCGGCCTCGTCGTCCACCAGCAGAATCGTCTCGCCGTGCCCCGCGACAGGCCCGAGCCGCGCTTCGACCGGCGCGGGTGACGCGACCTCGTCGGGAAGCACGAAGCGGGGCAGGTACAGCACGACCTCCGTGCCCGCGCCCGGCTGCGAGTGCACCCGGATGTAGCCCAGCGACTCCCGCATGAAGCGATGGAGGATCGACATGCCGAGCCCGGTGCCGCGGCCCGGGGCCTTGGTCGTGAAAAACGGTTCGAAAATGCGCGCCACCGTGTCGGGCGCCATGCCGCAGCCGGAGTCGGTCACGCCGAATTCGAGATAGTCGCCCGGGAGCGCACCGATCACGGCGGCCGGCGTGCCGTCCAGATGCACGTTGCGCGTGCGCACGCGCAGATCGCCGCCGTCGGGCATGGCATCACGCGAATTGAGGCAGAGATTGAGCAGCGCGTTTTCGAGTTGGTGCGGATCCACCAGGGTGGTCCAGGGCGCCGGCGCGAGTTGCAGTTGCAGCGCGATCGAGGGGCCGATGCTGCGTGTGATGAGCTCGGCCATGCCCGCGATCAGATGGTTCGGATCGGTCGGGCGCGGCGCCAGGGTCTGTGGCCGCGAAAAGGCCAGCAGCCGGTGCGTGAGGGTCGACGCCCGCTTGATGCCGCTCTGCGCGATCTCGATGTAGCGCTCGACGTTGGCGGTGTTGTCGCGCGCGAGGCGCATCCCGATCAGATCGAGGCTGCCCGCCACGCTGGACAGCAGGTTGTTGAAATCGTGCGCCAGGCCGCCGGCAAGCTGGCCGACCGCGTCCATCTTTTGACTCTGCAGCAGGATGTCTTCGGCCTCGCGCAGGCTGCGCGCCTGTTCGCGTTCGGCGGCGACGCGCTTGGTGGTCTCGATCACGGTGTCCAGCATGCCCACGACCCGGCCGTGCTCGTCGCGCACCGGGCTGTAGCAGAAGGTGAACGCCGCGTCCTCCTCCATGCCATTGCGTTCGATGCGCAGCGGAAAGTCTTCGATGAAGGTCGGCTCACCGGCCAGGGCGCGGTCCGCAATCGGACCGATGATGTGCCAGGCCTCCTGCCAGACCTCGCTGAACGGGCGGCCCATGGCTTCGGGCTTTTGCCCGAGGATGGGGCGAAACGCCTCGTTGTAGATCGTGATGAGCTGGGAGCCCCATGTGAGGCAGCAGGGGAAGGCCGAGGCGGACACCATCTGGGCCGCGATGCGCAGCGAATTCGGCCAGCCGTCGATCGGGCCCAGCGGCGTGGCGGCCCAATCGTGATCCCGCATGCGCGGCGTCAGGGTGGGCTGTCCCCGCGAAGCGTCTCCCGGAGTCGACGCTCCGGAAGGCGTGCGCGCAATATCTGCGGAATGCGGCATGAGGTGCTGGCGGCCTGCGGTGACGGGGTAGCTGATTCTGTTCCCTTATACACCGCAGGTCTCGGGCTCCACCATCAGGCGGAATCAGGATGCCCGTTGCGGCGCGAAGCGCAACGCCAGGGCGCCGAGCGCGGCCAGCATGGCCAGCGCGGTCACGCCGGTCCAGCCCGCGTGGGTTAGCGCCAGGCTGCCCAGCGCCGCGCCCACCGCCATGCCGATGAACATGCTGACCATCAACACTGCGTTGAGGCGGCTGCGGGCGGCCGGATCCAGGCCATACACGATGCTCTGATGCGCGATCAGGGTCACCTGGACGCCCAGGTCGAAACCGAGCGCGGCCACGGCCAGCAGCACCAGGCCGGCGCTGGGCGACAGCGCGGGCAGCGCGAACATGGTGGCGAAGGACACGGCGGTCAGGGCGGCGCCGATCCGCGTGACCAGCACCGGGCCGCGACGGTCGGCTAGACGGCCGGCCAGCGGCGCGGCCAGGGCACCGGCGGCGCCGGCGAGCCCGAACGCGCCCGCTGCGCCGGCGCCCAGATGGAACGGCGCATCGTGCAGCATCACGGCCAGCGTCGACCAGAAGGCGCTGAAGCCGATCGACAGCATGCCTTGCGCGAGGGCCGCGCGGCGCAGCCGCGGGTACATGCGCCACAGCGAGGCCAGCGAACGCAGCAGCGCGCCGTAGGGCAGTTTCGAGGTGGGGGCGAAGCTCGGCAGGCCGCGCCACAGCGCCGCGCCCAGCAGCGCCACGCTCAGCGCGGCGGCGAAGAACATGCTGCGCCAGCCGAAATGCTCCGCCACGAAGCCGCTCACCACGCGCGAGAGCAGGATGCCAAGCAGCAGGCCGGTCATGACCACGCCCACGGTCTTGCCGCGTACCGCTTCGGGCGCCAGCGTGGCGGCTGCCGGCACGATGTCCTGGGCCAGCGTGGCCGACAGCCCCACCACGAAGCTCGCCGCCAGCAGCATGCCGATGCCGGGCGCTGCGCCGCTGGCCAGCAGGGCGGCGACCAGCAGGCCGCTCTTGATCAGGATGATGCGCTTGCGGTCGTAGCGGTCGCCCAGCGGTGCGAGCAGCAGGATGCCGGCGGCGTAGCCGAGCTGGGTCAGCGTGGGCATCCAGCCGAGCGCGCCGGCGCTGGCCTGAATGTCGCTGCCCAGGATGCCGAGCATCGGCTGGCTGTAATAGATAGAGGCGACGGCCAGGCCCGCGCCGATGGCCAGCAGCAGGAGCAGGGTGGCCGGCATGGGCCGGCTGTCGCCGGCCGGCAGTGGCACGGCCGTCGTATGCGTTTGTTGAATGGTGGACATGATGGGATACCCCGGTGTGCAAGAGTGACGAACCGGATTTTGCGCCGCACCAATGGCGTTGTGTAGACGCTATTGGGGTAGATGGGTTATACGTTTGGAGTATGGCAACACCTCCCAAGACCCGTTCCGATACCGCGCTCGACGCCCCGGGCGGCGCCGATCGCATGATGCTGATCGAGACCTTCGTGCGCATCGTCGAGGCCGGCAGCCTGTCGGCCGCCGCGCAGCAGCTGGGCAGTACGCAACCCACGATCAGCAGGCGGCTGCAGTCGCTCGAGCGCTCGCTGGGCGTGCGGCTGCTGCAGCGCTCCACGCACGGCATGAACCTCACCGAAGACGGTGTGCGCTGCTATGACCGCGCCAAGGATCTGATCGCCAGCTGGCAGTCGTTCGAGAGCACGGTGCGCGGCGCCAACGACGAGCCCGTGGGCACGCTGCGCGTGGTCGCGCCGCATGCTTTCGGCCAGCGTCAGTTCATCAAGCCGCTCGCCGAGTATCTGAAACGCTATCCCCGCATGAGCGTCGATTGGTCGCTGCATGACCGGTCGCCCGATTTCATCGCCGACGGCATCGATTGCGCGATTCAGGTCGGGCTGCCGCCCGATCCCGACGTGGTCGCGCTGCGGCTGGGCGAGGTGCCCCGCATCGTGGTGGCGGCGCCCGAACTGCTGGCCGGGCGGCCGGTGCCTTGCCAGCCGCATGAGCTGGGCGGTTTGCCGTGGGTGGCGCTACGCATGTTCTACCGCGACGAGGTGACGCTCACGCATGTGGCGTCCGGCGACACCGTGACCTTCCCGATCGCGCCTCGCCTCTCCACCGACGGCCTCTACGCGGCGCGCACCGCCGCTCTGCTGGGCGTGGGCGCGGGCATCGTGTCGGCCTGGGCGGTCGCCGACGAGCTGGCCGAAGGCAGGCTCGTACAGCTGGCGCCCGAATGGCGCGCCGCGCCGCTGGCGGTGCATCTCGTCTATCCGCCCGCGCGCTTCTATCCGGCGCGGCTGCGCCGTTTCATCGAGATCATGCGCGAGGGGGCGTCGGAGGCCCTTCGGGACCCCTTGGAAAAATGAAGTTGGCCCCCACGCTGCGCGCGCGTGATGTTGGCCCCCACGCTGCACGCGCTTCGCGCGCTTGCTGCCCCTCGAGGGGGCTCGCCCGCCTTGGGGCGGCCCGGCGGCGGGCGGCTGCCCCCACGCTGCACGCGCGGGGCGCCCGCGGCTGGCCACCGTTGCATGTACGCGACGCGCGGTGTTTCCGTTTGCTAATCTAATTGCGAATGATTTGTAGTAAGAATACGATCGCGCCGATTCCATTCGATTGATCCGGAGCGCGCGTGGCCTTTTCTCGTCTGTCCTTCCAACCGTCCGCCGGTTCGCCGTGCGGTGTGCGTCGTTCCCTGCCGGCGCGTACGGCGCTGGCCCTGGCCCTCGCCGCGGGGTTCGCGGGGCAGGCGGCCGCGCAGAATGACGTGCGCCAGCTGCCCTCGGTGACGGTGACCGCGACGCCGCAGGCCGAGGACACGCTCGTCAAGCTCAATACGCCGGTCAACAGCGGCGCGCTGGGCAGCCGCACGCAGCTCGAGACGCCGTTCTCCAGCACGGTGGTGAGCAATGTGCAGCTCGAAGACGCGAACCCGGCCAAGCTCGGCGACGTGTTCTTCAACGACGCCTCCGTCTCCGACAACAGCGCCAGCTACGGCGCCTTCGCCAGCTATCTGACGGTGCGCGGCCTGCCGCTCGATTGGCAGAACTCGTATCGCATCGACGGCAATCCCTTCCTCAGTTACGTCACGACGCTGCCGTACGAGCAGTTCGACCAGATCGAGCTGCGCAAGGGCGCCTCCGGCTTCATGTACGGCTTCGGTTCGCCGGGCGGCCTGATCAATTACGTGACCAAGAAGCCCACCGATACGCCGGTGCGCAGCATCGACCTGGGCTACACCAGCAAGGGCATCCTGCGCGAGCATGCCGACATCGGCGGCCGGCTGGGTGACAGCGGCGCGTTCGGGTATCGCCTGAACGCCACGCACGAAGAGGGCAATACCTACAACAACGGCTCGATCTATCGCACCTCGGTGTCCGTGGCGCTGGACGCGCGGCTGACCGACAAGCTGACCTGGGGCTTCCAGTCGATCTACCAGGATCGCAAGGCGACGGGCATCGAGCCCGCCATCACGACGCGGAGCCTGGCGAGCGGCGGCCTGCCGTCGCCGGTGCGCAACGACGACAGCAAGCTCGTGGGCGGCGGCAGCGTTGCCGACAACGATTTCCGCTACTACGCCACCGGGCTGAAGTACCAGTTCAACGACGACTGGTCGGCCCGCGCGGTGTACAGCTACAGCACCTCGGAGACGCGCCGCAACGAGTCGGTGCTGCGTCTGCTGGATCAGGCCGGCAACTACGAGAACGATCGCTCCGACTACGGCGAAGCCTACGCGTTCAACAACTGGACCGGCATGGTCCAGGGCAAGTTCGCGACCGGCGCGCTCACGCACGACGTCGTGCTCGGCGCCAGCTGGCAGAAACAGAAGAACGATTACTCGTCGAACGGCTTCTACGGCCTGGTCGGCAGCGGCAACCTGCATCGCCAGAATCCCTACGACTACTACGGCGTCGACGATATGCATCTGTATCGCGCCGCCGAGATCACCCAGAAGTCGGTGTTCGCCAGCGACACCATCGACCTCACGCACGGCTGGTCGTTCCTGGGCGGGGCGCGGCTGACGAACTACACGCAGCGCGGCTTCGGCGTCGATGGTGCGACCACGCAGGATTACGAGAAGAACGGCGTGGTCACGCCGACCCTGGCGCTGATGTACAAGGTCACGCCGCGCACCATGGTCTATGGCAGCTACATCGAGTCGCTCGAGCCCGGCACGGTGGTCGGCAATTTCTACGCCAACCAGGGCGAGGTGACCAAGCCGCTCAAAAGCCGTCAGTACGAGCTCGGGATCAAGACCGATCAGGATGGCTGGGCCGCCACCGCGGCGCTGTTCCGCATCGAGAAGAAGGCGGAGATCGATCAGGAGACGGGGGCGGCGCTGCCCACGCTCGTCCAGGACGGCAAATCGATTTACCAGGGCCTGGAACTCGGCGCCTCCACGCGGCTGGGCACGAACTGGAATCTGGGCGGCAGCCTGATGCTGCTGGACTCGGAGTACAAGCGCGCGGCGGCCAACGTGGGCAATCGGGTGGCGGGCGCGCCGAAGTTCATCGCCGCGGCCCAGGTGGCCTACAGCGTGCCCCAGGTGCAGGGTCTCAAGCTGCGCGCCGACGTGAAGTACACCGGCGCCACCATGCTCGACGCCGGCAACGACGTCGAGGTGGACAACTACACGCTGGTGAACATCGGCGCGACCTACGACACGCGGATCGCCGGCTACGACACCACCTGGCGCGCCGGCATCAACAACCTGTTCGACAAAAAGTACTGGCTATATCAATCGGCCAACTACGTGAAGGCGGGCGATCCGCGCACGTATATGGTCAGCGCCACGCTGCGCTTCTGAGCACCCGCGTCCGGCTTGATCCCGGCGAGCACGCGGCGTATGGTGAACAGGCAGTTGGCGCAGGAAGAATGGCCGGGTGCTCGCAGGTTTGCGACCACGCGCCAACGCCTTTTTGCGCGTTGGCGCAAGCGCTGCCCGGGCTGCCGCCACAAGCGGTAGCACTTCCAATGCCCGGCCAACAACTTAGACAGACTGTTGCATTCGCATTTGTAACTCAGCAACGCTTACCCCATAGACTTTTCCCACAGACCGCATCCAAGCGGTCGATACCAGGTTTCAGTGGAGAAGCGAAATGGCACATAACAACTCAATACAGACCGCCGCCCCTGCCAGCGGCGACGCGCCGCTCAAGCGCGTGATGGGACCCAAACTGCTGTTGCTGTTCATCGTGGGCGACATTCTCGGTACCGGCGTGTATGCGCTCACGGGCCAGGTGGCCGCCGAGGTCGGTGGCGCGGCCTGGCTGCCGTTTCTGGTGGCCTTCGGCGTGGCGCTGCTGACGGCGCTGTCGTACCTCGAGCTGGTCACGAAGTATCCCAAGGCCGCCGGCGCCGCGCTCTACGTGCACAAGGCGTTCGGCGTGCACTTCCTCACGTTCATCGTGTGTTTCACCGTCATGTGTTCGGGCCTGACCTCCGCGGCCACGGCGTCGCAGGCGTTCGCGGCCAATCTCTTTGCCGCCTTCGGCATGGAAGCCGAGAAGTGGTGGATCACCTTGGGCGCGCTCGGCTTCATGACGCTGGTGATGCTGATCAACTTCCGCGGCGCTTCCGAGAGCGTGAAGGCCAACGTGGTGCTCACGGTCATCGAGCTCACCGGTCTACTCATGGTGATCGTGCTGGGCTTCTACGCCATGTCGAACGGCCAGGCCGATTTCTCGCGCGTCGTGGCCTTCGAGACGCCCGAAGACAAGAGCGTGTTCCTGGCCGTGACCTCGGCCACCGCGCTGGCCTTCTTCGCCATGGTCGGGTTCGAAGACTCGGTCAACATGGCGGAAGAGACGCACGAACCCAACCGCATCTTCCCCAAAGTGATGCTGACGGGTCTGGGCATCACCGCGGTGATCTATGTGCTGGTGTCGATCTGCGCCGTGGCGCTGGTGCCGGTGGGCGAGCTGGCCAAGACCTCGACCCCGCTGGTGCTGGTGGTCAAGACCGCCGCGCCGGGCCTGCCCACCGAGTACATCATGCCGGTGATCTCGATGTTCGCCGTGGCCAACTCCGCGCTCATCAACATGATGATGGCGAGCCGTCTGCTCTACGGCATGTCGCGTCAGGGCGTACTGCCGTCGTTCCTCGCGCACGTGCACAAGCGCAACCAGACGCCCTGGACCGCCATCCTGTTCACCACCGCGATGGCCTTCGCGCTCATCATTCTGGTGTCGCTGAGCGACTCCGAAGCCATCCGCGCGCTGGGTGGCACGACGGCGCTGCTGCTGCTCGGCGTGTTCGCCTTCGTGAACGTGGCGGTGCTGGTGCTGCGCCGCCAGACCGTCAAGCACGAGCATTTCCGTATCAACCGTGCCGTGCCCATCGCGGGCGCCGCGTTCTGCCTGTTCCTGGTGCTCCCGGTCACTGGCCGCGACGTGATCCAGTATCAGGTGGCGGGCTGGCTGCTGCTGTTGGGCGTGGTACTTTGGGGTGTCACCTGGCTGGCCCACCGCAACAAGAAGATGCGGCTCGATCCGGCCGAAATCGAAACCTGAGAGGCGGCGCCGCCGCACTGACCGACGATGGCGTGGCGCAGGCCGCGCCATCGCGTTTTCCGGAGCAAGGCATGACACTGCAAGCGCAACAACATCAGATCGGCGCCGAGCTCGGCGTCGCCGCGCACTTCGACCCGGCCACCGAGATCGAGCGGCGCGTGGCCTTCCTGGCGGACTATCTCGTCAACACCGGCCTGCGCGCCTACGTGCTCGGCATCAGCGGCGGCGTGGATTCGCTGGTGGCCGGCCGGCTGGCGCAGCTCGCCGTGCAGCGGGTGCGCGAACGCGGCCACGACGCGACATTCATCGCGGTGCGTCTGCCCTATGGCAATCAGCGTGACGAGGCCGAGGCCGCGCGCGCGCTCGAATTCATTGCGCCCGACGAGTCGCTGCGCGTGGACATCGCGGGTCCGGTGGATGCGCAGCGCGAGGCATTGCGGGCCGCCGGCCTGCAATACCGCGACGAGGCCCAGGAAGACTTCGTGATCGGCAACGTCAAGGCGCGCCAGCGCATGATCGTGCAGTACGCGATCGCCGGCGCGCGGGGCGGCATCGTGATCGGCACCGACCACGCGGCCGAGGCGCTGATGGGCTTCTTCACGAAGTTCGGCGACGGAGCGGCCGACGTCGTGCCGCTCTCGGGACTCACCAAGCGCCGCGTGCGCGCGGTGGGCGCGGCGCTCGGCGCGCCCCAGGACCTCGTCATGAAGGTCCCGACCGCCGACCTCGAAACCCTCTCCCCGGGCCGCCCCGACGAAGACGCGTTCGGCATCACCTATGCCCAGATCGACGACTTCCTCGAAGGCAACGCGGTCGAGCAGGACGTGGCCGAACGGCTGGTTCAGGTCTACGCGAACACGGCGCACAAGCGCGCGCTGCCGGTGGCCCCGGCGTCGGATCCCGTCTGATCGGGCGCGCGGCGGCGGCTGCGGCGACGAGCGTCGCCGGGCCGCGGCAGGCCGCGCGCGGCCGACCCGATCCGCGCGACACGCGGACGATGCGCCGCGCGGCCGCACCGTGGCCATTTGCACGGTCCGCGCTGTAGTCGATTGCGCGCGCAACTGTTAGACTGCGGCCCCATCGGGGCGTCCGCAGCGGCGCCCGCTTCCTTTTGCACGAGATGAAAAACAGCAGAGGTAGTGGCTCCGTGACGGTCGACCACGTGGCCGCGCATGCGGGCGTGTCGATCAAGACGGTATCGCGCGTACTCAACAACGAAGCCAACATCAGCGCCAGGACGCGCGAACGGGTGCAGGCCTCGATGGCCGAGCTCAAGTATCACCCCAACCCTTCGGCACGACGCCTGGCGAGCAAGCGCTCGGACCTCATCGTGCTGCTCTACGACGATCCCAACGACAGCCATCTGGTGCAGCTGCAGCACGGCGCGCTCGATGCGTGCCGCCGCAGCTTCCACAGCCTGTTGCTGCATCCCGTCGATTATCGCTCGCCGACCCTGGCCGACGATGTGCTGCAGCTGGTGCGCCAACGTGCCTGCGCCGGCCTCGTGCTGACGGCGCCCGTATGCGATGTGCCGGCACTGGTGCGCGCGCTCGACGCGAGCGATGTGCCGTTCGCGCGGCTCGCACCCTTTACGCCGAGCGCCCGTGGCCACGCCGTGCGTGCGCCGGACCGCCTCGCCGCGCAGGCCATGACCGCGCATCTGCTCGGGCTGGGCCACCGGCGCATCGGCTTCGTGCGGGGCCACACCGACCATGGCGTCATGCACGAAAGGCTTCATGGCTATCGCGATGCGTTGGACGACGCGGGCGTGGCGGCGGACGAGTCCCTGATCGAGGCGGGGTCGAACACCTTCGAGTCCGGGGTGCAGGCCGGCCGCCGGCTGCTGGCCCGGGCGGCACGGCCCAGCGCCATTTTCGCGAGCAACGACGAGATGGCGGCGGGCGTGCTGTACGCCGCGCACGCGCTGGGCATCGACGTGCCCGCGGCGCTGTCCGTGGCGGGTTGCGACGACACGCCGATATCGCGCCAGACCTGGCCCGCGCTCTCGAGCGTGCGGCTGCCGGTGCGCGAAATGGCGCGCGCGGCCGTGGAGCAGCTCGTCGCGCGGGGCGCGCCGGTGCCGGCGGCCCGGCTCGACTACGCGCTGGTGCCGCGCGAATCCACCGCGCCCGCGGCGGCGCGGCGCTCGAGCCCGCCGGCCAGGACGTTCGCCGACGCGCTCGACGCTTAGGCTCGGGCGCTCAGCGCGAGGCGGGCAAGGGGCAGAGGCAGGCGGGCGAGGCCAGGTCGAGGCTTGCGCCCGCGCGCAGCTCGCCCTCGGCCCCCACCGCATGGACGACGATGCGATCGTCGTCCTGCAAGCCCGCCAGCAGAAACCGGCCATCCGGCGTGAGGGCGATATCGCGGGGCGTGCGGCCACCGGCGTCGTACCAGCGCGGCGCACCCGGCAGGCCGTCCTTGTCCAGAGGCCAGCACACGATCGTGTCGGCGCCCCGCACGCTGGCGTAGAGCCAGCGGCCGCCGGGGTGCAGACGCAGCGCGGCCGCCAGCGCCGATCCCTGCGCTGGTGCGGCGCCGTTCTTCCTGTCATTCGTGCCCGGCAAGGCCGGCACCGAGGCCAGCGCCTGTGCGCTCTCGCCGGCGAGGTCGTGCACCGCCAGGGTATTGTCCAGCTCGTTGATCACGTACAGCCGGGTTCCGTTCACGACCGCATGCCGCGGCCCGGCGCCGGGCGTCACCGCATACGCACGGCGCGGTGCGCCGTCGCCGTCGAGCGCGTGATGCGTGACGCGATCCGCGCCCAGATCGCAGGCCACGATGCCATCGCCCGCCGGGATCGCGCAATGCAGATGCGCCGCCTCCTGGCGGCTGCGTTCGGGGCCGCTGCCCAGCGCCTGATACTGCCAGGCGGGGCCGGCGGGCATGCCGTCAGCGTCGAGCCGCAGGCACAGCAGCTCGCCCGAGCCGTAATGCGAAATGCACAGCCGCCGCGCGGGGGCATGCAGCGAGACATGGCAGGGATCGGCGCCCGCCAGCGGCAAGCGTTGCAGCAGACGGGGCGCCGCTGCGCCGGCGTCGAGCGCATAGACGCCGAGTTCGGCGTCGCGGGCGCGTTCGCTCACGGCATAGAGCCGCGTGCCGGTGGGGTCGGCGCAGAGATAGGACGGGTTGGCGAGGCTGCCCTCGTGGCCGAGCGCGTGGGGCACGCCGTCACTGTCGATGGCGATCAGATGAATGCCGAGCCCGTGTCCCGCCACATGGGCGAGGTGCTGGGTATAGGTGCCCACGGCGAGGCGATGCGTGGCGGTCGTCATGGCGTCTCCGGAAGGGTCCGCGCGCGCCGCCTGCGGCAGCCGGGGCGGGGCGCACGATACGAGTGTGCCCCTTCAGCATGCCGCATGCCATAGCCCCGCGGGGCGGGCCGCCCGATTACTTGAAGCGCGCGGCGTTGTCCTGCAGCGCGGTATCGGCGCATTGCGCGTCGAAATGTCCGCCCGGGGCACCGGCCACGCCGATCGCGCCGATCACCGCGTCGCCCGCCTTGACCGGCACGCCGCCGCCCAGCAACAGGAAGCCGGGAATGTCGGTGAGGTTGGCCGCGCCGGGGTTCTTCTGCGCGTTCTCCATCATGGCGAGCGTGGGCGCCTTGGCCGAGGCCGAGGTGAACGCCTTGGCGCGGCTGGCTTCCACGGTGTGCGAGCCCGCGTTGTCTGCGCGCGACAGCGCCTTCAGCACGCCGGCGCGGTCCACCACCGCGGCGCTGACGTTGTAGCCCTTGGCCTGGCAGGCAGCGACGGCGGCGTCGGCAATGTGGCGGGCGTCTTCGAGCGAGATGTTTTTCTCGGTGAGTACGGCGGCGTGAGCGGTGCCGGAGAGCGCCAGGGCGGCGAGCAACAGAGAGCGTTTGAGCATGGAATTCGTCCTTGAAGAAAGAGATTCCAGCTTAGGCAAGCGGCCTCGAGGCCGGTATTCGCCCGGCTACGGATGGGCCTCCGTAGCGCTACGGAGGCGGCGCGGCGCCGTCGTCCAGCAAGAGCGCATATTGCCGGATCAGATGCGCCAGCGTGCTCACCTCGAGCTTGCCGAACACATTGGCGCGATAGGTCTCGACCGTGCGCGGCGAGAGCGCGAGGGCGCGCGCGATTTCCTTGTTGGCCCAGCCCTGCACGACATGCCGCGCCACCTCGTGCTCGCGGGACGAGAGGCGCTCGAGCCGTGCGCGCGCGGCCTGTGTCACGGCGGCGCGCTCGCGGCTGGCGACGTGGCCGCGCACGGCGGCCTGCACCGCATCCAGAAAGACGTCGTCGTCGACCGGCTTCTGCAGGAACTCGATCGCGCCGCCCTTGAACGCCCGGCGGCAGAGATCGACGTTGGCATGGCCGGTGAGCATGACCACGGGCAGATCGCAGTGCTCGGCCAGCCGTGCCAGCACATCGAGGCCGCTGATGCCCGGCATGCGGATATCGAGCACGACGCAGCCGATCGCCTGTGTCAGCGGCTGGGCCAGGAACGCCAGCGGATCCGCGTGGCTGCTGCTGCGCAGACCGACGCTGCGCAGCAGCAGCGCGAGCGCGTCGCGTACCGCGTCATCGTCGTCCACCAGATACACGACCGGGGCGAGGGGAGGGCTGGTATCGGGAATCAAGCGGCGCGCTCCAGGGGCAGGCTGAGTGTGAAGCAGGCGCCGCCTTCGGGCAGATTGCGGGCCTGCATGCGGCCGTCCATCGAGCCCGCGAGCGTGTCGCACAGGGTCAGCCCGAGGCCCATGCCGCTGTCGCGCGTGGTGTAGAAGGGCTCGAACAGGTGCGGCAGATGCTCCGGCGCGATGCCCGGACCGTTGTCGCTCACGCTGAAGTGGTAGTAGCCGTTTTCGCTGTGACCTCGGACGCGGATCCGGCGCGGCCCCGGCACGGCGGCGAGCGCGGTCAGGGCGTTGTTGACCAGGTTGTGCAGGATCTGCTCGACCGCCACCGGATCGCCGAGCGGCCGCGCGGCCGGGCTGTCGTTGGTCCAGTTCAGGGCCACTTCGTGCCGCGCCAGCTCGGGCTCGCTCAGAAAGCACAGGCTGGCCACGAGCGCGTCGGGCGCCAGCGGCACCCGCGTGGCGGCGTTGCCCGGGCCCACCATCGCGCGCAGGCGCTCGATGATGTCGGCCGCGCGCCGGGCCTGCTGCGCGCTCGCCCGCAGCGCCTGACGCACGGCGGGCAGTTCGTCGGGATCGTCGAGCAGGCGCTCGGCGGCGCGGTTCTGCGCCAGGATGGCCGTGAGCGGCTGGTTCAGCTCGTGCGCGATGCCGGCCGCCATTTCGCCCAGCGTGTTCAGCCGGGCCAGCGCGGCCATGCGGGCCTGTTCGGCCTGGCGCCGCGCCTGGCGCCGGCTGTGCTGCCAGTAGCGCGCGGCCGCCACGATGAGCCCGCTGGCGCCGAGCCAGACCGCCCATTCGAACCACGGCCAGTCGGCGGGCGCGAGGCGCCGCTGCGCCTGCATCAGGAAGGGCTGACTGGCCGAGCCCAGCGGCTTGCTCACCTGCAGCAGCGGCCCGATCGAGGAGGGCGCGCCGGGAGCGGTGTACAGCACCAGATCCGGTTCGTGCACGTCGAGCGTGAGGCGGCCCAGGGCGGGCGCGACGTCGGCGGTGGGCAACAGCCGGCGGGCGTCGATCCGCATGCTCCAGGACGACGGGGCCACCAGCCAATACTGCGCCGCGTCGATCGGCAAGGTCACGGCATGGCCGCGGGCGCGGGCTTGTGCCAGGGCCTGCCTCAGCCCGTCGGGCTCGGGCTCGCTGCCCTGCCAGCCTTGCGGCGAGAGCCAGCCGAGCGCCAGCAGCTCGGCGAGCGCCGGTTGCAGGCTCGGCAGGAGGCGGTCGGGCGCGGGCGGATGCGAGAGCGCCGCGAGGGTCGCGAGCACGGCCTCGTGCTGCACGGCTTTCTGGCTGAGCAGGCGATGGGCGATGCTGGCACCCTGGGCGAAGCGGTCGCGCTGCGCCACGTAGTCCTGGCGCGCCAGCCACAGGATGCCGGCCAGGTAGAGCAGCGCCCACGCACCGGCCGTGCGCCAGCGGATAGAGGGGAGGGTCACGATGGGGCCATTATCGCAGGCCCATCCCGCCGGGCGCCTCCGTAGCGCTACGGAGGCGGCTTGGATAAATGTGGGCCCACCCCTACACTTTGTGTTTTGGACGGCGCGTCCGTCCTCGCCTTCTTTGCATGCCGACCATGGATCTGCCGTTTCCGATACGCCAGGAGTGTCCGCCCGGCGCCTGTGATTGCGAGCGCGAGCGGCTGCTGGCCGAGCCCGGCGCCGACCTGCGCATCCTGCGGCTCACGCGCGACGAAGAAAAGCGGCTGATCCAGCGCATCGAGGCCGCCGATTCGCTCAGCGAGCTGCGCCGTCTGGGCGGCAAGATGGAAGCGCTGCTCGGCCTGGTGGTGCGCTTCGCGCCCGGGCCCAACGAAGTGCGCACGGTGCGCGGCATCGTGATCGACGTCGAGGCCTGTCCGGGCCTGTGCCGCAAGACCCGCCAGACCATCCCGGCGGCGATCCGCCGCTGCCTCGATGCGCGCCCCGAAATCGTCTACGAACTGCTCAACGAACACGATCTGCTGCGCGACGCCTGAGGCGCGCATGTGCTGCCGGTATGGCCTATGTGAAATATAGGCATGGCCTATTGGTGAATGGCACGTCCCACCCCTAGAATGCCCTGCACAGGCCGGGCATCTGTCCCGGCACGACAACCAGGAATACAAGGGGTTTTGCCATGACGCTGTCCGCCACCACGCGCATCAACATGCCGCGCTATCTCGAAACGCTCGACACCTCGTCGGGCATCGGCGTGGGGCGCGAAAACGGCCTGGCCCGCCTGGCCCTCACCGACGCCGACCGCGACATGCGCGATCAGTTCGTGCAATGGTGCCGCGATGCCGGCCTGACCGTGCGGGTGGACGCCGTGGGCAACATCTTCGGCCGCCGCGAAGGCCGCGAGGACCTGCCGCCCGTGATGATCGGCAGCCACCTCGACACCCAGGCCAACGGCGGACGCTTCGACGGCATCGTGGGCGTGCTGGGCGCGCTCGAAGTGGTGCGCACGCTCAACGATCTGGGCATCACCACGCGCCGCCCGATCGAGATCGTCGACTGGACCAACGAAGAGGGCAGCCGTTTCTCGCCGCCGATGATGGCCTCGGGCTGCTTCGTGGGCGCCTACGAGCTCGACTGGGCCTACGCGCGCCGCTCCGACGATGGCCCGACCTTCGGCGAAGAGCTCGAGCGCATCGGCTACAAGGGCGACACCCCGGTCGGTCAGTGCGACGTCGACGCCTATTTCGAACTGCACATCGAGCAGGGCGATCTGCTGGGCAAGGCCAACAAGCAGGTCGGCGTGGTCACGCATGGCTATAGCTCGCACGGCGTGCTGGTCGAGTTTCGCGGCGAGACCGCGCATGCCGGCCCCTGGCCGATGGCCAAGCGCCGCAACGCCCTGGTGGCCGCCGCGCGCATGCTGACCGAGGTGGACGACATCGGCTGGGAGTTCGTCGGTACGGGCGGCAAGGCCACGGCCTCGCGTCTCGTCGCCTGGCCCAACAAGGCGGGCATTCTGTCCGACTGGGCGGAGGCCATCGGCGACGTGCGCCACGAAAGCCCCGAGGCGGCCGAGGCGATGCGCGACAAGATGCTGCGCGGCGTGGCGCAGGCGGCCGCCAAGACGGGCTGCGACTATCGCATCCTCGACCAGTGGCAGTGGGGCGGCTACATCTTCGACGACGCCATGGTGGGCATCGTGCGCGACAAGGTGCAGGCGCTGGGTTACAGCACCGCGGATCTGCCCAGCCAGGCCGGCCACGACGCGTATTTCATGGCGCAGAAATTCCCCACCGCCATGATCTTCACGCCCTGCCGCGATGGCATCACGCACAACAACAACGAACTGGCGACGGCCGAGGACATCGAACCGGGTCTGAACGTGCTGCTGCACGCCGTGGTCGAGCGCGCGGACCGGGCTTGAGCGGCACGCGCGGTGGTCTAATGGCGGGCAGGCGCGGCCAGTCTGGCGGCGCCGCTTCTTTGCCCGCCACCATGGATCCCACGCTCAATTCACTCGACTGGAACCTGCTGCGCACGTTCTTCGTGATCGTGGAGGCGCGCAGCCTCACGCAGGCCGCGCACGAGCTGGGCATCCGGCAGCCCTCGGTCACGCAGGCACTCAAGCGGCTCGAAGAGAGCCTGGGCTGCACGCTCATCGTGCGCGGCAGCCGGCGCTTCGAGCTCACGCGCCACGGCGAAATTCTCTATCGCGAGTGCGAGGTCATGATGCGCAGCGCGGCGCGCATCGGCGAGAAGCTCGCCGGCGCGCAGGGCGACATCACCGGCCTCTTGAAGCTGATGTTCATCACGGCGGTTCAGTACGAGCCGCTGGACCAGGCGCTCGCCCGCTTTCGTCAGCGCCACCCGTCGGTCAACATCGAGATCGAGATCGTCAGCAGTCCGCAGGCGATCCGCGCTGTGTCGCAGCGCATCGCGCCGCTGGCGCTCTGCCTGCTGGCGCAACCGATCGCGGGGCTGCGCTGCCGCTTCCTCATGCGCGAGGAGTTTGGCATCTATTGCGGTCCGACCCATCCGTGGTTCGGCCGCGACGACATCACCCTGGAACAGCTGCGCCAGGAGCCGCTGGTCGCATTCTCCGCGAGCAAGAAGGGCGGCGTCATGGAGCCGCTGCTCGCCCTGGGCGACGGCGCGGGCCTGGCGCGCCGCATCACCGGCAGCAGCACCGACATCGGTGCGGTGCTGCGCATGATCGTCGCCGGCGTCGGCATCGGCGTGCTGCCGTGCGCGGCCGCCGCGGCCGACGAGCAGGCCGGGCGCCTGTGGCGCTTCTCGCCGGCGGAACTGGCGCTGGGCGCCGACCTCTATCTCATCACGCATCCGGCACTCGTGCCGGAGCCCGCCGAAGCGCGCTTTCTCGAGATTTTCGACGACTGCATCGCCGCCGCGGCGGGCGACCCCCACAGCGGCTGAGCGCGCCGATCAGCATGCGCTGCGCACAGCGCGCGGCGCGTAAAAAGAGCCTCTCAGAAAGTGTGCTACGCGCGCACGCCGTCGTGCGCGTGTCCGCACGCGCAGTCGCGCGCGCGCCTGTGCGCTATACCGATGGTTGTGCATGCAACCAAATTGAAAGCTTTGTATTTCGGTGCGCGTGAGGACTCAGGGATTTCCCCATTTTTCGGCCTTTTTTGTTTCTGTACGCCGTTTTTCTGCATCAGTGAAAGGCGATCGCAAGTTTGAGTTCTTAGACTGCCGCTTCAGTCGAAAGTCAGCTTCGCTTAAGACCTGCGTCAGATAGAAGCATCGCCAAAACAAGGAGATTCGGGGTATGCAGCCGGAAAAGGACGTCGTAAGACGCGAGTGGTGGGCCGGAGGGGCCATGGTCGTGCTGGGAGTGGCCGCGCTGGCCCAGGCAATGACCTACGAACTGGGTTCGCTGGCGCGCATGGGGCCGGGGCTGTTCCCCGCCATCCTCGGCGTGGTGCTGATCCTGCTGGGCGCGCTGATCGCCAAGCTGGCGACGTCGCCGTTGAACGCCGATGACGATCACGAGCCCGAGTCGGCGCCCGACTGGCGCGGCTGGGGTTGCATCGTGGGCGGCCTGCTCGCCTTCATCCTGGTGGGCAAGTACGGTGGCCTCGTGCCCGCCACGCTTGTCCTGGTATTCGTGTCCGCCCTGGGCGATCGTCAGCAGACGCTCAAAGGCGCTGCGATTCTGTCGGTCGCCGTCACCCTGATCGGCGTGGTCGTGTTCTCTTGGGGCTTGCAGCTGCAATTCCCGCTGTTCCGTTGGGGTTGAAGCATGGAAATCCTCAATAACCTGATGCATGGTTTCTCGGTCGCGTTCGCGCTCGAGAACCTGATGTGGGCCG
This sequence comes from Bordetella genomosp. 5, assembly GCF_002261475.1. Taxonomy (GTDB): domain Bacteria; phylum Pseudomonadota; class Gammaproteobacteria; order Burkholderiales; family Burkholderiaceae_B; genus Bordetella. The sequence goes on from NZ_NEVN01000002.1 coordinate 70,296, forward strand.
CCTTCGGCGTGTTCATGGGCAACCTGATCGGCGTGCTGCCCGGCATGGGCGTGCTGGCCGCGATCTCGATCCTGCTGCCCCTCACCTACACGATGACCCCCACCGCCGCGCTGGTGATGCTCTCGGGCATCTACTACGGCTCGCAGTATGGCGGCGGCATCACCTCGATCATGCTGAACCTGCCGGGCACCGCCTCGCACGCCGTGGCGTGTCTGGACGGCAATCCGCTGGCACGCAATGGCAAGGCGGGCTCGGCCCTGTTCATGCTGATGTTCTCGTCGTTCTGCGGCGCGTCGGTCGGCATCCTGGCCATGATCCTGTTCTCGCCCATGCTGGTGGAAGTCGCCTTCCGCTTCGGCCCGGCCGAGTATTTCTCGATGATGGTGCTGGGCCTGCTGGCCGGTGCCACGCTGGCCAAGGGTTCCGCCGTCAAGGGCGTGGCCATGGTGGTGGTGGGTCTGCTGCTGGGCGTGGTTGGTACGGACGTCAACACCGGCACGATGCGCTTTCACTTCGGTATCCTCGAGCTTTCGGACGGCCTGCAGATCGTGGCGCTGGCGATGGGTCTGTTCGGTGTGGCCGACTTCCTGCGCAACATCAACAAGGTGGGTGGCGACAGCCGCGTGACCGGCACCAAGATCAGCATGAAGTCGATGCGGCCCGAGGCTGGCGACATCAAGCAATCGCGTGGCGCGCTGGTGCGCGGCACGGGTATCGGCGCGGCGTTCGGCATCCTGCCGGGCACGGGTCCGACGATCGCGTCGTTCATCTCCTACGCCGTCGAAAAGAAGGTCGCGAAAGAGCCGCGTCGCTTCGGCCGTGGCGCCATCGAAGGCATCGCCGGCCCCGAGGCCGCCACGAGCGCCTCGACGCAGACGAGCTTCATCCCCACGATGAGCCTGGGTATCCCGGGTGACCCCGTGATGGCCCTGATGCTGGGCGCGCTGATCATTCACGGCATTCAACCCGGTCCGCAGATGATGCTCGAGCATGCCGACATGTTCTGGGGCTTGATCGCGAGCTTCTGGGTCGGCAACGTCCTGCTCCTGCTGCTCAACCTCCCGCTCATCGGTATGTGGGTGCGCATGCTGACCGTGCCGTTCCGTGTCCTGTACCCGGCCGCGCTGTTCTTTGTCTGCGTCGGCGTCTACAGCACGAACAACAACTTGTTCGACGTGGGCATGGTGACCTTGTTCGGCGTGGCGGGCTACCTGCTCATGCGTTTGAAGTTCGAACCCGCGCCGCTGTTGCTGGGCTTCGTGCTCGGCCCCATGGTCGAAGAGAACTTCCGTCGTGCACTGCTGCTGTCGCGTGGTGAGATGTCGGTGTTCGTGACGCGGCCGATCAGCCTGGGCTTCATCCTGGCCTGCGTGGCGCTGATCGCGCTGCTGGTGGTGAGCGCGATGCGTCAACGCGCCAAGCGCGCCGAGATGCCTCAGCCGGCTTCGCACACGAGCTGATCCGCATCCGCTCCAACAAAAAGGCCGCGCCTCGCGAGAGGTGCGGCCTTTTTGTCTGGCTGCTGCGCGCTGCGCGAGACGCTCGGGGTCTTGCCGGCGGTATGACCGTGCGCAGTGCCCAACCCGGGCTCAGCCCGCGGCGCTGCGGTATTCGGCCGCGTCGAAGCGGACCTCGGGCGCGCGCTCGGCCGCCTCGCGGGACGCGTCGGCATCCGCCGGCGGCGCCGATACGCCAAGCAGGGACAACTCGGCGCGGACAAGACCTTCGATGAAACTGGACATGGATTTCCTCCTTGGGATGCGGGATCCCGAATCAATATTGCGTGAGCCGCCGGGCCCGGGGCGCGCGGTGGCAATGAACGTCCATGGTCCGCCCGGCGCGCCCGGGCCGTCCATTCGTTTGTCTCAATGGCGGCGATAGGCGAAAAACCCCTGTCGCGGACAGGGTCTGCGCTGGGCGCGCATGTCGCGTCCCGCAGCCGCGCACCGTGCCTCCGATCCGGGCCGTCATCGCCCGCAGCGGCATCGTCCTGGTGCCGCTGGCCCCGCCGTGCAGCACGCGGCGTCCTGTTCTAGACTGGCATCCCTCGATTCCGCATTGATGGCATCACATGGATTGGAATACCTGGCTGCTCTACGCGCTGGCGGTGTCCGGGCTGTCGCTCACCCCGGGGCCCAACAGCCTGCTCGTCATCGCGCACGGCGCGCTGCACGGGCGCGGCCCGACCCGCTGGACCATCGCGGGCGGAGCGGTGGGCTTCACCGGGCTGATCGCGCTGGCCATGGCCGGCATCGGCGCGCTGCTGCAGACCTCGCCGGGCGCGCTGACCGCGCTCAAGTTCGCGGGCGGCGCCTATCTGGTGTGGCTGGGCGTGCAGCTGTGGCGCGCGCCGCCGTTGGCGCTGGGGGCCGCGGTGCCGGCGCCCGACGCATCGGCGCCCGACGCATCGGCGCCAAGACCTTCCGATCCCGCCGCCTTGCGGGAGGGCCAGCCGGCCGCCCGGGCCAACGCGCCGAGTTCTCGCGCGCTGCTGTTCCGCCAGGGCCTGTTCGCGGCCGTCTCCAATCCCAAGGTGCTGCTGTTCTACGGCGCCTTCCTGCCGCAATTCATCTCGCCCGCGCGCAGCCTGTGGCTGCAGTTCGCCGTGATGGCGCTGACCTTCGTCGTGGCCGAGTGCGCCGTGGAATACGGCCTGGCGAGCCTGTCGCATCGCATCCGCCCCTGGCTGGAGCGCTCCGGCCGGCGCTTCAATCAAGTGTGCGGCGTGCTGTTCGCCGTGATTGGCGCCGCGTTGCCGTTCGCGCATTGAGGGCGTGTGCCAACAGGCGATCCTTCTGTTGTGCGTGCGAGGCAAATGCGTCGCCCCTCCCTAGCTTTGCAACCGGCATGCGATCCGGTCCGGTTTCTTCGTTTTTTTCGAAGAAGTTAATGATTTAAAAGAGAAAAGTCGAGCTCTCTATCCGGCATAGGTTCCGGTAGACTTCAGTCATGGACACGACGACCATGGGGCCGATGGTCCCCGATGAGACATGCCGGCTGCTTGACGATGACACTTTGCTACTTGTGGCAGAGGCTAATCGGCTGGCGAGCCGCCTGCATCCGATCTTACGAGACTCGATCGGTGATCTCGTACGCTCGATGAACTGCTATTACTCTAACTTGATAGAAGGGCACGACACGCATCCGCGCGACATCGACAGGGCCCTCGCCAACGATTTTTCCAATGAACCGAAAAAGCGGGACCTCCAGAAGGAAGCGGTCGCGCATATCCACGTTCAACGGCTGATTGATACGGGACAGGATCCCGACGCGTGGCCGGCGTCCGCGGCTTATGCTTCTTGGTTGCATGAAAAGTTTTGCTCGCGGCTACCGCCGGAGATGTTGTTCGTCGCCGATGACAGAACCGGGGCGCGTCTCGAGATTGTTCCCGGCCAATGGCGCAAGCGAGACGTCCAGGTCGGGCGGCACATTCCTCCTGCTGCCGCGGATATTCCACGTTTCATGTCGTACTTTGATAAAGCCTATGCATCGCCGCCGCTAAGCAGGTTCCGGCAAGTTCAAACTGTCGGTGCGGTTCATCATCGTTTCCTATGGATCCATCCATTCCTTGACGGTAATGGCAGGGTCGCGCGGCTGATGTCACACGCGTTGTTTAAGCGGCTGGGGGTTGGGACCAGTCTCTGGTCGGTGGCGAGGGGATTGGCGCGTGACGAGGAACGATACAAAGCGTTGCTTGCTCAGGCGGATCGACCTCGCCAAGGCGATCTAGATGGGCGGGGCAACCTGACTCAGCGCGGACTGATCGATTTCTGCGAATTCTTTCTTGATCGTTCTATTGATCAAATCCGATTCATGAGTGGTTTGCTCGAACCGGCGACGTTGCTTGCACGTATGGAAATCCATGTGGAGGAAGAGGTGCGAGCGAAGCGGCTGCTCCGTGGCAGCTTTTCCGTGCTGCGCGAAGCCGTTATGAGTGGCGAGGTCGAGCGCTCGAAGATTCCAGCGCTTACCGGCTACGAAGAACGCGGTGCGCGTAATGTCACTGCGAGGCTGGTTGATCGGGGCATGCTGTCTGCGGTCAGCCACCGTGCGCCACTGCGGTTGGCATTTTCCGCAGAAGTGGTGGAACGCTGGTTTCCAAACCTTTATCCCACCGGCGCGGGATCACGAAAATAATGGGGAAACCGGTCGAGCTCAGCGCCGGTTTTCGTCCATGTCATCTCATTTAACGGCGAGGGTGAAGCCCACGCTGCGATTAGCGAAGGCGCCACCGAAGGTCCGCCATGAGCCTGATCGCATGCGCCGCAGACCGCGTGTTAGCAATGTTGAGATTTTCGGCGCGGCTGTCAGCCTAGCGCGTCGAGCGCTGCCTTCACCATGCGGCCCACCAGGGGCTGCACGCGGCTTGCCAGGTCTTCGCGATAGCCGAAGGGATACGTTTCGTCCATGTAGGTGGACTGGCACATCTCGAGCTGGATCGCATGCACGCCCTGTTCGGGCGCGCCGTAGTGGCGCGTGATGTAGCCGCCCTTGAAACGGCCGTTGACCGCCCAGGTGTAATCGGCGTTGGCTTCGAGCTCGCGCTGCACGGCCTGCTGCGCGGCGAGCGCGCAGGTCTTGCCGTCGGACGTGCCGATGTTCAGGTCGGGCAGCTTGCCGTCGAACAGGCGCGGCAGCACGCTGGCGATGGAGTGCGCTTCCCAGAGCAGCACGCGGCCATGCTCGGCCTTGATGCGGGCGATCTCGCGCGTGAGCTGGTCGTGGTAGGGCTGCCAGTAAGTGGCGAGCCGTTCGGCCTGCGCGGCCGCGTCCGGCGCGGCGCCGTCGAGATACAGCGGTTCGCCGCGAAACGAGGCCGCCGGGCACAGGCCCGTCTTGGTCTGGCCCGGGTAGAGCGACTCGTCGTCGGGCGGGCGATTGAGGTCGATGACGTAACGCGAGTAGCGCGCGCCCAGCACCGAGGCGCCGAGCGCGTCGGCGAAGGCGTACAGACGGTCGAGATGCCAGTCGGTGTCGGCCACCGTGTGGGCGATGGGCGTCATGCTTGCGCGCAGGTCCGCCGGAATCTCCTGGCCCAGATGCGGGATCGAGATGAGCAGCGGCGCGCTGCCGCGCTTGAAATGGAAAGGCGTATCGGTCATGGTGCAACGGCCGCGCACCCGTGAGGGCGCGCGTTTTCAAGGCAGGTTCGGAGAGGGAATTGTAGCGAGGTGCGGCCGGCTAGGTGGGGCCGCCTAGGTGCGGCCGGCTAGGTGGGGCCGCCCAGGTGCGGCCGGCCAGGTGGGGCCGCCGACGCGTGGGTCGCGGCCGGCGGACCGGCCGGCGACCCGCGCGCCCGATCAGGAGGATCCGCCCGGCGAGCTTGCGCGGGAGGAACCGTAGGTGAGCGACAGATAGTGGCGATGACGCTCATACTGGTCGAGGATGTCGCCGATCACCTCGTCGCGGCTCCAGCCCATGATGTCGTAGTCCTGGCCGCCTTCGCCCAGATGCACCTCGGCGCGGAAGTAACGCCGGTCTTCTTCGTCGCGCGCTTCTTCCGGCGTGAGGCTGGGCCGGACTTCGGCCATCGGATACACCGTGTAGGAGAAGTCCAGATGCTCGCCGTGGCCCACGCGGAAGGTCAGCTGGCCCTCCGCGCCGTCTTCGAGCGCGGTCACATAGCCCTCGCGGGCCAGCGCGGCCGCCACGTCGTCCATCGCAGGACGCACCACGTCGCTGATGTAGCGCTGCACGTGCGCGCGCTTGGGCATCATGATCATGTTGCGCAGACGGCGCTGCCAGGGCTCGGCGCTGGCGCCGGCCGGCGGGCGGCTGACGGTGCGGTAGCGCAGGCCGCGCTTGGTGGTGTCATGATTGAGCGCGCGGAACAAGCCCCACAGCGATATCAGGATCACGACCGAGAATGGCAGCGCGCTCGCGACGGTGGCTGTCTGAAGCGCCTTCAGCCCGTCTGCCAGCAGCAGCGCGATCGCGACCAGGCCCATCAGGATCGACCAGAACACCCGTTGCCATACCGGTGCGTCGTCGGCGCCGCCGGAGGCCAGCATGTCCACCACCAGCGCCCCGGTGTCGGCCGAGGTGACGAAGAACACCAGCACCATCAGCACCGCGAAGCCCGACATCACGCGCGCCCACGGGAACTGCTCGAGGAACACGAAGAGCGCGAGCGTGGAGTCGTTCTTCACGGCCTCGCCCAGCTCCGTCGCCCCGTTGAAGAGGATGTGATAGATGGCCGTGTCGCCGAAGATCGTCATCCACAGCAGCGTGAAGCCGGTAGGGATGAGCAGCATGCCGCCCACGAACTGGCGAATCGTGCGGCCGCGCGAGATGCGCGCGATGAACACGCCGACGAACGGCGACCACGCGATCCACCAGCCCCAGTAGAACAGCGTCCAGCCGCCGATCCAGTCGGTGGGGTTGTAGGCATACAGATTGAACGTGCGCGACACCAGACCCGACAGGTACACGCCGATGTTCTCGACGAAGGTCTGCAACAGGAAGATGGTGGGGCCCACCACCGCCACGAAGGTCAGCAGCAGCACGGCCAGCAACATGTTGCCTTCCGACAGATAGCGGATGCCCTTGTCGAGACCGCTCGCGGCCGACAGGGTGGCGAGGCCGCAGGCCAGCACGATCAGGCCGATCTGCACCAGGATGCTGTTGGGCACGTCGAACAGATAGTTGAGCCCGGCATTCATCTGCGCCACGCCCAGACCGAGCGACGTGGCCACCCCGAGCACCGTGCCGATCACGGCGAAGATGTCGACCGCATGGCCGATCGGGCCATGGATGCGATCGCCCAGCAAAGGATAAAAGGCCGAGCGCAGCGTGAGCGGCAGCCCATGGCGATAACCGAAGTAGGCGAGCACCAGCGCCACGCTGGCGTAGATCGCCCAGCCATGCAGGCCCCAATGGAAGAAGGTGATGGACAGCGCATCGCGCGCGGCCTCGGGCGTGCCGCCCGCGCCGAAGGGCGGATCCAGGAAGTGCATGACCGGCTCGGCCACGCCGAAGAACATCAGGCCGATGCCCATGCCGGCCGCGAACAGCATCGAGTACCAGGTGAGGTCGCGGTAATCGGGCTCGCTGTGGTCGGGACCGAGCTTGATGTCGCCGAAGCGGCTGAACGTGACGTACAGCATGCACAGCAGCACGATCGCCACCGCCAGCATGTAGAACCAGCTGGCGTTCGTGAAAATCCAGTCCTGCATGGCGCCGAACAGGCTCTGGGCCGCGCCGGGAGCGGTCGCGGCGAAGATGACCAGCGCCACGATGAAGGCGCCGGAGGTGTAGAACACCGGTTTGTTGACCTGCATTCGGAACTTGCTTTTATTCATTGTTTCTCCAGCCGGTGCACGCGCCCGGGGCGGGGCGGGCCCACTATTAATACCTGAGTGTGCCGCAGCCCGCAAACATCGGGGGGGTGTTTCAGGGCCGTGCCGTGCGGGTTCGGGCGCCTGCCGGGGCCGCGTGCACGCAGGCGAGGCAGTCGCGGCGGCCGGGGCTTGCCAGCACGGCGCGGGCAGGCCAACATCGCGGTGTCGATGCCGGGAAGGAGCCCTCATGATCAAGCTTGCGCGCGCGCCCAGCCTGCTGCTGGCGCAGCATTGGGTCAACCTGCTCGAACAGGCCCGCATCCCCTGCGAGCTGCACAACCAGTATCTGCAGGGCGCGCTGGGCGACATCCCGGTCGATCAATGCGGCCCGGAGGTGTGGATCGAGCGCGAACGCGACCTGCCCGAGGCGCAGGCGCTGATCCAGGGCGGTGCGCCGCCCGGCAGCCAGCCGTGGCACTGCACCGAATGCGGCGAGCCCCTCGAGGCGCAGTTCACCTTGTGCTGGCAGTGCGGCAGCCCGCGGCCAGGCTGATCTTCACGGATGGTTACGCGCCGCGGCAGCCCGAAGTCGGCAGCCCGAAGCCCGCAGCCCGCAGCCCGAGGTCTGAAGCTCCGCGCCCGAAGTCCGGGGTCCGCAGCCCGAGCTCAGCAGCTCCAAGCCAGCTCAGCCGGCGCAGCCCCTGCCGCTCAGGCGCGGCGCAGGCGCAACCGCGTGATCTCGGACGGCGCGCCCAGGCGCTTGGGCGGTCCCCAGTAGCCCGTGCCGCGGCTGATATACAGCCACATGCGCCCATGACGATGCAGGCCGGCCACATACGGCTGTTGCAGCCGAACGAAGAACCGCCAGGGCAGGAACTGCCCGCCATGCGTATGGCCGGATAGTTGCAGGTCGTAACCGGCCGGCTCGGCCGCGGCCGCGCTGCGTGGCTGGTGCGCGAGCAGGATGCGCAGGCTGCCCGCGGGCGCGTCCGCGACGGCCCGCACCGGGTTGCTGCGCTGATGCGGATCGAAGGCGCCCGCGCTGTAGTCGGTGACGCCTGCCAGCGCGATGCCGGCCTCGCCGGTGCGCAGCATCACGTGTTCGTTCTGCAGCACGTTCAGGCCGATGCGGCGGAACTCGGTCACCCACTGCGCGGCGCCCGAATAGTATTCGTGGTTGCCGGTCACCAGGAACACGCCCTGACGTGCCCGCAAGCGGCCGAGCGGGGCGGTGTGTTCGCGCAGTTGCGCCACGTTGCCATCGACCACGTCGCCGGTGATCGCGATCAGGTCGGGCGCGAGCGCATTGCTGGCTTCGACGATGGCGTCGACGTAGCCGCGCTTGATCGTGGGTCCGACATGAATGTCGCTCAGTTGCACGATGGTGTAGCCCTCGAGGGCGGGCGGCAGGTCGGCGATCGGAATATCGACGTCCACGACCGGTGCGCGCCGGCGTGCGTTCCAGAAGCCGACGGCGCTCGCCAGCAGCGCGAACGCCGGCACCGCGATGGCACTCGCCGCGCGCAGCGGCGCCCAGGGGAGGGTGAGGCCCCCCAGCGAGGCGAGCCAGAGCACCAGCAGCACCGCGTCGCGCAGCACCGTGAGCACGAAGAGCGACGAGAAGAATCCCATGGCCGTGAGCCCGGCCCATGCCAGGCGGTCGCCCCAGGGCTGGCGCCCGGAGGAGCGGCTCAGCATGCCGAGCGGGATGAGCACGCAGCTCGCCACGAGCAGCAGCGCTGCCGCCAGACCGCCCGCCAGCGGCAGGCCCGCGTCGGGAATCAGCCGCAGGCCGACATAGACATGGGCCAGCACGCCGAGCGTGATGAAACGGATGAAAAAGGACGACTGTCGCAGAGCCAAGGCGAATCTCTCTTGAGGGGCGTCCCGCGATGATACGGTGCCCCCACGCTGCGCGGTGCTTCGCCCGCTTGCTGCCCCCCGAGGGGGCGCGCCCACCTCGGGGCGGCCCAGCGGCGGGCGGGTGCCCCCACGCTGCGCGGTGCTTCGCCCGCTTGCTGCCCCCCGAGGGGGCCGCCCACCTCGGGGCGGCCCAGCGGCGGGCGGGTGCCCCCACGCTGCGCGGTGCTTCGCACGCTTGCTGCCCCCACACTTCACACACTTCGCTCCTATACTGGCGCGATTCGTGGTCCTGTGTCGGACGCGCTGCCAGGAGTTGCCATGTCGTATGCCTTGCTGATCGTCGAACCCGTGGGGCAGCGTGCCACGCGCTCCGCTGCCGAGGGGCAGGCCCTCTACGACAGCATGCTGGCGTTTGCCGCCGGCTTGCGCGAGCGCGGGATTCTGCGCGAAGCGCAGTCGCTGCTGGCCCAGGACCAGGCCGTGCGCGTGCAGGTGCGCGAGGGCCAGTCGGCCGAGCTCAAGGAAATGGTGGGTGGCTTTTTCCTGATCGACTGCGAGACCGACGTCGAGGCGCTCGAGATCGCCCGGGCCTGTCCCGCCGCTCAGTGGTGCACGGTCGAAGTGCGCAAGCTCGGTCCCTGCTTCATGTAAGGAAGAGGCGCCGCCGGCAGTGCGGGCAGGCGCGTTTTTCTAGGTGTTTTCCCTGGTTGGTGCGAATTCCTGTCGATCCGGGGCGTGCTGTGCCGTCGTGTCGATACAGGCCGGTGCGCATGCGCCACCGGCGAACCCAGGAGAGATGCGATGCGTTTCATGATCATCATCAGGGCCAACGCGCTGAGCGAGTCCGGCGCCATGCCCGAGCCCGAGCTCATGGCGGCGATGGGGGCGTTTCACGAAGAGCTCGCCCGCGCCGGCGTGCTGCTCGACGCCATGGGCCTGCAACCCAGCAGCAAGGGCTGGCGGGTGCGACACGAGGCGGGGCAGGTCAGCGTGACCGATGGCCCCTTTGCCGAAACCAAGGAGTTGATCGCGGGCTTCACCCTGATCCAGGTGCGTGACCGCGACGAGGCGCTGGCCTGGGCGCGGCGCTATCCCGCGCCCTTTGGCGCGGACCGCGAGGGCGAGATCGAGGTGCGCCAGGTCTACGAGATGACGGACTTTCCACCGCCCGCGGGCCAGGAGCCGGGCACGGTGGCCGCAGCGGACACGGCAGACACAGCGAACACAGCGAACACAACGAACACAGCGAACGCGGCGGATACAGCGAACACAGCGAACGCGGCGGATACCGCGGACACCGCCGACACAGCCACAGCGGCCGCAGCCCGCGCCCCGACCCGCGCCCCGGCGTAACGCATCTTTCCCGCGCCCGGGTGCGTGCGCGTCCGGGCAACGCAGCGGGCCGCTCGCCGCGGCCACTCAGGAGTCATCATGCACAAACAACTCTTCGTCAATCTTCCGGTCGCCGACCTGCCGCGCTCGCAGGCATTTTTCACCGCGCTCGGCCTGTCGTTCAATCCGCAGTTCACCAACGAGCAGGCCGCCTGCCTCGTGATCGGCGAAAACCTCTACGCCATGTTGCTGGTGCCCGACTACTTCCAGAGCTTCTCGGGCCGGCCGGTGGCCGACGCCCGCGCGGCCACCGAAGTAATGGTTGCGGTGTCGTGCGAGAGCCGTGACGAGGTCGACGAGATCGTCCGGCGTGCGCTGGCGGCGGGCGGCACCGCGCCGCGCCAGCCGCAGGATTACGGCTTCATGTACTCGCACAGCTTCGACGATCCCGACGGTCATATCTGGGAGTTCTTCCATATGGACCCCAACGCGGTCGCGCCGGCGGCGTAACGATGGCCGGGCATGATGCCGTTCGCCGCGAGATCGAGGCCGTCTGGCGCATCGAGTCGGCCAAGGTGGTGGCGTATGCCGCCCGCCATCTGCGCGACCTGGCGCTGGCCGAAGAGGCCGCGCAGGACGCGCTGGTGGCGGCGCTGGAGCACTGGCCGGCGCGCGGCGTGCCGGCCAACCCCGGAGCCTGGCTCATGACCGCCGCTCGCCATCGTGCGCTCGACATGCTGCGCCAGGCGGCCACGCAGGCGCGTGGCGGCGAGGCCCTGGCCCGCGAGATCGAAGTGATGCAGGCCCATGTCGAACCCGATGTGGCGGACGCCGTGGACGCGCGCCGCGCCGACGATATCGGCGACGATCTGCTGCGGCTCATCTTCACGGCCTGCCATCCGGTGTTGCCGTCCGATGCCCGCGTGGCCCTCACGCTGCGCCTGCTTGGCGGCCTGTCGACGGCGGAGATCGCGCGCGCCTTTCTACAGTCCGAGAGCACCGTGGCGCAGCGCATCGTGCGCGCCAAGCGCAGCCTCAGCCAGGCGGGGGTGCCCTTCGAGGTGCCGCGTGCGCGCGAGCGGGCCGAGCGCCTGGACGCGGTGCTGGAGGTGATCTACCTGATCTTCAACGAGGGTCATGCGGCCACGGCCGGCGACGACTGGACGCGCCCCGATCTCTGCCAGGAAGCCTTGCGGCTTGCCCGCGTGCTCGCGGGGCTCATGCCCGACGAAGGCGAGGCGCACGGCCTGGCTGCGCTGCTGGAGCTGCAGGCGTCGCGCCTGCCCGCGCGGATCGACGCGCAGGGCCAGCCGGTGCTGTTGCTGGCGCAGGACCGCGGCCGCTGGGACCGCCTGCTGATCCGGCGCGGGCTGGCGGCGCTGGTGCGCGCGCAGGCGTGCGGCGCGCTCGGACCCTACGGACTGCAAGCCGCGCTGGCGGCCTGTCATGCCCGCGCGGCCCGGGCCGAGGACACCGATTGGCGCGCGATCGTCGCGCTCTACGACGCCCTGTACGCGCGGATGCCCACGCCGGTCGTGGCGTTGAACCGGGCCGTCGCGCTCGGCATGGATCAGGGGCCCGCGGCCGCGCTGCCGCTGGTCGAGGCCTTGCAGGCCGAGCCGACGCTGGCGCGCTATCCCTGGCTCTGGAGCGCGCGCGCCGATCTGCTCGAACGCCTGGGCCGATACGCGGAGGCCGAGACCGCCTTTCTGCAGGCGGCCGCGCTGACACGCAACACGCGCGAAGCCGCGTTGCTGACGGCGCGTGCACGGGCAGCGCGGCTTGCCGCCACGCCGGCGAGCGCCGTATCGACGGCCGCCGCACCGACGGCCGCCGTATCGACGGCCGCCGCAACCGTGGCCGCCGCAACCGCGTCCCGCCGCTCACCGCGGCCCAAATGAAACCGGCCGTGCATGCCGTCCGGTGGAACGACACGCACGGCCGCGAAGCGCGTACGGGGCAGGAGGCGCGCGGCGATCAGCTCGCGTCGTCGCGCCACCAGAGCCGCACGCTGTCCCACGCGCGGCCCACGAAGCCGGCCTCGGGCACGGGCTGCTGCGCCACCATCGGCACCTGCAGCGCGGGCTTGCCGTCGACCGAGATCTGCACCACGCCCACTTGCTGTTGCGCCGTGATCGGCGCGATCAGGGGCTGTGCCGGTTGCATCGCGCGCTCGACCCGCGCGCCCGCCGGCGTCGTGAGGTAGACGTCGCGCGCGTAGCCGACCGGCACGGCCTCGGCCTGGCCCTTCCAGACCTGCTGTTCGCCCGCGCTTTCGCCCGCCTGATAAAGCCGCACGGTGCGAAACGCGCCGTAGCCCCATTCGAGCAGCGTGCGCGCCTCTTGCGTACGCACCTTGTCTGAGGCCGTGCCGATCACCACGGCGATCAGTCGCCGCTGCAGCCCGCCCTCGTTGCGCGAGGCGGAGCCGATGAGGCAATAGCCGGCCGACTCGGTGTGGCCGGTCTTCATGCCGTCGACGCTGGGGTCCTGCCACAACAGCCGATTGCGGTTGGTCTGGCGGATCTTGTTGTACGTGAATTCGCGCGTGGTGTCGTAGCGCCTTGCCGTCTGGCCGAAGTCGCGCGACATGCGCGCGGCCAGCGTGCCGAGATCGGCGGCGGTGGAGTAGGTGAGCGCGTCGGGCAGACCGCTCGGGCTGTTGAAATGCGTGTCGGCCAGCCCGAGCGCCTGAGCCTGCGTGTTCATGCGCGCCACGAAGGCCTCCACGGAGCCGCTCACGGTCTCGGCCAGCGCCACCGCGGCGTCGTTACCCGACTGCACCATGAGCCCGTAGAGCAGGGCGTCCACGGTCACCTGATTGCCGGGCTCCAGGAACATGCGCGAGCTGCCGGGCGCCACTTTCCAGGCGCGCGTCGAGATGGTGACCTGTTGCTGCAGCGTGATTTCCTTGGCGGCGAGCGCCTGGAACACCACGTACGCCGTCATGATCTTGGTGAGCGACGCCGGTTCGATGCGCGTGCGTGCGTTCTGTCCGCCCAGCACCTGGCCGCTCGTGGCGTCGAGCACCAGCCAGGCGCGCGCGGTCAGCGCGGGCGCCGTCACGGCATGCGACTGCGCGGCGGAAGCGGGCGCGGCGAGCGCGAGGGGAGAGGCGGCGGGCGCGGTGCTGGCGTGCGCGGCCGGCAGGCTGCACACGAGTGTCAGGCAGGCCGTCAGGGCCATGCGAGACGCGGGGGAGGGCTTGAACATCGGGAACGACTTTCCTGTCTTGATTCGGGCGGCAATCGGGCGCGCCCGCGCGCCGGAAGTCCGGCGGGGCGGCGCCGCAACCTTAGCACGACGTTCGCCGGACGCCGGCACGCAGGCGCCGCGCGGATCTCAGAGCAGGTGTTCGATGGGCAGCAGCGACACGAACCACACGGACACGCGCTGCCACCAGCGCGTGCCCGGCTCGGTGTCGTGCCGGATCGTGCGGCCGTCGCGTTGTTCGAGCCAGTAAAGACGGTCTTTGTCGTCCAGGCAGACGCGGTAGGCGGTGCGCGGAATCCCGTCCAGGAAGACGTCGTCGATGCGGCGGGCCAGCACGGGGCTGTCGATCACGAAGCCGAGCTCGGTGTTGAGATTGGCCGAGCGCGGATCGAAGTTGAACGACCCCACGAACACGCGCTCGTTGTCCACCGAGAATGTCTTGGCATGCAGGCTCGACCCCGAACTGCCCGATCCGCTGAAGCCGCCGGACCCCTTGCTGCGCTCGGGCGTGTCGGCGGCGGCGCGCATTTCCCAGAGCTCGATGCCACCGCGCAGCAGATCCTTGCGCCGCTTCGCATAGCCCGAGTGCACGACGGCCACGTCGGTGGCTTCGAGCGCATTGGTCAGTACCCGAACCTCCACGCCGCGTTGCGCCATCTCGACCAGCGCCCGCGTGCCGGTCTCGGTGGGCACGAAGTAGGGCGAGACCAGATCCAGCACCTTGTCGGGGGTGCCGACGATGCGTTCGAGTTGATGCGTGAGCGCGGCTTCCGGCGGGGCCTGGTCGAGCACCTTGGCCGGGTCATCGCTCACCATGCGCGTGGGCGCCCATTCGAGCGACAGCTGGCTGTCCATCAGCTGCCGCATGAAGTTGGAGTCGCGCAGCGCATGCGCATAGGCCGCGGCGCGCGGGTCGGCCTCGATCACGCCGGCCTGGCTGGCCAGCTGGTCGAGCGCGTTCGCCGGGGCCGGGCGCAGCAGCCGATCGACGGGATAAGCCGAGTCGCTGTTCCAGTACAGGTCGAAATCCCTGGACACCTCGGGCACGACCGGGCCCACGGCGAGCACATCGAGATCGGCGAACAGCACGTCGTCGGTGGCACCGAAGTATTCATCGCCGATATTGCGCCCGCCGATGATGGTGGCCTGATTGTCGGCGGTGAACGACTTGTTGTGCATGCGCCGGTTCAGGCGCTTGAAATCAGTGATGAACCCGATGAACTTGGGCCGCCGCAGCACGAAGGGATTGAACAGCCGCACCTCGATATTCGGATGGGCGTCGAGTGCGGCCAGCACCGTGTCCAGGCCGGCGGTGCCGTTGTCGTCGAGCAGCAGGCGCACCCGCACGCCGCGATCGGCGGCCACGTGCAGGGCCTCGAGCAGCATGGTGCCCGTCATGTCGCTGCGCCAGATGTAGTACTGCACATCCAGCGTCCGGCGCGCGGCGTTCGCCAGCAGCATGCGCGCCGCAAAGGCATCCTGCGCGTCGGCCAGGGCATGGATGCCGGATTTCCCGGGATGCTGTTGCGCCATCGGCGTGAGGACGCGGCCCAGCGGCGTGTCGCGGGCCTCGTTGATGTCGAGTGCGTGGGACACGCTGCGGTTCTCCAGGGAAGGCAGGGTGCAGCCCGCGAGCAGGCTCACGCACAGGGCGAGAGAGGCGGTGAGCCGTGTGGCGGACCGTCGAAGCAGTTGGGGCACCCATGTCATGACCCTATTGTGCCCGATGGCCGCGCGCACCGCGGCGGGGCTCAGGGCTGCGGCCAGGCCTGGGCCGACGCCAGCCGCTGCAGCGCGGCGGCGCGCTGCGCCTGGCTGGCCTCGCCCAGTTTGCCGAGCTGCTCGCGCCAATCGAGATACAGCGTCTGCGCAAATTCATCCTGAAACCGCAGCGCCTGCCGATCGTCGAGGCGCCAGCGATCCTGGCTGCGATCGACGAGCGCCGCCACGGCCTGGGCCATCTCGAAGTAGCGTGCATCGGCCTGCCAGCTGGCCTGGATCGCGTCGCGCTGGTAGGCCGCCTGGGCCGTCAGCGTATCGCGCAGCCGGGCGCGTTCGGCGCGCGGCAGGCGCAACGCCTCGGGCATGGCGATGCCGTCTTCGAGCTCGCGCAGGCCCCGGTCGCGGTGCCGCAGGGCGAGCGCGCTCGCGGCGCGCAATTGGCGATTGGCATGCGCGGCCCCACCCGGCGCGGCCAGGCGCACCGCGCTGAGGCTCTCTTCCAGATCGAGTTCGTCGAGCTCGCGGGCATAGTCGCGATGCCGCTCGACCGCGCGGCCGATCACCGTTTTGACGAGGCGCTCGTATTCGCCATACATGCCGGTCGCCTGCGGCTGCGTCTCGATCTCTGGCAATTGCTGCCAGTCGGTCGTGTGCGCGGCCGTTTCCAGGCGCAGCTGACTCAGCTTGAGCGCTTCGCCGTAGATCTCCCGCTGGCGCCGTCCGTCCACGCCCGCGACCAGGTCGTACAGGCAGACACACAGCAGGAGCAGACAGGCCGCCAGCGCGATCCGGTATTGCGCGCGCGGCGCGCGCAGACGTTGCCAGGCGAAGGCGGCGATCAGCACCACGAGCACGATGAAGGCCTGGCTGCACACCGCCACGAAGGCTTGCAGCGGGCTGCGACTGCGGAACATCGCCTCGGCGGCGGCCACCACCACCAGGCCCAGCGCCACCGCGTGGGTGGCCTGGCGCATGAGGGGGCCGGGATCGGCCCAGCGATCCATCGGGGCGGCACGGAAGAAAGACAACAAGCGCTTGTACAACCGCGACTCCGGCCCAGGCAATGTTATGGCTAACGACTAAATGTAATAACAAGATACACGAGTGGATGGTCGCAATCCAGCGAATAACGGTGACAGCGCCCAAACTCCGTCTCACGGCGCATATTGCTGTCATGCTAATATTTAGCATTCTAAATAAATGGCCGCGGATGTCTGGCGGCGTTTCCATGACCCGCTCTCGTCCTCCCGCTTCGATCGGCCGCCTTCTCGTGGTGGGCGGCCGCCAATGGCGCAAACGCATCGATCAGGCGCTGCAGGCCCAGGGGCTGTCGCAGGCGACCGCCTGGCCGCTGCTGGTATTGCGCACTCACGGCGAGCCGCTGCGACAGGGCGTGCTGGCTGAAGAAATCGGCATCGAAGGCGCCTCGCTGGTGCGGGTGATCGACGCGCTCGAGGCCGCCGGTCTGATCGAACGCCTGCCCGACCCGCACGACCGGCGCGCGCGTTGCGTCGGCCTGAGCGCGGCAGGCGCGGGCAAGGCCGAGGAAATCGCGCGCATCGTCGATCGCGTGCGTGAAGAGGTGGTGGCGGGTCTGCCCGAGGCCGATCTGGCGGTGGCCGAACGCGTGCTGCGTGCCCTGCACGAACGCCTGGATCAGCTCAATCAATCCACGCCGGCGCCCTCGCCGGAGCCCCGCTCGTGATCCGCCAGGCTTTCACCTACCGTCCGAGCGTGGCCGATGCGATCTTCTCGGTGAAGAATTTCATCGCCGCCATGCTGGCGCTGTACCTGTCGCTGCAGCTCGATTTCCAGCGGCCGGGCTGGGCCATGGCCACGGCCTACATCATCGCGCACCCGCTGTCGGGCGCGCTCACCTCCAAGGCCATTTATCGCGTGGTCGGCACCGTGTTCGGCGCGGCGGTGGCCGTGCTGCTCGTGCCCCTGCTCGTCAACGCGCCGGTGCTGCTGTCGGCCACGCTCGCCCTCTGGGTGGGGCTGTGCCTGTACATCTCGATGCTGGATCGCCTGCCGCGCAGTTATATCTTCATGCTGGCCGGGTACACGGCGGCCATCGTGGGGTTCTCGAGCGTGTCGGAGCCCCTGGCCGTGTTCGATACGGCGCTGGCGCGCTGCGAAGAAATCACGCTCGGCATCCTGTGCGCGACGCTGGTGAGCCATCTCATTCTGCCGCGCCACGTGGGCGGCCTGATTTCACAGCGCATCGACGCCTGGCTGCGCGACTCGGCCACGCTGCTGGAAGACAGCCTGCGCGGCCCGGAAGGCGTGCGGCGCCTGCCCAAGGATCTGCATCGTCTGGCCGCGGGCGTGGCCGAGCTGCGCACGCTGGCCGTGCATCTGGCTTACGAAAAGCCGCAACTGCGCGGCGGCGAGGCCCTGCTGCGCGAGTTGCACGATCGCATGGCGCTGATGCTGCCGATCATCGGCGCGATCGCCGACCGCGTGAATGCCTTGCGCAGGCTCGAAGGCGACCCCGCCGACATGCGCGCCCTGCAAGAGGCGCTCGGGCGCTGGTTGCACCCGGCCTCGGCCGAGGAGGGCGAGGCGGCGCTGCTGGCGCTGCAGGCCCAAATCGAAGCCCTGCGCGCGCACGGCGGCCCGGCGCTGCCGGCCGCATCCGCCTGGCCGGCCATCCTGCGCGCGAGCCTCGCGCTCAGGCTCGACCGGTTGATCGCCTTGCGAACCGACGCGCACGACCTGTGGCGGCACCTGCGGCGCGGACGGCGGCCGCGCCAGCCCCTGCGGCGTTCGCGGCCCGCCGGCGAATTGCGCGACCATGGCGTGGCCCTGCGCTGCGGGGCCGCCGCCACGCTGTCGGTGGGCGTGTGCGCGCTGCTCTGGATCGGCCTGGGCTGGCCGTCGGGCGTGATGGCCGTGCAGATGGCCTCCGTCGGATCGTGCATCCTCTCGTTCATGGACGACCCCGTGCCGGCGCTCAAGGCGTTTCTGCAATGCACGGTGCTGTCTGCCATCGTGGTGGCCGTCTATCTCTTCGGTATCCTGCCCGCACTCACGCACTTCCCGATGCTGGTGCTGGCGCTGGCCGTGTTTCTGATCCCGATCGGGATGATGCAGGCGTCCATGGCGCACTTCGGCATCGCGCTGCCCATGATCGCCAACAGCATCCTGCTGCTCAATCTGCACAATGTGCAGAACGAGGCCTTCGACGTGTATGTAAACGGCGCCATCGCGTCGGTGATCGGTTTCGTGGTGCCCACGCTCGTGATCGGTTTCGTGCGCGCCATGAATCCGGACACCAGCGTGCGGCGCCTGATGGCGGGCGGCTGGGCCGAGATCGCCGACATCGCGCGTGGCCGCCGCCAGGTGTCGCGCGATCAGCTCGCGCGGCGCATGTACGACCGCGTCGCGATGATGGCGCCGAGAGCGGGCGCCGCCGCGCCCGCCGTTCGCGCCAAGGCCCTGCGCGCCAGTTTCGAGTTCGGTGCTGCCGTGAACCTTGCCGAGCTGCAACGACTGCGCGCGCAACTGCCGCTCGAAGGCAGGGCGCTGCTGGACGATCTGCTGGGTGCGCTGGCACGCCTCTTCGAGGCCCGGCGCCGGCGCCGCGAGACGGGCGAGGCCGCCGAGCATGCGTTGCGCCGCCTGGATGCCGCGCTCACGCGCGTGCGGCAGGATCCGCCGGCCGGCCATCGCCTGGAACTGCTCGCCGCGCTTTCCGGCCTGCGGCTCGCCTTCTTCGGCAACGCCCAGCCGTATCGCGGATAGCGGCTCGCGAATTCGCTGGCGGGTTTTCCGAATATGGGAAATAATCCCGTTTATGGAAAACGCAAACGAAGACATCAGCGCGGCGCTTGCCGCCCGGCTGCGCGGCCTGCGCGCCGAACAGGGCTGGTCGCTCGACCAGCTGGCCGAGGCGAGCGGCTTGAGCCGGGCCACGCTGTCGCGTATCGAAAACGCCGAAGTCAGTCCCACCGCGCAGGCGCTGGGCCGACTGTGCGCCGCCTTCGGTCTGCCCATGTCGCGCCTGCTGCGCATGGTCGAGAGCGGGTTTGCGCCGCTGATCAGGCGCGACGAACAACCCGTCTGGCACGACGCCGCCACCGCCTTCGAGCGGCGCTCCGTGTCGCCGCCGGCGCAACCGCTGGCGGGCGAGGTGCTGGGCTGCGTCTTGGGACCGGGCCAGCGCATCGAGTATGCCGCCTCGCCGCGCCCAGGCATGGAACATCATCTACTGCTGGTCGAAGGCGCGTTGCGCGTCGAGATCGAAGGCCGGCCGCACGAGCTCGCCCCGGGCGACTGCCTGCGATATCAGCTGCACGGCACGAGCGCGTTCCAGACCTCGGCCGATCAGGCCGCCCGCTATTTCCTGTTCATCGTCTGAGCCACCCCATGACCGTCACGATCGAAACCGTCACGCCCCGTACCCTGGGCGATCTGCTCCCCGCGCTTGCTCAGGTGCTGCATGCCTGCGTCTCACAGGGCGCCAGCGTGGGCTTCGTCGCGCCATTTACGGCGGCCGACAGCGAGGCCTGGTGGCGCAGGCGCATCGCGCCCGCGCTGGAGGAGGGCGGCCTCGTGCTGCTGGCGGCGCGGCAGGGCGGGGAGGTGGTGGGTACGGTGCAGCTCGATTGCGATACGCCGGCCAACCAGCCGCATCGCGCCGAGGTGCGCAAGCTGCTGGTGCATCCGCGCGCGCGGCGCGCGGGCGTCGCGCGGCAACTGATGGTCGCCATCGAGGCGAGCGCGCGCGAACGGGGCCGCACGTTGCTCACGCTCGACACCCGCAGCGGCGATCACGCCGAACCGCTTTATCTGGGAATGGGCTATGTGGTGGCCGGGCGCATCCCCGGTTATGCCCGGGCGAGCGACGCGGATCGGCTCGACGCGACCACCATCATGTACAAAGAATTGCCGGCGTGAGCCGGCCCGGGGCTCAGCCCAGCGGTTTCAGTCCCACGCTGTAGGCGGGGGCGTTGCCGCGCGCGGCGGCCTTGATCTTGAGCATCGAGCCGCCGGGGGTGTACTCGAACTCCTGGTAGCTGATCTCGAACCACTGGTGAAAGCTGGTGCGCTGGAATTCCGGCACCCAGACGCGGGCCTTGCGCGGGTCGCAATGAAACTCGACCTCGGTGTGCTCGATGTTGAGCGGACGCGCCGTACCCAGGCGATAGCTCGCCCGCACCTCGGCACGCTGCACGGTGCCGGGCTCCCACTGCAGCCCGACCAGGGCCATGAATTGCTCGATCGCCGCCGCGTCGTAGAACGAATTGGGCGAGCGGCCGCCGCCCTTGGGGGCGGGCTTCTGTTTGTTTCTGCTCATAGGCGCAACTTTACCGCAGCCCGGCCCCGAGCCCGAGCGGCGCGGCCGGCTCGAATTGCGTCCCTTTTATTGAGCTGAAACACAAAGCGCGCGCCAGGCCGCTTTTTTTGCCTTTATCCGGCCGTTTGGCCCGCGCCGGCGCCGCCTAGAATCCTTCCCATCCTGCCCGGGGTGCGCGAGCACGCCACCCCGCCGCGCCGGGGCCGTCGCGCCCCTGCCGCGCTCTCGTGTACCGCATTCTTAGTAGGGGCAAGCACCCAATGAATCCCTCGACCCTGATCGGCGCCATCGCTGGCGTCATCACGCTGATCCTGGTGGTGGCGCTGTCCGCCACGTCGCCGTCCATCTACTTCAACGCGCCGGGCCTGGCGATCGTGCTGGGTGGCACCGCCGCCGCCGTGTTCATGGCCTACCCGCTGCGCGAGGTGGTGCGGGTGTTCGGGCTCGTGGGCACCGTGTTCCGTCATGACAAGCTCGACACCCAGCGCGATATCGACGAACTCGTGTCGCTGGCCCAGCTGTGGATGAACAACGATGTGCGCAAGGTCGAAGAGGCGCTGAAGAAGGTCTCGAATCCGTTCCTGCGCACCGGCGTGCAGCTCATCATCGATAACACGCCCGAAGATCAGATCATCGAACTGCTGCAATGGCGCATTGCCCGCCTGCGTGCGCGCGAACAGGCCGAAGCGCAGATGTTCCGCGTGATGGCGGGTTTCGCGCCAGCCTTCGGCATGCTGGGCACGCTGGTGGGCCTGGTCAACATGATGTCGGTGCTCGGCACCGGCACGATGCAGCAGATCGGCGAGCAACTGGCCGTGGGCCTCATCACCACCTTCTACGGCATCCTGCTGTCGAACCTGGTGTTCAAGCCGATCGCCGTCAAGCTCGAGCGCCGCACGGCGCAACGCGTCGAGCTGATGAACATGGTGCTGCAGGGCGTGGCGATGATGTGCGAACGCCGTGGCCCCGCCGTCGTGCGCGAAACCCTCAACTCCTTCGTCGCGCACGTCGATGACGAAATCTACGACGGCGGCAGCGAAGCCGTCGCCAAGGCCGCCGCGGCCAAGATGGCGAAGTCCGCCAAGCCCGCGCGCGGTCCGCTGCGCATGCCGCCCGTGTTGAGCGGCGTGCGTGCCGCCAGCCCGTCCACCGCGGCGCGCAAATGAGCCTCGCGATCTCCTCAACGCTGGCTGATCGCATCGAAGCGGCCAGAAAGCGCCAGGAAGCGCAGGAGCGCGAACGCGCCGGCAAGATCGCGCGCGCGGCCGGCACGGCTCGTTTCGAGCGCTGGCACGTGCCGGAGGACCAGGACCACGAGTCCGAGGGCTGGTTGCTCACCTATCTGGATCTGATCACGCTGCTGCTGGCGCTCTTCGTCGTGCTGCTGGCGGTGGCGCGCATGAGCGGCTCGCCGCTCACGCCCACCCCGACCGAGATTACGCTGGTCGGCTCGGTCGATGCAGCCCTGGGCGCGCCGATGCCGGCGGCCGGCACCGAGCCCGGCGCGGGCCAGGCGCAGCGCTGGATCGGCCTGCCCGCCATCGCCGAAGACCAGCCGTTCCTGGTGTTCGACGCCTACGCGCCCGCCGCGCCGGTTGCGCCTGTCGCGGCGGAGCCCGAGCCCACGGAGCCGGCGCTGGTGCTGCCGACCAAGGACCAGCTGGGCCTGGACGACCTGGGCAAGTCGATCGACGTGATCGTCAACGACAAGACCATCAGCTTCCGCATCAGCAACGAATTGCTGTTCCCGTCGGGTCAGGCCACGCTCAGCCCGGGCGGCCTGGATGTGATCAAGAAAGTGGCAGAGGTGCTGAATCGTTCGGCTTACCCCGTGTCGGTCGAAGGGCATAGCGACAACGTGCCGATCCAGACGCGCCAGTTCCCGTCCAACTGGGAGCTCTCGAGCAGCCGCGCCACGAGTGTGTTGCGCGAGCTGGTGCGCGATGGCGTGGACGGTGGTCGTCTGCGTGCGGTGGGCTATGCGGACACGCGTCCGCTGGAGCAGGGCAACGCCCCGGCCGCCCGCGCGGCCAACCGTCGCGTGGAGCTGATCATGGAAATCACGCCGCCCGCGAAACCGGTCGAAGGCACGCCGCCCGGAGCGGTTGCGCCTGCGGCTGCGGCCGTTGGGCCATCGGCTGCCGCAGCGCCGGCCGCCGCAGCACCGGCTGCCGCAGCACCGGCTGCCGCAGCACCGGCTGCCGCAGCCCCGGCTGCCGCAGCCCCTGCGGAGCCCGCCGCCGTCGCCCAGCCCGTCTCCGACACGGTGTCCTCACCCTTGCCCGCCACCGCCCGCTGAGCGGGCTGGCGCGCCGAGGCGCGTACTCACGCCGTCTCCTGCGCGATCCCGCAGGCATCGCGGCTGTCACGTCGTCTCACGGCAGACCGTTGTTGCCGTGCGCCTGAAAACCAGGCCGCGAGTGCAGGCGGTCGAAGTAGGCGCGTACCGCCGGCAGGTCTGGCGCCGCGAACGGGGTGCCGAACCAACGATTCACCGACAACCCGACCGGAATGTCGGCGAGCGTGAAGGCCGGCCCCGCCACATAGCCGCCGGTGTCCGCCAATCGCGCCTCCAGCACCCGCATCAGCCGTGTCCAGTCCGCAATCGAGCGCGCGATCGCATCGGGTTGCTGGTGGTCGGGATGCTGGCGCACCAGTCCCATGAATGCCGTGCGCCACGCGCCGTTCAGGTCGCTCGCCTGCCAGTCGATCCATTGATCGCAGCGGGCACGGGCGCGGGGCTCGGCGGGGTAGAGAGACGGGGTGGACCCGCCATACTGGTTGGCCAGATACCGGATGATGCTGTTGGACTCCCACAGCGTGAAGTCGTCATCGCGCAGCACCGGCACCAGCGCATTCGGATTGAGCGCGACGAACTCCGGCTCGCTGGTGGGCCGAAAGCCCGCGCCCCAGTCTTCTCGTTCGTAAGGCAGGCCGAGCTCGTCGCAGGCCCACAGCACCTTGCGCACGTTGATGGAAGACGCCTTGCCGAGTATCTGAATCATGATCGCCAAAGAATGCGCGCGGTCATCCGCGCGCAGTCAGTCTAGCGCCAGGCCCGCCACCGCGGCACTGACAGCACGGGCGAAAAGCAGCCATAACAGATGAGAAGGGCGCATGTCGCCGCCGCCCGTGCTCCCGCCGCGGTGGCGGGGGTTCGCAGGGGGTTACTGCTGCAGCGCGTCAATGCGCGGTCGCCGGGGCGCGGCACGAAAGTTGCGGATGAAGCCCATGCCGATCCGGCCGAAAGATGTCGGCGGTATCCAACCAAGTCGATCAGGAGATGCGCATGAACACGATCATGAAACGTGCCGGGCTGGCCCTTGGGCTGAGCTTGGGGGTGGCTTTCGGCGCCTACGCCCAGACCAATGCCAACACCAACGCCAATACCAATACCCCGGGTCCGCAACCCACGCCGTCCGTGACGCCCGCCAAATCCGATAGCAAGCTGGATAGCGCCGACCGCGATTTTCTGGAAAATGCCGCCCAGAGCGGCCACATGGAGATCGCCGGCAGCAAGATGGCGCTCGAAAAGGCCCGTAATCAGGAAGTGAAGTCGTACGCGCAGATGATGATCGACGATCACACCAAGGTCGGCGAGCAGCTGAACACCCTGGCCAAGAGCAAGGGCTACGAGCCGCCCACCGAGCCGTCGATGATGATGCAGGCCAAGCTCAAGACGCTGGGCATGCGTGACGAAGGCTTCGACAAGGCCTACCTCGAAAGCGTGGGCATCGACGCGCACGAAGACGCCATCAAGCTGTTCGAAAAGGCCTCGCAGGAAGCCAAGGACGCCGATGTGAAGAAGTTTGCGGCCGACACCCTGCCGGCTCTGAAGCAGCACCGTGACAAGGCCAAGGCCCTGCATCAAGCGGTGGCTGGCGAGAAGAAGTAATACCGACGCCGTGCGGTCCGCGCTCGCGGGCCACACGACGCAGGCAGCACGTGGGACCCCACAGGGCCTGGCGCGATATGCGCCGGGCCCTGCCTGCTTGGAGCAGTCTTGAATACCGGTCCGGACCGTCAGACCGGTAAGGGTGACAGCCTGCCCGCCGGCATGGTCGCGGGCCGCCCCGCGCGGCGTTCGAATTCCGCGGTGTCGTGCGCACAGGTGATGCGCACGGTGTCGGGACGCGTTTGCGCGAGCTCGCGCAGGCGCCGCTGATTGGCGAGCCGCGCGCCGCGATCGTGCTCCAGCATCCATTGATAGAACCGCAGGCCGGGTGGGCAGCCATAGCGCGGGCGCATTTCGCGTTCGTGGAAATAGGCATCGCCTGCCATCAGATACCACCCCTCGCCGTCTTTCAACGCCACTCCCGCGTGTCCGAGCGTGTGGCCGCGCAACGGGATCATGGCGATGTCGGGGGGCAGGCCGACCAGCGGCCTTGCCTTGGCGAAGCCGTACCAGTTTTCTCCCGCGGCGGGCGCATACAGGCGCCAGCGCGCCCGCGACGACGACCATTGCGCCGGACGGAAGCGTTGCCGATCCATCCAGCCGCGCTGGCGCGTCGCCACGTCGGCCTCTTCCTGCATCAGATGCACCGTGGCGTTGGGAAAATCATCGAGCCCGCCCGCATGGTCGAAGTCCAGGTGCGTGAGCACGATGTGCCGGACGTCCGACGGCGCAAAGCCCAGTGCGCTGATCTGCCGGGCCGCCGTCATGGACTCGCGCCACGCGGGGCTGACCAGGGCCAGGAAGAATGCGCTGAGCCGCTCGCGCGGCGCGCGCACGTCGGACAGGCCCAATCCGGTGTCGACCAGCGCGAGTTCGCCGTTGTCGAGCTCGGCCAGCACGCAGTGGCAGCAGAGTCGCCCTCGCGGCGCCAGCCAGGATGAGCGGCCATCCATGAGCCGTCCGCCTGCCGGGCAGGTCGAAATGCAGTTCAGATGATGCAGTTTCAAGGACATTCTCCGCTGGCTCGGCATCGCTCACGCGACGCCGCGGGGGATTCGGCGCGCCCCGGCAGTTTTTTCCTGCCGCTGGCACAAATTGCCGCGGTGCCGCGCGCCGAGCGGCGAGGCGCCGCGCGGCGCACGGCGCGGGTCAGCTGGTGCGCCCGCTGGCCGGCGTGGCCAGGTAATCGCGCACGGCCACCCACTCGGTGCCGACTTCGTGAATCGCCTGTTCGAGCTGGTCCTGCGTCACGCCCAGGCGCTCGCGCCAGGCGTTGAGCTGGTCGTTGTCCTGCACGTCGAGCTGGTCGGTGCCGTCAGGGGCGGAGGATTCCACGGTGGGAAAGGTAGGCATCGTCATCTCCTGTGAGTCGTGGTGAAAGCCGTGCAAGCGCAGCAATCGCCATGCCGACGCCCCTGCCGCGTTCGTAAGCGGGAACGCTCGTTGCGTGATGGTCGGCTCCACCGGCACCGCCGGCAGCTCCAGGAGCAGTGCCATGCGTCACACCATTATGGTCACCGGCGGCGCCGGTTACATCGGCAGTCATGTGTTGGTGAGCCTGCTGCGGGCCGGCTACGACGCCATCGCCGTCGACGACCTCAGCAACGGCAGCCGCGAGGCGGTGGAGCGTGCCGCCACGCTTGCCGGCCGGCCCATTCCGCTCGAGATCGCCGACATCGCCGAAGAGGGGGCGGTCGACGCGCTGCTGCACAAGTATGAGAACGCGGGCCATCCGATCATGGGCGCCATCCATCTCGCGGGCCGCAAGGCCGTGGGCGAATCCGTCGCGCATCCGCTGCGTTATTACGACGCGAACGTGTGCGCGAGCGTGCGCCTGCTGCGCGCGCTGCAGCAGCACGGCGTGCGCAGCCTGGTCTTCAGTTCGTCAGCCACGGTGTACGGCAATCCGGCGCACGTGCCGGTGACCGAATCGCATCCTTCGCAGCCGCTCAATCCCTACGGCCGCACCAAACACATGATCGAACAGATGCTGGTCGATCAGGCCAACGCCGATCCCGACTTCGGCGTCGCCGTGCTGCGGTACTTCAATCCGATCGGCGCGCATCCCAGCGGCGACATCGGCGAGTGGCCGCGAGGCACGCCCGCCAACGTCTTTCCGTACATCACGCAGGTGGCCGCCGGCCGCCGCGAATATCTCTCCATCTTCGGCAGCAACTACGACACGCGCGATGGCACCGGCGTGCGGGACTACCTGCACGTGATGGATCTCGCCGAGGGCCATGTGATGGCGCTCGAGCATGTGCTGCAGTCTCCGGGCGTGCTGACGTTGAACCTGGGCACCGGGCAGGGCGCGAGTGTGCTGGAGCTCGTCCACACCTTCGAGCGTGTGACGGGCGTGCGGATTCCGGTGAAGTTCGCCGAACGCCGGGCCGGCGATGTCGATTCGATCTGGGCCGATGCCGGACAGGCCGCGCGCGTGTTGGGCTGGAAGGCGCAGCGTTCGATCGAGCAGATGTGCGAAGACGGCTGGAACTGGCAGCGCAGGCATCCCGATGGCTATCCCCAGCCCGCCGGCGCCGGTCTGGCCGGGGACCTGCCGATCCCGGTGTTTCCCTTGCTGTCCACGATGGCCGTCACGGCCCGGAGCGTGAAATGAAAAACCAACTCGATGGCATGACGCGCCCCGCGCCGCAGTCCCTGGCCGATGGGCAGGAGCGCGCCACCGGTCAGGGCGGATCCAGGCCGGCGCTGGTGTGCTTCTCGCACCTGCGCTGGGAGTTCGTGTTCCAGCGGCCGCAGCATCTGATGTCGCGCTGGGCGCGTGAACATGTCGTGTTCTTCATCGAAGAGCCGATCTGGGAGTCCGCGGGAGAGCCTTGGCTCGACGTGCAGGCGTCGAACGAAGGCGTCCTCGTCGTGAAGCCGCATGTGCCGCAGGAGCATGCCGAGGAAACGCAGCGCACGCTGATCAACGCCCTGCTGCAGTCGCGAGGCGTGCATCAGCCGGTGGTGTGGTACTACACGCCGATGAGCCTGGGCCTGGCGCGCGATATCGACGCGAGCCTGGTGGTGTACGACTGCATGGACGAGCTGTCGGCCTTTCGCGGCGCGCCGCCCGACCTCGTGCGCAAAGAGCAGGAGCTGATGGCCCTGGCCGACGTGGTCTTCACCGGCGGGCATAGCCTCTATCTCGCCAAGCGCAAGTTGCACCCGAATGTGCACGCCTTTCCGAGCAGCGTGGACATCGATCATTTCAGGTCGGCCCGAACCACGGCACTCACGCCCGCGGATCAGGCCGGCATCCCCGAACCGCGGATGGGCTTCTTCGGTGTGATCGACGAGCGCTTCGACGCCGAGCTCATGGGCAAGGTGGCGCGCCGCCGCCCCGACTGGCACTTCGTGCTGCTCGGGCCGGTGGTGAAGATCGATCCCGCGTCGTTGCCGAGCGCGCCCAATCTGCATTATCTCGGCGCGCGCAGCTATGCCGATCTGCCGGCCTACCTGGCGGGCTGGCAGGTGGCGCTCATGCCGTTCGCGCTGAACGAGTCCACGCGATACATCAGCCCCACCAAAACGCCGGAGTATCTCGCCGGTGGCCGGCCGGTGGTCTCCACGCCCATCGTGGATGTGGTGCGCGGCTATGCGGGCTCGGGCGTCGTTCATATCGCCGCCGACGCCGACGCGTTCGTCGACGCGGCCGCCGAGGCCCTCGCGGCGATGGACCACCCCGAGCGCGTGCAGGAGCGCGCCGACCGGGCACTGAATGGCATGTCGTGGGAGTCCACCTGGCAGGGCATGGCCGAGGTGATGGCGCGAGCGCGTGCGAGCCGGGTCCGCCACCCGGACACCCGCCGGGCGGGCGCGGGCCGAGGCCGCGGCTTCGACTACCTGGTGGTGGGCGCCGGCTTCGCGGGCGCCGTGCTGGCCGAGCGGCTCGCCGCGGGCAGCGGCAAGCGCGTGCTGGTGGTGGACCGCCGCCCGCACATCGGCGGCAATGCCTACGACTTTCATAACGACGCGGGTGTGCTCGTGCACAAGTACGGTCCGCACATCTTTCACACCAACGCCGAGAAGGTCGTGGCCTACCTGTCGCGCTTCACCTCGTGGCGGCCTTATGAGCACAAGGTGCTGGCGAGCGTGGATGGCATGCTGGTGCCGATGCCCATCAATCTCACGACGCTGGCGCGGCTGTATGGGCGGGCGTTCGATCCCGACGAGGCCGCCCGTTTCCTGAGCGAGCAGGCCGAGGCAGTCGAATCGGTGACCACGTCCGAAGATATCGTCGTCTCGCAGATCGGCCGCGCGCTGTACGAGAAGTTCTTTCGCGGCTACACCCGCAAGCAGTGGGGCCTGGACCCGTCGGAGCTCGACAAGTCCGTGGCCGCGCGCGTACCGACGCGCCTGTCGCTGGACGACCGCTACTTCACCGACACCTTTCAGCAGATGCCGGCCGAAGGCTACACGCGGATGTTCGAGCGCATGCTGGATCATCCCAACATCGAGATCGAGCTGGGCATGGACTACGACACCGCGAACGCGCGCTTTCGCTACGACGAGCTGGTGTACACCGGGCCGATCGATCAGTTCTTCGGCTACCGGTACGGCCGCCTGCCATATCGCTCGCTGCGCTTCGAACACGAAACGCTCGATCGCGCCTGGCTGCAGCCGGTCGGGGTGGTCAATTATCCCGACGAAGCGGTGCCCTACACCCGGATCACCGAGTACAAGCATCTCACCGGACAGCAGCATGCCAGGACGGCGGTGACATACGAGTTCCCGTCGGACACCGGCGATCCTTACTATCCCGTGCCCCGGCCGGAGAACGCCGCGCTCTACAAACGCTATCAGGCGCTCGCCGACGCGACCCCCGGCGTGCATTTCGTCGGAAGGCTCGCGACCTACCGTTACTACAACATGGACCAGGTCGTTGCGCAGGCGCTCAGTACCTACACGAGCATCGCGGAGGGCGAGGTGGAGGCGGGCGACGTGTCGCGGCCCGCGGCGGCGTGAGACGCCGCATGCGAACGCCATTCTTCAGCTTCATGCAGGGGGGCTTCGAATGCTCATGCCATCGCTTCCCTGATGGCCGGCAACTCGACCTCATTGCCTCCACGCACCACGACCTCCACGCGATGCGGGACTACGCCGCCGCGGCACATCACGGCCTGCGCACGGTGCGTGACGGGGTGCGCTGGCATCGCGTCGCGGCGACGCCCGGCGCCTATGACTGGCGCAGTCTGTTGCCGCAGGTGGCCGCCGCGAACGCGAATGGCGTGCAGGTGATCTGGGATCTGTGCCACTACGGCTGGCCCCACTGGCTCGACATCTGGTCGCCGCGGTTCCCGGAGGCGTTCGCGCGCTTCGCGGGCGCCACGGCGCGGCTGCTGCGCGAAGAGTCCGCGCTGCAGCCGATGTACTGCCCGATCAACGAGATGTCGTACTGGAGCTGGGCGGCGGGCGACATGGCGCACTTCGGCCCGATGGCCTACGGACGGGGGCGGGAGCTCAAGCGCCAGCTGGCGCGTGCCGCGATCCAGGCCAGCGCCGCGATTCAGGAAGTGGATCCGGGCGCGCGCCTCATCACGGCGGAACCCCTGATCGCGGTGCATCCGGGCCTCGAAGATGATCCCGCGGCGGGCGGCCCCGCGGCGGGCGATCCCGCGGCGGGCGATCCCGCGGCGGGCGACCCCGCGGCGGCGCACGAGGCGAACCAGGCGCAATTCGAGGCCTGGGACATGGTGGCGGGCCGCTCGGACCCGGATCTTGGCGGGCACGAGAAGCTGCTCGACGTGGTCGCCGTGAATTTCTATCCGCACAACCAGTGGCGCCTGAACGGGCCGACCGTCTGGCCAGGCGAAGCGGGCTACCGGCCGCTGCGTGCGTTGTTGCAGCAGGTGCATGATCGCTACGATCGGCCGGTGCTGTTGGCCGAGACCGGCGCGGAGGGCGACGCGCGCGCTCCCTGGCTCGCCTACGTGGCCGACGAAGTGGTGGCGGCGCTGGGCGCGGACGTGCCGGTGGCGGGCATCTGCCTGTATCCGGTCACGGACTACCCCGGCTGGGAAGACGATCGCCACTGCCCGACCGGTCTGTTGGGGCTGGCGGACGGCGGCGGCGAGCGGCAGGTGCATCCTGCCTTGTCGCTCGAGCTGCGCCGGCAGACGGAGCGCTTCCGCTTGCTGCGCCGGCGCGATGTGAACAGGGCCGCGCCGGACCTGGCTGGCCTGCTGCGAGCCTGAGCCATGCAGCCGCTTCTGAACGGACCGGCGGCGCCGGGACCGGCGGCCTTCCTGATGCGTTATGTGCGTGCCCGGCCCGTGTGGTTCGGCGTGCTGGCCGCCGTGGTGGTGTGCGCCGGCATCTGCGCCGTGGTGGTCCAGTACGCGATGAAGCTCATCGTCGACGCCATGTCGGCCAGCACGCCTGCGGTGCCGGTGTGGCACGCGCTCGCGCTGTTCCTCGGCATGATCGCGCTTGAATCCGTGCTCTGGCGCAGCAGCGGCTGGCTCGGTTGCCGCGCGATCGTGCAGGCGTGCGCGGACCTGCGCGCGGAGCTGTTTTCGCACTTGACGCACCATTCGGCGAGTTACTTTCACCGCCACCATTCGGGGGCGCTGGGCAACCGCATCTCCACGACGGCGGCGTCGGCGGGCGCGATCTATGGCGCGATGACCTGGAACATCGTGCCGCCCTGCGTGGACTTCATCGGCGCGGTGGTCGTGCTCACGCTGGTCGACGGGACCATGGCGCTGGCGCTGCTCGGCTTCGTTGCGCTGACGGCGTCGGTCATCCTGATCTTCGGTGTACGCGGGCGGGCGCTGCACCGGCTCTACGGTGAACAGGCCGCGCGCGTGGGCGGCGAGCTCGTCGACACGCTGTCGAACATGTGGGCCGTGCAGGCGTTCGCGGCGCAGCAGCGCGAGCGTGCCCGGCTCGAAGAGAAGCTCGGCCTGGAAGCGCGCGCGCAGCGGCGCAGCTGGATGCACGTGGAGAAAGCGCGGGTGCTGCACGACCTGCTGCTGTGGTTCATGGCCAGTGGCATGTTGATCTGGGTGCTGCGCGCGTGGCAGGCAGGCGCCGCGACGCCGGGCGATGTGGTGCTGGTGAGCGCGCTGACCTTTCGTATCCTGCACGGCTCACGCGACCTTGCGCTGGCGCTCGTCGGCACTTCTCAGCATGTCGGCGTGATCGCGGAGACGCTGGACGTGATTGCGCAGCCGCACGAAACGGCGGACCTGCCCGGCGCACGCGTGTTGCATTGTGGTCAGGGCGAGATCGCCCTGCAGGGCCTGCGCTACCGCTATCCCGGCAAGGGGCCCGCGCTCGACGGCATCGACCTGCGCATTCCGGCCGGGCAGAAAATCGGCATCGTCGGCGAATCGGGCGCGGGCAAGTCGACGCTGCTGTGGCTGTTGCAGCGGGGCGACTGGCCGACGGCCGGCAGCATCATGATCGACGGACAGGATATCCGCGACGTCACGGCGCAGAGCCTGCGCGAGGTTGTCGCCGTGGTGCCGCAGGACATCAGCCTGTTTGGCCGCTCGATCATGGAGAACATCCGCTACGGGCAGCCGTCGGCCAGCGACGAAGCGGTGCGGCGGGCGGCGCGGCACGCGCATTGCGACGCCTTCATCGCGGCCCTGCCGCAGGGGTACGACACCATGGTGGGCGAACGGGGCGCGCAGCTCTCGGGCGGCCAGCGCCAGCGCATCGGCATCGCGCGCGCCTTCCTGAAAGACGCGCCGATTCTGCTGCTGGACGAGGCGACCTCGGCGCTCGACAGCCATTCCGAATTACTCATCAAAGAGGGGCTGGCGGATCTCATGCGCAACCGCACCGTGGTTGCCGTCGCGCATCGGCTGTCCACGCTCACGCGCTACGACCGCGTCGTGGTGATGGAGGACGGGCGTATCGTGGAAGACGGCACGCTGAACGATCTGTTGCGCGTCCAGGGGCCATTCCGGCGGCTGTGGGACCTGCAGGCGGGCGAGGTCGGCGACGCCGTGCCCCGGACGTCCGATGGCGGGCTCCGGCCCGGCGCCTGAACGCGTCGGGTTCGACCCAACACTGTTTGAATCAAACGCTTGTCTGCACGGCGCCAAGGATCGCGGGTATTCTGGCGGGCGCATGGCGTGGCGGCGCGTGTGGCGCCGCTTTCGCCTTTCGTTCTCTTCGTATCGAGACCTCGAATCATGTCCGGCCCCAACGCCGTCCTGAACCGTATCGTCGAGCTGCTGCGTCAAGATCAGATCGCGGTCGGCACGCACCTCGCCGCCCAGCAACTGGCCGACCGCCTGCGCGTGTCGCGCTCGCCGGTGAACCAGGCGCTTGCCCGATTGCATGAGCAGGGGCTGTTGCGGCATCTGCCCAATCGTGGCTATTTTCTGGCCCAGCCGCTGGACGCGCTGAGCGCGCGCCAGACCCACCGCCTGGAGCTTACGCAGGTCGATGACGTCACGCGGGTGTACTTTCAGGTGGCCGAGGATCTGCTGCGCGGCGAGCTGCCGCTGACGTGTACCGAAAGCGCGTTGCGGGCCCGCTACGGCCTGACGCCCGCGCAACTGACGGCGCTGCTCACGCGCATTGCGCAGGAAGGCTGGATCGAGCGCACGCCCGGCTACGGCTGGGTGTTCTCCGAGATGCTGACGACCCCCGACAGCCTGCTGCAGTCGTATCGCCTGCGGCTGGCGCTCGAACCGGCGGCATTGCTGGAGCCGGGGTATTACATCGCGCCCGAGGTATTGGCCGAGTGCCGGGCCGCCGAGGAGCGCCTGCTCGCCGGCGGCATCGAGACCGACAGCCCCGATCAGCTGCACGAACGGGGCGTGCGGTTTCACGAGGCGCTCGTCGAAGGCAGCAACAATCCCTTTTTCATCGACACCATCCGCCGCGTGAACCGCGTGCGCCGATTGTTGTCGTATCGTTCCATGCAGGACCGCGAGCGCTACGTCGAGCATTGCCGGCAGCATCTGCAGATCCTCGATCTGCTGGAGGCGGGCCATCAGCGCGAGGCCGCGCAGGCGCTCGCGCGTCACCTGGGCCGTACCCTCGACAATCTCGCTGGCATCCGGCCCTTGCTCGCTTCACCTTAATCCAAGGAGATTCCATGTCCGACGCCACCTCCGTGCCTCCCTCGCTGCGCGAGGCCTTCGCGCCGGCCGGGCGCCTGCGTGCCTCGATCAATGTCGGCAACCCGATTCTCGCGCACGGCGACACCGCCAGCGGGCAGGCCGGTGGCGTGTCGGTCGACCTCGCGGGCGAACTCGCGCGCCGGCTCGGCGTGCCGCTGGATCTCGTCGTGTTCGCATCGGCAGGAGAATCGGTCCAGGCCGTCGAGCAGGGCCAGGCCGATATCGGCTTCTTCGCCATCGATCCCAAGCGCGGCGAGCACATCGCCTTCACCGGCGCATATGTCGTGATCGAAGGCGCCTACCTGGTGCGCGACGATTCCCCCATCCGCGCACGCGACGAGGTCGACGCCCCGGGAAATCGCGTGACGGTCGGCAAGGGCAGCGCCTATGACCTATACCTGAGCCGCGAGCTCAAGCAGGCCACGATCGAGCGTGCGCCCACCTCGCCCACCGTGGTGCAGACCTTCCTCGACGGGGGCTTCGAGGTCGCCGCCGGCGTGAAGCAGCAGTTGCAGGCCGACGCCGCGCGTCTGGGCGGATTGCGTCTGCTCGATGGGCATTTCATGCTGATCCGCCAGGCGATGGGCGTGCCCAAATCGCGCGGCGCGGACGCCGCCGCTTACCTGGCCGCGTTTGTCGAATCGATGAAGTCCTCCGGCTTCGTGGCGCAGGCGTTGCAGCGCCACGGCATCGAAGGCGCGGCCGTGGCGGAGCCGGGCGTCTGAGCAGCGCCTACGCGGTTGGCACGCGTGGCGCTCAGGCGCACAATGGCTGCAAGACAGAATGGTGTTGCGGCGCGCCCGCCGGCAGCGCCGATCAGGAGACTCCCATGCGTGCACCCACCGCTTTCGCCACACGTTTTCAAGCTGTCCCGGGCCACCCGGCCCGGGGCCGTACGTACACCTGGCTGGCCCTGCTGGCCGCCGCGCTGATGCTCTCCGGCTGCGCCGGCATGGGCGAGGGCGGCCCGCCGCATCCGGGCGCGGTCAATCCCTATAGCAGCGGCGGCTTCCACGACGCCGGCCCCAACTATCCCGACACCGGGATCTGAGCGCGGCGCTGCGTCGGCGTGTGGCCTGCAACGTCGGGCGTGGCTCCCGGCCTGAGTGGCCGGGCGCGGCTCGTGGCGGCCGGTGTCAACGCACCGGCAGGCCCACGTCGCGCTTGACCTCCTGCAGCGACAGCATCGATTCCACCGATGTCACGCCCGGCAGGGCGCGCAGCACGTCGCGCACGAACACGCCGTAGGTCTCGAGATCGCGCGCCACGATCTGCACGAGATAATCCGCGCTGCCCGAGATGTTGTGGCAGGCCACGATCTGCGGCAGCGCCAGCACCTCGCGCTCGAAGCGGTCGGACACGGTCCGGTCGTGCGTATTGAAGCGGATCTGCGCGAACGCGATCACGCCCAGATCCAGCGCCTTGCGCGACAGCACCGCGCGATACCCCTCGATATAGCCCTCCTGCTCCAGCCGTTTGAGGCGGCGCGCGCAGGGCGTTTCGCTCAGGTTCACCTGCTCGGCCAGGCGGCTGATCGGAAGGCGTCCGTCGCGCTGCAGCGCGGCCAGAATGGCGCGATCGACGCGGTCCAGCGTATTCAAGGGGCTATTCATGCGTAAAGCGAAGTTTGTTGGCGGAATCCCCCAATATTCTACGCACGCTGAGCCGAAATTGCCGTGAATCGGCCGGGGGTCTGGCGCATCATGGCGTCCGGTACAACCCCGTCTCAGCCGGGCCCGCGCGGCCCCACCGTTCTCATGATCACGCTCTCCACGCTCACGGTTTTCGTCGGCACCCTGGCCCTCGTCTATGCCATGCCGGGGCCCGACATGGCGCTGGTCTTGCAGTCCAGTCTCACGCGCGGGGTGCGCCAGGGGCTGGCCACCGGGGCGGGGCTGGCGCTCGCCCGCGCCGTGCAGGTCACGCTGTCCGCCTGCGGCCTGGCTGCGCTGCTGCGCAGCGCGCCCTGGCTCTACGAGACCGTGCGCATCGTGGGGGCGCTCTATCTGATCTACATCGCGGTGCAGATTTTCCGGGCGCCGCTGTTCCGGCTCGAAACGGCCTCCGCGGCCATCGGGCGGCTGCCGGGCGCATGGCGCGCCGCCATGCTGCGCGGCTTCATGGGCAATCTGCTCAATCCCAAGGCGCTGTTGTTCTGCTCGGTGCTGCTGCCGCAGTTCATCGATCCGCTGGGCGGGCCGGTGTGGTCGCAGATGCTGGCGCTGGGCACGCTGCTGGTGGCGGTCGGCGTGGTGTTCGACATCGCGCTCACCTTCGGCGCGGCCGGGCTGTCGGGCTGGTTGCGGCGGCATCCGCGAGCCCAGACGGTGCAGCGCTGGACCTTTTCCGGCGTGCTCGTCGCGTTCGCGCTCAAGCTTTCCGCGTCTTGATGTCGGGCTGACGTCGCCCCCTCCTGAACGGCGTCCGGCGCGCGAGCCGGCCACACTGCTGCGTCCCCGACCGCCCCGGGCACCCCCGTGGTTTCCCTAGGATAGCGGCCCCAAAAGGGCGGCGCGGGCGGCAATTGCCGGCCCGGTATCGGGTCGCCTGCGCTCGGGTCCGCGCCCGGACAATTTGCGCCAAACCATTGAATAAAAAGAACAATTCTGCGGTTTCGCTCGCGATTTGCGCCTGCCCGCCGCAGTGCGCAAGCGGCGTGCCATAAGTTGAGCGAATGTAGAAAATAAATAATTAGAATTTTTCTTATGACTTGCGCCAGACGTATAAAGGCGGCGTCCTGGCACATCCGGCCGGTCCGAACTCAATTCGAGAGAGTCATGCAGGGGAATACCAAAACGAACACGCAGCGGCATCAACCGGTGCGCGCGTCCGTCGCAGCCTTTGTCGGCACCATGATCGAGTGGTACGACTTTTATATCTACGCCACCGCCGCCGCGCTGGTCTTCGGCAAGCTGTTCTTCCCGTCGGCCGACGGCTTCTACGGCACGTTGGCGGCCTTCGGCACGTTCGCCGTGGGCTTCTTCGCCCGGCCGCTGGGCGGCGCGGTGTTCGGCCACATCGGTGACCGCATCGGCCGCAAGAAGTCGCTGGTGATCACGCTGCTCATGATGGGCACGGTCACGGTGCTGATCGGCCTGTTGCCGACCTACGCGTCGATCGGCTTCTGGGCGCCGGTCTTGCTGGTGGTGCTGCGCTTCATCCAGGGTATCGCCGTCGGTGGCGAATGGGGCGGCGCCGTGCTGATGGCCGGCGAGCACTCGCCCGACGAGAACAAGCGCACGTTCTTCGCCTCGTTTGCCCAGCTGGGCAGCCCGGCCGGCCTGATTCTGTCGATGGTGATGTTCAAGATCGTCACGTCGATGGACGACGCGGCGTTCATGGACTGGGGCTGGCGCGTGCCGTTCCTGTTCAGCGCCGCGCTGCTGGTGGTGGGCTTCGCGATCCGCATGGGCGTGAACGAATCGCCCGACTTCCTGGCCGAGCAAGAGCGCAAGGCCAAGGACAAGGCAGCGCGTGCGGCCTCGGCGCCGGTCGAAGATAAGGCGCCGCTGCTCGAAGTGCTGCGCGGCGCGCCGGGCCTGCTGGCCCTGGCCGTGGGCGCCAACGTGCTGGGCATCGCGGGCTTCTATTTCACCAACACCTTCATGCTGGCCTACACGACGCAATACGTTGGCCTGAGCCGCGGGGTGATCCTGGATTGCCTGCTGGTCGTGTCGATCATGCAGTTCATCATCACGCCGCTGTCGGCCTACATCGCATCGCGCATCGGCTATCGCCGCTTCCTGCTGCTGACCTCGTTCGTGTCGATCTTCACGCCGTACGCGATGTTCAACCTGGTCGACCAGGGCACGCTGCTGAGCCTCACGCTCGGCGTGGGCGTGGCCGTGTTGTTCATGGGCGCCTACTATGCGGTGATCGCGGGCTACGTGAGCGACACGTTCCCCACCCGGATCCGCTACACCGGCATCTCGATGGCCTATCAGATCTCGGGCGCGATCTTCGGCGGTCTCACGCCGATCGTGGGCACCATTCTGGCCCAGCAATTCAAGGGTCAATGGTGGCCGCTGGCCCTGCTGTTCAGCGCGATCTCGCTGCTGTCCATGCTGTCGGTCATGTTCCTGTCGCAACGCCGTCCGGGCGTCGCGGCCCACTGAAACAAGGGGAAAAAAGCCACATGAAAGCGTTTTTTCACGACGATCAGAAACTGCACCACCCGCAGACCTATTTTTCGCGCGGCATGATGCGTAAGCCGCAGGAAGTGCCCTCGCGCCTGGATGCGCTGGTGGACGCGGCGCGCGCGCTCAAGTTCGACGTGCGCCAGCCCACCGATGCCGGCGCGGGCGCGATCTCGGCCGTGCATTCGCTCGACTACCTGCGCTTTCTGCAAAGCGCGCACGAGCAATGGAAGGCCTTGCCCGACGACTGGGGCAATGAGGTGGTCTCGAACGTGTTCGTGCGCGAGCGCAACGCGTTGCGCGGCGTGCTGGCGCAGGC
Source organism: Bordetella genomosp. 5 (assembly GCF_002261475.1). Lineage (GTDB taxonomy): Bacteria > Pseudomonadota > Gammaproteobacteria > Burkholderiales > Burkholderiaceae_B > Bordetella. The sequence continues at coordinate 108,450 of NZ_NEVN01000002.1, forward strand.
CGCGCGCTATCTGGCCGACGGCAGCTGCCCGGTCGGCCCGCACACCTTCCAGTCGGCCTACTGGTCGGCGCAGAGCGCCATCGCCGGCGCGCAGGCGCTGCTCGACGGCGACGCGCACGCCTACGCCATCTGCCGTCCGCCCGGGCACCACGCCCGTCGCGACGCCGCCGGCGGCTTCTGCTATCTGAACAACGCCGCCATCGCGGCGCAGATGCTGCGCGCCAAGTATGGCCGCGTGGCGATCCTCGATACCGATATGCACCACGGCCAGGGCATCCAGGAGATCTTCTACGAGCGCAGCGACGTGCTGTACGTGTCGATCCACGGCGATCCCGAGAACTTCTATCCCGTCGTGGCGGGCTACGAAGACGAGCGCGGCGAGGGTGAGGGCCATGGCTACAACATCAACCTACCCATGCCGCATGGCTCGCCCGAGTCGGTGTTCTTCGACAAGATGACGCAGGCGCAGCGCGCCATCGAGTTGTTCCAGCCCGATGCGCTGGTGCTGTCGCTGGGCTTCGACGTGTTCGAGAAAGACCCCCAGGCCATGGTGGCGGTCAGCTCCGACGGCTTCGAGCGTCTGGGCCGTGCCGTGGGCGCTTTCAAGCTGCCCACCCTCATCGTGCAAGAGGGCGGCTACTATATCGAAGGTCTGGAGAACAACGCCGAGCGTTTCTTCGGCGGTCTGGCCGGCGCCTGAGCGCTCGCGCGACCGCACCGGAAAAGGCGGCTTCGGCCGCCTTTTTTTGGTCCTCGTCCGTCATGTCTGCCTCTTTGCCGTCCAAACCTGTCCTCACGCCGTATACGCCGCTCGCGCCCGAGCGCATGGACTGGAACCTGCTGCGCACCTTCATGTTCGTCGTGCAGGAGCGCGGCGTCGGCCGCGCGGCCACGGCGCTGCACCTGAGCCAGCCCGCCGTGAGCCAGGCGCTCAAGCGCCTCGAAGACGCCGTGGGCGGGGTGCTGCTGCATCGGCGCAATGGCGAGTTCCGCCTCACGGGCCTGGGCGAAGAGATCTATGCGCTGGCGCGCGAGATGTACGGCATGGTGGCGCGCATCGATGGCGCGGCCGCCGACGACGAGGGCGAGGTGGCCGGCACGCTGCGCCTGCTGGTCATGAGCAAGATCCAGAGCCCGGCCTACGATGATTTCCTGGCGCAGTTCCACCGGCGCTACCCCAAGGTCGAGTTCTACGTCGACGTGATGCAGAGCGCGGCCATTCTGGATTCGCTCGCCAAGCGCGTGCCGGCGCTCGGCATCTGCCTGTGCCGCAAGGCGATCGAGAATCTCGAACGGCGGCTGTTCCTGCAGCATCGCTATGCGGTCGTGTGCGGCCGCCATCATCCGCTGTTCTCGCGCCGGCATGTGCGCATCGAAGACCTGCTCGACCAGAATTTCGTGTGCTTCGCCAGCGACCAGCTCGGCGACACGCTGTCGCCGCTCACGATCTTCCGCGATCAGCAGGGCTTCAGCGGCCGTATCGTGGGCACCTCGCCGCACATCGAAGAGATCCGCCGCATGGTGGTCGCGGGGGTGGGGCTGAGCTTTCTGCCCGAACACATGATCCGTCAGGACGTGGTGGCGGGCGAACTGCGGCGCCTGCCGCCGGAGCACAGCGTCGCCGAGATCGACGTGTTCCTCACCTGGCACAAGCAGCGCAAGCTCTCCACGGTGGAGCGCGTGTTCCTGGCCGCGATGGAGCGCTTTCTGCGGCGCACGCCGCTCGAGATGCGGATCGGCTGACGCCGGCGGCGCCGAGGCACCCCGTCTCGGGCGGGCGGATTCCCGCTATGCGGGATGCTCAGCGCGGCGCCGGACGACGGATGATGAACCAGAGCCCGAGCAGGGCGGTACCGGCTGCGAGCAAGAGATAGGCGGCGAGATAGACCGGCCGGGCGCGCTGGGCCAGCGGGCTCGTCTGCAGCGCCGTCCAGTCGGGCGGCAGGGGCAGCCCTTGCGGCGCCACGATATACGAGAACGTCAGCAGCAACGCGCCCAGCGCCAGCACGAAGGCGGCGCTGCGGCCCAGCACGGCGATGCGCGGGCCCTTGGGCGGCGGCGCCACCACTTTTCTGGTCGTTTTTTTGGGCGTCGCGCGGGCGGCTTTGGCCTGGGTCTTCTCGAGTTCCAGTTCCCCTTGCGTCGCGGTCTTGCGGGCCGGCGCCGGCTTGGCGCCGTCCTCGCCGGCACGGTGGCGCAGGCGGGCAAGCGCCGGCGCGTAGGCCAGCAATCCCACGGCGGCGATCGCGCCGAGCACGGCGCCGGCCGGCAGGTGTTCGCCGCCGCCCAGCCAGGCGCGGTCGCCCGGCGCCAGCCATTCGCCGAGCGCGCCGTGCAGCCACGTACCGCTGAAATAGATCAGCGCGAGCGCGGCGGCTACGAGAATGAAAATCAGGACGCCGCTGCCGATCGCCTGATGGCGCTCGTCGTCGACGCGGCCGAAGAGGGCGCGCACGGCGCGCAGGCCCAGCGCGGCCGCACCCAGCAGCAGCAGCACCGCCGCCAGGGTGACCGAGAGTCCGAACAGAAAACGTGCCAATACCAAAGCCATGGTCGCAGCGAAAGAATTGCGAACGCCGGCGACGTTAACACGATCGTGGTTGTCGCGGGGCGGCCACGGTCGCACCGCATGAGCGGTGGCCGTGCTAGCCTTGTGGCCGGGCGTTACCGGGACGCCATGCGTGTCATGCGTGTCCGATCCAATAACCGCCTCCGAGGCCGCCTTTGCCCGAAAGCCCCATCCGCTACCGCAGCTCATTCGTCAGTCTGGTGTTGCTTATCCTGGCTGCGCTGGTACCGGTGCTGCTGGCCGTGTTGTTGAGCTGGGTCGAGGCCCGCAGGCACGAGCACGCCGATGCCGCGGTGGCCGCCAATGTGGTGCGCAATCAGGTCGACACCATCCTCGACAAGGCGCGCCAGATGATCGACCAGCTGGTGCCGCTCACCGCGTTGTCGTGTCCGGCGGCGCTGCCCGAATTGCGCCGCATGAGCACCGCCGAGCCGTATTTCCGCTCGCTGATGCTGCTGCAGAACGACCGAGCCTACTGTTCGGCCTCCGCCGGCATGATCGATCTGCCCTTGAGCGACTGGCCGATCGAACGCATGCCGGGCCAATGGATGGCCCTGGTGCCCGGCACCGCGCTCTCGCCCAATCGTCCCGCGCTGCTGGTCGCCGAGCCGGCGCTCAACGGCCGCGCCGTCGTCACCATCATCGATGGTCAGTATCTGCTGGACCTGCTGCGTTCGGTGGCCCCGCTCGGTGAATACCGCATCGAACTGCGCCTGGGCGAGGGCATGACGCTCTCTGGCTCGGCGCGCGGGCCCGCGGTAGCCAGCCAGGCCGACGTGCTGCTCTACCAGGAACGCGCCCGCGGCAAATACACCGAGACCTCGATCGCCATCTGGACGCCCGAGAAAAAGCTGCGCGACACGTGGCGCGAGGCGCTGTGGCGTTTCGTGCCCGTGGGCGGCATCATCGGCGCGCTGCTCGTGTGGCTGTGCTACCGGCTGCAGCAGAGCGAAAGCCCGGCGCGCGTGCGCATCGCCCGCGCGATCCGCGCCGGCGAGTTCCACATGCATTACCAGCCCATCTACGGCCTGGCCAGCGGCAAATGCGAAGGCGTCGAGGCGCTGGTGCGCTGGTCGCGCCCCGGCGAGAACATGCGGCCCGACGTGTTCATTCCGATGGCAGAGGCCGAAGGCATGATCATCCCGCTCACGCAGCACATCTTCGGGCTGGTCGCGGCCGATCTGCAGCAATGGGACACCCCGCCGGGCTTCCGGGTCGCGGTCAACCTGCACGCCTCGCATCTCTCCGATCCGGTGCTGCTCGACGACGTGCGCACCTTTCTCGAGTCCGTGTCCGCCACGCAGCCCACGCTCGTGCTCGAGATCACCGAGCGCAGCCTGGTCGACGACGCCGGCCGCGCGCGTCACCACATCGAGGTGCTGCGCAGCGAAGGCGTGCGCGTCGCGATCGACGATTTCGGCACCGGCTACTGCTCGCTCACGTATCTCGAGCGCTTCCCGGTCGACTATCTTAAGGTCGATATCGGTTTCGTGCGCGCCATCGAACGCGAAGACGACGACGCGCCGGTGCTCGACGCCATCATCAGCCTCGCGCACCGGCTCAATCTGGGTCTGGTGGCCGAGGGCGTGGAGATCGTCGCGCAGTTCAACTATCTGCGCGCCCGCGGCGTGGCGTCGATCCAGGGCTTTCTGTATTCGCGCCCGATGCCGGCCGAAGACTTCGCCCTCTGGTACCCCGATTTCGGTCAGCAGCCGCCGCCCGGCGTGGCCGTGGCCGAACCCGACCCCCAGGCCCCGCCGCGGCACGGCTGAGTCCGGCACGGCGTCTCTTCGGGGCGCCGTGATCGGAACCGGGCCATGCTCGGGGGCCCGCGGCCCGGCTCAGTCCGGCACGGCGTCGGTTCGTGGCGTCGTGATCGGGGCCCGGCCTTGCTGCGAGGCGCGCGGCAGCGCCGATCGCTCGCCCGCCCATCCCTCGTTGACGTTCTCCTGAATCCGCTCGGGCCGTCGCGCCGCGCGCGCATCGGCGCGCGTCGATGCACCATCGTGTCGCGTGTGGCGCGTCGCGTGTATGGTGGGGGAGGGCGAGCGGCGCGCGGCGAGCGGCGCGCGGCGAGCGAAACATCGATCGGGGTCTTGGCCCGCGCTGCCGCGCGGCTTACGATGCGCGCAGACACTGCGCGTCACGCATCCATTCCGGCGCGGCCGGCGTCCCGCGATCCCGCTGTCCCATCATCGAAGGAGCATTGCATGAAGATCTATTTCTCGCCCGCCTCGCCCTATGTGCGCAAATGCCTGGTCGTGGCGCACGAGCTTGGTCTGGCCGACCGCATCGAGAAGCTGCCTGCGGCGGCCAATCCGGTGACCCGCGATCAGACCGTGGTGGCGAGCAATCCGCTGGGCAAGGTGCCGACCTTCCTGACCGACGCCAACGAGGCGCTGTACGACAGCCGCGTGATCTGCGAATACCTCGATGCCGAGGCGGGCGGCAAGCTGTTTCCGCGCGAGGGCAGTGCGCGCTGGCAGGCCCTGACGCAGCAGTCGCTGGGTGACGGCCTGCTCGATGCCGCGCTGCTGGCGCGCTACGAGACCGCGTTGCGTCCGGCGGAGCTGCGTTGGGAAGGGTGGCTCAAGGGCCAGATGGAGAAACTCGCGAGCAGTCTCGCGCGTATCGAGCAGCAGGCCGACAGCCTGGGCGATCGCGTCGACATCGGCACGATCACGTTCGGCTGCGCGCTCGGTTATCTGGATTTCCGCTATGCCGATTACGGCTGGCGCGCCTCGTACCCCAAGACCGCCGCCTGGTTCGACCGCTTCAATGCCCGGCCGTCGATGCAAGCCACGCTGCCGCACGCCTGATCCGATCCGCGCTCGGCCGCCCGCCCACGCAGGGCGCGCGGCCGCTGCGGCGCATAGCCCCGCAGAAGCCGCTGTTTTTCGGATAAATCTGATCGTTTGTGATGTGCCCGTCTGCCTAGAATCGCCCCTCCAATCACCTGGACAGAGGGAGCGGCCGCGTCGTTTCGCGCGCGCGGCAGTCAAACATGAAGCAGACCGTTATCCAGACCGGCGCGCTGGCGCTGATGGCAATGGTATTGGTGGGCTGCGCCACCGAGCGCACCCAGGCGCTGGCGGTTCCTGCCTCGGTCGCGGCCACCAAGGCCTACCAAGGCCCCCGTAGCGCGATCTCCGTAGGCAAGTTCGAAAACCGCAGCAACTATCTGCGCGGCGTGTTCTCCGATGGTGTCGATCGCCTGGGCGGTCAGGCCAAGACGATTCTCATCAGCCATTTGCAACGCACCCATCGCTTTCAGGTGATGGATCGCGAAAATCTGACCGAGATCGCCCAGGAAGCCGGCTTCAACAAGCAGGCCGCGCAGGTCCAGGGCGCGCGCTATGTCGTCACCGGCGATGTCACGGCATTCGGCCGCAAGGTCACGGGCGATCAGCAGCTCTTCGGCATTCTGGGTCGCGGCAAGGAGCAGGTCGCCTACGCCAAGGTCGACGTCAACGTGGTCGATGTCACGACATCCGAAGTCGTCTATTCGGCGTCCGGGGCAGGCGAAGTGGCGCTGAGCAATCGCGAAATCGTCGGCTTCGGCGGCACCGCGGGCTACGACTCCACCCTGAACGGCAAGGTGCTGGATCTGGCGATCCGCGAAGCGGTCGACCGGCTGGTCGACGGCATCGAGCAGGGTGCCTGGCAGCCGGTCTCGCGCTGAGGATCCCGTCATGCATACCTCTCCCACGATTTCCCGGCGCTCGCGTCTCGCCCCGGTACTGATCATCACGGGTCTGCTGGCCGCGTGCGCTCAAGAGCCCAAGACGCTCTACACCTGGCAGGCCTATCAACCCAACGTGTACGCCTATCTCAAGGATGACGGCGCCGACTACCTCGAGCAGATCGCCGCCTTCGAGCGCAACATCGAAACGGCGCGCACGTCGAACCAGACCTTGCCTCCCGGCTTTCGCGCGCATCTCGGCCTGCTTTATCTCAAGACGGGCGACCCGGACAAGGGCATGGCGCAGCTCGAAGCCGAGCAGGCCGCTTTCCCGGAGGCCGCGCCGTTCATGGCGTACCTGATGCGCAATGCGAAGCCGCGCGCAGCTGCGTCGGGCGCCGGTGCGCCGGGCGCCGGTGCGCCCGGTCGCGAGATGCCGCCAGCCAAAACGCAGGCCGCGCCCGCCGCGCCCATCGCCCAATAAGGATCCCGACATGATGCGTCTTTTTTCCCGCCTGATCGTGCTGGCGAGCGCGGCCCTGCTTGTGGGCTGCGTGGGCCCGCAGCACAAAGATGTCGACTACACGGCCTTTCGCGCAAGCAAGCCCGCGTCCATCCTCGTCCTGCCGCCGCTCAACGCCTCGGTCGAGCCGGCCGCGACGGCAGCGGTGCTGTCGTTGGCAACGCGGCCGCTGGCCGAATCGGGCTACTACGTGGTGCCGGTTGCCGTGATGGACGAGACGTTCAAGCAGAACGGTCTGGACAGCGCCGATGACGCGCACGCCGTCCCACACGAACGTCTGCGCGAGATCTTCGGTGCCGACGCCGCGCTGTACCTGACGGTCAAAGACTACGGCGCGCGCTATCAGGTGGTGCAAAGCACGGTCACGGTGGCGATCGATGCGCACCTGATCGACCTGCGCAATGGCGCGAGGCTCTGGGACGGCAGCAAGCAGATCGCCACGAGGCCGTCGCAGAACAGCGGCAGCCTCCTCGGCATGATGGTGCAGGCCGTGGTCGATCAGGTCGCCAACAACCTGCAGGACCGCAGCTATGACGTGGCGGAGATCGCGAATCGCAGCCTGCTGAGCGCAGGCCCCGGCGGCATGTTGTACGGCCCGCGGTCGCCGCATTACGCGAGCCAGTAAAAGCACAGGGGCCGCGCCGCACGCGTCTCGGCGCGGCACCACCCCGGGATATGAAAACGGGCTGCCCTCGGGCAGCCTGCTTCTTTGGGGCGCGCGGCGCGTAATGCGTTCAGGCGGCCGCTTCCAGCTCCTGCTTGAGCTGGGCGATCAGCTCGCCAGCAGGCAGGGCACGCGCCCGGGCCGCATTGCGGCCGGCCCATTGGGCCGCGTAGTCGGCGCTGCCGCCCGCCTTGGCGGCCGCATGCAGCGCCTTGCCCGCGTCGTAGGCGGTGGGGTAGTCGGGGATGGGCGGACGATCGGGCGCTTCGCCGAGCGCGGTCAGGACATTGGCGATGCCACGGGCCGGCCGGCCCGAGATGGCGCTGGTCAGCACGGTGCGTACGTCGGGTCGGGCCAGCGCGCTGCGGTAGGCGGCGTCCGCCGACGATTCGGGGCAGCCGACGAAGGCCGTGCCCATCTGCGCGAGCTCGGCACCCGCGGCCAGCGCGGCCGCGATATCGCGCCCGTCCATGATGCCGCCGGCCGCCACGATCGGCAGCGCCACCTGTTCACGGATCTCGCGCACCAGCGCGAGGGTTTCCAGTTGCGCATCGGGGGCACGCGGATCGAACACGCCGCGGTGGCCGCCCGCCTCGATGCCCTGCGCCACGATCACGTCCACGCCCGCGGCCTCGATCGCCAGGGCCTCGGAGGTGGAGGTCGCGCTCGCCATCAGCAGAATGCCCGCCTCCTTGAGCGCGGCGATGCGATCCGCGCCGGGCAGGCCGAAATGAAAGCCCACGGCCGCGGGGCGCGCCTGCACCAGCACGTCGAGCATGGCGCTGTCGGTAACGAACGTGCCATAGATCTCGCGCAGCGCGGCGGGGGGCGCGGCGCCGAACTTCTCGAACTGGGGCTGCAGGTATTGCAGCCAGCGTGCATCGCGCGCCGGGTCGGCCTGCGCCGGCGCATGGCAGAACACGTTCACGCCGAACGGGCGATCGGTGAGCGCGCGCGTCTGTTCGATGGCCTGGCGTGCGCCGCTGGCGTCCATCGCGCCCACGGCCAGAAAGCCCAGGGCACCGGCATTGCAGGCCGCCGCCACCAGCGCGGGCGGCGCGACGCCCGCCATGGGCGCCTGAATGAGGGGAAGACTCAGGCCGAAACGTTGCACGAGCGAGCGGTTCATTTGGGTGTCTCCTGGGAGGGGATGGCGTTCGCGCGACGCGCGGGCGCCCGTCGCGAGGGTGTGGTGTCCTGTCGCGCGACGGCGGACGTCGCGGTGCCGGGCGCCGATGCGCCGGGCGTCGCCACGCCGGGCGTCGCCACGCCGGGCGTCGCTACGCCGAGCACCTCCACGAGCGCGCGGCTGGCCGCGGTGTCGAAGCCGCGGCGCTGCACGAGGTAGCTGTGCACGGGCCGTAGCGGTTGCACGCGGGCCGATGCGGCTTCGGGCAACAGGTCGATGACCGACTGCGGCATGATGCTCAGGGCCTGGCCGGCCAGCACGCAGGCCAGCATGGCGTGATAGGAGCCCGGCTCGACCATGCGCAGGTGGGTGGCGGCCTCGCCCAGCCAGTCCTCGGCGCAGGCGCGATACGTGCAGCCGCGCGGGAAGGCGGCCATGCTGCCCACGCGCAGGTCGTCGGGCCCGCGCACGCGCGCATGGCCGGGCGGCAGCACCAGCATCAGCTTCTCGGTCCAGAGCCAGGTACCCGACAGCCCCTGCGCGAGCGCATCGAGCGACAGCATGCTGGCCGGTCCTTCGCCGGGATGCGCCACCACGGCGCAATCGAGCTCGTGCCCGAGCACCGCCGCGATCAGCGCGCCGGTGGTGCCGCCGCGCAGCGACAGGGCCACCTCGGGCCATTGCGCATGAAAGCGCGCCAGCGGACCCGGCAGGCGGCTCGCGGCCGCGGCCTCCATGGCACCCAGGCGCAGCGGCCCGGTGGGCGTGTCGTCGCGCATGACCTGACGGGTTTCCTGGGCGAGCGCGCTCAGGCGTTGCGCATAGGGCAGCAGCCGTTCGCCCGCGGGCGTGAGCTGCATGCGGCGGTTGTCGCGCGTGAAGAGGGTGCAGCCGAGCGCGGCTTCGAGCTGCTGGATGCGCGTGGTGATGTTGGATTGCGCGCGGCCGAGCGCGCCGGCGGCACGCGTGACGCTCTGCTCGCGCGCCACGGTCAGAAAGATATCGAGTTCGGCCAGTTCCATGGCAGTGCGGGGCCCGTGGTCGCCCGGTCGGTGTGGAACGCCAAGCTTACCACTCAATCTCAAATGAAGATCAAAGATAAAGTTATCATCTCGATAAGAGAATGAATGGCTTGGCTCGAGTAGTACTCTGCGGCGCCTCCCGGAGGCCCCGCCGACCTCGCCGCGGCCGGCCCGAGGGCGGGACGTAAAATGGCGCGATCTCCTGATTTCGCGGAATTTCTCATGTACGACTGGCTCAACCGCCTGCCCAAGGCCGAATTGCACATGCACCTCGAGGGCTCGCTCGAGCCCGAGTTGCTGTTCGCGCTGGCCCAGCGCAACGGCATCACGCTGCCCTGGCCCGACATTGACAGCCTGCGCGCGGCCTACGATTACCGCGATCTGCAGGAATTCCTGGATCTGTACTACCAGGGCGCGCAGGTGCTGCAGACCGAACAGGACTTCTATGACCTGACCTGGGCGTATCTGCAAAAGTGCGCCGAACAGAATGTGGTGCACACCGAGCCGTTCTTCGATCCGCAGACGCACACCGACCGCGGCGTGCCGTTCGAGGTCGTGATCAACGGCATCGGCCAGGCCTTGGCCGATGGCCGCCGACAGCTGGGCGTGCAGAGCGGCCTGATCCTCAGTTTTCTGCGCCACCTGCCCGAAGAGGCCGCCATGCGCACCTTCGAGCAGGCGCTGCCGTATCGCGATGCCTTCATCGCGGTGGGCCTGGACAGCAGCGAGAAGGGCTTCCCGCCGCGCCTGTTCGAACGGGTGTTCGCGCGGGCGCGCGCCGAGGGCTTTCCGGCCGTCGCGCACGCCGGCGAGGAAGGCCCGCCCGAGTACATCTGGGAAGCGCTCGATCTGCTCAAGGTCAGCCGCATCGACCATGGCGTGCGGGCGTCAGAGGATCCGCGCCTGATCCAGCATCTGATCGATACACAGATGCCGCTCACCGTCTGTCCTCTGTCGAACACGCGGCTCAAGGTCTTCGAGCACATGTCCGACCACAACATCCTCGAGCTGCTCGAACAGGGTGTGATGGTGACGGTCAACTCCGACGACCCGTCGTATTTCGGCGGCTACGTGACGGAGAACTTCCTGGCCCTGCACGAACACGCCGGCATGACCCGGGAACAGGCGCAACGCCTGGCCGACAACAGCATGCAGGCGCGGCTGCTGAAGTAGGCCTGGCGGGCGGCGTTCAACCCAGCGCGCCTGATTCGCGCAACGACGCGATGTCGTCCGCGCTGAGCCCCATCTCCTGCAACAGCGCGTCGCTGTGCTCGCCGAGCAGCGGCGCGGCGGTGGGCCCGGGCATGCCGCTGCGGCCGAACTTCACCGCATGCTGGAAGCCGCGATAGCGGCCCGCGCGCGGATGCTCGTACTCGGTGATGAGGCCTTCGGCTTGCACCTGCTCGAAGTCGAACATGTCTTCGACCGTGCGCGCGGCCGCGCAGGGCACCTCGTCGCCGAAACAGATCTCCCACTCGCGCGCCGTCTTGCGGGCCAGCGCCTCGCGCAGGCGCGGCACGATCTCGTCCTGATGCTGGGCGCGCTTGCGCACGCTGTCGTAGCGCGGATCCTGGGCCAGGGCCTGCAGGCCGGTGCGTTCGCACAGGGCCATCCAGAAGTGCGGCGTGTTGGCCGATAGATACAGATAGCCCTCCGCCGTGGGGTGGATGCCGGTGATGCCGCCGGAGCGCATGTCGCGGCCCACCTCGCGCGGCTCGTCGTCGGCCCAGACCAGCCGCGCCGACTGCAGCGCCAGCGCACTGCGCAGCAACGAGACGCCCACATACTGGCCGGCTCCGCTCGTGGCGCGCTCGACCAGCGCACTGGCCACGCCCGCGGCGACCAGGGCCGACGCGTAGTAGTCCACCACGGAGCCGTACAGCAGCTGCGGCGCCGCGCCGGCGGGCGCCTGCATCGTCGCCATGCCGGTGAGGGTCTGCAGCACCTGGTCGTAGCCCGCCTTGTCCTTGAGCGGACCGTCCTCGCCATAGCCCGTTACGGCGCAGTACACGAGATGCGGGTGCGCGGGCTGCAGCTGTTCGTAGCCGATGCCCAGGCGCTCGGGTACGCCCGGCCGGAGGTTGTGCACCAACACGTCGGCGTCCCGCAGCAGCATGCCGAGCACGGCCTGCGCACCGGGCCGCTTGAGATCGAGCACCAAGCCACGCTTGCCCCGGTTCACGCCCAGAAACGCACGGCTCTCGCTGGGCAGGGTCGAGGGATACTTGCGCAGATTGTCGCCATCGGGCGGCTCGATCTTGATCACGTCGGCGCCCTGGTCCGCCAGCAGCGCGCAGCCGTAGGGGCCGGCGATGTAGGCGCTCAGATCCAGGACGCGGATGCCGGCGAGCGGGCCGCGTGCCCGCGGCGTGGCGCTCATGCCGCCTCCTGCGGGCGCAGGCCCAGCCGGCGCGCCAGCGCCATGATCTGCTCGGCACGCCGGATGAAGGGCGCGTCGATCATCTTGCCGTCCACTACGAAGGCGCCGGCGCCCGCGGTCTCGGCGGCGGGCAGCGCCGCGAGCACGCGCTCGGCATGCGCGATCTCGGCATCCGACGGGCGAAACGCGGCATTGGCCAGCTCGACCTGGCTGGGGTGGATGCAGCTCTTTCCGGCCAGGCCCAGCCGGCGTGCCAAGGCGGCTTCGTCGGTATAGCCCGCGGTGTCGGCGATGTCGGCAAAGGCGCCGTCGTAGGCCGCGATGCCGGCTTCGCCGGCGGCCAGCGCGAGTTGCAGCATCACGATGCTGAGCGCCGCGGTTTCACGGCGCGCGATGCCCAGGGGTTCGAACAGATCGCCCAGACCGAGCTGCAGCCCGCGCACGCGCGGATGGGCCTGCGCGAGGTCCGCGGCCAGGCGCAGCGCGCGCGCCGACTCGATGTTCAGCAGAATGCCGGGACCCGACGTGATCCCGGCGGCCCGTTCCGCCGCTTCGAGGGCGGCCCCGAACGCGGCCACCTGTTCGACACTCTCCGCTTTGGGCAGATTGACCATGCCGAGTGCCGGTTGCATCACGGCCCGGAGATCGTCCTGCCACCAGGGCGTGTCCATGGCGTTGATGCGCACGATCAGCGTCTTGGCCGGCCGCGCCGGCTGCCGCGCAAGCCATTCGGCCACCGCGGCGCGGGCCATGTCTTTGCTGGCGGGCACCACGGCGTCTTCGAGGTCGAACGACAGCGCATCGGCCGCGCCGGCCATGGCCTTGTCGAATAAGGCCGGGCGGGAGCCCGGCACGAACAGCTTGCTGCGCATGGCGGCTCCTTTATTGCGCGGTGATGTTGCGTTCGCGGGCCAGCACCGTCCACTTGCGCGCATCGCTCGCGACGAGCTGGGTGAAGCGTGCGACGTCGTAGTCGAGCGCCACGGCGCTTTCTTCGGCGAACATCTGCTTGAGTTTCGGACCCGACGTGACGCTGCGCACGGCCTGGTTGTAGACCTCGAGCAGGGCAGGGGGCGTCTGCGCCGGCGCGAGCACGCCCCACCACAGCTGCACGGCGTAGTCCGGCACGGTCTCGGCCACGGTGGGCAGATCGGGATAGAACGGCGAACGCTTGGGCGAGGTCACGGCCAGCACGCGGATGCGCTGGCCGCGCAGCATGGCCGACACCGAGGTGAAGCTCGCGATCACGAAATCCACCCGTCCGCCCGCCAGATCGTTCATCGCGGGCGACATGCCTTTGTAGGGCACGTGCGTGAACTGCACGCCGGCCGCGCCCGCCAGCATCTCGCTCGCCATCTGATTGACGGAGCCGAGTCCCGCGCTGCCATAGTTGAGTTTGCCGGGCTCTTTGCGCGCGGCGTCGAGCAGGTCTTTCAGGCTGCGATGCGGCGAGTCCGCGGCCACCACCACCGCCATGGGGCTGTCGGCCAGGGCCGCCACCGGCGCGAAGCTCTGCGGCACCTGATATTTGAGGTGCGGCTGCACCGCGGCGTTGGTCGTGAGCGTGGACGACGACAGCATGAGCACCGAACCGTCGGCCGGTGCCCGCGCAACGAACTCGGAGCCGATCGCGCCGCCCGCGCCGGGGCGATTCTCGACCACCACGGTGGTGTTCAGCTTGCTGCCCAGGCCTTCGGCCACCACGCGCGCGAACACGTCGTTGCTGCCGCCGGGTGGGAACGGCACGACCATGGTGATCTGCTTCGGAACCGCCGGGCCCTGGGCGTGGGCGGTCGGGCCGGCCAGCACGGCGCAGGCGGTGAGGGCGAGCGCGGCCAATGCCGCGCCTCGTTGAGGCAGGGGGCGATTCATGCGTGTCTCCGTCCGATGTGGCGATTCGCGCCGCCGGTCGGCGACGCGTCGTCTTGTGATGTGCGGACCATGCTATGACTGGGCTAGCATGAGGGCCAGTGATGTTTCCTCAATCGATTGGTTGAAAAATCTCATGAAGATCGAATGCTTTCATACGCTCGACGCCGTCCTGCGCGGCGGCAGTTTCGCGGCGGCGGCCAGCGCAATGAATCTGTCGCCCAGTGCCGTCAGCCTGCAAATGAAGCAGCTCGAGTCGCATCTGGGGCAGGCCTTGTTCGACCGGTCGGCGCTGCAGGTCCGGCCCACCGCGCTGGCCCATGAGGTGAACGCGCTGTTCAAGGATCCGCTGGGCCGGCTGGCGGTGCTGCGGCAGCGCCACACGCCCGCCGTCGAAGGGGCGCTGCGGCTCGGCATCATCGAGCCGCTGCAAGTCACCCTGCTGCCCGCGCTTCTGCTGCGGGTGCGCGCTCAGTACCCGCAGCTGGACGTGCGTCCGATCCGTGGGCGCGTGGCCGACCTCACGGAGCAGTTGCGCGGGGGACAGCTGGATGCGGCCGTGGTGGTGCGGCCCGAACACGGCGGTTCGAGCCGGCTGGCCTGGACGCCGCTCTACCGCGAAACGCTGGTCGCCATCGCGCCGCCCGATGCCCGGGAGACGCGCCTGGACGAGCTCTTCGCCAGGCACGAATGGATTCGTTTCGACAAGAGCACGGTCGGCGGGCGGCTGGCCGCGCGCGTGGTGGCCGAGCATGCGCCGCACGCCCGCTGCCGCATCGATCTGCAGTCGCTGGCGGCCATCACCGCGCTGGTGTCGGCGGGCCTGGGCGCTTCCATCCTGCCCGAGATCGGACCGAACCTGATGAACGTGCATCCGGTGCGGGTGCTCTCGCTCGGCAAGCGTGCGCCGCATCGGCAGATCGCGCTCGTCTGCCGGCGCGCGGACCAGGATCTGCGCACCATCGAGGCGCTCAAGGCGTGCCTGCTGCAGGTCGGGCGTCCGGCCTGAATCCTCCGGCGCCGCGTGGCGGCGTGGCCGCTTTCGGGGGGGCGGTTCAGCCGCGCGGCGCCAGCCGGTGAATCAGCGCCGCGTGTTCCGGGTGAGCCCGCGCCAGCGCCGCGGGATCGGCCAGCTCGAACTCGCTGAACTCGAACCCCGGGGCGACCGTGCAGCCCGCCAACGCATAGGCAGCCGAGGCGTCCGGCGCGTTTGGCGCCAGTTCCGCCGCGAACCAGCAGCCACCCGGCACCATGGCCTGGAACACGGCGTCCGGCCGATCCAGCGGATTGCCCAGACGATGCGTGGTCAGCGCGCCGTCGGCGCCCAGCACGTGCACCAGCAGGCCGTGCCCCGCATGGAAATGCCAGATTTCGTCGCTATGGATGCGGTGCCAGGCCGACCAGGCGCCGTCGCTGAGCAGATACAGAATGGCCGTGGAGGCATCGCGCACTTCGCCATCGGTCCGCGTCACCCGAGCGGCGGCGCGGTAAGTCTCGCGGAAGTGGCCACCCTCGGGGTGCGGCTGCAGGCCGAGGCGGTCGATCAGAAGGGCGGGGGCGTGGTCGGTCATGGCATGGACAAAGCCGGGGGGAATGTCCAGCGTAACCGCATCGCGTCAGGGGCTCAAACCGCGCCCGCCGCTCGCCCGCTGCGCGCGCCGCTGCGCACGCCGCTGGCGGGTCCGGCGCAAATGTGATGAGATTACGGCCCTGGCCGCGCGGCCTGGATGCGCGGCACGCCCAAACTGAAATATTCGGGGGAACCACCACATGCGCAAACTCTGCATCGCGCTGGCCACGGCCGGCATGCTGGCCAGCGGCCTCGCCGCGGCCCAATCCACGCTTCGTATCGGCCTGCAGGACGATCCCGACGTGCTCGACCCGGCCCGCGCCCGCACCTTCGTGGGCCGTATCGTCTTCGCGTCGCTCTGCGACCGCCTGGTCGACATCACGCCCGACCTGAAGTTCGTGCCGCAGCTGGCCGAGTCCTGGGAAACCGGCGCCGACGGCAAGACGCTCACGTTCAAGCTGCGCGCCAACGCGCTCTACCACGACGGCACGCCCGTCGATGCCGCCTCCGTGAAGGCCAACCTCGAGCGCGCGATCAGCCTGCCCGACAGCAACCGCAAGAGCGAGCTGTCCAGCGTGGCGAGCGTGGCCGCGCCCGATGCGCGGACCGTGGTGCTCACGCTCAAGGCGCCGGATGCTTCGTTGCTCTCGCAACTGTCCGACCGCGCCGGCATGATGATCTCGCCCGCGTCGTTCGACAAAGACCCCGGCAGCAAGCCGGTGTGTTCGGGTCCGTACCAGTTCAAGGAGCGCGTGCAGAACGACCGCATCGTGCTCGAGAAATTCCCCAAGTATTGGGACGCCGGCAGCTATCACTTCGATCGCGTGGTGTTCACCCCGATCCCCGACGCCACGGTGCGCCTGAACAACCTGCGCTCGGGCGGGCTCGACATCGTCGAACGCATCGCGCCCAGCGATGCCAAGGCGGTGAAAGAAGACCGCAACCTCACGCTCGCCGCCGTCACCGGCCTGGGCTTCCAGTCGTTTGCCGTCAACATCGGCAACGGCGATCGTGCCAGCACGCCGCTGGCCAAAGACAAGCGCGTGCGCCAGGCGCTGGAGCTGGCCATCGATCGCGATGTTATCAACCAGGTGGTGGGCGAGGGCATGTTCCAGCCCGCGCACCAGCCTTTCCCGCCGGCCAGCTTTGCCTATGACAAGAGCGTGGAGCATGCCGGCCGCGATCCCAAGAAGGCGCAGGCGCTGCTGAAAGAGGCGGGTTTCGAGCGCGTGAAGTTCGAGCTCACCTACGGCAACAACACCACCATGCAACAGGTGTACGAGCTGATCCAGGCCATGGCGGCCGAGGCCGGTTTCGACATCTCGCTGCGTCCGCTCGAATTCGCGGCGCTGCAGTCGGCGCTGTCGCGCGGTGATTTCGAAGTGGGCCAGACCGGCTGGTCGGGCCGCGTGGACCCGAGCGGCAACATCCATCAGTACGTCAGCTGCAAGGGCAACCTGAACGACGGCCGCTTCTGCGATCCCGAGATCGACAAGCTGCTCGACGAGGCGCGCTCGATCTCCGACGAAGGCAAGCGCCGCGCGCTGTATTCGCAGGTGCTCCAGAAGATGACCGTCGAGCGTCCGCAGATCTACCTCTACTACCTGCCGTGGGTGTTCGGCGTGCAGAAGAAGGTCGAGGGTTTCGTCGCGTATCCCGACGGCCTGATCCGCCTGAAGGATGTGAAGGTGGCCAAAAAATGACGATCCAGTCCGGACATCGCATGTTCACCACGCGGCCGGAAATCCTGGGCACCTTCGGCGTGGTCACGTCCACGCACTGGCTCGCGAGCCAGGCCGGCATGAGCCTGCTCGAACGCGGCGGCAACGCGTTCGACGCGGCCGTGGCGGCCGGCTTCGTGCTGCAGGTCGTCGAGCCCCACCTGGTGGGGCCGGCGGGTGAAGTGCCCATCGTGTTCCATTCGGTCCGCACGGGCCGCACCGAGATGCTGTGCGGCCAGGGTCCCACGCCGGCGGGCGCCACGTTGGCGCATTACCAGTCGCTCGGGCTGGACCTTATCCCCGGCAACGGCCTGTTGCCGGCCGTGATTCCGGGCGCGTTCGATGCCTGGATGCTGATGCTGCGCGACCACGGCACGCTCAGCGTGCGTGACGCGCTCGAGCCGGCGATCTATTACGCGGAACATGGTCACGCGCTGATGCCGCGCATCAGCAACACCATCGCGAGCCTCAAGGATTTCTTCGAGGCGCACTGGCCCACGACCGCCGAGGTCTATCTGCCGGGGGGCGCGGTGCCCGAGGCGCGCAAGCTGTTCCGCAATCCGCGGCTGGCGCAGACCTGGCGGCGCGTGCTGAGCGAGGCCGAGGCGGTGGGAGGCGACCGCGAGCGCCAGATCGATGCCGCGCGCGATGCCTTCTACCGCGGCTTTGTCGCCGAAGAAATCGATCGCTACGCGCGCAACACCGAGGTCATGGACGAAAGCGGGCGCGCGCACCGCGGTGTGCTCACGGCCGCCGACATGGCGGGCTGGTCCGCCACCTACGAAACGCCGCTCACGTACGACTATCACGGCTACACCGTCGCCAAGGCCGGCGCCTGGAGCCAGGGGCCGGTATTTCTGCAGACGCTGGCGCTTCTCAAAGGCACCGATCTCGGCGCGACGGGCCCGGCCAGTGCCGAGTTCGTGCATCGCGTCACCGAGGCCATGAAGCTGGCGTTCGCCGATCGCGAGGCTTACTACGGCGACCCGGCCTTCGTCGACGTGCCGCTCGAGGCGCTGCTTTCCGATGCGTACAACGCCGAGCGGCGCGCGCTGCTGGGCGAGACGGCGTCGCACGCATTGCAGCCCGGCATCGTGCCCGGCTTCGAGGCGCAGGTGGCGCGCGTGATGGATACCCTGGCGCGGCTGTCCAAGGTAACGCAGATCGGTGCGGCCTCGAACGAGCCGACCATGGCCGACATGCGCGCCTCCGCCAAGCGCGGCGACACGACGCACGTCGACGTGATCGACCGTTGGGGCAATATGGTGTCCGCCACGCCGTCGGGGGGCTGGTTCCAGTCGTCGCCGGTGATCCCGGGCCTGGGCTTCGGCCTGAACACGCGTGCGCAGATGTTCTGGCTGGTGCCCGATCTGCCGTGCACGCTGGCGCCGGGCAAGCGTCCGCGCACCACGCTCACGCCGTCGCTCGCGTTGCGCGATGGCGCGCCCTACATGGTGTTCGGCACGCCGGGCGGCGATCAGCAGGAGCAATGGCAGTTGCAGCTGTTCCTGCGCCACGTCCACCACGGCCTGAATCTGCAGGAGGCCATCGACCTGCCGATGTCGCACACGATGCACTTCCCGACCTCGTTCTATCCGCGCGACCGCAAGCCCGGCCATCTGGCCGTGGAGAGCTCGTTCGGGGCCGACGTGATCGCGGATCTGCGCGCGCGCGGGCACCACATCGAAGAGGTACCCGAATGGACCGTCGGCCGCCTCACCGCGGCCAGCCGCGATCCCGACGGCCTGCTCCATGCGGCCGCCACGCCGCGCCTGATGCAGGCGTACGCGGTCGGCCGTTGAGGCCTCGTTGAATCGGCGGATGGGCGAGGGATCGCCTGTCCGCCCGTTTGGGCGCATGACGCAGTGCGGTGCCTTCAGGGCCGCCTCGTGCGCTCAAGGCTGCGCGGGTTTCAGTGGCAATCCGCGTGATACAGCCGGCGCATGGCCGCCAGATCCAGCAGCTTCACGTGCCGCTGGCGAATCGCCAGCAGGCCGGCGTCCGCCAGGCGCGAGAACAGGCGGCTCACCGTCTCGAGCGTCAGGCCCAGATAGCTGCCGATATCCTCGCGCGTCATGCGCATGTTGAATTCCGAGGCCGAGTAGCCGCGCGCTTCCATGCGTTGCGACAGGTCGATCAGAAAGGCGGCCAGCCGCTCCTCCGCGCGCATCGATCCCAGGCGCACCATCATGGTCTGGTCCTGCGTCAGCTCCTTGCCCAGCGCGCGCAGAAAGCGCAGTTGCAGGGCGGGCATCTCCGTCGCGAGCGCCTGCAGGTCGGCCAGCCGGATCACGCACACCTCGCTGTCTTCGAGCGCCGTGGTATCCGCGGTGTGATGCAGATCGGCCAACCCGTCCAGCCCCAACAATTCGCCCGGCAGATGAAAGCCCATGACCTGGGCGTGTCCCTCCGACGTGGAAAGGTGCGTCTTGAAGGTGCCGATGCGCACGACGTACACCTCGTTCATCGGGTCGCCCGTGCGATACAGCGCCTGGCCTTTCTCCACGCGCCGTCGCTCGTGCACCAGCGCTTCGACCTGGCGCAGATCCTGCGTCGAAGGCAGGTCGGGAAGCAGGCCCGCCGTGTGCAGGCAGCGCGGCGTGACGTCATCGAACGGGAGAGGGGACAGCATGATCGTTCCTTCGAGGGCGGGCGCGCCAGGCGCGCCCTGGTTATCTGTCGCGTGCGGTGCGTGTGCCGGCACGCGGGTCTCGGTGCGCGGCCGCCGTTGCCGGCGCCGCGCACCCGCCGGTCACGGGCTCGCTCAGTGCGCGGCCTGCGTGGCCGGCTGCAGCGCGTTCTCGAACAGCACGTTGTTCTCCAGATGAATGTGTTCCATCAGGTCTTCGCGGAAGGCGCGCAGGCCGAGATACAGCGCGCGCCAGGTGTTGCAGGCGGCGCGCGGCAGCGTGATGCCGTCGGTCAGCGCCTCCATGCGGCGCAGCTCCTCGCCGCAATCGTCGTGCTCCATGCGCATCACGGCGATCGGCGCGCCGGCCATGATGCCCATGCCGCGCGAGAGCATGGGGAACAGCACCTGTTCCTCTTTCTGCATGTGGCTTTCGAGCTCCTGCTGCATGTCGCGCAGCAGGTCGGCCAGGCCGACCGGGCATTCGGGCCGGTCGCCGTGGACTTCTTCCACACGGCGGGCCAGCCGGATCAGCTCGGGCAACTGCTCGCGATGCTTGTCGTGAAAGCGCACCAGGATGTAGTCGATCAGCTCCGAGGCGCTCGCGCGGCTCCAGTCGTGTTGCGGCGGCGGCGTTTCCGCCAGCGCCTGCAGGCGCGCCTCGATGACGCCGGCATCCACGCCCAGGGTGTGGGCGGCTTCGCGCAGCGTGTGCTTGCCGCCGCAGCAGAAGTCGAGCTTGTAGTCGTGAAACACGCGGGTGGCGCCTGGAATGCGGCGGGCCAGTTCGCCCAGCGATCGGTCTTGCATGCTCATGGTGTGCTCCTTGGTGAGGGGATACCTTGAACAAAGCGAAA
Organism: Bordetella genomosp. 5; assembly: GCF_002261475.1. Lineage (GTDB taxonomy): Bacteria > Pseudomonadota > Gammaproteobacteria > Burkholderiales > Burkholderiaceae_B > Bordetella. The sequence goes on from NZ_NEVN01000002.1 coordinate 129,065, forward strand.
TCCGTGCCAGTTCACGATCGCCATGAAATCAATGGCTTAGTTCGATGCAGGGTGTTTTTTACCCGGTCTGGTTCGGGTGTTTTTCACCATGCAGGGTTATATTGACCCGATCGAGGCATGGTGCCTGCCAATCCGGGTGAACCCAACCATGATGACCGAACTGCTCCTGGCCGATTTCGTGGCCGACCTGCCGCCGGGCGTGCGCCTGCAACGGCTGGTGGTGAGCCTGCGGGCGCACTTTCGCGCCGGGGCCTGTGCCCTGCTGCGCCTCGAGGGCGAACATCTCAAGCCACTCGCGGTCGATGGCCTGGCCGACGACGCGCTCGGCCGCCGGTTCGTCGTGGCGCAGCACCCCCGCCTTTCCGCGATCCTGGCGCAGCAGGGCGTGACGCGCTTTCCGGCCGATAGCGGTCTGCCCGATCCCTACGATGGTCTGATCGAGCATCACGAGGGCGAGCCGCTCTCGGTCCACGATTGCATGGGCGCGAGTCTGTACGTCGAGGGCCGGCTGGCCGGCGCGCTCACGCTCGACGCCCTCGATGCCGGCGCGTTCGCGCCCGGCGCGCGCGAGGAGCTCGAAGCGCTGCTGCCCGCCGTCGAGGCCGCGCTGCGCGTCAGCCGCCTCGAAGAAGAGATTCGTGCGCTGCGCCTGGCCCGCGCCAAGGAGCCCGCGCTGCATATCGTGCGCGGCGACGAGGAAATCATCGGTGCGAGCGAGGCCATCACCGCGTTGCTGCACGAGATCGCGGTGGTCGCGGATTCGGAGCTGCCGGTGCTGTTGCTGGGCGAGACGGGCGTGGGCAAGGAGCTGTTCGCGCACCGGCTGCATCGGCTCTCGCGCCGGCGCGCCAAGCCGCTCATCCATGTCAATTGCGCCGCGCTGCCCGAGTCGCTGGCCGAAAGCGAATTGTTCGGTCATGCCAAGGGCGCCTTCTCGGGCGCGAGCAGCGAGCGGCCCGGCCGCTTCGAGGCGGCGCACGGCGGCACGCTGTTTCTCGATGAGGTGGGCGAACTGCCGCTGGCGATCCAGGCCAAGCTTCTGCGCACGCTGCAGAACGGCGAAATCCAGCGGCTGGGATCGGACGTGCCGCGTCAGGTCGACGTGCGCGTGATCGCGGCCACCAATCGCAATCTGCGCGAGCACGTGCGCGATGGCACGTTTCGCGCCGATCTCTACCACCGGCTCTCGGTCTATCCGATCGCGATTCCGCCGCTGCGCGAGCGCGGGGGCGACGTGCTGCTGCTGGCCGGCCGCTTTCTTGAACTGAACCGCGCCCGGCTCGGATTGCGCGCACTGCGCCTGTCGCACGATGCCGAGCAGGCCTTGCGCCGCTACGCGTGGCCGGGCAACGTGCGCGAGCTCGAACACGAGATCAGCCGCGCCGCGCTCAAGCGCGTGAGCCGGGGCACCGGCCGCAACGAGATCGTCACGCTCGAGGCGGAGCTGTTCGATCTGGATGGCATGGGGCAGGCCGCGCCGCCCGCCCGCGTGGTGCCGGACGGCGTCACGGCGCCAGCGACTTCGGGCGCGCCTGCCGTGCGGCTGCGCGACGCGGTCGAGGCGTGCGAGCGCGCGTGCGTCCGGGAAGCGCTTGCCGCGCACGAGGGCAACTGGAGCCGCGCCGCGCGCCAACTCGGCGTGGATCCCAGCAATCTGCACAAGCTGGCCCGCCGGCTCGGGATCGCGCGCGAGGACTGAGCCGGCGCGTTCGTCAGCGTCCCCGTTTGATGCGGGTCACGCCCCGTCGGAGTTAACGTAGAATGCGAACCATTCTTGATGACTGCGGGCGTCCGAGCCTGCTGCGGGACCTCCATGCACGGCCCAGCTTCCCCTGTCAGTTCCTCCCCGTCTCATGAGATCGACCGGCTTTATCGCGAGCACCACGGCTGGTTGGCCGGCTGGCTGCGCGGCAAGCTGGGCAACGCCGGTGACGCGGCCGACCTCGCGCAGGACACGTTCGTCAGGGTGCTGCAGGCCCGCCGCCGTGCGACACAGGAAGAGGTGCGTGGCGGCGATGCGTCCGGCGGGTCGCGCGCGCTGCTGGTGCACATCGCCAAGGGCCTGATGGTCGACCATTGGCGCCGTCAGACCGTCGAACGCGCGTACCTCGATGCCTTGGCGGCCCTGCCGGCGCCGCAGGCGCCGTCGCCGGAGTGCCGCGCACTCATTCTCGAAACCCTGATTCGTATCGACGCCGCGCTCGAAGCCTTGCCGGCGCGCACGCGCGAGATCTTCCTGCTCGCGCAGTTCGACGGGCTCAAGTACGAAGCCATCGCCAGCCGTTTATCGGTGTCGCTGGCCACCGTCAAACGTCATATGCAGACGGGCTTCGTCGCCTGCCTGGCGGTCGCATGAGCGCGGCGGCCGGCGTGTCGGATGCCGTGCTGCGTCAGGCCGCCGAATGGCTGGTGCAACTGCAATGCGGCGAATTGCATGGCGAGCAGGCGCGTGCGTTCGAGGCGTGGCGCGCCGCCGACCCCGCGCATGCGCAGGCCTGGAGCCGCGCGCAGGGCCTGCTGGCGCAGTTCGAGCAAGTGCCCGCACCGGTGCTGCGCGACGCGGCGCGGCTGCGCTCGGAGCGGCGCCGGCTGCTGCGCGGTCTGGCGTGGCTCGCCGTGGCGGCGCCCGCCGGGTGGGCGGGCAGCCGGCTGGTGCCGTGGCAGGCGTGGTCCGCCGATCTGCGCACCGCGACCGGCGAGATCCGCAGCGTGGCGCTCACCGACGGTACCGAGCTGGTGCTGGGCACGGCCACCGCGCTCGACGTGCGTTATGGGCCCGACGAACGCCTGCTCTGGCTGCGTGCCGGCGAAATCATGATCCAGACCGCGCCGGACCCCGCGGGTCGGCCCTTCGTGGTGCGCACCGCGCAGGGCAGGCTGCGGGCGCTGGGCACCCGGTTCACGGTGCGCGGCGATGGCGCCAGGACCTGGGTGGCGGTGTTCGACGGGGCTGTGGAAGTCAGCCCGACGCAGGGCGCGCCGCATGTGTTGCAGGCCGGCGAGGCGCTGGATCTGGATGACACCGGCGCCGGCCGCGTAGCGGCTGCCGACGAGGCGGCAGCGGCCTGGACGCGCGGCATGCTGGCGGTGCACGACCGCCCGTTAGGCGAGGTGGTGGCCGAGCTGGCGCGCTACCGCCCCGGCGTCCTGCGCTGCGATCCGGCGATCGCGGACCTGCCGGTGTCCGGTGCGTTCCCGTTGCGCGATACCGACGCGAGCCTGGCCCTGCTCGCACAGACGCTGCCGCTGCGGGTGGTGCGCATCACCCCCTACTGGGTGACGGTGCGACCCGTGCGCGGCGCGTGAGCCTTTTTTCGATCTCGTCCGGTATGCAAGGAAATCACCGGCTGCGCGCGTCTGGCGCGCGCGCCGATTTCCCACGGATTCTCTGCTGACGGATCGCGCACCATGAAAGGCCCTGCCGCTGTATTTCCCCTGGACGCCCTGCGTTCGAGTCTGCTCGCGCTCGCTATCGCCACTGCCCTGACCCCCGGGGTTCAGGCCCAGACAACGGCCGCGCCCGCGGCGCGCCAGGCCTACCACGTGCCCGCCGGATCGCTGGGCCAGGCCCTGGCGCGGTTCGCCGCGGCGACCGGCACGCCGCTGTCGTTCGATCCCGCCGTCGTCGCGGGGCGGCGCAGCGCCGGGCTGGACGGCGTGTACGGGGTGCAGGACGGCTTTGCCGCGCTGCTGGCGGGCAGCGGTTTCGTGCTCGCGCCTTCGGGTTCGGGCTACACGCTGCGGCCCGTGCCACGCGAAGGCGAGGCGGCCGTCCTGCCGACGGTGACCGTGGCGGGCAGTACGCCCGGCGCGCTGCCCGAGCTCTTCACCGGCGCGCAGGCCGCGCGGGGCGGCCGGGTGGGCCTGCTGGGCAATCGCGACGTGATGGACACGCCGTTCAACCAGACCACCTACACGGCCCAGATGCTGGCCGATCGGCAGGCCACCACGCTGGGCGAGGCGCTCAATGCCGACCCCTCGGTACGCTTCACCGGCCAGATCGGCGGCATCACCGATTCGTTCTATATCCGCGGCTTTCCGATCGGCGAAGGCAATCTCGGCGAGATCGCGTTCGACGGCGTCTATGGCATCGCGCCCAACTATCACGTCTTCACCGACTACATCGAGCGCGTCGACGTGCTCAAGGGCCCCGGCGCGCTGCTGTACGGCATGTCGCCCAACAGCGGCGTGGGCGGTGTGGTCAACATGGTGCCCAAGCGCTCGTTGCCGGACGATCTGAGCCGCGTGACCGCCGACTACCTGTCGCAAGGGCAGTGGGGCGGCCGGGTCGATCTGAGCCGGCGTTTCGGCGACGACCGCGAATGGGGCGTGCGGCTGAACGGCATGCACCGGCAGGGCGCCACGCCGCTGGACAATCAGCGTTCCCGCACCGACCTGGGGGCGCTTGCCCTGGATTACCGTGGTGCGCGCCTGCGCGCCACGCTCGACGTCATCTTGCAGAACGAAAAGATCGACGCGCCGACGCGGCCGATGCTGGTGGCGGGCGGCCTGCAGGTGCCCGAGGCGCCGGACGGCCGCCGCAACGTCACGCAGCCGTGGGGCTGGTGGACGTCGGACAGCCAATCGGCGCTGTTGCGGCTGGAGTACGACGTGACCGACGCGTTGACCGTGTTCGCCGATGCCGGCGGCTCCACGATCGATATCGCGCGCCTGAGCGACCAGACGCCGCAGATCTTCAGCGCGCGCGGCGATACCGTGGCCACGCCCAGCTACTTCAAGTTCGAGGTGGATCGGGCAACCTACAACGCCGGTGCCCGCGCGCGCTTCGACACCGGGCCAGTGAGCCATAACCTGTCGGTGCAGGGTTCGCTGTACGACGACCAGGTGGCACAGGCCAGCCGCGCGGGCACGCCGGTCTTTTCCAATATCTACGAGCCGATCAGCCGGCCGCGCCAGTCGATCGCGGCTCCTGCGCTAGTGCCGAAGGTGTCGTCGTCGCAGCTGGGCGGCATTGCCCTGGCCGACACGCTCGGCGTGCTCGACGATCGCGTGCAGCTCACGCTGGGGCTGCGTCATCAGCGCATCGAGTCGAGCAATTTCGCGGCGACCGGCGCGCGCACGGTGCATTACGAGAAAAGCGCGACGACGCCGCTGGCGGGTCTGGTGCTCAAGCCCTGGAGCAATGTGTCGCTGTATGCGAACTACATCGAAGGCCTGAGCAAGGGCGATATCGCGCCCGCCACCGCCAGTAATGCGGGCGAGGTCTTCGCGCCTTATAAGTCGCGTCAACGCGAGGTCGGCATCAAGGTCGACTTCGACGATGCCGTGGTCAGCCTGTCGGCGTTCAACCTGAGCAAGCCCAGCGGCCAGCTCAGCAACGGCGTGTATGCCGCCGACAGCGAGCAGCGCAACCGCGGCCTGGAGCTCAACGTGATGGGCGAAGTCGCGCCGGGCGTGCGCCTGCTGGGCGGCGTGACCTGGCTCGACGCCGAGCTCACGCGCACCAGCAATCCGCTGACGCAGGGCAACCGCCCGGTCGGCGTGCCGCGCCGCATGGCGAGCCTGGGCGCGCAATGGGATCTGCCCTGGGTGCAAGGGCTGACGCTGCTGGGCAACGTGGTGTACACGGGGCAGGAGTACGTGAACCAGGCGAATACGCAGTCGGTGCCGTCGTGGACCACGGTCGACGTCGGTGCACGCTACCGCCTGCGCGTGCAGGATCGCGACGTGACGCTGCGCGCCACGGTGGCCAACGTGTTCAATCGAGGCTACTGGTCCGGCGTGGCGTCGTACAGCACGATCTCGCAGGGGGCGCCGCGTACGTTCATGCTGTCGGCGTCGGTCGACTTCTGAGCGCGGGGCATGCGGGGGGCTGCGCTCGCCGCGGCGGTGTGAGGCGCCGGGCCTCCCGGCCCGGCGTTGCCCTTGGCCAGGCCGCGTGAGGCCTCAGCCGGCGCGCCAGCCGTAGTACACGTCCAGGGCGTCGGCGTGTTCTTCGACGAAGCCGCATGCGAGATAGAAGGCATTGGCCCGGCTGCCGCGCAGGGCGTTCAGGCGCAGCGGCAAACCCGCCATCCGCGCCTGTGCCTGCAACGCCTGCATCACGCTGCGGCCATGCCCCTGGCCGCAGTGTCGCGGCCACAGATAGAAGTGCTTGAGGTGCAGCGCGTCGTCTTCGGGTTGCAGCACATAAAAGCCGATGCGTTCGGCCGGCGTTTCGATGTGGCGCGCATACTCGGGCACGAAGCCCTCGATCAGCCGCCGGCGCGCGCGCTCCGGGTCGAAACGGCCCAGCGCCTCCAGACTCTCCCGCATCGCCGCCACGCGCAGCTCGGCCAGCGCGGGGAGGTCATCGAGCGAGACGGGCGCGTAGTGCAGAGCAACGTGGGACATGATGAGGGCGACGGACGGGTGAGGCGCCGAACGTGGCGCGGCAGCTCTTTTTACCGCGTCGGTCCGGCCATGGAAAGCGCGGCCATGGCATCGCCCGCCCCGTCACCGGCACGAGGGCAGGCACCCCGCTTTGCGATGTGCGTATCGCATAAGCGCAGCGTCAGGGCCAGAATGACTCATCGAGTCCGGGACCCATTGCCATGCCTTTGCCCCAAGGCTATCTCCAGATGATCGCGGCGCATCTGAACGCGCCGTATGGTGCGATTCTGACGGCGGCGGACGTGCGGGACGCGCTGCGTGCCGGCACGTTGCATGGCCTCGCGATCAGCGCCCTTGGCAAGGAATTGATTGCGAGCATGTATGTCGAGCTGCAGCCCGAGATCATCGGTTGCGCAAGCTACGAGGCGGGCGTCAACCTCGAAGAGGCGCAATCGCTGTATGCGCATGTCCGCAGCGAATGGGCCGTACCTCGCGTGGCAATGTGGGAAGAGGCACTGGCGGGAGTGCTGTGATGGCGATCTCCGACGCCGCTATCGCGGAACACCGCGCGCAAGGGCCGTGGCGCGAGCTGGAGCCTTTTATCGCGCACTGAGCGGCACATCCGATCGACACTCAGGCTGACGCGGCGGCGCCGCTGCCTTCGCCGTACACCTCGCGCGCGAGCGTGAGCCAGGCCTGGGCGGCGTGCGACAGATAGCCTTCCGCGCGCCAGATCAGCATCATCTCCCATAGCGCATCGCGCGGATCGAGCGGCACCTGCCGCACGCCGGGCTGGCGCCGTTCGCGCGCCACGAGCTGCGGCAGAAAGCCCACTCCCATGCCCGACGCGACCAGCGCGCTGATGAAGTCCGTCTGGCCGCTGCGCGCGGCCACCGTGGGCGTGAAGCCGGCGCGCTCGCAGGCGGCGAGCAGCACATGGTTGAGCGCGAAGCCCGACTCGAACAGGATGAAAGGCGTGTCGCGCAGCTGCGCGAGACGCAGACGCCGGCTGCGGGCGAGCGGGTGGTCGGGCGGCAGCAGCACCACCATGGGCTCGCGCGCCACGGCCTGAAAGGCAAATTGCGGCGGAATGGGCGCGATTGTCGCGCCGAGCTCGATGTCGCCGCTGCTCACCATGTCTTCGAGACGGCGGCTGCCGTGCTCCGACAGATGGATCTCCACGCCCGGATAGCGGCGGCGAAAGCGCGCGAACAGCGGCGCGAACAGCAGATTGCTGCCCAGCGTGGGCAGGCCCAGACGCAAGGTGCCGCGCCGCAGCCCGCGCAGCTCCTGCAGCTCCGCGATCAGGTCGTCGCGTCCGGTCAGCATCGTCTGTGCGCGGCCGTACACGATCTCGCCGGCCGGCGTGAGGCGGGGCGGCTGGGCCTGACGGTCCAGTAGCGGCATGCCGATCTCGTCCTCGAGCTGGCGCACGGCCTTGCTCACCGTGGGCTGCGTGGCATGGATCGCGCGGGCGGCCTGCGAGAAACCGCCTTGCTTGACCACTTCGACAAAGGCTCTGAGGGCGCGCAGATCCATGAGGCAAACCTTGAGTGAGGGGCTGATTCCCGGCTATTCCAATTTTGAATGGCTCGGATTCTGAGAATTCATTTTATCTATGCCGCCCACAGGCGTACAACAGGGGCTGCGGCGCTTTCCATGCCGGCATAGAAACCGGCCAGCACGCATTGTCTGGAGTTTTTGTTGTGAAGTTGTCCCGTCATCGGATTCTGGCGCGCAGCGCGTGGCGCCGCAGCCGTGCGCTGCAGATCGGCCTGATCGCGGTCTTCGCCGCGGCGGGCCAGTGGGCCGCGACCGCGCTGGCCCTGCCCATCCCCGGGGGTGTGATCGGTCTGGCGCTCGTGCTCGTGCTGCTCGGCACGGGGTGGTTGCGCCCCACGCACATCCGCCGTGGCGCCAGCTGGCTGCTGGCCGAAATGCTGCTGTTCTTCGTGCCGGCCGTGATGTGCCTGCTCGACCACGGCGAGCTGCTCGGTCTGTTGGGCCTGAAGATCGCCGCGATCATCGTGCTGGGCACCTTGCTGGTCATGGGCAGCACGGCGCTGGTGATCGACCTCTGCTATCGCTGGATGAACCGCCATGCATCCTGACCTGAGCCTGTTCTTCTGGCCGGTCGCGACGGTGCTGGCCTACCTTTGCGCGCGCACCGTGTACCGGCGGCTGGGCTATTGGTGGACATCGACGCTGGTGCTGGCGCCGGCGCTGCTGCTCGCGCTGGCCGTCTGGCTGCACGCGGGCTACCGCGACTACATGAGCGGCAGCCACTGGCTGATGGCGATGCTCAGTCCGGTGATCGTGTCGTTCGCGCTGCCGCTGTATCAAGAGCGTGCGCTGATCCGCCGCTACTGGCCCATCCTGCTGGTGGGCGTGGTGGTCGGCAGCACCATCGCGGGCTTCTCGGCCTGGCTGCTGGCGAGTTGGCTGCACCTGCCCGACGACGTGCGCCTGAGCCTCGTGCCCCGGTCCGTCGCCACGCCGTTCGCCATGACGGTGTCCGGCAATCTGGGCGGCATCCCCGATCTCACGGCCGTGTTCGTGATCCTGACCGGCGTCTGCGGCGCGGCCATGGGCCAGGTCGTGCGGCGCGCGCTGCCGCTGCGCTCATCGCTCGCGCGCGGCGCGTTGTTCGGCATGGGCGCGCACGGCGCCGGCGTGGCCAAGGCGCGCGAGCTCGCCGCCGATGAAGGCTCGATCGCCGGGCTCGTGATGGTGTTGGCCGGCCTGGCCAACGTGCTGGTGACACCGGGCATCGCGTTCCTGCTGACGGCTTGAAGCCATGTCGCCGCGGCAGGCTTAACGAGGGCCGGCGCGCGGTGTACAGTGGGTCATCCCGCCCCGCGGGCCACTCCTGTCGAAGAGGTGCAACATGGTCGTATCGGTCGGTCGTGCAGCAGCAAGGCAAGGATTCCGCCGTTTCCCCGCGTTCTCATCGGCCTGGGCCGCGCTGGCCCTGGCGGCCGCGCTCGGCGCGGGCATCGCGCCACGGGCGCAGGCCGCCGGCGATCTGGGCTCGGCCAAGACCCTCGTGGCCAAGCACAAGCTCGGCGCCGGCATGAAAGTCATGGCGTTCGCCGCCGCCGCCCGCACCGACACCTACGCGAATCTGGTCAAGGCCGCGGGCCCCGACCGCGCGCAGGCGGCCGTCGTCGAGCAGCTCAACGCGCTCGAACCCAAATATCAGCCCGCGTGGGACGCCAATCTGGCGCAGGCCTACACCCGCCATTTCAGTACCGCCGAGCTCAAGTCGATCGCCGCCAAGGGCACCGACTCACCGGATGCCGGCAAGTTCGCCGAACGCGGCAACAGCGTGGGCGCCGACATGATGCAGTTGTCGGCGCCGTTGCTCTCCGAGATGGTGACCGAGGCCCTGGTACGCGCCGCCGCCCAGCTGCAGCAGCAGGGCGGCGTGAAGAAACCCTGAAGCACGGCGCGCGCTGGCGCGGCCTGCCCGCATGCCAGCGCCGGGGTGCGCCCCTCACCGGGCGGCCGGCAGGCGGCCGCTCCAGGAGTCATGTCATGGAATGGAAGGTTTACAAGAGCGGTTGGATTGGCGAGCGCAACTTCGAGGTCCAGACCTGCGAAGACGAAGACGGATATATGTCACGCGCAACCATTCTCGGCTTCCCGCCGCTCGAAGTGCTGGATCAACCTTTTCCGAACGAAGATCTGGCCGTCAAGGCAGCACTCAAGCGCCTCGCCGAAGAGTTCGACGAAGAGCCGCGGTTCGAGTGATCGCTAGGCGGCGCGGGCGGCCGCGCCCGTGGCCGCCCGCGCCGGCTCGTGTTCGATCAACACACCGAATGCCGCGCCGAGCTGACGCGCGCCGTTGCGCGACACCCGCAGCGCGCGCGAGTCCAGTTCGCGCGTGACCCAGCCGCGCGACAGCAGCAGCTGCAGCAGGCCCGCGCCCAGCGCGCCGCCCAGATGCGGCCGGCGCACGCTCCAGTCCATGCACGCACAGGCCTGACGGCGGCGCTTGCGCGCCATCGTGTCGAGATCCAGGCCCAGGTCGCGCAGCCGCTGCGCGCCGACCGCGGTCACGAGATAACTGCCATCGCCTTCGGCAAGCCAGCCCTGCGCCCACATCGCGTCGTGCAGGCTCACGGCCACCGTGCCCGCCATGTGGTCATAGCAGGTGCGCGCATGCAGCAGGTGTTGCGGCGTGGACGGCACGAACGGCGTGCGCGGCACGCCGGCCACCACGAGCAAGGCCTCCAGCGCGCTGGCCACTTCCGGGGCGGCCAGCTGGAAATAGCGGTGCTTGCCCTGCACCGTGAGCGAGACGAGCCCCTGGTCGCGCAGCCGCTGAAAGTGGCTGCTGGCCGTGGACGCGCCGATGCCGGCCACCACGGCGAGCTCGGTGGCGGTGCGGGCGCAACCATCGAGCAGGCAGCAGAGCATGCGTGCCCGCGCGGGGTCGGCGATGGCCGCGGCCACCTGGGCGATGCGTTCGTCGGCAGGAAGTGCATCCATGGTTCGCTCCAGGTCGAAGTGTGCATGTGATAGCCGCAGGATACTGCGCGCATCTCATCTCTCACAAGGACTTCGGCCATGGATCCGAGCGCCATTCCCGCCACCGCCGCGCGCGCGCCGCGCCGCTTTTTCGGCCCCACGGTGCTGGCCGCCACCTTCGTGCTGGCGGTGTTCGGCTGGGGTGTCGGCTTTTACGGCCCGCCCGTGTATCTGCAGTCGGTGGTGGCGCGCACCGGCTGGAGCGTTACGCTGGTCTCGGCGATGGTGACGCTGCATTTTCTGGCGGGGGCGCTGGTCGTGGCGCGGCTGCCTCGCCTGTATCGCCGCTTCGGCGTGCCCACGGTCACGCTGACCGGGGCGGTGTTGCTGGCGGTCGGCGTGACGGGTTGGGGGCTGGCCGCGTCGCCCGCCGCGCTGGCCGTGGCCGCGCTCGCCAGCGGCGTGGGCTGGGTGGCGCTCGGCGCCGCGGCCGTGAATGCGCTGATCTCGCCCTGGTTCGCCGCGCGCCGCCCCTGGGCGCTGGGCGTGGCCTATAACGGCGCGAGCGTCGGCGGCATCATCTTCGCGCCGCTGTGGGTGGCGCTGATCGCGCAGCTCGGTCTGGCCGGCGCCGGCCTGGCGGTCGGCCTGACCATGGTGGCCGTGATCGCATTGTTGGCCCGTCGGGTGTTCCGCCACACGCCGGCCAGCCTGGGCCAGGAGGCCGATGGCGGCGCCATGCCACGCGGACCGGGCGGCGCGGCAGCGACGCCGGACGCACGCACGTCACCCGCCAGCCGCGCGCCGCTGACCTCGCCCTGGCGCGAGCGACGCTTCCTCACGCTCTCGCTCGGCATGGCGCTGGGCCTGTTCGCGCAGATCGGCCTGATCGCGCAACTCTATGGATGGCTGGCCTTGCGCATCGGTAACGATCGCGCCGGCTGGCTGATGGGGGCGGCCACGGCGGCGGCCATCGCCGGGCGCATGGTGGCCGCGCGGCTGCTCGGGCCCGGCGCCGATCGCCGCAACGTGGCCTGCGCCGCCTATGCAGTCCAGGCGTTCGGCGTGGCGCTGCTCGTGGCCTGCGCGTGGGGCGTGCTCGCTCATCCCGCCTGGCTCGTGACGGGGGTGCTGCTGTTCGGTTCGGGCATCGGCAACGCGACCTCCCTGCCGCCGCTGATTGCGCAGACGGAGTTCACGCCGGCCGACGCGGCGCGAGCGGTGCCGCTCATCGTGGCGGTGTCGCAGGGCGCCTACGCGTTCGCGCCCGCCGTGTTCGGCCTGGGCATCGGGCTGCTCGCCCCGGGGGGCTGGTTGCTGTGCGCCATGCTGCTGCAGGCGCTGTCGATTGCCTTGTTCGCCTCGGGCCGGCAGCGGCCCGCGCGGGCCTGACGGAAGGCCGGACCCATCCAGGCCGGACAGAACAGCACGATGCGGTGCAGTATGCTCTGGCCTTCCGTTTTCGACTTCCTGCCTGTTCAGCCCATGTCCCATTTTCCTTTCGATGCCGTGTTGTTCGACTGCGATGGCGTGCTCGTGGATTCCGAGCCCATCACCAACCGCGTGCTGTCCCAGATGCTGGGCGAGCAGGGCTGGCGCATCACGCCCGAAGAAACCATGCGGATCTTCACGGGCAAGGCGGTGCGCGATGAACTGCCGCTGATCGAGGAACGCACAGGCAAGCGTCTGACCGACGACTGGATTCTCGAGTTTCGCGCGCGCCGCAACGCCGCGCTCGATAGTGAACTGAACGAGATCCCCGGTGCGCCGGCCGCGGCCAAGCGTCTGCACGAGCAACTGGACGGCCGCATCGCGGTCGCGTCCGGTGCCGATCGCAAAAAGGTCGAGCTGCAACTGGCCAAGGTGGATCTGGCCGATACGTTTGCCGGCCGGGTCTTCAGCGGCCAGGAAATGCCGCGCAGCAAGCCGTTCCCCGACGTGTATCTCGAAGCCGCCCGCGCTCTCGGCGTGGACCCGACGCGCTGCGCCGTGATCGAGGACACGGTCACGGGCGCCACGGCCGGCGTCGCGGCGGGCGCGACGGTGTTCGGTTACAGCCCCGACGCGCTCGGTCACAGCGCCGCGGACGCGCTGCGCGCCGTCGGCGTGGCGCACGTCTTCACCAGTATGGACGATCTGTTCGGCCTGCTGCGCGACTGGCAACCGGCCCGGGCCTGAGCGGCCGCCGAGCCGAGGCCGGCGTCCCGGCCGTAACCCCAGTCGCGTGCAGCCATCGCGCGGGCGCGCGCGCGGCCGGGTGCGTCCCAAAAAAACTTGGGTCGGACGGATTCACCTACAATGGGCGCTCGCCACCGTTATCGACGCGATGCCCGCTGTTGCGTGCATTTTCGCAATCGGCCCGCATCGCGCCGGGTCCCGCCACGCGGGGCCGTCAGGCCGGATGCGCTCGTGTCCCCGCCTTCACCCCGGTCTTATGCTCGGTAGTTCCGCGATCTCGTTCCTGCGTACCCTGTGCAGTCTGCGCTGGCTGGCCATTGCCGGGCAGGCCGTCACGGTGCTGGTGGCGAGCGACCTGCTGGGCCTGCCGTTGCCGTTGCAGCCGCTCTGGCTCGGCGTCGGCGCGCTGATCACCTTCAATATCTACGCCAGCCTGCGCCTGCGCCGCACGCTCGACCTCTCTTATGGCACGGCGTTCGCCCACCTGTTGGTCGACATGGTGGTGCTGGCCTGGATGGTGGGCTGGAGCGGCGGGCTGACCAATCCGTTCGGCACGATGTTCCTCGTGCTGATCGCGCTGGCCGCCTTCGCGCTGCCGCGCAACTGGGCCTTCGCGGCGGCGCTGGCGAGCCTGACCGGCTACACGGCGGCGGCGGTGTTCGGCCAGCCGCTGGCCGGCACGCCCAATACCTATTTGCTGCTGCTCTATGGTCTGGGCGCCAACTTCCTGATCTCGGCGGCCGTGGTGCTGTATTTCTCGACCCGCCTGGCGAGCGACCTGCGCGTGCGTGAGCGCGAGCTGGCCCTGCTGCGCGAGCGCTTCACACGCAACGAGGGCATCGTCGCGCTCGCCACCCACGCGGCCGCCATGGCGCACGAGCTCAACACGCCCCTGGCGACCATGACGCTGCTGGCCGACGAAATCGCCGCCGAGGTCGAGGAACCCGAGGTGCGCGCGGACGTCGAAACCCTGCGCGAGCTGCTCACGCTGTGCCGCGAGCGCATCCGCAATCTGGCCGTGCCCACGGAGGTCGATCTGGTGCGCGTGGTGGGGCAGTGGCGCCTGGTGCGTCCGACCATCGATCTGCGTCGCACCGGTACCCTGCCGCCGACGTTGCGCGTCGAGCCCTCGATCGCGCACCTGCTGCAGGCGCTGCTCAACAACGCGGCCGACGCGGGCGAGCAGGCGGGCGATCCGCGCATCGATCTGCATCTGGAATACCGCGATGGCGCGCTCAAGGGCGAGGTGCGCGACCATGGCCGGGGCTTCGACCCCGACCACACCGTGCTGCCGGCCACCACGCTGTTCCACAGCGGGAAGCCGGATGGCCTCGGGGTAGGATTGGCACTGTCCCATGCGACAGTAGAACAACTGGGCGGAGAAATGACGATCACGGCTGCCGAAGGCGGCGGCGCGTGCATCCGTTTCTACCTGCCCCTCGAAGGTTCGGGAACTTAGACGAGATGGATCCCTCTGAATACGGTCTGTTGATCGACGACGACGAGCTGTACGTGCGCACGTTGCAACGCAGCCTGGCGCGCCGTGGCCTCGAAACCCGCGTGGCGTGCGACATCGCCGAGGCGCTCGAGGTCGCCGAAGAGATCCGTCCGGCCTTCGCGCTGGTGGATCTGCGGCTCGGCGAAGATTCCGGTCTGACGCTGATCCGCCCGTTGCGCGCCCTGCGGCCCGACATGCGCATCCTGCTGGTCACGGGCTACGCCAGCGTGGCCACGGCGGTCGAGGCGATCAAGCGGGGCGCCGACGACTATCTGCCCAAGCCGGCGACGGCGCCGATGATCCTGCGTACGCTCGGGCTGATGAAGCCAGAAACCGTTACGATTGAATCGACCATGACGCCATTGCACCGCCTAGAATGGGAGCACATCCAGCAGGCGCTGCATGAGTCCGGCGGCAACGTGTCCGCCGCGGCGCGACTGCTGGGCATGCACCGGCGCACGCTGCAGCGCAAGCTGATGAAAAAGCCCGGTCCCGAGCGCGAGTCCGTTCTCGACTGACTTTGCCGGATCGCGGCGCCAGGCCAACACCGTTTGTGCCGGCGGTCAGCGAGGGTGCGACATATTGCCGCACCCCGCACGCTCCCTACCGACCCGTCGGCTCGGGGCGGGCCCGCAAAATGCACCGTTTTGGTGCCCCATCCCATGATGCAGTGCGACGATCCGTCGCACCTGCCGCGCGATCTCCCTGGATACCATTCGAAAGTTTGCTGGTTTGCTGCGTCCGCGGTGAGCCCTCCTTTCCATCCATATCCAAGGCTGTACGTGAAACACCCCCACCTTGCGAATCTTGCGCGCGCCCTGGGCGTCGGCGCTGTCCTGCTGCTTCTCGGCGGCTGTTCGATGGAAGTCCTTTCTCCCAAGGGAGACATCGGCGTCCAGGAACGGAACCTGATCCTCATCGCGCTTGGTTTGATGCTGCTGGTCGTCGTGCCGGTCATCATCATGACGATCGTGTTCGCGTGGAAGTACCGCGCGTCGAACACGTCCGCGACCTACGATCCGAAGTGGTCGCACTCGACCAAGATCGAAATCGTCGTCTGGACGGTGCCGGTCATCATCGTGTCGATCCTGGCGTTCTTCACCTGGAAGTCGTCGCACGAACTCGACCCCTATCGTCCGCTCGTCTCCGACGTGAAGCCGATCAACATCGAAGTCGTGTCGCTGGACTGGAAGTGGCTGTTCATCTACCCGGACTACGACATCGCGACCGTCAACGAGATCGCGTTCCCCGTCGACACCCCGGTGAACTTCCGCATCACCTCGGCTTCGGTGATGAACACGTTCTTCATTCCGCAGCTCGGCAGCATGATCTATTCGATGGCCGGCATGGAAACGAAGCTGCATCTCAACGCGTTCGAGATCGGTTCGTACTTCGGCGTGTCGGGTAACTACAGCGGCGGCGGCTTCTCGGGCATGCGTTTCACGGCCCACGCCACCACCCCGCAGGATTTCGAAGCGTGGATCCAGAAGGCCAAGGCGTCCAACACGCCCATGACGCCCGATGTCTACGCAGCGCTGGCCAAGCCCAGCCAGAAGAATCCGGTGCAACTGTTTTCGAGCGCGCCCGTCGGCATGTTCGACAACATCGTGCACAACCAAATGACCCGGATCGCCGGCGTGGACTCTGCCACGTGCACGGCTACGTCCAACAATCTGATCGCCGCTGCGGAGTAATTGATGTTTGGGAAACTCTCCTTGGAGGCCATCCCGTTCCATGACCCCATCGTCATGGTTACGCTGGCCGCCGTAATACTGGGTGGTATTGCGCTGCTGGGCGCGATCACCTTCATGGGCAAGTGGAAGTACCTGTGGACCGAATGGCTCACGACGGTCGACCACAAGCGTATTGGTGTGATGTACATCCTGGTCGCGCTCGTCATGCTGCTGCGCGGCTTCGCCGACGCCATCATGATGCGTACGCAGCTGGCCGTGGCCTCTGCCGACTCCCCGGGCTTCCTGCCCCCGCATCACTACGATCAGATCTTCACCGCCCACGGCGTCATCATGATTTTCTTCATGGCGATGCCCCTCATCACGGGCCTGATGAACCTGGTCGTGCCGCTGCAGATCGGTGCGCGCGACGTTGCGTTCCCGTTCCTGAACTCGCTGAGCTTCTGGCTGTTCTTCGCCGGCGTCGTGCTGATCATGCTGTCGCTGTTCGTGGGCGAATTCGCCGCGACCGGCTGGCTGGCATATCCGCCGCTGTCGGGCCTGGACTACAGTCCAAGCGTGGGGGTGGATTACTACATCTGGGCGCTGCAGATATCAGGGCTCGGTACCACGCTGTCGGGTGTGAACTTCGTCGTCACGATCCTGCGCATGCGCGCTCCCGGCATGTCGCTGATGAAGATGCCCGTGTTCACCTGGACCTCCCTGGTGACCAACGTGCTGATCGTCGCCGCCTTCCCGGTGCTGGCCGCCACGCTGGCGCTGCTGACCGCCGACCGCTATCTGGGCACGCACTTCTTCACGAATGACGGTGGCGGCAATGCCATGATGTTCGTGAACCTGATCTGGATCTGGGGCCACCCCGAGGTGTACATCCTGATCCTGCCGTGCTTTGGCGCGTACTCGGAAATCGTCGCGACCTTCTCGCGCAAGACGCTGTTCGGCTACAAGTCGATGGTCTACGCGACCGCCGCCATCGGCGTGCTGTCGTTCCTGGTCTGGCTGCACCACTTCTTCACGATGGGTGCGGGCGCCAACGTCAACGCGTTCTTCGGTATCGCCACAATGATCATCTCCGTCCCGACCGGGGTGAAGATCTTCAACTGGCTGTTCACGATGTACCGCGGCCGCGTGCTGTTCTCGGTGCCGATCCTCTGGACCCTGGGCTTCATCATCACCTTCGTGATCGGTGGCATGACCGGTGTGCTGATGGCCATCCCCGCGGTGTCCTTCGTGCTGCACAACAGCCTGTTCCTGATCGCCCACTTCCACAACGTCATCATCGGCGGCGTGGTGTTCGGTTGTATCGCCGCGATCGTGTACTGGTGGCCCAAGGCCTTCGGCTTCACGCTCAACGAAAAGCTCGGCCGCTACTCGTTCTGGTGCTGGCTGGTCGGCTTCTACGTGGCCTTCATGCCGCTGTACGTGCTGGGCTTCAAGGGCATGACCCGTCGCCTGAACAGCTACGACAATCCGGAATGGCAGCCTTACCTGATCGTCGCCCTGGTCGGTGCCGTTCTGATCGCCCTGGGTATCTGGTTCTTCCTGATGCAGATCGTCGTCTCGATCCGCGACCGCAAGAAGAACGTCGACGTGACCGGCGATCCCTGGGATGGCCGTACGCTGGAATGGTCGATCGCTTCGCCGGCTCCGTTCTACAACTTCGCCGTCGTGCCGCACGTCGACTCGCTCGATCAGCACTGGGAAGACAAGGAAAACGGCGTCGCCTACAAGCGCCCGGCCAAGTACGAAGACATCCACATGCCGCGTAATACCGGTGCTGGCGTGTTCATGGGCGCCTTCGGCCTGGTCATGTGCTTCGCGCTGATCTGGCACATCTGGTGGCTCGCCATCGTGGGTCTGGTCGGCATGGTCGGCTCGTTCATCCGCCGCGCCTACGACCGCGATGTCGATTACTGGGTCCCCGCCGCCGAAGTCGAGCGGATCGAAAACGCCCATTTCAACGCCATGCAAAAGGCCGCCTGATCCATCATGACCAACGCTGTTGCCACTCACTCCCACGGTGCCCACGACCACGGTCATGAGCACCACGACGATGGATCCAAGACCGTTTTCGGTTTCTGGGTCTATCTGATGAGCGACCTGCTGATCTTCTCGGTCCTGTTCGCTACCTTCGCCGTGCTGTCCAACGCCACCGCTGGTGGCCCGCACGGCCGTGACCTCTTCGACCTGTCCTTCGTGCTGGTCGAAACCATGCTGCTGCTCGTGTCGAGCTTCACGTTCGGCGTGGCGATGCTCAACCTTTACGCGGGTAACCGCGGCAAGGTCATCGCCTGGCTGTGGATCACGTTCCTGTTCGGAGCGGGCTTCATCGCCATGGAAATCTATGAGTTCATGCACCTGATCCACCTGGACGCCGGTCCGGGCCGCAGTGCCTACCTGTCGGCGTTCTTCACGCTGATCGGCACCCACGGCCTGCACGTCACGGCCGGCCTGATCTGGATCCTGGTCATGATCGACATGGTCCGTCGCTACGGCCTGGATTCGATCAACAAGCGTCGTCTGGCGTGCCTGAGCCTGTTCTGGCACTTCCTGGACATCGTCTGGATCTGCGTTTTCACTTTCGTCTACCTGATGGGGGCCCTGTAATGTCGAGTCATGACGTTGCGGCCGATCACGGCCACACCAGCCACGGCAGCCTGAAGTCGTACATCATCGGCTTCATCCTGTCGATCATCCTCACCCTCGGTGCGTTCTATCTCGTGATGGACGGCGGCTTCAGCCGCGCCGTCGCGCTGATCGGCATCCTGGTCATGTGCGTGGCACAGTTGCTCGTGCAACTGGTGTTCTTCATGCACATGGGCACCAAGCCGGGCGGCGAGCGCGACAACCTCAGCACCTTCCTGTTCACCGTGATGATCATCGCGATCATCGTCGGCGGCTCGGTCTGGGTTCTGCACAACATGAACGCCAACATGCTGCACCCGATGCCCAACTGATCGGACTGCATGCACGGGAAAACGGCAGCGCGCGAGCGTTGCCGTTTTTTTTTGCCCGGCGGCCGTGCGGTGTCGTCGTGCGGTTGGTAATAAAAATCATTCCTATCTATAATGGCGGTCCGCGCGTTGTTTCCCCGGAGTTGCGCCATGCCTGTCCTCGACGATTACGAACACCTCAAGCGCGAGCACGCCGCGCTGCTCGCCAGCTATGGCCGCGTTCAGGCCCGCTGCTCGGCGATGCTGAACGCACAGGCGCGCCGGATCGAGGCCTTGCAGGCCGAGACGATGCAGCTGCGCGCCGAGGTCATCATGCGCGACACCCGGCTCGCCTGGGCCGGCGCCGATCGGCAGGCGCTCGAAGCGGCCGTGCCGGGGCTGGCCCGGCGGGTCACGCTGGCGCGTCAGGTGGAGTATCTCGCTGGCCGCGTGCAATCGCTGGTGCGCGCGCGGCAGGCGCCGACCCTGGCCATGCCCGCGGTGCGCGTGAGCCGGGGGACGGCGGGCGCGGCTTGGACGGCCGCGGGCTTGCGTGCCGCCGGTTCGCCGGGCGCCGGATCGCCGGGCGCCGGATCGCCCGCCGCCGGATCGCCCGCCGCCGGTACGCCCGCCGCCGGTTCGCCGGCCGCCGGATCGCTTCCCGTCAGCAAATCCGTGTTGTGCATCGGGGGAGACGAAGGCACCACGCGGCTCGCGCGGGTGCTGGCCGAGCTGAGCGGCGCGCGGTTCCTGGCGATCGAAGGCGACGGGCGCGAGCACGCCGACCGGCCCCGCGACCCGGATGCCGGCGCGACCGGCGTGCCCCGCTCACCGGACGCGGTGCGAGACGATGCCCGGGCGCCTTCTGCGGAACACGACCTCGAGGCTTGCCTCGACGCCGCCGACCTCGTCATCTGCCAGACCGGCTGCGTGAGCCACGGCGACTTCTGGCGCGTGCAGGATCACTGCAAGCGGCACGGCAAGCAGTGCCTGCTGGTCGATGATCCCACGGCCCTCGACGACACCCGGCAGGTCGTCCGCCTGCATCCGGCGCGGGCCCGGTCCGAGTAGGCCCTTGCGCCGCCAGTGTTCCATATGTGGGACGCTGCGACCGGTTTTGGGGGGCTACCGGCCGGAGCGCGCCGGCTTTATCGTTGATCCATGAACCACTGGACCCGTGCAGCGCACGGTCAGGAGCAACGATCATGAAGAAAGTATTGGGTACCTTCAGCGCGCCCCGCGCGCATTGGGTGGGCGACGGATTCCCCGTGCGTTCGCTGTTTTCGTATCAAACCCTGGGCCGTCAACTGAGCCCGTTCCTGCTGCTCGACTATGCCGGGCCGGCGCGTTTCGAGCCCGCGGATCAGCCGCGCGGTGTGGGCGTGCATCCGCATCGCGGCTTCGAGACCGTCACCATCGTGTATGACGGCGAGGTCTCGCATCGCGACTCGACCGGCGAGGGCGGCACGATCGGCCCGGGCGACGTGCAATGGATGACCGCCGCCAGCGGCATCCTGCACGAAGAGTTTCATTCGCCCGCGTTCACCGAGCGCGGCGGTCCGCTCGAAATGGTGCAGCTGTGGGTGAACCTGCCGGCGCGTGACAAGCGTGCCGCGCCGGGCTACCAGAGCATCACGGCGGACGAGATTCCGTCGGTCGCACTGCCGGACGGGGCGGGCACGCTGCGCCTCATCGCGGGTGAGCTCGACGGCACGCGCGGCGCCGCGCGCACCTTCACGCCGCTCAACGTCTGGGATGCGCGGCTGAACGCGGGCGGGGTGGCGCGGCTGCCGGTACCGGCGGGCCACAACACCGCGGTCGTGGTGTTGCGGGGCACGGTGCTGCTCAATCGCGAGCATGTGCTGCGCGACGCCCAGGTGGCCGTGCTGGAAGGCGCGGGCGAAGGGATCGAGCTGGAAGCCAACAACGACGCCCTGGTGCTGATCCTGAGCGGCGAGCCCATCGATGAGCCCATCGTCGGTCACGGTCCGTTCGTCATGAACACGCAGCAGGAGATCGTGGAGGCCATGCGCGACTTCAACGAAGGTCGTTTCGGCGACATGCGCGAAACGGTGGAAGCCGCGCACTGATTGCCCGGACTCGGGTCAGTGCAAAGCCGGTGGGCCAGAGCCCGCCGGTTTTTTTTATGCGTCGGGAATAATGATACTGGCGTCTCAAAGATAATGAATTTTCTCGACGGTTTTATTGCGGAATATTTCTTTTCGGCGCGTCGCGCGAGCCGGATTTGTGCATGTCATTATTTACGCCTGCAATGCAGCGCAAATTAATTCTGTTTGTCGGCGTTTACCCCCATACAGAATGCGGCGCGGGCCGTCGTTAATTGCGCGTATTAATCAGGGATGCCGCATCCGACGCGTTCATGCCAGTTGATGAGCGCGCGTGTTGCCGCAGGCCGTTATCAGTGGAAAGAACGACCCGGACCCCGTCGCAGCACGGAAGTTCGCACCAAGAGACGCCATGAGGCGTCCATCGGGCCCAGGGTTGCACGCGAAAGTGGTTGTTGGCGAGAGGCGCCGGCGCAACCAGCCTCGCCCTCGGAGTCCGAATTGCGGAGTTCCTGGCACGGGAGAACACGATGCAATACTTTTCACTAGGCAGTCTGTTTCATTTAGGGCGGGATAAACGCGTCGACCTGCTCGGTCAGATCGGCGCATTGCACAAGGCCCAGGCCGTGATCGAGTTCGATCTGCAGGGTCATGTGCTGATGGCAAACCAGAATTTCCTGGATTTTTTCGGTTATCGGCTCGATGAAGTGCAGGGCCGGCATCACGGCATGTTCGTCGACCCCGCGGAACGCGAGTCGCCTGAATACGCGGCATTCTGGAAAAAGCTTTCGCAGGGCAATTTCGACGCGGGCCGGTATAAGCGATATACCAAAGATGGCCGCGAGGTTTGGCTGCAGGCCAGCTACAACCCGATTCACGATTCGCACGGTGAACCCTGGAAGGTGGTGAAGTACGCCACCGACATCACCGAGCAACAGGCGCGCAATGCCGATCTCGAAGGCAAGATGGCGGCCATCGAGAAAGTCCAGGCCGTGATCGAGTTCGAGCTCGACGGCACCATCATCGACGCGAACGATCTGTTCCTGGGTGCCATGGGCTACCGCCGCGAAGAGATCGTGGGCCAACACCACAGCATGTTCGTCCAGCCCGAAGAGCGCCGCAGTTCGGCCTATACCGAATTCTGGCGCCGGCTCGGCGCCGGCCAGCACGAGACGGGCCAGTATCTGCGCATCGGCAAGGGTGGCCGCAATGTGTGGATCGAGGCGAGCTACAACCCGATCCTCGACCCCGAAGGCCGTCCGTTCAAGGTCGTGAAGTACGCGACCGACATCACGCGCCGCTTCACGGCCGCGCAGACACTGCGCACCGCGGTCGATGGCCTGACCGAGAACGCCGGCCGGGCCGCGCAGGCCAACGAGCTGGCGCAGGCCGCCTGCCAGGTGGCCGAGGAGGGCGGGCGCACGGTCGAGGACGTGGTGCGCACGATGGAGGCCATCACGGCCAGCTCGCGCAAGATCTCGGACATCATCGGCGTGATGGACGGCGTCGCCTTCCAGACGAATATTCTGGCGCTGAACGCGGCGGTCGAAGCCGCGCGCGCCGGAGCCCACGGCCGCGGCTTTGCGGTGGTGGCGGCCGAGGTGCGCAGCCTGGCGCAGAGCAGCGCGGCGGCGGCCAAGGAAATCAAGGCGCTCATCACGGCGTCGGTCGCGCAGATCGAGCGCGGCGCGGCCCAGGTCCAGTCCGCCGGCAGCACGATGGAGGAGATCGTGTCCTCCTCGCATCGGGTCACCGAGATCATGGCCGAGGTCGTGGAAGTCTCGCTGGCGCAATCCGCCACGCTGGCGGACGTGACCGACGATCTGACCCACAGCGATGTGGTCGTGGTGCCGCCGCGGCGGGAAACCTCGGCCGTCGTCCTGCAGATGCCGCGCCGCGTCGCAGCGCGCTAGCGTCGCGGCAGGTTCGTACCGTTGTTCCGTGCGGGGGCACGGTCGGCGCGGGCGGCTTGCCCGCGCCGTCTTTTTCCCGTCGAGCCCGCCACGCGGGATGTGGCCGCCTGCCGCGCGACGGGCGCAGGGGCCGCGCATCGCCTTGCCCGAGCGCAATCGGCTGCAACAAGGCTGCGAAAAGTGTGGTGCCTTGTCGTAATGAGGGCGGCATTTCTTGGTACCCTTCCGGGGTCGTCCAACCCAAACCGCCGTCGTTTTGTCCGTTTCGAGCCGCTCCGTACCCAGGTTTCACCCCGCCACCCTGTGCGCCCAGGCCGGCCGTCGCCTGCACGCCATCCTGTGCGTGAGCCGCCAGAGGCTGGGGCGCGCGTCGCGTCTCGCGGGTTGCCTGGCGCTCAGCCTCGTGCTCGCGGCTTGCGCCTCCACGCCCGCCAGTACGCCGTCGGGCCACTATCGGGTGCAGTCGGGCGACACGCTCTACAGCATCGCGCGCCGGTTCGACCAGAACGTCTCCGATCTGGTGCGCTGGAACAAACTCCCCAACGCCAACCGGATCGAGCGCGGCCAGTTGTTGCGCGTGCAGTCACCGACCGGCGGCGCGTCGCAGGGCGGCAAGAGCACCGGTAGCGCCAAGCCCGCGCCCCGTTCGACGCCCAAGCCCAAGCCCACGCCGCGCCCGTCCGGCGGCCCCGTGACCGGCATCGCATTGATCTGGCCCGCGCAGGGCAAGCTGATCGGCACCTACGGCGGCGCCTCGAGCGGGCTCACCATCAGCAACAGCGCCGGCACGCCGGTCGTGGCCGCGGCCGCTGGCACGGTGGCTTATGCGGCCGCCGGCCTGCGCGGCTACGGCAACATGGTGATCGTGCGGCATGGCAATGGGTCGTTCCTGACGATCTATGCCCACAACCGCAAGCTGCTCGTGCGGCAGGGCCAGACGGTCAAGCAAGGGCAGACCATCGCCGAGATGGGCGACACCGATCGCGCCAGCCCCGCGCTCTATTTCGAGCTGCGGCGCGACGGCAAGGCCGTCAATCCCACGGGCGTGCTGCCCAAGCGTTGAGCGCAGGGCCGCATGGGCCCCGCGAGACTCAGCCGCGCCAGGCGAACACCGCGACGATGATGATCGCGCCCAGCACGATGTTGGTCGTGACGCCATGCCGGATGCCGGTGAGCGCGCGTGCCGCGGCCGGCCAGTCCTGGGCCTGTACGGCGCCGTTAAGACGCGGATAGAGCGCGTAGCGGATGTAGGCGTAGATCACGCTCATCACAATCCCCAGGCCGGCCATCAGGTGCCACGAGCCCGGTACGATCATGACGCCGCCCGTGGCCGCGACGGTGCGGGCCGTGGAAAACAGCATCCAGGCGCCCGACAGCAGCAGGAACAGCACGGCCGGCAACACGGCACCCAGAAAGCGGCGCAGCACGTCCCGCATCAGCGTGAGGCGTTGGGGCGCGTCCTGACCGGCGAGGGCAGGACGCAGAAAACAGTGCGCGAACACCATGCCACCCACCCACAGAACCACGGCCAGCACGTGCAGGGCCTTGACGATGCCATAAAGCATGAAACACCTCGCCTGAAGAAGAGGGGGCGGCGCCCGGCCTCGGAAGAGGCATGATAGCCGGGTGGCGAATGCCGGCGCGCGCGTTTCGTCTTAAACTGCCGGCTGTACCGGCGGGGCGGACCCTGGCAGGTCCGGCCCTGTGTTTCCTATTCTGTGGGGTTTTTTGATGCCTAGCTTTGACGTCGTTTCCGAAGTCGATAAACACGAACTCAGCAATGCGGTCGATCAGGCCAACCGCGAGCTGGCCACGCGCTTCGATTTCAAGGGCACCGATGCCAAGTTCGAACTCGATGACTCGGTCATCACGCAGGTCGCGCCCAGCGCCTTCCAGCTCAAGCAGATGATCGAAATCCTGCGCGGCCGCCTGTCGGCGCGCGGCATCGATGTGCGCTGCATGGACGTGGCGGATCCGCTCGAGAATCTCGGCGGCGCCCGTCAGAAGATCACCATCAAGCAGGGGATCGAGCAGGCGGTCTCCAAGAAGCTGATCGCCGCCATCAAGGCCGCCAAGCTCAAGGTCGAAACCCAGATCAACGGCGAGAAGCTGCGCGTCACCGGCAAGAAGCGCGACGACCTCCAGACCGCGATCGCGCTGCTGAAGAAGACCGACGTCGAGCTGCCGCTGCAGTTCGACAACTTCCGCGACTGAGTCCGCGCGGCGCTGCCTCGGGCGGGGCGGGCGTCTGCCCGCGCCTATGGGCTTGGGGCCTGCGGGCCTGCGGGCCGCCCGACCCCGGCGCCGCCTCCGCGGCGGCTCGTCGTGACGCGCCGCACGCCCGATTCCGCATCCCACCGACGAGGGCTCGCATGTTCGATTCTCCCCAGGACGCTCAGCAGGCGTTCGACGCTTTCTTCGAACCGCATCAGGCCGCGCAAGTGGTGCAGGCGCTGGTGCCTGTCATCGGCCTGCAGCCCGTGTCGCCAGCGGTTGCGCCCGCAACCGCCGCCGGCGAGACGCTGGGTGCCAGCCGGTTCGGCGGTGTCCCGGATCTGCCCGCGGGCGCTGCCTGGCCGGTGCCTCCCGCACCCGCCAACGCGGACGAGATCGCGGGCCGCGGCAACAGCGCGGCCGGCGCCGAAATGCGCGACCACCTGAGCCGCAACCTGCCCTACGCGTTCATGGGTCAGATCGACCTGGAAGAGGCGCATCGCCTCGGGCCGGTGGCGCAGGCCCTGCCGCCGAATGGGCGCCTGCTGTTCTTCTACGATCTCTCCGTGGGGCCCTGGGAGTCCGGGTCGCGCGTGGCGCATGTGGTCTGGGACAACTCGCCACGGCAGGCGCTGGTGCCTTTGGCTATGCCGCCCGCCCTGGCCGAAGCCGCCGAGCAGGAGCGCCGCGAACGCGAGGCCATCCGCAAGCAATTCAAGCAGCCGGCGTCCAACACGCCGATGGGTACCAATTACGGCACCGCGCCGCAGTCCCTCGAACTGAAAGCCGCCGTGGGCGTGCCCGATCCGGCCTCGCTGGAGATGGCGGCCGTGCCCGCGCTGCAGGCGCGCTATCACGGCAAGTCCGGCGACGCAGCGGCCGAGGCGTTCGCCGAGGCCTACGACGAGATGCGCGAAGACCTGAACCAGGACTACCCCACGCCCGGCTGGCGCCGCCATCAACTGCTGGGCAGCCCCCTGCCCGAGCAGGACGACCCGCGCTATCAGGCGGTGGTGGTGACCGAATACGGCGTGGAATTTCTCGGGCGCGAGGCGTGGCAGCGCGAGCGCGAACGCATCATGGCGCTCGCCGGCCAATGGCGCCTGCTGCTGCAGGTCGACCTGTCGGCCTGGTATGCGGATCCGCTGACCGAAGGCACGGTGTATTTCGTGATCCGCACCGACGACCTCGCCGCGCGCCGCTTCGACCGCGTGGTGGCGGTGTATCAGCAGACCTGACATCGATTGTTGCAGCGGGAGGGGACTTCGTCACAAAGGATGAGGTCTCGTCGCCCGCGGCCGAGGCATAATCGACGGGCCGGTCCACGTTCATGGGAGTCATCATGCGACTTTCTCGCCAACCCCTCATCGCCGCCCTGTTGCTGGCGGCCACCGTCACGATCGTTCACGCGGCGCCGCCCGAAGGCAAGGGCCCCGGCCAGAACCAGGGCCAGGGCAATGGCAAGGGCCAGGGCAATGGCAAAGGCCAGGGCAACGATAAAGGCCCGGGCAATGGCAAGGGCAACGGCAACGGCAACGGCCAGGGCAACAAGAAATCGGGCCGCGACGACGGCGTCAGCGTCAATCTGCGCCATGCCGGCATCACGGTCGGCGTGGCACGCGACTACGCCGTGCAATATGGCGTCACCGGCATGGCGGGTCTGCCGCCCGGCATCCAGAAAAACCTCGCCCGCGGCAAACCGCTGCCGCCGGGGATCGCCAAGAAGATGGTGCCCGGCGGCATGCTCGCGCATCTGCCCGTGTATCCCGGCTACGAATGGCGCATCGCCGGCAGCGACCTGATCCTGGTGGCGATCGCGGGCGGCATCATCGCCGACGTGCTGTTCGACGTCTTCCGCTGAGCGCGCGCGGCGCTACACCGACAGGTGGCGCCGCACGTGGTCGCCATCGATCTCGCCGCGATCGCCCGCGGCCACCACTTCACCGCGCGACAGCACCACGAAGGTGTCGGCGAGCTCGCGCGCGAAGTCGAAATACTGCTCGCACAGCACGATGCCCATGTCGCCGCGCTGGCGCAGCAGGTGAATGACGCGCGCGATGTCCTTGATGATCGAGGGCTGGATGCCTTCGGTGGGCTCGTCGAAGATGATCAGCCTGGGCTCGGCCACCAGCGCGCGCGCGATCGCGAGCTGTTGCTGCTGGCCGCCCGAGAGGTCGCCGCCGCGGCGCTTGAGCATGCTCTTGAGCACCGGGAACAGCTCATAGATGTCGCCCTGGATGCGCCGCGCCCGCGCGGCCGGCTTGGTGGCCATGCCCATCAGAATGTTTTCTTCGACGGTCAGGCGCGCGAAGATGTCGCGGCCCTGCGGCACGTAGGCCATGCCCAGCGCCGCGCGCTTGTGTGGCGCGAGCCGGGTGATGTCCACGCCATCCAGCCGCACGGCGCCGCGCGCGACCGGCAGCACGCCCATCAGACATTTGAGCAGCGTGGTTTTGCCCACGCCGTTGCGGCCCAGCAGCGCCAGGCACTGGCCCCGCGTCACATCGAGCGAGATGCCGCGCAGTGTGTGGCTGCCGCCGTAATACTGATTGATGTTTTCGGCTGCGAGCATGTCAGCGTCCCAGATAGACTTCGATCACGCGCGGGTGGTTCTGCACCGCCTGCATCGATCCTTCGGCCAGCACCGAGCCCTCGTGCAGCACGGTGACCTTGTCGCCCGCGATCTGGTTCACGAAGTCCATGTCGTGCTCGACCACCATGAGTGAGTGCCGCCCGCGCAGCTCGTTGAGCAGCTCGCCGGTGCGCGCGGTCTCGGCATCGGTCATGCCCGCGACCGGCTCGTCCAGCAACAGGAGCTTGGGCTCCTGCATCAGCAGCATGCCGATCTCCAGCCATTGCTTCTGGCCGTGCGACAGCAGGCCCGCCGGGCGCGCCGCCTGATCGCGCAGACGGATCAGGTCCAGGGTGGCGGCGATGCGGTCGGTCTGCTCGCTGTTCAGCCGGGCGAACAACACCGGGCGCACGCGCTTGTCGGTCTTCATGGCCAGTTCGAGGTTCTCGAACACGCTGTGCTGTTCGAACACGGTGGGGCGCTGAAACTTGCGGCCGATCCCGGCGTCGGCGATCGCGGCTTCCGAGAGCGTGGTCAGATCGATGTTCTGGCCGAAGAAGGCCGTGCCGCTGGTCGGGCGCGTCTTGCCGGTGATGACGTCCATCATGGTCGTCTTGCCGGCGCCATTGGGGCCGATGATGCAGCGCAGCTCGCCCACGCCGATATCCAGCGTGAGCGCGTTGAGCGCCTTGAAACCGTCGAAGCTCACCGTGATGTCGTCGAGATACAGGATCGCGCCGTGACTGGTATCCACGCCCTTGGGGCTGACGCGGCCATAGCTGGCCTCGCCGCCCGGGCCGCCCTGCAGGCTGTCGCCGGCCAGGGGAGAGGTTGCGGTGTTCATGCCTGTTGCTCCCGTACCGTGTTGCGTGCCGTGGCGGCGCGCGTGCGCTTCATCTGCATCAGGCGCCGCACCAGTCCGACGATGCCTTGCGGCAGGAACAGCGTGACCAGCACGAAGATCAGGCCGAGCGCATAGAGCCAGAACTCCGGCACGACGCTGGTGAACCAGGTCTTCAGGCCGTTGATCGCGCCCGCGCCCACGATCGGCCCGATCAGCGTGCCGCGCCCGCCGGTGGCCACCCAGATCACCATCTCGATCGAGGTCTCGGTGGACATTTCGCTGGGGTTGATGATGCCGACCTGCGGCACGTAGAGCGCGCCCGCGATGCCGCACAGCACGGCCGACAAGGTCCACACGAACAGCTTGAAGCCGAGGGGCTCGTAGCCCAGGAAGCGCAGCCGGCTTTCGGCATCGCGTACCGCCGTGAGCACGCGGCCCAGGCGCGACTGCGTGACCGCGCGCGCCAGGATCAGCGCGCCGAACAGCGCCGCGAGCGTGATCCAGTAAAGCGCGGCCCGCGTGCCGGGCGCCGTGATGTCGAAGCCCAGGATGCGCTTGAAGTCGGTGAAGCCGTTGTTGCCGCCGAAGCCGGTGTCGTTGCGAAAGAACAGCAGCATGGCGGCGTAGGTGAGCGCCTGCGTGATGATGGAGAAGTACACGCCCTTGATGCGCGAGCGGAACGCGAAGTAGCCGAACACGAAGGCCAGCACCCCGGGCACCAGCAGCACCAGCAGCCAGGCGTACCAGAAGTGGTCCGTGAACGACCAGTACCACGGATACTCCTTCCAGTTGAGGAACACCATGAAGTCGGGCAGGTCGCTCTGGTAGGCGCCATCGCGGCCGATCGAACGCATGAGGTACATGCCGTGGGCGTAGCCGCCCAGCGCGAAGAAGAGGCCGTGGCCGAGCGAGAGGATGCCGGCGTAGCCCCAGACCAGATCGAGCGCCAGCGCGGCGAGCGCGTAGCACATGAACTTGCCCAGCAAGGCCACCGCATAGGCCGATACGTGCAGCGGATGGCCGGGCGCGAAGAAGAGGTTAAGCGCGGGCAGCAGCGCCATGAACACCAGGATCGCGAGCAGCGCACGCCAGGCGCGCGGCGAGAACAGTCGGTGATGCGAGAGCGCGGCGAGGTCGGAGTGCGAACCGGGCGCGTGCGAAGGGATCGTCGGGGTCATTCGGCGCTCCGGCCCCGGGGGGCGAACAGGCCTTGCGGGCGTTTTTGCACGAACAGCACGATCAGGACCAGGATGGTGATCTTGGCCATGACCGCGCCGGCGTGGGGTTCCAGCAGTTTGTTCACGCCGCCCAGGCCCAGCGCCGCGATCACGGTGCCGGCGAGCTGGCCGACGCCGCCGAGCACCACCACCATGAAGGAGTCGACGATATAGGCGCGGCCGAGGTCGGGCCCGACGTTGCCGAGCTGGGACAGCGCGACGCCCGCGAGCCCCGCGATGCCCGAGCCCAGGCCGAACGCCAGCATGTCGATGCGGCCCGTGGGCACGCCCACGCAGTCCGCCATGCGGCGGTTCTGCGTGATGGCGCGCACGAAGAGACCCAGGCGCGTGTGATTGAGCAGCAGCCACACGAGGAACACGACCAGCAGCGCGAACACGATGATGACGATGCGGTTGTAAGTGAGCACCAGACTGCCCAGCACCGTCACGCCGCCACTCATCCAGCTGGGATTGCTGACCTCGACGTTCTGCGCGCCGAACAGCGTGCGCACGGTCTGCATCAGGATCAGGCTGATGCCCCAGGTCGCCAGCAGGGTTTCAAGCGGACGGCCGTAGAGCCAGCGGATCACGGTGCGCTCGAGCGCCATCCCGACCAGCGCGGCCGTCACGAACGCGACGGGCAGGGCGGCCAGCACATACCAGTCCATCCAGCCCGGCAGCCAGGCACGGAACGCGAGCTGCACCAGGTAGGTGGCATAGGCGCCGATCATGAGCAGCTCGCCGTGCGCCATGTTGATGATGCCCATGAGCCCGAACGTGATCGCCAGCCCGATCGCGGCGAGCAGCAGCACGCTGCCCAGGCTCAGTCCGTAGAACAGATTGCCTGCCCACTCCACCGTCGCGGCGTGGCGGTCGATGGCGCGCATGGCGGCGGCGGCCGCCTCGCGCACGGACGTGTCGGGCTCGGCGTAGGTTCCGTCCGGACGCGCCGTGGCAAGCTCGGCGAGCAGCGGCCGGAACGAGGCGTTGCGGGCGCGGCCCAGCAGCTCCACCGCATGACGGCGCACCGCGGCATCGGGGCTGGCGAGCTCGAGTTTGGCCTGCGCCAGCTCGAGCGCGGCGCGCACCTCGGGATGCTGTTCGCGATCGAGCGCCTGCGCGATCAAGGGCAGACGGCTCGCGTCCGTGCCCTGTTGCAGGCGGCGCGCGGCGGCCAGCCGCTCGGCGGGATCGGCCGCATGCAGTTGCGAGCCGGCCAGGGCCGATTGGATGGCGCGGCGGATACGGTTGTTGATCGAAATGCTCTGTGCGTCGGCCGGCATGGCGAGACGCTCGCCGGTGGCGGGATCCTCGGCCTGCGCCGGCGTGGCGGCGTCGGCGAGCAGCACGCGCCCGGCCGGCGTGGCGTAGAGGCGATCGTCGCCCAGCGCCTGCAGCACGGCGGCGGCGCCCGGCTCGGGCAGCGCGCCGAGCGCGGCGATGGCGCTCAGGCGCGCCTCGCTGTCGTCGCCCGCCAGCGGCGCGAGCAGCGCCGGGTCCAGGCCGGCGGCCTGCGCCCGGCCCGCACCCGCGCTCGCGCCCAGGGTCAGCATCAGTCCCAGCAGGCAGGCCAGAAGCCAGTGCTGCGGCAAAAGGAGTCTTCCAGGTCTGTGCATCTGCTGCCCTCGGATCGGCGCGGGTGGGGAGGGCCTTACAGCCCTTGCTTGCCTTCGTTGCCCGGAATGAACGGGCTCCAGGGTTGGGCGCGGATCGGACCCTTGCTCTTCCAGACCACGTTGAACTGGCCATCGGCCTTGATCTCGCCGATGTAGACCGGCTTGTGCAGGTGATGGTTGGTCTTGTCCATCTCGATCGTGTAGCCGTCGGGCGCGTTGAACTTCTGGCCGCCCATGGCCGCGATCACCTTGTCGACGTCGGTGGTCTTGGCCTGCTCGACCGCCTGCTTCCACATATGGATGCCGACGTAGGTGGCTTCCATCGGATCGTTGGTCACGGCCGTCGCGGCATTGGGCAGGTTCTTGGCCTTGGCGTAGGCCTTCCATTTTTCGACGAAGGCGGCGTTGGCCGGGTTCTTGATCGACTGGAAGTAGTTCCAGGCCGCCAGATGGCCCACCAGCGGTTTCGTGTCCACGCCGCGGAGCTCTTCTTCGCCCACCGAGAAGGCGACCACCGGCACGTCGGTGGCCTTGAGCCCGGCGTTGCCGAGCTCTTTGTAGAACGGCACGTTGGAGTCGCCGTTGATGGTGGAAATGACGGCCGTCTTGCCGCCCGTGGAGAACTTCTTGATGTTGGCGACGATGGTCTGGTAGTCGGCGTGGCCGAACGGCGTGTAGACCTCTTCGATATCGCTGTCCTTCACGCCCTTGGAATGCAGGAAGGCGCGCAGGATCTTGTTGGTGGTGCGCGGGTATACGTAGTCGGTGCCGAGCAGCACGAAGCGCTTGGCGCCGCCGCCGTCTTCGCTCATCAGGTATTCGACCGCGGGAATCGCCTGCTGGTTGGGCGCGGCGCCGGTGTAGAACACGTTCTTCTCGAGCTCTTCGCCTTCGTACTGCACGGGGTAGAACAGCAGGCCGTTGAGCTCCTTGAACACCGGCAGCACAGACTTGCGCGACACCGAGGTCCAGCAGCCGAACACCACCGCGACCTTGTCCTGCGACAGCAGCTGGCGC
Source organism: Bordetella genomosp. 5 (assembly GCF_002261475.1). Lineage (GTDB taxonomy): Bacteria > Pseudomonadota > Gammaproteobacteria > Burkholderiales > Burkholderiaceae_B > Bordetella. Next base: position 161,630 of record NZ_NEVN01000002.1, read on the forward strand.
GACTTCTCGGCGAACAGCGGCCAGTTCGATGCGGGGTCGACCACCACCGCTTCGAGCTTCTTGCCCATCACGCCGCCCGTCGCATTGATCTCGTCGATCGTCATCAGCGCGACGTCCTTGAGCGAGGTCTCGGAGATCGCCATCGTGCCGGAGAGCGAATGCAGGATGCCGACCTTGATGGTGTCTTCGGCGGCCATGAGCGGCGGCATCCAGCCCGAGAGCGCCAGCAGGCTGGCGGCGGTGAGAGACTTGAGTACGTATCTGCGTTGCATGGTGACTCCTGTAGCTGAAAGCCGGGATCGCCGGCGGGTTTTTCTGGACTACGTAAGACCAACACCTTCCACCACGCTTCAAGCAATACCCATGCCAGGTCCGGCCGGGCGAATGGCGTCATTGAGCGGCGGGTGGCAATACGTTGAATGGCGCATCGGGGGCGCGGCGCACGCTGGTGCGGCGTGCACGAAAGCGGTGCGTGATCGGCGCGATGCTGGTGCGCGAGGTCGGCGCACGAACCGCCTCGCGCGCATGCGCGCGAGCGCACGCGCGAGGGCGCAAAGCCCTTGTTTCATAGGGCCGCGCGCATGCCGATGCGTTCGTCGGCGCAAAGATGGCATGCACTTTGCTTGGGTATCCGTACTTGTATACAAGAGAGGATCCCAGCATGCCCGCCGTCGCCCAGCCTCAACTTTCTTCCGTCCTGGGATGGACGCTCGCCGATTGGCAGCGTGCCTACCGCGAGCAGGGCGCCCGCCCTGCCGAGCTGCTGGCGGCCTACGTGGCCGGACCGGATACGCCCGCCGATAACGCATGGATCGCGCGTCTGGACGACGCCGGCCTGGCGCGGCAGCTCGGCGAACTCGAAGCCCTGCTCGCCGCCGCGGGCGGCGACCTCGCGCGCCTGCCGCTCTACGGCGTGCCCTTCGCCGTCAAAGACAACATCGACGCCCGCGGCTGGCCCACGACCGCAGCCTGCCCGGCGTTCGCTTACTCGCCGGACGCCGATGCCACCGTCGTGGCGCGTCTGCGCGCCGCCGGCGCCGTGCTGGTGGGCAAGACCAATCTCGATCAGTTCGCCACCGGTCTGGTCGGCACGCGCTCGCCGCACGGCGCCGTGCCCAACAGCTTCGATCCCGCTTATGTGAGCGGCGGCTCGAGCTCCGGCTCCGCCGTGGTCGTGGCCCGAGGCCTGGTGCCGTTCTCGCTCGGCACCGATACCGCGGGCTCGGGCCGCGTGCCCGCCGGTTTCAACAACATCGTCGGCCTCAAGCCCACCCGCGGCTGGCTCAGCAACCGCGGCGTCGTGCCCGCCTGCCGCACGCTGGATTGCGTGTCGGTGTTTGCGCTGACCGTCGCGGACGCGGCTGCCGTGGCCGAGGTCGCCGGCGGCTATGACGCGGGCGACGCGTATGCGCGCGCCGAACCGCCCGCCGCGCGCGCGGCCTGGCACACGCCGCCGCGCCTCGCCGTGCCCGATACGCTCGAGTTTTTCGGCGACGCCCAGGCACAGGCCTGCTTCGAGGCCGCGCTGGCCGCACTGCGCGAGCAGGGCGTGACGATCGAGACCATCGACTACGCACCTTTCGCGGAGCTGGCAGCGCTGCTCTATCAGGGCCCGTGGGTGGCCGAGCGCTTCGCGGCAGTGCAGTCGCTGTGGCGCGACACCCCCGACGCGCTCGACCCGGTCGTGCGCGGCATCGTGGAGCAGGCCGCCAACTTCGATGCCACGCAGACCTTCCAGGCCGAGTACCGACGCGCCGAGCTGGCGCGGCAGATCCAGCAGACGCTCGCCGACTTCGATGCGCTGGTGGTGCCGACCTCGCCGTCCATCTACACCATCGCGCAGTTGCGCGACGAACCCGTGCTGTTGAATTCGCGGCTGGGCACCTACACCAACTTTGCCAACTTCGCCGACCTCTCCGCGCTCGCGCTTCCCGCGGGCATGCGGGGCGATGGCCTGCCGGCCGGCATCACATTGATCGGCGCCGCCTGGCAGGACCGGGCGCTGGCCGCCTTCGGTGCGCGCTGGCAGGCGCAGGCGGGGCTGCCGTTGGGCGCCACGGGGCGGGCCTTGCCTGCGTCGTACGAGGCGGCCGTCAAACCGGTTGAGCCCGCAACCAATACGATCCGTGTCGCGGTGGTCGGCGCCCACCTCACCGGCATGCCGCTGAACCATCAACTGAGCTCGCGTGGCGCGCGTCTGATCGAGCAGACGCACACGGCCGCCGGCTACCGGCTCTACGCGCTGGCCAACACCACGCCGCCCAAGCCGGGTCTCGTGCGCGTGGCCGAGGGCGGCGCGCCCATCATCGTGGAGCTGTGGGACGTGCCGTCGGCGCTGTTCGGCAGCTTCGTGGCCGAGATCCCGGCGCCGCTGGGGATCGGCACGCTCGAACTGGCCGATGGCCGTTCGGTGAAGGGATTCATCTGCGAACCGTGCGGGCTGGAAGGCGCGCGGGACATCACGTCGTTCGGTGGCTGGCGCGCCTTTCTGGCCGCGCAGGCCCGCTAAGCACAGGAGAGCGGTTCATGTTCGATACGGTTCTGATCGCCAATCGGGGCGAAATCGCGCTGCGGGCCATCCGCACGCTCAAGCGTCTGGGCATACGCAGCGTGGCGGTGTACGCCGATCCTGATCGCGACGCCGCGCATGTGCGCGAGGCGGACGTGGCGGTGGCGCTGGGCGGCGAGAAGGCGGCCGACAGCTATCTGCGCATCGACCGGCTGCTGGAGGCCGCGCGGCAGACCGGCGCGCAGGCGGTGTTCCCGGGGTATGGGTTCTTGTCGGAGAGCGCCGAGTTCGCCGCGGCCTGCGAGGACGCGGGCATCGCGTTCGTGGGACCTACGCCGCAGCAGATCAATGAGTTCGGACTGAAACACCGCGCCCGCGAACTGGCGGCGCTGGCGGGCGTGCCGATGACGCCCGGCACGGGCCTGCTGGCCAGCCTGGGTCAGGCGCTCACCGAGGCCGAGCGCATCGGCTATCCGGTCATGCTCAAGAGCACGGCGGGCGGTGGCGGCATCGGTCTTTCGCGCTGTGCGAACGAGGCCGAGCTGACGGCGGCCTACGAAGGCGTGCAGCGGCTGGGCGAGCACTTCTTCCGCGATGGCGGGGTGTTCATCGAGCGCTACGTCGATCAGGCCCGTCACGTCGAGGTGCAGATTTTCGGGGATGGGCGCGGCCGGGTGGTCGCGCTCGGCGAACGCGACTGCTCGGTGCAGCGCCGCAACCAGAAGGTGATCGAGGAAACGCCCGCGCCGCATCTGCCCGCGGCCACGCGCGCCGCGCTGCTCGAGGCTGCGGTGCGGCTCGGCGAGTCGGTGCACTACCGCTCGGCCGGCACGGTGGAGTTCATCTACGATGCCACGCGCGATCAGTTTTATTTCCTGGAGGTCAACACCCGTCTGCAGGTCGAGCATCCGGTGACCGAAATGGTGACCGGCCTGGACCTCGTGGCGTGCATGCTGCAGGTCGCCGCGGGCGACGCGCTCGACTGGGACGCCATGGCGCGCGCGCCGCAGGGCGCCTCGATCGAGGTGCGCCTGTATGCCGAAGATCCGCTCAAGCAGTTCCAGCCCTCGCCGGGCGTGCTGACCGAAGTGGCGTTTCCGCCCGATGTGCGCGTGGATGGCTGGATCGCCACCGGCACCGAGGTGCCGGCGTTCTACGATCCGCTGCTGGCCAAGCTGATCGTGCACGGGTCCGATCGGGCGCAGGCGCTTGCCCGCTTGTCGGATGCGCTCGCGCACACGCGCCTGCACGGCATCGCGACCAATCTCGACTATCTGCGGCAGATCGTGGCAGACGCGGCCTTCGCCGAGGGCAGGATCACGACGCGCTTCCTGGAGTCGTTCGCCTACCGGCCCGCAGCGCTCGAGGTGCTCGAGCCGGGCACCTACACCAGCGTGCAGGACTACCCCGGCCGGGTGGGTTACTGGGACATCGGCGTGCCGCCGTCGGGCCCGATGGACGACTACGCGTTCCGCATCGCCAATCGCATCGTGGGCAACGCGGCCGAGGCGGCCGGACTCGAAGCCACGCTGGTCGGACCCACGCTGCGCTTTCATGGCGACGCGGTGATCGCGCTGACCGGCGCGCAGTGCCACGCCACGCTGGATGGCGCGCCCGTGCCGCAGTGGGCGCCGGTGACGGTGCGCTCGGGGCAGGTGCTGGCCATCGGCAAGGTGCTGACGGGCTGCCGCGTCTACCTCGCCGTGCGCGAGGGCATCGATGTGCCGGTCTATCTGGGCAGCCGCGCCACGTTTGCCCTGGGTCAGTTCGGCGGTCATGCCGGCCGGGTGCTGCGGGTGGGCGACATGTTGCCGCTGGGCCAGCCCGGGCTGGCGGCGTCGACCACGGCGCCGGCCTGCGATCCGCCCGCCGCCGCGGATCCGGCGCTGGTGCCCGAGTACGGCGCCCGCTGGGAGATCGGCGTGTTGTACGGCCCCCATGGCGCGCCGGATTTCTTCCTGCCCGAGGCCGTCGAGACCTTCTTCTCGAGCGACTACGAGGTGCACTACAACTCGAACCGGCTGGGCGTGCGGCTGATCGGCCCCAAGCCCGCCTGGGCACGCGAGAACGGCGGCGAGGCGGGGCTGCATCCGTCCAATATCCACGACTGCGAATACGCCATCGGCAGCATCAACTTCACCGGTGACAGCCCGGTGATTCTCACGCGTGACGGTCCGAGCCTGGGCGGTTTCGTGTGCCCCGCCACGATTGCGCAGGCCGAGTTGTGGAAGGTCGGTCAGGTCAAGCCGGGCGACCGGATTCGCTTCGTCCGCATCGATTACGATCAGGCCGTGGCGCTGCAGACGGCACAGGAGCGGAGCATCGCCGCGCTCGCGCCCGTCGCGCCGGCCTTGCCGGCGGTGCAGCGCGTGCCCGAAGGCACGGTATCGGAAACGGTCATCGCCGCCTTGCCGGCCGAGGGCAGCCGGCCCGCCGTGGCCTATCGGCAGGCGGGCGACGGCTATCTGCTGCTCGAGTATGGCGACAACGTGCTGGACCTGGCGCTGCGCATGCGCATTCATCTGTTGATGGAGGCGCTGGCGCAAGAGCCCGTGGCCGGCGTGCGCGAGCTCTCGCCGGGCGTGCGTTCGCTGCAGATCCGCTACGACAGCCGCGAAATCTCGCAGGCGCGCCTGATCGAGGCCTTGCTCGCCATCGAGGCGCGCCTGCCGGATGTGGCCACGCTCAAGGTGCCGACGCGCGTGGTCTACCTGCCGATGGCGTTCGAGGACTCCGCCACGCTGGGCGCGGTGCAGCGCTACCAGGAGACCGTGCGCGCCCAGGCGCCCTGGCTGCCCAACAATGTGGACTTCATCCAGCGCATCAATGGTCTGGAGACGCGCGAGGACGTCGAGCGCATCGTGTTCGACGCCAGCTACCTGATCATGGGCCTGGGCGACGTCTATCTGGGCGCGCCGTGCGCGGTGCCCATCGATCCGCGGCACCGGCTGCTCACCTCGAAGTACAACCCGGCGCGCACCTTCACCGCCGAGGGCACGGTGGGCATCGGCGGCGTCTACATGTGCATCTACGGCATGGATTCGCCGGGCGGCTATCAGCTGGTGGGACGCACGCTGCCGATCTGGAACAAGTTCCTGAAGAATCCGGTGTTCCAGGAAGGCAAGCCGTGGCTGCTGCGCTTCTTCGATCAGGTGCGCTTCTATCCGGTCAGCGAGGCCGAGCTCGACACGCTGCGCGCGGACTTTCGCGAGGGCCGCGCCACGGTGCGCATCGAGGAAGAATTGTTCGACTTCGCGGCACACCGGGCCTTCCTGGCGCGGGAGGCCGACAGCATCGCCGCGTTCCAGGCCCGCCAGAAGACCGCGTTCGATGCCGAGGTCGTGCTCTGGAAGGAGGACGACACCCCGATGGCGCCCGCGCTCGCCGCCGATGAGCAGGATGCACCGCTGGGCGAGGGCGAGCGTCTGGTCGCCGCCGATATGTGCGGCAGCGTCTGGAAGATTCCGGTGCAGGTGGGCCAGACGGTCGAGGCGGGCGAAACGCTGGTCGTGGTCGAGGCCATGAAAATGGAGCTGGCGGTGGCCGCGCCGGTCTCCGGTGTGGTGAGCGCGATCCGTTGCGCGCCGGGGCGACAGGTCAACAGCGGCGACCCGCTCGTGGTGCTGGCCGAAACCGTGGCGGCCACGGTGCCGTGATGCGGGCGGCCGTCCAGATCGGGCCGGCGCTCAGCCAGGTACAGACCGCGTCGGCCACGCTGGCCGATGTGGTCTACGAGCGCATCAAGGAAGACCTGTTCGAGTTCCGTCTGCTGCCCGGCGATCATTTCACCGAGGCCGACCTGGTGGCGCGCCTCGGCGTGAGCCGCACGCCGCTGCGGCTGGCGCTGGCCCGGCTGCAGCGCGACGGGTTTTTGATCGCGCGGCCGCGCAGTGGCTGGCAGGTCCACCCGATCGATTTCGAGCGCTTCGAGGCGCTCTACGATGTCCGCATCGTGCTGGAGCTGGCGGCGGTGGACCGCCTGGTGTCGCGCGAGGCGCTCGATCCGTCGGGCATCCTCGGCGCGCTGCAGGACGTGTGGCTGGTGCCGGACGACCAGCGCATCCGCGATGGCCGTCTGGTCGGGCAGCTCGACGAAGCGTTTCATTGCGCGCTGGTTGCCGCCGCGGGCAACCCCGAGATGGCGGCGATCCACCGCGAAGTGACCGAGAAGATCCGCATCATCCGGCGGCTGGACTTCACCCAGGGGTTCCGGGTGGATGCCACCTACGACGAGCATGCCGCCATCCTGCGGGCCATCCTGGCGCGCCGGGGCACGGACGTACGCCAGATGCTGCGGGCGCACATCGAGCTCTCCAAGGCCGAGGTGCGCAAAATCACGCTGCACCGGCTCTACGAGGCGCGGGGCACGGCCGGGGCGCGGGACGGCGTGCGCGGGTAGCGCGCCGGGCGGCCGGGGCGGTGTCGCGGCTGGCCCCCGCAAGATCAGGTGTCAGACTACATTTTTCGGGTGGACACACAAAAAGCGTGAAATCGCGGCCGGATTGGAATAAACCGGTAGAGGCCGTCGTCTGTACGGTTGCGGTACCCCACTTTCCCTGGAGGATGACCATGACCCCGCGCAAACTCGCATTCGTTTCCACGCTCGTACTGGCCCTGTCGGCCACCGCTCACGCCCAGGCGCCCGCCAAGACCGAAGGCGGCATGCTGGTCGACGGCAAAGGCATGACGCTCTACACCTTCGACAAGGACGCCGGCGGCAAGAGCGCCTGCAACGACCAGTGCGCGAAAGCCTGGCCGCCCCTGATGGCCGATGCCGGCGCCAAGGCGCAGGGCGACTGGAGCGTGATCAAGCGCGACGACGGCTCCAGCCAGTGGGCCTACAAGGGCAAGCCGCTGTATCTGTATGCCAAGGACGCCAAGCCGGGCGACAAGACCGGCGACAAGTTCCGCGACGTCTGGCACATCGTCAAGCCCTGATACGTACGGGCGCCGATGCCTGGTGACATCGAGGCCCGGATCGTGGCCTGCATCCCCAGCCTGCGTCGCTATGCGCGCGGGCTGACGGGTGACCGCGACCGCGCCGACGATCTGGTGCAGGACACGCTCGAGCGTGCCTGGAGCCGCTACTCGCGCTGGCAACAGCGCGGGGAGCTGCGCGCCTGGATGTTCGGCATCATGCACAACCATTTCGTCGACGGCTTGCGCGCGCGCCAGCGCGGGCTCGAAGTGGTGGCGGAGGACGGCGAGCTGCCGGACGTGCCGGTGCGCGCCACGCAGACGGACGCGCTCGAACTGCGCGATCTCGATCGCTGCCTCGCCCGGCTTGCGCCCGAGCAGCGCGCGGTCCTGCTGCTGGTGGCGGTCGAAGCGTTCAGCTATCGCGAGGCCGCGCAGGTGCTCGACGTGCCGGTGGGCACCGTGATGTCGCGGCTGTCGCGCGCCCGCGAGCGCCTGGCCGCACTGCTTGCCGAACGCGACGAGGGCGTGCCGGTTGCGCCCGCAACCGCTTCCGATGATCCGCCCGGCATGGCGCAGGGCCGCCATCTGCACCGTATCAAATGAAATGAACGACGACGATTTTGCTCCTCTGCCGCCCGCGGGCGCGCCGATCACCGAAGCCGACCTGCATGCGTTGGCCGATGACCAGTTGTCCGCGGCCCGGCGTGCCGAGGTCGAGGCCTTCGTGCGCGAGCATCCGGAAGCCGCGGCGCAGGTGGCGCGTTGGCGCGCGCAGAACGGCGCCCTGCAGGTGCATTTCGCCGACGTGCTCGACGAACCCTTGCCGCTGCGCCTGCCGCTCGCGCCGCCCGCGCCCCGGCGGGTGTGGGGCAGGGCCCTGGCCGCCGGCCTCGCGCTGGCCGTCTTGAGCGGCACGGCCGGCTGGTTCGCGCGCGGCGAAATGGAAGCCCGCGGCGTGCGCGCGGCCGCGGTGGAGCCCGGCATGTTCGCGCATCGCGCCGCCGTCGCCCATGCGGTCTACGCGTCCGATATGCGGCGTCCGGTGGAGATGGGCGGCGAGCACGAGCAGGCGCTCGTGACCTGGCTCACGCGCCGCGTGGGCGTGCAGGTGCATGCGCCGGATCTGTCCGCGGCGGGCTATCAGCTGATGGGAGGGCGGCTCTTGCCGGGCGGGAGCGGCGCGGTGGCGCAGCTCATGTACGGCACCGGGGGCGGTGGCGGCGCGCGCGCCGACCAGCGGCTCACGCTGTACGTCACGCGCGAGGCGACCACGGGGCAGACCGCGTTCCGCTTCATGCAGGACGGCCCCGTGCGGGTGTTCTACTGGATCGAAGGCTCGCTGGGCTATGCGCTGTCGGGCGAGGTGTCGCGCGACGAACTGCTGCGCGTGGCCCAGGAGGTCTACCGCCAGCTCGCGCCGGCGGCAGGCGCCACGCTTATACCGAACGGGTGATGCCGCCGTCGATGCGGATGTTCTGGCCGGTGATGTAGCTGGATGCGCTGGACGCGAGGAACGCGATCAGGTCCGCCACTTCTTCGGCGCGGCCATAGCGTCCCATCGGGATGCGCTCGCGGCGATCGTCCTTCTCGGGCAGGCTGTCGATGAAGCCCGGCAACACGTTGTTCATGCGCACGTTGTGCGGCGCATATTCATCGGAAAACAACTTGGTGAATGCGGCCAGACCGGCACGGAACACGCCCGAGGTCGGGAACGCGGCTTCGGGCTCGAAGGTCGCGTAGGTCGAGATGTTGACGATGGCGCCACCGCCCTGGCGCTGCATCACCGGCGCCACCAGGCGCGTGAGGCGGACCACGTTGAGCAGGTAGTAGTCCATGCCGCGCGCCCAGTCTTCGTCGCTGATCTCCAGCAGCTTGCCCTTGGGACCATGCCCGGCGCTGTTCACGACCGCATCGATGCGGCCCCAGCGATCCAGCACGGTATCGACCAGCTTTTGCAGGTCGGCCGGCTCGAGGCTCGACCCCGTCACGCCCAGGCCGCCCAGCGATTCGGCCAGCGCCGCGCCCTTGCCCGAGGGCGACAGAATGGCGACCTGGAACCCGTCGGCGGCAAGCTTGCGCGCCGCCGCGGCGCCCATGCCGCTGCCACCCGCCGTGATGATGGCGACTTTGCTTTCAGACATTGCGACTCCTGATATCGGAGGGCGGCGGCAGGCCGCCCGGAGCGCCTATTTGAGCAGCCCGCAGGCGGCGTCGCAATCAAGCCCCTTTTGCTCGTGGGGCCGCCTCAGCGTTTGCCGCGGCTTGCGGTGAGCGTGATACCGGCCGACGCCGTCACGATGGCCGCGACGGCGCCCCACTGGGTCAGGCTGAGCGCCTCGCCCAGGAACAGCAGGCCCGAAATCGCGCCGAACACGGGTTCGAGGCTGAGCAGCGTGCCGAAGGTGCGCGCGGGCAGACGGGTGAGCACGACCACTTCGAGCGCGTAGGGCAGGGCGCTCGAGAGCACCGCCACCGCCACGGCGGCCGGCAGCAGCTGCGCCGAGAAGAGCGCCGAGCCGGCGCTGGCGATTCCGAAAGGCAGGACCGCCAGCGCCGCGAACGCGGCGGCGAGGGCCACGGTGCGCGGCCCGTAGCGCAGCCCGGCGCGTTGGCCGAACACGATGTACAGCGCCCAGCAGACGCCCGCGCCCAGCGCGTAAGCCACGCCCACGGGGTCGAGCGCGGCCAGGTCGTCGCCATGCGGGATCAGCACCACCAGACCGATCGCGGCCAGGCCGATCCAGGCGAAGTCGAGCAGCCGGCGCGACGTGAAGACCGCGACCGCCAGCGGCCCGGTGAATTCGAGCGCGACGGCGATCCCGAGCGGGATCGTGCTGATCGACATGTAGAACATCAGATTCATGCCGCCCAACGTCAGACCATAGAGCGCCACGATGCGCCAGCCCTCGGCCGGCAGCCGCAGGCGCCAGGGTTGCAGGATGGGCAGCAGAATGAGGGCGGAGAACAGCAGCCGCAGGGCCGCGGTGCCTTGCGCGCCCACGGCCGGGAACAGGCTTTTCGCCAGCGATGCGCCGCCTTGCAGCGAGGCCATGGCGATCAGGAGCAGCAGGACGGGAACGACGGGAGAGGCGGGGCGGTCAGGGGCGGACATCGGAACGGCGGGCGCGGAGGGAGCGCCAGCCCGGCGAGCCGGCGCGGCGCTATTCTACGCGTGCGCAGTAGCGCGCGCTGCGGCGGGCGCAGCACCGTGCGCTGCGGTGCGCACGGCGCCGGGCGCAGCGGCTGGCCCGTCGGCGCGCGCAGCGGCGCCCGCAACGGCTCGCCCGGCATCTTGCACGACAGCGGACGCGGTGACCCGCGCCTCCGCCCTATTTCACCAGCGTGACGGGCACCGGGCTCAGATGCAGCACCTTGGTCGCGATCGATCCCAGCATGATGGCGGGAATGCCGCCCAGGCCGCGCGTGCCCATTACGATCTCGCCCGCATCCAGCGTTTCGGCGCGGCGGACGATGCTCTCCGCGACCGGGCCGATCTCCTGATGCACGTCGTAGGGTTGGCCGGCGGCCTTCAGCACGGCCACCGCGTCCTTGAAGGCGAACTCGGCCTCTTCGCGCTGGTAGGTGTCGATGTCTTCCTGCGTGAGGCCCAGATGCAGGCCCTGGCGCACCAGGGTGGGCAGCACGGTCACCAGATGCACGGTGGTCTGGGCGGGATAAAGGTGGCGGTCTAGCACCACGCGCAGGGCGTGCAGCGCATGCTCCGAACCATCGACCGGAATCACGATGTCTTTCATAGGACTCTCCTCAGCTGGTGGGGGGCGTGGCCGGGACCGCCCGCAGGCGACCAACCTGACAAATACTTTAAAGCATGAGGAGAAAGCCCGCGCTGCGCGGGATCAATCAGGGGCGACGCGGTGGCGCCGCCCGGCAGCGCGCACCGCGCGACCGGACGCGGATGGCGGTGTCGCGCGGGTCTGGTGTGACGTCGATGCAGCGCGGCGCTCAGGCCGCGGCCAGCCGCCACAGCGTGGTGATCTCGCCCGAGCGCGCGGCGTGCAGCGGATCGGTCGGATCCAGCGCGCGCTTGTGCGTGGGCCGGGTGTCGTGCCGCGCCACCACGCGCAGTCCCGCCTCGGCGATCCAGCCCGCGAGTGCCTCGGGCGCGCGCAGGCCGATGCGTTCGGCGAGGTTCGACATGACGAGCCAGCCTTCGCCCGCGGGCGTCAGGTGCGCGGCCAGGCCGGCCAGAAAGCCCCGCAGCATGCGGCTGTCGGGGTCGTAGATGGCGGCTTCGATCGGCGAACTGGGCCGCGCCGGCAGCCACGGCGGGTTGCACACGACCAGATCGAAGCGGGCATCGGGATACAGATCGCTCGCGCGCACCTCGACCTTGTTCTGCAGGCCCAGACGCTGGAGATTGTCGCGCGTGCAGGCCAGGGCACGCGGATCCTGATCGACCGCCAGCACCTGCAGACCGCGCCGCGCCAGCACCGCCGCCAGCACGCCCGTGCCGGAACCCAGGTCGAGCGCGGTACCGGCGCCGGCCGGCAAGGGCGCGCGCGCGACCAGATCGATGTATTCACCGCGCACCGGCGAGAACACGCCGTAATACGGATGCAGCGTCGCGCCGCCCAGGGCCGCGATGGGCACGCCGTTGCGGCGCCATTCGTAGGCGCCGATCAGGCCCTGCAGCTCGCGCAACGAAATCAGATAGGGCTCGTCGGCCGTGCCGTGCGCCTGCGCGCAGGCCTGGGCCACGTCGGGGGCGCGCCGCAGCGGGATGTGATCGCCGGGCTGCACTTCGATCAGCAGCAGGCCGAGCGTGCGGGCACGTTGCGCCTGCCGCATGCGATGCTGGTTGAAGGCGTCGAGCTGGGTGTCGGCGGGCTTGACGCGGCGCTTGTCGACGCGGCGCGTGATGGCTTGCAACAGCTGACGGGCGTTCTGGAAGTCGCCGCGCCACACCAGGCCGATGCCTTCGCTCGTCATGCGATAGGCGAGATCGGCGGTGAGCGTGTCGTCGACGCATTCGAGGCGGCGCGGCACGGGCGCCCCGCTCTCCGATTGCCAGCGTGCCCGGCGCTCGGCGCCGTCTTCGGTCCAGGTGGCGCACTCGAGGCTCATCGCGCGCTCCTCGAAAAGGGGCGGGCGGCAAAGGCGTGAGGGAATCGGGGCATGGCGAAGAAAGTCCGGGCAGAGCCTCGCAATGTAGCAGTTTCGGATAGCCCGGGCCGAGGCCGATACCGCCGATCACGCCCGAGCCCAACCAGAGCATCCACATCTGGTGCAGATAAATGCCCGCCGCCGAGATCACCAGGGTGGCCGGCCGCAAGAAGCGTCCGATCCGGATCGGTGAGGCGTTGCAGCTAGACCGTGGCCGCCACCCGTGGCGCGAAGCGCGCCGGGTCGGCCTGGATCGCCGCAAGCACGAGGGGATGCAGGGGCACCTCGCCCTGTCCGTCCGGATGCCGCACGATCCAGTCCAGCAGTTCGGTGCGCATGCGCGGCTCCCAGAACTTCTGGATGTGGTTGGCCACGCCCTCGGCGCCTTCGGCGCGATCGGGATACGCATCGAAGAAATCGCCGATGCGGTTGGCCATGCGGATCAGGTTGACGGGGTCCATGAGACGTCTCGCGCGGGATCAGGCCCGGATGCGCTCCGGGTGGCTGTACAGGGTGGCGTCGGCATTGCGGGCAAAGCCGACCAGGGTCAGGTTGGACTGCTGCGCCAGGCGGATCGCGAGCGCGGTGGGCGCCGATACGGCGGCCAGCACGCCGATGCGCGCGGACGCGGTCTTCTGCACCATCTCGAAGCTCGCGCGGCTCGACACCAGGGCCAGGCCCGTGGCGGCGGGCAGGCCGGCGCGGGCCAGCGCGCCGATGAGCTTGTCCAGCGCGTTGTGGCGGCCCACGTCTTCGCGCACCAGCTGGATCTGGCCTTGCGCATCGGCCCAGCCGGCCGCGTGGGTGGCGCCGGTGACATCGTGCAGACGCTGGTGCGGGCGCAGGGCGCGCATCGCGTCGAGCAGCAGCTGCACCGCGAACGGCTCGCCGTCGGGCAGGGGCGGCACCGGCCGCAGCACTTCAGGCAGGGTCTCGACGCCGCACAGGCCGCAGCCCGTGCGGCCGGACATGGCGCGGCGGCGCTCTTTCAGGCGCGCCAGGCACGCGCTGGCGATTTCCAGCTGCACCACGATGCCGTCGGGCCGCGGGTCCAGGTCGATGCCGCGCACGTCGCTCGCGCTGCCCACGATGCCCTCGGTCAGCGAGAAGCCGAGCGCGAAGTCTTCGAGGTCGGACGGCGTGGCCAGCATGGTGGCGTGGCTGATGCCGTTGTACTCGAGCGCGACCGGCGTTTCCTCGGCCACATGGTCCGTCTGCGCGGCGGGGGCAAGCTGGCCGGCGCGGATGCGCACGACCTGCGTGTCGGCGCTGACGGACCAGTCGGGCGTGGGGCGGGGGACTTGGCAATCCATGGCGGTGGCTTCCGGTATGGGTTATTTCCCCGCCAGGGCGTCGGCATTCTCGCGCGTGCGTCCGGCCAGCAGCTGCTGTTGCAGATCGGCATCGCGCGACCAGCGGCGCTGCCACTCGGAAGGCTGCGACACGCGCGTCACCTGCACGGCGGTCACCTTGTATTCGGGGCAGTTGGTCGCCCAGTCCGAGTTGTCGGTGGTGACCACGTTCGCGCCCGATTCGGGGAAGTGGAACGTGGTGTATACCACGCCCGGCTGCACCCGGTCGGTCAGGGTGGCGCGCAGCACCGTTTCGCCGGCCCGGCTCTGGATGCCGACCCAGTCGCCTTCGGCCACGCCGCGGTCCTCGGCGTCCTGGGGGTGGATCTCGAGCACGTCCTCGCCGTGCCACATCACATTCGGCGTGCGGCGGGTCTGGGCGCCCACGTTGTACTGCGACAGGATGCGGCCCGTGGTGAGCAGCAGCGGGAAGCGCCGCGTACTGCGTTCGTCGGTCGGCACGTAGCGGGTGATCATGAATCGGCCCTTGCCGCGCACGAACTCGTCGATATGCATGATGGGCGTGCCCTCGGGCGCCGCGTCGTTGCACGGCCATTGCAGGCTGCCGTGCTGGTCGAGCTTGGCATAGTTCACCCCGGTGAAGGTCGGCGTGAGGCGCGCGATCTCGTCCATGATCTCGCTCGGGTGCGTGTAGTTCATGGGGTAGCCAAGCGCGTTCGACAGCGCCGCCGTGACTTCCCAGTCGGCTTTGCCGTTCTTGGGCTCCATCACCTTGCGCACGCGCGAGATGCGGCGTTCGGCGTTGGTGAAGGTGCCGTCTTTCTCGAGGAACGACGAGCCCGGCAGGAAGACGTGCGCGTACTTGGCGGTCTCGTTGAGGAACAGGTCCTGCACCACGATGCATTCCATGGCCGAGAGCGCGGCGGCCACGTGCTGGGTGTTGGGATCGGACTGCACGATGTCCTCGCCCTGGCAGTACAGGCCCTTGAAGGATCCCGCCAGCGCCGCCTCGAACATGTTCGGAATGCGCAGCCCCGGTTCGGGTTGCAGCGTGACGCCCCAGTCGGCCTCGAACTGATGGCGCGTGATGTCGTCGGAGATGTGGCGATAGCCCGGCAGCTCGTGCGGGAAGGAGCCCATGTCGCACGAGCCTTGCACGTTGTTCTGGCCGCGCAGGGGGTTCACGCCCACGCCCTCGCGTCCGATGTTGCCGGTGGCCATGGCCAGGTTTGCGATCGCCATCACGGTGGTCGAGCCCTGGCTGTGTTCCGTGACCCCCAGGCCGTAATAGATGGCGCCGTTGCCGCCGCCGGCGTAAAGCCGGGCCGCGCCGCGCACCGCGGCGGCGGGCACGCCGGTGATCTCCTGCATGGCTTCGGGCGAGTTTTCGGGCAAGGCCGCGAAGGCCGCCCACTGCTCGTAGGCCTTGGTTTCGCAGCGCTCGGCCACGAAACTTTGGTCGACCAGACCCTCGGTCACGATCACATGCGCCAGCGAGGTCAGCAGCGCGGTGTTGGTGCCGGGCCGCACCTGCAGATGGTAGTCGGCCTTGATGTGCGGCGAGCTCACCAGTTCGATGCGGCGCGGATCGATCACGATCAGGCGCGCGCCCTGGCGCAGCCGCCGCTTCAGGCGCGACGCGAACACCGGATGCCCGCTGCTGGGGTTCGCGCCCATCACGATCACCAAGTCGGTATGCATCACGGAGTCGAAGGTCTGCGTGCCTGCGGACTCGCCCAGCGTCTGCTTCAGGCCGTAGCCGGTAGGCGAATGGCACACGCGCGCACAGGTGTCGACGTTGTTGGTGTTGAAGGCCGCGCGCACGAGCTTCTGCACCAGCCAGGTCTCTTCGTTGGTGCAGCGCGAGGAGGTGATGCCGCCCACCGCGTCCTTGCCATGCTCGCCCTGGATCCGGCGGAACTCGCTCGCCGCGTACTGGATGGCCTCGTCCCACGAGACCTCCTGCCACGGATCGGTGATGCGCCTGCGGATCATGGGCTTGAGGACGCGCTCCTTGTGGGTCGCGTAGCCCCAGGCGAAGCGGCCCTTCACACAGGAGTGGCCGCGATTGGCCTGGCCGTCTTTCCAGGGCACCATGCGCACCAGTTCCTGCCCTTTCATTTCTGCCTTGAAGCCGCAGCCCACGCCGCAATAGGCGCAGGTGGTGATCACCGAATGCTCGGCCTGGCCCATCATGATGACGGTTTTTTCCTGCAGCGTCGCGGTCGGACAGGCCTGCACGCAGGCGCCGCACGACACGCACTCGCTTTCCATGAAGGGCTGGTCCTGGCCCGGCGACACGCGCGATCCGAAGCCTTTGCCCGAGATCGTCAGCGCGAACGTGCCCTGGGTTTCTTCGCAGGCGCGCACGCAGCGGTTGCAGACGATGCACTTGGCCGGGTCGTAGGTGAAGTAAGGATTGGACTCGTCCTGCGCGGCGTGGATGTGGTTCGCGCCGTCGGTGCCGTAGCGCACGTTGCGCAGGCCCACCACGCCCGCCATGTCCTGCAGCTCGCAGTCGCCGTTCGCCGCGCAGGTCAGGCAGTCGAGCGGGTGATCCGAGATGTAGAGCTCCATCACGCCGCGGCGCAGGTCGTGCAGCTTGGGCGTTTCGGTGTACACCACCATGCCGTTCTCGGCGGGCGTGGTGCACGAGGCGGGATAGCCGCGCCGCCCCTCGATCTGCACCAGGCAGAGCCGGCACGAGCCGAACGGCTCGAGGCTGTCGGTGGCGCACAGCTTGGGGATGTTGATGCCGGCCTCGGCGGCCGCGCGCATGACCGAGGTGCCTTCGGGCACCTGGATCTCCTGGCCGTCGATGGTCAGGGTCACGAAGTCGGTGGCGGTGCGGGCCGGCGTGCCGAGGTCGCGTTCGCGCTTGATCACGATTTCGAACATGAGCGGTCTCCGAAGAATCAGGCGGGCTGGGCCGTGCGGGTCAGGCCGAAGTCGGCGGGGAAGTGGTCCAGCGCCGACAGCACCGGGAACGGCGCCATGCCGCCGAGGGCGCAGAGCGAGCCGCCCAGCATGGTGTCGCACAGGTCGCGCAGCAGCACGACCTGCTGCTCGCGTGCCGCGCCGCCCGCGATGATGCGGTCGATCGTCTCGACCCCGCGGGTCGAGCCGATGCGACAGGGCGTGCATTTGCCACAGGACTCGATCGCGCAGAATTCCATGGCGTAGCGGGCCATGTGCGCCATGTCGACGGTGTCGTCGAAGGCCACCAGGCCGCCGTGTCCGATCATGGCCGAGATGCGCGCATAACCTTCGTAATCGAGCGGCTCGTCCCATTGCGACTCGGGCAGGTAGGCGCCGAGCGGGCCGCCGACCTGCACGGCCTTGAGCGGCCGGCCGCTGGCCGAGCCACCGCCGAAGTCGTAGAGCAACTCGCGCAGCGTCAGCCCGAAGGCCTTTTCGACCAGGCCGCCATGCTTCAGGTTGCCCGCGAGCTGGAACGGCAGTGTGCCGTGCGAGCGGCCCACGCCGAATTCGCGGTAGTAGGTCGCGCCGCGCGCCAGGATCGTGGGCACGGTGGCGAGCGATATCACGTTGTTGATCACCGTGGGCTTGCCGAACAGGCCCTGCACCGCGGGCAGCGGCGGCTTGGCGCGCACCACGCCCCGCTTGCCTTCGAGGCTTTCGAGCAACGAGGTCTCTTCGCCGCAGATATAGGCGCCGGCGCCGACCCGCACTTCCATGTCGAAGGCCCGCCCGCTGCCGTGGATGTCCACGCCGAGCCAGCCCACCTCGCGCGCGCGCCGGATGGCCTCGCGCAGCGTGGCGATCGCCTGCGGATACTCCGAGCGCACATAGATGTAGCCCTGCGTCGCGCCCACGCCCAGGCCGGCGATGGTCATGCCCTCGATGAGCGCGTAGGGATCGCCCTCCATCAGCAGGCGGTCGGCGTAGGTGCCGGAGTCGCCCTCGTCGGCATTGCACACGATGTATTTGCGCGAGCCGGCCGCGGCGAGCACGGTCTTCCACTTGATGCCGGTCGGGAAGGCGGCGCCGCCGCGCCCGCGCAGGCCGGAGTCGACCACTTCCTGCACGATGGCGTCGGCGCTCATCGTCAGTGCCCGCTCCAGGCCCGCCAGGCCGCCATGCGCGGCGTAATCCTGGATCGACAGCGGATCGGTCACGCCCACGCGTTCGAAGGTCAGGCGCTCCTGGCGCGCGAGATAGGGGATGGCCTCGGTGGGCCCATGGCACAGCGGGTGCGCCGCGCCGTCGAGCCAGCCACAGGCGAACAGACTGTCCAGATCCTCGAGCTGCACCGGCCCATACGCCACGCGGCCGGCCGGCGTGGCGATCTCCACCAGCGGCTCGAGCCAGAGCAGGCCGCGCGAGCCGTTGCGCACGATATCGATGGGCCGTCCGAGCGCGTCGGCGCGGCGGGCGATGTCGTCGGCAATCGCGTCGGCGTCGAGCGCCAGCGCGGCCGCGTCGCGCGGCACATACACCCGCACCAGCGGTGGCTCGTTGCGCGGGGTGACGATGGGGGCGTTCATGCGGACTCCTTGAGCGCGCGGCCCAGCAGACGGTCGAAGCGCTGCGGCGTGACCCGGGCGTGGGGCCGGCCGTCGATCAGCATGGCGGGCGACTGGGCGCACAGGCCCAGGCAGTACACCGGCTCGAGCGTGACCGCGCCATCGGCGCCGTGCTCGTGAAAATCGCAGCCGAGACGGGCGCGGGCATGGCCGGCGAGGGCGTCGGCGCCCATGGCCTTACAGGCCTCCGCGCGACAGAGCTGCACCACGTGGCGCGCCGCCGGCTCGCTGCGAAAGTGCGGATAAAACGTGATCACACCGTGCACTTCGGCCCGCGACAGATTCAGGATCTCGGCGATGGTCTGAACCGTCTCGGGCGGAATACAGCCCAGTTCGTCCTGCACGGCATGCAGGATCGGCAACAGGCAGCCGGGCTCGTGCAGATGCGCCGTCGCGATGCGCGCGGCGGCGGCGATGGCGGGCGAGGCCTGGGCGGCGCGGTCGCGCGCCAGGTCGCCGCCACGCGCGCCGGCGCTGGAGGCGAGATTCGCTTTGGCCGGGGATTGGGCCATGACTGTCTCCTCGTGGCCGCGCTGAGGGCGGCCTTCGTGATACCGGCGCCCGGCGCCTTATATGCAAAACAGAACATATAAGTGCGTCGGCTGTCGGCCGTCTCCTCGTGGGGGTTCGTCGGGTGTAGCCCTTGTGTGCAGCGCAACATCAAGCCACACAAGGGTTTTTTCGAATTCCGCCCCGGGTTTGGCGCTACTCTATGCGCGTTCGTCGTGCCCTTCAATATGCATGAAATGACATATAACTTTCGAATCGGGCTGCGCCCGCACTGGACCCTCGAAGGCGCCGATGGCGAGGCGCCGGGCGACGGCCTGTCGCTACAGGAGCTGCTGGCGATGCTGGCCGCCATCGACGCCACCGGGCACATCGCGGGCGCCTGCAAGGCGTGCGGACTGTCGTACCGGCACGGCTGGGGCGTGCTGCGGCGCTTCGAGGCGCTGTTCGGCACCGCGCTCATCGTCACGCGCCGGCGTCAGGGCACGCAGCTTTCGCCGTTTGCCGAGCGCCTGCTCTGGGCCAATCGCCGCATCGCGGCGCGGCTGATGCCCACGCTCGACAGCCTCGCCTCCGAGCTCCAGGAAGAGCTGGAGCGCCTGCAGACCCAGGCGCGACCGCATCTGCGTCTGCACGCCAGCCACGGTTTCGCCGTCGAGGCGCTGATGCAGCACTGGGGGCAGCGTGAGCCCGCGTTGGAGTTGCGTTATCGCACGGCGGTGGAGGCGCTCGCTTCGCTCGAGCGCGGCGATTGCGATCTCGCCGGCTTCCAGATCCCGCTGGGCGAATTCGAGCGCGGCATCTATGCCAATTACGCGCAATGGCTGCACGACGACGAGCACCTGCTCATCCACCTGGCCGTACGCAGCACGGGGCTGTTCGCCGTGGCGGGCAATCCCAAGCAGGTGCGGGGCGTGGCCGACCTGGCGCGACCGGACATCCGCTTCGTCAACCGCCAGCCGGGATCCAGCACGCGTTTTCTGGTGCATCTGATGCTGCAGCGGGCCGGGATCGCGGCCGACGCCGTGCAGGGCTTCCAGACCAATGAGTTCACGCACATGGCGATCGCGGCGCACATCGCCAGCGGCATGGCCGATACGGGCGTGGGCGTCGAGACGGCGGCGCGCCGCTTCGGGCTGGACTTCATTCCGCTGGTCCAGGAGCGCTATTTTTTCGCCATCCGCAAGAGTGCGCTGGAGAGCCCGGCGATGCGGGAGTTTCTGCGTTTCCTGCGCAGCGCCGGCTTTCTGCGTTGCGTGGCCGAGCTGGTGGGTTACGACGCCGCCAAGACCGGCCAGATCCAGACCGTGCGGGAGGCCTTCTTCGGGGCGTAGGGGTATCGGCGCGCTCTGCCGCCGCTGGCGCTATGATGAAACCTATGAATGCCGTGATTCATCTGACCGATCTGCGCACGCCGCGCCTGCCCGAGGCCGATCTGCCCCTGGGGGGCGAACCCGTGCGCGACACGCGCGGGCGCCCGCTGCGCGATCTGCGCATCTCCGTCACGGACCGCTGCAACTTCCGCTGCACCTACTGCATGCCGCGCGAGGTATTCGACAGCGACTACGCCTTCATGCCGCATTCGTCGCTGCTGTCGTTCGAAGAGATCGAGCGCCTGGCGCGTCTGTTCGTGCAGCTGGGCACCGAAAAGATCCGTCTCACGGGTGGCGAGCCGCTGCTGCGCAAAAACATCGAGACCCTGATCGGCATGCTGTCGGCCCTGCGCACGCCGCAGGGCGAGCCGCTCGATCTCACGCTCACCACCAACGGCAGCCTGCTCGCCCGCAAGGCGCGGGCGCTGGCCGACGCCGGCCTGAAACGCGTCACCGTCAGCCTCGACGCGCTGGATGCGGCGCGCTTCGCCACGATGAGCGACAGCCGCGTGACCCCCGATGATGTCCTGCGCGGCATCGATGCCGCGGCCGACGCGGGCCTCACGCCCGTCAAGGTCAATATGGTGGTGCGTCGCGGCCTGAACGACGACCAGATCCTGCCCATGGCGCGGCGCTTCCGCGGCAGCGGTCATGTCCTGCGCTTCATCGAGTACATGGACGTCGGCAGCACCAACGGCTGGAACCTGACCGAAGTGGTGCCGAGCGCCGAGGTGATCCGCACGATCGCCGAGCATTATCCGCTCGAGCCCTGTACCGAGCCGGCCATGGGCCGGGTGGCACAGCGCTGGCGTTATGCCGACGGGGCGGGTGAGATCGGCGTGATCTCCAGCGTGACCGAGGCCTTCTGCGAAGGGTGCACGCGCGCGCGGCTCTCGCCCGAGGGCAAGCTGTACCTGTGCCTGTTCTCCACCGGCGGCTACGATCTGCGCGATCTGGTGCGCGGCGGCGCCGACGATACCCGCATTCAGCGCGTGATCTCCGGCATCTGGCGCCCACGCGCCGACAACTACTCCGAAAGCCGCACGATGCAGGGCCCGGCCGACGCCGACGGGCGCATCGAGATGAGCTACATCGGCGGCTGAGCCGGACGCCCGGCCGCCGTTTCCGGCGCCTGCCATCGCGGCGGCCGCGCCCGATTACGACAGCCAGTGCGCGAGGTCGTAGTAACGCACCACGTCGCCGTCGTTCAGCGTCTGACCCGCAGGCAGGCGCGCAAGCCCGGTGCTCCAGGGCAGCGAGCTGACAATGTTCGATGCCTGCGTGCGATACAGCTCGAGCTCGGCGCCGGTATCGGTTTCGCGACGCTGCACGCGCACGAACTCCTCGCGGCTTTCGGTGCGTGGAGCCGGCAGGCGCAGCACCGCGCGCGACACCTGCGGCAGCGTGACCGCGCGGCCCTGCATGCGTCGCACGAGCGGCGAGACCAGCACCATGAATACCGCAAAGCTCGACACCGGATTGCCCGGCAGCGATACCACCGGCTTGCCGTCCACGTGAGCCAGCGCCACCGGCTTGCCCGGCTTCATGCGCACCTTCCAGAGCGTGAGCGTGCCGCCCAGCGCTTCGAGCGCGGGCTTGACCAGATCCCGCTCACCGACCGACACGCCGCCGGTGCTCAGGACCAGATCGCAGTCGCGCAGCAGCGTCTGCAAGGCTTCGCGCGTGTCGGCTTCGTCGTCGCGCGCATGCAGCACATGCACGACATCGGCGCCGATGCCTTCGACCAGGCTCGCGAGCATCGGGGCATTGGAGTTGTAGATCTGCGCTTCGGTGCGCGTCTGGCCGGGGGCGACGAGCTCGTCGCCGGTGGTGAGTACGCCCACGCGCACGCGCCGGAACACGCGGGTCTGCGCCAGACCCTGCGAGGCCAGCAACGCGATGTGAGCCGCGCCCAGCACGATGCCTGCCTCGAGCACGATCTGGCCCGCCTGGGTGTCTTCGGCGCGCTTGCGCACGTGCTGGCCGAGCCTGGCTTCGCCGGTGATCTCGACTCGGCCGTCGGTCTCGCGGGTGTTCTCCTGCATGATGACGGTGTCGGCGCCGGGCGGAATGAGACTGCCGGTGAAGAGCCGGGTCGCCTGGCCGGGCAGCGCGGGCTGCGGCGCGTCGCCGGCATAGACGCGTTGCTGGATGGGCAGCGGTTTGCCGGCGGCGAGGTCGGCGTGGCGCACGGCGTAACCGTCCATCTCGCTGTTGTCGGCCGGCGGCAGGTCGAGCGTGGCGCACACCGATTCGGCCAGCACGCGGCCGGCCAGTCGCGCGAGCGGCAACAGCTCGGTCTCGGCAACGGGCCCGGCGGCCTCGAGCAATTGCGCCTGGGCCTGTTCGAACTCGAGCATGCTTATTCCTCGGTGTTGCGGCGGCGCAGGGGCGCCGCGAAATTGCAGGGTTTGTGATCGCTGTCGAGCTGCTCGCGGATGATGCCGTCCCAGGCGGTCTGGCAGGCATCGTTGGAGCCCGGAATGCAGAAGATCACGGTGTTGTTGGCATAGCCGGCGATGGCGCGCGACTGCAGCGCCGAACTGCCGATTTCGGTGTAGGAGATCTGGCGGAACAGCTCGCCGAAGCCATCGATCTCGCGATCGAACAACACCCGCACCGCTTCCGGCGTGCAGTCGCGTTCGGCGAAACCCGTGCCGCCGTTGGTCATGATGACCTGCACCTCGGGGTCGGCGATCCATTCGCTCAGGATGCGGCGGATCGCGTAGCGGTCGTGACCCACGATGTCGCGGCGCACGCATTGATGGCCGGCCTGGGCGAGGCCATGGACCAGGATGTTGCCGGACGTGTCGTCGCCCGCGCTGCGGGAGTTGCTCACGGTGAGGACGGCGCAGGCCAGCGATACTTTCTTGTCGGTATCCATCAGCGTTCCTTGGGATGCGTCGGTTCGTCTTGCCAGGAATCGGTGCGTTCGGCGTCGGCGGCGCGCTGCTCGACCCAGAAGGTCTCGCCGGACGCCAGGGCCTCGCGCTTCCAGAAGGGCGCGCGGGTCTTCAGGGCGTCGATGATGAATTCGCAGCCGCGGAAGGCGTCGCCACGGTGGGCGCTCGCCACGCCCACGAACACGATGCGCGCGCCCAGCTCCAGCCGGCCCACGCGATGCATGACCAGCGTGGCCGCCAGCGGCCAGCGCTCGCGCGCGCTCCGTGCGATGTCCTCGAGCTCGCGCTCGCACATGCCGGGATAGTGTTCGAGAAACAGGGCGTCGGTGGGCTGCCCGGGGGCGAAGTCGCGCACGTAGCCCGTGAACGTGACCACGGCGCCGGCATTGCCGGCCGCCTCGAGCAATCGCTGCTTCAGCTCGGCTTCGTCGAAATCGGCTTCCTGCACGTAGATCATGCTAGCCCCCGGTCACGGGTTCGAAGACCGCCACTTCGTCGCCCGGCGCGATCACGGCCTCGGGCTTGGCGTGCGTCTGGTTGATGGCGAGCTTGAGCCGGCGGGTCTGCCCGAGCTGAGGGTAGCGCTCGGTGAGCGCGGCCAGCAACTGCGTGCCCGTCGTGGGGCCGGCGAGCGGCCAGACCTCGCTGCGCTTGCCGGTCAGCTCGGCGATGCGCGCGAAATACAGCAGATCAATCGTTGCGCCATTCACCGCTCTTACCTCCGGCCTTGTATTGCAGGCGAACCTGCTCGATCACGATCGCCTTGTCGGCGGCCTTGCACATGTCGTAGATGGTGAGCGCGGCCACGCTGCACGCGGTCATGGCTTCCATCTCGACACCGGTTTTGTATTGGGTGCGGCAGGTGGCGCGGATATCGATGCGATGCGCGGCGTCGTCGAGCGAGAACTCCACGCCCACGAACGCGAGCGGCAGGCTGTGGCACAACGGGATCAGCTCGGCGCAGCGTTTGGCGGCCAGGATGGCGGCCACGCGCGCGGTGTTGAGCACTTCGCCCTTGCCCTGACCGGGCGCGGTGAGCAGCCCATAGGCGTGCGCGTTCATGCGCACGCTGGCGGCGGCGATGGCGACGCGCTCGGTGTCGGTTTTGGCGACCACGTCGACCATGCGGACCTGCCCGTCTTCGTCGAGGTGGCTGAGGGCGGGCAGGGCGTCGGCGCCTGCGCCGGGAGAAGAACCGGACATGAACGGGACCTTCGGAATGGTTAAGGATTGCAAGCGTACCGGCCCGGGCGGGTACGCGCTCGCCCTATGATAGACGAGGCGCAAACGGGGCGCGATAATCCCCGCACCTCATCTCGGGAGATGCCAAATGCCAGTGCGCTTGCCGGTACCGCGGGTGACGCGCCGGATGGTCAAGATCCTGGCGTGGGTCGTGGGGGTGGCGCTGGTGCTGGCGGGGCTGGCGGCCTGGCAGGTGCCCAAGGTCGTGCGATCGGCGCTCACCACCGACGTGGCCGCCATGCTCGGCCGAGACGTGAGCGTCGGCAATATCTCCTTCAATCCGTTCACGCTGACTCTGCGGGCGCACGATCTCGCGGTGAGCCAGCCGCAGGGCGCCGCGCCGCTGCTGCGGATTGGCCTGATCGATGTGAGCGCCGGCTGGCGCTCGGCGATCTTCTTCGCGCCGGTGATCGACCGCATCCGGGTGGTGGATCCCCATGCCGCGCTGGTGCGCGACGACGTCACTCACTTCAATTTTTCCGATATCCAGCAGAAGCTGGAGGCCATGGCCGCCGCCAAGCCGGCCCCGCCACCGGACGCCGACGACGCCCTGCCGCGCTTT
Source organism: Bordetella genomosp. 5 (assembly GCF_002261475.1). GTDB lineage: Bacteria > Pseudomonadota > Gammaproteobacteria > Burkholderiales > Burkholderiaceae_B > Bordetella. The sequence continues at coordinate 186,630 of NZ_NEVN01000002.1, forward strand.
TCGCTCAACAACCTGAGCCTCGAGGGCGGGCAGGTCACGCTCGATGACAAGGTTACCGGGCGCACCCACACGATCGACCGCATCAGCCTGGGCGTGCCGTTCGTGTCCACCTTCGGCTACGCCGCCGACATCGATGTGCAGCCCAGGGTGCACATGCGCATCAATGGCAGCGCCTTCGATCTGGATGGCGTCACACGGCCTTTCGACAAAGTCCCGAGCTCCACGCTGAACGTGTCGTTCGTGGGCCTGGAGCTGGACAAGTGGGCCGACATCTGGCCCTTGCCCATGCCGGTCGAGTTGCATCGCGGCCTGCTCGATTCGGCGCTGCAGGTGCGCTTCGAGCAGCCCCGGGATGCCGCGCCGGTGGTGCGGATCGTGGGCGACGTCGGCCTGCGCCAGTTCGATCTGCGCGAAACCTCGGGCGACGCGCTGATGGCCTGGAGCACGCTGGTGCTGCGGCGTATCAGCGCCGAGCCGATCGCGCGCAAGCTTTATGTGGGCGAGGTCGAGCTGTGGTCGCCGCAGGCGCAGACGCGCCGCTACGCCGATCAGCGCATCAACTGGCTCGAGGTCATCAACGATCTGCAGAAGCTGGGCGATCCGCGCACCGAGCCGGCCACCAGGCTGGTGCCCGCCAGCCGGCCCGACGCCGCCGCGCCTGCACCCGCGACCGGCACCGCGCCGCCCGCGGCCACGGCGCCGCCGCCCGATCCCTGGCATGTCGTGGTCGACGCGGTCAATCTGCACGATGGCGAGCTGCGGCTGCGCGACGCCGGCAGCGGGCTGGACTATCAGATCACCGGGCTGGGCGCGACGGTCGAAGGCATCGAACTGCCGCAACCGAAAGACCGCCCCATGCTGGTCTGGCTGTCCATGGACAACGCCACCGATGGCGGCTGGCTGCGTGCGAAGGGGCCGCTGGTGCTGCAACCGCTGTCGCTCGACCTGGACCTGCAGCTGGCCAACGTCGCGCTGGCGCCGTTCGCGCCGGCCGTGCGCAGCGTGGCCCCCATCGTGCTGCAGGACGGACGGATGGCGCTGAACGCCCGGCTGCGGCTGGTGCAGCAGGGTCAGGTCAACGTGGTGTCGGCCACGGCGGTGCAGGCCCGGCTGGCGCGTCTCGCCCTGCGCGACGAAAGCATGAAGCCCGCGATCGACATCCGTCTGGGTCAGCTCGACCTCGGCGTGAACCAGCTCTCCCTGGGCCCGCAGCCGGCCAGCTTCACGTTGAACGCGCGCGACATCCAGGGCAAGGGCACGCTGGCGCTCAAGGGCGCGTTCACCACGCAGCCCGTTTCGGTCAAGACGCAGGTCGATCTTGCCGGGCTGGACCTGGCCGCCTTCGCTCCCTATGTGGCCTCGCGCCTCAATGCCACCGTGCGCTCGGTCATCGTCGCGGCGCGTGGCGAAGCCAGCTATGCGGGCAGCGGCCCGTCGCTCGCCGCCACCTGGAACGGCGCGGTCGACGTGACCGACCTCAACCTCGAAGACCGCGTCAATCGCGACGACTTCCTCAAGTGGTCCAGGCTCGGGCTCTCCGGCATGCAGATCGCCATGAAGGGCAGCACGCTGTCGGCCAATCTGGGCGACATCCTGCTCGACGACTTCTACGGCCGCGTCCTGCTCAACGCCGAGGGGCGGCTCAATGTCATGGACCTCGTGGCCGAGCCCGGCGAGGCCGGCGGCTCGATCACGCAAGACACCCAGACGCGCGCGCGAGCAGACGCCAGCGCGGCGGCGGGCGCCATGCCCGACATCTCGCTCAGCAGCGTCACGCTCAAGCGTGGCCGCATGACCTTCACCGACCGCTTCATCAAGCCCAACTACACCGCCGAGCTGTCGGCCATCGAGGGCACGGTGTCGGCCGTGTCGTCGCGCCGGCCGCAGCCGGCACGCGTCAATGTGGGCGGGCGGGTCTACACCACCGCGCCGTTCTCGATCAGCGGCACGGTGCAGCCGTTCGCGCAGTATCTGTCGCTCGACCTGAAGGCGAGTGCGAAGGGCGTGGATCTGCCGCGCTTCACGACCTATTCGGCCAAGTACGTCGGCTATCCGATCAAGCGCGGCAAGCTCTCGATGGACGTGCGCTACGAGATCAAGAACCGGGCGCTCACCGCGAGCAACCGCGTCGTGCTCAATCAGCTCACGTTCGGCGACAAGACCAACAGCCCGGATGCCATCAAAGCGCCGGTGCTGCTGGCCGTGGCGCTGCTGAAAGACAGCCGCGGCAACATCGACATCAACCTGCCTATTTCCGGCTCGCTCGACGATCCGCAGTTCTCGGTCGGCGGCATCATCGTCCGGGTGCTGGTCAATCTGGTGGTCAAGGCGGTCACCTCGCCGTTCACCTTGCTGGCATCGGCCTTCGGCGGCGGCGAAGAGCTGTCTTATGTGGCGTTCGCGCCGGGCAGCGCCGAGCTCACGCCCGAGGGCGCCGAACGCCTGGACACGCTGGCCACCGCGCTGAACGACCGGCCCCAGCTCAAGCTCGACGTCGCGGGCCGCGCCGATCCCGTCACCGACGAGGCCGGCCTGCGCCAGGCCTGGGTCGACCGGCAGATCCGGCTCGCGAAGGCGCGCGCAACCGCGCCGCGCGGCAAGAAGCCCGATCCCGACGGCGTGACCGTGAGCGCCGCCGAGCGTGCCAGGTACCTCGAGGCCGCCTACGACGACACCAAGCTCGAGAACAAGCCGCGCAACTTCATCGGCCTGGCCAAGTCCATCCCGGCCTCCGAAATGGAGGCGCTGCTGCGGCAGGCGGCGCCGGCTGGCCAGGACGAGCTGCGAAAGCTTGCGGACTTGCGGGCGCAGGCGGTATACGAGAAGCTGCAAGCCGCAGGACCCGCCGACCGCGTCTTCATGGTCGAGCCCACGTTCGGCACCGATGGCATCAAAGACGACGGCCCGCCGTCGCGTGTCGATTTCTCGCTGAAGTGACCCCCTCGAGGAGTGCCCCTACATGTCCGGCCCTGATTCCGAATTCGATAGTCTGTTGCCGCCGCTCAAGCTGGACCGGCGCGGCTTCATCGCCACCACGGTGGCCGCGGGCTTCTCGCTGGCCGCCGGCCAGGCCGTTGCACAGACCGCCATCCAGACCGACGCCAAAGGCCTGACGGCCGGCAAGATCGAGATCCCCACCACCGACGGCAAGATCCCGGCCTACCGCGCGGCGCCGGCCGACAAGAAGAACCTCCCCACCTTGCTGGTGGTGTCGGAGATCTTCGGGGTGCACGAGTACATCCAGGATGTCTGCCGCCGTCTGGCCCATGCGGGCTACCTGGCCATCGCGCCGGAGCTGTTCGCGCGCCAGGGCGATCCGTCCAAGTACACCGAGATCGCCAAGCTGCGCGCCGAGGTGGTCGACCGCGCGCCCGATGCGCAGGTCATGGCCGACCTCGATGCCACGGCGGCCTGGGCCACCAGCCATGGCGGCGCCGCCGACAAGCTCGGCATCCTGGGCTTTTGTTGGGGCGGCCGCATCACGTGGCTCTATGCGGCGCACCGCGCGGGTCTGAAGGCGGGCGCGGCCTGGTACGGCCAGTTGGGCGGGGCGGCTTCCGAGCTCAAGCCGCGCTCGGTGCTCGAGTCGGTCGACAAGCTGCAGGCGCCCGTGCTGGGCGCATATGGCGGCAAAGACGCCGGCATTCCGCTCGAAGATGTCGACAAAATGCGCGTCGCGCTCGCCAAGGGGCCTGCCGCCGCCCGGGCCTCGCGCATCGACATCTACCCCGACGCACCGCATGCCTTCCACGCCGACTACCGGCCGAGCTACCGCAAGGCCGAGGCCGAGCAGGCCTGGACCCGCATGCTGGACTGGTTCGCCGAGAAGGGCCTGAAGTAAGCCGTGGATCCCCGCGCGGCAGGCCCGGTATCGCCTGGCCTGCCGCGCGACCGCTCAGTCTTTCTTGTCGGGCAAGCCGTCCGTCACCTCGGCGATCGATTGCTTCATGCTGTCGTAGCCCATCGTGCGTTCGCGCTGAAAACCGCCCAGCACGCCGGCGCAGCCATCCACGCCGCCCTTGCGCATGTCTTCCATCATGACCTTGCCCTTCGACTGGCCTTGCTGGAAGGCGGCGTCGAAGACCTTGAAGTCGTAACGATATTCTTTGGCGAAGCGCTCGAGGTTCTTGCGCCAGTTGGCTTCCTGCTGCGTCAGGTCGGGGGCCGAGGCGCCGCAGACCCGGGCCGCGCCGTTGCTGGCGCCGGCCGTGTCGACGATCTGTTCGAAAATCAGCTGATCCGAGGGGCCGGCCGCGTGGGCGGGCGCAGCCAGCCAGCCGCTCGCGGCGGTGAGCACGGCGATCATGAATGCACGCATGACAATTCCTCCTGCATGACAGACCCGGCACGAGGCGGGTCGGAACAATGACTGCATTATGGCCAGTCATGCCCCGGCCGCGCCGGATCACGGCGTTTGGAGTCGTTTCAGACTGTTCGTGTTTCTTTCGGGCCGGGAACAATGCCTCGGGTTTCGGCACTATGATTGAGGAAGACAGGGCCGCCTTCGCGGCCCTGTCTCACAAGCACAATTCACTTTGTCTCGCACGTTCCGTAATTGCTGGAGAACTCCATGACGCTCAAAGTCGGCGATCGGCTGCCCGATGGCACCCTGACCGAATTCATCGAAACCGAAACGCCGGGCTGCCAACTGGGCCCCAACGCTTTCCAGGTCGCCGACCTGGTCCGCGGCAAGAAAATCGCGCTGTTCGCCGTGCCGGGCGCTTTCACCCCGACCTGCTCGGCCAAGCACCTGCCGGGCTATGTGGCCCAGGCCGATGCGCTGCGCGCCAAGGGCGTGGACGAAATCTGGTGCGTGTCCGTTAACGACGCGTTCGTGATGGGCGCCTGGGGCCGCGAGCAGCAGGCGGGCGCCAAGGTCCGCATGCTGGCCGACGGTTCGGCCACCTGGACCCGTGAGCTCGGCCTCGAGCTCGATCTGATCGCCCGCGGCATGGGCGTGCGTTCGCAACGCTACTCGGCCCTGATCGAGGATGGCGTCGTGACGCAACTCAATATCGAAGGTCCCGGCAAGTTCGAAGTGAGCGACGCCGACACGCTGCTGCGCCAGCTGTAAAGGGTTTGTCCGGTCCGGTTCGCCGCACGGCGGACCGGATCGTTACCCGCGTGTGCCCGACAACCCAAAAGCGGTCGCCCGTCCATGATTTCCACGATTTCCGCGTTTTCCTCGTTGTACTTCGCCACGTTGCTGATGTTGATCGGCACGGGCATCTTCAATACCTACATGGGCCTGCGGCTCACGGGGCAGTCCGTCAGCGAAGTCTGGATCGGCGCCCTGATCGCCGCCTACTACCTCGGCCTCGTGTGCGGCGCCCGCATGGGTCACAAGCTCATCATCCGGGTCGGTCATATCCGGGCTTTCGCCGCCTGTGCCGCCATCGCCACCTGCATGATCCTGGCCCAGAGCCTGATCGAATCCATGCCGCTGTGGCTGGCGCTGCGCCTGGTGGCGGGCATCGTGATGGTGACCGAGCTCATGGTCATCGAGAGCTGGCTCAACGAGCAGACCGAAAACCAGCAGCGTGGCCGGGTGTTCTCCGTCTACATGATGGTCTCGGGTCTGGGCACCGTGCTGGGTCAACTGGTCCTCACGGCCTATACCTCGCTGGGCGATGGCCCGCTGATTCTGGTGGCGATGTGTCTCACGCTGTGCCTGGTGCCCATCGCCGTCACCGCGCGCTCTCACCCGCCCACGCCGCTGCCCGCGCCGCTCGACCTGCGCTTCTTCATCAAGCGCGTGCCGCTGTCGCTCACCGTGCTGTTCGTCGCGGGCAATCTGTCGGGCGCGTTCTATGGTCTGGCGCCGGTGTACGCGGCCAAGCTGGGCCTGACCACCTCGCAGGCGGCCATGTTCGTCGCCGCCGGCGTGACGGCGGGTCTGGTGGCGCAGTGGCCCATGGGCTGGTTGTCCGACCGCATCAACCGCGCCGGGCTGATCCGCTTCAACGCCGCCTTGCTGGTGGCGCTGCCGATGCTGATGTGGGGCTGGCTGTCGCTGCCATATTGGTTCCTGCTGGTGCTCTCGGGCATTTTCGGCGTGCTGATGTTCACGCTCTATCCGCTGGGCGCGGCATTCGCCAATGACCACGTGGAGTCGGATCGCCGCGTCGGCCTGAGCGCCGTGCTGCTCATGGTGTATGGCGTGGGCGCCTGCCTGGGCCCGATGGTGGCGGGCGTGCTGATGACCTACGGCGGTCCCGCCATGTACTACATCTTCGTGTCGGCCTGCGCGCTGATTCTGGTGTGGCAAGTGCGTCCGGCGCGTGTCACCGGCGCCCATCAGGCGCACGACGCGCCGGTGCAGTTCGTGCCCATGCCGGACACGCTGCAGAGCTCGCCCGCGTCCGTGGCGCTGGACCCTCGCGTGGATCCGGTGGCCGACGCCGCCATGGAAATGGTGGCGCCGGAGCCTGGCGTGGTGCAGCCGCCCGGGCCGGTCGAAGAGAGCGTGGCGCCGATCGCCGCCTTCGAAAACGTCGAACCCGCCACGGCGTTCTCGGCGGCCGAGGTGCGCGATTCGCCCGCCGTCGACGAGTCGGCCTCCAACGACGACCTGTCCGCGCCCCAGCATCAGCGCACGGGTAGCTGACACAGCGACGGCCGGCGCCCGTCACGCACCGTCCCGCCGATCGCCGCTACCGGTCCAATGCACAAGGGCTGCCTCCTCACGGAGCGCAGCCCTTGTCGCTTGCGGATCCGCTCGGGGATCAGCGCGGCATCATCACCACGATGGCGCCGATGGCCAGCGCCAGTCCGACCAGATTGATCGCCGACAGCTTCTCGCGGAACAGCACCGCGCCCGCGAGCGTGCCCAGCGCGATCACGCCCATGTTCATCGAGGCGAAGACCAGGGCAGGGTGGTCGGGCAGGGTCTGATGCGCACGGATATAGGTGTAGATGTTGGCGAAGTTCATCAGGCCCAGCAGCAGGCCGGCGGCCAGGCTGCGCGCCTGCCAGCGGGTGCGTGCCAGCAACAGATACAGCGTCATCAGCACGCCGGCCAACAGGAAGACCATCAGCAGCGTGCCCGGGAACGCGCTGCCGCTGCGCGCCATGATCTTGAACAGCACGTCGATGGTGCCGTAGCCGGCCCACACGGCCAGCGGCCACATCCAGGCGGCGTGCGGCGGGCCATCGTGCGCCGGTGCATCGGCCGGCCGGCGCAGCACGCAGAAGAGGGCGGCGAAGGCCAGTGCGATGCCGGCCAGCTTCGTCGTCGTGACGGGCTCGCCGAACAGCACGAATGCCGCGAGCAGCGCGATGAAAAGCGAGAGGCGCTGCGCCGCGTCGCTGCGCACGATGCCGGCATACCGCACCGAGCGTGCCATCGCCACGAAGACGCTGGGCATCAGCACGCCCAACGCGCCGAGCAGCAGCAGATTGCCGCCCTGCAGGTTGATGCGCCCCAGATCCGGCTTGAGCAGCGACACGCACAGCACCGCGGCCATGGCGTAATTGGTGGCGATGGCTTGGCGCACATCGATGTCGTAGCGGCGTGCGAGCTTCAGCAATATCGCCACGGTAACGCTGCACAGCACACTGGCTGCCAGCAAACCCAGACCTGCGTTCATCTTGTCTTGCTCTCCGGATTCAGGCCGGCTGCCGCGTGCGGCATTCCTGGGCCTGGGGTTGTGCTGCAAAGGAAGTGTCGTCGGCGCCCTCGGCCCGCAGGCCCAGGCGCGTCAGCAGCCGCTTGTCGGCCTCCACCTGCGGATTGGCCGTGGTCAACAGCACGTCGCCGTAAAAAATCGAGTTGGCGCCGGCCAGAAAGCACAGGGCCTGTTCGGCGTCGTTCATGGTTTCCCGGCCCGCCGACAGCCGCACGCGGGCGCGCGGCATGGTGATACGTGCCACCGCGATGGTGCGGATGAACTCGAACGGATCCAGCGGCTCGGTGCCCGCCAGCGGCGTGCCCTCGACCTGCACCAGATTGTTGATCGGCACCGACTCGGGGTAGGGCTCCATGTTCGCGAGCTGGGCGATCAGGCCGGCCCGCTCGCGCCGCGACTCGCCCATGCCCACGATGCCGCCACAGCAGACGTTGAGGCCGGCATCGCGCACGCGTTCGAGCGTGTCCAGGCGATCCTGATAGGTGCGGGTCGAGATGATCCTGCCGTAGAACTCCGGCGAGGTATCGAGATTGTGGTTGTAGTAATCGAGCCCGGCGTCACGCAGCTGTTCGGCCTGACCCTCGGCCAGCATGCCCAGCGTGACGCAGGTTTCCATGCCCAGGTCTTTCACGGCGCGAATCATCTCGGCCACCTGCTCGAGGTGATGCGGTTTGGGGCTGCGCCAGGCCGCGCCCATGCAGAAGCGCTGTGCGCCGTTGGCCTGCGCGGCGCGCGCCGCCGCCACCACGTCGGCCACGGGCATCAGCTTGTCGGCCTCGAGCTCGGTGTCGTGGTGCGCGGACTGCGGACAGTAGGCGCAATCCTCGGGGCATCCGCCGGTCTTGATCGAGAGCAGGCTGGACAGCTGAATCTCGCTGGCGTCGAACTGCTCGCGGTGCACGGTCTGCGCCCGATACATCAGCTCGGGAAAGGGCAGGCGGAACAGAGCCTCGATCGCGGCCGGCGTCCAGGCGGCGGGCGTGGCGCGCCGCGCTGGCAGGGGAATGGTGACGGTCTGCATGGGGACTCCTGAGACAGGGAAGGGCGGCGCCAAGGCGGTGGGCATCGGCGTCGGCCCGATCGTAGAAATCCCGGCGGCAAACCGCAATCGGGCAATATTGCGCGAATTTGGCGCAAGCTTAGTCGAACTTGGGCGACGTAGGGAGACGTTGCGGCGCGCCCTGCGACAACCCGCCGTCATCTTCGGACAGAGGGCAGGGGGCGGAAAGTTGTTTCTTTGTGTAAATGCGTAGCTTGGCTTCGGGGTGATTGTCGCGGCGTTGCAACTCGTTTCAACTAAACCGCTTGCCTTATCTATCTACTAGTAGGTAATATTCGTTCAACGCTGCAGCAAACAGAACGCGGCAGCCAAGCAAAGCAGTCCGGCAGTCCCCAGAAAGAGAACCACAGCAACACCGGCAGCAGAAGATTCAAGGCATACCGCCTTTTTTATTTACCCGGTTATCTATCTACTAGTAGATAACTCAAACATCAAATCTACGAACTGGAGCTTTCTCATGAACACGATCAAGACCCTCGCCGCCGCCATCGCCGTCTCGGCCGCCTTCGCTGGCGCCGCCCAAGCGGGCGAACTGGACTGGCCCCTCGATGCCCCCAACGGCACCAGCCTGACCCGCGCCCAAGTCGTGGCCGATCTGCAAGACGCCCGTGCCCATGGCCTGGTCACCAGCAGCGAACTCGCATACCCGCCCGTGGCTCAGCAAGCCGCCACGCAAGTGAGCCGCGCCCAGGTCCGTCAGGAGCTGTCCGCCGCGCAAGCCGCCGGTATCGACGCCTCGGGTGAACTGGACTACCCGCCCGTCGCTGGCTGATTCCACACGAAGAACGCAACCCTCTTTTTATTTTCCTGAATACCTATCTACAGATAGATAGCCCCATCGGAGCCACACCATGAACACCCTCAAGACCCTCGCCGCCGCCATCGCCGTTTCCGCCGCCTTCGTCGGCACCGCCCAAGCCGGCGAGCTGGACTGGCCGCCCGTCGACACCAGCGTGAGCACGCTGTCCCGCGCCGACGTGATCGCCGACCTGCAAGCCGCCAAGGCCCAGGGCCTCGTGACCACGAGCGAACTGGCCTATCCGCCCGTCGCCGCGCAATCGGCCACCCAGCTCACCCGTGAACAAGTGCGCCAGCAACTGTCGGCGGCTGACGCTGCCGGCCTGAACGCCTCCGGCGAACTCGATTACCCGCCCGTCGCCGGCTGAGCCGCGCGGCACCGAAGCCCTCATTCCCGATCACTGCACTGAACCCTCCCGACACTAAGGAACCCATCATGAACACGATCAAGACCCTCGCCGCCGCCATCGCCGTCACCGCCGCTTTCGCAGGCACCGCCCAGGCTGGCGAACTGGATTGGCCCCTCGACGCGCCCAACGGCAGCACCCTGACCCGCGCCCAAGTCGTGGCGGATCTGCAGGACGCCCGCGCTCAAGGCCTCGTGACCAGCAACGAACTGGCTTACCCGCCCGTCGCCCAGCACGCCGACTCGCAAGTGACGCGCGCCCAGGTACGCCAGGAACTATCCGCCGCCCAGGCCGCCGGCCTCGGCATGTCCGGTGAGCTCGACTACCCGCCCGTGGCCGGCTGAGCCGTCCCCTTTCCAACCAGGAGTCCACCATGAAAACCCTCAGTGTTCTCGCCGCCGGCCTCATCACCTCGCTCGCGTTCCTGGGTTCGGCCCAGGCTGGCGAACTCGACTGGCCGCCCGCCGATACCAGCACCAGCACGGTGACCCGTGCCCAGGTCCAGGCCGAGCTGCATGCCGCCCGCGCTTTGGGGCAGCTGGCGTCCGGCGAGCAGGAGTATCCGATCACGGCATATGCCGACGCGAGCGCAGTCAGCCGCGATCAGGTTCAGTCCGCACTGCTGGCCGCGCGCCAGGCAGGTCAGACCGCGGCCGGGGAGCTCGACTACCCGCCCGTGGCCGGCTGAGCCGGACGGCCTATGTGTCGCCAAGAAACCCGCGCGCCCCGCGACGTCGGATGACGCCGTGCAGGCTGCGCGCGGGTCCAGGGATGCCCGACACAGGCTGGTTTCCCCTCGATGCATCCGATCTATGTGTAGGTAAAATTCAGCCATGGATACGCAAACCCCGACCAACACGCGCGACCAACTGCTGTCGCACGCGCAAAAACTGATCCGCACGCGTGGTTGCAATGGTTTCAGCTATCGCGACCTGGCTGATCACGTGGGCGTCAAGACGTCCAGCATCCACTACTACTTCCCGTGCAAAGACGACCTCCTGTACGAGGCGGTCGAGTCGTACAGCACCCGCGCGCTGGCCGCGCTGCGCGCCATCGACACCACGCTGCCCGCGCAAGAGCAGCTCGATGCCTATCTGCACCTGCTCGAGACGCAGGCCTGTGGCGACGGCGATGAGCTCTGCCTGGGCGGCATGCTGGCCGCCGAGGTGATGTCGCTGCCCGAGAAGGTCCGCCTGGCCCTGCAAGGCTTTTTCAACGCGCACGAGAGCTGGCTGGCGCGCGTGCTGCGCGAAGGCGCGGCACAAGGCACGCTGAAGTTCTCCGGATCGCCCGAGGTCACGGCGCGCGCGCTGTTCTCCACGGTGCAGGGCTGCCTGATCAGCTCGCGGCTGTTTCACGAGCCGCCCCGGCTGTGTCAGGCCGTCGGTGCCATGTACGTCGAGTGCGACGGCGGCAAGGCCGCAACGTCTTGAGGTGATCGCACCAGCGGCGCGCCATCCTGAAAGGGATGGCGCCGCGCCTGGCGACATCGATCCCGTGCAGTTGGTTGCGCGCGCAACTCATCGCGTGCCCGGCAGACCCCGCGCCGTCGTATCCCGCCATTGCGCAAAATCTGCGCAGTGCGCATGCGCAAATCAAAAAAATTCGATGGTCGCGTGCACGCTTTTAAAAAATGGTGCATAATTCGGCCCCGTTCGACGAAACGCGAATTTGAAGCGACGGCAAGCAGCAACACACAGGGCACGCCCTGCGATGCGGCAGCAAGCCAGAGCAACGAAATCGGGATCGTGGGGGTATAGCTCAGCTGGGAGAGCGCTTGCATGGCATGCAAGAGGTCAGCGGTTCGATCCCGCTTACCTCCACCACTTCAACGAACGCAGCAAGTGCAGTAAAAAGTAGTACGGCAAGTCCAAGTCCCCTTCGTCTAGAGGCCTAGGACATCACCCTTTCACGGTGAGTACAGGGGTTCGAATCCCCTAGGGGACGCCAGCTTTGCATACGCAGAGATCTGGCTCGGTTGTAGCAATACACCGCTGCGGAGCGGTAGTTCAGTTGGTTAGAATACCGGCCTGTCACGCCGGGGGTCGCGGGTTCGAGCCCCGTCCGCTCCGCCACCATCGCTCGAGAAAGCCGCAACTTCGGTTGCGGCTTTTTCTTTTTGTGCTTCCGATCCGTGCTCCGATGTGGCCGCAACTTGTGTTGCGGCTTTTTGTCGTCTGTCGTGATCGCTCCGTGTCATCGCGCGGCCGCGGTGTTGCGCGTCGCGTCACCGCACATCGTGCCTGCGCACGACCGCACGACTGCACGACTGCACGATCGTACGACCGCACGCGTCGCGCATGCGCGCCATTCATTTGCGCGCCGCATGTTTGGCGGGCGGCGTGGGTCGTGAGCACGCTCGGACGCCATGTGCGCACTGCCGGTGCACCCGTGAACGCCCCGGGCTGTCTGAGCGCTTGTCGGCGCGCTTCTGGGCGGCGGGGCAGGGTGGTGGAGGGCCGGCCTGTCGTTGTGTCGTCTACGAGGCTCTGCGCGCCTCTGTGCGCGTCATCGGCGTGAAGATGTCGTGCCGGTGTCCTGGCCTGTGCGGAACCGCCGGATGCCGTGCGCGGGCGGCACCGAAACAGCGGCACTTCCAGCAGCACAACAGCAGAAGCACAACAGCAGAAGCACGGCAGCGGAAGCGCGCGACAGATACATGGCAGCAGCACGCGGCAGAAGCAGCAGCAAGAGCGCCATCCGCATTCGAAGCGGACACAAAAAAGCCGCGACAAGGTCGCGGCCACTTCGAAGCAATCACAAGCACAAAAAGAAAAAGCCGCAACGTGAGTTGCGGCTTTCTCAAGCGATTTTGGCGGAGCGGACGGGGCTCGAACCCGCGACCCCCGGCGTGACAGGCCGGTATTCTAACCAACTGAACTACCGCTCCGCAGCGGTGTATTACTACAACCGAGCCAGATCTCTGCGTATGCAAAGCTGGCGTCCCCTAGGGGATTCGAACCCCTGTACTCACCGTGAAAGGGTGATGTCCTAGGCCTCTAGACGAAGGGGACTTGGACCAAACAGTGTACTGCTTCGTATTGCTACGTCTTCGCTTAGGTGGTGGAGGTAAGCGGGATCGAACCGCTGACCTCTTGCATGCCATGCAAGCGCTCTCCCAGCTGAGCTATACCCCCATATTCCCGACATCAACGACGTTTGCAGTGTCACCTGCTCACATCACTTTGCTGTCCGGCGCGTCGTAAAACTCGGTGAAAACTGCGATGTTGCTGCGGCTTTCGCTTCGTTTTGTTTCGCGTCGCTGGCGAAGAAACGAGATTATGCACAAGTTTTTGGGTGTGTGCAAGTCAGGGTGAAAAAAAACTGAAAAAAAGTGGCGCGGTACAGTTATTGCTCCGTTGCGAGGACTGCGCGCGCGCCTTACGTGGGACCGCGGGCGAGTCGCTGCGCAATCACAGACAGCAACGTAAGTCATTGACGTAAAGACGGATTCTGATCCCCGCCGCCAACGGTGCGCGGGGCAGGGCGCCGAAGGACGCGGGCAGGAAGGAGAGTCGGGTGGCGAGTACCGGATTTATCACGCGTGCGCTGGGGCGCACCGACATGCGCATCACGCGCGTGGGATTTGGCGCCTGGGCGATCGGCGGCGGCGATTGGGCCGTGGGCTGGGGTGCGCAGGACGACGCGGCGTCGATACGCGCAATACGCCACGCGGTGGAGCGGGGCATCAACTGGATCGATACGGCCGCCGTGTACGGCGTCGGGCATTCTGAGGCGCTCGTACGCGAGGCCCTCGCGCCTTTGGGCAGCGAAGGGCGGCCCTACATCTTCACCAAAGGCGGGCTGACCTGGTCGGCGAAAGACCGCATGGCCAACCCGCGGCGCACCGGCGCGCCCGACAGTCTGCGGCGCGAGCTCGAGCAGTCGTTGCGGCGCCTGGGTGTCGAGTGCATCGATCTCTATCAGATGCACTGGCCCGCGGGCGACGGCACGCCGCTGGAGCTCTACTGGCAGACGCTGCTGGATTTCAAGCGCGAGGGCAAGGTGCGCGCGATCGGCCTTTCCAATCACGGCTTGGCCGCGCTGCAGGATGCCGAGGCCATCGGCCACGTGGACACCTTGCAGCCGCCGTTCTCCGCGATCCGGCGCGACGCGGCAAACGATCTGCTGCCGTGGTGCGAAGCGCACGACACCGGCGTGATCGTTTACAGCCCCATGCAATCGGGGTTGCTGTCGGGCCGCTTCGACGAGGCGCGTGCCGCGCAGCTCGGCGCCGACGATTGGCGCTCGCGCAATGCCGAGTTCGCCGCGCCCCAGTTGAACCGCAATCTGGCGCTGGCCGAGGCGCTCAAGCCGGTGGCCGAACGCCATGGCGCGACCGTGGCCGCGGTTGCGGTGGCCTGGACGCTGGCCTGGCCCGGCGTGACCGGCGCGATCGTCGGCGCGCGCAGCGCGTCGCAGGTCGACGGCTGGCTGGGCGCCGCCACGCTTGAGCTGGATCGCGACGATATGGAAGAGATTGCGGACGCCATCGCGCTGAGCGGCGCGGGCACGGGCCCCGCGCTGCCCCAGGAAGACGGCGAGCTGCCTAAAAATCTGCTGGGCTGATCGGCCCCGCCGCGCGTTGCGCGCACGGGGCGAGCCTGCCGGCGCGTTGCCGGCAGGGGCGATCAGGGACGGCGGCTGTAGCGGCCGCGGCCGGCCGCCGCGATCAGCACCAGGCCGATCAGTGCCAGCGCGAGCTTGTCGTCCCAGCGCGCATAGGGCGTGAGGCCGGTCATGCCCTGTACCGACACCGGCAGCACGCCGGGCTGATGGGCCGGCAGTTGGGCCGCGACGTGCCCGCGCGCGTCGATGGCCGCGGTCAGGCCGGTGTTGGTGGCCGTGAGCATGGGACGCGCGGTCTCGATGGTGCGCAGGCGGCCGATCTGCATGTGCTGGCGCAAGGCCCACGTGTCACCGAACCAGCCGAGATTGCTCACGTTGACGAGAATCGTGGCGCCAGGCTGGCCGTCCGGGCCCGGCAGAAGCGCGGGCAGGAGCTCGGGACCGAACAGATCTTCGTAGCAGATGTTGAACGCGATGTGCTGGCCAGCCACGGCAAAGGGCTTCTGGCGCGGCGGACCGCTGTCGAAATCGCCGAGCGGGATGTCGAGCATTTCGACGAACCAGCGGAACCCCGGGGGCACGTATTCGCCCCAGGGCACCAGATGCTGCTTGTCGTAGCGCATCGCGGTGGTGCCGGTGGCCAACTGCGCAACCGGCGTGTTGGCATCGAAGCCCAAGACGCTATTGGTGTAGCTGGGGCTGCCGTCGGCGCGCCGCGTGTGCAGCGGCACGCCCATCGCGATGGTGGCCTGCTGGCGCGCGGCGACCTCGCGCCAGGCTTCCCAGATGCGGGGATCGAGCTGATCCTGAAACACCGGCAACACGGTCTCGGGCAGGATGATGAGCTGCGGCGCGGGTACGCCCGCCGCGGCGGGGAGCGCCGCGAGTTCGAGATGGCGCAGCAGGCCTTGCTGCAGCAGCGCCGGCTCGAACTTCTGCGACTGCTCGACATTGCCTTGCACCAGCCGCACCGACACCGGCTCGCCGGTGGGGCGCGACCAGTTGATCAGGCCGAGCAGCCAGCCTGCCAGCACGAACACCATTGCCACGCCGAACGCCAGCCCGTGACGCGCATCGAAGCGCTCGGCGCCCTCGGAGCCTTCGGCCACGTCGGCATGCTCCGCGCGCCAGAGGCCCGCCAGCGCGGCCGCCGCGAACGCGGCGAACAGCGCCATGCCGTGCACGCCCAGGATCGGCGCCCAGCCGGCGAGCGGGCCGTCGACGTGGGCATAGCCGATGTTGAGCCACGGAAAGCCGGTCCAGAGGGTGGCGCGCACCCACTCGAAGAACGCCCAGCAGGCGCCCCAGGTGGCGGCCGCCCACAGGGCCTGACGGGCGCGCAGCGCGACGCCGTCGAGCACGCGCGGCGGACACAGCCAGCGCGCCGCGGCGCAGGCCATGCCCGGAAAGATGGCCAGAAACAGCGAAAGCGCCAGCACGCCGCCCACGGCGAGCGGGACGGCCATGCCGCCGTAGCGGTGCATGCTGACGAACAGCCAGTACAGGCCCAGGCTGAAACTGAACGACGAGAACCACCAGCCGCGCGCGAACGCCGCGCGCAAGGTGGGCGCGCGCAGCGTGGCGTGCGCCGCGACGGCGAGGGTCAGGATTTGAATCAGTGCCAGCGACCAGGCCGGCAGCGGCCCGGGCGCGAAGGTGAGCGCATGCAGCGCACCCGCGGCGCCCAGCAGGGCGGCGCCCCGCAGCGTGCCGGCCGACGGCCGGCGCAACCAGGGGCGGCGCGTCATGCCGCGCTATCGGTGGCGCTGTCGCGGTAGACCCGCAGCCACAGGGCGCGGCGCGGATCGGCGCGAATGACCTCGATCTTCAGGCCATCGAACTCGGCGTGGTCGCCGCGGCGCGGGATCCGGCCGAGCTTGCCGCCCAGCCAGCCGCCGACGCTGTCGTACTCGTCGTCGGGCAGGGTGGTGCCGAAGGTTTCGTTGAAGTGGCTGATCTCGGTGGACGCCAGCAGACGCCACTGATTGTCGCCCTCGGGGAAGATCGATTCTTCTTCTTCCTCGTCGAACTCGTCTTCGATGTCGCCGACGATCTGCTCCAGCACGTCTTCCATGGTGACGAGGCCGGAGATGCCGCCGTGCTCGTCGATGACGATGGCGATGTGATTGCGGCTCGCGCGAAACTCATGCAGCAGCACGTTGAGCCGCTTGACCTCGGGGATGAACACGGCGGGGCGGATCAGCGAGCGCACTTCGAGCTCGGGATCCTGCATCACGCGCAGCAGATCCTTGGCCAACAGGATGCCGAGGATGTTGTCGCGGTCGTTTTCGTAGACGGGGAAGCGTGAGTGAGCCGTTTCGACGACGGTGGCCAGCAGTTGCGGCAGGGGCACGCCGACGTCGAGCAGGTCCATGCGGGAGCGCGGCACCATGATGTCGGCGACGGTGCGCTCGGACACGGCCAGCGCACCCTTGAGCATGGTGTACGACTCTACGTCCAGGAGAGCGCGCTCGTGCGCGGCGTCGAGCACCGCTTTGATGCCTTCGCGGTCTTCGGGCTCACGCCGGACCAGCCTGAGCAGGCGGTCGAGCAGGGATTTGGTGGGTTTGGAGGAGCGAGCGCGGGGCGCTTCGGCAGCAGGATAAGGGTCGGACATCGTCCAGATGGACTCGTTGCTAAAAGATCAGCATAACCCAAGTTGCAGACATAGTTGTAACGACGACGCGATCTGCCCCCGAACATGCCCGCAACGGCGCCGATCCGGCGGTGCCTGGACGCGATCCGCCGAACCGGTCCGTCCCCGGCCGGGCGGCGTTAGTCTTCGATGACGTAGGGGTCGGTGATGCCCATGCGCGCGAGGATCTGCGCCTCGAGCGTTTCCATGCGGCGGGCGTCGCGGGCCTTGAGGTGGTCGTAGCCCAGCGCGTGCAGCACGCCATGAATGGTGAGGTGCGCGGCGCGGTCGGTGAAGGCTTTTTTCTGCTCGCGCGCCTCGCGGGCCAGCACCGGCACGCAGATCACGATGTCACCGCGGGCAACGCCCAGCGGATCGACCCCGTATTCGAAGGTGAGCACGTTGGTCGCGTAGTCACGTCCGCGGAAATCGCGATTCAGACGCTTGCCCTCGGCCTGGCCGACCAGGCGGATCGAGAGCTCGGCGGCGTCGAAGGCGGTCAGGCCATCGGCCTGGGCGCCTTCGAGGGCGTAGCCCGCCCAGCGCCGCACACGGTGGCGCGCCAGACGGGGTTCGGCCACGGCGTACTGCACCGACAGGGAAAGCGTCGCGCTCATGGCCGGCCGTCTTCCTGTTCCGCCTTGTCGTAGGCGTCGACGATGCGCGCCACCAGCGGATGGCGCACCACGTCGCGGCTCGTGAAGCGCGTCATGGCGATGCCCTGCACGTCGTCGAGCACCTGCACGGCGTGCGCCAGCCCGCTCTGCTGGCCGCGCGGCAGGTCGACCTGCGAGGGGTCGCCCGTGATCACCGCCTTGCTGCCGAAGCCGATGCGGGTGAGGAACATCTTCATCTGCTCGGGCGTGGTGTTCTGCGCCTCGTCCAGGATGACGAAGGAGTGGTTCAGCGTGCGGCCGCGCATGTACGCCAGCGGGGCGATCTCGATGCTCTGCTTCTCGAACAGACGCTGCACGCGCTCGAAGCCCATCAGGTCGTAGAGCGCGTCGTAGAGCGGGCGCAGATAGGGGTCGACCTTCTGTGCCAGGTCGCCGGGCAGGAAGCCCAGGCGCTCGCCGGCCTCGACCGCCGGGCGCGTCAGCACCAGGCGCTGCACCGTGTCGCGCTCCATGGCGTCGATCGCGCAGGCGACGGCGAGCCAGGTCTTGCCGGTGCCGGCCGGGCCGACGCCGAACGTGATGTCGTGCTTGAGGATGTTGTTGAGGTAATCGCGCTGGCGCGGGGTGCGCGGGCGCAGATCGGTGCGGCGGGTGCGCAGCAGCACGCCGTTGCTTTCGTCGTCGACCGGCGGCAGCGGATCGAGCGCGCGCGGGTCGGCCGCGCGTTGCTCGGGGGCGGGCTCTTCCTGGCGACCCACGCCGATCTCCACCAGCCCGAGCTGGATGTCGTCCACGCTCAGGGCGCGGTGCGTGGCCTGCTCGTAGAAGCGGCGCAGCGCGCGGCCGGCCAGCTCGGCGCGTTCGCCTTCGATCGTGACGCGTGCGCCCCGCCGATTGAGCGTGACGCCCATGCCGTCGGCGAGCTGACGCAGATTCTCGTCGAGCGGGCCGCACAGGTTGGACAGATGGATGTTGTCGCCGTCGAGGGTGACGACGACCGGCATGCCGCGCCGGCTCTTGCTGCGGGGTTGACTCATGCGGCTCCCTGGAGATGGGGTTGCGTGGCCGAGAGGCGGCCGCGCAGCGAATTGGTATGGGCGTGCGTGATATCGACGTCGACCATGCGGCCGATCAGCGAGATCGGGCCGGGGAAGTTGACGATGCGGTTGTTCTCGGTGCGCGCCATCAGCTCATTGACGTCGCGGCGCGAGGTGCCTTCGATCAGCACGCGCTGCGTGGTGCCGACCATGGCTTGCGCGATGGCGGCGGCCTGTTCGTTGATCAGGGCCTGCAGGCGTTGCAGGCGCTTGAGCTTGACGTCTGCCGGGGTGTCGTCGGTCAGGTCGGCCGCCGGCGTACCGGGACGGCGCGAGTACACGAAGGAGAACGAGGTATCGAAGCCGACGTCGGCGATCAGCTTCATCGTCTTTTCGAAGTCTTCTTCGGTCTCCCCCGGGAAACCGACGATGAAGTCGGACGACAGGGTGAGGTTGGGGCGGGCGGCGCGCAGCTTGCGCACCACCGATTTGAACTCGAGCGCCGTGTAGCCGCGCTTCATGGCGGCCAGCACGCGATCGCTGCCGGCCTGCACGGGCAGGTGCAGGAACGACACCAGCTTGGGCAGACGCGCATAGGCGTCGACCATGCGTTGGGTCATTTCCTTGGGGTGCGAGGTTGTGTAGCGGATGCGTTCGATGCCGGGGATCTCGTGGACGTATTCGAGCAGCATGGCGAAATCGGCGATCTCGTCGGTGTCGCCCATGCGGCCACGATAGGCGTTGACGTTCTGGCCCAGCAGCGTCACTTCCTTCACGCCCTGGTCGGCCAGGTCGGCCACTTCGATCAGCACGTCGTCGAACGGCCGCGAGACCTCGTCGCCCCGGGTATACGGCACGACGCAGAAGCTACAGTATTTGCTACAGCCTTCCATGATCGAGACGAACGCGGTCGCGCCTTCGACGCGCGGCGGCGGCATGGCGTCGAACTTTTCGATCTCGGGAAAGCTGATGTCGACCTGCGAGCGGCCTTCGCTGCGGCGGCGCCGGATCAGTTCGGGCAGACGGTGCAGCGTCTGCGGGCCGAACACCACGTCGACGTAGGGGGCACGCTTGACGATGGCCTCGCCTTCCTGGCTGGCGACGCAGCCGCCCACGCCGATCACCAGATTGGGATTCAGGCGCTTGAGATGCTGGACGCGGCCCAGGTCAGAAAACACCTTTTCCTGCGCCTTTTCGCGCACCGAACAGGTGTTGAACAGGATCACATCCGCTTCTTCGGGATTGTCGGTGACTTCCAGGCCCTGGTCGGCACGCAGGACGTCGACCATCTTGTCGGAGTCGTACTCGTTCATCTGGCAGCCGAAGGTGCGGATGAAGAGCTTGCGGGCGCCGGCGGGGATATGCAGCGGCGTGGCCTGGTCAGCGGCCGGGGTGGAGGGGGCAGGCGAGGGGGCGGCGGCGGAGCCGTCGCGTTTCAGGGTCGTTTCTTGCATGGCGTGCGCCGTGACGGGTGTAGATCCCGGGGGCGTAAAATGGTGAAAGTCTTGGGGAGAACCCCGAATTTTAGCCTTTTCGCCGGGATTGTCTTGGAACGGCCGCTTTGCGCCGTTACCATAGCCGCCCGGAACGGTACCGTTCCCGCCGGGGGCCACTGCCCCGGCCGCGCCAGTCCCGGCCTACAGCCCGCCCCGCGGGCCCCACCGGAACCGGAGCCGGTGCCGTGCTTGCGCCGGGTCCGTCGCCCGGCATCGATTTCCCCGCCGGCCTGGCCGGTCGACTTCGCCTCGCATGAACCTCATTCCTCCGCTTCCCACCCCGCCCCTGGCCGAGCCGCCGCGCATGCCCGCCTGGCGCGGTGGCCTGACCGTGTGCGTGGTGCTGGCCGCCATGGCCGCCAGCGCACACTGGATCGACCAGGACTTCACCCTCTGGATCCACGCGCACGTGAGCCCCGCCGTCAACGACACCTTCGAGTGGATCGGCGAGCTGGGCGATCCGGATGTGTATCTCGCGGCCGCGCTGGCCGCGTACGTGCTGTCGCTGATGGGCCTGCAGCGGGGCTGGAACTGCCCGGTGCGCTTCGGCTTCGATCGCATCGCGCGCGTGTGCGTGCTGCTGATGGCCACCATGGCGACCGGCGGCATCGTGACCTGGCTGCTCAAGCGCATCGTGGCGCGGGCCCGTCCCGAAGAGCTGCTGGACGACAAGTTCTATGGCCGCGGCGACCTGTTCGCCGGCGAGCCCTTCGATTCGTTCCCGTCCAGTCACACCCAGGCCGCCTTTGCCGTGGCCGCCGTCGTGGCGATCGTGGCGCCGCGCTGGCGCTGGCCGGTGTTTGCCGTGGCCAGCCTGGTGGCGGCCAGCCGGGTGGTCAATCGCGATCACTACCTGAGCGATGTCGTGGGTGGCGCAATGATCGCCATCGTCTGCGCCGCCTTGCTCGCGCCGCGCGTGCTGTCGGCGCGTTATCAGTGGCCCCTGCGGGCGCCGTGGCGCTGGCGCCGCGGCTGAGTCTGCGGCACGCGCCGAAGGCGCGCGCCCCGCGGGGCGATGCCCAATGAAAAACCCCGGGACGGCGAGGCCGTACCCGGGGTTTTCGTTTCTGGTGGCGCCGCCTCGTGGGCGGCGCGCCCGTCGGACTCAGGCGGCTTCGACGCCGTCTTCGTCTTTCTTGACCGGCTTGACCAGGTCTTCACGCTTCACGCCCATCCACATCGCCAGCGCCGCGGCCACGAACACCGAGGAATAGATGCCGAACCAGATGCCGATGGTGAGGGCCAGGGCGAAGTAGTGCAGCGTGGGGCCGCCGAAGAACAGCATGGCCAGCACCATCATCTGGGTCGAGCCGTGGGTGATGATCGTGCGCGAGATCGTCTGCGTGATGGCGCTGTCGATCACTTCGTGCACGCTGGCCTTGCGGTACTTGCGGAAGTTTTCGCGAATCCGGTCCATGATGACCACGGACTCGTTGACCGAGTAGCCCAGCACCGCGAGCACGCCGGCCAGCACGGCGAGCGAGAACTCCCACTGGAAGAACGCGAAGAAGCCCAGGATGATCACCACGTCGTGGAGGTTGGCGATCACGCCGGCGACGGCGAACTTCCATTCGAAGCGGATGCCCAGATAGGCCATGATGCCGATCACCACGACGAGCAGCGCCATCATGCCGTTGTGCAGCAGCTCCTGGCCCACCTGCGGGCCCACGAACTCCACGCGGCGCAGTTGCACCGAGTCGTCGGCCGCCTTGAGCGAGGCCATCACGGTCTCGCTCTGCGTGGCCGAGGTCTGACCCTCGGCCAGCGGCAGGCGGATCATGACGTCGCGCGAGGTGCCGAAGTTCTGCACCTGGAAATCGGTGTAGCCGAGCTTGGACACGGCGCCGCGCACCTGATCGAGCTGCGCGGTCTGCGCGTAGTTGACTTCCATGACCGTGCCGCCGGTGAATTCGATCGACAGGTGGAAGCCGCGCGTGACGATGAAGAACACCGCGGCCACGAAGGTCAGCAGGCTGATGATGTTCAGCACCAGCGCGTTGCGCATGAACGGGATGGTGCGATGAATCCGGAAAAATTCCATGTTACGCCTTGCAGGTAGCCCGGAAGGGCGGCGTTGTCAGCCGCCCATGCCGGTTCAGTTTGCCTTGTTGGTGGGTTTCCACACGGTGCCGATCGAGATGTTCGTGAGCTTTTTCTGACGGCCATACCAGAGGTTGGCCAGCGCGCGCACGCCCACCACCGACGAGAACATCGAGGTGACGATACCCAGGCAGTGCACCACCGCGAAGCCCCGGATCGGACCCGAGCCGAAGGCCAGCAGTGCCAGGCCCACGATCAGCGTGGTCAGGTTGGAGTCGAGAATGGTGCCCCAGGCGCGTTCGAAGCCGTGATGGATTGCCTGCTGCGGGGTGGCCCCGTTGCGCAATTCTTCGCGGATCCGTTCGTTGATCAGCACGTTCGAGTCGATGGCCATGCCCAGCGTGAGCGCGATAGCCGCGATCCCGGGGAGTGTCAGCGTGGCCTGCAGCATCGACAGCAGGGCCAGCAGCAGCAACACGTTGAAGGTCAGGCCGATCGTGGAGAACACGCCGAACAGGTGGTAGTAGATGATGATGAAGACCGCGATCGCCAGGAAGCCGTACAGGGTCGAGTAGAAGCCCTTGGCGATGTTGTCGGCGCCGAGGCTCGGGCCGATGGTGCGCTCTTCGATGATCGACATCGGGGCAGCCAGCGCGCCAGCGCGCAGCAGCAGCGCGGTGTCGGCGGCTTCTTCGGGGCTCATGGAGCCCGAGATCTGCACCTGACCGCCGGCGATTTCCGAACGGATCACCGGCGCCGTCACCACTTCACCCTTGCCGTTTTCGAACAACAGAATCGCCATGCGGCGGCCGATGTTGTCGCGGGTCACGTCGCGGAAGATGCGCGCGCCCTTGGTGTCGAGCGTCAGGTGGACGGCGGCCTGCTGGGTCTGGGAGTCGCGGCCGGGTTGGGCGTCCTGGAGATTCTCACCGGTCAGGATGACCTGACGGCGCACCAGCAGCGGACGACCGTCGCGGTCGGTGTAACGCTCCAGACCGAACGGCACCGAGCCCGAGGCCAGCGCGCTCTGGGCGCCCGGCGAGTCGTCGACCATGCGGATTTCGAGCGTGGCGGTGCGGCCCAGCAGTTCCTTGGCCTTGGCCACGTCCTGCACGCCGGGCAGTTGCACGATGATGCGGTCGTTGCCCTGTTGCTGGATCACGGGTTCGGCGACGCCGAGTTCGTTGATCCGGTTGTGCAGGGTGTTGATGTTCTGCTTGAGCGCGGTGTCCTGCACGCGGGTGATGGCGGTCGGGCTCAGCTCGCCGACCAGGGCCGGACGGCCACCGTTGTCGGTTTCGACGAACTGCAGATCGGCCATGCGGTTGCGCAGGGCGTCGCGGGCGCGGTCGCGCTGCTCGGCATTGGCAAACGTGGCCTGCACGGCCATGCCGGTACGCTCGACGTTGGCGACCTCGACCTTCTGGTCGCGCAGGGTCGCGCGCACGTCGGTGGCAAGCGAGTCGTAGCGGGCGGTCAGGGCGCCCTGCATGTCGACCTGCAGCAGGAAGTGCACGCCGCCGCGCAGGTCCAGACCGAGGTACATGGGCTTGGGCTCGAACCAGCCCAGCGTGCGCATCCAGGGCGGCGACGCGGGCAGCAGGTTCAGGGCCACGGTGTAGTGGGGGTCGCCCGCGACGGTGTTCAGGGTGCGATCGAGGAGGTCACGCGCCTGAAGCTGGATGTCGGTGGAGGCAAAGCGGGCCCGGACGGTGCCGAGCGTGCCGTTGAGCTCGTAATAGACGCTCGTGGCCGGGATTTTGGCGTCGTTCAGGATCTGCTCGACGCGTTCCAGCATTGCGGGTTCCACCTTGATGGTGGCCTTGGCGCTGGAGATCTGTACGGCAGGGGATTCGCCGTAGAAATTGGGCAGGGTATAGAGCAGGCCGATGACGACCGCAACCAGGACCGTGATGTACTTCCAGAGGGGATAGCGGTTCATTGCCGGCTACTTATCAAGGGGTGGAGCGGAACAAGGCCCCGCACGAAGGCGGGGCCTGATCTGACGATTACAGGGCCTTGATGGTTCCCTTGGGCAGCACGGTCGTGACCGAGGCCTTTTGCAGCGTGATTTCGACGGGCTTTTCGGCCAGGTCGGCGACTTCGACGGTGATGTAGCTGTCGGTGACCTTGGAGACCTTGCCCAGGATGCCGCCGGCGGTGACGACTTCGTCGCCCTTGGCCAGTGCGGCGACCATGTTGCGGTGTTCTTTCTGGCGCTTCATCTGCGGACGGATCATCAGGAAATAGAGGATCACGAACATCAGGATGATGGGCAGCATGCCCATCAGCGCATTGCCTTCGGCGGCTTGTGCCAGGACGATGCCGGCGGTGTCGATAGCAGACATGGAATGACTCCTAGGTTATTCAGTTGTGTATGTCGTAATGTTGTTCTGTCCCTAGCCCCCGCGCGAGCCATGGGTAGGGCAAGCCGGCTATTGTAGCGAGGTTGTGCGGCGCGCACCCCGGGCCGCTCCCGCCGGCCGATCGGCCGGGCGGGCCCGCCCGGGGTATGCGCCCGGCAGGGGCCCGTCGCACGGGTGCGGTGTCAGGGTTTACGCCTAGCGCCGGGCGTGGCGGCTAGTCGACACCGCGGGCGCGGTCGGCGGCGAACTGCGCGCGCCAGGCCTCGAAGCGGCCCGCCGCGATCGCCTCGCGCATTTCGCCCATGATGGTCAGGTAGAAGTGCAGATTGTGCAGCGTATTCAGACGCGCGCCCGTGATTTCGTTGGCGCGCTGCAGATGATGCAGATAGGCGCGCGAGAAATGCTGGCACGTGTGGCAGGCGCAACTGGGGTCGAGCGGTCGGGTGTCGTCGCGATATTTGGCGTTGCGGATCTTCACGTCGCCGAAGCGGGTGAACAGCCAGCCATTGCGCGCGTTGCGGGTCGGCATCACGCAGTCGAACATGTCGACGCCGCGCGCCACGCCCTCGACCAGATCCTCGGGCGTACCCACGCCCATCAGGTAGCGCGGGCGGTCCTGCGGCAGGCGCGGGGCCACGTGCGCCAGGATGCGCATCATGTCTTCTTTGGGCTCGCCCACCGACAGGCCGCCGATGGCATAGCCATGAAAGCCGATGTCCGTCAGGCCCGCGAGCGACTCGTCGCGCAGGTTTTCGTACATGCCGCCCTGCACGATGCCGAACAGGGCGTTGGGATTCTCGAGCTGATCGAAGGTCTCGCGCGAGCGCCGCGCCCACCGCAGCGACATGCGCATCGAGCGAGCGGCCTCTTCGGACGTGGCCGGACGGCCGTCGATCTCGTAGGGCGTGCACTCGTCGAACACCATCACGATGTCGGAGTTGAGCGAGCGCTGGATGCGCATCGACTCTTCCGGGGTGAGGAACAGCCGCGCGCCGTCGATCGGCGAGGCGAACTTCACGCCCTCTTCGGTGATCTTGCGCATGCCCTGCAGGCTGAACACCTGGAAGCCACCCGAGTCGGTCAGGATCGGCTTGTCCCATTGCATGAAGCCATGCAGGCCGCCGTGCTTTTCCATGATGGCGGTGCCGGGGCGCAGCCACAGGTGGAAAGTGTTGCCCAGCACGATCTGCGAGCCGATTTCCTTGAGCTCGTGGGGCAGCATCGCCTTGACGCTGCCGTACGTGCCGACCGGCATGAAGATGGGCGTTTCGACCACGCCGTGGTTCAGGGTCATGCGACCGCGGCGGGCGCCGCCGTCGGTGGCGAGCAGTTCGAATTGCAATCCGGTCATGGCTGGGGAGTTTCGATGAACATGGCGTCGCCGTAGCTGAAGAAGCGATAGCGCTGGGCGACGGCGTGGGCGTAGGCGCGGCGGATGGGCTCGACGCCGGCCAGGGCCGACACCAGCATCAGCAGCGTCGACTGCGGCAGGTGGAAATTGGTGAGCAGGGCGTTGACGACATGATAGGTGTAGCCCGGCGTGATGAAGAGGCGGGTGTCGCCGCTGGCGGCGCCGATGCCGGCCGGCCCCGCGGCGCCTTGCGCCTGGCTGTGGGCAGCGGCCGACTCGAGGGCGCGCACGCTGGTGGTGCCCACCGCGATCACGCGTCCGCCCGCCTGGCGCGCGCGCTCGATGGCGGCCACGGTCTCGGGCGGCACGGTGTACCACTCGGCGTGCATGATGTGGTCGGACAGATTGTCGACGCGCACCGGCTGGAAGGTGCCGGCGCCCACATGCAGCGTCACGAAGGCGCGCGCCACGCCCTGCGCCGCCAGGCGCTCTAGCATGGGCTGGTCGAAATGCAGGCCCGCCGTGGGCGCGGCGACGGCGCCGGGCTCGCGCGCATAGACGGTCTGGTAGCGCGTGTCGTCTTCCTGGTCGGCGGCGTGCGTGATGTAGGGGGGCAGCGGCGTGGCGCCGTGGGCGTCGAGCAGATCCAGCACGGGCGCCGGAAACCGCAGCTCGAACAGCTCGCCCTGGCGGCCCAGCACCTCGGCCTCGAAAGCGCCGTCGGCCAGCACGAGGCGCATGCCGGCGCCGGGCGATTTGCTGGCGCGCACATGCGCCAGCGCGCGATCGGTGTCGACGATGCGCTCGACCAGCACTTCGATCTTGCCGCCGGTCGCTTTCTGTCCGGTCAGGCGGGCCTTGATGACGCGCGTGTCGTTGAACACCAGCAGATCATGGGGGCGCAGCAGCCCGGCCAGATCGGGAAACTGGCGGTCGTGCAACTGGCTGCCGGCGTCCAGATGCAGCAGACGGCTGCCATCGCGGCGCGTGGCGGGGGTCTGCGCGATCAGCTCATCGGGCAGGTCGTAATCGAAATCGGCGACGGTATAGGTGTGAGACACAGCGGAAAACTCGATAGGGGCACGGCGATGCGCGCGCCGGGGCCGGGCTGCGCGGGGTCGGGGAAGGCCCGCGGCCAGGCGGCCCGGGGCGGTCCCGGACAGGCCGAGCCGACACAACCGGCCATTGTAGCCCGGCGCGCGGCCGTGCCATGGCGCCAACAGCGTGCGCCCGGAATGCTTGCCCGGCCGACTCGGGGTCGTGGCGTTTCGGTATGCTTTCGGCTTCAACCGCAAAGTGATGTAACGGGTGGGGCATGGCACAAGGGCAAGGCACGCAGATACAGGGGCAAGACAGCCACCGGAGCCGCGCGGGCGCGGGCCGGCGGCGGGCCACGCGGCTGGGGCAATGGATCGTGGCCGCGATCGTGAGTTGCTGCGGTGTCGCGGTGGCGCAGCCCACGCCGCAGGCCGGCATGCCCGCCAAGCTGGCAACCGCCTGGCGCAACGCCAAGCTGCCCGATGACGCCCTGTCGGTGGTGGTGCAGGAGATCAACGGCCCGCGCCTGCTGGCCGTCAATGCTAAAACGCCGCGCAATCCGGCCTCGGTGATGAAGCTGGTCACCACCTGGGCCGCGCTGTCCGAACTCGGACCCAACTACGTCTGGCGCACGGAGTTTCTGACGGGCCCGGGCAACCGGCCCGATGCCCACGGCGCGCTGCAAGGCCCCCTGTACCTGCGGGCCAGCGGCGATCCGCAGTTCCTGTTGCAGGACATGTGGACCCTGCTGCGCGAGCTGCGCCTGCGCGGCGTCAAACAGATCAACGACCTGGTGATCGACCGCAGCATTTTCGGTCAGGTCGCCATCGACCCGGGCGCCTTCGACGGTGCCCCGGACCGCGCCTACAATGCCAGCCCCGATGCGCTGATGGTGGGCTTCGGCGCCGTGCGGCTGTTGTTCACGCCGGACCCGCTGGCCAATAAATGGCTGCCGGTGATCGACCCGCCGGTGCCCGGCCTGCGCCTGGAAGGGCAGGTGGAATGGAGCGACGTGCGTTGCCCCGGACCGCCGGTTGTCACGACCGAGCCGGTGGTCACGCAGCAGGGCATGAGCCTGCGGCTGGCCGGCAAGGTGGCGGGTTCCTGCGGCGAATTCAGCCTGTACCGACTGGCGCTGTCGCAACAGGATTACGCCGACGCCGTGCTGCGCATGCTCTGGCGCGAGCTGGGCGGCACGTTCAAGGGCACGGTTCGTACCGGCATGGTGCCGCCGGATGCCATGCCGCTGGCCAGCCACGAGTCGCCCACGCTGGGCGAGGCGATCCGCGTCATCAACAAGCGCAGCAATAACGTGATGGCGCGCACGGTGCTGCTCACGCTGGGCGCCGAGCGCGGCCGCCGGCCGGCCACCGTGGCCTCGAGCGAGGCCGTCGCCAAGCAGATCCTGCAGGAGCAGGGTCTGGTGATGCCCGAGCTGGTGATCGATAACGGCGCCGGCCTGTCGCGCGACGCGCGGGTGTCGGCCGACAGTCTGGCCTCGATGCTCACGCTGGCCTGGCAATCGCCGGTCATGCCCGAGTTCATCGCGTCCATGGCGATCGCCGGGGTCGACGGCACGGTGCGCCGCCGCCTCAAGGGCAACGGCGCGGCCGGCATGGCGCATCTGAAGACCGGCTCGCTGCGCGATGTGCGGGCCATCGCGGGCTACGTGCTGGGCGCGAGCGGCAAGCGCTATGTGGTGGTCAGCATCGTCAATCACGACAACGCGGCCGCCGTGCGGGCCTTCGACGATGCGCTGGTGGCTTGGCTGGCCGAGCAATGAATCGGCCATGCCGGGGCGCGCCGGCCGCAATCGGATTACGATAGCGCCAGGCGCGGTATGACCGCGCAAGAATTACTGAGTCTATTTACTGGAGATACCGGACATGCCCGTGCATGAAATCCGCCATCCGCTGATCCGCCACAAGCTCGGCATCATGCGTCGTGCCGATCTGAGCACCAAGAGCTTCCGCGAGCTGTCGCAGGAAGTGGCGGCCTTGCTGACCTATGAAGCGTCCAAAGACCTGCCGCTCGCGCCGGCCCAGGTCGAAGGCTGGTGCGGCACCGTCGACGTCGAGAAAATCGCCGGCAAGAAAGTCACCGTGGTGCCCATTCTGCGGGCCGGCATCGGCATGCTCGACGGCGTGCTGAGCCTGATCCCGGGCGCCAAGGTGAGCGTGGTGGGCCTGGCCCGCAACGAGGAAACCCTCGAAGCCCAGACCTACCTCGAGCGTCTGGTCGGCGAGCTCGATCAGCGCCTGGCGCTCATCGTCGATCCGATGCTGGCCACCGGCGGCTCGCTCGTCGCGACCATCGACATGCTCAAGCGCGCCGGCGCCCGCGAAATCCGCGCGCTCACGCTCGTGGCCGCGCCCGAAGGCGTGAAGGCCGTGCTCGACCGTCACCCCGACGTGCACATCTACACCGCCTCGATCGACCAGGGCCTGAACGAGCATGGCTACATCATGCCGGGCCTGGGCGACGCCGGCGACCGCATCTTCGGCACCAAGCAAAAAGTCGAATAAGCGGCGCTCGCGCATCGGCGCGCCGTCCCGGCGACGGCCATGATCGCAGCCCCCAAACCCTCCCGCTCGCGCGGGAGGGTTTTTTATTGGGCAGGACAAACGCGTCTCGCTGTCAGCCGGCAGGCGCGGGCGCCTACGCCGGCGCTACGTCCGGCAGGCCTTCGGCGTAGCTGCCGAACCAGCGCAGCTTGCCGGCCAGCCCGGCGACCTCGCCGACCACCAGCAGGGCAGGGGAGCGCACCGCGTGAGCGGTGGCCACCGCGGCCAGGTCCGCGAGGCGGCCCGCCACGACGCGTTGCTCGGGACGGCTGCCGTTCTCGATGAGCGCGAACGGCGTGTCGGGCGCGCGGCCATGCGCGATCAGGCGGCTGGATAGCGTGTCGAGCTGACCCACGCCCATATAGAAAGCGAGGGTCTGTGCGGGACGAGCGAGGCCGTCCCAGTCGAGCGAGTCTTCGTCGGCGCGGCAGTGCGCCGTGATCAGGCGCACCGACTGCGCGTGGTCGCGATGGGTGAGCGGGATGCCCGCGTGGGCCGCACAGGCCAGCGCTGCGGTGATGCCCGGCACGACCTCGAACGGCACGTCGTGTTCGCGCAGATATTCGAGCTCTTCGCCGCCCCGGCCGAAGATGAAGGCGTCGCCCCCCTTGAGCCGCACGACGCGGCGGCCGGCGCGCGCGCGTTCGACCATCAGCCGGTGGATGCGCGACTGGGTGGCGTGGTGATCCTCGCCCAACTGCTTGCCCACCGTGATGCGTTCGGCATCGCGGCGCGACAGCGACAGGACGGCTTCGCTCACCAGCCGGTCATGCAGAATCACGTCGGCCTCGTTCAGCGCGCGCAGCGCCTTGAGCGTGAGCAGGCCGGGGTCGCCCGGGCCGGCGCCGACCAGCACGACGCTGCCCTGGCGCGCTTCCTGCGGCTGTTCGAGCGCCTCGTGCAGCAGCTGTTCGGCCTGCGCGGGTTGCTGCTGGCGCAGCGCCTGGGCCACGGGGCCGTCGAGCAGCCAGTCGTAGAAGCGCCGGCGCTGTCCCAGATCCGGGCGCTGGCGTCGAATGCGGGCGCGGTGGCGTTCGGCCAATGCGGCCAGCGGGCCGAGGGTGTGATCGAACAGGGATTCGAGGCGCTCCCGCAGACGCCGGGCCAGTACCGGCGCCACGCCGGACGACGAGATCGCCACGATGAGCGGCGAGCGGTCGACGATGGACGGCACCTGGAACGTGGAGAGGGCGGCATCGTCCACGACGTTGCAGAACAGCCGGCGCGCGACCGCGTCGTCGTGCACCTGCTGGTTCACGGCCCGATCATCGGTGGCCGCGACCACCAGCCAGACCTGTTCGAGCCAGTGGCTCTCGTAAGTGCCGGCGAGGTGGGTGATGCGACCGTCGGCCGCGAGCCGGGCCAGATCGGGATCGAGGGCGGGCGCGCCCACCACCACGTCGGCCTGGGCTTCGAGCAGAGCGGCCGCCTTGCGGGCCGCGACTTCGCCACCGCCCACCACCAGCACGCGGCGCTGGGCGAGGTCGGTGAAAATCGGGAAGAGCTTCATTGAATGGGCGCCAACGCGGGCTGCGCCCGCAAAATATCCACCGATCATAGGGAGCGCGCTTCATCCCCACAACTTTTGATTGATTGAATTGATATGTGAAAAAGTTATTTGGCCGGTCGCACTTCCCGGGGCGTCGGCATGATGGTCGGCCGTGCCGCGGGTCCGGTGTTCCCCCCGGGCAGCGGGCCGCGGCGCCTTGCCAGACCTGGATACAAGCGCGGTCACCGGCCCGGTGTAGTATCGATCCATCGTCCGGCTTTTGCCGGCCTCAGATCGTGGAGTGCCCCGTGCGAGCAAGCAGTGTGTTTTTTCCCATGGCCGCCCTGGCTCTGGCTGGCGGCCTCGCCAGCGCGCCGGCGCTGGCCGCGGGCGTGTGCGACGCCAAATTCATGCACGATGGCGGTCAGGTCGTCCTGACCGGTTCGGGCAACATCAATATGGGCGCCGACCTCGGCTTCGCCGAAGTCAGCAAGAGCGGCGACGGCTGCCGGGCGCGCGTGCGTGGCGTGGCGAGCTTCGCCTACGCCGGCCTGCCGCCGGGCAAGTCGCGCCTCGACTACCTCATGACCGTGAAAAACGGCCAGGCCACGTTCGTGCGCTACGACCAGGCCGGCGAGGCACCGCGCAACGACGGCCAGTTCGACCTGCGCATGCTGGGCCTCTTCGCCTACGACAAGGTCACCGGCGAAGGCCAGCGCCTGCCGGGCGCCGCGTATCGCCTGAACATTGGCAAGGAAGCGCCCGTGGGCGGTCAGCCCAGCACCACCGTGCGCATCGGCGAAAAGACCGTGGGTGCGCGGCGCGAGATCGACACCGCGCTGGGCAAGCGCTCGTGCTGGCCGATCACCTACACGCGCAACAGCGACCCGACGATGGCCACCTTCAAGGGCATCACCTTGCCCATCCCCGGCCTGAACACGACGGTCACCGATTGGTACTGCCCGTCGGAGAATCTGGTGATGCGCCAGGACATCGATCAGGGCGGCATCAAGTCGGCCGTCGAGATCACGCAAATGAAGTGAACGGATCGTAGTAACCGGTAGCACCAGGCGCTTGCCGCGCCAGGTGCGACTGGTATTATCAATTGTCATCGACACATCATGAAAGGAGCGCACATGAACGCGAGAAGATCCGAAGACGTAGCCAAGGACAAACTGATTGACAGTGTCAAGACCAGCCTGAACGACGCCGAGACCCTGCTGCGCGAAGCCGCATCGGCCTCCGGCGAGAAGGCTTCCGAGCTGCGCGAACGCGCCCAGCTCACGCTCAAGCGCACCCGTGAGGCGCTGTACGACGCCCAGGACGCCATGCTCGAGCGCGGCCGTCGCGCCGCCCGCGCCACGGACGACTATGTCCACGACAATCCCTGGCAGGCCATTAGCATCGCAGGCGTGACCGGCCTGCTGATCGGCCTGTTGATCAGCCGACGCTAAGGCAAGATGCGAACGGCCGCGTGACGCTTGTCCACGCGGCCGTTCGCATTTTCAAGCCTATGAGTTTGCGCAGATCGGTATTCGGCGTGGCCGCCAGCCTGGTCGGGCTATTGCGGACACGTCTCGAGCTGCTGGCCCTCGAAGCCAGCGGCGAAAAGGCACGCCTCGTCAAGGTGCTCGGCATGGCGTTCGCCGCCTTGCTGTTCCTGACCCTGGCCGTGCTGGTATTCACCATCACGATCGCGGTGGCCTTCTGGCCCACCGAGGATCGCTATCTCGCCCTCGGGTGCCTTGCCGGCATCTATGGCTTGATCGGTCTGGTGCTGTTGCTGGTCGTACGACGCACGCTCGTCGACGGACCGGTGCCGTTCGCGGCCACGCTCGAAGAACTGGGCCGCGATGCCGAGTTGCTCGATCGGGTGCGCGATGCCCAGGACGAACTCGAGGAGCGCGAGGCCCGTGAAGAACGTAGAGCGGCGCACGAACGCGCCCGGAGGCGCTGACCATGGCCCGTCATTCCGCTGATGTCGACCGCCAGGTGCGCATCGAATTGCTGCGCGCCCGCGCCGCGATCGAACGCGAGGCGCTGGCGCACAGCATCGCCGAGGCCGGGCAATCGCTCGAACCCTCGGCCCTGCTGCGCGGACTGTGGCCCAGGCTGTCGCGAGGCAACACCTCGCAGCTGCTCTGGCAGGGCTTCAATCTGGTGCGCCGCTACCCCATGGTCACCTCCAGCCTGTCGGCCTTCATCATGGGGGGCGGCAAGCGCGCCGGCCTCCTGAAGGTGGCCGGCGGCATGCTGGCCGGCTGGAAGATCTTCCAGACCTGGCGCGCCTCGCAGCGCCCGGGCCCCGGCCCGCGCTGACCCGCGCTCTTGCGCCCGCAGTACCCGAAGCCCCCGGTTCGCCCGGGGGTTTTTTTCGCCGCGTCGAGGGCCAGAAGCGTCGCGGGTGCCGTGGGCAATTCGGAACCCTCCGCATGGAACTCCGTCCGCCTTTAGCGCCGAGGAAGGCCCTGCCAGTGCGCTAACCCGTCAAACTTCCCCGTTCACGTTGGATTTCCATACCCGATACGGGTATATTTCCGGGAGGCCGAGATGGCGCGTGTTTTCAAACGCAGGGAGTTCGCGCGCTGGCACGCGCGCGAAAGGCTGCCGGATCACGCCCGGCGCGCGCTGCAATTCGCGGGGCAGGTGTATCTGGGCCACGAGGTCGCAGCGCTGGATGCTGCGTTGGAAACCGGCGTTTTATTGGAGATCCGCTGTGAGCAAGATCATTGAGTCCCTGCGAGCGGATATGCGCGAGCTGTATGCCGCTGGCGCGATCGACAAGGTGACTATGCGAAATTTCGACGCGCTCTCGCCGCCGCCGGTGCGCGAACTGACGGCCGAGGAGATCAGGCACCTGCGCGAAAAAGTGAAGCTGAGCCAGCCCGTGTTCGCGCTCATGTTGCACACCACGGCTTCCACGGTGCGCAAATGGGAGCAAGGTGAGACGAGGCCAGCCGGACCGGCGCTGAAGCTGCTTAATTTGGTTGCGGACAAAGGCCTTCAGGCGCTTTGTTGAGGCGGTTGGTCCGCGGCGGCCTCGCCGAACGGCGCAACGGACTGGTCTCGTCGTCGCCCGCAGTACCCGAAGCCCCCGGTTCGCCCGGGGGCTTCGTCATGGGGCCTTACAGACCCAGATCGCCCCACATCGCGTCGACGCGGCTGCGTACGGCGGGGTCCATCTTGATCGGGGTGCCCCATTCGCGGTCGGTTTCGCCCGGCCACTTGTTGGTGGCGTCCATGCCCATCTTGCCGCCCAGGCCCGAGACCGGCGAGGCGAAGTCGAGGTAGTCGATCGGCGTGCGCTCGACGAGCACCGTGTCGCGCACGGGGTCCATGCGCGTGGTCATGGCCCACACCACTTCGGTCCAGTCGCGCGGGTTGATGTCTTCATCGACCACCACGATGAACTTCGTGTACATGAACTGCCGCAGCACGCTCCACAGACCGAACATCACCCGCTTGGCGTGGCCCGCGTACTGTTTGCGGATCGAGACGACCGCCAGACGGTAGCTGCAGCCTTCGGGGGGCAGGTAGAAGTCGACGATTTCCGGCAGCTGACGGCGCAGCAGCGGCACGAACACCTCGTTGAGCGCGACGCCGAGCACGGCGGGCTCATCGGGCGGTTTGCCGGTGTAGGTGGTGTGATAGATCGGGTCGCGGCGCATGGTGATGCGCTCGACCGTGAACACGGGGAACCAGTCCTGCTCGTTGTAGTAGCCGGTGTGGTCGCCATACGGGCCTTCGAGTGCCATCTCGTAGCCGGTGTCGGGCGCGGCGGGCGCGCCTTCCGGGGCCTGCGGCGGGAGCGCGCGCGGGTCGGAGGAGGGCAGCAGGTAGCCCTCGAGCACGATCTCGGCCGTCGCGGGCACCGACAGCGTGCTGCCCAGCGCCTGCGTCACCTCGGTGCGCGAGCCGCGCAGGAGACCGGCGAACTGGTACTCGGACAGCGAATCGGGTACCGGGGTGACCGCGCCGAGCGTGGTGGCCGGGTCGGCGCCCAGGGCCACGGCGATCGGGAACGGCGTGCCCGGATTCGCCAGGGCGTGATCACGGAAATCCAGCGCGCCGCCGCGATGCGACAGCCAGCGCATGATCAGCTTGTTGCGGCCGATGACCTGCTGGCGATAGATGCCGAGGTTTTGCCGCTTGGCATTCGGGCCGCGGGTGATCACCAGACCCCAGGTCAGGAGCGGCGCCACGTCGCCCGGCCAGCAGCTCTGGATCGGCAAGCGCGACAGGTCCACGTCGTCGCCCTCCCAGACCACTTCCTGGCAGGGCGCGCCGCGCACCGCTTTCGGGCTCATGTCCCAAAGCGCGGCCTTGAGCATCTTCACTTTGCCCAGCGCGTCGCGAAAGCCCTTCGGGGGCTCGGGCTCGCGCAGCGAGGCGAGCAGTTCGCCCACATCGCGCAGCGCGCCCACGTCCTCGGCGCCCATGCCCCAGGCCACGCGGCGGGGCGTGCCGAACAGATTGGCGAGGACCGGCATGTCGGCGCGGGCCCCCTGATGCTGGGCATTTTCGAACAGCAGGGCGGGGCCGGCCGCGCGCAGAACGCGGTCGGAAATCTCGGTCATTTCGAGCTCGGTGGACACCGGCGCCTTGATGCGCTTGAGCTCGCCCTGGTTTTCGAGTTGGGTCAGAAAATCTCGGAGGTCGCGGTACTTCACTACAGATCCCGGCAATTTGGTTACATATCTGGGGTAGAACAAAGGTTAACATTGCCCGCTCCCATTCCCCACGCAGGAGGTCCTATGCCCGATGCGTCAGTGGCCGGCGTCTTTCGTCAGCTGGCCCAAGGAGTGCACCACCATCTCGCTGAAGCACTGCGGCTTTGCTCTGTTTATCTTGGCATCGCGGTTATCGTCACGGTGAGCATGGGCTTCGCCCTGCCCGGTCTGCGCGACCAGGCATTGCAGGTGCACAAAGCCTTGTTGACCGCCCTCGCGCCTACATCCATGCAGCCCGCTCCCGATACCGATCCGGGGCTGGAGTCCGGTGCCGATAATGCATCGGCCGTCGTCATGGCCGTTCCGAATACGCCCAGCAATGCGACCGGTTTCCTGGGTCCGCTGCGCAGCGAGAACCCGCCCCATGTCCGCAAAGCCTCCGCCGCTGTCACGAACAACGGCCAGGTGGATGCGCTGCGCAACTATATCTCGCGCAAGTACAAGGTGGCCTATGACGCCACCGGCACGCTGGTCAATGCCGTCTACAAGGTCGGCCGCGAAAAGCAGCTCGACCCCTTGCTGCTGCTCGCCGTGATCGCGATCGAATCGCGCTACAACCCGTTCGCCGAGAGCCCGGTGGGCGCGCAGGGTCTGATGCAGGTCATGACGCGCGTGCACCAGGACAAGTTCGACGCCTATGTGGCGGCGGGCAAAGGCAAGGGCAATCCGCTCGATCCCATCGCCAACATCCATGTCGGCGCGACGATCCTGAAGGATTGCATCGACCGGCGCGGGTCGGTCAACGGCGGTCTGGCCTGTTATGTGGGCGCCACCGGTCCGGACGACGGCGGCTACGGCGCCAAGGTCCAGGCCGAGCGCCGCCGCCTGGCGCTCGCCTCCGGCATCGCGCTGGCGCGCGACTGAGCGTCAGCGCCTCTGGGTGGCCGCTTGGCCGCCGACCCGACGGGCCACTTCGGTGGCCCGTTGTCATGTCTGCCGTCATGATCCGGCCCCGACCGCTATCATCTCGCCATGATTCCTGTCGCCTTTCCTTCCGCCAGCTTCTATCTGATGCTGGTCCTCTCGTTCGTCGCCGGTCTCGTGCTGGTGGGGTGGTGGTGCGTTCTCGCGCTGAGCCGGCGCGCCCGCGGCGCCTTCGGACGACATCCGATGCTCTGGGGCCTCTGCATGGCGGTGCTCGCCGCGCTCGCCGCGTTCGATGTCTGGCTCTATCTCGGCTATCGGGAGATCGAGCGCGATATCGCGCAGCGGCAGGCGGCCAAGCGCTTCGTGCTCGGCGAGGCCATGACCTTGGGCGGCATCCGCCTGCCGGCCGGGACACGCCTGGAGCTCGATCAGGCCGATCAACCCGCCACCTTCGTCCGTGCCGAGTTGCCCGAAGCCGCCGTGATCGCGGGCGTGACCACGACCTCGATTCAGCGGCAAGTGCGACGCGACTACGACGACGCGTATGAGGTGCGCCGCGTGCGCGCCGAAGAGGTCACGCTGGTCGGGCCCGGCGACCAGGTCGCCGATGGCTGGCGCTGCGACGCCACCGCCGGGATCCAGTTTCATGCAGGCGCCGACGAGGCGCCGGCCGCGCTGTACCAGTGCACGCTGGCCGGCGGCAACCTGCTCGACGGCCGCGAACTGCCCGCCGCCGCGCGGCTGTTGGCGACCGGTGGCACGGTTTACATCGGTGGATATCGGGCCGATGACCGTTGGCGGGTGGACCTGTCGACGGGTCGCGCGATCGAACTGCGCGGACTCTTGATCGACGGCCCGTCGATCTATCTGGATGCCGGCCGCCAGCTCGTGCGCGTCGAATCGGGCGAGTTGGTCTGCCCGCTCGATCTGGGCGGCATTGCCTACCCGGCCGGCACCCGCGTGCGCAGCGCCGGCCGCGACGGCAGCGATACCCAGGCCTGGGTCTTCAGCCCGCGCGAAGACGCACCGGCGCGCCGCGCGGGGCAGGGCGAGATCACGGTCGGGACCTCGGTCGTGCAACGTGCCGACGGCGAGGTCCTGGCATTGCGACGCAACGACGAGGTCGGCGTGATGGAATTCATGACGCTCGTGGTCGAGGGCGCGCCGCCGCCGCCCACGCGCTCCGTGTGTCCGGCCGGACAGCACTGAAACTCGCCATTAAGACAAAGCGCGGCCGGCGGCCGCGCTTGTCATCGATCGACGCGGCCCGGGCGTTGCCACGGGCCGCGCGGCATCACAGCAGCTTTTCGATGCGCGCCACGGCTTCCTGGAGGCGATCCAGGCCGGTCGCGTACGAGAAGCGCATCATGCGGTGGCCGTGGGCCGGGCCGAAGTCGGGGCCCGCGACGGCGGCCACGCCGGCTTCGTGCAGCAGGCGGTGCGAGAAGGCCACGCTGTCCATGCCGAGTGCGCCGATGTCGGCGTAAATGTAGAACGCGCCATCGGGCTTGACCGGCACGGGAATGCCCATGCGTTCGAACTCGGGCAGCAGGTAGTCGCGGCGCTGGCGGAAGGCGTCGCGGCGGTGCGCGAAGATCTTCAGTGCGTCGGGTTCGAAGCAGGCCACGGCGGCGTGCTGCGCCAGCGTGGGCGCGCAGATCTGCAGGCTGGCCGACATCTTCTCGATCGAGGCGATCATCGACTCCGGCACGATCATCCAGCCCAGGCGCCAGCCCGTCATGTGGAAGTACTTCGAGAAGCTGTTGATGACGATGATGTCGTCGTCCAGGCGCAGCGCCGAACGCGGCTGGCCTTCGTACGACAGGCCGAGATAGATCTCGTCCATGATCGTGAAGCCCTTGCGCTCGCGCACGGCGGCGAGCAGGTCCACCAGTTCGTCCTGCGCGATCGAGGTGCCGGTCGGGTTGCTGGGCGACGCCACCAGCACGCCCTGCGTGGCCGGGCCCCAGTGCTCGCGCACATCGGCGGCCGAGAGCTGGAAGCGCTTTTCGGCACTGCTGGGGATGAGACGCGGGCGGCCGCCGCTGGCCAGCACGAAGTTGCTGTTGGCCGGGTACGAGGGATCGGGCATCAGCACTTCGCCGCCCTGGTTCACCAGCGCGGCGCACGCCAGCGCCAGCGCGCCGGACGCGCCCGCGGTCACGATGACGCGCGCCGGATTGATCGGCGCACCGAACTCGTCTTCGTAGAATTGCGCGATGGCTTCGCGCAGCGGCGTGATGCCGGCGGGCGAGCTATAGCCGCTCATGCCGGCGCGCGCGGCGCGCTCGAGCGCTTCGATCACCTGGGGCGGCGCGGTAAAGTCGGGTTCTCCGATACCTAGGCTGATAATGTCGCGTCCCGTGGCGGCAAGCGCCTGGGCTTCTTTGAAGAGTTCGACGACCTGGAATGTCAAAAAATCGTTGGTACGTGATGCGAGGGCAGGCATGGTGATTCTCACAGCGAAAGAGGGATTGTAGTCATGCAGCCGTCCCGCCGTGCTTTTCTCATGGGCAAACGTCCACCGCGTTCGGTCTGGCTGACCTTTCTGGAGCGGCTGGAGGCCGTTGCGACCGGGCCCATCGAGCCGCTGGGCGAACAACGCGCGCGCCTGCTCGCGGCCGACAGCACGGATGCCCGCATCGCGCGCCGGCTGTGCGCGGAGTACGGCATCGCGCTGGCGCTCGCCGGCACGAGCGCGGCGCGCGCGGCGCTCGGCCCGTGTCTGGTGGTCGACCCCGCCCGGCTCGGCGCCATGCACGAATCCCAGGGGCGCTGGCGCGTGGCGCCCGGCGCCCGCGTCGGCGGACTGGCCGCCGCCGGTCTGGCGCAGTTTCAGAGCGAGATCCCCTCTCTGACCGTGGCCGCATGGCTGGCCCAGGCCGGAGGCTGGCCCACGGGCGGCACCGCCGCGAGCGGCCTGGTGTCGGCCACGGTGCTGCTGGCCGATGGCACGGTCGAAACCCTGGGCGCCTTCGGGGCGGCCGCGACACAGCCGTTGCGATCCGTGCGGGTGCAGCAGTTGGTGCCCGCACTGTTCGAACTGCTGCGCAGCGACGACGCGCAGGCCTGTCTGGCGCAAGCGGCGTGGGCGCCGCGCTTCCGTCTGGATGCGCTGGCCGGGCGGGATGGCGAGGTCAACCTGGCCCATCTCTTTCTGGGCCACGGGGGCGCCCTGGCCTGGATCGAAGAGCTCGAGTTCGTGGCCGGCACGCCGTCGCTGCCCGCCACGCCGGACGAAGCCGACCCCGCCCCGGCGCACCGGCTGGACGAGCGCGTGCGAGAGCGCTTCGATCCGGCCGCTTGCTTCGCGAGTGTGCCGGCGGCCTGAAAATAGGACGGACGCGGGGCAGGGAAGTCGGCGCGGGTCCGGTCTGCCGCACGCGGATATCGGGGCAGTCAGGCTCCGGGCGCTCTGCCGCCCGGGGCTCGGCGCGGTCTCGCTCCGGGCGCTGCGCCGCTCGCGGCTCGCCGCGGTCTCGCCCCGGGCGCTCGGTCGCGCGCTTCGTTCAGCTTGTAGTCAGGTTGGTATAAGATACCCAGCATCGGCCGCGCGCACCGCGGGCCGTCAGGCCGCCGGCAGGCGGCCGCACCCCTCGCCACGCCGGGGCCGTCTCGCGACTTTCGCCCCTGTCCATCCGGGCAGTTGCGCGTACCGCACGCGCGGCCCTGGCGCTAGAATTCACCCCCTTCTGTCCGTCCTCACGAGCCCATTCCATGGATGCCAATCTTCGCAAAGCCGCGCTTGAATATCACGAGCTCGGCCGCCCCGGCAAAATCTCGGTCACGCCGACCAAGCAACTGACGAACCAGCGCGACCTGGCCCTGGCGTATTCCCCGGGCGTGGCGGCGGCCTGTGAGGAAATCGTCGACGATCCCGCCAATGCCTTCCGCTACACGGCGCGCGGCAATCTGGTCGGTGTGATCTCCAACGGCACCGCGGTGCTGGGCCTGGGCAACATCGGCGCGCTGGCCTCCAAGCCCGTGATGGAAGGCAAGGCCGTGCTGTTCAAGAAGTTCGCCGGCCTGGACGTGTTCGATATCGAGATCAACGAGACCGATCCCGACAAGCTGGTCGAGATCATCGCCGGGCTGGAGCCGACCTTCGGCGGGATCAACCTCGAAGACATCAAGGCACCCGAGTGCTTCATCGTCGAGCGCAAGCTGCGCGAGCGCATGAAGATTCCTGTCTTCCACGACGATCAGCACGGCACCGCCATCACGGTCTGCGCCGCGTTCATCAACGGCCTGAAGGTCGTGGGCAAAGACATCAAGCAGGTCAAGGTCGTGACCTCCGGCGCCGGCGCCGCCGCGCTAGCCTGCCTCGACCTGATGATCGATCTGGGCCTGCCGCTCGAAAACATCTGGGTCACCGACATCGAGGGCGTGGTCTACGAAGGCCGCACCACGCTGAT
The DNA here is from genome assembly GCF_002261475.1 of Bordetella genomosp. 5. Classification (GTDB taxonomy): domain Bacteria; phylum Pseudomonadota; class Gammaproteobacteria; order Burkholderiales; family Burkholderiaceae_B; genus Bordetella. The sequence goes on from NZ_NEVN01000002.1 coordinate 227,737, forward strand.
GGATCCCGACAAGGCGCGCTACGCGCAGAAAACCGAAGCGCGCAAGCTGGCCGACGTGATCGGCGGCGCCGACGTGTTCCTGGGCCTGTCGGCCGGTGGCGTGCTCAAGCCCGAGATGGTCGCGGCGATGGGCACGCGGCCGCTGATCCTGGCGCTGGCCAATCCCACGCCCGAGATCCTGCCCGAACTGGCGCACTCGGTGCGCGACGACATCGTCATGGCCACCGGCCGGTCCGATTACCCGAACCAGGTCAACAACGTCCTGTGCTTCCCGTACATCTTCCGCGGCGCGCTCGACGTGGGCGCCACGACGATCACGCGCGAGATGGAAAAGGCCGCGGTGTATGCGATCGCCGGCCTGGCCGAAGAAGAGCAGAGCGAAGTCGTGGCCGCGGCCTACGGCACCTACGATCTGTCGTTCGGCCCCGATTACCTGATTCCCAAGCCCTTCGATCCGCGCCTGATCGTGCGCATCGCGCCGGCCGTGGCCCGCAAGGCCATGGAAGAAGGCGTGGCCACGCGTCCGCTCGATGACCTGGATGCCTACGTCGAGCAGCTGCAGCAGTTCGTGTATCACTCCGGCGCGTTCATGAAGCCGCTGTTCGGCACCGCCAAGCGCATCGTGCGCGAGGGCGGCCGCGCGCGCATCGTGTTCACCGAGGGCGAAGACGAACGCGTGCTGCGTGCCGTGCAGGTCATCGTCGACGAAGGCCTGGCCCGTCCGATCCTGATCGGCCGCCCGTCGGTGCTGTCCGCCCGCATCGAGAAGTTCGGCCTGCGCCTGCGCCTGGGTCAGGATGTCGAAGTCACCAATCCCGAATACGACGAGCGCTTCCACCAGTACTGGACCACCTACTGGGAGCTCATGTGCCGTCGCGGCATCACCAAGGAAATGGCGCGCGTCGAAATGCGCCGCCGTCTCACGCTGATCGGCGCGATGATGGTGCGCCTGGGCGATGCCGATGGCATGGTCTGCGGCGCGGTCGGTGCCTACCACGATCACCTGCGCTTCATCGACGAAGTGATCGGCATGCGGCCGGGCGCCAAGACCTACGCGGCCATGAAGATCCTGCTGCTCAACGAGCGCACCGTGGCCCTGGCCGACACGCATGTGAACGACGATCCCACGGCCGAGCAGATCGCCGAGATCTCGATCGCGGCCGCCGAAGAAATGCAGCGCCTGAATCTGGCGCCCAAGGTGGCGCTGCTGTCGCGCTCCAACTTCGGCACCGGCAGCTCGGCCTCGGGCGCCAAGATGCGCGCGGCGCTCGAGATCGTGCGCGCCCAGGCGCCGGAGCTCGAGATCGATGGCGAGATGCACGGCGATTGCGCGCTCGACGAGGCGCTGCGCCTGCGTCTGCTGCCGTCGTCCACGCTCAAGGGCGAGGCCAATCTGCTGGTCTGCCCCAACGTCGACTCGGGCAACATCGCCTACAACTTGCTCAAGACGGCGGCGGGCGGTAACGTCGCGGTGGGTCCTTTCCTGCTGGGCGCAAACGCATCGGTGAATATCCTGACATCGAGCTCCACCGTACGACGCATCGTCAACATGACGGCCCTGACCGTGGTCGATGCCAATCTCCCGAGATGACGGCGCGCGTAGCGGTCAGCACGCCGGGCAGCTGTTCCGGCGGCCGACCGCGCTGGTCCTGACCGGAGGCGGCGCGCGCGCCGCCTACCAGGTCGGTGTCCTCGCCGCGATCCTGGAGATCCTGGATCCCGGATCGCGGCCCGGTTTTCCAAATCCCTTTCATATCATCTGCGGCACCTCGGCCGGCGCGATCAACGCGGCCGCGCTGGCGTGCGGCACCGATCGCCCGCATCGCGCCGTGCGCCGCATGCGCCGGCTGTGGGCCTCGCTCGAGACCGGCATGGTCTACCGGGCCGACACGCCGGGCCTGGTCGGCACGGGCGTGCGCTGGCTGGGCCTGCTCTCGCTGGGCTGGATGATGACCAAGGCGGCCAAACGTCCGCAGTCGCTGCTCGACAATCAGCCGCTCGCCGACCTGCTGGGCAGGGTGCTCGACTTCAAACGCCTGGGTCACAATCTGCACCGCGGCCGGCTGGCCTCGCTGGCCATCACGGCCTCGGGCTACACCAGCGGCGAACACCTGACGTTCTACCAGTCCGACCGCCCCATCGAACCGTGGCAGCGCTTCCTGCGCCGGGCGATTCCCACGCCCATCGGGATCGAACACATCCTCGCCTCCAGCGCCATTCCGTTCGTGTTTCCGTCCCAGGCGGTGGAGGTGCAGGGCCAGGTCGAGTGGTGCGGGGACGGATCGATGCGGCAGTTGGCGCCGATCAGCCCGGCGATCCATCTGGGCGCGGAGCGCATCCTGGTGATCGGCACGAGCTATCACGACGAAACCCACCCCGAACAGCGCGAGGCGGCGCCGCCTTACCCCTCGCTCGCCCAGGTGGGCGGCCATACTCTGTCGAGCATCTTTCTGGACGGCCTCTCGACCGACCTCGAACGGCTGCAACGCACCAATCGCATGCTCGACCACATGGGCGCGCAGGTCGACCCGGGGCTCAACCTGCGGCGGGTCGACGTGCTGGCGATCACGCCCAGTCAATCGCTCGACACGCTCGCGCTGGCGCATTTCGACGCCCTTCCGGCGCAGGCACGTACCCTTTTTCGGGTTCTCGGTGTATCGTCCGACCCAAGCCGAAAGGGCGGCGGCGCGTTGATGTCGTATCTGCTATTCGAAGCCGCCTATACACAGCGATTGATCGAACTGGGTTATGCCGATACGATGCGGCGTAATGAAGAAGTCGTGACGTTTTTCGAGGAGGCCCGGGCATGACGCGGAACGGCCAGACGACGCTGCAACGGCAATTGCGCCGAAGCGGGGCAATCGAGCATGCGGACCTGGACAAGCAGGACATGGTCAATGCCACGCACGAGCTGGGCATGTCCCTGATGGTGGCGGATTGTGACCGCGCACGCAGCCGCTCGGCGGTCCTGCGCGCCATTGCCAAGGCGGTGGATTTTCCCGAATTCTTCGGCGGCAACCTCGACGCGCTCTACGATTGCCTGTGCGACACCGTGCTCGACAACAAGACGGCCGGCGTGGTGCTGTGGCTCTACCGGCTGCACTCCGGCGATCCGGCGCTCGAAGACGACGCGGCCAGTATCGAAGAGGTTTGCGCCGACGCGGCCCGCTTCGCCACCGAAAACGGCAAGATTTTCTGCTACGTGGTCGAGCACGCGGGCAAGCACCCCGACCCCGAACCCGGCGTGGCCGCGCAGCCTTACGGCGAAGTCTGACAGGGCAAGGATCAGTCGTTCCAGCCCAGGAGGGCGGTGCTGGCCGCAATCAGGGCCAGCCCGGCGGTCTCGGTGCGCAGCACGCGCGGCCCGAAGCGCACCGCAGTGACGCCCGCGCGCTGCGCCTCCTGCAGTTCGCTCTCCGACCAGCCGCCTTCCGGGCCCACCAGCAAGGTCAGGCCGTGCTCGCCCACATTCCCGGACGCCAGCGCGGCCGGCAGATCGTCCGGCGCATCGGGATGGCACAGCAGCCGCAGTCCGGCGGCAGGCCCCGCGAGGTAGTCGCGCAAGGATCGTGGCGCCTCGACGGTGGTCAGGCGGTTGCGTCCGCACTGCTCGGCGGCCGATTGCGCGATGCGCTGCCAGTGCTGCACGCGCTTGTCGAGCCGCGCACCGCTCAGTTGCAGGACGCTGCGTTGCGCGGCGATGGGCACGACGGCCGCCGCGCCGAGTTCCACGGCTTTTTCGATCACCCAATCCATCTTGTCGCCCGAGGGCAGGCCCTGCACCAGTGTGATGCGGCCGGGCAGCTCGGCTTCGCGGGGGGCGTGCGCGCCCAGGCTGGCGCTGACCTGTTTGCCCTCGATATGCAGCACGCCGGGATACTCGCCACCCTTGCCGTCGAACAGCACGATCGCGGCGCCATCCCGCAGGCGCAGCACGCGCGCGGCGTGGTGCGCCAGGCCTTCGGGCAGGGTCAGTTCGGAATGCGGGGAAAGCGCGGCATCGCAAAAGAAACGGGGCACGGACATGGGGGCAGGGCGGCGGGGCAGGCGGAGCGCGGTCGATGACAGGAATGAGTGTAACCGCGTGTAGGAGGCGGGCGGCGGCGCCGCTGCGACGTAATGGCAACGGCATGTCAACCGAATGGCGACCTATCGCCGCTCACGGGTAGGCTGGGGTAATCCCTGGATGCTAAAATTGTGAGCTTTCCAATCCCACATAGTGGCAGCACCGTGCGGCCTTGCCGCGGCGCCGCGCCACCTCAAGAGCCTTCCCAATGAGCAATCCGACCGCCCCTAAACTTGCCCTGGCGGATGCCATCCGCGTACTCGCGATGGACGCCGTGCAGAAAGCGAACTCCGGCCACCCCGGGGCGCCCATGGGAATGGCCGAAATCGCGCAAGCGCTGTGGGTCAACAATCTGCGCCACAACCCGGCCGATCCGGCCTGGGCCAACCGCGACCGCTTCGTGCTGTCCAACGGCCACGGCTCGATGCTGATCTATGCGTTGCTGCACCTGACGGGCTACGACCTGCCCATGCAGGAGCTCGAAAACTTCCGCCAGCTGCATTCGCGCACGCCGGGTCACCCCGAAGTGGGTATCACCCCGGGCGTCGAGACCACCACCGGCCCGCTGGGCCAGGGCATCGCCAATGCCGTGGGCATGGCGCTCGCAGAAGCGCTGCTGGCCGCCGAATTCAATCGCCCGGGCCACGCCCTGGTCGATCACCACACCTATGTGTTCCTCGGCGATGGCTGCCTGATGGAAGGCATTTCGCACGAAGCCTGCTCGCTGGCCGGCACGCTCAAGCTGAACAAGCTGATCGCGCTGTATGACGACAACGGCATCTCGATCGACGGTCATGTCGAACACTGGTTCGGCGACGACACCGCGACCCGCTTCGAAGGCTACGGCTGGAACGTCGTGCGCGCCATCGATGGCCACGATGTCGCCGCCATCGACGCCGCGATCAAGGCCGCGCGCGCGCAGTCCGACAAGCCCACGCTAATCATCTGCCGTACCGTGATCGGCAAGGGTGCGCCCACCATGGCCGGCACCCACAACGTCCACGGCGCGCCGCTGGGCAACGACGAAATCGCCGCCACCCGCACCGCGCTGGGCTGGGACGCCGCGCCGTTCGAGATTCCCGCCGACATCTATGCCGGTTGGGATGGCCGCAAGCCGGGCGCCGCCGCCCAGGCCGAATGGCAACAGGTGTTCGACTCCTACGCCAAGCAATTCCCCGCCGAAGCCGCCGAGTTCACGCGTCGCATGAAGGGCGAGCTGCCCGCCAGCTACGCGCAGGCGTTCGAGCGCTACATCGCTGCCACCAACGAAAAGGGCGAGACGGTCGCGACCCGCAAGGCCTCGCAATTCGCCATCACCGAGCTGGCCGGTCTGCTGCCCGAACTGCTGGGCGGCTCGGCCGACCTGACCGGTTCCAACTTCACCGACTGGAAGGGCGTGGCCGCCGTGCGCGCCGGCGCCGAAGGCCACATCCAGTTCGGCCGTCACATCAACTACGGCGTGCGCGAGTTCGGCATGGCCGCCGTGATGAACGGCATTGCGCTGCACGGTGGCTACCTGCCGTTCGGCGGCACCTTCCTGACGTTCTCCGACTACTCGCGCAACGCGATCCGCATGGCCGCGCTGATGAAGCAGCGTGTCGTGCACGTGTTCACGCACGATTCGATCGGCCTGGGCGAAGATGGCCCGACCCACCAATCGATCGAACACGCGAGCAGCCTGCGTCTGATCCCCAACCTGTCGCTGTGGCGTCCGTGCGATACGGTCGAAACCGCGGTGGCCTGGAACTACGCCGTGAGCCGTCCGACCTCGATCGGCATGGACGTGCACGACGGTGGCCCGACCGCGCTGCTGCTGTCGCGCCAGAACCTGCCCTACGTGCAGCGCGATGACGCCGCGCTGAAAGCGATTGTCCGCGGTGGTTACGTCTTGCGGGACGCCGAGGGCGCCCGCGCCGTTATCATCGCCACCGGGTCCGAAGTCGCGATCGCCCTGGCCGCTCAGGAAGCGCTGGCCAAGGAAGGCATCGCGGTGCGCGTGGTCTCCATGCCCTCGACCGACGCCTTCGACGCCCAGGACGCCGACTACAAGCGCAGCGTGCTGCCGGCAGGTCTGCCGCGCGTTGCCGTCGAAGCCGGCGTGACCGCGTTCTGGCACAAATACGTGGGCCTCGAGGGCGCCGTGGTCGGTATCGACCGCTACGGCGAATCGGCCCCGGCCGGTGCACTGTTCAAGTTCTTCGGGCTGACCGCCGACAAGGTGGCCGAGACCGTCAAGCAGGTTTTGTAAAAAGGAGCTCTAGTCATGACCATTCGCGTCGCCATCAACGGCTACGGCCGCATCGGCCGCAACATCCTGCGTGCCCACTACGAAAACGGCAAGAAGCACGACATCGAGATCGTTGCGATCAACGATCTGGGTGATCCCAAGACCAATGCGCACCTGACGCGCTTCGATACCGCGCACGGCAAGTTCCCGGGCACCGTCGAGGTCGATGGCGAACACATGGTCGTCAATGGCGACAAGATCCGCGTGCTGGCCAACCGCAACCCGGCCGAACTGCCGTGGGGCGAGCTCAAGGTCGACGTGGTGCTGGAATGCACGGGCTTCTTCACCTCGAAGGAAAAGGCCTCGGCTCACCTGAAGGGCGGCGCCAAGAAAGTCATCATCTCGGCCCCCGGCGGCAAGGATGTGGACGCCACCGTCGTGTTCGGCGTGAACCACAACGTCCTGAAGTCGACCGACACCGTCATCTCGAACGCGTCGTGCACGACCAACTGCCTGGCCCCGCTGGTCAAGCCGCTGAACGACAAGCTGGGCGTCGAGACCGGCCTGATGACCACGGTCCACGCTTACACCAATGACCAGGTCCTGACCGACGTCTACCACGAAGACCTGCGCCGTGCGCGTTCGGCCACGATGAGCATGATCCCGACCAAGACCGGCGCCGCCGCCGCGGTCGGCCTGGTGCTGCCCGAACTCAACGGCAAGCTCGACGGCTTCGCCATCCGCGTTCCGACGATCAACGTGTCGCTCGTCGACCTGACCTTCACGGCCAAGCGCGAGACCACGGTCGAAGAAGTCAACGGCATCCTGAAGGCTGCCGCCGACGGCGAGCTCAAGGGCATCCTCGACTACAACACCGATCCGCTGGTGTCCGTCGACTTCAACCACAACCCGGCCTCCAGCACGTTCGACGCGACGCTGACCAAGGTGTCGGGCAAGCTGGTCAAGGTTTCGTCCTGGTACGACAACGAGTGGGGCTTCTCCAACCGCATGCTCGACACCACCGTCGCGCTGATGTCGGCCAAGTAATCCCAGGCAGTACCACCCAGGCGCCGCCCGCGTGGCGGCGCCTCAAAACGGGCCAGACGGCGCGTTGTGGGGCGCACGCCCTTGCACAACGACGAAGTCTGGCTTTTTTTGCATCAGAAGCGCCCCGAGGGCGTCGCATGCCCGGCTCATCCGCGGCATGCCGGCTACGCCGCTCGCGAAAGGAATCGACACTCATGTCCCAAGTCAAAACGCTCTCCGCGCTGGCCCGTGCCGGCGAACTCTCCGGCAAACGCGTGTTCATCCGCGCCGACCTCAACGTGCCGTTCGATGATGCCGGCCGCATCAGCGAAGACACCCGCATCCGCGCCTCGGTGCCCGGCATCCGCCTGGCGCTGGACGCCGGTGCCGCCGTCATGGTCACGTCGCACCTCGGCCGTCCGAAAGAGGGCGTGCTGACCGAAGAGGATTCGCTCGCGCGCGTGGGCCAGCGCCTGTCAGAGCTGCTCGGCATGCCGGTGCCGCTCAAGCAGGACTGGGTCGACGGCGTGAAGGTCGAGCCGGGCCGCGTGGTGCTGCTCGAGAACTGCCGCGTCAACGTGGGCGAAAAGAAGGACGACGAGGCGCTGGCGCGCAAGATGGCCGCGCTGTGCGACGTGTATGTGAACGATGCGTTCGGCGCCGCGCACCGCGCCGAAGCCACCACGCACGGCATCGCGCGCTTCGCGCCGGTGGCCTGCGCGGGTCCGCTGCTCGAGGCCGAGCTCGACGCGCTGGGCCGTGCGCTGCACGAGCCCAAGCGTCCGCTGGTCGCCATCGTCGGTGGCTCCAAGGTCTCGACCAAGCTCTCGATCCTGCAGGCCCTGGCCGACAAGGTCGACCAACTGGTGGTAGGCGGCGGTATCGCCAACACCTTCATGCTGGCCGCCGGCCTGCCCATCGGCAAGTCGCTCGCCGAGCCCGATCAGGTCGACCAGGCCCGCGCGGTGATCGACATCATGCAGAAGCGCGGCGCCGCCGTGCCGATCCCCACCGACGTGGTCGTGGCCAAGGCGTTCGGCGCCGATGCCGCCGCCACCGTCAAGGCGGCCGCCGACGTGGCCGACGACGACCTGATCCTGGACATCGGTCCGCAGACCGCCCAGACGCTGGCCGAGATCCTCGAAAAGGCCGGCACCATCGTCTGGAACGGCCCGGTCGGCGTGTTCGAGTTCGACCAGTTCGCCAACGGCACGAAGGTCGTGGCCGAGGCCATCGCCGCGTCGCCCGGATTCTCGATCGCCGGCGGCGGCGACACGCTGGCAGCCATTGCCAAGTACAACATCGGCGAGCAGGTCGGCTATATCTCGACCGGTGGTGGCGCGTTCCTCGAGTTCCTCGAAGGCAAGTCGCTGCCTGCCGTGGCCGTGCTGCAGGAGCGCGCCGACAAGTAAGACGGGAAAGGGGGCGTTCTGTCATGCCCCCGCCCTGTGCTCAGCGGTACTATCGTCGGGCCCGTGCAAGGGTGCATCCGGAAGGACGCATTCCTGGCACGGGCCCGACGGTTTTCATTGATGGACTCGATACGATGCTGGCACCGAGGTGGCGCTTTCTTCCCAGTCTGGACAAATGGCGCGGCATCACCCGCGCACAGGCGCGTGGCGATGCGCTGGCCGGCTTGTCCGTGGCCGCCGTGGCGCTGCCGGTGGGGCTGGCCTACGCCTCCATGATGGGGCTGCCGCCCGCCTCCGGCCTGTGGGCCGCGATCGCCGGCATGCTGGGCTACGCGTTCTTCGGCGCGTCGCGCACGTTGATTGTCGGCCCCGACACCGCCACCTGCACGCTGATCGCGGCCACGCTCACCGGCATGGCGCTGGTGAGCCCCGAAGAGCGGCTGGGCGCGGCCGCGGGCATGGCGCTGGTCGTGGGGCTGGGTTGCCTCGCCGCACGCGTATTCCGGCTGGGCGCGCTCGCCAATCTGCTGTCGCGGCCCGTGCTGGTGGGGTACATGGCGGGCGTGGCGATCACGCTGGCGGGCTCGCAGTTGGGTTCCATCACGGGGGCGGGCTCGCGTCCGCACGATCTGCTGCGTCCGTTCGCCGAGGTCTCCCGTCTCATCACGCAGGCGCATTGGCCCACGTTCATCTTCGGCCTGGCCTGCTGCGCGTTCCTGGTGGTCCTGCGCCGGTGGCGCCCGACCTGGCCGGCGCCGATCCTGCTGGTGGCGCTGGCGTGCCTGCTGTCGTGGCTGTTTCATTTTCCGGGGCTGGGCATCGCGGTGGTGGGCGACATCCCCGCGGGCCTGCCCGGTCTGGCATTGCCCGAGCGGGTGCACGACGTCGATGCGCTGTTGATGGGGGCGGCCGGTGTGCTGCTGGTCAGCTTTTCGAGCGGCATCGTGACCGCGCGCAGCTTCGCGGCACGCACCGGCGAAAACGTCGAACCCAATCGCGAGCTGCTCGGATTCGGCGCAGCCAACATCGCCTCGGGTCTGTTTCAGGGTTTCGTCGTCACCGGCGCCGACTCGCGCACGGCGGTGGGTCTGGCCGCGGGCGCCAGCTCGCCCGTGACCAGCGTCGTGGCGGCGCTGGCGCTGGCCCTGGTCGTGTCGCTGGCCACGGGCGTGCTCTATTGGCTGCCGCAGCCCGCGCTGGCCGCCATCCTGTTGCTCGCGGCCCTGCACCTGTTCGATTGGCGCGCGTTCGCCACCTTGGCGCGCATCTCCCGCACCGAGCTGGCCTTCGCGGTCCTTGCGACCGTGGGCGTGGTGGCCTATGGCGTGCTGACCGGCGTGGTGGTGGCCGTGACGGCCACGCTGATGTATGTGATGTATGTCACCGCCACGCCGCGCGATGCCTTGCTCGGCCGGCTGCCGGGCGACACCGCGTTATGCAAGCTGCACCTCAACCCGACCGCCACGCCGGTCGCGCATACGGTGGTGTGGCTGTTCGAGTCATCGATCTGGTTCTTCAACGCCGATGCCTTCCGGCGCCGCGCGCGCGAGGTGCTGGCGCTGGCGGCGGGCGCGCAGTGGTTCGTGCTCGATGCCGAGGCCATGACCCACGCCGACGCCGATGCGGTGGAAGCCCTGACCCGGCTCAAGCAGGAGGTCGAGGCGCGCGGCATGATGCTGCTGCTGGCGGGCGGCCACGGCGCGTTCCGCATGGCGCTGGATCGTTCCGGCCTGGCCGACGCGATCGGGCGCGACCGCATCTTCGTGACGCCCGAGCAGGCCGTCGATGCGATCGAGGCCGGGCGTTTCGGCGCGCCGCGCAATGGCGCCATCGTGCCGGATTTGAATGCCCCCTGAGGCAGGATGCACGCCGAGGCCCGGCCGACGCCTGCGGGCGGCCGTGATGCTCAATCGATGATCGAGTAGCCGCCGTCGATGTAGAGCGTCTGGCCCGTGATGCGGCGCGCGCCATCGGTGGCCAGCCACGCGGTGGCTTCGCCCACGTCCTCGATGGTGACGAGGCTGCGCGTGGGGGCCTTGGTCTGGGCCTGCTCGAGCAGGTCATCGAAACCCGCGATGCCGCTGGCCGCGCGCGTCTTGAGGGGGCCGGGCGAGATCGCGTGCACGCGGATGCCCTGCGGGCCCAGCTCCGCGGCCAGATAGCGCGTGGCCGATTCGAGCGCGGCTTTCACCGGCCCCATCATGTTGTAGTTTTCCACGACCATCTGCGAGCCGTAATACGTCATGCAGAACAGCGTGCCGCCGCGCGGCATCAGCGGCTCGGCCAGCTTGGCCATGCGGATGAACGACCAGCACGACACATCCATCGCGAGCAGGAAGCCGTCACGCGAACAGTCGGTGACGCGGCCATGCAGATCGTCGCGCGGCGCGTAAGCGATCGAATGCATCACGAAATCCAGGCTGCCCCATTCGGTCTGGATGCGCTCGAATACGGCCTCCAGCTGGCCAGGTACCAGCAGGTCGAGCGGCAGCAGCAGCTGCGCGTCGACCTGGGCCGCGAGGGGCTCCACATGAGGACGGGCCCGATCGTTCAGATAGGTGAGGGCGAGGTCGGCACCGAGCGCGCGGAAGGCGCGCGCGCAGCCCCACGCGATGGACTGATCGTTGGCGATGCCGGTGATGAGGCCGCGGCGGCCGGCCAGCGGGGCGAAGGGCGCGCTCATCGGCCGCGCACCAGCGCAAGCGTGTGCTGCGCGATCACCAGCTCTTCGTTGGTGCGCACCACGTAGACGCCGACGCGGCTGTCGCCGGTGCTGATGCGCGGCCCATGGTGCGCGTTGCGTTCGGCATCGATGGCGATGCCGAGCCAGCCCAGGCGCTCGCAGATGGCGGCACGGATGGGCGCGGCGTTTTCGCCGATACCGGCCGTGAACACGAGCGTGTCGATGCCGTTCATCGCGCAGCCCAGGCCGGCGATGCCCTCGGCCACGCGCCAGGCGAAGTAGTCGAGCGCGAGCCGCGCACGCGGGCTGTCGCTCTCGAGCAGTTCGCGGACGTCGTTGCCCATGCCGGACAGGCCCTTCAGGCCACAATCGTGATAGAGCAGGTGCTCGATCTCGTCGTGACTCATGCCCTGTTCCATCATCCACAGCACGATGCCCGGGTCGAGCCGGCCCGGACGGGTGCCCATCGGCAGCCCTTCGAGGGCCGTGAATCCCATGGTGCTGTCGACGCTTCGGCCGTTATGGATGGCGCAGGCCGAGACGCCGTTGCCCAGATGCGCCGCCACGATCTTGCCGGGCAGCACCTCGGGCAAGGTCTGGCCGAGCCGCTGCACGAGATACTCGTACGACAGGCCGTGAAAGCCGTAGCGGCGCACGCCCTCTTCGTAGAAGCGCTCGGGCAGCGCGTAATGATCGGCCAGCGCATCGTGCGAGCGATGAAAGGCCGTGTCGAAGCAGGCGACCTGCGCGATGCCGGGGCGGCGCTCGCGGATCACCTTGATCGGGGCGAGGTTGTTGGGCTGATGCAGCGGCGCGAGCGAGGTGAACGACTCGAGTCGGGCCAGCACATCATCATCGATCAGCACCGGCGCGGAGAGCTCGGGCCCGCCATGCACGACGCGATGGCCTACCGCGATGGGCACCCCGGTCAGGTGGCCGCTCAGCCACATGCCCACGACTTCCTGGGCATTCGGCACGTCTGCCGCATGGCTGGGCGCAATGCCGCGCTCGACCATGATCTTGCCCTCGGCGTCGCGCGCGCGCAGGCGCGGATGCGAGGTGCCGATGCCTTCCACCTGGCCGCCCAGACGCGGCGTGAGTTCGTCGCCCGGCCCGATGTCGTACAGATAGAACTTGATGCTCGAGCTCCCCGCGTTGATCACGAGAATGGAGTCGCGCTGGATAGCGCCGCGCTGGATCGCGCCGCGCTGAACAGCGTCGCGCTGAACAGCGCCGCGCTGGACAGCGTCGTGCTGCATGCCGTCGGTCATGCCGGCCTCCTCAGATCAGCGGCGCGGTGCGCGCCAGATGATTGGCGTAGATGGCGGCCACCGCGCACGAAGCCAGGCGCGAGCGTGCGCTGTCGGCCCGGCTGGTGAGCACGATGGGAACGCGGGCGCCCAGCACGACGCCCGCGGCCTCGGCATTCGCCAGAAAGGTGAGGTTCTTGGCGAGCATGTTGCCCGCTTCCAGGTCGGGCACGACCAGCACCTGCGCCCGGCCGGCCACCGGCGAGACGATGCCCTTGACGCGGGCGGCGTCGGGGCTGATGGCGTTGTCCAGCGCCAGCGGGCCGTCGAGCACGCCGCCGGTGATCTGGCCGCGATCGGCCATCTTGCACAGCGCCGCGGCCTCGAGCGTGCCGGGGATCGCCGGCATCACCTGCTCGACGGCGGACAGAATGGCCACGCGCGGCGTGCCCAGGCCCAGGCCGTGATGCAGTTCGATCACGTTGCGGATGATGTCGGCCTTGGTGGCCAGGTCGGGAAAGATATTGATCGCCGCGTCGGTGATGAAGAGCGGCTCGGGATACGTGGGCACATCCATGATGAACACATGACTGATGCGCCGGGCGGTGCGCAGCCCCGTGTCGCGCGCCACGACCTCGTGCATGAGTTCGTCGGTGTGCAGGCTGCCTTTCATGAGCAGGCTTGCCGCGCCGCTGCGGACTTGCGCCACGGCCGCCGCCGCGGCCGCGTGACTGTGCGGCGCGTCGACGATCGGTAGCGCGGTGAGGTCGTAACCGCATTGCTCGGCCACCTCGCGGATTCTGTGCTGCGGGCCGACCAGGATCGGCTTGAGCAAGCCCAGGCGGTGGGCCTCCACCGCCGCGCCCAGCGAGGTTTCGTCGCAGGGGTGCGCCACGGCGCAGGTGGAGACCGGGAGCGCCTGGGCGGCGGCGATCAGCCGGTCGTAGGGCGAAGGGTGGGCATGGACATTCGATTCAGGGCGGGTCGTTGCAAACGTGTCGGTCATGGCGCGTCCTGTAGGAAGGTCTTCCGTTTTACTGCGCTTTCTGTCGAGCCGCCTTGCGCTTGGGCAATGCCGTCGTGGCCGCGCCGGTGTCCGCCCTGGCCGCCGCGCGCTTGCGCGGCGCCGCCGTTTTGCCTGGCGCCTTGGTCGCCGTCTTTGCCGCTGTCTTGGTCGCCGCCTTTCTTGCTGTCTTCGCGGGCGCCTTGACCGCCGCGCGGTCGGAGCCCTCGCCCTGCGCGGGCGCCGGCACGGCCTCGACCTTCTTGCGCGCCGGGCCGACGGGTTTCGGGGCGCCGTCGCCATCGGGCGCCAGGCGCGCGAGCGGGCGGCGGCCCGCGGCACGGCCGGCGATCTTCTCGGCTGTGGCCTCGACATCGGCCTGTGCATCCAGGATCGGGCGCGTGGTGGCCGACTTGCCGCGGCGGCGGCGCGCGCGCTGCGCGCAGGACTCGAACAGATGCTGCATTTCGTCCAGGCTCTGGCGCGCACGGTCGCTCAACGGCTCGGCGGCTTCGAGCACGCGCTTCATCGTGGCGAGCGTGGTGGCGATGGCGTCGGCGTCGACGTCTTCGAGCAGGTGCGGAATCGCGCGAATGGCCGCGGCGCCGTCCAGGCGCAGGATCAGCGCCTGCTCGCGCACCATGTCCTTGAAGGTCTGCAGCGCGAGTGCGTTGCTGGCGTTGGCGCGCATCTCGCGGATCAGCGAGAAGCTGCGCTCGTCGATGCTGCCCTCGGCGCTGGTCACGTACAGCAGCATGCGCATCGCCGCCTCGTGCAGGCCGCCCTCGAGAATCTTGTCGCGCAGCTCGTGAGCGCGATCGCCCATGAACTCGTGGTGCTCGGGCGACACGCCGGGATGCTTGCGCGGCGCGCCCGGGCGCGCGCCCAGGCCCGCCCAGTCTTGCACCAGCGGCGAACCGTACACATTCATGAACACGCGTTCGATCGTGTCATCACGCAGCTCGCGCCAGATGTCCAGGCTGCTCTCGATCGCCTGCGACATCATGGTCTGCATGATGAGGAAGGGGTTGTCGGGCGCCGCGGGCTGACGGTCGGCGCGCACCTGTTCGGCCACCTGCTTGAACGGGGCGATCAGCGGGTTGTGATCGGAGAGCAGCTCGTAGGGCAGGCGCAGCGGATGCATGCGTTGAGCCCATTCGGCCGTGTGGGGCGTCACGCTGGCCTGGATCCACGGCTTGAGGAAGCTGCGATACAGGCCCAGATTGATGTCGGAGATGCGCGCGACCGCGGCGAAACGCCGCTCGTCTTCCTCGATCCGCTGCACGATGCCGCGCACGTCGTCGAGCTTGCGGCTCGCGAACGACAGCACGTAATTGCCGTAGGCCAGATCGGCGTTGACCGTTTCGGGGGTCTTGTCGGCGATCTCGGTCTGGTAGATGCCGGGCGGCAGCACATCGATCAGGTCGATGTTGCTGGTGAACTCCTGGTGTTCTTTGCGCGCGACGCTGCCGGACACGAAGATGCCCAGGTGGCCGATGCTCTCGTGCACGGCGTAGACGATGGTCTGGCCGTGCGCCACCACTTCGGCATCGTCCTGGTACAGGTCGGGGATCCAGCCCAGCGCCTGCGGCGGCGGGGTGATGTTGTCGCCCTTGGAGCAGAAGACGATGATGGGCGAGCGGATGTTGCGCAGATCGATGCGAATGCCGTCGGAGGTGACCAGGCCCGCCGTGGCGAGGCGGTTGCCGACGAACAGGTTGTCGACGATGTACTGGATCTCGGGGCCGTTCAGATACACATGGCCGCCCCACCACTTCTCGAACTCGAGGTAGCGTTCGGCTTCGGTGTCGACCTTGGCGTACAGGTTGTACTGCTTGCTCCAGAGCGTGTTGGCCGGGTTCAGGTTTTCGAAGTTCTGCACCAGCCAGGCGCCATCGAAGCGGCCGTTGCCGGCGTCGCTCGTGAGCTCGGTGAGCCAGCTGCCGCCCAGCATGCCGCCCGAGTAGCGCATCGGGTTCATGCCGCGCCAGCCCGCCCAATACGACAGCGGGGCGCCCGCCACGATGATCGGCCCGAACAGCTCGGGCCGCATCGCGGCCGTCATCATGATCTGCCAGCCTGCCTGGCAATTGCCCACCACCACCGGCTTGCCTTCGGCCTCGGGATGGCGCGCGATGATTTCTTCCAGGAAGCGGGCTTCCGCGCGCATCACGTCTTCGACGGTCTGGGTCGGCGTGGGCTGCGGCAGGAACGAAGCGAAGTAGGTGGGGTGGCCGGCGCGCACGGCGACGCCGATTTCGCTTTCCGGCTTGAAGCCGCCGATGCCGGGACCATGTCCGGCGCGCGGGTCCACCACCAGGAAGGGACGCTTTTCGGGATCGACCGGCGCGTCGGCGGGCGGGATGATCCGCAGCAGCATGTAATTGACCGGTCGGGCCAGCTCGCGGCCGTCGAGAATCACTTCGGACTCCATCGACAGCACATTCGGCGCCTTCTTGGCCATGTGTCTCAGGTACTGATTGCCGCGCTGGCGCAGCACGTCGGTGTAGAGCACCCCGCGCTGCCAGGCGTCGACCAGGTACGACCAGGCATCGGTGCCGGCGGCGCCGGCCGGCGTGGCGGCCAGCGGAAAGGCGTTCCAGTTGAACGGAAACTCGGGAGTGACTGCGGGCGCTGCCGCGGCGGCGGGCGTGGGGGACTCGGACGTCTTGCGGGTGCCGTTGCTGGCCATGACTGTCTCCTACTGCGAAGCCGGCGAGAGAAATCGCCGGCCGGCTGCCCGTAGGCAGCCACGGATATCGTCAGACCATTACACCGCAAATGATGTTGCAGTGCAACATCACGCAGATGACAGGTGGGGCCGGATCGGGGCCCGGCGTCGCGGCCTCAGCCGCGGGCGTTACGGTTGTGTTCGAGCCAGGTCTGCACCGAAGGGCGCTGCCACTGGGTATCGGCGTAGTCGCGCAGCCAGTCGGGCAGCTCGTCGCCGGCCAGGCGCTTGAGCATCACCGCGAGTTCGGTGTCGGCGATGCTCCACTGGCCGAACAGATCGGTCTGCCCGGGCACCAGCAGCAGCCCGGCCACCCGCACCAGCTTGTTCGCCGCGGCCTGGGCCGGATCGGTCAGCGCCGTGCCGAGCGGCGCGTGGAACACGTGTTCGGTGGGACGCTCGGCGCGCAGGGCCGCCAGATCGCTGCGCAGCCACGCCTGCAGCTGGCGCGCGCGGGCGCGCTGCTGCCGGTCGGCGGGGTACAGGGCGATGTGCTCGGGCGGCGCGTAAAGCTCTTCGAGGTATTCGGTGATCGCGCTCGACTCGCTCAGATGAAAGCCATCGTGCGTCAGCGCGGGAATCCGACAGGTGGGCGCGCGATGCTGATAGGGTTGCATGCGCTGCTCGCCCGCCGCGAGGTCCACGAGGCGGATCTCGAAAGTCTGGCCTTTTTCGGTCAGGGCCACGAACGCCGACATGGCGTAAGGGCTGAGGAAATCGGCGTCGACGTAAAGCGTGAGTGAGGGGGCCAAGATAGGGTCTCCGGACGAAGCTACAGCGTACCGCACTTGCCGCGGCCGGCTGACGTGCCGGTGGTGCCTTCCGCTTGCTTGCCCTCAATTGCCCCCAAAAAACAGGCGGGCATGGGCCCGCCTGTCTCGTGCGCGCGACGTTGCGGGCTCAGTCGACGATGAAAAGCCGTGCGCCGATGGGCGTGGACGAGCGATGCGGCTCGGCCTGATCGGCCACCTGATAGCTCATGCCGGGCTTGAGCACGAAGTGGCGGCCGTCTTCGAGTTCGGTGTGCAGCTCGCCCTCGAGGCAGAACAGAATGTGGCCCTTGGTGCACCAGTGGTCGGCGAGGTAGCCGGGGGTGTATTCGACCATGCGGACGCGAATATCGCCGAACTGGCGCGTGCGCCAGATCGCATGGCCGGTTTCGCCGGGGTGCTCGGTGGGTTCGACCTCGGACCAATCGGTGGTGCCGAACGGAATCTGCTGCATCTTCATGGGGATACCTTCAATGAGAGGGGAGCGCCAGCGCGTCTGGGATGCGCACCAGCAGGTCGGTGAGCCCCACATCGATGCCGGCCTGCGAGAGCAGGGTGGTGGCCTGGCCGCGATGATGGGTCTGGTGATTGAAAAAATGCAGCAGCAGCGCGCCCAGCGGCCGGCGCGAGGCGATGCCGCGGCTGTTGCGGTAGTCGAGCGCGCGATCCAGGTCGGCCTGTCTGAGCGCGCCCACCCATTGCACGATGGCCGCGTCCAGGCCCGTGCGCGCGTCGCGCAGGGCGTCGAGCGTGCCGTGCGGCTGGCCGTCGAGCGGGCCCGGGTCGGGCGCGGCGCGAACCTCGGCGAGCGCCGCGTGCGCGGCCGGGCTCGTGCCGGCATGGGTGGCGAAGCGCTTGAGCCACATCGTGTCGCCCACGATCAAATGATTGAGCGTGCCCAGCAGCGAGCCGAAAAACGCCCCGCGCGCGGCGTGCAGCTCGGCTTCGGGCAGACGCGCACAGGCGGCCAGAAGCTGCTGGTTCATCCACTGGTTGTAGTCGGCCAGCAAGGCCAGATCGGCGGGAGAGGGCATGGCGGGCGAGGGGGGGCGCTCAGCCGGTGAGCTTTTTCTGCCAGAACTGCGCGCTGCCGCCGTCGCCCAGCACATACCCGGCGTAGCCCACCTTGCGGTAGAGCGCCTGGGCCGGCGCATTGCCTTCGAGGACCTCGAGCGTGATCTTGCAGCAGCCCAGACGCCGGGCCAGCACTTCGAGTTCGGCCAGCAGCTTCTGAGCCACGCCCTGGCCACGCGTGCGTGCCGACACCATGAAGTCGTGCAGATTGAGCAGGGGCTGGCAGGCGAACGTGGAAAAGCCTTCGAAGCAGATCGCCAGACCGCACGGCTGACCGTCGGCGTCCCAGGCGACGAGCGCATGCGCGGTCGGGCGGCGGGCGAGTTCGCCGATCAGGTTGGCGCGCACGTGCGCCGAGATCGGCTCGCCGCCGCCCATCGGATCGGTGGCGTATTCGTTGAGCAGCTCCACGATGGCGGCGCCGTGCTCGGCATTGCGGAAATCGGCTTCGGTGATGGTGATCAAGGCAGACTCTCGGCGGTGGATGCGCAATCCGACATTATGCCGCGCCCGGTGGCGCTTCCCTACGCGTTGAAAAATCGGGCGGGAACCCCTATCTTGTGACTATCCCGACCGGCGGGAAAGGTGCGCCGGTAGCCCCCACAAGGAAGCCGGACGATGGAGTTCAAGGACTACTACAAAGTTCTCGGCGTGGAGAGTTCCGCCTCCGATGACGAGATTCGTCACGCCTATCGCAAACTTGCACGCAAGTACCACCCCGACGTCAGCAAAGAGGCCGACGCCGAAAGCCGCATGCGCGACGTCAACGAAGCCTACGACGTGCTGCGCGACGCCGAAAAACGCGGCGCCTACGACAAGCTCGCCGCCGGCGTGTCGCCGGATGGCGGCTTCGCGCCGCCGCCCGATTGGGACCAGGGTTTCGAGTTCCATTACGCCCCTGGCGGTCAGGGCGCAGGCGACCAGGGCTTCAGCGATTTCTTCTCGTCCTTGTTCGGCGGGCAGGCGCGCGAACGCGCCGCCCGGCAGAACTTCCGCGCGCGCGGCGAAGACCAGCACGCGGCGGTCGAGGTCGACATCGAAGACGCCTTGCAGGGTGCGACCCGCGAGATCAGCCTGCGCTCGGTGCAGCCCGATGCGCAGGGCCAGCCGCAGATGCGCACCCGCACACTGTCGGTCACCATTCCCGCGGGTGTCCGCGAAGGGCAGTTCATCCGGCTGGCCGGCCAGGGCATGCCGGGTTATGGCGGCGGCGATGCCGGGGATCTCTACCTCGAAGTGCGTTTCAAGCCGCATGCGCGTTACCGCGCCGAAGGCCGCGACCTGTACATGACCTTGCCCGTCGCGCCCTGGGAAGCGGCGCTCGGTGCGTCGGTCGAGGTGAACACGCCCAAGGGCGCCGTCGAGGTGACGATACCGCCGGGCTCGAAAAACGGACGTCAATTGCGTTTGCGCGGCCGCGGCATCCCCGGCGAGCCCGCGGGCGATCTTTACCTGGTGCTCGACGTCGTGCTGCCCCCGGCCGACACCGACGCCGCTCGCGATGCGTATCGCCGCATGGCCCAGGACCTGGCGTTTGATCCGCGCCGCAACCTCGGAGTATGACCATGAGCAAAGTCTTCGTTGCGCATGCCACCGTCGTGTGCCAGGAACAACCCCTCACCGCCGAAGACCTGGCGCGCGCGTGTGACGCCCAGGTGGAGTGGGTGGCGCGTCTGGTCGAGGTCGGGATCGTGCGCGTGTCGCACGATCGCCCGGCGGAGTGGCGCTTTCAGAGCGTGGACCTGCGCCGCGCGCTCGACGCCCGCCGCCTCGAGCGCGATCTGGGCGCCGGGCTGGACGCCGCGGCGCTGATCCTCGATCTGAGCCAGGAAGTGCGGCGCCTGAAGGCACAGTTGCGCGCCCTGGGACATCCCGGCTGAACGTTCGTCCGGCAGGATCGCGGCGCGGCGGCGCCCGTTTCGCGGGGCGGCGATAGAATCGGGGCCTCGTTCTCCTGTGCTGTACGTCTCATGAATTCAGACTCTTCGGGCGCACCGCTGCCCGTGGCGGCCGGCCGGCCCGTGCTCGCCGGCATCAAGGCCTGCGTGCCGGTGATGATCGGCTATTTCCCGGTGGCGGTCGCATTCGGCATCGCCGGTGTGGGCACCGGGCTCGCGCCTTATCAGGTCGTGCTCATTTCGGTATTGGTGTATGCCGGCGCAAGCCAGTTTCTGCTGCTGGCGTCGATCAAGGCCGGCACCCCCTGGCCCTGGGTGGTGGCGCTGTGTTCGCTGCTCAACGCGCGCCATCTGCTGTATGGCCCGCTGCTGTCGCGCTGGCTGCCGCCGGCGCTGTCCACCCGGCTGCGGCTCGCCTTTTTCCTGACCGACGAAGTCTTCGCCACCGCGCTGCACAAGCTCGATGCGGTCGACACGCGGGCGCGTGCGCGCTGGATGGCGGGTCTGGGCGTGGCCGCCTGGCTGACATGGATCGCCGGTACCGCCGTGGGCGTGTATGCCGGAGAAGGGCTGGAGCGCCAGTTTCCGATGCTGGCGCAAGTGATGCGCTTCGCCTTGCCCGCCTTGTTCGTGGCGCTGGTGTGCCAGAGCGCGCGGCGCGAACTCTGGCTGCCGCTGGGGGCGGCTTTGGGCGTGGGCGCCGTGCTCGCCGGCGCCGGCTACGGCACGCTCGCCATCCTGGCGGGCGCGCTGGCGGGTTGCCTGTGTTTTCGCCCGGCGCGAGGTGTGCAATGAGTAGTGGTCTGGAGTTCTGGGTCGCCGTGCTGGCGATGGCCGTGATCACGTTCATGACCCGGGCGCTGCCCTTCATGCTGTCGTCGCGTCACTGGCTGCTCAAGCGCCTGTCGCAGGACGGCTCGCGCCTGGCCGTGCTGGGCCCCGCGCTGCTGGCCGCGATCGCGGCGGCGGTCATCGTGCCCGATCTGTGGGGCGAGCAACAGGTGGCCCAGGTCGCGCCCTACGTGGGCGGACTGATCGTAACCGCGCTCGCCGCGCGCATCACCGGCAACACTGGCCTCGCGGTGATCATCGGTCTGGCCGGATACGGCGGCCTGCTGGCCGTCATGTGAAGGCCGTTGCTTCATACGCCTGCCGGGTCCGGCACGACATCGCACCAATCGCATCGAGGGAATAGCACGCCATGAACATCATGATTATCGGCGCGAGCAAGGGGCTGGGCCGCGCGTTCGCGGAAGGCCTGGCTGACGCGGGGGACACCGTCATCGGCGTATCGCGCCGCCGCCCGGGCGCGCTGTCGCTGCCCGCCGGCGTCGCGCAGCAGTGGATCGAGGCCGACCTGAGCCGTCCGCTGGAGGCCGCGACACGCATTGCCGCCGAGGCGCCGGCCCAGATCGACGTGTTGATTCACAACCTGGGCATCTGGGAGGCCGCGGCTTTCACCCCGGACTACGACTTTCTGAATGAGGCCGACGAGGCCCTGCTCGACCTGATCAATGTGAACGTCGGCGCCACCTTGCTGTTGCTCAAGCGCCTGGTGCCGCGCCTGATCGCGTCGGGGCAGCCGCGCCTGATCCTGACCGGCTCGACCTCCGGCCTGCGCCACAGCGGCCGTCCGGAGGTGGCCTTCGGCGCGAGCAAGTTCGCGCTGGATGGCATCGCGGACGCCTTGCGCGAAGGCTTTCGCGGCGACGGGCTCGCGGTGACGACGCTGCAGCTGGGTTATCTGAACACCGACGACGATCTGTCGGTGCCGCTGGTGGACGCCGCCGCGCGCGGGGAGGGCCAGCTTGTGCCGGTGCACGACGTGGTGGCCGTGGTGCGCACCTTGATGCGGCTTTCGCCCGCGTCGTTCGTGCGCGAACTCGTCATGCCGGCGTTGCGTGACGAGCGGTACTGAGCCCCGGCGGCCCGTCCGGGCTCAGTGCAGCGCGGCCGCCAGCGCTTCGCGCCAGGCGTCGGGCTGGCCCAGGTAGCGGCCCGGGTCCAGCACCTGCCATCCCGCCTGCGTTTGCAGCGCGAAGGTCGGAAAGCCGTTGGCGCCCAATTGGCGCAGCAGCGCGCGGCTGTCATCGAAATGGCCCGCGAGCGGCGCGCCGGCCAAGATCTGCATGTCGCGCTCGAAGCGGGCCAGGTCCAGGCCGAGCTCGTCGGCGAGCTCGTGCAGCACGACCGGATCGGCCACGCGCCGGCCTTCCATATAGTGGGCGTGCTGGATGCGCGCCAACATGTCCAGCCCGTCGCCGTCTTGCGAGGCCGCGGCAAGCACGGCGGCACTGGGCGGCGCCGAGTCGAACACGGCGCCGGCGTCGCGCAGCAGTCCCTCGAAATAATCTTCGCCGAAGGGCTGGCCCGTGATCGCGGCGATGCGCTGATCGTGCTGCATCACGTAATGCCGCAGCGCCTCGGTGACGGGCTGACGGCGCGCGCCCGTCATCATGCCGCCGCCGTGGGTCAGGATGCGCAGCCCCGGCAGGTCGCGCACGGCGCGCACCAGCGGCGCGGCGCCGTAGCACCAGCCGCACAGGGGATCATGGATGTAATGCAGGACGGGAAGATGAGCGGCGTTCATGGGCTGCATCTTAGGCCAGCCGGCGGCCCCGGCCTAGAGCCCGGCGCCGACAAGTGTGTTGCGCCAAACGGTCATATCGCGCCGGCGCGGCCCTCGTCGGGTCCGGCGCCGGCGGCTCCGGCGATCAGCCGGAGATCATGATGCCGATCCAGTACAGACCGGCGGCCAGCAGCATCGAGGCGGGGAGCGTCAGGATCCAGGCGAGCAGGATGTTGCGCACCGTGCTGCCTTGCAGGCCGCTGCCGTGGGCCACCATGGTGCCGGCCACCCCGGACGACAGCACGTGCGTGGTCGACACCGGCAGGCTGAACACGTTCGCCAGACCGATCGCGCCCACGGCGGTCACCTGCGCCGCCATGCCCTGCGCGTAGGTCATGCCCTGTTTGCCGATCTTCTCGCCCACCGTCAGCACGACGCGGCGCCAGCCGACCATCGTGCCCACGCCCAGCGCCACGGCCACCGCGATGATGACCCAGAGCGGCGCGTATTCGGTGGTGGCGGTCAGGTCGCCGCGCAGGCGCTGCAGGTCCGCGCGCTCGCGCGCCGGCAGGCCTTCGAGTGCCGCGACCTTCTTGGCGGTGTCGTCCAGGCAGAGCAGGTAGCGGCGCACGTCCACGCGCGTGGCCGGCGGCATGTCCTTGTAGTGCGACACGCCGGTCAGGGCGTGCTGCAGCGCGTCGATCGTGGCCAGCGTCGACTTGGGATCGCAGCTGAAGTTGCTCGGCAGATCGGCGCGCCGGCCCGCGGCGGGCAGGGCCAGGTATTCGCCCAGCGTGGCCTCGTTACGGTGGTAGAACGCCGACAGGTGCGTGGCGGCATCGCGGGTACGGTCGATCTGATACGTGGTGGCGTTCTCGTCGAGCACGAACTGCGCGGGCACGATGCCGATCAGGACCAGCATGATCAGCCCGATGCCTTTCTGGCCATCGTTGGAGCCGTGCACGAACGACACGCCCATGGCCGACAGCACCAGCACGAGGCGATTCCAGAAGGGCGGATGCTTTTTATTGTCGACCGCGCGGCGCTGGTCGGGCGTCTTGTGCATCTTCGAGAGCGGTAGCCATCGTTTCAACAGAAGCAGCACGCCGCCCGCCACGGCGAACCCCGCGATC
Source organism: Bordetella genomosp. 5 (assembly GCF_002261475.1). GTDB lineage: Bacteria > Pseudomonadota > Gammaproteobacteria > Burkholderiales > Burkholderiaceae_B > Bordetella. Next base: position 251,579 of record NZ_NEVN01000002.1, read on the forward strand.
GGTGATGCCACCAGCGACATGCCGATATCGATCGCCTTGCCCCAGTTCACGCCGGCGCCGATCGGCAGATCGGTCAGCAGGGCATTGGCCAGGCCCACGCCCAGGATCGATCCGATCAGCGTGTGCGAGCTCGAGGCGGGAATGCCGAAATACCAGGTGCCCAGGTTCCAGGCGATCGCGGCGGTCAACATGGCGAACACCATGGCCAGGCCACGTCCGGTGTCCACGTTGATCAGCAGCTCGACCGGCAACAGATGCACGATCGCATAGGCCACGCCCACGCCACCCAGCAACACGCCCAGGAAATTGAAGATCCCCGACAGCACCACCGCGAGGTGGGCCGGCATGGCCTTGGTGTAGATCACCGTCGCCACGGCGTTGGCCGTGTCGTGGAAACCGTTGATGAATTCGAATGCGAGAACGAAGGTGAGCGCCAGGACGAGGCTCAGACCGACCCAGGGGTCGAGCCCGGCGAAGATGTCGAACATGGGAATGGAGGGGGGAGGGGATGTGATGTGACGAAATTATTGCATGCTTGTTAAAGCGACTCACGGGCCGGATCGGCGCTGCCGGGGTGGCCGGGTGGGTTAGGATCGGGGTTTCCCTGCGCGGCCCGGACATCCGGCCGCCGGGCGACTGCAATTTGTTACAAAAACGTGGCGCGACGGTTCGGGACGACGATGTGCCGTCCGGCGCCTCCGACCGGGATATGTCCATGACGCAAGCCTCCTCCGTCCGTGCCCACCCCGACGAACTCATCGTCGGTCTGGTCTCCGTGTCCGACCGCGCCTCCACGGGCGTCTACGCCGACCAGGGCGTGCCTTCGCTGCGCGAATGGCTAGGCACGGCGCTGTCCTCGCCCTGGCGCGCCGTCGAACGCCTGGTGGCGGATGACGCCGCGCAGATCTCGGCGGCCCTCACCGAGCTGGTGGACCAGGAGCGTTGCGATCTGGTGCTGACCACGGGCGGCACCGGCCCCGCGCGGCGCGACGTGACGCCCGAGGCGACGCTGGCGGTGGCCACGCGCGAAATGCCCGGCTTCGGCGAACAGATGCGTCAGATCAGCCTGCGCTTCGTGCCCACCGCGATCCTGTCGCGCCAGGTGGGTGTGCTGCGCGAGATCGACGGTCATGCCGCGCTCATTCTCAATCTGCCCGGACAGCCCAAGGCCATCCGCGAAACGCTCGAGGGCCTGCGCGGTGACGACGGCGCCGTCGTGGCGAGCGGCATCTTCGCGGCCGTGCCGTATTGCATCGATCTCATCGGCGGTCCGTACATCGAGACGCGTGCCGAGATCGTGAAGGCGTTTCGCCCCAAATCGGCGCTGCGTCAGGCGCCGCAAGTGTGATTGCCGGTGCCCGAGCGCCCCGAATGCGTGCGGTATAGTTGGCCGCGTCGTCTGCTGATTCATCGGAAAAACAAAATGAAGGTTCTGTCTGCATTGCCCCTCGCCGCCGCCGTCCTGATGCTCTCCGCATGCGCGAGCGTGCAGGACGTCAACAAGAGCGAGCCCGTGTTCTACGGCTCCACCGCGCGTCCCGCCCAGGAGTATCTGTCGTGCGTGGCATCCGCCTGGAAGGGGCAGGGCGTGGACTTCAAGCAGAATGAAATCAAGAACGGCGGTGAAGTCGTGGTCGAGGGCACGCTGGGCGTCGAGGCCGTGCTGAGCGCCACCACGTGGCGCGGCAAGACCGACGCAAAACTGAACACGCGCCGTCCGTCGCGCGCGGTCACGCTGTCCGACTCCGCCAATCTGTGCCTCTGATGCAGCGACGCGCTTTTCTGGCGGGTGTCGCGGCGCTGAGCCTCGCCGGCGCGATGCCGCTGCTGGCGCGCGCGCAGGGTGACGCCGCCGATTACATCTCGCGCAAGCTCAACTTCCCGGTACCCGGCGGCGTGGCGGTGCTGCGTCTGGGGGCGTCGGCGCAGGAGCCCGAAGCGCGCTATCTCAACAAGCGCGTGATGGTGCTGCCGCAGGCGGGCGGCACCTGGCTCGCCATCGTGGGCATCCCGCTGTCGGTCAAGCCCGGCACGGAACATCTCACGGTGGGTAGCGGCAGCGCGGCCCGTCGCGTGGCGTTTCAGGTGGGCGCCAAGACCTACACCGCGCAGCACATCACGCTCAAGAACAAGCGGCAGGTGAACCCCGATCCGGCCGATCTGCGCCGCATCGAGCGCGAGCTGGCCGAGCAGACCGAAGCCTATCGCGCGTTTCGCGCGGGCGTGGTCCCGAGCAACGTGGTGCTCGACGCGCCGGTGCAGGGGCGTCTGTCCAGCCCCTTCGGGCTGCGCCGCTTCTTCAATGGCGAAGAGCGCAACCCGCACTCGGGCCTGGACTTCGCGGTGCCGACCGGGACGCCCATCCGCGCGCCGGCCGCGGGCCGCGTGGTGCTGGTGGGCGACTACTTCTTCAACGGCAAGACGGTTTTCGTCGACCACGGACAGGGCTTCATCAGCATGTTCTGCCACCTGTCGGCGATCGACGTCGCGGTGGGCGACGAGGTCGCGCGTGGCGGCGTCGTGGGCAAGGTGGGCGCCACCGGCCGCGCCACCGGGCCGCATCTGCACTGGAACGTCAGCCTCAACGACGCGCGCGTCGACCCGGCGATTTTCATCGGGGCGTTCAAGCCCTGATCCGGTGTCGACCAATAAAAAACCATCCCTAGGGATGGTTTTTTATTGGTCGACAGGAGGGCCGCGCGGGTCTTGAGCCGGTCAGAAGTCCATCGAAGCCGACAGCAGGAAGGTGCGCGGCGCGCCCATGCCCAGGCTGGTGAAGTGGGGCTTGGCCCAGTATCCCTTGTCGGTGACGTTGGTGACCGCCGCGCGCACGGTCAGCGGGCGGCCGTAGACCTTGGTGGCGTAGCGCGCACCCACGTCGAACACCGTACGTCCCGGAATGGAAACGTCGTTGGCCGCGTCGAGATATTGCTTGGACACCGACGTCGCGTTGGCGGTGAGCGTGACGCCGCGCACGGCCGGGACGTCCCATTCCACGCCCAGCTTCGCTTGCCATTTGGGCAGGCCGGTCGCCAGCTTGCCTTCGCTGCCGGGATTGGCCGCCTTGATCACTTCGGGGTCCGAGAATGCGACGCCGCCCATCAATCGCACGCCCTGCATCGGGGTGCCGAAGAAGCCCCATTCCACGCCGCGATTGCGCTGCTCGCCACCGAAGGAATACACATTGGTGACCAGATCGGTGTAGCTGCTGGGGCGATTGATCTCGTAGACGCTCAGGGTGTGGGCGAACTCGCCCAGATCGAGCTTGATCCCGACTTCCTTTTGTTTGGTCTTGTACGGCGCAAAGACCTCACCGGCGTTGGCGGCGGTATTGGGGGCGATGGCGCCCTGGCTCAGACCTTCGATGTAATTGGCATACAGCGACACGCGCTCGGTCGCCTTGAACAGCACGGCGGCCGCGGGCGTGGTGGCATGGGTCTTGTACCGTTCGCCCATGCGCGCGCCGGTCGCGCCATTGAAACTGTCGCTCGTCACCTGCTGGCGGCGGGCGCCGAGCGTGAGCTGGATACGATCCTGCGCGAACGACATCGTGTCGGCCACGCCCACGCTCGACAGCTCGGTGACGGTGCGGCTGATGGCCGGGATATCACTGGGCAGCCGGGGTGCGGGGCCCCACACCGGGTTGTAGATGTTGGTCACCCAATCGCGGGCCAGCAGATTGCGAAAGCCATTCAGTCGATAGTCTTCCTTGTAGTAGGTGGCATTGACCGCGAACTGATGCTTGATCGGGCCGGTCTCCAGTTTTCCTTTCAGCCCGGCCTCGGCGGACTTGCGTTCGGTCCGGTCGGCCACGCCGCTGAAGTTGATGCGGAAATCCCCGGCGCTGTTGATGACCTGTCCCGCGCCCATGTTTGAATCGAACGCGGTCTTGCTCATGCCCGCCGTGGCATAGACCATGAAGTCCTCATTCAAATCGACTTCGCCACGCAGAATCGCGCCCTCGTCCGTCGAGTCGTAAAAGGCCCAGGGGGGATTCCACGACACGTCGGATTTCGGCGGCTTGGGCACCGCCAGGCCCGGCGCGAGCGTGAGACCGCGTGTCAGCCCATTGGCGTGGTCCTTGCTCTGATAGAAGTCGGCCGAGAGGCGCGTCTTTTCGCCGCGCCAATCCAAGCCCAACGAGGCCAGCGAAACACGCTTGTCCTGCGACTTCACCGCCGTTTCGCCGTCGCGGTATACGCCATTGAAGCGGATGCCGAACTGCTGGCTGTCACCGAACCGGCGCCCCATGTCCAGGTGTCCGCCGAACTGCGAATTCGACATATAGGTACCGGTCACCCGCATCAGCGGATCGTCGCCCGCGCGCTTGGTCACCAGGTTGACGGCGCCGCCCGCCGAGCCTTTGGGCGGCATGCCGTTGAGCAGGGCCGACGGGCCCTTCAGCACTTCCACGCGTTCGAACATCTCGGGAGAGTTGCGGTAGTACGCCGCCATGCCGGCCAGGCCGTTGACCATCACGTCGCCCACGTTGGAGGGCAGACCGCGGATGGAGTAGCTCTCGTTGCTTTCGCCGGGGATTCCGCTCACGAAGACGCTGGGGTCCGTCTTGGCGATCACTTCGCTGATGTCCTTGGCCTGCTGGTCCTCCATGAACTTCTCGGTATAGGTGATCGTGGAAAACGGCGTTTCCATGAAATCCTTTTCCCCCAGAAAGCCCATGCGGCCGCCGCTGGTCACTTGTCCGCCCGGGTAGTCGGGCAGCACGGTCTGCCCTTGCACCGTGACCGCCGGCAGGGTGCTCACGGCAGGCGCCGCGTTGTCCGTCGACTGCGCCAGCGCCGCCGGCGTGAGCAGAGACAGCGTGCCGGCGCTCAGTCCGTAGACCAGCGCGGCGCGCACGGCGTCAGGCAGGGGGCGCCGCGTCAGCGAGGCAGTGGTGAGGGGCGCGGGCGCGAGTGCGCGTGCAGGATCACGCAGCGGGTGTCGGTGAGTCATGAGGTTCCTTCGGCTTTGTGCGCCTGGGCCCGGCTGGGTCGGCGCGCTCGTACTTGAGTCAGATGAAAAACGAAATAGATCGCGCATCAGGGTGCGTAGCCTTTGAGCACGTCGTCGATCACGCGCTTGATCGAGGCCGGGCTGGCGGCCGTCACATACCAGGCGTACGGGTCGGCGAACACCACGCGGCCGTTCTTCCAGGCGTTGGTCTGGCGCAGCAGTGGGTTTCCGATGGACTCGGCCGTGAGCACGGGCCGGCGTTCCATGACCGCCGTGCGATCCACGAGGTAGATCACGTCGGGATTGGTCTGCTGGATGAACTCGCTGGACACCGGGTGTCCATGCAATCCGCTCTGCGCGCCCGGGTTGGCGGGCTTTACACCCAGCGCGCCGAAGATGAAGCCGTAGCGCGAGTGTTCGCCGAATGCGCTGAAGGCGCCGTTGTTGTGAATGATGACCAGCGCCTTTTCCGGTCGGCCGGCGATGATGTCGCGAGCCGCCGCAACCTGCGCGTCGATCTCGGCCACCTTTTCACGCGCGGCCTCCTGCTTGCCGAAGATGTCGCCCAGCGTCGTCAGGTGATGCTTGATCAGCTCGATGTGATTGGACTGGCTGTCCCGGTAGTCCACGTCGAAATGAAGCGTCGGCGCGATCTCGGTCAAGGCCCTGTATTGATTGGCCTGCAGCGACGTGATCAGGATCAGGTCGGGCCTGGCCGCGTGGACACGCTCCAGATTGGGCTGCACGATCGCGCCCAGATCCAGCACCTTGGGATCGTCCTTGTACCTGGCGAGAAAATCGGGCACGAAGTCCTTCGGCATGCCGACGACCGGTACGCCCAGCTGATCCAGGAAATCGACCTCGTTCATATCGAGCGCCGCGACGCGTTGGGGCCGCGTGGCGATCTCCGTGGTGCCGAGTGCGTGCCGCACCGTGATCGGCGCGCCGCTAGCCGCCGCGCCGGCCGCCGCGCTGGCCGCCGCGCTAGCCGCCGCGCTCTGCGGCGTTGCGCTCGGTGTGGCGCCCTGTGTGGTGGCCGGCTGTGCGGGCGGGGCGGGCGCGCGCTCGCAGCCCTGCAGGGCGAGTGCGGCGCCGAGCAGCACAGGTAGCGTCCAGCGTCCGGGCCGATGAGGGCGAATCATGTCGTTCTCCTGATGAAAAGGGTTGCACAGGGCGCGTGTGTCATGGGTGGGACCCGCGATGCCGTGCCATGCGGGTGAGAAACCAGGCGCCGCACACCAGGTTCACCAGAATCCCGACGGTCGTCCGGTAGTTGAAGAGGTGTTCGACCGCGAGCTGCGCCACGATGAAGATCGCGATCGCAATCGCGCAGGCGGTGGACAAGGTGGCGCGGTGGCGGCCATCTCGAGCCAGCGCGTAGGCGAGGTTGGCCACGAAGATGCCCATGAAAGCGGTGGGGCCGAGCAGGCTGGTGGATACCGCGACCAGCATCGCGATCAGGGCGAGTTGCCACCGAACCGCGCGGCCATGGTCCACGCCCAGCGAGATCGCCTGCCCCCGGCCCAGCGACAGCACGTCGAGCGTGGGCAGGGTCCGGACCCCCGCCGCGCACACGGCCAGTACCACCAGCGCCGCCGGCAGCAATTGCGCGAGCTCGGCGCGATTGAATGAGGCCTGGCTCATGCCCAGCAACATGGAAAATTCGCCCGGGCTTGTCGTGAGCTGGACGAATTGGGTGAAGGTGCCGATCACCACCGTCAGCACCAGGCCCACCAGCAGCAGGAAATACACATTGGTTTGATCGCCGCGCAGCAGCCAGCGGTGGATGGCCCATGAGTAGCCGAGCATCGTCAGCGCCGACACGACGAAGTTGCCGGTGGCACTCAGCAGCGCCAGGCTCTGCGTACCGAGCGCCAGGATCAGAAGCGCCTGCAGCATCAGGTAGATGGCCTCGTATCCCATGATGGCCGGCGTCAGGATGCGGTTGCCCGTGATGGTCTGAAAGGCGATCGATGACCACGCGACGCAGACGCCGCCGATGCCCATGGCGGCCAGGCGGATCAGGCGTTTCGGGATCACATAGCCGAAGTCCAGGCCCGACCGGAAGAACACGAAGATCAGGGCCAGCGCCGCAACGCTGGTCCAGAGCGCGGGCAGTCGCCAGCCGAAGCGCTGCGCACGTGTCATCGCCGGTTCCTGAGGATGAGCGCGAGAAACAGGACGCCGCCGACTCCGCCGGCCGTCAAGCCGATGGGCACTTCGTAGGGGTGGATGAGGATGCGACCGAGGATGTCGCACACCAGCAGCAGCGACGCGCCGCCCAGCGCGACCATGGGCAAGGTGCGCCCGAGGTTGTCGCCATAGTGCAGCGCGATCAGATTCGGCACGACCAGGCCGACGAACGGAATCGCGCCGACCGTAATCACCGTGACGGACACCGTGACGGCGACCAGCAACAGGCCCAGCGCGACGGTGGCGGCGTAGTTCAGCCCCAGGCTGTGCGCCACGTCTTCGCCCATGCCCAGCACCGTGAAGCGGTGCGCGTACAAATACGTGAGCACCACGATCGGCAGGATCAGGTAGACGACCTCGTAGTTGCCCTGCACGATCTTCGAGAAGTCGCCGAGCAACCAGCCCTGCATGCTCTGAAGAATGTTGTTGCGGTAGGCGTAGAACTCGGCGAGCGCGCTGAGCACGCCGCCATACATGAGCCCGATCACCGGCACGAGCACCGTGTTCTTGACCCGGATGCGCCGCACGATGGCCACGAACATGAGGCCGGCGGCAAAGCAGAACGCCAGCGCGCACACCATGCGAGCCGCCACGCCGGCGCCCGGGATGAGCGTGATCGATACCAGGATGCCGAGTTTCGCCGCATCCAGTCCGCCGGAAGTCGCGGGCTCGACAAACTTGTTGCGCACGATGTGCTGCAGAATCACGCCGCAAACCGATAGCCCCACGCCCGTCAGCACCAGCGTGGCGAGTCGGGGCAGCCTGCTGGCGGTCAGCGTGAGCCAGGTGTCACCGGACAGGGTGGCCCATTGCGACCACGCCACCTCGCGCGCGCCCACGAAGAGCGACGCGCCACATAGCGCGGCGAAGAGGGCCAGCCAGCGTGCGGACATCAGGAGCGAGCCCCTCGAGGCGTGACGACGCGCCAGCGCTTCGCCATGCGGCGCTGCTCGAGGAAATGCGCGTAGTGGCCCTGGCTTGTCGCCAGCTGCGCCAGGGTGCCTTGCTCGACGACCGCGCCGCGCTCCAGGACGACGATCTGATCGGCCATGGCGACGGTGGCGAGCTGATGCGCGATCACCACCAACGTGCGGCGGCCTCGCAGCCGCGCGAGTGCCTGGGCGATGACGGCCTGGCTTTCGGCGTCGAGCGCCGCGGTCGCCTCGTCCACGAGCAGGATCGGGGCGTTCTTGATCAAGGCGCGCGCGATCGCAACACGCTGGCGTTCCCCGGCCGAGAGACGTGCGCCGCCTTCTCCGACGGGCGTGTCCAGTCCTTGCGGCAATCGCAGCAATAGCGATTCGGCGCCCGCCTCGCACAGGGCCGCCACGATCTGCGCGTCGTCCGCGTCGGGCCTGCCGAGCCGGACGTTATCGGCGATCGTGCCCGAGAAGAGAAAGCTCTCCTGAAATATCTGACTGATCTGCGCCGCCAGTTGCGGCTCGGTCATGTCGCGGACGTCGACCCCGCCCACGAGCACGCTGCCCTGGTGCACGTCGAAGAAGCGTGCGATCAGGCGGACGAGGGTGGTCTTGCCCGATCCCGATTCGCCGATCAGCGCAGTCATGGTGCCCGGCGCGATGCGCAGGCTGACGTCGTGGAGCACGTCGGGGCCGTTGTCGTCGTAGCCAAAATGCACGTTGCGCAGCTCGATGCCCGCATCGTGCGGCACGCGAGGCGTCGCGGGCGCCGGCAACGGGGCGGCGGCGAGGATCGCCTGCACCTCGTCGAGCTGCCCGGTGGCGCCGCGCAGCACATCTCCGTAGCTCGCCACTTCGAGCAGCGAGTCGATGAAGCGGGCGGCCAGCAACAGGGCAATCACGACACCGGCCGACTCGCCCGGCAGCCCGCCTTGCGGCGCCGCGCCCGCCCACGCCACCACGGCGAACAGCATGACCGCAAAGACGGCCTGGACGCCCCACATCGTCAACACCGAGGATCCCGCCGAGAGCCAGATCAGCCGTCCGCCGGCCTGCTGTTGCCGTTCGAAGGTCTCGGTCAGCCAGCGCGTGCTGCCGCCCTCGCCGTTGAAGGCGCGCAGCAACGCCTGCGCCTGCGCGAACTCGACCACGCGTTGGCTGGCGTCCGCAAAGCGCTGCTGGTAGAGGCTGTCGGCGCGGCGTGCGAGCCGGCGCGTGAGTCCCATGAGCGCGGCGGTAAGCGGCAGGGCGGCCAGGCCGATCAGACCCAGCGGCGCGTGCAGCCAGAACAGGGCAGCCAGCAGGACCGCGGGTGTCACCACGCCACTGATCACTGGCGTCAGTACGTGAGCGGGAAGCTGGGCGATGCTCATCATGCCCTGCGTCATCACATGGCCGAGCCTGGCAGTGTTTTGCGGCGTAAACCATCCCGCGGGCAACCGCGCGACGTGGTCGCCGAGGCGATGACGCGCGTCCTGCAGCAGCGCCACGCCCACCCGTACACCGGCACGTTCCACCACGCCCCGGAGTGCCCAGCATGCCGCCATGCCGGCCAGCAGGACGGCAAGCCACATCCTCGCGGCGGACATGTCGCCCGTCAGCAGCGCGCCGACGACCGGCACCAGTGCCGTGAGGGCCAGACCGCACAGCAGTCCATAAACGACGGCAAGCGCGAGATATCGCCGCAGCACCGGCGACGTCTCGCCCAGCAACGCAAAAAGGGTCTTCAGCATGGCGCTCCCTCCCGGGGCGTGGACGCCGCACTCTCAGCCCACAGGCGCGCGTAGCGTCCGGGGCGGGCCAGTAGCTCGGCGTGCGTGCCCTGTTCGACGATGGCCCCGCCTTCCATGACGAGGATGCGGTCCGCGTGCATCACCGTCTCGAGCCGGTGTGCGATGACAAGCACGGTGCGGTCTTGCGTGAAGCGGGCCAGCGCCTCCTGGACCAGCACTTCATTGACGGCGTCCATGCTGGCCGTGGGTTCGTCGAGTACCAGGACCGGCGGGTCGAGGAGCATGGCTCGGGCGATGTTCACGCGTTGGCGTTCGCCGCCCGAGAGCACGGCGTCCTCGCCGACGACGGAGTCATATCCCCGCGGCAGCGCGGCGATGCGCTCATGGATGTTCGCGGCGCGCGCGGCCGCTTCGATCTCGGACAGGCTTGCGCCGGCGCGGCCCAGCGCGATGTTCTCGCGCACACTGGCATGCAGCAGCCGCGACTCCTGCAACACGAAACCGATGCGCTGGTAGAGCTGCCTGCTGTCGACGTGGCGCAGGTCGGCGCCGCCCAGTGTGATGCGCCCCGCCGCGGGATCGAAGAAGCGCAGCAGCAGGCGTGCCACGGTCGACTTGCCCGCGCCCGATGCGCCGACGATGGCGGTCACGCTACCGGCGGCCAGCGTGAAGGTGACGTCGGACAGCGCGCGGTCATCGGAGCCGTAGCCGAAGCTCACCTGTTCGAAGCGGATCTCATGGCCGTCCGGCTGTTGCTGCCGCTCGGGGCTGACTGGTGCGATGACCGGCGTCTGAAGCATCGCCGACACACGCTGTGCTGCGCCGACGGCAGCGCCGAGGTCATGCAGCAGGGTGTGCAGCAACAGCAGCGGGGCGCAGATGCCAGGGGCGACCAGGGCGAAGGGCAGCACGTCCATCGGCGCGATCCATTCCAGACTCGCGAACAGCGTGCCGCCGGCCAGGACGAAGGCGAGCACTGTGACCGGAGCGATGAGGGCATGGGCGTGCGCCATCGCTGCAACCAGCGGGCGGGTGAAGTCGGCAAACGCCTCGGCGAAGGCGTCGACGGCTTCCCGATAACTGGCGTGGGCGCGGCCCGTGGCGCCGAAGGCCTTGACCACCGGGATGCCGCTCACGAACTCGACTGCCGTTGCGTTGATGCGTCCCAGCCGCGCCACGAACACGTTCATGTTGGCATTGCCGGCTTTCATTGCGTGGCGCAGGAACAGCAGAAAACCCGGAAAGGGCAGCAGGGCGACGACCGCCATGCGCCAATCCAGCGCGAACAGATAGACGACCGAGATCGCGATGGCGCCCACGGCACGCCCCACGGCCGTATAGAAATGCGCGGTCAGGCTGTGCAGGGTGCCGATGTCGTCCTGCAGCGCCTGTTTGATTTCGCCGGAAGCCCGGTCGGTGAACCAACCCAGCGGCGCCTGGGCCAGGCGCTGGACGACGTCCAGGCGCAGGCGGTGGGTGAGGCGGTTGTCGGCAAGGTGCGCGATCAGCTCGGCTGCCGACACCAGTGCCATCCCCAGGAACAGGCTCGCCACGCTGAAGCCGAGCGTTCGGGCGATGTCGTCAGGGGCGGACGAGGCGGTATCCGCCAGGGCCAGGGCGGCGGCATGCGCGATGCCGGCAAGCGGGGCCAAGGTCAGCATCGCGCCGAGGCCGGCCAGCACGCTGGCGACCGCCAGCAGCCTGCGGATCGGATGCAGAATCTGACGGATCGGGCCGGGTGGGCGAGTGGACGGGCTCGCGGACGCGCCAGGATCGGAAACGCGGGAGTTCATGAAAAGCGCAGGAAATCAAACACTTGCCGCGTGGCGGCGGACCTTCTGCATGTCCGTGATGGCGCCGGAATCGGCCTGCTGCCGTTGCGTTTCCGTCACGGGGATGAGAATGAGTTGCAACACTATAAGCTAAATCTTGAAATAGTTGAAGCAAATAAACTAAATCGCGAAACAGGTTAAAGTCTCGGCTTTCGTATCGCGACTCACCGGCGTATCCATGACTTCATCAGAGCGGCCCGCCCCGCGCGGGCGCCCCCGGACCATCACGCACGAGCGCATTGCCGAGGCGGGCGTGCGAATCGGACTGCCGAACCTGTCCTACGCGCTGGTCGCGGCGGAGTTGGGCGTGAGTCATATGGCGCTCTACAAGCATGTCGCGAGCCTCGATGCCTTGAAATGCCTGGTCGCCGAGGAGATGTTTCGCCGCTGGGAAATTCCCCGGGCGCAGGCCGGGACCGGGCGCGCGGGCCTGAAGGCCTATCTCCAGGTGTTTGCCGCCGCGGTGCGCGACTTCGTCAGAGCGCACCCGGGCGTGACGCCGTTCACGATCCGGCGGCTGGCGGCGACGCCGGCCATGCTGGAGAAGATCGTGGCGCATCAACGCCATATCGCCGAGGCCTGTGAGCTATCGATGGAGCAGGCGCGCTGGCTTCTCGCCACCATCGCCTTTCATGGCATGGCGGTGGCCGACACGGTGTATACGGTCGCCGGTCGCGCACCCGAGGTCGAGGCCGACCGGTCGGCGGAGGAAGCCGAAATGGAGGGAGAGCTGGAGCAGGGCATGCAGGCGCTGATTGCGGGGGCGCTGCTCATGTTGGACGAGGGCGCGCCCGGTTGAACGCCCGCCTGGGCCGCGCGTCCGGCTTGCCGCCCCCCGAGGGGGCTCTTTTTTGTCTTGGGGCGGCCCGGCGATGGGTGGACCCCCACGCCGCGCCTTCGGCTTGCTGCCCCCCGAGGGGGCCGTTTTTGTCTTGGGGCGGCCCGGCGACAAAAAGTGCCCCCACGCTGCGCCTTCGGCTTGCTGCCCCCGAGGGGGCTTTTTTTGTCTTGGGACGGCCCGGCGACAAAAAGTGCCCCCACGCCGCGCCTTCGGCTTGCTGCCCCCCGAGGGGGCTCTTTTTTGTCTTGGGGCGGCCCGGCGACAAAAAAGGCCCCCACGCCGCGCCTTCGGCTTGCTGCCCCCCGAGGGGGCTTTTTTTGTCTTGGGGCGGCCCGGCGACAAAAAACCATCCCTAGGGATGGTTTTTTTGGGCAGAAGGCTCGCGGGATCGGGCGCCGCGCGCGGCGGCGCGGGCGATCCGCGGCGGCTTCGGATCAGGCCTGGGCCTGGGCCTGCGCTTCGGCCTGCGGCATCTCGATCTTCACCTCCAGCACTTCCAGCGTGTCCTGGCGCTCGAGATGGACCTTGATGTCGTCCGGGTTGATCTTCACGTACTTGGAAATCACGGCGATGAGCTCCTGCTGCAATTGCGGCAGGTAGTCGGGCGAATCGCCGCGTCCGGAGCGTTCGTGGGCGAGGATGATCTGCAGGCGTTCTTTGGCAACGCTTGCCGTGGATTTCTTCTGGCCGAGCAGGAACGACAGGAACGACATTGATTACTTTCCTCCGAACAGGCGTTTCAGCAGGCCGGGCTTTTCGTATTCGGTAAAGCGCAGCGAACGGTCTTCGCCCAGGTAGCGGGCGACCACGTCCTTGTAGGCCTCGGACACGTCGGTGTCTTTCAGGTGGATGGCGGGCAGGCCCTGGTTGGAGGCCTGCAGCACCGCTTCGGACTCGGGGATCACGCCGATCAGCTTGATCCGCAGAATGTCTTCGATGTCGCTGAGCGACAGCATCTCGCCGTCGTTCACGCGCTTGGGGTTGTAGCGCGTGAGCAGCAGATATTCTTTGACCGGATCATCACCCTGCACGGCCCGGCGCGACTTGGCGGCCAGGATGCCCAGGATGCGATCGGAGTCGCGCACGGACGAGACTTCGGGGTTGGTCACGACCAGCGCGTCGTCGGCGAAGTAGGCCGCCATCAGCGCGCCCGTTTCGATGCCGGCGGGCGAATCGCAGATGATGTAGTCGAAGCCCATGTCTTTCAGGTCGTTCATGACCTTCTCGACGCCTTCCTGCGTGAGCGCATCCTTGTCGCGCGTTTGCGAGGCGGGCAGGACGAACAGATTCTCGAGCTGCTTGTCCTTGATGAGGGCCTGCTTGAGCGAGGCTTCGCCTTGAATCACGTTGACGAAGTCGTACACCACGCGACGCTCGCAACCCATGATCAGGTCGAGGTTGCGCAGGCCGACGTCGAAGTCGATGACCGCGGTCTTGTGGCCTCGCATCGCCAGGCCAGAGGAAAAGCTGGCACTCGTGGTGGTCTTGCCCACGCCGCCTTTGCCGGAGGTCACCACAACAATACGTGTCATGACGATCAAACCCTTTATGTTCGAATAAATCGCGTTATCGTAAAGCAAAAAGCCCCTAATGGCTTCTTACATGTGTGTAGCAAAGGCCTGGAAAACCGGGGCCGGCAACGCGTTCGCCGATTCACGGCGCGACGCCGCGCGCACACCTGGCGAGCGCGATGCGCGGTACCTCGGATTCAACCTTTCAGTGCCTCGATATGCAGCGTGTCGCCGGCCAGGCGCACCAGCGCCGGCTGATTGTGCAGGGCGCGATCGAGCTTGTCTTCGACCACGCGATACACGCCCGCCACGGCCAGCAACTCCGCATCGAGCTGCGTCGTGAAGATGCGTGCCGAGGTGTCGCCACGCGCGCCAGCCATGGCCTTGCCGCGCAGCGGACCATAAACGTGCACGTTGCCATCGGCGATCACTTCGGCGCCCTGACTCACCATGCCGATCACGACCACGTCGGTGCCGCGCGCGTAGACGCGCTGGCCGGAACGCAGCGGCCGCGTGATGACCAGGGCCGAGCTGCTTTGCGGGCCGGCCGAGGTAAGACGGCCGGACTCGGCGGTGGCGCCTGCCGCGCGCGCGGGCGGCGCGGCATCGGAAGACGCGGCCGGGGCGGCCTCGTCGGCATCGACCGCTGCGTCGGCGGGCGCGTCGACCGGATCCACGCCGTTCGCGCCGGTGCCCACATCGGGCTGCGCGGTCGGGCCGTCGGGCGCGACGTCGAGCGCGGCAGCCGGCACCGACGGCACCGGCGTGGCGACGTCGTTGGGCGGCGCGGTGTCGATCGCGGGCGGAACGCGCGGCCCCGGCGTGGAGAGCTCCACGGGTGTCAGGCCGATGGCACGCGCGGCGGCGAGGTTGGCCTCGGTGGCCACCACGCCGATCGCCGGCAGGTTGTGGTCACGCAGCGCCTGCACCAGTTCGGGCCAATCGATGGGCGCGTCGACGCGGCTGGCGTCGATCACCACGGGTTCGTTCTCGAAGAAGCTGCCGGCGTCGGCCATCCGTTTGTCGAGCGCCGCGCGCAGCGCAGCGAGGTCGGCGTTGTGAAGCACCACGCGGATGGCGTAGAGCGTGGCGCTTTTGAAATCCAGTGCTAGGGGTTCGCTGTTCATGGGTCGAGTGTGAGACGGGGCGCGCGCCAGGACAGGGTGCGCACGGAGCCGGCTCTGCAATGTCGGGCATGATAACCCGCGGCGGGACGGCCCGAAACGTAGAAAGGACGCGGCGCCGCCCTGCGTTCAGGGCAAGGGTTCGGGCGCGGGCGGCGTGCCACCGAGCGCCTTCGTGAGCGCCCGCGCGGCGGCCAGCACATCGTCGGCCTGCGCGCGGATCAGGCGCGGCGTGGGCATGGTGAGGGTGACCGCGCCGGCGAGCGTGCCATCGGCGCCGAACACCGGCGCGGAGATGCCCGAGAGCTCGGGCATGCGGTCGCCTTCGAGCACGATCACCTGCTCGGCGCGGATCCGCCGTGCGACCTCGTCGTCCGCGCGCGCGTCGGGGCTGGCGTAGGCGCTCAGAACCCGGCCCCCGGCGCCCCGGGTGAGCGGCAACAGGTCGCCGGCGCGAATGTGGTCGCGCACGGGGTGCGGCGAATCCACGCGATACAGACAGAGCCGGTGTCCGCCCTGCGCCACGTGATAGGCCGCGCTCTCGCCGGTGCGGGCGACCAGCGCCCGCAGCGCGGGCACCACCACATCCTGCAAGGCGAAAGACGCCGCGTACACGCCGTGCAGCCGGGCGACTTCGGCACCGAGCGCGTAGTGCCCGGCGGGCGTGCGTCGCACCCAGCCCGCGTGCTCGAGCGAGGCGAGCAACCGCAGCACTGTGCTCTTGTACAGCTGCGTGCGCGCGGCGAGCTCGGTGAGGGCGAGCTCGCCGTCGCCGGCCCGAAAGGCACCGAGTACCGACAACGCGCGATCCACGGCGGCGGCGCCGCCCGGTGCGGCATGTTGATCGGCGAGCGAGGGTTGGATGGCTTTACGAGGCATGAGATCAGGCGTGCGGACGCCCCCTTGCAGGGCGCCCCTTGCAGGCGCCCCCGATTGACATCGGGGGCCGGGTCGGCGAATAATAAATTAATAGAACGTCGTTCTATCTTATAGAACAACAAGGAGACCGTCAATGCCTTCCGTCCTGGTGAGCGAAGTCGGGCCGCGCGATGGCCTGCAAAGCATCGCCGCCGTCATGCCCACGCATGCCAAGCGCCGCTGGATCGCAGCGCTGGCGCGCGCCGGCCTGCGCGAAATCGAAGTGGCCTCGTTCGTGCCGCCCCGGCTGATGCCGCAGATGGCCGACGCCGCCGAGGTGGTGCAAGACGCGCTGGCTTTGCCCGATCTGCACGTGGCGGTGCTCGCCCCGAATCTGCAGGGCGCGCGTGCGGCGTTGCAGGCGGGCGCGCACAAGATCACGCTGCCCGTGTCGGTGAGCGAGGCGCACTCGCTGGCCAACGTGCGCAAGACCCACGCGCAGATGATCGAGACGGTGCGCGAGGTGGTCGCGCTGCGCGACGAGGACTGGCCCGAGGCGCGCATCGAAGCCGGGCTGTCCACGGCCTTCGGCTGCACCCTGGCGGGCGCGGTCAGCGATGCGCAGACGCTGGCCCTGGCGCAGACCATGGCCGACTGCGGCGTGGACGAGGTCGGGTTGTCGGATACCACCGGCTACGCCAATCCGGCGCAGGTTCGGCGCCTGTTCAGCGCGTTGCAGCGCGAGCTCGGCGAGCGCGCGGGCGGGGCGCATTTTCACAACACGCGCGGGCAGGGGCTCGCCAATGTGGTGGCGGCGCTCGAGGCCGGCGTGCGCACGTTCGATGCGAGCCAGGGCGGATTGGGCGGCTGCCCGCATGCGCCCGGCGCGACCGGCAACATCGTGACCGAAGACCTGGTGTTTCTGCTCGAGGCGATGGGTCTGGATACCGGCATCGACGTCGCCGCGCTGCTCGAGGCGCGCGCGATCCTGCGGGCCGCCTTGCCGGACGAGCCGCTCTACGGTCACCTGCCCGATGCCGGGCTGCCCAAGGATTTTGTCTACGCACGGGAGGCCGCATGAGTCGCGCCGACCAAGCCCATACGGCGCAGGCAGACACCGCCGCGCAAGACGCGCCCCCGTTGCCGCTGGCCGGCATCCGCGTCATCGAATTCACGCACATGGTGATGGGCCCGACCTGCGGCATGGTG
This sequence comes from Bordetella genomosp. 5, assembly GCF_002261475.1. Lineage (GTDB taxonomy): Bacteria > Pseudomonadota > Gammaproteobacteria > Burkholderiales > Burkholderiaceae_B > Bordetella. Next base: position 268,756 of record NZ_NEVN01000002.1, read on the forward strand.
CTGGCGGACCTGGGCGCCGAAGTCATCAAGATCGAGCCGGTGCAGGGCGACAACACGCGCCGGCTGAAGGGCTCGGGCGCCGGATTCTTCGCGATGTTCAACCGCAACAAGAAGAGCATTCCGGTAGACCTGCACGATCCGCGCGGACGCGAACTGGTGCTGCGGCTGATCGCCACGGCCGACATCGTGAGCGAGAACTTCAAGCCGGGCGCGATGGCGCGCCTGGGACTGGATTACGAGAGCCTGCAAACGCTCAATCCCGGACTGATCTACGTGTCGCATAAGGGCTTTCTGCCGGGCCCCTACGAGCATCGCACCGCGCTCGACGAGGTGGTGCAGATGATGGGCGGGCTGGCCTACATGACCGGTCCGGAAGGCCGGCCGCTGCGCGCGGGCGCGGCGGTCAACGACATCATGGGTGGCATGTTCGGCGCGCTGGGCGCGATGGCCGCGCTCATCGAACGGCGCAGCACCGGCCGGGGCCAGCAGGTGCAGAGTGCGCTGTTCGAGAACAACGTATTTCTCGTGGGCCATCACATGATGCAGTACGCCGTGACGGGCCAGGCCGCCGCCCCCATGCCCAGCCGCATCTCGGCCTGGGCGGTGTACGACGTGTTCACGGTGGCCGAGGGTGGGCAGATCTTCCTGGCGGTGGTGTCGGACACGCAGTGGCGGATCTTCTGCGAGGCCTTCGGTTTCGTGGATCTGGCGGACGACACCCGTTTGGCCACCAACAATGCCCGCGTCGACGCGCGGCCCTGGCTCATGCCGATCCTGCGCGAAAGGCTGGCCGGCATGAGCGCCGCGTCGCTCGCGCAGCGCTTCGAGCAGCACGGGCTGCCGTATGCGCCGATCGCGCGTCCGCAGGACCTCTTCGACGATCCGCACCTGGCCGGCACCGGTGGCCTGGCCGAGATCGCGATTCCCGACGGCGCGCGCGCCGGAGAGGCCACGCGTGTGCCGCTGCTGCCCATCACACTGGGTGGACGCCGGCCGGGCGTGCGTGCCGGGCCGCCCGCGCTGGGTGCCTGCGGGGCGGCGGTGCTCGACGAGGCTGGCATCGATGCCGAGGCGCGCGCCGCGTTGATCGAGGCGGGCGTCCTGGGGCCGGTGACCTGACCCGGGCCGCGCCGGGCGTCGGATCGACGCCCGGCGCGGCCCCTGTTTCAAGGAGCGGCCTCATCGGCCGGTGGTAGCGGATGTCGAAGGCGCGTGCGGACGGTGGCGTTCCGGCGGTCGGCGGCAACATAACAACACGGAGACAACACCATGACATGCATCATCTCGGGCACCGGGCCGCAGAACGCCGGGCGGCGTACTGCTGGGCGGCATGCCGCTGGGCGGCAGTCCGCTCGCCTGCTCACGCGGTTTGCGCAGCGACTGATGGCCTGCGCCGCGCTTGCCGCCGCGCTTGCCGCCGCGCTCGCCGCGCCGGCTCAGGCCGCCTGGCCGGAGCGCCCCATCAACCTCATCGTGCCGATGCCGCCGGGCGGCGGGACCGACACCATCAGCCGCCTCGTCGCCGAGCGCGTGGGCGCGAGCGGCGCGGGCTGGTCGATGGTCGTGCAGAACAAACCGGGCGCCACCGGCAACATCGGCATGGAGTTCGTGGCGCGATCCGCGCCCGACGGCTACACCGTCGGCATGGGGCAGGCGGCCAATCTGGCGATCAACCCGGCCATCTATCCCCGCATGCCGTTCGACCCGGCGCGCGACTTCACCCTCATCGGTCTGGTGGCCGCGCAGCCGGTGGTGCTGGTGGTGCGGGCGGATTCGCCGTACCGCAGCCTGAAGGACCTGCTCGACGACGCGCGCAAGCGCGGGCCGGGCGCGCTCAAGCTCGCCTCGGCCGGTAACGGCACGATCGGCCACATGGCCGGCATGATGCTGGCCCGGCGCGCCGAGGTCGAGTTTCTGCACGTGCCCTACAAGGGGGCAGGGCCCGCGGTCACCGATCTGGTGGGCGGTCAGACCGATCTCTATTTCATTACGCCGCAGACCGCCTTCGCGCTGTTCAAGGCCGAGAAGCTGCGCGCGCTCGCCGTCACGTCGACCGCGCGGCTCGATGCGCTGCCCGACGTCCCGACCGTGGCGGAATCGGGTTTCGCCGGCTTCGAGGCCTCGGCCTGGACCGGCCTCGTCGGCCCGGCCGGCATGCCGGCCTCCGCCGTCAGTGCGATCAACGCGCAACTGCAGACCGCGCTGGCGCAGCCCGAGATGAAGCGGCGCCTGGCCGACGAGGGCAGCCAGCCGCTGGGCGGCACGCCGCAGGCGTTCCGCAGTTATCTCGAGAGCGAGACGACGAAGTGGGGCGAGGTGGTGAAGGCGGCCGGCATCCGCCTGGACTAGACAAGCCCCCACGCCGCGCGTGCTTCGCCCGCTTGCTGCCCCCCGAGGGGGCGCGCCCACCTTGGGACGGCCCGGCGGTGGGCGTAAAGGGGCGCGCCCACCTTGAGACGGCTCGGCGGTGGGCGTAAAGGGGCGCGCCCACCTTGAGACGGCTCGGCGGTGGGCGTAAAAAAACGCGGACCGAGGTCCGCGTTTTTTCATCCCGGTCAGGCGGCGCTCAGCCCGCGGCCCAGGAGTCTTTCAGCGTGACGATGCGGTTCAGGACCGGGGCGCCGGGGCGCGAGTCCTTGGCGTCGACGGTGAAGTAACCCAGCCGCTCGAATTGCCAGGTCGCGCCGGGTTCGGTCGCGATGTTGGGTTCGAGCCAGGCCTGGACGGTCTGCTTGGAGTTGGGGTTCAGGGCGGCCAGGAAGTCCTTGTCGCCGGCATCGGGATGCGGATCGGCGAACAGGCGGTCGTAGAGCTGGACCTGTGCCGGCACGGCGTGCGCCGCGCTGACCCAGGTGATGTTGCCCTTGACCTTGACGCTGTCGGCACCCGGCGTGCCGCTCTTTGTGTCGGGCAGATACTCGGCCTGCACCTCGACCACTTCGCCGGCGTCGTTCTTGGTGAAGCCGGTGCAGCGGACCACGTAGCCGTACTTCAGGCGCACGGTGTTGCCGGGGAACAGGCGGAAGTACTTCTTGGGCGGCTCCTCGCGGAAGTCGTCGCGTTCGATCCAGAGCTCGCGCGAGAACGGGAACTCGCGCACGCCCGCTTCCGGATCGTGCGGGTTGCGCGGCGCCGTGCACGATTCCGTCTGCCCCTCGGGGTAATTGGTGATGACGAGCTTGATCGGATCGAGCACTGCCACCGAGCGCGGCGTGCCGGGATCGAGGTCGTCGCGCACGGCCTGCTCGAGCAGGCTGTAGTCGATGCGCGAGTCCGACTTCGACACCGCGGTGCGGTCGCAGAACAGGCGGATCGACGAGGCCGTGTAGCCGCGGCGGCGCAGGCCGAACAGCGTGGGCATGCGCGGATCGTCCCAGCCATCGACGTGGCCGTCGCGCACCAGCTGCAGCAGCTTGCGCTTGCTGGTGACGATGTAGGTCAGGTTCAGGCGCGCGAATTCGTATTGGCGCGGCAGCGGCTGGGCCAGCTTGCCCAGCTCGGCCAGGCGCGCCAGGATCCAGTCGTAGAACGGACGCTGGTCTTCGAACTCCAGCGTGCAGATGCTGTGGGTGATGCCTTCGAGCGCATCCTCGACCGGGTGGGCCCAGCTATACATCGGGTAGATGCACCACTGATTGCCGGTGCGATGGTGTGTGGCGTGGCGCACGCGATACATGACCGGATCGCGCAGATTGATGTTGGGCGAGCCCATGTCGATCTTGGCGCGCAGCACCAGGCTGCCGTCGGGATGCTTGCCGTCGCGCATCTCGCGCAGCAGGGCGATCGATTCGGCCGGCGCGCGGTCACGCCAGGGCGAGTTGGTGCCCGGTTCGGTCAGGGTGCCGCGCTGGGCGCGGATCTCGTCGGCGCTCTGGGCATCGACGTAGGCGTGGCCGGCCTCGACCAGCGCTTCGGCAAACTCGTACATGTAGCCGAAGTAGTCGCTGGCGAAATACAGATTGTCGCGGCCATCGGCCTTCCAGTCGAAGCCGAGCCAGTGCACGGCCTCTTCGATGGCATCGACGTACTCCTGATCTTCCTTTTCGGGATTGGTGTCGTCGAAGCGCAGGTGGCAGACGCCGCCGTACTCCTTGGCCAGACCGAAGTTCACGCAGATGCTCTTGGCGTGACCGATGTGCAGGTAGCCATTGGGCTCGGGCGGGAAGCGGGTGCGGATACGGGCAGGGTCGGGTTCGCCCGCCGTCTGCACGCTGGCCGGGCCGGGCCGGCCGGCCCAGCGCTTGCCCTGGAAGCGGTTCGATTCCAGGTCTTCGTCGATGATGTTGCGCAGATAATTGCTGGCGGCAGGCGGCGTCGGGGCGTGGGTCATTCTGAAAGAATAGGAAAAAGCGGCGACAAAGCGTCAATTTTGCCACGTTCGGGCGGCGATGCCGTTGCAATCACGCCTCCCACGGGGGCGGAACAGGCTCTACACTACCGCCCATCATGAATATCGCCCCTCTCCTGCTGGCCCGAACCCAGTTCATGACCAGCCTGAGCTTCCTGGCCCTGTTCCTGGCCATTTCCCTGGCATTGGCCTGGTTTCTACTCTTTTTCAAGCTCCGGGCGCGCGTCAGCGGCCTCGCCGGCTGGACCGCCGCCTATCGGCTCTGGGTGCGGATATTCGCGCTGTCCTTCGTGCTCGCACTGGCGTTCGCCGTGCCGGTGCTGGTCCAGCTGGGCAGTCTCTGGCCCGGCCTGATGGACAAAATCGGCAATGTGGCCGGACCCCTGGTCGGCTTCGGCGTGCTGTCGGTCTTCGTGCTGAAGTCGTGTTTCCTGGGCGTCATGCTGTTCGGCCAGCGCCGGGTCTCCGATCTGGCGCACACCTTCGCCGTGTTCATGGTCGCCATCGGGCAGCTCGTGGCGCTGGGCTGGGTGCTGGCGCTGCAATCCTGGATGCAGACCCCCGACGGCGCGGCCCTGATCGACGGGCGTTATCAGGTCTACGACTGGCTCGAGGTGATCTTCAACCCCTCGTTCGGCTGGCGCATGGGCGCCACTGCGGTGGGCGCCGCGCTGGCGGCCGCCTTCCTGATGCTCGGCGTGCACGCCCTCCAGGCCCTGCGCCGGCCGCTCGACGACGGCGAGCGCAACGCGTTCAAGGCGGCCGTCGTGGTCGCGCTCGTGGCCTCGATCCTGCAACTGCCGGTGGCGCTGGGCCTGCGCGACCTGACCGTGCGGCACCAGCCGGCCAAGGCGGCCGCGCTGGCCGGCTACTGGCACAGCGGCGGCAAGCCCGAAATCACGATCTGGGGCTGGCCCGACGCGCAAAGCCAGTCGACCGCCGGTGCCTGGACCCTGCAGAACACCGGCGCGCGCTGGCTGGCGCGCGATCCCAATGGCATCTACATCGGGCTCGACAAATACTCCGGCATGCAGCCGCCCGTGGCGATGGTGTTCTGGTCGCTGCGCCTGGCCATCGTGCTGGGCGTCCTCATGGTGATCGCCGCGCTCGTGAGCTTCATCGGCACGGCCCGGCGCGGCTTCGATCCCGCCGTCATGCCGCGCTGGTGGCTGCGCTTCCAGAGCGGCATGATGTTCGCCGGCGGTCTGGCCGTCATGGCGTCGTGGTGGGTCAGCCAGCTCGGCCTGCAGCCCTATATGGTCAACCGCACCATCACGCAGTCCGAGGTCCTGAGTCCGGCCACACCGGCCACGCTGGGCTATGGCGTGGCGGCGTGGGGGCTGCTCTATCTGATTTTGCTGGGCGCCTTTGTCGGCATGCTGTTTCATGCGGCGCGCTACGGCGTCGTGCCGGTGCGCAAGACGGGAGGTACGCCATGATCGCCACCTTGGCCGCGTCGCTGGGCCTGGCCCCCGACGATCCGATGTTCTGGATGCCGATGGTGTTCATGGCATTGCTGTTGCTGCTGATCGCCGCCGGTATCGTGTTCGACGGCTTCGATCTGGGCGTGGGCATCCTGCTGCAGATCGCGCCGGCCGACGAGCGCGGCCGCATGATGGGCCTGTTGTCGCCCTGGCGCGATGCCAACGAGTTCTGGCCTTTGCTGGGCATGGGGCTGTTCGCCTCCGCGTTCCCGTTTGCCTGGGGCACCATCACCGGCAAGCTGGTCGGGCCGCTGATCGTGCTGACCTTGGGCATCGTGCTGCGCAGCGTGGCGTTCGAGTTCCGCATCCGCGCCCGTCACGAGCACAAGCCGCGCTGGATCTTCGGCTTCTGGATCGGATCGCTCCTGACCGCGATCGGGCAGGGGATGGTGCTCGGCCGTATCGCCACCGACTACCAGAGCGACGCCGGCTATGGCTGGTTCTCGCTGTTCGTGGGGTTGTGCGCCGTGGCCGCGTATGCGCTGTTGGGTGCCTGCTGGCTCGTGATGCGGGTCGACGGCGATCTGCAGCGCCGTGCCGCCAACTGGGCGCGCCACTCGATCCGCTGGACGGCCGCGGGCATGGTGGCCATCGCGGTCACGCTCGGCCTGGCCAATGCCGGCATCTTCTTCAAGTGGAGCAACGCCGCGCATCTGGGCGCGGCCGCGGCGGTCTGGGCCTGCATGCTGCTCTGCTTCGTCTGCGCCGAGGTGTTCCTGGCGCGCGTGCGGACCAAGCCCGACAGCTTCAGCTGGATGCCGTTCGTGCTGTGCGTGGTGCTCTATGTGCTGATGCTGCTGGGGCTGGCGTACAGCTTCTTCCCGTATCTGATCCTCGACGACATGACCATCTGGGACGGCAGCGGCGCGCTGGGGTCCATGCGCCTGGTGCTGGCCGGCGTGGTGGTCGGTGTGCCGGTGGTGCTGATCTTCAATCTGCTTGCCTATCGCTCGGTGTTCGGCAAGGAGCGCCGCCCGGTGGCGCTGCTGCCGCCGCCTTCCGCCTCCTGACGGGCGCGGCGGGACGGGATTCGCCGCAACACGAAACAGGCCGCCCCTCGGGGCGGCCTGCGTCATTTCGAGAAGGCGTTGGATCAGGCTTGGGCGAGGGGCAGGCGGATGCGTACCAGCAGGCCGCCGCCCGTGTGATCGCCGAGCTCCAGTGTGCCGCCGTGGGCCCGCGCGATCGCGTCGGCCAGCGCCAGCCCCAGGCCCACATTGCCGGTGCGCGTGCGCGCGTCGTCGAGACGGGCGAAGGGCCGCAAGGCCTCGCTGCGGCGTTCCGGGCTGATGCCCGTGCCATGATCGCCCACTTCGAGCACGGCGTGGCTGCCGTCCTGGCTCAGGCTGACGTCGATGGGCGCGGCGCCGTGATGCAGCGCATTGCCGATCAGATTGTCGAGCAGGCGGCCCAGCGCCACCGCATCGCCCTGGATGTGCAGATTGGCGTCTTCGGGCGTGCGCAGGGTGACGGCGGTGTTGGTGCTCTGCCATGCGCCCACGCGGTCATGGATCCAGTCGTTCAGGTCCAGCGGCGCGTAGCGGTAGGCGGCCGGATCGGTGCCCCGCACGAAGCCGATGAATTGATCGACCATGTGCTGCATGTCCTGCAGGTCTTTGCGCAGGCCTTCCTTGAGCACGGAGTCGTCGGCCATCTCGATGCGCAGCCACATGCGCGAGAGCGGCCCCTTCAGATCGTGCGGCAGGCCGGAGAGCAGGGTGCGGCGCACGGAGTCGGATTCGGCCAGCGCGTCGAGCATGGCATTGAAGCGCTCGCCCAGCGCGCGCGTCTCGTGCGGACCCGACGGCTCCACGCGCTGCGGCTGCCCGGCGGCGAGCTGGTCGGCGGCCTGCGCCAGCCGCGTGAGCGGACGCGTGATGTGCCACGAGAAGCCCGCCGCCAGCAACAGCACCAGCCCCAGGCCGCCCAGCCAGAACGCCACCAGCGGCGACGAGACGGGCGGGTCCAGGCGCTCCAGCGGAATCACCAGCCATTCGCGCAGCAGCGGCGCGTCTTCGCTCGCCGGATTGGGCGCGAGCGAGATATAGATTTCGGCGCGCGGACCGCGCGAGAGCGCCACGCGCGTGCCGTCGTTCAGGCGGATGTTGAGCTCGCGCACCAGCCCGCGCAGATCGCGGCGCACGTCGTCGGGCTCGCCGTGAGGGTAGCGCGCGCGGCGCTGCGCCTCCATCTTGCGATAGGCCTCCATGCGCTGTTCGCGGTCGGCCGGGTCTTCGAACTCGTCTTCGCGCGGCTGCGGCGGGGGCGGCGGCGGCATGGCGTTGGGCATGAACCGATCGGCCGGCGGCAGATTGAGGCGCTGCAGGCGCGCCTCGGCGGGCAGCATGCGCGACCACAGACGCCATTGGTTCTGCGAGGCGGCACGGACGAAGTCAGCGCGGTCTTCGGCCGGCACCTGGGCCAGGGCCGCGCGCAGCGTGCGGATCGTGGTGGCGATGTAGCCGATCGCCACCTCTTCCATGAACTTCTGGCGGAAGTACGACACGGTGCCCAGCGTGGCGGCCTGCGCCAGCAGTACCGAGCCCAGCACGAGCAGGATGAGCCTGACGCGCAGCGAGTGCGGCATCAGTCGGCCGAAAGGCAGCTTCATGGCGCGAAGCGGTAGCCGATGCCCCAGACGGTCTGGATCCAGCGGGGTTGTTTGGGATCTTCTTCGATGGCGCGCCGCAGCCGCAGGATCGCGATGTCGATGGCGCGGTCATTGCGCTCGCCGCTGTCGTCGTCGCGCGCCAGGGCCAGCAGACGCTCGCGCGACAGCGGCTTGCCCGCGTTGCGCACCAGCGCTTCGAGCAGGTTGATCTCGCCGCCGGTGAGCTTGACCACGACGCCTTCGCGCATCAACTGGCGCGTGGTCGGATCGAACACGAAGGGGCCGAAGGACACCGGCGCGTCTTTCGTGAGCGCGGAGGGGCCGCGCTTGCGTCGCAGCACGGCCTCGATGCGGGCGAGCAGCTCGCGCGGATCGAAGGGCTTGCCGAGGTAGTCGTCTGCGCCGGCCTCGAGACCGATGATGCGGTCCACGGCCTCGTCGCGCGCGGTCAGCAGGATGACGGGCAGGTCCTCGCCCTGTTCGCGCAGGCGGCGACAGGCATCGGCGCCATCGCCACCGGGAAGCATGCGGTCGAGCACCAGGAGATCGGGCGCATAGCGCGTGATGCGGGCGGCCAGATCGCTGGCATCGGGCGCGAGCAGCGTGTCGTAGCCGTGGCGATTGAGGTAATCGGCCAGCAATTGGCGCAGGGCGGGGTCATCGTCGACCACCAACAGCTTGGTATGCGGATTTTCCATGGGTGCCAGTGTGGTGCCCGGGCTGTTTGCGGGCAAGGGGCAAGAAATCGATTGAAAAATATAACCGTTGCAACTCGCCCGCGCTGGCGGCGGGCGCCTGAGCTTAGAATAGCCGGCTCGCGCCGCGGCCCCCGCGATCCTGGCGAGACCTCCCGTGGTGTTTTTTTAAGATCGTTTACAGATGTGCCGTCCCGGACTTTTTAAACTGGTTCGCGTTATGGTTGCTCGCGAACGTGTAGACAAGCGGGTGTCGCGCACCATTCTGGGAACGGTCCTCGCCGCGAATATGGCGTTGGCCGCCTGCGCCTCCACTGACGCCCCGCCCGATGCTTCCCCCCCGGCAACGCCCTCGGCCACCGCCACGCAGACTCCGTCCGCGCCGGCCGCTGCGGCGCAGCCGCGTCAGACCGTTCGTACGGCGGCCGCCAACGACATTGCCCGCTACGGCATCGGCGTGCTGTCACCCGTGCAGCCGCAGCGCGTGACCCCGCCGTCCGAGATCGACGCCTATGCGCTCCCGCCGGAGGCCGACCCGTGCGCCGGGCTGGTGTCGACGGCCGAAGCCGGCCTGCCCGAAGACCCGCACACCGGTCCCGCGCCGGGCGAGGGGCTCCAGCCCCAGACCACCCCGCCGCTCGGCCTCGACGCGGGGGCGGCGGCGCCCGACGCCGGCGTGGCCGCCAATCCCGACGTGCTGTGCGCCTCGCCCTATCCCGACTACCCGGTGAGCCAGAGCAGCGCCGCCTACTCCTTCGATCTGGAGGCCGCGGAACTGGTCGCGTCGCGGCCGGTGGGCGGCACGGGCATCGCCCCGCAGCGCCGCCGCTGGTTCTCCGCCGTCAGTTCGGTGCCCACCACGTCTTATACCGGTCAAAATTGGCGCTACACGCCCTCGGTCGGCGCGGGGCCGTCGGTCGGCGTGGGTAATGTCACCAGCCTGGCGCCCTCCTGGGGCAACAGCGCGCCCATCGGAGGCATCCAGTTTTCCGAGCGCGCCACCGGGTCCGCGCTCAAGCCCGGCGAGTTCGGCTATGCCTCGTCGCTGGGCCGTCTGAACCTGATGGATCCGGCCGCCACCTCCGGCGCGGTGGACTACGGCGCCTCGGCGGGCAGCAGCATGGTGCGCTACGGCCTGACCACCGATCTGACCGTCGAGGGCCAGCTGCAGACGGCGCCGCAACTCACCACCCGCGGCTTCGGCACGACATACCGTGCGGGCGACATCGGCACCTTCCAGGCCGGCGCCACGCAGAGCACGTTCGACGCGGTCAACGCCTGGCGTTACCGGTTCGGCTACTCGGTCAACATGGCCGACGCCGTCACCCTCGGCGTGAGCGGCGAAGACATCGGCGCCGGCTACAACGACCTCTCGTCCTATAACAACGGCGGCTCCAACGCCCGGCAACTGCGCAGCACCTTCTCGGCCGGCGTGCCGATCTCGGGGTGGGGCACGCTGAGCGGCACCTACTCGTCGGGCGTCACGGCCAGCAGCGACCCCAATGAGCGCCGGGTGGGTCTGGAGCAGAGCATGATGCTCGCGCCCAAGGTGCGCTTCGCCCTCGGGGCAGATCGCGATCTGGTCTCGGGCGACTACGAATGGCGGGCCCGCCTGTCCATGCCCGTCGACGCCTTCATGCGCGGCCGCTGGCTGGGGTTCTGACCCGGGGATGGCAACGGATTCACGGGCCGGATCGGCGTGCGGCCAAATGGGGTCTAAAATCCCGGTCATGATGCATTTGGCTGCTACCCATGTCTGAATCGCGCGCTCTGGGCGTGCTCGAGCGCGTTTTCGGTTACGAATCCTTCCGCGGTGACCAACAAGCGATCGTCCAGCACGTCATCGACGGCGGCGATGCGCTGGTCCTCATGCCGACCGGCGGCGGCAAGTCGCTCTGTTATCAGGTGCCCGCGCTGGTGCGCGAAGGCACCGGTATCGTGGTGTCCCCGCTCATCGCGTTGATGCAGGACCAGGTCGACGCGCTCACCGAGCTCGGCGTACGCGCGGCCTACCTCAACTCCACGCAAGACTGGCGCATCACCCGCGAGGTCGAGCAGGAGTTCCTCAATGGCCAGCTCGATCTGCTGTACGTGGCGCCCGAGCGGCTGCTCACCGACCGCTGCCTGCAATTGCTCGAGCGCGGCCACATTTCGCTGTTCGCCATCGACGAAGCCCACTGCGTATCGCAATGGGGGCACGATTTCCGGCCTGAGTACCTCGGCCTGTCGATGCTGCACGAGCGCTGGCCCGACGTGCCGCGCATCGCGCTCACGGCCACCGCCACCGCGGCCACGCGCAGCGAGATCGCGCAGCGTCTCGCCCTCGACGACGCGCGTCATTTCGTCTCGAGCTTCGATCGTCCCAACATCCGCTACCGCATCGTCGAAAAGAACGAGGTGCGCCGGCAATTGCTCGATCTGATCCAGAGCGAGCACGAGGGCGATGCCGGCGTGGTGTATTGCCTGTCGCGCGCCCGTGTCGAAGAGACGGCCGAGTTCCTGTGCAACAACGGCATCAACGCGCTGCCGTATCACGCCGGGCTGAGCGCCCAGGTGCGCGCGCAGAATCAATCGCGATTCCTGCGCGAGGATGGCATCGTCATGGTCGCCACGATCGCGTTCGGCATGGGCATCGACAAGCCCGACGTGCGTTTCGTCGCGCACATCGACCTACCGAAATCGGTCGAGGGCTACTACCAGGAAACCGGCCGTGCCGGCCGTGACGGCCTGCCGGCATCGGCCTGGCTGGCCTATGGTCTGCAAGACGTCGTGCAGCAGCGGCGCATGATCGACGAGTCGCCGGGCGACGAGGTGTATCGCCGCCGCCTGGGCCAGCAGCTCGACGCCATGCTGGGGCTGTGCGAAACCGTCGAATGCCGCCGGGTGCGCCTCCTGGCTTACTTCGGGCAGACCATCACGGCCTGCGGCAATTGCGACGTCTGCCTCGATCCTCCGGAAGCCTGGGACGGCACCGTGGCCGCCCAGAAGGTGCTGTCGGCCGTGTACCGGCTGGGCCGCGAACGCGGCCAGCGCTACGGCGCGGGTCACATCATCGACATCCTGCGCGGCAAGAGCACCGACCGCACCCGTCAGAACGACCACGAATCGCTCAGCGTCTTCGGCATCGGCGCCGATCTGTCCGAGACGGCCTGGCGCGGCGTGCTGCGTCAGCTGCTCGCGCAGGGCCTGCTCACGGTCGATACCGACGGCTACGGCACGCTCGCCCTCACCGAAGAAAGCCGGGTGGTGCTCAAAGGAGAGCGCCAGCTGATGCTGCGGCGCGAGCCCGAGAAGAAGGCGCGCTCGGGTCGCGGTGGCGGCACGCGCACCAAGGCGCCGGTGATCGATCTGCCGGCCGAAGCGCTGCCCGTGTTCGAGGCGCTGCGCGCCTGGCGCGGCGAGGTCGCCAAGAGCCACGGCGTGCCCGCCTATGTCATCTTCCACGATGCCACGCTGCGCGAGATCGCGCTGGCCCAGCCGGGGTCGATCGACGAGCTCGGGCACATCAGCGGGGTCGGGGCGCGCAAGCTCGAAGCCTACGGCGAAGAGATCCTGCGCACGGTGTCCAGTCCGCGGCTGTAGGCGCGGCGAGCGGCCATGCAAAAGGGACCCCGCGGGTCCCTTTTGCATTTATCCGGCGCTACTTGAACAGCTCGCCGCTGCCGCCCTGCACGCCGCTGGGCGGCGTGAGGCCGAGGTGGCGCCAGGTGGTCTGGGTGGCCATGCGGCCGCGCGGCGTGCGCTGCAGATAGCCGTGCTGGATCAGGTAAGGCTCGATCACGTCTTCGATGGTGTCGCGCTCTTCGCCGATGGCGGCGGCCAAGCTGTCGACACCCACCGGCCCGCCGTCGAACTTGTGCACGATGGCCTCGAGCAGCTTGCGGTCCATCAGATCCAGGCCCTGCGGATCGACCTCGAGCATGGCGAGCGCCAGGCCGGCCGACTCGGCGTCGATGCGCCCGCCCGCCTTGACTTCTGCGTAGTCGCGCACCCGGCGCAACAGCCGGTTGGCGATACGCGGCGTACCGCGCGAGCGGCGCGCCACTTCGCGCGCGCCCTCGGGCGTGATCTCGGCGTTGAGCAGGCCCGCGCTGCGCGTGACGATGTGGGTCAGGTCTTCGGTGTTGTAGAACTCCAGCCGCGACACGATGCCGAAGCGATCGCGCAGCGGATTGGTCAGCATGCCGGCCCGGGTGGTCGCGCCCACCAGCGTGAACGGTTGCAGGTCGAGCTTGACGCTGCGCGCGGCGGGGCCTTCGCCGATCAGGATGTCGATCTGGAAGTCTTCGAGTGCCGGATAGAGGATTTCTTCGACCACGGGCGAGAGCCGGTGGATCTCGTCGATGAACAGCACGTCGTTCTTTTCGAGATTGGTCAGCAGCGCGGCCAGATCGCCCGGGCGCTCGAGCACCGGGCCCGAGGTCTGGCGCAGTTGCACGCCCATCTCGTGCGCGATGATGTGGGCCAGCGTGGTCTTGCCCAGGCCCGGCGGGCCGAACAGCAGCACGTGGTCGAGGGATTCGCCCCGCTTGCGCGCCGCCGCGATGAAGATCTCGAGCTGTTCGCGCGCCCGCCGCTGGCCCACGTACTCCTGGAGCGCCTTCGGGCGCAACGCGCGCTCGATCGACTCCTCGTTGGGCGACGTGGGCTGGGGCGTGACCAGACGCGGGGCGTCGGGACGGGTGGAAAGCGAATCGGACTGTATGGCCATGGCGATCAGGAAAGCGGGGCGGGCCCGAGCTGGCATCGTACACCCGGGTGGGGCGCGGGGCCGGCAAACCGCCATTTTCGCATGGGGCGCGGGTTGCGGCTCGCGCCCGGGCAGGGCAGAATCAAATCCACTCCTGACGAACGAGGGCAGCACGATGCGTATCCTTGTCATCGGCGGTACCGGTTTCATCGGCCGTCATCTGGTTGCCCGCCTGGCCGCGGCCGAGCATGCGGTGCTGGTGCCGACACGCGCGCTGGCACGCGGCCGCGATCTGCAGGTGTTGCCGTCCGTCACGCTGGTGCAGGCCGACATCCACGACGATGCCGTGCTCGACAACCTGCTGCGCCAGACCGACGTGGTGATCAATCTGGTCGGCCTTCTGCATGGCAACCGGGGCCGTCCCTATGGCTCCGACTTCGCCCGCGCGCACGTGCTGCTGCCCGAGCGCATCGCGCAGGCCTGCCGGCGCAACGGCGTGCACCGGATGCTGCATATCAGCGCGCTCGGTGCCGACCCCGCGGGCGCCAGCATGTATCTGCGCTCCAAGGGCGACGGCGAGGCCGCCATCATAGGCACCTTCGCGGATGCCCACGAAAGCGCCTGGACCATCTTCCGCCCCTCGGTCGTGTTCGGTCCCGACGACAACTTCACCAATATGTTCGCGCGGCTGGCGCGCTGGTTTCCGGTGCTGCCGATCGCGGGCACCGATGCCCGCATGCAGCCCGTGTTCGTCGGCGATGTCGCCGATGCGATGGTGGCGGCGCTCAACAACAATCACACGCGCGGCAAGGTCTACGAGCTGGGCGGCCCGCAGGAATACACGCTGGGCGAGCTCGTCCGGCTGTGTGCCCACTGGAGCGGCCATCCGAGGCCCGTCATCAGCCTGCCGATGTCGGTCGGGCGCTTGCAGGCGGGCATGCTCGGCCTGTTGCCCGGCGAGCCGCTGATGTCGGGCGATAACCTCGATTCGCTGTCGGTGCCGAGCGTGCTGAGCGGCCCGCTGGCGCCCGAACTCAAGCTGGTGCCCACCGCGCTCGATGCACTGGCGCCGTCCTATCTCGGACCCACGCCGACGCGCCGCTAACGCGCGTCGCTGACCGCGCGTCGCTAACGCGCGTCGCTGACCGCGCGTCGCTAACGCGCGTCGCTGACCGCGCGTCGCTAACGCGCGTCGCTGACCGCGCGCCACTGACCGCGCGTCGCCCGGGCAGCTCCGGGCCGCCCGGCCAAATGCGCTCAGCGCACCAGCGACTTGAGCGCCAGGCGGATGCCGTCCGACACGCTGACGCCCTCGGGCAGCGCCTTGAGCGCGGCCTGCGATTCCTTGTCGGAGTAGCCGAGCGCGAGCAGGGCATTGAGAATGTCGGCCTGGCCTTCCTGGATCGGGTGGGCGCTTGCGCCGATGTCCGCGCCCAGCTTGCCACGCATTTCGAGCAGCAGGCGCTCGGCGGTTTTCTTGCCGATGCCGGGCACGCGGATCAGGCGTCCGGCTTCCTGCAGCGTGATGGCCTGCGCCAGATCGGCCACCGACAGCCCGGACAGCACCGACAGCGCGGTGCGCGCGCCGATGCCGCTCACCTTCACGAGCTCACGGAACGCGGCGCGTTCGGCGGCGGTGGCAAAGCCATACAGCAGGTGCGCGTCTTCACGCACCACCAGATGGGTGTAGAGGGTGACGCGCGCGCCGTTTTCGGGCAGCGCGTAGAGCGTGCTCATGGGCACGTCGATGTCATAGCCCAGGCCGTTCACGTCCACGCAGACGACGGGGGGCGATTTCTCGATCAGGGTTCCGGTGATGCGTCCGATCATGGCGATGGCAGAGGGGAATAGGGCGCTTGCGCCGATGGCGCGATTCTATACGCTCGGCGGCGGCGGATCAGCCGAGCAGCCGGCCGTTGCGAATGCGCGGACGGCCGCTGGCGTTGAGCACGCCCGACAACGCGGCCACGCGGTCCTGGAGCGGTCCGACGTGGGCATGGCAGATCGCGCAGGCGAGCGCATCGGCCGAGTCGGGGGCGGGCGTGCCGTCGAGCTTGAGCAGATGCTGCACCATCATCTGCACCTGTTCCTTGGCGGCGCGGCCGGTGCCGACCACCGACTTCTTGATCTGCAGCGCCGTGTACTCGTGCACGTCGAGCGCGCTGTCGGCGAGCGCGCACAGCGCGGCGCCGCGGGCCTGGCCCAGCAGGAGCGTCGACGCCGGATTGGTATTCAGGAAGACGATTTCGAGCGCGGCCACATCGGGCCGCGTCTCGCGGGCCACCTCGCGCAGGTTGTCGAGGATGACCTTCAGCCGCTCGGGCAGCGGCAGGGCCGGCGGCACGACGATCGTGCCGCTGGCCACATACCGCAGGCGCATGCCTTCGGCATCGATCACACCGAAGCCGGTGCGGCGCAGGCCGGGATCGATGCCGAGGATACGCATCAGTGGCGGAAGTGGCGGGTGCCGGTCAGCACCATGGCGATGCCGTGTTCGTCGGCCGCCGCGATCACTTCGTCGTCACGCACGCTGCCGCCCGGCTGGATCACGCAGGTTGCGCCGGCGGCCACCACCACGTCCAGGCCGTCGCGGAACGGGAAGAACGCATCCGACGCCACGGCCGAACCGGCCAGCGTCAGGCCCGCGTTCTCGGCCTTGATCGAGGCGATGCGGGCCGAGTCGATGCGGCTCATCTGGCCCGCGCCCACGCCCAGCGTCATGCCGTTGCCGACGAACACGATGGCGTTGGACTTGACGTACTTGGCGACCTTCCAGGCGAACGCCAGGTCGTTCATTTCCTGTTCGGTCGGCTGGCGCTTGGACACCACCTTCAGCGCATCGCGCGGCACGTTGTAGGCGTCGGGGGTCTGGACGAGCCAGCCACCGCCCACGCGCTTGACGTCGAAGGCGTTCTGGCCGGTGCCGGCCGGGACTTCCAGCACGCGCACGTTTTTCTTGGCGGCCAGGATGGCCAGCGCGGCGCCGTCATAGGCGGGCGCCAGCAGCACTTCGAGGAACTGACCGCTCACGGCTTCGGCCGTCGCGGCGTCGACCGGACGGTTGAAGGCGATGATGCCGCCGAACGCCGAGGTCGGGTCGGTCTTGAAGGCCTGACGATAGGCGTTCAGCGTGCCGTCCGCCACGGCCACGCCGCAGGGGTTGGCGTGCTTGACGATCACGCAGGCGGGCGTGTCGAAGCTGCGCACGCATTCCCACGCGGCGTCGGCGTCCGCGATGTTGTTATACGAAAGTTCTTTGCCCTGCAGCTGGCGGTAGTTGCCCAGCAGGCCGGCCGAGCGCTGCGCGTCGACATAGAACGCGGCCGACTGGTGGGGGTTTTCGCCATAGCGCAGCGCCTGCTCCTGCTTGACCTGCAGGGTCAGCGTGGCGGGCCATTCGTTGCGGGCCGGCACGGCGTCCTGGGCCGGCGCGGCGTCGGCCAGGCTGGTCAGGTAGGCGGCGATCGCGCCGTCGTACGACGCGGTGTGGGCATAGACCTTGGCGGCCAGTTCCAGGCGCAGCGCATACGAGGTCGAGCCGCCCTTGTCCATTTCGCCCAGCACGCGCGAGTAGTCGACCGGGTCGATCACGACCGTGACGCCACCGGCTTCGGTGCCGTGGTTTTTCGCGGCGGCGCGCAGCATGGCCGGGCCACCGATATCGATGTTCTCGACGGCATCGGCGAAGGTGCAGTCGGGCTTGGCCACGGTTTCGCGGAACGGATACAGGTTCACGACCAGCATGTCGATGCGGTCGATGCCGTGTTCGGCGATGGTGTCCAGATGCTCGGCGCTGTCGCGGCGGGCCAGCAGGCCGCCGTGGATCTTCGGATGCAGCGTCTTGACGCGACCGTCCAGGATTTCGGGCGAACCGGTGTGAGCGGCGACCTCGGTGACGGTCAGGCCCGCTTCCGACAGCAGGCGGGCGGTGCCGCCGGTGGAGAGCAGGCGCACGCCGCGAGCGGCCAGGGCACGGGCGAATTCGACGATGCCGGTCTTGTCGGACACCGAAAGCAGGGCGGTTTCGATTTTCATAGCGGTGGGAGATGTTGCGTCCGGGTGGGGCCAGGCCCAGGCCACGGGCGGGGGATCGAGGAAATCGTCAGGGCTGGATGTTATGGGCCAGCAGCTTTTTGCGCAGGGTATTGCGGGTGATGCCCAGCATTTCGGAAGCGCGCGACTGGTTGCCGCCGGAGCGCTCCAACGCCACTTCGAGAACGGGGCGCTCGACGCAGCGCATCACCATGTCCCACATGTCGTGGGGTTCGGAGTCACCCAGATCTTCGAAATAGCGCTCCAGGCTGGCGCGCACGCATTCTTCCAGGACATCTTTCTTGCTCATCGGAGTACAGATATTTTTATGTTGGGGGTACTGGCGGTTATGCCGCCAGCAGGGGTTGCGCGTTGTCGGTGCCGGGGTGCGGGCCGTCGCGCATCATGGTGTCGAACCAGTCGGCCACCGCCTGCCACTGGCCGCGGGTGTCTTCGATCAGGTTCATGCGGGCGCAGAATGCCGGCCCGCCGGGGAGGTCTTCCAGATACCAGCCGATATGCTTGCGCGCCGAGCGTACGCCCGTGTGCTCGCCATAGAAGCGGTAGTGATCGTCGAGGTGTTCAAGCAGCAGGTTGCGCATTTCGTCCCAGGAGGGCGGGACGAGCATGGCGCCTGTGCGCAGGAAATGATCGATCTCGCGGAAGATCCAGGGCCGGCCCTGGGCGGCACGGCCTATCATCACCGCGTCGGCGCCAGTGTAATCCAGGACGGCCCGGGCCTTCTGCGGCGTCGTGATGTCGCCGTTGGCAATCAGCGGGATCCGGATCTCGTCGCGCACGGCGCGCATGGTGTCGTATTCCGCCTCGCCGGTATAGAGATCGGCGCGCGTGCGGCCGTGCAGCGTCAGCGCGGCGATACCGCTGTCTTCGGCGATACGGGCCACGCGCAGGGCGTTCTTGTGCTCGCGGTCCCAGCCGGTGCGCGTCTTGAGCGTGACCGGGATCCCGAGCGGCGCACAGGCCTCGACCACCGCATCCAGGATGCGCTTGATCAGGTCTTCGTGGCGCAACAGCGCCGAGCCCGATGCCAGGTTGCAGACCTTCTTGGCCGGGCAACCCATATTGATATCGATGATGCGGGCGCCCTTGTTCACGTTGAACACGGCGGCCTCGGCCATCATGGCCGGATCCGCGCCCGCGATCTGCACCGAAATCGGATCGATCTCGCCATCGTGATTGAGACGGCGGGAGGTCTTCACGCTGTCCCACAGGCGGGGGTTGCTGGCGGCCATTTCGGACACGGCATAACCCGCGCCCAGCTTCTTGCAAAGCTGGCGGAACGGACGATCCGTCACCCCGGCCATGGGGGCGACGAGCACGTTGTTGGGAAGGGTCCAGGGGCCGATGCGCATGGTCACATTTTAACCGCTTCGGCATGGC
Organism: Bordetella genomosp. 5; assembly: GCF_002261475.1. Lineage (GTDB taxonomy): Bacteria > Pseudomonadota > Gammaproteobacteria > Burkholderiales > Burkholderiaceae_B > Bordetella. The sequence goes on from NZ_NEVN01000002.1 coordinate 288,017, forward strand.
ACCCCGTTTTCGCCTCGATGCACCGGGCAAAAACGGGCAGGCCGGCGGGCGCGCCCGCCCGGCGCGCCGCGATAAAAAAACGGGGTTGCATCAGGTGCGCAGGCCCTGCAGCAGGTGGCGCGCCAGGGGGGCGCGCACCGCCGGAACGAGGTCGAGCGTGAGCAGCGCCAGGCCGCAGGCATGCTCGACGGGCGCCAGGCCCGTCGCGAACACCCGCGGCATCAGGTCGGTCAGGCTGGCCGTGAGCAGGCGATCCGCGCCGCGGTCGCGCGCGAAGCCGGCCAGGAGCGGCGACGGATTTGGGGTGGGGTCCTGCATCCAGGCGGCGAGCGCCTGGGCCAATTGCGCGGCGTCGCGCAGACCCAGGTTGAGCCCCTGTCCAGCCACCGGGTGCAGCGTCTGGGCGGCATTGCCGATGGTGGCGGTGCGGCCCTGCGCCTGGGCCCGGCGGGCCTTGAGCTCGAGCGGGAAAACATGCCGGGGTGCCTGGCTGTGCAGGCGGCCGAGCCGGCCGCCGAACGCGGTGCTCAGGGCCTGCGAGAAGCGCTCGTCGTCGAGCTGCACCAGTTCGGCCGCGCGCTCGGGCGCACAGCACCAGACGACCGAGTAGGTGTCGGGCGTTTGCGGATGGGGCAGCATGGCCAGCGGACCTTCGCGCGTGAAGCGCTCCCAGGCCCAACCGGGCCGCGGCAGCGAGGCGCGGGCGGTGGTGAGCACGGCATGCTGGCCGTAGCTGCGATGGACGTCGGCGCCCGCGGCGCCGTCGCATTGCACCGCGACGCGCGCGGCAAGCGCCACGTCGCCCTGCAGGACCTGCACCGCATCGGTGAGTGTGTCGCCGATCCGGGCCGGCGGGCCGGGCAGCACCGTGACGCCGCTGGCGGCCACGCGCTCGGAGAGGCGCTCGTGCAGCGGTCCGTAGGCCACGACACTGCCCAGCTGAGGCACGCCGAAGTCGGCATGGTCGATCAGGGCCCGTCCCAGGCGGCCGCGCTGCGACACGTGGATATGACGGATGTCGGCGGTCCGGGTCGGCCACGCGTCGAGCGACTCGAGCAGCACGCGGCTGCCGCGGTTCAGCGCCAGCACGCGCGGGTCGGCCAGCGGCGGCAGGCCGGCCGCTCCCCCGGCGCCGGCGGGCGCGGAGAGCAGCGCGATACGCGCGGGATCGCGCGCGGTGCGCGCCAGCAGCAGGGCGAGCGCCTGGCCCACTGGCCCGGCCCCCAGGATCGCGATGTCGAACACGGACGAAGTCATTCAGGGATTTTACCCTCCGGGCCGCGAGCCTTCTCGCTCGTCATCTCCCGTAGAATCGGCAACGCCCCCTGACCCTCTCGCTCCCAGGATTCCTCGACATGACGTCTTCGTCCCGCCGCTCGACTTCGGCCGCCACGATCATGCCGGACGCTGCCGCGGGCACGTCAGCACGGCCGCGGCGCAAGGTCGTCGCCGGTCTGCTGGGATGTCTGCTGGGCTGGGCCGGCGCGCACTGGTGGTATCTCGGGCGCCGTCATGCCTGGCTCGTCACCGCCTTCTCGTTGCTGTGCCTCGCGCTCGCGACGCGCTACCCCGTCTGGTGGGACAACCCGGCGTTTTTCCTGGTGTTCATTCCGATGATCGACGGCTTCATCGAAGGCGTCGTGTTCTGTCTGATGCCCGACGAAAAATTCGACCAGCGCTACAACCCCGGCCTCGGCAGCGTCTCGCGCAGCGGCTGGCCCGAAGTGCTCACCGCGATCTTCGGCGGCCTGCTCGGGGCCATCTGCAGCATGTTCGCGATCGCGATGGTGGTGGTCTACACCTGGGTCGCGATGGGCTGGCTCGACGGCTACGTGCTGTAGCCGCCGCTTCGGCGCGGCGATGCCGCTCGCGCCTATTCGCGCATCAGCGCTTCGATCTCGCGGGCATTGACCGGCACCGCGCGCGTGATCAGCTCGCAGCCGGTGTCGGTCACGAGCGCATCGTCTTCGGTGCGGATGCCGATATCCCAGAACCGCGCCGGCACGTCGTCGGCCGCCCGCACATACAGGCCCGGCTCGATGGTGAGCATCATGCCTGCCTCCAGCGTGCGCCAGGGCCGCTCGCCCGCCGCGGCCCGCGCCGCGGGGCTGCCGCGGTAATCGCCCACGTCGTGCACATCGAGGCCCAGCCAATGCCCCGTGCGATGCATGTAGAAGCGGCTATAGGCGCTCGACTCGATCGCGCCGTCCAGCGATCCCTGCAGCAGGCCTTCGTCGATCAGGCCCTGCGTCAGTACCCGTACCGCCGCCAGATGGGCATCGTTCCAGGAGGCGCCCGGCCGCGTGGCGGCCGCCGCCGCGTCCTGGGCCGCGACGGTCAGGTCGTACAGCGCGCGTTGCGGGCCGCTGTATTTGCCGTTGACCGGAAAGGTGCGCGTGATGTCCGACGCATAGCAATCGAGTTCGCAGCCGGCATCGATGAGCACCAGGTCGCCGTCGCGCAGCACCGCATCGCCGGCGGGGTAATGCAGCACGCAGGCGTTGGCGCCGCCGGCGACGATGCTGCTGTAGGCGACGGCCTGCGCCCCCTGACGGCGGAATTCGTAGAGCAGCTCGGCTTCGAGCTCGTATTCGTGCATGCCGGGACGCACCGCGCGCATGGCGCGGGCATGGGCATGGGCCGAGATGCGGGCGGCCTGCCGCATGGTGGCGATTTCGCTCGCGTCTTTCACCAGCCGCATCTCGGCGAGCAGGCCGCTCAGGTCACGCAGCTGCTCGGGCGCGCGCGCGCCGGCGCGGGTGCGCTCGCGGGCCTGCGCCAGCCAGCCGCGCGCCTTCGGGGCGACGAGATCATCCGCCAGGCCCAGCCACAGCGTGGGCTGATCCATCAGCCAGGCGGGCAGCAGTTCGTCCAGGCTCTCCACCGAATAGGCGTCGTCCATCTGAAAATGCGTGGCCGCCGCCTGCGGGCCGAAACGTTTGCCTTCCCAGATTTCGTGTTCGGCATGACGCGCGCGGCAGAAGAGCAGGGCGCGGTCGTCGGCGCCCGCGATGAGAACCAGCCAGGCGTCGGGCTCGACGAAGCCCGTGAGGTAGTAGAAATCGCTGTCGGGCCGAAACGGATACTCGCTGTCGCGGTTGCGCGTGGGCGGTTTGCCCGCGGCCAGCACGGCCACGCCGCCCCCCTGGCCCCGCATCCAGTCCAGCACGCGGCGGCGGCGCTCGGCGAAGGGGGCGAGATCGGCAACAGGCAGGCTCATGACAGGCATCATCCGTTCGGGGGTGGCCTAGAGCTTAACGTACCGCGCCCACGCTGCTACAATCCCGCCACTGTCATTGGGGAGTAGCCATCCTTTGAGCCCCAAGGGAGTCAGCGTCAACAAGCTTGGTGGTCCTACCCCATGGCGCTGACGGCATCCGTCCATCCTGTTGCGCCTCGCGCGCCATCGGGATTCGCGACGGACCAGCCAGGCGAGACCTTTGGCCGCGATGCGTTCACCCAGCCGGGCGAGCCGCGTCGTCGCGCCATTGGTTTCCGCTCGTCCGGCTGTTGTCATCATGTTGTTGTCCATTGTTCTGTTCCTGCTGTCCGCGGCAGTGATCTACTTTGCCTGTGAGTTCTTCGTCAACGGCGTCGAATGGCTGGGCCATCATTTCAAGCTGGGCGCGACGGCCACCGGCACCGTGCTCGCGGCGTTCGGCACGGCGTTGCCCGAAAGCGCCGTCACCTTCATGGCCGTGGTGTTCGGCACCACGCCCGAGCAGAAAGACATCGGCGTGGGCGCGGCCATGGGCGGCCCGCTCGTGCTCGCCACCCTGGCCTACGCGGTGGTCGGTCTGGCCCTGCTGCGCGGCAAGTCGGCGGCTGGCACGGCCCGCCAGCGCACCGGCATCAATGCCGACCAGCGCCGTCTGGCGCGCGACCAGGCCTGGTTCATGGGCATCTTCATCTTCAAGGTCGCGCTCGGCGTGCTCGCCTTCGCCTGGAAGCCCTGGCTCGGCATTCTGTTTCTCGGGGTCTACGCGCTCTACGTGAAGCGCGAGCTCTCCCACGATGACGAGTGCATCGAAGCCGAGACGCTCGAGCCGCTGAAGCTGCGTCCGCGCGACCCGAACCCCTCGCTCTTCTGGGCCTGTACGCAGTCGGTGCTGGCGCTGGTCGTGATCGCGCTGGCATCGCATGTGTTCGTGCGGCAGATCGAGGTGCTGAGCGTGGCCATGGGGCTGTCCTCGCACGTGGCCGCCCTGCTGCTGGCACCCGTCGCCACCGAGCTGCCCGAGATCATGAATGCCCTGATCTGGGTGCGGCAGGGCAAAGAGCGCCTGGCGCTCGCCAACATCTCCGGCGCGATGATGATTCAGGCCACGATCCCGAGCGCGCTGGGGATCTTCCTGACGCCCTGGCTGCTCGACGGCCCGCTGCTGGCCGCCGGCATGCTCACCATGGTCTCGATCATGATGCTCTGGATGCGATTCCGCACCGCCACCATGACGGTGCCCGCCCTGTCGTCCGTGGCCGGGCTGTATGCGCTGTTCGCCGTCTACCTGGGCTGGCACTTCGCGGCCTGACGCCTGTGTTCGCGCCGCTCTCCCGCGTGGCGGGCGGGTGGCGCGCAACGCCTTCTCCCGATTCTTTCGAATCAGGCATTGCCACTCAGTGAAAACCCGCATAAAATGAACGGGTTATCCACAACAGGAGTTGTTCTGTGAATTCCGATTCCGGCGACAGTAGTAGTCGATCTTGTATCGACCGCACTGCCTGACGAGCGTATTTCCGCAGAATTTCTTCTGCCGCGCCTGTCAGCAGTGTTGAACAGGTTGCGGCGTTTCTCCAGCGTCACCCAGGATTCCAGGGCTTTTTACCGGCAGGTCCGCCGGTAGTCCACGAACCCTCCAGGGCGGCACACCACCCGGCATTTCGCCCGGGCTGGCACTGGAAAATCTCCCAGCTTCATACCGCCAGAACCGATATCGATGCCGGCTTGCGCCTTGCGCGCGAGCATCCGGGCACGATTCCGTACGTCTTGCACCTCGCGGTGCGTGGCCCGGGTTCGTTTGCGCCGGAAGCGGCTTCGTGTTCCTTGGTTCACCGACCAAAACCTCAAGCTGCAAGGAGGTCGTCATGCGTTTCTTCGACTTGTTTCTGCGTCGTGCCGGTGTAGACCGCGCGTCCGTCCAAGCCCAGCGTCGTGGTACGCGACTCACCGTCGTCTGCCCACGCGATGCAGTAGGCGCACTGCGCAAGCAGATCTGCCTCGACTTTTCGGCCGCCGGCCTGTCCGTCGCGCGTTTTCACGTCGACAGCGGCAGGCACAGTGACCTGGCATCCGCCTGTGTCACCGTGAATTGCCCGCCCGAGTTGCGCGCCGAACTCATGTCTCAGGCCAAGCGCCTGAGCGCGCACCCGTCCGTGCGCGATGTGCGCTTCTCCGCGCGCCAGCCGGCCAACGCCTGAGCGGCTCGCCCTCGAGCCTGAGCCGCCACACCCGCCCCCGGCGATCGTCATGATCGCCGGGGGTTTTTTTTGGCTAAAGACAAGGCGCCCTCGCGCCGACAGCGTTTTACTGCGGTACGCATGGGCCACGACGCACGCGCGTGTGGGATGATGCCGAGCCTGTTGTGGGGCCTTGCTGATTCGGTGATCGGGCTGCCCGCTGTGCCGGGCGGCTGGTGATAATGGTTCGCCGTTTTCAACCTTGCCGCGGGCAGTGCTCTGCGCCTCCGCACGCGCGCCGCGTCGCCCGGCCCGCGATGCGCAACGTCGAACACGGCTCCTCACTGACGCGCTTCGGGTGCTACATGGTCAAGCCTCTTTCTTCCTGCCACCTCGCCGCGAGCCGGCTGATGCGCGCGGTCTCGCGCGCCAGCGCCGCGCTTTGCGCCCTGCTGGCGCTGTCCGCGCACGCCGAGACCGGCGAGGGCGGCACCACGCTCACCCTCTATGGCGTCGTCGACGCGGGCATCGCTTCGACTCGGACCACCGGCTTGGGCTCGAGCACGGGCGTGCTCGGTGGTGGTCTCAGCGATAACCTCTGGGGCTTGCGCGGCAGCGAGGATCTGGGTGGTGGCGCGGCGGCCGTCTTCGGTCTGGAGAGTGGCTACGATCTGGCCACCGGGCAATCGAACGAGCCCGGCCGGCTGTTCGATTACGACGCCTGGGTCGGACTGCGGCGCGACGGCGTGGGCGAGTTGCGGCTGGGGCGCCAGCGCACCATCGCCATGAGCTACGGCAGCGCGCTCGAGGTGGCGTCATGGCGTCAGATGGGGATGGGCGCGCTGTTGCGCGCTTCCGATAATTTCCGCCGCGACAATCTCGTCAATATCACCAGCGCCGACCTCGGGGGCTGGCAGGCGGGCGTGGGCTACGCCTTCGATACGGCCGGCCCCGATGGTCCCGCCGACCGTGGCCGGGGCCATGCGCTGTCGGCCGGCGTGAAGTACGAATCCGATCCGTGGCTTGCCGTCCTGACCTGGGACCGGCTGACCCTGCCATCCGGCTCCCCGGCGCACGGCGCCACGCCCACGGCGTGGCAGGCCGGCGTGGCGCGAGACTTCGACGGACTGCGCGTGTCGCTTGCCTGGTCACGGCAGCGCGACGGGTTCACCGGCCAGAACGGCGGCGGCGTCGACGGCCTCGGCCCGCTGGCCTTCATCGACGGCGGTCGTGCCGACACCTGGCTGGTGGGCGCCGAGTATGAGCTGCGTGCGCACGACAGCGTACTGATGCAATTTTCGATGGCGCGGCCGACCTGGCATTGGGACGACGGCTCGCGCGCGGAGCGGGTGCGCCTGCTCACGCTCGGCTACCGCCATGCGCTGTCGCCGCGCACGACGCTCTACAGCTTTGTCGGCCGCCTGTGGCAGGGCACGCTCGACGAGCCGTTCGTGCAGGGGGCCGGTCACACGACCCGCTACATGGCGGGCCTGAATCACACCTTCTGAGTTCCCGGCGGGCCTGCCCCGACGCGTTGCGCGGTGCTGTCCGGGGCGCCGGCCGCGTGCTCCGCCGACCGCCCGCCTTGATCTGCCCCAAGCCCGCGCATCGCCGCAGGGCGGGGCCCCGGAAATCCTCCACTACAATCGACGCGAGGGGGCGAGCTCCCCCCACCGCCCGGATGGCGCACGAGAGGCCGTCCGCCCGTGGCCCGCGTTCCCTTCATCAGGGGACTGCTTCGTCGGATCTCACGCATGGATGTGCTTGGCTGGCTCGTTCCCTGGGAGTTTTCGCCCACGCTGGTCGCGGCGTTCGTGGTCTGCATCGCGCTGTTCGTGCGCGGGACCCGCGTGCACCATGTGACGGCGGCGCGCCAGGCCCTGTTCTGGGCGGGCGTGGTCATTCTCTATCTCTCCATGCACACCCGGCTCGACTACTACGCCGAGCGCATGTTCTTCATCCATCGCGCCCAGCATCTGGTGCTGCATCATCTCGGGCCCTTGCTCGTGATGGCTGCGTTTCCGGGATCGGTCATGCGCGCCGGTCTGCCGCTGACCTGGCGTCACCGCCTGCGCACGTGGTGCACGACCGCGCCCGGCCGGTTCACCGTGGGCCTGCTCACGCATCGCATCTTCGTGCCGGCGCTCTTCGTCGCGCTGGTCCTGATCTGGCTGATCCCGTCGGTGCAGTTCTATTCCATGCTCGACTGGCGCCTGTACCGCTTGATGAACTGGTCGGTGGTCCTCAGCGGCTTCATGTACTGGAACCTGATCCTCGACCGCCGGCCGTCCCCGCCCGCGGCGATGACGCCTGGCGGACGCGTGCTGTCGCCGGTGCTGACCATGGCGCCGCAGATGGTGGCGGGCGCCGTGATTGCGTTCACCGAGCGCGATCTCTATCCCTTGTTCGAGCTGTGCGGCCGCGCCATCGCCATGTCGGCACAGACGGACCAGACCATCGGCGGCCTCACGATGTGGATCCCGGCGGCGCTCGTGGAAGTCATCGGCCTGCTGGTCGCCCTGGGCACGCTGATGCGCCTGTCGGCGCGAGGGCGCCTGCGCCGCGTGGATCGCGAGGCGCGGGCACGCGCGCGCGTGGCCGCTCGATCGGAGCGGCCTGCGGGCTGAGTCAAATGAAAAAGCGGTTCGCGCGCTGAGCCGCGAGTGGGAGCGCTGCGCGGCCTGAGCCGCGTGTGGAGGCGGGCGCGGTGGCCGCGCCCGGCCGGGTTATTCCGGAATCAGGCCGTGGTACTTGCGGCCCAGCGCCACGGTGGCCTGGAACATGCCGGCCTTGCTGCCGCAATCGTAGCGCTGGCCTTCGTAACGGTAGGCATAGACCGCACGCTCGCGCATCAGCGAGGCGATGCCGTCGGTGAGCTGGATCTCGCCGCCCGCGCCCGCCTGGGTGGCGCGCAGGTGATCGAAGATGCGGGCTTCGAGCACGTAGCGGCCGACCACGGCCAGCGTCGAGGGCGCGTCTTCGGGCTTGGGCTTTTCGACGATATGAGACACACGCTCGGTGCGCGGCTCGACGGCGCTGGCCGCCACGATGCCGTACTTGCCGGTGTCGGCGCGCGGCACTTCCTGCACACCCAGCACGCTCGCGTCATGCTTGATGGCGCAGTCGATCAACTGACCCAGCACCGGCCGATCAGCATCGATCAGATCGTCGGCCAGCAGCACGGCAAAAGGTTCGTCGCCGACGGCGGGCGCGGCGGTCAGCACGGCATGACCGAGACCCAGCGGAGCCGACTGACGGATATAGATGCAGTTCACATGCGCGGGCAGGATGTCGCGCACGAGCTCAAGCAGGTCGTTCTTGCTCTTCTTTTCGAGCTCGGCCTCGAGCTCGGGGGCGGCATCGAAGTGGTCTTCGATGGCGCGCTTGTTGCGGCCGGTGACGAAGATGAGATCGGTGACCCCGGCGGCCACGGCTTCTTCGACGGCATACTGAATCAGCGGTTTGTCGACGACCGGCAGCATTTCCTTGGGCATGGCCTTGGTGGCCGGCAGAAACCGCGTTCCCATGCCTGCGACGGGAAAAACGGCCTTGCGTACTGCGATCATGTGAAGTTCCCCAAAAAAAAACTGTTCCAGCGTAGACGGGCGGCGCAAACTTTTTGCCCATCTGGCTATCATAGAGCAATGAACCGCTTCAACACGACACCGACGTGCAAGTGGGCCCGCCAGGCGCTGGCGGCGGCCTTGAGCCTCACCCTGCTGTTGCCGGCGCTGCCCTCGCGCGCGCAGCCGGTCGGCCTGCCTTCGATGGGCGCGGCCTCCGCGTCCGATCTTTCTCCCATGCTTGAGCGCGAGCTCGGCGCGGCCATTATGGCGCAGGGTCGGCGCGACCCGACTTACGTCAACGATCCCGAACTGCGTCAGTACCTCACCACGATGGCACGCAAGCTGGCGGCGTTCGCGCCCGGCGGCGTGCCCGATGTCGAGGTGTTCGGCGTGCGGGATCCCGAGATCAACGCGTTCGCCATGCCCGGCGGCTATATCGGCGTGAACACCGGCCTCATCGTTTCGTCGGCGAGCGAGTCGGAGCTGGCCTCGGTGCTGGCGCACGAAATCGGACACGTGTCGCAACGCCACATCGCGCGCGGCATGACGCAGCAGAGCCAGAGCGGCATGATGATGATGGCCACGCTGGCCGGCGCCTTGCTCGCCGCGCTGGCGGGCGGCGGCGGCGATCTCGCCATGGGCGTGGCCGCCTTCGGGCAGGCCGCCGCGATCAATCGCCAGCTGGGTTTCTCGCGCGATGCCGAACGCGAGGCCGACCGCACCGGCCTGCAGATGCTGTCCCGTGCCGGCTATGACCCGGATGGCATGGCCAAGATGTTCGGCCGCCTGATGAATGCATCGCGCCTGAACGAAGGCATGGGCGGCGGCGCGTGGGCCAGCACCCACCCGCTGTCGATCGAGCGGATGTCGGATGTGCAGAACCGCATCCGCGACCTCAAAACCTCGCGCTACGTCGACAGCGACGATTTCTGGTTCATCCGCGCCAAGATGCGCGTGGTGCAGGGCCGGGACGCGGTCAGCCTGCGTACGGCGCAGCAGCAGTTGCAGGACGAATCGCGCGCCCTGACCGGGATTCGCCAATCGGCCGCCTTCTATGGTCTCTCGCTCTACGCGCTGCAGCGCGGCGACCTGGCGGCGGCCGAGAGCGCGCATGCGCAGGCCACGACCGGCGGTCTCAACACGCCCGAGCTGGCCAAGCTGGGCATCGACATCGCGATGGCGCGCAAAGACACGGCGCGGGCGCTCGAGCTGTCGCAGGCGGCCATCAAGCGCTGGCCCGATCGGCGCGCCCTCGGCATGGCCTATGCGCAGGCGCTGCAGGGCGCCGGCCGCAACGCCGATGCGCAGGCCTATCTGCGTGAGCGCATCCGCGAATGGGGCGATGACGAGCCGACCTTCTATCAGCTGCTGGCGCAGAGCGAAGAGCGCACCGGCAACGCGGTGGCGGCGCGACGCGGCATGGCGCGCTTCTATGTGGCCACCGGTGCCTACGCAGCCGCCGAGTCGCAGTTGCAGCAGGCTCGCGGTCTGTCGCGCGACTTCTACGAGCAGTCGCAGATCGATGTGCAGATCAAAGAGGTGCAGCAGAAGCTGGCCGACGAGCGCTCGCTGTTGCAGCGCTTCAAGGGCTGAGCCGACGCCTCATCCGGCGTCAAACACGAAGGGCCGCGGATCGCGGCCCTTCGTGCGTCTGCGATAGGGTCGCGCCGGCCGGGCTTACTTGCCCGTTTCGAAGAAGCGGCCCAGTCGTTGCGGCAGCCAATACAGGTGGCCGGGGAACGGCCCGGTCGGGAAGCCCGCATGACCGCCTTCGGCCGGCTGGTGCAGCAACACGGTCGGCGAGCATTCGGCCGGCGTGGGCAGGGCGTCTTCGGGCAGGAATGGGTCGTTGCGCGCGTTGAGTACCAGCGTGGGCACCTGGATCTTGGGCAGCCACGGCTTGCTCGAGGCGCGCGTCCAGTAGTCGAGCGCGTTGCGATACCCGTGCATGGGCGCGGTGTAGGCATCGTCGAAGTCGCGCAGGTCGCGCGCGTGGGCGATGCGCATCACGTCGATGGCGCCGGGGAAGCGCTTGGCCTTTTCGAGCACCTTGCGCTTCATGGTGCGCAGGAAGTAGGGCGTGTAGATGCGCCGGGCGATGAGGCCCGAGCACAGCGCCTTGCCGCCGGCGACCAGATCGAGCGGCACCGACACGCCGGCGCAGCCCGCGAGCCAGTTGGTTTCTTCGGCGTGCTCGCCCAGATACTTGAGCAGGGCATTGCCGCCCAGCGACACGCCCACGGCGTGCCAGCGGGCATGGGGAATACGCGCGCGCGCCGTGGCCAGCATGAAGCCGACCTCTGCGGAGTCGCCGGAGTAATAGGCGCGGGCCAGGCGGTTGGGCGTGCCGGAGCAGCCGCGGAAGTGCGCGACCGCCACGATCCAGCCGCGCGCACGGAAGTAATGCGCGATCGATTGGGCGTAGCGGCTGGTGCTGCCGCCTTCGAGCCCGTGAAACAGCAGCAGGGCGGGCGTGTCGGCCGTGCGGGGCAGCGAGCCCCAGTCGGCCGTCGTCATCCAGCGCGCGGCGGCCGTCTTGATGTTCGAGAGCGGGGTAATGGCATCGATCGGGCTGCCGTCGGCCACCTTGTGCGGGGACAGGCCGGGGCCGGTCCAGTCGATGTCGACGAAGTCGGTGTCGGGCGTATCGACCCGCTCGCGCACGAACGCGATGCGGTGATATTGCGCGAACGTCGAGGCATAGACCGTCTGGCTATGCCGGTCGGGCAGCCAGGGCGGTACCGGGCAGGGCGTCAGATCGATGCGGGAAGCGGCCAACGGGGTCTACGCCTCAATGCAATCGGTCGGGAACGTCGTGCAGATCGAGCACGCCGGCTTCCGCCGGTGCCGGCGAGGCGTGGTGCATCACCATGCGCCAGCCCGTGGGTCCCTTGTGATAGACGTTGGTGGCGTAGCAGTTCACGAACTGCGTGCCCTCGCGCGTGCTCGCGCTGACCTGTTCGACCAGCACGTGCACGGCGCACATCATGCTCTGCACCACGACCGGCCGCAGCGGCCGGATGTGGAGCGGACCATTGGCAAGGACCTGTTGCCAGGACTCGTGCACCGCGGTGTGACCCACGATGCGCAGACCGCCAGGATGAATGCAGACGATTTCTTCGTCGTCGGCCCATATCTGCATCAGCCGATCGGTATCGGCCTGCTCCAGGGCTTCGTAGAAGGCGTGTTCCGCTTCATCGGGAGTGGCGAACATGGCGGCTGCGTAACCTCGTGTTGGATGCGAAATCGTAAATCAATGACCGTGCACGACCGTGCCGGGCTTGAGCTTGTACTCGGCGCCACAGTAGGGGCAGCGTGCCGAACCGGTATGCGTGACGTCGAGGAAGACGCGCGGGTGCATGCTCCAGAGCGGAGCCTTGGGGCCCGGACAGTGGACGGGCAGGTCTTCCGCGCCGAGTTCGATGACTTCTTGATGAGGGGCGCCGGCCGGAGCAGCAGCAGTCATGGCAATTCCTGGGGTGATACGGGTTGGACGGCGAAGAGGGCGGTCGGGCGCGATTTGCCGTCGTCCTGGTGTCCCCCTCTCCAGAGGCCGGTATTGTATCAAGGGCGGGGTTACAATGACCGCCTCCCGCGCCATGTGGCCGGGACGGTGTCATGAGGGCGCGGGGCGCCTTCCGTCCGCGCTCCGGACACACCGGCACGCCTGTCGCTTCCCACTGGATTCCATGTCGTTCCGTCCGCATCGCCAGGGGCCCGTCCGTGGCCGCTGAACCCGAGTCAACACTCCTCGACGACGCGCGCGCCATCCGCGCCGAGCGCATCGAAGCATTCAAAAGCGGCGTGCACGCGATCGTGCCCGCCCTCATCGCCACGGGGACGTGGGGCATGGTCACCGGCGTGGCCATGGTCAAATCCGGCCTGACGGAGTCGATGGCGCTGGCCATGACGCTGCTGCTCTACGCCGGCTCCGCCCAGCTCACCTCCCTGCCGCTGATCGCCTCGGGCGCACCGCTCTGGCTGATTTTCGCGGCCGGCTTCGTGGTGAACCTGCGCTTCGTGATTTTCGGCGCGGCGCTGCAACCGTATTTTCGCCATCTGCCCTGGCCCAAGCGCCTGGGCCTGGGCTATTTCACGACCGACATGGGCTTCGTGCTGTTCATGCCCCGCTACGGCGACGCGGCCCAGCGCGGCACGCGCGAGCAGCTGTGGTTTTTCGTCGGCACGATCGCGCCGAGCTGGTTCGTCTGGCAGTCGTCGTCGATCATCGGCATCTTCCTGGGCTCGATGGTGCCCGCCACCTGGTCGCTCGACTTCGCGGCGGTCCTGGCGCTGCTGGCGATCACGATTCCGCTGGCCAACTCCAAGCCCATGCTGGTGTCGATGCTCGCCGCCGGCGTGACCGCCTGGGTCGGTCAGACCCTGCCGTTGCGCCTGGGCCTCGCCGTGGCCGTGGTGGCCGGCATCGTGGCCGGCATGTGGGCCGAGCGCTACTTCAAGGGAAAAGCCTGACATGTGGCCTTCGGAGCTCTATGTATACAGCGCCATCCTGCTGCTCACGCTCTGCAGCGTGCTGACGCGGGCCGGCTTTATGTTGTTTGGCGACTACATTCCGTTGCCCGACGGCGTGCGGCGCGCGCTGCGTTACGCCCCCGCCGCGGCGCTCACGGCGATCGTCGTGCCCGACATGCTGCCCTGGAAGGCGGGCCTCGGGCCGGTGTTCGACTACAAGCTGGTGGCAGGCATCATCGGGGTGATCGTGTTCCTGCGCACCCGCAGCGCGGTGGCCGTGATCGTCTCCGGCATGCTGGTCCTGTGGGGCCTGCGCTGGGCGGCGGGGTAGGCCCGGGCGGCACCGCCGCGGCGGCGTCGCCGCCGATATCCGGCCCCCGATCGGGCAGAACGGCCCGGCTGCGCTAAAATAAAAGTTATCCACAGCAATCCGGGCACGACCGCATGCCGTTTTGTTCTTTTTTCGTGGCCCCGGAATCTGCCCAACCTGATGACTGACTCTATCTCTTCCGCAGCGCCTGCCGCTGAAACGCCTACGCGCACCTTCGATGAATTCGGCCTGCATCCGCTTCTGCTGAAGTCCATCGCCGAGACTGGTTATACGACACCCACGCCGATCCAGGCGCAGTCGATCCCGGTCGTGGTCGAGGGCCGCGACGTCATGGGCGCCGCCCAGACCGGCACCGGCAAGACCGCCGCGTTCACGCTGCCCATCCTGCATCGCCTGATGCCGCTGGCCAACAGCAGCGCGTCGCCCGCACGCCATCCGGTGCGCGCACTGATTCTCACGCCGACCCGCGAACTCGCGGACCAGGTGTTCGAGAACGTCAAGCGCTACAGCAAGCAGACGCCGCTGCGCAGCGCGGTGGTGTTCGGCGGGGTGGATATCGGTCCGCAAAAAGAAGCACTGCGTCAGGGCTGCGAGGTGCTGGTCGCCACGCCGGGCCGCCTGCTCGATCACGTCGAACAGAAAAACGTGAACCTGAGCCAGGTCGGCATCCTGGTGCTGGACGAAGCCGACCGCATGCTCGACATGGGCTTTTTGCCCGACCTCGAACGCATCATCCGTCTGCTGCCGGCACAGCGCCAGGGCCTGCTGTTCTCGGCCACCTTCAGCAACGAAATCCGCAAGCTCGGTCGCTCGTATCTCAACCACCCGGTCGAGATCGAAGTGGCGGGCCGCAACGCCACGGCCGACACCGTGACGCAGATCGCCTATCAGATGACCGGCGAGGCCAAGCGCGCCGCCGTGGTGCATCTGGTGAAGTCGCGCGGCCTGAATCAGGTCATCGTGTTCTCGAACACCAAGATCGGCACGGCGCGCCTGGCGCGCCAGCTCGAGCGCGACGGCGTCAAGGCCGAATCGATCCACGGCGACAAGACCCAGGCCGACCGCATGAAGGCCCTCGAGGCGTTCAAGGCGGGCGAACTCGAAGTGCTGGTCGCCACCGACGTGGCCGCGCGCGGCCTGGACGTGGCCGGCGTGCCGTGCGTCATCAATTATGACCTGCCCTACAACGCCGAAGACTACGTCCACCGTATCGGCCGCACGGGTCGCGCGGGCGCGAGCGGCGAGGCCATCGCCCTGTTCACGCCCGACGAAGAGCGCTATCTGCTCGACATCGAAAAGCTCATCAAGCGCAAGGTGCCGCGTGGTTCGCTCGAGATTCCGGGCGAGTTGCTGGCGCACAGCCATGGCCGCGGCGGTGAGCGCACCGAACGCGGCGATCGCGCGGAGCGCGGTGACCGCGGCGATCGAGGCGATCGTGGCGAGCGTGGCCGTGAGCGCTCGGCAGGCCGGGGCGACCGTCCCGAGCGCGAGCGCCGTTCGAGCGCGCCGCGCCAGCATGTCGACGAATTTTTCCTCAAGCCCTACGAGCCCTCGTCGTCGGCCCCGCCGACGGCGCCCGCCGAAGACAGCCCGCGCAACGGCGTCGCGCCCAAGCGTCAGCTGGCGGTCCTGCTGGGTGGCAGCCGCAAGCCCTGATCCGGGCCTCGGCGCAAAAAATCACGCCCCCACGGCAGCGATGCCTGGGGGCGTTGTCATTGGGGCGGGGGTGTCAGGCGGTGGCCGTGCCGCCGAGCAGGGCCTCGACGTCGGGCAGGCCGGTGCTCTGGCCGGGCGCATGGGTGTCGAGGCTGGACAGCAGGCGCTCGAGATGGCCGATGTGCGGCAGCATGGTGCCGTAGAAGAGCGTGCGGCCGTCCTCGCGCACGAGCAGCGTGGGGAAGTTTTCCACGTCTTCGTCGCCGAGAAGATCGGGGTGATCTTCGATGTCCACCCACACGAAGGTATGGCCCGGAAACTGCGCCGCGAGCGCGTCGAGCTTGGGCCGGTATTGGGTGCAGGTGTCGCACCATGCCGCGCAGAAGCACGCGACCAGCCGGCTGTCGGGCCGGGCGAGGGCGGCGCGCAGCGCCTGCGTATCGGTGCCGGGTTCGTAGAGGGGCATATCGGGGTTCCGCTGTGTTTGACTATGATACCCGGCGCGTCTATCTTGCGTCTTGCCACCCGCGCCGCAGGCCGGGCGACACACGTTTCGACTCTGGATGCTCCATGCCGTTTTCTTCATCCGCTCCCGCGCAGCGCTCGCCCGTCACCGAAGGCGCGCGCATCGCGCAGGCCTTCAAGTGCGCGCTGGTCTCGCAGTGCCATCCGAACATGCTGTTCGCGGTGCTGCTGCCGTTCCTCATCGCACTCGTCGGCGCCAACCTGCTGCTGTGGCTGTTCTGGTCGCCCCTGACCGACTGGCTGCGCCTGGAGGCCGGGCAGTGGGAGACCGTCAACGATGTCGACGCCTGGCTCGTGAGCGTGGGGCTGTTCTCGCTCAAGATCTGGCTGGTGCCGGTTATCGCCGCGGCCATTCTGCTGCCGGTCTCCGGCATCCTCGGTCTGGTGATCGCGGCCATTTTCGTGATGCCGCTGGTGCTGCGCCATGTGGACAAGCGCGAGTACACCGGACTCGCGCGGTTGGGCACGAACGCCACGGCGGTCAGCGTCTGGAATGCCATCTGGGTCGGCGTGGTGTTCGCGATCGGCTGGCTGTTCACCCTGCCGTTCTGGCTGATTCCGCCCATGGCGCTGATCCTGTCGGTGTTCTGGTGGGCGTTCGCGTTCTCGCGCATGCTGCGCGTCGACGCCCTCGTGGAACACGCCACGCCCACCGAGCGGCGGCTGCTGATCAAGCAGCGTAACGGCGGCTTCTGGATCATCGGTTTCATTCTGGCGCTGATCAACCTGATTCCGCCGGCCTGGATCATCCTGCCGGTGTATTCGGCGCTGGTCTACGCGCACTACGGGCTGCAGGCGCTGAAAGAACTGCGCGCCGCCGAGCCTGCGGTGGCCGCCGCCGACGATCTGACGCGCCTGCCGCCCTGATCGGGGCGGACGGCCGGTCCCTGCCAGGCCGGCCTCCGCTCACGCACGATCATCGCCGCGCGACACCGCCCCTCCGATTCCGCTTTTCGTTCTTCAGGACCTTGCGCCATGACCGCAGCCGTAACCCCGCGCCGTATCGGCCTCATCATCGTCGGTGACGAAATCCTGTCCGGCCGTCGTCAGGACAAGCATTTCGGCAAAATCGTCGAAATGCTGGCCACGCGCGGCATGCAACTTTCGTGGGCCGAGTTTCACTCCGACGATCGCGCCGCATTGACGGCGGCGTACCGGCGCAGCTTCGCGACCGGCGACGTGGTGTTTTCGTGTGGCGGCATCGGCGGGACGCCCGACGACCATACCCGGCAGGCCGTGGCCGCGGCGCTGGGCGTCGAGATGGCCCTGCATCCCGAGGCCGAAGAGGCGATCGCGCTGCGCACGGCCGAAATGGCCGCCAAGGGGCAGGGCACCGCCGACATGAGCACCCCCGAAAACCAGCAGCGGTTGCAGATGGGCGTGTTTCCGGTCGGGTGCGAGGTCGTGCCCAATCCGTATAACCGGATTCCGGGCTTTTTCATCCAGGATCACACATTCGTGCCGGGCTTCCCGGTCATGGCGTGGCCCATGCTCGAATGGACCCTGGACACGCGCTATCGCGATCTGCAGCACATCACCCGCCATGCCGAGCACTCGTTCCTGGTGTTCAGCATGCCCGAGTCCCGCATCACGCCCACCATGGTCGAGATCGAGCGGCGCTGGCCCGGCGTGCGTGCCTTCAGCCTGCCCAGCGTGGGCGAGAGCGGCGCGGCTCCGCACATCGAACTGGGTGTGAAGGGCGATCCCGAGGCCTGCGCCGAGGCGCTCGCTTTCCTGCGGGCCGACGTGCTGCGCCTGGGCGGGCAGCTGGCGCCGCCGGCGCGCTGATCGGTATCGGCCGGGTCGATCACGAGCGTTTTTGGCGGCACGGCGTTCAGGCGGTATTCAGCCTGGCGGCGTGCTCTGCCGCTTTGCGCCGCCGCGCACAAAAAGCGGTTGCCAAATCCCTGTCAGAATTTCACAATACGATAAGCCTGCCTTGTTGCGCTGCGACAAGGCCGAGCCAGCCAGCGCCATGAGGGCGCTCGCCGGCGGGTTCCGCCGCCATCCTTTTCGCTCTTACGTCCGCCTATGTCACGCCTGCCCAGAGTCGCCGCGTCCCTGCCGGGCTCCGACCAGGAGTCCGCCGCTCATGCGCCCATCGCCATCCAGGTGATCGAGCGCGCCATGAGCCTGCTCGATGCCCTGGCCGCGCAGCCCGAGCCGGTCACGCTCAAGCAGCTGTCGGCCACCACGGGGCTGCATGCCTCCACCGCGCATCGCATCCTCAACGACCTGGTCGTGGGGCGTTACGTCGAGCGCGTGGACAACGGCGTGTATCAGCTGGGCATGCGCCTGCTGGAGCTCGGTTCGCTGGTGAAGGGACGGCTCAACGTGCGCGAGGCCGCCATCGGGGCGATGCGCAATCTGCACCGCCAGACGGGGCAGACGATCAATCTGTCGGTGCAGCAGGGCGACGAGATCGTGTATATCGATCGGGCCTGGAGCGAGCGCTCCGGCATGCAGGTGGTGCGTGCCATCGGCGGCCGGGCGCCCCTGCATCTCACCTCCACCGGCAAGCTGTTTCTCTCGACCTGTGACGGCCGCCAGGTGCGGGCCTACGCGACCCGTACGGGGCTGGCCGGACACACCCGCAACAGCTTGACCGAGCTCGAACGCCTCGAACGCGAGCTCGCGCTGGTGCGACGCCATGGCTACGCCCGCGACAACGAAGAGCTCGAGCTGGGCGTGCGGTGCATCGCCGCGGGCATCCACGACGATACCGGCAAGCTGGTCGCGGGCCTGTCCATCTCCGCGCCTGCCGAACGCCTGCAGGACGAATGGATCCGGCTGCTGGTCGATACCGCCGCCCAGATTTCCGAGGCGCTGGGCCATGAGCCGCTCGCACCGGGCGGCCACGAGCCGCTCGCCGAGGCGCGCTGAGGCGCTGAGGCGCCGCGGCGGGGATCCGATCCCGTCGGGCCGCACCGATCTCGTCCCGGCTGCACAAAACGCAGGCAAAAAAAAACTGGTCCGAGGACCAGTTTTTTTCATTGCGGGTTTACTGCTTTTCGACGCCGGCCTTCTTGAACAGGCCTTCCCACTGGGGCACCTGTTGCTTGACCTTGGCGGTCAGGCCTTCGGGATTGGCTTCGGCGGTGAGCACGGTGGCGCCCAGCTGCTTCATGCGCTCCTGGAACTTCGGATCGGCCAGGCCGGCCTGCAGGCTCTTGACGAGCTTGTCGACCACGGGCTTGGGCGTGCCCTTCGGAACCCACATGCCGTGCCAGATACCGACTTCGAAGCCCTTGTAGCCGGACTCGTCCATCGTGGGCAGGTTCGGCAGCGTCGGCACGCGCTTCAGGCTGGTGACGGCGTAGGCCTTCACGGCGCCGGCGCTGATCTGCTGCGTGGTGTTGGTGGTCTGGTCGCACAGCAGGTCGACCTGCTTGCCCAGCAGATCGTTCATGGCCGGGGCGGTGCCCTTGTACGGGATCGTGAGCAGGTTCACGCCCAGCGCTTCGATCAGCATGGTGCCGCACAGATGGCTGGCGGCGCCGATGCCGGCGTTGGCCAGCGAGATTTTGTCGCTGTTCTTTTTGACGTAGTCGGCCAACTCCTTGATGTTGTTGGGCGGCAGGTCGCTGCGCGCGACGATGGTCATGGGCACGTCCACGACCAGGCCGATGGGCTCGAAGCTGGTGTAGGGATCGTAGCCGGGGTTTTTGTAGAGCGACGGGGCCGTGGAGAAGCCCGCGTGCATCAGCAGGATCTGGTAGCCGTCGGGCTGGGCGCGCGCCACTTGCGTGGTGCCGATGGTGCCGCCGGCACCGCCCTTGTTTTCGACCACGACGGTCTGACCCAGCGTGCCGCGCATGGCTTCCGCGAGCGAACGGGCGACGTTGTCCGTCGGGCCGCCGGCGGCGAAGGGCACAACCATGTTGACGGGACGCTCAGGGTACTCGGCGACCGCGGAAGCGGCCGCGGTGAGCGCGCCGGCCGCGAACAGGGCCGACAGCAAGCGTGAAGGACGGATCATGAAGTCTCCAATGCAGGGGGGATTTTGGCTGCGAGGGTTTATATAGTTATGGCCGGCCTGTGATGGTTTTTATTGGCGGCTCGACGTGGGCCAAGTGTAAGGAACTCACCCTGTTCCGTCACCTCGGGGAATTCCCGAGCAAGTCGGGGACGGTTCCCCCGGTGGTCTTTTGGCCCGCGCGTGGGGCGCGCCGGGGAGGCGTGCGGGCTGTGCCGGGAATGTGTCCGAGACGTGCAGGCGCGCGTGCCCGAGGGCGCCAGTTGACCGTTTTGTGTCACTTGTTGCGGCGCACAAACTTTTACTTGACACGAAAAATCAAGTGTCTAGAATATCGATTGTGCAATGCAGCAAACGCGCCTGCGGTGGCAGTACTTCCCGGACGCGCACGATGAACCGAAGTTCTTTCGGTCTTAGATCATCCTTATTCGCCGGTCCAAACCGGCACCCGTGAAGGAGAGACATGATGAGCGCCATTCCCCAACAAGTGCTGGCCCGCCAGCAAGCCACCCTGCAATCCCTGGTCGCCGCCCAATCGGCGATGTTCAGCGGCTTCGAAAAGCTGGTCGACCTGAACCTGAAGGTCGTTCGCGCCACTCTGGACGAAGCCGCCCAGAAGTCGCAACAGGCCGTCGAGCTGAAGGATCCGCAGGACGCCACCGCGTTTGCCAGCACCCTGGTTCAGCCGGGCGCCGAAAAGGCCCTGGCCTACGGCAAGCACGTGTATGACATCGTGGCCGGCGTGCAAGCCGACCTGACCAAGCTCGCCGAGGCGCACATCGCCGAAGGGCAGCAGCAACTGACCGAAGCCGTCGAGCAATTCTCCAAGAATGCGCCCACCGGCTCCGAGAGCGCCGTTGCCCTGATGAAGTCGTCGCTGGCCACCGCCAATAGCGCCTACGACTCGCTGAGCAAGGCCGCCAAGCAAGCCGCCGAAGTGGCCGAGTCGAACCTGAACGCCGCCGCCAACGCGACGTTCAAGGCCGCGACCGACGCCGCCGACGCCGCCACCAAGGTGGCCGGCCGCAGCCGCCGCGCCGCCTAAGGCAGCCTGGCAGCCGGTCCGACCGGCCTTCGCCCTGGGGTCTCCCGGGCGTGCGAAGGCCCGGTCCCCGGGGAGGTTGCGACCGACCCGGAGTCTGTAGTACCGTTGAGTGACAGAGCAGAGCTGGAATTAGGGCCACCTTCGGGTGGCCTTTTTTTATGCTTCGTCTGAACGAAACGGCACAATGAAAAACAGCACCCCAGGGGTGCTGTTCGTTTGGCGGCACGGCGTCGGGGCTCAGCGCCTGGCCAGCGCGCCGACACACTCGCCGACGAGGGCCGGACCCCGATAGATCAGGCCGGTGTAGAGCTGCACCGCGTCGGCGCCCGCCGCGAGTTTTTCGCGGGCCTGCTCGCCCGACAGGATGCCGCCCACGCCGATGATGGACATCGCCGTGCCGATCCGCTCGCGCAGGCGCGCGATCACGGCCAGCGACAGCTCGTGCACCGGGGCGCCCGACAGGCCGCCCGCTTCGTCGGCATGCGGCTGACCGGCGACCTTGTCGCGGGCTAGCGTGGTGTTGGTGGCGATCACGCCGTCCACGCCGTGCGCCAGCAGGGCGTCGGCAATCACGTCGATCTGCTCCTGGGTCAGGTCGGGGGCGATCTTGACGGCCAGGGGCACCTGCCGCTGGTGCTGCTGGGCGAGTTCGGCGCGCTTGTCGCGCAACAGCGCCAGCAGTTGCGACAGCTCGTCGCCGCCCTGCAACGCCCGCA
Source organism: Bordetella genomosp. 5 (assembly GCF_002261475.1). GTDB lineage: Bacteria > Pseudomonadota > Gammaproteobacteria > Burkholderiales > Burkholderiaceae_B > Bordetella. The sequence continues at coordinate 309,699 of NZ_NEVN01000002.1, forward strand.
GATTCTTGGTGTTCGGCGACGAAATGTTGACCGTGATGTAGTCGGCGTGCGGATACACGCCCGCGAGCCCGATCAGGTAGTCGTCGGCGGCGCGCTCGATCGGCGTGTCGGCGTTCTTGCCGATGTTCAGGCCCAGGATGCCGCCGTGCTGGCGGAAGCTGCTCTTCTGCACGTTGGCCAGGAAGGCGTCGAGCCCCTGGTTGTTGAAGCCCAGGCGGTTGATCAGCGCATTGGCGCGCGGCAGACGGAACATGCGCGGCTTCGGGTTGCCCGGCTGGGCCCGCGGCGTGACCGTGCCCACCTCGACGAAGCCGAACCCCAGATTGCCCAGCGCATCGATATAGGCGCCGTTTTTGTCGAGACCGGCGGCCAGGCCCACGGGATTGCGCAGCCGCAGTCCCATCAGCGTGGTGGGCGATTCGGGCCGCGCGTGCAGCAGCTTGCGCGTGGCGCCGCAATCGTAGGCGCGCTGCAGGCCGGCAAGGGTGACCTCGTGGGCGGTTTCCGCATCCATGGCGAACAACGCCGTGCGGGCCAGGGGGTAGGCGTGAAAGAGGATAGACATGAGGCGCAATTGTAGTGTGTCGGCGCCACGGCGGCGCACCTCCGGCAGCGCCGGGGATCAGGCGCCCGCGATTTCGGCGATGTCGTCCTGCCAGACGCCATCGACCAGCATCTGCAGCGGCCGGAATCCCGCCTTATAGGCCATTTTCTGGCTCGCGCCGATCCAGTAGCCGAGATAGAGCCAGGGCAGCTCGAGCGTGCGGCATTGTTCGATCTGCCACATGACGCTGTAGGTGCCCAGGCTGCCGCGCAGGGCCGGATCATAGAAGGTGTAGACCGACGACAGGCCGTCGTCGAGGACATCGATGATGGACACCATGGCCAGGTGCCCCGATGGCGTGCGGAACTCGACCAGACGCGTGTTGACACGTGTGGTGAGCAGGAACTGCGCGTACTGCGTGCGGCTGTCTTCGTCCATGCCGCCGCCGGGGTGGCGGCCCTGCTGATAACGGGTGTAGAGCTCGTAGTGTTCGGGCGACCACGCCAGCTCGGCCACCAGCGGGCGCAGCGTATCGTGCGCACGCCAGGCGCGCCGCTGGCTGCGGCTGGGCATGAAGCGCGCGGCATCCACGCGCACCGGGATACAGGCGCGGCAGCTGTCGCAATGGGGCCGATAGGTGAAGAGGCCGCTGCGGCGAAAGCCCTGTTCGACCAGATGCGAGTACGTGCCGGCGTTGATCAGGTGGCCGGGGGCGGCGACCTGCGAGCGCGCCTGGCGGCCGGGCAGATAGCTGCACGGATAGGGCGCCGTGGCGTAGAACTGCAGCGTGGAGAAGGGTAGTTCTTTGAGCTGGCTCATCGGGACTGCCGAAAAGGTCCGAATTTGCCGGGACCGGTTCGGAACATATTAACGCCGATCCGGGGGCGCTGACATCGTTCGCCGGACGGGCGACACACACCGCAGGGGGCAGCGCCGCCGTGCCGTCGCGGGCGCGTGAGAGCGGCGCCGACTCAGGCGGGCGGTGGCAGCGGGTGGAGGCGGCCGGCGGCGTCGAGCCAGCCGGGATGCCAGTCGGGCGCCGCTTCGCGCACCACGGTGCGCACATGGCGCAGAAACGCGGCCCGGGGAATCGGCGCGGCGCCCAGGCTGCCCAGGTGCGAGGTCTGCTGCTGGCAATCGATCCAGGCCACGCCCTGCGCGCGCAGAAAGCCCACCAGGTAGGCCAGCGCGATCTTCGAGGCGTCGGTGACGCGGGCGAACATCGATTCGCCGAAAAACATCTTGCCCAGGCTCACGCCGTACAGGCCGCCGGCCAGCCTGCCATCGATCCAGGTCTCGATACTGTGGGCCTGGCCCGCGGCGTGCCAGGCGATGTAGGCATTGCGCACTTCCTGGGTGATCCAGGTGCCGTGCTGGGTCTTGCGCGCCTGCGAGCAGGCCAGGATCACGTCGGCGAATGCGGTGTCGACGCGCACCTGCACACTGGCATGCGGGTGCTCGTCGCGCGCGAGCTTGCGCAGAAGTTTGCGCAGGCTGTGCGAGGGCGCGAAGTCGGTGCAGGGCAGCACCATGCGCGGATCCGGGCTCCACCAGAGCACGGGCTCACCCTCGGCATACCAGGGAAAAATGCCGTTGGAATACGCCTGGCGCAGCCGCGTGACGGTGAGTTCGCCGCCCGCCGCCAGCAAGCCGTCGGGTTCGCTGAGCGCCGTCTCGGGCGGCGGGAAGGGCGTGTCGGCGGCGAGCCAGGGCAGCTTCAAGGTATCAGCGATGCGATTCGAGGGTGTAGTGGTGCGTGCGCAGCGTGCCGGCCCGGCGGTCGGCCAGGAAGCGTTCGAGCGTGGTGGCCACGGTGCGGAACGACAGCTCGTCCCAGGGGATCTCGGCCTCGCTGAAAAAGCGCGCCTCCAGGCTTTCGGGGCCCGGATCGAGCTCATCGCTCAGGCACTCCGCCAGGTAGAACAGATGCACCTGTTCGACCTGCGGCACATCGATGATGGTGTAGAGCTCGCCCAGCTTGATCTTGGCGCCAGACTCCTCGAGCGTTTCGCGCGCGGCGCCCTGCGCCGTGCTTTCGCCGAGTTCCATGAAACCCGCCGGCAGCGTCCAGGTGTCGTAGCGCGGCTCGATGGCGCGACGGCACAGGAGGATACGGTCCTGCCACACCGGCACGGTCCCCACGACCATGCGCGGGTTCTGATAGTGGATGGCGCCGCAGTGATCGCAGACGTCGCGTTCCCGATTGTCGTCTTCCGGCACGCGGTGGTTGACGGTCGAACCGCACTGGCTGCAGAAGCGCGCGCGGCGCGGGGCGGGGAAGTAGCGAATGGGCGAAGTCATGAATCTGATTCTACCGGTTGCACGCCGGCGCGGGAGGGCCTGACGCCGGGCTGCGCGCCACCGAAGCGCCGCTCCAGATGTTCGACGAAGGACCGCACCTTGGGCGAGAGCAGGCGGCGATGCGGATACACCGCCACCATCGTCAGCGGGGTGTGCCGATACTCGGTGAGCAGCGGCACGAGCCGGCCCGTGCGCACGTCGTCGCCCACCAGAAAATCGGGCTGCAGGATGATGCCGTGCCCGGCCAGCGCCGCGGTGCGCAGGACATCGCCATTATTGGCGCGGAAGGCGGGCGCGATGCGGATCACATGCGTGTGACCGTCGCGTTCAAAATGCCAGTCGTTGCCGGTGCTGGCGTAGCTGTAGTGCAGGCAGCGATGCTGGCGCAGGGCCTCGGGCTCGCGCGGCGTGCCGTGCCGCTCAAGATAGGCGGGCGCAGCGCACACCACGAGTTGCTGGGGGGCCAGCGGGCGCGCCACGAGCGAGGAGTCCTGCTGCGGCCCGATCCGCACCGCCACGTCGAAGCCGTCTTCGACCAGATCCACCACGCGGTCGTTCAGGTCGAGATCGATCACGACCTGCGGATACGCCGCCAGATACTCGGCGATGGCCGGCCCGAGGTTGAGCACCCCGAATGACACGGGCGCGCTCACGCGCAGGCGTCCGGTGGGCTGACGGCCCTGAACCTGCAGGGCCAGATCGAGCTCTGCGAGGTCTCCCAGGATCGGGCGGATGCGCTCGAGAAAGGCCCGGCCGGCGTCGGTCAGGCTGAGTTTGCGCGTCGTGCGATTGAGCAGGCGCACGCCGTACTTCTGCTCCAGGTAAGCGATCTGCCGGGTCACCACCGACCGGGCAAGTCCGGCTTTTTCGGCGGCGGCGGCGAACGACCCCAGTTCGATGACCTTGGCGAAGGTCTGCATGGCGGTGACCGTATCCATGAGCGCTCCAGCTTTGTTTCAATTCGGGGAATAATTATTTGCAATTCTGCATGTTTATCTTGATTTTAGGAACCGACAGAATGCCGCCATCGCGTATCCGCGATGTTTTTCGGTTCCGAATTGGAGATAACAAAATGATCGATACCCGCACCGCCCCGTACGCCGCCTTGCTGCTGCGTCTCGCCCTGGGCGTGATGTACCTGGCGCACGGCCTGACCAAGCTGATGGTGTTCACGCTACCGGGCACCGCCAAGTTTTTCGCCAGCGTGGGCTTCCCGGGGTGGCTCGCCTACCCGGTCACCGCCTTCGAGATCGTGGGCGGTCTGTTTCTCATCATCGGCGTGCTGCCGCGCTGGGTCGCGGCGTTCGCGGCGGTGCAACTGCTGGCCGCGGCCAGCGTGCACTTCGGCAATGGCTGGGGCTTTGCCTCGACGGGCGGCGGTTGGGAATATCCGGTGTTCCTGGCCGTGGCGGCGGCTGCGCTTGCCCTGCTGGGCGACGGCAAGTTCGTGCTGCTTGGCAGCCAGCGCCGCGCGACGCGCTGACGCTTCTACCGCAGCGCGCGTCGCGCCGACGCGTTGTCCCGCAGCCCGCGTCGTGACGACGCGTTCTCCCGCAGCACGCGTCGAGCCGACGCGTTGTCCGGCGGGCCGGCCGGGCCCTGTCGCACAGGGCGACGGCGAGATGCGGCGCCGGTGAGGTAAGGGCGCTAGACCGTGGGCTGTGCCACGAAGCCCAGCCTTGCCGGCAAGGCTGAGCGTGCCACCGTCAAGAGCGGCGCAGGCTCGGCGAAGGCGGGGTGGCGCAGATGCAGCGCCTCGTCGTCGGGGGCGGACGACTCCAGGTGGTCCCACAGTGGGGTGCCGTCCGCCAGCGTCAGCACGTCGATCACCCCGGCCAGATCGCGATCCTCGATCACGCCCGGTCCGGCGTCGGTGCTGGCGTAGAGCAGACCGGTTTCGTCCAGCCACCACGCCTGGATCGACTGGATCTCACGCCGCGTGTGCGTATGCAGCCCTGCGCCGCGCTCGGCGCCGCGCAGGATGTAGGGCGCCGCGTCGATGCGCACGTACACGCGCTGCGGGCCGTTCTGGAAGAACCAGCGGCCTTGCTCGTCGTGTTCGTAGTTGCGTTCGATGAAGGCGAGGATCTGGGTATTCGTGATGGACTCGCCCGGACCGCCTTCGGCCGCATCGCCTTGCGGATGCAGGTGCCAGCGGCCGCGACCATCGAGCGAAAGCCAGCCCGCGACGGCGGGCACGTTGGGCCAGCGGACCAGCGCGGCTTTCACATCATCATCCATGGGGCAGCACTCGTAGGGTTGCGCATCGAACCGGCTCACGCCGGCGGCGGGTTGAGAGGGCGCTGCGCGCGGACGCGCGGCGATGTTCAGGGGCGAATGACGATGGAGGGCGAGATGATGATGGCGGGCTCGCCCGGCGCCACGTAGTGCGGCTGCGGATAGGCCGCCTGCGGGTAGGCATACGACGGGCGACACTTGCGCTTCTCTTCGTAGCGCCCGTTCTTCTTCCATTTGCGCTCGACCTTGCACTGTCCATCCCAGTACTTGTCCTTGTACTCGCCATGATGATGGTGGCGGTGACGATGACGGTCGTCATGGTCGGCCATGGCAGCCAGCGGGACACAGGTTAGGGTGAGGGTGGCAAGGGCTCGGCCCAGATGGGTTCGCAAAGGCGTCGCGTTCGGCATGGAGGCTAAGGCGCCCGACAGGCACGCAGAGTTGTCAACGGTTCGTAAGGTAGCAACCCGGTCCGAGGCCATGGGTACGCAAGCGTGCGCAAGGGTAACGATATGCAGAGAATGCCGCGACTGCCACCGGGGAGGCGCGTGGTGCGTGCAACATCTTTCGCCGCGGCTCGCCGCTCACGACTTGCCATTCGCCGCACGCTGCGCGCCATGCTCGCCAGCACAGGCCGGCGTGTTGGAGCGGCACGCGCCGCGCGCCGCTCGCCGCGCCGCCTTTTCAATAGTGCGGCGGCACTTCGTCGAGCAGGCTGCGCGGTGCCGACGGGGCATTGCGGCCCTGCTCGCGCAGGTCGTGCACTTCGCGCGCCAGCGCTTCGATCTGCTGCTGTTGGCGCGCGATGATCGTGTTCAGACTGTCGAGCAAGTCTTCGGCAAAGCTGAACTTGATCTCGAGTTCCGTCAGGCGCTCCTGCGTCTGCTGCAGCGCGTCGGGGGAAGAGGTATCGGTGGATGTCATGGTGATGGGCAGGCGAGCGGATTTGACGGGAGGGGGCGAAAGACGCTACTGTCTGAACCCATGGACGCACGCCTGACCTTTCTCGCTTCGAGCATTATTACCGCCATTATCCACATGGCGGGTCAGGCCACGAAATAGTCCAGCAAATTTCAAAGAACCCGCCTACGAGGCGGGTTCTTTTTTTTCTGTCTCGTGGGCGCTGTCGAATCACCGGAGCCCCACTTGTACGAGACCCTAGCCGCGCCCGCCGCGCCTCATACCGCCGCCACCGCCCCGCTCGCCACCGATCCCGGACAGGACCTGGCCGCGTACTACGCCCGCAAGACCCTCAACGCGCCCGTCTACGAGGTTGCCGTGCAGACGCCGCTGCAACCGGCCGCACGCCTGTCGCGTCAGCTGGGCTGCGAGGTGTTGCTCAAGCGCGAAGACCTGCAGCCGGTGTATTCCTTCAAGGTGCGCGGCGCCTACAACCGCGTGGCCAGTCTGAGTGCGCAGGAACGGGAGCGTGGCGTGATCGCCGCGTCGGCGGGCAACCATGCCCAGGGGCTGGCGCTGGCGGCCCGGCGGCTGGGCATTCCGGCCACGATCGTGATGCCGCGCACCGCGCCCGAGCTCAAGGTGCAGGGTGTGCTGTCGCATGGCGCGCAGGCCGTGCTGCACGGCGATGCCTTTCCTGAAGCCCTGGCGCACGCGCAGGCGCTGGCCCAGGCGCAAGGCCTCGTGTTCATTCCGCCTTACGACGATCCCGATGTGATCGCGGGGCAGGGCACGGTGGCCATGGAGATTCTGCGTCAGCATCCCGGCCGCATCGACGCCATCTTCGTGCCCGTGGGCGGCGGCGGGCTGATCGCGGGCGTGGCGGCCTACGTGAAGCACGTGCGGCCCGACGTCAGAGTGATCGGCGTGGAGCCCGCGGATTCCAACTGCCTGCAGGCGGCGCTCGCCGCCGGTGAGCGCGTGGTGCTCGATCGCGTCGGCGCCTTCGCCGATGGTGTCGCCGTGGCGCAGATCGGCGCGCATCCGTTCGAGGTGTGCCGGCGCTACGTGGACGAGGTGATCCTCGTGAGCGCCGACGAGATCTGCGCGGCCATCAAGGACATCTACGACGACACGCGCTCCATCACCGAGCCCGCCGGCGCACTGGCGGTGGCGGGGCTGCGCAAGTATGCGCAAGCGGGTGGCGCCCGGGGCGAGGTGCTGGTCGCCATCGACTCCGGCGCCAACATCAACTTCGACCGGCTGCGGCATGTGACCGAGCGGGCCACGCTGGGCGAGCAGCGCGAAGCCTTGATCGCCGTGACGATACCGGAGCGGCCGGGCAGCTTTCGGGCCTTTTGCGCGGCGCTCGGCGCGAGGCAGGTCACCGAGTTCAACTACCGCTATCACGCGGGCGCCGACGCGCAGATATTCGTGGGCGTGCAAACCCATCCCGAGCGTGATCCGCGCGAGTCGCTGCTTGCCAGCCTGCGCGATCAGGGCTTTTCGGTTCTGGATCTGACGGACAACGAATTCGCCAAGCTGCACGTACGGCACATGGTGGGCGGCCGGGCCGACAACATCGAGGACGAGCGCGTGCTTCGCTTCGAGTTTCCCGAGCGGCCGGGCGCGCTGTTCGATTTCTTGAGCAAGCTGGGCGGGCGCTGGAACATCACGATGTTCCATTACCGCAATCACGGCGCGGCCGAGGGTAGGGCGGTGGCGGGCCTGCAAGTGCCCGCAGAAGAACGCGACCGCTTGCCGGAGGTGCTCGACGCGATGGGCTACCCGTATTGGGACGAGACCGGCAATCCGGCCTATCGGATGTTCGTGCGCTGACGCGCGGCCGGCATGCGTGGCCTGGCCGCCATCGGTCTATCGCGCGTCCGCCCGTGCCTTAAGTGGCGGGGGTCCGCGCGATAGCGGACCGTCGGGTCAGGCCGTGAAGCGGCTGCGGCCCAGCACCCGCAGGGCCAGGTGGCGACCCGCGCTCATGAAGGGATAGAGCGCGCGCGACAGGCACGCGTTGCTGAACACCATGGCATTGAACTGATTGAAGAGATCATTGCCGGTGGACAGCAGCGCCAGCCGATTGATGCAGTCGGCGCCGAAGTAATCCTGGCCGTCCAGATGCAGCAGCATGCCCTTGTCGAGGTCGTAGCCTTGCTCGGCGTAGGTGCGCGCGAGCTCGGGATGTTCGCGCACATTGAGCAGATCGACCTGCCCGACCGCCTGGCGCAGACGCAGGAGTTTGACGTAGTTGGTGCAGAACGGGCAGTCACCGTCGTACAGCACGAAGTTGCGGGATTGAGGCATCACGAACACCGGTGGATCAGGGCATTCCAGCATACCGCGCATCGGGAGCCGGTGAGCGCAAACGCCTGGCGCAGAAATGACAAAGGCCCGCATCGAGCGGGCCTGGGTCATTACTGGGTCACTGCCGGGTCACAGCCTGTTCAGCTGGAGGCGCAAGCCGGAATCGAACCGACGTACACGGATTTGCAATCCGCTGCATAACCACTCTGCCATTGCGCCGGCAGATCACAAGAAAAAAGGAAGCGAGGCGAGAGCCAGGTGCATCCCTTTTAGATGTCTGGAGCGGGAGACGAGTCTCGAACTCGCGACCTCAACCTTGGCAAGGTTGCGCTCTACCAACTGAGCTACTCCCGCAGATTTACTGCGCTCTTCACTTTAGAAACCCGGCGACTCTTGCGAATCAGGCGTCAGGGCGGTTGGTAAACACTGAAAAAGTGTTCATGCCCTGCTGGGTTTCGGATCGCGAGCGCTTTGTTTTCACAAGGGCTGCGTGATCAGCGAAGAAAAGAATTATACATGGTTTTTTGGTTCGTGTTCAAGTTGCCGACATGACAACGCAAAAAAACGAACGTGCTCGCGACTTACTCGTCGTCCGCGCGCGGTGCGCGGCCCTGGAGCCACTCAAGATAAGGGCGGCGCGTCACTTCGGACACGGACTCCAGCACCTTGCGATGATTGACCTGATGGCGCAGCAGCAGACGTGCATCGGCGACCGCGCGCGATTTGCAGAACCAGTGGCAGCTGTGCTGCAGCAGGTAGAGCTCGGCGGACAGATGAAACGCACGGGCCTTGGGATCGAGGCCCTCGGCATTGTCCACGACATGACGCAGGCCGTTCGCGTGAATCGCGATCAACACACGGAAGTCGCGCAGCATGCCGTTCGGCAGAAAGCGCTCGGCATACGGCACGCAGAACGACAGGGCGGTCATGCGCGTGGCCTGCGGGTTTTCGTCGCGCAGGCTATTGGCCAGCGCGCGAGCCTGCGATGCCAGCGAGCGTTCGGACGGCGCGAAGGTCTCCAGGATCTGAAGCTGGCGCGGTTCGCTTTCTTCGCGGATGGCGCGCGCGTATCCCTGGGTCAGAGTCTCCATGTGCTTTTCGAGCTGGAGGTTGGCCAGGTGGCGCCCGAGCAGGGCGATGTGCGATCGCTGATATTGCACGCGCAAGAACTGCCACGCGGCAAACACCAACAACAACGTCAATGCAAAATCCATGACTCGTGTTCCGTCAAAAGCACACCTTACCGCGCGCGACCCGCAAAGGCGCGCGGCAAAAACAAAAGGCCCAAACCGAAGTTTGGGCCTTTTGAGAATTTGGAGCGGGAGACGAGTCTCGAACTCGCGACCTCAACCTTGGCAAGGTTGCGCTCTACCAACTGAGCTACTCCCGCATGGGTACTGCAAACTGCTGTCTTGCTTGTTTTCGCTGCATTTGTGTTTCAGCGAAAGACGCGCATTATACATGTTTTTTTAAATCTGCAAACTGGGCTGAAAAATTCTTTGGTTCGAACCTTTCTGCTTGGCATCCTGGCGTGGCTTGCACCGTGTCGGGATGGTTTGCATCAAACATGTGTTTTCGAGCGCGCTGCTCTCAAACGTCTTCGCCTGGTTGGCACTTCTTGGTTGGCAATCTTGGTTTCGCAACCTTGGCCAACCGAGCCGCGCTACTTGAATCAAGTAAACTGAGCGAAGACAGAAACTATAGCACAACTCGTAGCATCAATGTCAACAACCCCCGCGTCTGATTCTTCGCAACCTCCCGTCGCGCTGCCGGTTCTGCCGCAGTCGCTGACCGCGCGCAATACGCTAGGCCTCGTTTGCGATGCGCGAGCGTGCTTCACGCTGGACGACCCTGCCCAGCTGCCCGCGCTCACGGTGCTGGCACGGCAATTCGCCTCGGTGCTGGTGCTGGGCGGGGGCAGCAATATGGTGCTGCCCCGTCATGTCGACGGGCTGGTCGTGCGCGTCGCGCTGCGCGGCTTGCGTCTGTTGCAGGCGCGCCCGGATGCGTGGATCGTCGAGGCGGCCGCGGGCGAAATCTGGCACGAGGTCGTGGCGCAAACCCTGGCCAGTGGCTGGGATGGGCTCGAGAATCTGGCGTTGATCCCCGGTACGGTCGGCGCCAGTCCGGTACAGAACATCGGCGCGTATGGCGTCGAGCTGGCCGATCGCTTCGACAGCCTGACGGCCTGGGATCTGCATGAGGGCCGGATGGTCGAGATGGACGCCGCGCAATGTCGCTACGCCTATCGCGATAGCGTCTTCAAGCACGAACCCGCGGGCCGCTGGATCATCGTGTCGGTGCGATTCCGTTTGCCGCGGCCGTGGCGCCCGGTGCTGGGCTATCCCGATCTGCAGCGCCATCCGCAACTCGCGGCGGCCAGCGCCAACGGCGCGGGTCCGCGTGCGCAGGACATCTTCAATGCGGTGTGCGAGATCCGCCGCGCCAAGCTGCCGGATCCCGCCCTCATCGGCAACGCCGGCAGTTTCTTCAAGAATCCGCTGGTGTCCGCCGAGCAGCGCGAGGCCTTGCTGGCGCGCTTTCCCGACCTGGTGTCGTATGCGCAGCCCGATGGCCGCTACAAGCTCGCCGCGGGCTGGTTGATCGACCAGTGCGGCTGGAAGGGCCGCGATCTGGGCGCGGCCGGCGTGCACGAACGCCAGGCGCTGGTGCTCGTGAATCGGGGCGGCGCGCAGGCCGCCGACATCCTGGCACTCGCCCGCCGGATCCAGGACGATGTGCGGTCGCGCTACGGCGTCACGCTCGAGCCCGAGCCGGTGGTGGTGCAGGGCGCCTCGGCCTGAGCGACGACAGAGCAGACAACAAAAAAGCGGCCGGGGCCGCTTTTTTATCGCGCCGCACAGCGCGCGGTCGTCGAGGCTTACTGGCCCAGCACGGCCTGCATGTCGTACAGGCCGTTGTGCTTGCCGTCGAGGAAGCGCGCCGCACGCACGGCGCCTTGCGCGTAAGTGACGCGGCTGCTGGAGCGATGCGTGATTTCGATGCGCTCGCCCGGGCCGCAGAAATACACGGTGTGATCGCCCACGATATCGCCGCCGCGGACCACCGAGAAGCCGATCGTGCCGGGCTTGCGCACGCCGGTGTCGCCATGACGCGTCCAGGTGGCGACGTCGGGCAGCGCGACATCCCATGCCGAGGCCACGACCTCGCCCATCTTGAGCGCGGTGCCCGAGGGCGCATCGACCTTGTTGCGGTGATGCGCTTCGAAGACTTCGACGTCGTAGCCGCTGTTGAGCAGGCGCGCGGCCATGTCGAGCAGCTTGAGCGTGGCGTTGACGCCGACGCTCATGTTGGGCGCGAAGACCACGGCGATCTTCTGGGCGGCGACGTCGATCGCGGCGCGACCGTGTTCGTCGAAACCCGTGGTGCCGATCACGATGTTGGTGCCGTGCTTGACGCACGCCTCGAGGTGCACGAGCGTGCCTTCGGGGCGGGTGAAGTCGATCAGGCAGTCGGCCTGCGCCAGCGCGGCGAGATCGTCGGTGATCTTCACGCCGGTGTCGCGGCCCAGGAAGGCGCCCGCGTCCTGGCCGAGGCTGGCGGATCCGGCGCGGTCGAGCGCGACGGTCAGTTGCAGGCCGTCGGTGGAGAGCACGGATTCGACCAGCATCTGGCCCATCCGGCCGCTGGCGCCGGCGATTGCGATACGCATGGTGTTCCTTGGCTTACTTGATCGGTTCGGGCGTCGAACCCGGCTGGCCGGGGTATTCGGTTACGGACGGCGTGGGCGAATTGATGACCGGGCCGCGGCGGGTCTTGTCGGCCTCTTCCTCGCGCTTGGCGTCGCGCGCGTCGTCCTTGTCATCCTTCTTGATGGTGGCGGCGTCGGGCGTGTTGATCTGGAAGGGCTGCAGCGCGGGCTGCTCGTCGCCGCTCCATTTCACCAGGCGGTCGTTTTCGAACCAGACCGTGAACTGACGCTCTTCGGGCTTGCCGTAGCCGGGCTTGAAGTAGTAGGGGTAGTCCCAGCGATCGCCGTGCAGGACGCTGGTCAGGGTGGGGCTGCCGAGCGCGAATCGCACTTGCTCACGCGTCATGCCATTCTGCAGCAGGGCCACCTGCTCGCTGGTAATCCAGTTGCCCTGCTGGATGTCGGCCCGGTACGGGAAACCCCATTTGCCGGTCGAGCAGGCACTGAGAACAGCCGCCAGGGCCACGGTCACCAGCACCGTCTTGACGGGCCGGAAGGGATTACGTGCAATCATGGACACTACGCGCCCCTATTATTGGAAACGAACAAAACCGTTATCATAAAGGTTTAATAACGAGTTCCGCAGGGCAGTGGGCATCTCGAAGCACTGGGCTTGCGGCCGATGCCGGGTATCCTACCCAACCCATGCCACCGCGGACGGAGAGCGATTACACCATGAGCGACCAAAGCGAACTGAAAAACATGGGTTTGAAGGCGACGTTTCCGCGCCTGAAGATTCTGGACATCTTCCGCAAGTCCGAGCACCGTCACCTGAGCGCCGAAGACGTCTACCGGGCCCTGATCGGCGAAAGCGTCGAGATCGGCCTTGCCACCGTCTACCGCGTCCTGACCCAGTTCGAGCAGGCCGGCATCCTGGCGCGCAGCCAGTTCGATACGGGCAAGGCCGTGTTCGAGCTCAACGACGGCGATCACCACGATCACCTGATCTGCACCAACTGCGGCACGGTCGTCGAATTCTCGGATCCCGACATCGAGAAGCGCCAGCACAAGATCGCCAAGGACAACGGCTTCCTGCTTGAAAGCCACGCCATGGTGCTCTACGGCATCTGCGCCACCTGCCAGAAGTCGCGCTGATCGGCCGCGGCGGCCAGGCTCGCCGTTGCCGCGCCCCTCTGCCGTCCGGGCCGCGACAGGCCGGACCGCGACAGGCCGGGCCACGACAGGCCGGGCCACGACATGCCGGGCCGGCTAGCTGAGCACAACAGCCCCCCAAGAAAAAACCGCCTTGCAGCGATGCAGGCGGTTTTTTTTCGGACCGGGTGCGGGGATGGCAGCCCCGGCATGGCCGCCGGGGGGCCCGGATCGCCCGCGCTGGCCGGTGGCGGCGCGCGGGCCGGCCGCGTCTCAGCCGGCGTGCGCGGCCAGCGGGCGGGTCATGGCGTCGAGCATTTCGCGGGCATGATCGCGGGTCGTGGCGGTGATCTGGATGCCGCCCAGCATGCGCGCCACCTCTTCGACGCGCTCGTCGGCGGAAAGCTCGGCGATGCGCGAACGCGTTGTGCCGCCGGATTCGCTCTTGCTCACGCGGAACTGCGTGTTGCCGCAAGCCGCCACCTGCGGCAGGTGCGTGACGCACAGGACCTGATGGCGTGCGCCGAGTTCGCGCAGCAGCTTGCCCACCACCTCGGCCACGGCACCGCCCACGCCGCTATCGACTTCGTCGAAGATCAGTGTGGGCACGCGCGCGGCGCGGCTGGCGATGACCGACAGCGCCAGCGAAATGCGGGAGAGCTCGCCCCCGGAGGCGACCTTGGCCAGCGGGCGCGGCGTGGTGCCGGCATGACCGGCCACCAGAAATTCGACCTGTTCGTTGCCCTGGGCGCTGGGCGGGGCATCCGTGAGCGCGGCCTCGAAGCGGCCACCGGCCATCGACAGCGTCTGCATGGCCTGGCTGACCAGCTTGCCGAGCTCCTTGGCGATCTTGCGCCGCGCCGTGCTCAAGCGGCCGGCGGCGGCGTCGTAGCGCTCCTGGGCCGCGCGGGTCTGGGCCTGCAGCGCCTGCACGTCGCCGGCGGCCTGCAGCTCGGCCAGGCGGGCCGACAGCTCGGCCTCGACGACGGGCAGGGCTTCGGGCTCGCACTTGAACTTGCGCGCGGTCTCGAACACGGCGGACAGGCGCGCCTCGACATCGGCGAGGCGTTGCGGATCGAGCTCCACGCGGCTCACGTAGTTGTTGAGGTCGGAGACGGCCTCGTCCATCGCGATGCGGGCGGAATCCAGGGCTTCGGCGATGCCGGCAAGCCCGGGGTCGTGGCGCTGCATCTGGGCCAGACGTTGGCTCGCGCCGTTGAGCCGGTGCAGCGCGGAATCGTCTTCGCCATCGAGCGCCTCGACGATGAGGCTGGCGCCGTCGAGCAGACTTTGCGCATGGGCCAGGCGGGTGTGCTCCACCTGCAGGGCTTCCCATTCGCCTTCGCGCAGGCCGAGCTTGGCGAGCTCGTCGGCTTCCCATTGGAGGCGCTCGCGCTCCGCCTCGAGCGCCGCCGCGTCTTTCGTGGCGGTTTCGAGTTGGCGCGACAAGGCGCGCCATTGCTTGAAGGTGTGCGCGGTGTCCTGGCGCAGCTCGGCATGACCGCCGTGCGCGTCCAGCAGATCGCGCTGTGCGTCGGGCCGCATCAGGCTCTGGTGCGCGTGCTGTCCGTGAATGTCGACGAGGTTTTCGCCGAGTTCGCGCAATTGCGTGAGCGTGGCCGGCACGCCGTTGACGTAGGCACGGCTGCGCCCCTGGGCATCGATCACGCGGCGCAGGGTGAGCTCTTCGGCGGCTTCGAGTTCGCGCTCTTCGAGCCAGGGCCGCAGGGTGGCCGGGGTGTCGAAGATGGCGGTGATATCGGCGCGTGCCGCGCCCTCGCGCAGCACCGAGGCGTCGCCGCGCTCGCCGAGGGCCAGCGCCAGCGCATCGATCAGGATGGACTTGCCCGCACCGGTCTCGCCGGAGAAAACGGTGAAGCCGGCGCCGAAATGGATTTCGGTCTGCTCGACGATGACGAAGTCACGGATATGCAGGGTTCGCAGCATGACGAGCGCGGAGGGTTATTCGTTGTCGGTGGCCTGCGGCATCTGATTCCAGTGCAGTTTGCGGCGCAGGGTTGAGAGGAAACTGTAGCCCTGCGGGTGCACGAAACGCACGGTATGCGGGGCGCGCTGCACGGTGATGCGGTCGCCGGGCTGCAGGTCGGACCAGGTCTGCATGTCGAAATGCACGCTGGCGCCGACTTCCACGCGGCCCATGGCGGTGAGGGTCATGCTGAGCACGCCGCTGCCCGGAATCACGATGGGACGGTTCGACAGGCTCTGCGGCGCGACGGGCACCAGCACCATGGCGTCGAGGCCGGGGTGCAGGATGGGGCCGTTGGCCGACAGCGCGTACGCCGTCGATCCCGTGGGCGTGGCGATGATGAGGCCGTCGGCACGCTGGGTGTACATGTAAGCGTCGTCGAGCTCGACGCGCATCTCGATCATGCCGCCGCGGCCGGCGCGGTTGAGCACGACGTCGTTGAGGGCCGAGGCGGAGAACATCTCCTGCTCACCGCGCCAGACGCTGCCTTGCAGCAGCGTGCGGTCTTCGATCTGGTAGTCGCCATCGAGGACACGCGCGAGCGCGCTCTGAGAATCGTGCAGCGCGATGTCGGTGATGAAGCCGAGCCGGCCGTGGTTGATGCCGACCAGCGGCACCCCATAGCGCGCCAGATAGCGCGCCGCGCCCAGCACCGTGCCGTCGCCGCCCATCACCACGGCGAGCGAGGCGCCTTCGCCGATCTGCTGCAGCGTGGCTTCGGGGTATTCGTGCACGCCGGTGTTGCGCGCCGTATCGGCTTCGATCAACACGGCGCGGCCGGCTTGCGTCAGCATGTGCGCCAGCGCGCGCAGCGGCGCATCCAGGCCCGTGTCCTGGTAGCGGCCGATCAAGGCGACGGTGGGGAAGTGCATAGGGGCGCCGTAGGGTAGAGGATCTGGTGTAGCTTATCAGGGCATTATATGGGGCCGCATATTGTGTTGGCGGACAAAAATCGCCTACGGCACAACTTTTCCCTAAAATACGCTTATGGATGACCGCGCACGTGCACTGCTCAAAGCGTTGATCGAACGCTACATCGCCGACGGGCAACCGGTCGGCTCGCGCACGCTTTCCAAAGTGTTCGACCTGTCGCCGGCCACGATACGCAACGTGATGGCCGACCTCGAAGAGCTCGGCCTGATCCACAGTCCGCACACCTCCGCCGGCCGGATTCCCACGCCGCGCGGCTATCGCATGTTCGTCGATTCGCTGCTGGCCGTGCGGCCGTACCAGTTCGAGCCGGCCAATATCAGCGAGATGCTGCCCGTGGCCGAGCCGAGCCGGGCGGTCAACGCGGCGGCGGCGCTGCTGTCCAATCTCACCCAGTTCGCCGGCGTGGTGCTCACGCCCAAGCGGGCGCAGGTGTTCCGCCAGATCGAATTCATCCGCCTGTCCGACAAGCGCGTGCTGCTCATCATCGTCACGCCCGATGGCGATGTGCAGAATCGCATCATGTCGGTGCAGCGCGATTACGCCGATACCGAGCTGATCGAGGCCGGCAATTTCTTCAACGTGCATTTTTCGGGCAAGTCGTTCGATGCGGTGCGCCGCACGCTGTCGACCGAGCTGGCCCAGCTCCGCGAAGACATCTCGCGGCTGATGCAGGCCGCGGTCGAGGCCTCGGCCGAAGCGGCCGAAGATGGCGACGCGGTGGTGATCTCGGGCGAGCGCAAGCTGCTCGACGTCTCGGATATCGCATCCGACATGGACCGGCTGCGCAAGATGTTCTCGCTGTTCGAGAAAAAAACCGACCTGCTGCAATTGCTCGACGTGTCGAGCCGTGCGCAGGGGGTTCAGATCTACATCGGCGGCGATTCGCAGCTGGTGCCGATGGAAGAAGTGTCCGTCATCACGGCGCCTTATGGCGTCGATGGCAAGGTCGTGGGCACGCTGGGCGTGATCGGCCCGACCCGGATGGCCTACGAGCGCGTGATTCCCATCGTGGACATCACAGCCCGTCTGCTCTCCAATGCCTTGAGCCACAATCAATAACCATAACCGGGTCCGCCATCCGCCTGCGCGGGAGGATGTGCGGCCTGCAGAGAGGTGTTTTGTGTTTCTGCGCCTGTTCAAGTATCTCTGGCCCGAGCGCTTCCTGCCCGAGCCCGCTCAGGATGATCCGTTCAACGAAGACCCGCCGCCCAGCGGTCCGGGCCGCGTCGGCGTGCTGCTGGTCAATCTGGGTACGCCCGACACGCCGGAGCCGCGTGCGATCCGCAAGTATCTGGGCGAGTTTCTGGCCGATCCGCGCGTCATCGAGATCCCGCGCTACCTGTGGCTGCCCATTCTGCACTGCATGGTGCTGACGGCGCGGCCCAAGAAGCTCGCGCCGCGCTACCGCGGCATCTGGCTCGAGGATGGCTCGCCGCTGCTGGTCTACAGCCAGCGGCAGACCGAGGGTGTGAAGCAGAATCAGGCCGCGCGCGGCTACGACGTCGAGGTCGAGCTGGCGATGCGTTATGGCAATCCCTCGATTCCCGATGCGATCGCGCGTCTGCGTGCGCGGGGTGTCGACCACATCCTCACGGTGCCGCTGTATCCGCAATACGCCGCATCGACCTCCGCCACGGTCGTCGACGCGGTGACCCGCCACGTGGGGCGCCTGCGCGACCAGCCGGCGCTGCGCTTCGTCAAGCGCTTCCACACCGAACCCGCGTGGCTCGATGCCCAGGCCGCCAGGATCCAGGATTTCTGGCAGGCGAATGGCCGGCCGGCCAAGCTGGTGATGAGCTTTCACGGTCTGCCGCGCTATTCGATCGAGCTCGGCGATCCCTACTACCGCGATTGCCTCGAGAGTGCCCGTCTGCTGCGCGAGCGACTCGACTTTCCGGCGGAGGACATCGAGGTCACGTTCCAGAGCCGCTTCGGTTCGGCGCGCTGGCTCGAGCCTTACACCGAACCCACCCTGAAAGAGCTGGCACGCCGCGGCGTGACCGAGGTCGACGTGGTGTGCCCCGGTTTCGTGGCCGACTGCCTCGAAACACTCGAAGAAATCAGCCAGGAATGCCGCGACGCGTTCCTCGAGGCAGGGGGCAAGCAGTTCCGGTATATCCCGGCGCTCAACGACGACGGCCGCTGGATCGACGGACTGACCGAGCTGGTCGAGCGGCAACTGCAGGGCTGGCCCGTTCGGCCGCAGGGCGAGACCGCCCGGATCGGACCGGCCTGACCGCGACCGGGTGAGGAGGGGGACGCTGAGCGCGGCGCCCGCCCCGCCGCCGCGCCGGTGATTCCGCTCGCCCCCGGCCTCGGGAACGATGCTTGCTCATAGGCAAGGCGTTGATTTCTCAAGGAGAAGGCAGGATGAATGCTTCCACTCGCCCCGGCGTCGGTACCTCCGGCGCCCCCGGTCACGACAAGCTGCAGGAAGACGGCGCCCAGCGCGACCTCGACGAAGCGCTCGAGGACACCTTCCCGGCCAGCGACCCGATTGCCATCACCCCCGAAGACGACGAGTCTCAGCCCCGCCCGGGCAAGGACACGGTCGACGAGGCCCTCGAAGACACGTTCCCGGCCAGCGATCCGCCGGCACCGACCCAGCCGCGCAAGCAGCGCTGACTCCCGGCACAGCGGGCCCGCCTCAGGCGGGCCCGTTTTTTTATGCGAAGACTCAATTTTTTTATTCGGACGGTATAGACCCACCTTGAAACGTGGGTATTGGCCCCCATTGAGAGGTCTTGAGTCGAATCACCTTTGTCGGAGGACCTCCCATGACGGCACCCCAAGAGCCGCTCGATCCCGTGCCCACGCCCGAATCGGGTGAGGCTGTCAGCGCCGCCCAGGACGAGCTGGCCGCACTGCGCGCTGAACTCGAAGCAGCCCAGGCCACCATCCAGGCCCAGCAAGACCAGATTCTGCGTACCGCAGCCGAAGCCGAGAACGTGCGTCGCCGTTCCCAGGAAGATGTGACCAAGGCCCGCAAGTTCGGCATCGAATCGTTCGCCGAAAGCCTCGTGCCGGTCAAGGACAGCCTGGAAGCCGCGCTGGCACAGCCGGAGCAAACCGTGGAAACGCTGCGCGAAGGCGTCGAAATGACCCTCAAGCAGTTGGCCGCCGCGTTCGAACGCAACCAGCTCGCGGACATCGATCCGGCGCAGGGCGACAAGTTCGATCCGCACCAGCACCAGGCGATTTCGTCGGTGCCGGCCCCCCAGCCCGCCAATACGGTGGTGCAGGTTCTGCAGAAGGGCTACGCCATCGCCGACCGCACGCTGCGTCCGGCGCTGGTGATCGTGTCCGCGGGCCAGGGCTGATCGCATGAGTTCCGGCCCCAATTTTGACCCGACCGCGGTGTTCGAGGTGTTCTCGATGCGCCCGGTCGACAGTGCCAGCTTCGACGCCGAGGTCGTGAATGCCTCCGGCGACGATCTGCGCTGCGTTTTCCTTTGGGGCCAGGACTGCTACAACTGCAACATCTTCAAGCAGACCGCGCTCTTGCACAAAGACGCGCTGCTGGGCCTGGGACTGAGCTGGTTCCAGGCCGACGTGTACGCGGACGAGGCGCTCGGGCGCCGGTTTTCGCTGCACGGCGTGCCGACTTTCATGATGTTTCGCGGCGGAAAGCGGCTCGGACGCATTACCGGCTGGCCCGGATTGCCGCAGTTTTCGGCTGCGATACACCGTCTGCAGACGGGCTCTTGAAAAACCCTGAGCCCGACCCCAGTTAGGCTGGGACCGAGTTTTTTGAACCCAAATCACTGTTTTCACTAGGTATTCCTACCATGAGCAAAATCATCGGCATTGACCTGGGCACGACCAATAGCTGCGTGGCAGTCATGGATGGCGGCCAGGTAAAGATCATCGAAAACGCCGAAGGCGCCCGCACGACCCCGTCGATCGTCGCCTACATGGACGACGGCGAGACGCTGGTCGGCGCGCCGGCCAAGCGCCAGGCTGTCACCAATCCCAAGAACACCCTGTACGCCGTCAAGCGTCTGATCGGCCGCAAGTTCGACGAGAAGGCGGTCCAGAAGGACATCCACCTGATGCCCTATGGCATCGTCAAGGCCGACAACGGCGACGCGTGGGTCGAAGTGCGTGGCAAGAAGCTCGCGCCTCCTCAAGTGTCGGCCGAAGTGCTGCGCAAGATGAAGAAGACCGCCGAAGACTACCTCGGCGAAGAAGTCACCGAAGCCGTGATCACGGTGCCGGCCTACTTCAACGACAGCCAGCGCCAGGCCACCAAGGACGCCGGCCGCATCGCCGGTCTGGAAGTCAAGCGCATCATCAACGAGCCGACCGCGGCCGCGCTGGCTTTCGGCCTCGACAAGACCGAAAAGGGCGATCGCAAGATTGCCGTGTATGACCTGGGTGGCGGCACGTTCGACGTGTCCATCATCGAAATCGCCGACGTCGATGGCGAGAAGCAGTTCGAAGTGCTGTCGACCAACGGCGACACGTTCCTGGGCGGCGAAGACTTCGACCAGCGCATCATCGATTACATCATCGGCGAGTTCAAGAAAGAGCAGGGCGTCGACCTCTCGAAGGACGTGCTGGCGCTGCAGCGCCTGAAGGAAGCCGCCGAAAAGGCGAAGATCGAGCTGTCTTCGAGCCAGCAGACCGAAATCAATCTGCCGTACATCACGGCCGATGCGTCGGGTCCGAAGCACTTGAACCTGAAGATCACGCGCGCCAAGCTGGAAGCGCTGGTCGAAGAGCTGATCGAGCGCACCATCGAGCCCTGCCGCGTCGCCATCAAGGACGCCGGCGTCAAGGTCTCGGACATCGACGACGTGATCCTGGTCGGCGGCATGACCCGCATGCCCAAGGTCCAGGAAAAGGTGAAGGAATTCTTCGGCCGCGATCCGCGCAAGGACGTTAACCCCGACGAGGCCGTGGCCGCTGGTGCCGCGATCCAGGGTTCGGTGCTGTCCGGTGAACGCAAGGACGTGCTGCTGCTCGACGTGAGCCCGCTGTCCCTGGGTATCGAAACCCTCGGCGGCGTCATGACCAAGATGATCCCGAAGAACACCACGATCCCGACGCGCTTCTCGCAGACGTTCTCGACGGCTGACGACAACCAGCCCGCCGTGACCATCAAGGTGTTCCAGGGCGAGCGCGAAATCGCCGCCGGCAACAAGGGCCTGGGCGAGTTCAACCTCGAGGGGATCCCGCCGGCGCCGCGCGGCATGCCGCAGATCGAGGTCACGTTCGACATCGACGCCAACGGCATCCTGCACGTGTCCGCCAAGGACAAGGGCACCGGCAAGGAAAACAAGATCACCATCAAGGCGAACTCGGGTCTGTCCGAAAGCGAGATCGAACGCATGGTGAAGGACGCCGAGGCCAACGCCGAGGAAGATCACCGCATGGCCGAGCTGGCGCAGACGCGCAACCAGGCCGATGCGCTGGTGCACGCCACGCGCAAGTCGCTGACCGAATACGGCGACAAGCTCGAGGCCTCGGAGAAGGAAGCCATCGAAGCGGCGATCAAGGACGTCGAGTCCAGCCTGCAATCGACGGACAAGGCCGAGATCGATGCCAAGGTCGAAGCACTGACCACCGCGTCGCAAAAGCTGGGCGAAAAGATGTATGCCGACATGCAGGCGCAGCAGGCTGCCCAGCAGTCGCAGCACCAGCAAGCGGCCGACAACGCCAAGCCGGTGGACGACAACGTGGTCGACGCCGACTTCAAGGAAGTCAAGCGGGACCAGTAAAGTCCGGTCTATGATGTCCGATTCCCGCCCGGTGGCCGGTTTTTCCGGTTCCCGGGCGGAGTCGTTACAAGTTCCCCGAATTTCGGCTCTTTCCGGAGCCCTCTAATCATCATGGCAAAACGCGATTACTACGAAGTTCTCGGCGTGGCAAAAAACGCCACGGACGACGAGCTCAAGAAGGCCTACCGGAAGCTGGCCATGAAATACCATCCGGACCGCAATCCGGATAGCAAGGACGCCGAGGACAAATTCAAGGAGGCCAAAGAGGCCTACGAAGTCCTGGGCGACGAACAGAAGCGGGCGGCGTACGATCGCTACGGTCACGCGGGCGTCGATCCCAACGCGGCCGGCATGGGTGGCGCGGGCATGGGCGGCGGCTTTGCCGATGCCTTCGGCGACATCTTCGGCGAGATCTTCGGTGCCGGCCGTCGCGGTGGCGGCGGGGGCCCGCAGGTCTATCGCGGCGCCGATCTCAAATACGCACTGGAAATCACGCTCGAGCAGGCGTCGGCCGGCTTCGACACCGAGATCCGCGTGCCCAGCTGGGAAAACTGCGATGTGTGCCATGGGTCGGGCGCCAAGCCCGGCACCACGCCCAAGACCTGCCGCACCTGCGGTGGCTCGGGCGCCGTGCGCATGCAGCAGGGTTTCTTCAGCGTGCAGCAAACCTGCCCGACCTGCCATGGCAACGGCAAGGAGATCACCGATCCCTGCACGGCGTGCGATGGCGTGGGTCGCACCCGCCGCAACAAGACGCTGCAGGTCAAGATTCCGGCCGGGATCGACGACGGCATGCGCATCCGTTCGAGCGGCAACGGCGAGCCGGGCGTCAATGGTGGCCCCCCGGGCGATCTGTACGTCGAGATCCACATCAAGCAGCACCGGATCTTCCAGCGCGATGGCGACGATCTGCACTGCGAGCTCACCATTCCGTTCACCACCGCGGCGTTGGGCGGTGATCTGCAGGTGCCCACGCTCGGCGGCAAAGCGGAGATCGCGATCCCCGAGGGCACGCAGTCCGGCAAGACTTTCCGTCTGCGCGGCAAGGGCATCAAGGGGGTGCGGGCCAGCTACCCCGGCGATCTGTACTGCCACGTCGTGGTCGAGACGCCGGTGCGCCTGAGCGACGAGCAGAAGAGCATCCTGCGTCAGTTCGAGGCTTCGCTCAACGACGGTGGCGACCGCCACTCGCCGCAGAGCAAGTCCTGGACGGATCGCGTCAAAGAGTTCTTCAGCTGATCCCGATGGCATCACCGCGTGGCGTGGCCGCGCGGCGATGAACGAAACCCCGGTCTGCGTTCTCACGCGACCGGGTTTTTTTTTTGTTTGCACGGGTCCGGCGCTGTGGACGTAAAAAAAGCCCGGAACGCCATGAACGCGTTCCGGGCCGGGTGCCGGGAGTGGGGCGGGGGGCGGTCACTGCACCGGCACCCACCTACCCCTTACATCGGGGTACGCTCGGGCGGGTAGTCAAGATTGCCCCGTGACACCAGCCCCGCGTTGCGGGCATCCTGCAGTTCGGCCTGGACATGCTCACGCGATTCGCCGCTGGGCATGCGATCCGAGGTCAGCACGGGGTAGTCGAGCTGATCCGTGGGGATCATGCCGGCCGTGCGGGCCTGGTCCAGTTCCTCGCGCACCTCTGCGCGGGTCAAGGGCGGCTCGGTCTGGACCATGGGGGGCGGGTAGTCCAGGTTGCCGTGCGTCACGCGACCTTGGTCGCGTGCCTGATCCAACTGCGCGCGCACTTCAGCGCGGGTCGGCTCTCCCTGTGAGGTCATCGCGGTTTCCGCAGCTGCGGCACCGGCGAAGGTGAACGTGGCGATGAGCGTTGCGGCCAGCGTCTTGTTCTTGAGCTTCATGATGATGTCCTCCGATTGAGTCAGGCAAGGAATGACCTTGCACGATTTCAGTATGGACACGTCTTTCTTCGGTGAAAACCCCGGAATGTGAGCCGATCTTTCGAGATTTCGGGGCTTCCCTGGGGCGGGTCTTGCCAAGCCTTGCCTCGCGTAGCGTTTGTTCACGGGTATGCAAGCGCATCCGACAAACCCCTTTCGCGATGTGCAATGGCGCACCCTTTTGGCAGCCCCTTGGGCGAAAAAAACCCGCCGGTCAGGGCGGGTCGGGGGGGGCGGCAGGTGGACTGTCAGCGCATGTGCCGACGAGGCGTGGCGTGCGCCACGCCTAGGGCGGGCATCATTGGGCCGGCTTGTCTTTCTTGAAGTCGCCCGCCACCGCGGTGCTGAATGCCTCGGGCTTGAGGTATTTGCGCAGCGCGGCGTTGACCGTGGCCGGCGTGAGCGCGGCGATCTTCTTGTCCATCTCGGCCGACCAGGCGAACGTGCGATCGGTACGCAGGTAGTTGAGCCAGGTGTTGGCCACCACGTCGTCCTGGGCACGGGCGAGGTTGCGGTAGTTGAGCAGCGCAACGATGCCGTCCTTGACCTCGGCCTGCGTGAAGCCGTCTTTCAGGGCGCGAGCGAGCTCTTCCTTGATGGCGGATTCGAGCCTGGCGCGATTCTGCGGGGCGTAGATGGCGTAGACCGTCCAGCTCGCGGTGGGCTCGAACGACGAGACCGACAGCGTGCTGCGCACGTTGTACGACAGCCCGTCGGTTTCGCGCACCCGATGCCACAGGCGCGAGGTTTCGGAGGTGCCGAGCAGGAAGTTCGCCAGATAGAGCGCGGCGTAATCCGGATCGGTGTCGCGCAGCTGCAGCGGCATGCGCGAGATGAAGAACGCGTTGGCCTTGTCGGGCGTGGGGATGTCGAACTGCTTGGCGGGCACCTTGCGGAACGGGTCCGGGATGCGGGTGAAGGCAGGTGCCTTCTGCCATCCCTGCAGGCCGTTCTTCAGCGCGGTCTCGACGCCGGCGGGATCGAAATCACCGACGGCGCTCAGCTTGATGGCCCCCGCGCCATAGAACTGCTTGTGGGTCTTGACCAGACTGTCGCGGTCGATGGCCTGCACGTTGGCCAGCGCCTCTTCGAACGTGGGCACGTAGCGCACATCGTCGGCCGGCCACGGATTGTCGTTGCGGGCCAGGGCGCGCGAGGCCAGCGCGGTGGGCTCGGTCATGGCGCCCTGGATCGAGGTGGTGGCCTGGCGCTTGTACTCGTCGATCTGCTCCTGCGGGAAGCTGGCGTTGCGCACCACGTCGAGCACGAGCTCGATCAAGGCTGGCAGGTTGGCGCCAGTGGTGGACATCGACACGCTCAGGTCGGTGCCGCTGCCGTTGAAGGACACATCGGCCTGGAGCTGGTCGATACGATCCTGGATCTGCTGGCGCGTGAGCTTGTCGGTGCCGCGCGTGAGCAGGTCGGCCACCGCGCCGATCGCGGTGCGCTGGCCCTTGAGCGACTCGGCATCGCCGAACTGAATCAGCAGGTCGGCCTGCACGCGGTCACCGCGGGTGGCCTTGGGCAGCAGCGCCACCTCGACCTTGCCATTGGGCAGGTCGAGCACGCGGCGTTGCGTGAGCTTGTCGATATTGGCGGGGGTGGGATCGAAGGCCTCGACGGCCTTGAAGTCGGGATCGCCCTTGTAGTCCTTGAAGACCGAAGTCAGGTCGATGCGTTGCTGTTGGGGCGCGCGCACCGGCTTTTCGGTGGGCAGATAGCGGCCTTCGGTGGCGTTGCTCTGCACCAGATAAGCCTGCGCCACGCGCTGTACGTCCGCCAGCTTGGCCTCGCGCACGCGGTCGCGTTGCAGGAAGAACAGACGCCAGTCGCCCGATGCGATCGCCTCGGACAATGCGACGCCGACTTTCTCGGGATCGCTGTATGTCTGTTGCCAGCCGGTGAGCCACTTGTTGCGGGCGCGCTCGAGTTCTTCGGCGGTGAAGGGCTTTTTGTCGAGCGTATGCAGCGTGGTGGTGAGGGCCTCGAGTGCCTTGTCGGTGTCCATGCCGGGCTGCAGCTGCGCGCCGAACATGGCGACGCCCGGATCGAGCTGATCCATGGTGAAGCCGAAGACGCCGGCGGCGAGCTTGTTGGGGACGAGCGCGTGATAGAGGCGACCCGACGGCGTATCGGCCAGGATGGTGGCGGCCAGATCCATCGACACGAAGTCGGCGCTGCCGGCGGGCGGGACGTGATACATCGCGGCGACCAGCGGCGTGCCGCCCGCGCGGCGCAGCGTCACGGCGCGCTCGCCGTCCTGCGCGGGCTCGACGGTGTATTCGTTGCGCAGGGTGCGTTTGGGCTTGGGCAGCTTGCCCAGCGTGGCCTGGATATCGGACAGCGCGACCTTGGGATCGAATTTGCCGGCCACGATCAGCACGGCGTTATCGGGCTGGTAATACTCGTGATAGAAGGCGCGCAGTTGGCCGACGTCGACATTCTCGACATCGGAGCGGGCGCCGATGGTGCTCTTGCCGTAGTTGTGCCACTGGAAGGCAGCGGCCAGCATCTTCTGCATGAGCACGCGGAACGGATTGTTCTCGCCGCTCTCCATTTCGTTGCGCACCACCGTCATCTCGGAATCGAGATCTTCTTTGGCGATCAGCGAGTTGACCATCGCGTCGGCCTGCCAGCCGAGATACCAGCGCAGGGTGTCGGGATTGGCGGCGAAGCTGGCGAAGTAATTGGTGCGGTCGGCCGACGTCGAACCGTTGGCCTGCAGGCCGCGCCGCGAGAATTCGCCCAGCGCGTTGCGAATGGAGGGCGTGCCCTTGAAGAGCATGTGCTCGAGCAGGTGAGCCATGCCGGTCTGGCCGTAGTTTTCGTTGCGCGAGCCGACGAGGTAGGTCATGTTGACCGTGGTCGTGGGCTTGGATGCATCGGGAACCAGCAGCACGCGCAGCCCGTTGGCCAGGCGGTACTCGGTAATGCCCTCGACCGAGCTGACCTCGGACACGCCACTGGGCAACGCGGCACCTGCCTGGAAGGCAAGGAACGACGTAACAACGAGCGTGCCCAGCCTGCCGGACCACCTCATGAGCGAAAGTCGCATGGTGAAAATTCCCGTGATAGCGAAAGTTTTTGGAGTGTATCCGCAGTGATAGGTTCCGCCCACCGAACTGTTCAACAGACCGTATCAGTCCAATTCACTGTTTCACTGACGGTACCTTTAAAGCCCGCCGATTTGATATCGGGTAAAGGGCGGAGGTACCATGGTCATGTGGCTGCGCGCCACCGGGCAAGCCCTCCTGCGGCTGCCCTCGTTACGGGGATGCGCGAGCGCTCCGGCCTCCTGACCGCGAGTTTTCCCGTTCTATACCCGGCCTCGCCTGGGAAGCCCAGGCCCTGCCAGGTAAAGTCTGCCCGCGCCTTCGACGCCGGCCTCCTGTCGGCGTACCTACCCGGAGGAACGATCCATGCTGACCCATACCGTCACGCGCGCCTTGACCCATCTGCTTGGCCGCCCCCTGGCCGAAGACCGCATCAAGGGACATTTCCGTTATGCCTATGCCAGTGACGATGGCCGTTACGTCGCCATCTACGGACACGACACCACCACTTATGTCGTCGACGTCGAAGACGGCCGCTATTGTGCCGAGCGCGGGGTGCAACCCTGCGGATTCGCCGGTCACATCCTCGAAGTAGAAGCACAGCGCCGCGCCAGCGCCAAGGCGGCGAACGAGCAGTTCGACCTGGACCTCGATGCCGGCGAAGTCCGCTGGCAAGGCTGCCCCGGACCCGGCGGCTTGCTCGAGCGCTCTGCGTAATGCGCAGCACCCGGAATCGGTGAGGGCGCCGCGCCCCTCCTGATTCCGCGCCGGCGTCGTGTGCCGCTCGCTACAATGCGGCGCATGACGCCCGCCCACACTCCCCACGAAATCACGTCCGAAGTCAGCCTGCCACCCGGCGTGCGCCTGGTGGCCTGCACGCATGCGCTTCATGCCCAGGCGATTCTCGACATCCTGAACGACGCGATCATCAACACCACCGCGCTCTACGACTATCAGCCGCGACCGTTGACGGCCATGGAGCCGTGGTTCGCGACCAAAGTGTCGAACGGTTTTCCGGTCGTGGGCCTCGAGGATGACGAGGGGCGGCTGCTCGGGTTCGCCAGCTACGGCACGTTCCGCAACTTCCCCGCCTTTAAATACTCGGTCGAGCATTCGGTGTATGTCGCGCCGGCCGCGCGCGGCAGGGGACTGGGAGAGCTGCTGCTGCGACTCATCGTGGAGCAGGCCCGGGCGCGCCAGGTGCATGTGGTGATCGGCGCGATCGACGCGAGCAACGCGGCCAGTATCGCCTTGCATCGCAAGGTCGGATTCGAGGCATCCGGTCTCATCCGGCAGGCGGGATTCAAGTTCGGCCGCTGGCTCGATCTGGCGTTTTATCAGCGCACGCTGGACACGCCGGCCGACCCGGTGGACGGCTGACGGCCGCAGCGTACCGTTTACTTCGCGAGCAGGCGCATCGCCTGTTCGAGGCCCGCCACGGTCACCGGGAACATGCGCTCCTGCATGATGTCGCGCATGAGGGCGATGGACTGCCGGTATTGCCAATATGCCGAAGGCTCGGGGTTGAGCCACACGGCCTTGGGCCAGGCGTCGAGCAGGCGCCGCATCCACACGGCGCCCGTCTCCTTGTTGTAGTGCTCGACGGAGCCGCCTGGCTGCAGGATTTCGTAGGGGCTCATGGTGGCGTCGCCCACGATGATGAGACGCCAGTCGGCATTGAAGCGGCGCAACACATCCCAGGTGTCGAAGCGCTCGTCACGCCGGCGCCGGTTGTTCTGCCAGAGGCTTTCGTACGGGCAGTTGTGGAAGTAATACACCTCGAGATGGCGGAACTCGCTGCGTGCCGCGGAGAACAGCTCTTCGACGCGTGAGATGTGGTCGTCCATGCTGCCGCCGACATCGAGCAGCATCAGCACCTTCACGGTGTTGCGCCGCTCGGGCACCATGCGCAGATCGAGGTGGCCGGCGTTGCGCGCGGTGCTCGTGATGGTGTCGTCGAGATCGAGTTCGAGGTCGGCGCCCTGGCGCGCGAAGCGGCGCAGGCGCCGCAACGCCACCTTGAAGTTGCGCGTGCCGAGTTCGAGCTGATCGTCGTAGTCGCGGAACTGCCGCATGTCCCACACCTTCACGCCGGTGCGGTTGCCGGCCGACTCGCCGCCGACCCGGATACCTTCGGGGTGAAAGCCGCCATTGCCGAAGGCCGAGCTGCCGCCCGTGCCGATCCATTTGTTGCCGCCGGCGTGGCGCTCCTTCTGCTCTTCCAGCCGTTGCTTGAATAGCTCCATGAGCTTGTCCCAGCCGTGCGCCTTGATGGCGGCGCGCTCTTCGTCGCTCAGGGTTTTTTCGAACTCTTTGATGAGCCAGTCCAGCGGCAGCTCCTTGCCCTCGGGTAGTTGCACCTGCAACTTTTTATAGTAGGCGCCGAAAGCCTGGTCATAGCGGTCGTAGAGCGTCTCGTCCTTGATGAGCGTGGCGCGCGCGAGGAAATAGAAGTCGTCGAGCGTGGGGGCCATGACCTGCGTGCGCAGCGCATCGAGCAGGGTCAGGTACTCGTTGACCGAGACCGGCAGGCGGTGCGCGCGCAGGTGATAGAAGAAGCCCGTGAGCATGGCAGGCTCAACGCTTGCCGCGCGTCATGGACGAGAGGCGTTCGAGCAGATGCACGTCCTGCTCGTTTTTCAAGAGCGCGCCGGCCAGGATCGGCACGGCGGTCGCCGCGTGCGCTTCGATCTCGGCGGCGCTGATGTCTTCGGCCAGCAGCAGGCGCAGCCAGTCGAGCAGCTCCGAGGTCGACGGCTTTTTCTTAAGGCCCGGCGCGTCGCGCAGGG
Organism: Bordetella genomosp. 5; assembly: GCF_002261475.1. GTDB lineage: Bacteria > Pseudomonadota > Gammaproteobacteria > Burkholderiales > Burkholderiaceae_B > Bordetella. The sequence continues at coordinate 339,188 of NZ_NEVN01000002.1, forward strand.
CAAAGAAGGTGTCGAGCGCGGCGCGCAGCACGTCGGCGCGCAGCTCGGGGAAGTGCACGCCAACGATGTCGCGCATCGTTTCGCGTTCGGGGAAGCGGATGTAGTGGAAGAAGCAGCGCCGCAGGAAGGCGTCGGGCAGATCCTTCTCGTTGTTCGACGTGATGATGACCAGCGGGCGATGACGCGCGGCGATGGTCTGGCGCGTCTCGTACACATGGAACTCCATGCGGTCGATCTCGCGCAGCAGGTCGTTCGGGAATTCGATGTCGGCCTTGTCGATCTCGTCGATCAGAAGCACCACCGGCTCGTCGCTTTCGAAGGCCTGCCACAGCGTGCCCTGCACGATGTAGTTGCGGATGTCGCGGACCTTTTCGTCGCCGAGCTGCGAGTCGCGCAGGCGCGAAACGGCATCGTATTCGTAGAGCCCCTGATGCGCCTTGGTGGTCGACTTGATGTGCCACTGCAGCAGCGGGCGGCCCAGGGCGCGCGCCACTTCTTCGGCCAGCATGGTCTTGCCCGTGCCGGGCTCGCCCTTGATGAGCAGCGGACGCTGCAGCGTCAGCGCGGCGTTCACGGCGAGCTTGAGGTCGTCGGTGGCGACGTAGCGGTCAGTGCCCTCGAAACGGGCGGGTGAACGATCGGCTTGCGTGGAAAATGACATGGAAAATCCGATGCAAGCGCCCGATGCGGACGCGGTTCATGAGGGTAAGCACCCCCGCAGTGCAGCATAAAAGCGGGGTCGGCGTTGAAACAATTATCGTACAATCGCAGGGTTTTGCGGCCCGGCCTGGCCCGGAGCCTTCCACAGCGTCGTTTCAGCCACCAAGAGTCACTCCAATGAAGTTTCATACCTCTATGAAGTGCAAGCTGTATGTGCTGTTTTACCTCCTGGCTTCCTGTTCGATCAGCGGCCAGGCCCTGGCCGCCGATGCCGCCGCCGGCAACGTGCAGAACGCCAGGGACAAGGTCTCGATGTGCATCGGGTGCCACGGCATTCCGGGCTACAAGGCCTCTTTCCCCGAGATGTATCACGTGCCCAAGATCGCGGGCCAGAACGCCAAGTATCTGGAAGCCGCGCTCAACGAATACAAGAAGGGTAGTCGCAGCCATCCCACGATGGACGCCATCGCCGGCAGTCTGTCCGACCAGGACATTGCCGACCTGGCGGCGTACTACGCCAATCTCAAATAAGCCCGGGGGCAAATCATGAATCGTTCGATGCTTGCCCTTGCGGGGGCTTCCCTGTTGCTGGCCGGTGCTGCACAGGCCCAGGACATCTCGGCCGGCAAGGCGCTGTTCGAGAAAACCTGCGTGTCGTGCCATGGCGCCGATGCCAAGACCTCCACCGAGCCCGCCTATCCCATTCTGGCGGGTCAGCATGCCGATTACCTGGCGCATGCGCTGAAGGCCTACCGCCGCGGCGCGAGCGGCAGCGCGGCTACGGCAAACGTGCGCAAGAACCCCATCATGGGCGCGTTTGCCGCGCAGCTGTCGGATCAGGATATCGCCAACGTGTCCGCCTGGCTGGCCACCTTGCCCAGCGATCTGGGCACGCGGCGTTAAGGCCGCGGCGCGGGGCGCAAGCGGCATCAGGCAGGGGCAGGGCGCTGGTCGCGGGTCGTCGGTTCGCCGCCCGTCGGCCCGCCCGTGGCGCGGGCTCAGCGCAGGGCGCGCTGGCGGATGAGGTCGATGTAGACGTCGCTGTCGAGCGGGGTGCCCAGTCGCTGAGCTTCCCACACCACCTGTCCCAGGCATTCCATGATCTCGTGCGCGGCGTGGTGCGCATCGCTGCGGCTCACCATGCGCTGGTAGGCGTCCCGGATCCCGCGCGGATGGTCGATCGACAGCTGCTCGGCGATGGCGAGGTGCATCGACATGTGCAGAAAGGGATTGGTGCGACCGTTCTCCACGGAATATTCCGCGGTCATGGCATCCGGGCTTTCGAGGTCGCCGTGGTATTCGGGGTGCTCGATCATCCAGTCCAGCGCCATCGATTCGAGCGGCGTCAGGACTTCGTTGGCGCGATGCTTGCGCCAGGTTTCGATGAAGAATTCGCGAACTTGGTCGCGCGAGGGGTTGAACATGCGAGAGCGCCAGGAGTGCAGCGGAAAACCCTATTTTACCGCTCTCGCAGGCGCTGGCCGCCGTGGCTTGGGGCCGGCGGGATAGAATGGCTCGTATCCGGCCCCGACTGGCCGCCGCGCGGCTGTCCGCGCGGGTCACGGCGGGGCACGACGCAAGAACAATGGCCGCATCGCGGGCGGCCGTCCGGACCGCATCGGCCCGGGCGGAGACGCGGCGCGCCGCAAGAATCCACCCGGAGTCATCGGAGCAGTCATGTCCTACCAACACATCAAGGTGCCCCCCGAGGGTCAGAAGATCACGGTCAACGCCGATCACACGCTCAACGTGCCCGATCAGGTGGTGATTCCCTATATCGAGGGTGACGGGACCGGCGCGGACATCACGCCCGTGATGATCCGCGTCGTGGATGCGGCGGTCGAGAAGGCCTACGAGGGCAAGCGCAAGATCCACTGGATGGAAGTCTACGGCGGCGAGAAGGCCACGCGCGTGTACGGCCCGGATGTCTGGCTGCCCGACGAGACCCTCGATGTCGTGAAGGACTACGTGGTGTCGATCAAGGGGCCCATGACCACGCCGGTGGGCGGCGGCATGCGCTCGCTGAACGTGGCGCTGCGCCAGAAGCTCGACCTGTATGTGTGCCTGCGTCCGGTGCGCTATTTCAAGGGGGTGCCGTCGCCGGTGCGCGAGCCCGAGAAGACCGACATGGTCATCTTCCGCGAAAACTCCGAAGACATCTACGCCGGCATCGAGTATCCGGCCGAGTCGTCCGAGGCGCGCGAGCTCATCGACTTTCTGCAGAACCGCCTGGGCGTGAACAAGATCCGCTTCCCGGCGACGTCGGCCATCGGCATCAAGCCGGTGTCGCGCGAGGGCACCGAGCGGCTGGTGCGCAAGGCGATCCAATACGCGATCGACAACGACCGCGCCTCGGTCACCCTGGTGCACAAGGGCAACATCATGAAGTTCACCGAAGGGGGCTTCCGTGATTGGGGCTACGCGCTGGCGCGCAATGAGTTTGGCGCCCAGCAGATCGACGGCGGCCCGTGGTGCAAGATCAAAAACCCGCGCACCGGCCGCGACATCGTGGTCAAGGATTCGATCGCCGATTCCTTCCTGCAGCAGGTGCTGCTGCGGCCGGCCGAATACGACGTGATCGCCACGCTCAACCTGAACGGCGATTACATCTCCGACGCCGTGTCGGCGCAGGTGGGTGGCATCGGCATCGCGCCGGGCGGCAACATCTCCGACTCGGTGGCGATGTTCGAGGCGACGCACGGTTCGGCGCCGAAGTACGCGGGCAAGGACTACGTCAATCCCGGGTCCGAAATTCTTTCGGCCGAGATGATGTTGCGCCACATGGGCTGGGTCGAGGCGGCCGACCGCATCGTGGCCAGCATGGAAAAGTCGATCCAGTCCAAGAAGGTGACGTACGACTTCGCGCGCCTGCTGCCGGGCGCCGAGCAGGTGTCCTGCTCCGGCTTCGGTCAGGTCATGATCGACAACATGTAGCCTCGCCGCCACGCGCAGGCGTCCTATAAAAGCCGGCCCTCGGGCCGGCTTTTTTGCATCTCGCGCTTTGCTTGATCTCGATCAAGGTGCGGCGCCGAGACGGTCGTCTCGGTGCCGCGAATCCCGATACGCTGACGACTATACAAAAAGAAATATTAAGTTGTTTGTGGAAGCGTTTGGCGGCTCGAGCCTTCGTGCCAGCGCTTCGGGTTTCTTGCGAAAGAGGTGTCTTGTGCGATTGTCGAGTCTGCGTACGCAGTTGTGGTTGTTCATGGCGGCAACGGGGTTGCTGCTGGTGGCGTTGGGAAGCTGGGATGCCGTCATGCGGCGCGCGGATCTGCTCCACGAGCGGGAGGCGGCGCTGCATCACGCGCTGCAACTGGCGCAATCCACCATCGATCGGGCCCGCGCGGATGTGGCGGCCGGCATGCCGCTCGCGCAGGCGCGCGCCGACGCGGCCAGGCGGCTGGCGGCGCTGCGCTTCGGCGAGGATGGCTACGTCGGCGTCATGGACGATCGCTACGTGGTGCAGGCGCACCCCGACGCCGCGCTCGTCGGTCGCGAGGTGCGCTCGGTGACCGACGCCGACGGCGTGCCGATCTTCGAGGCGCTGCTGCGTGCCGGCAAGGCGGGCGGTGGCGCCGTGAGCTACCGTTTCCCGCGGCCGGGCAGCGACCTGCCGCTGGCCAAGGTGAGTTATGCGACGTACGACCCGCAATGGAACTGGCTGCTTTACACCGGGCTGTATGTCGACGACGTGAATCAGGCCTTCTACGCCACGCTGCTGCGCCAGGGTCTGGTGGCGGGGGGCTTGTTGCTGCTGCTGGCCTGCGGTGCGCTGCGGTTCTTCAACCGGCGCATCCTCACACCGATCGATGCCCTGGTCGAGGTGTGCGAGCGGGTGGCGAGCGGCGATCTCGGGGTGTCGATCCCCGTGGGGCAGCGCAGCGAAATCGGCCGTCTGTTCGAGGCGATGGAGCGCATGCGCCACCGGCTCGAAGACGCGGTCAGCGGCATCGTGCAGGCCACGGGTTCGATCGCCTCGGCCGCGCGGCAGATCGCGGCGGGCAGCATGGACCTGTCCGACCGCACCGAAAAGCAGGCGGCGGCGCTGGAACAGACCGCCGCGAGCGTTGAGCAGATCGCCGCGACCGTGAAGGAGAGCGCGGACTCGGTGGCCGAGGTGAGCCGGCTCGCGCATGACGCGGCGCAACTGGCATCCCAGGGTGGCACGCAGGCCGATCAGGCGCGCGACGCGATGCGCGATATCGCGGCCGGATCGCGCCGCATCAGCGAGATCACCACGCTGATCGACGCGATCGCGTTTCAGACCAATATTCTCGCGCTCAACGCCGCGGTCGAAGCGGCCCGCGCCGGGGAAGAAGGCCGGGGATTCGCCGTGGTGGCGGGCGAGGTGCGGGCCCTGGCCCAACGCTCGGCGAGCGCCGCGCGCGAGATCACGCAACTGATCGAGGCGAACACGGCCTCCATCGATAGCGGCAGCGCGCGCGTGGAAGAAGCGAGCGAGACCATGGCGCGCGTGTCCGACTCCGCCGGCACGAGCGCGCCGCTGATGAGCGAGATCGCGACGGCGTCCGTGGAGCAGAGCCAGGGCATCGAGCAGATCAACCGCGCCGTCACGCACCTGGATGGCGTGACCCAGCAGAATGCCTCGCTCGTCGAGGAGTTCGCCGCGTCGGCCGGCATGCTGCAGGATCAGGCCCAGACCCTGGCGCGGCTGGTGTCGACGTTCAGGCTGCGGGGCGCAGTCTAGGATTGCGCTGCAGGCCGTGCGGGGTGCGCCTCGGCCGCGCAGCGAGTCCTGGGGCGGTCCCGCGCGCCGCGCGGGACGAGACGTTGGCGGAAAGAGGCATCCTTCCGGGGGATCTCGTAAACGTTCCGCCAACGCGTGCGATCAGAAGGTGCGCGTCAGGGTGGCCAGCACGGCGCCCCGGCCCATGTCGCGGCCGTCGGAGTTGGTGTAGACCCGGGGCTCGGCGTTTGTGTCGATGTAGGAAACCGTGGCGGTCCAGCCCGTGCCGAAGGTTTTGGTCACGCCCGCTTTCCAGTCCCAGTACGAGGCGTCTTCCACGTTGCGCACGTACTGATAGCCAGCGTGCAGATTGAGCGTGAGACCCCACACGCCCGTGTCGAAGTTGCCGCTGAGGTCGTAGTACTGGCTGTTGCGGCTGTGGGCAAAGCCGAACAGATTCGTCAGGCTGTGCGACACCTTGAACATGAGAGGGCCATGGCCCAGGCCGGCGTAGACCTCGGTGGTGTGCGGGCGCGTGTAGTCGGAAGGATAGTCACCGGGGTAGTAGTACTGCAGCACGCCCAGGTCGAGGTCGAGATGTTCGCCGAGCGTGCGCTTGTAGCCGGCGTAGAAGTCCATCTCGAGCGGTGCGGACACGGCGTCGTTCCCGTCGCCCAGCCAGCTGATGCTGGAGTTCCAGTTGCCGAGATAGAGCCCGCTCGGATGGACGTAGTCGAAGCCGCCCTGCAGCGCGGGCTTATTGTTGGTCTGCATGAGGCCGCGGTAGCGGTATTGGCTCGCGACGGTCAGGTTTGCGCTCACGGCGCCGGCCTGGTCGGCCTCCTGTGCAGCCGCGGGCAAGGCGCCCGTGGCTGCTCCGATAAGCATCGTGATACCGAGGGCGGGGATGAGGGCATGGCGGGAGTTCATGGTGCTCCTGAAGAATGAGATCCGGGGAGCGCCAAGATAGGAGAAGCGGCATAAGGGCCGCGTAAAGACTGCGGGGGTGCGTGTAAAGGCAACGCAAAAGTCGTCTCACCCCGCCGGCGGACGGGACTCGTTCAGCCCGCGAAGCGATATCCCACGCCGACTTCGGTCACGAGGTAGACGGGCTGGGCCGGGTCGGCCTCGAGCTTCTGGCGCAGGTGGCCCATGTAAATGCGCAGGTAATGACTGCTCTCGACGTGCGACGGCCCCCACACTTCGCGCAGCAGCTCGCGATGGGTCATGACCTTGCCGCGCCGCGACAGCAGCGCGGTGAGCAGGCGGTACTCCATGGGCGTGAGATGCACGGGGTCGCCCGAGCGCGTGACCAGGCGCCGCGCCATGTCCACCACGACGTCGCCGAACTGAATCTCGGCGGCGCTGCCGGCGCCGCCGCGCGCATGCCGGCGCAGCAGCACGCGCAGACGCGCCAGCAACTCGCCTACGCCGAACGGCTTGGTGAGGTAGTCGTCGGCGCCGGCATCGAGCGCGGCGATCTTATCGGCCTCGCCGGTGCGCGCGGACAGCACCAGCACGGGCACTTCGGTCCAGCCGCGCAGGTCGCGGATCAGGGTCATGCCGTCGGCATCGGGCAGGCCCAGGTCGAGCACGAGCGCATCGGGCTGGCGTGTGCCGGCCTCGATCAGGCCGCGGCGCACGGTATCGCTTTCGTGGACCACGCAACCCTCGGCCTCGAGCGCGTCGCGCACGAAGCGACGGATGTGCGGATCATCTTCGATGAGCAGGATGGCGGGCTGATACTCAAACACGATAGGTTCCATCGGCGGCCGGGGCGTCGCCGTTCAGGGGTTCGTCGGGCATCGCGGGCGCGCGGCCCAGCGGCAGCGCGAAGATGAAGGAGGCGCCGTGTGCTGGGCGCCCGTCTGCACGGCGCTCGTCATTATTTGCGGCGTCGCGTGGCACGCCCGGCTCGACCCAGATGCGGCCCTGATGCGCGGCGATGATCGCCTCGCACACCGCGAGTCCCAGGCCCACGCCGGGCGTGGCCGACTCGCTGTCGCCGCGCGTGAACTTCTGGAAGATGCGCGCCTCGCTGCCCGCCGGCACGCCGGGGCCCTCGTCGCTCACGCACACGCGCAGCTCGCCCTCGCGGGCCTCGGCGGACACGGTAATGGCGCTGCCGGCGGGCGTGTATTTGGCGGCGTTCTCGAGCAGGTTGCACAGCACGCGCTCGATGAGGACTGCATCGCACTCGATCAGCGGTAGGGCGGAGAGCGGTTCGACCCGCACGGTGTGGCCGGCAAGCGCTTCGCGGGTGCCGGCCAGCGCCGCGCCGACGAGCTCTTCGATCGACTGCCATTCGCGCTGGATTGGGGTGTGGTGCTGCAGACGCGCCATGTCGAGCAGATTGACCACCATGGTGTGCATGCGGCGCGCCTGATCGCGGATGGCGAGCGCCTGACTGGCGGCATGGCCGCTGCCGCGCGACAGCGCTTCGGCCATGCCCATCAGGCTGGTGAGCGGCGTGCGCAGGTCGTGCGACACGGCGGCGAGCAACGAGCCGCGCAGCTTCTCGGACTCGACGTTCACGAGGGCCTGCTGCGCGACCTCGACGTAGTGCTGACGTTCGAGCGCGATCGCGATCAGCGTGGCGTAGGCCTCGGCCTGCCGGCGCGCCTCGGGCCGCGCATACAGCGGTTCGCCGGCCGCCTGCAGCACGAGCACCCCGCGCACGCGCATCGGGCCCTCGAGCGGCAGATACAGCAGCGGGCTGTTGGAGAGCGTGCCGGTGCCCGCGCCGGCAGGTTTGCCGTGGTCGTAGACCCACTGCGCCAGCGCCGGTTCGAGCGTGCCCATCGCGGCGTCCGGCGCGGCGGCCAGATGCAGCCGGTCATCGAGCTTGAGCACGTAGAGCGCGCAGCGCGCGCCGAAGGCGGCGTGCAGAAAGGTGATGGCTGCCTGGAGAATCTGTTCGGGCAGCAGGGCCGACGACAGCTCGCGCGCAAATTCATAAAGACCCCGCGCGTCGGCTTCGCGGCGCGTGGAGGTTTCGGCCTGGGCGCGCAGGCCGGCCGTGAGCTGCCCGATCAGCAGGCCGACGCCGAGCAGGACGGCGAAGGTCAGCAGATACTGCACATCGGTCACGGCGAACGAGCTGTACGGCTGCACGAAAAAGAAGTCGAAAAGGCCCACGCTGACGACCGACGCCAGCGCGGCCGGTCCGCGGCCATGACGCAACGCCACGCCCACGACCGCGAGCAGAAACAGCATCACGATGTTGGTCTGATGCAGCGCCGGAAACGCCAGCATGGACACGCCGGTGGCGACGGCGCAGTACAGCGAGGCCCACACGTAAGGCATGAGGCTACGTGGAGCCGTGTGCGCGGCGTTGTCGCGCCTGCGCGAATCCTGCGCGGGCGCGACGGCCGACGCGGCCGGCGCGGCCACGCGCAGCACGTCCACCTCGGGACAGGCGGCCGCCAGCCGGTCGGCGAAGCTGTGACGATGCCAGAGCCAGCCCGGGGCGAGCATCCGGCCCAGCCAGGCCGCGGCCGAGCCGCCCAGCCGCGCCAGGCCGGCACCTCTGCCACGGCCCAGCACGGCCTTGGTGATGTTGTGACGCCGCAGATAGCGCGTGGCCGCATCGACCATGTCCGGGCCGGCGAGGATTTCGGTGCGCACGGCGAGCTCGTCCGCGAGGGCCATGGCACGTGCCAGGCGCTCGCGCGCGGCCGGCGTCACCGCGCTCACCCGCAACGGTTCCACGCTGATCACATGCAGATCGCAATCGAGCTGCTGCGCCAGGCGAGCGGCCGCGCGCAGGACATGCTGCGCGTCGGGGCCGTCGCCGATGCAGGCGGCCACCGCTTCGCGGGTGCGCCAGACGGGCTCGATGGCGGCGTCGCGGCGGTATTCCTGCACGTCGTCGTCGACATGCTCGGCGGTGCGCCGCAAGGCCAGCTCGCGCAGCGCGATCAGATTGCCCTTGCGAAAGAAGTGGCGCGTGGCGTGGCGCGCCTGCTCGGGCACATAGACTTTTCCGTCCTTGAGCCGGCGCAGCAATTCGTCGGCCGACAGATCGACCAGGATCACCTCGTCCGCGGCATCGAACACGGCGTCGGGCACGGTCTCCCAGACCCGCACGCCGGTGATGCCGCCCACCGCGTCGTTCAGGCTGTCCAGATGCTGCACGTTGAGCGTGGTCCAGACGTCGATGCCGGCGCGCAGCAGCTCCTGCACGTCCTGCCAGCGCTTGGCATGCCGGGCGCCGGGCGCATTCGAATGCGCCAGCTCATCGAGCAGCAGCAGGGCGGGCCGGCGCGCCAGCGCGGCATCGAGATCGAACTCGGCGAGCGTGTGGCCGCGATACGCGAGGCTGGCCCGGGGCAGCGTCTCCAGACCCTGCAGCAGCGCGGCGGTTTCCTTGCGGCCATGGGTCTCGATCAGACCCGCCACGACGGCGACGCCTTGCGCCTGCTGGGCGCGGGCGCCGGCCAGCATGGCGTAGGTCTTGCCCACACCGGCGGAGGCGCCGAAGTAGATGCGCAGCCGGCCCTGGCGGGCCTGGGCCTCGGCCTGGTTCAGCCGCTGCAGAAGTTGGTCCGGGTCGGGGCGCAAGGGGTGGGTGTCGGCCATGGGGCACGGATGAAAGCGTGGGCGGGCGCGTAAGGGCACGCCGCAAAGCCACGGTCCAGACGGCCCCGCAGGGACGGCTGGACTGGGCAGATACTATACGCCCGCGGCAACGCGCGGGGCATACGGGCGGTGGCGTGCCTCAGCGCGTGGTCGTCGCGGCATCCAGCGCGAGGTTCAGCGTCAGCACGTTCACGGCCGGCTCGCCCAGCACGGCGGGCCAGGGCGTGTGCGTGTGCTCGGTCACGAGCGCGCGCACACGTTCAGGCGCAAGCCCGCGTGCACGGGCCACCCGTTCGACCTGATAGGCGGCCGCCGCCGGGCTGATGTGCGGATCCAGACCGCTGCCCGACGCCGTGACCAGGTCCGCCGGAACGGGGGCGCGGTTGTCCGGATCGGCCGCGCGCAACGCCTGCGCGCGCTGCGTGACAGCCTCGCTCAGCGCGGGGTTCGTCGGGCCGAGGTTCGAGCCGCCCGAGGCGGCGGCGTTGTAGGCCATCGGCGCCGTCGCCGACGGCCGGCCCCAGAAATAACCGGGTTCAGAGAAGTGTTGGCCGATCAGGCGCGAGCCCACGGGCTGGCCGTCGCGCGCGATCAGCGAGCCGCTGGCCTGGTCCGGGAACAGCCATCCCGACAGTCCGGTGCTGGCGAGCGGATAAAGCAGGCCGGTCAGCACGGACAAGGCGACGAACAGCGTCAGGGCAGGGCGTAGCAGGCCGCCGCGCGAAGAGGGGTTGGGGAGTACGGGGTTCATGTCGGTTTCCTTGCGGTTGTCGGGTCGGCTCAGACCCAGCCCAGGGCGGCCAGCACCATATCGATCAGCTTGATGCCGGCGAACGGCACGAGCAGTCCGCCCAGGCCATAGATCAGCAGATTGCGCCGCAGCAGCGCGGCCGCGCCGAGCGGGCGATAACGCACGCCGCGCAGGGCCAGCGGGATCAACGCCACGATGATGAGCGCATTGAAGATGACGGCCGACAGGATGGCGGACGCCGGCGTGGTCAGCCCCATCACATTGAGCAGGTTCAGTTGCGGGTACACCGTGGCGAACGCGGCCGGAATGATGGCGAAGTACTTCGCCACGTCGTTGGCCACGCTGAACGTCGTCAGCGCGCCGCGCGTCATCAGCATCTGCTTGCCGATTCCGACGATCTCGATGAGCTTGGTTGGGTTGGAATCCAGGTCGACCATGTTGCCGGCCTCTTTGGCGGCCTGGGTGCCGGAGTTCATCGCCACGGCCACGTCGGCCTGCGCCAGCGCCGGGGCGTCGTTCGTGCCGTCTCCGGTCATCGCGACCAGCCGGCCTTCGGCCTGGTAGGCGCGGATCAGCTTGAGCTTGGCCTCGGGCGTGGCCTGCGCGAGGAAGTCATCGACACCGGCCTCGGCGGCGATCGAGGCCGCGGTGAGGGCGTTGTCGCCGGTAATCATGACGGTCTTGATGCCCATGCGGCGCAGCTCGGCGAAGCGCGGCTGGATCTCGGGCTTGACGATGTCCTTGAGCTCGACGATGCCCAGCGCGCGCGTGCCTTCGCTCACGGCGAGCGGGGTGCTGCCGCGTCGCGCCACATCGTCGCCCGCCCGTTTGACCGAGGCCGGCAGTTCGCCCACCCAGGCCGCCACCGCGTCCAGCGCTCCCTTGCGCAGCCGGACGCCGTGGCTGAGATCCACGCCGCTCATGCGCGTCTGTGCCGTGAAGCCGATGCTGACGCTGCCGCCGTCCAGCGTCGCGGTGTCGCCGAGCACCCGGTCGGCGAGCGCCACGATGCTGCGGCCTTCTGGCGTTTCGTCGGCGAGCGACGCCAGACGCGCGGCGCGCGCCAGCTCGGCTTCGGACACGCCGGTGGCCGGCAGGAACGTCGCCGCCTGGCGGTTGCCGAAGGTGATCGTGCCGGTCTTGTCGAGCAACAGGACGTCCACGTCGCCCGCGGCCTCCACCGCGCGGCCCGAGGTGGCGATCACGTTGGCCTGCATCATGCGGCTCATGCCGGCCACGCCGATCGCGGACAGCAGACCGCCGATCGTGGTCGGGATCAGGCAGACCAGCAGGGCGACCAGCACGGTGACGGACACGACCTCACCGCTGCCCAGCGAAACCGCATAAAGCGAGAAAGGCAGCAGCGTCACGGTGACCAGCAGGAACACGACGGTCAGGCCGACCAGCAGGATCGTGAGCGCGAGTTCGTTGGGCGTTTTCTGACGGCGCGCGCCTTCGACCATGGAGATCATGCGGTCGAGGAAGCTCTCGCCGGGATTGGCGGCGATGCGGACCACGATCCAGTCGGAGAGCACGCGCGTGCCGCCCGTCACGGAGGAGAAGTCGCCACCGGACTCGCGGATCACGGGCGCGGATTCTCCGGTGATGGCGCTCTCGTCGACCGAGGCGATGCCCGCGATCACCTGGCCGTCGCCCGGCACGGTGTCGCCCGGCAGCACCAGCACCACATCGCCCTTGCGCAATGCGCCGGCGGGCCGGGCCTCGGCACGCTCGCGCGCGGCCTGCGGCGTGACGGTGACCAGGTCGGCGTCGCGCCAGTCCGCGAGCAGGCGCGCCGTGATGGTGGTGCGCAGGCCGCGCAGCGCGGCGGCCTGTTGCTTGCCGCGGCCTTCGGCGAGTGCTTCGGCGAAGTTGGCGAACAGCACGGTGAACCAGAGCCAGGCCGCAATGGCGAGCACGAAGCCGGCGGGCGCGTCCGCGACGCCGCCCAGGGCCATCAACCACAGCACGGTGGTCAGGATGCTGCCCGCGTAGACGACGAACATCACGGGGTTGCGCAGCTGTGCCCGCGGCGACAGTTTGCGCACGCACTCGATCAGGGCGGAGCGCAGCAGCGTGGCTGAGCGAGGGCCGGCGGCAGCGGAGAGGCCGGCGCCGGTATCCACGCCGGCGGCCAGGGGTAGGGTTGTCTTGTTCATCACATCCATCCTGCGATCACAGGTGCGCCTGCAGGTGTTCGGCCACGGGGCCAAGCGCCAGCGCGGGTACGTAGGTCAGGGCGCCCACCAGCAGCACGGCGCCGATCAGCAGCACGACGAAGAGCGGGCCGGCGGTGGGCATGGTGCCGGGCCCGTCGGGCAGACGCGGCTTCGCGCCGAGCGAACCCGCCAGGCCGAGGATGGCCACGATCACGGCGAAACGGCCGAACCACATCGCCAGACCCAGCGCCGCGTTGTAGAACGGCGTGTTGGCCGAGAGGCCGGCGAATGCGCTGCCGTTGTTGTTGGCGGCGGAAGAGAAGGCGTAGAGGATTTCCGAGAAGCCGTGCGTGCCGGGATTGAGCACGCCGGCCTGGCCTGCGCCCAGGCTCACCGCCAGCGCGGTGCCCAGCAGCACGAGCAGCGGCGTCGCCAGGATCACGATGGCCACCATCTTCATGTCGTATGCCTCGATCTTCTTGCCGAGATACTCGGGCGTGCGGCCGATCATCAGGCCCGCCAGAAACACCGCCAGCACGGCGAAGGCCAGCATGCCGTACAGGCCCGAGCCCACGCCGCCGAACACCACCTCGCCCAACTGCATCAGCAGCATGGGCGGCAGGCCGCCGAGCGCGGAGAACGAGTCGTGCATGCCGTTCACGGCGCCGCACGACGCGGCGGTGGTGATCGTGGCGAACAAGGTGGTGGCGGCAAGGCCGAAGCGAACCTCCTTGCCCTCGAGATTGCCCGCCAGCGCCAGCGGTACCTGCTGCGCGCTGGCGGCCAGCGCCTGCGTATCGCGCTGCTCCGCATACTGGGTGAGCAGCGCGAACGCGACGAACAGCAGGGTCATGGCCGCCAGTACCGCGATGCCCTGTCTGCGATTGCCGACCATCTCGCCGAAGCTGAAGCACAGCGCGGCCGGGATCAGAAAGATCGCCAGCATTTCGAGAAAGTTGCTGAGCGCGGTGGGGTTCTCGTACGGGTGGGACGAGTTGGCGTTGAAGAAGCCGCCGCCGTTGGTGCCGAGCAGCTTGATCGCTTCTTGCGATGCCACCGGTCCCATTGCGATCGTTTGCCGCTGCGTGGTGACCGAGTCGGTCAGCGGCTTGCCGGCCGCGTCGAGCAGAGGCTGGCCTCGTTCGTCGAGACGCGGCGCGTCGTACTGCTGCGCCTGCAGCGTCTGCACCTCGGCATAGGGCGACAGGTTCTGAATCACGCCCTGGCTTACCAGCGCGAGCGTGAACACCAGCGCGAGCGGCATCAGCACATACAGCGTGCCCCGCACCATATCGGTCCAGAAATTGCCCAGCGTGGCGCTGTTGTGCCGTGCGAGGCCGCGGATGAGCGCGAACAGCACGGCGATGCCCGTCGCGGCCGACAGGAAGTTCTGGACGGTGAGCGCCAGAATCTGCGTCAGATAGCTCATCGTGGCTTCGCCGGCGTAGCCCTGCCAGTTGGTGTTGGAGACGAAGCTGATGGCCGTGTTGAAAGCGGAGTCCGGCGCCACGGCGTCCAGGCCCGCCGGGTTCAGCCCCAGCCCGCCCTGCAGCCGCTGCAGCCCGTACACCGCGATCAGCCCCAGCACGTTGAACAGCACCACGGCGCTGGCATAGCGCCGCCAGCCCATTCCGGCCGCCGGGTCGATGCCGGCGACGCGATAGAGCAGGCGTTCGAGCGGGCGGCCCCACGCGGTGCCCCGGTAGGCGCCGTCCTCGATCGCACGGTGGATATAGCGCCCGAGAAAGGGCGCCAGGCACAGCAGGGCGGCCAGATAGAGCCCCAGCAATCCCAGAAATCCGTTGTCCATCAGAATTTCTCCGGTTTGAAGAGGGCGACCAGCAAGTAGACGAAGAGCAGCGCCGCCACGATGCCGCTCAGGAGGTAGAGCAGGTTCATGGCCGGGCTCCCTCGCGGAGGGCGTCGCAGAAACGGATCAGGCCCCAGGTCAGACCGGCAAGCAGGGCGAGAAGGGCGATATAAAAAATATCCATGCGTTTTCTCCGGGGCCGAGCCCCAACACGGGGTCGGCCGCACAGGCTCGACCCGATGCCGCGCAGCTTAGAAAACGGGGCGTAAAAACGGGATAAACCTTGGCGTGCCGGATATAAACGCCGTATAAAGACGCCGCCTGCGCGGGGCGCGCAGCCTGCGGGTTAAGGGCGGGGCTAGGGGAGGTTTTGCCCCATTTTGGTGCGCCAGCCGGCGGACAGGACTGGGCGAGTCGGCCGCGCGATTTCGGGCCGGTTGTCCCGATAAATGGGGCGGGAGCCGTGTTTTAAGGCGTAAATCACGGACGATTTCAGCGATTTGCCATGAAATGCACCATATCAGTGCAGGCAATAAGTAAATAAATGCGCCGTCTTAGGGCATTCCCCTAGTGTGACAGGCCCGTAGTTGGTGCAGAATCTCTTCCCATGCAGGTGAGGAGACAAACGCTCTGCATGAGCAACACCGGCGGCACCGGTATATAAAAATGAGCAGTACCCAAAAATAAAAAGCAAAACGCACAACGGCTGGCACATCGTGCCAGCCGTTGTCGCTTGCAGATCCGGTAAAGGCGTAGTCCGGCACAGCCCGGCAAAGCATTTCCGGAAGCGCAGGCGGCAAACGCTGCGTTTTCGCGCTATTCAGGTCCTTCATGCCGGAATTTCGCGTCTCGACACAAGCGACTCCCTATTGGCGCCGTAACGTGCGCCTGATCGCGTTGCTGCTCGCGGTCTGGGCCCTCGTCACCTTCGTGCCGGCCTACTTCGCCCGCGAACTCACCTTCTCTTTCATCGGCTGGCCGTTCTCGTTCTGGATGGCCGCTTACGGCGCACCGCTGGCCTACCTGATTCTTATCGGCATCTACGCCTGGGTCATGCGGCGCCAGGACGAGCGTGCCGATGACGAAGCCGCTCAGATCGACGTGCCGGAGGCCTCGCACGGGCCGTTCGACCCACGCACTGCCTCGCGGGAGCGCTGATGCCATTTAGCGGCAACACGCCCAAGGAATTCGAGCGCCGGCTGCGCAGCATCTACGTCCTCTATACGGCAGGGTTTCTGCTGCTGGTGCTGTTTCTCGCCCTGTTCGAAGTGATGGGCATGCCGCGCAACTGGATCGGCTATGTCTTTCTGCTGGTCACGGTGAGCCTCTATGCGGGCATCGGCATTGTGTGCCGCACCTCGGATCAGGTCGAGTACTACGTGGCGGGCCGGCGCGTGCCGGCCTTCTACAACGGCATGGCCACCGCGGCCGACTGGATGTCGGTCGCCTCGTTCATCGGCGTGGCCGGTACGCTCTATCTGTCCGGCTACGGCGGGCTGGCCTACATCATGGGCTGGACCGGCGGCTACGTGCTCGTGGCCTTGCTGCTCGCGCCATATCTGCGCAAGTTCGGCCAGTACACGATCCCGGATTTCATGGGGGTGCGCTACGGCGGCAATCTGCCCCGTCTCGCGGGCGTGGCCTGCGCCATTTTGTGTTCGTTCACGTATCTGGTCGCGCAGATCTACGGCGTGGGCATCATCACCACGCGGCTCACCGGCATCTCGTTCGAGCTCGGCATTTTCGTGGCGCTGGGCGGCATGCTCGTATGTTCATTTCTGGGCGGCATGCGCGCGGTCACCTGGACCCAGGTGGGGCAATACATCATTCTCGTGATCGCTTACCTGGTCCCGGTGATCTGGTTATCGGTCAAGCACACCGATACGCCGGTGCCGCAGATGTCGGCCGGGGTGATCCTGCAGGAGATCACCGAAAAAGAGGTCTATCTGCGCAACGACCTGTCCGAGCTCGAAGTGCGCAGGCTCTGGCGCGAGCGGGCCGCCGAAATGACGCAGCGGCTCGAGGCCCTGCCGGACTCGCTCGGCCGCGAACGCGACCGGCTGCGCAAGCGGCTGGCCGAGCTCACGGCCAGCGACGCGCCGATGGTCGAGATCCGTTCGCTCGAGCGCGAGCTGGCGGGTTATCCAGCCACGGCCGAGGACGCCCGCGTGCTGTGGTCGCAGGCGCGCGCCGCCTACGAGGCGCGCGGGTCGCCCCCCGTGCCGCATGCCGAGCCGTATCCCGCGGCCGATCCGCGCGAGCGCGAGGCCATGCGGACCAACTTCCTGGCACTGGTGCTGTGCCTGATGCTGGGCACGGCGGGCATGCCGCATATCCTGATGCGCTCGTACACCACGCCCTCGGTCGGCGACGCGCGCCGTTCGGTCTGCTGGTCGCTGCTGTTCATTCTGCTGCTCTACTTCATGGCGCCCGCGCTCGCGGTGTTGGTGAAGTACGAGGTCTATACCCAGGTCGTGGGCACCAGCTTTCTGAGTCTGCCGAATTGGGTCCACGCCTGGAGTGCCGTCGACACCAATCTGCTCGAGGTGCTCGACGTCAACCGCGACGGCATCGTGCAGCTGGGCGAAATCAATATGGGCGCCGACGTGGTGGTGCTCGCCATGCCGGAGATCGGCGGGCTGCCCTACGTGATTTCCGGCCTGGTCGCGGCCGGCGGGCTGGCCGCCGCGCTCTCCACCGCCGACGGCCTGCTGCTCACGCTATCGAACTCGCTGTCGCACGATATGGGCTACCGGGTGCTGGCGCCGCGCATGTCGGCCGCGCGCCGGGTGATGGCCTCGAAGATCCTGCTGCTGCTGGTGGCGTTCGGCGCGGCCTGGGTGGCGGCCCGTAAACCGGCCGACATTCTGTTCATGGTGTCCGCGGCATTCTCGTTCGCCGCGTCGTCGTTCTTTCCGGCGCTGGTGATGGGAATCTTCTGGCGCCGGGCCAACAAATGGGGCGCAACGCTGGGCATGGCCGCCGGCCTGCTCACGACCTTCGCCTATATGGCGCACACCCAGCCCTGGCTGCGCGAATGGGTCTTCGGCGTGTCGCGGGCGCAGCCCGTGGAGCTGTGGTGGGGCATTCAGCCGATCGCGGCCGGGGTGTTCGGCGCGCCGGTGGCGTTCCTCACGATCATCGTCGTGTCGCTGCTCACGCCCGCGCCCGACCGGGCCACGCTGGCCCTGGTGGATTATCTGCGCGAGCCGGGCAACGGACGTCCGCCGCGGTGAGGCAGGCCGGCCTTCGAACGCGAAGGCCGGGGCTCAGTGGCCCGCCGTTTTCGAGAACAGGTTGATCACGACCACACCGGCCACGATCAATGCCATGCCGACGATGGCGGCGGCATCGAGCGTCTGGCGAAACAGCACCAGCCCGACCAGCGAGATCAGCACGATGCCCACGCCCGACCAGATCGCGTAGGCCACGCCGACCGGTATTTCGCGCAGCGTGAGCGACAGGAAATAAAAGGCCACCCCGTAGCCGGCCACGGTGAGCACGGACGGCCACAGGCGCGTGAAGCCCTCGGAGGACTTCAGCGCGCTGGTGGCGATGATCTCGGCGATGATGGCCACGCCCAGGTAGACCCACTTCATTGCAATCATCGCTTTCTGCCTAGGCGCGGGGCGCTTCGCCCGACAGGCGCATCAGCACGAGCAGGGCGCCGGCGCCGCCTTCGCGCTCCATGGCCTCGGAGAAGGCCATCACTTCTTTTTTCTGGACCAGCCAGGTGCGGACCTTGTCCTTGAGCACGGGCTCCAGCCCCGACCCATAGCCCTTGCCGTGCACGATGCGCACGCAGCGGATTTCGTGCTCGAGGCATTCGTCGAGGAAGGACAGCACCGCGTGGCGGGCCTGTTCGACGCGCAGGCCGTGCAGGTCGAGCTCGGCGCCGACGCGCCACTGGCCCCGCTTCAGGTTGCGCGCCGTATCGGGGGCGGCGTCGTGCCGCACGAAGGCCGTGCCGTTTTCGCTCAGCAGATGCGCCACGTCGCCGCCGTCGGACACGCCCTGATCGGCCCGCCGCGGGGTTTCGCCCTGGGCATGGGCACGGCGCGAAGCCACGGCCTCGCTCAGCGCATCGGGCTTGCGCTCCGGCGCGGCGCGCCGGCCGCCGTCCTTGATGGGCGTGACCGACTGCATCGCGCGGCGGAACGACGCGAGGTCGTCGGGGGAGGAGAGCCTGGCGCGCTCGGCGGCGGCCACTTTCTCGGCGGCCTCCTTGCGCTGGCGTTCGTCGTTGAGCTGGGTCTGGAGCCGTTTGAGATCGGCCAGCCCAGCCTTATTCCCCCGCATTCTCCAGCCACCGTTGGGCGTCGAGCGCGGCCATGCAGCCGGTGCCGGCGCTGGTGATGGCCTGGCGGTAGACGTGGTCCTGGACGTCGCCGGCGGCGAACACGCCCGGCACGGAGGTCATGGTGGCCATGCCCTGCAGGCCGCTCTTGGTGACGATGTAGCCGTCCTTCATCTCGAGCTGGCCTTCGAAGATGCCGGTGTTGGGCTGGTGGCCGATCGCGATGAAGGCGCCGGTGACGGCCAGGTCTTCGGTTTCGCCGGTGTCGGTGTGGCGCACGCGCACGCCGGTCACGCCGGAGGCGTCGCCGAGCACTTCGTCGAGGGTATGGAACAGCTTGAGCTCCATGTTGCCGTTGGCGACCTTGTCCATCATCTTGTCGACCAGGATCGGCTCGGCGCGGAATTTGTCGCGGCGATGGATCACGGTGACCTTGCGGCAGATATTGGACAGGTACAGGGCTTCTTCGACGGCGGTGTTGCCGCCACCCACCACGACGACGTCCTGGTTGCGGTAGAAGAAGCCGTCGCAGGTGGCGCAGCCGGACACGCCACGGCCCATGAAGCTCTCTTCGGAGGGCAGGCCCAGGTACTTGGCCGAGGCGCCGGTGGAGATGATCAGGGCGTCGCAGGTGTATTGGTTGCCGGTATCGCCCGTGAGGGTGAACGGACGCTTGGAAAAGTCCACGCTGGCGATGTGGTCGAAAATGATCTCGGTGTTGAAGCGCTCGGCGTGCTGCTGGAAGCGCTGCATCAGCTCCGGACCCTGGACGCCGGCCACGTCGGCGGGCCAGTTGTCGACTTCGGTCGTGGTCATGAGCTGGCCGCCTTGGGCCAGGCCGGTGACCAGCACGGGGTTGAGATTGGCGCGGGCGGCGTAGACGGCGGCGGTGTAGCCGGCGGGGCCGGAACCGAGAATCAGTACTTTGGCGTGTTTGGGCGTGGACATGACGAGTATCTTTAGAAGGATGCCCAATTATAATGAGGCGCATGCCCCGTATTTCCAATGCCTCCCCACGCGCCTCGCGCAACACCCGTAACGGGCCCTCTCCCTTGCAGACGCGTATTTCGGCGTTGCTGCGCGAGGCTCGCTGGATCCTGTTCGCCGCGCTGGCCGCCTGGCTCACGCTGGTTCTGGCCACCTGGAACGCCGCCGATCCCGGCTGGTCGCACTCGGTCTCCACCGGCTCGATCCACAACAAGGGCGGCACATTAGGCGCCTATCTCGCCGACATCCTCCTCTATCTGTTCGGATTTTCCGCCTGGTGGTGGGTCGTTCTGCTGCTGCACCGGGTGCGCGCGGGCTACCGGCGCCTGGCGTCGCAGCTGCGCGTGCCGGCCACCGGCAGCGGTCGTCAGCCCGAGGTCCTGCCCCGGGTGCACTGGGAAGAGGGCATCGGTTTCGTGCTGCTGCTGGTGGGTTCGCTGGGCATCGAGGCCCTCCGCTTGTACAGCTGGGGCATGCATCTGCCCGGCGGTACCGACGGCGAGAGCGGCGCGGGCGGCGTGATCGGGCAGATGCTGGCCGGCGCCCTGGCGCGCGGCGTGGGCTTCACCGGCGGCACCCTGGTGCTGCTGGTGATGGTGGCCGTGGGCATGAGCCTCTTTTTCTCGTTCTCCTGGCTGCAGGTCGCCGAACGCGTCGGCGCCTGGATCGAAGGGCTGGTGCGCCAGGCGCGCGAGGCGATCTCGGCACGCCAGGACCGCAAGGTGGGTGAGGTCGCCCAGGCGGAGCGCACCGAGCAGGTCGTGGCTAAACAGGAAAAGCTGGTGCACGAGCAGCCGGTGCGTATCGAGCCCGCCATCACCGTGGTGCCGCGCTCCGACCGGGTCGAAAAAGAAAAGCAGCAAAGCCTCTTCGCCCCGCCGGCGGGCGAGGGCGATCTGCCGACCATCAGCCTGCTCGATCCCCCGCTCGACCAGCAGGAGACGGTGTCGGCCGAGACCATCGAGTTCACCTCGCGCCTCATCGAAAAGAAGCTGGCCGACTTCGGCGTGTCGGTCACGGTGGTGGCGGCGCAGGCCGGTCCGGTCATCACGCGCTACGAGATCGAGCCCGCCACGGGCGTGAAGGGCAGCCAGATCGTGAACCTCGCCAAGGATCTGGCGCGGGCGCTGAGCCTGGTGAGCATCCGCGTGGTCGAGACCATCCCGGGCAAAAACCTGATGGGCCTGGAGCTGCCGAACCCGCGGCGCCAGATGGTGCGGCTCTCCGAGATCCTGGGCTCGCAAACTTATCATTCGAGCCACTCGCCGCTCACGATGGCGCTGGGCAAAGACATCGCCGGCAATCCGGTCGTGGCCGATCTGGCCAAGATGCCGCACGTGCTGGTCGCCGGTACGACCGGCTCGGGCAAGTCGGTCGGGATCAACGCCATGATCCTGTCGCTGCTCTACAAGGCCGATGCCAATCACACCCGCGTGATCCTGATCGACCCCAAGATGCTCGAAATGAGCGTCTACGAGGGCATCCCGCATTTGCTGGCGCCGGTGGTCACCGACATGCGCCACGCCGCCAACGCGCTCAACTGGTGCGTGGGCGAAATGGAAAAGCGCTACCGCCTCATGAGCAAGATGGGCGTGCGCAACCTGGCCGGCTACAACACCAAGATCCGCGACGCCATCAAGCGCGAAGAGCCTATCCCCAACCCATTCTCGCTCACGCCCGACGCGCCCGAGCCGCTCAACACGCTGCCGCACATCGTGGTGGTGATCGACGAGCTGGCCGACCTGATGATGGTGGTCGGCAAGAAGATCGAAGAGCTGATCGCGCGCCTGGCCCAGAAGGCCCGCGCGGCGGGGATCCACCTGGTGCTCGCCACCCAGCGTCCCAGCGTCGACGTGATCACCGGCCTGATCAAGGCCAACATCCCGACCCGGATCGCGTTCCAGGTGTCGTCCAAGATCGACTCGCGCACCATTCTCGATCAGATGGGCGCCGAAACCCTGCTCGGCCAGGGCGACATGCTTTACATGCCGCCCGGCACCGGCCTGCCGGTGCGCGTCCACGGCGCCTTCGTCCACGACGACGAAGTCCATCGCGTGGTCGAGTACCTGAAGGCGCAGGGCGAGCCCAACTATGTCGACGGTCTGCTCGAGGGCGCCGAAGGCGAGACCGGCGAGGGCATGAGTTCGGTCACCGGCATGGGCGACGCCGAGTCGGATCCCATGTATGACCAGGCCTGCGAAGTGGTGCTCAAGCACCGCCGTGCATCCATCTCGCTCGTTCAGCGTCACCTGCGGATTGGTTACAACCGTGCCGCACGGTTACTCGAGCAAATGGAGCAGGCAGGTATGGTGTCTCCCATGCAGTCAAACGGCAACCGGGAGATCCTGGTGCCGGCCCGAGAGGAAGCCTGATGCGCAATCGTATGTCCGCCGCCCTGCGCGGCACCCGTTTCGGCCTGGCGGCGCTGCTCGCCAGCGCAGCCCTGCTGCCGGGCGTCAGCCTGGCCGCCGACGCCCAGGCGCAGTTGCGCGCCTTCGTCGACACCGTCAAGACCGCGACCGGCAACTTTACCCAGTCCACCGTGGGTGCGCAGGGCCGCACGCAGCCTGCCCAGTCGGGCACGTTCGCGTTCCAGCGACCCGGCAAGTTCCGCTGGGCGGTCAAGCAGCCGTACGAGCAACTTATCGTGTCGGATGGCAAGCAGGTCTACCAGTACGACCCCGATCTCGCGCAGGTCACCGAGCGCAAGGTCGACCAGGCCATCGGCACGTCGCCGGCGGCGATTCTGTTCGGGTCGGGCAATCTGGAGCAGGCGTTCAACGTCACGCCGATGCCGGACCGCGATGGCATGCAATGGCTGCGTGCCAAGCCGCGCAACGCCGATGCGGGTTTTTCGCAGGTCGATATCGGCCTGAAAAACAACCTGCCGGCGCGCGTGGAGTTGCTGGATTCGTTCGGCCAGACCACCCGGGTCGAGCTCTCGGGGATTCAGTCCAACGCCACGATTTCGGCGGATACCTTCGCCTTCACCGCGCCCAAGGGCGTGGACGTCGTGAAGATGTGATCTGACCTGCGCGCGCATGCCAGAGGCATGCGCGCCGGGGCTGGCGCGGCCAGCCTCCACCTGCCGGGCGCCGTGTCGATCACGCGCCCGGTTTTTTATACGCCACGCATTCCACTTCAACCTTGGCGTCGATTACCAGGCGCGACTCCACGCAGGCACGCGCGGGGGGATGGTCGCCGAAGTACTCGCGGAACACCTTGTTGAACGCCGCGAAATCGCGCGGATCGTCGAGCCAGACGCCGCAGCGGATCACGTTCTCCGGGCCGTAGCCGGCTTCCTGCAGGATGGCCAGAAGGTTGCGGATGGCCACGTGCGACTGCGTGACCACGCCGCCTTCGACCACCTCGCCGTTTTCCATGGGCACCTGGCCCGACACGTACAGCCAGCCGTCGGCCTGAACCGCGCGTGCGAACGGCATGTTCTGGCCGCCCTGGCCGGTGCCGCCGGACACGCCGTAGCGGATGATGCCGTTGGCGTCGGCGGCGGGAGGGGTATTGCTCATGGAATTCTCCTTCAGGATAAGTCGGGGGCGGCAAAGCCCGCGCGCAGGTCGCCCGCGCGCGGCAGCCAGCGTCCGGCGCGTCGCGGGCCGGGCTGGCCATCACGATACGACAGGACGCCGTTGACCCACACGCCGGCGATGCCGGCGGCGGGCTGCACCGGGGCGCGGAAGGTGGCGGTGTCGCGGATGGTGGCCGGGTCGAACAGCACCAGATCGGCGTGCCAGCCCGCGCGGAGCTCGCCCCGCTCGGCCAGGCCGAAGCGGCGGGCGGACAGGCCCGTCATCTTGTGCACGGCTTCCTCGAGCGGAAACAGGCCGAGGTCGCGGCTGTAATGGCCGAGTACCCGCGGAAATGCGCCCCACAGGCGCGGATGGGGCAACGGATCGTTCGGCAGGCCGTCGGAGCCGACCATGGTCAGGCGGTGGCGCAGGATGCGCTGCACGTCGTCTTCGTGCATGCCGTGGTAGACGGCGCCGGCGGGCTGCAGGCGCCGCGCCGCGTCGAGCAGCGGCAGATCCCACGCGGCTGCGATGTCGGCGAGCGTGCGGCCGGCCATCTCGGGATGCGGCGTCGACCAGGTGATATCGATCTCGAAATCGGTCGTGACCTGTTTGAGGTCCAGCGTGGACGAGCTGGCCGAGTAGGGGTAGCAGTCGCAGCCCACCGCCTGCATCTTGCCGGCGGTGTCCAACAGGGACAGCACTTCCGAGCTGCGGCCCCAGTTGCCCGCCCCGGCGCATTTCAGATGCGACACGATGACGGGCACGCGGGCGTGCACCGCGATGTCGAAGGCCTCCTGCATGGCCTCGAGAATCTCGGCGAACTCGGAGCGCAGATGGGTGGTGTACAGCGCCCCGTGCGCGTCCAGCTCCGTCGCCAGCGCCTTGACCTCGTCGGTGCTCGCTTCGAAGGCCGACGCGTAGGCCAGACCGGTGGAGAGACCGATGGCGCCGTGCTCCAGGGCCTCGCGCAGCTGCGCGCGCATGGCGTCGACCTCGGCGGCGGTGGCGCCCCGGTCGAGGCGATCCATGTGGTTGCTGCGCAGCGCGGTGTGCCCGACCAGCGCGGCCACGTTCACGGCGGGCTGGGCGGCATTCACCGCTTCGGTATAGGCCTTGAAGGTGGGGTAGCGGAAATCCTGCGCGCCGCCCAGCAGATTCATCGGGTCGGGTGGCTCGCCCTTGAGCGTGACGGGCGAGGCGCTGATGCCGCAGTTGCCCACGATCACGGTCGTGACGCCCTGCGTCAGCTTGGGCAGCATCTGCGGCGCGCGGATGACGTTGGTGTCGTCGTGGGTGTGCACATCGATGAAGCCGGGGGCGAGCACGAGGCCCGCCGCGTCGATCTCGTCGCGGGCACGGGCGCCCGATAGATCGCCGATGGCGGCGATACGCCCATCCGCCAGCGCCACGTCGGCGTGGATCGCGGGCGCGCCGGTGCCGTCGAGCACGCGCGCGCCGCGAATCAGGGTGTCGTACATCGTGTCAATCTCCCAGCGGCAGCCGGTTGGGGCCGCCGCGGTATTCGTCGAGCGCCAGCTTGATGCGGCGCAGCCGCTCCTGCGTTTCGTCCTGGCGGGCCAGCGCGAGCTCGGTGGCGAGCAGGTCGATCGCGAGCAGCATGGCGTAGCGCGAGGCGGAAGGCTTGTAGATGAAATCGGTCTCGTCGGCGCGCACCGGCAGTACCACGTCGGCCATGCCTGCCAGCGTGGAGTCGGGGTCGGTCAGCGCCACGACGCGGGCGCGGTACTGCTGCACGATGCGGGCGGCCGCCAGGATCTCGGGCGTGACACCCGATACCGACAGAAAGATCACCGTGTCGCGCTCATCGAGCGTGGACGCGACCATGCGCATCAGCACCGCGTCGCTATAGGCGGCGATCGGATAGCCGAGCCGCACCAGGCGCGACTGCATTTCCTGCGCCAGCACGGCGGACGCGCCGCCCATGCCGAACACGTAGGTCATGCGCGCCGCGCCGATGTGGGCCGCGGCGCGTTCGAACAGCGCTTCGCTGAAGAGCGAGAGATGCGCGCGCAGGGTGGACTCGATGTCGGCGCACAGGCGCGCGTAGAAGGTGCTCTCTTCTTCGGGCGCGGCGCGATCGAGAAAGCGTTCGCCGATGGCGCTCGCCTGCGCGAGCCGCAGCTTCAGGTCGCGGGTGTCGTCGCAGCCGGCGGAGCGCGCGAACCGCGAAATGGTGGCGATGCTCACGCCGGACTTCTGGGCCAACTGGTCTACCGTGGCCGAGGCGGCCCAGGCAATGTCTCCCAGGATCGCGTCGGCCACTTTGCGTTCGGTGGCGCTCAGGCCGTCGCGGCAGCTGCGGATTTGATAGACGATGTCGCGGTGGGAGTTCATGCGTGGGTTTCCGTAATCTTGCGGGCGAGGCTCAGGCACCGATCTGGTCGAGGCGAACGCAGGCCGCATAATGACCCGCGCCCAGATCCTGATCGGGCGGGGGCGCGCTGGCACAGACGTCGGCGGCGTGCGGGCAGCGCGTGCGAAACACGCAACCCGACGGCGGATTGACCGGACTCGGAATTTCGCCCTTCAGGAGAATACGCGAACGCGGTGCGCGGGGATCGGGCACGGGCGCGGCCGACAGCAGGGCCTGGGTGTAGGGATGGCGCGGATTCGCATAGACCTGGCGGGTCGGGCCGCGCTCCATCACATGCCCCAGGTACATCACCACCACCTCGTCGCAGAGGTAGTCGACGACGGCCAGGTCGTGCGCGACGAACAGCATGGTGAGGCCGAGGTCGCGTTGCAGATCTTGCAGCAGATTCAGCACCTGCGCCTGCACCGAGACATCGAGCGCGGACACCGGTTCGTCGGCCACGATGAAGTCGGGTTGCACCGCCAGGGCGCGGGCGATGCCGATGCGCTGACGCTGGCCGCCCGAGAACTCGTGCGGATAGCGGCGGCGGTGCTCGCCGTTCAGGCCCACGCGTTCGAGCAGTTCGCGGATGCGCTCGTCGCGGCGTTCGCGCGCCAGGCCGTGCGTGTCGAGCGCCTCGCCCAGAATCTCGGCCACCGTCATGCGCGGATTCAGACTGGCATACGGATCCTGAAACACGATCTGCATGCGCTTGCGCCACGGCAGCATCTGCTTTTCGGAGAGCTGGGTGATGTCGTGGCCGTCGAACACGATGCGGCCGGCGGTGGGGGCGAACAGCCGCAGCAGCGCGCGGCCGGTCGTGGTCTTGCCCGAGCCGGACTCGCCGACCAGGCCCACGATGCTGTTGCGCGGCACGGAGAAGCTCACGTCGTCGACCGCGCGCACGACCGGGGCGTTGCGGCCCGAACCGGTCGGGAAATGGACCTTCAGGCCCTCGACGCGCAGCAGCGGTTCCTGCGCCTTGGGAGCGTGCGTATCGTTCATGCGGCGGTTACCTTGATGCAGCGGGCGCGGTGCTCGCCCTGAACGCGGATGAGTTCGGGCACGTGCTGCGTGCATTCGCTCGAGGCCAGCGGGCAGCGCGGCGCGAAGGTACAGCCGTCGGGCAGCGCCAGCACGCTGGGCACGTTGCCCGGAATCGGCGCCAGCCGCTGGCGCGAGGCCAGCAAGGCGGCCGTGGGAATGCAGGACAGCAGGCCGCGCGTGTACGGATGGCTGGGGCGGTCGAAGAGCTCGTGCACGCCGGCGTCTTCGACGACGCGGCCGGCATACATCACGGCCACGCGATGCGCGATCTCGGCCACCACGCCGAGGTTGTGCGTGACGAACAGAATGCTCATGCCCGTCTCGGCCTGCAGGCGGCGCAGCAGGTCCAGGATCTGCGCCTGCACCGTCACGTCGAGCGCGGTGGTCGGCTCGTCCGCGATCAGCACCGCCGGATTGCAGGCCAGGGCCAGCGCGATCATCACGCGCTGGCGCATGCCGCCCGACATCTGGTGGGGATACTCGTGCACGCGGCGCGCGGCGGCGGGGATCTCGACCCGCTCCAGCATCTCCTGCGCGCGTGCCATCGCGGCGGCGCGCGTGCCGCCTTCGTGCAGCAGCACGGCCTCGGCGATCTGATCGCCCACCGTGTACAGCGGATTGAGACTGGTCATCGGCTCCTGGAAGATCATGGCGATCTCCGCGCCGCGGATGCGTTGCAGGGTGGCCGCGCTGGCGTGCGCGAGGTCGTGCTCCACGCCGCGCCGATCACGGAAGCGGATCGAACCTCCCTCGATCCGGCCGGCCGGCTTGGGCAGCAGACCCATGATGGACAGGCTGGTCACCGACTTGCCGGAGCCCGATTCGCCCACGATGGCGAGGGTCTCGCCACGGGCGAGGTCGAAGGTCACGCCGTCGACCGACTTGGCCACGCCGTCGCGGCTGTGGAACCAGGTTTGCAGTCCTTGCACGGACAGCACGATATCTCGTTGGCTGGCGCTCATGCTTACAGCTCCTTGCGCAGACGCGGATCCAGCACATCGCGCAGCCCGTCGCCGACGAGTTGCAGCGACAGCACGGACAGCACGATGGCCACGCCGGGGAAGATCATGATCCAGTCGGCCGAGCCCATGTATTGCTGGCCGGCGTTGATCATGGTGCCCCAGGTGGGAATGTCGGGCGAGACGCCCACGCCCAGAAACGACAGACCGGCTTCGGCCAGGATGGCGTAGGCGAAGATGAACGTGCCCTGCACCAGGATGGGCGACACCAGGTTGCGCAGCACGTGCACGGTCACGATGCGCCAGGTCGGCACACCCAGGGCGCGCGCCGCCTCCACGAACGGCAGTTCGCGAATCACCAGTGTGGATGCCCGCACGATACGCGCCAGGCGCGGCGTGTAGACGATGCCCAGCGCGATGACCACGTTGATGAGCGAGGGGCCGAGCGCCGCGACCAGCGCGATGGCCAGCAGGATGTCGGGAAAGGCCATCATGGCGTCGATGAGCCGCGACACGAACTTGTCGGCGCCGCGGAAGAACCCGGCGATCAGGCCCAGCGCGATGCCGAGCACGCTGGACAGCACCACGACCGCGAAGCCCACCGACAGCGAGAGGCGGCCACCGTGCACCACGCGACTGAACACATCGCGGCCGAAGTCGTCGGTGCCGAACCAGTTCGTGGCGCTCGGCGCCTTGAGCCGGTTCATGATCGACAGCTTGAACGGGTCGTGCGGGCTGATCCAGGGCGCGAGCAGGGCGGCCGCGACCAGCACGATCAGTACGATCAGGCTGATGAGCACGGTCTTGCGCGCCACCAGCAGTTTGAGCAGTTGCCAGCGATCGTGACCGGCATCCATGGTTTGCGTTGCGATTGCCATATCAGTAGCGCACCCGGGGGTCGACCACGAGGTACAGCAGGTCGATGAACAAGTTGATGAGCACGTAGATCGCGGCGATCACGAGCAGGGCGCCCTGGATCACCGGGTAGTCGCGGCGCAGCACCGCGGACACCACCAGATTGCCCACGCCCGGCAGGCCGAACACCGTCTCGGTGACCACCGCGCCGCTGATGAGCAGCGCGGTGGTCAGGCCCAGCACGGTGAGGATCGGAATCAGGGCGTTGCGCACGGCGTGCTTTAGCACGACGCGATGCTCGGGCAGGCCCTTGGCGCGCGCCGTGCGCACGTAATCGTCGCGCAGCACGTCGAGCATGCTGGCGCGGATGAAACGGGTGATGAGCGCCGAATTGACCAGGCCCAGCACCACGGCGGGCAGGATCAGGTGCGACAGACGGGTGCCGATCGAGGCATCGGGGCCGCCATAGCCCGCCACCGGCAGCCAGCCCAGTTTGACCGAGAAGATCTGCATCAGGATCAGCCCCAGCCAGAAGCTCGGCACGCTGGAGGTGAACATCGAGAACGTCAGGACCGACTGGTCGAGCGCCGTCCCTCGCTTCACCGCCGAAAGAATGCCCACCGGCAACGCGATGGCGCTGGCGATGAGTAGCGACATCAGCGTGAGCCAGAAGGTCGGCTCGGCGCGGTCGGTCAGTGCCGACAGCACGGGCTTGTTCAGAAAGATCGATTGGCCGAGATCGCCCTGCGCGAGTTGGCCGAGCCAATGCACGTACTGGACCGGCAGCGGCTGATCGAGGCCCAGGCGCGCGCGCAGGGCCGAGATGTCGGCCTGGCTGGCTTCGGGGCCGAGCATCACGGCGGCGGGATCCCCCGGCGTGACCCGGATGATGATGAACACGATGGTGGCCACGATGAACATCACCGCGACCAGGCCCACCAGCCGGTTCAAGAGATAACGCAACACGGAAACTTCCTCATTCGGTCGACGCGCGTAGCGGGGGACTGCGGGGCGAGGCGCCGGTCCGGAGACCGGCGCCGCCGTTCACGACGGCTTTTGCGACAGGGCGCGCGCCTTACTTGCCGGCGGCCTTCCAGGCATTCCAGAAGTATGGCCACGGCGCGGGACGGGTGCCTTGCAGGGCGGGCGAGCGCGCCGACTGCGCGTTGAAATCGCCGACCTTGATGAAGGGCACTTCGTCATACACGGCCTGCTGCACATCCGCCCAGCGCTTCACGCGCTCTTCCTGCGTGCCGGCCTGGTTGAAGGCGTCGAGCACCTGATTGCGGCGCGGCGTGTCCCACCAGCCCGGGGCGTCCTTCGACGGGAAGTCGATCAGCGCGGGTTCGGGCAGGAAGGGGCTGTGCGTAATGAAGATGTCCCACAGGGCGGGATCCTGACGGCGCTGCGTGAGCGTGGCCCAGTCGACCACCTGCATGTCGACCTTGAAGCCGGCGGCCTTCAGATACTCGGCCGCGACCAGCGCCATCTTGTAATGGAACTCGTACTGCTGGCTGGTGAGGATGCGGATGGTGCGATCGGACACATTGGCGCCGTCCACGAGCTTCTTCGCGCCGGCGGCGTCGCCCTTGTTGTAGAACTTGTCGCCCAGCTTGGTGGCCCAGGGGTAGCCTTCCGGATAGAGGTCGCCATTCAGACGGTAGAACTCTTTTTTGCCGAACGCCGCGAACAACATGTCTTCTTCGTTCAGCGCGAGCTGCACGGCCTGGCGCACCGCCAGGTTCGACATGATGCCCTGCTTGGTGTTGAGCACCAGGCGCGGCCAGCCGAACGGCCGCAGCATCACCGGATCGGAGCGGCCGCTCTTGAGCTTGTCGATCGACTCGACCGGCAGCGAATCCACATAATCGAACTGGCCCGCGACGGCGGCCTCGACCCGCGTGTTCGCATTGCTCACCGGTACGAAACGGATCTCGTCGAGATACTGCTTGCGTGCGCCGCCGTAGCCATCGGGCTCGCCCGGGCGCGATTGATAACCGTCGAAGCGCGTGAGCTGGATGTATTGATCGGGCAGGCGCGCCTTCAACTGATAGGGGCCGGTGCCGACGAACTCGGTGAGTTGCGGCGCGATCTTGCCCTTGGGCAGCACGATGGCCGCGCTATTGTTCATGGCCAGCAGCGCGGTGAGCGGCGCGTAGGGCTGCTTGAGCGTGATCTTGATCGTGTTGGCGTCCGGTGCCTCGATCGCGCTGATGAGCTTGGCGGCCGACTTGCCGCGCGAAGCCACTTCGGTCCAGCGCTTGAGCGAGGCCAGCACGTCGGCGGAATCCATCTTCGCGCCATCATGGAACGTGATGCCCTGACGCAGCGCGATGGTGTAGGTCAGACCATCCGCGCTGATCTCGGGCATCTTCTCGGCCAGCAGCGGCGTGAGGTTCCACTTGCCATCGAAGGTGTAGAGCGTCTCGAAGATATGCTGCGAGACGATGCCGACCAGATCGGCCGTGCTGGTCATCGGATCGAGCGTGGGCGGCTCGCCGATGGTGGCGACCGAGATGGTGCCGCCTTTGACGGGATCGGCCGCGAGGGCCGGCGTGGCATGCAGCGACAGGCCGAGCAGGCCGGCCAGCAACAGGCGGCCAAAGCCGCCCGCGGGGCGGGTGGTGCGCAGATTCATGGGTGGTCTCCAGGGAGGGACTACAACAAACTGCCAGGGTCAGAAATAGGTCTCGGCGACACCGGTGACGTTGTGGTCGTCGTCGATCATCAGGATCTGGCGCCACTTGTCGAATGTGAGGCAGGGGTGCGAAATGTCGAAGGCGATCATGTCGCCGACCACGATGTCATCGCCGGCTTCGATCTCCATGAAGGCGTGCTGATCCATCATGGCGGTGAGTTTCCAGTGCGCCGGCGCGGCGCGCGGTTTGTCGGGCGTCGCGCCGGGGCGATACACCGTGGCGGGCACCGGCAGGCCCGCGTCGAAGGCGGCATCGCGCTTGCCCAGCGCCACGATCGCGCGGCGAGCCTCGGGCACCGACTGGACATAGGCCCATACCTGCAGCGCGGGCTGCAACCCGGGGGCGAGCCGTTGCGCCACCGGGTTGTGCGCGCCGATGCGCTCGGCGGCGCTGCGGTAAATGCCCACGTCATGGCTGAGATAGCAGCCGGGGCGCAGCACGATATCCAGCGGCTGGCCGATCTCCAGGCCCGACCATGCCTCGGCGACCACGTCGAACCAGGCCGAGCCGGCGCCGGTGAGCAGGGCCGGGCCCGCCTGATGCAGGCGGCCCGCGTCGGCCAACGCGCGCAGCGTGGACGCGGCCCGCGCGAGAAACGCGCGGATGGCGCTCTCTTCCTGCAGCACGCCTTCGTAGACCTCCACGCCTGCCAGGGCCAATGCACCGGGCCACTTGGCGAGCTCGTCGAGCACGGCCTGCAACTGCGCGTCGTCGCGCACGCCGTTGCGCCCGCCCGTCACGCCGAGCTCGATGAGCACGGGCAGCGTCTGCCCCGCGGCCTCGAAAAAGGCCCCAAGCTGGGCGACATTGGCCGGCGAATCGACGAGGCAATAGAAACTGAATTCGGGATCGCGCAGCAGGCGGGCGATGATGGCCATGTTGGCCCGGCCGACCAGCTGGTTGGCCATCAGGACGCGGCGCACACCGTGGCGGTAGGCGGCCTGCGTCTGCGGCGCGGTGGCCAGCGTGATGCCCCAGGCGCCGCTGTCGATCTGGCGGCGAAACAAGGTCGGGCTCATGGTGGTCTTGCCGTGCGGCGCCAGCTTGACGCGGTACGCTTCCATGAACTGCTGCATCCACTGCAGGTTGTGCCGCACGCGGCTCTCGGACAGCACGGCGACCGGCAGGCTCACGTCTTCCGCCAGCAGATTCCAGCCCAGGTCGGCGACCTGGGCGTTGGTACAGGCGGGGTCGAACAGTCCCAGGCCTTTGCCGTCGGCGTCGAGGGGGAGCGGGGTCGGCAGGGAAGTCGCCATGGGATGCGTCCTTGAAAACTTTTACCAATAAATGGCCTGAATAAAATTATCCTGAAAATAATTTACAGGCGGGAGCTGGGATTTTCCCTAGGACCGGTTGGGGCTCATGGTGTAATGAGGGGCTACGGCTGCGGCCGGGTTTTCTCGTTTTTCTGCTGTCGCCCATGAGCAACGATCTGTTCGATGCCGATCCCACCCATCGGCCCTATGTGCCGCTGGCCGAACGCCTGCGGCCGCGTACGCTGGCCGACGTGGTCGGGCAATCGCATCTGCTCGGTCCGGGCAAGCCGCTGCGCGTGGCCTTCGACTCGGGCCGGCCTCACTCGATGATTTTCTGGGGACCACCGGGGGTGGGCAAGACGACCCTGGCGCGCCTCATGGCGGATGGTTTCGACGCGCAGTTCATCGCGATTTCCGCGGTGCTGGGTGGCGTGAAAGACATCCGCGACGCCGTCGTCACCGCCCAGGTGGCGCAGGGGCAGGGCCGCCGCACCATCCTGTTCGTGGATGAGGTGCACCGCTTCAACAAATCGCAGCAGGACGCCTTCCTGCCGTATGTCGAGAGCGGCCTGTTCACCTTCATCGGCGCCACCACCGAAAACCCATCCTTCGAGGTGAACTCGGCACTGCTGTCGCGAGCGCGCGTCTACGTGCTGCAATCGCTCAACGTCGAAGAGCTCACGCAGCTGGTCGAGCGCGCCGTGGCGTCGTTCAACCAGAGCCGCGAAGAGGCGCCCGTCACGTTCGACGCCGAAGCCGTGCAACAGCTGGCCGCGTGGGCCGATGGCGACGCCCGCCGCGTGATCAGCGCGGTCGAGGTGGTGGCCGAATCCGCCGAGTCCGCCGGCCATCGCCTCGTCGATCCGGCCTGGCTCGAAACGGCGCTCTCGCAGAACCTGCGTCGGTTCGACAAGGGCGGAGACGCGTTCTACGACCAGATCAGCGCGCTGCACAAGTCGGTGCGCGGCTCGGCGCCCGACGCGGCGCTTTATTGGCTGGCACGCATGCTCGATGGCGGCGCCGATCCCAAGTATCTGGGCCGGCGCATCGTACGCATGGCGATCGAAGACATCGGTCTGGCCGATCCGCGTGCCACCGAGCTGGCCGTGAGCGGTGCCGACATCTACGAACGCCTGGGCTCGCCCGAGGGCGAGCTGGCGCTGGCGCAGGCGGTGGTCTACATGGCCTGTGCGGCCAAGTCGAACGCCGTCTACAACGCCTACAACACGGCGCGCAAGTTCGCCGCCGAGCATGGCAGCGCGCCGGTGCCCATGCATCTGCGCAATGCGCCCACCAAGCTCATGAAGCAACTGGGCCATGGCCACGCCTATCGCTACGCCCACGACGAGCCGCACGGCTACGCCGCGGGCGAGAACTATTTCCCCGATGGCCTCAATCCGCGCTTCTATCGGCCGACCGATCGCGGGCTGGAGGCTAAAATCCAGCAGAAGCTGGCGTTCCTGCGCGAGCTCGACGCGCAAGAGCGCGACAAGAAGCGCTGAAGCACCCGCTTTCGCGCCCAATCAACCTAAGACCCAAACCATGCTAGATCCGATACTGCTGCGCAAAGACCTGCAAACCGTCGTGGACCGTCTCCAAAGCCGAGGCGTCTCTTTCGACACGGAACGGTTCAACGACCTGGAGTCTCGCCGCAAGGCCGTCCAGACCGAAACCGAATCCCTGCAGGCCCGGCGCAACGCATTGGCCAAGCAGATCGGCCAGCTCAAGGCCAAGGGTGAAGACGCCTCCGCCGTGATGGCCGAGTCGCAAGCCGTGCCGGCCCGCCTGAAGCAGCTCGAAGAAGAGCTGAGCCTGCTGCAGCAACAGATCAACGAGCTGCTGATGTCGGTGCCCAACCTGCCGCACGCGAGCGTGCCGGTCGGCAAGTCCAGCGACGACAACGTCGAAGTGCGCCGCTGGCTGCCCGCGGCCGCCGGCCCCGACGGCAATCCGGCGCCGCTGGGTTTTGCGCCGCAAGACCACGTTGCGCTGGGCGAGCCGCTCGGTCTGGATTTCGACACGGCCGCCAAGCTGTCGGGTGCCCGTTTTTCGTTCATGCGCGGCCCGATCGCCCGCCTGCATCGCGCCCTGGCGCAGTTCATGCTCGACCTGCAAACCGGCGAGCACGGCTACACCGAGTGCTATACCCCTTACATCGTCAACAGCTCCACGCTCTACGGCACCGGCCAGCTGCCCAAGTTCAAGGACGACATGTTCGCGGTCTCGAAGGGCGGCGGCGATGACGATCCCAAGGTCGACGAGCACGGCAATGCCTTCGTGCGCGAAGACCAATACCTCATCTCCACCTCCGAGATCACGCTCACCAGCGTGGTTCGCGACAGCATCGTGGCCGGCAACGATCTGCCGATCCGCATGACCGCGCATACGCCGTGCTTCCGCTCCGAAGCGGGTAGCGGCGGCCGCGACACGCGCGGCATGATCCGCCAGCATCAGTTCGACAAGGTCGAAATGGTCCAGATCGTGGCGCCCGATCAGTCGTACGACGCGCTCGAGCAGATGTGCGGCCACGCCGAACAGGTGCTCCAACGCCTGGGCCTGCCGTACCGCGTCATGCTGCTGTGTACCGGTGATATGGGCTTCGGCGCCACCAAGACCTACGACCTGGAGGTCTGGCTGCCGGCACAGAACACCTGGCGTGAGATTTCGTCCATCTCGAACTGCGAAAACTTCCAGGCTCGCCGGATGCAGGCGCGCTACCGTCCGACGCCGCAGGCCAAGCCGGAGTTCGTGCATACGCTCAACGGCTCCGGCCTGGCCGTGGGTCGTGCGCTGGTGGCGGTGCTCGAAAACTACCAGCAGGCCGACGGCAGCGTGGTGGTGCCCGAGGCGCTGCGTCCGTACGTGGGTGGTCTGACCGTGCTCAAGACCTGATCCGCTCAGCACCCGCAGCACCCGCAGCACCACGCAGCACCATGCAGAGCCCGGAGAATTTTCTCCGGGCTTTGTCGTTTTGGCACGCCGCGAGGGCAGGGCGCGGCACGCGGCGTGCGTATCGGGCGATGCAGCGCGCACGATTTCACCGATTTGTACTGATTTTCGTCAGGGAAAACGCGGTCAGGCACGGCACTTGCTGTATGGGCTTCGCCTAAAGAGTGGTAGTCTGGAGGCGGGGGATAGCCATAATTCTGTCTTATGGCTCCGCTAGACTCTCAGTACTGCTGCTATTGATGTGACAAATATGTACAAGCGATTAAAAGGGCCGTATCTTGCGGCACAATAGCTCGCTAGGCAGGTATGTCCCCTTC
Source organism: Bordetella genomosp. 5 (assembly GCF_002261475.1). Classification (GTDB taxonomy): domain Bacteria; phylum Pseudomonadota; class Gammaproteobacteria; order Burkholderiales; family Burkholderiaceae_B; genus Bordetella. Next base: position 375,106 of record NZ_NEVN01000002.1, read on the forward strand.
ATTTCAATAGAGGAAGCTAACCATGACTTCACGAATGATTGGCGATTTTCGAGTCCGTTGCAGCGTAGTGCCGCAAGATGGTCACGGATTTAGTGTCCGTGTCTGGACGCGCCGAGTTGGCGGTACCGCCCCCGAAAAAGGGTGGGAAATCCCCGGCCTGGCAGCCTACGCGAGCCAAGGTGAAGCCGAACAGGAAAGCCAGCAGATTTTCCAAAAAATCAATGGTGTACGTTTCAATGGTGAACCGGAGTTTGCACATGCGACCGCATAACGGCTGGTGGAAAACCACCAGCACCCCGCGCCGTTGGATCGAAGCGATCCGCGCCCAAGATCCGCGCCAGGCCGAAGTGGCCGACGTCGAATCCCAAGTGCAGAAGCTCGAACCCCAACCGGTCCAGGCTGCCGCCTGAACCAGGCGCTTGATGCAAAAGCCGCTCCGAAGAGCGGCTTTTTTCATACCTGGCGCTGCCGTGAGAGAACACTGGGTCTGCCAAGACGGGCGAGTCTCGGGCCAAGGGCTATACCAGCGGTACACGGAGTCGGCTGCGCGAGGCTTCGCCGGTGAGGCCGCCGGCTGGGCTTCCGTTGTCGGGCGCCCCTCGCCGGGCGCCCCTCGCCGGGCGCCCCTGGCCGGGCACCCAGCTAGAGGCGCCCCGAACCGGGCTGGCCGCCTCAGCGGCGCCAGCCGTCGCCGTGGCCATGACCATGACCGTGGCCCTTGCCGCGGTAGTGTCCCGGAGGACCGCCGTGGCGCCAGTGGCCGCGCGGGCCGCCGTAGTAGACCGGCGCCGGATAGACGACGGGCGGGGCCACGTACACGGGCGGCGGACGGTAGTAGACCGGGGGCGGGGCGTAGACGGGCGGCGGGGCCACATACACCGGCGCCGGGGCATAGACCGGCGGGGCGACGATGACGCCGGGGACCCCGATCGAGATGCCAACGTCCACCCGCGCCATCGCTGCACTCGAGAGAAGGAGGGCGGCGGCACCGAAACCGGCAATGAGCGCTTTTTTCATTTTTTCCTACCTTGCTGTCCAGGACAGCATCGTTCAGAGATTCGTTGGTTCTATTTTCCCGCGTTCGGGCCTCGTATTTGTACGAGCCCTTGCGGCAATGGCGACATTCCGCAACCAACACCCCTGTCCGCCACGGTGACATTGTCGCAATGCAGCAGGCCCGCCTCCAAGGAGGCGGGCCTGCATTGAAACCGACTGAAATCGACTGGAATAAGGTGGAATCGACGGCAGAAATTACATTCCCTCACCACCGTCCGGGCGCGCCAGCCGGAAGTCGAGCGCCCACACCCACGGATTGGCGCCCCAGGCCGCCTGACCGTAGCGTTCCGACCACGTTCCGGCGAAGTCCTGCACCGACGTGCAGGCCTCGGCGAGCGCGTCGGCCAGGCTGATCGACTGCAGGCGCTGCACCCGGATGCCCAGCAGAAACGCGTGCGCGAAGGGTGTGCCATCGAGCGCCGTGAGCGCGACCAGGGTGCCGGGCCGGCCGTAGGGGCACACGATCCAGTTGGACGGATCCGGCGCACGCGCGCCCGCCGCCGTTTCCTGGGCGAGCGCGAGCCAGCGCTCGGGGCTGCGCGGATCGCTGTACCAGCGGCGGGTGTGGGGGGGAGGTTGGGGTTTGAGGATGCGGCGCGTCTGGCGCCGGGTCCCTGCCAGAATGGCGGGTACGGAAGTCTGGGCGAACGGTAGCGCTTGCGCTTTCATCCGGGCTCCTGGGTGTCGGGGCAGTATGCCCCAATCGCGGCCGGATTGTCAGGGTGGCGTTTCCCCGAAGATTGCGGCGGGCGCCGTGGCAAGACGACGGCTTATTTGTATACTCGACGCATGACTACGCAACTGCCGCACGATCTCAAGCCCGGGTACTACTGGTACACCATGGAGAAGGACCCGCTGGCCATCATCCACATTCACGCCGATGGGGGCGCGACCCTCATGGGCACGGACTTCCGCATGGAGCCCGAAGGCGTCGCCGGCATGATCCGTCAGGGCGAACGCTTCTACTGGATCGAACCGCCGATCGTCTGACCCCGCGGGCCGCGGCGCTGCCGCATCCGTCCCGGCTCCTGGCGCATCCTCTACTACGCTGGCCGGTCCTGTTGGACCGGCCAGTTTGCCATCACGATGTCGTTTTTGCCGGCCTGCTTCGCGCGATACAGCGCGTGGTCCGAGGCCGCGTAGATGTCCCGCCACGCCGGTTGCAGACCGGGCGCGATCCATACCAGCCCGAAGGTCGCCGTCATGGCGGGCAGGCCGCGTCCCAGCTCGGCCGGGTCCAGTGCCCGGATCGCGAGCATCAGTTGCCGCGCCTGCCACATGGCGTCGGTCGGCGAGCGCGCCGAACAGATCGCCGCGAATTCGTCGCCACCCAGCCGACAGAGGCTGTCGCCGGTGCGACGCAGGACGCTGTTCGCGGCGCGCGCGACGAGGCGCAGCACCCGATCGCCGACGTGGTGGCCGTGCTGATCGTTGATGCGCTTGAAGTCGTCCAGATCGAACAGGATGAGCGCCACACCCTGCGCGCGTGCGTTCGCCTGCAGCGCGCGGCGCAGATGGGTCGAGAAATAGCGGCGGTTGTATGCGCCGGTCAGGTCGTCCGTGTGCGCCAGCGCGCGCAGCCGGGCATTCTCGTCGCGCAGCGCCTGCATGCGCGCCTGTATTGCCGGGGTCAGGCCGGACAGCCGCGGGCCAGTGGGACGGCCGCGCACGCCACCACGCCGGCGCGGGGCCGGCGGCGGTTCCACGGCAAGGGTGGGAAGGAGAAATCTGCGAGCGTCGATCATGGTCCTCTGCGAGTGCGGGCGCCAGGTCGCAAGACTAATGCGAATCGCGTGCTCGCCGGCGCTTGGCATGGTCAACAATTGCAAAGGGTGCGCCGAGGTGCGAACCACCGCACATGCGCGATTACGCCCACGCCGCCTCTACAATGCGCTTTCCCCCTGATTCGAGGAGCAAGGCACGATGGACGCCGAATTCTGGCTCGAGCGCTGGCGCGATGGCCGTACTCACTTTCACCAGAGCCGGGTCACCCCGCTGCTGCAGAAATACTGGCCTGCCCTCGAGCTCGGCCCCGGTAGCCGGGTGCTGGTGCCGCTGGCCGGCAAATCGCTCGACATGGTGTGGCTGGCAGGGCAGGGGATGCAGGTCCTGGGCGTGGAGCTCGCGCGGCAGGCCGTCGAGCAGTTCTTCGACGAAAACACGCTCACCCCGGTCATCAGCCAGACCCCGGCGGGAGACCTTTATACGGCGGGCGATGTGGCGCTGTTGTGCGCCGATATCTTCGACCTGGACGCGGCCCTGCTGGGTTCGTGTCACGGCGTATACGACCGCGCCGCGCTGGTCGCCCTGCCCGCCGACATGCGGGCCCGCTACGCCCGCCATGTGTACGGCCAGCTCGCGCCCGACTACCGCGGCATTCTGATCACGCTCGACTACCCGCAGGCGCAGATGGACGGGCCGCCGTTCTCCGTCAACGACGAAGAGGTGCAGCGGATCTACGCCGGCCACAGCCGCGCGACCCTGATCGATCGTCGCGACATACTCGAAAAAGAGCCGAAGTTTCTGGACCGCGGCGTCGCGAGCCTGGACACGCTGGTCTATCGACTCGACGGCGCGCGCTGAGCGATCACCCGACCGGGTGGCTGGGGTGCGACCGGCGAGGTGCGGCCGGCCAGGTGCGGCCGGGCCGCCCCCGGTGCGCACCGGGTCGGCTGATCCCGGCCGGCGTATCCCGGCCGGCGTATCCCGGCCGGCGTATCCCGGCCGGCGTATCACCCGTGCAACGGGGCGGCTCTGCCTCGCGTCCCGCGGTTGCCAAACCGCCGGGGGGCGGGCAATAATTCCGGCTGAAAAGCAATTGATAACCGTTCGTATTCAACGGGCGGTGAGCGAGAACGCCACCGTGAGTGGACACAATCAGCCGTCCCAGGATTTCGAGCATCTGTATGGCAGCCACCACGGCTGGCTCTACAAGTGGCTGCATCGCCGACTGGGCAATGCGGCCGATGCCGCCGACCTCGCGCAGGATGCCTTCCTGCGCGTGCTGACCGGCAAATGCCGTTTCGACAACGACCCGCAGGCCCGCGTCTATCTTCGTACGATGGCCTCGGGCATGTGTGTCGACCTCTGGCGTCGGCGCGAGCTCGAACAGGCCTGGCTCGACACCCTGGCCGCCCGTCCCGAACCCACCGCGCCGTCCGCCGAACATCAGGCCATGGTGCTCGAGGCCCTCGGCGAAATCGACGCCATGCTGCGCGGATTGCCGCCGAAGGCCGCGCAGGCGTTCGTCATGGCCGTGGTCTGCGAAGCCACCGATGCCGAGGTGGCCGCTGCGCTGGACGTGTCGACGCGCATGGTGCGCAAGTATGTCGCCCAAGCCATGTTGCGCTGCATGTTGCTCGAAGCCCGGCTCGGACTCGATCCCGCGTCCTCGGCTGCGCGCCCGGCGCACATGCCGCCGCTGGCGGGCGCGCTGTGAGCGCCACCTCGCACCGCGTCAGGACCGACCCGCCCGTTCAGGAACCCTCTCACCGGGCCATGGAGCAGGCCGCCGACTGGTATGCCCTGCTGCGTTCGGGCGAGGCCAGCGCACAGGATCATGCCGCGTGGCGGCTCTGGCTGGAGGGCGCCGCCGAGCATCAACAGGCGTGGCACTACGTCGAACGGATCGGCATGCGCTTCGCCCCGCTGCAGGCCAGCGCAGACCGCGATGCCGCCGTCGCGGCCTACCGCCGCGCCTCGGCCGGCGGCGGACGCACGCGACGCCAGGTGGTCCTGGGACTGTTCGGCGCGATCGGCGCCGGATGGCTCGGCTGGGCAAGCTGGCGCCATACCCCCCTGCCCGCGCTCGCGGCGGGGTGGGGCGCCGATCACCGTGCAGGCATCGGCGAGACGCGCCAGATCTCGCTGCCGGACGGCACGCGGGTCTGGTTGCGCGCGCTCAGCGCCTTCAACGTCGACTACGGCGCATCGCTGCGCAGGCTGGAACTGGTCGAGGGCGAAATGCTGATCGACACGGCGCCCGATGCCGCCCGGCCGTTTGTCGTCGATACCGGCGCGGGGCGGCTGCAGGCGCTCGGAACGCGCTTCACCGTGCGGCAGGAGCATGACGCCGTGCTGGTCGCCGTGTTCGATGGGGCGGTGAGGGTGGCGCCGTCGCGAGGCGGCGCCACGGGTGTGGTGTCGGCGGGCGAACAAGCCTATTTCGGCGAAGACGGCCTGCGGCCGCGGGTCGCGGCCAACCCCGGGCACGAGGCCTGGACACGCGGCGTGCTGGTGGCCGACGGCCTCACGTTGGGTGAGGTGGTGGGCGAACTTCGCCGCTACCACCTGGGTCACCTCGGCCTTGCGCCCGAGATCGCGCATCTGCGCGTGTTCGGCAGCTTCCCGATCGACGACGTGCCGCGTGCGCTGGCCATGCTGGCCTCCGTCATGCCGATCCGGGTGCGCCAGCCGCTGGCCTTCTGGATCAGCGTCGACGCGCGCGCATAGCCGCGCGGCCTGTCGTTACAAATTCGGGTTCCGCATTTTCATGCCTCGTTCGATGAGGGAGGTAGAGAGCCAGTCATGCTCGCGCCGTGAGTTCCGCGGCGCCGGCGCGGCCAGGCTCGCACAGACCCATACATCGATTGAGAGCCCAGGTTCATCATGCCCGTTCGTTTTCCTCGCTCCGCGTCCGCGATTCGACGCTCCCCCGCTGCGCGCGCATCCACTGCTGGTTTCGGCCGTACCCGTGCCTTGAGCCTCGCGCTGGCTTTGGCCGGTACCGCGCTGTGGGCCGCGCCCGCCGCCGCGCAGTCCGGCGCGGGCCAGGCCGAGGTGCAACGGCAATTCAACGTGCCGGCCGGCCCGCTGAATCAGGTGCTGGCACGGCTCGCGAACGAAACCGGCATTCTGCTGATCGCCACGCCTGAGCTGGTGGCGGGCCGGCAAAGTGCCGGCGTCCAGGGCAGCTTCACGCGGCAGGCGGCCCTGTCGCGGGCGCTGGCCGGCACCGGCCTGCGTGCCTCGCAGGATGCGCCGAATCAATATCGCCTGAGCCCCGTGCCTGCCGGTTCCGCGACCGAGCTCGAGACCGTGACGGTCACCGGCACCGCGACCACGGGCCTGTCGCCCGTCTACGCCGGCGGTCAGGTCGCCACGGGTGGCGCCCTCGGCCTGCTGGGCAATCGCGACGACATGGACACGCCGTTCAGCGTGACGCAGTACACCTCCAAGCTGATCGAAGATCAGCAGGCGCAGAACATCGGCGACGTGCTGGTCAACGATCCCTCGGTGCGCAATACCTACTCGCGCGGCGCCGGCCGCGACGAGTTCAACATCCGTGGCTTCACGCTCTACAACTACGACGTGTCGTTCAACGGCCTGTACGGCGTGTCGCCGCGCAACTCGAGCTCGCTGATCGGGGTGGAACGCGTGGAAGTGCTGCGCGGTCCGAACGCGCTGCTCAACGGCATGTCGCCCTACGGCTCGGTGGGCGGCTCGATCAACCTCGTGCCCAAACGTGCGGGCGCCGAGCCGCTCAATCGCTACACGCTCTCGTACATCAGCGACAGCCAGTTGGGCCTGCACGCCGACCTCGCGCGCCGCTACGGCGACGCGCAGGAGTTCGGCGTGCGCCTGAACGTGGCGGGCAGCGGCGGCGATCTGGCCATGGACGGTGCCAACGAAGATCTGGGCGCCGTCGCCCTCGGCCTGGATTTCAAGGGCGATCGCTTCCGCATCGAGGGCGACATCAACTATCAGAATCGCGTCACCGACGCGCGCAGCGGGCTGCTGTTCCCTCCTGCGGCCGGTACCGACATCGGCCGCGCACCGGATGCGCGCCGCAACTTGTTCCCGTCGTGGACGTACTGGAAGACGAAGGAATGGTCGGGCGCGGTGCGTGCCGAGTACGACGTGGCCTCGGACTGGACGGTGTACGGCGCGCTCGGCGCGCGCAAGCATGATTTCGAAAGCATGCAGACCTCGTGGCTGATGCAGGATGGCAACGGCAGCATCGCGTCCATCCCGGCGCGCCTGGACGAGTCGCTCATCAGCAAGACGGGCGAGATCGGCGTGCGCGGCCTGTTCCACACCGGCCCGATCAAGCACCAGCCCGCGCTGAGCGCGAGCTTCATGGACATCGATTATTCGTCGGCCCGCGTCCGTTCGAGCATCGTCACGTCCAACATCTACCACCCCGCCGATCTGGCCAAGCCCAACATCGCGCGGCCGGGCGATCTGCCGCGCACGAGCGACACGCGCCTCTACAGCGTGGCCGCGGCCGACACGATGTCGTTCATGGATGACCGCGTGCAGTTCATCGCGGGCGTGCGCAATCAGCGCGTGCAGTCGACCAACTTCAGCGCGACCACGGGCGACGCCACCTCCAACTACGGCAAGTCGAAGCTCTCGCCGGCCTTTGCCCTGACGGTGCGCCCGGTGCGTCAGCTGTCGCTCTACACCAACTACATCCAGGGCCTGAGCCAGGGCGCCACCGCGCCGGCCGGCACGGCGAACGCCGGCGAGACGTTCGCGCCGGAAGTGGCCAAGCAGTTCGAGGTGGGCGCGAAGTACGACTTCGGTGATTTCACCACCACGCTCAGCGCGTTCCAGATCGAGCGCCCCAGCGGCTTCGTCGATCCCGGCTCCAACCGTTACGTCGTCAACGGTGAGCAGCGCAATCGCGGCATCGAGCTGCTGGGCGAGGGCGAACTCAGCCGCAGCGTGCGCGTGCTGGGTGGCGTGGCCTACACCGACGCCCGCCTCACGCGCACCGTCGGCGGGCTGAACGATGGCAATCGCGCGCCTGCCGTGCCGCGCTATCAGTTCAATGCCGCCGTCGAGTGGGACACGCCGTTCGCGCAGGGCCTGACGCTCACGGCGCGCATGCTGCGCACCACCGATCAATACGTGGACGTCGGCAACACGCAGACCATCCCGGGCTGGACCCGCTTCGACGTGGGTGCGCGCTACGCGTTCAAGGCCGGCGGCACGCCGATGGTCATGCGCGCGACGGTCGAGAACGTGTTCAACAAGAACTACTGGCAATCCGCCGCACGCGAGGGCCTGACCGTGGGCGCGCCGCTGACCGTGCTGCTGTCGCTGAGCGCGGAATTCTGACGCGCGCGGCATGAGCGGGCGCGGTACGGCGCAGGGGCACGAAAGCCTGCGCCAGGCGATGAGTTGGCTGCACACCTGGGCCGGGCTGCTGCTCGGCTGGGTGCTGTACGCCGTGCTCTGGACCGGCACGCTCGCCTACTACCGGGCCGAAATCACGGCCTGGATGCAGCCCGAGCTGCCGGTGGTCGCCGCCTTGCCCGAGGCCGGGCAGGCCGCGGCGGTGGCGCAGGCGTACATGACCCGGCACCACGCGGATTCGCCGCGCTGGACGCTGGTGCTGCCCACGCCGCGCGAGCCGCGGATCACGCTTGCCTACGAGGAGGCCGCGCCGGTAGCGGGTCAGCCGGGCTTTGGCACCGCGCTGCTGCATCCGGTCACGGGCGCGCTGCTCACGCCGCGTTCGACGCGCGGGGGCGACTTCTTCTATCGCTTTCATTACGAACTTCAGCTGGCCTATCCATGGGGCCGCTGGATCGCCGGCGTTGCCGCGATGTTCATGCTGGTCGCGGTCGTGAGCGGCGTCATCGTGCATCGCAAGCTGTTCCAGGATTTCTTTGTGTTTAGGCCGAGCCGCGTCAGGCCGGGCCGCGTTAGGCCGGGCCGCGGCGGTTCTGACGGCTCCCGTCAGCTCGTTGCGAGTCTGCGCGGCGCGACTTCGAGCGGAAGCGGGACTAAGGTGGGCGATGCAGGGAGGCGTGAGGCCACCCGACGCGGCGGCGGCGCGCGCGCGTGGATGGACGGTCACAACGTGCTGGCGGTACTCGGCCTGCCGTTCCACCTCATGATCTCGTTCACGGGATTGATCCTGCTGATGAGCATGCTGATGCCGGCCGGCATCCTCGCGGCCTATGACGACACGCGCCATTTCACCGCGCAACTCGTGCCGGGACATCGGGCGCCGCCGGCGTCGGGCGTGGCCTCGCCGCTGATGCCGCTGCAATCGATGGTGGAGCGAGCCGAGGCGCAGTGGGACGGTCGGGCAGGGCGCGTGACGGTGCTGCACGCCGGCGACGCGGCCGCCACGGTGGTCGTGCAGCGCCTCGCCGCCGAGCGCGTGTCGCACAGCCTCGTGCCGCCCGCGCTCGCCTACGAGGGCGCCACCGGCAGGCCGATCGGAGACCCCAAAGATCGCAGCCCGGCGCTCGTCGCGGTCGGCGGTCTCATCGGCCTGCATCTCGGCTGGTTCGCCGAGCCCATGTTGCGCGCGCTGTACTTCCTGATCGGCATGGCCAGCACGGCCATGGTCGCGACGGGCCTGATCCTGTGGCTGGCCAAGCGCCGCCAGAAAGGCGCGCGGGCAAGCCCGACAAGCTTGCCCGATGCCAGCCCGTCGCTACGCCTCGTCAACGCCCTGAACATCGCCACGATCGCGGGCCTGCCCCTCGCCACCGCGGCCTATTTCTGGGCCAATCGTCTGTTGCCGGCCGACCTGCCGACGCGTGCGGCCTGGGAGGTGCGGGCGTTCTTCATCGCGTGGCTGGCGGCCTGTGCCTGGACCCTGATTGCGCGCCGCAATCGCTGGCGTGACCTGCTCGGTGCGTCCGCGCTGCTGCTCATGGGCCTGCCGCTGCTCAACGCGTTCACGGCCTCGCACCTAATCGCCACGATGGCGCAGGGCGATGGCGTGCGTGCCGGCTTCGAGATGATCTGCATCGGCGGCGGGGCGGTGCTGGGCTGGATCGGGTATCGCAGCGGGCAAACCTGACGCAGCGTTCTCCGGCGTGCGGGTCCTGCCCGCGCATGTGGGCCACGCCCGCGGCGCGGCATCGGGCGCCGGTGTGGAACCGAAGCGCGGCGGGCGTTACTCATCCGGCAATATGCCCATCCGATGAATCGCCTTAGGAGCCGAATGTGACCGCGCAGCTCATCCATGACAGACTTCCCGGCCTGGTTGCCCTGGTGTCGGATAAAGACGTGGCGAAGGCCACCACGGAAATTCATCAGGCGCGCGTGGCGAATCTCGAAAACAAGATGGCCGACCTGATCGGCAAGATTCAAGGCAATAAGGCGCTCGCCAGCCTGCTGCAAGGCGTGCTGACGCAGATAAACGCCCTCGTTGCACTTCTCCCGGCCGAAAGCAACCATCCGGATGACCGCGTGCCCGATACGCGTGAAATCCGCCAGGCCGCTTATGACGCCGCCTATGCGGCCCTGCCCGCGGAGTTGCTTTTGCCCATGTCGGCGAATGACCTGCCCGCGCCTACGCGCGAAGAGTTGGCGGAATCAACCCGCATGGTCGAGTACAAGCTCTTGACGGCGGCCAGAGAGCTGGCCTCCGACATGGTCGACCTGAAGTTCACCATGGGCAAGCACGAAGAGGCCAGCGCACTGCGGGCCAAGTTCTACGAAGCGTTGGGAACCGAGCTGTACTACTAGGGAGGGATTGCGCCTCGCCGTGGGACGAGACGTCGTGGCAGTGCCCGGCATTGCCGTGCCGGCACGCGGGCGAAATTGCGCGGCGCGGTGTTTTGCGCAGCGGGCTCGACGGTGACGAGTGACCGGGCCGGTAGTCGGAAAACAAAAAGGCCCCGAAAGATCGGGGCCTGTAGCGCAGCACTGAGTGCTTGAATCCTGGCGGAGAGGGTGGGATTCGAACCCACGATACGCCTAAACGTATACCGGATTTCGAGTCCGGCGCATTCGACCACTCTGCCACCTCTCCGTGACGGGTACTGCTGCAAGGAAGCTCCGTGATGCGTCTTGTGGTCTTAAGCTCGCATCAGGGCGGATAACGATGCATCCGCAAGGCCTTGCCTTTTACTTCTGGTTTTCACTTCGCTGGGTTCAGGAGCATTTCTGTTCTTGAGCAGCGAAGCCCGCCATTCTACACAAAAAAATCCGCTTGTGTGAACGTTGCTCAAATTTTTTTGAATTCTTGCATCGCGCGGCGGTGCGGCATGCGCCGCGACGCGCCGAATTTTGCCAGAATGCGGCCAAGAGTGCTGGCGCGGGCCGGCACCTTCTCGAGCGGGCCGGCCTCCCGGGCATGCCCCGTCATGGATCATGGACCTCATCACGCTGCTGTTGTTGGCCGCCGTCATCTGCGTACCCCTGGCGCACCGCCTCGGCCTGGGCGCCATTCCGGGCTATCTGCTGGCCGGCATGGCGATCGGGCCGTCCGGCCTGAGCATGGTCACCGACGTGCCGCAGATCCTCAACGTCTCCGAATGGGGCGTGGTGATGATGCTGTTCGTGATCGGACTCGAGCTCGCGCCCAGGCGCCTGTGGGGCATGCGGCGCGAGGTCTTCGGCGCCGGGACACTGCAGGTGCTGGCGTGCGGCCTGGTGCTGGGGCTGGTGTTCGGGGCCGGGCTGCGGCACCTGGCCGGGATGTCCTGGGTCGCGGCGGTGCTGTGCGGTCTGTCGCTCTCGCTTTCTTCCACGGCAGTGGCGTTGCGGCTGCTCGAAGAGCGCGGTTTGTTGAAGACGCCGGTGGGCTACTCGGCGCTCGGTGTCTTGCTGTTCCAGGACATGGCGGCGATTCCCATGCTGGTCGCGGCAGGGCTCTTGGGCTCGGGCGGGGCGAGTGCGCCGTCGTTCGGGGTGGCCCTCGCCGGGGTCGCCGTGGTGCTCGTCATGCGGCGCGTACGGCTGCTGAGCCTGGTGGTGCGCACGAAGGTCCGTGAGCTGTTCACGGCGGCCACCTTGCTGATCGTGCTGGGCTCGGCGCAGTTGTTCGACTACGCCGGTCTGTCGGCGGGCCTGGGTGGCTTTCTGGTAGGCGTGCTGCTGGCCGAGTCGTCGTATCGCGAGGAGCTCGAGCGCACCATCGAACCGTTCAAGGGTCTGTTGCTGGGGCTATTCTTCCTCGCGGTGGGCATGTCCGTGAACGTGCGCGAGGCCTGGACATTCTGGCCGTATGTGCTCGCGGGCGTGGCGGCGCTGTTGCTCATCAAGCTCGCCCTCATCTACGTGCTGGCGCGCATCGTGGGCCTGCCGCACTACCATCGGCTGCTCTACGCACTGGTGCTGGCGCAGGGCGGCGAGTTCAGCTTCGTGATCTTCAACGAGGCCTGGGACAACAACCTCATGACGCTGGCGCAGCGCGACCTGCTGGCCGTGGTGGTGGCGATATCGATGGGCCTGGTGCCGTGCCTGATCCGTTTGCTCGAGCGGCTCCCCGCGCGGTATGGCGGGATCGCGGGCATGGACGTGACGCCTGTGGGCTTCGAGGGGCCCGCCGCCCAGACCGAGGGCGCGAGCGGCGAGGCCCGGATCCGGGCCGCGGACGCCGCGGCGATCGCTGCGGGCGCAACGGTCGACGGCGACGGCCCCGACGCACGCCGCCCCTGACAGCGCCATGAACGCCTTGTCGATAGCGCGGCGGTGGTCGGCTGTGCCATGATAGATCGATGCGGCGCGGCTACACTCATGGCCGTCGTCCCACCCGATCCATCAGGAGAAAGCACATGCTCAAAGGTAAAGTCGCTGTCGTCACCGGTTCCACCAGCGGGATCGGCCTGGGTATCGCCACCGCATTCGCGCAGCAAGGCGCCGATGTGGTGCTCAACGGGTTCGGCGATGCCGGCGAGATCGAGGCGCTGCGCGCCCGTCTGGCCGAGGAGCATGGCGTCAAGGTGCTGTACGACGGCGCCGACCTGTCCAAGGGCGAGGCCGTGCGCCAGATGGTGGCCAACACCGTGCAGACCTTCGGTCGCATCGACATCCTCGTCAACAACGCCGGCATCCAGCACACCGCGCTGATCGAAGACTTCCCCATCGACAAGTGGGATGCCGTCATCGCGCTCAATCTCTCGGCCGTGTTCCACGGCTCGGCCGCCGCGCTGCCCCACATGAAAAAGCAGGGCTGGGGCCGCATTATCAATATCGCGTCGGCGCACGGCCTCGTGGGCTCGGCGCAAAAATCCGCCTATGTGGCGGCCAAGCACGGGGTGGTGGGCCTGACCAAGGTCACCGCGCTCGAGACGGCCGGCCAGGGCATCACCGCCAACGCGATCTGCCCGGGCTGGGTCCGCACGCCGCTCGTCGAAAAGCAGATCACGGCACTGGCCGAACGCGGCCACACCGACCAGGAAGCGGCCGCGCGCGAGCTGCTCGGCGAGAAGCAGCCCTCGCTGCAGTTCGTCACGCCCGAACAACTCGGCGGCACCGCCGTCTATCTTGCTTCCGAAGCAGCCGCGCAGGTTACCGGCACCACCATTTCCGTCGATGGCGGCTGGACCGCCCGCTGAACCACCAGGACTCTCTTACATGCTGTTCTTGCTCTCTCCGGCCAAAAAGCTCGACTACGACACGCCGGTCAAGACCGAGTTGCACACGCAACCGTTGTTCGTCGATCAGGCGGCCGCCCTGATCAGGGTGCTCAAGACCAAGTCCGCCGAGGATATCGGCGAGCTCATGAGCCTGTCGCCGGCGCTGTCCGAGCTCAACGTGGCGCGCTACGGCGCATGGAAGAAGACCTTCACGCTCGATAACGCGCGCCAGGCCGTGCTGGCCTTCAATGGCGACGTGTACGAGGGTCTCGAGGCTCCCAGTCTGTCCGAGCGCCAGCTCGAATGGGCGCAGGATCACGTCGTGATCCTGTCGGGCCTCTACGGCGCGTTGCGGCCGCTCGACCTGATGCAGCCGTATCGCCTCGAGATGGGCACGCGGCTGGAGAGCCCCAAGGGCAAGAACCTGTACGAGTACTGGGGCTCGAGCGTGGCCGACTATCTCAATACGCGCCAGGAAAGCCAGAAGGCGCCCGTGGTCATCAACCTCGCCTCCGAAGAGTATTTCAAGGTGGTCGACAAGAAGGTGCTCAAGGCGCGCGTGGTGCAGTGCGTGTTCCAGGACTGGAAGGGCGGCGACTGGAAGGTCATCAGCTTCCATGCCAAGCGCGCGCGCGGCCTGATGGCGCGCTACGCCATCACGCACAAGATCGCCAAGCCCGAAGGCCTGCAGGCGTTCGACAGCGAAGGCTATGCCTTCGCCGCCGACGTCTCCAGCGCCGACAAGCTGGTGTTCCGCCGCAAGCAGGCCTGAGCCGGTCATGCCGGCCGGCCTGCGCGTCTTTCTGTTTTTCTCGCTCGGCTATCTGATCTCGTATGTGTTCCGCGGCCTGAACATCGGCTTCGGACCCTACCTGACCCAGGAGCTGAGCCTGTCGGCGGCCGACCTCGGCACGCTCACGAGCCTGTACTTCCTCGGGTTTGCGCTGCTGCAGATTCCGGCGGGCCTGATGCTCGACACCTGGGGCCCGCGCCGCGTCAACGCGGCGATGCTCGTGGTGGCCGCCATCGGCACGCTGATCTATGGCATGGCGACCACCCTGGGCGGCCTGATGGTCGGACGCCTCCTGATCGGCGCCGGCGTCTGCGTGTGCCTGGGCGCCACCTTCCAGGCCCTGGCCCATACGTTCCCGCTGTCGCGCCTGCCGAGCATCAATGGCCTGGTGATGGCCGTGGGCGGCATGGGCGGCGTGCTGGTCGGCTCACCGTTGTCCGAGCTGCTGCAGCACACCACCTGGCGCACCGTCAGCATCGGCATGGCCGCGGCCACGCTGATCGTCGCCGCGCTGATCTGGTTCGGTTCGCCGCGCGAAACCGGACCCGCGCGCGCGCCCGTCACGCTGGGCCAGCAATGGCGCGGCACCTGGACGCTGCTCACGTCCGCGCATTACTGGCGGCTCGTCTCGCTGCCCGTGATGACCGGGGGCGTGTTCTACGGTGTGCAGTCGCTGTGGGTGCGGCCCTACCTGATCGAGGTCAACGGGCTGGACGCGGTGCCCGCCGCCTGGCTGGTGTCGTTGCTGGGTCTGGCGATGATGGCCGGCAATATCGGGCTGGGCGTGGCCGCGCGCCGTGTCGAACGCATGGGGCTCGGCCTGTACGGCTTCGGCGGCCTGTGCATGGTGCTGTTCCTCGTGATCCAGCTGCTCATCGTGCTGCGTGTGCCGCTGCCGCTGGCGGCCCTGTGGGCCGGCTATGGCATCTTCGGCTCGGCCAACATTCTGGTCTACGCGCTGCTGGCGGGCGAGTTCCCGCGCGAGCTGCTGGGCCGCGTGGCCTCGACCACCAACCTGCTGATGTTCCTGATGATCTTCCTGTGCCAGGTCGGCGTGGGCTGGGTCGTCGATCTCTGGCCGCGTGTCGCCGGTGGCTTCAACGCCGACGGGCATCTGGCCGCATGGGCGGTGTTGTTGGTGGCGCAGGTGGCGGCAGCGGTCTGGTACTTCTGGCCGCGGCGTCAGGCGGTGGCGTCGGCCTGAGCCGGCGCTTAGCCCGCGGGAGTCCCTGCCCGCGGGCGCCCCTTCACGCCGCCCGCACCGCCACCGGGCGATGTTCGCCCGGGTCCGCCACGGCTTCGAGTTCCTGGCGGATCAGCGCGGTGGCGCGCAGCATCTGCTTGATGGGGTAGGCCAGCGTCGCCAGTTCGCCGGTGGTGTCGAACTGGGTCGGCAGCTGGCCGGGATCCGGCGCCTGCGGATCGAGCTGCTGCACCATGCCGTTCAGCGCCTCCTGGATCGGCGCCGGTGTCTGCGGCAGCGCGGCCAGGATCGGCATGGCCGCGGTGATCTGCGAGGCCAGGATGTGATTCTGGATCAGCAGGTTGTTGAACTCGGGCACGCTCACCTGATGCTGACGCGGCTCGCTCATCATGCGATAGAAGGCCTCGGCATAGTTGCTGAACGCGATATGCACGTTCTTGCGCGCGAGGCGCCAGTGCAGGTCGGCCTCGGCCACGGCGGGCTCGTCGTCGGTCTTGCCGGGGTGGGCCTGCATCACTTCCACATAGCCCAGGCCCGCGCGCAGGTATTCGCGATTGGCGCGCGACGCGGCCTGCGCCAGCGGCTTCATGTAGCGCGCTTCCCACCACGGCAGGATGTAGCTGCACACCAGCGCCAGCACGCAGCCCAGCAGCGTGTCGAGCGCGCGCTCGCCGATCACATCGAGCGAGACCGTGCCGGGCGCCACGAAGTGGAACACCAGCACCACGAACAGCGTGTTGAAGATCGCGCTGCCCATGTAATTGAGCTGGATCAGGCTGTTGCCCATGATGCAGGCGCCCAGCAACACCGCGAACAGCACTTCGGGGCGCTGGGTGATGGCGAACAGCGCCAGCGCGGCCACGCAGCCGATCAGCGTGCCCATCAGGCGCCAGACGTTGCGCTGGCGGGTGAGGGCGAAGCCGGGCTTCATGATGATGACGATGGTCAGCAGCACCCAGTAGCTGTGCGCGGCCATGTTGTTCGACAGCCAGGTGCCGATGAGCCCCATCGCCGCGGCCGCCGCGAGGCTGACGCGTAACGCGTAGCGGAAGTGGGGCGAGTCGAAGCGCAGATTGCTCGTGATCATGCCCAGGCGCACCTCCTGGCGCGACATGAACCGGGTCAGCGATTTGTTGATGCGCAGCTCGCTGGTGGGCACCGCGTTGGCTTCCTGGGCCGTGTGGCCGGCCAGCTTGTCGACGATGCGGGCCGCGTTGCGCAGGCGGCGCAGCACCTGCACGATCAGCGCCAGCGTTTCGGGTTCGCGCTCGCCCAGGCCTTGTTGCTTGAGCTGTTCGATCTCGTACTCGATGGCGCGCAACTCGGCCTTGGCGCTGCTGCGATACTGCGTCTGGCGGCCGCGCGACACGTCGAGCGCGATCCGGCTCATCTCGAGCGACATCTTCACCAGCGCGTCGCGCATGAAGATCAAGGCGTCGCTGCCGGCCAGTGCGCGGCGCAGCGCCACGTAATCGGTGTGCGTGGCGACCAGCGTATCCAGCATCTGCAGCATGTCGACGAACATGTTCCAGAGCATGATGCGCTCGCCCTCGCGAAAGCCCTGGCCCCGCGGCAGCGCCCGCAACACCAGATCGCGCGCGGCCTGGTGGTTCTCGGTCATGAGCGATTGGCGCTGGATCAGCGTGCGATACGAGTCGTCGAGATCGGCGTTTTCGTCGTAGAAGCTGGCGCGGGCCGCCATGTAGTCGGCGGTCGCGAAGAGCGCCACCGACATGGCCTGACGCTCTTCGCGCAACCAGAACACCCGGCGGAACGTGAGCGAAAACAGCAGATAGAACAACGCGCCGCCGGCGGTCGCGAGCGAGTGGTAGAGCACCTCTTCGGGCGGCAGCGGCGAATGCATGGTCAGCGTCATGAGCAACAGTCCGGCAAAGCCGATCAGGCCGCCGCGCTTGCCGAACACCGAGAACATCGAAAACAGAAAGCACTGCGCGATCACCACCAGCCACAAAATGAGCGGGTAGGTCGAGGCCAGGCCGGTGATCGTGACGGTGGCGGTGCCCAGGAAGGCGCCGCCCAGCATTTCGTTGGTGCGATGGCGCTGCGGGCCGCCGGGCTGGTCGATGATCGCCAGGCA
This sequence comes from Bordetella genomosp. 5, assembly GCF_002261475.1. Classification (GTDB taxonomy): domain Bacteria; phylum Pseudomonadota; class Gammaproteobacteria; order Burkholderiales; family Burkholderiaceae_B; genus Bordetella. The sequence goes on from NZ_NEVN01000002.1 coordinate 392,535, forward strand.
CTGCGCGCCGAAGGTGGCGACCAGCCCCATGCTGTACTGCCCGAAGAGCCCGCCCAGCACCAGCACGGGCAGCAGCATGCCGATGCCCTGCCGCACGCCGCCGAAAAAGTAGTGGCTGTAAAGAAAGCGCCGGATGCTGGCGATGCGCAGGTCCATGGGGAAACGCGATAGAGGCCGTGAATAGCGCCAGTATAGAGAGGGTCGGGGCTTACGGGGTCAGATCGATGCATCAGAGCTTGGTATGCCCTGGCCACCCCGCCGAATCAGGCGGTGTGGCGCCGTACCGACAGACCTGATTTGCTCGGTTTGCCGCAACGCGGTAAATTCGCTCCTCTTGCGCCGGTCTGCCTATCCGAAACCGGCGCGCGGGCGAGCAAGACCCGGGCCACCTTCCGCGGTCTGCTGCGCCAGTAACACCTGCCGTTGGCCGCGCCACAAGCGTGTGATGCCGAGGCTTCCATTTCGACCTCCAGCGCTCCCTTGGGCGTTTGCACTGCGTTTCTGATGAGCGCGTGCCGGGTCGGCAAGGTGTCCGGGTGGCGTGGCTCCGTGAGCCGCTAAGCGCCGGACATGTTGTCGTAACCGGTTCGGGTTCTGATTGCTGCCGTATCCGGGCAAGTAATGATCAGTGGGGCAGGGCCGGTACTGAAAGGAATGACAACATGGAAATGAATGGCGCCGACATCGTCGTGCGCTGCCTGGCCGATGAGGGCGTGGAACACGTCTTTGGCTATCCTGGCGGCGCGGTGCTCTACATCTACGACGCGATTTTCAAGCAAGACAAATTCCAGCACATCCTGGTTCGTCACGAGCAAGCTGCCGTGCACGCTGCCGATGCGTATTCGCGCGCCTCGCAAAAGGTGGGCGTCTGCATCGTGACCAGCGGCCCGGGCGTGACCAATGCCGTCACCGGCATCGCCACCGCCTACATGGACTCCATCCCGATGGTGATCATCAGCGGGCAGGTGCCGACCGCGGCCATTGGCGAAGACGCCTTCCAGGAGTGCGATACCGTCGGCATCACGCGTCCCTGCGTCAAGCACAACTTCCTCGTGCGCGACGTCAAGGATCTGGCCGAGACCATGCGCCGCGCGTTCTACATTGCGCGCACGGGCCGTCCCGGTCCGGTGCTGGTGGATATCCCCAAAGACATCACCGTTGCCCAGTACAAGTACACCCCGCCCAAGGGTGAGATTGCACTGCGCTCCTACGCGCCCGTCACCAAGGGGCATCAAGGCCAGATCAAGAAGGCCGTGCAGATGCTGATGTCTGCCGAGCGCCCGATGATTTATTCGGGTGGCGGCGTGATCCTGTCCGATGCCTCCGACGAGCTGCGCGCTTTCGCCGAGGTGCTGGGTGCCCCTGTCACGAACACGCTGATGGGCCTGGGTGCCATGCCCGCCAGCAACGGCCAGTTCGTCGGCATGCCCGGCATGCACGGCACGTACGAGGCGAACATGGCCATGCAGCACTGTGACGTGCTGCTGGCGATCGGCGCCCGTTTCGATGACCGCGTGATCGGCAATCCCAAGCACTTCGCCCAGAATGCGCGCAAGATCATCCACATCGATATCGACCCCTCGTCGATCTCGAAGCGGGTGCGCGTCGACGTGCCGATCGTGGGCAACGTCAAAGACGTGCTGGTCGAACTGACGGCGCAATATGCCGCGGCCCGTGCCGAGAACAAGCCCGCCTCCACCGAGAAGTGGTGGCAGCAGATCGAAACGTGGCGTGGCCGCGAGTGCCTGAAGTACATCGGCTCCGACGAAGTGATCAAGCCGCAGTACGTGGTCGAGAAGCTCTGGGAAGTCACGGGCGGCGACGCCTTCGTGACCTCCGACGTGGGCCAGCACCAGATGTGGGCTGCGCAGTACTACAAGTTCGACAAGCCGCGCCGCTGGATCAACTCCGGTGGCCTGGGCACGATGGGTGTGGGCCTGCCGTACGCCATGGGCGTGCAGATGGCCAATCCGGGCACCGACATCGCCGTCATCACCGGCGAAGCGTCGATCCAGATGAACATCCAGGAACTGTCGACCTGCCAGCAATACCACCTCACGCCCAAGATCGTGTGCCTGAACAACCGCTTCCTGGGCATGGTGCGGCAGTGGCAGCAGATCGATTACGGCTCGCGCTATTCCGAGTCGTACATGGATTCGCTGCCCGACTTCGTCAAGGTCGCCGAGGCCTATGGCCACGTGGGCCTGCGCATCGAGCGTCCGGCCGACGTCGAGCCCGCGCTGCGCGAGGCATTCAAGAAGCACAAGGATCGTCTGGTCTTCCTGGACTTCATCACCGACCGCACCGAAAACGTGTGGCCGATGGTCAAGGCCGGCCGCGGCCTGACCGAGATGCTGCTCGGTTCCGAGGATCTGTAAGGAGGCCACCATGAAGCATGTGATTTCGGTTCTCATGGAGAACGAACCCGGCGCGCTGTCGCGCGTGGTGGGCCTGTTCTCCGCTCGCGGCTACAACATCGAGACGCTGACCGTGGCGCCCACCGAAGACGCGACGCTGTCGCGCCTGACCGTGGTCACGGTGGGGTCGGACGATGTGATCGAGCAGATCACCAAGCACCTCAACCGTCTGGTCGACGTGGTCAAGGTGGTGGATCTCACCGAAGGCGCGCACATCGAGCGTGAGCTGATGCTCATCAAGGTGCGCGCGGTCGGCAAAGAGCGCGAAGAAATGAAGCGGATGGCGGATATCTTCCGCGGCCGCATCATCGACGTGACGGACAAGTCGTACACGATCGAACTGACCGGCGACCAGGATAAAGTCCAGGCATTCATCGACGCCCTGGACCGCAGCGCCATCCTCGAAACCGTCCGTACCGGGGTTTCCGGCATCGGCCGCGGCGAACGGATCCTGAAGCTCTGACCGGCGTACCCGCCGGGGCATCACCCAATTTGTTTGAATTCAACGTATCTAGAAATTCCAAGATTTGGAGCACACCATGAAAGTTTTCTACGACAAAGACTGCGATCTCTCCCTGGTCAAGGGCAAAACCGTTGCCATCATCGGCTATGGCTCGCAAGGCCACGCCCACGCCCTGAACCTGCATGAGTCGGGCGTCAAGGTCGTCGTCGGCCTGCGCAAGAACGGCGCGTCGTGGAACAAGGCCGCCAACGCCGGCCTGAAAGTGGCTGAAGTGGCCGAAGCCGTGAAGTCGGCCGACGTCGTCATGATGCTGCTGCCCGACGAAAACATCGCTCAGGTGTACAACAACGAAGTGCACGCGAACATCAAGGCCGGCGCCGCGCTGGCGTTCGCCCACGGCTTCAACGTGCACTACGGCCAGGTCGTGCCGCGCGAAGACATCGACGTGATCATGATCGCCCCGAAGGCGCCCGGCCACACCGTGCGTTCGACCTACTCGCAAGGCGGCGGCGTGCCCCACCTCGTGGCCGTCTACCAGGACAAGTCCGGCTCGGCCCGTGACATCGCCCTGTCGTACGCCAGCGCCAACGGCGGTGGCCGTGCCGGCATCATCGAAACCAACTTCCGCGAAGAAACCGAAACCGATCTGTTCGGCGAACAGGCCGTGCTGTGCGGCGGCGCCGTCGAGCTGATCAAGGCCGGTTTCGACACGCTGGTCGACGCGGGCTACGCGCCCGAGATGGCCTACTTCGAGTGCCTGCACGAGCTCAAGCTGATCGTCGACCTGATCTACGAAGGCGGCATCGCCAACATGAACTACTCGATCTCGAACAACGCCGAATTTGGCGAATACGAGACCGGCCCGAAGATCGTGACCGACGAGACCCGCAAGGCGATGCGTCAGGCCCTGATCGACATCCAGACCGGCGAGTACGCCAAGAAGTTCATCCTCGAAAACGCCGCTGGTGCGCCCACGCTCACCTCGCGCCGCCGCATCAACGCCGACTCGCAGATCGAAGTCGTCGGTGCCAAGCTGCGCGCGATGATGCCCTGGATCGCCGCCAACAAGCTGGTCGACAAGTCGAAGAACTGATGTCGCTCGTGCCACGCCGGCGCAGCCGGCGTGCGCACCTGCCGGGCCCCGAGCCCGGGATAACGGCATCTCCGCGCAGCGGGGATGCCGTTTTTCATTGGGGTGGGCAGGAATACCGCTTGCTGGCTGCGCAAGCGGGGCCATATGAGTTACCCTTTCGACATACGCCGCTCGCGAACCATACCTATACCTATGCCGAATTTCTCCATGCGCGATTCCGAGAATCGCCATCGCAGCATTTACCTGCTGCCGAACGCCTTCACCACCGCGGCCCTGTTCGCCGGCTTTTACGCCGTCGTGCAGGCCATGAACGACCGTTTCGAAACGGCGGCCATCGCGATTTTCGTCGCCATGGTGCTCGACGGCATGGATGGCCGGGTGGCGCGTCTCACGAACACGCAATCGTCGTTCGGCGAGCAGTACGACTCGCTCTCCGACATGACGTCGTTCGGCGTGGCGCCGGCGTTGGTCGCCTACGAATGGATCCTGCAGGATCTGGGGCGCTGGGGCTGGCTCGCGGCCTTTGTATATGTGGCGGGCGCGGCGCTGCGTCTGGCGCGCTTCAATACCAACATCGGCGTGGTCGACAAGCGCTTCTTCCAGGGCTTGCCCAGTCCCGCGGCCGCGGCATTGGTGGCGGGCTTCGTCTGGCTTGCGATCGATAACAAGCTGCCGATACACGATAGCGTGATGGCGTGGGTCGCGTTCGTGCTCACGATGTACGCCGGCATCTCGATGGTGAGCAACGCGCCGTTCTACAGCGGCAAGAGCTTCGCACTCGGCCGCAGCGTGCCGTTCTGGGGCATTCTGGTCGTGGTCGCCGTGTTCGTGTTCGTGTCCAGCGATCCCCCGGTGGTGCTGTTCGGCCTGTTCGTGCTGTATGGCCTGTCGGGCTGGGTGCTGTGGGCGTGGCGCTGGAACCGCGCCCGCCAGTTGCAGCGCGCTCGCCGCGCCGGCGGTCAGCACGACTGACGCTCGCCGCGTTGGATGAAACAGGGGCCGCTTATGCGGCCCCTTGTTTTTGGCGCGGCCTGCGTGGCCCGGTCTGCGCGGCCCGGCCTGACGCGGCCCGGCCTGGCATGGTTTTTCTGGTCTGGTTTGGTCAGGCCCGGCCGGTCTGGCTAGCCGTGGCAGCCCCGCAGGCCCGGCCTACAGCCCGAAGAAGCGCTCGTCGTCGTACATCGGGTCCGGGCCGGGATGAAAGCGGGTGACCTGCCGGCCGTCCGCGCCCAGGTAGACGTACATCAGCGAATTCCAGGCATCTGCCTCGCGGTAGCGATAGGCCCACACCACCTGTCGGCTGCTGCCCAGGCCGGCCTCGGACACGCGGGCGGGCGGGCCAAATTCGCAGCGCACCTGCTCGGCGCTCCAGGTGCCTTGCGAGAGCAGGCGGAAATGTTCGTCGCGCAGGATGGAGATCACCGGCCCGACCCGTCCGTCGGGCGTGACATTCGTGCCCCAGGCGTACTGGCCCATGGGCTGCTGCGTCCAGATGACCCGGCGGCCGCCGTCGGGGCGGTCGCAGAAGAAGTTGGGCCGGCCCCACTGCGCCTCGACGTCGGCAAGCGGAGTGCCGGCCGGTACCTGGGTCATGTTGGTGCAGCCCGCGAGCGCGCCGGCGAGTGCCAGCGCCGCGGCCAACCGGGCGAACGCGGAGGGGAGGGTAAGGGGCGGCGCGAACATGGTCAGCTCCAGGGGTGATTATTGGTGCCGGATGCCCGGCGGGGCGAGCGAGGCATCCCGGCGACACCGGACCACGAAGGGTTTCCGGTCAGTTTACCGAATCAGCTATAATTGCTGACGCTTTGCACATAGGCCGGGTGATTGCCCGGCTTTGTTCTGCCAAGCCGATTGCTTCCAGTGTGTTGTTTTCGGGAGCAATCCGCATGCCGCCGGCCGGGTTGTCGTAATGCCCGGCGCGGGCCGGAGAACATCCCGGCGGGCCATGCCACATCACCATTTTTTTAAACCCACGTCCGGGCGCCTCGGCCCTGACGCATGTCCGTAGAGGTCATCAAATGTCTGTCGCTGACATCAAGAAATCCGAAATCGTCTCGCAGTTCCAACGCGCTCAAGGCGACACCGGCTCCCCCGAAGTTCAGGTGGCTCTGCTTACCGCCCGCATCAACGAACTGACCGGTCACTTCAAGGCTCACATGAAGGATCACCACTCGCGCCGCGGTCTGCTGCGCATGGTCAGCCGTCGTCGCAAGCTGCTCGACTACCTCAAGGGCCGCAATCCCGATTCGTACCGCGCTCTGATCGAAAAACTCGGTCTGCGCAAGTGATCGACGGGGCTGGCTCCCCATGACGCCCAACCGTGGCCGCCGCGACATTGTCGCGACGGCCACGGTTTTTCATTTGTAAGGAATCATCGTCATGTTCAATAAAGTGACCAAGACCTTCCAATACGGCCAGCATACGGTCGTGCTGGAAACCGGCGAGATCGCTCGCCAGGCCTCCGGCTCGGTTGTCGTGTCCGTCGAGGACACCGTCGTGCTGGCTACGGTGGTGGCTGCCAAGAAGCCCAAGCCCGGCCAAACGTTCTTCCCGCTGACCGTCGACTACATCGAAAAGACGTACGCCGCCGGCCGCATCCCGGGTGGCTTCTTCAAGCGTGAAGGCAAGCCCTCCGAGAAGGAAACGCTGACCTCGCGCCTGATCGATCGTCCGCTGCGTCCGCTGTTCCCCGAAGGTTTCTACAACGACGTGCAAGTGGTCATCCACACGCTGTCCGTCAACCCGGAAATCGATCCCGACATTCCCGCCATGATCGGCGCCTCGGCCGCGATGGCCATCTCGGGCATCCCGTTCAATGGCCCGATCGGCGCCGCCCGCGTGGGCTACATCGACGGCCAGTACGTGCTGAACCCCACCGCCACGCAGCTCAAAAGCTCGCAGATGGACCTGGTGGTCGCCGGCACCGAAACCGCCGTGCTGATGGTTGAATCCGAAGCCAAGCAGCTGTCCGAAGACGTGATGCTCGGTGGCGTGGTGTTCGGTCACGAACAACAGCAAGCCGCGATCAACGCCATCCACGAACTCGTCCGTGACGCCGGCAAGCCCGACTGGGACTGGACCGCGCCCGCCAAGGACGAAGCCCTGATCAACGCCGTCTCGACCGCCGCTCAGGCCGGTCTGCAGGCTGCCTACCAGGTTCGTGACAAGCAGGCTCGTACCAACCAGCTGCGCGAAGTCTATTCCGACGTGCACGCCAAGGTCGCCGAGCAAGCTGCTGCCGCTGGCAACGACAAGCCCGACAGCGTCACCGTCGACAACATCCTGTTCGACCTCGAAGCCCGCATCGTGCGCGGCCAGATCCTGAGCGGCGAGCCCCGTATCGACGGTCGCGACACCCGCACCGTGCGTCCGATCAGCGTGCGCCTGGGCGTGCTCCCGCGCGCTCACGGCAGTGCGCTGTTCACCCGCGGCGAGACGCAGGCCCTGGTGGTCGCCACCCTCGGCACCAAGCAAGACGAGCAGATCATCGACGCCCTGATGGGCGAGTACCGCGATCGCTTCATGCTGCACTACAACTTCCCCCCCTTCGCCACCGGCGAAACGGGCCGGATTGGCGTGCCCAAGCGTCGCGAAATCGGTCACGGCCGTCTGGCCAAGCGTTCGCTGGTCTCGATGCTGCCGGCCGCCGATGAGTTCCAGTACACGATCCGTCTGGTCTCCGAAATCACCGAATCCAACGGCTCCTCGTCGATGGCTTCCGTCTGCGGCGGCTCGCTCGCGCTGATGGACGCTGGCGTGCCGATCAAGGATCACGTGGCGGGTGTGGCCATGGGCCTGATCCTCGACGGCGGCAAGTTCGCCGTGCTGACCGACATCCTCGGCGACGAAGATCACCTCGGCGACATGGACTTCAAGGTTGCGGGTACCGAAAACGGCATCACCGCGCTGCAGATGGACATCAAGATCCAGGGCATCACCAAGGAAATCATGCAGGTGGCGCTGGCCCAGGCCCGCGACGGCCGTCTGCACATCCTCGGCAAGATGCGTGATGCGCTCGACGGTTCGCGCACCGAGCTGTCGGCCTTCGCGCCGCGCATGCTGACCATCAAGATCAACCCCGAGAAGATCCGCGACGTGATCGGCAAGGGCGGCGCCACCATCCGTGCGCTGACCGAAGAAACCGGCACGCAGATCGACATCTCCGACGACGGCACGATCGTGATCGCCAGCGTCGACGAATCGCAGGCCAAGGAAGCTCAGCGCCGCATCGTCGAGCTGACCGCCGACGTCGAAGTGGGTCAGGTCTACGACGGTTCCGTGCTGCGTCTGCTGGACTTCGGCGCGATCGTGCAAGTGCTGCCGGGCCGCGATGGTCTGCTGCACATCTCGGAAATCGCCAACTACCGCATCGCCAACATCAATGACGTGCTGAAGGTGGGCCAACAGGTCCGCGTGAAGGTCATCGAAGCCGACGACAAGGGCCGTCTGCGCCTGTCGATCAAGGCGATCGGCGGTATCGAGCAGCAGACCGAGGGCCAGGCCCCGGCCGCCGAACAGCCCCAGGCTGAATAAGGCGAAACGAACGTGGCGCGCGAGCGCCGCGTTCGTGCAGGATCAAGACGCCGCGGCCTCGTGCCGCGGCGTTTTTCATTGGCGCGGGCGTACCCGTTCGAGCCCGTGTGCGGCCGGGCCGGTAGCCAGGACGCACACGCGGGACGCGCACAGCGTCACCCAGTTAGGGTAAATTCGTCCTACATCAAGGCGGCGACACGCCGCCGCGACCGATCACAGATGCCGGCGTCAGACGCGACCGGGTCACAGCAAGAGGGGAAGCGAACGCATGACGGGCAAGTTGCGCGCGTGCATAGCCGGGTGCCTGGCTTCGATCTGGTTGAGCGGTTGTATCGTGCCGCAGGCCACCCCATCGACCGCCCGGGCGACCGGGCCGAAAGGCGAGTCGATGTCGGCGGATCAGTTTGCCCAGACGGACTTCAATCGCACCGTCACGATCGAAATCCGCGACAACCTCAACAGCCTGTATTCGCTGCTCGACAAGCTCTACCGGCGCAACCCGCGCGAATGGCGCAAGACCGGCGTCACGAGCCAGGAAGACGCCGTCGCGCGCGTGAAGCGCCTGATCGAAACGCGGCGTTCGCCCCCGGGCCTGGCGGGTCTGCGCGATATCCAGATTCTCGCTGTTTCTCTTGACCCCAATTATCAGGGCGACCGCGTGGCCGCCTTCATCTACGGTCTGGCCGATACGCTGATCGCGGCGCACAACGACAAGACCCGCATCTACGTGTCCGATGTCCTGGACGGCCAGCGTCTCTACAATGCCGCGCGCAACGTCGAGGCAGCCGCCTGGCTGCTGTCGTCGCGGCGCAATGCGCAAGGCGAGCCGCTATTGCTCGCCAATGAAATGTCCGCCACTGCCATCAATCTGAGTTTCGAGCGCGAGTTCGGCGCTATCATCGGCCGGCTGGACCTGATCGCCAATCTGCTCGGCGAAAACTCCCGCCGCATCGGCATCAATTATGCGCAGGGCCTGCTTTTCTTCAATTTCCTGCCAGTACGTTAGACCGGACTTCAACGTGATCGACCTCTCCGCCATCCAGACCGCCCGCGAGAATCTGCGCGGACAAGTGCAGAAAACCCCGTTCACGCTGTCGCGCACGCTCTCCGACATCCTGGGCGCGCAGATCTGGCTCAAATTCGAAAACCTGCAGTTCACCGCCTCGTTCAAAGAGCGTGGCGCGCTCAACCGCATGCTGACGCTCTCCGACGCCGAGCGCAGGCAGGGCGTCATCGCCGTCTCGGCCGGCAATCACGCGCAGGGCGTGGCGTACCACGCGCAGCGCATGGGCATCCCCGCCGTGATCGTGATGCCGCGCTTCACGCCCACGGTCAAGGTCGCCAACACCCGCCGCTTCGGCGCCGAGGTCGTGCTGGCCGGCGACACCTTCGATGATGCGAAGTCGCACGGACTCACGCTCGCGCACGAACGCGGCCTCGTCATGATTCACCCCTACGACGACGAAGACGTCATCGCGGGGCAGGGCACGGTCGGGCTCGAAATGCTCGAAGACCAGCCCGATCTCGACGCCGTCATCATTGCGATCGGCGGCGGCGGTCTCATCTCGGGCATCGCCACGGCGGTCAAGACGCTCAAGCCGGACATCGAAGTGATCGGCGTGCAGACCGAACGCTTTCCGTCCATGTACGCAGCGCTCAACGGCCAGGAGCTCAACGCCGGCCACTACACGATCGCCGAAGGCATCGCGGTCAAGACGCCGGGCACCATCACGCAAGAGATCTGCAGCCGTTTGGTCGATCGCATCGAGCTCGTGAGCGAGGCCGATATCGAGCACGCCATCGTGGTGCTGCTCGAGATCGAAAAAACCGTGGTCGAAGGCGCCGGCGCGGCCGGTCTGGCGGCGCTGCTGCTGGAGCAGCAACGTGGCGCGTCCCGCTTCGCCGGCAAGCGCGTGGGCCTGGTGCTCACGGGCGGCAACATCGATCCGCTCATGCTGGGCGAGCTCATCGAGCGCGGCATGGTCCGCGCCGGGCGTCTCGCGCGCATCCGCGTCGACCTGCGAGACCTGCCGGGCGCGCTCGCGCAGGCCACCAAGCTGATCGCCGACGCGCACGCCAACATCACCGAGGTGCATCACCAGCGCGCGTTCACGACGCTGCCGGTGCGCAATGTCGAAGTCGATTTCGTGCTGCAGACGCGCGGCCCCGAGCACATTCTGGAAGTGATCGACGTGCTCAACCGGGCGGGTTTTGCCGCCAGCAATCACGATCATTGAGCTTGTGCCGGGCCCCGCGTGAACCGCCTCGGATCCGCGCCCGGCCCGCACGCCTTGCGTCTGGCCAGCATTTGGCCAGCACTCGGCCAGCATTTCGCCCGCTCGTCGTCCGCGCTCAGTCCGTCGCCTGTCCGGCGCCCGAAGCCTGCGCGGCGTACCGCTCCGCCAGCTTGCGCACGCGATACAGCCGCTCGCGCTGCAAGGTGGCTCCCAGCGGCTCGGGCTCGCGGCCCAGGGCCAGCCAGTCGGCGCTCACGCCGTTCACCGCCGCCATCAGCGCCTCCGGCTGCGTCTCGAACCAGCGCGCCAGCAGGTGATCCGGATTGAACACATCGAGGCCCTGGCGCCGCAGTTCGGAGCGATTGAAGTCCTTCAGGTTCCAGGTCATCACCTGCACGACGGGTAGCCGCTGCGCGCCGCAGCGCGCCCGCCGCGCCAGGCCGGCGGCGATCACATGGAAGTCCTTCGGGTCGCTGTAGCGCAGCCCGGCCTCGTACACGCCCACGTCGGCCTCGAGCGCGCCGGGGCAGCGTGCGTTCATCTCGGCCCATTGCTCGCTCATCACCTCGGGCGGAATCGCCCACAGTCGCGACGCATTGCGCCGCCATTCCTCGCCGATACGCTCGGTCCATACCGGCTGATACACGCCGGCCTCGGCCAGGCGCAACATCAGGCGGCGCACGATGCCGGACATCAGGACGCAGGCGTCCAGCACGATGAAGGGGGGAGGGGTTGCGGACGACAAGATGGGGAACGGCGAGGCGATGGGACGGCGCAAGAATAACCGGTTTTGCCGGGCGCGGCCCGGGCGAAAAGGTGTGCGACGCCGCGCGTCAGGGGGCGGGCGCGTTCACGGCCAAGTGCTTGATATTCCAGGTGGTGCACCCACCCGGGGTCGAACCGGGACGCCTTGCGGCGAGGGATTTTAAGTCCCTTGCGTCTACCAATTTCGCCATGGGTGCAATGGCGGAAGCGGTGGGATTCGAACCCACGAAGGGTATAAGCCCTTGCCGGTTTTCAAGACCGGTGCCTTCAACCGCTCGGCCACACTTCCGCGTGCGCACGGCGAGCGCCGCGCTCGGGTAACCCTGCGACCGTTACCGGCAAGTGCATGGATTCCCGTAAAGGGCAGCATAATAATCCATTTACCAGAATCACGACGGAGGCGTTTCATGAAAGCAGTCGAAATCACTCAGCCCGGCGGGCCGGAAGTCCTGGTGGCCAGCGAGCAGCCGATGCCTGTGCCCGCCGCGGGCGAAGTGCTGATCAAGGTCAGCGCGGCCGGCATCAACCGCCCCGACGTGTTTCAACGCAAGGGCAACTACGCGCCGCCTCCGGGCGCCTCCGAGCTGCCCGGCCTCGAAGTGGCCGGCGAGATCGTGGGCGGCGACGCCGCGCTGGCGGGCTTCAAGGTGGGCGACAAGGTCTGCGCGCTGGTCGCGGGCGGTGGCTATGCCGAGTACTGTGTCGCGCCCGCGCTGCAGTGCCTGCCCATCCCCAAGGGGCTGAGCGACATCGAGGCTGCCGGCCTGCCCGAGACGTACTTCACGGTGTGGAGCAATGTGTTCGACCGCGGCGCACTGGCCGACGGCGAGGCGCTGCTGGTGCACGGCGGCGCGAGCGGCATCGGCACCACGGCGATCCAGATCGCGCGCGCGATGGGTCACACGGTCTATGCCACGGTCGGCAGCGACGAGCGCGTGGCCGCCGTCGAAAAGCTCGGTGCCATCGGCATCAACTACAAGACGCAGGACTACGTCGAAGAGATCAAGCGCCATACCGGTGGCAAGGGCGTGAACGTGATCCTCGACATGGTGGCGGGCGACTACATCAACCGCGATCTGAAGTGCCTGGCCGACGACGGCCGCATCGTCATCATTGCGCTGCTCGGGGGCCCCAAGGCCACGATCGACTGCAACGAGCTGATGCGTCGCCGCCTGACCGTGACGGGTTCGACCCTGCGTCCGCGCTCGGTCGAGTTCAAGGGCGAGATCGCGCGTGCGCTGCGCGAACGCGTCTGGCCGCTGCTCGAAGCGGGCAAGATCAAGCCGATCATTCACGCCACGCTGCCGCTCGATCAGGCTGCCGCGGGCCACGCCATGATGGAAGCCGGTGAACAGGTCGGCAAAATCATCCTGACGGTCTGACGATCTGCCTCGGCGCAATTCGCGCCGACACGCTACAATCATGGGTTTGGCTCGGGAAGCTTTTCGGGCCGATCGCCCCCTGTCCGGCCCCGAGGGTCCTGTGGGATGGTTACCGTGAGCGCGCCAGCGCGCGCACCGGGCCTCTCTCAGGGCGCTTCCAGGGCCTCTTTATCGCCCACTATTGCGCATGACCCAAACCGCGAATCGCGCCCGCCTCGTGCTGGGCAACTGGAAAATGCACGGCAGCCTGGCCGACAACGCCGCGCTGCTGGACGCACTGCGTGCGGCCGATGCCGCCAGCCACTGTCAGATCGGCGTGTGCGTGCCTTTCCCGTACCTCGCCCAGACGGCTCAGGCCTTGGCCGGCAGCGCCATCACCTGGGGCGCGCAAGACGTGAGCGCCCAGGCCAAGGGCGCCTTTACCGGTGAAGTGTCGGCGTCGATGCTCAAGGAATTCGGCTGCCGCTGGGCGCTGGCCGGTCACTCCGAGCGCCGCACGCTGCACGGCGAGAGCGACCAGCTCGTGGCCGACAAGGCCCGCGCCGCGCTCGAGCAAGGTCTCACGCCGGTGGTCTGCGTGGGCGAATCCCTCGAACAACGCGAAAGCGGCGACACCCTCGCCGTGATCGAACGCCAGCTCGCGCCGGTACTGGCGCTGGGCCGCGAGGCCGTGGCCGCCATGGTGCTGGCCTATGAGCCCGTGTGGGCCATCGGCACCGGCCGTACCGCCACGCCCGAGCAGGCGCAAGAAGTCCACGCCGCGATCCGCGCCGCGCTGACCAAGCTGGGCGCGCCGCAGGTGCAGGTGCTGTACGGCGGCAGCGTCAAGGCTGCCAACGCGGCCACCCTGTTCGCCATGGCCGACATCGACGGCGCCCTCGTGGGCGGCGCGTCGCTCGTGGCCGAAGAATTCCTGCGCATCGCCGCAAACTAAGTTTCCGTACGGAGTCTGTAATGTCTATGATCCTTCCCACCTTGATGATCGTGCAGGTCGTGTCCGCGCTGGCGATCATCGTGCTGGTGCTGTTGCAACAGGGCAAGGGAGCCGATATGGGCTCGTCCTTCGGCAGCGGTTCGGCCGGCAGCCTGTTCGGTGCCTCGGGCGCCGCCAACTTCCTGTCGCGCAGCACCAAGTGGGCCGCCGTGGTGTTCTTCGCCACGACCGCCGGCCTGGCCTATGTCACGCACAGCAACAACGGCGTCGGTGTCGACAGCGGCATCATGCAAAACTACCAAGACCGCTCGGTGCCCCAGGCGCCCGGCGCCGGCCCCTCGGCTCCCGGCACGCCCGCGCCGAACTCGGTGCCGTCCGTGCCCGCGCCCGCCGCGCCGGCCCAGCCCGACGCCTCCGTGCCCAGCGTGCCTGCCACGCCGGCCCCGGCACCGGCCGAAGCGCCCAAGCCCGCGCAGTAAGGCATCAACAGTCAAGCGCGGGGTGAGTGGTCGGCACCCCGCGAGCTCAGGTCTTTCGTGGCAAGACCGCGGCGCACCGGGATGCACGCGTTGGCTTCCTCCCGGCGCCGCAAGCAAAAAAGCCTCGCGATTTTGCACAATCGAAAAACAGTGCTAGAATGCACGGCTTTCCAGGACAGCGCCAAACAAGCACTGTCAGCCAGGCGAAAATCCTTCGGGATCTACGCCACGGATGAAGAAGACCGAGGGCACGCCGCAAGGCAAACCCGAGCTTCGTTTCCCAGGCACTGGAAAAATCTGGTGAATGCCGACGTGGTGAAATTGGTAGACACGCTATCTTGAGGGGGTAGTGGCGAAAGCTGTGCGAGTTCGAGTCTCGCCGTCGGCACCAAGAATTTGTCCAAGGTCGTCCCTGGACGTGTAAAGAACCCGCATCTCTCCTATGAGGATGCGGGTTTTTTGTTGCCTGGCGTCCCCGTTTGTCCATCAGCATCCATTGCGTTTGAGTAGGGCTTTGAGTATGTTTTTGGCTACATACTTAAAACGGGCCCTATTTATGCCTAGTCTGGCAAAAGGATTGACCGATCTGGCGGTCAAAAATGCGAAACGCAAAAACAAGCGCTACACCCTAGCAGACGGGGGAGGCCTACATCTCGAGGTGCTTCCGACGGGCAGAAAATCCTGGTTTTCGCGGTACAGACTGCCAGATGGCAAGCAGCGCACTGTCGTCCTGGGTTTATATCCAGTCATGAGTCTCGCTGAAGCTCGTCTGAAGACGGAAGAAGTTCATTACGCTAGCAGGACGGGCGGGTCAATTGTCGGGGCGAGAGCCGAGGCAAAGATGCATGTTCAAGCTCTGACTATGGAGCAGGACCGGATTCAGCAGGCGGCCGAGGAGTCTAAGCGCTATTCGTTCGCCCGACTGTCCGAGGCTTGGCTAGCATTCCGTAAGAACAGTTGGGCTCCTGAGAGCTATCGAAAGGCCCAATACGTAGTTCGGAAATTGCTTCAGCCCGCCATCGGCGAGCGAGACATGCGCACGCTGCGTAGTCCTGATGTGACCGACACGCTGCGAAGCATTGCGGCGAATACTCCAAGCTTGGCCAAGAAAGCCCAGCAGTACCTAAACGGCGTCATTGAGTATTGCATCCACGAGGGTGTCCGCGGGGATGATCAGGTGCTCAGGCTGAAAGGCATTCTACCTAGTCACCGGGGTGGGCATGTGCCGGCCGTGACTCGACAGCAGGAAGTTGGCCAACTGATGCGGACGATCCAAGCCTACGAAGGTATTGTTGTCCGTTCAGCGTTGCTGCTCGCGGCCTGGACCGCCTTACGTCCCGGCGTTGTCGCGAGCGCCAAATGGTCAGAAATAAATCTGCAAACAGCGGAGTGGCATATTTCGGGCATGAACGCCGATGGATCTCGGCGTATGAAGACGGGGAATGACCACCTCGTCAGTCTGCCGACGCAGGCCATCGCAATGCTGACGGACATGCAGCGGTTCTCAGGTGGGGATATGTACGTTTTTCCTGCCGTGGGTAAGCTTAAGAATCCACATTTGCACCGGGATGCGCTTTCCCGCGCGCTGCGCTTGATGGGGTTTGCAGGTGAGCACAGTCCCCATGGGTTTCGCGCAATGCTCCGCACCATAGCGCGCGAGCGGCTTAAGATCGATTTCGATGTGCTGGAAGCGCAGCTTGCGCACGCCAAACGGGACCAAATCCAGGCGGCCTATGACCGAACAGGGTTTGTGGATGAGCGTCGTGAGGCAATGCAGAAGTGGGCGGATTACTTGGATGTGCAGGCTGCCGGGTAATGATCAAGAAGCTGCGTTCGGCCACCGCTATGGATGCTGTTGTGTGAGGAATGTGAGCCGATTTCGATATGAAGACCGCTTGAAGTGCTCGCCGCCCTATGTTAGATTTTCATCCACAGCACCCTCGCTGTAAGGTGTGATGGTCTACCAAGTATCAAACGACCGTCATTCCTTCTGCCCTCTTGCCGCTCTGGCTGAGGCATAGAAGATGCGCCTAATGGTAATAGGCTCCTCCAGTTCCGTATAAGTCGCTCCAATGTGCCTGGTAAGCGCCTCGTAACCCATCTTCGTCCGACCGGGCGTTTTACAGATGGGAGAATTTCAGCGTGTTGTCTGACAAGCTTATTGGCCTTCATGAGGTCTGCGGGATCGTGGGCCTCAAAAAGTCGACGATCTATGCGCTCATTGCTGCGCAGCGTTTCCCCCGTATCGTTAAGTGCGGTCGAAAGACCCTGTTCTCTGCAAGCCAAGTAGATTCTTGGGTACAAGATCGAATTAGAGAAAGCGAGCTGGCGACCTAGGCAAGTAACAAGTCCTCCACTCCAGATAGAGAAATGGCGTGCCCTTTCTCCCTGCAAAAAAAGTGAGTGATGTGAGCGTACTTGTTTACTTATTTTTATGCCTTTTCATAATCGAAAAGGGGTAATAGGTTGGCCGCTAACTTCGCTCACACTCAAGGAAATTTCCAATGAGTAGTGAGATCAATATCCGACGGCATCCCGACTTTCACGAGGCGCGGGAAGTGTGCCAAGCGTTGTTCGAAGATTCGTACGAATTCACGATCAAACTGATCAGATTGGAGTCACAAGGGTCTGTGGGTCAGGTGACGTATTCGCACGGAAGGCTGGCGGATCAAGTCAGGCAGTTCCCGAAGTGGAGGGCAGAGCAGTTGCAACCCTTCATGATGGTGGGGACGAGTGATGGCCAAGGTGTGGGATCCAGTAATGTGCTGGAAACGTGGGCAATCGCCGTCGACTTGGATCGCGACGTCGATATGTCCCAATGGGAGCAGGCGGCCTTTCGCCCTACGATCGCGATCAACACGTCTGACAACCGGCAGCACATGCTGTGGGTCCTCAAAGACTCGATCGACCGCGATACTCACCGGCAAGCCGCCCGTGCTCTGGCCTATCGACTCGACGGCGATATGTGCTTCGCTCACCAAGCCCAAGCAATACGGCTGCCTGGTTTCGTAAACGCGAAGCATGGGAACGAGGTCAGACTTTCAATGCTGAATTCGGGTCGCACATACGACTACGCCAGACTGGCTGCTGCTTTTGATTTTGATCTGGTCAGGGCCACCGTACAGGCAACTGTTCCGTTCATAAGCAACACGCTCGCGATCAAGGTTAGGTCCAGCGACGAAACGAAAAAAAGGCTGGAGGACTTAAAGGACTCGCTGCGCCACATTTCATCGGATAGCTACGACGTGTGGTTCAAAGTCTTGGCGGCATTGCGACGAGCCGGCCCCGATGGGGAGAGCGTTGCGCGCGAGTGGTCGAAGAGTTCAAAGAAGTTCGATGAAAGTGCGTTCAGCAGGAAATGGAATGACGTTGAGAAGGTAACTGGGATTAGCCCAGGCTCCATCTTCTTAATGGCCGCGCGTAATGGATGGCGCAATCCCGGGCATGACTCTCCCACGATCAACATGCGACAACCAATCACCGAGCGAACTCTCGGCCGAATGCTGGCTCCTGTTATGGATAAGGAGTTCGCAGTGGCACGCTTGGGGCGAGGAGATAAGCAAACGTTGCAAGCGCTGAAGTGGGACGGACACAAATACGCTGAGGTCGACCAGTTCGCATTCCGTCAGTGCGTGGAAGACTATTGCAAGCGACTATCCGTTGGAGATGATGAGGATGCTAGGCGAGCTCTTTCGGCTGCGATCGCGAAGCATACCGGTGACGTCCGGGCGTTAGATTCTTTGGGACGAAGCACGCTCGAATTCCTGCTTTCAAGGAGTGACTCTCTGCATGCCACGAAGTATCCCTACTTTCCTGTCGCCAATGGGATTTTGAACCTCCTGAGTGGTCAGCTTCTTCCTTCCCATTTGCGAGCAGTATCTCTGCGCCATAGTGCGGTAGTGTTCGATCCAAGTGCTGGAGCCCCTCGCTTTATACGCTTTCTTGAGGAGATATTTGAAGGTGATCACGAGATCATCAGATTTCTATTGCGGCTCGTGGGCTGCATGCTTTTGGGGAAGCCAGTAGACCATGCATTCGTGATCTTTCATGGTCCACAAGGGAGAAATGGAAAATCGGTACTTGTAGAGGTGCTTGCCGCGATATTCGGTGACTTCGCAAGCAACGTCGGCGTAGCAACGATCATGGTCAAGAGCACCCTGACTGATGGTCCCACGTCGGCTCTGGCTCGACTGGAAGGCCGAAGGTTGGTGATCATCAATGAACCGAATGGGAAACACCAGTTAGACGCGGGCCTAGTCAAACAATTGACGGGAGGTGATCGTATTACGGCTAGGCCTCTTTACGGCGCAGAGGTGGAGTTTCTGCCGGAGTTCGTTCCTATCATGGTAACCAACTTCATTCCCAAGATTCATGCTGCGGATGAAGCACTCTGGGCACGGATCAAGATCATCCGATTCATGCGGACCTTCTCGCCAGATGAGATTGATCTTGGGCTGAAGGACAAGTTGCTGTCTGAACTCCCCGGCATTTTGAACATGTTCTTGGCTGGTGCGGCGGACTATCTTGAAGGAGGGTTGCGGCCTCCCTGCAAGGTTAGTTCGGCAGGCCAGGAGCAACGCAAGCTGGCGGATGGATTTGAGGCTTGGTTGGACGAACGTGCAATGCGTGGAGATTATGAGTGCCAGTTCAAGCCGCTTTATGACGATTACGTCACATGGGCGAAGTTGAATTCCGACTTTGATCGCTTAAGTCAGAAGGAGTTTAAGGCCAAATTGGAGGGGCAATTCCGTTCTCGGAAGCACCGCAACCACAAAATTATCTCTGGGATCACGTTGAACGACGCCGTTTAGGTCGGAGTGCTGACACCTTTTCATTGCTAACGAGAGAATACAGATTATGAATATCGATCAAATCGTGGCGCAGCTGCGAGGCCTAGACTTTTTCATCCACCAAGTAAAAGTTATCCCTCATGGAGCGCAGATCGATCTTGGGTGTGGTGTGAAAATTTCCGTGTATAGGAACGGGACCGTAATGGCGCAAGGAAAGTTCGTTGATAGGCTGTCGCGTGTCGAGGGCATGCCGCTCCTTAGAAAAATTCTGCCGGCATCGACGGTGTGGGGAATCGGCGTGAAGTAAATTTGCATTCAATAACGACGGAAAATGGTTTCGGTCGGGGCTCCGTCCACAGGAGGGCGTCTTCCCCGGCCGGATCTACCAGGCTACGCTGGCCGCTTGCGCTTGCCATGATCGGGGAGTGTGTATTACTCTACTTCCTAAAGTAACGATAGGACACATTCAGTCCCGGCCACTCTTTCAGCAACGTTCCAAACTGTTGCGAACTGGTGATATCCGTCGATCATCTCTCGTGGTGCTATGGACGCTGAAGCTGGGCATCCTAGATTCATAGGGAAAACCATACTTACGATAGCGTCCTGGCATGCAATTCCATCTTCTCCCCGGATTATTGGTCTTTCTTGGCTCATACTTGCCACTCGCGATTATTCTCGCGATGCAAGATATTCCGGCTGAATGGTGGTCGCGCCCTCTTTGTTCGTTGGAAAATCTTAGCGCAGGCAAGTGCGACTTCATTCCATTTGAGAATCCCGTTCTATCCCTGGCATTCCTCACAATTGCTGCGGTGGCCACAATTCTGGCCAAAGTGTCCCTCCAGAAGATTAAATACCCGTTCGTGGTCGAGGTAAAGCGCCTTAAGGCGACGCCAAACGAGATCATCAACTACACCTTTCCGTATGTGGTCTCCTTCATGGGCATTGCATATGGTGATCCCCAAAAACTGATCGGCTTTGGTGTCTTTCTACTTTGGATGTTTGCAATATCGCTAAAGTCAGGGCAGATTCTTATGAATCCGCTCTTGTTAATCTTTGGCTGGAAGTTGTATGAGGCAACGATCGTTATCAATAATGTGGAAAGAGATGTCCGCGTCTTGAAACACGGCGCTCTCGGTCTCGGAACCCACATGGCGCAGACCGTGCAGGATTTCTACATACTCAGGGAAAAGTAGATGCAGCAGAATTTCGCTTCTCTTCGAGATTTTGACTTCGCTAATAGCGAAATTCATCTTTGGGTCTTCAAGCGAAGCACGACCCTGCAGCGTTTCTCTGCCTTCTATGTACAAACCGACGAAGAGCTTGATTCCATACTGCTCGGCGTGGTGCAGGGCGAGGTGGACCGTATCACCGAATGGGCGAATTACACATATCTTTCGGAGACAAACGAGAATAGCTGTCTCGCTGCTCCTATTGCTGGCAGTGATTTTGAGTTTCTGAAGGAGCGGGTGGATCGCCCCGAGCCCGAATGCCGAGTGCGTTCAATAAAGGACCTGAAAAATGCGGACGGATACGTCGTCAAATTTGTGCGCAATAATCAGACGGTATACGCGGTAAAGAAAACGGCAAAAAACTGGAAGGCCTCTTATCTAAAAACTCACATCAATATTATTTTTCGGGATGGTGAGTTGTCGGCTGCTGAGGATAACGGCTTTGCAATCGAGAAATACTTCGACTTCTATGCCTTTGATCAGACGCTTTTCATCGCCAGAAAACGTGCATTTGAATCTGCCATGGAGCATCGTGCTTCCTACGCGCAGGCCTTTGTCGATCTTCGACAAAACGCCGGCTTCTCGGCACTATTTACCGACATGCAACCGATCGTTGACTACGTGGGGACAAACTCGATCCAGTTGAGACGCATGGCAAGGGTTGAAGAGCGTTCCTTGTTTAATAGGCAAGGATTTCTTGCCGCCGTCCAGACAGTAAGCGCTAGGCGGGGATGGGGGCTCAACTTCCATCCCGTGACAAATCAGCTTATCCCGTGTGATCAAACGATCAAGGCGATCATACAAGTTCTCTTGGATCATCGGCTACTGAGCGAGGTGACCGATCTGATCTATGACGTCCCGGACGCAACGCAACTGTGATGCCGGCCCGTCTAAGGGGGCCTCGTTTCAGCTGTCGCTACACTGCCTGTCCGGAGAACCGCGTGTCGATAAAGCCTTTCACATTTATTGAAACGTAGAAGCGTTCTTTGAAAACGCTTACGTCCACTTTTTCATGCGTGCTGATACAGTGATCCAACGCCGCATTAAGCTTTTCCTCAATATCCAGAACGGTGGGGTAAAGCTGGTCGGGAGTAAGCTGGAATCTGTATGGTTTTTGGAGTTCGGTCTCGATTACAACGCCAACCCACTCGCCGGAAGGGGCAATTTCAACCTTGTAAGACTTTACTTGATGCTTCGCCATTTTAATGTTTATCCTATTGGCCCCATCCGGGCTCCATTGACTTGAATTATGGGTTGAGGGGTTTTAAAGAGCAAGAGAGATCGTCTCGTTTTTTGGGGTGCTATTTAAACAACCTTCGCTCTAGCGGCGCCGTTTGTCGAAATGACCGCTTTGTGGTGTGTGGGCAGCTGTTTGAAAGCAATAATCGGGTTTGGTTTTTGAGTAGCGATAATGGTGTGTTTTCGCTAGTTGATAACGGTTTGTGAGCCCGGCCCCGTGAATGGTTTTGCTTTGGATTTCGTCTGAAGTGGCGCGAAATCCAGTACGACTGCGATATCTAGGAGCGTGCCTTGACCCATGTCTCCGGCACAAGACCTTTGCCACGCCACTCTTCGACAAGGTGAACGTTGTTAAGCCCTCCCCAAACTTCCTCGTTCGCATGATCTAGCACGATGATTTGGAGGCGCCCCGTTGTCTTCTTAATGATGCCGTCAAATAGCGCGAACACCTTTCTGACAGCGACAATATCTTCGTTTTGCCAAGTTGGATCGAGTTCCTCTTCGGTATTTTTTCGGGCGCTGCGCGCCGGAAAGTAAACTTGACTCGGCTGGTCATAGATTAGCAATGCGGGAACTGGGTGCTGAGGCGAGCGCAAGAAGTACCCTTGCAACGCAAGACTGAGGGCAATGTGATATGCCAACCAGTTCGCGCCGCTGCCAATTTCCCAGAGGAAGTCGTCTCGCGTTTCTCGGATGACTCTCACGGTCAGATCTTGGATAACAAGTCGGATTGGTGCGTCGGGCCACTCACCGTCAAGCTGCGGAATTAGCCTGCCGGAGATGGCCTGGATGGTATCGAGCGCGTTCTCCAGCTTCCGGCCGATTTCATGCTCGGACACCAGCTTGGCCAGCCTTTCGATCTCGGTCTTCAGCGTCGAAATTTCTTGGTTCAACTCTGAGGAAGTGTCAGCCATGTCGTAGAGTCTGAGAGCCTCTTGCAACCGGCCCAGGAACCGGGAAATCTCCTCGCTGCGGCTGGCGACCTTCCTCGCGTCAGCAGACTGCCCCTCCAAGGTATGAATCTCCGCCCGCACGGCAGCTAGGTCGCTAAGCACGGTGTCGACCAATTCGCGCTGGCGCAGCGTCTCCCTTCCGAGCGATTCCGCAACTTCTGGATATGACCGCAGCCGCAACTCAATGCCATCCAGCGTTTGGCACAACTGATCGATTCGCGCACGACCGGCTTCACTTGGTTCAAGCACCGCAGAGGGATGCTCTGACGCAAGGTCTCTAATCCATGTAGACAAGTTCAAACGGTCGCGCTGAATGTGCAGACCATCACGATACTCATCACTGCTTTCGTCAAGACGGCGCAGTTCATGAAGACGCTGACGGGACTGACTAAGGGTCATCGTGAGTTTCGTCTCCACGGCGCGCAGCTCGGTGACTCTGCTCATAATGACGTCCATCGCCGCTAACGACGTCGTTGCGGCTTGAACGTCTCCGCTCAGAGCTTGTCGGAGTAGATCGACAGTCGTAGGCCAATCATCAGGCACCATTGTATGTGCCGGCAAAAGTCCATACTCAATTGCCAGGCGGGCCCAAGCAAACCCTTCCCGCTGCCACGCGGCGCCCGTGTCCTGCCGTGCTTTCAATTCCCCCTCCTTGCGGCGGAGAACCCGAGACAGCCGATCGAGTTCATGTCGCGCGTGTAGAAGTTCGGGGCTTATCGCGCCGAGAACATACGGGAATATCGTCTTTAGCTTCTCACGATGTTCCGTAGTGTCCGCCTTGAAGAACAGCACATCGGGATTTGCAACGATGTTTTGAGGTTGGAACAGGAAGGCCATTAAGTCGCGGAAGCTCACGCGCGACTTGAATCGCTCATCAGTCCCAGGATCAAACTGCAGGCTAGACAAGCCCGCGAGCCTGTTCAAGACAGCCTTCACATAGTCGACGTTCTGATTCTTCTCCGTGATGACGGAAGGGATCTCAACGGCAGGGCCCTCTAGGAGCAGCATTTCGCCAGATGCCTTGTGGCCACCCGGCTCCCGTCGAGCGAGCAGCTTTTGCCCTTCAAGGGTATCGACCACCACGCCAAACCAGGAACACGTCTCTCTGATAACGCCTACGGGAATGGCACACTTATCTGATCCCAGGCAATAGTCAATAATCGGAATGACCGACGATTTCCCAGTCTTCGATGCGCCGCTAATGACATTGACCTTGCCAGTTTTGAATTCGACTACCCTCGGTTCACCGCCGACACGCGGCCAAAGGATGACTTTTAAAAGTTGGAAGTGCATTAGAAGTCTACTCTTAACGTGTGGGCCACCTGTTGATCCGTCAGGCCGGCGAACCAGTAGCCGATCTTTTCGCAGGCGGGTGCGATTCGCCGGATTCGTTCAGGAAGCGTCGGAGGCTGCACGTGATGGTGCGGGCTGAATGCCCGGACCGTCGCGGTAATTGGCTCGATCCGAACGAGGAGCGACTGTTCGGCAACGATGAGCGATCCAAGCGTCAATTTTCGAAGAGCGATGGTGCGCCCGTGAACCGCCAACAAGTTCTCTCGCTGCTCGCCAAGCTTGCCGGCCAAGAGATGCAAACCAGAAGCTTTTTGCGTGCTCAACACCATGGCGAGGGTTGGCGCGTGAAGGATCATTGGTAAGAGCAGGAACACCAGAGGGAAGGTCACGGATTGTTCATTACGTTCCTGAAAACCTAGGCAGAATCGCCAGATAGCGTATGCGCCGAGAGCTTCGTTTTGGACGATCGCTGCTTCGCTGAGGCGTACCGCATGGGCGCGGTTCATCATTTCTCGTCCCCCTCATTTAGAAGATTCAGGTGATCCGGATGCCACCCCAGTCTTCGTCTATCGGCCAAGTCGTTAAAGCTACCATGGGTGAAATGACCGGGCACTGCGCGGCCGTCCAGCGGGAGGTCCATAGCAGCACAGCGGCTGTAGACGACCCGACCTTGTGCGTCCTCGGGTTTCTCTGCGTAAGTCTCTTGCACCTCGCTCAGCGTGGCGTCGTGCTTGCGTAGCAAAGTGTCTTCCCAGTCTTCAAAGGTGCCGTCGAAGACGAGGCCTTGGTCCGCCCATTTCACCTTGTCTCCGGACGTGCGCATCAGGTCACTGGCCGCTCGAAGCTGCTGCTCTTCGGACGCCGCTATCAACTGCAGTTGTCGCGCGAAGACAGGGCGATTTGTTAGTAGCGCCTTCGTGACATCTTTAGATGGTGCCGGTGTAAAGGTTGGCAGATAGCCTGACATGTTGTTTTGTTGGACAAAGGCGTGGAAGTTCCTACGGAACTCCGCAACATTCACCACTGCCGGGGACTTTCTGCGAATGCACTTGTCGGCTGCCTCCTTGGCTTGGCCGATCGCCGAGGCGCAAATAACGTCTAGCGAAATCTCTGGGACCGTAGGTCTCAATAGGGTGCGAAGAGGCTCCAATGGGTCGGCATCAGTCGCATAGATAGTGGTTTTTCCCACTACTGATAAACGCAGTGTGTCCGACGCGTCGAGGAACTTCTGAATGTGCGCTATGCACTTAGGTGGGATGGGCCGTTTATTAAGCTTGTCCTTGACTTGCTTGACCAGTGCTGCGATAGCTTTGGCGTCAAGCGCAGCATGCATTGACGCGCTCAGCTTGCCGAGCTTTGCCGGCGTCACATAGAGCTGGAAAGAGGTTTTCGGTCCAGACACTTTTTGTGTTTCGACCGCATCTAACCAATTGGCAACTGTCTTCCACAAATCATCGGACCAGTCGGAAATCGGGTTGTGCGCTAGGGCGCTCTTGCACTGTTCCAACAGTAGCGTGCCGTCTGCGTAGTGGACGGCAACATCATCGAGGTACTCAAGTGACACGCTCGAGTCATGCGGGCTGCTCAGGAGGTGATAACACATCCTGACGGGCTGCAATGCAAAGCCGAGGTAAGGACCGGCGGCGGCGTGCTTTATTACAAGGGGCGCCGTTTGAGTCATTGGACCGGCCTAGTGATCGATCTCGATGACGAGCATAGGCTGTGAATAGCGTATTTCATGCCCTCTCCCTCTGCTTGGTGTGGCTAACTAAGAGGTAGCCGATTCACATCTAGTTACTATGTTAGCTGAGTTTGGAGACGATAGGTGTGAGGCGTCCTGGGCGATTCAACTAAGAATTTTTGGATTCCGTGGTGAGCTTCTATGGCCATTCACGGGAAAACCTGCGAATTTCGCGTGCATGAAACCAGTCTTTGTGTGGCTCGAGACCGAGTGCGAGGCGGAGCTACGACTTTTGCTGGCTGCCACTCGACCGAATATATGCGTTGCAACGTTTCTTTCTGTACGGCGGGTAGCGACGTCATCAGCTCGCAACGCTAGACCGCGAATGAGCCGTTTGAGGGAGCTCAAGTTGCTCTGCTTTGTCCGCTTTCCTGTGTGGCCATACGGGCCTTAACTTGTCGTAGAGCGCAATTCGAGTGGTAATGTATTATCTATGACTTGGTGTTGCTGTTGGAAATTAAATATATCAAACTTGCTGAGGAGACGCTGTGAACGTGACCTTGAAAGAAATCTACGGTCCCTGGGAGTCAGGCTGGGCACTGGATAAACATGTGCTATCCAGCACCTATCTTGGAGATAACGAGTGGGGACATCCTCAGTTCGATACGCAGCGTTCGCAAGTAGGGGAGGCTTCTTTCCAATTGAAGTATCGTTCAGACTGGAGCCAAGTCGCGCCGCTGGCCCAAGCGTTGGCCACACATCTTTTCCCGAAACTTGGCAATGTTGGTTTCATCGTTCCGATGCCTGCCTCGAAGGCCCGGCCGCGTCAGCCGGTAACAGAAGTTGCGCGCGTGCTGGGAGAGTTGGTACAAAGACCTGTGTTCGAATCACTCGTTAAGGCCCCTGGTGGCCCAGCACTGAAGGATCTGCCGACAAGGGAGGCGAAGCTCGAAGCACTCGCCGAACGCATCAGTGTGGTGGATGTCATTGCTGACGGGCGGTGGAACGTGCTTCTAGTGGACGACTTATACGACTCGGGCGCTTCGATGGAAGCGGCCTGCAATGCGCTACGTGGGTACAGAAAAGTCAATAAAATATATGCTGCCGCCTTGACTTGGAAATAGATTGATGACAACCAAAGTTTTTATCGCGGGTTCGATGGGTATTAAAAACCTCGATCCCGAGGTGCGAAAACGCATTGACAACATTATCGAGCAAGACTTCGAGGTCATCGTTGGCGATGCTGATGGCGCGGACACCTCCGTGCAATACTATTTGCTTGATCATGGAGGTGACCGCGCGACCGTTTTCTGTAGCGGGCAGACACCTCGCAACAACGTAGGGGGGTGGCCCGTGGAACAGGTCATGACTAAACATGCCGAAGGTTCTCGGGCATTCTTTACTGCTAAAGACCTGCGCATGGCTGAAGTGGCAGACTACGGTCTAATGATTTGGGACGCGAAGAGCACGGGTACTCTCAGCAATGTCATCGAATTGCTGTTTCGGAATAAGAAGGCGGTGGTATTCGTGAACAAAGCAAGGACTTTTTGCAATGTGGGTACAGTCGAGCAGTTGGAAGATCTGTTAAGTTTCATGTCCGAGCACGCCAAGAAGAAAGCTGACCAGAAAATTGGCCTTTTGAATCGGATTGAGTCGCTGAAGAGCGAAAAGGCTCAAACACGAATGTTCGCGTAGGCGCCTGATCAGTCAAGCAAAGTCCTGTTGGTTAGCATCAGACTATCGAGCACGATAAGACGCTTAGCCAAAGGACTCGTCTTTTACAGCAGAGAGGGCACTTTGCGCTCCGGCCGAATGTATCGCGCCAAGGTGGCCATCGAACGATGGCCTGTCTGTTGCTGAATTTGAAAGGACGGTAAGCCAGCCATTGCAGCCACGGTTACGTACCCTGCTCGCAGGCTGTGGCCGGCCACGAGACTTGCATTGCCACCAGCGCGTCGGTATGCCGCTTTGAGAATTAGCGCGACAGATTGTCCGGTAAGTGGTCGACTTCCCACGGTGTCGTGGCGAGTCACCCTTCGGAATACGTAACCGGAGTCTGTGTGGCTCGCTGCTTTCCACTGATCTATTGCGGCAACGGGGCACCTGGGCCCTTTGGCGCGAGGGATAAAGACGGTTCGTCCTACCCCTTCCTGGTCTGTCTTGGAACGACGTAGCAAAATCTCGATGCCTTCGTCTACTGCCGTGATGTCTTCATACCGAATGGCCACAAGTTCCGCGCGTCGGAACGCCCCCGCGAAGCCAATCAGTAGAAGTGCTCGGTCACGTGCGGCTCTCATCGGCTTCTGTTGGTCGACCAGGGCAAGCATTTCCAATAAATCATCTTTGACGATCGCCCGCACACGACGTTGGGTGATGTCCAAGGTTCTACGAATGCCTTGCATGGTCTGCCGCACGCTGACATGGACGGCGGGAGACGTCAGGTTTTGATCTTGATGGGCACGGTGGATGCCGATCAGTCTTCGCTCTATCGTCGCTACGGCCAAAGTTGCCGCGAGATTGGCCAGGTATGCGCAAAGTTGTTGTGGCGTCGCCGGCAGCTTTCCACCGTTCGCCAAAAAATGAGCGAGATCAGCCGCATATGCTTTCTTCGTCGCGGCCGATCGGGCAGCATCAATGTAATGCTCAGCCGTCATTGATGCGGCAGTACTCGCGGGAGCGTTTCGAGAAGGCTTGGACGCATTAGTCTTTGATGCCGTGGCGGCATTTCTGCTGGTGCTTTTCATGGTCGGAATGGAGTCCTCGTGGAAACTGCACGATTGACGTCGGGAAGCAGGGCGAAAGGGAGCCAGGCCATGGGGCGTAATCAGCCAGATGGGATCGACAAGCGATAGAGAGCTCGTGGATGTACAGGAGTACCTGCCCTAAATCGGCAAGCAGCGAGCCAACACTTGCGATGGACTGTCGTGACGAGGCAGTTTTGCCTGAATCATCCAGTGGGACGCAGGCAAGGAGAGCGCCAAGCCCCGCGATGCCTTTATGCAGGCAATCGAGCGTGAGGTCTAGTTGGGAGGCCAATGCCAGCAGGAGTTCAGGATCTGCCTCTGCGAAGTCGATACGACGATCTGCAGTCTTTGGCAGCAAGCAGAGCATCGCGCAAAGGTCACGCAATGGGGCTCCGTGCGTGGCTGATTTACCAGAATTTTGGTTCGAGCCCATGTTCAATATTCCTCTGGTAGTAGGAGCGTCGTAGCGGACCTGTCGGCCTCGGTGATGATCCATAGCCGCTGACCCGCTACTTCATACGAGGATATGACGCGGTTGCCATGTATAGCCGCTGCCTCGTTAGCCAGGGCATCCTCCGTTGGCACATCGCCCCAATCGCCTGACCGGTGACGCGATAGCATCTGGAATGGGTTCAGGTTCGCGCGCTGCAATAGGTTCAATGCGCCCGGAGTTGTCACGACTTGACCAAGTTGAATGGGTAGGCCGCGGCGCTGCGTAGTTGAGGAAGTGTCACAGTGAGGTGCTTGCATGGGCTTTCGCTCTGGATTGGCAAGAAAAAGTTGAGTACCAGAAATGCAAAAGAGCCAAGGTGTGTGGCCTTGGCTCCCGCAGAGGATGCTGCTAGTCGAGAGGGTTACTTCTGGCTGTACTTGCCTGCCATAGAACCGGCAGCGTTCATGCCGCAGTAGCTGTCGCATCCCTTCGTGGTCACTTGAACGGCGCGATTGGAGAAGTTCAACAGCACGACGCACTGGTCTGCCGGGTCTTCCGACGTCCAGGCAGCTCGGGTCCCGTCAATGGGACGAGCAAACAACGGCTCGTCTTCTCCCAGGCTGCATGCATGGGCGCCCACATTGGTGTTAAAGGTGAACTGGACGCCTTGCTGGGATTCTTTGACGATTAGCTCGCCGCCTTGTTTGATGTATTTGCCCGCGACTCCTGCCAGGGCGGCGGGACTGGTGAGAGCTAAAAGTACTGCCAACGCGTACGAACGCATCATGAATTCCTTAAAGAGTAGGACTGAAAACAGAACGGGCGTTTAGCTAGCGGCCGGGCATGACGAATTCTTCCTCGGGCCCTCTGAGTAGTCGCCAGCCCTGTTCGGACTGGATCAGCAGTACTGCGCCTCGCAGGACCGTTTGTCGCGTTTGCGGGTTCACAGCGCCTGCCATGCCTGCAACGACATTTCCCATCTCACCCATGCAAGGCTTGTTGCGAGGGTCATCGACGAATCCGCGAACGCTGGCGTAAGTACTGCGGGCGAAGTCTTCTCGGATCGTCAGGGTGGCTTCGTAATCGAGTTGGTACTTGTCGCCCCGCTGGACGCTGTCGATCTTCCTGGCGTTCGAAATGGTCCACAAAGGGCAGCCAGAGAATCGACCTTCAAGGAAGTTCTTGGCTTCCGCATTGCCTGGTGCCGCCGCACCGCAGCCTGCCGTGAGAAGGGCTGCAAGTATTCCTGCGAGCGCGAGGGTCGCATTGCGTGCGCGGTGTCTGCTGAAAGTTTGTCGTTGGGTCTGCATATCGGGGGGTTAAGAGTTTCGAAATAACACTTTGAGTTTGGTTGCAGGGCTAAATGTACCAAAACCAAACTCAAAGTGTGTGGAGTGGGGGGAAGGGATAAGAAAAACTGCGGCATGTCTAACCCAACGCAAAAGTGTGATGCGCAGGCATTGTTTGCCGCGAATATGCGCCGCATCCGCAAAGAAAAGCAGCTAACTCAGGAGCAGGTGGCTGAAAGGGCGGGCCTGCATCCGAACTACGTGTCTTCTGTGGAGCGCGGGGAACGCAATCTATCGATCGCCAACATCGAACGCATCGCGGCCGCACTCGATGTCACGATGGCGGAGCTGGTCACCCCCTAGCTCTACCTGCCGGCGGCGCTTTTCGTGGCCATGGGATGCACGCCGATGTACCAGGCCGCGCCAAGCGGCTTGAGGTCAGTTCGGACATGCGCGGACGTCTCGACCCAGTATGCAGGGTCAATCACGTAGGCAATGGTGGTCTTTGGCGAGTGGCTCGCCGACGCACGGTGGAACAGTACGTGGCGGCCGATTTCCTTGTCGGGGTCGTAGTCCACCATCAGGAGGGCCAGATCCGGGAAATCCGCCAGCTTGCTTACCTCTTTGTAGACCGTTGCAACCCAGCCGTAGTGCGCCAAAAGCCCGGCAATCAGATCTTCGGTGATCCAGTAGGGACCATGCGCGGGATGCTTGAACCGGTTCACTGCGAGCTCGCGGATCTCTGCAAGCGGCTTCCCTGTGATGCTCGCGATGCACGCGAAGGCACAATCGAAGTCGCCGTTCTGCGCGACGCGAGCGAAGGCGGGCTGGAAGCCCTCTGCGGTCGAGGTTACGGTGCTGGGTATGTTGGGCATGACATATTCCTTCGTTTCAGGTGCGCGCAACGAAGCCGCCCAGGGACATCAGGGGCACTCAATGGACAAACGGGTAGAGGCGGAAAGTGCAGATCGCCGTTGAGGCAGTCGTCTTTCTGGCAGCGTTGCGGCGCAGGTTGAGGGGCGCGCCGAGGGCTAAGCTCTGGCGTGCTAAAACCAGCTTAGGGGTGACTGCCGTGTCGGATCAACAACAAAATAACTTTGGCAGTTGGCAAGTAGAGGGCGGGGTTGTCTTGAAGAAGCCGGCCCTGTAACGGGTTGCTCTGGCAACGAAGAAGCGGCCAGACCACCAAATTTGAGTATGTTTTTGAGTAGGTTTTGCCGATAAGCGGAGAAATTTACCTATGTAGTTCGAGTTTCGCCGTCGCACCAAGAATTCGATGGTTCCTCCCATCAAACAAAAAACCCGCATCTCGCAAGAGTGCGGGTTTTTTGTCGTCTGCGGCCGGCCCGTGCGCGACGCCACCGCGCCTCGTGATTTACGCCACGGTGTCGAGCAGCGCGCGCAGCGACGCCCTATCGAGCGGGCGCGGGTTGGTCGGCAGGGAGTGGTCGGCGAGGGCGCCGTCCACGATGTGCTCGAACATGTCTGGCGTCACGCCCAGCGAGGAGAGTGTCGACGGGACGCCGAGCCGGTTGTTCAGATCGCGCACCGCGTCGGCAAGCGAGGCAGACGGGGCCAGGTCACAGGCTCGGCGGATGCGGTCGAACTTCTCTTCGCAGGCGGGCGCGTTGAATTCGAGCACGCTGGGCAAGAGGACGGCATTCAGTGTGCCGTGATGCAGGTTGAGCGCCTGCAGTGCCCCGAGGGGATGGGACAGCGCATGAACGGCGCCGAGCCCTTTCTGAAAGGCCAGGCCGCCCTGGATGCCGGCCATCATCATCTCCGAGCGCGCTTCGATATCGGCGCCCGTGTTGGAGGCGCGCTCGATCCAGCGCCACGCGCGGGCCAGTCCATCGAGCGCAATCGCATCGGCCGGCGGATTGAATTTGGGCGAGAGGAAGGTCTCGATGCAGTGGGTGAGGGCATCCATCCCGGTACCGACTGTCAACGCGCGCGGGAGCCCGAGGGTGAGCTCGGGGTCGCACACGGCAAGCCGGGGCAGGAGGTGTTCGCTCGCCAACAGCAGCTTGCGCCCGTCGCGCAGGATGATGAGCGCGCCGCGTCCCACTTCGCTGCCGGTACCCGCTGTCGTGGGCACCGCCACGATCGGAACGGTCGGGCCGATCTTTTTCGACGCGCCCATGCCCGCGTACTGAGCGAGGTCGCCTGAATGCGACAGCGCCACGGCGACGCCCTTCGCCAGGTCCAGCGGCGAGCCGCCGCCCAGCGCGAGGATGCCGTCGCAGTTGCCCTTTCTGTACGCCGCCACCGCCTCGTGCACCGCCTGCTCGGTGGGGTTGGGCGGGGTATCGCAGAAGCAGGCGAGCGCCGCCTGGGAGCTCAGGCCGCCAACGACGCGTTCGTGGATTCCCGCTGCGACGATCCCTGCGTCCGTCACGAGCAGGGGGCGCGTGATGCCGATCTGGTCCAGATGGGGCTGGAGCGCTTTGGAGGAGCCGCGTTCGAAAAGAATGCGGGTCATGTAGAGAATGTCTGCCATGGGTCGGGCTCTCGTGAGGGTTATGCCGTGGTGCCGACGCCGTGTTCGGCGCGCGAGCCTTCGCGCAGGCTGCGCACGACGACGCCCGTCGTTTTGATGTAGCCGTGTCCGATGTGCTTGATGTGCTCTTTGGTATGCGTGTGAAGCTGGGGCAGTGCGTGGAACGGAACGGCCGGATACGCGTGATGCTCGGCGTGATAGGGCATGTTCCAGGCGAAGAAATGAACGAACGTGTTGGTGAACGTGGTGCGGGTGTTGTGCAGCATGTTGGACGTGTTGTCGCAGCCCGTGTGCTCCGCCAATTGGTAAGGACGCAGGAACCATTGGCCGATGATCACCGGCAGCACCCACAGCCACAGCAGCAGGGTCGAGGCGGCGGCCACCGACGCGGCGATGAGCGCCGCATAGGCGAGCAGATACAGGCGCGCCTCGCGCACGATGAGGGGTTTCTTGTCCTCGGGGACCCACGGTGCGGTGACGTCGCCGAGCAGGCCGTGGCGCAGCAGAAGCTTGACCCGGTTGATCCAGATCGGCAGACCGCTCCAGAACAGGATGACGCTGACGCGCCCGCTCGGCACGGCCAGCTGCAGCTCCGGATCCCGCTCTTTGTCCTGCGTGTACCGGTGGTGGTCCCAATGGAACGCCCGGTAGTACTCGTAGGGCAGCAGAATGACCAGGCCGGAGAGGTGCCCGACCAGGTAGTTCAGAGGCCGCGAGCGGAAGGCGGTGTGGTGCGCGGTCTCGTGCTCCGCGTTGAACAGAAACGCGAGCAGGTAGCCTTGCAGGACGACGAGAGGGATCGCCCACAGCGTGTCGCGCAGATTCCATAGCAGGGCCCCGGTGATCGCGATGGCGCCGAAGTGGCCGATCGCGCGCCGGATGCCCGCGCCATTGGTGCGTACCGACAGGGCTTTCAGTACATCCGCTCTCAATCGTGGGCTCGGGCGTGCGGTGTCGCTGGTGGTTGTGCTCATGGGTGTCTCTGATAGTGGGGATAAGGCTCGTGATCAGCTGGCCAGCAGCGCCATGACCTTCTCATTGATGAATGCCCGGGCCTCGGGGACGCCGATCGGATTGCCGGCGCGATGCCCCCAGATGGATCGGATCGGATCGAGTTGCCCCTGCTTGAGGTGCGCGAGTTCGAGGCGGTTGTCTTCGACACGGAAGTAGAGATCGTGGTCGCAGGGCATCAGCAGGACCTTGGCCTCGATCGCGCGCAGCGCGGCCGGCAGGTCGCCCTTGAAGGTTTCGCCCGCGCTGATGTCGCCGTGCTCCCAGGTCCAGAACTGCGCGAGCAGATCTTCCGGCGCCCGGCGCGAGAACGCTTGTTCCCAATAGCGGACCATGAAATCTTCGAGCGAGGAGAAGCCGAGCTGGCGCCACAGCGCCTCGCGGTAGAAGTCCTGGGACAAGGCCCAGCCGGCGTACACCCTGCCCATGGCGCGGAAGCCGCGCGTCGGGAACGCGGAGAACTCGCCATCCGCATAGGCGGGATCGGCCATCAGGGCGTGGCGGGCGCCGTCGATGAAAACGCGGTTGTGCGGGGCGCAGCGCGCCGACCCGCAGACCACGGCAATGCGTTCCACGGCGGCGGGAAAGTGCGCGGCCCAGTGATAGGCCTGCATGGCGCCCATCGACCAGCCATACACGAGCGCGACGGTCTCGATGCCCCAGATGTCCCGCAGCATGCGCCGCTGCACGCGCACGGCATCCAGAAACGTCACGTTCGGGTACCGGCTGCCTTTCAACGGCCAGGGCACGGACGACGGCGAGCTGGACAGGCCGTTGCCAAACAGATTCGGGATGATGATGAAGTACTTCTCCGGGTCGAGCGCCTCGCCCGGTCGCACCATGTGATCGATATCCTGCTGCTGCGCGCTGTACGAGGTCGGATACAGAATGACGTTGTCTTTCGCCGCGTTCAGCGTGCCGAACCATCGATAGGCGAGCCGCATGTCCGGGAAGATTCTGCCGGACTGCAGTTCGACGTCGCCGGCGTTGTAGACGCCGTCTTGATAGTTGAGTGCGGTAGCTGTGTTCATGAACCTTCGCTCCCTTCAAGCGTGTCGCTCGGCCATCGATGTGCCGAGCTGTTTGATCAGCGACGCCGTGTTGGCACTGGCCGCGCCCAGCGCGGCAAAGCCCCGCACGATGCCGACGTCGTCCACGAAGCGCAGCTGCATGCCGCTCTCGATGCCGTCGGCGATCCATTGCCCCGTCGTCACGGGCGCGGGCGCAACCACTCGCACCGGACACGAGCCGCTCTTCACCGCGATGGGTGTCGTTTGATAACGCACCGAGGTCCGTTCGCCCGCGAGCGTCTTGGCCAGCGCCCGTGCCTGTTGTAGCAGCGGCGCGACAAACATCTGGACTTGCCCCTGGACCGCCGCGCAGTCGCCGATTGCGTAAACGCGCTCGTTCGAGGTCTGCAGGAACTCGTCGGTGATGATCCCGCGGTCGACCGCGAGCCCGGCGCTTGTCGCCAGGTCGATTCGGGGCGACAGGCCGGTGGCGATCACGATGAGGTCGGCGGCCAGCGTGGCACCCTGCGTCAGCAGGACGTTGGCGCAGCCGTCGCTCGTCTCGGTGATGCGCGCGACGGTGGTGCCGCCATGGAACTGGATGCCGTTGCCGGTCAGGCAATCCCGCAGATAGGTCTGCGCCGCGGCGGGCAGCAGCCGGGCGAGGGGCATCGGATCGACGCTGATCAGATGCGTGGCCAGCCCGTGCTTTGCCATGTCGTCGGCCAGCTCGACGCCGATCAGCCCCGCGCCGACTACGACCGCGGCACGCGCGGTCCGCGCCCGCTCATGGAGCGCCCGGAAGTCCTCCAGGTGATTCACGCTGCGGATCCAGGGACTGCCGTCGATCTCCACCGCGAGTGCATTCGGGCGCGCGCCCGTCGCGAAGACGAGATCCGCGTAGCCGATCGAGAATGGGCCCGCCTCTGCCTCGCAGTGCACCTCCCGGCTCGCGACGTCGACACGCGTGACGTGCGTCGACGGGTGAATGGTGATGCCGATTTGCTCGGCCAAGGCACTGGCCTGCTGGCTGATCAATTGTTCGGCGCTCTTGCCCGACGAGAGGGCATTCGACAGCTGAGGCTTGAGGTAGGCGGCGCCTGCGTCGTTGCAGACGACGACGACGGGCCGGTCAGACCCCGACCGGCGCAGTTCGCGGGCCAGGTTGTAGCCGGCCATTCCGCTGCCGATGATCACGACGGTGTTCGTCATTTCGCGTTCCGTAAAAATGGTCGGTCGATGAGCGGGGCCGGTGTTCAGACCTCGACCATCTCGAAATCCGCCTTGCCCGCGCCGCACTCCGGACAGAGCCATGCGGCGGGGACATCCGCCCAGGCGGTGCCGGCGGGGAGGCCGTGGCTCGGCGCGCCTTCCGCCTCGTCATAGATCCACCCACAGATCACGCACATCCACGTTTTCATGCTTGCTTCCCTGGTGCCGCGGCACACGCTGGGGCCGCGTCACAACAATACTGTACTACTAGTACAATAAATGGTCGATCGAAATACACGCCGTGGTTTTCGCGGGATTCGCGGCCGCGGCATGCGATACGGCGGCTCGCCGCCCCGCGATGACGGGGCGGCGTAGCGACACTGGCCTGGCTGGGAGAAGCGGCTTACTTCTCGATGTAGACGTCGTCGAAGGTCTCGTTCAAACCGATCGCGGTCTTGACCAGATTCTTGACCTTGCTGCGGTAGAGAGTGGGGTACTCCATGTCGACGAGAAAGCCGTTGGCCACGTCGTTGACGAGTGTCTTCTGCAGCGTGCTGTACATGGCCTCGCGTTTCGCCGGATCGACTTCGGAGGCGGCCTGCACCCAGAGCTTGTCGGCCTCGGGGTTGTTGTAGCCCTGAACGTTCGCGAAAGGCGATCCCTTCACCATGTTCGAGGCCACGTAGAGGCGTTGCACGCCCAGCGCGGGATCGCCGTACTGGTAGGTGAAGCTGGTCGTGATGTCGAAGTCCCAGTTGCCGGTGCGCGCGGCCCAGCCGCCCGCGTCCGTCGATTCGCTGTTCACCTTGAAGCCGAGCTGTTCCAGCACCTGCTTCGTGTACTCGTCCAGACGCTCCCACGTCGATCCATACGGCAGCCCGAGCTGACGGATCGTGTAGTCACCGGGGTTGATGCCGGATTCCTTGATCAGGGCGCGCGCCTTCTTCATGTCGAACGGGATGGGCGCGATCGACTTGTCGAAGAACATCTCGCTGGCCACGAACGGACTGGTCGAGACTTTGCCCTGGCCGAAAAAGATGGCGTTGACCACCAGTTGGCGATTCATCGCGTGCATGACGGCCTGGCGCACCTTCACATTGTCGAAGGGCGGCTTGCGCATGTTGAACACGAGGTAGGCTTGGGGCGAGAAGAGTTCCCAGCCCTTGGTGGTGTATTCGGTCCCGGCAACGGAGCGCAGCCGCTTGACGTCGACGTTGTCGATGTCGCCGCCGCGCAGCACATCGACGCTGCCGCGTTCGTAGGCGACGGCGCGCGACGCGGAGTCGGGGATGACGTTGAAGATCAGCTCGTCCAGATAGGGCAGGCCCGGCTTCCAGTAGGCGTCGTTGCGCTTGAGCTTGATGTGCTGGCCGCGTTTCCATTCATCGAACTTGAACGGCCCGGTGCCGATCGGCTTCTGGTTGGCCGGGTTCGTGGCGACGTCGGTGCCCGCGTACAGGTGCTTGGGCATGATCGGCACCGTGCCCGGATCGAACATCAGGATGAACGCGGGGAAGGGCGCGCTGAGCTTGATCACGACGGTGTGATCGTCGGTCTTCTCGATGCTCTGCAGGAACTTGCCCAGCACCACCTTGGTCCGGGCGTGCGTCTTCGGCAGAATCTCGGAGATGGTGTAGACCACGTCGTCGGCCGTGAAGTCCTTGCCGTCGTGCCACTTCACGCCCTCGCGCAGATGGAAGGTGTAGGTGAGCCCGTCGTCCGAAATCTCCCACGACTTCGCCAGCCCGGGCTGGGGTTTCAGGTCGAACGAATAGGTCAGCAGGCTTTCGTAGATCTTGCCCGCGACGAACTGCGTCGGACTTTGCTGATTCAGCGCGGTGACCAGCGTGGGCGGCTCCGGCTGAACGATCATGCTGAGCGAGCCGCCTTTCGTCTGGGCGCTTGCACCGAAACAGGCAGCCAGCAGGCCGGCGGCCAATGCCATTTTGTACGTCGTTTTATTCGTGATGCCGAGCATTCGTTTTCCCCTTGCTGTAGCGTCACCCGTGCTTGGTCAGGTGTCGTGATGGCTGTTTTTGTCTTCGTCTTGCTCCGCGGCACGGAGCACCTCGTAGGACAGCGTTACTGTACTGGACGTACACTAATTGAGAATAGGGGTTTTCCTAGCAGCGTGGGATGGAGACACTCGCATGACACAGACAGCGGCTGGTGATCGGAAAGTGCGCCAGACGAGAAGTCCGGGCAGGCCGCGTTCCATCGAGGCCACGGAGGCCGTGCTCGACGCCGCGTATCGGCTGAGCGCGGCGCACGGACTGCGCGGCGCGACGATCCAGGCGATCGCCGACGACACCGGCGTGTCCAAGATGACGATCTACAAGTGGTGGGAAAATCGCCTGCATCTGTTGATCGACGCGTTTCTGCGCAAAGCCAATCAGGCGCTTCCGCTCGGTCCGAACGGCACGGCCAAGGAAATCATCTGTGCCCATGCCGAGCTCTACGTGACAGAGCTGCAGGGGGATCTGGGGCGGGTGCAGCTGGCCGTGCTGGCCGAGTGCATGGCCGAAACCGGCAGCACCGAGCTGTTCGTGAGCCGGTATCTGAGCATCCGGCGCGAGCGCGGCGTCGAGGTGATCCGCCGCGGTCAGAAGTCAGGTGAGATCAAGTCCAGGCGGCCGCCCGAAGACGTATACGACCAGATCTACGGCACGATTTTCTACCGCTCTCAGTTCGGTCTCGCCGGGCTGGACAGCGCCTTCGTCAAGTCCTTGATCGAGGCCAGCACCGGCGAATGACGCCAACGTCGGCCTGTGCGCCGAACGGCGGCGCGACGCCTCCCGGTGCCCGCATCGCGGCGGGCCCGGGCGACGGCATGTCGTCAACGAAGGCGCGGCAGGACGAGCTTCAGGCGCGCTGATCCATGAACCGGCCCAGGTCGTGCGGCGGCGCGCCGTCGCGCGGATCGAGCTGCACGTCCGGCGGCGTCTGCGGCGTGATCGGCCACTGCCAGATCTCACCCAGCGTGGTGCGGCCCACGTCCATCGGCGCGATCACGCTGCCCTTGAGTTCGCTGATGTAAGCCGGGATGTCGTCGCCCTTGGGCAGGTCCTGGGCATGCGTGTGATCGGCGATGCCCGCGCCGATCGCGCCGAGCAACTGGTCGATCTCGTTGCGCACCGCATTGAGCGAGTAGACCATCATGGTGTCGTGGGCCGCGCCGAAGTCGCTCGCGATGAGCTCGCTCAGGTTTTGATATTGCTGCGTCGCGAGCTTGTTCTCGAGGCGCGCGCCGCGCAGCTCCATATTGCTTGCCGTGCGGTCCGAAAGCTCGAGCGTCTCGGTCCGGCCGGCGGCCTCGAAGCGCGCCTGGAACACCGCGGGCTGGTCGGGATTGCGCGTCACGCCCTTGAAGTTGGCGCTGCTGAAGAACGGGTCGTCGAGCCTGTCGGTGATCGCCTGGCGGTCGGTGGCGCTGTCGGCCATGTCCTGCACGCTCTCGCGCGTGGCCTGCGCCGTGTCGCGCGAGGCCAGCAGCTGGTTGGCGAGACTCAGGCCTTCGCGCGCCTTGGTCGCCATCACGTCGGTGAGGGTGGCACGATCCTGGATGGCCACGGTGCCGAGTTCGAGCCCCTCGACCGAGAGCGTCGCCGCGGAAAACGCATCGTTGATGGACACCTGCGGGAAGAGATTGCGATCGGCGCCGCCGAGCCCTGGCAACGAGTGCAGGATGACGCCGAATTTTTCGAGCGCGACGCCGGGGTGATCGAAGCCGGCGCCGTTCGCATGGACCGCGTTCATCTCGCGGAATTGCTCGTGCAACTGTCGCATCGTGGCGCTGGCATCGATGCCTTGCCGCTCGTGCAGATGGTGCCCCAGGTTCGACAGCATCGTGAAGTCCTTGAACACGGCCAGCGTGTAGCCGGTGCCGATCGGCAGGTCCTGCGCCGCGGCCAGCGGCTTGTCGTTCACGCTGATGCTGTATGACCAGGTGCGGGTCGCCGGATTCTCCGCGACATCCAGGCGGGCCAGGGCGGTGTGCGCAGGCTCGAGCGCCTGTTGCAGGTTGCTCAGGTGCACCAGCAGATTCTCATGCGCGGCGAGATCGCCCGCGGCGCCCTGTGACGGGGTATGCAGTGCGTCGAAGGCCTGCTTGATGGCTTCTTTCTTGGCGCCGCCCCGGAAGAAGTCCTTGATGCTGTCGAACACGCCCATGCGTTGGGCCTCGCCCAGCGTTTCGGCCTGCGCAATGTGGTCCATGCGCGACTGGCTGAGATTCACGCCGTTGTAACTTACGCTCGTAGTCATACCGAATCCTCTCGCGGGCGGGTCCCGGAACGTGGGTACCCGAATGCCCGTGAGTAACGGCGCGGCGCGGATCGTTCCGTTGCGGCTATGTGGACGCCGCCGGCCCGCCGATGGGCGAGGCGGGATGCGCGCGGCCGCGGCCCGCGGCCTTGGCGGCGTAGAGCGCGCGATCGGCGAGCTCCAGCAGGCTGTCCAGATCCGCCGCATCCTGCGGGAACATCGCGATGCCGGCCGAGGCGCCCACCTGCTGCAGGACCGCCGGGTAGGGCGCCGAGAGCGCGCGGATCAGCTCCTCGGCCAGGCGCATCGCCTGGTCCCGATCGGTGTCTTCGAGCAGCACCACGAACTCGTCGCCACCGAAGCGCGCGACGATGTCGGCGCTGCGCAGGGTGTTGCGCATGCGGTCGGCGGCGATGCGCAGGACCAGGTCGCCGAGGCCGTGCCCGTTCCTGTCGTTGACCTCCTTGAAGTTGTCGAGGTCGAGCGCGAGCAGCGCCACCGGCCGGCCGGTGCGCTGAGCCGCCGCGAGCGCGTGCAGGGCGAGTTCGCGGAACAGCAGTCGGTTGCTGAGCGCCGTGAGCGGGTCGTGATACGCCAGCTCCTGGGTCTTGATGAGCATCTGCGAGGCATGCGTCAGCGCGTCTCCCAGCGCCGCGGTTTCGCGGAAGCGGGTGGCCGGCACCTCGATCTCACCGCCGTTGCCCAGCGCCACGGCGGGCTCGATCAGCGCCGCGACGGACGCCTCGATCATGCGGCCCAGGCGATACGCCAGCAGCATGCCGCTCAGGATGATGGCTCCGCCGGTCAGCATCACCAGCAGCATCGAGCGCCGCAGCCCCGCTGCCAGCTCGGCAATCGGCGCGCCCACCGCCACGGCCCATTGCGCATCGGTGCTGTGGGTGAAGGCGGTCAGGACGGGAATGCCTTCCTTGGTTTCGCTCTGGAGCGTGCCCTCGCGTTGAGATTTGATCGACTCGGCCAGGCTGCCCACGGCCGACTGGCCGATGTAGCGGGCATCATCGCGGCTGCGGCCCACGATGACCGCGTTGCTGTCGAGCGCCGCCGCCACCCAGCCGGTATCGAGCTGGTGGCGCTGCAGGATCTGGCTGATGCGAATGGGGCGGATGCCGGCGCTGAGCGTATACGGCACGGTTGCCCCGATCTCCACGGGCACGCTCACGGCCAGCGTCAGCTCGCCGCCGATCGCCGTATGAAACAGGCCCGACACCGTGGTCTTGCGCTCGTCGATGGCCTGGCTCAGCGTGCCGGCCGGAATGGCGCTGCGCACCGGCACGGCGGGGTAGTGCCGATCCGTGTTGAGGACTTGCATGCCTTGCGGATCGATCAGCAGGTAGCCGTCGACGTTCTGCAGCCGCAGGGCGTCTTCGATGCGCCGGTAGAACGATTCCATGTCGCCGCGGGCCAGGTCTTCGGCCGTGGCCAGCACGCGCAGGCCGGCTTCGATGCCGTGCAGCTCGCGCTCGACCTCGGCCACCAGGTTGCGTGCCGTGGATATCGCCGACTCGAACACGCGCTCCTTGCGCAGCAGGTAGTCCTGATAGACGGCACCCGCGGCGACCAGCGCGGCGGGCACGGTACAGACCAGGACCAGCGCCACCAGAGCCGCCCGCAGAGTGGGGCGGCGCCGGACGGGGCGGGCGGGGGCGTGATCCATGACGCAGCGATGCCTTTGTTATGGGACGGTCGGCGTGTCTCGTGGGCGGTGAGGCGGCAGCGCCGTTTGCTTAGGGTAGTCGGTTTGCGGAAAAAAGGGTCAAGTGGCGTGAGGGTGTTGCAGGAATGCGAAGCGGTGTGACGGTTAGCCGGAAATTTGCGAGCGCCCGGTCCTTCAAAGCGCGGGATGTCGGGCTGAATCGGGAGGCCGCCGGAGCATGGCGCAAGCCTGTTGCGTAAACCCCGATATCGAACCTTATTTATTGCGTATTTTCACCGCTACGCCGCGTGTTCAAAGGTGTAATATCAGCGCTCGCCAAGGCCTGTGCCCATCTGTAACGACGCACTTATTCGCGCCGTGGAGCTCGCCGGCACACAACATCACATCGAGACAAACGGATTGAGGGGTAGTGACATGCAACGCATCAACAAACTTGGCTTGGCCCTGCTGACCGCCTTCGGCACGCTGGGGACCGCGCACGCCGCCGACATCAAGCTCGGCGTTGCCGAAGCGCTGTCCGGCGGTGCCGCCCAATACGGCGTGTCGATCCGCAATGGCTTCCAGCTGGCCGCCGAAGAGATCAACGCCGCCGGGGGCGTCAATGGCAACAAGCTCACGCTGGTCATCGAAGACGAGCAGGGCAAGAAAGAAGAAGCCATCAACGTCTTCAAGAAGCTGATCTTCCAGGACAAGGTCCTGATGGTCTTCGGCCCCACGCTGTCGAACTCGGCGCAGGCCGCCGACCCGGTCGCGCAAGCCGCCAAGACGGTCGCTTTCGGCACCTCGAACACGGCTGACGGCATCACCTCCATCGGCAACTACGTGTTCCGTAACTCGGTCACCGA
Organism: Bordetella genomosp. 5; assembly: GCF_002261475.1. Classification (GTDB taxonomy): domain Bacteria; phylum Pseudomonadota; class Gammaproteobacteria; order Burkholderiales; family Burkholderiaceae_B; genus Bordetella. The sequence continues at coordinate 435,005 of NZ_NEVN01000002.1, forward strand.
AGCCGATGTGCTGCCCGCCACCATCGAGACCGTGCGCCGCAAGACCGGCATGAAGAACGTGGCCGTGCTCTACGGCAACGACGACGTCTTCACCAAGAGCGGCTACGACAACTTCAAGAAGGCGCTCGACGACCAGAAGGTGCCGGTGACCACCACCGAAACCTTCGCCAAGGGCGATGTCGACTTCAAGGCGCAGCTCACCAAGATCAAGGGCACCAATCCTGACGCCATCGTGCTGTCGGCCCTGCTGGCCGAAGGCGGCCCGATCATGGTGCAGGCGCGTCAGCTCGGCCTGAACGTGCCCGTGATCGGTGGCAACGGCATGAACTCGGTCAAGATTTTCGACCTGGCCCCCGGCGGCGCGTCGAACAATCTCTGGATCGGCAGCCCCTGGTCCATCGAAAACCAGACGCCCGAAAACACCAAGTTCATCGCGGCCTACAAGGCCAAGTTCGGCTCGGCCCCGGATCAGTTCTCGGCCCAGTCGTACGACGCGCTGTACATCGTGGCGCAAGGCCTGAAAAACGTGAAGCTCACCGGCGACCTCGCCAAGGACCGCACGGCGCTGCGCGACGCGCTGCCCGAAGTGAAGTGGAGCGGCGCGACCGGCCCGTTCCAGTTCCGCCAGGCCAAGGACCGTGCCGGCAAACCCGCCGGCTACGACGCGCAGCAGGCGCCGATCGTCAGCGTCACCAAGGACGGCAAGTACGTCATTGAAAAGTGATGCGCGGTCATTGAACCGCGGCGCGGGCGCCTGAGCGCCCGTGGTCGTCATCGGCCGGTACGCGGCGCCGCAGGGCGCGGCCCCGGCTGCTTGAGGGCGGCGTCGGCGCCGCCCTCAAGGCATTTTTGAACCGGACAACGCCATGTTGGAACAACAATTCGTCAATGCCCTCTCGCTGGGCTGCGTCTATGCGCTCTTCGCGCTGGGCTTCACGCTGGTCTTCGGCGTGCTCGGCGTGATCAACCTCGCGCACGGCGCGGTGTTCATGACCGGCGCCTACGCGGCGCTCGTGGTCGTGTCGTACCTGCAACTGCCGCTGTGGGCCGCGCTGATCGCCGCGTTCGTGGTGTCGGGCGCGATCGGCGCGCTCATCGATGTGCTGGTGCTCAAGCCGCTGCGCAAGCGCAATGCGCCCCACCTGATCCCGATGATCGCCACGATCGGCGTGGGCATCGTGCTCAACAACGCCGCGCAAGGCATCTTCGGCGCCGCCAATCTGCGCTTCCCGCACGGCACCGTGCCCGAGGATGTGATCGAAGTGGCCGGCCTGCACGTGACCGTGATCGAGCTGGGCATCATCTTCCTGTCGTTCGCGCTGATGGCCGTGCTGATGGTCGTCATGCACCGCACCCAGTTCGGCCGTGCGCTGCGCGCCATCGCCGAGTCGCCCAAGGCGGCCTGGCTGCTGGGCGTCAACGTCGAGCGCCTGTTCCTGACCACCTCGTTCGCCGCCGCCGCGCTCGGTGGCGTGGCCGGCGTGCTGATCGGCCTGTACTCCAACGCGCTGTTCCCGCTGATGGGACAGCCGATGCTGCACAAGGGCATCGCCGTCATCATTCTGGGCGGCATGGGCGACATCCGTGGCGCCATGCTCGGCGGCCTGTTCCTCGGGTTTGCCGAAGTGCTGTCGGTGGCCTACGTGGGCTCGACCATGCGCGACGCCGTCGCGTTCGGGCTGCTCTTCCTGATCCTGCTGGTGCGTCCGCAAGGGCTGTTCGGCAAAGTCGTGCAACGCAAGGCCTGAGCATGAGTGGATTCGAAAACTTCTGGGCCATTTATGGCAACCTGGTGCTCACGCTGGGCACCAACGCGCTGCTGGCGCTCTCGATCTGGCTGACGCTGGCCTGCGGCATGCTTGCCATGGCCAACGCGGCGTTCATGGGCATCGGCGCCTACGCGGCGGCGCTGCTCACGATGAATTACGACATGCCCTTCTCGGTGGCGCTCGCGGGCGGCATGGTCGCGCCGGCGATCGTGGCGCTGCTGATCGGCTTGCCCACGCTCCGGCTTTCGGGGGTGTATCTGGCCATGGCCACGCTGGGCTTCGGCGAGGTCGTGCGCGTCACGATCCTCAATACCGAATCGCTCACGGGTGGCGCGCTCGGCCTGAATGGCATTCCGCAGCTGACGCAGTGGTGGCATGTGCTGCTGTCGCTGCTCATCGTGCTGTTCGTGCTGTGGCGCGTCCGGGCCTCGAAGGTGGGACGCGCGTTCGACGCCATCCGGGGCGACGAAACCGCGGCCGGCCTGATGGGCATCGACGTGCGGGCGAACAAGATGCTGGCCTTCGTGGCCGGCGCCATGATCGCGGGCCTGGCCGGTGCGCTCAATGCCCACCTGACCTTCTTCATCGGCCCCAACGAGTACGGCTTCGATCGTGGCGTGGAGATCCTCACCATGACCATTCTCGGCGGCATCGGCAGCCTGATCGGACCGCTCGTGGGCAGTTTCATCATCACCCTGTTGCCCGAGATGCTGCGCGGATTCTCCGACTTCCGCCTCGTCGTCAACGGCCTCATCCTGGTGCTTATCGTGTTGTTCCTGCCGCAAGGTATCTGGGATCCCGTGCGCTTCAAGCGCTGGTTCAAGGGAGGCAAGCATGCTTGAGCTGACCTCCGTCTCCAAGAGTTTCGGCGGCCTGCACGTGCTGCATGACGTCAATCTGAGCGTGCCGCAAGGCGCGATCTTCGGCCTGATCGGCCCCAACGGCGCGGGCAAGACCACGGTGTTCAATCTGATCACCGGCCTGCTGGATCCCTCCAGCGGCAGCATCCGCTACGAAGGCCAGGACCTGCTGCGCAAGAAGCCGTATCAGATCACGCGCATGGGCATTGCCCGCACGTTCCAGAACATCCGACTGTTCAAGGAGATGACGCTGCTCGAGAACGTCGTCGTGGGCGCCTATCGCCACATGGACTACGGTTTCGCGAGCCTGCTGGCGGGCCTGCCCGACTACCGCCGTCACGAAGCGCGGGCGCGCGAGCGTGCCCGCGAGCTGTTGTCGTGGATGCGCCTCGAGCACAAGGCCGACGATCTGGCCGACAACCTGTCGTATGGCGAACAGCGCCGCCTCGAGCTGGCGCGTGCGTTGGCGACCGAGCCCAAGCTGTTGCTGCTCGACGAGCCGGTGGCCGGCATGAATACCGGCGAGCGCGCCGAGCTCATGCGCGAGATCACCGCCATCCGCGATCGCGGCTACACCATCCTCATGATCGAGCACGACATGCGTTTCGTGATGGGCCTGTGCGAGCGCATCGCGGTGCTGAATTTCGGCAAGATCATCGCCTGCGGTGGTCCCGAAGAGATCCGCAACAACGAGCAGGTGATCGAGGCCTATCTGGGCCGCGAAGAAGACGATGAGCCCACGCATGCGGAGGTGCAGTCATGAGCATGCTCGAAGTCACCGGGCTGGAAGTCAATTACGGCCATATCGAGGCGGTGCGCAACATCGACTTCGCGCTCGAGGCGGGGCAGGTCACGGCGCTGGTCGGCGCCAACGGCGCGGGCAAGTCCACCACGCTGCTGGCGCTGTCGGGTCTGTTGCCCAAGGCCAGGGGCGCGGTCCGCTTCGAAGGCGAGGACATCACCCGTCTCGCGCCGCATGAGATCGTGGCGCGCGGCATCGTCCAGGTGCCGGAGGGTCGGGCCATCCTGACCACCATGACGGTGCGCGAAAACCTCGAGCTCGGCGCCTATCGCCGCGGCCTGAAGGATGCGGCGAGCGAGCTGGAATACGTGTTCCATCTGTTTCCGCGCCTGAAGGAGCGCATCGACGGCATGGCCGGCAATCTGTCCGGCGGTGAGCAGCAGATGCTGGCCATCGGCCGGGCGCTGATGGCCAAGCCGCGCCTGCTGCTGCTCGACGAGCCGTCGATGGGGCTGGCGCCCATCGTGGTGCAGGAGATCTTCCGCTCGCTGCGCGCGGTCAACGGCGACGGGCTCACGCTGCTGCTGGTGGAGCAGAACGTGCGTCAGGCGCTGCGCATCGCGCAACGGGGCTACGTGCTCGAGAACGGGGCGCTGGCGCTGTCGGGAACCGGCCGCGAGCTGCTCGGGCATCCGCGCGTGCTCGAGGCCTACCTCGGCGCCTGAGTGCCGGGTGCCAGGTTCAGGGCACCGGGCGCGAGACCAGGACCCTGCCGTTCGCGCGGCAGGGTCTTTTGCATATTGCGCGAACACCAGCGCTACATTGGTGCCCTGATCCGCCATCGCAGGAGCGACGCATGCCCCATCCCTTGCCGAGAATCACCATTCAGTACTGCACGCAATGCCAATGGCTGCTGCGGGCGGCGTGGATGGCGCAGGAGTTGCTGTCGACGTTTTCCACCGATCTGGGCGAGGTGGCACTGGTGCCCGGAACGGGCGGCGTGTTCATCGTGACGGTGAATGGCACGGTGATCTGGGACCGCCGCAGCGACGGCGGATTTCCCGACGCCAAGGCGCTCAAGCAGCGCGTGCGCGACCAGCTCGATCCGGGCCGGGATCTCGGCCATATCGATCGCCACGGCGCCTGAGCACGGAGCGGCGGCGCGGCCACGCCGCGCGCGTGGCGGCCGAACGCTCAGCCGAGCCCGAGCATGTCGGCCAGGCTCAGCCCGGTGGGCGCTTCCACGAGCTGAATGTGCGATTCGAGTTGGCGCAGATGTTGATCCATCTCGGCGATCGCCTCATCGACGCGGCCCTGTTCGAGATGGTCGACCACACGCGCGTGCTCGTCGTGCTCGCAGGTGGCGTTGCCGGGCGGCTGAAAAATCGCCACCACGAGCGAGCAGCGCGAGATCAGTTCGGCCAGATAGCGCGCGAGAATCGGATTGCGCGACAGCTCGCCCAGGCGCACATGAAAGGCGCTGGCGAGCCGCGCCCATTCCGTTTGCGGCAGGGTGTGCATGGCGCGGTGTTCGTCGCGCAGTTGCCGACGCAGCGAGGCGTAGTCGGCGCGCGTGGCGGCCTGCGCGACCAGCGGCAGGATGGCGGCCTCGAGCGCGCGGCGTGCCTCGAACAGCATGCCGACCTCTTCGCGGGTCGGCATGGCCACCATCGCGCCGCGATTGGGGCGCAGCTCAACCACGTGGTCGTGCGCCAGCCGTTGCAACACCTTTTGCACCGTGCTGCGGCCCACGCCGAAGAGTTCGCACAGCGCGGCCTCGGGCAGCTTGGTGCCGGGGCGCAGGCGCTGGCTCATCACACCGCTGACCACGGCCTGGTAAATGCGGGTTTCGGTGTCCTCGGTGCCGTCCGCCGCCGCCGGGACGAGCGTGCTGGGCCGGACCTTGGGACGACCGCGCGTGACCGTCCGCGCGGTGGCGGGCTCGGGAGCCGCCGCCGGCCGTGCGCGGGAGGGAGATGCTGCTTTCTTCATGGAGCGATGTCGAGTGGCGCGGGGCGGCGAGGCGCCCCGCGCTGTGGGGCAGCCTATTTTGCCACCGGGTTCAGGGCCTGCGCAGCCGGGCCTGTGGCGGCGTCGGTTCCGGGCAACGTCCCCACGCCCAGCGCGCCCGTCCGCCGGCCGACGGCGATGGCCAGACGGATCAATGCCAGGTCGCTTCCCGCCGGGCCGAGCAACGATACCCCCGCCGGCAGGCCGTCCGCGCCGATGAACGGGATATTGACCTGCGGCAGACCGGCCAGGCCCGCGATCGAGGTGATGCGGAAGGTGTTGGCGCGGATCTGATCCACCGCGGCGGCGTCCGCGGTGCGCGAGATCGCCGCGCTCGAGGCGGAGGGCAGCACGGCCACCGTGTCGGTACCCAGCAGCGCGCGAATCTGCTCGCGCAGGCGCGCCTGCTCGGCCGTGGCGCGCGCCGCGGTGTCGGCGTCCACGCCGGCGGCCATCTTCCAGCGGCCCGCGACCGCCGCGCCGAAGCCCGGCTGCACGCGCGTGATCCAGTCACGGTGCGTCTGCCACGCGTCGTAGGCCGACACGGTCACGTAGGTCTGGCGCCAATGCTCGAGATCGGTGTCGGAGGTGGGCGCCTCCGACGGCGCCACGCCGAGCTCCTCGCTCAGCGCCTGGCGCACGGCGTCCAGCAGGGGGCCGAACGCGGGCTCCGCCTGGGCGCAGGCGTCGCCGAGCACGACGGCCGCGCGCCAGGGCGACGGCGCGTCATCCGCGAGCAGCACGCTGCCCACGCGTTCGAAAACGGCCGCGTCCCGCGCCAGCCAGGTCACGGTATCGAACAGCGGCGAGAGCGGCACGAGGTGTTCCGCGCTCACCTTTCCGTGCGTGGTGCGCAGGCCCCACAGGCCGCAGTAACTCGCCGGCACCCGGGTGGATCCGCCCGTGTCGGTGCCGAGCGCGAAGTCGACCAGGCCGGCGGCGACCGCGGACGCCGATCCGCTTGACGAGCCGCCCGGCACCCGATCGGGCGCGCGGGTGTTCAGCGGCGTGCCGTAATGCGCGTTCTCACCCTGGATGCTGTAGGCCAGCTCGTCGGTGATGGTCTTGCCGTCCAGCCGCGCACCGGCCGCGAGCAGACGCGCGACCACGGGGCTGGTGGCGCTGGCCGGTTCGTGGGTCGCGAGCCAGTCCGGGTTGCCGGCGCCGGTGGGATGGCCGGCTACGTCGAAGAGGTCCTTGGCCGCGAAGCGCAGGCCATCGAGCGGGCCCGAGCCTGTCGGCGGCAGCGTGAAGAGGCCGTGCGGCACCCACGCGCCGGCGGTGTCGGCATAGGGCAGGGGCGAGGCGGCCGGTTGCGAAGTGGTCATGCGGAAAGCTCCTGGTCGGCGGTAAGGGTATCGACGTGCTGGCTGATGGCGCCCGGCGTGGTGACCCACACCTCGCCCTGATCGCGGCGCGCGGCGATGTGAGCGAGCGCGCGGCGCAGATGGCGCAGGCGGTACGGCTGACCCACGAGGTAGGGATGCAGGGCAATGCCCATCACGAGCGGCTGCTGGCGGGATTGCTCGAGCATCTCGTCGAAGTTGTCGATGATGAGCTGGGCGAAGTCTTTGCCGTCCATCTGGCGCGCCACGATCATCGGGATGTCGTTCACTTCCTGCGGATAGGGCACGGACCAGAGCGGCCGATTGCTGCGGGTCCGCAGTGTGGTCGGTTGATCGTCGTGACACCAGTTCAGGGTGTAGCGATAGCCGGTTTCGACGAGCAGGTCGCAGGTGAGCGGCGACTCGGCGATCCACGGCGAGAGCCAGCCGGCGGGCGCGGCGCCGGTGCGCTCGGCGAAGCGCCGGGCGCAATGCTCGAGCAGCGCGCGCTCCGTGGCCTCGTCGAAGCCGCCCTGATGTTCTGCATTGGTGTGGCCGTGCGCGATGAGCTCGTCGCCGCGCGCGAGGCAGGCATCGATCAGCTCGGGGCAATGATCGAGGATCGCGGTGTTGGCGATGACGCCCGCCGGCAAGCGCAGCGCGTCGAACAGCTCGAGGCAGCGCCAGGCGCCGACCCGGTTGCCGTACTCGCGCCAGGCGTAGTTCAGGACGTCGGGCTCGCCGAAGCTGGCGCCGAGCCGGGCGCCCAGGCCGGAGCCGTAGGCGAAGTGCTCGATATTGAAGCCCAGATACACGGCCAGGCGAGCGCCGCCAGGCCAGCTGTAATCGGCGCGCCGATGGATGGGCGCGTAATCGAAGCGGTCGTGGGTGGGCAGCGGGCCGTAACGCGCGGGGCTGGTCGCCGGTGCCGGTGCGGAAGGGGAGGGGGCGCTCATTTCGCTGCCAGGCCCGCGCGCACCAGCAGCCATTCGGCGCTGTCGTTCCAGACGTCCATCTCGGTGATGAGGCCGTCGCGGACCACGTAGCGGTCGACATAACGATTGCCTTCGAACGGCGTGCCGTCGAGCCATTCGCCGTACAGGGTGCCCCGGTTATAGACCACGGCCTGTTGCGGCGTGGCGCCGGCCACCACGTCGGTGGACTCGAAGCGCTTCTTCACCCAGGCATAGCGCGACGCATTGAACGCGGTGCACTCCGACGGGTCGCGCATCTCGCGGCCGCCGGTGAATCGGATGCGCAGGTCGGGGCTGACGTAGCGGCGCGCGCCTTCGGGATCCGGCTTCATCAACGTCGTCAGATAACTGTCGACGATGGCGCCCGCGTCGGCGGCGTTCCAGTTTGGTGCGGTCTGCATCATTTGCTCCCATGAATTGCACTGTTCTTGTGCGTACGAGGTGTCTCGAGACAGACGGGCGAAATGGCCAGCCCCAGGGGGCGAGCCTTTCTTTCCGTCAATGAATCCATTAATTGTCGTCAATAAATACCTATGGATTGACGGCAAAAATACCCTGGTACACAAGCAAACCCTGTGCCAGGATTGAGCGCAGGAAAGCAAAACTGGCATGGGTTTTGCTTGAGAGGGGCAGAGGCGTCGTTGGCGCCGATCACCACAACCCCTTCGGGAGAATTCCATGTCTCGTCTTTCTCGCCGCACCTTCGTCTGCACCGCTTTCGCCCTCGTGGGCACGGCTTTCGGCCCGCAGGTCCTGGCCGCCGACCCCGTGAAGATCGGCCTGATCACCGCCTTGTCGGGCCAATCGGCGCTCGCCGGCGAATCGATCTCGCGCGGGGTGCAGGTCGCCATCGACGAGATCAACGCCAAGGGCGGCGTGCTGGGCGGACGCAAGCTCGAGCTGGTGCGGCGCGACGACGAAGCCAATCCGGCCAAGGGTGTGGTTGCCGCGCGCGAGCTGATCTACAAGGAGAAGGTCGCCGTGATCATCGGCGGCCTGGATACGCCGGTGTCGATGGCCATCGTGCCGCTCGTCAATCAGGCCAAGGTGCCGTTCATGGGACCGTGGGCCGCCGGCACGCCGATCACGAAGAACGGCGCCAATCCCAACTACGTGTTCCGTGTCTCGGCGGTGGACGAGGTCGTCGACGTCGGCATGGTCGACTACGCGCAGAAGACCTTCAACACGTCGAAGTTCGGCCTCATCATGGTCAACAACCCCTGGGGCGAGTCCAACGAAAAGGGCCTGGTCGCCGCGCTGTCGGCCAAAGGCATGAAGCCGGTCGGCAGCGAGAAGTTCGAGGGCCACGATGTGGATGTGGTGCCGCAGCTCACGCGCCTGAAGGCCGCGGGCGCGGATACGCTTTTCATGGTGGGCAACGTCGGTCCGTCGGCGCAGGTGGTGAAGTCGCTCGACCGCATGGGCTGGAAGGTGCCGGTGGTCTCGCACTGGGGCCCGGCGGGCGGCCGTTTCACGGAGCTGGCCGGCCCGAACGCGAAGAACGTGCACTTCGTCCAGACCTACAGCTTCTTCGGCAAGCAGTCGCCGGTCGGCGAAAAGGTGATCGCCGCCCTCAAGGCCAAGTACCCGGATGTGAAGGGCCCCGAGAACATCACGCCCGCCGTGGGCGTGGCCAATGCCTACGACGCGATGCAGCTCACCGCGCTGGCGATCGAGCGCGCGGGCTCCACCGATGGCGACGCCATCCGTCAGGGTTACTACAAGATCGATAGCTACGACGGCCTGATCAAGCAATACAAGCAACCCTTCACGCCCTCGGTGCATGACGCACTGAGCGAGAAGGACTATGTCTGGGCTCAGTTCATCGATAACCGCATCCTGCCCGTCGGGCTGGCGCAATAACGGCAGCGGGCGGAGAACACCATGCAGTTGCTGGCGGCGCTGATCAGCGGCCTGGGCCTGGGCAGTATGTACGGCCTCATGGCGCTGGGATTCCACATCACCTATTCGGTCTCCGGGACCGTCAACTTCGCGCAGGGCAGCTCGATGATGCTGGGTGCGGTGCTGTGCTTCACCTTCGCCCAGACCCTGGGCTGGGGCATGGCGCCGGCCATCCTGCTGGCGCTGATCTGCTGCGCGCTCTATGGCTTGATTGTCGAGTTCGTCGCGGTGCGGCCGTTCGCATCGCGAGGCTCCAATGCCTGGCTGATGTCCACCGTGGCCCTGGGCATCGTGCTCGACAACGTGGTGATGCACACCTTCGGCAAGGAGCCGCGCAGTCTGCCTTCGCCGCTGGCGGTGTCGCCGATCGAAGTCGCCGGGCTCGGGCTGGGGGTGTACCCGCTGCAATTGCTGATCCCGCTGCTGGGTCTGGCGTTCGCGGCCGCGCTGCATCTGGTGGCGCGCCGCACCCGCTGGGGCATCGCGCTGCTGGCCGTGGTGCAGAACCGAGACGCGGCGCGCCTGATGGGCATTCCGATCAAGCGCGCCGTCGCCGCGGCCTTTGCCGTCTCGACGCTGTTCGCCGGCATCGCCGGCATCCTGATCGCGCCGCTGTTTCACGTGACCGCCGACATGGGCACGCTGTTCGGCCTGAAGGCCTTCGCGGTCGCCATCCTCGGCGGCATCAGCAGCGCCTGGGGCGTCATGCTCGCGGGCCTGATCTTCGGCCTGGCCGAAGCGCTCGTCACCGTCACCCTCGGCTCGGGCTACACGCAGATCATCACATTCGCCCTGGTCATCGCGGTGTTGGCCGCAAGGCCCAACGGCCTGTTCGGACGGGCGGAGGTCAAGAAAGTATGAACGCCAAATCCTTTGCGGCGGGTGCCGCGCTCGTGTCGCTGGCGATCGTGCTGGCGCTCACGCTCAACAGTTACTACGTCTTCGTGCTCGCCAACATCGCGCTCATCGCGATTGTCGGCATCGGCCTGAACGTGCTGCTCGGCCTGACCGGCCAGGTCTCGTTCGGGCACATCGGTTTTTATGCGATCGGCGCCTATACCGTGGCGATCCTCACGACCAAGGCAGGCTGGAGCTTCTGGCCGGCCTGGGCCGCCGGGACGCTGCTCGCCGCCGCGCTGGGCGCCTTGCTCGCATTGCCGGCGCTGCGGGTGAAGGGGCCCTACCTGGCAATGATCACGATCGCCTTCGCCTTCATCGTGCAGCACGCCGCGGTCGAGATGCGCGATCTCACCGGCGGGCAGAGCGGCATCATGGGTATCCTGCCGCCGCAGCTGTGGGCCGGCCTGGGACCGGAGCAGACCGTCGCGATCATTGCGATCATCACGGCGACGCTGGTGCTGGTGGGCTACGCGCTGCTGGCGCGCGGCAGTTGGGGCGCCGCGATGCGCGCCGTGAACGACAGCGAGACGGCCGCACACTCCATCGGTCTGAACCCGCTCGTCATCAAGACGGTGGCCTTCACGCTGTCGGCCGCCGCGGCAGGGCTGGCGGGCGGCCTGTTCGCCCCGCTCTCGAGCTTCGTCACGGCCGAGACCTTCGGCTTCATGCAGTCCATTCTGTTCGTGCTGGTGGTGATCGTGGGCGGCGCGGGCACCGTCGCGGGCCCGATCATCGGCGCGCTCATCGTCGGCGTGCTGCCCGAGTTGCTGGCTTCGCTCGAAGCCTATCGCCTGCTGTTCTTCGGTGCCTTGCTGCTGCTGGTCCTGTGGGTCGCGCCGGATGGCGCGGTCGGGCTGTGGCGCCAGATCGTGCGCCGGGCCGGTCTGGGCGCCGCCGCGGCGGCACCGGGGGCCGCCGCCGCCGCCGCCGCCGCCACCGAGGCCGTGTCGTTGCCGCGCCGTCCGCGCGCCGTGCTGTCGGCGCAGGGGCTGGGCATCACCTTCGGTGGCGTGCGAGCCGTGAGCGATCTGTCGATGAGCGTGCCGGAAGCCGCCGTGACGAGCCTGATCGGCCCCAACGGTGCCGGCAAGACGACCGCACTCAATATGATGAGCGGCTTCTACCGGCCGTCCGCCGGCGGATTCACGCTGGGTTCGCAGGCCCTGGCCGGGCTGCCCGCCTTCCGCATATCGCGCGCCGGTATCGCCCGCACCTACCAGACCTCGCAACTGTTCGGCACCCTCAGCGTCGAAGACAACGTGGTGCTCGCCATGGGACGAGGGCGCCTGGGCGGTCTGTTTTCCGCGGGCCGATTCCATGGCGACGCCGCCCGCGCCCAGGCGCGCGCACTGCTGGCGTTCTGCGGCTACACCGGCTCGCCGGTGCTGCCGGCCGCCGGTCTGGCGCACGTCGACCGCCGGCTGGTCGAGATCGCGCGGGCCCTCGCCACCGATCCCGACGTGCTGCTGCTCGACGAGCCGGCCGCCGGCCTGTCGCGCGAGGACAAGGACAGGCTCGCCGCGCTGTTGCGTCGCATCGCCGACGCCGGCGTGGGCGTGGCGCTGGTCGAGCACGACATGGCGCTCGTCATGGCGATTTCCGATCAACTGGTCGTGCTCGATGCGGGGCGGCGTCTTGCCGTGGGTACGCCGGCGCAGGTGCAGAACGACCCCGCCGTGAAGCAGGCCTATCTGGGCGAGTCGCTCGAGGCCCAGGCGCCCGTGCAGCGCGAACCGCGCCCGGCCGGACCGGAGCTGCTCGGCGTCGCCGACCTGGTGGCGGGCTATGGCGCCGAACCGGTGTTGCACGGCATCAGCCTGCAGGTCCGGGCCGGCGAGATGGTCGCGCTGCTGGGCGCCAACGGCGCGGGCAAATCCACGCTGATGCGCACGCTCGCGGGCCTGCACCGCAGCCAGTCCGGCGCGATGCATATCGATGGTCACGAGCTCGAGGGCAGGGCGGCCGAGGACATCGTCGGCCTGGGTCTGGTGCTCGTGCCCGAGGGCCGGCAGGTGTTCCCCGAGCTGTCGGTGCTCGACAACATCCGGCTCGGCGCCTTCCTGGACCCGCGCGATCGCGAGGCCCGCGTCGAGAGCATGCTGCAGCGGTTCCCGCGCCTGCGCGAGCGCCTGCACCAGCGCGCGGGCCTGCTGTCGGGCGGTGAGCAGCAGATGCTGGCCGTGGCGCGCGGGCTCATGAGCCGGCCGCGCGTGCTGCTGCTGGACGAGCCCTCGCTCGGGCTCGCGCCCAAGGTGATCGCCGAGCTCTTCTCCGCCCTCGACCGGCTGCGCAACGAAAACATGACGATCCTGCTGGTCGATCAGATGGCGGGCCTGGCCCTGGCGCTGGCGGATCGCGCCTACGTCGTCGAAGGCGGACATGTCGTGGCGCAGGGCTCGGCGGCGGAGATCGCGGCGAACGACGAATTGGCCAATGCCTACCTGGGCGGTCACGCCTGACTACAATCGGCGGATGACGCTCAAACAGCTCGAAGCCTTTTACTGGGCCGCCACTTGCGCGAGTTTCGCGGTGGCGGCCGATCGCCTCCATCTGTCGGTCTCTTCGCTGTCCAAGCGCATCGGCGAGCTCGAGGAAGCCCTCGGTCAGGTTCTGTTCGACCGCTCCGGCCATAGGGCGGTGCTGACGTCGGCCGGGGAACGCCTGGTGCCGCAGGCGCGCGACCTGCTCGCCTCGGCCGATGGCATCCGCGCCTCGATGGCCGCGCAGCACGAGCTCGCGGGCCGCTGCCGTTTCGGCGTGGGCGAGCTCAGCGCGCTGACCTGGTTGCCGGCTTTCATCGGGCGTGTGCGCCAAGCCTATCCGGCCTTGGCGCTCGAGCCTTACGTGGATATCGGCCAGGTGCTCGAGCGCCGCGTGGCCGACGGCGAACTCGATTTCGCCGTGATCGCCGGACGTTCCTCCCGCAGCGGCATCGTCTCGGTGCCGGCCGGCGAGGCGGCATTCGCCTGGGTCGGCGCGCCGCGGCTGGTGGGCGATGCCAACGTGCTCACCTCCGAGCTGCTGCGGCAGAGTCCGCTCATCACCTTGCCGGATGGTGCCGGCACGCACCGGGTCCTCGAACCCTGGCTCGACAGTCTCGGGCCGGCCGAGCAACGGCTGTCCTGCAACAACTGGGGCGCCATTGTCGGCATGCTGATCGAAGGCGCCGGCATCGGGCTGCTGCCGCGGCAGTGGGCGCAGGCCTTGCAGGCGCAGGGCCGGCTGCATGTGCTGACCAGCGATCCCGCGCCGGCCGCGTTGCCGTACAGCGTGCAGTACCGGCGCGACGATGCGCGAGCGCTGGTGCAAAAAATGCAGGCGGCCGTGCTGGCGAGCCTGGACTTCACGGCGCCTTGTCACATCCCGTAGCGCCGTTTGCATCTCGATGGCATGCCGAAGCCTCGCCAGACCCGTCCGCGGCTTGCGGGTGGCGCAGGGGCACGCTATTTTAGGTTCATGACACAAGCCCTGCCGACCGGCTCAGCGCCGGCCCGCTCCCTGAGCGGCAACGAACCCTTCTTCATCGTCCTCAACACCGGATCCGGTCGCGAAGACGCCTCGGTCACGCGCGAGACGATCTCGCGCATCCTCGACGAGGCCGGACGCCGCCATCGGATCATCGCCATCGACTCGGGCGCCGAGCTGCCGAAGGCGGCGCGCGAAGCCCTCGAGGCGGCGCGGGCCGAAAACGGCGTGGTGGTCGCGGCCGGCGGCGACGGCACGCTCAACGCGGTCGCCAGTGTGGTGCTCGGCTCGGGCGTGCCGTTCGGCATCCTGCCGCAGGGCACGTTCAACTTCTTCGGCCGGGCGCATGGCATCTCGCAAGACACCGAGGCCGCGACCCGGGCGCTGCTCGAGGCCCGCATCGAAGAGGTGCAGGTGGGCATGCTCAACGGCAATGCCTTCCTGATCAACGCCAGCGTGGGTCTCTACCCGCAGTTGCTCGAAGACCGCGAGGCCTATAAGCAGCGCTATGGCCGCAGCCGCCTGGTGGCGCTCTGGTCGGGCCTGGTCACCCTGTTCCGGCCGCATCGCCAGTTGCGCATCACGCTCGAACGCGATGGCGAAGAGCGTCTGCTGCGCACGCCCACGGTCGTGGTCGGCAACAACACCCTGCAGCTCGAGCGCATCGGCATCGCCGAAGCGCCGGCCACGCGCCAGGGCAAGCTGGTGGCCATGACGGTTCGGCCCGTCGGCACGCTGGCCTTGTATGGTCTGTTGCTTAGCGGGCTGTTCAGCCGGCTCGGCGAAGCCGACCAGGTCATCAGCTTTGCGTTCGACAAGCTCAGCATCGGGCTGGGACGCAAGGTGCGCAAGGTGAAGGTCGCCATGGACGGCGAAATCACCTGGTTGCAGACGCCGCTGGTCTTCGAAGTGGCGCGTGATCGCCTGCCTCTGCTGGTGCCGCCGCCCGAACAGCGGCTGGAGCCGGCATGACCCGGTTGTTGCATATATCGGATACGCATTTCGGCACGACTGTCGAACCCGTGGTGAAAGCCGTGCAACGGCTGGTCGCCGAATGGCAGCCCGAAGTGGTGCTGCTGGGAGGCGACATCACGCAGCGCGCACGACGTCACCAGTTCGCGCTGGCGCGCACCTTCGTGCAGAGCCTTGGCCGGCCGGTCCTGGCGGTGCCCGGCAACCACGACATGCCGCTCTACAATCTCTTTGCGCGCCTGCTCAATCCCTATGGCAACTATCGGCGCGCGCTCGGTGCGACGCTCGAGCCGGTGTTCGACAACGATCAGGTGCTCGCCATCGGCGTCAACAGCACGCGGCCGCATCGTCACAAGGATGGTGAGGTGTCGGCCGACCAGGTGCAGCGCGTGGCGCAACGCCTGCGCGGCGCACGGCGGGGCCAGCTGCGCATCGTGCTCATGCACCATCCGGTGCGCGCGGTCGAAGAGAGCGACACGGCCAACCTGCTGATCGGTCGCGAGCGGGCCGTACCGGCCTGGGTCGATGCGGGCGTTGACCTGATCCTGGGCGGGCACATCCACCTGCCATACGTCGTGCCGCTGTTCGGATCGCAAGGTCAGAAGGGGCGCGGCGCCTGGGCCGTGCAGGCCGGCACGGCCACGTCCTGGCGTGTGCGGGGCAGCGTGCCCAATTCGCTCAACCTGATCGAATACGCCGGCGACGAGCAGGCCGACGCCTGCATGGTCGAGCGTTGGGACTTCGACGCCGCCACCGAGGCGTTCGCCCGTGCGGCGGCCCATCCGCTGATTTTGCATCGCCCGGACTGAACCCCGGGCGGCCCTACGGGTCGATACTGAATGAACGAATACGCTATCTGGGTCGCGGCCCATCCCTGGTTGATCCTGTTGGGCGTCCCGGCGCTGGGCGGTCTCGCGGCCGCGGCCGCCTGGCAATTGCTGATCGGCCTGCCGACCGGGCGTCGTCGCACCGGCGTCTTTCTTGCCATGGCCGGCGTGGCCGGCCTGGTGTTTTTCGGGCTCGCGCTGGCGGTGCGCCAGGAGGGCGGGCTCGTCGTCTTCGATGTGGCGCTGGCCCAGGCGCTCAGCCTCGCCATGCCCACCGCGTTGCTGTGGCTGATGTCGTGGTTCACGCATTTCGGCGACCGCAATCTGCTCACGGTGCTGGCGATCGCCATCGTCCTCGGCTTGCTCTGGCGGCGTCGGTTCATCCTGGCGGCGGGCGGCGTGGCCGCCATGGCCGGGGGCGGCGCGCTCAACTGGATTCTCAAGCACACCTTCGAGCGCGTTCGACCCGAGCACACGCATGGCTTCGTCGAGGCCTCGGGCTGGAGTTTTCCGAGCGGTCATGCCTCCGCGGCGATGGCCGTGTATGGATTCTCCTGCTACCTGCTGCTGCGGGCGCTGGCCCCGCGCTGGCGCGTGGTCTGCGTGGCCGGCACGGCGGTGCTGATCGCCGCGATCGGCGTGAGCCGCGTGCTCCTGCAGGTGCACTTCCTGAGCGACGTTGCCGCCGGCTTTGCGGTAAGCGCGTTGTGGCTGGCGGTGTGCGTGGCCGGCACCGAACGCGCGCTCAGGCTCCGGGCCGCCCGATAAGCGCCAGCCAACCCGCGGGATCCGGCGCGGGCGTCGCGTAGCCGGCGCCCGCGCTGCGCAGCGCGTGGGCCAGCCTTTGCGCCCACTGCGCGTCGAGCGGATGCAGGTCGATGACGAGCTTGCCCGCCAGATCGGCATTGACCGCACCATCGCTGTAGCGCGCCAGCGTGCGGTCCACCTCGTGACCATCGCGCAGGGCCAGCACGATCACGTCCGACTCGCGCAAGGCCTCTTCCACCGAGAGCGCCAGGGTGGCGAGCCCGCGAAACGCCTCGCAGCGCGCGCCGTCGCGGTCATACACCGTGAGCGGCAGGTCGGGGCGGCTGGCCGCCACCTGCCGTGCGGCCGCGCAGCCCGCTTCGTCGAGACCGATCACGCTCACGCCGTGCGCAACGAGGAAGCCGTCGGGTGCCTGGAATGGACGGAGGGCGCTCATGAGCGAGGCACCGACCAGGTGCTCACCACGTGGGCGAGCGGGGTGTCGTCGTCCGGCGCATGCAACGTGGCTTCGCCCACGCACAGGCGGCCCACCTTCAGCAGACGCGCATCCGCCACGATGGCGCCCGCGGGGCTGCCACGCAAGAAATTGATCGTCAGGCTGGTCGTGACGGCGCCGGGCTCGCCCGTGGCGCCCACCACCGCGGCGTAGGTCACGAGATCGGCCAGGCTCATGAGCATCGGACCGGCCACCACGCCGCCCAGCCGCTGATGCGTCGGCCGCGGCGGCAGGATGGCGCGCGCCGTGCCAGGGCCGATCTCCGTCACCTCGATGCCCAGCACCGCCGAGAACGGATGTTGATCGCGCAACAACACGGCAAACTCGGCCGGCGTGATGCGGGCCACCGGCGAGGCAGGCTCTGCGGCAGGCGAGGGGGCGGTGCGGGGGCTGTCCATCAGCGTTGCTCCAGGCTCGTGCAGTAATGATCCAGCAGCGTTTCGGCGTGCTGATCGAGGGATTTCAGGCGGCGGGTGTGGTGCAGAAGCAGCAGACCCATCAGGTACGTGAAGGTCGTCATCTGTTCGAGCGCCACGCGCGGCGCGGGCCAGTCGCGCGTGCGCGCGAGACCCTGGCCCAGCAACGCCACACACTGACTCAGGCGGGCATTCAGGCGCCCGTCCATCTCGCGGCCCAGCCCATGCGGCGCCAGGCCGCGATAGAGATAGAGCCCGAGCGAAAAATCGGTGGGACGATCCGCGTAGTAGCCGAAGAACGCCCGCACCACGCCGCGCGCGGCCTGCGGACCTGGGCTGGCCTGCAGCGCATCGGACAAGTAGCCATGCAGACGGTCGAGTGACTCGGCCAGCAATTCGCCGTAGATGGCCTCCTTGCCGTCGAACCACGGGTAGATCGCGCCGGTCGTGCATCCCGCTTCCTTGGCGATGGCGCGGATGGTCGTGGCTTCGAGCCCGTCGCGGCCGAACACCCGCTCGGCCGCATCCAGAATGATCCGGCGGCGCAGGGCGGTGATGCGGTCGGCGCGTGGCGTGGGCGGGGAGGGAGGCGTATTCATGGGATCCGTCGGGCGCGCCATTTTCATAGCGTTGATATCAGGCGATAACAGCGTTATCAGCATACGAGGATTTTCCCGCCAGCGGCTTGTGAGCTAAAAAGTCGGACGAGCGTTGCCTAGGGTTAGCCCGGTGGCTCTATGAAGTAAGGGGGACGGGATGTTGCAAGTTCCCAACAATGCTGCTGTAAAGCGCGAGTTTTCTGGCCCTGACCATAGCCAGTCCACGGGATTTTTGATGCAATAGCGTCAACTTCCCTTCGCGGAGTTAGGGGGGCGGCAGGCCAGAATTTGCTGTGTTGCTGCTCTTTGTCACTCAAATCAACGGAGATTTCTTAAATGAAAAAGACTCTGCTCGCTGCCGCCCTGCTCGCCGGTTTCGCCGGTGTTGCCCAGGCGGAAACGTCGGTCACGCTGTACGGCATCATCGACACCGGTATCGGCTACAACAAGCTCGACATCGATGGCTACAAGCACAGCCGCGTCGGCATGATCAACGGCGTGCAAAACGGTTCGCGCTGGGGTCTGCGTGGTCGTGAAGATCTGGGTGATGGCCTGCGCGCCGTGTTCCAACTCGAGTCGGGCTTCGATTCGAGCACTGGTAACTCCGCCCAAGGTGGCCGCCTGTTCGGTCGTCAAGCTACCGTCGGTCTGGCCAGCGACTCCTGGGGTCAAATCGACTTCGGTCGCCAAACCAACATCGCGTCGAAGTACTTCGGCTCGATCGATCCGTTCGGCGCCGGCTTCGCACAAGCCAACATCGGCCACGCCTTCAGCGCTGCCAACACCAACCGCTACGACAACATGGTCATGTATCAGACCCCGTCGTTCAGCGGCTTCCAGTTCGGTGCTGGCTACTCGTTCAACGTCGCTGGTTCGGGCAACTTCGCCACGAACGACAACGTCCGCGGCATCACCACCGGTCTGCGCTACGTTAACGGCCCGCTGAACATCGCTGCCACGTTCGACCAACTGAACCCCGTTCACAGCAGCGACGAAGGCGCAACGCCGCGTTCGTGGGCTGTTGGCGGTAGCTACGACTTCGAAGTCGTGAAGCTGGCTCTGGCCTACGCTCGCACGACCGACGGCTGGTTCGCTGGTCAAGGTCCTGGCGCCCCCACCGGCGGCGTCCCGGGCACCACGTCCTACCCGACGTACTCGTTCGCTGACGGCTTCAAGGCCAACAGCTACATGGTCGGCCTGTCGGCCCCGATCGGCGGTGCTTCGAGCCTGTTCGGTTCGTGGCAGCGTATCGACCCGAGCAACGACAACCTGACCGGCGGCGATTCGACCTCGAACGTCTTCTCGCTGGGTTACACCTACGACCTGTCCAAGCGCACCAACCTGTACGCTTACGGTTCGTACGCCAAGAACGCACTGTTCATCGACGATGCTAAGAGCACCGCCGTGGGCGTGGGCGTTCGCCACCGCTTCTAATCACGGGTGGGGCGCAAGCCTCGCTGTGTGACCAAAAAGCGCACGGACAGTCCTTCGCCCTGTCCGTGAAAAAAGCCACCCGAAAGGGTGGCTTTTTCATTGTTGGAACACTGAATTCAAGGCGTAGAGTTCAGCCGAGAGTAACCGCGCAAATGCTACAATCTGAAGGTTTGCGCTTTTGACGGACGTCTGAATGAATCTGCAACAGTATTTTCCCGTCCTGCTGTTTATCGCAGTGGCCACAGCAATTGGCTTCGCGCTGATCACGGCAGGTTCCTTGCTCGGACCGCGGCGTCCGGATCCTCAAAAGCTCTCGCCCTACGAGTGCGGTTTCGAGGCCTTCGAAGACGCGCGTATGAAGTTCGACGTGCGCTACTACCTCGTGGCCATCCTCTTCATCCTGTTCGATCTGGAAATCGCCTTTTTGTTCCCGTGGGCGATCGCACAGGGCACCGTGGGCCTCGTCGGCTTCTGGACGGTCATGGTTTTCCTCGCCGTGCTGACGGTCGGCTTCATCTACGAATGGAAAAAGGGCGCGCTGGATTGGGAGTGATGCACCTCGCATCCTTCTGGCACGCTAGCAGAGACGAATATGGCAATTGACGGCATTCTCAAGCAAGGCTTCATCACCACCAGCGCCGACAAGTTCATCAACTGGGCCAAGACCGGTTCGATGTGGCCCATGACCTTCGGTCTGGCCTGTTGCGCGGTCGAGATGATGCACGCGGGCGCGGCCCGCTACGACCTCGACCAATTCGGCATCATCTTCCGCCCGAGTCCGCGTCAGTCCGATTTGATGATCGTGGCTGGCACGCTGTGCAACAAGATGGCCCCGGCACTGCGCAAGGTCTATGACCAGATGCCCGAGCCGCGCTGGGTGGTTTCCATGGGCTCCTGTGCCAATGGCGGCGGTTACTACCACTACTCGTATTCGGTGGTGCGTGGCTGCGACCGCATCGTGCCTGTCGACGTCTACGTGCCGGGTTGTCCGCCCACCGCCGAGGCGCTGGTCTATGGTCTGCTGCAAATGCAGAACAAGATCCGCCTGACCAACACGATTGCGCGCTGATTCGTCCGCGGACAGCGCGGCGGGCTGAGGCCTGCCTGCGCGCGGCGAAGCAGTGTATCGGTTTACCTATGCGTACAAGATGATGACCAGGCTCGAAACCCTGAAAAACAATTTGCAAGCCACGCTCGGCCAGGATATCGCCCTGACCGAACACATCGGCGAGCTCACGCTCGAAGTTGCGGCCGACCAATGGCTCACGGTGTGCAACAAGCTGCGTACCGAGCCGTCGCTGCATTTCGAAAGCTGTCTCGACCTGTGTGGCGTCGATTACCTCACCTGGGGTAATGGCTCGCGCGCCGCGCAAGCCGACGACAAGGCCGGCCCGCAGCGCGGCCGTTTCGCGGTGGTGATCCATCTGATCTCCATCGAACACAACTGGCGCCTGCGCGTGCGCACCTTCGCCGCCGACGACGAGTTCCCGATGGTCTCGTCGCTGCTCGAGTGCTGGCCCGGCGTCAACTGGTACGAGCGCGAAGCGTTCGACCTCTACGGCATCGTGTTCGAAGGCCATCCCGACCTGCGCCGCATCCTGACCGACTACGGTTTCATCGGCCACCCGTTCCGCAAAGACTTCCCGCTGTCGGGCACCGTCGAAATGCGCTACGACCCCGAACAGAAGCGCGTCATTTACCAGCCGGTCACCATCGATCCGCGTGAAATCACGCCGCGGGTGGTGCGTGAAGACTCTTACGGCATGGGGCGTTAATCATGGCAGAAATCAAGAACTACACGCTCAACTTCGGCCCTCAGCATCCGGCCGCGCACGGCGTGCTGCGCCTGGTGCTCGAGCTCGACGGCGAAGTGATCCAGCGCGCCGATCCCCATATCGGCCTGCTGCACCGCGCCACCGAAAAGCTGGCCGAACACAAGACCTACATCCAGGCGCTGCCCTACATGGATCGCCTGGACTACGTGTCCATGATGTGCAACGAGCACGCGTATGTCATGGCCATCGAGAAGCTGCTGGGCATCGAAGCGCCGCTGCGTGCGCAGTACATCCGTGTGATGTTCGATGAGATCACCCGCATCCTGAATCACCTGATGTCGCTCGGCTCGCACGCCCTCGACGTGGGCGCGATGGCGGTGTTCCTCTATGCCTTCCGCGAACGCGAAGACCTGATGGACTGCTACGAAGCCGTCTCGGGCGCGCGCATGCACGCGGCCTACTATCGTCCGGGCGGTGTCTACCGCGACCTGCCCGAAACGATGTCGCAGTACGGCGAAAGCAGCAAGTACCGTGGCGACAAGGAACTGCGCGTCATGAACGACGCCCGTTCGGGTTCGCTGCTCGACTTCATCGAAGACTTCACCAATCGTTTCCCGGCCTGTGTCGACGAATACGAAACGCTGCTGACCGACAACCGCATCTGGAAGCAACGTCTGGTGGGCATCGGCGTGGTCGATCCCGATCGCGCCAAGGCCCTGGGCTTCACCGGCCCGATGCTGCGTGGTTCGGGCGTGGCCTGGGATCTGCGCAAGACCCAGCCTTACGAAGTCTACGATCTGATGGATTTCGACGTGCCCGTGGGCGTGAACGGCGACTGCTACGACCGCTACCTGGTCCGCGTGGCCGAGTTGCGCGAGAGCAACCGCATCATCCGCCAGTGCATCGAGTGGCTGCGCAACAATCCCGGCCCCGTCATGGTCGAGAACCACAAGGTCGCACCGCCCAGCCGCACCGCCATGAAAACCAACATGGAAGAGCTGATTCACCACTTCAAGCTCTTCACCGAAGGTTTCCACGTGCCGCCGGGCGAGTCTTACGCCGCGGTGGAACACCCGAAGGGCGAGTTCGGCATCTACATGGTGTCGGACGGTGCCAACAAACCCTACCGCCTGAAGATTCGGGCGCCTGGCTTTGCTCACCTGCAATCGCTGGACGAAATGGCTCGCGGCCACATGATCGCCGACGCCGTGACCATCATCGGTACGCAGGACATCGTTTTCGGCGAGATCGACCGCTGATCCGTCAGTCTAGAGCGCCCGCATAAATCCGGATTCAAACTATGCTGCTTTCCGCACAGGCCTACCAGAAAATCGACCGAGAACTGGCCAAGTTCCCGGCCGACCAACGGCAGTCGGCCATCATGGCTTCGCTTGCCATCGCGCAAGAAGAGAAGGGCTGGTTGCCTGCCGAAATCCTCGAAGACGTGGCCAAGTACATCGGCGTCCCGCCCATCGCGGTCCAGGAAGTCGCCACGTTCTACAACATGTTCGACGTCAAGCCCGTCGGCCAACACAAGATCGCAGTGTGCACCAATCTGCCCTGTGCCTTGCGTGATGGCGAGCGCGCTGGCGAATACCTCAAGCGCAAGCTCGGGGTCGAGTACCGTGAAACGACCGCCGACGGCAAATTCACCCTGATCGAGGGCGAGTGCATGGGCGCCTGCGGCGATTCGCCGGTCGTCATCGTGAACAACAAGCATATGTGCGTGCGCATGACCGAAGAAAAGCTCGACGCGCTGGTCGACGGCCTGAAGGCGCAAGGAGAGTCGGCATGAACGCGCCGGAACTGTACAAGCAACTGGCTCAGGGCCTGGACCCCAATCCGGGCCAGGATCTGTCGCGCTCGATGGTCTTCCACGGCCGTCACATCCAGCCGCAGATCATGGCCGATGTCGATGGCGAGAACTGGCGTCTGGCCGAGTACGTCAAGCGTGGCGGCTATGAGGCCCTGCGCAAGATCCTGACCACGGGCATGAAGCCCGAAGACGTGATCGCAGAGGTCAAGGCCTCGGGTCTGCGTGGTCGCGGCGGCGCCGGCTTCCCGACCGGCCTGAAGTGGAGCTTCATGCCGCGCGCGTTCCCGGGTCAGAAGTACCTCGTCTGCAACTCCGACGAAGGCGAACCCGGCACGTTCAAGGATCGCGACATCCTGCGCTTCAATCCCCACATCGTGATCGAAGGCATGGCGATCGCCGCCTACGCCATGGGGATCAGCGTCGGCTACAACTACATCCACGGTGAAATCTTCGAAGTGTACGAACGCTTCGAAGAGGCCCTCGAAGAGGCGCGCGCCGCCGGCTTCCTGGGCGACAAGATCCTGGGTTCCGACTACAACTTCCAGCTGCACGCCTTCCATGGCTACGGCGCCTACATCTGCGGCGAAGAAACCGCGCTGCTGGAGTCGCTCGAAGGCAAGAAGGGCCAGCCGCGCTTCAAGCCGCCGTTCCCGGCGAGCTTCGGCCTGTACGGCAAGCCCACCACGATCAACAACACCGAGACCTTCGCGGCGGTGCCCTGGATCATCCGCAATGGCGGCCAGGCCTACCTCGAAGTCGGCAAGCCGAACAACGGCGGCACCAAGCTGTTCTCGATCACCGGCGACGTCGAACGTCCCGGCAACTACGAGATTCCGCTGGGCACGCCGTTCTCGACCCTGCTCGAACTGGCAGGCGGCATGCGCGGTGGCAAGAAGCTCAAGGCCGTCATTCCGGGGGGCTCCAGCGCTCCGGTGCTGCCGGCCGACATCATGATGGAATGCACGATGGACTATGACTCCATCTCCAAGGCCGGCTCCATGCTGGGCTCGGGTGCCGTCATCGTGATGGACGAAACGCGTTGCATGGTGAAGTCGCTGCTGCGTCTGTCGTACTTCTACTTCGAAGAAAGCTGCGGTCAGTGCACGCCGTGCCGTGAAGGCACGGGCTGGCTCTACCGCATGGTGCATCGCATCGAGAAGGGCCAGGGCCGTCCGGAAGATCTGGACATGCTCGACAACGTGGCCGCCAACATCATGGGCCGCACGATCTGCGCGCTCGGTGATGCCGCCGCCATGCCCGTTCGCAGCTTCATCAAGCATTTTCGCGACGAATTCGCGCACCACATCGAGCACAAGTCTTGTGTGGTCCCGCAATATCTGTAGGTCTCAGGAACAGCAATGGTTGAACTAACCGTCGACGGCAACAAGGTCGAAGTGCCCGAAGGCAGCATGGTCATGCATGCCGCCCAAAAGATCGGCTTGTATGTGCCGCATTTCTGCTACCACAAGAAACTGTCCATCGCGGCCAACTGCCGCATGTGCCTGGTTGACGTGGAAAAAGCGCCCAAGGCGCTGCCCGCCTGCGCCACGCCTGTCACCAATGGCATGGTGGTGCACACTTGCAACGAGAAAGCCAAGGCCGCCCAGAAGTCGGTCATGGAATTCCTGCTGATCAATCACCCGCTGGATTGCCCGATCTGCGACCAGGGTGGTGAGTGCCAGCTGCAGGATCTGGCCGTGGGCTATGGTGGCTCGTCCTCGCGCTACGCCGAAGAAAAGCGCGTGGTCTTCCACAAGGATCTCGGCCCGCTGGTGTCGGCCGAGGAAATGTCCCGCTGCATCCACTGCACCCGCTGCGTGCGCTTCGGCCAGGAAATTGCCGGCGTCATGGAGCTGGGCATGCTCGGCCGTGGCGAACACTCCGAAATCACGTCGTTCGTGGGACGGTCGATCGAGTCCGAGCTGTCGGGCAACATGATCGATATCTGTCCGGTCGGCGCGCTGACTTCCAAGCCGTTCCGCTACAGCGCCCGCACCTGGGAACTCGCCCGCCGCCGCTCGGTCAGCCCGCACGACAGCGTGGGCGCCAACCTGGTCGTCCAAGTCAAGGGCGACCGCGTCCTGCGCGTGGTGCCGTTCGAAAACGAAGACGTCAACGAGTGCTGGATCAGCGACCGTGACCGTTTCTCGTACGAAGGCCTGAACAACGAAGACCGCCTGGCTTCGCCCATGATCAAGGGCGCCGACGGCAAGTGGCAGGAAGCCTCCTGGGCCGATGCCCTGCAGGCCGTGGCCCAGGGTCTGTCGCGTGTTCGTGAAAGCTTCGGCGCCGGCCAGATCGGCGCTCTGGCCGCCGACTACGCCACCACCGAAGAATTCGCGCTGCTCAACCGTCTGGTGCGCGCGCTGGGTTCCGAGAACATCGACTTCCGTCTGCGTCAGACCGACGCCGGCTTCGACGCGGCCCTCGGTGGCGCGCCGTGGCTCGGCATGGCGATCGCCGACCTCGACACCGCCGATCGCGTGCTGGTCGTCGGTTCGTTCCTGCGCAAGGATCACCCGCTGATGGCCCAGCGTCTGCGCCAGGCCGCCAAGCGCGGCACGCAGATCCTGATGGTCGACAGCGCCGCCGACGATCCGCTGATGCCCGTCACCGCACGCCTGACCCTCGGCCCGTCCGAGCTGGCGCGCGGCCTGGCCGAAGTGGTGGTCGCGCTGGCCCAGCTCAAGGAGCAGGGCGTGCCGGCCGAGTTCGCCAGCGTCACGCCGGGCGAAGAGGCCAAGCGCATCGCCGCCAGCCTCGCGTCGGGTTCCAACACCGCCGTGCTGCTGGGCAACCTGGCCGTGGCTTCGCCGGTCGCCAGCACGCTGGCCGCCAACGCGCAGGCCATCGCCAAGCTGGCCGGCGGCAAGTTCGGCTTCCTGACCGCGGGTGGCAACACCGTCGGCGGTTACCTGGCTGGCGCCGTGCCGGGCAAGTCGGGCAAGAACGCCGCCCAGATGCTCGCCGAGCCCCTGAAGGCCTACATCGTGCTGCACGCCGAGCCCGCGCTCGACGCCGACAACGGTCCGCAGGCGCTGGCCGCTCTGGCCGGTGCGCAGTTCGCCGTCGCGCTCACGCCGTTCCGCTCGTCGGCGCAGGATTGGGCCGATGTCATGCTGCCCGTGTCGCCGTTCACCGAAACCTCCGGCACCTACGTCAACGCCGAAGGCCGCGCCCAGAGCTTCAAGGGCACCGTCGCGCCGTTCGGCCAGACCCGTCCGGCCTGGAAGGTGCTGCGCGTGCTGGGCAATGTGCTGCACCTCGCCGGCTTCGAAGAAGAAACCTCCGAAGCCGTGCGTGACGCCGCGCTCGCCGGCGGCATCGAAGGCCGTCTGTCCAACGAGATCAATGCCGCGCTCGGTCTGGGCAAGGCTGCCGGCGCGCTCGAGCGCGTGGCCGATGTGCCGATCTACCGCAGCGACGCCATCGTGCGCCGCTCCGAACCGCTGCAGGCTTCCGCCGCCTCGCGTGCCCCCCGTGCACGCCTGAACGGCCGGACGCTGGCGGCCCTGAGCCTGACCGCGGGTGTGAAGATTCGGGTGACGAGCGCGCAAGGCGCGGTCGAACTCGAAACCGTGCAGGACGACGCCGTGGCCGATAACGCCGTGCGCATCGCCGCTGCCTTCGCACAAACCGCCGCCCTGGGTGGCGCCTTCGGTCAAATCAGCGTGGAGCGTGCCTGATGGAATGGCTTAATGTTCTCGAGGGCCACGGTACGGCGCTGCTCGGACCCACGGCATGGATGGTGGTCTGGACCATCGTCAAGATCCTCGTCATCGCGGTGCCCATCATTCTGTGCGTGGCGTATCTCACTTACTGGGAACGCAAGATGATCGGCTGGATGCACGTGCGCCTGGGACCGACCCGTGTCGGTTTCAAGGGCCTGCTGCAGCCGTTCGCCGACGTCTTCAAGCTGCTCACCAAAGAAGTGGTGGTGCCGTCCGAGGCCAACAAGATCCTCTTCATCGTGGCGCCCGTCGTCACGCTGATGCCGGCGCTTGCAGCCTGGGCGGTCGTGCCCTTCGGTCCCGAACTGGTGCTGGCCAATGTCAACGCCGGCCTGCTCTACGTGATGGCCATCACCTCGATCGGGGTGTATGGCGTGATCGTGGCCGGTTGGGCGTCCAACTCCAAGTACGCGTTCCTGGGTGCCCTGCGCGCCTCGGCGCAGATGGTGTCGTACGAACTCGCGATCGGCTTCGTGCTGGTCACGGTGCTGCTGGTCTCCGGCAGCCTCAACATGAGCGAGATCGTGCTGGGTCAGGGTCGCGGCTGGTTCGCCGACCACGGCCTGACGTTCCTCTCCTGGAACTGGCTGCCGCTGCTGCCGCTGTTCGTGATCTATGTGATCTCCGCCGTTGCCGAAACCAACCGCCACCCGTTCGACGTGGTGGAAGGCGAATCGGAAATCGTGGCCGGTCACATGGTCGAGTACTCGGGCATGGCGTTCGCGCTGTTCTTCCTGGGCGAATACGCCAACATGATCCTGCTGTCGTGCATGGCCGCGATCATGTTCCTGGGTGGCTGGATGGCGCCGATCGACATCGTGCCGCTGACCTGGATCCCGGGCTGGATCTGGCTGGGACTCAAGACTTTCTTCGTGGTCTCGCTGTTCGTGTGGTTCCGCGCGTCGTTCCCGCGTTACCGCTATGACCAGATCATGCGTTTGGGTTGGAAGATTTTCATCCCGCTGACCGGCGTGTGGCTGGTCGTCGTGGCAGTCTGGATGCAGACGCCCTGGAACATTTGGCGCTAAGCCGCCGGATTGAGGCTGGATATGGAAGCGATCAAAGATTTTTTCAGCAGCTTGATGCTGACTGAACTGCTCAAGGGCATGCGCCTGACGGGCAAGTACTTCTTCAAGCGCAAGGTCACCCTGCGCTACCCGATGGAAAAGACGCCGACCTCGGCCCGTTTCCGTGGTCTGCACGCGCTGCGCCGCTACCCCAATGGGGAAGAGCGCTGTATCGCCTGCAAACTCTGTGAGGCGGTCTGCCCGGCGCTGGCCATCACCATCGAATCGGACCAGCGCGAGGACGGCACCCGCCGCACCACGCGCTACGACATCGATCTGACCAAGTGCATCTTCTGCGGCTTCTGTGAAGAAAGCTGCCCGGTGGACTCGATCGTCGAAACGCACATTCACGAGTACCACGGTGAAAAGCGCGGCGATCTTTACTTCACCAAAGACATGCTGCTCGCCGTTGGCGACCGCTACGAAGCCGACATCGCCCAACGCCGGGCCGAAGACGCGCCTTACCGTTGATCGCCAGGGTCTGATCCATGACTTTTACTTCTGTCCTGTTTTACATACTGGCGTTCGTCCTGGTGGTGGCCGCCTTCCGCGTCATCACCGCGCGCAGCCCGGTCACGGCCGTGCTGCACCTGATCCTCGCGTTCTCGAACGCGGCGATGCTGTGGATGCTGCTGGGGGCCGAGTTCCTGGCCCTGCTGCTGGTGCTGGTGTACGTCGGTGCCGTGATGGTGCTGTTCCTGTTCGTCGTGATGATGCTCGACATCCGGATCGACAACCTGCGCAGCGGCATGAAAACCTACCTGCCGCTGGGCCTCGTGATCGGTCTGGTCATGGTGGTCGAGATGTCGTTCGTGCTGTTCGCGACCTGGGGTGATGTCGGCCCGCAAGTCGTTCAGGCTGGCGATTACAACAATGCCCGTGCGCTGGGCGAAGCGATGTACACGCAGTACGTCTACGGTGTCGAAGTGGGCGCCGCGCTGCTGCTGGTCGGCATGGTGGCGGCGATCGCGCTGACCCTGCGCCGCCGTCGCGACGTCAAGTACAACGATCCGGTGGCCGCCGTCCGCGTGCGCGCCAAGGACCGCTTCCGCATGGTCAAGATGACGGCCCAGAGCGACCGCGCGCAAGGCCGCACGGCCGCGCCGGCCGCCGCCGATGGCGCCGCCCAAGGAGAAAAACAATGACGCTGACGCTGGCTCACTACCTGATCCTGGGGGCGATCCTGTTCGCCATCGGCATCTTTGGCATTTTCCTCAACCGCCGCAACCTGATCATCCTGCTGATGTCCATCGAGCTCGTGCTCCTGGCCGTCAACATGAACTTCGTGGCGTTCTCGAGCTGGCACGGCGATACCGCCGGCCAGGTGTTCGTGTTCTTCATCCTGACCGTGGCCGCGGCCGAGGCCGCCATCGGCCTCGCGATCCTGGTGCTGCTGTTCCGCAACCTGAACACGATCAACGTTGACGATCTCGATCGCCTGAAGGGCTGACGGGGTATTGGAAGAAAATGTCTAGTTCACCCAATCTCTACTTGCTTATCGCGCTGGCTCCGCTGGTCGGCGCGATTCTCGCCGGCCTCTTTGGCACGGGCTTTCTCGGTCGTCCGATCGGCCGCCGCGGCGCGCACTGCATCACGATTCTCGGCGTGCTGATCTCCGCGATCGGCTCGGTCGTGGTCCTGGGCGATGTGCTCAACGGCCTGCGCTTCGACGGTTCGGTCTACACCTGGACCCTGATCGGCCAGACCAAGCTCGAAATCGGCTTCCTGATCGATCCGCTGTCGGCCATGATGATGGTCGTGGTCACGTCGGTCTCGCTGATGGTGCACATCTACACCATCGGCTACATGGCCGACGATCCCGGTTATCAGCGCTTCTTCTCGTACATCTCGCTGTTCACCTTCTCGATGTTGATGCTGGTCATGTCCAACAACATGGTTCAGCTCTTCTTCGGCTGGGAAGCCGTGGGCCTGGTGTCGTATCTGCTGATCGGTTTCTGGTACACCCGTCCGACCGCGATCTTCGCCAACATGAAGGCGTTCCTGATCAACCGTGTCGGTGACTTCGGTTTCGTGCTCGGTATCGGTCTGCTGTTCGCCTACGCCGGCACCATGCACTACGGTGAAGTGTTCGAGCAGGCCGACAAGCTGGCCGCCATGACGCTGCCCGGCAGCGACTGGATGCTCCTGACCGTCGCGTGTATCTGCCTGTTCATCGGCGCCATGGGCAAATCGGCCCAGGTCCCGCTGCACGCCTGGCTGCCCGACTCGATGGAAGGCCCGACCCCGATCTCCGCGCTGATCCACGCCGCCACCATGGTGACGGCCGGCATCTTCATGGTCGCGCGTTTCTCGCCGCTGTTCGAGCTGTCCGACGTCGCGCTGTCCTTCATCATCGTGATCGGTGCCATCGGCGCGCTGTTCCTCGGCATCCTGGGCATCATCCAGAACGACATCAAGCGCGTGGTGGCCTACTCCACGCTGTCGCAGCTGGGCTACATGACGGTCGCGCTGGGCGCTTCGGCGTACTCGGTCGCCATCTTCCACCTGATGACGCACGCGTTCTTCAAGGCGCTGCTGTTCCTGGGTGCGGGCTCGGTCATCATCGGCATGCACCACGACCAGGACATCCGCAACATGGGCGGCCTGCGCAAGTACATGCCCATCACCTGGA
The DNA here is from genome assembly GCF_002261475.1 of Bordetella genomosp. 5. Lineage (GTDB taxonomy): Bacteria > Pseudomonadota > Gammaproteobacteria > Burkholderiales > Burkholderiaceae_B > Bordetella. The sequence continues at coordinate 465,485 of NZ_NEVN01000002.1, forward strand.
TCACGTTCCTGATCGGTACGCTGGCCCTGGTCGGCACGCCGTTCTTCTCGGGCTTCTATTCGAAAGAAAACATCATCGAAGCCGCTGGCGCGGCCAACGTGTGGGGCGCTTCGTTCGCCTACTACGCGGTGCTGATCGGTGTGTTCGTGACCTCGCTGTACTCGTTCCGCGTGTACTTCCTGGTCTTCCACGGCAAGGAACGTTACCCCGAGCACGGCCATGGCCACGGTCACGACGACCATGCCCATGACGCGCACGGCCACGACGACCACGGCCACGGCCATCACGGCGGCAAGCCGCACGAGTCGCCCTGGGTCGTCACGCTGCCGCTGGTTCTGCTGGCCATTCCGTCGGTCGTGATCGGCGCGTGGGTGGTGGATCCGATGCTGTTCGGCAAGTTCTTCGAGGGCGTGATCACCGTGCTGCCGCAGCACCCGGCCATGGCCGAGCGTGCCGAGCACTGGCACGGCTGGGTGGCCTACGGCCTGCATGCGTTCCAGACCCTGCCGTTCTGGCTGGTGGTCGCGGGCGCCGTCATCGCCTGGTACTGCTACCTGATCAATCCCAAGGTGCCTGCCGCGATCCAGAAGAGCCTGTCGGGCGTCAACAAGGTGCTCGAGAACAAGTACTTCGTCGACTGGGTCAACGAACAGATCATCGCTCGCGGCGCGCGTTGCCTGGGCCGTGGCCTGTGGCAAACCGGTGACCGCGGCCTGATCGACGGCGTGCTGGTCAACGGCAGTGCCCGCGTGGTGGGCTGGGTGGCTGCGATCAGCCGTCACCTGCAGTCCGGCTACATCTATCACTACGCGTTCGCGATGATCATCGGCATCATGGCGCTGGTTACTTTCTTTGTGCTGATTCCCCAATGATGGCAAGCGAGATGGCATCCAACACTTTTCCCTGGCTCACGCTTGCGATCTTCGTTCCGATCGTATTCGGCCTGCTGGTGCTGGCGCTGGGCCGTGACGACCGTCCCGGCCTGACGCGCGGGCTGTCGCTGATCGGTTCGATCGCGGGCTTCCTGGTCACCATTCCGGTCTACACCGGCTTCGACAAAACCACCGCCGCGATGCAGTTCGTCGAGAAGGCGTCCTGGATCGAAGCCTTCAACGTCAACTACCACCTCGGTGTCGACGGCATTTCCGTGTGGTTCGTGCTGCTCACGGCCTTCATCACCATCATCGTGGTGGTGGCGGGCTGGGAGGTCATCACGAGCCGCGTGTCGCAGTACATGGCCGCCTTCCTGATCCTGTCGGGTCTGATGGTCGGCGTGTTCGCGGCCCTCGACGGCATGCTGTTCTACGTGTTCTTCGAAGCGACCCTGATCCCGATGTACATCATCGTGGGTGTCTGGGGCGGTCCGAATCGCGTGTACGCGGCGTTCAAATTCTTCCTCTACACCCTGATGGGCTCGCTGCTCACGCTGGTGGCGTTCATCTATCTCTGGAACGTCTCGGGTGGTTCGTTCGACATCCTGACCTGGCACCAGACCAAGATCGGCTATACCCCGCAGATCCTGATCTTCCTGGCGTTGCTGGCGGCGTTCGCCGTCAAGGTGCCGATGTGGCCGGTCCACACCTGGCTGCCCGACGCCCACGTCGAGGCGCCCACGGGCGGCTCGGTGGTGCTGGCCGCGATCATGCTGAAGCTGGGCGCCTACGGCTTCCTGCGCTTCTCGCTGCCGATCACGCCCGACGCCTCGCACGCGCTGGCTGGTCTGATGATCACGCTGTCGCTGATCGCGGTGATCTACATCGGTCTGGTCGCGATCGTCCAGGAAGACATGAAGAAGCTGGTGGCGTATTCGTCGGTGGCTCACATGGGCTTCGTCACGCTGGGCTTCTTCATCTTCAACACGGCCGGCGTCGAAGGCGCCATCGTGCAGATGGTGTCGCACGGCTTCGTGTCGGGCGCGATGTTCCTGTGTATCGGTGTGCTCTACGACCGCATGCACTCGCGCCAGATCGCCGATTACGGTGGCGTGATCAACGTCATGCCGCGTTTCGCGACGTTCTTCGTGCTGTTCTCGATGGCCAACAGCGGCCTGCCGGCCACCAGCGGCTTCGTGGGCGAGTTCATGGTCATCATGGGTGCCGTCGAACACAATTTCTGGGTGGGCCTGCTGGCCGCCACCGCCCTGATCCTGGGTGCGTCGTACTCGCTCTGGATGGTCAAGCGTGTCGTCTTCGGCGACATCACCAACGACCACGTGCGTGAGCTCACCGACCTCAACCGCCGCGAGTTCCTGCTTCTCGGCATCATGGCGATCGCCGTGTTGTACATGGGGATCTATCCCAAGCCCTTTACCGACGTGATGCACGTGTCGGTCGAGGCCCTGCTGCAACACGTTGCCGTCTCGAAACTGTAAGACTAGACAATGATGCAATCCCACCTCGATTTTGCTCTGGCTGCACCAGAGATCCTGTTGCTGGTCTTGGGGCTGTTCGTCCTGCTCGTCGACGCGTTCAGCAAGCATCCCCAGCGCATGACCACGTTCGTCCTGACGCTGCTTTCGCTGGCAGTGCTCACGGTGGTCTCGGCCATGCAGTGGGCCGATGGCGTGACCGGTACCACCTTCCATGGCATGTACGTCACCGATTCGTTCTCGCATCTGCTGAAGATCGTGTCCTACATCGCCGTGGCCGTCACGCTGGTCTATGGCCGCGTCTACGCGCAAGACCGTGAAATGCTGCGTGGCGGCGAGCTGTATGTGCTCACGCTGTTCGCGCTGCTGGGTCAGATGGTGATGATCTCGTCGGGCAACCTGATCTCGATCTACCTCGGTCTCGAGCTCATGTCGCTGGCCCTGTACGCGCTGATCGCGCTGCGTCGCGACGACGCCGTCGCCACCGAGTCCGCCATGAAGTACTTCGTGCTGGGCGCGCTGGCTTCGGGCTTCCTGCTCTATGGCATGTCCATGGTCTACGGCGCCACCGGCCACCTCGGCATCGCCGAGATCGCCGACGTGATCGCCGCGGGCAAGGCACAGCAGCTGGCCCTGGTGTTCGGCATCGTGTTCCTGGTGTCGGGCCTGGCCTTCAAGCTCGGCGCCGTGCCGTTCCACATGTGGGTTCCCGACGTGTATCAGGGTTCGCCCACGGCCGTCACGCTGATCCTGGGCGGCGCGCCCAAGCTTGCCGCCTTCGCCATGACCATGCGTCTGCTGGTCGACGGCATGCAGGGCCTGGCCGCCGACTGGCAGCCGATGCTGATGATCCTGGCCGTGCTGTCGCTGGCCATCGGCAACCTGACCGCCATCGTCCAGACCAACTTCAAGCGCATGCTCGCCTACTCGACGATCTCGCACATGGGCTTCGTGCTCCTGGCGCTGTCGGCGGGCGTGGTCGAAGGCAAGCCCGACGCGTGGGCCGCGGCCTACAGCGCCTCGCTGTTCTACATGATCACGTACGTCCTCACGACGCTCGGCAGCTTCGGCATCATCCTGCTGCTGGCGCGCCAGGGCTTCGAGTGCGAACAGATCGACGACCTGAAGGGCCTGAACCGCCGCAGCCCCTGGCATGCCGCCATCGTGCTGCTGCTGATGTTCTCGCTGGCCGGTCTGCCGCCGCTGGTGGGCTTCTATGCCAAGCTGGCCGTGCTGCAGGCAGTGGTCGAAGCGGGTCATGTGGCCCTGGCCGTGGTCGCGGTGCTGTTCTCGCTGATCGGCGCCTTCTACTACCTGCGTGTCGTCAAGGTCGTGTACTTCGACGAACCGGTGGGCGAGCCCGCGCCGCTGCGGGCAGATGCCGCCCAACGCGGTCTGCTGTCGGTCAACGGCGCCCTGATCCTGATCCTGGGCATTCTGCCCGGCGGTCTGATGGCCCTGTGTCTGCAGGCCATCCAGGGCACGTTCGGTAATTAAAGGACCGGGCTGTGAATCAGACCCTGGCAGTCTGGCTGCTCATCGCGCTGGCCCTGGTCAGCGCGAATCTGCCCTTCCTGACCGAACGGGTGTTCGCGGTGTCGCCCTGGAAGCAGGGCGGGGCCGTGGCGGCCAAGCCGTTCTGGCTGCGCCTGGTCGAGGTGTTCGTCTACTACCTCATCGTCGGCGCGATCGGCCGGGCCTTCGAAGTCACGCTGGGCAATCCGTTCTCCCAGGCCTGGGAGTTCTACGCGATCACCCTGGCGCTGTACCTGGTGCTGGGGTACCCCGGCTTCGTGTACCGCTACCTGTATCGCCGGCCCGCCCGCGCCTGAGCCTGCCCCATGAAAAAAGCCTCCCTCGGGAGGCTTTTTTCATGGGCTTGTGATCGGGCGCGCGGCCCGCGGATCCGATCGCGCGGGTCGGCGGCTCAGGCTTCGAACCAGTTCAGAATGCCGTCCAGGCCGCTCACGTTGAGCGCATAGCGCGTCTGCTCGCGCACGATAGGCTTGGCGTGGTAGGCCACCGGGAAGCCCGCGTGCGACAGCATGGGCAGGTCATTGGCGCCGTCGCCCATCGCGATGATCTGGTCCTGGCTCGCGCCGTGCTCCCGGGCGAAGGCCTGCAGATGGCGAGCCTTGGCCGCGCCGTCGACGATATCGCCCAGCACCGAGCCGGTCAGCAGCCCCGCGCCGTCGACTTCGAGCGTGTTGGCGTAGGCGCGATCCAGGCCCAGGCGCGCCTTGAGCTTCTCGGTAAAGAAGGTGAACCCGCCCGAGACCAGCAGCGTCTTGATGCCGGCCGCCTGAACCGAGCTCAGCATGCGCTCGGCGCCGGGGTTGAGCTGGAGTTTTTCGTCGTAGACCCGCTGCAACGTGCTGGCCGGCACGCCCTTGAGCAGGGCCACCCGGCGGCGCAGGCTCTCGGAGAAGTCCTTGATTTCGCCCCGCATGGCGGCCTCGGTGATCTGGGCCACCTTGTCGCCCAGGCCGGCGGTCGCGGCGATCTCGTCGATGCACTCGATATTGATGAGCGTCGAGTCCATGTCCATCGCCAGCACCTTGCACTGGCCCAGCTTCAGGCCCGGCGCGACGAAGGCCGCGTCCACGCCGTGACGATCGGCCCAATCGCGCACCTCGGCGCGCGTCGCGTCGTCGCACTCGACCTGGAGCAGCCGCGCGGCCGTCGTGCTGATGCGGGCGATGCCTTGCGCGCTCGCCAGCGCGGCGAGCTGTTCGGCGTGGCCCACGGTGAGCGCCGGCGATTGAATGATGAGATTCTGGGTCATGGGATAGGGGGGTTAGGCCAGCGAGCGCAGCACGGCACGCACGGCGTCGGCGCGCGCATTGACCTGCGGCGCCTTGATTTCGATACGCAGCCGGTCTTGGCCGGACAGCTTGATATGGCGTTGCTTCTGGACCAGCTCGATGATGCGCAGCGGGTCGACCGAGGTCTTGGGCCCGAACTGCAGCAGCGCCTGCGATTCGCTCGCATCGATCTTGACGATGCCCAGCGGTTGGGCGGCCAGGCGCAGGCGATGCGTCATCAGCAGCGTCTGCGCGGCTTCGGGCAGCTTGCCGAAACGATCGATGAGCTCTTCCTGGATCTGGATCAGATCGTCTTCGTCGGCGGCATGCGCGAGGCGCTTGTAGATGGCGAGGCGGCCGTGCACATCCGGGCAGTAGTCGGAGGGCAGCAGGGCGGGGGCATGCAGGTTCACCTCGCAGGCGAGGTTGAACGGCGCATCGAGATCGGGCTCTTCGCCCGCCTTCAGCGCCCGCACCGCCTCGTTGAGCATCTCGTTGTACATCGAGAAGCCCACTTCCTGGATGTTGCCCGACTGCGAATCGCCCAGAATCTCGCCGGTGCCGCGGATCTCGAGATCGTGCATGGCCAGATAGAAGCCCGAGCCCAGCTCCTCCATGGCCTGGATGGCTTCGAGGCGCTTCTTGGCATTGCTGGTGATCGCGTCTTCGCCGGGCGTGAGCAGATAGGCGTAGGCCTGGTGATGCGAGCGACCGACCCGGCCGCGCAACTGGTGCAGCTGCGCCAGCCCGAAACGATCGGCGCGGTGGATCACGATCGTGTTGGCCGACGGCACGTCGATGCCGGTCTCGATGATGGTGGTGCACAGCAGGACGTTGTAGCGCTGCTGGTAGAAGCCCTTCATGACCTGTTCGAGCTCGCGCTCGGCCATCTGGCCGTGCGCCACGCCGATGCGGGCTTCCGGCACCAGCTCCTCGAGGCGGGCGCGCCGGTTGTGGATCGTCTCGACCTCGTTGTGCAGGAAGTAGGCCTGGCCGCCGCGCTTGAGCTCGCGCAGCAGCGCTTCGCGGATCGTGCTGCCGTCTTCGCGGCGCACGAAGGTCTTGATCGCCAGGCGCTTCTGCGGCGCGGTGGCGATCACCGAAAAATCGCGGATCCCTTCGAGCGACATGCCCAGCGTGCGCGGGATCGGCGTGGCGGTGAGCGTGAGGACGTCGACCTCGGCGCGCAGGGCCTTGAGCGACTCTTTCTGGCGCACGCCGAAACGGTGCTCTTCGTCGATGATGACCAGGCCCAGACGCTTGAAGCGCACGTCTTTGGACAGGATCTTGTGCGTGCCGATGACGATGTCCACCCGGCCGTCGTTGATGCCTTCGATCGCGCTCGCCACCTCTTTGGCGGAACGGAAACGCGAGAGCTCGACCACGCGCACGGGCCAGTCGGCAAAGCGGTCGCTGAACGTCTGCGCGTGCTGCTCCGCCAGCAGGGTGGTGGGGCAGAGCAGGGCGACCTGCTTGCCGTTGGCCACCGCCAGGAAGGCGGCGCGCAGGGCCACCTCGGTCTTGCCGAAGCCCACGTCGCCACACACCAGCCGATCCATCGGCTGGCCCGAGGTCATGTCCAGGATGACGGCCTGGATGGCGGCGGACTGGTCGGGCGTCTCTTCGAAGCCGAAGCCTTCGGCGAAGGCCTCGTAGTCGTTGAGCGGCAGCTTGAACTGATAGCCTTCGCGCGCGGCGCGCTGGGCATAGAGGGCGAGCAGTTCGGCGGCGGTGTCGCGCACCTGCTTGGCCGCCTTGCGGCGCGCCTTGTCCCACTGGCCCGAACCCAGGCTGTGCAGCGGCGCGGCCTCGGGGTCGGCGCCGCTGTAGCGCGCGATCACGTGCAACTGCGACACCGGTACGTAAAGGGTGCTGCCATTGGCGTACTCGAGATGCAGGAACTCCATCTCGCCTTCGCCCATGTCCATGTTGACCAGGCCGTGGTAGCGGCCGATGCCATGCTGGGCGTGGACCACGGGGTCGCCGGCGCGCAGCTCGGCGAGGTCGCGCACCATCGCTTCGACGTTGCTGGTGCGCTCCTGGGCGCGCTTGCCGCCGCGGCGGGCGGGCGAATTGCCGGGGTAGAGGTCGTTCTCGGTCAGGAACACCAGGCCGCACTGCGGCAGGCCGAAGCCCGTGGACAGCGGCGCGACGGCCAGGCCGAAGTGGCCCTCGTCACGCAGAAAGCCCTGAATGTCGTCGGTCTGCACATTGACCGCCACGCCTTGCTCCGCGAGCATCTGGCTGAGCGTCTCGCGCCGGCCCGCCGAATCGGCGCACAGCAGCACGCGGGCGTCGGTGCGGCCGATCAGCGTGCGCAGCTTGGCGACCGGGTCGTCGGCGCGGCGCGCCACGGCCACGTCGGGCGCCGCGATGAAATCGGGATGCGGGCGCTCGCTGGTCAGGGCCAGCCGGGCAAACTGGCGAAACCCGGCGTACATGCCTTCGCCATCGAGAAAGAGCGCTTCGGGCGGCAACACAGGCCGCTCGCGATCGCTCTTCAGGAAGTTATGGCGGCTGGCGGTGTCGTGGGCGAAGCGCTGCATCGCGTCGTCGATGTCGCCCACCGTGACCGTGATGGTGTCTTCGGCGAGGTAGTCGAACAGCGTGGCGGTATGCTCGAAAAACAGCGGCAGGTAGTATTCGACCCCGGCGAAGGCGATGCCGTTGCCGATGTCCTTGTAGGGCAGGGCGCGCGAGGGATCACCCTCGAACACCTCGCGGAAGCGGGCCCGGAAATGATTGCGCGCCGCTTCGTCCATCGGGAATTCGCGGCCCGGCAGCAACTGCACCTGGCCCACCGGATACAGGCTGCGCTGGGTGTCAACGTCGAACGCGCGGATCGATTCGATCTCGTCGTCGAACAGGTCGATGCGGTAGGGCACCACCGAGCCCATCGGGAACAGGTCGATCAGACCGCCGCGCAGGCAGAACTCGCCCGGCGCCGTCACCTGTGTCACGTGGTTGTAGTTCGCCAGCGTGAGCTGGGCGCGCAGCGCCTGTTCGTCGAGCCTGTCGCGCTGCTTGAACGAAAACGTATACGCGGCCAGAAAGGAGGGCGGCGCGAGCCGGTACAGGGCCGTCGTGATCGGCACCGTCAGGATGTCGACCTCGTGCAGCATCAGGGCGTGCAGCGTGTGCAGGCGCTCGGAGATCAGGTCCTGGTGCGGCGAGAACGCGTCGTAGGGCAGGGTTTCCCAGTCGGGCAACTGCCTCACGCGCAGATCGGGCGCGAACTGCGGGATTTCGTCGGTCAGGCGCTGGGCCTCGAGCGGCTCGGCCGTGAACACGACCAGCGGGCGGCGCGCCGCCCGCGCCAGATCGGCCAGCAGCCAGCCATCGCCCGAGCCCGGTGGGCGGGGCTGCGCATAGCGCGTGCCGGTTTTGAGCGCGGCCAGGGTGGCGGCGGTGGACGGTAGGTGCGGCGCCACGGCGGCGGGAGAGGAAGATTCAGCCATCAGGGCGAAGATTATAAAATCTCTTGACCATGTCTGAACCCCTATCGTCCGCGCTGTGCGCAAATGACCCTCTGATTGCCCTCGTGCCGGCCGCCGGCGTGGGCAGCCGCGCCGCCTCCGACGGCGCCGGGGTCCCCAAACAATACCGCGCTTTGCGCGGCGAGCCCATGCTGCGCCATGCCGTCCGGGCGCTCCTGGCCGATCCGCGGATCACCCGCGTATTGGTCGCGGTGAGCGCCACCGACGACTGGGCCGGCGCGGCGCTGCACGGCTTGCCCCGCACCGCCTGGCAGCCCTGCGGCGGCGCCACCCGGGCCGATACCGTGGCCCAGTCGCTCGACGTGCTGCGGGCCGAGGGCGTTCCGGACAGCGCCTGGGTGCTGGTGCACGACGCGGCGCGGCCGGGCTTGCCCGCGGCGGCGCTGGGCCGGCTCATCGACGCCTGCCTGCCTCACCCTACGGGCGGCCTGCTCGCGCAGCCGGTGCCCGACACCGTCAAGCAGGCAGCAAGCGGCGATCCCGCCGCGGTGGCACGCACGATCGATCGCAATGGCCTCTGGCTTGCCCAGACGCCCCAGATGTTCCGCCTGGGTATGCTGAGCGCCGCGCTGGCGCACGCGCGCACCCAGGCGATCGCCGTGACCGACGAGGCCAGCGCGGTGGAGGCCACCGGCCTCGCGCCCCTACTGGTGCCGGGCTCGGCGCGCAATTTCAAGGTCACCTGGCCTGAAGATTTCGAGTTGATGGAAAAATGGCTATGAATATTCCCTTTCGCGTCGGTCAAGGCTTCGACGTCCACGCGCTCGTCGAGGGTCGCCCGCTCATCATCGGCGGCGTCACGATCCCTCACTCCCACGGCCTGCAAGGCCATTCCGACGCCGATGTCCTGCTGCACGCGATCACCGACGCGGTGCTGGGCGCGGCGGGTCTGGGCGACATCGGCCGGCACTTCCCCGATACCGACCCTGCCTTCAAGGGCGCCGACAGCCGGGTGCTGCTGCGCGAAGCGATGGCACGCGTGAGCGAGGCCGGATGGCAGGTGGTCAACGTCGACGCGACCGTCCATGCGCAGGCACCCAAGATCGGTCCGCACGCGCCCGGCATGGTGGCCAATGTGGCGGCCGACCTCGGCCTGTCTCCGGACGCCGTGAACATCAAGGCCAAGACCAACGAGCATCTCGGCTATCTCGGCCGTAAAGAAGGTATTGCGGCCACCGTGGTCGCCCTGATCGCGCGCCGCGATTGAGCGGCTCGGATACGGGGATGACGGTCCTGGCGGTGTCATGAACACCCGGTAGCATCGCTTGCCGTTGTGTTCAGCCTCAAGTCCGGAGCCGTCATCCATGTCCCGAGTGCCGCCGTATTCCCGCCGCGATGTCCTGAAGTTTCTGGGCAGCGCGCCGCTGTTGCCGCTGACGGGCGGCCTGGGCGCGGGCATGATGCGCTCCGCCCCGGCGCACGCACGCGCCGGGCAGCCCGCGCGGGTGTCGTTCACCGGGATGCCGGCCCCCGGGCTCGACGACCCCGCCGCGATGGCGCGCACCACGGTCGGGTCGCGCATGGTGCTGCAGTATCCCGATGGCCGCGAAGAATCGGTGGCGCTGGCCTATCACCCCTTCTTCATGACCGGTGACGCCGTGCCGGACGGGCAGGGCGGTACCGTGCTCGCGGGCGGTTATCTCGATATCCAGGGCAAGCCCATCGTGGATCGCTCCGTGCCGGGCCGCGAGCGGCAGTATTTCTCGGATTGTCCCGATGGCATGTCGCTGCTCGCGCTGCCCGAGGCACGTGTGCCCGGCGTGCGCGGCAACCCGGTCTTTGCCGTGGTGCAGTTCGAGTACACCACCTGGGACCAGGCGGGCGCGGAGATGTACGCCAGGCTGCCGTCGCCCATCGCGGTACTTACGCTCGATCAGGATCCGGCAACCGGCCACCTGCGCCTGGTGCAGTATCGCGCCGTCGATACCGCCCCTGTCCAGGGGCTGTGGATCACCTGCGGCGCCAGTCTTTCGCCCTGGAACACGCACCTGTCGAGCGAAGAATACGAGCCGGACGCCATCTCGCCCAAGCCCAAGGACGCGGCGCGCTTCAGGGCGTTCAGCCGCAACCTCTACGGTGACGGAAACACGGCCCGGCCCTATCACTACGGACACCTGCCCGAAGTGGTGGTCCAGCCCGACGGCTCCGGCGTCATCAAGAAGCACTATTGCCTGGGCCGGATTTCGCACGAGCTCATTCAGGTGATGCCCGATCGCCGCACGGCCTTGATGGGCGACGATGCGACCCATGGCGGTCTGTTCATGTTCGTGGCCGATCGTGCCGAGGATCTGTCCGCGGGCACGCTCTACGTGGCGCGCTGGCACCAGCAGTCGGGCACGGGCCCGGGCGCGGCCAGCCTGAGCTGGGTTCGCCTCGGGCACGCCACGAGCGACGAGATCCGCGGCCTGGCTGACCGTCTGCAGGGCGACGACATCATGGAGGTGCACGAGACCGATCCGGGACAGCCCGGCTACACCCGCATCCCGTTTTCGGGTCGGCACAACTGGGTGAGGATCAAGCCCGGCATGGAGCAGGCCGCGGCATTTCTCGAAACGCATCGCTACGCCGCGCTGGCGGGCGGCAGCATGGGCTTCACCAAGATGGAGGGCACCACGGTCAATGTGCGGGATCGGGTGGCCTATTCCGCCATGTCACGGATCGAAGGCTCCATGCTCGACGGCTCCGGAGGCATCGCGGTGCAGGGTCCGAAGGCGGGGGCGGTCTATGCGCTCAATCTGCGGGGCGGCCAGAAGGACAGCGAGGGCCGCGCGATCGAGAGCGACTGGGTGGCGATCGATATGGCCGCGCCGCCCGCGCTGGTGGGGGCCGACCTGGCGCAACCGGACGCCCTGGGCAATGTCCACGATGCCGACCGGATCTCGAACCCCGACAACATCAAGTTTTCCGAAACACTGCGCACCCTGTTCATCGGCGAGGACAGCGGCGGTCACGTCAACAACTTCCTGTGGGCCTACAACGTCGATAGCGGCAAACTTGCCCGCGTGTTGTCCTGTCCGGTCGCGGCCGAGTCGACCGGTCTGCAGGCGGTCGACGAACTCAATGGCTGGACCTACATCACCAGCAACTTTCAGCACGCCGGCGATTGGAATGCGTTGCACGACAAGGTGCGCCCGGCCACCGAGCCCCTGGTTCGCGCGAACTTCCGCGACCGTCACGGCGCCACGGTGGGCTATCTGACCGGCGTCAGGATCTGAGCGATTGCGCCACCGAGGGCTATCTGACCGGCGTCAGGATCTGAGCGATTGCGCGCGGCCCGGGGGCTGAGGTCGCGTGGGGATCGGGAAGCGTCGCGCGCCGCCGGCCAGCCGACGCGCGAATGGACTGGGGTGGCGCGCCGTCGCCTGAGAGTTTTCGACAGATTCTGGTGCCACCCAGGCAAATAGCATTCGCTTGTTTGCCGGCTGGAATGACCACAACGCTGCGCGCGAACCGACCCGCCGCCGAATCAATCTCGGACAGGCGCTTGGGGTCGATCTCATCCCTCCGGGTGTCGCGCGATCGGCTTCGAAGCGGTTCAGTCACGATCAGGTCGTCCGGCCCGCTGCGCAGCCCGGTTCGTCCGCCTCGATCCCACGTCTCAGGCCTTCCGCATGTCCACTCTCCCCGTTCTTGCACATCCTTCCCTCACCGCCTTCGAGCCAGACGCGTCGCGCGGCGCGCCGATGGGGCTGCGGCAACACGCCCGCACCGCGGATGGCCGCGATGCCCTCGGCGCCGAGCCCGGTTCCGAGGCGGGCACTCACGCGGGCTCTTGCGATGTGCAGTGTCTGAGCATGCCATCGGCACCGGGCGTGCGTGTGTGCCTGCTGGCCACCGGGGCAGAGCGTCAGCAACGACTGCTGGCGCCGCTGCTCGCCGCCGGATTGGGGTGCGAACCTTCCGATGGCGGGCTCGTGGGCGTGCATGCGGTATCCACGCCGGCCGAGATTCAGGCCTTTACAGAGGCGCTGGTGTCGGCGCGCTTCGATGTGCTCCTGATCGACGGCGAGCTTCCCGCCCCGCGCGTCGCCGCGGTGCTGCACGCCTTGCAGGTGAACCAGCCGCGTGAGCTCACCGTGATGATGATTCTGCCCGGCGAGTGGCCTTCCGCGCAGATCGCGCGCCTGTTGCAGGCGGGCGCCGACGACTACGTGTCCTGGCCCGCGGCGCCGGTTCTGTTGCGGGCCAAGTTCGATTCGATCCTGCGCCGGTCCCAGCGCCAGACGGCGATGCGCGCGTGCGAGGTACACGGCGAGTACAGCTTCGACCTGGCGCTCAACGAAGTGTCGGTGCAGCGCCTGCGGGTCCACCTCACGCCCAAGGAGTTCAAGGTCGCGCTGCTGCTGTTTCGCCATCACGCGCAGCCGCTCTCGCGCGAGTTCCTGCGCCGGCACGTCTGGTCCGACGAAGGCACCCCCAGCCCCCGCACCATCGATACCCACGTCAGTGTGGTGCGCAGCAAACTGCAGCTTCGCCCCGAAAACGGCTACCGGCTCAAGACCGTGTACGGCTTCGGCTACCGGCTCGAGCGCGTGTCCGCCGCCGAGCGCCAGGCGCTCGCCCGCGAGATGCCTGCGGCGCGGCTGGCCCAGGCCTAGTCGCGTTCGCCCCTCAGCAAGACGCCCCCGCAAACAAAACACCGGCCCTGGGGCCGGTGTCGGTCTTGCTGTCGTGCTCCCGTCGGCTGCGATACCCGGCGGGTCGGGCAGGGCTTACTTGCCTTGCGCCTTCAGCGCTTGCGCGGCGGCATTGACGACCGCGGCGATGCGGCCGGCGTCGCGCAGTTGCTCCGTCGACAGGCCATCCTTCTTCAGGTTTTCGTAGTGCGACTGCACGCAGAAATGGCACTTGCCGATGATGGAGGCGGTCAGCGCGAACAGCTCGAAGCGCTTCTTGTCGACGCCGCCGTGGGTGGCGTAGGCATTCATGCGCAGCTGGGCCGGCAGGCTCTTGAGCTGAGCGTCACCGGTCATTTCCACGTAGGGATACCAGGTGTTGTTCATGCCCATGAGCGCGGCGGCCGTCAGCGCGGCGTTCGCGTCGCCCTCGGAGAGGGCGCCCTTGAAGGCGTCGACCAGGAACGGGCTGCCTGCCGCGAAGGCGGCCGACAGCGCCGCGCCCAACGCGTCTTCTTGCGACAGGGTCGAGCGGGCGATGACGCTGTCCAGATTCAGGCGGATGTCCTTGGCCCAATCCGGCAGTTGTTCCTTGATGGTAGAAAGGAATTCCATAGTTTTTACCTATAGTCTGGAGCAGGAAAAGCCCGGACAAGCCGGGCCGAAGAATTACAGCGTGGCGCCGCCAACCGTACGGTTGCACGGGCACAGCTCATCGGTCTGCAGACCGTCGAGCAGGCGCAGGACTTCTTCCGGATTACGACCGACGTTCAGGTTGTTCACCGAAACGTGCTGGATCGTGTTGTCGGGGTCGATGATGAAGGTGGCGCGCAGAGCCACGCCAGCACCCTTTTCACGGACGCCGAGTTGGTCGATCAGGGCACCGGTCGTGTCGCCGAACTGGTAGTGAGCCAGCTTGGAGAGATCGGGGTGCTCACGGCGCCAGGCCAGCTTGACGAATTCGTTGTCGCTCGAACCGCCCAGCAGGACGGCGTCGCGGTCTTCGAAGTCCTTGGAGAGCTTGTTGAAGCCGACGATTTCGGTCGGGCAGACGAACGTGAAGTCCTTCGGGTAGAAGTAGATCACCTTCCACTTGCCGGGGAACGAGCTTTCGGTGATGTCTTCAAACGCCGAAACGCCGTTCTCTTCGTGCTGGTTGAAGCCGGGCTTGACGCCAGCAACCTTGAAAGGCTCGAGTTTGTCGCCAACAGTTTTCATGTGTTACTCCCAGTAAGTTGTTGGTAGGGGTCGGCCGAGGGGCCCAAACCCTGGATTTTACGCTATTGATTATCGCTGTCTAATTGATAATTCCTAAACTTGGCTTTGGGTAACTCTATCCTGGCGACCAGGCCGCCGCCGGCTCGCGGCAGCATTTTGAGTGACCCGCCTGCGTGCTTCAGGAGTCGTTCGACAATGGCCAGGCCCAGTCCGGCACCACTCACGCCGGTGCGCGCCGCCTCGCCGCGCGAGAAGGGCCGCAGCAGGCGCTCGACCTCTTCGGGCGCGATGCCCGGGCCGCGGTCGGCCACCTCGATGGCCAGTGTATTGCCCTCGGATTGCACCGTCATGACCAGATGGGCGAGCCCGTCCGTCGAGCGGCCGTAGCGGCGGGCGTTTTCGATCAGGTTGCTGACGATGCGCTTGAGATCCAGCGCGGTGATGCGCGCGCGCAGGCCCGGCTCGATCGAGGCCTCGAGCTCGCCGCCCAGCGTGGCAGTGTGACTGCGTTCGCGTTCGTAGAGTTCCGCCAGCACCGACGAGATGTCGGTGGCGAGCTGGGGCAGGGTGCCCGCCGGACGCGCGTATTCCATCAGCTGACCGATGCTGTGATCGATCTGGCCGAGGTCTTCGTCGATGGCCTGGCGCGCATCTTCCGAGACGCCGCTCATCTCGATCTCGAGGCGCATGCGCGCCAGCGGCGTACGCAGATCATGCGAAATGCCCGCCAGCATCAGCTCGCGGTCGGCCTCGGCCTGCCGCAGGTCTTTGGCCATGCGATTGAACGAGGCGTTGAGGTCCCGGATCTCGAGCGGTCCCTGTTCGGGCAGCGGCGCCGGTGTCTCGCCGCGCGACAGGACCTGCGCGGCGCGTGCCAGCCTGGACAGCGGCCGGTTGACGAAGCCCACGCTCACGGCGGCCCCCACCAACGACAACAGGAGCGCGGTCGCTCCCCATCCTAACCACTCGATCCCGCCGGTCAGCCCGATCTGTTCGCGTTCGAATACCAGCCAGTAGAGATCCTGGTCGATCTGGAAACTCACCCAGAAGCCCGGTACCTGGTTGACCCCCCACGCGATCTGCGTTTCAGGACCGAAGCGCGTACGGATGTGCTGAGCCACCCGCTGCCAATAATCGTCATTGGGCAGGGCTTCGGAGAAGTCGGTGACCTCGCGGGGATAAACCTGAATCCCCTCGTTGGTCGCAAGATCGAGCAGCAGCTTGCTGCGTTCGTCGGTCTGGGAGTAGACCAGGGCCGTCCGCGTGATATTGACGGCCGTGATCACCCGCTGCGCCATTTGATTGGCGCGCGGGCCCAGCTCCATGCTGAAGAACACCTGCAGCCACGCTCCCAGGCTGACGAGCATGAGCGCCGCCAGCAAAAGGAAGGTGCGCCCGAACAAGCCGAGGCGCAACCGTGATGTCAGGGTTTTCAGAATCCTGCGCAAACGGGGCACGAGGCTGCGCTCCTGCCCGGGTCGGGGCGAATAATCAACTGCCGCCATCTGGAACAAACACGTATCCCAGACCCCAGACGGTTTGGATGAAGACAGGCTTCGACGGGTTCGGCTCGATCAGCTTGCGCAGGCGCGAGATCTGCACGTCCAGACTGCGGTCGAAGGCTTCGTATTCGCGGCCGCGGGCGAGCTCCATGAGCTTGTCGCGCGACAGCGGAATCTTGGGATGCCGGGCAAACACCTTGAGCACCGAGAACTCGCCGGTCGTGATGGGCACTTGCTCGCCGTTGCGGGTGAGGGTGCGGGTCGACAGGTTGAGCACATACGGACCGAAGGCGATCGATTCGTTTTCCTGGCTGGGCGCGCCCGGGTGCTCTTCGGTGCCGCGGCGGCGCAGGATCGCATTGATGCGGGCCAGCAGTTCGCGCGGGTTGAAGGGTTTGGACAGGTAGTCGTCGGCGCCCATTTCGAGGCCCACGATACGGTCGATTTCTTCCGCCTTCGCCGTGAGCATGATGATGGGCGTGTTGTCGTGGCCGCCGCGCAGACGGCGGCAGATCGACAGGCCATCCTCGCCCGGCAGCATCAAGTCTAGAACGAGCAGGTCGAAATGCTCGCGTTGCCAGAGTTTGCCCATTTCCTTGGCATCCTCGGCGACGAAGACATTGAAGCCTTGCTCCGACAGGTAGCGTCGCAGCAGATCGCGCAGGCGCGGATCATCATCTACGACCAGGATCTTGCGGGTGGGAGTGGTGTTTTGCGTATTCATGGCCGGAAATGTAACAGTGACAAGAACGCGGGGCTAGAGGCTGTTCACAAGATATTACACATTGCACTGACCGGTAGAAATCCTCCTTACATACGAGGGCCCTATGGCTGATTCCGTACAATCTAGGGCATGGAAATTAACTTGCTGGCCTTTGAAACATCTTCCTCCCGTTGCGGCGTCGCGCTGCTGACGCGCCGGGCGGGGAGCACCGCGATCGCCGTGCGTGAGCACGAGGGGTCGCAGGAGCACGCGGAACGCATGCTGCCCCTGGCGCACGAGCTGCTCCAGGAGGCGGGTTTGACCCCGGCCGACCTCGACGCCGTGGCTTTCGGACAGGGCCCCGGCGGCTTCACGGGACTGCGGGTCGCGTGCGGCGTGGCGCAGGGCATTGCGATGGGCCTGGATCTGCCCGTCGTGCCCGTGGTGTCGCATCTGGCGGTGGCCCAGGCCACCCATGTATTGCCGGGTCAGATCGTGGTCGTGGCACTGGATGCCCGCATGGAAGAGGTTTATCTGGCGGCCTACCGGCGCCTGCCGGCGCCGCAGATGGGCACGCAGGACCCCGCGCGCGCCGCGGGCTGGGAAGTGCTGCATGCCCCCATGCTGATCGCCGCGGGCGACTTGGTGGCCTGGGCGCGCCATCATTTGCCCGCCGAAGGCCGGATCGTGGCCGCGGGCGACGCCTGGGATGCCTATGCCGCCGCGATGCCCGTGCCCGCGGGCTGGCAGCGCAGCGCCGAGACCCGGCCGCAGGCACGGGCGCTGGCGCGTCTGGCCGAGCTGGCGCTCGACCAGGGCCTGAGCCTGCCGCCGGAACTCGCCGCGCCGCTCTATGTGCGCGACAAGGTTGCCTTCACGACCGCCGAGCGCCAGCGCGGCGAGGGCGGCAACCCCCGCGCCCAGCCGCAGGCCGGCGCGGCCCCCTTGCGGCTCGCGCCCATGCGCCCGGCCGATCTGGACCGCGTGGCCGCGCTCGAGGCGCAGGTGCAGGCCTTTCCCTGGACGCGCGGCAATTTTTCCGATGCGCTGCTGTCGGGCTACGCGAGCTGCGTGGCCTGGCGTGGCGAGTCGCTGGCCGGCTTCTGCCTGCTGATGATGGCGCCGGATGTGTCGCATCTGCTCGTGATCGCCGTGGAGCGCGACCTGCATCGCCAGGGCGTGGGCAGCCAGTTGCTGCAGTGGTGCGAGGCACAGTCGCGCGCCGCCAAGGTCGACGGCATTCTGCTCGAAGTCCGGCCGTCCAATCCCGGTGCGGTCGCGTTCTACGAGCGTCATGGCTTTCTGCGCATCGGCGTGCGCAAGGATTACTATCCCGCGGGTCAAGGACAGCGTGAGGATGCGTGGGTGATGCAGAAGTCCCTGAAGGAGTCCGCGGCATGACGGAGTCGAGCGCCGCAGCGTCGGGTGTCGGCACGCCGGGCGTCGGTACGCCGGGCGTCGCCACGCCGGTACGCCTGCGCGTCAATCCGCTGCAGCGCCTGTGGCTGCGCGAGATCGGCATCGAGAAGACCTGGCTGCGCTCGCCCGCCGCTGCGCGCGCCCCTGCGCACGCCGCCGCCTCCGGCGCCACGCCCGAGCCGGCCGTCGCGCGCCAGGGGGCGCCCGCGGCCGTCCGCCCGCCGGCGAGCGCTG
>NZ_NEVN01000001.1 GCF_002261475.1 Bordetella genomosp. 5
GCAGTACATCCGTTACTACAATCACGACCGCATCAAGCTCAAGCTAAAAGGCCTGAGCCCGGTGCAATACCGAGCTCAGGCCTTCGGGCTTTAGCTTCTGACCATCCAACTTCTGGGGGTCAGTTCATCCGCCGGGTTTGTCTCTTGGGTGCTGCACCACCGGCCTTGTGGGACGGGGCTTGCCGCTGCCGCGCGCGCGATACGCCGCGCGCGGCCCTCGTGCCAGGTACTCAGGCGGCCTCGGCCTCCTGCGCCACGGGCATTTCGCCCTGGCTGGTGATGTGGCGGTTCACGGCGCTCAGGACAGCCTGGAACGACGCCGTCACGATGTCGCGATCGATGCCCACGCCGAAGCCGGTGGACGAGTCGCCTACGCGCAGCTCCACATAGCTCGCCGCGCGCGTATCCGTGCCGGTGCCGATGGCATGCTCGTGGTAATCCATGATGCGTACCGGTGCGCCCAGCGCGGCCACGAAAGCCGAGATGGCGCCGTCGCCGGTACCCGTGACGATGCGACGCTCGCCGTTGTATTCGAGTTCGGCCTGGATGCTGAAGTGCTTGCCTTCGCCCGCGCTGGGATCGCCGTCGATGCGATGGCGAATCAGCTTCCAGGGCGTGCGCTGGTCCAGGTACTCGGACTTGAAGATCGTGTAGACGTCGGCGCTGTTGACCTCGCGGCCGGTTTCGTCGGTGACGCGCTGGATGGCGCGGCTGAATTCGATCTGCAGACGGCGCGGCAACACCAGGCCGTGCTCTTGTTCGAGCAGGTACGACACGCCGCCCTTGCCCGACTGGCTGTTCACGCGAATCACCGCGTCGTAGCTGCGGCCCAGGTCGGCGGGGTCGATCGGGAGGTACGGCACTTCCCAGACCGCATCGGCCTTCTGCAGCGCGAAGCCCTTCTTGATGGCGTCCTGGTGCGAACCGGAGAACGCCGTGAAGACCAGGTCGCCGGCATAGGGGTGACGCGGGTGCACGGGCAACTGATTGCAGTATTCGGCGCAACGGCGAACTTCGTCGATGTCGGAGAAGTCCAGGCCGGGATGCACGCCCTGCGTGTAGAGGTTGAGCGCGAGCGTGACCAGGTCGACGTTGCCGGTGCGCTCGCCGCTACCGAACAGGCATCCTTCGATGCGGTCGGCGCCCGCCATCACGGCGAACTCGGCGGCGGCCACGGCCGTGCCGCGGTCGTTGTGCGGGTGCACGCTCAGGATGATGCTGTCGCGGCGCTCGAGATTGTTGTGCATCCACTCGATCTGGTCCGCGTACATGTTGGGCGTGGTCGCCTCGATGGTGGCGGGCAGGTTGAGCGTGAGCTTGCGGGTGGGCGTGGCGTCCCATTCGCGGGCCACGGCGTTGGCCACTTCGAGTGCGAACTCGGGTTCGGTGGTCGAGAACACCTCGGGCGAGTACTCGTAGCTCCATTGGGTCTGGGGATGACGCGTCATGTGCTGCTTGATCAGCCGCGTGCCGGTCACGGCGATGTTCTTGATCTCGTCTTTCGACATCGCGAACACCACCTTGCGGAACGCGGGCGCCACGGCGTTGTACAGGTGGATCATGGCCTGCTTGGCGCCGGCTGCCGCGTCGGCGGTGCGCGAGATCAGGTCTTCGCGGGCCTGCGTCAGCACGATGATTTTCACGTCATCGGGAATGCGGTTTTCTTCGATGAGCTTGCGCACGAAGTCGAAGTCGGTCTGCGAGGCGGAGGGGAAACCCACCTCGATCTCCTTGAAGCCGATCTTCACGAGCTGCTCGAAGAAGCGCAGCTTGCGCTCCACGCTCATCGGCTCGATCAAAGCCTGGTTGCCGTCGCGCAGGTCGGTGCTCATCCAGATCGGCGGCTGCTCGATGCGGCGGCTGGGCCAGGTGCGCTCGGAAAAATCACGGGCGAACGGCTTGAACGGTACGTACTTGGTGGCGGGGTTGGCGAGCATCATCGGTACACCTCGGTCGGTATCTTGTGAATCCCGGGAACTTCCCTGCGCGACAGACCAGGATGGCGGTCCGTGTGCGGTGGCCAGGATGGCGGCCGGATTCGGTTTTAACGCGGATTCAAGTGGGTCGGCGTTGCGCTTTTGGGCGCGGCGCGGTCGGAATGCTTGTGTGTGGCGAACACGAGACGAACGTAGAAGGACGAACGTCGGGTTGCCGAGCTACCACTGGGGCACTAGGCCCGGCAACCGATCGGTAGGCGTAGCGATAGCGATAGCGCGCCGGCAGCGGGCACGAAGGCGGCGCGGGCGAGCTGTGCGAGAGGGGCGTGAGCAGGACGCAGGCCGCCGACCGAAGCACGGAAGGCTCCGGTGGTGTGCGCGAAAGAGGTGCGTTGAGCGGCCATAGACGCTAGTCAAACATATTTTTTCGGCCCGTGCAATCCTGTCGTGCCGGATCGGGATACCGGCCTCTGCACTGGGATTGCGGATCGCGGCGACGCTCAGCGATCGGGATCGTCGTTCAGGCGCGGCTCGACATAGCGGCCCGAGGGGCGGACCCGGTCGGCCTCGGGGCGGCCGCGGCTGGCGTCGGCCACGGCGGGGGTATCGAGAATGACGGACTGCTCGGCCACGGCGGCGAGCTTGCCGATGCGGTTATGACGCAGCTCGGTACGGGCGCGCTGCAGGTCGCCGACCGTGAAGGGTTCGTCGCGATCGCCCCAGGTCCAGCGCAGCACGGCGACGGTCTCGTCGCTGAGCTGCGGGCGCAATTGCGCCAGCACGCCGGTGGGCAGCATGCGGGCGCGGGCGGCGGCCATATCGGCCATGAGCCAGGCACGCACCGCGAAGAACACGATCAGCGTCCAGATGCCGACCACGATCCACCAGAAGATCGGGTTGTAGCGGGTCAGCATGTCGACGGCCTGCTGGCCCATCGAATGCAGGCCCTCGAACGACAGATTGCGGCCGAAGGCCAGCAACCAGGAGGCGGCGAGCAGCCAGATCACGACCGCCACGGCGATGACGATCGCCCGGACGGTGAGGCGGGGGGCCGCTAATTTCAGCAAGGTTTGGCCGATCAACCGGCTGTCCTGGCGAATGCGTTCGGGCGAAGTGGGATTCATCATGCAAAATATTGTACCTATGACTCGTCCCGCACTAGAACTGCGTCCTGGTCAGCATCTGACGCTGACCCCCCAACTGCAACAGTCCATCCGGCTGCTGCAGTTGTCGTCGCTCGAGCTCGAGGCGGAGATCTCCCAGGTCCTCGCCGACAATCCGTTGCTTGAACGCGACGAAGACACGAGCGCTCAGGCCGAAAACGCCGATCCGCAACGCGAAGCCAGCGTCGAAAGCGACGATGCGCCCGACACCGAGCTGCGGATCGACGAGATGCCCGGCTCGGGCGGGGTGTATCCCGACGACGACAGCGAGACGCCGCAGCAGGCGCGCGACGACACGCTGCGCGAGCATCTGATCGCACAGCTCGCCCTCACCCGCGCCGCGCCGCGCGACCTGGCGCTGGTGTCGCTGCTGATCGACGAGCTCGATGACAACGGCTATCTGGGCTCGCCGCTCGACGAAATCCTGAGCTGGCTGCCCGCCGAGCTCGAGGTCGACGAAGACGAACTGCGCGCGGCGCTGACACTGCTGCAATCGTTCGACCCCCCCGGTATCGGCGCCCGAGACATGGCCGAATGTCTGCTGTTGCAATTGCGCCACCCCGACCCGGTGCGCCTGCCCGAGGCGGTCAACCCCGCCGTGCTGGCCTGTGCTCGCGAGATCTGCGCGCGCCACCTGGCCCTGCTCGCCACCGGCAACCCCGCCCGGCTGCGGGAGGCGCTCTCGACCGATGACGCGACCCTGCGTGGCGCCCACGCGCTCATCCTGCGGCTCGAGCCGCGTCCCGGCCGCGCCTGGACGGTGCCCGCCGCCGACTACGCCATTCCCGACGTGATCGTGCGCAAGGG
Organism: Bordetella genomosp. 5; assembly: GCF_002261475.1. Lineage (GTDB taxonomy): Bacteria > Pseudomonadota > Gammaproteobacteria > Burkholderiales > Burkholderiaceae_B > Bordetella. The sequence continues at coordinate 3,908 of NZ_NEVN01000001.1, forward strand.
GCGTCATGGCTGGCAGGCGGTGCTCAACAGTGCCGTGGTGCCCCGGCTGCAGATCAACGGGCTGTATGCGCAGATGCTGGGCAACCAGCGCGAATCCAGCCATGCGGGCCTGCAGTCGCAGCTGCAGCAGGCGCGCTGGATGATCCGCAACGTGGAGCAGCGCTTCGACACCATCCTGCGCGTGTCGCAGGCCATCGTGGTGCACCAGGACGCGTTCTTCAGCCAGGGGCCGTCGGCCATGCGTCCGCTCATCCTCAAGGACATCGCGAGCGAGCTCGGCCTGCACGAGTCCACCATCTCGCGCGCCACGACCCAGAAGTACATGCTGACGCCGTTCGGCACGCTGGAGCTCAAACGCTTCTTCGGCACGGGGCTGGCCACCGAGAGCGGTGATTCCGCCTCCGCCACCGCCGTGCAGGCCCACATCCGCCAGATGGTCGCCGAAGAAAACCGCGCCAAGCCTCTGTCGGACAGCCAGATCATGGAGCGCCTGGCCGACCGCGGCATCGTGATCGCGCGCCGCACCGTGGCCAAGTACCGCGAAGCGCTGCGCATCGCGCCCGCGGCCGTTCGCAAGGCCCAGGCCTCGGCGCGCTGAGCGGGCCGGGCGGGGCGCGGTTTGGCCCGGATCCCGGGCCAAAAAGTGACGGATTAGACGCCTGCAATGCTGCGCTGCGGGGTAAGCCTGGGGATCGCCGTCCGGGCACGCGCCCCGCACTTTTGTCCCTTATTTCAAAGACATAGCCTCGAAACGCGTTGCAAATATTTCCTGCGGAAAGGCTTGCGTCCGACTGATTTATTTTCGATAATCATTCGCATGTACGTTTGTATCTGCAATGCGGTCACCGAACGCCAGATCCGCGCCTGCGTGGATTCCGGGGCCGCTACTCTGGGCGACTTGCAATTCGAGCTGGGTGTCGCATCCTGCTGCGGACGTTGCGCCTCCACGGCTACGGAATACCTGCCCGGTGGACGCAGCTCCAGCGTGTGCGATGTCCGTTCGCTCGCGGTGCCGGTCAATGCGCCGCCCGCGATGCTCGAGGCCGACGCGCTGGCCGCCAACGCCGGCGTCGATACCGAAGCCGCCGCGGCCAATTCGCCGTTGCGCGCGTTCCCGATCCCGCTGGTCGCCGCCGCCTGATTCCGCGCGCTCGCGGCGGGCCCCGGGCACTCAGGCCCCTCGCTCGCCGACCCCCGAATCCCTGGCCCTCGCCGTCATGCATGCCGCCTGACGCCCGAGGGCCTTTTGCTGCCCGTTCGCCTGTGAGTGGGGTGCGTCGCCAGGCGCCTTGGCCGCGCCGCGCTCAGGCCACCTGACGCAGCGGCGCCCTGCCGGCTCCCTGATTGCAGAATGCCTGGATGCGCGCCGCCAGCCCGTGCGCGGCAGGCCCGGCATCGGGCGCCACGCGCAAGGCCAGCTCGCTCGGGGCGGGCGCCGGCAGGCGCTCGTCGTGGCGCAGTCCGGCGGCCTGACAGCGGGCCTCCAGCAGCGCCACCCCCAGCCCGCCCGCCAGCGCGGCCTGCAGGCCGTGCAGATTGGGGCTTTCGTAGCTGATGCGCCAGCGCAGGCCGGCGGATTCGAGCGCATGGATCGCGCGGTTGCGGTACAGGCAGCCTTGCGGAAACACGACCAGCGGCACGGGGTCGGGTAGAGGCAGCAGCACGCTGGCGTCGCTGCCCAGCCACAGCAGTTGTTCGGGCCAGGCGGCGATGCACGAGCCGCCTTCGGGTTCGCGCTTGTGGAGCACCACATCCAGCTCGCCACGGCTCATCGCGCGGACCAGCGCCACGCTCAGATCGCAGCGGACGGCGAGCCGCGCCTGCGGTTGCGTGCGGGCATAGTCGGCCACGAGCTCGGTGAGCGGCGCCACCGCAAAATCATCCGGAATGCCCAGCCGCACCACCTCCACCCGCTCCTGTCCGCCCACGGCCACCCGCAGCTCGGTCGAGAGCGCCAGCATGCGCCGCGCATAGCCGAGCAGGCGTTCGCCGTCTTCGGTGAGGCGCACCTGCCTGCCTTCGCGCACGAAAAGCGCGCAGCCCAGGTCGGCCTCGAGCTTGCGAATCTGCTGGCTGACGGTGGATTGCGTGCGATGCACGCGTTCGCCGGCACGGGTGAAGCCGCCCGCGTCGACGACGGAGACGAAACTGTGGAGCAGGTCGAGGTCCATGGTGGGGGGGATCACCCATCGATTTTTCAAATACTTTTGATCGGAATAAAGCGTTTGTCAATGGATTAGGGCAGGCACAGAATGCGCCTGACGCCTTGCCCGCCGGGCTGGCCCCCGCGGCAGGTTGCCCGCTTCCCGTCATGAACTCGACCCCGATCTCCGCTCCGACCGCCTCCCCCGACGAGGGCCGCACGGCCTGGGGCATGATCGCGCTGTTCTGTGTGCTGTGGAGCTCGGCGTTCGCGGCGGCCAAGATCGCGCTGCGCGACTGTCCGCCGCTCACGCTGCTGAGCATCCGCTTCGCCATCGCCGGCGTGCTCATGCTGGGCGTGGCCATGCTGACGCGGGCGTGGCGCCTGCCGGGCGCGCGCGACCTGGCGGTGCTGGCCGGTCTCGGTGCGCTCAACAACGGCATTTATCTCGGGTTGAGCTGGAGCGGCATGGCAACGGTGTCGTCGGCCTTCGCGGCCGTGCTGATCAGCACCAATCCCCTTCTCATCGGCATTCTCGCCGGCCCGATGCTGGGAGAGCGCCTGACGATGCGCAAGCTGGCGGGCCTGTGCCTCGGCCTGGTCGGCGTGATGATCGTGCTGCGCTCACGCCTGCAAGGCGGGCACGAAGCGTTGGAAGGCACCCTGATGGTCTGCGGCGGACTGCTGGCGCTGGTGCTGGGCACGCTCTGCTACAAGCGCGCCCGTCCCAGCGCGGATCTCTGGACCGCGACGGGCGTGCAGTCGCTCGCCGGCTGCCTGGTGGTGCTGCCCTTTGCGCTCGCCACGGAGTCGATCGGCGACGCCCATCTCACGCTGTCGCTGGTGCTGAGCATGCTCTATACCATCGTCGCCGTGTCGATGGGCAGCTATTACCTCTGGTTCCGCATTCTGAGCCGCACCAGCGCCACCTCGGCCAGCGCGCTGCATTTTCTGATGCCGCCGTTGGGCTTGTTGTTTGGCTGGGCGATATTGCGCGAGCCGGTATCGTGGATCGATCTGCTGGGCATCGTGCCGATCGCGCTGGGTATCTGGCTTGCCACGCGTGCGCGCACCTGACGTGCAATTGCCTTATTTGTTGGCCTGAGCCAACGCCGCGCGTTTGCCAAAAAAGGGCGCACATATTTGCACTGCGCGGCGTGAGTCTGGAAGCGCTTGCGGCATTATCGGCGCGCGTTTTTCATCAAGCTCATGCCGTAGACCACCACATGGCGTGATTAGGTGTCCAACGCATCCAGCATGCAGACTCATTCTCATTTTCTTATCGCTTTCTTGTTGCGCTCGTAAAACGGTTTACCAAATGCAGAGCAAGGCTAGGCGCGGCCTGCCGGGCAGTGTTAGTCTGCCGGGGTTGCGCATGTCGCAAGCCGCATGCGTAGTGGTACCGCGCGGCCTAGCGCGCGCCAGACCGCATAAGGAGTCCATCATGAAAGGCGATAAAACCGTCATCCAGTATCTCAACAAGCAACTCACCAACGAGTTGACGGCCATCAACCAATACTTCCTGCATGCGCGCATGCTGAATCATTGGGGCCTGAAGAAACTGGGCAAGAAAGAATACGAAGAGTCGATCGGCGAAATGAAGCACGCCGACCGCCTGATCGAGCGCATTTTCATGCTCGATGGTCTGCCCAACCTGCAAGACCTGCACAAGCTGATGATCGGCGAAGACGTGCCCGAGCTGCTCGCCTGTGACCTGAAGCTGGAGCAAGGCGCCCAGCAAACGGTCAAGGACGGCATCGCTCACTGTGAGTCCGTGCGTGACTACGTCTCGCGCGATCTGCTGCAGGACATCCTCGACGACACCGAAGAGCACATCGACTATCTCGAGACCCAGATCGGCCTGATCGATCAGGTCGGCCTGCAAAACTACCTGCAGAGCCAGATGGAAGTCGAAGGCTGATCGCCGCGGGTGCGGCTTCGTTTCGCACCCCGCACCTGTCTTGCCCAAACCCCCGGTCCTCGCGCGAGGCCGGGGGTTTGTGTTTGGCCCACGCCGCACGGCGCGGCGTCATGGTCGCCAAGCTGATCGAAGGTGCCGCCGCGGGGCGACCGCGACCGGCGACTCGCGACCGGTGACCGGCGCGGGCAATAAAAAACCCCGCCGAGGCGGGGTTTGGCGCGATGCCGACGTGCTCAGGGGCGCGACGGGCATTCGGCGATGGTGCCCCAGGCGCGGTTGGGCGCGCAGTATTTATTGCGGGCGTTCCAGGAGCAGCTCGGGCGATCGAAGAAGCCCTGCTTCGCGCACTCGGCCAGTTCCTGGCGCAGCGCGCCCTGCCAGCCGGCTGCGGGAGCCGCGCCGCGGTTGGACACCGACCCCGGCACATTCTGGAGGGCGACCGGCGGATTCTGCTGGACCTGATTGCCGTTGCTGGGAATCTGCGGCACCGGGATGCCGAGCTGATTCTGCGATTGCACATCCAGCGTGGTGACGTCGGACGCACCGGACGGCAGCGGCACATCGGAATTGGCCGCGATCTCGCGCGCGCGATCCATCGAAATGGTGTCGCGCGAAATCTGCACGTTGGGATCGCTGTTCGAGTCGAACAGCGACACCGTGTTGACCTGCCATTCACGCGGCGGACCCTGTTCGGGCACGCCGAGCGTGCCGTCGACACGCGGCTGCGGTGGTTGCGCGGTATAGGGCCTGCCGTTGGCATCGAGGACAGGCTGCTGCGAGCCATCGCCGTCCTGGCCAGGGGCCGGGGCGGCCACAGGGGCGTGCGCCACCAGCCAGTCACCAAGTTGCAGGCCGCCCCAGGCGGCTGCGCCCAGAGCGATCAAAAGCGTTGCGATCAATAAACGCCAGGACATTGCTACCCTCTTCACTTCACGGTACGACCGGGTCAGGCCTTGTCTCCGAATACCTTACCGCCATGCTCGCGCATGGCGTGGAACTTCACATCCGGATACAGCTCTTCAGCGACCCGCAATTGCGCGGGCGACCCGATCAGGAATGCCGCGGCATCGACCACATCATAGGCGATATGGGCAGCATTGGCATCCATGAACTTACGCAGCGCGCGGGGATCTTCGGAGGTGATCCAGCGCGCCATGGTGTAGCGCGAAGGCATCATGCGCGCCTCCACGCCGTATTCGGTTTTGAGGCGATGCGCGACCACTTCGAACTGCAGTTGGCCCACCGCGCCGAGCAGCAGCGAACCGCCGGCGGCCTCGGGTCGGAAGACCTGAATCGCGCCTTCTTCGCCCAGCTGGGTCAGGCCGATGCGCAGCTGTTTGGTGCGCAGCGGATCCTTCACTTCGACGGCCTGGAACAGCTCGGGCGCGAAGAACGGCAGACCCGTGAAATGCAGGCTCTCGCCTTCCGTCAGCACGTCGCCCAGTTGCAGGACGCCGTGGTTGGGAATGCCGATCACGTCGCCGGCATAGGCCTCGTCGAGCAGCTCGCGCCGCTGCGACAGGAACGACACCACGTTGTTGGGACGGGTTTCTTTGTTGGTGCGCACGACCTTCAGGCGCATGCCGCGTTCGAAGCGGCCCGAACTCACGCGCACGAACGCCACGCGGTCGCGGTGCGCCGGGTCCATATTGGCCTGCACCTTGAAGACCAGGCCCGTGAACTTGGGCTCTTCGGGCTTGACCTCGCGCTCCATGGCCATGCGCGCGCCGGGCGGCGGCGCCAGCTCGACCAGCGCGTCCAGGACTTCCTGGACGCCGAAGTTGTTGATGGCCGAGCCGAAGAAAACCGGCGTCTGCCTGCCCGCGAGGAAGGCCTCGTGGTCGAAGGCCGGCGCGGCTTCGTTGATCAGCTCGATCTCGCCCGAGGCTTGTTCGAACGACGAGCCGAAGCGCTCGGCGATCGCCGGATTGCTCAGCCCTTCGATGAATTCGTCGTCGTCGTTGCGGCGCTCCTGACCGGCGCGGAACAGGCGCATGCGGTCGCGGCGGATGTCGAACACGCCGCCAAACGCCTTGCCCATGCCCACCGGCCACGAGAACGGCACCGCGTCCATGCCCAGATGCGCTTCGATCTCGGAGAGCAGTTCGAGCGGCTCGCGCACTTCACGGTCCATCTTGTTGATGAACGTGATGATGGGCGTGTTACGCGCCCGACAGACCTGCAGCAGGCGAATGGTCTGCGGCTCGACGCCGTTCGCGGCGTCGATCACCATCAGCGCCGCGTCGACGGCCGTGAGCACGCGATAGGTGTCTTCGGAGAAGTCCTGGTGACCCGGCGTGTCGAGCAGGTTGATGACGCAGTCGCGATATTCCATCTGCATCACCGACGAGGCCACCGAAATGCCGCGCTGCTTTTCGATCTCCATCCAGTCGGACGAGGCGTGGCGCGACGCCTTGCGCGCCTTGACGCTGCCGGCGATCTGGATCGCGCCTGCGAACAGCAGGAGCTTTTCGGTCAGCGTGGTCTTGCCCGCGTCCGGGTGGGAGATGATGGCGAAGGTACGTCGCCGCGCGACTTCGTTGGGTATGGTCATGGTCGAAGGATTGTACAGAGGCGCACACCGCGCCCCGGCGTGCGATGCAGGCTCAGGAATGGCGCCGGAACGTCGCGAGGAACACGCCGGCCAGGATGAACAGCGAGCCGAACACGCGATTCATCCAGCGGATGTGGCGCGCCTCGCGCAGCATGCGCAGCACCTTGGCCGCGAGCAGCGTGTACACGCCCATCGCGACCAGATCGGTGAACGCCAGGGTGCCGGCGAGCGTCACGTATTGCATGCTCAGCGGTTGCGCCGGATCCACGAACTGCGGCACCACGGCCAGCAGAAACACCGTGCCCTTGGGGTTCATGGTGTTGATCAGGAAACCGCGCATGACGAGCTCGCGGATCGACGCGCGCTGCGGATCGCCCGCATCGACGGCCACCGGGGCGGCGTCGGTGCGGATCTGGCGCCAGCCCAGATAGATCAGGTACGCCACGCCAAGATACTTGACGAGCGTGAAGGCCAGCTCGGAGGTGGCGAGCACGGCACCGAGGCCGACCGCCACGATCAGGAACTGGAACAGGATGCCCAGAATGAGGCCGGCCGTGTTCCAGTAACCGCGCGCAAAACCGTACTTCAATCCGGACGACATGGCCGAGATGGCCCCGGCCCCGGGCGAAAACGAGATCGCCCAGGAGGCGACGAAAAAGGTCAGCCAGGTGGATAGCGTCATGATGATCTCTGGTCTTGCGCGGTCGCGGTCGGGTCCTTACTTGCCGAGCAGCACGCCGCCGCGGCCGTTGCCGCTGGGCGCACGGCCACCGCGGGGCGCGGCCGGACGGCTGCGCGCGGCGTCGTTGCCACCGGCAGCGTGGCGCGGCGCCGAGGCGCGGCCACCGTCGCCGCGCGGCGCGGCACCCGAGGCGTCGTTGCGGCGTTCGCCGCCCTGACCGGCCGGACGGCCCGCGGGCTTGGCGCCCTGGCGCGGTTGCGCCGGGCGGCCTTCGCCACGTGCGGGGGCGCTGCTGCGCTGCCCCCGGCCGCCGTCGCGGCCACCGCGGCCACCAGGGCGGCCACGGCCGAAGCCGCGCTCTTCGTCTTCCTCGTCGCGCTCGCGCTCGGCCGAGACGCCCACGGGCGGGACCCAGCCTTCGACGGTCTTGCGCTCGATGGTCTTCTTGATCAGGCGTTCGATGGCCTTGAGCAGTTTGACTTCGCTCTCATCGACCAGCGAGACCGCCGCGCCGGTGGCGCCGGCACGGCCGGTACGGCCGATACGGTGCACGTAATCTTCGGGCACGTTGGGCAGTTCGAAGTTGACGACTTGCGGCAGTTGATCGATGTCCAGGCCCCGCGCGGCGATGTCGGTGGCGACCAGCACGGTGACGGTGCTGTCCTTGAAGCCGGCCAGCGCGCGCGTGCGGGCCGATTGGCTCTTGTTGCCGTGGATCGCGGCGGCGGTCAGGCCGTCCTTGACGAGCTTTTCGGCCAGGCGATTGGCGCCGTGCTTGGTACGCGTGAACACCAGTACCTGGTGCCAGCCGCTTTCGCGGATCAGGTGGCTGACCAGGTCGCGCTTGTGATGCTGGGCGACCATGTGCACGGTCTGCGTCACGAGTTCGGTCGCGGTGTTGCGCGGGGTGACCGAGACTTCGCCCGGGTTCTTGAGCACGCCGTGCGCCAGCGCACGGATCTCGTCGGAGAACGTGGCCGAGAACAGCAGGTTCTGGCGCGTCTTGGGCAGCAGCGCGAGGACCTTGCGGATATCGCGGATGAAGCCCATGTCGAGCATGCGGTCGGCTTCGTCGAGCACGAGGATCTCGACGCCCGACAGATCGACCGTCTTCTGGCCCGCGTGATCGAGCAGGCGGCCGGGGGTGGCGACCAGGATGTCGAGCGGCTTGCGCAGCGCGGAGATCTGGGGATTGATGTTCACACCGCCGAACATGACCATCGAGGTCAGGTTGGTGTGCTTGCCGTACACCTGGACCGACTCGGCCACCTGGGCGGTCAGTTCGCGGGTGGGCGTGAGAATGAGGCAGCGCGGGCGTCCCGGCTTGCGCAGCTCGGGCTTGCTTGTGGACAGCAGATGCAGGATCGGCAGCGTGAAGCCAGCCGTTTTGCCGGTGCCGGTCTGGGCGGCGGCCAACAGGTCGCCTCCCTGCAGCACCAGCGGAATCGCCTGAGCCTGGATCGGGGTGGGTGCGGTATAGCCCGTGTCGGCGATTGCGCGCAAAAGCGAATCAGCCAGCCCGAGGTCGGCGAAAGTGGAAGAGGTAGTCAAAAAACAACTCCAGCGGCAGCCTGTCGCTCAAGTTGAGTGACTCCAATCCAGGCAACGTGTGAGGAGATAAAGGGATGAGCCGGCGGTTGTGCCGGACGGGGCGGCGTGCGCCCCGAATGACGTGTGCCGATTGGCACTGCACACGGGCTGGAATTGTAGCTGAAGGCCAGCCGCCTGCTGCACTGCAGCGGCCATAGTTGTAACCATGCAAGACAGCCCGCCCGCTCGGGCGGCCAAACGCGCGATTCCGGCATTTGCCGCGGGCCTCCCCGTGGGCGAGAATCCCGCGCAGCCGGCGTGGTCGCGCGCCGCCCCTTTTCGCCTTCCGAGGATGCTCCGTTGTTTCCTTCGTTGAACCGTACGTCGGCACGCCGTGCAGCCTGCGCGGCCTGGCTGGTCCTTCTGAGTGCATTCGTCCAGCCCGCGCTGGCGGCTCACATCGTGGTCGACACGGGGCACACCCCGAAGCGGCCCGGCGCGACCGGCGCCAGTGGCCGGGTCGAGTATCTCTACAACCTCGACCTGAGCGATGCCGTGGCGCGCGACTTGAAGGCGCTGGGCGCCACCGTGACGCGTGTGGCGGCCGACGGCAAGGAGATCGCGCTCACCCAACGCGCGACCCGCACGCCCGGCGCGGATTTCTTCGTGTCGATCCATCACGACTCGATGCAGCAGCACTATATCGACGCGGGGCGGCAGCGCGAGTTCGCCGGCTTCGCGCTGTTCGTGTCGGAGAAGAATCCGCGCTATGAGCAAAGCCTGGCCTGCGCCCGCGCGATCGGCGAACAGCTGCTGGCCGCCGGCGAGAAGCCGTCGGAGTATCACGCCGAGCCGATCGAGGGAGAGAATCGGCCGTTCGTCGACCGGCGCCTGGGGATCCACCGCTACGATGGGCTCGCGGTGCTGCGCACGGCGCCGATGGCGGCCGTGCTCGTGGAGGCCGGCGTGATCGTCAATCCCGACGAAGAGGTGCGGTTGGCGCGGCCCGACACGATCGCGCAGCTGGCGCAGGCCATCGCGCAGGGAACGCAGGCCTGCCAGAAGCCGTGAAGAACGCGCTCAAGCCTCGACTTCGAGCCCGGCCTGCGACATCGCCTGCAGTTTAGGCATCAGGCCCAGCAGGTGCTGGCTGTAGGGGTGCCGGGGGGACTCGAACAGCGTCTCGGTGTCGGCCACCTCGAGCAGCTCGCCATGCCGCATCACGCCGACGCGATCGCACATCTGGCGGATCACGGGCAGGTCATGGCTGATGAACAGCATGGTGAGGCTCAGCTGCTCCTGCAGGTCTTTCAGCAGATTCAGGATCTGCGCCTGGATCGAGACATCGAGCGCCGAGGTCGGCTCGTCGCAGATCAGAAAGCGGGGGCGCGTGGCGAGTGCGCGTGCGATGCAGATGCGCTGGCGCTGCCCGCCCGAGAATTCATGCGGATAACGCAGCGCCGCCTGCGCGCCCAGGCCCACGACGTCGAGCAGATCGGCCACGATGCGGCGCGCCTCGTCTTCGCTGGCGGCCAGGCGGTGAAAGCGGATCGGCTCCGCCACGATGTCGAGCACGCGCATGCGCGGATTCAATGACGAATACGGATCCTGGAACACCATCTGGATCTGGCGCCGGAACGCGTTGAGCTTGCGCTCGTCTTTCAGGCCGGTGAGCTCGGTGCCGGCGAAGCGCACCACGCCCGAGGTGGGCGTGTAGAGGCCACTGATGAGGCGCGCGACCGTGGACTTGCCCGAGCCCGATTCGCCTACGAGGCCGAAGACTTCGCCTTCGCCGATATCGAGGTCGAGCTGTTTGACGGCGTCGAGCGTGCGCCGGTTGCGCGGCAGCAGCGCGGGCCTGAGCACGAAGCGCATGCCGAGCTGCCGCACTTGTACCAGCGGCCCGTCGTGCTGCTGACCGAAGTCGCGGCGCTGTCCGAGCCAGTGGGTCGCGAGATCGAGCTCGACGCGCGCATGGCGCACGTCTTCGATGTAGGTCACCAGCGGAAAGCGCCGCAGTTTCACGTCGGGCCGGGGCACGGCCGAGATCAGGCTGCGGGTGTAGGGATGGTCGGGGTCGCCCAGGATCTTGCGTGTGGGCCCCTGCTCGACCAGCTTGCCGCGATACAGCACCGCCACGCGATCGGTGATGTCCGCAATCACCCCCATATCGTGCGTGATGATGATCATGCCGACCTGCTTCTCTTTGCAGAGCTTGCGCAGCAGCGCCAGGATCTGCGCCTGAATCGACACGTCGAGCGCCGTGGTGGGCTCGTCGGCGATGATCACCTCCGGCTCGCAGCACAAGGCCAGCGCGATCACCACGCGCTGGCGCATGCCTCCCGAAAACTGGTGCGGATACTGCTTCACGCGCAGCTCGGGCTGATCGATACCCACCTGGATCAGCAGCTCGACGGCGCGGGCGCGCGCCTGCTCCACGGTGAGGTCCAGATGCACCCGCATGGTTTCGACGAGCTGGCTCTCCACCGTCTGCAGGGGGTCGAGCGAGGTCAGCGGGTCCTGGAAGATCATGCCGATCCGCCGGCCCCGCACCTTGCGTTGCTCGGCGGGCTTGAGCGTGTCGATGCGCTGGCCGTCGAGGTTGACCTCGCCGCCCGTCACGCGGCCGGGCGCTTCGAGCAGGCCGATCACGGCATTGCCGATGGTGGATTTGCCGGCACCCGATTCGCCCACGATGCCGAGGATCTCGCCCTTTTCGAGCGAGAGCGAGACGTCGTCGATCGCCACCAGCGTGCCGCGGCGGCTCGGGAACTCGATGCGGATATGGTCGATGTCGAGCAAGGCCATGTGTTGTTCCTGAGGCGCCCTAGCGCAGCTTGGGGTTGAGCGCGTCGCGCAGCCAGTCGCCCAGCAGATTGACCGACAGCACCAGCATCACGAGCGCGATGCCGGGGAAGATCGAGATCCACCACATGCCGGAGAAGAGATAGCTGTTGCCGATGCGGATCAGCGTACCGAGCGACGGCGCCGTCGGCGGAACCCCCACGCCCAGGAACGAGAGCGTGGCCTCGGTGATGATGGCGACAGCGAGATGGATGGTGGCGATCACCAGCACCGGTCCCATGACGTTGGGCAGGATGTGCCGGCGCAGGATGGTGAACGGGCGGATGCCGATCAGGCGGGCGGCCTGGACATATTCTTTGTTGCGCTCGACCAGCGTCGAGCCGCGCACCGTGCGTGCGTACTGCACCCAACCCGAAATGCCGATGGCGAACACCAGCACGTAAATGGCGAGATCGTTGTGCATGTCGCGCGGCAGCAGACCGCGGGCCACGCCGTCGATCAGCAGCGCGACCAGGATGGCCGGGAACGACAGCTGCACGTCGGCCACGCGCATGATGAAACTATCGACGCGCCCGCCCGCGTAGCCGCTGATGAGGCCGAGCGTGACGCCCAGCACCATCGAGAACAGCACCGAGGCGAAACCCACCAGCAGCGACACGCGCGAGCCGTAGAGGATGGCCGACAGCACGTCGCGCCCCTGGTCGTCGGTGCCGAGCAGGAAGCTCGCGCTGCCCTCTTCGGCCCAGGCGGGCGGTGTGTTGGCGTCCATGATGTTGAGCGACGCGAGATCGAACGGATTGTGCGGCGCCACGAGCGGCGCGCACACGGCGCCCAGCACGATCAACAGGGTGATGGCCGCCGAGATGATCGCGCTGGGTGATTGCTTGAAGCTGTGCCAGACGTCGCTGTCGGCGGCACGGGTCAGCCAGGCGCTCAGCCGCGACGGAGCGGCGATGGGTGTGGTCATGGCCTGTCCTTATTTGCTTTGCACGCGCAGGCGCGGATCGACGACGAAATACAGCAGATCGACGATGAGATTGATCACCACGAAGAAGAAGGCGATCAACACCAGATAGGCCGCCATGACGGGGATGTCGACCATGCTGATGGCCTGAATGAAGAGCAGGCCCATGCCCGGCCACTGGAACACCGTTTCGGTGATGATCGCGAACGCGATGATGGAGCCCAGCTGCAAGCCGGTGATGGTGATCACCGGCACCATGGTGTTCTTCAGCGCGTGGCGCACGTTGATGAGGCGTTCGGGCAGGCCGCGCGCGCGGGCGAACTTGATGAAGTCGGTGCGCAGCACCTCCAGCATCTCGGCCCGCACGAGCCGCATGATGAGCGTCATCTGGAACAGGGCGAGCGTGATGGCGGGCAGGATCAGCGCGGCGAGCCCGGAGGTCGTGAGCAGGCCGGTCGTCCAGCCACCGATCGATAGCACGTCGCCGCGGCCGAAGCTCGGCAGCCAGCGCAGTTGGACGCTGAACACAAGGATCAACAGAATGCCGATCAGGAAGGTCGGCAGCGAAATGCCGGCCAGCGACAGGGCCATGAAGGCCTTGGACAGCACGCCGTGGCGTCGCAGCGCGGTGTAGATGCCCATCGGAATGCCGAAGGCGAGCGCCATGACGGCCGACACGAAGGAGAGCTCGAGCGTCGCGGGCAGCCGCTCTTCGATCAGATCCGATACCGGCCGTCGATGGCGATACGAGATGCCGAAGTCGCCCTGCGCGGCATTGGCGACGAAGCGCGCGTATTGCACGACGAACGGATCGTTCAGGCCGAGTTGCTCGCGCAGCTCGGCGCGCTGCGCATCGGTGGTGTCCTGGCCCACCATACTGGCGACCGGATCCCCGACATAGCGGAACATCGAAAAGGCGATCAACGCGACCGCCAGCATGACCAACAGCGACTGGAACAGGCGCCGCGCAATGAAACCTAGCATCTATGGGGCCCTGAAAGTTGGAACGACCACCGCCGTGGCCGGCGCGCAGGCGCGCCAGCCACGGAACGGCGTCAAGGCATCACCACGCTGCGCAGATCCAGCACGTCGTCGGGCCGCTGGATCAGCTGGATGCCGTCCTTGACGCCCCACGACATCGGCTGCTGGTGCAGCGGCAGGTAGCCCCAGTCCTTGCGGACGAGTTCGAAGGCTTCCTTGATCATGGCATTGCGCTTGGCCTGGTCGGTTTCGGTGCCGACCTTGGTCGTGAGCTCGTCGACCTGCTTGTTGCAGTAGCCGCCGAGGTTGAACTGCCCCGCCGCGGTCTTGGAATCGCGGCAGGCGGCCAGGTTGAGCAGCGCGTTGTGCGCGTCGATCGAGCTCGGTGTCCAGCCCAGCATGTACATGCTGGTCTGATTGCCGGCCTGCAGCAGGATCTTGCCGAAGTACTTGGACTTGGTCTGCGCCAACAGGTTGATCTTGATCCCCACGCGCGCCAGCATGCCGGCCACGGCCTGGCACACCTTTTCGTCGTTCACGTAGCGATCGTTCGGGCAATCGAGCGTCACGGTGAAGCCCTTGGGATAGCCGGCATCGGCAAGCAGCTTCTTGGCGCGTTCGACGTCGGGCTTGAACGGGGTGCCGTAGGAGTCGTCGTAGCCGTTGATGGCGGTGGCCACCAGCGAGCCCAGCGGCTTGGCCGCGCCGCGCATGATCTTGTCGTTGATCGCCTTGGTGTCCACGGCCAGCACGACGGCCTCGCGCACGCGCACATCCTTGAACGGGTTCTTGCCCTTCACGTCGGAGAAGAGCAGTTCGTCGCGGGATTGGTCCATGCCGATGAAGATGGCACGGGCCTCGGGCGCGGTCAGCGGCTTCACGCCGGGCGCGTCATCGAGGCGCTTCCAGTCCTGCACCGGCACCGGCTGCACGATGTCCATCTCGCCGGAGATCAGCGCGGCCACGCGGGTGGCTTCCTGCGTGATCGGCTGGAACACGACCTCGGTGACATTGCTCTTGATGTTCTTGTTCCAGTACCCGTCGTAGCGCTTGAGCACGGTCTTCACGTCGGGCTGGCGCTCGGTCAGCATGAACGGGCCGGTGCCGTTGGCGTGCAGGTTGGCGTAGTTGCCCTGGTTGTCGCCCTTGACGTTGGTGGCTTCGGTGGTCTTGTTCTTCTCGGCCCAGGCCTTGCTCATGATGTAGAGGAAGGTCCACTCGCGCGGCAGGATCGGATTGGGCGTGGGCGTGATCACCTCGATCGTGTGGTCGTCGACCTTGCGGATCTCGGAGGCCTTGGCGCCGTAGCCCTTCATGTCGGAGCCCGGCGTGAGGCTGCGCTTCCAGGAGAAGATCACATCGTCGGCGGTGAAGGGCGAGCCGTCGTGGAACGTGACGCCCTTGCGCAGCTTGAACACCCACTTGGTGGGCTCCGGATTTTCCCAGCTCTCGGCCAGCAGCGGCACCAGCTTGAGGTTGCCGTCGTAGCCCGCCAGCGTTTCGTAGATGTTGCCCTGGAAGCCGAGCGTGAACGTCTCGTTCAGCGCCATCGGATCCATCGAGGTGGCATCGCCCTGGTATGACCAGCGCAGCGTCTTGGCCTCGGCCGTGAATGCCACGCCCGCGCAGGCGCACATGGCCACGGCGAGCGCCGTCTGCTTCAGATTGAGTTTGATACGCATAGCCCTTGAACTCCATGGCGCCGCGGTCTGCGGCTGAATTGAAAGACAGGCCCCGGCGGCGCGACGGCGCGGCCGGGCAAGGCGTACAGCTAGGGAGCAGGAAAGAAAAGGCGGGGGACGGGCAGCCAGGCGCCGGGCACGCCGCGGCAGGCGTCGCACGGGAAGACGCTCGCGGCGAGGCGAGCGGCGCGCCGCGTAAGGGCGTGCATGAATGATGCGCTGGACTTCGACAACACGATAGACCAACCCCTTGAGACGCGAAGGATCCGTTGTCCTTCGGTATGTAGGCGCATCTTATCGATGCGCTCGTTTAAGCGTCAATCGTTTTGGATTGGGGTTATCACGGGTTAGCGGGACGACGTGCCGCGTGCTTCATCCTGCATGAGCAGGCCGGCCAGCGCGGCGACGCATTGCTTGCGCCGTTCGTCATCGTCATGCCCCTGCGCCAACGCCGACCACTCGGGGCGGCTGCGCGCTTCTTTGAGCGGCGCGGGCAAGGGTGCGCGGCGCCAGTCGTCGTCGGTGGTGGCCTCGCCCGCCGTGTGGGCCTGCAATTGCAGCGGCGCACGCGCCGCGTGGCCACGGCGTTCGAGCGCCGCGATGAGCTGGCGCGCGCGCAGCGCGAGCAGACGCAGCACGGGATCGTCGACGCTGAGTTCGCGGTAGCCGCGCACCTTGCCTGCCAGGCGCCGGCCATAGCGTTCGACGCCTTGCCACAGGCCGCCCGCGGCGGCGCCGATCAGGGTGCCGGTGCCCAGGCTCAGGCCGGCCGACAGCAGATCGACCGCTGCACCCGCCATGGCGCCGGCGGCCGCGCCCATGCTGACCTGCACGCCCATGCTTTTGAGCGCTTGCGGGTGAAAGAGATCCAGCCCGAAGCGTTCGCCGCTGAGCGGGAGTTCGTCGGCGTGGTAATCGTCGGCGCGGAAGTTGTAGAGCGCGAGCAGTGCCGTCACGCAGGCCTGCTCGCGTTCGCGCACGCGGTCGCGCAGTTGCGCGGCGGTGGCGGCCAGGGTGGCGTCGTCGTTGGCGCTCGTGAGGTGCAGCGCGGCCACGTCCACCAGCAGTTCAGCGGCAAGCCGATACGCCGTGTCGCGCCGTGCCTGGCGGCCTTGCGCGAGTTGTTCGGCCAGGCGTTGCAGCATCGGCCCGTGCCGATCCAGCAGGACCGCGAGCCGCGCGTAGAGCTGCTGCTCGCCGTCGAGCGCGGGTGCCACGGTATCGAACTCGAGCACCGCATGCAGGCCCAGCCGCGCCATCGCATCGCGCCAGGCCTGTGCCCGATGTGCCGGCGCGTTGACGAAGTTCAGCACCGGCAGCAGCGGGCGGCCACAGGCGGCCAGCAGTGCGAGTTCGTCGCGATGCTTGGCGAGCACCGGGTCGCGCGCATCGATCACGTACAGCGCGGCGTCGCAGTCGAGCAGCTTGGCCAACACCCGGGCCTCTTGTTCGAAGCGGCGATGCGCTTCGGGCGAAGCCAGAAAGCGCCGGATCCGCGCCGGGCCATCGAGCCGCTCGCGGGTGGCCTGCTCGGACGCCGTCGACGGATCCTGCGTGGCGTGAGCCGCGCCGTCGTCCTGCGCTGTCGGGCGCGTCGATCCGGGTGCGGGCGCGGCAAGCTGCTCCACATACTCGAGCAACGCGATGCTGTCTTCCATGCCGGGCGTGTCGAACCACTCGAGCGCGCCACCTCCGGTCACGCTGAGGCGCGCGCCCTCGACATGCCGGGTCGTGCCGGGCTGATCGGCGACCTCGCCGAATCGGGGGTCGCGCGTGAGCGTACGCAGCAGGGAGGTCTTGCCGGTGTTGGTGTGGCCGACCACGGCGATACGCAGGGTGTCAGTCATGGCCCGTCTCCAGCCAGCGGATCGCGGCCTCGGTGTGCTGATGCAATGCCTGTTCCGGCAGCCCGGCCGCGTCGAGGCGCTCCTGCCATTGCCGGCGCCGCGTCTGCAACAGCTCCCGCGCTTCGTCGGTGGCGGGCGAGACCAGCAGGACGCGGGTCTGGCCGGCGTGCGCGGAGAGCGCGGCGATCAGCGCAAGCGTGCCTCGGTCGGGCGTCTGCCGGACATCGCAGGCCAGCAGCAGCCGCGGCGCGGGCGTCGTGGCCAGCGCGTCGAGGAGCGCATTGCGCTGTTCACGGTCATCGAGCATGCCGGCGTCGTAATGCGCGGCCTCGTTGGCGCTTGCGAGCGCGGGAGGCCAGGCGATGTCGTCCGGCAGCTCGAGCGCCGCGAGCACCGGGCGCTGGCCCAGGTCGGGCAGGCTTTGCCGCACGGTGACGCGAGGCGAATGCAGGGGATCCGCCGGGCGATCGATGCCGGTGTGCTGCGCCGGCGGCTCCAGCCGGTCGCGCAGGGCCGCGTAGCCGGGCAGATCCGGGTCGATGCGCAGCCGCGCCGCGCGGCGCAGGCACATGCCCAGGCAGAGCGCGGCGGCGAGCAGGCGCGGCAGCACGCCATAGCAGACCACCATGCCGATCAGCCAGATGGACCATTGCGTCTGCGCGATCGCGGGCAAGGCGGTGGTGCCGTCGCTCGCGGCCACGAACGCCGGGTCGGGCAAGGCGAAGCCCAGGGCCGCCGGAAACCAGCCGAGCAGCGCCGTGAGCTGCACGAAGGCCTGCGGATCGAGCAAGGTGGTGGCCCAGACGAAGCGATAGCTCTGCGTCGACAGGATCGTGAGCAGCGTGGCGAGCGCGGCCAGCATGGCGGCCAGCCACAGCAGATGGCTCACGGCGCCGAACAGCCACCGCAGCACGCCCGCGCGGCCGAGCAGGTTGAGCAGCGCTTGGGGAATCAAGGCGGCATCCGGACCGCGCGCGACGCGGCGCGTGGCCCACATCCAGATCCGGCCCAGGCCGGTCGCGCCCTTGGGCAAGGGCAGCAGCATGCCGACCAGCCACAGCAGGAACATGATGCCGTGCAGGCCCAGCAGGGCGCCCAGCGCCCACAGCACGTTGACCGGGCGGCTGCCGTCGCCGAGCGCGCCGGCAGCGGTGGCCGCGCCTGCGCCCAGCACGAGCAATGTCAGCACCAGAAATGCGAGCGACGCCGATTGGCGCCAGCGGGCCAGCAGCGTGTCCAGCCCTTCCCGGCGGCCCAGCAGCGCGGCGCGCGTCAGGATCCGGTCGGACAGCGTGGGCGCCTTGCGCGCCACCCGCACGGCGCTGGCGTCTTCGAGCGGGCCCCAGTGTTCTTCGCGCAGCCGGATGGCTTCGGCCAGCCAATAGTGGCCGAGGGTCGGGCGCGTGGTGCGATCGGAGGCGGCGGGCGCCGCGGCGTCAGCCGGCACGATGGTCGGATTCCGCCGGACCGAACCATGCCGCGAGGCGCTCGCGGGCCTGTTGCTTGACGCTGTCGTCGATGGTGAAGGCCACGGTGGCGAGCGCCGCCGTCATCACGCTCAGATCGTCGGTGTAACCAATGAGCGGCGCGAGATCGGGAATCGCGTCCAGCGGCAGAATGAAGTAGCCGAGCGCGCCATAGATCACGCGGCGTGCCCACTTGGGCGTGGCGGGGTTCTGCAGCGCGTAGTAGAGCCACAGGGATTTTTCGAGTGCCTGCCGGCCCGCCTTGGTGGCGTGACCGCCAAGCTTGCGCCAGAAGCGCTGCTCGGAATAGGCGTTTTCGTAGCTTGCGTCCAGTGCCATGTCGTCTCCCGGTGAGATAAGAGGTCGCGTCCACGCGGCGCGCCGGGGGATATTCCATTGTAGGGCAAGGCCCGGTCCCGAACGGCACGGGTACGCGTCGGCGCGGCGGGCGATCGCGGCGTGCCGACGGCGCGCGTCCGGTGGCGTCCGTATAAGATTCCGGGTCTTCCGACCTGGCCCGGGCCCTTCCGGCCGGACCGCTTTCTCACCCCATACGAGACTCGCCCATCACAATGACCGTTACCGTCGACCGCGGTTCCCAGGATCTGCCTCGCGCGCTCGCGTTTGCCTGCGCGCTGGCGAGCGTGTTGTTCATCGGGCTGAACAACACGGTGTACCTGCGTCATGCGCTGCCGCCCGTCGACACGGTGCGTGCGCTGGCCTCCGCGCCGGGGTCGATCGTGCTGTCGGCGATCATCGTGTGGTGGACGGCGCATCGCTGGCTGGCCGCGCGCGGCTATCCCCCCATCGCCGCGGCCGTGGCGCTGCCCGTGTTCCTGGTCTTTCAGGTGCTCGCGATCATTCTGATGGCGTTGGCGGCGACGTTCGTGTTTTACACGGTCGATGCGGTGACGGCGATGTTGCGCGTGGTAGCGCTGCAGGGCGCGCTATCCCAGGTCGGTTGGTTCATCGTGATCTCCAAGCTGCAGGACTTGCTGCTGACGTGTGGGCTCGGCTGGCTGGCCACGCGTGCCACCCTCTTCCTGAGCGTGCGGCGCGCCGCGGTGCGCGCCCCGCTGCCCTGGAGACTGGATCGCGGCACGATCATCGCCGTGGCCGTGGGCACGCTGTACTTCTGGGAGACCTTCCTGGACGCGATGAACTTCGCCAACCTCGGCCTGCTCGATCAGACGCTGGCCGCCGCGATCCTCGACATGGTCGTGCAGCCGCTCATCTCCGCAGGCGTTGCCGCGCTCATCCTGCGCAAGCTGGTGCCGTTTGCCACGCGCGGCCTGACGGTGGGCAGCGCCTTCGGTCTGGGCAGTGCGATCGCGTGGCTGCTGTCAGGCAGCCTGGTGCTGCTGTTGGCGGCCGCGCTCTGGCTGTTGCCGGTCGGAGGTTCGCTGCAGGTGATCGGGCTGGTCCTGGCCAATCCGTGGCCGATGACGATCGTCTATGCGGCGTTGATGGGGCTGGCGACGCTGGGGCTGGGCATTCTGTTTCTCAAGCCCCGGCGGGTCTGACGCGGGCCGCCCGGCGTCGCGCCGGGCCGTTCAGCCGGTGGTTTTCAGACGCCGATACTGGCCGGGCGTGACGCCCAGGCTCAGCCGAAACGCGCGGCTCAAGTGGCTGGCGTTGCCGAATCCGGCCGACTGAGCCACGCTTTCGAGGTCGCCCGCGCGGCCGGTTTCGAGCAGCTCGCGCGCCCGCGCGAGCCGGCGCTGATGAACCCAGGCATGAGGCGTGGTGCCGAACGACACCGCGAACATGCGAGCAAAGTGATAGGTCGAGAGCGCGGCGATGCCGGCCAGTTGATCGAGCGTGAGCGGCTCGGCCAGGTGTGCTTCGATGTGATCGCGTACCCGACGCCGCACGGCGGGCGCGAGGCCGCCTCGCAACGGGGCCGCGGCGCGGGCGGTATGGGGCAGCAACTGATGCAGCACGTCTTCGGCGGCGCTGCTTGCGGCGAGCCGATCGGCCGGCGCATCCCAATGGCGGGTCAGCAAGGTGGCGCAGGCCTGCGCCAGCTCCGGCGCATCGATGTAGGTGCGGTCACGCAGCTCGAGCGTGCGGGGATCGCGATCCAGCCGCAGCACGGCCTCGCTCGCGAGCCGCTCCGGCGCGATGTACAGATGCAGAAAGTGCACCTGGTCGTTCATGTTCCACAAGGAATAGTGCTCGGAGGGCAGCACGCAGAACTTGCCCGCGCCGCCGAAGCCGGGGCCGCCCACCCGAAACGACTTGTCGCCGCCTTGCAGATAGAGCGACACGGTGTGGTGCCCCGGCGCGTCGTAGGCGATGACCTCATGGCCGTCGCGGCCCCAGATCGCCGCGGCCAGTCCCGCGCCCAGGTCGGTGGCACGGACGAGCCGGGCTCCCGTGCGCTGGGCCAGGGTGCCGAAAACCTTGAAATGGGACAGGCTCTGAGCCGGACTGCCGTTCATGATGGCCCTATGCTAGCCCGGCCGACCGCGCTGCGCGCGTGGACGCCGCCAGTCTGGCCGAAAAAGCGCAAGATTCGGCAATTCCGGGCCGGTGCTCAGGCGCAGACTCCCGTCTTCCGCGGCCGATGCCGTGACCCCGCCCGCGCCCCGCGCTCCTCGCCATGAACGCCTCGCTCTATCTCCTCACCGTCCTCATCTGGGGCACGACCTGGATCGCCATCAAGCTGCAGCTGGGGGAGGTCGCGATCCCCGTCTCGGTGTTCTATCGCTTTGCGCTCGCCGGCCTGTTGCTGTGGGGCGCCCTGGTCGTGATGGGCAAGCTGCAGCGGCTCGACCGCCGCGGCCATCTGCTGTGTCTCGGCCAGGGGCTGTGCCTCTTCTGCCTGAACTTCCTGTGTTTCTACACCGCGACCCAATGGATCCCGAGCGGACTGATCTCCGTGGTGTTTTCGGCGGCGACGATCTGGAACGCGATCAATGCGCGGATCTGGTTCGGTACGCCGATCTCGTCGCGCGTGGTGCTGGGCGGCGTCTTCGGTCTGGCGGGCCTGCTGCTGCTCTTCTGGCCCGAGCTCGCCACCCGCGAGGCCAGCCACGAAACCTGGCTGGGCCTGGGCCTCGCGCTGCTCGGCACGCTGTGTTTCTCGACCGGCAATATGTTGTCGAGCGCGCAACAGCGCATCGGCATCCGGCCGCTGACCGGCAACGCCTACGGCATGCTCTACGGATCGGCGCTGTTGCTGGCGGGCTGCGTGGCGAGCGGCCAGTCGTTCGCCTTCGACACCTCGCTGACCTACGTGGGCGCCCTGCTGTATCTCGCCGTCATCGGTTCGGTGGTGGGCTTTACGGCGTATCTCACGCTGGTGGGCCGCATGGGGCCGGCGCGCGCGGCCTACTGCACCGTGCTGTTCCCGGTGGTGGCACTGACCATCTCGAGCTTCGTCGAAGGCTATCAATGGACCGCCACCAGCCTGTGCGGCCTCGCCCTGGTCATGGGCGGCAACGTGCTCGTGTTCGCCCGCCTGCCGCGCCGGCGCGCGGCGCAGGCGGCCTGACATCGCGCTGCACACCGACACGCCGGATGCATGGCGACGCCAAGTGCGGATCTGATGCATGACGCTGTGTCTGAGCGCGCGCCACGGACACCGCCAGGCGTGCGTCCGCGCGCCAAAGCAAAAAGCCCGGACGCTTGCGCGACCGGGCTTTTCTTGAATCTTGGCTCCCCGAGCTGGGCTCGAACCAGCGACCTGCGGATTAACAGTCCGTCGCTCTACCGACTGAGCTATCGGGGAACAGGTAGAGGGCCGCAATTATGCACGATTTTTTGACTTTGTGCAGAAGAGCCCCCTAGCCGGCTTCGCCGACCGCAAAATCGCCTGGGCGCTGCGCCACGGCCGCGGGATTTCAGGCGTAGTCGTGGCGCGCATTCGAATCGGGATGGTTTGGGAGTGAGGTGCACCGCGGAGGGCGGGCTGGCCGGGCGGCTGGAGAGTGGTGCCGGTGAAAGGAATCGAACCCTCGACCTTCTCATTACAAGTGAGCTGCTCTACCAACTGAGCTACACCGGCACGCGCGCTGCCGCCGGGAGGGGCGGCGCGAAGGGACTGTATTGTACGTAAAGATGCGCGAGCCTTGCGGCTCGCGCGGTCTTATTTGACGATGGTGAGGTGCGGGCGCTTGCCTTCGCCGCCCTCGTCGCCGTCGGCGGCGGGGGGCGCGACCGCGGGGGCCGCGGGTTCGGCGTCGGGCGTCTCGCCCTCTTCGCGCACCGGCGGCTCGTAGGGCTGCACTTCGAAGCCCATGCCGGCGCCGGTTTCGCGCGCGTAGATCGCGCTCACCGATGCCACCGGGACCAGCACGTTTTCGGTCACGCCGCTGAAGCGGGCCTGGAATTCGATGAATTCATTGCCCAGCAGCAGCTTGTTGGTCGCCAGCGTGCCGACATTGAGCGTGATCTGACCGTCGTGCACGTGGGCCATCGGCACCAGCGTGTGTTCGTCGACCTGCACGGTGATGTACGGCGTGTAGCCGTTGTCGGTGCACCACTCGTGCAGGGCGCGGATCAGATACGGTTTGGTCGAGGTCTCGCCCATGTCCCAGCCTTAGCGACGCATGACTTTTTCGGAAGGCGTGAGCGCCTCGATGTAGGCCGGGCGCGAGAAGATGCGCTCGGCGTACTTCTGCAGCGGTGCCGCGTTCTTCGGCAGTTCGATGCCGTAGTGATCCAGGCGCCACAGCAGCGGAGCCACGGCCACGTCGAGCATCGAAAACTCTTCGCCGAGCATGTACTTGTTCTTCAGCAGCAGCGGCGCGAGCTGAGCGAGACGGTCGCGGATGGCCTGGCGGGCCAGCACCATCTTCTTGTCGTCGGGCTTGGCGCTGCGGTCTTCGAGGGTCGAGACGTGAATGAACAGCTCTTTCTCGAAGTTGTACAGGAACAGGCGGGTGCGCGCGCGCATGACGGGGTCGGCCGGCATCAGTTGCGGGTGCGGGAAGCGCTCGTCGATGTACTCGTTGATGATGTTCGACTCATACAGGATGAGATCGCGCTCGACCAGGATGGGCACCTGGCCGTAGGGGTTCATCACCGCGATATCTTCCGGCTTGTTGTACAGGTCGATGTCGCGAATCTCGAAATCCATCCCTTTTTCGAACAGCACGAAGCGGCAGCGTTGCGAAAACGGGCAAGTGGTTCCGGAATAGAGCACCATCATGGCGGTAAGTCCTTCGTATTTAAAAGCGAAAGGCCAGCGCTACCTTGAGGCGGGCGCTGGCCCCGGTTGCCAGGCGACGACAGGGGTGTAGCTTGCCGGTTTCGTCCGTCGCGCCAGGTTAATGGGGACGGACGATACGTGCCGGGCGTTACGGTTTACAGGTTAGCGTACATGTTTCCAGTAGGAGGCATTCAGGCGCCAGGCGACGACCAGGAACAGCCCCAGGAAGATCAGAACGCCGACGCCGAGCTGGACCCGGAAGCGCTGAACCGGTTCGGACATCCACGTCATGAACGCGGTGAGGTCCGCGACGTCACGGTCGTAGGCAGCGGCTTGCGCGGGATTCAGGGCCTTGAATCGGGCTTCCGGGTGAGCGGCATGCCCGTGGCCGGCGACGGTTTCGACCTTGGAAGTGGAAAAACCTTGAGCATCATACAACGTCGTGACCTTTTCCCAGCTTTTCTTGCCGTCCGAGCCCTCGACGGACCGGGTGACGACTCGGGTCAGTTCGCGGGGGCCCTGGCGGTCCCAGAGGGCGTGCGGCATGCCCACGTTGGGGAAAACCAGATTGTTCCAGCCGGTGGCCGTGCTGGTGTCGCGATAGAACGTGCGCAGGTAGGTATAGATATAGTCGGACCCGCTCGGCCCGGCATTGATGGACTTCGCGCGCGCGATCACGGACAGGTCGGGCGGCATGGTGCCGAACCACTTCTTGGCATCCGCCGGCGTCATGGCGACCTTCATCAGGTCGCCCACCTTGGTGCCTGTGAATAACAGGTTGTCCTGGATCTGCTTGTCGGTGAGCCCGATTTCCTGGAGCTTGTTGTAGCGCATCGATTGCGCGCTATGACAGTTCAGGCAGTAGTTGACGAACAGCTTCGCGCCGTTTTGCAGCGAGGCGAGGTCGTTGACCTTGTTGGGCGCGCGGTCGAGGGGAGCGCCGAGCTCGGCGGCCTGCAGGGCGGTGCACGTGAGCATCAGGGCCACGGCGCCGATCAGTTTTTTGATCATGGTCGTTCCGTTTGCGTGTTGGGGCTCAATGGGCATGGAAGGTCACGCGATCCGGGACCGGCTTGAACGTGCCGAGCCGGCTCCAGATGGGCAT
Organism: Bordetella genomosp. 5; assembly: GCF_002261475.1. GTDB lineage: Bacteria > Pseudomonadota > Gammaproteobacteria > Burkholderiales > Burkholderiaceae_B > Bordetella. Next base: position 28,746 of record NZ_NEVN01000001.1, read on the forward strand.
CAGGAAGAAGAAGCCCAGGTAGATCAGCGTGCCGATCTGCGAAGTGAGGTTGAACGCATCACTGGGCGGCTGCGTGCCCAGGTAGCCCAACACCAGGAAGTTGACGATGAAGATGCCGTAGAGCCACTTGTGCCAGCCCGGCCGGTAGCGGATCGACTTGACGGGCGAGTGATCGAGCCACGGCAGGAAGAACAGGATCACGACGGCGCCGCCCATCGCGACCACGCCCCAGAACTTGGCGTCGATCTGCGTGAGCAGGACCGCGACCACGATCAGGATGACCGGCGGCACGAGGCGCATGATGCCGGTGGCCTTGCTCTTCCAGAGCAGCGCGATGGCACCGAGCAGGGCCAGGCCCGCCAGGACCCAGGTGAACTCCGCGGTGGTCGCGCGCAGCATCGAATAGAACGGCGTGAAATACCAGACCGGTGCGATGTGCGGCGGCGTCTTGAGCGGATCGGCCGGCAGGAAGTTGTTGTACTCGAGGAAGTAGCCGCCCATCTCGGGCGCGAAGAACACGATCGCGAAGAACACGATCAGGAAGCCCGCCACGCCGACGATGTCGTGCACCGTGTAGAACGGATGGAACGGGATGCCATCCTTGGGCCGGCCGTATTTGTCTTTGGGGCCTTGCTTGATCTCGATGCCATCGGGATTGTTGGAGCCGACTTCGTGCAGCGCCACCAGGTGCGCGGCCACGAGGCCGATCAGCACCAGCGGAATCGCGATCACATGGAAGGCGAAGAAGCGGTTGAGCGTGGCGTCGGACACGACGTAATCGCCGCGGATCCAGATCGACAGATCAGGACCGATGAACGGGATTGCGGAGAACAGGTTCACGATCACCTGCGCGCCCCAATACGACATCTGGCCCCACGGCAGCAGATAGCCGAAGAAGGCCTCGGCCATCAGACAGAGGAAGATCGCGACACCGAAGATCCACACCAGCTCGCGCGGCTTGCGGTACGAACCGTAGAAGAGGCCGCGCAACATGTGCAGGTAGACGACGACGAAGAACATCGAGGCGCCGGTGGAGTGCATGTAGCGCACCAGCCAGCCCCAGGGCACTTCGCGCATGATGTATTCGACCGACTGGAAGGCGCGTTCGGCGTCGGGCTTGTAGTGCATCACCAGGAAGATGCCGGTGACGATCTGGATCACCAGCACCAGCAGCGCGAGCGAACCGAAGAAGTACCAGAAGTTGAAATTCTTGGGCGCGTAGTACTCGGACAGGTGCGCTTTCCAGGTGGAGGTCACCGGGAAGCGTCGGTCCAGCCAGCCCAGCAGGCCTGTCGTCTCGACGATTTTGTCGCCAGCCATAACGGCTCCTTCTCTATTCTCTTGTATTGGCGTATTTGCTGCGATTACGAAGGCCTGAGTGTCCGCGGGAATGAATATTGCGGAGCTCAGGCCTTATTGTCTTCGTCGACGCCCACGATGATTCGGGTGTCGCTCAAATACTGATACGGAGGAACTTCGAGATTGTCTGGCGCAGGTTTGTTTTTGTAGACGCGGCCAGCGAGGTCGAACGTGGAGCCGTGGCAGGGGCACAGAAAGCCGCCTTGCCAGTTTGCGGGCATACCCGCGCCAGCACCGGATTCGAAATGAGGGGTGGGAGAACACCCGAGATGGGTACAGATGCCGACACAGACGAAGAGCTCGGGCTTGCGCGAGCGGTATTCGTTTTTGGCGTAGGCGGGAGTGTAGTCGGGGCGATCCGAGTTGGGATCGGCGACAAGGGCGTTTTGAGTCTGGATGCCCTTCAGCTGATCTTCGGAGCGGCGCATGATCCAGACCGGTTTGCCGCGCCATTCGACGGTGCGCAACTGGCCGGGAGCCAGATCGCCGACATCGACTTCGACGGGAGCGCCGGCGGCGCGAGCTTTTTCTGAAGGGGCGAATGTGCTGACGAATGGGACGGCTGCTGCGGCTCCTGCCACACCGCCCACCGCACAGGCGGTGGTTACCCAGAAACGTCGGGAAGGATCAGGCGGCAAATTGGGATCAACTGCACCGTCCTCGTCATGCAACAGCGTATCCTGACTCATTTCCTATCCTTGTTGGCACAGCATGGCCTGGACTAGCATCAGGACAGCTGCATCCGTTATGCGGGGAATATGTACAGCATAGCAACCGCGTATTATAGCCTTAGCCCAAGCACGGGCGTGTTGTTATTAGGGGGTATGCATGAGCAAAGCCAAAGGTTTTCTGCAGGAATTTCGTGATTTCGCCGTCAAGGGCAACGCAATCGACCTCGCGGTCGGTGTCATCATTGGCGCGGCGTTCGGCAAGATCGTCGACTCCATCGTCAAAGACATCATCATGCCCGTGGCCAACTGGATACTCGGTGGCCAGGTCGACTTCACGAACAAGTTCTGGATATTGCGGATGCCCGAAGGCTATACGGGCCCGATGAATTACGCCGACCTCACGAAGGCCGGCGCCGTCGTGCTCGCGTGGGGTAACTTCCTCACCATCTTCATCAACTTCATCCTGCTGGCCTTCGTGATTTTCTGGATGGTGAAGGCCATCAATTCGGCGCGCCACAAGCCCGAACCCGCGCCCGCGAAGCCCGCCGCTCCGCCCGAGGACGTGGTCGTGCTGCGCGAGATCCGCGACCTGCTGCTCAAGCAGAATGCCGCAGTGCCGCATACGCCCGCCAGCCCGGATCCGCTGCGCCGACCCGACACGCTCTAACGTCGTAGTGACGCACCTCGCCCGCCCTGGCTGGCGAGGTGCGGCTGGCGAGGTGCGGCTGGCGAGGTGCGGCCGGCTAGGTGCGGCCGGCTAGGTGCGGCCGGCAAGGTGCGCCGTCGAGGCGCGTGTCAGACCGGATTGTCGATGTCGATGAATTCGACGCGGATGCCGAAGGCCTTTGCCACCGCCTCGCCCAGTGCCTGCACGCCATAGCGTTCGGTGGCGTGATGTCCGGCGCCGATGAAACCGGTTGCGGTTTCGCGCGCCAGATGCGTGGTGGGCTCGGACGCTTCACCCGTGATGTAGATCGTTGCGCCCGCATCCACGGCGTCGGCCATCATGCCTTGCGCGCCGCCGGTACACCACGCGACGCGGCCTACGGGTTGACCGGCATCGCCCACGACCAGCGGCTCGCGGCCCAGCCGTGATTGCACCTGCGCGGCCAGCTCGCCCAATGTCGCCACGCCGGGCGCGCTGCCCAGCCACACGAGATTGTCGGGGCCACAGGTGAGCGGCGCACCGTCGTCGCGGCGTGCGGGCTCGAGACCCAGCACGCGCGCCAGCTGGGCGTTGTTGCCCAGCGTGGGATGCGCATCGAGCGGCAGGTGGTAGCCGAACACGTTGAGGTCGTGCGCGAGGGTGAGCGCCAGCCGCGTGCGTTTCGGACCGCGCACCCGCGCGTCTTCGTTTTTCCAGAACCAGCCGTGGTGCACCAGCACGGCATCGGCGCCGCGTTCGATCGCGGCGCGCAGAAGTGCCTCGCTGGCCGTCACGCCGGTGATAATGTGGCCTATTTTGCTCTTGCCCTCGACCTGCAGCCCGTTCGGGCAGTAGTCGCGAAAGCGGCTGGCTTGCAGAGTGTCGTCCAGCCAGGCGGCCAGTGCGCGGGTCTCGATCGTATTCATTGCTTGCCCTGTGGAAATTTATGCGTCGCCTTTGGCTGATATTCGCTCAGGCCGTCACGGTCAGTCTGGCCATTTTATTCGTCGTCACCACCTTGCGCCCCGATTGGCTGCAGCTGCAGGGCACGCGTAGCCCGGCGCCGGCACCGCGGCCCAACGGCGCGGCGGGTCCGGCCGTGTCGAGCTACGCCGACGCCGTGTCGCGCGGCGCGCCTTCGGTGGTGAATATCTACACCACCAAACACGTCGACGTGCCGCTCGTGCCGCTCCCCGACGACCCGGCCTTGCGTCAGCTTTTCGGTCAGGTGCCCGGACTGTCGCGGCGCGAGTCCAGCACCAGCCTGGGCTCGGGCGTGATCGTGAGCCCGCAGGGTTATGTGCTCACCAACTTCCATGTGGTCGATGCGGCCGACGCGATCGAAGTGGCGCTGGCGGATGGCCGCGAGGTGCGCGCCAAGGTGGTGGGCGCCGATACCGAGACCGATCTGGCCGTCATCAAGCTCGAGGGCAAGCTCGATCCCCTGCCCGTCGCGGCCTTCTCGAACGCCAAGCTGCGCGTGGGCGATGTGGTGCTCGCGATCGGCAATCCGTTCGGCGTGGGCCAGACCACGACTCAGGGCATCGTGTCGGCGCTCGGCCGCAATGGTCTGGGCATCAACACCTACGAAAACTTCATTCAGACCGATGCCGCGATCAATCCGGGCAACTCGGGCGGCGCGCTGATCGATGCGTCGGGCAATCTGGTGGGCATCAACACCGCCATCTATTCGGAAACGGGCGGATCGCTCGGCATAGGATTCGCGATTCCCGCCGAGACCGCCCAGCGCGTGCTCGACGACATCGTCAAGACCGGCAAGGTCAAGCGCGGTTGGCTGGGCGTGGAGCCGCAGGACATGACGCCCGAACTGGCGCGGGCCTTCAATCTGCCGGCCACCACGCAAGGCGTCGTGATCGCCGGCGTGATGCGCGATGGTCCGGGCGGACGCGCGGGCCTGCGCGTGGGCGACATCGTGCAGGCGGTCGAGGGCCAAGCTGTGCGCGATACACGTGGCATGTTGGGCCAGATCGCGAGTCTCACACCCGGCCACAAAGCCGTACTCAAGGTGTTGCGGGCCGGCAAGCCGCTGGATCTGACCGTGACCGTCGGTACGCGGCCGTCGCGGCCCCGCTAAGGACCGCGCCGGCCTCGGGATGGAGGCCGCAGGCCCTTGACCAGCAGGCGCACCACTCCCACCACCTGGCGCCGCGCGGCGGCGTCCAGCGGCGCGGTCAGGGCGAGCAGCTCGCGCTGATAGCCGTCGGCCAGCGCCTGTTCGGCCGCGTCGGGTTCAGGGGGAACATGCTGGGGCGGCAGGTTGGTCACCAGCCCTTCGTCGAGCCAGGCGACGGTGGTGTCGAGCGCCTGCGCGAGGCGGCGGAGCGTGTCGAGCCGAGGCGTGTAGTGCTCGCGCAGAAGGATGCGATGGATCGATGCCTGCGGCACGCCGGAGATCCGTGCCAGTTGGCTCTGGCTCTGGATCCCGCGCCAGCGCATCTGCTTGCGAAGTCGGTCGGATAGGCTCATGCCGCCGACTCTAACCACGCGAATGCGCCGCAGAACTCTCAGAATCCCGCAGCAGCGCGTTTGAAGGGCGGGGTGCCCGGCTAGCTAGGGCGCCCGGTGAGGGGCGCCCGGCCAGGGGCGCCCGGCCAGGGAGGCCCGGTCAGGGACGCCCGGTCAGGGACGCCCGGTCAGGGACGCCCGGTCAGGGACGCCCGGTCAGGGGCACGCGGCGAGGGGTGCCGGGCCAGGAACGCCCGCTCAGGAACGCCCGCTCAGGGGCGCTCGGTGAGCGAGCCGCTTTCGGCGTCGGCCCCGCCCCGGGGGTTTGGCTTGATCATGCTGGCCACGATCACCCCGAGCTCGTAGAGCAGGCACAACGGCACGGCCAGCATGAACTGGCTCACGACGTCGGGCGGCGTGACGATCGCCGCGATCACGAACGCGCCCACGATCACATAGCCGCGCGCGGCGCGCAGCTTGGCCACGTTGACCAGGCCGGTCTTGACCAGCAGCACCACGGCGACCGGCACCTCGAAGGTGATGCCGAAAGCGAGGAACATGGTCATGACGAAGCTGAGATACGCCTCGATGTCCGGCGCGGGCGTGATCGATTGCGGCGCGAAGGTCGCAATGAAGTGGAACACCGTGCGGAACACGAAGAAGTAGCAGAACGCCATGCCCAGGATGAACAGCAGCGTGCTGGACACGATGAGCGGCATGGCGAGCCGCTTTTCGTGGCGATAGAGGCCGGGTGCGACGAACGCCCAGGCCTGATACAGCACCACGGGCAGCGCCACCACGAAGGCGGCCATCATCGTGACCTTGACCGGCACCATGAACGGCGTGATGACGCCGGTGGCGATCATGCGCGTGCCCTCGGGCAGCGACGACAGCATGGGCTGCGCCAGCACGTCGTAGATGGCCGAGGCGCCGGGATAGATGAACAGCACGATGAAGACGGCCAGCACCGTGCCGGCGGCCTTCAGCAACCGGGTGCGCAGTTCCACCAGGTGCGAGATGAAGCTGTCCTGCTGCATCTCTTCTTCGTTGTGGACTTGCTGGTTCACGTTGGCGTACCGGTGGACGGGTTCTTGGGCGCGGGCTCGGGGCTGTGCTCGGGGGTGGGCGAGACAGGCGCGGGTGCGGGGGCGGCCGGGGCCGGGACAACCTGGGCCGCGGGGGCCGACGGGACGGGGCTCGGCACGCTATTGCCCGCCGAAGGCGGCGCGATGGTCGGGTCGGGGGCGGCGGGCGATCCCGCGGCCGGCGATCCGGCGGCGGGCGACCCCGCGGCGGGCGAACCGGCGGCGGGCGATCCCGCGGCGGGCGATCCCGCGGCGGGCGAGGCACCGCTCTGCGCCACGGCACGCGCCGTGTCGTCGAGTTCGGCCCGCAGGGCATCGCCGCTCGTGCGCAGCGAATCGGAGGCCTGGCGTACCGAGGTGTGGACTTCGCTGGCGGCGTCGTCCATGTCGCGCTTGAACTTGCGCAGCTCGTCGAGCTCGATCTCGCGCTGGATGTCGGATTTGACGTCGTTGACGTAGCGCTGGGCACGGCCGAGCAGGTGGCCCACGGTGCGGGCCACTTTGGGCAGCCGCTCGGGGCCGATGACGATGAGCGCCACGACGCCGACTACGAGCAGTTCTGTGAAGCTGACATCAAACATGCAGTTGCCGCCAGTGTAGGGAGATGCAAGCGGAACGACGCGCGGCGCGCGCGACCCGAAGGCGGCGCGCGGCCGTGCGTGCTCCGGCAAGGATCAAGGGTTTTGCTTTTCCTTGGCTTGCACGTCGATCGTGTCGTCGGCGCGCTGCTGGGTGTTGTTGGTGACCTGCTCGTTGGGCTTGTCGCCGTTGGCGTCTTTCATGCCTTCCTTGAAGCCCTTCACGGCGCCGCCCAGATCGGAGCCGATGTTGCGCAGTTTCTTGGTGCCGAAAATCAGGGCAACGATGACCAGGACGATCAACCAATGCCAAATGCTGAAGCTACCCATGAGGGATCTCCGTGGTTATGCGTTGGGGGCCGTGCGTCCCTGCCAGGGACGGGCGCCGCCGATGAGGTGGAAATGCAGGTGAGGTACTTCCTGGCCGCCTTCGACGCCCGCGTTCGCCAGGATCCGGAAGCCGCCCTCGGGCCCGGGATTGCAGCCGTTCTCGGCCGCCAGACGAGGAACCAACGTCATCATTCTACCCAACCAGTCGGCGTCCTGCGGCGTGACGTCCTGCATGGACACGACGTGCCGGCGGGGAATCAACAGCAGGTGGACGGGCGCGGCCGGATTGATGTCCTTGAAGACGACGAATTCATCGTCTTCGTAGACCTTGGTGGCCGGAATATCGCCGCGGGCGATCTTGCAGAAAAGACAGTTCTCGCTCATCTCGGGTTCCGTGATCAACCGGCGGGACGCCGGGCTTTCTCTTCAAGGCCCGACAGACCTTCGCGCCGGGCCAGCTCGGCCAGCACATCTTCGGGACGCAGATTGTAATGAGTCAAAGCCACCAGGCAATGGAACCACAGATCAGCGGTTTCACTAATAATGCGCTCGGGCTGATTGTCCTTGGCGGCCATCACCAGCTCGGTGGCCTCTTCGCCGATCTTCTTGAGAAACGAATCGGGGCCCTTGGCCAGCAGCTTGGCCACGTAAGAGGACTGAGGATCGCCACCGCGGTCGGGGCGGCGGCTCTCGAGGGTGTCGGCCACGCGGGCCAGCACGTCGCCGGTGGTGAGGGGAGATGCGCTCATTTGTAGATCAGCTCGGGGTCTTTGAGCACCGGGTCGACGGTGGTCCAGGTGGCGCTGTCGGCGGTGCCGTCGAGGCGGCGGTAGAAGCAGCTGGCGCGGCCGGTGTGGCACGCGATGCCGCCGGCCTGGCGCACTTTCAGCAGGATGACGTCGCCGTCGCAGTCGAGGCGCAGTTCGTCGACCTGCTGCTGGTGGCCGGACTCTTCGCCCTTGCGCCACAGGCGCTTGCGCGAGCGCGACCAATACACGGCGCGGCCGGTGGCGGCGGTCTCGGAAAGAGCGTCGGCATTCATCCAGGCCACCATCAGGATCTGGCCGTTGTCGGCGTCCTGGGCAATGGCGGGGATGAGTCCGTTGTCGTCGAACACGACGTCCGACAACCAGTTGGGGGTGCTAGTCATAAGGATCTCAACAGTCGAGCCGGACTTCGATGCCGCGGGCGGACATGAACTCCTTGCATTCGCGCACGGTGTGCTGGCCGAAGTGGAAAATGCTGGCCGCCAGCACCGCGCTGGCGCGACCGGTGGTCACGCCTTCGGCGAGGTGATCGAGGTTGCCCACGCCGCCGGAGGCGATCACGGGCACGGGCACGGCGTCGGACACCGCGCGGGTGAGTTCGAGGTCGAAGCCCGACTTGGTGCCGTCGCGGTCCATGCTGGTGAGCAGGATCTCGCCGGCGCCATAGGCCGCCATGCGGCGTGCCCACGCCACGGCGTCCAGGCCGGTGGCCTTGCGGCCGCCATGGGTGAAGACTTCCCAGCGCGCCGGCTCGCCCTCGCCGCTCACGCGGCGGGCGTCGATCGCGACGACGATGCATTGCGAACCGTGATAGTCGGCCGCGGCGCGCACCAGCTCGGGGTTGGTCACCGCCGCGCTGTTGATGCTGATCTTGTCGGCGCCTGCGTTGAGCAGCCGCTGCACGTCGGACACCTGCCGCACGCCACCCCCCACCGTCAGCGGAATGAAGACCTGCGATGCCACCTGCTCGATGATGGGCAGGATCAGATCGCGGCCGTCGCTGGTGGCGGTGATGTCGAGGAACGTGAGTTCGTCGGCGCCCTGCTCGTTGTAGCGGCGCGCGATCTCGACGGGGTCGCCCGCGTCGGTGAGATTGACGAAGTTCACGCCCTTGACGACGCGGCCGGCGGTGACGTCCAGGCAGGGAATGATGCGGCGGGTCAGCGCCGTGGCGCTGCTGGCGGAAGCGTTCATTGGGTCAGTTCGTCGGCGCGGGCCTGCGCGGCCTGGAAGTCGAGCGTGCCTTCGTAGATGCTGCGGCCCAGGATCGCGCCTTCGACACCTTCGGACTCGACGGCGCAGAGCGCCTCGATGTCGGCGATGCCGGCGATGCCGCCCGAGGCGTAGACCGGAATGCGCACGTGCTGGGCGAGCCGCACGGTGGCTTCGACGTTCACGCCCGACAGCATGCCGTCACGGCCGATGTCGGTGTAGATGATGGCTTCGCAGCCGTAGTCTTCGAACTTCTTGGCGAGGTCGAGGACGTCGTGGCGCGTGAGCTTGCTCCAGCCATCGGTGGCGATCTTGCCGTCGCGGGCGTCGAGGCCGACGATGATGTTGCCGGGGAACGCGCCGCACGCGTCGTGCAGGAAGCCGGGGTTCTTCACGGCCGCCGTGCCGATGATCACGTACGAGATACCGGCATCGAGGTAACGCTCGATGGTGTCGAGATCACGAATGCCGCCGCCGATCTGCACCGGAATGTCGTCGCCCACGGCGTCGAGGATGGCCTTGATCGGCGCCTCGTTGAGGGGCTTGCCCGCGACGGCGCCGTTGAGATCGACCAGATGCAGGCGCCGCGCGCCCTGTTCGAGCCAGCGGGTGGCCATGGCGGCGGGGTCTTCGGAGAACACCGTTGCATCGTCCAGGTCGCCCTGGCGCAGGCGCACACAGCGCCCGTCTTTGAGGTCGATGGCGGGGATCAGGAGCATGATGGGTAGTGAAGGTAAAAAATCGGTTGGAAAAAAGACGGCGGCGCGAGAGTGTTGGCCCCCACGCTGCGCCTTTGGCTTGCTGCCCCCCGAGGGGGCTTTTTTCCTTGGGGCGGCCCGGCGGAAAAATTGCCCCCCACGCTGCGCCTTCGGCTTGCTGCCCCTTCGGCTGCGTGCGGGACGTCCGAGGCTTACGGCTGCCAGTCTACAAAATTGCGATACAGGCGCAAACCGTGCGCGGCGCTCTTTTCGGGGTGGAACTGCACCGCGAAAATGTTACCGGCGGCCACCGCGCAGGTAAAGGCGAGTCCATAATCGCTTTCCCCCACGGTCAGGGCGGCATCCTGGGGCACCGCGTAGTAACTGTGGACGAAATAGAAATGGGTGTCGTCGGGAATGCCGTCCCACAAAGGGTGAGAGCGGGTTTGACGGACTTTGTTCCAGCCCATGTGCGGCACTTTGAGGCGCTCGGGGCTGCCCGGCGCCGGCGCGGGGCCGGTCTGGCCCTGCGCGTCGGCATGCACCACATCGGCGAACTGCGGGCCGGCGAATCGATGCACGGCGCCCGGAAACACCGACAGGCAGGGCGTGTCGCCCTCCTGGCTGGATTCGAACAGCATCTGCTCGCCCACGCACACGCCCAGCAGCGGCTTGCTGCGGGCCGCGTCGAGCACGGCTTCGCGCAGGCCGGATTCGTTGAGGGTGCGCATGCAGTCGGGCATGGCGCCCTGCCCCGGGAACACCACGCGGTCGGCGGCGGCGATCTGGTCGGGGCGATTGCAGATGCGGATGTCGGCGTCGGGCGCGGCGTATTGCAGCGCGCGTGCCACGGAATGGAAGTTGCCCATGCCGTAGTCGACGATGGCGATAGTGCTCACTGAGGTCTGCCTGGTGAGAGGTGAACGGCGAGGAAGGCGGGCGCGCGCGGCGCCAGACGGGACGCCGCCAGCGGCGCCCCTGCCCCGATTACAGCACGCCCTTGGTCGAGGGGATCACGTCGCCCATGCGCGGGTCGACTTCCATGGCCATGCGCAGCGCGCGGCCGAAGGCCTTGAACACGGTTTCGCATTGGTGATGCGCGTTGAAGCCGCGCAGGTTGTCGATGTGCAGCGTCATGAGGGCGTGATTGACCAGGCCCTGAAAAAACTCGCGCGTGAGGTCGACATCGAAATCGCCGATGCGCGCACGCGTGAAATCGATGTGGTACTCGAGGCCGGGGCGGCCCGAGAAGTCGATCACGACGCGCGACAGGGCTTCGTCGAGCGGCACATAGGCGTGGCCATAGCGGCGCAGGCCGGCCTTGTTGCCGATGGCCTTGGCGATCGCCATGCCCAGCGTGATGCCGACGTCTTCGACCGTGTGGTGCGCATCGATGTGCGTGTCGCCGTCGGCCTTGATGTCGAGGTCGACGAGGCCGTGGCGCGCGATCTGGTCGAGCATGTGATCGAGGAAGGGCACGCCCGTGTCGATGGTCTGCTTGCCGGTGCCGTCGAGATTGACGGCCACACGGATGCGCGTTTCGTTGGTATTGCGGATGATTTCGGCGGTACGCATGTCAGGACTCGGAGCTCAGGATGTCTTGCAGAGCGGCCAGCAGGGCCGCGTTCTCGTCTGGCGTGCCGACCGAGATGCGCAGGCATCCGGCCAGAAGCGGATGCGCCGCCGAGAAGTTTCTAACCAGTATTTTGCGCGTTTTCAGGGCGAGATGCACGGCGTTGCCATCGGGCTGGCCGCTGAAGCGCGCAAGGATGAAGTTGCCCCCGCTCGGATACACCTGCACGCCCGGCAAAGCGGCGAGCGCCCGGGCCAGCGGCGCGCGGTCGGCCCGCAGCCGCGCGGCCTGGGCGTCGAGCACGTCTTTATGGCGCAGCACGGTACGCAGCACCGCCTGGCTCAGGACGTCGAGGTTGTACGGGGGGCGGACCTTGTCGATCTCGGCGATCCAGGCCGGATGTCCGGCCAGGTAGCCGAAACGCAGACCGGCCAGGCCGATCTTGGATACCGTGCGCATGACCACCAGATTGGGCTGGGCCAGCAGTTCGGGCATCCAGGTGCCGTCGGCAAACGGTTGGTAGGCCTCGTCGATCACCACCAGACCGGGCGCCGCCGCGAGGATCGCGCGGATCTGCGGTTCGGTCCAGGTGCCGCCCGTGGGGTTGTTCGGCACGGCCAGGAACACCACCTTGGGCTGGGTGCGCTCGATCGCGGCCAGCATGGCGGGCAGGTCGAGCTCGAGGTCGCTCGTCAGCGGGACGGCCTCGAAACGCGCATGGTCGAAGCGCGCGGCCATGTCGAAATAGACGAACGAGGGCCAGGGCGACAGCACGGTGTCGCCCGGCTCGCAACAGGCCTGGATCAACAGGTGGATCAGCTCGTCGGAGCCGTTGCCGAACAGCAGGCCGGCGCCGGCCGGCACGCCGAAGGCGGCGGCGACCTCGGCTTTGAGCGCCTGCTGGTCGGAGGCCGGGTAGCGATTGAGCTCGACCTCGCGCGCCGTGGCGGCGATGGCGTCGCGCACCGTATCGGGCAGCGGGTACGGGCATTCCATGGCGTCGAGCTTGATGCAGCCCGCCGCCTGGGCGACCGGGTAGGCCGTGAGCGCGCGGATATCGGCCCGCACGGTGCGGGCGATACGCGCGGCGACCGCGCTATCGTTCATGCGAGGACTCCCCTGTCCGTGACGAGAGGCCGCGGGCCGGCTCGGCGGCCGGCCCGATGCGGCCGGTCATTCCTTGTCGAGCCGGTACTGCGCGCTGGCGGCGTGCGCCTGCAGGCCTTCGCCCAGCGCCAGTTCGGCGGCGATGCGCCCGAGCGTCTGGGCGCCGGCGTGCGACACCTGGATCAGGCTGGAGCGCTTCTGGAAGTCGTACACGCCCAGCGGCGACGAGAAGCGCGCCGTGCGCGAGGTCGGCAGGACGTGGTTGGGGCCCGCGCAGTAGTCGCCCAGCGACTCGGAGCTGTAGCGGCCCATGAAGATCGCGCCGGCGTGGCGGATCTTCGCGGTCCAGATCTCGGGCTGCTCGGTGGAAATTTCCAGGTGTTCGGGCGCGATGTCGTTGGCGATGGCGCAGGCTTCTTCGAGGTCGCGCACCAGAATCAGCGCACCGCGGTTGGCCAGGCTGGTGCGCAGGATCTCGGCGCGCGGCATTTGCGGCAGCAGGCGCGCGATGGCGGCCTCGACGTCGGCGATGAAGTCGGCGTCCGGGCACAGCAGAATGGATTGCGCGAGTTCGTCGTGCTCGGCCTGAGAGAACAGATCCATGGCGATCCAGTCGGCCGGCGTCTTGCCGTCGCAGATGACCAGGATTTCGCTCGGGCCGGCGATCATGTCGATGCCCACGGTGCCATAGACGCGGCGCTTGGCGGCGGCCACGTAGGCATTGCCCGGACCGACGATCTTGTCGACGGCCGGCACCGTGGCGGTGCCGTAGGCCAGCGCGCCGACGGCCTGCGCGCCGCCGATGGCGAAGGCGCGATCGACGCCGGCAATGGCGGCGGCGGCCAGCACGATGGGATTGCGCACGCCGTCAGGCGTGGGCGTGACCATGATGAGCTCGGGCACGCCGGCCACCTTGGCCGGGATGGCGTTCATCAATACCGACGAGGGATAGGCGGCCTTGCCGCCCGGCACGTACAGGCCCACGCGGTCGAGCGGCGTGACCTGCTGGCCCAGCGTGTTGCCTTCGGCGTCGGTGTAGGTCCAGGTCTCGATGCGCTGGTGCTCGTGATAGGCGCGCACGCGGTCGGCGGCCGCCTCGAGGGCATTGCGTTGCGCGGTGGGCAGCGCCGCCAGCGCCGACTGCCATTCGGACTTGGGAATCTCCAGCGCGGTCACGTCGGTGGCCGGCACGCGATCGAAGCGCTGCGTGTACTCGAGCAGCGCGGCGTCGCCGCGGCCGCGCACGTCGGCCAGGATGCCGGCCGTCGCGCGGTCGATGGATTCGTCCTGCGAAGCCTCGAAGGCCAGCAGCGTGGTCAGGGCGGGTTTGAAACCCGGGTCGCGGGAGTCGAGACGTTTGATCAGAGCCATGATGTCATCGTACGGGCAAGGTCGCGGCGCGCCGGCGGGCGCGCCCGGGGGTCAGGCGTTGCGGGCGGCGGCGCGTTCGAAGGCGTCCAGCAGCGGTTGCAACCGTTCGCCGCGCGTCTTGAGCGAGGCCTGGTTGACGATCAGCCGCGAAGAGATCTGCATGATGTCTTCGACAGCCACGAGACCGTTGGCGCGCAGCGTGCCGCCGGTGGACACGAGGTCGACGATCGCGTCGGCCAGGCCTACCAGCGGCGCGAGCTCCATCGAGCCGTACAGCTTGATGATGTCGACGTACACGCCTTTGCTGGCGAAGTGTTCGCGGGCCGACTGCACATACTTGGTGGCCACGCGCAGGCGGGCGCCCTGGTGCACGGCAGCCGCGTAGTCGAAATCGTGGCGCACGGCGACCGACAGGCGGCAGCGCGCGATGTTGAGATCGATCGGCTGGTACAGGCGGCCGGGCTGCTGCGCGGCGTGCTCGATCAGCACATCCTTGCCCGCGATGCCGAAATCGGCCGCGCCGTACTGCACGTACGTGGGCACATCGGAGGCGCGCACGATGATCAGCTGCAGACCGGGGTCGCTGGTGGGGAGGATCAGCTTGCGCGAACTTTCGGGGTTCTCGCTGACCTCGATGCCGGCCTCGGCCAGCAGAGGCATGGTTTCTTCGAAGATGCGACCCTTGGACAGCGCCAGGGTCAACGGGCGGACAGTCGCTTGGCTCATGCCGATTCCTTGCCGGTGATACGTTGAATCCGGGCACCCAGGCCCTGCAGCTTGACCTCCATGCGGTCGTAGCCACGATCCAGGTGATAAATGCGATCGACCAGGGTGTCGCCTTCGGCGGCCAGGCCCGCGATCACGAGGCTGGCGGATGCGCGCAGGTCGGTGGCCATGACGGTGGCGCCCGACAGACGGGGCACGCCGCGCACCACGGCGGTATGGCCGTCGATGTCGATCTCGGCGCCCAGGCGGCAGAGCTCCTGCACGTGCATGTAGCGGTTTTCGAAGATGTTCTCGACGATGACCGCGGTGCCCTCGGCGATGGTGTTGAGCGCCATCAGCTGGGCCTGCATGTCGGTGGCGAAGCCCGGGTATTCGTGCGTGCGCAGACCGACCGCCTTGGGGCGGCCCTGCATGCGGGCGCGGATCCAGTCGGGGCCGGTTTCGATCTGCAAGCCGGCCTCGGCCAGCTTATCGAGCGTGGCGCCCATGGCCGCGGGGGCGGCGTCGCGCAGCAGGATGTCGCCACCCACGGCGCCGACGGCGCACAGAAACGTGCCGGCCTCGATCCGATCGGACATCACGCGGTGGTCCGCGCCATGCAGGCGCTCCACGCCGTCGATCACGATACGGTCGGTGCCATGGCCGCTGATGCGGGCGCCCATTTTGATGAGCAGTTCGGCCAGGTCCACGATCTCGGGTTCGCGCGCGGCGTTTTCGAGGATGGTCTGGCCTTCGGCCAGCACGGCCGCCATCAACAGGTTTTCGGTACCGGTGACGGTGACCATGTCGGTGCGGATCGAGGCGCCCTTCAGGCGCTTGGCTCGCGCCACGACGAAACCATGTTCGATGCTGATCTCGGCGCCCAGCGCGGCGAGACCCTTGATGTGCTGGTCGACCGGACGCTGCCCGATCGAGCAGCCGCCGGGCAGACTGACGCGCGCTTCGCCGAAGCGGGCCACCAGCGGACCCAGCACCAGGATCGAGGCGCGCATAGTCTTGACGAGCTCGTACGGGGCCTCGAGCTTGTCGACGCGATCGGCCTGCAGGATCACGGCGTCGGTGCCCGTCTGCTCGCTGCGCACGCCCATGGTGCCCAGCAGGCGCAGCATGGTCGTGGTGTCGTTGAGCTGCGGAACATTGGCCAGCGTGAGCGGCTCGGCCGAGAGCAGGCTGGCGCACAGGATCGGCAGCGCGGCGTTTTTCGCGCCCGACACCGTGACTTCGCCCGCGAGCGGGGCGCCGCCGGTGATGCGAAGCTTGTCCATCAGGTGCCTGCCTTGGCGTACTCGGCGGGGGTCAGGGTGCGCATCGACAGTGCGTGGATTTCGGCCTTCATGCGGTCGCCCAGCGCGGCATAGACCAGCTGATGGCGTGCGATCAGGCGCTTGCCTTCGAAGGCCGGGCTGACGATGACCGCGTCGAAGTGCGAGCCATCGCCCTGCACGTCCAGATGATCACAGGGCAGCCCATCCGCGATGTACTGACGGACCTGTTCGGGAGTGGGGAGCATGGGTCAATTCCTGAGTTTGTAGCCGCGCGAGAGCAGGCGCAGCGCGTAGAGCGACAGCACGACGAACACGCCCGCCACCACGGCGAAACTGCGCCAGGGCGAGACGTCCGACACGGAGAAGAAGCCGTAGCGGAAGCCGTCGATCGTGTAGAAGATCGGGTTGTAGTGCGACACCGCCTGCCAGAACGGCGGCAGCGTGTGAATCGAGTAGAACACGCCCGAGAGGAACGTGGCCGGCATGATGAGGAAGTTCTGGAAGGCCGCCAGTTGGTCGAATTTCTCGGACCACAGGCCCGCGATCACGCCCAGCACGCCCATGATGCCGCAGGCCATCACGCCGAAAACCAGCACCCAGCCGGGGTGGCGCGGCACCAGCGCGCCGAAATACAGCGCGACCAGCCACACACAGACGCCCACGGCGAGGCCACGCACGACCGCGGCCAGCACGTAGGCGCCGAAGATATCGCGGTGCGACAGCGGCGGCAGCAGCATGAACACCAGATTGCCCGTGATCCGGCTCTGGATGAGCGACGAGGACGGGTTGGCGAAGGCGTTCTGCAGCATGCTCATCATCATGAGCCCGGGAATCAGAAACGCCGTATAGGGCACGGTGTCGTACACCATCACCCGCCCTTCCAGCACGTGCGCAAACACCAGCAGGTAGAGCAGCGCGGTGATCACCGGCGCGGCGATGGTCTGAAAGCTCACTTTCCAGAAGCGCAGCAGCTCCTTGCGCAGCAGCGTCGGAAAGCCCGAGCCGGCGTCGAGACGGGGCTGAACGCGTTGTTCGGTGGCGGGCGTGGTCACGAGCGGGCCTCCTCGGGCGTCAGGTCGGCCGTCTGCGGGTCGTCCTGGTGCATGATGCGGACGAAGGCGTCTTCGAGGTCGACGCCGCCGACCCGCGCCAGCAGCGCCTGGGTGGTGTCGAGCGCGACCACGCGGCCGCCCTTAAGCATGGCGATGCGATGACAGAGCGCTTCGGCTTCTTCGAGGTAATGCGTGGTCAGCATGATGGTGTGACCCGCGCGGTTCAGGCGCGAGATGAATTCCCACAGCGTGCGGCGCAGATCGACGTCGACGCCGGCGGTCGGTTCGTCGAGCACGATCACCGGCGGACGGTGCACCAGCGCCTGCGCCACCAGCACGCGGCGTTTCATGCCGCCCGACAGGGCGCGCATGTTGTTGTCGGCTTTATCGGCCAGGCCCAGGTTGAACAGGATCTCGTCGATCCAGTCATCGTTGCGGCGCAGGCCGAAATAGCCCGACTGGATGCGCAGCGTCTCGCGCACCGTGAAAAAGGGGTCGTAGACGAGCTCCTGCGGCACCACGCCCAGCGAGCGGCGCGCTTCTTTGTAGTGCGTGACGACGTCGTAGCCGCAGACGCTCGCCTGGCCCGCGCTGGCACGCGCCAGACCGGCCAGAATCGAAATCAGCGTGGTCTTGCCTGCGCCGTTGGGGCCCAGCAGGCCGAAGAACTCGCCGTGGCCGATGTCGAGGCTGACATCATTGAGCGCCTGGAAGCCGGGCGTACCCGTCTTGCCTAGGGCTTTGCGCCAGCCGGCACTGCGCGGCGGGTAGGTCTTGGAGATGTGCTGGAGACTGACGGCGGCTGACATAGATGGGCGCAAGCGGCGCGGCGCCCGCAGGCGCCGAATCGGCCATTATATAAGGCGTGGCGCGCTTGCCCCGCCAATGCCCCGCCCGCCCGCAGGGCCGGCGCCCCGGTCAGGCGCCGAAGAACGGCGATTTGCGGGCTTGTGACGCTTGGAACAGCCTGGGGAAGCTGGCCGTCCGGTGGACGGCCAGCGAGAGGGATCAGCGGTTACGCTGGTTCAGTGCGGCGATCAGGCCGTCGATGCCGTTCTGGTTGATCTGCTGCGCGAACTGGTTGCGGTAGTTCTCGATGAGCCAGATGCCTTCGACGTTCATGTCGTAGATGCGCCAGCCTTCGGGGGTCTTTTCGAGGCGGTAGTCCACCTGCACCGGTTGGGTGTTGCCCTGGCTGAACAGGCTGCGCACGACCACGTCGTTGGCGTTGGGGTCGCCGCGCTGGGGCAGCAGGGTCACCTTGGTGCTGCCGTCGACCTTGGCCAGCGCGCCGCTGTAGGTGCGGATCAGGGTGCCGCGGAAGGCGTCGGCGAGCGCCGTCTTCTGCGCGTCGGTGGCCTGGCGCCAGAAGCGGCCGGCCGCGAGGCGGGTGGTCTTGGTGAAGTTGACGTACGGCAGGATGTGCTGGTCGACGACCTCATTGATACGGGTGAGGTTGCCGGCGCGCACCGCGCCGTCGGACTTGATGACTTCGAGGGCTTCGTTGGCAGCCTGCTGCACGAACTCGCCCGGGGGGCCCTTGGGGTCGGGCTTGGCCAGGGCGGCGCTGCTGGCGCCTGCCAGCAGCGAGCAGGCCAGCACGACGCGGCCCATCAGAGGGAAAACAGAAAACCGCATGGATACTCCTTCTTGCGCCCGCGTGGCTTACTTCGCGGGCGGGTTCGCCGGGGTGGCGGCCGGAGCGGTCGTGTCGGCTTCGTCGTCCTCGTAGTTCGGCAGGGAACCCTCGGCGTCGACGCGGTCGCCACGGACCATGGCCGCTCGTCGTTGCAGATAGGCATCGCGCACGAAACTGTACGGGTCGAGCGCCACGCGATCGACGGTGTCAGTGACTTCGAGCAGGCTGGCACGCGTATCGACGACCTGCAGACCCCAGAGGGAGTTGCGCAGGCGGACGTTGTCGATGGCGGAGACCGAGACGAATTGTCCGGCCTGCCAGTCGCCTGCCAGGCCAGCGCCGTCGCGGACGGTGCTCGAACCGTAAATCGGCAGTACCAGATACGGTCCCGAGCCGATGCCCCACACACCCAGCGTAACACCGAAGTCGTTAGGAATCTTTCGCGCTCCGTTAGCAGAAGCTACGTCGAAACAGCCGCCCACACCCATGGTGGTGTTGAACAAAAAGCGGCCCAGGGTGTTGATGAAATCGTGACCGCGGCCCTGCAGCATGCTGTTGGTGCCGGCCCAGAGATCGTTCACGTTGCTGAACATGTTGTGGACGCAGTCGCGGGCGGGCGACGGCACCACGTAGGTGTAGGCCTGGGCCACCGGCTTGAAGAGCGCGCGGTCGACCGTGTCGTTGAATTTGTACACGCCGCGGTTGAAGCCTTCCCAGGGATCGCGCGGGTCCGGATTCTGGGACGTGGCGCAGCCGGCCAGGAGCGCGCCGGCGAACGTGACGCTGGCGATACGGGACAGGGCTTGCATGGTCATGGTGTCAGGCCTTCAACGGATGCTGATATTTTTGTGAATATGAACGATGTGCGAGCAGACCCCGCCTGCGCGCGCCATCGCCCAATTTATTGCGCGGGTGCCGGTGCGGGCGCGGGTGCGGCCGGCGTGGCCGCCGGAGCGGCGGATGCGCCACCGGCATTGCCAGCGCTGCTGCCCTGCTTCTCGGCCGAGCCATACAGGAACTGGCTGATCAATTGCTCCAGCACCACGGCGCTTTGTGTATAGCGGATTTTGGCACCGTCAGCAAAATTTTCTTCCTCGGCGCCCGCGGTGAGGCCGAGGTATTGCTCGCCGAGCAGACCCGACGTGAGGATCGAGGCGGACGAGTCGGTGGGGAACTTGTAGGCCGTGTCCATGTGCAGCGTGACCACGGCCTGGAAGGTCTGGTCATCGAAGGAGATGTTGGACACGCGGCCCACGACCACGCCGGCGCTCTTGACCGCGGCGCGCGGCTTCAGGCCACCGATGTTGTCGAAGTTGGCCGTGAGGGTATAGGTGGGGGCAAACGAGAACGTGCTCAGGTTGCCGGCGCGCAGCGCCAGAAACACCAGGGCGAGCGCGCCCAGCAACACGAAGAGGCCTACCCAGAAATCGGTTTTTTCACGAGACATGATGAATCCGTATCAATTGCCAAACATCAGGGCGGTGAGCAGGAAGTCGAGGCCGAGCACGGCGAGCGAGCCCACCACCACCGTGCGAGTCGTGGCCCGCGCCACGCCTTCGGGCGTGGGACGGGCCTGCCAGCCTTCGTAGAGCGCGACGAGGGTGACGGTCACGCCGAACACCACGCTCTTGATAACGCCGTTGGCGACGTCTTTCCAGACGTCGACGCCGCTTTGCATCTGCGACCAGAACGCGCCGGCGTCCACGCCGATCATCAGCACGCCCACGACCCAGCCACCCAGGATCCCCACCATGGAGAATACCGAGGCCAGGATAGGCATGGCGATCACGCCGCCCCAGAAGCGCGGCACCAGGACCCGGCGCACCGGATCCACGGCCATCACCTCCATGGCGGAGAGTTGTTCGCCGGCTTTCATGAGGCCGATTTCGGCGGTGAGCGAGGTGCCCGCGCGGCCGGCGAACAGCAGCGCGGTCACGACCGGGCCGAGCTCGCGCACCAGCGACAGCGCCACCAGCAGGCCGAGCGCTTCTTCTGAACCGTAGCGGTTCAGCGTGTAGTAGCCCTGCAGGCCCAGCACGAAGCCCACGAACATGCCGGAGACGGCGATGATGAGCAGCGAATAGTTGCCAATGAAGTGAATCTGTTGCGATACCAGACGCGGGCGTTGCAGCGCCACGCCGCTGCGCGCCAGCAGGCCGCCGAAGAATCGGCTGAAGTAGCCGATTTCGGCGATCAGGCCACGCACCCAGCCGCCGGCCTTGCTAATCGGATTGCCGGTCGAGCTCATCGCTTGCGTCCTTCGTGTTTGGCCAGCCAGGCGCGGAACGCCGGCGTTTCGGGGTACTGGAAGGCCACCGGGCCATCGGGCGCGCCGTCGAGGAACTGGCGCACGTAGGGGTCTTGCGAGGCAGACAGCTCCGCCGGCGTACCGGCGGCCGCCAGCTGGCCGCGGCCGACGAGATAGACCTCATCGGCGATCGCGAAGGACTCCTGGACATCGTGCGTGATCAGCACCGAGGCGCAGTGCAGCCGGTCGGACAGGTGCCGGATCAGGCGCGCAGTGATGCCGAGCGAGATCGGGTCGAGGCCGGCGAACGGCTCGTCGTACAGAATCAGCTCGGGCTCGAGGACGACCGCGCGGGCCAGCGCCACCCGGCGCGCCATGCCGCCGGAGATCTCGGCCACCCTCAGGTGGGCCGCGGCGCGCAGGCCGACGGCGTCGAGCTTGTCGAGCACGCGGGCGGTGATGGTGGCTTCGTCGTCGCGGGTGTGTTCGCGCAGCGGGAACGCCACGTTCTCGAAGACGTTGAGGTCGGTGAACAGCGCGCCCTGCTGGAACAGCACGCCCATGCGCTTGCGCACGGCCTGCAGACCCTCGCGGTCGAGACCGCCCAGCTCCTGGCCGAAGACGCGGACCACGCCCTCCTTGGCGGCGAGCTGGCCGGTGGCGGCGCGCAGCAGGGTGGTCTTGCCGGAGCCCGAGCCGCCCATGACGGCGACGACCTGGCCGGGCTTGACCTGCATGGAAATGCCACGCAGCACCGTAAAGTCGCCGTACCCCAGGGATACGTTCTCCAGGGATAGGGCAAGTTCCGAGCTGTTGCGGGTAGATGCGGGCATAGGCAGCGGGAATGGGTGCGCGCGCCCACTATATATAGGGACGCTGTTACGGCGAGGGGCCATTGTAGCCCGGCCGACGCGTCGCGCCAGCGCCGCGACCAGGAGTGGGACAGAGTAGTCGTGCGTGCCGACAGATCGAAGGCCGGCGTTTCAGCCCGGGTCCGGCCGTGGGGGTCGGCCCTCGACACGCCCGTACCGCGGGGCGCAGCGGCCCGTTAGGCATCTGAAAGCGGGCTGAAACCGGTTGGGCTATCCCGGCCCTGCCCCGGGCAGTGGCAGACACCCGGCAATGTGCGGCGGATCGCCGCCCACGGCGATGATGCGCGCGCACAACGGATTCGGCCGGGGATGCGACCCCAGGGAGCGGGGTCCGCCCCGCCCCTGCGTCGGGCGGGGCGGACGAGCCCAGTTATTGCAGCGTGATCTTGCCGGTCTTGATCACTTCGGCCCACTTGGCCGTCTCGCTCTTGATGAAGGCGCCGAACTCCTCGGGCGTGCCGCCGCCGGCCTGGCTGCCGGTGTCGGCGATCGCCTTGACCACCTCGGGATCCTTCAGGATCTTGTTGAACTCGGCGTTCAGGCGCGCGATCACCGGGGCGGGCGTCGCGGCCGGCGCCACGATGCCTTGCCAGTTGTACGACTCGAAGCCCGGCAGTCCCGATTCCGCCATGGTGGGCACGTCGGGCAGCACGGCCAGACGTTGCTTGGAGGTGACGGCGATCGGGTGGATTTTCTTGCCCTGGATGGCTGGCAGCGCCGAATAGCCCATTTCGAACATCATCGAGATGTGGCCGCCCATCAGATCGGTGGCGGCCAGGCTGCCGCCCTTGTAGGGCACGTGCACCACATCGACATGGGCCTGTTCGCGGAACATTTCGCCCGACAGATGGTGCGCGCCGCCCACGCCGGACGACCCGAAGGTGAGCTTGCCGGGTTCTTTCTTGGCCAGGGCGATCAGGTCCTGCAGCGTTTTGACCGGCAGGGTGTTGTTCACGCTGAGCACGAGCGGGCTGTTTTCGATCAGCACCACGGGCGCGAGGTCCTTGATCGGGTCGTACGGCATGTCGGGCATGAGGGTGGGGTTCACCGACATCGGGGCCAGGTTGCCGGTGCCGATGGTGTAGCCATCGGGGGCGGCCTTGGCGACCAGATTGGTGCCGATCACGCCACCCGCGCCCGCCTTGTTCTCGACCACCACGGTCTGCTTGAGGTTGTCGCTCAGCTTGCGGGCGAGCAAGCGCACCCGGGTATCGGCAAAGCCGCCCGGTGCATAGGGCACGATCAGGGTGATGGGTTTGGTGGGCCAGTTATCGGCGCTCTGGGCGCGGGCCGGGCCAGTGAGCAGGCAGGCGGCGGCAAGCGCGCCCGCCAACAGGGGGAACAGGGGTTTCATGCGCGGACTCCTCTATACATATTGTGTGTTGCGCGGCAGGAAAATCATTATGCCCTGCCGCCACACAACGCCCGCGCATGTGGCCTGATAGCTTAGAAGCGATACCCCACGCCGACGGTCGCGACCCACGGATCGATCCGGGCGGTGCCGATGCGCTGGCCGTCAAGCTTCACCTTGGAAGAGATGTCGATGTAGCGCAGGTCGGCGTTCATGAACCAGCGCTCGCTGAGCTTGACGTCGACGCCCACCTGGCCTGCGA
Source organism: Bordetella genomosp. 5 (assembly GCF_002261475.1). Lineage (GTDB taxonomy): Bacteria > Pseudomonadota > Gammaproteobacteria > Burkholderiales > Burkholderiaceae_B > Bordetella. The sequence continues at coordinate 52,024 of NZ_NEVN01000001.1, forward strand.
TGCCCCACGAGTCGGACAGCTCGAGCTTCGAGCCCGACAGGGCGCCGTGGGTCTTGGTGTCGAAGAAGGTGGTGTAGTTCAGGCCGATGCCGACGTACGGCTGCACCGTGCTGTCGGGCAGGAAGTGCCATTGCAGGCTGAGCGTGGGCGGCAGCTGCTTGGTGCTGCCGATCTTGCCCAGGCCGCCGCTACCGCGGATGTCGTGTTCGAAGGGCCAGGCACCCAGCAGCTCGATACCGACATTGCGCGTGGCCATGTAGGTGACCGTGAACGACGGACGCACGTTGTTGTTCACGTCGAGGCCGACGGCGCCGTTGAGCACGCTGCCGTTGTTGGACTTGGGGCGCACCTGCGTGGCCCCGACCGTCAGCAGCCAGTCGCCTTCTTCGTGAGCGACGGCGGGGGCGGTGGCCAGCAGGGTGCCCCCACAGAGTGCGGCCAGGATCAGGGCGCGGGTGCGCCGATACATCGGGAACATTTCCTCTCTCCGGTTTGCGTGACGATAGGCTGTCAGGTTCGCAGAGGGCGGAAAATGGGGTCTTGATGTGCATCAAGCCCCCGATGGCAGTGTGGTCTTGCCGCCACGCGTCTCGGACGAACGCGAGGTTCGCATCGAGGATCACGCGGCCTCGTGCGCGTGTTGCGCCGCCGCGCGCGCAGAAAAACAAAACGGCCGGCTCCTTGCGGAGGCCGGCCGTTGCCTTGCCGTGATCGCGGGGATCAGCGCGGCAGGTCGGAGCTGCCCATCAGGAACTCGTCGACGGCGCGCGCGCACTGGCGGCCTTCGCGGATGGCCCAGACGACCAGCGACTGGCCACGACGCATGTCGCCGGCCGCAAACACCTTGTCGACGTTGGTGCGGTAGTCGTCGGTGTTGGCGCGCGCATTGCCACGCCCGTCGCGGTCCACGCCGAAGGCGTCGAGCACGGTTTGCACGGGCGACACGAAGCCCATCGCCAGCAACACGAGGTCGGCCTTGAGCTCGAACTCGGAGCCTTCGACTTCGCGCATCTTCATCTGGCCGGTGGCTTCGTCCTTGAACCACTCGACGCGTGCGCCGATGAGCTTCTCGACCTTGCCGTTGGCGCCCTTGAAGGCCTTGGTGGTCACGGACCAATCGCGCTGGCAGCCTTCGTCGTGCGACGACGAGGTGCGCATCTTGAGCGGCCAGTACGGCCACACCATGGGCTTGTTTTCGCTTTCGGGCGGCTGCGGCAGCAGTTCGAACTGCGTGATCGAGGCCGCGCCGTGACGGTTGCTGGTGCCGACGCAGTCGGAGCCGGTGTCGCCGCCGCCGATCACGATGACGTGCTTGCCCTTGGCCAGCGTCTGGTCGGTCAGGCGGTCGCCCGCCACGGCCTTGTTCTGCTGGCGCAGGAAGTCCATGGCGTAATACACGCCGGAGAGTTCGCGGCCCGGCACCGGCAGGTCGCGCGGGGTCTCGGAGCCGCCGCTCATGACGATGGCGTCGAACTCTGCCTGCAGCGATTCGGGGGTGCGCACCGTCAGGCCATCGGCCGCGGCGTCGCCCTGCTTGCCGATGTAGGTCGACGGCTGGAATTCCACGCCCTCGGCTTCCATCTGCGCCACGCGGCGGTCGATCTGGGCCTTCTCGAGCTTGAAGTCGGGGATGCCGTAGCGCAGCAGGCCACCGATGCGATCGCTCTTCTCGAACAGCGTGACGGCGTGGCCGGCGCGGGCGAGCTGCTGCGCGGCCGCCATGCCGGCCGGGCCGGAGCCCACCACCGCGACCTTCTTGCCGGTCTTGCGCGCCGGCAGTTGCGGCACGACCCAGCCTTCGGCCCAGCCCTTGTCGATGATCGCGTGTTCGATCGACTTGATGCCGACCGCGTCGCTGTTGATGTTCAAGGTACAGGCGGCTTCACACGGCGCCGGGCAGATGCGACCGGTGAACTCGGGGAAGTTGTTGGTGGAATGCAGCACGTCGAGTGCGGCACGCCAGTCCTGGCGATACACCAGGTCGTTCCAGTCGGGGATGATGTTGTTGACCGGGCAGCCGTTGTTGCAGAACGGGATGCCGCAGTCCATGCAGCGCGCCGCCTGTTGCTTGGCCTGATCGTCGCTCAAATGGAGGACGAACTCACGCCAGTGCTTCAGGCGCTTGGCCGGGGCTTCATACGCCTCCTGGAGGCGCTGAAATTCCATAAATCCAGTGATCTTTCCCATTGTCTTTCCTCACGCAGCCATCTGTTGCGGGTTGGCTGCACGCCACATTTCACCCAATGCGCGGCGGTATTCCGTCGGCATGACCTTCACGAACTTGCCGCGCGACGCTTCCCAGTCGCCCAGGATTTCGCGGGCGCGGAAGCTGCCGGTGTAGCGGAAGTGTTCTTCCACCAGACGGCGCAGGATCGCTTCGTCGGTATCGCGCTCGCCGCCGCGTTGCGCGCTGTGCCAGATCTCGATGTTGTTCTGCGACTGCTGCTCGGCGTGCGGCAGGATCGCTTCGAGTTCGACCATCGACAGGTTGCAGCGGTGCTTGAACGTACGGTCCGGATCCCAGACGTAGGCCACGCCGCCGGACATGCCCGCGGCGAAGTTGCGGCCGGTGCTGCCGAGCACGACGACGGTGCCGCCGGTCATGTATTCGCAGCCGTGGTCGCCCGTGCCTTCCACCACCGTGGCGGCGCCCGAGTTGCGCACCGCGAAGCGTTCACCGGCCACGCCGTTGAAGAAGGCTTCACCGGAAAGCGCGCCGTAGAGCACGGTGTTGCCGGCGATGATGTGATCGGGGCCGAAGCCGCGGAAGTCGTTGGGCGAGCGCACGATGATGCGGCCGCCCGACAGGCCCTTGCCGACGTAGTCGTTGCCTTCGCCCACGAGATCCATCGTGATGCCGTGTGCGAGGAAGGCGCCGAAGCTCTGGCCGGCGGTGCCGTTGCACTGGATGTGGATCGTGTCGTCGGGCAGACCGGCATGACCGTAGCGCGACGCCACGGCACCCGACAGCATCGCGCCGATGGTGCGGTTGCGGTTGCGCACCGGCGTGATGAACGAGACCTTCTCGCCGCGCTCGAGCGCGGGCTTGCTGCGCTCGATCAGCTGGTGATCCAGCGCGCCGGCGAGGCCGTGGTCCTGCTCTTCGGTGTGACGCACGGGCTCTTCGGAGACGGCGCGGTGGAACACGCGCTGGAAGTCCAGGCCTTGCGCCTTCCAGTGTTCGATGCCGTTGCGCATGTCGAGCAGATCGGTGCGGCCGATCAGGTCGTCGAACTTGCGCAGACCCAGCTGAGCCATGATCTCGCGCACTTCTTCAGCGATGAAGAAGAAGAAGTTCACGACGTGCTCGGGCTTGCCCTGGAATTTCTTGCGCAGTTCGGGATCTTGCGTGGCCACGCCCACCGGGCAGGTGTTGAGGTGGCACTTGCGCATCATGATGCAGCCTTCGACGACCAGCGGCGCGGTGGCGAAGCCGAATTCGTCCGCGCCCAGCAGCGCGCCGATGACGACGTCGCGGCCGGTCTTCATCTGGCCATCGGCCTGCACGCGGATGCGGTTGCGCAGGCGGTTGAGCACGAGGGTCTGCTGCGTTTCGGCCAGGCCCAGTTCCCAGGGCGTGCCGGCATGCTTGATCGAGGACACGGGCGATGCGCCGGTGCCGCCGTCATGGCCTGCGATCACGACGTGATCGGCCTTGGCTTTCGCCACGCCGGCCGCGACCGTGCCCACGCCCAGCTCGGACACGAGCTTGACCGAGATCGACGACTTCGAGTTGACGTTTTTCAGGTCGTGGATGAGCTGAGCCAGGTCTTCGATCGAGTAGATGTCGTGGTGCGGCGGGGGCGAGATCAGGCCCACACCCGGCACCGAGTAGCGCAGCTTGGCGATGTACTCGGAGACCTTGTGACCGGGCAGCTGGCCGCCTTCGCCGGGCTTGGCGCCCTGCGCCATCTTGATCTGGATCTGGTCGGCGCTGGCGAGGTATTCGGCGGTGACGCCGAAACGACCCGACGCGACCTGCTTGATGCGCGAGCGCAGCGAATCGCCCTTCTTGAGCGGCACATCGGCTTCGATGCGGTCGGCGCCGAGCACCGAGGCCAGCGTGTCGCCTTCTTTGATGCCGCTCTTGCCGGTGCGCATTTCGTTGCGGTAGCGCAGCTCGTCTTCGCCGCCTTCGCCGGTGTTCGACTTGCCGCCGATGCGGTTCATGGCCACGGCCAGCACCGAGTGCGCCTCGGTGGAGATCGAGCCCAGCGACATGGCGCCGGTGGCGAAGCGCTTGACGATCTCTTTGGCGGGCTCGACGTCGTCGAGCGGAATCGCACGGGCCGGATCGACGCGGAACTCGAACAGACCGCGCAGCGTCATGTGGCGCTTGCTCTGGTCGTTGATGATCTGCGCGTATTCCTTGTAGGTGCGGTAGTTGTTGGCGCGCGAAGCGTGTTGCAGCTTGGCGATGGAGTCCGGCGTCCACATGTGCTCTTCGCCGCGCACGCGGTAGGCGTATTCGCCACCGGCGTCGAGCGCGTTGGCCAGCACGGGATCGTTGCTGAAGGCGGCGCGGTGCAGGCGCAGCGCTTCTTCGGCGACCTGGAAGATGCCGATGCCTTCGATGTTGGAGGCGGTGCCGGTGAAGTACTTGTCGACCAGCTCGCGCTGCAGACCCACGGCTTCGAAGATCTGCGCGCCGCAGTACGACATGTAGGTCGAGATGCCCATTTTGGACATGACCTTGTTCAGGCCCTTGCCGCACGCCTTGATGTAGTTCTTCACGGCCTTGTCGGGATCGGCCATGCGGCCCAGCGACTCGAGCGCGAGATACGGGTGGATGGCTTCGGCGCCATAGCCGCCCAGCAGCGCGACGTGGTGCACTTCGCGCACCGAACCGGTTTCGACCACCAGGCCGGCGTTGGTACGCAGACCGGCGCGGATCAGGTGCTGGTGCACGGCCGAGGTGGCCAGCAGCGCGGGGATGGCCACGCGCTCGCTGTCGACCAGGCGATCGGACACGATGAGGATGTTGTAGCCGCTTTGCACCGCATCGACGGCGCGGGCGCACAGCGCGGCCACGCGGGCTTCGATGCCCTCGGAGCCCCAGGCGGCCGGGTACGTGATGTCGAGCTCGTAGCTGCGGAATTTCTTGCCGGTGACCTGATCGATGTCACGGATCTGCGCCATGGCGGCGAAATCCAGCACCGGCTGCGAGACTTCGAGGCGCAGCGGCGGGTTGACGTTGTTGATGTCGAGCAGGTTGGGCTTCGGGCCGATGAACGACACCAGCGACATCACCAGCTGCTCGCGGATCGGATCGATCGGCGGATTGGTGACCTGGGCGAACAGTTGGCGGAAGTAGTTGTAGAAGGGCTTGGGGCGGTTCGACAGCACGGCCAGCGGCGCGTCGTTGCCCATAGAGCCGATCACCTCTTCGCCGGTGGTGGCCATCGGCTCGAGGATGAACTTGTAGTCTTCCTGGGTCCAGCCGAACGCCTGCTGCCGGTCGAGCAGCGAGACCGAGGTCTGCGTGGCCGGCGAGCCGTTCTTCGGTGCGGGCAGCGACTCGAGCTTGATCTGCAGACGCTCGATCCACTGACGGTACGGACGGCTGTTGGCGAGCTGCAGCTTGATCTCGGCGTCGTCGATGATGCGGCCTTGTTCGAGGTCGATCAGGAACATCTTGCCGGGCTGCAGGCGCCACTTCTTGACCACGCGGTTCTCGGGGATCGACAGCGTGCCGGCCTCGGAGGCCAGGATCACCATGTCGTCATCGGTGACGAGGTAGCGCGCGGGACGCAGGCCGTTGCGGTCGAGGGTGGCGCCGATCTGGCGGCCGTCGGTGAAGGCCACGGCGGCCGGACCGTCCCAGGGCTCCATCATCGCGGCGTGGTATTCGTAGAACGCGCGGCGGCTCTCGTCCATCTGCGTGTGCTGTTCCCAGGCTTCCGGGATCATCATCATCATCGCGTGGGCGAGCGAGTAGCCGGAGTTCACCAGCAGCTCGAGGCAGTTGTCGAACGTGGCGGTGTCGGACTGGCCTTCGTAGACGATCGGGTAGAGCTTCTTGAGATCGTCGCCCAGCACGGCCGACTGCATCATGCCTTCGCGGGCGCGCAGCCAGTTGAAGTTGCCCTTGACCGTGTTGATTTCGCCGTTGTGCGCAATCATGCGGTACGGGTGAGCCAGCGGCCAGGCCGGGAACGTGTTGGTCGAGAAGCGCTGGTGCACCAGGGCCACGGCCGACACGGTGCGCGGATCGGCCAGGTCGCGATAGTAGGCGCCGACCTGATCGGCCAGCAGCAGGCCCTTGTACACCACGGTACGGACCGAGGCCGACGGCACGAAGTATTCCTTGCCGTGCGCCAGACGCATGTTCTGGATGGCGTGGCTGGCGGTCTTGCGGATCACGTAGAGCTTGCGTTCAAGCGCGTCGGGCACCATGACGTCGGCGCCGCGGCCAATGAACAGCTGGCGGATCACGGGCTCGCAGTCACGCACGGCGGGCGACATCGGCATGTCGCGGTCGACCGGCACGTCGCGCCAGCCCAGCACGATCTGGCCTTCGGCGCGCACGGAGCGCTCGAGTTCCTGTTCACAGGCCAGGCGCGAGGCGGTTTCCTTGGGCAGGAACACCATGGCGACGCCGTATTCGCCCGGAGGCGGCAGCGCCACGCCTTGCTGCGCCATCTCGTCGCGGTAGAGCGTGTCGGGGATCTGGATCAGGATGCCGGCGCCGTCGCCCATGAGCTTGTCCGCACCGACCGCGCCGCGGTGGTCCAGGTTCTCGAGGATCTTCAGGCCCTGCAGGATGATGGAGTGGCTTTTGCGGCCCTTGATATGGGCGACGAAACCCACGCCACAGGCGTCGTGTTCGTTGGCGGGGTCGTAGAGACCCTGCGCGGCAGGCAGTCCGATGCGACGGGCATCGATGGGGGCAGCCGCGACGGTGCGACAGGATTGGTCTTTCGAAGTATTGGACATAACGCGCTCCGCAGTGGCCTGCGTCGTGAATGTTGCAGTGCAGGGTGCGACATTACTGCGGTGCGAGTTGACGCGCAACAGAATTTTTGGGGGTATGTCCCTTTTAAATCAAATGAGAAGAATTCTTGAATAATAATAGGGACACGTTAAATAGAGATATAAATCAAGTAGTTAAAAAAGACGCCTTCATGACGTTTTTCGGTTTTGCACGAACATTGTGCAAAAATGCCGTTATGCGTCCCCGTTTGATGGGACGTTTTTAGCCCGCGAAAATTGTAAAAAGCAACAGTACCAAAGCAAAGACCCGGCGCGAGGCCGGGTCTGCAAGCACAACGGGGGCCAAAGCTCAGCGGGACGCGCCGCCGCTGCCGTGAGGGCCGGCGCCACCATCGGTGGGCGCCACGGGCGGCTCGGTGCCGGGGCGATCGAGACCGCGCGCGGCGGCGGGCTCGGGGGACATATCAGGCTGCTCGTGGCCGGTGGCCGGCTTTTTGCGCGGGCGGCCACGCTGGCCTGGCGCGACACGGCGGCTGGCGGTATGGGCCAGGCTCGCGATGAAATCAGTGCCACCCAGGGCCCATTGGCCCGACACCGCCTGTTCGATGCGCTGCGACTGATCCCGCGAAAGGCCGTCTTGAAGCCGCTTGCGGTAATTGGCCTGGCGATCGAACGGGGTGTTGCCGCAGGCCCAGTAATCGGCGTGATCGGACTGCCATTGCGTGGGCGGGACCGAGGTGTTGCCGGTGTGGCTGGCGGCCGATGACCACGGCCAGGAATCGGGATCGACCGACGCCCCGCTGCGCACCGGGTAGGTTTCGAGCCAGACCAGCGCCGGCAGGACCCACACGCCCGGCTCCAGCAGGGCCGAGCGGTAGCGGCCCGCGAAGACGCGCCCGCCGCGCAGCCGCGCCGCGAGATTGCGGCCCAGCGTTTGCATCAGCCGGGGCAGGCCTTCTTCGTCGGCCGGGGTGGCGAGCAGCAGAATGCGGTCGTTGGCGAGTACCCAGCCATGAACCGCGACCTTGTGGCGCTGTGCCGACTCGCCGAGCCAGCCTGCCAGTTGGTTCAGGATGTCGCCGGGCGCTGGCTGCGATGGCGCGGCCAGCGACTGTACGAAATTGGCCTGCACCAGTTGGGGCAGCCCAGGGGCATACAAGCGGGGCAGTCGGGCCATAGTCGGGACTTGCGGGTAGCAAGCTCAGTAGATTGCACACACACTATAAATAGTGCCGGCGTGGTCGGCGGTCAAGCCCGGTTGACCCGAATCGGGGGTCGAATGAGTAACCGTCATCGCAGGTTAACATCGGGAACCGTTTTTCAGTACCCCGCAGATACACCTAGGAGGAATGCCATGACCGCCGCGACCGAACGACTTTCGCACCACCGTGCCTTTGGCGGCTGGCAGGGCTATTACCGGCACGATTCGGCCGAAATCGGACTGCCCATGCGCTTCTCCGTATTCGTGCCGCCGCAGGCCGAGCACGGCCCCGTGCCGGTGCTGTTTTTCCTGGCCGGCCTGACCTGCACCGAAGAGACCTTCATGATCAAGGCGGGCGCGCAGCGCCTCGCGGCCGAGCTGGGCCTGATGCTCGTGACGCCGGATACGAGTCCGCGCGGCGCCGGTGTGCCCGGCGAAGACCAGGACTGGGACTTCGGCACCGGTGCCGGCTTCTATCTCGATGCCACGCAAGCACCCTGGTCGACGCACTACCGCATGGAAAGCTATGTGGCGCGTGAGTTGTTCGACCTGATCGGCCGGGAGTTTCCCGCCGATCTGAGCCGTGCCGGTCTGTTCGGTCACTCGATGGGCGGACACGGCGCGCTGGTGCTGGCGCAGCGTCATCCGGGCCGTTGGCGCAGCGTGTCGGCCTGTGCGCCGATCGCCGCACCCACGCGCTGCCCCTGGGGCCACAAGGCGTTTGCCGGCTATCTGGGTGAAGACCGCGCCGCGTGGGCCGAGCACGACGCCAGCGAACTCATGCGCAAGCAAAGCGCGGCGCCCTATCCGCAAGGCATCCTGATCGATCAGGGGCTGGCCGACAATTTCCTGGCCGAGCAGCTCAATCCCGATGTGTTCGAGGAAGCCTGCCGCGCCGCGGGCCAGCCGCTCACGCTGCGCCGCCACGAGGGCTATGACCACGGCTATTACTTCATCTCGACCTTCATGGCCGACCATCTGGCGTTCCACGCCGAACGACTGAAGTAAGACGCGGCCAACACGCGAAGAAAAGACGGCGCGTCCCAATGCGGGGCGCGCCGTCTTGCTTTGTGCCGTGCTTAAACCCTGCGGTTCAGGCGCACGCGAAGTGCGCGCGCACCTGGTCGTGACCATGCATGCGCGCCGCGGCGAGCGGCTCGGGGCCGCGCGCCGTGCCTTCGACACTGAACAGGTGCACGTCGTGCAGGCCCATCGTGGCCAGCGCATGGCGCAGATACGGCGTGAGAAAGTCCGGCTGGCGCGCGAGCGGGCCGGAAAACAGACCGCCCGACGATATGGCGATATAGACAGGCCGATCGCGCAGCGCGCCGACCTTGCCATGCGGCTCGATCGTAAAGGTATGGCGCACGCGCAGCACATGATCGATCCAGGCCTTGAGCGCGGAAGGCACCGTGAAGTTGTGCATCGGCGTGGCGATCACCAGGACGTCCGCCGCGCGCAGCGCCGCGATCAATTGATCCGACACGGCGAGCGCGCCGGTCGGCGTGTCCGGATCGTTGAGCGATGCCAGCGCCCGCGCATAGCCGCCATCCACATGCAGCAGGCTGTTGGTGTCGAAGTCGGTGATCGACAGCGGCGTGCCGGCGTGGCGGCGCGTGAGGTGCTCGAGAATCTGATCGGAGAGCGAGCGGCTTTCGGAGTCGGCACCGCGGGCGCTGCACAGGAGTCGAAGAATATTCATGGTGGCGGAGTTCGTTAGAGGTCTTGGCCGAAGCGGATGGCGCTGGTGAGCAGGCCCTGACGGAAGTAAAAACGTTGTGCGAGGCTGTTGGCCAGGCCGGTGTCGAGCACCAGCCGGGCGCAGGCGTATTCGCGGGCGATGCGGGCGACCTCGGTGAGCAGCGTGGCGCCCCACCCCGTGCCCCGTTGCGGCGCGCTCACGACGAGATCGTCGACATAGACGAAGGGCCCGTAGATCATGTTTTCCTGGAAACGGTAACCCGCCAGCGCGACCGGCGTGTCATCTTCCCAGGCGGCGAGGAGATGCCAGTCCTGCGCCTGCTGGCGGCGGCAGCGCGTCACGAAATCGTCGGGACGGTCGAGGTGAGGACGCAGTTCGCGCATCAGGCCGAAGCAGGCCTGCAATTCCGCGTCGGTGGTGGCGTGCAGCAAGCGGGGTGAGGTGGACATGGTGCGTAAGAAAAGAGTGAGTCGGCCAGCCGTATCGCAGGGCTCGGGCATGTCGTTATCCTACGGAGGGCATGACATAATCCGAAGTGCCATATTCGGTGTTTTTGACTGGGACATGTTTTGCCGTTCGCCCGGTCTTTTTGCGGATCCGCTGCCGTGACGATCGATTCCTCCCCCACCGACCCCGCGACCACCGCCGGGGATCCGCCGATCTACCGCCAGATCTATTGGCAGGTGCGCAATGGCATCGAGTCGGGCACGCTCAAGCCCGGCGACCGGGTGCCGTCGGTTCGCGCCCTGGCCAAGGAACTCGGCATCGCGCGTGGCACGGTCGAGACCGCCTATGCCGTGCTCAATGGCGAAGGCTGGATTCAATCGCGCGGACAGGCCGGCACCGTGGTGACGCCCGGGTTGGCGACGCGGCGGCAGGCCGGGCCGCGGCCGGCCGGGCCGCGTGAGGCCGAGCCTGCGCCGGGATGCCCCGCGCCCGGCAGCGACGCGGCGCTCGAATCCGATCTGCCCATGTGGCCGCGGCCCAAGACGCCCATGCCGCTGCAGATGGGCCTGCCCGCGCTCGATGCCGTGCCGCGCAAACTGTGGGCCCGGCTCGGGGCGCGGTGTCTGCGCGGCATGCGCCTCCACGATCTGTCGTATCCCGCCACGGCCGGTCTGGACGCCTTGCGCGAGACCACGGCGGCCTATCTGCAAGTATCACGCGGCCTGCATTGCACGCCGTCGCAGGTGTTCATCACCTCGGGCTATCACCAGAGCATGCAGGTGGCGACGAGTGCGGTCCTGAGCCCGCAGGATGCCGTGTGGGTCGAGGATCCGGGTTATCCGCCCACCCGCGCGTTGCTCGCGCAATTCGGCATGGACTGGCGCGCGGTGCCGGTGGATGAGCAAGGGCTCGACGTGGCCGCCGGCCAGGTCCTCGCGCCGCAAGCGCGCGCGGCCGTGGTGACGCCTGCGCATCAAAGCCCGCTATCCCTCACCTTGTCGCCCGCGCGCCGGCAGGCGCTGCTGGCCTGGGCGGCCGAGGGCGAACGCTGGATCGTCGAAGACGATTACGACGGCGAGTATCGCTACGTGAGCCGGCCCCTGCCCGCGCTCGCCAGCCGCGATACGGCCGGCAGAGTGCTGTACGCGGGCACGTTCTCGAAGGTGTTGTTCCCTGGCCTGCGGCTTTCGTACCTCGTCGTGCCGCCCGCGCTGGTGCCGCGCGTGGAACGCGTGCATGCGCTGCTGGGCGCCGGCGCGCCGTGGCTGACGCAGGCCACGCTGGCGCTGTTCATGAGCGAGGGGCACTTCGCGCGACACATTCAACGCATGCGGCGGCTATATACACAGCGCCGCAGCGACATGGCCGCGGCGCTGGACGCCGCGCTCGGCCCGGGGTTGGGCTTGCGGGTGGAGCCGCAGCCTGGCGGCATGCACATGGTGCTGCGCCTGCCGGCGGGCTACGACGACCGCGCGCTGGCTCTGCGACTGCGCGAGGCCGGGCTGTATGCGCAGCCCTTATCGAGCTGGTCGAGCCTGCCCGGCGCGCCGTTGGGCCTCTTGATGAGCTTTACCAACGTCGCTGATCGCGAGCAGGCCGATGCCCTGGCGGCGCGCATGCGGCTGCTGCTCCGCCCCGAGGTGGTGTAGGGGTGCGGGCGGCCGGCCAGGTGCGGCCGGTCAGACCAGCCCCGCCTTGTCCAGGCCGTACTCGGCATCGAGCGAGCCCGGCACCGGCAGGAACGCCACGCTCAGACGGTTCCAGCCATTGATCGCCACGACCAGAAAGCTCAGCGCGCTCAGTTCTTCTTCGGAGAAGTGTTCGCGGGCGGCCGTGAAGTCCGCGTCTGACACGCCATGGGCGGGCAGCTTCGTCAGCACTTCGGTCCAGGCCAGCGCTGCGCGTTCGCGCGGCGAGAACAGAGTCGACTCGCGCCAGATCGCGACATGGTGCAGGCGCAGTTCGCGTTCGCCATGCAGCTTGCCTTCTTTCACGTGCATGTCCACGCAGAACGCGCAGCCGTTGATCTGGGACGCGCGCAAGGTCACGAGCACGCCGAGCTCGCGTGCGATCGGGTTCTTGTTCAGCGTCATCTGAAACGCGGTGTATTGCTTGGCGAGATCGGGCGCGAGCTTGTAATAGTTCAAACGTTGCGACATGACGGGGTTCCTGGTTGGGTGTCGGAGGTCCGGCGGCGATGCGCCGGGCATGGAAGTCATGATGCGGGAATGTGTCCTACCCAAACAGCGCCAAGAATGGCAATTGCAGCTGGGACATAAGGCGTACCCTCACGCGCGTGCAGCCGGGTGGCACACATCCGGTTTCAGCTGGAACACAGGACTTGCGGTCGCGGCGCGGAGGCGCTTCTATACTGCGGCTGACCGTCGAGCCTGGAAGGAGCCTCGTCTTTGATGGATGCGTTTGCCCCGTTTGTTTGGATCGCCCTCGGGGCGGTCGTGGTGTTGCTGATCGGATTGCCGCTCTTGCTCGGGCGCGGCGGGCCGCGCGACGAAATGGGCCGCCGGGTATTTCGTCTGCGCCCGGTGCGCCGCCTGTTCGGTCTGGTGCTGATCGCGCTGGGCTGCGTCTCCGGCCTGTTGGCCTTGTCCCTGGTGCAGTTTTTCCGGCTCACCGATGACGTTCCGGTGGCGACCGTTCAGGTGCGCAAGCTCGCCGAGGGCCAGTACGACGTCGTCGCGCAGTCGCCCGGCCTGACCGGCAAGACCTACACGCTCTTCGGCGATCAATGGCAGATCGATGCCAAGGTGGTGCGCTGGCGCCTGCCGGCCCTGCTGGCCGGCGCGCCGCCGCTCTACCGTCTCGAGCGTCTGTCCGGCCGCTACGAAGATGCCGCCCGCGAGCAGACCGCGACGCGCTCGGTGCACGTGCTGGACGACTGGCCCGCGCCCGACATCGGCGCGGTCAAGCGTCTGATTCCGAACTGGTTGCCGTTCGTCGACGTGCAGTTCGGCAGCGCCGCCTACATGCCGCTGCTCGATGGCGCGCGCTACGAGGTGATGTTCGACCCGCGCGGTGCGCTGTTCATTCGCCCGTCCGACGACGCCACCCGGCAGGCCCTGAAGCAGGCCGGTTGGTAACGCACCCAGGGCACCCCGTGCGCGCCGCGGAGCGGGTGCCTCGGGGCGGATGCATTCCAGGGTCGACTGCCCTCTGGAAATCATATGGGGACGCATCTATACCTAGGTATATCCGCGCCTCCAGGGCGACGCCGGCGGGAACTCCGCTGCGTTGCGGCAGTCGAATTAGCACTCTCGTTATGGGAGTGCTAACATGAACCTATGTCTGTTCCCCGTACCCTGGAGGTCGCCAACATGATGCAAGCCAGTTCGTCTGCCCTTTCCGGCAATGCGTTGGCCTTGGCTGTGGCCAACCCCGGTGCGCTGGGCACCATCGACGCCTATATTTCGACGGTCAACCGTCTGCCGGTGCTGAGCGCCGAGCAGGAATCCGCGTTGGCCCGCCGTCTGCGCGACACCGACGATCTCGAAGCCGCGCGGGAATTGGTGCTTTCGCACCTGCGCCTGGTGGTTTCCGTGGCGCGCCAATACCTGGGCTATGGTCTGCCGCACGCGGACCTGATCCAGGAAGGCAACGTCGGCCTGATGAAGGCCGTGAAGCGTTTCGATCCCGAGCGCGGTGTGCGCCTGGTGTCGTTCGCCGTCCATTGGATCAAAGCCGAGATTCACGAATACGTGATCCGCAACTGGCGCATGGTCAAGGTCGCCACGACCAAGGCCCAGCGCAAGCTGTTCTTCAATCTGCGCAGCATGCGCCCGGATGGCCACACGCTCGATCCCGATCAGGTGGACCACATCGCCGAGCAGCTCAACGTGCGCCGCGAAGACGTCAGCGAGATGGAAGTGCGCCTGTCGGGCCGCGATATGTCGCTCGAAAACCAGGACGACGACGATGACGCCTACGCGCCCATCGCCTATCTGTCCGACGAAGGCCGCGACGAGCCCACGCGCGTCATGGCGCGCAAGGCGCACGACAACCTGCAGGGCGAAGGCCTTGCCGGCGCGCTCGAGGCGCTCGATCCGCGTTCGCGTCGCATCGTCGAGGCGCGCTGGCTGCAGGACGACGGCGGTTCCACGCTGCATGAGCTGGCGCAGGAATTCGGCGTGTCGGCCGAGCGTATTCGCCAGATCGAGGCCGCCGCGCTCAAGAAGATGCGTGGCTCGCTGGTCCCGGCCTGACACACCGCTGCTAGTGCCCATAAAACGCGCCGCTCATGCGGCGCGTTTGTTTTGGCGTCCGGGCCGCGGCGCGGTGTCATGAATTAATACAACTTTGTGCGGACCGGAGCCCGAATTCGCGAAACTTCGCGCCACCGCGCCTGACTAACTTACGTAGGCCGCAACTTTGGTGCATTCCAGGTCGCTGTCTTGACGTCCGTCTCGGCTTCTCCTCTTTCCCCTCCCCTATGAGACGGACGCTTACGGGGCACCTCCGCATATCGGTGCCCCGTTTTTTATTCTCACGCGTTGCGCCGCGCGCAACGTGTCCACCGCGACGCGGGGCCTTCGGGCCCCGCGCGTCGATTGGGCGCTCGCAATAAGGGTGGTTCGGGATCTGTGGGGTAGCGGCCCGGAAAGGCCGCGCCCGCTTGCGCGCAATCAGGCAGCGCGGGCGTCGGTCTCGGGCTGGCGCACGGTTTGCCAGGCGGCTGCGTCGAGGCGCCGCACGCCCGTGGCGAAGGAGCCGTCGCCGTACAGCTTGATCCAGCGGTAGCCGGCGGGCTGAGGATCGATCGCGTGACGGCCGTCGCGGATCGTGAACTGGAAGCAGGTGGACGGCGTGGCGAGCAGGCGCAGGTTGTGGCGCCGGCAGTCGAACTCCTGGTGCACATGCCCCCACATCACCACCCGCACGTGCGGCGAGCGCTCCACCAGGCGGAACAGATCCAGCGGATTGTCGACCATCATCGGGTCATGCCAGTTGGCATCGACCTGGGCCAGGTTGTGATGCAGCGCGATCAGCACATGGCGGCCGGTGGCCTCTGCGTCGTCGACGGCCTGGCTCACGCGCGCGAGCTGCGCGGCGTCGAGATGGCCGCCGTCCGAGCCCGGCACGGTCGAATCGAGCGTCACGATGCGCCAGTTGGCAATGTCGGTGATCGGCGCGCTCCAGTCCGGAAGGGCCTGGCGCAGGACGTCGGGGGCATCGTGATTGCCGGGTAGGCAGCGCACCGGCCAACCGGTGGCCGAGAGGTGCCCGCGCAGGCGTTCGTATGACGCGAGGCTGCCGTCCTGCGACAGGTCGCCGGTGGCCAGCAGCAGGTCGGGGGCGTCTCCGTCGGCGGCGATCTGCGCCAGCACGGCGCGCAGGCTGGCGTCGGTGTTCACGCCCAGCATCAGGGCATCGGGATCGTCGAACAGGTGCGCATCGGTGAGCTGGACGAGCAGCACCGGCGCGTCGGCGGCGCGCGGCGAGCGCAAAGGGAGCTCGGTACTCGGCAGGACGGACAAGGGTTGCTCCTCGATTTGGGGGTGCTGACGCCACGGTAGCGAACAATGATGGCACATGGTGTGCCGCGAGCGCAGCCATGCGTAACGAAACGTGCGACGCTTTCAGGCGGATGGCGGGGAAAAGACGCTATTCTCTTTGCCTCTTTGTTGCCCGCGCACGCGTTTCGCAGTCCCATGGATATTGGTCTGATCGTCTTTGGCCTTGCCGGCCTGCTCACGCTGGTCTGCTTCATGCCGCCCCTGGCCGGCCGCCTGAAGCTGCCCTACTCCGTGCTGCTGGCCATCGTGGGCTGCCTGATCGGCATCGCCATCCACCTGCATGGCTGGGCGCCGCCGGTGCTCGGAGACCTGCTCGACACCATCGAGCGTTTCGAGATTTCTTCCGAAACCTTCCTGATGGTGTTCCTGCCCGTGCTGCTGTTCGAGACGGCGCTGTCCATGAACGTGCGCCGGCTGATGAACGACGTGGGCCCCATCCTCATGATGGCCATCGTCGCCGTCGTCGTGTGCACGGCGGTGGTCGGGTTCACGGTGAACGCGGTGTCGGATTACGGTCTGATCGTGTGTCTGCTGTTGGGCGCCATCGTGGCGACGACCGACCCGGCGGCGGTCATCGGCATCTTTCGCGACGTGGGGGCGCCCAAGCGCCTGACCACGCTGGTCGAGGGCGAGAGCCTGTTCAACGACGCCGCCTCGATCGCGCTGTATTCGGTGCTGCTGGCCGCGCTCGCGGGCAGTGGCGAGCTGTCGTTCTCGGCCGTGTTCAACGATTTTGTCGTGCACTTCATCGGGGGCGGCATTGCCGGCTGGCTGATGGGCCGGCTGGCGTGCTCGCTCTTCATGTGGCTGCGGGGCTTTCCGGCCGCGGAAATCACGCTGACCCTGACCCTGGCCTACCTCTCCTTCTTCATCTCCGAGCACTATCTCAACGTGTCGGGCGTGGTCGCGACGGTGGTGGCCGGGCTGGTGGTGGGATCCACCGGCCGCACGCGCATGTCGCCCACCACGTTCGAATACCTGGCCAGTTCGTGGGGGCAGTTCGGCTTCTGGGCCAACTCGCTGATCTTCGTGTTCGCGGCCATGCTGATCCCCAAGCTCATGGCGGCGGCCGACTGGCAGGAGCTGCTGCTGGTGGTCGTCGTGTTCTTCGCCACGCTGTTCGCGCGTGCGCTGGTGGTGTTCGGCCTGCTGCCGATCCTGCGCGTCTTCAAGATCGGCGCGGAGGTGAGCAACCCCTACAAGACCGTGATGCTGTGGGGCGGCCTGCGCGGCGCCGTGTCGCTCGCGCTGGCGCTCGCCGTCACCGAGCAGGCGTCGGTGCCCGAAGAGGCGCGCCAGTTCATCGCGGTGGCCACCACGGGCTTCGTGCTCGCCACGCTCTTCATCAATGGCATCACGCTGCGGCCGCTGATCCGTGTGCTGGGCCTTAACGAACTCTCGCCGGTCGAGCGCACGATCCGCAACCAGGCGCTTGCCGTGGCGCTCGAAAGCCTGCAGGGCAAGACCGACGAGATCGCCGCCGAAGACCGCGTCAGCACCGAGGCGCGCGATCGTATCCACGCCGTGTTCGACGCCAGCATGGCGAGCGTGCACGACAGTCAGGTGGGCCGCATGAGCGTCGAGCAGCGCACCGCGGTGGGCCTGGCGATCGTGGCGCGGCGCGAAGAAGAAGTGTTCTTCGACATTCTCAAGGCGCAGATCGTCGATTGGCGCATGGCCGAAGCCTTGCTGGCGCGTGCCGAACGCCTCGAAGACGCGATCCGCCAGGGCGGCATCGAAGGGTTCGAGCGCGGCATTGTGGCCGACGTGCGCTATTCGCGCGCGTTCCGGCTCGCCCTGCGCGTGCACTATATGTTCGGATTCCAGGGCTGGCTGGCGCGCGAGCTGTCGCAGCGGTTTGCCAACCTGCAGACCAAGCGCTCGGTGGCGCAGCGGCTCATGCAATTCGCGCGCGAGCAGATCGGCCCGCTGCTGGGCGATGACGCGGCCGCGCGCATCGTGGCGGCGCACCAGCGCCGCCTGGATCTGATCGACAGCTCGCTGCAGGCGCTCAATCTCCAGTATCCGTCGTACGCCCTCTGGTTGCAGGAGAGCTATCTCGGCCGCGTGGCGCGCGAACTCGAGCGCAATCGCTACCGCGACATGCTCGACCAGTCGCTGATCAGCGGCGAGGTCTATGCCGATCTGCTCGAGCAGCTCAAGGGCCGCTGGGCGCACATCGACCGCCATCCGCCGCTGGACATCGAGCTGGGCGCGGCCGAGCTCATCAAGCGCGTGCCGCTTTTTGAAGGCCTGAGCGCGGAGTCGTTGCGCGCCATCTGCAAACTGCTCAAGCCTCGCCTGGCGCTGCCCGAGCAGCCGGTGCTCGGCTACGGGCGTCAGGGCGAGGAGATGTGTTTCGTCGCGTCGGGCGCGGTAACGGTGCACCTGCCCGACAACACCACCATCGAGCTGGGCAGTGGCGAATTCTTTGGGGAGCTGGCCCTGCTGGGCAAAGAAGCGCTGACGCCCAACGTGACCTCGCTGGGCTACAGCAAACTCCTGATGCTGTCGTCGCGCGATTTTCATGCGCTCCTGGCACACGACGCCGACCTGCGCGAGCGCATCGAGGTCGTGGCGCGTCAGCGTCTGCGGGCCATCGAGGTCTGGAAGCAGTTTTCGGAAACCGGCGAGGTCTATCCCCCGCGCAACGGCCCCGCTTCGCCGCTGCCGCCGGCGCCCGGCGCCGGAACGCCGGCCGCCGGAACACCGGCCGCGGGCACGCCCGGCGCATCGACGCCCGGCACCTCGACGTCCGGCACCTCCACGCCAGGCACCTCGACCCCCGGCACCGTCCCGACCACCGACATGGGCATCTGAGCGCGGGCCACTGCTCAGGTGGTCTGGCGTCGCACGAGCGTGAAGCCGAGGTCGATGTGCGGAGCGTCGATCGGCTCGCCCGCCAGATGACGGGTGAGCAGCGTGGCGGCGGTATCGCCGATGTCGAAGCGCGGCGTGGCAATCGTCGACAGCGGCGGCGTGGTCCAGGCGCTGCCCGCCAGATCATGGAACCCCACCAGCCCGAGCTTGCCCGGCACCGCGACGCCCAGCCGTGCGCTCTGGAATACCGCGCCCTGCGCCAGGTCGTCGTTGCAGAAGAAGATCGCATCGCAGTCGGGATGATGCGTGAGCTGCTGCGCGAGCAGGTCGGCGCCCAGCGCGATCGATGACTTCTGCGGCGTCATGATCTCGAGCGCGGGATCGTAAAGATCCGCGTCGCGCAGGGCCTGCCGCCCGCCCTCGCAGCGCCGCAGCGACCGCGGATCCAGCTGCGCGCCGATGATGCCGATGCGGCGATAGCCGCGCTCGATCAGGTGGCGGGTGGCGGCATGGCCCGACTCGTATTGCGAGAAGCCCACGCTCATGCCCGGTTCGCCGGCGGGTAGCGTCTCGATCGTGTGGACGGCCGGAATGCCGCGGCTTTGCAGCAGGTCCCAGACCCCGGGGTTGTGGTCGATGCCCGTCAGGATGATGCCGTCGGGCGCGTGGCGCAGATAGGTGCGTAGCAGCGCCTCTTCGGCGTCCTGCGAGTAGCCGGTCACGCCCACCAGCAGGTGGTAGCCATTGGCGTCGAGGTGCTCTTTGATGCCGGCCACGATATCGACGAACACGACGTTCGAGAGCGACGGAATCAAGGCGACGATGATGCGCGAGCGCGCCGAGGCCAGCGCGCTGGCCGCGTGGTGCACGACATAGCCCATCTCATTGCACAGCGCCTCGATGCGCTCGCGCAGGGCCGGCGCGACCTTGTCGGGGTCGCGCAGGGCACGGGAAACGGTGATGGCGGACACGCCCGCGCGGCGGGCCACGTCCTGCATCGTGACGCGGCCACTGTGGGCGCCTCGGGATTTGCGTAACGACATGGAAGTGGGGAAGACGGGCAAACCGCGAGTCTGCAACAAATTCGCGGCACGGGCACGTCTTAGGGCCTTTACTAGGTTTACAAGCCAAAAATGTTAGCGCTAACATTGGCACAAGCTTAAAAAAAGATCAATCGGAGACACTCATGCGGCCTGATCAGCCTCCATCCCGCGCGGGCTCCCTGCGCGAGGGCCTCGCGCGTGCCGCGCACTGGAGTTTCACCCTGCAGACCTGGCTGATGGTGGCCTGTCTGATCGTCATGATGGTGCTGCTCTTCGGCAACGTGACGCTGCGCTACGTCTTCAACTCCGGCATCAACGTCTCCGACGAGCTGTCTCGCCTGGCATTCGTGTGGCTGATCTTCCTGGGCGCGGTGCTGGCGCTGCGTGAGCGCGCCCATCTGGGCGTGAACATGCTGGTCAAGCGTTTCGGACCGATGGCCCGTCGCGTCACGCATCTGTTCTGTCAGGGGCTGGTGCTGTGGGCGCTGTGGCTCATGATCGACGGCGGCTGGCAGCAGACCGTGATCGGCATGAGCACCGACCTGCCGGTCACCGGCCTGCCCATCGCGGTGTTCAACGCCGCCGTGCTCTACGCCGCCGTGTTCATGATGGTGCTCACCATCCTGGACGTCCTGAGCGTGCTGGCGGGCGGCCCCGTGCCCGTCGATGCCGAGCAGGACGATCCGCTGGCCTGAGCCGGCTTCGCGCAACCCCGCCGCCTACACCATGACACTCACAATCTTTTTGGTAGTCATGCTCGGACTCATCGTCCTGGGCATGCCGATCGCCTTCGCCCTGCTGCTATCGGCGATGGCGCTGATGATTCAGCTGAATTTCTTCGACGCGCAGATCCTGGCGCAGAACATGCTCAGCGGCGCCAACAGCTTCACGCTGATGGCCGTTCCGCTCTTCATGCTGGCCGGCGAGATCATGAACGCGGGCGGCATTTCGCGCCGCATCGTGAATCTGGCCACGATGTTCGTGGGTCATATTCGCGGCGGGCTGGGGTATGTCGCGATCTTCGCCAGCGTGCTGCTCGCGTCGCTATCGGGCTCGGCCGTGGCGGATGCCGCGGCGCTGAGCGCGCTGTTGATCCCGATGCTGCGTCGCAAGGGCTACAGCGCCGCGCAGTCGTCGGGCCTCATCGCGGCAGGCGGCATCATCGCGCCCATCATTCCGCCGTCGATCGCCTTCATCATCTTCGGCGTGGCGACCAACGTCTCGATCACGAAGCTGTTTTTCGCGGGGATCGCGCCCGGGATCATGATGGGGCTGACCCTCATGACCGTGTGGGCCTGGACGGCGCGCAGCGGGCCGTCGGATGCCGAGCCGCGCCAACCCTGGAGCGCGCGTCTGAGCGCCCTGCGCGAATCGTTCTGGGCGCTGATGCTGCCCGTCATCATCATCGGTGGCCTGCGGGGCGGCATCTTCACCCCGACGGAAGCCGCGGTGGTGGCAGCGGTGTATGCCATGGTGATCAGTCTGTTCGTGTATCGCGAGATCAAGGTGCGCGATCTGTACCCGCTCTTCGTGAGCGCGGCGCGCACGACGGCGGTCGTGATGTTCCTGGTGGCCGCGGCCATGGTTTCGTCGTACATGATCACGCTGGCCGACGTGCCGCAGGATCTGATCGCGCTGCTCGATCCGGTGATGGATTCGCCCAAGCTGCTGATGTTCGCGCTGCTCATCCTGCTCACGCTGGTGGGTACCGTGATGGACCTGACGCCCACGATCCTGATCCTGGGCCCCGTGCTGATGCCGGTGGTCATCAAGGCCGGTATCGATCCCGTGTACTTCGGCGTGATCTTCGTGATGGTGGGCAGCGTGGGCCTGCTCACGCCGCCCGTGGGCACGGTGCTCAACGTGGTGTGCGGCGTCGCGCGCATCAATATGGAAACGATATGCCGCGGGGTGTGGCGCTACGTGGTGGCGTACACCCTGTTGCTGGTGTTGCTGGTGCTCTTCCCGGAACTCATCACGGTTCCAGCGCGCTGGCTGCACTGAGGCTGCACATAACGACACCACGCATCATCATCCCGAGGAGACAGACATGTTCAAGCACTTCAAGGCCGGCGTGATCGCCGTGGCCGCACTCACCGCCTGCACCGTGGTCGGATCGGCCTGGGCGCAGGACATCAAGCCGCGCCTGATCCGGTTCGGCTATGGCCTGAACGACGACAGCGTACAGGGCCGCGCGGCCCGCCATCTGGCCCAGGAGCTCGAGAAGCTGTCGGGCGGCAAGATGAAAATGAAGACCTTCGGCTCGGCCAGTCTGGGCCCCGACGAGCAGATGCAGAGCGCGCTCGTGGGCGGCGCGCAGGAAATGATGGTGGGCTCGACCGCGCCGCTGGCCGGCATGGTCAAGGACTTCGGCATCTTCGATCTGCCGTTCCTGTTCGAAAGCGAGAAAGAGGCCGATGCCGTGCTCGACGGCCCGCTCGGCACGCGCCTGCTCGGCAAGCTCGAGGAGAAAGGCCTGGTGGGTCTGGTCTACTGGGAAAACGGCTTCCGCAACATGACCAACTCCAAGCGTCCGATCGTGCGCGCCGAGGACATGCAGGGCATCAAGCTGCGCGTGATGCAGAACCAGATCGCGCTGGGCGTGTTCAATCAGCTGGGTGCCAACGCGGTGCCGATGCCGTTCTCGGAGCTTTTCACCGCGCTCGAAACACGCACGGTCGATGGCCAGGAAAACCCGGTCACGACGATCCAGAGCAGCAAGTTCTACGAGGTGCAGCCGTACCTCACGCTCACGCGCCACGTCTACACGCCCTGGGTCGTGCTGGCCTCCAAGAAATGGTGGGACACGCTCAATCCCGCGGAGCAAAAGCTGATCCGTCAGGCGGCCGCCAACTCGCGTGACTTCGAACGCAAGGACAGCCGCGCCGATTCCACCAAGGCCATGGGTGTGCTCGAGAAGTCGGGCATGAAGATCAACACCCCCAGCCCCGAAGAAGTGGCGCGCATGCGCGAGAAGGTTCAGCCGGTGGTCGACAAATACACCCAGGAACTCGGCCCCGAGCTCGTGCGCGAGCTCAACGAAGAAATCAAGAAGGCCCGCGGCTGATCGCCGCACCGGGCGGGCGCGCCGCTTGCTGCGCCCGCCTGTTCAACTGCCGTACCGGAACGCATCATGTCAGACACGCCTACCCCCAAGCGCCTGCGCAGCCAGAAATGGTTCGACGATCCTTCGCACGCCGACATGACGGCGATCTATGTGGAGCGATTGCTCAATTACGGTCTTACCCGGGCCGAGCTGCAATCCGGCCGGCCCATCATCGGCATCGCCCAGACGGGCAGCGATTTGGCGCCGTGTAATCGGCACCACCTGGAGCTGGCGCGCCGGGTGCGCGAAGGCATTCGGGATGCCGGCGGCATTCCGATGGAATTCCCCGTGCATCCGCTGGCCGAGCAGGGTCGCCGCCCTACGGCGGCACTGGATCGCAACCTGGCCTATCTCGGCCTGGTCGAGATCCTGCATGGCTATCCGCTCGATGGCGTGGTGCTGACGACCGGCTGCGACAAGACCACGCCCGCCTGCCTGATGGCGGCCGCGACGGTCGACCTGCCCGCCATCGTGCTGTCCGGCGGACCCATGCTCGACGGCTGGCACGAGGGCCAGCGGGTAGGCTCGGGCACCGTGATCTGGCATGCGCGCAACCTGATGGCGGCGGGCAAGCTCGACTACGACGGCTTCATGGAGCTGGCAACGGCCTCGTCGCCGTCGGTGGGCCACTGCAACACCATGGGGACCGCGCTCTCGATGAACTCGCTGGCGGAGGCGCTGGGCATGTCGTTGCCCACCTGCGCCAGCATTCCCGCGCCCTATCGCGAGCGCGCGCAGATGGCGTATGCCACCGGCAAGCGCGCGTGCGAACTGGTGCGCCAGGACATCCGCCCCTCGCACATCATGACGCGCGAGGCATTCGAGAACGCCATCGTGGTGGCCTCGGCGCTGGGCGCGTCGAGCAACTGCCCGCCCCATCTGATCGCCATCGCGCGCCACATGGGCATCGACCTCGGTCTGGACGATTGGCAGCGGCTGGGCGAAGACGTGCCGCTGCTGGTGAATTGCATTCCGGCGGGCGAGTACCTGGGCGAAGGCTTTCACCGCGCGGGCGGCGTGCCCGCGGTGTTGCACGAGCTGCATCGCGTGGGGCGCCTGCACGGCGCGGCCCGCACGGTCGGCGACAAGACCATCGGCGAGATCGCGGAGGCGTCGCCCACGCACGATGCCAAGGTCATCAAGCCGGTCAGCGCGCCGCTGAAAGACCGCGCCGGCTTCATCGTGCTCTCGGGCAACTTCTTTGACAGCGCGGTGATGAAGATGTCGGTGGTGGGCGAAGATTTCCGCCGGGCGTATCTGTCCACGCCGGGCGACGAGAATGCCTTCGAGGCGCGCGCGATCGTGTTCGACGGCCCGGAGGACTATCACGCACGCATCGAGGACCCCGCCCTCGATATCGACGAAAACTGCATCCTGGTGATCCGCGGCGCCGGCACCGTCGGCTATCCCGGCAGCGCCGAAGTCGTGAACATGGCGCCGCCGGGGCACCTGATCAAGCGCGGCATCGATTCGCTGCCCTGCATGGGCGATGGCCGCCAGAGCGGCACGTCGGCCAGTCCGTCCATCCTGAATATGTCGCCGGAGGCCGCGGTGGGCGGCGGGCTGGCCCTGCTGCGCACGGGCGACCGGATCCGGGTCGACCTCAACCAGCGCAGCGTGACCGTGCAGCTCGACGCCGAGGAGCTCGCGCGCCGCCGCGAACACATGCATATCGACATTCCGCCCGCTCAGACGCCCTGGCAGGAGCTCTACCGGCAGAACGTCGGGCAGCTTTCGACGGGCGGCTGCCTGGAGCCCGCCACGCTGTATCTCAAGGTGATCGAGACGCGCGGCGACCCGCGCCACTCGCACTGACGGGCGTCAGGCCAGTCCGTGCGCGCGGCGGTGCAGAATGTCTTCGACGATCACGAGCGCGGCTTCGAGCGTGATCTCGCTGCTTTCGATGAGCTGCACCGCGCGCGCCTCGGACACGGCCGCGATCTCCATCACCTCGCCGTCGCGGTTGGCGGGTTCGGTGCCGGCGTTGAGCACGCAGCTGCTCGTGAGCAGGTCTTCGACCTGATAGCCCTCGGGCAGGCGGCGGTGCATGCGCAGCACCGTGCGCAGCGGACCGCGCCGCGTGAGCTGATGCGGATCCAGTCCGGCTTCTTCGCCGCACTCGCGCACCAGCGCGGTATCGAGCGGCTCTCCGCTTCCGACCAATCCGCCGACCAGCGTGTCCCACATGCCCGGGTCGGTGGATTTGCTGAGCGACCGGCGCGCGATCCAGAGCCGGCCGTCCGGCGTCCAGGCATTCAGATGCACGGCGCGCGTGACCAGCCCGAGCGGGCGCATGGCGGCGCGTTCGATCACGCCCAGATGATGTTCGCCGGCGGTGACGTCGAGCAGCTCGTCGCGCCAGCCACGCAGGCAGCGGGCTTCGCGCAACACCTGAGCCACCTGGGCCAGCACGGCGTTGAGTTCGGGACCGGCGCGCAGGCCGGGGCCGATGCGCAGCGCATCGGCATCGAGCTGGGCCAGGCCGGTGGGCCGCAATGCATCGCAGGCGGCGAGCGTGGCCCAACCGCAGCAGTGGCCATCGATATAGAGCGGGCGGGCCAGCTCCGGCGGTTGTTGCTGGGCGAGGTCCTGCAGACGGGTATACAGTGCCTGCAGACGTGCCAGAGTGACGGGTTGGTTGGCTTCGGACATGGTGCGGATTTTAGTGCAGTGCCGCACGGCACTGCGGCAAAAAAACAGAATATGCAGGGGAGATAATGAGACTTAGACGTCAATCATCATAAAGACCATTAGGATTTGTCTCCGTTATAATTCCGCGGTTTACGTTGTGAAATCTTGTGTGGGAGCGACAGGGTCGTCTTTCCCCTGTTTCGTGACTACCGTCTAATAATTGCGCGTTCCCCTGCCTTCCGGCGGCCCGTACGGCGTGCGCTGGGTATTGGGCCATCCGCGCCATGTTTCGAGGTAAGCATGAAGAAGTGGAGAGGGTTGCTGGGAGCTTGTGCATTACTGATGGGCAGCGCAGCGGTCGCTCAGGTGAAGGACATGCCTGGGGGGCCGCGGGTCAATCAACTCAATTTGCATGAAGGCGTCACGCAGATCGCGCGCGATGTCGTCTGGCTGCATTGGATGATGCTCACGATCTGTATCGTGATCTTCATCGGTGTGTTCGGGGTGATGTTCTACTCCATCTGGGCACACAGAAAGTCGCGCGGGGCCAAGCCCGCCACGTTCCACGAACATCTCGGCGTCGAAGTCGCCTGGACCGTGGTGCCGTTTCTCATCGTCATCGCCATGGCCCTGCCCGCCACCAAGACCGTGGTGGCCATGAAAGACACGTCCAGTCCCGATCTCACCATCAAGGTGACGGGCTACCAATGGAAGTGGGGCTACGAATACCTCGACGGCGATGCCGCCGGGCTCAAGTTCCTGTCCAATCTCTCCACCCCGCGCGCGCAGATCGAAAATCGCGAGCCCAAGGGCGAGTTCTACCTGATGGAAGTCGACAATCCCCTCGTGGTGCCGGTCGACAAGAAGGTACGCATCGTCCTGACGGCCGGCGACGTGATCCACTCCTGGATGGTGCCCGACCTGGGCGTCAAGCAGGACGCGATCCCGGGCTTCCTGCGCGACACCTGGTTCAACGCACAAAAGGTCGGCATGTACCGCGGCCAATGCGCCGAGCTCTGTGGCAAGGATCACGCGTTCATGCCCATCGTGGTCGACGTGCGCAGCCAGGAAGACTTCGACAAATGGGCGGGCGAGCAGAAGAAGCTGATGTCCGCTCAGGCCGACGATCCCAACAAGGAATGGACCGGTCCCGAGCTGATCGCGCGTGGTGAGAAAGTCTTCGCGGGCAACTGCGTGGCCTGTCACCAGGCCAACGGCAAAGGCCTGCCGGGAACCTTCCCGCCGCTCGACGGCGACAAGGTCGTGCTCGGGCCCAAGGCCGAGCAGATCAACGTGGTGCTCAAGGGCAAGCCCGGGACGGCCATGGCCGCGTTCGGCGGGCAGCTCAATGATGTCGAGATCGCCGCTGTCATCACCTACACCCGCAATGCCTGGAGCAATGAGGGCAAGGGTCAGGACCCCATCGTCCAGCCCAAGGATGTCGCGGCCGCGCGCTAGGCGCGCGCTGTTCCAGAAGCTGTTTCCGTACCAAAAGATACGCCGCCGGCCACGGGGAGCTCCCGGCCGACGGCTTCAGCAGGAAGGAGTCGATCATGAGCAGCGTCACTGTAGACCACGTGTCGCCGGGCCACGGCCACGGTCACGATGACCATCACCACGACATGCCTACGGGCTGGCGTCGCTGGCTGTTTGCCACCAATCACAAAGACATCGGGACGATGTATCTCATCTTCTCGTTCGTCATGCTGCTCGAGGGCGGCACGCTCGCCCTCTTGCTGCGCACCGAGCTGTTCCAGCCCGGCCTGCAGTTTTTCCGCCCCGAGCTGTTCAATCAGTTCACCACGATGCACGGCCTGATCATGGTGTTCGGCGCGATCATGCCGGCCTTCGTGGGCTTCGCCAACTGGATGATCCCGCTGCAGATCGGCGCATCCGACATGGCGTTCGCGCGCATGAACAACTTCAGCTTCTGGCTGCTGCCGGTGGCGGGTCTCATGCTGACCGCCTCGTTCTTCGTGCCGGGCGGCGCCACCGCCGCGGGCTGGACGCTGTACGCGCCGCTGTCGGCGCAGATGGGCCCGGGGATGGACCTCGCGATCTTCGCGATGCACATCATGGGCGCCTCGTCGATCATGGGCGCGATCAACGTCATCGTGACCATCCTCAACATGCGCGCGCCCGGCCTCACGCTCATGAAGATGTCGCTGTTCTGCTGGACCTGGCTCATCACGGCCTTCCTGCTGATCGCGGTGATGCCCGTGCTGGCCGCGGCCATCACGATGGTGCTGACCGACCGCCACTTCGGTACCGGCTTCTTCAATGCGGCCGCCGGCGGTGACCCGGTGCTGTACCAGCACGTGTTCTGGTTCTTCGGCCATCCCGAGGTCTACATCATGATCCTGCCGGCGTTCGGGATCGTGTCCGCCATCGTGCCGGCATTCGCGCGCAAGCGCCTGTTCGGCTACGCCTCGATGGTCTACGCGACCGCCTCGATCGCCGTGCTGTCGTTCATCGTGTGGGCCCACCACATGTTCACGACCGGCATGCCCGTGACGGGCCAGCTGTACTTCATGTACGCCACGATGCTGATCTCGATCCCGACCGGCGTGAAGGTGTTCAACTGGGTCGCCACGATGTGGCGCGGCTCCATGACCTTCGAAACGCCGATGCTGTTTTCGATCGGCTTCATCTTCGTGTTCACGATGGGCGGCTTCACCGGCCTGATCCTGTCGGTGGCGCCGATCGACATCCAGGTGCACGACACCTACTACGTGGTGGCGCACTTCCACTACGTGCTGGTGGCCGGCTCGCTGTTCGCGCTGTTCGCGGGCACCTACTACTGGCTGCCCAAATGGACCGGCCGCATGTACAGCGAGCGCCTGGGCAAGCTGCACTTCTGGTCGTCGATGCTGTCGTTCAACCTGACGTTCTTCCCGATGCACTTCATGGGGCTGGCCGGCATGCCGCGCCGCTACGTGGATTACGCGGCGCAGTTCACGACCTTCCACCAGATCGCCACCATCGGCGCGTTCTGGTTCGGCCTGTCGCAGCTGATCTTCCTGTACGCCGTGCTGCGCTGCTATCGCGGCAAGGGCGAACCGGCGCCTGCCAAACCCTGGGAAGGCGCCGAAGGGCTCGAATGGACCGTGCCGTCGCCGGCGCCGTTCCATACCTTCGAGACGCCGCCCGAGGTCAAGTAACGATGGACAAGACGGTCATGACACCCGAGCAACGCCGCCGTAATCGCATCGCGGGCCTGATCCTGCTGCTGTTCGTGCTGGCGGTGTTCGGCTGGACCTTCCTGCGTGGCGCGTCATTGCTCACCAACATGATGGGCAACTGACATGAGCGACGACCTGCACCAGCTGTCTCGGCGCAAGCTGAGTTTTCTGCAGACGGTGCGGGCCGTGCTCTGGGCTTTTTTTGGCGTGCGCAAGGGCAAGGGTTACCAGGAAGACATCGCGCGGCTCAACCCGGTGCACCTGATCATCGCCGGCCTGCTGGGCGCCGCGATGTTCGTGATCGTGCTGGTGCTCATCGTGCGCTTTGCCGTGGCCAGCCTGTCCTGATCAAACGTATTCCCCAACGATCCTCCAATCATCGGCATCAGGGAGAACATCATGAGTGCAAGTCACTCGGCAACACACAAAGAGGCACCGTACTACTACGTCCCGGCGATGTCCGGCCATCCGGTGCGCATGGCGCTGGCGCTGCTGGCCACCGGCGTGGGCGCGGCCGGCTGGGTCAACGGCGTGCCCTACGCCAAGTGGCTGGTGCTGGCGGGCCTGCTGGCGGGCGTGGTGGTGCTGTATTACTGGTTCGGCGACGCGATCGCCGAATCCGAGAGCGGCCTCAACAGCAAACGCATC
The DNA here is from genome assembly GCF_002261475.1 of Bordetella genomosp. 5. Taxonomy (GTDB): domain Bacteria; phylum Pseudomonadota; class Gammaproteobacteria; order Burkholderiales; family Burkholderiaceae_B; genus Bordetella. Next base: position 81,265 of record NZ_NEVN01000001.1, read on the forward strand.
GACGCGTCGTACCGCTGGGGCATGAGCTGGTTCATCTTCTCGGAGGTGATGTTCTTTGCCGGCTTCTTCGGCGCTCTCTGGTATGTGCGCACCATCACCACGCCGTGGCTGGGCGACATCGATCACCGGCTGATGCTCTGGCCCGACTTCCAGGCGCAGTGGCCCAATTTCGGGCCCGCCGGCGTGGTCGAGGCCTTCCAGACGGTGGGGCCGTTCTGGTTGCCCACCATCAACACGGCGCTGCTGCTGACCTCGGGCGTCACGCTCACGATTTCGCACCATGCGCTGCGCGAAGACCATCGCGGCAAAGCCATTTTCTGGCTCGCCGCCACGGTGATCCTGGGCTTTCTGTTCGTGGGCTGTCAGGCGTATGAATACATTCACGCCTATCGCGACCTGAACCTGAAGTTCAACTCGGGCGCCTACGGCTCGCTGTTCTACATGCTCACGGGCTTTCACGGCTTCCATGTGATCATGGGGGCCACGATGCTGACGGTGATTCTGGTGCGGCTGCTGCGCGGGCATTTCCGCCCCGACCATCACTTCGGGTTCGAGGGTGCCGCCTGGTACTGGCACTTTGTCGACGTGGTGTGGCTGGGCCTGTACCTGTTTATTTACTGGTTCTAGCAAGGCCGGCGCCGGCCTGCCGGCCCGCCTGGCGGGTCAGCGCAGGCCGGTGCTTTCGATCCAGCCCAGGTGATGGGCCAGCAGCACGAACAGAAACAGCGCCACCGACAGGCCGATGCGTACGGTCAGTGCGTTGACCGTACGATTGGTCGAACCCTTGTCGCGCATGAGGTAGATCAACGCCGAGCCCAGGCTGACGAGGATCCCGATGAAAGCGACCACCACGATGATGCGCATACCGGCCTCCGGTTAAAACGAAATTATTGCAGACATGGCTTTTCCGCACTCGCGACGCAAGACGATTTTGGCGTTGTTGTTGCTTGCCGTCGTCATCGCCGTCACGGTGTCGATGGGCCGCTGGCAACTGCGCCGCGCCGACGAGCGCCGGGCGGTGGCCGCCGCGATCGAAGCGGGCCGGCAACAGGCGCCGCTGAGGCTGTCCGCCGGCCAGGGTGCGGCCGCCTATATGCCGTGGCGGGCGGCCGAAGCGCGCGGCGCCTGGCGGCCCGAGCTCAGCGTCTGGCTCGAGAATCGCAATCATCAGGGCCGGCCGGGATATTGGCTGGCCACCCCGCTCGTGTTCGACGATGGCCGCAACGCCGTGCTGGTGCTGCGCGGCTGGGTCGCGCGCCAGCCCGGCTCGCAGCAGGCGCCGGCCGTGCCCGCCGAGGCCGGGCCGGTCACGGTGCAGGGCGAGCTGGCCGAGCGCGTGCCGCGCCTCTTCGAATTGTGGTCGTTCGGCGGCGCGGGCGCCGCGCGCCTGCCGGCACGCCTGGGCGACGGCCCGGCGCCGGTGCTGCAGAACCTCGATCTGAAGGCCTATGCGCAGTCGACCGGGCTGGCGCTCTTGCCCACCGTGCTGATGCAGACGGCCGCGAGCACTTCGCCCGCCGATGGCCTCGTGCGCGACTGGCCCGGGCCGTCTGTCGACTACAGCCAGAATCAGGGCTACGCGCTGCAGTGGTTCAGCTTCGCCGCCATCGCCGCGCTGGCGTGGCTGGTGGTGGCGGGCCGGGCCTGGAAGCGGGCGCGGCAGCGCGCCAATGCGCAGCCGTAGACGTGGGCGCCCAGCGGGCGCCCGTTGCTGTTTCATCGATCAGGGCGCCCCGCGCCGCCACGCCAGCCCCTCAACGACAGATCGCCTTCCATGACTGCTTCCACCATGCCGACTGCCCAACCCAAACGCTCGCTCACGCCGCTGGTCCTGGTGTTTCTGTGCGCGCTGGCGCCGATCGTGGCTGCCTTCGTCGTGTACTTCAATCCGCAGTGGTGGCCGCAGGACCAGAAGAACTACGGCACCCTGGTGACGCCGCAGCGGCCGGTGCCCGAGGCCAGCGCGCTCGGACTCACCACGCTCGACGGCAAGCCCTTCGATCTGCGCAGCCTCGACGGCAAGTGGATACTGCTCTCGGTCGACCAGGGCGCGTGCCCGGAATCGTGTGCGCGTAAACTCTTCATCGCGCGCAATTCCCACGCGGCCCAAGGCAAGAACGTCGACCGGCTGGCGCGGGTGTGGATCATCACCGACGACGCGCCGGTACCCGAAAAGGTGCTGAACGCCTACCAAGGCACGGTGATGGTGCGGGCTCGTCCCGACGCGCTGCGGTCCTTCTTGCTGGGCCCGCAGGCCGCGACCGACGACGCGTCCGCGCTGCTGGGCCCGATCTGGGTGGTTGACCCGCTGGGCAACCTGATGCTGCAGTTCCCGGACAACGCCGATGGCGTGTCGGTGCGCAAGGACATCAGCCGGCTTTTGTATAACTCGCGTATTGGCTGATTCATGGATCGCATCAAAGAGCGCTATCGCAAGCTCGTCTTCTTCACCTGGTTTCTCACGCTGGACCTCATCATGTTCGGCGCCTTCGTGCGCCTGACCGACTCGGGCCTGGGCTGTCCCGACTGGCCCGGCTGCTATGGCAGCGTGACGCCGCTGGGCGCGCGCGCCGACATCCACGAAGCGGCCCAGGCCATGCCGTTCGGGCCGGTGACCCTGTCGAAGGCCTGGATCGAGATGATCCACCGCTATGTCGGCGCCTTCCTGGGCATGCTGATCATCGCGATCGTTTACATGGCGTGGCGCCACCGCCGCGTGCTCGGCCGCACGCCCACGCTGGCGACGGTGTCGCTGGTGGCCGTGTGCATCCAGGGCGCCTTCGGTGCCTGGACCGTCACGCACAAGCTGATGCCCGCGGTGGTGACCGCCCACCTGGTGCTGGGGCTGTCGCTGCTGGCCTTGCTGACCTGGCTCGCCGCGCGCGAGCGCCCGCACATCGCCCTGCCGGCCCAGGCGGCGCGCTTCATGGTGCCGCTCGCCTTCGGCCTGGGCTTGTTGGCCGTCCAGGTGACGCTGGGCGGATGGGTGAGCACCAATTACGCCGCGCTGGCCTGCATGGATTTCCCGACCTGCCACGGCGCCTGGGTGCCCGAGATGGACTTCCACGGCGGGTTCTCGGTGATCCGGGGCCTGGGCGAGCTGCCCTCCGGCGAAATGATCTCGCAGCATGCGCTCACGGCGATCCACTGGGTCCACCGCAATTTCGCCTTTGTCGTGCTGGCGTATCTGGGCGTGCTGGCCTGGAAAATGCAGCGTCTGGCGGGCGTGCGGGGTCCGGCGCGGCTGATCCTGGTCCTGCTGGCTGCGCAATTATTGACCGGCCTGACGACGATTTTCTTCCAGTGGCCGCTGCTGATCGCGGTGTTGCACAATGGGGGGGCTGCCGGCCTGACGCTGGCCTGCGTGGTGGCCCTGGTGCGGCTGGCAACGGCCGGCGGGCCGCCGGTGCGACAATTTGCCCCGGCAAGTCCTTGACTTGGTTGGTAAAATACTGAGCATCATGTCTTCAATCGCTGCTCCCCAACAGGGTTTGCTGCGTCAATACCTCGTGCTGACCAAGCCGCGGGTGACGCAGCTCGCCGTCTTCTGTGCCGTCATCGGCATGTTCCTCGCGGTTCCCGGTGTCCCCCCGCTCGACAAGGTCGTGTTCGGCACGCTCGGCATCTGGCTCCTGGCCGCCGCCGCGTTCGCCATCAACTGCCTGATCGAGCAGGAGGTCGACGCGCGCATGGCCCGCACGGCCCGCCGCGCCACGGCCCAGGGCACCATTTCGCCCGCGCACGTGCTGGCGCTGTCGGGTCTGCTCGGCGGCGCGGGCATGCTGGTGCTGTATCACCTGGTCAATCCGCTCACGATGTGGCTCACCTTCGCCACGTTCGTCGGTTATGCGGTGATCTATACCGTGATTCTCAAGCCGCGCACGCCGCAGAACATCGTGATCGGCGGCCTGTCGGGCGCGATGCCGCCCGCGCTGGGCTGGGCCGCCGTGGCCAACGCCACGCCCGCCGAGGCCTGGGCGCTGGTGCTGATCATCTTCATCTGGACCCCGCCGCACTTCTGGGCGCTGGCGCTCTACCGCTGCAAAGACTACGAGCAGTCGGGTCTGCCGATGCTGCCCGTCACGCACGGCAGCAAGTACACGCGTCTGCAGATTCTGCTGTACAGCTGTGTCCTGCTGGCGGTCACGATCCTGCCTTACGTGATCCGCATGAGCGGCCTGTTCTATCTGGCCGTGGCCGTCGTGCTGGGCACGATCTTCCTGGCGCATGCCTGGGGCCTTTACCGTCATTACACCGACGAGCGTTCGCGCCGTCTGTTCCGCTTCTCGATCCTGTACCTCGCGCTGCTGTTCGGCGCGCTGCTGGTGGATCACTGGGCCTTGGCGCTGCTGCGCTGAACGCCACTTACCGGAGACCTCGCCTGATGTCCTTGCTTTCCCCTGTCCGTCGCCGGGTGCTGTGCGCCGCGGCCGCCGCCACCGTCGCCTTCACCCTGGCCGCCTGCGGCGAGACCAAGCCGGCGTTCAAGGGTAGCGACATCACGGGCACGCAGCTGGGCAAAGGCCTGGATCTGGTCGACCACAACGGCACGCCGCGCAAGCTGTCCGACTTCTCGGGCAAGGCGCTGGTGGTGTTCTTCGGCTTCACGCAGTGTCCCGACGTGTGCCCGACGGCGCTCGCCGAATTGGCTCAGGTCATGGAAAAGCTCGGCCCCGACGCCGACCGCGTCCAGGTCATGCTGGTGTCGGTCGATCCCGAGCGCGATACGGCGGATATCCTGAAGCAGTATGTAACGACGTTCGATTCGCGCTTTCTGGGCCTGACCGGCACGCCGGAACAGGTGCGCAAGACGGCCGGCTCGTTCAAGGCCTATTACGCCAAGGTGCCGAGCAAGGATGGCAGCACCTACACGATGGACCACTCGGCGGGCTTTTACCTGTTCGATACCAAGGGCGATTCGCGCGTGCTGGCCAACAGCACCATCGGCGTGGACGCCGTGGCCCACGACCTCAAGCTGCTGCTCGACGCCAAATAATCGAGCGGGGCGCCGCCGGGGCAATCCCGGCGGGCTCCCCTTGCGGAGCTCAGCGTGCCGCGCCCTGGTGGGCGCTTTCCCAGGATTGGAATGCCGTGCGCGCTGCCTCGGACAGCTCGGCGCGCGCGAACTCGCGTGCATGCGCCATGATCATGGCGGCATAAGGCACCGCCAGCGCGGCGGCCTCGGCGCACAACCGCGCCTCTTCGCCCTGCGAGGGCAGACGGTTGCGCCAGTAGTTGATGGCCTGCTCGAGGGCGGCCAGCGTGATGGGCGTTTCAGCGGAAGTCATAAGACCATTGTCCCAGAATCGGCAGGGCTGTCCAGCCGCGAGGAAGGGGCCCGCGAAAGGCGGCGTGACCGGTTTTGCAAAGGGTCACGAACGCAATACGCCGAAACCGCGACACGCCTGCCGGGGTGCTATACAACGGGCCGTTACCGTTACGCATGGAGCACGCCATGAACACTCCGTCTGCCGGGTCGTCGGGCCCGGGTCCGCGCCGCGGATTGCACCCGCTTTTCGCCGCTGCCGCGGTTGCCGTAATCGTGTTGTGCACGGTGGCGGTCGCCGCCATTCTGGGCTGGCTGCCCACCCCCGGGGCGCAGCAGCGGCCTGGCGACGCGCCGATGAGCGCGGAGCAAGCCGCCAATTCCGGCCCCGAAGCCGCCAATCTCGCGCCGGCCGATCCCGGCGCCGTCCCGGCCGCCCGCGCCCAGAACGGCCTGCCGTCGCACGTCGCCCAGGGGCAAGCCCAGCCCGCGCCGGCGCAGCCGGCCCCGCAGGCACGCCAGCCCGCGTCCTGCCCGAGCTGCGGCACCGTGGCATCGATCCGCACCGTGCAGGTGCCGGTGCGCGACAACAGCAATCACATCGTCGGCACGGTCGCGGGCGGCGTGGTGGGCGGCGTGGTCGGCAACCAGTTCGGCGGCGGACACGGCAAGGACGCGCTGACGGTGCTGGGCGCCGTGGGCGGCGCTTTGGCAGGCCGCGAAGTCGAGCGTAATATTAGGCAGCAACAGACGGTGACGCATTACGAAGCCGTGGTGCGCATGGACGACGGCAGCCAGCGTACTTTCCGTAGTGCGCAGCCGTTCGCCTTCGCCACCGGCGCGCCGGTGCGTGTCGAAAACGATCAATTGCTGCCGCGCTGAGCGCCGCCCCGACGCACCACAGGAGACCGAATGAGCGATTCGAACACCAACCCGTTCGTGATGCCCGGCATGGGGCAGGATTCCGATTTGTCGGGCAATCCGCTGCTCGCCAGCATGGAAATGATGCGTCAGGCCTGGGCCGGCCTCGCCGGGCCCGGCGGGCTGGCGCAATCGCTGCCCATGACGCCGCCGCTCAATGTCGAGGAGCTCGAGCGCCGCATCACCGAGCTGCGCGCGGTCGAAGGCTGGCTGCGCCTGAATCTGCAGATGCTGTCGTCCACGATCCAGGGCATGGAGGTGCAGCGCGCCACCATCGCCACGCTGCGTTCGTTCGTGGGTAGCGTGTCCAGCATGGACACCGGCTCGCCGCGTTCGTCGAGCGACCCCTCGCCGCTGGAAGTGGCGCTGGGCCTGAAGCCCGCGCCGGGCCAGCCGGCGGGCGCTTCGCCGTTCGGTCAGTCGCCCTTCGGCCAGACGCCGCCGCCGGACGCGACGGCCGAACCGCCCGCCGATGCGGATGCGGCCACCGGCGCGTCGGCCGCGGATGCCGGCGCGGAAGCGCTCAACCTCGCTGCCGCGCAGGCCACTCAGGCGTCACAGGCCTGGTGGGGCCTGCTGCAACAGCAGTTCAACCAGATCGCCGCGGCCACCGCCGCCACGCTGCCGCAGATGATGGGCGAGACCGGTGTCGATACGCCGGGGGCGGCCTCCGCCAAGCCCTCCGCGGGCACGGCGCCGGCCGGCAAGCCCGCCGGCAAGTCCGCCGCCAAAACGGGCGCAAAACGCGCCTCCAAGACCGCGGCCAAAACCCCGGCCAAGAAAGCCGCGAAGTCGGCCACCAAGACCACCGAGGCGGCCAAGAAGCCTGATGCCAAGCCCGCCGCGCGCGGCGTGGCCAAGACCTCGATCAAGCCGGCACGCCGCTCCACGTAGGGGCTGCGCCGATTCTTCCGAATCCAGGCGGACACGCCGTGTCCGCCCTTTTAACTTACGTGTTGGTTCTATGCTCAATGTAGTCATCCTCGCCGCTGGACTCGGCAAACGCATGCAGTCCGATCTCCCCAAGGTATTGCACACGCTGGCTGGCCAGCCGATGCTGAGCCACGTGCTCGGCAGCGCACGCCAGCTCGATCCCGCCCGCGTGATCGTGGTGGTGGGCCATGGCGCCGACCGCGTCAAGGCGGCGTACGAAGGCAAGGAAGACCTGGCCTTTGCGCTGCAGCAGCCGCAACACGGCACCGGCCACGCCGTGCAGCAGGCCGTGCCGCAATTGCTCGAGGGCGATGGCGCCGACGACGTCACGCTGGTGCTCTACGGCGACGTGCCGCTGGTGCAGCCCGAGACGCTGCGCAAGCTGCTCGAGGCGCGCGGCCAGGGCGTGGCGGTGCTGACCGAGGTGCTCGAAGACTCCACCGGCTACGGCCGAATCGTGCGCAGCGAGGCCGGCCAGGTGGTCGCCATCGTCGAGCACAAAGACGCCAGCGAGGCGCAGCGCGCCATCAAGGAAGTGAACACCGGCATCCTGTGCGCGCCCACCGCGAAGCTCAAGGACTGGCTCACGCGCATCGACAACAACAACGCCCAGGGCGAGTACTACCTGACCGACATCATCGGTCTGGCCGTCGCCGACCACGTGCCGGTCAACGCGGCGCAGCCCGGCGCCAGCTGGGAAACGCTGGGCGTGAACAGCCGCCTGCAACAGGCCGAACTCGAGCGCCGCTGGCAGCACGAACAGGCGCGTCGCCAGCTCGAGGCCGGTGTCACGCTGGCCGATCCGCACCGTTTCGACGTGCGGGGCAGCCTGACCTGCGGCCGTGACGTGTTCATCGACGTGGGCTGCGTATTCGAAGGCAAGGTGGTGCTCGGCAACGGCGTGCGCGTCGGCCCGCATTGCGTGCTGCGCGACGTCACCATCGACGCCGGCGCCCAGATCGAGGCGTTCAGCCACCTGCAGCAGGCCAAGGTCGGCGCCGATGCGCGCATCGGCCCGTACGCGCGCCTGCGCCCGGGCGCCGATCTGGGCCCGCGCACGCACGTGGGCAACTTCGTCGAAGTGAAGAACAGCGTGATCGCCGAAGACAGCAAGGCCAATCATCTGGCCTATATCGGCGACAGCGACATCGGCGCGCGCGTGAACGTCGGCGCGGGCACCATCACGTGCAACTACGACGGCGTGAACAAGCATCGCACCGTCATCGAAGACGACGCTTTCATCGGGTCGGACACCCAGCTGGTCGCGCCGGTGCGCGTCGGCCGGGGGGCCACGCTGGCCGCGGGCACCACGCTCACGCGTGACGCGCCGGCCGAGAAACTCACGCTTTCGCGCGCTCGACAGACCACGGTCGACGGCTGGAAACGCCCGGCCAAGAAGTCGTGAGCACGACGGGCGCGCCAGGCGGCGCGCCTGACGGCCTGCCCACGCCGCGGCGCTACTACGCCGCGGCCACCGTGCTGGTCGGCATGAGCCTCTCGGTGCTCGATGCCACCATCGCGAACGTCGCACTGCCCACCATCGCCGCCGACCTCGACGCCCTGCCGTCGCAGGCCGTGTGGGTCATCAACGCCTACAACCTGGCCGTCGTGATGATGCTGCTGCCGATGTCGGCGCTCGCCGAGCGCATCGGCTTTCGCCGCATGTTCACGTTCGGCCTGGTGCTGTTCACCTCGGCGTCGCTGGCCTGCGCGCTGTCGCAGTCGCTCTGGCAGCTCAGCATGGCGCGGGTGTTCCAGGGGGTGGGTGCGGCCACGCTGATGTGCATGTTCGGCGGCCTGGTGCGCAACATCTATCCGCTGCGCCTGTTGGGCCGCGGCATCAGCATCAACGCCACCACGGTGGCCGTGATGTCGGTGCTCGGTCCCACCATCGGCTCCTTCATCCTCACCGTGGCGCCGTGGCGCTGGATCTTTGCGGTCAATCTGCCGTTTTGTATTGCCGCGATGTTCGGGCTGCGGTTCCTGCCCGATGTGCCGCGCAGCAGCTCCCGGCTGGATTGGGTCGCCGCGGTGCTCAGCATGATCACGCTCGGCGTGTTCATCTCCGGCGTGGACATGCTGGGTCAGGATCCCCTGCGCGGGATCGGCCTGATCGCGATCGCCGCGGTGGCCGGCTTCGTACTGGTGCGGCGCGTGCGCGGCCAGCCCGCGCCGCTGGTGCCGGTGGATCTGCTGCGCATCCGGCCGGTGGCCTATGCGGTGGCGGCGTCGGCCTGCACCTTCGCCGCGCAGATGGCCTCGTATGTGGCGCTGCCCTTTTATTTTCAGCAAGTGCTGGGGCGTCCGCATCTGGAGGTGGGGCTGCTCATGGCCGCCTGGCCCGTGGGCACCGCCCTGGTCGCGCCGTTCGCCGGCCGCATGTCCGATCGCTACTCGGCCGCGGTGCTGAGCGGCGCGGGGGCGGCGGCCATGGTGATCGGGATGCTGTGGGTGACGGTGTTGCCGACCTCGGCGGGCAATGCCTGGATCATGGTGGGCATGTTCATCGCGGGTTGCGGCTTCGGCTTCTTCCAGACGCCGAACAACCGCGCCATGTTGTCGTCCGCGCCGCGCGAACGCAGCGGCGCCTCGGGTGGCCTGCAGGCCACTACCCGGGTGTTCGGCCAGAGCTTCGGCACCGCGCTGGTCGCCATCGCGTTCAGCCTGTCGGCCTCGCACGGGCCGACCGTGGCCCTGGTGCTCGGCACGGTCTGCGCCGTGCTGGCCGTGGCGGTCAACATGGTCAGAATCGCCCGAAAGGTCGGGTCGTCGGCGGCTTGAATCCGCGCCGGTGGCCCCCGCCGGCGCCCGCGCGGCCCTGGTTTTGCACGGCGAATCGGGGCCATGGTTGCCTGCCAAAGGGCCGTTTTTCGGGAATACGGCCTGCTGTCATGAACTGACTTTTATAATCCGCAGCGGTGGCGTATTGCCATCGTTTTGGCTAGGGATCAGGCAACACATGAAAATTACAGTCATCGGCACCGGCTATGTCGGCCTTGTTTCGGGCGCGTGCATGGCCGATATGGGCAACGACGTCATGTGTCTGGACATCGACGCGGCCAAGGTGGCCGGGCTGCGTGCCGGCCAGATTCCCATTTACGAGCCCGGCCTCGAAGACCTCGTGAGCCGCAACGTGGCCGGTGGCCGCCTGCATTTCACCGACGATATCGCCGAGAGCGTGGCGTTCGGCGACATCCAGTTCATCGCCGTCGGCACGCCGCCGGGCGAAGACGGCACGGCCGATCTGCAGTACGTGCTCGCCGCCGCGCGCAATATCGCGCGCCACATGGACGATCGCAAGGTCGTCGTGAACAAGTCGACCGTGCCCGTGGGCACGGCGGATCGCGTGCGCGAGGCCATTGCCGAAGAGCTCGCCGCGCGCGGCCTGGACCTGCCGTTCACCGTCGCCTCGAACCCCGAGTTCCTGAAAGAAGGCGCGGCCATCAACGATTTCATGAGCCCCGACCGCATCGTCGTGGGCGCCGACGACCCGTACACGGTGGACGTGATGCGACGGCTGTACGCGCCGTTTCAGCGGACCCACGAGCGTCTGATGGTGATGGACGTGCGCTCCGCCGAGCTCACCAAGTACGCCGCCAACAGCATGCTCGCCACGCGCATCTCGTTCATGAACGAGATGGCCAATCTGGCCGAGAAGCTCGGCGCCGATATCGAACAGGTGCGCCGCGGCATCGGCGCCGATCCGCGCATCGGCTATCAATTCCTGTATCCGGGCGTGGGCTATGGCGGCTCGTGTTTCCCGAAAGACGTGCAGGCGCTGCTGCGTACCGGCGCCGAGCAAGGCGTGCCGATGCGCGTGATCGAAGCCGTGGAGGCCGCCAACGACGCACAGAAGCTGCGCCTGGCCGAGAAGGTGATCGCGCGCTTCGGTGAAGACCTGAGCCAGCGCAGCTTCGCCGTGTGGGGCCTCGCCTTCAAGCCGAATACCGACGACATGCGCGAGGCGCCCAGCCTCTCGTTGATCGCCGAGCTCACGCGCCGTGGCGCTCAGATCCGCGCCTATGATCCCGTGGCCATGCCGCAGGCGATCCGCGTGCTGGCCGATAACCCGAACGTGACCATGGCGCCGGACATGTACGCCGCTCTCGACGGCGCGGACGCCCTGTTGATCGTGACGGAGTGGAAGGTGTTCCGCGCGCCCGACATGTCGCGCGTGCAGAAGCTGCTCACGCGTCCGCTCATCATCGACGGCCGCAATCTGTGGACGCCGGCGGAAGTGCGGGCCCAGGGTTTCGAGTACGAGGCGATCGGCCGCTGATGAAAATCCTACAGCTCAATTTTGAGAAAGGCTGGCGCGGCGGCGAGCGCCAGACGCTGTACTGCATGCGTGCCTTCCGCAAGGCCGGTCATGAGGTCGAGATTCTGTGCCGTGCCGGTGGCCCGCTCGCGCAGCGCGCCGCCGACGAAGGCTTCAAGGTGCACGCGGTGCGCAACGTGCCGGGCCAGCTCGCGTTTCTGGCGCGTCATGGCGCGGGCTACGACATCGTGCACAGCCAGACCGCCAACACCAATACCTGGGCCGTGCTCACCCGGCTGTTCCATCGCCGCCCGGTCGTGTTTTCGCGCCGCACCTCGTTCGTGGTCGAACCCAAGGACGAATGGAAGACCGGCTACAAATGGCGCCATGTCGATCTGTTCGTGGCGATCAGCGAGATGGCGGCCAGCGAGCCGCGACGTCTCGGCATCGAGCCGGTGATCATCCGCAGTGCGGTCGAGCCGCACGAGATCGATCAGGCCAACGTGGCCGCGCTGGTGCAGGAGTTTGCCCTCACCGGCCGCCGCATGCTTGCCACCTCGGCCGCGCTGCTGCACGACAAAGACCCCGTCACGCTGGTGCGCGCCATCGGCGAACTCGCGCGCACGCGTTCCGACTTCGTGTTCCTGCATTTCGGCGCGGGCGGCAATCGCGAGGCCGAGGCGCGGGCCGAAGTGCAGCGCCTGGGCCTGCAGGACGTGTACCGGTTCGCCGGCTTTCGCAAGGGCGTGGAAGACTTCTACAGCGTGATGGACGTCTTCGTCATGGCCTCGCTGGAAGAGGCGCTCGGGAGCAGCGTCCTGGACGCGTTCCTGCAACGGGTGCCGGTGGTGTCCACCGATGCGGGCGGCCTGAAAGAAAGCCTCGCCGACGGCCGTGGTGTGCTGTGCGCGGTGGGCGATTATCAGGCGATGGCGGCCGGCATGGCGCGCTGCCTGGACGACGCGGCCTTCCGCGCCGACGTGACCGAGCGCGCCTACGCCTACGTGAAGACCGAGCACGACGTGACCGAGATGGGCCGCCGTTATCTGGCCCAGTTCGACCGCCTGCTCGCGGCCAAGCCGCGGCGCTGAGCGTGATGCTGCCGCCCGCGATCACGCCGGCGGCAGCTCGATCCGCGTCTCGAACTTGGCGCGATGCACCGAGAAGAAGGTGCGCACGTTGCGCACATTGGCATGCGCCGTGAAGGCCCGGTGCGCGAGTGCGTGATAAGCGGGCATGTCGCGCACCTGCACGATCACCACGAAATCCGGGCCGGGCGACACGCGGTAGCACTGCAGTACCGCCGGCTCGGCGAGCAGGCTCGCCTCGAATTCGTCGAGCCGCTCGGCCGCCTGCACGTCCAGCGTGATCTCCACGATGGCGGTCAGCGTGCTGCCCAGCGCGGCGGGCGACAGAATCGCCACCTGCTTTTCGATCACCCCCGATTCGATCAGACGGCGCACCCGGCGCAGACAGGTGGGCGGCGAGGCATGCACGCGCTCGGCCAGATCCTGGTTGGTGAGCGAGCTATCCTGTTGCAGTTGTTCCAGAATGCGGCGATCGAGGTCGTCCAGCGGGGCACTGGCGGGCGGGGATTCGGGCGAAATCAGTTCGTTTTGCATGATTCGTTCATAAATCAGGCTGTAGAGAAATTATATTTAATCACGTTCCTGTAAGAAATTAATCTTTCAGATTGCACTAAATATAGAAATCTAATTTCGTGAAGGGGGATGCACAATGCGTCCACTTTCTCTATTTCTCAGGAGCACAGCATATGTGCGGCATCGTAGGCGCCGTCGCCCAGCGCGACATCACCCCGATCTTGGTCGAAGGCCTGAAGCGGCTGGAATACCGCGGCTATGACTCCTGCGGCGTGGCGCTGCACACGGACGGCCATCTGCGCCGCACCCGCAGCACGCAACGCGTGGCCGAGCTGGCCGACCAGGTGGCTGAAGAGTCGCTGTCGGGCTTCACCGGCATTGCCCACACCCGCTGGGCCACGCACGGCGCGCCGGCCACCTACAACGCGCACCCGCACTTCTCCTCGATCGGCAAGGACGAGCCGCGCATCGCGCTCGTCCACAACGGCATCATCGAAAACTACGCCGAACTGCGCACCGAGCTGCAGCAGGCGGGCTTCGTGTTCGAAAGCCAGACCGACACCGAAGTGATCGCGCACCTGGTCAACCACCTGTACAACGGCGATCTCTTCGACGCCGTGCAACAGGCCGTGCGCCGCCTGCATGGCGCCTATGCCATCGCCGTGTTCTGCCGCGACGAGCCGCACCGCGTGGTCGGTGCGCGCCAGGGTTCGCCGCTGGTCGTGGGCCTGGGCAAGAACGAGAACTTCCTCGCCTCCGACGCGCTGGCCCTGGCCGGCACGACCGACCAGATCGTTTATCTGGAAGACGGCGACGTGGTCGACCTGCAACTGCAGCGCGTCTGGATCGTCGACGCCGAAGGCAAGCCGGTCGACCGCAAGACCAACACCGTGCACGTGCATACCGGCGCGGCCGAACTCGGCCCCTATCGCCACTTCATGCAGAAAGAGATCTTCGAGCAGCCGCGCGCCGTCGGCGACACGCTGCAGGACATCGACGCCATCACGCCCGAGCTGTTCGGCGACGAAGCGTTCAAGATCTTCAAGGACATCGACCGCATCCTGATCCTGGCCTGCGGCACCAGCTACTACGCCGGCATGACCGCGAAGTACTGGATCGAATCGATGGCGCAGATCCCGGTGGCCGTCGAAATCGCCAGCGAGTATCGCTACCGCGACAGCGTGCCGAACCCCAAGACCCTGGTCATCACCATCTCGCAATCGGGCGAGACCGCCGACACGCTCGCCGCGCTGAAGCACGCGCGTTCGCTCGGCATGAACCACACGCTGACCATCTGCAACGTGGCCACCAGCGCCATGGTGCGCGAGTGCGTGCTGTCGTACATCACCCGTGCAGGCGTCGAGATCGGCGTGGCATCGACCAAGGCATTCACGACGCAGCTCACCGCGCTGTATCTGCTGACGCTGACGCTGGCCCAGACGCGCGGCCTGCTCAGCAACGAGCAGGAAGCCGAGTGCATGAAGGCGCTGCGCCACCTGCCGGCCGCCATCGGCTCCGTGCTCGCGCTCGAGCCGCAGATCATGGCCTGGGCCGATCGCTTCGCCACCAAGGAAAACGCGCTGTTCCTGGGCCGCGGCATGCACTACCCGATCGCCCTCGAAGGCGCGCTCAAGCTCAAGGAAATCAGCTACATCCACGCCGAGGCCTACCCCGCCGGCGAACTCAAGCACGGGCCGCTGGCCCTGGTCACCGACCAGATGCCCGTGGTCACCATCGCGCCCAAGGACGCCCTGCTCGAGAAGCTGAAGTCCAACATGCAGGAAGTGCGTGCGCGCGGCGGCGAGCTGTACGTGTTTGCCGATTCCGACAGCAAGATCAACAACGAAGAAGGCATGCACGTGATCCGCATGCCCGAACACTACGGCATGCTGTCGCCGATCCTGCACACCGTGCCGCTGCAACTGCTGGCGTACCACACGGCATGCGTGCGCGGCACCGACGTCGACAAACCGCGCAACCTCGCCAAGAGCGTGACGGTGGAGTGACGTGAGGTGATGCGGCGGGAGGTCTCTGCCGCTTGATTCATGCGACAAGGGGGCTGCGATGGCAGCCCCCTTGTCGTTTTGGGGCGTAGATGCGATCAGCGCTTGGCGGGGGCACTGCGTGCAGCGTAAATGTGTTGGTGAGCGTGGGAGCTTTCTCAGTGAAATTAGAGTCTGACACCATACATTGCGCGCTGCGCAGCATGTCTTCGGGGGTGTAGCAATAGAACGAGCCGATGATGATCGGCATGTCGAGCAGGTTGTCGACCAGGGACCGCACGCGCGCGGACTGCGCGGCTTCGAGCAGGGTGTGGTGAAACAGGTTGTTGTAGTGCTGCGGGTTTTAAGGTGTCAGACTGCAATTTCGTAGCGGGATCACTGCGTGCAGCGCGCGAGCGCTGGTGAGCGTTGGAGCACGCACAGCTACGAAATCAGGAAATCAGAGTCTGACACCTTAGATAAGAGTCTGACACCTTAGATTGAGGCACTTTACGGAGAAAGTATTGAAAATTGGCGTCCTTCTTGCGGTCAGTCTGTTTCTCGAAATGATGCTGTTGTCTGAGGCGGGTGCCGCAGAGAACGCAGCAAAGGCGGCATGGCGCGATAAACGCGACGCGTTCGAGCTTTGCCAGGCGCAGAACCGGGTTGCGGCTGAGTATTTCGCGGACGCGAAGGCGAGAGATAGACAAGTTCGCCCTCCCGTTCCTACGCCTCCGTGTGTCGACCCCGGCGCATTCAACCAGGAGGGTGCGCCGAATCCGTTGGAGGGGGGAGGGGCGCATTCCCCTCCAGAAACCGCTGATACTCCGCCCAATAACGCCTCGCCCCAAGCAGAGCCTCAGAGGGAGCAGCAGCCTGAGGCCAAGAGCTGAAGAGGTAGCAGGGCCTTAAGGTGTCAGACTGCAATTTCGCTTTGCTTTGGCGTCAGCCGAGCCCCGCAGCCACGGAAGAACTACTCCCCCGTCTTTCCATCCTTTCGATGCGAGCGAAACAGCAGGTGGGTCGCTGCCAGGTGGAAGCGCACTGCGATCTCCGCGCATGCGGGATCGCGCGCGCGTATCGCGGCGATGATCTGGCGGTGGTGTTCCACGCTGCGCAGCATGTCTTCGGGGGTGTAGAAATAGAACGAGCCGATGATGATCGGCATGTCGAGCAGGTTGTCGACCAGGGACCGCACGCGCGCGGACTGCGCGGCTTCGAGCAGGGTGTGGTGGAACAGGTTGTTGTAGTGCTGGACCTGCGCGACATGGTCAGGTGCGCCGGAGTTCACGGCGTCGAGCATGCATTGGTTGATGCGCTCGAGCTCGTCGATCTGTTCGGGCGTGGCGCGCGTGGCGGCGGCCTTGGCGGCGTATGGCTCAAGCAGCATGCGCAGCTCGAAGGCCTCGTCGATGTCGCGGTCCTGCCAGCCCAGCACGACCGCGCCGCGGCGGCCTTCGCGGGTGACCAGGCCGTCGGCGATCAGGCGTTCGATCGCGTTGCGCACGGGCGTTCGGCTGACCGAGAGTTGCGTGGCGATGTGTTCCTCGCGCAGCGGCTCGCCGGGCAGGAACGATCCGGCCATCAGGCGGCGGCGCAATTCGCCGTAGACGTAATCACTGGCGCTCGACATGAGGAGGCTGGCTCTTCCCGGTTTCAAAGCTGCGACTATAACAACGGCGGGCGCGGCACCTTGATCCCGTGTTCGGCCAGGCGCGCCAGAAAGCGCGGCCAGACCTCGGGGTTGAGCAGGCGGTCGGGCCTGCGTCCGGCCAGCATGTCGATGATCTGCGTGGCCGAGCCCTGCGCGACCTTGCGCCGGCCCTCGTGCGTCACGCCGCCCGTATGAAAGGCGACGGCCACGTTACTGCGTTGCAGCAGGCCATTGTGCGGCGGCGGCGGCTCGACCTGCCAGACGTCCAGGCCCGCGCCGGCGAGGTGGCCGGACTCGAGCGCGGCAAGCAGCGCGTCCTCGTCATGGATGCCGCCGCGCGCGGTGGAAATGAATAGCGCGCCGGGCTTCATCCGGCGCAGCGCGGCCGTGCCGAACATCCCTCGCGTCCCGGCGTTCAGCGGGCAGTGCAGGCTCACGATGTCGGCCTGCTCCAACAGCGCGGCAAAGGTGACGGGCGCGGCGCCCCGGTCGGTGATCTGCGCGTCGGTCAGCAGCGGATCGTAGGCGATAACCTTCAAACCGAACCCGGCCGCGATGCGCGCGACGCGGCGCCCGATCTCGCCGATCCCGACGAGGCCGATGACGCGGCCTTCGATCTCTCGGCCCATCAACGCCTCGCGGCTGACGGCCGTGCCCGCCCGGAGCGCGGCTTCCGATTCGCCCAGCCGCTTCACGAGCGACAACAGCAGGGCGAAGGTCATTTCGGCCACCGACGCTGCGTTGGCGCCGGCCTGATTCACCACCGCCACGCCCGCACGGGTGCAGGCGGCCACATCGACGGTGTCGTAACCGGCGCCGCCCGACGACACGCACAGCAGCTCGGGGCACAGGGCCAGGAGGTTGGCGGACACCTGCCAGCGCGCGGGGACTTCGTCCTTGGCCGCGCTGACATGGTAGGCGTGGGCGCCGGCCAGGCCGGCCGCGGTCACCGCGTCGCCCTGGGCCGGGAGCACCCGCAGGTCCAGCCTGCTGTCCTGCGCGATCGCCGCGTCGAACGCGGGATCGATCCACAGATCCAGCCGCACGACGCGCAGATCGGGCCGGCCGACTGATGCACCGCCCATGGCTAGACTCCCGTGCAGCCCTGCGCACGCAGGCGGTCGTCGATCCACGAGGTGTCGAGCGTGCCGGCGGCGATGTCGGCCAGCATTTTGGTCTCCACGTCGTGCTTTGCCGCCGCCGCCTGATAGATGGCTTCGGCCTGTTCGTACGGCACGGCGAGCAGGCCGTCGTCGTCGCCCAGGATCAGGTCGCCCGGCGCGATGGTCATGCCGTCCAGCGCAACCACGCAGTTGATCTCGCCGGGGCCGTCCTTGTAGGGGCCGCGGTGCGTGACGCCGGCCGCATAGACGGGGAACGCGCTGCGGCGGATGGTGCCGCAGTCGCGGATGGCGCCGTTGATGATGATGCCCGCGATGCCGCGCGATTCGGCATAGGTGGTCATGATCTCGCCGATGATGGCGTTGGTCAGGTCGCCGCCGGCGTCGACCACGATCACGTCGCCGGGCTGTGCCAGGCTCAGCGCCTTGTGCACCAGCAGGTTGTCGCCGGGGCGCGTGCGCACCGTGAGCGCCGGGCCGGCCAGCGGATGACCATTGTGCATCGGCCGCAGGCGCGCGCCGCCTGCCGTCATGCGCGACATGCAGTCGCTCACGTTGGCCACCGGCACCTCACGGAATTTGTCGACGAGTTCCTTGCTGACCGCGCGCTGGCGGGCGTGGATTTCAAAACCTGGCATCACTGCTCCTGATCGCTGAATGGATACGTGTCGGGCTTACTGTTTCGGAATACCGGCTTCTTCCACGACCTTGCCGAAGGCGTCGTGGTCGGCACGGTGGCGGCGGCCCAGGTCTTCGGGCGAACCCGTCAGGACGCTGTAGCCGGCCTCTTCGAGCTTCTTGATCAATTCCGGATTCGATTGCACCTTGCGCAGTTCGGCGTTCAGCGTGGCGATGACGTCGTCCGGCGTTTTGCCCGGCACCATCAGGCCCCACCAGATCGACTGGTTGATGGTCGGAAAGCCGCTTTCCGGAAAGGTGGGCACGTCGGGCAGCGCGGGCGAGCGCTCGGTGGCGACGACGCCCAGCGCACGCACCTTGCCGCCACGGATCTGCGGCAGCAGCGACGCCACCGATCCGACATACATGTCGATCCGGCCGCTGGCCAGGTCGGGGAAGGCCTGGCTCCAGCCGCGATAGGGCACGTGCATGAGCTCCATCTTGGCCGCCTTGCGCCACAGATAGCCGGTCAGATCGCCGGTGCCGCCGATGCCGGGAATGCCGAGCGAGACCAGGTTGGGTCGCGCCTGGGCGGCCTTCACGACATCGTTGAGGGTTTTGTAGGGCGAGTCGGGCAGCACGACGAAAACGCTGGGCGAGCTGGCCACCGGGCCCACCGGCTTGAAGTCCTTGAAGGTGTCGTAGCTGAGCTTGGTGTAGAGCCAGGGGTTCAGCACGATGTTGTCGGTCTGTGCCATGACGAGCGTATGGCCGTCCGGACGCGCGCGCGACGTGGCGTCCAGCGCCAGGTTGCCGCCGGCGCCGGGCTTGTTTTCGACCACGATGTTCCAGCCGGCATCCTGGCTGATCGCGTTGCCGATCATGCGGGTCAGCGTGTCGGTGCCGCCGCCGGGCGGAAAGGGCGAGATCAGGGTGATCGGCGACGAGCCCAGGTCGGCGGCGTGCGCCGCGGCGCAGCCCAGCACCAGGGTGGCGGCCAGCATTTTCTTGAACAGTTTCATTGTCTTCCTCACGCAGTGTTTTTCGGATTGGGGTCCGCGCTCTGGGGCGCGGTGGGGGATCAGGACTGGCGGGCCAGTGTGGTGAGCCAGGCAAGGCGGGCTTCGACCGTGTCGGCGGCAGGGGCCTCGCCCTGGGCGCGCGCGGCTTCGATGCCGCGGGTGGATCGCGCGAAGAGCGCCTCGACGCCGTTGAGCGCCAGCGGTTCCAGGCCCGCTTCATGCAGTTGGTCGCGCGCTTCGCGCACCTCGGCCAGGCGGCGCGGCGCATGCAGCACATGCGAGCGCACGAACGAGTCCATGAACGCCGTGAGCGGCGTGCGGTCGATGTCGGCGAGCACTTCGTACAGAGAATCGCGCAGGCCCATGCGTTCGGCCGCGACCAGGCATTCGACGGAGAGGCTCTCCATCCCCTTGGTCATGATGCTGCGCAGGAGCTTCAGGCGCACCGCGTCGCCGGGCTGGCCTTCGATGATCCGGACCGTCGCGCCCGCGCTTTCGCCCAGCTCGGTCACGACCGCCGCGCCTTCCCCGGCGCACAGCAACGGCGTCTTCTCGGCCAGCAGGGCGATGGCGCCCATGATGGCGACGTCCATGAAAGGAATGCCGCGCGCGGCGGCCGCGGCGGCGGCCTTCTGCATGTCGGGGGCGCTGGCCGTGGTGAAGTCCGCGTAGACCGCATCGGCGCGCAGGTGGCCGAGCGCCTGCGCGGCGACCTCGGCGGCGTTGTAGCCGTAAACGGCCGAGACCACGACGTCCGCCTCGGCCAGCCAGGGGCCGAGTTCCGCATGCAAGGGCGCGCCGGCCTCGCTGGCACGCGCCGCCATTTCCTCGTCCGTTCGCCATTCGCAGATGCCGACGATGCGGTGGCCCGCAGCGGTCCAGGCGCGGGCATAGCAGTGCCCGACTTCGCCGCATCCGATCAGTGCAATTTTCATTTTAAAAAAAACAATAAAAAAACAATGTGTGTTTATAGATCGGGAGTTCTCCGCGTAATAGAGGGTGTTTACCCGTAGAGTTGGGCGGGTGCTGGTACATTAAAAAAACATTAGGACGGGTTTGCTCTCCCCACGGGGGGCAGCGCGCGGGCCACCCCGGGGGGCCCGCCGCGCGGGTTGAAAGCGATAGACCAGGGCCGGGGGCGACCCCACCGCCCCGGACTCGAACCCGCACCCGCAGCCGGACCCGTATCCGCACCCGCAGCCGGACCCGTACCTGCACCCGCAGCCGGACCCGTACCCGCACCCGCACCCGCACCCGCACCCGCACCCGCACCCGCACCCGCACCCGCACCCGCACCCGCACCCGCACCCGCACCCGCACCCGCACCCGCGTATCGCCTTGCCTCGGCAATGTGGCAGGCAAGAAAAAAGGCCACTTGCGTGGCCTTCTGGTCTTGGGGTGTGGCGCCGTCGAAGGGACGAACGATGCGACAACCGGGCTGGGTGCCTCCTCCGCGGGCAGCGTTGCGGAGCGTGCCGGCGCGATCGTTCAGAGCCCCAGTTCGGACAGCCCCGGATGATCGTCGGGGCGGCGGCCCAGAGGCCAGTGGAATTTGCGCTCGGACTCCTTGATCGGCATGTCGTTGATGCAGGCGTAGCGGCGGTGCATCAGTCCGTCGGGCATGAATTCCCAGTTTTCGTTGCCGTACGAGCGGAACCAGTTGCCCGCGTCGTCGTGCCACTCGTAGGCGTAGCGCACGGCAATCCGGTTGCCGTCGTGTACCCAGAGCTCCTTGATGAGGCGGTAGTCGAGTTCCTTCTTCCACTTCCTGTCGAGGAATGCCTGGGCTTCGGCGCGGTTGTTGGCGAACTCGGCGCGATTGCGCCACTTGGTGTCGAGCGTGTAGGCGAGCGCCACTTTGGCGGCGTCGCGCGTGTTCCAGCCATCTTCGGCGAGTCGGACTTTCTGGATGGCGGTTTCTTTGGTGAACGGCGGCAGCGGAGGGCGGGTTTCCATGGTGGCTCCTGGGAGAAGGAAAGAAGTAGAACGATCTGTCTACCTGCGCAGATTAGCGCAGGTGGAACGACCTGTCTACTTCTGATTGCAGGAGGTGGACCGGTCTGTCTACAATGCGTCATGGCCCGCCACATTTCCCCCCCCGACGATCTCCCGCCGCGCGAGCGCATCCTGCATGCGGCCCATGCGCTGTTCTATGGGCAGGGCATCCGCGCCACCGGGATCGACAAGATCATCGAAGCCGCTTCCGTCACCAAGGTGACGTTCTATCGGCACTATCCCAGCAAGGAGCTGTTGGTGACGGCGTATCTCGAGTTTCGCCACGAGCGGTGGATCCGCTGGTTTCGCGAGAGCCTCGAGCTGAATCTGGCCGCCGGCACCTCGAAGATCGATGCGCTGGCCTTCACGCTGCGCGACTGGTTCGAGCGCGAGGAATTTCGGGGTTGCGCTTTTCTGAACGCGGCGGCCGAGTTCGGCTCGACCCATCCCGACATTCTGCAGGTGGTGCGCGACCACAAGAACGACGTCGCTACATGCCTGAACGAGGTCTTCGAGAGCCGCGACGCAGGTCTGGGGCGCTGCCTGACGGTCGCCATCGACGGCGCCATCGTGCACGCGCAGATGGGCGAATCGGCCGACCGCGCCATCGACGCGCTGCGCGGGCTCGCGCGCTGCGTGCTGGACGACTGAGCGCGGCGGCGACGGCCTCAGCCCGCGGCTTTTTTCTGGTGTGCGGGGGGCGAGGCCGTCGGCGCGGTTCCGGGTGCGGGCGCGAGGCGGCCGTTGAGGATGCCGTAGGCGAGCAGGCCGATCAGCAGGCCCCAGAATGCGCCGCCGATGCCGAGCATCTTGATGTTGGCGGCCGCGGCCAGAAAGGTGATCAACGACGCCTCGCGCGTTCTGGCATCGTTCAGGGCGAGGGCCAGGCTCGTGCCGATGGTGCCGAGTAGCGCGAGCCCGGCGAGCGTCGCGATGAAGGTGGCCGGGAACGCCATGAAGACGGCAGCCAGCGTGACGCCGAACACACCGACGAGGATATAGAAAATACCCGCGGCGATGCCCGCGACCCAGCGCTTGGACGGGTCTTCGTGCGCCTCTTTGCCGGTGCAGATCGCCGCCGTGATGGCGGCGACATTGAAGGCATGCGATCCGAACGACGCCATGACCAGCGAGCCGAGCCCGGTGACCGCCACGATGGGGTTGGCGCTGGTTCGAAAGCCGTCGTTGCGCAACACCAGCATGCCCGGCATGTACTGGCCCGTCAGCGTGATCAGGAACAAGGGCAGCGCGACGCTCAGCAGCGCGTTCAACGAGAACGCCGGCATGGTGAATACGGGCTGCGCCAGCTGCAGTTGCAGGCCGGCCAGATCCACGCGGTCTTGCAAGAGGAGGTAGGCCAGGCCGAGAACCAGGATGCCGACAATCGCGTAGCGCGCGGTGAAGCGCTTCAACACCACGTACGCGAGAATGAGCAGCCCCGCGAGCACCGGGTCGAGGCTCATGCTGCCGAATGCGCCGATGCCGAATTGCAGCAGGATGCCCGCCAGCAGGCCCGCCGCGATGCCGGGCGGGATGAGTCGGATGACGCGCTCGAAGCATCCGGACAGGCCGAGGACGACGAATGCCGCCGCCGAGATAAGATACGCGCCGATGGCTTCGGCGTAGGACGTGGTCGCCAGGGCCGTCACCAGAAACGCGGCCGCGGGTGTGGACCACGCCGTGATGATCGGCTCGCGGGTCACCCAGCTGAGAAATATCCCCGTGACGCCCACGCCGATCGAGATCGACCAGACCCACGAGGCGGTGAGCTCGGGGCTGAGGCCCGCCACCTTGGCCGCCTGAAAGACGAGCACGAAAGTGCCGCCGTAGTTGACGATGACGGAGATCAGCCCCGCGACGATGGGATGGGTAAGGTCGCTTGCGCGAAGCGAAACGTGGGGGGCGGTGGATGCCATGGCGACGCGAAACTCCTGGGAACGGGCGGACTGCCTTCGGCGATTTTTTAACGCTAGAATGGTCCGAATAAGCCGACCAATATTCGGAAGTCGAGCAGACCATTGGCGCTTGCCTGCTTGCTCGCTCGCTCGCAGCGGCCGCCGCGGCAGGCGTGGCCCGCGTGGGGCTTCCGGCGTGCGACGCCCGGCGTGGCGACGCCCGGCGTGGCGACGCCCGGCATGCGACCGCCCGGAATGAGACCGCCCCGTGCGCCCCGACGCAAGGCGCGAGCCGCCAGGCAATGTCAGGGCAAAGGGTTCAGGGGCCAACACATATGTTCAAACACGCACAGCTCGAGACCGTGAAGGCATGGATCGAGAATCCCGCCCACCTGTCCATGCCCCTGCATCTGCGGATCCAGCGCGCCGTGCGTGAACTGATCCTCAACGGCACCCTGGGCGTCGGCAGGCCGCTGCCCGCGTCGCGGGGGCTGGCCACGTCGCTCGGCGTGTCGCGCGATACGGTCGAGGCGGCCTATACACAACTGCAGCTGGAAGGCTTCATCGAGCGTCATGTGGGCGTGGGCAGCTTTGTCTCGCAACGCGCGAAGCGCTCGACCCGAAGGCTCGCGCCGCGCAAGTCCACCGGCGCCGAGGCTATCCGCCTGAGTCAGCGCGGCACGGCGATTTTCGAGAGCGGCGGTCTGCGGGAGTTTTCGTTTCCGCGTCCGTTCGCGCCCGGCGTGCCCGAGACCCGCAGCTTCCCGCTCCCGACATGGGAGCGGCTGCAACGCCAGATCCTGAAGGAGTACGACAGTCAGGCCCTGGCCCATAGCCCGCCACAGGGTACGGAAAGACTGCGGCGCGCGATCGCCGACTACGTCAGCCTGGAGCGCGGGGCGCGGGCCACGGCCGAGCGTGTGCTCGTGCTGACCAGTTCGCAACAGGCGTTGACGCTGTGCGCGACCGTGCTGTTGGATGCGGGCGATGGGATCTGCGTGGAGGATCCCGGATACCCGGGCGCGCGCAAAGCCTTCGAGGCCGCGGGGCTGCGATGCGCGCCGGTGCCGCTGGACGATCAGGGGATGCTCGTCGACCGCCTCGACGTGATCGGGAAGGACGCCAAGGCCGTGTCCCTGACGCCCTCGCATCAATTTCCGACAGGCAGCACGCTTTCGCTGGAACGCCGTCTGGCGGCCATCGAGTGGGCCCATCGCAAGCGCGCCTGGATTCTGGAAGACGACTACGACAGCGAGTTTCACTATGCCGGCAAGCCCACGGCGTGCGTGCAGGGGCTCGATGCGCAGGAGCGCACCATCTACATCGGCACGTTCACCAAGTCCATGTTTCCCGGCCTGCGCATTGCCTACATGGTGCTGCCCGCGCCCCTGGTCGAGCCCATGACGGTGGCGCGCACGCTGCTCGACGGCCACAGTGCCACGCTTGCGCAACTGACCTTGGCGCGCTTTATGGAAGGCGGGCACTTTGGCGCGCATGTGCGGGCCATGCGCAACGTCTATGTCGAGCGCCGGGACACGCTGGTCCGTCTGGTGCGCAAGTACCTGGGCGATTACGTCGAACCCTGCGTGCCGGTCGGCGGGCTGCAAATGCAGTGCGTGCTGACATGCGACATTCGAGAGGAGCTGGCGGTGGCCGCGGCGGCGAAGGCGGGTGTGGACCTGCTGGGGCTCACGCCCCTGCACGCCTCACGCCGCGATCGCGCCGGCTTCTTGATGGGGTTCGCAGCCTACTCGCCGCGGGAGATGGAAATCGCCGTCAGGAAGCTGAGGGACGTGCTGCGCGCGCTGGCGCAACGCACGTGAATCGCGGCGGCATGGCGGAGAGCTCAGCGCTTGCCGATCGCGATGCCGGTCACGACATGTTCCACGCCACCGGGCGGCGGTGCGGCGATCTGCCACGCGAGACTCAATTCGTTCGAGCCTTTGGTGGGTTTGATGAAAATCTGCACGTTGGCCGGAATTCCGTTTTCCAGATCCTTGATCAGCGTGAGCCCGCGCGGGCTTGCGCTGGATACGCTCAGCGATTGAAGCGAGACCTGAGCGTAGCGCTCCGCGCTCGCGGGCACGGGCGCGAGACTTTCCGTCTGTGCGGGCGCGGCAGGTGACGCTTGCGCAGGGGCGTCGAGTCGCGAGAGGGAGTTGAGGTTGTTGGAATTGATCTGCATGGTCATTCCTATCTCAAACCCGCAAGCCGGGGCCGCCCATCCCGGGCAGTCTGTTCGCCCGTGATGCCGCACCGACCAGGTGCTGGTAGTGCCTGCGCGCTTCCGCCGCCAACAGGCCAAAATTGGTAAGCGTGTTCTGAAAGCGAGCGAAATCCATGCCGGTGAGGTCGCCGACGAATCGGTAGATGGCCGACTTGTCACTCGGATCCAGCGCGAAAGCGCCTGACGACAGCGCCGGCTCGGCGTTGAGCTCCAGCATGGCCGACAAGACGGACGGCGATACCTGCACCTGGGCCTCGCCGAGCGGCGCCACCAGAATGAACGTCTCGCCCGGGCCAGGCGGGTGAACCAGATAGAACGGCTCGGACTGACCGGGCAGGCTGAGGGGCGCGATGGCCTGCTCGCCGTGCCAGGGAGGAGATGCGTCGCCCGACATGCGTCCAAGCCAATCGGTGAGCAACTGCCGGAAATCGTGCGCCATGCCCCACTCCTTCGAATAAGCGGCCGGCGTAAGCCACGGCCTTGACAGGGTTTCCCGGGGTTGGTGACGCGACGGCGGAATAGGTTCCATCGGACGCCATCGTGATGGCAACGGGACGTCGAAGCCGCCCGTGTCCAGCGTGGAGGAAGAGGCTCGCCACGGGTCGTCCGGATATGGCCGATAGGCGGAGTTTTTCGGTCGAACCCGCTTGCGAGGCCACCCCGAGTGGCATGATGCCGGGATCCGGAGAAAGCGGGGGGCAGGATGAGCCATAAGGATTTCGCGTCGGCCGACGGCGTCACGCCGAGGCAACGCTGGGGCGCGATGCTGGCGATCGTCGGAGCGGGGATCGTCGCGGCCCTGCAGGTAGGCAAGGTCATCATCGCCGCGCCGCTGCTGCGCAAGGACCTGGGCCTGGACCTCGCCGCCATCGGCACACTGACGGCCGTGTTCTCGATCCTGGGCACGGTGGGGGGCATCGCGGCCGGCGGCGTGATCGCGCGTTTCGGCGCCCGGCGCATGCTGATGCTGGGCCTCCTCACCACCGCGGTAGGCACCATGATCGGCGTGCTGGCATCGGGGTATGGCGTGTTGCTGGCCTCGCGGGTGGTCGAGGGCCTCGGCTTCGTGATGATCACGGTGGCCGGGCCCGCCGCGCTGCAGCGCATCGTGACGGGCAACCGGCGCGATCTGGCCTTTGCGCTGTGGAGTTGCTACATGCCCGCCGGCATGGCGATCGCGATGCTTGCCTCCCAAGCCTTCGCCGACTGGCATGCCTATTGGTGGTGCGCGGGGGGAGCGGCAGCGTCTGCGCTGATTGCCGTGCTGCTGCTGGCGCCGGCCACGCCCCGCGGTGCCGATCTGTCCTGGCGCGGCCTGCGCCAGGATACGGTGGACACCCTCGGCGCCGCGGGCCCCGTCCTGCTCGCGCTCTCGTTCACGCTGTACAGCCTGATGTTCTTTGCGCTGTTCGCGTTCCTGCCGGTGCTGCTCATGGAGCGGCTGGGGCTGACGCTCGCGCAGGCGGGGCTGTACAGCGCCATCGCCACCGCGGCAAACATGATCGGCAACCTGGGCGCCGGCGTATTGCTGGCGCGGGGATGGCGGCGTTCGACGCTGATCGCGTGCGCCAGCGCGGTGATGGTGTGCGTGGCGCTTGTGATCTTCGGCGCCGCGCTGCCGGCCATGTCCACCTTCTTGTTGTGCGTGCTGTTCTCGGCGGTGGGCGGTCTGATTCCGTCCACGCTGCTCGGCACAGCGCCGCTGGTGGCGCCACGCCCCGCGCTGGCGGCGGCATCCGTGGGCCTGGTCATGCAGGGCAGCGGCCTGGGCCAGGTCATCGGGCCGGTCTTGGTGGGTGGCGCGATCGACCGCCATGGCTGGACGGTCGGGTCCTTCATCGTGGCCTCGGCCGGGATCGCGGGCGTGGTGGTGGCGTGGCGCTTGCGGCGGGTCAGGACGGCGAGCTTATAGGCATGGGCGTAGAGAACCTGTCCGGGCCTGAGGCCCGCGTCAGCCCGGGCCGTCGCTCGCTGCGGCGAGGAGCGGTACGACGACGTCGCTGATGGGCGTGGGGATGCCGTGGATCATGCCGCGGCGCGCGATGACGCCGTTGCGCACATCCCATTCGAGCGGGCGACTTGCTTCGCGATCGGTCAGGATGGACGTGCTCATGTCCGCCGCGGAAGCCTGAAACTTGCGCAGGATCTCCTGCGGCACTTCGTCGCCGAGCTCGGCGCCTTCGGCGCGGGCGACGGCGAGACACTCGTGCAGGTAGACCAGTGTCAGCCGGGCGATGTCGGGCCGCGTGTACATGCCCGAGCGGCGGTGCGTCAGGGCCATGAGCCCGGCCACCGCGTTCTGCATCAGCTTGCGCCAGGCCTCGGCCTTGAAGTTCGCGGTGATCTCGACGGCGCAGCGCGTCTGGTCCAGTGCGTCGCGCACGACGTGAGCGGCCGGTGTGTCGGGCAGGCTCAGGCGCGCGTCGCCACGCAGTCGCACGGCACCATCGGGTTGCGCCTGCGCAGGAAACCACACGACGGCCGGAACGACGGTGGCGGGCGGAGCGTGCGGGGTGACTTGCTCCACCTGCTCGACACCGTTCTGAAGCACGCACACCACCGTCTGCGGCCCACACAGCGCGGCCAGCCACGGCGCGGTGGCTTCGATCTGGGTGGCTTTGATCGCAAGAAAGACCAGGTCGGCCGTGCCGGTGAGCCGGGCGGGATCGGTCATGACCGGTCCGGGAACGATGACGCGGCGATCCCCATCCAGCAGCGTGAGCGCTTCGCGCGACGAGCGGCCGCAGAGCAGCGGTGTACGGCCGGCCTCATGCAGCGCGGCGGCGATGGTGGTGCCGATGGCGCCGGGGCCAACGATGGCGATCGATGTGTCGGTGGCGGTAATCATGACCTCGCGCTCCTCTGTGCAGGCTCACTGTATCGCGACAGTAGCCCAACAGGCCGTCTGCCACCTGAATGCGTGTAGCGCCGATGAGCTGACGGGCTGCATGCGCCTGTTTTGTCATCGGCGGCGTTCTTCGGTATGGTGCCGGGTCCCCTGATTCTGTGCGCCCTTGCCGATGCTCTCGTTCCGATCGATTCTCGCCGCGTTTCGCATTCTGTCGCGGGTCGACGCGTGGCGCCCGCCGTTCGCGGCGCGCGGTGTGGCGCTGGTCTCGGCCGGGGCGCTGTGTGCCCTGCTGAGCGGTTGCGGGCTGACGTACATGGTCGGCAAGGCGGCGGTGACGGTGCCCGGCGATCTGGCGGCGAGGGGCAATCATGCGGCCGCGTCGAACGCGATGGACCGCGGCGATGTCGATGCCGCCATCGGCCTGTTGTCCGACACGCGTTTCAACATGGTGGATAAGGCACAGATCCGTGGCCGCCCGGGGTGGGGCGAGGTCTATTACAAGGCCGCCGCGCTGGTGGATCGCGCGCACAACGACGGGCGCGTGATCGACGATGAGGTGCTGCTCACGGCCTATCAGATCCTGGCCCGGGACTACGACTACACGGTGGCGGCCCGGTATCTCACGCTGGCGCGTCCGCTGGTGGTCAAGCGCCATGGTCCGCGCAGCATGGAGCTGCTGGAGCTCGTGCTGGATGATCGGCTGATTCTGACCTCCTATTTCAAGGCAGGCGGCGCCATCGATCTGTACGGCACGCTCAACGAGATCACCATGATGGACATGGTCGATGCGCGCTCGCGCCGGCCGGCGAGCAAGCTGTCCTACGATCCCGAGTTGCTGCTGGCGTTCCCGATGCGTTTGTCGCGCGAAGACCGCGAACTGTTTTTCGAGATGGGCCGCTTTGCCTTGCTGCCGCGCGCGCAGTGGCATGATCCGGCGGCGTTCAAGCGGGTGCTGGCGACCGACGAGTATCTGTGGTGGCTGGAAGAATGGCGCAGCTTCAACGTGTACTGGCGCCTGACGCGTGCGCTGAACGAGTTCAATGCACCGGCGTCGGTATGCTGGGCGCGCGCCGCGGGCTACAAGGTGATTCCGCACGCATCGGCCACGCCGGCCGAGGTCGACCCGCCGGGCTGCCTGCAGCGCTGAAACCGGAGGCTGGCGCTGGCCTCAATGTTGGCCACGTGATCAACGCGGCTTCCAGGTCACGCCGTCGGTGCTCCGAAATTCCGGCTGACCCGTGCAGCAACCGCCGGCCCCCATCGCCTGCCGCCCGATGAAGGCGGTGACGCCGCTTTTGTCTGCCGTGAGCGACTGCCGTACGCAAGCGGTGGGCAGCGGATAGAAGACCCCTTCCAGAACCTTGGTCCAGGCCACGTTGCCGGCCCCGGCGTCGTCGACCCGGTAGACCTTGCATTCGTGGACCAGCAGATGGATGGCCTGACCGGCGAGCACGCCCTTGAATTGCTGCCCGGGTGGCGTGTCGCGCGTGGCGATGGTCTCGGCGCTGAGTGCCGATCCGGCGGGCGGCGACGGCAGCGTGGGGTCGCACGCCGCGAGCGTGCCCGCGGCGCAGAGGGTCAGCAAGAGTCGATAAGGGGATGGTGTCATCGGGACGAGGTCCGGTCAGTGGGCACGGCGTGTCCGCGCGCGACGCCGCGAATCAGCGGCGCGGCGTGCCGGCGGCGGTGTTCGATTGCTTTACGTAGTCGACAAAGGCCTTGAGCGGCGCCGGCATGAACCGGCGGCCCGGGTAGTACAGGTAGGGGCCGGGAAAGCTGGGCCACCACTGTGGCAGTACCGGCGTGAGCGCGCCGCTCTCGAATTGCGGGCGCAACCATTCTTCGAAAAGATACACCACGCCGGTCCCGGCCACGGCGGCCGCGACGGCGAGGTCCACGGCACCGCCGAGCCGCACGACCAGCGGCCCGGCGGGCTCGAGCAGATGCCGCTCGCTGCCGCGCTCGAATTCCCATGCCGGCATGGCGCCGCTCGGAAACCGGCCCCGCAGGCAGGCGTGCTGCATGAGGTCGCGCGGGTGACGCGGTGTGCCGTGCCGCGCCAGATAGGCAGGCGCGGCGCCGGCCGCGAAGCGCTGCACGCGCGGGCCGATCGGAATGGCGATCATGTCCTGCTCCAGCCCTTCGCCATAGCGCACCCCCGCGTCGCAGCCTTCGGCCAGGATGTCGACGAAGCTCTCTTCGGCCACGATGTCGAGCCGGATGTCGGGGTAAGCCGCGAGAAAGCCCGGCACGAGGTCGGGCAAGACCAGCCGCGACACGCTCAGCGGTACGTTCAGGCGCAAGGTGCCGGCGGGACGGTCGCCGCCGCGGCTGAAGGTGTCGACGGCGGCGGCGACTTCGGTGAGCGCGGGGTCGAGGCGGGCGAGGAGGTTGCGGCCGGCCTCGGTCACGGCCACGCTGCGGGTCGTGCGGTGCAGCAGCCGCGTGCCCAGGCGCTCTTCCAAGCGCCGCACGGCGTCGCTCAGACGCGATGCGTTGGTGTTGCCCAATCGGGCCGCCTCGCGAAAGCCGCCCGCGCGCGCGACGGCGACAAAGGCGTTGAGGTCGTTCAGATCGATCTGCATTGTGCGATATCCCGTACACGCTGTGCAGATTGTACGGGCTTATCAACGGCCCCGCCGCAGGTCTATCTTGAGGTCTGTCGAATCCCTTGATCCTCTGACGGAGCCTCTCATGACCTTCTCGCAATCCTCTATCGACGCCAGCGCTGACTGGCAACTCGGTGACCGCCACGTGCGTCGCCTCGGCTACGGCGCCATGCAGCTGGCGGGCCCGGGCGTGTTCGGCCCGCCCAAGGACAAGGAGGCGGCGCTCGCCGTGCTGCGTCTGGCGGTGGAATTCGGCGTGAACCATATCGACACGAGCGATTTTTACGGGCCGCACATCACCAACCAGCTCATTCGAGAGGCGCTGGCGCCCTACCCCGAAGACCTGACGATCGTGACGAAGATCGGCGCGCGCCGCGGCGACGATGCCTCGTGGCTGCCCGCTTACACGCCCGAGGCGCTGACGCAGGCCGTGCACGACAACCTGCGCAACCTGGGCCGCGATGTGCTGGAGGTGGTGAATCTGCGCATCATGTTCGATGTGCACGGCCCGGCCGAAGGTTCGATCGAGGCGCCCCTGACGGCGCTGGCCGAGCTGCAGCGCCAGGGGCTCGTGCGCCACATCGGCCTGAGCAACGTCACGCCGAAGCAGGTGGCTCAGGGCCGGGAGATCGCCGAGATCGTGTGCGTGCAGAACCAGTACAACCTGGCGCACCGCGGCGACGACGCGCTGATCGATGCGCTTGCGCGCGACGGCATCGCCTACGTGCCGTTTTTCCCGCTGGGCGGCTTCAATCCGCTGCAGTCGCAGGCGCTGTCGGCGGTGGCGGACGAGCTCGGCCACACGCCCATGCAGGTGGCACTGGCCTGGCTGCTGCGACGCTCGCCCAACATCCTGTTGATTCCGGGCACGTCGTCGACCAGCCATCTGCGCGAGAACCTGGCGGCGGGCGCACTGGTGCTGCCCGAAGACGCAATGCGTACGCTGGACGGCATCGGTGGCGCGGGCTGACCGGCGCAGGCTGACCGGCGCGGCGGGAGCGCGGCATCGCGGCGGTGTCGCGCAAGCGCGCCCGCGGGGTCAGCCCTGCCGGCCGAAGCCGCCTGCCGCCCAGTCCGAGGCGCGTTGCACGGTGAGCTTGTAGTTGGGCGCCACCGTGATCTCGGCGAGCTGCTCGCCGGATTCGTCGTAGGCGCTGAGCAGGGCGTAGGGCTCGTCTTCGTCGGGCACGATGTCGAGCTTGATGGTCAGGCGGCCGGCGTCGGTGTCGATCTTCACGCTCTTGTGCAGCGTGGCGTGCAACTGCTGCTCGTGACGGCGCAGGACTTCGTTGGCGGTCTTGACCAGCGTAATGAAGGCGGGCGAGTCGAGCGGCTTGGGATTTTTCTTGTCGCGGCCCATGGTCCAGGGGCCGACCAGCGCGGGCTCGGCCTGGCCGTCGAGGGTCATTTCCACGGCCCAGCCGTCGTCGTCTTCGTTCTTGATGATGCGGGCGGTCCAGCCGTCGTCGCGCCAGAGGGTGGGCGTCTGTTCCTTGCGGTCTTCGGACGTATCGGCGTCCGACAGGGAGTCGTCATTCACGGGGGCACTGCTCCTGGATTCGTGCGCGGCACGGCCCGACCGCCGCGGGCGATCGCAGGCCGATGCCTTGGGATGACCGTCATTTTGGCACGTCCGGCCTGCTTCCCTGGCGGGGGTGTGACCAGGAGCGCCCGCCAGGGGAGTGACCGCGAGGCCGCGCCGGTACGCGGCCCGGGCGCCCGGACGCCCGGTGCCCGGCGCAGCGATTCCCGTCGTCAGAACCGCCAGGTGGCCTTGACCGACCCGCCGGAGCTGCGCGCGCGATCGGAGAGCAGGCCGTCGTACTGCAGGCGCAGGTCGAAGCCCGCTTTGCTCGCGAGCTCGACGCCCACGGTCGCGTGCCCGAATACGCGGCCGGTCTCCAGCGTGGTGCGGAAGTCGCCGCTGCCGCCGGGCGCCGCGCCCAGCTGCGCTTTGGTCGTCCAGTTGTCGGTGCTGGCCAGCGATACCCCGACGTTGACGAAGGGCCGTGCGGTGTAGCCGTTTTTCATGTCGAAGCGCGCGCCCACTTCGACGCCGGGTGTCAGCAGCGCGGTGAACTTGTCCGCGCTCTTGACGTCCAGGTTCAGCGGGCCCGCGCCGCGCTCGCTGTACGAAGGCATGCGGGTATAGATCAGATCCAGGTTGGTGTAGGGCTTGATGTAGGCCGTGTCCGTGGCGAGTGCCGCCGGCGCGGCCGACAGGCCGGGCGAAAGATCGCTCAGCGCCGAGGCGTGTCCCGAACGTCCGGCGCTCGCTGCGTGATCCAGTTGCGCGTACAACGATCCCAGTGCTTCGTTGCTGCCGCGGTCCCAGATGTTCTGCAGATGTTCGCTGACCTCGCGCAGGTTGTTGCCCACGCCGTGCAGGTCGGAAACGGCCTGGAAGTTTGCCTGGCCTGCCGACACCGCGGCGGTCTGCCCCGTGTAGCGGGTATTGAAGCTGAACAGCGACGATGCACCGCCGACGCTCGCACCCGAAGTGAGCGTTCCGGCCTGCAGGAACGGCAGTTCGCGGTTCGGCATCAGCGTGACGGCGTCGATCCGGACATGACCGCCGAGCGACGCGGCACCGTCGACGGTCAGGGTGTCCGCGCGCCGGCCGGAGAAGTCGGCGCTGACGTGCAGGGTGCCCGCACCGCGTTGCGTGTAGTCGTTGGTCACCCGCATGCTGTCGATCCGCGCTGCCGATCCGATGAGGACGTTGCCGTCGTTGAAGACCGACCCTCTGACGGTCTGCGCGTTGAGCAGGGTGCCGGTGTTGTTGATGGCGCCCACGGTGGCGGCGCCCTGCGCGGTCAAGAGCAGCGTTCCCGAGACTTGCCCCGCGTTGTTCACCGTGGTGGTGCCGAAGCGGGTCTGCTGCACGGCCGTGGTCGAGAGAATCTTGCCGGTATTACTGACGGTGACCACGTTCGCATAGGAACCGCCATCGAGCCAGAGGCCGACGCCGTTGGGATCGTCGGTGGTGGTCTGGAGCAGACCGCCTATGTTCAGCGAGATGGGAGACGCCATGGCGGTATTGCCGTCGCTCTGGGCGAACACGCCGACCGGGTCGGGGCCGTAGGAGAGGACTCTGCCATCGACGTCCTGGGTAAACGTGATGCTGCCCGCTTTGCCACCTCCGCCCGAGGCGTGGTCGAATACCGACCCCGCGAAGCTGCCTTGCGCCCGCGGCGCCCAAAAGTCTGCGACGCGCACAGGCCTACATGCTCGAGCATCTGGGCGATCGTGTGCCGGTCGCCATGGTGGCAAGTCACTGCGGTCTGTCGGTGCGGCGGCTGCAGGCCTTGTTCCAGGATGAGTGCGGGCAGTCCCCGCTGCAATGGTTGCGGCAGCAACGACTGGAGGCGGTTCGGCGCGCGCTGTCGCAGCCTTACCCCTCCGAGACGATCAGCGCCATCGCCACGCGCTTCGGCTTCAGCCACCTCGGCGAGTTTTCGCGCGCGTATCGCCAGGCCTTCGGCGAAACGCCGCAGGAAACACGCCGCAAGGCGGCATGAAGCAGAAAATCAGTGGGCATATTGACATATCGGGAAATCTCGATATGATGGAAGCCATGGAATTACTCGACATCTTCAAAGCGCTCTCGAATCGCACGCGCCTGGACATCCTCAAGGGCTTGAAAGATCCCGAGAACAGTTTCCCTCCGCAGGACGAGGGTGACGTTCACGAGGTGGGCGTTTGCGTGAGCAGCATCCAGGAAGGCATCGGGCTGTCGCAATCGACAGTGTCCGACTACCTGGCCACGCTGCACCGTGCCGGTCTGGTCGAGGTCCGGCGCATCGGCCCCTGGACGTATTACAAGCGCAACGAAGCCACCCTTCGCGCGCTGGCCGAGGTCATCGGCAAAGAGCTCTAAGCCCCTTTGTTTTATTGCCCGCAGTTTTTTTCATCTGTTGATATCGGAATTTCCCGATATCCCAATATACCGATATAAGGAATGAACATGAAAGCGATCGTACTGACTTCTTTTGGCGGCCCCGATGCCTTTGCGCTGCGCGACGTGCCCAAGCCGGTGCCGCAGGCCGGCGAGGTGCTGGTTCGCGTGCACGCCACCTCCATCAATCCGCTGGATTACCAGATCCGGCGTGGCGACTATCCGGAATCGGTACCCCTGCCCGCGATCACCGGCCATGATGTCTCTGGCGTGGTCGAGGCGGTGGGCCCTGGTGTGACCTCGTTCGTGCCGGGCGACGAGGTCTGGTACACGCCGCAGATCTTCCAGGGGTCCGGCAGCTATGCCGAGTACCACGTCGCATCCGAGACCATCATCGGCAAGAAGCCCGCCGCGCTGAGCCACCTCGAGGCGGCGAGCCTGACGCTCGTGGGTGGCACCGCCTGGGAAGCGCTGGTCGTGCGTGCGGGGCTGCGCGTGGGCGAAAGCATCCTGATCCACGGTGGCGCGGGCGGTGTCGGCCATGTGGCGATTCAGCTCGCCAAGGCCATCGGCGCGCGGGTCCTCACGACCGCACGGGCGTCCAACGCCGAGTTCGTGCGCCGCCTGGGCGCCGACGTGGTGATCGACTACGAACAGGAAGACTACGTGGTGGCGGTGCTGCGTGAAACCGGTGGCCGGGGCGTCGACGTCGTGTTCGACACCATCGGCGGCGACACGCTGTCGCGCAGCGCCGATGTGCTGAACCAATTGGGCCGCGTGGTCTCGATCGTGGACATCGCGAAGCCGCAGAACCTGCTGCAGGCCTGGGGCAAGAACGCCAGCTATCACTTCGTCTTCACCCGCCAGCATCGCGGCAAGCTGGACGAGCTGAGTGCGCTGATCGAACGCGGGCAGCTGCGCCCGCATGTGGGGGCCGTGTATTCGCTGGCTGACATCCCGGCCGCGCATGCCCGGCTGGAGAGCCCCAACAATGGTCTGGTCGGAAAAATCGCCATTGCGGTCGAACCCAGCCTGGCGCCTTGAGGCAGGGACTGCGGGGCGCCCACACCGGCCCGCGGGCACAGGACTTGCGGGCCTTCGCGCCGCAATCCTGTGCCCCCTGTCCAAGAGGCGTCGACGTGAATCAACTCATCGAATACCGGTATTCCCCGACCGTGGGGCCCCTCCACGCGGTACTGCTCGCGGGGGCGCTGCCCCTGTTTCTGGGCGCGGCCCTGTCCGATTGGGCCTACGCCAAGACCTTCGAGATTCAGTGGAACAACTTCGCGTCCTGGCTGCTGGTGGGCGGCCTGATGATCGGCGGCCTCGCGCTGATCTTCGCCATCGTCGATCTGTTCCGGGCGCGCCAACGCGCACGCGGCATCGTGCTTTATGCCGTGGTGCTGCTGGCGGCCTGGGTGGTGGGATTCTTCAACGCGTTGATCCATGCGCGTGATGCCTGGGCCAGCATGCCCACGGGCCTGATCCTGTCTGTCGTGGGAACGCTGTTGATGCTCGTGGCCGTCTGGCTCGGCTTTCGCACGCCCCGTATCCGGAGCGCCGTATGAAAACCCTCAGCCTGCTTGCCCTCATTCCCCTGACCGCGGCGCTGGCCGTCGCCCATGCGCAACAACCGCCCGCTTCGCAGGTCGGCCCGAACCCTGACCTGCCCAAACCCGAACGCGGGCTCTTGCCCGACATGGTGATCGCCAAGCCCGCGCAGTGGGGCGACAAGCTGCCCACGGTGCCCGAGGGCTACACCATCAAGGCGATCGCCACCGATCTGAAGATCCCCCGGCAGACGCTGCTGCTGCCCAACGGCGACATTCTGGTTGCCGAGGGCAGAGGCGGCAACGCAGGCAAGCTCAAGCCCAAGGACGTGATCGCCGGCATCATCAAGGCGCGCGGCACCAGCCCGGTCAAGGGTGGCAATCGCCTGACCTTGCTGCGCGATCCCGAGGGCGACGGCACATACGAAGCATCGGTGTTCGCCGACAACCTCAACGCGCCCTACGGTCTCGCATTGATCGACAACGCGATCTACGTGGCCAACCAGGACGCGCTGGTGCGCTTCACCTATCAACCGGGGCAGACGAAGGCCAGCGGGCCACCCGAGACCGTGACGCTGCTGCCGTCGGAGTTGAATCATCACTGGACCAAGGCCATGACGGCGAGCGCCGATGGCCAGTATCTGTACGTGGGCATCGGCTCCAACAGCAATATCACCGAGCGCGGCATGGCCGTGGAGGCCGATCGCGCCATGATCTGGCGCATCAACGCACAGACCGGCGAGCACAAGCCGTATGCCACGGGGCTGCGCAATCCCACGGCGCTGACCATCCAGCCCGGCACGGATCAGCTGTGGGCGGTCGTGAACGAGCGCGACGAGATCGGCCCGGATCTGGTGCCTGACTACCTGACCTCCGTGAAGGAAGGCGCCTTTTACGGCTGGCCCTATAGCTACTGGGGCCAGCACGTCGATGATCGCGTGCGGCCGCAGGATCCGGCCAAGGTCGCGGCCGCGATCGCGCCGGATTACAGCCTGGGCGCGCACGTCGCCGCGCTCGGTGTGGATTTCTCGACCGACACCATGGGCGCGAAGTTCGCCAACGGCGCGTTCGTCGGCGAGCACGGCAGCTGGAACCGCAAGGATCCGGTGGGCTACAAAGTCGTGTTCGTACCGTTCCAGGATGGCCGGCCGTCGGGCCCGCCGGTCGATTTCGTGAGCGGGTTTCGCGATGACGACGGCACCACGCGCGGCCGTCCGGTCGGCGTGACGGTCGACCCGAAGGGCGCGCTGATCGTTGCCGACGATCTGTCGAACACGATCTGGCGCATCACGCCGACGCAGGCCGCCGCGGCGCGATAGCCATGCGGGCAGGGTCGGGCTGAAGTGTCGTAAATTGAGGGCGACGGGCGGGGCAATTGCCCTCGCCCGGCGTCATGCAGGCCTCCTGCATCGGCCCACCTTCCCTCACTCAGCCATGTCATCCCTGCGTCTGGACAGCCTGGAAATCTTCGAAGATGTCGTACGGCACGGCGGCTTCCGTGCGGCGGCGGTGAAGCGCGGCGTATCGTCGTCGGCCATCAGTCAGTCGATCACCGCGCTCGAGGCCGCGCTGGGCATCCGGCTTCTGCACCGCACGACGCGCAGCGTGTCGCCCACCGAGGCGGGCGAGCGCCTGCTCGGGCGGCTGTCGCCCGCGCTGCTCGACATCCGCACCGCCATCGACGAGCTCAATCAGTTTCGCGAGAACCCCACCGGCACCCTACGCATCAACGCGCCCGGTCCGGCGGTGGACCACGTGCTGTGTCCGCTGGCGTTTCGTTTCATGGAGACCTATCCGGACGTGAAGGTCGAGATCGTGAGCGATGCGGCGATCGTGGACATCGTGGAGCAGGGCTTCGACGCGGGCGTGCGGTTCGGCGCGCAGCTCGCGCAGGACATGGTCGCCATGCCGCTCGGCCCCGCGCTGCGCTACGCGATCGTGGCCTCGCCCGGCTATCTGCAGAAGTATCCGCGCCCCGTGCTGCCCTCCGATCTCGCGGCGCACGACTGCATCCGGCGCCGCTTCCCGGGCGGCACGACCGTCACGTGGAAGTTCGGCAAGGATGGCGAGACCCCCGAAATCGTGCCGCAGGGCCGGCTCACGCTGAGCTCCGCGCAACAGGAGCTGCAGGCCGCGCTGGCCGGCGCGGGCGTGGCGCATCTCTTCGAGGATTACGTGCGCGAGCACATCGAACAGGGCAGTCTCGTGGAGCTGCTGGTCGACTGGAAGCAGACGCTGCCGAGCTGGTGTCTGTATTACCCCAGCCGGCGGCATCCGAGCGCGGCGATGCGCGCGTTCATCGATTACGTGCGCGATTACGACTGGGCCTGAGCGTCCGGCAACACGAGCACTTCATGCACCGCGCTGGCCTGATCGCCACCCACGCGCAGACCACCGCCCACCACATGAATGCGATTGCCGATGACGGCCGCGCCCAGGCCGTGCCGCGGCGTGGGCAGGGGCGGCAGCGCGCTCCAGCGATCGCTCGCGGGCTCGTAGACCCACGCATTGGCGAACACCTTCTGCTCGGGCACCCACTGCTCGCCACCAAACACATACAGGCGTCCGCCATGCGCGGCCGCGGCCAGTCCGCCTTGTGCCTGCGGCATCGGCGCGCGCTGCGACCAGCGATCCGTGCGCGGATCGTAGACCTCGAGCTGCGCCGCATTGACCTGGCGCAGCGAGCCATCGGCCTGCTTGATCGCCTGGCGCCCGCCGACGACGAACAGGCGGCCACCGATCACCGCCGCCGCCGCGCTGTTGCGGGCGGTGGGCGCGTCGGCGATGGCCGACCAGCGCCCATTCGCCGGGTTGAACACCAGGCTGCGCGCGGTGTCGGCGTGATCGTTGAAGTGGCGTGCGTCATCGTGCGCGCGCACCCGCCCGCCCACGAGATAGAGCCGTTCCGCAATCGCGGCGAACACGCCCTCGGCCGTCGGATAGGGAATGGGCGTGCTGTCGCGCCAGCGGTTGGCGCGCGGGTCGTACACATAGGCCGAGGCCTGCGCGCGCCAGTTGGGGAAGCCGCCGCTGAAGCCGCCCACGCCGTAGAGCAGGCCGCCCGTCGCGGCCAGGGCGATGTGATGTCGGGCCTCGGGCAGCGTTGCCAGCCGGGTCCAGGCGTCCGTGGCGGGGTCGTACGACTCGAAATGCGCGGAGTAGCCGGTGTTGGGCGTGAGCAGTCCGCCCGCGACATACAGCCGTCCGTCCAGCACTTCGGGATAGAGTTCCTGGCGGGCCACGGTCGGCGCGGCCGCCGTGGTCCAGCGCGGCGCGGGGGTTTGGGCGAAGGCGGGCCGAATGAAAGGCACGGCGGCCAGGGCAGCGCCCAGGCGCAGAATGTCGCGTCGTTGCATGGTCGGTCTCGTGCGTGGAAGGGTTCGACCATGGTAGGGAGACGCGGCGCGCGACACTAGACGCTCGGGCCTTAGCGGGCTGTTCAGCGTGGGTTAACAATCATGGCGCTCTGGCGCTCTGTGCGGAGATCAGGTCGTGCCGACTCATGCAAACGCCCGCTGCGACGGGCCCACTTCGCGTGGGCCCGTCGCAGCGGGCGTGGCTGCACCTGCCTCGATTACTTCAGACGCGCCTTAAGTTCCTCGGCGGCCTGGTGCAGTGCCGAGCGGGTGGCGGGCACGTCGGACAGCACGTTGAGCAGACCGAAGTCATGGATCATGCCGTTGTAGCGGGTCACGACCACGCTCACGCCGGCGGCGTCGAGCTTGCGGCCGTAGGCTTCGCCCTCGTCGCGCAGCACGTCCTTCTCCGCGGTCTGGATCAGCGTGGGCGGCAGGCCCTTGAGCTGGTCCGGGGTAGCGAGCAGCGGCGAGGCGTGGATGTCCTGGCGTTGCTTGGGATCGGTCGTGTACGCATCCCAGAACCACTTCATCATGTTGCGCGTAAGAAAGTGGCCTTCCGCGAACTCGTCGTACGAGGCGTTTTCGAAGTTGGCGTTGGTGACCGGCCAGAACAGCACCTGCGCGCGCAGTGCGGGCTTGCCCTTCTCCTTGGCCATCTGGGCCACGACCGTGGCCATGTTGCCGCCCACGCTGTTGCCGGCGATGGCGAGACGTTTGCCGTCGACGTTGATCTGCGCGCCGTTCTCGGACACCCACTTCGTGGCCGCGTAGATCTCGTTGATCGCGACCGGATAACGGGCTTCGGGCGACGGCGTGTAGTCGACGAAGATGGCGGCCGCGCCGGAGTCGGCCACGAGATCACGCACGAAGCGTTCGTGCGTGGGGAAGTCGCCCAGGATCCAGCCGCCGCCGTGCACGAAGATGAAGCCGGGCAGCACGCCCTTGGCGCCCGCGGGGCGCACGATGTGCAGCTTGATCTGCTTGCCGTCGACCGTGATGGTCTTTTCGCTGACGTCGGCGGCAGGCAGCTTGGCACCCTGCTGAGCGCCGACCAGCACCTGGCGTGCGGCGGCGGGCGTCAGCGTTTCGAGCGGCTGGCCCCCGCCCTTGGCGAGGGCTTCCAGGAAGGCTTGCGTGTTGTGCTCGACGCCGGCGCTGCCGGCGGCGAAGGTGGTCAGGGGAGCCAGAGCCAGCAGGGAGGCGGCGAGGAGCTTGCGGGGGAAGGCCATGATGTGTTGTTCCGTGTGGGGTTGCGATGGGTGTCACTTTAGGCCCGTTGGCAAAACTAAAAGTCACGTATAGTCTTGAAAACTTGATTAGGAGTATTTTCATGGCGGACGTGTGCTCGGACCGGCTGGACGCCCTGCTGAACCGTTTTCCGGTGCGCGCGCATCTGTTCCACGCCGGAACGCTGTGCGGCATCAACGGCCTGGCCGACTCGGAAGGGGGGCGCGGCCAGCTGCATCTCGTCAAGGCGGGCACGCTGGATGTCGTCCATCCCGGGCGCGACCCGCTGCGCGTCACGGAGCCCAGCCTGCTGATGTATCCGCGCCCCATGCCGAGGCAGTTCCACACCGACCCGGAGCGCGGCGCCGACATGGCCTGTGCCGATCTGGAGTTCGACGGCGGCGCGACCAATCCGCTCGCCGCGGCCCTGCCCGACGTGGTGTGCGTGCCGCTGCGTGAGATCGATGGCGCGGCGCCGATTCTGGGCGTGCTGTTCGACGAGGCCTTCGGTGAGAACTGCGGCCGCTATCCCTTGATCGACCGCCTGTTCGAGGTGGTGCTGATCCAGATGCTGCGCCACTTGATGGAGACGGGCCGCGTGGCGGGCGGCATGCTGGCCGGCATGTCGCATCCGCAGCTGCGCCGCGCGCTGGTCGCCATGCACGAGCAGCCCGCCCACGAATGGACGCTGGCCTCGCTGGCCGACGTCTCGGGCATGTCGCGCAGCGTGTTCGCGGGGGCGTTCCGGGACGCCGTGGGCTGTACGCCCGGGCATTACCTGCAGGGCTGGCGGGTGCGGCTCACGCAGCAGGCGCTGCTTTTGGGCAAGCCACTCAAGTCGATCGCGATGGACGTGGGGTATGGCAGCGAGGCGGCGCTGTCGCGCGCGTTCAAGGCCATCAGCGGGATGACGCCGCGGGAGTGGCGGCAGGGGCAGGAGCGGGCCTGACCGCGCGCACCTCTGAAGGGCAGGCGTGCAAAAAAGGGGCCGCATCTGAGGTACGCTTGCGCCTTTCTCTTATCCCCGGTATCCCCATGAAGTCGATTCCCTTCGCGCTGGCCGCGCTGTTCTTGCCCACCCTCGTGAGCGCGGCCTATACCCCGACGCCGCTCGAAAAGGCGTTGATCGAGCACGAAATCCGCGAAGAGCACAGTGAGTTGCTCAAGGGCGCGCGCCGCGTGATCGCGCAACGCATGGATCTTTCTCATGAGGAAGTGACCGATGTGGCCAAGGCGTATGCCAACGGCCCCTCGGAGCGCTTGCCCGCGGTCATCGAAACGCCGATCCTCTTGCGCGGCAAGGTGGACACCTCCGCCACGCAGGGCACGCGCGTCACGTACGTCACCGAAGCCGGCGCGCCGGTGCGCGCGGAGCTGCCGCAAGCCTTGGCATCGCAGACCGAGCCGGTGGTGCTGTGCGACAAGCTGACGTGGAGCGACGGCGCCGTGCTGTTCACCGGCTGCGCCGACTGGAAGACGGTCGTCGAACAGAAGATCGCGCAGTACCGTGCCGAGATCACTGACTTTTTGCAGGGCAAGCCCGCGCCGGCGGACGTGAAGCGAGTCGTGGTCCAGCTGTTCGTGGTGGCGGACGATATGCCCGGCATGAGCGGCTGCCCGGATGACTACGCCAGGTGCACGGCTGCCATCCGCAACACCGACATGACGCGCGAGGGCTACGCCGCCGTGCGCGCACGCCTGACGAAGGCCGGCGTCCAGGCGGAACGCTGATCGCGGGACAGGAGCCGCCGGGGTGCGGCCGGCCAGGCACGATGATCAGCGGCGCTGAGAAACGCCTGGGATCGTCGCTGCGCTGCCGGTCGCGCCCCTACTCGTTATCCATCGACACCAGCGCGATCGGAATCAGAAACTGGCCGTCTTCGTACGGCAGCGTGTAACGGTGGCGCGTGGTGGCGACGGTGGCTTCGACGCATTCGCCGTTTTTCTCGTCGGCGCGCGTGGTGGTGGCGACTTCGGTAGCCATCAGGTTGCGGCCGCTCATCGCGAGCGTGCGCCGGGTGCGGATGAATTCGCCTTTGCAGCGCGTGTCGTATTCGCCCTGAAGCCGCTCCATCGACACGCCGTCCAGCGCCATGCGCAGCGAGTCGCCCTCGGGCACGAACAGACGCAGACTGGTTTCCTGGAAGGGGTTCGGCTGTGAGCCGTTGGCGCGCGCGATGCGCACACCGAACGCACGCTTGCCGTCGACGCTGTAGCGCGCCGTATCGAGCGTCACGTCGAAGATGCGGACGGCGTCGTCCGTCATCAGGCCGGTGATGCGCAGCGACTGGCGCACCTGCAGGGTGTGGGCATCGAGCACGTACAGCCCCAGGTCGCCCGTGTTGCCGTCGTCGCTCTCCGGCACATCGGCCAGCACGGGCACCGCGGCGAGCATGAGATTGCTGTCCGCGGGCCAGACCTTGCAGGCCACGCGCGGCACGCTCTCGAACTCGCGCAGCGGAATGCGCGCCATGCTGTGGCTGTCACCCAGCGGCATACGCCCGTTGGCGTCGGGACCGCTCGCGCTCGGCCAGATCGCTCGCACGATGTCGGCGGCCTGGGGGCACGGCGTGGCGGCGTGCGCGGCGCTGGCGCACAGCGTGGCGGTCAGCGCGAGGGTGATGGAGCAGGCGGAGAAAAAACGGGGCATGACAATAGAGGCGGATGAGAGCCATGACATCTTAGGGGGAGTGGACTTGTCGCGAAACCCTCGCGATGTCGCGACAGGCGCTTGCCCGCATTGCGCTTATGATGGCGCACTCTGTCAGGAATTCTCATGAACAAATTCGAACTCGAAAAGAACAAGTCGCTCAAGGTCGTGGGCCAGCTCAAGCAATCCAGCACGCCGGGCCGTTTCGGTGGCGACGCCGTGCCGGATCGCCGCGAGCAGCGCAAGCTGGATCAGGCCGCGGGTCTGGTGCCGTTTCCGCTCAAGCTCACGCAGGCCCAGGCCGACCGCGTGCGTGCCATCGCGCAGGAGCGCGGCGTGTCCACCAACGAGGTGGTGGCCGAGCTGCTGCAGAAAGCGCTGGACGCCTGAGGCTCATGCATATCTGGGTCGACGCGGACGCCTGCCCCGCGGTCATCAAGGACATCCTGTTCCGCGCTTCGCA
This sequence comes from Bordetella genomosp. 5, assembly GCF_002261475.1. GTDB lineage: Bacteria > Pseudomonadota > Gammaproteobacteria > Burkholderiales > Burkholderiaceae_B > Bordetella. Next base: position 125,365 of record NZ_NEVN01000001.1, read on the forward strand.
GCGCTGGCAGGTGCCGCTGACGCTGGTGGCCAACCAGATGCTGCGCACGCCGCCCTCGCCCCTGATCCGCGCCGTGCAGGTGCCGCGCGGGTTCGACGTGGCGGATGCGCACATCACGACCCATGCGCAGGCCGGGGATCTGGTCATCACGGGTGACATCCCGCTGGCCGCCGACGTCCTGGCCAAGGGGGCGATGGCGCTCAATCCGCGCGGCGAACGCTATTCGCCCGAGACCATCCGCGAGCGCCTGGCGTTGCGCGACATGATGGAAGAGCTGCGCTCGAGTGGCGTGGATACGGGCGGGCCCTCCGCCTTCAGTCAGTCCGACCGCAAGGCATTCGCCAACCAGCTCGACGCGCTGCTCGCGCGTCTGGCGCGCCAGCAGCCCAAACCGGCCGACTGAGCCTTAATGCCGGCCGGATTCCTGCATCAGCAATCCATGGATGTACCGGCCCGCTTCGAGAATGTCGTCGCGGATCGCCTGGGCCACGCCCTGCGCGTCGCGCGCGGCCAGGGCTTCGACGGCCGCCGCGTGGTGATCGGTGGCCTTCAGGTGCGGCACGTACTCCGGCAGCACCATGTTGAGCACCGGCCCGCAGCGCAGCCACAGCGTCTCGATGCTGTCCTGGATCACGTCCAGACCGCTCAGCCCGTAGAGATGGAAATGAAAGCGCCGGTGCACGTCGAGATAGCCCTGGCGCGGCTCGGCGTCGATCAGCTGCGCCATGCGCGCGTGCAGACCACGCATCGTCTGCACGTCGTCGTCGGTGGCATGGGCCACCGCGTCGTGCGCGGTGCGTGACTCGAGCTCGGCCCGCATGATCACCAGCTGCTGGAACACGCCCGCGTCGACGTGGGGCACGGTCGCGCCGCCGCCCTGGCCGCCGGTGCCGCGCTCGAGGATGCGCTCGGCGGTGAGGCGGTTCACGGCGTCGCGCACGGGTGTCAGGCTGATACCGAGCTCGGCGGCGACCTCGCGCAGCACGATGCGGTGCCCGGGCGCGTAGCGGCCGTTGAGCAGCGCTTCGCGCAGCGCCGCATAGGCGCGATCCCAGAGCGTCTCGCGCTCCAGCGGACGCAGGATCGCGGTCCGTTTGGGGGCTTGCACGCCAGGCTGACGGGAAAAATCGGGCACGGAAACTTCCTCTGCAGATAGGGGCCGCGGATGCGCACATTCTCGCATTACGTGCTGCGCCGCATGATCGATGGTGATTGTTGTTTGTTATAACGAATGATAGAGTAAGTCTCGAGTACCCACAAAAACAGCCCTGAGAGGCGGTTCACGAAGCGTCCTCATGGCGACTTTCGGAGGAGACTGAAATGTCGGTTCTGTCCAAGCTGATCCTGGGCGTGTCCGCCCTGGCGTGCTGCAGCATCCCGTTGGCAAATGCCGCGGACAAGACGTATCCGGCCCGGGAGATACGCTTCGTCGTTCCCTGGAATGCCGGCGGCTCCAACGACATCGCGGCGCGCATGCTGCAACAGCTGATCAGCGAGCAGGGCGTGACGGTCGTGGTCGAGAACGCGCCCGGCGCCACCGGCGCGATCGGCATGACCAAGGTCGCCAACGCGGATCGCGACGGCTACACGGTGGGCATGGGGACGAGTTCCACGCTGGCGCAGATCGCACAGAACCTCACGCCGCTGCGCAACGAGCAGTTCACCCACATCGCGCGGGTGTCCACCGATCCGCTGATGCTGCTGGTGCCGGCCGACGGGCCCGCCACGCTCGAGGCCTTCCTGGCCGAGATGAAGAAGAATCCCGGCAAGGTTTCGATCGGCACGCCCGGCAACAACAACCTCAATCACATCTTCGCCGAAATGACGGCGCGCGCCGCCGGCGTGCCTTACGTCAACGTGCCCTACCCCGGCGGCTCGCGCGTGATCGCCGATCTCTCGGGCAAGCAGATCAACGCGGCCGTGCTCAAGCCCTCGGAGAGCAAAGGCCAGATCGACGCCAAGCATGTGAAGCCGATCGCGGTGTTCGCCAACGAGCGGCTCGCGCTCTATCCCGACGTGCCGACCCTCAAGGAAAAAGGCTACGACGCATTCCCCTACGGGCCGCTGGTGCAGATGGCCTATGTGGTGGCGCCCGCGGGCATCCCCGATGACGTGCGCAAACGCCTGATCGAGATCTTCGACAAGGCCATCCAGAGCGAGAAATTCAAGACCTTCGCCACGCAGAACGGGTTCCTGGTCGACGACAAGACCGGGGCCGCGCTGGACAAGGAAGTGCAGGGGGTGCAAACCACCCTGAACGACGTCGCCAAGAAAGTATTCGTGTCCGCCAAATAAGCATCCTGGGAGCAAACAGTGAGTCAGATCAAGAAAGTCACCTGCCATGTCGTCAGCGCACCGGTCGAGCGGCCGTTCACGTCGTCGCGCGGCTGGCTCTACAAGCAGCGCGGCTCGTGCATCGTGGAGATCGAGACGGCCGACGGCATCGTGGGCTGGGGCGAGTGCTACGGGCCTTCTCAGGTGGCGCGCGCCTACATCGAGTCGCAGTATGCCGCCCGCATCATCGGGCGCGATGCGTTTGACGTGGAGGTCATCTGGGAAGACCTCTACAACCGCATCAAGGACTACGGCAACAAGGGCATGGCGATCTCGGCCCTGAGCGGCATCGACATCGCGCTGTGGGACATCATCGGCAAGAGCTGCGGCAAGCCGATCCACAAGCTGATCGGGGGCGCCTACCGCACCGAGGTGCAGTCGTATGCGACCGGGCTGTATTTCATCGATATGGACCGCCTCATCGAGGAAGCCGTGGAAGAGGCCCAGGGCTATGTGGCCGAAGGCTTCACCGCGATCAAGATGAAGATCGGCCTGGGCTCGCCCAAGCTGGACCTCGAACGTGTGCGTGCCGTGCGCGAAGCGGTGGGCGGCGATGTGCGCCTGATGGTGGATGCCAACCATTGCTTCACGGTGCCCGCCGCGATCCGTCTGGGCCGCGAACTCGAGAAGCTCGACGTGGAGTGGTTCGAGGAGCCGATCTCGCCCGAAGACCTCGACGGCTACGTGGAAGTGACGCGTGCGCTCGACATGGCGGTGGCCGGCGGCGAGAACGAATTCACGCGCTGGGGCTTCCGCGACATCGTGGCCCGCAAGGCCATGGATATCGTGCAGCCCGACGTGTGCGCCGCTGGCGGGATCAGCGAGTGCCGCAAGATCGCGACCCTGGCCGCCGCGCACGGCGTGGAATGCGTTCCGCACGCCTGGGGCTCGGCGATCGGCCTGGCCGCCACCCTGCACTTCATCGCCGCGCTGCCGGATCAGCCTCCGAGCTTCCGCCCGATGCCGCCGCTGCTGGAGTTCGAGCAATGCGAGAACCCCTTCCGCGACCTGCTCACCGAAGAGCCCATCGTGCAGCATCGCGGCGTGGTGCAGATCCCGACCGGCGCGGGGCTGGGCATCGAGGTCAAGCGCGAGATCATCGAACGCTACAAGGTGGCCTGATCCCATGAAGTTCGTGACGTTTGTCTGCGAGGACGGGCAGCCGCGTCCTGGGTTTCTGTCGGCCGGCGACAGCGAGGTGGTGGACGCGCGGCATGCCGACGGGCCGGCATGGGCCCGTGCCCTGCCGCCCGCGTTGATCGACTGGATCGACCTGGGCTTGTCGGCGCTGGCCGCGAAGCTGGCCGACAGCACCTATCCGCCGCAAGCCCGCCGGCCGGTGTCGAGTGTGCGGCTGCTGGCCCCGCTGCCGCGGCCGGGCAAGGTGGTGGGCGCGGCCTTCAACTTTCATGACGCCCTGCGCGAACGCGGCATGGCCCCGCCCGAGGCGCCGGTGCTGTTCGTCAAGTCCGGACGCACGGTGATCGGGCCCGGCGAGGCCGTGCGCCTCGCGCCGGACGTGGGCAACGTGACCTACGAAGCGGAACTGGGCGTGGTGATCGGCAAGACAGCGCTGCGGGTGAGCGCGGAGACGGCGATGGATCATGTCGCCGGTTATCTCATCGTGAACGATGTGAGCGCCACCGATATGGTGCGCGCCGACAAGGGCTTCGTACGGGGCAAGAATCAGCCCACGTTCTGCCCGGTCGGGCCCTGGCTGGTCACGCCCGACGAGATCGCGGATCCGCACGCGCAGCCCATCATGCTGGAGCTCGACGGCGTGGTGCGACAGCAGGGCACGACCGCCGATCTGGTGTTCGATATTCCCGCGCTGATTGCCCACGCATCGACGCAGATGCCGCTGGATCCGGGCGACATCATCGCCACCGGCACGCCGGCCGGCGTAGCCGCGAACCATGAACCTCCCGCGTGGCTGCGGCCGGGGGCGCGCATGCGCGTCGTCCTGCCGGGTCTGGGCACGCTGGATACCCCTGTCATCGAGGACCGCTAGCCGATGCCTGACCTGCCTGTCGTTGCCCTGACGTCTTCCATTCATCCCGATGCGCACGCGCGGCTGGCCGCCGAGTGCGAGGTGCGCGTGGCCGCGGGGCCCGATGCCGACGCATTGCGCGCGGTGGTGCGCGAGGCCGACGGACTTATCGTGCGCAACCCTCTGCCCGAGGATATCTTCGACCACGCCCCGCGGCTGCGTGCCGTGATGCGCCACGGCGTGGGCCTGGACATGATTCCGGTGGAACGCGCCACCGCGCGGGGCATCGCGGTCGGCAATCTGCCGGGCTCCAATACCGCCGCGGTGGTCGAGTACTGCCTGGGCGCGATGCTGCAATTGCGCCGTGGCCTGAGCACCATGGACGCCGCGTTGCGCGGTCAGGGCTGGGCGCCCGCCCGCGCCATGGCCGAGCGCGGCACCGAGCTGCGCGGCACCACCTGCGGCATCGTGGGGGTGGGCACCATCGGCGCGCAGCTCGCGGCGCTGTGCCAGGCGCTCGGCATGCGCACCCTGGGGCTCACGCGCCGTCCCGACACCCTGCCCGCCGGCGTGCAGGCCGCCGACCTCGCCACGCTGATGCGCGAGTCGGACGTGATCGTGCTGTGTTGTCCGCTCACGCCGCAGACGCGCGGCCTGATCGATGCCGACGCGCTTGCGCTTGCGCGGCCCGACGCGATCCTGATCAACGTGGCGCGCGGTCCCGTGGTGGTTACCGCGGCGCTGGCCGACGCGCTGGCGCGCGGTGCGCTGGGCGGCGCCGCGCTCGACGCGCACGACATTCAACCCCTGCCCGCGGACGCCGCGATCCTGCACGCGCCGCGCACGCTGCTGACGCCGCACGTGGCGGGCAGCACCGCCACCAGCATGCGCCGCATGAGCGATGGCGCGGTGGACGACATGCTGCGCATGCTGCGCGGCCAGGCGCCATCCCATCCCGTGAATACCCCCTGATTCCTTTCGGAGCTCTCATGAAGATCATCGATATCAAGGCCGTCCCGATCTCCTTTCCGGTGCCGGAGAACCGCTCGGTGCGGCTGGGCATCGGCCGCAGCGTGAAGCGCGACGCGGTGCTGGTGCGCGTGACGACCGACGAGGGCGTGTCGGGATGGGGCGAAGCGCATCACGGCCGTTGCCCGGGCGCGATCGCGCGCCTGATCGACACCACCTTGCGCGAGCTGGTGCTCGGCATGGATGCGCTCGACAACGTCGGAGTGACGGCGCGCGTGCTCAAGATGCAGTTCGCCAGCCATGGCATGGGCGCGGCGGCGGCGCTGGCGTTGAGCGGCCTGGATCTGGCGCTGTGGGATATCCGCTCGCAGGTCACGCAGTGGCCGCTGTACCGCCTGCTGGGCGGATCGGCCAAGCCGGTGAAGGCCTATGCCGGCGGCATCGCGCTCGGCTGGCAGCCCACGCAGCAGCTGGTGGACGAGGCCCGCGGACTGGTCGAGCTCGGCTATCGCGCGCTCAAACTGCGGGTGGGCGATTCGCCCAAACGCGACGTGGAGCGGGTGGAGGCCGTGCGCAAGGCCTTTGGCGACGACATCGAACTGCTGGTGGACGCGAACACCGGCTACAGCCTGGATGATGTGCGCCGCGTGATGCCCGCGTTCGAGGCGCTGGGCGTGGGCTGGCTCGAGGAGCCCTTCCCGGCGCACGATCACGATGCGTATGCGCGCGCCGCGAGGCTGGGCCGCGTGCCGCTGGCGGCGGGCGAGAACCACTACACGCGTTATGAGTTCGGGCCGCTGATGCAGGCGGGTCACGTAACCGCGATCCAGCCCGATCTGTCGAAGACGGGGGGCGTTACGGAGGCCATGCGCATTGCGGCCATGGCGGCGGCGCTCAAGCTCAGCATCAACCCGCATACCTCGGCCACGGCCATCAACATGGCCACCAGCATCCATTACCTTTGCGGCATCGACAACCCCGGCTACTTCGAGGCCGACGTCACGGTGCTGAATCCTTTCCGCGACGAACTTGCCGACCGCCTGCCGTACGAGCTCGATGCCGACGGCTGCGTGCGGCCGCTCGATGGCGTGGGCATCGGTCTGCGCATCGACGAAGACTTCATCGCCAGGCATCCGCTCATCGAAGGGCCCTGCTACGTGTAAGGCCACATCGAGCGAGCGCCGCGCCGTTGCGCGGCGGCCCGCGGCCCGCCCGGCCGACGCCCGGGCGGGCTTCGTCGCTCAGTCGGCCTTCAGTCCCGCTTCCTTGATGAGCGGCGCCCACTTCTTGCGTTCGCTCTGTGCGAACTGGCGCAGCTCGTCGGCGGAGCCGCCGGCGGGTTCGTGGCCCAGTTCGAGCAGGCGTTTGCGCACATCGGGTTGTTTGAGGATCTTCGCCAGCGCCTCGTTGAGCGTGGCGACGACGGCGGGCGGCGTGCCGCGTGGCACGTATACGCCATTCCATGCGATCACCTGAAAGCCGTCGACACCCTGGCCCGCCACCGACGGCACGCCGGGCAGCAGGGCCGATGGCTTGAGCGAGGTCACGCCGAGCGGGATGAGCTTGCCGCTATCGATGAAGGCGCGCGAGGCGCTCACGGTATCGACGGCCACGCCGACCCGGCCGCCGATGAGGTCGGTCATGGCGGTGCTCGAGCCCTTGTACGGAATACCGGCGATGCGCGTGGAGGTCTGCTTTTCGAGCAGCTCCAGCACCAGCCGCGCGGTGGTGCTCGGCAGCCCCACATCCACCGCGTCGGGCTTGGCGCGTGCCGCCGCCAGCAGGTCCTGCAGCGATTTGTAGGGCGAGCCCGGCGGCGTGAGCAACACCATCGGGAACGAGCTCACGAGGATCACCGGTTCGAAGTCCTTTTCGGGATCGAACGGCAGCGTGCTGTACAGATACTGGTTCAGGACATGGGTGCCGTTGGTGCCCATGAGAATGGTGTAGCCGTCGCCGTGGGCTCGGCCGACCTCGGCGGTGCCGATGTTGCCGCCCGCGCCGGGGCGGTTTTCGACGACGAAGGTCTGGCCCAATGCGCGGCCCAGATGTTCGGCCAGGAAGCGCGTCGCCACGTCCGTGCCCTGCCCGGCCTGATACGGCACGATGACACGCACGGGTTTGGCGGGATAGGTGTCGGCCCACGCGGGCCGCAGGCAGGCCACGGCGGCCAGCAGCGCCGCGCTCAACAGTGATTTCATGATTTGTCTCCGGGTGGATGGATCAGGCTTTTTTGTTGTGCTACCCGCCGCCACGTCTAGGTGGCGGACGGCAAGGCGCCGCACGCGCGCAATTGCGCGATGCGGTCCGGGTCGTACCCGGCCTCCTGCAGAATCTCCTCGGTGTGTTCGGCGTAACGCGGGGGCGCGCGGCCCGGGGCGCCCGGCGTGCGGCAGAGCTGATTCGGCAGGCCCACGCCGTGATAACCGTCGCCGTCGACGCGCATCGCGGCCGCATGCGGCTGCGCGAACGCCTCGGGCACGGTATTGACCGGACCCGCCGGCACGCCCAGCCCCATCAAGGCCTGACACAGCCCCTGGCGGTCCCGGTCGCGCAGCGCCGCTTCGATCGCCTCGCGCAGACTGTCGCGATGCGCCAGGCGGCCTGCGTTGTGGGCGTAGCGCTCGTCGGCCAGCACCTCGGCCAGGCCGAGGTAGTCGCAGAATCGCCGGAACTGCCGGTCGTTGAGGATGCCGAGAAACACCGGGCCGTCGCGGCACTGAAACTTGTCGTACGGCGCGATGTTGGGATGTGCGCTGCCCAGCAGACGCGGCGCCTGGCCCGATTCCATCCAGTTGGCCGCATGCGGCACCAGCAGGCTGAGTGCCGTGTTGAAGAGCGTGGCCTCCACGCGCTGGCCGCGCCCGCTGCGATGGCGTTCGACCAGCGCCATCAGAATGCCGGTCATGGCGGTGTAGCCCGTCAGGTGATCCACGATCGGGATGCCGATGCGGGTGGGCCCGCAGGATGGCTCGCCATTCACGCTCATGAGCCCGCACATGGCCTGCAGGATGGCGTCGTAGCCCGGCAGGCCGCCCAGCGGCCCGGTGTCGCCGAAGCCGGAGATGGCGCAATAGATGAGGCGCGGAAAGCGCTCGGCCAGCGCCTGCTCGTAATCGAGGCCCCAGCGCGCCATGGTGCCGGGCATGAAATTCTCGACCAGCACGTCGGCGTCGTCGAGCAGGCGCAGAAGCACCTCGCGGCCCTCGGGGTGGGCCAGATCTAGCGAGAGCGCGCGCTTGCCCCGGTTGACGGCGCCGAAGTAGGCGGCGTCGCCCGAGGCCGCGAACGGCGGGCCCAGCGTGCGGGTCTCGTCGCCCGACGGCGGTTCGATCTTGATGACGTCGGCGCCATTGTCGGCCAGCATCTGCGTGCATAGCGGCCCGGCCAGCACGCGCGACAGATCGACGATCTTCAGACCGGCCAACGCGCCGGTCTGCGGTACGGAAGCTTCGGACATGGTCGCCTCCAAGCGATGGGCCCCGGCGCGAGCCGGGGTGTCCGGGGCCCCGGCGATGCCGGGGCGTCCGCAAAGACGCGGGTCAGCCGCGCGAAGGCAGCTCCACCACGCCGGTGCCGAGTACCGAAAGCTCGTCATCCTGGTTGCGCGCCTCCTGCTCGATCTCGACCAGGTGCTTGCCGTCTTCGATGTACTTGCGCTTGACCCGGCCCTTGAAGAACAGCATATCGCCCTCGGGGTTGTGGCGGCGGATCTTGCAATGCGATTTGCGCAGGAACCCGTCGTCGCCCATCCAGTTGGTGAGGTGATGCGTCAGCCAGGAGTTGCGTTCGGGACCGTAGTCGTAGGCGCCCGGCGCGCCGACCTCGAGCGCGAAGTCTTCTTCCCAGTGGACGCGCTCGGGCACGTCCGGAATGCCGAAGCGGTTGGTGATGCCCACGCCGGGGTGCGCGTCGATCAACTGCCACGCGATCTTGTTGGCGCGGATGTACAGGCCGCCCCAGCCCTGCGCGAAGGCGATGAAGCCCGTGACGGTCATGGGGCCCTTGAACAGCACGGGCAGCTCCTCGCCTTCGGTCACGTCTTCCCAGTAACGCGTGTTGGCGCCGCGCACCTCTTCCTGCGCATAGAGCTTGTAGGCCTCGCGGATCTCTTCTTCGCTGTAACGGCGCGGCTCGCGCGCGCGCACTTCCTTGTATTTGCTGCCTTGCTCGCGGGCATGGTCGCGCTCGGTGCGGAAGCACCAGCTGTCGGCCTCGGCCACCTTGTCGCCCTCCTGGTTGAAGAAGTCGACGTGGTAGATCTGCTGCACGGCGCGGCCCGCGAAGCGGGTCTGGTGCTCGATCAGGTCTTTGAGATGGGCCTCGGTGGAGATCGTGTCGTTGCGGCGCACGGGCTTGTGCCAGGTCCAGTCGGCGCCCGACCACATCGCATGCACGCCGGGCAGGCCGCCCACATAACCCGACACGATGCGGCTGGTCGAGAAGAGAAAGCTCGGCAATGCCACGATGCCGCCGTAGCGCGTGCCCGCGGCGTATTCCGGATCGCACCACAGAGGGTTGTCGTCGCCGATGCCGTGCGCGTAATGACGGATGTTGTCGCGCGTGGCCTCGTAGCACCAGGGCTCGGCGGTGGCGCCGATCTTGACGCCGATGCGGTCGCGCAGCTCTTCGAGCCCGCGCTCGGTGATCTTGGGAAAACTTCTGGGCGTTTGCGTCTGGGTCAACATGATGTCTCCGTAGCGTTATTCGTCATTGCACGGCGGCGGCCGTGGCGGGGGATGCAACAACTTCCTGCTCACGCAATTTCTTGCGATGGATCTTGCCGGCCGGGGTCTTGGGCAGTTCGGCCACGAAGGCCACCTGACGCGGGTACTCGTGCTGGCTCAATTGGGTGCGGACGGCGTCCTGGATTTCCTGGATGAACTGCGCATCGCCGGGGCGACGTGCCACCACGAAGGCCTTTACGACCTGGCCGCGCAGCGCGTCGGGCACGCCGATCGCGGCGGCCTCGGTCACGTCGGGATGCTTGAGGATGGCGTCTTCGACCTCGACGGCGCTGATGGTCCAGCCCGCCGAGATGATCACGTCGTCGGCCCGCCCGCCATGCCAGAAGTAGCCGTCGTCGTCGACGCGGCCGAGGTCTTTGGTGGGGACCCAGGCGCCGCGACGCCACAGCTTGATTTCGCCGGTGACGCCCGGTGCGCAGGGCGCGCCGTGGGCGTCCTGCACTTCGACGCGCAGGCCCGGCACGGGCTTGCCCAGGGAGCCGGGCTTGACCGGAAAGTCGGGTGCGCCGGGGTAGTTCACCAGGCAAACGCCGATCTCGGTGGTGCCGTACATGCTGCAGGCCGGCCGGCCGAAGGTCTGCGCGACGAACTCGGCGGTTTCGCTGTCGATGGGCTCGCCGGTGAACGAGAGCTTTTGCAGGTGATAGCGGAACTGGGGCGCGGCGCCCGAGTTGCGCATCATGCGGTAGTGCGTGGCGGCCGCCGAGAGGTTGGTGAAGCGATGATCCTGCAGCGCGCGCAGCAGGCGCTCTGCCTGATATTTGCCGGCGTAGGCGCCGATCGTGACGCCGAGGGCGAGCGGCGCGAGCGTGCCGTGCCACAGGCCGTGACCCCAGGCGGGCGACGACGGACACATGAACCGATCGCCGGGCCGCACGCCGGTGCCGTAGAGCGTGGCGAGCATCAGCGTGACCAGCGCCCGATGCGTGTGCTTGACGGCATCGGGCAGCTCGCGCGTGGTGCCGGAGGTGTACTGAAAGATCGCCAGATCGTCGGCGCGCGTGGCGGGCGCGTAGTGATCGGGCAGGTGCGAAAGCCCCGGCAGAAAGCCGGCGTCGGCCACGATCACCTCGAGCCCGGGCAGGGCCGGTACCTGCGCCGCCTTCTCGGCGTTAGTGATGAGCAACCGGGGCCGGCAGTCTTCGATGCGCAGCCGGATGCCGTCGGGGCCGAACAGCGTGAAGAGCGGCACCGCGATGGCGCCGTGCTTGATGGCGCCGAACAGCGCGACGTAGAACTCGCGCGACGGCTCCAGCATGACGGCCACGCGGTCGCCGGGTTCGATGCCGCGTGCGGCGAGGGCATGCGCGAAGCGGGCGGAATCGCGTGCCAGTGCGTCGAAGCCGATCTCTTCGTCGGTGCCGTCGGCCTTCACCAGGATGATGGCGGGGCGATCGGCGCCGGCGTGGCGATCGATGCACTCGTGTGCGATGTTCATCTGCGCCTTGTCGCCGTCGAACAGCTCCCACAGTTTGTCGGGAGAGCAATGCGCCTGCGCATCTGCGTAACTGAGGTACTCCGTCAATCGGGTCATGACGTTATGGCTCCTCGTGCTGGTGAGGCTCACTTTGCGCGCCGGCCGGATAATTGTCAATAGCGTCCATGAATTGTATATATACAATTAACCGGAGTGCGTCGGGGTACGGTCGCGCCGGATTCCGGCGTATCCTGTGCCATCGACGAACGGAGATTCCTGCGCATGACTGAAGTGACCGAAGCCCGCGAGAAGCCCGGCCCGCGCATTCGAGAAGTGCCCGCGGTGACGCGCGCCATCGCCATCCTGCGTCTGCTCGGACGCGGCGGCGAGCCGCTCACCTTGAAAGCCATCTCGCAAGAGCTGGACATGGTCACCAGCACCTGCCTGCACATCCTGCGCGTGCTGGTGGACGAGGGGCTGGTCAAGGTCGATGCGGGTAGCAAGCGCTACAGCCTCGGCGTGGGCATGCTGACGCTGGCGCGCAGCGTGATCGAAAGCAGTCCGTTTCCGGCCTTGGCGCAGCCGGTGCTCGACCGCCTGTCGCGCGATGCCAACGTGACCGCGATCGGCGTGGAGATCGCGGGCCAGGATCACATGGTGGTGCTGGCGCTGTCGCGCTCGCATGCGCCCTTCCGCCTGCACGTGGATGTGGGCAGCCGGTTTCCAGCGCTCATCAGCGCCACCGGCCGGCTGGTGGCCGCCTACGGTGGCATGAGCGATGCCGAAGTCGAACGCCGCTTCAAGGCGCTGCGCTGGGATCAGGCGCCCGATATCGATAGCTGGCGCAAAGACGTGGAGCAGGCGCGCCGCAAGGGCTACAGCATCGACCGGGGCAACTATATCGATGGCGTGACCGTGCTGGCCGTACCGGTGCTCGACAGCCAGGGCCGTCTGTCGCATTCGCTGGTGGCCGCGGCGCTGTCGACCCAGCTCGGCGCGGCCAAGGCGCAGTCGCTGGCCAAAGAGATGCAGCACGAGGCGCAGAGCCTGTCGCACATGCTGGCGGCGCGGAGTTGACGATGAGCGAACACACGCAACAACACGATGACGCCTCGGCAGAGGCGCGCGACGCATTGCGCGCCGCCGGCTGGACGGAGCGCGAGGGAATCGGATTCTCGGCGCACGTGGGCCCGATCTGGTCGCGCCAGGAAGGCGACGCGTGGGCCTACGGACTGCTCACGGGTCCGCAGCATGCCAATCGCGCGGGACTCGTGCATGGCGGTCTGATTGCCACGCTGATGGATCAGGGGCTCAGTGCGATCGCCTGGGAAGCCGTACAACGCCAGCCCTGCGTGACCGTGCAGCTGGACACGCACTATTTGTCCGCGGCGCGGCCCGGGCAATTTCTCGAGGCGCGCGGACGCGTCACGCGGGTGACGGCGAGTCTGGTGTTCGTGCAGGGCGAGATCACGGCCGAGGGACAGGCCGTATCCAGCGGTTTGGCGATACTCAAGCGCATCCGCCAGCGCGGCTGAGCGGCGCGGGGGCCGGCAGGCATTGCGCCCACCGCCCAGCGGCTTGGCCGCTCAGCTGCGTTGCAGGTACGCCTTGACCTTCTCCACGGAGGTGCCGGCCTGGGTGACCGCGTCGCGCAGCGCGTCTGTCGATACGCCGAGCTCTTTGGTCCAGTAATCGACTTCCCATTGCTCGCGCACATTGATGCGGCTGCGGTCCTGCGGCCCGCGGTTTTGCAGATCGTCGCTCATGGCTCACTCCAGGGGTTGAGGAGCCGCCTTCATCGCAATCGCCGTGCCTGTTACATCGCCGTTGAAGTGGCTGCCGTGGAACGGACGCCGTGGAACGGACGCCGTGGAACGGACCCCCTGGAGCGGCCGCCATCGCTGAGACCACGCGGCGCGGCGGGCGGGAAGGCCCGACGAGCACGGCGCACCCCGCTCACCTCCGCCGCGCCGTCTCACGCCATCGTCATCAGGCTCGCGTTGCCGCCCGCCGCGGCGGTGTTCACGCTCAGGGCGCGCTCATGCACGAAGCGCTCCAGCGGCACCCGCGTTTCGCCCGGCGCGAGGCCGGTCAGCGTTACGATCGCGCCCGGCCGGCGCGCCAGCTCGGCAAGCGTCGCCTGCAGCGCCGCCGCATCGCCGTGTTGCACGGCGGCGTCGAACGCGGCCTGGCTCGGATCGTGCGCCAGCGTGACGCGGGCACGCACCTCCTGCGGCAGGCGAGCGTAGAGCTGGGCGGCCTGCGCGTCGGCGCCAGGCCAGACGGCGCGGCTGCCGGCGGCCAGCACCGCGGCAAGCTGCGTGAGACGGTCGGCATCGGTGGCGGCGAGGCACAGCACGGCGTCGCGCGGCGTCAGGCGGTAAGTGTTGCGCTCACCGGTGGGGCCGGCCAGCTCGAACACGGCACCCGTGAACAGGGGCTGGGGCCGCGCCAGCGCCACACCCTGCGCCTGGCACCATTGCGCGAGCGCGGCGCAAGCGGCGGCGTCAAGCGTCCGATCCGGTGCCGCGCTCTGTGCCTGCACCGCAAAAGGCCGCGCGAGCGCGCGCTCGGGGCGTTCGGACAGCAGACGATAGAGATACAGCGGACCGCCCGCCTTCGGGCCCGTACCGGAGAGCCCTTCGCCACCGAACGGCTGCACGCCCACCACCGCACCCACGATGTTGCGATTCACGTAGACGTTGCCGGCATGCGCGCCGTCGACCACGCGTTCGATGGTCTCGTCGATGCGCGTGTGCAGACCGAGGGTCAGGCCGTATCCGGTGTTGCGGATGCGTGCGAGCAGGACGTCGAGCTCGGCGCGGCGGTAGCGCACCACATGCAGCACGGGCCCGAACACCTCGCGCTCGAGCTCGGCGATGTCGTTCAGTTCGATCAGCGTCGGCGCGATGAAGGTGCCCTGGCGCGAGCTTGCATCGCGCTGGCACAGCTGATGCACCGTGCGGCCCTTGGCGCGCAGGGCATCGATGTGGCGTTGGATGCCCGCCTGCGCGTCGGTATCGATGACCGGGCCGACGTCGTTGGCGATTTGTTCGGGATTGCCCAGACGCAACTCGGTCATCGCGCCCTTGAGCATCGTGATCAGTCGGTCGGCCGCATCTTCCTGCACGCACAGCACTCGCAGCGCCGAGCAGCGCTGGCCGGCGCTGTCGAACGCCGAGCTGACGACGTCCACCACCACTTGTTCCGTGAGCGCCGACGAGTCGACGATCATGGCGTTCTGCCCGCCGGTTTCGGCGATGAGCGGCACCGGCTGGCCGGCCGGCGTGAGGCGCTGCGCCAGCGTCTTCTGCAGGATGCGCGCGACCTCGGTCGAGCCGGTGAACATCGCGCCCTGGACGCGGGCGTCGCCGATCAACTGCGCCCCGACGGTCTCGCCGCGCCCCGGCAGCAGCTGTACGGCCGCACGCGGAATGCCGGCTTCCCACAGCAGGCGCACGGCCTGCGCCGCGATGAGGGGCGTCTGCTCGGCGGGCTTGGCGAGCACGGTGTTGCCGGCCGCGAGTGCCGCGGCAACCTGACCGGTGAAAATGGCCAGCGGGAAATTCCACGGACTGATGCAGGTGACCGGACCGAGCGGCGTGTGCGTGGCGGCGTCGAACTCGCTGCCGGCCTGCGCGGCGTAATAGCGCAGGAAGTCCACCGCTTCGCGGACCTCGGCGATGGCGTTGGCGTAGGTTTTACCGGCCTCGCGCACCAGGATGCCCATCAGGGGCACCATGTCCGCTTCCATCGCGTCGGCGGCGCGCAGCAGCGCCGCAGCCCGCTCGCTCGTGGCCGTGGCTGCCCACACCGGCGCGTAGTCATGCGCGGCGCGCAGCGCGGCGTCGGCCTCGGCGGCCGACGCTTCGCGCACGGCCCCGACCACGTCGCCATGGTCGGCGGGATTGATGACGGGCGCGCTGGTACGCAGCTCGCCCGCGAGGTCGCCGGCGGTCGCCTGCGCCAGCATCGGGCCGGCCTCGTAGGAGGCGCGCGACGCCGTGCGCAGCGTGGCGCTCAGCTCGGCCAGCGTCTGGTCGTTGGCCAGATCCAGGCCGCGCGAGTTGGCACGATCGATGCCATAGAGTTCGCGCGGCATGGGAATGCCCGGGTGCGACTCGCCGAGCGTGCGTTCGGCCTGCGCCAGTTGCTCGATCTGCGCCACGGGGTCCTGTACCAGCGCGGCGATCGGATAGTCGTGGTCGGCCACCTGATTGACGAACGACGTGTTCGCGCCGTTTTCGAGCAGGCGGCGCACCAGGTAGGCCAACAGGGTTTCGTGCGTGCCGACCGGGGCGTAGATGCGGCAGGGGCGGCCGAGCTTGCCCTCGGCCACCGGGCCCACCACCTGTTCGTAGAGCGGTTCGCCCATGCCGTGCAGACACTGGAACTCGTATTGGCCCGCGTGATAGGTCTCGGGGTCGGCGAGCTCGTACACCGTGGCCAGCGTCAGGGCGTTGTGCGTGGCGAACTGCGGATACACCGCGTCGGGCGCCGCCAGCAGCTTGCGCGCGCAGGCGATGTACGACAGATCGGTGTAGGGCTTGCGGGTGTAGACAGGGTAGTCGTCCATGCCGTCGAGCTGGGCGCGCTTGATTTCGCTATCCCAGTAGGCGCCCTTCACCAGTCGCACCATCAGGCGCTGACCGCTGCGGCGCGCCAGATCGATGACGAAGTCGATCACGTAGGGGCAGCGCTTCTGGTAGGCCTGGATCACGAAGCCGATGCCCTTCCAGCCTTGCAGCTCGGGCTCGAAGCAGAGCATCTCGAGCAGGTCGAGCGAAAGCTCCAGGCGGTCGGTCTCCTCGGCATCGATGTTCAGGCCGATGTCGTATTGCCGCGCGAGACGGGCCAGCGCGAACACGCGCGGATAGAGCTCGGTCATCACGCGCTGCACCTGGGCGCGGCTGTAGCGCGGATGCAGTGCCGACAGCTTGATCGAGATGCCCGGACCTTCGTACACGCCGCGGCCCGCGGCGGCGCGGCCGATGGCGTGGATCGCCTGCTCGTAATCGTTGTAATAACGCTGGGCGTCGGCCGCCGTGAGCGCGGCCTCGCCCAACATGTCGTAGGAATAACGAAACCCCTGGGCTTCGAGCGACTGCGCATGCGACAGCGCCTCGGCCATGTTCTCGCCGGTGACGAACTGCTCGCCCATCATGCGCATCGCCATATCCACGCCCTTGCGGATGAGCGGCTCACCGCCGCGCGCGATCAGACGCGTGAGCGCGTTGCCCATGCCGCCCTCGCTGTGCGTGGCGACCAGCTTGCCGGTCAGCATCAGGCCCCAGGCGGCCGCGTTGACGAACATCGACGGGCTCTGGCCCACGTGTTCTTTCCAGTTGCCGCGGCTGATCTTGTCGCGGATCAGCAGATCGCGCGTCGCGGTGTCGGGAATGCGCAGCAGCGCTTCGGCCAGGCACATCAGGGCGATGCCTTCCTGCGACGACAGCGAGAACTCCTGCAGCAGGCCCTGGACCAGACCGGCCTTGCCGCCCGCGCTCTTGCGGGTCCGCAGGGCGGTGGCGATGCGTGTGGCGAGCGCCTGGCTGCGCTCGGCCTGCGTCGGGTGCAGCCGGGCACGCTCCAGCAGCCACGCGACGGCAACCGGCTCGGGACGGCGCCAGGCCAGCGTGATGGCCGCGCGCAGGGGCGTCTGCTCCGCCAGCGGCGTGATGTGGGTAAAGCGCTCGGCGCGGGGGGAGGACGATACGGTATTCATGGAGACAAACATCTGACAATGCGAGGGGCAGGATGGCGCGGCCGGGGCTTGGAGCGGCCGGGCGCGGGGATGCCACGAATGACGAAAGCGATTGCGGGACGGGGGTTCGGAACGGCGGGGTGCCAGACGCGGGAAAGCCGGACATCCCGAGGGATGGCCGGCGGTCTTGCTGGCGTGAAGCGCAACGCGGGATCAGACGCTGTCGAGCTGCGTCCGGTCCACGGCCAGGGCCTCGGCGCGGGCCGCTTCCACGGCCTGAAGAAACACCGGCGCGCACAGGCCGGCGATCACGGTCGCCAGGTCCAGGTCGGCCTGGTCATAGGCGTGGCGCCCCGCGAGCAGGTTGAGCGAACCGATGACCTTGCCCTGGTGGCGAACGGGAATGTTGAAGGCGGAGTGCAGACCGCGCTCGATCAGGAACTCGGCCTCGGAGAACACCGTGCGCACGTCGTCTTCGGTGCTGGCCACGCTGAACTCGCCCTGGTCGAGCACCTTGCGCGACCAGGGGCCGTTGCCGGTGGCCTTGAAGCCGCCCAGCGGGCTGATGGTCTCGTCGTTGGTGTAGAGCCGGCGCATCAGGCGCAGGTCTTCGAGGTAGACGAGGGCCGTGAGCAGCTGGTAGCCGAAGGCCTGTTCGAGCAGGGCCGAGATCGCGTCCCACTGGCCTTCGCGCGTTTGCGCCAGGGCCAGCGAGCGGGCGTGCGCGGCCCAGGGCTGGAAGGCGGCGCTCATCCGTTGATTTCCTCGAGCACCACGCCACGCGTGTTTTTGCCGTAGAACAGAATGCCCAGGCCGCCGATCAGCAGGATGCACGTCATCATGGCGAACACGCCGCCGAAGCCGAGTACCGGGTAGGCCACCCCCACGATGGTGGGCGACGCGATGGAGCCGATCCGGGCGAAGGCCGAGGCGGCGCCCATGCCGGTGGCGCGGATCGCGGTGGGATAGATCTCGGCGGTGTAGGTGTACTGACCCGCGATCACGCCGTTCATGCCGAAGGACAGCAGCATGCTGAGCAGGATGATCTGCGTTTCACCGGTGGCGAAGGCCAGACCCAGGGCGGCCAGGCACGACAGCAGCATGTACGCCAGGATGGTGTACTTGCGGCCGACCTTGTCGTTGAAATAGGCCGCCGAGAAGTAGCCCGGAATCTGCGCCAGGTAGATCAGGATGGTGTACGAGAAGCTCTTGGTGATCGTGAAACCGCGCTCGACCAGCAGGCTGGGAATCCACACCAGGAAGGCGTAGTAGCAGAACAGCACGGTGATCCAGAACACCCACACCAGCACGGTGGTGCCCAGGTAGCTCTTGGAGAACAGCGTGGCCAGCTTCTGCATGGCGGTCTGCTGCGGCTGCGCGGACACGGGCTGCTTGCGGGTCGAGACCGGCGGGGGCAGCGGGCGGCCGATGTGCTTCTGCACGTCGTTTTCGATCGCGGTGCAGATGCGGTCGGCCTCGGCGGTCTGGCCGGTGTGTTCGAGCCAGCGCGGCGATTCGAACAGCGACTTGCGCCACCACAACAGGAAGATCACCGGCACGGAGGCGATGATCATGATCCAGCGCCAGCCATCTTCGCTCATGGGCACGATGAAGTAGCCCAGCAGCGCCGACATCACGAAGCCGAACGAAAAGAAGCCGGCCAGCGCGCCGGTGAAGCGGCCGCGGTATTTGCTGCCTACGAACTCGGCGAGATACGGCGCAATGATGGCGCCTTCGGCGCCCATGCCGATACCGGCGATCATGCGCAGGATGTAGAACTCGTGATAGTTGCGTGCGAAGGCATTGATGAAGGTCGCCACGCAGAACAGCATCAGGGCGTACAGCATGACCCGCTTGCGGCCGTAGCGGTCGCCCAGAATGCCGGCGAACAGGGCGCCGACCAGGAAGCCGACGTAGGTGCTGCTGGCGATCCAGCCGATTTCACCGGTGGTGAGGCCCCACTGCGTGCGCAGCGACGGGATGATGAAGGCGATGATGCCGGCGTCCAGGGCCTCGAAGGCGAGACCCAGGCCGCCGATCAGCAGCAGCTTGAAGTGAAAGCGGCTGAAAGGTAGCCGCTCCAGGCGTTCCGAAACGGAAAACATGGGGTAAGTTCCGAGAAAAGTGAGGGAGACTTCAGCAGTCGTTCTTGTGCAGCAGGCCGCGGTTGACGATCAGCTTGATCGACTCGGGCTGCGTGAGCAGCGCGATGTCGTCCAGCGGATTGCCGTCGATCAGCAGCAGGTCGGCGTGGGCGCCCTCCACCACTTCGCCCAGCAGCCCTTCCTGGTTCAGGATTTCGGCGCCGATCAGGGTTGCCTGCTGGATCACCTTGGCGTTGCCCAGCACGCTGGCGCGCAGGGTGAGCTCTTCGGACTGCATGTAGTGCGTCTCGCCCAGCAGATCACTGCCGTAGCCCATCTTCACGCCCACTTCGTCGAGGATCTCGAGCGCGCGCAGGCCGTGCGTGCGCACCGTCGCGATCTTCTTCACCGAGTCCAGCGGCAGGCCGTAGCGCTCGCCGTCCTTGGCCAGGCCCTCGTAGGTGATGAGCGTGGGCACCATGTAGGCGTTGTGTTCCTTCATGACCTGCGCGGCGTCGTGGTCGACCAGATTGCCGTGCTCGATCGTGCGCACGCCGCAACGCACGGCGCGCGTGATGGCGCGCGGCGTGTAGGCGTGGGCCATGACATAGGTGTTCGCGTTGTTGGCTTCTTCGACGATGGCGACCAGCTCGGCCTCGGAGAAGCCGAGGTTCTGGATCGGATCGTTGGGCGAGGCCACGCCGCCGGAGGCCATCACCTTGATCTGCGTGGCGCCCTTCATGATTTCTTCGCGCACCGCGAGGCGGCAGTTGTCGACGCCGTCGACCACGCGGCCGATGTTGCCGATCTTGACCGAGCACGGGCAGGGATCGAGTTCGTCGTTGCGCTCACGGAAGTCGCCGTGGCCGCCTGTCTGCGACAGGGCCTTGCCCGAGCAGAACAGGCGCGGGCCATCGATGAGGCCGGAGGTCACGGCCTCGGCCAGTGCCCAGTCGGCGCCGCCCGCGTCGCGCACGGTCGTGAAGCCGCGGTCGAGCATGCCTTGCATGATGGGCAGGGCGCGCAGCAGCGCCAGCGCATTGGGCATGGCGGCCACGCGGCCGAGGTTGAACGACGATGCGACCACGTGGACGTGGCAGTCGATCATGCCGGGCATGAGGGTCTTGCCGCCGGCGTCGATCACGTCGGCGTCGGGGTGAGCCAGCTCGTCGGAACTGATGCGGGAAATCATCCCGTCTTCGAGCAGCACGTTCGATGGGCCATCGAGGACGAGTGTCCGGGTGTTGAGGATCCTGCAGTTTTTGACGATAACCGGCTTCATAAATCAACCACGTAAATGCGTTGCCAAGGCGTGAAAAAAATGGCAGTGCGAACTCTACCGGTACAATCCGGGGGTCCGATACCGGGTCTCCCCTTATGTGTTCGACACAATTAAGAAGGCCCCTATGACCTTTACTCATACCCTGCGATGAGACGTCGCTGCCCTACCATTTCCGAGCTGAACGCCTTTACGGCCGCCGCGCGCCATTTGTCGTTCTCGAAGGCCGCCAAAGAGCTGTTCGTGACCCAGAGCGCCATCAGCCGGCACATCGCCACCCTGGAAAATTATCTGGGTCATACCCTATTTCTTCGGACGACGACCGGCCTGCAGCTCACCCGCATGGGCGCCACCTATCTGAGCCTGATCCGTCCGGCGCTGCACACGCTGGAGAGCGCGACGTCGCAGGTGATGACCACGCAGCAATCGGCCAAGTCGCTCAACGTGTCGGCGGCGCCGACGTTCGCGGCGCAGTGGCTGTTTCCCCGGCTGCGCGTGTTTCGGGAGGTGCATCCGGACATCTCGGTGAACTTCGTGCGCTACAGCGTGGCCGATTACAAGAGCACCGAGTTCGATTTCGATGCCTCGATCCAGTACGGCTATGGCGATTGGCCGGACGGCACCGCCACGTACCTGACCGGCCGCGAGACCCGCGTGGTGTGCTCGCCCGACTATCTTGCGCAGCAAGGCATTCAGAGCCTGGAAGACCTGCGCCGCTGCACGCTGCTGCAGCACATCGAGATTCCGCTGTCCTGGGAATATTGGTTTTCGACCTATGCCGGCGAGTTCGACCGCTCGCGGTTCGGACCGGGCTTCAGCCTGTTTTCGATGATTATCCAGGCCGCGTCGTCCGGTTTCGGCGTGGCGCTGATCCCGGACTGCCTGATCGAGAAAGAGCTCGAAAACGGCATCCTGGTCGATGTATTCGGGCGTACCTTCGAGAGTCCGCTCGGCTATTACCTGTGCGCGCCCAACTGGCGCAGCAACATGGAAAGCTACGACCTCCTGAGCGAGTGGCTCTCGCACGAGTGTTCGCATCCGGCCGGCGCGCTCGCCTCCGCCGGCAAGACGCTCGCGGTCACGCCCGGGCCGGCCGGCCGGAACCCGCCCGCGAGCGCCCTCGATTGCATCTACTGCAAGGCGGGGAGCGCGCCGGCCGCCTGAAGCCGGCGCCCTGCCCCGCGACGCCTCAACGTTTGGCCTCGTCCGGCGCGCGGCGCGACATCTCCAGAAACTGGGCCACCACCTGATCGGCGTGCTGGTCGATCCAGGCCGACATGGCGAGCTCCTCCTGCAGGATGTCTTCGCAGACCCGCGCCGTTTCGGTGTCGCCCACGAAGCGGGCCCCCGCGATGATGTTCTTGTAGGCCGCGATCTCCATGTTCTCGAAGGCATAGCTGAACATGCTGCCCTTGACCACCTCGTCGGAGGCCATCGCACCCGCGAAACCCTGCATCGTGGCCATGGCCTTGGCGGCCATGTCCTTCATCATCGACGTGTCGCCGCCCAGCCGCTCGATGCAGCCGCGCACGCGCTCCGCCTGGTTGCGCGTTTCTTCGATGTGCTGGCGGATGCGCGCCTCCAGCTCCGGATAGTTCTTCAGCCGGCCGGCCATCGACGTCAGCATGGTCTCGGCCTGCTCTTCCATGGCGTGCGCGTCGCGCAGCCAGTCGAGCACGTGTTCACGCGCCCGGTCATATTCACGTTCCGTCATGAGGATCCCCTTGAAGATCGGGCGGCGGGCGGGATGCCCGGCCGCCCTGTTGCCCGCGTCAGGGCAGGTCCGGTTTGGCGGGCATGCCCGCGCCGAGGTCCACGCCCGTGGCCGGGTCCGAAGACTGATCGGACGCCGTCCGCGAGGCATAAGCCTGCATGGCGGCCAGCTCGTCGGGCTGCAATGTCACCGACGCCTGTCCGTCGCCGCCGTCGACCGCACGCTGGCGCTCGCGGTCTTCGACGAAGTCGAAATTCTCGTCGCTGTTCCACGGACCGCGCTGGTCTCCGGGGCCTTGCGACATGTCGAAGTACGTGCGGGCGAAGCGCGGGTCGCCCGGCAGCTTGCCCGGCGGGAAATTGGGCTGCATGGAGTACAGCGCCTTCTCGAACGACTTCTGATGCGCCACTTCGCGCGTCATCAGAAAGCCCAGCGCTTCCTTGACGCCCGGATCGTCCGTGACGTTGATCAGGCGCTCGTACACGATCTTGGCGCGTGCTTCGGCCGCGATGTTCGACCGCAGGTCGGCCGACGGATCGCCGATCGTGTCGATGTAGGCGGCAGTCCAGGGAACGCCGGCCGAATTGGTGAGCGGCGGGCCACCGCCATACAGAATCTGCGTCACGTGCGAGTCGTTGCCCGCGCCGTGGATCTTGCGGTAGAGCTCCGCTTCGCTGTCGATGGCTTCGGCCAGCTCGCCCTTCGCGCCCTTGTTGAGCATGGCCACGAGCGATCCGATGATCTCGAGATGGCTCAGCTCCTCGGTCGCGATATCGAAGAGCATGTCGCGGCGGCCCGGATCGTCTTCGGCCACCGCCTGAGTGAAGTATCGACACGCGGCTGCCAATTCTCCCTGCGGTCCGCCAAATTGCTCCAGCAGCAGATTGGCCAGACCCGGGTTGGTCTGCGAGACGCGCGCGGTGTATTGCAGGCGTTTGTTGTGCATGAACATGGAAGGCTCCTCGAATGGAAATGCCGGCCCGCGCCGGCGGGGAGCAAGTCGCACACGGCGTTCCCACGACGCACTTGTTGCCGGGATCGCAAATTGCGCCGAACCATGCAAGCCATGGGCGCCAATCCCTGATGGAGGACACAGCATGAGCCGCTATCGATCGATGCTTTTCCTATTGCCGGGAAGGGTGCTGGAGATCGCCGCGATGCCGATGTTCGCGCCCGGGTGAGTACAGCCCTTTTCACATGCATCGGCGGGCCAGCGCGCCCTCCAACGCATGGCGAGCGACACACTTACGGACAGCTACGCCATTAGATGCATGCCCATGCAACTAATCGAAAGCCGAGTCGGCCAGAGGCGGCGCGCCGCGCGCCCGGCGACTCAGGGCCGGGCGGGTGCTGTCCGCTCACTTCAGGAGAATGCCGTGAAGGAAGGACAAACCCTTATCTTGACCCTCGGACAGGCGCGTGGCATCGGTGCCGCCTTTGCCGACAACCTGTGCGTGCCCCCGCACCTGGGCGAAGAGATCGCCCGCCGCTGGTATGCCCGTACGCAGGGTCCGAATGCGAAAACCTGGAAAAGCCTCATTGCCACGCTGACCCGTGAGCTGACCGCGCTGCGCGATGCGCAGGCCCAGGGCGTGGACGATGGGTCCGGCGCGCCGTCGGCGCAGGGGCCGCCGGCGGGCACGGAGGGCGCAACGCGCACCGAGCCCGCGGGCGGTTAGCCGCGCCGCGCGCGGGGCTTGCGGCCGGGCGGCTGGTAGCGCAGCGCCTCGACGACCCGCGCCAGCGCCGGTGCGATGGGACTGCGGTTGGGGTAATAGAGGTGGTAGCCGCTGTGCTGGGGCCACCACTCCTGCAGCACGGGCGCGAGCGCGCCCGTGGCGACGTGCGGTTGTGCGAGGTCGGCGGGAACATAGGCCAGGCCGAGGCCGTCGAGCGCCGCCTGCATCATCAGGAATGTGTTGTTGAACACGGTCTGCCCGTCCACGCGCACGCGCACCTGGCGGCCGCCGCGTTCGAATTCCCACGCATACAAACCACCGTGGGTCGGCAGGCGCAGATTCACGCAACGGTGCTGGGTGAGGTCGCGCGGACGCGCTGGCGCGGCCTGTGCTCGCAGGTACGCGGGGGCGGCAAACACGCCCATGCGAAAGTCCGGGCCGATGCGTACGGCGATCATGTCCTTATCGATGATGTCGCCGACGCGCACGCCAGCGTCGAAGTTTTGCGCGACGATATTGGTGAGGCCGTAGTCCACGCTCAGTTCGACGTTGATGCCCGGCTGCTCGAGCAGGAGTCGGCTCAGGCGCGGCCATAGCACCGTCTGGATGGCGTGATCGTGAGCGGTGATGCGCACGGTGCCCGCGGGCTTATCCTGCAGTGCGCGCAGCGCGGCAAGCTCGTCGTCGATCTCGCTCAGCCGCGGTCCGGCCGTGGCGAGCAGCCGTTGGCCGGCCTCGGTGAGTGCGACGTTGCGGGTGGTGCGGGTGAGCAGCCGCACGCCCAGCCGCGCCTCCAGTGCCAGCATGGCATGGCTGAGCGCCGAGCGCGACACGCCCAGCCGTGCCGCCGCACGGGTGAAGCTGCGTTCGTGCGCCACCATGACGAAGCCGCGCAGGTCGTTGAGGTTCTCCATCGCGATATGAATCCGGATATTGGTGAGCAAAATTCACCAAAGCATGCGGATTTTACTGTCTTATCGGCAGACGGTTCGCTCTCTACACTCGATTCCAGGCTTACAAGAAGGGAATCGATCCATGAAATCCATCGCAGCAACCGCGCTCTCGCTCTCCATGGCGGCGGCGAGCGTCAGCGCCCAGGAGCGCGGCACCTCCCTGACCGTCACGTCTGCGGGCACGCAGGCGTCGGTCAAAGGTCAGGCCGACTTTTTCACCGGTGCCGTCCGCGTGGACAGCCTGTTCCAGGCTCCCCAGCCGGCCCGCGTCGGCGGCGGCACGGTCACGTTCGAGCCGGGCGCGCGCACCGTCTGGCATACCCATCCGCTCGGGCAGACGCTGATCGTCACGGCAGGCGTGGGCCGGATCCAGGAGTGGGGTCAGCCGGTGCGCGAGATCCGCGCCGGCGATACCGTATGGATCGCACCCGGGGTGAAGCATTGGCACGGCGCGGCGTCCACGACCGCCATGACGCATATCGCGATCAATGAAGCGCTCGACGGCAAGGCCGTGGACTGGCTCGAACCGGTGAGCGAGGTGCAATATGCTGGCAAGTAAATTGCGTTCCGCTTCGATGTTCGCGTCGTTCGTGATGGCCGCGGGCATGAGCGCCGCCTGCGCCGAATCCGCCGCGCCGAAGGCCGCGAGCGCGGGTGCGAATGGTGGTTCCACGGCGGCTTCCGCCGACAGCGCGACGCGGCTGTCGGCCGCGCAACTCGCCATTGCGCCGATCGGCGCGACGGCGGCGGTGGGCGATATCGCGGGGCTGGAGCGCGCGCTCGAGCGCGGCCTCGATGCCGGGCTCAGCATCAGTCAGACCCGCGAGATCCTCGTGCAGGTCTATGCCTATGCAGGCTTTCCTCGCAGTCTGAACGCGCTCAACACGCTGATGAAGGTGCTGCAGGCACGCAAGCAGCGCGGCATCACCGATACCGAGGGCACGCCGCCCACGGCCTTGCCGGCGGATGCCGACCTCACCGCGATGGGTACCGAGACGCAGACCAGGCTCTCGGGCGCGCCCGTGAAGGGGCCGTTGTTCGAGTTCGCACCCGCGATCGATCACTATCTCAAGGCGCATCTCTTCGGTGCGATCTTCGCGCGCGACAATCTGGATTGGCACGCACGCGAGCTGGCCACGGTCGGCATGCTGTCGGGGATGACCGGCGTGGAGCCGCAGTTGCAGGCACACATCCGCATCAGCCTGAACGCGGGCCTGACGGCGGCGCAGCTGCGGCAGTTACCCGCCGCGCTGCGGGAGCAAGGCGCGGCGCAGGCCGCCACGCGGCTGGAGGCGGCGCTGGCGCAGGGCGCCCGCTGATCGCGCAGCCCGCCGTAACGACGGCGGCGACCGGGCGGCCGGGCCGCCGCCGCCGTCATGTCGGTTGCCGCGTTGCCGTGCCCTCGCGCGGTACGTGTCCCATCACCTCGAGCCGCCGCACCAGTTCGCCCAGGCGCCGCAGCCGGTAGGCGGCCACATCCTGGTCCCGATAATCGTAGAAGCCCAGGCCGTCGCGCAGTCCGTTGCGGCCCTGCTCCATATTGCGTTCGATCACGGCCGGCGCCTGGAAGCGCGGCCCCAGCGCCACGTCGAGGTAGCGCGACGCGTAATAGAGGATGTCGTTACCGCCCCAATCGATGAACTCGAGCAGGCCCAGCACCGAGAAGCGCAGGCCGAAGCCCAGTCGTACCGCCGTGTCGATGTCCTCGGCGCTGGCCACGCCTTCCTCGACCATGCGGGCGGCTTCGTTCATCGCCAGCGCCTGAATGCGCGGCACGATGTAACCCGCCGAGGGCGAGCAACGGACGGGCACTTTATGCGCCTGGCGCAGCACCGCTTCCAGGCCATCCACGACCTCGGGTAGCGTGTCCGGACCGGGACTCACTTCGACGAGCGGGATCAGATGCGCGGGGTTGAGCCAGTGTGCGTTGAGAAAACGCGCGGGGTCCGGCGCGGCGTCGGCGAGCTGGGTGACGAGAAACGTGGACGTGGTGGAAGCGAGCACGCAGTCCGCGCCGATGCGTTCTCCGAGCCAGCCGAACACGTCACGCTTGGCGTCCAGCCGCTCGGGCACCGCCTCGAACACGACCGGCGTGGCACGCAACGGCGCCGCCGCGGCATCGCGCTCGTGCAACGTGATCCGGGCGAGCACCGCGTCGATGCGCTCTTGTGCGAGCAGGCCCAGCTGCGCCAGCGTGTCGAGTTCCGCGCGCAGCGCCTGGCGCACGCCGTCGAACACGGCGTCTTGCGCCGGCGCGTGGCGCGGCTTGGCATCGATCAGCGCCACCGGTAGCCCGGCGAAGGCATACGACACCGCGATGCCGATGCCCATGCGGCCCACGCCGACCACGGCGATGGCCGCGTCCTGCGGCCTTGCGGCCAGCGACCGCGGGTCTTGGCTCATGCCGGCACTCCGTCATGCAGCAGCGCGCGCAGCTGCGCCGGCGTCAGATCGTCCAGGCCCAGCGCGGTCAGGGTGCGGCCTTCGGCATAGAGATCGCGCCCGGTCACGGCGCTGGCAAGGCTCAGCAGGCCCTGCGCCACCGGTGTGGGTACGCCTGCCCACCGGCCGACCGATACCAGAAACGACAGACCCAGCCGCGTGTCTTCGAGCATGTAGCGGTGCGTGTGGAGGTCGATGTGTTCGCGCCAGTCGCCACTGTCGGTGAGCTTGCCGTGCGCGCCACGGCCGTACATCCACTCGTCGCCCGTTCTGGCGTAGTGATCCGCCAGCGGAAAATGCGGCGCGCCATACCCAAGCGCCTGCCGGACGGCGACGCGCTCCGCGTCGAGCGCATCGGTGACGCTGCGGATCGCGGCTTGTGTGCCCTCGTTGTGGATGTCCCAGGACTCGAAGTGTTGCAGCGGCCCGGCGTTCATCATGATGAGCGGCGGATGAATGATCGGTCCGGCGTTCATCAGCGCGCCGGATAGCGCGTCTTCGATGGGTTCGACGCTGGGGTAGGCGGCACGCAGGATATCGAATGCCGGTTCGGACAGGCGGCGGGGCAGGACGCCGGTCGGCAGTCGCGTGGCGTACGCGCTCACCACCACCCGTTCGCCGTGCTTGCGTGCCAGATAGGGCAAGGTGCCGGTTTCCGCGAAGGCCACGTCGGCCGTGTTGCCGGCCTCGCGCAGCGCCCGGGCAAACAGGTAGCTGCCGAAGGTGCCCGGCGGCAGGAACACAACCTGGCCGTCGCGCAGCAATGGCGCCAGCGCGGGCGCGAGCGATTCGTGTGTCGTGGCGGGGAGCGGGATGACGATGAGCGCCGCGCCGGTCACGGCCGCGGCGAGGGCGTCGGCGATCTGGATGCGGCCGGGGCCGGCGCCGAGCGGCACGGTGCGCGTGCCGCGGTAGTCGGTGACGCCGAGCGAGCCGGCCTGGCGCAGCGGCGCGAAGGCGGCGCCGTCGCGGCGCCACCAGGTCACCTCGTGGCCGTTGCCGGCGAGTTCCGCGGCCGCGGCGTAGCAGCCGTGCCCGCCGCCGATGATGGTGATGCGCATGATGCAGACCCTCGAACAGTTGCGTTGCGGGTCATGCTATCGGCGCGCCGGCGCGGATCATGGCCGGAATGCGCAGGCGCCGTTCCAAATCGGCAGCGCCGTGGCGGTGTCAGTGGCTCGCCGCCCGCAAGGTGTCGGAGGGCAGGCAGCCGTAGCGCTTGCGATAGTGCTGCGCAAAGTGGCCGAAGCTCGCCACACCGTGCCGCAGCAGGATGTCGGTGACGCTGGCGCCCACCGGCGCGTCGCGCAGTGCGGCATGCACCTGGGCGAGGCGTTGGCCGCGCATGTAGTCGCTGGGATTTTGCCCCAGGAAACGCACGAAGCCGTTTTGCAGCGTGCGCACCGACACGCCGCAGTGCGCGGCCAGGTCGGCGAGCGCGATGCTGGCGTCGGCATGCTCATCGATGTAGTCGCGCGCTTTGCGCACATGGGCCGGAAGCGGCTGGCGCCGGTCTTGGGCGAGCGCGTGGGTGTGGTTGTGCGGCAGTTGCGTGAGCAATAGCGAGGCAAGGTAGTCGTCGAACCCGGCGGCGAGCGTGCGGGACACGCTGGGCAAGGGCTGCGCGTAGAGCTGGCACAGATAATCGAGCGTGGCGCGCACGGCGGCCGCACCCGGGTGCGAGGCGGGCACGTCGACCTCGAACACGATGGGCTGGCGCAGCGGGCGTTGCAGAAGATCCTGCAGATGGCGCTCGAGCGTGGTGCGCTCCATCCGCAGAATGAGGCTGCGGCAATCCTGGTCGATGCTGATGGCGCTGTGCTCGGACGGCGACGAGAGCGTGAGTGATCCGGCGCGCAGGCCGGCACGCCGCGTGCCCTGGCGCAGCTCGCCGCTGCCCTGCAGCGTGGCCCGCACCAGATAGCAGCTTGCGATGTCACCGGCATCGATCTCGACGGCGGCGCCGTAATGCAGATCGTAGAGCGCGGCGCCGCCGAAGCGAACGCCATACAGGCGCGAGTGCAGATCGACGCCGGGCGCCACGCGCATGCGGTGCGACCACAGATGCTGACTCACCTGATCCTTGATCTCGGCGGCGTTGGCGGACTGAAGCAGACAATGGCGATGCAGCGGGGGAGGAGAGTCGAGCATGCTTTCCTGCGCAAGAAGAACAGTCGTTGCGCGCGCGGTATAGCTGCGGCGCCCGCAAGGGCCGTAAAACGGTGAGACTGAACAGAAGGACTGCAAACGGATCTGCGTGACGGCCGGTGACCGGATTCAGGCAACGCAAGCCGCGGGCAGCTTCATACAAGGGGAAACCATGAGTGCCGACACCCGCGGGGACACCCCGCCGCGTAGTCATGCCTATGAATGGTATGTCGTGCTGATCTGCATGCTAGCGTACATATTTTCGTTCGTCGACCGGCAGATCCTGGCCCTGATGATCGAGCCCATCAAACGCGATCTGCAGCTCTCCGACACCCAGTTCAGCCTGTTGCATGGCCTGGCATTCTCGCTCTTCTACGCGGTGATGGGCCTGCCCATCGCGGTGCTGGCCGACCGCTACTCGCGGCCACGCATCATCGCCATCGGCGTTGCGTTCTGGAGCCTGGCCACGGCGGCCTGCGGCCTGTCCCGCAGCTTCGCGCACATGTTCCTGGCGCGCATCGGCGTGGGCGTCGGCGAGGCCGCGCTGTCACCGGCCGCGTACTCGATGATGAGCGACATGTTTCCGCGCGACAAACTCGGGCGGGCGGTGGGCGTGTATTCGATCGGCGCCTTCGTGGGGGGCGGGCTCGCCTTTTTGATCGGCGGCTACGTCATCGATCTGCTCAAGACCGTCGATAGCGTAGCGGTCCCCTGGGGCACGATGAAGCCCTGGCAGCTGACGTTCTTCATCGTCGGGCTGCCGGGCGTGCTGGTGGCGCTGCTGATTCTGCTCACTGTGCGCGACCCCGTGCGCAAAGGGGTGAGCCGCGACGCGAACGGTCAGGCGGCCCGGCCCGGCATGGGCGTCACGATGCGCTTCCTCGGCCGCCACCGCGCCACGTTCACGTGTCACTACCTGGGCTTCTCGTTCTACGCCATGATTCTGTTCTGTCTGCTGGGATGGGCGCCGGCGTACTACATGCGCGCCCACGGCCTCACGCCCACGCAGGTCGGCTACATGCTCGGCGTGGTGGTGTTGATCACGAACACCGCGGGGGTGTTCTGCGGCGGCTGGCTGATGGACGCGCTGGCCCGCCGGGGACGGCGCGATGCGCCGTTGCGTGCCGGCGTGATCGGCGCATGTCTGATGGGCGTGCCGGCCGTGGCCTTCACGCAGGTCGACAATCTTTACGTCTCGGTCGCGCTGCTGGTGCCGGCGATGTTCTTTGCCTCGTTTCCGATGCCCACCTCGACCGCGGCCATGCAGATCCTGCCGCCCAATCAGTTGCGTGCGCAAATATCCGCGCTGTTTCTGCTGGTGTCGAATCTGATCGGTCTCGGACTCGGCACCACGCTGGTGGCGCTGCTCACGGATCGCGTGTTCGGCACGCCCGCTGCCGTGGGCGACTCGATGGCGGTGCTGATCGGATGCGCCACGCTGGCGTGCATCGTGTTGTTGGGCGCGGGGTGTGGCGCCTACCGGCGCAGCCTGGCGCGCGAAGAGGCGCACGAAGCCCAGCCTGCGCCCGATGGCGCGGGCGACGCCGGATCAACCGCCGGCGTTGCGCCCACGGCGGTGACCGTGCGCTGATGACGGCGCCGCCGCCATCAGCGTGTCCAGAAACGCCTGGGCCAGGGCGGCGCGCACGCCGTTGCGCGGCCACAGCATGCCGATCTGGCGCACCGGGCACGGCGCCGGCAGCGCCCAGCGGCGCAGTGCGGGATCGGGCGCGCCGATCACCGGCCAGTCGGGCAGCACCGATACGCCGAAGCCTTCGGCCACCAGGCGTGCGATGTGCTCGATGCCATCGAGCTCGAACTGCACCTTGGGCCGGATGCCATGGCTGCGCAGGTACTGGTCGGCCATCTTGCCCGCCACCACGTTGCGGTCATAGCGGATGAACGGTTCGCGGGCGGCCACCCGCAGCGGGTCGCGCACCCGCAGCCCGGCCGGGGTCAGCAGGATCAGCGCCTCTTCGCGCAGCGGATGCCACGCGTAGGTCTTGGTCAGCTCGAAGGCCGGATGCACGAGGATCGCCGCGTCGAGGTCGCCCACCGTGACGCGATCGAGCAGCCGCGCCGACGTGCCGGGCTCGATGTAGATCGGGATGCCGGGATGGGCCTGCTTCCAGGCGCGCAGCATCGGCGGCAGCATGCCCATCAGCGCCGATGGGGTGGCCCCCAGGCGCAGCGGGCCCGCGGGCAGGCCCGTGGCCGAAGCGGCCGAACGCAGATCGCTGGCGTCGCGCAGCAGGGCGCGAGCGCGATCGAGGATGCGCTGGCCCGCCGCGGTGGGCTGCACGGTGCGGCCGGCGCGTGCCAGCAGCGGCGTGCCGATGTCGGCTTCGAGCGCGCGCAGCTGCTGCGTGACCGTGGTGGGCGCGAGGTCGAGCCGCCGGGCCGCCTCGGCGATCGAACCGAACTCGGCGACGGCGACGAAGCTCTGCAGGAAACGGGTGTCCATGACCGCGTATTTTACGTGGTCTGAAACTGGAAATCGCCGATTCTTATGCGTTCTCGCACAGGGCAGACTGGCTGGGCTTTGTTTCTCGACACGCGCTGACCGGCTGCACCGGGGTGCGTGTACCGATCACTCAGGAGACCCTCTTGCCTATCATCGCCTCTATCGACGTCTGCGCGGCCCGTGTGCCGCTGGACAAAGTCACTTCGTTCTCCAACCGTACCGTCACGGAGCGCCACTACGGCCTGGTGAAGGTGCGCAGTGCCGACGGCATCGAGGGCGTCGGTTTTTGTTATGTGGGCAGCGCCGCCGGCGAGCTGTTCCGCGTGGCCGTGGAGCAATTGCTCGCCCCGGTGGTGCTGGGCCGCGATTCGCTGGCCGTCGAGGCGCTGTGGCAGGAGATGTACCAGGAAAGCCTGCTGCAGGGCCGGGCCGGGACGGTGATGCGCGCGATCAGCGCCATCGACATCGCGCTGTGGGATCTCAATGCCAAGAGCGCGGGGCTGCCCTTGCACAAGTATCTGGGCGCGGCCCAGACCGACAGCGTCGCGGCCTACGCCAGCGGCGGCTATTACGTGGAAGGCAAGACGGCCGAGATGCTGGGCGAGGAGATGGCCAGCTTCGTCGAGCTGGGCTTCTCCGCGGTGAAGATGAAGATGGGCCGCTGGTCGCCGCAGGGCGAAGAGTCGCGCGTGCGCGCGGCGCGCGAGGCGATCGGCCCCGACGTGGAGCTCATGCTCGATTGCAATAACGGCTGGGTCGACACCGTGCAGGCGATGCAGTACCTGCGCCGGATCGAGCAGTACGACCCGTACTTCATCGAAGAGCCGTTCAGCCCGGACGACATCGAGAGCCACGCGCGCCTCGCGCGGCTTACCAAAGTGCCGGTGGCCACGGCGGAAATCGGCTACGGCCGCTGGTATCACAAGCAACTGCTGGACGCGGGCGCGGCGGCCATTCTGCAGACCGACGCCGCCGTCTGCGGCGGCATCACCGAATGGAAGCGTATCGCCGCGATGGCGGCGGGCTACGGCGTGCAGGTGTGCCCGCACTGGTTCCACGACGTGCATGCGCCGCTTGCGGCCGCCACGCCGAACGCGCGCTATGTGGAATTCTTCTGGGACGACCAGGTGCTGAATTTCCGTCGGCTGATCGACCGGCAGCTGGAGCATCGCAAGGGCCGCGTCGTGCTGCACCAGGAACCCGGCCTGGGCTTTGGTTTCGACGAGAAGCAGGTCACGAAATACGGCACCTGGAACCGCGTGTCCTGAGCCGATAGCCGCGCGCTGACTGCCAGGTGCGCGGGGTGCCGCGCGCCGGCTCAGGCCGGGCGCTTGCGGGACCGGCCCGCGCCCGGCGCCACGCCGATGCGCGGGTCGCGCGCCCGCACCGCCGCGACGAGCCGCGCGGCCGTGCTTTCGAAATCTTCGTGGTCCTGCGGCACATACAGCCACTTGCCCAGCACCGGGTGTGGGCGCAGCGCGGGATACGCCGCGGCGAGCGAAGAATGGTGGGCATGCTCGGTACACACGAGCAGGCCGCTCCACGGCGGATCGCGGTCGGACACGGTCAGGCAGAGCTGGCCGTCGAGATAGGCCGCCTCGCTACCGAAGATCCGGCGCCGCGCGTAGCCAGGGTCGGACTCGAGCGGTTCGAGCACCCACAGCAGCGTATTGGCGACCGCCGCCCGCGTGCGCGCGGGCGGGGCGAAGGGGTCGGCGCGGCGGCTCACGCGCGAGTCTTCCACGAGCCTGTCATTCGAGATTCGGATGACGGTCGGCGAGCCGCTGACGGCGTTCGCGCAGGGCCTCGATTTCCTGCTCCAGCGTTTCGATCTCGGCGTCGATGTCCTGCACGCTCTGCTCGATATGCTCGTAAGCCTGCTGCAACAGCACCTTGGCCTCGCGCCGGCTCGACGCGGTGGGCGTGGCGCCGCGCATCGGCCGGTTGGCCGTCTCGGGCAGGAAGAACGAGGTGATCAGGCCGACCACCGAGGCCGCCATCAGGTAGAAGGCCGGCATCATGAGATTGTCGGTTTCTTCGACCAGCCACGCGGCCACGGTAGGCGTGAGACCGGCCACGATGATGGCGATGTTGAACGAGCTGGCCAGCGCGCTGTAGCGGATGCGCGTGGGGAACAGCGCGGGCAAGGTGGCGGCCATGATGCCGATCAGGCAGTTGAGGAACACCGCGATCAGCAGCAGGCCCAGAAAGATCAGGCCGGTGTTGTCGCTGCCGATCAGGTGGAAAGCCGGAATGGCCGACACCAGCAGGCCCAGACTCCCCACCAGCAGGAAGGGTTTGCGTCCGACCTTGTCGCTGATGAAGCCGACCACCGGTTGCACGAACAACATCCCGACCATCACCACCACGATGATGAGCACGCCGTGGCCTTCGGTGTAGCCCAGGCTGCCCGACAGATAGGTGGGCATGTAGGTGAGCAGCATGTAGTAGGTGATGTTGGTCACCAGCACCATGCCCACGCTCACCAGCAGGGCGCGGCGATACTTCGAGAAGATCTCGCCGAACGCGACCTTGGGTTTTTCCTGCACGGCATCGCGGTCTTCCTGCTCCATCTTCTCGAGCTGCTGCGTGAACGCCGGGGTTTCTTCGGCGGCGTGCCGCAGGTACAGGCCGAGCAGGCCGAGCGGGCCGGCCACGAAGAACGGAATGCGCCAGCCCCAGTCGAGGAAGGTCTGCTCGCCCAGCATGGTCTGCAACAGCACCACCATGCCGGCGCCGATCACGAAGCCCGCGATGGAGCCGAAATCCAGCCAGCTGCCCAGGAAGCCGCGCTGGCGGTCGGGCGCGTACTCGGCCACGAACACCGCCGCGCCGGTGTATTCGCCGCCGACCGAGAAGCCCTGCGCCAGCTTGCACAGCAGCAGCAGAATGGGCGCCCAGATGCCGATGGCGGCGTAGGAGGGAATGAGGCCGATACAGAACGTGCTGATGGCCATGATGATGATGGTGAGCGAGAGCACCTTCTGGCGCCCGAAGCGGTCACCCATCACGCCGAAGAAAATGCCGCCCAGCGGGCGCACCAGG
Source organism: Bordetella genomosp. 5 (assembly GCF_002261475.1). GTDB lineage: Bacteria > Pseudomonadota > Gammaproteobacteria > Burkholderiales > Burkholderiaceae_B > Bordetella. Next base: position 160,335 of record NZ_NEVN01000001.1, read on the forward strand.
AAGGGCACCGAAAACGTACCGAGGGCCGCGATCGTCTGCACGGCCGGCGAGGCGTCCGGAAAGAACACCTTGCCCAGCGCGAAGGCCACGAAGCCATACACGCCGAAATCGAACCATTCCATCGCATTGCCGAGCGCGGCCGCGGTCACGGCCTTCTTGAGCTTGGAATTGTCGATGACGGTGATGTCGCCGATCTCGAGCGGACGAACTTCTTGCTGCGCCGGGGTAGTCTCAGCCATGGCCTGTTCCAGAGAATGCACACCCACTGATTATGACCCCGAAATCGGCCTGCGGGTCGGTACCGATAATTCAGGAAATAGTCAGGATTGGCGCGGTGTTCGGCGGTGCCGCGGGCTGCTCCGCCGGCGCGTGATCGGTCGCCGGACCACGTTCAATGACGGGTGGCCATCCAGAAGAAGGTGATGCCCGACACGATCAACAGGCCGTCGAGCAGCCGGTCGTAGGTGGTCTTCGACAACGCGAGGACGAGCGGCTTGCTGAGCGCCGTGCCGAGCATGATGCCGGCGCCGGTGAGCAGGCCCTGGGCGAGCACCGGCCACGGCAACGCGCCCTGGCTCGCGAAGGTGATCACCTTGCCCACGTAGAGGAACAGCGAGCTCAACGCCTCGGTGCCGAGAAAAGCGCCGCCGCTCAGGCCATACGCCGTGAACGCCGGCACGCTCAGCGGGCCGGTGGAGAGCACCAGGCCGGTCAGAAAGCCGATGTCTGCGCCGCAGGCCGCAAGCTGGGCGAGCGAGAGGCGGCGCCGCCCGCGCGCCAGATGCCGCCGTACCCACACCATCGTCAGGAAGAACACGCCCAGGCCCGCGTCGATCGACCAGGCGGGCAAGCTCAGCATGGTGCGGGCGCCGAGCGCGGCCGCGGGCACGCCGGGCAGCGCGAACGCGAGCGCCGCGCGCCAGTCGGTGTCGCGCCACCAGACCAGGGCGCGCGCCAGATTGCCCATCACCGCGGCCACCGCCATGATCGGGATCGCGGCCTTCGGGCCGTACACGGACACGAGCACGGGCAGCAGGATCAACGAGGAGCCCGTGCCGATGACGCCGCTGATGCCGCCGGCGAGCAACGCGATCGCGAAAACGAGGAGATAGAGCAAGGTGCGGAGGGAGGAGACGCGCAGCGTGGTGGCAGGCATCTTAACCAACCGTAACGTCACCGGGGGCGGGCTTTAGTAAGATCGCTCGACTGCCCCGGCCGCGGAGGTGCAGGCGCGGCCGCCGCGCGCATCGCCTCCGGATTCTCTACTCTGCTCACTTGGCGCCCATGAACGATACCGTCATCGCCTGTCCGATCCGACGCCGCCTGAGTGCCTGGCGCAACGGCGATTGGTCCGGCGCCAGCGCGGGGCTCGATAAATGGCTGGCCATTCAACGCGATCCGCTGGCGTGGCTGGCCAGCGTGCATCAGGCCCAGCCCGATATCAGCAGCATGCGCATGGGACCGCGCCGGGTCTGGTGCGTGTTCCATCCCGAGGCGGTGCATGCGCTGATGGTCACGCATCGCAGCGACCTGCGCCGCTGGGAGCCCAGCCTGTGCATGATGCGCCAATGGAACGGCCGCAGCTTCATGATGCGCGAAGGCGCGCAGGCGCGCGAGCAACGGCAGAAGGTGCGGCCGCACATCCAGCCGCCGCCCGTCGACGACATCCTGCGCCTGGCGCAGCGCTGGTCCGACGGCATCCCGGCGGGCGCCCGGCGCGATCTCGATCTGGAGATGGCCTGCTACAGCATCACGCTGACCGGGCACGCGCTGTTCGGGCTGGACCTGAGCGAATCGGCCGAGCCGATCGCGCGCGCGGTGCGCATTCTGTCGCGCGTGGCCCTGCTCGAAACCAGCACCGGCCTGCCGCTGGGTCATTGGTTTCCGAGCAAGCTGTGCCCGCGCAAGCGTTGGGCGCTGCGTACGCTGCGCACGCAGATCGAAAGCGTGGCTGCGCGCTCGACCCGGCCGCTCACGGTGCATCGCGAGGACCTCGCCACCCTGCTGATGGCGGCGCATCAGTCCACCGGCGCCACGCTGGCCTGGACGCAATTGTTGCTCGCGCAACATCCCACGATCCGCGATGCGCTGCGCGCGGAGCTCGACGCGATCGACTGGCGCGATATCACCCGGCTGCAGGATCTGCAGCGCGCGCCCTTGCTGCGAGCCGTGATCCAGGAGTCGATGCGGCTCTACCCGCCGGCGTATGCACTCGTGCCGCGCCAGCTCTCGCGTGCGTTGCAGGTGCAAGGCCACACCTTGCATCGCGGTGACATCGTGATGGTGTCGAGCTGGATCACACAGCGCGATGCGCGCTGGTTTCCCGAGCCCACACGATTCATGCCCGAGCGCTTTCTGGGCGAGGACGACCGGCCGCAGGGCGCCTATTTTCCGTTCGGCCTCGGCGATCGGGCCTGCCCGGGCACCGGCATGGCGATGCTCGACCTCGCGGTCTCGCTGGCCTACTGGGTCACGCATTGGGATATCGAGCTGTTGCAGCCGGTTCAGCCACAGGGCTGGTTTTCGCTGCGGCCGCGCCAGGCCGAGGTGCGCTTCGTGCCACGCGCCGGCGCGTCGCTGCGCGGCATGCCCGATCGCGCGCCGATGACCGTGGCCGCCTGATTGCCGTCATCGGATCGCGCGTGTCTAATGCGGGATGCGCTCCTTCAGCGCCCTGCCGCCATGACACATCAGCCAGACACCGACCACGACGACGATTCTTCTCTGCCCGCCGCGCCGCATCGGCCTTTCGTGCAAAACGCAGGCAACCGCCGTTCGCTACATTTCACCGGCCAGGAAGTGCAGAGCAGCATGTCAGTGCTCAACCCCGACGCGCTCGAGATCGAATACACGCGGATGATGATGGGCTTCGTGCTGTGGCAGCCCGAGCCCGCGCGCATGTTGATGGTGGGTCTGGGAGGCGGTTCGTTGCCTAAATTCTGTCACCGCTATCTGCCCGCCGCCGATATCACGGTCGTGGAAATCGATCCCGCGGTGATCGCATTGCGCGAGGCCTTCATGGTGCCGCCGGAAAGCGAGCGCTTTCGGGTGGTGCAGGCCGACGCGGCCGACTATATGGCCACGCTCGACGGCGAGATCGACGTGCTCATGCTGGATGGTTTCGTGACCGGCGGCATTCCGCCTCAGCTCTGCTCGGAAGCGTTCTATGCCGATTGCCATCGCGCGCTGCGCGACGATGGCATCCTCGTCATCAACTTCCACGTCAATCATCGCGAGCATCACACCTATCTGGACCGGGTGCGCGCGGCCTTCGGCCCGGCGATGTTCGAGGTGGTGGACGACGACATGACCAACAGCATCGTGTTCGCCTGCAAAGGCGATCTGCTCGACGACCCCGCGGCGGCCGCGCTGGCTCGCCCCGCCTCGCTCTCCAAGGATGCCTGGCGTCAGCTCATGCCCACCATGCGCGTGATCGGCGCGACGCTCGAGCTGCGCTGAACGCCGCCGCCACGGGCAATGATCGGCAACGCAAGGAAATGCCGCGATATATGCGGATCCGCGCGAATTTGGCCCCGATTTTCATGACGACGCGTGGATCGGCCAAACCAGAAAGATTGGCCTAAAACGCGCCGCTCCTCGCCTGATCTGTCCGCCACCCCGATTGCTAGCATTCGGGCTCCATCGCGCGATATGCCGCTACGGGCGCGTCCGCGCTGGCCATTACATCTATCTAACAGCATCATTTTGGAGGCGGATCTCCAGGGCAGGCGGGTGCGTGGGTTGCCGCGTTGCCATACGCCTTGGCAGCATTCGGGGCAGTCATGAAGAATCTGAAGCTTGGGACCCGGCTCGCGGCCGGCTTTGCCGTTCTGTTGGCGATGATGATCGTCATGTGCGTGGTGGGCCTGTACAGCCTGGCCGACATCAATCGCGCCGTCGACAATGTGACGCATCAATCGCTGACCAAGGATCGCATGGTCAACGACTGGAGCCGATTCATCCATACGGGCGTGACCCGCACCACCGCGATCGCCAAGAGCAGCGATCCCAGCCTCGCCGGGTTCTTTACGCAGGATGCCGCCGCATCCACCGCCCAGGCCTCCAAACTGCAACAGCAGATCGAGCCGCTGATCCAGGGCGACGCCGAGAAGCAGGTATGGGCCGGCATCGGCAAGGCGCGCACCGAGTACCTCAGCTCGCGCGACCGCATCTTCAAGGCCAAGCAGGAAGGCAATGTCGAGCTGGCCGAGCGCATCTTCACGCAGGAGTATCTGTCGGCTTCGCGCCGCTTCATCGATCTGATCACGCAGCTCTCCGACATGCAGCGCGCGGACATCGACGCGCAGGCGGTCAGCATCGAGAGCTCGTATAACGTCGCCAATCTGTGGATGATCGTCCTGGGCGCCATCGCCGTCCTGAGCGGTCTGGCGCTGTCGATCCTGCTCACGCGCAGCATCACGCGGCCGCTGGCCGACGCGGTGCGCGTGGCGCGCACGGTGGCCGACAACGATCTGACGAGCCGCATCACCGCGACGTCCAAGGACGAGATCGGCGAACTGATGCACGCGCTCGAGTCGATGAACAACAACCTGGCCCTCACGGTCACCCGCATTCGCGCCGGCGTCGAGAACATCGCGTCGGCGTCGGGCCAGATCGCGGCGGGCAACACCGATTTGTCGTCGCGTACGGAGCAGCAGGCCGCGTCGCTCGAAGAGACCGCCGCGTCGATGGAAGAGCTGTCCTCCACCGTCAAGCAGAATGCCGAGAGCGCGCGTCAGGCCAACCAGCTGGCGGCTGCCGCGTCGGATACCGCCTCGCGCGGCGGCTCTACCGTGTCGGAAGTGGTCAGCACCATGAGCGCGATCTCGTCGAGCTCGGTGAAGATCGCCGACATCGTGTCGGTGATCGACGGCATCGCCTTCCAGACCAACATCCTGGCGCTGAACGCCGCCGTGGAAGCCGCGCGTGCCGGCGAGCAGGGCAAGGGCTTCGCGGTCGTGGCCGCCGAGGTGCGCACGCTGGCGCAGCGCAGCGCGCAGGCCGCCAAGGAGATCAAGACGCTCATCGAAGACACGGTGCAGAAGATCGGTCAGGGCTCGGACAGCGCGGCGCGCGCCGGCGCCACGATGCAGGAGATCGTGAGTTCGGTGCAGCGCGTGACGGACATCATGGGCGAGATCGCGGCCGCATCGGCCGAGCAGGCCGATGGCATCGAACAGGTCAACCGCGCCGTGGCGCAGATGGACGAAGTCACGCAGCAGAACGCCGCACTGGTCGAAGAGGCCGCGGCCGCCGCGGGCTCGATGCAGGACCAGGCCGCCGATCTGCGCGGCGCGGTCAGCGCGTTCAAGCTGCAGGCAGGACAGGGCCAGGCGCAGGATGCGCGCGCCGCCGCCCCGCGCCTGAGTGGCGCGCCGCTGCAGCTCGCAGCCTACTGAGCGCCGGCCGGCCCACCGCGCATGCCGGGCCCAGGCCCCGCGTGCGCGTGACGCGGCCCGGCTCGCGACGAATCCCGCAAGAAAACTGCCCGCACGCCGTAAGGCGATGCGGGCAGTTTTATGGGCGGGCGCGTCAGACGGGCAGGTCGAGTCGCTCGGGCCGCACGAAGGCGATGCGGTTCTCGCTGGACTGGCCGAATACCAGGGCGTCCTGTTCGTAAGAACTCTCGCCGAACAGCGAGGCCTCGTCGATCTTGGCGAGGCCGGTGGCCAGGCCCTTGAAGTCGAACAGGTTGGCGTCGACCAGATGCGAGGGCACCACATCGGTCAGGGCGCGGAAGACGTTCGCGACGCGGCCCGGGGTCTCGCGCTCCCAGGTTTGCAGCATTTCCTTCACGCGCACGCGCTGCAGGTTCTCCTGCGAGCCGCACAGGTTGCACGGGATGATCGGAAACTCCATCGCCTGCGCATACTTGGCGATGTCGCGCTCGCTGCAATACGCGAGCGGGCGGATCACGACGTGGGCGCCGTCGTTGGTGGCGAGCTTGGGCGGCATGGCCTTCATCTTGCCGCCGAAGAACAGGTTCAGGAAGAAGGTCTCGACGATGTCGTCGCGGTGATGACCCAGCGCGATCTTGTTGCAGCCGAGCTCTTTGGCGGTGCGATAGATCACGCCGCGGCGCAGGCGCGAGCACAGCGAACAGGTCGTCTTGCCCTCGGGCACCTTCTCTTTGACGATCGAGTAGGTGTCGGCCTCGACGATGCGGTACGGCACGCCGGTTGACGCGAGGTAGCGCGGCAGCACGTCTTCGGGAAACCCGGGCTGCTTCTGGTCGAGGTTCATCGCGACCAGCTCGAACTTGACGGGCGCGCGGCGCTGCAGCGCCATCAGCACCTGCAGCATGGTGTAGGAATCCTTGCCGCCGCTCATGCAGACCAGGATCTTGTCGCCGTCTTCGATCATGTTGAAATCGACGATGGCCTTGCCCGCTTCGGATTGGAGCCGATTCTCGAGCCGGTGGAAGTTGTTGGAGTCCTTCATGACCACGCAAAAATGCAGGAAAAACAGCATTTTAGCGCGGGCGCGCGGCGCCGGCCCGTGCCCCCGCCGGCGTTGCGGGCCGTGGGGCGCGATGCGCCCGGGCCCGCGTCTGGCCGCTCAGCTGGCGTTGAGCACGCGCACCGGCTGCCCGGCGGCGAAGCCGCGCACCGCCTCCAGCGCATTGCGATAGAACGCCTGGAAGTTTTCCTGGCTGACGTAGCCCAGGTGCGGAGTCAGGATCACGTTGTCGAGATTGCGCACGGAGTCGGTGGGCGGGAGCGGCTCGACCTCGTAGACGTCCAGGCCGGCGCCGGCGATCCGCCCCTTGGCCAGCGTGTCCATCAGGGCGTCCTGGTCGACCAGGCCCGCGCGCGAGGTGTTCACGAGGAACGCGGTGGGCTTCATGGCGGCCAGTGCGGCCGCGTCGACCACGTTGCGGCTGCGCTCGCTCAGGATGAGATGCAGGCTGACCACGTCGGCGGTGGAGAACAGCGCGTGCTTGTCGACCCGGGTCACGCCGGCCTCGGCGGCGCGTTCGTCGGTGAGGTTGGGGCTCCAGGCCACGACCTCCATGCCGAACGCGCGGCCCACCTGCGCCACGGCCTGGCCCAGCTTGCCCAGGCCGACCAGGCCCAGCCGCTTGCCCGCCAGCGGGATCGGCATGCCGGTCTGCCACATGCCACGGCGCATGGCGTCGTCTTCCTGGGGCAGGTGCTTGAACAGCGCGAGGATGTGCGCCCAGGCGAGCTCTGCCGTCGCCGTGTTGGCGTCGGCGCTGCCGGGCGCGCCGCTCACCACGATGCCGCGCGCCGACGCCGCGTTCATGTCGATCGCGTTGTTGCGCATGCCGGTCGTGACGAGCAGGCGCAGACGCGGCAGGGCGGCGATCAGCTCGGCCGGGAACGGAGTGCGCTCCCGCATGGCCACGATCACATCGAAGGGCGCGAGCGCGTCGGCCCGCGCCTGGCCTTCGGGCAGGGCGTCATTGAACACGGTGACGCGGGCGTCGGGGCCGAGGCTGGCCCAGTCGGCGTAACGCTGCGCCACGTCGTGATAGTCATCGAGAATCGCGATATCCATTGCCAGTCTCCAGGTATTGTTTTCGAGCGGTTGGTGTCCGGCGGGTGAGCGCGCCCACCCGTGCAAAGCAATCGGCCCGCTGGGAGGCGGGCCGGAGAATCATTTGAGGCGTTCCTGCAGTTGCTCGATCGGCAATGCGCCGCTCGCGCGGCTGCCGTCGGCGAAGAAAATGGTCGGGGTGCCCCGCACCATCAACTGCTTGCCGAGCGAGACCATCTGCTCGACCGGCGCGTCGCATTGCACCGAGGCCGGGCGCTTGCCGCGCAGCATCCAGTCGTCCCAGGTCTTGGCGGGATCGCTGGCGCACCAGACATCGCGCACCTTGGTGGTCGAGTCCGGCGACAGGATCGGGTACAGGAAGGTGTAGATCGTGACGTCGTCCACGTCTTCGAGCGTGTGGCGCAGCTGCTTGCAGTAGCCGCAGTTGGGATCTTCGAAGATCGCGACCTTGCGCGTGCCCTTGCCGCGCACCTGCTTGAGCGCGAGGTCGAGCGGCAGTTGGTCGAACGACACCTGGCCGAGCTGTTCCTGGCGCTCCTGGGTGACATCGCGGCGGCTCGCGGCGTCGATCAGCGGACCTTCCATGACCCAGTTCACGCCCTCGTCGGTGTAGATGAGGTCCATGCCCAGCTGCACCTCGAAGAGGCCGTAGGGCGTGCGACGCACGGCGGTCACGTCGAAATTCTTGAAGCGCTCCTTGAAGCGCGACTTGACCGCATCGGCCACGGGATCCGGAGGCGTCACCGAGGCGGTGTTGTAGACCTTCTCGCCCGGCTTGGCGGGCTGGCCCATCTGGGTGGTGCCGGTGACCTTGTCGCCCGCGGCGGGGGCGGGCGGGTTGGCGGTGGAATAGACCTTGTCGGCGGCCTGTGCCCCGGCGGCGCCGCAGGCAAGCGCGGCGGCCAGGATCAGCGATACGCGAATATTCATGTGAACTCCTGTGGGATCGGGCGCGGCACCGGACCGCCTTGAGCCTGTCCTTGAGACCGCGCCCTGACCGGATTAGTTGCGCGAGGCGCCTTCGATGAGCTGGCGCTTCACGAAAGGCACGGCCTCGACCCAATGCATGCCCGCGTTGCGCAGCCACACCAGCGGCGCGGCGCGCGAGGCGAACAGCCGATGCAGGCCGTCGGTGGCCAGGCGCATGGCGAGCACGGGCTCGGCGCGGGCGCGCTGGTAGCGGCGCAGCACGCGCAGATCGCCGGCTTCGCGGTACGCCTCGCGCGCGGCCACGGTTTCGGCCAGGGCCTGGACATCGCCGAGGCCGAGGTTGAGCCCCTGGCCGGCGAGCGGATGCAGCCGGTGCGCGGCGTCGCCCGCCAGCGCGATGCCGGGCGCGACCATCTGCGCGCGTTCCAGCGTGAGCGGAAATCCATGCAGCTTGCTGCGCACGCGCAACGCGCCCAGCCGGCCATGCGTGGCGTCCGCCAGGCGGCGTTCGAGTTCGGCGGTCTGGGCTTCGGGCGCAAGCGCCATCAGCGCGCGGGCGGGTTCTTCGCGCATCGACCAGACCATCGACACCTGGGCGCCGGCGCTCGTGTCGGGCAGCGGCAGCAGCGCCAGCACGCCGTCGTCGCGGAACCACTGGATCGCGGTGCCCTGGTGCGCGCGTTCGGCATCCAGGTGCACGACCAGACCGATGTCGTGGTACGAGGTGGCCTCGTGCTTCATGCCGGCGGCCTCGCGCAGCGGCGACGCCGCGCCATCGGCGCCGACGAACAGCTCGGCTTGCAGCGTGCGGCCGCCGTCGGTCTGCACTTCGCCCGGACGCCAGCCCGTGCAGCGCTCGTCGATCCACGGAATGCCGAACATCTGCACGGCCTGGATCAGCACGCGTTCGATTTCGCCGGCCTCGACGATCCAGGCGAGCTGCGGTTGCGCCGCCTGCCAGGCGTTGAGGTCGACGCGGCCGTCGCCGTCGCCGTGGATTTCCATGGCCGTGACCGGCATCAGCCGTGCCTGCGGCATCGCGTCCCAGATGCCGAGCTCGGCCAGGAAACGCTGGCTCGCGGGCGAGATCGCGTAGACCCGCGGGTGGTAGTGGTCGGCCGCGGCGGGCGCGATCTGGTTGCGCGGCGACAGCACGGCCACGCGCTGGCCGCGGCGCGCCAGCGCCAGGGCGGTCGACAGGCCGACGATGCCGGCCCCGCAGATCAGGATCTGGTGTTTCATCGTGCGCTCGGTTCGCCAGCCTGCTTGGGCCACAGCAGCCACATCTGGCCGCGCTGCTTCATGCGCCCGGCCTGCTGCCCGGCTTCGTCGCCGAAGCCCCAGTAGAAGTCGGCGCGGGCGGCGCCCTTGATCGCGGTGCCGGTGTCCTGAGCGAACACCAGGCGCTGCAGCGGGCGCTCGGAAGCGGGATAGGTGGTGGACAGGAACACCGGGGTGCCCAGCGGCACGAAGGTCGGATCCACGGCGATCGAGCGGCCGGTGGCCAGCGGAATCGCGTAGGCGCCCTTGGGGCCCTGTTCGGGATCGGTCACGGCTTCTTCGCGGAAGAACACCACGGCCGGATTGGCGTTGAGCATTTCCTGCGTGCGGCCCGGATTGCGCTGGGCCCAGGCCCGGATGTTCTGCATGGACGCCTGATCGGCCCGCAGCTCGCCCCGGTCGATCAGCCAGCGGCCGATGGACACATAGGGCTGACCGTTGTGGTCGGCGTAGGCGACGCGGATGGTCTTGCCGGCGTCGGGCCCTTCGGTGAGCTGCACGCGGCCCGAGCCCTGCACCTGCAGGAAGAAGTTATCGACGGGATCATCGACCCACACCAGCACGGGCGGCTTGCGGTCGGACGCCTCGATGGAGGCGCGGGTGTCGTAGGGCACGACGCGGCGGCCATCGAGCTTGCCGCGGACACGCTTGCCGGCCAGGTCGGGGTAGACCGAGCCCAGGTCGATCGTGAGCAGGTCGGCGGGCACGGCATACAGCGGCCACTGGTGCTTGCCACCCGACTCGCGCGAGCCGCGTACGAGCGGCTCGTAGTAGCCCGTGACGGTGTTGGTGGCGGGGCGGCCGTCGGTGCCGAGCACACGCCAGGGCTGCAACCAGGTCTGGATGAAACGGCGTACCGCGGCGGCGTCGCCCGCGGCGGGCGCGCGGGCCGGATCGGCGGCCGCCGCGCAGACGGGCTGCCAGGCGCGCGGGGTGGCGCGCGCGGGCGCCGCGAGGTTGCCGCTGGTGGGCCGCATCAGGCCTTTGCAATTGCGCAGCACCAGAGGCCACAGGCGCGACAGGTCGTCGCCGTCCCAGCCGGGCAGTTCGCTGTAGTTGGCGCGCTGATAGCGGCCGGCCAGCGCGCGCGCCGGGGTGTCGGGCAGGGCCGAGACCGAGGGCACGACCAGCGGGCCATCGGTCGGCACGGGCGTGACGGTGCCGGGACGCTCGTCGGGCGGGATGCTGGAGGGGGTGGTACACGCCGCCAGCAAGACCGACAGCACAGACAGACTAAGGAGGCGCTTCATGGGCGGAACATCGGGTTGCGGCCGGCGCGGGGTGCGCCAGCGGGGTCAATGCAGGGTGCGGGGCATGGCGAGCACGAACTCCTCGATCGGCACTTCGAACGGAATGCCGTTCTCGCCCACGCAGTGATAGGTGCCGCGCATGGTGCCGACCGGGGTCGGCAGCGGACAGCCGCTGGTGTATTCGAAGGTCTCGCCCGCCGCCAGCAGCGGCTGCTGGCCCACCACGCCGAGACCACGGACTTCCTGCACCTGCTGGTTGCCGTCGGTGATGATCCAGTGACGGCTGATCACCTGGGCCGGATTCGAGCCGGTGTTGGTGATGCGCACGGTGTAGGCGAATACGTATTGCTGCTGACTGGGATCGGACTGCTCCGGCACGAATCGAGGGGTCACGGATACGGTCAGATCGTAAGGTTTCACAGGCCTTTCCCAGTGTGGCGTATGAGGGATGAATGCAGGGGATCGCGCAGTGCGAATGCGGCCGGCCGGGGGCGAAGAAGTAACGGCGCTCCCGGGCCGGGGCGGCAAGCTGCAATAATTGCACATTATGCCCCCGGAAATCCCGATCACCATGTCCACGCCGGCCACCTCCACCCGCATCGCTCCCAGCATTCTATCCGCCGACTTCGCCCGCCTGGGCGAAGAGGTCCGCAACGTCGTCGCCGCGGGCGCCGACTGGATTCACTTCGACGTGATGGACAACCATTACGTTCCCAATCTCACCATCGGTCCGATGGTCTGTGCGGCGATCCGTCCCCATGTCGAGGTGCCGATCGACGTGCACCTGATGGTCGAGCCGGTGGACGACATCGTGCCCATGTTCGCCAAGGCCGGCGCCAACATGATCACGTTCCACCCGGAGGCCAGCCGCCACCCGGATCGCACCCTGCAACTGATTCGCGACCACGGCTGCAAGGCCGGTCTGGTGTTCAACCCGGCCACGCCGCTGAGCTACATGGACTACGTGATGGACCGCCTGGACCTGGTGCTGCTGATGTCGGTCAACCCCGGCTTCGGCGGCCAGTCGTTCATTCCGTCCACGCTCACCAAGCTGCGCGAGGCCCGCGCCCGCATCGACGCCTGGACCCGTGCCGGTGGCCAGCCCATCCTGCTCGAAGTCGACGGCGGCGTGAAAACCGACAACATCGCCGAGATCCGCCAGGCCGGTGCCGACACCTTCGTGGCCGGCTCGGCCATTTTCGGCAAGCCCGACTACAAGGCCGTGATCGACCAGATGCGCGCCGAGATCGCCCGCGCCGAATCCCTTTCCGCCTGACCCATACCGCAAGGAATACGCTGTGTCCGCCACGCCCCTGCTCGCCGTCCTGCTCGACCTCGACGGCACGCTGCTCGACTCCATTCCCGATCTCGCCCACGCGGCCAACGCCATGCGTGTGGAGCTTGGCATGGTGCCGCTGCGCGAAGACGTCATCGCCACGTTCGTGGGCAAGGGCGTGGACAACCTCGTGCGCCGCACGCTGGCCGGCAGCCTCGAGGCCGAAGCGCCCGAAGATGCGCGCTATGCCGAGGGACGCGCCTCGTTCCATCGTCACTACCACCTCGTCAATGGCGACAAGGCCCGGGTCTATGACGGCGTGATCGAAGGCCTGAAGGCCATGCGCGCCCAGGGCCTGAAGCTCGCCGTGGTCACCAACAAGCCCACCGAATTCACGCTGCCGCTGCTGCAACGCACGGGCCTGGCCGGCTTCTTCGACACCGTGGTCTGCGGCGATACCTGCGCCGCCAAGAAGCCCGATCCCGATCAGGTGCTGCACGCCTGCGCCACGCTGGGCGTGACTCCGGTTGAGGCCATCACGATCGGCGATTCGATCAACGACGCGCTGGCCGCCCGCCGCGCCGGCACGGTGGTGCTCGCGGTGCCCTACGGCTACAACGAAGGGATGGACGTGCGCTCGCTGGATGTGGATGGTATAGTTGACACGCTGCTTGACGCCGCCCACTGGATTTCCGCCCGCAACGCCACACTGGCCGCGGCCGAATAATCCAGAAAGCCGAGCCAGGTAGCCAAGCAGTAACCCCGGACGGCGACGCCAGGCACGAAGCCCCGGCGTCTCCTTACTCAGCCAGACACTCGAATCAATGAACGCTCGCCCCTCGAACCAAATGCGCAACGCCTCGTGGCGTTGGTGGCGTTTGTCTTCCGGGTGGCGATGATTCCCTTCCCGGCCCTGACGCGCACACCGCGCCAGCGCCGTAAGCTGTAAAGCCAGCAAAGCCAAGCCCGGAACCGTAACAGGACCGGGCTTTTTCACATGCGTGCCCGGTCTGTCGCAACCCTCACCGCCCCAGACCGACATGACCGAAATCGAATTCAAGGCGCTTGCCGCCCAAGGCTTTAACCGGATCCCGCTGGTCGCCGAGACCTACGCCGACCTGGACACCCCGCTGGCCATCTATCTCAAGCTGGCCCACAGCGGCCCTCAGGGCGGACGCATGAGCTGCCTGATGGAGTCGGTGGTGGGGGGCGAGCGCTTCGGGCGCTATTCCTTCATCGGCCTGCCGGCCCGCACCGTGATCCAGGCGCGCGGCACGCACACCGAGGTGCTGACCGACGGCAAGGTGGTCGAGACCCACGACGGCGACCCGCTGTCCTTCATCGAGTCGTACCAGGCGCGCTTCAAGGTGGCGCTGCGTCCGGGCATGCCGCGCTTCTGCGGCGGCCTGGCCGGCTATTTCGGCTATGACACCGTGCGCCACATCGAGACGCGCCTGGGCCCGGCGGTCAAGCCGTTCCCGGCCGGCATGGACGAAGGCACCCCCGACATCATGCTGCTGCATGTCGACGAGCTCGTGATCGTCGATAACCTCGCCGGCCGCATCTATCTCATGGTCTATGCCGATCCGGCCCAGCCCGAGGCCTACAGCCGCGCCCAGCAGCGCCTGCTGGACCTGCGCGCCCGGCTGCGCCGCGCGGTCGAGATCCCGTATAGCCACGCCAGCATGCAGACCGAAGAGCGACGCGATTTCGCCAAGGCCGATTACCTCGCGGCCGTGCACCGCGCCAAGGAATACATCGCCGCGGGCGACCTGATGCAGGTGCAGGTGGGCCAGGTCATCGCCAAGCCGTTCCGCGATTCGCCGCTGTCGCTGTACCGCGCGCTGCGCTCGCTCAACCCCTCGCCCTACATGTACTTCTGGAACTTCGGCGACTTCCAGGTCGTGGGCGCCTCGCCCGAGATCCTGGTGCGCCAGGAGCAGGTCGTCGAGAACGACGTGCCGAAGTCGCAGATCACCATCCGCCCGCTGGCCGGCACGCGCAAGCGTGGCGCCACCCCCGAAGAAGACCAGGCCCTGGCGGCCGAGCTGCGCGCCGATCCGAAGGAGATCGCCGAGCACGTCATGCTCATCGATCTGGCGCGCAACGACGTCGGCCGCGTCGCGGAAACCGGCTCGGTGCGCGTGAGCGACACGATGGCGATCGAGCGCTATTCCCACGTGATGCACCTCGTGTCCAACGTGACCGGCAATCTCAACCCGGGCATGAGCAGCATGGACGTGCTGCGCGCCGCGTTCCCGGCCGGCACGCTGACCGGCGCGCCCAAGGTGCGCGCGATGGAGATCATCGACGAGCTCGAGCCCGTGCGCCGCGGCATCTACGGCGGCGCGGCCGGTTATCTGAGCTATGGCGGCGAGATGGACGTGGCCATCGCCATCCGCACCGGCGTCATCAAGAACGGCACGCTCTACGTGCAGGCGGCCGCCGGCATCGTGGCCGATTCCAATCCCGAAGCCGAATGGGCCGAGACCGAAGCCAAGGCGCGCGCCGTATTGCGCGCGGCCGAGCAGGTCCAGCACGGCCTGGATGAGCCCATCTGAGCCCCGAGCCTCTTCAGGGCCCGCGGCCCGCACCGAAACAAGCGAGACAGACATGCTGCTGATGATCGACAACTACGATTCCTTCACCTACAACCTGGTGCAATACTTCGGCGAGCTGGGCGAAGACGTGCGCGTGGCGCGCAACGACCAGATCACCCTCGAAGAGATTGCCGCGCTCAAGCCCGACCGCATCTGCGTGTCGCCGGGGCCGTGCTCGCCGGCCGAGGCCGGCATCTCGGTGCCCGCGATCCGCGAGTTCGCCGGCAAGCTGCCGATCCTGGGCGTGTGCCTGGGGCACCAGGCGATCGGCGCGGCCTACGGCGGCGACATCGTCCGCGCGCAGCAGATCATGCACGGCAAGACCGTGCGCATCTCGCACACCGGCACCGACATCTTCACCGGCCTGCCCACCCCCTACACGGTGATCCGCTACAACTCGCTCACCATCGATCCCGCCACCCTGCCCGACGAGCTGCGCGTGACCGCCACCGCGCCCGACGGCGACATCATGGGCGTGGCCCACAAGACGCTGCCGCTGTACGGAGTACAGTTCCATCCGGAGTCGGTGCTGAGCGAGCACGGCCACGCGATGCTGCGCAACTTCCTCAATCTCTGACCCATCCAGGAGCCCCCACGTGACGATCACTCCCACCGAAGCGCTCGTGCGCTGCATCGAACACCGCGAAATCTTCCACGACGAGATGCTGCATCTCATGCGCATGCTGATGCGCGGCGAGATGTCGCCGCAGATCGCCAGCGCGCTGCTGATGGGCCTGCGCGTGAAAAAGGAAACCGTCGGCGAGATCACCGCGGCCGCGCAGGTGATGCGCGAGTTCGCCACCCCCGTGGTCACGCCCAACCCCGAAGACCTGCTCGACATGTGCGGCACCGGTGGCGATGGCAGCAGCACGTTCAACATCTCGACCACCGCCATGTTCGTGGCCGCGGCCGCGGGCGTGCCGATCGCCAAGCACGGCAATCGCAGCGCGTCCTCGTCGTCGGGCAGCGCCGACGTGCTCGAGGCCCTGGGCGCCAATCTGCAACTCGGCCCCGAGGAAGTCTCCGAGTGCATCGCGGCCACCGGCATCGGCTTCATGTTCGCCCCGGCGCATCATGGCGCGATGAAGAACATCGCGGCCGTGCGCAAGGAGCTGGCCGTGCGAACCATTTTCAATATCCTCGGTCCATTGACCAACCCCGCCGGCGCCGCCAACCAGCTCATGGGCGTGTTCCACGCCGACCTGGTGGGCATCCAGGTGCGCGTGTTGCAGCGCCTGGGCTCGCGCCACGTGCTCGTGGTGCATGGCAAAGACGGCATGGACGAGGCCTCGCTCGGCGCGTCCACGCTGGTGGGTGAGCTCAAGGACGGCGTCGTGCGGGAATATGAGATTCATCCCGAGGACTACGGGCTATCCATGATGTCCAATCGGAGTATCAAGGTGTCCAATCGCGATCAGTCGCGCGAACTTGTCATCGAAGCGCTGGACAATGTCGAAGGCGCCGCGCGGGACATCGTTGCCCTGAACGCGGGTCTGGCCATTTATGCCGGCAACAAGGCCGAGTCCATCCCCGCGGCGCTTACACTGGCGTTCGAGCTCTTGTCCAACGGCGCGGCCCGCGCGAAGCTGGAAGAGTTCTGCGCTTACACCCGGAAATTCCAAAAATGAACGATATCCTCGCGAAGATCCTGGCCGTAAAGGCCGAGGAAGTCGCCACCGCACGTCAATTGCGCAGCGAAGCCGAACTGCTGCGCGAGGCGCAGGCCAGGCAGGACGTGCGCGGCTTTGCCCAGGCGATCGAAGACAAGATCGCCGCGGGCAAGCCGGGCGTGATCGCCGAGATCAAGAAGGCATCGCCCTCCAAGGGCGTGCTGCGCGAGAACTTCGATCCGTCCGCCATCGCGTCCACCTATGCGGCGCATGGCGCAGCCTGCCTGTCCGTGCTCACCGATGTGCAGTTCTTCCAGGGCTCGCACGACAACCTGCGCCGCGCACGCGCCGCGTGCTCGCTGCCGGTGCTGCGCAAGGACTTCATCGTCGATCCCTATCAGATCATCTCGGCCCGTGCGATGGGCGCCGATTGCGTGCTGCTGATCGTGGCCGCGCTGTCGCCCACGCAGTTGCGCGAGTACGAGCAGGTGGCGTTCGACCTCGGCCTGGATGTGCTGGTCGAGGTGCACGATGCCGCCGAGCTCGAGGTGGCGCTCACGCTCAACACGCCGCTGCTGGGCATCAACAATCGCAACCTGCGCACGTTCGAGACCAGCCTGCAAAATACGCTGGACCTGCTGCCCCGCATCCCGGACGGCAAGCGCGTGGTCACGGAGAGCGGCATTCTCAAGCCCGAAGACGTCAAGCTCATGCGCGACCACAAGGTCGACGCCTTCCTGGTGGGCGAGGCCTTCATGCGTGCCCCCGATCCGGGCGTCGAGCTGGCGCGCATCATGATGCAGTGAGCGCCGCGCCATCGCATCGCCACGGGCTGCTCGGCAGCCCGTTTTTCATGGTGCGGCGGGATCAGTGGGCGCCGCGGCGCGCCTGCAGACGGCGGTACAGCGTGCTGCGGTGCAGGCCCAGCCGGCGCGCGGCCTGGCCGACGTTGCCCTCGCATTGGCGCAGCACCGCGTCGATGCGATCGTCCTGCAGGGCGGCGAGCGTGTCGGGCGCGGCGCGGGCGGGCGTGCCCAGATCGGCCGGCAGCATGTCGGCACGCGCCACGCCACCCTCTTCCGCCAGCACCGCCAGCGTGCGCAGCACCGAGACGAGCTGACGGACGTTGCCCGGCCAGTCGTGCGCGGCCAGCCGCGCCGCGAGATCGTCGGGCAGGCTGAACTCGGGAGCCAGCGTGCGCCAGAGCTGGCGTACCAGCATCGTGCGATCGGCGCGTTCGCGCAGCGGCGCCAGCGTGACCGTGTACTCGGCAATGCGAAAGTACAGATCCGGTCGCAGTACGGGTTCGGCGTCGTGGTCGGCAAGCCGGCGATGCGTGGCGCAGACGAGCGCCACGTCGAGCGGCACCGCGTGGGCGCCGCCCAGCGGCACGACCTCGCGCGTCTGCAGCACGCGCAGCAGACGCGCCTGTAGCCCCAGCGGCATATCGCCGATCTCGTCGAGAAACAGCACACCGCCTTCGGCCTGGCGCAGCAGCCCCTTGCTGCCGTGGCGCCTGGCGCCCGTGAACGCGCCGTCTTCGTAGCCGAACAGCTCGGCCTCGATCAGGCTCTCGGGCAAGGCCGCGCAATTCACCGCCACGAAGGGCCGGTCCGCGCGCAGGCTGCGCGCGTGCATGGCGCGCGCGAACATCTCCTTGCCGGTGCCGGTCTCGCCTTGCAGCAGCACGGCGACGCCGGCGTTCTGCATGCGCACCGCACGCGCGAGCGCGGCACGGCTTTGTTCGTCGAAGCAGGCCGCGGGCTCGCGCCGGGCGGGCGCGCGCGGCTGCGGCGCCTGCCGGGCGAGGTGCGGGACCAGTGCCCGGGCGGTGCTCTCGACGGGCCGCCCCGCATCGAGCGCACCCTCCGGCGCGCTCGACCACGCGGCGAGATCGGACGCTTGCCCGGTGGCCGCGGCGCGCAGGGGGGCGCGCACGCGGGCCTGCCAGCATTCTCCCGACACCGTGCGGCGCAGCGTGTCCGAGGTATCGGGGCTGCCTTCGAACAGATCGCCGTAGCGCAGCACGCCGACGGCGGCCGGGTCGAGCATGAAGGCGGCACGCGCGTGGCGATTGGCGCCCGTCAGCAGGTCGCCGTCGAAGGCCAGGACGGCCTCGGCAGGCGTGCCCAGCTGGCTGCGATCCGCATGCAGGCCCAGCAGGGTGCAGTGCGCATAGTCGTGTTCGAAGAGCGTGTGCTCCGCGAGGTCTACTGCCTGCCGCACGCGGGCCAGGGCGTGGGGCACGGCGCCCGCCGGCCCGGACAGGTCGAGCACGCCGAGCAGACGGCCGCGCGCATCGGTGACCGGCACCGCGGAACACGTGAGGATGTGATTGGCGTCGAAGAAGTGCTCGCCGCCGTGCACGGCGATGGCGCGGTTCTCGGCCAGCGCGGTGCCGATGGCGTTGGTGCCGGCCATCGATTCGTCCCAGCGCGCGCCAGGCATCAGCGCCACGCGCGCGGCGCGTGACGCGAAGGCGGGGTCGCCGCGCGTGTCGAGCACCAGGCCCTGCGCATCGGTGAGGATCACGAGCCCGTCGCGTCCGGGCGCGCTCGCGGCCAGCATGTCCAGCACGGGGCGGCACATGCGCCGCAGCGCATCGCTGCGCTCCTGGGCGGCGCGCAGTTCGGGCGACGTGAGGGGTTCCTGGGGGCGCAGGCGGCGCATGTCGTGACCCAGCTCGGCGCAGCGGCGCCACGAGCGCAGGATGGGTTCGGCCACGATGCCGCCAGGCACCGCGCCCTGTTCGGCGAACAGCAGGCGGGCGGTGGCGAGTCCGGAAGGCGCGTGGCGGTCCATGGCATGTCTCCGAGGACCTGCGCGAGCGCGCGGCCCATGCTGGGGTTGCGGCGTTCTGCGACGCCGGCGGAATCGGTACTGCGAGCGCTGTCGCGTCGCGGGCGTGTCGCGCGACGTTGTCGCGATCTGCGACAACGCGGTGCGGCGGCCGGTGCCCGGCAGCGACGGCCTCACTTTCGCATGCACGGCCCGGCCCTGTAAAGACGCGGTCCGGCGTCGCGATCGGGGCCGGATCGAGGCCCTTCGGGCGATCTGGCATGGGCTTTGCTTGAACCCTGTCAGGCGCGGCGCAATGCGGCGCCGCACACAATAATGGAGACAAGGCTATGGACATCGCGACCCGACTCGCGCCGGATACCTACGGCACGCCCCTGGACATCAAATCGCAATACGGCAATTTCATCGGCGGTAAGTGGGTGGAGCCGGCCACGGGCGAATTCTTCGACAACCTGACGCCGGTGACGGGCGCGGTGCTCTCGCGCCATGCCCGCTCCGGCGAGCGCGACATCGAGATGGCGCTGGACGCCGCGCACAAGGCCGCGCCCGCCTGGGGCGCAACGCCGCCCGCCGAGCGTGCCCGCGTGCTGCTGCGCATCGCCGACCTGATCGAAGCCAACCTCGAGCAGCTCGCCACCGCCGAGACCTGGGACAACGGCAAGCCCATCCGCGAGGCCCGTGCGGCCGACATTCCGCTCGCGGTCGATCACTTCCGCTACTTCGCGTCGGCGATCCGTGGCCAGGAGGGATCGCTCTCGGAGATCGATGCCGACACGGTCGCCTATCACTTTCGCGAGCCGCTGGGTGTCGTGGGCCAGATCATCCCGTGGAACTTCCCCATCCTGATGGCGGCGTGGAAGCTCGCGCCCGCCCTGGCCGCGGGCAACTGCGTGGTGCTCAAGCCCGCCGAACAGACGCCGCTGGGCATTCTGATGTTGGCCGAGCTGATTGCCGAGGTGGTGCCGCCGGGCGTGCTCAACATCGTGACGGGTTTCGGGCTCGAGGCCGGCAAGCCGCTCGCATCGAACAAGCGCATCGCCAAGATCGCGTTCACCGGCGAGACCACCACCGGCCGGCTCATCATGCAGTACGCCTCGCAGAACATCATTCCGGTGACGCTGGAGCTGGGTGGCAAGTCGCCCAATATCTTCTTCGAGGACGTCGGCGCGCACGACGACGACTTCTTCGACAAGGCCATCGAGGGCTTCGTGATGTTCGCGCTCAATCAGGGCGAGGTCTGCACCTGCCCGAGCCGCGCGTTGATCCATGAGTCGCTCTACGAGCGCTTCATGGAGCGCGCGTTGGCGCGGGTGGCGCAGATCAAGCAGGGCAATCCGCTGGACGCCGACACCATGATCGGCGCGCAGGCCTCGAGCGAACAGCTCGAGAAGATCCTGTCGTACCTCGACATCGGTCGCCAGGAAGGCGCCGAGGTGCTGGCCGGCGGCGCCCGCGCCACCTTCGACGGCGCGCTGGGCCAAGGCTATTACGTGCAGCCCACGGTGTTCAAGGGCAACAACCGCATGCGCGTGTTCCAGGAGGAAATCTTCGGGCCGGTGGTGGCCGTGACGACCTTCAAGGACACCGACGAGGCGCTCTCGCTCGCCAACGACACGCTGTACGGCCTGGGCGCGGGCGTGTGGTCGCGCGACGTCAACACCTGCTATCGCATGGGCCGGGCCATCAAGGCCGGCCGCGTCTGGACCAACTGCTATCACGCCTACCCCGCGCATGCGGCCTTCGGCGGCTACAAGCAGTCCGGCATCGGGCGCGAGAATCACAAGATGATGCTCGACCATTACCAGCAGACCAAGAACATGCTGGTGAGCTACAGCCCGAAGAAGTTGGGCTTCTTCTGACGAAGCCGTGGCGCGGCCCGTCGTGGCCGCGCCACCGCCGCAGATCGCTGCGCGCGCAACGATCTGCGGCGCCCTGACGGAAGGAGATGTCGGATGACTACACCGAGAGTGCTCGTCACGCCCGCGGGGCAGGCCCTGATCGCCACCCTGCGCGCCAAGCACGGGCCGCTGATGTTCCATCAATCGGGCGGCTGCTGCGACGGCAGCGCGCCCATGTGCTACCCGCAGGGCGAGTTCATGGTCGGCGGCGCCGACGTGCTGCTCGGCGAGATCGATGGCTGCCCGTTCTACATGAGCGCCGCGCAGTTCGAGTACTGGGAGCACACGCAGCTTCTGATCGACGCCGTGCCCGGCCGCGGCGGCGCGTTCTCGCTCGACAGCGCGGAGGGCCAGCGCTTTCTGGTGCGCTCGCGGCTCTACTCGGACGAAGAATGGGCCGACGTGGCGCCCGTCACGCGCGGCTAGTGGCGCGCGGCCAGCGGTGCGCCGCGAGCCGCGCATGCACGAAGGTGGTGCGCGCCGCACCGCGTTTTGCACCATCCCCCCTACGCGATTCCCTGGATAGGCGGACGCGCCCTTTCGCGCCAATATGTGCGGACACCGGCGCGCGGCGCCGGTCTTCGTTCATCGTCCCGGGAGTGATCATGAGTGTTGCCCTTACCGAAGCCCAGACCGACCTGCGCGTGGATGGCGCGCGGCTGTGGCAGTCGTTGATGGACCTGGCCCGCATCGGCGCCACCGACAAGGGCGGCGTCTGCCGCCTCGCGCTGACCGAGCTCGACCGGCAGGGCCGCGAGCTGTTCTGTGCCTGGGCCCGCGATGCCGGCTGCGAACTGCGGGTGGACGCCATCGGCAACATCTTCGCCCGTCGTGCGGGGCGCGACGACAGCCTGCCGGCCATCATGACCGGCAGCCACATCGACACCCAGCCCACGGGGGGAAAGTTCGACGGCAACTACGGCGTGCTCGCGGGCCTGGAGGTGCTGCGCACGCTCAACGACGCCGGCGTGCGCACCGAAGCCCCGATCGAGCTGGTGGTCTGGACCAACGAAGAAGGATCGCGCTTCGTGCCTGTGATGATGGGCTCCGGGGTCTATGCCGGCGCGTTCACGCTCGAGCATGCATTGTCCCAGGTCGACCGCGAAGGCGTCAGCGTGCGCGATGCGCTGTCGGCCATCGGCTTTGCGGGCGACACCGCCGTGCCGCCCGCGCGGCGCGATGGCGTTGCCGCGTATTTCGAGGCCCACATCGAACAGGGCCCGGTGCTCGAGAACGCCGACACGGTCATCGGCGTGGTCACCGCCGCGCTGGGCCAGCGCTGGTACGACGTGGTGCTCACCGGCGTCGAGGCGCATGCGGGTCCGACGCCCATGCCGCTGCGCCGCGACGCGCTGCTGGCGGCGTCCGACGTGGTGCGCGCGGTCAACGACATCGCCCTGGCCCATGCGCCCAACGCGCGCGGCACGGTCGGCTGGATGGATGTGTTTCCCAACTCCCGCAACGTGATCCCGGGCCGCGTGCGCCTCACCGTGGACCTGCGCGCGGCGGACGACGCCACGCTCACTGCGATGGACGCCGCGCTGCGCTCGGCCGTCGCCGAGGCGGCCCGTCGCGGCGGGGTGTCGGCCGAGATCGAGCAGGTGGTCTATTTCGCGCCGCAGCCCTTTGCCGCGCCGTTGGTCGACGCCGTGCGCGAGGGCGCGCAAGCTTTCGGTCTGTCGGCCATGGACGTGGTCAGTGGCGCGGGCCACGACGCCGTATACATGGCGCGCGTGGCGCCCGCGGCGATGATCTTCGTGCCCTGCAAAGACGGCATCAGCCATAACGAGATCGAAGACGCGCAACCCGCGCATCTCGAGGCCGGCTGCAACGTGCTGCTGCACGCCATGCTGGCACGGGCGGGCGTGGCCGACTGAAGCCCGGGCGGCCGGCGCCCGTTGGCGCGGCATCGCTCCGTCTTCCCGTCGCGCACCACCATGAGGCCTGCCGCACCGCGCTGGTGCGGCAGGCCTACGCTTATCCACGCCGGCGTTTGCGGCGGCGCGCTGCCGTGTCGGCCTCGCACCGGGGAAGCGATCCTCGCATCGCTGCGAATTCCCCGTATTTACCCTGAAGTCCGCGCGATGTGCCGCGAAATGGCACGGATATTGCATGGAGTGGATTGTGTACTAACGCTGTGCACAGCTTTTCGGTCGCTCGCGGGCGATCTGTGCCTGGCGTTGGACCCCATCCCATCGCGCCTTGCCTAGGCAAGACTTCGGAGAACCAAAAATGCAGACACGGAGTATTCGCATCAAGACCCTGGCCGCCGCCCTGGCCTTCACGGCCGCCGGCGCCGCGCTGAGCCTGCCCGGCATGGCCCGCGCGGAATCGGTATTGCGCATCGGCATGACCGCCGGCGATATCCCGCGCACGCTCGGGCAGCCCGACCAGGGCTTCGAGGGCAATCGCTTTACCGGCATTCCGATGTACGACGGCCTGACGCAATGGGATCTGTCCAAGCAGGACGCGCCGAGCGTGCTGATCCCCGCGCTGGCGCTCTCCTGGGAAGTGGACGCGGCGGACAAGACCAAGTGGGTATTCAAACTGCGCCCCGGCGTGACGTTCCATGACGGCTCGCCCTTCAACGCCGACGCGGTGGTCTGGAACGTGGGCAAGGTGCTCGACAAGAGCGCGCCGCAGTTCGATGCGAGCCAGGTCGGCGTGACGGCGTCGCGCATGCCGACGCTGGTCTCCGCGCGCAAGATCGACGATCTGACGGTCGAGCTCAAGACCTCGGAACCGGATTCGTTTTTGCCCATCAACCTGACCAATCTGTACATGGCCTCGCCCGCGCATTGGCAGAAGAAGCTGGCCGAGGTGCCGGCGGGTGTCACCGATGCCGCCGAGCGCTCGCAGAAGGCCTGGGCCGCGTTTGCGGCCGATGCGTCGGGCACCGGTCCTTTCAAGATGTCCAAGTTCACGCCGCGTGAGCGGCTGGAAATGGTCAAGAACGACAAGTACTGGGACGAGAAGCGGCGCCCGAAGATCGATCGCGTGGTGCTGCTGCCGCTGCCCGAGGCGAACGCGCGTACGGCCGCGCTCATCTCCGGTCAGGTCGACTGGATCGAGGCGCCCGCGCCGGACGCGTTCGACGCCATCAAGTCGCGCGGCTTCGTCATCTACTCCAACGAACAGCCCCATGTGTGGCCGTGGCAGCTGTCGTTCAAGGAAGGCTCGCCCTGGCTCGACAAGCGCGTGCGTCACGCCGCCAACCTGTGCGTGAACCGTGGCGAGCTCAAGCAGCTGCTGGGCGGCATGATGGCCGAACCCAAGGGCACGGTGCCGCCGGGCCATCCGTGGTGGGGCAATCCCACGTTCGACATCAAGTACGACCCCGACACGGCGCGCAAGCTCATGACCGAGGCGGGCTATTCCAAGGCCAAGCCCATCAAGGTGAAGATCCAGACCTCCGCGTCCGGCTCGGGCCAGATGCAGCCGCTGCCGATGAACGAGTTCGTGCAGCAGAACCTGAAAGACTGCTTCTTCGATGTGAGCTTCGACGTCGTGGAGTGGAACACCCTCTTCACCAACTGGCGCAAGGGTGCCAAGGATCCCTCGGCCAACGGCAGCGATGCGATCAACGTGAGCTACGCCGCGATGGATCCGTTCTTCGCGATGGTGCGCTTCGTGAGCACCAAGACCTTCCCGCCGGTTTCCAACAACTGGGGCTACTTCGGCAATGCCGAGATCGATGCGCTGATCACCACCGCGCGCACCACGTTCACGCCCGCCGAGCGTGATGCCGCGCTGGCGAAGCTGCATGCGCGCGTCGTGGAAGAGGCGCCGTTCGTGTGGATCGCGCACGACGTCGGTCCGCGTGCGATCTCGCCCAAGGTGAAGGGCGTGGTGCAGCCCAAGAGCTGGTTCATCGACATCGCCACGATGTCGGTGCAGTAAGCGGTCAACCCGCCGGCCGCGCGCGCCGCGGCCGGCGACAACCTGGGTGATGCTCCATGCTCGGTTTCGTAATCCGGCGCGTCGTCTATGCCCTGCCCATCATGGTCGGGGTGGCGTTGCTTTGTTTCCTGCTCATCCATCTGGCGCCGGGCGACCCGCTGGTGTCCATCCTGCCGCCGGACGCGTCGGCCGATCTGCAGCGCCAGCTCATGACGCTGTACGGCTTCGATCGGCCGCTGCCCGAGCAGTTTTTCGCCTGGGTTTGGCGCGCGCTGCAAGGCGATCTGGGCGTGTCGATCGCCACCGGGCGGCCCGTCGCGGCCGAGGTGTTCAATGCCGTCGGCAACACGTTGCGGCTCGCCTGTGTGGCGACCCTGCTGGGCTTTCTGGTGGGCGGCTTTCTTGGCTTTGTCGGCGGCTACTTCCGCAACTCGCTGATGGACCGCATCGCGTCGGTGGTGTCGGTGATCGGCGTGAGCGTGCCGCACTACTGGCTCGGCATGGTGCTGGTGATCGTGTTCTCGACGCAGCTCATGTGGCTGCCGCCCACGGGCGCGGGGCCCGGCGCCTCGGGCGACTGGACCGCCGACTGGGCGCACCTGCGGCACATGATCCTGCCGGCCGTGACGATGTCGGTGATTCCGATGGGCATCATCGCGCGCACGGTGCGCGCGCTCGTGGCCGAGACGCTGTCGCAGGAGTTCGTCGTGGGCCTGCGCGCGCGCGGGCTGTCCGACCTCGGCGTGTTCCTGCATGTCGTGAAAAACTGCGCGCCCACGGCGCTCGCCGTGATGGGGCTGCAGCTGGGCTATCTGCTGGGCGGCTCGATCCTGATCGAGACCGTCTTCTCCTGGCCGGGCACGGGCTTTCTGCTGAACGCCGCGATCTTCCAGCGCGATCTGCCGCTGCTGCAGGGCACGATCCTGGTGCTGGCGCTGTTCTTCGTCGTGCTCAACCTGCTGGTCGACATCCTGCAAGGATTGTTCGACCCGCGTATCGAACGGAGCTGAGGCCATGACGCCGACCACCGTTACGCTCCCCGCCGCTTCGGCCGCCACGCCGGTCGTGCGCTCGCCGGGCTATTGGTCCAACGTGTTGCGGCGGCTGCGCCGTGATCCGGTCGCGCTCGGCGCGGGCGCCGTGATCCTGCTGCTGATCATCGTTGCCGTGCTGGCGCCGTGGATCACGCCGGCCGATCCGTTCCAGGCGTCGATGCTGCGGCGCCTGCGGCCCATCGGCACCGAGGGCTACCCGCTGGGCGCCGACGAGCTGGGTCGCGACATGTTGTCGCGCCTGATGCTGGGCGCGCGCCTGTCGCTGTTCATGGGCATCATCCCGGTGATCCTGGCGTTCGCGATCGGCAGCGCCATCGGCATCCTGGCGGGCTACGCCGGCGGGCTCACCAACACCATCATCATGCGTGTGGTGGACGTGTTCTACGCGTTCCCTTCCGTGCTGCTGGCGATCGCGCTGTCAGGCACGCTCGGCGCGGGCATCTTCAATGCCATCGTCTCGCTCACCATCGTGTTCATTCCGCAGATCGTGCGCGTGGCCGAGAGCGTGACGACGCAGGTGCGGCGCAGCGACTACGTCGACGCGGCCCGGGCCTCGGGCGCGGGTCCGGTCACCATCGTGCGCGCGCATGTGCTCTCCAACGTGCTGGGCCCGATCTTCGTCTACGCCACGAGCCTGATTTCGGTATCGATGATCCTGGCCTCGGGCCTGTCGTTCCTGGGCCTGGGCGTGCGGCCGCCGGAGCCCGAATGGGGCCTCATGCTCAACACCCTGCGCACCGCGATCTATACCCAGCCCTGGGTGGCGGCGCTGCCGGGCGTGATGATCTTCGTGACCTCGATGTCGTTCAACCTCTTGTCCGACGGTCTGCGCAACGCCATGGAGGTGAAGGAATGAATGCCGTCGCGATGCCTGTTCATGCCGACCTGGGTGGCCCGGCCCAGCCTTTGTTGCGCGCGCAAGGACTCGTCAAACACTTCCCGCTCAAGCGCGATCCGCTGTTGCGGCGCCAGGGCGGCAACGCCGTGCGTGCGGTCGACGGCGTGGACTTCGAAATCCGCAAGGGCGAGACGCTCGGCGTGGTGGGCGAGTCCGGCTGCGGCAAGTCGACCACCGCGCGTCTGGTGATGCAGCTCATTCTGCAGGACCAGGGTGAGCTGGTGTTCGACGGCGTGGGCGTGGGCACGCGGGCCCTGAGCCTGCGCGAGTTCCGGCGCCAGACGCAGATGGTGTTTCAGGACAGCTATTCGTCGCTCAATCCGCGCATGACCATCGAGGACTCCGTGGCCTTCGGTCCGCTGGTGCACGGAACCTCGCGGCGCGACGCGGTGGCCGGCGCCCGCGACCTGCTGGCGCGGGTGGGCCTGGACCCGGCGCGCTTCGCCGGCCGCTATCCGCACGAGCTCTCGGGCGGCCAGCGTCAGCGCGTGAACATCGCGCGCGCGCTGGCGCTGCGCCCACGCCTGGTGATACTCGACGAGGCCGTCTCCGCGCTGGACAAATCGGTCGAGGCCCAGGTGCTCAACCTGCTGCTCGACCTGAAGGCCGACTTCGGCCTGACCTATATGTTCATCAGCCACGACCTGAACGTGGTGCGCTACATCTCGGATCGCGTGATGGTGATGTATCTCGGCGAGGTGGTCGAGCTCGGTCCGGTGGAGCAGGTGTTCGACGCGCCGCGCCATCCGTACACCCAGGCGCTGCTGCGCTCCATGCCCTCGCTCGATCCGGGCCAGCGCACCGAGGTGGCGCCGCTGTCGGGCGATCCGCCGAATCCGATCGACCCGCCCTCGGGTTGCCGTTTTCACACGCGCTGTGCGCAGGCCCGCGCCGTCTGTGCGAAACAGGCGCCCGTGGTCACGCAGACGGACGGAAACGCGGTGCGCTGCCTGATCCATCAACCCGGCTCCGGCTACTCGGCATCGGAGGCCCTCGCATGAGCAGCACTCCCGAATCCCTGGTCCACATCCGCAATCTGGACGTGCGGTTCACGGCCGGCTCGCGGACGGTGCACGCGCTCAACGGCGTGGACCTGCAGGTCGGGCGCGGTGAAGCCGTCGCGCTGATCGGCGAGTCGGGTTCCGGCAAGAGCGTGACGCTGCGCGCGCTGATGCGGCTGCATCCGCCGCGCCGCACGCGCATGCAGGGCGAGATCCGTGTCGAAGACCGCGATGTGCTGGCGATGGGCCAGCGTGAGCTCGCGGCCCTGCGCGGGCCCATCGTGTCCATGATCTTCCAGGAACCCCTGCTCGCGCTCGATCCGGTGTATCCGGTGGGACGGCAGATCGAGGAGATGGTCCGCCGCCATACCGGCGCGAGCGCGGCCGAGGCACGCGCACGCGCGCTGGCGCTGTTCGAACGGGTGCGGATACCCAGCCCGGCGCGCCGCCTGCAGGCCTATCCGCACGAGATGTCGGGCGGCATGCGCCAGCGCGCCATGATCGCGCTGGCGCTGTCGTGCAATCCCAAGGTCCTGCTGGCCGACGAGCCCACCACCGCGCTCGACGCCACCGTGCAGATCCAGATCCTGTTGCTGCTGCGCGAGCTGCAGCGCGAGATGGGGCTGGCCATCGTGTTCGTGACGCACGATATCGGCGCGGCCGCCGAGATCGCGGATCGCGTCGCCGTCATGTATGGCGGCCGCATCGTCGAGCAGGGCTCGCTGGCCCAGCTTCTGCGGGCGCCGCGTCATCCGTACACGATCGCCTTGCTCAAGGGCCGCGCGCACGGCGCGATGCGCAAGGGCGAGCGGCTCGAGACGATACCGGGTTCGCCGCCCGACCTCGCCGCCCTGCCCCCGGGCTGCGCGTTCGCGCCGCGCTGCGCGCTGGCCGAGCCGGCCTGCACGGCCGCCGTGCCCGGCATCGTGGCGGTCGGCCCGGGCCGCGAGGCGCGCTGCCGGCGCGTCGATCAGACCGAGCCCGTGCGGGAGATGGCGTGATGAGAGTGCTCGTCGTGAACGTCAATACCACCGCGGCGATGACCGAGGCGATCGCGCGGCAGGCGCGCGCGGTGGCCGCGCCCGGCACCGAGATCGTCGGCCTCACGCCGAGCTTCGGCGCGCCTTCGGTCGAAGGCAACTTCGAAAGCTATCTCGCCGCGCTGGCCGTGATGGAATGCGTGCGCGCCTATCCCGATCCGTACGACGCGGTGATCCAGGCCGGCTTCGGCGAGCACGGGCGCGAGGGCCTGCAGGAGCTGTTGACGGTGCCGGTGGTCGATATCACCGACGCCGCCGCCAGCATGGCGATGTTGCTGGGCCGCAGCTATTCGGTGATCACGACGCTGGATCGCGCGGTGCCCCTGATCGAAGACCGCCTGAAACTGTCCGGACTCTACGAACGCTGTGCCTCGGTGCGCGCCAGCGGCCTGGCGGTACTCGATCTCGAGAGTGCGCCGCGGCTCGCCAGCGAGGCCATCGTCGCGCAGGCGCGCATCGCGGTCGAGACCGACCGCGCCGAGGTGTTGTGCCTGGGATGCGGTGGCATGGCGGGCCTGGATGCCGAGGTGCGTGCCGCCACCGGCGTGCCGGTCGTCGACGGCGTGAGCGCCGCGGTGGCGCTCGCCGAGTCGCTGGTCCGCCTGGGCCTGAAAACCTCTAAGATCCGCACGTACGCGCCGCCGCTGTCCAAGACGCTGCTGCGCTGGCCGCCGACCTGAACGCCACCCGCTCATGCCCCATCACCCGCTTCCGAATGGCCTCCTTCCGCCCGCCGGCTACCCGCGCGATCTGATCGGGTACGGCCGCAATCCGCCGCAGGCGCGCTGGCCCGGCCAGGCGCGGGTGGCGGTGCAGTTCGTGCTCAATTACGAAGAGGGCGGCGAAAACAGCGTGCTGCATGGCGACGCGCGCTCGGAGCAGTTTCTGTCGGAGATGTTCAATCCCGCCAGCTACGCCGCGCGCCACATGAGCATGGAGAGCATCTACGAATACGGATCGCGCGTGGGCGTGTGGCGCATCCTGCGCGAGTTCGAGCGGCGCGGCCTGCCGCTGACCGTCTTCGGCGTGGGCATGGCGCTCGCCCGCCACCCGGAGCTTGCCGCGGCGCTGGTGGAACAGGGCCACGAGGTGGCCTGCCACGGCTGGCGCTGGATCTCCTATCAGGAGGTCGACGAAGACACCGAACGCACGCACATGCGGCAGGCGATCGAGGCCATCACCGCCCTCACCGGCACACGGCCGCTGGGCTGGTACACGGGCCGCGACAGCCCGCGCACGCGGCGTCTGGTGGCCGACGAGGGCGGCTTCGCGTACGACAGCGACTACTACGGTGATGACCTGCCGTTCTGGATGCCAGTGACCCGCAGCGACGGCGGCACGGCGCAGCAGTTGATCGTGCCGTACACGCTCGATTGCAACGACATGCGCTTCGCGCTGCCGCAGGGCTATTCGCACGCCGATCCGTTTTTCCAGTATCTGAAGGACAGCTTCGATACCTTGTACGAGGAAGGCGCCGAGACGCCCCGCATGATGAGCATCGGCATGCACTGCCGGCTGCTAGGACGGCCGGGCCGCATCACCGCGCTCAAGCGCTTTCTCGACCATCTCGCGGCCCACGATCGGGTGTGGATCTGCCGCCGCATCGATATCGCGCGGCACTGGCGTGCCGCGCACCCGGCGCCGGGGAGCCCCGCGCCCGGCAGCCCGGCGCCCGGATGCCCCGCGCCCGGATGCCCGGCGCCCGGCGTCTAGCGCCCGCCGGATACTTCGATGAACGAGCCCGTGGTGTAGCCCGCCTCGTCCGAAAAGAACCACATCACCGCGCCGGCCACTTCTTCGGGCGTGCCGCCGCGCTGCAGCGGGATCGAGTCCTTGAGCCGGTCGACCCGCCCGGGCTCGCCGCCCAGCGCGTGCATCTCGGTATAGATGAAGCCCGGCCGCACGGCATTGACGCGGATCTGATCTGCGGCCACCTCGCGCGACAGGCCGATGGTGAAGGTGTCGAGCGCGCCTTTGGAGGCCGCGTAATCCACGTATTCGCCGGCGGAGCCCAGCCGCGCGGCGGCCGAGGACACGTTGACGATCACGCCGCCCTGCCCGCCGTGACGCGGCGCCATCAGACGGATCGCTTCGCGCGCGCACACCAGCGGTCCGGTCACGTTGGTCGCCAGGATGCGGTTCACGCGCGCGGCATCCATGTCTTCGACACGCATCTGGCGTTCGAGCACGCCGGCATTGTTGATGAGGCCGTCGAGCCGGCCCCATTCTTGCTGGACCCGCGCGAACAGCGCGATGACCTGCGCGTCGTCGGCCACGTCGGCCTGCACGACCATCGCGGTCCCGCCGTCGGCGCGGATCGCATCGGCCACCGCCTGCGCCGGCGCTTCGCGCTCGCGATAGTTGATGCACACGGCATAGCCGCGCCGCGCGGCCAGGCGCGCGCAGGCCGCGCCGATGCCCCGGCTCGCGCCGGTGATGATCATGACGGGTTGCTCGAGAGGCATGACAGGAAACTCCGGGGAATGAGAGCTCAAGCGTACCAAGCTCAGGCGCGGGCGGGGCGCCGGGCCCAGTCCAGCGCGTCTTCGAGACGATCGTTGCCCCAGAACATTTCGCCGTCGACGAGAAAGGTCGGCGCGCCGAAGATCCCGTGCTGGCGCGCCTGCTCGACCTGCCGCCGCAGCGCTTCCTTGGTGTGTTCGGTCTTGGCCTCGGCGATGAGCGTATCGGCATCGAGCGAGAGCCCGAGCAGGATATCGCGCACCACCCCCTCATCCTGGATCTCGCGGTCGGCGCTGAAGTTGGCCTCGAACACGGCGCGGCAGAACGCCGGGCCCCAGGCTTGATCCTGGCCGAGCAGCGCCACGCGCGACGGCAGCACGCCCATGCGCGGGAACACCGAGGGGCGCACGTAGGTCAGGCCGTATTTATCGGCCAGGCGCGCGACGTCGCGCATCATGTAGGCGCCCTTGCCCGGGAACAGGCGAAACGGCGAGTCGTTCCAGCCCTGCGCCTGGAAAATCGGGCCCAGCAGAAAGGGCCGCAGCGCGACCTCGACGCCGGCCTGCTGCGCCAGGGGCGCGAGGCGGGCGATGGCGAGATAGCTGTAGGGGCTGGCAAAGTCGAACCACATCTCGATGCGGGACGGGGCGGAGGCAGACGCGTTCAAGAGCACACTCCCAACGGGTGAGGTCCGCGCAGCGGGCGGGCCGGCCGCCCAAGCATACGGTCGGCCGCCCGCGGTTTCAACCGCAAGGCAGCGCGCGATGGTGCGGCGCGGGGCGAGCCAGTACCATTACGCTTTCTCACTCCGCGCAAGACCGCCATGGACGACGCCTTCAGCCACCAGCTTTCGATGACCATCCTGATGACGCCCGACATGGCGAACTTTTCGGGCAATGTGCACGGCGGCACGATTCTCAAGTACCTCGACCAGGTGGCATACGCCTGTGCCAGCCGCTACGCGGGC
Source organism: Bordetella genomosp. 5 (assembly GCF_002261475.1). GTDB lineage: Bacteria > Pseudomonadota > Gammaproteobacteria > Burkholderiales > Burkholderiaceae_B > Bordetella. The sequence continues at coordinate 192,824 of NZ_NEVN01000001.1, forward strand.
CAGTACGTGGTCACGCTGTCGGTGGATCAGGTGGTGTTCCGCGAGCCCATCCACGTGGGGGAGCTGGTCACGTTCCTGGCCTCGGTGAACTACACCGGCCGTACCTCGATGGAGATCGGCATCAAGGTGGTCACAGAAGACATCCGGCGCAAGCTCGTGCGCCACACCAACAGCTGCTATTTCACGATGGTGGCGGTGGGCGACGATGGCCAGCCCACGCCGGTGCCGCAGCTCGAGCTGCGCACGCTCGAAGAGCGTCAGCGCTTCGAGGCGGCCAAGCAGCGCCGCGCGCTACGCCAGGAAATGGAAAACCGGCACGACGCCATCAAGAAGCAGGCGCACGTTGCGCCGGGGGCGTCGAGCTGATCTCGGCAGGGGCCGGCGGATCGCCGGCCGCGGGCGGCACGCCGCCCGAGCGCGCCTGGCGGCCTAACAGGCGCTCCAGGCCACGCCACTGCTGGGCCCAGAAACCACGGCCGTAGTCGTGGCCGCCGTTCTCGGGCAGCTGATCGTGGATGCCGGTGGGGCCATACTGGCCGTTGAAGCGCGCGGTCCGGCCCAGGATGTCCCAGATCGGAAACAGCGGCGCGAAGTTGTAGCCGCCCACCGGGCCCGGCGACGACGCATCGTAGGCGATCGAATGATGCTCACGATGAAAGCGCGGCCCCGTCAGGATGCGCGAGCCCCAGCGGCCGAAGCCCACGCGCAGGTTGGCGTGCGACAGGCTCTCGACCAGCTGGGTGATGGCCACGATGGCCACGAACTGCGCGGGCGGCACGCCCACCAGCTGCGACACCACCACGATGAGCGCGTCGCGCAGCATGTCGTCGAGCAGATGATTGCGGTTGTCGCTCCACATCGTCATCTGGCGCTGGCTGTGATGCAGCGAGTGCAGCGCCCAGAGCCAGGCGTAGCGATGCTGGGCGCGGTGATACAGATAATCGACCAGATCGAAGAGCAGCAGGTAGAGCAGCAGGCTCACCCACGGGCCGTCGGTCACGCCGGGCCACACCTGATCGAGCTGGAACGTGGCCAGGCCCCACAGATGGAACTGGCCGAACATCGCGTCGAAGAGCGGGTCCACCGCAAAGAACAGCGCCACGCGAAACAGCCCCAGGCGATGCACCAGCGTGTACAGCACGTCGACCCACACCTGCTGGCGGTCGCGCACCGCTTCGACCGGCCGCAGGCGCTGCAGCGGACCGAAGACGAGCACCAGCACCGCCACTTGGATCAGGCCCACCAGCAACCACATCGTGGCGTCGTAGGCATCTTCGATGAAGTTAGACATGCCGAGATGGAACAGCGCCGGCTGCACGACCGTCTCGAACAGCCATTGCTGACAGGTGGAGAAAAGCTGGGCCAGGTGATCCATGGTGCGATGACTCAGGGGTGCTTGGCGTACCACGCCGCGTAGGCGGGATGGTCGGCCAGGGTGGCGAAGCAGAAGCCTTTTTTCTGCAGGCCGGTGATCAGGGGTTCGAGTACGGCGGGCGCCCAGGGATCCTTGCGCGACCAGATGCCCAGGTGCGCGAGCAGGATGTCGCCCGGCTGGATGCGGCGCAGCGCCTGGTCCAGCAGCCTGGCATTGGGGAATTTGTCGCTGGGCAGCTCGTCACCGAGGAAGCCGGCGTCGGCCCAGCCCACGTGGGCGTAACCGCAGGCGCGCGCCGCCGCCAGCAGCGCGGGCGAGGTCTTGCCGCCGGGGGCGCGGTAGATCGGCAGCATGCGCGCGCCGGTCATGGCCGTGAAGCGCGCGGTGGAGCGCTTGATCTCGTCGCAATACTGCGCGGCGGTGAAGGTGCGATTCTGGTCGGCCTGCGGGCCGGCGCTGGCCCGCACGCGGAACTGGCCATCGGGCAGGTCGCCGCGCCAGTACACATGATCGTAGGTGTGCGAGCCGAAGGCATGGCCTTCGGCCACGCGTGCCTTCCACCAGGGCGCCCAATGGTCGTCCAGGCTGCCACCGTCGGTCAGGGTGCGCTCGTTGGCCAGGAAGAACGTGGCGTGCACGCCGTGGCGTTTGAGTACGTCGGCCACGAGATCGGCCACGCCCATGTGGCCGGTATCGAACGTGAGGTAAACCGGCTTGTCGCAGGCGGGCGCGGCCCGCGCCGGCGCGAGCGCGGCGGTGCCCACGGCCAGCGCCAGCGCCGCCGCGATCAGGCGGGCGGACTCAGTGCGTGGCCGCATGGTTGAGGGTCCAGACACCGTGCGGCGATTTGCCCACCTTGACCTGCTGGCTCACGGTCTTTTTCTCGAGGTCGACCACGGTCAGCTTGCCGGCCCAGCGCGAGGTGACGAGCAGCGTCTTGCCGTCGGCCAGGATGTCCATGCAGTCGGGGCCGCCCGGCACCGGGAAGGTGTCGAGCGTTTCGAGCGTCTTCATGTCGATGCGGCTGATGCTGTTGGCGGTGCGGTTGCTCACGAAGATGTGGCGGCCGTCGCCCTGGATGCGGAACGCGTGCGCGCCGGCCGCGGTCTTGATGCGCTTGATCAGCTTGGCCGGCTTGACCGTGATGTCGTAGGCCTCGACATAGCTGTCGCCGGTGAGGGCGACCAGCAGCGTCTTGTCGTCGGGCGTCACGTAGACGTCGGCGGGCGTCTTGCCGACCGGCATGGTCCAGAGCGGCGCCTGCGTGGCCAGATCGATGGCGATCACCTGATCGCTGTCCTGCAGCGATACGTAGGTGACGCGGCTCTTGCTGTCGATCGCGATGTGGCTGGGCGTCTTGCCCGCCGGCACGCGCTTGACCAGCTTCAGGTCGAAAGTCTTGCCCTGCGGCTGATAGGCGTAGATGTCGATGTGGTCGAGCCGGTTGGCGGCCGTGATGAACCACTTCATGTCGGGCGAGAAGCGCAGCTGGTACGGATCGACGATGCCGGTCAGCGTGCGCTGCACGTCGCCGGTGCGCGGATCGAGCAGCGTGATCGTGTCGGAGGTGGCATTGGCCACCATCAGCGATTGCTCGTCGGGCGTGAGGTACAGGTGGTGCGGTTCCTTGCCGGTGGGCACGCGCTTGATCTCGGTGTAGGTGGCCGGGTCGATGATGCTGACGTTGGCGTTCAACGAGTTCAGGACGAAGATCGGAGCCGCGGCTCCCGGAGCGGCGGCTGCCGGGGCGGCGACGGTCGCCGCGCCCAGGACCATCCCCGCGCCAAGCACGGCGCAACGGATCAGATGCAGGGGATTCAAGATGAGCAATACCGTAAAGGTGTAGTCGACGCGCCCGCCCGAAAGGCGGGGCGGCCTGTGCGCGGCATGCCGGCGCGGCGATGCTCGCGGCGCTATTTTGTCATAGCGCGCGGCGTAAAAGTGCGCCGCTCAGGGCGGTGTCAGCAAACCCCGTCGCCTGTTGCCGTTCAGCAACAAATTTCCGCCCTAAGTTGTTGTTGTTACACCGTTTTTTGAGGCTGGAGCAGGCGCCCGGAAGCGCCCGGCGGCGCCGGTTCAGGCCGCCTCGGCCAGCCCCCGTTGAAACAGGAACGCGTCGCTGTAGAGATGGTCGGCGCTGGCACCGTGGGCGAGGAACGCGGCCTTGGCATCCGCGATCATGTGGGGCGAGCCGCAGAGGTAGATCGCATGCTCCGACAGATCGGGGATGTCCTGCAGCACGGCATCCTGCACATAGCCCCGGCGGCCGGTCCAGCCGGCGTCGGCGCGCGAGAGCACCGGCACGAAGCTGAAGTCGTCCAGGCGCTGCGCCCACTGCGCGATCTCGTCCTGCAGATAGAGGTCGGCCTCGGTGCGCCCGCCCCAGTAGAGGGTGACGGGCGGACACTCGCCGGTGTCGAACATCGATTCGAGGATGGCGCGGATCGGCGCCAGGCCGGTACCGGTGGCCACCATCACGAGCGGCCGATAGTCGCGTTCGTGATAGCAGAAGCCGCCCAGCGGCGCCTCGATGCGCCAGGCGTCGCCCGGACGGGTGGCGGCGAGCACGCCATCGGTGAAGTGGCCGCCCGGGATGCGGCGCACGTGCAGTTCGAGCAGGCCCGCGTCGCGGCCGCTGGCAGAGGCGAGCGAGAAGCTGCGGGTGCCGGCTTCGCCCGGCAGCAGCACATTGACGTACTGCCCGGGCAGGCAGGCCGGCAGCGCGGCCGGATCGACCTGCAGCACGATCTTCCAGACATCCGCGCTCAGGGTGCCGATGCTGTGCACCCGCGCGGCGAGCTCGCAGGGCTCGGCCAGCGCCGGACCGCTCGCCCGCTGAATCACCAGATCGGAGCAGGCCCGCGCCTGACAGGCCAGGGCGTAGCCCAGTTCGGCCTCCTCGGGCGTGAGCGCCATCGGAAACTCCTCGTACGCCACGCTGCCCGCGTCGACATGGATGCGGCAGGTGCCGCAGCCGCCGAACGTGCATTCGCGCGGCAGCGCGACGCCGGCCCGGTCGGCGGCTTCGAGCAGGGATTCATCGGGGGCGGCCGTGAAGCACGCGCGCGCGCCGTCGGGCTGGATCAGTTCGATGCGATGGTTCATGGCAGTCCCCGGCGTGATCACTTCTTGATGTCGGCGGTCACGGTGACCTTCAGGCCTTGTTCGGCCAGCATGTCGGCCAGCGCCTGCAGCGCGGCCAGGCCGGCCTTCGTGTCCTGTTCGCCGTTGCCGCCCGACAGGCCGACCCCGCCCACGACCTCGTCGTCGATCACGATCGGAAAGCCGCCCACGAAGACGGCGAACTTGCCGTCGAAGCTCCATTGAATGCCGAAGGCCTCGTTGCCCGGCAGCGCCGGGCCGTTGGGCGGCGTATTGAACAGATGGGTGGAGCGCTTGTGGCCCGCGGCGGTGAACGCCTTGTTCCAGGCGATCTGCGGGCCGGTGATGCGCGCGCCGTTCATGCGTTCGAGCGCGATCGGATAGCCGCCGTCGTCGACGATGCAGATCGATTCGAGCACGCCGATTTCTTCGGACTTGGCGATGGCCGCGGCGATCATGACGCGCGCTTCTTCGAGTTCCAGGCGATAGACTTTTTTCATTGCTGCGATTCCTGTTGAGGCGGATCAGCCGGCGCGATAGACCGTCTTGATCTGCGTGTAGAACTCCAGCCCGATGCGGCCGGATTCACGGAAGGTGGAGGTCGACGAACGCTTGAGGCCGCCGAACGGCGCGTTGATCAGATTGCCCGTGGTGGTGCGATTGATCTTCACGGTGCCCGCCTGGATGTCGCGCGCGAAACGGTGCGCATATTGCGCATTGGTGGTGGCGATCGCGGCGGCCAGACCGTACTCGGTGTCGTTGGCGCAGGCGATGGCGTCGTCGTAGCCCTGCACCTCGATCAGCGCGATGACCGGGCCGAAGATCTCTTCGCGCGCGATGCGGGCGTCACGCGCCACGTCGTCGAACACCGCCGGCGTGACGTAATAGCCGTGGGCGAAATCGCCGTCTTTCAGCTGCTCGCCGCCACACAGCAGGCGCGCCTCCTGTTTGCCGATGTCGAGGTAGCCCAGCACCGTGTCGAGCTGGCGCGCGGTGGCGAGCGGACCGAGATCGTGGCTGCCCGTCGCGCTGTTGCCGACCGTGAGCCTGGCGACGCGCGCCAGCAGCTTCTCGGTGAACGCGGCCTTCACGGGGGCGTCGACCAGCACGCGGCTGGTGCCGGTACACGCCTGCCCCGACAGCGAAAAGCCGCCCTTGATGACCAGGTCGACGGCGCGGTCTAGATCCGCGTCGGCCATGACGATGAGGGGATTCTTGCCGCCCAGCTCCATCTGCGTGCGCGTGCTCATGTCGACCGCGCGGTGGATCTGCTCGCCCGCCTGGGTGGAGCCGGTGAACGACACGGCGCGCACCGCCTTGTTGCGGGTGATGGCCTCGCCCACGGCGCCGGCCGGTCCGGTGATGAAGTTCAGCACGCCCGCGGGCAGGCCCGCCTCGATCAGCGCTTCGGCCAGGCGCAGGCCGGAGAGCGGCGCGTCGGAAGAGGGCTTGAACACCACGGTGTTGCCCGTGATCAGGGCGGGGGCGATCTTGCGCGCCGGGATCGAGATCGGGAAGTTCCAGGGGGAAATCACGGTGACCACGCCCAAAGGTTCGCGCTGGGTGTAGACCACCATATCGGGATCGTCGTTGACGAAGGTTTCGCCGGCCAGCGATTGGCCCTCGGCGGCATAGAAACGCAGGGTCTGTGCCGAGCGCACGACCTCGTCGCGTGCGAGGTTCGCGGCTTTGCCCTCCTCGCGCATGAGCTCGTTGCCGATCTGGTCGGCGCGGCTCTCGAGCCAGTCGGCGGCGCGGTTCAGGATGCCGGCGCGCTTGGTGATCGAGGTGGCCTTCCAGGCGTCGAACGCGGCCTGCGCGGCGGCCACGGCGCGCTCGCCGTCTTCGGCGGCCGACATCTGGAAGTGGCCGACCACCTCGCGCGTGTCGGCCGGATTGCGATTCGGCGCGGTCTTGCCCGAGGCGCAGGGCACCCAGGCGCCGCCGATGTAGTTCAGGAAAGTCTGCTGTTGCAAGTCTTGCACGCTGGCCTCACGGTGTCGGGGCCGGCGGCGCGGCGCGGATCGCACCGCGCCGCCAGCGGGTTCGTCGGGAAGCTCAGGCGGCGCGCTTGAGTTCGTCGAGCGTGATGTCGCCCTGCACGTAGTCGGTGTACAGCGCGGTCGTGTAGAGCAGACGCATCTGCGCGCCCACTTCGCAGATCTTCAGGCAGCGCTGCTGCAGCTCGGGCGTGTTGGCGTGCTCGAGGACGATCTGGTAGCCACGCTCGCCGTGGATTTCGTCGGACACGATGTGCAGATCGAAGAACTCGACCTCTTCATCGGTGAAGCCGTATTTGTCGCGCAGCGTCGGGGTTTGCTTGCGGTAGATCGACGGCACCTGGGATTCCAGGCCGACCACCAGACCGGCGACGGCCACGATGGGGTCTTCGCGCATGGCGACCGAGTAGCACCAGCTCTGCAGGCCGCGCGTGGTGGGCGACATGTTGTCGGCGCTGGTCACGCGCTCGCGGGTGGTGCCGCAGGCTTCGGCGAATCGGATCAGCAGATCGGTGTGGCGGTCGCCGCCGATCTCTTCTTCGTACATATTGGCCAGCAGGAAGTCCTTGGCCTCGGTGTACGTGTCGGGCGTGCGGGCATAGATGTAGGCCAGGTAGTCGGCGAACGGGCCGACGTAGTGGTAGTGATTTTCTGCCCAGCGCGCCAGGTGTTCGCGGCTCAGCTGGCCGCCGGCCCACGCAATCGAGAAGGGCGACGCATTGGCGCTCTTGCCCTTGATGGCGTTTTCCAGGGCACTGCGAAATTCTTCACGGGTCATCAGTTCCGACATGATTCGCTCCTAAATCGGGTCAGTCAGGGGGAGGACACCGCAAGGCGACACGGTTTCGCCTGCGGCCTGGTTGCATTAGTGGATATTGTATACTGTAAGCAGTTTGGGTCTGTCGGGATAAACCCGGAGCCGCGCGCGGCTCAGGCCCACATCAGCATCGCGAACAGGGTGGAGGCGCACAGGGCCAGCACCACCGGCAGCATCAGCGCGCGCACCATGTCCAGCACGTGCACCCGCGCGAATCCCGCCACCGCGATGAGCGACGACCAGGCGATGAGGGTGCCGCCGCCGGTCCAGACCGCGCCCATCTGCCCCACCGCCGCGAGCGTGGCGGGGTCGATCCCGGCCACCGGCCCCAGGGCGCCGGACAGGGTGCCGGTCAGCGGCAGCCCGGCGAAACCGGATCCGTCGATGCCGGTGATCATGCCGACCAGCAGCACGCCGAAGCCCACCAGCAGATGGTTGTCGGGGATCAGGTGTTGCGAGGCGCTGATCAGCTCGAACAGCAGCCCCGGCGCATGCGTGCCGGTGGGCACGCCCAGAATGGGGCCGGCCGTCTCGGCCGCGCCCACGAAGAAGAAACCCGCGATCGGCAATACCGAGCCCATGGCCTTGAAGGCGAACACAAAGCCGTCGGTCACGTGCTCGGGGCAGACGTCGAGCATGCGTCGCGGTCCTTCCGCGGCCAGCGTGGCCAGCATCATGAGCACGAACGCCACCCCGCCTACCAGCGCCGCGGCATCGCCACCGCGCAGCTCCGCCATGCCGCCTAGCGCCTTGGGCGCGGCCATCAGCACGATCACACCCATGAAGGTGAGCGGCGTCACGATGGCGAACACCTTGGACCAGCGCGCCAGATGAGCGGTGCGGTGCGGCGGCTCGGCGGGCTGACTGGTTCCGCGCGCGAGCTCGGCCTTGTCGAAGGTGCCGGCATGCTCGAGCGGTTCGGCGGCGCCGCCCGTTGCCCGCGCCTGCCAGGCCGACAGCAGCGCCGGACTGCCGGGCACGATCTGGCGCCGCATGAAGAGGTAGGTCATCACCAGCGCGATCGCGCCGGTCACGAGCGACAGCACCAGCGCGCGGTCGGCCACCACGGCGGCGCTGACCGCGGCGCCGGCGGCCTTGGCGCTGATGCCGGGCGCGACGCCGATCACGTAGTCCGACGAGAGCGCCATGCCCTGGCCGGCGATTGCGATCGCCATGGCGCCCGCCAGCGGAGGCAGGCCGGCGGCCACGGCGGCGGGCAACAGGATGGCGCACACCAGCGGCACGGCGGGCGTGGGCCAGAAGAACAGCGACAGGCCGTAGGTACAGGCCGCGAGAATAAGGAAGGAGGCGTGGCCGTTGGTCATCACGCGGCGCAGCGGCTGCACCATGCGCACGTCGGCGCGCAGCACCTTGAGCGCATTGAGCAGCGCGGTCATGAAGGTGATGACGAGGAAGATATTGAACAGCTCGCGCGCGGCGACAAAGCTGGCGTTGAAGATGCCGACCAGCCCGCTGATCGGATTCCCCGTGTAGGCCAGCACCACCAGAAACGTGCCGATCACCGAGGGGACCACCACGTTGGCGCGCAGAACCATCGTGAGGATGATGGCGGCCACGCTCGCGAGATACAGCCAGTGCGCGGCGCCGAGTACGACTTCGGATTGCATGCGACCTTCCCCTTACCTTTTAATCGGGCCGTATCGGCCGCGTTAAACGGTATACTATATTTTGTCGTTTCGACTCACCAGCGCTATCTGCCCATTTGAGGGAATACGCTAGGCCCGCCCACGGCATTTTCGCCCTCTTGCGGCCACATTTCCCAGGGTTTACCCAGGCTTTGAGCAACCGGGCCTTGGCCGCCATAATTCATTGCATACCGTATACCAAATTATGTTGACGACAACTCTCCCCTGGCTGGCCGGCCAACCCCAAGTCTGGCAACTGTTGCTGATGGCAGGCGTGGTGGTGGCCGCGGCCGTGGCGCAGGGCATCGGGGGCGTGGGCTTCGCCATGCTGGCCGCGCCGGTGGCGGCGCTGTTCTTTCCGCCGCTGGCGCCGGGCCCGCTGCTCACGCTCGGCGGCTTCATCTCGCTGCTGGGCGCCATCCGTGAGCACTCGGCCATCGATTGGCGCGCGGTCGGTCACACCCTGGTCGGCCGCTGTCTCGGGACGCTATTCGCGGTCTATGCCATGTCGCACTACGCCCCGGACCTGCTCGCGGTGCTGTTCGCCCTGTCGATCCTGGCGGGCGTGGCCATCAGCGTGGCGGGGCTGCGGCTGCGCTATGCGCCGCGCAACCTGTGCGGCGCCGGGGTGGCTTCCGGGATCATGGGCACCCTGACCTCCATCGGCGCGCCGCCGCTCGCACTCATCATGCAGCACGAGACGCCGCCGCGGCTGCGCGCCACGATCGGCGTGATCCTGTTCATCGGCGCGTCGTTTTCGCTCGGCATGCTGAATCTGACCGGCCACTACGGGCTGCCGCAGTTCCTGTTGAGCCTGTGCCTGCTGCCCTGCCTGCTGCTGGGCTTCGCGCTATCGGGGCGGCTGAAATCCTGGCTCGCGCCCCGCACGGTGCGCCGCGTGCTGCTGGCGCTGTGCGCGGGTGGCGCGCTGGTGGTGCTGGGCCAGGTCGCGCTGCGTGCCTGAGGCGAGGGCCGGTTCGTCCGCGTCCGGCCTCCCGGGGTCTACAATGGATGCAGTATTCATTCTGCACATCCTGCACACCACGCGCCATGGCTCTCCCGGGTTACAGCATGCACTCCATCGATAGTGGTTCCGCCTCGTCCATGAAGATCGGTGATCAGCACACGCCGCTGTTCGCCGTTATCCGCGACCGCCTGCGCGAGCGCATTCTGAGCGGGGAGTTCACGCCCGGAGATCGCCTGATCGAAGGCCGCCTGTCCGAAGACATGGGGGTGTCGCGCATTCCGGTGCGCGAAGCCTTGCGCGCGCTGGCGGCCGAAGGCCTGGTCACGATCGAGCCGCGCCGCGGCGCCTCGGTGGCGGTGCTGTCCGACGAGATCGCCTACGACATGGTCGAAGTGCGCGCCACGCTTGAAGGGCTCAACGCCAAGCTGGCCGCCCAGCGCCGCGACGACAAGACCGTCGCCCGCCTGCAGGCCTTTCTGGCACAGGGCGCCGACGCGGTACGTGGCGATGATCTGCAGGCGTTCCTGGGCCTGAATTCGCAGTTCCACGAGATGCTGGCCACGATCGCCGGCAATGTGGTCCTGACCGATCTGATGCGTTCGCTGCGGGATCGCACGGCGCTGCTGTTCGCGCCGAGCAACATGCTGCGCGCCCGCCAGAACTGGGACGAGCATTCGCAGATTCTCGCCGCCGTGATCGCGGGCAACGGCGAGCTCGCCGCCCTGCTCGCCACGCAGCACGTCCACAACGCCGCACGCGCCTATACCGACGCGCAAAAGCACGCGCAGCCCTCGGCCGCCTGAAGCGCGGCGGCGGGTCCGCGGCGGCGTGCCTGCATGCCCGTCGGCGCCGTGCCGGGCGCTGCTCGCCGGGCACCGTATACGTCCTTGCCGCGCGTCGAATACCGCATACCGCACGCTGATCGCCGCTGGCCGGGCACCTTCGCCGGGCGCCCTTAGCCAGGCGCCCCTGGCCGGGCGCCCCTCCCCAGGCATCAGGGCAGCGGCCAGCCCTCGCGTTCGGCCGCGCGCCGATAGGCCAGGCCGGCCAGCGCAATATCTTCCAGCCCCACGCCCACCGACTTGTAGATCACGATGTCCTCGGGCGACTGGCGCACCGCCGCGCCCGCCAGCACCGCATCGAGCTGCACCAGCTTGTCGGCCACGCCGCAGCGCGGATCCGCGAGCACCAGATCCCCGGCTTCCGTCAGCGTCTGCTCGCGCCATTCGACCACGATGGCGCGGGCGCGCATGAGCGCGCGGTCATCGAGTTCGCGCGTGGTGGGCAGGCTCGAGCCGATGGCCGCGACGAACGCGCCGGCCTTGAGCGCATCGCCCGCGAACAGCGGCGTCGTGGCGCGCGAGGCCGTGACGAGCACGTCGGCCTGCGCCGCGAGCGCGCGCGGTTCGGCCAGCGCCACCGGCACCCCGCATTGCCGTGCCAGCGTGTCCGCGAGCCCGGCCGGGGCGTGTGGGTCATTGACCAGCACCTGCTCGAAGGCGAAGCGCGCGCACAGCTGCGCGACGTGTTCGCGCCCCTGCGTGCCCGCGCCGAAGAGGCCAAGCACGCGCGGCGCCGCCGGCGCCAGTTTGCCGGCCGCCAGCACGGTGCACGCGGCCGTGCGGCGGCGCGTGAGGGCGGCCGCGTCGAGCGTGGCGAGCGGACGTCCATCGCGTGCCGAGAACAGCAGGATCACGAACTCGAACTGCCCGGCGATCGTGGTGTAGACCTTGGCGCCCACCACGCCCTGCCCGGGGATCACCGCGCCGAGCGTGGAGAGCTTCACGCCCGCCGCGTCGGTGCGCACTCGCCGTTGCATGGCGGCCTCGCCCTTGCCGAATGCGCCGAAGGCGTCGGCCAGCGTGGCCTGCGCGTCCTCCGGCGTCAGCACGGCCTCGATCATCGCATCGCTGAGATGCTTCATCGTGGCGCCGTCCGGGGCTGCCACGACACTTTGATGTCGCCGTTGACGAAGGTCTGGCAAGCCATGCGGTAGCCCTGTTCGAGGTCTTGCTCGGTCAGGTGCTTGCGCTCTTTGGGTTTGACCGCGTCGGTGTGTTCGAGTCCCTGCTCGATGAGGCAGCGGCAGGTTCCGCACAGGCCGCCGCCGCACTTGAACGGGATGCCTCCCTGCTCCTTGAGCGACACGCGCAGCAGATTGCTGTTTTCAGGCGCCTGCACGACCTTGCCGCCGTTGCTGATGAAGGTGATCTCTACCATGTGATGCTCACTGCTCCCGGCGGACGAGCTCCGCCTGCATGCTGCCAAAATGGGTGAGGTGACCGAGTTCGCCGCGCGCGGCGTCCAGCGTGTCGAAGTGCTCGAGGAATTTGCTCGGAACGAGGTTGACCACGTGCGGGGGCGCGTCTTCGACGATGCGCACGCGCGTCGGCGCGTCGAGCGCGGCGATGTCGTAACGGGCGAGGCAACGGCCGTAAAAGAGGTAGTCGTAGCGCTCGAGGATGCGCAGCCCCTCGCCGGGCTCGGTATGAAACTGGCCGGGCTTGCTGGTGAGAATCACGAACATTTTGCGGTCTCCGGTACGGGGGCGCGGCGGGCGGAAGCGTCGGGCGCGTTGTTCGGGTTGTCGGCATTGGCCGGGTCGGCATTGGCCGGGGCGGCATTGAGCGGAGCGACCTCGGCCTTGCCGGTATTCGTCGGGGCGGCCTGTGCCGGGGCGGCCCTCGCCGGGTCGGCACTCGCCGGAGCGGCACTCAGGGGGGCGGCATTGGACGCCGGCTGCCCGGCGGCAGGTCCACCCGCGGGCCCGGACGCCGGCTTGGCCGGGGACGGCGGGCTGGTACGCAAGGTCGTGCCCACACCCACGCCCGCCCCTGCGGCGGCACCCGTGCGGACCGGCTGCGCGAGCTCGATGTCGTGCGTGATCCAGAGCTGGCAGGCCAGACGCCAGCCCTGTTCGACGCGCTCGCCCAGCTGCTTCTTTTCTTTCCAGTTGGGCGGGGGCAGGTGCTCGGCGCCGTGCAGCACCTGGCAGGCGCAGGTGGCGCATTTGCCCATGCCGCACTGATAGCTGAGGTTGGGGTACGGAAACTGCTTGATCCCGGCCCGTACCACCAGGTTGGTGTTGTCCTTGACGACATCGGTGTGCACCGCATCGCCCTTGCGAAATACCACGGTCGGCATGGCCATCCTCTCCCAGGCTCGTCTGGCGCCGGACGCAGAGCATCGGGCGCGTTATGAATATTGTATACCGTTGCTGCGGGAGGACCCAGCTAGGGTTAACACCGGACGCCGCACCACGGGCGGCGCGCCGCGTCGCTCGTGAAGGGATTCGTCTGCGGAATCAAGGCGTTTGCGCAAGATCAAGCCAGCGTGACGTGCGCGGCACAGGGGAAAGCAGGACACCCCGAAAATCGGTACAATGAATACATAGTTCAAGCAATAGGTATTTGCCATGAAGTCCCGTTCCGCCCACCAAGAACCGCGCATTGGCGCCCAACTCATTCCCCATTTCGAGCAGCGCAACGCGCTGCGCCGCAGTGCGCCGCTGATTCCGTTCCGCTGGTCCGAGCTCGTCACGTTGTTCCGCGGCACCCGGCCCGCAGACCGCAAGCAGGCGCCGCAGACGCCCTGCCATTCCCACTGACGGTGCCGCGCGGGCATCGAGCGCCGCGCCAGCCAGGGCGCCGGTCGTCCTGAAGCCGCCGCGTCAGCGCGCGCAGCGCCCGTAGCGCCGCCGGGGGCGGCCAGGGGCGGCCGGGGTGCGAGGGATTCCTGTAGCCGGACGCAAGCTGGCAGAATGAGGTCTACGCCTCTTCGCGCCTTACGAGTGACCCGCCGCATGTCTGTCCGCCTTCGCCCCGCCGTCCGCCTGGTTCGTCATCTCACCTTCATGCTGGGAGCCGCTCTGGCGGCGAGCGCGGCCCAGGCCGCGGGCCCGGCGCGCATCGTCACGCTGGGCGGTTCCGTGACCGAGATCGTCTATGCGCTCGGTCAGGGCGAACGTCTGGTCGGTAATGACCTGTCGAGCATGTATCCCGAAGCCGCGCAGAAGCTGCCGCGCGTGGGTTACTACCGAGCGGTGCCGGTCGAGGGCGTACTGGCTCTGCAGCCGGATCTCGTGCTCGCCTCGGAGCAGGCCGGCCCGCCTTCGTCGCTGAAAAAGCTCGCCGATCTGGGCATCAAGGTCGAGACCGTCTCCGATCGCGCCAGCATCGACTCGCTCAAGCAACGCATCACGCAGATCGCCACCGCGCTGGACGTCCCGGCCCAGGGCGAGACGCTCGCGCGCGACGTGCAGACCCGTCTCGACGCGGCCGCGCGCCTGCCGGCCGCGCAGGCGCCCGCGCTTCTGCTGCTGGGCAATGGCGGCGTGTACATGGGCGCGGGCGGTGGCACCGCGGCCGATCTGCTTTTGCGCGAAGCGGGCCTGAACAACGTGCTGCACGACCAGAAAAGCTACAAGCCGGTGTCCGCCGAGGCGCTGAGCGCGCTGGCGCCGGCGGTCATCGTGGTGACGCAGACCACCGGCCAGGCCCCGGACGCCGCCGCGCTGCGCTCGCTTCCGGGCGCGGCCGCCACGCCGGCGGGCGCATCGCAATGCGTGGTGGGCCTCGATCCTCTGCTCGCGCTGGGCAATGGCCCGCGCCTGCCCGACGCGATCCGTCAGCTAAAAGAAACGCCCTGCGTGGCCGCCCTGTCGCGCGAGCGGGCGCGATGAGCGCACGCGGGACCGGCGCCCCGGCGCCCGATCCCGCGCCTCGCGGCCGGGGCCCCGCCATCCTGGCGGCATTGGCCGTCCTGACCCTGATCGCGGCGCTGCTCGCCGCCGCCAATGGCGCGGTCGATATCCCGCTGGGCCAGCTCGCCCGCCTGCTCGCCACCCCCGCCGCCGACCTGGCCGATCCGGCCGATCGTCTCGCGCGCAACGTATTCATCGATATCCGCCTGCCGCGGGTGCTGTTTGCGCTGCTCGCGGGCGCGGGTCTCGCGCTGTGCGGCGCGGCCATGCAGGCGCTGTTTCGCAATCCGCTGGCCGAGCCCGGGCTCGTGGGCGTGTCGGCCGGCGGCGCGCTGGGTGCGGTCGCGGCCATCGTGTTGGGCGCGGGCGGGTTCATGCTCACGGCGGTGGCCGCCTTCGCCGGCAGCCTCGCGGCCACCGCGGGCGCCTATGCCCTCGGCCGCCGCGTACCCGGCGTGGCGGGTCTGCTCCTGGCCGGTATCGCGATCAACGCCGTGGCCGGCAGCTTCATCGGCCTGCTCACCTTCAATGCCAACGACATGCAGTTGCGCAGCCTCACCTTCTGGAGCATGGGCAGCCTGGCGGGGGCGCAATGGGACATGCTGACGCTGCTCGCGCCCTGGACCCTGTTGTGGGGCGGCTGGATGCTGACCCAGTGGCGCGTGATGAACGCGTTGCTGCTGGGCGAGCGCGAGGCGCTGCATCTGGGCTTCGCGCTTGCCGCCGTGCGTCGCAGATTGATCGTCGCCACCGCGCTGGTGGTGGGGCCGCTGGTGGCCGCGACCGGGGGCATCGGTTTCATCGGGCTCGTGGTTCCGCATCTGGTGCGCATGACGCTGGGCGCGAACCATCGCTGGCTGTTGCCCGCGTCGGTGCTCGCCGGCGCGCTCGCGCTGGTGCTGGCCGACTGGCTCGCACGCGTGCTCGTCGTGCCGGCCGAGTTGCCCATCGGCCTGCTCACCAGTCTGGTGGGCGGCCCGTTCTTTCTCTGGTTGCTCGCGACCGGGCGGGGGCGCGCATGAGTCTCGCCGCCAGCCAACTCGTACTCGCACGCGGCGGACGCGACGTGCTGTCGGACCTGACGCTCGACATCGCGCCTGGCACCGTCACGGCATTGCTGGGCGCCAACGGCGCGGGCAAGTCGACCTTGCTCGGCGCCCTCGCCGGTGAGCTGGCGCCGCGCGCGGGCCGGCTCTCGCTCGACGGCGTCGATCTGCAGGACCTCGGGGTTCGGCGTCTGGCGTGCCTGCGCGCCGTGCTGCCGCAAAAGCCCGGCCTGGGCTTCGATCTGCCGGTGGCCGAGGTCGTGGCCATGGGCGCGTACCCGTTCCCGGAGCTCACGCCGGCCGAGGTCGATGGCCTGGTGACGCAGGCGCTCGCGCTGGCCGGGATGACGGAGCATGCGACGCGCCGTTATCTGGCGCTGTCGGGCGGCGAGCAGCAGCGCGTGCAGTTCGCGCGTGTGCTGGCGCAGTGCCGGGCCGGGCGCCAGGCGGGGCAGGCGCGCTATCTGCTTCTGGACGAGCCCATCTCCAATCTCGATCCTCGCCATCAGGGCGAGCTGCTGCAGGTGGCCACGCGCCTGGCGCACGAGGAGGGCGTCGGCGTGCTGGTGATCCTGCACGACGTGAATCTCGCCGCGCGCTGGTGCGACAGGCTGGTGATGCTGGCGCAAGGCCGCCTGCTCGCGGCCGGGCCGCCGGCCGAGGTGCTCACGTCCGCCTTGCTGCGCGAGGTGTACGAGGTGGACGCCGATGTGATCGATCACCCCATCCTGCCGGGGCGACGGCTGGTGCTGATGCGCTGAACCGCGCGGCTAGAGCACGCCCTTGCCCGACAGCGCGGGCGTATCCGCGATGCGTTGCGTGATGGCGCGGCTGGCCTGCAGCAGCGGCGCGACGTACACCGCCTCGGGGTCCGGCTTTTGCCGAAAGCGCAGCGTGCTCACGCTGATGGCGGCCACCGGCGCGCCGTCGGGGCCGAGAATGGGCGCGCCGAAGCAATAGATGCCCGCCTCGTTTTCTTCGTCGTCCACCGACCAGCCGCGTGCGCGCACGGTGTCCAGCTGGCGCACGAGTGCCGCGAGGTCGCGCACGGTCTTGGGCGTGTGTTGCTCGAACGGCTGGGGCAGGGTGGCGAGCACGGCGTCGCACTCCGCGGTGCCGAGCATCGCCAGCCAGGCCTTGCCCACCGCGGTGGAGTACAGCGACACCGTCGTGCCGATGCGCGAACTCATCTGCACGGCGCTCGGGCTCTCGAGTTTTTCGATGTAGACCATGTGCGGGCCGTTGGGCACGGCCAGGTGCACCGTTTCGCCCGTCACGTCGCGCAGCTGCTTGAGCGCCTCGACGGCCGCGAGCCGGATCTCCGAGCGGCCCCAGCTGCGGCTGGCGAGCTGGATCAGGCGCGGGCCCAGGCCGAGCCGGCCCGTTTGCGGATGTTCGACCAGAAACCGCTCCGCCACGAGCGCCGCCACGAGCCGGTAGACGGTGGGCCGTGGATAGCCGCAGCGCCTGGCGAGTTCGGCCACGGTCATGGGCTCGGGCGTGTCGGCCACCGACTGCAGCACATGCGTGAACTTGGAGAACGCCGCGGTACCCGCGACGGGGGTGGCAGCCGCGGCGACGCCGCGGGACGGTAGCTTGGACATGGACTGAGGGCGAGGCACAAAACGAATCTGGCCCAAGCGTAGCGCATCGCGCCGCGCGCGACGCTTGGGGTATGCCCGTCAGGCGACCAGATAGCCGCCATCCACGGGCAGGATCACGCCGGTCATGAACGATGCCGCCGGCGTGCACAGGAACGCCACGCCCTCCGCCACGTCTTCGGGGCGGCCCCAGCGTCCGAGCGGCGTGCGCGCGAGGATCGGGCCGCTGCGCAAGGGGTCTTCCTGCAAGGCCTGGGTGAGCGGCGTGGCGATCCAGCCGGGCGCCACGGCGTTCACGCGGATGCCGTCGGCGGCATAGGCCAGGGCCAGCGACTTGGTGAGCTGCGCCACGCCGCCCTTGCTCGCGGCATACGCCGGCACCAGCGAGCCGCCGAAGAAGCTCAGCATCGACGCCGTGTTCACGATGCACCCGCCACGGCGGGCCAGCCGCTCGCGCGCGGCGCTGCAGACGCGCATCGTGCCGGTCAGGTTGACGGCGAGGACCTGCTCGAACACATCGGGATCGTGCTCCGCGCCGCGCCGGATCACGCCGGCGCAGTTGACCACGATGTCGAGCGTCTCGAGGTCTTCCATGATGCGATGCACGTCGGCGGCGACGCTGACGTCGGCGAGCCGCACCTCGACGCCCGCCGCCTGCGTGGCGGTGTCGGAGTGCAGGCCGACCGCGATGGTGCGCGCGCCCAGCGTCGCCAGCCGGCTGGCCACGGCGGCGCCGATGCCTTGCGTGGCGCCGGTGACGAGCGCTGTCTTGCCGGCGAACAGATCTGCTTGGAATGTCATGAGGGCTCTACAACAGGATGTCGATGGATGAGGCGCCGCGCGTTCCGGCTTCGGGTGCGCGAGGCGCGGCGGGGATGGCTTCAATGGGCCGTCGGCGCGGAGCTACCCGGCCGGAGCTACCCGCCCGGAGCGGCCCGCGGCCCGCACGTGCGCTTACTGGCGCAGGCCGAACTTGTCGATCAGGTTCTTGAACGTCGCGTTGTCACGCTCCATCAGCGCGGTGAACGTCTGCTGGTCGGCCACGACGTAGCCGAGGTTCTGTTCCGCCATGAAGCGCTTCAGGCTGTTCTCAGCGGCGGCGGCGCGGAATGCCTTGCCGAGCTGGTCGAGCACCGGCTGCGGGGTGCCCTTGGGCGCCGCGATGCCGCGCCAGGTGCCGATCGACAGGTCGACGTTGCGTTCCTTGAGCGTGGGCACGTTCTCGAACCCGGTCACGCGCTGGTCGGCCATCACGGCCAGGGTCTTGAGCTTGCCCGCCTTCACGTACTGGATCACTTCGGCCGGGCTCACGAACACCGCGTCGATGTGGCCGCCGAGCAGCGCGAGCACGGCGGGATTGCCGCCATTGAACGGGATGTGGCCGAACTTCGCGCCGGTCTTGTCTTCGAGCGCGGCGGTGGCCAGATGCCAGATCGAGCCCGTGCCGGCGTTGCCCACCTGGATCGATTCCGGTTTGGCGCGTGCCGCCGCAAGAAACTCTTCCACCGTGTTGTAGGGCGAGTTGGCGTTTACGGTGATCGCCGCCGGATCGGCATTGAGCTGGATGATCGGCGTGAAGTTCTGGTAGGTGGTCTTGGTGAGGTTCAGGTGCGGAATGATGACCATGTCGGCCGTGACCAGCGCGAGCTTGTATCCGTCGGCCTTGGCGTTGGCGACTTCGGTGAGCCCGATGGCGCCGGCCGCGCCCGGCTTGTTGAGCACCACCAGCGGCTGCGACAGGTGGGAACGCGAGGCGTCCGACATCGCCCGCGCCATGGCGTCGGTGCCGCCGCCCGCCGCGAACGGCACGACCAGTTCGATGGGACGCGCGGGATAGGACTGTGCATGGCCTGCGGCGGCCAGGCCGAGCGTGGCGGCACAGCCGAGCAACGCGGCGCCGAGATAGCGGTGGAACGCACGATGTTTCATTGTCTCTCCGAGGATCGGTTTTTGGTTGTATGACGGTCCGGAAGGTGAAGCTTCAGTACGTGGCGCGTCCTCCGGACAGGTCGAACACCGCGCCGGTATTGAACGAGCAGGCCGGTGAGCAGAGCCAGCTCACGAGTTCGGCCACCTCCTGCGTTTCGCCGAGCCGTTGCATCGGGCTCTTGGCGATCATGGTCTGGACGTGTTCGGGCGCCATCTGCGCCAGCAATTCGGTCTGCACGGCCGCGGGCGCCACGGCATTCACGCGGATGCCGGTGAGCGCGAGCTCCTTACCCAGCGATTTGGTGAGCGCCAGCACGCCGGCCTTGGCCGCGCTGTAGGCGGCGGCGTTGGGCGTGCCCTCCTTGCCGGCGAGCGAAGCGATGTTCACGATGCGGCCGGCGTTGCGCTCGCGCATGGCCGGCACCACCGCCCGGCACACGTTGAACACGCCGGTGAGGTTGACTCGCACGATCGCGTCCCACACCTCCGGATCGATCCGATCCAGCGGCAGCGTGGGTCCGGCGTAGCCCGCGCTGTTGACGAGCATGCCGATGGCGCCGTGGCGGCGCAGCGTGTCGGCGCAGGCCGCGCCGACGCTGGCGCGATCGGTCACGTCCACGCGCAGCGCGGCGGCCTCGGCCACCGCTGCTTCTGCCGGGTGCAGATCCCACACCACGACCCGCGCGCCATGCGCGCGCAGGTGGCGCACGACCTCGGCGCCGATGCCGTTGGCGCCGCCGGTCACCACCGCCACCTGACCGGCGAAGTCGTAGCCGACCCGGGGCGGGGCCTCAGCGGATGAACTGGCGCACATAGTCTTCGCCCAGGCCCACGTCGCTGAAGTGCTTGCGGCACATGTCGATCTTGGTGAACACGTCTTCGTAGCCCATGCCCTTGCCCCAGGGGTCGGTGTAGTACATGACGCCGTTCACCTGGAAGTAGGTGATCATCTCTTCGACATCGGGCGGCACGTACAGCGTGTGGGTCTCGCCGGGCGGCTCGTACACGTAGCTGCCTTCGACGGCCTCCCAATCGTGTTCGAGGTAACGCCAGCGGCCCTTGAGCACGAAGCCATGCACGGCCTGCGGATGGCGGTGGCGGCTGAGCACCCCGGACTTGCGCACGCGCAGCAGGTTCATCCAGTAGCCCTGGCTGGCGTTCAGACAGAGCGGGCGGAACCACACGTTCTCGGCCTGCGGGACCCAGAGACGCTCGTCGGTCGGAATCGCGTGGGGGATTACCAGTTCCGGCAGCGCATCCACCGGATTGGGGTACTGGTACGGGGTCATCGGTTCAGCGTCGGCTTTCTCGATCGGCACGGCTCGGTACTCCTGTCTACTATATGGACAAAATGTCTGAGATATGGACAAGTTTAGCGAGACGCGAGCCGCTGGCGAGCCGGGGCTTACCCTCTGATGCAGCGCAGTATGGGGGCGGCGGAGGCGAGACGACGGGGGCGAGTCGAGCGGGCGAGGGCGGGGGCCAGCGTGCACGGGCGCAGCGTGACGAGCCGGCGACGACCGGCATGCGCGGGCGTGTCGAGCCGAGCCGGGCCGGCAGGCAGGGGCGGGAGCAGGCGTACCTACGCCCGGCGCGGGCGCAGCGTTCTATGGAGGCGGGGCAGCCGGGGCCCGCGGCGGGGCCCGACGGCGAGGACGGCGCCGGCCGCGTGGGCCGGCGCACCGATCATTCGTCGATGTCGGCGGTGTCGAGGTGAGCCAGCACCTTGTCGAGCATCTGGCTCAGCGCCTTTTGCTCGCGCTCGGAAAGACAGCCGAACACTTCGTCATTGCGTTCCTGCATCACGGCCGCGATCTGCCGATAGCGCGTGAGACCGCGTGCCGTGGGGCTGAGCACCACGCCACGGCCGTCTTCGGGACTGACCGATTTGCGCACCAGGCCCGCATCGGTGAGCGCCTGCGCGCAGCGGCTGGCCTGGCCCTTGTTGAGGTTGGCCGCGATGGCGAGGTCGTTGACGGAAAGCGGGGCGTAGCGGCCGATGGCGGCCAGGCAGCGCGCCTCGCCGATGGGCAGACGGCAGCGTTCGGCGTAGGCCTGGGCGCTGTCGCGATCGGCGATTTTGTTGACGACGTGAAGACGGTAAGTGAGAAACCGTTCCAGGGCCGGCACTTGGGTATCGTTCTTGGATTTTTGCGCGGTCATGGCGAGTGCAGTAAGGGGTTGAGCCGGGATATTGCCACAGGCGGACAGACACGCGTCAGCGCGGCAAGACCCCTTGTGGCAAGCGAGCGACGAGATTTGATCGCGGCCGGAAGATTTAGTTCAGCGATCTTGCGCGAACCAGGGTTGTCCCCTAGAAAATCGCCGGATGGTTGCCCGTGCAACGATATGAGGCAGGTGTCTCAGGCGGGCCGGGCGCGGCCCGCGCGCGTGATGTCGGCGGCGGTGTCGACCGTCGTGGCGGCCATTGCCGTGGCGGCGGATGCCACGGCATTGGCCGCCACGGCTTCGGCCGCCGCGGCAACGGCCGCCGCGGCATTGGCCGCCACGGCTTCGGCCGCCGCGGCATCCGCCGCATCGAATTCTTGTTCGCTGAAGACGCGCACGCCCGCCGCCGCGAGCAGCGCGGCCGTCACGCCCTGACCGGCGAGCCGCTGGCCGCTGAACGATCCGTCGTAGATGTAGCCGCTGCCGCAGGAAGGACTGCCTTCCTTGAGCACGGCCAGCGTGATGCCGTGTTGCCGCGCCGCGTCCAGCGCCGCCTGCGCCCCGGTCACGAACGGCGTGGTGACATCGGCCCCGGTGATGTCGATCACCCGGGCCAGTCCGTCCAGCACGCGCGCGCCGCCGTCGCCATGCGTGATTTCGGCGGGCGGGCGCGGCGTGGGCAGGCCGCCCGCCATCTCCGGACAGATCGCCACGACGCGGCCCTCGGCCTGCCAGCGCGCAAGCACCGGATGCACGCGCGGCGCGCCGCGGCCGTCGTATCGCACCGGACGGCCGAGCAGACAGGCGCTGACGAGCACGCGCGTGGGAGGACAGGAGGGGGGCGGTTCGGAAGAGGTGGACATGCGAAAGCGAAGGGGAGCGAGACGGAAAGCCGGCGCGCGTGACGGGCGACACCGCCAGCATAACGCGCCAGGCTTGCCGTGCGGTGCGGTGCGGTGCGGTGCGGTGCCTTGCCATGCCGTGCCGTGCCGTGCCATGCCGTGCCGTGCCGTGCCGTGCCGTGCCATGCCGTGTCGGGCAGGGCACGGCAGGCCAGGGCCGCCTTCGCAACCCTGTCCACGTCCCGCGCGCCACGGCCGAATTCGAGCGCAAGAGTCGGGAGGCCGCCGGGTCGGCCGTGGCGCTAGACTGATTGCATGCACAGGCAGGCCGATCTCCTTTTCGCAGCGCCGGCGCGGTCATCGGGCGAAGACGCCGATTCGGCCGTGGCCCGCCTGCGCGCCGCCGACTGGGACGCCGTCCTGGCCGAGCTCGACGCCCGCGGCAAGGCTATCGTGCCGGGGCTGTTCAGCGCCGACGAGTGCGCGCGGACAGCCTCCGCGTACGCCGACGACGCGCTGTTCCGCAGCCGCGTGGTGATGGCGCGCCACGGTTTCGGGCGCGGCGAATACCGCTACTACGCCTATCCCTTGCCCGCGCCGCTGCCTGCGCTGCGCGAGATCCTGTATGCGCGGCTGGCGCCGCTGGCCAATCAGTGGCGCGCGCGTCTGCGCGAGGCCGGTCCGGCCTTTCCGGAAACGTACGCGGCGTTCCTGGCGCGCTGCCATGAGGCCGGGCAGACGCGGCCCACGCCGCTCCTGCTGCGTTATGAGCCGGGCGACTACAACTGCCTGCATCAAGACCTGTATGGCGATCACGTGTTTCCGCTGCAAATGGCGGTGTTGCTGTCGGCGCCGGGCCGGGATTTCGACGGCGGCGAGTTCGTGATGACCGAACAGCGCAGCGGCCATCCGGCCACGGCCGAGGTGCTGCCGCTGGCGCAAGGCGACGCGCTGATTTTCGCCGTACGCGATCGCGCGGTGCGCGGTGCGCGTGGATGGCACCGGCGTACACTGCGTCATGGGGTCGCCGAGCTCATGCGTGGCCAGCGCCACACCCTCGGCATCATCCTGCACGATGCCCGTTGAGTCGGCGTCGTTTTCGATTTCGCGTCATGACACTCGACCTGTTCGAATCCACTCTCACCGGCGTGACCGAGCCCATCGGGGCGCGCGCCTACATTCTGCGCGGCTTCGCGCTGCCGTATGTCGAGCGCGTGCTGGCCGAGCTCGACGAGGTGCGCGCGGCGGCGCCGTTGCGCCACCTCGTCACGCCCAGCGGCCACACGATGTCGGTGGCCATGACCAACTGCGGCAAGCTCGGCTGGGTCAGCGACGAGGCGGGCTACCGCTACAGTGCGCGCGACCCGCTCACGCAGCGGCCCTGGCCGCCGCTGCCTCCGGGCATGCTGGCGCTCGCGCGCGCCGCGGCCGCCGAATGCGGTTTCGCCGATTACGATCCCGATGCCTGCCTGATCAATCAGTATGTGCCGGGCAGCCGCCTCACGCTGCACCAGGATCGCAACGAGCGTGATCTCGAAGCCCCGATCGTGTCGGTGTCGCTGGGCTTGCCCGCCACCTTTCAGTTCGGCGGGCTCAAGCGCACCGACCCCGTGCAGCGCATGGGTCTGTGGCATGGCGACGTGGCGCTGTGGGGCGGCGTCGACCGCATGCGGTTCCATGGCATCAGCACGCTCAAGGATGGCTGGCACGCGCAGCTGGGGCGTCAGCGCCTGAATTTCACGTTCCGCGTGGTGCTCGACAAAACGCGCCGAATTCAAGCGCAAGAGGCGGAGTGAAGGCGCCGCCGCGCCATCCTAGGATGACAAGCATGGCAAACCGCAAAGGAAAAACCATGACTGTCACACTCGATCCCCCCGCGGCGGGCCCCCTGCCGCTGTCGCTTGCGCACGATCCACGCTGGGCCGCCGTGGTGGCGCGCGACCGCAGCGCCGATGGTCTGTTCGTGTACGCGGTCAAGACGACAGGCGTTTATGGCCGCCCCAGCAGCGCGGCCCGTCTGCCGCGCCGCGAGAACGTGGAGTTCTTCGACAGCCCGGCCGCGGCAGAAGCCGCGGGCTATCGGCCCAGCCGGCACATCGCGGCCGACCAGACCCAGGTCGGCCACCAGCACGCCGCGCTCGTGGCGCAGGCCTGCCGCCTGATCGACGCGAGCGACGAGATCCCCTCGCTGGCGCGGCTGGCGCAGCGTGCCGGCATGAGCCCCTATCACTTTCACCGCGTGTTCAAGGCCGTCACCGGCCTCACGCCCAAGGCCTACGCGGCCGCGCAACAGGCGCGCCGTGTCCGCGAGCAGCTCGCCGACGCGGGCACCGTCACCGACGCGATCTACGCCAGCGGCTTCAATTCCAACAGCCGCTTCTACGCCAGCTCGAAAGAGCGGCTGGGCATGACGCCGCGCGCCTACAAGGCGGGCGGCGCCAACCAGGAGATCCGTTTCGCGGTGGCACAGTGCTCGCTCGGCGCGCTGCTGGTGGCCGCGAGCGAGGCGGGCATTTGCGCCATCCAGCTGGGCGATGACCCGGACGCGCTGGTGCGGTCTCTGCAGGATCGCTTTCCCCGTGCCGCGTTGATCGGCGCGGACGCCGCATTCGAAACCGTGGTGGCGCGCGTGGTGGGCCTGGTCGAGGCGCCCGCCCTGGGCGCCTCCTTGCCGCTCGATGTGCGCGGCACGGCGTTTCAAGAGCGCGTGTGGCAGGCGCTGCGCGAGATCCCTGCCGGCCGGACGGTCACCTATGCCGACATCGCGCGCCGCATCGGCGCGCCGGGCGCGGTGCGCGCGGTGGCACAGGCCTGCGGCGCCAACCCGGTCGCCGTGGCCATCCCTTGCCATCGCGTGGTGCGTACCGATGGCGGTCTGTCGGGCTATCGCTGGGGCGTGGCGCGCAAGCTGGAACTGCTGCGCCGGGAAGGCGCCTGGCCATCGGCCGGGGCCGAGAGTGAATGACACCGGCCCCTCGGGCGCCCGGCTCGACGCCCTCACCGAGAGTCTGCGGACACGCGGCCATGCCCTGTGGCCCGAGGCGTTCGATCCGCAAGAATGCGAGGCCTTGGTCGCTGGCGCCGCCGTGTCGGCCGAACCGCGGCGCATCGCGCTTGCCGCCTCGTGGCTCGACAGGATCGAGGCCCTGCGCCGCGGACTCGCCCCATTGGCCGCGCAGTGGCGGCCCGCGACGTCCGCGCCGTTCGAAGGCGACGGCGCGGCAAGGCATCCGGCGCAGTCCGGGCCGCTCGAAGGCGAGGGTGTGGCTAAGCATCCGCCGCCGGACGTCTGGCTGACCCACACCGACGCGTCGACCGACTGCCCGGTCGTGACCTCGGGGGATGGCGACGCGGGCTTTGGCCTGTTGTTCATCGTGCTGCTCAACCGTGCCGGCTTGGATTTCAGCGGGGGCGAGCTGGTGCTGGCCGAGCAGCGGCCGCGCATGCAGACGCGGCCGCACGTGGTGCCGCTGGCACAGGGCGGGCTTGCGGTGATCGCCGCCGCGGGCCGTCCGGTGCAAGGCGCGCGCGGCCCCTACCGGGTGCTGATGCGCCATGGCGTGGCGCGCGTGCGCGAAGGCCGGCGGCTGGCGCTGATGCTGGGCTGGCCGCTAACGCGCGACGCGCTCTGACGCGCAACGGCGCGGCGTGCGCGCCACGGCGGCGCGGATCGCGGTGGTGCGGGACGTGACTTCGGTATATCTTTGCCGGTCTACGTCCCTGGAGCCCGGGTCCGCATGTTTCCCGCCAGCAGCACCTATCGCATGCCGACCTGGCGCCTGACCCGTTGGCTCGTGTATGCGGGCGACGACGTCCCCGATGACATCCGCGTCGATCTCGTTGGCGGTCTCTTCGGCACCCTGCCTATTTTCCTGGGCGGCGTGATCAACAGCCTGATGATCGCGAGCATCGTGGCCTGGCGCATCCCGGAGCCGGCGTTCATTGCGTGGGTGGTGTTCGAGTTTCTCTGTTGTGCGATTCGCGGCGCGGTGCTCATGCGCGCGCGGCGCAACGCGCTCACGGGCGGGCCCACCTATACCGACCTCTATCTGCTCCTGACCTTGCTGTGGGCCGTGAGCGTGGGTTATGGCACGGTCATCAGCGCGCTGAGCGGCGATTGGGTCGCGATCCTGCTGGCCTGCCTGTCGGCGGCGGCCATGGTGGGCGGCATCTGTGTGCGCAACTTCGCGGCGCCGCGGCTGCTGGCGGTGATGATCTTCACGAGTCTCGGGCCGTGCATGACGGTCGCGGTGGTCTCGGGCCAGTCCGAGTTGTGGATCATCTGTCTGCAACTGCCGCTGTTCCTGCTCAGCATGACGCTGGCCTCCTACCGGCTCAACGCCATGCTCGTGACCACGATGCGTGCCGAGCGCGACAACGATCGCCTAGCGCGTCAGGACTCCCTCACGGGACTGCTCAATCGTTTCGGCTTGGGCGGCGTGCTGGCCCAGGCGGTGCGGCGCGCGCGTGACGATGCGGCGCGCTACACCTTGCTTTATCTCGATCTGGACGGGTTCAAGTCGGTCAACGACACCCATGGCCACGCCACCGGAGACCGGCTGTTGCGCGAAGTGGGCACGCGCCTGACCGAGCTCGCGCCGGCGGACGCGTCGATCGCGCGGATCGGCGGCGATGAATTCGTATTGGTGCTGCCCGAGGTGGACGGCTGGGAGGCGGCGCAGCTGGCCGACCAATTGATCCAACGCGTGGCGCAGCCCTTCGATCTGGGCACCGAACACGGCGTGCGGATCGGCGGAAGCGTGGGCATCGCCCTGATTCCGCGCCACGGGCACGATATGGCCGAGATTCTCAAGGCGGCCGACCGGGCCCTCTATCTGGCGAAGTCGGCGGGCAAGTCGCGCATGGCAATGGCGGACTGAACCCGGCCGGCGCGGCGGCCGGCCGGGGGTGATGCGCTCGCGCTCAGTTCCAGAACAGCGCGATCAGAATAATGATGGGGATGGGCACACCCAGCAACCACAGCAGAATCGAACGCATATGAACCTCCTCATTGCTTCACGTTGAACCTCCACTACAGCAATTGACGTGCCTGACCCCGGCCTGAAGCCTGTCCGGCCGACTTGACGGTGCGCCGCTCAGCGGCAATCATCGGGCGGTCTTTGAATTTCCCGGCAGTGAGTGGGCACGCTATGACCCCTGAGTTTTCCGAAGAAGAGCGCCCGCGGGGCGCGCGCTGGCCCAGGGCCGTTGCGCGGGGTCTGGCCCGTGGCGTGGCATTGCTGGCGCTGCTCGCCATCGGGGCATGGGGCATCGGCGCACTCAAGTACCAGATGCCGTTTCCGAGTTCGCTCACGGCGCTCGTGATCGTGGTGTGGGGCATGATCTGCGCGGCGATGGGCGGCCTGTTGCTGGGCCGCACGCGCCATTGGCGTCCCGTGCTGGCGCTTTACGTGGCGGCCTGCGCGATCATGGTGATCTGGTGGAGTTCGCTGCAGCCCTCCAACGACCGCGCCTGGGCCGCCGATGTCGGCCGCATGACCTACGGCGAGGTCGAGGGTTCGCATGTGTCGCTGCACAACGTGCGCGATTTCATCTGGCAGGGCGAGGCCGACTTCATGCCGCGCTGGGAGTCGCGCGAGTACGACCTCGATCAGCTGCGTACGGTGGATCTGTTCCTGTCGTACTGGGGCAATGAGGCGATCGCGCATACGCTGGTGTCGTTCGGCTTCGCCGACGGCGAGCGCGTCGTGTTTTCTGTCGAGATCCGCAAAGAGCAGCATGAGCGCTTCTCGGAGCTCGGCGGTTTTTTCAAGCAGTTCGAGATGAGCGTGATCGCGGCCGACGAGCGCGACATCGTCGGCGTGCGCACCTTCGAGCGCGGCGAAGACGTTTATCTTTATCCGATCCGCATGAAGCCCGACGCGATGCGCAGGCTGTTTGTCTCGTACGTGGAAACCGCCAACGCGCTGGTGCGCAAGCCGCGCTTCTATCACACGGTCACGGCCAACTGCACCACCATCGTCTATCGCATGGTGCGCGCCATCGTGCCGGATCTGCCGATGGATCCGCGCATTCTGCTGTCGGGCTATCTGCCCAGCTATCTGTACAAGATCGGCGCGATCGACAACCGCGTGCCGCTGGCGCAATGGCGTCAATGGGCCGCGATCGACGAGCGCGCGCAGTTGTCGCGCGAGCAGGCGGGCGATTTCTCCACGGCGATCCGGGCGGGGCAGCCGCTGCCCTGAGGGAGCGCTGCGGCGCCGGGCGGCTCAGGCTACACTTGGGCGCCGTTTTTCTGCCCGACCCGGTTTTTCCCATGACTTCCCCTGCCTGTGGCGTCGACTTCGGCACCTCTAATTCCACCGTCGGCCTGGCCCGCGCCGGCCAGCCCAGCCTGCTTCTGCTCGAAGACGGCAAAGGCACGCTGCCTTCCGCGATCTTCTTTCATGACGACGATGACGAGGTGAGCTACGGCCGCGCCGCCATCGCCGACTACGTGGCGGGTTACGACGGCCGCCTGATGCGCTCGATGAAAAGCCTGCTCGGCACCTCGCTGATGGAAGGCTCGACCGAAGTGCAGGGCCGCGCGGTGCCGTTTCGCGTCCTGCTCACGCGCTTTATCGCCGAACTCAAGCGACGCGCCGAACAGGCCAGCGGTCAGCCGCTGCGCCAGGCCGTGTTTGGCAGACCCGTGTTCTTCGTCGACGACAGCACGACGGCCGACCAGCTCGCGCAGGACACCCTCGGCGAGATCGCGCGCGATGTGGGCTTCACGCATGTCGAGTTTCAGTTCGAGCCGATCGCGGCGGCCTTCGACTATGAATCGCAGATCGACAGCGAAGAGCTCGTGCTGGTGGTCGACATCGGCGGGGGCACGTCCGACTTCACGCTGATCCGCCTCGGGCCGGCGCGCGCCGGCAAGGTCGACCGCCGCGACGACATCCTCGCGCACGGCGGGGTGCACATCGGCGGGACCGATTTCGACAAGCAGCTGAGCCTGGGTCACGTGATGCCGCTATTCGGCCTGGGCAGCCAGCTGCGCAGCGGCAAGGATGTGCCCAGCACGCAGTTCGGCAACCTGGCGTGCTGGCACACCATCAACCAGGCCTACACCAAGAAGGCCGCCGAGAATTTCGCCTGGATCCGCCAGCAGACGGCCGACCCGGCGCGCATCGGCCTGCTCGACGAGCTGGTGCGTCAGCGTGCCGGCCACTGGGTGGCGATCCAGGTCGAAGAGGCCAAGATCGCGCTGTCCGAAGCGCCGGCCACGCATATTCCGCTCGATCGCATCGCGCCGGGGCTGGGTGTGGACGTGACCCGCCCGGGCTTCGACGGGTCGATCGAAGGCCTGATCGGCCGCGTCGAGCGCACCGTGAACGAGCTGATCGCGAGCGCGGGCGTGCCCGCCAGCGCCGTTGACACGGTGTTCTTCACGGGCGGCTCGAGCCGGGTGCCGTTGCTGCGTTCGAGCGTGGCGGCCCTGGTGCCGGCGGCGCGCAGCGTCGAAGGCGACCTGTTCGGCAGCATCGGCGCGGGTCTCGCGCTGGACGCCAGCCGGCGTTTCGCCTGATCGGCTGCCTGCCGGCAGGCGCCTACTGCGGCGGCACGCGAAACGCGGGCGCCGCGGCCGGCGCGCCGCAGTAGTCGGCGAAGGCCTCGGGGCCCGTGACCAGGCCGCGCGCCCGCGCGAGCTCCCATGGGCGTACGCATTGCGCCAGCCGTTCGCACCAGGCGTAGCCCGCCGTGGGCTTGCAGCCGTGGGGATCGAGATCGGCCCCCGGCATCGGCGCGGCGGGTCGTGCGCCTGGCGCGCCTTCGTTGGCGCAGGCCGCCAGCAACAGCGTGAGCGCGGCAAGCGCGCAGCGTGTGGTGCTCTTCATTTCCTCTCCCCAGACACCGTGCCGCGTGGCCGGCCTCTCGCTGAGTATGGGCGCGCCCCTGCGCTTGTGCGCGGATGGAGATGTGTCGCCTTGTGACGTGTGCGCGCGGCTGCGGATGCTCTTGCGCGCCGGCCGGATGTAGCAGTTGCTAACGGTTCGAGGCGGCGGTGCGGGCCGGTCGGTCGGCGGGATTCGCTACCATGCCAGTCGAGGCGGACCGGGTGGCAGGAGGATGACGTGGCGAAGGCCAGGATGGGGCGGATAGGAGCGGCATGGGCGCTGGCACTGGCCTGCGCAGGCATCGGCGCAGGCGTGGCGCGCGCCGAGTTGCCGGTCGAGGTGGTGGTCTTCAACTACAGCCCGGACCACGAAATCGGCGAGATCAGCGTGCAGGGCCGCTATGTCGGCGGCGTGCACTGGCGCTATGGCGAAGGCGACATGAGCAGCGGCAAGAGCATGTGCTGCATCGACGTGACGCCGGGCCGCGCCGATGTGGCCTGGGAAGTGGGCTGGCCGGTGAGCCAGCCGATTCCCGACGAGGGCCTGGGCCGTTCGGCGGTGGCCGTCGTGCCCGCGGATCCGGGGCAGTCCCGTTACCTGGGTGTGCACGTGTATGCCGACGAACACGTGGAGCTCACACTGAGCCCCGACTGGCCCGCCGCGCGGCCCGATCCGGCCGCGGCCCCCGCCGATCCCGACGCGCCGTCCGAAGACGCGCCGGTACGCTGAGGCCGGGCCTGGCGCCGGCCGGTCAGGCCGTGCCGGCCGCCGCGCTCGCGGCCCGGCGCGACCGCAGTTGCGACAGCACCAGCAGCAGGCCCGCCGCGGCGATCGCGGCGCCCACCAGCGGCACCGCCGCATAACCCAGCCCCGCAGAAATTGCCGCGCCGCCGGCCGCCGCGCCCAGCGCGTTGCCGAGGTTGAAGGCGCCCACGTTCACCGACGAAGCCAGTCCGGGCGCGTGGGCCGCGGCGCGCATCACGCGCATCTGCAGCGGCGGCACCACCGCGAAGGTCGCGATCCCGAAGATCAACAACGCCACCGCGGCGCCGGCGGGCGAGCCCGCCACCCACGGGAACACCAGCATCACCAGGATCACCAGCGCCAGGAAGCCGATCAGGCTGCCGTCGAGCGAACGATCCGCCAGACGGCCGCCCGCCGTGTTGCCCAGCGTGAAGCCCACGCCGATCAGCACGAGCATGGCGGTCACGAATGCGGGCGACGCGCCGGTGATGGCGGCCAGCGTGGGCGCGATGTACGTGTAGAGCGTGAACATGGCGCCCGAACCCAGCACGGTGGTGAGCAGGGCGACCAGCACGGCGGGTTGCAACAGCACGCGCAGTTCGCGTTTGACGTCGGGGCGGCTGCCGGCCTCGCCGCGCGGCAGGGCGAACAGCAACGCGGCCATCGCCAGCAGGCCCAGGCCGGCCGTGGCCGCGAACGACATGCGCCAGCCGATGGTCTGGCCCAGCCAGGTGGCGGCAGGGACGCCGCCCACGTTGGCGATGGTCAGGCCGAGGAACATGGTCGCGACCGCGCTCGCCTGTTTGTGGCGCGGCACCACGCTGGCGGCCACCAGCGAGCCCAATCCGAAGAACGCGCCGTGGTTCAGGCTGGTGACGAGCCGGGCCAGCAGGAGGGTGGTGTAGTTGGGCGCGAAGGCCGACAGCAGGTTGCCCACCGTGAAGATCGCCATCAGCGCGATCAATGCCCTGCGCCGCGACCAGCGCGACAGCGCCAGCGTCATGAGGGGGGCGCCCAGCATCACGCCGATGGCGTAGGCGCTGATCAGCATGCCGGCGGTCGGGATGCTGACGTTCACGCCGTCGGCGATCACCGGCAGCAGGCCCATGGGGGCGAATTCGGTCGTGCCGATGCCGAAGGCGCCCACGGCCAGGGCGAGCAGCGGCAAACCGGCCTTCACCGGCGCGGCGGCGCCCGACGCGGCGGCGCCGGAGGGTTGAGTTGTGGTCATGATGGTTGCGTTCCTGTTGAGCGGCCGGGGCGAGGTGCCGCCGGGCGCGCCGTCCTCGGGACGGCATTGAGCATGGAACGCAGTGTGCGCGTTATTGCAGTGCGGAAAAAGCAGCGCCGGACGAAAAGACCTTTGCCTTGGCGTCAAGAATCAGGCGCGCCATGACCCTGATCGTCAGAGGGGGATTATTGCGGGTCAGGCAAGGACGGGGCGGTGTCGGCGGGGCCCGGGCCGAACACCACGCGCTGGAAAAAGCCCGCCAGCACGGCCTGGGTCAGGTCGGCCGACACGGCCTGCGGATCGAAGGCGTAGCTGAACTGCATCCCTTCGGACAGGGCCAGCAGGCCCAGGGCCAGCTGCTCGGGGGGCATGGTGAGCGGCGTGCCCACGCGGGCCGAAAAATGCCGCGCGAAATCGGCGATGGTGCCGCGCTGCTCGCGCTGGAACGAGAGAAACCCCAGACGGAAGGCCGGGTCGCGCGCGGCCTGCAGCTTGGCCTCCATCCACAGCAGAAAGCATTTGTTTTCGCGGTGGATCTGGCTGTAGTACGCGACCACCCGGGCTTCCATTTCGGCGCGCGAGGCCTGATCCTCGAACAGCGCGCTCATCTCGTTCATGTGCGATTCGTGATCGCGCCGCAACAACTCCAGGAACATCTCCGACTTGGAGCCGAAGTTCGAGTAGAACGCGCCCCGCGTATAGCCCGCAGCCTCGGCGATGTCCTCGACGCTGGTCGCCATATAGCCTTTGGCCAGGAACAGACCTTGTGCCGCGTCGAGCAGACGCTGGCGCGTCTGCTCCCGACTTTGCTCGCGTGTTAACCGGACTTGTGCCATCGGCCGAGTGTAGCATCGACGCCCATTTCAGATTCAGGGTTGTATTTGAATACAGGACCGAATTAGAATCCGTCCTAGATTTCGTCCGACCCCAGGCAGGTCCGTCTGGCCGCCGCCCGAAACGCGTCGAGGTACTCCGTGTTCCGATCATCTGCCCGCGCCGCCCCGCGCCGACCCCTTTCCGGAGCCGGCGCGCGCCGCGTCGGCCTGTTGCTCGTGCCGTTCTGCCTGCTGGTGCTGGCAGGGTGTGGTGCCAAGGAAGAGCCGGCCGCCGCGCCGCGGCCCGTCGTGGCCATGCCGGCCCAGCCCGACCAGGCGGCCGCCGGCCTCAGCGTGCCGGGCCGCATCGACGCGCGCGACACCACGCCCTTGTCGTTCCGCGTGGGCGGCAAGATCATCGAGCGCAAGGTGCGCCTGGGCGACACGGTCAGCGCCGGTCAGGTCGTGGCGCGGCTCGATCCGGCCGATGCCGCGAAGAACGCGGCGAGCGCGAAGTCCCAGCTCGCCGCGGCCCAGCATCAGTTCGATTTCGCGCGCCAGCAGCTCAACCGCGACCGGGCCCAGGCCCGCGAGCAGCTCATCGCCGCGAGCCAGCTCGAGCAATCGCAGAATGCCTACGCAGCGGCCTTGGCGCAGCGCGACAGCGCCGCGCAGCAGGCGGCGCTCGCGGCCGACCAGCTCGCGTACACCACGCTGAAGGCCGACCACGCGGGTGTGATCACCGCCGAACAGGCCGACACCGGGCAGAACGTCGCCGCGGGTCAGGCCGTCTACAGCCTGGCCTGGGCCGGCGAGATCGACGCCGTGGCCGACGTGCCGGAAAACGTGCTGGCCGGACTGAAGGTCGGCCAGAAGGCGCGCATCACGCTGCCTGCCGCGCCCGACGCCCGCTACGAGGCCACCGTGCGCGAACTCGCGCCGGCCGCCGACCCCCAGCGCCGCACGTTCCGGGTCAAGCTCACGGTCCATGGCGCGGAGCAGGTCCGGCTCGGCATGACCGCCAACATCGCGTTCGACGGCGCCACGGCGCAAGGCACCACCTACACCGTGCCCGCCACCGCGCTCTTTCATGATGGCCCGGCGCCCGCGGTCTGGGTGGTCAAGGCCGGCGAAGATATCCTGGAGCTGCGCCGCGTGACGGTGTTGCGCTACACCGAGCGCCACGTGGTGCTGGCCGATGGCATTGCCGAAGGCGAGCGCGTCGTGTGGCAGGGCGTGCATGCGGTGGCGGCGGGGCAGAAGGTCCGGCCGGTGCCGCCGCTGCATCCCGAGGATTTCGCCTCGTGAGCGCGCCGGCACCCGGCGCGCACGACGCGCAGCGCCACGAAGAGGGGCGCTTCAACCTATCGGCCTGGGCGTTGCGCCATCAGGCCCTCGTCGTCTTCCTGATTGCGCTCGCAACGATCTTCGGCGTGCTGTCGTACTCGCGGCTCGCGCAATCGGAGGATCCGCCGTTCACGTTCCGCGTGATGGTGATCCGCACCTTCTGGCCCGGGGCCACCGCGGAGCAGGTGCGCGAACAGGTCACCGATCGCATCGCCAAGAAGCTCCAGGAAACGCCTTACACCGACTTCATGCGCAGCTATTCGCGGCCGGGCGAGTCGCTGGTGTTCTTCACCATGAAGGATTCCGCGCCCGCCAAAGAAGTGCAGCAGGAGTGGTACCAGGTGCGCAAGAAGGTGGGCGACATCCAGGCCACGCTGCCGCGCGGCGTGCAGGGGCCCTTCTTCAACGACGAGTTCGGCGACGTCTACACCAACATCTACACGCTCGAAGGCGACGGCTTCTCGCCGGCCACGCTGCGCGACTACGCCGATGCGATGCGCACGGTGCTGCTGCGCGTGCCGGGGGTGGCCAAGGTGGACTACTTCGGCGAGCAGGAAGAACGCATCTACGTCGAGATTCCGAACGCGCAACTCACGCGGCTGGGCGTGTCGCCCGAGGTGATCGGCCGCGCCATCGATGCACAGAACGGCGTCAACTCGACCGGCACGCTCACCACCGCCGACGACCGCATCTTCGTGCGGCCGTCGGGTCAGATCCGGGACGTGCGTGCGCTGGAAGAAACCTTGATCCGCCTGAACGACACGACGGTGCGGCT
This sequence comes from Bordetella genomosp. 5, assembly GCF_002261475.1. Classification (GTDB taxonomy): domain Bacteria; phylum Pseudomonadota; class Gammaproteobacteria; order Burkholderiales; family Burkholderiaceae_B; genus Bordetella. The sequence goes on from NZ_NEVN01000001.1 coordinate 227,773, forward strand.
GGGCGATATCGCGACCATCCGGCGCGGCTATCTCGAGCCGCCCGCCACCGAGATGCGGGCGGGCGGCAAGCCGGTGCTCGGCATCGGCATCACCATGCAGCCCAATGGCGACGTGATCAAGCTGGGTCAGGCGCTCGACGCGCAGACCCAGCAGCTGCGCGACTTCCTGCCGGCCGGGCTCACGCTCACGCAGGTATCGAGCATGCCGCACGCCGTGTCGCATTCGGTCGACGAGTTTCTGCGCTCGGTGGCCGAGGCCGTGGTGATCGTGCTGTTGGTCAGCCTGGTCTCGCTGGGCCTGCGCACCGGCATGGTGGTGGTGATCTCCATCCCCGTCGTGCTCGCCGTCACGGCGCTCTTCATGTATCTGTTCGACATCGGGCTGCACAAGGTCTCGCTCGGCACCCTGGTGCTGGCGCTGGGCCTGTTGGTCGACGACGCCATCATCGCGGTCGAGATGATGGCGGTGAAGCTCGAACAGGGCTGGAACCGCGCCCGCGCGGCCGCCTTCGCCTACACCAGCACGGCGTTCCCGATGCTGACCGGCACGCTCGTGACCGTGGCGGGCTTTCTGCCGATCGCGCTGGCCAAGTCGGGCACGGGCGAGTACACGCGGTCGATCTTTCAGGTCTCGGCCATCGCGCTCATCGCCTCGTGGTTCGCCGCCGTGGTGTTGATCCCGCTGCTGGGATATCGCCTGCTGCCCGAGCGCAAGAAAGAAGAGGGCCAGCCCGACGACCACGAGCACGACATCTACGACACGCGCTTCTACCGCCGCCTGCGCGGCTGGGTGGCGCGCTGCGTCGAGCGCCGCTACTGGGTGCTGGGTGGCACGACGCTCTTGTTCGTGGTCGCCATGGCCGCCTTCTCGCTGGTGCCGCAGCAGTTCTTCCCGAGCTCCGATCGCGCCGAGCTGCTGGTGGATGTCAGCCTGGGCGAGGGCGCGTCGTTCGATGCGACCAAGCGCCAGGTGCTGCGCCTCGAAGAGACGCTGAAAGACCGGCCCGAGATCGCGCATCTGGTGAGCTTCGTCGGCACGGGCGCGCCGCGGTTCTATCTGCCGCTCGACCAAAAGCTGCCCCAGCCGAACTTCGCGCAGTTCATCGTCACGACCCATTCCGTCGAGGACCGCGAGCAACTGGCACAGTGGCTCGCGCCGATTCTGCGCGAGCAGTATCCCGCCGTCCGGACCCGCATTTCGCGCCTGGAGAACGGCCCGCCGGTGGGCTTCCCGGTGCAGTTCCGTGTGTCGGGGGGCGATATCCCCACGGTGCGCGCGCTGGCCGAGAAGCTCGCCGACGTGGTGCGCGCCGATAGCCGCACGGCCAATGTGCAGTTCGACTGGGACGAGCCATCGGAACGCTCCGTGCGCTTCGAGGTGGACCAGAGCAAGGCGCGCGAGTTGGGTGTCACCTCGTCCGACGTGTCGGCCTTCCTGGCCATGACGCTGTCGGGCACCACGGTCACGCAATACCGCGAACGCGACAAGCTCATCAACGTCGACCTGCGCGCGCCGGCCAACGAGCGCATCGATCCCTCGCGCCTCGAAACCTTGTCGATGCCCACGCCGAATGGTCCCGTGCCGCTGGGCAGCCTGGGCCGCGCGCATTACGAGCTCGAGTACGGCGTGATCTGGGAGCGCGATCGTCAGCCCACCATCACCGTGCAGGCCGACGTGGTCGGCGGTGCGCAGGGCATCGACGTGACCCACGAACTCGACGCGCGACTCGCGGAGCTGCGCGCCGAGCTGCCGGTGGGCTATCGCATCCAGATCGGCGGTTCGGTCGAAGAAAGCGAGAAGGGCCAGCGCTCCATCATCGAGCAGATGCCGCTCATGGCGGTGGTCGTACTCACGCTGCTGATGATCCAGCTGCAGAGCTTCTCGCGCGTCATGATGGTGGTGCTCACGGCGCCGCTGGGCCTGATCGGCGTGGTCGGGGCGCTGCTGCTGTTCGGCATGCCCTTCGGCTTTGTCGCGATGCTGGGCGTGATCGCGATGTTCGGCATCATCATGCGCAATTCGGTGATTCTGGTGGATCAGATCGAGCAGGACATCTCGGCCGGACATCCCCGCGTGGACGCCATCGTGAGCGCCACGGTGCGGCGCTTCCGGCCCATCACGCTGACGGCCGCGGCCGCGGTGCTGGCCCTGATCCCGCTGTTGCGCAGCAACTTCTTCGGTCCGATGGCGACCGCGCTGATGGGCGGCATTACGAGCGCCACCGTGCTCACCGTGTTCTTTCTGCCGGCCCTTTATGCGGCCTGGTTCCGCGTGCGCAACGACGAGCGCGACGAGCCTCCGGGCGTGCCGCCGGGCGCCGACGCAGGCCACCAGCATTCCCACCAGACGCCTGCCGGCCAGACCTCGGGCGCGACGGGCAACGCATCATGATGAGCCTCACACTTTCCCACGCACGTCTGGCGCTCGCGAGTGCCGTGGCGCTGGCCCTTGCGGGCTGCGCGCTCGGTCCCGATGGCCGGGCGCCCGCCACTCCGGAGCCCGCGCACTATGGCGTCGCGCCGACGCCTGCGCAAAGCGCCAGCGCGCAGGGCGTGGCTCAGCAGTTCGAGCAGGGGGCCGTGCCGGTCGCCGACTGGTGGACGCTGTACGGCTCGCCCGAGCTCGATGCCATGGTGCGCGAAGGGCTGGCCAACAGTCCCGACCTCGCGTCCGCCGACAGGCGCCTCGCGGCCGCGCGCGAGCAGTTGCGCGCGCAGATAGGCGAGTCGATGCTGCCCACGATCGATATGGGCGGGCAGGTCGATCGGCAACGCGCGCTAACCATGCCCATGGTCGAACCGCCGACCATGCTCTACAACACCTTCGTCGGACAGATACGGGCGCAATACACGTTCGACCTGTTCGGCGCCGCGCGCTATGCCAACACGGCGCTCGCGGCGAGCGTCGATCAGCAGGCACATCGTCTCGAGGCTTCGCGCCGCGCGCTCGCCGCGAATATCGTGAGCGGTGCGATCCGGTCGGCCGCGCTGGCACGGCAGGTGGCGCTGAGCACCGAGCAGGTCGGGCTGGCGCGGCAGGTCGCGCAGGATGCCCGGCGGCGCTTCGAACTGGGCTCGGCGTCGCAGCAGGAAGCGCTCGATGCCGAGCAGAATGCAAGCGATCTGGCGGCCGCGCTGCCGGGCTTGCGCAGCCAGTGGCAGTCCACCCGTCATGCCCTCGCCGTTCTGCTCGGCCGCACGCCCGATCAGGCGCCGCCCGATCTGGATTTCACGCGGATCGTGGTGCCGGCGCGGGTGCCGGTGAGCGTGCCGTCGCAGTTGCTCGCCAACCGGCCCGACGTCCAGGCCGCGGCCGTGGCGCTCGAGGGCGCGGCTGCCGAGGTGGGCGCAGCCACCGCGCAGATGTTGCCGCGCCTGTCGCTGTCGGCCTCGATGGGCCGTGGCGGTTTCGACTGGCCCACCGCGCTGTCGGGTCCGGGCGGGGCGATCTGGAGCATCGGCGCGGGGCTGACGCAGCCGCTGTTCCATGGCGGCGCGTTGCGCGCGCAGCGCCGCGCGGCCATTGAGACCTTCGAAGGCGCGGCCGACCAGTATCGCCAGACGGTGCTGGCGGCGTTCCGCAACGTGGCCGACAGCCTCGCCGCGCTCGAGGCCGACAATGAGGCGCTCGCCGCGGCCGAAGCGGCCCGGCAGGCGTCCGAAGGCTCCTACCGCAACACCGCGCGGCGGGTCGAGCTGGGCGCCTTGCCCGGCTTTCAGGGGCGTGCCGCGCAGCAGGCTTATCTGCAGGCGCAACTGCGCGAGCTCAACTACGCGGCCGCCCGGCTGGCCGACACCGCGGCGCTGTTCCATGCCATGGGCGCGGCGCCGGCCGCGCCTGCCTCGCCCACGGGGCGCGCCGCGAGCGGGTCCTGATCGCAGGATGAAAAAGGGCGGCGCCACGGCGCCGCCCGGATGCGGGGCGCGGCCCGGAGTCGCTCCCGAGGCCGCGTCGGGGTCCAGGTTCAGTCGGACAGTTCGCGCATGACCTTGTACAGGTCGCTCTTGCCTTCGAAGCCGATGCCGGGCAGGTCGGGCATGGTGATGTGGCCGTTTTCGACGCGCACGCCGTCCGGGAATCCGCCGAAGGGCTGGAACAGATCCGGGTAGCTTTCGTTGCCGCCCAGGCCCAGGCCGGCCGCGATATTCAGCGACATCTGGTGACCGCCGTGCGGAATGCAGCGCTTGGGCGACCAGCCGTGCTGGTGCAGCATGTCCAGCGTGCGCAGATATTCCACCAGGCCGTAGCTCAGCGCGCAGTCGAACTGCAGATAGTCGCGGTCGGCGCGCATGCCGCCATATCGGATCAGATTGCGCGCGTCCTGCATCGAGAACAGATTCTCGCCGGTCGCCATCGGCTTGTCGTAGTAGTTGCGCAGCGTGGCCTGCAGCTCGTAGTCGAGCGGATCGCCGGCCTCTTCATACCAGAACAGATCGTAGGCCGAGAGCGCCTTCGCGTACTGCACCGCCGTATCGAGATCGAAGCGGCCATTGGCGTCCACCGCCAGCTTCTGGCCGTCCTGCAGCACGCTCAGGATCGAATCGATGCGGCGCAGATCCTCGTCTAGCGAGGCGCCGCCGATCTTCTTCTTCACCACCGTGTAGCCGCGGTCGATGTAGCTGCGCATCTCGTCCTTGAGCTTGCCGTGGTCTTGGCCGGGATAGTAGTAGCCGCCGGCGGCATAGACGAAGACCTTGCGATCGGGCTGGCCATTGCCGTAGCGCTCGGCCAGCAGCTGGAACAGCGGCTTGCCTTCGATCTTGGCGACCGCGTCCCAGACCGCCATGTCGATCGTGCCGATGGCCACCGAGCGTTCGCCGTGGCCGCCCGGCTTTTCGTTCGTGAACATCGCGTTCCAGACCTTGTGCGGATCCAGGTTGTTGCCGCTGGCGTCCTGCAGATCTTCGGGGCGGGCTTCCAGGATGCGCGGGATGAAGCGTTCGCGCATCAACGTGCCCTGGCCGTAGCGGCCGTTCGAGTTGAAGCCATAACCCACCACGGGTTTGCCGTCGCGGATCACATCGGTGATCACCGCCACCAGGCTCAGCGTCATTTTGCTGAAGTCGATGTAGGCGTTGCGGATGGGCGAGCTGATCGGCAAGGTGCGCTCGCGAATTTCCACGATCTTCATGGCAGGTCTCCTGGTGAGTTCGAATCGTGGCACTAGCTTAGACCTGCCCGACCTGCCTAAAATTGAACGAAATTCACTAGATTATTTACTTTGGGTGAAAAGTGCGGTGAAAACCGACCTCGCTTCCGAGCTGGACTTTTTCGTGCGCGTGGCGCGCCTGGGCAGCCTGTCGGGCGCGGCGCGCGAGCTCGACCTGAGCCCGGCCGCCGCCACCAAGCGGCTGGCGGGCATGGAAGACCGGCTGGGCGTGCGGCTGCTCAATCGCAGCACACGCAGCATCAGCCTCACCAACGAAGGCGAGACCTACCTGCGGCACGCCACCCGCATCCTGGCCGACCTGCGCGACATGGAAGAGGCGGTGACCAGCGCCGGCACCGAGCCGCGCGGCCTGCTGCGGGTGAACGCCACGCTGGGCTTCGGCCGCACCGTGATCGCGCCGCTGGTGTCCGCCTTCGGCAAACGCCATCCCAATGTGGATGTGCAGCTCGACGTGACCGACCGGCCCGTGGATCTGGTGGAGGGCGGCATCGATCTCGCGATCCGCTTCGGCAGCCTGCCCGATCGCCGGCTGCGCGCCCGCCGCATTCTGAGCAACCGCCGTCTGCTGTGCGCCTCGCCCGCCTATCTCAAGCGCCACGGCGAGCCCGCCAGCCTCGCCGATCTGGCTGCGCACCGTTGCATCATCCATCGGCAGAACGACGAAGCGCACGGCGTCTGGCGCTTCGAGCACGCGGGCACGACCGAGGCGATCAAGGTCAGTGGGGCGCTCTCGAGCAATGACGGCGACATCGTGCTGGGCTGGGCGCTCGACGGGCACGGCATCCTGATCCGATCCGAGTGGGATCTGGCCAAGTATCTGGAGAGCGGCCGTCTGCGCGTGCTGTTGCCGGACTACACCTTGCCCTCCGCTGACCTGTACGTGTATTACCCGCAACGCCGCAGCCAGACGGCGCGCGCGCGCATGTTCATCGACTTTCTGGTGGAGCACCTCGAAGGGCCGCTCAAGGCCGGCTGAGCGCCGCGCGGGGCGGGGCGTCGAGCGCCGAGCCGGCGCCGCTGTCGATCACCATGCCATCGGGCAGCTTGAAGATTGACACGGCTTCGCGCAGCTTCTCGGCCTGGTTTTCCAGCGAGCCGGCGGCGGCGGCCGCTTCTTCGACCAGCGCCGCGTTCTGTTGCGTCACGCTGTCCATCTGCGACACGGCCAGGTTCACCTGGTCGATGCCGCTGGCCTGTTCCTGCGAGGCGGCCGAGATTTCGCCCATGATGTCGGTCACGCGGCGCACCGACTCGAGAATCTCGGTCATGGTGCCGCCGGCCGCCTTCACCTGCTGCGAACCCTGCTCGACCTTGGCGGTGGAGTCTTCGATCAGACCCTTGATCTCCTTGGCCGCGCCGGCGCTGCGTTGCGCCAGGCTGCGCACTTCGGTGGCGACCACGGCAAAGCCCTTGCCCTGCTCGCCGGCACGCGCGGCTTCCACGGCGGCGTTCAGCGCCAGGATGTTGGTCTGGAACGCGATGCTGTCGATCACGCCCACGATTTCCGTGATGCGGTTCGAGCTGTCCGCGATCGCGCCCATCGTCTGCACCACGCCGGCCACGGCGGCATGGCCGCGCTCGGCGACGTTCGACGCGGTGGCCGCCATCTGGTTGGCCTGACGCGCATTCTCGGCGTTCTGCTTCACGGTCGACGACAGCTCTTCCATGCTGGAGGCGGTTTCTTCGAGCGAGGCGGCCTGTTCTTCCGTACGCGCCGACAGATCGCTGTTGCCGGCGGCGATTTCGCGCGTGCCCACGTGAATCTCGTCCACGCCATGACGCACCTTGCGCACCGTGCCGACCAGCCCGTCCTGCATGGTCTTGAGCGCGGCGAGCAGCGCGCCCACTTCATTGCGGCCGGCGTCGGGCACGCGATTGGCGAGGTTGCCCGCCGCGATGCGCTTGGCGAGTTCGCCGGCCTGTTCCAGCGGGCCCACGATGATGCGCCGGACCATGAGCGTGGTCGCGATGGCCACGGCCAGGCCGATGGCCAGCACCACCGCCAGCAGCGTGGTGAAGATCGACGAGAAGTCGTTGATCGTCTCCATCGCCGACTCACCGTTGGTGCCGGTGGTCTCGATGAAACGGCCGCGCGCCTTCAGGTAGGTATCCTGCACGCCCTGCGTGCCCTGCTTCAGATAGCCTTCCATGTCGCCGGCCTGCAGCACGTCGCCGACCCGCTTCAGGTTGGCGCTGTAGGCGTGATACGACTGCACCAGCTCGGCCACGGCCGGGCGGTCGGCTTCGGTCAGCGCGCGCTCGAAAATGGCGAAGCTCTTGTCGGCGCTGGCCACGAAGTCACGTGCCGACAGCAACGACGCGTTTTCCGAAGCCTTGCCCTGCGCCACGCGGGTGGCGTAGCGGCTGAGGTCGGTGCGGGCGGCGACGAGCGACAGCGACGCCGCATTGACCGCATTGCTCTGGACCACCGAGGTGCGATAGAGGTCGCGCACGTCGGTGCCGACGCGCGACAGCGCGAAGTAGCCCGAGCCCCCTAGCAGCAGTTGAAATCCGAAGAACACGATCACCACACCCAACAGCGTGGTCGCGATCTTCATGTCACGAAACATTCCCATGGCTTATCCCTGGCGTAAAAAAGCGCGGCCGGACAGCGAGGCGCGCACGAGTGAACAGAATCGATGCGCCCCTCGGCACGGCCCTCGCGGGGCATGGGCCTGGATCCCTGGGTGCTGACGGACGATACCTCCGGATAACGGCAGTCCGTCCGGGATCTTTAGTGCTAACCCTGATTGACAGTTTTAAGACAACGTAGGGAAAGCTGTGGCCGCGTGCGGCACGGGCGCGCGGGCGCCGGCCGCCGTCGACACGTGGGAAAGGATGATGACGGGACGCGTGCCGGACACGCGTCCCTGCAGCGCGACGATCAGGTGGCGCGCAATACCCGCACCGGCGCCGACTTGTACGCGGGCGTGCCGCTCTGCGGATCGCGATTGCCCAGGCCCACGAGCACGTTGGCCTCGGGGTAGTAGGCCGCCACGCAGCCGCGCGGGATGTCATAGGTCACGGCGGTGTAATGCGTCAGGCGCGCGGGCTCGCCGTGCATCGAGCCGTCGGCCGCCTCCAGCGTGATCAGATCGCCCTCGGCCAGGCCGCGTTCGGCCAGGTCGTCCGCGTTCATGAAGACCACGTCGCGGCGGCCGAACACGCCGCGATAGCGATCGTCGAAACCGTACAGCGTGGTGTTGTACTGGTCGTGGCTGCGCAGCGTGGTGAGCGTGAGCACGTCGGGCGCGCGCGGCGCATCTTCGCGCACGCCGCGGAACACGCGGAACTGCGCCTTTCCGCTAGGGGTGTGCCAGACCCGCTCGGTGGGGCCGAGGGGCAGGCGGAACCCGCCGGGCTCGCGCACCCGCTCGTTGTAGCGCGCGAAGGCCGGCAACACTCCTTCGATCGCATCGCGGATGCGGTCATAGTCGGCCACCATGTCTTCCCAGGCGATGCCGTGGCGCTCGCCCAGCACCGCGCGCGCCAGGCCGGCCACGATGGCGGGCTCGGAGCGCACGTGCGGCGACGGTGGGGGCAGGGCGCCGCGCGAGGCGTGCACCATCGACATCGAGTCCTCTACCGTGACCGACTGCGGGCCCGTGGCCTGCATGTCGAGTTCGGTGCGGCCCAGGCAGGGCAGCAGCAGGTTCTCGCGCGCCAGCAGCAGATGCGAGCGATTCAGCTTGGTGGCGATGTGTACGGCGCAATCGAGCTTGCGCACCGCGGCGTGCGTACGCTGCGTGTCGGGCATGGCCACCGCGAGGTTGCCGCCCAGGGCCACCAGCACGCGCGAACGGCCCTCGTACATCGCCTCGATCGACTCCACGGCATCGTGGCCCTTCTCGGCGGGCGGCACGAAGCCGAACACGCGCTCGATGCCCGCGCGCAGCGCCGCCGGCGCTTTCTCGTCGATGCCCACCGTCCGGTCGCCCTGCACGTTCGAGTGCCCCCGCAGCGGACAGATGCCGGCGCCGGGCCGGCCGAAGTTGCCGCGCAGCAGCAGCAGATTGGCGATCTGCTGCACGTTTTCGGTGCCGCGCGCATGCTGCGTCACGCCCATGCCGTAGCAGACCAGCGCCGACGGCGCGCGGCAGTACAGCGTGGCAACGTGTTCCAGGTCGGCGCGTGCGAGGCCGCTGATGGCCTCGATCGTGTCCCAGGAGGTGTCGCGCAGGTCTTCGATCAGCGCGTCCATGCCTTCGGTGTGGGTGGCCAGGAAGTCGCGGTCGAGCGTGCCGGCGCCGCCGGCGGCGCGATCCGCCTCGTCCAGGGCCAGCACGGCTTTCATCACGCCCTTGAGCGCGGCGGCGTCGCCGCCCACGTTCACCTGCAGGTAGGTGGTGGCGATGGGCGTGGCCCCCATCGTGGCCATCTCCACCGGCGACTGCGGCGAGGCGAAACGCTCGAGCGCGCGTTCCTTGAGCGGGTTGAACACGACGATGGGCACGCCGCGGCGGGCCGCTTCGCGCAGGGTCGCCATCATGCGCGGGTGATTGGTGCCCGGGTTGTGCCCCATCGAAATGATGAGGTCGGTGTGATCGAAGTCCTCGAGCGAAACCGTGCCCTTGCCGATGCCGATCGCCTGCGGCAGGCCCACGCTGGTGGCCTCGTGGCACATGTTCGAGCAGTCGGGAAAGTTGTTGGTGCCGTAGGCCCGCACGAACAATTGGTAGAGGAACGCCGCTTCGTTGGATGCGCGGCCCGAGGTGTAGAACTCGGCCATGTTCGGGTCGGGCAGGGCATTGAGCGCCGCCGCGGCGCGCGCGAAGGCCTCGTCCCATTCGATCGGCAGATAGCGATCCGACGCCGCGTCGTAGGCCATCGGATGCGTGAGGCGGCCCAGGTCTTCGAGCGCGTGATCGTTCCAGCCGAGCAGCTCCGTCACGGTGTGGCGGGCGAACACCTCGGGCGAGGCCCGCTTCTTGGTCGCTTCCCAGGTGACGGCCTTGGCGCCGTTCTCGCAGAACTCGAAGGTGGAGGTGTGCTTGGGATCGGGCCAGGCGCAGCCGGGGCAATCAAAGCCATCGGGCTGGTTGTTGCGCAACAGGATGCGCGGCCCCGACACGACGGTCATTTGCGTGCGGATGGTCTGGGCCACGGCGCGCAGGGCGTCCCAGCCGCCGGCGGGGTGGTGATAAGGGCGAATGCCCTCGGGGGTATCGTTCGACATGGCTGCGTGGCCCGGCGTGGGCCGATGGGGTGACAGTGCCGTCATTTTTACACTTGCCGCAAGCGGCTTGCGTCAAGCGCACGTTAATGGCGTGGGTATCTTTGGTATGGCGTGCCGATGCGCACGTATGGCGCGATGCCTGGTTCGGGGCGCTTGCGGGCGCCCGGCCACGCGAGTCGCTCAGCCCCGTGTCAGGACTTGCAGTCTCGGCGACGACTGCAGCGCGCTCGGCAGCAGGTACTCGCCCTGCAGCAGCGGGATCGCCAGTCTCGTGAAGGGCACGTGCAGATCGACGCCGGCCGTGCGCCAGGCCTGCCAGACCAGGGCCGTGCAGTAGGTGCCGCCCGCGTGCGCGAGCTCGAAGCCCTGGCCGCGCGCGGCGAGCGCGGCAGCCACGGCGAGCGCATGCCGCGACGCGTCGGCCTGCACCCGGTACACGGCGTGGCGTTCGGCGCGCGCCGGATCCAGATAGAAGGCCAGGTCGTCGAGCACCACGCCGTCGCCGCGGCCCGGGACTTCGCTCGGGGTGGCGTGCACCACCTGCCACGCGCCGCGCTGGCCGACCAGCATGCCCACATGGCTGAATTCGCCCGCATCGACCGCCAGCACCGCGTCGCTGATGGCGGCGGTGCCGCGGCGAAAGATGAGATCGCCCGCCTGCGCGCCGTCCGGCACGGCGGGCTCGGCGGCGCCGGCCGCCCGCGCCACCGGCGTCAGCAGGGCGCCGAGCGTCAGCGCGCCGAGCAGGCGCCGGCGGGTTGTGGACGCAACGACCGGAGGCCGGCCTACTTCAGGCGCAGCTTCCACGCGCCGTCTTCCTGCACCAGGCGGTGCGTTTCGGTCACGTCCTTGCCGTTCTTGAAGGCCAGACGGGTGCGCAGCACGGCCGTCTTGGTGGCGTCGTCGATCGTGGAGTTCAGCGTCTCGATCTTGGCGATGCCGCCGTTCTGCGTGATGCGGCGCTGCATCTCGCCCACGATCATCTGCACTTTGCCCTTGGCCTGGACCTGCTGGTCGGCCGGCACCTGCGAGAACGAAATCTGCGCGATGGCCTTTTCGACGTCGCCCTTCTCGGCGGCGCGGTACAGCGCTTCGACGGTGGCGTCGGGCTTGCCGCCGCCCGAGCATCCCGTCAGGGCCACGGCGAAGAGCGCCAGCCAAAATCCATAGAACGCACGCGACACGACTTGCATTACCTCAGCTCCCGAAGATTCACGCGATGGAAAACGCGCGCATCTTAGCAACCGCGATTTATCACCCATACGCGGCCACAGCAGCGGGAAAACACAATGGATACAGGGGTTTGCGTGGCGCGGCGTCGGGGCGGCAGACGGGTGCCGGCAGTTCTGACGCGATCATGCAAAATGTGACGACTTGATTCGCCGGCGCGGCAATGCTGTGCGGAGCGGTCGTGCGGCGCGGCCGCGCGGAGCGGTTGCGCGCGCAACCTTTGCTCAGGCCTGGAGATCGGCGCCGCTGGGGCCGTCACGCGAAATCTGGATCTCCACGCCCACGGCGGCGCAGTCGGCAAAGGCCATGGGCTTGCTGATGCGCAGACGCAGCGCCCGCACCTCGCTGAACTCGGCCAGCAGGCGCGCGGCCAGCTGCTCGATCAGCGTTTCGATCAGATTGACGTGCGCCTGCGTGCATTCCTCGACGATCGCTTCGCGCAGTTGCCGGTAATCCAGCACGCTGTGGATATCGTGGTCGTCGACGTTGCGGCTGATGTCGATGTCGAACTCGGCGTCGACGTGCAGGGGCTGGCTGGCCCGGCGCTCGTGTTCGAGGATGCCGATACGGGCATCGAGCGCGAGCCCGGAAATGAAGATACGGCGAGTCGGCATGGTGCGGTCTGGAATGGAACGATCGGGGAATTGTACGGCGGCGATGGCCGCCGCGGCACCAGCCGCCGCGGCACCAGCCGCCGCGGCATCGGCCGCCGCGGCTTCGGTCACCACGACGGCCACCAAAGCACAGGCCGCCGCGGCGGTGGCCGCCACGGCATCGGCCGCCACGGCATCGGCCGCCGCTGCCACTGACTACAATCAACCGTGGATCACACCGGCTGCGCTCGTCGCGGCCGACCTCGGACAGAGCAAATGCAGCAAGTATTCGACGCGATCATTGTCGGCGCGGGGCCGGCAGGCGCCTCGTGCGCGGTATGGCTGGCCCGTCTGGGCCTCGCACCCCTGCTGGTCGAGGCGGGCGCGCAGGTCGGCGGACTGACGCACGACAACCCGTTCGCCGACGACTGGATCGTGGCCGTTCCGGGCAAGACCGGGCAGGAAGTGGCCGCCAATATCGCCGCCAGCGTAAGCGCGGCCGACGTGCCGCTGCACCTGGCTACGCGCGCCGTCTCGGTGCGCCCGTGCAAGGCAGGCGTCGACGTCGGCCTCGAGGGCCCGGCGGGCGCGCTCAGCGTGACCGGCCGCTCGCTCGTGATTGCCTCGGGCGTGCGCGCCCGTGGCCTGCCGGGCCATGCGCCTGGCGCGCGCTGGCCGGGCGTGCTGGTCGGACCCGGCTCGCCCATCGTGGCTCAGGACTACACCGGCCTGCGGGTCGCGGTGCTGGGCGGTGGCGACAACGCCTTCGAGAATTTTGTCTACGTGCGCAACCGGGGCGCCAGCGAAGTGCGGCTCTATGCGCGCAGTGTGCGTGCGCAGCAGCAGTGGGTCACGCGCGCGGGCACCGAATGCGTGCGTATCGGCCCCTATCAGGTCGATCCCGAGGCGCGCACCGTGGATGGCCACCCGTTCGATCTCATCCTGGTGTTCTACGGCTGGGAGCCCCAGGCGGCCTTTGCCGACAGCCTGGATCTGGCACGCGACGAGCGCGGCTACATCCGCACCGATTTCGCCTCGGCCCAGACCAGCCTGCCCGATGTCTATGCCATCGGCGAGGTCTCGCACCGCATGCACCCGTGCGTGGTCACGGCCATGGCGGACGGCGTGGTGGCGGCCAAGGCGATCCAGCGCCGCTGGGAGCGGCCGGCGCGCTAGGGCGTTTGCACACGACGGCGCGCCGAAGGCATCGGACTGAAATCGTCGCTGCCGAGCCGCGGCAGCCTTCCGAGCGACAGGATCGCGTCCATCCGCCGCCTGGCGCGCTGCGGCGTCCAGCCGGCCGACTCCATCAGGAGCCGGGCGAGGTCCAGTACCTGGCCGGTCGTCATTGGGCGTTCCGGATCGCCCAGCGCGTCATGGACTTCATGCCGCAGTTCCCGACCGTCCGTGAGGATGACCGTGACCGTCGCGCCGAAATGCCGGGGATACCGCGCCGAGTATTCCGCACAGGGCACCGTGCGGACCAGGGCGCGCATGCGCGCATGCGCGGCATCGGCTATCGCGCCTTCGGCAAAGTCCCCCGCCTCGGGCGAACCCTTGTTCAAGGCGACCGCCACAGCGTGCTGCACGCTGAAGCGCGCCTCATGGGGCGTGGCGGGGCGGGCACGGTCGCAGAACGCGATCGCGTCGCCGTAGGTGTCCACGCGGATCGCGGCGATGTCGGCATCGGGCAGTGCCCGCCAGCCGTCCCGTTCTTGCCAGGCGTCGCGCAGAGCCAGCGCGGCGTCGATGGCCGGATGAGCATGGCGGCAAGCTGCCCATGGCTTGAACGTGGTTTGGTGGATTTTCCATGGACCGGCCGGGTCGGCGCCGATCCGCGCGGGGAGCGGGTCGGGGCAGGTCGCGGCGTAAAAGCCTTTTTCCCCTTCCAGGGCGTGGGCCGGTCCTCGTATGCCCGCCTGGGCCAGCAGGGCCGCCTGCACGCCGGTCTGCGAGGCGCGCGCCATGCTCCAGGGCTTGGCGTCGCTGGGATCCAGGCGGATCTGCCATAGGCCGGACGATTGCGTGACGGCCAGCGCCAGCGCGTCCGCGGTGCGGGCGGCGTCCAGGCCCAGCAGGCTGGACGCCGCTACGGCCGCGCCCGCGGCGCCGCAGGATGACGTGTTGTGCCACTGCTCGTAGTGGCGCGTGCCCACCGATTCGCCCATTCGTATCATGGCCTCGTATCCGCGCAGGATGGCCAGCAGCGTTGCCGCGCCGCTGGTGGCGGTGCGCCGGGCGACATGCAGGGCGGCGGGGATCACGACCGGGCCCGGGTGCACCAGCGCTTCACGATGGAAGTCGTCCAGCTCGTGCATGCAGCCCAGCGAGGCTTCCAGTAGCAAGCCGCTCCAGCCGTCGCCGGCACGGGGGGCAATGCGGCCCGGCGGGGCATAGCCGCGGCGCAGCGCGGCGGCCAGCGGGGTGGTCGCGCCCAGTGCCGCCGCGCCGGTCCATGCGGCCACGTGCAACGCGGCGCGTTCGCGGTCGGCGGGCGAAGCCGGCCTCAGGCAGATCCGGGCGAGTTCGCCGACCAGGCTCATGAGAGTTTCATGACTTCGCCGCTGGCGCGGGGATCGCGCGACGTCCAGCGTCCGGCCTCGACGGCGGCGATGAAGTCCAGCACGGCCCGGTTGAATGCCTCGGGTTCTTCCAGGTTCAGCGTATGGCCGGTCTTGGGCAGGATCAGCAGGCCGCTGGCGGGCAGGGTCCGCTTGAGGAACAGGGCGGGCTCCAGGGCGTGGTCGTCCTCGTCGCCGGCGATGATGAGGACAGGAGCGGCCAGCCCGGCGAGCGGGCCGGCGAGCGTATCCAGGGCGGGGCGCGCCGCCTGGACGCCGCGCAAGGTCAGCGCGGCGCCGGTGGCATCGTGGCCACACAGGGCGTCGGCGAAGGCCTGCCAGCCGCGCGGGTCCTTGTTCTGATACTGGACTCGCGCGGCGCCCGCGGCATAGGTGGGGCCATACCCTGCGCTGCCCAGCGCTTCGAAGCGTTCTGCGGCCTGCAGCGAAGCGTCGCGGAACGCGGTGTGGCCGCAGGCGAGCGCGCCGTAGCCCACGCCGGCGATGGTCAGCGAGCGGACGAGCCTGGGGTGGGCCAGGCCGAAATGCAGCGCCGCGAAGCCGCCCATGGACAGGCCGACGATATGGGCGCGGTCGATGCCGCAGGCCTCCAGCACCGACGCGAGATCCCGGACGGCGTTCTCCTGCGAGTAGGCGGCCGGATCGGCCGGCACGTCGGACGGGGGGTAGCCGCGCGCGGCATAGGCGACGCAGCGATGGCGGCGCGCGAAAGCCCGCAGCTGAGGTTCCCAGCTCCGGTGGTCGCCGGCGAACTCATGAACAAAAACGATGGGTGATCCTTGCCCGGTTTCTTCTACGTGCAGGCGACAGCCGTCATGGGCGATAGCGGTAGGCATGGTGATCAGGCGGCGGGAGAGGGGTGGGGGCGGCGCTGCTTGAACCAGTCGGCAATCTGACTGCCGGTCATGAAGTCGACCTTGGAATGGCCGGCCAGCAGGTCCAGCATTTCCTCGAAATAGCCGTAGCGATGCGGAACGCCCATCAGATGTGGATGCAGGCCCAGGGCAAGCACCTTGGGCTGCGCTTCGCATTCGCGTTCGAACAGCGCCAGCGTGCGCGTCAGCCGCAGCAGAAATTCGGGCGAGGAGTGCTTTTCGACGGCGTAAATCACCGAGTCGTTCAGCTCCAGGTTGTACGGCATCTGTATCAGCGAACCGCGCTTGACGTGCATCCAGTTGGGCAGGTCGTCCAGCACCCAGTCGCACACGTATTCGACGCCGGCGTCGGCAAGCAGGTCGGGCGTGTTCGGCGTTTCGCGCAGGCCGGGGCTGAGCCAGCCGCGGGGGCGGCGGCCGGTGAAGGCGCGCAGTTTTTCCAGGCACGCGCCGATGAGCTCGGCCTCGGCGTCCGCCTGGTTCAGAGTTTTCTGGTGCATGCCGTGCCCGATGAATTCCCATCCCGCCGCGAGCATGGCTTCGGCCGCGCGCGGGTAGGCGTCGATGACGCTGGCGTTGCAGCTGGTCGAGGCGGGCAGGCCGCGGGACTGGATTGCGGCGAGCATGCGCGGCAGCCCGGCGCGCATGCCGTATTCGGCCCAACTGAAGTTGGGCACGTCCGGCACGGTCTCGCGGCCGTGTGGCGGGGTGATGATCGTGCGCGGCATCGGCTGGTCGAACGGCCAGTGCTCGACGTTGATGACCAGGTGCACCATGATCCGGCCTTGCCCCGGCTCCGCCAGGGCGGGCGTATCGGCGGAGAATGCGTAGGGGATGCGGGGAGTCGCCATGAAGGCTCCAGAAGTCAGTGACGCATTTGCTTGAGGATTTCGCGCTTGAGCCCGTTGAACGTCTCGCCGGTGATCAGATCCAGCGAGCGCGGGCGTTCGATGGGGACCGTGATGCGGGTGGCGATTCTTCCCGGGCGGGCCGACATGACGTAGATCGTGTCGGCCAGCAAAATGGCTTCGTCGATATCGTGGGTGACGAAAACCACCGTGGTCCGCAGCTTCTGCCACACCGACAGCAGCAGCTCCTGCATGGTGAGCCGCGTTTGTGCATCCAGCGCGCCGAACGGCTCGTCCATCAGCAGCACCTTGGAGCCCAGTGTGAGCACGCGCGCGATGCCTACCCGCTGGCGCATGCCGCCAGAGAGCTGGATGGGTAGGTGGCGGGTGAACGCCGACAGGCCGGTGATGTGCAGCATCTCTTCGGCGCGCTCGGCGTATTCGGCCTTGGACAGCCCTGCGATCTTCGGGCCGAAGACGACGTTCTCCCAAACGTTCAGCCACGGAAACAGCGCGGCTTCCTGGAACACGACGCCGCGGTCCGGTCCGGGCCGCGTCACGGGTTCGTTGTCGACGGTCAGGGCGCCGGAGGTGGGCGATTCGAAGCCCGCGAACAGGTTCAGCAAGGTGGACTTGCCGCACCCGGATGGCCCCAGCAGGGCCACGAACTCGCCGGCGGGAACGTGCAGGTCGATGCCGTCCAGCGCGTGTACCGGAGTCGTGCCCGGGTAGGTCTTGCTCAGATTCGTGACGGAAATATCAGACATGGCACCCTCAATGATTCTGCAGCAGGCGCCAGACCAGAACCCGGCGTTCGATGATGACGATCAGGCGATCGCTGAGAAAACCCATCAGGCCGATGGAGACCATGTCCGCCAGCACGATGTCCATGCGGCCGACGTAGTAAGCGTCCCACAGCACATAGCCCAGGCCGGATTTCACGGCCACCATTTCAGACACGATCACCGCCGTCCACGAGATGCCCAGGCCGATGCGCAGGCCAGTGAAAATGGCCGGCATCGCCGCTGGCAGAACCACCCGGCGCAGCAACTGAGCGGGAGAGGCGCCCATCATGCGCGCCGCGCGCACCAGGTTGCGGTCGACGTCACGTGCGCCCTGCGTGGTGTTCACCACGATGGCGTAAAAGCCGCCCAGGAAAATCAGGAAGATGGAACCCATGTCGCGGATGCCGAACAGGGCAATCGAGAAAGGTAGCCACGCCGTGATCGGAATTGGCCGCAGTCCTTGTATCAGCGGGTCGAGCGTCTGGGACGCCAAGCGGCTCCAGCCGATGGCCAGACCCAGCGGAATGCCGAGCAGCATCGCCAGCGCGAAACCCTGGATCACGCGCATGGCCGAATACTGCACATTGCCCGCCCAGGTGCCCTGGTAGGGGTTGAGTCCCATCCCCGGCGGGCCGAAGATCCAGGCATACCACGCGCGGGCGACCTGGACCGGCGTCGGCACCACGCCGGCCATGTCGGGCGACTGCCCCACCAGTTGCCAAACGATCAGGATGAGGACGGGCACGGCCAGTCCGAGTCCCGCCTGGCCGATCGCGCGGCGCGAGCGGCGGATCGGCGTTGCGCATTTCAGTGTTGAAGCGTTCACCAGTATCTCCTTGGCTTGCGGGCCGGCGTGCGGCCCGCAAGCCGCGCGATCACATGACTTCCTTGAGCAGCTCGGCATCCCATACCGTGTCGATCTGCCCGCTCACGTCCTTCGGAATGACGCCCAGTTCATTGAAGGTCTTGGCCTGGCGGCGCATCTGGTCCAGGTCCAGCACGCCGCCCAGCTTGATCAGCTTGGCCGATTCCCGCGTAACGTTTAAGGGCAGTCCGGTGTATTTGGAATAGGCTTCGGCGAACGCCTCGGGATCCTTGGAGAGCTTCTCCTCGGCGTTCTTGTAGGCCCACAGGAAGCATTTCACGGCCTCGCGCTTGTCGCGCAGCGCGTCGCGCGTGGCGGCGAGCAGGCCCAGTTCGGCGCCGACTGCCTTGCTCTGGCTGTATTCCAGGTTCTTCGCGAAGAAGGCGGTGCCATCGGCGACCACCTGGGATTCGAACGGCTCCCACAACGCGACCGCGTCGACGTCGCCGCGCTGCAGCGACTGGACGAACGCGGTGCCGCCGCCCTGGATGTTGACGGCGGTGAACGTGTTGTACGGCACGCCCTTTTCGGACAGCATGGCCGCCCATTGGAACCAGACAGCCGATCCCGGCGCGATCCCGATGCGCTTGCCAGCCAGGTCTTTCCAGTCGTCCATCTTCACGCCCTTGCGTGTCACCAGGTACTTGGGCGAGGACGCGACCCCGGACAGGCCGACCAGCTTCTGGCTGCCCTGGGCGAGCGCGATCGCCAAGTCGGCGGGGCCGATGCCGGATACGTCCAACGAGCCGGACAGCAGAGCGGTGCGCGCGTCGGCATAGCGGACGAATTCGACGGGCTTGATCTCGACGTTGCAGGCCTTCAGTTCATCGGCGACGAAGATGATGGGCGAGAGATGGCCGACCTTGACGTAGCCCACCGTCAACACCTGCTTCTGCGGCGCGGGCGCGGGCCGAGGACCGACGGCGTGACTGCCCGCGGCGTAGGCGCAGAGCGCGCCGGCGAGGGTCATCCTGTAGAGCGTTTTCATGCATTTTCCCCTTGCTTGCTTGATAAACACTGCGAACGGCGCGGCGGCTCCGCGCCAGGAAGAAGCCGAGCCGGACCGCGCTCAGCTTCCGGTAAATGCAGGCGGCCGTTTCTCGAGGAAGGCTTGCTGCCCTTCCTGGTAGTCCCGGCTGATGAAGCACGCACGGACCGCCTCGTCCACGGCTTCGGCGGTCGGGGCGGACGGCTCGCCGGCCAGATGCCGCAAGGCCATTTTTGCGGCGCGCAGCGTGAGCGGTGCATTGCCCGCGACTTCGCCGATGCGCCGGGCCACGGCCTCGTCGAACGCGTCGTCCGCATACGCTTCCTGCACCAGGCCGATGCGCGCGGCCTCCTGGCCGTCGAGCGTCCTGGCCGTCATGAACAGGTCGGCAGTGCGGGCCGCGCCCAGTGTGTCGCGCATGCGCTTGAAGCCTTCCATCGCGTAGCCCAGGCCCAGCCGCCCGGCCGGCATTCGGAAGCGCGAGCCCAGCGTGCAATAGCGCAGGTCGCAGGCCAGCGCCAACGCCATGCCGCCGCCCATGCAGATGCCGCGTATCGCGGCGATCACCGGTAGCGGGCAGGCGCTCAGGGCGCGCATGGCGCCCGCCACCGCGGCGTCGTAGCGGGCGACTTGCCCGGGATCCTTTCGTTGGGAGGCGAATTCGGAAATGTCGGCCCCGGACATGAAGGCGCGGTCGCCGTCGCCCGTCAGCACGACGGCGCGCGCCCCTTCCCGGTTGCCGGCTTCCTGCAGGGCGCGCGCCAGGTCTTCCCACATCGACAGGGACATGGCGTTGTGGCGCGCGGGGTTGACGATGCGGACGCGCACGACGTTGCCGTCGAGGGCCATGTCGAGGCGGCCGGGCGCGGGGGATGTGGAGGTCAGGGTCATGGAGAAACTCCGCGTGGGCAGTCGCATCAGATTGCGCGGGCGTCGCGCAGCCGTTCGATATCCTCATCGGCGTAGCCGGCCTCGAGCAGGATTTCCTCGGTATGTTCGCCCCAGCCGGGAGCGGTGCGCGCGATGTCGGCAGGCGTGCGGGCCAGGGTGACCGGCTGGGTGATCAGCGTGCGCTCGCCGCCTTGCGCGGCGGGGCAGGTCCGGGCGGCCCCCAGGTGCCGCACCTGCGGGTCCTCGAACATTTGCGGCACGGAATAGACCGGACCGGCGGGCACGCCCGCGTCATTGAGCAGCGTCACCCAATGGTCCACGTCAGCGTTCAGGAACATGGCCTGGATTTCCCGGGTCAGCCGTTGGCGGTTGGCCACGCGCAGCTTTTCGGTCGCGAACTCTGGGTCCGACTCCCAGTCGCGCCGCTCGAGCGCGGCGCAGAAGCGCTTCCAGTTGCCTTCGCCCGCGGCGCCCAGGTTGAACATGCCGTCTTTGGCGTGGAACAGGCCCATGGGGCTGCTGGTCGGGTGATCGTTGCCTTCCTGGCAGGGGACGTCGCCGTCGTTCAGATACCGCGCCGCCTGGAAGTCCATCATGGCGATCTGCGAATGCAGCAGCGAAGCGTGGACCCACTGGCCCTGGCCGGATTGTTCGCGTTCCAGTAGCGCGGTCAGAATGCCCAGCGCCGCATACAGGCCGGTGCTGGAATCGGCAACCGCCAGGCCGGCACGCATCGGCCCCTGGCCGGGCATGCCGGTGACCGACATCAGTCCGCCCATGCCCTGGATGATCTGGTCGAAGCCCGGCCGGCCCGAGTAGGGGCCGGTCTGGCCGTATCCGGAGATGCTGGCGAGGATCAGCCGGGGGTTGAGCCGGCGCAGCGATTCATAGTCGACGCCCAGCCGGTGTTTGACGTCCGGACGCCAGTTCTCGACCACCACGTCGGCCTCCGTAGCAAGGCGCCTGAATACTTCAAGACCTTCCGGCGTTTTCAGGTTGAGGGTCAGCGAGCGTTTGTTGCGGTTCAGGTTCTGGAAGTCACCGCTCCAGCGGTCGGCCGCGAACATGGCCTCGTTGGGATCGACGCCTGGTGGAGGCTCTATCCGGATCACGTCAGCGCCGAAGTCGGCGAGCATGCGCACGCAGGTGGGGCCGGCCCGCACGCGGGAGAGGTCTAGCACGCGGAAGCGTCGCAAGGCTGGCGAGGCGGAGAGTGGTGGCATGGTCTCGGCTTCAAAGAGAAGAGGGAAGGAAAGAAGCGGCGTGCGGACGCGCCTGCTCCACGTGGCGGGCGAATGCGAGCAGGCGGGCTTCCTGTCCAGGACGGGCGATCGCCTGGATGCTGATGGGGCGCTTGCGGCCATCCAGGCCGATGGGCAGAACGATGGCGGGCAGGCCCAGGTAATTGACGAAGGACATCCAGCAGAACATGTCCAGCAGCCGGCGCGGATCGAAAGCCTCGCCGCCCGTCAGAACTTGGGACCAGTCCGGCACGCCGCGTGGCAGCGCCGGCGTCAGGAGCAGGTCGGCGCCGCGCAGCGCCTGCGCGAGGAACTGGCGGACATGGGCGCCGCGCTGGCGCTGCGCATCGAGATACCAGACGGCCGGCAGCGCCGCGCCCGCCAGCGCCACCGTGCGCGTGAGGGGAGTCAGCGGGGGCGCCTCTTCGCGCAAGGCGGCCTGGTGGGTGGCGGCGGCCTCGGCGTGCAGCAGGGTGTCCGCGAGTCGGCTCCAGGTCGGCAGGCCGGCCAGCGCGACGGTCGCTTGCGCTGTGCCGGGCGGCAATGCGTCCACCAAACGTTGAAGGGCATCGCCGACCTCGGCGTCCAGCTGCACGGCGGGATTCGGATGCTCCCAGCAGGCGGTGACGCGCCAATCGATTTTCCCGGGTGGGCTTGCCAGAGCGCCGGCGCCTTGCGGAAACAGCCGCCGCGCCTGGGCCGGGGCGACCAGGTTTTCGAGAATCAGAGCGGCATCGGCCGCATCGCGGGCGAGAATGCCCGCGGTGTCCAGACTGGGCGCCAGCGGCGCGATGCCGTGCGCGGGCAGCAAGCCTTTCGTGGGCTTGAGTCCCAGGATGCCGCAGGTGGCGGCGGGAATGCGCACCGATCCGGCGGTGTCGGTGCCCAGCGACCCATAGCACAGGCCGGCGGCCACCGCGACCGCCGAACCGCTGGATGAGCCGCCCACGGCCGCCCGCGTATCCACCGGGTTCAGGGGCAAGGGGTAGTGCGGATTCTCTCCGGTCGCGCCGCAAGCATGTTCCGCCATGGCCAGCGCGGCCAGCGGCTGGCTGCCCGCGGCGTCCAGGCGGCGGATCAGCGTCGCCGCCGTCGCGGACGGCGGGCCGGCATTCAGAGCGGGATCCGTGCCGCGGCCGGGAGCGCGGCCGCGCAGCATGAAGATGTCTTTGTGGGCCAGGCCCACGCCAGCCAGAGGCAGCGCGAGCCCGGGCAGGGACGCGGGCGGGTCGAACACCGCCGTCGCACTGTGCAGAGGATTCGCGGCGAATGCCGCGTGCTGCCGCGCCAGCGCGTCCTTCAGGCCGACATCGCCGCGCAGCAGGGCGCCGCGCAGGGCCGCGATTCCATCGGGCAGTCCAGCCGGGGTCATCGCCACGCCTCCTGTCGGCGGAGTGGGGGCGCGAGCCGCGCGAGGGTCTTGGCCGCGCCGCGCACCTGGGGCTCGGTTGCGGAGATGCCTTGCCGCGCGAGCAGCTCGCGCACGCTTAGCACCCAGGGCAGCACATCGGCTCGTGGATCCGGCGTTGGCTCGGCTTTGTCGTGGATGCCCATGCCACCCTCAGTTGGTATTATTTAAACCTTCATAAATATATTTATAGAACAAGGGATAATTTGCAGCAACACAATTTTTATACGTGGAAACCATGAAAGTCAGTGAGCGCATCCGCCTGGCCGTCGAGGACGACATCCGCGCCGGTGTCTTGAAACCCGGCGACCCGATAGACGAGCAGGCACTTGTCGCGCGCTTCGGCGTATCACGCACCCCGGTGCGCGAAGCGTTAATCCAGTTGAAAGTGCAGGGCATGCTTGAAAGCCAGCCGCGCAATGGCATGGCGGTGGCGCGGATGGACGTGCAGGAGCTGCTGGCGATCTGGGAGCTGATGGCCGAGATGGAAGGCGTATGCACGCGGATGGCCTGTCAGCGCATGTCGGACGAAGAGCGCCAGGAACTGGCGCGCATTCATCGCGATGCGGCGGGGCTGGTGGATGCCGACGACGCGGAAGGGTGGCGCGAGGCCAATCATGCGTTCCACGAAGTGCTCTATCGCGGATGCCGCAACCGTTATCTGAGGCAGGAGCTCTTGAGCCTGCGCACGCGCACGGGCGCCTACCTGCGGCACGCGTTCAGCGCGGTGGGGCGGGTGCGCGCCTCATACGAGCAACACGGCGAACTGCTCGAGGCGATCCTGGCCCACGACCCGGAACGCGCCCATCGGATGATGATGCGTCACATCAGCCTGGCCCAGGGCGCCAAGGGCCTGGCCGACTTCCTGATCAATCTGCCGCGCTCGATGGTCAAAAGCTGAGGGGCGGGCGTCTGTCGGCTCATCGCTGTCCGATCGCCCGCGCCGGCACGGCCCGCCGCCTTATCCGATCTGCGGCACGAGCGTGGCGTCCAGCGGCGCCGGCGCCGCCAGGCGCACCCGATAGGCGCGCAGCTCGTCGCGCCGGAACACATGCACCATGACGCGGTCGCCGGCTCGGTATTGCGCCAGCAGCGTGTCCAGACCCGCGGGCGCTTCTACCTTGAGGCCGTCGATGGCCACCAGCACGTCGCCCGCCGACAGGCCGCCCTTGTGCGCGGCGCCGCCCTCGAACACCGTGGCCAGCGCGAGCGCATCGCCCTGTTTGCGCGTGCGCACGTCGAGCGACGGAATGTTCAGGCCGGCCTTGAACTGCAGGGCGTAACCCTGCGCGGACAGCAGCTCGGTCAGCGGCACGTCGGCCGTGCCATAGGCGTAACGCTGGATGAAGCGGCGGGTGTCGACGCCCGTGGCTTCCTGGATCAGGGCAGGCAGGCCATCCTCGGCCAGCCCGTGCGCGCGTCCTTGGTAGAAATCGCGGCCGAATCGCTGCCACAGCAGGCGCATCGCGTCGTCGAGCGAGCGCGTGCCGCCGGACTCCTGGCGGATCAGCAGATCCAGGCCCAGCGCGACCAGCGAGCCCTTCGTGTAGTAGCTCACCAGGGCGTTCGGCGAATTCTCGTCCTGCTTGTAGTAGCGGGTCCAGGCATCGAACGAGCTCTCGGCCACCGATTGCTTGTGCCGGCCGGGGCTGCGCAGCACGCCCGAAATGGTCTTGGCCACCAGGCGCAAATAATCGGTCTGCGTGATGGCCTGGGCGCGCAGCAACAGCAGATCGTCGTAATAGGACGTGAAGCCCTCGAACACCCACAGGAGGCGGGTGAGATCGGGCGACTGCAGGTTGTACGGCACGAACGCCGCGGGCTTGATGCGCTTGACGTTCCAGGTGTGAAAGTACTCGTGGCTCACCAGTCCGAGAAACTGCCGATAGCCTTCGCCCTGGCCGGTCTGGCCCTGCACCGGCAGATCCTTGCGGGAGGTCATGAGCGCGGTGCTGGCGCGATGCTCGAGGCCACCGTATCCGTCGCCGGTCACCATGGTCATGAACACGTAGCGGTCGCTGCTGTCCAGGAACGGCGCGCGGCGCGTGCGCGGCTCGAAAAACTCGATCTGGGTCGCGCAGATTTTCTGCACGTCGTCGGCGATGCGGGCGAGGTCCAGGCGCGGTGCCACGCCGGTGAACACCAGCTCGTGTTCGGCGCCATGCGCCGTGAAGCTCACCACCTGCGGCGTACCCATCTCCACGGGATGGTCGATCAACGCGTCGTAATCGGGGGCGCGATAGCGGCCGAAGCCGTGGCGCCGGGCCGCGCCGGCCATGCCGCGCGCTTCGGGCAGGCTGGTGTAGACCTTCCAGTCCAGGCCGGCCGGCGGCACCAGGTCGAGCACGCAGGGCTGGTCGTCCTGGCCATGCACCCGCAGGAATACGCTCGTGCCATTGAAGAAGCCGTGGGTTTCGTCCAGATGCGCGCCGCGCACGGATAGGTCCCAGGCATACACCGTGTAGCTCAGCTCCAGCGCGCCGGCGGCGGGCGCCGCCTGCCAGGTGTGGTTGTCGAGCTTTTGCAGCGCCACGGGGCGGCCGCCCGCGCGGGCCGTGATCGTCTCGATCTGGCGCGAGAAATCGCGCACGAGATAGCTGCCCGGGATCCAGGCAGGCAAGGAGAAAATCTGACCATCGCCCGCGGGCGCGGCGACCGTCAGGGTAATCCGGTAGCGATGACCTGCCAGGTCATGGGGCTCGAGGCGGTAAATTACGGGTGCGTCGTTCATCCGCATATCTTATTTCATACCTTTCACCGGAGACATTCTTATGAGCGAGTCGTTTGTGCTGGTCGAGACCCGGGGGCGTGTCGGCCTGCTGACACTGAACCGGCCCAAGGCACTCAACGCCCTGAACGATCAGCTCATGGATGAGCTGGGCGCCGCGCTGCTGGCCTTCGAAAACGACGCCGACATCGGCGCCATCGTGATCACCGGCAGCGAGAAGGCCTTCGCCGCGGGCGCCGACATCGGTGCCATGAAAAGCTGGACGTACATGGACGTCTACGGCAGCGAATACATCACGCGCAACTGGGAAACCCTCAAGCGCGTGCGCAAGCCGGTCATCGCAGCGGTGGCGGGCTACGCCCTGGGCGGTGGCTGCGAGCTCGCGATGATGTGCGACATCATCATCGCCGCCGACAGTGCCCGCTTCGGCCAGCCCGAGATCAAGCTGGGCGTGATTCCCGGCGCGGGCGGCACGCAGCGCCTGCCGCGCGCGGTGGGCAAGGCCAAGGCCATGGACCTCGTGCTCACGGCCCGCATGATGAATGCCGACGAAGCCGAGCGCGCCGGCCTGGTCTCGCGCGTGGTCGCGGCCGACAAGCTGCTCGACGAAGCGCTGGACGCCGCCACCGTGATCGCGTCGATGTCGCTGCCCTCGGTCATGCTGGCCAAGGAGTGCGTCAATCGCGCCTACGAGGTGCCGCTCAACGAAGGCCTGCTGTTCGAGCGCCGCGTGTTCCATTCGCTGTTCGCCACCGAAGACCAAAAAGAGGGCATGGCCGCGTTCACCGAGAAGCGCAAGCCGGAGTTCAAGCACCGCTGAGCGCCGTGCGGCGCGCGGCTCTCAGGCGTCGCCAACGGTAGGTTTCTGTTGATTCTGGTCATGCTTGTCATGGCTGGTAGCAGTGCATTGCCCCGTTTTTCTTACCGCCGTACCGGCTCGCCGGACGGCGGTTTTTCATTCTGGCCCGCTGCCGGGAACGCGGGTTGCTAACGACTCGCCGCTTGTCCCTCCCGGGTTGCCCGTTGAAACCTTTGCATTGCACTCTGTTGCACGCGGCGCGCCTATGCTGAGTGGGCAATCTGGCAGTCGCCACCTCGTGACGCGCGTAGAAGCCTGAATGCTGCATCGCGCCCGCGCCGGCGGCTCGAACGTACCGACAACACCAACAAGGAGCTTCACATGCGTACCCGAGCAACCCCCGCCCGCCTGCGCTGGCAAGTCGTCCTGATGGCGGGAGCGTTGTCCGCCGGTCTGGCTTGCACCGCAACGGCACAAACGCCGTCGCCCCAGCCCACCCTGCGGCTGGTGTCCGAAACCCCGTATCCGGCGCAACCCGGCACTACCGCGGTCGCGAGCCCGCTGTCGGCCGAAGAGCTGCGCGATCTCGCCATCGACGCCTACGTCTATGCCTATCCGATGGTGCTCATGGAAATGACGCGCCGTCACGCCACCAATGTGCAGAGCCCGATCGCCGGCCGCGCGCCGATGAACCAGTTCGGTCACCGCACGGCGTTCCCCGATGCGAAGAGCACCGACGTGGTCTGGCCCAGCACCGACACGCTGCACTCCAGCCTCTGGTACGACGTGTCGCGCGAGCCGCTGATCGTGCGCGTGCCGGACGCCGGCAACCGCTACGTGCTGCTCAACCTGATCGACATGTGGACCGATTCGTTCGCGTCGCGCGGCACGCGCACCAACGGCAAGGGTGCGCAGACCTTCGCGATCGTCGGTCCCAATTGGCAGGGCACGCTGCCCGCCGGCGTCGACATGATCCGCAGCCCGACCTCGTGGGGCTGGGTGCTCGGCCGCGTGCAGGCCGGTGGCACCGCCGACTATCAGGCGGTCAACGAATTCCAGGCGGGCCTCGCGGCCGTGCCGCTGTCGCAGTGGGGCAAGAGCTACGGCTTCGTGTCGGGCGGTCCCGTCAATCCGGCCTGGAACGGTCAGGGCACGCCGGCCGAACAGGTCGCCGCGCTCGACGCCGCCTCGTACTTCACGCTGTTCGCCGACCTGGTTCGCTCGAACCCGCCGCATGCCAACGACTACCCGATCCTCGACCGCCTGCGTCGCGCCGGCATCGGTGGCTCGCAGCCGTTCATGTTCAATCGCCTCGACCCCGCCGTGCAGCAGGCCCTGGCCGAAGCCAAGCCGGTGGCCGGTCGCCGCATCGCCGACGCAGTCCATACGCTGGCCGATCAATCGGACAATGGCTGGGTGACCGTGCGTAGCGGCATCGGCACGTACGGCACCGACTATGTCCGTCGCGCCGCCGTGGCGTATGCCGGTCTGGGCGCCGCCACGCCGGAAGACGTGCTCTACCCCGTGACCTGGGTCGACAACAAGGGCCGCGTGCTCGAAAGCGGCAAGGACTACAAGCTGCACTTCGAGAAGGACCAGCTGCCGCCGGTCGACGCTTTCTGGTCGCTCACGCTGTACGACGCGCGCCAGGGCTTCGCCGACAACACGGCCAACCGCTACTCGCTGCGCAGCACCGACCCGCTCAAGTACAACTCCGATGGTTCGCTTGATATCTATATCCAGCGCGACTATCCGGGTGACAGCAAGGCCAGCAACTGGCTTCCGGCGCCGCGCGAAGGCAACCAGATGCTGAACCTGCGCCTGTACGCTCCGCGTGACATCGCCCTCGACGGCAAGTGGGTTCCGCCCGCCGTGGTGCGTGACTGATCAGCAGTCCAGCGCATGCCAAGACATGCGTTCTTCCAGCCCCGCCTTCATGGCGGGGTTTTTTTTGTCGTAGCGGGCGGGTTGCCGGCTTGCCGCCGAGTTGAGTTCCGTACGCCGGAAATCGACGCAAAATGGGGTCGGAAACGTTGTTGCTTGCACTCGCCACGGCCTGCTTTCCGATTTGTCGACGCTATCGTTTTCGGGATATACTCTGCGGGTTTGACGCATGCGGGATAACACGTGGCTGAATGCCGCGCCGCGGCGACCATCGCGATTTTTCGCGGTTTGGCAGACCTGAATCAACCCAGCGACCTGACTCCTGAGAGGCGGTGCAGAAAAGCGGCGCAGAAAAGCGTCGCAGAAGCACCGGCTTCCGATTTCCAGAGTTGCCGTTTTCATCGAAGTTCCCTGCGCGAGTGTCCGGCAATCAGATTGCCTGTCTTGCGTGGCCGACCCGGCGAAAACGGCCCTTCGGAAGGGGAGGAGCGCGCCGGAATTTGGGAAGCAAGCCCGGTGGATGCCGGTGTCCGGTATCTAGATAGGGGCAGGAAAGCCGAATGCAAGAGGGTTTGGTACTTACCGACGCGGACCGCGCAGCGATCAATGCGCGGGCGTGCCGGGAACTCTTGATGGCCGTCGCAGCGCAAGGTGCCATGGGTCTTGCAGCGGCAGCAATCGCGGGGATTGTTGCGGGGACGACGGCTGGCGTGTCGGCGTTGCTGGGAGCGGGGGCGTATTTCTTGCCCAATGCATTGTTTGCATTGCGCTTGCTGGTGAATGTCGTCAGGTCGGTCCGGCCGAATCCTGTTGCTTTCTTCCTGGGTGAAATGATCAAGCTCGTCATGACGGCACTGCTGTTGTGGCTGATCTGGTACCTCACGCACGAATGGCTCGTCTGGCCCGCCGTGCTGCTGGGGTTGATCCTGACACTCAAGGGATATCTCCTGCTGTTGATGTTCCGCAAGCTGTCATAGCGCAATTAACAATCGTGCATCAGCCGGGCCGCAAGGGCCGGTGCACAAGCAAACAGGGTAGGATTTCACATGGCTGCAGCCAGTGGCGCGTCGCCTCAGTCCGAGTACATTCAGCACCATTTGGTGCACCTGAATAACCTGGGCGAGAAGCAAAGCATCATCGCCCAGTTCGACGTCATCAACTATGACTCGTTGTTCTGGTCGATCCTGATGGGTCTGATCGTCATCACGTTCCTGTGGATGGCCGCGCGCCGTGCCACGGCCGGCGTGCCGGGCCGCTTCCAGGCGTTCGTCGAGATGATCGTCGACATGGTCGATGACCAGGCCAAGGGCATCGTGCACAACGCCAAGAGCCGCCTGTTCGTGGCGCCGCTCGCCCTGACCGTCTTCCTCTGGATCGTTCTGATGAACGCGCTCGACCTGCTGCCGGTCGATCTGATGCCCTCGATCTGGCGTCTGACCGGCCTGGGCGCCGAGCACGGCGATCCGATGTACTACCACCGCATTCTCCCCACCGCCGACCTGAACGTGCCCATGGGCATGGCGCTGGGCGTGCTGCTCCTGATGTTCTATTACGGCATCAAGATCAAGCACCCGGGTGGCTTCATCAAAGAATTGTTCACGGCCCCGTTCCACGCTCACGGCATTGGCGCCGTGGCACTGGCTCCGTTCAACCTGCTCCTGAACCTCATCGAGTACGCCGCCAAGTCGGTTTCGCTGGGCATGCGGTTGTTCGGCAACATGTTCGCCGGTGAACTGGTTTTCATGCTGATCGCGCTGCTGGGCGGCGCCTGGACAGGCTTCAACGCGAGCAGCATCGGTTTGGGCATTGGGCACGTGTTGGCCGGTTCGGTGTGGGCGATCTTCCACATCATGATCGTGCTGCTGCAGGCTTTCATCTTCATGATGCTGACGCTGGTGTACATCGGCCAGGCACACGAAGGGCATTGATCCCAATTTTCGGCGCGGGCCGGTGTGG
Source organism: Bordetella genomosp. 5 (assembly GCF_002261475.1). GTDB lineage: Bacteria > Pseudomonadota > Gammaproteobacteria > Burkholderiales > Burkholderiaceae_B > Bordetella. The sequence continues at coordinate 257,793 of NZ_NEVN01000001.1, forward strand.
CGCGTGCCGAGTCGCAAGGTTTTCTTGCATTCAAGCAGTACCTGTTTTTAACAATCCTGATTTCAGATTCTTAACCAAGGAGTTGTCATGACCAACGTCGCTTTCGTTGCTCTCGCTTGCGGTCTCATCATCGGTCTGGGCGCTATCGGCGCTTGCATCGGTATCGCACTGATGGGTGGCAAATACCTGGAAGCTTCGGCTCGTCAGCCCGAACTGATGAACGCCCTGCAGACCAAGATGTTCCTGCTGGCCGGCCTGATCGACGCGGCGTTCCTGATCGGCGTGGGTATCGCCATGCTGTTCGCCTTCGCCAACCCGTTCGTCGGTTAATGGCATTGCCCGCCGGCGAAACAGGCGGGCCGTACGCTGGCAGTGGTGCGACCGATGCGCCACTTGCCGGCCAAGTATCGAGTGCTCCGGATTGCCCGTTGTGGGTGGCCGGGGCCGTAAGGTGTTAAAGGAACGACCGTGAATCTGAACGCGACGATCTTCTTCCAGATGCTCGTGTTCTTCGTTCTGGCGTGGTTCACGATGAAATTCGTGTGGCCGCCCCTGACGAAGGCGATCGATGAGCGCCGCCAAAAAATCGCCGACGGCCTTGCCGCCGCCGAGAAAGGGAAGGCCGATCTGGCCCAGGCCCAGGCGCGTGTCAGTCTGATCGAGGCTTCTGCCAAATCCGAAACCCACGCCCGCATCGTCGACGCTGAGAAGCAAGGCGCCGCGCTGATCGAACAGGCGCGTCGCGAAGCCGAGGCTGAGCGTGCCCGTATCGTGGCCCAGGCTGCCCAGGATGCCGCCCAGGAAGTTCAGCGTGCTCGTGATGCCCTGCGCGACGAAGTCGCTGCGCTGGCCGTCAAGGGTGCCGAACAGATCCTCAAGCGCGAGGTGGATGCCCGCGCCCATGCCGAGCTGCTCACCCAGCTCAAGGCACAGCTTTAATCCAGGAACGCCATGGCTGAACTTTCCACTGTTGCCCGTCCCTACGCCGAAGCGCTCTTCGGCGCAGCGCGCGACGACAAGGCTGGTCTGGCAGTGTGGGCTGGCCTGGTCGATGAACTGGCCCAGGTCGCCGCCAATGCCGACGTGCGCGAAGCGATGACCGACCCGCGTCTGGACGACACGCGACGTGCTCAGATCTTCACCGGTCTGATCAAGTCCGATCTGCCGCAGGCCGCGCGCAACTTCATCGACCTGCTCGTCCAGAACGACCGGTTGCTGCTTTTGCCCATCATCGCCACCCAGTTCGCTGAACTGAAAAACCGTCACGAGGGCACGGCGCAGGCGGAAATCACCAGCGCATTCGAACTCAGCGACGCTCAGGTCAAAGAGCTCATCAGCGCACTCGAAGTCAAATTCGGTCTCAAGCTCAAGCCGCACGTCGCCGTCGATCAGTCGTTGATCGGCGGGGTGCGCGTGGCTGTCGGAGACCAGGTGCTCGATACTTCCGTTAAAGCCCAACTGGCCCGCTTGCGCGATACGCTAGCCGCTTAAGGCAGGCGAGACTAATAGGATTCCAGGAGTCAATATGCAACTCAATCCCTCCGAGATCAGCGAACTGCTCAAGAGCCGCATCGAGGGCCTGGGCGCTTCGACTGATGTTCGTACCCAGGGTACCGTGGTCTCCGTGACCGACGGTATCACCCGCATCCACGGCCTGTCCGACGTGATGCAGGGCGAAATGCTCGAATTTCCCAACAACGTGTTCGGTCTGGCACTGAACCTCGAACGCGACTCGGTCGGCGCCGTTATTCTGGGCGACTACACCGGCGTGTCCGAAGGCGATCAGGTCAAGACGACCGGCCGCATTCTCGAAGTGCCGGTTGGCCCCGAGCTGCGTGGCCGCGTGGTCAACACGCTGGGTGCCCCGATCGATGGCAAGGGCCCGATCAACACCAAAGAAACCGACATCATCGAAAAAGTGGCGCCTGGCGTTATCGCCCGCCGCTCGGTGTCGCAGCCGCTGCAAACCGGCGTCAAGGCTATCGACTCGATGGTGCCGATCGGCCGTGGCCAGCGCGAGCTGATCATTGGCGACCGCCAGACCGGCAAGACCGCCGTTGCCGTCGACACGATCATCAGCCAGAAGGGCAAGGGCGTCACCTGCGTGTACGTCGCTATCGGCCAGAAGGCATCGACGATCAACAACGTGGTGCGCAAGCTCGAAGAGCACGGCGCCATGGAATACACCATCGTCGTGGCCGCTTCGGCCTCCGACTCGGCCGCCATGCAATACCTGGCTGCCTACTCGGGCTGCACGATGGGCGAATACTTCCGCGATCGTGGCGAAGACGCCCTGATCGTCTATGACGACCTGACCAAGCAAGCCTGGGCCTATCGCCAGGTCTCGCTGCTGCTGCGCCGTCCGCCGGGCCGCGAAGCCTACCCGGGCGACGTGTTCTACCTGCACTCGCGTCTGCTCGAGCGTGCCGCTCGCGTCAACGAAGAGTACGTCGAGAAGTTCACCAACGGTGCCGTCAAGGGCAAGACCGGCTCGCTCACCGCGCTGCCGATCATCGAAACCCAGGCAGGCGACGTGTCGGCCTTCGTTCCGACCAACGTGATCTCGATCACCGACGGCCAGATCTTCCTCGAAACCGACCTGTTCAACGCCGGTGTCCGTCCCGCCATCAACGCCGGTATCTCGGTGTCGCGCGTGGGTGGTGCTGCTCAGACCAAGGTCGTCAAGAAGCTGTCCGGCGGTATCCGTACCGACCTGGCGCAGTACCGTGAACTCGCCGCTTTCGCCCAGTTCGCCTCCGACCTCGACGACGCCACCCGCCGTCAGCTCGAGCGCGGCAAGCGCGTGGTCGAACTGCTCAAGCAGCCGCAATACCAGCCGCTGCAAGTGTGGGAACTGGCCGTCTCGCTGTACACGGTCAACAACGGCTACCTGGATGAAGTCGACGTGGCTCAGGTCCTGTCGTTCGAGAAGTCGTTCAAGGATCACCTGAAGGCCAAGCATGCGGCCATGATCCAGCGCATCGAAGACACCAAGGAACTGTCCAAGGATGACGAGGCCGAACTGGCTGCCGCCCTCCAGGATTTCAAGAAGCACGGTGCTTTTTAAGGCAACTGTCTGACGTAGCGATGGGCGGCGACGCCCATCCTACGGTAGGGCGGGGTTAGCCCCGGCTGCACCGCCCAAGCCGACTCAACAGGAAAGCGCAATGCCCGGAATCAAGGAAATCCGAACCAAGATCAAGAGCGTGCAAAACACGCGCAAGATCACCAAGGCGATGGAAATGGTCGCCGCATCCAAGATGCGCAAAGCGCAGGAACGGATGCGCGCGGGCCGTCCGTACGCCACGAAGGTGCGCGAGATCGCTGCGCACCTGATGCAGGCCAATCCGGAATACAACCACCCTTACCTCCAAGAGCGCGAGGTCAAGTCGGTGGGCGTGGTTCTGGTGACGACCGACAAGGGTCTGTGCGGTGGCCTGAACACCAACATCAGCCGCATCACGCTGGGCCGCCTGAAGGAATTCGAACAGCGCGGCATCGCCGTGCAGACGACCGCCTTCGGCAACAAGGGTCTGTCGCTGCTCACGCGCATCGGCGCCAAGCTGGTTTCCCAGGAAGTGCATCTGGGCGACAAGCCTGACCTTCACCGTCTGCTGGGCGCGATCAAGGTGCAGCTCGACGACTACCTCGAAGGTCGCATCGATGCGCTGTACGTGGCGACCACCCGCTTCGTCAATACGATGAAGCAGGAGCCGGTGTTCCTGCGTCTGCTGCCGCTGGCCTCCGGTTTGGATGATCCGTACCAGACGGGCGTCGAGACCCTGGCCAAGACCGCCGAGGTCAAGTCGGACTACAGCTGGGACTACATCTACGAACCCGACGCCAAGAGCGTGATCGACGATCTGCTTCAGCGCTACGTCGAAGGCCTTCTGTATCAGGCCGTGGCCGAGAACATGGCTTCGGAACAGTCCGCGCGGATGGTGGCCATGAAGGCCGCCTCGGACAACGCCAAGAAGGTCATCGGTGAGCTGCAACTGGTCTACAACAAGACCCGTCAAGCCGCGATCACCAAGGAAATTTCGGAAATCGTAGGGGGCGCTGCCGCGGTGTAACCCGGCAGTATCCCGTCAAAATATCAAGGAATCGACATGAGCAACGGAACCATCGTTCAGTGCATCGGCGCCGTGGTGGACATTCAGTTCCCCCGCGATCAAATGCCCAAGATCTACGAAGCGCTCACCCTGGCTGACGAGGGTTCCTCGTTCGCCGAGAAGGGTCTGACGCTGGAAGTGCAACAGCAGCTCGGCGACGGCGTGGTGCGTACCATCGCCCTGGGTTCGAGCGACGGCCTGCGCCGTGGCATGAAGGTTACCGGCACCGGCGCCCCGATCTCGGTGCCCGTGGGTCACGGTACCCTGGGCCGCATCATGGACGTGCTGGGTCGTCCGATCGACGAAGCCGGCCCGATCGCCTGCGAAGAGCGTCGTGGCATTCACCAGGCCGCCCCGAAGTTCGACGAGCTGTCGCCCTCCGTGGAACTGCTCGAAACCGGCATCAAGGTTATCGACCTGGTCTGCCCGTTCGCCAAGGGCGGTAAGGTCGGTCTGTTCGGTGGCGCCGGCGTCGGCAAGACCGTCAACATGATGGAACTGATCAACAACATCGCCAAGCAGCACAGCGGCTTGTCGGTGTTTGCCGGCGTGGGCGAGCGTACCCGTGAAGGCAACGACTTCTACCACGAAATGGAAGAGTCGAACGTTCTGGACAAGGTCGCGATGGTGTTCGGTCAGATGAACGAACCCCCGGGCAACCGTCTGCGCGTGGCGCTGACCGGCCTGACCATGGCCGAGAAGTTCCGCGACGAAGGCCGTGACATCCTGTTCTTCGTCGACAACATCTACCGCTACACCCTGGCCGGTACCGAAGTGTCGGCACTGCTGGGCCGTATGCCGTCGGCCGTGGGCTACCAGCCCACGCTGGCCGAGGAAATGGGCGTTCTGCAAGAGCGCATCACCTCGACCAAGACCGGCTCGATCACCTCGATCCAGGCCGTGTACGTGCCCGCGGATGACTTGACCGACCCGTCGCCCGCCACGACCTTCCAGCATTTGGACTCGACCGTCGTGCTGTCGCGTGACATCGCCGCGCTGGGTATCTACCCCGCCGTGGATCCGCTCGATTCCTCGAGCCGCCAGCTCGACCCGCAAGTCGTGGGCGAAGAGCACTACGCGGTGGCCCGTGGCGTGCAGCAAACGCTGCAGCGCTACAAGGAACTGCGCGACATCATCGCGATTCTGGGCATGGACGAACTGTCGCCGGAAGACAAGCAAAGCGTGGCTCGCGCCCGTAAGATCCAGCGCTTCCTGTCGCAGCCGTTCCACGTGGCCGAAGTGTTTACCGGCTCGCCCGGCAAGTACGTGCCGCTGGCCGAAACCATCCGTGGTTTCAAGATGATCGTCGAAGGCGAGTGCGATTCGCTGCCCGAACAGGCGTTCTACATGGTCGGCACGATCGACGAGGCCTTCGAGAAGGCCAAGAAACTGCAATAAGGACCTGATATGGCTACCCTGCATGTGGATGTGGTCAGCGCAGAGGAAGCGATCTTCACCGGTGAGGCGAAGTTCGTGGTGCTGCCTGGCGAGTCGGGCGAGCTGGGCATTCTGCCCGGTCACACCCCGCTCATTTCGCGCATACGCCCCGGGACGGTCAAGATCGTCCGTGCCGACGAAGGCGAGGAAACCATCTTCGTCGCCGGGGGCATTCTGGAAGTGCAGCCGGGCAGCGTGACCGTGTTGGCCGATACGGCCATCCGTGCCGCTGACCTGGACGAAGCCCGTGCCGTGGCTGCGCGCGAAAAGGCGGAAGACGCCCTGCGCAACGCCAAGAACAAGGAAGACATCGCCGTCGTCGAAGCGGAGCTGGCCATGCTGGCAGCTCAGGCCGCCGCGGCCCGTCGCCTGCGTACCGGTCGTTCTTCGCACTGATCCTGGGCAGTACGCCGGGCACGTCCCGGCACACGACAAAGGCGGCTTCGGCCGCCTTTGTCGTTTTCGCTTCCGTTGCGCCCGCAACGATTTTGCTGCCCTGCGCCGCTACGGCGTATGTCCGAGATCGATCAGACCCCGGGCCTGCCAACCTGCGAGCGCGCGACATGCCGGGCGTCGATGCGCCAGTGGCGCCGTGTCCGGCTCGCCGCGCATGCGTAGCGCGCCTACTGCGGCAAGCGCGCATAGTCACTCCGCGCGTCACTGGCTAGGCTGGTCTCCTGCTCAATCTCATCGGAGGTGCAGCATGCGGGATCTGCGAGAGTATGCCGTCGTGATGGTGCCGGGCCACGGGAGTTGGCTCGATCAGTGGATGAGCGCCCAGGAGGGCGTGGCTACGCCCGGCGTAGCCACGCCCGACGGTTCGACGCACGGCCAGATGACGCCTCTGTCCCGCACCCGGGGCGCCGTGGCGGATCCCGGCGTGCGGTTCTTCGCCGTCACGCCCGGCGAGGCCCCTGGCGGGTCCGCGCGCTGGCTGGGCCAGGCCGCGCTCATGTTGCGCCGCTTCGATGCCTGCCTGCTACCCGTCGAGCCTGCCACGCTCTCCTGGGCGCGCACGGCCCTGGCCGGCGCCCGCGGGCAGGTCACCACCCCGATGCTCGCCCTGGTGCGCAAGCTGCGGCCCGCGGGGCTGCTCGACCTCACCGGTCTGGGCATCGCCGATTTCCTCGAGGCGCCGCTCGATCCCGACGAGCTGCGGGTCCGTACCGAAATGGTGCTGTCCCGGACGCGCCAACGCCTGCCTCTGGCGCCCGTGCAGGAGCAGGCGGCGCTGGGCGAGGGCAAGGTGGCGTGGCGCTACGACATCGCGCGCGACGCCTTCCACGACCCCTGCCCCGACGACGCCGCGGCCGCGCGCATCGCCGAGCCCTATCCCTTCGACGCGGCCGCCGTGCGCCTGCTGCGTGAGCACGCGGCGCTGCTGCGCGAGCCTCCGCCGCGCCTGCACGACCCCGCGCCCGCGCGATGGCCGCACGCACACGCCGCCGCTGCCACAGCCTCGGCCGTGTCCGCCTGGGACGAGACCGACCGCCTGATCGACACGCCGTTCGGGCGAGCCAAGGCCGAGATGGTGGGGCGGTTCGAGCGTGCCTATCTGCACCGGTGCCTGGTTCGCCACGGGGGTAACGTCACGCAGGCGGCACGCGCGTCGGCCAAGCACCGGCGGGCGTTCTGGGCGCTCATGCGCAAGCACCACATCCGCGCCGCGCCCTATCGTCTGCCCCCGGACGCCGGCGCGGACGACGACGGAATACCCGCCCCTCCGGCCTGAGGCTCGCACGGCGTGCAACCTCCATTTGCCGGCGCTGACGTGCCCAGGATGCGTGCTTTGGCGAAGCGCAAGGGACGCATCCTCCATGGGCGGTAAAATCCCTGCTTCCCTTTGCCGAGGTCAGTCGTGTCCGCTCCCCTGAAGAACGATGTGTTCCTGCGCGCCTTGATGCGCGAACCCGTGCCGTATACGCCGATCTGGCTCATGCGCCAGGCCGGCCGCTACCTGCCGGAATACAACGCCACGCGGGCGCGCGCCGGTTCGTTCATGGGCCTGGCCCAGCATCCCGATTACGCGGCCGAAGTCACGCTGCAGCCGCTCGAGCGCTATCCGCTCGATGCCGCGATCCTGTTTTCCGACATCCTGACGGTGCCGGATGCGATGGGTCTGGGCCTGTCGTTCGCGCCGGGCGAGGGCCCGCGCTTCGCCACGCCCGTGCGCACCGAAGAAGACGTCGCGCGTCTGGCCGTGCCCGATCTCGAACGCCTGCGTTATGTGTTCGACGCCGTCAGCACCATCCGGCGCGAGCTCGACAATCGCGTGCCGCTGATCGGCTTCGCCGGCAGCCCCTGGACCATCGCGTGCTACATGGTCGAGGGCAAGGGCAGCGACGACTATCGCCAGATCAAGTCCATGCTCTACGCGCGTCCCGACCTGCTGCACCGCATGCTCGAGATCAACGCGCAGGCGACCGCCAATTACCTCAACGCCCAGATCGATGCGGGCGCGCAGGCGGTGATGCTGTTTGACAGCTGGGGCGGCGTGCTGGCCGACGGGCTGTTCCAGCAGTTCTCGCTGGCCTACACGCGCAAGGTCGTCGACGCCCTCAAGCGCGAGGCCGATGGCCGCCGCGTGCCGGTGATCGTCTTCACCAAGGGCGGCGGCATGTGGCTCGAAGAAATCGCCGCATGCGGCTGCGATGCGGTCGGCGTCGACTGGACGGTCAACCTGGGCCGTGCGCGCGAGCGCGTGGCCGATCGGGTGGCGCTGCAGGGCAACCTCGACCCCATGACCTTGTTCGGCGGCGCGCAGGCCATCCGCCAGGAAGCCCGCCGCACGCTCGACGCCTTCGGCCCGGTGGGCAAGGGCGGGCACGTCTTCAACCTGGGCCATGGCATTTCCCAATTCACCCCGCCCGAGGCCGTGTCCGAGCTGGTTGACGAGGTGCATACGTACAGCCGGTCATTCCACGGTAAGTGAGTGTCCGCTAACCCCGGCATGGGCGTAAATTGAGCATGGCCCCGTATAGTTGTGCACAGCGGCGACGCCATCGGTGTTTACCCCAGAAATCTTGCTCCGGGTTTGTGTGTTTGGCGTAAGTTCATGAATTAAAAAGATAAAGCCATGGGTTCCGCTGTGCGAACGGCTTGCGTTTGCGGCAGCGCGCCATGGCGGGGATGAATTATCCGACCGTTTTCCCCAAAGTTATCCACAGGCCGCCAGGTTTTGAGCGAGTTCCCCTCGGGGTCCTCGCACCTTAGCGACCACATCCAGAATTCACTTTAAGTTTGAACGCCTCCCTGTCCCTGCTCGAACCCGATTCCGACCCGTCCGGCGACGGCGATGACGCCGCCGGCGCGACGCCGCCGGTCTGGCATCGCGTGGCGCTGGACGTGCCGCTCGACGGCCCGTTCGACTACCGCGCGGCCGAACGGATCGAGGCGGGCTCGCGGGTCATCGTGCCGTTCGGCCGGCGTACGCTGGTCGGTGTGGTCGTGGGACACCCCGAGGCGCCGGCGATCGCGCCGGCGCAGGTCAAGGCCATCGAGCAGGTGCTGCAGGATCTGCCGCCATTTCCCGAAGACTGGCTGCGCCTGGCCACCTTTGCGGCCGACTACTATCAGCGCCCGCTGGGCGAGGTCATGCTGCCGGTGCTGCCCGGGCCGCTGCGCAAGCCCACGGCCTATCAGGGCAAGCGCTCCGGGCTGGGCCCGGTGGCCCGGCTCGACGCGCGCAAAACCCGCAAGGCGCGCGACGTCTCCGAGCCCGACCAGGCACCCGCGCTCAACGACGCGCAGCGTCACGCCACCGATGCCATCACCGCGATCGAGGGATTCAAGGCCGTCCTGCTGCACGGCGTGACCGGCAGCGGCAAGACCGAGGTCTATCTGCACGCCGCGGCGCATGCGTTGGCACGCGGCCGTCAGGTCCTGCTGATGGTGCCCGAGATCAACCTCACGCCGCAGCTCGAAAACGCATTGCGCGCGCGGCTGGAATCGGTGGTGGGCCCGGATGGCGTCGCGGTGATGCACAGCGGCCTGTCCGATGGCCAGCGCGTCGAGGCCTGGGCGCGGGCGCAGCGCGGCGAGGCCCGTATGGTGCTGGGCACGCGCATGTCGATTTTCGTGCCGCTGCCCGAGCTGGGCCTCATCGTGGTCGACGAGGAACACGACACCTCCTACAAGCAACAGGAAGGCCTGCGCTATTCGGCGCGCGACCTGGCCGTGTGGCGCGCGCGTGACCGCAATGTGCCCGTGGTGCTCGGCTCGGCCACGCCCTCGCTCGAGACCTGGAATCACGCGCAGCGCGGCCGCTATCTGTTGCTGCCGCTCGCGCATCGCGCGCGTGCCGCCGAGCTGCCCAAGATGCGGCTCGTGGACACCCGCCGGCTGCAGCTCAAGCATGGTCTCTCGCCCCAGCTGATCGACGCCATCACCGAGCGCCTCGAGCGCAAGGAGCAGGCGCTCATCTTCCTGAACCGGCGCGGCTATGCCCCGGTGCTGCATTGCGCCTCGTGCGGCTGGATCACGCATTGCCCGCGCTGCTCCACCTACACGGTGCTGCACCGAGGCCAGGGGGCCGGCTATCGCCTGCATTGCCATCACTGCGGCTTTCAGGCGCCCGTGCCGCGTGCCTGTCCCGAGTGCGGCGACCAGGATCTTCAGCCGATGGGCCGCGGCACGCAGCGTATCGAAGAGCATCTCGCCGAGCTCTTTCCCGAAGCCCGCATCGCGCGGATCGACGCCGACAGCACGCGCAAGAAGGGCAGCGCGCAGGCGCTCTTTGCGTCGGTGCATGCGGGCGAGGTCGATCTGCTGGTCGGCACGCAGATGGTGGCCAAGGGGCACGATTTCGCGCGGCTGGGGCTGGTCGGGGTGCTCAATGCCGACTCGATGCTGTTCGCCCAGGACTTCCGTGCTCCCGAGCGCCTGTTCGCACAACTGATGCAGGTGGCCGGGCGCGCGGGCCGGCACACGGGAGGCGGCGAGGTGCTGATCCAGACCGGCTATCCCGAGCAGCCGGTGTATCAGGCGCTGTTGCGGCATGACTTCTCCGGCTTTGCGCGTCACGCGCTCGAGGAACGCGAAGCCACCGGCATGCCGCCGTTCGCCTACCAGGCGCTCCTGACCGCCGAAGCGCGCGAGCTCGCCCAGGCGCTGGCATTTCTGCAACAGGCGCGCGATCTGGCCGAGGGCGGCTCACTGCCCGGTGCCGACGCGATTACACTCTACGATCCGGTGCCGTTGCGGATCGTGCGCGTGGCCAACGTCGAGCGTGCGCAGTTGCTCGTCGAGAGCGCCAGCCGCCCGGCGCTGCAGGGCTTCCTGCATGCGTGGCTCTACGAGCTGCCGCCGCTGGCCTCGCAGGCGCGCGTGCGCTGGCAGCTCGAAGTCGATCCCATGGAAATCTAGCGGCGCCGTGCCGCGCCCGCTCGACCCCCCCGTTTCTTCCGCCCTGCAATGTCCCAAGATACCCCGATCGGCCATGGCCTGAACCCCGCCCAGAAAGAGGCGGTGCTGTATCTGGACGGCCCGTGTCTGGTGCTCGCGGGCGCGGGCAGCGGCAAGACGCGCGTGATCACGCAGAAGATCGCCTACCTGCTGCGCGAGTGCGGCTACATGGGCCGCAACGTGGTCGCGCTCACCTTCACCAACAAGGCCGCGCGCGAGATGGCCGAGCGCGTGAAGGATCTGGTCGACCGCAAGCTCGCCAAGGGCCTGACCATCAGCACCTTTCATGCGCTGGGCGTGCGTCTGCTGCGCGAAGAGGCCGTGCACGCCGGGCTGAAACCGCAGTTCTCCATCCTCGACGCCGACGACGCGCTGGCCATCATCCAGGAGCTGCTGGTCACGACCGACCGCAACCGGCTGCGCGAAGTGCAGGGCATCATCTCGCTCTGGAAAAACGCGCTGCTCGAGCCGGATCAGGCGGCGAACGTCGCGATCACGCCGACCGAAGTCGAAGCGGTGCAGATCTACCGCAGCTATGCGGCCACGCTGGCCGCCTATCAGGCGGTGGACTTCGACGACCTGATCCGCATTCCGGCGCTGCTGCTCGAGAACAACGAAGAGGTGCGCACGCGCTGGCAGAACCGCGTGCGCTATCTGCTGGTCGACGAATACCAGGACACCAACGTCTGTCAGTACCGGCTGGTGCAGTTGTTGACCGGCACGCGCGCGATGTTCACGGCGGTGGGCGACGACGATCAGGCCATCTATGCCTGGCGCGGCGCCACCATCGAGAACCTCGCCAAGCTCACCACCGACTACAGCAATCTCAAGCTCATCAAGCTCGAACAGAACTATCGTTCGGTGCAGCGCATCCTGCACGCGGCCAACAGCGTGATCGAGCGCAACCCCAAGCTGTTCGAGAAAAAGCTGTGGTCCGACCTCGGCTACGGCGAGCCCATCCAGGTGACCGCCATGGAGGGCGACGAGCACGAGGCCGAGTCGATCGGCATGAAGCTGTCGGCGGCGCGTTTCGAGCGCCAGTGCGAGTGGCGCGACTTCGCGATTCTGTATCGCAGTAATCATCAGTCGCGCATCCTCGAGCAGGCGCTGCGCAACCTCAAGATCCCGTACACGATCTCGGGCGGTCAGAGCTTTTTCGACAAGGCCGAGGTGCGCGACATCCTGGCCTACCTGCGCCTGGTGGCCAACGACGAAGACGATCCCGCTTTCATCCGGGCCGCCACCACGCCCAAGCGCGGCATCGGCCAGGCCACGCTGCAAGTGCTTGGCACCTATGCCGCCGGCCGGCAGATTTCGCTGCTCGCCGCCGTGGCCGAGACCGGCATCGAGTCGCTGCTCGCGCCGCGCCAGCTCGATCCCCTGCGCACCTTCGCCGAGTTCATCCGGCGCATCCAGTGGCGTGCCGGACGCGGCACCGACGGCAGCAGCACGCGCGCGGCCGAGCCCGCCGGGCCGCTGCTCGACGATCTGCTCGAGGCCATCCAGTACGAGCGCTACCTCTACGAGATGTTCGACGAGAAGCCCGCCCAGACGCGCTGGCACAACGTGCTCGAACTCACGGGCTGGCTCAAGCGCAAGGCCGACGAAGACGGCATGACGCTGTTCGAGCTGGTGCAGCATGTGGCGCTCGTGACCATGCTCGAGCGCGGCGAAGACGAAGAAGAGCCCGACGCGGTCAAGCTCTCGACGCTGCATGCTTCCAAGGGCCTGGAGTACCCGCACGTGTACCTGGCCGGCGTCGAAGAGGGGCTGCTGCCACACCTGGGCCGCGACGAAGAAGACACCGATCCCGACAGCGCCGCCAACACCCTGGCGGTGCGCATCCAGGAAGAGCGCCGCCTCATGTATGTGGGCATCACGCGCGCCCAGCGCAGCCTGCATCTGTCGTGGTGCAAGCGCCGCCGCCGTGCGCGCGAAGACCGCGTCTGCGAGCCGTCGCGCTTCATCGAAGAGATGGGCCTGGATCAGCCCGGCATCGTCGAGGACGAGCCGACCGCGGCACTCACGCCCAAGGCGCGTCTCGATATGCTCAAGGCGCTGCTCAAGAAATAACGCGGCTCAGTCGTCGTCCAGACTCAGGCTGCTGGTGGCGCGGAACATGCGTTCGAGGCGGCGGGCCTCGTTGGCCAGCGCCGCTCGCGCCTCGGGCTCGGCATCACGCCAGGCGTCGTAGGCGGCCATCAGCTCGCGCTTGATCTTCTGCTGGGCCGGCGCGTTGCCCCGGCTATGCCCCTCGCGATACATCACCAGATGCCGGGCGAAATTGGCCCGGGCCTCGCGCAACGAATAATCGGAATTGGGACCGCCCCGCACCTCGTCGGCGTCGCGGTCGCCCTGGCCGTCGTCTTCCCAGTCGCAGAGCAGGCAGATCTCGAAATCGGCGCCTTGATCCAGGGTGGGGTAGCCGCAGCAGGGGCAGTCGCAACGCAGGAACGGGTTCAACGGCATGAGCGGGGCGCGGCGGTCAGAGGTGGGTGAGGAAGAAAGCCCGCACCGCGGCGTTGAGCTGTTGGTGAAAGGCCGGCCGGTCGAAGCCGCTGGCATCGCGGCACAGGGCCGGCAGGGCGGCGAGCTGCTGCGGCGTGCAGGGCGTCAGAAAGGCATAGTGCCCTGCCTGCGTGGCCAGGTGGTAGTCGGGATTACGCGGCAAATTGCGCCGCAGCGCGGTGATGTCCGAAGGCGTCACGCCGTCGCCACCGTATTGGGAGGCCCAGATCTGCACCGGCACGTCCACCCGCGCCAGCCCGGGGCGCGAGAACAGATTCAGCGGATCCGCGAGCACGATGGCTTTGACGCGCGGATCGGCCCCCGGCAGGATCGGCCAGGCGCGCTGCGCGATCTCGCCGCAATACGGAATCCGCGCGTTGCCCTGGCAGAACGGCGCCAGCAGCGTCAGATCGGGGCGCCCGCCCGCGAGCACCAGCGCGTCGTAGCCGCCGCGCGAGTAGCCGTAGATGCCCACGTTGTAGGGGATCAGATGCCTGGCGTAGCGCCATTGCTCCGTCATGTAGTCGATCAGGCGGGTCAGGTCGCCCGGACGGCTCGCGAAGATATCCAGGTGGCCGCGGCGCGCCGTGTCGCGGGCGTTGTCGCCGCGGTGGTCGATCGCCGCGACGACGAAGCCGGCCGCGGCCAGCATCTCGGCGGTGGCGCGGTGACCCTGAAAGGTGCCGCCGCTGCCATGCGACAGAATCACCAGCGGCCACTGCTGACCGGCGGGAGGATCGCAGGCCAGCAGTCCCTGCAGCGTGCTGGCGCCCAGCGGCGTGGCGCCGGGCGTGCCTGCGCAGGGATACCAGACCGCGCCGGCGAGGGGCGGACGGGCGGCCTCCGCCGGCACCTCGATCAGACCGAAGCCGGCGGCCTGTGCGCGCGGCAGCGAGGCCAGCGCTATCAGAAGCAGCAGGAGCAGGAAAAAAGAGACGTAGGCGGCGGGCGCGCTGCGCGCCGCGGGATGAGCAGAATGAGACCCGGGCATGAGGTAACGGACTGGCAAGCCAGCCCAGAGCGTAACGGACACCCGCCCCTGCGCAATCGCCCGATTAAGCCCGCATCCGGCCCCGTCCCCGTTGTATCGGGCCGCAACCGGCCCGTTTACGTTGTAATCCCGGTTTACAGCGTGCGCGGCACGCCAGTAGCATGGGCCAGCGCGACGGCGCGAACACGCCGGCAGTGGATTTTCCGAGGAGGTTCAGCGGTGGATACGGAGCAATTGAGTCATCCGCATGCGCGGGTGCATGTGACGTCCGAAGGCGTGGCCACGATATGCATCACGGGGGCGGGCAGCCTGAATGTGCTCGGTTCGGCCGTGATCGCAGACCTGACCCGGGCCTTCAACGGCCTGGCCGCGGCCGAGGCCGTGCGCGTGGTCGTGCTGCGCGGCGACGGAGAACGCGCCTTCGTCGCGGGCGCCGATATCGCCGAGATGGCCGAGCTCGATAACACCCGTGCCCAGCATTTCATTGCCGGGCTGGCCGAGCTCTGCGATACGGTGCGGTTCTTTCCGGTGCCGGTCATCGCGCGCCTCGGCGGCCACTGCCTCGGCGCGGGCCTCGAACTGGCCGCGTCCTGCGATCTGCGCATCGCGGCGGACTCGGCGCGTTTCGCCATGCCCGAAGTGGCGGTGGGCATTCCGTCGGTGGTGCACGCCGCGCTCCTGCCCGCCCTGATCGGCGGCTCGCGTGCACAGTGGCTGCTGCTCACGGGCGAGGCCATCGATGCCGACACCGCACGCGAGTGGGGCCTGGTCCATCAGGTGGTATCGGCCGACAACCTCGACCTCGCCGTGCAGGCGCTCGCCGCCCGTCTGGCGGGCTTCGGACCGCAGGCCCTGCAGCAGCAGAAGCGGCTGCTGCGCCGCTGGGAGCGGATGAGCGTCGAAGAGGCCATCGCCGACAGCGTGCCCGAATTCGGCGCGGCCTTCGACACGGGCGAACCGCAGCAACACATGCGCGCGTTTCTGGCGCGCAAGCGCCAGGGCTGAGGTCCCCGCAGGGCAGGGCGGCTGTGCGGATCGCCACCGCGAGCCCGCCGCCATGGCGAGCGGCCTGCCTTCCGTCAGGATCGCGAGGCCACACTCACCGGCGCCGCCAGCGTCAATATCTCCTTCAGATGCCGCAGCTCTTCGGTGGGGCTGCGGCCGAACATGCGCTTGAATTCGCGGCTGAATTGCGAAGGGCTTTCGTAGCCGACCTGCACCGAGGCGCTGGCGGCCGTGACGCCGTTGCGGATCATCAGCAGGCGCGCGTTGTGCAGGCGGATCGCCTTGATGTACTGCAGCGGCGAGCTCTGCGTGACGGCCTTGAAGTGCACGTGAAACGCCGCGACGCTGAGGCTGGCCTCGCGCGCGAGCGTGGCCACGTCGAGCGCCTGACCGTAGTGCGTGTGGATCTTGCGCAGCACCTTGGCGATGCGGCCGAAGTTGCCGCCTTGTTGCAGGGCCGCCCGCAGCGCGCCGCCCTGTTCGCCGGTTAGCACCCTGAACACGATCTCGCGGATGATGGCGGGCCCGAGCAGGCGTGCCTCGATCGGAGAATTCAGCGCTTCGAGCAGCCGCAGCGTGGCGTCGCTCAGTTTGTCGTCGATGGGCGTGGCGTACAGACTCAGCGGCCGCGCATCGAGCTGGGAGTAGAGCGTGTCCACCTCCATCGCGACTTCGGCGGTGGTGGTGGGATCGATGCGCAGCGCCACGCCCAGCATGGGCTCGGCTTCGCTCGCCTCGGTCTGGGTGGTGAAAGGCAGCGGCACCGCCATCACGAGGTAGTGGTCCGCGTCGTACACGTACAGATTGCCGCCATGCACGCCGCGTTTGCGTCCTTGCAGCACGATGACGATGCTGGGCTCGTAGAGCGCCTGGGTGGTGTCGAGCGGACGGTTGGACCGCATCAGGGTCACGCCGTCGAGCCAGGTTTGCGTGTAACCCTCGGCGGGGGCGAGTTGCTTCACCAACTCGATCATGCGGGCGGATCGCGCGGACATCGTGGCTCCTGCGAGAGAGGTGCCGCCTGCTGCGCGGCAATAGAAACAGTCTAGCAGCGAGCCGGTTTTATGCGCATCCCGCCACGTTCCAAATAGAAATGGGCAAGGATGGCAGACGTTCCGGTCTTAGCCTGCGCCCCGCCTCTCCCTACCATGGAAGCCATGCCGTACCCGTGTGGACACGCACCCGGCGCCGGCCCCTTCCATCACTGAGAGGACTCTGCAATGAACGCACTCCAAAACGCTTCTCCCAAGGTCATCCTCATCACCGGCGCCAGCAGTGGCATCGGCGAAACCACGGCCCGCGTGCTGGCGGCACAGGGCCACAAGCTGGTGCTCGGCGCGCGCCGCACCGACCGCCTCGAAGCCCTGGCGCAAACGCTGCGCGCCGAAGGCGGACAGGTGGACTTCCAGGCGCTGGACGTGACGTCGCGCCAGAGCTTCGACGACTTCGCGCAGTACGCGCTCGGCCTGCACGGCCGCATCGACGTCATCGTGAACAACGCCGGCGTGATGCCGCTCTCGCGCGTGGCCGCGCTCAAGGTCGATGAGTGGGACCGCATGATCGACGTGAACATCCGCGGCGTACTGTACGGCGTCGCGGCCGTGCTGCCCACGCTGCAGGCGCAGGGCGGCGGTCAGATCATCAACATTTCGTCGATCGGCGGACTGGAGGTCGTGCCGACCGCGGCGGTGTACTGCGCCACCAAGTACGCGGTGCGCGCGATTTCCGACGGGCTGCGCAAAGAAAACGACAAGATCCGGGTGACCTGCGTCTACCCCGGCGTGGTCGAGTCGGAGCTGGCGCACACCATCACCGACGCCGAAGCCGCGCGCGCGATGGAAACCTACCGCGAGATCGCGCTCAAGCCGGAGGCCATCGCCGCCGCCATCGCGCACGTGATCAACCAGCCCGAAGACGTCGACACGAGCGAGATCGTCGTGCGCCCCACGGTCAGCGTCTGATCGTTGCGCGCGCAACATCCCGGACCCACCTTTTCAGGAGCACCCATCATGAAACCATCGATTCAATCGCTGTTGCTCGCGATGACCCTGGCCGCGCCGGCGGGCGCGGGCGCGTCCACCACCGAGCACGCCCGCGCCACGAAGAACGCGGCGCTGGTGGAGCAGGCCTTCGACAACTGGCAGCAAGGCAAGGGCAGCGTCTTCGACCTGTTGGCGGAAGATGTGCAATGGACCGTCGCCGGCAACAGCCCCGTGTCCGGTGTGTATCGGTCGCGCGAGCGCTTCCTCGCCGACGCCGTGCAGCCGATCACCGACCGCCTGGCGACGCCCATCACGCCGGACGTGAAGCAGATCGTCGCGCAGGGCGATCAGGTCGTGGTGATCTGGGATGGCGTGGCCACCGCCAAGAGCGGCGCGCGCTACGAAAACAGCTATGCCTGGCACATGACGCTGTCCGACGGGCGGATCACCAACGTCGACGCGTTTCTGGATACCTGGCGGCTGGTGCAGTTGATGGAGTAGCGCGGGGCGCCGCCGTCGGGCGCGGGCACCGGAGCCGCGTGCCCCGCCGCGCGCGGCGGCTTGGGACAGCGCCGGACCGTCGGCCGCGTCGATGCGCGGCGGTCGACGGCCCTGAGCGCGTCAGTGTTCCGTGTTCGGGAACAGCTCCGACAGGCCGGCCCAGTCCGGATCCTGGAACACGCGGATCTCGAGCGGGTATTCGGGATGGCCGGCGAGGCCGAGGTTGAAGCGCGACATGAAGGCGTCGACATCGCGCGCGTAGTAGCGCCATTCCTTCTTGCCGTTGCCGGTGATGCAGCCGGTCAGGTAGCCGACGTCCTGATCCTGAAGCGACTCGTCGATCGCGTCCTCGAACTGGATCGTCTGCTGGTTGTCCTCGTCCTGCGGCATGCCGACGTCGTTGGCGGTGTACGACCACGAGACGATGATGAGCTTGTCGAAGACGTGGCGGTCGGCCTCGTCGGGCAGCGCGGAGCGGCTGCGCACGATGAGCGGTTGACCGTCGAGCTGGCCTTCGGCCATGGACCAGTCGTCTTCCTTGAAAATATCGGGCATGAGGTAAAAATTCTCCAGAGGGGACAGCGTGGGGTCCATTCTACGAGACGCGCGCGACACGCCGCGCCACGTCCCTGCTCGGGCCGGACGCGATTGCGCCGTCAGTGCATGCCCCGCGCCGCGAGCGCCGCCCCGCTCAATGCCCCGCGTGCAGATCCGGATTGAGCGTGCCCCAGGCGGCAGTGCGCACGATGGCCTCCACCACGCCGGTCTGGGAGTTGCGCCGGAACAGCAGGCCGTGCTGGCCCGACAGCGACACGGCCTTCACCACCATGCCTTCCGGCATGAGCACGCGGGTGCCGGCGGTGATGTAGGTGCCGGCCTCGACCACGCAGTCGTCGCCGAGCGCGATGCCGACGCCGGAGTTCGCACCCAGCAGGCAGCGTTTGCCGATCGAGACGATCTGCTTGCCGCCGCCCGACATGGTGCCCATGATCGAGGCGCCGCCGCCGATGTCGCTGCCGTCGTCGACCACCACGCCCGCGCTGATGCGGCCTTCGACCATCGAGGCGCCCAGCGTGCCGGCATTGAAGTTGCAGAAGCCTTCGTGCAGCACGGTGGTGCCGGGCGAGAGATAGGCGCCCAGCCGCACACGGCCCGCGTCGGCGATGCGCACGCCCGGCGGGACCACGTAATCGGTGAGGCGCGGGATCTTGTCGATGCCGTAGATGTCGAGCATCTGGCGCGCGCCGCGCAGATGCCAGCGCAGCGCGTCGACCTGTTCCACCTTGCAGGGGCCGGCCGATGTCCAGGCCGCGTTGTTCAGCACCGCGAAGAGCCCATCGAGGTTGAGCTCATGCGGACGCAACAGACGATGGCTCAGCAGATGCAGACGCAGATACACATCATGCGGGTCGCGCGGCGGCTCGGCGCAATTCGCGATGTGGGTGCGGACGGCCACCACGTCGACATCGCGGCGCGCGTCCGGGCCCAGCGCGGCCAGGGCCGCCTCGCCGAGTTCGGCGCGCGCTTCGTTGTCGTGCAGGCGGGTGGTGGCGGACAGGCCCGCCGCCTCGTCGAGCAGGCGCGGGGCGGGATACCAGGTGTCGAGCACCGTGCCGTCGCGTGCGATCGTGGCGATGCCGCAGGCGACGGCGCCGACGGCGCGCGGTTCGGGGCGGGGATGGGCGGGGGCGCTCATGGCGGGCTCCGGCAAGAAAAAAGGGCATGGCCTGCGCCATGCCCCGGGTGGCGTTTACGCCAGGTCGCGCAACAGCAGGTGCCAGAAGCGCGCGCGCATTTCCAGCGTCGACACGAGGATGTATTCGTTGAGCGTGTGGGCGCCGTCGCCGTCCGCACCCAGGCCGTCCAGCGTGGGCACGCCGAGCGCCGAGGTGAAGTTGGCGTCGCTGCCGCCGCCCGTCATGGGTGCGTCTTCGAGCGGGAAGCCGGCTTCGGCCGCGTAGCCCTGCACCAGCGCCAGCAACGCGGCCGACTCGGGCGTCTTTTCCATGGGCGGGCGGTTCAGTTCGACATCGATGTCGAGTTCCACGTCCGGGCCCACGGCGCACAGCTCGCGCATGCGGCGCAGCACGTCCTGCGCGGCGCCCATGTCGGGCACGCGGAAGTCGACCACGCAGCGGCACAGCGCCGGCACGGTGTTGGTGGTGGTGCCACCGGCGATCGTGCCCACGCTGACCGTGACGCCGCGGTCGTAGTCGGTCATGGCTTCCAGCGCCAGCACCTGATGCGCCATTTCGCGAATCGCGCTGCGGCCCTTCTCGTGCTGCATGCCGGCGTGCGCCGGGCGGCCCTTCACGCCCAGGCGCAGCATGCCGGTGCCCTTGCGGGCGGTCACGCACTTGCCGCCGTTGGGGCGCGCGGGCTCGCACACCAGCCCGTACTTGGCCTGCTTGGCGTAGTGCTCGATGTACTCGCGCGACGCATGGCTGCCGGTTTCTTCGTCGGGCACCATCAGGAAATCGATCGGCAGGCGGGTGCCGTCCTTGCCGGCCAGGCCCGTCATGCCGGCGAGCGCGAGCACGATGCCCGACTTCATGTCGTAGGTGCCCGGGCCGTACAGGCGGTCGCCGTCGATGCGCACCGGATTGTCGTTGAGCGTGCCCACCGGATGCACGGTGTCCAGGTGACCCAGGATCAGGATGCCGGGACGCGTGTCGCCCGGCTCGCGGGTCGTGGCGATCACCATCGGGCCGGCCTGTTCACCGAGCGGCTTGACCTCCACCCGCATGCCCACGGCACGCGCCTTCTCGGCGGCCAGGTGGGCCATGGCGGCGACGCGTTCGGGCATGTGCGAAGGCGATTCGCACTGGACCCAGGTGATGATGTCGGAGACGAGCTGATCGGTGTTCGGAAGCGAGGACATGGTGTGCGATGCTCAGGGTAAGTAAAGGGATGCGTGAATCAGGCGACCTTCTGGCCGGCCAGCTGGGCCAGCGTGGCGGCGTCGGGCAAAGACCCGTCGAACCACAGGCTGGCGGCCACGGCCGACATGGCGCGACCATCGTGGCCGATACCGGGCACGGTCACGAGCTGCCAGTTGAACGGCACGCCGCGGCGCTCGGCTTCGCGCTTGCCGGCCTCGAAGTAGTTCTGGGCGCGGGCGTAGCGGTGCGGGCCCTGGCGCAGGGCTTCCGGTTCGCTCGGCAGGTGCGGGTCGGTGGTGTCGATGTCCTGGTCGCCCGCCAGAATGGTCATGGGATAGGCCAGCAGGCGCTCCACATGGGCGTCGGTCAGGCCGACCTTGCCCATGCCTTCGGGATAGGGCAGGTCGAGCGTGGGCAGCGTGTACCAGCCGGGGTTGCCGGCGGTCACGGCGGCGAAGGGCTCGTGCGACTGGCTGCTCATCAGACGGTGCACGAATTGCCCGCCGGCCGAATGGCCGAACAGATACACGGGCTTGGCCAGCGACACTTCAGAGGCGCGCAGATCGTTCAGCACGCGTCCCACCAGGGCATAGGTCCAGCCGTCGATGTGGCGCGGGTTGCCCGAGGGCGTGAAGACGCGGCCGTTGTTGTAGCTTTCGACGCCGGGCCAGATCTCGTCGGAGAAGGTCAGGGCGATGATCAGCAGACGGTGCTTGTCGGCGGCGGGAATCCAGAAATCGCGGTATTCGTCGCCGTTGCGCAGCACGCCGTGCTGCACGATCACCACCGGATCCTCGGGCTGGTAGCCGTAGGGCATGTAGGTGTTGAGCGTGAACGGACGATCGGCGTTGCGGTCTTCGTCGATGTACGGAAAGCTGTTGCGACCCGCATGGCCCAGTTCGATGGCGATGCGTTCGGCGTTGGTGAGTTCGACAGGCTTCATGATCAGGCGGGGGCGTCGTTGAGGTGACAGGCCGAAATATGGCCAGAAGCAATGGTCTTGAGTTCGGGTACTTCTTCGCGGCAGCGCGGCATCGCATGCGGGCAGCGCGGATGGAAGGTGCAGCCCGAGGGCGGGTTCAGCGGCGACGGGATTTCGCCCTTGATCGGCGTGAACTGCCGGCCGCGTCGCTCCACATCGGGCACTTCGGCCATCAGGGCCTGGGTGTACGGATGATTGGGCCGCGCGAAGATCTCGGTGGCGCTGGCCTGTTCGACGATGCGGCCGAGATACATGATGGCCACGCGATCCGAGATGTGGCGCACCACGCCCAGATCGTGGCTGATGAACAGATAGGTGAAGCCGTGCTGCTCGCGCAGGTCCATGAACAGGTTGATGACCTGCGCCTGGATCGACACGTCGAGCGCGGCGACGGGCTCGTCGCACACCAGGAACTTCGGCGCGACCATCAGCGCGCGGGCGATGCCGATGCGCTGGCGCTGGCCGCCCGAGATCTGATGCGGGAAGCGATCGCGGTATTCGCGGTCCAGGCCCACTTCGGCAAGCGCGCGATCGACGCGCGCCCCGATCTCGGCCTTGGGCGCGAGCTTGTGCACCTTGAGCGACTCGCCCAGGATCTGACGCAGGCGCTGCCGCGGATTGAGCGAGGCCTGCGGATCCTGGAAGATCATCTGCACGCCCAGCGTGTAGGCGAGCTTGTCGGCGCCGCGCAGGCTGTCGACCGGGCGGCCCTGGTACAGCAGCTCGCCCTCGGTCTGGTGATGCAGGCCGGCCACGACGCGGCCCAGCGTCGATTTGCCGCAGCCGGATTCACCGACCAGGCCCACGACTTCGCCGCGCGCGAGCGAGAGCGACACGCCGTTGACCGCGTGCACGGTGCGCTTGTCGATCGGCTTGCCGGCCAGCGCCAGAATGCGCTGCGCCACGTCGGGACGATTCTCGAAGCGCTTGTGGACGTTGCGCAGTTCGATGACGGGAGTTTCAGCTTGGGTCATGCGGATACGGTCTCGCTGGCGATGGGCACGTAGCAGCGATAGCTGCGCGCGCCTTCGGTGGTCACGGCCGGCGCCTTCTCGGTACAGCGCGGGATCACATTGGGGCAGCGCGGCCGGAACGCACAGCCCGAGGGGCGCGCGGACAGGCTGGGCGCCATGCCGTTGATCTGATGCAGGCGCTCACCGGGCAGGGAGCGGGCGGGCATCGAATCGAGCAGGCCGCGCGTGTAGGGATGGCGCGGGCTGGTGAGGATCTGTTCGACCGGGCCCACCTCGACGATGCGCCCGGCATACATCACGGCCACGCGGTCGGCGAGCTCGGCCACCACGCCCAGATCATGGGTGATCCAGATCAGCGCGGTGTTGTGCTCGCGACAGATGTTCTGCATGCGATACAGAATCTGCCCCTGGATCGTCACGTCGAGCGCGGTGGTGGGCTCGTCGCAGATGATGAGGTCGGGGCGGTTGAGCATCGCGATCGCGATGGCCACGCGCTGGCGCATGCCGCCCGAAAACTCATGCGGAAAACTGTGCAGGCGCTTTTCGGGCGAGGGGATGCCGACCATCTCCAGCGCCTCGCGGCAGCGCTCGAGTGCGTCCGCCTTCGAGACCTTGGCATGGGTCTGGATCGCCTCGATCATCTGCTCGCTGATCCGCAGCACGGGGTTCAGCGTCATCAGCGGATCCTGGAAGATCATCGAGATGCGATCGCCGCGCAGCTGGCGCATGCGCTCTTCGCTCGCGCCGCGCAGGTCTTCACCCTTGAATCGAATCTCGCCTTCGACCACTTCGCCCGGCGGGTCGATCAGGCCCAGCAACGAAAAGCCGGTGACCGACTTGCCCGAGCCGGATTCGCCGACCAGGCCCACGATCTCGCCGCGGCGCACGGTCAGGTCCACGCCATCGACGGCCGGCCAGGCGCCGGCTTCGGTATGAAATGCGGTGCGCAGGCCGCGCACGTCCAGAAGAATGTCGCTCATGCTCGTCGCGGATCCAGGGCTTCGCGCAGGCGGTCGCCCACGATGTTGATGGTGAGGATGAGGAGCAGCAGCGCCAGACCCGGGAACATGCTGATCCAGTAATCGCCCGAGAGCAGGTACTGGAAGCCGTTGGCGATCAACAGGCCGAGCGACGGCTCGGTGATGGGCACGCCCACGCCCAGGAACGACAGCGTGGCTTCGAGCGCGATGGCGGTGGCGATCTGGATGGTGGCGAACACCATGACCGGGCCCATGCAGTTGGGCAGCAGATGCACCAGCATCACGCGCCAGGCCGGGTAACCGAGGTTGGCGGCGGCCTCCACATATTCCTTGCGGCGTTCCTGCAGCGCGCGGCCGCGCATGATGCGCGCGTAATGCGCCCATTGCACGACCACCAGCGCCAGAATCACCTTGTCGACGCCGCGGCCCATCATGGCCAGCAGCACCAGCGCCACCAGGATGGTCGGGAAGCCGAGGATGAAGTCGACCAGACGCATCAGGATGGCATCGACCACGCCGCCGACGTAGGCGGCCAGCAGGCCCACCAGGCTGCCGATGGCGGTGGCGAGCACCACGGCCGACAGACCCACCATGAGGCTGATGCGCAGGCCATACAGAATCGCGCTCAGCATGTCGCGGCCCTGGTCATCGGTGCCGAGCCAGTAGAAGCCGCCGTCCATCATGGGCGAGCGGGGCGGCAGGCGGCCGTCGAGCAGGTTGAGGTTGGCGAGGTCGTACGGATTCTGCGGCGCGAAGTACGGCGCCACCATCACGAAGACGATGAGAACCAGCAGGGCCAGCACCGAGCCGCGCACCGTCGGGCGCGCGTGCAGCTTCTTGAGGATCTGGGCGCGCCGCGGCGTCTGCTCCAGCGGCGGCATGGTCCGGGTGCGACCGGGATTGGAATTGGACATGTCGATGGCCTTAATGAGCGGGGGCGACGAGTTGCACGCGCGGATCGAGCGCCGCGTACAGGATGTCGACGATCAGGTTGATCACCACGAAGATCAGCGTGACCAGCATCACGTAGGCCACCACCACCGGGCGGTCGAGCTGGTAGACGCTGTCGATGAGCAGCTTGCCCATGCCGGGCCAGGCGAACACGGTTTCGGTGATGGTCGAGTAGGCGATGAGCGTGCCGAACTCCATGCCGATCACGGTGACCACGGGGATCAGGATGTTGCGCAGGATGTGGCGGCGCACGATGCGGCCCGGCTTGATGCCCTTGGCCCGCGCGAACTTCACGTAGTCCTGCGACTGCGCCTCGGCCACGCCGGTGGCCGTCATGCGCAGCACCAGCGCGATGTTGGCGAGCGCCAGGTTCACCGCGGGCATCATCACATGCGACCAGCCGTCGAGCGTGAAGATCGACAGCGGCACGCCCAGCACGGTCACGGTGTCGCCGCGGCCCGACGAGGGCAGCCAGCCGAGCCACACCGAGAACATCAGGATGAGCATCATGCCCTGCCAGAAGTTCGGCAGCGAGAAGCCCAGGATCGAGGTGCCCATGATGCCGCGCCCGAGCGGACGGTCGCGGTGCAGGCCGGCCACCAGACCCAGCGGGATGCCGATCACACAGGTGAGCGTGATCGCCACCACCACCAGCTCGAACGTCGCGGGGATGCGTTGCACGATCAGCTGGATGGCGGGGATGCCGTGGACGAACGACGTGCCCAGATCGCCATGCAGCGCGCGCCACAGGAAGCCGGTGTACTGCTGCCACACCGGCAGGTCCAGGCCGAGGCGCGCGATCATGGCCTGGCGCGCTTCTTCGCTGGCTTCGGGGCTGACGAGCAGCTCGATCGGATCGCCCACGGCATACACCGCGAGAAAGACCACCAGCGATACCGCCAGCAGCACGAACAGGCTTTGAATCAGCCTGCGCAAGATAAACAAGGCCACGTTATGGATTCCTAGGTGGTCTCAAAAAGGCGCCGGCTCGCGAGCCGGACACCACGAATGCAGTGCGTGCGCATGACGGGCTCAGGCGATTTCCTGGGCCAGGCGCACCACGGTCACGCCGGGGCGCAGATTGGTGAGCGACGGCATGATCAGCACGCAGCGGTCATAGGGAGTGACGACCGGCTCGCCCTCGGACCAGCCGATCACGGTGCCGGCCTGCTCCAGGCATTCCAGGCCCTTCCAGGGCTGGGCGAAGCGGAAGTCGGGGCTGCGCGCCGCGATGGCGTGCGTCACGCGCAGCGCCTGCTGGCGCGGGGCGTCGGGTTGCAGCCAGCCGGCCGGGATATCGGCGGCATCGACGCAACCCGAGGCGGGCAGGAAGCGCGCGAGTTGATCCAGCGCCACGCCGTGCGCGGCCGGGTCGCCATGAAAACCGCATTCGATCAGCAGCGACCGCGTTTGCGGATCGCCGTCGACCGCGAAGCGGCCATGGTCGCGCAGCCGCACGCCCGCGGCGTGGCCGGCATCCGCCACGATGTACGCGGGGTTGCCCAGGGCCAGGGCGAGCTCGATGTTGCGCGGCGCCAGACCCGTGAGCTGCAGCGGCACGTCGGCATTGCTCATCGAATGAAAGTCGAGCAGCCAGTCGGCCTGGGCCACCCAGGGCGCGAGCGCGCGGGCGCGCTGCACATCGGGGGTGGCGGAGTCGTCCGCCAGGCGGGCCTCGCTCCACACGCGGTTCATGTCTTCTTCGACGAAGCGCGAGCCCGCGTATTTTTCCGGGTCGAAACGATCGAAGGCGGCGAGATTACAGAAAGCCAGGGTGAGCTTGCCGCGGCGCGGACGCAGTCCGGCGGCGAGCAAATCTTTCAGGGCCCAGGCGCCGCACAGTTCGTTGCCGTGCACCAGGGCGGTGAGCAGGACGTGGCGGCCGGGCACGCCCGAATCGAAGTGCCACACGCCTTCGGTCCCGGTGTTGCCGGCGCGTTCGAGACGCAAATCCGGACAGGGAAGCAGGAAGGGGCGAGGCGTGGGGGACTGAGCGGCAGACATGAAAACTCCGGCAAGGCCCGGCGATTGTATCGGGGATACAGAATCGACGTTCCAAAAGGCAAGGGCGCCGCCTCGGCGGCGGCGCCCTTCGCGCGGGTAGCGCGAGGCCACCCGGTGATGCTGATTACTTCTTGTCGGCCGGCTTGACCGACATGGCCAGCGTGTACTGATCGCGGCGGCCTTCGTACACCAGACCCTTCTTGAAGGCCCAGATGGTGCTCTCGAAGTGCAGCGGGATCAGCGGCACGTTGTCCAGCGCGATCTGCGTGGCCTGCTGCAGCAGCTTCTCACGCTTCGCGGGGTCCACGGTCACGATGGCCTGCTGGTAGACCTTGTCGAAGTCGGCGTTGCTGAAGCCGCCGTAGTTGCTGGTGCCCAGGCCCTTGGGCGAGTCGAGCGAGGCGACCCACAGCTGGAACAGACCCGAGGCTTCGCCCACTTCCGACGGCCAGCCACCCATGGAGAAGCTGAACTCGCGCTTGGCGCGCTTGGGGAAGTAGATCGAGGCCGTCATGGCGTCGACGTTGGCCTTGATGCCCACGCGCGACAGGTACTGTGCCACGGCCTGCGCCACCTGGCCGTCGTTGATGTAACGGTCGTTGGTGGTGGAGATCGTCAGCTCGAAGCCGTTGGGATAGCCGGCTTCGGCCAGCAGCTTCTTCGCGCCTTCCGGATCGAACTTGAGCTCGGGGGCGTTGGGCAGGCCGCCGAACATGCCGTCAGGCATATATTGGTTGGCCTGGGTGGCGACGCCGTCCATGATGCGGGCCACGATGGTCTTGCGATCGATGGCCATCGAGATGGCCTTGCGCACGCGCAGATCCTGCAGCGGATTCTTGCCGTCGGCCGCCTTCACGAAGGGGCTCGGCACGCGCGCCACGTCGGGCTGGAAGAAAACCAGACGGGTGGAGGGCGTGGCGACATAGGCGAACTGCGCGTTGCCCTTGATGCGGGGCAGGTCGCGCGCGGCCGGGTTTTCGACCACGTCGAAGTCACCCGAGAGCAGGCCGGTCAGGCGCGGGCCGGCGTTGGGCACGGGCACGAAGCGCACGTCCTTCCAGGCCGGCTTTTCGCCCCAGTAGTTGTCGTTGCGGGTCAGCTCGATGCCGGTGCCCTTGACGTACGACTTCAGCAGGTACGGGCCGGTGCCGATGGCGTCCTTGCCGTTGTTGAAGTCGGCCACGGTGGGCCACTTGCCGGTCACGCCGCAACCTTGTTTCGGGTCGAAGTGCAGCTTGCCGTGTTCGACGATGCCGTTCCAGATGATGGGCAGGCTGCGGGCGAACTCGGCCGGCAGCAGCGGCAGCGGCTCGGCCGTCTTGATGATCACGGTGTGGGCATCCGGCGTTTGCACGTCGACGATGCGCTTGGTCGTGTCCATGTACGACTGCGAGATGTTGGTCTCGTTGTTCAGCGTGCGGCAGATCGTGAACAGCACGTCTTCGGACGTGAACGGCTTGCCGTTCGAGAACTTCACGTCGTCGCGCAGCTTGAATTCCCAGGTCAGGTCGTCCAGCGTCTTCCACGACGTGGCCAGCGAGGGCTTGAGCTTCATGTCGGGATCGCGGCCCACCAGCGAATCGTAGACGTGCGCCGCGAAGGCGTCGTTCTGCGTCATCTTGTGATAGTGGGGATCGGCCGAGGTCGGCTCGGACGAGAGGGCGATCTTGATCGACTGAGCCAGCGCCGGGCCGGCGGGCACGGTGGCGATGCCGACGCCCGCGGCCAGCAGGGCCAGGGTGGTGCGCAACTTCATGGGGACACTCCGGGTATACGAGCCCGGGATTATCAATACCCCGTTTACGCATTGTCAACGGAGGACACGTCACTCATACATTTCCCTGTGGCCGCTCTCATAGGAGAGAATCGGGGCCATATCAGGGGAATCCCCGAGAGCCGGAGGTGAAATCGGTGACATAAGGGGAGGGCGGCATGAGGCCGCGGGGGAGGGAGGGGCGTCGCACCCGGCGTGAGCCGGGCGCGTCGCAGGCGGCGCCGAAAAGAGAGGAGAGGGCGGCGCCGCTACCAGCCGGGTGAGGTGTGTTGCGGCAGACCTGGCTGCGGCTGGGTACCACCCCCGAGGCGTCGCGCGAACGTGCGGCGCGGGCGGCCTCGGGGTCTTGCTTCTACTGCGACGGCGGCGCGTTGCGCGCGGCCTCTACGACAGACGACGTCTTGCTGCTCAACAACCGCGGGTACGGCTACGTCAACTTGCTCGGACTGCAGACTACAACTGCGGGAACTGCGGACTACAACTGCGGTGCTGCCACTTCAACTGCGGTGCTGCCACTTCAACTGCTGGGACTGCCAACTACAACTGCGGTACTGCCACTTCAACTGCGGGAACTGCCAACTGCAACTGCTGAGCCGCCACTCAAACGGCTCGGGCACTGCCACTCAACGTCTTTCACGCGCCGCCGGAGAGGTGCGACGCGTGAGGCGGCCCGCGGATGCTGCTTGCGGTGGCCGCCGTACTGCTCCCGCCGGGGCGGGTACTGCCTGGAAATCAGATCCAGCGAATTACCACTGCGAACCGCTGTAGTGGGCGCTTTGGGCGCGAGCACGATTCATCGAATCGTTGACTTCGGCCACGAAATCGGAGAACTGAGCGATAACGCGCGAAATCTTGCTGCCGGCGGTCTTCAGAGCGGCAACAGGGTGGGCATTGGGCTGCGATTCCATGGCGCCGCGAAGCAGGTCGCGCTCGAGGGAATCGGTCAGGCGGGCATTTTGGTTCAGGCTAAGGTCGGTCATGGTGTGCTCCAGTGATGTGTCGTCTCGGTAGAAACCATTATAGGGATTACCCTAGGACCATAGCAACAAGATTCTAGGGTTTTCCCTAGGAATGTTGTAAATACCCATTTCTCCCTATGAGCGGGGGCGAAAAAAAGCCCGGATGACCGGGCTTTGGGGGGCTTCAGTGGCCGTTTCTGATGGCTCGCGCGGCGTCGGCGAGTTCGCCGGCCGTCAGGCCGATCGGCCCGATGCCTGCCGCGGCCAGCGCGTCGGCCGCCGCCCCGTGCAGCCAGACCGCCGCAGGGACCGCGATCTCGGGCGGCATGCGCTGGGCCAGCAGCGCGCCCAGCATCCCGGCCAGCACATCGCCGGTGCCGGCCGTGGCCAGGCCGGGGTTGCCGGTGGGATTGATCCGGCACGTGGTGCCACCGGGGGCGCAGATGAGGGTGCCGGCACCCTTGAGCACGATCCAGGCCGGGTAACGGGCGGCGAGGGCGATGGCGGCGGCGGGCCGGTCGGCCTGCACCTCGTGCGTCTCGCAGCCCAGCAGGCGGGCCGCCTCGGCGGGATGCGGCGTCAGCACCACCGGCCCCGCGCCCCAGTCCGGCGCCAGCCCGCCACGGGCCAGCCCACGATGGGCCAGCAAATTCAACGCATCGGCGTCCAGGACGAGCGGGGCGTCGCCGCGCTGGGCGAACAGGCGCGCGAGGATCTGTTCGGCGGCGGGGCTCTGGCCGATGCCGCAGCCGGCCGTCCAGGCGGAGATCGGCACGGCCCCCGTCAGCAGATCCTCGGCCGTGCGCAGCATCAGCTCGGGCTGCAGCGGATCGCAGGGCCAGGGCAGCGCTTCGTCGAGCAGACCGATCAAGACCTTGCCCGCGCCCAGGCGCAGGGCGGCGCGTCCCGCCAGCAACGCTGCCCCGGCCATGCCGGGCGCGCCGCCGACGATGGCGAGCGTGCCATACGTGCCCTTGTGGCCCGCCGGATCGCGCGCCGCGAACAGTTCGGGGAAATCGGCGCGGCCGAGCGGCCGGGGCGGTTCGGGGGGCGTGGACGTCGGTGTCTGCGGCATGGGCGGTAAGCGGGGCGGGTCGGGTGCTATCCACTATAGTGCCCAAAAAACACCGCGGCCCGCCGGCCGCTTCATCGTGCGGGACGACTGCCGTCCCGCTGGAGAGACGCGATGTCAGAGAATCACCCCGCTTCGTCCGCCGCCGAGGGCGACCTCAGCCCCGAGGGCGACCTCAGCCATTACGCCCGCTATCAGGCGCTCAAGTTCCGCCGTCACCCGCACGGGGTGCTCGAGCTCATCATGGGCGCCAAGGATGCGTCGGGCAAGCTGTCCACGGCCGATCACCGCATGCATCGCGAGCTGGCCGATGTCTGGCGCGATATCGACACCGATGCGCAGACGCGCGCCGTGGTCATCCGGGGCGAGGGCAAGGGCTTCTCGGGCGGGGGCGACCTCGGCCTGGTGCAGGAGATGGCCGACGACTTCGACGTGCGGGCACGGGTGTGGCGCGAGGCGCGCGACCTGGTCTACAACGTGATCAACTGCGGCAAGCCGGTGGTCTCGGCCATGCACGGCGCGGCCGTGGGCGCCGGCCTCGTGGCGGGTCTGCTCGCCGACATCTCGATCGCCACGCCCGACGCGCGCATCATCGATGGCCATACCCGCCTGGGCGTGGCCGCCGGCGATCATGCCGCCATCGTGTGGCCGCTGCTGTGCGGCATGGCCAAGGCCAAGTACTACCTGCTTTTGTGCGAGACGGTCAGCGGCGCCGAGGCCGAACGCATCGGCCTGGTCTCGCTGTGCGTCGAAGAAGAGCAGCTGCTGCCGCGCGCGTTCGAGATCGCGACCCGTCTTGCGACCGGGTCGCAGACGGCGATCCGCTGGACCAAATACGCGTTGAACAATTGGCTGCGTCAGGCGGGCCCCACGTTCGACACCTCGCTCGCCCTCGAATTCATGGGCTTCGCCGGTCCGGACGTGCGCGAGGGCGTGAAGTCGCTGCGGGAGAAGCGTCCGCCCGCCTTCGATACCGACGCGCCTTTTTGAGCGATCAGCCTTTGCGCGCCGCGAAGAAGCGCGCGAAGGCGGCCTGCGCCTCGTCGCTGCGCAGGCGGGCGCGAAACTGCTTCGCCTCTTCGTCGAGCGTGGCGTGCAGCTGGGGGCGCAGCGCGCGCTTGAGCAGCGCCTTCGACACACGCAGCGCCTCGTGCGGCTGCGCGGCCAGCAGTTGCGCGGTTTCGCGGGCGCGAGCCAGCGCGCCGCCCGCCGGCACCACGGCGTTGGCCAGCCCGTGTTCGTGCGCCGCCTGCGCGCCGAACTTCTCGCCCAGCAGCAGCCACTCGGTGGCCTGGCGCACGCCCGCGATCTGCGGCAGCAGCAGGCTGGAGCCGCCCTCGGGGCACAGGCCCAGCGCGGCGAACGGCAGCCGCAACACGGCGCCCTCGGCCACATAGACGAAATCGCAGTGCTGCAGCAGCGTGACCCCCACGCCGACCGCGTTGCCCTCGACCGCCGCGATGACCGGCGTGTCGAGGTCGATCAGCGCGCGCAGGAATCGCAGCGCCGGGCTGTCGCCCTCGGGCCGGTCGGCCTGGAAGTCGCGCAGATCGTTGCCGGCCGTGAAGTGGCCTCCCGCGCCGGTCAGGATCACGGCTGCGACGCCGGGGTCGGCCGCCGCATCCGTCAGACCCTGCGTGAGGGCATCGTAAGCGGCGCGATCGAGCGCATTGCGGGCCTCGGGCCGGTTGATGGTGAGGGTCAGGATGGCGCCGTCGCGCGCCTGCAGGACCGGCGCGCTCATGCGAACGTGCGCGCGGCGAGGGTCGCGCGGGCGGCGTCGAATTCGCGGCGCAGGTTCGCCACGATATCGGCCGCGGGCTCGACGCTGCCGATGCCGCCCACGCCCTGGCCGGCGCCCCAGATGTCCTTCCAGGGTTTGGCGCGGCCGCTGCCGAAATTCGATGCGCCGGGCTCGGGCTGCGGCAGATTGGCCGGATCGAGGCCGGCATTGACGATGCTGGCCTTCAGGTAGTTGCCCGGAATGCCCGTGAAAAACGGGGTGTAGAGAATGTCGGAGGCGCTGGCCTGCACGATGGCATTCTTGTAGTCGTCGGAGGCATTGGCCTCGGCGCTCGCGATGAAGCGCGTGCCCATGTAGGCGAAGTCGGCGCCCAGCGCGAGCGCGCCCAGCACGTCCGCGCCCGAGGTGATGGCGCCGGAGAGGATCAGCGGGCCGTCGTAGAAGCGCCGCACTTCGGACACCAGCGCAAAGGGGCTGAGCGTGCCCGCGTGCCCACCGGCGCCCGCGCACACGAGGATGAGCCCGTCGACGCCCGCTTCGAGCGCCTTCTCGGCGTGGCGCAGCGTGGTCACGTCGTGGAAGACCTTGCCCCCCCAGGCGTGGATGCCCGCAACCAGATCACCCGGCGCGCGCAGGCTGGTGATGATGAACGGCACCTTGTGGCGTGCGCATTCGGCCAGGTCGTGCTCGAGCCGGTCGTTGGACTGGTGGATGATCTGGTTGACCGCATACGGCGCCACCGTGGCGCCGGGATGGGCGGCGCGGTGCCCGGCCAGGCCTTCTTCGACTTCCGCCAGCCAATCGGCCAGCAGCGTCTGGGGGCGGGCGTTGAGCGCCGGGAACGAGCCCATGATGCCGCTCGTGCTCTGCGCGATCACGAGTTTGGGATTGGACACGATGAACATCGGTGACGCGATCACCGGCAGGCTCATGCGGCCATAGAGGTCGCTGACCAGGGCGTGAGGAACAGTCTCGGCGCGGGCATTCATGACGTTGCGGTACCTGTGCGTGATTGAGGGCTGCGGGGACATGCGCGGTCGCGGCGTGCGCGAGGCGCGCCTGCGTTCATCCAGAAAGCGTCGAAGAAAAATACCGTGCCTTCGACCGCTTGTCTGCGGAAAACAAGTCTGCCTATAATTACCTACCGGTCGTCCGGTAATTAACTCGATTATTTAACGGCAAGCCATCGCGGCCTGTCAATGCGGGCCTGCCATGGTGGGCCGGCGCCGCCCCATCCGCCCATGACCGCTGCTCCTCCCGCCGAAGCTCCCAAGCGCGCCCGCGCCGGCCGGCCGCCCACCCTGCCTGCCGCGCGCGAGCGCATCCTGGCCGAGGCCGCGCGTCTGTTCGCGCAGAGCGGCTACGAGAACAGCTCGATCGCGGATCTGGCGAGCGCCCTGGGCGTGTCCAAGGCCGCGATCTATCACTACTACCCGACCAAGCAGGACATCTACGACGCGATCATCCTCGAGGTGCTGGCGGGCCTGGGGGCCGCGGTCGACGCGGCGGTGGCCGAGGCGGGTGACGCCGATCCCGCCGGACAGCTGCGCGCCTTCATGCTGGCGCACGCCGGTTACTTCGAAAGCCACCACCCCGAGTTCGTGACGATGCTGGTGGGCTATTCCGGCATGGCCTTGCCCGAGCAGGCCGACGCGGCGCGCATGCGCGACACCTACGAGCAGCGCCTGCGCGCCATTCTCGAGGCCGGCGTGGCGCGCGGCGTGTTCCGTGCGCAGGAAGTGGCCGCCACCGGGCGCGCGGTGCTCTCGATGCTCAATTGGATGGTGCGCTGGTACAAGCCCGGCCAGCGCGACAGCGCGCGCACCATCGCACAAGGTTATTTCGATCTGTTGACCCGGGGTCTGATGGCCGCGTGACGCGCGCCTCGCCCGTACCCTCTGCAAAGGCAAGCTCATGGCTCTGGACCAAGAAACCCTCACCCTGCTGATCGACGCCGTGCGCCGCTTCGTGACCGAGCGCCTGGTGCCGGCCGAAGACGAACTCGCGAACTCGGGCGCCGTGCCCGAGGACATCGTGCGCGAGATGCGCGACCTGGGGCTGTTCGGCCTGTCGATCTCGCCCGACTACGGCGGTCTCGGCCTCACCATGGAAGAAGAAGTCCGCGTGGTGTTCGAGCTCGGCCAGACCTCGCCGGCGTTCCGCTCGCTCGCGGGCACCAACATCGGCATCGGCTCGCAATCGATCGTGCTGGCCGGCACCGATGCCCAGCGCGCGGAGTACCTGCCGCGGCTGGCGAGCGGCGAGCTGATCGGTTCGTTCGCGCTCACCGAGCCCGACGCCGGCTCCGACGCGATGTCGTTGCGCACCACGGCCCAGCGCGACGGCGACGACTACATCATCAACGGCACCAAGCGCTACATCACCAACGCACCCATCGCGGGCCTGTTCTCGGTGATGGCGCGCACGGCGCCCGAGCGTCGCGCCGATTCGATCTCTTGCTTCCTGGTGCCGGTGGGCACGCCCGGCATCACGCTGGGCAAGCCAGACAAGAAAATGGGGCAGGCCGGCGCGCTCACCTGCGACGTCGTGTTCGACAATTGCCGCGTGCCGGCCAGCGCGCTGCTCGGCGGGCAGGAAGGCACGGGTTTCCGCACGTCGATGCGGGTGCTCGACAAGGGGCGGCTGCACATCGCCGCGCTGTGCGTGGGCATCGCCGAACGCCTGCTGCGGGACGCCGTGCGCTACGCGCTCGAGCGCAAGCAGTTCGGCCAGCCGATCGCCGAGTTCCAGCTGGTGCAGGCCATGATCGCCGATAGCCAGGCCGAGCTGTACGCGGCGCGCTGCATGGTGCTGGACGCCGCGCGCCTGCGCGACCGCGGCGAGAACACCACCATGCAGGCCGCGTGCTGCAAGATGTACGCCACCGAGATGGTCGGCCGGGTGGCCGACCGCGCGGTGCAGATCCATGGGGGCGCCGGCTACATCTCCGAATACGCGGTCGAACGGTTCTATCGCGACGTGCGCCTGTTCCGCCTGTTCGAGGGCACGACGCAGATCCAGCAACTCGTGATCGCCCGCGAGGCGCTCAAAGCCTACGCCTGACCCGGCCGCCATGATGTGCGTTGGCTGCACATTCTCGTGCACAAAACGGAACACATCCCGGCGCCTCCGGGGCTAAGATGCCTGATTCTCGATGTCTACCGCACACCCGACCATGTCGCAACGTCCCGCTCCCCTGACTGGCATTCGCGTGCTCGACCTGACCCGCGTTCTCGCGGGGCCCTGGTGCACGCAAAACCTCGCCGACCTTGGCGCCGAGGTGATCAAGATCGAACGCCCGGGCGCGGGCGACGATACCCGGGCCTGGGGCCCGCCCTATCTCAAGAACGAGTCGGGCGAGAACACCTCCGAGGCCGCCTATTACCTCTCGGCCAACCGCAACAAGCTCTCGGTCGCGCTCGACATCGCATCCGAGCGCGGCGCGGCCCTGGTGCGCGAGCTCGCCTTGAAGTCCGACATCCTGGTCGAGAACTTCAAGGTCGGCGGGCTGCGCAAGTACGGCCTCGACTACGACAGCCTCAAGGAAGTGAACCCGCGCCTGATCTACTGCTCGATCACAGGGTTTGGCCAGACGGGGCCCTACGCCAGCCGTCCGGGCTATGACTTCATGATTCAGGGCATGGGCGGGCTGATGAGCATCACCGGCGAACGCGACGATCTGCCGGGCGGCGGTCCGCAGAAGGCCGGCGTGGCCGTGGCCGATCTCATGACCGGCATGTATTCCACGGTGGGCATCCTGGCCGCGCTGCACGAGCGCAACCGCAGCGGCCTGGGTCAGCATATCGACATGGCCCTGCTCGATTGCCAGGTCGCCATGCTGGCCAACCAGAACCTCAATTTCATGACCTCCGGCGTCGCGCCCAAGCGCGCCGGCAACGCCCACCAGAACCTCGTGCCCTATCAGGTCTTCGCGGCCGCCGATGGTCACCTGATCGTGGCGGTGGGCAACGACAGCCAGTTCCGCAACTATTGCCGCGTGATCGGCCTGCCCGAGCTGGCCGACGATCCGCGCTTCGCCATCAATCCGCAGCGCGTGCGCAATCGCGCCGAGCTGGTGCCGATTCTGGTCGAACGCATGGCCACCGGCGCGCGCGACACCTGGCTCATCGAGCTCGAGAAAGCCGGCGTGCCGGCCGGCCCGATCAATACGCTCGACCAGGTGTATGAAGATCCTCACGTGCTGGCGCGCCAGATGAAGCGCGAGCTGCCGCATCCGCTGGGCGGCACGGTGCCGGTGGCGGCCAGCCCGCTCAAGCTTTCCGGCAGCCCGGTGCAGTATCACCGTGCGCCGCCCGTGCTGGGCGAGCACACCCGCGAGGTGTTGAGCGGCATGCTGGGCCTGTCCGACGACGAGATCGACGCCCTGGCGCGCAACGCCGGCTGACCGCGACGGCATACCCATAAAACAGGAGTAGAGACGATGGCAGAGATTCAAACCGTGGGCGTGGTGGGCGCCGGCGCCATGGGCCGGGGCATCGCGCAGATCGCGGCGCAGGCCGGCATTACCGTGCGCCTGTACGACACCAGCGCGCAGGCCGTGGAGGCCGCGCGCACGGCGCTCGCAGATACCTGGGCCAAGCTTGCCGCCAAGGGCAAGCTCACGGCCGAGCAGGTCGAGGCCGCCCAGGCTCATGTCGTCGCGGCGGCCGACCTGAACGCGCTGGCCGATTGCCAGCTCGTGATCGAAGCCATCGTCGAGCGCCTCGATGTGAAGCGCGAGCTCTTCGGTCAGCTCGAAGGCATCGTCGCGCCCGATTGCATCCTGGCGTCCAACACCTCCTCGCTGTCGATCACCGCCATCGCGGCCGGCTGCAAGACGCCGCAACGCGTGGCGGGCTACCACTTCTTCAATCCGGTGGCGCTCATGAAGGTGGTCGAGGTGATCGACGGCCTGCGCACCGACCCCGCCGTCGGCGACGCGCTGATGGTGCTCGCGCGCCGTATGGGTCACACGCCGGTGCGCGCCAAGGATATGCCCGGCTTCATCGTGAATCACGCGGGCCGCGGCATGAACACCGAAGGCCTGCGCGTGGCGCAGGAGGGCGTGGCCTCGTTCGCTCAGGTGGATGCCATCATGCGCGAGCAGGCGGGCTTCCGGATGGGGCCCTTCGAGCTGCTCGATCTCACCGCGCTCGACGTCTCGCATCCGGTGATGGAATCGATCTATCGCCAGTTCTTCGACGAGCCGCGCTTCAAGCCCTCGCCCATCACCACCGTGCGGTTTGCCGGTGGCCTGATCGGCAAGAAGGCCGGCGAAGGCTTCTACGTCTATCGCGACGGCCAGAAGCAGGTGCCCGACGAGCCGCACGTGCCGGCCCTGCCGGCGGATCTGATCGTGTGGGTGAGCCCGGCGCATGCCGAGGGCCATGCCCGCGCCCGCGCGCAGCTGCAGGCCATGGGCGTGCGTCTGCAAGAGGGCGCCAAGCCCGGTGACGCCGCGCTGATCGTCGTCACGCCTTACGGTGAAGACGTCTCCACCTGCGTGGCGGAGCAGGGGCTCGATGGTGCGCGCACGGTCGGCATCGACACGCTGCACACCTTCGATCCGAACCGCCGCCGTACCGTGATGGTGTCGCCCGCGACGCTGCCGGCCTGGCGCGATGCCGCGCATGCCGTGTTCGCGCAGGACGGCGCGCCCGTGAGCGTGATCGACGACTCGCCGGGCTTCGTGGCCCAGCGTATCGTGGCCTGCATCGTGAACATCGCCGCCGACATCGCGCAGCAACGCATCGCCACCGCCGACGACATCGACCGTGCCGTCACGCTGGGTCTGGGCTATCCCAAGGGTCCGCTGGCCATGGGCGACGCCCTCGGCGCCGCGCGCATTCTGGAGATCCTGCGCAATGTGCAGCGCGTGACCGGCGATCCGCGCTATCGCCCCAGCCTGTGGCTGCAACGCCGCGTACAGCTTGGTCTTTCGTTGCTGACCGAACACGCGGCCTGAAGCCGGGTGAGCCCGGCTGGCCGATGCCGGCCGGACTGATAAACAAAACGCCAGGCGATGCCTGGCGTTTTGCATGGTGCGTCAGGGTCCGGGGCGATGCCGGCGGCCGACGCGCGTGCCCGCGGTGGGCGGGCGCGCAGCGAGCGAGTGATCCGCTACTTGGCGGCGCTCACCATGTATTCGACCGCGGCGCGCAGGTCTTCGTCGGAGGCGTTCATCGCGCCACCCTTGGGCGGCATCGCGCCCTTGCCGGTTTTCACGACCTTGAGCA
Organism: Bordetella genomosp. 5; assembly: GCF_002261475.1. GTDB lineage: Bacteria > Pseudomonadota > Gammaproteobacteria > Burkholderiales > Burkholderiaceae_B > Bordetella. Next base: position 296,290 of record NZ_NEVN01000001.1, read on the forward strand.
TTTCGTCCATGCCGGTGGCGATGTACGGTGCCCAGGCTGCCTTGTCGCCGAAACGGGGCGCATTGGCCACGCCGGTGCCGTGACAGGCGAAACAGGTGCTCTTGTAGAGCTTTTCGCCCGCGGCGTTGGCCGTGGCGGTGTTGGCGGGTGCTGCGGCGGCCGGTGCTGCGGCGGCCGGAGCAGCCGGTGCCTGGGCCGGGGCTTCGGCTTGAGCCGGTGCGGGGGCGGCGGCGGACGGGGTGGCCTGGGCCGCAGCAGCGGGGGCCGCGGCTGGGGCCGCCGCAGCCGGGGCTGCCCCAGCGGGTGCCGCCGGCGCAGCCGCCGTCGCGCCGTCCTGGCCTTCCTGCTTGGGTTCGGACGGCTCGGGCAGCTTGCCGCCGGACTGGTTGGCCATGTAGACCACGGCGCGGGCGACTTCGTAGTCGGACAGGGCGGGGTTGCCGCCCTTGGCCGGCATCGCGCCCTTGCCGTGTATGGCCACGTTCAGCATCGCTTCGAAGCCGGTCTTGATGAAGGGCGCCCAGGCGTTGGCATCGCCCATCTTCGGCGCGTTTGCCACGCCGGCGGCGTGGCAGGCCATACAGACGGATTGATAGACCTGCTCGCCGGTCTTGAACACGCGCGGCGCATTCGCATCGACCAGCTCGAACCCGGCGACGGGCGCGATACGGCGGGCAATGGCTTCTTCGGTGAGGGTGCCCGATCCAGCGCCGACCTTGGTGCCGGACGTCACCATGCTGACCAGCAGAAAGATGATGACGATGGGGATGATGAACGCCAGAACGACGGTGACAGCCAGTTGTTTGGGCGTTTTGATGGGCGAGTTGTGTTCTTCGGTATGTTCCTGCTCGTTGCTCATGACCAAATCCTGCTAATCGGGTACAGGGGCGCCTTGCGGCGGCAACAGACGTGCGACAACCAGATTCGACAACAACACTACGAGTGAGAGGCTCCGACGCTCTGCGTGGCGTCTCGATCCACAACGCAGGCGGCCGATGAACTGGCCCGCCTGAAAGTAAACGCTGGATTATATAACGTCATATCGGGGGCATAACATGCATGCCCGGGCATTCCCCGAGTCGTCCGCCGGCATGCCGCAGGCACGGCGGGCAAAAGCAGGTACAATACCGCCTCTCCGTGCCCGTAGTTCAATGGATAGAATGAGAGTTTCCGAAGCTCTTGATACAGGTTCGATTCCTGTCGGGCGCGCCAGATTGCAGGATCGAGGCGCCGCGTGATGATCACGCATCAGGTGGCCTCGGCCATGCGGCAGTCAGCGCCACCGCGCTGCCGCAAATAAAAAGACGCCCAGGGCGTCTTTTTTTTCGTCTGCGCTACGATGCCGCAATCGCAACGCGGGGAGTCGTGGCATGACGCAGCAGGGCCGTCGACGCGGGGTCGCCCCTCGCAGGACCATTCATTCGGGCGTGGCGGCCATGGCGCTCGCCCTGGCCTGCATCGCCGGTGCGAGTGCGGCCCAGCCGGCGCAACCGGGCGCGCGCACGTCGCAGGGCTCGGGCCCGAACCGGACAGATCCCGCACCCGCCGCCCAGACTCCCACGCTGCTCGCACGCGCCCAGCGGCTCCTGGACGCAGCCGATCGCAGCAGTCCGCTGATGGATCGCTGGAGCGAAGCGCGCATCGGCGCGGCCGTGGAGCCGGCGTTGCGCGCGACACTCGCGGCGCGCGGGTGTGCGCTGGCGGGGGATCCCGAGCGTTATTTCGCGCCGGCGTACCGCGCTTACTACGACACGCTGCACGCAGGGTTCGTGAAGCAGGCGCGCGCGGACCGGGCGTCGCCGCATCAGCGCGCCGCGATGGCGCCGCTGGCCTGGGCCGTGGACCGGCTCGATGCCGCGCAATATCAGGAAACGCTGGATTGGTTCGTCTCCGCCCGGACGCGCAGCGCCCGTCAGTACTACGACCTCTTCACCGCCATCGGCGACATGCAGCGCGGCGCGCTGGACCCGGCGACGGGCGAGCCTGCGTATGCGCTGTTGTTCGACTTCAAGGAGGCAGTGGACGCGGGCGGCCTGACGCGCGTCGTGGCCGAAGCGATCGGCAGGCTCGATGCGGCGCAGGCTGAGGTCTTTCTGTCGGTGGATCGCGGCGCGGCGGCGTCGGATCGGCGGCGCGCGCAATGGGCGGAGCTGCTGCGCGGCTTTGCCCGCAATGGCGCGAAGCTCTCGGGCGAGCTGTTCAACCACACCCTGACGCCGGCCGAACGCGAGGCCATGCTGGCGTTCAACCACGGGCGCTACACCGAGGCCCTGGCCGTGGGCGCCACCGCGCTGCACGCCTGGCGGCTGCGCGCCGGGGCGGGACAGGCGCCCGCGGACGACAAGGAGCGGCTGGGCCGGGAGATCGACCGCTATTTCGGTAAGCCGATCGGTCAGTACGCGGCCGATCCGGCGACCGACCCCGAGGCCTGGCTGCGCTCGCAGTCCGTGCAGTATCTCGACGCGCACCGGGCCGCCCTGTGTCCGCGCTGAGCGTGCCGCACGCGTCGCCGGCCCGCCAGACAGCGCGTAGCGACCACGCGCCTCGATGAAAAACGGGCCGCTTGTCGCGGCCCGTATGCTTTATTTCTGCGGCGTGTAGCGCAGCTCTTCGAAGGTGTATCCCTGGTCGCTCGCGGCCTTGAGCGCGAGGTCGAGCTGGTCCTTCGGCAATTGCGGCGAGCGCGACAGGATCCACAGGTATTTGCGGTTGGGCGCGCCGACCACGGCCCAACGATATTCCGGGTCGAGACCGATCACCCAGTAGTCGCCCTTGAACGGCTTGAAGAACGACACTTCGAGCTTGGTGTTGTTGCTGCCGGGCACGACCGTCGCAATGCCGTTGGCCGAATCGATGCTGCCGTCCTTGGTGCGGCAGCGGTTCGTGACGGACACGGTCTGATCCGGGTTGAGCGCGTACTCCGCGGTCGTGTCGCCCACGCATTTGCGCTGGAAGAACATCGGGAAGTTGGCGATTTCGTACCACTTGCCCACATACCGCGAGATGTCCAGCGACGGCACGGTCTGGACGGGCGGTTGGGCGGCGACGGCGGCCGCGCCCAGCGTGGCGCCCAGCACGACCACACAGGCACGCGCACACAGGCGCGCGGATCGAACAACATTGCTCAGCATAAGGTCGTCTCCTAAAGGGGGCGGCGCCCGGTCGACCGGAGCGGACGGGGCAGGCCGCGGCTGCTGGCGCGCGGACTGATGTGCGGCGTCGCAGCATCGTTCAAGGATACCGCGAAGCCGTGACGCAGGGCGGGGAGGGCGCGGCCGGCGAGGCGCGGCCGGCGAGGTGCGGCCGGCCAGGCGCGGCCGGCGAGGTGCGGCCGGCTAGGCGCGGCCGGCTAGGCGCGGCCGGCTAGGCGCGGCTGGCGAGGCGCGGCCGGCTAGGCGCGGCCGGCCAGGCGCGGCCGGCCAGGCATGGCCGACGAGGCGCGGGCGCGGCGACGCGCCCGCCCTCCCGGCATCCTCAGCCCGCGTCGCGCGCCGGCAGCGGGTTCTTCAGCGCGGCGTGATACTGCGCCACGTACTCGTCGAAATCGACCGTGTCCGAGGCCTCGAGGCGCTGCTGTTCCGCGATCGACTCGCTGGCCGTGCGGGCATAGACGGCGGCCTGCTCGGGGGCGAGCGGTTGCGCGCGCAACGCGTCGGCGTGCGCGCGGCTCTGCGCCAGCGTGTAGTCGTGGAACGACTGCTTGCTCGCGCGCAGCGCGGCCAGCAGGCGTGCCGACGGCGTGAGGTCGGGATTCGCCAGCTTGGCGCGCTGGGCCTCGAGGGCGCGCGCGTAGGCATCGCCGCCGAGTGCCTGGTCATACAGCGCGGCGTAGGGCGCGATGGCGTCGAGCAGCTCCGCGCCCCATTGTTGCAGCGAGATCGACTGGCAGTCCCGGTCGAGCATGAGGCCGGGTTTGCGGCCCTCTTTCACGACCACCGAGAAGTTGTCGGCGCTGCGCTGACAGAAGCCGTTTTCGGTGAAGTACGGGCTGTCGGAAACGGTGCAATAGAGCAGGAAGGCGTCGACGAAGCGCGCCGTGTCGGCGGCCAGTCCCGCGGGCTCGTACGGGTCGATGTCGAGGCAGCGCACTTCGACGTACTGCACGCCGCGCTCGGCCAGCGCCGTGATCGGGCGTTCGCAGCGGCCCGTCGCGCGTTTGGGACGAATGCTCGAGTAGTACTCGTTTTCGATCTGCAGGACGTTGGTGTTGAGCTGAATCCACTCGCCCTCGCGCTTCGTGCCGAGAGCCTCGTACGCGGGCCACGGCTGCGTCACGGCGCCATAGATGCGGGCGAGGAACGTGTTCAGGTCGTTGTAGCAGGGCTTGAGCTGCGACTGCGCCTTGTTCTGGTAGCCGAGATCGCTCATGCGCAGGCTGGTGGCGTAGGGCAGATACAGCGTGTCGGCGTCGAGCGACTCGAGCCCGTGCGCGTCGCCACGCAGAAATGCGCGCGACAGCGCCGGCGCCGCGCCGAACAGATACATCAGCAGCCACGAATACCGCGTGAAGTTGCGGATCAGGCCGATGTAGCCGCTGGAGCGGCTCTGCTGCACCGAGCTCGCCTGCGGATCGAGCAGGGACCAGATGGCGTCGGGCAGCGAGAAGTTGTAGTGCACGCCCGCGATGCATTGCATGGTCTTGCCGTAGCGCTCGGCCAGGCCGCGGCGATAGACGTGCTTGAGCATGCCGGTGTTGGACGTGCCGTACCAGGCGATCGGGATGTCGGCCTCGGGCGGCAGATGCGCCGGCATGGACTGATTCCAGATCACTTCGTCTTTGAGCTCGCCATAGACGAAGCGGTGGGTGTCGGTCAGCTCGGTCAGCAGGGTGTCGACGTTGGCATGGGTGCCGGTGATCAGCTCGAGCAGGGCTTCCGAGTAGTCGGTCGTGACGTGCTCGTTGGTCAGGGCCGAGCCCAGGGCCGCCGGATGGGGCGTTCGGGCCAGGTCGCCCTGGAGGTCCACACGCAGGCCTTCCTTCTCGACGCCGCGCAGTGTCTGCGCGAGGAGGGCGGTATTGGCCTGCAGGCGGGCCAGTCGGGTTGCGGCGGTATCAGTCACGGATTGTTCTTGTGTGCGTAAGGTCGAGGCGGGATTTTACGGGGAGCCGACGAGCTCCGTCAGGCTTGCCCCGGGGGCCGGCAGGGGATTTGGATCCAGTGTGCCCCCAAAATGCCCGTCGAGCCAGCGATGCAGGTCGGCGTAGACCGGGCCGGCGATGGCGGGCGTCTCATTGAAGAGTTCGTGCCAGGCAGTGTCGTACCAGCGCAACCGCAGCAGTCCGGCGGGCGCGCGCTGGGCGAACAGGCGGCTGCCCTCGGGCGCCACGATGCGGTCGTCGCCCGCCACCAGCAGCAGCGTGGGATGGCAGAGCATGGCCGCTTCGGCGAGCACTTCGCCACCGGCCTGGTCGATGAAACGCGCCAGCCGGCCGGTAATGCACCGGTGCACCAGCGGATCGGCCTTGAAGGCCGCCACGACCTGCCTGTCGTGCGAGACCCGCGCAGGGGTCAGCCCGTAAGGGACCCGCCGGTCGGGATGGCGCTCGGCCAGCCATTGCAGGGCGCGCCGGGTCCAGCCGGGCACCCGCACCATGAAGGGCGGGCTGGCCAGCACCAGACCCCCGACGCGGGCGCGGTGCCGCAGCGCGAGCCGCAAAGCCACCAGCGCGCCCAGGCTATGGCCCAGCACCACGGGCGGGCGGCCCAGTTCTTCGGTCCAGGCGCTGATACAGGTGGCGGCGTCCTCCACCAGGTCTTCCTGTTGCCGCAGGCTGGCCGGCGGCCCCCCGGACTGGCCGTGACCGCGATGGTCGTGGGCCGCCACGCGCCAGCCCCGCCGTGTCAGATCCCGGGCCAGGTGCTCATAGCGGCCCATATGCTCGGAGAGCCCGTGCAGCAGGTAGATCCCGCCCTCGCGCGGCGCGGGGCCGGCGGCGGGCCAGCGATAACAGGCGAGGCGGGTGCCGTCGGCTGCGAGGGTGTAGGAATTCGGCGACACTGTGCGGACCTGTCTGTCGAAACGGCACGAGGCCGGACAACGATGATTTCACTGCGGTTTCGTTTCATGCTCAAGAATGCCGGCGGCGCGCTGGCCGGCATCGCATTGCTGCTGGCGCTCGCGGGCTGCAGCCCGAGTTACAACTGGCGCGAGCTGCTGCTGGCCGATGGCCGCATTCAGGCGGCGTTTCCGGCCAAGGTGCAGGCCGAGACGCGCGACCTCGATGCGCAAGGCACGAGCCTGCGTTTCACCCTCACGTCGGCGCGCGTCGGCGATGGCGTGTTCGCGGTGGGCCATGCGCCGCTGCCCCCCGGCCTGCCGGCGCGCACGCGCGAACAGCTGGCCGAGGGCGTCCAGCGTTCGTTGTATGCCCGCATCGGCGCGGCCCCGCCCGCGGCCTGGCCCGCGCCGGGCACCGTGCTGCACGCACGCTCGGCCGAAGGCGAGCCGGCACGCTGGATGTACGCCCGGGTCTGGGTGGACGATGGCCTGCTGGTGCAGGCGGTGGCGGTGGGCACCGTGGCCGGCTTGCCCGAAGCCGAGGCGCGAACGTTCCTGGCGTCGATCAAGCGGCTGCCGTTATGATGCCGGCTTCTGGGCAGGCAGCGGTACCGGCGGGGTCAGCAGACCCAGTTGCTGGGCCCGCGCCACGGCGGCGCAGCGATTGCGGCTGCCGAGCTTTTCGCGCGCGTTGGTCAGGTGAAACTCGACCGTACGTGGCCGGATGCCCAGACGCACGCCGATGGCGTTGCTCGGATAACCGGCAGCAGCCCAACGCAGACATTCGATCTCGCGCGGCGTAAGGAGGAGGGTCATGAACCGGTGCCTTGCCCGACGAGGCGGAGCGGTCGGAGCGCGCATTTGAACAGGTGCCCCGGCGCCCGCCGCGCGCCCATTCGCCGTGGCAAAAGCACGTTGATTACCTCATTCCTTTTTACGTAGAGCGCTGTTCCATGTTTGCCATCGCGCAGTTTTATCTGTCCGCCATCGTCATGCTGGCGCCGCTGCTGACGTGCGTGGGCATCGGGGTGTTCTGGGGCAAGCGCGACTACCCGTTCGGCGGCGCCTTCGTGACCATGCTGGTCACGTCCGTCACGACGCCGGCGCTCGTTTTCCACACCTTCGTCACCACCGAGCTCGATGACCGCGCGCTGGCCGACATCGCGATGGCGTCGCTGCTGGCGCTGTTCCTGTGCGCGGCCATCTGCGCGATCTTGCTGAAGGTGCTGAAACTGCCCGTGCGTAAGCTGCTGCCCACGGCCTTCATGCCCAATGCCGGCAACCTCGGCCTGCCCGTGTCCCAGCTCGCCTTCGGTGACGTGGGCCTGTCGGCCGCGGTCGCCTTCTTTGCCGTCAACTCGTTCGTCATGCATACGCTGGGCGTGCGCCTGCTGCCCGGCGCGAGCACCAGCGGCGGCTGGCGCAGCCCCGTGCTGATCGCGGCCGTGGCCGCGGTCGCGCTGCGCGTCGCCGGCATCCCGGTGCCCGGCTGGGTGATCGAGACGGCCAGCATGCTGGGCGCCGTCACGGTGCCGCTGATGCTGCTGAGCCTGGGGCACGCGCTGGCCTTGATTCCGTCGAGCGGCCTGCGCACCGGCGCGGTGGTCGGCATGATGCGCCTGCTGGTCGGGATCGGCGCCGGCTGGGCGGCCGTCTGGATGTTGGGCCTGACGGCGCCGCTGGCGGGCGCGCTCGCCCTGCAGATGGCCATGCCCTGCGCGGTCGTGAGCTATATGTACGCGCGGCGCTACACCGACATGGGCGACACCGCCGCCGGCGCGGTGCTGATCTCCACCGTGGTGTTTCTCGTGCTCGCGCCCGCGCTGCTCTGGTTCACCCGCCATTGACCCGCCTGCGCACACCTCGCCACACTCATGTGCCGCGAGAGTGCTAGAATTCCTCCTCATTGTCGGCGCCGATTTGCCTGATCCGCTTGCGGGCGCCTTTTATAAATCCAGCTAAAGAGGTCTGTGATGACCAGCCCAGCTTCCCCCGTGGCGACCGTCGCGCACCCCGCGTCGGCCTCGCTGCCCGTCACCCCGCCGCATGCCACCGCCCCGCAAGGCGCCGTAGGCTCCGCCGGCGTGGTATCTCCCGTCTTCCTGCGTTTCGACGAGCCTCTGGCCCTGGCCAGCGGGCAGTCCCTGGCCGGCTACGAAGTCGCCGTCGAGACCTACGGCACGCTCAACGCCGAGCGCACCAATGCCGTGCTCGTGTGCCATGCGCTCAACGCCTCGCACCACGTGGCGGGCATCGCCGCCGATGATCCCAAGGACATCGGCTGGTGGGACAACATGGTGGGCCCCGGCAAGCCGGTCGACACCAATGTGTTCTTCGTCATCGGCGTGAACAACATCGGCTCGTGCTTCGGCTCGACCGGCCCCGCCAGCATCAATCCCGCCACGGGTCAGCCGTGGGGCGCCGCCTTTCCGGTGCTCACGGTCGAAGACTGGGTGCTGGCGCAGGCCCGGGTCGCCGATCATTTCGGCATCGAGCGCTTCGCCGCGGTAATGGGCGGTTCGCTGGGCGGCATGCAGGCGCTCTCGTGGGCCGTGACCTGCCCCGAGCGCGTGGCGCATTGCGTGGTGGTGGCCAGCACCCCGCGCCTGTCGGCCCAGAACATCGGCTTCAACGAAGTGGCGCGACGCGCCATCATCACCGATCCGGATTTCCACGGCGGCGACTACTACGCGCACAACACCGTGCCGCGGCGCGGTCTGTCGGTGGCCCGCATGATCGGCCACATCACGTACCTGTCCGACGACGACATGGCCGAGAAATTCGGCCGCACGCAACGTTCGCCGGCCGAGAACGGCGCCTACCGTTACGGCTACGACGTGGAGTTCGAGGTCGAGTCGTACCTGCGCTACCAGGGCGAGAAATTCTCGCGCTACTTCGATGCCAACACCTACCTGCTGATCACGCGCGCGCTCGACTACTTCGATCCCGCGCGCGAGACCGGCGGCGATCTGGCCCGGGCGCTCGCGCCGGCCACGGCCGACTTCCTGCTGGTGTCGTTTTCCACCGACTGGCGGTTTCCGCCGGAGCGCTCGCGCGAGATCGTGCGGGCGCTGCTCAAGAACAACAGCCCGGTCACCTACGCCGAGATCGACGCGCCTCACGGCCACGATGCGTTCCTGCTCGAAGACGCGCGCTATCACGCGGTGGTGCGCGGCTACTACGAACGCATCGCGCTCGCGCTCGGCCTGACCGGCGCGGCCCAGACCCAAGGATTGCCCGCATGACGACCCAGCCTCGAACGGGCGTGACGCCGAGCCTTCGTCCCGATCTGGCGCGCATCGCCAGCTGGATCGAGCCCAAGAGCCGCGCGCTCGACCTGGGCTGCGGCGACGGCGCGCTGCTCGCGTACTTGCGCGACGTGCGCCAGGTGCAGGGCGCCGGCGTCGAGATCGATGATCATCACGTGATCGAATGCGTGCGCCGCGGCGTGCAGGTCATTCAGCAGAACCTCGAAGACGGCCTGGCGCTGTTCGACGACAAGCAGTTCGAGACCGTGGTGCTGTCGCAGACGCTGCAATCGATGCACCGAACCGAGCACATCCTGCGCGAGATGGCGCGGGTGTCGCGCTATGGCATCGTGTCGTTTCCCAATTTCGGCTACTGGCCGCACGGCTGGTCCATCCTGCGCGGCCGCATGCCGGTGACCGGGCAGATGCCCTACGCCTGGTACAACACGCCCAACATCCATCTGTGCACGTTGCGCGACTTCGAGGATCTGGCGCGTTCGCTGAACCTGCGCATCCTGGAACGCGCCACGTTCAACGAAGACCGCGAGGTCCGGGTGCTGCCGAGCTGGCGCAGCACGCTGGCGGTGTATCGCTTCGCCGCGCCCTGACGGCAAAGCCGCCCGGGTTGGTAATATGCCGGTAGTTGTTGCAGGCCGGCGCGCGAGGCGAGCCGGCGCCATCGAAGGAGCGCGCCATCGCCGATCTTATTGAGGCCACCCGGGTCTATCGCAATCGCCGTGTGGCGCCGCTGCTGGCGCTCGGGTTCGCCAGCGGCCTGCCGCTCGCGCTGACCAGCGGCACCCTCCAGGCCTGGGCCACGGTCGACGGCGTCTCGCTGCAACAGATCGGCATGCTGACCCTGGTCAACACGGCCTATACCCTCAAGTTTCTGTGGGCGCCGCTGGTCGACCGCTACGTGCCGCCGCTGCTCGGCCGCCGCCGGGGCTGGATGCTGGTCACGCAGTTGCTGCTGGCCATCTGCATCATGATCATGGGCCTGATGTCGCCCTCGCAGGCGCTGCTGCCGCTGGCGCTGCTGTCGGTGCTCGTGGCGTTTCTGTCGGCCACCCAAGACATCGCCTTCGACGCGTACTGTACCGACGTCCTGCATAAATCGGAGCGAGGGGCGGGCGCCGCGGTCAAGGTGCTGGGGTATCGCGTCGCCATGCTGGTCTCGGGCGGCCTGGCCCTGATCCTGGCGGACCATCTGCTGGGCTGGGGCAATACCTACATCCTGATGGGCCTGCTGATGCTGCTGTGCGTGCTGGCCACGCTGAGCGCGCCCGAGCCCGAGAAGCCCGCCGCCACGCCGCGCAGCCTGCGCCTCGCCGTGGTCGAGCCCTTTCGTGAGTTCTTCACCCGCCGCGGCGCGTACACGCTGCTGCTGCTCATCGTGCTGTACAAGCTCGGCGACGCCTTCGCGGGGGCGCTGTCCACCACCTTTCTGATACGCGGCGCGGGCTTCAGCGCGACCGAGGTCGGCACAGTGAACAAGGTGCTGGGCCTGATCGCCACCATCGTGGGCGCGCTGGCGGGCGGCGCCATCATGACGCGCTGGGGGCTGTATCGCTCCCTCATGGCCTTCGGGCTGCTGCAGGCCGTGTCCAATCTCGGCTACTGGCTGATCGCCATCAGCCCGAAAAGCCTGGTGATCATGAGCGCCGCGGTGGGCATCGAAAACCTCTGCGGCGGGCTCGGCACGGCGGCGTTCGTGGCCTTGCTGATGGCCCTGTGCCGACAGGAGTTTTCGGCCACGCAGTTCGCGCTGCTCTCCGCCTTGTCGGCGGTGGGTCGCACCTATCTGGCCGGCCCGCTCACGCCTGTACTGGTGGGCTTTCTGGGCTGGCCGGGCTTCTTCATGGTCACGGTGCTGATCGCCGTGCCCGGCTTGATTCTGCTGTGGTTGCGCAGGCGCGATATCGACGCGCTCGAGAGCGAAGCGGCCAACGCTTCCTGACCTTGCGCTGACTGTCGCACCGATGCAACTTTCGTGGTTTTCCTGACGTGTTCGGTCCGACCCCCGGTGATATGGTAGCGCCCTGCGTTACCCGCGCATCCGGTCTCGGAGAGGGATCGGTATAACGACACAGCGGCCGCCACCCATGCGTCCGCACGGAGGAGAAGACCCACATGAAGCGAATCGCATCCGCGCTCGCGCTTGCCGGCCTGTGCGCCACGGCCGCCCACGCCGCCGAAACCAGCGTCACGCTCTACGGTATCGCCGACGTCAGCCTGCGCTATCTCAGCACCGGCAGCGGCACCAACACCGACAACAGCCGCGTCAGCCTGGCCAACGGCGCCATCTCCAACAGCCGCTTCGGTCTGCGCGGCGTCGAGGACATCGGCAACGGCAATTCCGTGTTCTTCCGCCTCGAAGGCGGCTTCAACATCCAGGACGGCCAACGGTCCGATCCCAACTCGTTCTTCAATCGCCACGCCTATGTCGGCGTCGATGGCAACGAGTGGGGTGCGATCTCGCTGGGCCGCCAGGACACCCCGATCTTCACGATCCTGGCCGATCAATACGATCCGCTGACCGTGGGCAACTACGACCAGAATTCCTGGCTGCCGGTGGCGATGTCGCGTGCACGCAGCTCGAACTCGGTGCGCTACCGCAACAACAAGCTGGCCGGTTTCGACGTCATCCTGTCGTACGCGTTCTCGGACAGCTTCGAAGACCACAAGCTGGGCCGCCAGTACGGTGGCACGCTGTCGTACACCACCGGCCCGCTGTCGGTGGGCGGCGGCTATCAGCTCACCAACTCCGCCGGCAACTCCGATTACGAACAGCGCGTCTGGAACCTCAACGCCAGCTACAACTTCGAGCCGGTCAAGGTGTTCGCGGGCTACTTCAATGGCCGCGACGAAACGGGCTGGGTCAATGCCGTGATGGGCAGCCCGGTTCCGAACGCCGGTGTCCAGCGCAAGGACCAGGGCTACTTCGCGGGCGCGACGTGGCAGGCCACGCCGCGCTGGGCGATCACCGGCGCGGGCTACTACGACCGCAGCGAAAACGTCCAGGTCGACGGCGACAAGGGCAAGCGCTACGCCTTCGTGGCCGTGGCCGAATACGCGCTGTCCAAGCGCACGCAGGTCTACGGCACCGTCGACTACAACAAGGTCAAGGACGCCGCCAGCCTCGAGATCGCGCGCAGCAGCCAGGTGGGTGCGGGCGTGGGCATTCGCCACATCTTCTGAGCACAGGTCGTCCCGGCGCCAGCCGCGCCGGGACGGCTCGGAACAACGGCCGCGCTGCCTGGCAGCGCGGCCGTTTTCGTTGGGTCGTGACTGTGTGCGCCGCTGCCGCGGGCCGCGGGCTCGGGCCGTGGGCTCGGTCGTGGGCTCGGGCCCAGGGGCCGTGCCGCAGGCCCGGTGCCGGTGCGTTCAGCCGCGGGCCGGACCGCTCTGGCGCACCACCAGCACGTCGCAGGTCAGCGCCTCGATCAGCTTCTCGGCGACGCTGCCCAGGGCGGTGCGCAGAATGCCGCTCAGGCCATGCGTGCCGGTCACCACGAGGTCGCAGCGGCGCTGGAAGACGAACGGCGAGAGCTGCGCTTCGGGTTGGCCGGCTTCCAGCACCACGTCGGGCCGGGGCAGGCCGGCCAGCTCGGGCGTGTCGCGCAGAAAGGCCTCGGCCTTGAGCTCGGCTTCCTTGTGGCAATGCACGGCGATGTCGTCCTGACTCATCGTGTCGGCCTTGCCGGGCACCGCGAAGGCATGGAACAGCGTCAGGCGCGCGCCCGGCGCCACGGCCAGCGCGGCGCGCAGGGCCTGACGCGAGCCTTCGGAAAAGTCGGTGGCGATCACCACGTCCTGATACGGCCGGCGCGGCCGCGCCTTGACCACCAGCACGGGCTGGCGGGCCACCCGCGCGAGGCGCTCGACGGTGTTGCCCAGCAGCAGACGGCCCAGCGTGGTTTCGCGGGCGATGCCCGTCACGATGAGCTGGCAGCCGAAGTGAGCGGCGGTATCGAGGATCACGTCGACCGAATGGCCGCGCGCCACCACGGCCTCGGTGGGCACGGCGGCGTCGGCCAGGTCTTCGGCGAGGCGCTGCTCGGCCAGCATTTTGTGGTCGGGGGCCAGGCGGCGCCAGGCCGGGGCCGCCAGCGCCGTGGCGGGCGGCGGCTCCATCACGTGCAGCGCCACGAGGCGGCTGTCGTGCTGGCGCGCCAGCATCAAGGAACGGTCGAGAGCGCGATCGCTGCGCGCGCTGAGGTCGGTGGCAAGCAAGAGGGGCCCGAGAGTGCTCATGGTGTGTTCTCCTTGTGGCGCGCCTCGCTCCGGGTAGAAGGGGCGCGATCGTCCCATTCTCGGACCAACGGGCGTGCGCCGCCTTGACACGCATCAAGACCACCGACTCACCTAGAATACGGACTTTCGTCGCCAGCCCCTGCTGACTCCCATGCCCGCCGAAGCCTCGACCCTGCTGCTGCACTCGCTCTACCTGGTGGCCATCGTGGCCGAAGCCATGACGGCCGCGTTGGCGGCCGGCCGGCGCGACATGGACTGGTTCGGCGTGTGCGTGATCGCCTGCGTGACGGCGCTCGGCGGCGGATCGCTGCGCGACGTGCTGCTGGGGCACTACCCGCTCACCTGGGTGGCGCATCCCGAGTATCTGGGCATGACCGCGGGCGCGGCCATGCTGACTGCGCTGTGCGCGCGCGTGCTGCGGCATCTGCGCAGCCTCTTTCTGCTGCTGGACGCGCTGGGCCTGGTGGCATTCACCGTGATCGGCTGCAAGGTGGCGCAGCAGATGGGGCTCTCGCTGCCCATCATTCTGGTGAGCGGCATGATCACCGGCTGCGCGGGCGGGGTGCTGCGCGACGTGCTGTGCAACGATATTCCGCTGCTGTTCCGGCGCGAGCTGTACGCCAGCGTGTCGCTGCTCACCGGGCTGGTGTATATCGGCCTGGACTTCATGCTGGGCCTCACAAGTCTGGCCGTGCCGGTGGCGCTCACGGTGGGACTGGCGCTGCGTCTGCTGGCCCTGCGCTTCAACTGGCAGATGCCGAAGTTCGTCTACCGCGACGACTGGCATTGAGGGGGTAGTGCAACGGGCGCCGTGCAACCGCGGAGTGCAAAGGCGGAGTGCGACGGCGGAGTGCAACGGCCGAGTGCGACGGGCGCCTCGCCATGCAAAACGCCAGCGCGATGCGCTGGCGTTTTTGTTTGAAGCCTGACGGGGCGACGCGTCTACGCGCTGCCCGTGCCGATCAGTACAGACCCTGCAGGCGCATGGCGTCGGCGACCTTCACGAAGCCGGCGATGTTGGCGCCGTCGAGGTAATTCACGTAGCCCTCGGAAGCATGGCCGTGGCGCACGCAGTTCTCGTGGATGTCGCGCATGATGGCGTGCAGGCGGGTATCGACTTCGTCGCGCGTCCAGCCCAGGCGGGCCGAGTTTTGCGCCATTTCGAGACCCGAGACCGCCACGCCGCCGGCGTTGCTGGCCTTGCCCGGTGCGTACAGCACGCGCGCGTCGATGAAGGCATGCGCGGCCGCCAGCGTCGCCGGCATGTTGGCGCCTTCGGCGACGCACTTCACGCCGTTCTTGATCAGCGTGGCGGCGTCGTCGCGGTCGAGTTCGTTCTGCGTGGCGCAGGGCAGGGCCACGTCCACCGGCACATGCCACGGGTTCTTGCCGGGCACGAAGGTCAGGCCGAACTTCTTGGCGTAGTCTTCGATGCGGCCGCGCAGCTCGTTCTTCACGTGCATCAGCGCGCTCAGCTTTTCCTGCGTGAAGCCGGCCTCGTCCACCACGGTGCCGCTCGAGTCCGAGGCGGTGACGACGCGCGCACCCAGCGCCATGGCCTTCTCGATGGCGTACTGCGCCACGTTGCCCGAGCCGGAGACCGACACCCGCAGCCCGTCGAACGACGAGTTCACCCGGCGCAGCATTTCTTCGGCGAAGTACACCGTGCCGTAGCCGGTGGCCTCGGGGCGGATCAGGCTGCCGCCGAAGCTCAGGCCCTTGCCCGTGAACACGGCGGCCGAGGAGTTCGACAGCTTCTTCATCATGCCGGCCATGAAGCCCACTTCACGCGCGCCCACGCCCATGTCGCCGGCCGGCACGTCGGTGTCGGGACCGAGGTGGCGGTACAGCTCGATCATCAGGGCCTGGCAGAAGCGCATCACTTCGGCGTCGGACTTGCCCTTGGGGTCGAAGTCCGAACCGCCCTTGCCGCCGCCCATGGGCAGCGTCGTCAGCGCGTTCTTGAACGTCTGTTCGAAGCCCAGGAACTTCAGCACCGAGAGGTTCACGGTGGGGTGAAAGCGCATGCCGCCCTTGAAGGGGCCGATGGCGGAGCTGTGCTGGACGCGGAAGGCGCGGTTGACGCGGGCGCGGCCCTGGTCGTCGGTCCAGCACACGCGGAACTGGATCACGCGCTCGGGTTCGACCAGACGCTCGAGGATCGCCTGCTCGGCATACTGCGGATTCTTCTCGAGGAACGGCCAGAGGCTTTGCATGACCTCTTCCACCGCCTGCATGAATTCGGGTTGGTGCGGATCGCGGGCGGCCACGCCCTTCAAGAAGTCATCCATGCCCTGCAGTTTCACGTCGTCCTCCAGATGCCGCGGCGAGGGCGGCAATGTTCCTGATTGGTGCACAAAAGAACCAAAATGGTGCGAATGAGATGCATCGCACTGATTTGGTGCGCGGGGATTGTGTAGGAAAAGACAGGCGATCGCAAAGGTTCGTTCCTGGGCGCGAGCGCGGGCCCGAGGCGGGCAATAAATAGGGACGTATATGGCGGCGGGCGGAGCGACGCGGCGCCGGAATCGCGGCCGGGACCGGGCCGTTTCATAGGTGGATTAGATGCGTCACCTATTTTCTGTGATGCTTCGGCGGGGCCGGTATGGATGCCTGGTGCCGCACGCCCGCCGTTAGTCCACGGAAACAGGGACGGGCGAAAAAATATTTTCCGCCATATGCGTCCCCGTTATTTTTTACAGCTTCACGTCGTAGTCGATCGTGAGCGGTGCGTGGTCCGAAAAGCGCTCGTCCTTGTAGATCGCCGCCGTCTTGGCGCGGGCTGCGATGCCCGGCGTGGCGATCTGATAGTCGATACGCCAGCCTACGTTCTTGGCCCAGGCCTGGCCGCGATTACTCCACCAGGTGTACTGGTCCGGGCGCTCGTCGATCTGACGGAACACGTCCACGAAACCGCGCCTGTCGAACACCTCGCTGAGCCAGGCGCGCTCTTCAGGCAGGAAGCCCGAGTTCTTGAGATTGCCCTTCCAGTTCTTCAGGTCGATCTCTTTGTGGGCGATGTTCCAGTCGCCGCACACCACGAACTCGCGCCCGGTCTTGCGGTGTTCGTCCATCAGGCCTTCGAGCCAGGGCGCGAAGGTGTCGAGGAAGCGGTATTTCGCCTGCTGGCGCTCGTCACCGCTGGAGCCGGAGGGCAGGTAGGCGCTGATGACACTGAGATCCTTCCAGTCGGCGCGGATGATGCGGCCTTCGAGGTCGAACTCTTCACACTCGAAGCCGTTGACCACGCGCTCGGCGGGATTGCGCAGGTAGATGCCCACACCGCTGTAGCCCTTCTTCTGCGCATGATGGAAGTGGCCGGTGTAGCCGGGCGGGTGGCGCAGCTCGTCGGTCAGGTCGGCGTCGGCGACCTTGATTTCCTGCAGGCACAGGATGTCGGCGGCGTGGCTTTCCATCCACGGTTGCAGGCCCTTGCGGAAGGCCGAGCGGATGCCGTTGAGGTTGAGCGAGGTGATACGCAGCAAAGCAGGACTCCTGAAATTTCCGGGGGGCTGAACGTGTACCGGCCGGCCCTTCGGGGGACGCCGGCACGCGCACGGTCGCGTCAGGCCAGCACTGTAACCGACGCGGCGGCCCGGGGGCGCGTGCCCGGGGCGAGGCCATTGCCGACCACGGTGTCCCGACGCGTGGCGGCCATGCGCCGCGATGCGGCCTGTCTGCGGCGGCCAGGCGAAAAGTGCGCGGATCGCGGATAATGGCGGGGTTTCGTCACCCCTCTGCCAGGAATCCCCCGCATGTCCGCCGCCGCCTCCACCGCCCTTCAATTCGTTCGATTCGCGCTCGACGAGAGCGTGCTGCGATTCGGCAGCTTCAAGGTCAAGTCGGGGCGCACCAGCCCGTACTTCTTCAATGCCGGCCTGTTCAACACCGGCCGCTCGGTGGGCCAGCTGGCGCAGTTCTATGCGCAGGCACTGCTCGAGTCGGGCGTCGAGTTCGACATGCTGTTCGGGCCGGCCTACAAGGGCATCCCGCTGGCCACCGCGACCTCGGTGGCGCTGGCCGCGCATCCGCAGGCTCAGGGCCGCGATTTTCCGTTTGCCTATAACCGCAAAGAAGCCAAGGATCACGGCGAAGGCGGCACGCTGGTCGGCGCGCCGCTCGCGGGTCGTGTCGTCATCATCGACGACGTGATCACCGCCGGCACCTCGGTACGCGAGTCGGTCGAGATCATCCGCGCCGCGGGGGCGCAGCCGGCCGCCGTGCTGATCGCCATGGACCGCATGGAGCGCGCCGGCGCCGACGACGCGCTCTCGCCGCACTCCGCCGTGCAGGACGTCGCGCGCACCTACGGCATCCCCGTGGTGAGCATCGCCTCGCTGGCCGACATCATGGCGCTGCTCCAGGACGACGCGCAATTCGCGCAGCATCGCGACGCGGTGCAGGCCTATCGCGACAAATACGGCGTCTGATCGACGCCGGCGTCCGTGGCTGCGGCCACTGACCCACGAAAAAAAAAGGCCGCCGGCCCGGCAACGGGCGGCGGCCTCTTCACGTCGGCGCGGCGCGAGGCGCCGGCCGTCGTCGTCAGGCGTCGAGCTTTTGCTTGAGCAGATCGTTGACCTGCTGCGGGTTGGCCTTGCCGCGGGCTGCCTTCATGATCTGGCCCACGAGCGAGTTGAACGCCTTCTGCTTGCCCGCTCGGTACTCGGCCACGATGGCCGGATTGGCCGCCAGGACCTCGTCGATCATGCCGCCGATCGCGCCCGTGTCGCTGATCTGCTTCCAGCCGTTGGCCTCGATGATCGCGTCGGGATCGCCGCCGTTTTCGCCGGCCCACATCTTGGCGAAAACATCACGGGCGATCTTGTTCGAGATCGTGCCGTCGACGATGCGGTTGATCAGCAGCGCCAGCGCGGGCGCCTGCACCGGCGCGTCGGCGAGGTCTTTTTCTTCGCGGTTGAGCGTGGCCGACACCTCGCCCATGATCCAGTTGGCCGCGAGCTTGGCCTGACCGGCCGGCAGCGCGCGGGCCACCGCTTCGAAGTACGCGGCGAGATCGCGGCTCGTGCTGAGCTGCGCCGCATCGTAGGCGGGCAGACCGAAGTCGGCCTCGAAGCGCGCGCGCAGCGCGGCGGGCAGCTCGGGCATGGTGGCGCGCACCTGCTCGATCCAGTCGGCGCCGATCACGAGCGGGGGCAGGTCGGGATCCGGGAAGTAGCGGTAGTCGTGCGCGTCTTCCTTGCTGCGCATGCTGCGGGTTTCGTCGGCATCCGCGTCGTACAGACGGGTTTCCTGGACGACGGTGCCGCCGTCTTCGATCAGATCGATCTGGCGGCGCGCCTCGAACAGAATGGCGCGCTCCAGGAAGCGGAACGAGTTGACGTTCTTGATCTCGGTGCGGGTGCCGAACTCGGCCTGGCCGACCGGGCGCACGGACACGTTGGCGTCGCAGCGGAACGAGCCTTCCTGCATGTTGCCGTCGCAGATGCCGAGCCAGACGACCAGGCTGTGCAGCGCGCGGGCATAGGCCACGGCTTCGGCGGCCGAACGCATGACCGGCTCGGTCACGATCTCGAGCAGCGGCGTGCCGGCGCGGTTCAGGTCCACGCCGCTGGCCGGGCGGCCATCGGGCAGGGACAGCTCATCGTGCAGCGACTTGCCGGCGTCTTCTTCGAGGTGAGCGCGGGTCAGCTCGACCGTGTGCTCCTGTTCGCCCACGAAGAACGAGATCGAGCCGCCCTGGACCACCGGCAGCTCGTACTGGCTGATCTGGTAGCCCTTGGGCAGGTCGGGGTAGAAGTAATTCTTGCGGGCGAAGACCGAGCGCGGTGCGATGGTCGCGCCCACGGCCAGGCCGAAGCGGATCGCGCGCTCGGCGGCGCCGCGGTTCATCACGGGCAGGCTGCCGGGCAGGGCCAGGTCGACGACGTTGGCCTGCGTGTTGGGCGCCGCGCCGAAGCGGGTGCTGCTGCCGGAGAAGATCTTGGAGTCGGTGGAAAGCTGGGCGTGGGTTTCCAGGCCGATGACGATTTCCCAGTTCATGTCAGGCGTCCTGCGTTGCCGGCGTGCGTTGATGCCAGTCGGTCACTTGTTGATAGCGGTCGGCGAGGGCGAGCAAACGGCCTTCGTCGAAGTAGTTGCCGATGATCTGCAGACCCACCGGACGGCGGCCGTCGGCGCCGAAGCCGCAGGGCACGGACATCGCGGGCAGGCCCGCGAGGCTCACGCCCAGCGTGTAGATGTCGGCCAGCCAGTCGGCGGTCGGATCGTCGCGGTTGTCGCCGATGTTCTTGGCCACGGTCGGGGTGACCGGGCCCATGATCACGTC
The DNA here is from genome assembly GCF_002261475.1 of Bordetella genomosp. 5. Taxonomy (GTDB): domain Bacteria; phylum Pseudomonadota; class Gammaproteobacteria; order Burkholderiales; family Burkholderiaceae_B; genus Bordetella. The sequence goes on from NZ_NEVN01000001.1 coordinate 316,081, forward strand.
GCACTGGCCGGCGAAGGCGCGCTGGAAATCCTGCGCGATCATGCGGCGCAGGCGCTGTGCCTGCAGGTAGTAGGCGTCGTAATAGCCGTGCGACAGCACGTAGGCGCCGATCAGGATGCGGCGCTTGACCTCGGCGCCGAAACCCTCGGCGCGCGAGCGGCTGATCATGACCTCGAGCTTGTTGTCGATGGTCTTGCCGCCGCCATAGCTCACGCTGTCGAGATTGGTGGTGCGATGGCCGTAGCGCACGCCGTCGTAGCGGGCCAGGTTGCTCGAGGCTTCGGCCGGCGCGATCACGTAGTAGGCGGGGATGGCGAGCTCGGTGCGCGGCAGCGAGATCGACACGCGCTCGGCGCCGAGCTGTTCGAACTGTGCCAGCGCGGCGTCGACCGCGGCGGCGACGTCGGGCGCCAGGCCGGCGCCGAAATATTCGGCGGGCACGCCGATGCGCAGGCCCTTCAGCGGCTGGCTGCCGGCGGCGTCATAGCCTTGGGCCGCACGGTCGAACGCGGCGCGCACGCGGCCGGGGGCGTTGGTCTCGCCGTCGCAGGTTTCGAGGCTGGTGGCGTCGCGCGGATCGAAGCCGCTCATGGGATCGAGCAACTCGACCAGATCGCGGGCGCTGGGGGCCAGCGGACCCGCCTGGTCCAGGCTGGAGCCGAACGCCACCATGCCGAAGCGCGACACGGTGCCGTAGGTGGGCTTGATGCCGCTCACGCCGCACAGGGCGGCGGGCTGGCGCACCGAACCGCCGGTGTCGGTGCCGGTGGTGGCGGCGACGAGACGTGCGGCCACGGCCGCGGCGGAGCCGCCCGACGAACCGCCCGGCACGGCCTGCGTATCCCACGGATTGCGGACCACGCCGTAGGCGGAGTTTTCGTTGCCCGAACCCATGGCGAACTCGTCGCAATTGAGCTTGCCCAGCGAGACGGCACCGGCCGCCTCCAGGCGCTCGACCACCGTGGCGTCGAACGGGCTGACGTAGCCCTCGAGCATGCGGCTGCCGGCGGTGGTACGCCACTGGCGCGTGACGAACGCGTCTTTGTGGGCGATGGGGATGCCGGCGAGCGGGCCGGCCGTGCCCTGAGCCAGGGCGGCATCGGCCGCGCGGGCCTGGGCCAGCGTGAGCTCGGTGTCGATGTGCAGGAACGCGTTGAGCGGCGCGGCCGCTTCGGCGGCCGCCAGCGCGCTCTGGGCCAGTTCGACGGCGCTCACCTTGCGCGCGGCCAGCGCGGCGCGCTGGGCGGCGATGTCGCCGATCTCGGTATGCAATGCGGGTTTAGCCATGACTTACTCGATAACCTTGGGTACCAGGAACAGCCCGTCGGCCTCGGCCGGGGCGTTGGCCAGCAGTTCGGCGCGGCGCTCGGCCGTGGCCGGTTCGGTGGGGGCGTCGTCGCGCAGGCGCAGGACGATGTCTTCGTGCGCCGACAGCGGGTGGGCGAGCGGCTCCACGCCGGTGGTGTCGACGGCCTGCAGCTTCTCGATCAGGTCCAGGATGCCATTGAGCTCGGCCTGAGCCGTGTCCTGCTGTTCGGGGGTCAATTCGATGCGGGCCAGCCGGGCAATGCGGGCCACGTCTTGTGCGGTGAGCGCCATGGAAAGAAGACCAAAATGAAGGGGGGTGTGACGGAATGGCGGAGCTGGCAGTATGCACAGGGCCAACCCGTTACAAAGCTTGAATAGCCTGCATTTAAGCGCTATTTCCGGTGAAATTATAAGTTATGATTCACGGTTTAATCGCTGCAGTCAGGCGGACCCAATACCGAACCGAGGCCAGAACTCGCGTTTGTGCCCCCGGGTTGCCGCGCCGCGTGGCGTCACCTCTAATACCTGAATCTAGCTGAGCTCCCATGTTCGGATTCCTCCGTAGTTATTTTTCCAGCGATATGGCGATCGACCTCGGTACCGCCAACACGCTGATTTACGTCCGGGGCAAGGGCATCGTGCTGGACGAACCTTCGGTGGTCGCCATTCGTCACGAAGGCGGCCCCAACGGCAAGAAAATCATCCAGGCCGTGGGCCAGGAAGCCAAGCAGATGCTGGGCCGCGTGCCGGGCAACATCGAAGCCATCCGCCCCATGAAAGACGGCGTCATCGCCGACTTCACGGTCACCGAGCAGATGCTCAAGCAGTTCATCCGCATGGTGCACCCCCGCAACATGCTCGCGCCCAGCCCGCGCATCATCGTGTGCGTGCCCTGCGGTTCGACCCAGGTCGAGCGCCGCGCGATTCGTGAGTCGGCGCTCGGCGCCGGCGCGTCGCACGTCTACCTCATCGAAGAGCCCATGGCCGCCGCGATCGGCGCCGGCCTGGCGGTGTCCGATGCCAGCGGCTCGATGGTCGTCGACATCGGCGGCGGCACCACCGAAGTGGCCGTGATTTCGCTGGGCGGCATGGTTTACAAGGGCTCCGTGCGCGTCGGCGGTGACAAGTTCGACGAAGCCATCGTCAACTACATCCGCCGCAACTATGGCATGCTGATCGGCGAACCCACCGCCGAACTCATCAAGAAGGAAATCGGCTCGGCCTTCCCGGGCTCCGAAGTCCGCGAGATCGAGGTCAAGGGCCGCAATCTGGCCGAAGGCGTGCCGCGCAGCTTCACGGTGTCGTCCAACGAGATCCTCGAGTCCCTGACCGATCCGCTCAACCAGATCGTCTCGGCCGTCAAGATCGCGCTCGAACAGACCCCGCCCGAACTCGGCGCCGACATCACCGACAAGGGCATCGCCCTGACCGGCGGTGGCGCACTGTTGCGCGATCTGGATCGCCTGCTCCAGGAAGAAACCGGTCTGCCCGTCGTGGTGGCCGACGATCCCCTGACCTGCGTGGTGCGTGGTTGCGGCGAAGCGCTCGAGCACCTTGAAAAGCTCGGCGCCATTTTCATCAACGACTAAGCCCGTGCGGCTGACCGGATGCCGCCTTTGCGGCGGCACCGGACAGCATGGCAGCACCGGGCCGCACTGCCCGGGCTGAGTATTTCATGCAACGACAAGGGACGACCCCACCGCTATTTCGCCGCGGCCCGCCGGCCGAGGTGAGGCTGGCCGTCCTGGTCCTGATGGCGCTCGTCCTGATGGGCGTGGATTCGCAACTGCGCATCCTCGAACCGGTACGCCGCGCCGTCTCCGTGGCCCTCTATCCGTTCCAGCGTGCCGTCATGGCGCCGCGCGACCTCGTCCAGCAGGTCGACGAATGGGTCAATGCGGCCAACATGATCCGCAGCGAAAACGAAGCGTTGCAGCGCCAGCGCATCGAGCTGGCCCAGGTCGCCACGCATGCCGTGCAGCTGGCCGCCGAGAATTCCCAATTGCGCCGCCTGCTCGGTGTCACCGACAACATCACCCAGTCGGCGGTGGTCGTCGAGGTGCTCTACGAGCCGCCCAATGCATTTCATCAGCGTCTGGTGTTCAATAAGGGCAGCAACGCCGGTCTGCAGCCTGGCATGCCCGTGATCGACGAAGGCGGCGTGGTCGGGCAGATCGTGCGCACCACGCCCATGACGGCCGAGGCCGCGCTGGTCACCGACGAGCGCGTCTCGATCCCGGTGCAGGTGCTGCGCAACGGGCTGCGTCTGATTGCCTTCGGCAGTAACACCCCCGGCGTCATCGAGGTTCGCTATCTTGCGGCCAACGCCGACATCAAGGCCGGCGATACCATCGTCACCAGCGGCGTGGGCGGGCTGTTCCCGGCCGGCCTGCCGGTGGCCAAGGTCGCGTCGGTCGAGCGCGATACCGCGTCCGGCTTTGCCCGCGCGTTGTCCGAGCCGCTGGCTCATCCCGAGCGCTATCGCCACTTCCTGGTTCTGCAGGTCGACGTGGCGCGCGCTGAACTGAATCGACAGGAGGCCGACGGTGGCGGAAAGTAAGCACGACGCCAGCCGGGGCCGCCGCGCCCTGGGCATGCCCAGCAACGTCGAGCCCGAGCGCCTCGCGCATGCCGCGCATGGCGCCTTCGTGTGGGGCACGCTGTTGCTGGTCTGGCTGGCCTCGCTCCTGCCCTGGCGCCAGTGGGCGGGTGCGCCCGACGTGCTGGCCCTCGTCATCGCCTTCTGGTGCGCCCACGAGCCGCGCCGCGTGGGCATGGTGGCGGCGTTCATCTTCGGGCTGCTGCTCGACGTGCACGATGCCGGTCTGCTCGGCGGCCATGCCCTCTCGTACACCCTCGTGGCGTACGGCGCCTTCGCGCTGCACCGCCGGCTCCAGCGTTTCGATCTCTGGAGCCAGGCCATGCACATGCTGCCCGTGTTCTTCGTGGCCCAACTGGTCAGCCAGCTCATCATGGCCTGGCTGGCCGGCGCCTGGCCGGGCTGGCAATGGGCCCTCGGCGCTCTCCTGACCGCGGCCATCTGGCCGCTCGGTGGCTGGGTGCTGCACCTGCCCCAACGACGTTACGACGACGTCGAGTCTTCCGCCGTCTGAGGCGTCTCGCATGTTCGAGTTCAAGAAGACCGGCCAGCAGCAGAAGCAACGCTTCAAGCTGCGCGCCTGGGTGGGCGGGCTCTTTGCCCTGGTCTGCTTCGGCCTTCTGATCTCGCGCTTCTGGTTCCTGCAGGTCGAGCGCTTCGAAGGCTATTCCGAACGCGCCGACCGCAACCGCATCGCCGTCCAGCCGATTCCGCCGCGCCGTGGCGAAATCCTCGACCGCAACGGCGTGGTGCTCGCGCGCAACTACCGCACCTACACCATCGAGGTCGTGCCGGCCAACATCGGCAGTTCGATCGACGACCTGTTCTCGCGCCTGACGCCGGTGCTGTACGTGTCGCCGGCCGATCAGCGCCGCTTCAAGCGGCGCGTGCAGGAGTCCAGCCGCTACGCGAGCCTCGTGCTGCGCAACAACCTCAACGAGACCGAGGCCGCCTGGTTCTCGGCGCACGCGTTCGAGTTTCCGGGCGTTGAGCTGCGCGCGCGCTGGGTGCGCGAGTATCCGCAGGGCGAGGCCGCCGCGCACGTCGTGGGCTTCATCGGCCGCATCGCCGACGGCGACCAGGAAGAGCTCGAGCGCACCGGCCGCGCGGGCAACTATCGCGGTACCGATGTCATCGGCAAGAAGGGCATCGAAAAAACCTGGGAAGAAACGCTGCACGGGCGCACCGGTCTGGAAGAGGTCGAGGTGACGGCCACCGGGCGGCCCGTGCGCACCTTGCGCCGCATCGATCCGGTGCCGGGTTCCGACATCATGCTGTCGATCGACCTGAACCTGCAGCGCATCGCCGAGAAAGCCTTCGAAGGCCGGCGTGGCGCGCTGGTCGCCATCGATCCCGACACGGGCGAAGTGCTGGCCTTCGTGTCGCAGCCCTCGTTCGACCCCAACCTGTTCGTCGACGGTATCGATGTCGAAAACTGGCGCCGGCTCAACGAATCGCCCGACCATCCGCTGATCAACCGGCCGCTGTACGGCACCTATCCGATCGGCTCGACCTACAAGCCCTTCGTGGCGCTCGCCGCGCTCGAGCTCAACAAGCGCCGCGCCACCGATCGCTTCCCGGATCCCGGCTACTACGAGTTCGGCGGCCAGCGCTTCCGCAATGCCGCCGGTGCGGTGTTCGGCATGACCGACATGCACAAGGCCATCGTGGTTTCTTCCGATACCTACTTCTATTCGCTGGGCCCCGAGATCGGGGTCAACGCGCTGCACGATTTCTCCAAGCAATTCGGATTCGGCCAGATCACCGGCATCGATCTCGAAGGCGAGAAGGCGGGTGTGCTGCCCTCCACCGACTGGAAGCGCCGTGCCTACAAGGATCGCGAGCGCCAGCGCTGGTATGCCGGCGAAACCATCTCGGTGGCGGTGGGCCAGGGCTATAACTCGTTCACGCTGCTGCAGCTGGCGCAGGCGACCTCCACGCTGGCCAACAACGGCCTGTACCGCAGGCCGCATCTGGTGCACGCGGTGCGTGACGCCCGCTCGCTGATGATCACGGCCACGCCGTCGGCGCCGGACTACCGCATTCCGCTCAAGCAGGCCAACGTCGATGTCATCAAGCACGCCATGGCCGACGTGATCCGGTCGGGCACCGCGCGCCGCGCCTTCGCCAACGCGCCCTATCAGGCCGCCGGCAAGACCGGCACGGCGCAGGTGTTCAGCCTGCGCGGGGGCCAGTACCGGGCCAACGCGATCGACGAACGCCTGCGCGATCACGCGCTGTTCATGGGATTCGCGCCCGCGGAGCATCCCCGCATCGCGGTGTCGCTGATCGTCGAGAACGCCGGCTGGGGTGCGAGCGCGGCCGCGCCGGTGGCGCGCACGGTGATGGACTACTGGCTCAGCACCGAGCGTGAAGACAAGATCGAGCGTGGCGCCAAGGCCGCGGCGGTCGCGGAGAACGCGCAATGAAGCGCATCGGGCTCATCCTGCTGCGCGTGTTCACCGCGTTCGACTGGCCGCTGCTGTTCGTGCTGGTGCTGTTCGCCGCGCTCGGTCTCACGGTGATGCATTCCGCCGTGGGCGGCACCGATTGGCGCTTCGCCGAGCAGTCGCGCAATTTCACGATCGCCTTCGTGGCCATGTGGGCCATGGCCCTGGTGCCACCCCAGACCCTCATGAAGCTGGCCTTGCCGTTCTATGCGGTCGGGGTGGTGCTGCTGCTCGGCGTCGAGTTCGCCGGCGAAACCAGCAAGGGCGCGACGCGCTGGCTCAACCTGGGCGTGACGCGCATCCAGCCTTCCGAGATGATGAAGATCGCCGTGCCCATGATGCTGGCCTGGTACTTCCAGCGGCACGAAGGGCAGGTGCGCATCCGCGACTTCTTCGTGGCGGCCGCGATGCTCATCGTGCCGTTCGGCCTGATCGTGCTGCAGCCCGATCTGGGCACGGCGCTGCTGGTGTTTGGCGCCGGTTTCTTCGTGATCTACTTCGCCGGCCTGTCCTTCAAGCTGCTGGTGCCGGTGATGGTGGCCGGCATCGTCGGATTGGGCACGCTGGTCTACTACGAAGACCAGCTCTGCGAGCCGGACGTCGACTGGGTCGTGCTGCACGAATACCAGAAGCACCGGGTCTGCACGCTGCTCAACCCCAGCTCCGATCCCTTGGGCAAGGGCTTTCACACGATCCAGTCGATGATCGCGGTGGGCTCGGGCGGGCTGTACGGCAAGGGCTACATGCAGGGCACGCAGACCCACCTCGACTTCATTCCGGAGCGCACCACCGACTTCATCTTCGCGGTCTACGCCGAAGAGTTCGGCCTGTACGGCGGGGTGGCGCTGCTCGTGCTCTACGGCCTGCTGATGGCGCGCGGCCTGGCCATCGCCTCGCGCAGCGCGACCCAGTTCGGGCGCTTATTGGCGGGGTCGGTCACGATGATGATGTTCATCTATGTGTTCGTGAACGTCGGGATGGTGACCGGCATTCTGCCGGTGGTGGGCGTGCCCTTGCCCTTCATGAGTTATGGCGGCACGGCCCTGCTCACCATGGGGATCGCCTGCGGCATTCTCATGAGTATCAGCCGGCACCGCGCGCGCAAGACCTGACGTCCCGGGTCCCCGCAAAAGCAACGGCGCCCGAGGGCGCCGTTGTGCTTTCTTCACGTGCGTGACGCGGACTACTCGGCGTAGACGCTGGGCGGTGCCACGCCCAGGGTGTCGCCCAGCTTCAGCATCGTGTCCCAGATGGCGGGTGCGAAGGTCAGCGCATCGCGGTTCAGCTCGCGATTGTGGGCCTCGTACTCGCCCGGGTACTGCACCCGGTCGACGCCCGGCTGGGGCGGGCAGGCCTGCAGGTAGTCGATGAACGCGCCGACCTCCTGCGTGCGCCAGTCGGCGTCGAAATCGACCTGCGGATCGAGCAGGATGGCGAACATGTTGTTGGTCGCCACGCCATTGCGCGGATGCTCCGGCTGGATCGTGCCGCCACCCGACAGCACGCCGGCCAGCAGCTCGGCCACGAGGCCGAGCGCATAACCCTTGTGACCGCCGAAGGGCAGCAGCGCGCCGGGGGGATCGGTGAACAGCGCGCCCGGATCCGTGGTGGGATTGCCCTGCGCATCGATCAGCGCGCCGGCGGGCGCCGGCTGGCCGTTGGTCGCCAGCACGCGGGCCTTGTTGACCGCGATGGAGCTGGTGGCCATGTCGACCAGGATCGGCGGCCGGCCGCCCGGCAGCGGGCCGGCGAAGCACAGCGGATTGGTCGTGAGGCAGGCGCGCGCGCCGCCGAACGGCGCCACGGTGGGCGACCGATTGATCACGTTGGTGAAGGCCAGCAGGATCTGGCCGGCCGCGGCGACCATCTCGCCGTAGTAGCCCATGCGCCCCAGGTGGTGCGTGTTGCGCAGGGTCAGGATGCACTGGCCATGCTCGGCCGTGCGCGCGATGGCCTGCTGGATGGCGGTCTTGCCCACGTGCTGGCCGAAGCCGCTGTTGCCCTCGAAGGCGAGCAGCGTGCCGCGGTCGTTGACGAGCTCGGCCCGGCCGTCGGCGCGCACGAAGCCTTCGCGCAGCACCCGTTCGTAGTTCGGCAGGATCGACAGGCCGTGGCTGGTGTAGCCCACCCGGTCGGACTCGACGAGGTGTTCGGCGACGTCGCGGGCGATGTCGGCGGGCACCCCCTGGGCGGCCAGCAGACGCTCGCCGTAGGCGATGGCTTCGTTGATGGCGATTTTCATGATGACTCCTTACATCCAGCCCAGCCAGCGCCAGTAGGTGGCACCGAACACCAGCATCAGCAGATAGCCGACGATGGTGATGATGATGCCGACGCGGGCGAACTGTTTGGCGGTGAAGGTTTCGGTACCCAGGCAGACCATGTTCTGCGGTGCGTTGATGGGCAGGATGAAACCGTAGCTCACCACGAAGCCCAGCAGCATGGTCATGCCCAGCCGGTTGAATTCACCCGGCAGCGTGGCCAGCACCGAGATCAGGATCGGCAGCATGGCCGAGGTGAGCGCGGTGGCGCTGGCGAAGCCCAGATGGATCACGATCAGGAAGGCCGACAGGATGGCGAAGATCGCGAGCGGGCCGAGGTGATCCAGGCCGGTGTGCGTCACGACCTGATTGCCCATCCATTGACCGGCCTGGGTGGTGAGCAGGGCGGTGCCCAGGCTGATACCCACGCCGAACACGATCACGGTGCCCCACGGAATGCGGCTTTGCACGTCCTTCCATGTCATCACGCCGAAGCGCGGCAGCAGCAGCAGCACGAGGCCGAAGTAGGTGGTCGAGGTGGTGTCGAAGTTGTGCAGCGACTTCTCGGTGGCCCACAGCATCAGCAGCATGAGCGACACGCCGAGCAGGCGCTTCTGCGGACCGGTCATGGGACCGAGCGCGTCGAGTTCGGCCTGCACCGCTTCCTTGCCGCCGGCGATGTTGTCGGCTTCGGGGGGCAGCAGCTTGAGCACGATGAAGACGAGCACGACCGACATGATGACCGACCACGGCGCGCCGGCGATCAGCCATTCGGCCCACGACACGCGGTCACCGAGCATCTTCTCCATGAAGCCCTTGGTCAGCAGGTTCTGGGCGGCGGCGGTCTGGATGCCGACGTTCCAGATGCTGGTGGCCTGGGCCACGATGATCATGATGCCGGCGGCGATGTTGGAACGCTTGTCGACGCCGAACGCGGCGATCACGCCCATCATGATGGGCACGACGGCGGCGCTGCGCGCGGTGGCGCTCGGCACGACCAGGCTCAGCACGATGGTGACGGCGATCGCGCCGATCATGATCCGCGTGGTGCTGGTGCCGATGCGCGAGAGCGTGACCAGCGCGATGCGTCGGTCCAGCCCCGTGAAGGTCATGGCGGCCGCGATGAACAGCGCGCCGGTGACCAGCGCGAGCGCCGAGTTCGAGAACCCGGTCAGCGCCATGCTGATGGCCGCCGAGGTGCCGTAAAGCACCTCGGGATTCTTGATGGTGGGCGCGGTGCCCAGCAGGAAGGCCATCAAGGTGGTGATCATGATGGCACTGGCTTCGTACGACACCGCCTCGGTGATCCACACGACCACCGCGAACGCCAGGATGGCGATCATGCGATGACCCGCGGGCGGCAGGTCGGCGGGCATGGGCAGCATCAATACGATGATGAGCGCCAGCAGGCCGGCCACAAGGCCTATCGGTATCTTCTTCTTGGGGACTTGTGGGGCAGGGACAGCGGCTTGCGCAGTCATATCCATCTCCGATCTAGGTCAATCGACGTCAGAAGACGGTGCCAGCCACGTAAGAAATGCTGTACTAGCAACGTCAGAACACGGGACTAGCTTGGCAGTACTAAGGAAAACCCGCATTGATGCAGGTCAAGGGCGAGCGGAACCGGCTATTGAAGGGCCGGATCAGGTGCGATTATGCTGGCCGGTTCGCCCGGACCGCAAGCCCAATGACACGCGGCCGGTCCGGCTTATCGGGCCGTCACCGCGCCGCGACGCCTTCAACATGCGTGCAGGATCGGCCGGGATGATGGCAGGAAAGCGTGACGCGGTGACGACGCCATCGCGCTCATCCCAGCGCCAGCCGCAACTGGTCGTCGAGCATGGCGGTGGGCGTGACGCGCCAGCCGCTCTGCGCATAACGCAGCCAGCGGCCCAGCACGAGATGCGTGAGCAGGCTGGCGTGCGCCGCCACATTGGCGTCTTCGGGCAGGCCGCCGTCGGTCACCGCATTGCGCAGGCACTGCTTGAAGGTGGCCTCGATGCGGTCGTTGATGTGGTTGATGCGGTCCTGCAGCCGGTTGTCTTCGGTGACGAGGGCGTCGCCGGTGAGCACGCGCGTCATGCCGCGGTTGCGTTCCGAGAAGGCCAGCAGCATCGATACCGTCTTGCGCGCCTGGCCCAGCCCCTGCGGCTCGGCCGCGCTGATCTGATTCACCAGGGTGAACAGCGTGGTCTCGATGAACTCGATCAAGCCCTCGAACATCTGCGCCTTGCTGGCGAAATGACGGTAGAGCGCGGCCTCCGACACCTGCATGCGCGCGGCGAGCGCGGCCGTGGTGATGCGGGCGGCATGCGGCTGCTCCAGCATTTCGGCCAGCGTTTGCAGGATCTGGGTTTTTCTCTCGCCGGGTTTCGCCATGGGACGGGCTGGGTATGCGGGACGGACGGGGTAGGGGACGCGGGGTCAGCCGCGCAGCGGCCGGCGGCGCAGCAGCAGGTCTGTAACCGAGTTTACCCGCAAGTCGACGTACGAAGGTCGTGACCTGTGCCCGCGGGCGAACGGCGTGCCGGGATGGTACACATGCACCGTGCGCAGACCGATCCGGCGCGCGCTGCGCAGATTGTCGAGCGTGTCTTCGACCAGCACCGTCTGGCGCGGCGTGGCGCCTTCGCGCGCCAGCACGTAGCGCAGCAGCGCCGCCGAGGGCTTGGGACGAAACTCGCCGTGCAGGCGCATCTCTTCGATGCCCCAGAGGCTGTCGAAGTAGCGCAGGATGCCCATGTGGCGCAGCACCGCGCGGGCGTAATCGAGCGGCGCGTTGGTGAGCAGCACCTTGCGTCCGGGCAGGGCGCGCAGCATGGCGGGCAGCCCTTTCTCGGCGCGCACCAGCGTGGTTACGTCGAAATCATGGCTGTCGCGCAGAAACGCGTGCGGGTCGACACCATGGTGGCGCACCAGGCCGATCATGGTCGCGCCGTAGCGCTGCCAATAGAGCTTGCGCAGCCGGTTGGCTTCGTCGGCCTCGACGCCCAGCGCCGTCATGACCGCGCGGGTCATGCCCGCGTCGATCTGCGGGAAGATGGCGTGCGAGGTGTCGTGCAGCGTGTTGTCGAGATCGAACAGCCAGAGCCGGCCACCGTGCCCGGGGCCGGCGCCGCCGGCCTCGGACACGCGGCGGCCGCGGCGTATGCGCGCCGCGGGCCGCAGCAGAAGGCGCCGTAACGCCATCAGTGCGAGCTGATCATCGTGCCGACGCCCTGGTCGGTCAGGATCTCCAACAGCAGGCAGTGCGGCACGCGGCCGTCGACGATGTGGACCGAGTTGACGCCGTTTTTCGCGGCATCCAGCGCCGAGGAGATCTTGGGCAGCATGCCGCCCGAGATCGTGCCGTCGGCGAACAGCTCGTCGATGGTCTGGGCCGACAGGCTGCGCAGCAGCTTGCCGCTCTTGTCGAGTACGCCCGGGGTGTTGGTCATCATGAGCAGCTTTTCGGCGCCCAGCACCTCGGCCATCTTGCCGGCGACCACGTCGGCGTTGATGTTGTAGGCGGTGCCGTCTTCGCCGTAGCCGATCGGGGAGATCACGGGAATGAACTGGTCATCCTGCAGGGCCTTGACCACGGCGGGCTCGACCTGGGTGATGTCGCCCACGAAGCCGATGTCGATCGGCTCGTTGGGGTTGTCCTTGTTGTCCATCAGCTTCTTGCGGGCCTGGATGAGCATGCCGTCCTTGCCGGTCAGGCCCACGGCCTTGCCGCCGACTTCGTTGATCATCATCACGATGTCTTGCTGGACCTGGCCGCCCAGCACCCACTCGACCACTTCCATGGTCTCGGCATCGGTGACCCGCATGCCCTGGATGAAGGTGCCTTGCTTGCCGATACGGCGCAGGGCGTCATCGATCTGCGGACCGCCGCCGTGCACCACGACCGGATTCAGACCCACCAGCTTCAGCAGCACGACGTCGTGCGCGAAGCTGCGCTGCAATCGTTCTTCCGTCATGGCATTGCCACCGTATTTCACCAGGATCGTCTTGCCGTGAAATCGTCGGATATACGGCAGGGCTTCCGAAAGGACGGCGGCTTTGACAGCAGGAGACATTACGGCGGCAGGGTCGGGGGTGTCGGTCATGGCAGTGATATATACGAGCCGAAAAAAAGGTGGAAAAAATGCCTGCGCCCATGTCTGGACAGGCATGGTGGCAAGCATACGGCAGATTGTAATCGCCTCGGCTGTCATATGCCGTAAACCCATGTCCTTATGCCCGACAAAAGGCGGGCATTCAGGTAAATTGGGGTCGTTTTTGCAACGGCCGGCCATGGGGCGGACACTTCCGGACCCCGTCGGCGCGGGCCGCGACCCCCGTATTTCACGACACATCAACGAGGCAAATCATGCGTTTCTCCTTCATCCGGTCGGCCCTGGTGGCATCGGCCCTGGTCCTGGCCACGGGCGCGGCGCACGCCGAAAAGCTCACGATCGGCGCCACCCAGGTGCCCCATGCGGAGATCCTCGAAGTGGTCAAGCCCGTGCTGGCCAAAGAAGGCGTGGAGCTCGACATCAAGGTGTTCACCGACTACGTGCAGCCCAACCTGCAACTGGCCGACAAGCAGCTCGACGCCAATTTCTTCCAGCATCAGCCCTACCTCGACACCTTCAACAAGGATCGCAAGACCAACCTGGTCTCGGCCGGCCTGGTCCACGTCGAGCCGTTCGGCGCCTATTCCAAGAAGATCAAGCGCATCGCCGATCTGAAGGACGGCGCCACGATCGCGATCCCCAACGACCCGTCCAACAGCGGCCGCGCGCTGGTGCTGCTGCAAAAGCAGGGCCTGCTCAAGCTGAAGGATCCGGCCAACATCGTCGCCACGCCGATCGACATCGTCGAAAACCCCAAGAAGCTCAAGTTCCGCGAACTCGAGGCCGCCATGCTGCCGCGCTCGCTCGATGACGTGGACGTCGCGCTGATCAACACCAACTACGCGCTGGAAGCCGGTCTGGTGCCCACCCGCGACGCGCTCTTCATCGAAGGCGCGGACTCGCCCTACGCCAACCTGGTCGCCGTGCGCCAGGAAGACAAGGACGCGCCCAAGATCAAGAAGCTCGTGAACGCGCTGCACAGCGAGACCGTGAAGAAGTTCATCCAGGAAAAGTACAAGGGCGCCGTGGTTCCGGCGTTCTGAGCGGCGGCGGCCGGATCGGCCGCTCCACGAAAAAGCCCTCGGCGCCGTGTGGCACCGAGGGCTTTTTTTACGACCCGGCGAGCGGGCAGTGGCAGAGCGGTCAGCCCGCCGCCAGCGCCTTTTCGACCGTGGCGTGGAACTCGGCCACGTCGTATTCGCCGAGGTAGCGCTTGATGATGCGGCCTTCCTTGTCGATCAGGAACGCGGTGGGCGTGAGGCGGATGTCGCCGAAGGCCTTGGCGATCTCGCCCTGCGCGTCGATCACGACCGGGAACGGCAGCTTGCGCTGCTGCACGAAGTTGGCGACATAGTTGGGCGGGTCGTACTGCATGGCCACGCCGATTGCTTCGTAGCCCTTGGGCGCGTATTCGTTGTAGGCCGAGATCGCCTCCGGCATCTGCTTGACGCAGGTGACGCAACTGGTGGCCCAGAACTTGACCAGCACCACCTTGCCGCGCAGGTCCTGCGTGGTGAAGCGCTTGCCTTCGAGCGTGGTGAAGGTCACGTCGGGCGCGGGCGCGGCGGGGCGCCAGACGAACCAGGCGCCGATGCCGGCCGCCACCAGGACGACGAGCGAGAGGATGACTTTTTTCATTTGATGGGCATTGCCTGTACGCCGGAATCGCCGGCCGGAGCCGCGTTTTCCGTGGGAGCCGGGGTGCCGCCCGTGGTCGACTCGATCGGGGCCTTGCCGTCTTTGGACGACCCGGAGCCCGACAGGCGAATGGCTTCATCGCGGCTGATGATCTCGAACAGTTTTACCACTTTCGTCACACCGCCGACGTCGGCGGCCGCGTTGGCGGCGTACTCGCTCTCGGCCTGGGTGACCTTGCCCATCAGGTAAACGACGCCCTTGTCGGTCGTGACCGCGATCGTGCCGGACGGGACGAACTTGGTATTGATCAGGGCGGTTTTGACCTTGGACGTGATCCAGGTGTCGTTGGAGCGGGTGGTGAACGATGCCGCCGGGCCGACCGTGAGCTGGTTGCTCACGCTGCGCACCTTTTGCACACCCTGGGCGATCGTGCCTGCCTCGGCGCGGGCAGCATCGGTCGGGACGTCGCCGGTGAGCAGCATCTGGCCGTTGTAGACCATGGCGTTGACGCGGGCACCCTCGCCGAGCTTCTGGCTGATCTGGGTTTCGGCGCGGAACGTGGCGTTCTGGTCGTCGAGCTGGGTGCCCGAGGAGCGGCGGTCGGTGGCGACGACGGCCGTGGTGGCGGCGGCGCCGCCCACGACCAGCGGGGCGCAGGCCGACAGACCCGCCACGGCGGCGGCGAGCACGGCGGCCGCGAGCAGGGGGCGTACGGCGGTTCGGGAGGAAGGCATCATCATTCGGTGTCTCCGAGGAGTAGGGCGTCGATACCGTCGCACAGGGCGTGCAGCAACAGGATGTGGACCTCCTGGATGCGCATCGTTCGGTCGTGCGGGACACATAGATGGACGTCGTGCGGCGTAATGAGTTCCCCCATGACGCCGCCGCCCTTGCCGGTCAGGGCGATCACGTGCATTTCGCGATCGCGGGCGGCTTCCATGGCGCGCACGACGTTGGGCGAGTTGCCGCTGGTGGAAATGGCCACCAGGACGTCGCCCGGCTGGCCCAGCGCACTGACCTGGCGTTCGTAGATTTCGTCGAAGCCGTAGTCGTTGCCGACCGCGGTCAGGATCGAGGTGTCGGTATTGAGGGCGATGCCGGCCAGCGGCAGGCGGTCGCGCTCGAAACGGCCGACCAGCTCGGCGATGAAATGCTGCGCATCGGCGGCCGAGCCGCCATTGCCGCAGGCCAGGATCCGGCCGTTGTTGGCCAGAGCGGCGAAAAGCAGGTCCACCGCCGTGGCCAGCGTGGGGGCCAGGGTGTGCATGCTCTGTTCGTGCAGAGCGATTGCATCGCGGAAATGCGACGTCATGCGCAAGGTCATATCCATGGCGCGGATTATCTCACGCGGTAAGCCTCTGTTTCTGTCCACGCGTAACCGGAGTCGCGGCGGGCGTAAAGTCTGTGAGCGGCCGTGCGCGGCCGTTTCAGGGGCGCGTCAGTCCAATTCGGCGGGCAGCCGCACATCGCGCAGCCACTCCGCCTGCCCCTCCTGCACCAGCACGGCATCGAGCCGCACCGGCGGGTCCTGGCCGGGCCAGTGGCGGGCGCGCCAGATCGGCAGCCAGTGCCGGGCGGTGCGAACGATGCTGGCCAGCTTGGCGGGCGTGAGGCTGCCGGCCGCGACGCCGGGCGGACCCCGGCGCGAGCGCACCTCGACCAGCACCACCGTGGCGCCGTCGCGCATGACGAGGTCGATCTCGCCCCGGCGGCCACGGACGTTGCGGGCCACCAGCTGGAGACCGTGCGCCTGCAGCCAGGCCAGCGCGCGATCCTCCATGGCGCGTCCGGTCAGATGGGCGGTCCGTGCCACCGGCCGTGCCCGGCGCGCACGCTTGCGCGGGCCGCGTTCGCGGATCTCGCGGGCGAGCGCAAAGGGAGCGTTATCGGACGGATCCGGGGATGGGGCCGCCGCCGAGGGCGGATCGTGGGGAGCGCGCATGGCGGCTACACTGGCATGGTTTTTCATCGCAGTCGAAGCCCCCATGAATCCGGATGTCACACCCGCAGGCGATGCCTGGAACCGCGTAGCCGAACGCGTCGCGGCCCAGCATTGGCCGCCCGGCACGCTTTACGTGGTCGCCACCCCGATCGGCAACCTCGGCGACCTCGGGCTGCGCGCCTGGCAGGCGCTGGCCCGCGCCGATGTGATCGCGGCCGAGGACACGCGCGCCACCCGCACCTTGCTCGATGCCTGGGGCGTGGGCACGCCGCTCATGGCCGCGCATCGTCACAACGAGGCACAGGCGGCCCAGGCCATCTGCGAGCGTCTCGCGCAAGGCCAGCGCGTGGCCCTGGTGTCCGATGCCGGCGCGCCCGCCGTCAGCGACCCCGGCGCCCGCGTGGTCCGCACCGTGCGCGCGGCGGGCCACCCCGTCGTCCCGGTGCCCGGCCCGAGCGCCGTCATCACCGCGCTGATGGGCAGTGGTGTCACGTCCGACGAAAATCCCGCATTCGCGTTCGCCGGTTTCGCGCCGCCCAAGGCGGTGGCGCGGCAGCGCTGGCTGCGCCAGTGGTGCGCCTTGCCCGCGCCGGTGCTGATGTTCGAATCGCCGCATCGGTTGGCCGCCACGCTGGCGGACCTGCTCGAGGTCTGCGGGCCGGCGCGCGAGGTCACCGTGGCGCGCGAGCTGACCAAGCGCTTCGAAGAGATCGCCACCTTGCCGCTCGGCGAGGCCGCCGCGTGGCTGGCCGCCGATTCGCATCGTGGGCAGGGTGAGTTCGTGCTCATCGTGCATGCCGAAGCGCGCACGGAGGCCGACGATGCGCTGGCCGATCCCGCCACCGACACATTGCTCGACGCCTTGCTCGAAACCGTCTCGGTGCGCGATGCCGCGCGCGTGGCCGCGCGCGTCACCGGACTGCCGCGCGATGCCCTGTATCAGCGCGCCCTGGCGCGCAAGGAAGACGCAGAATGACCGCACCGCTGCCCTTGTTGCGGGTGGAAGATCCCGCTGCCCAACCCGCCACCCTCGACATCGACAGCCCGCTCGGACCGATGCGCCTCGCCGCCAGCGACGCGGGTCTGTGTGGGGTGTGGTTCGTCGACCAAAGCGATGCCGCCGCCATCGGCCGGGCCGAGCACAGCGCCGCCGAGGCGAGTGTGCTGGCGCGCACCCGCGAGCAACTGGCCGAGTGGTACGCCGGCGAGCGCCAGGCTTTCGACCTGCCGCTGGCCCCGGTCGGCACGCCGTTTCAACGTCTGGTCTGGGAAGGGCTGCTGAGCCTGCCCTTCGGCACGACCACCACCTACGGCGATCTGGCGCACCGCATCGGGCGTCCGCGTTCGGTGCGTCCGCTGGCGCTGGCGTTGGGTCGCAACCCCATCTCCATCATCGTGCCCTGCCATCGCGTGATCGGCTGGAATACCGCGCTCACCGGCTTCGGCGGTGGCCTCAAGCGCAAGCGCGCGCTCCTGATCCACGAGGGCAACCGCTATCCGGGCCATGCTGCCCGCACGCGCCGCATCTGCGATGGCCAGCAGGAGCTGGCGCTGGTCGAGTCGGCCGCCAGTCTGGCGTGGGCGACCTATCTGCAGGCCGAAAACGAACCGGCTCCGCGCGCCGCGGGCTCGGATACGCCACGGCGCTGAAGCTGGCGCCTGCGAGGCGCCGCGGGTGATTCACGCGATGATGAATCGCCGCCCCGTTCAGGGCGCGGCGAGGCTGGGCATGATGCCCGTGCGGTCGGAGACGCGCTGCACGGCCGACAGGGCCGCGTCGCGGTCGCTGTAGGGGCCCATGCGCACGCGATACATGTTGTTGGCCTGCTCGACGATGGCCGGGGGCGCGCCCTCGGCCGCGAGCAGTCCATTGACGCGCGCCACCAGCGTGTGCGCGTTGGCGGGCTGCGAGAAGGCGCCGAGCTGCAGGTAGATGCCGCCCGCCTGCGCCGCGGGCGGAGCGCTGCTCACCGGTTGTGCCGACAGCGGCGTGGCGGCCAGCGCGCTGCCGCCGCCCAGATCGACCGGCGAGGACACGATGGTGCCGGTCGCGCTGTCCGGGCGCGGTGCCGGCGCGGGGGCGCCGCCCTGGGCCATCAGGGTGCGGATCTCGTCGGGCAGAATGCGTTCGACCGTCACCGCGCCGCTGCCCGGCCCGATGATGCCGAGCTTGTACGCCGCCACATACGACAGATCCATGATGCGGTTGTCGTGGAACGGGCCCCGGTCGTTCACGCGCACGATCACCGTGCGGCCGTTGAGTTTGCTGGTCACGCGCGCATAGCTCGGCAGTGGCATCGTGGGATGCGCGGCCGTCATGGCGTACATGTCGTAGCTCTCGCCGATCGAGGTGGAGTTGCCGTGAAACTTCTTGCCGTACCAGGAGGCCACGCCCTGCTGGCGGAAGGGCTTCTCGGTGGTGTCGGGCACATAGCGCTTGCCGAAGACCACATAAGGCCGGTTCGCACCACTGGCGAGCGGCTCGATGCGCGGCTGCGCGTCGGGAATCGCTTCGATGTCGGCGGGCGGACTCGAGCCCGGGCCGTCATCCTTGTAGTAGCCGCCGCCGCGTTTCTTGCCGGGCGAGGAACAGCCGGCCACGGCGATGGCCAGCATGAGGATCGTCAGCAGGGTGAGCGGGCGGGGCAGCGTCATGCGGAAACGGAGAGGGTCAGGCGGATTCGTCGGGCAGCTGGGTGCGGTGGCGCACCAGCAGCGGTTCGTGATCGGAGAAGCGCTGCGCCAGTTGTTCGACCACATACACGGAGCGATGCTGGCCGCCCGTGCAGCCGATCGCGATCGTGAGGTAGTTGCGCGTGTCGGCCGTGTACTGCGGCAACCAGCGGCGCAGAAACGCGGCGATGTCGTCGATCATCGCGCCCACGATATCGAAACTCGCGAGCCAGTCGGCCACCGGCTGATCGCGGCCGGTGAGCGGGCGCAGGTTGCGATCGTAGTAGGGGTTGGGCAGGCAGCGCACGTCGAACATCAGGTCGGCGTCGCTCGGCACGCCGCGCTTGAACGCGAACGACTCGAACGTGAGCACGAGCGGCGGGCGGTCGGCCTGGATCAGGTCGCGAATCCAGCTGCGCAACTGCCCCGGCGTGAGGTCCGAGGTGTCGATCACGTGTTCCTGGTCGCGCAGCGGTGCCAGCAGCTCGCGCTCGGTGGCGATACTCTCGACCAGCGAGGGCGTCTTGCCGTTGCGCGTGAGGCGATCGGTGAGCGGATGGCGCCGGCGCGACTCGGAATAGCGTTGTGTGAGGGTGTCGGTGCTGGCGTCGAGAAAGACCACCGAGAGGTCGGTGCCCATCGAGCGCAGCGCGGTGATCACGTCGGGCAGCTCGGCCAGCTCGCCGGGCGACCGTACGTCGATGGCGACGGCGACGCGTTCGAGACCGTCGTCGCGGGCGTTGGCGACGAACTCGGTGAGAAAGCGCACGGGCAGGTTATCGACGCAGGTAAAGCCGCCGTCTTCGAGCATGCGTAGCGCGACGGACTTGCCGGACCCAGAAATGCCGGTAATAAGGACGACTCTCAACATGGCAGTGATTGTGGCATGGAATGGTGCATCCCGCCCGGGGGACGGATAAAGGCTTACACTGCTGCATCTGTCCGTCTGTCCGATAAGGACACGCCGCCGCAGTGCACCGACGTCTACCCACCCGCCCGCGCGCCCCGCGCCGTCGAGATCAGACCCGATGTCAGCCTTTACGATGTTAGCCGTCAAATCCCTCCGCCATATTGCAGTTGCCCTGACGTTGTACGTCTGTGGCGCCGGTGCCGCGCATGCACAGAACCCGGGCAGCACGCTCGAGCCCAATACGATGGGCGCCCGGCTCGCGGCCTGTACCGCCTGCCATGGCGCGCAGGGCCGTGCGGGCCCCGACGGCTACTACCCTCGCATCGCCGGCAAGCCCGCCGAGTACCTGTTTCATCAGCTCCTGAGCTTTCGCGATGGCCAGCGCCAGTACCGGCCCATGACCCATCTGCTCACCGGTCTGCCCGACGCATATTTGCGTGAAATGGCCGAATACTTCGCATCGCGCCACGTGCCCTATCCGCCGCCCGCCCAGCCGCGCGCCGACGCGGCCGCGCTGGAGCGCGGTCGTGCCCTGGTGTTCGACGGCGACCGCAGCCGGCGCCTGCCGGCCTGTGCCGCCTGTCACGGCGCCGATCTGTCCGGCGTGGCGCCCGCCATCCCCGGTCTGCTGGGCCTGCCGCGCGACTATCTGGTCGCGCAGATCGGTGGCTGGCAGCAGGGCCTGCGGCAGGCCTCGGCGCCGGATTGCATGGCCGACGTGGCGCGTCAGCTGAGTCCGGAGGACGTGGCCGCGGTGTCGGCCTGGCTCGCGGCGCAGCCGGTGCCGCCGTTCTACGTGGCGCAGCCCTCCGGCACGCTCAAGCTGCCAACGGCCTGCGGCAGCCAGACGCGCAGTGCCGTCGGAGGCACGCGATGAGGCTCGTGTTGAAGTGGCTGGGCCGGTTCATCGTGGGGCTGGGGGCGCTGTGCATCCTGCTTGCCCTCACGCTGTATTTCTTCGGCACGCGTGAGGACGCGGGCCCCGCGCCGGTGGCCGTGAGCGACCCGCAGGCGCAGATCCTGCGGGGCCGCGACATCGCGCGGCTGGCCAACTGCGCGGCCTGCCATACCGTCTCGGGCGGCCAGGCCTATGCGGGCGGCACGCCGATTCCCACGAAATTCGGCACGCTGTACGGTCCCAACATCACCCCTGACCGCGAGACGGGCATCGGCGCCTGGAGCGCCGACGATTTCTGGCGCGCGCTGCACAACGGCAAGGGGCGCGACGGCGAGCTGCTGTATCCGGCGTTCCCGTATCCGCAGTACACGCGCATGACGCGCGCGGACGCCGACGCGCTGTATGCCTATCTGCGCAGCCTGCCCGCCGTGCGGCAGCAGAACCGCGCGCACGCGCTCGAGTGGCCGTACAACCGCCGCGCCTTGCTCGAATTCTGGCGCGTGCTCTATTTCAGCCCCGGCGTGCACGAAGACGACGCCGGCCAGACGGCGCAATGGAATCGCGGCCGTTATCTGGTGGAGGGGCCGGGCCACTGCGCGGCCTGCCATGCGCCGCGCAACAGCCTGGGCGCCACGGTGGACGCCGCGCGTCTGCCGGGCGGCATGATCGACGGGCTGGGCTGGTATGCGCCGCCGCTCAATGCCAATCAGGATGCGGGCCTGGGCCGCTGGAGCGCGGCGGACGTGGCCGTGCTGCTGAAGTCGGGCCGCACGCCGCACTCGGTGGCCAACGGCCCGATGGCGGAAGTGATCACGGGCAGCACGCAATACCTCTCGGATGCCGACGCGCTCGCGATCGGCACCTATCTCAAGACCCTGCCGGCGACCGACACGCCGCGCGCTGGCGCCGCCGCCAGCGCCGGCATCATGACCCAAGGCTCGAAGCTGTACACGCAGCACTGCGCGCAATGTCATCAGGCCGACGGCCGCGGGCGCGACTCGGCGTGGCCCGCGCTGGCGGGCAATCCGTCGGTCACGGCGCCCAACGCGATCAATGCGATCCGCGTGGTGCTGGACGGCGGCTTCGGACCCGCCACGCAGATGGAGCCGCGGCCGCACGGCATGCCGCCGTTCGGTCAGATGCTGAGCGATAACGACGTCGCCGCGGTGGTGTCGTATGTGCGAGGCAGCTGGGGCAACGCGGCCAGCGCGGTGACGGCGCCCGAAGTGCGGCGCGCGCGCGACGCCGCGTCGCGCTGACGCTCGGCGTTGAGGCGTCGCGCCGACGCGTGATGCGGACGCGCGGAGAACAGAAAGGGCGCAGAGACGGGGCGGCGCCGGCAGCGCCGTGCCCCCCGTAGGGCTGGGCTTTACTTGCTGCTTTGCAGGATCGCCATCGCCTGGCGTTCCATGAATTCGCCTAGCGTGTCGATGCCGCGCAGCTTGAGGATGGTGTTGCGCACGGCGGCTTCGACCAGCACGGCGAGGTTGCGGCCGGCCGCGACCTGCAGCATCACCTTGCGCACCGGCAGGCCCAGCATGTCCTGCGTGATGTCCTGCAGCGGCAGGCGTTCGAACTTGTCCTGCGCGCTGGCGCGCACGAGATGCACGATGAGCTTGAGCCGCATCTTGCGGCGTACCGAGGTCTCGCCGAAGATCGTGCGGATGTCGAGCAGGCCCAGGCCGCGTACCTCGAGGAGGTTTTGCAGCAGCTGCGGGCAGTGACCCTCGATCATGTTGGGCGCGGTGCGCGAAAACTCGACCGCGTCGTCGGCCACCAGGCCGTGGCCGCGCGAAATCAGTTCGAGCGCGAGCTCGCTCTTGCCCAGGCCGGATTCGCCGGTGATGAGCACACCCAGTCCCAGCACGTCGAGAAACACGCCATGCACGGTGGTGGTGGGCGCGAGCTTCTTGCCGAGATAGATGCGCAGCAGGTCGATCAGCTGCGCCGCGGCCACCGGCGTGGAGAGCAGCGGCACCTGATGCTGGTCGCATTGATCGATCAGATCCTGCGGCGCGTTCAGGCCGTCGGCGAGCAGGATCGCCGGCACGCCGCCGATCAGCAGCTCGTCCATGTGGTGCATGCGGCGGCGCAGGTCGAAGCGCGTGTAATACGCGAGCTCTTCCTGGCCGAACACCTGGATGCGAGAGGGGTGGATCAGGTTGAGGTGGCCGACCAGATCGGCGGCCGCCATCCCGTCATCGGGAATCGAGCGGTCGGCCGCGCCGTGTCCCGCGACCCAGTTGAAAGGGATTTTGTCGGCGTTGTCGTCGACCAGTTCCTGCACGGTAAGCATGGCAGCGCTCCGCGTTGCTCAGAGTTGGCCGGTCGTGAGCATGCGGTGCACGACCGCCGGATCGGTTTCGGTGGCCAGGGCTTCACGCAACGCCTTGTTCGACATCAGCTGCGCCAGTTCGGCGAGGATGTCCAAGTGCTGTTGGGTGGCGGCCTCGGGCACCAGCAGACAGAGCAACATCGATACGGGCTGACCATCGGGGGCGTCGAAGGGAATGGGCTGCGCCAGACGGACAAAAGCCGCCAACGCCTGCTCCAGGCCCTTGACCCGGCCGTGCGGTACAGCGACACCCTGGCCCAGCGCGGTCGACCCGAGCCGTTCGCGTGCGAACAGACTGTCGAACACGACCGAGCGAGCGAGACCGTGATGGTTTTCGAAGAGCAGACCGGCCTGTTCGAACGCCCGTTTTTTGCTGGTGGCCAGCATATCGAGCACGACGTTGCCGGCGGGCAAAATGCGCGACAAGTGATTCATGCGGATCATTATAGGGGTTTATGACGCAGTGCAAAAAAACAAAAGTTGCGCCGGTTCGCCATCAAGGAGGCAAAGCATAGACCGAGCGGGCGGTTTGGGAAAGCCAAGGCCGCGCGCCACAAGGGCAGCAGTGCGATTGGATGGGGTGGGGACAGATGGGGCGGAGGGCCGATGCCCGGCAAGACGGATCCTGGGGCATCGGTGTCCGGGGAGCTTCAAGAGCTCATGGTGACGAGGGTGTGACGCTCGCGAGTGTTGATAAAGCGCGGGACTGCGGGATTACTGCGCGCTGAGCGCAGCGACTTGTCGCTTTACCGACTCGGTGGCGTGGCTTTGCACCTTGTCTTTGTGCTTGAGGACCTGGCGGTCGATCTTATCGGAGAGAAGGTCGATTGCCGCGTAGAGGTTTTCGTCGACTGCCTCGCAGTGGATGTCTTTACCGCGCAGGCGCATCGTGATTTCGGCTTTGTGCCGCAGGGGCTCCACCGAGAGCATGACCTGGGTATCGATGACGTGATCGAAATGCCGCAGCACTCGCGCCAGTTTGTTCATGACATATTCCCGGATGGCCGGGGTGACGTCGAGATGACGACCGCAGATGCTCAGGTTCATAGTGTGCTCTCCTTCGAAAAGAGAAGTAGGAAAGGTTGCGCAACGGGTGCGCGATGTGGGCGTTAGGGGTTCTCCTTCTGTTGGTTGATAGGCTTGCCGTTAGTACTAGTGTATAGACTCCAACCGCGAAAACAAGTTGATCCAGCGCATAAAAATGTCCGTTTCGTGAATGAAAGCCTAGGGCTTTCCCTGAGGTGTTTTCGCATGACGGGAAGCCCTGCCATGCACGCACGAAACCCCATAAAAATAGGAGTCGGAGCGCCTTCGCGGGGTTCCCGCGCAGTGCGCAACAGTCGGTGTCAGAGCTTTGCCGTAACAGGAAGACGCAGGACGATCGTCGCGTGTGGCACTGCCGCATGGCGCGCCGCCCGCCCAAGAAAAAACCGCGCCTCGGCGCGGTTTTTTTCGATGCGGCATTGCGCCATCACGAGCGGCACATCACATGCGGAAATGCTCGCCCAGATAGACACGGCGCACGGCGGGATCGCCCACGATTTCGTCGGGGTGGCCATCGGTCAGCACCTTGCCTTCGCTGATGATGTAGGCGCGATCGCAGATGCCGAGCGTCTCGCGCACGTTGTGGTCGGTGATGAGCACGCCGATGCCGCGGCTCTTGAGGAAGCGCACGATGCGCTGGATCTCGATCACGGCGATCGGGTCCACGCCGGCGAAGGGCTCGTCGAGCAGAATGAAGCGCGGGCTCGTGGCCAGCGCACGCGCGATTTCGACGCGGCGGCGCTCGCCGCCCGAAAGCGAGATCGCGGTGTTGCTGCGGATGTGGCCGATCTGCAGCTCGTCGAGCAGGGACTCCATGCCCTCTTTGATGGCCGACTGCGTGAGGGCCTTGCCGTTGGCATCCACCTGCAATTCGAGCACGGCGCGGATGTTCTGCTCGACCGTGAGGCGGCGGAACACGGAGGCGTCCTGGGGCAGATAAGACAGACCCATGCGCGCGCGCTTGTGAATCGGCATCGCGGTGATCGTGTTGCCGTCGATCTCGATGCGGCCGGCGTCGGCGGGCACCAGGCCCACGATCATGTAGAAGCTCGTGGTCTTGCCCGCGCCGTTGGGGCCCAGCAGGCCGACCACCTCGCCGCTCTTGACCGACAACGAGACGTCCTGCACGACGGTACGGCCGTTGTAGGTCTTGCGCAGGCCCGTGGCCGTGAGGTTGCCGGAGGGCGGAGTGGTGGACTTGCCCGAGGCAGCAGTCGGCTTGAGGGGGGAGTTCATCGTGGCGTCAAGGGGATCGCGGGTGTTCAGCGGGTGGTTTTGGCGGCGGCCGGCTTGCCCTTCTGGGCGCGGCACTCGGCGATGGCCGCATCGCTCTTGGCGCGCGGCGGCGCGAACGAGCGCACGCGTCCACCCGGGGCCGAGGAGTTCGGGCCGCCCATGGCCTGGTAGGTGCCGGACTTCTCGTTATAGCGCACGCGTTCGCCACGGATGGTGTCGAAGGGTTTGCCACAGATGAAGCGCGTGACCACGGCCTGGCCGATCAGATCGAACTCGCTGGTGCTGCTGTTGTATTCGGCGCGCAGGCCTTCGCCCTCGAGCACCTCGAAGGTCTCGGGGCGTTCCTGGCGAATGCGCACGAGTTTGCCCTTGTTGGCCGTGGCCACGCCGAACTGCGTGCCCTTGGCGTCTTCGCGGACTTCGAGTTTGTCGCTGTGCAGCGTCATGAGGCCGCGGGTGAGCGCGACGTTGCCGGTGAAGGTGCTCTCGCGCTTGATGTCGTCGTAATGCAGCGTGTCGGACAGGATGAGCGTGTCCGGCTCCTCCGCCGCGCCACCGCCTTGCTGCGCGTTTTGCGCGGCGGCGGGCGCACACGTCGCGACGGCCAGCAGCAGTCCGGCGAGCAGGCGCGAGGGCGAAAAGGAGCGGATCCGAAGTTCGGTCATGGTGTTCACGGTTTTGAGTTGGCGGGCGTGTCGCCGGGCGGGGGCTTACGGCCTTCCGAGCCAGCGATCTCGACATCGGTGGACGCCGAGACCCGCAATTGCCGGGTGGTGTTGTTGTAATGCATGCCAGTGCCGTTCATGCGCGAGGCGCCCTTGTGCACTTGTGCCGGCAGATCCGTGTATACCACGTCGTCGTCCGGCACGATGATGAGTTGTTGGCTGCGTACGTCGAGCGCGTCGTTCTTGGCGTCGGGCAGGCGTTTCACGTGCGCGTCGCCGTTCATGATGATGCGCTTGCCGCCCGCTTCCATGACGGCGGTCTTGGCCACGCCGATGGTCACGGGGTTGCCGATCTGCTGTCCGACCGCGCGCGGCTCGGTCACGTGATACGAGTCGTCGTCGGGAAAATGCTCGACGTAGGTGCCCTCGAGCCGGTTGATCGGGTTGCCGCCGGGATCGGTGCGCAGCATGACGAAGTCGCGCGCCCACGAGTCTTTTTCGTGGGTGATGCGGCGCGGCGGGTCGATCGGAATGGCCCGCTGGGCGTAGTCGGCCGCCCACCAGGTGCCGGCGACGAGCAGCAGCAGCAGGGACAGCGCGATCAGGGACGGGAAGCGTTCTTTCATGGCTGGCGGGCGCGGCGCGGGCCGCGCGGTGTCATTGGATGGCGCCCGGACCGAGCAGGGCAGGCCCGGCCAGGAAATGGCCGAGTCGGCCCTGCGCGGCCAGCAGCAGGTCGCAGCACTCACGCACGGCGCCGCTGCCGCCGGGTTGGGTGGCGACCCAATGCGCGGCCTGGGCAATGTAGCCGGGCGCGCTCGGCACGCTGGCCGCGAAGCCGGCGCGATGCATGGCGGCCAGGTCGATGATGTCATCGCCCATGTAGCCGACCTGATTCAGTTGGACGCCATGGCGCTGCGCAAGTTCAGTCAGGGCGGTGGCCTTGTCACGCACGCCCTGCTGCACATCGGCGATGCCCAGCTCGGCGGCGCGGCGGTCGACGATCGGTCCGGAGCGGCCCGTGATCAGCGCCACCTTGAGGCCGCCTTCCATCAGCAGACGCAGGCCGTGGCCATCCAGCGCATGGAAGCGCTTGAACATCTCGCCGTTCTCGCCGTAGTAGAGACTCCCGTCGGTCAGCACGCCATCGACGTCGAACACCATCAGGCGAACGGCGGCGGCGCGCTCGCGCACGGCCGCGGTCACGCGGGCAAGGACCAGAGCTTCGGCGGGGTGGGGAATGCTGGAAGGAGGCGTCATGTTCATACCACTTTTGCGGCCATCAGATCATGCATGTGCAAGGCTCCGACCAGGCGGCCATCGGCGTCGATGACCAACATCTGGTTGAGCCGGCGGTCGTCCATCAGCTTGGCCGCCTGAACGGCCAGGGCGTCGGGGGAAATGGTGCGGGGTTGGCGGGTCATGCCCTGGGCCACGGTCAGGCCCCGGATGTCGCCCTCGCGCTCGATCAAGCGGCGCAGGTCGCCGTCGGTGAAGATGCCGACGGGATGGCCGGTGGCGTCGAGCACGGCGGTCATGCCCATGCCCTTGGCCGAGATTTCTTCGAGCGCGCGGAACAGCGGCGCGTCGGACGCGACGGTGGGCAGGGCGGCGCCGCTGCGCATCACGTCACGCACGTGCGTGAGCAGGCGGCGGCCGAGCGCGCCGCCCGGATGCGAACGGGCGAAGTCTTCGGGCCCGAAACCGCGGGCTTCGAGGCAGGCCACGGCCAGCGCGTCGCCCAGCGCCAGCGCGGTGGTGGTGCTGGCGCTGGGGGCGAGGTTGAGCGGACAGGCTTCCTGGGCCACGCTGGCGTCGAGGTGCACGTCGGCCAGGCGGGCGAGCTCCGAGCTCGGGTTGCCCGTGATGGCGATCAGCCCGGCGCCCATGCGGCGCACGACGGGCAGGATGGTGAGCAGCTCTTCGCCCGAGCCGGAATACGAGATCGCGATCAGCAGATCGTCCTGCGTGATCATGCCCAGGTCGCCATGGACGGCCTCGGCCGCGTGCATGAAGAACGCCGGCGTCCCGGTGGAGGCCAGCGTGGCGGCGATCTTGCGGCCGATGTGGCCGGTCTTGCCGATGCCGCTGACGACCACGCGGCCCCGGCAGGCGAGCAGCATGTCGACGACTTGCGTGAAGCTGGCGTCCAGGCGCGCGGACAGATCCTGGATGGCGCGGGCCTCGGTCTGCAGGGTCCGGCGCGCGGAGTCGAGCGCGCCGGCGGAAGTGGGGACATGATCAGTCATGGCGCGATTTTAGCCGCAGTGTCCGCCCGGGCGCCGCCCCGTCTTGCCGGAGGTTGCCGGTGGCGGGTCGCTATGGCATTCTGGCGGCGATTTTGCGGCCAGCATATGGCCATTTTCGTCCTTTTTCCTTCCGCGCCCCGGCTCACGCGCTGAGTCCACGGCGCACCCCTCCAGGCTTTCCTCATGTCTACCTTTCCCGCGCCGGTGCTCGGCACCCCCCTGTCTCCTTCCGCCACCCGCGTCATGCTGCTGGGCTCGGGCGAACTGGGCAAGGAAGTGATCATTGCCCTGCAACGTCTGGGCGTCGAAGTGATCGCGGTGGACCGCTACGCCGATGCGCCGGGCCATCAGGTGGCGCACCGTGCGCACGTCGTGTCCATGACGGACGCGCAGGCGCTGCGCAAGGTGATCGAGCAGGAGCAGCCGCACGTGATCGTGCCCGAGATCGAGGCCATCGCGACCGACCTGCTCGTGGAGCTGGAGGCGGCCGGTCAGGTCCGCGTGACGCCCACCGCGCGCGCCGCGCAGCTCACCATGAACCGCGAAGGCATCCGCCGGCTCGCCGCCGAGACGCTCGGCCTGGCCACGTCGCCGTACAAGTTCGTCGACACCGAGGCCGAGCTGCGCGCCGCGATCGATGGCGGCATCGGCTATCCCTGCGTGATCAAGCCCGTCATGTCCTCGTCGGGCAAGGGCCAGTCGGTGATCCGCGACGAGGCGGGCGTGGCCCAGGCCTGGCGCTACGCCCAGGAAGGCGGGCGCGTCGGCGGTGGCCGCGCCATCGTCGAGGGCTTCATCAAGTTCGACTACGAAATCACGCTGCTGACCGTGCGCGCGCGGGGCGCCGACGGCACGATCGAAACGCGCTTCTGCGAGCCGATCGGGCACAAGCAGGTCGACGGCGATTACGTCGAGAGCTGGCAGCCGCATCCGATGTCGCCGACCGCGCTCGAGCGTTCGCGCGAGATCGCGCTGGCGGTCACGAGCGAGCTGGGTGGCCTGGGCATTTTCGGCGTGGAGCTGTTCGTGGCCGGCGACGAGGTGTGGTTCTCCGAGGTCAGTCCGCGTCCGCACGATACCGGCATGGTCACCATGATCACGCAGGCGCAGAACGAATTCGAGCTGCACGCCCGCGCCCTGCTCGGCCTGCCCGTGGACACCTCGCTGCGCCAGCCGGGCGCCAGCAGCGTCATCTACGGCGGCCTGGACGACCGTGGCGTGAGCTTCCATGGCGTGGCGCAGGCCCTGGCCGAACCGGGCACCGACGTGCGCCTGTTCGGCAAGCCCGAGGCCTTCACCAAGCGCCGCATGGGCGTGGGCCTGGCCACGGCCGGGACGGTGGACGAGGCGCGCGCCAAGGCGTTGCGCGTGTCGGGCGCGGTCAGCGTGCAGGCTTCCAAGAAATAAGTGACGTAGAAACAACACTCAATGTGTTGCAGACCGGCCGGTAGGGCGGTGCTGTAACAAACCAGCGGTCGTTTAACGGGCCGGCTTGTTCCAGATCAAAGGAGCAAGCCGGCCCGTCGTCATTCTGACGCACCGAGCGGCGACAATTTCTTTGCGCGGGCACCAGGAAAGCCCACAGGAATGTGGGGGTTTGTTGCGTTTTCTTCCAGTACCTTCGATAATTTCAGGAATCTCTGAATTCAACGTAACAAGACGCTGCCGTGCCGCTTTCTCCGCAAATTGAACGTTTTGTCCTGCACTTCGGCGAAATGGGTAGCCGCTGGGGCGTGAACCGCACCGTCGGCCAGATCTACGCCCTGCTGTTTCTGTCGCCCGATCCCCTGCACGCCGACCACATCGCCGAGTCCCTCAGCTTTTCGCGCTCGAACGTCAGCCTGGGCCTGAAAGAGTTGCAGTCGTGGCGGCTCGTGAAGCTGGTGCACCAGGTCGGGGATCGCCGCGACTACTTCGAAACGCCGAAAGACGTCTGGGAGATCTTCCGGATCCTGATGGAAGAGAAGCGCAAGCGCGAGATCGATCCCACGATGACGCTGCTGCGCGACACGCTGCTGGCCCCGCCCGCCGATAACAACGAAGCCTATGCGCAGGAGCGCATGGGCGAAATGCTCGAACTTATCGAACTGTCGACCGGCTGGTTCGATGAGGTGCACCACCTGCCCCCTCAAACCCTGCAGAACCTGATGAAGCTCGGGTCAAGGGTGCAGCGCGTGCTTGATTTTGCCGGGAAGCTGCGCGGCAAGGACTGACATGCCGTTCGTATTCGGGAAGATTGCTATGAAGTTGTATCCAAGAACCGTAACATGGCCGCCGAGCGCGCCGGAGGGCCATGTCGGCTCCTTCGCGGTCGTCTCGTCCGTCTGGGAGCGTATTCATGATTGACCTCGATGTCGTCAATCTGTCGCGGTTTCAGTTCGCCGCCACAGCGCTTTACCACTTCCTGTTCGTTCCGCTCACGCTCGGCCTGTCGTTCATGCTGGCCATCATGGAGAGCGTGTATGTCATGACCGGACGCGCCATCTGGAAAAAGATGACGATGTTCTGGGGCACGCTGTTCGGCATCAACTTCGCCCTCGGCGTCGCGACCGGCGTGGTCATGGAATTCCAGTTCGGCATGAACTGGTCGTACTACAGCCACTACGTGGGCGACATCTTCGGCGCGCCGCTCGCGCTCGAAGGCCTGATGGCGTTCTTCCTCGAAGCCACGTTCGTGGGCCTGTTCTTCTTCGGCTGGAACCGCATGTCGAAGATCAGCCATCTGGTCGTGACCTGGCTGGTGGCACTCGGCACCAACCTGTCGGCCCTGTGGATCCTGATCGCCAACGGCTGGATGCAGAACCCGGTCGGCGCGATTTTCAATCCCGACACCATGCGCATGGAAATGACCGACTTCACGGCGGTCATCCTGAACCCCGTGGCGCAGGCGAAGTTCGTGCACACGGTCAGCGCCGGCTACACCACGGGCGCCATGTTCGTGATGGCCATCAGCGCCTGGTATCTGCTGCGCGGCCGCCACATCGATCTCGCCAAGCGTTCGATGGCCGTGGCGGCGAGCTTCGGCCTGGCCGGCGCGCTGTCGGTCGTGGTGCTGGGTGACGAAAGCGGTTACCTCACGACCGAACACCAGAAGATGAAGATCGCGGCCATGGAAGCCATGTGGCACACCGAGCCCGCGCCCGCCAGCTTCAATCTGTTCGCCATTCCGAACCAGGCCGAGCGCAAGAACGACTTCGCCATCGAGATCCCGTACGTGATGGGTCTCATCGGCACGCGTTCGCTGACCACGCCGATGCTGGGCATCGACGACCTGGTGCGGCGCGCCGAGCAGCGCATCCGCGAAGGCATCACGGCCGACGCCGCGCTGCAGCGCATCCGCGCCAATCCGAAGGATGTCGAAGCGCGTCTGCTGTTCGACAAGACCTGGCAGGACCTGGGCTACGCGCTGCTGGTCAAGCGCTATCAGCCGGATCTGTCGAAGGCCACCGAGGAAGACATCAAGCGCGCGGCGATCGACACGATCCCGACCGTGGCGCCGCTGTTCTGGACCTTCCGCATCATGGTGGCCATCGGTATCTACCTGATCGCGTTCTTCGCCATCGCGTTCTACCTGTCGTCGCGCGGCCGTCTCGCTTCGTGTCCGCGTTTCCTGAAGGTGGCGGTGTGGAGTCTGCCGCTGCCCTGGATCGCAATCGAATGCGGCTGGTTCGTGGCCGAGTATGGCCGTCAGCCGTGGGTGATCGAGGGCGTGCTGCCCACGTACTACGCAGCTTCCGGTCTGACCCTCGTGGATCTGGCCGTGAGCCTGAGCATCTTCCTGGTGCTCTACACGATCCTGCTGATCGTGGGCGTGAAGGTGATGCTGCATGCCATCAAGGCAGGCCCGAAGTCCGACAGCCCGCTGCCCTCCACCCATCCTAGTGCGGACGCGGTGCACGCCGCCGATGCCGCCTGAGCCAGGAGCATAAAGATGGATAGCTTGATTCCGCTCGATCTGGAAACGCTGCGCGTGATCTGGTGGGTGCTGCTCGGCGCTCTCCTGATCGGCTTCGCCGTCATGGACGGCTTCGACCTGGGCGTGGCCGCGCTGCTGCCCGTGGTCGCCAAGACCGACGCCGAGCGTCGTGTCGTCATCAACGTCGTCGGCCCGGTCTGGGAAGGCAACCAGGTGTGGCTCATCACGGCGGGTGGCGCGATCTTCGCCGCCTGGCCGCTGCTGTATGCCGCGTCGTTCTCCGGGTTCTACCTGGCGATGATGCTGGTGCTGGTCGCACTCATCCTGCGTCCGGTGGCGTTCAAGTACCGCAGCAAGATGGAAGCCACGCGCTGGCGCAACAGCTGGGACTACGTGCTGTGCTTCTGCGGCGTCGTCGCCTCGCTCGTGTTCGGCGTCGCGATGGGCAACATCATTCTCGGCGTGCCGCACGGCTTCGATCCGGCCTCGCTGCGCCCGATGTATGCGGGGCATTTCTTCCAGCTCTTCATGCCCTTCGCGCTGCTGGCCGGCGTGCTGAGCGTGGTGATGTTGGGCATGCATGGCGCTGTGCTGCTCGCGTGGCGCACGGGCGACCCCGTGTCGGGCCGCGCGCGCAAGTGGGGCCAGCTGCTGGCGCTGCTGACGGCGCTGCTGTTCGCGGCCGGTGGCTTCTGGGTGGCCCAGTTGAACGGCCACGTCATCACCAGCACCATCGACCCCAATGCCCTGGTGAGCCCGCTCGCCAAGACGGTCGAGTTGCGTGAAGGCGGCTGGCTCAGCAACTTCGCCCGCTGGCCGCTGATGTGGATCGCGCCGGTGCTGGGCGTGGGCGGCGCGCTGCTGACCCTCGTGCTGCTGACGCTGCGTGCCAACGTGCTGTCGTTCCTCGCCTCGTCGTTGTCGATCACCGGTGTGATCCTGACCGTGGGCTTCGCGCTGTTTCCCTTCATCATGCCGTCGTCGAGCAACCCCTCGGCCGGCCTGACGATCTGGGACGCGTCCTCGAGTCAGCTGACCCTGTGGATCATGGTGATCGCAACCGCGATCTTCCTGCCGATCATCACGGTGTACACCGCCTGGGTGTATCGCGTGATGCGCGGGAAGGTGACGATCGAAAGCGTCACCGGCACCCCCAACTCGTACTGATAAGGAGCCCGGTCATGTGGTATTTCTCGTGGATTCTCGGCCTGGGCCTGGCCTGCGCCTTCGCCATCCTCAACGCGATGTGGTTCGAGCTGCGTGAAGGGCACGAGCACGATCCGTTCAAGAAGCCGGTCGAAGAGTGAACAGTCCTTCCGGCATCGAGCACGACCCCGGCGCCACGCTGCTGAAGCTACCGCGCGAGCAATCGCGCTGGATGATGACGCGCACGCGGCTGGCCCGGGTACCGCTGGCGCTTGCCGCCGGCGCGCCGCTGGTCTCCGGCGTCCTGCTGGTCTGGCAGGCGTGGCTGCTGGCGGGTGTGCTCGATCGCGCCATCGTGGGCGGCGCGTCGCGCGCCGAGCTCGCGCCGGCGATCGCCGGCATCGTGCTGCTCGTGTTGGCGCGCGCCTGCCTGGCCTGGCTGGGCGAGCGCGCCGGCGCGCATGCGGCCGAACGCATCAAACACCGTCTGCGCCTCGCGCTGTTCGGTCACCTGCTGGCGCAGGGCCCGCAATGGTCGCGCACGCGGCCGTCGGGCGAGCTGGCCAGCGCCGTGGTCGATCAGGTCGAGGCGTTCGACGGTTTCTTCTCCAAGTATCTTCCCGCCATGGGCGCGGCCGCCGTGCTGCCCGTGGCGTTCGCCGTGGTCGTGCTGCCGATGGACATCGTGTCCGGGCTGCTGCTGCTCGTGACCGCGCCGCTCATTCCGGTGTTCATGGCCCTGGTGGGTTGGGGCGCCGAAGCCGCGAGCCGGCGTCACATGCAGGCGCTCGCGCGGCTCTCGGGCTTCTTTGCCGACCGGTTGCGCGGTCTGGCCACGCTCAAGCTGTTCGGGCGCGCGCAGGCCGAGGCCGACAGCGTGGTGGCGGCGAGCGAAGGCGTGCGACGCCGCACGCTCGCGGTGCTGCGCATCGCATTTCTGTCGTCCGCCGTGCTGGAGTTCTTCGCCGCGTTGGGCGTGGCGGGCGTGGCCGTGTATATCGGCCTGACCTATCTCGGCTATCTCGATGTGCGCAGCGTTCCACTCACGCTGTCCGCGGGCTTCTTCTGCCTGCTGATGGCGCCCGAGGTCTACGCGCCGCTGCGCCAGTTCGCGGCCCACTATCACGACCGCGGCGCCGCGCGCGCGGCGGTCACGCAACTGGCTCAGGTGTTTGACGGCCTGCCCGAAGACGGCGCGGCGCCGGTGCGCGCCGGCCGCGAGGCGGGCACGGGGGCGCTGAGCGTGCGCACGCGCGGCCTCGAAGTCTTGGCCGAGGGGCGGCCCGCACCGGTGCTGGCCGGCCTCGAACTCGATCTGCCCGCCGGTGCGCACGTCGCGCTGATGGGCGCGAGCGGCGCGGGCAAGACCACCTTGCTGGACGCGCTCGCGGGGCTGCGCACGGCGGGCGGACACATCGTGCTGGGCGACGTGCCGCTGGTGGACTGGAACGAACACCGCCTGCACGAACGCGTGGCCGTGATCGGTCAGCGTCCGTACCTGATGGCCGGCACGCTGGCCGACAACATTCGTCTGGCCCGCCCGGACGCGAGCGATGCGCAGGTGACCGATGCGGCGCGACGCGCGGGCGTGATGGCGTTCGCCGAGACCCTGCCGCAGGGTCTCGACACGGCGCTGGCGAGCCGTGGTCATGGCCTGTCGGGCGGCCAGGCGCAGCGCGTCGCGCTGGCGCGGCTGTTTCTGCGCGAACCCGATCTGATCCTGCTCGATGAGCCCACCGCGCATCTCGATGCCGAGACGCAGGCGCAGGTGCTGGATGCGGTGCTCGATTTCGCGCGCGGCCGCACCCTGATCCTGTCGACCCATTCCGAGGCCGTCGCACGCCGTCTGCCGCGCGTCTGGCGCCTGCGTGACGGGCGCGTGGAGGTGTCGGCATGAAGCGCCGTTCGCTGCTCTGGCAGGTGTATGGGCGCCGCAAGCGCGGCTTGGCCCTGACGCTCTTCCTGTCTCTGCTCACGCTGGCCGCCGGGGTGGCGCTGCTGGGCGTGTCGGGCTGGTTCCTGACCGCCGCGGCCATGGCCGGGGCCGGTGCCATGTTCAATCTGTTCGTGCCCTCGTCGCTGGTGCGCGGGCTGTCGTTCGTGCGGATCTGCTCGCGCTATGCCGAACGCCTGGCCGGCCACGCCACCACCTTGCGGCTGCTGGCCGATCTGCGCGGCACCGTGTTCGGTGCGCTGGTGCGCCTCACGCCGAGGCAGCTCGCGCGTTACCGCGCGGGCGATCTGGTCGCGCGGCTCACCGGCGACGTCGACGCGCTCGATACGGTGTTCCTGTTCGTGCTCGCGCCGGTTGCCACCGCGGTGGTGGGCGGCGCGATCGTGTGCGCCGTGCTGGGCTACTGGATTCCGTCGGCCGGCCTGCTGCTGGCCGCCGCGTTGTTGATCGCCTGCGTGCTGGTGCCGTGGTGGCTCGCGCGCGCCGCGCGCCAGGCCGGCAGCCAGGCCCAGGCCGAGGCGGCGGCGCTGCGCAGCGCGGTGATCGACGCGGTCGAAGGGCACGGCGACATCGCCGCGCACAACGCGCAGGCACGGGTCTGCGCGCAGTTCGACGCGGCGTGCTCGGGCCTCGCGCAGGCACGTGGCGTGCAGGCGCGCGTGGCCGCCCGCGGCCTCTGGCTGGTGCAGGCCTGCGCCGGTCTGTCGATGGTGGGCGTGCTGTGGTTCGGCATTCCGGCCGTGGCCGCCGGTACGCTGTCCGGTCCGTTGATGGCTGGTCTGGTGCTGGCGACGCTCGGGGTGTTCGAGGTGGCCGGTCCCATCATGCGCGGCGTGGCGCGGCTGGGCGGCGCGCGCGCCGCGGCCGGACGCATCGCCGCCATCGTGGAGGCCGATCCCGATATGCGCGATCCGCTCGAGCCCAGGCGCCTGCCGGAACAGGGTGTGCTCGCGATGCGCGATGTGTCGTTCGCCTATCCGGCCCGCGAAGGTCAGGGCGAGCCCGCGTCGTTGCTGCATGACGTGTCATTGACGGTCGAACCGGGCGCGCGCGTGGCCATCGTCGGGCCGAGCGGCGCCGGCAAATCCACGCTGCTCGCCCTGCTGCTGCGCGTGGAGGATCCGCGCGCGGGCGCGGTGACGTACGGCGGCGTGCCCTTGCGCGATGTCGAACAGGCGCAGGTGCATCGCCGCATCGCGCTGCTCTCGCAGGACGCGCCGGTGTTCATCGGCACGCTGCGCACCAATCTGCTGATCGGCGATCCCGCGGCCTCCGACGAGCGCCTGTTCGATGCGCTCGACCGCGCGCGTCTCGGTGACTTCGTACGCGGACTGCCGCAAGGCCTGGGCACCTGGGTCGGCGAGGGCGGGGCGGGCCTGTCGGCCGGGCAGGCGCGGCGCCTGTGCCTGGCGCGTGCGCTGCTGTCGCCCGCGACCGTGCTGCTGCTCGACGAGCCGACCGCGGGGCTCGACGCGCCCACCGAGGCCGCGTTCCTGGCGGATCTGGCCCGCGCCACCGAAGGCCGGGCCGTCGTGCTCGCCACGCACGCCACGCTGCCCGCCGGCGCGGTGGATCGTGTCTATGCGATGCGCGAGGGCGGGCTGACGCTCGAGGCGGACAAGTTGCTGGCTTAAGCGGGTGGCCCCGGTTATAGTGCGCCTTGCTCGATATCTTGCGGGACGTACAGTATGCAGACCGAATCCGCCGAATTCATCCGGCGCACCATCCGCAGCGTCCCCGACTGGCCCGCCGCCGGCGTGACGTTTCGCGACATCACGCCCGTGCTCCAGGATCCGCGCACCTTCCGTGTGCTGATCGACCTCTTCGTCTATCGCTACATGCGTCAGCGCCTCGACCTCGTCGCGGGCGTGGATGCGCGCGGCTTCATTCTGGGCAGCGTGCTGGCCTACGAGCTCAATCTGGGCTTCGTGCCCGTGCGCAAAAAGGGCAAGCTGCCGTTTCGCACGGTGGCCGAAGAGTATTCGCTCGAGTACGGCAACGCCAGCGTCGAAATGCACACCGATGCGGTGCGCACCGGTCAGCGCGTGCTGCTGATCGACGATCTGGTGGCCACGGGCGGCACCATGGTGGCGGCGATCAAGCTGCTGCAGCGCCTGGGCGCCAACGTGGTCGAAGCGGCCGCGGTGATCGACCTGCCGCACCTGGGCGGTTCCGGCCAGATCAAGGCCACCGGCACGCCGCTCTTCACGGTGTGCGCGTTCAACGAAAACGAGTAATTGGGTCGGGTCGGGCCGCGCAGGCCGGGCCGCGCTAGGCCGCTTCGGCTTCGTTCAGCCTGGGCTGGATGAAATCGAGGAACGCCCGCGTCTTGGCCGGAATGCGGCGCGACGGCAGGAGCGCGAACAGCGGCATCGGCGTGAGGCTCCATTCGGGCAGCACGCGCACCAGCCCGCTTTGCGCGATCGCGCGCTCCATCGCATCGAACACCAGCAGCGGCGTGATGCCCATGCCGTGGCTGGCCAGGCGGCCCAGCATCCCGACGTTGTTGGCCGCGAGGCGGCCCGTCACCTGCACGCGCTCGACCTTCTCGCCCGAGTGCAGCACCCAATACGAAAACGCTTCGCTCATGGCCGGACGCAGGCACTCATGGTGGCCTAGGTCCGCCGGCGTGCGCGGCGCGCCGTGCAGCTCCAGGTATTGCGGCGAGGCGTAGAGCTGCTGCGTCATCAACACGATCTGTTTGGCCACCAGGCTCGAGTCCGGCTGCTGGCCGAAGCGCAGCACCAGATCGAACGGATTGCTGATCGGATCGATCGGGCGCAGGCTCAGGTCGAAATCGCACTCGATGTCGGGATACTGCTGGCGGAACTCGCGGATCACGATGGGCAGGAACAGCTGCGCCAGGCTGGTCGGCATCGAGATGCGCAGCCGGCCCTTGGGCTGCGCCGCCATGTCCTGCAACTGCTCGTGCGCAACCCGCGCTTCTTCGACGATGTGGCGGCAGCGCTCGAAATACACCGCGCCCGCTTCGGTCAGATCGATGCGACGCGTGCTGCGGTTGAGCAGCTTCATGCCGATATTGCGCTCCAGCTCGC
This sequence comes from Bordetella genomosp. 5, assembly GCF_002261475.1. Classification (GTDB taxonomy): domain Bacteria; phylum Pseudomonadota; class Gammaproteobacteria; order Burkholderiales; family Burkholderiaceae_B; genus Bordetella. The sequence continues at coordinate 354,461 of NZ_NEVN01000001.1, forward strand.
TCACGCGGCGCGACAGGGTGGAAGTGGGGATGTTCAGCGCTTCGGCGGCATGGCTGAAGTTCTTGCGCTTGGCCACTTCGACGAAAAGCGCAATGTCGTTGAGCTGGATATCCATATGTCTGTCTCTGGTCGTGCGTGGGCTACCCTGCCGGGCCGCCCCGGCGCGGGCCGCCCCTGCGCGGGCCGCCGGCATGGGCCGCCCATGATACGGGGAATGCGCCGCACGGCGGGGCGATGAGGACGGGCGCGCCCAGATGGCCGCGCGCGACGATGCCCTGGGCTACATCATATTTGGTTGGTACTGACAATTTTCTGATTTATTTTCCCATCAGTGGAATGATGTTAACCAAAATCAGGGTTTTTACCAGGGTGCTGCAGCGGGATACTGCCTCGCACGTCGTGACCCGGTGCGCCGAGGGGCGCAGGGCACGAGGAACAAGATGGAGAAGACCTATGAAGAACAAGCTCGCCGCCGCCACGCTGGCCGTCATGGCACTCGCCGGCCTATCCGCCGCCCACGCCGAGGGCAAGTCCCGCGAGCAGGTGCAGACCGAACTGCGCGACGCCAAGGCGGCCGGTCAGGTCACGTCCGGTGAACTCGACTACCCGCCTGCTGCAGCAAGTGTCACGCAGGATGCGCGTGCGGCCGGCACGACCGGCGTGAGCACCGGTGATCGCACCGCGCCCGCGGGGGCCCCGGCGACGCGCGGCGGCAAGACGCGCGACGAGGTTCGTGCGGAATTACAACAGGCCAAGGCCGCCGGCAAGGTCACCTTCGGCGAGCTCGACTACCCGCCCGCCGACGACTGAGCGGGGATTGAAAAGGCGCCTTTCGGGGCGCCTTTTCTCTATGGCGGGGCGCCCGGCTGCGCGGTTCCATGAGTGGTGCCGGTTTCTTGGTTTGCAGCTTATCTTTCCAATTATGGAAAGGTGTTCTCAGATTTCGGCGTTACTCCTCGTCATATCCGCGCCCACACTGCGGTCTGTGCGTGCTGGTGCCGATGCGGCGGCCCCGGCGCCTTCCACGGCGCGGCACGCGAGCCTGTCAAGTTATCCGCATTGGGAAACGAATCATGAAAAAGACGCTATTGGGCGTGGCGCTGCTGGCTGGCTTCGCCGGCGCGGCCCAGGCCGCCGACTCGGTCACGCTGTATGGCCTGATCGACGCCGGTATGGGTTACGAGCAAGTGAAGTTCCGGGGCGACAAGCAAAGTCGCGTGGGCGCGGTGCAGGGCGTGAGCAGCGGCTCGCGTTTCGGCATGCGTGGCACGGAAGATCTGGGCGACGGCCTGCGCGCCGTGTTCACCCTGGAAGCCGGCTTCGGCCCGCTGAACGGTAGTTCGCTGCAGGGTGGCCGTCTGTTCGGCCGCCAGGCCACCGTCGGTCTGGACAGCGACACCTGGGGCCGCCTCGAATTCGGTCGTCAGACCAACATGGCCAGCAAGCTGATGGGCCAGATCGATCCGTTCTCGATCAGCTACAACAACGCCAACATCGGCACCACGTTCAGCGCCGCGAACACCATGCGCCTGGACAACATGGTCCTGTATCAAACCCCGAACCTGAGCGGCTTCAAGTTCGGCGTGGGCTATTCGTTCAGTGCCGACGACACGCTGCAGGATGGCAGCACCGGTTTCCAGACCAACGACAACAACCGTGAAATCACCGCCGGCCTGCAATACGCCAACGGCCCGGTGAACCTCGCGCTGATGTATGACCGCCTGAACCCGAGCAATACGCGCGTCGGCGCCGACGGTTCGAGCATCCAGTCGTACGCGCTGGGTGGCACGTACGACTTCGAAGTGGTCAAGCTCGCGGCCGCGGTCGGCCAGACCCGTGATGGCTGGTTTATCGGCCAGAACATGGGCACCACGCCGGACGGCATGCAGCGTCTGGGCACCTTCAAGCTGGCTGACGGCTTCCGCGCCAACTCGTACATGATCGGCGCGACCGTGCCGCTGGGCCGCCACGCCGTGTTCGGTTCGTGGCAGCGTGCCGAGCCCAACAGCGACAAGCTCACGGGTGATGACGCCACGTTCAACGTGTACAGCCTCGGCTACACCTACGACCTGTCCAAGCGCACCAACCTGTACGCGTACGCCTCCTACGGCGACAACTACGCGTTCCAGCACGATGCGCGCGACACGGCGGTTGCGGTCGGTATGCGTCACCGGTTCTAAGCGCCAGCCGCGCCCGGCCCACACCGCTGGATTCGCGGGTTATCTCCGTAACCCGCTTGAGTGACATCGAACCCCCCCCCAGTCTTGTCCCGGGCGCGACCGACGTGCAGAAAGAGCAGGGCCTCCGCAAGGAGGCCCTCTCGTTTTTCTGGGTGGCGCCGGCCGCCCGATCGCGGCCGTCCGACCGCGGCCCGTCCGTTCAGAGGAACAGGCGGTAGGCCGGATTGTCGGTTTCGTTCCAGTGCGGATAACCGAGTTCGGAAATGAACTGCTTGAACTGCTTCTTATCGGACGAAGGCACCTGGATGCCGATCAGGATGCGGCCGTAGTCGGCGCCCTGATTGCGGTAATGGAACAGGCTGATGTTCCATTCGGGATTCATGGCATTCAGGAAGCGCATCAGTGCGCCGGGGCGTTCCGGAAACTCGAAGCGGTACAGCAGCTCGGCGCCCGCCAGCGACGAACGTCCGCCCACCATGTGCCGCAGGTGGGTTTTGGCCATTTCGTCGTGCGTCAGGTCCAGCGTATCGAAGCCCGCGCGGCGAAAGTGCGCCGCGATGCGCGCCGGTTCGGCCGGCGAGGCGACCTGCAGGCCGACGAACACGTGCGCCTTGTCGGCATCCGAAATGCGATAGTTGAACTCGGTCACGCTGCGATCGCCCACCAGTTCGCAGAACTTGCGGAAGCTGCCGCGCTGCTCGGGCATCGTCACGGCGAACACCGCCTCGCGCATTTCGCCGACCTCGGCGCGTTCGGACACGAAGCGCAGACGGTCGAAGTTCATGTTGGCGCCGCAGGCCACGGCGATCAGATTCTTGCCCTTGAGCTTGTTTTCGGCGGCGTATTGCTTGGCGCCGGCCACCGCGAGCGCGCCCGCGGGTTCGAGCACGCTGCGGGTTTCCTGGAACACGTCCTTGATCGCGGCGCAGATGGCATCGGTGTTGACGATGACGAAGTCGTCGACGTACTGGCGAGCCAGACGGAAGGTCTCGGCCCCGACCAGCTTGACGGCGGTGCCGTCGGAAAACAGGCCCACGTCGTTGAGCTGCACGCGGCGGCCGGCGCGCACGCTGCGCGCCATGGCATCCGAGTCTTCGGTCTGCACGCCGATGATCTTGATCTCGGGGCGCAGCTGCTTCACATAGGCAGCCACGCCGGCGATGAGACCGCCGCCGCCCACCGCCACGAAGATCGCGTCGATCGGGCCGGGGTGCTGGCGCAGGATTTCCATCCCGATCGTGCCCTGGCCGGCGATCACGTCGGGATCGTCGAAGGGATGCACGAAGGTGAGCTTTTCTTTTTTCTCGAGCGTCTGGGCGTGCTGGAAGGCGTCGGTGAAGCTCTCGCCCGCGAGCACGACCTCGCCGCCCAGACGGCGCACGGCGTCGATCTTGACCTGGGGGCTGGTGGTGGGCATCACGATCACGGCGCGGCAGCCCAGCCGCGTGGCCGACAGCGCCACGCCCTGGGCGTGATTGCCGGCCGAGGCCGCGATCACGCCGCGGTCGCGTGCGGCGGGGGCGAGGTTCGCCATCTTGTTATAGGCGCCGCGCAGTTTGAAGCTGAACACCGCCTGCGTATCTTCGCGCTTGAGCCAGACCTGGTTGCCGATGCGTTGCGACAGCAGCGGCGCTGCCTCCAGCGGCGATTCAACCGCGACGTCATAGACTTTGGAGGTAAGAATGCGCTTGAGATAGTCGGTAGACATGGAACGGCAGGCTGCGTAAAAAATGAGCGTCGGGCAGGTTAACACAGCGGGTACACTGCCTCGCATCATGGAAGAAACCCTGTTGTCGGCCGTGCACGGCATGCTCGGATGGCTCGCGCTGCCCACGGTCGGGCTGGGCGCCGTGTTCCTTATCTGCCTGGTGTCGGCGACCCTGCTCCCGCTCGGCTCCGAGGCGGTGGTGTTCGGCTATCTGAAGCTGCAGCCCGATATGTTCTGGGCCACCGTGCTGGTGGCGACGCTGGGCAACACGCTGGGCGGGGTGATCAGCTACGGCATGGGGTGGTGGGCCCATCGGGCGCTGGAGCGCTGGCGCGAGAAACATCCTCACCCGCATCCCGGCCCCGCCGACCGCGACGCGGCCGCGCGCTCGGGCGTCACGCTCGACAGCCCCGACAGCCCGGCCTCGCCCGGATCGGCGCATCCGTCCGCGCCCACCTCCCGCTTCGGCGCCACCGCCAACCGCTGGAATGTGCGGGCGCACGCGTGGCTGCATCGCCTCGGTCCGCCCGCGCTGCTGTTGTCATGGCTGCCCGCGGTGGGCGACCCGCTCTGTGCCGTGGCGGGCTGGCTGCGATTGGCTTTCTGGCCGTCGGTGCTCTATATCGCCCTCGGCAAGTTCTTGCGCTATGTGATTTTGACCGCGGGGCTGCTCTGGGTGTTGTGACCGGCGCGGCCCCGTGTTTTATTATGCTGCGTTGTCATGCTGCGACGCAGCAATTCTCCCATCATGATCGCCTCTGACAGTGGCCTTAAAACCCTGTCCGGGCAGCGTCCTTTGTCAGGTGCCTGGCCCGCGCCTGCTGCGATGCCGTAAAATGGTTTTTTAAGGGCCCTCTCCGCTGCTCTCATGAATGCCCCCCTCGCCAGCCAAATTCTGACCGCGGCGATTCCGCCCGCACCCGGCGCGCGCCTGCGCGAAATCCCGTACAACTACACGTCGTTTTCTGATCGCGAGATCGTGGCGCGGCTGCTGGGCGACGACGCCTGGCAACTGCTGGCCGATCTGCGCGGCGAGCGCCGCACGGGCCGATCCGCGCGCATGCTCTACGAGGTGCTGGGTGACATCTGGGTGGTGCGGCGCAATCCGTATCTGCAGGATGACCTGCTCGACAATCCCAAGCGCCGCAAGCTGCTGATCGAAGCGCTGCATCACCGCCTGGGTGAGATCGACAAGCGGCGCGAGCCCGGCGCGGCCGCCGACGACGGCCACGATCCGCTGCGCGACACCAAGGTGGTCGAACTGCTGGCGCGCGCGCGCCGTGCGATCGCCGCGTTCGAGGGCGAGTTCGACCAGACCGCGACGCTGCGCAAGCAGGCGCAGCGCGTGCTGGGCCGCATCACCGCCAAGGACAACATCAAGTTCGATGGCCTGTCGCGCGTCTCGCACGTGACCGACGCCACCGACTGGCGCGTCGAGTATCCCTTCGTGGTGCTCACCCCCGATTCCGAAGACGAGATCGCCGCGCTGGTGCGCGCCTGTATCGAATTGGGCCTGACGATCGTTCCGCGTGGCGGCGGCACCGGCTACACCGGCGGCGCGATTCCGCTCACCTGGAAGTCGGCCGTCATCAACACCGAGAAATTCGAAGCGCTCGGCGAGGTCGAATCCTGTCTGCTGCCCGGGCTCACGGAGCCCGTGGCGGTGATCCGCGCCGGCGCCGGCGTGGTCACCAAGCGCGTGTCCGAAGCTGCCGAACGCGCGGGCTATGTGTTCGCCGTGGATCCCACCTCGGCCGAGGCCTCCTGTGTGGGCGGCAACATCGCCATGAACGCCGGCGGCAAGAAGGCCGTGCTGTGGGGCACCGCGCTCGACAACCTGGCCTGGTGGCGCATGGTCGACCCCGATGGCAACTGGCTCGAGGTCACCCGCCTGGCCCACAACATGGGCAAGATCCACGACGTCGACGTGGCCCGCTTCGAGCTGAAATGGTTCGACGGCAATGGCAAGCCGGGCGAGCGCCTGCTCAAGACCGAGACGCTCGAGATCGCCGGCCGCGTGTTCCGCAAAGAGGGCCTGGGCAAAGACGTCACCGACAAATTCCTCGCGGGTCTGCCGGGCATCCAGAAAGAAGGCTGCGATGGCCTGATCACCGCGGCGCGCTGGGTGCTGCACCGCATGCCCAAGCACACCCGTACGGTCTGTATGGAGTTCTTCGGCCAGGCGCGCGACGCGATTCCGTCGATCGTCGAGGTCAAGGACTACCTCGACGGCGAAGGCCGCAAGCTGGGCGCGATCCTGGCCGGCCTGGAGCATCTCGACGAACGCTATCTGCGCGCGGTGGGCTATGCCACCAAGAGCAAGCGCGGCGTGTTGCCCAAGATGGTGCTGATCGGCGACATCGTCGGTGACGACGACAACGCGGTGGCCGTGGCCGCCAGCGAAGTGGTCCGTCTGGCCAACACCCGCCATGGCGAAGGCTTCGTGGCCGTCAGCGCCGAGGCGCGCAAGAAGTTCTGGCTCGACCGTTCGCGCACCGCCGCGATCGCGCGCCACACCAACGCCTTCAAGATCAACGAAGACGTGGTGATCCCGCTCAACCGCATGGGCGAGTACACCGACCACATCGAACGCATCAATATCGAGCTGTCCACGCGCAACAAGCTGCGTCTGGTCGACGCCCTCGATCAGTATCTGTCGGGTCCGTTGCCGGTGGGCAAGGCCGAAGACGCCGAAGACGCCGAGATCACGCGCGCCGAAGTGCTCGCCGACCGCACGCGCCAGGCGCTCGAGCTGCTCGCCTCCACGCGCAAGCGCTGGCAGTGGCTGCTCGACAACCTCGATCTGCCGCTCTCGGCCGTGTTGCCCGAGCTGCAGTCTCTGGGTCTGTCGCAGCACGACGTGGTGCTGGCCGAGCGGCTGCAGCGCCAGCCCGCCGCGCGCCTGTTCGACGTGGTGCAGGACCGCACCGTGCGCGTGTCCTGGAAGGTCGAGCTGCTGCCCGGTCTGGCCGGTCTGTTCTCGGGCGCGGCCGGTCAGGAAATCATGGACGAGGTGCGCGAGACGCACGCCCGTGTCCTGAAGAGCCGTGTGTTTGTCGCGTTGCACATGCACGCGGGCGACGGCAACGTCCACACCAACATCCCGGTCAATTCCGACGACTACGGCATGCTGCAAGAGGCCCATCAGGCGGTCGAGCGCATCATGCAGATCGCGCGCGACCTCGATGGCGTGATCTCCGGCGAGCACGGGATCGGCCTCACCAAGTACGAGTTCCTCACCGAGGCCGAGCTGGCGCCGTTCCAGGCCTACAAGCGCCGCGTCGATCCCAACAACCACTTCAACGCGGGCAAGCTGATGCCCGGCGCCGACCTGCGTCACGCCTGGACGCCCAGCTTCAACCTGATGGGCCACGAGTCGCTCATCATGCAGCAGAGCGACATCGGTGCGATCTCCGAGTCGGTGAAGAACTGTCTGCGCTGCGGCAAGTGCAAGCCGGTCTGCTCGACCCACGTGCCGCGCGCCAACCTGCTGTACTCGCCGCGCAACAAGATTCTCGCCACCTCGCTGCTGGTGGAGGCCTTCCTTTATGAAGAGCAGACGCGCCGCGGCGTGAGCCTCAAGCACTGGGAAGAATTCGAGGACGTGGCCGACCACTGCACGGTCTGCCACAAGTGCTACACGCCCTGTCCGGTCGATATCGATTTCGGCGACGTGTCGATGAACATGCGCGCGCTGCTGCGCCGCATGGGCCGCAAGTCGTTCAACCCCGGCACCGCGGCCGCGATGTTCTTCCTGAACGCCAAGGATCCGGCCACCATCAACGCCACGCGCAAGGCGATGGTCGGCGTGGGCTACAAGGTGCAGCGCGCCGCGCACGACCTGCTGTCGGGTCTGGCGCGCAAGCAGACGGCCCATCCGCCCGCCACGGTGGGCAAGGCGCCGCTGCGCGAGCAGGTGGTTCACTTCGTCAACAAGAAGATGCCCGGCGGGCTGCCCAAGCAGACGGCGCGCAAGCTGCTCGACATCGAAGACGCCAACTACGTACCGATCATCCGCGATCCCAAGAGCACCTCGGCCGATACCGAAGCGGTGTTCTACTTCCCGGGTTGCGGATCGGAGCGGCTGTTCTCGCAGGTGGGCCTGGCGACGCAGGCGATGCTCTGGCATGCCGGCGTCCAGACCGTGCTGCCGCCGGGCTACCTCTGTTGCGGCTATCCGCAGCGCGGCAACGGCATGACCGACAAGGCCGAGCAGATCATCACCGACAACCGCGTGCTGTTCCATCGGGTGGCCAACACGCTCAACTACCTCGACATCAAGACCGTCGTGGTGAGCTGCGGCACCTGCTACGACCAGCTCTCGGGCTATGAATTCGAGAAGATCTTCCCGGGCTGCCGCCTGATCGACATTCACGAATATCTGCTCGAGAAGGGCATCAAGCTCGACGGCGTGAAGGGTACGCGCTACGTCTATCACGACCCGTGCCACACCCCGATGAAGCTGCAGGATCCCATGAAGACCGTGAAGTCGCTGGTGGGCGATAGCGCGATCAAGAGCGATCGCTGCTGCGGCGAATCGGGCACGCTGGCGGTCACGCGCCCCGACGTCTCGACGCAGGTGCGCTTCCGCAAGCAGGAAGAGCTGCTGAAGGGGCAGACGGCGCAGCGCGCCGACGGCTTCGATGGCGACATCAAGGTGCTGACCTCCTGCCCGTCGTGCCTGCAGGGCCTGTCGCGCTACGAGGGCGACACCGCCATGGACGCCGACTACATCGTGGTCGAGATGGCCAAGCACATCCTCGGCGATGGCTGGATGGAGGAGTACGTGCGCCGCGCCAACGCGGGCGGCATCGAGCGCGTGCTGGTCTGACGCGTCGACGTACCCCACAAACAGGACGGCCACGGCCGTCCTGTTTGTTTTTGGGGCGGCCACGAGGCCGTGCCCGCCGCGCCGCCGCGACGGCGCCGCGAACCCCGCGCGCGGATTTCTTGTTGCACTTCAGTGCGGTCGTGATCGGCCCGCGTGAGTGTCGGGCGCTCATCTCGCGGCGCCGATGTTGGTAACTTGCCGCGAATCTTTACTGTTGCAATTGACCCGGCTCTCTGGGGCCGAGAAGAATTCGTACTGTTTCACATTAAGTCAGCTCTGTCCCTTTGTGTTTCAATGTTTATCTAGTATCTTCTTAATATTTAGAAGATCCGCCGCGGTCTGCAAAGGGATTTACTTTGGACGTGAAAGCGCCGGCCACGATTCCGTACTTTCTCAAGGAACAGATTCGTGAGCTGATAGTCGACGGTACGTTTCGGCCTGGACAGCCCCTGCGCGAGCAGGAGCTGGAGCAGCGTTTCGGCACGAGCCGCAGCCCGATCCGCGAGGCGCTCCGGCTGCTCGAGCTGAGCGGGCTGGTGGTGCATCTGCAGCGCAAGGGCTTTCGCATCCGCCGCTATACCGAAGACGAGATCCGCGACATCTTCCTGCTGCGTGCCGAGCTCGCTTCCTACAGCATCGCCCAGCTCGCGGGTCAGCCCGACCTGGTGCGCCTGCTGCGCGCCCTCAAAGACCACGACGCCGTGCTCGCGCGCACGCATGCCGCCCGTGACGTAGTCGGCTACATCAACGCGCTGCGCGCCTTCTATCTCGCGTGCGCCCGCTACACCGACAACGTGCCGCTGGCCGACACGCTCGATCGTCTCACCGAGCAGGTCGAACCGCTGCGCTTCAACCTTCTGCGGCATCAACTGGCGGATATCGCTTACGACACCTATCACTCGGGGATCGCCGAGGCGCTCGGTCAGGGCGAGCTGAACCGCGCGGCACAGGTCGCGCGCGACCGCGTGCAGGAGATGCTGGGGCAGGTGTTGCACGCCTACGCCCAGGTCGTGGTCGACGTGGCCGACGACGAGGCCGAGGAACGCCTGCGCGCGTATTGAGCGCCCGGCGCGCGATCCGCTGCAACGAAAAAACGGCCGCTCCAGCGGCCGTTTTTTATCGGGGGCTCGGCGTGGCGTTCAGCGGCGTTTGCCCGGCGCGCGCACGGTGATGCCCGCCTGCTCGAGCGCGGCCCGGATGGCCGTGGCGAAGGCCAGCGCATCGGGCTGGTCGCCATGCAGGCACAGCGTGTCGGGCTCGAGCGGCACACGCTTGCCGTTGAGCGAGGTGACGGCGCGCTGCTGCACCATGTGCAGCACCTGGGCCACGGCCTGATCCACATCGGTGATCATGGCGCCCGCCTGAGTACGCGGCGTGAGCGAACCGTCGTCCTGGTACGAGCGGTCGGCGAACACTTCCTGGGCCAGTTGCAGCCCCGCGCCCTGTGCCGCGTCGACCCACTGGCTGCCCGCCAGACCATACAGCACCAGCTCGGCATCCACATCGCGCACGGCGGTGCAGATCGCCCGGGCCAGCGCGCCGTCTTTGGCGGCCATGTTGTAGAGGGCGCCGTGCGCCTTTACGTGATGCAGACGCGCGCCTTGCGACGCGGCAACGCCGGCCAGCGCGCCGACCTGCACCACCACCATGTCGTAGGCCTCCTGCGGCGAGATCTGCATGGGACGGCGGCCGAAGCCGACCAGATCGGGCAGCGAAGGATGCGCGCCGAGCGCGACGCCGTGCTCGAGCGCCGCCGCCACCGTGCGGCGCATCGTGGCGGGGTCGCCACCGTGATACCCACAGGCAATATTGGCCGACGACACGAAGGGCAGAATCGCCGCGTCGTTGCCCATGGTCCAGGCGCCGTAGCTTTCGCCCATGTCGCAATTGAGGTCGAGAGTGATGCTCATGCGGACTCCCCGGTGTGCTGTGTGTGGTGGGCCAGCTGCGCGCGCATCGGGGCGAGCGACTCGGCCAAGGTATGGAATGCCCGCGCGCGCGCCGCGTCGAGCGACTGGGCCTGCGCGAGCTCGATCGGACTGAACTGCAGCGATTGGCCGGGCGCGCACTGCGCCAGCACGGGCAGGTCGACCGCCGCGATCTGCGCGAGCTTGGGATAGCCGCCGGTGGTCTGGCGGTCGGCCATCAGCACGATGGCCTGTCCGCCCGCGGGCACCTGCACCGTGCCGAAGCTGGTGGCCTCGGAGAGGATCTGGCGCGGCGTCGTCATGACCAGCGTGGGGCCGTCGAGCCGGTAGCCCATGCGGTCGGACTGCGGGCTGATGCGATAGCTGCCGGTGCTGAAGGCGTGGCGCGACGCTTCGTTGAATTCGTCCCAGTGCAAGCCGGGCAGGAACCGCACGCTGGGCCGCTGCAGCGCGCGCAGCGTGGCCGGCAGGTAGATGCGCAGGTCCCAGAGCTCGCGCGCGAGCGCGTCGATGCGCGGCGTGTCGTCGATGAGCGTGCGCTTGAAGGCGATCTGATCGCCGCGCCGCAGCGCGCGACCCTCGAGGCCACCAAAGCCGCTGCGCAAATAGGTGCTGTAGCTGCCCATCACCGGCGTGAGCGCGAATCCGCCATGCACGGCGAGGTAGGCGCGGGCGCCGACCTGCGGTGCGCCGAAGGCCAGCGTGGCGCCCGCGCGCACCACCAGCGGGCGCGAGAGCGGCAGCGGCTCGCCATCGAGCGTGGCGCTCAGGTCAGCGCCGCTCAGGGCGATACAGGCCGGTGCGTCGAAGCGCAGGGTCGGGCCCATCAGCGTGATCTCGAGCGTGGCTTCGTCGGCTTCGTTGCCGGCCAGCGTGTTGGCCAGGCGGTGCGACCGCGCATCCATGGCGCCGGCCGCCGGAATGCCCTGATGCTGATAGCCCGCGCGCCCTTCATCCTGGAAGGTGGAGAGCAGGCCGGGCTTTTGAACGGTGATGCTCATGGCGTTTCCTGGGCGCGCAGGCGATCGAACTCGGCCTCGTCGATGGCCACGAAGCGGATGCGGTCGCCGGGCTGCAGCAGGGCGGCCGGATCGCGCGCCGGATCGAACATCGTGAGCGGGGTGGCGCCGATGATGTTCCAGCCACCCGGGAGGCGATTGGGATAAATGACGGACTGACGATTCGCGATGGCGACCGAGCCGATCGGCACCACCGCGCGCGGCGTGTCCCGGCGGCCGATGCCCAGGCGCTCGTCGTGCACGCCGATGTAGGCATGGCCGGGCGCGAAGCCGAGCATGTAGACCATGGCGCCCGGCTGGGTATGCAGATCGATGACGGCCTGCGGCGAAATGCCTGCGGCCCGCGCGACGTCGTCGAGGTCGGGGCCGTGCTCGCCGCCGTAGCAGACGGGAATGCTCACCTCGCGGCTGGCCCGTTCGGCCACCACGATGCCGTCCTGAAGACGGGCCTCGATGAGGGTGCGCAGTGACGCGAAGGTGGGGCCACTGCCGTCGGGCAGCGGGCGGTAATGCACGGCCACCTTGGTGAACGACGGCACGACGTCGGTGACGCCGGGCCAGGCGGCGTCGCGCAATGCCTGAGCGAGGCCCAGGCATTGCTGGCCGACGGCCTCGCTGATCGTATCGCCCAGCTGGATCACCAGGCAGCGATCACCCTGCGGCAGGATCTGCCACGCGGTTTCGGCCGGGGAGGAGGGGTTTGAAGACTCTGGCAACGGCGAAACCTGCGTGGCAATGAGGCGTTATTTGGCAAACAGCGATTCTATGTTCTTGAAGGCCTTGAATTCCAGTGCGTTACCGGATTGATCCAGGAAGAACATCGTGGCCTGTTCGCCGACTTCGCCCTTGAAGCGGACATAGGGCTCGATGACGAACTCGGTGCCGGCGTCGGTCAGCTTCTTGGCCATGGCTTCCCATTGTTCCATCGACAGGACCACGCCGAAGTGGCGCACGGGCACGTTGTGCGAGTCTACGGCATTGGTGGCGTTGGCGCCGCATTCGGAGGGAGCCAGGTGAGCCACGATCTGGTGGCCGTAGAAGTTGAAGTCGATCCACTCGGGGGAGCTGCGCCCCTCGCTACAGCCCAGCAGGTCGCCGTAGAACTGACGGGCTTCGGCCAGATCGCGGACCGGGAAGGCAAGGTGGAACGGGGGTATGGCGGTTTGGGCGGTCATGGCGGCTCCAAAAGCGGGTTGAGCAGCGAATTGCTGCGATGTCGTTAGTTTACTGATTGGTTTTTTGATAGAAAAACGATTAATTTCTGGCCTGAGCATCGAAATTATTGAGACTCGGGCGACATGATCCGCGAACTCCGCACTTTCCTGGCCGTTGCGCGCGACGGCACCTTCACCGGCGCCGGGCGGCAGCTGGGCCTGACCCAGTCGGCGGTGAGCGCGCAGATGCGCAGGCTCGAAGATCAGCTGGGCGTGACGCTCTTCGAACGCACCGGCAAGTCGGCCGTGCTCAATGCCCATGGGCGCGAGATGGTGCCGCAGGCCGAAGAGATGCTGGCCCTGGCCGAGCGCATGGCCAGCGATGTGGGCGCGGCCCGCGTGAGCGGGTTGCTGCGCATCGGCGCGATCGCCTCGGTGCAGCAGGATCTGCTGGTGCGCGCGCTGGCCTCGTTTCGCGCCGCCTATCCCGAGGTGCGGGTGCGGCTGGTGCCCGGCGTCTCGCTCAATCTGCTCGGTCAGGTGGACTCGGGCGAGGTGGACCTCGCCGTGCTGATCCGCCCGCCGTTTTCCCTGCCGCCGGAACTGGGCTGGCGCAGCCTGGTGCGCGAGCCGGTGCTGCTGGCCGTGCCGCAGGCCTGTCCCGAGGCGCCGTGGCGCGAGCTGATCACGCAGCAGCCCTTCCTGCGCTACGACCGTTCATCGTTCGGCGGGCGGGTGGTGGATCTGTTTCTCAAGCGTCATCGCCTGGCCGTGCGCGACGCGATCGAGCTCGACGAGATCGACGCGCTCGCCAATCTGGTGCGAGCGGGGCTGGGGGTCGCGCTGCTGCCGCACGCGCGTCATCTGAACCTGCGCGGCATGCGGCTGCTGCCGCTGGGCGATGCGACGCTGGAGCGCGAGATCGGGGTGATCGGCCGCTTGCCGATGGAGCGTTCGCCGCTGGCGGCGAAGATGGTGGCTTGCCTGGAAGAGGCCGCGCGGCCATAGGTACGCGCGGCGCCTCGACCGCCAGGGCGCGAGGCGCCCTGGCCGCCGGCCTCAGATGCGGTCGCAGCGGACCGTGATGGGATGGCTGCGCAGGGCGCTCAGCACGGTGTCGCTGACCTGGCCGTCGACGTCGGTGATGACGTAGCCGATCTGGCCGCGCGTCTGCAGGGTCTGGCTCAGGATGTTGAGCCCCTGCTCGGCCAGCAGGTTGTCGAGCGTGCCGAGCGCGCCCGGCGCGTTGCGGTGCACGTGCAGGATGCGCGTGGAGCCGGCCGGTTCGAGGTAGGGCAGCTCGGGGAAGTTGACCGCCGTCTTGGTCGTGCCGGCCTGGATGTAGCGCACCAGCTTCTCGGCCACTTCGCGGCCGATGTTTTCCTGGGACTCCTGCGTGCTGCCGCCGATGTGCGGCGTGAGGATCACGTTGGGCAGGCCGATGAGCGGGCTTGCCAGCGGTTCGCCCGCGCCCTTGGGCTCGGTGGGGAACACGTCGAGCGCGGCGCCTGCCAGATGCCCGCTGGTGAGCGCGCCGTGCAGCGCGTCGATGTCGACCACCGTGCCGCGCGAGGCGTTGATCAGGATCGCGCCACGCTTCATGAGCGTGAGCGTCTCGGCGTTGATGATGTTCTCGGTGCTCTTGCCGCCGGGCACGTGCAACGTGACCACGTCGGACTGCTCCAGCAACTCGGCCAGCGACGCGGCCGCGCGGGCGTTGCCCAGCGGCAGCTTGGCTTCGACGTCGTGATAGACGACGCGCATGCCGATCGCTTCGGCCAGCGTGCTGATCTGCGAGCCGATGTTGCCGTAGCCCACGATGCCGAGGGTCTTGCCGCGCGCCTCGAAGGCGCCGGCGGCGGTCTTGTCCCAGTAGCCCTCATGCACGCGGGCGTTCTTTTCGGGGATGCGGCGCAGCAGCAGGATCGCCTCGCCCAGCACCAGCTCGGCCACCGAACGGGTATTGGAGAACGGTGCGTTGAACACGGGCACGCCGCGCTTCATGGCGCTGTCGACGTCGACCTGGTTGGTCCCGATGCAGAAGCAGCCCACCACGCGCACGTCGGGATTGGCGGCAAACAGCTCGGCATCCAGGTGAGTGCGAGAACGGATCCCCACCACTTCGGCACCGGCGAGGGCGGCACGCAGCTCCGAGGGAGGCAGGGCGGCGCCGTAGGTGGCGATGTCGGTGTAGCCGGCGGCCTCGAAGACGGCGCGGGCGCTGGGATGGATGTTCTCGAACAGGACGATACGGGCCATGGAGTTACTCGTGTCGGCGGGGCGAACCCCGGGTTGGGGAAAAACCGAATGGCGGATCGATGAAGATCCGCCCCGGCCTTTCATTGTGACGCAGAGCCGACCGTCCGGGGCCTATGCCCATTTGGGCCTTGTGGAGAATCGTTCTCGATTGGGCACCGGCCAGCGGTGCTGGCCAGCCCTCACGGGGCATGCCGGGGCCGCTCGGGCCGCGCCAGGCAGGCCGGGCCGCGCAGGCCTGGCCGCGCAAGCGTCAGGTCATGACCCGCAGCACGCGCCATACCCGGGAAGCGTCAGCGCGCGGGCCTCACCGCGCCCATGCTCAGCGAAAGCTTCAGCTCGCGGCCCGCACCGCGCGCCACACGCGGGCGCTGCCGTCGCGCTGCACCAGCAGCACGTCGTAATCGTCGCGCCGGTCGCCATACACCTCGCCGTCCATCCCGGGCGAGCCGACGGGCATGCCCGGCACCGCGAGGCCGGAACCGGCCGGGCGCTGCGCGAGCAGGGTGGCGATGTCCTCGGCGGGCACGTGACCTTCGAGGCCGTAGCCGTCGATCAGCGCGGTGTGGCAGGAGCCATACCGGGGGTCGATGCCGACGCGTGCGCGCACCCGCGCCGTGTCGTTCACCTCGTGAACCTTCACGTGATAGCCGGCCTGTTCCAGGTGGGTGACCCAGTCGCCGCAGCAGCCGCAGGACGGCGTTTTCCAGACATCGACATGGCGGGGGGCGGCTTGCGCGCGCAATGCCAGCGGCGTGAGCGCGAGGGCGCCCACGGCGCCGAGGAGCAGACGGCGGCGCGCGCCGTGCGAAGAAAGCGGGAGAGACATGGTGTCGTCCTGTGAAGGGCGCGCGGGGCGCGGGCGTGCGGCGCTGCGCAGGGTCGGTATCAGCGTACCCTGACTTCGCCGCGCATGCCGGCCGGATAGTGGCCGGGCTCGAGGCAGGCAAAGCTCACGGTGCCGGCGTCGGTAAAGCGCCAGAGCAGCTCGCCCGTTTCGCCGCCGTCCAGCGACAGGGCGTTCGCGGTGTGTTCGTGCGTCATGCCGGGACGCGCCAGCATGGCGTCGTAGTGGGCGGCCAGGGTCTGGGCATTACCCAGCACGAGCTCGTGACGCAGCATGCCGCGGTTGCGCAGCGCGATGCGCACGGTCTCGCCGGCGCGCACGTCGAACGCCGCCGGCGTGAAGCGCATGTCGTCGCCCATATCGACCTCGATCGTGCGCGTGACCGCGCCCGCCTGTCCCGGCACACCCGTTCCGTCTTCGGCGGGGGCGGGATGCACGGGGTCGTGCGCACGGTCGTGCGCGGCGCCGTGCGTGTGCGGCGCGCCGGGCGCGGCGTGCAGCGGCAGGGCGGTCGTGGCCAGCAGCAGCGCGGCCAGCGGCAAACGGAGTGAATGCAAAAGAGAGGGCATGAGCGCGTCGGCGAGGAGGGGGATCCCTGCACTGTAGGGCCCGCCCGGTGACCCCTGCCTGACGCCCACATTACTTTTCGGTAATGTGCGCCGCGGGCAGCGCCAGGCCGATTTCGGTGGCGCCGTCGCCGCTGCGGGCGTGCACGGTGCCGCCATGCATGCGTGCGATCGCCCGCACGATCGCCAGCCCGAGCCCGTGGCCCGGCACGCGTTCCGGCCCGGCCGCGGGCGGCGGTCCGCCTCGGAAAAAGCGGTCGAACAGCCGCGGCAGCTCGGCCGCCGGGATGGGCATGCCGGGGTTGCGCACCGTGATGTCGATCGCGCCGCCTGCTGCGTCCGGTGCCGGCGTGCAGACGATCACGATCTCGCCGCCGGCCGGTGTGGCGCGGACCGCGTTGGCCACCAGATTGGCCAGCGCGCGGCGCAGCAGGCGGGCGTTGGCCTGTGCCGTGGCACGGCCCTCGATACGCAGACGCAGGCCACGGTCTTCCAGATCGGCTTCGTAGAATTCCGCGACGCGCCGCGCCTCCTGTTCGATCGGCACGAGGCCGAGCTCCGCGGCGCGTTCACCGCCGTCGGCCCGCGCCAGAAAAAGCATGTCGTTGACGAGCGAGCTGAGGTTCTCGAGCTCTTCGAGATGCGAGGCCAGCGTGTCGCGCAGTTCGTGCGGCGAGCGCTCGGAGGCCAGCGTCACCTGGGTGCCGTTGATCAGCGTGGCGAGCGGCGTGCGCAACTCGTGCGCGACGTCGGCATTGAAGCCTTCCATCTGCTGATAGGCGGACTGCAGGCGTTCGAGGGTGTGATTGAACGCGGCCACCAGATCGGCCAGCTCGCGATCGATGCCCGCGACGGGCAGCCGCTCGTGCGGCTGATCGGCGCGGATCGCCGCAGCCAGGCGCGACAGCCGGCCCACCGGTGCGAGCGTGCGCCGCACCGCCCAGGCCGCCAGCGCCACGGTGGCACCGACCCACAGGGCGCAGATGAGCGCGACCACGGAGCCATACGCGACCAGGAATTGCCCGCCCGCGCGGGTGCTGACGGCCACCGTCAGGCGCGCGCCGGGGCGCTCGTGGGCGTCGAGCGGCACCTGCACGCCGCGCAGCACCTGGCCGTCGGGGGCTTCGATCTCGATTTCGTCGCCCCGCAGCGCGCGCAGCCGCGGCGCGGCCGGACCATAGAGCACCTGATCGCCGTCGGTCAGCCAGATCGCGAGGTTGCCGTGGCCGGTGCGCATGTTGTCCAGCGTCGCGTCCAGGCTATGTCGATCGTGCGAGCCGGGCGTCATGCCGACCAGATGCGCGATCAGCTCGGCCTTGCCGCGCGCCTCGGTCACTTCCTGCTGCCGCATTTCGCGCTCGAGCGCCCACAGCAGCGTCATGCCGGCCACGGCCGACAGGGCGAGGGAGATGGCGCCCAGCCAGAGGATCAGGCGCGTCTGCATGGACGGCGCGCGGTGCGCGCGCACGGGCCCGGCACTCATGCGCGCGATTCCAGGACATAGCCCATGCCCCGCACCGTGTGCAGCAGGCGCTGTGCGTAGGGATCATCGAGCTTGCCCCGCAGCCGCCGCACCGCGACCTCGATCACGTTCGTGTCGCTGTCGAAGTTCATGTCCCAGACCTGCTCTGCCAGCGTGGCGCGCGACAGCACCTGGCCCTGCCGGCGCAGCAGTAGGCTGAGCAGGGAGAATTCTTTGGCCGTGAGGTCGAGGCGCTGGCCGCCGCGCTGCGCCTTGCGGCTGACGAGGTCGAGTTCGAGGTCGGCCAGGCGCAACACCGTGGGCTCCTGGCTGCGGCCGCGCCGGCCCAGCGCATGCACGCGGGCGAGCAACTCGGAAAACGCGAAAGGCTTGACCAGATAATCGTCGGCGCCGCCCTCGAGGCCGCGCACGCGGTCTTCGATCTTGTCGCGCGCGGTGAGCATCAGGACCGGCGTGTCGGCGCGCCGGGCCCGCATCTCCGCCAGCACACCGAACCCATCGATGCCAGGCAGATTCACATCCAGCACGACAAGGTCGTAATCGCCCTCGATCGCCAGATGACGGCCATCGACGCCGTCACGGGCCAGGTCGACCACGTGGCTTTGTTCGGACAGGCCTTTATGCAGGTAGTCGGCGAGCTTGAGCTCGTCTTCGATCACGAGGATGCGCATGATGCCGGTGAGAGCAGGAAAGACACAGGCCGCATTATGCCGCCGGGGCAGCGTGGCCTGTGTCCTGCCATCACGCGAATCAGTCGGACAGCTCCGCGCCCGCGATGCGCTCGGGAGGGAACTGCAGCGAGAAGAGGCTGCCCTTGCCGGGCTCGCTCTCGATCAGCAGCTCGGCGTCGTGCCGCATGGCGATGTGCTTGGTGATGGCCAGGCCCAGGCCGGTGCCGCCCACGGCCCGCGAGCGGCCGCGGTCGACGCGGTAGAAGCGCTCGGTCAGGCGCGGGATGTGGCGCGCCGGGATGCCGATGCCGGTGTCCTGCACGCTGTAGCGCGCGCCGCCGTCGGGGGTGCCGGCCCAGTGGACCGTGATCGTGCCCTCGTCGGGCGTATAGCGCACGGCGTTGGTCAGCAGATTCGAGAAGGCCGAGGCCAGCTCCGAGGCATTGCCGAGCACGTCGAGCGTCTCGTCGATGTGCCACTGGAACACATGCCGTCCGCCGGACAGCGCCTCGACCTGCTGACGCGCGGTCTGCAGCAGCGAGGCGGTGTTCACGGCCACCGGATCCGAGCCGGGCGAGGATTCGAGCGTGGAGAGCGTCAGCAGGTCTTCGACGATGGCCTGCATGCGCTGCGCCTGCTCGAGCATCATGCCGAGATACTGTTCGCGCTGCTCGGGGCCGATGGCCTCGGACGGCATGTCGCGCAGGGTTTCGAGAAAGCCCGCCAGCACGGTGAGCGGCGTGCGCAGCTCGTGCGAGACGTTCGCCACGAAGTCGCGCCGGGTGGTTTCGAGCCGTTCGATCTGCGTGACGTCGCGCGAGATCAGCAGGCGCTGATTGCGTGCATACGCGGCCAGCTGCATCATCATGACGCGCTCCTGGCCGTTGAGCGTGAGCCGCACCAGCAGGGGCTCGGGCCAGTCACCGCGATGGGCGTAGGCCACGAACTCGGGCGCGCGCAGCAGATTGAACAGGTTGTGGCCCCGATCGGCCGGCAGCCGCAGCCCGAGATGGCGGCGCGCCATCCGGTTGGCCCAGTCGATCTGGAAGTCTTCGTTCAGTGTCACCACGCCGTCGGGCAGGGCCTGCGCGGCCGCCAGCATGCTTTGCATGGTGTCGCGCATTTCCTGGATCTCGCGCGAGCGGCGGCGCGTGTAGCGGTAGAGCGGCGCGAGGATGTCGTCCCAGGGGCCGACCGACGCGGGCGGCGCCGTGTCGGGATTGTGCGCCCAGTGCGACACCAGCTGCAGGCGCCAGCTGCGCCAGACCAGCATCACCAGCAGGGCCGCCGAAAACACCATCCAGCCCGCGGGGGAGCCGATGGCCCAGTTCGCGAACAGGGCCACGACCGCCCAGAACGCGGCCAGTATGAGAGTGCGTAGCCAGATCATCGTGAGCGGATTTTTACCGCGCCGGGACCTGTGCCGTAAACCGGTACCCGCTGCCGCGCACCGTCTCGACGTGCGCATCGTGGCCGCTGGGTTCCAGGGCCTTGCGCAGGCGGCGGATGTGGACGTCCACCGTGCGCTCTTCGACGAACACGTGGTCGCCCCAGACCTGATCGAGCAGTTGCGAACGCGAGAACACGCGTTCCGGGTGCGTCATGAAGAAGTGCAGCAGGCGGAACTCGGTGGGGCCGATCTGCAGCGACTGGCTGTTGCCGGCCAGGCGGTGCGTGACCGGATCCAGGCGCAGGCCCGCGACGTCGATGATGTCGTCGGTCAGCTGCGGCGCGCGGCGGCGCAGCACGGCCTTGATGCGGGCCATCAGCTCCTTGGGGGAGAACGGCTTGGTGATGTAATCGTCGGCCCCGGCTTCGAGGCCGTCGACCTTGTCCTGCTCCGCGCCCTTGGCGGTCAGCATGATGACCGGCACGCTGCGGGTGCGCTCTTCGTCGCGCAGCTTGCGGGCCAGCGACAGGCCCGACATGCCGGGCAGCATCCAGTCGAGCAGGATCAGATCGGGCAGTTCGGCGCGGATGAGCGTCTGGGCCTGCTCTGCGTCAAAGGCCCGGAGAACCTTGTGACCGGCAAACGAAAGATTGACGGCGATAAGTTCCTGGATGGCGGGTTCGTCTTCGACGACAAGTATGGTGCTGGACATGGTGTTACACATCAGTCGGGCGCAGGCGCTGCGCGAACATTGCGATAGTATGGCCGCAATATTTCAGGTATGTGACGGATCCTTCAGGCCGCGCCTCTGCCATTCGCGTAAGGATGCCGGTCCGATCGGCTACCATTGGGTGATACCCGAGATCCGACTATGCAAAACCCCCATTCCTCTTCCGATACCGGCGACGCCGGCCAGTCCACCCACTTCGGCTTCCAGTCCGTGCCGGAGGCCGACAAGGCCCGCAAGGTCGCCGAAGTGTTCCACTCGGTCGCCGCCAAATACGACGTCATGAACGACCTGATGTCGGGTGGCCTGCATCGCATCTGGAAAGCGTTCACGATCAGCCGCGCGGCCATCCGCCCCGGCATGAAGGTGCTGGACATCGCCGGCGGTACCGGCGATCTGGCCCGTGCGTTCGCCAAGCGCGCCGGCGCCACCGGCGAAGTGTGGCTGACCGATATCAACGACTCCATGCTGCGCGTGGGCCGCGACCGTCTCACGGATGGCGGCATGATCCTGCCCACCGCCGTCTGCGACGCCGAGAAGCTGCCGTTCCCGGATGGCTATTTCGACCGCGTGAGCGTGGCCTTCGGCCTGCGCAACATGACCCACAAGGACCGTGCGCTGGCCGAGATGACGCGGGTGCTCAAGCCCGGCGGCAAGCTGCTGGTACTGGAGTTCTCGCGGGTGGCCAAGCCGCTCGCGCCGGCCTACGACTGGTATTCCTTCAACATCCTGCCCTGGCTCGGCAAGAAGGTCGCCAACGACGAGGCCAGCTACCGCTATCTGGCCGAATCGATCCGCATGCATCCCGACCAGGACACCCTGGCCGACATGATGCGCACCGCTGGCCTGGATCGGGTCCAGTACTTCAACCTGACGGCCGGCGTCGCCGCCCTCCACGAAGGGGTCCGTCTGGGCTGAGCGCTCCCCCCGGGGAACTTGTGGCGGACTGCCTTGTCCGTTATGCTTAGACCATTCAGATTTCTGTAAGAAAAGGTCAGGTTACCTTCACGCCGGCAGGGCACCCCGCCCGGCGCGCGCAGTCCCCGACCCTTACACCACAGAATCACTAATGTGTGCCCCGGCCACAGGCCGGGCGCGCTGCGCTCCTGCGGGGGAGCGCTCATGCTTGTATACGAGGAGCATATTGCGATGTCCCGAATCGGTTTTTCCCGGGGTCTCTCCCGAACTCTCGCCGCGGCGCTGATCGCCGTGTCGGGCGCCGTGCTGATCACGGCTTCCTTCGACGCTGAAGCCCGCCGTGCAGGCGGTGGCAGCAGCGCCGGCCGTCAATCGAGCAACGTGACCACGCAACGCCAGGCCACCACGCCTCCGGCCACGCCGGGCGCGGGCACCACCGCGGGCGGCACCGCCGCCACCGCCGGTACCGCCGCCGCGGGCACCGCTGCCGCCGGCGCCGCCGCGCGCAGCGGCGCGTCGCGCTGGCTGGGTCCCATCGCCGGCATCGCCGCCGGTCTGGGTATCGCCGCGCTGCTGTCGCACATGGGCCTGTCGGGCGCCTTCCTCGAGTTCCTGAGCAGCGCGCTGCTGATCGCACTCGTCGTGTTCGCCGTGATCTTCCTGGTTCGCCGTCTGCGTGGCGGTGGCCAGCGTCCGGCCATGCAAGGCGCCTACGGCAACAACAACGCCAACGGCAACAACAACGGCCAGGGCAACCAGCCGATGTGGCGTGAGGCGCTCAAGCCCACGCAGCCGGCTCCGGCCGCCCAGCCGGCCGCCGCGCCGGTGGCTGCCGCCGCCGCTGCACCGGCCGCTGCCGCGCTGCCCAAGGCAGGCGAGGATGGCAACTGGTTCATCCCGGGCGACTTCGATACGCCGCGCTTCCTGCAACAGGCCAAAGAACAGTTCGTTCGCATCCAGGGCATCTGGGACAGCGGCAACGTCGAAAGCCTGCGCGACCTGCTGACCGATGACCTGATCATCGAACTCAAGCCGCAGCTCGAGGCCCGTGCCGGCGACGCCAACAAGACCGAAGTCGTGCTGCTCAACGCCGAGCTGCTGGGCATCGAGACCGTCTCCGACGGCCACCTGGCCAGCGTGCGCTTCTCGGGCATGCTGCGCGAAGAGGCCGGCGCCGAAGCCTTCCGCTTCGAAGAGGTCTGGAACCTGTTCAAGCCCGCGAACGGCGGCTGGCTCCTGGCCGGCATCCAGCAGATCCCGGTGGAATACGCGAGCTGATCGCGCCTTCCGGCGCCGGCCCCGGCCGGCGCCCGGTCCACCTCGATGCTTTACCCCTGAACCGGTCTTGTGGCGCATGCCCTGGGCCGGTTCGCTCGTTAGGGAGAGGGCCGCGATTAGCGCGGCGTATTAAACCGGTAAACTGCCTAAGTTCATACCGGACCTCCCTGGCCGCTTGCGCGGCCGCATGATTCCCGATGCTGCCTTTGCCCGCGCCCTTTTCCGTCCTGCCCCCGCCATCGCGATTCGTCGTGCGCCTGCTCAACGCGCTGCTTGCGCGCGAGCCGTGGGCGAGCGCGCGTCTCGTGCGTCACGCCGGCAAGACCGTGCGTTTCGCGCTGGGCAATTTCTCGCTGTCGCTCACCATCACGAGCGATGGGCAGGTGGACGTGGCCGATCCTGCGGTCGTGGCCGACGTCACGCTGTCGGGCGTGCCCGAGCGCCTGAGCCTGGCGAGCCTGCTGCCCGGCGTGCGCCCGGCTGGCACGCGGCCCGACGTGGCCGAGCTCACGCACATTTCCGGTGACGCCGCGCTGGCGCAGGTCGTGGCCGACCTGGCGCGCGATCTGCGTTGGGACGTCGAAGACGAGCTCGCGCAGCGCATCGGCGACGTGCCCGCGGCGCGCCTGCTGGGCGGTGCCCGCGCGCTTAACGACTTCGTGCGTGGCGCCGCGCTGCGCCTGGCACAGAACATCTCCGAATACCTGGCCGAAGAGCGCGCCGTGCTGACCAGCCGGCCCGCCCTGGCGCAGTGGCGCCTCGACCTCGATCAGCTCGGCACCGACACCGATGCGCTGGCCCGCCGGCTGAGCGCGCTCGATGCCCGCCTGGGCCGTCAGGCCGCGGTGAGGGGCGCGCGATGATGACTCTCCTGCGTCTGCTGCGCATCATCGTCGTCTCGCTGCGCTATGGGCTCGACGAGCTGGTGCTGTCGAGCATCAACCATCCCGTGGCCACGCTGCTGTTGCGCGTGATGCGCTTCGGCACGCGGCCGCGTACGCCGCGCGGCGTGCGCCTGCGCCGCGCGCTCGAGTCGCTGGGCCCGATCTTCGTCAAGTTCGGTCAGGTGCTCTCGACCCGGCGCGATCTGATTCCGGCCGACATCGCCAACGAGCTTGCGCTGCTGCAGGACCGCGTGCCGCCGTTTCCGTCGGCGCAGGCCGCCGCCATGATCGAGGCGGCGCTCGGCGCGCCGCCCGCGCAGCTGTTCGCCCAGTTCGACGTCGATCCGGTGGCCTCGGCCTCGATCGCGCAGGTGCACTTCGCCGTGCTGCACGATGGCCGCGAAGTGGCCGTCAAAGTGCTGCGGCCCGGCATGCTGGCCGTGATCGAACAGGACATGTCGCTGTTGCGCATCGTGGCGCGCGTGATCGAGCGCCTGGGCGACGACGGCCGCCGGCTCAAGCCGCGCGAAGTGGTTGCCGAGTTCGACAAGTACCTGCACGACGAGCTGGATCTGGTGCGCGAGGCCTCGAATTGCAGCCAGTTGCGCCGCAACTTCGGTCCCGAATCGGGCCGCGGCGACATGCTGATCGTGCCCGAGGTGATCTGGGAGTTCACGGCGAGCACCGTCTTCACGATGGAGCGCATGTACGGCATTCCGGTGGGGCAGGTGGATCGCCTGCGCGCCGCCGGCATCGACATCGCCACGCTGGCCCGCAGTGGCGTCGAGATTTTCTTCACCCAGGTGTTCACCGACGGCTTTTTCCATGCCGACATGCACCCGGGCAACATCTATGTGTCCGATAAGCCCGAGACGCTGGGGCGCTACATCGCGCTCGATTTCGGCATCGTGGGCTCGCTGTCGGAGTTCGACAAAAATTATCTGGCGCAGAACTTCCTCGCTTTCTTCCATCGCGACTATCGCCGTGTGGCGCAGTTGCACATCGAGTCGGGCTGGGTGCCGCCCGACACGCGCGAAGAAGAGCTCGAGGGCGCCGTGCGCGCGGTGTGCGAGCCGTACTTCGATCGGCCGCTTTCCGAGATTTCGCTGGGGCAGGTGCTGCTGCGCCTGTTCCAGACTTCGCGCCGCTTCAACGTCGAGATCCAGCCGCAGCTGGTGCTGCTGCAAAAAACCCTGCTCAACGTCGAAGGCCTGGGGCGGCAGCTCGATCCCAACCTCGATCTCTGGAAGACCGCCAAACCCTATCTCGAGCGCTGGATGCGCCAGCGCATGGGGTTCGATGGTCTGAAGAAGGCGATGTCCAAGGAAGCGGTGCAGTGGGCGCAGATGCTGCCCGCGATGCCGCGCCTGGTTCATGATTACCTCAGCCGTCCCGTCGTTGCGCCGCAACTGCTCGACGAGCTGAACAAACTGCGGCGCGCCCAGGAACACAGCAACCGTGTCCTGATCGCGCTCACGGCGGTGGTGGCGCTGGGCATAGTGGTTGCTTTCTGGGCACTGACGCGATGAGCGCGGCCTGTCACGGAAACGTCACCGAATTGTCATCACAGCTTCGCCTGCACCGGCGATAACTCACTCCTATGAGGTGTACCGGCATCATGCTCACAAGGCATGACGTCCGCAGCACCCATTTTTTGACCCACAAGCCCCTCAAGCGGGAAATTTCAAGGGCTAAATCATGCTTTATCCTGAACTCTTCAAGACCATGGAAGCCGTGCGCTGGAATATGGCGACCGACATTCCCTGGGACGACTTCGACCGCAGCAAGCTGACGGAGGAGCAGGCCCAGACCATCAAGATGAACGCCATTACCGAATGGGCGGCGTTGCCAGCGACCGAGATGTTCCTGCGCGACAATCGGGCCGACAGCGACTTCTGCGCGTTCATGTCAGTGTGGTTCTTCGAAGAGCAGAAGCATTCGCTGGTATTGATGGAGTATCTGCGTCGCTTCCGTCCCGACCTCATGCCGACCGAAGAAGAGCTGCACAAGGTGCGCTTCGAGTTCGATCCGGCGCCCGAGCTCGAGACGCTGATGCTGCACTTCTGCGGCGAGGTGCGCCTGAACCACTGGTACCGTTGCGCCGCCGACTGGCACACCGAGCCGGTGATCAAGGCGATCTACAAGACCGTGGCCCAGGACGAGGCCCGCCATGCCGGCGCCTATCTGCAGTACATGCGCCGCGCGCTGCACGACCGCGGCGAAACGGTGAGCGGCGATGCCCGTCACGCGTTCGCCAAGATCGGCGTGCTGATGGCGTCGGCCAGCCGCAGCGCCCAGGCGATGCACCCGACCAATCTGCACGTCAACAAAGACCTGTTCCCCAACGACACCGTTCAGTCGCGTCTGCCCGAACCGGGCTGGCTGGAGCATTGGCTGGACACGCAGATCCGCTTCGACGGTCTGTGGGAGCAGAAGGTCGCCACGCGCATCCTGCACATCCTGTCCAAGCTGCTCGACAGCAACTTCGCCTCGGTCAAGGATCTGAACCGCTACCGCAAGGAAGTCGCCGCGCGCCTGCGCCCGGCCACGCCCGGCGGTTCGGTGCTGGTCGGCGTCTGAGTGCGTTGATCGCGGGATAGCCGCGGGCCGCGTCCCGCGGCTATTCGAAGCGGCGGACAGGCCGCGTACAATCGCCGCATGACGACGACCGCCCGCTTCGAATCCAAGATCCTCAGCCGCGAAGACCTCGTGGCCGCCGTGGCCTCGGGCCGCCTGCCGCGGCCGCTGGTGTTCACCAACGGGGTGTTCGACATCCTGCATCGTGGCCACGTCACCTATCTCGACGCGGCCGCGCAGCTGGGCGCCACGCTGGTGGTGGCCGTCAATACCGACGCGTCGGTGCGCCGGCTGGGCAAGGGCGCCGAGCGCCCGCTCAACGCCGAGGGCGACCGCGCGGCCCTGCTGGCCGCGCTGGCCTGCGTCGACGCCGTCACCACCTTCGCCGAAGACACGCCCACCGAGCTGATCGGCGAGCTGCGGCCCGATATCATCGTCAAGGGCGGCGACTACGACATGGAAACCCTGCCCGAAACCGCCCTGGTCAAGACCTGGGGTGGCCGGGCGGTGGCGATTCCGTTCGAGTTTCAGCGCTCCACGACGACGCTGGTGCGCAAAATCCAGGCGGGCTGAGGCAGGGCCCGGGTCAGCCAGGCCGCCGCGCGCTGGCGGGGTCTGAGGGCCTCAGCGCGGCAGCCGCAGCAGACGGTTGACGGCGTCGAGGTCGGACTCGGCCAGGATGCCGCTCACGGCCTTCAGGCGCAGCCCGTCGAGCAGGGTGTTGTAACGCACCACCGCGAGGTCGCGTTGCGTGGCGTAGAGCTGCTGCTGGGCGTTGAGCACGTCCAGGTTGATGCGCACGCCCAGCTCGTAGCCCGTCTGGTTGGCATCGAGCGATGCGCGGCTGGAGCGCTCGCCGGCCTCGAGCGCACGCACGCGCGCCAGACCGGTCATCACCCCATTGAAGTACAGCCGCGACGCGGTCACAGCCTGGCGCCGTGCCGTCTCGAAATCGTGGCGCGCTTTTTGTTCGAGCTGGACGCGTTCTGTTACCTGAGAGGAGATACCGCCGCCGGCGTAAAGCGGGATCGACAGGGTCACGCCGACGCTGCTGTCGATGGGGCGGCCGGACCCCGAGCGCTGCAGCGAGCCATCGGTAGCGCTGCCGCTGCTGGCGTACATGTTGAGCGTGGGGTAATGGCCGCTCTTGGCGATCTCGGTATTGCGCGCCGCGATGCGGGTGGACAGTTGCGCGCGCAACACCTCGAGGCCGGCCGCTTCGGCCTGGGTCGACCAGTCGGCCAGCCGCGCCGGCTGCGGCGCGGGCAGCGCGACCCCATGCGGCAGTTCGGCCAGCGCGCCCGGCGCGCTGCCCATGATCTTGGCCAGCTCGTCGCGCAGCGTCATCACCTCGTTCTGCAGACGCAGCTCTTCGGCCGACAGCAGGTCGTGGCGCGCCTGGGCTTCGTAGGTATCGATGATGGTGGCGTTGCCGAGCTCGAAGCCGCGTTGGGCCGCGGCGAGCTGTTCGGCCACGGCGGCCTTCTCGGCTTCGGTGGCGGTGAGGGTTTCCTGGGCCGCCAGGATGCCGAAATAGGCGCCCGCGACGCGCAGGATCAGGTCCTGGAAAGCCTGCTGCAGCTGCACCTCGGCGTCGGCCACCACCAGCTTGGATTGCTCGAAGCGCTGCCAGCGGTTCCAGTCGAACAGGGGCTGCGTGAGCACCAGGTCCCAGGTGCCTCGGCCACGCCCCTGGTCATAGGCCAGGCCGCGCGTGCTGCGGCTTTCGTTGTAGGCGCCGGAGGTTTCGCCGGTGATGTACGGCAGCAGCTCGGCGCGTGCCTGCGGCAGCTTTTCGGAATTGGCCCGGTACTCGGCGCGCGCGGCCGCATAGAGCGGGTCGCGCGCCAGCGCCTCGCGCCAGACCTGCATCAGATCCTGCGCGCAGGCCGACACGCCGGCCGTTGCGGCGCAGAACCCGATCAGTACTGCTGCAACGTGCCGGGCGCGCATCGCGTCAGAATTTGAAGTGCGATACGGTCGCGCCGCGCAGCGGCTTGATCACGGTCTCGAAGAGCTGGACGGTTTCGAAGCTTGCCGCCGTGGTGCGGGTGATGCGACAGGCGGTCTGGATCGGGGCATCGCCCACGATCACGACCAGACGGCCGCCCACGCGCAGCTGATACTTGAGCGCATCGGGCACGGTGGGCACGGAGCCGGTGACCAGGATGGCGTCGTATTCGGTGGAGCCCCAGCCGTTGCGGCCGTCGCCCGTCTCGACCTTGACGTCGGTGACGTTGTTCATCTGCAGATTGGTCTGCGCGAACGCGACCAGACGCGGATCGATCTCGACGGTCGTGACTTGCTGGGCCAGATGGGCCAGCAGGGCCGCCTGATAGCCCGATCCGGTACCGATTTCGAGCACGCAGTCGGTGGGCTGCAGCTGCAGCTCCTGGGCCAGACGTGCCTCGAGCTTCGGCGTCAGCATGGTCTGGCGCGTATTGACGGCGTTGATCTCGAGCGGAATCTCGAGGTCGGAGAAGGCGATCGAGCGCAGGGCCGGCGGCACGAACAGCTCACGGCGCACGGCGAACAGGGCGTCGAGGACGCGCGTATCGAGTACGTCCCAGGGGCGGATCTGCTGTTCCACCATGTTGAAGCGGGCTTGTTCTACGTCGGGCAGGGTCGAAGCGTTCATGACGGCAAAAGAGAATCGGACAAAGGGATTAGCGTCCCATTGTAGCGGCTACTACCCTTCATGGGCATGAAGCCGGGCCGCGGCGCGGCCGGGGCCGCGCGCGGAGCGTGTACCGGCCCGCGCGCCGGGGCGCACGGGCCGGGGGGAATCACCACCAACCGTGGAAATGATGGACCGGGCCGTGGCCCTCGCCCACCTGCAGGCGCTCCGCGTGGCGGATGGCCTCGGTGAGATAGGCCTTGGCGCGGCGGGCGGCCTCGGGCACCTCGTCGACCTGCGGCAGCAGGGCGGCCAGCGCCGCCGACAGCGTGCAGCCGGTACCGTGGGTATTGACGGTGTCGATGCGGTGGCCCGGCAGCTCGATCATGCGGTCGCCGTCGTGCAGCAGGTCGATGGTCTCGGAGCCGGGCAGATGCCCGCCCTTGACCAGCACCCAGCGATGGCCCGAATGCGCCATGCGGTTGCGCAGGCGCTCGGCCACCCGTCGCATTTCCTTGACGGTTTCGACGGGCCGCTCTTCGAGCAGCACGCCGGCCTCGGGCAGGTTGGGCGTGAGCAGCGTGGCCTGCGGCAGCAGCGACTCGCGCATCGCGCCCACGGCGCTGCGTTCGAGCAGGTGGTCGCCGCTCTTGGCCACCATGACGGGGTCGACCACGACGTGCGGCGGCGTCCAGCGCGCGAGCTTTTCGGCGACCACCCGGATCACGGGCTCCTGGCCCACCATGCCGATCTTCACGGCATCGATGCGCACATCGGCGAACAGGGTATCGATCTGCTCGCCCACGAAGGCGGGCGGGACCGGCGCGATGCCGCTCACGCCGCGCGTGTTCTGGGCGGTGAGGGCGGCAATCACGGCGCAGCCGTAGGCGCCAAGGGCGCTCATGGCCTTGACGTCGGCCAGCACGCCGGCGCCGCCGGAAGGATCGACGCCCGCGATGCTCAGGGCGTTGGGAATGCGACGCGGGGCGTTCATTGCTTGGCGGCGATCAGGCCTTCAGTGGGCGAGCTGGGCGCGCCGCTATACAGCTTGCGCGGCACGCGGCCGGCGCGGAAGGCCTCGCGGCCCGCCTCGACGCCCTTTTTCATGGCGCTGGCCATCAGCACCGGATCCTGGGCGCCGGCGATCGCGGTGTTCATGAGAACGGCGTCGCAGCCGAGCTCCATCGCGATGGCGGCATCCGAGGCGGTGCCCACGCCCGCGTCGACCACCACCGGCACCTTGGTCTGGTCGATGATGAGGCGCAGGTTCCAGGGGTTGAGAATGCCCATTCCCGAGCCGATCAGCGAGGCGAGCGGCATGATGGCGACCACGCCCATGTCTTCGAGCATGCGGGCCTGGATGGGATCGTCGGTGCAATACACCATGACCTTGAAGCCGTCGTCGATCAGGGTCTTGGCGGCCTTGAGGGTCTCGGGCATGTTGGGGAACAGCGTGTGCGGATCGCCCAGGACCTCGAGCTTGACCAGGTCGTGGCCGTCGAGCAGTTCGCGCGCCAGGCGCAGCGTGCGCACGGCGTCGTCGGCCGTGTAGCAGCCGGCGGTGTTGGGCAGCAGCGTGAAGCGCGAGGGCGGCACGTAGTCGAGCAGGCTGGGCTCGCCGGGGTTCTGGCCGATGTTGGTGCGGCGGATGGCGACCGTGACGATATCGCAGCCGGAGGCGTCGAGCGCGGCGCGCGTCTGTTCGAAATCCTTGTACTTGCCGGTGCCGACCAACAGGCGCGACGCGTATTCGCGGCCGGCGATGGTGAGGGTATCTTGAGTGCTCATGGCGATGCTAGGCAGATGCGGCGGGACGGCCCCGGAGGACAGCGCCGCGCGTGAATGAAGCGATGCAGGTATCCATCATAAAGCACCGGGCCTGCGGCGGCCCGGAAGAGCCGGCTCGCGGCGCGGGTATCCGGTGGGGGCCGCGGGCTACGGACGCACGCGGTCGAGCATCTCGCACAGGGCGGCGCTCAGGTCGACCAGACGCGGACCGGGGCGGTACAGCGCGTCGGCGTCGAGCGCGTACACATGGCCGGCCAGCGCGGCCGGCAGGCGGGTGTCGTGCCAGCGGCGGCGCAGGGTCTCGGCCTCGGCGGCCGACTGCACGCCCGCGATCACCGCATCCGGACGGGCCGCCAGCACGCTTTCGAGCGATACCTGCGGTGCGACCACCGGCGCCTGACCGAACACATTGACCCCGCCGCAAAGCGTGAGCGCATCGCTCACGATGCTGCTGTCGTTCAGGGTGTAGAGCGGGTCGGTGCCAGCCTGCACGAACACGCGCACCTTCGGCTTGCCGGCATAGGCCGCGCGCAGGCCCGCCAGCCTGGCACGCAGGCGCGCGGCTTCGGCGTCGGCCGTGGCCGTGGTGCCGAACAGCCGGCCATAGCGTTCGATCGAGCTCGGGATGTCGTCGAGCCGCTGCGGATCGGAATAGAAGATCGGCGTGCCCAGCTTGCCGGCGATGCCGGTCAGGCCGGCCGCGGTGGCGGGCTGCCAGCCGAGGATCAGGTCGGGGTTAAGGCGGACCACGCGTTCCGGATCGGGCTGCATGGCATCGCCGATGCCCGGCAGCGCGCGCGCGGCGGGCGGGTAGTCGCTGGCGCGTACCGTGCCGGCCAGATAGGCGCCCGCGCCGGCGGCATAGACCAGCTCGGTCGCGTGCGGTGTCAGGGTGATGGCGCGGCGCGCGGGCGCGGCCAGCGTGACCTGGCGCCCGAGATCGTCTCGAACCTGGATCGGTGGCGTCGCTGCCGGCGCGTGGGCCGGCGCCGTTGCGACCTGCACCTGGAACTGCGGCGTCGTCGCCGATGCCTGAGCCCACACGGGGATGAGGCCCGGCATCAGCGCCGCGGCCAGCGCGCCGGCCCGCAGTGCGGCCCTGGCCGGCGCCCTGTCCGGCGCCCGTGCCCACGCCATGCGCGGTACGGGCCGGGGATGGCCGGGAGCGTGGACGGGGGCGGTGCGCCAGGGCGCGCGGGGGGCATTCATCGTGGAGCTCACGTCCTGCCGATACAGCCGGCGTCGAAACGCCGACTATATCGGATCAGGCGCCTCAGTAACGCAGGGTGAGCGAGGCGTAGAAGTTGCGGCCCGGGGCGGGGTAGAGGTTGTAGCGTGCCTCGGAACCGAGCATGGCGAAGTCAGCGTTGCCGCCGCGGATGCCGTACGTGGCGTACTGACGATCGAAGATGTTGTTCACGCCCACGGCGGCTTCGACGTTGCGGGTGAACTTGTACGCGAGCTTGGTGTTGAACAACACGTACGCATCGAGCTGCTTGCCGAACTGATTGGCCTGGTCGTTGTCCATGCGCGACTTGCCCACGTATTGCGCCGAGACGTTCCACAGGAACGCGTCGGTGGGGCGCCAGGTGACGCCGGCGTTGGCCAGCCACTTGGGTGCCAGGGGCACGTCCTTGCCGGCCAGATCCACGCCCGCGTAGTTGCCGGAGCGGAACTCGGCTTCCATCCAGGTGACGTTGGCATCGAGCGTCAGGCTGCTCGACAGCGCGTGATGACCTTCGAGCTCGATGCCCTGGCGGCGGGTCGGGTCGAGGTTGGTGTTGGCGCCCGTGCCCGGGCCCCACATGCCGTCGGCCAGCGGGTTGTACTGGATCTCGTTGGTCAGGTCATAGCGGAACCACGACAGGCGCGCGCTGCTGCGCTCGGACTGCCAGGTCACGCCGAGTTCCTTGTCCGTCGAGGTCTGCGGCGAGAGCGGCGATTGCACCGACAGCAGTTCGTCGGCGTTGGGCAGGCGGAAGCTGCGGCCGATCTTGCCGTAGACGCCGAAGCCGCGGCTGAGGTCCTGGCGCACGCCCAGTTGCCAGGCGGTCAGGTGGTTGCCCCGGTCGGAGGGCGTGCCGGCGTCGCCCGACAGCGCCGACAGATCGTCGGAGGCGTATTGACGGCGCACGCCGGCGGTCACGTAGGTGCTGTCGGTGGCGCGGACCTGGCCTTCGGCGAACAGGCCGTACTGATGCTGGCGCGATTGCCACTTGGCCTGCTCGAACGCGTAGTAGGCGTCCTGGGTCGAGGTGGTCTTGGCTTCCAGCGCATCGGCGCCCACGATCAGGCTGTGGCCGCCGTCGAACGGCAGGCGGTAGCGCAGGCTCAGGTTGTTTTCTTCGAGCTTCTGGTCGCGCAGCGTGTCGCCGAAGCCGTCGAACGAACGGCCGTTCAGCTTCTTCTCGCGGCTGGAGGCGTCGGCGTACAGGGTGCCGGGGCCGATGTCCTGCACGATCTGGGTGCCGAAGATCGTGGAGGTGCTCTTGACGTAATCGATGTCGTTCTTCGAGCCGCGCGGATCGTCCTGGTATTCGTTCAGGCCGGTGAACGGATCGATCGCGCGCGCGCCGG
The DNA here is from genome assembly GCF_002261475.1 of Bordetella genomosp. 5. Lineage (GTDB taxonomy): Bacteria > Pseudomonadota > Gammaproteobacteria > Burkholderiales > Burkholderiaceae_B > Bordetella. The sequence goes on from NZ_NEVN01000001.1 coordinate 387,860, forward strand.
GCAGGTCCAGGCGCTGCGTGGTGGTGCGGGCGTAGAGGCGGATCGAGCCGTTGTCGTGGCGGAAGGTCAGGCCGCCGCCGCCGCCTTCGCGGCGTTCGCCGCTGTGGTCGCGGTAGCCATCGGTGTGCAGCGATTGCACGAACGCGTCGACGCCGACCTTTTCATTGTTGAGCGCGGCCGAGGCGTCGTATTGGCGCAGGCCGTAGCTGCCGAACGTGGCCGTGGCGCTGGCCGTGACGGGTTCTTTGTTGAACGGGCCGCGCGTGATGATGTTGATCACGCCGCCCGTGGTGCCGCCACCGTACTGCACGGAACCGCTGCCGCGCACGATTTCCACGCGTTCGACCTGGCCGAGCGGGATCACGCCGAGATTCGGCGCGGAGAGGTCGTTGGTGTTTTGCTTGACGCCATCGATCAGGATCAGCGTGTTGCTGAAGCCGGTGATGCCGAAGCCGCGCAGGTCGACGATGGCGTTGTCGTTCGAGCTGGTCGTGTTGACCAGATGAATGCCGGCCTGGGTCGACAGCAGATCCTGCATCGTGCGGGCGCTGCTGGCGGCGATGTCCTGGGCCGTGATCACCGAAATGGAGACGGGCAGGGTGCGGCCATCGGTGGGCACGCGCTGCGCGGTCACGGTGACGGTGTCGAGTTCGGAGGGGGCGGGGTTGCCGGCCTGCTGGGCGCTGGCCAGCGCGGGAGCGGTGCACAGCAGGGCGCCGGCGTAACGCCGGATAGAGCGGGATTTCATCAACTAGACCTCGATGCGACCCGCGACCCCGCAGGTCATACCAATGGGAGAACGCTGATGGCGCGGCGGGCGCGCACGGGCAGGCGTTCTGACGAGCGAACAGGCCGGTATCGGGCTGCCACGCGTGAGACGCGTGGGGACCGTTGCGGGGGCAGCACAGGCTGGGCGTGGCGGGGCGCGAGCTGTCGTGACGACAGGCGCGTCCGGCCCGGAGGCCTTCCTGTTTCCCGTTTATCTTTCGCACGCGGCGGGCAAGTGTTGTGCGCTTGCCCGTTCAGTGCGCCGAAAGCACCCGTTCGGGGCCGAAACTGTATCACCGGCGGGCGCGAGATGACCGGTTTTGTTACGATCCAGGACTGATTTCAAGGGGTTTTCCCCTTTTCGCCACACACCAGGATCTCTTCGTGCCTTATCCCAGCCTGCCCTACCCGCCCGAGGCCTTCACTCACGGTGCCGAGTTCGCTCGTCTGCTGGAGCGGCGCATCCTGATCCTGGACGGCGCGATGGGCACGATGATCCAGCGCTACAAGCTGACCGAGTCCGATTTCCGTGGCGAGCGCTTTGCCGAGCACCACAAGGATCTCAAGGGCGACAACGAGCTGCTCTCGCTGGTGCGGCCCGACGTGATCAGCGAGATCCACCGTCAGTATCTGGCGGCCGGCGCCGACGTGATCGAGACCAATACCTTCGGTGCGACCTCGATCGCCCAGGGCGACTACGATCTTCCGGAGCTGGCCTACGAACTGAACCTGGCGTCGGCCAGGCTGGCGCGCGAGGCCTGTGACGCCTACAGCACGCCCGAGCGGCCGCGTTTCGTGGCCGGGGCGCTGGGCCCGCAGCCCAAGACCGCCTCGATCTCGCCCGACGTCAACGACCCGGGCGCGCGCAACGTCACCTTCGAAGAGCTGCGCGTCGCGTATGTCGAGCAGCTCAATGGTCTGCTCGATGGCGGCATCGACGTCGTCCTGATCGAAACCATCTTCGACACGCTCAACGCCAAGGCGGCCATCTTCGCGGTCGAAGAGGTGTTCGAGGCGCGCGGCGTGCGCCTGCCGGTGATGATCTCCGGGACCGTCACCGATGCCTCGGGCCGCATTCTGTCGGGCCAGACCGTCGAGGCATTCTGGAACTCGGTGCGGCACGCACGTCCGGTCACGATCGGCCTGAACTGCGCGCTGGGCGCGGCGCTCATGCGCCCGTATGTGGCCGAGCTCGCCAAGATCTGCGACACCTATCTGTGCGTGTACCCCAACGCCGGCCTGCCCAATCCCATGGCCGAGACCGGCTTCGACGAGACGCCCGCCGACACCTCGGCGCTGCTCGAAGAGTTCGCGCGCTCGGGCCTGGTCAACATGGCGGGCGGTTGCTGTGGCACCACCCCCGATCACATCAAGGCCATCGCCGACAAGGTGCTGAGCCTGACGCCCCGCGTGGTGCCCGAGGTGCCGGTCAAGACCCGCCTGTCGGGCCTGGAACCGCTCAACTTCGACGAAGACTCCCTCTATGTGAACGTGGGCGAGCGCACCAACGTCACCGGCAGCAAGATGTTCGCGCGGCTGATCCGCGAAGAGAAGTACGACGAGGCGCTCGCCGTCGCGCGCCAGCAGGTCGAAAACGGCGCGCAGATCATCGACATCAACATGGACGAGGCCATGCTGGATTCGGTGGCCTGCATGCACCGCTTCCTCAACCTCATCGCCTCCGAACCGGACATCGCACGCGTGCCGGTGATGATCGACAGCTCGAAGTGGGAAGTGATCGAGACCGGCCTGCGCTGCGTGCAGGGCAAGCCCGTGGTGAACTCGATCTCCATGAAGGAAGGCGAGGCGCCGTTCCGCGAACACGCCCGCCTGTGCCGCCGCTACGGCGCCGCCGTGGTCGTGATGGCCTTCGACGAGCAGGGTCAGGCCGACACGCTCGAGCGTCGCAAGGAAATCTGCGCCCGCGCCTATCGCATCCTGGTCGAGGAAGAGGGCTTCCCGCCCGAAGACATCATCTTCGATCCCAACGTGTTCGCGGTGGCCACCGGGATCGACGAGCACAACCACTACGCGGTCGACTTCATCGAAGGCACGCGCTGGATCCGCGACAACCTGCCCCATGCCCGCATTTCGGGCGGCGTGTCGAACGTGAGCTTCTCGTTCCGCGGCAACGAGCCGATGCGCGAAGCCATCCACACGGTGTTCCTCTACTACGCCATCAAGGAAGGCATGACGATGGGCATCGTCAATGCCGGCCAGCTCGGCGTGTACTCCGACCTGGCGCCGACGCTGCGCGATCTGGTCGAAGACGTGGTGCTCGACCGCGCCGAGCCGGTCGGCAAGACCGACCCGGCCGATGAGCGCACGCCCACCGAGCGTCTGGTGCAATTCGCCGACACGGTGAAGGGCTCGGGCGCGAAGAAAGAAGAAGACCTGGCCTGGCGCAACCAGCCGGTCCAGCAGCGCCTCTCGCATGCCCTGGTGCACGGCATCACGACCTTCATCGTCGAAGACACCGAAGAGGTGCGGCAGGAAATCGCCGCGCGTGGCGGACGTCCGATCGAGGTGATCGAAGGCCCGCTGATGGACGGCATGAACGTCGTGGGGGATCTGTTCGGCGAGGGCAAGATGTTCCTGCCGCAGGTGGTGAAGTCGGCGCGCGTCATGAAGCAGGCCGTGGCCCACCTGATCCCGTTCATCGAAGAAGAGAAGCGCCAGATCGCGGCGGCGGGCGGCGACGTCCGCGCCAAGGGCAAGATCGTCATCGCCACCGTCAAGGGCGATGTGCACGACATCGGCAAGAACATCGTGTCGGTGGTGCTTCAGTGCAATAACTTCGAGGTGGTCAACATGGGCGTGATGGTGCCCTGCGCGCAGATCCTCGAGACCGCCAAGAAAGAAAATTGCGACATCATCGGCCTGTCGGGCCTGATCACGCCCAGTCTCGAAGAGATGGCCTACGTGGCCTCCGAGATGCAGCGCGACGAGTATTTCCGTTCGCGCCGCATGCCGCTCATGATCGGCGGGGCCACCACCAGCCGCGTGCACACCGCGGTCAAGATCGCGCCCAACTACGAAGGCCCGGTGATCTACGTGCCCGACGCCAGCCGTTCGGTGGGCGTGGCTACCAACCTGATGTCGGATCAGGCGCAAACCTATCTCGACGAGCTGGCACAGGAGTACGAAGACGTGCGCCGCCGCCACGCCAACCGCAAGGCCACGCCGCTCGTGTCGATCCAGGAAGCGCGCGCCGCCCGTCCGCAGATCGATTGGGACGCCTACACGCCGCCGCGCCCGAAGTTCATCGGCCGCCGCACCTTCAAGAGCTACGACCTCGCCGAGATCGCGCGTTACGTCGATTGGGGTCCGTTCTTCCAGACCTGGAGCCTGTTCGGGCCGTTCCCGGCCATCCTCGACGACAAGGTCGTGGGCGAGCAGGCGCGCAAGGTCTACGCCGACGGCCAGGCCATGATGAAGCGCATCATCGAAGGCCGCTGGCTGACGGCCAACGGCGTGGTGGGCTTCTATCCCGCCAACCGGGTCAACGACGAAGACATCGAAATCTATCGCGACGAGACGCGCAGCGAGGTGCTGTTCACCTATCGCAATCTGCGCCAGCAGGGCGTCAAGCGCGAGGGCGTCACCAACAAATGCCTGGCCGATTACATCGCGCCGAAGGAGAGCGGCAAGCTCGACTATGTGGGCATGTTCGCAGTGACCGCGGGTCTGGGCATCGAGAAGAAAGAGGCCGAGTTCGAAGCCGCGCTCGATGACTACTCGAGCATCATGCTGAAGTCCCTGGCCGACCGTCTGGCCGAGGCCTTCGCCGAATGCCTGCACGCCCGCGTGCGGCGCGACCTGTGGGGCTACGTGCCCGACGAGGAACTCGACAACGAGGCCATGATCGCCGAGAAGTACGTCGGCATCCGGCCCGCGCCCGGCTATCCGGCCTGCCCCGAACACGTGGTCAAGAGCGACATGTTCGAGGTGCTCGACGGCAACGAAATCGGCATGCAGCTCACCGACAGCTACGCGATGTACCCCGCGTCCAGCGTCTCGGGCTTCTATTTCAGTCATCCCGATTCGCAGTACTTCAACGTGGGCACGATCGGCGAAGATCAGCTCAAGGACTACGCCGAGCGTAGCGGCCGGTCGCTCGAAGATCTGCGCCGCACGCTGGCGCCCAACCTCGGCTGAGCCTGCGGGTCGTGAAAGAAACAGGGAGGCGCGAGCCTCCCTTTTTTCATGCCGGCTTCACGGCCACCAGGGTGAGCGAGTCGCTCGCGAACGAGCCGTCGGGCTGAATGTCGAAATGCTGCCGTACCGGCGCGGGCGCGATCGCGAGCATGTCGCGCAGCGCCTGCACGAGCGGCGCGGGCGTGCGCATGCGCGTCACCCACGATTCGAACTCGAGCGCCAGGCGCCGCGGCGTGAAGCTCTGCACGACGAAGCCGGCGTCGGCCAGCAGCGTGAGCCACTCGGCCTGCGAATAGTCGCGCACGTGCGAGGTGTCGCGCAGCACTTCGATCGTCTGCAGCCAGGTGTCGAGCAGCGCCTGTCCCGGCGAGGCGATGTCGGCGAACACGGCCGTGCCGCCCGGCTTGAGCACGCGCCAGGCCTCGCGCAGGCCCAGGCCCGGATCCTCCCAGTGATGCGCCGAATAGCGGCTCATCACGAGATCGAACGCGCCGTCGGCGAAGGGCAGATGCTCCGCCTTGCCGCGACAGGTCTCCAGCTGCGTCAGGCCGCGCTTGGCGGCCTCGGCGGCCACCACGTCGAGCATGGACTGCGACAGATCGTAGGCGGTCACGTGCGCGACGTGCGGCGCGACATGGAAGCTCACGTGGCCGCCGCCACAGCCCAGGTCCAGCACGCGGGCGTCGGGGTGCGCGCGCGCGATGTCCGCCATCTGCAGCAGGTCCGCGCCCTGCGCATGCACGGCACTGGTGAGGTAGGCGTGGGCCTGAGGACTGAACTGCCGCTCGACGGCGGCGTCGTGGGTGGGGCGCGTCATGGTGATCCTTCGGTAAGTGACAGCGCGTAAGATAGGGGGATCACAGTACCCGTACAAGCCCATTGCCCATCCTGGTATGAACAGTGCCACCCACCTTGCTACCGACGGCTCGACGCTGCGGCGCCAAAACCTCGGCGAATTCGTGCGCAGTGCGCGCTCCCGCATCACCCCGCAGATGGCCGGCCTGCCCGCCGGCAGCCGGCGCCGCACGCCCGGGCTGCGCCGCGAGGAGGTCGCGCAGCTCTCCGGCATCAGCGTGACCTGGTACACCTGGATCGAGCAAGGCCGCGAGGTGTCGGTCTCGCCCGCGGTCTGGTCGCGCATCGGCAATGTGCTGCAGCTCGGCCGCGCCGAGCGGGCCTATCTGTTCGAGTTGGCCGAATCGGCCGATCCCCAGCATCCGCGCGACGAGGCGGGCGGCCCGGCCGGCCTGCCGCTGCAGGTCTGCGTGGATGCCATCGAGGCGCCGGCCTACGTGCTCGATCGTGCCTGGAATGTCCTGGCCTGCAACGCGGCCCTATCCGAGTTGTTCGATCACTGGCCGCGCCGCGATGGCGCGCCCAACCTGCTGCGCTACATCTTTCTGGATCCGGCGGCGCGCACCCTGGTGGTCGACTGGGAGCAGCGCGCGCGCCGCGTGGTGGCCGAGTTCCGTGCCGACGCGGGGGCGCACCTCGACGAGCCGGACGTGCTGGCCCTGCTCGACGCGCTCAATCGCGCCAGCCCCGTGTTTCATCATTGGTGGACCCGTCACGCCGTGGTCGAACGCGAAGGCGGCGTGCGCGAATTCGAACACCCGCGCCGCGGCCGCCTGCAGTTCCAGCAGATCACCTTCCGCCTCGCCACGCATCCCGAGCTCAAGCTGGTGATGTTGCTCGACGAGCCGCGCGACCCGGCGTCTACCTGAGCACGAACGCGCTGTCGGGCTCCATCAGCCCGGCGGCCACCAGGCCATCGAGCAGCTTGCGCACCGGCGCGGGCAGGGCCTGATCCGCCAGGTCGGCGGCGGCCACCCACTGCTGCGGTTGCGCGCTCTCGCGCAGTGACGCGCCCTCGACCTCGATCAGCCACGGCCGCACGTGCAGCTTGAAATGAGTGAAGGTGTGCGAGAAGGCCGCCAGGGCGGTCCGGCTTTTCACGCGCAGGCCCAACGCCTGCGCGGCCGCGCCCGGGTCGGCATCGGCCTCGCATTCGGGCAGCGTCCAGAGTCCGCCCCAGATGCCCGGCGACGGCCGCTGCGCCAGCAGGACCCGGCCGGCGTCCAGCAGCACCAGCATGGCCGTCTCGCGCTCCGGCACGGCCTTGCGGGTCTTGGGGGTGGGCAGTTCGAGCTGGCGGCCCTGGGCGCGCGCCGTACAGGTCTCGGCCACCGGACAGCGCCCGCAGTCGGGCTTGCCGCGCGTACAGAGCGTGGCGCCGAGATCCATCAGGCCCTGCGTATAGGCCGTCATGTCGAGCGCGGGCGCGGCCTCCACCTGCGCACGCGCCAGCGCCCACAGCCGCTGCTCGACCTCGCGCCGCGTCGGATCGCCTTCCACACCGAAATGCCGCGCGAATACGCGTTTGACGTTGCCGTCCATGATGGGCGAGCGCTCGCCGTAAGCGAAGGCGGCGATGGCCGCGGCGGTGGACGGGCCGATGCCCGGCAGCGTGGCGATGCGTTCGGCGTCGGGCGGGAATTGCCCGCCCCATTGCGCCACGATCTCCTGCGCGCAGCGATGCAGATTGCGCGCGCGGGCGTAGTAGCCCAGCCCGGCCCAGAACGGCATGACCTCTTCCTGGCTGGCGGCGGCCAGGGCCCGCACATCGGGAAAGCGTGCCAGAAAGCGCTCGTAGTACGGAATCACGGTGGCGACCTGAGTCTGCTGCAGCATGATTTCGGAGAGCCAGATCCGATAGGGATCGCGCGTGTTCTGCCACGGCAGGGCGTGGCGTCCGTGCGCGGCTTGCCAGGAGGTGATGCGTAGGGCGAATGGCATGGGCGAATTATCGCACTGCCCTATTGCGGGGACGGATTGGCGGCATGTAAAAGAGAGACATAACAACAAGGCGGTTAAGTCCGACCTCGGCGCCGGCGCCCCAAAAGGGCGACTCCGTGACACCTGGGCTGGATAGTCTCTTACAACGGAGTAGACGATGAATGCCCCTCTTTCGCCCGCGCAACGCGCGGCGCTCGAATCCGTCCACCTGGACGACAAGTTCACCCTCGAACAAGGCCGCGCCTGGATGAGCGGCATCCACGCTCTGGTGCGCCTGCCCATGATGCAGCGCGTGCGCGATGCGCGGGCCGGGCTCAACACCGCCGGCTTCATTTCGGGCTATCGCGGGTCGCCGCTCGGCGGGGTGGACCAGAACATGTGGAAGGCTGCGAAGTACCTCAAGCAGCATCACATCGAATTCCAGCCCGGCATCAACGAAGACCTCGCCGCCACCGCCGTCTGGGGCTCGCAGCAGGTGAACCTGTTCCCCGGAGCCAAGTACGACGGCGTGTTCGGCATGTGGTACGGCAAGGGGCCGGGCGTGGACCGCTGCGGCGATGTGTTCAAGCACGCCAATGCCGCGGGCACCTCGCGCCATGGCGGCGTGCTGGTGGTGGCGGGCGACGATCACCCGGCCAAGTCGTCCACGCTGCCGCACCAGAGCGACCACATCCTCAAGGCCTGCATGATCCCGGCGCTGTTCCCGTCGAGCGTGCAGGAGGTGCTCGATTACGGCATTCATGGCTGGGCCATGAGCCGCTACGCGGGCGTGTGGGTCGGCCTGAAGACGATCACGGATATCGTCGAGGTGTCGGCCTCGGTCGAGGTCGATGCGGAGCGCGTCTCCATCGTGCTGCCCGAGGATTTCCAGCTGCCGCCGGATGGGCTGAACATCCGCCTGCCCGACACGCCGCTCGCCCAGGAGGCGCGGCTGCTCGATTACAAGCTCTATGCCGCGCTCGCATATGCGCGGGCCAATGGCCTGAACCGCGAGCTGTGGCAGGTGCCCCAGGACCGCGCCCGCTTCGGCATCATGACCTCCGGCAAGGCCTATCTCGACACGCGCCAGGCGCTGCTCGACCTCGGGCTGACCGAATCGGTCTGTCAGCGCATCGGCCTGCGCCTGTTCAAGGTCGGCATGGTCTGGCCGCTCGAGGCCACCGGCATGACCCGCTTCGCCGAGGGGCTGGACGAGATCCTGGTGGTCGAAGAGAAGCGCCAGGTGCTCGAGTATCAGCTCAAGGAAGAGCTCTTCAGCTGGATCGGATCGGGCAAGAAGATCCCGCGCGTGGTCGGCAAGTTCGACGACAAGGACGGCGGCGAGTGGTCGGTGCCGCAGGGCAACTGGCTGCTGCCCGCGCATTATGAGTTCTCGCCCGCCATGGTCGCCAAGGCCGTCGGCGCGCGGCTGCTGCGCTTCGAGTTGCCCGCCGACGTGCGGGCCGGGATCGAGGCCCGCCTCGCCTTCATCGAAGGCCGCGAGCAGGCGCTCGCCAAGCCGCGCGTGGTGGTCGACCGCAAGCCCTGGTTCTGTTCGGGCTGCCCTCACAACACCTCGACGCGTCTGCCCGAGGGCTCGCGTGGCATGGCCGGCATCGGCTGTCACTACATGGTGACCTGGATGGGCCGCAACACCCAGGTGTTCACCCAGATGGGCGGCGAGGGCGTGCCCTGGATCGGCCAGGCGCCGTTCACCGAAGAAAAGCATGTGTTCGCCAACCTCGGCGACGGCACCTACTACCACTCGGGCCTGCTCGCGATCCGCGCCGCGGTGGCGGCCAAGGCGCCCATCACCTACAAGATCCTGTTCAACGATGCCGTCGCCATGACCGGCGGGCAGCCGGTGGACGGCCCGATCAGCGTGCCGATGATCACGCAGCAGGTCGCCGCCGAAGGCATCGACAAGATCATCATCGTCACCGACGAGCCCGAGAAGTACGACAAGGTGCAGGGCCTGGCGCCCGGCGTCCCCGTGCACCATCGCGACAAGCTCGACGAGGTCATGCGCGAGCTGCGCGCCTATGCGGGTGTCTCGGTGCTCATCTACGACCAGACCTGCGCCACCGAGAAGCGCCGCCGGCGCAAGCGCAACGCCTATCCCGACCCGGCGCGCCGGGTGGTCATCAACGAGCGCGTCTGCGAGGGCTGTGGCGATTGCTCCGAGAAGTCGCACTGCCTGTCGGTGGAGCCGCTCGAGACCGAGTTCGGGCGCAAGCGCGCCATCAATCAGTCCAGCTGCAATAAAGATTTTTCCTGCCTGAAGGGTTTCTGCCCGAGCTTCGTGACGGTGGAGGGCGGCAAGCTGCGCAAGCCCAAGGCCCTCGCGCAGCAGGACGGCATCGCGGCCGGCCTGCCCGAGCCCACGCCTGCGCCCATCGCGGGCCACTACGGGGTGTTCATCGCCGGCGTGGGTGGCACCGGCGTGGTCACGATCGGGCAGTTGCTCGGCATGGCCGCGCACCTGGAAGGCAAGGGCTGTTCGGTGCTCGATATGGCCGGCCTCGCGCAGAAGGGTGGGGCGGTGTATTCGCACGTGGTGCTGGCGCCCACGCCGGGCGAGCTGCTCAACACCCGCGTGGCGATGGGCGAGGCGGATCTGGTGCTTGCCGGCGACCTCGTGGTGGGCACGAGCGCGGACGCGGTCGCGCGGATGCGCGCCGGACGCACGCGCATGCTGCTCAACAGCGACGTGGCGCCGACGGCCGCCTTCGTCCACAACCCCGACTGGACGCTGCCGGGCTCCGACCTGCAGCGCGATCTGGCGCAGGCCTGTGGTCCCGAGAACGTCGCCAGCATCGACGCCGCGGCGCTCGCCGTGGGCCTGCTCGGCGACGCCATTTATGCCAACCCGCTCATGATGGGCTATGCCTACCAGAAGGGCTGGCTGCCGCTCGGTGAAGCCGCGCTGCTGCGGGCGATCGAGCTCAACGGTCAGCAGGTGCCCAACAACCTCACGGCATTCGCGTGGGGCCGTCGGGCCGCGCAGGACCTGGCAAGCGTGCAAAGCCTGCTCGGCGTGGCGGCGCAACCCGCCGCGCACGAGCCGCAAATCGTCGAGGTCAAGCGCGGCGAGCGCCCGGCGGTGGTCGACTTCAAGCGGCCCGCCACCGAGCTCGATCAGCTCGTGGCGCGCCGGCGCGAGGTCCTGGTGGCCTACCAGAACGAAGCCTACGCCAGGCAATACACCGATCTGGTGGAGCGCGTGCGCGTGGCCGAGCATCAGGCCACCGGCACCACCCGCCTGGCCGAAGCCGTGGCGCGCTACTACTTCAAGCTCATGGCCTACAAGGACGAGTACGAGGTGGCGCGGCTCTACAGCGACGGCGAGTTTCTCAAGCGCATCGCGGCGCAGTTCGAGGGCGACTGGAAGCTCAATTTCCATCTCGCTCCGCCGCTGACCGCCGGCCGCGACGGCGACGGTCATCTCAAGAAGCGAGCCTATGGCCCGGCGATGCTCAAGGTATTCGGCGTGCTGGCCCGGCTGCGCGGCTTGCGCGGTACCGCGTTCGACGTGTTCGGCTACACGGCCGAACGCCGCGCCGAGCGCGCGCTCATCGCGCAATACCGCGAGCAGATCGGCGCGATCCTGGGCAAGCTCAACCGCGGCAACCTCGAACAGGCGGTGGCGCTCGCCAGCCTGCCCGAAGAGATCCGCGGCTATGGCCACATCAAGGAGGCGGCGATGGCGCGTGCCGCGGTCAAGCGCGAGGCGCTGATGCAGCAGTTCAGCGCCTCGGTCGTCGGCATCGGCGGCGCACGCGCTGCGTGAGGCGGCGGCCGGCGAGGTGCGGCCGGCGAGGTGCGGCCGGCCAGGTGCGGCCGGCTAGGTGCGACCGGCATGGGCGTGGCCTGAGCAGGGCACGCCCGGTGCCGGTCCGGTCGTGACAGGCTCGGTCGTTGCAAAAAGGCCACCCGCGAGGGTGGCCTTTCTGTTGCTCAGGCGCTCTCGGTCGGGCGCCGGCGCACCGGGCGGTTGAACATCTCGACCTTCATCTTGCCGGGCTGCGTGAAACGCTCCACGCGCGGGGCCGAGCGGCTCTCGGCCTGGATTTCCTTGGCGGCCTCCTGCTCGCGGCGGGCGATGACTTCTTCCGCCTTTGCATGGTGGGGCGCCATCTTGCGCACCATTACGCGGCCGTCGCGCGGGAAGTAATGGATGCGGCGGGCGTGGATGTCGCCCAGATCCTGGGCGCGTACCGGAATGCCTTCGGTCTTGAGATAGCTCAGCACGAATTGCGCATTGCGTTCGCCGATGTTCATCTGCTGCATCGCGCTCAGCACGGCGCCGCCGCCGAACACCTTGGCCTCGAGCCGTTCGCGCACCGCGCCGGCCTTGAGCAGCTCGTTGATCAGAACTTCCATCGCGAACGCGCCGTAGCGCATGGTGGCGGAAGCGGGCGACGAAGCATCACCTTCGGGCAGCATGAAGTGGTTCATGCCGCCGATGCCGTTGTGGGGGTCGCGTACACAGGCGGCCACGCAAGAGCCCAGCACCGTCGAGATCATGATGTCCTCGCCGGACGTGACGTAATACTCGTTCGGCAGCACTTTGACGGCTGGAGAACTGAACGCACTATCGAAATAGTGGCGCGTGGCGCGCGCGTCGGTTCGGGAGGACATACTTTCCTGGGGGCGCTCGCACACCTCGCGGTGTGGAGTCAAAATTTCTTAAAAGATTTCAAATTGTGATTATTCAACGCAAGATTCGGTAATACAAGTGAATCTTGCGCGAGAGTTCACGGAATCGACGGCAACGCAGGCGGAATCAATCGCGATCTAATGTGTCCCCAGATATAATCGTGCCCCGGCATTGTGCCTTGTCGACACTCTACCCGGGGCCCTTGGCGGGCGTTCTGTGGATTAACGCACTTAAAAGCGCGTACTGCGGGTCACTGACCACCGGGCCGATAGGGCGCCGAGCGCGCCGGCGCCCAGAACGGCGGCCAGCAGAATGCCCGCGCTGGGCAGGTGCAGCGCGAATTCGGCGCCGTAGCTGCGCGCCAGACCGAGCACCGCGTGGTTGAGCGGCACCAGGGCGCCCGCCGCCGCGCCGACGGCGATCAGTGCCGCCAGGGCGCCCGTGAGCGCGCCCTGATACAGGAAGGGGCGGCGCACGAACGACTCGGTCGCGCCCACCAGGCGCGCCACCGCGATCTCCTCGCGCTGCGTGAGCGCCTGCATTCGCACCGTGTTGAACACGGTGGCCAGCACGACCACGGCCACGCACACCGCCAGGAATCCCAGGCCGATGCGGGCGAAGCGCAGGATGGCCTCGAGACGCTGCACCCAGGCACTGTCGAGCTGCACCTGATCCACGTTGTCCCATTGCCGCCATTGCGTGGCGAGACGGTCGGCCCGCGCGGCGAGGTCATCGCCGGGCGCCAGCGTGATCACGACCGCGTCAGGCAGCGGATTGCCGGGCAGCACGGCCAGCGCCTGTTCCCAGGCGGGGTTCTGGCGCAGATTGGCGAGCGCCTGATCGCGCGGAACCACGCGCACCGCGCCCGCCTCGTTGCCGAAGTCGGTGCGCACGCGGTTGGCCACCGTGTCGGCACTGCCCGCGGGGGCGTTCTGTTTCAGGTAGATGGTGAGCTCTGGCGTGACCGAGATCTGCCGTGCCACGGGTTGCACCGACACCAGGATGGCGCTGCCCAGCAGGGGCAGTGCCAGCGCCAGGGCCATCACGAGCAGGTTGGCGAGCGACGAGAACGGCTGCTTGGCCAGACGGCGCAGCGTGATCGACAGGGCGTAGCGATGTTGACGCAGCCAGGACTTCATTCGGCCGCTCCGGTGGGGTTGTGCGAGTCGCTGAACTTGCCGTGGTCGATACGCAACATGCGATTGGCGAACCGGCTCATCAATTGTTGGTCGTGCGACGCGATCAGTGTGGTGACGCCGACACGGTTGAAGTCGCGGAAGACGTTCATGATGCGCTGGGCGTTGTCGTCATCGAGGTTGGCCGTCGGCTCGTCGGCGATCAGGATGGCCGGCCGATTCACGATGGCGCGCGCGATGGCGAGCCGCTGTTGCTCGCCGCCCGACAGCTCGACCGGGTTGAGTTCTTCCTTGCCCGCCAGCCCGACCTTGTCGAGCGCGGCGCGGGCCCGCGCGGCGGCGGCAGTGGGCGCCTGTCCTAAGACAGCGAGCGGCAGCATCACATTGGCCAGGGCCGTGCGGTCGTAAAGCAGGTGGGTGTCCTGCAGAATCACGCCCACCGCCCGCCGCAGATACGGGCGCGCCCGGGCGGGCAGGCGGTCGAGACGCTGGCCGTTGACCTGGATCGAGCCGCGCGACGGCGGCTCGAGGCCGCCGATCAGCTTGAGCAGCGTGGATTTACCCGCGCCCGACGGACCGGAGACGAAAATGAATTCGCCGGGCTGCACCTGGAAGTTGATATCGGCCAGGATGTTGCGGCCGCGTCCGTAGGATTTGAAGACGTGCTGGAATTCAATCATGGCGACGTGGGAGTTGAAGCTGCAATAGTAACGCCCGCCGTTGCTTTTCCGCACTGCGACATTCAAGCAGGCATGTCAAGACGGTACGAATGCGAGTTTCCGCCAATTGTGGGACGTTAGGGGGCGATACGCGACTGTTCGGTGCACTTTGTCCCTTTATTAGGGATGGGTATAGGAAGGGATTGCCCCAATGTCCCCTAATTTCCACAGCCGCTACGATCCGCCCAAGCATCTCAACCCATACCTGGGGTCGAGCAGCGCTGTGGTCCTAAACAGGAGATCAACAATGAAAGTTCTGAAGCTCGCGGCTGTCGGTGCCGCGCTGTTCGCCGCGTCGACGGCTGCACATGCCGGTGCCACCTTCGACAACGTCAAGAAGAAGGGCTTCGTCCAGTGTGGCGTGTCGACCGGTATCGCCGGCTTCTCGATCGCCGACAGCAAAGGCGAATGGCAAGGTATCGACGTCGAAATGTGCCGCGCGGTCGCGGCGACGATGTTCGGTGATGCCAAGAAGATCAAGGTCACGCCGCTGAATACGCAGCAGCGTTTCACCGCCCTGCAATCGGGCGAAGTGGACGTGCTGACCCGCAACACCACCGTCACCCTGACGCGTGACACCACCCTGGGCCTGATCGGCGCCGGCGTCAACTACTACGACAGCCAGGGCGTGATGGTCAAAAAGGACCTGGGCGTGAAGAGCGCCAAGGAACTCGGCGGCGCCACCGTCTGCGTGCAGCCGGGCACCACCACCGAACTGAACCTGGCCGACTGGTTCCGTGCCAACAAGATCGATTTCAAGCCGGTCGTGATCGACAAGTTCGACGAAATCGTGCGTGCGTTCTCCGCCGGTCGTTGCGACGCGTTCACCACCGACAAGTCGCAGCTCGCCTCCGTGCGTACCACGCTCGAGAACCCCGACAACTACGTGATCCTGCCGGAAGACTTCTCCAAGGAACCGCTGGGCCCGATGGTTCGCCAGGGCGACGAGCAATGGTTCAACGTCGTGCGCTGGAGCCTGAACGCGATGCTCGAGGCCGAGGAATACGGCATCACCTCGAAGAACGTCGACGAAATGACCAAGAGCTCCAACCCCAACATTCAGCGCATCCTCGGCGTGACGCCGGGCATGGGCAAGAACCTGGGTGTGGACGACAAGTGGGCGTACAACATCATCAAGCAGATCGGCAACTACGGCGAAAGCTTCGAACGCACGCTCGGCAAGGGCGGCCCGATGAAGCTGGAGCGCGGTCTGAACGCCTCCTACAAGCAGGGCGGCATCATGTACGGCTGGCCGGTGCGCTAAGTTCGGCTTCTTCCGCTGGCGCCTGATGGCGCCGGCCCCGCCGCGGTCCTGTCAGACCGCGGCGTGGGAAGCAGCAGTGACGGCGGGCCTGGCCCGCCGTTTGTAGTCTGACATCGGTAGATTTATTCATGACGACACAACAGAAAAACGCCCCGCTTCCGGCACCGCGACGTCGTCTCTCCTGGAATGATCCTGGCGTGCGCGCCGTGGTCTATCAGGTCGTCGCGCTGGTGGCTGTGGCGCTGGTCGCGTGGTTCCTGGTATCGAACACCCTGCATAACCTGTCTGTGCGAAACATCGCCACCGGGTTCGGGTTCCTGGACCGCGAGGCTGGCTTTGCGATCGGCGAAACTGCCGTCGCCTACCAACCCTCCGACACGTATGGGCGCGCCATCTGGGTGGGTCTGCTCAACACGCTGCGCGTGGCGGTGATCGGCATCGTGCTCGCCACGATTCTCGGCACCCTCATCGGTATCGGCCGTCTCTCGAAGAACTTCCTGGTTTCGCGCCTGACCTCGATGTACGTCGAAGTCATGCGCAACGTGCCGCTGCTGCTGCAGCTGTTCTTCTGGTACGCCCTGATCACGGAAAACATGCCCGGCCCGCGCCAGG
Source organism: Bordetella genomosp. 5 (assembly GCF_002261475.1). GTDB lineage: Bacteria > Pseudomonadota > Gammaproteobacteria > Burkholderiales > Burkholderiaceae_B > Bordetella. Next base: position 403,952 of record NZ_NEVN01000001.1, read on the forward strand.
CGCACAATCCGTTGCCCGGCGTGTTCATCTCCAACCGCGGCCTCAAGGTGCCGGGCATCGAGGGCAATTCGCTCGACTGGATGCTCGGCGGTCTTGCGCTCGCCATCGTCGGCATCATCGTGCTGGGTCACTGGGCTCGCAAGAACCAGGAACGCACCGGCCGCATGTTCCCGCTCGGCCGTGCCGCGCTGGGCCTGTTGATCGGCCTGCCGATCCTGGGCTGGCTCGTGAGCGGCGCGTCGCTGTCGCTCGACATGCCGGCGCTCAAGGGCTTCAACTTCCAGGGCGGCCTGACGCTCTCGCCTGAATTCGCCGCGCTGCTGGCGGGTCTGGTGATCTACACCTCGGCCTTCGTGGCCGAAGTGGTGCGCTCGGGCATCCAGGCGGTGAATCAGGGCCAGTGGGAGGCGTCCGAGTCGCTCGGTCTGCGCCGCTCGCAGGTGCTGCGCCTGGTGGTGCTGCCGCAGGCGCTGCGCGTGATCATCCCCCCGATGACCAGCCAGTATCTCAACCTCACCAAGAACAGCTCGCTCGCGGTGGCGATCGGCTATCCGGACATCGTGTCTGTGGTCAACACGACACTGAACCAGACCGGCCAGGCGATCGAGGGCATCCTGATCATCATGGGCGCGTACCTCACGGTCAGCCTGTCGATCTCGATCTTCATGAACTGGTACAACAAGCGCATCGCGCTGGTGGAGCGTTGATATGAGCAGCACTACGCAAACCACGCCGAGCCAGGGCCTGCCGCCGCCGTCCAATCAGGTCGGGGCCTGGCCGTGGATCAAGACGCGCCTGTTCTCCTCGCCGCTGTCGATCCTCGCGACGGTGCTGCTGGCCTGGCTGCTCCTGATGGCCGTGCCGGCCGTCATCGAGTGGGCCTTCATCCAGGCCAACTTCACGGCCACGACGGCCCAGGAATGCCGCGCGAGCGCGGGCGCCTGCTGGGCGTTCATCCGTGAAAAGCACCGCCTGATCCTGTTCGGCACGTATCCGTACGACGAGCAATGGCGTCCGCTGATCGCGACCATCATCCTGATCGCCGTGATCATCATGAGCGGCATGCGCCGCTTCTGGAACCTGGCCCTGCCCGTGATCTGGGTGGTCGGCCTGACGGCGGTCGCGGTCCTGATGTGGGGCGGCGTCTTCGGCCTGACCTACGTCGAGAACGCACGCTGGGGCGGTCTGCCCCTGACCCTGATCCTGGCCACGTTCGGCATCGCGTTCGCGTTCCCGATCGGCGTGCTGCTGGCCCTGGGCCGGCGCTCGCGCATGCCCGCGATCAAGGCCCTGTGCGTCGTGTACATCGAGCTGATCCGTGGCGTGCCGCTGATCAGCCTGCTGTTCATGTCCTCGGTGATGCTGCCGTTGTTCCTGCCCGAAGGCTTCTCGATCGACAAGCTGTTGCGGGCACAGATCGCCATCATCATGTTCGCGGCGGCTTATATCGCCGAGACCGTGCGTGGCGGCCTGCAGGCCATTCCCAAGGGCCAGTACGAAGGCGCCGACTCGCTCGGTCTCTCGTATTGGCAATCCATGCGCAAGGTCGTCCTGCCGCAGGCGCTGAAGGTGGTGATTCCGCCGCTGGTGAGCATCTTCATCGCCCTGTTCAAGGACACTTCGCTCGTTGTCATCATCGGCATCTTCGACCTGACGCTCGCGGCCAAGGCCGCACTGTCGGACGCCGCGTGGCGCGGATTCGGAATCGAGGCGTATGTCTTCATCGCGCTCATCTATTTCGTGTTCTGCTACTCGATGTCCAAATACAGCCAGCGCCTCGAAAAGCGCCTGGCGACAGGTCATAAACGATAGAACCCAGTCCGCGACTCACATTGCATCGGGTCGCGGGCATTTTTCGGGAGTAAAGGCGTGACGGATGCCATTATTCGCTTGCAGGACGTGAACAAGTGGTACGGCCAGTTCCACGTGCTGCGCAACATCAATCTGGACGTGGCGCAGGGTGAACGGATCGTGATTTGCGGACCTTCGGGTTCCGGCAAATCCACCATGATCCGCTGCATCAACCGGCTCGAAGAGCACCAGCAAGGGCAGATCATTGTCGACGGCACCGAGCTCACCAACGATCTGAAGCAGATCGAGACGATCCGCAAGGACGTGGGCATGGTGTTCCAGCACTTCAATCTGTTCCCGCACCTGACCGTGCTGGAAAACCTGACGCTGGGCCCGACCTGGGTGCTCAAGAAGCCCAAGGCCGAAGCCGAAGCCACGGCCATGAAGTATCTGGAGCGCGTGCGCATTCCGGATCAGGCCAACAAGTATCCGGGCCAGCTCTCGGGCGGCCAGCAGCAGCGCGTGGCGATCGCCCGCTCGCTGTGCATGCACCCCAAGATCATGCTGTTCGATGAGCCGACCTCGGCCCTCGATCCGGAAATGGTCAAGGAAGTGCTGGACGTGATGGTGACCCTGGCCCAGGAAAGCGGCATGACCATGCTGTGCGTGACCCACGAAATGGGCTTCGCGCGCAAGGTGGCCAACCGCGTGATCTTCATGGACCGCGGCGAGATCATCGAGCAGAACACGCCCGACGAGTTCTTCGATAATCCGCAGAACGAGCGCACCAAGCTGTTCCTGAGCCAGATCCTGCACTGAGCAGACTGGCCCGCTCCCGGCCTTTGGCCGGGCAGGGCGGCGCGGTTCCCGGCAACGCCGCGGACCCGCGCCGCTTTTTATTTGCGGCGCTCGCGCTTGTGGGGCAAAGGGCAGAGGACGGGGCAGCCCGGCCGGGTTTTCACCGATTGGGTAACAGAGCGGTGGGGTATGCTACGTGCCGCACAGAAGTACAGACCTCCGGAGACTCACAAAAATGAAGCCCATTTCCGTCGTATCCACCACGCGCCGCGCGCTCGTGGGTGGCGCGCTGGCCCTGGCCGCGCTCGTATCCGTATCCGCCCCGGCCTACGCGGCCGACGACTACCCGAACAAGCCGCTGCGCTTCGTCGTGCCCTATCCCCCCGGTGGTCCGCTGGACACCATGGCCCGTCTGCTGGCCGAAAAGGTGCGCGCTTCGCTGGGCCAGCCCGTCATCGTGGAAAACCGCGGCGGCGCGGGTGGCAACATCGGCGCCGATCTGGCGGCCAAGGCGCAGCCCGACGGCTACACGCTGGTGATGGGCGCGGTCGCCACGCACGCGATCAACCCGTTCCTGTTCGCCAACCTGCCCTACGACCCGGTCAAGGACTTCGCGCCCGTCACCATCGTGGCCTCGGTGCCGAACGTGCTCGTGATGAACAACGACTTCGCCACGAAGAACAACATCAAGAGCGTGGCCGACCTGATCGAATACGCCAAGGCCAACCCGGGCCGCCTGAACTACGGCTCCGGTGGCAACGGCAGCGCGGGCCATCTGGCCGGCGAGCTGCTCAAGGCCCGTGCCGGCATCTCGGTCGAGCACATTCCCTACCAGGGCGCCGCCCCGGCCCAGCTCGCGCTGCTGTCGGGTCAATCCGACTTCATGTTCGACAACCTCGCGTCGTCCGCGCCTCTCATCAAGGACGGCAAGGTCAAGGCGCTGGCGGTCACGACCGCGAAGCGCTCGTCGCTGCTGTCGGACGTGCCCACGATCGAAGAAGCCGGCGTGAAGGGCTTCGACCTCGGCACCTGGTTCGGCGTGTTCACGACCGGCGGCACGCCCGCGCCGGTGGTGGAGAAGCTGAACAAGGCCTACGTCGACGCGCTGCGCCAGCCCGACGTGCGCCAGCGCCTGCTCACCATGGGTTCGGAAGCCGAGCCGATGACCTCGGCCGAGTTCAGCAACTTCGTGAAGACCGAGAAGGACAAGTACCAGGAAATCGTGAAGATCTCGGGCGCCAGCCTGAACTGATCGGGTTCTTTTCGGGGGGCGTCGTGCCAGACCTGCGGGTCCGGGGCGGCGCCCCTTGTCCATCATGACCTACATGTTCATCAAGATGGCGCACGGCGCCGCGCTGGCCGTCTGGCTCGGCGGACTGTTGCTGCTTTCCACGGTGCTGTCGTTTCCGGCCGCGCGAGCCGAGGGCGAGGCCCCCGGGCGCTTCCTGGAAGGGCTGGCGCGCTGGAATCTGCGCGTCACGGTGCCCGCCATGGTGCTGACCTGGATGCTCGGCATCACGCTCGCGCTGATGGTCGGCTGGTTCGGCCACCGCTGGCTGGACGTCAAGCTCGCCATCGTGGCGATGCTGACCCTGCTGCAGGCGCTGCAGACGCTGTGGCTGGCGCGGCTGCTGCGACCGGCGCCGATCATGCCGCCCGCCTGGGCGGCGCTGGGCGCCGTGCTGGTGTTTCTGGGCGCCAGCGGCGCCATCCTGCTGGCGCTCGCCAAGCCGTTCTATTGATGTGACGGGGGCGGGCCGGGCCGCGTAGGCCGCGTAGGCCGGGCCGGGCCGCGTAGGCCGCGTAGGCCGGGTCGGGCCGCGCAGGCCGGGCCGCGCAGGCCGCGCGCCGGCCAGGTGCCTGGCGCCGTCAGCCGCGCGGCGCGTCCGACGCCCACCCCTTGGAGAGCGCCACCGCCTGGCGCCAGCGCGCCATGCGGGCTTCGCGCAGCTCGGCGGGCCAGCTCGGCTCGAAGGTGCGTTCGGCTTCCCACTGCCCGGCGAACTCGTCGAGCGATTTCCAGAACCCCACGGCCAGACCCGCGAGCCCGGCCGCGCCGCGCGCGGTGGACTCGGCCACGCGCGGGCGCACCACCGGTACGCCGAGCAGGTCGGCCTGCATCTGCATCAACAGGTCGTTGCGCGAGGCGCCACCGTCCACGCGCAACTCCGACAGCGCGATGCCGCTGTCGGCGTTCATGCAGGTGAGCAGCTCCGCGCTTTGCAGCGCGATCGATTCGAGCGTGGCGCGCGCGATATGGGCGCGCGTGGTGCCGCGCGTCAGGCCGATCAGCGTGCCGCGCGCGTAAGGGTCCCAGTAGGGGGCGCCGAGACCGGCGAAAGCCGGCACCATGAACACGTCATCGGTGTCGGCCACGCTCGCGGCCAGCGGCTCGACGTCTTCGGAGTGCTGGATGATGCCCAGGCCGTCGCGCAGCCACTGCACCGCCGCACCCGCCTGAAATACACCGCCCTCGAGCATGTAGGTGGAGCGCCAGTCGGCGCCGCCGTCGGTCAGGCCCCAGCCCACCGTGGACAGCAGGTTGTTGGCCGAACGGACCGGTTCGCCGCCCACATTCATCAGCATGAAGCAGCCGGTGCCGTAGGTGTTCTTGGCCATGCCCGGCTTGAAGCACGCCTGGCCGAAGGTGGCGGCCTGCTGATCGCCCGCCACGCCGGCGATGGGAATGGCGCCGCCGAGCAGCTCGGGCAGCGACCGTCCCACCTCGCCGCTGCTCGGCGCGATGGTGGGCAGGATGCCGCGCGGGATGTTCAGCAGCTCGAGGATCTCGTCGCTCCAGTCCTGGCGGCGGATGTCGTAGAGCATGGTGCGCGAGGCGTTGCTCGGGTCGGTGCTATGCACCGCGCCGCCGGTCAGTTGCCAGATCAGCCAGGTGTCGATCGTGCCGAAGGCGAGTTCGCCGCGCTCGGCCATCTGGCGTGCCTTGGGCACGTGATCGAGCAGCCAGGCAAGCTTGGTGCCCGAAAAATACGCGTCGACCACCAGGCCGGTGCGCTCCTGCAGAAACTCGCCGTGACCATCGGCCTGCAATTGCTCGCACAGCGGCGCGGTGCGGCGGTCCTGCCAGACGATCGCGCGGGCGAGCGGGCGGCCGGTGGCGCGCTCCCAGATGAGGGTGGTTTCGCGCTGGTTGGTGATGCCGATCGCGGCGATGTCGGCCGCGCTCGCGCCGGCGTTGCGCAGCGCCTCGCGGGCGACGTCGAGCTGGCTGTGCCAGATTTCGGTGGCGTCGTGTTCGACCCAGCCCGGACGTGGATAATGCTGGCGAAACTCGCGCTGGCCCAGGCCGCGCACGGTGCCGGCGCGGTCGAACACGATGGCGCGGGAGCTGGTGGTGCCCTGGTCGAGGGCGAGCACGAATTCAGTCGTCATTGCGTGAAGCCTTGGCGGAGTTGAGTTGGTCGCCCGCGCCCGGCGCAAGCCGGCGGAACGAGAGCATCGAAGCCGTGCACAGCAGGCCGATCACCACGAACGCCACGACCACGTCGCCGATGGCCAGGGTGCTGGCGCCGCGCACGGTCATGCTGACGTTGATCGCGACGGCCGCCACGCCCACCCCGAGGCTGATGCCCAGTTGCTGGGCCATGGCCGCGAAGCTGCTCGCGCTGCTCATTTTTTCGGGCGGAATGTCGGCATAGGTTAGCGTATTTACCGCGGTGAACTGCAGCGAGCGGAAGAAGCCGCCGACCAGCAGCACGGCGATCATCAGCCACACCGGCGTGTTGGGCGTGAAGGCGCCGTTGAACACGATGAAGACGCCGGTCAGCACGGCGTTGACCGTGAGCACGCGGCGAAAGCCGTAGTAGGTGACGATGCGCGCGGCCACGAATTTCATGAGCAGCGCGCCGGCGGCGCTGGCGAAGGTGATCATCCCCGCTTCGAACGGCGACAGGCCGAATCCCACCTGCAACAGCATGGCCAGCAGGAAGGGCACGGCGCCGACCGCGAAGCGGCACAGATTGCCGCCCAGCGCCGAGATCGCGAAGGTGGGAATGCGCAGCAGCGACAGGTCGATGATCGGATGCGCCACCCGGCGCGAGTGCCATACGTAAAGCACGCCGCACAGCAGCCCGCCGCCCAGCAGCGCGCCCAGGGTGAGCGGCGAGACCAGGCCGTGACCGAGCGCCTCGAAGCCGCTCACCAGCGCGGCCAGCGCGATGCCGCTGAGAAGAAAGCCGATGAAGTCGAGCCGGTGCGTGTCTTTCTCGCGCACGTCCTGCACGTAGCGCAACACCAGCGCGATGCCCAGGATGCCGATCGGAATGTTGATCAGGAAGATCCAGTGCCACGACATGTAGGTCACCATGAAGCCGCCCAGGGGCGGTCCGATGACCGGGCCGAGCAGCGCCGGGATCGAGAGAAACGACATGGCCCGCAGCAGGTCTTCCTTGGGCACCGTGCGCAGCAGGATGATGCGTCCCACCGGGACCATCATCGCGCCCGCCATGCCCTGCACGATGCGGGCCGCCACCAGTTCGGTCAGGTCGCGCGACAGGGCACAGGCGATGGAGCTGAACGTGAACAGCGCGATCGCCGCGATGAACACCCGCCGCGCGCCGAAGCGGTCGGCCGCCCAGCCGCTGATCGGCACGAACACCGCCACGGCCAGCAGGTACGAAGTGATCGCCACGTTCAGGCGCACCGGCGTCGAATTGAGCGCCGCCGCCATCGCCGGCAGGGCGGTCGCCACGACGGTGGAGTCCAGCATCTGCATGAACAGCGCACAGCCGACGATGAATGGAATCATCCTGGCCGCCCGGGCGGCCTCCGGGTCTCGGGGACGGGAGGGCAGGGCGGCGGAAGATGGGTCGGCGGGCATGTGGCGGGGTGCTAGCGGGTTTGCCGTGTGGCGGCATGCAGGCGGGGCGGCGGGCCCCGGGGCAGAGCTGACGATTGTAACGCCGGGCAGCTGACGCCGAGGCGTCGTCCGAACCCTGCGGGGCGGGGGGCGGCGGCCTGGTCCCGCCGGCTACAGTAAACTATGATGCATTCCCCCACTAACCCTCTGGTCATAGCGGTTGCACCATGGCGAAGAATTACGAATCCGAAATCACCCAATTCCTCAAAGAGTACAAGGCCGCTCATCCTGACGTCGAACAGCGTCAGCGCGAGGGCCGTGGCCGTCTCTGGGACAAGCCCCAGGACACCGAGCTGCTCGAGGGTTTCCGTGCCGGCCGCGTGCCGCAACGGCCCTACGTCTACGCGGCCGACTGAGTCACGGCGCCGGTAACGCGAGCACGGCTACATGTCTCATCCGAACGGCTCCATTTCCGGCGACGATCTGGCCGCGCTGGTGCAACCGCAGGTCGACACCACGCCCGATACCATCGATAGCGTGGCGTTCGCGCGCCTGTACGGCGAGCCGTTGTTCCAGCTGCCCAACGATCTCTACATCCCGCCGGATGCGCTCGAGATCTTTCTCGAGGCGTTCGAAGGGCCGCTCGACCTGCTGCTCTACCTGATCCGCAAACAGAACTTCAACGTGCTGGACATCCCGATGGCGGATGTCACGCGTCAGTACCTGTCGTACGTGGATCAGATCCGGGTGCACAACCTCGAGCTCGCCGCCGAGTATCTGCTCATGGCGGCCATGCTGATCGAAATCAAGTCGCGCATGTTGCTGCCGGTGCGCAAGTCGGATACCGGCGAAGAGCCCGAGGATCCGCGTGCCGAGCTGGTGCGCCGCCTGCTCGAATACGAGCAGATGAAGCTCGCGGCCCAGCGCCTCGACAAAATCCCGCAGATCGGCCGCGACTTTCATGGTTCCCAGGCCGTGGCCGAGATCAGCGTCGAGCGGGCGTTGCCCGACGTGAGCGTCGATGATCTGCGGGCCGCCTGGGCCGACATCATGAAGCGGGCCAAGCTCAACCAGCACCACCACATCACGCGTGAGCAGTTGTCGGTGCGTGACCACATGACCCATATCCTGAGGCGCCTGAACGACGTGCGCTTCATGGAGTTCGGCGAGCTCTTCCTGGAGCGCATCCGCGAAGGCGCGCCGACGGCCGTGGTGGTCGTGCATTTCATCGCCATGCTCGAACTGGCCCGCGAATCTCTGCTCGAGATCACGCAGGCCGAACCCTACGCGCCGATCTACGTGCGCCTGGCCTACACCAGCGTGGCCGCCGCCGCCTGACGGCAGCCCCGGCCGGCCCGCCGCACCGGGTCAGCCACGGCGGCTGCCGCATCCGGCCCGTGTCCCGCTGCTGACGCCCGTTGTCAGAAACCGGAGAGTTTCCTTGAAAGTCGTACACACCATTCAAGACCTGCGCGACCACCTGCGCGGGCAAAACCGCGTGGCCTTCGTGCCGACCATGGGCAACCTCCACGAGGGGCACCTGGCACTCATGAAACTGGCGCGGCAGCACGGCGATCCGGTCGTCACCAGCATCTTCGTCAACCGCCTGCAGTTCGGTCCCAACGAGGATTTCGATCGCTACCCGCGCACGCTGCAGGCCGACGTCGAGAAAATGGACCGCGACCGCGACGTGTACATGGTCTTCGCGCCCGACGAGCGCGAGATGTACCCCGAGCCGCAAAGCTACCGCGTGCAGCCGCCCGACGATCTGGGCGACATTCTCGAAGGCGAGTTCCGTCCGGGCTTTTTTGCCGGCGTGTGCACGGTCGTGCTCAAGCTGTTTTCGTGCGTGCAGCCGCGCGTCGCCGTCTTTGGCAAAAAGGATTATCAGCAGCTCATGATCGTGCGCAGCATGGTGCGCCAGTTCCAGCTGCCGCTGGAGATCATCGCCCACGAAACGGTGCGCGCGCCCGATGGCCTCGCGCTGTCGTCGCGCAATCGTTACCTGACGGCGCAGGAGCGCAGCGAAGCGCCCGAGCTTTACGCCACCCTTTCGCACGTGCGCCAGCAGGTGCTGGATGGCGGCCGCGACGTGCCCGCGCTCGAGGCGGCCGCGCGCGAACGCCTCGCGGCGCGTGGCTGGCAGGTCGATTACGTGGCGGTGCGCCGCCAGCGCGACCTGAAGGCGCCCGAGCGGGCCGAGATGGAAGCCGGCGAGCCGCTGGTGGTGCTCGCCGCCGCCAAGCTGGGCGCCACCCGCCTGATCGACAACCTCGAAGTCTGAGCGCTGCCGGGCCGGCCTCGGCCGCCCGGATCATCGCGTCACACCTGTCAGTTGCCGCAGTTCCGCGGGCGCGTGCTCATTGCGCACACTCTCTGCAATCGCTCATTGCAGAGAGACGCCATGTGGAACATCCCGCCCGCAGCCCCGACGCTCTCGCCGGCCCCGGCCCCGGCCGCCGCCGCCGCCCCGCCTCGTCATATCGCGCTTGCCCTGCCCACGCCGCGGCCCCTGCGCGATGGCGCCGGCATGTCGCCGCAGGCTCCGCCGGGCCCATTGCGGGAGCCCCCCGCCTGCTACGCGCCGCTCACCCCGCGCGAACGCCAGGTGCTGGTTTATCTCAGTGCGGGCCAGTCCAACAAAGTGATCGCCATCGATCTGGGGATCTCCATGCGCACGGCCGAGGCGCACCGCGCGCGCATCCTGCGCAAGATGGGGGTGCGCACCGCGCAGCAGCTCGGCTGCCTCACGTGTCCCTATCGTTTGGGCGTACTGCCCGGATCGGCTGATGCCGCTCCCATGAAAACGGGCCCCGCTCAGGGGGCCCGTTGATCGGCGTGTGCGCGCCGCGGAGGGGTGAACCCGCCGGCGCGGGGCTCAGCGCCGCATTAACCCGGGCACTGGGTCTCGGCCTGCTTGAGCTCGGCGATCGGGTCGAGGTCGGGCTGGCGCGTGAGGGTGTACGCGAGATTGGGGGTGTGGCCGTTGACCGAGCGCACGCGCAGCGTGTTGTAGAGCGGCATGCTCAGGTCGGCGCGCATATTGCCGGCGCCGTCGAGCAGCAGCACGCGCGGCGGGCGTTCCTGGGTGGCATCCCAGCAGCCTTGCTCGTACGACGGCGCGGTCTTGCCGGGCGTGTTTTCGAGGTAGGTGAGGCGTGCGCGCCAGCGGCCGTTGGGCGCCAGCGTGAGCGTGACGCGCTGGGCTTCGCAATTGAGCGCGGTCGCGAAGCAGGGCAGGGTGCCCTGGAAGGTCTGTGCCTGCGGGATCAGCTCGGCATTGGCCGAACGCGGCGTGCCGGCTGCCACGGCGGCGCCACCGCCGCCCGAGCCCTCGCCCTGCGGGATGGCCTGGCCGTCTTCGGCGACCGGGCCGTTGGCCGGGTTCTGCTGTTGTTGTTGCGGATTGGGCTGGCGCGGCTTGAGCTCGATCTGCAGCTGCGACGGCGCGTGCACGACCGTGCGGTAGCCGGCGGCCTGGCCCTGGTACTGGGCGTCGGTGATGGTGCTTTCACCGGGCGGGTTGTAATAGCCTTCGGTGCGCTGTTGGGCGCAGCCCGCCAGAACGGCGATGGCGGCGAGGGCGGCATACGGGGCCAGCGTGCGGCCGGTAGAGCGATGGGCGGGAGGCTGGGCAGGCATGGCGCACGTCCGGAAGGTTCTTGGTCTGTCGCTAATTCTACGCATATCTGCGCATATCCGATACGCTGGCCCGGCCGGCGCCGCGCCGCCGGCCGGGCCCCGCGTTTGATGATTTTTGCGCCTGACGGAATAATGCCGCGTGGGGTCTGCGCCGGGTGGCGCAACAACCCACCCACTGGACGATCCGATGATCTGGCATGAGCTGCAATGGAATCCGGTCTGGGCTGCCGCGCTGGCTGCATTGCTGGGCCTGGCCGTCGGCGGGATCCTGACCCTGGTGGTGTACCGCCTGCCGGTGGCGCTGCGGCGCGCATGGCGCGGCGGGCTGGCGACGCCGCGCCCGCTGCGCGGCGAGCGGCTGCGTGCCTGGCCGCTGGCCGGGTGGTGGCTCGCGCGCGCCGGGCATATCGGCCGGCGCGCCCGGGCCGGGCGCCAGGGCTTCGGCCCGGGCTGGGCGCTGCCCCTCATGGAGTGTGCGTGCGCGGCGCTATTTGTCGCCTGCCTGTGGCGCTTCGGCGTGAGCCTGGCCGCCCTGGCCGCGATGGCCCTGTGTGCGGCGCTGCTCACGCTGGCCTGGATCGACCTGCGCGTGGGCCTGCTGCCAGACGTGCTCACGCTGCCGCTGGCCTGGGCCGGGCTGCTCGTGAATCTGCACCACGGCTTCGTGCCGCTGCCACAGGCCGTGCTCGGCGCCGTCGCGGGGTACCTGTTCCTCTGGCTGGTGTTTCACGTGTTTCGCCTGTGCACCGGTCGCGACGGCATGGGTTATGGTGATTTCAAATTGAGTGCGGCGCTGGGGGCCTGGCTCGGCCTGGGCGCGTTGCCCGGCGTGCTGCTGGTGGCGTCGCTTTCTGGGGTGCTGGTGGGCTGGATGCTGCGCCGGGCCGGCCGGGTCGAACCCGGTCAGCCGCTGCCTTTCGCGCCTTTTCTTGCCGGCGCGGGCCTGCTGGAGCTGTTCATGCACGACCGCGGCCTGCCGCTGATAGGCTGAGTTTTTTCTTTTGGATGCACTTGATATGTACAGCATCGGTTTGACGGGGGGGATCGGCTCGGGCAAGACCCGCGTGGCGGACCTGCTCGCCGAATGGGGCGCCGCCGTCATCGACACCGACGACATCTCGCGCGGCCTCACCGCGGCGGGCGGCGGCGCGATGGCCGCGATCGTGGCCGGCTTTGGCCCGGTGGCCGCCGACCCGTCCGGCGCACTGGACCGCGCCTGGATGCGCGAGCTGGTGTTCCGCGACCCCGAGGCCCGCGGCCGTCTCGAGGCCATCCTGCATCCGCTCATTACCGCGGCCACCGTGCGCGCCTCGGAAGCCGCCGCCGGCGCGCCCTACCAGGTCTTCGTGGTGCCGCTGCTGGTCGAGTCCGGGCGCTGGCGCGAGCGGGTCGACCGCATCTGCGTGGTCGACTGCGATCCCGATACCCAGGTCGAGCGGGTGGGGCGGCGCAGCGGGCTGACGCCGGAGGCCATCCGTCGTATCATGGCGGTGCAAGTGCCGCGCGCCACCCGGCTCGCCGCCGCCGATGATGTCATCGTCAACGACGGCGCGACCACCCCGCTTCAGCTGATGGAACGGGCGCGCGCGCTGCATGACCGCTGGCTCGAGCTGGCGGGCGCCAAGGACCGGGCCGTGCACGTCGGGCAACAGGCACCGCGACCCTGAGCATCTGGCTTGCGGGCCCCGTGTCCGCACGCCGCCCTACAAGACTCATCGTTAGCGTCAATAGGCTCAGATCAGCGTGATTCTTTTTGAATATCCCTTCAACGAGCGTATTCGCGCTTATCTGCGGCTGGAGTATCTGTTCGACAGATTGGCGTTCTTCGCTGGCGAGGGAGACGCGCGGATGCACCAGATCGCCGTCGCCACGTTGTTCGACATTCTCGAGGCCGGCGAACGCACCGACATGAAGAGCGCCGTGCTCCAGGATCTGGAGCGCCAGCGCACCAGCCTGGTCGCGCTGCGCGACCACCCCGGCGTGGCCCAGGATGCGCTCGAGATCATGCTCTCCGACATGGAGCGCGTGGTCGGGGCACTGCAGGCCCAGGGCAAGACCGGCCAATCCCTGCGCGAAAACGAATGGCTCGTGAGCCTGCGCGGCCGTCTGGCCGTGCCGGGCGGCGCCACGCAGGTCGACATGCCGTCGTATCACGCTTGGCAGCACAAACCGGAGGCCGCGCGCCGTGCCGACCTCCAGGCCTGGATCGCACCGCTGATGCCGCTGGCCGAGGGCCTCGCCATGGCCTTGCGGCTGCTGCGCGAATCGGGACGCCGCGCCGACATCGCCGCCGAACAGGGCGCCTACCAGCAGATGCTGGCCGGCAAGACCTTCCAGCTGCTGCGCGTCTGGGTGGATCCGGAGCAAGGCGTGTTTCCGGAAATCAGCGCCAACAAGTACATGGTCTGGATCCGCTTTTCCGTCCAGGATGGCGGCGTCAAGCCGCAACAGGTGGGTCGCGACGTGCCGTTCCAGATGTCGCTGTGCACCGCCTGAGCGCCTTCCTCTTCCTTCCCCTTTTGCACAATCCCGTCCGGCGGCGCGCGTCGCGCCTCGCCACCCGCGCCTGTACGCGCTAGGCCCGGACCGGGCGCGCGGCTTGCCTCGGGGGGCGCACGCTCGGCCTTCCGGGTCGGCTGCGCGCGCCCGTTTCTGGCCGGCCGCACCCCGGCTCGTACGGCCGCACTCAGGTCAGGCCGCGCGTGTCCTTCTCCGGCGCGGCGGCGCCCGGCGCGGCGCCTCGTCCAGCCCGCTCATCGTGAGGGCGCGACGCGGCCACACCCCGGGAATGCCGCCTGCTAAGGCCCGCCGGATCGCCCAGGGCGGCCCGATCGGCTGACAACCTGTTGCGGGCGATTTCATTTCACCGCGATCGCCCGCTATTTTTCATCTCTCTGGGGGACAATAGGCGATTCTTATTGTGCCCTCGCGTCCGGAAGCCTCATGTCTGAACTCTCGCCCGCCCCGTCGTCGTCCCGCAGGAAGCGCATCATCGGGATCGTCGTCGTGCTGCTGCTGGTCGCGCTGGCCGCCTGGCTGATCTGGCGACCGGCCGCCGACGAGACCCAGCGAGGCCGCCGCGGCGCCATGTCGGGTGGGCCGGCGGGCATGATGAACATGGCCGTGCCGGTCAAGGTGAGCGCGGCGCGTTCGCAGGATTTCGACATCGTGCTGCGGGCGCTGGGCACCGTAACGGCCTACAACACCGTCACCGTGCGCAGCCGCGTCGAGGGCGAGCTGGTCAAAGTGAATTTCCAGGAAGGCCAGTTCGTGAACGAAGGCGAGGTGCTGGCCCAGGTCGACCCGCGGCCCTACGAAGTGGCGCTCGCCCAGGCGCAGGGCACCCAGATGCAGAACCGCGCGCAGCTCGAAAACGCCCGGCGCGATCTCACGCGCTACCAGACGCTCTTCAAGCAGGATTCGATCGCGCGCCAGCAGCTCGACACGCAGGCCGCGCTGGTGCGCCAATACGAGGGCACGGTCAAGAGCGATCAGGCCGCGGTGGACAACGCCAAGCTGCAGTTGGCCTACTCCCGCATCACCGCGCCGATCTCCGGTCGCCTGGGCCTGCGTCAGGTCGATCAGGGCAACCTGATCTCCAGTGGCGACACGAATGGTCTGGTGGTCATCACCCAGACCGATCCCATCGCCGTGATCTTCACCCTGCCCGAGACCCAGCTGCCGGATGTGCTGGCGCAGCTGCGCGAGGGGCGCAAGCTGCAGGTCCAGGCCTACGATCGCGCCGACACCCGCATGATCGCCACGGGCGAACTCGAGACGGTGGACAACCAGATCGACGTCGCGACCGGCACCGTCAAGCTGAAAGCGCGCTTCGCCAATGCCGGGCAGACGCTGTTCCCCAATCAATTCGTCAACATCCGTCTGCTGGTCGAACGCCGCGCCAACGTGACCGCGATCCCGACGGTCGCCGTGCAGCAGGGGTCGGTCGGCTCGTTCGTCTTCCTGGTGCAGGCCGACAAGACCGCGGCCGTGCGGCCGGTCAAGCTGGGCACCATCGACCAGGGCTGGGTCGCCGTCAACGAAGGCCTGGCGCCGGGCGATCAGGTCGTGATCGAAGGCACCGACCGCCTGCGCACCGGCAGCAAGGTCGATGTGGTGGCGGGCGCCGACGCCAACGTCCCGGCCCTGCCGGGCGCATCGCTCGGCGCGGGCGCGCCGGCCGGCACCAATCCGTCCACGATCAAGCGGCCCGCCGGCGCGGGCAGGTAGACCGTCGTGAACCCATCGCGCCTGTTTATCCTGCGGCCGGTGGCCACCACCCTGGCGATGGTGGCCATTCTGATCGCCGGTCTGATCGCCTACCGCCTGTTGCCCGTCTCGGCCCTGCCCGAGGTCGACTATCCCACCATCCAGGTCGTCACGCTCTATCCCGGCGCGAGCCCGGACGTGATGACCTCCCTGGTGACCTCGCCGCTCGAACGGCAGTTCGGGCAGATGCCCGGGCTCAACCAGATGTCGTCGTCCAGCTCGGGCGGCGCTTCGGTCATCACCATGCAGTTCAGCCTGGACCTCTCGCTCGACGTGGCCGAGCAGCAGGTCCAGGCGGCGATCAACGCCGCATCCAATCTGCTGCCCAGCGATCTGCCGGTGCCGCCGACCTATAACAAGGTGAACCCGGCCGACGCGGCCGTGCTGACGCTCGCCATCACCTCGCCCACGATGCCCCTGCCGCAGGTGCGCGATCTGGTCGACACCCGGATGGCGCAGAAGCTCTCGCAGATCCCGGGCGTGGGCCTGGTCAGCGTGGCGGGCGGGCAGCGGCCCGCCGTGCGGGTGCAGGTCAATCCGAAGGCGCTGGCCTCGGCCGGCCTGGCGCTGTCCGATCTGCGCACGGCCGTGGTCGGCGCCAACGTCAATCAGCCCAAGGGCAACCTCGACGGGCCGTTGCGCTCGACCACGATCGACGCCAACAGCCAGCTCAAGACGCCCACCGATTACAACGACCTCATCATCGCCTATCGCAACAACGCACCGCTGCGGCTGTCGGACGTGGCGCGGGCGGTCGAGGGCGCCGAGGACACGCGGCAGGCGGCCTGGGCCGGCGACAAGCCCGCCATCCTGCTCAACATCCAGCGTCAGCCCGGTGCCAACGTGATCGACGTGGTCGATCGCATCTACACGCTGATCCCGCAGCTGCGCTCGGCGATGCCGGCCACGCTGGACCTGACGGTGGTATCCGACCGCACCCAGACCATCCGTGACTCGATCAAGAGCGTGCAGCACGAGATGCTGCTTGCGGTCGGCCTCGTGGTGCTGGTGACCTTCGTGTTTCTGCGCAGCGCCACGGCCACGTTCATCCCGAGCGTGGTGGTGCCGCTGTCGCTGATCGGCACCTTCGGGATCATGTATCTCGCGGGGTTTTCGCTCAACAACCTCACCTTGATGGCCCTGACCATCGCCACCGGCTTCGTGGTCGACGACGCCATCGTGATGATCGAGAACATCGCGCGGCATATCGAGGAGGGCGAGAGCCCGTTGCACGCGGCGCTCAAGGGCGCCGCGCAGATCGGCTTCACGCTGATCTCGCTCACGCTGTCGCTGATCGCGGTGCTGATACCGCTGCTCTTCATGACCGAGGTCGTGGGTCGGCTGTTCCGCGAGTTTGCCGTCACGCTCGCGGTGGCGATCATGATCTCGCTGCTGATCTCGCTCACGCTCACGCCGATGATGTGCGCCCGTCTGCTCAAGCCCGAATCGCAGATGCAGTATGGCCGCTTCCATCGGACCACCGGCGCCTTCATCGACCGCGTGATCGCCCGCTACGACGCGATGCTGAAGGTGGTGCTCAACCACCAGGTGGCGACGCTGCTGGTGGCCGTGGCCACCTTCGCGATCACGGTGCTGCTGTACATCATGATCCCCAAGGGCTTCTTCCCGCAGCAGGACACCGGGCTGCTGCAGGCCATCACGCAGGGGCCGCAATCCACCTCGTTCGCGGCAATGTCGCAACGCCAGCAGCAGGCCGCCGCCCGCATCATGCAGGATCCCGCCGTGGCGGCGGTGTCGTCGTTCATCGGGGTCGACGGCAGCAATGCCACGCTGAACGCCGGCCGCATGCAGATCGCGCTCAAGCCGCAAGGCGAGCGGGACGGGCTGGCCGTGGTCACGCGGCGGCTGCAGGACGCCGTGCATGGCCTGAACAACGGCATCACCTTGTACGTGCAGCCGGTGCAGGATCTCACCATCGAAGATCGCGTGGCGCGCACGCAGTATCAGATGACGCTCTCCAACCCCGATCTCTCGGTGTTGAGCGAATGGGCGCCCAAGCTGGTCGAGAAGCTGCGCACCGTGCCCTTGCTGGCCGATGTGACGCACGACCTCCAGGACGAGGGCCTGCAGACCTGGGTGCAGATCGATCGCGACGCGGCCTCGCGGCTGGGCATCACGGCGGCCACCATCGACGAGGCGCTCTACGACGCCTTCGGCCAGCGGTTGATCACGACCATCTTCACGCAGTCGAATCAATACCGCGTGGTGCTCGAGGTGGAGCCGCAGTTCCGCGCGTCGGCCGCCGCGCTGGATCAGATCCGCGTGCCGACCTCTTCGGGCGGGCAGGTGCCGCTGTCGTCGGTCGCGCACGTGACCGAAGGCCGGACGGTGCTGGCGGTCAACCGGCTCAATCAATTTCCGATGACCACGCTGTCGTTCAATCTGGCGCCCGGCGCGTCGCTGTCCGATGCCGTGCAGGCCATCGTGGCCGCCGAGCACGAGATCGGCATGCCGGACGGCGTGGAGACGCGCTTTCAGGGCGCGGCGCTGGCGTTCCAGAGTTCGCTGTCGAGCACGCTATGGCTGATCCTGGCGGCCATCGTCACGATGTACATCGTGCTGGGCGTGCTCTACGAGAGCTATATCCATCCGATCACGATTCTGTCGACTTTGCCGTCCGCCGGCGTGGGGGCCTTGCTCGCCCTCATGCTCAGCGGCACCGACCTCGACATGATCGGCATCATCGGCATCATCCTGCTGATCGGCATCGTGAAGAAAAACGCGATCATGATGATCGACTTCGCCCTCGATGCCGAGCGCAAGCGCGGGCTGGCGCCGCGTGAGGCGATCCACGAGGCGGCGCTGCTGCGCTTCCGCCCCATCCTCATGACCACGCTCGCGGCGCTGTTCGGTGCGTTGCCGCTGATGCTGTCGACGGGCACCGGCGCCGAGCTGCGCCAGCCGCTGGGTCTGGTCATGGTCGGCGGCCTGCTGGTGAGTCAGGTGCTCACGCTCTTCACCACGCCGGTGATCTATCTGATGTTCGATCGCATGGCGCAACGCTGGCGCGGCGGCCAACCCGAGCGCGCGACGCGCGAACCGGCGCGGCCATGAACCTCTCGGCGCCCTTCATCGTCCGGCCGGTCGCCACCACGCTGCTGTGCCTGGGGCTGGTGCTGGCGGGCATCCTGGCGTTTCGCCTGCTGCCGGTGGCGCCGCTGCCGCAGGTGGATATCCCGACGATTTCGGTGAGCGCGAGCCTGCCGGGGGCGAGCCCGGAGACGATGGCCTCGAGCGTGGCCACGCCGCTCGAGCGTTCGCTGGGCAGCATCGCGGGCGTGACCGAAATGACGTCGCGCAGTTCGCAGGGCTCGACCCGCATCACGCTGCAGTTCGATCTGTCGCGCGATATCGACGGCGCCGCCCGCGACGTACAGGCCGCGATCAACGCGGCGCGTTCGCTGCTGCCGACCAGCCTGCGCAGCAACCCGACCTATCACAAGGCGAACCCCTCGGCCGCGCCCATCATGACTCTGGCGATGACCTCCGAGACGCTCACCCAGGGGCAGCTCTACGATCTGGCCTCGACCATCGTGGCGCAGAAGCTCGCGCAGATCAAAGGCGTGGGCGAGGTGACGGTGGGCGGCAGCTCGCTGCCGGCGGTGCGCGTGAGCCTGATTCCTGGCGCGCTCGCCAACCGCGGGGTGGCGCTCGACGAGGTCCGGCAGGCCCTGTCCAGCGCCAATGCCAACCGGCCCAAGGGCTTTCTGGAAAACGACGAGTATCACTGGCAGATCATGGCCAGCGACCAGCTCAACAAGGCCGAAGACTACCGCCCGCTGATCGTCGCGTGGCGTGATGGCGCGGCCGTGCGGCTGTCGGACGTGGCCACGGTCGAAGATTCGGTCGAGGATCTCTTCCAGACCGGCTTCTACAACGATCGCAACGCCATCATTCTGATCGTGCGGCGCCAGGCCGATGCCAACATCATCGAGACGGTCGACGAGGTGTATGCCCAGTTGCCGCAGCTCAGCGCGTTTCTGCCCGGCGACGTGAACATGGTGGTGGCGCAGGATCGCACGCCCAGCATCCGCGCCTCGCTGCACGAGGCCGAGCTGACCCTCGCGATCGCCGTCGGGCTGGTGGTGCTGGTCGTGCTGCTGTTCCTGCGGCGCTGGCGCGCGGCCATCATCCCGTCGGTGGCCGTGCCGGTGTCGCTGGTCGGCACCTTCTGCATCATGCATCTGTGCGGCTACACCCTGAACACGATTTCGCTGATGGCGCTGATCGTGGCCACCGGTTTCGTGGTCGACGACGCCATCGTGGTCCTCGAGAACATCATGCGCCACATCGAGCGGGGCATGAGCCCGATGCGGGCCGCGCTGCGGGGCTCGCGCGAGGTGGGCTTCACGGTGCTCTCCATGAGCCTGTCGCTGGTCGCGGTGTTCATCCCCATCCTGCTGATGGGCGGCATCATCGGGCGGCTGTTCCGCGAATTCGCCGTGACGCTGTCGGCGGCCATCCTGGTGTCGCTGGTGGTGTCGCTGACGCTCACGCCGATGATGTGCGCGCGGCTGCTGCGCGCCGAGCCCAAGCCGGGCCCCGAGCCAGACGCCGCGGCCGACGCGCCGCCGCGCCGATCGCGCTGGCGCGCCACGCGTGACGCCATCGGGCGCGGCTTCACCCGATTCTTCGACGGCATGGGCGCCGGTTATGCCCGCTCGCTGTCGTGGGCGCTCGCGCACGGCCGGCTGATGTTGCTGATCCTGGCCGGCACGATCGCGCTGAACGTCTACCTCTACGGCGCCGTGCCCAAGGGCTTCCTGCCGCAGCAGGACACCGGGCAGCTGCTGGGATTCTTCCGCGTCGACCAGGGCACCTCGTTTTCGGCCACCGTGCCGAAGCTCGAGTATTTCCGCAAAGTGATCCAGGCCGATCCGGCGGTGCAGAGCATCACGGCCTATGCCGGCGGGCGCGGCGGCAGCAACACCAGCTTTCTGCAGATCCAGCTCAAACCCCTGGCCGAGCGCGGCGTGAGCGCCGACACGGTGATCAATCGCCTGCGCGGCCGGCTGATGCGCGAGCCCGGCGCGCAGCTGTTCCTGGTGGCGCAGCAGGACATCCGCATCGGCGGCCGCCAAAGCACGGGCTCGTACGACTACACGCTGATGTCGGGCGACCTGCAGTTGCTGCGGACCTGGATGCCACGCGTGCAGCGCGCCATGAGCGAGCTGCCCGAGCTCGTCGACGTGGACGCCGATGTCGAGGACAAGGGCCGGCAGATCAACCTCGTGATCGATCGCGAGGCCGCGACGCGGCTGGGCATCGACATGTCGGCGATCGCGGCAGTGCTGAACAACTCGTACAGCCAGCGCCAGGTGTCGGTGATGTACGGCCCGCTGAATCAGTATCACGTGGTGATGGGCGTCGATCAGCGCTTCGCCGAAGACGCCGACTCGCTCAAGCAGCTCAATGTGGTGACGGCCGACGGCAGCCGCGTGCCGCTGTCGTCGTTCGCGCGCCTCGAGGTCGGCAATGCGCCGCTGTCGGTGAGCCATCAGGGGCTGTTCGTGGCCGATACGATTTCGTTCGGCACGGCGCCGGGCGTGTCGCTCGAGCAGGCCACGGCCGCGATCGACGCCGCGGTGGCCCGCATCGGCCTGCCGTCCGACCAGATCCAGGCGGGCTTCCAGGGCACGGCGGCCGAGCTTCAAAAAACGCTCGCGCGCCAACCCTGGCTGATTCTGGCGGCGCTGGTGGCGATGTATATCGTGCTGGGCATGCTGTACGAGAGCTTCGTGCACCCGCTCACGATTCTGTCGACGCTGCCCTCGGCCGGCATCGGCGCGCTGCTGGCGCTGATGCTGCTCAATACCGAGTTCACCCTGATCGCCCTGATCGGCGTGTTTCTTCTGATCGGCATCGTGAAGAAGAACGCCATCATCATGGTGGACTTCGCGCTCGACGCCGAGCGGCGCGAGGCCATGGCGCCGCGCGACGCGATCTACCAGGCCTGCCTCACGCGGTTTCGCCCGATCATGATGACCACGCTGGCGGCCATCTTCGGTGCGTTGCCGCTGATGCTCGCCACCGGCGCGGGCGTGGAAATGCGCCGGCCGCTGGGCATCACCATCGTGGGCGGTCTGGTACTGTCCCAGATCCTTACGCTCTACACCACGCCGGTGGTGTATCTCTATCTCGATCGTCTTCGTCTCTGGGCCGCCCGCCGCCGCGCCGGCACGGCCACTGTCCCGACCCCGCATCCATGACCCGACTTCACGCTTTCGCTTCCGTCCTCACGCCGCGCCTCGCGCCGCTGGCTTTGTGCGCGCTTCTGGCCGGTTGTGCGGTGGGCCCGGATTACCAGCGCCCGGCGATCGACGTGGGCACGGGTTTCAAAGAAGGCGAGGGCGTGGTGCCGGGCTGGAAGCCGGCGCAACCCGCCGATCAGGCCGATCGCGGACAGTGGTGGCGCGTGTATGGCGATGCCACGCTCGACGGCCTGATGGCCGACCTCGCGGCGTCCAACCAGAGCATCGTGCAGGCCGAGGCCAACTTCCGCCAGGCGCAGGCGCTGGTCGGCACGGCCCGCGCCAACTTCTTTCCCATCGTGGGCGCCAATGCCGGCGCCACGCGCTCGGGCAGCGGCGCGGGTTCGCAGTCGACCAGTGTCGGCTCCAATGTGGCGAACCAGTATTCGCTGAGCGGCAGCGTCAGCTGGGAACTCGACGTGTGGGGCCGCATCCGGCGCGAGGTCGAGGCGAGCCGCGCAACCGCGGCCGCCAGCGGCGCCGACCTTGCCGCCACGCGGCTGAGCGCGCAATCGGCATTGGTACAGAACTATCTCCAGCTGCGCATCCTGGACGAACAGAAGCGCCTGCTCGACGCGACCGTCGCGGCCTATGAGCGCTCGCTGCAGCTCACGCGCAACCGTTATGAGGCGGGTGTGGTGGGCAAGGCCGACGTGGCCGTCGCCGAGACGCAGCTCGAAAATACGCGCGCCCAGTCGATCGATCTGGACTGGCAGCGCGGGCAGTTCGAACACGCCATCGCCGTGCTCGTGGGCCTGGCGCCGTCGCGCTTTGCGTTGCCGCCCGCCCCGTTCACGCAGCAGTTGCCCGAAATTCCGGTGGCGCTGCCCGCCACGCTGCTCGAACGCCGTCCCGACGTGGCAGCCGCCGAGCGCCGCGCGGCCGCCGCCAACGCGCAGATCGGCGTGGCCGTGTCGGCGTGGTTTCCGGAGCTGACGCTGTCGGCCTCGGGCGGTTTCCGCAGCGGCCAGTTCGCCGACCTGCTGACGGCGCCCGCGCGCTTCTGGTCGCTCGGCCCCGCACTGGCCATGACGATCTTCGACGGCGGCGCGCGCGAATCGCAGATCGCGGCCGCCCGCGCCGGCTACGATGCCCAGGCGGCCGCCTATCGGCAGAGCGTGCTGGTGGCGCTGCGCGAGGTCGAAGACTATCTGGTGCAGTTGCGTGTGATGGCGCAGGAGCAGGAGGTGCAGCGTCGCGCGCTCACGTCGGCGCGCGAATCCCTGCGGCTCACGCGCAATCAATACGAGGCCGGGCTGGTCGACTATCTGAGCGTGGCCGTGGTCGAGGCCACCGCGCTCAATGCCGAGCGCAATGCTCTGTCGCTGCTGGGCAACCGGCTCAACGCCAGCGTGCAGCTGATCGCCGCGCTGGGCGGCGGTTGGGAAGGTCTGCCGGAGGCCGACCGCTCGCCGCTGCCCACGCAGCCGGCGCCGCCGGTCGGCGCCGGGGCGCCGACACCGCCGACACCGACACCCGCCGCCGCGCCGCGTTAAGGCGTTGCGGCGGCCGATGCCGCGGCGGCCGATGCCGCGGCGGCCGACGCCGCGGCGGCCGTCGCGCGGCTGCTCCGTGCGGCTGCCTGGCGCGGCACCGGCACCGACGTCATTGCGCCGGCGCCAAGCGTCAGATCAGCCCGCGGATCCCCGCGATGCCATGTGCGCCATGCTGCTGCGCGTCGCGCAGCGTGGCGGCGCCTTGGCCGCCCAGCGCATAGACCGGCAGCCCCGCGTCGCGATTGTGCTGCACGAATCCGTCCCAGCCGATCGCCGGCTGACCGGGATGGCTAGCGGTGGGCAGTACGGGGCCCAGCACGGCGAAATCCGCGCCGAGGGTGCGCGCATGCACCACCTCGGCATTGTCGTGCGCGGAGACGCCGACGAGCGCGCCGTCGCCGAGCGCCGGGCGTTCGGGCAGTGCCGCCGCATCGGCGGCGCGCAGATGCACGCCGTCGGCCTCGATCCACCAGGCCCGCGGATGCACGCTATTGACCAGGACGCGCGCGCCGGCCGCGCGGCAACGCTTGAGCGTGAGCTGAAGCGCCGCGTGCAGCGACGCCGCGTCGGCGCCTTCGGGCCAGCCGGGCTCGCGCCACTGCACGAGCTTGAGGCCGTCCGCGAGCGCGCGGTCCAGGCGTTCGAGCCAGGCCGGCAGCGCCTCGGGCGTGCCGATGGCGCTGATGCCGTAACGGGTGGGTAGCTGGAGCCAGCGCAGCGGCGGCAGCGTGGCCGGAAGCAGGTCGCCGACCTCGCCCGCGTGGGCCGGATCGACCCAGCGCAGGCTTTGGTTCTCGAGACCCGTCGGCTCGCCCTCCCAGCCCGTGACGTGGCAGAAGGCCAGGCGCACGGTGGTGTGGGGATAGGCGTGCACGTAGGTCACCCACGGCCGCGCCTCGGTCACGCGGATGCCCAGCTCTTCCTGCAACTCACGCGCGAGCGCCTGCAGCACGGTTTCGCCGGGCTCGAGCTTGCCGCCGGGGAGTTCCCACCAGCCCGACCACGGTTTGCCCTCGGGCCGCTGGCCGAGCAGCAACTGGCCGTCGGGCCGCAGGATCAGGCCCGCGGCGACATCGATGATCTTGTCAGACATGGCGGGCCGCCCAGTCACGCGCGAACTGATAGGCTACGCGGCCCGAACGCGAGCCGCGCTCGAGCGCCCACTGCAGGGCCTCGGTGCGGCTGGCTTCGATCTGCTCCGACGGGCAGCCGAGCTCGCGCAGCCAGTGATAGACGATGTCGAGGTAGTCGTCCTGGCGGAACGGATGGAACGACAGCCACAGCCCGAAGCGCTCGGACAGCGAGATCTTTTCTTCGACGGTCTCGCCGGGATGGATCTCGCCATCGGCCTGGTGGCGGGCCTGGAGGTTTTCGCTCATGTACTCCGGCATGAGATGACGCCGGTTGGAGGTGGCGTAGATCAGCACGTTGTCGCCGGAGGCCGACACCGAGCCGTCGAGCACCGACTTCAGGGCCTTGTAGCCGGCTTCTCCTTCCTCGAACGACAGGTCGTCGCAGAACACGATGTAGCGTTCGGCGCGCGGCGCGACCAGCTCGACGATATCGGGCAGGTCGCCGAGGTCGGCCTTGTCGACCTCGATCAGGCGCAGGCCGGCGTCGCCGTGCTCGGCCAGCATGGCCTTGACCAGCGAGCTCTTGCCGGTGCCGCGCGCGCCGGTCATCAGCACGTTGTTGGCGGGCTTGCCGGCGAGGAACTGGCGCGTGTTGCGTTCGATGATCTCTTTCTGGCGCTCGATGTGTTGCAGATCGCCGGTCTGGATGCGCGAGACATGGCGCACGGCATCGAGCCAGCCGCGCGCGCCGCGCTTGCGCCAGCGGTACGCATGGGCGGACCAGTCGATCTCGGGCGGGGCGGCGGGAAGCCAGGCCTCGAGCTGGGCGAGCACGCGCTCGGCGCGGGCCAGCAATTGGGTGAAGTCGGATGTGCTCACTGCGGAATTCCTGGTGGGGCGGCTCGAAGGGCACGCCGGCGGTTACGGACGGTCGTCCGCGCGGCCACGCAGGGGATGGGGTGGCAGGCGGACGGAACGCGCCGGCGGGGTACTGCGACGCGCTGCAAGCAGGGCCGGCGGGGGAGCCACGGATGGCTGGCTCTCCCGCCGGGGCGCGCCCTCACGACGGGCGCGGCATTCAGGGCCCCGGAGGGCGGCGATCAGGAACGGTAGTCGGCGTTGATGCTGACGTACTCGTGCGAGAAGTCGCAGGTGTAGACGGTCTCGGTGTGCTTGCCGCGGCCCAGCGAGATGCGCACCGCGATCTCGGCCTGCTTCATGACACGTTGGCCGTCGGCCTCCTGGTAGTCGGGATTGCGGCCACCGTCGAGCGCCACCAGCACGTCGTCGAGCCACAGGCGGATCTTGCTGACGTCGAGGTCGTCGATGCCGGCGTAGCCGATGGCGGCGAGGATGCGGCCCAGGTTGGGGTCGGAGGCGAAGAAGGCGGTCTTGACGAGCGGCGAGTGGGCCACGGCGTAAGCGACCTTGAGGGCCTCTTCGGCGTTGCCGGCGTCTTCGACGCGGATCGTCATGAACTTGGTGGCGCCTTCGGCGTCACGCACGATCTTCTGGGCCAGGTCGGTGGCGGCTTCGGCCAGCGCGGCGCGCAGCGCCGGGTAGTTGGCGTCGGATTCGCTCTCGACGGTCAGGCCGCTGGCCCCAGTGGCCATCACGATGAACGAGTCGTTGGTGGAGGTGTCGCCGTCGACCGTGATGCGGTTGAACGAGACATCGGCGATCTCGAGCGCCAGCTTGGACAGCAGCGGCTGGGCGATGCCGGCGTCGGTGGCCAGGTAGCTCAGCATGGTGGCCATGTTGGGGCGGATCATGCCGGCGCCCTTGCTGATGCCGGTGAGCGTGATGGTCTTGCCGCCGATCTCGACGCGGCGCGAGTAGATCTTGGGCAGCGTGTCGGTGGTCATGATGCCGTGCGCGGCATTGAACCATTCATTGGTGCCGAGCTTGGCGATCGCGCCCGGCAGGCCGGCCACCAGGCGGTCGAGCGGCAGCGGCTCGAGAATCACGCCGGTGGAGAAGGGCAGCACTTCGGCGGCCGACACGCCCAGCAGCTTGGCCAGCTCGGCGCAGGTGGCGCGGGCGTTGGCCAGGCCGGGCTCGCCCGTGCCGGCGTTGGCATTGCCGGTGTTGATGACCAGCGCGCGGATCGGGCCGCCGGCCGCGAGGTGGGCCTGGCAGACCTGCACCGGCGCGGCGCAGAAGCGGTTGCGGGTGAAGACGCCGGCCACGGTGGTGCCGGGCGCGAGGCGGAAAACGGTGAGGTCGCGGCGGTTGGCCTTGCGGATACCGGCCTCGGTGACGCCGATTTCAACGCCGGCAACGGGGTGGATGTCGGACTCGGAAGGAATCTGAAGATTAACGGCCATGTATCGTCTCGATGGGCTGGGCGATGAAAAAGCCGCGCCAGGGGCTGCGGCGGAGAATCTGTCTATTATCCCACCGCTGGCGCGACGGGCGTATGGCAGGGCAGGGTCAGGGGCCCAGGCGCACCGACGCGACGTCGAGAACGCCCGCCTCGCGGTTGGACAGGACGGCGCGCACCTCGCCGCCGGCGGCCTGCAGGACCGATTTGCCGGACGGAATGTCGGTGCCACCGGCGCGGCGCGCGCTGCGGCCGCGCGAGGGCGAGAAGAGCAGGTCGCCGGGCTGGGCGCCGGGCACCTTGGGGCCGGCGCTGGCCACCCGCGTGCCGGCGGGATAGGTGACCTCGCCCAGCGTGGCCTCGCCCGCCAGCAGCCCTTCGAACGACAGGCGGCGGCGCTCCGGCGAGAGCCGCAGCTCGACCTTCAGGAGGGGCAATTGATCCACGCCGACCGCCTCGCTGCCATCCGTGCGCACCAGCCAGCCGGGCTCGTTGGCGCGGCTGGCGAGCCAGGCGCCGGCCGGCAGCGGTTTGGCCTCGACCTGGTTGCCGGCCGCGAGGTGGCAGCTCGCAAAGCGCGGCTGGCCATCCTGGATGCGGAACTCGAGCGGGTGGGTGTCCATGCAGGTCCAGCCTTCGATGCGCTGGTCGGTTGCGGTGGTGAGCGACCAGGTGTGGGCCGCGCCGGGCGCGGCGCCCTGATAGCGAGTCAGCGTGATGGCATCGACGCCCGCGACGCGCGTGGGCGCGGGAAAGCGCGCCGAAATGAAGGTGTCGGGCTGCCCCGCGGTGCCGAGCCGCAGCTCGGTGCCGGCCGGCATGCGCACGCCGGCCAGCTCGGTGGCGGCGTCGAGCGTGAGGCGGCGCGCCGCCTCGGCGCGCGATTCGCGCTGCGCCTGCATCCACGCGCTGATGTGCTGGACCGGAAATACGCCGCCCGCCAGCGCCAGCAGCGCCATGAGCGTGGGGCCGAGGCGGCGGTGCTCGGCCAGCCAGAGGCGGCTGTCGGGATTGCGGACGAGCGACACGCACCACGTCAGCAGGGTGCTCAGGCAGATCAGCGAGATCGCCATGGCGACGTAGTGATTACCGCCAGGAATCGAGATGGGAACCATGGCGGATATTATGCGCCAATCGCGGCCCGGCACGCCGGCCCGCGAGGCGCGGCGTCACTCCGATTCGGCGCGGTGCGCCACCACCTGCAGCTTGAGCTCGCCCAGCGCCTTGAAGAGCGCATTGCGGCTCGCCTCGGGCAGGTCGCCGAACATGCCCTTGACCCACGACTCGTGGGCGCGCGCCATCTTGGAGAAGGCCTTCTTGCCCTGCGGGGTGAGCTTGAGCAGCGAGCTGCGGCGGTCGGACTCCACCTTGGTGCGCACCACCAGCCCTTCTTTTTCGAGCTGGTCGGTGATGCCGGTGATGTTGCCGTTCGTGACCATCATGTGGCGCGAGAGCTCGCCCATCTTCATGCCCTTGGGCGCGCGCTGCAGCTGCGCCATGAGGTCGAAGCGGGGCAGCGTGGTGTCGAATTCGGTGCGCAGGCGGCTGCGAATCTCGGATTCGATCAGGTTGCAGCAGGTGAGCATGCGCAACCACAGGCGCAGCGCGTGATGATCGTCGGGCGCGGCCCGCGTTTCCAGGTCGGGAGTATCGATCATGAAGATTGGTCTCGTTGCTGCGTGGAGGATGAGTCGGGAGGCGTGAGCCCCATCTGGGACAGCAGCGCGCGCGTGTAAGGCGCCGCGGGATCGTTGAGGCTCAACACGATATCGAAATGATTGGTGCCCGGCATGGGCACGTAGCTGCCCGCGAATCCGGCCGCCTGCCACGCCTCGAGGTAGGCGTGACTCTGGCGCTTGAACTCGTCGGTCTCGCTCTCGCCGTAGGTGACCAGCAGGGGGCAGCCGCCGGCGCGCGGCAGATGCAGCAGCGGGCTGTTGCGCTCGGCGTCGGCCGGGCTCAGATGCATCCATTCGTTGATATGGGTGTGCACGAGCGGACGCAGATCGAACAGGCCCGACATGGGCGCGGCGCCGCGCAGCACGGTCGGGGGCACGCCGTAGGCCGCGTGCCAGCCCTCGGCCAGCAGGGCGCCCACCAGATGGCCGCCCGCCGAGCTGCCGCAGGCATGCAGGCGAGCGGGGTCGCCGCCCAGGCGGCCGATATGGCGGTGCACCCACGCCAGCGCGCGGCGGTTCTGGTCGACGATGCGATCGAGGGTGACGGCGGGCGCGAGCGAATAATTCACGGCCACCACGATGGCGCCGGCCTGCGTGAAGAGCGGCGCCATGCTGCTCGAATCGCTCTTGGAAAGCAGGCGCCAGTAGCCGCCATGGATGAACAGCAGCACGGGCGCGCGGGCCGTCATCGTGGCGGGCAGGAAGATGTCGAGTGTCTCGTCGGGATGCTCGCCGTAGGCCACGTCGAGCTCGCAGCGCAGGGTCTCGCGCGCGATGCGGCTGTCGTCGGCGTAGCGCTTGAGTATCGGGTGGATGTCGGGTACTGTCGCGCGAGCGTTGTACTGCACATCCAGTGCCGCGCGGTCGTATTCGCGATACAGGGGGCGGGCGGAATCGGCCATGGCTTTCCGTGTAAACCGGTTTATTGGGATAAACCCTTTGGGGCAAACCCTAGACTTGTTTTGCTGAATACTTTAAACCTAAACTATGGCGCACGCCAGTTTCTTTTGTCCCGCGCGCATTGCCGGCGCGGTGGACAAGGTCAGGCCGGATCGCGGGGTTCCTCGAGGGCTCGCCGGCCGTTCTCCTTCGATGCTGGCGCGGGAAGCATCCATCTCCAAAAAAGGCCGTAATAAAAACCTGCCGCGCCCTGCGCAAGGAGCTCCACCATGCGTTTGATTCCTTCCCTCCTGGTTGCCGCGGCGTTGCTGCCCGGCGTGGCCAGCGCCGATGCCATCAAAGTGGGCATTGCCAACGACATCTCCGGTCCGTTCGCCGCGCTGGGCGCCGAAGCCCGCGACGGGTTCAACCTCGCCATCAAACAACTGGGCGGCAAGCTCGGCGGCCAGGAAGCCGAGTTCATCCAGACCGACATGGGCGGCAACCCCGACCAGGCCCGTCAGCTGGTCACGCGTTATATCCAGCGCGAAAAGATCGATTTCTTCACCGGCCCCATCGGCTCGAACGTGGCGCTGGCCGTCGGCCCGGCCCTGTTCGCGGCCAAGGTGCCGTTCCTGTCCAATAACCCCGGCCCC
Source organism: Bordetella genomosp. 5 (assembly GCF_002261475.1). Taxonomy (GTDB): domain Bacteria; phylum Pseudomonadota; class Gammaproteobacteria; order Burkholderiales; family Burkholderiaceae_B; genus Bordetella. The sequence goes on from NZ_NEVN01000001.1 coordinate 433,649, forward strand.
AGCCAGTATGCGGGCGCCCAGTGCAATAAGTTCTGGTTCGGCCTGTCTTATCAGAACGACGCCTTCCACGAAGCGGCCGGCAAGGTCGCGGCCGATCGCGGCTTCAAGAAGGTCTTCATCCTGGCCCCCGACTATCCGGCCGGCAAGGACGCACTCACCGGCTTCAAGCGCGGCTACAAAACGCCCGTCACCGAAGAGCTCTACACCAAGCTGGGCCAGATCGACTACGCCGCCGAGCTGGCGCAGATCCGCGCCGCCAAGCCCGACGCCGTCTACATCTTCCTGCCGGGCGGCATGGGCATCAACTTCGTCAAGCAGTTCGTCGCGGCCGGCCTGAACAAAGGCACCGCGCTCGTGGGCCCCGGTTTTTCGGCCGACGAAGACGTGATCCAGGCCGTGGGCGAGCCCATGATCGGCATGTACAACACCGCGCAGTGGGCGCACGACCTCGACGTGCCGCAGAACAAGCAGTTCGTCGAAGCGTTCCGCAAGGAATACAACAACCGCTACCCCTCGGTGTATGCCGCCCAGGCCTACGACGTGATCATGGCGATCGACGCCGCGGTCAAGCAGAGCGGCGGCAAGGCCAGCGATCGCGACGCTATCGTCGCCGCGCTTGCCAAGGCCGACTTCTCCTCGGTGCGCGGTCCGTTCACCTACGGCAAGAACCACTACCCGATCCAGCCCTACTACGTGCGCGTGGTCGACAAGGACGCCAACGGCAAGATCACCAACAAGCTGGTCGGCAAGGTGTTCGACAAGTACCAGGACGTGTACGTAGGCGAGTGCAAGCTGTGATGTCCGGCGCGCGCCGCTAGGGCGCGCACGGACGATCGCGCCGCCCGCCACGCGGGACGGGCGGCGCATCGACACGACACGCGGGCGCATCGACCGCCCGTGGCTTCGGGGGAAGTTTCATGACGTTCACGCTGGTCATCGAGCAACTGCTCAATGGACTGCAATTCGGCCTGATGTTGTTCCTGATCGCCGCCGGGCTCACGCTCGTCTTCGGCATCATGGACATCATGAATCTGGCCCACGGATCGCTCTACATGGCGGGCGCGTATGTCGCGGCCGAGACCATGCAGCGCACCGGATCCTTCGTGGCGGCCGTGCTGGTCGCCGCCATCGCCACCGGCCTGGTGGGCGCGATACTCGAATTGGTGCTGATCCGCCGCCTGGCGCTGCGGGATCACCTGGCGCAGGTGCTGGGCAGCTACGCCATCATCCTGATCGCCAACGACGTGATCAAGATGATCTGGGGCCCCGCCCCGATGATGCTGAACATGCCGTCCGAGCTGGCCGGCCCGGTGCGGCTGTTGCCCGACCTGCTTTATCCGGCCTATCGCCTGATGATCATCGTGTTCGGCCTGATGGCGGCCGCGGGCCTCTACTGGTTCGTCACGCGGACCCGCGCCGGCGTGCTGGTGCGCGCGGGCGCCTCCAATCGCCAGATGGCCACGCTCATGGGCGTGCGCGTGCCGATTCTGTTCCTCGGCGTGTTCGTGCTGGGTGCCATGCTGGCGGCCGTGGCGGGCGCCTTGCTCGGGCCGGTCACCGCGGTGCAGATCGGCATGGGCGAAGAAATCCTGATCCTGGTGCTGGTCTGCATCGTGATCGGCGGGATCGGCTCGATACGCGGCGCCTTCGTGGGCGCCTTGCTGGTCGGGATGGTCGACACCGCCGGCCGCGCGTTTCTGCCGATGCTGCTGCGTCAGGTGTTCTCGCCGGCGGTGGCGTCCAGCGTGGGCCCCACGCTGGCGGCCATCCTGATTTATGTGTTGATGGCCGGGATCCTCGTATTCCGTCCGTCGGGTCTGTTTCCGGCGCGCGGGTGAAGCATGCGTAGATCTCTGTACTGGACTCTCGCCCTGCTGGTGGCGCTCGCGGTGTTTCCGCTGGTGGCGCCGGCGCTGGGCCTCGATTTCTATATCTCGTTCGTGCGGCGCGTGCTCATCTACGCGCTGGCGGCGACCAGCCTGAACCTGATCCTGGGCTATGGCGGCATGGTGGCGCTGGGGCATGCGGCGTTCTTCGGCGCCGGCGCCTATGCCGTGGGCATCCTGCAGTCGATGGGCGTCAACAGCGCGCTGATCGTCTGGCCCGCGGCCATGCTGCTGGCCGGCGTGCTGGCCTGGATCACCGGCGCCATCTCGCTGCGCACGCGGGGCGTCTACTTCATCATGATCACGCTGGCCTTCGCCCAGATGGTCTATTACATCTTCATCTCGTTGCGCCAGTACGGCGGCGAAGACGGCCTGAACCTGTCCGGCTACTCGCAACTGCCGCTGCTCGATCTCTCCAGCGACGTCACGTTCTACTACGTGGTGCTGGTGCTGTTCGCGCTGCTGCTGTTCGTGTTCAACCGGCTGGTCGACGCGCGCTACGGCGCCGCGCTGCAGGGCATCCGCGAAAACGAATCGCGCATGGAGTCGCTGGGCTATCCGGTCTACCGCATGAAGCTCACGGCCTTCGTGATCAGCGGCGCGGTCGCGGGCCTGGCGGGTGCGCTGCTGGCCAATCACAACCTCTTCATCTCGCCCAGCCTCATGCACTGGACCCAATCGGCCAATCTGCTGATCATGGTGCTGGTGGGTGGCATCGGCCTGCGCTATGGCGGCGTGGCCGGCGCGGCCGTGATGCTGACGCTCGAAGAGGTGCTGCGGCTCTGGACCGAATACTGGCACCTGCCCCTGGGCCTGCTGTTGCTCGGCGTGGTGCTGGGTGCGCCGCGCGGCCTGGCCGGCCTGGTCGGCCCCTGGTTCGCCGGCCGTGCGCCGGTGGCCGGCGCCTCTCAACCCGCTAGGAGAGCGTGATGACGACTTCCCCCGCCACGCCTGCCCTGCGGGCCACCGGGCTGGTGCGCCGCTTCGGCGCGCTGCTGGCCACGGATCAGGTGTCGCTGGAGCTCGCGCCCGGTGAGATCCATGCGCTGATCGGCCCCAATGGCGCCGGCAAATCCACGCTGATTCACTTGTTGTCCGGCACGCTCGAAGCCGATGCCGGCACGCTGCATCTGGGCTCGACCGACGTGTCCGCCATGACCGCGCACGAGCGCGTCGAGGCCGGACTGTCGCGCTCGTATCAGATCACGAACATCTTCCGCACCTTCAGCGTGCTCGATAACCTCCTGCTCGCGGTGCAGGCGCATGCCGGCAGCAGCTTCCGCTTCTGGCGGCCGCGCGCCTCCGAGACGGCGCTGCACGACGCGGCACACGAGCTCGCGCGTGAATGCTGCATCGATGCCGCGCTGTTCGACCGTCCGGCCGGCACGCTGCCGCACGGCGAGCAGCGCAAGCTCGAGTTCGCGCTGGCGCTCGCCGCGCGGCCGAGCGTGCTGTTGCTCGACGAGCCGATGGCCGGCATGGGCCCCGACGAAACGCTGCGGCTCACCGAGCTCATCGAAAGCATGCGCGGCCGCGCCGCCATGCTGCTGGTCGAGCACGACATGCAGGCGGTGTTCCGCCTGGCCGACCGCATTTCCGTGCTGGTCTATGGCCGCGTGATCGCCACCGGCACCCCGGACGAGATCCGGACCAATCCCGACGTGCGCCAGGCCTACCTCGGCGATGATGAAACGGAGGCCGTATGCTGAAGATCCAGGCCGCCGAGAGCGGCTACGGCGCCAGCCAGGTGTTGTTCGGCGTCGACCTCGAGATCGGCGCGGGCCAGGTCGTGACGCTGCTCGGGCGCAACGGCATGGGCAAGACCACGCTGCTGCGCACCCTGTTCGGCCAGCTGCCGCTGCGAGCCGGCGACATTCATTTTGGCGGGCAGAAGCTCAACGGCTGGCAGCCCGACCGCATCGCGCGGGCCGGCATCGCGCTGGTGCCCGAAGGGCGGCAGTGCTTCCCCAATCTGAGCGTGCGCGAGCACCTCACCGCGTTCGTCGCCGCCCGCAATCCCGATATCCGCGAGCCCTGGACACCCGAACGCGTGTTCGAGCTGTTTCCGCGCCTGGGCGAACGGGCGCGCAACATGGGCAACCAGCTGTCGGGCGGCGAGCAGCAGATGCTTGCCATCGGACGCGCGCTGGTGACCAATCCGCGCCTGCTCATTCTCGACGAGGCCACCGAGGGCCTGGCGCCGCGCATCCGCGAGGAAATCTGGGCCTGCCTGGGCCGGCTGCGCGCTGCGGGCCAGACCATTCTGGTGATCGACAAGTATGTGGAGCGGCTGCTCAAGCTGGCCGACCGGCACGTGATTCTCGAACGCGGCAAGGTGGTCTGGACCGGCGACTCGGCCGCGCTCGACGCGGACCGCTCGCTGTGGGAGCGTTATCTCGGGGTGTGAGTCCTGACCCGGGCGCGATCGCCCACAAGCTGTCCCTGTTTGTCCCGCCGGCCCGGCGCGGCAGTCCGAGCGCCCCGGTGCCTCGGGCGGCCGCGCCGGGCCGGTGTCATTCGGGCCCGCGCTGCACGCGCCGCGGGCCGGGCGAGACCCCGATTCAGAGGCGCGCGGCGGGGCGGGGCGACGCTGCGCGGCCACCGGGTGGATACCCGTCTTGCGCCCCGTTCGCACCGGGTATATATTTCAAGCCTAAAATATCAAAGGTTCAAAATCAACGGCGGTCGATCGAGGCGTGCCGCCGCTGCCACGGAGCTGTACACATGAAGATAGTCTGCCAAGGCGGTGGCCCCGCCGGCCTGTACTTCGGCCTGTTGATGAAGCTGCAGAATCCGGCCAACGAGGTCACGGTGGTCGAACGCAATCGGCCCTACGACACGTTCGGCTGGGGTGTGGTGTTCTCCGATGCCACGATGGAAAACCTGCGCGAAGCCGACCCCGTGTCGGCGCGCACCATCGGCGATGCGTTCAATCACTGGGACGACATCGACATTCATTTCAAGGGCCGCACGATACGCACCGGCGGCCACGGCTTCATCGGCATCGGGCGCAAGCACCTGCTGAACATCCTTCAGGCGCGCTGCGAGGAAGTCGGCGTGAAGCTGGTGTTCGAAACCTTCGTGCAGGACGATCAGGCCCTGGCGCGCGAATACGACGCCGACCTGGTGATCGCCGCCGACGGCCTGAACAGCGTGGTCCGCACGCGCTACGCCGACACCTTCAAGCCCGATATCGACACGCGTCGCTGCCGCTTCGTGTGGCTGGGCACGACCAAGGTGTTCGACGCGTTCACCTTCGCCTTCGTGCAGACCGAGCACGGCTGGTTCCAGGCCCACGCCTATCGCTTCGAAGACGGCCTGTCGACGTTCATCGTCGAGACGCCCGAAGAAACCTGGCAGGCGGCCGGCATCGAGCAGATGAGCCAGGAAGACGCCATCGCCTACTGCGAGAAGCTCTTCGCGCCCTGGCTCGACGGCCATCGCCTCATGAGCAACGCATCTCACCTGCGCGGCTCGGCCATCTGGATCCGCTTCCCGCGCGTGATCTGCAACGGCTGGGTCCACTGGAATCATCTCGACACCCCGCGTGGCGAACGCGACGTGCCGGTGGTGCTGATGGGCGATGCGGCGCATACCGCGCACTTCTCGATCGGCTCGGGCACCAAGCTCGCGCTCGAAGACAGCATCGAGCTGGCCCGCTGCCTGCAGGCCCAGCCCGATCTGCGCGCCGCGCTCAAGCATTACGAAGAGGTGCGCAGCGTCGAGGTGCTCAAGATTCAGAACGCCGCGCGCAATTCCACCGAGTGGTTCGAGAATGTCGAGCGCTACGCCGACCTCGAGCCGGAGCAATTCGCCTACTCGCTGCTCACGCGCTCGCAGCGCATCTCGCACGAGAACCTGCGCCTGCGTGATCCGGCCTGGGTCGAGAGCTACGAACGCTGGATCGCGGCGCATGCCGGCGAGCCCGCGCCGGCCAAGCCCGGCCGCGCACCGCTGCCCATGTTCACGCCCTATCAGGCGCGCGGTGTGCGCCTGCCCAACCGTGTCGTGGTCTCGCCGATGGCGATGTACTCGTGCGTGGACGGCGTGCCGGGCGACTTTCATCTGGTGCACCTGGGCGCGCGTGCGCTCGGCGGCGCGGGTCTGGTGATGGTCGAAATGACCTGCCCCTCGCCCGACGCCCGCATCACCCCGGGCTGCCCCGGCCTCTGGACGGACGAGCAGGGCGCCGCGTTCAAGCGCATCGTCGACTTCGTGCATGCCAACAGCCCCGCGAAGATCGGCATGCAGCTGGGTCACGCCGGCCGCAAGGGCTCGACCCAGGTCGGCTGGCAGCGCATGGACTATCCCTTGCCCGAGGGCAACTGGCCGCTGGTGTCGGCCTCGCCCCTGCCGTATCTGCCGGGCGTGTCCCAGACCCCCGCGGCGCTCGACCGTGCCGGCATGGATCGGATCCGCGACGAGTTCGTGGCCGCGGCCCGCCGCGCCGCCGATGCCGGCTTCGACTGGCTCGAGCTGCATTGCGCCCACGGCTATCTGCTGTCGAGCTTCATCTCGCCGATCGCCAACCAGCGTACCGACGAATATGGCGGCAGCCTCGAGAACCGCCTGCGCTATCCGCTCGAGGTGTTCCGCGCGGTGCGCGCGGTCTGGCCCGAGGACAAGCCCATGTCGGTGCGGATCTCCGCCCACGACTGGGTCGAGGGCGGGATCGACGCCGACGCGGCGGTCGAGATCGCGCGTGCCTTCAAGGCGGCCGGCGCCGACATGATCGACTGCTCGTCGGGTCAGGTGAGCCCGGACCAGCGCCCGGTGTATGGCCGCATGTACCAGACCCCGTTCGCCGACCGCGTGCGCAACGAAGCAGGCATTCCCACGATCGCCGTGGGCGCCATCTTCGAGGCCGACCACGCCAACGGCATCATCGCCTCCGGCCGCGCCGACCTGTGCGCGCTGGCCCGGCCGCATCTTGCCGATGCTTCGTGGACGCTGCGCGAGGCCGCGCGCGTGGGCTACCCCGACACGCAGTGGCCGCAGCAATACGTGGCTGGCAAGCGCCAGCTCGAGACCAACTTCGAACGTGCCGCCTCGCTGGCGCAACAGGAGTCCAAATGAGCGCGGCCCTTCCTCTCGACGGCCTTCATGCGCTGGTAACCGGCGGCGCGCGTGGCATCGGTCTGGCCTGCGCCCGTGCGCTGCTGGCACAGGGCGCCCGGGTCACGCTGCTCGGCCGCGACGAGCAGTCGCTCGTTAAAGCGGTGCAGACGCTGGGCGGCGAGGGCGTGGGTGGCGTGAGCGCCGACATCACCTCGGCCGAATCGGTCAAGGCGGCGTTCGCCGCGGCCGAGCAGGCGCGGGGCCCCGTCGACATCCTGGTGAACAACGCCGGCCAGGCCGAGAGCGAGCGCTTCGACCGCACCGATACCGCGCTGTGGCAGCGCATGCTCGACGTCAATCTCACCGGCACCTTTCATTGCACGCAAGCGGCGCTGCCCGCGATGCTGAAGCGCAACCAAGGCCGCATCATCAACGTGGCCAGCACCGCCGGGCTGATCGGCTACGCCTATGTCGCCGCCTACTGCGCCGCCAAGCACGGCGTGATCGGTCTCACGCGTGCGCTGGCGCTCGAAGTGGCACGCAAGGGCGTCACCGTGAATGCCGTGTGCCCGGGCTACACCGAGACCGACATCGTTCGCGACGCCGTGGCCAATATCGTCGGCAAGACAGGGCTGGACGAGGAGGGCGCGCGTGCCAAGCTGGCCGAGCGCAATCCGCAGGGCCGCCTCGTCACGCCCGAGCAGGTCGCGGCCACCGTGGCATGGCTCGCGCTGCCCGGCAGCGGCGCCGTCAATGGCCAGGCCATCTCGGTGGACGGCGGCGAGGTCATGCCGGGTTGAATTTCGTGGCGCGCCATGCGCGCGCCGCAACCAGACAGGAGACATCATGAGCGCTAACGAAGAACACACGATGAAGCATCACAAGCGGCCTTTCGCCACTTATGCGCCGCGCACGTTCCTGTGGGACGTGAGCGCCGACGGCAAGGTCGCCACCATCACGCTCAACCGCCCCGAACGCAAGAACCCGCTCACGTTCGATTCGTACGCCGAGCTGCGCGACCTGTTCCGCGGCCTGGTCTACGCCACCGACATCAAGGTGATCGTGGTGACCGGCTCGGGCGGCAACTTCTGCTCGGGCGGCGATGTGCACGAGATCATCGGGCCGCTCACGCGCATGACCATGCCGGAGCTGCTCGACTTCACCCGCATGACGGGCGACCTCGTCAAGGCCATGCGCGCCTGCCCGCAACCCATCATCGCGGCGGTCGATGGCGTGTGCGCCGGCGCGGGCGCGATGGTGGCCCTGGCCTCGGATCTGCGCGTTGGCACGCCCGCCGCGCGCACGGCGTTCCTCTTCACGCGCGTGGGCCTGGCCGGCGCCGATATGGGCGCGTGCACGCTGCTGCCGCGCATGATCGGCCAGGGGCGGGCGAGCGAGCTGCTGTACACCGGCCGCGCCATGCGCGCCGACGAAGGGCTGGCCTGGGGCTTTTTCAACAGCCTGCACGAGCCCGAGGCGCTGGCCGGCGCCGCGGCCGAGCTCGCGGCCCAGCTCGCCGCCGGACCGACCTTCGCCCACGGCGTGACCAAGAAATTGCTGCACCAGGAATGGAACATGGGCGTGGACGAGGCCATCGAGGCCGAGGCCGAGGCACAGGCCATCTGCATGCAGACGCGCGACTTCCGCCGCGCCTACGACGCGTTCGTGGCGAAGCAGAAGCCCGTGTTCGAAGGAGACTGAACCATGATGCGCGATAGCAGCTGGCTGGATTGGCCGTTCTTCGAAGACCATCACCGCACGCTCGCCCACTCGCTGGATGCCTGGTGCGACGAAAACCTCGGCCACGTCGACCATCACGACGCCGATGCCGCCTGCCGCAAGCTGGTGGCGGCGCTCGGCAAGGCGGGCTGGCTGCGCTATTGCGTGCCGGCCGGGCCGGACGGCGCCTGGGGCGGCAGCCTGCCGCAGGTGGATTCGCGCGCCGTGTGCATCCTGCGCGAAACGCTCGCGCGGCACGAAGGTCTGGCCGACTTCGCGCTGGCCATGCAGGGCCTGGGCAGCGGCGCGATCTCGTTGATGGGCTCCGACGCGCTGCGCGCCCGCTACCTGCCGCGCGTGGCGCGCGGCGAGGCCATCGCGGCCTTCGCGTTGTCCGAGCCGGATGCCGGTTCGGACGTGGCCGCCATGAGCTGCGCCGCCCGGCTCGACGGCGACAGCTACGTGCTCCATGGCGCCAAGACCTGGATCTCCAACGCCGGCATCGCCGACTTCTACGTGGTGTTCGCCCGCACCGGCGAGGCGCCGGGCGCACGCGGGATCAGCGCCTTCGTGGTCGATGCCGATACGCCGGGCTTCAGCGTGAGCGAGCGCATCGACCTGATCGCCCCGCATCCGCTGGGCACCCTGACGTTCGACGAATGCCGCGTACCGGTAGCGAACCGTCTGGGCGATGCCGGGCAAGGTTTCAAGCTGGCCATGATGACGCTGGATATCTTCCGCGCGTCCGTGGCCGCCGCCGCGCTGGGCTTTGCCCGGCGCGCGCTCGACGAGGGCCTGGCGCGCGCCAAGAGCCGCAAGATGTTCGGCCAGACCCTGGCCGACCTGCAGCTCACGCAGGCCGCGCTGGGTGACATGGCCACGGCGATCGATTCGTCGGCGCTGCTGACGTATCGCGCCGCCTGGATGCGTGACGTGCGCGGCGAGCGCACGACGCGCGAGGCGGCCATGGCCAAGATGACGGCGACCGAGTCGGCCCAGCAAGTCATTGATCGCGCGCTGCAGATGTTCGGCGGCGCGGGCGTGGTGAGTGGCATGGCGGTGGAGAAGATGTACCGAGAAATCAGAGCGCTGCGTATCTACGAAGGCGCCACCGAAGTGCAGAAACTGATCATTGCCCGGGAGCTGTTGAAGTCCTGAATCCAGGACGTGCGTCCCACGGGCAAGACACCATACCGATAGCGACAAGGGGAAATCCATGGAAGTATCCGCGCACACCGACACCTTCGCCCGCGACAACCTGCCGCCGGAAGACCTCTGGCCCGAGTTGTTGCTCGACGGGCCGGACGTGGCCTATCCGGCCCGGCTCAATTGCGCCGTCGAACTCGTCGATCGTCATGTGGCCGAGGGCCGCGGCGAACGTATCGCGCTGCGCTGGCGCGAGGGCGAAGGCCAGCGCACCATGAGCTACGCCGAGCTGCAGGCGCTGACCAATCAGGTCGCGCAGGTGCTGATCCAGGACATGGGGCTGGTGCCGGGCAACCGCCTGCTGCTGCGTGGCCCCAACAACGCGATGATGGCGGCCGCCTGGCTGGGCGCCATCAAGGCCGGGCTGGTCACGGTGCCCACCATGCCGCTTCTGCGCGCCAAAGAGCTCAAGCAGGTGATCGACAAGGCGCAGGTCCAGGCGATGCTGTGCGACGTGCGGCTGGCCGACGAGGCGCTCGCCTGCATGCGCCAGGGTGGCGACTACTACTGCCCCGACCTCAAGCAGATCAAGATGTTCAACGACGCGGGCAGCGACTCGCTCGATACACTTGCCGCGAGCAAGCCGGCCCAGTTTCAGGCTTGCGACACCGCGGCCGACGACGTCTGCCTGATCGCGTTCACGAGCGGCACCACCGGTGCGCCCAAAGGCTGCATGCATTTTCATCGCGACGTGCTCGCGATGTGCGATCTCTTTCCGCGCCACGTCATCCGGCCCGCGGCCGACGACATCTTCTGCGGCACGCCGCCCCTGGCCTTCACGTTCGGCCTGGGCGGCCTGCTGTGCTTCCCGCTGCGGGTGGGCGCCAGCACGGTGCTGGCCGAGAAGCTCAGCCCCGAATCGCTGCTGCAGCTGATCCAGGATTTCCGCGCGACCATCTGCTTCACGGCGCCCACGTTCTATCGTCAGATGGCGCCGCTGGTGCCGCGCTTCGATATCGGCTCGCTGCAAAAGACCGTGTCGGCCGGCGAAGCGCTGCCGGATGCCACGCGCCAGCTCTGGAAAGAGGCCTCGGGCATCGAGATGATCGACGGCATCGGCGGTACCGAGATGATTCACGTGTTCGTGTCCAGCCCGCCCGAGGCCGTGCGCCGTGGCGCGATCGGCAAGGTGGTGCCGGGCTACGTGGCCATGGTGGTCGACGAAGACATGCAACCGGTGCCGGCCGGCACCACGGGGCGTCTGGCGATCAAGGGTCCCACCGGCTGCCGCTACCTGGCCGACGAGCGCCAGCGCCGCTTCGTGCAGAACGGCTGGAACCTCCCCGGCGACACCTTCATGCAGGACGCCGACGGTTATCTGTACTATCAGGCCCGCAACGACGACATGATCATTTCGGCCGGCTACAACATCGCCGGCCCCGAGGTCGAGGACGCGCTGCTGCGCCACGAGGCCGTGGCCGAATGCGGGGTGGTGGGCATGCCCGACGACGAGCGTGGCCAGCTGGTGGCCGCCTACGTGGTGCTCAAGCCGGGCTTCGACGGCACGCCCGAGCTCTCCACGGCCTTGCAGACCTACGTGAAGAACAACATCGCGCCCTACAAGTATCCGCGCGTGATCAATTTCGTGACCGCGCTGCCGCGCACCGAAACCGGCAAGCTGCAGCGTTTCGCGCTGCGCAAGCAGGCCGCCGGAGACAAGTGATGGGTACGCCGTTCGAAGCGGAGATCGAGGTCCGGTTCCGGCATTGCGACCCGGCCGGCATCGTGTTCTACCCGCGCTATTTCGAGATGATCAACGACTTCGTCGAGCACTGGTTCGACCGGGGCATGGATCTGCCGTTCCATACGCTGCACGTCGAGCGCCATATCGGCACGCCGCTGGCGTCGGTGCAATGCGACTTCTCGGCGCCCAGCCGCTGGCACGAGCGCCTGCGCCAGGTGCTCACGGTGCGCCGCATCGGTGGCGCCTCGTTTCGCGCCGATGTGCGCTTCGAGGGCCAGGACGGTCAGCTGCGGCTGGCGGCCAGCCTGACGATCGTGACGGTCGATCTGCGCACCATGAAAGCCACGCCGCTGCCCGACGACCTGCGTGCCCGCATGCAGGCGTTCGTGGTCGACGATACCCCGGCGTCCGCGCCCTGAGATTCGATTCGCAATACCCAATAGACCGATAAGAGGATGAGGCTATGAAAATTCTGCAACCGCCCGATTGGCTCGCGCCGCGCGGCTATTCCAACGGCATGATGACCGAGATGCAGGTGGGTTCGCGCCTGCTGTTCGTGGGCGGCCAGATCGGCTGGAACGGTCAGCAGCAGTTCGAGACCGATGATTTCGCGCTGCAGGTGCGCCAGACGCTGGCGAACATCGTGGCCATCCTGGCCGAGGGTGGCGCCACGCCGGCCCACATCGTGCGCATGACCTGGTACGTGAAGAACAAGCAGGAGTATGTGGCGGCCTATCCCGAGATCGGCAAGCACTATCGCGAGCTGATCGGCCGGCACTTCCCGGCCATGACCGCGGTCGAGGTCGCCGACCTCGTCGAAGACCGCGCCAAGGTCGAGATCGAGGTGACGGCGGTGGTGACGCCGGCCTGACGCCGCGCGGTATCAGTTTGCCCGTGCCCGGCGCCGCAGGGTGGCGCTGGGCAGTTCGCCGTGGCGCTCGCGGTAATACTCCGAGAAGCGCCCCAGATGGCCGAAGCCGACCGCCAACGCGGCGTCGGTCACGCCGTGCGCGCCACTCAGAAGATGGTCGCGCGCGCTGTCCAGGCGCAACGTGCGCAGCGCCGACATCGGCGTCGTGCCGCGATGCGCGTGAAACAGCCGTGCCAGCTGGCTGGCGCTGACGCCCGCGTGGCGGGCGATGTCGGCCGCACAGATCGGCGCGGCCAGATGCGCGTGCATGTAAGCCTCGGCCTGGGCCAGGTGACGTGGCACCGCGTGCGCGCCATCGCGCCAGGTATTGGGCTGGTGCCAGAGCAGGTGCAGTACCAGCATCTCCTGCATTCGTAGTGTCCAGATGTCGGCGGGCACCGCGCCCACCGGCGCGGCCTGTGCCAGCAGCGGCAGGGTATGCAGCAGTCCCGCCACCAGCGCCCGCCAAGTGGACCCCGTCGGCGTGTCGAGCGCCAGCGACGGCGCGAAGTCGAGCGGCCGCCGCGCCGCGGCGCCGAAAGCCTGCTGGCCGACCTGGTCGAGCAGGCCGCGCGGAATCTTGAGCATCAGCTGTTCGCAGCCGCTTTCCCAGTGCAGGGCCAGCGGGCGGTCGGGTGCGATCACCGCCGCCCGCCGCGTACAGGTCTCGACGATGTCGGCGCCGCACTGGACGCGGGCCCGTCCGACGAGCGGCACCTGCACCAGCATGAAATCGCGCAGGCGGCCGGGATCGATCCGGACCTCCGGGCCATAACGCAGGGTACAGATCGTGAGCGCACCCACCTGCGCGCGCGACAGCCGCGCGTCCACCGGCCCGGCCTGCCAGCTCAGGTGGTGATCCTTGAGCGCCTCGGAGACGCGGTTGCGGGTCTCGTCGCGCTCGCGCGAGCGGAACACCCGCCGGGCCACCAGCGGGGCCAGTTCACTGCGCGACCATCCTTGCATGCTGTTCTCCCCGGCTGTCCGGACGCGGCAAAGTCGATCGACTGTAGAGCAGGCTCCGGACGAACGGAATTAGGTGAATCGCGGATAAGGCTGGCGTAAAACGGATAGAGCGTTGTCCCGGCCCGGCGTATCGTGGGTGTCGAGCCTGTGCCGTGAGAGCCGGGCCGCCATTGCGAACTCAAGGGGAACACGCATGAACCTCGGCAATACATCCGTTGGTGTCGCCGCTGCGCGCCTGCGCGCTCGGGTCTGGTTGGCGGCGGCCTCCGCCGCCGTGTGCTGTACCGTCGCGGCCGCGCCGGCCAAGGAGGTGAAGGTCGGGCTGGTCACGACGCTGTCCGGTCCGGGCGCCGCGCTCGGCAACGAAATCCGCGACGGCTTCAATCTGGCGTTGCAGCACACCGGCGGCCAGCTGGGCGGCCTGCCGGCGCAGGTGCTCGTGGCCGACGACCAGCAAAAGGCCGATGCCGGCCGCCAGGCCGTCGAACGCCTGCTCAAGCGCGACAAGGTCGACATCATGACCGGCATGGTGTTCTCCAACGTGCTGCTGCCCGTCATGCCCGCCATTCTGCAGGCCGACACCATCTATCTCAGCACCAATACCGGCCCCGAGAACTACGCGGGTGCGGGCTGCCATCCCAACTTCTTCGCCGTGGCCTGGCAAAACGAAGACATTCCCGCGGCCATGGGCAAGTACGCCACCGACAAGGGCTACAAGCGGGTGGCGCTGATCGCGCCCGACTATCCCGGCGGCCGCGAGTCGCTCAAGGGCTTCAAGCGGCTCTACAAGGGCGGCGTGGCCGACGAGGTCTATACCCAGATGGGCCAGCTCGACTATGGCGTCGAGATCTCGCAGCTGCGTGCCAGTCAGCCCGACGCCGTGTTCTTCTTCCTGCCCGGCGGCATGGGGGTGAACTTCATCAAGCAGTTCCACAGCGCCGGGCTGACCGGCCGGATCGCGTTGCTGGCCCCGGGCTTTTCGGGCGACCAGGACACCATCGCCGCGGTGGGCGCGCCGATCGAGGGATTGTTCAACACCGCGCAGTGGGCAGCCGATCTCGACAACGCGGCGAATCAGCGCTTCGTGACCGATTTCAAGGCGAAGTACGGCCGCACGCCTTCGCTCTACGCCTCGCAAGGCTACGACGCCGCCATGCTGCTCGACAGCGCGGTGCGCCACACCAAGGGCGATCTTTCCACGCCCGCGCTGCGTGCGGCGCTCAAGCGGGCCGACTTCACGTCGGTGCGCGGCAGCTTCGCCTTCAACCAGAACCAATACCCCATCCAGGATTACTACCTGCGGCAGGTGGTCAAGCAGCCCGACGGCACGCTGACCAACCGGCGCGTCGCGACCGTGCTCACGCAGTACCAGGACCCGTTCGCCGCCGCCTGCAAGATGCAATGACCCCGGCCGCGTCCTCCGGACGCGTGCCGCACAAGGAGACCCCATGACTTCCACCGTACAGACCCGCAACGTGCGCATCGAGGCGCAGGACGGCGGCACTTTCGACGCCTACCTCGCCGTCCCGGCGTCGGGTTCGGGCCCCGGCCTGGTGCTCTGCCAGGAGATCTTCGGCGTCAACGACTTCATGCGCCGCACCGCGCAGCTGCTGGCCGAAGAGGGCTACGTGGTGCTGGTGCCCGACCTGTTCTGGCGCCAGCAGCCCGGCATCCAGCTCACCGACGGCCCCTCCGACATGCCCAAGGCGTTCGCGCTGTATCAGGGCTTCGACGAAAACCTGGGCGTGGCCGACATCGGCGCCACGGTCGCCAGGCTGCGCACGCTGCCCGAATGCGAGGGCGGCGTGGGCGCCCTGGGCTATTGCCTGGGCGGCAAGCTCGCCTATCTGGCGGCCTGCCGCACCGATGTCGACGTGGCCGTGGGTTACTACGGCGTGGGCATCGAAAACAGCCTCGACGAAATCCAGAACCTGCGCGGCAGCCTGGTGCTGCATATCGCCGAGCAGGACGGCTTCTGTCCGCCGCCCGCGCGCGCGCAGATCCTCGAAGCGCTGTCGGGGCGCAAGGGCGTCGAGCTCTACGTCTATCCGGGCGTGGACCACGCCTTCGCGCGTACCGGCGGCGATCACTACGACAAGCCGTCGGCGCTGATGGCGCACCAGCGCAGCATCGCCGCGCTCAAGCGCGCCATCGGCCCGCATTACGACTTCTCCTATCTGTGGGACAAGCACTGCGAATACGAATTCGGCACGCGCGATGTCGCGGCCACGATGGCCACGATGGTGGCCGAACCCTACGTCAATCACATTCCCACCATGACGGGCGGCGTGGGCCACAAGGAGCTGTCGCGCTTCTACCAGCACCACTTCGTCAACAACAATCCGCCCGACACCCGGCTGATTCCGTTGTCGCGCACCGTGGGCGCCACGCAGATCGTCGACGAGATGCTGTTCTGCTTCACGCACACCACCGAGATCGACTGGATGCTGCCCGGCGTGGCGCCCACCGGTAAAGCCGTGGAAGTGCCGCTCATCGCGATCGTGAAATTCCGCGGCGACAAGCTCTATCACGAGCACATCTACTGGGACCAGGCCAGCGTGCTGGTGCAGATCGGCCTGCTCGATCCGGAGGGCCTGCCGGTGGCGGGCGTCGAGACCGCGCGCAAGCTGCTCGACGAAACACTGCCCTCCAACACGCTGATGGCGCGCTGGCAGGACAGCGCCCGTCACGGCTGAACCCGATGGGGCGCCGGTGCGCGCCGCATCGCTGCAGACTCGCGGGGCGCCGGCCGGCGCCCCTTGCTGGAGATAGACCATGGCTTATACCGAAGCGCAGTTGGCCGCGCTGGTGCGCGGCGACAGCGTCCACAAAACCGTCTACACCGATCCCGAGATCTATGCCCTGGAGATGCGCCGCATCTACGGCCGCGCCTGGATCTACGTGGGCCACGAAAGCCAGGTGCCCGGCACCGGCGATTACCATACGACGCGGCTGGGCGACCAGGACGTGATGATGGTGCGCGCCGCCGATGGCCGCGTGCATGTGCTGTACAACCGCTGTCCGCACAAGGGCGCCAAGGTGGTGGCCGATGGCGATGGTTGCGCCGGCAAGTTCTTTCGCTGCCCGTATCACGCCTGGACCTTCAAGCTCGATGGTTCGCATCTGGGCGTGCCGCTCAAGCAGGGCCTCGAAGACACCAACTACGATCCCAAGAGCCCCGAGTTTTCGATGCGGCGCGTGGCGCGGGTTCAGAGTTATCGCGGCTTCGTGTTCGCCAGCCAGAGCGCCGACGGTCCCGAGCTCGAGGCGTTCCTGGGCGGCGTGCGCTCGTCGATCGACAACCTCTGCGATCGCTCGCCCACGGGCGAGGTCGAAGTGGCCGGCGGCATCTTCCGCGTGATGCAGCGCTCCAACTGGAAGGTGTTCTACGAAAACCTGCACGACACCATGCATGCCCGCGTCACGCACGAGTCGTCGTTTCAGGCGGCGCGCGACGAGGCCCAGGAGCTCGGCGAAATGCCGTTCGAGCTGCACATCATGGACGGCAATGGCGAGCCCTACGAGTTCTGGGAAAAGCTGGAGCTGCGCGCCTACCCCAACGGCCACGGCTACATGGAAGGCATTTTCAATCCGGGCGCGGCCGAACGCGATCCGGTGTCGCGCGCGCATTTCGAGGTGCTCACGCAGGCCTACGGTGAAGATCGCGCCCGCGAGATCCTGGGCATGAATCGCCACAACACCGTGATCTATGGCAGCGGATCGCCGCACACGGTGTTCCAGCAGTTTCGCGTGATCCGCCCGGTGGCCGTCGATCGCACGCTGATCGAGATCCAGACCTTCCGCTGCAAGGGCGCGCCCGACAGCGTGTTCCGCCGCGCGATGCTGTATGCGAACGTGATCAATTCTCCCTCGTCGAACGTCATGCCCGACGACATCGAACTCTACAGCCGCTGCCAGGAAGGCAACGCCACGCAGGGGGGAGAGTGGGTCAGCATGCATCGCTATCACGGCACCGATCGCAGCGATGAACAAGGCCTGGTGTCCACCAACGGCACCAGCGAACTGCCGATGCGCAATCAATTCCAGGCCTGGCGCGACTACATGACGCAGCCCGTGGCGGTGCCCGTCGCGATGCCGCAGAAGGAGCAAGCATGCTGCTAGAAATCGACTTCGACGTCGGCACCGCCGACCTGGCGCCGGCGCAGGTGCCGGCCGACACTTATCACGCGCTGTGCCAGTTCCTGTACCGCGAGGCGCGGCTGCTGGACATGCGGCAATACGACGCGTGGCAGTCGCTCTGGACCGACGACGGCATGTACTGGATGCCGCATCACGCCGACCAGGCCAGCCCCTACGATCACGTCTCGCTGTTCTGGGAAGACAAGATGCTGCGCGACGTGCGTATCCGCCGTCTGCAGCACCCGCGCAACTGGTCGCAGCAGCCGCCGACGCGCTGCGCCCGCATCGTCGGCAACATCACCGTCGACGGCGTCGATCAGGGCGGCAACCTGGTCGTGCGTTCGGCGTTCCAGCTGACCGAGTGGCGCAAACGCCAGCCGCGCCAGCTCGCGGGCCACTACACCCACAAGCTCGCGGCAGAGGGCGATGGCTGGCGCATCCGCATGAAGCGCGTGGATCTCGTCACCTGCGACGACGTGCACGACGCCTTCGAGGTCTACGTGTGAACGCGCGGCCCGACACGGCGGTGCTGGCGCTGCACTACCAGAACGACGTGCTGCATCCGGACGGTCGCATCCGCCTCGGCGTGGCGGGCGACGACGTGCTGCGCGGCCGGCTGGTGCGCGCGGCCTGGGATCTGCTCGGCGGGGCGCGGGCGCTCGACCTGACCGTCGTGCACGTGCGCGTGGCGTTCCAGCCGGGCTACGCCGATCTGATCCAGAATTGCACGATCTTTCGCAACGTGGCGGCCAGCGGCGCCGTGATCGATGGCGAGTGGGGCAGCGACTTCTATGCCGGCCTCGCGCCCGATCCGGGCCGTCCGCAGGAGCACGCGCTGCGCCACACGCGCATCAGTGCGTTCTACGGCACGGACCTCGACGAGCTGCTGCGCGCGCATGACGTGCGGCGCCTGATCGTGGGCGGCGTGGCCACCCACTCCGTGGTCGAGGGCACGGTGCGCCATGCCTCGGACATGGGCTATGAAGTCATGGTGGCCGAAGACGCCTGCGCGGCCGCCGATCCGGCCGCGCACGCGGCCGCGCTCGCCAGCATGAAGCTGATCGCCCGCATCGGCACCGTCGCCAGTGCGCTGCAATGGGCCACGCACGCTCTCAAGGAACCCGCATGAACGCTAACAGGATGGGGCCCGACCTCTCGGGCAAGACCGCGATCGTGACCGGCAGTACGCAGGGCCTGGGCGCCGATATCGCGCGTGGGCTGGTCGCGGCGGGCGCCAGCGTGATGCTGGTCGGACGCAGCCGCGAGGCGGGGGAAGCGCTGGCGCGCGAGCTGGGCGAACGCGCCCGCTTCAGCGCTACGGATATCGGCCATGACGATCAGATCCAGGACTGCATCGCGCGCACGCGCGAGGCGTTCGGCGGGCTCGATATCCTCGTCAACAACGCGTGCCAGTATGCGGACCAGGGCCTGGCGTCGAGCCGGGAGCAATGGCATGCCACGCTCGATACCAATCTGATTTCGGCGGCGATGTTCACGCAGTTCGCCGCGCCCGTGTTGCCGCGCGGCGGCGTCGTGATCAACATGGGCAGCACCGGCGGCAAGTTCGGCGCCGCGGGCCGCGCGATCTATCCGGCGTCCAAGGCGGCGCTGCTGCAGATCACGCGCAACTTCGCGGTCGAGCTGGCGCCGGCGGGCATCCGTGTGCTGGCGGTCTCGCCGGCCTGGACCTGGTCGCCCTCGGTCGAGGGTCTGGCGCAGGGTGATCGCGCCGTCGCCGACGCCGTGGGCGCGCATTTCCACCCGCTCGGCCGGGTGGGCGGCGGCGAAGAAATCGCGGCGGTGGTGTGTTTTGCGTGTTCGCCGGCGGCCTCCTGGATGACCGGCGTGGACCTGCCGGTCGACGGCGGTTTTTCCGTTCTGGGCCCGGACCAGGGGATCTCGCCGCGCGCCTGGTTCGCGCGGCTGGCACAAGACAGCCGTTGAACCGTTGAACTGTTGCGCCGTGCAACGGGCGCCGTGCAACCAGCGCCGTGCAACGGCCACCCCGATGCGCCGCGCGGCGCGGGCCCTGGTGCGGCAGGGCCCACGCCGCTCAGCGCGTGCCGGCGGCCTTGATGACGAGCTGGCCTTCTTCGAGCATGGCCTTGCCGCCTACCGTGTCTTCGAACACTTCCTGCACCTTGTTACCGATCTGCAGGTGCACGCCGCCGTGATAGCGGCGCGACGCCACGATGAACGCCGTCAGGAGCGGCTGCAGGTCCTTCTGCAGACGCTGTTCGTCCAGGTCGACCTGCGCCAGTTCGCCGGTGATGCGATTGTGCGTGGCGCGGGCCCGATCGCTCATGCCGTTCACGTTCTTGGCCGGGTTGTTGTGCAAGAAGACGATGAGCTTCTCGAGCTTGGCCTTTTCTTCGGTCAGGCCGGCGCGGCGGGCTTCGAGCGCGGCGCGGCGTGCCTCGGCGTGCGGGTGCAGGCCGACGCAGATCTGCGTCGGAACGGACGCCATCGAGCCCAGGCTGCCCGCGCTCACCGACTTGGTGGCATGGGCTTCGCCGCCCACGATCACGCCCATCTGCGAGCCCGGCGCGCCCACCGTGACGCTCTCGCCGGCATACACCCGGCTCGCGCGGATCTCGCGCTCGGCGGCGATGTTCTTGTCGGCGTTGACGTGGGCGTTCTCGATGAAGCGCGCCTTGACCGAGCCGCCGGCCGTGATCTGCGCCGTGCGGATGCTGGCGCCGGGCGTGGCGGCCGCGCCGCGCGCGTCCTTCACGATCTCGGCCAGGCCGATGATGCCGCCGTTCACGCTGACGTTGCCGCCCGCATGCACGAGGGCGGCTTCGATGGTGCCGTTGACCACCACATCGCCGGACACGCGGACTTCCATGCCGGAGGTGATGTCGCCGCGCACGCGCAGCGTGCCGTCGAAATTGATGTTGCCGGTGTTGAGATCGACCGCGTCGACCTCGACCAGCGAGTTGACCAGCACGCCCTGCGGCACCACCATCGGCGAGCCGGCATTGGCGGCGCGCAGCAGGTTGGGGTCTTCTTCGTCGAGCGCGACGCCGGTGAGGTTCGGCGCGAACGGTGTGTCGGCCATCTGCGGCGGCTCGACCGCTTCGCCCATGACGTTCAGGCCGGGCTTGCCCTGGACCGGCGGAATGCGGCGCATCAGCGGCGTGCCCGGCGCGACCAGCGTCAGGTTGCCGAGCTCGCGGTAATCGATCGGCGCGTTCTCGTCGTCTTCCTGTTCGCGGGTCTTGAGCGCGTCGAGCAGGCTTTCGAACCGCACCGGGGTGCCGGGCGTGAAGGGCGTGCCCTGCGCGACGACCGCGGTGGCGCGGGTGCCCAGCGCGAGGGCCTGGCGGATCGAGGCCTCGTGCACGCCGTAGACGATGCCGTGCTCGAGCAGCGCGGCCAGCACGTCCGCCTCGGCGATGACGTGGCCGCCCTTCGCGGGTGTCACCACCATCAGCACCGACATGTGATCGGGGGAGATTTCGAGCTCGAAGCGGCCGTGCTGAACCTCGCCGATCTTGCCCTGCACGGGTTCGGTCGCGGTGCGGCAGGATTCGATGAAGCTGATGGCGCTGAGCTGGTCCAGCACGTCGGCGTTCCAGCCCTGGTCCTGGACCGCCTGGGTCAAGGTCTCGAGCGTGGGAATGGACACCACGTCGCGGTCACCCGGTTCAAACACGGCCGACAGCACATGCGTCGTTTCGTCCAACTCAAGCCGGAATGCAGTATCGACAGGCATTTCTTCCCTCCGGGCACCGCCATCCTTGCTCCGGGACGGGGCGCCTACATATCGTTTTGTATCGGTCGCGCTAGGCAGCCGGGACTAGCACAGTGCGCACTCAGTTGCTAGAGTAATAACTCGAAATATCGAGACATATTAAGCGATATTCAAGCGTGTAGGCGAACGGAGTTGTAAGGGCCGGAGGGGCTATCTCACTGATTTTTGAGATAAAACAGGTCACACGCGTGTCGTGCGCCGGGCTCACCCCGGCGAGTGCGGGGATCTGCCCTGCAATCCCCTGCTTCTGCGAGGATTGCGTCGTGAACATCGCGGCCTTCGTGCGAGGGCCGCGATGTTCACGTTCGTGCGGGGATCAGCCCTTCATGCGGGTAAACACCGACTCCGCGCGATCGAGGGTGGCGTCGATCACGCTGTCATCGTGGGTGGCCGACACGAAGCCGGCTTCGAAGGCCGACGGCGCGAAGTGCACGCCCGCGTCGAGCATGGCATGGAAGAAGGTCTTGAAGGCCTGGGTGTCGCAGGCCGAGACCTGCGCGAAGGTGCCGGGCACCTCGTTGCTGAAATACAGACCGAACATGCCGCCGATCGCGTCGGCCGAGAAGGCCAGTCCGGCGGCGCGGGCGCGCTCCTGCAGGCCGTTGGCCAGGCGCTGCGTCTGGGTGGCCAGGCGTTCGTAGAAGCCCGGCTGGCCGATCAGGCGCATCGTGGCCAGGCCCGCGGCCACGGCCACGGGATTGCCGGACAGCGTGCCGGCCTGGTAGACGCCACCCAGCGGCGCGATGTGCGCCATCAGGTCGGCGCGGCCGCCGAAGGCGCCGACCGGCATGCCGCCGCCGATCACCTTGGCCAGCGTCGTCAGATCGGGCGTGATGCCGGTCAGGCCTTGCACGCCTTGCGGGCCGACGCGGAAGCCGGTCATGACCTCATCGAAAATCAGCACGGCGCCGTGGCGCGTGCACAGTTCGCGCAGGCCTTCCAGGAAGCCCGGGGCCGGCTTGATCAGATTCATGTTGCCCGCCACCGGCTCGACGATCACGCAGGCGATGTCGGTGCCGTGTTCGGCGAAGGCGGTCTGCACCGCCGGCAGGTTGTTGTAGTCGAGCGTGAGCGTGTGCGAGACGAACTCGGGCGGCACGCCGGCCGAGCTGGGGTTGCCGAAGGTCAGCAGACCCGAGCCGGCCTTCACCAGCAGGCTGTCGGAGTGGCCGTGGTAGCAGCCCTCGAACTTCACGATTTTGTTGCGGCCGGTGGCGCCACGCGCCAGCCGGATCGCGGTCATGGTGGCCTCGGTGCCCGAGCTCACCAGACGCACCTGTTCGAGCGAGGGCAGGCGCTGGATCAGCAGCTCGGCGAGTTCGATCTCGGCCTCGGTGGGCGCGCCGAACGACAGGCCGTGCACGGCGGCGTCTTGGACCGCGCGCACCACTTCCGGGTGGGCATGGCCCAGGATGGCGGGGCCCCACGAGCCGACGTAGTCGATGTATTGCGTGCCCTCGGCGTCCCAGATGTAGGGGCCCTGCGCGCGCGCGATGAAACGCGGCGTGCCACCCACGGAACGGAAGGCGCGCACGGGCGAGTTGACGCCACCAGGAATGCTGCGGCTGGCGCGTTCGAACAATTCGGCGTTACGGGACATGGTATGCGGTCTTAAAGTCAGGGTTGGGGGCGGGCCGGCGCGCCGCGCTGGACGCTGGCGCAGGCCGCGGCGCAGGCGCGCGCGGCGGCCCGGATATCGGGCATCTCGAACAGGCCGGTGATCACGGCGATGGCGTCGGCGCCGGCCTGGGCCACGAGCGGCGCGTTCTGGGCGGTGATGCCGCCAATGGCGACCACGGCGGGGCGCGGCGCGGGGCAGGTGTCGGCCAGCGCCGCCGCTTCGGTGAGCAGCGAGAGCGGGGCCTGAACGGCCTGCGGCTTGGTGGACGAGGCGAACACCGCTCCGAAGGCGATGTAATCCGCGCCCTGGGCGAGCAGGTCGCGCGCCCGGTCGAGGTCGTTGTAGCAGGAGACGCCCAGCAGCAGGTCGGGCCCGACTTCGCGGCGCACCCCGGCGAGCGCGTCGTCGTCGCGGCCCAGATGCGCGCCGTCGGCGCCGACCTCGAGCGCGAGGCGCCAGTCGTCGTTGATCATCAGCACGACGCCGAGCTCACGGCACAGCGGCACGAGGGCGCGCGCCTGGGCGGCGCGCTCGTCGGCGGTGGCGTTTTTGCGGCGCAGCTGCAGGGAGCGCATGCCCCCTTCGGCGGCGTGGCGTACGGCGGTCAGCAGGCGGGCGGTATCGGCCCAGTCGGGCGTGACCCCATACAGGCCGGCTGGAAAGCGCAGGGGTTTCATTGCAGGGTGGCTCCGGCGTCGACGTGGCGGCGCGGCACGCGCCGGCCCATGCCGGGCAGGAAACTTGCGGCGAGCACCTGGTCGGCGTGCTGCAGCGCCTGTTCGACGGCCTGAGGCATCTCGAGCCCCTGCGCCAGCAGCGCGGCCGCGGCGGCGGCCGTCACGCCGCCGGTGTCGGCATTGCGGTCGGGCGCGGCCTGCCAGGGCAGGTTGCTGGTCTGGCCGCCGGGGCCCACGAGCAGGTTGGTGTAGTGGCCCGGCCGGGTCGGATGGCCGAGCACCAGCGCCCATTGGGCGCCGCCGGCCAGCAGGGCATGGCCCGGCGTGGGCGAACCCGAAGTGTCGATGCTGCCATCGGACTGCCATTGCGCCAGGCGCATGTGCTCGACCACGACCAGGTCGGTCTGGGGCAGCACGAGCTCGAACGTGGCGGCGAGCAGGTCGTCGGCGTCATCCTGTTCGACGGCGTCTTCGGGCAGCAGCGCGCGCGGGCCGAGGTGCAGGACCAGCGGTACCTGGCTGTAGTCGGCCGCGATCTGGGCCGCCACGCTGGCGCCTTCGGCGGTGTAGAGCCCGCCGACCTTGATCGCCTGCACCTGCATGTCTTCGAGCAGGCAGCGCGCCTGGTCGTCGAGCAGCTCGGGCGAGACGGGATGGATTTCTTCGATGCCGGCGGTATCCTGGACGGTCAGGGCCGTCGCGGCGGCCAGGGCATGACAGCCCAGCCGGGCGCAGGTGACGGCGTCGGCCGGCAGCCCGTCGGTGCCAGTGGGATCGAACGGGCCGAACACGAGTACGAGAGGGGGGGCAAGAGGGGCCAATTGAACCTGAACAGCGCGCATCGTGATGGCGAACTTCCCGATTTGCGTTGCATCAGGAAAGAACCCCATCGGGTTTCGGTAAGATATGCCCATTCTAATGGATGCTTTCCGCGAATTGCCCGCTCCGGGGCAGCGCGGCGCAAGGCAAGAGAGAACTATGCGTACTTGGATGTGTCTTATCTGTGGCTGGGTTTACGACGAGGAGGCAGGCTTGCCCGACGAGGGAATCGCTCCCGGCACCCGTTGGGAAGACGTACCGCCGAACTGGGTCTGTCCCGAGTGCGGCGCACGCAAGGAAGATTTCGAACTGATGGAAATCTGAGCCCGTAGCGGCTCAAGGCAGGCCGCCCTCGGGGCGGCCTCGTGCCCCCGGCGGGTGCCCGCTCAGATTGCCCTTGCAAGGGGTTTGCCATGACCGAACACACTCGCACCGACGACGCCGACGACGCACCTGCGTTGGCGGCCGATTTCTCCAATCAGTTCCTGCTCGCCATGCCCGGCATGGTCGAGGGCGCCCTGGCGGGCACCGTGATTTTCGTCTGCGAGCACACGCCTCGCGGCGCGCTCGGGCTCGTCATCAACCGGCCCACCGATCTCACGCTGGCGCTGCTCTTCGAACGCATCGATCTCAAGCTCGAGATCGGACCAGTCGACGATCCCGTCTTCTTCGGCGGACCCGTCCAGACCGACCGCGGCTTCGTGCTGCATGCGCCGGCGGGCGAATACACGTCCAGCATCCGGCTGGGCGAGCTCGCGCTCACCACCTCGCGCGACGTGCTGCAGGCCGTGGCCGACGGCAACGGGCCGAGCCGCATGCTGGTCACGCTCGGCTATGCCGGGTGGGGCGCGGGCCAGCTCGAGAGCGAGATGGCACAAAACGCCTGGCTCAACGTCGATGCCGAAGCCCACATCATCTTCGATACGCCTGCCGAAGAACGCTATCCCGCCGCGCTCAAGCTGCTGGGCATCGATCCGGTGATGCTGGCCGGTGAAGCCGGACATGCGTGAGGAAACCCTGCTCGCGTTCGATTTCGGCGAAAAGAAAATCGGCATCGCGATCGGCAACACGCTCACCCGGCACGCTCGCCCGCTCGAGATCATCATGTCCGAGCGGCGCGATGCGCGCTTCGGCCGCATCGAACAGTTGCTCCAGGAGTGGCAGCCGCAGCGCGTCATCGTGGGCCTCGCGCTCGATACCGATGGCGGCGATCAGCCGGCCACGCTGCGCTGCCGGCGATTCGCCAACCAGTTGCACGGCCGCTTCGGCCTCGACGTGACGCTGGTCGACGAGCGCGGCTCGAGCATGGAGGCCCAGCGCCTGCTGGGCAGCCACGCGGCCGACGATGCGATGGCCGCTGCCGTGATCCTGCAGCGCTACCTCGACGCGCTGCCGCAGGTCTGATGTTCAATCCCCAGCTCGACCGGCAGGGCGCGCTCGTGCATCTGCTCACGACCGAAGGCCTGCCGCGGCGCCTGCTCGAGCCGCTGCTCGATGGCGCGGCAAGTCATGCGCGCGATGCCGCCGTGGCGCCCCGCGCGCCGGCGGGGGCGGTCTCGATGCTGTTCGATGCGCCGGATCCCTTCTGGGAGCAGGCGTGTGCGGCCGCCGCCGAGCTGACGGGCCGTGCCTGCGTGGCGCCCGGCGTGCCGTGCCTGCCGCGCGGGGCCGCACTGCCGCGCTGGCTCGGCGAGCTGCGCGCGCGTGGCGTGACCACGTTGGTGCTGCGGCACGGCAGCAGCGGCGCCGCGCACCTGGCCGCGCGTCATGCGCCGGCGGGCCTGCGCGTCATCAATGCCGGCGATGGTCTGCATGCCCAGCCGCTTGCCGCGTTGGCCGACCTGATGGCCATCCGCGACGCGCTGGGCGGCTTTACCGAACTCACCGTGACGCTGCTCGGCGATCTGGCCCATGCGCCCGCCGCGCGCTCGCTCATTCATGCCCTCACCACGCTGGGTGCGCCGCAATTGCGCGCCGTGGCGCCTGCCGCCCTGTTGCCGGACGGTCTGGCCGAGCTGGGCGTGCACGGCTGGCCCGACCTCGATTCCGGGCTGGCCGGCGCCGATGTCGTGGTCGTGCTGCCGCTCGCGCCCGAAAGCGTGGCGCAGGGCCGCGTCGGCAGCGCGGCCGCGTATGCGGCCGATTGGCGCCTGGACGGTGCGCGTCTGGCGGCGACGCGTCCGGATGTCGTGGTCCTGCATGCCGGCGTCGATGCCGCAGCGGTTGCCGCAGCCGCGCTCGAGCTCGACGCGGCCGCCGTGCAGCGGGCCCGTCCGGCCATGGCCAGTCGCGCGGTTCACGCGCGGGCGGTCGTGGCGGCAGTGTTCGATCAGATCGCGGAGCTCCGATGACAGCCCCGGCCAGTCTGCGTATCGACAACGCCCGCCTGCTCGACCCCGCCAGCGGCCGCGATGCCATCGGCTCGCTGCGCGTGGTCGATGGCCGCATCGCGGCGCTCGGCGAGCTGACGCCCGGCCCGAACGCCGAGCGCGTGGTCGATGCGCGGGGCAGGGCGCTGCTGCCCGGTTTGATCGATCTCTCGGTGCGCCTGCCCGACGACAGTGCCGCCTCTCGCGCGGTGCTGCAGGCGGCCCTGCGCGCCGGCGTGACCTCGCTGGTCCTGCCGGCGTGGCACGGCGCCACCGCGCTGACCGATGCGGCCACGCTGCCTGCCGCGCGCGCGTTCGGCGCGCCCGGCCTGCCGCGCGTGTTTGCCTGTGGCCTGCTTCACGACGGCGAGTCGCGCCGGGCCGATCCCGCCGCGCTGGCCCGCGCCGGTGCGCTGTCGGGGGCGCTCGACCCCGCGCTGCCGCGCGATGCGCGCGTGCTGCGCTGGCTCATGCAGGACGCGGCGCAGGCCGGCCTGCCGCTGTGGGTACGTCCGCACGACCCGCGCTTCGGCGCGGGTGTAGTGGCCGCCGGCGCCTATGCCACGCGGCTCGGCCTGCCCGGCGTGCCGCTGGCCGCCGAAACCCAGGCGGTGCAACTGCTGCTCGCGCTGCAACGCGAAACCGGCGCGAGGCTGCATCTGACGCGTCTGTCGAGCGAGGCCGCCGTGACGCTGGTGCGGCAGGCGCGCGCTGACGGCCTGTCCGTCACGTGCGACGTGTCGATCCAGCATCTGCACCTCACCGAGCTCGATATCGGTTTCTACGACGCCCATTGTCATCTGCGGCCGCCGCTGCGCGGTCAGCGCGACCGGGCGGCACTGGCTCAGGGCCTGGCCGACGGCACCATCGCCGCGCTCTGCTCGGATCATGCCGTGCTCGGTCCGGACGACAAGATCGCGCCCTTTGCCGAGACCGCCCCGGGGGCGGCGGGCGTGGGGCTGTTGTTTTCGCTGGCCTGCAAATGGGCGCTGGACAGCCGCTTGCCGCTCTCGCGGGCGCTCGCCTGCGTCACCAGCGGTCCGGCCGCGGTGGCCGGTCTGGCGGCCGGGCGCCTGCAGGTCGGCGCGCCCGCGGATCTGTGCCTGGCCGACCTCGACGCGGAGTGGTTCGCCAGTCCGGACGCGCTGGGCGCCGTGAACGCCGCGACACCGTTCGCGGGTATGATGCTGCCCGGTCGAGTCTGCGCTGCCTGGGTGGGCGGTGATCCGGCCTGGGAGAGTTCGTTTTGAAGCTTTTGCGTTTCGTGTTCCGGGTGGCCCTGGTGCTGCCGTGGATCCTGTTCGGCCTGTTCTGCGTGAGTGTGGTCTACCGCGTCCTGAACGGCCGGCAGCGCGCCGCGCTCAACCGTTTCTGGTCGCGCGTGCTGTTGCGCATGTGCGGCGTGCACGTCACCACCACCGGCGAGCCGCGCCTGACGGGTTCGGTGCTGTGGGTCGCCAACCACGTCTCCTGGATCGACATCTTCGTCGTCAACGCCGTGCGCGCCACGTCGTTCGTCGCCAAGGCCGAAATCCGCGGCTGGCCCGTCATCGGCTGGCTCGCCGCCGGCGCCGGCACCCTGTTCATCGAACGCACCCAGCGTCACGCCGTGCATGCCATGGGCGAATCGATTCAGTCCTGTTTCGACCGGGGCGAGGCCGTCGGCCTGTTTCCGGAAGGCACCACGACCGAGGGCCTGGATCTGCGGCCCTTCCATGCCAGCCTGTTCGAACCGGCGCGCGCCGCCGACGTGGCCGTGCAGCCCGTGGTGCTGCGCTTCATGCACCACGGTCAGCGCAGCGGGTTCGCCGCGTTCGTGGGCGAAGAAAGCCTGGTCGCGAACCTCTGGCGCGTGCTGGGCGCGACGGGTGTGGCGGTCGAGGTAGCCTTTCTGCCCGTGCTCGCCACGCATCATGCCGACGGCACGCCCTTCACGCGGCTGGAGCTGTCCCGCGCCGCGCGCGAGGCCATCCTCGCCCGGCTCTGAACACGACGCCCGGCACCATGAAAAACGCGGCCCGAATGAACTGACCCCCGAAAGTTGGATATTGATCCAACCTTCGGGGGTTTTTACATGGCGAAGTACAACGAGCAGTTCAAGTTAAAGGTGGTTCGGGAGTGTTTGAAGGGCACTGAGAGTGGTCGTTCGGTGGCGGCGCGCCACGAACTGCAACATTCGCTGGTCCGAGGATGGGTCGAGAGCTATCGCGTACATGGCTTAGCAGGTCTACGCCGGCAGTCAGGGGCTTATAGCGCAGCCTTCAAGCAGTCGGTGTTGCGCAAGATCCGCGACCAAGGACTATCGGACATCCAGGCCGCGACACTGCTGGGGATCCGCAGTTCAGGTCATATTGCGAAGTGGCGTACCCAGTATGATGCTGGGGGTATAGAGGCGTTGGCGCGCAAGCGTCCAGGAGCAAGCATGCCCCACAAATACCCCCCAGAGCCCGTGTCCAAGGACATGACCAAGGAAGAGCTTCTCGAAGAAGTTGCGAACCTGCGAGCGGAGTTGGACTACCTAAAAAAGCTCGATGCCTTGATCGAAGCGGAAAAGACCAAAGCGCTCGTTGGAAAGCGCAAGTGGTCCAAGGATTGAGGCATAAGCATCCGCTGGAACGACTGCTGCGTGTGGCCGAGCTGTCACGCAGCACGTTCTATTACCACCTGAAGGTGCTGGACGCCGCAGATCCGTACGCTGAGCTAAAGCAACGTATCGGCGCGATCTTCGCGCGTCATAAAGGCCGCTATGGCTACCGCCGTATCACGGCGGTTTTGCGTCAGGCGGGTGATCTGGTGAACCACAAAACGGTGCAGAAACTAATGCAGGCATTGGGCTTAAAGTCGCTTGTGCGCGCCAAGAAGTACCGGTCATACCGAGGCCAGTCACATCACGTGGCGACCAATGTGTTGGCGCGTGACTTCGAGGCCGCGCGTCCTCACGAGAAATGGGTCACCGACGTGACCGAATTTAACGTGCGCGGAGAGAAGTTGTACCTGTCGCCGGTGATGGACCTGTACAACGGCGAGATCGTGGCTTACGAGACCAGCCGACGACCGGTGTTCACGCTCGTGAGCAACATGCTGAAAAAGGCGCTGGCTCGGCTACGCCCGACGGACCGTCCTGTCCTGCACTCCGACCAAGGTTGGCAGTACCAGCAACCCACCTACCGGCACATGCTCGCAGCCCGGTCAGTAACGCAAAGCATGTCGCGTAAAGGAAACTGCCTGGACAATGCGGCCATGGAGAGCTTCTTCGGTACGTTGAAGGCTGAGTTCTTCCACCTCAACCGCTTCGAAGGTATCGAGCAGTTGCAGGCCGGCATCAGGCAGTACATCCGTTACTACAATCACGACCGCATCAAGCTCAAGCTAAAAGGCCTGAGCCCGGTGCAATACCGAGCTCAGGCCTTCGGGCTTTAGCTTCTGACCATCCAACTTCTGGGGGTCAGTTCAGAAGCCGCGTTTTTTTTCGTGCCGGCGTGCGCCGTGTCATTCGGATCCGGGCGCCTGCGATTGGGCACAGCGGATCTGCACCAGCTTGCGATCGTGCAGGCGCATGCCGGTAAGCGAGCCACCCCAGACGCAGCCGGTGTCGAGGCAGAGCAGGTGCGGACGCACCAGCAGGCCCAGCGTCGACCAGTGGCCGAATACGATCGTCACGTCGCGCGTGGCACGGTTGGGCACGTCGAACCAGGGCACCAGGCCGGCAGGCCAGGCGCCGGGCGCCACCTTGGTCGCGAACTCCATGTGCCCGTTGGGCGTGCACAGACGAATCCGGGTCAGTGCATTGATGATGACCCGCAGCCGCTTGCCGCCCTTGTGATCTTCTTTCCAGTTGGCCGGCTCGTTGCCATACATCTTCTGCAGGGCCTTCTGCCAGTTGGGGCCGCGCAGCGCGCGCTGGACCTCGTCGGCCAGCTCCAGCACCTTTTCCACGTCCCATTTGGCCAGCACGCCGGCGTGCACCATCAGGTGGCCATGTTCGAAGTGGGCGAGCGGACGGTGGCGCAGCCAGTCGATCAGGTCGCCGGCGTCGGGCGCGCGCAGGATGTCGTCGAGCGTGTCGGATTTGGACGGCTTGCGCACACCGGCGGCCGCCGCGAGCAGATGCAGGTCGTGGTTGCCCAGCACCGACACGGCGCGGTCGCCCAAGCCGATGATGCGGCGCAGGGTCGCGAGCGATTGCGGGCCGCGGTTGACCAGGTCACCCGCGAACCAGAAACGCGCGTCGGGGTCGGCCGCCACCTCGGGGTGAGCCAGCAATTGATCCAGCGAGGCGCAGCAGCCCTGCACATCGCCGATCATCCAGATGCTGCCAGTCATACCGGAACTTTTCTCCAGGGCCAGCGGCGCTCGGCGAGGCGAGAGATCGCATGGCGGTATTCCATCATGGTGAGGGCGCCCAGCGCGAGCGCGAGCGCGGCCAGATTGGGGCCGAGCGCCGTGAGCCAGGGCGGCCAACGGTTGAGCATGCCCACGTTGAGGGCGAGCTGATTGACCATGAAGAAGGCCACGCCCAGCAGGATGCCGATGAAGACCTTGGCGCCGACCCCGCCGCGGCGGGTCTGCATGAAGCCGATGGGCGCGGCGATCGTGATCATCACCAGCAGCGTGAAGGGGTAGACGAACTTGCGCCACAGCGCCACGACCTGGCGGTCGGCCTGTAGCTGGTTGTTGTGCAGATAGTCGATGTAATCGATCAGGGTCACGAGCGACATGCGCTCGGGCGTGAGCACCCGCGCCAACAGGCGCTCGCCGCTCAGCGTGGTGTCGAGTCGCAGCTCGGGCACCTTGACCACCTGGGCGGGCTTGCGCTCGGGCGGCTTGCCGTTGGCCAGCGCCTGCGCCGCCTCGTCGTCGATGCGCGTCTCGGTCACGTCAGTGAGGATCAGGTCGCCGTCCTGGAAGCGGCCGCTGGCGGCCTGCGCCAGCCCCTGCAGTTCGAGGTTGGGCTTGAGCTCGAACAGCATGACGTCCCGGACCTGGCCGTCGCCCAGCAGGGTCTTGATGTTGATGACGCGCGTGCCGCCGGTGCCGGTGGGCTCCTTGAACCAATAACCGCTGTTCAGGCGTCCGCCGCCGGTCTTGCCGCGCAGGGTGAGGTCCGCCTCGCCGCTCTTGATCTCGGCGATCGGCGTGACGAACTCGGAGAGCAGGGTGGCGCCGACCATGAGCGGGATCGTGATGAGCCACAGCATGCGCATGAGCCGCATGCCGCTCACGCCGGAGACGCGCAGGATCACGAGCTCGTTGCGCTGCGCCAGGCCGGCCAGGGCCAGGATGGCGCCGATCAGCAGGCCGATGGGCAGGAGGTCGTAGAGGCGCGTCGGCAAGGCGAGACCCTGCATGTAGAACAGCGCCCACATGCTGAATTTTTCACCGACGTTGTCGAGGTCGTCGACCAGCGCGAAGAACGTGAAAAGGCCCAGCAGGGCCAGAAGGACCACTGCGCAGGAGCGATAGATCTCGCGGGCCAGGTAACGGCGGGCAGTACGCATGAATCGAGGAACCGGTGGGACGCGCTTTCTTGGTGACGCGTAAAACGAGACAGCTTAACAAATATGGGACCTGAGCGGCCGTTTGCGGCGTCAGGGAATCTCGACCATGCGCATGCGCCGTTGCAGGGTGGCGGTGCGCGAATTGAGATAGCCGGTGCTGCGGTGCCGGTCGTAGTAACGCGGGTTGGGCAGCATGGCCGCCAGCCGCGCCGACTGGGCCGAGCCCAGCCGGGCCGCGCTGGTGCCGTAATAGTGCTGGGCGGCCGCCTCGGCGCCGAACACCCCGACGCCCCATTCGGCCACGTTGAGGTAGAGCTCGAGGATCCGCTCCTTGGGCATCACGCGTTCGATCATGAAGGTGAGAATCAGCTCCTGGCCCTTGCGCACATAGCTGCGCGAGCTCGACAGAAACAGATTCTTGGCCAGCTGCTGGGTGATGGTCGAGCCGCCGCGCATGCGCTGACCGCCGCGCTCTTCCTGGCGCTGGTTGTACTCCCAGGCCTTGCGGATGGCCTCCCACTCCACGCCTTCGTGCTCGGTGAAGTTGGCATCCTCGGAGGCGATCACGGCCTGCTTGAGCGAGCGGTTGATCTTGTCGTAGGGCACCCAGGTGTACTTGAGCTCGGCCTTGGGATCGGTCTCGCGCAGGCGCGAGAGCTCCTGGCGCATCATGGCCGAGCTGCCGGGTTCGCGATGCGCGTACCAGACCACCATGCAGAAGAGCCAGAGCTGATACAGGATGAAGAGGCAGGCCAGCGCCATGATGAGCGCGCCCGACACCTTCAACCAGTTCAGTTTGCCGCGGCTGCGCGACGACGAGCGGGCGGCCGCCATCCTGCTCAGGCCTCCTGAGCCAGCAGCTCGGCGCGCAGCCGTGTAAGCACCGGCGCCGGATCGGGCCGCACGCCGTGCCACAGGAAGAAGCTCTCGGCGGCCTGGCCCACCAGCATGCCCAGGCCATCGGCCGTGCGCGCTGCGCCTTCGGCCGTGGCCTGGCGCATGAAGGCGGTGGGCAGCGCGGCATACATCATGTCGTAGGCGATGGCATCCGCGGCGTAAAGCCCGGGCGGCAGGTCGGGCGTGGTGCCCGCCAGCCCGCTGGCCGTGGCGTTGATGACCACGTTCCAGCCGCCTTCGATGCCGGCCTCGGCCAGGGTGCCCGCTCCCAGCTGCGCGGCGGACGGTGTGCCGCTGGCGTTCCAGTCGGCGATCAGATCGTGCGCGCGTTCGACCGTGCGGTTGACCACGCGGATGCGCTCGCAGCCAGCCTGCACCAGCGGATGGAGCACGCCGCGCGCCGCGCCGCCCGCGCCGACCAGCAGCACCCGCGCGCCGGCCAGGCGCACGCCCAGGCGCAGCAGGTCGCTCACCAGGCCCACGCCGTCGGTGTTGCAGCCATGTACCTGTCCGTCGCGCCACCACAGCGTGTTGACCGCGCCGGCCAGCCGCGCGCGCTCGCTCAGGCGTCCGGCGGCCAGCGCGTAGGCCTCCTGCTTGAACGGCACGGTGACGTTCAGGCCCGCGCCGCCTTGCGCCACGAAGGCCTCGACGGTGGCCGCGAAGCCGTCCACGGGGGCCAGCAGGCGGTCGTAGCGCATGGCCACGCCGGTTTGTTCGGCGAACAGCGCATGGATCTGCGGCGAGCGGCTGTGGCTGATGGGATTGCCCACCACGGCGTAGAGCGGAATCGCGGTCTCCTGGGTCATGGGGCGGAGGTTTCCAGTGTGTCGTTGACGAAATGCCAGGTGCGCGTGATCACGAGTTCATCGGTTTCACGCGCGAGATCGGGCGGCAGCGGGGCGAACGGCGCGGCCATCTGCACGATGCGTCGCGCGGCCTGGTTGAGCACGGCGTGTTCCGAGGGCTGATCGATCTCGAAGCCGGCCAGCGTGCCGTCGGCGCGCACCGTCACCGTGATGCGTAGCGTGCCGTAGATTTTGCCGCGCGCCTGTTCCGGGTATTGCTGCGTGCCCACGGTCTCGATGCGTGTGCGCCAGGCGTCGAGGTAGGCGGCATAGGGCGAGGCCTGTGCCGACGGCGCCACGAAGCTGCGGCGCGGCTGCGCGTTGTAGGCCTGCACGCGGGCGGCGAGCGCGGCCACCTGGGCGTTCTGCACCAGGCCGGGCTGGTCATGCGAGGCGTCGCCCGCGACCGACGAATCGGTCCAGGGATGCACGGCCGTGCGCTCGGCGGCGCCCCGTTCGCGCGCCTGCAGCTGCGTGAGCAGGCGCAGTTGTTCGGCTTCGAGCTGCGCCTGGCGCTGCCGCATGGCTTCGAGCACGATGGTGTCGGGCGACTCGCCGGTCCGGGGCAGGGGCGTGGTGGCGACGCCGCTGGCGGCATTGCCGCCGCCGTCGATGTTGGTCTGGGCGATCACCTGGGCACGCACCGGCGCGCTGTCGGTGTTGGCGTTGACCAGCGTCACCTCGAGGCTCGCGGGCACGGACGGCCGCGACGCGGCGGCGCCGAAGCGCCACGCGAGCAGTCCCGCGTGCACCAGCAGCGAGATGGCGATGCCGACGAGCAGGTAGTGCTGGGCGGGAGCACCCAGCCAATGCCAGAAACGCGCCGGCGGCGAGGATGGGGAGTGTGGGGAGTGCACGCGACCGATTTTAGCCCGGTCGCGTGCGTCTGGTGAGGGCAGCGTCAGGCCTCGACGGTGCCGACATAGCGGCAGTCGAGTTCGAGCGAGAGCTCGTCCATGCCCAGAATGTCGATCTGCACCGCGGTGCCGCGTTCGAGTTCGGGCAGGCCCCCCACGCGCGTCACGAGCGGGGCGTCCGCCAGGCGTACGAGGTCTTCGCGCAGCACGTGGGCGACGCTGCGCGTCACGTTGTGCTGCTTGAGCCAGCGCAGCACCCAGTAGCGCTCCATCGCGCTCTGGAACTCGGCCCAGGCCGTGTATTGCGCATCGAACGCGCCGATGATGGCGAACAGATCCGCATCCTTGGGCTTGAACGGGGCCACCAGCCGCGCGGACACGCCGTGCTCCACGGCCGCGATCAGTTGCCACTGATTCACGAGGTCGACGTAGCGGCGCAGCGGCGAGGTGCTCCAGGCGTACTGCGGCACGCCGATGGCTTCGTGCGGCAGGGCCTGAGTGCTCATGCGCACGCGGCCGGCCTGCTGCGAGCGATAGATGCCCGGCACGCCATGCTGGTGCAGCAGGCCGCCCCAGGTGTTGTTGGCCAGGATCATGTATTCGGCCACCATGCGGTCCAGCGGCGCATTGCGCTGGCGCGGCACGAGGCGCACGACCGTGTCGGGATCGTCCGGGTTGCCGTCGAGGTAGAAGCTGTACTCGACGCGCGAGTTGTTCTCGGGCTTGCCGCGCACGGCCTCGCGCTGGGCGGTGAGGTGCTGCGCCAGGCGCCACAGCGGACGCAGCCAATGGCCGTAAGGCAGCACCGCGTCCGGGTCGTTGAGCGCGGCCTCGGTGACCTCGGCGTCCAGCATGTTGTGGCGCAGGTTCTCGCGCACCACGATGCGTTCCAGACGCGTGTCGGTCTCGAGGATTTCGCCGGTCGCGAGATCCGCCGTCACGTAGAGCGACAGGGCCGGCACCTCCCGGCCCGCATCCAGCGAGAAGTGCTGGATCACGCTGTCGGGCTGCATCGGGATCTTGTCGCCCGGCATGTAGACGGTGGACAGGCGCGCGCGGGCGAGCTTGTCGAGTTCGCTGTCACGCGTCACCGACAGGCCGGGAGCGGCC
Source organism: Bordetella genomosp. 5 (assembly GCF_002261475.1). Lineage (GTDB taxonomy): Bacteria > Pseudomonadota > Gammaproteobacteria > Burkholderiales > Burkholderiaceae_B > Bordetella. The sequence goes on from NZ_NEVN01000001.1 coordinate 469,671, forward strand.
ACGTGGATGCCGATGCGCACCCGGTCGCCCTCGAGCGGGGTCACGGACAGGGCATCGTCGATTTCGGTGGTCGTGATGTCGTCGACCGAATAGATCTCGGCATCGGCGAGCGGCAGGTCGCGCCCGATCGGCGGAATTTCCACGTCCGGGAAACCCACGCCGCGCGGGAAATTGACGGCCAGGAAGCGGCGCTTGTGCAGCGCCAGCGGATGCGGCCAGGCGCCCAGCTCGAGCAGCAGGCGGTCGGGGCTCTTCTGCAGACGTGCGCAGGCGGCCTCGAGCGCCTTCCATTGCATGGTGTTCTTGTCGGGGCGCACCACGAGGCTCTCGGCGACCTGCGCGATCTCCTCGGGCAGGCGGCCCGCGGCCATGTCGTCGACCCAGGCCTGCTGCTGCTCGGCCTGGCGCTGCTTCTTGTCGAGCGCGGCCAGCGCGGCGGCCAGGATGTCGGGCGGGGCCGGACGGTACTGGCCGCGGCCGCGGCGATGGAAGTAGGCGGGGGCGCCGTGCAGGCGCATCAGGATGGCGGCCTGTTCGACGGGGCTGGGCGCGTGGCCGAAGTAATCGGCCGCCAGGGCGGGCGAGTCGAACTCCTCCTGCGGCGCGCATTCCCAGAGGAACTGCAGGTCGATCTCTTCGGCCATGGCCTGGGCCTGGCTCATCAGCGCGGCCGGCTCCGGCTTGGCGAACGTGAACAGGGTGTTGTTGCGCTTGATCTTGCTGCGCTTGCCCGATTCGGACTCAACCTGCAGGCTGGCGTCGGTCTCCGACAGGATGTTGCCGGCCTTGAAACTGCCGTCGTCTTCGTAAAACACGTACATATTGAGGGGTCCATCGGGCGGGAGCACCGCACGCTGTCTTTGGGGTCGGATCGTTATCTGTGGGGGTTGGCCAGCGCGAAATCAAGCACTTCGTCGATGTGCTCGGCAAAGTCCGAGAGGCCATGGTCGCTGCCCGGGATGATGCGTTGGCGGCAGCCCTGGAAACGGTCGCGCATCTCGCGCCAGTCCAGCACTTCATCGCCGGTCGCGGCGACCAGGAAATAGCGTTCGGGGCGGGTGATCGCCGCGACGTCCAGCGCCTTCAGCTCGTCCACGTACTCGGGGAGAAACACGAACGGCGCGTCCGAATGATACATGCGGTGCTCGCCCACCTGCGTCGCCAGGTCGCGCGCGGCGTGGACGGCGGGGTTCAGCAGCACCGCCTTGCACCCGAGGCGCTCGGCGGCCCAGGTGGCGTAATAACCGCCCAATGACGAGCCGATCACCGTCAGGTCGGAAGCCTCGCACCCGGCGTCCAGCCATTGCCGGGCAAGGTGGTCGATCAGGCGGGCCGCCTGTGCCGGACTGGCCGGCAGTTGCGGGCTCGCCCACGCCGCCTCGAGGCCGCGGGCCTGCAGGGCCTCTGCCATCAGCCGCGACTTGAACGAGTCGGGCGATGAGCGGAAACCATGCAGGTACAGGATGCGGTCGCGGGCCATGGTGTCGTGGGGTGGCTATATAGAGAGTAGGGGCTCAGGCGGCGGCGCGTGCGCGCAGCGCGTCGAGCAGCTTGCCATGCACCCCGCCGAATCCGCCGTTGCTCATGACCAGGATATTGTCGCCGGGGCGTGCCGCGGCGGTCACCGCGCGCACCAGCGCGTCGAGGTCGTCATGGCTGGTGGCGCGCTCGCCCAGCGGCGCGAGCACCTCGGCCGGATTCCAGCCCAATGCATGCTTGCCTTCGTGCGCGCCGAAGCAGAAGACCAGATCGGCCTGTTTGAGCGCATCGGGCAGGCGCGCCGCCATCGTGCCGAGCCTCATGGTGTTGGAGCGCGGCTCGAGCACGGCCAGGATCCGGGCCTCGCCCACCTGCCTGCGCAGGCCGGCGATGGTGGTGTCGATGGCGGTGGGGTGGTGCGCGAAATCGTCGTACACGCGCACGCCATCGACCGTGCCGCGCAGTTCCATGCGGCGCTTCACGCCGCCGAAGCGCGACAGCGCCTCGATGCCCGCGGCCGCTTCCACGCCCACATGCTCGGCCGCGGCCAGCGCGGCCAGCGCGTTCATGCGGTTGTGCTCGCCGCTCAAGGTCCAGCGCACCGTCCCGGCCGGCACGCCGGCCCGTCGCACCTCGAAAGCGCCGTCGGCATCCGCCGGACCCGCGCTCCAGCCTGCATCCGCGCCGAAGTACACGGTTTCGGACCAGCAACCGCGCGCAATCACGCGTTCCAGCGCCGGCGAGCCGGCGGGCAGCACGATCCGGCCCGCGCCAGGAATGGTGCGCACGAGGTGATGGAACTGCGTTTCGATCGCGGCGAGATCCGGGAAGATATCGGCATGATCGAATTCGAGGTTGTTGAGTACGGCGGTTCGCGGGCGGTAGTGCACGAACTTGGAGCGCTTGTCGAAGAACGCCGTATCGTATTCATCGGCCTCGATCACGAACGGGCGCACCGAGGGATCGAAACGCGCCGACACCTTGAGATCGTTGGCGACGCCGCCGATCAGGAAATTGGGATTCAATCCGGCGTGCTCGAGAATCCAGGCCAGCATCGAGCTCGTGGTGGTCTTGCCGTGCGTACCCGCCACGGCCAGCACATGCCCGCCGGGCAGGACGTTCTCGCCCAGCCACTGCGGTCCGGACACGTAGCGCGCACCCGAATTCAGGATGGCTTCCATCAGGGGGTTGCCCCGGCTCACGACATTGCCGATCACGAACAGGTCGGGCTGCAGCGCCAGCTGGTCGGCGCCGAAGCCCTCGATCAGCTCGATGCCCTGTTCGGCCAGCTGAGTGCTCATCGGCGGGTAGACGCCCGCGTCGCAGCCGGTGACCTTGTGCCCGGCCGCGCGTGCGATCAGCGCCAGGCCACCCATGAACGTGCCGCAAATACCAAGAATGTGCAGATGCATACTGAATCTCCTGGCTGCATTGTAGAGGCATGTCGCGGGCAAGCCGGGGCTCGGCACGGGCGCCATCAGCGGCTATGATCGCAGCATGAACCGCCGACTCTTTCTGTCTACCGCCGCCGTCGCCATCGTGGGTGCGGGCGTGGCCACCTATTTCATTGGCCGCAAGGCCGACACGCCGTCATCGGGCGCTGGCGCGAGCGCGGGTGCCCAATCGGGTCAGGCCGCCGGCGCGCAGCCCACCGCCGCCGATCTGCTCGCCATGTCGCTGCCCGACGTGGCCGGCCAGACGCAGGCGCTGTCGCAGTGGCGCGGCAAGCCGATGGTGATCAATTTCTGGGCAACGTGGTGCGCCCCGTGCGTGCGCGAGATGCCCGAGCTCGAAGCCTTGAGCAAAAAGTACCCAGGGGTGCAGCTGGTCGGGATCGGCGTCGATAATGTCGACAACATCCGCAAATTCCAGGAGAAAGTGGTGGTCAGCTATCCGCTGCTCGTCATGGGCATGAGCGCCATCGACACACTGCGTCAGCTGGGCAATCCGTCCGGTGGGCTGCCATTTACGCTGGTTTTGAACGCAGATGGCAGCATTAGCGAGAAAATCCTGGGCGAAATCGATCCGGCCAAGCTCGACGCTTCGATAGCGCGCGTAGTGGCTTGATTCAATTGGACAAATAACCGGAATTGGCGTAAAAAGTCGCCTTATCGATTGTTTTGCCAGCATATGGCAAGCTCATGGCACAACGCATACTGGTATTGCATGGCCCCAATCTGAATCTGCTCGGGACTCGCGAACCTCATATCTACGGCAGCCTCACGCTGGTGCAGATCAACGAGGGGCTCGAAGCCCTGGCGGCGCAATTGGGCGTGACCCTGGCGGCGTGGCAAAGCAATCACGAAGGGGCGCTGGTGGACCGCATTCAGGCGGCCGCCCAGGACGGCACCGACTTCATCATCATCAACGCGGCGGCTTACACGCATACCAGTGTGGCGGTGCGCGACGCGTTGGCCGGGGTGGCGATCCCATTTATTGAAGTACATTTGTCCAACCTGTACAAGCGCGAGCCGTTCCGGCATCACTCGTACCTGTCCGACCTGGCCATCGGCCTGATCTCCGGACTTGGCGCGGATGGCTATGAGGCAGCCCTGCGCTACGCGGCGCGGCACTGACTCTCACCCGGATCAAGATTCACATCCTAAATATACGGCGCGACCCGCGATAGACACGGGCGCCGTCAAACTCAATCGGGAAGCAGCTTCTATGGACCTCCGAAAACTCAAGACCCTGATCGACCTGGTGGCTGAATCGGGCATTGCCGAGCTCGAAATCACCGAAGGCGAAGGCAAGGTTCGCATCGTCAAGTTCTCCCAGGCCCTTCAGCCGGTCGCCTACCAGGCTCCCGAAGCGCCCGCCGTCGTCGCCACGCCGGCCGCCGCGCCTGCCGCCGCCGAGCCCGCCGCTCCGGTGATCCAGGGCCACGTGGTCAAGGCCCCGATGGTCGGCACGTTCTACCGCTCGCCCAATCCGGGCGCCGCACCGTTCATCGAAGTCGGCCAATCCGTCAAGGAAGGCGATCCGCTGTGCATCATCGAAGCGATGAAGCTGCTCAACGAGATCGAAGCCGACAAGTCCGGTGTGATCAAAGAAATCCTGGTCGAAAACGGCGAGCCCGTCGAGTACGGTCAACCGCTGTTCGTCATTGGCTGATAGCGCAAAATGTTTGAAAAAATCCTGATCGCCAATCGCGGCGAGATCGCTCTGCGCATCCAGCGCGCCTGCCGCGAGCTGGGTATCAAGACCGTGGTGGTGCACTCCGAAGCCGATCGCGACGCCAAGTACGTCCGTCTGGCCGACGAGTCCGTCTGCATCGGACCGGCGCCGTCGCGCGAGAGCTACCTGAACATGCCGGCCATCATCTCGGCCGCCGAAGTGACGGACTCCGAGGCGATCCACCCGGGTTACGGTTTTCTTTCCGAAAACGCCGACTTCGCCGACCGCGTCGAGAAGAGCGGCTTCGTGTTCATCGGCCCGCGCCCCGACACCATTCGCCTGATGGGCGACAAGGTCAGCGCCAAGCACGCCATGATCGAAGCCGGTGTGCCGGTGGTGCCCGGTTCTGAAGGCGCGCTGCCCGATGATCCCCAGGAAATCGTGCGCATCGCGCGCGAGGTGGGCTACCCGGTCATCATCAAGGCCGCCGGTGGCGGTGGTGGCCGCGGCATGCGCGTGGTCTACACCGAAGCCGCGCTGCTGAACGCCGTCACGATGACGCGTTCCGAGGCGGGCGCCGCGTTCAACAACCCTGAAGTCTATATGGAGAAGTTCCTCGAGAACCCCCGCCATGTGGAGATTCAGGTGCTGGCCGATGGCGGCCGCAACGCCGTCTGGCTGGGCGAGCGCGACTGCTCGATGCAGCGCCGCCACCAGAAGGTCATCGAAGAAGCGCCGGCGCCGGGCATCGCCCGTCGTCTGATCGAGCGCATCGGTGATCGTTGCGCCGACGCCTGCCGCAAGATGGGCTACCGCGGTGCCGGCACGTTCGAGTTCCTGTACGAAAACGGAGAGTTCTATTTCATCGAAATGAACACCCGTATTCAGGTCGAGCACCCGGTCACCGAACTGATCACGGGCATCGATCTGGTTCAGCAGCAGATCCTGATCGCCGCCGGCGAAAAGTTCACGCTGCGCCAGCGCGACATCCAGTTCAAGGGTCACGCGATCGAGTGCCGCATCAACGCCGAAGATCCGTTCCGTTTCGTGCCCAGCCCCGGCCGCATCACCAACTGGCACGTCGCCGGTGGTCCGGGCGTGCGTATCGATTCGCACGTGTTCAATGGCTATTTCGTGCCGCCCAACTACGATTCGATGATCGCCAAGGTCATCACGTATGGCGACACGCGTGACCAGGCCCTGGCGCGCATGCGCACGGCCCTGTCCGAAATGGTCGTCGAGGGAATTCAGACCAACATCCCGCTGCATCGCGAGCTGTTGACGGATGCCCGCTTCATCGAAGGCGGCACCAGCATCCACTACCTCGAACACAAGTTGGCTCAGCGTCCCTGACCAGCCTGAATCGGGGGGCCTCTGGCCCCCCGTTTTTTGCTTCGCTATATTAGGTGGGTCGCCCCGCAAGGGCGCTCCACCCATGGAACTCATCACATGCGTGAACTCGTCCTTCATTGCCGCGAGGCGCAGGCCGAAGCGCTGTCCGATGCGCTGCTCGAGGCCGGCGTGCTCTCCGTCTCCGTCGAAGACGCCGATTTCGGTACCGAAGAAGAGCGCCCCTTGTTCGGCGAGCCGGGCACCGAGCCGGAAGTCCAGGCCTGGGACCACAACCGCGTCGTGGCGCTGCTGCCCGATGGCGCCGACCCCGCTCAGTTGCTGGCGCAAGCCGCCGTCGAGGCCGGGCTGGATCCCGCGCTCTTCGAGGGCTGGACGCTGCGCGACGTGCCCGACGCCGACTGGGTGCGCCTGACGCAATCCCAGTTCGGCCCCATCCAGATTTCCGAGCGGCTGTGGATCGTGCCCAGCTGGCATCGCGACGATCCGGGCGTGGCCGAGGCCATCGCCGCCACGCCCGAGGCCTCGATCCATATCGAGCTCGACCCCGGTCTCGCCTTCGGCACCGGCAGCCATCCCACGACCCATCTCTGCCTGGCCTGGCTCGAAGCCGAGCTGCCCCAGGGCGCGAACGTGCTCGACTACGGTTGCGGTTCGGGCATCCTGGCCATCGCCGCGCGCAAGCTCGGCGCCGGCGAGACGCTGGCGGTCGACATCGATCCGCAGGCCGTGCAGGCTTCCGAAGACAACGCCCGCACCAATCAGGTCGAACTCACCGCGATGCTGCCCGAGGGCTTGTCCGACGGCACCTTTGACGTGGTGGTCGCCAATATTCTTTCCAACCCGCTCAAGGTGCTCGCGCCGATGCTGGCCGGACGCGTGGCGCCCGGCGGGGCACTGGTGTTGTCGGGCGTGCTCGAGCGTCAGGCCGAAGAAGTGGCCGCCGCGTATGCGCCCTGGATCGCCCTGTCGGTCTGGCGCGCGCGCGACGGCTGGGTCTGCCTGAGCGGCCGCAAGGCCTGACGACGAGGCGGGGCAGCACATGGCCTTGGTGACACGTTGTCCGCATTGCGGCGCCTCCTTCAAGGTCGTGGCTGACCAACTGCGGATCCGCAATGGGCTGGTGCGCTGCGGCGCCTGCCAGACCGTTTTCGACGGCCGCGCCTGCCTGGTGCAACCGGCCGAGCCGGTGGTGCCCACGCTGACGCAGCCCGCCGATGCGGCGCCGCCCACGCCCGCGGCGCCGTCGTTCGCCCCGGCCGCGAGTCCGCGCGCCACCGAGCCGGCGCCGGCCGCCGTATCGCCCGCCGAACCCGTTTATTCCCATGCCGCGGCGCCCACGCCGGTGGCGCCGCAGCCGCTGCCCCCGGTGCCGCCGGCCGTCCTGCGCGGTCGCGCGGACATGCGCCGCGACACGGTCGAGCCGCAAGCGGACGACGCGTTCGAAGACGACGAGGCCGACGCGCCCGCGGCGTCGCCCGCGCCGTATGTGTCGATGCCCCTGGCGGCCGACGCCCTGATGCGGGCCGAACGCGACGAGCGCGAGCCTCGCCTCGGCGCCGCCGCCGTGCCACCCTGGGACGACGAGCCCTCGCTGAGCGACGACGCGCCGGCCGTGATCCGCGGCCCGCGCCGGGCTGGCGCCGGGCGCGATGAACCGCGTCTGGGCGATGCGCCGCGCGAACCGGGTCTGTCGGCCGATGGCGGCCGCGCGCGGCTGACGCCCGTTTATTCCGACTCGGCTGCGCTCGGCCGGGCTGCCACCAGCCGCGCCGCTGCGCGTGCCGAGCCCGTTGCCGCCACCGCCGAGGCCGAGCTCGACGACGACGATCTCGATGCGCATGCCGCCGAGCCCGTGCTCGGCGAGGCCCGCACGCGTTATTCGAGCAGCACCGACAGTGGCCGTACGCCGCCCGAATTCCTCGACGACGATCGCGTGGAATCGCGCCGCGCGGGCCGGCGCATCTGGGGGCTGTTGTGCCTGCTCGGCGTCATCGCCTTGCTGCTGCAATTGCTCTACGTCTATCGCACGCCCATCGCGACCGGCGTACCGGCGCTGCGTCCGGTGCTCGAGCTCGCCTGCAAGCCGCTCGATTGCACGGTGGGCTACGCGCGGCGCATCGAGCGCATCGCGATCTCCGCGTCGTCGCTGCAGCCGCCCAGCGGCGCGGCCGGCGCGTCCGAAGACGGCCGCAGCCGCCTGGTGCTCAACGTGACGCTGCGCAACCGCTTCGACAAACCGCAGCCCTGGCCCGCGCTCGTGCTGCAGCTCACGGACATGTCGGATACGGTGGTGGCGCGCAAGGTGTTGTTGCCGCGCGATTACCTCGCGCCGCAACAGGCGGGCGGGCCTTTCGCGGCCGCCGGCGAAGCGCAGATCTCGGTGCCCGTGGAGGTCACGGGGCTGCAGGTCAACGGCTATCAGCTCGACAAATTCTTCCCCTGATTCACACTTAAGGATCCAGCATGACGGCCCCTGTTTTGATTTGCGGTTCGATGGCGTTCGACATGATCGCCGTGTTCGAAGGCCACTTCAAAGAACACATCCTGCCCAACCGCATTCAGTCGCTGAGCGTGTCGTTCCTGGTGCCGACCATGCGCAAGGAGTACGGCGGATGCGCGGGCAACATCGCCTACAACCTCAAGCTGCTGGGCGGCCAGCCGCTGCCCGTGGCCACCGTGGGGGAAGATGCCGGCGAATACTTCGAACGGCTGGCCGCGCAACAGATCGACAGCACCTACGTGCGCACCGTGCCGGGCACGCTGACCGCGCAGTGCTTCATCACCACCGACCTCGACGACAACCAGATCGCCGCCTTCCACCCCGGCGCGATGTCGTTCTCGTCGCAAAACGACCTGTCGCAGGCGCAGGCCGAATGGGCCATCGTCGCGCCCGACTCGAAAGAAGGCATGTTCGCGCACGCCGAGGCACTGAACGCGCGCGGCATCCCGTTCATCTTCGATCTGGGCCAGGCCATGCCCCTCTTCAACAGCGAAGACATCGAGCGCATGCTCGGCCTCGCGCAGGCCATGACGGTCAACGATTACGAAGCCGGCGTGGTCGAAGAGCGCACCGGCCGCAGCATGCAGGACATCGCCAAGACGCTAAAGGCCGTGGTCATCACGCGCGGCGCGCAGGGCGCCACGCTGATCACCGAAGGCCAGAGCATCGAGATCGAGCCGGTCACGGCCGACGAAGTGGTCGACCCGACGGGTTGCGGCGATGCCCACCGTGGCGGCCTGCTTTACGGTCTGACCTCGGGCTGGAGCTGGGCCGACAGCTGCCGTCTGGGCAACCTGATGGGCGCGATCAAGATCGCCTCGCGCGGTCCGCAGAATCACGCGCCCAGCCGCGCCGACATCGACGCGCGTCTGCACGCGGTCTACGGTCTGCGTCTCGGCTGATCGCATGCCGCGCGCGCGAGGCGAGCGCCGGGCACGCGGGCTGCGAGGCGTGTCGAACCTCACGGTGCGACGCGGCGCATGCGAGCGGGAACCTCCCGCCTGCATGTCGCCTCTAATGATGAGATAGCCCCGACAGGGCCGCTACGCAGGGCGCCGTACCGTGTGGTTACACACTGGCCCACCTTGGTTTCACCCTGTTTCCCGGCAGGAAGTTTCCGGCGTTGGGCCGGGAGTATCATCCAATTAGTGTCGTAGTGTTCCGATCGAGGAGTCTTCATGAACAATACCCTTACCCCCTCTGCTTCGGTTCCGCGCGCCGGCCGCTGGCTGGCAGTCGCTGCCGTCGTCACCTCGGTGGCGGTGCTTTCGGGCTGCGCGAATCCCAGTGCCTCCGCCAATACCTATTCGTATGGCCAGGCGCAGCGTGAGCAGATCGTGCGTACCGGTACCGTCACGGGCGTGCGCCCGATCACCATCCAGAACGACAAGTCCAGCGGCGGCGGCATGCTCGCCGGTGGCGCGCTGGGTGGCGTCGCGGGCAATGCAATCGGTGGCGGCACCGGCCGTACCATTGCCACCGTCGGTGGTGTGATCCTGGGTGCGCTCGCCGGCAATGCCGTCGAAAACCAGGTCGGCCGCAGCTCGGGCTATGAAATCACCGTGCGCCTCGACAACGGCGAAACCCGTGTCGTGGCTCAGGAAGCCGACGTGCCGGTCAGTGTGGGCCAGCGCGTGCAGGTCGTCAGCGGCGCGGGCCCCACGCGCGTCACGCCGCTCTGATGGCAGGCTGAATTACCGTTTTTTCGGGCATCGCGCGCAGTCGGATGGGCCCCACTGCGGAGTTGGTTTAGCGCCAGCTCCATGCGAGCAAACCCGCGTCCTTCTGGACGCGGGTTTTTTCATGGCCGCGAAGCCGAGATCAGAACGGGCCGATCGCCATGGCGCGATAGCTGAGATTGGTGACGACCATCATCAGCACCTGCGCGAGGATGAGCACGACCAGCGGCGAGAAGTCGATGGCGGTGCGGGGCAGGACGCGGCGTACCGGGTCCAGCAGCGGCGCGGTCAGCATCTGCAGCAGGCCCATCAACGGCGAGGCGGGGTTCACCCACGACAGCACGGCCTGGATCAGCGTGAGCCACACGATCAGGTTGAGCGCCCACTTGAGCACCTGAAGCACGGCCACCAGCAGCAGCGTGGGAAACAGCGCGCCGATCAGTTGCAGCGGCAGCGTGATCAGAAGGCTGAGAACGAGAAACAGGATGGCGGCAAGCCAGGCCGCGAAGAGGCTCGCCCATTCGATGCTGTTGCCGGAAGGAATCACGCGGCGCAGCGGCAGCACGAGCCAGTTGGTGCCCTGATAGACAGCCCGCGCCAACGGATTGAAGGGCGGCATGCGCACGGCATGGATCCAGGCCCGCAGCACCAGACCGGCGCCGAACAGGGTGAACAGGATGTCGATCAGGAAATTCAGGATTTGCGCGAGCATGGACTCTCTACCGGACTGGGCAAGCGAACATTTTCGCATGCATCAATGTAAAAAGCCGCCTGGCGAGGCCAGGCGGCTGAAGTACTGCTAGCGCGTAGACGCGTCCGTATTACGGACGGCCACCCGTGGGGAAGGGCCACGACGCGGCGGGGTTCAGCGCGGTCTTGGCACCCGGGGCAGCAGCCGTGGAGGGCGGCGTTGCGGGCTTCTTCGGGGCAGCCTTCTTGGCAGCAGGCTTCTTTGCAGCAGCCTTCTTGGCAGCCGGCTTCTTCGCAGCGACAGCCTTCTTGGCAGCAGCAGGCGCCTTCTTGGCAGCAGCAGCCTTCTTGGCCGGAGCCTTCTTGGCGACCGCCTTCTTGGCTACGGCCTTTTTGGCAGGCGCCTTTTTGGCGACGGCTTTCTTGGCAACGGCCTTCTTGGCGACAGCCTTCTTGGCTACGGCCTTCTTGGCGGGCGCCTTCTTGGCGACGGCCTTCTTGGCGACAGCCTTCTTGGCAACAGCCTTCTTGGCTACGGCTTTCTTGGCTGCCGGCTTCTTGGCGGCGACCTTCTTGGCGGCCGGTTTCTTGGCGGCTACCTTCTTGGCTGCCGGCTTCTTGGCGGCGACCTTCTTCACTGCCGGCTTCTTGGCAGCGACCTTCTTCACAGCGACTTTCTTGGCTGCGGCTTTCTTGGCCGGAGCGGCCTTCTTCACCACCGCCTTCTTGGCTGCGGGTTTCTTAACCGCCTTCTTGGCGGCTTTCTTGGCAGTTGCCATGGTCATGCTCCTTAGGTTCAGGGGTCCCAGAACTTAAACCCGCGTCATCACCCGCCAACAAGGCGGACAACACCCGGGCTATTCATCGGCGCATGCCACTGTCCCTGACAGGCGACAGCACTTCAGCTTGCGCTAATGAATTCAGCACAGCCATTTGATATGGCCCTCGCCTCGTGCGCGAGCCATCTCAAATGGCGACGGTAGGCACATGCCTACCGCTACGTCCTACGTGTCCGAACACTGACCGGGGCATCCCATGCTCGCCGTTCGACTGGCCAACAGCCAGCGAGCGGCGAGTACAGAGAGGTCTTATTCCCAGCTCAGCGTACCGCCGGTCTGGTATTCGATCACGCGAGTCTCGAAAAAGTTGCGTTCCTTCTTCAGGTCGATCATTTCCGCCATCCACGGGAAGGGATTTTCTTCCTGGGGGAACAGCGGTTCGATGCCGATCTGCTGGCAACGACGATTGGCGATGAAGCGCAGGTAAGACTTGAACATCGGTGCGTTCAGGCCCAACACGCCGCGCGGCATCGTGTCTTCGGCGTAAGCGTATTCGAGTTCGACCGCTTTTTGGAAGAGTTCACGAATTTCTTCGCGGAACTCCGGCGTCCAAAGGTGCGGGTTCTCGAGCTTCACGGTGTTGATCAGGTCGATGCCGAAGTTGCAGTGCATGGACTCATCACGAAGGATGTACATGTATTGCTCGGCGGCGCCGGTCATCTTGTTCTGGCGGCCCAGCGCGAGGATCTGCGTGAAGCCCACATAGAAGAACAGGCCTTCCATCAGGCACGCGAACACGATGAGCGACTTGAGGAGCGTCTGGTCCGCTTCGGGCGTGCCCGTGCGGAAATCCGGATCGGCAATCGCCTCGATGAACGGGATCAGGAACTCGTCCTTGGCGCGGATCGAGGGGACCTCGTTGTAGGCGTTGAAGATCTCGGCTTCGTCCAGGTCGAGACTTTCGACGATGTATTGATAAGCGTGGGTGTGGATCGCTTCCTCGAATGCCTGGCGCAGCAGGAACTGGCGGCATTCGGGCGCCGTGATGTGGCGATAGGTGCCCAGCACGATGTTGTTGGCCGCGAGCGAGTCGGCGGTCACGAAGAAACCCAGGTTGCGCTTGACGATGCGGCGCTCGTCCTCGGTGAGCCCGTTGGGGTTCTTCCAGAGGGCGATGTCGCGCGACATGTTGATTTCTTGCGGCATCCAGTGGTTCGCGCACGTGGCCAGGTATTTTTCCCAGGCCCACTTGTACTTGAACGGAACCAGCTGGTTGACGTCGGTTTCGCCGTTGATGATGCGCTTGTCGGCGACCCGCACGCGACCGGCGGTGGCGCCGCTGGTCGAGAGCGAAGCGGCGTGCGACGGCGCGGACGGGGTCGGCAGCGCCGAATCACCGAACACCCCCGTCGCGGCGCGCACGGAGTCGTCTCCGGACGCGCCCTTACCCGCGCCGGAAGACTCCGGCGATTTCGCGGGTTGCGTGGCGAGGTTGTCGTTGTCCCAATTAAGCATGATCGAATTCTCCGGTGGCGGTTACTGGCAGGCCTCGCACTCTTCGAAGCCGGGATCACCCGGTCGCATAGTGCACGCCGCCCCGACGATTTCGGGTTCAGGCAAAACAGGTGCTGCTGCTGCGGATGCCGCGGCGCTGTGGCCGCTGGCGCTGACGGCGTTGAGTTCGCCGCCGCGGCCCGTGGACTTCTCGGCGCTGGTGGCACCCATCGTGCGGAGGTAGTAGGTGGTCTTGAGACCACGCTGCCACGCCAGCTTGTAGGTGTCATCGAGCTTCTTGCCCGACGCGCCTGCCATATAGATGTTCAGCGACTGCGCTTGATCGATCCACTTCTGGCGACGCGACGCGCACTCGACCAGCCAGCTCGGTTCGACTTCGAACGCGGTGGCGTAGAGTTCGCGGAGTTCGGAAGGTACGCGATCGATACGGGACAGGCTGCCGTCGAAGTACTTGAGGTCGGCGACCATGACTTCGTCCCAGAGACCGAGTTTCTTCAGGTCACGCACGAGGTAATCGTTAACGACCGTGAACTCGCCGGAGAGATTCGATTTGACGTACAAGTTCTGGAAGGTGGGTTCGATGCACGCAGATACACCAATGATATTGGAAATCGTCGCGGTTGGGGCAATAGCGACACTGTTCGAGTTGCGCATGCCGTGTTCTTTGATGCGCGCACGCAACGCATCCCAATCAAGCGTGCTCGACTCATCGACTTCAACGAAGCCACCGCGTGCATCACGCAGCATCTTCAACGTGTCTTGCGGCAGGATGCCACGCGACCACAGCGAACCATCGTAGGACTTGTAGCGGCCGCGTTCTTGCGCGAGTTCGCTCGATGCCCAGTACGCGTGATAGCACACGGCTTCCATCGAACGATCCGCGAATTCGATCGCGTCTTGCGATGCGTACGGCACGCGCATCATGTGCAGGCAATCCTGGAAGCCCATGATGCCCATGCCGACCGGACGATGCAGATCGTTGGAGTTGCGCGCCTTCTCGACAGCGTAGTAGTTGATGTCGATGACGTTGTCGAGCATGCGCATCGCGATGCTCACGGTGCGCTTGATCTTGTCGTGATCGAGTTCGAAACCGCCATTGGCCGAAGGCTTCATGTGCGCGACCAGGTTCACGGAACCCAGGTTGCACACCGCGATTTCCTTCTCGTTGGTGTTCAGCGTGATCTCGGTGCAGAGGTTCGAGCTGTGCACCACGCCCACGTGCTGTTGCGGCGAGCGGATGTTGCAAGGATCCTTGAACGTGATCCACGGGTGGCCGGTTTCGAACAGCATCGACAGCATCTTGCGCCACAGCGACAGCGCCGGCATCTTCTTGAAGAGCTTGAGTTCGCCGCTGGCGACGCGGGCTTCGTAGCCCACGTAGGCCGCTTCGAATTCGGCACCGTACTTGTCGTGCAGGTCGGGGCAGTCGGACGGCGAGAACAGCGTCCACTCACCGCCTTCCATGACGCGCTTCATGAACAGGTCGGGAATCCAGTTCGCCGTGTTCATGTCGTGCGTGCGGCGGCGTTCGTCGCCGGTGTTCTTGCGCAGCTCCAGGAATTCTTCGATGTCCAGGTGCCACGTCTCGAGGTACGTGCAGACCGCGCCCTTGCGCTTGCCGCCCTGGTTCACCGCCACGGCGGTGTCGTTGACGACCTTCAGGAACGGCACGACGCCTTGGCTTTCGCCGTTGGTGCCCTTGATGTGGCTGCGCAGTGCGCGCACCGGGGTCCAGTCGTTGCCCAGGCCGCCGGCGTACTTGGCCAGCAGCGCGTTTTCCTTGATGGCGTCGTAGATGCCTTCGAGGTCGTCGGAGACGGTGGTCAGGTAGCACGACGACAGTTGCGAATGCAGCGTGCCGGAGTTGAACAGCGTCGGGGTCGAGCTCATGAAGTCGAACGACGACAGGATTTCGTAGAACTCGATGGCGCGGGCTTCGCGGTCGGCTTCACGCAGCGCCAGGCCCATGGCCACGCGCATGAAGAACACCTGCGGCAGCTCGATGCGCGTGCCGCGGATGTGCAGGAAGTAGCGGTCGTACAGCGTCTGCAGGCCGAGGTAGCCGAATTGCAGATCGCGCTCGGCCTTCAGGGCGCCGGCGATGCGGACCAGATCGAACTTGGCCAGCTCGGGCGACAGCAGGCCGCCTTCGATGCCGCGGGTGATGAAGGTCGGGAAGTACTCGGCGTAGCGGGAGGCCATGTCGGCCTGCGACACTTCTTCGCCCAGCACTTCGGTACGGACCGTGTGCAGCAGCAGACGGGCGGTGACCTGGCTGTAGGCCGGGTCTTTTTCGACCAGCGCGCGCGCCGACAGAATGGCCGACTTGAACACTTCGTCGATCGGCACGCCGTCGTACAGGTTCTTGACCGTTTCCTTCAGGATGGTCTCGGTGTCGATGAATTCGGTCAGGCCGACGCCGGCGGCTTCGATGGTGGCGCGCAGGGCGGACAGATCGAGCGGGCGGCGGGCACCGTTGTCGGTGACGTACAGCACGTGTTCCTGGGCGGCCGGTGCGGACTTGTCGAGCACTTCGGCGGCGGCGGCGCGCTCTTGCGAACGCTTTTCGCGGTAGAGCACGTAGGCGCGCGCGACGTCGTGTTCGCCCGAGCGCATCAGGGCCAGTTCGACCTGATCCTGCACGTCTTCAATATGGAAGGTGCCGCCACCGGGGCGGTTGCGCACCAGGGCGTTGACGGCCTGGCTGGTTAGTTGCTCGACGAGCTCGCGCACGCGAGCCGAGGCAGCGCCCTGGCCGCCGTTGACGGCCAGAAAGGCCTTGGTCATGGCGATGGCGATCTTGCCGGGTTCGAAGCCCACCACCGAGCCGTTGCGGCGGATGATGTTGTAGCTGGCGAACTGGCCGGTCGGGGTGCCCGGTTGGGCGTCGTTGGATTCGGGCGGCACGGCGGAGGGCCGAGTCACAGAGGCGATCGTAGTCTGCATGGAAGCTCCTGTGGGAATGCGAAAAGAATGGATAAGACATGGCCAGTGCCATGCCAGGGTGCTGATGAATTCGGTATGCGGGGACGCAATGCTGGACGGAAAAAGTTCGACGCGGGGTCGTGGGTCCAGCTAGGAATGACCACTATATGTAGTGTACCACCCCGCGCGCCGCACTAATTCTAGTGAGGGAGGGGGTTCGCTACAAGACACTCGCGTGACGGGGACCCGATATAGTTGTTACGAAATGCACAGGGCGCGCCCTCACTGGCGCGCCCCGGTTAGTGACCGCTCAGAATGGCTATTTATGCGCTTCTGCGCACCGGGATGGCGACAAACCCAGGCGTTTCAAAGCTCGTCAGGAGGCGCGCACATTCTTCACGATATCGGACGATGGCGGCTTCCTTGACGTGTCCGTATCCACGGACCGATTCAGCAAGGGCAGCGATTGTAGCCGCTTCGCCGATCTTGTCCGCGGTCAGGCCGTCGACCAGGCGCTGGACCAGCGCGCGGTACTCGTCGATCAGCTGGCGTTCGGTGCGGCGCTCGGCGGTGCGGCCGAACGGATCGGCCCAGGTGCCCCGCAGCCGCTTGCCGTGCGCCAGCCAGCGCAGGACCGTGCGGGTGCGCGGACCCAGGGCCATCTTGCGCGGCACGCCGGTGTGCGGATCCTTGCGCGCCAGCAGCGGCGGTGCCATATGGAAGCGCAGCGTGTAGTCGCCCTCGAACTGGGCATCGAGCTGCGCCTGGAAGGCGGGGTCGGAGTACAGCCGGGCGACCTCGTATTCGTCTTTGTAGGCCATGAACTTATAGAGTCCGCGGGCGACCGCCAGCGCCAGACGCGGGCTGCGCGCCTCGGGCGCGAGTTCGCGCTCGCGTGCCGCGACGGCGTCGACCACCTCGCGGTAGGCGCGGGCGTAGGCGGCATTCTGGTAGGCGGTCAGGTCGCGTTCGCGGCGCGCCACCACCTGGGCCAGGGTCTCGGGCACCTGCAGCTTGATGACCTGGGCCTTGGGCGCGAGCATGCCGGCCAGCGCCTCGGGCTCGTGCGCGGCCAGGCGGCCGGCATTGAAGGCCGCGCGGTTCGACGCCACGGCCACGCCATTGAGCTCGATCGCGCGGTCGAGCGCGGCGTGCGAAAGCGGGACATCGCCGCGCTGCCAGGCGTAACCCAGCATGAAGATATTGGAGAGGATGCTGTCGCCGAACAGCGCCAGCGCCGCGGCGTGCGCGTCGATGGCGGCCGTCTGCTCGCGGCCGGCGGCGTGCTCGATCTTGGCCAGCAGCGCCGGGGCGTTGAGCGGTGCATCCGGGTTGCGCGTGAAATCGGACACCGGCGCGACATAGGTATTGACCGTGACGCGGGTGCGGCCGTGCGCCAGCGCGCCGAGCGAGTCGGGGGCGGTGGCGGCGAGCGGGTCGCACAGGATGGCGGCGTCGGCCTGCTGCCAGTCCAGCCGCACCGGGCCGGGCGCGGCGTGCGCCGGCGCGAGCCGCAGGTGGCTCACGACCGTGCCGCCCTTCTGGGCCAGGCCGGTCAGGTCGAGCACGCTGGCCGACAGCCCCTGCAGATGCGCGGCCATCGACACCAGCGCACCGATCGTGATGACGCCGGTGCCGCCCATGCCCGCCACCAGCAGGCGATAAGGAGCGTCGAGTTCGGGCACCAGCGGCAACGGCAGCGCCGCGATCCGCGCGGCCAGGCGATCCATGTCGGGTTTGGGGGCGGCGCTCTTCTTGAGCGACCCGCCCATCACCGACACGAAGCTCGGGCAGAAACCCTCGGCGCAGGAGAAGTCTTTATTGCAACTGGATTGGTCGATCGCGCGTTTGCGGCCGTAGGGCGTTTCGAGCGGCACCACCGACAGGCAGTTGGATTGCACGCCGCAGTCGCCGCAGCCTTCGCAGACCGCGGCATTGATCAGCATGCGGCGCGCCGGGTCGGGGAACTGGCCCTTCTTGCGGCGACGACGCTTCTCGGCCGCGCAGGTCTGGTCGTGAATCAGCACGGTCACGCCGGGCGTGGCGCGCAATTCGCGCTGCAGGGCGTCGAGTTCGCGGCGATGGTGCACGGGCACGCCGGCGAGGTCCACGCCGCGATACTTCTCGGGTTCGTCGCTGGTGACGACGATGCGGGCGACGTTCTCGCCGCGCAGTTGCTGGCAGATCTGCGGCACCGAAATCGGACCGTCGACCGGTTGGCCGCCGGTCATCGCGACCGCATCGTTGAAGAGGATCTTGTAGGTGATATTGGTGCCCGCCGCCACCGCCTGGCGGATCGCCAGGTATCCGGAGTGGTAGTAGGTGCCTTCGCCCATGTTCTGGAACACATGCGGCGTGTCGATGTAGCGCGACAGGCCGATCCAGTCCACGCCTTCACCGCCCATCTGGGTCAGGCCGCCGGTGTCGCGCTCCATCCAGGCGGCCATGTAATGGCAGCCAACGCCCGAGAGCGCCTGACTGCCCTTGGGCACCTTGGTGGACGTGCTGTGCGGACAGCCCGAGCAGAAGTAGGGGCGGCGGCGCATGCCGTCGGCTTCGTTGGCCAGCGGCTGCGGACAGGCGAAGGCCTCGCCGTCGACGTTGGCATGCAGGCCGAGCGTGCGGCCGAGCCACGACGCCAGCGGCGCGGCCAGCTGCGACGGGCGCAACTGGCCGGCGGTGGTGATCAGGGTTTCGCCATCGAGGCCGGTCTTGCCGCACACCGTGGGCCGGTCCGGCAGGTTGAACAGCATGTCCTTGATCTGCGGCTCCATGACGCCGGCTTTTTCTTCGATGACCAGGATATGGGTCAGGCCCTGGGCGAAGGCGAGCAGACGCTCGCGATCCATGGGCCAGACCAGGCCGGGTTTGTAGACGCGCACCGGCGACTGCGCCGCGTGCACGTCGATGCCCAGGCGCGCCAGCGCCTCGAGCGTGTCGAGCGTGACCTTGCCCGCGGTGACGATGCCCACGCGCGCCTGCGGCGCGGGCGCGATCAGGCGGTCCAGGCTGTGGGAGCGGGCGAATGCGCGCACGGCGGCGAGGCGGCGGTGCATGCGGGTTTCGATGGCGAGCGACAGGAAGTCGCGCGCGTTGTACTCGCGCTCGGCGGCTTCGCCATCGTCGGGCATGTCGAAGCGCGCCGGGGGCGCGCTCACATACGACTGCCCGGTTTCGACGGATTCGGAGGTGGCCTTGAGCGCGACCCAGCTGCCGCTGTAGCGCGACAGGGCCCAGCCCCACAAGGCAAAGGTCTCGTACTCGTCGATCGAGGCCGGGTGAACGATCGGGATCTGCCAGCCGATCAGCGAGGTCTCGCTGGCATGCGGAATCGAGGACGAGACCGCGGTGTGATCGTCGCCCACGACCAGCAGCACGCCGCCGTGGCGCGAGGCGCCGGCCGCGTTGCCGTGATGCAGGGCATCTCCGGCGCGGTCCACGCCCGGGCCCTTGCCGTACCAGAGCGCGAAGACGCCATCGACCTTGCGGTCTTCGCGCATGCCGGCCTGCTGCGTGCCCATCACCGCCGTGGCGGCGAGGTCTTCGTTGATGCCGGGCATGAAGGTGACGTCATGGGCGTCGAGCGCCTTCTGTGCCTTCCACATGGCCATGTCGACGCCACCCAGCGGCGAGCCGCGATAGCCGGAAACGAAGCCCGCGGTGTTGAGCCCGCGCGCGCGGTCGGCGCGGCGCTGCGCCAGCACCATGCGCACGATCGCCTGGGTGCCGGTGAGAAAGATGCGGCCGCGCTCGCGTACGAGGTTGTCCGAAAGTTGATAGTCGCTGTCGAGAGAGGGTTCGACTGCCGGGGTGCCGTCCATGCTGCGCGCTCCTTGGGCTTTTAGTCATGATAGGTGCGCAAGCCTCGGCGTTTATTGCGTTATCGGATCGTGGATTCCCTATAATTTGAAATGAACGTTTCGTTCCGGGCGCGTATCTGGCTGAACGCCGTCTGCATATATATAAGAGGAGACATCATGGACAAGACCGACCTGGGCATTCTGCGGGCCCTGCAGGACGACGGGCGCGCCTCGGCGCAGCAGCTGTCGGAATCGGTGGGCCTGTCGGCCGCACCGGTGTGGCGCAGGGTTAAGGCCCTCGAGGCCAACGGGGTGATCCAGGGCTACGGCGCGCAGATCGATCGCAGCAAGGTGGGGCTGGGCGCCTGCATGTTCGTGCAGATCAGCCTGGAGCGGCACGCCGCCACCAACGTCGAGAACTTTGAACGGACAGTGCGCGACGCGCCCGAGGTCGTCGACTGCTACGCGGTCACGGGCGACTCGGATTACCTGCTGCGCATCCTGGTCGAGAACACCGATGCGTACGACCGATTCATGCATCGCTTTCTGTTCAACCTGCCGGGCATCCGCCAGACGCGCACGATCGTCGCGCTGCGCGAGATCAAACACGAGGTGAAGCTGCCGCTCTGAGCTCGCGAACGCCTGCCACGATCGGCACGCGCAGCTCGAAAAATGCTGTCACCAAACTGACGGGGGCGGTTCGAAAACCGTGTAACCATGCGGGTTCCGAGCCGATTTACAACACTCTGCGCCGCGCCGATGCACCGCCTGCAGAAGCGCATTGATTTGTCTCACGCCGCTATTTAGAGTGCGTGCATGCCGCGCATGTGCATTCGAAAAATGCGTGCGGCAGATCGTGCAGGGGTGGTCCCGAGGAAGTCATGATTCGTTCGTATCTGTCGTGGACCCGCGCCGTGGGCGTGGGGCTGGTCATTGGTGTGGCGCTGGCAGGCTGCGTCACCAAAAAACAATCCGGGGCCGCCGCGGTCCCCGCCGAGCCGGCGCCTCCCCGGAAGGTCGCGTGCACACCCGCCGCCGCCAACAGTCCGTTGGTCGGCACGTGGTATTCGGTGTCGCGCCCGCGCGGCTTCGCCGGCGACTTTCAATCGCTTACCGTCCTGTCTGCCGATGGGACGATGAGTTACGAAACGCAGCTCAAGGTGGGCAAGCGCACGCGCCCGGCGCTGCGCGAAACGGGCTGCTGGACGCACGACAACGGCGTCTACACGCTGCAGACCACGCAATCGAACGGCGAGCCGGTCGATGCCGATGATCCGATCTATCGCAACGCCTACCGCGTCGAGTCCGTCGACCGTTCCAAGCTGGCGCTGCGCGAGATGAAGTCCAACGGCCAGTCGATCACGGCCAAGCGGATGCAGCCCGGCTATCGCATGCCTTATTGAGGCAGTCGTCAAACGCAGGCGCCGGGTGTAAGGTGGCGGGCTTGTCGTCCGTCCCCTTCCTTACGCCTTCGCCATGACCACCGCGTATTCAGAGTCGCGCGCCATCGCGCTGCTCGCCCTGGCCGCCTTCGTCAGCGCCAGCGCCTTCCGCATTTGTGATCCCATGCTGCCCCAGCTGGCGGCCGACTTCGGCACGTCCACGGGCCAGGCGGCGCATGCCGTGACCGCCTTCGCGGTGGCGTATGGCGTGCTGCAGATGTTCTTCGGTCCGGTGGGCGACCGGTTCGGCAAGTACCGGGTGATCTCGATCGCGACCTACGCGTGCGCGCTGGGCAGCCTGGGCGCCGTGTTCGCGCAAAGCCTCGACTGGCTGGTGCTGTGCCGCGCGCTCTCCGGCGCCGCCGGGGCCGGCATCGTGCCGCTCTCGATGGCCTGGATCGGCGACAACGTGCCGTACGAACGGCGTCAGGCGACGCTGGCGCGCTTCCTGACGGGCACCATCCTCGGCATGGCGGCGGGCCAGCTCGCGGGCGGGCTGTTCGCCGACACCATCGGCTGGCGCGCGGCGTTCGCCACGCTGGTGCTGGGCTATCTGGTGGTGGGGCTGCTGCTCACGCGTGAGGTCGGGCGTCAGCGCGCCGCGGGCATCGCCATCGTGCAGGCGCCCGCCGTGCAGGGCTTCGTCGCGCAGGCGCGCACGGTGCTGCAGGTGCGATGGGCGCGGGTGGTGCTCTTCACGGTGTTTTGCGAGGGCTTGCTGGTGTTCGGCGCGCTGGCCTTCGCACCCGCCTATCTGCATGATCGCTTCGGCATCTCGCTGACCGCGGCGGGCGCGCTCGTTGCTGTGTACGCCTTCGGCGGGCTGGCCTACACCGTGGTGGCGGGCCGTCTGGTCAAGCGCCTGGGCGAACGCGGCATGGTCGTGGCGGGTGGGCTGGTGCTGTGCATCGCGTTCCTCGCATACTGGCTCGGGCCCGTCTGGGCCTTCGGCCTCGTGGCGAGCGTGCTGGCCGGCTTCGGCTATTACCTGTTGCACGCCACGCTGCAGACCAACGCCACGCAAATGGTGCCGAGCGCTCGCGGCACGGCCGTGGCATGGTTCGCGTCGTGCCTGTTCATGGGACAGGCGGCCGGCGTGGCGGTGGGCGGGCTTGTGATCGATGCGGCGGGCGCGGGCGTGCTGTTCGCCGCCGCGGCCGTGCTGCTGCCGCTGTTGAGCGCGGGATTCGCCCGCGCGCTGTTCCAGCGGCATCGCGCGGCGGTGCAGGCGGCCTGAACGCGGGGGCGGCGCGCCCCTCGCACCAAACAAAAAAGCCAGGGCATGCCCTGGCTTTTTCGTGGCCGCAACGCGCGCTCAGGCGGGCAGGTTGGCCAGGCGTTCGAGCACCTTGTCCTTGCCCAGCAACGCCAGCACGGCGTCGACGGCCGGCGTCTGCGGGCGGCCGAACACGGCCACGCGCAGCGGGATCGCCAGCTGCGGCATCTTGATGCCGCGTTCGGCCAGCACCTGCTTGATGAGGGCCGACACGCCCTCGCGGGTCCAGTCGGCGCTCGCGGCGGCCTGGGCGAATGCCGCCAGGGCCTCGCGCGCCGCGGGCGTGAGGTGCTGCGCGGCGAGCTCGGCATTGGCCGGCACGAATTCGCCGCAGAACAGCATGGCGTCGTCGGCCAGCTGCTCGAGCGTTTCGGCGCGGTCCTTGAGCAGGCCCATCACGGCGGCCAGGTCGGCGGCGGCCGGGTTGCCACCCCGACGCTCGACACGCGGCGCGACGCGGCGGGCGAGTTCGGCGCTGTCCATCTCTTTGATGTAGTGCGCATTGACCCAGTTGAGCTTCTTGGGATCCCACTGCGAGGCGGACTTGGTGAGGTGGTCGGTGTCGAACCACTCGACCAGCTGCTCGCGCGAGAACAGTTCGTCGTCGCCATGGCTCCAGCCCAGGCGCGCCAGGTAATTGACCATGGCCTCGGGCAGATAGCCCTGGGCGTCGTAGTCCATCACGTTGACCGCGCCGTGGCGCTTGGACAGCTTCTGGCCATCCGGGCCCAGGATCATGGGCACGTGGCCGTACTGCGGCAGCTCGGCGCCCAGCGCCTTGAGGATGTTGATCTGACGCGGCGTGTTGTTGACGTGATCGTCGCCGCGCAGCACGTGGGTGATGCCCATGTCCCAGTCGTCGACGACCACGCAGAAGTTGTAGGTGGGCGTGCCGTCCGGGCGCGCGATGATCAGGTCGTCGAGCTCGGTGTTGTCGAAGCTGATCGTGCCCTTGACCATGTCATCCCAGCTGGTGGCGCCGGTCTGGGGGTTCTTGAAGCGGATCACGGGCTTGCGGTCGGCGGGCACCGGCGGCAGGGTCTTGCCGGGCTCGGGGCGCCAGGTGCCGTCGTAGCGCGGCTTGTCGCCACGGGCGCGCGCGGCTTCGCGCATGGCCTCGACTTCTTCGGGCGAGCTGTAGCAGTGGTACACGGTGCCCGCTTCCAGCATGCCGGCCAGGACTTCGCGGTAGCGATCCATGCGCTTCATCTGATAGAACGGGCCTTCGTCGGGCTGCATGCCGAGCCAGTCCATGCTGTCCAGGATGGCCTGCACGGCGGCGTCGGTGGAGCGCTCGACATCGGTGTCTTCGATGCGCAGCACGAACACGCCCTTGTGGTGGCGGGCGAAGGCCCACGAGAACAGGGCGGTCCGCGCGCCGCCCAGGTGCAGGAAGCCGGTGGGCGAGGGGGCGAAGCGGGTGCGTACGGGTTTCGAGGCTTGGGAAGTCATAGGCGGACCTTGGCGCGGCGGTGAACGGCGCGCTCCTTGGAAAATAGCGCGCCGTGGCCGGCTCGCCGTGTCGAGTTATTGTTACGATGAACGCCATTTTAGATGAGTGTCCAGACCGCGATGCTGCGCCATGCCCTCGCCCCGATGTTCGAGCCGCGATCCTTGTTGATCGTGGCCGACCGCAGCCTGCCGGCCGCCTCGGTGTTGCCGGCGGAGCTGCGCGCCCGCACGACCCTCGTCGACACCGACTGCGGCGAGGCGCCGCTGCTGCCCGAAGCCTGCGCCGGCCTGGCGCCGGGCGAACGGCCCGACCTGGCGCTGGTGTGCGTGTCGCCCGCCGTGCTGCCCGAAACGCTGCGCCGCCTGGGCGCGCTCGCGCCGCGCGCGCTGATCCTGTTGCCGCACGAGCTGCCCGACCCGTACCCGCGAGGCACGCAGGCGCTGTGCCGCAGCTGGGCCGAGGCGCATCAGTGCGAGCTGCTCGGACCGAGATCGTTCGGTGCGCAACGCCCGCACGCGGGGCTCAACCTGAGCCAGCACCCCACGCTCGCGCGGGCCGGCCGGGTCGCGCTGGTCGCGCAGTCGCGCTCGATCATGGCCGCCGTGATGGACTGGGCCGAAGATGTGCACATCGGATTTTCCACGGCCGTGTCGCTGGGCGACGAGGCCGTGGTGGGCCTGTCGCAGGTGCTCGATTTCCTGGCCAGTGATCCGCGCACCGACAGCATCGTGCTTTATCTCGAAGACGTGGGCCCGGCGCGCGAGTTCATGAGCGCGCTGCGCGCGGCCGCCAGCGTCAAGCCCGTGATCGTGCTCAAGGCCGGACGCGCCGACGACGATGGCGCCGACGCGGTGTTCGATGCCGCGCTGCGCCGTGCCGGCGCGGTGCGCGTGCGCTACTTCGTGCAGCTGTTCTCGGCGGTCAAGGTGCTCGGCTATGCGCGCCGGCCGCGCGGGCGGCGCGTGGCGCTGCTGTCCAACGGCAGCGGCCCGCCGCAACTGGCGCTCGATCTGATCGGGCCGGATGCCGCGGTGATGCGCGCCGAGCTCGCGCCGGCCACCCGCCGCGAACTGGCCGCGATGCTCGAGCCGGACGCCGCCACCGACAATCCGGTCATCACCTACACGCCGCTGAATCCCGAGCGCATGCAGTCGCTGCTCGACAGCCTGCTGGCCGACAACGCGGTCGACGGCGTGCTGGTGCTGCTCGCGCCCGATGCGCTGGCCGATATGCCGGCCGTGGCGCGCCAGCTCGCCCAGATCGCGCCCAAGGCGCGCAAGCCGGTGGTCACCTGTTTCATGGGCGATGCGGGCATGCGGCCGTTGCGCCGCATGCTGGACGATGCCGGCACGCCGGCCTTCCGCACGCCCGAGTCGGCCGCCGATGCCTTCGGCGTGCTGGCCACGCATTTCTACAACCAGCAATTGCTGTTGCAGACGCAGCCGCCCGAGCCGCCGAGCCTGGTGCCCGACGTGGCGGCGGCGCGCGACATCGTCGCGCAGGCGCGCGCGCAGGGTCTGCGCGAGCTGTCGCCGGCGGATTGCCGCACGCTGCTGGATCTGTTCTATGTACCGCTGCGCGCCGGTCCGCTCGACGTGCGGCCGGTCGAGACCGAATCGCGACCGATGGCGATCCGCGTGCGGCGCGATCCCAACTTCGGGCCGGTGATCCGGTTCGGCGCGGGTGGCCCCGACGCAATCCTGAGCGCCGACCGCGGCATGGACCTGCCGCCGCTCAACGGCTATCTGGCGCGTCAGATGATCGAGCGCAGCCGCCTCTGGCGTCGCGTGCTGGCGCCGCAGGTGAGCAACGCCGCGGCCGACGCCCTGCAGCATGCGCTGGTGCAGGTATCGGAGCTCGTGTCGGAGCTACCCGATATCGAGTCGCTCGATATCGATCCGCTGCACGCCGGCGAGAGCCAGCTGCGCGCGGGCGGACTGAAGATCACGCTCACCGCCGAGCCCGCCTGCGAATCGCCGCAGGTGAGCGGCTATCCGCATATGGCCATCCATCCGTATCCGGCCCGGCTGGTGCAGGTGCGCCGCTTCGACGACGGCACGCCGTGGGTGATCCGGCCGATCCGGCCCGAAGACGGCGAACCACTGCAGGAATTCATTCGCGGCCTGTCGGAACGCTCGCGCTACATGCGCTTCGTGTCGATGATGCGCGAGCTCACTCCCAGGATGGTGTCGCGCTATACGCAGGTCGACTACCACCGCGAGCTCGCGCTGGTGGCCGCCACGCAGGTGCCCAATCCGGCCAATCGCGGTCATCCGCGCGAGGTGATCATCGGTTTCGCGCATTACCTGCGCAATCCGGACGGCCGCGGCGCGGAGTACGCGCTCGTGATCGGCGACGACTGGCAACGCCGCAAGCTCGGCGGGCAATTGATGTCGGCGCTGATCGAGGCCGCGCGCGAGCAGGGGCTGGAATACATCGACGGCCTGGTGCTGTCGACCAACCGCCCCATGCTCACGCTGATGACGCGGCTGGGCTTCACGAACGACGCGGATCCGGAAGATCCCACGATGCGCCGCGTGTGGCTGGACCTCGACCCGCCCGCGGGCGAGCCGGGGCGGGCCACCGATCCCGTCTGACCGGGCGATACGACCCGCGTCAGACGGCCGACACCTCGCCGCCCGCGCCTCTGCGTGCGTTCAGCACCGGCGGCGTCGTCACGATGGACGTGAGCGCGGGGTCGGCGGGCTTGAGCGCGCCGATGTCGGGGCGCGGGCGTTGCAGCCCCTCGATGCCGGCGAAGGCCTGTTCCATGCCTTGCGCCGCCGCCAGCACCTCGCGATCGCCCCGAAACCGCCCGACCATCTGCAGCCCGAACGGCATGCCGTTCTGGTCGCGGCCGCAAGGCAGCGTCAGCGCGGGATGGGTGGTGAGGGTGATGACGTAGGTGAGGGCCAGCCAGCGATAGTAGTTTTCCTGGCGCTTGCCGTTGATGGTGTCGGCGTAGAGCTGCGTCCAGGGGAACGGCGAGACGGGCGTGGTCGGCGACAGGATCAGGTCGTAGTCGTCGTAGACGCGCTGAAAGCGCTTGATGAGCCGGGTCTGCTCGGCCTGCGCCCAGGCGCAGTCCATGAGGCTCATGGCCGCGCCCATTTCGAAGTTGGCGCGCGGATTCGGGCCGAGGCTGGCCGGATCCTTTTCGTAGGCGTCGCGCATGCCCGCCACGAAGGCCTCGGCGCGCAGGATGTCGAAGCAACGGTGCGCATCGCCGAAGTCGATATCGATCGGATCGCAGGCCGCGAAGAGATGGCGCATGCCCGCGATCTTGGCGCGGAACGTCGCGCGGATGCCGTCGTCGACGTCGCACAGGCCGAAGTCTTCGGTGTAGGCCACGCGCAGGCGGCCCAGGTCGGCCGTGCCGGGATTCAGAAACTGCAGCGGATCGAGCGGATAGCTGAGCGGATCGCCCGCATCGGGACCGGCGCTCGCGGCCATCTGCAGGCACGCGTCGGCAACGGTGCGGCCCATCGGGCCGACCACCGAGATCGGCGTCCAGCCCAGCGGCTTGCGCACGCTGGGCACTACGCCCGGCGACGGGCGGAATCCCACCACGCCGCACTTCGCCGCCGGAATGCGGAGCGAGCCGCCCGTGTCCGAACCCGTGCACACGGGCAGCAGATCGCTGGCCAGCGCGGCCGCGGACCCGCCGGAGGAGCCGCCGGCGTTGAGGTTGGGATTGAAGGGATTGCCGGTCGCGCCCCACACGGTATTGCGCGAGTTGGCGCCCGCGCCCATGTCGGGCACGTTGGTCTTGGCCGCCACGATGGCGCCCGCGCGGCGCAGGCGCGCCACCAGCGCCACGTCTTCGGTGGGCACGTGATCGCGATAGATCGCCGAGCCGAAGGTCGTGAGCAGGCCGGCCGTGGGCTCGAGGTCCTTCACGCCCATGGGCAAGCCGTGCAGCAGGCCGAGCGCCTCGCCGGCCATGACCGCGCGCTCGGCGGCGCGCGCCTCTTCGCGAGCCCGGTCGAACGCGGTGGCCGTGATGGCATTGATGAACGGATTGACGGCTTCGATGCGTGCGATGCACGCCTCGAGCAATTCCACCGGCGAAAGCTGCCGTGCGCCGATCAGGCGCCGCAGTTCCACGGCCGTCAGGGAAACCAGCGAATCGTCCAGGCTCATGTCCTGCTTCCTTCAATCGAGTTTGATATTGGCGCGCTGCGCGAGGTCACGCATGATCGGCAGCTCTTTCTGGATGAGCGCCTCGCCGTCGGCCGCGCTGGCGTAGGCCGCTTCGAAGCCCTGCGCCTCGAGGCTCTTGCGCACATCGGGCGATGCCAGGGTGGCCTTGAGCGCGCCTTCCAGGCGGGCCTTCACGTCGGCGGGCAGGCCGCGCGGGGCGGTCAGCATGAGCCAGGTGTCCATGTTCACCGTGGGATAGCCCTGCTCGGCGAACGTGGGCACGTCGGGCAGGAAGGCCGAACGCTGGGGCGCGGACACGGCGATCACGCGCACCTTGTCCTGTTTGCTCTGGGGCAGCGCGGCCGCCACGGTGTCGACCGAGAACGGAATCTGGCCGCCGATCAGGTCGGTCATGGCAGGCGAACTGCCCTTGTAGGGCACATGCGTCATTTTAATGCCGGCCGCCGCGAGGTAGGCCTCGCCCACGAAGTGCGCGGTGGTGCCCGCGCCGAACGAACCGTAGGCCGGTTGATCCGCGCCGCGTCCCTTCACGTAGGCTTCCAGTTCTTTCAGGTTCTTGACCGGGACCTTGGGGTTGGCCAGCAGGGCCAGGCCGGTGCGGCCCAGAATGCCGATGGGCTCGAAGCTCTTCACCGGGTCGTAGGGCAGCTTGCTCTGAATGGCGGGGTTGACCGTGAACGTGGTGCCCGAGCTGATGAGCAGCGTGTAGCCGTCGGGGGCCGCCTTGGCGACGAAGCCGGCGCCGATGGCCGTGCCCGCGCCCGCGCGGTTTTCCACCACGATGGTCTGACCGATTTCCTGACCGAGCTTCTGCGCGACCACGCGGCCGAGCACATCGGTGGCGCCGCCCGGCGGAAACGGCACGACGAGCGTGATGGGGCGCGTGGGGTAGGTGTTCTGGGCGCTCGCGGGTGCGGCGGCGGCCAGCGCGCCGGCGAGGGCGGCGCCGAGCGCGATCAAGGCAGTTTTCATTGTCATACTCATTGGGGGTGGTGGAGGGGGGGCGCGTCTGTCGGCGCCTGGTTGCCGGCCACGAGCGAATGCCCGCGGCTCAGGAATCGCTCATATTCTTCGGCGGGCACGAACAGGCCGCCGGTGGTCCAGGCCAGATGGGTGGCGCGGCTCAGGTGCGGCTGCAGCCCCCGCGCCTGCAGCCAGGCCTGACCGGCGGGGCTGCCCAGCAGCAGGCCCGGGCCGGAGAAACCCGCGGCGGCGGACGGCTCGATACGCAGGCCCGTGCTGTCGTGCAGGCGGGCGAGGTCGGCGTGCAACGCGTCGTCCGTCACGGTGTAGACGCCCGCGAGCGTCCCGCCGACGGCCGTGTAGGCCAGCTCCGACGCCCGCGGCACGGCGAGGCCGTCGGCGTCGGTGAGATTGTTCAAGCCGATGTCGTACACGGACGGCGGTACCGGCAGGCCGGGCAGCTGGCCTTCACCGGACATCATGCGCAGCAGGAAGCAGGGCGATTGCACGGGCTCGGCGAAGAAGCAGTGCACGTGTTCGCCATAAAGCAGCGACAGGCCGTACGCGATGCCGCCCGGCGCGCCGCCCACGCCGCAGGGCAGGTAGACAAAGAGCGGATGCTCCGCATCCACGCGGATATCGGCCTGCGCGATCTGGTCGCGCAGGTACAGCGCGGCCGCCGCGTAACCCAGAAACAGCGACGCCGAGCGTTCGTCGTCGACGAAGTAGCCGTGAGGATCGGCCTCCACCTGGCGGCGGCCCGCGGCCACCGCTTTTTCATAGTCGCCCTCGTGCTCGACGACTTCGACGCCACGCGCGCGCAGCCGCGCCTTTTTCCAGGCCTTGGCGTCGGCCGACATGTGCACCGCGGCGCGAAAGCCCAGCGCCGACGCGATCACGCCGATCGACAGTCCGAGGTTGCCGGTCGACCCGACCGCCACCTGATAGCGGCCGAAGCACGCACGGGCCTCGGGCGTCGCAAGCTTGCGGTAGTCGTCGCCGGGCTGGATCAAGCCCTGTTCGAGCGCGAGGCGTTCCGCGAACTCGAGCACCTCGTGAATACCGCCGCGTGCCTTGATCGAGCCCGCCACGGGCAGGACATGATCGGCCTTGATCCACAGGCGTCCCGCGGTGGGCGGCAGCTCGAGCGCCGCCTGCATCGCGCTCGCGTCGAGCAGCGGCGACTCGATGACGCCCTGCGTGGCCGTCAGCTCGGGAAACAGCTGAGCCAGCAAGGGGGCGTAGCGGGTGAAGCGTGCCTGGGCCGCCTGCACATCGGCCAGGCTGAACGCAGCGGCGTGAGCCGACGGCGTGTCGGAACGCGTCCACAGTACGGGCCGGGCCGCGCGCAGCGTCTGCAGCCATTCAGGAGAGAGCGAAGAAGAGGACACGTTCATAGGTATGACAAAGCGGTGACACCGGTGATGCGCACATGCTAGGCGTGACGCTCGCGTTGCAGCAATATGAATGCTTAGAATGGTGCTTTGCGTTTCCCGCAAACCTCGGGTGAACCCTATGGACCCGCAAATCCTGCAAGAAATGGCGATGCGCTACTTCCTCGAAGTGGTGCGCTGCGGCTCGGTCAGCGCGGCCGCCGAGCGCCTGGACGTGGCGCCGTCGGCGGTCAGCCGGCAGATCGCCCGGCTCGAGCGCGCGCTCGGCACCCTGTTGTTCGAGCGGCGCGCGCGCGGCATGGCGCTCAATGCGGCCGGCGAGCTGCTGGCCGCCCATGCCAAGCGGGCGCAACACGACATCGATCGGATCACCGGCGAGATCATGAGCCTGCGCGGCCTGCGTCAGGGCCTGGTGCGCATCGTCTGCACGGAAGGTTTCGCGCATGACTTCGTGCCCGTCGCGATCGCGACGTTTCGCCAGCGCTATGCCGGCATCCGGTTCACCCTGGATATCTGTTCGCAAGGCGAGGTGCCGCTGCGGGTGCGCGATGGCGCGGCCGACATCGGCATCACGCTGAGCCTGACCTCCCATCGCGACGTGAGGGTGGAGCTGCGCATGCCCGCGCCGGTGCGCGCGGTGGTGGCCGCGGATCACGTGCTGGCGCGCCAGCCGGAGCTGTCGCTCGCGCAGTTGATGGCCTATCCGCTGGCATTGCCCGACACGGAGTCGACGCTGCGCCAACTGATCGACATCAGCTGCAGCCGTCAGCAACTGCATTGCGAGCCGGTGTTTTCGAGCCGCAGTGTGGATGCGCTGGTCGCGTTCGCGGGGGCGGGCGGCGGCGTGGCTTTCTGTGGCGAGCTGGCGGCCCGGAACCGCCTGCGCGGCAAGGAAGTGGTGGCGGTGCCGCTGCGCGATCGCGAGATGAACGAGCGCCACTTCGAGGTTCAGACGCTGGCTGGACGCGTGTTGCCGGACGCGGCCAAGGCGTTCATCGCGAGTCTGCGCGAGGGCCTGAGCGACGCCGAGTTGGCGGCGTGGGACGCCGCCGGCTGACCTAGGCGCGCCGCGCGGGCGCGCCACGCTCGAAATACCACTGCGCGGCGTGATGCACGTGGCGCGATGCCAGCATGCTCGCGAGTTCTGGGTCGCCCGCCTTCACGGCACCGAGGATGCCCGCGTGCTCCTGCCAGATCTGGGTGGCGCGCGCGCTGTGATTGCGCGAGAACAGCAGCGCGGTGCGGTCACGCAGCGAGCGCATCAGGTCCTGCAGCACCGCATTGCTGCTCGCGCCGCCCAGCAGGTCGTGAAAGCGCCGGTTCTGCTCGAGCAGCGCCGGCATGTCGCCGCATTCGATGGCCGCCTGACCCGCGCGGATGGCGCTGTCGAGCGCCGCCATCTGCGGCGCGTCGCGGCGCTCGGCCGCGAGCCGGGCGTTGAGTGCTTCGAGCGTGGCGCGGACTTCGACGATGTCGTGCGCGTGCTCGCGCGACAGGCTCGTCACCGATGCGCCGCGACGCGGTTCGATGCGCACCAACCCTGCCGACGCGAGCGCCCGCAGGGCCTCACGCACCGGGATGCGCGAAACCCCCATCTCCAGCGCGATATCGCCTTCGACGAGCCGCTCGCCCTGCTGGTAGTGCCCGGTCAGGATGCGGCGGCGCAACGTGTCCTGCACGAGCGCGAACAAAGGGGCGTGCTGGCTGCCTGGAGTCATGGACGGGGAGCGGGGGTGGCGAGGAGTTTTCAACGTATATCGTATTCAATCTCTCGTCAATCGGGAAACTCCTGCTCCTGGGGTTTGTCTGCGTGTCTGCCAATAAACCTATAAAAAACAACGCGTTATACGAAATTCCACGGTTTTCTGGACAAACCATAGAACACGCGACTTTTTGTCTAGAACGAATATAGTATACGAATCGCCACGCACCTCGCCGTCCAGAGCGGGGGTGGCGTCCGATGCGACAAACAGCCGATCCATTCGGCGTACAAGGGGAAGTTCATGAATCAGGAAGTCGTCATTACCGCGGCGCACTGGATGTATTTGCTCGGTGTACTGGTCATCGTCGTCACGATGATCTTCCGGGCCAACGTCGTCGTGCCGTCGCTGGTCGCCACCATGCTCGTGGGCATGGCGTTCGCGGGGGGCAGCGTGGTGGCCGGCGTGACCGCCGTGTTCAACGCCAGCTTCACCGCGGCCAAGGAGCTGTTCAACATCTTTCTGGTCATCGCGTTCATGACCGCGCTGCTCAACTCGCTCAAGACGCTCGGGTCGGATGTGCGCATGGTGCAGCCGTTTCGAGCGGTGATGACCAACGGCCACATCGCGTTCGTGGTGCTGGCGCTGGCCACTTACCTGATCTCGTTGTTCTTCTGGCCCACGCCGGCGGTGCCCCTGGTGGCCGCGATCCTGCTGCCCGCCGCCATCGCGGCAGGCCTGCCGCCGTTGGGCGCCGCGTGTGCGATCGCGATCGCCGGGCAGGGCATGGCGCTGTCGTCCGACTACGTGATCGGCGTGGCGCCGGGGATCAGTGCCAAGGCCGCCAACGTGGCCGTCGCGCTGGTGGCGGAACGCACGCTGGTGCTGTCGCTGGTGACCGGCTTGCTGGCGCTGGCCCTCGCCTACCTGGCGATGCGGCGCGAGATCGTGGCGCCTTCCGAGCGCCTGCTGGCGGCCTGGCAGCGCAAGGCCGTGGCCGTGCCGGAGTCGGTCGAAGAGGCAGGCACGATGGATAAAGAGTCCCTGGCCGAAGCGGTCGAGTACGGGCCGGGGCCCGTCGCGGTGCCGGACACGGCGTGGTCACGCGTGTTCGCCATCGTGACGCCGCTCGCCTTCCTCGCCATCGTGCTGGTGATGGTGGCGCCGCGCCTCTTTCCCAATCTGCCGCCGCTGCGCGGCGGCGAGGCGGCCGCGCTCGTGGGCGGTACGGCGGCCTTGCTGATGGTGGCCGCGACGGCGGCCGGCGTCGCCGGGCGCGACTTCCTCAACACCGCGGCGGATCACGTGACCGACGGTTTCGTGTTCGCGTTCAAGGCCATGGGCTCGGTGCTGCCGATCGCCGGCTTCTTCTTTCTGGGTGCGCCGGATCAGGCCGCCAATATCCTGGGCGCGGCGCCGGGGCAGGCGCCCAATCTGCTGTTCGATCTGCTGCAGGCCTCGCAGGGCTTCATTCCGGACAACGCCTTCGTCGTCGGCTTCGGCGTGCTGCTGGTCGGCATCATCACCGGCATCGATGGCTCGGGCTTTTCGGGCCTGCCGCTCACCGGCGCGCTGTCCGGCGCGCTGGGCGCGACCTCGGGCGTGGACGCGGCCACGCTCGCCGCGATCGGACAGATGGGGGCAATCTGGACCGGCGGCGGCACGCTCGTGGCGTGGTCCTCGCTGATCGCGGTGGCCGGCTTTGCGCGCGTGTCCGTGCTCGATCTCGTGCGGCGCCTGTTCGTGCCGGTCGTCATCGGGCTGATCACATCCACGGTGGTCGCGATCAGTTTTCTGACCTGACCGCGATCCCGGGCGTCGACCTAGACGCCCAGGTAGCGCGCCAGCGCCTCGGGTCGGCGGGCGAACGCGGCACTCTCGCCGCCTTCGACCAGCCGGCCTTTTTCCATCACGACGCAGCGATCGGTGTGATCGAGCACGGCGCGAAAATTCCGGTCGACGATCAGGGTCGAGATGCCGGTGGCACGGATCTGCGCGATGATGCGCCAGATCTCGGCCACCACCAGCGGCGCGAGGCCTTCCGTCGCTTCGTCCAGCACCAGCAGCTCGGGATTGGTCATCAGGGCGCGGCCGATGGCCAGCATCTGCTGCTCGCCACCCGAGAGCTGCTGGCCACCGTGCTGCAGCCGCTCGGACAGGCGCGGAAACGTGGCGAGCACGCGTTCGTAGTCCCACCCCGCGCGCGCGCCCCGGCCGCGGCGCGCGGCCACCAGGAGGTTCTCGCGCACGCTCAGGTTCGGAAAGATGCCGCGGCCCTCGGGCACATAGGCGATGCCGAGCCGCGCGATCGCGTGGGGCTGGGCGCGCGTGCAATCGCGCCCGTCCACATGCACGCTGCCCTGGGTCGGACGCACCAGACCCAACAGCGTGCGGATCAGGGTGGTCTTGCCCATGCCGTTACGTCCGATGAGACCGATGGCCTCGCCGGGCGCGATCTCCAGATCGACGCCGCGCAGCACATGGCTCGCGCCGTAATGCGTATGGAGTTCCCGGGTCTGCACCAGCGCGGCGGTCATGCGTGTTCTCCCAGATAGGCGGTCTGCACGTCGGCGTTGGCGCGGACGGCGGCGGGCGTGCCGCTGGCGAGCGTGCTGCCATTGACCATCACGGTGATCGTGTCGGCCACGCGGAACACCGCGTCCATGTCGTGCTCGACCAGCAGGATCGCGTGATCGCGCCGCAGTTCGTCCAGCAGCGCCAGAATGCGCTCCGTTTCTTCGGGGCCCATGCCGGCGAGGGGTTCGTCGAGCAGCAGCACGGTCGGGCCGCCGGCCAGGCACATGGCGATCTCGAGCTGACGCTTGTGGCCGTGGGGCAGCGCGCCCGCCAGGCTGTTCGCCTGACCGGCCAGCCCCGTCCGGTCCAGCGCGACGTGCGCGCGTTCGGCGCTGGACGTGCAGGCCTGCGCGTCGGCCAGCCAATGCCAGAAGCGCTGGTGGCGGGCCTGCGCGGCAAGCCGGCAGTTCTCGTAGACCGACAGGGTGGGGAAGATCGTGGAGCGTTGATAGGTGCGGCCCAGACCGGCGCGGGCGCGGCGCGGTTGCGGCCAGGCGCTCACATCCACCTCGGACAGCGTGACGCGGCCGCTGGTGGGCGCCAGCTCGCCCGACAGAATATTGATCAGGGTGGACTTGCCCGCGCCGTTGGTGCCGATCACCGCGTGCACGGCGCCGCGCGCGAGCGTGAGTGACACGGCATCCACCGCGAGCAGTCCGCCGAAGCGGCGGGTGATGGCATGGGCCGAGAGCAGGGCGTCAGGCATGGGAGTCTCCGGAAACGGACAGCGGCTGCGCCTTGTCGTCCGCGCTGGTCCGCGCGGCGGCGGCCGGGGGCGGGGCGGCCGGTGGCGTCCGCCGCTGCACCAGGCCGATGAGACCATCGGGCAACCAGGCGACCAGCGCGATGATGGCCAGGCCCAGCGACAGGTGCCAGTGGCGCGCGTAGTCGCCGAAGATCTCCTGCGACTGGAACAGCTCCTGCAGCAGCACCAGGGCCGCGGCGCCCAGCACCGCGCCGCCCTGGCGTGACAACCCGCCGAGAATCACCATCAGGAGCACCAGCCCGGATTGTTCCCAGGCCAACAGCTCGGGCGTGACGAAGCCGTCCTTGAGCGCATACAGAAAGCCCGCGAGTCCGGCGAGGGTGCCGGCCAGCACGTAGGCCGCGAGCTTGTAGGGGTAGGTGGAATAGCCGGCGGCGCGCATGCGCTGCTCGTTGGTGCGGATGCCGGCGAGCGCCGCGCCGAACGGCGATCGGCGGATCAGGGCCAGCAGCACCCAGGTGATGCACAGACAGGCCAGCACGAAGAAGTAGAACGTGTTGCCGTCGGCGAGGTCGAACGGCAGCCACCCCGCGAGCCGGAGCTCGGGCCTGAAATAGAGATAGATGCCGTCGCTGCCGCCGCCCAGCTTGGTGTCGTGCATCACGTAATACGCCATCTGCGCGAAGGCGAGCGTGACCATGATGAAGTAGATGCCGCGGGTGCGCAGCACCAGGGCGCCGGTCACGAGGGCATACAGCCCGGCGATCATCAGTGCGGCCGGCAGCAGCAGCCAGAGCGAGCCCGCTTCGGACGACGGCGCCAGCAGCGCGGCGGCGTAGGCGCCCAGGCCGAAGAAGGCGGCGTGTCCGAGGCTGACCAGGCCCACGCCGCCCACCAGCAGCTGCAGGCTGAGCGCGAACAGGCCGTAGATCATGATCTTCATGGCCAGGCCGGTGTAGTAGTCGCTGCCGGTGAACGCAAAGGCGGCCAGCGCCAGCACGGTGGCGAGCGGCAACAGGTGGCGGGAGAGGGTGCTTATCGACATCATCGGCTCCAGCCGTCAACCGTGCTTGAACAGGCCCTCGGGCCGGTACAGCAGGATCGCCGCCATCAACACATAGACCAGCACGCCCGCGGCGGCCGGAAAGAAAACCTGGCCGTAGGTCTCGACCGCCGCGACCAGCATCGCGGCGAAGAACGTGCCGCGTACCGAGCCGATGCCGCCGATCACCACCACCACGAAACAGATGATCAGGACGCCGTGGCCCATGCCGGGATAGACCGACGACATCGGCGCGGCCAGCGCGCCCGCCAACGCGGCCAGCGCCACGCCGCCGGCGAACACCCAGCGATAGAGCCGGTTGATGTCGATGCCGAGCGAACCGATCATCTCGCGATTGCTGGCGCCGGCGCGCACCATCATGCCGACCCGCGTACGCGTGATGATCCAGTAGAGCAGGCCGCAGACGGCCAGCGCGGCCCCGGCCACGAAGAGGCGATAGACCGGATAAGTCATCACATCGCCCAGCGGCACGGTGCCGGCCAGCCAGGCCGGCATCGGCACGCCGTGCACGTCGTTGCCCACCAGCATGCTGCGCAGTTCCTCGAACACCAGGATCAGGCCGTAGGTCATCAACACCTGCTGCAGATGGTCCCGGCGATACAGGAACGAGAAGAACAGCGCCTCCAGCACGTAACCCAGCACCACCGCGGCCAGCACGCACACGAGCAGCGTGACGAAGAAGCCGCCGCCCAGCGTGCGCTCGACCAGCGGGCCGAGCGCGAACGCCATGTAGGCGCCGATCATGTAGAAGCTGCCATGGGCCAGGTTGATGATGCCCATGATGCCGAAGATCAGCGTCAGCCCGCTCGCGACCAGGAACAGCAACAGGCCGTATTGCAGGGCATTGAGCGTGTGGATCAGGAAGATGCCGGAGTCCATGGCGCTGCCCCGTGCCTTACAGCTTGCAGCCGCGCGCGGGATCCGCGAGCTTCTGCACCGCGACGCGCTGCACCTTGTTCTCCATGCCGTCGACCTTGCGCAGATAGATGTCCTGCACAGGATTGCCGGCCGGCGACAGCGTGAACGCGCCGCGGGGGCTGTCGATCGTGGCGGCGCGCATCGCATTGCGGAAATCGGCCTTCTTGCCGATATCGCCCTTCACCGCGCCCAGCCCCGCCTGCATCAGCTGCGCCGCGTCGTAGCCCTGCACGGCATAGACATCCGGCTGCAGCTTGTAGGCCTTGTCATAGGCCGCGCGGAAGGCGTTGTCGCGCGGCGTGTTCAGGCCGTCCGCATAGTGCAGCGTGGTCAGCAGGCCCTGCGCGGACGCACCCTGCGCCTGCAGCGTGCCATCGGTCAGGAAGCCCGACCCGTACAGCGGGATGGTCTTGCCCAGCCCGGCCGCGTGGTAATCCTGCACGAATTTCACCGCGCCGCCGCCCGCGAAGAAGGTGAACACCATGTCGGGCTTGGCCGCCGCGATCTCGGTCAGCACGGACTGGAACTCGACGTTGGGGAAGGGCACCGTCAGATCCTTGACGACCTTGCCGCCGGCCTTCTCGAAGCCTTCGCGAAAGCCCTTGACCGCCTCTTCGCCCGCCGCGTATTTCCAGGTCACCGTGATGGCCGTCTTGCGGCCTTCGGCGGCCGCAACCGGGCCCATGGCATAGGCGGGCTGCCAGTTGGTGAACGAGGTGCGGAAGATGCCGGGGCCGCACATCGGCCCGGTGATCGCGTCGGCGCCGGCATTCGCCACGATGAGCGTGGTGTCGCTGTCCTTGGCCGCCTTGGCCAGCGCCATCGCCACGCCCGAGTGCACCGTGCCGACCACCACATCGACCTGGTCGCGCTTGATCAGGCGGTTGGCGTTTTCCGAGGCCTTGGCCGGGTTCGATTCGTCGTCCACCTTGAAGTATTCGACTTCGCGGCCGCCGAGCTTGCCGCCCTGTTCCTGTACGTAGAGTTTGAAGCCGTTCTCGATGGCGGTGCCGAGCGCCGCATAGGTGCCGCTGTAAGGCAGCATGAAGCCCACTTTGATTTTGTCGGCCGCGTGGGCGGGAGAGGCGAGCAGCAACAGGGCGCCGGTGCCGGCAAGCAGCGCAGCGCGATTCAGGATCGGGGTCATGGCGGATGTCTCCTGTGGTTGTTATCGGCCGCGTGTGAGGGGTGGCCGGCGTGTCGGCGGACTGTCGACGAAAGACTTCGGGATCAACGAGGGGCGGCTACAGCGACGCTTCTTCGAGCTGCCGCAGGCGAAAGCGCTGGATCTTGCCGGTCGCGGTCTTGGGCAGCTCTTCGGTGAAATTGATTTGGCGCGGGTACTTGAAGGGCGCGAGATGCTGCTTCACGTACTGCTGCAGCGCCGCGCCGGTATCCTCGTCCGGCGCGTAGCCCGGCCGCAGCACCACGTAGGCCTTGGTCTTGACCAGCCCGTCGTGGTCCGGCACGCCGATCACGGCCGCCTCGAGCACCGCCTCGTGCTGGATCAGCACGTTCTCGACCTCGACGGGCGACACATACTGGCCGCTGACCTTGATCATGTCGTCGCTGCGGCCGGCATAGGTGTAGTAGCCGTCGGCGTCGCACACGTATTTGTCGCCGCTCTTGAGCCAGTCGCCCAGAAAGCACTGGCGCGTCTTGTCGCGGTTGTTCCAGTACATCAGTGCCGCGCTCGGCCCCTTGATGTAGAGATCGCCGATGGCGCCGATCGCCACGGGCTGGCCCGCGTCGTCGCGCAGCTGCACCTCGTAGCCGGGCACCGGCTTGCCGGTGGTGCCGTAGCGAAACTGGTCGGCCTGGTTCGACAGAAAGATGTGCAGCATTTCGGTGGAACCGATGCCGTCCAGGATCCGGCAGCCGAAATGACGCGTGAAGCGCTCGCCGATGTCGCGCGGCAGCGCCTCGCCGGCAGAGGTACAGACGCGCAGCGCGACCTGGCCCCGGTCCGGCAGATCGGTGGCCGCCAGCATGCTGGCGTACAGCGTCGGCACGCCATAGAAAATCGAGGGCCGATGCGTGACGAGGCGTTGGAATACCGCCTGCGGCGTGGGCCGCTCGGCCATTAGCACCGTGGTGGCGCCGACCGACAGCGGAAACGTCAGCCCGTTGCCCAGCCCGTAGGCGAAAAACAGCTTGGCGGCCGAGAACACCACGTCGTCCTCGCGGATGCCTAGCACGGGCTTGGCGTAGAGCTCGGCGGTATGCCACAGGTTGCCGTGCGTATGCACCACGCCCTTGGGCTTGCCGGTCGACCCGGACGAATAAAGCCAGAACGCGATCTCGTCGGCCAGCGTGCGGGTCGCGGGCGCGATCGGCGCGTCGGCCAGCAGGGTCTCGAACGCCAGATCGCCGGGCTGCCCCGTTGCCGTGGGCTGCGACACGATGGTGTGTTCGATGTCGCCCGGCCCCTGCGCGAGCGCCTGGCGCAGCGTCGGCAGCAGTGCGCCGGACACGACCAGCGCGCGTGCGCGGCAATGCGTGGCGATATAGGCGTAGTCGTCGGGCGTGAGCAGCGTGTTCACCGCGACCGGCACCACGCCGGCATGCAAGGCCCCGAGAAACGCGACCGGCCAGTCCACCGTGTCGTGCATGACGAGCAGCACGCGCTCTTCGCGGCGCAGGCCCAGCTGGCGCAGCGCACCGGCGAAGCGGGCCACGCGCTCGGCCAGTTCGCCGTAGCTGAGCTGACGATGGTCGTCTATATAGGCGGTCTTGGCCGCGCGCGGCGCGTTCAGCGCCGCCAGGTAGCTGGCGTAGTTCAGCTCGGTCGGGCAGTCATGCATGGTTGTCTCCTCGAGGGGCCGGGTCCGGGCCGTCGTGCGGCTCTGAAGGACTCCGGTTGGCGCGTGTCGATAGGCGGCCAAGATGCGGTGCGTTCAGGGCGGACGCGCGCGGGCGAATGAGGTCATGGCGGGTGTCATGCGGCGGCGCCGCCCCCCCGCGATGCCGCCCAGACAGGCCTCGAACAGACGGGCATACCACTCGCTTTGCGGGCCCAGGTCGCGATTCAGGCGGGCCTGGAGCTGCGCGTCCAGCGGGGCCGGGCCGATCTGGTCCGTGGCTTCCCGGACCAGGCTATGGAACTGTTCAGGCGTACTCATGGCAGCGTCCTTTACACTAACGACCCCGCGTCTTCCGGATGCAAAACAGTGCGTGTTTTTGCCGGGCGCCGCGGGCGTTTTCAGCCGAACTTCATGCAGGTGATGGAAAAATAGTGCTTTAAAAAGCGAGCGTCAAGCACTATAGTTCATGTCACCTTGCGTTTAAGGGTTATTGCGGAGCATCTATCCCATGGAGCAAGCGCTCGAATCTGCGCCGACCGAACCGCGGCGCGAGGCGTTCCTGATCGCCCTGGGCGAGCGGGTGCGGCGCCTGCGCGCCATCCGCGGCATGACGCGCAAAAGCCTGGCCCAGAGCACCGGGGTATCCGAGCGCCATCTGGCCAATCTCGAACACGGGGTGGGCAATGCCTCGATCCTCGTGCTGCTGCAAATCGCGCGCGCCTTCAATTGCGCGCTGGCCGAGCTGGTGGGCGACGTCACCACCGAGTCGCCCGAGTGGCTGTTGATCCGCGAACTGCTCAGCGGCCGCAGCGAATCCGACCTGCAGCGCGCGCGCGAGGTGCTGACCCAGCTCTTCGGCGTGGGCGCGGGCGCGCAGCGTCCCAATCGTTACCAGCGCATCGCGCTGATCGGCCTGCGTGGCGCCGGCAAGTCCACGCTGGGCCAGATGCTGGCCGACGATCTCGGCTATCCGTTCATCGAGCTCAACAAGGAGATCGAGCGGGTGGCGGGCTGCAGCATCCTCGAGATCCACAATCTGTACGGCCCCAATGCCTACCGCCGCTACGAGCGGCGCGCGCTCGAAGAGGCGGTGCAGATCTACCCCGAGATGGTGCTGGCCACGCCCGGCGGCCTGGTGTCGGAGCCGGCCACGCTCAACCTGCTGCTCACGCACTGCTATACGGTCTGGCTGCGCGCCACCCCTGAAGAGCACATGGGGCGGGTCATGGCGCAGGGCGACTTCCGGCCGATGTCCGGCAACAACGAAGCCATGGCCGACCTGAAGCGGATCCTGGCCGGGCGCGAGGCCTTCTATGCCAAGGCCGATCTCACCTGGGTGACCAGCGAGCTGAGCCTGCCCGAGAGCTTTGCCGGGCTGCGCACGCAGGTGCGCAAGGCCTGCGGCCTGCCTCTGTAAAAAACTGCATTTTTGTGCACGTCGTGCTTGACGTGCCTACTCTCGCGCACTATTCTGCATTTTAATTCATCACATGCAGTATTGTGCCTCTGTGATGAGACACAGGCACCGAGAGAGGCCGTAGGAGACAAGCATGAGTTCTGTTGCACCTGCAGTGGATTTCCGCACCGATCCGAGCCGCTACCGCCATTGGCGGCTCAGTTGCGAGGGCAGCGTCGCCACCCTGGCGATGGACGTGGCCGAGGACGCAGGCTTGCGCCCCGGCTACAAGCTCAAGCTCAATTCCTACGACCTCGGCGTCGACATCGAACTGCACGACGCCCTGCAGCGCATCCGCTTCGAGCATCCCGAAGTGCGCACGGTCGTGGTGACCAGCATGAAAGACCGCGTGTTCTGTTCGGGCGCCAACATCTTCATGCTGGGCCTGTCGTCGCATGCCTGGAAGGTGAACTTCTGCAAGTTCACCAACGAGACCCGCAATGGCATGGAGGACGCCAGCCAGTACAGCGGCCTGAAATTCATCGCCGCGCTCAATGGCGCGTGCGCGGGCGGCGGCTACGAGCTGGCGCTGGCCTGCGACGAAATTCTGCTGGTCGACGACCGGTCATCGGCCGTCGCGCTGCCCGAAGTGCCGCTGCTGGGCGTGCTGCCGGGCACCGGCGGACTCACCCGCGTGACCGACAAGCGCCGCGTGCGGCACGATCACGCCGACATCTTCTGCACCCTGGTGGAAGGCGTGCGCGGCCAGCGCGCCAAGGACTGGCGTCTGGTCGACGACGTGGTCAAACCCGCGCAGTTCCAGGAGGCCGTGCAGGCGCGTGCCCGGGCGCTGGCCGAGACCAGCGATCGCCCGGGCGGCCAGGGCGTGGCGCTCACGCCGCTTGCCCGCGAGGCCGACGCCCAAGGGCTGCGCTATCGCCATGTGGACGTGGCGATCGATCGCGAGGCGCGCCAGGCCACCTGGACGATATGCGCGCCGCAGGCGCCGGTGGCCGATGAGATCGGCGCCATCGTCGAGGCCGGCGCGGACTGGTGGCCGCTGGCGCTGGCGCGCGAGCTCGACGATGCGATTCTCTATATGCGCACCAATGAGCTCGACATCGGCACCTGGGTGCTCAAGACCGAAGGCGATCCCGCCCAGGTACTGGCCGCCGACGCGGTGCTCGAACGCCATGCCGGCCACTGGTTCGTGCGCGAGACCACCGGCATGTTGCGCCGGACCTTCGCACGCCTGGATGTCACCTCCCGCACGCTGTTCGCGTTCATCGAGCCGGGCTCGTGTTTCGTGGGCACGCTGCTCGAGCTGGCGCTGTCGGCCGATCGCATCTACATGCGCGACGACGAAGAGGCCGACGCGCCCGCGCGCATCACGCTCAACGAGCGCAATTTCGGCGCCTACCCGATGGTCACCGGCCAGAGC
Organism: Bordetella genomosp. 5; assembly: GCF_002261475.1. GTDB lineage: Bacteria > Pseudomonadota > Gammaproteobacteria > Burkholderiales > Burkholderiaceae_B > Bordetella. The sequence goes on from NZ_NEVN01000001.1 coordinate 512,805, forward strand.
CGGCTGCAGCGCCGATTCTACGAAGAGGCCGCGGCACTCGAGCCGCTGCGCGGCGCGGCCGGCCGGGCGCTGGATGCGCGCGAGGCGCTGGCGCTGGGGCTCGTCACCTACGCACCCGACGAGCTGGATTGGGACGACGAGATCCGCCTCGCGCTCGAAGAGCGCCGGGCGCTGTCGCCCGACGCGCTCACGGGCATGGAGGCCAATCTGCGCTTCGGCGGCAAGGAGAACATGGCGACGCGCATCTTCGGGCGTCTGACCGCGTGGCAGAACTGGATTTTCAATCGTCCCAACGCGGTGGGCGAGAAGGGTGCGCTCAAGCTGTACGGCAAGGGCGAGCAGGCCAATTTCGACTGGAACCGGGTCTGAGCGCGACGCGTTCGGCGTCAGCGTTCCCCCATCGGAGAGAGACATGAGCGGCATCAACTACACCGACAAGATCCCCAACAACGTCAACCTGTCGAGCGACCGCACGCTGCAACGTGCCCTCGAGCATTGGCAGCCCAACTACCTGCAATGGTGGCGCGACATGGGGCCCGACGGCTCGCACCAGCACGACGTGTATCTGCGCACCGCGGTGAGCGTCGAGCCCGATGGCTGGGCGCATTTCGACCACGTGAAGATGCCCGACTATCGGTGGGGCATCTTCCTGGCCCCGCTGGACGGGCAGCGCAAGATTCACTTCGGCGAGAACATCGGCCGCGACGTCTGGCAGGACGTGCCGGGCGAGCACCGCGCCAACCTGCGCCGCATCATCGTCACGCAGGGCGACACCGAACCGGCCTCGATCGAGCAGCAGCGTCACCTCGGTCTGACCGCGCCGTCGCAATACGACCTGCGCAACCTGTTCCAGATCAATGTGGAGGAGGGGCGCCATCTCTGGGCCATGGTGTATCTGCTGCATCGCTACTTCGGCCGGGACGGCCGCGAAGAGGCGGACGCGCTCCTGCAGCGCTCCTCGGGCGATGCCGACAATCCGCGCATTCTCGGCGCCTTCAACGAGAAGACGCCGGATTGGCTGGCCTTCTACATGTTCACGTACTTCACGGATCGCGACGGCAAGTTCCAGCTGTGCGCGCTGGCCGAGTCGAGCTTCGATCCGCTGGCCCGCACGACCAAGTTCATGCTGACCGAGGAGGCCCACCATATGTTCGTGGGCGAGTCGGGCGTGTCGCGCGTGATCCAGCGCACCTGCGAGGTAATGAACCAGCTCAAGACCGACGACCCGGCCGCCATCCGTGCCGCCGGTGTGATCGATCTGGACACCATCCAGCGCTATCTCAACTTCCACTACAGCGTCACGATCGATCTGTTCGGCGCCGATCAGTCTTCCAACGCCGCGATCTTCTACAGCTCGGGCCTGAAGGGCCGTTACGAAGAAGGCAAGCGCGGCGACGACCATCAGCTCAAGAACGACACCTATCGCGTGCTGACGGTGACCGACGGCCGGCTGCGCGAGATCGAGGTGCCGATGCTCAATACGCTCAATGAGGTGCTGCGCGACGACTTCATCCGCGACTCGATGGCGGGCGTGGGACGCTGGAACAAGGTGATCGAGAAAAACGGCATCGGCTTCCGTCTGAGCGTGCCGCACAAGGCGTTCAACCGCCAGATCGGCACGCTGGCCGGTATTCGCGTGTCGCCCGAGGGCGAGGTGCTGACCGAAGCGCAGTGGCAGGCCAACCGCGATAAGTGGCTCGCCTCGCCCGAAGACAAGGCCTTCGTGGCCTCGTTGATGGGCCGCGTGGTCGATACCGGCAAGTTCGCCAACTGGATCGCGCCGCCCGTCATGGGCGTGAATCGCCAGCCGGTGAACTTCGAGTACGTGCGCTTCAACTGATTCCGGATGCCATCATGAATGCGCCCTTGTCGAGCGAGCTCCTGAAGCAGCATCTCATCGACCCCGAGATCTGCATCCGTTGCAATACCTGCGAAGAGACCTGTCCGATCGACGCGATCACGCACGACGGCCGCAACTACGTGGTCAATGCCGAGGTGTGCAACGGCTGCATGGCGTGCGTGCCGCCGTGTCCGACCGGCTCGATCGACAACTGGCGGCTGGTGGCGCGGGGCGAGGCATACACGCTGGACGAGCAATTCTCCTGGGATGAGCTGCCCGCCGAGAAGCCGCTGGCGGAAGGCGCGGCGGCCGTCGCCGCGGCGGCCGATGCCGCGGCGGTCGATACCGCGGCGGCCGACGCCGCGGCGCCCGGCGAGGTAGGCACGCCGGCCTTGCCCGCGTCGGGCGCGCACGTACCGCCCTGGTCCGCCGCGCACCCCTACGTCAATCTCTACACGCACAAGAAGCCCGTGACGGCCACGGTGGTGGGCAACTATCGCGTCACCGATGCCGACACCGACAGCGACATCCATCACATCGTGCTCGATTTCGGCGCCTTGCCCTTTCCGGTGCTCGAAGGGCAGTCGATCGGTGTGTTGCCGCCCGGCACCGACGCGCAGGGGCGCGCGCACCATGCGCGCCAGTACTCGCTCGCCAGTCCGCGCAACGGCGAGCGTCCGGGCTACAACAATCTCTCGATCACCGTGAAGCGCGTGACCGAGACCCACGACGGCGCCGCCGTGCAGGGTGTCTGTTCCAACTATCTTTGTGATCTGGCCAAGGGCGACAGCGTCAGCGTGATCGGGCCATTCGGCAACACCTTCCTGATGCCGAACCATCCGCGCGCCAATCTGATGATGATCTGCACCGGCACCGGCGCGGCGCCCATGCGCGCCATGACCGAAAACAGCCGCCGCCGTATCGCAGAGGGCCAGCTGGGCGAATTGATGCTGTTCTTCGGTGCGCGCACCGAACGCGAACTGCCGTATTTCGGGCCGCTCATGAAGCTGCCGCGCGACTTCATCGATATCAATCTGGCGCTCTCGCGCGAGCCGGGCCAGCCGCGCCGCTATGTGCAGGACGTGATGCGGGAGCGCGCCGCCGACGTGCTGCGGCTGCTCGTGCAGGGCGATACCTTCGTGTACGTGTGCGGCCTCAAGGGAATGGAGGCGGGCGTGCTGGCGGCGCTGGCCGACATCGCGAGCGAGGCCGGCCACGACTGGGCCGGCCTGTCCGATCGGCTGCGCCGCGAAGGGCGCCTGCACCTCGAGACCTACTGACGCGGCTCAGGCCGTCTTGCGCTGCTGCGCCGCCGGTCGCAGCCGCGCGGCCGCTTCGTCCACGGTGAGCACGTCGCCGAAAAACAGGATCCAGCCCTGGAGGGCGTGCTCGTGCTCCTCTGGCGTGACCGCGGCGAGCCCGTCGTCGATCATGACCGTGCGGAAGTCCCGCATCATCGCATCGCGCGCGGTCGACTCGCAGCACACGTTGGTGACCGTGCCGGTGATGAACAGCGTGTCGATGCCACGGCCGCGCAGGAGCGGTTCGAGCTCGGACGATCCGGGTGCGAGCGCACTGTAAAAGCGCTTGGTCACGCGCAGGTCGCCAGGCCGGGCGTCCATCTCGGGGTGGAGTGCGTAGCCCGGCGCGTCGCGCTTGAGCGTGTCGAGACGCCGGCGGCTGCGCTCGGGCGTCAGCATCACGCCGTGGTGATGCGCCCAGAAGGTGTCCGCGTTATCCGATGCCGTCTGCACCCACACGACCGTGCCGCCGGCGTCGCGCAGGCTCGCGCACAGGCGGTTGATCGGCGCGATGATGTCGCGCGCCGGCGCGCACTCGCCCTGGAAGCCGGGCTCGGTGAAGTAGCGCTGCATATCGATCACCACCACCGCCGTGCGGGCGGCGTCGAAGTGATCGTACGGATGCAGACGGCCCTGGCGGGCGATGACGCGGTCCTGGACCCACTGAGGAAATTCCATCTTCGTCTCCTTGTCAGGCGTAGCGCCGCATCACGGCGGCTTCGACGCGATAGATCACCAGATACATCAGGCTCGAGATCACCGCGAGCAGCGTGATCGCCGTCATCACGATGTTGAGCTTGAAGATCTGGCTGCCGTTCATGATGAGAAAGCCCAGGCCAGAGTCGGCCGACTGGAATTCACCGACGATCACGCCGACCAGGGCCAGGCCGATGTTCATCTTCACGGCGGCGATCAGGGTGGGCACGCTGCCCGGCAGGACGACCTTGGTCAGGATCTGCCAGCGCGACGCCCCGAAGGTGTGGGCGAGCTTGATCTTGTTGGCGTCGATCCCGCGAAAGCCCGCATAGACCACCATGATGGTCACGAACACCGCAATCGCCACGGCCATGCCGTACACGGCGTAATCCGAACCCAGCCAGAGATAGAAGATGGGCACGAACGCGATCTTGGGCATGGCGTTGGCCACGACCAGGAACGGGTCCAGCACCTTGTAGGCGAAGTCCGACCACCACAGCAGGGCCGCGCAGGCGATCCCCAGCGCCATCGACAGGCCGAAGCCGACCAGCGTGGCCGACAGCGTGGTCAGGATGTGGTGGAACAGATTGCCGTTGCGCCACAGCTCGATGAAGGTCGGCCAGAGCGCGCTGGGATAGCTCGTCAGCAGCGGGTTGAGCACATGCATGCGCGGCAGGATCTCCCAGAGCGCGAAGAACAGCACCAGCAGCGCCAGCTGGGCGAGCCGGATGTGATGCTTGCGGCGCTGGCTGCTGCGCAGATAGGCCTGGTATTGCGGGCTGGGCGCGGCGACCGGGCGCAGCGCGACGGCGGGAGCATTCATGGTTCAGCCCTCCACGTGAACGTCCAGCTCCTTCCAGAGCTGATCGAAGTAGGCGTTGAATTCCGGCCGCGTGCGCGCCTGGAACGGCGTGGGACGCGGTTGCGCGTAATTGATGCGGTGCTGGCTCTTGATGCGCCCGGGCCGGCGCGACAGCACGATCACCCGATCCGTCATCGCGATGGCTTCGCCGATGTCGTGCGTGACCAGCACCACCGTCTTGCCCTCGCGTCGCAGAATGTCCACCACCTCGTCGGAGATCGCGATGCGGGTCTGCGAATCCAGCGCGGAAAACGGCTCGTCGAGCAGGATCACGTCCGGCTCGGTCACCAGGGTGCGCGCGAGCGCGGCCCGTTGACGCATGCCGCCCGACAGCTGGCGCGGCGTGTGCGTAAGAAACGCGCCGAGCCCGCATTTCTCGAGCAGATGCACCGCCCGCGCCTCGCTGCGGGCATCGCGCCGGCCCTGGATCTCCGCGCCGAGCATCACGTTGTCGAGGATGCTGCGCCACTCGAAGAGATAGTCCTGCTGCAGCATGTAGCCGATGCGCGGCGACGGTTTGGTGACCGGCACCCCGTCCACCAGCACGCTGCCGGACGTGGGCGAGATCAGGCCCGCCATGAGCGAGAGCAGTGTGCTCTTGCCGCATCCGCTCTGACCGATCAGGCTGACGAACTCGCCCGCGGCCAGCTCGAACGAGACGTTGTCCAGCGCCTGCGTCTCGCCCTCGGGGGTGAAGTAGCTCAGGCACACGTCGCGGATCTCGATCTTCGCCGTGGCGGCCGCCGCAGACGGCGCGAGGGTATGCACGACCGCGCTCATGGCTGCGCCTTTTTCGCGAAGTCGGCCACCACCACGTCTTCGTACTTCACGCGGGCGTTTTCCTTCATCACGGCGCTCGCGACCAGCATGTCCTGCAGCTGGTTCATGGCCTGCGCCGTGACGAGCGGCGTGGTCTTCCAGATCTGGTATTTCTTGTAGCGCTCGATCGCGTCGATGATCCCTGCCTGGTCCATGCCCGGAAAGAAACTCGATATCTGCGGTGCCAGCGTGGCGGCCGGCGTGGCCTGTACGTATTTTTCGGCGCGCGCCACCACGTCGGTCCAGGCCTGGATCACCTTGGGGTTGTCGCGGATGTATTTGTCGGTGGCGGTGAAGACCGTGTAGTCGACCTGACCGACTTCATGCCCGATCGAGGCCACGATGTGGCCTTTGCCGTTGCGCACCAGCTCGCCGGCTTCGGGTTCCAGGAAGATGCCGTACTCGCCCTGGCCGGCCATCCAGGCGCCGGCGCGCGCCGGAATGCCAATGTTGTTGAGCAGCTTCACGTCTTTCTGTGGATCGATGCCATGCTTGCGCAAGGCTGTTTCGAGAAACACGATGGGGTTGGAGCCCGGACGAAAGCCGATGATCTCTTTGCCTTTGAGCATGCTCCAGTCGAATTTGTCGACCGGTTTGCGCGCCAGCAGAAAGAAGCCGTCGGTGGCCGTGAGGCCGGCGAAGATCCGCGGTTTGACCGGCGATTCGCTGTTCTGCACATAGATGGATGCCTCGGGCCCGATGAGCACGATGTCGGCGCTGCCCGACAGCAGGGCGGTCATGCCCTTGTCGGTGCCCTGCGAGGTCTTCATGGACACGTCCAGCCCCGCCTCCTTGAAATAGCCCTGCGACAGCGCGACGTACTTCGGCACATACAGGATCGAGCGCACCACTTCTTCGTAGCGCACCTTGACCGGAGGATTCAGCGCCTCGGCGGCCATCACGGCGGACGCGGAACAGAGCAGGGCGGCGGCGCTCAGCCAGCGGCCAATCGAAGCGGATGGGAAAGTCTTCACGGCGAACTCCGGGCATGCGCGGGCCGGCCGCCTGCCCGGCTGCGCCGGCGGTGAGCGGACCGCGGAATCGAGGGAAAGGAGTGAGGCGTCGTACAGCGGTGCAGCGACAGCAGGACCAGCGGTAAAGCGCAAAGACATGGGCGGCGGCGTGAGCCGGGATGGCCTTGGGGGGCCCCGCCTGCCCGAACGCGTCCGGAGGCGGGCGCGGGGCATGGATTGAATACTATATTCAGCGATCGCGCCGAACAAGACGGGCAGACCTAGCGTTTTCCTGTAGAAAGCGCGTTTTTACGGCCTTGTGGGATACCCGCTTGTATACAAGCGGACGGATGAGCGGTTGATGCCGGGATGCGGCGCTTCGTTGCCGGAGCGGGCGAGGTCGGGCCGCGCCAGACCGGGCCGCGCCAGACCGGGCAGCGTTTGGCCTGACCGCACCAGGCCCCGGCCGCGCTGCGGGACCACGTAGCGCGGGCCGCGGTGTCGCGCGCCCTCAGCGGGTCTGTTCGCGCAGGAACTCGCCGATGGCGGTGATCTCTTCGAGGCAGACCGAATGCGGCATCGGGTAGGTGTGCCAGCGCACGTCGTAGCCCAGAGCTTCGAGCCGGGCGCGCGAGGCCTCGGCGCGGGCGATGTTGACGACCGGATCGTGCAGGCCATGGGCCATGAAGATCGGCGTGTCACGATTGGCCTCGTGGCGTTCCGCCTCGGCCAGGTCGATCAGGGGCAGATATCCCGACAGGGCGATCATGCCGCCCAGCTTTTCGCCCAGGCGCAGCCCCGTGTGCAGCGTCATGGCGCAGCCTTGCGAAAAGCCTGCCAGGAAGATGCGCGAGGTCGGAATGCCACGGGCGTTCTCGCGTGCGATGAGCGCCCGCACCGCCGCTTCGGAGGCGCGGATGCCATTCGCGTCTTCCTGGCGCACCAGATCGAGCACCAGGATGTCGTACCACGAACGCATCGCCATGCCGCCGTTGATGGTCACGGGCTGCACCGGTGCGTTGGGAAACACGAAGCGCACGGGCGGCGTGGCGCCCAACCGCAGTTCCGGCACGACCGGCACGAAGTCGTTGGCGTCCGCGCCCAGCCCATGCAGCCAGATCACGGCATGGGTGGGGTTGGGCCCGGTTTCGAGTTCGATGCAGTCCAGCAGGTCGGCGGTATCGGTCATGTCGGTGCGGCTTGGATTCAAGGAAGAAGGGTCAGGCGAGCAGGGCCTTGAGCGCCTGGAACAGCGCGCGATACTGCTTGCGCTGGGGTTCCTGGCCCGGATTGAGCGCGGCGTTCTGCTGCGATTCTTTGCGCGCGGCACGGATCACGGCGCGCAACTGCTGCACGTCGGCGCTCGGGTGCGTCTGCAGCAAGGTGGTGAGCGCTTCGTCGTCGGCCAGCAGGCGGTCGCGCAGGCCTTCGAGCCGGTGCATCGCGGCGGTTTCTTCGCGCGAGCCGTTTTCCCAGACGTCGAGCTGGTGGCGTATTTCGTCGACCGGCGCGATGCGCAGCAGCTTGCCCACGAAGTGGGTCTGGCGGCGCAAGCCTTCGCGGCTGGTGGTGCGCTGGGCCTCGCGAATGGCCTCGTAGAGGCGCTCTTCGAGCGGCAACTGGCGCAGCTGACCCGGCGACAGGTCGATGAGCTGCTTGCCCAGGTCGACCAGGGCGAGCAGGTCACGTTTGACCTGGGATTTACTGGGGCGGTCGTAGCCGTTGTCGTCGAACTCGGCGTCGTCGCCGGAATCCTGGTGTGGAAAACTCATTGGAACACTGCAAAAAGACGGACTTGGCTATGATAACCGTCTCTGCAAATTGGACAGCAATGGTCACTTCCTCTTCTTCCCTGCCCATCGCCGCGAATCACGCGCGATTTTCCGAACTGGTCGAGAGCGCGCTGGCGCACGCGCGCAAGGCGGGCGCAAGCGATGCCGTGGCCGAAGTGTCCGAGAGCCTGGGTCTGTCCGTGTCGGTGCGCAAAAACGACATCGAAACCGTCGAACAGACGCGTGATCGTTCGCTGGACATCACCGTCTACGCCGGCCAGAGCCGCGGTTCGGCCTCAACCTCCGACTTCTCCGACGAGGCCGTGCGTCAGACCGTCGAGGCCGCCTGGCACATCGCGCGCCATACCGCGGCCGACAGCGCCGCCGGTCTGCCCGACGCCGACATGCTGGCCACCGAATTCCCCGACCTGCGTCTGCATCATGGCTGGTCCGTGACCACCGCCGAGGCCGCCGAGCTGGCGCTGCGCGCCGAGCGCGCCGCCCGCGACGTGGATCCGCGCATCACCAACACCGATGGCGCCAGCGTGGGCACCTACGAAGGCCAGTTCGTGATGGGCAACACCCGTGGCTTCATGGGCGGCTATCCCTATTCGCGCCACAGCCTGTCGGTGGCGCCGATCGCGGGCCGCACCAACAACATGCAGCGCGACTACTGGTACACGTCCGAGCGCGATGCGGCCCGCATGGCCTCGCCCGAGGCCGTCGGCCGCTACGCCGCCGAGCGCACGCTGGCCCGTCTGTCGGCGCGCCGCATTCCCACCGGCAAGGTGCCGGTGCTGTTCGAGGCGCCGCTGGCGCTCGGCCTGCTCGGTGCCTTCACCCAGGCGACCAGTGGCGGCGCGCTCTATCGCAAGGCCAGCTTCCTGCTCGACTCGCTCGGCAAGCCGATCTTTCCCGACCACATCGATGTGCTCGAAGATCCGCACGTGGCGGGCGCCATGGGCAGCTCGCCGTTCGACGACGAAGGCGTGCGCACCCAGGCGCGCCGCGTGGTCGATGGCGGCACGCTCGAAGGCTACTTCCTGTCCAGCTACACCGCGCGCAAGCTCGGCATGGCCACCACCGGCAACGCCGGCGGCTCGCACAACCTGAGCCTGGTATCGCGCAAGACCCGCCGCGGCGACAACTTCGAAGCCATGCTCAAGAAGATGGGCACCGGGCTGCTCGTCACCGAGCTCATCGGTCAGGGCGTCAATTACGTCACCGGCGGCTACTCGCGCGGCGCGTTCGGCTATTGGGTCGAAAACGGCAAGATCCAGCATGCCGTCGAAGAAGTCACGATCGCGGGCAATCTGGCCGAGATGTTCAGCCAGATCGTCGCCGTGGGCGCCGATACCATTTCGCGCGGCACCAAGACGTCCGGCTCGATCCTCATCGAGCAGATGTCGGTCGCGGGCGCCTGAGCGCGACTGTCGCGAGGCCTGGCGCAGGCGTCCGGTTTCTCGGGCTGAGCCCTGCGCCTGGCAACGGCGATGGCCGGCGGCCCCAGCCGCCGCAACCCTCTCCAGGGCATGTGGCCCGCCGGGCCGCATGGCAGCTCGATTTTCCGCAGCGCAACACGCCCCGGTGCGGCTCGCCAGCCGGGGCGCTCGCGCGACAGCGTGTAATATCGCCCAGTAATTAAAAGTAAACCCCATACGTAAACCCCTCGAGTTCCACAGGAGGAGCCGTCACATGCAACGTCGTTCGTTCTTGAAGAAGGCCGGTCTCGGCGCAGTCGCCGGGAGCGCGGCCGTCGCCGCACCCGTTTTCGCCCAGGAAATGCCCGCCCTCAACTGGCGCCTGGCTTCCAGTTTCTCGCGCAGCCTGGACACGCTCTATGGCACCGGAGAAATCTTCTGCAAGTACGTCAATGAAGCGACGGGCGGCAAGTTCAACATCCGTCAGTTCCCGGGCGGCGAAATCGTCCCCGCGCTGCAGGTGTTCGACGCCGTGTCGAACAACACCATCGAGTGCGGCCACACGGTCTCGTACTACTACTACGGCAAGGATCCGGCGCTTTGCTTCGACTCCGCCGTGCCGTTCGGTCTGAACGCGCGCCAGATGAACGCCTGGATGTTCGATGGCGATGGCATGAAGCTCACGCGTGAGATGTTCAAGCCGCACAAGATCGTCAACCTGCCGATGGGCAACACCGGCGTGCAGATGGGCGGCTGGTATCGCAAGGAAATCAAAACCGTCGAAGACCTGAAGGGTCTGAAGATGCGCACCGCGGGCTTTGCCGGCGAAGTGCTGTCGCGCATGGGCGTGATTCCCCAGCAGATCGCCGGTGGCGATATCTACCCCTCGCTCGAGAAGGGCACGCTGGACGCCGTCGAGTTCGTGGGTCCGTACGACGACGAGAAGCTCGGCTTCAACAAGGTCGCCAAGTACTACTACTACCCGGGCTGGTGGGAAGGCGGTCCGCAGGTCTCGCTGTACCTGAACGAAGGCGCCTGGGGCTCGCTGCCCAAGAATTACCAGGCGATCGTCGAGGCCGCCAGCCGCGTGGCCCACGTGGCCATGACCTCGCGCTACGACGCCCTGAACGCCGCCGCGCTGCGCCGCCTGATCGCCGGCGGCGCCGAGCTGCGTGCGTTCCCGCGCGCCGTGATGGATGCGTCGTTCGCGGCCGCCGAGACCGTCTACGGCGAGTTTTCGGCCAAGGATCCCAAGTTCAAGGCCCTCTACGACAACTACATGGGCTTCCGCGACGAGCTGCTGCCCTGGTTCCGTCTGGCCGAAGGCTCCTACGACCAGTATCTGGGCGTGGCGCTGGCCGCCCGCCGCAAGTAAGGCGGCGTCTCCCGGCGCAGGCGCGCGTTCCCGGCGGGATTCCTCGGGGCACGCGCCGCCCGCCGGCGCGGCGGTCGGGGTTTTGTGGCCCGCCCGCAACGCCGTGCCCGGTGGATCCTCCCGACGCACTATGCAACCCCGGCCTCGCGCCGGGGTTTGCACATTTTTTGAGCAATCATGCTATGATCGTCGGCTTCCCTTAGTTTGACTTCCTACACGGGCGGGTAATAACGCTTAGGCGGGGGGCAAAAGTACCGCGCAAGACACACCCTTCTTCAGATGGGGCCTTGCCGGATTTGGGAAGACATCCCAGGCAAATCGTTGCCGGGAAAACTTTTAAGGAACCATCATGAAGACCTTTGTGGCCAAGCCGCATGAAGTCAAGCGTGACTGGTTTGTGATCGACGCCAAGGGCAAGGTCCTCGGTCGTGTGGCCAGCGAAGTCGCACACCGTCTGCGTGGCAAGCACAAACCTGAATTCACGCCGCACGTTGATACCGGCGATTACATCGTCATCATCAACGCATCCGATATCGTCGTGACCGGTACGAAGGCGAAGGACAAGAAGTACTTCCGCCACACCACGTACCCGGGCGGTATCCGCGAAACGAACTTCGAGAAAATGCAAGAGCGTTTTCCCGGTCGTGCGATCCAGAAGGCCGTCAAGGGCATGCTGCCCAAGGGTCCGCTGGGCTACGCCATGATCAAGAAACTCAAGGTGTACGCCGGTGCCGAGCATCCGCACACCGCCCAGCAGCCGAAGCCGCTGGATTTCTAAGGAAACGCCATGATCGGTAACTGGAACTACGGAACCGGCCGTCGCAAGACCTCGGTGGCTCGTGTTTTCGTCAAGAAGGGCACTGGCAAGATCATCGTCAACGGCAAGCCCGTCGACGAGTTCTTCGCTCGTGAAACCGGCCGCATGGTCGTGCGTCAACCGCTGGAACTCACCGGCCTGACCGAGTCGTTCGACATCAAAGTCAACGTCCACGGCGGCGGCGAAACCGGCCAGGCTGGCGCGATTCGTCACGGCATCACCCGTGCGCTGATCGACTACGACGCGACGCTCAAGCCCGCGCTGTCGCAAGCCGGCTTCGTGACCCGTGATGCGCGTGAAGTCGAACGTAAGAAGGTCGGCTTCCGCAAGGCACGTCGGCGCAAGCAGTTCAGCAAGCGCTAATGTCCCCCAAAAAGGCCGCGAAAGCGGCCTTTTTGTTTATGGCCCGCGCGCAGCAAACCAATGCCCGGCGCGGAGAAACCCGCCCGCCGCCGGGCCGCCCCAAGGCGGGCGAGTGTATGGACCGGACAGATAGGTAACAGGTGTACGAGGACATGGGTGACACTTTTCCGGACTAGATGCCCGGGAGAGTTCCATGCCTTGGAGTGCTGTTACCGTGAGCGATCAGAAGACGGAGTTTGTGGCGTTAGCCACACAGCTCGGCGCCAACGTGAGCGAGTTATGCCGACGTTTCGGCATCAGTCTCAAGACCGGATATAAGTGGCTGGGCCGCTACGAAGAGCGGGGGTCAGCCGGACTGGAGCCCTTATCGAGGCGCCCTAGGCGTACGCCTGGGCGCACATCTGAGGCGCTTGAGGCGCTGGTGCTCGAGGTCCGGCAGCGTCATCCCGCCTGGGGCGGCCGCAAGATCGCTCACGTATTGCTGCGCGATCAAGGGGTGATGCTGGCACCCAGCACTGTCACGGAGGTACTTCGCCGTCATGGCCGCTTGGCAGATACGTCTTCTGGTGCAGGACGACCCTGGCAGCGGTTCGAGCATGAGGCGCCCAACGACCTATGGCAGATGGACTTCAAGGGTCACTTTGCCACTGATCGGCAGCGATGCCATCCGCTCACGGTCATCGACGATCACTCCCGCTACAACATCGTTTTGCAGGCCATGGCTGCCGAGCGCTTCGAGCCCGTTCAGGCTGCGCTGGTGCAAGCGTTCTCCCGCTACGGTCTGCCCAGGCGCATCAACACCGACAACGGCACGCCCTGGGCGGCCTCAGGCATGGACACGCTGACGCGGCTGGCCGTCTGGTTCATCAGGCTCGGCATTGATCTCTCACACAACAGACCGGCGCATCCGCAGAGCAATGGCAAGGACGAACGGTTCCATCGCACCTTCAAGGCGGAAGTGCTAGGCACCCGGCGCTTCCGTGACCTTGACGATGCCCAGCGTCAGTTCGATCCCTGGCGCTGGATCTACAACCACGAACGCCCGCACCAGGCACTGGATATGCAAACGCCTGCGCAACGATACCGACCCAGCCCGCGCACGATGCCGCGCGTTCTGCCGCCCGTCGTTTATGCCCCGGACACCCTGGTACGCAAGGTGCAATATGGTGGCTGGGTCGATCTGCAGGGCAGGCAGCTGCGCCTATCGGTCGGCCTGCGCGGCCAGTACGTCGCCTTCAGGCCAAGGGCGCAAGCAGACGGCACGTTCGATATCTTCTTCTGCCATCACTGCCTCGGGCAGATCGATTTAAGGACCGTAAAGTAACCTGGTCAACCTGTTACCCATGTCCCCGCACACCTGTCACCCATGTCCCCGGTCCATACAGCGAGCCCCCTTGGGGGGCAGCAAGCCGAAGGCGCGGCGTGGGGGCATCCGCCCGCCGCCGGGCCGCCCCAAGGCGGGCGAGCCCCCTTTTGGGGCAGCAAGCCGAAGGCGCGGCGTGGGGGCATCCGCCCGCCGCCGGGCCGCCCGAAGGCGGGCGAGCCCCCTTGGGGGCAGCAAGCCGAAGGCGCGGCGTGGGGGCATCCGCCCGCCGCCGGGCCGCCCCAAGGCGGGCGAGCCCCCTTGGGGGGCAGCAAGCCGAAGGCGCGGCGTGGGGGCATCTGCCTCTCGGGAACCTCGCGCTACACGCACGGTCGGATACGGATCGACGACATAAAGGTGGTCACCGCCGCCAGCGTCCGTTTCCTGAGCGATACAATCGTTCTACGTTTTACGGAACCTCACCATGGCCCAAGCTTCGAACTCCCGCATCAAGGTCGGCATCGTCGGCGGCACCGGTTACACCGGCGTCGAGCTGCTGCGCCTCCTGTCGCAACACCCCAACGTGGAATTGACCGCCATCACGTCCCGCAAGGAAGACGGGTTGCCGGTGGCCGACATGTATCCGAACCTGCGCGGCCGCGTGAATCTGGCCTTCTCGGCGCCCGAGAAAGCCACGCTGACCGACTGTGACGTGGTCTTCTTCGCCACGCCGCACGGCGTCGCGATGGCCCAGGCCCAGGAACTCACCGCGGCTGGCACGCGCGTGATCGATCTGGCCGCCGATTTCCGCCTGCAGGACACCGCGGTGTTCGAGCGTTGGTACAAGATGCCGCACAGCTGCCCCGATATCCTGGCGCAGCAGTCCGCCTACGGCCTGGTCGAGCTCAACCGCGAGGCCATCTCGCGCGCCAAGGTCATCGGCAATCCCGGTTGCTACCCCACCACCGTGCTGCTGGGCCTCGCCCCGCTGGTCGAGGGCGGCAAGAAGCTGGTCGACACCCAGACGCTGATCGCCGACTGCAAGTCGGGCGTGTCGGGCGCCGGCCGCAAGGCCGAAGTCGGCTCGCTCTTCTCCGAAGCCAGCGACAACTTCAAGGCCTACGGCGTGGCCGGTCACCGCCATCACCCCGAGATCGTCGAGCAGCTCGAGAAGCTGGCCGGCGGCAAGGTGGGTCTGACCTTCGTGCCTCACCTCGTGCCGATGATCCGTGGCATGTTCTCCACGATCTACGCGCGCATCCTGCCGGAAGCCCGCGACACCGATTTCCAGGCCCTGTTCGAGGCGCGTTACGCCGACGAGCGTTTTGTCGACGTCATGCCCGCGGGCAGCCAGCCCGAGACGCGTTCCGTGCGTGCCTCCAATAACCTGCGCATCGCGGTGCAGCGTCCGGGCAACGGCGACCAGCTGATCGTGCTCGTGGTCCAGGACAACCTGGTCAAGGGCGCCGCCGGCCAGGCCGTCCAGAACATGAACCTGATGTTCGGCCTGTCCGAATCGCTGGGGCTGGACCAGGTTGCCATTCTTCCCTGACCCAGGCCGTCGGGCGGGCCTCAGGGCCCGTCCTGCG
This sequence comes from Bordetella genomosp. 5, assembly GCF_002261475.1. GTDB lineage: Bacteria > Pseudomonadota > Gammaproteobacteria > Burkholderiales > Burkholderiaceae_B > Bordetella. The sequence continues at coordinate 527,916 of NZ_NEVN01000001.1, forward strand.
CCCGTGCAGCACCATGTCTGATCCCGCAGCTCCCGTGCCTCCCGCGCCCGCCTCTGGTGGGCGCCTGGGGCGCTGGCTGGCGGCCGGCCTGGTCGTTGCCTCGGCGCTCGCGATCGGCGCCATGGTCGGCTATCGCTACGGTGCCGCGCAACCGCTGCCCGAGGGCACGGTCGTGCTCACCCAGACCCAGCTGGCGGCGCACGAGCAGGCACTCACCCAGCGCGAGACCGAGCTGCGCTTTTTGCGGGCGCAGCTCGACACCGCCGATGGCGAAATCGCCGTCGAACGTGCTGCGCGCCTGGAGCTCGAGACCCAGCTGCGGCAGGCCCAGGCCGACGTCGGTCGTGGTCGTGACCAGCTGGCCTTTTATGAACAATTGCTGCCGCCCGGGCCGGCCGGCTCGCTCGATATCCGTGGCGCCGAGTTCGTGCGCGAGGGGGCGGGCCTGCGCTACCGGGTGCTGATGATGCGCAGTGGCCGCAGCGAGACCCCGTTCCAGGGCGAGCTGCGCTTCGAGGCCGCCGGTCTGCTCGACGGCGCGACGGTCAGCGTGTCGCTGGCGCCGCTGCAGGTCGCGGCCAGCGAAAACACCACGGTGCCCTCCGTGCCGGTCAATGGCGGCGCGGCCATCGTATCGCCCGCCGCCACGGCGGCCTCCGGATCGGAAGGGGCGCCCGCGAAGCCGCCCGCCGACAAGGCGGCTGCCGCTGCCGCCGCGGACGCATCCGCGCCGCTGGCGTCCGCCGCGACGGGTGCCGCACCGTCGGCCACCGTGCCGGCGCTGACCGGCAATGGTCTGTCCCCCGAAGCGGCCGCTGCCGTCGCCAAGGCCTCGGACGGCCCGTTCGATCTGCATTTCGACCAGTATCAACGCAGTCAGGGCGTGTTGGCGGTGCCGCCCGGATTTGTCCCCGAAGCCATTACCGTCAGCGTGCTGGAAAACGGCACCGTACGCGCCACCCGCACCGTCAAGCTCGAATTTTGAATCCGCTTGACGGCTGCGCTATAGTGAATCATCTGCGCGGGGATTCCCGCCTTCCGTATATGGCCCCGTTGCGGCCAGGAGTGTAATCATGAACGCTGTCACCGAAACCGTCGACCTGCAAGAAGCACCGCCGACGCCGCTGGTCTTTACCGACTCTGCAGCCGCCAAGGTCAAAGACCTGCTGCTCGAAGAAGGCAACCCCGATCTCAAACTGCGCGTGTTCGTGCAGGGCGGCGGCTGTTCGGGCTTCCAGTACGGCTTCACGTTCGACGAAGTCGTCAACGAAGACGACACCGTCCTCGACAAGGAAGGCGTGCAGCTGCTGGTCGATCCGATGAGCTTCCAATATCTGGTGGGCGCCGAGATCGACTACAAAGAAGACATCGAAGGCGCGCAGTTCGTGATTCGCAACCCGAACGCCACCACCACCTGCGGCTGCGGTTCGTCGTTCTCGGTCTGAGCACGCATCGCCCCAGCAAAAAGGCCTCCCTCGGGAGGCCTTTTTCATGCCTGCATGGAAATTCTGCAGTGTGATCGGAGGAGGGCGCGCCGGTTCGTCCTGCGTGCCTGAGTGCCGGCGATTTGGTTGCGTGCGCAACGATTGCGCGTACGTTTACGGCTGCGTATGCGGCTGCGTGTGCGTATGCGTGTGCTTGTGCTTGTGCGTGTGCGAGTCGTGAGAAGTGCGAGAGCAGGTGCGTGGCCGCGTGCCTTGCGTGGCCGTGCGCGCGGCTCAGCGCGGATAGAGCGCGCCCAGCACGCGCGCGGCGCGAGCGCCGGTCACTTCGGGCACGGCGGCGGGCAGCCGGTCCACGTGCATGCGCGCCAGCCAGGCAAACGCCATGGCCTCGACCCACTGTGCCGGCACGCCCGCCGTGTCGGTGGCCGCCACGGGCAGGCGCAGTACCGAGGCCAGCTCCTGCATCAGGCCGCCATTGCGCGCGCCGCCACCACACACGAGCACGTCCTGCACCGCCACGCCCTGCACGGCGATGGCGTCGGCGACCGTGCGCGCCGTCAGTCGCTGCAGCGTGGCCTGAACGTCTTCGGGGCGCAGCGGCGTGCCGCGATAACTGGCGAGCCGGGTTTCGATCCAGCGCAGGCCGAACAGATCGCGGCCGGTGGATTTGGGGGCGGGCAACGCGAACCAGGGTTCGCTGTCGATGAAGTGCGCGAGCAGCGGTTCGGACACCCGGCCGAGCGCGGCCCAGCGGCCGTCGGCGTCGTAGGGCAGGCCGGTGTGCTGCAGACACCAGGCGTCGAGCAGCACGTTGGCGGGGCCCGTGTCGAAGCCGCGCGGGGCGCGCCCCGGTTCGAGCAACGTGACGTTGGCGATGCCGCCGAGATTGAGCACCGCGCGCGGCTGCGCGCCACCGAACATTGCCGCATGAAACGGCGGCACCAGCGGCGCGCCCTGGCCGCCCGCGGCCACGTCGCGGCTGCGGAAATCGGCCACCACGTCGATACCGCTGAGCTCCGCGAGCAGGGCGGGGGCGTTGAGCTGGATGGTGTAGCCCAGCTCGGGCCGGTGCCGCACGGTCTGGCCATGCGCGCCGATCGCCGTCACGTCGGCCGGTGCCAGCGCGGCCGACAGCAGCAGATCGTGGCAGACCTGCGCATAGACGCGCGCCAGTTCGTTGGCGGCCAGGCTGGCCTGAGCCAGCTCGTCGGGTCCGCTGGTGTTGAGCGCCATCAGGGCGCTGCGCAATGCATCGCCCAGCGGCGCGCTCGCGGTCGCCAGCATCACCGGCGTACAGAGGCCCGGCGTGGCGACGCCCGGCGTGGCGACGCCCGGCGCCGCACCCGCGCCCGGCGGATCGAGCCGCAGCAGCACGCCGTCGACACCATCCATGCTGGTGCCGGACATCAGGCCGATGAAAAAACGGCCCGGCAGTTTGCTGCGCGGGCCGTTGGTATGTTTGCTCATGAGCGTACGGCTCAGCGGGCGGCCACGCTGGTGGTCGCTTCGGGAAGCGTGGTCTGGATCTGGGTCAGCAGCTGGATCTGCTGCTTGTAGGGCTCTACGGCCTTGGCGAAGGCGCGGGCCTCGGAAGGCTCCAGCGTGCGCGCCACCGGCAGATCGACCGACAGCGGATCGATCGGCTGGTTGTCGACGCGGAATTCGTAGTGCAGGTGCGGACCGGTGGCCCAGCCCGTCGAGCCCACGTAGCCGAGCAGTTCGCCCTGGGCGATCTTGTCGCCCTTCTTCAGGCCCGGCGCGATGCGGCTCTGGTGCGCGTAGAGCGTGGAGAACTTGCCGTGGTGCTTCACGATCACGACGTTGCCGTAGCCGTTCTGCCAGCCGGCGAAATCGACGGTGCCATCGGCCGTGCTGTGGATCGGCGTGCCGGTCGGGGCGGCGTAGTCGACGCCCTTGTGGCCGGTCCAGGTGCGATGGATCGGATGCATGCGCATGCCGAAGGTCGAGCTGATCCGGGTGAACTTGAGGGCGGTGCGCAGGAACGCGCCGCGCAGGCTCGTGCCGTCGAAGTCGTAGTAGGAGCCCGACTTGTTGTCGGCGCTGAACCAGACGGCGCTGTAGGTCTTGCCGCCGTTGATGAACTCGACCGCCAGCAGGCGGCCCGCGCCGGCGTAGCGGCCATCATGCGAACGCGTTTCGTAGACCACGCGGAACTGGTCGCCCTGGCGCAGATCGCGCAGGAAGTCGATCTTGGCGCTCAGGATGTCGGCCATCTGTAGCGTGATCGAATCCGGGATGCCGGCGGCGTCGGTGGCGCCAAACAGCGACGAACGGATCGTGCCCACGGCCACGCGGGTCTGGAGTTCGGTGTTTTCGGTGAGCTCTTCGGCCTTGAAGCCCGTGCCGGCCGGCTCGACCTGCAGCATCTTGGTGTAGACCTGGCCGCCGGTTTCGTTGCCGGGGGTGTGGATGTAGCGCAGCCACACCAGCTTGCCGTCGGTATCGGTGGCGGCCTGCACGGCACGGCCCGGGTACAGCTTGTAGATGCTGCGCGCGCTGGCGTCGTGCGTGAGGAAGGCCTGCAGACCGTTTTCGCTGATCTCGAGACGCTGCAGCACGGCGGCGAGGGTGTCGCCGGAGCGGATGCGGGTTTCGCTGATGTAGGGGGCGTCGACGGCCGGGGTTTCGCTGATCTGGACCTGGCTCGATTCGAGCGGCAGTTCGCTGTTGATCAGGCGCATCGGCGGCAGGCTGGCGTGATCGGGCTGCTGCACCATGCCGAGCGCGGCGGCGCCAGCAAACAGGCCCAATGCAGAGACGACGAGGGTGCGTCGCACAAGGGCGGCGCCGCGGGAGGAAGGTTCAGCGCGAGAGGCGAACAGGGTGGCAACTTTACGTCGGAAGCTGCTCACCAGGCTGTTGGGGCCACGATTCATCGTGATTCAGACCTTGAGGTGGCGTCGAGTGCAAGTTACGGTTGCACGCGGCCTCCCCCTGACGGCCTGCGGGCCGGAGGCAGGAATACGCCGCGCGGCGCATCTTGGTACAAACGGCAATAGGTGACAGATGATCGACGGGATGGGGGCCACCCTGCCGATCCAGGCGACAACGGCCACGAACATGACAGTTGCGTATGATTAGGGCAGTATCCTAGCCGATTCAGCTAGAATTTTCGACTAATTTCCTCACTTTTTACACCTTTTGTGCCGCGCGCCGACCCGGCACAACCGGCTGGAACCATCATGTCGCACCCCGAAGCCCCCATCACTCCCGAAGTCGAAGCCGATCTGCGCATTGCGCGCCGTGGTTGCGACGAGCTCCTGGTCGAATCCGAGTTTGCCAAGAAGCTCGCCCGCAGCCGCGCGACCGGGGTGCCGCTGCGCATCAAGCTGGGCCTGGACCCGACGGCGCCCGACATCCATCTCGGCCACACCGTCGTGCTCAACAAGATGCGCCAGCTCCAGGATCTCGGTCACGAGGTGATCTTCCTGATCGGCGATTTCACCTCGACCATCGGCGATCCGAGCGGCCGCAACACCACCCGTCCGCCGCTCACGCGCGAGCAGATCGAGCACAACGCCAAGACCTACTACGCGCAGGCCAGCATGGTGCTGGATCCGGCCCGCACCGAGATCCGCTACAACTCCGAATGGTGCGACCCGCTCGGTGCGCGCGGCATGATCCAGCTGGCCTCGCGCTACACCGTGGCGCGCATGATGGAGCGTGAAGACTTCACCAAGCGCTTCAAGGGTGGCGTGTCGATCGCGGTGCACGAGTTCCTGTACCCGCTGCTGCAGGGCTACGATTCGGTGGCGCTCAAGTCCGACCTGGAGCTCGGCGGCACCGACCAGAAGTTCAACCTGCTGGTCGGACGCGAGCTGCAAAAGGAATACGGCCAGGAGCCGCAGTGCATCCTGACCATGCCGCTGCTGGTGGGCACCGACGGCGTCGAGAAGATGTCCAAGTCCAAGGGCAACTACATCGGCATCTCCGAGTCGCCCGATTCGATGTTCGGCAAGCTGATGTCGATTTCCGACACGCTGATGTGGCGCTACTTCGAGTTGCTGTCGTTCCGCTCGCTCGAAGACATCGCCGCGCTCAAGGCCGAGATCGACGGCGGCCGCAATCCGCGCGACGCCAAGGTGGCACTGGCCCAGGAAATCATCACCCGCTTCCATTCCGCCGCGGCGGCCGAGGGCGCGCTGGCGTCGTTCGAAGCGCGCTTCCGTGACGGCGCGATCCCCGACGACATTCCCGAGGTCAACGTGGCCGGCGCGCCGATGGGCATTCTGCGCGTGCTGCGCGAGGCCGGTCTGGTGGCGTCGAGCTCCGAAGCCCAGCGCAATGTCGAGCAGGGCGGCGTGCGCGTGAACGGCGATCGCGTCGAAGACAAATCGTTGCAATTGGCCGCCGGCACCTATGTCGTGCAGGTGGGCAAACGCAAGTTCGCGCGTGTTACCTTGGCAGGGTAGGAATTCTTCGCATTTCTCCAGGAGTACGCCATGAAACTTGCGAGCTTGTCTTTCTCCGATAACGAGTCGATTCCCGAGCGCTACGCCTTCGGCAAGATCGATGCGCAATCGCACGTCGCTCTGGCCGACAACTACAACCCGCAGTTTTCCTGGGACGATGTGCCGCAGGGCACGCAGTCGTTCGCGCTGATCTGCCACGATCCCGATGTGCCGACCAAGCCGGACGACGTGAACCAGGAAGGCCGCACCGTGCCGGCCACCCTGCCGCGCGCCGACTTCTTCCATTGGGTGCTGATCGATCTGTCGCCGGAGATGCGCGAGATCGATGAGGGCGCGTTCTCGAGCGGCATTTCGCCGCGCGGCAAGGGCGGCCCGCTGGCGCCGCTCGACGCCCGCCAGGGCCTGAACGACTACACCGGCTGGTTCGCGGCCGACCACGACATGAGCGGCGAGTATTTCGGCTACGACGGCCCGTGCCCGCCCTGGAACGACGAGATCGTCCATTGCTACGTGTTCACGCTGTACGCGCTGGATGTCCCGTCGCTCAAGCTGCAGGGTTCGTTCACGGGCGCCGACGCGCTCAAGGCGATTCAGGGCCATGTGCTGGCGCAGGCGCATCTCACCGGCACCTACACGCTGAACCCCGAGCTGGCCCCGCGCCAGATCGGCGCCACCACGGCGTCGTGATCGTTTCGGCGGGGCGCCGCGCGCGCCCCGCGCCTCCCGGCCGCCGCACGGCGCGGCTTTTCGGGGCTCTGCATGAGGCGCTCTCATGCTGTCATGAAAAAACTTCTCTTAGCGCGCAGATGACGGCGCGTTGGTTACATATACCGCGATCTTGTCCACACACGGGTGGCGCGGCACGGGTATACCCGGTCGGCGCGGGGTACACTAACGCTCATTGCTTAACCCCCGCATTCTTCACCGTTCCAGGAACCTCCCATGTTTGACCGCAAGCTCACCCTCGACAAGGTGGATCCCGACCTCTGGGCCGCGATTCAGAAAGAAGACGTCCGCCAGGAGCAGCACATCGAGCTGATCGCCTCGGAAAACTACGCCAGCCCGGCCGTGATGCAGGCCCAGGGTACGCAGCTCACCAACAAGTACGCCGAAGGTTATCCGGGCAAGCGCTACTACGGTGGTTGCGAGTACGTGGACGTCGTCGAGCAGCTCGCGATCGATCGCCTGAAGGAACTCTTCGGTGCCGAGGCCGCCAACGTGCAGCCCAACTCCGGCTCGCAGGCCAACCAGGGCGTGTACATGGCCGTCCTGAAGCCGGGCGACACCGTGCTGGGCATGAGCCTGGCCGAGGGGGGCCACCTCACGCACGGCGCATCGGTCAATGCCTCGGGCAAGCTCTACAACTTCCTGCCCTACGGCCTCGACGAAAACGAAGTGCTGAACTACGCGCAGGTCGAGCAGCTGGCCAAGGAACACAAGCCCAAGCTGATCGTGGCGGGTGCCTCGGCCTACGCCCTGCACATCGACTTCGAACGCATGGGCCGCATCGCCCGTGAAAACGGCGCGCTGTTCATGGTCGACATCGCGCACTACGCCGGTCTGGTCGCCGGTGGCCAATATCCCAACCCGGTCCCGCACGCCGACTTCGTCACCTCGACCACGCACAAGTCGCTGCGCGGCCCGCGTGGCGGCGTCATCATGATGAAGGCCGAGTTCGAGAAGGCCGTCAATTCGGCCATCTTCCCGGGTATCCAGGGCGGTCCGCTGATGCACGTCATCGCCGGCAAGGCCGTGGCCTTCAAGGAAGCGCTGTCGCCCGAGTTCAAGGACTACGCCGCTCAGGTCGTGAAGAACGCCAAGGTGCTGGCCGACACGCTGGTCAAGCGGGGTCTGCGCATCGTGTCGGGCAAGACCGAAAGCCACGTGATGCTGGTCGACCTGCGTCCCAAGGGCATCACCGGCAAGGAAGCCGAAGCGGTGCTGGGCGAAGCCCACATCACGGTCAACAAGAACGCCATCCCGAACGATCCGGAAAAGCCTTTCGTGACCAGCGGCATCCGCCTGGGCACGCCGGCCATGACCACCCGTGGCTTCAAGGAAGCCGAGGCGGAAGCCACGGCCAACCTGATCGCCGACGTGCTGGACAATCCGCGCGACGAGGCCAACATCGCCGCCGTGCGCGCGCGCGTCAACGAGCTGACCGCGCGTCTGCCCGTCTACAGCAAGTAAGCACCGGCATGGGCGGGCCTGGCTCCCCATGACAGACAGGCCCCGGCATGCCGGGGCCTGTTCATTTGCCTCATCCATTTTTTTCCGGGTGGCCGGGGCGCTGCTTTATTACAATATGCGGAACACAGGTACGGGGGAGAGCTGATGAAGTGTCCTTTCTGCGGCAACGCCGATACGCAGGTGGTCGACAGCCGCGTATCGGAAGAGGGCGACACCATACGTCGCCGGCGCCGCTGCCTGTCCTGTGACAAGCGCTTCACCACCTACGAACGCGTCGAACTGGCCATGCCTTCCGTGGTCAAGCGCGACGGCAACCGCACCGAATACGATGCGCGCAAGCTGCGCGGCAGCCTCTCGCTGGCGCTGCGCAAGCGTCCGGTCAGCACCGAAGAGCTCGACGGCGCCGTCACCCGCATCGAAGAAACCCTGCTCGCCAGCGGGGTCCGCGAGATCCCGAGCGAGAAGATCGGCGAGCTGGTCATGAACGAGCTCAAGCGGCTCGACAAGGTCGCCTACGTGCGATTCGCGTCGGTCTACAAGAGCTTTGAAGACATCGGCGAGTTCGTCGAGGCCATTCGCGAGATGCAGGGCCCGCGGCCGCCGAACAAGCTCCGCAAGGACTGAGCGCGCAGCGCCGCAACAACTGAGCGCTCAGTGCCGCAAGGGCGGCATCGCCGGGTCCGCCGCGTCGGCCAGGGCCTCGGTGCGCAGCGCGCCCGGCGGCGCCGACTCGTAGCGGCGCCACACGCGGCGCAGGTGGTGGGCCGAACTGAATCCCGCCTGTTGCGCCACCCGCTCCATGCCGTGCCGCGTCTGGCTCAGCAGCGTGCGCGCCAGCGCCAGCCTGACCCGATAAAGATAGTCCATGGGCGTGCAGCCCGCGTGCTCGGCGAAGAGCCGCGCCAGGTGGCGCGCGCTGGTATGAGCCTGCCGCGCCAGCGTCGTCGCGGTCCAGTCGGCGGCCGGATTGCGCAGCACGGCATCCTGCACGCGATGTACGCCGGGATGCAGGTGATTGCGGTGATCCAGCCACGGCGAGATCGCGGGGTCGTCGCCCGCGCGTCGCAGATAAACCACCATGTCGCGCGCCACAGCGCTCGCCACGCGCGGATCCGTCACGCGCGCGACCAGATGCAGCGCGAGGTCGATGCCGGCGGTGATGCCGGCGCTGGTCCAGATCGGGCCGTCCTGTACGAAGATGCGGTTTTCGAGCACGCGGGCGCTGGGTTCCATCGCGCTCAGGCTCGCCACGCAGCTGTGATGCGTGGTGCAGGCGCGATCGCGCAGCAGTCCGGCGGCCGCGGCGACCAGCGCGCCCGCGCATACGGTGACGAGTTCGAATCCATCCGCCGGCATGCGCACGCGCAGCCAGTCGAGCACGGCCCGCGTGGCCGGCGCCTCCAGATCGTAGGCGCGGTCGACCACGCCGCTCAGGACCACCAGGGCATTGGCGGGCAGGCTTTGCGGCAAGGGCTGCAGCCCCGACAGGTTGAGCCCCGGCAGGCCGGTGCCGAGCTCGGGCGTGGGGGCGCAGTAGTGCACCTCGAAGCTGCCGGGCACGAGCTTGTTGGCGACGCGCAGCGCCTCCGCCGGCCCGGCGAGGTCGAGCAGAACGATGCCCTCGAGCACGATGAAGATCACCGGCACGGGGCTCGGCATCAACGGCTCCCGGCCTCGGCGGCCGACACGACGGCGGCGAAGCGCCCTTCGAGCACGAGCGCCGTGTGGTCGCGCAGCGCCGCGGCCGAATAGACCCGGCCGTCGCGCGCGGTCATGGGAAACGTCAGCGTCGCGTCGAGGGCGTAGCGCACCTTGAGGCCCGAGTCGCTCGCATGGCGCGCCGTGGTCTCGCAGCATTGCTCGGTGCGGATGCCCGTGATGATGACTTCCTGGATGCCGGCTTCGGTCAGCCATTGCGACAGCGGCGTGCCCTGCGCGTCGAGGGCGTACAGCGCCGAGTGCACCGTTTTGTGAAATACCGGGGCGTCGGGCACCCGCAGGCCGTCGAGCGTGCGCACGTGGCCGCTGGCGGGGTCGAACGGGCCCGGCGTGCCGCCGCCTTTCTGCACATGGAAGATTTGCACGATGGCGTGGCCGTGGCGCTCGGCGGCGTCGATGAGCGACTGCGTGGCGGCCAGGAACGCCGGCACTTCGGTGTCGTCCCAATACGGACGCGTGCGGAACGATTCCTGGATGTCGATGAGCAACAGAGCGGTGGTGGGCATGAGTGGTCCGGAGAGAGAGGGTTTGCGGGCAAACCGGGGTGATGTGGACGCCATTATGAGCCGCGGGCGGCCGTCTGGGCAGGCGCCGGGCGGACCGGGGGCGGACCAAAACAGACATGCGGGAAGGCCAGGATCCGGCACCGTCAGCGCGCCGTCAGGGCGGTGTCAGCTTGACGCCGCTTCCGGCTGCGCACCGGCATACAATCCGGGGGACATGATCATCGCAACGAACCCCGACGTGGACGTCTCCCGGCCGCAAGATTCGACCTATATGCGCCACGCGCTCGCGCTGGCGCGCGCCGTGCTCTACACCACGTCGCCCAACCCCCGGGTGGGCTGCGTGATCGTGCGAGACGGGCGGGTGATCGGCGAAGGCGCCACCCAGCCCCCGGGCGGTCCGCATGCCGAGGTGATGGCCTTGCGTGCGGCGGCGGCCGCCGGCGAGACCGTCGCGGGCGCCACCGTCTACGTCACCCTCGAACCCTGCTCGCACCATGGCCGCACGCCGCCCTGCGTCGACGCGCTGGTGGCCGCGGCGCCGGCTCGCGTGGTGGTCGCCATGGGCGATCCGAATCCGCGCGTCAACGGCGCAGGCTACGCGCGGCTGCGCGCCGCCGGCATCGAGGTCTGCACGGGGGTGGGCGAGGCCGAGGCGCTCGAGCTCAACGCCGGCTTCGTTGCGCGCATGAGCCGCGGCACGCCGTGGGCCTGGATGAAGATGGCCGCCTCGCTGGACGGCCGCAGCGCGCTGCACAACGGCATTTCGCAATGGATCACGGGCGACGCGGCCCGGGCCGACGGACATCACTGGCGGGCCCGCGCCGATCTGGTTCTGACCGGCATGGGCACCGTCACGAAAGACGATCCGCTGCTCAACGTGCGCGCGGTCGAGACCGCCCGCCCGCCGCGCAAGGCCGTGGTCGACGCCACCCTGTCGATCTCGCCGCAGGCCAGGCTCTTCGACGGCACCGAGGTGCTGATTTTCACGGCGGCCCCCGCGCCCGGCCGCGCGGCGGCGCTCGCCGACCGCAATGCACGCGTGATCGCGCTGCCCGACGCGCGCGGCGAGCGGGTCGACCTGGCCGCGATGATGCGTTGGCTGGGGCAGAACGAATTCAACGAGGTGCACGTCGAGGCGGGCGCGGGCCTGTCGGGCGCGCTGCTGACGGCAGGCTGCATCGACGAGCTGCTGGTGTATCTGGCGCCGGTGCTGCTCGGCGACGCGGCCGGCATGGTCCGCCTGCCGCTGCTCGAGCATCTCGAGGCCGCGCGCCGCTATGTATTTACCGACATGACTCGCGTGGGCGCCGACGTGCGCCTGCGCGCCACGAGCGATGCGCACTGGCAGCAACTGCTGGCCAGCGTGCGCGGCGTCGGCCAGGCCGGCGCCCAACCCTGATACGAAGACGAAAGAGCGCGCTTGCGCTCGATGCGACATGGCGCTTCGGCGCCGAAGGAGTAGAGATATGTTTACCGGTCTGGTGGCGGCAGTGGGCCGCATCGTCAAGGTGGAGCCGCTCGCGCAGGGCGATGACGCGGCCGGCGTGCGCCTCGATATCGAGTCGGAGAGCCTGGGCCTGCAGGACGTGAGCATCGGCGATTCGATCGCCGTGGAGGGCGCCTGCATGACCGTGGTCGCGCTGCAGGGCACGCAGTTCCAGGTGGACGTGTCGCGCGAGAGCCTGAACCGCACGGTGGGCCTGGCGACGGTGGGCGAGGTCAATCTCGAAAAGTCGCTGCGCATCGGCGACCAGATCGGCGGCCATCTGGTGTCGGGCCACGTCGACGGCCTGGGCGAGGTGCTGCGGTTTTCGGATGTGGGCGAGTCGCGTGAACTCGTGATCCGTGTGCCCAAGACGCTGGCCCGCTTCCTTGCCTACAAAGGCTCGATCGTGGTCAACGGCATCAGCCTCACCGTCAACAGCGTGCTCGACGATAGCGATGGCTGCGACATCAGCATCAACATCATTCCGCATACCCAGGAAGTGACCACGCTGCGCAACGTGAAGGCCGGCGACAAGGTCAATCTCGAGGTGGACATGATCGCCCGTTACGTGGAGCGCATGCTGTCGGTCAGCGGCGTGGCCTCGGGCGGCGCCGTGGCCGCCTGGCTCTGAAGATTTCGCTCGACCCCGCGACGGAGTAAGAGTCATGAGAGGCGAAGCCCTGATCTTCGTGGCCGCGAGCCTGGTGCTGCTGACCCTCAGCCGCCTGGCATTGGCGGCATGGCAATGGGCGCGTGTGCGCGATGCCGGCGGGCTCTGGCCCCTGCTGCGAGGTGGCGTGCGCATCGACGCGCACATGATCGGCGTGCTGGCCGCATGGCCGCTCGTGTTGGGCCCCTGGCTCGGTGAGTATCAGTGGGCGGCCGACATTACCGCCGGGTGGTTCATCCTCTGCTGGATCCTGCTGGCCCTGCTGGAGGTCTCGACGCCGCCGTTCATCCAGGAATACGACACGCGTCCCAACCGGCTGTTCGTCGAATACCTCAAGCATCCGCGCGAAGTGTCCAACATGGTGTGGCGCGGCTACAAGACGGCGCTGCTCGGGGGCACGGCCGTGCTCGTGCTGGCCAGCGTCGCGGGCTGCGTGCTGTTCGTCAACCCGACCGCCGACCCCGCGCTGCTGTGGTGGCAACAGATTCTTTACAGCGTGGTGATGCTGGCGCTGGTGATCCTGGCGATCCGCGGCACGCTGGGCCACCGGCCCATCAATCCTTCGTCGGTGGCCTATTGCTCCGACGGCATGGTCAACACGCTGGCGCTCAACTCGCTCTACAACGTGGTGTATGCGATCTACAGCATGAAGAACGAGCGCGGCGGCTCGAGCATGTACGGCAAGATGCCGAGCGCGGCGTTCAACGAGCTGGTGATGCAACAGGCGGGCCTGCCCTGGCCGCCCGCCGACGCCGAACTGCCCAGCCTGCATCGCCAGGCCCCCGTGCAGCGTGCCAGCCGTCCCAAGAAGCTGGTGATCATTCTCGAAGAGAGCCTGGGCGCGCAATACAGCGCGGCGCTCGGCGGCATGGGGCTCACGCCGGAGCTCGACGCGCTGATGGCGCAGGGCTGGGCCTTCACCCGGGCCTACGCCACCGGCACGCGCTCCGTGCGCGGCCTGGAGGCCGTGACGACCGGCTTCCCGCCCACGCCGATGCAGGCGGTGCTGAAGCTGCCGCGCGCGCAACGCGGCTTTTTCACGATCGCCGAGATGCTGGGTCGGCAGGGCTATCACTCGCGCTTCATCTACGGCGGTGAGTCGCACTTCGACAATATGAAGGCCTTCTTCCTCGGCAACGGTTTCGACCGGATCGTGGATCGGTCCGATTTCACCGATCCCGCGTTCTGCGGCACCTGGGGTGCGAGCGACGAAGACATGTTCGCGCAGCTCGATCGTCTGCTGCGCGAGGATGCCGACGAGCCGACGTTCACGCTGGCCTTTTCGGTGTCCAACCACACCCCCTGGGAATACCCTGCCGGCCGCATCGAGGTCGACGGGAATCCGGCCACCGAACACAACAGCGTGCGATACGCCGACTGGGCGCTCGGCCGCTTTTTCGAGCAGGCGCGCGAGGCGCCTTATTGGAACGACACCGTATTCCTGGTGGTGGCCGATCACGATTCGCGCGTGTTCGGCGCCACGCTCGTGCCGGTGCGGCATTTCCATATTCCCGCGCTCATCCTCGGTGGCGGCATCGCGCCGCGCCGCGATGACCGCATCATCAGCCAGATCGATCTGCCGCCCACGCTGCTCTCGCTCATCGGTGTGGAGGGCGAGCATCCCATGATTGGTCACGATCTTGCGAGCAGTTCGCCCGATCGCGCGATCATGCAGTACGACAACACCTATGGGTATCTGCGCGGCGACGATCTGCTGGTCATGACACCCAATCGCCCGCCGGTTCAATTCCGCTATGCGGCGCCGGAGCAATACACGCCGGTGGATCTCGACGCGGCGCTCGCGCGTGTGGCGCTGGCGCATGCGCTGTGGCCGGACTGGTGCTATCGCGAAGGCCGCTATCGGCTCGCGAGCACAGCCCCCTCCGTTTGAGCGAGGGCATTCTCATCAACCTGTACGACATCGAACGCGCCGCCAGGCGCGTTTTGCATGACGGCGCGAGGCAACGCGCGCGGCTGGCGGGCAGGCTTGTGTACAAGGCGGTGCACCGGGAACGCCGCATGCTAGTTGAGAAGCAGCGAGAGTGCCGCTCATGTTTCATGTATCCGCAACACCGTTTGCGCGCATGCACGGTGCTGAGAAAGGAGGCTCGCGCGAGTGAAGGACTTATGAATAAAGGGTATGTACTCATGGCTGTCAGCACTCGTGGTGTTGCGCTGCCAACCCCTTTATTCAGGGGTTCCGCCGGTAAATTCGCCGCAGCCCGGAACTTGTGGCGCATGAACGGGGCCTAATCTCTGAAGGGGTCTTTCATCTCTGTCTATTGTGTGTGGCGAAAGTGCTACGACTACATAATGTGGTGGAGGCTCATTCGCAAGAATGACTAGCTTGGCTGGTATAGGAAGCACACAATGGACTCAACCGTATCCGATTATTTTGGATACGGCACCCGTAGGAGGGTCGGCCGTGCAAAGCATCCTCGAAGGCTTCAAGTCCCAGTACGCGCGGGAGCAGGAATCAGAACTTTCCCTTGAGGAATATCTGGACCTGGCCAAGCGTGATCCCATGGTCTATGCCAGTCCTGCCGAGCGCATGCTCGCGGCCATAGGCGAACCCGAACTCATCGACACGCGTAACGATCCGAGACTCTCGCGATTGTTCTCGAACCGCGTGATACGCCGCTACCCGGCGTTCAAAGAGTTCTACGGCATGGAAGAGGTGATCGATCAGATCGTCGCCTTCTTCAAGCATGCCGCTCAGGGGCTCGAAGAACGCAAGCAGATTCTTTATCTGTTGGGGCCCGTGGGGGGCGGCAAGTCCTCCATCGCCGAACGTCTCAAGGTCTTGATGGAGCGTTATCCCATCTATGCCCTCAAGGGATCGCCGGTCAACGAATCGCCGCTCGGCCTGTTCCATCCCGAGCGCTTCGGCGACGAACTCGAACGTGACTACGGCATTCCCAAACGCTATCTGAGCGGCATCATGTCGCCGTGGGCGGTCAAGCGGCTCAAGGAATTCGACGGCGATCTTTCGAAGTTCCGTGTCGTGCGGCTCAACCCCTCGGTGCTGCGTCAGATCGCGATCGCCAAGACCGAGCCGGGCGACGAAAACAACCAGGACATCTCGTCTCTGGTCGGCAAGGTCGACATCCGCAAGCTCGATCGCTATTCCCAGGACGATCCCGACGCCTACAGCTACTCGGGCGGCCTGTGCCTGGCCAATCAGGGGCTGCTCGAGTTCGTCGAGATGTTCAAGGCGCCGATCAAGATGCTGCATCCGCTGCTGACGGCGACCCAGGAAGGCAACTTCAAGGGCACCGAAGGCTTCTCGGCGATCCCGTTCAACGGCGCGATTCTCGCGCACTCGAACGAGTCGGAATGGCAGACCTTCCGCAACAACAAGCACAACGAGGCCTTCCTCGATCGGATCTATATCGTCAAGGTGCCGTACTGCCTCCAGACCTCCGAGGAAGTGAAGATCTACGAGAAGCTGCTGCGCCACAGCTCGCTCTCGGCCTCGCCCTGCGCACCGGGCACGCTCGACATGATGTCGCAGTTCTCGGTGCTCACCCGGCTCAAGGATCCCGAGAACTCCAGCGTCTATTCCAAGATGCGGGTCTACGACGGCGAAAGCCTGAAAGACGTCGATCCGAAGGCGAAGGCGCTGCAGGAGTACAAGGATTACGCCGGCACCGATGAAGGCATGAACGGGGTGTCGACGCGCTTCGCGTACAAGATCCTGTCCAGCGTGTTCAACCACGACCAGACCGAAGTCGCGGCCAACCCGGTGCACCTGATGTATGTGCTCGAGCAGCGCATCGCCCGCGAAGACTTCCCCGAAGAAACGCGCCGGCGCTATCTCGACTTCATCAAGGGCTATCTGGCGCCGCGCTACGCGGAGTTCATCGGCAAGGAGATTCAGACGGCGTATCTCGAGTCGTATTCCGAGTACGGCCAGAACATCTTCGACCGCTATGTGACCTTCGCCGACTGCTGGATCCAGGACGAGGAATTCCGAGATCCCGAAACCGGGGAGAGCTTCGACCGCGGCGCGCTCAACGACGAACTCGAGAAGATCGAGAAGCCGGCGGGCATCGCCAATCCGAAGGACTTCCGCAACGAGATCGTGAATTTCGTGCTGCGCGCCCGCGCCAACAACGGCGGCCGCAATCCTAACTGGACCAGCTACGAAAAGCTGCGCGAAGTCATCGAGAAGAAGATGTTCTCGAATACCGAGGACCTGTTGCCGGTGATCTCGTTCAACGCCAAGGCATCGGCGGAGGACAAGAGCAAGCATCAGAGCTTTGTCGATCGCATGGTCGACAAGGGCTACACCGAGAAGCAGGTTCGCCTGTTGTGCGAGTGGTACCTTAGGGTGAGGAAGTCATCCTGAGCGAGGTGAACCATGAATTCGCTCATCGATCGTCGTCTCAATGGCCGCAACAAGAGCGCCGTCAACCGCGAGCGCTTCTTGCGGCGCTACAAGGAACAGATCCGCAAAGCCGTACAGGATCTGGTCCGTGAGCGTTCCATCGCCGACATGGACCAGGGCGGGGAGATCAACCTTCCCGCCCGGGACATCTCGGAACCGCATTTCCGCCACGGGCAGGGCGGTGACCGCGAAATGGTGCACCCGGGCAACCGGGAGTTCGCCAAGGGCGACACCATCGACCGGCCCCAGGGCGGCGAGGGCGGTGGCGGCTCGGAGCCGGGCGAGGGGGAGTCGGTGGATCAGTTCACCTTCAGCCTCTCGCGCGCCGAGTTTCTGCATCTCTTTTTCGAAGACCTCGAACTGCCGCACCTGGTGCGCACGCAGCTGGGCGATGTGTCCCAGAAGCGCTGGCAACGGGCCGGCTACACCACCACGGGCTCGCCCAGCACGCTGAGCGTCAACCGCACCCTGCGCGCCTCGCTGTCACGGCGTGTCGCACTCGGGCTGCACGCGCGCAGCGAGCTGGAGCAGGCCGAGGCCGAGTTGGCCGAGGCGTTGGAGGAGGGCGCCGACGAGGTGCGTCTGCAAGCCCTGCAGCTGCGCGTGGACGAAGCGCGGGGGCGTTCGGCCCGCGTGCCGTTCCTCGACGAGATCGACCTGCGCTACCGCAACCGCGTGCCGGTGGCGGTGCCGGTGGCACGCGCGGTCATGTTCTGCCTGATGGACGTGTCCGGCTCCATGGACGAAGGCAAGAAAGACCTCGCCAAGCGTTTCTTCACGCTGCTGTACCTCTTTCTCTCGCGCAAGTACGAGCGTGTCGAGGTGGTCTTCATCCGCCACACCGACAACGCCGAAGAGGTCGACGAGCACACGTTCTTCTACGATCCCAAGAGCGGTGGCACGATCGTGTTGTCGGCGCTCGAGCTGATGCATGAGATCGTGCAGGAGCGCTACTCGCCATCTGCCTGGAACGTCTACGCGGCGCAGGCCAGCGACGGCGATTCGTTCGGCGCCGACGCGGGCAAGAGCGCACGCTTTCTGGCCGAAAAGCTGCTGCCCGCCACGCGCTACTTCGCTTACATCGAAGTGCCCGACTCGCAGGAGGCGCGCAAGAGCAGCCTGTGGGCCGAGTACGAGCAGGAGACCGCGCCGCACTTCGCGATGCGCCGCATCTGCGAACGCGGGGAGATCTTCCCGGTGTTTCATGACCTGTTCAAGAAGGAGGTCGCATGAACGCCATCGCGGGTTCGCGCGCCGAGCTGGAGGCGGTCCGGCGTGCCCGGCCCATCTCCGAGGGATCCGAATGGACCTTCGAGCTGATCCAGCAATACGACGAGGTCATCGCCGCCACGGCGCGCGAGTACGGTCTCGACACCTACCCCAACCAGATCGAGGTGATCACTTCCGAGCAGATGCTCGACGCCTACGCCTCGGCGGGCCTGCCCATCGGCTATCCGCACTGGTCGTACGGCAAGGAGTTCATCCGCAACGAGCAGTACTACCGCAAGGGCATGCAGGGGCTGGCCTACGAGATCGTGATCAATTCGAACCCGTGCATCTCGTATCTCATGGAAGAAAACTCCATGGCGATGCAGGCGCTGGTGATCGCGCATGCCTGCTACGGGCACAATTCCTTCTTCAAAAACAACTACCTCTTCCGGCAGTGGACCGACGCCGACGGCGTGCTGGACTATCTCGTGTTCGCGCGCCGCTTCGTGATGGAGTGCGAAGAGCGCCACGGCATCGAGGCGGTCGAGGCCATCCTGGACTCCTGCCACGCCTTGCAGATGCATGGGGTCGACCGCTACAAGCGTCCCGCGCCGATCTCGTACCGTGAAGAGGCGCAGCGTCAGGCCGAGCGCGAAGAACATGCACGTCGCCAGTTCAACGACCTGTGGCGCACCGTGCCCAAAATGCCCGCCGCGCCCGAGGCCGAGAAGCGCAGCGTGTTCCCGCCAGAGCCCGAAGAAAACATCCTGTACTTCATCGAGAAGTACTCGCCCACGCTCGAGCCCTGGCAAAAGGAGCTGGTGCGCATCGTGCGCAAGGTGGGGCAGTATTTTTACCCGCAGACGCAGACCAAGGTGATGAACGAGGGCTGGGCCACGTTCTGGCACTACACCCTGCTCAACCGCCTGCATCAGCGCGGCCAGGTCAACGATGGCTTCATGATGGAGGTGCTGGCCAGCCACACCAATGTCGTGAGCCAGCGCGGCTTCGACGAACGCGGCTACGGCGGCATCAACCCGTACGCGCTCGGCTACGCCATGATGACCGACATCCGCCGCATGTGCGAAAACCCCACCGACGAAGACCGCCGCTGGTTCCCCGACATCGTCGGCACCGACTGGGTCAAGACGCTGGACTTCGCCATGCGCAACTTCAAGGACGAGTCCTTCATCTCGCAGTACCTCTCGCCCAAGCTGATCCGCGAGTTCCGCTTCTTCGCCGTGGCCGACCACCAGTCCAATCCCAAGCTCGAGATCGCGGCGATCCACGACGACGAAGGCTACCGCCACGTGCGCCGCCTGCTGGCCGCGCAACACAACCGCGACAACCAGGTGCCCGACATCCAGGTGGTGCGCTACTTCCGCGAGTCCGACCGCTCGCTGGTCCTGCGCCACACCCAGAGCCGCGGCCGTCCGCTCGACAGCGGCGAGGCCGACCAGGTGATGAAGCACCTGGGCCGGCTGTGGGGCTTCCGCGTGCGGCTCGAAGAGGCTGCGACCGACGGCACCGTGCTTTCGTATCGGCAGATCGAGCCCTAGCGCAGCTGCCCGCTGGCACGGCGCAGAGCAGGACGGGGCGCAGCCACCGGACTCCCGGGTGGTGCGTCCCTTTTTCATGCGCGGCGTGGCGGTCGCGCCATCGGCCCTCCCCACAGTCGCGGCGATTCTGCTAGAATCGCGGATTCGCGTTTTCGGTAGTTCCTTTGCGCCCGTGGTTTGACCCGGCGCAAGAGCCACGAAAGCCGATTCCAAATCAGGACAGGTGGCCGAGCGGTTGAAGGCGCACGCCTGGAAAGCGTGTATACGTCAAAAGCGTATCGGGGGTTCGAATCCCCCTCTGTCCGCCAGAACAATCAGGGCGCAAGCCCTGAACAAAAACCCCGCGGGAGCGATGCTCCTCGCGGGGTTTTTGTTTTCCGTCTGCGCTTAGCGAACGTGCGAGCGGCTCTCGTGCGCCCGCCGTACGACGCGATCTCCCCCTCGAGGTCCGGCAGCGCGGCGCCCGGCGAGTGCGGCCGCACACCCGCCACTCGCCGCCCGTTGGGGCGGTCACGCTCTCCCCGGAACGCGGCTGTGTCGTCCCCGCTACCGCTGCGCACCCAATACTCGGACGAGAGATGCGTCCCCGAAGCGGCAACTGCCTTGACGCTCGTATGGCCAGCCTTCTATAACTGCATCGTAACTAAATAATCAACCGGTTGATTATTTATCAACAATGAAGCAGGAGACAGAAGTGAAAGCCATCGACCTCAACCATTTCACTTTGCGCACCCCGAAGCTGGAAGAAACCCGCCGTTTTTTCGAGGAGGTGGTAGGCCTGCGGGTCGGCAACCGCCCCGATTTCAAGTTTCCCGGCTACTGGATGTATTCGGCGGCCGGTTTGCCGGTGCTCCATATGATGGCGCGCGATACCGGCGACGCCGAACTGGTGCGCTACCTTGGCGACCGCGGCCAGACTTCCGGCAGCGGCGTGGTCGATCACATTTCGTTCAACTGCGAGGGCCTGCCCGGATTCGAGGAGCGTCTGAAGAAGGCCGGCTACCCGTACCAGCCGCGCACGGTACCGGGCGAGGGGCTGCACCAGGTGTTCGTCGTCGATCCGAACGGCATCACGTTCGAATTCATGTTCAAGCAAAGCGAACAGGCCAGCTGGATCGCCGACGACGCGGGCGTCGCCATCGGGAGTGCCCGGTGAGTCTTTTCTTGACGGTGACCCTGAACGGGCTGACCGTGGCGGCCCTGTATTTTCTGGTGGCAGTCGGCTTCACGCTGATCTTCGGCCTGATGCGCTCGGTCAACCTGGCGCACGGTTCGCTCTACCTGCTGGGGGGCTACCTCGGCTACCAGGTCGGCGAGTGGAGCGGCAGCTGGTACCTGGCGGTGTTGGCCGGGGCCTTGATCGTCGCCGTGCTCGGCATGGCGATGCATCTCTTCTTTCTGGACTGGATGCAGGGCGAGGACCTGCGCCAGGCACTGGTCAGCATCGGCCTGTCGGTCGTCATCGCCGACCTGCTGCTCGCCAGGTTCGGCAGCCTGACCTTGCAGTTCCAGCCGCCCGAGTTCCTGCAGCACAGCGTCGAACTGCCGCTGATCGGCGCTTATCCGCTGCTGCGTCTGAATCTGCTGCTGGTGGCGCTAGCCATCGGCATCTTGCTCTGGCTGGGCCTGCACCGGACGCGCTTCGGGGTGGCCATCCGGGCCGGCGTCGACGACCGCGAGATGCTCTCTGCGCTCGGCATCAACACCTCGCGCCTGTTCGTGCTCGTGTTCGCCGTCGGGGCCGCGCTGGCCGGCCTGTCGGGCGTGCTCGGCGGCACGGTGCTCTCGGTATCGCCCGGCGAGGATGCGCGCTACCTGCTCTCGTCGCTGGTCGTCACCATCGTCGGCGGCATGGGCAGCATCGTCGGTGCGGCGGTCGGTGCGGTGCTGGTCGGGCTGGTCGAGCAGTGGGGTCTGGCCTACCTGCCGACTTACGCCTACATGCTGATCTATGTCTTGATGACCGGGGTGCTCGCCTTGCGGCCGGCCGGCCTGTTCGGAAGGAAAGCCTGATGTCCACGCCGCTCGAAACCCGCCTGATCCGCTACGACCTGGCGCTGCTCTGCTGGGCCGTGCTCTATCCGTTTCTCATGCCGGATTTCTGGGTGCTCAACATCGGTGCGCCCAGCCTCTTCTTCGGCCTGGTCGCCCTGTCGCTGAGCTTTCTTGCCGGTTACGGCGGCATGGTCTCGCTCGCCCAGATGACGGTGGCCGGCGTCGCCGGCTACGCGCTCGCGCTGACCAGCGTCAATGCCGAGGCGATGGGAGTGCCGCTGCCCTGGCCCCTGGCCGTCGCCTTCGCCGTACTCGTCGCGGTGCTGTTCTCGATCTTCGTCGGCTTTCTCGCGGCGCGCACCGAAGGCATCTATCTGTTGATGATCACGCTCGCCATCGGCATGGGCTTTTTCTTCCTTGTCCAGCAGAACGACACCGTGTTCAACGCCTTCAATGGCCTGCAAGGGGTGGCGGTGCCGCAGTTGTTCGAGCGGCCGATCCGCAGCGAGGCGCAATTGTTTTACTTCATCTGCCTCGGTGTCGCAGCGACGTTCTATGCCGGTATCCGCTACCTCGTCGCGACACCGGCCGGGCTGGCCTTGCAAGCGGTGCGCGACGATCCGCGCAAGGCGGCGGCGCTCGGCTATTCGGTGCTGGCGATCAAGGTGGCCGCGTTTGCCGCGGCCGGCGTGCCGGCGGCGCTCGGGGGTGTGTTGATGGTTTGGTACAACCAGCGCATTTCGCCGGGCTCGGTCGATCTCGGCGGCATCACCGCCATCCTCATCATGGCCGTGGTCGGCGGCCTGCGCCACCCGGCCGGTGCCTTCATCGGGGCCGTGCTCTACGTCCTGCTTCAGAACTTCGCCGGAACGATCGTTGGCGCCGATCGTTTCAACCTGCTGATCGGCTCGATATTCCTCGCGATCGTCCTGTTTTCTCCGGACGGTCTGCTCGGCATCGCGCGCCGTCTGCAGGCGGCGATGCAACGCCGTCGCGCCGCTTGACCCGGCTGCGTCGGCCGACCGAGCCACGCAGCCGCTACGGTACCTACAAAAATCATGGAGACCTTGAAATGAAAAAACTGCAACCTACCCGGCTGGCCGGCGCCATTGCCGCCGTTGGCCTGGTGCTGGCAGGCGGTGTCGCACAGGCCCAGCAGACGCTGAAAATCGGCACCCTGCTCGTTCTCGAGGGGCCGCTCGCCGCGCTCGGTCAGGATGGGAGTCGCGGCATCGACCTGGCGCTCGAAGAATTCAAGAACGGCATTGCCGGCAAGAAGATCGAGGTCATCCGCGAATCGACCAACGCCAAGGGCGATGTCGCCGTGACCAAGGCGCGCAAGCTGCTCGACCAGGACAAGGTCGACCTGATCGTCGGGCCCTTGTCGGGCGGCGAAGGGTTGGCCATCAAAGAGCTGGCCAAGACCATCCCGGCCAAGACGTTCGTGAACGGCACCGCAGCGGCGCAGGAAACGACGTTGCGCGACCCCGCCCCGAACTTCTTCAGCTTCAGCACGGACGGGGCGCAGCGCGTTGCCGGCCTGGGCAACTACGTCTACGACGAGAAAAAGTATCGCAATGTCGCCGTCGTGGCCGAGGACTACGGCTTCCCTTATGCCCAGGTCGCCGGTTTTGTCACCGAGTTCTGCCGCAAGGGCGGCAAGGTGCCGAGCCGCTTCTGGGTTCCGCTAGGCACGAAGGATTACAGCACGGTGATCGCCCGCATTCCCAAGGATGTCGACGCCGTGTTCGTCGTGCTCGGCGGGGCCGACGCGGTCAATTTCCTCAGCCAGTACTACCAGGCCGGCGGCAAGGCGCCGCTGATCGGCGGCTCGATCACCGTCGACTCGATCGTCCTGAACAGCCGCGGGCCGTTCCAGCAGCGCGTCGTCGGCATTCCGTCGGCCAGTTCCAGCGCCGACGAGAACGAGGATCCAAAGTGGAAGGAATTCGTACGCCGCTATCGCGCCAAGTTTCCCGATGCGCTGTCGGCGCCGTCGAGCATGGCGCACGGCTACTACATCAGCATGAAGGCGGCGCTGCTCGCTCTGGAACAGGCAGGCGGCGACGTCTCCGGCAACCAGGACAAGCTGAAGGCGGCGCTGCGCCAACTCAAGTTCGAAACGCCGACCGGCATCTACAGCCTCGACCAGAACCGTCAGGTGATCGCCGATGCCTTCGTCACCGAAGTCGCCCGGCGTCCTGATGGCAGCCTCTACAACAAGGTGGTCAAGGTCAGTCCGCAGGTGAACCAGACGCTGGGCGTGCCGCGCGAGGAATTCCTCGCCGCCGGTCCGGCTTCGCGCGACAACCCGGTCTGCAAGTGAGCGGCGCGGCATGAGCGTGCTGGCACTGCATGTCGACGCGGTCGAACGCCGCTTTGGCGCCTTGCGCGCCATCGCCGGCGTCGACCTGCGGATCGCCCCAGGGGAGCGTCGCGTTTTGCTCGGTACCAACGGTGCCGGCAAGACCACGCTGTTCAATATCATCGCGGGCGATTTTCCGCCCAGCGCCGGGCGCATCGTGTTCCACGGCAAAGATGTCACCGCGCTGCCCGCGCATCGCCGGGCGCGCCTGGGCATTGCCCGCACCTACCAGACCTCGTCGCTGTTCAAGGGCATCAGCATCGAACAGAACCTGAGCGTCGCCTGGCGCGGCAGCCGGCCCGGCCGTTTCGGCGTGCTGCGGCCAGGTCGTCTCGACGAGGGCGCGCGCAAGGTGCGCGAGGTGCTGGCGGCGGTCGGTCTGGAACACAGTGAGCACCGTCCTGTGGCCGAGCTGTCGCACGGCGAGCAGCGTCAGCTGGAGTTGGGCATGGCGCTGATGCAAACGCCTCGCCTGCTGCTGCTCGACGAGCCGGCGGCCGGGCTGAGTCCGGCCGAACGGCCGCTGCTGCTGGAACTGATCCGCAACCTGTCGCGTGACATCACGCTGATCATGATCGAGCACGACATGAACGTTGCCTTGCAGATCGCCGACGAAGTGACGGTGATGAAGGACGGCGAAATCGTCGCTTCCGGCAAGCCGGACGAAATCCGCGTCAATCCTCTGGTGCGCAAGATTTATCTGGGAGAGGGCTGATGGAAACTCTGCTCAAGCTCCATAACGTCACTGCGTGGCTGGGCGGCATGCCGATTCTGCACGGCATCGATTTCAGCATCGGCAACGAGGCGCTTGCCATCGTCGGGCGCAACGGCGTCGGCAAGACCACGCTGTGCAAATCGCTGATGGGCATGGTCGACCGTATCGAAGGGTCGATCCATTTCGAAGGCAGCGAGGTGGCCGGGGTGCAGCCTTTCGAGATGGCGCGCCTGGGCGTGGCGTTGGTGCCCCAGGGGCGGCGGGTTTTTCCGTCGCTCTCGGTGCACGAGCATTTCACGCTGACCGCCGGCATCCGGCCCGGCGCGTGGACGGTGGAGCGGGTGTACGACACCTTTCCCCGCCTCGCCGAGCGCCGGCGCAATCGCGGCAACCAGTTGTCGGGCGGCGAACAGCAGATGCTGGCGATTGGCCGCGCACTGCTGCTCAACCCCAGCCTGCTGGTTCTCGACGAACCGTCGGAAGGCCTGTCGCCGCTGGTCGTGGAGCACTTGCAGGGGGTGTTGCGCCGGCTGGTGGACGAAGAGGGGATGTCGCTGCTCGTCGTCGAACAGAATTTCCGGCTTGCCGTCGCACTGTCGGAACGCATGCTGGTGATGGAGTCGGGCGAGATCGTGCTTGATCTGCCGTCGTGCCAATTCGCAGCCGATGCCGAGTTGCAGGAACGCTACCTCGGGGTCGGTCACTGAGCTCGCCCATGTTGGAAAGAAAGACGATGTCGATGAAACGCATCCGGGCCCATCCGGCCTTGCTGCGCGAACTGTACAAGGCGCTGGCCTGAGGCCGGTGGTCATTTCATTAAGGAACTCACCATGAATCCGAATCGCCGATACTTTCTCGCCGCGTCCGCCGGCATCCTGGCCGCCGGTGCCTCAGGTATCGCTCGCGCGGCAATGGCCGGCCGCAAGCTGGTCGTCGGCCAGATCGCGCTGTCCTTCCATGCCGCCAGCGGCTCCATCGCCCGCCAGTTGCTGGCGTTGCAGGGCATCGAGACCGAGGTCAAGGAAGCGCCGCACGAAAAGATGTTCGAAATGCTCGGCAAGGGCGAGGTCGACATGCTCGCCTCGGCCTGGCTGCCCGGCAGCCACGGCGGCTATCTGGCGCCGATGGTCTCGGAAGTCGAGAAGCTGACCGTGCTGTACGAGCCGTACACGCTGTGGGGGGTGCCGGATTATGTGCCGGCCGGTGAAGTGTCCGCCGTTGCCGATCTGAAAAAGCCGGAAGTCGTGGCCCGGATGACCAAGGTGATCCAAGGCATCGGGCCAGGCGCGGGGATCAGCCGCTTCTCGCGCGAGATCGTCAAGGAGTACGGCCTCGACACCCTCGGCTATGAGTTCCGCAACGGCACGCAGGCCGGTATGGAGCGGGCCTTCGAGAGCGCTGTCGCCGAAAAACGCTGGGTGGTCGTGCCGCTCTGGCAGCCCCAGCATTTGCACCATACCTACAAGATCCGCGAACTGGCCGAGCCGAAAGGTCTGTTGCGCGGCAAGGATCAGGCGACGCTGCTCATCCGCAACGATGCCCGCCACCTGCTGCCGGCCGACGCACTGGCCAGCCTGCGCCGGGTGACGCTGGGTAACGCCGCGATGACCGAGCTCGACTACCTGATCAACGTCCGCAAGCTCAGTCCGATGGCTGCGGCAGCCGATTGGATGAAGCGCAATCCAGCCATCGTCGCTCGCTGGAGAGCCTGAAAAAACAACGAGAACAAGGAGGCAGACGATGTACCCCGAGAATCATCCCGAAACCCGCCTCGCGGCGATGGGCCACCGCTTGCAGCCCGCCCGCGCCGGGGTCGGTGCGTACGTGCCCTGGGTTCGCACCGGCAATCTGGTCCACACCTCGTTCCAGTTTCCCTGGCGCGAGGGCAAGCTGGCCTACACCGGCCGCGTCGGCGCCGAAGTGAGCACGGAGCAGGCGGTCGATGCAGCGCGCCTGGCGGCGCTGGCCGGGCTGGCGCAGCTGAAGGAAGCCGCGGGCGGAGACCTGGCCCGGGTGCGGCTGGTCCGTCTCGACGGCCATGTCGGTTGCACCATGGAGTTCAAGGACATCCCGCATGTCCTCAATGGCGCCTCCGAACTGCTCACTCAGGTGCTGGGCGTGGCGCATTGCCGCACCGCGCTCGGCCATATGGTGATGCCGCTCGATTCGCCGGTAATGCTCGGGTTCCTCGCCGAAATCGACGACGCCCCGACGTAATGACGGTGCCCTGCCTACCCGCATTCGCGGGGGGCAGGACGCCGTGGCATGGCAATGTTGTCAGTTAGAATCAAGTTCTCCGAACGCTCTGACACCGTCGCAACCGATGGTTGATTTGCCCATGTCCGCCCTCATGCCTCACGTCGAGCCCCGTGCCGGCGAAACCGCGCCAGAGAAACCCGGCCCCAATGCCATCATCGGCTCCTTCGACAAGGGGCTGAATATTTTCGAGTTCCTGATCGATTCCGATGAACCGATCCGCATTGTCGACGTGGCGCGTGAGTTCGGTATCGACAAGAGTTCGGCCCTGCGTTTTCTCAATACGCTGGAACGCCATGGCCTCGCGCAGAAGAACCCGCTGGACAAGACCTACACGGTCGGCGCGCGCATTGAGTACTGGGCCAAGAGTCTGCGCCAGCCGAAGGCCCTGGTCGACATCGCCCGGCCCTACCTGCGCAGACTTTCGGAATTGACGGGCCAGACCTCGCACCTGGCGATCATCGAGGGCGACCGGGCCATTCTGCTCGAAGTCATGCCCAGTGACAGCATCGTTTCCGTGCGTCAGGCCGCCGGCGACTGGGAGCCGCTCTACTGCACCGCGGTCGGCAAGGCCATCCTGGCGCATATGTCGCCCGCCGACCAGGAAAGGCTCATCGCCCAGATGCATTTTCGCCGCCTGACGGAGACGACGATCACCTCGGCAAAGCAGTTGCGCCGCGAACTCGATCGAGTGCTCGATGAGGGGGTTGCGTTCGACGACGGGGAAAGTAACCCGCACGTCTCCTGCATTGCGGCGCCCTTGCTCGATCGCCATGGGGTCCCGCTGGCCTCGGTCGGGATTTCCATGGTCACCTCGCTGCATGAAGGCGGACCGCGCCAGCAGGTGCCGATGCTAGCCGCGGTGCGGCGCATCGCCGACGAAATCACCGCTTCCTTGCTCTAGGAATAGACGCCGCTTCAGTCGAGACTGGGTAATCGCCCGGCCGCGCGTGGCATCGGCATAGATCCACGACGGGAAAGATGCCCCCGGTCGCGCCACCGCGTGGCGACATGGACAGATGCATCCGTCGCGTCACCGCGCGGCGACAGCGAAAGATGCATTCGTCGCGTCACCGCACGGCGACAGCGAAAGATGCCTCCGACGCGTCACCGCACGGCGACAGGGCGCGGCGAACTCGCGGGCAGAGACCGATAAGCGGTTTCGGGTGATAAAGTCGTCGGTCGTCCCACCGCCGGGCTGCGTCCCGGTCGTCCCACCGCCGGGCTGCGCCCGCGTGCCACAGGAGTTTGCCAATGCGCCGTCTTCTCGTTCGCTCCCTGCTTGTTGCCAGCCTCGCTGCCGCATCCCTCGGCACCGCCCAGGCGGTGCAACTGAGCGCCGAATGCAAGAGCCCGCAGGGCACGTTTTTCCACGTGCCCGCGGGCAAGTCAGAGCCTGTGCAGAAGAAGGCGGGCTACAAGAACAGCACCTGGACGCTGGTGTGGGACAGCGCGCGGCCCGAGCAGGGCATCATCCGCCACACGTCCACCGACGCCGGCGAGCCGCCCGGCGAACAGCTCGCGGATGTCATCGATGGCCGTCCTGCCCTGATCACGTTCCTGGTGCCCGATGGGCCCGAGATCATGGTGTATTCGCTCTATCCCACCAAGGGTCTTCTACTGGCCTCGCTGCACGGGCCGTCCAACGCGACGGCCGACGCGACCGGGGGTACGTTCACCGCGCGCTGCAAGGTGAGCAATAGCCGGTGAGACCATCTGCCGTGTGAGGGGCTTCAGAACGACTCTGCTACGCGAGTGACAACTCAATGAATCTGTGTAGCCAGGAGGCTGCTGAAGTCCGCTGCGCTAAAACTCACGGTCTTCCCGGTGTAGTAGTTTGCTCGCTCGAACTGCTTGGCGCCGACGGACCGCTGGCTTTCCACCGTGGCCAGAACGAAGCCGGGTAAGCCTTCTTGCTGGTAGCGCATGTGAACAATCTCGGCTTCCAGCAAGCGCTGAATTCCGGTGGCAGCTATGACGATAAGGGGAGGCGAGCTTGATATCACGTGGTCCGCTTTGAAGTCTCCTGCAATCGGCAAGATGACGTCATTCTCGTAAGAGAAGCCGAGCGTGGCTGCGGCCGCTTCGACGGCCTCAGCCACTCTTTTTTTGAAGTCACTCTCCTTGCGTGGCTGGCGGGCTGTCGCGAGGGCGTATAGGCTTTGTGCAGCTTCCGCTACTCGGAAGATATAGGCGGGGATCAGGCGCTCGTCGGAAGCGTGCGCGCGAAGGACTTCGTCCTCGTCTATTGAGACCGGGGAGTACGTTGGCAGATCTGCCAGCCAGCGTTGCACCGCTTCGAGTTCGACGTCACCATCCGCCATGGATGCATAGAGAGAGGACTCGCCGTTCTCGTCGACGGTGAAGCCATGCTCATTCGCACGTACTCGAACCACGATGTGATCTCCGCTGCCGGAGTACTGAAGCGGCGTGACGACGCGCTGCACGCCACCTTCATCGGCGTGCACTTCAAATAAGGCGCAAATGGCCTGCTTGATAGTTCGGGTCAATTCCATAGCCGAGCAGACTGTCCGTCGTGCGGGTTATCAATTGTAATGCCGCAGATGCGGCAGAAGATTTCAATCAATGCCAGCCTGTCTGCCGCCTTCGCGGAATCCAGGCGGCGCGTCTTGACCTTGAGCTCTGTGCAGCCATGCAGCATACGGTTGGTGTAGTCGGCGTCGGATCCGCAGGGCGTCACGCAGTGAAAACCCTTGTGGCTGGGATGCCAGTGGAACTCAAGCAGCGTTCGAAAATTGCCGCCAGAAAGGAGCTCGATCAGGTAGGCATAGAACGATCGATCCGTCAGAATCGCGCCATCGCGCCAGATAAAAAGCACGCGATGCGATTCGGACACCGTGATCATGTTGGTGCCCTGCGCTCGAGGGCGGCCCAGCCGACGATACTGGCCGGGTAATGTGTGCTTTCTTAGCGGCGAGAACGAGGGAAGGTCGGAAAGGACTTTCGGCGTCTTTTTGTGCTGCTGAAGTGTTCTTCGATCCATATGGAGCTTTGCCTTGATGAATGTTGAAGCTTCGCTGCACTCAGTGGACGTGCGTGGCTAAAGGCCAAGCCTTTTCACCTGATTGCTTGGGGCAGTAAGGGCGGCGCGCGGAACGCCTCGCACATAAGTATCATGCGATTTTTAGAGGGGCAAGGGCGTGGCGAGCGAGCTGGCGTCCGGTTTCTTCACTTCAGCGATTCCGGCCGCTCGTTCCCGGTTTTCACATCAGATCTCAACGAACGCGTCACGCCAGCTACCCGCGTTGCTTGAGGTTCGCTCCAGTACTTATTGCCGCGGGCCGATGGCCCGCAGCAAGCTCACTTCAAACTTAGAAACTGCCGAACATCGTTCCGAGCGTGATCACCAGCGCCAGTGCCGGCAGCGGGATCATGATGGTGACGGCCGCGATGTCGAGGTACGACTGGCGATGATTCAGTTTGCAGATCGCCAGCAGCGTGATGATGGCGCCGCAGTGGGGCAGGGTGTCCATGCCGCCCGCCGCCATGACGGCCACGCGGTGCAGCAGCTCGGGGCTGATGCCGGCGGCTTCGGCCATGCGGAGGTAGTCGGCGCCGAGTGTCTGCAGCGCGATGCTCAGGCCGCCGGAGGACGAGCCCGTGATGCCGGCCAGCACGTTCATCGCGACCGCCTCGGAAATCAGCGGGTTGGTCGGCGAGATGTTCAGCACGGCGTCGCGGATGATGGCGAAGCCCGCGAGGCTGGCGATGACGGCGCCGTAGCCGACCTCGGAGGCGGTGTTGAAGAGCGGCAGCATGAAGCCGAACACGCCCTTGTTCACGGTGCCCTTGAGGTCTTCCCATTTGCCCAGGCGCATCAGCACGAGCGTGAGGCAGGCGACGGCCAGCGCGATGATCAGCGACCAGAGGCCGGTGGTCTTTTGCGGATCGACATTCTGGAAGCGCTCGCCCAGGAAAGCGAAGTCCATGCCGGGGAAAATCACGTAGGTGAAGAGTGCGTTCACGCCGACCACGAGCAGCAGCGGCAGCAGCGCCAGCGGCACCGGCATGACCGACCAGCGGCCCTGTTCGGCGGGCTGATCGGGATTGGTCTGCTCGTCGGCCTCGCCGTGTTCGCCGAAGCCTTCGCCCGCCGCGTGGGCTTTGACCGCGCGGCTTTGCAGCCACCACAGGCCGCCGCCGAACATGACGAGTGCGCCGATCAGGCCCAGGCCCGGGGCCGCGAAGACGTTGGTGTTGAAGTAGGGGATGGGGATGGCGTTCTGGATCGACGGCGTGCCGGGCAGCGCGGTCATGGTGAACGTGAAGGCGCCCAGCGCGATGGTGCCGGGAATCAGGCGCTTGGGCAGGTCGGCGGCCTTGAACAGGCTGACGGCCACCGGATAGAGCGCGAAGGCCACGACGAACAGCGACACGCCGCCGTAGGTGAGCAGGCCGCAGGCCACCACCACCGAGAGGATCGCGCGGCGCGGGCCGAGGCTGTTGACGATCCACCTTGCGAGCGTGTTGGCCGCGCCGGAGTCCGCCATCAGCTGGCCGAACAGCGCGCCGAGCAGGAAGATCGGCAGGAACTGCAGC
The DNA here is from genome assembly GCF_002261475.1 of Bordetella genomosp. 5. Taxonomy (GTDB): domain Bacteria; phylum Pseudomonadota; class Gammaproteobacteria; order Burkholderiales; family Burkholderiaceae_B; genus Bordetella. The sequence goes on from NZ_NEVN01000001.1 coordinate 559,414, forward strand.
ACATAACCGCTCAGCGCGGTCATGAAGGTGGAGGTGTAGATGGGAAGCAGGAAACTGCTATCGCCCGAGAGCACCACCGCTATCGCGCCCATGATCGGTGCGAGCAGCAGCACCGTGACACCGCGATAAGCGAAATACATCAATAGCGCCAATGAAATGACGATGGCCAACATACCCATCCCGCGATCCTCCGGTTGACGTTAAAACGGACATCATCGCAGGAAGAGGCGGCTGTGCGCTACCTTGTTGGCGCCGGGTTGAGACGGATCAGTGAATTCGCGCGGCGGCCAGGGCGGCGAACTGCGTTATCGTGATGGGCTCTCTCCCTCAACGCGAGCCGCTCATGTCCGCACAACCGTTGCCTCCGCCTCTCGAAGTCCTGCCCCGCGACATCTCCGCCTATCGCCAGGGCAACACCGGGATCGATTACGTGCATCGTTTCGAGTCCGGCAAGCCGGGCCCGCACGTGCTGATCAATGCCCTCACGCATGGCAACGAGATCTGCGGCATGGTGGCGGCGACGCATCTGCTCGATACCGGGGTGCGCCCGAAGATCGGGACACTGACCGTGAGCTTTGCGCATGTGGAAGCGTACGAGGCGTTCGACGCCGAGCGCCCCTACGAGAATCGGCAGCTGGTGCACAACCTGAACCGCATCTGGACCACCGAGATGCTCGACGGGTCGGAAGACAGCCCCGAGCTGCGCCGTGCGCGCGAGCTGCGTCCGGTGATCGATGCGGCCGACTGTGTGCTCGATATTCATTCCACGAGCGCGCCGGTGCGGCCGTTCTGGGTGTATTACGACTCGCCGCGCAATGCCGCGCTGGCGGCCGCGGTGGGCGCGCCCGACGTGCATCTGCTGATGCCGAATGGCAAGGGCCCGGGCTCGCCCCTGATCGGCTACGGCCGTCATGGCGGCGATGCGGTGAACAGCCTGGGGTCGTTGGTGGTGGAGTGCGGTCAGCACTTCGCGCGCTCGGCGGCCGAGTTGGCCACCGACACGACGCTGCGCTTCCTGGCGCATTTCGGCCTGATCGATGCGCAACAGGCCGCGCCCATCACGCCGAAGCGATTCCAGCTGCTGCAGGTGCATGTGGTGAAGTCGGATGACTTCCACTTCGCGCGACCGGTGATCGGCTTCGAGACGTTCGCCAAGGACGAGCTCATCGCCGTGAACGGCGACGAAGAGATCCGGGCGCTGTGCGACGACTGCACGATCTTCATGCCGGCGCGCGTACCGATCGTTGGACGCGAAGCGGTCTACTTGACCGTGCCGGTGTGAGGCGGCCGGCGAGGTGTGGCCGGCCAGGTGCGGCCGGCGAGGTGTGGCCGGCGAGGCGCGACCAATCAGGTGCGGCCGGCCAGGCGCGGCCGGCTAGGCGCGGCCGGCGAAATGCGGCCGGCCTGACCTGCCACCCTTGCCCGGCCACTACCGCTTTCAGTCGACCCGCACGCCCGGCGGCAGATTGGCGCGCACCAGCCTGCCCGCGATGGATTCGCGCATCGGGATGTCGGGAAACGGCTCACCGGGCCCGAACCACTGCGCGTCCGCGATCTCGTCTTCCTGGACTCGGATGTCGCCGCCCGCATACTCGGCCGTGAACGCAATCATGAGCGAGTGCGGGAAAGGCCAGGACTGGCTGCCGAAGTAGCGCAGGTCGCGCACCTTCAGGCCGACTTCTTCCTCGACCTCGCGGTGCACGGCGTCTTCGATGCTCTCGCCGGGCTCGACGAAGCCGGCGAGCGCGGTGTAGCGCGCCTGCGCATAGCGGGCGTGGCGGGCCAGCAGCAGCGCATCGCCGCGCTTGATCAGCACCATCATCGCCGGCGAAATGCGCGGGTATGCATGCAGGCCGCAAGACGGGCACGTCAGGCACAGCTCGTGGCCCGCCTGTTGCATGGGCGTGGCGCAGACGCCGCAGAATCGATGCGTGCGCACCCACTCTGCGATCTGAAAGGCGCGGCCGGCGAGCGGACCGTGCTCGCCCAGCTCGGAGAGCAGCGCGCGCAGCTTGCGAAACGCGTAGCCGGCGGGCGCTTCGGCGTCACGGGCGATGTGGGTGGTGCGCTGGTGCGGGTCGCGGCCGAACCAGATCGTTTGCATGCTCTCGACGCGCACGCCGAGCCCTTCACAGACGGTGGCGTCGGGCAGTTCGATGCCGTCCTCGCGCACCAGCAGCTCGTCGCCGCGGAAAATGAAATTCACGACAGGATCCTCGTGGTTGCGCCCGCCTTGAACGCGGGCGCTCAGCTTGTGCGAGCTAGTGTATTCCTCGATGCTGACTCCTGCTCGAACGCGGCGGCTCGCCACAACGCAAAACGGCCCGCTTCCGCGGGCCGCAGCACTTCCCGGCACGAGGCCGCGACGTGTTTACTGGATCTTGATGTTGCGCTCTTTCACCAGCACCGCCCACTGCGCGGTTTCCTTGGCGAGGTGATCACGCAGCTCGACGGGGCTGCCGCCGATGGGCTCCGCGCCGATCGAGGCCATCGCGTCCTTCACCTTGGGGTCGGACAGCGCCTTGCGCATCGAGCTGTTCAGGCGCTCCACGATCTCCGGCGGGGTGCCGGCGGGCGCGAAGGCGGCGAACCAGGGCATCAGCTCGTAGCCGGGCACGCCGGCTTCGGCCATGGTGGGCACGTCGGGCAGGGCGGACGAGCGCTTGGCGGTGGTCACGGCCAGCGCGCGCAGCTTGCCGGCCTGGATGTGCGGCTTGGCCGAGGTGATGCTGTCGAACATGTAGTCGACCTGACCGCCGAGCAGGTCGGCGACGGCGGGACCGCTGCCCTTGTACGGCACATGCAGCAGGTCGACCTGGGCCAGCGAGACGAAGAGTTCGCCCGCCAGGTGGATCGAGGTGCCCACGCCGGCCGAGGCGTAGGTGTAGTGGCCCGGCTTGGCCTTGGCTTGCGCGATAACGTCCTGCACGCTCTTGGCGGTGCTGCGCTCGGCGTTGGCGACCAGTACGTTGGGCACGACGGCCAGCAGCGAGATCGGCGCGAAGTCCTTCTGCGGGTCGTAATTCATGTCGCGATAGAGCGCGGGGTTCACGGCCATGCCGTTGGCCGCGATCATGATCGTGTAGCCATCGGGGGCCGAGCGCGCGACCGTGGCCGCGCCGATGTTGCCGCCCGCGCCCGCGCGGTTTTCCACGACGAACGAGGTGCCGAGTTCACGGCCCATGGCTTCGCCCAGCGTGCGGGCAATGCTGTCCATGGCGCCGCCCGGCGGGAACGGCACGACCCATTTGATGGGACGATCCGGGTAGCCGGCGGCCTGCGCGGCCAGCGGCGCGGCGAGCGCGGCGCCGCACAGCGCGAGGCCGGTGGCCAGGCGCGCGAGGGATTGTTTGATCTGCATGGTTTGTCTCCTGTGTTTATTGTGGCCCGCGCCGCGGCGTGCGCGCTGCCACCGTGACCGCTGCGTGGGCGTTCAGTCTTTGCGGCGATAGAACGCCAGTTTGTCTTCGTCCAGCACGATGCCCAGACCCGGGCCCGGCGGCAGGTGCATTTCGAAATCGGTGAAGGTCGGCGGCGTCGCGACGATGTCGTCTTTCAGCAGCAGCGGACCGAACAATTCGGTGCCCCAGGCCATCGTCGGCAGGGCGCAAAAGGCGTGAGCCGAGGCGATGGATCCCACCGACCCCTCGAGCATGGTGCCGCCGTAGAGCGCCATGCCGGCGGCATCGCCCACCGCGGCCACGCGCATGACGCCGGTCAGGCCGCCGGACTTGGCGATCTTCAGCGCCAGCACGTCGGCCGCGCCCAGACGGGCGAGCTCGAGCGCGTCTTCGGGCGTGCACACGGCTTCGTCGGCCATGATGGGCACCACGAAGCGGGCCGCCAGGCGCGCCATGCCGGCGCGGTTGTCGCGGGCGATGGGTTGTTCGATCAGGTCGACGCCGGCCTCTTCAAGCTTTGCGATCGCGCCGGCGGCGTCGGCCTCGTTCCAGGCCTGATTCACGTCCACGGTCACGCGGGCCCGATCGCCCAGCGCGCGCTTGATTTCGGCCACGTGCCGCACATCGTCGGCGACCGCGCGGCGGCCGACCTTGAGTTTGAAGGTGTTGTGCCGGCGCGCCTCGAGCAGGGCGTGCGCCTCGTCGATGTCGCGCGCGGTGTCGCCGCTGGCGAGCGTCCACAGCACCGGCAGCGAACGGCGTACGGCGCCACCCAGCAGCGTGCTCACCGGCACGCCGAGACGCTTGCCCTGCGCGTCGAGCAGGGCTGTTTCGAGGGCGGACTTGGCGCAGCGATTGCCGCGCGCGATCTTGTCGAGCCGGCGCATCGCGCCGTTCACGTTGGTGGCATCCTCGCCGATCAGCGCCGGCGCCAGATACGTGTCGATCGCCAGCTTCATGCCTTCGGGGCTTTCTTCGCCGTAGGCCAGGCCGCCGATGGTGGTGGCTTCGCCGATGCCTTCGATGCCGTCGCTGGTGCGCACCCGCACGATCACCATCGTCTGGCGCTGCATCACGGCCATGGCGAGCTGGTGCGCGCGGATGGTGGGCAGGTCGACCAGCAGGGTCTCGACGGAATCTAGGGTGATGGCAGTCATACCTGAAACGATGAAAAGTGGACGAAAACCAGTATCCCCATGCCCAGCGTGGCCGTCCAAGACTATATTGGTCTCCATCCATACCTTTAAGGTATCCATCCATGGAACTTCGTCATCTGCGTTATTTCCAGGCCGTGGCGCGCGAGGGCAGCTTCACGCGCGCGGCCGCCACGCTGCACATCGCGCAGCCGCCCCTGTCGCGCCAGATCCGCCAGCTCGAAGAAGAACTCGGCGTCGTGCTCTTCGAGCGCGCGCCTCGCGCGCTGCGCCTCACGGAGGCGGGCCGCTATTTCTATGAACAATCGCTGCAGCTGACCGCGCGCCTGGACGACGTGGTGGCCGGCACGCGCCGGCTGGGGGCGCAGGCCACGCGCTGGTTCGGGATCGGTTTTGTGCCGTCGTCGCTGTACGGCTTCGTGCCCGAGCTGATCCGGCAGGTGCGTCAGGCCGATTCGCGGGTCGAGGTCGGCCTCACCGAAATGACCTCGTTGCCGCAGATCGAAGCCCTCAAGCGCGGGCACATCGACCTCGGCATCGGCCGCATTGCGTTCGACGACCCCGCCATCGAGCGGCGGGTGCTGATGAACGAGCCGCTGGTGGCGGCGCTGCCGATGTCGCACCGGCTGGCAAGCCGCCAGCGCGTGACGGTGGCTGCCTTGGCGGCCGAGCCCTTCGTGCTCTATCCGGCCCGGCCGCGGCCCAACTATGCCGATCATGTGCTGGGCCTGTTCCGCGAGGCGGGGCACGCGCCGCAGGTGGTGCAGGAGGCCAACGAATTGCAGACCGCGTTGGGGCTGGTGGCGGCGGCGATCGGCGTGACCGTCGTGCCGGCCTCGGTGCAGCGCGCTCATCGCGCCGACGTGCGCTATGTGCCCATCGCGGCGGCGGATTTCACCTCGCCGGTGATCGTGAGCTACCGCAAGGACGACAGCTCGGCCTTCCTGATGCGCGTGGTGGCCACGGCCGAGCGGCTGGCGCGAGGCGAATGACGCTCTGCTAGCATACGTGGCACCCGGCAGGGCGGGCCGATCGGCCCACCGCTGTCGCTTCACACAGACGCGCCGGGCATCCAGAGGTGGCAAAACCGTACGCGGCCAGCGCAGCCGCGCGGGACAACGAAGCGCCGGAACGCCGGAACGCCGGCCAGGCCTTGGGGAGTGTGGCATGTCTGCGGTCGACGATGAGTCGGGTAGAAATGTAGTGGCAGTGGGGCTGTGCGTTGTGCTCGCAACGAGCGGCGTGCTGCTGGGCCTGGGAGGCCTCAAGCTGCTCATGCAGGGCGGCTCCGTCTATTTCCTCTGTACCGGCGTGGCCTGTGTGGCCGCGGCCCTGATGCTCTGGTTCGGTCATGCGGGATGCCTCGGCGTCTATGCCTCGATGCTGGCCTGGACGCTCGGCTGGTCGCTCTGGCAGGTCGGTCTGGATTTCTGGGCGCTCGCCGGCCGCCTGGGCCTGCTGTTCGCGCTCGGCATGGCGTTCTGGCTGCCTCCCGTCATGCGCTGGCTGGCGCCCGCGCCCCGCGTCGATCGCGCGGCGCGGCTGGTCACGATGGGGTTTGCCGTGTCGCTCGCGGGCATCGTGGTGGCCGGGGTGCTGCGCGGCAAGCCGGCCTACGAGTCGGGCCCGCAAGCCGTGCCGGCCCTGCGCGCCGACCTGCGCGACGAAGCGGGCGCGCCGCCGACCTCGCCCGACTGGCCGTACTACGGCAACGACGCCGGCGGCACGCACTACAGCTCGTTGGCGCAGATCCGCCCCGACAACGTGGCCGGGCTGCGCGTTGCCTGGACCTACCGCACCGGCGAATGGCCCGCCGCCGACAACGAGCCGCGCCGGCTCGAGGTCACGCCGCTCAAGGTCGGCGACTCCCTCTATCTCTGTTCGGCGCGCGGTGCGCTGATCGCGCTCGATATCCGGACCGGACGCGAACGCTGGCGTCATGATCCGCACGCTGACGTGGCCGCGGCGAACGCCGCGCCGGTCGCTGATGTGTCGGGCGCCGTGGCCTGTCGTGGCGTGGCGCATCACGTCTTGCCCCGGATGGCGCCCGACGCGGTGTGCGCCGCGCGCATCTATGGCGTCACGCCCGATGCCCGTCTGCTGGCTGTCGATGCGCGCACCGGCGCACCCTGTCCGGACTTCGGCCGCGCGGGCCAGGTGGACATGCGCGACGGCGCGTCTTCGCATCGCAGCTATCACGCGACCTCGGTGCCGCAGGTGGTGCGCGGCCGCGTCGTGCTGGGCGGCTGGCTGAGCGACGGCCAGTCGGTGGGCGAGCCGGGCGGGCGCATGCGGGCCTACGACGCGCGCACGGGCGCGCTGGTCTGGTCGGTGGATCCGGACGAGGCCGGTCCGGGCCCGCGGCCTTCCGAGCCGAACGCCTGGGCTCCCATTAGCGCCGACGAAGCGCTCGGCATGATTTATGTGCCCACCGGCAACGTGCCCGCCGATGCGGGGCTGCCGCAGGGCGCGCAGCCCCGGCGCTACGGCACGGTGCTGGCGCTCGACGCCGACACCGGGCAGCCGCGCTGGACCTTCCAGGCCCGGCGTCATGCGCTGTGGGATTACGACGTCGCCTCGCAACCCGTGCTCACCGACTGGCCCGGCGCGCCGGGGCAGGGCCGTATTCCGGCGCTGGTGCAGGTCAGCAAGCGCGGCCAGGTGTTCGTGCTCGACCGACGCACGGGCGAGCCGTTGCCCGTGCCGGCGCTGGACATGGGCGCACAGACGGAGGGGCCGCTGCGAGAATCCGACATGTGGGGGCTCACGCCGTTCGACCACCTCTGGTGCCGGCTGCGCCTGCGTCAGGCCGCCGCCCTGCAGACCGCGCGCGTCAGCGACGCGCCGCATCTGGATCTGCCGGCCGCGATCGGCGGCGTCAACTGGGGTGGCGTCGCGCTCGATCCGCATCGCGGCGTGCTGGTGCTGAACTGGGCCCGCCTGCCGCTCTACGATCCGCCCGCCGAAGCGAGTTCGGCGTCCAGCGCCACCACGCAGGCGGCGGGTCCGTTTTTGTCGCCGCTCGGGGCGCCCTGTGCCGCCCCGCCGTATGGGCATCTGACGGCGGTGGACCTCAGGCAGGGCCGGGTGCTGTGGCAGGCCCGGCTCGGATCGGCATACGACAGCGTTCCGCTGGGTCTGCGTTCGTTTCTGCCGATACCGCTTGCCACCCGCACCGCCGGGGGCGCGTTGATCACCGGCACCGGACTGGTGTTCACCGTGGCCGCGCAGGAGCAGGCGTTGCGGGCGGTGGATGTGCGCACGGGCGATGTGCTGTGGCAGGACCGTCTTCCGGCGGGCGGACAGGCCGCGCCGATGGCCTACCAGGACGCCGATGGCCGCGCCTACGTCGTCATCGCCGCGGGCGGCCATCCGGCTGCCAGGACGCGGCCGGGCGACTATCTCATCGCGTACGCGCTGCCCTGACTCACCCAGCGGACGCCGATACATTGATTTCCACCCCTGGCCGGCGTTCTGAAATATTATTTAACTTATCTGTTTCAGTATTTAACACTGACGCTGGCGGCGGGGGCTCGCCTCGACTCGCCGGTGAGATGCGCGCAACACAGCGCGCGGTATGACCCAGGGGAGGGCATCATGCAGAACGAACATCCCGGCGCCCAGGAGCAATCGGATCGGAGTGCGCAACAGCCGCAAGAGACGGCAGGGCGGGGCGAAGCCGGCGCGGATCGGCTAGTGCAGGCACTGCAGGCGTCTCGATCCGTCGCGATCGGCTTGCGCAGCCTGCTGAGCATTCTTCAAGAGGATCTGTCGCGGAGCTTTTATGCGCCGGAGCCCGGCAGGCCGCTCGATGTGGCGAGAGCCGACGCGCTGTTCGAGCTGGCCGGCGTCTCGCTCGACCTGCTCAACGACAAACTCGAACACGTGGCCGATTCGCTGGCCGCCAGCGCGCGACGACTGTCCGCCGACCCTCAGCAACCACAGGAATCGATATAAGCCGCCAGCAGAATTTCGATCTGACGCTTTTGCTGGGGTTTTAGGCGCGAATATCGAGCGAAATCAATATTGCGGAAGGGCCAGCGCGAATCGGCGGCGGTCGATTGCGGGTATTGCGGCACGGGGGCGGGATGGGGCGCGGACGCGTCTCCCTCGCCCAGCCAGACGGGCGACACGTTCAGCACCTGCGCCAGTTTGAGCAAAGCCGTGCCCGACGGATGCATCCGCTGGCCGCTTTCGTAATTGCCGATGGCGCTGGGCGTGAGGCCACTGATTTCGGCCAGTTCTTTTTGAGTCCAGCCGCGATGTGCCCTGGCGTCGCGGAGACGATCGCTAAACGTACTCACCCTGATTATTAAACTGTCCGGCCATGTTCGGTTAGTGATTAAAACATATGAAATCTGCGCGATCCATATCGGAAAAGGTGCGAGCGAAAAGGGTTTACCCGCAGCCTGTGATCGCGGGTTTTACTTGATGCTTGAATTAAGTCGGGAAAATCCTAGGCCGTCTGCATACACGACTGTGTTTAACTCATGAAACACGATCGTGTTCAGGGCGGTATGTCGTTCGACCGCCTGTTGGGCCGCGAATGTTCTGCAGGCGGAGTCGCCATGAGTACGCTTACGCCGTCCGTTTTGTTGTGCGCCGAAGGGGCGGGCCCGCACCGCCTCGGTATCTGGCTGTCCCGCTCGGGCTTCGAGGTGCGGGAGTGCAATGACGTCGCCGCGCTGTTTGCGGTGCATGCGGCCCATCGCTGCGCCTTCGTCGTGCTCGCCGCGCCTCATGCCGACGTGCTGATCGCTGCTGCCCGCCTGCGCACCTTGCATCCCGGCCTGGGCATCGTCGCCATGACGCGCGCCGTGCCGCCCGAGATGCGGGTGCAGTTGCTGCTGTGCGGGGTGGACGCCTGCGTCGATCGGGAGACCAGCGAACGCGAAGTCGCGGCGGTCCTGCACGCGCTGGCGCGGCGCTGGACCAGCCCGCTGGCCGACGCCTTCGGCCGGGCGGTGGGCAATGTCGTCGACGAGCAGAGCACGACGCCGAGGCCCGGCGTCCCGCCCGTGGGCAACACCTGGCGCTTGCAGGACGACGGTTGGGTGCTGGTGAGTCCGAGCAACTGCCGTCTCGCCCTGAGCGGAAGCGAACGCGCGCTGGTCGGCGCCTTGATGCAGGCGCCCACGCAGCGCCTGAGCCGCCACGAGCTGATGGATGCCGTCGACGTGCGGCCGGGCCGCAGCGGTGCCACGCGGCTGCGCTACGTCGACGTGCTGGTGTGCCGCCTGCGGCGCAAGGCGGCGGGGCACGATCTGCGTCTGCCCATCCGCGCCGTGCACGGCTGGGGCTATATGTTCAGTGCGGCGGCCTAGGCGCCGCCGCTCCGCGAGCCTCCTAGAACCTTAAGGCCGATGCTTCGCCGGGCCGCTGTCCGGCTCGAAATCCTCGCCGGGCTCGGGGGCGCGCGAGGTGTCCAGCATGTCGTCTTCGCCCGCCGGTACGCCCGGGTCGCCGGGCTCGTTCATCACCCGGCCTTCGCGCGGCATGCCGGCCACCGTGGGCGGCGACTCCGGCATCGGCATCTTGCCGGTCCCTTTCACCGGATCGGCGGCGCGGGGCGCGGCGGGGGCCGCGGCGTCGGGCGGCACAGAGGCGTGAATCGTTTTCGTCATGATGCGGCTCCTGGAATTGCGGCGTGGCGCAGGGGCGCCAAGCCCGTCACCTTCATCCTAGGAGTCCGCGCGGCCCGTCGCAGTGACCAGGTGTGAAAAGCTGCAAGCCCACGCGTACAGGCCCTGCCCCCCACCTATAATGGGGACGCCGCCCGGACCCCATTCATCGTGACCGACACCTTCGAACGCAACGTTACCGCCGAGCTCGTCGCCGTGCTGATCGCCGTGACGGCGGGCGAGCCGCGCGTGCTCACGACCGATGGCGGACAGGCGCTGCCGGCGGGGCCCTTCGAGTTGAGCCACCGTTCGTTGCAGGCCGGCATGCGCGATTGGGTCGAGACGCAGACCCATCATCCGCTCGGCTATGTCGAGCAGCTCTACACGTTCGCCGACCGCGACCGTTCCGATGCGGTGGGTGCGCGCGTCATCTCGGTCAGCTATCTCGGCCTCACGCGCGAAGCGGGCGAAACCGGCGTCGCGCAGGTGGGCTGGCAGGACTGGTACCGCTACTTTCCCTGGGAAGATCATCGGGCCGGCGCGCCCGCGATGCTCGCGGAGCATATCGAGCCCGCGCTCAACGCCTGGATCGCGCAGGCCGGCGACGCCACCGTGGCCGCGCAGCGGCGTCAGCGCGTGAACCTGACCTTCGGACTGGACGGTGCGTCCTGGAACGAAGACATGCTGCTGCAGCGCTACGAACTGCTGTTCGAGGCCGGGCTCGTGCCCGAGGCGCAGCGCCGCGGCCAAACCGCGCCCACGCTGCCGGGGCAGGCCATGCATCACGACCACCGGCGCATCCTCGCCACCGGCATGGCCCGGCTGCGTGCCAAGATCAAGTATCGGCCGGTGGTGTTCGAACTCATGCCGCCCGAGTTCACGCTGCTGCAGCTCCAGCTCGCCGTCGAGGCGCTGGCGGGGCGGGGCCTGCACAAGCAGAATTTCCGCCGGCTCATCGAACAGCAGGATCTGGTCGAAGAGACCGGCGGCATGGCCACCGGCACGGCCGGGCGGCCGGCCAAGCTGTTCCGCTTTCGCCGGGATGTGCTGGCCGAGCGCGCGATCGCCGGCAGCAAGCTGCCGCTCGCCCGGCAGGTCTAGCCCGGGGGCGGGTCCGTCGGGGCTATGCCCGACATGCTGCGCCGCGGCTTGACAACGCTTTATGCTCAGGAATAGCATAATTTATCGATCCGGCCAGACGCCTTTTTTTTACGCCCACAAATACTCAAAATGAGCATAAAAACCGAAGTGCCCGCCTTCTCCTCCCGCATCACGCAGGTGCCGCCCTTGCCGAGCGTAATGCTCGAGCCCCTGGTCCGTGCCACCCTGCTCGAAGACCTCGGACGCGCGGGAGACATCACCACCGATGCCATCGTGCCGGCCGAGTCGCGCGGCCGGACCCGTCTGGTGGCGCGGCAGGCCGGAGTGCTCGCCGGGCTCGACCTGGCGCGCCTGGCGTTCCGCCTGGTCGATCCCGAGATCGGCTTTCGGGCGCTGCTGGCGGACGGGGCGCGTCTCGAGGCGGGCAGCGAGATTGCCGTGATCGAAGGGCCCGCCCGCGGCATGCTCACGGCCGAGCGCACCGCGCTCAACTTCCTCGGGCATCTGAGCGGCGTGGCGACCGCGACCGCGTCGATCGCCGACGCGATTGCGCAGTACCGGTGCAAAGTCACCTGCACGCGCAAGACGCTGCCGGGTCTGCGCGCGGTGCAGAAGTACGCCGTGCGCGTGGGCGGCGGCAGCAATCACCGCTATGGGCTCGACGACGCGGTGCTGATCAAGGACAACCACGTGGCCCTGGCCGGCGGCGTACGCGAGGCCGTCGAACGTGCCCGCGCCGCGGTCGGCCACATGGTCAAGATCGAGCTCGAGGTCGACACGCTGGCGCAGCTCGAAGAGGCGCTGGCGCTGGGCGTCGACGTCGTCTTGCTCGACAACATGGATCCGCCGACCCTGCGTGATGCCGTCGCCATGGTCGACGGCCGCGCCATCACCGAGGCCTCCGGGCGCATCACGCCCGAGACGGCGCCGGCCATCGCGGCCACGGGCGTCGATCTGATGGCCGTGGGCTGGCTCACGCACAGCGCGCGCGTGCTGGACATCGGTCTGGACAGCTGAGGCGCCGCACCTACGCGGACAGCTCGTAGCCAGCAAGCCTGCCGGCCCGCGAGCGTCCGCCCTGAACGATCATGAAAACGAAATCGATCCTCGCCATGGCCATGCTGGGCCTCGCGCTGGGCGTGGCGGTCTGGAGCGCGCGTGGCGCGGCGACCTCCGCGGCGCGCGCCGCGGTCTATCCCGACCATCCGATCACCATCGTCGTCACCTTTCCGCCGGGCGGGGGCACGGATCTGCTTGCCCGCAAGATCGGCGCCGCGCTGGCCGAAGACATCGGCCAGCCCGTGGTCGTGGAAAACCGGCCGGGCGCCAGCGGCAATATCGGCGCGCGCGCCGTGGCCCAGGCCGCGCCGGATGGCTACACGCTATTGATGGTGAACAGCTCGTTCGCCATCACGCCGGGCGTGTTCAGCAAGCTGGATTTTTCGCCCGAGCAGGATTTCGCCGCCGTGATCAACGTGGCCTTCGTGCCCTCGGTAATCGTGACGCGTGCGGACGCCGGTTTTACCGACCTGCCCGCCGTGCTGGCGCGCGATCCGGCCGGCAAGACCGTGCCTTACGCATCGTGCGGCAATGGCACGCCCCAGCATCTGGCGGGCGAAATGCTGCGTCTGCGCAGCGGCGCGCCGTTGCAACAGGTGCCGTACAAGGGCTGCGGCCCCGCGCTGACCGATGTGCTGTCGGGCCATGTGCCGCTGGGTATCGTCACGGCGTCGAGCGCGGTGCCTTTCATCGAGAGCGGCCGCCTGCGCGCACTGGCGGTGAGCTCCGCCGAGCGCTCGCTGCTGCTGCCCGAGGTCCCGGCGGTGGCCGAGTTCGACATGGCGGGCTACGAGCTCAACCAGTGGCACGGCCTGCTCGCGCCGGCCGGCACACCGCCCGAGGTGATCGACAGACTGAACGCCGCGGTGGCCGCGATCATGGCCCGGCCGGGCCTGCGCAACCACCTGCTGGATCTGGGCTTTGCGCCCACCGCGTCGAGCGCGGCCGAGTTCGATCGGCTGGTGCGCGCCGACATCGCGCGCTTCACCGCGCTCACGCAATCGCTCGGCCTGCGAGTCGACTGACAACGCAACGGGCCGCCCGAAGGCGGCCCGCGCGGATGCGATGTAGCCCGGCTCGGCGGTACGTCGAATCGGTCGGCAGCGCCTCAGACGGCCGCGGCCTGCGCCTCGAGCGTGGCCTTCAGCTCCGGCGCCAGCTTGAGTTGGCGCGCCAGCTCGTCGAGGTAGGCGCGTTCCATGAAGCTCTCTTCGTCGACCACGAGCACGCTGGCGAGATACATCTCGGCCGCCATCTCCGGGGTCTGCGCGGCACGCGCGACGACGGACGGGTCGACCGGGCGGGCCAGCTCGGCCTCGAGCCAACCGCGGTCGGCGTCGTTGCCCGACAGCCGGGTGAGCTCCTGTTCGAGCAACTGGCGCTCGTCGGGGCCGATGTGGCCGTCGGCCTTGGCCGCGCCGATCATGGCGGTGAGGATGGCGCTGGCATGCTGTTCGACCTGCGCCGGCGGAAGGCGATCGATCGTTTGCGGCTGCGGCAGGGCGGCCGGCGCGGCGGCCGTGCCTTGCGGCGGCGTGCCGCCGGCCTGATTGCGCTGCCATTGGTCGTAAGCGCGATAGGCGAGCACACCGACGGCGGCCACGCCGCCGTACATCGCGAGCTTGCCGCCGACCTTGCGGGCCTTTTTGCTGCCCATCAACAGGCCGAGCGCACCGGCGCCCAACGCGCCGCCGCCCAGTCCCTTGAGGAAAGACGACGAGTCGCCGCCCTTTGTGGCGGCATTGGCGCGGCCAGCGGCGCCTTGCACCAGGCTCTGGCCGGACTGCAGTAGTTGATCGAGCAATTGACGAGCGCTCAAGATGCGACTCCAGTAACAGTGACAAGCTATGAGACCCGGCGGTGGCGCGGAAGTTCAGTGTGGCGTCAGCTTCGGCAAATGGGGGACGCCGTGATACAAGACGGTATTCCGGCGCGGCCGGCCCACAGCATAGGAGCTTTTCATGACGATCACCCTGCACGCCAATGCCCCGGGCACGCTGCGCTACACGGCGACGGCCGAAGGTCATGCGCTGCCGGTGGGCATGCCCGCCCCGCAGGGCGAGGGTCCGGACCCGCACGATTACTTCGACACGGCGCTGGGCGGCTGCAAGGCGCTCACGCTGATGGTCTACGCGCAGCGCAAGCAGATTCCGCTGGAATCCGTGGACGTGGAAGTGGTGCGGGATGCCAGCGACGAACGGCGTGGCATCTATCGCCTAACGACGCAGCTGCGCCTGAACGGGAATCTGACCGAGGCGCAGCGCGACGAGTTGCTGGCGGTGTCGGAGAAGTGCCCGATCCACAAGCTCATGACGGCCGTGGACGTGCAACTGTCGACGATTCTGAAACCCTGATCAGATCCGGGCGGCCGCGCCGGGACGGGGCGGCGGCGCGAGGCGATGAACGGCGTCGAGCACGTCGTTGAGTTCGGCGGGCTTGCGCAGATGCGCGGCATGGCCGCGGCAGGCGGCCTCGACCTCGTGTTCGGGGCGGCCGCTGAGCACCAGCACCGGCGTCTCGTTGAGATAGGCGTTGTCGCGCATGGCGGTGATCAGCGCGCCACCGTCCATCCCCGGCATGTTGAAGTCGGTGATCACCAGGTCGGGCCGCAATTCCAGCATCTGCTGCAGGGCGGTCAGGCCATCGGTATGGGTATGAACGTCGTAGCCCTCTTCGGCCAGGAATTCGCTCAACATGTCGACGATCACGTGCTGGTCGTCGACGACAAGGATTTTCGTCATGATTCGGTCTGCCACGCGCCGCGCGGCATCAGGAGGTTCGAGTCGTCGCGCAGGATGCGCCGGCGGAATCGGGCCGGGAAGGTGCGGTAGCAAGCGCAATGCCTGATGGACGAGGTGCGGTCGGGGTCGCCGCAGCGGTTTGCGCGGCTCACGGACCAACACGGCAGCGGCATGCTAGGCGATGCCGGCAACCTGAGTATGAAGGAATTGTATCGCTTTGATACTCCGGTCGCTTTGCATCCACGCCCTTTCCGGTGACGTAAGGGTATGAACGCTGCGGGCCGCGTAAGTTCGATGGGATGAAAAAATGGGCCCGCGAGGGCCCATCGGACGAGCAGTGCAGGGCAGGCGTCGGGGCACCGACCCTGCCGAGGCGGGCGATCAGCCGCGGGTGCCCGTGCCCGGCACGCGCAGTTGCGAGCCCAGCTTCAGGTTGTTGCCTTTGAGGTTGTTCAGCGCGCGCAGCGCGTCGACCGTCGTGCCGTAACGCTTGGCCAGCGCGAACAGCGTGTCGCCGCTGCCGACCTTGTGCGTGCGCACATTCGCGCGGGCGTTGTTCGGACGCGCGGGCGGCGCGGCTTTGGCGCGGCTGGCCGGCGTGCGCGAGGCGGGCGCGGTATCTTTGGTGCCCACGCCGTCGAGCGAACCCACCGGCGTGCCCAGCGAAGCCAGCTGCACGCCGCCGCCGGTGTTGCCCGCGGCGCCCGCCGGCACCAGCAGCGTCTGGCCGCTGGCGACCTTCTGGCGCGACGGCACGTCGTTGATGTCGCGCAGGCGCGCCTCGGACACGTTGTAGCGCTTGGCGATCGCGGCGTAGCTTTCGCCGCGGCGCGAGGCGTAGGTGGTCCAGGTGCTCAGATCGCCTTTGTAGTTGCGCAGATTGGCGTTGAAGGTTTCGACCCGGTTGGCCGGCAGCAGCAGGGTGGGTTGGTGCTCGCCGCGGATCAGGGGGCGGTTGAACGAGGGATTGAGCGCCTTGAATTCGTCGAGCGGCATCTCGGCCAGCTTGGCCGCGACCTCCACGTCGATGTCGCTCTTCTTTTGCACCGTGACGAAGTACGGCGCGTTGTCGACCTTCGGCAGCACGACGGCGTAGCGCTTGGGGTCGGCGATGATGTTCTTGATGGCCTGCAGCTTGGGCACGTAGTTGCGGGTCTCGTCGGGCATCGACAGGCTGAGATAGTCGGTCGGGATGCCGGCGGCCTCGTTCTTGGCCATCGCGCGTTGCACCGAGCCTTCGCCCCAGTTGTACGAGGCCAGTGCCAGGTACCAGTCGCCCTGCATTTCGAACAGCTTCTCGAGGTAGTCGAGCGCCGCATAGGTGGAGGCGATCGGATCGCGGCGTTCGTCGCGCCACCAGTCCTGCTTCAGGTTGAAGTAGGTGCCGGTGGTCGGCACGAACTGCCACAGGCCCGAGGCTTGCGAGCGCGACAGCGCGGTGGGGTTGTAGGCGCTCTCGACGAACGGCAGCAGCGCCAGCTCGGTCGGCAGGCCGCGACGATTGACCTCGTCGACGATGAAATACAGATACTTGCCCGAGCGCTCGGCCATGCGCTGCACGGCTTCAGGGTGCGACGCGTAGTAGTCGGTCCATTGCTGCGACAGCTCGGTATTCAGATTGGGCACCGCGAAGCCGCGGCGGATGCGGTCCCAGGCGTCGCTGGGCGGACTGGTCAGGTCGACGGTGCGGGAAGTGTCTTTGGCGATATACCGACTCGAGGATCCTTGGGCCTGGGGCTTGCTCTGGGGAGTACCGGCACAACCGGCCAGGGCCACGACGAGGATGGGAAGCAGGAATCGGATAAAGCTCATTGTCGGATCACTTGAAGTTGTTTTTCCATTCACGCAGCGAGGCGAAAACGTCCACGGGGCTGGACAAAGCACGTCCGGCCCAGGCGGCAGCGGCCTTGGCGACATCCACTTCTTGGATGCGCAGAAACGGATTGGTGGCCCGCTCCTGGCCTATCCAGGAAGGCAGGGTAGGGACACCTTCTGCGCGTAATTGCTGGGCCCGCTCATACCACTGTTGCAGGGTGCGGTTGGCCGGTTCAACGGCGAGCGCCCAGCGCAAGTTGGCTAGAGTGTACTCGTGTGCACAGAAAACCGATGTATCTTCCGGTAAAGTCCCCAATTTTCGCAGAGAATCGGTCATCTGTGCCGGCGTGCCCTCGAAGAGCCGCCCGCAGCCGCCCGCGAACAGCGTGTCGCCACAGAAAAGCACCGGCCGCCCCGCGGCCTTGCCGGCGTAGGCGATGTGGCCGGCGGTGTGACCCGGCACGTCGAGCACGCTGAGCGACAGCCCGACGTCGGGCAGCTCGACCGAGTCGCCTTCGCCTAGCGGCACATCGCAGTGCGGCAGCACCTCGAGCGCGGGCCCGCACACGCGCGCGCCCGTGGCCGCGACCAGTTCGGTCACGCCGCCCACATGGTCGGCATGGTGATGCGTGAGTAGAATGGCGCGCAAAGTCAGGCCTTGCTCGTGCAGAAGACGTTGCACCGGTTCGGCCTGGCCCGGATCGACGACCACCACGGACGTGTCGCGCACGACAGCCCATATATAGTTGTCATTGAAGGCCGGCAAGGGCAGGATGCGGACACCGCCGTCGGCGGCGCCCGTGAAGTCGGGCTGAGCGTTCATAGCGTGAGGATGTGGAATGTGGCTGAGGTAACGTCGCCGATTGTAGAACTCGCTGAATGGTTCGATACCGCCCCGGGGCAATATGCCCTTGCCTGGGAGCGCGAGCGATACGACGAACTGGTGGCGGACGTGTTCGGCTACCACGCCTGGCAGGTCGGCCTGCCGGGGCTGGATCTGCTGCGCGCCAACCGGATGCCCTTCAAAGGCTGGGTCGGTACCGAAACGGTCGAAGGCGAATGGCAGCAGGCCAGCGTCATTGCCGCGCCGGATGCGCTGCCGTTCGAGTCGCAGAGCGTCGATCTGCTGCTGCTGCCGCACACCTTCGAATGCACCGACGCGCCGCATCTGGTGCTGCGCGAAGTCGAGCGCGTGCTGGTGCCCGAAGGCCGGGTCATCGTGTCGGGCTTCAATCCCTGGAGCCTGTGGGGTGCCCGCAATGCCATCCCCGGCATGGAAGACTGGCTGCCGTCCTCGCGCCAGGACCAGATGTCCGTGCCGCGTCTCAAGGATTGGCTCAAGCTGCTTTCGTTCGACATCGACAGCAGCCATTACGGCTGCTTCGTGCCCGCCTGCCGCACCGACCAGTGGCTCAAGCGCTGGCATTTCCTGGAGCGCCAGGGGGCGCGCTGGTGGAAGATGGGCGGCGCCGTCTACGTCGTGTCGGCGGTCAAGCGCGTGGCCGGCATGCGCGTCATCGGCCCGGCCTGGAAGAAAAAAGGCAAGGCCGCAGCCGCGGCCACGGTGGCCGTGAACCGCAGCGCCCACGCCGACGAATAACCCGTGCCGCCCGCGGGCGGCACTTTTCTAGAAGTGACATGCAAGAACAAACGACCTCTCTCGACACCGTGGAAATGTGGACCGATGGCGCCTGCAAGGGCAATCCGGGTCCGGGCGGATGGGGAGTGCTGATGAAAGCGGGCGGCCACCAGAAGACCATGCATGGCGGGATGGCCAACACCACCAACAACCGCATGGAGCTGCTGGCTGTGATCGAGGGCCTGCGCGCGCTCAAGCGCGCCTGCACCGTGGTGATCCACACCGATTCGCAGTACGTCATGAAGGGCATGACCGAGTGGCTGCCCAACTGGAAGCGGCGCGGCTGGATCACGGCCGACAAAAAGCCCGTGAAGAACGCCGAACTCTGGCAGCAGCTCGACGAGCAGGTGGCCCGCCACCGGGTGTCCTGGCGCTGGGTGCGCGGCCATAACGGCGACCCCGGCAACGAGGCCGCCGATGCGCTGGCCAACCAGGGCGTGGCGAGCGTGGGGCGCGTGTAGCACGCACTGCCCGCGCGGGCGCCCTGCGGGATATCCCCAGGCGGCCCTGCGAGCGGGATTGTTCCTGGATGTAAATTCAGGTGCTAAAGTCCAAGGTTCCCTGATCATTCAGCTCGCCTTTTCGGACGCGGGCGCTCGTCGTTCGCGCATGAAAAAAGCTGCATTGTTCGCCGTGCTGGCCGTTGGCGTGGCCGTTGGCGCGGGACTCGGTTGGGCCGTGCCGCGCTGGCTGGCGCCGGGCGCCACGCCGGCCGCCGGAGCGCCGGCCGCCGGAACGCCGGCCGCCACCTCGGCGCCTGCCGACCCCGCCGTGGTCAAGATCGCCCCGGTCCGGGTGCAGACCACCCAGGTCCAGGAAGTGCCGTTCGCGCGGGGCATCGCCGCCGTGGGCAGCCTGCGCTCCGACGAATCCGTGATCCTGCGGCCCGAGGTCGCCGGCCGCATCCAGCACATCGATTTCGGCGAAGGCCAGTCCGTGAAGGCGGGGCAGGTGCTGATCCGCCTCGACGACTCGATACCGCGCGCCGAACTGCAGCAGGCTCAGGCCAATCTCGCGCTGGCGCAAAGCCAATACAAACGTTCGGTCGACCTGCAGGGGCGCGGCTTCGTGAGCCAGCAGGCGCGCGATGAGGCGAGCAGCACGCTCAAGGTGCAGCAGGCGGCCACCGTGCTGGCACAGGCCCGGCTCGACAAGATGACCATCCGGGCCCCGTTCGCGGGCATGGTCGGCCTGCGCGACGTGTCGGTCGGCGATTACGTGAACCAGGGGCAGGACCTCGCGCCGCTCGAGGCGATCGATCCGCTCAAGGTGGATTTCCGGGTGCCCGAGATGTACCTGAGCAAGGTCGGCACAGGCCAGACCCTGGCCGTGCGGCTCGACGCGATGCCGGGCCAGGAGCGCGAAGGCAAAGTCTATGCGGTGAGCCCGCTGGTCGACGCGGGCGGGCGCTCGATCCTGCTGCGGGCCACCGTCGCCAATCCCGATCACACGCTGCGCCCCGGCATGTTTGCCCGCGTGCAGCTGCAGTTCGCGCAGGATCGCGCCCTGGTGGTGCCCGAGGCCGCGCTGTCGCCCTCGGGTCAGACGCAGTATGTGTTTCGCGTGCGCGAGGGCAAGGCGCAACGCGTGCAGGTCACGGTGGGCGAGCGGCGCGAGGGCCGCGCCGAGCTGCTCACCGGCGTGGCGCCCGGCGATGAAGTCGTGGTGGCGGGCTTTCAGCGCCTGACCGACGGCGCGCCCGTCACCATCGTGGCCGACGCCCGCTGAGCGCCCGATCATGAGGATCTCCGAAATCTGCATCCGCCGGCCGGTGTTCGCGTCGGTCCTCTCGCTGATCATCGTGCTCATCGGCCTGATCTCGTATTCCCGCCTGACGGTGCGCGAGTATCCGCGGATCGACGAGCCCATCGTGTCGGTCGATACGACCTACAAGGGGGCGTCACCGGAGGTGATCGAGTCGCAGGTCACCAAGCCCCTCGAAGACCAGCTCGCCGGCATCGAGGGCGTGGACGTGATGACCTCGCGCAGCCGCTCCGAGCGCAGTCTCATCAATATCAAGTTCAACCTGTCGCGCGATCCCGACGCCGCGGCCGCCGAGGTGCGCGACAAGGTGTCGCGCGCGCGGCGGTTTTTGCCGGACGAGATCGACGAGCCCATCATCGGCAAGGTGGAGGCGGATTCTCAGCCCATCATCTTCATCGCGGTGGAGTCGGGCAATTACTCGGCGATCCAGACCTCCGATTACATCAATCGCTACATCAAGACCCGGCTATCGGTGTTGCCGGGCGCGGCGGAGGTGCGCGTGTTCGGCGAACGCCTGCCGTCGATGCGGATCTACGTCGACCGCGACAAGCTGGCCGCCTACAACCTGACGGTGCAGGACGTCGAGGCGGCCGTGCGCAGTCAGAACGTCGAGATTCCGGCGGGGCGGATCGAGTCGCGCGCACGCGAATTCTCCGTGGTCTCGTCCACCGACCTGCAGACGCCGCGCCAGTTCGAAAACGTGATCGTGTCCAATGTAAAGGGCTACCCGGTGCGCATCAGCGACGTGGCCACGGTGCAGATCGACGCCGCCACCGACCGGGTGCTGTCGCGCTTTAACGGCAAGCCCGCGATCAACATCGGCATCACGCGCCAGGCCACGGCCAACCCGCTCGAGCTGTCCGCGGCGGCGCGGGTCGAGGTCGAGCATCTGAACGAAAGCCTGCCCGCCGGCATGAGGCTGTCGATCGCCTACGACTCGTCGGTGTTCATCGAGCGCTCGATCGACTCGGTGTTCAAGACGATTCTCGAAGCCATCGTGCTCGTGGTGCTGGTGATTTTCTTTTTCCTGCGCAGCGTGCGCGCCAGCCTGATTCCGATCGTGACCATCCCGGTGTCGCTGATCGGGGCCTGCGGCCTGATGTATCTGTTCGGCTTCTCGATCAACACGCTCACGCTGCTCGCGATGGTGCTGGCCATCGGCCTGGTGGTCGACGATGCGATCGTGGTACTCGAGAATATTTTCCGCCACATCGAAGACGGCATGCCGCGCATGCAGGCGGCGATCCAGGGCACCCGCGAAATCGGCTTCGCCGTGGTGGCGATGACGCTGACGCTGGTCACCGTCTATGCGCCGCTCGCCTTCGCCACCGGCCGCACCGGACGCCTCTTCATCGAATTCGCGCTGGCGCTCGCCGGCGCCGTGCTGGTGTCCGGCTTCGTGGCCCTCACGCTCACGCCCATGATGTGCGCGGTGCTGCTCAAACACGAAACCCGTCATGGCCGGCTCTACAACCTGATCGAATCGTGGCTCGAGGGCCTGGGCCGGGCCTACCGCCGCGGCCTGGGCGCCGCGCTGCGCCACCGGATCGTGGTGATCGTGCTGGGCCTGATCGTGGCGGGCGCGAGCGGCGTGCTGTTCAAGGTCGTGAAAAGCGAACTCGCGCCGATCGAGGATCGCGGCGTGATCTTCGGCATCGTGAGCGCGCCCGAGGGCGCCACGCTCAATTACACGCTCGAGAGCATGCTCGGCATCGAAGGCTTCTACGCGGATATCCCCGAAGCCCTGGCGCGGCAGACGACCGTGGGCTTTCCCACCGTGACGGATGGCACCGCCATTCTGCGCCTCAAGCCCTGGGAGGAGCGCGAGCGCCGCCAGCAGGACATCGCGCGCGAGCTGCAACCCAAGTTCAACTCGCTGCCGGGCGTGCGGGCCTTCCCGACCAACCCGCCTTCGCTGGGCCAGTCGGCGCGCTCCAAGCCGGTGGAATTCATCATCATGAGCCAGGCCTCGTATCCCGAGCTGGCCAAGCTGGTCGCCACCTTCACGGATGCCCTGCGCAACTATCCCGGCCTGCAGAATATCGACACCGACCTGCGCCTGAACACGCCCGAGCTGCGCGTGCAGGTGGATCGGGACAAGATGGCGGACGTGGGCGCCAACGTCGACGTGGTGGGCCGCACGCTCGAGACCATGCTGGGCGGCCGGCAGGTCACCCGCTACAAGGATCAGGGCGAGCAGTACGACGTGATCGTGCAGGTGCTGCCGCGCGACCGGGCCACGCCCACCGATATTTCGGGCATCTATGTCCGGGCCCGCGACGGCAGCATGGTGCAGTTGGACAACCTGCTGCAGGTCAAGGAAAGCGTGTCGCCGCAGTCGCTCAACCACTTCAACCGCCTGCGTGCGGTGAAGGTGGACGCCGCGGTGGCGCCCGGCTATGCGCTGGGCGAGGTCCTCGAGCACATGAATCAGGTCGCGCGCGAGGTGCTGCCGCGCACGATCGTGACCGACCTCGACGGCCAGTCGCGCGAGTTCCGGGACTCGTCGGGCAGCATTTACCTGATCTTCGCCATGGCGCTGGCCTTCATTTATCTGGTGCTGGCCGCGCAGTTCGAGAGCTGGCGCAACCCGTTCATCATCATGCTGTCGGTGCCGCTCTCCATGACCGGCGCGCTGCTGGCGTTGTGGGGTACCGGGGGCACGCTGTCGATTTACAGCCAGATCGGGCTCATCACGCTCGTCGGCCTGATCACCAAGCACGGCATCCTGATCGTCGAATTCGCCAACCAGCTGCGCGAGCAGGGCATGGGCATCGTCGAGGCGGTGACCGAGGCCAGCGTGCTGCGCCTGCGGCCCATCCTGATGACGACCGGCGCCATGGTGCTGGGGACCGTGCCGCTGGCGCTGGCCACCGGCGCGGGCGCCGAATCGCGCCAGCAGATCGGCTGGGTTCTGGTGGGCGGGCTGAGCCTGGGTACACTACTCACTTTGTTCGTGGTGCCGGTCGCCTATTCGATGATCGCCACCCGCTCGCCGCACAGGCAGGGCGCGCCGGCGTCCGGCACGGGTGCCGAGGCCGATCCGGCCCGGCCCGCGCACGGAGACGACTGAGCGGCGCCGGCCCCTTCACCGAGTTAGTCATCGTCATGCGCCAGATCATTTTCGACACTGAAACCACCGGACTGGACCCCGCCCAGGGTCACCGCATCATCGAGATCGGTTGCGTCGAGATCGTCAATCGCACGACGACCGGCAACACGCTGCATCTCTACCTTAATCCGGATCGCGACAGCGACCCCGAGGCGCTCGCGGTGCACGGCCTGACTACCGAGTTCCTGGCCGACAAGCCGCGCTTCGCCGAAGTGGTCGATCAGTTCCTGGCCTTCATCGACGGCGCCGAGCTGATCGCGCATAACGCCTCGTTCGACGTGAAGTTCTTCAATGCCGAGCTCGATCGGGTCGGCCGCGGACCGCTGAGCGCCCATTGCGGCACGATCACCGATTCGCTGCTGCACGCCCGCTCGCTGTTCCCGGGCAAGCGCAACTCGCTCGATGCCCTGTGCGACCGCTTCGGCATTTCGAACGCCCACCGCACGCTGCACGGCGCCTTGCTCGACTCGCAGCTGCTGGGCGAGGTGTGGCTCGCCATGACACGCGGCCAGGATGCGCTGCTGATCGATGTCGAAGAAGACGCCGGCGGCCTGTCCACCGGCCAGGCGCTGGGCCGCTTCGACGCGTCCGGGCTGCCGGTGATCGTCGCCACCGCCGAAGAGCTGGCCGAACACGAAAGCTATCTGTTGGCCCTCGACAAATCGGTGGGCGGGGCGTGCAACTGGCGCAAGCTCGAGCCGCTGCCCGAGGCGCAGCAGAGCCAGGCGGCCTGAGATAGGCCGGGGATCGCGGGCCGGGTGGCAAGCCGTCCCGATCCTGAGCTGGCGCGACTGGCGAGGTGCGGCCGGCTAGGTGCGGCCGGCGAGGTGCGGCCGGCGAGGTGCGGCCGGCGAGGTGCGGCCGGCGAGCTGCGGCCATCTCCGATAGAAATTTCAGACCGTCGCACCGCTTGCCCTTGCACACCGCCAAAAATTCGTGCTATAGTCTTGCTTCTTTACCGGGTGGTTAGCTCAGTGGTAGAGCACTGCCTTCACACGGCAGGGGTCACAAGTTCGAAACTTGTACCACCCACCAGATTCCGTTTGTGCTCCCGGTAGCGCAAACCGTAAAAAGCCCCAAGCCTGCGCTTGGGGCTTTTTGCTTTCCGGCTTCCGCTTTCCGGCCGCCACTTTTCGCCTTCCACCTTTCGCCTTCCACCTTTCGCCTTCCACCTTTCGCCTTCCACCTTTCGCCTTCCACCTTTCGCCTTCCACTTTCCGGCTGCCATTTTCCGGCTGCCATTTTCCGGCTGTCACTCAGGCGCCACCCGGACCGGCGCGCCGCACATCGCCGCGACCCGTCATAGGCCTCGCGCCAGCCGCCGCCAGCACCCCGCGCCCGTCCACCTGTTGCATGGTGCTTCCGCGCCGCCCGGCCCGCGCCCGAGTGCCGGCCCGGGGACGCGGGCGCCGGCGCTTGGCAAAACCACGTCACATCCTGCCAGCAAGTCGTAGCCCTTGGTTGCGGGCTTCTCGTGTATGGTCGTTCTGGCCCCGGATTCGGCCGGCTTTTGCCCCGAGATGGGCGCCCGGTTTCCGTCTCGTTCGCCGTCACCTCGGCGTGCCCGGGTCGCGCACCGCAAGACCTTGACCCTGCGCAACGCGCTGGCTGCCCCACGGGCGGCGGGATGTGCTCGCGCAGATAAGATGAATCAACCGGCCCCTGGCGCCCCGCGCCGGACGCGGCCTGCCCGGGAGCGGAATCGCGCGAGGCGCCAGGGGAAGGCGCCCGTCGCGTACGGGGTCGTGCTCTCGCACGTGGAGATCGAAGTGAAGAAGTCGCTGGTAGGGGGAGGGGCCGTCATCCTGGTGGCGGCGGCCGTGGCACTGGCGTTCTGGGTCAATCGGGATCGGGGTGACGACCTTCCTTCGTGGATCGCCGGGGCCAATGGACGCCTCGAGGCGACCCGCATCGACATCGCCACGAAGTACGCCGGCCGGCTCGAGGCCCTGGATGCGCGCGAAGGCGACGTCGTCGCCGCCGGCGACGTGATCGGCCGCATGGACAGCACCGAAGTGCGCACGCAGCTGGCCGCGGCCCAGGCCGCGCGGGCCCGTGCCGAGTCGGCGGTGGCCCGGGCCGCCGCGGAAACGGAAGCACGCGGTGTACGCGCCAGCCTCGCCCAGATCGAACTCAAACATACCCAGGGCCTGCGCGGCGACGATCTCGTGTCGCCCGTCGAGCTCTCGCGCCGGCGCCTGCAGGCGCAAGGCGAGGCGGCGGCGGTGAGCGCCGCCGAGGCCGCCACCGGCGAGGCGCGCGCCGCGCAGGCAGAGGCCCAGGCCCAGATCGCGCGTGTCGAATCCGTGCTGGCCGACATGGCGCTGCGCGCGCCGGTCGCGGGTCGGGTCGAATATCGCATCGTCGAGACCGGCGCCGTGCTGCCCGCGGGCGGCCGCGTGCTCACCCTGCTCGATACCTCCGATGTATCGATGACCGTCTTCCTGCCTTCCCGGGTCTCGGGCCGGCTGAAGCTGGGGCAGGAAGCCCGCATCGTGATGGATGGCATGGACGATGTGGTGTTCCCGGCCACCGTCACCTTCGTCGCCGGCGAGGCGCAGTTCACGCCCAAATACGTCGAGACGCGCAGCGAGCGCGACAAGCTGATGTATCGCGTGAAGCTGCGGATTCCCGAGGACGTGGCGCGCAGACACGCGCCGCTGCTCAAGGCGGGCATGACCGGCAACGGCTACGTCAATGTGGATCACGAAGGCGACTGGCCGCGCCGGCTCGAAGCGCGCCTGCCGCGGGAGTAAGGGATGCGCGCCGACGGCACGGCCGCCATCGAGATCGCGGGGGTATCGCACCGCTACGGCAAGACCGTCGCGCTCGACGACGTCTCGCTGACGCTGCCCGCCGGACGCACGATCGGCCTGATCGGCCCCGATGGCGTGGGCAAGTCCACGCTCCTGTCGCTCATCGCGGGCGTGAAGCGTCTGCAGACCGGCCGCGTCGAGGTGCTCGGCGGCGATGTGGCGCGGCGCACGTTCCGGCGCGACCTGTCCGCGCGGCTGGCCTTCATGCCGCAGGGCTTGGGCCGCAATCTCTATCCCACGCTCTCCGTACAGGAAAACGTCGACTTCTTTGCCCGGCTCTATGGCCTGTCGCAGCAGCAGCGCGACGCGCGCATCGAGCGGCTGTTCCGCGCCACGGGCCTCGCGCCGTTCACGGACCGTCCCGCCGGAAAGCTCTCGGGCGGCATGAAGCAAAAGCTCAGCCTCTGCTGCGCGCTGGTGCACAACCCCGAGCTGCTGGTGCTGGACGAACCCACCACCGGCGTGGATCCGCTATCGCGCCGGCAGTTCTGGGCACTGGTCGACGC
The DNA here is from genome assembly GCF_002261475.1 of Bordetella genomosp. 5. Classification (GTDB taxonomy): domain Bacteria; phylum Pseudomonadota; class Gammaproteobacteria; order Burkholderiales; family Burkholderiaceae_B; genus Bordetella. The sequence goes on from NZ_NEVN01000001.1 coordinate 586,143, forward strand.
GCTGCGCGCCGAAATGCCCGGCATGACCGTCGTCGTGGCAACGGCCTACATGGAAGAAGCGCAGCGCTTCGATCACCTCGTTGCGCTCGACGCGGGCCGCGTGCTGGTGAGCGATGCCACCCACGAGGTGATGACACGGGCCGGCACCGGCACGCTGGAAGAGGCCTATATCGCGCTGCTGCCGTCCGGTCGTCGGGGGGAGGGGGGCGAACTCGTGATTCCGCCCCGGCCGGCGGCGGACGGACCGCCCGCCATCGAGGCGCACGACCTCACCCGGCGCTTCGGCGATTTCGTGGCGGTGGACAGCGTGAGCTTTCGCATCGAGCGCGGCGAGATCTTCGGCTTCCTCGGCTCGAACGGTTGCGGCAAGACCACGACCATGAAGATGCTCACGGGGCTGCTTGACGCATCGTCGGGCACGGCCGAACTGCTGGGGCATCCGATCGACGCGAGCGACATGGCGACCCGCATGCGGGTGGGCTATATGTCCCAATCGTTTTCGCTCTATGAAGAGCTCACCGTTCGCAAGAACCTAGATCTGCACGCGCGGCTCTATCGCATGGAGGGCAGGCGCGCGCGCGAGGCCGTGGCCGATGCGCTCACGCGCTTCGAGCTGGCCGACGTGGCCGATGCGCGGCCCGCGAGCCTCTCGCTGGGCATGCGCCAACGCCTGCAGCTCGCGGCGGCCTGCCTGCACGCGCCCGAAGTGCTGATTCTCGACGAGCCCACCTCGGGCGTGGACCCCGCGGCGCGCGATATGTTCTGGCGCCACCTGGTCCGGCTCTCGCGTGAGCAGCGCGTGACCATCTTCGTGTCCACGCACTTCATGAACGAAGCGCAGCGCTGCGACCGGATCTCGTTCATGCATCGCGGCCGCGTGCTCGCGGTCGGGACGCCGGACGAGCTGCGGCAGCATCAACGCAGCGATACGCTCGAGGATGCCTTCATCAGCTACCTCGAGCAGGAAGATCCCGAACAAAAGACCAATACCGCCACGCCGCGCGACGCCGGCGAACTGGCGCAGCAGGACGTCGACATCGCGGCGCGCGGCGCGCGCGCCTGGTTGCGTCGCACCTGGGCCTTCGCGCTGCGCGAGGCCATCGAGCTGCTGCGCGATCGCATGCGGCTCGCTTTCGCCATCTTCGGCCCGGTGGTCTTGCTGTGCATCGCGGCGTGGAGCGTGTCGTTCGATGTCGAGAACATCCGCTATGCCGCGCTCGACCGCGACCAGACACGCGAAAGCCGGGATCTGCTGGCGCATTTTTCAGGCTCGCGCTATTTCCACGAGCAGCCCCCCGTGCACAGCACGGCCGACATGGAACAGCGCCTGCGCGGGGCCGAGGCCAAGCTGGTGATCGATATCCCGCCCGGCTACGGCCGCGATCTGCTGGCCGGCAGGCAGCCCGAGGTCGGGTTCTATATCGACGGGGCGCAGCCCTTCACCGCGGAGAACATTCGCGGCTACGTCACCGGCATCATGCTGGCCTATGCGCGCGACCGCGTGGCCGAAGACCCGCGCGCGAACGCGGGGCTGCAGATACCGGCACAGGTGGCGCAGCGCTTCACCTTCAATCAGGAGTTCCGCAGCATCTACGCCGTCACGCCGGGCATGCTGATGCTGGCGATGATCCTGATCCCCACGATGCTGACGGCATTGGGCGTCGTGCGCGAGAAGGAGATGGGCTCGATCACCAACCTGTACGCGTCGCCGGCCAGCGTGGGACAGTATCTGCTCGGCAAGCAGCTGCCCTATGTGGCGCTGGCGATGCTGAGCTACCTGACGCTGGTGTTCCTGAGCATCGTATTGCTCGGCGTGCCGTTGCGCGGCTCCTTTCTCAGCCTGTCGTTCGGCGCCTTGCTGTTCGTGCTGGCGGCCACCGCGCTGGGCCTGCTGATGTCCACGTTCGTGCGCTCGCAGGTCGCGGCCATTTTCGGCACGGCCATTCTGTGCCTGATTCCTTCGGTGAACTTCTCGGGCCTGCTGTACCCGGTGTCCACCTTGGCCGGCAGCAGCTACTGGGTGGGCGTGGGGTTTCCGTCGTCGTGGTTCCAGCTGATCAGTCTGGGCGCATTCACCAAGGGGCTGGACTGGCGCAGCTTCGGCCCGATGTATGCCGCGCTCGCCGCCTTCGCCCTGGTGTACCTCGGCATCGCGCGCCTGCTGCTGCGCAAGCAGGAGGCCTGAGATGGGGCGCTGGCTGCTCAATGTGATCCGGCTTTGCGGCAAGGAGCTCTACAGCCTGGGCCGCGACGTGACGCTGCTGGTGCTGATCGCCTACGCCTTCTCGGCCGCCATCTACTCGGTGGCCGAAGGGGTCAAGGCCGAGGTCTCCAACGCCTCGGTCGCGATTCTCGACAGCGATCATTCCGAGCTGTCGCTGCGGCTGCGCGATGCGATCCAGCCGCCCTATTTCAAGACGCCGGAGGACATCGAGCGCGCGGACATCGACGCCGCGCTCGAACGCGGCCGCTATATCTTCGTGATCGAGTTTCCGCCCAATTTCGAGCGGGATGTGCTGGCCGGCCGCGCGCCGACCGTTCAGGTCCTGATCGACGCCACCGCGATGACGCAGGCGGGCCTGGGTGCGGTCTACCTCGACGAAATCTTCGCGCGCGAGGTGCTGGACTTCCTGCGGGTGCGGGGCCTGTCGGCGCAGCTGCCGGTGGTACCGGTGAGCCGCACGCTGTTCAATCCCAACGGCCAATCGGCCTGGTTCACGTCGGTCATGCAGATCGTGACCAACGTGACGGTGCTGGCCATCATTCTGGTGGGGGCGGCCGTGATCCGCGAGCGCGAGCATGGCACGATCGAGCATCTGCTCGTGATGCCGGTGCGCGCCAGCGAGATCGCCATGGCCAAGATCCTGGCCAACGGCGCGGTGATCCTGCTGGCCGGCATGCTGTCGCTGCGCTGGGTGGTGCATCTGGGCCTCGACATCCCGCTGGCCGGGTCGCCCTGGCTGTTCATGGCCGGCCTGGCCCTGTATCTGTTTGCCGTGACGGCGCTGGGCATGTTGCTCGCGACGATGGCGCCCACCATGCCGCAGTTCGGCCTGCTGTCGGTGCCGGTCTATGTCGTGGCCTACCTGCTGTCCGGCGCGGCCACGCCCGTTGAAAGCATGCCGGCCCTGATGCAGCAGATCGTGCCCATCCTGCCCACCACGCAGTTCGTCCAGATGGCCCAGGCCATTCTTTATCGCGGCGCCGGCTTCGACGTCGTCTGGCCGCAGTTTGCCGCCATTGCCGTGTGTGGCGCGCTGTTCCTCGCGCTGGCGCTGGGGCGCTTTCGCTCCATGCTGGCCCGCCAAGGTTGACGCTGATGACTGACTTTCCGCTTGCCGATTCCCGTTCCCGCTGCTGGCGCCGCCTGCCCTCGATACTGGCCCTCGCCGGGGCACTGTCGGCCTGCTCCACCATCGAGGTCGACGTGCCCGCGGCGCGCACGGCGCCTGCCGCCTTCGATCAAATGCCCGCCGGGCAGACGGACGCGGCGCAACTGGACCAATGGTGGCTGACGTGGCGCGATCCCGTGCTGACGCAGCTGATCGAGGAAGGTCTGGCCGAGAACGCCGACATCCGCATCGCGCAGGCCCGGGTGCGGGAGGCGCGCGGCATGGCCGGGGTGGTCGACTCGGCGCTGTATCCGACCCTGGCGGCGAGCGGCATGGCACAACGCGGCAAGGTCGAGGTTCGTGATCCCGCGCCGCTGCCGCAGGACACCAGCATGGTCAAATCCTATCTGGGCGGCTTCACGGCCAGCTGGGAGGTCGATGTGTTCGGCGGGCGCCGCAGCGATTCCGCGGCCGCCCAGGCGGCGGCCCAGGCGCGGCAGCAGGCCCTGTACGGGGCGCGCATGACCGTGGCCGGCGACATCGCCCGCAACTATCACGAGGCCCGCGGTCTGGCGCGGCGGCTGGCCGTGCTCGACCGCAGCATCTCGGCCACCGAGCGCCTGCAGCGCTACGCGCGGGGCCGCTACGACGCCGGCCAGGCCACGCGCTACGAGCTCGACCGCGCCGTGGCGCAGGCCGACGCGTTGCGCGCGCAACGACCCCTGCTCACGAGCGAATACGACATCCGGTTGCGCCGCCTCGCGGTGCTGACGGGTCAGCCGCCGCAGGCGCGCGCGCCGTTGCCGCCGGAGCCGGCGGGCGCCGCACTGCCCACGCCGCCCGCCGGCATGGTGCCCTCCGACGTGCTGGCGCGCCGCCCGGATGTGCGGGGGCAGGCCGATATGGTCAATGTGTACGCCGCGCGGCTGGGCAGCGCCAAGGCCGATCTGTTGCCGCGCTTCTTCCTCAATTTCATGCTGCAGGACGGTCGGGTCGATTTCAGCAGCACCGGCGCCCTGCAGGGCACCGCCGGCCTGCTCGGCGTGGGCGTGAGCCTGCCGATCTTTACGGCCGGGCGGATCCGGTCCAATATCGCAGCATCCGACGCGCGCCTGCAGGAAGCGCTGGCGCGCTACGATCGCAGCATTCTCGACGCGCTCGAAGACGTCGATAATGCCTACGGCATGCGTCATGGACTGGACCAGCGCGAGCAGCTGCTCCTCACCGCCAGCGAGTCGGCCGCGCACAATGCCCGTCAGGCGGGGCGTCTGTACGATGCCGGCCGCCAGACGCTGCAGGATGTGCTCGATGCGCAGCTCGATGCGCTCAGGCGCGAAGACGAACTGGCCCAGGTGCGCATGGCGCGGGCCAATGTGACGGTACGGTTGTTCCAGGCGTTGGGAGGCGGCTGGACGGCCGATGCCGCTGATGCGGCGCCGGCTCGGGCACGGGACGCGGCGGCGCCGGTTACTACGGGAGAATAACGAGATGCATCCGAACACCAATACCATGCTGATCATCGTGTGCGTTGCCGTCGCCATGATGCTGGCGGGCTTCGGCCTGCGCGACCGCAACCTCGGTCTGCTGCTCATGGGAATCGGCCTGATCGTCGCCGTGGGCACGGTGGCCTACAAGGCGTACATCACCTTCAGCTCGTTCTACTGAATCCCCGGCTCGCGTCCGCGAGCCCGCGCAGCGCCTCAGTCGAGCGCGCGCGACATATACACCGCGCCATCGCCATACTGCGCCAGCTTCGCGCGCAGCGCGCTCGACTGCGCTTCGGGCGCGTACCCCCGGCGCTGCCAGTACGTCACGGCGGGGGCCAGCGAGACCAGCGCCGCGCGGCGCAGTCCCGCCCGGCGCGCGCCGTGCGCGCTGTCATCCAGCAGGGCGGCCGCCACGCCCAGGCCCTGGGCGGCGGGGGCGACGGCGCAATCATGGACGAACCACGTGGTGGCGGGCGAGGGCAGGGCGTCGAGCGGCTGATTGAGCGCCGCCGGCAGACCCGCATCCCAGGGATACGCGATCAGATAGCCGAGCAGCGCGCCGCCCCGTTCGGCCACGCGGCATGTGTGCGGGGCGAGCGCCAGCCGGTTGGCGAAGAAGCTCGCCTCTTCGAGCAGGTCGGCCGGGTAGACGGCGGCCTGAACGTCCAGGATGGCGTGGATATCGCCGGCCTGCATGGCACGGACAAGGTAGGGGGCGGGCATTCGAGGTAAGGCTTGCGGCGGACCCCCGATTTTAGCTGGCCGTCAGCTGGCGGGCGTGAAAGGCGGGATTGCGGGTGGCGGGCGCGGTTTGATGAAAATTCAACGGGGCGCCTTTCATACTTCGCCACACGTCCTCACCTGGCATGCCCATCATGCAGCACGACCCGCAAATTGCCCCCCCGCTTTCCCTGGCCCGCGCCCCGCGCCTGGCCGCCGTCGAACGCACGCATCCCGCCGGCCCGCGTCTGGACGCCCGGCTCAGCGTGGTCGTGCCGTGCCTGAATGAATGCGCCAACCTGCGCGTGCTGCTGCCGGCCTTGCGCGCGCGCCTCGATGGTCTGTCGCAGGAGTGGGAAGTCATCGTGGTCGATGACGGCAGCACCGACGACACGCCGTTGCTCATGCAGGAATGGGTTCAGGTCGACGGCTATCGTTATCTGCAACTCTCGCGCAACTTCGGCAAAGAAGCCGCGCTGAGCGCCGGCCTCGAGGCCGCGGATGGAGACGCCGTGATCTGCCTCGACGCCGACATGCAGCATCCCGTCGCGCTGGTGGACGAGATGTTGCGGCGCTGGCGCGCGGGCGCCGATATGGTCTACGCGGTGCGCAAGAATCGCGAAGACGAGGGCTGGTTCAAGCGGGTCGGGACGCGGCTGTTCTACCGCATGCTCAGTGGCGCCGGGCATCCCGAGGTGCCCGCGGGCGCGGGGGATTTCCGCCTGATGGATCGCCGGGTGGTCGAGGCGCTGGTTGCCCTGCCGGAGCGCACCCGCTTCATGAAGGGCCTGTACGCCTGGGTCGGTTTCCGATCCGAAGCCTTGCCCTACACGCCCGCGCCGCGCGCGCACGGCACGAGCCATTACCGTCCGCTGCGCCTGATCGGTCTCGCGTTCGACGGGCTCACGGCATTCACCACTTGGCCGTTGCGGGCGGTGAGCATGGTGGGCCTCGCCTTCGCCGCGCTGGCGCTCGCCTACGCCGCCTGGCTGGTTCTGGACTATGTGCACAGCGGCAACGCCGTCTCGGGCTGGACCACCATCGTCACCGCCCTGTTCTTCTTTGCCGGGGTCAACCTGATCTCGCTGGGCGTGGTCGGTGAGTACGTGTCCCGCATCTTCGACGAGGTGAAGGGGCGGCCCCTGTATGTCACGCGGCAGCGCCGCGGCCGCGCCAAGCGCGCCAGCCGGATGTCCGCGCGATGAGCACGCTCGCCTTGCATGCCGCGCGCGCCCGGCCACGCGAACTGCCGGGCTGGGCGGTGCTGGGCCTGGCCTGGCTCTGGCTGGTCCTGCTGAGCGGTGCGCGCCTGCTCACGCTGCCGGACGAAGGGCGTTATGTCGGCGTGGCGTGGGAAATGCTGCGCAGCCATTCGTGGCTGGTGCCGCGCCTGGACGGCATGCCGTACTTCCACAAGCCGCCGCTGTTCTACTGGCTCACGCAGGGCAGCCTGGCCATGTTCGGGCTGCACGAATGGGCCGCGCGGCTGCCGTCCCTCATCGCCGCGTGGGGTTTGAGCGCGGGCGTATATGGTTTCGTGCGCAACTATCGGGGCGGGCGCGACGCGGCCACCGCCGTGCTCGTGCTGGTGAGCCTGCCGCTGTTCTACGGCGGCGCTCAGTTCGCCAACCTGGACATGCTGGTGGCGAGCCTGATCGGCCTGACGGTGCTGGCCGGCGCGCATGCCGTGCTGCGCGCGGCGCAGGGCGCGGATTCGCGGCGGGGCGCGTTGGCGGCGGCAGGATTCGCCGCGCTTGCGGTATTGGCCAAGGGCCTGATCGGCCTGGTGCTGCCGGGCATGATCCTGGCGCTGTGGCTGCTGCTGCGGCGCGATGTGCGCGGCCTGCGCGCACTGCTCTGGTGGCCCGCGGTCGGGCTGTTCCTGGCAGTGGCGTTGCCGTGGTTCGTGGTCATGCAGCTGCGCTACCCCGACTTCTTTCACTACTTTTTCATCTATCAGCAGTTCGAGCGCTTTGCCGCAGCGGGTTTCAACAACGTTCAACCGGTGTGGTTCTACCTGCCGGTGCTGGCCGGCCTGGCGCTGCCGTGGTCGCTGTGGGCGGGCGGCATGTTGCGCCGTGCCTTCTGGCGCGAGACCGACGGCCTGCGCCTGCGCGCGCTCTACCTCGCGTGGCTGGGCGTGGTGCTGGTGTTCTTCTCCATTCCGCAGTCCAAGCTGGTGGGCTATGTGCTGCCCGCGCTGGCGCCCCTCGCGCTGCTGCTGACGGAGGTGATCCAGGCCGCGGGCGGATCGGCCGTGCCGCGGGTGCGGCGCCTCGTTCTGGCGTCGGCGCTGGGCGCCGCCGCGATCTGCGCGATCGCGGTGGGCGTGGCCGCGTCCAATCCGCGGGACAGTCTCGCCGACATGGCGCGCGAGGTGCGCGCCCAGGCCAGCCCGGGCGACACGCATGTGGTGTTGCACAGCTTCCCGTTCGATCTGGGCTTTTACACCGGCGCGACGCAGCCGCCCTGGGTCGTCGAAGACTGGACGAGCCCCGAGATCGTGCGGCGCGACAACTGGCGCAAGGAGCTGTACGACGCGGCGCGCTTCGAGCCCGAGGCCGGCGAGCGCACGCTGATCGATGCCGCGGCGCTCACGCGCCGCCTGTGCGCCGCGCCGGCGGGCCAGCGATTCTGGCTCTGGGGCCGCGATACCGACCAGACCGCCTATCCGGTGCTGCAAGGCCTGGCACCGGCCGCGGTGCAGGAGCGGCGCCAGGTCTGGCGCATCGATACGGGGCCCGCGTTCAGCGCGGCGGTGTGTGGGCAAACGCCCACAGGCGGCTCGCCACGAACGTGAGGAAAGCCAGCACGATCAGGATCAGGGCCAGCAGCAGGTCGTAGCGCAACGGGGTGGCATGCAGCAGCCAGGCATATGACAGTTCGTTGACGACGAAGCCCGTGGCTGAAATGAGAAAGAAACGACGCGCTGCTATGGTCCAGCCGCGGGCCTGGTGGCGGAAAGTGAGACGGTAATGCCCGGTGAACGACACCACGAAGGCGATCAGCCAGCCGATGAAATTGGCGAGCAGGGGTGGGGCGCCCGCGCCTTCGACGCAAGCCACGGCGATGAGCCAGTGGGTGGCGGCGGCGGCACAGCCCACGAACACGAACCAACCAATCTGGCGCAGCAAGACACGCATGGTGATGTGATGGATATCCAGTCGGACACGGAATTCTACGGACGGCGCGTCGCCGTCTGCGGCGATGATTTTGGCATGGATGCCGCGATCGATGACGCATTGTTTGCGCTGATCGATCAGCGCCGCGTGAGCGCCGTCAGTTGCCTGACGCAGGGCCGCTCGTTCGCCGCCAGCGCGGGCGCGCTGGCGCATCGCGATGCCGACATCGGCCTGCATCTGAACCTGACCGAATCGTTGAACGGTGAGCCCATGCCCGCCTTGTCCGCGCTGATCGTGCAGGCCTGGCGCGGCCATCTCGACGCACGCTGGATCGAAGACCAGATCACGCGCCAGCTCGACGCTTTCGAGGATCGCTTCGGGCGCGGGCCGGATCATGTCGATGGCCATCAGCACGTGCACCAGTTGCCGGGCGTGCTGCAACCGCTGCTCGTGCAGCTGCGTCAGCGCTACGGCGCGCGCCGGCCCTGGCTGCGCAATACCGCGCCCGGCCTGCTCGCGGGACTGCCGTTCGCGGCGGGCCTGAAGGCGCGCTTCATCGCTCGCCTGGGCGCACGCGAGCTGCGTGCCGCCGCGCAGGCCGAGGGCTGGCGCACCAACCGGCATTTTCTGGGCGTGTACGACTTCGGCGCCGGCGCGCGCGGCTACGCGGCGCTGGTGCACCAGTGGCTCTTCAATGCGACCGACGGCGACCTGCTGATGTGTCATCCCGCGCTGCCCGGTCTGCGGCACACGGCGCATGCGGCCCAGCGTGCGGCGGAATTCCAGGTGCTGGGCGACGCCGCGCTCGGCGAATGGATGGCGGCCAACGGGATCTCGATCGAGCGCTATTCCAGGATGGGTGCGCTGCGGCCGGTGGCGGAATCGGTTACCGTTGCGGCTGTCGCGCCCGCCGGTCGGTTCCGGCACCTCGTCAGCCGTACATGATTCACCCCTCCGAACCGTCTATCCCTTCCGCCAGCCAGCCTGTCCGCAAATCCCTCAAAGAGCGCTTTCTGCACGCGTTTTTCTTCGAGGTGATCGCCATCGGCCTGAGTGCGCCCGTGGCCGCGTGGGCCATGGACAAGCCGGTCTTCGACATGGGCGTGCTCACCGCCGTGATCGCGCTGATCGCGCTCTTCTGGAACATGCTTTACAACGCCGGCTTCGAGCGGATCGAACGCCGCTTCGGCCTCGCGCGCACGCTCGCCGTGCGGGTGCTGCACGCGTGCGGCTTCGAAGTGGGGCTGGTGCTGATCGTGGTGCCGCTCGCGGCGTGGTGGCTCGCCATCGGCTGGTGGGCCGCCTTCATGCTGGACCTGGGCTTTCTGATGTTCTATCTGCCCTACGCCTTCTTCTACAACCTCGCGTACGACAAGCTGCGTGCGCGCTGGTGGGGCCGCGCCCCGGCCTTGCAGCAGGCCTGAGTCCGCTCAGCCCCGGCCCGCGGCGCTGGCCGCCGGGGCCGCGCGCCACGCGCGGCTGGCGTCTTCCACGAAACCCCGCACCGCATCCTCATACTGCGCGCCGCTGCGCACCGCGCCCGAATGCGACACGCCGTCGATCTTCACCAGCCTGCGCAGGCCCGGTTCGACCATGACGGCGGCGGCATAGAGCTCGTCGCTCATGGTGTGCGGGACGACGCGGTCGGCCGTGCCATGCACCAGGAGCAGCGGCGTGGTCAGCGTGGCGAGTTTGCCGAGCGAATCGAACGGCTGCGTGACCAGCAGGCTCGCGCCCGGGATGCCGCCATACTTCATGGTGGCCATCATGGCGGCCACGCTGGTAAAGCTCGATTCCACGATCAGACCCGCGAAATCGGGCAGATCGGGGCGGTGCGCCAGATCGATGGCGATGGCGCCGCCCAGGCTGTGGCCGTAGACGAACCGCCGTGCGGGATCGGGCTGGCGCCGCGCCAGCTCGCGCAGGGCCACGGCCGAATCCTGAAACGCCGATTCTTCGGAAGGCAGACGGGGGCTCGAATCGCCGAAGCCGCGATAGTCGATGGCCAGCACCGAGTAGCCCATGCGCGTCCAGCCTTCCATGCGGAAGGCGCTGCCGTTCAGATTCCAGCGTGCGCCGTGCAGGTACAGCACCGTGGGCGCGTCGGGCAGCGGACTCTGCCAGTACCAGGCGCGAATCGCTTCGCCGTCGGCCACGGGCAGGTCGAAGACCTCCGTGCCGCTCGGTGGCTCGCGCCACCAGCGTTGCTGGTCATGCTCGGGGGCGAAGATCGCGCTGCGCTGCCAGGCGTCGAGCTCGGAGCAGCCCACCACGCCGGCGGCGATCATCAGGCCGGCGCCGGCGAGGCGACGGGTGGTTCGGTTAAAAAATGCCATGCTGCGTCAGACCGGATCGGGGTGTGTCGGGTTCCCCAAGGCTAACCCAGTCATCCGGCCGGTCGGAATGCCGCTTTTGGGGGGCAGAACGCCGCGGATGACACCGCTCGGGCGCCGGCGCGGCGCCTGGCCGCCGCCCGGACCGGCGCGCTCACGCGCCGAGCAGTTCGTGCGCCACGGGATACAGCGACGCGACCAGCAGCAGCGCCATCACCCAGTTGAAGGCGCGCACGGCGCCGGGCCGGTGCAGCAGGCGGCGCAGCGCCACGCCGAAGACGACCCACACCCCGATGCTCGGCAGGTTGACGATCCCGCACACCACGGCCGCGATCATCAGGTTCGCGAAGAAGCCCTGTTGCGGCGTGTAGGTCGCGATCACGCCGATCGCCATCACCCAGGCCTTGGGGTTGATCCATTGAAACAGCGCCGCCTGCATGAACGTGAACGGCTTGCCGCGCTGCGCCCCGTCTTCCATCGGGCCCGAGCGCGCGATCCGCCAGGCCAGATACAGCAGGTAGGCCGCGCCGCCGTACTTGAGCGCGGTGTAGAGCCATGGCGCGCGCGTGAACAAGGCACCCAGGCCCAGCCCCACCACCACCATCAGCAGGACGAAGCCCAGCGACACGCCGAGCATGTGCGGAATGCTGCGGCGAAAGCCGAAGGTCAGGCCGGACGAGGCCAGCATGACGTTGTTGGGCCCCGGGGTGATCGAGGCCACCAGCGCGAAGGCGGCAAGCGGGCCCAGCAGCGGGAGCGAAAGCATCGGGATCGAATCGAACATGATGACCTCAGCGACGCGCCACCAGAGCCCGGCGGCCACCCGCGATCACGGCGATGACCGCCACCGCGAACACGAAGGTCTCCGCGGGCACGGCCTCGCCGAAAAACAGCGCGGCGGCGAGCACGGTCAGGAACGGCTGCAGCAGCTGCACCTGGCCGACGCGGGCGATGCCGCCGATGGCCAGGCCGCGATACCAGGCGAAAAAGCCCAGGAACATCGAGCCCAGCGCCAGGTAGGCGAAGGCGCCCAGCGTGGCCGCGCCGGGAACAGGCGTGTGCGCGGCCATCCACAAGACCGGGCCGGCGAGCACCGGCGCGCTGACCGCCAGCGCCCAGCAGATCGTGCGCCAGCCGCCGAGCGTGCGCGCGGCGCGGGCGCCTTCGGCGTAGCCCATGCCGCCCAGCACCACGGCCAGCAACAGCCAGCCGTCACCCAGCTGGAACGCACCGCCGCCCTGGCGCAGGGCGTACACCACCACCAGCGCCGCGCCGAGCAGTGCCCACACCCAAAATCCGCGCGACGGCCGCTCGCCGCTGCGCCAGGCGGCGAACGCCGCGGTCGACAGCGGCAGCAGTCCGTTGAACACCGCGCCGTGCGAGGACGAGACGCTGGTCATGGCCAGCGTCGATGCCAGCGGCCAGCCGACCACGATGCCGGCCGCGGCCAATATCACGCCCGACCACTCGGCGCCGCGTGGCGCGCGGCTGCGGGTGAGCACCAGCAGCAAGACGGCGGGGAGGGCGGCGGCCAGCGCCCGGCCCAGTCCGACCAGCAGCGGCGACATCTCCGCGACGGCCACGCGCGTCATGGGCAGGGTGAGCGAAAAGACGAGCACCCCGAGGAGGCCATAGGCATAGCCTTCCCAACGGGGCGGGTCGGCGGGGGAGATCGTGGACGAGGCGTAGGTAGCGGATCGCATGAAAGCACCGGAGAAAGTCGGGCGGCCCTTGCCAGCCTCGACACTGCCTGTCACTCTACGCACAGTTGGCGGTACAGTACCGATACACTTCATCGGTTCACTTTAAGACTGGCCCGGTCCGTTTACCAATACAGTTGTCATGCTCAGCCCATCCGAAACCCTGTCCCCGCAAGCCTGGCAGCCCGTGCGCGAGGCCGACCAGACCCTCGTCGCGCAACTCGCCGACGATCTGGCGCGCCGCATCGACGAGCAGGGGCTGCGCCCCGGCACGCGGCTCCCGTCGATCCGCCGCATGGCGGAGCAGGCGCAGGTCAGCCGCTTCACCGTGGTCGAGGCCTACGACCGGCTCGTGGCGCGCGGTCTGGTGCAGTCCCGTCGCGGCGCGGGCTTTTTCGTCAGGGCGCGGGGCGGCCAGCTGACGGCCGCCCCTGCGCCTGCCGCCGCCGACATGGCGCCGCCGGCCCGGGTCGACGTCATCTGGCTGTTGCGCAACATGTTCCGCGACAGCGCGCCGGGGGCGCCGGGCGGCGCGGGCCTTCTGCCTTCCGAATGGCTGGATCCGGAGCTGGTGGCGGGCGCCATCCGCGCGGTCGGGCGTTCGGCACGCGGCAATCTGCTGTCGTACGGCCGGCCGCAGGGCTACGCGCCGCTGCGCCAGCAGTTGGCCGCAATGTTGCAGGGCGAGGGGGTGCCGGCGCATCCCGAACACAATCTTCTGACCGTCAACGGCGTGACGCACGGCCTCGATCTGATCGCGCGCCATCTGGTGCGCCCGGGCGACACCGTGCTGGTCGAAGACCCGGCCTGGTTCGTGATCTTCGGCCGGCTGTCGGCGTTCGGCGCGCGCGTGATCGGCGTGCCGCGCGGCCCCGATGGCCCCGATCTGGCGCTGCTCGACCGCATGGCTGCCGAACACAAGCCGCGGCTCTTCATCATCAACGCCGCCGTCCACAACCCCACCGGCCATACGTTGTCGGCCGGTGCCGCCTACGACATTCTGAGGCTGGCCGAGCGGCACGATTTCATGGTCGTCGAAGACGACACCTATGCCGAGCTGCATCCGGGCGGCGCCATGAAGCTCGCGGCACTGGACCGGCTGCGCCGCGTGATCCTGGTGGGCGGATTTTCCAAGACGCTGGCGGCGAGCCTGCGCGTGGGCTATGTGGCCGCGCACGCCGACATCCTCGAGCAACTCACGCATCTCAAGATGCTGGCCGGGCTCACCTCGCCGGAGCTGGGCGAACGCGTGGTGCATCGCGTCTTGGTCGAAGGCCAGTACCGGCGTCATGTCGAGCGGGTGCGGGCGCGGGTGGACGATGCGCGGCGGCGCTGCAGCCGGGCGCTGGCCGATCTCGGCATGACCGTGCCGTTCGAGGCGCAGGCCGGCATGTTCGTGTGGGCCGATTGCGGCCGGGACTCGGAGGCGGTCGCGCGTGCGGCGGCCGATCGCGGCATGCTGCTCGCGCCGGGCACGCTGTTTTCGCCGAGTCAGGCGCCCTCGACCATGCTGCGGTTCTCGGTCCCGATGATCGAGAATCCCAAGTCGTTCGAGATGCTGGCCGAGCTGATGCGCGGCGATGGCGGGACGGGGGTGTCGGCACGCGGCACGAACTGAATATACTTCGAGGGTTGCGCGCCACTCCGGCGCCCGCTCGAAGGAAAAGCCATGTCCGCTCCCATCCGACCCCTCACCGAAAATTTCGCCGTCGCGCCGCAGCTCGGTCCTGACGATATGGCCGATGTGGCCGCGGCCGGCTACAAGAGCGTCATCATCAACCGTCCGGATTTCGAAGGCGGTCCCGATCAGCCCACCGCCGCCGACGTCACGCGCGCCGCGCAGGCCGCCGGCCTGCAGATCGAGTATCAGCCCGTGATCGGCAGCGCCATGACCGCCGCCGACGTGGCCCGCTTCGCCGAGTTGCTCAAGACGCTGCCGGGTCCCGTCCTGGCGTACTGCCGCACCGGCACGCGTTGCACCAACCTGTTCGTCGCCGCGCAACAGCAGGGTTGATACCCATCAACACACCTACCTTGGTACAGGTTGCCGGGCCCGCTTTTTCCGGTAGCATGTAACTTCCAACAAGACAGGAGCTGGCAGCATCATGTTCAAGAAGATCCTGATTCCGACCGACGGTTCCCCGCTCTCCGCGCAGGCCGCCAATGCAGGCATCACGTTCGCGCGCTCCGTAGGCGCCGAGGTGGTGGCGCTGTATGTCACCCAACCCTTCGCCGCCACGATCGGCTTCGACGGCATGGCCGCCGCCTACGCCATCACCGACGAAGACTACGAGAAGGCCTCTTCCGAGCAGGCCGACAAGTATCTCAAGCAGATCGTCGATCGCGCCGCCACCGCGGGCGTGAATTGCGAATCGCGCGCCGTCTCCAATTTCAACGTCGCCGATGGCATCGTCCAGGCCGCCTCCGAGGCAGGCTGCGACCTCGTCTTCATCGGCAGCCACGGTCGCAGCGGCCTGTCGCGTCTGCTGCTCGGCAGCGTCACGGCCAAGGTGCTGTCGCTGGCCACCACGGCCGTGCTGGTCTACCGCGTCAAGGAAGACAAGAAGTAAGTCCCGGTCCTGCCGGAACCGCGCCGGGTCATGCCGCGCGCAGGTCGCCTTGCAGCCCCCGCCGCGCTCACGCGCCGCGGGGGTTTGTTTTTTCGTGGCCATCCCCATCTGGAGAGTCTGCGCTGCAAGACCACCGTCTAAACCAAGGTTTTATGGCGCCCGTCAGGGCTCCGTACTATGCTTGATCAGCAGGCGCAACGGCGGTAGCGGCGGCCAAAAGCCGACGTCACCTCCCTCAATGCCACGACAACCCAGAGGCCACCATGACTCGCAGGACGCCCATCGAGCTCTATCGCAACATCGGTATCAGTGCCCACATCGATGCGGGCAAGACGACCACCACCGAACGCATCCTCTTCTACACCGGCATCACCCACAAGCTGGGTGAGGTGCACGAAGGCGCGGCCACGATGGACTGGATGGAGCAGGAGCAGGAACGCGGCATCACCATCACGTCGGCCGCGACCACGGCGTTCTGGCGCGGCATGGCCGGCAACTATCCCGAACACCGCATCAATATCATCGACACCCCGGGCCACGTCGACTTCACGATCGAAGTCGAACGCTCGATGCGCGTGCTCGACGGCGCCGTCATGGTCTACGACTCGGTCGGCGGCGTGCAGCCGCAATCCGAAACCGTCTGGCGCCAGGCCAACAAATACGGCGTGCCGCGCATCGCGTTCGTCAACAAGATGGACCGCATCGGCGCCGACTTCCTGCGCGTGCAGCGCCAGATCGTCGAGCGCCTCAAGGGCGACGCCGTGCCGGTGCAACTGCCCGTGGGCGCCGAAGACCACTTCGAAGGTGTGATCGACCTCATCAAGATGAAAGCCATCATCTGGGACGAGGCCAGCCAGGGCACGCGCTTCGAGTACCGCGACATTCCGGCCGAGCTGCTGCCGCAGGCGGAGCAATGGCGCGAAAAAATGGTCGAGAAGGCCGCCGAGGCCAACGAAACGCTGCTCGAAAAATACCTGTCGGGCGAGGCACTCACCGAAGACGAGATCAAGGCCGGCCTGCGCGCGCGCACGGTCGCCAACGAGATCGTTCCGATGCTGTGCGGCAGTGCCTTCAAGAACAAGGGCGTGCAGGCCATGCTCGATGCCGTGATCGATTTTCTGCCGTCGCCGATCGACGTGCCCGCCATCAAGGGGCACGACGACCACGACAAGGAGATCGAGCGTCACCCGGCCGACAACGAGCCGTTCTCCGCGCTCGCCTTCAAGATCATGACCGACCCGTTCGTGGGTCAGCTCGTCTTCTTCCGCGTGTATTCGGGCGTGGTGAAGTCCGGCGACTCCGTGCTCAATCCGCTCAAGGGCAAGAAAGAGCGGCTGGGCCGCATCCTGCAGATGCACGCCAATGAGCGGCGCGAGATCAGCGAGGTCTACGCGGGCGATATCGCCGCGGCCGTGGGCCTCAAGGACATCACGACCGGCGATACGCTCTCCGATCCGCAAAAGCTCATCATCCTCGAACGCATGACCTTCCCCGAGCCCGTGATCTCGCAGGCCGTCGAGCCCAAGACCAAGGTCGACCAGGAGAAGATGAGCACCGCGCTCAATCGTCTCGCGCAAGAGGATCCGTCGTTCCGCGTCCGCACCGACGAAGAATCCGGCCAGACCATCATCTCGGGCATGGGCGAGCTCCACCTCGAGATTCTGGTCGACCGCATGAAGCGCGAGTTCGGCGTCGAGGCCACGGTCGGCAAACCGCAAGTGGCTTACCGCGAGACCATCCGCAAGAAGGTCGACGACGTCGAAGGCAAGTTCGTCAAGCAGTCGGGGGGCCGGGGCCAGTACGGTCACGTCGTGCTCACGCTCGAGCCCAACGAAGCGGGCGCCGGCTATCAGTTCGTCGACTCGATCAAGGGCGGCGTGGTGCCGCGCGAGTTCATTCCGGCCGTCGACAAAGGCATCCAGGAAACGCTCAACTCCGGCGTGCTGGCGGGCTATCCGGTGGTCGACGTGAAGGCCACGCTCACCTTCGGCTCGTATCACGACGTCGACTCCAACGAAAACGCCTTCCGCATGGCGGGCTCGATGGCGTTCAAGGAGGGGATGCGTCGCGCCAGCCCGGTGCTGCTCGAGCCCATGATGAAGGTCGAGGTCGAAACGCCCGAAGACTTCACCGGCAACGTGATGGGCGATCTGTCGTCGCGCCGGGGCATCGTGCAGGGCATGGACGACATCGCGGGGGGCGGCGGCAAGCTCGTGCGCGCCGAGGTGCCGTTGGCCGAAATGTTCGGCTACTCCACCTCGTTGCGCTCGCTCACGCAGGGCCGGGCGACCTACTCGATGGAGTTCAAGCACTACGCCGAGGCACCGCGTCAGGTGGCCGAGCAGGTGATGGCGGCGCGCGGCACCAAGAGCTGAGCTGACGCCTCTCAGGCAGCCGCGGCTGCCTCGACCTGGCCGCGTGGGCGCTTGCGCCCCGCGGCCAGTTTCACGCCGGCCAGGATCAAACCGAAGCCGAGCGCGTGATAGCCCTGCAATTGCTCGCCCAGCACGGGCCAGGCCAGCATGGCCGCGTAGGCCGGCACCAGAAACATCGACAGACCGGCGGTGGCCGGGCCGGCGCGTCGCACCAGTTTGCCGTACACCACATACGCGCCCAGGCTGGGCACCAGGGCCAGGAACAGCAGCGTGCCATACAGGCGGGGATCGCCGAAAGGCACCCCCGCGCCCGTGCCCACGACCGCCTCCACCAATGCAAACGGCGCGAGCGCCACGACGCCGCCGGCCATCATCGCGGCCAGCCGCAGGCTGTCGGGCATGGCGGGCACGCGCGCGCGCTTGAGCAGCACCGTGTAGCAGGCCCAGCCCGTGGCGGCGAACAGCACCCAGAGGTCGCCGGCGCCGAAGGCCAGCGCTTGCAGCACGGCGGCGTCGCCGCGCGTCAGGACGGCCAGCACGCCGCCCAGGGCCAGCAACAGGCCCGCCGCCCGCGAGGGCGCGAGCGGCTGGCGCCACAGCAGCGTTTCGAGCAGCACCACCAGCAGCGGGCTGCACGAGAAGATCAGGGCGATGTTGGTGGCGCTGGTCGACTGCGCGCCGATGTATTGCGGCGCGACCGCCACGCCCATGCCCAGCAGGGCCAGCGGCAGCAGCGCGGGCCAGGCCTCGCGCAACAGATGGCCATGACGCCGCAGTGCCGGCCAGACGAACGGCGCCAGCAACAGCAACGCGGTGAGCCAGCGCCCGCAGGCCAGAAACACCGGCGGCAGGCCGATATCGTGGGCCCAGCGTGCGGCCACCATGTTCGAGGCGAACAGGGCCGGGGCGGAGACGAGCATCAGCAGGGTGACCAGCGGCGCGCCGGCGCGACTGCCGGGCGAAGAAGACGGATGGGATGCAGCGTGGGACATGAAACAGCCGCGCGGATCACGCGCGTCGAATGCCGGAAACGCCGGCGCGACGGGCTCGCGGGGTGGTGCGGGCAGGGGGCCGGGCAGTGCGGACCGGATACGGGCCGCATCAGGACAGTTTACGGACCGTGCCCCGAAATGTGCTTCCGATTTGTCCGGGGATTCCCCGGAAGCGGAGAATTTTCCGCTGTATATTCCCGGTTAAGGAAAAGATATTTTTCGGGTGATCCATGGGTGCTCGTCTCGACGATACCGACCGCAAGATTCTGCGCGCCCTGCGCGCCGACGGCCGGCTGACCAACATCAAATTGGCGGAACAGGTGGGCCTGTCGCCCACGCCGTGCTGGAACCGGGTGCGCGCCCTGGAAGAGGCGGGGGTGATCGAGGGCTACACGGCCCTGCTCAATCAGAAAGCCCTGGGCCTGCCCGACACGGTGATGATCGAAGTCACGCTCGAGCACCACGACGACGACACGCTGGAACGCTTCGGCGCGCAGATCGCCGAGCTGCCCGAAGTGGTGGAGGCCTTTCTGGTGACCGGCGACTACGACTACCTGATCAAGGTGGCGGTGGCCGGCACCGAGGGCTATGAGCAATTTCTGCGCAAGCGGCTCTACAAGCTGCCCGGGGTGCGGCACAGCCGTTCGACCTTCGTATTGCGGCGCCTGAAGCAGACGGCGTCGGTCGCGCCCTGATCACTGGCGCGGCGGCCGCGCCTCGGCGATCACGCTCTTTTCGTTGTTGGCCGCGATGTGTTTTTCCCAGCGATGGATCACCGCCAGCACGAACAGCGCGATGAGCGTGCTCACCACCGCAGTGGCCTCGCGGCCCATGCCGGCCGCCACACCGACCGCGGCCGTGAGCCAGATGCTGGCCGAGGTGGTCAGCCCGTGAATCTCGCGTTCGCCCGAGAGCTTGATGATGGCGCCCGCGCCCAGGAAGCCGATGCCGGCGATCACGCCCTGCAGCACCCGGCTCAAGTCGGCCACTTCCATGCCATTCTGGACCGGCACCAGCACGAACAGCGCGGCGCCGAGCGCCACCAGCATGTGGGTCCGCAGGCCGGCCGGCTTGCCGCTGCGTTCGCGTTCATAACCGATCATGCCGCCCAGAATCGTGGCCACCAGTAAGCGCAGAATCACGCGTGTCGCCTCGCCCACGTCGGGGATATCCGCAAACTCGCCACGCACGGTAAACCAGATTTCCTGCCACACGGATTCCATCGAGTACTCCAGCCGATCCGCGCCTTGCGCGGACACTTCGTTTCAGGTTGATTCGAGCATAACCGTAGTCATGCGGCGCGGCTATCATAGGCCGACAGCGCAGACCGCCCATGCGGGCATCGTACGGACCCACGGAGTTCCAAGAGATGATGGATTACCTGCTTTCGCTCGCTCAATCCCCCGCCGCCTGGGCCGCTCTGGCCACCCTGATCGCCATGGAAGTCGTGCTCGGCATCGACAACCTGATCTTCATTTCCATCCTCACCAACAAGCTTCCGCCCGAGCAGCGCAGCCGTGGCCGCCGCATCGGCATTGGCGCGGCACTGATCCTGCGCCTCGCACTGCTGGGCACCGTGGCGTTCATCGTGCGCCTGAACACGCCGGTGTTCGAGCTGTTCGGCCAGGGCTTTTCGTGGCGCGACATCATTCTGATCGCGGGCGGCCTGTTCCTGGTCTGGAAGGCTACCCGCGAAATTCATCATCACGTCGACCCCACGCCCAGTGGCGACGTGTACGACAGCTCGCGCCAGACCATCGGCTTCGGCGCCGCGATCGGGCAGATTCTGATGCTGGACCTGGTGTTCTCCGTCGACAGCATCATCACGGCGGTCGGCATGACGCCGCACATTCCGATCATGGTGATCGCCGTGGTCGTGGCCGTGGCGGTGATGCTGCTGGCGGCCGATCCGCTCGCGAAGTTCATCGAGCGCAACCCCACCATCGTGATGTTGGCGCTCGCCTTCCTGCTGATGATCGGCATGGTGCTGGTGGCCGAGGGCTGCGGCGCGCACGTGCCCAAGGGCTACATCTACGCGGCGATGGCGTTCTCGGCGCTGGTCGAGGGCCTCAACATGCTGGCGCGCCGCGCGCGCCAGCGCCGCGGCGGTGCCGCGCACTGAGTCCAGCCGCGGGTCAGGCGCCCAGAAAATCCAGGATCGCCTGATTGAAGGCGCGGGGGTTGCCCAGGTTCATGCCATGCGATGAACCGGTGATCGCCACGCGCTGCGCCTGCGGCATCAGCGCCTGCAGGCGTTCGATGAAGGCGGGATAGGGCGGCGGGCTCAGCGCGCCGCCGATCAGCAGCGTGGGCAGCCCGAGCGCCGCGAGCGCGTCGAGGTCCAGCGGGGCGGGCGGTTCCACCGCCTGGCCCAGCAGCGTCGCTGCGTTGTCGCGCACCATGTCCTTGAACCACGGCACCATGCGGCGCCAGGTGTCGGGCCCCGTCACGGTATCGATGAAGAGCGCCAGCCCGGTGTCCGCGTCGCCGGCGCGTATGTGCTCGAGCGCGCGCTGACGGAAATCGCCCCGCTCATCTTCGCCGGGCAGCGACAGCCCGGGGTCGGCAAGGATCAGGCTGCGCACCAGGTCCGGGCGGGCAAGCGCCACATCGATTGCGATGCGGCCGCCACGGGAATGCCCCACGAGATGGGCGGGCTCGCCGGCCACCGTTTCGATCAGGGCGATCACGTCGGCCGTGTGCTGGGCGATCGAGAAGTCCGCGCCCTCGCCATCCCACGCTTCCGGCCAATAGTGCCGCAGCGAGGGCGCCAACACGCGGAACTGCCGCCCGAGCGGCCCCAGCTGCGGCTTCCAGTAGCGGCAGTCGCACAAGGATCCGTGGATCAGCACCATCGGCGCGCCCAGGGCGGTGCCCGTGGACTCGGTGTAGGTGAGCGGATAACCGTCGAGCGCGACGGTCTGGAGGTCGAGTTGAGGTTCGGAACGCATGGGTCGGTCTTGCCAGCAAGCCTGGGATTCTAGCGCCGCGATACACTTTGCGCAGTCAACAGGTCCCGAGGAGACGATTGCGATGGATGTGCCCGATCTGGAATCCCTGCCCGAGTCGGCCCGCCGTGTGGCGCGCTTGCTGCAAGAGCTTGGACACGACCGGCCCGTGGTGATGCTGCCCCAGACGGGCAAAACCTCCGCGGAGGCCGCCGCCGGCCTGGGCTGCGAAGTGGCGCAGATCGCCAAATCGATCATCTTCCGCCGCCTCTCCGACAACGCGCCGGTGCTTGTCGTGGCCAGCGGCATCAACCGGGTCGACGAGGCCAAGGTCGCCGCGCTGGTGGGCGCGCTGGGCAAGGCCGATGCGCGCTTCGTGCGCGAGGCCACCGGCTATGCCATCGGCGGCGTATGCCCGATCGGCCATGCCACCAAGCCCGTGATGTTGCTCGACACCGATCTGTTCCGTTACGACAGCCTGTGGGCCGCGGCCGGCCATCCGAACGCGGTGTTCAACCTCACGCCGGATCAGCTGGCCCGCATGACCGGCGCGTCTCGAGCCGACGTGGCGCAACGCGCCTGAGCTGCCGCATCGCCAGCTCGCCTCGCACCCGCCGCGCGTCGGCAGAGCCCCCGCTCAGTGCAGCCCGGTGCTCAGCCCATCGACCAGCACGTGCGGCCGTCCCGACGAGCAGTGCTCCACGCGCGCGGCGATGCCGTACACGTCGGCCAGCCCCGGCGCGGTGATCACCGCCTCGGGCGCGCCGCTCGCATGCAGGGCGCCCGCCCGGATCATCCACGCATGATCCGCGTGCTGCAGGGCCGCGTTCAGGTCATGCAGCGCCGCCACGGTGATGAGGCCGTGTTCGCGCGTTTCCTGGCGCAGCAGCGTCATCACGTGAAACTGGTAGTTCGGGTCGAGCGCCGAGAGCGGCTCGTCGAGCAGCAGCACGCGCGGCCGGCGGATCAACGCCTGTGCCAGACCCACCAGCTGCTTCTGTCCGCCCGACAGTTCATCGAGAAAGCGCAGGGCGAGATGCGCGATGCCCAGCCGTTCCAGCAAGGCCGTGATGGCCGTCAGGGCGGGCGGGCCCTCGGCCGGCGGATGCGCGCGGGCGGCGGCCAGCACCGACTCGATCACGCGCAGGTGCACGTCGGCCGGCAGGCCCTGCGGCAGATACACCAACCGTTGTGAGCGCGCGCCCGCGTCCAGCACGGTCAGATCCTGATCTCCCAGCAGCACCGCGCCGCCGCGCGGCGGCACCAGTCCCGCCATGGCCTTCAGCAGCGTGGATTTGCCGCTGCCGTTCGGGCCGAGCAGCGCGGTCAGCGAACCCGGCGCGAGCGGGCCGGCATCCAGGCCCGCGATGATGTCGGGCGCGCGGCCGTAGCCGGCCCGAAGCGCGCGCAACTGCAGCGTGGCGTTCATAGCGAGGCCTGCCGGCGCAGCAACACCGCCATGAAAAACGGCACGCCGACCAGCGCGGTCAGGATGCCGACGGGCACGATCACGCCGTCGAGCAGGTTCTTCGACAACAGGGATGCGGCGGACAGGATCAGCGCGCCGGTCAGCGCGCTGCCCGGCAGGAAATATCGGTGGTCTTCGCCGAACAGGCGTCGCGCGATGTGCGGCGCGACCAGCCCGATGAAGCCGATGGTGCCGACAAACGCCACGGCCAGGCCGGACAGCACGCTCACCCGCGCGATGGCGCCGAGCCGCACGCGGCGCACGTCCACGCCGAAGCTGGCGGCGCGCTCTTCACCGAGGCGCAAGGCCGTCAGTCGCCAGGCTTGCGACAGGGCGAACGGCAGGGCCGCCGCCAGCGCCACGGCCATCAGCGCCACGGTGCCCCAGTTG
Source organism: Bordetella genomosp. 5 (assembly GCF_002261475.1). Taxonomy (GTDB): domain Bacteria; phylum Pseudomonadota; class Gammaproteobacteria; order Burkholderiales; family Burkholderiaceae_B; genus Bordetella. The sequence goes on from NZ_NEVN01000001.1 coordinate 609,580, forward strand.
GCGCGCGTCATGCTGCCCAGCGTCCAGAACACCAGATTCTGCAAGGCCTGCGCGCTCGCCACGAACTGGATCAGCGAGGTCAGGGCATTGAAGCTGAAGACGAGCGCGACACCGAACAGCACGATGGCGGCGGTACCAATGCCGCGCCGCCGGGCCACGGCGTCGAGCAGCAGGCCGCAGAGCGCGGCGAACAGGAAAGCATTGACCGGCACCAGCCAGTCCAGCGGCAGCCCCGGCACGCCGGTCTGCAGCACGATGGCGAGCGAGGCGCCCAGCGCGGCCGCCGACGACACGCCGAGCGTGTAGGGGCTGGCGAGCGGATTGTTCAGGATGGTCTGCATCTCGGCGCCGGCCAGGCCGAGCGCCGCACCGACCAGCGCGGCCATGGCGGCTTGCGGCAGGCGGATGTCCCAGACGATCACCCGCGTGCTGGCATCGGCCGCATCGGGGGATAGCAGGGCGGTGAACAGATCGGAGAGGGTGAGGCCGGACGGCCCGAGAAGAATGTCGGCGGCCAGACAGGCCAGCGCGACGGCCAGCAGCACGAGGGCGTGCAGCCGGCGCCGGCCGGCGAGGCCGCGATAGGCGGCGGCCGTTGGATCGGCCGCCGTCGACTCGTCGGCGCGCGCCGGCGGAACTGGCATTACTGCAGCAGTTGCAGGCGGCTCTTGGCCGTGTTGGCGGCCGGCGCGGTGGGGTAGTCACGCACGATGCGTTGCAACGTGGTCTTGGCGCCCGCGCGGTTGTTCATCTCGATCTGGCTGCCGGCGATCACGAGCAGCGCATCGGGCGCGCGCGGATTGTCGGGCGAGTTCTGGATCAGGGTGTTGAGCTGCTCGATCGCGCCCTTGAAGTCTTTCATGGCGTAGCGGCTGCTACCCAGATAGAACTGCGCGGTCGGGGCGAGCGGGCTCTTGGGATAGAGCGCGACGAACGCGGCGAGCGATTCGGCGGCGTCCTTGTATTGCGCCTTGCGGAACAGGTCGATGGCGCCGTCGTAGGCGGCCTGTTCCTGCGGGTCGGCGGCATTCACGCCGGGCGGATTGCCCGCGTGTTGCTGCTGGCCTTGCGCGCCGCCCGAGTTGGGCTGCTGACGCGAGACGAGTTCGAGTTGGTCGCGCAGTTGCGCGATTTCCTGCTGCAGCGATTGGATCTGGTCGGCCAGTTGCAGGCGCGCACGCTGGTTTTGTTCGTTCTGTTGCTGCACCTGTTGGCGCAGTTCGAGGATGGCCCGGCGGGCTTCATCGTCGGCGAAGGCATGGGCGGGGGCCGCCAGGCCGGCACAAGCGAGGCTTGCGCTCAGGACCAGGGATCGCATGGACAGGACTCGATCTCGCATAAAAATTCCAGGTCTTGAAAAGCAGAACGTCGGGACGGCCGGTTGACCGTCCCGACGCAGGGTGGGGCACTTACAGTCGCGAGGACTTAGCGCTGATACGAGATATCAGCGCGGCGGTTTTCCGCGAAGTCAGCTTCAGACGAGCCGCTCGCCTTGGGCTTTTCTTTGCCGAAGGAGATCGTTTCGATCTGATTGTCGGTTACGCCGAGCAGCGTCATCATGCGACGGACAGCATCGGCACGACGCTGGCCCAGGGCCAGGTTGTATTCCGCGCCACCGCGTTCGTCGGTGTTGCCTTCGATCTTGATGCGCTGTTGCGGATGCGAAGCCAGGTAACGGGCGTGGGTTTCGACCAGGCCGCGGTATTGGTCCGACACCGTGTAGCTGTCGAAGTCAAAGTACACCGAGCGCTGTTGCGCCAGGATGCTTTGGGGGTTGAAGGGATCCAGGATCTGGCCGGAGGCCGACGAGCCCTGGCCGGAGCCGCTGCCCTGACCAGCTTTGTCGTCGAGAGGGACGGAGCTGCAAGCGGCCAGCGTGGCAGCAAGAGCAGCGATGGTCAGGCTTTTGGCAATGCGCGACTTCATGATAGTTCCTTTCTAAAGAGAGTCACACGTGTTATCGGGTAAATGGGCCCCACGTTGGTTCACGTATTTCCCCATTCAGGACTGACAGAGTCTGCCGCACGCGGCCATCGCTCGAGACTCCTGCAAGAACGCTACGTCCATTTTGGATGGTGGCGTAGAGGACCTGCATTCCATTCGGGGCGAAACTCGGCGACTGATCGTCACGACCATCGGTCAGCAGGTTTTCGGTCCCGGAGGACAGGTTCAGCGAGGCGATCCGAAACGCGCCGTCTCGTCTTGCAACGTACAGCAGCGTCGATCCATCGGGGGAAATTCGGGGTGAAATGTTGTAACCACCGTTAAATGTGAGGCGGCGTGCGTCGCCACCATCCAGGCCGGTTTGATAGATTTGCGGCCCGCCACTGCGGTCACTGGTAAAGATAATGGAACGGCCGTCAGGCGTAAAGTTCGGCTCGGTGTCAATCCCGGGAGAACGTGTAATACGGCGCATATTTGAGCCACCTGCCGCATTGACGATGTAAATTTGCGACAGCCCGTCACGCGTCAGGGCCACGGCGAGCTGGCTGCCGTCGGGCGACCACGCGGGTGCGCTGTTGTTGCCCTTGAAGTTGGCGACCGGCACGCGCGCGCTGGTGGCGAGCGTGTGCGAGTACACCACCGGCTTGCCCGACTCGAAGCTCACGTAGGCGAGCTTGCTGCCATCGGGCGACCAGGACGGCGAAATGATGGGTTCGCGCGAGCGCAGCGCGACTTGCGGATTCTGACCGTCGGCGTCGGCAACCTGCAGCTCGTACGTGCTGCCTTGCTTGAGCACGTAAGCGATGCGGGTCGAGAACACGCCGCGCACACCGGTGATCTTTTCGTAGATGCGGTCGGCGATCTGGTGCGCCACGCGGCGCAGCTCTTGTTCGGTGCCGGAGAACGCGACGCCGTCGAGCTGGCCCTTCTTGACCGTATCGCCGAGGCGATAGCGGACGTCGTAACGGCCGTCGGCCGTGCGGGTGATCGTGCCATAGGCGATGAAGTCAGCGCCACGGCCACGCCAGTCGTCGTAGGCGAGCTGCGAATCGACATTCAGGTTGGCGCCGGCGGCGTTGATCAGGCGGAACTGGCCCGTGCGGGTCAGGTCGGCGCGAATCACTTCGGCCAGCGCGCGGCCTCGGGTGTCATCGCCGGCGAAGTCGGCGATGGCTACGGGGTACTGAGTGGCTCCGGTGCCGGAAATGTCCACGCGCAATTGTGCGTGGGCCGGATGCCAGGCCAGCATGGCGGCGACAAGCAGCACCAATGCGAGGCCATACGATCGCAAGATCCCCGGCAGGGTGCGTCGGGATGCGGGTGTCATGGTCGGCGATCTCCTGTCAATCATACATACGGTATACAACGTCGATGATGGGCTCGTAGCGGCCCGTCGAAGGCTTGGGGAACGGATTGCATCGGCGGATGCCGGTCTCGACCGCGCGGTCGAAGCCGGTATTGCCCGATGAGGACGTGAGCGTCACGCCCTTGACCGATCCATCATTACTCAACTGTACCCGGTATTGGGCGGTCGGATTGGACGATCCGGCACGCGGCGGGGTCGGATATGCCACGCCCGGCTGCACGCAGGCACGCACCTTGGCGCCGTAGCCGTCGTCGCGACCACCACCCGCCTGGTTGCGATCCGCCGTGCCACCCGGGATGCCGGCGGCGCCCAGGGCATCGTTGCGGAACGCGTCGCGCAGTGCCTTGTCGGCGGCAGCCTTCTTGGCGGCTTCTTCCTTGGCCTTTTTCTCGGCGGCGGTCTTTTCGGCGGCCGCCTTCTCAGCGGCGGCCTTCTTGGCAGCCTCTTCCTTGACCTTCTTCTCGGCAGCCGCCTTCTCGGCAGCGGCCTTTTCGGCGGCTTCCTTCTTCTCGGCGGCTTCCTTCTTGGCGGCCTCTTCCTTCGCCTTCTGTTCGGCGGCGGCCTTTTCGGCAGCGTCCTTCTTGGCCTGCTCTTCCTTGGCCTTCTTCTCGGCGGCCGCTTTCTCGGCGGCAGCCTTCTCGGCCGCGGCCTTTTCGGCAGCCTTGCGCTCCTGCTCGATGCGCTGCTTTTCCTTCAGCTCGGCGGCCTTGCGCTCTTCTTCGAGACGCTGCTTTTCCTTGGCGGCCTCGGCGGCTTCACGCGCCTTTTCCTCTTCCTCGCGCTTCTTGCGTTGGGCTTCGAGCGCGATTTCGGGATCCGGCGTCTCCTTGGGCTGCTGCGTCTGTTGCGGCGGCGGAGGAGGCGGAGGGGGCGGAGGCGGCGGCGCGGGATCCGGTTCGGGCGGAGGCGTGGGCGTCGGGTCCGGCTTGGGCTCGGGCGTGGGGTCTTCCTTGGGCGGCGGGGGCGACACCGGCGAATTGCCGTCCGCCCACAGCTCGACCTGCACCGGGCCCGGATTCTCCGAACGCCAGTTCACGCCGAAAATCAGCGCGATCAGGAGCAGGACGTGCACCCCCACCGCGAGGCCGAGGGCCTTGCGGTTGTCCTGCTTTTCGGGCGTGGCAGGGGCGGTGTCGTCGTGCTTGAAAAGAGGTGGCGTCATGAGCGTCGCAAAGGCTGGCGCGGCGGCCGATTAACGTTTCTGGGCGGGTTTCGCCTGGCTTTGAGCTGCGCCGCCCTGGTCGACCAGCAGGCCCAGCTTGGTGATGCCGCTGGAACGCAGTTCGTCCATGACCTTGACCACCTGTTCGTAGGGCACCTTGCCGTCGGCGGCGATCACCACCGGCGTATCGGCCGTGATGCGCGACTGCACTTCGGAGACCAGCGCCGTGGACGCGATCTCGGTCGGCGTGGCGCCCGGCTCGCGCATGCGCACCGAGATCTTGCCGGCCTCGTCGATCTGCACCTCGAGCGGCGTGGCGGGCACGTCGGACGCCTGCCCCACCGAAGGCAGCTGAATCAGACCGGGGGTGATCAGCGGCGCGGTCACCATGAAGATCACGAGCAGAACCAGCATCACGTCGATATAGGGAACGACGTTGATGTCGGCCTTCATGCGGCGGCTCGAACGGCCGCCCGAGCGTACCGAGGGCATCAGCGCACCTGCCGTTGCAGAATATTCAGGAATTCGTCGACGAAGCTATCGAAGCGGATCGACAGACGGTCGATGTCGTTGGTGAAGCGGTTGTAGGCCACCACCGCGGGGATGGCGGCGAACAGGCCGATGGCGGTCGCGATCAGCGCTTCGGCAATACCGGGCGCGACGGAAGCCAGCGTGGCCTGCTGCATGTTCGACAGGCCGATGAAGGCGTGCATGATGCCCCAGACCGTGCCGAGCAGACCGATGTACGGGCTGACCGAGCCGGCCGAGGCCAGGAAGTTCAGGTGCGATTCCAGGGAATCCATCTCGCGCTGGTAGGCGGCGCGCATGGCACGGCGCGGGCCGTCCAGCATGTCGCCAGCGCCACCGCCGCGGCGGGCCTTCAGGAATTCGGTCATGCCGGCATCGAAGATGCGGGCGAGGGCGCCCTGTTCGTCGCGGCGCGAGGCGACCGCCTGTTGCAGCATGGCCAGATCGCCACCCGACCAGAAATCGTCTTCGAAGCGGCGGGTCTGCTGATGCGCACGCTTGATGGCCATGCGCTTCGCAAAGATGTAGGTCCAGGACAGGATGGAAATGCCCAGAAGCATCAACATGATGAGCTGTACCGGCACGCTAGCGTGCGAGATCAGCGAAAGCAACGACATGTCGTTGGTGACTTGCATGGTTATCCCTGAAGAAATTCCAGTTTTGCACGTAGCGCGGGCGGCAACTCGGCCGGGCGCATGCGAGCCGAGTCGACGCAACACACTTGGATTTGCCCTTCGGCCAGCAGTTCCCCGTCTCGCGAGGCGCGCTGCGCGAAGTTTATCGAAGCTCCGCCCAAACGTGTAACACGACTGGTGATTGTCAGTAAGTCATCAAGACGGGCGGGCTTGCGGTACGCCATGTCCAGGTTGGTCACGACGAACAGCCGCCCCTCGTCGCGCGCCAGGTTGGATTGCTCCACGCCGAGCTCGCGCAGCCATTCGGTGCGCGCGCGTTCGAAGAACTTCAGGTAGTTGGCGTAGAAAACCACCCCGCCGGCGTCGGTGTCTTCGTAGTAGACACGGATGCGCAGGGTGGATTCGGCGGGCGTCGAAGAACTCACGATGGATGAAGACGGCGTAGTAACCCGGGCCAGAGTGGCCCGGGGGCGCAGTCTACAGCGTTTCGAGCTTGTCCAGTACAGTTTGCAGCGCGCTTTCTGCAGGAATCTTCGCGGCCTCGCTTTCGCGGCGTGCCTGCACCTCGATCACGCCGTCGTTCAGGCCGCGTTCGCCCACGGTGATCCGCAGCGGCACGCCGATCAATTCCCATTCGGCGAACATCACGCCCGGGCGCGCATCGCGGTCATCGAGAATGACGTCCACGCCCCGTGCCTTGAGCGACCCGTAGAGCTCGGTGGCCTTGTTACGAACAGTTTCGCTTTTGCCCCAGCCCACCGGGCAGATCACGACCTCGAAGGGGGCGATCGCGCGCGGCCAGATGATGCCGCGGGCGTCGTGGTTCTGCTCGATGGCGGCACCCACGATGCGGGTCACGCCGATGCCGTAGCAGCCCATCTGCATGATCGCCGGCTTGCCGGTCTCATCCAGGAAGGTGGCCTTGAGCGCCTGGGAGTACTTGGTGCCCAGGAAGAACACATGACCCACTTCGATGCCGCGCTGGATGGCGAGGTGGCCCTTGCCGTCGGGCGAGGGGTCGCCTTCCACGACGTTGCGCAGATCCGTCACCAATTCGGCCTCGGGCAGGTCACGGCCCCAGTTGACGCCACGGATGTGGAAGTCTTCGCGGTTGGCGCCGCAGACGAAGTCAGCCATGTTGGCAACGGTGCGGTCGACCACCAGGCGCACCGGGCGCACGGTGTTCAGCGGGCCGAGATAGCCCGGCTTGCAACCGAAATGCTCGACGATCTCGGCTTCGGTGGCGAAGCGGTAACCCGCCAGACCGGGCACCTTGGACGCCTTGATCTCGTTGAGTTCGTGGTCGCCGCGCAGCAGCAGCAGCCACACCTGGACCGGCTTGCCTTCCTCTTCGGTGGCCAGCACGATCGATTTGACCGTCTGGGCCAGCGGCATGCCCAGCAGCTTGGCCACGTCTTCGCACTTGGCCGCGCCCGGGGTGGGCACGTCGGCCAGCGGCTCGCCGGGGGCGGCGCGTTGCGGCAGCCGGTTGGGCGCTTCGGCCAGCTCGATGTTGGCGGCGTAATCGGACTCGGGGTTGTAGACGATCAGGTCTTCGCCGGTGTCGGCGATCACCTGGAATTCATGGCTGCGCGTGCCGCCGATCGAACCGGTATCCGCCGCCACGGCGCGGAATTCCAGGCCCAGGCGGTTGAAGATACGCATGTACGCGTCGTACATGATGTCGTAGCTGCGCTGGGCGCCGGCCTCGTCGCGATCGAACGAGTAGGCGTCTTTCATGGTGAATTCACGGCCGCGCATCAGGCCGAAGCGCGGACGGCGCTCGTCGCGGAATTTGGTCTGGATGTGATAGAAGTTGATCGGGAGCTGGCGGTAGCTCTGGATCTCGTTGCGCGCGATGTCGGTGATCACCTCTTCGGAGGTCGGCTGCAGCACGAAGTCGCGCTGGTGGCGATCCTTGATGCGCAGCAGCTCGGCGCCGTACTGCTCCCAGCGGCCCGACTCCATCCAGAGCTCGGCCGGCTGCACCACCGGCATCAGCAATTCGATGGCGCCGGCGTCGTTCATCTCGGAACGGACGATGTGCTCGATCTTGCGGATCACCTTCAGGCCCAGGGGCATGTAGGAGTAGATCCCGCCCGCGAGTTTGCGGATCATGCCCGCCCGGGTCATCAGCTGATGACTGGCGACTTCCGCCTCGGCGGGGGCTTCTCTGAGGGTGTTGAGATGGTAGTTGGATGCGCGCATGTTTAAAGGTGGCAGCAGATACGTATAATCAACTGTAATTGTATTGAATTCGGTGGGGGTGGCCCATGCTTGACCGCGAAGGCTACCGCCCCAATGTCGGCATCATTCTCGTCAATGGCAAAAACGAGGTCTTTTGGGGGAAGCGAATCCGGGAACATGCCTGGCAATTCCCGCAGGGCGGCATCAAGTACGGCGAAAGCCCGGTGCAAGCCATGTATCGCGAACTCCATGAAGAGGTGGGCCTGAAGCCCGAGCATGTCCGCATTTTGGGGCGTACACGTGATTGGCTACGTTACAACGTGCCGGATCACTTCGTCCGGCGTGAGTGGCGCGGCCACTATAAAGGACAAAAACAGATTTGGTTCCTGTTGCGGCTCGTGGGCCGTGACAGCGATGTGTGCCTGCGCTCGACGCAGCATCCGGAGTTCGATGCCTGGCGCTGGAGCCAGTATTGGGTGCCGCTCGATGCCGTGATCGAGTTCAAGCGCGAGGTTTATACCCAGGCTTTGAACGAGTTGGCGGCCATTCTTTTCCGCCGCCATCACGAGACCCGGTACCTGCGCCAGCGTGTGCATGGTCCGCGGACCTCGACGGACAATCAGCCAGCTGAAACAGACGGTCATGCGCATATTGCTGGTTGAAGACGAACGCGACATGGCGTCGTGGTTGATGCGTGCGCTCGCGCAAAGCGGGTTCCTGCCCGACCACGCGCCCGACGCGCGCACGGCCGAAGGCCTGATGGCGGGCAACGAATACGACGCGATCGTCATGGATCTGCGCCTGCCCGACAAACACGGGCTGGTGTTGCTGCGCGAGATGCGCAACCGCGACGACCGCACCCCGGTGCTGCTCCTGACGGCGCAGGGCGCCTTGCAGGATCGCGTTCGCGGGCTCAATCTGGGCGCCGACGATTTCCTGACCAAGCCCTTCGCGCTCGAAGAACTCGAGGCACGCCTGACCGCCCTGGTGCGGCGCAGCCGGGGCCGTCAGCATCCCCGCTTGCAGTGCGGATCGCTGTCCTACGACGGCGAGAGCCGCGCGTTCACGCTCGACGGCTCGCTGCTGTTCCTGACGCCGCGTGAACACGCGGCGCTGGCCGCATTGCTCACGCGCAGCGGCTACCCGGTCGACAAGACCCAGCTCTTCGGCAAGGTCTTTACGCACGATAGCGAAGCCAATCCCGATGCGATCGAGGTCGTTCTGCACCGCCTGCGCAAGAAGCTCGCGGGCAGCGACGTGCGGATCGTGACGGTGCGCGGGCTCGGCTACATGCTGGAAAGCGCGGTCAGTGAGCCCGCCAAGGAAGAGTAGCCCCGACACCGGGGACGACGCCGCCGACGCTGGCCCGGGCACCCTCCGGACGGCGTTCGCGCAGCGCTGGCGCATGCCGCTGGTGGGGATTCGCGCGCTGCTGATTTCGCTGCTGTTGCCGGGCGTCGTCATGCTGCTCGTCATCGACAGCTGGAACGACTACCGCACGCTCTCCACCATCACCAACGAAGCGTACGACTCCGCATTGCTCGAGCCCGCCCGCGTGCTCGAAAGCAGCCTGGAGTTCCTGCCCGATGGCGAGCTGCAGGTTGCCACGCCGCTCTACGCCCAGGTGATGCTCGAGTCGCGTGCCGGGCTGCGCAAGTACTACCGCATCGAAGAAATCGATCCGCCCTGGCCTGAAGGCAGCAAGACCGGGCCGGCCGCGGAGGGCCGCTCGCTGGCCGGCATGCCCGAGATGCCGCGGCCGCCGGTCTGGCCGGTCGGCAACGGCAACCCGATCTTCTACGACGCCGTCTATCGCAATGATCCCGTGCGGGCCGTCGCCGTGTTGCGCGATCTCTATTACCGCGGCACGCATCGTCAGGTGCTGGTGGTGGTGGCCGAAAGCATCGGCAAGCGGGTGGCCGCCGAAGCCAGCGCACAGCGCCAGGAAGTGCTGCGCGACGCCCGCATGCTCGCCCTCGTGGCGTTGCTGGTCTGGTGGGGCGTGAACTGGGCATTGCGTCCGCTGGTGCGACTGCGCAACGACATCCGCTCGCGCTCGCCCGACGATCTCACGCCTCTCGATGCCGCGCGCGTACCGAGCGAGGTCGCGCCCCTCGTCGAAGCGGTCAACCACCACATCGCCCGCCATCGCCGCGTGATCGACGAGCAATCGCAGTTTCTCGCCGATGCCTCGCATCAGTTGCGCACGCCGCTGGCCATCATGCTGACCCAGGCGCAATATGCGCTGCGCGAACGCGATCCCACGCGCGCCCAGGAGGGGCTGCGCGCCATCGTCGATCAGCTCGGCCGCACGCGCCGGCTCACCGAACAGTTGCTCTCGCTCGCGCACGCCAGCCAGGCCGACCCCACGCCACGCCAACAGCTCGATTTCAATGAGCTCGCACGCAACGTGGTGCTGCAGTATCTGCCGCTGGCCCACGAAAAGCGGCAGGATCTCGGCTGGGTCGATGTGCGCGGTGACGATGCCGGTCCCGACACCGATGGCGATGCCATCGTGCCGGTCCTGGGCAGCGAGGCGGAGCTGCACGAGGTGATGTCCAACCTCGTGCACAACGCCATCAATTACGCGCCCGTGGGCGCGCGCATCACCGTGTCGGTGGTGCGCGTCGAAGGCCGCGCCGAGTTCGTCGTGTCCGATGACGGCCCCGGCATCGCGCCGGTATTGCGCAGCCGCGCCTTTGCGCGCTTCGACCGCATCGACGCCGAGCGCGGCAGCAGCACGTCGGGTTCGGGACTGGGCCTCGCCATCGCCCGCGCCTTCGCGCGCCGCAACGATGGCGACATCGAATTGCGTGACGGCGAACCCAACAATCAGGGCGGCACCGGCCTCGCCGCCGTCTTCTGGATCCCCTTGCTCAGTGATAACCCTGGGATTCAGGAGGCCGACAGCGCAAAGAAAGCTGTTTAGCAGCTTCGCTTCGTATTCTCCTCGCGTGTCCCCGCAACGGGACGACGGCATCCGCATTCCAGGGTGCCGTGTTACGAGCCGCGCATCCGCGCGCGAGGAGCAAGTGTGGAGCTTTCAAACTACAAGAAGGACTACTACGGGGGCGCGCTGATGGTGTTGATCGGCGCATCGGCCGTATACGCCGGTACCGACTATCACCTGGGCACGTTGTCGCACATGGGGCCGGGATTCTTTCCCGCGGCCATCGGCACGCTGCTGGCACTGGTCGGCCTGATGATCGCCGCGTCGGCGCGTTCGCGCGGCAATGCCGATGCCGTCAGCGAAAAGGGTCTGCCTGTCGAGGGCGGCCACGGTCATGCGTTTCCCGATCTGCGCGGCGGCGCCTGCATTCTGCTGGGCATCCTGGCGTTTCTGCTGCTGGGCGAGTGGGGCGGTCTGCTGCCCGCGACCTTCGCCATCGTCTTCATCTCCGCCCTGGGCGACCGCACCAACACGATCAAGCAGGCCCTGCTGCTGGCCTCGTCCATGTGCGTGATCGCGATCGTCGTGTTCTGGTGGGCGCTGCAACTGCAGCTGCCGCTCTTTCGTTGGGGTTGATGCACCATGATCGCTCAATCATTGCAAGACCTCTGGTACGGCTTCGGTGTTGCCTTTCAATGGCACAACCTGATGTGGTCGTTCTTCGGCGTGCTGGTGGGTAACCTCATCGGCGTGCTGCCCGGCATGGGGGCGCTGTCCGCCATCTCGATCCTGCTGCCGCTCACCTACGTGATGCAGCCGGTGCCGGCGATCCTGATGCTGGCCGGCATCTTCTACGGTTCGCAATACGGCGGCGCCATCGGCGCGATTCTGCTGAATCTGCCGTCGCATCCGCCGCATGCCGTGACCTGCCTGGATGGTTATCCACTCACTAAACAGGGCAGGGGAGGAACGGCGCTCGGCATCACGATGATCTGCTCGTTCTTCGCCGCATCGGTGGGCATCATCGTCATGATCTTCGCTTCGCCCCTGCTGGTGGAGATCGCCTTCAAGTTCGGCCCCACCGAAATCTTCTCGATCATGCTGCTCGGTCTGCTGGCCGGCGCGACCATGTCGCGCGGCTCGCCGCTCAAGGGCGTCGCCATGACGCTGTTCGGCCTGATGTGCGGCGTGGTGGGTACCGACGTGAACACGGGCACGATCCGCTTCTCGTTCGGCTTGATCGACTTGTCCGATGGACTCGAACTCGTTGCGATCTCGATGGGCCTGTTCGGCGTCGCCGACTTCCTGATGAGCGTCAATCGCATGGCCACCATCAGCACGGGCGCCAAGCTGCGCGTGCGCGACATGCGTCCGAGCCGTCAGGAGATGAAGGAGGCCTTCATGCCTATGGTGCGTGGCACCCTGGTCGGCACGGTCTTCGGCGCCATGCCGGGCACGGGCCCGACCATCACCACGTTCATCGCCTACGCGCTCGAACGCAAGGTGTCGCGGACGCCCGAGAAGTTCGGTACCGGCATGATCGCGGGCGTCGCCTCGCCTGAAGCGTCGTCGCACTCCAAGACGCAGGTCGACTTCATCCCGACGATGAGCCTGGGCATCCCGGGCGATGCGGTGATGGCGCTGATCCTCGGCGCGCTGCTGATTCAGGGCATCCAGCCGGGTCCGCAGCTCATCACCGAGCATCCGGACATCTTCTGGGGTTTGATCGCGAGCTTCTGGGTCGGCAACGTGCTGCTCATGGTGCTCAACGTGCCGCTCATCGGCGTGTGGGTCAAGCTGCTGCAGGTGCCTTACCGCTTCCTGTTCCCGTCCGCGCTGTTCTTCATCGCGGTGGGCGTGTTCAGTACGCAAAACAGCCTGTTCCAGATCTGGGAAGTGCTCGCGTTCGGCGTGATCGGCGCACTGCTCATGTTCCTCGACTTCTCGGTCGCCCCGATCCTGCTCGGCTTCGTGCTCGGACCGATGGTCGAAGAAAACTTCCGCCGGGCCTTGCTGCTGTCGCGCGGCAACCTGAGCGTGTTCGTCGAGCGTCCCATCAGCGCCTGGTTCATCGCGGCGAGTGCGCTGCTGATCCTCGCGCAGATCTGGGCGTTCATGCGGCGTAATCGCGATAAGGCGCCGGTGGCCGCGAACGCGGGCACCTGAGCCGCAAGCGCATCTCACGCTGCGGCACCACAAGGCCAGCTCGATCGAGCTGGCCTTTTTTTCATCAACGCGAGATGGGTTTCATGCCCAGCTGCTGATAGCGCGGCGGCAGGCGCTCGAACAGGAAGTCCACGAAGGTGCGCACCGCCGGGATCATGCCGCGCCGCGACGGATAGATGCAGTGCACGATGCCTTCCGGCGACTGCCAATCGGGCAGCACCGTGACGAGTTCGCCGCGGCGAATCTCGGCCTGCGTTGCGATCGACGGCAGCAGCGCGATGCCGCGCCCGCGCACCGCGGCTTCGGTAAGCACGATGAAGTCGTTGCAGCAGAGTTGCGGCTGCAGCGCCACGTCGATCGATTCGCCCCGGCCGTTGCGCAGTGCCCAGTGCACTTCGCTCTGCGGATCATCGAAGCTGAGCGTGGCATGTGAGCTCAGATCCTGCGGCGTGTCGGGCGTGCCGTGGCGCTGCAGATACGCAGGGCTCGCCACCAGGGTGCCACTCGCGATGCCGAGCTGACGCACGACCAGTTCGGCGTCGGTGTCCAGCCGCGTGCGCACGCGCAGCGCGAGATCCACCCCTTCGTTGATGAGATCGACGCGCCGGTTCGTGACCATCAGCTGCACCGACACCGCGGGCCAGGCATCCATGAACTCGGGCAGCAGCGGCGCGAGCAGTTGCTGCGCAATCGACACCGGGCAGCTCACCAGCACCGGCCCGGCGGGTTCGGTCTGCAACTGGCGCATCGCCTCTTCGGCCGCACGCGCGGACACCGCCATCTCGCGGCAATAGTGCAGGTAGCGTTCGCCCGCGGTCGTGAGGCGCAGGCGTCGGGTCGTGCGTTGCAGCAGCCGCACGCCCAGTCGCTCTTCCAGTTGCGAGATGCGGCGCGAGAGGCGCGACTTCGGAATGTCGAGCGCGCGCGCGGCGGCGCTGAAACCACCCTGGTCCACCACCTGGGCGAAGTAGAAGAGATCGTTGAGATCGTGCATCTCTATTGTTCTACCTATAGAACTTTTAGTTCATCTTAACCGGGTTTATGGATCTAATGAAGCGATCTACAGTGTGGCCATGGTTAGCGCGGCAAGAGGCCGCCACTACGGAGATTCCACATGAAAACCCTTGTCGTCCTGTCCTCGATCCTTGGTGATCGTTCCAATTCCCGCCACTTGGCCGATCATCTGATCGCGCGCACCAAGGCGAATGACCCCACCGGTACGATCACCGTCCGGGATCTGGCCACCCACCCGGTGCCGTACTTCGATGGCGATACCGTCGGTGCCCTGTTCTCGCCGGCCGAATCGCGCACGCCCGCCCAGCAGGACATCGTGGCGCTGAGCGATGCGCTGATCGCCGAGCTGCAGGCCGCCGATCGCGTCGTGTTCGCCCTGCCGGTCTACAACTTCAATATGCCGGCCCAGTTCAAGAGCTATCTCGACCACTTGGCGCGGGCTGGCGTCACGTTCCGTTATACGCCGGAAGGAGTGCCCGAGGGGCTGGTCAAGGGTAAGCAGGTCGTCGTGCTGATCGCCCGGGGCGGCAAGGCCGAGGGCACGCCCGGCGACACGATGACGCCGTATCTCACGCAGATGTTCGCCTTCCTCGGAATGACGGACGTGACCTACGTGGCCGCCGAAGGCCTGGCGATGGGCGAACTCGCGGCGGCGGAAGGCATGGCGCTCGCGCGTGGCCGCATCGACGAGCTGGTTGCGCCGGTCGAGGCCGCGCTCGCGGCTTGATTTCGCCCCGCCCGCAGAAGTGAAAAGCCCGGTCGGGATGGCTCCCGGCCGGGCTTTGCGCTCTGGCAGACCCGCGCTCAGTCGCGCAGGCGCTTGATCAGGCTGGACGTGTCCCAGCGGCCGCCGCCCAGCTTCTGCACGTCGCCATAGAACTGATCGACGAGCGCGGTCAACGGCACGCGGGCGCCATTGTTGCGGGCCTCGGCCAGCACCAGGCCCAGGTCCTTGCGCATCCAGTCGACGGCAAAACCGAAGTCGAATTTGTCGTCGACCATCGTGCCGCCGCGGTTTTCCATCTGCCAGCTCTGTGCCGCGCCCTTGCTGATGACGTCGAGCACGAGTTTCATGTCGAGGCCGGCCTGCTGGCCGAAGGCCACGGCTTCCGAGAGGCCCTGGACGATGCCGGCGATGCAGATCTGATTGACCATCTTGGCCAGCTGGCCCGCGCCCGGGGCGCCCACGAGCGTCACGGCACGGCCGAATGCCTGTGCCACGGGCTTGATGGTGTCGAAGACCTCGGCCTCGCCACCGCACATCACGGTGAGCACGCCGTTCACGGCGCCTGCCTGGCCGCCGGAGACGGGGGCGTCGATGAATTGCAGACCGAGTTCGCGGGCCTTTGCGTAAAGCTCGCGGGCCACGTCGGCGGAGGCGGTCGTGTGATCGACGAAGATGGCGCCTTGCTTCATGCCGGCGAAAGCGCCGTCCTCGCCCAGCACCACGCTGCGCAGGTCATCGTCGTTGCCCACGCAGGCGAACACGATATCGGCATCGGCCGCGGCTTCGCGCGGCGTGGCGGCGCTGTGGCCGCCGAACTCGGCAACCCAGGCCTGGGCCTTGGCCGCCGAACGGTTGTAGACCGTCACGGTGTGGCCGGCGCGTGCCAGATGGCCCGCCATGGGCAGACCCATGACGCCCATGCCCAGGAAAGCGACGCGGCGGGGCGTCACGTTGTCGTAGCTCTTGGTACCGATGCTTGCCATGCGGAGGACTCCGGTAAGGGGTGCGAAACAGGCGACTACCTTACCGCAATCGATAGCGCGCCGCGAGTCCGTTGCGCCGGTTTTTGCGGGCTCATGAGGTGCGCTTTTTCCATGTCGTGCGTCGCGGCGGCGCAATAAAAAACCGGCCCCGCGTAGGGGGCCGGTTTTCGAGGGGCGCGAGGCCGGCGCGAGCCGGCTTCAGGCTTACTCTTCTTCGACGAAGGTTTCCTGGCGCTTCTTGCGGATCGCGGGGAGAGCGACCAGCACGATCAGGAACAGGGCCACGGCCAGCAGCGATGCCGACAGCGGACGCGTCACGAAGGTACCGAAGTCGCCACGCGACAGCAGCAGGGCGCGACGGAAGTTTTCTTCCATCATGGGACCCAGAACCAGACCCAGCAGCAGCGGTGCGCCTTCGCACTTCAGCTTCGACCACACATAACCCACCACACCGAAGGCGGCAGTCATGAATACGTCGAAGGTGTTGTAGTTCAGCGAATACACACCGATCGTGCAGAACACCAGAATGGCCGGGAACAGGATGCGGTAGGGCACCTTGAGCAGCTTGACCCACAGGCCGATCAGCGGCAGGTTCAGCACCACCAGCATCAGGTTACCGATCCACATGGAGGCGATCAGACCCCAGAACAGCTCCGGGTGGCTGGTCATGACCTGCGGGCCGGGCTGAATGTTGTGGATGGTCATTGCACCCACCATCAGCGCCATCACGGCGTTGCCCGGGATACCCAGGGTCAGCAGCGGGATGAACGAGGTCTGGGCTGCGGCGTTGTTCGCCGATTCCGGACCCGCCAGGCCGGCCGGGTGGCCCTTGCCGAAGCGCTCGGGGTTCTTCGAGATCTTCTTCTCGAGGGTGTACGAGGCGAACGACGACAGCACGGCGCCACCGCCCGGCAGGATGCCCAGGGCCGAACCCAGGGCCGTACCACGCAGCACGGCGGGGGCGGCTTCCTTGAATTCCTGCTTGTTGGGATACAGCGAGCCGATCTTGTCGGTGATGTCGACGCGGTTTTCCTTCTGCTCGAGGTTGGTCATGATTTCGGCGAAGCCGAACACGCCCATGGCCACGATGGCGAAGTCGATGCCGTCCTGCAGTTCGGGGATGCCGAAGTCGAAGCGGGCGACGCCCGAGTTCACGTCGGTACCGACCATGCCGAGCAGCAGACCCAGGATGATCATGGCGATTGCCTTGGGCAGCGAGCCCGAGGCCAGCACCACGGCACCCACCAGACCCAGCACCATCAGCGAGAAGTATTCGGCGGGGCCGAACTTGAACGCCAATTGAGCCAGTTCCGGGGCCACCCAGGCCAGCAGCAGCGTGGCCACGCAACCTGCGAAGAACGAACCCAGAGCCGCGATGGCCAGGGCCGCGCCGGCGCGGCCGTTGCGGGCCATCTGGTGACCATCGAGCACGGTCACCACCGCGGATGTCTCACCGGGTAGCGCCACCAGAATGGCCGTGGTGGAACCGCCGTATTGCGCGCCGTAGTAAATACCGGCAAGCATGATCAGGCCGGCCACCGGAGGCAGCACGTACGTGATCGGCAGCAGCATGGCGATGGTCGGCACGGGGCCGATGCCAGGCAGCACGCCGATCAGGGTGCCCAGGATGCAGCCCAGCAGGGCGTATGCGAGGTTCTCCGGCGTGAACGCGACGCCGAAGCCCATCATGAGGTTGTCAAACAATTCCATGTGGCTCTCCTTAATTGCCCAAGAACGACGGCCACAGCGGGAAGATCAGGCCCAGACCCTTGATGAAGGCCAGGTACGAGAACACCACCAGGAAAATGCCGTTGGCAACGGCCACTTTGAGGCTGAACTCATGGCTGGCCAGGCTGCTGGTCACCACGAGCACGAACACCGAGATGTAGATGCCGAGGGGTTTGAGGATCAGGGCGTACAGGACGACCGAACCCACCACGAGAAAGACGATGCGCCAGTCGAAACGATCCACATGCGTTTCAGTGGCTTTCTTGGCCAGGGAGCCGATCAGAACGATCGCGCCCAGCAATGCCAGGACGAGTCCCAGCCAGAAGGGAAAGTATCCCGGGCCCATGCGGGCGGCAGTACCCATTTGGTAGCTGCTTGCCTGCCAGGCGAATCCCAGTCCAAGGGCGATGAACATCACCCCCGACCAGAAGTCCTGCCGATTGCGTAGCTGCATGATTGGTTGGCTCCTGTTTTACAGCATGTAGATAAGGCTCAAGCCCGGCGAGTGTGTTGGTCTCTGGCGACGGGCGCAAAAAAGGCACTTAAGGGTGCCATTTGTTGTTTTTGAAAGCTCTGAACGCCTCTTTTGAAAGCGGAAAAGGCTTTTTTGAAGGCCGAATACTAATTGAGGGCAAGCGCAAAACAAACCCTGGAGCCAGCGCCTGAGCTCGGGGTTTTCCCTAGAAATTCGCCTGTATAGGGGATCATCCTGCCCTCAGATGTAACGCCGGGCGCGGAATGAAGGTGTTTTGAAAGCAGAATGAAAGCTTTAAGAAAGGATGGTGAAAGTGGGCCGTTGCAGCCCGGGGGCATCCTGCTTTCACCGTGGGGGTGAAAGCCATCTGGCAATTCGCTTTCAGGTTCTACCGAATATTGCCGTGTTTCTCAGCTTGCGTGAAGAGGCCCGGACACGTTCCGGATGGTTTACGATAGCGCCCATGTTGCATGACCTCGACCAACTCGCCGCCCGTATCGGGCAAATGGTGCAGCGCACCCGGCAGCTTCATGCCGAACGCGATGCGTTGCGTATCCGCTTGAATGAGAGCGAAGCCGAGCATCGCGCGCTACAAGCCCGCTATGCCGAACGCGAAGCCGAACTTCTCGCTTTGTCGTCGCGTGCGCGCGAACACGACTCCGCCGCCGATCTGCTGCGTGCCGAAGCGCAGCGCGCCGAAGCGGCGCTGCGTGAAGAGCTGGCGCGCGAATCCGCCGACCGGCATGCGCTCGAAGCGCGCGCTTCGGCGCGCGAAGCCGAGCTGCAGGGCAACCTGTTCGCGCGTGACAACGATCTTCAGCGCCTGCGTCTGGCCGCTTCGTCGGCGCGTGAGCGCATCGACGCAGTGCTCGCCCGCCTGCCGGGCGCCGCCGCCGAGGAGCAGCACTGATGGAACGTCTCGATATCAGCCTGCTGGGCCGTGATTATTCGCTCGCCTGCTCCGCCGAAGAAAAGCCCGTGCTGCTGGCCGCCGTGCGTCACGTCGACCAACTCATGCAGCGCATCCAGGGCACCGGCAAGGTTTCCAGCAACGAACGCATCGCCGTGATGACTGCGCTGCAGATCGCCGGTGAGTTGCTTGCCATGAAGGCGCCGGATGGTCCGCTGGGCGGTTTGGCGGTCGGCGACTTCAAGCGTAGAATCGAGGAAATGAACACGATGCTCGACGATGCGTTGTCGGGACAGGAAAAGCTGATCTGACCGATCGTTTTTCCTTCGGGTTCAGGGCGCGGTGCGCAGTCTGGCTTGCAGGCCAGGCGGCAAGCGGCGCCCAGGTTGCCTGAGGCTGGTTTTCAGGCACCACCCGCAGACTTCCTGGCAGGGAAGCTCTCTGGCGCTACCGCTACGGCGGCCCAGGCTTTCCTGCCTTCCCGGTTGTCCCTGCGGTGCTCGTGACTTGGCCATACATTCTCTGAACCTATGTCTTATGGCATATTGGTTGCGGGAGTGTAGAGCTGGCGTGATTGTCTCTCGCAGACGAACCCAAGGCTCTACGGAACGCGACCACCTTGAACCTCAGGGTTCGAGATGCCGGCCTAGACGGCACCCGCGGGGCATCTTCTCCCGCAGGCCTGCTTCCACGCAGGTCTGCGGTCCCCACGCAGCACGCACGCCGCTTCATCCCTCCTGCGGCCGTGCCCGCGCCCGCCCACATCCCTTTCAGTCCCTTTCTGAATCCGGCGTTTTCGTCGCCTGGGTCGTGCGTACACACGCGTGCTTACACCTCATTTCACTGTTGCGCGCGCGTGCGCGCGAGACCTGATAGCGTTCTGCTTGCGTGTGGGTGCCGGTTGCCCGCCGCCGCGTTCCGGGCCAGGCCCACGCGCATCGTCCGGCGGTTTATCAGAAAAGGTTGTTGCGATGACCCATTACTCGCGTTCCGCTCATTCCTCCGCTCCCGTGCTGAAGCGCCTTGCAGCCGCTTGCGGCGCCGCGCTCGCCCTGGCTTGCGTGTCCGCCGTTCAGGCCCAGACCGCCGCGCCGGCCCCGGCCGAGGCGCAGACGTCCACGTCGACCAGCCGTTCGCCCGAGCTCAATCTGCAGGCCGGCGCCTCCACCGAGGTGGCGCAGGATACGGTGCGCATCACCCTCGCGGTCGAACTCGAGGCGGCCGACCAGTCCACCGCCGGCAAGCGCCTGTCCGCCGCGCTCGACGAAGTCGTCAAGCGCGCCAAGGACACCAAGGGTGTCGAAGTCCGTTCGGGTGGCTACAACGTCTGGCCCAACTCGAGCAGCAAGGGCAAGATCACCAACTGGCGTGGCCAGGGTCAGGTGATTCTCGAGTCCAAGGATTTCGATGCGGCATCGGATCTGGCAGCCAAACTCGGCGACAAGACCGCGATCGCGAATATTCAGTTCCTGTTGTCGCGCGAAGCGCGTGAAGCCGAGGAGCGCAAGCTTCTTACCCAGGCTGCCAATGCGTTCCGCGAACGCGCGCTGGCCGCGGCCAATGCCTTTGGTTTTTCGGGCTATCGCATTGCCAAGCTCGATCTGAGCGGCGGCGGCGAAGTGTCGATGCCGCGCCAGATGGGTGCGCAGATGATGATGAAAGACAGCGCAGCTGCCGCCGGCGTTCCGCTGGAAGCCGGCGAGGTCACGGTCAGTGTGACGGTGAGCGGGACGATCGCTTTGCAGTAATCGCAAAAAGCACGGCGCCGGCGATGAACATGGGCAGGGACAGCCACTGTCCCATGCTCATGCCGCCGGCGAGCAGGCCCAGGAAGTTATCCGGCTCGCGCGTGAATTCCACCAGGAAGCGGAAGCCGCCATATCCCATCAGGAACAGCGCGCTCACCTGGCCGGTGGGGCGGGGCTTGCTCGAGAACCACCACAGGATCGCGAACAGCACCAGGCCTTCGAGGCCGAGCTCGTACAGCTGCGAAGGATGGCGCGGGAGCCCGTCGCCCGATCCCGGGAACACCATGGCCCAAGGCACGTCGGTGGGGCGTCCCCACAGTTCACCGTTGATGAAATTGCCCAGCCGGCCCGCGCCCAGGCCCAGCGGGATCAGCGGCGCAATGAAGTCGGCCACCGTGAAAAACGAGGTTTTGTGCTTGCGCGCGAACAGCAGCATCACGACGATCACGCCGATCAGGCCGCCATGAAACGCCATGCCGCCCTGCCAGAGATAGAAAATCTCGATCGGGTTGCTCAGGTAGTAACCCGGCTTGTAGAACAGCACGTAGCCCAGACGGCCGCCCACCACCACGCCCAGCACGCTATAGAAGATCAGGTCTTCGAGGCCGCGCGCGGTCATCATGCCGCCCTTGCCCTGCGCGATGCGATAGCGGCCCAGGCCATACACCAACGCGAACGCCAGCAGATACATCAGGCCATACCAGTGGATCGCAAGCGGTCCGATCTGTATGGCGACGGGGTCGAATTGGGGGTACTGAAGCATGTTGCGCCCGGCAGAGGAAGATGGTCGATAATAACCGGCGAATGATTCGATTGCGCGCGGGCTCGCCGTGCGCAGCGCCGGTCCAGGAGACAAGACCATGCCGAACAACGAACGTTCCCGCCACATCACGGAAGGCGTCGCCCGTGCGCCCAATCGCGCCATGTATTACGGCCTGGGCTACCGGGAGGCCGATTTCGCCAATCCGATGATCGGCGTGGCCAACGGCCATTCCACCATCACGCCCTGTAATAGCGGTTTGCAGCGTCTCGCCGACGCCGCGATCGACGCGGTGCGCGCCGCGCGGGCCAATCCCCAGGTTTTCGGCACACCCACCATCTCGGACGGCATGTCGATGGGCACCGAGGGCATGAAGTATTCGCTCGTGTCGCGCGAGGTCATCGCCGACTGCATCGAAACCGCGGTGCAGGGGCAGTGGATGGATGGCGTGGTCGTCATCGGCGGATGCGACAAGAACATGCCCGGTGGCATGATCGCGCTCGCCCGCAGCAACGTGCCAGGAATCTACGTCTACGGCGGCACGATCAAACCCGGCCGGCACAAAGGGCAGGACCTGACCATCGTGTCCGTGTTCGAGGCCGTGGGCGAGTACACCATGGGCCGCATGGACGAAGCCGAGTTCAAGCAGATCGAGCAGTGCGCGATCCCCGGGTCGGGTTCCTGCGGGGGCATGTACACGGCCAACACCATGAGTTCGGCGTTCGAGGCGATGGGCATGAGCCTGCCGTACTCGAGCACCATGGCCAACGTGGACGACGAAAAAGTCGTGTCGGCAGCCGAGTCGGCCCGCGTCCTGGTCGATGCGGTACGCGCGGGCCGCAAGCCACGCGACATCATCACCCGCGAATCCATCGAAAACGCCGTCGCCGTGATCATGGCCACCGGGGGCTCCACCAATGCGGTGCTGCACTTCCTGGCGATCGCGCATGCGGCCGAGGTGCCCTGGACCATCGACGATTTCGAGCGCATGCGCCGCAGGGTCCCGGTGATCTGCGACCTCAAGCCTTCCGGCCGCTATGTCGCCACGGATCTGCATCGCGCCGGCGGCATCCCGCAAGTCATGAAGCTCCTGCTGAATGCAGGCCTGCTGCACGGTGAGTGCATGACGATCTCCGGCCAGACCATCGCCGAGGTGCTCGCCGACGTCCCCGACCAGCCCGACGCCGCGCAGGACGTGATTCACCCCATCGACAAGGCGCTGTACCCGCAAGGGCATCTGGCCATTCTCAAGGGCAATCTGTCGCCCGAAGGCTGCGTTGCCAAGATCACGGGCCTGAAGAATCCGGTCATCACCGGCCCGGCGCGTGTCTTCGATTCCGAAGATGCGGCGATGGCCGCCATCATGGCCCGCGAGATCCGGCGCGGCGACGTGGTGGTGATCCGCTACGAAGGTCCCAAGGGCGGGCCCGGTATGCGCGAGATGCTGGCGCCCACCTCGGCGCTGATCGGTCAGGGGCTCGGCGAGACGGTCGGGCTCATCACCGACGGCAGGTTCTCCGGCGGCACGTGGGGCATGGTGGTCGGGCACGTCGCGCCCGAGGCCTATGTGGGCGGTCCGATCGCCCTGATACGCGAAGGCGATTCGGTTACCATCGATGCCCATCAGCTGCTGCTGCAGCTGAACATCAGCGACGAGGAAATGGCGGCTCGTCGCCGCGACTGGACGCAACCCAGTCCGCGATATACCCGAGGTGTGCTGGCCAAGTTCGGTCATCTCGCCAGCTCCGCCAGTCGTGGGGCAGTTACCGATGCATTTGAATCGTAGTTTGTGGGTGCTGGGCGCGAGCGTCGTGTTCGCGGTCAGCGCTCAGGCGCAGACCACCGGCCTCGATCTGGCCAAGAGCAAGGCCTGTATGGCCTGTCACCAGGTCGAGAGCAAGCGGGTGGGCCCGCCGCTCAAGAGCGTGGCCGAGCGCTATGCCGGTCAGGCCGAATCCGTGGAATATCTGGCCAACAAAATTCGTCATGGCGGGCGCGGTGCCTGGGGTGCCGTGCCGATGCCGGCGCAATCGCAAGTCAGCGCCGATGAGGCGCATCAACTGGCGGAGTGGATTCTCACGCTGTCGCCCGCCAAGCCTTGATCTAGAGAGGAATCATCATGTCGCAATCGACGGAAGTCGCAGTACTGGGCGGTGGCTGCTTCTGGTGTGTGGAAGCTGTATTCAAGGATCTGCGTGGCGTCGTCAGCGTGCTGCCCGGTTATGCCGGTGGTCATGTCGACAATCCCACCTACGAGCAGGTCTGCAACAAAGACACCGGTCATATCGAAGTCGCGCGTGTCGAGTTCGATCCGGCCGAGCTGAGTTTCAGCGACCTGCTGCGCGTGTTCTTCGCCACGCACGATCCCACCACGCCGGGCCGCCAGGGCAACGACGTCGGTCCGCAATACGAATCGGCCATTTTCTGGCAGGACGAAACGCAACGCGATCAGGCGCAGGCCATCATCGACGAGGTCAACGCGGCCCGGATCTACGATGCGCCGATCGTCACCAAGTTGCTGCCGCCGGCGCATTTCTGGCAGGCCGAGGATTACCACCGCGATTACTTCGCGCTGCATCCCGACCAGGGCTATTGCCAATTCGTCATCGCGCCCAAGGTCGCCAAGTTCCGCAAGCAGTTCCACGATCGGCTGTCGCGCTGAGGGGCACGCCGCGCATCGGGCGCGGTGCAGGCCGCGCGCGCTCGGCATCGCCGGTCCAAAAAAATAGCCCGTGGCGTGAGCCGCGGGCTATTTTCATTTCGGGCCGGTAGCGATCACTCGACCGTTTTCACGACGCCGCGGCGCATCTGATCGAGTTCGATCGACTCGAACAGCGCCTTGAAGTTGCCTTCGCCGAAGCCGTCGTTACCCTTGCGCTGGATGATCTCGAAAAAGATCGGGCCGATCTGATTCTCGGTGAAGATCTGCAGCAGCAGTCCGCCGCCGGGGGCGCCGTCGAGCAGAATGCGATTCTTCTGCAGGCGGGCGACGTCCTCGCCGTGTTGCGGCAGACGGCGATCGAGCAGCTCGTAGTACGTTTCGGGCGTGTCCAGGAAGACCACGCCGGTCTTGCGCAGCGCTTCGATCGTGGCGTAGATGTCGTCCGTGGCCATGGCGATGTGCTGAATGCCTTCGCCGCGGTACAGGTCCAGATACTCCTGAATCTGACCCTTCTCTTCGGTGCCTTCCTCGTTGATCGGAATGCGGATGTTGCCGCAAGGCGAGGTCATGGCCTTGGATTTGACGCCCGTCACCTTGCCTTCGATGTCGAAGTAACGCACTTCGCGGAAGTTGAACAGGCGCTCGTAGAATTCCGCCCACTCGGCCATGCGGCCCTTGTGAACGTTATGGGTCAGGTGATCCACCAGCGTGAGGCCGGCGCCCACGTGGTTCAGGTCTTCCTGCGCGTGTTCGTGATCCAGCGGTTCGAAGTCCACGTCATAGATGCTGATATCACCGATGCCACCGTGGCCGGTCTTGCCGCGCCAGCGGTCCACCAGATAGATCAACGAATCGCCGATGCCCTTGATGGCCGGGATGTTCAGCTCCATCGGACCGCTGTGCGAGTCGAAGCCCCAGGCGCCCAGTTCGAGCGCGCGCTTGTAGGCGGCAGCGGCGTCGTCGACGCGAAAGCCGATTGCACAGATCGACGGGCCATGCAGACGCGCAAAGCGTTGCGCGAACGAGTCCGGCTCGGCATTGATCAGAAAGTTGACGCCGCCCTGGCGGTACAGCGTCACATCCTTGTGGCGATGCTTGGCGATCGCCTTGAATCCCAGCAGCTCGAAAACCTTGCGCAGCGCGGCGGGATCGGGGGCGGTGTATTCGATGAATTCGAAACCCGAGGTGCCCATGGGATTGTCCCAGGGCTGGAATTGGCTGCTCATGCTGCCTCCCTTGTTGTGTTGTGTGGTGCTCGAAATGTCTGAGCGAACGCAAATTGTAGGCAGTCACCCCGGGCAGATGATTGCAAAGATGCCCCTGTGCGGCGGGTTGTCGGCAATATAATTGCCGGAATAATCGAAAGTGGAGACACTAATGCTCGAAATCGACCTCGACCGGACAGATCGGCGCATTCTGGCCGAATTGCAGCGCGACGGCAGGCTCAGCAATCAGGAGCTCGCCGAGCGCGTATCGCTGTCGCCCAGCCCCTGCCTGCGGCGGGTGCGACGTCTGGAAGAGCAGGGCTTCATCAAGCGCTATGTGGCGTTGGTGGATGCGGAGCGCGTCGGTCTGGGGCTGCTGGCTTACGTCACCATCAAGCTGAACAAGCACGTGGGCGGCAGCCACGCGCCCATGAGCGATTTCGCCCGCGACGTGCAGCTGTGGCCGGAAGTCGTGGAGTGCTACGCCATGTCCGGCGACATGGACTACCTGCTGCGCATCCAGGTGCGCGACCTGGCGCATTTCTCGCGCTTCGCCATGGACACGCTCATGCAGCACCCCGCCGTCGTGGACATGAAATCCTTCTTCGCCCTGCAACAGATCAAAGAGACGACCGAGCTCCGGGTCTGAGCGGCCTCGCCGCGGCCGGGCGGGGCGAGCCGCCGGCTGCTTTACTGGGGGCGCACGACAAGCGGCGGGATCAGGGCGGCACCGGGCTCCGCTCCGGCGCTCTCCGTCTACAGGTTGCGCAGTTCTTCTCTGCACGGGCCTGCCTATATATAGGGTGCACGGTGTGGTGCGCGGTGCCGCTTTTGCGTCCTCCCTATATATAGATGCTGCACTTTCGATGTGGCACGCGCTGACCCGCTGCCGTACTCGGACCCGCGGCCACACTTGAGCCTGCGGCCGCACTGACCTGCTGCTGCGCCCTGACCTGCTGCTCCACCCGAACCCGCTGCTCACTCGGACCTGCTGCTCACCCAAACCTGCTGCTCGCCCGAACCTGCTGCTCACCCAAACCTGCTGCTCGCCCGAACCTGCTGTTGCACCCGGACCCCTCGGCTCGCTGATCTTCAGCTTCCGTCCGCGCAGCCCTTCGGCTTTCTCTGTAAACCCTTAGCTTCCTCTATATAGAGTAGAGACAGCTACCGCCATTGCTCCAGGCGGCCCCGAGGGAACGGGTGGGGGTGCCGAAAATATTTTTGCGAAGCTAAATCGGCTTGTCCGGACGAGGATCACGGCAAATTTGCCGGGCGGATGGCCCGCTTTCTCAGGCCAAGTCCTTGATCGCAAAAGGTATTGTCCCCAATTGCCGGTCCGAGGGCAGCGGGGGCGGGCAGGGCGAAGCGCCTGGCGGGGGCGAAAACTTTACGGGTTTCCCATGACTTCGTTTTGACAAGCCAAAAAACCGTGCTATAGTTCGCCCCCTTCGCTGCTCACACAACAGTGTGAACAACGAAGCCGAAGCGGCAAGTGCTGTTTCGCCGGCCTCAAAGCGGTTGCCACCTGAGTGGGACGCGAGGCGCGAAACAGGGCTTTCAGCGCAGGAACGGAAGCTTGCTTCCGAGGTTGTCCGAAAGGGCTTACCGAATTCCAGCGTTGCACGGTGAGCTGCAAATTGTGCGATGTAAGTTGCACGATCTGCAAAAACTGTGTTATAGTTTCGGACTTGGCAGTTGTCAAAACGTTAGGGTTAACCCTGATGTTCTGAGAAAGGCCAAAGCAGAAGGCAAGCGATGTCGGCAACGACGCAGCGAGCCGGAAGCGAGTGAGGTGGTTGGTAAGTGAGTCAGCGACGTGATGAATAAATAAATTCAAAACTGAGTTGACAAACGAAAAAAACTTCTTCATAATCTCGTTTCTCTGCTGCTGACACAGCAAACGACGCGAAGCGAAAGCGGCGCAGCGAGGCGAGTCAGTAAGTGGGCAAGAATTTAGCAGTACCGCTCTTTAACAACTAAACAGCCGATAAGTGTGGGCACTTGATGCGAGTGCGCAGTCGGTCAGATTTCGGTCTGGCAGACAAAGCAAAAGTATCAAAGTGCTCACAATATGAAGTAAGGTTTTTTAAACCTCACTTCCTTTGAGAGCAAGCGAAGTCGCTGTCTTCGGATAGCGGCGCAAAACAGAGATTAAACTGAAGAGTTTGATCCTGGCTCAGATTGAACGCTGGCGGGATGCTTTACACATGCAAGTCGAACGGCAGCACGGACTTCGGTCTGGTGGCGAGTGGCGAACGGGTGAGTAATGTATCGGAACGTGCCTAGTAGCGGGGGATAACTACGCGAAAGCGTAGCTAATACCGCATACGCCCTTCGGGGGAAAGCGGGGGACCTTCGGGCCTCGCACTATTAGAGCGGCCGATATCGGATTAGCTAGTTGGTGGGGTAATGGCTCACCAAGGCGACGATCCGTAGCTGGTTTGAGAGGACGACCAGCCACACTGGGACTGAGACACGGCCCAGACTCCTACGGGAGGCAGCAGTGGGGAATTTTGGACAATGGGGGAAACCCTGATCCAGCCATCCCGCGTGTGCGATGAAGGCCTTCGGGTTGTAAAGCACTTTTGGCAGGAAAGAAACGGCACGGGATAATACCCCGTGCAACTGACGGTACCTGCAGAATAAGCACCGGCTAACTACGTGCCAGCAGCCGCGGTAATACGTAGGGTGCAAGCGTTAATCGGAATTACTGGGCGTAAAGCGTGCGCAGGCGGTTCGGAAAGAAAGATGTGAAATCCCAGAGCTTAACTTTGGAACTGCATTTTTAACTACCGAGCTAGAGTGTGTCAGAGGGAGGTGGAATTCCGCGTGTAGCAGTGAAATGCGTAGATATGCGGAGGAACACCGATGGCGAAGGCAGCCTCCTGGGATAACACTGACGCTCATGCACGAAAGCGTGGGGAGCAAACAGGATTAGATACCCT
Source organism: Bordetella genomosp. 5 (assembly GCF_002261475.1). Lineage (GTDB taxonomy): Bacteria > Pseudomonadota > Gammaproteobacteria > Burkholderiales > Burkholderiaceae_B > Bordetella. The sequence continues at coordinate 637,615 of NZ_NEVN01000001.1, forward strand.
GGTAGTCCACGCCCTAAACGATGTCAACTAGCTGTTGGGGCCTTCGGGCCTTGGTAGCGCAGCTAACGCGTGAAGTTGACCGCCTGGGGAGTACGGTCGCAAGATTAAAACTCAAAGGAATTGACGGGGACCCGCACAAGCGGTGGATGATGTGGATTAATTCGATGCAACGCGAAAAACCTTACCTACCCTTGACATGTCTGGAATCCCGAAGAGATTTGGGAGTGCTCGCAAGAGAACCGGAACACAGGTGCTGCATGGCTGTCGTCAGCTCGTGTCGTGAGATGTTGGGTTAAGTCCCGCAACGAGCGCAACCCTTGTCATTAGTTGCTACGAAAGGGCACTCTAATGAGACTGCCGGTGACAAACCGGAGGAAGGTGGGGATGACGTCAAGTCCTCATGGCCCTTATGGGTAGGGCTTCACACGTCATACAATGGTCGGGACAGAGGGTCGCCAACCCGCGAGGGGGAGCCAATCCCAGAAACCCGATCGTAGTCCGGATCGCAGTCTGCAACTCGACTGCGTGAAGTCGGAATCGCTAGTAATCGCGGATCAGCATGTCGCGGTGAATACGTTCCCGGGTCTTGTACACACCGCCCGTCACACCATGGGAGTGGGTTTTACCAGAAGTAGTTAGCCTAACCGTAAGGAGGGCGATTACCACGGTAGGATTCATGACTGGGGTGAAGTCGTAACAAGGTAGCCGTATCGGAAGGTGCGGCTGGATCACCTCCTTTAAGAGCTTAGCGCTCGTAGCAAGTGTCCACGCTTATCGGTTGTTGAAATATAGCTGCTGTGGATCGTACAGATCCGAGAGAAAGAGTCTGGGGTCTGTAGCTCAGTCGGTTAGAGCACCGTCTTGATAAGGCGGGGGTCGTTGGTTCGAATCCAACCAGACCCACCAAGTTATTCCGAGTGATCGGGGTATGGGGGTGTAGCTCAGCTGGGAGAGCGCCTGCTTTGCAAGCAGGATGTCATCGGTTCGATCCCGTTCACCTCCACCACTGCCTGGCTTAGCCGGGTGTTGGTAGAAATCTAGACAGCAAGAGTTCAACGATTAGCGCTGCGAGTCAGTGTTAATCGTTGGGTTTAGGCCTGACAGCTATATTTGTTCTTTAACAATTTGGAAGAAGCACAACGTAAAGTGTTCATCAAGTAATCGGCGCAAGCCTGATGAAGATGGATACGGGTTGTGATTGCATGATTTTGTTCCAAAGTCTCAAGCTCGATGCGCACGCAAGTGTGTGTTGAGAAAAGCTTTGATAGAACGGCACAAACGCGAAATGTCAACAAGCGTCCTATAAGACTTCAGTGTTATAGGATCAAGCGACTAAGTGCACATGGTGGATGCCTTGGCGATCACAGGCGATGAAGGACGTGGTAGCCTGCGAAAAGCTACGGGGAGCTGGCAAACAAGCTTTGATCCGTAGATATCCGAATGGGGAAACCCACCGCGCAAGCGGTATCCCTGACTGAATACATAGGTCAGTGGAAGCGAACCGGGTGAACTGAAACATCTCAGTAGCTCGAGGAAAAGAAATCAACCGAGATTCCGAAAGTAGTGGCGAGCGAAATCGGAAGAGCCTTCACGTTTTAGCTAACAGCATAGTCGAACAGTCTGGAAAGTCTGGCCGTAGCAGGTGATAGCCCTGTAGACGAAATGTTGATAGTGGAACTAAGCGTGAGATAAGTAGGGCGGGACACGTGAAATCCTGTTTGAAGATGGGGGGACCATCCTCCAAGGCTAAATACTCGTGATCGACCGATAGTGAACCAGTACCGTGAGGGAAAGGCGAAAAGAACCCCGGAAGGGGAGTGAAATAGATCCTGAAACCGTGTGCATACAAACAGTCGGAGCCTCCTTGTGGGGTGACGGCGTACCTTTTGTATAATGGGTCAGCGACTTACATTCAGTGGCAAGCTTAACCGGATAGGGAAGGCGTAGCGAAAGCGAGTCCGAATAGGGCGTTCAGTCGCTGGGTGTAGACCCGAAACCAGATGATCTACCCATGGCCAGGTTGAAGGCACGGTAACACGTGCTGGAGGACCGAACCCACTAGTGTTGAAAAACTAGGGGATGAGCTGTGGATAGGGGTGAAAGGCTAAACAAATCTGGAAATAGCTGGTTCTCTCCGAAAACTATTTAGGTAGTGCCTCAAGTATTACTGCAGGGGGTAGAGCACTGTTATGGCTAGGGGGTCATGGCGACTTACCAAACCATGGCAAACTCCGAATACCTGCAAGTACAGCTTGGGAGACAGAGCACCGGGTGCTAACGTCCGGACTCAAGAGGGAAACAACCCAGACCGCCAGCTAAGGTCCCAAATTATCGCTAAGTGGGAAACGAAGTGGGAAGGCATAGACAGTCAGGAGGTTGGCTTAGAAGCAGCCACCCTTTAAAGAAAGCGTAATAGCTCACTGATCGAGTCGTCCTGCGCGGAAGATGTAACGGGGCTAAGCGATAAACCGAAGCTGCGGGTGTATATCTTTAGATATACGCGGTAGGAGAGCGTTCTGTAAGCCTGCGAAGGTGGCTTGTGAAGGCTGCTGGAGGTATCAGAAGTGCGAATGCTGACATGAGTAGCGATAAAGGGGGTGAAAAGCCCCCTCGCCGTAAGTCCAAGGTTTCCTGCGCAACGTTCATCGGCGCAGGGTGAGTCGGCCCCTAAGGCGAGGCAGAGATGCGTAGCTGATGGGAAGCTGGTTAATATTCCAGCACCGTCGTATAGTGCGATGGGGGGACGGATCGCGGAAGATCATCAGGGTGTTGGATGTCCCTGTTGCTGCATTGAAGATGGCGCTTAGGCAAATCCGGGCGCGTAAATCAAGGGTGTGGCTCGAGCGAGCATGTCTCGCGAAGTGATTAGAAGTGGTTCCAAGAAAAGCCTCTAAGCTTCAGCTATACGAGACCGTACCGCAAACCGACACAGGTGGACGGGATGAATATTCCAAGGCGCTTGAGAGAACTCGGGAGAAGGAACTCGGCAAATTGATACCGTAACTTCGGGAGAAGGTATACCCCGGTAGTGTGATGCGCCTGCGCGCTGAGCATGATGGGGTCGCAGAGAATCGGTGGCTGCGACTGTTTATTAAAAACACAGCACTCTGCAAAGACGAAAGTCGACGTATAGGGTGTGACGCCTGCCCGGTGCCGGAAGGTTAAGTGATGGGGTGCAAGCTCTTGATCGAAGCCCCGGTAAACGGCGGCCGTAACTATAACGGTCCTAAGGTAGCGAAATTCCTTGTCGGGTAAGTTCCGACCTGCACGAATGGCGTAACGATGGCCACACTGTCTCCTCCCGAGACTCAGCGAAGTTGAAGTGTTTGTGATGATGCAATCTACCCGCGGCTAGACGGAAAGACCCCATGAACCTTTACTGTAGCTTTGCATTGGACTGTGAACCGGTCTGTGTAGGATAGGTGGGAGGCTTTGAAGCGAGGTCGCTAGATCTCGTGGAGCCAACCTTGAAATACCACCCTGGTTTGTTTGCGGTTCTAACCTTGGTCCGTTATCCGGATCGGGGACAGTGCATGGTGGGCAGTTTGACTGGGGCGGTCTCCTCCCAAAGCGTAACGGAGGAGTTCGAAGGTACGCTAGGTACGGTCGGAAATCGTGCTGATAGTGCAATGGCATAAGCGTGCTTGACTGTGAGACTGACAAGTCGAACAGGTGCGAAAGCAGGACATAGTGATCCGGTGGTTCTGAATGGAAGGGCCATCGCTCAACGGATAAAAGGTACTCTGGGGATAACAGGCTGATACCGCCCAAGAGTTCATATCGACGGCGGTGTTTGGCACCTCGATGTCGGCTCATCTCATCCTGGGGCTGTAGCCGGTCCCAAGGGTATGGCTGTTCGCCATTTAAAGAGGTACGTGAGCTGGGTTTAAAACGTCGTGAGACAGTTTGGTCCCTATCTGCCGTGGGCGTTGGATACTTGACGGAGCCTGCTCCTAGTACGAGAGGACCGGAGTGGACGTACCTCTGGTGTACCGGTTGTCATGCCAATGGCATTGCCGGGTAGCTAAGTACGGAAGAGATAACCGCTGAAGGCATCTAAGCGGGAAACTCGTCTGAAGATAAGGTATCCCTGGGGGCTTGACCCCCCTGAAGAGTCGTTCAAGACCAGGACGTTGATAGGTCGGGTGTGGAAGCGCAGTAATGCGTTAAGCTAACCGATACTAATTGCTCGTGAGGCTTGATCCTATAACTCTCAAGTCTTAATTAACCGTGTAGAGCGCAACTAACCCTTGCCCCTCGCACGTGACGCTGGCCGACATCGTGCCAGTGCCGTTCAAACACAATCAACGCAACCCATACACACAATACGTGCTCTCGATGACCAGTCCCCGCCCGGCGCATACCGCCCGGCCCGACTGCGACACGAGCGCGGTGCTTCTTCCAGATTCAAGTGCTTGACCCTCGCGTCAACCGCTTACCGGTTACGCCTGACGACCATAGCAAGGTGGCCCCACTCCTTCCCATCCCGAACAGGACCGTGAAACGCCTTCGCGCCGATGATAGTGAACATTCGTTTGTGAAAGTAGGTCATCGTCAGGCTTTTATTGCTCAAAACCCCACTGGCTCACGCCAGTGGGGTTTTGTCTTTGGGGCGACGCTTTACGTCATGCGCTGCGCGACCAGCTCTTGAGATCGGCCGGACGACGGCCCTCGCTCATGTCGGCTCGCTGAGCTGCAAGGACCAGGCTCAGGCTCGTTTCAAGGGCACGGTGGGCCTCATCGTGCGGTGGTGACAGTGAGGACGTGTGAAGCGCCTGGCCGCGCGGTTGCGTCGGCATCGGCGCGGGTCCCGCCGGTGGGATCGGGGCCCCTTCGGGACCGCCGTTTCGTGCCCCTGGCAAGTGCGCGTTCCCTATTAACAACGGGCCTGATCCGACATGCCCGGCGCCCCGGTTGTGCTCTTATTGTGCGGTAAGATTGACTGAACTTATTCGATGGAGCAGTTATCGTGAGCGATTCCCAGATCCCCCCGCCGATTAGCACCGGCTCGACCGGCCCGGACCTGCGTACGCTGACCCACATTGCCTACGGCCTGTTCGCCGTCGGCTATCTGACGAGCGGATTTCTGTGGGTGGCCACCATCGCCGCCGTGGTGTTGATGTACGTGAAGCGCTCGGATACCGCGGGTACCCTGTACGCGCAGCACTTCGACTGGCTGCTGCGCACCTTCTGGTGGTCGCTGCTGTGGCTCGCCATTTCCGCCATCCTCACCTTGATCGCGATCGGCTGGATCGGCGTCGTGATCACCGTGGCCTGGGTCGCCTATCGCGTCATTCGCGGATGGCTGGCGCTCCATTCAGGCACCGTGCCGTCGACCTGGCACTGATGTCACGGCCTCGGACGAGGCAACGACAGACGCAAAACCGGCCTCAGGGCCGGTTTTGTCTTTTGGGCGGTGTGACGCACATGAGGGCCCTGGCAAGCCACGCACGGGGATGCCATGCTCAGCGTCGTCCGGAGCAAACCACGCAGGACATGCAGCGCGCAAGCCGGACTGCGGTGGTGCCTCGAACTCGTCGTGGGCGCGTCGGTCCGTAGCGGTTCGGAAAGAAAGTTTGTTGCGCGCGCAGCGAAGTCCGATGCGACGATCATGACGTGGCATCGCGGATGTGTATGTACCGCGGGAACGAAAGTTGCCCATGCACTACCGCGCGCGGCCACGTCCGAGCACACGCGTCTGGACAGGTCGGGATCCGGTCTGGAGGCGTGCTGATGGGGAATGCGGGGGATGTGGCTGCGCGCGCTCTGGGCGGCTGCGGAGTGGTCCGCAGCGAAACGTACGGATGAGGCGTACGTTTCGCGCTACGCCGCCAGGACTGGAGCGGCGAGCGTGTCGGGGTAGGGACGTACGAGGTACGCCCTAACCTGGATCACTTGAGGTGGGCGTTGACCAGCTTGGTCAGTTCGAACATCGTGACCTGATCCTTGCCGAAAATCGGGCGCAGCTTGGCATCAGCGTTGATGTTGCGCTTGTTGCTTGCGTCTTGCAGGTTGTGAGCCTTGATGTAGTCCCAGATCTTTTTGGTGACCTCGGTGCGCGGCACGGCTTCCGAACCGATGACGGCAGCGAGCTCGGCGCTGGGGGTCAGGGGCTTCATGAACGCGGCGTTCGGTTTGCGCGGAGTCGCGGTTTTGGAGGGTGTGGCCATAATGCGGCGCTCCTTCTCTGAGATTGTTGGAAAAATGTGTCCTGCGGGCCGCAGCATAACGTGTCTCTACAGTAAAGACAAAGGCATTTATCCTCTGTAGCAACTAAAATCAGGCCTCGAACTCCGCCTATCGCACCCAGTGTAACCTGCCCATGTACGCACGCTCAGCACTTGAATCCATACGGCTTTTTCATGACGAACTGACGGCATTGCGCCGTGACCTCCATGCCCATCCGGAGCTGGGCTTCGAAGAGGTACGTACCTCCGGCATCGTGGCCGGGCAGCTCGAGGCGCTGGGCATCGAGGTGCACCGTGGGATCGGCAAGACCGGCGTGGTGGGCGTGATTCGTGGCCGTGGCACCAGCAGCGGCCGCATGATCGGACTACGCGCCGACATGGACGCGCTGCCGATGGCAGAAGACAACGACTTCAGCCATAAGTCGACCAAGCCCGGACTGATGCACGGTTGCGGTCATGACGGCCACACCGCGATTCTGGTGGGCGCGGCGCGCTATCTGGCCAAGACGCGCAACTTCGATGGCACGGCCGTGTTGATCTTCCAGCCCGCCGAAGAAGGACGCGGCGGCGCCAAGGCCATGATCGACGACGGCCTGTTCGACACCTATCCCTGCGACGCGATCTATGCCCTGCACAACTGGCCCGGTCTGCGTCCCGGGACCGTGGGCGTGAATCCCGGACCGATGATGGCCGCGGCCGACCGGTTCGAAATCACGATCCAGGGGCGCGGCGGCCATGGCGCGCATCCCTACCAGACCATCGATCCCGTCACGGTCGCGGGCCATCTGATCACGGCACTGCAGACGATCGTGTCGCGCAATGTGAATCCGCTCGACTCCGCCGTGCTGTCGATCGGTTCGTTGCAGGCCGGCCATCCGGGCGCGATGAGCGTGATCCCGCGAGAGGCCAGGATGGTGGGCACCGTGCGCACCTTCCGCAAGTCCGTGCAGGAGATGGTCGAGACTCGCATGCGCGAGTTGGCGACCGCGATTTCGCAGGCCTTCGGCGCGACGGCCGAGGTCAATTACGAACGCATCTACCCGGCGACGCTCAACACGCCGCAGCACGCGGTGCTGGTGGCGGACATCGCCACGGAGATGGTCGGCAAGGAAAACGTGGTGCGCGATCTCACCCCGTCGATGGGCTCCGAGGATTTTTCCTTTATGCTGCAACAACGGCCGGGCGCCTATTTCCGCCTGGGCCAGGGCGGTGCGGAGTCCGGCTGCGTGCTGCACAACTCGCATTTCGATTTCAATGACGCGGTGATTCCGCTGGGCAGCGCGATGTTCGCCGCGCTGGCCGAGCGCGGCATGCCGCTGGCCGAGTAACGGCCCCTTTACTCATGTCCATTCAGCAAATGACTCAACTCACGATCACCCGTCCCGACGACTGGCACCTGCATCTGCGCGACGGTGCCGCCCTGGAGGCCGTGGTCGGCGATACGGCGCGTCAGTTTTCGCGCGCCATCATCATGCCCAACCTGAAGCCGCCGGTCACGACGACCGAGCAGGCGCTGGCCTATCGTGCGCGCATCGATGCCGCGCTGCTCAAGGCGGGCGGCGATCCCAAGGCGTTCACGCCGCTGATGACGCTCTATCTCACCGACAACACGCCTGCCGCCGAGATCGAGCGCGCGCATGCGTCGGGTCAGGTTTATGCCGTCAAGCTGTATCCCGCGGGCGCCACCACCAATTCCGACGCGGGCGTCACCGATCTGCTCGGCAAGTGCGCGCCGGCGCTGGCCGCGCTCGAGAAGTGCGGCATGCCGCTGCTGGTGCATGGCGAAGTGACCGATCCCGGCATCGACGTGTTCGATCGCGAGGCGGTGTTCATCGACCGCGTGATGATCCCGCTGCGTCGCGCGTTCCCGGCCCTGAAGGTGGTGTTCGAACACATCACCACCAAGGATGGCGCCGAGTACGTGCGCGATGCCGAGGGCCCCATCGCCGCCACGATCACGCCGCAGCACATGCTCTATAACCGCAACGCGATTTTCCAGGGCGGCGTGCGTCCGCACTGGTACTGTCTGCCGATCCTGAAGCGCGAAACGCACCGGGTGGCGCTGGTCGAAGCCGCCACGGGCGGCAGCCCGCGTTTCTTCCTGGGTACCGACAGCGCACCGCATGCGCGTGGCCTCAAAGAACACGCGTGCGGCTGTGCCGGCTGCTACACCGCGCTGCACGCGATGGAGCTCTACGCGACGGCGTTCGATCAGGTGGGTCGCATCGATCGCCTCGAGGGCTTCGCCAGCTTCCATGGCCCGGACTTCTACGGCCTGCCGCGCAACACCGGCACGCTGACGCTGGTGCGCGACAGCTTCGCGATTCCGGAGGCGCTGCCGTTCGGCGACACGTCGCTCGTGCCGCTGGCCGCCGGCGAGACCTTGCCCTGGCGCGTCGCGGTCTGACGCTTGCCCCGCAATGAAAAACGGCCTGCGCGTTTGCGCAGGCCGTTTTTTTTGCATGGCGCTTGCGCGCGGGCTCAGGCGCCCGCGGCGTTCTTCGCTTCCAAGGCTTCCCAACGAGCGAACTTTTCTTCGAGCTCGCTCTCGATCCGCTTCAATGCCGCGTTGACCTCATCGACCTCCTGCGGCGCCTCGCGATACAGGCTGCCATCGGCGAGCTTGCCGGCCAGCGTGGCCTGTTCCGCTTCGAGGGCGGCGATGGCGTCGGGCAGGGCCTCGAGCTCACGGAGCTCCCAGCTGTTGATCTTGGCCGTGCGCGCGGGCTTGGGCTTTGCCGGGGCGGGCGCTTTGGGGGCCGCGGGCGCGGCCTTCGGCGCCTCGACAGGCTCGGGGCGCTGGGCCACCCACTCGTCGTAGCCGCCGACGTAGTCGCGCCAGCGGCCATCGCCTTCGGCCGCGATGGTTTGCGTGACGACGTTGTTGAGGAAGGCCCGATCGTGGCTCACGAGCAGGACGGTGCCGCTGTATTCCTGCAGCAGTTCTTCGAGCAGCTCGAGCGTCTCGATGTCGAGGTCGTTGGTGGGTTCGTCGAGCACCAGCACGTTGGCCGGGCGCGCAAACAGCCTGGCCAGCAGCAGGCGGGCGCGTTCGCCGCCCGACAGGCTCTTGACCGGCGAGCCGGCGCGGGCGGGCGAGAACAGGAAGTCGCCGAGATAGGTCATCACGTGCTTGCGCGTGCCGCCGATCTCGATCCATTCGCTGCCCGGATTGATGATGTCGACCAGGGAGGCTTCTTCGTCGAGCTGGGCCCGCATCTGGTCGAAATAGGCGACTTCGACGTTGGTGCCCATGCGCACGCTGCCGCTGTCGGGCTCGAGCTGGCCCAGGATCAGCTTGAGCAGGGTGGTCTTGCCGGCGCCGTTGGCACCGATGATGCCGATGCGGTCGCCGCGCAGAATGGTGGTCGAGTAGTCGCGCACCACCGTGCGGTCGCCGAACGTCTTGCTCACGTCGTTGAGCTCGGCGACCATCTTGCCGGAGCGTTGGCCTTCGGCCAGCGCCAGATTGACGTCGCCGACGCGCTCCCGGCGTTCGGCGCGCTCGACGCGCAGTCGCTCGAGGCGGCGCACCCGGCCTTCGTTGCGGGTGCGGCGGGCTTCCACGCCCTTGCGGATCCAGACCTCTTCCTGCGCCAGCAGCTTGTCGAAGCGGGCCTGCTCGAGGCGCTCGGACTCCAGCCACTGCGCCTTGCGCTCCTGCCACTGACTGAAATTGCCGGGGAAGCTGAGCAGGCGCCCGCGATCGAGTTCGACGATGCGGGTGGCGATGGCGTCGAGAAAGCGACGATCGTGGGTGATGATGATGGCCGCGCCTTTCCAGTTGCGCAGCAGGCTCTCGAGCCAGGCGATGCCCTCGAAGTCGAGGTGGTTGGTGGGCTCATCGAGCAGCAGCAGGTCGGGTTCGTCGACGAGGGCGCGCGCCAGCGCGACGCGCTTGCGGGTGCCGCCCGACAGGCCGGCGATCAAGGCGTCGGCCGGAAGCCCCAGCTTTTCGAGGGCGGCGCGCACGCGCGAGGGGCGCTGCCAGTCTTCGGGGTGCAGATCCGGGGCACAGACGGCGTCGTAGACGGTGAGCGTGTCGTCGAGCTGGGGTTCTTGTTCGACCGTGACCACGCGCAGGCCCGACATGCGGGCGATGTCGCCGTCGTCGGGCTGGTTGCGGCCATCGAGCAGGCGCAGGAGCGAAGACTTGCCGGCGCCGTTGCGGCCGATCAGGCCGATACGCTCGCCCTCCTGGATGGAGAAGTCGGCGTGGTCCAGCAGCGGGTGGTGACCGAAGGCCAGTTGGACGTCGGTAAGCGAGATCAGGGTGTTGAGAGCCATGTAGCGCAACGCTTGGAGAATGACCCGTATTGTCGCAGGAACCGGGGCCCGCACGGGCGCGTCCGCCATTTAGTCTAAAATGCGCCGGCGAGGTGGGTCGGGCAATCGCGGTGGCGCAAGCCATCGAGGAAGGTCTGGACTCCACAGGGCGGGATAGCGGCTAACGGCCGTCCGGCGAACTGGCGGCTTGTCCGTCAGCGAAGCCGAGGAACAGGGCCACAGAGACGAGTCTGCGGAGCGGGCGCGAAAGCGCACCGGCACGGCCATCTCCGTGCTGAGCCGTCCGGCAACGGGCGGCGGCGTCGCAGGGTGAAACGCGGCAACCTCTATCCGGAGCAACATCAAATAGGCATGCGTACGGTCTTCGGACCGGGAAGGGCGGCTCCGTCCGAGCATGCGGGTAGGTGGCATGAGCGCGTCAGCAATGGCGCGCCTAGAGGAATGATTGCCCGCCGGGGTCACCCGGCGTACAAAATCCGGCCTATAGACCCACCTCGCAACTCCCCCCAGATCCGGAAATTTCTTTGCACCGTCCTGGCGCAGTCGCCCCGACACGCGCGAATTTCCAGACATTGACGGCATTGCCCCCCGAGAGGGGCGCTTCAAATGCCGCAGATTCTTCACGCAGGACTTTGAGATGTAGCTGCAAGCTGCTGATTTCACAGCATCTTTTGATGCGGCCCATTTTTACAATTTGGCCTAAGTCCTTGTTGTGATTGAAAAAATTGCAACCTCCAGCTTGACCCGTCTATGCCGTTCCCGTAGAGTGGGAAATAGTAGGAAATTGTGCAATTAAGTGGGGCAAAACGGGTGTTTCAAGGAAGCAGTGCGCTCACAATGGATGCGAAGGGACGGATCTCGATTCCGACCCGGCATCGTGACGCCCTGGTTTCCCAGGCTGAAGGCCGCCTGACACTCACCCGCCACCCCGACGGCTGTCTGCTGGTGTATCCGCGCAATGAGTGGGAAAAGAAGCGCGAGCAGATTGCCGCCTTTCCCATGACGGCTCGGGGCCTGCAACGGCTGTTGCTGGGCAACGCCCAGGACGTGGAGATCGACGGTTCCGGCCGGGTTCTGATCGCGCCCGAACTGCGCAACGCTTCCGGTATGACGCGCGACGTGATGCTGCTCGGTATGGGCACGCACTTCGAGCTCTGGGATGCCGCTTCCCTGGCCCGCCGCGAGGCGGAGGACCTGGCACAGGGAATGCCGGACGTGTTGAACCAGTTTTCGTTCTGAAACCGCTATGGAATTCGAGCATCGGCCCGTCCTGCTGGAGCCGACGGTGGACGCCTTGTTGCAGCCAGATTTTGGCGGCAAGGGAGCGAGCCGCCAGCGTGCACCCGCCGACACCGCGACCGACGCGCGCGCCGAGCGCGGCGTCTTCGTGGATGGCACGTTCGGTCGGGGCGGTCACAGCCGCGAGCTCTTGAGCCGGCTGGGTGCGCAGGCCCGTCTGTTTGTTTTCGACAAGGATCCTCAGGCGATCGCGGTGGCGCAAGCGCTGGCCGCCGCGGATGCCCGGGTGACAGTGGTGCATGGGGGCTTTGCCACCATGACCGAGGAATTGACGGCGCGCGGCATCGACAAGGTCGATGGCGTGATGCTGGATCTGGGCGTGTCATCGCCCCAGATTGATGATGCCGAGCGTGGCTTTTCGTTTATGCGAGACGGCCCGCTCGACATGCGTATGGATACGAGCCGCGGCCCCACGGTCGCGGAGTGGCTGGCAGAAGCCAGTGTGGACGAGTTGCGGGAGGTCATCGCAGATTATGGCGAAGAACGGTTTGCTTTTCAGGTTGCAAAGGCGATTGCTGCTCGCCGCGCAACACGGCCGCTGCGCACCACGCTCGAGCTTGCCGAGTGCGTCGCCAGCGCCGTCCGCACGCGCGAAAAGGGGCAGCATCCGGCCACACGCACCTTTCAGGCTCTACGGATTTACATCAATCGGGAGCTCGAAGAGCTCGCGCGCGCCCTCGCGTCAGCTCTAGAGCTGCTCGCGCCTGGGGGGAGGTTGGCGGTGATCAGTTTCCACTCGCTGGAAGACCGCATGGTCAAGCAATGCATCGCGGCGGCCGCCCGGCCGGGCGCGGTGCATGCTCGTCTGCCCCTGCGCGAAAGCGAAATGCCCCAACCCGTGGTGCGCTCGCTGGGCAAGGTCGTGGCTTCCGATGAAGAGGTCGCTGGCAACGCGCGTTCGCGTTCCGCCATTCTCCGTGCCGCCGAACGCACCACCACGCCGCTGTCGGGCGACGGCGGCGCCGCCTTCGTGAACGCCATGAAGGTCCCCGGCGAGCCTGCCGCTGGCCGGGGGAGGCGCCGCTGATGGGCCGAGCCAGCCTGATCGTCGCCGCGCTGCTGATGCTGTCCGCCATTTCCCTGGTGACCAGCCGCTATCAGTCGCGCCAGCTCTTCATCGAGCTGGGACGGGGTCAGGCCGAGGCGCGTGATCTCGACACCAACTGGCGTCGGCTTCAACTCGAGCGCGCCGAGCTGGCACGCAATGCCCGCGTGGATCATGCCGCGCGCGAAGAACTCAAGATGATCCCGATCGTGCCCGATCGCACGATCTATATGAATCAACCCCAGTCGGCGGCCGGAGGCGCGCAATGAAGCGTGTGCCGTTCTTCGACAACCCCGTGCTGCGCGGGCAATTGCCCATGTGGCGCGCCCGGCTCGTGCTGATTCTGCTGTTCTGCGGATTCGTCGTGCTCGCGGGGCGCGCGCTGTTTCTGCAGGGCATCTCGACCGAGTTCCTGCAGCAGCAGGGCGAGCGGCGCTACGAGCGCACGCTGACGCTGTCGGCCACGCGCGGCAAGATCCTCGATCGCAACAACGTCGTGCTGGCATCGAGCGTGCCGGCGCGCGCCATCTGGGCGATTCCCGAAGACGCCCGCCAGGCCAGCCCCGAACAGCTGAACGTGCTGTCCAAGCTGCTCGACACGCCGATTTCCGAGCTGCGCCGCCGTCTGGCCGACGAAGACCGCAACTTCGTCTACCTGAAGCGTCAGGTGCCGATGGAAGTTGCGGAAAAGATCAAGCAGCTTGCGATGCCGGGCGTGCATCAGCAGCCCGAGTCGCGCCGCTATTACCCCGAGGGCGAGGTCACGGCGCACATCGTCGGCTTCAACAACGTGGAAGACAAGGGGCAGGAGGGCGTCGAGCTCACCTTCAATCAGCAGTTGGAAGGCCGCCCGGGCACCCGCCGCGTCATCAAGGATCGCCTCGGTCGCGTGATCGAAGACGTGCAGGCCGTGACGCTGCCGGTGGATGGCCGCGATCTGCGTCTGTCGATCGACACGCGCCTGCAGTATCTGGTTTTCAAGGAGCTGCAGGTCGCGCTCGACAAGCACCAGGCCCGCGCGGCCACGGCCGTCGTGCTGGACGTGCACACGGGCGAGATCCTGGCGCTGGCCAGCCTGCCTTCATTCGATCCGAACAATCGCGAAACTTTCCAGATGGCGTCGCTGCGCAATCAGGCCATCACGGACACGTTCGAGCCCGGTTCGATCATGAAGCCGTTCACGGCCGCGCTGGCGCTGGATCTGGGCCGCATCACCACCAACACGCAGTTCGAAACCGGCAATGGCCGATTCCAGTATCAGGGCTCGACGATCAGCGACGTGAGCCGTAACGGCACGCTCGACGTGGCCGGCGTGCTGCGCAAGTCGAGCAACATCGGCATGACCATGATCTCCGAGAAGCTGCAGGCCAAGGAGATGTGGGATCGCTTCACCGAGCTCGGCCTGGGCCAGGCGCCCCAGCTGGGTTTCCCGGGCGCGGCGCCGGGACGTCTGCGTCCCTGGGACCGCTGGCGCCTGATCGAGAAAGCCACGATGGCGTACGGCTACGGGCTGTCCGTCTCGCTGCTGCAGGTGGCGCGCGCCTATACCGTGTTTGCGCGCGACGGCGACATGGTGTCGCTCACCCTGGTGCGGCGCGATAGCGATCCCACCAGCGTCAAGATCTACAACCCCAAGACCGCCGCCATGGTGCGCGCGATGCTGGAAGCGGCCGCCGGCCCGGATGGGGCCAAGGCCGCTCAGGTCCAGGGCTACCGCGTCGCCGGCAAGAGCGGCACCGCGCGCAAGATCGTCGACGGCAAGTACAGCACCCAGCGTTATCGCAGTTCGTTCGTCGGCTTCGCGCCGGTTTCCAATCCCAAGATCATCGTGGCCGTGTCGATTGATGAGCCCAAGGTGGGCGGTTATTACGGTGGCGCGATCGCGGCACCGGTGTTCTCCAGCATTACCGGCGGCAGCCTGCGTCTGATGGGCGTGCAGCCCGACGCGCCGTTCGAGTCCACCATCGTGGCCGGCGTGCCGGAAGGGGGCGCGCGATGAGTCAGCCGTTCAACGCGCTGGTGCGCGTCCTGGCCGAGCCCGGCGCGGCCGAGCCGCACGTGACCTGGCTGCGCGAGCGTGCCGTCGGCACGGCGCACCTGCGTCTGGATTCGCGCGACGTTGCAGCAGGCGACGTGTTCGTCGCCTGCGCCGGACTCGCCAGCGATGGCCGTCTCTATATTGAACAGGCCCTGGCGGCAGGCGCCGCCGCGGTCCTGTGCGAAGCCGAAGGCGCGCCCGAGCGGGCCGCCGATGACCGGGTCCGTCCGGTGGCGAACCTGCGCGGAATGCTCGGCGAGCTGGGCGACCTCTGGTACGGCCAGCCCTCGGCCAAGCTGACCGTGGTGGCCGTGACCGGCACCAATGGCAAGACCTCGTGCGTGCATTGGCTCGCGCAGGCGCTGACCCGCATGGGCCGGCCCTGCGGCAGCATCGGCACGCTCGGCGCATTGCTCCCCGGCGGTGAATCGCTGGGCGGGCATCTGACCACGCCCGACGTGCTGAGCCTGCACCGCCTGCTGGCCGCGATGCTCGCGTCCGGGGCGCAGGCCGTGGCGATGGAGGCCTCCTCGATCGGTATCGAGCAGGGCCGCATGGACAACGTGCGTCTGTCCGCCGCCGGCTTCACCAATCTGACCCGCGACCATCTCGATTACCACGGGACGATGGAGCGCTACGAACAGGCCAAGGCCGCGTTGTTCCGCTGGCCGGGTCTGCGCGCCGCCGTCGTCAATGTCGACGATGCAGCGGGCCAGCGCATGCTGGCCAGTCTGCCCGCCACCCTGCGCGTGGGCTATTCCGTGCAGGATGTGCCGGCGGATCTGCTCGCGCGTGATCTGCAGGCCACGTCGCACGGACAAGTCTTTACGCTGGTCACGCCCGAGGGCGAGGCGCAGATCGTCACGCGTCTGCTGGGCAAGCACAACATCTCCAATCTGCTGCTGGTCGCCGGCATGCTGCTCAAGCTGGGCTGGCCGCTGTCGCAGGTCGCTCGCGAGCTGGCTGCCGCCACCCCGGTGGACGGTCGTCTGCAGGCCGTGCCCACTCCGGCGTTGCCGCAGATGTCGCCGGCCACGTCCGGCCCGCTGGTGGTCGTGGACTACGCGCACACCCCGGACGCGCTCGCCCGCGCGCTTGCCGCGCTGCGGCCGCTGGCCCAGGCGCGCGGCGGTTCGCTGACCTGCCTGTTCGGTTGCGGTGGCGATCGCGACGCCGGCAAACGCCCCGAGATGGGCCGCATCGCCGCCGACCTCGCCGACCGTCTCGTCGTCACCAGCGACAATCCCCGCAGCGAGGCGCCGCAGGCCATCATCGATCAG
Source organism: Bordetella genomosp. 5 (assembly GCF_002261475.1). Classification (GTDB taxonomy): domain Bacteria; phylum Pseudomonadota; class Gammaproteobacteria; order Burkholderiales; family Burkholderiaceae_B; genus Bordetella. Next base: position 653,752 of record NZ_NEVN01000001.1, read on the forward strand.
GTGCTGGCCGGCGTGCCGCGCGCGACGCGCGCGGTGGCGCAGGTGGACCGCGCGCGCGCCATCCTCCAGACCGTGTGGGCCGCCCATGCGGACGACGTGGTGCTGCTGGCCGGCAAAGGCCATGAAACCTATCAGGAAATCGCGGGCCGCAAGCTCACGTTCGACGATCGTGAATGGGCGCGCGCCGCGTTGCTGCTGCCGCATGTGGCGGGCGTGAGCACCGATACGCGCAGCGTCGGCGCCAACGAGTTGTTCGTGGCGCTGGTGGGCGAGAGTTTCGACGGCCACGATTACCTGGCGCAGGCTCAGGCCGGCGGCGCATGCGCCGCCATCGTCGCGCATCCTGTGGCGGGCAGCTCGCTCACGCAGCTGGTGCTCGGCGATACCAAGCTCGCACTCGGCCGCATCGGCGCCGCGTGGCGCGCGCGTTTCAAGTTGCCCGTGATCGCCGTGACCGGCAGCAACGGCAAGACGACGACCAAGGAAATGATCGCCGGCATGCTGGCCGACTGGCAGGGCGAAGACGCCCGCCTCGCGACCGCCGGCAATTTCAACAACGAAATCGGTGTGCCGCTCACGCTGCTACGTCTGCGCGCCCGCCATCGCGCCGCGGTGTTCGAGCTCGGCATGAACCATCCGGGCGAAATCGCTTATCTGTCGGAGATGGCGGCGGCCACGGTGGCGCTGGTCACCAACGCGCAGCGCGAGCACCAGGAATTCATGGTCACGGTCGAAGCCGTGGCCCGCGAAAACGGCGCGGTGATCAGCGCGCTGCCGCCGGACGGCATCGCGGTGTTTCCGGGCGACGAGCCCTACACCGGCATCTGGGAAGCGCTCGCCGGCTCGCGCCGCATGCTTCGCTTCGGCCTGCAGCCGGGGCTGGACGTGTACGCCGAGCAGATCGAGGCGGATCCCGATTTCACGCGCTGCCAGGTGATCACGCCGCTGGGCCAGGCCCAACTGGTGCTGCCGTTGCCCGGCCTGCACAACCTGCGCAATGCGCTGGCGGCCATCGCCTGCGCGCTCGCCGCGGGCGCGCCGCTCACGAGCGCGCTGCGGGCGCTCGAAGGTTTTGAAGCGGTCAAAGGCCGCATGCAGCGCAAGAAATTGAGTGACGGAACGCTGCTGATCGACGACACCTACAATGCGAACCCCGACTCGGTTCGCGCCGCCATCGACGTGCTGGCGCGCCTGCCCGGTCCCCGTGCCCTCGTGCTCGGCGACATGGGCGAAGTGGGGGACAACGGGCCTGCCATGCATAGCGAGGTGGGCGCATATGCGCGCGATCACGGGATCGACGCGTTGATCACGCTGGGTGACGCCAGCCGGACGGCCGCGGCCGAGTTCGGTACGGCGGCGCACGCCTGCGCATCGGTAGACGAAGTCATCGCCGCACTGCGCGGCGCACGCCCGTCCAGCGTATTGGTAAAAGGTTCGCGCTTTATGCGCATGGAGCGGGTTGTGAAGGTTTTGAGTACCGAAGGCGGCCAGGGGCCGCAGGGCCAGGGAGGCGAGCATGCTGCTTGAGATCGCCCGCTGGCTTTCCGATGATGTGCGCGCCATTGGCGTGTTCGAATACATCACCTTGCGCGCCGTGCTGGCGTGCGCGACAGCCTTGCTGATCGGTCTCGTGGCCGGTCCCAAGGTGATTCGCAAGCTCACCGAAATGAAGATCGGCCAGGCCGTGCGCGCCTATGGCCCGGAATCGCACCTGGTCAAGAACGGCACGCCCACGATGGGCGGTGCGCTGATCCTGATCTCGATCGCCATCAGCACGCTGCTGTGGGCGGATTGGACCAACCGCTTCGTCTGGGTGGTGCTGCTGGTCACGTTCGGCTTCGGCTGGATCGGCTGGATGGACGACTACCGCAAGGTGGTCCATCGCGATCCCGAGGGCATGCCGGCGCGTCAGAAATTTTTCTGGCAGGCCACGATCGGTCTGATCGCGGCGGTCTACCTGGCTTTCGCCGTGTCGGCGCCCGCCAACACCGAGCTGTGGCCGCTGTTCAAGGCCTGGGTGGCGAGCGGCTTCACGATGCCGTTGCCGACCCGCGCCGACTTGATCGTGCCGTTCTTCAAATCGGTCAGCTATCCGCTGGGCGTGCTGGGCTTCGTCGCGCTCACCTGGGCGGTGATCGTGGGCACCAGCAATGCCGTGAACCTGACCGACGGCCTCGACGGCCTCGCGATCATGCCGACCGTCATGGTGGGCAGCGCGCTGGGCATCTTCGCCTACGTGGTGGGCCGCGTCGATTACTCCAAATACCTGCTGTTCCCGTATATCCCGGGGGCGGCCGAACTCATGGTGCTATGTGCGGCGATCGGGGGCGCGGGACTCGCGTTCCTCTGGTTCAACGCCTATCCCGCGCAGGTGTTCATGGGCGATGTCGGCGCGCTGGCGCTGGGCGGCGCGCTCGGCACCATCGCCGTGATCGTGCGTCAGGAGATCGTGCTTTTCATCATGGGTGGCGTGTTCGTGGTCGAAACGCTCTCCGTGATGATGCAGGTGACATGGTTCAAGTACACGAAGCGCAGATACGGCCAGGGCAGGCGGATATTCCGCATGGCGCCGCTGCACCACCATTTCGAGGTGGGCGGCTGGAAGGAAACCCAGGTCGTGGTGCGTTTCTGGATCATCAGCATGATGCTCGTGCTGATCGGTCTGTCCACTCTGAAGTTGCGTTGATCAAAACATGAATATGGAAGTGATGCCGCCCGTCGCAGCACCGCTCGTCCTGATCCTCGGATTGGGAGAGACCGGTGCGGCCAGCGCGCGCTGGTGCGCCCGTCAGGGTGCACGGCTGCGCGTGGCCGACACGCGCGCCGAACCCGGCGGGCTGGCGGCACTGCGCGAGGCCCTCGCCGACGCGCAGGTCGAGTACCACCTGGGTTGCGCCGACGCGTTCCCGCCCGAGCTGCTCGATGGCGTGGATCAGCTCGTGCTGAGCCCGGGCCTGGCGCCGGGCGCGGAGCCCACCGCCGGCCTGCTGGCCCTTGCCGCCGAGCGTGGCATCGAGGTGGTGGGCGAGATCGAATTGTTCGCCCGTGCGCTGGCACAGCTTGCCGAGTCGCACGACTATCGGCCGCGCCTGCTGGCCGTCACGGGTACCAATGGCAAGACTACGGTCACGGCGCTCACGCGCCAGCTGATCGAGTCCGCCGGGCTGAGCGTGGTGGCCGCGGGCAATATCAGCCCGGCGGCACTGACCGCTCTGGCCGATGCGCTCGACGCCGACGCGTTGCCGCAGGTCTGGGTGCTCGAGCTGTCGAGCTTCCAGCTCGACACGACGCGCTCGCTGCGCGCCGACGCGGCGGTGGTGCTCAACGTGACGCAGGATCACCTGGACTGGCACGGCAGCATGCAGGCCTACGCGGATGCCAAGGCCCGTTTGCTGAAGATGACGCGCGTCGCCATCGTCAATCGCGACGACCCGCTGACCGTCGCCATGGTGTCCGGGCTGAACGCGCTCGACGTGCGCAGCTTCGGTCGCGGCTTGCCGGCGCTGGTCGGCGACATGGGCCTCGAGCCCGGCGATGGCATGGCCTGGCTGGTGGCGTGCGAGCCGACCGATTTCGACGAGCCCGCGCCGCCCGTGCGGCGCAAGAAAGATGCTCCCCCGCCGACGCGCCATGCCGGCCGTGTCAGCCGTCTGATGCCGGCCGATGCCCTGCGCATTCGCGGCGTGCACAACGCCCTGAACGCATTGGCCGCCATGCAGCTCGCGCGTGCGCTGGACCTCGGCTGGGGCCCGATGCTGCGCGCGCTGCGCGACTATGCCGGCGAGCCGGGCCGGGTGTCGTTCGTGCGCACCGTGGCGGGCGTCGACTACATCAATGACACCAAGGGCACCAACGTGGGCGCGACCGTCGCCGCGCTGGAAGGCCTCGGTCAGACCGTCGTGTTGATCGCCGGCGGCCAGGGCAAGGGCCAGGATTTTTCGCCGCTCGTGCCGATGGTCAAGCGCCATGCGCGCGGCGTCGTGCTGATCGGTACCGATGGCCCGGCCATCGGCGAGGTGCTGGCGTCCACCGGCGTGCCCTGCGTGGCCGCGGCCGACATGGCCGACGCGGTACGGCGCGCCGCCGAGCTGGCTCAGGAGGGCGATGCCGTGCTGCTGTCGCCGGCCTGCGCCAGCCTCGATATGTTCCGCAACTATCCGCACCGCGGGCAGGTCTTCGTCGAAGAGGTCGAAGAGCTCGCGCGCGACCGGGGCGAGGTGCTATGAGCCTGTTCGCCGAACTCACCGCCAGCGTCAATGCCGTGCGCCCCGGGCGCACCCGCATGCGCAATTTCGACCTGCCGCTCGTGGTGGCCGCGTCGACTTTGCTGCTGCTCGGCCTGCTGATGGTGTATTCGGCGTCGATCGCGCTGGCCGACGGCCCGCGCTACGCCTCGTACGGTCGCTATTACTTCGTGGTACGCCACGGGCTCTTCCTCACGACCGGCCTGGTCGCGGCCGCGATCGCGCTCGCTCTGCCGCTGCGCGTGTGGCAGCGCCTCGCCGTGCCGCTCTTCATGTTCGCGCTGTTCCTGCTGCTCGCCGTGCTCGTGCCGGGCATCGGCCGCGAGGTCAACGGCGCGCACCGCTGGATTCCGCTGGGCCCGGTCAATTTCCAGCCCTCCGAGCTGATGAAGCTGGCCGCCGTGCTCTACGCCGCCGACTACACCGTACGCAAGCAGGAGTACATGCAGGCCTTCGCGCGCGGCTTCCTGCCCATGGCCTGCGCGCTGGGGGCGGTCGGCATGTTGCTGCTGCTCGAGCCCGACCTCGGCGCCTTCATGGTGATCGTGGCGATTGCGATCGGGATCCTGTTCCTGGGCGGCATCAACGGCAAGTACTTCAGCAGCCTGCTGGCCGTGCTCATGGGCACCTTCCTCATGCTGATCTGGCTGTCGCCGTGGCGCCGCGCGCGTCTGTTCGCGTACCTGGATCCCTGGAACGAAGAGAACGCCTACGGCAGTGCCTATCAGTTATCGCATTCGCTCATCGCGCTGGGCCGCGGAGAGTGGTTCGGCGTGGGCCTGGGTGCCAGCGTCGAGAAGCTTCATTACCTGCCCGAGGCGCACACCGACTTCCTGATGGCGGTCGTGGGCGAGGAACTCGGATTCGCCGGCGTGATGCTCGTCATCGTGCTGTTCGCGGTCATCGTGCAGCGCGGCTTCGATATCGGCCGCCAGGCGATCGCCATGGAACGCACCTTCTCGGGCCTCGTCGCGCATGGCGTGGTGATGTGGTTCGGCGTGCAGGCGTTCATCAATATGGGCGTGTGCCTGGGCCTGCTGCCCACCAAGGGCCTCACGCTGCCGCTCATGAGCTATGGCGGCTCCGGCATCGTCATGAATCTGTGCGCGCTCGCGATCCTGATCCGCGTCGACATCGAAAACCGCGTCCTGATGCGGGGAGGGCGAGTATGACCGCGCCCACGATCCTCATCATGGCCGGTGGGACCGGCGGTCACATCATGCCGGGCCTCGCCGTGGCCGAAGTGCTGCGCGCGCGCGGCTGGCGCGTGCTGTGGCTGGGCAATCCCGACAAGATGGAAGGGCGTCTGGTGCCGCCGCGCGGCATCGACCTCGTTCCGCTGCATTTCCAGGGCGTGCGCGGCAAAGGGGCGGGCACGCTCATCAAGCTGCCGCTGACGCTGCTGCGCGCGCTGTCCGAAGCGTGGGGCCGGCTGTCCGCGGTGCGTCCCGACGTGGTGCTGGGCATGGGCGGCTATGTCGCCTTCCCGGGCGGCGCCGTTGCCGCGCTGCGCCGCATTCCGGTCGTGGTGCACGAACAGAACGCCGTCGCCGGCACGGCCAATCGCTGGCTCGCGCGCATGGCGCGTCGCGTGCTCTCCGGCTTCCCCGGCGTGCTGCCGGCGGCCGAGTGCGTGGGCAATCCGGTGCGCGCCGACCTGGCCGCGCTGCCGGCACCGGCCGAGCGCTATGCGGGCCGCACGGGTCCGCTGCGCCTGCTCGTGGTGGGCGGCAGCCTCGGCGCCCAGGCGCTGAACACGGTGCTGCCGCAAGCTCTGGCGCGTCTGCCCGCCGACGTGCGGCCGCAGGTCGTGCATCAGGCCGGCGAACAGCACTTCCAGGCCCTGCGTGCCGCCTATGACCAGGCGGGCGTGCAGGCCGAATGCGTTCCTTTCATCGAAGACATGGCCGGCGCCATGGGGGCGGCCGACCTGCTGGTCTGCCGCGCGGGCGCCATGACCGTGTCCGAGGTGGCGGCGGCGGGCGTCGCGGCGCTGTTCGTGCCGTTCCCGCACGCCATCGATGATCATCAAACCGCGAATGCGCGCTTCCTCAGCGACGATCAGGCGGCCTGGCTGCAACCGCAGCCGGACCTGACCGCGCAGTGGCTGGCCGACTGGCTGGCCGCGCGCACGCGCACCGAACTACAAACCGTGGCTGGCCGGGCCCGTGCGCATGCGCGAGTGCAGGCCGCCCAGGATATCGCCGACGCGTGCGTTGCCGCAGCGGGGCGTTCAACATGAAACACCGTATTCAACATATTCATTTCGTCGGCGTCGGCGGCTCGGGCATGAGCGGCATCGCCGAGGTGCTGCTCAATCTGGGTTACACCGTGAGCGGTTCCGACCTCAACGAGTCGACGGTCACGCGCCGTCTGGCCGGTCTCGGCCTGCGCGTGGCGATCGGCCATGCCGCCGAGAACGTCGCCGGCGCGGACGCGATCGTCACGTCCACCGCGGTCGCGGGCGACAACCCGGAAGTGATCGCGGCACGTGCCGCGCGCATTCCCGTGGTGCCGCGCGCCGTGATGCTGGCCGAACTGATGCGCCTGAAGCGCGGCATCGCCGTGGCCGGCACCCATGGCAAGACCACCACGACCAGCCTGGTCGCGAGCGTGCTCGCCGCCGGGGGGCTGGACCCCACCTTCGTGATCGGCGGCCGCCTGAATTCGGCCGGCGCCAACGCGCAGCTGGGTCAGGGCGAGTTCATCGTGGTCGAGGCCGACGAGTCGGACGCCTCCTTCCTGAATCTGCTGCCGGTGATGGCCGTCGTGACCAACATCGACGCCGATCACATGGACACCTACGGTCACGATGTCGCGCGCCTCAAGAGCGCGTTCATCGAGTTCACCCAGCGCCTGCCGTTCTACGGCAGCGCCGTGCTGTGCGTGGACGACGCCAACGTGCGCGAGATCATGCCCTTCGTGTCGCGTCCGATCACGACCTACGGCCTGTCGCCCGAAGCGCAGGTGCGCGGCGAAGACGTCGTGGCCGACGGCACCCGCATGCGCTTCAGCGTGCGCCGCCGTGACCGCGACATCGAACTGCCCACGCTGCAGGTCGAGTTGAACCTGCCCGGTCTGCACAATGTGCGCAACGCGCTGGCCGCGATCGCCGTGGCGTCCGAGCTGGGCGTGTCCGACGACGCGATCCAGCAGGCGCTCGCCGCCTTCAAGGGCGTCGGCCGCCGCTTTACCCAATACGGCGATCTGCCCGTGTCGCAGGCCCAGGGCGGCGGCACCTACACGCTCATCGACGACTACGGTCATCACCCGGTCGAGATGGCCGCGACGCTGGCCGCGGCCCGTGGCGCCTGGCCCGACCGTCGCATCGTGCTGGCCTTCCAGCCGCACCGCTATACCCGTACGCGCGACTGCTTCGAAGACTTCGTGCGCGTGCTCGGCACCGCCGACGCCGTGCTGCTCACCGAGGTCTACGCCGCGGGCGAAGCGCCGCTGGTGGCCGCCGATGGCCGCGCGCTGTCGCGTGCGCTGCGCGTGGCGGGCAAGGTCGAGCCCGTGTTCGTCGAAGACGTGGCCGAGCTGCCGCAAGCCGTGCGCGATTTCGTGCGCGACGGCGACGTGGTGGTGGTGATGGGAGCCGGTTCGATCAGCCGCATCCCGGCCCAATTGGGAGAACAGGCATGAGCGCACAGTTCGGCAAGGTAGGCGTTCTGTATGGCGGTCGTTCCGCCGAACGCGAAGTCTCGATCATGTCCGGCACCGGCGTGCACGAAGCGCTGCGCAGCCAGGGCGTCGACGCGCATCTGTTCGACACCGGCACGCGCACCCTGGCCGAACTGGCCGACGCGCGTTTCGATCGGGTCTTCATCGCGCTGCACGGTCGCTACGGCGAAGACGGCTCGCTGCAGGGCGCGCTCGAACTGCTGGGCATTCCGTACACCGGAAGCGGCCCGATGGCCTCGGCGCTCGCGATGGACAAGATCATGACCAAGCGGATCTGGCTGCAGCACGGCCTGCCCACGCCGCAGTTCGAGTCGCTCGATGCCGACAGCGAACTGCGCCTGGTGCCCGATCGCCTCGGCCTGCCCCTGATCCTGAAGCCGCCGCATGAGGGGTCGACGGTCGGCATCACGAAGGTGTCCGGCTATTCCGACATGAAAGAAGCCTACGCGGCAGCCGCGCGTTTCGACGAGACGGTGCTGGCCGAGCAGTTCATCACTGGCCGCGAGCTCACCGTGGCGCTCATGGGCAAGGGCCGCAATGCGCGGGCGCTGCCCATCATCGAAATCGTGGCGCCCCAGGGCAACTACGACTACGAGCACAAGTACTTCTCCGACGAGACCCAGTACTTCTGCCCGGCCGACCTGCCGAAATCGCTGGCCGACGAGATCGCCAACATCTCGGTGGCGGCCTACCGCGCGCTCGATTGCGAGGGCTGGGCCCGCGCCGACGTGCTGCTGGACCGCCAGAATCGACCCTGGCTGATCGAAATGAATACCTCGCCCGGCATGACCGGGCACTCGCTGGTGCCCATGGCGGCGCGCGCGGTGGGCATGTCCTACCCCGAGCTGTGCATGGCCATCCTGGCCGAGGCGTCCTGCAAATTGCAGGCCCCGGCGCGTAACGCCTGACCGGAACGACTTGTGTGGAACGACGCTCGCACCATCAACCTGATCGCCAACACGCTCGCCGTGCTGGCGGTAGCCGCCATGCTGGTGGCCGGGGTGGTGTGGGTCGCGCAGCGACCATATTTCAAACTCACGGCCATCGAGCTCGAGGCGATGCCCGAGTCCGAGCTGCACTACGTCTCGACGGGCGCGGTGCGGGCGGCCATTGCGGGCCGCTTCACGGGCAATTTCTTCACCGTGGACCTGGACGAGGCGCGCGAGGTGTTCGAGTCGGTGCCGTGGGTGCGGCATGCCACCGTGCGCCGCATCTGGCCCAATACCTTGCGCGTGCGCATCGAAGAGCAGCTGCCCCTGGCGCTGTGGAACGAGAACCAGATGATCAACACCTGGGGCGAAGCGTTCACGGCCAACACGGGCGAGCTGGACGACGACATGGTGCTGCCGCAGTTCGCGGGACCCGAGGGTGCCGAGGCGCTCGTGGTGCAGCGCTACGCGGAACTGGCGCGCTGGTTCGCGCCGCTCGATCTGCAGGTGCGCGAGCTGGAACTGAGCCCGCGCTACGCCTGGCGTGCGATCCTGTCGAACGGCATGGCGCTGGACCTGGGCCGCGATCCGGGCGCCGACGCGCCGGATCCGCACGGTCTGCCCGGCGCCTTGCCCTTCGCCGCCCGTATTCAACGCTTTGTGCAGAGCTGGCCCGCCGTGGCCAGCCGGCTGGAAGGCCGCACGGTCACCCAGGCCGATCTGCGATACCCCAATGGTTTTGCCCTGGCGCTGGCTCCGCTGCCGCCAGAGACCAAATCGAATTCCAAAACCAAACCTGTCAAGAAACCATAACGCCATGACCCGTGACATCAAGGACCTTATCGTCGCCCTCGATATCGGCACCAGCAAGGTGGTGGCTGTGGTGGCCGAAATTCTGCCCGAGGGACGCTTCGAAGTGCTCGGGTTGGGGCAGCACGAGTCGCGCGGCATGCGCAAGGGCGTGGTCGTCAATATCGAGACCACGGTCAACTCCATCCAGCGCGCGCTCGAAGAAGCCGAGCTGATGGCCGACTGCAAAATCCGCGACGTCTATACCGGCATCGCCGGCAGCCACATCCGCAGCTTCAATTCGAGCGGGATGGTGGCCGTCAAGGACAAGGAAGTCACCGCCACCGACGTCGCACGCGTGATCGAGACCGCCAAGGCCGTCAACATCCCGACCGATCAGCAGGTGCTGCATGTGCTGACGCAGGAGTTCATCGTCGACGGCCAGGAAGATATCCGCGAGCCCATCGGGATGAGCGGCCTGCGCCTCGAAGTGCGCGTACACATCGTGACCGGCGCCGTGAGCGCGGCCCAGAACATCGTGAAGTGCGTGCGTCGCTGCGGCCTCGAAGTGCAGGATCTGATCCTGCAGCCGCTCGCCTCCAGCCTCGCCTGCCTGACGGCCGACGAGAAAGAGCTGGGCGTGGTGCTGGTCGATATCGGCGGTGGCACCACCGACGTCGCCATCTTCACGGGCGGCGCGATCCGCCACACCGCGGTGATTCCGATCGCCGGCGACCAGATCACCAACGACATCGCGGCGATGCTGCGCACGCCGACGCCGGATGCCGAAGAAATCAAGCTGCGCTATGGCGTGGCCAAGCAGGTCATTGCGCGTCCCGACGAGGCCGTCGAGGTCCCGGGGCTGGGCGACCGCGGCCCGCGTCAGGTCAAGCGGCAAGCCCTGGGCGCCGTGATCGAACCGCGCGTCGAAGAATTGTTCACGCTGGTGCAGCAGGTGGTGCGCGACTCCGGCTACGAAGATCTGCTGGCGTCGGGCGTCGTGCTCACCGGCGGATCGGCGCAACTGCCGGGCATGGTCGAGCTGGCCGAAGACGTGTTCCTGAAACCGGTGCGCGTGGCCGTGCCCGAGTACGAGGGCAGCCTCGCCGACGTGATGCGCAATCCGCGTTTCTCGACCGTGATGGGCCTGCTTCAGGAAGCCCGCATGCAGCGCGTGCGTGGCCGCAAGGTCGCCGCGCAGACCGGCAATCTGAAGAGCCTGTTTGCCCGCATGAAGGAATGGTTCATGAATTGAATGAGGGGCAGGGAGCCGCGGGGGTTCCTGGTCCTCGGTGTTCACCGGCAGTTTGCGGTGAAGGCCGAAAGCGAGGGGAGGAGACGTTTCAAAACCGGTGCGGGCAACCGCCGGCCTCGTTTTTGAAGCGACTCACATAAAGATAGGTTGTAGGGGAATTTTGTTATTCGCAAATCCGGACTTGTGAGGGAGTCATCATGATGAACTTTGAGATGCTTGAGACCAACGCCAAAGGGACCATAATCAAGGTCGTTGGTGTGGGTGGTGCGGGCGGCAATGCCGTGGCGCACATGATTCGCAGTGGTGTGAGCGGCGTGGATTTCATCTGCGCCAATACCGACGCGCAGGCGCTTGCCGCCACCAACGCGCCGGTGCAGATCCGTCTGGGCCGTACCGGTCTGGGCGCGGGTGCCAAGCCCGAGCAGGGCCGCGCCGCGGCCGAAACCGCTCGTGAAGAAATCCGTGCCGCCCTTAACGGCGCGCACATGGTTTTCATCACGGCCGGCATGGGCGGTGGCACGGGTACGGGCGCGGGTCCGGTCGTGGCCGAAGTGGCCAAGGAACTGGGCATCCTGACCGTGGGTGTCGTGACCAAGCCCTTCACCTTCGAGGGCAACAAGCGCCTGAAGATGGCTGAAGACGGCATCAGCGAACTGGGCAAGCACGTCCATTCGCTCATCGTCGTGCTCAACGAAAATCTCTATGAGCTGATGGACGAGGATGCCACCCAGGAAGACTGCTTCAAGTCTGCCGACGACATCCTGCACAACGCTTGCGCCGGTATCGCCGAAATCATTAACGTCGAAGGCAACGTCAACGTCGACTTCGAAGACGTGAAGACGATCATGGGCGAGCAGGGTCAGGCCATGATGGGCACGGCGACCGCCAGTGGCGCCGACCGCGCTCGCGTGGCGGCCGAGAAGGCCATCGCATGCCCGCTGCTCGAAGGCGTGGACCTGAACGGCGCGCGTGGTGTGCTGGTCAACATCACGTCGGCCCGTACGCTGAAGATGCGCGAAACGCGCGAAATCATGGAAACGATCCGCAGCTACGCTTCGGAAGACGCGACCGTGATCTTCGGCACCGCCTACGACGAAACGATGGGTGAAAACCTGCGCGTGACCGTGGTGGCAACCGGCCTTGGCCGCGCCGTCGCTCGTCCGCAACTGGTGCAGACCCCGGCAGAAGAACTGCGCACCGGCACCGACAACCTGCCCCTGGGCGGGATGGTGGCTGCGCAGCAGGGCGACTACCGCAATCTGGACATGCCGTCGGTGATGCGCAACCCGCGCAGCCAGGCGTCGGCCCAGGTGCGTGCCCTGGAAAGCTCGGGCATGGATCACTTCGACATTCCGGCTTTCCTGCGCAAGCAAGCCGACTGACGTGGTCCGCGGGCCGGAAGGCTCCGTTACTCCCTCAGCGTCCATCCTTCGCTGCCCCGGCGAAGGATGGACGTGCGAGCGGTAAGTGCATGAAATGCAGTGCAACAAATATCGGGGATATCTATGGCGGCCATAGCGACAGCCGCATGGCGTCATTGTGCCGCGAAGGTTACAATGGCATGGTTCTGCCGGCTTGCGCACGCAAGTTGCCGGCTTCATGTTTAGAAAAAACAAGATCATGTTCCGACAGCGCAGCATTCAGAATCTCGTCCGCACGACAGGCGTCGGCGTCCACTCCGGACGGCGGGTCGAGCTCACGCTGCGTCCTGCGGAAGCCAACACGGGCATCGTGTTCCACCGTGTCGATCTGCCCGAGGTCGTCGACCTCCCGGCGCAGGCCACGGGCGTGGGCGATACCCGCATGGCATCGGTGCTTCAGCAGGGCAACGTGCGTGTGTCCACCGTCGAACATCTGATGTCGGCGCTTGCCGGCCTGGGTATCGACAATCTCCACGTCGACCTCACCGCCGAAGAAGTGCCCATCATGGACGGCAGCGCGGCGACCTTCGTGTACCTGCTGCGCTCGGCCGGTATCGTCGAGCAGAACGCGCCCAAGCATTTCATCCGCGTCCTCAAGCCCATCGAGGTGCGCGAGGGCGAAGGCCGCAACGAGAAGTGGGCCCGCCTGGAGCCGCACGAAGGTTTCGCGCTCGCCTTCTCGATCGACTTCCGCCACCCCGCCATCGATTCCACCGCCAATTTCGCGGAGATCGATTTCGCCACCCATTCGTACGTGCGCGAGATCGCGCGTGCCCGCACCTTCGGCTTCGTCAACGAAGTCGAGGCACTGCGTTCGATGGGCCTGGCGCGCGGCGGCAGCCTCGACAACGCGATCGTGATGGACGAGTACCGCGTGCTCAACAGCGACGGCCTGCGCTACGACGACGAATTCGTGAAGCACAAGATTCTCGACGCCATCGGCGATCTGTATCTGCTGGGCAAGCCGCTGGTCGCGCGCTACGTCGCGTGCAAGTCGGGCCATGCGCTCAACAATCACCTGGCGCGCGCGCTGCTCGAGCAGCAAGAGTCCTGGGAGCTCGTCACGTACGAGTCGCAGGCGGCCGCGCCGCAGGCCTTCCGTCACGAATGGAAGCTGGCCTGAGTCCGATCTATCGCGTCGCCTGATCTATCAACGGGGCCTTCGATCGAAGGCCCCGATGCTTTTGGCCGCGCCCGAATGGGCTGCCCGGGGCCGGGCATGGCCGGATGAAATCGGCTGAAATGCCTTCAGTCTTTGCCGTGATGGCGCAGCAGACGCGCGACCGCGTCGGCCAGCGGACCGGGGCGCAGCCCCTCGCGCAGGTCGCTGAAGGCCTTGAGCGCGGTGTCGCCCAGGGGCTGGGCTTCTTTCGGGGGACGGGGTGCTTTTTGCCCCGGGCGCGGCATACCGGCTTGAATCCGAACGCTAATTTCAGTAAGGTTCCAGCCTTGCGTGGATAAGGTCTGGGCAATTCGCGGCGCCATCTGGCGCAATTTCGCGGCGTAGACCGGGCCCGGCACAGCCAGCATCAATTTCTGGCTTTCGAATTTGGCCACCACGCACACTGCGCCCAGCGCGGGCGGCAGCACGGCTGCCACCGCCTGTTGAATCTGCAGATGCGCCCGCGCCGTGGCGAGCACGCCCGCGCCGCGCATGTCATGACCCAGCCAACCGAGGGCCGTCTGTTCTCTCGACTTGCGGGTCGAGGAACGAGTTCGGTGTGGAGCAGGTCTATTCATGCCGCTCAATAATAGGATGCAAACCTTGAAGATCGTGATTATGCATGCCCGCGCAGGGCAGGACCGGCATCTCACCGTCAGCGGTGCGCGCCTGGCCCTGTTCGCGGGTGTCGCCCTGATGGCGGCAGCCGCGATCGGCGCGATCATGCAGCGCGTGTTGATGCCGGCGTTTGCCGGCGCCACGCCGTATTCGGTCGACTGGCCCAGCTATGCACGCTCGATGAATCCGGACCGCGAGGCCGATTTCATGCGCGAAAACGTCAACATGCTCGCCTCGAAGGTCGGCGTGTTGCAGGCCAAGCTGACCAGTATCGACGGCCTCGGCCGCCGTGTCGCGCAGATCGCTGGTATCGACTATACCGATGTCGCACCGGGCAGTCACCCCGACATGATGCCCGCCGAGGCGACCCACGTGATGGACGATCTGTTTACGGATCGCCAGCCGCCGTCGCCCGAGTCCGCCGAAGCGCTGGGCCGTCAGCTCGACGAGATCCAGGTGCGCATGTCGCGCCAGGCCGACAACCTGAAGCTGCTCGACGCCGCGCTGACGCGACGCTCGGCCGATCAGGCGCGCGTGCCGACGGCCATGCCCATCACCGACTACCCCTATCTCAGCTCCAGCTACGGCTGGCGCCGCAACCCGGTGACGGGTCGCTATGCCATGCACGAAGGCCTGGACTTCGCCGCCCCGCCGGGCACGGCCATTCTGGCCGCCTCCGGGGGCGTGGTGCTGTCGGCCAAGCGCGAGACCGGCTACGGCAACATGGTCGAGATCGATCATGGCAATGGTCTGATCACGCGCTACGCGCACGCCTCGCGGCTGCTGGTGAAGGCCGGCGATCTGGTCGAACGCGGCCAGGAAGTGGCCCAGGTGGGATCGTCGGGCCGCTCTACCGGCCCGCACCTGCATTTCGAAGTGCGGCTGGCAGGTCAGCCTCTCGACCCGCGCCTCTTTCTGGGGCCCCAACAAACCGCGCCGTCCGTCGTGGCGCAAGCCCAGGCTGGCAAGCCCGTCTCCGAGCCTCGCGCTCCCTGATTTCTCCCTCTGGTGCGCATCGCCCGGCCTGGCCGGGTCCCGCCTCGCGCACGGTCTGTCCCCTCTGCCTCATTGTTGCGCTCCAGGTGCGTTAAACTGGATCGTTTCCCAGCGGAACCAACCGCTCAACCCGTCATAAGAAATGTACGGGGCGCTGCTGCCGCGTCGCGCGCCGCACCGTCTCGCCGCCCAAGACACGCATGGTTTCTCTGCTCAAAAAACTCATTGGCAGCCGTAACGACCGGCTGCTCAAGCAGTATCGCAAGCTGGTCAGCCAGATCAATGGGCTGGAGCCGCAGATCGCGGCGCTCTCCGACGAACAACTGTCGGCCAAGACCCAGGAATTCCGGGATCGTCATGCCAAGGGCCAGTCGCTCGACGACCTGCTGCCCGAAGCCTTCGCGGTCGTGCGCGAAGCGGGCAAGCGCGTGTTCGGCATGCGTCACTTCGACGTGCAGATGCTGGGCGGTATCGCGCTGCATAACGGCAAAATCGCCGAAATGCGCACGGGCGAAGGCAAGACGCTGATGGCGACGCTGCCGGTCTACCTGAACGCGGTCGCCGGCCGGGGCGTGCACGTCGTGACGGTCAACGATTACCTGGCCCGCCGCGACGCCGAATGGATGGGGCGCCTGTACCGCTTCCTCGGCATGAGCACCGGCGTGGTGGTGCCGCAGCAGCCTAACGACGAGAAGATCGCCGCCTACGCTGCCGACATCACCTACGGCACGAACAACGAATTCGGCTTCGACTACCTCCGCGACAACATGGAGTACCGGATCGAAGACCGCCGGCAGCGCGCGCTCGCCTACGCCATCGTCGACGAAGTGGACTCGATCCTGATCGACGAGGCCCGCACGCCGCTGATCATTTCCGGGCAGGCCGAAGACCATACCGAGCTGTACGTGCGCATGAACGCCGTGCCGCCGCTGCTCACGCGCATGGCCTCCGAGCCCAAGCCGCAGGAGCCCGAACCCGAAGGCGATTACTGGGTCGACGAAAAGAGCCAGCAGGTCTATCTGTCGGAAGCCGGTCACGAACACGCCGAGCAGATCCTGGCCCGCGTGGGCCTGCTGCCCGAAGGCGAGTCGCTGTACGACCCGCGTCACATTCAGCTGATGCACCACCTGATGGTGGCGCTGCGCGCCAACACCCTGTTCTTCCGCGACCAGCAATACGTGGTCCAGGATGGCGAGGTGGTGATCGTCGACGAATTCACCGGCCGACTGATGGTGGGTCGCCGCTGGTCCGATGGCCTGCATCAGGCGGTCGAGGCCAAGGAAGGCGTCAAGATCCAGCACGAAAACCAGACGCTGGCATCGATCACGTTCCAGAACTACTTCCGCATGTACGACAAGCTGTCGGGCATGACCGGCACGGCCGACACGGAAGCGTACGAATTCCAGGAAATCTATCAGCTTGAGACGGTCCTCATTCCGACCAACAAGCCGATGCAGCGCAAAGACCAGAACGATCAGGTCTTCAAGACGCACCAGGAAAAATTCAACGCGATCATCAACGACATCCGCGACTGCCACGAACGGGGTCAGCCGGTGCTCGTGGGCACGACCAGCATCGAGAACTCCGAGCTGCTGTCGAACATGCTGCGTCAAGCCAAGCTGCCGCACGAAGTGCTCAACGCCAAGCAGCATGCCCGCGAAGCCGAGATCGTGGCCGAGGCCGGCAAGCCCGGTCACATCACGATCGCGACCAACATGGCCGGCCGCGGTACCGACATCGTGCTCGGGGGCAGCGTCGACAAGCAGATCGATCTGATCCGCGCCGATGAGTCCGTGCCGCAGGCCGAGCGCGAAGCGCGCATCGAGCGCGTGCGCACCGAATGGAAGCCGCTGAACGAGCAGGTCAAGGCCGCGGGCGGTCTGCGCATCATCGGTACCGAACGCCACGAATCGCGCCGTATCGATAACCAGCTGCGTGGTCGTGCCGGCCGCCAGGGCGATCCGGGTTCGTCGCGCTTCTATCTGTCGCTCGAAGATTCGCTGATGCGCATCTTCGCTGGCGAACGGGTGCGCGCCATCATGGAGCGCCTGAAGCTGCCCGAAGGCGAGCCCATCGAAGCGGGTATGGTCACGCGTTCGATCGAGACCGCCCAGCGCAAGGTCGAAGGCCGCAACTTCGATATCCGCAAGCAGCTGCTCGAATACGACGACGTCGCAAACGACCAGCGCAAGGTGCTGTACTCGCAGCGCAACGAAGTGCTCGAGGCCGCCAACATCGGCGGCTCGGTCGAGAACCTGCTCGCTGCTGCCGTCACCGAACAGTTCCGCAATTTCGTGCCGGCCGAGTCGGTCGAAGAACAGTGGGACCTGGCCGGTCTGCAACAGGCCCTCGCCGGCGATTGGCAGCTTCAACTGCCGCTGGTCGAGATGGCCGAGAACGAGCCCAATCTCACCGACGACGAGCTCCTCGAGCGCGTGCTCACCGCGGCACGCGACGCCTATCACGCGAAGATCGCGCTGGTCGGCGCCGAGTCGTGGGCGCAGTTCGAGCGTTCGATCATGCTGCAGTCGATCGACACGCACTGGCGCGAACATCTGTCGGCGCTGGACTACCTGCGTCAGGGTATCCATCTGCGCGGCTACGCCCAGAAGAACCCCAAGCAGGAATACAAGCGCGAAGCCTTCGAGCTGTTCTCCGGCATGCTGGACCGCATCCGCGACGACGTCGTGCGCGTGCTGCTGACCGTGCGGGTGCAGTCGCCCGAGCAGGTCGAACAGGCCGAAGCCGAGGCCGCCCAGTCGCACGTCCAGAATGTGCAGTACCACCACTCGGACTACGACGAGGCATTGGCGCAGGACGAGTCCACGGCGGAAGGGCAACAGCCCGCGCGCAACGCGCTGCCCAAGGTCGGCCGCAACGATCCTTGCCCGTGCGGCAGCGGCAAGAAGTACAAGCAGTGCCACGGCAAGCTGAGCTGAACGGAGCATGACCATGCTGCACGCGGTGGGACGGACGGAATTCGATCATGCGGTCGTGATGGTGCGTGACCGGCTCGATGAGCTGGCGCCGCACTACGAGCGTCAGGGCTTCACCCTGACCGAGAAGGCGGTGCACAACCTCGGTTCGTGCAACCGGCTGATCGTGCTCGACAGCACCTATGTCGAATTGCTGGGCTGGCCCGCCGGTGCGCCGCCGGCGCGCAAGGAAATCGCCGACTCGCCCTTCGGACTCGAGGCGCTGGTGTTCCGCACCAACGACGCGCAGGCCACCTACGAACGCCTGCTCGCGGCCGGGTTCGCCGTCAATCCGGTCCAGGATCTGAGCCGTCCGGCACGGGTCCAGGGCCGCGAAATGGAAGCCCGTTTCCATACCGTGCGCTTCGCCGAGCAGCCAATTCCGGGCATCCGCATGTATTTCTGCCGTCACCTGACGCCGGAATGCGTGTGGGCGCCCGAAGTGATGGATCACGCCAACGGCGCCCGTCGCATCGTGCAGATCTCGGCACGCGCGGCCGACGCCCGCGCGGTGGCCGAGCGTCTGGCGCTGGTGACCGACGTGCCGGCCGAACAGGCTGCCGGAGGCTGGGATCTGGCGCTGGGCAACCTGCGTCTGCATGTGGCACAGGACGATGCCGCCACCTCGCCGCGGCTCGACACGCTCACGCTCGAGAATCGCGACGGTGCGCGTTACGTGCTCGACACCGGTCTCTGATCCGTTTACTGCTTCACCCAACAAAAACGCGGCCTCGGCCGCGTTTTTGTTGGGTGTCATCACCGCTCAGTTCTGGGCCTGATAGGGGCCCAGGTAATCCAGCTTGCCCAGCGGCACGCCCTGGTTGCGCAGGATGCCGTAGGCCGTGGTGACGTGGAAATAGAAATTCGGCAGCGCGAACGAAAGCACGTACGAGGCGGCGCTGAAGCTGGGTTTGAAGTCCTTGAAACCCAGCGTCACGGTGCGCGAATCGGCGTCGCGCAGCGCCTCGGTCGGCACGCTCTCCAGCCACGCGATGGTGTTGGCGATTCGCGCCTGCAGGGCGTCGAGCGTCGTCTCGTTGTCTTCGAATCGCGGCGCCTCGATGCCGCTCAGGCGTTGCGCGCCGAGCTTGGCGGTATCGCTGGCGCGCTGGATCTGGCCGGCGAGCGGGTACATGTCGGGCGCCAGGCGGGCCTGCACCAGCTCGTTGGGATCCTGGTGCTGGGCCCGGGCGTGGGCCGCCGCCTTGTCGAGCAGCGTGGAAAGCACGCTGAGGCCGCGCACGAATACGGGGATGGAAGCTTGTTCGATGGAAATCGGCATGGGCGGGCTCCGAAGCGAGGCGGGCCGGCGCGCCCTATGCGGCGGGCCCGTACGCCATGTTAGGGGCGCTCGGCCCACGAATCGCTGACAACCCTCTCGCGGACGCGGTCGATCAGGCTACGTATCGAGCTAATCTGTTACGATTCGTATAAACCCGGGTTGTCCCGTAAATGCATGCACTTTAGTATGCATTCCCCCGCACCCCGCTCTGTCCCTCTCGACGTCCTCGCTCCCGCTCTCATGGCCCTGATCCGACCCGCCGCCCGTACCGCCGCCGGGATGAACGACCTCTACGACACCGTCAAGGCGATGGCGGTGCGTTTCGATTTCAAGCCGGGCGAGCGCCTGAACGAGCTGGATCTCGCGCGGCAGTTGGGCGTGAGCCGCACGCCGTTGCGAGAGGTGCTCAATCAGTTGATGGTCGAGGGCTTCCTGACCCGGGCCGTCAACCGCGGCTTTATCGCGCGCCCGCTCGATGCCCAGCAGGTGCATGCGCTGTACGAGTACCGTTCGGTGCTCGAAGCCGGCATCGCCCGGATCGCGTGCGACCGCGCCACGGACGATGAATTGCAGACGCTGCGGGAGTTTGTGGAACGGTCGCGCGATCAGCCCGACGATGCCGACGCGGCGCGCCTGCTGGCATTGGACGAGGCCTTTCATCTGCGGCTGGCGCGCCTGACCCGCAACGAGGAGTTCGTGCGCAGCCTCGAGGGCGTGAACGCGCGCATCCATTTCGTGCGCTGGATCGACATGCAGCAGGGTCGCCGCGTGCATACGCAGGGCGAGCATCTGCGTATTGTCGACGCCATGCAGCGTCGTGACCAGAATGCTCTGGCAGAATTAACGAGTCTGCATATCGGGCGCAGGCTGGATCAGATCGTGGAAGTCATACGAACCGGCTTTTCCACCATTTATATGCGCGAGCAGTTAGCCTGTACGCATGAACCCGACTCTTTGAAGGAAACCGCATGAAATCCCGGATGTTCAAACACGTTCTTGGCAGTGTGCTGACCGTGACCGCCCTTGCGGGCGGCATGATCGCGCCGGTCCAGGCCGCCCAGGATCGCCCGCTGGTCCTCGTCGTGCCTTACCCGCCCGGCGGCAGCACCGACATCCTGGCGCGCATCATGCAGCCGAAGCTGTCCGCCGAGCTCGGCGGCCGTCCGGTGGTGGTGGAAAACCGCGCTGGCGCCGCCAGCCAGATCGCGTCGGCCCACGTGGCCCGCGCTGAACCCGATGGCAACACCCTGCTGGTGAGCTTCGATAATCACGCCATCAACCCGGCCGTGAAGCCCAAGCTGCCCTACGACACGTTCAAGGATTTCGTGTCGATCAGCCAGACCGTGCGCTTCCCGCTCGTGATCGGCGCGAATCCGAAGGTGCCCGGCAAGAATCTCGCCGAGTTCCTGGCGGTTGCGGCGAAAGAGCCCGCCAACAAGTTCAACTACGCGTCCACCGGTGTCGGTTCGCTCAACCATCTTGCGCCTGAAGAGCTCAAGCAACGCTCCAAGGTCGAGCTGCTGCACGTGCCCTACGGCGGCGGTGGTCCGGCCATTCAGGCCGTGGTGGGCGGGCAGGCCGACATGACCTGGCTCAGCTACGCCGCGCTGCGTGGCCAGATCCAGGCCGGCAAGATCAAGCCGCTGGCGGTCGCCGGCGAAAAGCGTCTGGCCGAGATGCCCGACGTGCCCACGGTGGCCGAATCCGGCTTCCCCGGTCTCGAGGCGTATTCGTGGAGCGGCATGTTCGCACCCGCCGGTACGCCGCCCGAGGTCGTCAAGAAACTGACCGCGGCCTTCCAGGCCACGCTCAAGGACCCGGAAGTGGCCCGCAAGATCACCGAAGCCGGCTTCGAGATCGTCGCGTCCGACGGCCCCGCGCTCGATGCCTACGTGCAGAAGGAATTCAAGCGCTGGGACAGCTTCGTGAAGACCAACAACATTCCGCTGGAATGATGTGAGCTTGCGACGCCTGAGATGACGATGGGCCGCGACGATGTCGCGGCCCATTTTTGTTGCGTGACCCGGCGCTCAGTGGGCGGTGTGGGCTTCGCGCACGAGCAGATTGACGCCGGTCGCGATGTCGGCGCGCGCCACGCCATAGATGTGCAGCGATATCGCGGGAGCATCGCCGGCATTGCCGAGGCGGTGGATCTGGCCCAGCCCCGGCGTGGCGGTGATGATGTCGCCCGCGCGGCGCAGCACGCGGCCATGCTCGTGCGCGTGCTCGTGGCTGGCGTCGTAGCGATAGTGCGTTTCGGTGAGCTCGCCTTGCAGCACCCGATAGGCGCACCAGGTCTTGTGGCCATGGATCGGGCTGTACTGGCCGGGACGCCACACCAGGTAGGCCACCGTGTAGCGGCCGTGAGGGTCGGCATAGGCGATGTGACGCGTGTAGGTGTCCGCATTGCCGCTGCGCGCGGCCTCGGGCAGGTCGGCCAGCGGATCGCCCGCGCGGGCCACGCCCTGCGCCAGCTCGCGCAGCAGGCCGTGCAAGGCGTCGTGCTGTGCGCGATCGACGGCATGACAGATGTCTTGAAGACCGGGGCTTTGGAGTTCGAGGTGCATGGGCATGGACGGGAAAGCAGAGTCTCCCTATCCTATGGAACCCATGCCGGAATGACTTTGCCAAATCGGGCGACGCCGGCGCGTGTTTTGAAAATTTATTCCCGTTCCGGCATGCCGGGGGGCGATTCGGAGAGGTTCCGCATGGATCTGGGTATCGAGGGCAAGTCGGCGCTGGTGTTCGGCGGCAGCCGCGGCATGGGGCGCGCCTGCGCCCGTCAACTGGCGCTGGAAGGCGTCAAGGTCACGCTGGCCGCCCGCACGCCGGCCACGCTCGAACAGGCGGCCGACGAGATCGCGCGCGAAGCGGGCATCGGCGTGGGCTGGGTCGCCGCCGACCTGACGCGCGAGGAGGGCCGCGTGGCGGCACTGGCCGCCTGCCCCGCGCCCGATATCCTCATCAACAACGCCGACGGTCCGCTGCCTGGCGACTTCCACGACTGGAGCCGCCAGGACTGGATCGACGCACTCGACTCGATGATGCTGGGGCCGATCGACATGATCCGCCGCACGATCGACGGCATGATCGAGCGCCGCTTCGGCCGCATCGTCAACATCGTGTCGCGCAGCGTCAAGGCGCCGCACGCCGAGCTCGGTCTGTCCAACGGCGCGCGCGCCGGTCTGGTGGGTTTCGTGGCCGGCCTCGCGCGCCAGTCCGTCAAACACAACGTCACGATCAACAACCTGCTGCCGGGCGCGTTCGCGACCGATGCACAGATCCGTCATATCCAGGGCATGGTCGAGCAGAGCGGTAAATCGTTCGACACGCTCTGGGACGAGCGCGGCCGTGCCAGTCCGGCGGGCCGCTACGGCCAGCCCGAGGAGCTGGGTGCGCTGTGCGCCTATGTGTGTTCGGCGCATGCGGGCTACATGACCGGCCAGAGCCTGCTGCTGGATGGCGGCGGCTATCCCGGCACCTTCTAAGGCGCGGAGGCGGCATGAAAGTCGTGGTGTTGGGGGCGGGCGTGGCCGGGGTGACGGCGGCGTATTACCTGCATCGGGATGGGCACGAGGTCACCGTGATCGAGCGCGAGGCCGGCGCGGCTGCGGCCACCAGCTTCGGCAACGCGGGTGGCCTGTGCCCCAGCTTTGCCGGGCCCTGGGCGGCGCCCGGCATGATCGCCAAGGTGCTGAAGATGTCGTTGCAGCGCCAGGCGGCGATCCGCTTTTCGCTGGCGCCGTCGCCGCGCCGCCTGGCGTGGCTGGCGCGCTGGATCGGGCAATGCAATGCCGAGCGGTTTCGCGTCAACAAGTTGCGGATGCAACGGGTGGCGCACTACAGCCATGCCTGCCTGAAAGACATCATCGCCAGCAGCATACCGGTGTCGTTCGACTACCACCAGGACGGCACGCTGCAGCTCTTCCAGCACGAGACGGACCTCAAGGCCGTGCCCAACATCACGCGGGCGCTGGACGCGTTCGAGGTGCCGTGGCGCTTCCTCGAGGGCGATGCGATCGTGCGTCAGGAGCCTTCGCTGGCCGGCTCTCGTGCGCCCATGGCCGGGGCGCTCTTTCTGCCGGCCGATGCCTCGGGGGATTGCCATGCCTTCACGACCGGCCTGGCCGCGCATCTGGCGGGGCAGGGCGTGGTGTTCAGGTATGGCGCGCGCGTGCAGGCCCTGCGGACCGAGGCGGGCGCCGTGTCGGGCGTGCAGCTCGACGACGGCCTGGTGCGGGCGGATGCGTATGTCGTGGCGCTGGGCAACCAGGCGCCCGCGCTGTTGCGGCCGTTGGGCATTGCGCTGCCGGTCTATCCGGTCAAGGGCTATTCGATCACCGCCACGATCACGGAGCCCGAGCGGGCGCCGCGCGCGGCGCTGATGGACGAATACAACAAGGTCATGATTTCGCGGCTCGGCGACCGCATTCGCGCGGCCGGCATGGCGGAGCTCAAAGGCTATGCGCTCGATGTCGATCCGGGCCGTGTGGCGTTCATCAAGCAGGTGGTGTCGCAGTGGCTGCCGCAAGGCGTGGACGTGGCGGGGGCGCGGGCCTGGGCCGGGCTGCGGCCCATGACGCCTGACGGTCCCGCCGTGCTGGGGCCGACGCGCTACGGCAACCTGTACCTGAACTGCGGGCACGGCTCGAATGGATGGACGCAGGCCTGCGGAACGGGCAAGATTGTGGCCGATGTCGTGGCGGGCCGCCGCCCCGACATCGATCTCGAAGGGTTGACCGCCGAGCGCTTCCAGGGCGCACGCAAATAAGAACAGGGCCAGGGGCCCAAAGCGCACAAGGGGCGATGCGTGGACCACACCGATCTGAAGATTCTCAGCCTGCTGCAACAGGACGCCACGCGTTCGGTGGCGGACATCGCCGAACAGGTCAACCTGTCGGTCACGCCCTGTTGGCGCCGCATCCAGAAGCTCAAGGACGACGGCGTGATCGCCCGCACGGCGGTGCTGCTCGATCCCAAGGCGCTGGGCCTGAACCTCACCGTGTTCGTCACCATCAAGACCAGCCAGCACAATGCCAAGTGGACGCAGGCGCTGATCGGCGCCGTGACGGCCCTGCCCAACGTGGTGGAGTTTCATCGCATGGCGGGCGACATCGATTACCTGCTGAAAGTCGTGGTCGAAGACATGGCCGCCTACGACCGCTTCTACCGCCGGCTGATCGAGGCGGTCGATCTGCTGGACGTGAGCGCGAGCTTCTCGATGGAAGTGATCAAGAGCACCACCGAGCTGCCGCTCGGCGGGGCCTGAAACCCCGCGCCACCGCCCCCGGCATCGCGCCGGAGAAAAAAATTTCCGCGGCGGCGCGCGCGCGAGTCGCGATTTGCCAACACTGCCCGGCGTCAGCCCTCAACGCGCAATGCTTTTGCTCGGGGGCAGGCGTAGCATGAACGCCATTCTGCATTCCGCATTTGCGCGCGTTCGGACACCCCATGACGTTCAGTGTAGGCGGCCCTGCCCAGGCGCAGCGGCCGAAGTTACGCCAGCCCAAATCGATCGATTGCCTGCTGCAAGGCTGGAACGGCACCGATGATCTCTGGGTCTTCGCGTACGGATCGCTGATCTGGCGGCCCGGCTTCACCTGGCAGGAACGCCGTCTCGCCACGGTGCGGGGATATCACCGTTCGCTCTGCCTGTGGTCGCGCGATCATCGGGGCTCGCCCGAGGCGCCGGGCCTGGTGTTCGGCCTGGACCGCGGCGGTTGCTGCCGCGGCGTGGCCTATCGCGTGGCCGGGCGGGATGTGCGCGACACCTTCCAGATGCTCTGGCAGCGCGAGATGACCTACGCGGCCTACACCCCGCGCTGGCTCTCCTGCCACACCGAGTCCGGCGGACGGGACGCGTGCGCCGACTCGGCGGCGCATGCCGCCCCGGATGCGGTCCGCGCAGGCGGGTCCGCACCGGTGCGCAGCCTGGTGTTTCTGCTCAATCGTGGTTGCGGCGACTACGCCGGCGCCCTGGCCGAAGAACGGCTGCTGGCCACCGTGCGCGGCGCGCGCGGCCAATCGGGGCTTTGCCTGGATTACGTGGTCGAGACCGAGCGCGCCCTGCGTACGCACGGGATTCACGACTGCCGGCTGGCCGACCTGGTGAAGCGCCTGTCGGGCCCGGCGGAGACCTGCGCGGGCTGATGGCGCGCCTGGCCGGCCGCGTCTTGCCGACCGCGCCTAGCCGGCCGCGTCTCGCCGACCGCGCGCGCGCCTGGCGCTCAGAACTGCCAGCGGCCGAACATGAACAGCACGTTGCCGGCGCCGCGTCCGCCCGGGATGTAGGTGGCGTAAAGCATGGCGTCCTTGTAGCCGGCGCCCACGAGCGGAAGCACGCCGGGAAACGGCACATAGCTCATGATGTCGTGGCGCGCGGTCAGGAACACCGTGTAGCCCGCGCCCAGCCGGAAGTCCGGGCTCACCCGCGCGATCTTCAGGAACCCATAGCCTGCGATCGGCTCGACCTTGCGGTGCGAGTCGAGAAACGCCATGGCGTAGAGGCCCTGCCAGTCGCCGTCCTCGTCGTACAGGCTGCGACCCAGACCGCCACCCCAGGCCAGCTCGTTGAAGCTGCGGATCTTGCTGGCGCTGTACATGGCGCGGTTGTGCCAGGCATAGCCCGACACGTACACGTCGTTGTTGCCCTCGCTCCAGATCTGGTCGAGCCGCTGGCAGGCGGACTGCGCCCAGGACGGCACGTTGTCACAGGCCTGAGCGGCCAGCGGCGCGGCCGCGAGCAGACAGGCGGCCGCGAGGCGGCGCATCAGGGGAGCAGGACGAACGGTGGGATGACAGGGCGCGGACGAGAGAAGAGGGCGGAGCACGGGCAGAGACCAGGACCGTACAAACGCGGTATCGGCGAAGCGAGCCCGAAACGGTCCTGCAAAAAAGTGGATTGCTCTCCAGCATAACGGCGCAAGCTGTCAAAGACTTGTCAATCGTCTGAAACGTGGCCGCAGGTGGACCGTATCGCGGCTGGCGCGCGATTGGGGCTGACGGCCCCGACCGCGCTCCGGCCATCGTCAGAACTGCCAGCGGCCGAAGACGAATGCCACGTTGCCTTCGTCGCGCACGCGCGGCACGTAGGTCGCGTAGAGCATGGCGTTCTTGTAGCCCGCGCCGACCAGCGGCAGCACGCCCGGGAACGGCATGTAGTTGCGGAACTCGCTGCGGGCGGTGATGAAGGCGGTGTAACCCGCGCCCACGCGCACGTTGTCGCTGAGCTTGGCGATCTTGAGGAAGGCGTAGCCCGCGACGGGCTGGAACTTGCGGTAGGAGTCCTTCCAGCCCATGGCGTACAGCCCCTGCCAGTCGCCGTCCTCGTCGTAGATGCTCTTGCCGAGGCCGCCGCCCCAGGTGATCTCGTTGAACTTGTCGATGCGCTCGGCGCTGTACTTCGAGCGGTTGTGCCAGGCGTAGCCTGTGACATAGAGGTCGGTGCCGCCTTCGGTCCAGATCTGGCCGAGACGATTGCACGCGGATTGGGCAAGAGAGAACAGGCTATCGCAGGCCTGGGCGGAGAAGGTGGCGGACGTCAGCAGGGCGGCGATCAGGGTGCGACGGGCGTGGCAACGCCAGGCATGGCCGCGACGGCGGGCATGCGAAACAGCGGAAAGAATGGGCACGGGACAGAGAGGCGCGCCGCAGGCTCTAGAAGATGCGTGTTGGCTTGCGACGTGGGATGAACAGCCGGATGGTTGATTGAAGGAGGCCGCAGCTTACCGTGCGAGCGTGGCGATTCCGTTGCAAACATCTGCAAACTTGTGGCTAACTTCTTTTAAAACCGCGAATATGGCCAAGTATTTTTAGTAACATTGCTGCGATTGCGGTTTGTTTCCGGATATTCGGCGCGGCGCGAATGTTGTGCGGGGGTAGTGTTGCCTGTCAGCCACGGTGCGCCCGGGCGGTCCCCCGAGCGGGTGACCTGTAGCCGGGCGCCGGTCAGACCAGGAACAGCGTGGCCAGGCCGAGGAAGATGAAGAACCCGAGCGAGTCGGTGGCGAAGGTGAGCAGCACCGACGATCCCATGGCGGGATCCTTGCCGAAGCGGGCGCGCAGCATGGGCACCATCACACCGAAGGACGCGCCCACGAGCATGTTGCACACCATGGCGGCCATCATGACCAGCGCGATCGAGATCGAGTCGGAGATGCCCCAGGCGAACAAGGCCGCCACCACGCTGCCGCACAGGCCGACCATCAGCGTCACCAGCATCTCGCGTTTGACCAGCTGCCAGATGTTGCGGCCCGTGATGCGGCCGACGGCGAGCGCGCGGATGATCATGGTCATGGTCTGGTTGCCGGAGTTGCCGCCGATACCGGCCACGATCGACATCAGGAACGCCAGGATCACGATGTGGCTCACCGTGTCTTCGAAGCGCGAGGCGACGAACGACGCGGTGGCCGCCGTACAGAGATTGAACAGCAGCCAGGGCGCGCGGTTGCGCAAGGCGGAGGCCACCGGCGCGAAGATGTCTTCTTCCTGGAGACCGGCGCGCGACAGCGCCTGCTCTTGCGAGTCTTCGCGGATCACGTCCACCACATCGGCGATGGTGACGCGGCCGATCAGCCGGCCCTGATCGTCGGTGACCGGCGCCGACACCAGGTCGTAGCGTTCGAAGGCGCTCGCCGCGTCGGCATCGGAGTCGAGCGGATTGAGCGCGAGGTAATCGGTGTTCATCACCGGCCGCACTTCGGATTCGGGCTCGCTCACCAGCAAGGTCGAGATGGGCAGCACGCCCTGGAGCTTGTCCTGCCGATCGACGACGAAGATCTGATCGGTGTGGTCGGGCAGCTCGTGCAGGCGGCGCAGGTAGCGCAGCACGACTTCGAGCGTGACGTCTTCGCGCACCCGGACCATCTCGAAGTCCATGATGGCGCCTACGCTGTCTTCGGGGTAGCCCATCGCCTCGAGCAACTGCGCGCGCTCTTCGTCGGTCAGGCCCTTCTGCACTTCGGCCACCACGTCGGGCGGCAGGTCGGGCGCGAGATCCGCGATCTCGTCGGCATCCATGTTGCCGGTGGCCGCGACCAGATCCTGGCGGTCCATCGCCTCGATCAGCGATTCGCGCACCCAGTCTTCGACCTCGAGCAGCACATCGGCGTCGTGGGTCGGGTCGACCAGGCGCCACACGGTCTGGCGCTGGGCCTTCGGCAGCGACTCGAGAATGAACGCGATGTCGGCCGGATGCAGGTTGTTGACCAGCGTGGTGAGCTCGACCTCGTGCTGACGATGCACGAGGTCTTCGACCAGGCGGCCTTTGGTGTCGCTCTGCTCCTGGCGATGCACCAGGTCTTCGACCAGCTGCTGGCGGCGCAGACACTCCTGCACCTCTTCGAGGGCGCGCTGGGCGTCTTCGGGATCGAGGCGGCGGGGCGTGGGCAGGACTTTTTCGGGTGCGTCGGACTGCGTCATGCCAGCACTCAGAGCGTGGGAAGCGGGCGGCTGCGACGGGCCTCGTCGGTGGCGACGTAGGTGAGCGTGGCCTCGGTCACCTTGACCACCTCGGCATCGAGGCGCTGGCGCTCGGCATAGACCTCGACATCGACCGTGACCGACGTGGCGCCGGTTTTGGTGATGCGGGCGTACAGGCTCAGCAGGTCGCCGACGAAGACCGGCTGTTTGAACTGGAAGGCGTTGACGGCCACGGTGGCCACGCGGCCGGCGGCCCGGCGCGCCGCGGGGATCGATCCGGCGATATCCACCTGCGACATGATCCAGCCGCCAAACACATCGCCATGGATGTTGGCGTCGGCCGGCATGGGCATCACACGCAGTACGGGTTCGCGGCCAGCGGGCAGTTGAGTGAAGGTATTCTTGGGCGCTGTCATGGCCGGCTCCTGGTATCGAACCGACCGATTATGCAGGAAAAATGCGACACCGGCGCGCGACCGCGCCGGCACTCACGCAAGGGTTCAGGCCACCGCCATGACCAGGCCGTAGCCGCCCAGCAGCAGCCACACATACAGCACCAGACCCAGCGCCAGCACGCGCGGTCCGGCCTTGCGGATCTGGGCGAAGCGGGTTTCGATGCCGAGGGCCGTCATGGCCATCGTGAGCGCGAACACATCGAGGCGGCGGATGGCGTTCACGAGATCGGCCGGCAGCACCTGCAGAGAGTTGATGATGGCGAAGACCAGGAAGCCCACGGCGAACCACGGCACGGGCAGACGGTTCGCGCCCTGATCGGTTTCGCCCGAGCGGCGCGCCGCGCTGCGCAGCCACAGGCCCAACACCAGCAGGACCGGCACCAGCAGGGCCACGCGCGTCATCTTCACGATGGTGGCGACCTCGGTGGTGGCGGGGTCGATGTTGCTGGCCGCGCCCACGACCTGCGCCACCTCGTGGATGGTGCCGCCGATGTAGATGCCGAGCGCCTGCGTGTCGAAGGGCAGCCAGCCCGCGTGATACAGAACCGGGTAGAGGAACATCGACACGGTGCCGAACAGCACGACCGTGGCCACCGCGACCGCGCTCTTGTGAGGCGCCGCGCGCAGGGTGGGCTCGAACGCGAGCACCGCGGCCGCGCCGCAGATCGCGCTGCCGGCCGAGGTGAGCAAGGCGGTGTCGCGATCCAGCCCGAGCAGACGCTGGCCGATGACGGCGCCGATCACCAGGGTGCCGACCACCACGGCGACGGACACGGCCAGGCCGGGCAGCCCGACGGCCACGATCTGCTGGATGCTGATATTCAAGCCATAGAAAGCGACGGCGATGCGCAGCAAGCGGCGCGCGGTGAAGTTCACGCCGGCACCCCAGTCGGCCGGCATGGTGCCGCGCAGGAAGTTGCCGTAGAGCATGCCGCACACGATGCCGACCACCAGCGGGGAGAGGCCCATGGAACGGATGGCGGGCAGATCGGCGAGCTGCACGACCGCGCCGGCCATGAGCGCCACGAAGAGTACGCCGTTGAGTTTGTCGCGCCAGGGAGTGGGGGCGGGAAGGGCGGCGGCGGGTACGGAGCTCATGCTTAAAAGGGATATTTAAATAACTGGGAGAAATATTAAAACCGGCTCCGTTATATGAAAAATCTTTATTTACAATAATGACCATCAGGATTTCCGATATCGACGGCCCATGACGCCCGATCAACTGCTCAGCTTCGCCACCGTGGCCGACACGGGCAACATCAGCCGCGCCGCTGCGCTGCTGCACCTGTCGCAGCCGGCGCTGTCCGGCCAACTGCGGGCCCTGCAGACCTGGTTCGGCGAGCCGCTCTACCGGCGCAGCGGTCATGGCATCGTGCTCACCGACGCCGGCGAGCGCCTGGCGATGCAGGCGCGCGCGCTGCGGCAGGTGTATGCGCAGGCCCGCGCGGTGCGCGACGCCGCCCGCGGCCTGGAAACGGGCTCGTTGCGGCTGGGGGCGAGCACCACGCCCGCCAGCTACTTGCTGCCCGCGCTCGTGGCCGACTTTCGCAAGCGTCATCCGGCGATCGCGCTGCATCTTTCCGACGGCAATACCCGCGAGATCG
This sequence comes from Bordetella genomosp. 5, assembly GCF_002261475.1. Lineage (GTDB taxonomy): Bacteria > Pseudomonadota > Gammaproteobacteria > Burkholderiales > Burkholderiaceae_B > Bordetella. Next base: position 684,586 of record NZ_NEVN01000001.1, read on the forward strand.
TCGACCGCCTGTCGGGCCTGGATCTGGCGTTCATCGAGGGCGAAGTGCCCGGTGGCCTGCCCACGGACACGGCGGTGCACGATTGGCGCCACGATGAGGTGGTGGCCATCGTGCGCGCCGACCATGCGCTCGCGGGCCGGCGTTCGGCCGCGCTGCCCGAGTTGTCGCAGTGGCCGCTGGTCATGCGCGAGCCCGGCTCTGGCGTGCGCCGCCTGGTGGAACGGGCCTACGACCAGGCGGGCCTGACGCCCGCGATCGGGCTGGAGCTGGCCGGCGTGGAGGGCGTGAAGCAGGCGGTGCGCGCGGGGTTGGGCGTGGGATTCGTCTCGATCATGTCGATGCAGCACGAAGACGGCACGCTGGCGGTCTTGCGCCTGCTGCCCGAACCGCTCACCCGCACGCTCAGCATCCTGGTCCCGCATGCGCAGGCCAGCACGCGCGCGGCGCAGCGCTTTCTCGAGGCCTGCCTGGCCTTGCCCGAGCCGGACTGAGGCGCGACGCTCAACGCCATTGGCGGGGCGCGCTGCCCAGCTGCCGATGAAACATCGCCGAGAACGCGCTGGGGCTCTGATAGCCCAGGTCGAGCGCCACGGTGGTGACCGGCACGCCTTCGGCGAGCCGCCGTACCGCTTCGAGCAGACGCGCCTGCTGCGCCCAGCGGGTGTAGCTAAGACCGGTCTCGTCCAGAAAGCGGCGGTAGAGCGTGCGCGCGCTTACGCCCAGCCGGGCCGCGGCCTGCCGGGGCGCATCGGCCAGGCTCAGATCCTGCAGCAGCGATTCGCAGAGCGCGCGCAGATCGGCGCTGCGCGGCAGCGGCAGGTCGAAGGCGCGCGCCTCCAGACGGCCGAGCTCGGCCACCAGCAGCGCGCTCAGCAGCTCGTGGTCGGCGTTGGCCAGGTGCGGCGGGTCGCCCTGCGCCAGCGTGGTCGTGATGCGCACGACGAGTTCGCGCATCAACGGGGTTACCTCGAGCACCGCGCAGTCGGCCGGCATGGCCTGTACCAGCGCCGCGTCGATGTAGAGCGAGCGCATATCGACCGCGCTGGTCATGCGGATCTCGTGCACCACCTGCGCCGGGATCCAGAGCGCTCGCGTGGGCGGCACGATCCACAGCCGCCGCGGCGTCGTCACGCGCATGACGCCGTGCGAGCAACACAGCAGCTGCGCGCGTTCATGCCAATGCGGTTCGACGTGAAAGTCGGCTGCCAGCTGGCGCCGGCGCGTGACCACGCCCGGGGCGTCCGGGTAGGTGACGCTCACGATCGGGGCGGTGGGCTGCGTGTCCATATCTCGATAGTTTTGTACAAAAGCTCGAAGGACAGAATAACCGGTCGACGGCAAACTGCGCCTTCCCGCATCGCATCCGGCCACGGCGTGGCAAACGGATCGGTGAGTTTTTCCTTTACGTGCGCACCATGACTTCTTCTTCCGACCCTGCTTCCGTTCAGCCGTTTGCCCGCCCGGTCACGCTGCTGCTCAACATCGCTCATGCCATCGACCACATGTTCCTGCTGATCTTCGCAGCGGCAGTGGGCACGATCGCGGCCGATTTCGGTTTCGCGCACTGGGAAGATCTGATGCCGTATGGCGTGGCGGCGTTCTTTCTATTCGGCATCGGTTCGTGGCCGGCGGGACGCCTGGGCGATCTGTGGGGGCGGCGGCGCATGATGCTGCTGTTCTTCTTCGGCATCGGTGCGGCGGCCATGCTGTGCGCGCTGGCTCAGAACGCCTGGCAACTGGCCGGTGCGCTGGCACTGGTGGGGCTGTTCGCCGCGATCTATCACCCCGTGGGGATTCCGATGATCGTGCAGCACGCGCCCAATCCGGGCGCGGTGATCGGCATCAACGGCCTGGCCGGCAATCTCGGCGTGGCGGTGGCCGCGCTCGTGACGGGCCTGCTGGTGCAGGCGCTGGGCTGGCGCGCCGCCTTCGCGGTGCCCGGGGCCTTCGCGCTGCTGTGCGGTGTCGTGTTCATGCGCATCTGCCCGCACGAAGCCGAGCCGCCGTCGCGGCGCAAGAGCCGCGCCGCGGTGACGCTGGCACCGCGCGCGCTGGCGCGGGCCTTCGCCGTGATGACGGCGGCCGCCGTGACCGGCAGCCTGCTTTTCAACTTCACCACCAATGGCAACGCCCAGCTGCTCGACGAACGGCTGAGCGGTGTCGTGCAGGATCCGGTGCTGTTGGGCGCGCTGCTGGCGGGTATCTATGTGGTGTCGTCGCTCACGCAGGTGATCGTGGGCCGGCTGCTCGACCGCGTCGCGCTCAAGCCCTTGTACCTGAGCATCGCGGTGGCGCAGATTCCCCTGCTGCTTTGGGCGGCCTGGGCTCAGGGCTGGGCACTCTATGTCGCGCTGCTGGGGGCGATGATCTTCATCTTCGGCGCCATTCCGTTCACCGACGCCATGATCGTGCGGTATGTGGACGACCGCAGCCGCTCGCGCGTGGCCGGCATGCGCCTGACCGTGTCGTTCGGGGTGAGCTCGCTGGCGGTGTGGCTGCTGGGGCCGATGGTCAAGCAGGCCGGGTTCACGACGCTGCTGCTGGTGATGACCGTGATCGCCGCGTGCACCGCGGCCATGGTGACCCTGCTGCCCAGCGAACACGCCGCCGACGCCGCGCCGGCGCTGGAGCCGGACGCGTCCTGACGCGTTCGATGAGTCAAACGCTCGATGTATGAATCGTGCGCTGAATGAAAGCGGGCCCGTTTTTACGGGCCCGTGTGCTTGATGGGATTACGGCCGCGCCAGCCACTTGAGCGCGAGCTGGACCCAGTAGGTGGCGCCCAGCGGCAGCAGATCGTCGTTGAAGTCGTAGCTGCCGTTGTGCAGCGTGCAGGGACCCGCGCCGTGACCGATGTCGCGGTGGTCGCCGGTGCCATTGCCGATCCAGACGTAGGCGCCGGGCTTCTCTTGCAGCATGAACGCGAAGTCTTCGGCGCCCATCGTGGGCTGCACGTGGTCGTTGACGTTGTCGGGTCCGACGATGTCACGCATCACGTCGGCGCAGAAGGCGGCTTCGGCGGAGTGGTTGATCGTGGGCGGATAGTTGCGCTGGAACGCGACCTCGACCTTGCAGTCGAGCGCTTCGCACGTGTGCCGCGCGATGTCGTTCATGCGGCGCTCGATCAGATCGAGGGTCTCGAGCGTGAAGGTGCGCACGGTGCCACGCATGATGGCTTCGTTGGGTACGACGTTGTCGGCGCTGCCGGTGTGGATCTGCGTGATGCTCAGCACGGCGGCGTCGAGCGGGTTGCGGTTGCGCGTGATGATGGTCTGCAGGCTCTGCGCGAGCTGCACGGCGGTCATGACGGGGTCGACGCCCAGATGCGGCATGCCGGCGTGCGTGCCCTTGCCGCGGATCGTGATCGCGAATTCGTTGGACGAGGCCATGATCGGCCCGGCCGTCAGGCCGAACTGGCCGACTTTCATGCCAGGCCAGTTGTGCATGCCGAACACTGCATCCATCGGGAAGCGCGTGAACAGGCCATCGTCGATCATGCGCTTGGCGCCGCCACCGCCTTCTTCGGCGGGCTGGAAGATCACGTAGACGGTGCCGGCGAAGTCCCGATGCTGCGAGAGATAGCGCGCCGCGCCGAGCAGCATGGCGGTGTGGCCATCGTGGCCGCACGCGTGCATCTTGCCCTCGTGCTTGCTGGCATGCGGGAAGGTGTTGACCTCCTGCATCGGCAGCGCGTCGAGGTCGGCGCGCAGGCCCAGCGTGCGGGCGCTCTCGCGCGAACCGCGGATGATGCCCACGACGCCGGTGCCGCCCAGGCCGCGGTCGATCTCGATGCCCCAATCCTGCAGCTGCTTCGCGACGAGGTCCGCAGTGCGGAACTCTTCGAAGGCGAGTTCGGGATGGGCATGGATGTCGCGGCGCAATGCGGCGATTTCTTCGCGCCAGGTCACGATAGGTTCGAGCAGATTCATACGAGGTTTGAAGTGCTTTGGAAACAATAGATCAAGGGTATCATCAAACAAAATACGAAATAAGGGAGACAAACACCATGCTTCGTCCCTGGCTCGCGAGCTATCCCCAAGGTGTACCGGCCGAGATCTCCACCGCCGATTACACCTCGCTCACCGATCTGCTCGACCGTGCGGTCAAGCGCCATGCCGATCGTATCGCCTGCACCTCGCTGGGCTCCGACATCACCTACGCCACGCTCGATGCGCACGCCCGCGCCTTTGCCGCCTATCTGCAAAGCACCGGCCTGCCCAAGGGCGCGCGCGTGGCGCTGATGATGCCCAACGTGCCGGCCTATCTGGTGGCGCTGCTGGGCACCTTCCGCGCGGGCATGGTGGTAGTCAACGTCAATCCCCTTTACAAGAGCGAAGAGCTCGAGCGCCAGCTGCTCGACAGCGGCGCCCAGGTGATCGTGATCCTGGAAAATTTCGCCAAGACCCTGCAAGACGTGCGCGACAAGGGCGATCTGCGTCATGTGGTCGTGGTGGCGCCCGGCGATCTGCTCGGCGGGCTCAAAGCGCCGATCGTCAATTTCGTGGCGCGTCACATCAAGAAGCTCGTGCCCGACTGGCAGATCGACGAGGCCCGCCTGCTTCCCGAGGTGCTCAAGGCGGGCGCGAGCGCGCCGTTCACGCCCCCCGCGCTCGCGATGAACGACCTCGCGGTGTTGCAGTACACCGGCGGCACGACCGGCACGCCCAAGGGCGCCATGCTGTCGCACGGCAATCTCGTGGCCAACGTGCTCCAGACCGAAGCCGTGGCGCAGCCCGCGGTCGAGGGGCATCAGGGTCAGCTCACCATCATCAGCGCGCTCCCGCTCTATCACGTGTTCGCGCTCACGACCTGCGGCCTGTTCGGCATGCATGCCGGCATGCGCAACCTGATGATCATCAATCCGCGCGATCAGCCCGCGCTGATCGCCGCCTGGAAAAAAACACCGGTCAATCTGTTCCCCGGCGTCAACACCCTGTTCAACGCGCTGGCCAACAACGCCGAATTCGCGAAGCTCGATTTCTCGGCGCTGCGCCTCACGCTCGGCGGCGGCATGGCCGTGCAGCAGGTGGTGGCCGAGCGCTGGCTCAAGCTCACGGGCAAGCCGCTGATCGAAGGCTACGGGCTGTCCGAGACCTCGCCGGTCGCCACGGTCAATCCCACCAACGCCACCGAATACTCGGGCGCGATCGGCCTGCCGCTGCCGTCCACCGACGTGGCCATCCTCGATGATGCCGGCCACGAAGTCCCGTACGGCGAGCGCGGCGAAGTCTCGATCCGCGGTCCGCAGGTGATGCTGGGCTACTGGAACAAGCCCGACGAAACGCGCCAGGTAATGACCGCCGACGGCTTCTTCCGGTCGGGTGACATCGGCATCATGGACGAGCGCGGCTATGTGCGCATCGTCGATCGCAAGAAAGACATGATCGCGGTGTCGGGGTTCAAGGTCTATCCGAACGAGGTCGAGGGCATCATCGCCGCGCATCCCAAGATTCTGGAGTGTGCCGTGGTGGGCGTGACCGACCCGCACTCGGGCGAGGCGGTGCGCGCCTACGTCGTGCCCAAGGACCCCAGCCTCACGGTGGCCGAGGTCGAGGCCTGGTGCCGCGAGAAGCTCACCGGCTACAAGCGGCCGCGCCAGATCGAGCTGCGCCAGGAATTGCCCAAGAGCAACGTCGGCAAGATCCTGCGTCGCGAACTGCGCGACGAGGCGCAGGCCGAGGCCGACAGCGAAGGAGCCGGGGCGGCGCAACGCCCCACCGGCACCTGACAATCATCGGCGCGCCCCCCGACGGCGCACCGGGGCATGCTCAAAAAAAAAGCGGGCGCGGCCATGAGGCCGCGCTCGCTTTCTTGTTGGCGTGTTCAGCCGCGTGCCTTCAGATGCGGCGCGATCATGCGGGCCAGCGCTTCGGCCACTTGCGGGTTGCCGGACACCACGCGGCCGCCCACCGGCCAGGGCTCGTCGCCGTGCATGTCGTGGCACACGCCGCCGGCTTCGCGCAGGATCAGGGTGCCCGCGGCCACGTCCCAGGGGGCCAGGCCCATTTCCCAATAGCCGTCGTAGCGGCCGGCGGCCGTCCACGCCAGATCGAGCGCGGCCGCGCCCATGCGGCGCACACCGCGCGCGGTGCAGATCGCGTCGCGCAGCATCGGCATGTATTGGTCGGCGAACGAGAAGTCGCGGAACGGGAAGCCGGTGGCCAGCACCGACTCTTCGAGGGTGGCGGTGCGCGAGCAGGTGATGCGGCGGCCGTTGAGCCAGGCGCCCACGCCGTGCACGCCGGTGAAGAGTTCTTCGCGGTTGGGGTCGTACACGACACCGATCACCGGCGTGTCGATGTCGAGCGGCGCGCCCGGGCCCACTTGCGTGCCGGCCTTGGCGACCAGCGCGATCGACACGCAGTAGTGCGGGATGCCGTGCAGGAAGTTGGTCGTGCCATCCAGCGGATCGATGTACCAGGTGGCGGCGCCTTGCGCCTCGCCACCGGTTTCTTCGGCCACGATGCCGTACTGCGGCGTGCGTTCGCGCAGCACCTCGAGCACGGCGGCCTCGGCTTCGCGGTCGGCCTGCGAGACCAGGTCGTTGTGCGCCTTGTGGTCGATCACGAGATCGTCGCGACGGTGCGCATAGGATTGCAGGATCGCGGCGCCCGCGTGAGCGGCCGACACGGCGGTGTCGATGGCGGCGCCGAGATCCAGCGCGGCCTTGGGGGAGGAGGAGGGCGTTTGCATGACTCCAGTGTAAGCCTGCGTGTGCGACGTTTTGACGAAACCCCGGCCACGCGTGCCTGCCGGGCCGGTTTGGCGTGGCGCAAGGCCAACGAAGACGGGGCGTCGCTCGCGGGCGGTGCGCACCAGCGCGCGCTGGTCTTGTCATCGCGCAGGGGCGCCGCGCGGTCTTGGCGTTAGACTCGCGGCGCAATGTCTTTAGGCACAATAACCCCATGTCCTCGTCCTATCTCCCTCTCACGCCGGCCGCGGTAGCGCTCGATGCCCAGGGCCGGCTCGTGAGCCCGCTCTATGGCGACGTCTATAACTCGCCGGCGGATGCCTACGGACAGACGCAAACGGTCTTCCTGCAGGGCAATGGCCTGCCGGGGCGCTGGCAGGGCAGGGCCCGCTTCACGGTGTGCGAAACGGGCTTCGGCCTCGGCACCAACTTTCTGGCGTTGTGGCAGGCGTGGCGCGCCGATCCGGCGCGTTGCGCGCGCTTGCACATGGTGTCGATCGAGGGTCATCCGTTCGATCGCGAGACCCTGCAGGCGCTACGCGATACGCACGTGCCCGAGCCTTTGCGCGAACTGGCCGATGCGCTCATCGCGCAATGGCCGCCGCTGTTGCCGGGATTGCATCGGCTCGAGTTCGACGACGGGGCCGTGACGCTCACGCTCGCATTCGGACCCGCCGATCGCATGGCGGCGCAGCTGCGTGCACGCGTCGACGCCTATTTTCTGGATGGCTTCTCGCCCCGGCTCAATCCGCAGATGTGGGATGAAGGGGTGCTGCGGCGTCTGGGCCGGCTCGCGGCGCCGGATGCCACGCTGGCCACCTGGAGTGCCGCGGCCTCTGTGCGTGACGCGCTGCGGCGGGCGGGCTTCGACGTCGCCCGTCAGCCCGGCGAGGCGGGTAAATGGCATATCACCGTGGGTCGACGTACGGCGTGGGCCGCCGCGCAGACGCCCGTGGTGCCCGAGGCTGTGGCGTTGCGGCAGGCCGTGCTGGTCGTGGGGGCCGGGCTGGCCGGCGCCGGCGTGGCGCACGCGCTTGCGCGCCGCGGGTGCGATGTCGTGGTGCTCGCCCCGGAGTCTGCTGCGCATGGCGATCACCTCGCCGCCGCGCTGACGCCGGTGATCGCCCGCGACGACAACGCGCGGGCTCGCCTGTCGCGCGCTGGAAGCCGCATGGCGCAACTGCGCTGGGCGCACCTCTCCGCCGATATCGTGCGGCGTACCGGCACCTTGCAACTCGAGCGCGACGACACGCGGCCCCTCCTGCAAGACGCCCTCGCCGCGCTCGCTTTCCCCGACTCGTGGGCGCGCCCCGTCACGCGCGAGGAGGCCAGTGCGCTGGCCGGCATGGCGCTCGCGCGCGGTGGCGTGTTCCTGGCCGATGGCATGCAGGTGCGGCCGCAAGCCCTCATCGACGCCTTGCTCGATCACCCGCGGATCACGCGCCGGGTGGGGCGGGTGGAGCGGCTGACATCCGAGGGCGAGGCCTGGGCCGCCGTCGCCGCCGACGGGGGCGTGCTCGCCCGCGCGGACGTCGTGGTGCTGGCCAATGCCGTGGGCGCGCGCGCGGTGCTGGCGCAGAGCGGCTTGCTCGAGGCGTTGCCGCGCCTGGCGCAGATGCACGCGCTGGCGGGCGAGGTCACGCAGATTCCGGCATCCGCCCTGGGCGGCGGGCCGCGCTGCGTGGTCGCCGGCGAGGGCTATCTCCTGCCCGAAGTCGACGGCTGGTGCGTGGCGGGCGGCACCTATGTGCACGGCGCCGAGCATTCGGCGGTGTCCGAGGCCGGGCAGCTGACGAACCTCGGCAAGGCCGCGGGCCTGCTGGCGGCCGCGGAATCCTCACTGCCGGCCGCCGGCACCCTGCCGGGCTGGGCCGGCTGGCGGGCGGTGCAGCCGGGGCGGCTGCCGGCCGTGGGCGCGCTGGCGCATGGGCCCGGCGTATGGCTGGCCACCGGCTACGCGTCGCGGGGCCTGTCCTGGTCGGCACTGATGGGCGAGGTGATCGCGGCTGCGCTGCATGCCGAGCCGGCGCCCCTGGAAGCGGACCTGCTCTCAGCCGTCGCGCCGCGCTGAGGCTGGGGCGTGCCTGGCCGCCTCGAACGGCAGGGTTACCCTAGGGCTGCGTTCTATACGTGCGATGTTGCCGATTTACTGCCAGAATGGGCGAAATTCGGACCTTTATTGCGGGGCTGGCGCCACTTTCTGCCGGGCCGGCCGGCGCGTGCGCGGAGCCCCCGCCATGCCCCCTGGCGGCGGCGGTTGGCCCCTAAAACAGGGACCGAGTTTATTTCAAGGGCCAAATCCGTCAAAATAACGACTTTTATTGGTTTTTTTGGCTAAAGCCGGGGGATGCTCTGTGCCGCCGAAGTACGACTTTGATCATACTAATCAGCTCGATACCGTCGAGCTGCTGACCTCGCGTCCCAGTCGCAATGATTTCGACGCGGGTGATGGCCTGCGGCTGGTCATCGAGGCGCACGCGCCCGGCGTTTTTCGCCTGCGTTGTGCGCTGACACCGCATTTCAACGAAGACAAGCCCAGTGCCCGCGCGCGTGCACTGAGCGAGATGCTGCTCGCCCGCGAAGAAGCCGTGGGAGAGGCAACGCTTGCCCCGCGCGACGACGCGAGCGGCTGGCGCATCACCCAGGGCGATGTGTCGCTCGAGATCCTCACCAACCCGGTTCGTGTCGTGCTCTGGCGCGGCGAGACCCAGGTCCTGACCTCGGAAGTGTCGGCGCATACGCCGGCCTTCGGCCATAACGCGCTCGACGAAGACGCGCACGCCGCCTGGCATGTGGGCTTCGCCCTCACCACGGGCGAGCGCGTCTACGGCCTGGGCGAAACCCCGGGCGATCTCAATCGCCGCGACGAGTCCGTCGTGTCCGACGATCCCGAGCACCGGGCCCTGCCGCTGGCCTGGAGCCCCAAGGGCTGGGGGGTCTATGCCAACACCTTGCGCCGCGTCGAGCACGCGGTGGGTGTGGCGCCGGCCGACACCGCCTATATCCTGGCCGTCGACGACCCCGTACTGGATCTGTTCCTGTTCGCGGGTGAGCCTGCCGAGATCCTCAATCAGTACAGCGCCCTCACCGGCCGGGCCGGTCAGCCCGTGCTGTGGGCACTGGGCGCCTGGCTGACCCAGGCCGAAGGCGAGATGCCGACCCAGACCGTGGCCCTGGTGGAGCAGTTCCGCGCCAACCAGATCCCGCTCGACGTCGTCTCGCTGGCCACGCCGGCCGCCTGGCATTTCGCCGCGGACAAGTCGGTCTTCGAGTGGGACGCCCAGCGTTTCCCGGATGCGAAGCAGGTGCTGGCGCTGTTCCACAAGTTCAACGTTCATGTCTCGGGTACCGGCTTTCCTGGCGTGCTCAAGCAAAGCCCGCTCTTCGAAGAACTCGAAGATCGCGGCTGGCTGCTCACGAAGGACGACGGCAGCGCGCAGGTGTTCGATGGCGTGCCCGCCACGCAGGGCCAGCCTTACGGCCTGCTCGACCTGACGTACCGCGACGCCTACGCCTTGTGGGTGGAACGGCATCGCCAGCTGGTGGACGACGGTCTGGATGCGCCGGCCTGCGACGCGCAGATCGCGATTCCCGATGGCGTGTCCGCCCGCAATGGCGAATCGGGTCCGTCGCTGCGCACGCTCTATCCGCTGCTGGCGCGCCGTGCCCTGTTCGACGCCGTGGCCGGCCACAAGGTGCCGCCCGAAGGCGTGGTCCCGAGCACCGATTTGTTTCCGGCCGCGCAACGCCTGCCCTGGCAGGCCGGCCCGAAGGTCAGCAACGACTGGGACGGCCTGCAGCACACGCTGCGCACCGCGCTATCGATCGGCGCGAGCGGTCTGCCCGTCCAGGTGCATGCGCTCGGATCGGCGCAGTCCAGCCTTGCGGGCATGAGCCCCGAGCTGTACCTGCGCTGGCTGCAGGCGGCCGTGTTCTCGGCCAACTTCAGCTTCCAGGGCGTGGGCGGGCTGCTGCCGTGGGCGTTCGGCGACGACACGCTCAATCAGGCTCGCACCTGGCTGCAGTGGCGCTATCGCCTGATTCCGTACGTGCTGGGCGCCATCGAAGATGCCGCGCGCACCGGTTTGCCGGTGCAGCGTTCGATGGCCATGTCGTTCCCGAACGACCCCGATGCGCACGACCACGATCTGCAATACCTGCTGGGCCCGGCCCTGCTGGTGGCGCCCGTCGTGGCCCCGGGCAATTCGGTGCGTGTCTATCTGCCCAAGGGCGAAGCCTGGTGGGATCTGAACACCGGTCACCGTTACGAGGGCGGCACCACCTGGACGCTCGAGTGCGGCACGGATCAGTTCCCGGTGTTCGGCCGCGAAGGGCACATGCTCTGTCTCGGGCCGGTGGCACAGCACACGGGCGAGTTCAACTCGGCGCGCATCCTCGACGAAGTCTGGATGTTCGGCATGCCCGTGCATAACCCGGTGGTGATGCGCAATAAAATCCGGGTGATGCAGATGCAGGGCTCGAGCTACATCAAGGGCCTCGAAGGCTTGCGCATCCTGCCCTCCGAAGGCCTGGAAGTGAAGCGCCGCGGCGCCGAAGTCCGCATTTCGCGGGCGCGCTGACGCGGTACGGTCCGGTGCCTTGGCGCCGGACCGCTCCCGGACCGGCCCGCAGCCGTCTCCGTCTCGCCTATTCCATTGACCCGTTCGTGCATGCCGTGCGCATGCGTGGCCGGGTCATAGCCGTTTTATATTACTCCTAGTTATTAAAAGAGGATAAATCAGTCGTTCTCTTTAGAAAGCTGGCAATAGAAAATTACATGCCATGATTCATATTCAAAACCTATCCAAGACGTACGCCACGCCGCGCGGCCGTTTCGAGGCCTTGCGGGGGATCAATCTGCGCATCGAGCAGGGCGAGATCTTCGGCATCATCGGTCCCAGCGGGGCCGGTAAAAGTACGCTGGTTCAGTGCATCAACCTGCTCGAACGGCCCGATCAGGGCACGATCACCATCGGCGATCAGGTGCTCACCGGTTTGTCCGAGGCGCAGCTGCGCGCCCAGCGCCGCCGCATCGGCATGGTGTTCCAGGGTTTCAATCTGCTCGCGCGCCGCACGGTGTACGGCAACGTCGCGCTCCCGCTGGAGATCGCGGGCGTGCCCAAGGCCGAGATCCCGGCTCGCGTCGAACGTCTGCTCGCCCTCGTGGGGCTGGAGCACCTGCGCGACCGTTATCCCAGCCAGATCAGCGGCGGCCAGAAGCAACGCGTAGGGATCGCGCGCGCCCTGGCCAACGACCCCGACGTGCTGCTGAGCGACGAGGCGACCTCGGCGCTCGATCCCGAAACCACCCACAACATCCTGGCCCTACTGCGCGACATCAATCGCAAGACCGGCGTCACCGTGGTCATGATCACGCACCAGATGGAAGTGGTGCGCGAAGTGTGCGATCGCGTGGCGGTGCTGTCGCAGGGCGAAGTCATCGAAGTGGGCCGCACGCAGGACGTCTTTGCCCAGCCGCGCCACGACGTGACGCGCGGCATGGTGTCGGCCGCCACCGCGTCCGACCTGACCGACGGCACGCTGACGGCGGTGCAGGCCCGCATCGCCGATCTCGCCGCCGCGCGTCCGGACCAGGCCGTGCGTTTGTGGCGCCTGAAGCTGTCGGGCAGCGATGCCACCGGCGCGGTGCTTTCCGACCTGTCGCGTCAGTACGCGCTCGACGTCAGCCTGGTGCAGGCCCGCATCGAAGACATCAAAGGCGTTGCCGTAGGCACGCTGTTCGTATTGGCGCAAGGCGCGCCGCAGGCGGTCAAGGACGCGCATGCCGCGCTGACCGCCCGAGATATCACCGTGGAAGAAATTGCTCATGAGCCCGCAACTGATCGACCTGCTTATCACGTCGCTGCTTGAAACCCTGCTGATGGTCGGCGTGGCCGGCGGGGTCGCGGTGCTGGTGGGTATTCCGCTGGGCGTGATCCTGATCGTGACCGCGCGCGGCGCGATGCTCGAGAACCTGGCCGTCAATAGCGTGCTCGGCGTGATCGTCAACGCCACCCGCTCGGTGCCGTTCGTGATCCTGATGGTCGCCATCATTCCGTTCACGCGCTGGATCGCGCAGACCTCGATCGGCACCACGGCCGCGATCGTGCCGCTGGCGGTGGCCGCGATTCCGTTCATGGCGCGCATCGCCGAGAACGCGATGCGCGAGATCGACCCCGGCCTCATCACCGCCGCCCGCGCCATGGGCGCCTCGCCGATGCAGATCATCGCCAAGGTGCTGTTGCCCGAAGCGCTGCCCGGTCTGGTGGCCGCCACCATCGTCACCATCGTGAGCTTGATCGGCTACTCGGCCATGGCCGGCGCGATCGGCGGCGGCGGTCTGGGCGACCTGGGCATCCGCTACGGCTATCAGCGCTTCCTGCCCGAAGTGATGCTGGCCGTGGTGGTCGTGCTGATCGCGCTGGTCCAGGCCGTGCAGAGTTTTGGCGACTGGCTCGTGCGCCGCATGTCGCATCGTTGATACCCGAATTTTTTACCGCAACACCCCTTCCTCCTTTGTCGGAACACACCGCATCATGAGCACCAAGTTTCTGAAGTCGCTGGCCGCGTTCGCCCTGGGCGCCGCCGTTTTCGCCCAGCCGGCCCTGGCGCAGGACAAGCCGCTGAAGATCGGCGTGACGGCCGGCCCGCACGCCCAAATCTTCGAAGTGGTCAAGCAGGAAGCAGCCAAGCAGGGCCTGAACCTGCAGGTCATCGAGTTCTCCGACTACGTTCAGCCCAACGTGGCGCTGGCCGCCGGCGACCTCGACCTGAACAGCTACCAGCACCAGCCCTACCTCGACAACGCCAACGCCGACCGCGGCTACAAGCTGGTCAGCGTGGGCAAGACCGTGATCTTCCCGATCGGCATCTACAGCAAGAAGGTCAAGAGCCTGGACGACCTGAAGAGCGGTGCGCGCATCGGTATCCCCAATGACCCGACCAACGGCGGCCGCGCGCTACTGCTGCTGCAAAGCAAGGGCCTGATCAAGCTGCGTCCGGAAGCCGGCCTGAAGGCGACGCCGATCGACGTGGTCGAGAACCCCAAGAAGCTGCGCTTCATCGAGCTGGACGCCGCCCAACTGCCGCGTTCGCTGGACGACACCGACGCATCGGCCGTGAACACCAACTTCGCGCTCGAAGCGGGCCTCGATCCCAAGAAGGACGCCATCACCCAGGAAGCGCCGGATTCGCCCTACGCGAACGTGCTGGTCGTGCGCGCCAAGGACAAGGATCGTGCCGACATCCAGAAGCTCGTGTCGGTCTATCACAGCGCGCCGGTGAAGGAATTCATCGCCACGAAGTACAAGGGCGCCGTGCTCGCCGCCTGGTAATCCAGCGCGACTGCGTTTTGCCTGAAGCTGAGGCCGTCCTTCGGGACGGCCTTTTTCTTGGCCGGTTCGGTGTCGCGAACCGGATGCGTGCCGGTCGCCTTGACCCGACCGGCATATTGAGCCATAATGTTTGGCTTAGGTTGGGTTGTTAGCTCAGTCGGTAGAGCAGCGGACTTTTAATCCGTTGGTCGCGAGTTCGAGTCTCGCACAACCCACCAAATCGAATGCGAAAAATCGCCGCTCCTTGTGAGCGGCGATTTTTTTTGCGCTGGCGTAGCAGGCGCGCCTCACAGGTAACGTCCGCGCGTCACGCGTAACGTCCACGCGTCACGCGTCACGCGTCACGCGTAACACGCGCGCGTCACGCGTAGCGTTCGCCCGCCACGATTTTTTCACGGCTCGGCCCCTTTCATCGCTGCTCGATGGAGCAGGGCGGGATGCTGGATTCGCTTGAACCGACATGCTCCCGATTCGTGCTTGTCGTCCAGGGAATCTATGTGCTGGACCATATCAATGGTCTCCCACCCGCTGCGAAGGCAATAGAGAGAACTACTCACTCTCACGCATTCCTGTTGCCGCCGCGCCGACAGTTGCGTCGCGCATCCACTCCAAGCGCATTGCCCATGTCAGTCCCATGATCGCGCCCGGAGGCTCCCGTCGCACGCGGACATCCGGCTCGACGGAGGCAGTCGATGCCGAGAAGGGCAAACCGCTTCTGGCGATGAAGAAGGGCCAGGCGGCCAGCGCAGCCTAGCAACTGCTGGAGGGTTCGGGGTGGGTGCGGGATTTGATGCGCGGCCGTCCCCTGCCACCAGCGCCCCGGGTCAACAGTGACGGCGAAGGGGGCAATAGTTCGAGGATGCCAGCCGGGTGCCCAACCCTTGGACAGGGGCGGTCTAGCAGGAAAGGAAAATGACCATTTTATATGGTCATTTTTTATGATAGAGTGACTATACGAATGACCAGTGAAGGGGCAGCGATGCAGAGCCGGCACGTTTCGAAAACCGAGTTCAAGGCGCGCGCGCTTGAGCTATTCCGCCAGGTCGAAGCAACGGGGGAGTCCATTGTGGTGACCGACCATGGCAAGCCTGCGCTCGAAATCCGGCCCTATCGGGAGGCGGCGAAGCGTAATCCGCTCGATGTGCTGCGCGGCTCTGTCCTCCGCTTCGATGATCCCCTGTCGCCGGTGGGCGACGATGCATGGGAGGCAGCGCAGTGATCGCGTTGGACACGCATGTGCTGGTGTGGTGGGCGGCAGGTGACGAGCAATTGAGTCGTGCCGCGCGCGAAGCCATCGAGGCTGAGCTGCACGATGGAGAAATTCTGGTTTCGGCCATCAGCGCCTGGGAGATTGCCATGCTGGCCAAAACTGGCCGCTTGGCGTTGACAATGGATGCCCAAGCCTGGTTGGACACCGTTGCCGAAGTCCCGGCGATTCGCTTTGTGCCGGTAGATGTGCGCACCTCCGTCCATTCTGTTGACCTGCCTGGAGAGTTTCACAAGGACCCGGCTGATCGCCTCATCGTGGCCGTGGCACGGCATCATTCGGTGCCGTTAGTCTCTGCCGACATGAAGATTCGCGATTACCCCCACGTACAGACCATCTGGTGATGTGACCCATCCTGCCAAAGCAAAGGGCCACCCTGTCGGGTGGCCTTTGCTTTAGTGTCGGCGGCGGCCTAATGCGGCGGGCGAATCGCGCCGGCTGCGCCGGCGGGGCCGTCGTTTGGACGTTGTGAGCGTCCGCCCGGACGCTCACCGGGTGCCCTCAAGCCCCGGCCGCGTACCCGCGCCCGTTCCGTTGAAGCCCCCACACGGGACGCATCCTTTGGGTGCGGTCATCTCCCTGATTTTTTGGTTTTTCCTTGCGGAGGGCGGTTTTCTTTTGTCTGACAACGAAAAGCGCTCCAAAACAGAAGCTCGCGTAAGTGCGGGCTTGTGCTGGCATCCTCGCTGTATACAAACGTCGGATTTTACGGACATTTGCGCTGCGACTGCCCGGCTTGTGACGGCTGGCTTACCCGTTGTGACGCCTGGTCTACACGTTGTCTATGCAACGTGACAGCTCGTCGACAAGCATATGGACTTCGCTCGTACATGAACTCTCGTCGCACCAGGATACGTGACATTTCAGGCAGCCGTCCGGTCGAGCCAAATGTGTAGCCGCGACCTCATCCGCAGTAGCGGCGGTGCCCCCCATCCGCGTGAGAAATTTCTCGCCGTCCTACGCCCGACGGCAAACTTCAGAGGCAAGGGCTTGTGTGGTAGACGAAGGCTGCTCATTAGTCCGTGCTCGAACCAACCGCCAGCAGCTTGGCACTGACGCGCCTCCACGTGTCGCGTCTCGTGAAAAAGCGGGTGTCTTATCCTGGCCGAGCCGCGACTTCGTGCGGCAGATTTCGACCCAATGCAGTCGTTCGAGCAGCTCCTAGCAGTTTCTGCTGTGAAGTGACTGCTCCATCGCTTTTGCAAGCCGAGGTCACACTAACTCGCTCGGTGCGGTATTTTGGTTTCGCTATTCTTATGATGGTATAAACGGTGCACTTCATCGGCTCAGGGTGTGTCTGCTGTGTCGCAATTTACCTGCGCCCGTACGGACCAATGGGAGGATTCGCTATGACATTTATGAAAGGCCTGGACGATCTGCAGAGAACTTTAGCGGATGCGCAGAAAGCGCTTGAGACAGTAAGCGGCGAGCTCGGAACTTTGTCCTTTAACCCAGAGGATCCAGAGAGCGTCGAGGCGGCGATTGCTAAGTCCGAACGGTTGGTTGATGAACGACTGGGCGAATACGCGAACAACTCGATCGTCGGTCCGCTGATAGTTCAGATGAAGGATTCGTTCAGGACTGCCGTGATCGAGAAGGCAGCCGAGGCGCGGCTGAAGGGAGAAGCGTCAGATGGCGAATAGAGAGGTCCTGTTTAAACGGATCAACAATGCCCTGTTCGATATGCAAGCGGCGACGTCGCAGACCTTTGGACAGCATTTCCTGACCTTTGCCCGACTTCTTGCGGATTCGTCACTACAGGACTTCAATCAAAAGCTGACAGTCAATCTGGATGTGGAACGTTTCTTGGAAGCCAGTTCTAGGTCACAAGGCAGCATGGTGGGTTCCGCTCGTCTCGCATGGCCTGAAAGCGCGGACGATGTGCTGGGGCTGCAGTGGCTACTGGTTCAAAAGTTCGCGCGTGAACCGGGAGGGTTGTTAGATTTTGCGCACACATACTACACTGTGGGGCGCAACCTCACTGGTGAGCTGCATAGCCTCACACGTCAGTTACTTATCCCGTTTGCCCGCGACTACAAGGACTACGTGATGGCCATGGAGCAATCGCATGTGGCAGCTTCCGTGAGCAGCACCGGAGACAGCATCGGAAGCGCCCCAGCACAAATCACTTACCACATCAATGGAAATAACGTTCGCGTCAACAATCACTCAGTCGACAAATCGACGAATATCATAAACGTCGGCGCTGACTTTCGCGAATACATCGACGGCCTACGCCAAGTCATTCAGAGCCTGACTGATGCCCAACAAAAGCAGGGAGCGATGGAAATTGTCAATGCTGTAGAAGCGCAGCTTGCATCGCCGAAGCCCAGCAAGACGGTGGTATCAACTTTGTTGAATGCATTGCCTCACGTGGCAAGCATTGCCACGCTAGCATCCGCGATTATCTCAGGACTCTAATCGATGTCCAGAACAATGGTGCCAGACTACCTTTTCGCTGTTCGCTGAGCCTCCCACGCAGCCGCATAGCACAGGAAAGGCAGTCTGACACCAATTCTTCCACAGTATGCCAGGCGCAACTTACCCGGGTCGTCGAGTACGATTGCGACGCTCGGTTGTGCCCGCGTACCAGTCGGCTTTCTCCTGACGCTGCCGCCACTTAGGTGTTACGCTCGTTTCCTGCTTAAGGGACACGCCACAAGTAAGTTTGCTCGCCACCTAGTAGCACCGGCTGTGTTTAATCGCGAAACTGCAGCGCTTAGACTTCACACTCTGCCCGGGTATGGAGAACTTCTTGTCTTGATTCATCGGAGGGCGGCTGCAGTAGTTTCCAATTGTCTTCATGAGACCGTACCCGCGAGTTCATGGCCTTCTGACTCATCGTTAGAGTTCGCTTGCCGCCGGACCTCTTCTCATTTGAAGCGGAAAGGAGCGCATCAAGCTCCGCGTGCTCGAAGACAAAAAATCGGCTTCGCGGATTTTTCCTATCGAGCAGCACGACAATAAGGTAGTCGAAGCCCCCTGAGAAATTCCCGTTAACTGCTTGTTGTTTCGGCCAATCGATGGTTTTGACTTGAACACGCCTTGTGCTTTCGTTCGTGACGATCACCACATCCCAGCCCTTCTGCGTTTCGCCGTGCGCTAAATAAGCTTCAATGTTCCTTTTCAGAAGTTCGCCAAGAACGAGGTGTTCACCAATGGCGGCGGAGATCGAGCGGTTACTATTCATTGGGCTAAGAGGTTAAGGCAGAAATGCGCTGCGTCATGAAGATCAGTCAACAACTTCGCAGCGTCTGGGTGGACGGCCGCTCCTAGGAGCTCTGTTTGACGAGGCGACGGACCGCTGTCGACCCAGAGCGGACGCTGGGCGCCACTCGCAAAAGCGGTTATTGAGCGGAAGAGGCATTAACAAGTGATGCTTCCGGCCTATAGCTGTCGTTCGTGCCGAGCGGCTGCTTCAGGCCGCAGCTGTATCCGCTCCCAGTTCGATTGGCGCCGCTATGCGCAGATCGTAGATGCGCACCATTTTTCCGACAATTTCGTGCCGCAACACTCGTTCTTCCTTGATCGCAGACTTTTCAGGAAACTCTGCAAACCGATCATTGCTGAGAATAAACGTGGAAGGATCCTCACCAGCAACGTCCAAGATAAGTTCATCGGCTTTGCGCTTGCTTGCAACGGTGTGCACCCGGGTAGCCTCCGGAAAGGCAGCAACAATATCTTTGTCGTTTAACTTCAGCTTGCGGCGGATGCTGGCATCAAAAATGAGCGTCACCGTGTAATCTTCGGCGAGAATGGGGATGATCGCTTTTAGCGGGGCCAGACCAACGAGCTCCTTCCCCTCGTAGCACAGGTTGCTGCCGTCGATGACGATGTTCCGAACATCTCGGCTGGCGATTTTGACAAGTTCGGCTATCCGAGCGCGAAGCTTCTCAATGTTGGCATCAACACGACGTAGGGCTTTGCGGCTCTCCTGCATGACTGCCCCTGGACTCTCGTCTCCCAATGAACTGCCGCATTCTAAATGTATCTGCCGCTTTTCATAGCCGTTCGAGGCTTTGTTGAGTTTTCTATCGAAGATCTCCGCGAGATCGATCCGGGTCAGCAGCCGGGCGCGCTGCGCGTCTTCGTCGTACAACCTTAGCTGTGGCTCCTTTAGTGTCTTGTCCAATTTTTCGCTGCGATGACGTAAGGCGGTCAACTGAGGGGCAATCCGATCCAAGGTTGCTTGAAGCGCGGCGATTGCCGACTGCGCAAGCAAGGGGTCGAAGATGCGCGCCCTTTCAATCTCATCTTGGATCGCGCGGCCGTCTTCGACTGCCTGCGAGATGACCGTTTCCAAACGCGCAGCCGACTTCTGCCCTTCGGCCAGCTTTTGTTGCATGGAGGCGAGTTGCCTCTTTGCGACGGCACGTTGCGATGAGAACCAGTGGCGCGGGTCGATTCCCATGCCTGCCTCTGCCTCCAGGCGGTGCACCGATGTCTCCAGGTCGCCAATGTCTTGGCGCATGAGTCCGAGGCGCGCTTGGCTTTCTTCTTTCATTCGTTGGGCGCGCATAAGCTCGCTACTGGCACATTCGAGGTCGACGCCCGTGAACCAAGAGAGCTCTGTCTTCCAGCGACCCAATTCGTCCCTGGCTGCCTCATAGTTACGCTCTAGCGCTACGATTTCTGCGATAAATGGATTGCTATTCATTATTTTCTAAAGATTCTAGTGGGGAATGTGCCGCCGTATATCGGTACTTCAGGCTGAGACGTCCGCGTCGTTAGTTACTGACGTTCTGATCTTCAAAACTCTGGTGTGCCAGCAAAGCACCTATTGCCATTGCAATCGCGTAGGAAGCAAAAACGCGCAGAGGTGTAGAGACGATGATCAACATGATGTGCGTTCCTGTCTCAGTTTTCTTGAGTGAGGGCCAGGTGCTGTTGGGTGAGGGGGCTGCCACATTCGCCGCAGAACTTCTTGCCGATTTGGACAGTTGCCGAGCAGGTCGGACAACTGCGATATGCGTCCTTTTGGCGCATGTAGGCGATTTGAACAACGCAGGGCACCGTCACGCGGTAAGCCGGGCTGCCAAGATCGAACAAGGTCCAGATCGCGGTGATCGCCCAGCCGATCGGCCCGGCGAATACGCTGATACCGCGCATTAACCCGGCTGTGGCACCGAAGGCTAACCCTCGTCCTAGAATGGCCTTGGCAATGGCGTTGGCCACCACTGCTGCAAGCTTGAAGGCGCCGAAGCCGGAGGCCTTGATCGCAGCCTGTAGTGCCGCCATCACTGCTGGGCCGGCGCCTGGGACGTAGGTGCCACCGAATTCGGCGAACAGACGCTCTTTGTCCTGTTCGCTCATTTTGTCCAGCGACTGCTCCAGTATTGCCTCCAGGATGGCGATTTCAATCTGTGCGCAATCACTCTTGGACGAGTACCGGGCCCCGACATGACTCGCCACGTCGCAGAGCACTTCCTTGTAAGGTACGCCAGCGCCGCCTCGCATCAGATTAAAAAGCGAGTTGCCGCCAAAACGCTGTAGTTCTTCAGCTATTAAGGCTCGGCAAGCGTCGTCCACGTGTCCTGCCGATTTCGCGTCGACGAGCTTCTTGCTCGCTGCCGATGACAGCGAGATACGTCCTTCACCCTTGTCTGTAATGTGATCAATCAGTACGGCGAGGTCGTCGACGTCGGCGCCGTCCAGCACCTGCGCGAGATCTGGATCGGATATTAGGGAAGTCATAAGAGAGGTCCGAATTGTCTAGGAGTTAAGTTGACTCGCTGGGATTGAACGGCGTCATTTCGTTGGCCAGAGCTGCCGACAGCGCAGTCAGGTCAGCAAACTGTCGACGATCTCCTCGCGCTGCCGGCTGGGCGAGCGCGGCCATCACAAGGCCGGTTCTGCGCCGCCGCTCGTTGCGGGCGTCGAGGCGCTGAATTTCCTGGGCGTCATAGGCCGCGCCAAGAGGAGGGTATTCAGGATGGACCTTGCAGCGTTTCAGAACCGATTCCGCCAACGCCGGCCCGCCGAGAGAGTCGGTTACTAGGCCGTGCGCAGCGGTCCGGTAGTCCGACAGGGCAGCAATGGCCTTTATCAGATCGCGCCAATCGTCAGGTGTCATCAGAAGGAACGCCAGTGGCACTCCCATCGTCTCTGCCAGCTTTTGGAGAGTCGACAGGTCCGGGTTACGTTGGATCGAATCGGTCATATCAAGGAGCGGTTTGAGTGTGGTCCGTGACATACCCGTGCGACGCATGACATCGATCTGACGAAGCTTGCTCGGCTTGCCATCACGATCAGGCCCGGCGACGCGGAGCGCCGCCGTAACGCTGAGAGCGAGTTGTTGCTTCGGTGTGTATTTCAGACCATCGAATGGCGGAGGTGCGGTCATATTGGTTGGTTACGTAATGTGACCGGCACAGATTATCGTCATTCGGGGGGCGCAGAGCGGATAAAACGATCGTGAACAGTCGCTTATTTGAAGAATTGGATCGTCTTCGATATGTTTCTGAGGAGTGCGCGCGAGCCTCGTACGGAAGGGTGCTAACTTTTAGGACAATCACCTACGCGCCAGAATGGGCCCACTCTCATGGAGAGTACGAACGAGTGCTTCTGGCCGCACTCCTACCGATGAGATGGTAATACCCCCAACCTCGGCACGCGGCTTACGTCATTTCGCGGGCACATTTACTTCATAGCTTTAAGCTAGCAAACTGTTGCGCCAACGTGCGTCGCCGGAACCCATCCGCCTATCGCACGCTTGATAGAACCGGAGAATCCGACCGTATCTGCGATCGAAGGCACTGTTGGTGCACCCCATTTGATATTGGAATAGCACGTTCGAGTAATTTCGAGTTTTCTTTATCGCCCTCGATCACCACCAGCTTGTCCTCACGTTGCACGCGACGAAAGCGGGCATTGTTCAGGTGCGATGAGATGGCTGGTGGCCACGGAAGGTCTGCGCTCATTGCATGAACAGCATCGACTGCGAACTAGTCGATTACACAGCATATACCTGTTGCGATGCCATCCCCCTGGAATCCCGCATAGAAAACAAGATAGTCGCCACGATTCAGGGTTAATAGTTGGGAGCGCTTTGGATGACTAGGCTCCCCATAGCTGTAGGTGACAAACTCCGGATCATGGTGAGCCGGCGCATCCAGGCCAATGGCTTGCGGGAGGAGGCCTCCCCGGCGCGATGGAATGTCGCCGAATCTAAGGGCATTGTGTACTGGCGCCCTTTCTGGAATGTGTACGTACTCAAAGCTGAGATCGCTTTCAAGGGGCGATAGCCGACCGCCGCATCCACGGTCGATTCCTACGCGCAGGAAGAGAATTTTCGCTTCTGGCATTTTGTTGAGAGGCGCTTTGGAGCACAATTAAACTGCTTCGTCTCGATTTTTCCTTTACCAAGCGCCGGCGAAGGGGGCGCGTCATGCGCAAGATGCAGGATAGCCATTAGTTCCGCATACAAATCTTCGAACACGCTGTCAGATGTGATGATGCGTCGATGTTTCAAGCATATGCCTATACAGCAAAGGGTAGTTCAACTGAAGCAAGGGGCCGCGCTCGTTGAGCAGAATGAAATGCTCAAAAGCCCATATCGCGTGACCATTGCGAATGGCGCCGTACGCTTTCCTGCCTATCCCAATCCAATTCACTTTCTTCGCTATTCCTTCGTCGCCAGGCAAAGTGCTTGCTCCTCCAATACCAATTACGTGGTTGAAGTTCCAGTCTCGTACCGATCCCATGCAGTTATTGCATCCAAAGAGGCCACTTTCGTTGGGATCACCCGTATGGGTTCTTTTGTAAATGAGAATTCTTGGTCTACTCTCGGGCATCGCTTTGTCTCAATAGAGTGTCGCAGCGGCCATCACGTAAATCGCCGCAATCGTGGAAATCAGGGTACGTGCCAGATTGTCGCCAATCGGGGCTTGTCGGTCCAACGACCACTTCTGGCCGGAAGCGGTAGCCCATCGCTGGCCTAGGTCGCCTACGGACTAGCCTGCAATGGCCGAGCCAGCGAACATCCTCCTCGATGGCCTTTGTGAACCGGATTTCCACTAACTCCGACTCGTGCGTCCTACGTTGTGGAGATTTCCATGGCAGCTGGCGCCTTTTGAGAACGCCACGGGCGGCTGGCTTCCAATCCGATGTCCAAGGCCGCAGTTTTTTCTTCGAGCCGATCTACAACGCCCGCCAACTCAGTGGCGTCGTTCGTGAAGATCTCCGTCTGGTGACGGGCGCGAGAGATCGCCACGTAGTAGACGTCCCGCTGCGTGGTCCGGCTGAAGCTCTCCGCGTTGATGAGTGCGCGATCGCACGTGAGCCCTTGGGCGCTATGACTGGTCGTGGCATATGCGCGATCCAGGTGTAGCGGGCCAGTGGCAGCGTCCAGCGTGAGCCGGCGGCCGCCGCCACCGATGGTGACGGTCGTGGGGGCTACCTCCAGCACCTCGAATCGGCCACCGTTGACCAGGTCCAGCTTGGCGTTGTTCCGGGTCACTCGCACCCAGTCGCCTGCAGACAGCTCCGCCGGGACTGGCTCGTATACGGAAAGCTTGGCAGCACGTGCAGGATTGAACTGTGTGCGTTCCCCGGTTACGACGTGTTCCACGACCAGATCATTGGGCTTATCGGGCGCTGTGCCGATGACGCGGTACATCTCGGTCTGGCGTAGTTTGCCGGTCTTGTAGTCGCGCTCGGGTTGGAGGATGTCGCCGGCGCTGTAGTACTTCGCGACCCGCCGTTCCGCCTGTGTCGTGTCGCGACGGGTAAGCAGACTGAAGTCGAATCCACGGCCGGACAGGCCCAGCGCCTGGTGCGTTGCTTCGTTCAGTGCCTTGCGCGAATCGTTCGTGCCGGTGACGTTCAGCGTTTCACGCCTCTCATCCGCTTCGAGGTTGGCGTACTTGGAAGCGATGGCGTCGTAGCGGGCGCCGTTGTCGTCGATGGAGTGGACGGCCTTGAGCTTTCCATCCAGCAAGGCGAGAAATGCGGATGCGTGGCCCGCCGCGGCAAGTTCTACGGCAGCTTTCAGTTCTGGCGACTTCTGACGGATGATGTCTCCCATAAGCGAGGTCTCCATGCCGGCTGCCTGCAACTGGTGAAAGGTTCGGCCCGCTTCAATCGCCTTGGTCTGGCCCCTGTCGCCGAGCACCACACGGGCACCGTCCACCTCGGCCATTTTCATCAGGCGTTCCATGATCCGGGCAGGGACCACGCCGCCTCGTCGATGACGAGAACCGTCTTCTCGTCCAACTTGAAGCGGTTCTTCTGGCGCGCTTCGAGGACGGAGGGCGCTGCACGAGCCTCCATGTTCAGCTCTCGTAGCGCCTCGATCTGCTTGCCATACGACGCGACCGCCTGAACGCGATAACCGGCCGCCTCTGCCGCCTCCTTGACCTGCGCCAGCATGTGAGACTTCCCACTGCAGGCCAATCTCTGGACGCCGACAAAGCGATGCGCGCGTCACGATTTTTTCACGGCTTGGTCCCTATCATCGCTGCTCGATGGAGCAGGGCGGAATAGTGGATTCGCTTGAACCGACATGCTCCGGATTCGTGCGTGTCGTCCAGGGAGTCTATGTCGAAGTCCATCACCGGCGGGTTCGTGGCCCGCAATCCGGCCATTTACCTATCCGGCGGCATCGGGGATGGCGTGCTCAATATGGTGTTTGCCCGGGCGCTGGCCGAGCAGGCCGGGGCGCCCGTCACGCTGCTCATGACGCAGGGCGAATCGGCCCTGGATCTGTTTCGATCGCAGCCTTACGTGAAGCGCGTGGTTTCGCTGCAGGAACTCGAACGCACGCGCGGCTGGCAGCGCATCAGGCGTCTGCGTGATGCGCTGCGCGCCGAGGCTTTCGACGCGCTGTTTCTTTTTACCTTCCGACCTTATGTGGCGCTGGCCGCAAGCCTGGCGGGCATTCCGTGCCGGGCGGGTTTCGTGCGCCAGCATCAGCCGCACTTCGCGCCGCTCTTCACACATCGAGCCTGGGTGCGGCGCAAGGGCACGCCGCATCCGGACACGCACGCGTGGCTTCCGCGCGTGCTTGACGAGGCGGGTTGCCGGTTCGAGCCGCGCTACCCGTCCATGGAGATATCCGCCCCGGCCCGCGCGGCCGCGGCCGACCTGAGCGCCGCGTTGCCGCGCATGGTCGGGTTCGGTCTGAACGCGTCGGCGCCCCGGCGCCGTTACAGCGCGCAGGCCTACGCGGAGGTGGCGCGGCAATTGCATGCGCGCGATCCAGGGCTGGGGTTTCTGCTTTGCGGCGGGGCCGATGTGCGGCACATCGGGCAGGAGATCCGCGCGACATTGCCCGCCGGGATTCCGGTGCTGGATACGACCGAGCTGGACACCGCCATCTGCGTCAGCCAGGCACTGATCGCGCGTTGCCTGGCCTTCGCCTCCAACGACAGCATGGGGCTGCACATCGCGGTGGCCCACGGTGTGCCCACCATCGGGCTGTTCGGCAGCAGCCCGCCCATGCATTACGCGCCGTGCCTGCACGCGCTGGCGCCGGCGCAGGGGGCGGGGATGGACGCCATCGCGCCGGCCGATGTGGCGAACGCGGTATGGAGCCGCCTGCCGGGATAGGGCTCCTATAGAATGGGGTACATCCCGACGCACTGGCTGATGCCCCCATGCCGCCCACCGAACCGGACCGTTCCAATGTCGTGAACCTCGACCGCCGCGCGCGCAAGAAGCGGCGACCGGTGCCGGCGATCGTGGTGGCCGGGGTGGTGCTGGTGGTCATCGTGCTGACCTTCCTGGTGGTCGACACCCTGCGCGAGACCACGCCGCAATGGCGCGAGCGCGTCAGCACGGCGTCGAATCAGCACAGCACGGTGTACCTGCCCGATGGATCGTTCATGGCTGTCAATGGCAACACGGAGCTGCTGGCCGAGGTGTTTCCGCGCAGACGCGAGATCGCGCTCACGCGCGGCGAGGTCTGGCTGCAGGTGAGCTACCAGTATTTGTCCACGTTCAGCGTCAAGACCGGCACTGAAGGCGTCGACATCGTGCCCGCCTCGGATTCCACGCCGGACCTCGCCTTCAACGTGCGCTACGTGCCGGGCACCGAGCTCGCCGTGCAGGTCGAGCGTGGGCCGGTGCGCGTGCGCACCCGCACCGCCGGCACGCGCGACTTCATCGAACTCAAGACCGGCGAGGCCATCAAGGTCGATCTCGAGATGCGCCGCCACAGCATCGGGCCCGTCGATCCCGACCACGTCGGAGCGTGGCGCGGCTAGGGTGATGCGCGGTCGCGATGGTGAAGACGACCAGGCGGACGAGTAAGCGCAGACGCGCACAATCGACCGGCGGCCGAGCGACCGGCGACCAGCGACCAGCGGCCAGCGACCAGCGGCCAGCGACCATCGACCAGCGACCAGCGACCGCCGACCGGCGACCATCGACCATCGACCATCGACCGGCGACCAGCGACCATCGACCAGCGACCAGCGACCAGCGACCATCGACCGGCGACCGGCGACCGGCGACCGGCGTCCGGCGACCGGCGACCAGCGACCAGCGATCAGCGACCGGCGACCATCGACCGGCGACCGGCGACCATCGACCGGCGACCGGCGACCATCGACCGGCGACCGGCGATCAGCGACCGGCGACCAGCGATCAGCGACCGGCGACCATCGACCATCGACCAGCGACCAGCGACTAGCGACTAGCGACTAGCGGCCAGCGACCAGCGACCGAGGGACCAGCGACCGAGCGATCGAACGCCCTAGACGGCCGCTGTCTCAGCGCGGCAGCGGCAGCACTGCCGTGGCTTCGATCTCGACCAGCATGCCATCGAGCGCGAGGCGCGGCACCGGGATCAGCGTGCAGGCCGGGGCCAGGCGCTTCTCGCCCCAGCGCCGTGCGATCTCCGCGCTGTAGTGCGCCAGCTTGGTTTCGTCGTGGTCGACGATGAGTAGTTGCAGCCGCACGATGTCGCCCAGCCCCGCATGCACGCCGCGCAGGGCCGTCTCGACGTTGTCGAGCGCCTGCCGCAACTGGCTGGGGAAGTCGCCGGCGAGTTCGCCGCGCTCGTTTTCGCCGCCCTGACCCGAGGCCAGCACGAGCCGTGCGGGCGTGTCGGCCACCGCCACGTGGGAATAGCCGTTGGCGCGCGGGTCGTACAGGCCCGGAGGATTGAAGAACACCGGGCCGGGATGGCTGGCGGGCAAGGGGAGGGAAGTGACGGCCATGAAGCGTCTCCGTGCGGCGAGCATGCAGGATCTCCGACATGCGAGGTTCTGAGGAGCTGCTAGTATCAGACCTCAACTTAACTTGAGGTCAAGCATGCCGGCCGGAAAATCTCGAGCACCCGCGAAGATCACGCGCGACCGCCCGCTGTCGGTGGGCGAGCTGGCCGAACGCACCGGGGTCGCCGTCTCGGCGCTGCACTTCTACGAATCGCGCGGGCTGATCGCGAGCGAGCGCAGCGACGGCAATCAGCGGCGCTATGCCCGGGCCACGCTACGGCGCGTGGCGGTCATCAAGGTGGCGCAGCGCATGGGCCTGCCGCTGGCCGCGATTGCCGATGCGCTGGCGCGCCTGCCGCAGGGCCGCACGCCCACGGTGGCCGATTGGCGCAAGATGTCGGCGGGCTGGCGCGGCGAGCTCGACGAGCGCATCCGCACGCTGACGCAGCTGCGCGATCAACTCGACGGCTGTATAGGCTGCGGCTGCCTGTCGCTCAAGCAATGTCCGCTGCGCAATCCGCAGGACATGATGGCGAGCCACGGCCCGGGGGCGCACTTTCCGCCCGATGCGCCGGGTGCGGCGCCATCGGCCGTGCGTGCGCCCCGCAAGCGTCAGGCGGCGCGCGGCTGATCGGGATGCAAGGGGTCGGCCGGTCCGACGGGATCGTTGCCGGCGTCGGGGCGGGGGGCGAGCGGGCGCAGGCCGCGCGCCAGGCGCAGCCGCTGGCAATCCGGATTGACCTGGCCGTCGGCTTGCCACACGTCGAACTCGCGGCAGGGCGTGGGGCGCTGTTCGTAGATCGCGCAGTGGATGCCCGGCTGGCCGAGCTCGCCGCGCAAGGCCACGCAACGGCCGCCGCCCTGTTCGGTGCCCTGCATGCAGGCGCGCAGCGGACCGATCTGGGTCACGAGGTCGGCGGGCACGAGACCGCCGTCGGGGCCGGCAATCTCGCCGCAGTAAAAGGACACCCGGAAATGCGAGCAACAGGCCCCGCAGGACAGGCAGGGATTGGGGTCGAACGACACGCCTTCGAGCGTGGCGAGAGGGGTGGGCTGCGCAAACGGAGGGAGCTGCGACATGGACGTGTCCTGGAAGCCCGGCGCATGAGGTGGCCGGGCGCTGATATTAGCAGGGCGCACGGTTCGTGAGGAGCCCGCAAGTCTCTGAAATCATGAGGAAAAGCCCGGATTGTGGGCGGCGTGCAACGTCGCGTTTTCGGCACGCACCGGGCCTGCGTCGCGCCCCCGCGGGTTAGCATGGCGCCGCTACGCACAAGGAGAATGGCATGCAGGCTCGTACGGACTTCGAAGACGGCAAACCGCGCTGTGGCTGGGTCGACGGATCGCCCGAATACACGGCCTATCACGACGACGAATGGGGCTGGCCGCAGGCCGATGAGCGGGCTCTCTTCGAACAACTGTGCCTCGAGGGCTTTCAGGCCGGGCTGAGCTGGCGCACGATTCTCAACAAGCGCGAAGCGTTTCGCCGTGGCTTCGCCGGATTCGACTACGCCAAGGTGGCGCGATATACCGAGAAGGACGTGACGCGCCTGCTCGGCGATGCGGGCATCGTGCGGCACCGCGGCAAGATCGAGGCCGTGATCAATAACGCCAAGCGCTTGCTCGAGATGCACCAGCGTGGCGAGTCCTTGGCAACGCTGGCATGGTCGCATGCCCATGCGCCGCGGGATCCCAAGGCCGCGTTCGAGGTGCGAGCCACCTCGCCCCAGGCCACGGCGCTGTCCAAGGCGCTCAAGAAGCTGGGATGGGGCTTCGTGGGGCCGACTACGGTCTATGCGTTCATGCAATCGGTGGGCATGGTCAACGACCATCATCCCGATTGCTTCGCCTGCAAGCCCTGCGACCGCGCACGGGCGGGCTTCGAGCCCCCGCGCTGACCCCGGCCGGGATGCCGTCGGGCACGCCAGTTGCTCGACTGCCATCCCCTGATGCTCCGGGTCGGGCATGACCGGTCGTTGCTTTTTGTGTCGATGCGTCCTGGCCGGCTGTGCCGGGGACAGGTCTGCGCTACCCTGATTTGAGCGGCATTCGGTGACGGATCGCAGCCCAGCTGCGCCCGGGATGCGCTGGCCGCTGCGGCATCGAGGGTGCTTCGCGCAGCGGAGCCTGGCTAAGAAAAAAGGCGGACAGACAATGACGCGTACACGCAAAACCCTGATTGGCATCCTGGTGATCCTGCTGTTGATCCCGGTTGTCCTGGTCGTGGTGATCGCCACCTTGGACTGGAACCGTTTCAAGCCCACGATCAACGAGAAAGTGTCCGCCGCTATCGGCCGTCCCTTTGCCATCAATGGCGACCTCAGCGTGAAGTGGGCGCGCGATCCCGAGGAGGGCGGCTGGCGTGGCCTCGTGCCGTGGCCGCACGTGCGTGCACAGGATCTGACCGTCGGCAACGCGCCCTGGGCCGAGGCGCCCACCTTCGCCAAGCTGAATGAGGCGTCGTTCCGCCTGTCGCCGCTGCCGCTCATCGTGCGTACCGTGCGCATCCGCAGCATCCAACTGACGGGCGCGGAGGTCGACCTGCAGCGCCGTGAGGATGGCGAGGCGAACTGGGTGTTCAAGATGCCCGAGAGCGGCGAGCCGTCGCCCTGGACCATGGACATCGATGCGATCGGCTTCGACCAGGGGCGTATCACCTACAAGGACGTGCCGCTCAAGGCCGACCTCGAGGTGCTGATCGATCCACTGGGCAAGCCGATTCCGTTCGCCGAGATCGCGGGCGGGCCGACGGCGGTGCCGGGCGAGAAGAACGGCGACGGCAAGAACGCGAAAGATGCGAAGGACGCGAAGGAAAGCAAGGACGCCAAGGACGCCAAGCGCGTCGAGAATGCCGCCGACAAGCCCGCCGGCAAGGCACCCGAAAAGGCCGCGGACAAGACCGCTGCCGCGTCCGACAAGGCGGCGGGCAAGGCCGGGGCCGAAGCCCCCGCGAAGGCCAACGGCGCGAAGCCCGCGGACGCCCGGACGGCGGACAAGACCGCCGCCACCTCGGCCGCGAAGCCCGGCGACAAGCCGGCGGACGGCGCGCCGGGCAACTCAGCGGACGCCGCCGGCCAGCCCGGCGATGCCAAGACCACCGATGCCGTCGCCGAGGCGCGCAAGGAGCAGCCGCCCCCGGACTACCTGTTCGGCTGGAAGGTCAAGGGCACGTACAAGGACCTCGCCGTGCAAGGCGAGGGCAAGATCGGCGGTCTGCTGGCCCTGCGTGACGGCAATGTGCCGTTCCCCGTGCAGGCGGACGTCAGCGCCGGCTCGACCAAGGCGGCCATCGTCGGCACCGTGACCGATCCGCTGAGCCTGGGCGCGCTGGACCTGCGCCTGAAGCTCGCGGGCAATTCCATGGCCAATCTGTATCCGCTCACCGGCGTGACGCTGCCGGACACACCGCCGTATTCCACCGACGGCCACCTCACGGCCAATCTGCAGGATCCGCAGGGCCCGGTGTTCGATTACCGCAACTTCAACGGCAAGGTGGGTGCCAGCGACCTGCACGGCGATCTGCGCTTCGCGCTGCAGGCGCCCCGGCCCAAACTGACGGGCAAGCTCACGTCCCGCCAGCTGCGCATGGAAGACCTCGGGCCGCTGATCGGCGTGCAATCGGGCGCGGGCACGACGGCCAAGACCGTGCGTGCCGAAGGCGAGAAGGCGTCCAAGCAGCCCGCCGACAAGGCCCTGCCGGTGCAGGAGTTCCGCACCGATCGCTGGCGCGACATGGACGCCAACGTCGCGCTCGCGGCGGGCCGGATCATCCACAGCAGCAAGCTGCCGTTGTCGGACCTCGACACGCGCGTGGTGCTGCAGGACGGCGTGCTGAACGTCGATCCGCTCAATTTCGGCATGGCGGGCGGGCGGCTGACCTCGTCGGTGCGCCTCGATGGCTCCAAGGCGCCGATGGACGGCCGCGCCCGCATTTCGGTGCGACGACTGCAGCTCAAGCAACTCTTCCCCGAGGTGGAGTCGATGCAGAAGACGCTGGGCCAGTTGCAGGGCGACGCCAACCTGGCCGGCACCGGCAACTCGATCGCGGCGCTGCTGGGCACCGCCAACGGCGACGTGCAACTGCTCGTCAACGATGGCGTGATCAGCCGCTCGCTGATGGAGATCGCCGGCCTCAACGTGGGCAACTACGTGGTCAACAAGCTGTTCGGCGACGACGAGGTCAAGATCAACTGCGGCGCGGCCGACCTGAGCATGAAGTCCGGTCTCATGAAGACCAATCTGTTCGTGTTCGACACCGAGAACGCGCTAGTGACGGTCGACGGCACCATCAACTTCAAGAACGAGCAGATGGATCTGGACATCACGCCGGACAGCAAGGGCTTTCGCATCTTCTCGCTGCGCTCGCCGCTGTATGTGCGCGGTACGTTCAAGGATCCCAAGCCCGGCGTGCACGCGCTCCCGCTGGCCGCGCGCGGCGCGGGCGCCGTGGCGCTGGGCGTGGTGCTCACCCCGGCCGCCGGCCTGTTGGCGCTGATCGCGCCCAGCAACAACGACGAGGGCAACCAATGCGCCGAGCTGTTCGCGCGCATGAAGCAGACGCCGGCCAAGAAGCCCGCGCCGGCGAAGAAGTGAGGGCAGGCTGACGAGCTGAGGGGCGCGGGGCGCGAGCCAGAGCCCCGAGCCCCCGGCTCCGGGCTCCGGGCTCGGAGCTCCGCGCCCCGAGCTCCGCGCTCCGCGCCCCACGTCACCAGCCAAGAGCCGCGAGCACGGACGACTGGCGTCCGTGGCTCCGCTCGCCGATGCGTGGATCGCGACATGCCAGCCGCGCGCTTGCCGTTTGTGCGTCGAGCCTGGTTGCGGGCACGTCGCAGCTTGCGCATCGGAGCCTCGGATGCGGGCTCGGCACTGAACCGACGGGTGCCACGAATTTGTAAAAATCCGGGGTGAGTTGGACAAGATCGAAAAATCATGTATGATTCGGCCTCTCGCAATTGCAGCAGTTCTGCGGCGGGGCTGACAGGCAAGTCTTGTTGGTCGCGAAGTTGGATAACACTGCATGCGTCGGGCTGTTAGCTCA
Source organism: Bordetella genomosp. 5 (assembly GCF_002261475.1). Lineage (GTDB taxonomy): Bacteria > Pseudomonadota > Gammaproteobacteria > Burkholderiales > Burkholderiaceae_B > Bordetella. The sequence continues at coordinate 717,074 of NZ_NEVN01000001.1, forward strand.
GTTGGTAGAGCAGCGGACTCTTAATCCGTAGGTCGAGTGTTCGAGCCACTCACAGCCCACCAGAATTCATTGTGGTTGAAAATCAAGCACTTGCGCATAGGCGCCAGTGCTTTTTTTTCGTCCATTTCCGGGGCTGGTAGTGTCAAAAACTGGCCTTTGCCGGGATTTTGCCGGAACGGAAGAATGCCAACCTATGCGATCGCTAAACCTATCGCATGGAGTCTTCTGGCATGGCATACATCAGTCAGCGTGGCGAGTACTGGCGCGCAGAGGTCCGCAAGCGCGGATACAAACCCGTCTATCACACCTTCGACACCAAACAGCAGGCCCAGCAGTGGGCGCGCCGCATCGAGGTCGAGATGGATGCGGGATCGTTCATAGACCGCACGGAAGCCGAGCGTACGACCTTGGCGGAGGCGCTGCGGCGCTATCAGAAAGAAATCGTCCCAGAGAAGCGACACCCCTATCAAGAGGGGCGGCGCATCGCGCGGTGGTTGGATAACGACTTGTCTTGTCGCACGCTGGCCACGCTGAGGGGGGGGGGCGGACTTTGCTCGCTATCGGGATGACCGCCGGGCCGCTGGCCGGGCGGAAAACACGATACGCCTTGAGCTGCAGGTCATCCGTCATCTCTACGAGATAGCACGCAAGGAGTGGGGCATGGAAGGCTTGTTGAACCCGCTCGACAATATCCGCAAACCTTCGGGCAGTAAGGCGCGGGACCGGCGTTTGCGGCCTGGGGAGTTTGAGACGTTGAAGGCTTTGCTCATGGCAAGCCGCAATCCTTGGGCAGCACCCGCTTTTGAGTTGGCTATCGAAACCAGTCTGCGCCAAGGTGCGCTTTTCAGCCTTCGATGGGAATGGGTAGACCTGAAAAGCCGGGTCGTTCGTTTTCCTGTGGAGGCGCGAGGCGCTGACAACAAGGGCGTCCCGGCTGTGCTGCCGTTATCACTGCGAGCGGTAGACGTGCTTCGTCATCTGGCGGCAATTTTTGAGGGTGGGGATGCGCGGCTAGACCGCGCAGGGAATGGTCCGCCAGATGTGCTGTACGACCTGTAAGGTCCAGTGCTTGCCACGAGTGTGAATGCTGAGATTTGTGTTTGGAAGCGGACCCTCCAGGCTGCTGGGAAAAATGATCTGGCTTTCCTGACGCTTCGATGGCATGACCTTCGTCATGAAGCAGCGTCACGACTCTTTGAGAAGGGCCTGCATCCCATGGGGGTGGCTGCCATTACCGGGCATCGAAGCATGCAGATGCTGAAACGCTATACGCACCTGAACCCCGAAAATTTGCTGGCCAAGCTCGGCTAAGGAGAGGGTAATGCCTGGGTATATACTAAAGATAGGAAAACTCAGAGAGACTGCTATGTCAACGAAAGCCGTTTTCACGATGAAGCTGGAGCCAGAGCTGCGCGATATGTTCATGGCCGAAGCTGCCGCCGATGACCGGCCCGCTGCGCAGGTGGTGAGGGAACTGATGCGCGACTACATCAGCCGCCGCCGTCAGGCGCGGGAATACGATGAGTTCGTGCAGCGTAAGGTTGATCGCGCCCGCGCTTCCATGAATGCGGGCGTGGGGCTTCCCCAAGCAGAGGTCGAGGCTGATGCCGCAGCGCGGCGGGCGGAATTGCTACGCCGTGCCGATGAGGCTGGTCTGTGAAGGTAGTCTGGACCCCGGAGGCCAACCAAGACCGGCTAGACATTCAGGACCATATCGCAATCGACAACCCTCGGGCGGCGGTAAGGGTAGATCAACTATTTCTGGACGCTGCCGCCAAGCTGGGAGATTTTCCAATGCTAGGGCGCATTGGGAAAATTCCTGGAACGCGAGAACTGATCCCGCATGAAAACTATCTGCTTATCTACGAGTTAGATGGTGCTGGCGATACGGTGTGGGTGTTGGCGCTGGTTCATACAGCCCGCCAATGGCCCCCTGTGCAAGAGGGATAGGGCAACCGAAGTTTGCTAGGCCGGATTTACGCGGTAATTGTGTGCGCGGCTGTTGCGCGCACATTGTTCCGGTGGTTTGCCTATCCTGCGCTAGCTCTCACTCTCTACAGACTCTTGGTCATGACCAAGGCTGACTATTGCGGGCGATGGAGGTATGTGGTCGCGTAGTGTGATACGCTTTTCCGGCAACTGCCTATCCTGCAATAGTCCTCGCACTCTCCAATTTCTTCGTCATGACTAAGGCTTTTAGGATGCGCAGCGAACTATGCCGGATGGGTGCTTGGGATCGTTCATGGAAACCAAGGAATGAGGTCTGATAATTCCCGAGTCCAACACTTCCGGTTAAACACTCAGGGCCGTGATTTTGCCGTAGGAGATATCCACGGCCATTTCGGCAGGCTCAGCTATGCACTGGCTGCTATCAAGTTTTCACCCGAGCGCGACAGGTTGTTCTCGGTAGGGGATTTGGTGGACCGTGGGCCAGAGTCTCGTGATGCGCTGTCATGGCTGGAGCAGCCATGGTTCCATGCCATATGCGGGAATCATGATCTGATGACCTGGCGTCGGGCCATGCGTAACCCCATCCCGGATATTGACCATCTCGCGCACGGTGGCCAATGGTTGGACGCTTGTGATGGTGATGCACAGGTACGTATCGCCGCTTCCTTGCAAAACTTGCCGCTGGCTATCGAGGTGGAAACGCCGAGCGGCATTGTCGGTCTGGTGCATGCCGACTTTCCCTACGATGACTGGCAAGCCATCCATAGCGCTACGTTCAGCCCTGAGGATGAGGATGCCTGCCTGTGGTCAATAGACCGCTATCGAATGCAATATGCCCAACCAGTCCGAAACGTGCGTGCGCTTGTCCATGGACATATGACGCTGCACAAGCCGACGCAGCTTGGCAATGTTTACTACATTGATACTGGCGGATGGCAGGATGGCGGGAGGTTTACGTTGCTGGATCTGCATACGCTCAAGCCTTGGTGATATTGCACAACATCTGCTCGATGAGTCTGCCTGTCAGACGGGTCAAGAGGTAGCCGTCGACGTTCTGCTGACCTTTCTTGGTTGTGCATGAGAGTTTTCAAAGCATGCTCTGATGCGTGCCTTGAAAGAAGACATTGTCTCGCCGGGCCTGGCATTGAGGTTGAGTGCTTTTCCCGCTGCGACGACGCCTTCATCACTTTCCCACCATCCAGGTGGTAGTGACGCATTTGTTTCCTTCGTAGAAGGAAACACCACCCCCATCTCCACCCCCACCCCCTTCCCAGGTCTTGGCTTTGATTTATAAGCATTTTTTAATTCAGTGGATAACTTTTGGTTTTTTATGCGGTCGATGGATGACCAGAGCGCTCCACGAGATCTGACTGTCTCAAACCTCAGCCAGCGTGGCCAATCAAGAACAAAAATTTCTCCAGTGTCATGATCCAGGGCAACCAACTTGCGACGCGCAAATTCGCGCAGTGCTTCTTCCAGAGCTTCCACCGATAGCGAAAGATCGGCGGCTGCACGAGGTCTTGGCAAGAAGTAGCAGCCACATGCATTGGCATCTGGTGAAAAGAATAGGTACGCAAAAATCAGTTTCTGCTCTGGCAGGAGGTTTGATCAGAGGAGATATGGCGAATATCGGGCCAAACAAAGGGCGACGACTGAGAGCCGCGTTGTCCCGTTTTTCTGCGATGCTGATCGAAGAGGCGCGTTCGGTTTCTGGGTTGAGCTATGCTCAGCTTGATGAGGCTTTAGGTTTGTCAGAAGGGCAGGCGTACCGCTATTCGCTTTACCCGATGGAAGCGAAGACTCGTGCGCCGCAAGCCGGTTCGATTCAGCGACTAGAGAATCGAGTCGCTGCGTTCTGAAGCGACCCGCACATAAAGTGGTCGCCGAAAATAATCGGTGGGTTCATCAGAGAAATGCTTTCGCTGCTTCGGGGTCGGTCATGGGCAATCCCGATGAGTTCCTTGACTTGGATGATGCTGAGGCAACAGATCTGCAGCTGGGCTGTGAGGATGACTGGCCTACCTTCCGTAGGTTGAAGGCCCCGGGCAGGGGAGCTGCTAGCGAACCGATTAGCTCATTGGCAGCACGCTGTGCCAGCTTTGAAGAGTGGCCGGAGATGTTTGCGCTATGTGCGTGGCAATGGGGCTTTTGGTGGGGCAGAGGAGTTCCGTGGCTATCCAGGGGCGCCTATGATCTTCCTGCCAATTTGCCTGCCGAAATGGTGGTGGCGCACATCTACGAATCAGCGAAATGGTTGCGTAGCATTAGGCCCGTACAACAAAAATCAGATACGGCTCAGCAACAATAAGCAAACTTGGTGCGAGTCAGTTAACGGTTAAAAGGCCCGAGAAAGTTTCCTACAAGGAGCTAGGCGATGCTCAGTGCTGTCTGCTCCAAAGGGCATCTATCGGTCAAACAGCCAATGATGGCTAGTGAAAACAGACTCTCAACACCGGCGCTAAGCTGCGCCTCAGCGAAGCGAAGGGAACCAACAGGCAGAGCCTGTTGGTGGCAGCTTGAACCACCAGTTAGGCCTCGTCGTCATCGAACGCAAGTTCGAACTCCTGTGCGTGAACAAGCAGATTGCCAGGCTCTGCAATTATGCTGAGGCGTTGGTACAACTGCTCAAGTTCTTCGTACGGAACAGGCCGGGAGCCTACCTTGTTGTAGGTAAACATGTATTCGAACGCAGTTCCCGACAAGGACGTCCGACGAATTCCTTCAAAATCGAGCACGGGGGTATTAAAGCGATTCGTCTTTGCGCATTCTTCAATGCGGCAGATCGGAAGATGCTCTCCGCTGCTGATCAATTTTTGATCTGGATTCTGAAGTTTGTCAGTGGGTCGCAAGAATGCAGCACAGTGGGGAAATCGGTACGGAGTGTTCACATTGCCGATGGAGCACAGGCCGCCGTCACAGACTACGGATTTGAGCTTCACCAGCTGTGCCTGCATGCGAGGATCATTAAGGCTGAGACTCTGCTTCTCCCAAATTTTGTATTGCACAAACACTAGCGTTGCGCTATCGGTAGATGGATCATGTCGTTCATATAGGACGTCTGCTCCAGACACGTGTTCAGGTTTGTCGGGATGGAAGACATGCACGCGAAGCGCATTGCCATCAGGGAGTTCGAAGGCTTTATAACCTTTACCATTTCCGAGTGTAGGAAGCCCAGCCGGAAACGCGCTTGTATCCCGCGCAATCAGTTGGGTTTCGGTGTGACCAGGAGGAGCAATCTCGTCTCTCGCGCGGCGGAGCGTCTTGAGCCGATTCTTCAATTGATCGACTCGCCCTTTCTCTTTTGATTTTTTGGCCAAATCAAGCAGTTGCACCAGCTCCGAAATATCGGCGTCAAGCAGGCCAAGTGGATGAATCGGACTGCCTGCTGCTTCGCTCTTCAATCGCGCCCGCTGCCGATATTCACGTGCAGTGTTTGATTCATTTGCCTGACGAAGAATGCTTGATTCGATACCCAGGAGTGCTGGGTATAGAACGGAACCGAACTCAAACGCTTCCGCGTAAGTAGACTTCGACATGCTGCCTTTGGTCGAAATCTTCAGAAGCTCGCGGAATGCGCTGAGTGCTATCCATTCCGCATCTATACGAAGGTCGGGTTGCAGTTTATTCACTCTTCGGATCCTGTTTTTCGCTGAATGACGTGGATCACTGCCACAGTGCAGTTCGTGGTTGGCATCATGTGGCTACTCCGCGCCAATCCCGCCGCTAGCTCGCAGCTCGCATCTTTGCCGCCTATAGCATTGCCCCAATCCTGCGGAACCATTCCTTAACCTCTCCTGCAGGATCCCTCTCGGCCAGCCGCTGTGCAGTCATCCTGGGGAATGCCTTGTCCGCAAGACGTAGCTTTGCCTTGTCATCGCCAAGAACCCCATCGTAATGCTGCTGTGCCGAGAAGGCTTCAGCAAACATCCTTGGGACAGACTTCCCGTCGGCTCCGGGCTGATCGACAACAACAATCTCGACATCAAAGGCATCCTTGATCGCGTCTGCATGCAGATAGCATTCAATCTCGTGCTTGTTCGTTTGTACGGCCCAGGAGCCATCCGTACGCAGGTTTACCTCAGCAACAGATTCCCCATACTTGGCCACGTCGCTGTCGTAGATATGTACCTCAGGGCGATTAAGCGACCTGAGATAGTGTTGTGTAACCCAGTGCTTAAGCGTCGAACCGCCGAGCAAGACGAAGGCAACTCTGTCATCTAAAGCTAGGTTTGGCAGCGTTTGGTCTATCGAATGCAACGCTTGGCTGAGCGATTTAAATGCAGCTACGTCCGTGGGTCCTTCGACGCAGAGCAGGACCTTGACACGACTATCCGGCACGACGCCAAGCGTTTCAGCTACCTGTCCAAATACGTCAGCGCCCTCCTGGATAAGGGGCTGAAGATCTGCGTCGCGCGTTATAAACCTGATACTGGCGGTAGGTAGATCCGACGCGAAGCCAGGACTGTGCGTCGTGAGCAAGACCTGACATCCTGGCTCCAAAGCTAGTGTCTTGAATGACTCGATAAGGATGCGTTGGTTATTCGGGTGCTGCGCCGTCTCCGGCTCCTCGATCGCGTAAATGATGCTCCGGCTAGTCCCAGTCTTTAACCGGCGCTCAGCTTCCGCCTTGAAAAAGGCGACCAAGACAAGGCGACGGACGCCACTCCCACGCTTGTTCAGCGGAATACCGTCGTCGGTGTCCATGCCAACCGAAAACAACCCCGTCCATTTAGCTGCAGTCGGCGGCACAAATTGTGGTGTCAGCTCTTTGGCGAGATTAGGATCGATAGTTTTCAAAGCCTCGTGAGTAATCTGCGCGATCAACTCAGCTTTCTCTCGCACCTTTTCCTGAATCCGATTGATATCGTCCTGCACTTCGGCAATGGCGGCCGCCACGGCGGCCTTCATTGGATTTTGTACCTCCCCGTCAGAATCGCGGCTGCTCCGGTCGCTCTGAAACAGTGCATACATCGGCAAATAGTTTTCGAGCTGATCCCAGATCCGTTTGCTATCTTCCTTCGGCTTGGTGATTGGAAGAGCCACTTCCTTGAGTTCCAGGTCTTTCGCCGCCGCCCACAAGGCCTGCCGCATGCCTGGATTCCCTTTAAGCGCGATGTCGATTTTTTGGTCTTTTACAAGTTTTTGAAGATCTTTTTCCTTCAGATCAAGAAGGTCTGCAACACCGGCTGCCGTCGGATGGTTCGCAAGAATATACACTTCGGAGGACGGCGTTCTCTTGCCGCAATCGAATACTTTCTGAATCTTCAGGGTGCCTTTGGCCGAGAGAAGAAACTCCTCTGCGAGAGTCGTCTCTGCCCCGGCGTCAAGACTCAACTTGGGCGGTAGATCAGAAAATTCGCACGTGATGGAAACTAGGGTGGAGCCGCTGTAGATGTTGGCGTCTCCTTGTTCGATCTTGACGGTTTCGTTGTTGAAGAATATTTCCAGCGCCTCGAGAACCGACGACTTTCCGATGTCATTTTTTCCAACAAAAGTCGTCAAGTCCGCCATCGACACCGTGGTTTCTTCGCGGTAGCAGCGGAAATTTTTTATCGAAACAGATTCCAGTCTCATGCCGCCCTCGCTAGTTGTAGCGGATTATGGGTGAACGCCCAATGGTTACATTCTATGTGACATTAATACATGATGATATTTTTTGCAAAAGGAAGCGGCAGCAAATGATTGTTCTGTGGCGTTTATCTGAAGGACGGAGGGGTCGACAACAGTCGACGGGATGGAGACTGCAATATCAATTCCCGCAGGGGATACCTCCGAACGAGATCTGGCTTTGAGTGCAGCAAGACATCGTTTCCCGCCGGAATTTGCCGGAATCGGCAGGAAATCCACAGGCGTTCTGAGAGATGGTGAGTGACGAACTTCCTTGAGAAATCAAGTGATTGCCTGTAATCTACAGGCCGCTTGATTTGGCTCTTAATCCGTAGGTCGAGTGTTCGAGCCACTCACAGCCCGCCAGAATTCTCGAGGTCACCCTCGATCAAAAAGCCCACCGGCAACGGTGGGCTTTTTGCATTGGTCTCGTCGATGGGGTTCTGCTTGGGTCTTGCTGCGTGGAGGATCGCAAATGTGCGTGGGCGTCGCCACTGAAGCGCATTGCCAGCGTCACCAGGGGCGCGCATTGCCAGCGTCTTCAGGGATGCGCGTTTCCCGCGCCATCATGCACGCGCATGCCAGCGTCTTCAGGGGTGCGTCTTTCCTGCGCCTTCATGCATGCGCATGCCAGCCGCAAAAAAATAAGCCTCCCGCGTGCGGGAGGCTTATTGCTATTGGCGTGTCGGCGCAGGTTGGGGCGACCATCACGCGCTGAACGCGGCGCAAGGCCGTGAGAGGGCGTTCTCGCCAACTTGCCGATGGAGGCGGGCTGCGCGGCCTCCATCGCGCGCACGATGCGTCAGAAGCTTTCCCAATCGTCTTCGGCCGGCTTGCCGCGCGGGGCGGGGGGAGGCGGCGCGCTGACGGAGGGGCGCGGACGGCGCGGCGTGCGGGCGTCGGTGGCGCTGGCGGCGCGGCCGGCGGCGGTCTTCGGCGTGGCCGGGCGCGCCGTGGCGCGTGCGGGGGCGGCCACGCGAGGCACGGCCTGTGCCGATGCGGTCGGTGCGGCGGGAGTCGATGTTGCTGTGGGCGATGTTGCGGCGGCCGACGCCCCGCCCGATTGCGATGCGCCTGCCGAAGCGGTGCCTGCCAAAGGTGCGGCGGCGGAAGCTGGGCCGGCCGGCCCAGCCGACCCAGCCGATGCCGCGGCGGCCGATGCCGCGGCGGCCGATGCCCCGGCGGTCGGTACCGCGGCGGCCGGTGCCGACGCGGAGACGCGTGCGGGGGCCTGAGCGGGCGCGTGAGCGGGGGAAGTGGCCGCGGGGCGGGCGTGGGCCTGCCGCGGTGCGTGCACGGCGCCAGGCGTCGTTGCGGGCGCGGCATGCGACGCCGCGCTTTCTTCGCTGCCCAGCTGGAACACGCTGACCAGCTTCACCAGCGTGGCGGCCTGTTCGTTGAGGCTGGCGGCGGCCGCGGCGGATTCCTCGACGAGGGCGGCGTTCTGCTGCGTGGTCTGGTCGAGCTGGTTGATGGCGTCGCTGACCTGCGAGATGCCCTGGCCCTGTTCCTGGGCCGCGGCGCCGATTTCGCCGATCAGGTCCGCCACGCGGCGCACCTGGGTCACGATGTCGGTCATGGTGCTGCCGGCTTCGGACACGAGCTGCGAGCCGGTCTGGACGTTGCCCACGCTGTCGCCGATCAGCTGCTTGATCTCCTTGGCGGCGCCGGCGCTGCGCTGGGCCAGCGCGCGCACTTCGCTCGCCACCACGGCAAAGCCGCGGCCCTGTTCGCCGGCGCGCGCGGCTTCGACCGCGGCGTTGAGCGCCAGGATGTTGGTCTGGAACGCGATCGAGTCGATCACCGCGATGATGTCGACGATCTTGCGCGAGCTGGCCGAGATCTGATCCATCGTGCTCACGACATTGCCGACCACCTCGCCGCCGCGCGCGGCGGCCTGGCTGGCGGAGCCGGCCAGCTGGGTCGCGGTCTGGACCGAGTCGAGATTCTGTTTGATGGTGGCGTTCATCTGCTCCATCGAGGCGGCCGTCTCTTCGACGTTGGCTGCCTGCTCTTCGGTGCGCTGGCTCAGGTCGCTGTTGCCGGTGGAGATCTGCGTGGCGCCGGTGGCGATCGATTCGCTGGTCTGGCGCACCTGGCTCACGAGGCGGGCCAGGTTGGCGCGCATGGTCTCCATGTTTGCCAGAACGCTGGTGTCGTCGCCGTCGCGGCGTTGGACGCGCACGCCCAGGTTGCCCTTGGCCACTTCCTGCGCGATCCGCGCGGCGTAGGCGGGCTCGCCGCCGAGGCGGCGCATGACGGAGCGCACCAGCGACAGGCCGAGAATCATGCCGATCAGCGCGCACAGCACGATGAGGGCGGTGAGCGTCCAGAACGTGCGCTCGACGGCGGCGGCCGCGTCTTCGGTGTCGAGATGCGCCAGCTCTTCCTGGCGCTTGGCCGCTTCCATCAGGATGTTGCGCGCGGCCACATGCAGTTCGGCCGAGTCCTTGTGCAGCACGGTCATGGCGGTCGGGTCGTTGCGATCCGCGAGACTCTTCACGTTGTTCACGGCGGCCTTGTAGCGCGTCCAGGTGTCGGCGAGTCTGCCGCCCAGCGCGCGCAGCGCGGGATCCTGTTCCTGCAGGAGGCGGTCGCGCGCCTGCAGCACCGACTTTTCCGAATCCTCGTTCAGCCGGAGCTCGTTCTGCCGCGCCTGTGGGTCCGTGTTCCAGATATAGACATACATGCGGCGGAAGTGCGTGGCGCCCTGGCGGGCGGCGTCGACCACCACGCGCAACGGCATCACGGTCTCGGTGTACATGGCGCGCTGCTTCTGGCTGATGCTCCAGAGCTGCTGCATGGCGATGGCGCCGACGGCCAACAGCGTCACGATGAAGAACAGCACCAGGGCAATCAGGCTGCTCCGGAGCGAGAGATTTTTGAGTTTGGACATGATGGACATGCGACGGGGGCGCGGAATGCGCCCGCTACCCGAGCACTAGAGCACAGGATGTCGCAATGCAATATGCGGAACTCCGGGCGAAAAAGCCGTATCGGATGCCTTTGCATTGGCGTCGTCCCGATATTCGGGATTACCCTAGTCCAAAGCGGCTAAGCCCCTGATATCAAGCGACTCTGCGGTCGGCAAAGACCCGGGGAGGACAAGCGACCAAAGGCGCGGAACCAGACCGGCGCCGGCATGGAATTGCTGCGTTGCAGCATCGGGGGCGCAGACCGCTTGGAGCCGGACGATGGGCGTTCGCGGCTCCGCCAAATGCAGCGCTACGCAATGGCGACGCGCGAGCAGGCTTTCGGCAGGCGTTCGTGGCTCCAACGCCGCGCCCCGCGCAGGCGCGCCCGCGAGCCGCGCGAGCGGAAGCTTTCGGCAGGCGTTCGCGGCTCCAACGCCGCGCCCCGCGCAGGCACGCCCGAAAGCCGCGCGAGCAAAATCTTTCGGCGGCCGCCTCGGCGGCGGAGGACCCTAAGCCGCCGTCCAGACGGCCAGTTCGTAGCCGTCGGGATCGATGAAATGGAAGCGGCGGCCACCCGGGAATGCGAAGACCGCGCGGCTGATCGTGGCGCCGGCGGCTACCAGGCGCTGCTGCGTCGCGTCCAAATCGTCGGCGTACAGAATGACCAGCGGGCCACCCGGGCGCACCGGTTCACCGGTGGTGAAGCCGCCCTTGAGACGGCCGTCGTTGAACTCGGTGTAGGTCGGCCCGAAGTCGATGAAGCTCCAGCCGAACGCCGCGCCATAGAACGCCTTGCTGCGCGCGATATCGGAGACGTTGAATTCGATGTTGTCGATCTGACGGTCGGGGCCGGCCTGGCTCATGGTGTGTCCTGGTGATAGGAAAGGACGCCATTGAAGCACGACAGGCCCGGGCCTGGCCGCGGCGCGGCCCGGCCCGGAAACGCGGGTCGGCGAAACGCGGCGCGATGAGCTATCCGGCCGCGTTTCGGAGACCCGTCTCAGGGCGCCGGGTTGGGGTGGCGCGTGTGGATCTCGTCGATGGCCTTCCAGAGGTCTTCGTCGATGCCGACATCGACGCTGTCGATGTTTTCCTTGAGCTGTTCCAGGTTCGTGGCGCCGATCAGGTTGCTCGTGACGAACGGGCGCTCGTTCACGAAGGCCAGCGCCAGGTGCGTGGGCGACAGGCCGCGCGCACGGGCCAGTTCGACGTAGTCGCGCGTGGCGGCTTCGCTCTCCGGGTTGCTGTAGCGGGTAAAGCGCGTGAACAGCGTGAGGCGCGCGCCCGCCGGCTTGGCGCCGTCGAGGTACTTGCCGCAGAGCATGCCCATGGCCAGCGGCGAGTAGGCCAGCAGGCCCACGTCTTCGTGATGGCTGAACTCGGACAGGCCCAGCTCATAGGTGCGGTTGAGCAGGCTGTAGGGATTCTGGATCGAGGCGATGCGCGGGAGCTTGTCCACCTCGGCGTGCTTGAGGAACTGCGCCACGCCCCACGGCGTTTCGTTGGAGACGCCGATGTGGCGCACCTTGCCCTGGCGCACGAAGTCCTGCAGGACCTCGAGCGTTTCGGCGATCGGCACGGTGTGCTCGTCGTCGACGTAGGGGTAGTAGGGGCGGCCGAAGGTGGTGGTGGTGCGATCGGGCCAGTGCAGCTGGTACAGATCGAGGTAGTCCGTCTGCAGGCGCTTGAGACTGGCATCGAGTGCTTCGGTCAGGTTCTTGCGGTCGAGGTAGGTCTTGCCGTCGCGGATATGGCCGGGGCGCTTGGGGTCGCGGACCGGGCCGGCGACTTTGCTCGCCAGCACGATGTCCTTGCGGCGGCCGGTCTTGGCCAGCCAGGTGCCGATGTAGGCCTCGGTGCGGCCCTGGGTCTCGGGCTTGGGCGGCACCGGATACATCTCGGCGGTATCCACCAGGTTCACGCCGCGCGACAGGGCGTAATCGAGCTGTTCGTGCGCTTCTGCCTCGGTGTTCTGTTCGCCCCAGGTCATGGTGCCCAGGCCGATGAGGCTCACCTCGAGGTCGGTGCGGCCGAGTTTGCGGTATTTCAAGTCGATGCTCCGTAATGCGAAGAAGGGGAGGCGAGGCCCGCCGGGCCCCGTCGCGTGGACCCGATCTTACTCGCCATGAGGCGTCGTTCCGGTCCTTGCGCCACGCGGCGCAGGGGTTTAAGCGTGCCGACAGTTCGCCATGGATGCTCGCAAGTCTGCGATGGTGCGGCTACAAATTGTCGCTGGCCAGACACACGCCGCTTGCTAGGATGATCCGGCCGGCATATGCCGGTTATTACCCGAGGAGGTCGTCATGCGAGCAAAAACAATACTTGGACGCGTCGCCGTCATCGGCGTGGCAGGCGCGCTGCTGGCGGGTTGCGCCACTCCGCAACAGACCAACACCGCCGTCGGCACGGGCGCGGGCGCCGCCGTGGGCGCGGGCATCGGTGCGTTGATCGGTCAGGGCAAGGGCGCGGCGATCGGCGCCGGCATCGGCGCGGTGGCGGGCGGCCTCGTCGGCTACAACTGGAAGGCGGTGCGAGACGACGTTCAGCAGTCGGCCCAGCAGTCCGGCGCGGCCTCGCTCGGCGTGGATGTGGTCGAGATGCCGGACGGCACGCTCAAGGTCAATCTGCCGGGCAATGCGTCGTTCGACACCGACAAGTACGTGCTCAAGCCCGTGATGCTGCCGGTGCTCGACAGCGTGGCACGGGCCCTGGCCCAGCATCCGGAACTGCGCACCAAGGTCGTCGGCCACACCGACAGCACCGGCGCGCTGGCGCATAACCAGACGCTGTCGGTCAATCGCGCACGCGCCGTGACCGATTACCTGGGTCAGAAGGGCGTGGCGCAAAACCGCATGAACGTCGAGGGCCGCGGTCCGAACGACGCCATCGGCGACAACAACACGCCCGAGGGCCGTGCGCTCAATCGCCGCGTCGAAGTCTACCTGTACGCGGTCAAGCAATAACGCGGCGGGATCGTGGCGGCCGATGGCGTAACATGAAGTTCGAATCACCACGCCAGGAGCCGCCATGAGCATGCTGCCTCCCGCGCCGATCGGCGCCGCCTACGCGCTGCCCGCCCTGACGGGCTGGCAGGCGCATTCCACCCGCGACGCGCTGCAGAAGCGTTACCGCTTCGAGAGCTTCAACCAGGCTTTCGGCTTCATGACCCATGTGGCGCTGTTCGCCGAGCGCCTCGATCACCATCCCGAATGGCGCAACGTCTACAACCGCGTCGACGTGCTGCTGACCACGCACGAAGCCGGCGGCGTGACCGAGCTCGACGTGCGCATGGCGCAGTTCATGGATGAGGCCGCCGCGCGCCTGGGCGGCGTGGGCCTGGCGGTACCCGACTAAGCCCGGCGCGCCCCTCGCCTGAAAAGCAAAAAGCCCGGCGAGCCGGGCTTTTTGCCGTGGGGACCGGAGGTCAGCCGCGCACGTTGTAGATGCGGATGGCGACCTGCTTGTCCTGCGCATCGAGCACGCGGATCGTGACGGTGCGCGCGTTGTAGTTGTCGGGCAGCGGCATCACGCCTTGCGCGTGATCGTAGCGGGACAGGTTGAGCGGCATCGGATCGGATTTGACGCGATCACGCCGGCCGTTGGAATACGTGCCGTCGATGTCGAGCTCGACCTTGCCCTTGAACGTGTTGTCGGTGACGTTCTCGCGCATCACGAGGATCTGGTAGGCGAGCCCGCCCGGCTGTTTGCGGAACGACGCGGCGCGTACGCCGATGTCGCCGCCGCGCGGATCCGGCGGCATGGCGTCCTGGAACAGCACGAGCTCCTGGTTCAGCTCTTCGATGCGGCTCTTGGCCTTGCCCAGGTCCGTGGTCAGCGTTTCGTGGGTGCTTTTGTTGTTGTCACGCTGGGTGATGGCCTCGTCGAGCTGCGCCTGCAGGCGCTGGCGCTCGACGTTCGACGCGCTCAGCTCGGTGTGCAACTGCTCGGATTGCTCGACGGTCAGGCGTTGCGGACCGTAGTTGGTCTGCAGGAACAGCACGCCGCCCGCACCGAGGCCGATGCCCACCAGCAGCAGCACCAGCCAGCGCGGCATGCGGCGCTGACGCTTGCCAGGTTGATAGACCGATGGCTTGAAAACCGATCGTTGCGAGCGTCCGAACATCCCCATGCGAGCAAACTTCCTTCAATGCGTGTCCGCCGTGGCCGCGAGGTTCGCGGTGCCGGCGATTTCGATAAAGTGCCAGAGGATACCGCGAGGCGGGGCCCGGGTCTTCATCTGACAATTCTGGTTTCTTACGTAGATACCGTGAAATACGGGACGTACGTAGCCGATCTGGGACAAAAAGCAGCCCAGTGCGTCACGACACACCGGCCGATCAAGGCGCCGTGCGCAGTGCGCTGTCGAGTTGGGCGAGACGCTCCGGGGTGCCGACGTCGGTCCAGCGGCCCGGATGACGGGCGCCGCCCACCTGCCCGCGACCCATGGCTGCGCGCATCAGCGGCGCCAGCGGCGCGGCGACGCCCGCCTCGAGTCCGGCAAACATGGCCGGATCGTAGATGCCGATGCCGGCATAGGTCAAACGGGGCTCGGTCGCGGGCGCGTCGGCGACGCGTCCGTCCGCCAGGGCGAAATCCCCGTGCGGATGCTGCGGCGGGTTGTCGACCAGCAGCAGCCAGGCCTGATCGCCCCGGGCGCGCAGGGCCTGCGCACGCGGCGCGGCCTCCGCCGGATCCCAGTCGCACCAGACGTCGCCGTTGATCACCAGGAACGGCTCCGTTCCGAGCAGCGGCAGCGCCTGGACGATGCCACCGGCGGTCTCGAGCGCTGTCGCTTCGGCCGAGTAGCGGATGCGCACGCCCCAGGGCGTGCCGTCGCCCAGGCGGGCTTCGATCTGGGCGCCCAGCCAGGCGTGATTGATCACGACATCGCGCAATCCCGCCGCCGCCAGCCGCTCGAGATGCCAGACGATCAGCGGCTTGCCGGCGACCTCGAGCAGGGGTTTGGGGGTGTGGTCGGTGAGGGGGCGCATGCGCTCCCCGCGCCCGGCCGCAAGAATCATCGCGCGCATCCGGGATCCCTCAGAAGGTGTAGCCGACCTTGACCTCGCGGTCATCGAGCTTGTCGAGCAGGCGCAGCAGCGGCGTGAAGACGCCATAACGCTGCGCGACCTGACGCACATAGGCGTTCATGCGCGGCATGTGGGCCAGGTAGTGCGCCTTGCCATCGCGGTGGTTGAGCCGCGCGAACACGCCCATGATGCGCAGGTTGCGCTGCAGGCTCATCCATTCGTAGGCGCGATGGAACTCGGCGAAATCCGGGTCGACGGGCAGGCCGGCGGCGCGCGCCAGCTCCCAGTAGCGGATCGCCCAGTCGAGCTGTTGCGGCTCTTCCCAGGTGGTGCGGGCGTCGGTCACGAGCGAGGCCAGGTCGTAGGTGATCGGGCCGGCCAGCGCGTCCTGGAAGTCGAGGACTCCCGGATTGGGACCGTAGGCCGCCTCGTCGCAGACCATCAGGTTGGGCGAGTGATAGTCGCGATGCACCAGTACCGTGGGCTGGCTGCCGTTGGTCTGCGACAGCAGCGTGAAGATCTGCTCGAGCGCGGCCGTGGTGCGTTCGTCGAGCGTGACGCCGTGGTGCACGCCCACGTACCACTGCGGAAACAGCGTGAGCTCGTCGCGCAGGCGCGCCGTGTCGTAGGTGGCCAGGCCGGTGGTGGCGGCCTGCTGCAGCTTGACCAGCGCGGCCAGGGCGTCGCGGTAGAGCGCTTGTAACTGGCGATCGTCGATGCCGGCCTGGATGCGGTGGTAGTAGGTGTCGCGGCCGAGGTCGGTCAGGAGCAGGAAGCCCTGGCCGGCATCCTGCGCCAGGATGCGCGGCACGTTCAGGCCGGCCTCGAGCAGCAATCCGTCGACGTGCACGAACGGCCGCACGTCTTCGTGGGGCGGGGGCGCGTCCATCACCACGAGGGTGCCGGCGGCGGCCTGCAGGCGGAAGTAGCGGCGGAAACTGGCGTCGGCGGAAGCGGGCGCCAGGGTGTCGAGGTGCAGGCCGAGGTCGGCGGGCAGGCTTTGCAACCAGGCGCGCAACAGCGCCTGGCGGGGATCGTCGGGGGTGTTCAAGGAGCCGTCTCTAGAGGGAGCAGGGGGCAATTTCGGGACGCGCGAAATCCCGTAGGCCGGGGGTCGCGCGGCTTCTCTATAATACCGGGTCATTCCAGCCCCGGTGGCCGCCTTGTGGCGGGCGGGTATTCTCTGTCACAAGGTTTTCGACTCGTGCAAATGGTCAGGTGGTTGATCCTCTCTGCTCTCGGCGTTGCCGGGGCCGTCCACGCCCAGGGCACTCAGGACAACGTCAAGCCGGCAACCGCCGCCGAACCCCGTCTCACGGCCAGCCCACGCATCGAATCCGGATTGCGCCAGGACAGCCGGCTGCGCGAACGCCGCATGACCGACGACGCGGTGCCGGCCTTCATGGAAGCCGACGACATCCAGGGGGATCCCTCCTCCGAAGTCACCATGACGGGCAACGCCCAGGTCCGCCGCATCGATGGCGTGATCAAGGGCGATCGCATCAATTATCAGCACGAGACCGGCGACATCGATATCCAGGGCAGCGCGCGCATGATGCGCGACGGCACCCTGATCACGGGCCCCTCGGCCCGGATGAACGTCAATACCTATAGCGGCGAGATCGAGAAGCCCAATTTCTGGATCGGCGCCAATGGCGGCAAGGCCGTGGCCGAGCACGCCGACCTGTTCAGCAGTTCGCAGATGCGCCTGACCACGGTGACCTACAGCGGTTGCCCGTGCGAGAAGCCGTCGTGGTACATCAAGGCCAACACGGTCGACATCGACTTCGACGAGAACGAAGGCGTGGCGCGCAACGGCGTGCTGTACTTCAAGGACGTGCCGATCCTGGCCTCGCCCTACCTGACCTTCCCGGTCCGCAAGGAGCGCAAGTCGGGCTTCCTGATGCCGACCTACGGCACCTCGAGCAAGAGCGGCCTGGACATCGCGCTGCCGTACTATTTCAACCTCGCGCCCAACTATGACCTGACGCTGACGCCCCGCTATCTGGGCAAGCGCGGCATGCAGCTGGGCGGCGAAGCCCGCTACCTCGGCAACACGTACTCGGGGTTCCTGCAGGGCACCTATCTGTCGAACGACAAGGACGCCGGCTTCGACCGCTGGATGTACCGGTCGGTGCATTACCAGTTGCTCGGCAATGGCTTCTACGCCGACTGGGATATAGCCAACGTCTCCGACGACAACTATTTCCGCGACATGTCGACGCTCGGCCTGAATCAGGCCTCGACGACCTACCTGACCCGGCGCGGCCGGGTGGGCTGGAGCTCCACGTACTGGGACACCTACGCCCAGGTGCTGAAGTACCGCACCCTGCAGGATCCGGGCGCGCCGCTCGCGCCGCCGTACGACAAAGAGCCCGAACTGGTCCTGAACGGCGCGCGCTACAACTGGCTGGGCGGCTTCGACACCGAATGGAACACGCAGGCCGTGCGATTCCGCCGTCCGCTGTTCCAGGGCGGCCGCATCGGGCCCGAGGGCGACCGACTGGTGTCGGTACCGACGATTTCCTTCCCGGTCGTGCGGCCGGGCTGGTACGTCACGCCCAAGGCGGCGCTGAACTACGCCAAGTACCAGACCGACTGGTACAACCGTGACTGGTTCGGCCTGGGCAACCTGTCCGAGTACCGCCGCGGCGCGTCGCGCACCGTGCCGATCTTCTCGGTCGATGCCGGCATGACCTTCGAGCGCGACACCACGCTGTTCGGCAAGGATTCCACCCAGACGCTCGAACCGCGCCTGTTCTATCTGCGCGTGCCGTACCGCAACCAGGACGCGCTGCCGGTCTACGACACCTCGCTGGCCGACTTCAGCTTCGAGCAGGCCTTCCAGGACAACATCTATACCGGCTACGACCGCATCGCCAACGCCAATCAGCTCACGATGGCGCTGACCACGCGCTGGCTCGATGCCAACAGCGGCTTCCAGCGCGCGTCGCTGGGCGTGGCCCAACGCCTGTATTTCGAAGACCAGCGCGTGACGCTGCCGCGCGAAACGCCGCGCGAGAACGTGCGCTCCGATTTCCTGGTGGGCGCCAGCGCCGCACTGACCGACACGCTGTCCACCGACGTGGCGGCGCAGTACAACCCCTACGACAACCGCTGGTCGCGTGGCCTGGTGAGCGCACGGTGGTCGCCGCAGCGCCTGACCACCATCGCGCTGGCCTATCGCTACCAGCGCGATCCGCAGCTCGATCAGATCTATTCGCCGCAAGGTCAGAACCAGGTCAGTCTGGGCGTGCAGTGGCCGTTCACCAACCGCTGGTATGGTGTGGGTCGCGTCGATTACTCCATGCGCCGTGACGAAAGCCAGGACGAAGGCCCCCGTATCACCCAGGCCATCGCCGGTCTGGAGTACAAAGGCGATTGCTGCTGGGTCGGACGCGTGGTTTACCAACGTTATGCCGTCGCCGCCAACGACACCAATAGCGCGATCTTTTTCCAGCTCGAGCTGACCGGCCTCGGTTCGCTCGGTACGGATCCGATCAAACTGCTTGACCGGAGCATTCCGGGTTATCAATCGGTCACGCCGCCCACTCAGGCGGGTACGACTTTTGAAAGGTATGAATGATGCGTAGGTTGCATACGTCGCGCCGTTTCTGCGGCAGCCTGCTGGCGCTCGCCCTGGGCGCCGCCCTGCCTGGCGCCGCCTCGGCCCAGTCGGGCTCGCGCCCGGCCGCGCCCGCCGCCGCGCCCGCTGCCCCGTCCAATGTGCCCGCGCCGTCGGAGCGCTTTGTCGACGGCATTGCCGCGGTGGTCAACAAAGACGTCATCACGATGCGCGAAGTGCGTGAAGCGTCCGCACAGGCCAGTGCCGACCTCAAGAAGCGCGGCATCCAGGTGCCGCCCACCGCCGACCTCGAGCGTCAGGTGCTGCAGCGTCTGATCTATGAGCGTCTCGAGCGCGGCGAAGCCGATCGACTCGGCATCCGCGTCGACAACGCGCAGGTCGATCAGGCCATCAATATGGTGGCCGCCCGCAACAAGATGACGCCGGTGCAACTGCGCGGCGAAGTCGAGAAGAGCGGCATCCCCTGGGATCAATACCGCAAGTCGCTGCAGGACGAGATCCGCATGGACCGCCTGCGCCAGCGCACGATCGATTCCAACATCGTCATCTCCGATGCCGAGGTCGATGCCTTCCTGCGCGATCAGGAGCACAACCCGGCTTCGATGATGAACGCCCCGGCCCAGGCCCAGCAGGCCCCGCAGGCGCCCCAGCCGGCGCCGCAGGCCCAGACCCAGGCGGGTCCGGTGCAGATCGCGCTGGCTCAGATTCTGGTGCGCGTGCCCGAAGGCGCGAGCTCCGACGAAGTCGCGACCCTGCGCAAGAAGGCCGAAGGCCTGCTGGCGCGCGTGAAGCGCGGCGACGATTTCGCCAGCGTGGCCGCCGCCTCGTCGGATGGCCCCGAAGCGCTGCAAGGCGGCGTCATGGGTGCGCGTCCGCTCGACGGCTGGCCCGATCTGTTCGTGAAGGCCGTGGCGTCGGTGCCGGCGGGCCAGGTCTCGGGCCTGGTCCAGAGCGGCAACGGCTTCCATATCCTCAAGGTGCTGCAACGCGCCGGTGGGGGCGCACCCGCGCCGGCACCGCAGCAGCAGGCCCAGCAGCCCGCGCCGCAGCAGGCGCCGCAAGCGCCGCGTGACGCCGGCCTGGCCAAGCAGGGCCCGGTGCAGGTCACGCAGACCCATGCGCGCCACATTCTCATCAAGACCTCCACCGTGATGTCGGATGAGCAGGCTCGCCAGCGCCTCGAGCAGATCTATCAGCGCCTGGTGAACGGCAGCGTCAAGTTCGAAGACATGGCGCGCCAGTACTCGCAGGACGCCACCGCGCCGCAGGGCGGCGATCTCGGCTGGGTCAATCCCGGCGAGATGGTGCCCGCCTTCGAGGCCGGCATGAACGCGCTCAAGGACGGCCAGATCAGCCATCCGGTGATGTCGCCGTTCGGCTGGCACTTGATCCAGGTGGTCGAGCGCCGTCAGCACGACGTGGCCGACGAAATGCAGCGCATGCGTGCCCGCCAGATCCTGTACGAGCGCCGCGCGGGGCCGGCCTTCGAAGACTGGATGGAACAGCTGCGCAGCCAGGCCTACATCGACAACCGGCTCGAGAAGCGTGAGCGTCTCGAGCAGAACAACCGCTAGTTCGAGAGCTCTTCATGTCCCAGCACCAGGCGCGCAAGCGCTTTGGTCAGCATTTCCTGACCGACGAGAGCGTGGTCGAATCCATCGTGCGGGCAATCGCGCCCGCACGAGACGATCACGTCGTCGAGATCGGCCCTGGCCTGTCGGCGCTGACCGCGCCGCTTCTGCAACGCCTCGATCGCCTCACCGCGGTCGAGATCGACCGCGATCTCGCCGCGCGGCTGCGCAAGCACTATCCGCCCGAGCGTCTGACCGTGGTCGAGGCCGACGCCCTGACCGTCGACTTTGCTCAGTTCGGCGGCGCGCTGCGCGTGG
Source organism: Bordetella genomosp. 5 (assembly GCF_002261475.1). Classification (GTDB taxonomy): domain Bacteria; phylum Pseudomonadota; class Gammaproteobacteria; order Burkholderiales; family Burkholderiaceae_B; genus Bordetella. The sequence goes on from NZ_NEVN01000001.1 coordinate 738,051, forward strand.
TCGGCAATCTGCCCTACAACATCTCCAGCCCGCTACTGTTCCATCTGATGGCGGCGGCCGATCAGGTGCGCGACCAGCATTTCATGCTTCAGCGCGAAGTGATCGATCGCATGGTGGCCGCACCGTCCGAGGCCGACTACGGCCGCCTGTCGGTGATGCTGCAGTCGCGCTATCGCATGGAGAAGCTGTTCGACGTGCCGCCCGAGGCCTTCGATCCGCCGCCGCGCGTCGTGTCGGCGGTGGTGCGCATGGTGCCGCTGCCGGCCGATCGGCCGCAGCCCGTCAGCGCGGCCGCGTTCGAAACCGTGGTGGCGCGCTCGTTCTCGCAACGGCGCAAGATGCTGCGCCGCGTGCTGGGCGATTGGGCGGGTCTGGTGCCCTGGGACGAGATCGGCATCGCGCCTACCGCGCGCGCCGAAGAAGTCGGCGTGCGTCAGTTCATCGCGCTCGCGGACGCGCTCGTCGCGGCCAAGGCGATCGGCGCCTGAATCGGCTTGTCTGCATGCACAAGGCGCCCCGCGGGGCGCCTTGTTTTTTGGGCCGTGGCCGGGTTCAGAGCCTGCGTTTGCCGGCCGCCAGCCAGAGTTGCGTGACGTCGCGTGCGCGGTCGGCCAGATAGCTGTCGGCATGCGCCAGCGCGTCGGCCAGCGTGACGGGGCCGGGGGCCAGGCTGAAGGCCGCCGTGATGCCGTGCGCATGCAGCTCCTGGTAGCCCGCGCCGAGGGAGCCGGCGAGCGCGACCACCGGCACGCCGCGCGCGTGCGCGACACGGGCCACGCCGGCGGGCGTCTTGCCACGCAGCGTTTGCGCGTCCATGCGGCCTTCGCCGGTGAACACCAACGCGGCGCCTTCGATCGCGCTGTCGAGCGCGTTGAGCTCGGCCACCACCTCGACGCCGGGTCGGAAGCGCGCATCCAGAAAGGCGCGCGCGGCGAAGCCCAGACCGCCCGCGGCGCCCGCGCCGGGATGATCGCGCGCGTCGTGGTCGAGGGTGTCGCGGGCGATGTCCGCGAGCCGGGCGAGGGCGGCGTCGAGCTGCTCGACCTGCGCTTCGGTCGCGCCTTTTTGCGGGCCGAACACATGGGCCGCGCCCTGCGGACCGCACAGCGGATTGTCGACGTCGCAGGCCACCTCGACCTGCACCTCGGCCAGGCGCGCATCGAGACCGCTCAGGTCGATCGATGCCAATCGCGCGAGTGCGCCGCCGCCGGGGGGCAACGCCTTGCCGTCGGCATCGAGAAAGCGCGCGCCGAGCGCGCGCAGCATGCCGGTACCGCCATCGGTGGTCGCCGATCCGCCGAGACCCAGGATGAGCCGGCGGGCACCCGCGTCCAGCGCCGCGCGCAGCAGTTCGCCCACGCCATGGGTGTCGGCCGCGAGCGCATCGCGGCGCGCTTCGGGAATCTGGTCCAGGCCCGCCGCGGCGGCCATCTCGATGATGGCGGTGCCTTCGTCGAGTTCGCCCCAATGCGCGGTGATGGATTCGCCCAGGGCGTTGTGCGCCGGGCTGTGACGCAGCTTGCCGCCGGTGGCGGCCAGCACGGCGGAGACGGTGCCTTCACCGCCATCGGCCATCGGGATGCAGACGGTTTGCGCGCCGGGGCACGCGGCCTGTACGCCACGCGCGATCGCGCGGGCCGCGGCTTCGGCGGAAAGGCTTTCCTTGAATGAGTCGGGAGCGATGACGATCTTCACGAGCACGATCCTGATTTGAGGTTTCAATCAACGGCGGTCGAAGGGCGATGATACCCGGGTGCCGCGCTCCGGCGTACCATAGGCGTTCGTCTCAACCCTGTCAGAGAGTATCCATGCCTGTATTGCGCCGCACCAAAATCGTCGCCACGCTCGGCCCCGCCACCTCGACGCCCGACCGCCTGTCGGCATTGATCCAGGCGGGGATGGACGTGGCCCGGTTGAACTTCTCGCATGGCACCGCCGACGACCACCGCGAGCGCGCGCGGCTGGTCCGCAAGCTCGCGGCCGACCAGGGACGTTTCGTGGCGCTGATGGGCGATCTGCAGGGGCCCAAGATCCGTATCGCGCGCTTCACCGAGAAGCAGGTCATTCTGCACGTGGGCCAGCCTTTCGTGCTGTCGCGCGTGCATCCCAAGGATGCCGGCACCGACCAGATCGTGGGCATCGATTATCCCGAGCTCGTCGAAGACTGCCGCGAGGGCGATGAGCTCCTGCTCGACGATGGCCGCGTGGTGCTGGTGGTCGACCGCACCGCCGGCGACGAAGTGCACACCACCGTGACGGTGGGCGGCGTTCTGTCCAACAACAAAGGCATCAATCGCCGCGGCGGGGGTCTGTCGGCGCCCAGCCTCACCGACAAAGACCGCGCCGACATCAAGGTCGCCGCCGAACTCGAGCTCGATTATGTGGCGGTGTCGTTCCCGCGATATGGCCATGACATCGACGAGGCGCGCGCGCTGCTGCAGGCAGCCGGCAGCAACGCCTGGATCATCGCCAAGATCGAACGCGCCGAAGCCGTGGCCGACGACGAGGCGCTCGATGCGCTGATCCGTGCGAGCGACGGCGTGATGGTCGCGCGCGGCGACCTCGGTGTTGAGGTGGGCGATGCCGAACTCGTCGGCATCCAGAAGCGCATCATTCAGCACGCCCGCACGCTCAACAAGGTCGTGATCACCGCCACGCAGATGATGGAGTCGATGATCTCCAGCCCCATGCCCACGCGCGCCGAAGTGTCGGACGTGGCCAATGCGGTGCTCGACTACACCGATGCCGTCATGCTGTCCGCCGAAAGCGCGTCGGGCCAGTATCCGGTCGAGGCGGTGCAGGCCATGGCGCGCATCTGCCTGGGCGCCGAGAAGCACCCGACCACCACGCATTCGCATCATCGCCTGGGCGAAACCTTCACCCGCTGCGACGAGACCATCGCGCTCGCCGCCATGTATGCCGCCAATCATTTCCCCGGCGTGAAGGCCATCATCGCGCTGACCGAGAGCGGCCATACGCCGCTGATCATGTCGCGCATCCGCTCGGGCGTGCCGATCTATTGCTACAGCCCGCACCCGGTCACGCAGCATCGCGTGTCGATGTTCCGCGGCGTGTACACGATCCCGTTCTCGCCGGCGGATCACGATCCGGCGGTGTTGAGCGACGTGGCGATCGAAGAGCTGCGCAAGCGCGGCCGTGTCGAAGCGGGCGACTGGGTGATCCTGACCAAAGGCGATTTCTATCGCGACAGCGGTGGCACCAACGGCATGAAGATCCTGAAGGTCGAATGAGGCCAGGGTCGGGGCCGGCGCCGCTCGCGCCTGCCACGGCGCGGCGCCCCGGTCTGCCCGGGGCTCAGCCGAAGAACCAGTAGCACACGCCGATCGCGGCCAGCACGCCGGCCAGATCGGCCAGCAGCGCGCAGCCCACGGCATGGCGCGCCCGCATGATGCCCACCGCGCCGAAGTACACGGCCAGCACATAGAACGTGGTTTCGGTGCTGCCTTGCATGACGGCCGCCAGCAACGCGGGGAAGCTGTCGACGCCGTGGTGCGTCATGGTCTCGAGCATCATGGCGCGCGCGGCGCTGCCCGAAAAGGGTTTGACGAGTGCGGTCGGCAGCGCGTCGACGAAGCGCGTGTCCCAGCCCGCCCCGCTGGCGATCCAGCGGATGCCGTCGAGCAGGAAGTCCAGCGCGCCCGAGGCACGCAGCACCCCGACCGCGCAGAGCATCGCCACCAGATAGGGCAGCAGATTGCGCGCGATCTCGAAGCCTTCTTTGGCCCCTTCGATGAAGGCCTCGTACACCGGCACCTTGCGCCAGGCGCCCACGATCAAAAAGGCCAGCAGCACCGCGAACAGCGTGAGGTTGCCCAGCAGCGACGACAGCGCCGCGATGGCGCTGGCCGACATGCTCGCCAGCAGCGCCATGAAGCCGCCCAGCAGCAGCGCCGTGCCGCCCAGCCAGGCCAGCACCACGGGATCCCACAGGCGCAGGCGCTGGCAGAACGCGACGGCGAGCAGGCCGGCCAGCGTGCTCATGCTGGTGGCGAGCAGAATGGGCAGGAACACCAGGGTGGGATCGGCGGCGCCTTGTTGGGCGCGGAACATGAAGAGCGTGACCGGCAGCAAGGTCAGCGACGAGGCATTCAGCACCAGAAACAGGATCTGCGCGTTGCTCGCGGTGTCGGGGCGCGGATTGAGCGACTGCAACGCATGCATGGCGCGCAGGCCGATCGGCGTGGCCGCATTGTCGAGCCCGAGGCCGTTGGCCGCGAAGTTGAGCGTGATGAGGCCGATGGCGGGGTGGTTGCGCGGTACCTCCGGCATCAGGCGTGCGAACAGCGGCCCCAGCAGGCGGGCCAGGGCCTCGACCAGACCGGCGCGCTCGGCAATGCGCAGAAAGCCCAGCCACAGCGTGAGCGTGCCGAACAACAGCACCATCACTTCGACCGAAACGCGCGCCATGTCGAACAGGCTCGCGACGATGAGGCGGAACACGTCGGCATCGCCGAGGGCGATCCACCGATAGCCGCCGGCCAGGGCGGCAACCAGAAAAAAGGCCAGCCAGAGCTTGTTGAGCATGAGTGCGGAAAGGAGGTGGGCGTGGTGAGGCGCCGCCCATTGTCGCAGACTCGCCGGCGCAATCCAGCACTTCGCCGTGCGGCGCGCATAGGCCGCCCCGTACATTTCTGGTAAGTTGCCCCCTATCTGTCACCATCTGAAACGAGGACGGGCATGGACTTCAAGGATTGGCGCCGGCGCCGCATTTCCGAACCCGCATTCCGCTGGGCGCGCGCGGCGCTGCCCGGCCTGTCGGACACGGAGCGCGAGGCGATCGAGGCCGGTGATGTCTGGTGGGACGGCGATCTGTTCACGGGCAACCCCGACTGGAATCGACTGCTGGCCGTGCCGCCTGCCACGCTCACCACCGAGGAGCAGGCCTTCATCGACGGGCCGGTGGCCGAGTTGTGCGGCATGCTCGACGAATGGGACATCACCTGGAAGCGGCGCGATCTGCCGCCCGAGGTCTGGGCCTTTCTCCGCGCGCATCGCTTTTTCGGCATGATCATCCCGAAGGAATACGGCGGGCTGGGCTTCTCGCCCTACGCGCATTCCGAGGTGGTGCGGCGCATTTCCGCGTGGTCCATTACGGCCGGCGTGACCGTGATGGTGCCCAACTCGCTCGGACCCGGCGAGCTGCTGATGCAGTTCGGCACCGACGCGCAGCGCGAGTTCTGGCTGCCGCGCCTGGCCGATGGCAGCGAGATCCCGTGCTTCGGCCTCACCAGCCCCGAGGCCGGATCCGACGCCGCGTCCATGACCGACACGGGCGTCGTGTGCCGTCAGGTCGTCGACGGCCAGGAGCTGCTCGGCATCCGCCTCAACTGGCACAAGCGCTACATCACGCTGGGCCCGGTCGCGACCGTGCTCGGCCTTGCCTTCAAATTGCAGGACCCCGACGGCTTGCTGGGCGGCGCCGTGGATATCGGCATCTCGGTGGCGCTCGTGCCGACCGATGCGCCGGGCGTGGAGATCGGGCGGCGTCATCTGCCGTCGATGCAGGTGTTCCAGAACGGGCCCAATCGCGGGCGTGACGTGTTCGTGCCCATCGAAGCGCTCGTCGGCGGGCCGGCCCGCGCCGGTCAGGGCTGGCAGATGCTGATGAGCGCGCTGGCGGCAGGACGCGGCATTTCGCTGCCCTCGCTGTCGGCGGCCGGCGCGGTGATGTCGGCCCACGCCACCGGCATGTACGCGCGGGTGCGGCGTCAGTTCAATATTCCGGTAGGGCAGTTCGAGGGCGTGCAGGAGAAGCTCGCGCGTCTGGCCGGCAACGCCTATTTGGTCGAAGCGGCGCGGCGCCTGACCTGCGCGGCGCTCAATCAAGGCCACAAGCCGGCCGTCGTGTCGGCCATCATGAAATACCACGCCACGGAGCGCCTGCGCGTGTCCGTGAACGACGCGATGGACGTGCACGCCGGCAAGGCGGTGATCGACGGCCCGCACAACTATCTCGGCTCGCTGTATCGCGCGCTGCCGATCGCGATCACGGTGGAGGGCGCCAACATCCTCACGCGCTGCCTGATCGTGTTCGGCCAGGGGGCGATCCGCGCCCATCCGTATCTGATGAAAGAAGTGCTGGCGCTGGGCGATGCCGACGAGCGCGAGGGTCAGCGCGTGTTCGATCAGGTGTTCTGGCAGCACATGCGGCATACGGCCGGCACGGCGTTGCGCGCCTGGGGCCGTGCCTGGACCGGCGGCCTGCTGGCACCCGCGCCCGCGGCGGGCCCGGTCACGCGGCATTACCGTCAGCTCAGCCGCTATGCGGCGGGCTTCGCGCTGCTGGCCGACGCGGCCATGGGGCTGCTGGGCGGCGCGCTCAAGCGGCGCGAAATGATTTCGGCCCGATTGGGCGATGTGTTGTCCGAGCTGTATCTGCTGTCGGCCGTGCTCAAGCGCTGGGACGACGAAGGCCGCCATCATGCCGATCTGCCGCTGGTGGCGTGGTGCATGGAGGAGGGGAAGCTGCGCATCGAACAGGCGCTCGACCAGGTGCTGGCCAATCTGCCGAACCGGCCGGTCGCGGTGCTGTTGCGCACTCTGATCCTGCCGGTGCGCACGGCGCGGGGGCCGTCGGATGCGCTCACGCGCGAATGCGCGGCATTCCTGATCGAACCCTCGCGTACGCGGGACCGGCTGTCGGCCGATCTGGTGCGGGGCGGCGGCAGCGATGCGCTGGGTCAGCTCGAAGAGGCGTTCAGGGATGTGTGCGCCGTGCAGAGTCTGCAAGACCGGCTGCGGCGCGAGGGCGTGCGCAATTGGCGCGATGCCCATCTGGGCGGCGCCATCACCGATGAGCAGGTGGAGGCCTTGATGGCGGCCGAAGCGGCCGTCGCGCGGGTGGTGGCGGTGGACGATTTCGCACCCGACGAGCTCACGCCGCCGGGCGCGGGGTTCAGTCGTCCTGGTTCGGATCCAGATCCGGAAACAGCACCTCGGTAAAGCCGAACTGCGAGTAGTCTTCGATGCGCGAGGGGTAGAGCCGGCCGATCAGATGATCGCACTCGTGCTGTACCACGCGCGCATGGAAGCCTTCGGCTTCGCGCTCGATGGGATTGCCATCGGGATCGAAGCCGCTGTAGCGGATATGGCGCCAGCGCGGCACCAGGCCACGCAGGCCCGGCACCGACAGGCAGCCTTCCCAGCCGCTTTCGCGCTCGTCGGAGAGGGGCGTGATGACCGGGTTGCACAGCACGGTCTGCGGCACCGCAGGAGCGTCCGGGTAGCGCGGGTTGCGCTCGAAACCGAAGATCACCAGTTGCAGGTCCACGCCGATCTGCGGCGCGGCCAGACCCACGCCGTTGGCATGGATCATGGTCTCGAACATGTCGTCGATCAGCGCGCGCAGCTCGGGCGTGCCGAAGCGCTCGACCGGCGGCGCCACGCGCAGCAGGCGCGGGTCGCCCATCTTCAGGATCGGGTGGATCATGACGGCGCGCTCCGATCAGTCGTTGCGATCCTTTTTCTGGATGAACTCGATCTTGTAGCCGTCGGGATCTTCGACGAAGGCGATGACGGTGGTGCCGTGCTTCATGGGGCCCGCTTCGCGCGTGACCTTGCCGCCCTTGGCCTTGACCTTGTCACAGGCTTCGTAGGCGTTGTCGACTTCGAGGGCGATGTGGCCATAGCCCGTGCCGAGGTCGTACTTTTCAGTGTCCCAGTTGTGCGTGAGCTCGATCACGGCACCCTTGGATTCGTCTTCGTAACCCACGAAGGCCAGCGTGAAGCGGCCGTCCGGATAGTCTTTCTGACGCAGCACGCGCATACCCAGCACATGGGTGTAGAAGTCCAGGGACTGTTGCAGGTTGCCGACGCGCAGCATGGTGTGGAGGAGGCGCATGGAGGTGTCCTTTTTTGCACAATTGAAGCCAGGCCTCAATCGTAGCAGTTGCGCCCGCCGCCACGCCACGCCGCCGCGTCAGGGGAACGTCAGTTGAGCGTGGCGCCGGAGTCCTTGATCGCCACCGCCCAGTTCTTGATTTCCTGGTCGATGAAGCCGGCGAAGGCCTGTTGCCGCATGTCGGCGGCCAGGGCGCCTTCTTCGAGCAGGCGCTGCTGCACCTCGGGGCTCTTGAGCGCCGCGGTGAACGCCTGGTCGAGCTTGTCGATCACGGCCGGCGGCGTGCCCGCCGGGGCCACCACGCCGTGCCACGACAGCGCCGAGAAGCCCGGCAGGCCGGCTTCGTTCATGGTGGGCAGGTCGGGCAGCGCCGGCGAACGTTGCGGCGAGGTCACCGCCAGGGCCTGCAGGGTGCCGGCCTTGATGTGCGGCAGGGCGCCGGGGATGGTGGTGAACATGAAGTCCACCTGCCCGCCGATCAGATCAGCCAGCGCCGGGCTGCCGCCCTTGTACGGCACGTGCGTGAACTTGAGCTTGGCCTGGCTGCGATACATCTCGCCGGCCAGGTGGCCCGGCGTGCCCGCGCCCGCCGAGGCCATGTTGAAGCTGTCGGCCTGGGCACCGATTCGTTTGCTCAACGCCGCCACGCTGTCCGCCTCGACGCCCTTGCGCACGACCAGGACGTTGGGCACGGTGGCCAGCAGCGCCACCGGCGCAAAGTCCTTGCGCGCGTCGTAGCTGATGGCGGGATAGAGGGTGGGGTTGATGCCGTGCGTGCTGGCGGTGGCCAGCAGCAGCGTGTAGCCGTCGGGCTTGGCGGTCGCAACCGTCTTGGCCGCGATGCTGCCGTTGGCGCCGCCCTTGTTTTCGACGATCACGCTCTGGCCCAGCGTTTTGGCCACTTCGGCCGCGACCGTGCGCGCCAAAATGTCGGAGGTGCCGCCCGCCGAGTGCGGCACGATCAGCGTGATCGGCCGGGCGGGAAAGTCCTGCGCCAGCGCGCCGCCGGTCATCAGGAGCAGGGGCGCGGCCAGCGCCGCCATACAGAAGCGCCGGCGCGGGGCGCGAGAGGTCCGGGAGGTCATGAGCGTCTTCTCCAATCGTTGTTATGAATACGAGTGCCCGCCGGCGTCGCGCCGGCGTGGCGGATGTGCGGCGATCAGTCGGCGCCGAGCTGCAGCCGGTTGGCCTGACGCTTCTCGATCGCGAACTTCAGCAGCGCGGCGCTGCGGAAGATGCCGTGGGCGAACTTGCCGTAGGGCAGCGTGAGAAAGAGCGCCATCACCACGCCGAGATGGATGGCCAGCATCAGCCCCATCAGCGAGGTCTCGCGCAGCACCAGCAACAGCAGGCCGGTCAGGCTGGTCACGAACAGCAGGGCGATGAAGCCGCGGTCCATGGGCTTCTGCTCGGCGTCGCCGTGCTCGGGATGGCGGCGCAGGTTGAGCCAGAGCAGCCCGGCCGGACCGACGAGCAGCCCGATGCCGCCCACGGTGCCGAGCACGACCGGCGCGCTGAGGTAGGGATAGGGCGCCTGCTGGCCCAGCACGTAGTGATAGAGCGTGGCCACGCAGGTGGCGGCGAAACACAGCATGAAGCCGTAGAAGGTCATGTGATGAAAGCGGCGGCGCCAGAGCGTGAAGGCATCGTCCGACTCATTGCAGCCTTTGCCGTGGCCGCCATCCAGGTACTTGAGCCGCAGCGCCGCGTGCGCGGCTTCGGCGGCGGCCGCGGCGCCCGCGCCTTCGCGGCCCGGGCTCACGTCCCGCCAGAAGCGCCGCACGCCGAGCGCGAGCGCCAGCATGGCGAAGCCGAACACCGCGCCGAACATCAGCGCGAGGGTGTTGTGCGGAAAGATGGCGTAGAAGTTGCCGGCCAGCGGTGCGTGCAGCAGCCCGCCGTTGATGCTGACCACCAGCACCAGGAAGAGCGCCAGCGCGGCCGCGGTGGCCAGCGAGAGCGTCAGGCCGTTGCGGCGGTACAGCAGGCCGGCCGCGCGCGGCCAGGCGTAGTCGCCGTAGGTCTGCATGCGCACCTTGGCCATCGCCTGCGGCACGTTCACCGCGAATTCGTGCGGCGGTGCGTATTGGCACGCGTGCAGACAGGCGCCGCAGTTGTGGCAGAGGTTGGCGAGATAGTTCACGTCGGCCTTGCCGAATTCGAGGCGCCGCGTCATGGCCGGAAACACCGCGCAGAAGCCCTCGCAATAGCGGCAGGCATTACAGATCTGCATGATGCGCGACACCTCGCCTTCCTGAGGACTGAGCGTGGCGCCGGCGCGTGTCGCGTCGCGCACGAACGAAATCGATTGGGCCGCCGGGGCGGCGCCTTCCGCCTCGGCCTGGCGCGCGAGGTCTTCAAGCTGCTTCACGTTGTTCTCCCTGTGCCTGGGCCAGCGCCGCCTGGGCGGCGCGTGTGCCGGCGATGCGTCCGAAGGCGGTGCCGATCGACATGCCCACGCCCGCGGTGTATCCCTTGCCCAGCACATTGCCGGCCATCATTTCGCCCGCCACGAACAGGTTGTCGCTCGGGCGATCGCCGAAGCGCACGGCGGCGGTCTCGTCGACCTTCAGGCCGAGATAGGTGAAGGTGATGCCGGGGCGCAGCGCGTAGCCGAAGTAGGGCGCGGTATCGAGCGGGCGCGCCCAGTGGGTTTTGGGCGGCGTGAGCGATTCGGTGTGGCAGTCGTCGAGCGCCGTGTGGTCGAAGGTGCCGACGCGACAGGCCGCGTTGTAGCGTTCCACGGTGTCCATGAAACGCGCTTCGTCCAGGCCAAGCGCGCGGGCCAGCTCGGGCAGGGTGTCGGCGCGCACGCCCGGAAACACCGGCGGCATGAAGCGGCCGACCGCTTTGGCGTCGATGATGGAGTAGGCGATCTGGCCCGGCTGCATGGCCGTCAGCCGGCCCCAGATGGCGTAGCGCTTGGGCCAGAAATCCTCGCCTTCGTCGTAGAAGCGCTCCGCGTCGCGATTGACCACCACGCCCAGCGACACACAGTCGATGCGGGTGCAGATGCCGCCGTCGTAGAGCGGCGCGCGCGCGTCGATGGCCACGCAGTGCGATTGCGACGGGTCGCCGATGATGTCGGCGCCCGCGTCGATCATGAACTTGAGCAGCACGCCCTGGTTGTAGCGGGTGCCGCGGATCAGGAAGTTGTCGGCGGGCCATTCGCCGCGCTCGTTCTGCCCCCAGGCCTCGCGCAACCACTCGCGGTTCGACTCGAAGCCGCCCGCGGCCAGCACACAGGCGCGCGCCTCGATGCGCTCGCCGTTCACGTAGGCCGCGCGGAACCGGCCCTGCGCGTCGAGGTCGAGCCGGTCGACGGGGGCGTCATAGCGGATCGCCACGCCGAGGGCTTCGGCGCTGCGGTAGTAGGCATTGACCAGCGCCTTGCCGCCGCCCATGAAAAACGCGTTGGTGCGAGCCACATGCAGCGCGCCCGAGAGCGGCGGCTGGAAGTTCACGCCATGGCGGCGCATCCAGTCGCGGCAGGTGGACGACTCGCGAATGACGAGGCGGGCCAGTTTTTCATCGGTCAGGCCGCCCGTGACCTTGAGCAGGTCCTGCCAGTATTCCTCTTCGGGATAGGCCTCCACGAGCACGTCCTGCGGCGCATCGTGCATGCAGCGCAGGTTGCGGGTGTGTTGGGAATTGCCGCCGCGCCATTCGCGCGGCGCGGCTTCGAGCAGCAGCACGCTGGCGCCCGCTTCGCGCGCCATCAGTGCGGCACAGAGGGCCGCGTTGCCGCCGCCGATCACCAGTACGTCTGTCATGTCGCCATCCATCAATGATGCGGCGACTATAGGGAGGCGGGCGCGTGGCCGCCATCACCTCAGAGGCAAGGCGTGTTCACGTTTTGTGAAGACTTGCCCCGGGCCAATGCCCGTCGCGGACGAGTTCGGCGACGGTCTGAGCCAGCAGCACGCGCACGGCGAGGGCCGCCGGCGAGAGCTCGTCGTCGGACAGGCTGGCCAGCAGGTTGGCGCGTTTGAGCTGGCGGTCGGCGATGCGCCACAGGCCCAGCGGCTCGCCGTGCAGGCGCACCGCGGCGGCACCCGGCTGAATCGTGGCGCCGATGCCTTCGCGCACCAGCTCCATCAGCACGGTCAGGCCGTCGACCTCGGCGGCGATCGTGGGCGCGAGGCGCAGGCGGGCGAAGCCGGTGTTCACCAGCGCGCGCAGGCCGTGGCTGCCGCTGGGCAGCAGCAGCGGCACGCCCGCCAGATCGCGCAACCGCGCCAGGTCGCCCGTGGGCAGACCGGGTTGGTCGGGCCGGGCGATCAGGAACAGGCGTTCGTCGAGCAGGGGCAGCACGCTCCAGCGCCGCGCGGTTTCGGTGTGGAAGACGACGGCCAGATCGAGCTGGCGCGCGTTGAGCATGGTGGCGAGGTGGCCCGACAGGCTTTCGACCAGTTGCACGCGCACGTCGGGGTAGCGGGCCTGCATCGCGCGCATGAACGGCACGGCCAGCACCGACGCGGTGGTCGGGGCGAGCCCCACGCTGACGTGGCCGCTCAGGCGCGACTGGCGCGCGGCCTGGGCCGCGTCGTCGGCATGGCGCAGCGCAAGCTGGGCCTGGCGCAGGAACGCCAGCCCGGCGTCGGTCGGCACCACGCCGGTGGAGGTGCGCACCAGCAGGCGCGTGGCGAGCTCGCCTTCGAGACGGCTGATCTGCTGGCTCAGCGCGGAGGTGACGATGCCCAGCTCGGTCGCGGCGCGGCCCATGCTGCCGCACTCGACCAGCTTGGCGAAATATCGGAGTTGCCGCAGTTCCATGGGCGGCGCCGCCTCAGAACTGCGGCAGCATGGCCGGGTCGTGCTGCTTGAGCACGCGCTTGGCCTGCTCGTAGTTGGGCAGGATCTGGCCGACCTCGCTCCAGAAGTTGGGGCTGTGGTTCATCTCGCGCAGATGGGCCAGCTCGTGCGCGATCACGTAATCGATGATGTCGGGGCTGAAGTGGATCAGGCGCCAGTTGAGCATGACGTTGCCGTCGCTCGTGCACGAGCCCCAGCGCGTGGTGGCCGACGACAGGCGCCAGCGGCTGATCTTGAGCCCGGAGATCTGCAGGAAATGCGCCAGGCGGGCGCCGAACCACGCGCTCGCGCGTTGCTGCAGCCAGGCCTGCGCGGCGTCGCGGATGCGCGAGCCGTCGGCATTGGCCGGCAGCGGCAGCCAGAGCGTCTGACCTTCCTCGGGCGCGTCGGCGTCGCCGTCGAAATGCGCCTGGCGGCGATCGGCGCCAAGGTCGAGCCGGATGCGCTTGCCCAGATAAGGCAGTTCGCCGCCGGCCTGCCAGCGCGTCTGCGTGAGCGCCAGTTGTTCGCGGCGGGCATGCCAGTCGCGCAGCTTGGACAGGATCCAGCGGGCCTTTTCGCGGACCGCGTCGTCGATCTGGCCCAGCGTGACCCAGTTGGGGGCCGTGACGCGCAGGCCGTCGTCGGCCACGACGAAGCCGATGCTGCGGCGGCGCGAGCGCAACAGCACGAAGCCGATGGTCTGCTGCGGCGTGGCGACCTCGCGCCAGCGCGCGCCGTGCGGCAGCGAGTCGGGGCAGGGCGTGGGGATCAGGGTGCTGCCCGGCGTGGGCGCGGGCGTGGGGCGCAGCGTGAGCGCGGGGCCGCCGGACGGGGCCGGCGCGCTATCGGAGGCGGCGCCGGTGGGGGCGCCCGGTGTGGCAGGCTTGCCGGCGCGGGGGGCGTCGGGGGCGACCGGGGCGGCCGCACCCGCGCCTGCCGCCGCGCCGTGGGACGCCTCATTGGGCGGCCCGGCGTCGAACAGCAGCTCGAGCTGGTCAGTCCTGGTCATACCTTTCGGGATTGAGTACGCGCATTTCCCCTTCGATCCAGGCCTGTACTTTGGCGTTGAGCTCTTCGGGGGTGATTCCCTGGGATTCTATCGCGGGTCCGATGGACAGGGTGATGAGACCGGGCGTTTTGACGAAAGCGTTGCGGCGCCAGCATTCGCCGGCGTTGTGCGCGATCGGCACCACGCGGGCACCCGTGCGCGAGGCGAGCAGCGCGCCGCCCATCTTGAAGCGGCGGGTCTCGCCGGGCGGCACGCGCGTGCCCTCGGGAAACAGCAGCGGCCAGCGCCCTTCGTTGAGGCGGGCCTGACCCTGGCGCACCACCTGTTCGAACGCATCGCGGCCCTTGGAGCGATCGATGGAGATCATGCGCAGCAGCGCCAGTCCCCAGCCGAAGAAGGGCACGTAGTTGAGCGACTGCTTGTAGACGAAGCAGACCTCGCGCGGCATGTAGCCCGGGAAGAACAGGGTTTCCCAGGCCGACTGGTGCTTGGACAGCAGCACGGCGGGACCGTCGGGCAGGTTTTCCCAGCCCTTGACCTGCCAGCGCAGGCCGCAGATCACCTTGGCGCCCCAGATCGCCAGGCGCGGCCAGCCTACGGTGAGGCGGTAGCGCAGGTGCAGCGGCAGCGGCGCCCACAGAATGCAGGCGAACGCGTAGGGGATGACGGTGACGATGAGGAACAGCAGATAGACGAACGAACGCAACCAGGCCATGGGCTCAGGCATCCTGTAGCAGAGTGTCGACCACGGCGGCCAGATCGGCCGCGACGCGCGTGCCCTCGGGCAGGCCGCCCTTGGCCTGGGTCTTGGGACCGTTGCCGGTCTGGACCAGCCACGGCTGGCAGCCGGCCGCCGAGGCGGCCTGCAGATCGCGCAGCGAGTCGCCGATGGCGGGCGTGGCGGTCAGGTCGACGTCGTAGCGGTGGCCGATGTCGAACAGCATGCCCGGCAGGGGCTTGCGGCAATTGCAGCCGTCGTCGGGGCCGTGCGGGCACATGAAAATGGCGTCGACATGGCCGCCCACCGCGGCCAGCTCGCGCCGCATCTTGCCGTGGATGGCGTTGAGCGTGGCCATGTCGAACAGGCCGCGCGCCACGCCGGACTGGTTGGTGGCGACGACCACGGTCCAGCCGGCCTGATTCAGGCGTGCGATGGCCTGCAGACTGCCAGGCAGCGCGATCCATTCGTCGGGACTTTTGACGAAGGCGTCGCTGTCCTGATTGATGACGCCATCGCGGTCCAGGATGATGAGTTTCACTGTGCCAGCCTGGAAAGATCCGCCACCTGGTTCATCAGGCCGTGCAGTTGGTTGAGCAGCGCCAGACGGTTGGCGCGCAGTGCCGGGTCTTCGGCCATCACCATCACATCGGCGAAGAACGCGTCGACCGGGCCGCGGGCCTGGGCCAGCGTGCGCAGGTTGCCGGCGAAGTCACCGGCGGCGAGCTGGGCCTGGGCCTGCGGCGCGAGCTGCGCCACCGAGGTGGCCAGGGCCTGCTCGGCGGCATCGGTGAGGCGGGTGGGGTCGACCGCGCCGATCTCGCCTTCGGCCTTTTTAAGCAGGTTGCCGATGCGCTTGTTGGCGGCGGCCAGGCTGGCGGCCTCGGGCATCTGCTCGAAGGCGATGACCGCGCGCACGCGCTCGGCCACCTGGTGCAGCGGCGGTGTCAGGGCGATCACGGCCTCGACGGCATTGCGCTCGTATTCGCCGATCAGCTGGTTGCGGTAGCGTTCGAAAATGAAGGCGCGCACCTCGGCGACCGTGGCGGCCTCGATCTTGCCGGCCGGGAAGCTGCGTGCGGCCAGATCGAGCAGCGTGTCGAGCGACAGGGCGCCGGCCTCGCTGATCTTGAGCCAGCCACCCGCGGCGAGTTGCTCGAATGCGCTGATGACGCCCAGCGCGGCACGGCGCAGCGCGAACGGATCGCGCTCGCCCGTGGGGGCCAGGCCGATGCTCCAGATACCGATCAGCGTTTCGGCGCGTTCGGCCAGGAACAGGACGGCGGCGGTCAGGCTTTCGCGCGTGACCGGGGCGTCGTAGCGGTTGCGGTATTGCGTGCGCAGGGCTTCGACGACGCTGTCGGGCTCGCCATCACCGGCGGCATAGTAGGCGCCCATGATGCCTTGCAGCTCGGGGAACTCGCCCACCATGTTCGAGCCCAGGTCGGCCTTGGCCAGCAAGGCCGCGCGGTCGCTGGCGGCGACATCCGCGCCCAGCGCCTCGGCCACGCCGCGCGCGATCGCGCGCACGCGCTCGACGCGCTCGAGCTGCGTGCCGAGTTTGTTGTGATAGACGATGCTGCCCAGCTGCTCGACGCGCGCGGCCAGCGGGACCTTGCGGTCGGTCTGGAAGAAGAACTGTGCATCGGCCAGACGCGGACGCACCACGCGCTGGTTGCCTTCGACGATGTTGACCGGG
This sequence comes from Bordetella genomosp. 5, assembly GCF_002261475.1. Taxonomy (GTDB): domain Bacteria; phylum Pseudomonadota; class Gammaproteobacteria; order Burkholderiales; family Burkholderiaceae_B; genus Bordetella. The sequence continues at coordinate 754,135 of NZ_NEVN01000001.1, forward strand.
TTGGCGACCTGCATGTTGCTCACGATCAGGAAGCGGTGCGTGAGCTTGCCGGTGGCCGGATCGAACAGCGGGAAATACTTCTGGTTGAGCCGCATCGTGAGGATCAGGCACTCCTGCGGCACCTGCAGGAACTCCTCTTCGAACTGGCCCACGTAGACGGTCGGGTGTTCGACCAGCGCGGTGACCTCATCGAGCAGCGCGGCCACTTCGGGATCCACGCCCAGCGTGGCGCCCAGGCGCGAGGCCTCGGCCTGCAACTGGCGATCGATCTCGTCGCGGCGTGCCTCGAACGAGGCGATGACGTGGCCGCGTTCGGCCAGCGTGGACACGTAGCTGTCGGCGTCGGCGATTTCGATGTCGCCTTCGCTCATGAAGCGGTGGCCCAGCGTGAGGCGGCCGGCCTGCAGGCCCAGCATGCCGACGGGCACGATGTCGGCGCCGTGCAGGGCGATCAGGCCATGCGCCGGGCGCACGAACTTGACCGTGCTCACGCCGTCGGCCAGCTGATAGCGCATGACCTTGGGGATGGGCAGGGCGTCGGTGGCGGCCTGGATGCCTTCTTGCAGGCCCGTGGCCAGCCGTGCGCCGGCGGCGGTGCCGCGCGCGACGAGGTAGTCCTGCTTGCCGTCGGATTCGCGCTCGAGCTGGTCGGGCGTGAGGTGCTCCAGGCCCTTGGCCGCGAGCTTCTTGGTGAGCGCGGGCGTGGGCTGGCCGTCTTCGGTGAGACCGACCTTGGCCGGCATCAGCTTCTCGGTGTAGGCCTGGTCGGGTGCCTGCGCCAGCACGGCGCTCAGGTGCACGGCGAGGCGGCGCGGCGTGGCGTACGGCGTGACGACGCAGCCGTCGGCCAGCAGGCCGAGGCGGGCCAGCGTGGCGCGCACGCCTTCGGCGTAGGCCTGACCCAGCTTTTGCAGGGCCTTGGGCGGCAGCTCTTCGGTGAGCAGTTCAACCAGCAGGGGGCGGATATCGGTGGTCATGTCAGGCAGCCTCCCCGGCGGCCTTGCGGCCTGCAAGCATCGGGAAGCCCAGTCGTTCGCGGGATTCGAAATAGGCCTGTGCGACGGCGCGCGACAGGTTGCGGATGCGGCCGATGTAGGCCGCGCGTTCGGTCACGCTGATCGCGCCACGCGCGTCCAGCATGTTGAAGGTGTGGGCCGCCTTCAGCGTCGCCTCGTAGGCCGGCAGCGCCAGCGGCACTTCCATCAGGCGCTTGGCCTCGGCTTCGTAGTCGTTGAAGTGCGAGAACAGCATGTCGGCCGACGAGTGTTCGAAGTTGTAGGTGGACTGCTCGACCTCGTTCTGGTGGAACACGTCGCGGTAGAGCACGGGCGTGCCGTCCCAGCCTTCGGTCCAGACCAGGTCGTAGACGCTCTCGACGCCCTGGAGATACATCGCCAGGCGTTCGAGACCGTAGGTGATTTCGCCGGTGGTGGGCGTGCAATCGAGGCCGCCGACCTGCTGGAAGTACGTGAACTGCGTCACTTCCATGCCGTTGAGCCAGACCTCCCAGCCCAGGCCCCAGGCGCCGAGCGTGGGATTTTCCCAGTCGTCTTCGACGAAGCGGATGTCGTGCTGCGTGGGATCGATGCCCAGCGCCTTGAGCGAACCGATGTACAGATCGAGGATCTCGGGCGGCGCGGGCTTGAGCACGACCTGGTATTGGTAGTAGTGCTGCAGGCGGTTGGGGTTTTCGCCGTAGCGGCCATCCTTGGGACGGCGCGACGGTTGCACGTAGGCAGCGCGCCAGGGTTCCGGGCCGATGGCGCGCAGGAACGTGGCGGTGTGCGATGTGCCGGCCCCGACTTCCATGTCGATCGGCTGCAGCAGGGCGCAACCCTGTTTGTCCCAGTATTCCTGGAGCGTGAGGATGATTTGCTGGAAGGTAAGCATAAAGTCCGTGAAAACGGTGCGCCCGGCCGGGGCCGGAGGTGCGGCCGCGCCGGCGTGGCCGCGAGGCCGGTTGGCATGGAAAACCCGGCATTTTAACTGCCCCGGGGCCAGGATGGGCGCGCATGCCGCCCGGGCCACCAAACCGGCGCAAATACAGGCTTTGCCGGCCGCTGTGCGACCCGCGGGACGCGGGGGGCGCGCCAGCGCCGACGGACCGGGCGCGCACCTTCCCGGCGCGCCGGCGCAGGGCCACGCGCCGCCCGCGGCGTGGACCTTCGCGCAGGGGGACATACCGGGCCCCGGCGCAATGGTCGTATGATTCCGTCTTTTCCAGGTCTTATATAAAACCCAGAGCCCGGGGCCACGCCCTGGAGGCCCTCACGGAAGGAGCAGGCATGTCTGAATTGATCAAGGTCGAAGTCAGCGACGGTATCCAGATCATCACGGTGAATCGCCCGGAAGCCAAGAACGCCATCAATCTCGAGACGGCGCAGGCCATGGCGGCCGCCCTGGACGAACTGGACGCGCGCGACGACATCCGCATTGGCATCCTGACCGGCGCCGGCGGCACCTTTTCCTCGGGCATGGACCTCAAGGCGTTCGCGCAAAGCGGCCAGCGTCCGCTGATCCCGGGCCGTGGCTTCGCCGGCCTGAACGAGCGTCCGCCCAAGAAACCGCTGATCGCGGCGGTCGAGGGCTATGCCCTGGCCGGCGGTTGCGAAATGGCGCTGGCGTCCGATCTGATCGTGGCGGCCAACAATGCCAAGTTCGGCCTGCCCGAAGTGAAGCGCGGCCTGGTGGCGGGCGCGGGCGGCATGCTGCGTCTGCCGCGCCGGCTGCCGTATCACGTGGCCATGGAAGTCATCCTGACCGGTGACATGCTGGGCGCCGAGCGCGCCCATGCGCTGGGCCTGGTCAATCGCCTGACCGAGCCGGGCCAGGCGCTGGCCGGCGCGCTCGAGTTGGCCCGTGTGATCGTCGAAAACGGCCCGCTGGCCGTGCAGACGGCCAAGAGCATCGTGTCGCAGGCCACCGACTGGGAGCAGGAAGGCATGTTCGATCGCCAGCGCCCGCTGATCGCCCACATCTTCACGTCCGCCGACGCCAAAGAAGGCGCGACGGCCTTCGCCGAGAAGCGCAAGCCCGTCTGGCAAGGCAAATGACTGTTAGCCCCCACGCTGCGCCTTCGGCTTGCTGCCCCCCGAGGGGGCGTTTTCGCCTAGGGGCGGCCCGTCGGCGAAAATGCCCCCACGCGGCGCCTTCGGCTTGCTGCCCCCCGAGGGGGCGTTTTCGCCTAGGGGCGGCCCGTCGGCGAAAATAAACTCTCTTTTTCCGGCTCGCGCGCCGCGCGGGTCGGCCATTTTTTGTTCGTCACGCACCATCGATATCGCCATGACCGTCATCATCAAAGAAGAGGATCTGATTCAGTCCATCGCGGACGGGATTCAGTTCATCAGCTACTACCACCCCGTTGACTACATCCGCCATCTGGCGCGCGCTTACGAGCGTGAGGAGAGCCCCGCCGCGCGCGACGCGATGGCGCAGATCCTGACCAACTCGCGCATGTGCGCCGAAGGCAAGCGTCCGCTCTGCCAGGACACCGGCATCGTCAACGTGTTCCTGAAGATCGGCATGGACGTGCGTTTCGAGACGAAGCGCACGCTGCAGGAGCTCTGTGACGAGGGTGTGCGTCAGGGTTACCTGAACCCCGACAATCCGCTGCGCGCGTCTGTGCTCGACGATCCGATCTTCGCGCGCAAGAACACGCGCGACAACACGCCCTGTATCCTGCACGTCGACCTGGTGCCTGGAAACACCGTCGACGTGCAGATCGCTTCGAAGGGCGGTGGTTCCGAGAACAAGACCAAGTTCGCGATGCTCAACCCCAGCGATTCGCTGGTCGACTGGGTGCTCAAGACCGTGCCGTCGATGGGCGCCGGCTGGTGCCCGCCGGGCATGCTCGGCATCGGCGTCGGCGGCACCGCCGAGAAGGCCATGCTGATGGCCAAGCAGTCGCTGATGGAAGACATCGACATGTACGAGCTGCTGGCCCGCGGCCCGCAGAACAAGCTCGAAGAGCTGCGCATCGAGCTCTACGAGAAGGTCAACGCGCTGGGCATCGGCGCGCAGGGCCTGGGCGGCCTCACCACCGTGCTCGACGTGAAGATCTCCACCTTCGCGACGCACGCCGCCTCCAAGCCCGTGGCGATGATCCCCAACTGTGCCGCCACCCGTCACGCTCACTTCGTGCTCGATGGTTCCGGTCCGGCCCGTCTGGATCCGCCGTCGCTGTCCGAGTGGCCCGAAGTGCACTGGGCCCCCGACTACAACAAGTCCAAGCAGGTCGACCTCGACACGCTCACGCGTGAAGAAGTGGCGAGCTGGAAGCCGGGTCAGACGCTGCTGCTGTCGGGCAAGATGCTCACCGGCCGCGACGCCGCGCACAAGCGCATCCAGGACATGCTGGCCAAGGGCGAGAAGCTGCCCGTGGACTTCACCAATCGCGTCATCTACTACGTCGGTCCGGTCGATCCGGTCGGCGACGAAGTGGTCGGCCCGGCGGGTCCCACCACCGCGACCCGCATGGACAAGTTCACCGAGATGATGCTGGCGCAGACCGGCCTGATCTCGATGATCGGCAAGTCCGAGCGCGGCCCGGTGGCGATCGAGGCGATCCGCAAGCACGGCTCGGCCTACCTGATGGCCGTGGGCGGCGCCGCCTACCTCGTGTCCAAGGCGATCCGCGAAGCCAAGGTCCTGGCGTTCGAGGACCTGGGCATGGAAGCCATCTACGAGTTCAACGTGAAGGACATGCCCGTCACGGTGGCCGTGGATGCGCAGGGCACCTCGGTGCACACCACCGGCCCGAAGGAATGGCAGGCCCGGATCGGCAAGATCCCCGTCGCCACCGCCTGACCGGCACGGCCCCGAAGAAACCCGCCCCGTGAACTGACCCCCGAAAGTTGGATATTGATCCAACCTTCGGGGGTTTTTACATGGCGAAGTACAACGAGCAGTTCAAGTTAAAGGTGGTTCGGGAGTGTTTGAAGGGCACTGAGAGTGGTCGTTCGGTGGCGGCGCGCCACGAACTGCAACATTCGCTGGTCCGAGGATGGGTCGAGAGCTATCGCGTACATGGCTTAGCAGGTCTACGCCGGCAGTCAGGGGCTTATAGCGCAGCCTTCAAGCAGTCGGTGTTGCGCAAGATCCGCGACCAAGGACTATCGGACATCCAGGCCGCGACACTGCTGGGGATCCGCAGTTCAGGTCATATTGCGAAGTGGCGTACCCAGTATGATGCTGGGGGTATAGAGGCGTTGGCGCGCAAGCGTCCAGGAGCAAGCATGCCCCACAAATACCCCCCAGAGCCCGTGTCCAAGGACATGACCAAGGAAGAGCTTCTCGAAGAAGTTGCGAACCTGCGAGCGGAGTTGGACTACCTAAAAAAGCTCGATGCCTTGATCGAAGCGGAAAAGACCAAAGCGCTCGTTGGAAAGCGCAAGTGGTCCAAGGATTGAGGCATAAGCATCCGCTGGAACGACTGCTGCGTGTGGCCGAGCTGTCACGCAGCACGTTCTATTACCACCTGAAGGTGCTGGACGCCGCAGATCCGTACGCTGAGCTAAAGCAACGTATCGGCGCGATCTTCGCGCGTCATAAAGGCCGCTATGGCTACCGCCGTATCACGGCGGTTTTGCGTCAGGCGGGTGATCTGGTGAACCACAAAACGGTGCAGAAACTAATGCAGGCATTGGGCTTAAAGTCGCTTGTGCGCGCCAAGAAGTACCGGTCATACCGAGGCCAGTCACATCACGTGGCGACCAATGTGTTGGCGCGTGACTTCGAGGCCGCGCGTCCTCACGAGAAATGGGTCACCGACGTGACCGAATTTAACGTGCGCGGAGAGAAGTTGTACCTGTCGCCGGTGATGGACCTGTACAACGGCGAGATCGTGGCTTACGAGACCAGCCGACGACCGGTGTTCACGCTCGTGAGCAACATGCTGAAAAAGGCGCTGGCTCGGCTACGCCCGACGGACCGTCCTGTCCTGCACTCCGACCAAGGTTGGCAGTACCAGCAACCCACCTACCGGCACATGCTCGCAGCCCGGTCAGTAACGCAAAGCATGTCGCGTAAAGGAAACTGCCTGGACAATGCGGCCATGGAGAGCTTCTTCGGTACGTTGAAGGCTGAGTTCTTCCACCTCAACCGCTTCGAAGGTATCGAGCAGTTGCAGGCCGGCATCAGGCAGTACATCCGTTACTACAATCACGACCGCATCAAGCTCAAGCTAAAAGGCCTGAGCCCGGTGCAATACCGAGCTCAGGCCTTCGGGCTTTAGCTTCTGACCATCCAACTTCTGGGGGTCAGTTCA
>NZ_NEVN01000008.1 GCF_002261475.1 Bordetella genomosp. 5
GCGGGGCGCGGCCTGCGCGGCGCGGCCTGCGCGGCGCGGCCTCCGCGGCCCGGCCTACGCGGCGCGGCCTCCGCGGCCCGGCCTACGCGGCGCGGCCTACGCGGCCCGGCCCGAACCGCACGCACTGACGCGGCACCCGGCCGCGCGTTCCGGGCAGGGATCGCTCCCCGCCATTTCTGCCCTTTCTGCGCGTCGTGTCACCCGACGCGCGTCTTCATCTGTCTGGATCGCATCATGGATTCCGCTGTCCGCACGCCCTCCCCCTTCGCCGGCATCGCCTGCGTGATGGGCGGCATTTTCTGTCTGACCCTGAGCGACGCCCAGGCCAAGTGGCTGGGGGATCATTACTCGCCGATTCAGATTCTGTTCATGCGCGCACTGATCGCGCTGCCCGTGGTGCTCGCCGTCGTGGCGTCCCTGGGCGGGCGCCGCAGCCTGCGCACGCAGTATCCGCTCATCCATCTCCTGCGCGGCGCGATCAACATCGTCTCGGCGACCTGTTTCTACATCGGGCTGACCCATCTGCCGCTCGCCGAAAACACGGCGATCGCGTTCGCCGCGCCGCTGTTCGTCACCGCGCTGTCGGTGCTGCTGCTGAAGGAAAAGGTCGACGGCGCGCGCTGGCTCGCCGTGGGCGCGGGCTTTGCCGGCGTGCTCGTGATCGTGCGCCCGGGCTCGGGCGGCTTCCAGATCGCGGCCCTGTGGCCGCTGATCACGGCGCTGCTCTATGCCGTGATGATGATCACCGCGCGCGCCATCGGCCGCGGCGAGAGCATGCTCACCACCATGTTCTACATCGTGGCGGGCCAGCTCGTGTGCAGCGCGGTCGCGGTGCCGTGGTTCTGGAACACGCCCGCCGCCGAGCACCTGCCCTACTTCGCGGGCGTGGCGCTCTTTTCCACGCTGGGCCTCACGCTCATCACGCAGGGCTTTCGGATCGGGCCCGCGTCGGTCGTGGCCCCGTTCGACTACACGGGCCTGATCTGGGCCACCCTGCTGGGCTGGATCATCTGGAACGAGCAGCCCGACCTGCAGGCCTATGTCGGCGCGGCCTTCATCGCCGGCAGCGGCCTGTACATCGCGCTGCGCGAAACGCGCGGCGAGCGCCGCCGGCGCAAGCGCGCGTAGCGCCGGAGCGGCGGCGGGAGACGGTGCCTGTCGGGCAACGGCGGGAGGCCTCACACCCGGCCGCACGTGACGCGCGCCGCACCTGCCCCGCGTGCGCGTCGACGCCGCGTTGCGCGAGAGCCCGTTACTCCAGCGGCGGATCGAAGTGGCGGTCGAGCACGGCCGCCAGATGCGGCTCGAGCGCGGCCGTCTCCGCCACCGCGGCGAGTCTGGGGCAGCTGCGCCGGAACCAATCCTGCCCGGGGCGCCAGCGCGTCATCACCGCCACGTACAGATCGAGTGCCGAGAAATGCGCGCCCAGCGCATGCGGCGCCCCGATCTCGCGCTCGATCTCCTGCCAGAGCTCGGCGCGGCGGTCGTGCACTTTCACGCGCATGAGCTCGGCGGCCGCGCCGGGGCCCGCCCATTTGGCGGGATCGTCGCCGTAGGTAAAGGTGGGATAGACCGAGCCGATCAGGCGCTCGAGCAGATTCCAGAAGCGCCAGCGCTCCGGCGTGCCGGCGGGCGGCACGAGCCCGGCGTGCGGCGCGAGATCGTGCAGGTGCAGGATCATCGCCGCGCTTTCGGTCATGATGCCGCCGTCGGGCAGCACCAGCGTGGGCACCTGCCCGCTCACATTGAGCCGAAGCAGGCGGTCGCGCCCGGGGCCGGGCTTGAGATAAGGCAGATCGGTAAGGTGAAACGGCAGGCCGGTGAGGCGCAGCGCGGCCTCGACGATGGCCGAGCCGCAGCCGCGCGAGCCGATGAGCTCGAACGAACCGGGTCCTGCGGCGCCCTGCGGCGCAGTCTCGCGGGTGGCTGGCATGATGCGCTCCCTGCACGCCGCGAAGCTGCCGGCGCGCGCTACGGATCGTGGGGGGATGTCACACGGACCACTATAGCGCGCCAGGGCGGGCGCGGGGCGCCCGGCCCGGGTCTTCGGCTCAGCCCTGCTGCTCGGCGTCCACCGCCGCCAGGATCTTGCCGAACAGCGCGTCGGCATGGCCCGAATCGAGCCAGCGCACGATCGCCACCATGCGGCGCTCGGGCTCGACCCACGTGAACGAACTGCCAGCGCCCACGCCGAAGAAGCTCGATGCGGGCAGGCTCGGGAACATCTTGCGCTCGTGATTGAGCCAGATCAGATAGCCGTAGTACGGCGCGATATCGACCGGCTCGCGCATCGCGCGCAGCCACTCGCGCGACAGCACCTGCTTGCCATTGGCCTGCCCCTCGTCGAGCAGCATCTGCCCGATCAGCGCCTGATCCTTGGCGCTGATCGACATGCCGCCGCCCCAGTGCGTGCCACCCGGCACCGACTGCATGCGCTTGCCGTCGATCTCGACCCACGCGGTGTCGTAGCCCACCCATTGCCAGTTTTCGCTGGCGCCCACCGGCCGCGTGATGGCCTCGCGGAACACCTCCGGCAGCGGCTTGCGGAACAGATGCAGCAGCGCGTACGAGAGCTGATTGATCCGGACGTCGTTGTATTCCCAGTACGTGCCGGGCTTCTGCAAGGGGCGCGGATCGCCCTTCTTGCCATCGGGCGGCACGCCGAAGGTGACCGCACGGTAGCGGTCGACCTGATCGGGCAGACCGAAGCGCTCGCCTTCCCATTCGCTCGTCTGCTGCAGCAGCTGGCGCCAGGTGATCTCGGCATTCTGGCCCTCGTCGAAGCCGATGCCGGGCACCCGCGCGCCCACGCGCTCGTTCACGTCCGGCAACAGGCCGCGGTCATGCGCCACGCCGGCCAGCAGGGCCAGATACATCTTGGCCACGCTGAAGGTCAGGTCGGCGCGCTCGGGCTCGCCCCAGGACGCCACCGTCTTGCCGTCGACCACCACCACACCGGTGTTGGGCCCGCGGTCGTGGACCGGACCGTAGAGCCGGTTGTACGGCGGCGGGTCGTTCTGGTGCACGCCCCAATTGCCCTTGACGCTGCGGTCCCAGGTGGATTCGTGTTCGGTCGCGAACTGGATCGCGTCCTTCATCAATGGGTTCATCTCGCTTCCTCTTGGTAAGTTGTGCGCTTCAGACGGCGGGGGCCTGCGCGAGCCGCCGCATGGCGGCAGCGACGCCGCCGGCCCGGTGCGGCACGCCGGCGGCCGCCAGGCCCATCTCGACACCGGCCAGCGTGCCGCACAGTGTCAGATCGTTGAAATGGCCCAGATGGCCAATGCGGAAAATACGGTCGGTGAGCTTGCCCAGGCCCTGTCCCAGCGACATGTCGAAGCGCTCGAGCACGGTCTTGCGCAGGGCGTCGGCGCTGTGCCCCTCGGGCATCAGCACGGCGGTCAGCGCCGGGCTGTGACCGTCGGGCTCCTGGCACAGAATCTCGAGACCCCAGGCCTGCACCGCCGCGCGGGTGGCTTCGCCGTGGCGGCGATGGCGTGCGAACACGGCGGGCAAGCCTTCCGCGCGCAGCATCTCGATGGCCTCGTGCAGGCCGTAAAGCAGGTTGGTGGCCGGCGTGTACGGGAAATAGCCCTTGCCGTTCACGCCCAGCATGTCGCGCCAGTCCCAGTAGGCGCGGGGCAGCTTCGCCGTCTCGGCGCGTGCCAGCGCGCGTTCGCTCACGGCATTGAACGACAGACCGGGGGGCAACATCAGGCCCTTCTGAGAACCCGATACGCTCACGTCCACACGCCATTCCTCGTGGCGATAGTCGATCGAGCCCAACGACGAAATCGTGTCGACCATAAGCAGCGCGCCGTGGCCGCTGCGGTCCATCGCGGCCCGCACGGCCGGAATGTCGCTGACCACCCCGGTGGAGGTTTCGTTGTGCACCACGCAGACGGCGGCGATATCTTGGCCCGCGTCGGCGCGCAGCGCCGCCTCGATCGCGCCGGCATCCACGCCGTGGCGCCAGTCGCCGGGCAGGAAGGTCACGCGCAGACCCAGGCGGTCGGCCAGCCGGCGCCACAAACTCGCGAAGTGCCCGGTTTCGGCCATCAGCACGTGATCGCCGGGCGACAGCGTGTTGACCAGCGCGGCCTCCCAGGCGCCGGTGCCGCTGGCCGGATAGATGATCACGGGGCCGCTCGTCTGAAAAATCGCCTGCATGCCCGAGAGCACGGCCAGACCCAGCTCGCCGAAGGCCGGTCCGCGATGGTCGATGGTCGGCTGATCGATCGCGCGCAGCACGCGATCGGGCACATTGGTCGGGCCGGGAATCTGCAGAAAATGTCGACCGGAGGGATGACGGTTCAGGGCAAGCATGCGTGGCCTCATGTTCAGGGTGGTATACCAAAGCACGGCACGAGCGGAGTGGGCGGCAAACGGCCCGCCCGCGCACGAACGCGAGCCGACCCCGGCGAACCCGATATCTCGCCCGCAGCCACTCTATCCCATTGTTTTCGCGCTTGGAACGCAGGGTATTCACGCATGCAGTAAATCGCCGGAGCGGGTCTATAGTGGCCGCTATTCACCGGTCGAGTTGGTATACCAATGAGCAGTGACTCCACCCTGGCACTGGGCCCTCGCCCGCACTTCGCCCCGTCCGACGACGCGGGCGAGCCCGGGGCGCCGCCCGCGCGCGGCACGCCGAGTCCGGCGCCCCGCGCCGCGGCCACGCTGCCCGCCACCGTGGCCGTCAGCCTGCGCGAGCGCATCGTGCAGGGCCAGTTCCCGCCGGGCGCGCGCCTGAACGAACGCTACCTCTGCGAACTGCTTGGCGTGTCGCGCACGCCGTTGCGCGAAGCGTTCCGGCTGCTCGCCGCCGAAGGGCTGATCGAGCTCGAGCCCAAACGCGGCGCGCAGGTGGTCGCCATGTCCGAGACACGCATCCGCGAAGCGTTCGAGGTGATCGGCGGGCTCGAGGCCATGTCGAGCCGCTTCGCGTGCGAGCGCGCCACCGACGCCGAGATCGCCGAGATCCGCGCGCTCACGTTCGAGATGCAGGCCAGCCATGCGCGGCGTGATCTCCCCACGTACTACCGGCTCAATCACGCCATCCACGAGTGCCTGAGCAAGGCGGCGCACAACACGCTGCTCAATCAGCTCTACGACACGCAGAACGCCCGCATCCAGCATTTGCGCTTCGCGTCCAACGAAGACCCCGCCAAGTGGGATCAGGCCATGCGCGAGCACGTCGAGATGGCCGATGCCCTGGGCGCCCGCGATGGCGAACGCCTGGCCGGCATTCTGCGCGGCCATCTCCAACGCAAATGCGACGCCGCCCTGCGCGCGCTCGCCAGCCACGGCGTCGCCGCTCCGGAGAGCGGCTAGACGGCGTCGGCGCAAGACCCATTCCAACGGATCGGCGGCCCACGCCGGCCTCGGAGACGACAGATATCAGCAGTGCAGTTTCGACGCAGCACCCGGCAGCATCTCGTCCAACCATACAGGCCTCGTACAGAGGCAGGAACAGGGGAATCACGACATGGCACTCTCGCCCGCTCACCGCTTTTCGGGCCGCCTCCAGCGGCTGCGCCTGACCGCCGGCGCCCTCGCGCTCGGCTTCGCCTTCGCCTTGCCGGCGCACGCGGCCAAGAAAGACGACACCGTCCGCATGGCCTACGATCAGGCGCCCGAAAGCGTCGACCCGTACTACAACAACGTGCGTATCGGCGTGATCATCGCCGCCAACGTCTGGGACACGCTGCTCTACCGTGACCCCGTCACGAACGAGTACAAGGGCCAGCTCGCCAAGAGCTGGAAGCAGGTCGACGACAAGACGCTCGAGTTCGAACTGCGCCAGGGCGTGAAATTCCACAACGGCGAAGAGTTCGACGCCGACTCCGTCGTGTACACGCTGAACTTCGTCGCCGATCCGAAGAACAAGGCCGTGACGCAACAGAACGTGGCGTGGATCGACAAGGTCGAAAAGATCGACAAATACCACGTGCGGCTCACCACCAAGAAGCCCTTCCCCGCGGCCAAGGAATATCTGTCCACCACCGTGGCGATCCATCCGGCCAAGTACTACCAGGAGGTCGGACCGCAAGGCATGAACGCCAAGCCGGTGGGCAGCGGCCCGTACAAGGTAGTGGACTATCAGCCGGGCAAGTCCATCACGCTCGAGCGCAATGCCGACTACTTCAAGGATTCGCCCAAGGCCCAGCCCAAGGTCGGCAAGGTCGTGATCCGCTTCATCCCGGATCGCCAGACGCAGATGGCCGAAGTGATCTCCGGCGGCGAAGACCTGATCATGAGCGTGCCGAAAGATCAGGCCGAGCAACTCAAGAGCGTGCCCTCGCTGCAGGTGATCAACGGCGAGACCATGCGCATCGTGTTCATGCAGATGAACATCCTCGACAACACGCCCGCCGCGCCGCTGAAAGACGAGCGCGTGCGCAAGGCGATCAACCACGCGATCGACCGCCAGGCCATCCTGAAAAACATCGTGGGCGAAGGCGGTTCGCTGCTGAACGCCGTCTGCACGCCGTCGCAGGTGGCATGCACGCAGGACGTGCACAGCTACAAATACGATCCCGCGCTCGCCAAGAAGCTGCTCGCCGAGGCGGGCTACCCGAACGGCTTCGACCTCGACCTCGTCGCCTACCGCGAGCGCAATCAGACCGAGGCCATCATCAACTACCTGCAGGCGGTCGGCATCCGCCCGCGTCTGAGCTTCCTGCAGTACGCGGCCATGCGCGACATGATCCGTGGCGGCAAGGCATCGCTCACCCATCAGACCTGGGCGTCGAACCTCGTCAACGACGTCTCGGCCTCGACGCCGGTGTACTTCGGCTTCGGCAACGACGACATCACGCGCGACCCGAAGGTCAAGGAGCTGCTCGACAAGGGCGATCAGACCATCGAGCCCGGCGCCCGCGCCGCCGCCTACAAAGAGGCGCTCGGCATCATCGCCGACAAGGCCTACGCCGTGCCCCTCTGGACGCTGCCGGCCTATTACGTCGCCAACAAAGACCTGCAGATCAAGCCCTACTCCGACGAGCTGATCCGCTTCTGGGACATGAGCTGGAAGTAAGCACGAGCGGCCCGGCGCCTGTCGCGCCGGGCCTGTGGTCATGCAAGCAAGAGGTGGATGTCTATGTTGGGTTATACGCTCAGACGCCTGGGCCTGGCGGTGCTCGTCGCACTGACGGTGTCCGTGCTGGCGTTTCTGCTGTTGCATCTGTCGGGCGATCCGGCGCTGGCGCTGGCCGGTGAAGGCGCGCGGCAGGCCGATATCGATGCGGTGCGCAAGGCCTACGGGCTCGATCGCCCGCTGGCGGTGCAGTACGCCGACTGGCTCTGGCACGTGGTGCGGGGCGACTTCGGCATGTCGGTGTACTTCAAGACGCCGGCGGGTCCGCTGATCTGGGGCAAGCTCCAGACCACGCTGATGCTGGGCATGGGCGCGCTCGCCGTGGCCCTGCTGATCTCGATCCCGCTGGGCGTGCTGGCGGCGCTCTACAAGGGCAGCTTCATCGACCGGCTCTGTCTGGCCATCGCGGTGCTCGGCCAGGCGCTGCCGAACTTCTTCTTCGCCCTGATCCTGATCATGCTGTTCTCGCTGACCCTGCGCATGCTGCCGGTGTCGGGCAGCGGCACCTGGCAGCACTTCGTCATGCCCTCGATCGCGCTGGGCTACTACGTCGCGCCGGCCTTCATGCGGCTGATCCGCGCCGGCATGATCGAAGTGCTGGGCGCCGACTACATCCGCACCGCGCGCGCCAAGGGCCTGCCGGCCGGCACCGTGATCTTCAAGCATGCCTTGCGCAACGCCATCGTGCCCGTGGTGGCGCTGGCCGCCGTGCAGCTGGGCTATCTGCTGGGCGGGTCGGTCGTGGTCGAGACCATCTTCGCGCTCGATGGCCTGGGCTACCTCGCCTACCAGAGCATCACCTACAAGGATTTCCCGGTGATGCAGCTGATCGTGTTGTTGCTGTCGGTGCTGTATGTCCTGCTCACGCTGGCCGCCGACGTGGCCAATGCCTGGCTCGACCCGCGCATCCGCGCCGCCTGAGGAACGCATCATGGATATACGCACCCTCGCCTCGGCGCCGCCCACCCAGGGGCCGGCGGCGCCCCAGCTCAGCCCGGCCGCCGCGCCGCCCCGACGCAAGCGCCGCGGCGCGCTCAAGCGCAACATGGCCCTGGTGGTGGGCGGCGGCCTGCTCGCCCTCATCGTCTTCGTGGCCCTGTTCGCGCCCTGGCTGGCCCCGCACGACCCCTACTTCCAGGATCTGGCCTACCGCACCGCCCCGCCGGTCTGGTACGAAAAGGGCACCTGGCTCCATCCGCTGGGCACCGACCAGCTCGGCCGCGACTACCTGTCGCGCCTGATGTATGGCGCCCGCATCTCGCTCCTGATCGGCGTGAGTGTCGCGCTGCTGTCCGGCCTGATCGGCACCACCATGGGCATGGCCGCCGGCTACTTCGGCGGCAAGGTCGACCTCGTCGTGTCGTTCCTGATCACCACGCGCCTGTCGCTGCCGGTCATCCTGGTGGCGCTCGCCACGGTCGCGCTGGTGGGCGGCTCGCTGTGGGTCGTGATCCTGGTGCTGGGCCTGCTCAAGTGGGACCGCTACGCCGTCGTGATGCGCAGCGCCACGCAGCAGGTGCGCTCGCTCGAGTACGTGGCGGCGGCGCAGGCCGCCGGTGCCTCGACCTGGCGCATCATCCGCGGCGAAGTCCTGCCCAATGTGGTGCCCCACCTGATCGTGATCGCCACGCTGGAAGCCGCCAGCGCCATCCTGCTCGAGGCCTCGCTGTCGTTCCTGGGCCTGGGCGTGCAGCCGCCGCTCCCCTCATGGGGGCTCATGATCTCCGAGGCCAAGGCCTACATGTTCTTCTCGTTCTGGCTCATCGCCATTCCCGGCACCGCGCTGGCGGTGCTCATCTTCGCGATCAACCTCGCCGGCGACGGCTTGCATCAACTGCTGACGCCGCAGGAAAGGAGCTGAGATGACACACGAACACGCATTGGAAATCGAAGGCCTGTCGGTCGATATCGACACCGCGGGCGGCACGCTGCACGCGGTGCGCGACGTCTCGTTCCAGGTCAAGCGCGGCGAGACGCTGTGCCTGGTGGGCGAATCCGGCTGCGGCAAGTCGATGACCTCGCTGGCCATCATGGGCCTGCTGCCCCGCTCCGCGCAACGGCGCGCGCGCCGGCTGGCGGTCATGGGCGAAGACCTGGCGCATGCGAGCCGGCGCCGCGCCAACGCCCTGCGCGGCGACAAGATGGCGATGATTTTCCAGGAGCCCATGACGGCGCTCAATCCCGCCTACACGATCGGCACCCAGCTTACCGAACACTACATTCATCATCGCAAAGCCAGCGGCGCGCAGGCCCGCGAACGCGCGGCGGAGCTGCTGCACAAGGTCGGCATCGCGTCGGCCGGCGAGCGGCTGGGCCAGTATCCGCACCAGTTGTCGGGCGGGCTGCGTCAGCGCGTGATGATCGCGATGGCGCTCATGTGCGGCCCGGAGGTGCTGATCGCCGATGAGCCCAGCACCGCCCTCGACGTCACCATCCAGGCGCAGATCCTGCGCCTGCTGGCCGATCTGCAGGCCGAACTCGGCATCGCCATGGTGCTCATCACCCACGACCTCGGCGTGGTGGCCCGCATCGCGCATCAGGTGGCGGTGATGTACGCCGGACAGGTCGTGGAGGCCGCGCCGGTGCGCGAGCTGTTCGCCACGCCGCGCCACCCGTACACGCGTGGCCTGCTCGACTGTATCCCGGTGCCCGGGCGCAACACGCCGGGCAGCGAGCTCGGCACCATTCCGGGTGTCGTGCCCTCGCTGGTGGGCGACATCGCGGGCTGCGCCTTCGCCGATCGTTGCCGCTACGCCGAGGCCGCGTGCCGATCCGCCGTGCCGGTGCACGCGAACGAGCGCGGCCAGCAATGGCGCTGCATCCACACCGACCTTGGAGCCGTCGCATGAGCACCGTTCACGCTCCTCTGATGCGCACCCGCCAGGTCCAGCGCAGCTTCCAGATCGGCGGCGGCATGTTCAAGCCGCGCCGCACGCTTCATGCCGTCAACGGCGTGGATCTCGAGGTCGAGCGCGGCTCGGTGCTCGGCATCGTCGGCGAGTCGGGCTGCGGCAAGTCCACGCTCGCGCGGCTGCTGCTGGGCCTGACCCCGCCTTCGGCCGGCGAGATCGAGCTGGACGGCCAGAACATCACGGCGCTCGACCGCCGCGCGATGGCCCGCCGCGTGCAGCCGATCTTCCAGGACCCCTACTCCTCGCTCAACCCGCGCCGCAGCATCGCGTCTATCGTTTCTCTGCCGCTGGAGGTGCACGGCATCGCCAATCCGCGCCAGACCAAGGCGATCGAGATGCTGGAGCGCGTGGGCCTGCCGCCGCGGCTGGCGCAGAACACGCCCAATCAGCTCTCGGGCGGCCAGCGCCAGCGCGTGGCGATCGCCCGCGCGCTCGTCATGAAGCCCGAACTCGTGATCTGCGACGAGCCCACCTCCGCGCTCGACGTCTCGGTGCAGGCGCAGATCATGAATCTGCTGATGGAGCTGCGGCGCGACTTCAATCTGACCTATGTGTTCATCAGCCACAACCTCGCGGTGGTGGAGCACATCGCCACGCATGTGGCGGTGATGTACCTGGGCCGCGTGGTCGAGTCGGCCCCCACGACCGAGCTTTACGCCCGGCCCCTGCACCCCTACACCCAGGCGCTGCTCGCCTCCGTGCTCACGCCCGAGCCGGGCCTGGGCATCCCCGACATGGGCCTGGGCCTGTCGTTTCCCGATCCCGTCAATCCGCCCTCGGGCTGCCCCTTCCACCCGCGCTGCCAGCACGCGATGCCTCAGTGCAGCAGCGAACGGCCGCCGTTGCGGCAGGTCGGCGCGGTCCAGGTTGCCTGCCATCTCCATCCCGCCACGTCATCCGGAGCCTCCCTGTCATGAGCCGTGACCTCGCCCTCGAACATGCCGCCGCCCGCTTCGACTCGGGCGACTTCGGCCGCCTGCTGGCGCGCCGCATCGCCATCCCCACCGAAAGCCAGAACCCCGACCGCGGCGCCGATCTGGCGCGCTACCTCGACGAAGAGATGAAGCCGGCGTTCGAAGAGATGGGTTTCCGCTGCCGCACGCTCACGCACCCCAAGGCGCGCGCCCCCTTCCTGCTGGCGGAGTGCATCGAGGATCCGGCACTGCCCACGGTGCTCGGCTATGGCCATGGCGACGTGATCCGCGGCCTCGAACCCGAGTGGCACGCCGGCCTGTCGCCGTGGCAGATGCAGGAGCGCGACGGCCGCTGGTATGGCCGGGGCATCGCCGACAACAAAGGCCAGCACAGCATCAATATGGAAGCGATGCGGCTGGTGCGGCAGACCCGCGGCAAGCTGGGCTTCAACGCCAAGTATCTGATCGAGATGGGCGAGGAGACCGGTTCGCCGGGCCTGCGCGAACTGTGCGAGGCCGAACGCGAGGCGCTGCGGGCGGATCTCCTGATCGCCTCCGACGGCCCGCGCCTGGCGCCCACCCGGCCCACCGTGTTTCTGGGCGCGCGCGGCAGCCTCAACTTCGACCTCACCATCGAGGCCCGCGCGGGCGGGCATCACTCGGGCAACTGGGGCGGCCTGATCTCCAATCCGGGCATTCAGCTGGCGCACGCCATCGCGAGCCTGGTGTCGCCCACCGGCCAGA
Organism: Bordetella genomosp. 5; assembly: GCF_002261475.1. GTDB lineage: Bacteria > Pseudomonadota > Gammaproteobacteria > Burkholderiales > Burkholderiaceae_B > Bordetella. Next base: position 11,670 of record NZ_NEVN01000008.1, read on the forward strand.
TCCGCATCCCCGAATGGGTTCCGCGCGAACTGCCCGATTCGGTGCGGCGCGCGCTGGCGGATTGCGAGGTCGACGGCGGCAGCGACGGCCCGGAGATCGAGCCGTGGTGGGGCGAGCCGGGCCTGTCGCCCGCGGAACGCGTGTTCGGCTGGTGCTCGTTCGAGGTGCTGGCCTACAAGACCGGCAATCCCGAGACGCCCGTCAATGCGATTCCGCCGCGCGCATGGGCGCGCTGCCAATTGCGCTTCGTGGTCGGCGTGGATCCCGATGATCTGTTGCCGGCGCTGCGCCGCCATCTCGACCGCCAGGGCTATCCGATGGTGCAGATCAGCACCACGCGCGAAACGATGTTCAACGCCACCCGGATCGATCCCGACGACGCCTGGGTGCGCTTCACGGTGGAGTCGCTGGCCCGCACCACCGGCAAGAAACCGGCGATCCTGCCCAATCTGGGCGGCTCGCTGCCCAACGACATCTTCACCGAGGTGCTGGGCCTGCGCACCGTCTGGGTGCCCCACTCGTATCCCGGCTGCTCGCAGCACGCGCCGAACGAGCACCTGCCGCCCGAGCTGCTGCGCGAGGCGCTGCTGGGCATGACCGGACTGTATTGGGATATCGGCGCCGCGGCCGCCGAGGGTCGCGCACCCGCCTGACGGAAGCCGGGCAGCGGCCCACCCGAAACGGGGGGCCGCGTCGGCCTCAGTTTGCCGGCGTCACGCGCAGCAAGGCGCCTTCGGGCGCATCGGTCAGCACGTAGATCGCGCCATCGGGCCCCTGGCGCACATCGCGCACGCGGGCCTGGTGCTTGCCCAGCAGACGCTCCTCGCGCACGATCTTGTCGCCGTCGAGCTGCAGACGGATCAGGTCTTCTTCGGCCAGCGCGCCGATGAACAGCGAGCGCTGCCACGCCGGATAGCGGTCGTCGGTATAGAACGCCATGCCGCTCACGCCCGGCGACTTCTTCCACCAGTAGTAGGGATCGACCGCGCCCTCCATCGAGTCACCCTTGGCTTCGGGAATGCGCAGGCCCGAATAGTTGATGCCATGGGTGGCGATCGGCCAGCCATAGTTGGCGCCTCGCTCGATCAGATTGATCTCGTCGCCGCCGCGCGGGCCATGCTCGTGTTCCCACAGCACGCCGGTCCAGGGATTGAGCGCCATGCCCTGCGAATTGCGGTGACCGTACGACCAAATCTCGGGACGCGCGCCCGCGCGGCCCACGAACGGATTGTCTTGCGGCACGCGCCCTTCCGCGGTCAGGCGCACCACCTTGCCCTGCAGCTTGTCGAGATCCTGCGCCGTGGGGCGCTGGTTGTTCTCGCCCAGCGTGACGAAGAGATAGCCCTTCTCGTCGAACACGATGCGCGAACCGAAGTGGTTGCCGGTCGAGAGCTTGGGCTCCTGGCGGAAGATCACCTTGAAGTCGGTCAGCGAACGGTTGTCGGTGGCGAGCCGGCCATAGCCGACCGCCGTGCCGGCCTTGCCGCCACCCGCTTCGGCGAACGACAGATACACGCGCCGGTCCTGCGCGAAGCCCGGCGAGAGCACCACGTCGAGCAGCCCGCCCTGACCATCGGCTTCGACGGTGGGCACGCCCGCCAGCGGCGCCGACAGCCGGCCGCTCTTGTCGAGCAGGCGCAGACGGCCCGGGCGCTCGGTGATCAGCATGCTGCCGTCGGGCAGGAAGGCCAGGCCCCAGGGATGTTCGAGGCCGCGCGCGATTTCGCTGACCTGGGCCTGCACCTTCTGAGGCGCGAGGCTCTCCATGGCCTGGGCTGGCGCGAAGGCCGCGCAGGCCAGGGCCAGCGCGCTCGCCCATGCGGCGAGCTTCAGGCGCGGCCGCGTGGCCGTGGACAGGATGAAGGCGGAACGCGCGCTCGAGCGAGCGGCAGTGTGAGAAGCGACGGCAGGCGCACCGTAAAACGTCATTGAAGACCTCCCCGCGAAAGGTGGTTGGCGTACGGAAGAAAAGCCCCGGCGGAAGCATGCTGCGATGCGCAGATGACACGATGCGAGAGGCCGGGCCGATGCGAAAAATCGCGGGACCACGATCGGCACGAGGCCGCCGTCCGATTGGCGTACCATAACGCGATGCCCGGACGGCAAGGCCGCCCGGCCTCTTGGAGACCACGTTCAATGAAACTGTACTACATGCCTGGCGCCTGCTCGCTCGCAGGTCACATCGTGCTCGAGTGGGCCGGCAAGCCCTATGACACGCAGCGCGTCTCGCGCGAAGAGCTCAAAGAGCCGCCTTATCTCGCGCTCAATCCGCTGGGCGCCGTGCCCACGCTCACCGACGGCGATCTCACGCTCACGCAGAACGTCGCGATCCTCGAATACATCGCCGAACAGGCCGCGCCGTACCTGCTGGGCGATGGCTCCGCGCGCGGCCGCGCCGACGTGCGCCGCTGGCTGGGCTTCCTGAACTCCGACGTGCACAAGACCTTCTCGCTGGTCTTCGGCCCGCAGCGCTTCGTGAGCGAAGAAGCCGCGCAGCAGGAGCTGCGCGCCTCGGCCCTCACGCAGCTGCGCAAGCTGTTCGGCATCGTCGACACGCAGCTGGGTGGCCGTCCTTACCTGACCGGCCCCAATCCCACGATCGCCGACGCCTACCTGTACGTCGTGCTGCGCTGGGCCCACGCCAAAGAGGTCGACCTGAGCGGCATGCGCCATCTCGCCACGTTCTTCGAACGCATGCAGGCCGACGCCAAGGTGCAGGCCGCGCTCAAGGCGGAAGACCTGCAGTAAACGCCGGCCCGCGCCGCGCGAGCCCGCGTCAGACGGGCTTGCGCGGCAGCGGCGCGCCCGGACCGACGCGTTCGGTGATGAGCGAATAGTGTTCGGGACGGCGGTGCCGCGCGAAGTCGAACACGTTGCGGCGGAAGGTTTCGGCCAGATCGAGGTCCACGTTCACGGCGATCACCTCGTCGTCTTCCGTGACGGTCTGCGCCGCGATCTCGCCCGTGGGGGCCACGATCACCGAGCCGCCGATCATGTGGTGGCCGTCCTCGGAGCCGCACTTCGCCGCGGCCGCCGCCCAGACGCAGTTCTGATAGGCACTGGCCTGCAGGGTGATGAGGTGGTGGTGCATCCGCAGATGCACCGGCTCGGGCCAATGGATGTTGTGCGACGGCGTGTTGTAGCCCAGCACCACCAGCTCGGCGCTTTGCAGCGACATCATGCGCCACGTCTCCGGCCAGCGGCGGTCGTTGCACAGACACATGCCGATGCGCGCGCCGAGCGCGTCCCACACGCCGAAGGGCTCATCGCCCACATTGAAGAACTTCTTTTCCAGATGCTGGAACGGCGCATCCGGCTTGTGATCGTCGTGCCCCGGCAGGTGGATCTTGCGGTACTTGCCCACGATGGTGCCGGCCTTGTCGACCAGGATGGCGGTGTTGAACGGCACGCCCTCCGGCGTGAGCTCGGCGTAGCCCAGATAGAAGCCGACGCCCAGTTCGCGCGCCGCGTCGAACAGCGGCTGCACCTGCGGGTTGGGCATGGCGGTCTCGAAGAAGCGCTGGCGCGCTTCTTCGTCGCTCATCCAGTAGCGCGGGAAGAACGTGGTGAGCGCCAGCTCCGGAAACACCACCAGCTCGGCGCCACGACCGTGCGCCTCGCGCAGCATCTCGACCAGCCGGGCCACCACGCGCTCGCGCGTGTCGGCCAGATGCACCGGCCCCATCTGCGCCACCGCCAGCCCGATCCTGCGCTTGTTCTTCCCCGTCTCGCTCATGTTTTGTCCTCGATCGGCGGCCCGGCCGACGCCCTCGCCAGCCCCGCGCACGCCGCAAAGGCGTAAGAATGCCGCGAGTCGGGCCCGTGGCATAGCGGCGACCCCGGCGCCGCGCGGGTGCCCGTGATCAGGCGCGAACCCGCGCCAATGCTGGCGCTGCGGCCGGTGCATCGCGGCGCGGCGATAGCGCCACGTTATGGCGCAGGCACAAAATTCAATGACCGGAGTCCCTGCGCGCGCCGGTGCGTGCCACCAGAACGCCTGGCGGCGGGCGGCGGCCGTTATCGCCGCGCCGGGCACGCCGCGTGCTGCCGGACGGCCTTCCCCTTTCAAGGAGTCCCGCCATGACCTACGACCTTTGGTACTGGGACGGCATTCCCGGCCGCGGCGAATTCGTGCGGCTGGCGCTCGAAGCCGCCGGCATCCCCTACCGCGACCGCGCCCGCGAGGACGACGGCAAGAACCATGACGGCGATTCCGCCAGTCTGGTCGAGGACCTGCAGCGCGACCGGCCCCACCCGCCGTTCGCCCCGCCCTACCTCGTCGCCGATGGCATGACGATTGGTCAGGCGGCCAACATCCTCCTGTATCTGGGCGAGAAGCACGGCCTGGCCCCCGCAGACCTGGAGGGCCGGCTCTGGGTCAATCAGATTCAGCTCACCATCGCCGACATGGTGGCCGAGGTGCACGACGTGCATCACCCGATCGCGGCCGGCATGTACTACGAAGACCAGAAAGACGAGGCCCTGCGCCGCGCGGAGGATTTCCGCGCCAACCGCATGCCTAAATTTCTCGGTTACTTCGAGAAGCTGATCCAGCCCGATGGCTGGCTGACGGCGGGGCGCTGGACCTATGCCGACCTGTCGCTCTTCTTCCTGATCGACGGCCTGCGCTTCGCGTTTCCGCGCCGCATGCTGACCATCGCGCACAAATATCCGCGCCTCATGGCCCTGCACCAGCGTGTCAGTACCCTGCCCGAGCTGCAGGACTACTTCAAGAGCGACCGGCGCCTGCCCTTCGGCGACGGCATTTTCCGGCATTACGAAGAGCTCGACCCGCGCGAGTGACCCGCACGACGGCGCAAGCATCGCCGCCGTGCGCGCGGCTTCGGCCTTTGGCGGATCTCAGTCCTGACCCTCGAGTACCTGGCCCACCGCGGCCAGGAAGCGCCGGCCCAGCAGCGGCAAGGGGGCGAGATTGGTGTGCGTGGCCCAGATGGACGCGTGCACGGGCGGCTCGATGGGCCGGATTTCCACGTGATCGGCCAGCTCCGGCGTCACGCACCAGCGATCCACCAGCGCGGGGCCCAGCCCCTGCAGCACGAAGGCGCACGCGGTCACGGGCGAATGCACCTCGACCGCCGCCGGACAGGCCGGCGCGCCGCCGAAAAAAGGCGCGAGCGCGCGTCCCAGCGGCGTGTCGGGCGGGTAGCCGATCCATTGCGCCGACGAGAAATCGGCCGCATGCACCACCTCGTGTCCGGCCAGCGCATGGCCACGCGGCACGAGGCACACGACCGGCACCTCGCCCACCAGCGTCGAGCTCAGGTTCGGGTGCTCGGGCGGTGACATCGACAGCCCGACGTCGGCCCGCCCGGTGAGAAAGTAGCCGGCCAGCTCGTCGAACGTGACGCTGCGGTAATCGACCCGGCTGCGTTCGTTGCGCTGGCGCATGCGCTGCAAGGCCTGCGGCACCAGCCGCTGGCCGAAGCTCGCGCTCGACACCACGCGCAGCATGCCGGCGCCGTCCTGCCCGAGCGCCGCGGCGAGATCGTTCACACGCTGGATCCCGCCGTAGACCTGCTCCACTTCGCCATACAGCCGCCGCGCCTCCGGCGTGGGCACCAGACGGCTGCGGCCGCGCTCGAACAGCGCGTAGCCCAGGCGCGACTCGGTCAGCGCCAGCACGCGGCTCACCGCCGGCTGCGAGACGTGCAGCATGCGGCCGGCGCCGCTGATGGAGCCTGCCATCATGATGGCGCGAAACACCTCGATCTGCCGCAGGTTCAGCGGCCGGCTCCCCGCGGGGCCGGGGCTGGCGTCGTCGGCAAATTCGTCATCGGGCATGGCGGCGCATCCTGTGTTCGAAGAGCCTCGCCGCACCTTCGAATGGCGGTGGCGAAGCCCAAAAAGTCGGTCTCGGGCAATAACGGCGAATTATAGGTTTGGGACATTTTTCGATGAGGGACCGGCGTGACCCCGGTGATAACCTGCCCGACGCAGTATCACATCACAACAGGGGAAATCACCATGAATCGCATCGTCAACCGCGGCCTGGGCATTGCCGCCCTCGCCGCCTCCCTCTTCGCGGGCAGCGCCACGGCCGCCTTCCCGGAAAAGCCCATCACCTTCGTCGTGCCCTCGGCCGCCGGCGGCTCGCCCGACGTGCTGTCGCGCCTCTTCACCACGCAGATGTCCAAGGACACCGGCGCGACCGTCGTGGTCGAGAACCGCCCGGGCGCGGCCGGCAACATCGGCATCTCGCTCATCAAGCGCGCGGCGGCCGACGGCTACACCATCGGCTACGGCAACATCAACACCCTGGCCGTGAACCGCTCGCTCTTCAAGAAGCTGCCCTACGACGTCGACGCGGACCTGACGCCGGTGGCGCACCTGTTCGACCTCTACAACGTGCTGATCGTGCCGGCCGAGTCGCCCGTGAAGTCGGTGCAGGACCTGATCGAGCGCGCCAAGGCCGCGCCGGGCAAGCTCTCGTACGGCGCGTCCGGCGTGGGCACCACCGGCCACATGGGCGGCGAACTCTTCAAGAGCATGGCCAAGGTCGATGTCATGTTCATCCCCTACAACGGCGGCCCGGCCGCGCTGCAGGATCTGCTGGGTGGCCGTCTGGACTTCATCTTCGTGAACACCTCGGAAGCCGTGCCGCTCATCAAGAGCAACAAGGTGCGCGCGCTGGGCGTGAGCAGCCTCAAGCGCCTGACGCTGCTGCCCGAGGTGCCCACGCTCGACGAGAGCGGCCTGAAGGGCTACGAAACCATCGCCTGGGGCGGCGTGGTCGCGCCCAAGGGCACCCCGCCCGCGGTGGTTGAGCAGCTGAACGCGGCGCTGGTCAAGGCGCTGGCCGCCCCCGAGGTCAAGACCGGGCTGGCCGGGCTGGGCGCCGAGCCCGCCGGCGGCTCGCCCGCCGACTTCCAGAAGCTGATCGACGCCGAAACGGCCAAGTGGAAGAAGATCATCGACACGGCCGGCATCGAAAAGCTCGACTGAGCCCGACCCCGCGCGCGGCCCCGGCCGCGCGCCGCACTTGGCGCGCCGCCCGACCCGCGCCTCCCTTCTCCACGCTTTCGCCGCACCCTGCCCATGCAAGCCGATTTCATCATTACCAATGCGCTCATCGTCGACGGCACCGGCGCCCCCGCCGTGCCGGGTCATCTCGCGATCCGAGGCCAGACCATCGCCGCGGTCGGCCAGTTCGCGCTGCCCGACGGCGTGCCCTGCATCGACGCGCGCGGCAAGGTGCTGGCGCCGGGTTTCATCGATTCGCACACGCACGACGACGGCTATCTGCTCGCCCATCCCGACATGCGGCCGAAGGTATCGCAAGGCATCACCACGGTGGTCACCGGCAACTGCGGCATCAGCCTCGCGCCGCTGTCGGCGCGCGATGCGCTGCCGCAGCCGCTCGACCTGCTGGGCCCGCCGGCGCTGTTCGGCTTCGACACCTTCGCCGACTGGCTCGCGCGCCTGGCCCGGCAACCGGCCGCGACCAACGTGATCCCGCTGGTCGGCCACACCACCCTGCGCGTCGCGGTGATGGACGATACGAGCCGCGCCGCCACGCCCGCCGAACGCAGCGCCATGGCCGCCCTGCTCGACGAGGCCATGGACGCGGGCGCGTTCGGCATTTCCACGGGCACGTTCTATCCGCCGGCCAGCGCAGCCCCGACCGACGAGCTGCTCGATGTGTGCGCCCCGCTCGCCGGCCGTGCCGCCATCTACGCCACCCACCTGCGCGACGAGGCCGACGCCATCGTGCCCGCCATGGAAGAAGCCTTGCTGATCGGCCGCGCCACCGGCGCCCGCGTGGTGTTCTCGCACCACAAGCTGGCGGGCGAGCGCAACCACGGCCGCAGCCGCGAAACGCTGGACCTGATCTCGCGCGCCGCCGAATCGCAGCCGGTCTGCCTGGATTGCCATCCCTACCCCGCCACCTCGACCATGCTGCGGCTCGATCGCGTGCGCCTGGCCAGCCGCACGATGATCACCTGGTCGCAGGGCTACCCCGAGGCCACCGGGCGCGATTACAGCGATGTGCAGGCCGAACTCGGTCTGGACGACGACGCCATGCTGGCGCGCCTCGCGCCCGCCGGCGCCATTTACTTTTTGATGGATCCGCAGGACGTCACGCGGATCTTCGAGCACCCGCTCACGATGGTCGGCTCCGACGGCCTGCCCTTCGATCCGCATCCGCACCCGCGCCAGTGGGGCACGTTCACGCACGTGCTGCGCCGCCTGGTGCGCGAAGAACGGGTGCTGAGCCTGCCGGCCGCCATCCACCGCATGACCGGCCTGGCCGCCGAGCAGTACGGGCTCGAAAAACGGGGGCTCCTGCGAAAGGAGTATCATGCCGACGTCGTTTTGCTCGATCCCGAGACCGTCACCGACCTGGCCACCTTTGCCGCCCCCGTGCAGCAGAGCCAGGGCATCGACGCGGTCTGGGTCAATGGCGAACTGGTCTGGAACGGCCAGCAGCCCAGTGGCGCACTGCCGGGCCAGGTACTCAAGCCTGCCCGCGGCGCCGGTACGGAAGTCGTAGGATGAATCACCCGAAGCAATCTTGTTTTCTGGGCGTGCTCGGTGGCATGGGCCCCATGGCCGGCGCCGCCTTCGCCCTCAGGCTGGCCGCCCTCACGCCCGCCAGCGTCGACCAGCAGCACATCCCCACCCTGCTCCTGAACGATCCCCGCATTCCCGACCGCAGCACCGCGCGGCTCGCAGGCGGCGAGGATCCGTTGCCGCACATGCTGGAGCGCGTGCGCTTTCTGAACGATGCGGGCTCGCAGCTCATCGCGATCCCCTGCAACACGGCCCACCTCTGGTACGAGCAGATCGCCGAAGCCGCGCAGTGCCCGGTGCTGCACATCATCGAGGCCGTGGCCGAAGACCTGCGCCGTCAGGGCATTCCCAAGGGTCGCATCGGCCTGATGGGCACGCCCGCGACGCTGGCGCTGGGCCTGTACCAGCAAACGCTGGAGCGCCACGGCTACGAATGCATCGTGCCGACCGACGACGAAGTGCAGTCGCTGTGCGCCCCCTCGATCGCCGCGGTCAAGGGCAACCGGCTCGAGAACGCCTACGCGCCCGCCGCCGAATGCATCACGCGCCTGAAGGCGCGCGGGGCCGACGCGGTCGTGCTCGGATGTACCGAACTGCCGCTGGCCGTGCCGCATGCCCTGCGCCCGAGTCTCGGCGTGCCGCTCACCGACTCGATCGACGCGCTGGCGCTGGCCGCCATCGCCTACTACGAGCGCGTGCGCTCGGCGCAGCGCCAGGCCGCCTGATCCCGGCATGCATGAAAACGGGGCGATGATCGCAACACGCGATCATCGCCCCGTTTGCTTTCGGCGACCGGCGCGCGGGCGCGCCCGTCGTTGCAGCGCGTCTCAGGTCTGGAACACGCCCACCGACTCATCCAGCTGACCGGCCAGATCCGCCAGGCTGCTGGCGATGCGCGCCGCCTCGTCCGCGAGCGCCGCGTTGCGCTGGGTCATGTCGCCGATGTGCGCCACCGCCGAGTTGATCTGCGCGATACCCGCCGATTGCTCGCGGCCGGCGGTGGAGATGTCGTTGACCAGCACCGCGACCTCGCGCACCTGGCCCGCGATGCCGGCGATCGCCAGACGCGTCTCGCCCGCGTGCCGATGACCGGCGCCCACCTGCTCGAGCGCCGTGTGGATGAGGCCTTCGATCACCTTGGCCGCGTCGCCGCTGCGCTGCGCGAGCTGGCGCACTTCCGAGGCCACCACCGCGAAGCCGCGCCCCTCCTCGCCCGCGCGGGCGGCCTCGACCGCGGCGTTGAGCGCCAGAATGTTGGTCTGGAATGCGATGCTGTGGATCACCGCGATGATCTCCGACATCTTGTCGGCCGCGATGCGCACACCGTCCATCGCCTCGACCAGCGTGTCGACCACCACGGCGCCCTCGTCGGCCGCGCGCGCGGCATGCCGCACCTGCTCGTCCACCTGGTCAGAGTTGCTGGCGTTCTGCGCCACCGTCGCCGTCAGTTGCTCGAGGCTGGCCACCGTCTCCTCGACGTTGGCGGCCTGGCTCTCGCTCTGGCTCGACATGTCGGCGCTGGCGTTGGCGATCTCCTGCGTCTGCACGCCCATCGTGGTGCTCGCCGCGCGGACGCGCTGCACGATGGCGATCAGACCGTCGCCGATCCCGTTGACCGCCGCCGTGAGCCGGCCGATCTCGTCGGGCCGGCCGATGTCGGCGCGGGCGCGCAGGTCGCCCTGCGCCAGCTTTTCGGCCACGGCCATCGCGGCGTTCAGGCGCCGGCCCACCGTGCGCCGGATCATGAAGAACAGCAGCAGCGTCAGGCCGGCGATCGCCACCAGCGCCGCCCCCACATACAGCAGCCGGGCGCGCCGCACGTCGGCCGTCAGCTCGGCCACGCTCGCCTGTCCCACCACCAGCCACTGCCACTCGGGCATGTAGGCGTGCGCGACGATGTGCGGCTCGCCCCGCAGGCCGGTCGTGAACGTGCCATCGCGCGCGCTCAGCATGCCCGGCACCAGCGCCGTGCCCGCGTCGTCCACCAGCGCATCGGGGCCCGTCAGCGCGCTCTTCTGCAGCAAGTTCTCGGGGACCAGATACTGGCCGTGCGCCGGACCGGCCGCGCCCGACACCACGCGGTAGTCGCCCGTTTGCGCGACCTTGCGCCGGGCCACGTCCTGCTTGAGCGCGGTCGTGGTGGCGCCGATGTCCACGCCCACGAACAGCACGCCGATCACGGCGCCCGAGGCATCCTTCATCGGCCGGTACGTGGTCATGTAGAAAGTGCCGAACAGCGTGGCCGGACCCGAGTAGGTCTCGCCCTTGCTCACCTTGGCATAGGCAGCGCTGTCACGGGCGAGCAGCGTGCCCATGGCGCGATTGCCCGCGGCGTCCTTCACCGAGGTCGTGATGCGCACGAAATTGTCGCCGTCCTTGGCGAAGATCGTGGCCACGCCCTGGGTGCGTTCGGTAAAGCGATCGGGCAGCGCGATGTTCTGGTTCAGCACCACCTCCCCCGCGCGCAGCGTCGGGGTCTGGCGCTCGCCGACCGCCACGCGCTCGGCGGGCGACAGCGTGTAGGGTTGCGCCAGGTCGGCCTCGAACACGTTCGTGAATCGATCGGCTTCGGCCTGCACGGTGGCGCTGTACATGCGCACCATGGCGGCGATGCCCTGGGCTTCCACGCGCATGCGTTCGGTCGCCTCGCGCTCCACGCTGGCCACCATGCCGCGGTAGAGCGCCCAGGTAAAGCCCACAAAAACGATGGTCACCAGGCAGAGCACCATCAGGGAAAGACGGGTCGCCACGCTCCAGGCGCGGCCAGTCGATGCAACGGTCATGCAGTCCTCTTGCAAAAGTGCGGGGCAGCCCGAGACATTCATGCTGCGGCGCACTTAACGACTACGACGTCTACTAAGAAAACTTAAATATTTCGCCGAAGGTACGTTTAGATACATGAAATTGCATGCACTTGGCTGCAGAATCGGTGAGATACGTGTCTCAAAACCGGCCGGGCGGCGCGAATCGGCCCGGATCCGCGCAGGCCGCGCCTGCCCGTGACGGTTGCACACATGACAGCGCTGTCTACACGGCGGTGACCGGCCGGGCGCGACGCCGTGGCGCCGGCCGCCCAAAGAAAATCGGCCCCGGAGTCTCCTCCGGGGCCGATTCATGCCAGGCAGACCGCGATCGCGTCAGCCGCCCAGATACGCCTTGCGCACCTGGTCGTTGACCAGCAGATTGGCGCCCGTGTCCTCGAGCACGACACGGCCGTTTTCGAGCACGTAGCCGCGATCGGCCACCTGCAGCGCCTTGTTCGCATTCTGCTCGACCAGGAAGACCGTGACGCCCTCTTCCCGGATCGTGCGGATGATGTCGAAGATCTGCGCGATGATGAGCGGCGCCAGGCCCAGCGTGGGCTCATCGAGCAGCAGCAGCCGCGGCCGCGACATCAGCGCGCGGCCGATGGCCAGCATCTGCTGCTCGCCGCCGGACATCGTGCCGGCGCGCTGCGACGCGCGTTCTTTGAGACGCGGAAACAGCTTGTACACGTGCTCGATGCCGTCCTGAATCTGATCGCGGGTCGAGAAGAACCCGCCCATCATCAGGTTTTCGGCGACGGTGAGGTCCTTGAACACGCGCCGCCCTTCCGGCGAGATCGCGATGCCGGCGCGCATGATCTCGTGCGTGTCGGCCTGGGTGATGTCGCGGCCTTCGAACGAGATCTTGCCCGAGCGGGCGCGCGGGTTGCCGCAAACCGTCATGAGCAAGGTGGTCTTGCCGGCGCCGTTGGCGCCGATCAGCGTGACGATCTCGCCCTGATTGACCTCGACGGACACGCCGTCGAGAGCCTGGATGGCGCCGTAGTAGGTGTGAATGTTTTCGAGCTTCAGCATTTATTCTTCCCCCAGGTACGCCTTGATGACGCGCGGGTCGTTGCGCACGGCATCGGGGGTGCCGGTGGTGATGGGCTTGCCGTGCTCCATGACCAGGATGCGGTCGGAAATGCCCATGATGAGGCTCATATCGTGTTCGATGAGCAGCACCGCCACGCCGAACTCGCGGCGCAGCTGGTCGATCAGCGCCTGCAGATCGCGCTTTTCCTGGGGATTCAGGCCGGCCGCCGGCTCGTCGAGCATGAGCAGGCGCGGCTTGGTGATCATGCAGCGCGCGATTTCGAGGCGGCGCTGATGGCCGTAGGCCAGGTTGCCCGCCTCGCGGTTGGCGAACTCGCGCAGCCCCATGAAATCCAGCCATTCGGCCGCGCGGTCGAGCGCGTCGGCCTCCGCCTGGCGGTAGCCGCGCAGCTTGAGCAGCCCCGGCAGCAGGCGCGATTCCACCTGCGTATGCTGGGCCACGAGCAGGTTCTCGAGCACCGTGAGCTGCTTGAACAGACGCACGTTCTGGAACGTGCGCACCAGGCCGTGGCGCGCCACCTTGTGGCTGGGCAGACCGACGATGGACTTGCCGTCCATCGTGATCTCGCCCGCCGTCGGCTTGTAGAAACCGCCCACGCAGTTGAACACGGTGGTCTTGCCGGCGCCGTTGGGGCCGATGATGGCGAAGACCTCGTCGCGCTGGACCTCGAAGGCCACGCTGTCGACGGCCAGCAGGCCGCCGAACCGCATGGTCAGGCCGGATACTTTCAACAAGGCTTGGCTCATTTGCGCAGCTCCACGTGCGGACGCTTCATGGGGAGCAGGCCTTGCGGACGCCACATCATCATCAACACCATCAACAGACCGAACATCAACATGCGGTACTCGGCGAACTCGCGCGCCAGCTCGGGCAGCACGGTGAGCAGGATCGCGGCGAGGATCACGCCGACCTGAGAGCCCATCCCGCCCAGCACCACGATCGCGAGGATCAGCGCCGACTCGATGAAGCCGAAGGATTCGGGATTGACCATGCCCTGACGCGCCGCGAAGAACGCGCCGCCGAAGCCGGCGAACATCGCGCCCAGCGTGAACGCCGAGAGCTTGATCCGGGTGGGATTGAGGCCCAGCGAACGGCAGGCGATCTCGTCTTCGCGCAGCGCCTCCCAGGCGCGTCCTACCGGCATGCGTATCAGGCGGGTCGACACGAACAACGTGATGAGCGCGAGCAACAGCGCCATCAGGTACAGGTAGATCACCATGTGGTTGTTCTGGAAGGTCAGGCCGAAGAACTGATGGAAGGTCTCCGCCCCTTCGGTGCTCGCGCGCCGCGTGAGCTCCAGACCGAAGATGGTGGGCTTCGGAATGCCGGAGATGCCGTCGGGACCGCCCGTGACCGTGTTCAGGTTGATGAGCAGCAGGCGGATGATTTCACCGAAGCCCAGCGTCACGATGGCGAGGTAGTCGCCGCGCAGGCGCAGCACCGGAAAGCCCAGCAGGAAGCCGAACAGCGCGGCCATCGCGCCGGCGAACGGCAGCGCTTCCCAGAAGCTCCAGCCGCCCCAGTGATACAGCAGCGCGTAGGTATAGGCGCCCACCGCGTAGAAGCCCACGAAGCCCAGGTCGAGCAGGCCCGCGAAACCGACCACGATGTTCAGGCCCAGGCCCAGCATGACGTAGATCAGCACGAGCGTGGCGATGTCGACGTTGCTGCGGCCCGCGAAGAACGGCCAGATCATGGCCGCGGCCACGATCAGCAGGAAGAACCACTTGCGCCCCTTGGTGGGCGCGGCCGGCAGGACCGGCAGGCTGGTCTTGAGCGCGCGGAACGGCTTGGCCAGCCACGGACGCAGCAGCTGGAACACGAACACACCGATCACGGCGATCGCGACCAGATCCCAGCGCGGCTCCATCAGGGTGCGCGCGCCCTGCCGGACCAGCTGCAGCCCGAAGATGGGCGTGACGATGAAGGCGGTCAGGACGGCCGCGATCGTCGCATTCTTGAGAGCGTTGTTGGCCATCAGACTTTCTCTACCTCAGGTTTACCGAGCAGCCCGGTGGGACGGAACAGCAGGATCAGCACCAGCAGGCCGAACGCCACGATGTCCTTGTACTGCGACGAGATATAGGCCGCCGCGAAGGTCTCGGCCAGGCCCAGCAGCACGCCGCCCAGCATCGCGCCGGGGATGCTGCCGATGCCGCCCAGCACCGCCGCGGTGAACGCCTTGATGCCGGCGATGAACCCGATGAACGGATTGAGCTTGCCCACCGTGATGGCGATCAGGACCCCGCCCACGGCCGCGAGAGCCGCACCGAGGATGAAGGTGAACGAGATCACCTTGTTGGTGTCGATGCCCAGCAGGTTGGCCATGTGCATGTCCTGCGAGCAGGCGCGCGACGCACGGCCCATGCGCGAATACTTGATGAAGAGCGTGAGCGCGATCATCAGCAGCACGGTGACCACGATGATCATCACGCGCGAGTACGGGATGGTGACGTCGAAGTCGGTGCCCATGTGAAACTGCATGGCGCCGGAGACGAGCGACGGCACGGCCATGTCACGGGCGCCCTGACCCAGGGCCACCCAGTTCTGCAGGAAGATCGACATCCCGATGGCCGAGATCAGCGCCACCAGGCGCGGGCTGGTGCGCACCGGCCGGTACGCCACCCGCTCGATCGAGAAACCGTAGATGCTCGTGACCACGATCGCGACGACCAGCATCGCGGCAATCACGAAGGGCAGCGGCAGGCCGCTGTTGGTGCCGATCGCCGTCAAAGTGACCAGGCCCACGTAGGCCCCGATCATATAAATCTCGCCGTGCGCGAAATTGATCATGCCGATGATGCCGTAGACCATTGTGTAGCCAATGGCGATCAACGCATAAATGGCACCCAGGGACAGTCCGTTGAAGAACTGCTGGGTGAGTTGTGGGAGTAGATCGGACATATTGAGTCATGCTCCAAACGGAACCGGCTCCGGTAGGACGACCCGGAGCCGGAAACCTGGGCGTATACGACACGCCGGCACGAAGCCGGCGGCGCGTGATTACAGCTGGGTCTTCTTGCCGGCCTTATCCCACTTGAAGACGGCAAATTCAAAGTCCTTCAGATCGCCCTTGGCATCGTACTCGACCTTGCCGATGGCGGTATTGAAGGTGTTCTTGTGCAGGTGGTCGGCCACCTTGGCGGGATCCTCGCCGACCGCGTTGATGCTTTCGGCGATGAGCTGCACCGCGGCGTATGCCGGCATCTGGAACGCGCCGTCGGGATCGCGCTTGGCGTCCTTGAATGCCTTCACCACGCCTTCGTTACCGGGCAGCTTGGTGAAATCGGAGGGCAGCGTCACCAGCAGGCCTTCGATGGCCGGACCGGCAATGGCCACCAGATCCTGGTTGGCCGTGCCTTCCGGACCCATGAACTGCACATTCAGGCCCTGTTCGCGCGATTGGCGCAGCAGCAGACCCAGCTCGGGGTGATAGCCGCCGAAGTATACGAAATCCACGCCAGCCGACTTCAGCTTGGTGATGACGGCCGAGTAATCGCTGTCGCCGACGTTGATGCCTTCGAACAGGACGATGTTGACCTTCTCGCTGTCGAGGGTGTTCTTGACCTGGGTGGCCACGCCCGAACCGTAGGTCTGCTTGTCGTGCAGAACGGCGACCTTCTTGGGCTTGATCGTGTTGGCGATATAGCGCGCGGCGAACGGACCCTGCTGGTCGTCGCGGCCGATCGTGCGGAAGAAGAAGTGCGGCTTGATCGTGTCGGTGACCAGCGGCGAGGTGGCGCCCGGGGTGATGCCGACGATGCCTTCCTGTTCGTAGACGTTGACGGCGGCCACGGTCACGCCGGAGCAGGCGTGCGCGACGGCGAACTTGGCGCCCGAGTTGACCACGCGGTTGGCGGCGGGAACGGCCTGTTTGGGTTCGCAGCCGTCGTCGATCAGGATGGCCTCGAGCTTCTTGCCCTTGACGCCGCCTTTGGCGTTGATGGTTTCGATGGCAGTGAGGGCGCCGGCCTGGATCTGATCACCGTATTGGGTGTTCGGGCCGGTCATGGGCTGGGGAATACCGATCTTGATGGTATCGGCGGCGTGGGCGGCACCTGCCAGTGCCAACGCACCGATCGCCAGGGCAAGCGGAGTAAAGCGTTGCGACAACTTCATGCGGAATTCTCCCGGCTTAGAGGGTTGGTTTACAGCGGCTTTGCATTGACCGGAAGAACGGGCCGATAAAACCCGTGCCAGAGGCGCCTGCATTACCGGCTTCTTGGGCGAAAAACCAATGTCGGCGGTATTCTGAAAGCAAGCCTAAAGCCTGTCACTGCGTGTATTCCCCAATATTTTGTTTTGCCACAAAAAACGTGACGGATACGCAGAATTAACCGACGTAATCGTCACGTAAGCCTGGTGTTTTAGGAAAATGAAATACCGCGCCGCGGGCGCGCCGCCGGCCAAAAAAATCGGGGCGCCAGATGGCGCCCCGATGGCTTTCAGCGGGCCTGCGGCACGCCGCCCGGCCGGGCCAGATTCCACATGAGGGCACGGAACGGGGCCAGCATGCTGATGTTCACCACCAGCTTGATGGCTAGGTCGCCCAGCATCCAGGTGACCCACGGGGTTCCGGTGGCGGCGAACGCCACCGAAAAGAAAATGGCGGTATCGAAGATCGCGCCCAACATGCCCGACAACAGCGGCGCGCGCCACCAGCGCTGATCGCGCAGGCGATCGAACACCTGGATGTCGATCAGTTGCGCGCACAGGTAGGCCAGGCCGGATGCGAGCGCGATCCGAGGCGAGGCCACCCACATCGACACCAGCAAGGCGGCGGCAAAGCCGAACCACACCACGCGGCGCGCAGCCACCGGGCCGAACCGGCGGTTCAGCACGTCGGTGACCAGAAACGCCACCGGATACGACAGGCCGCCCCAGGTGAGCCAGTCGTTGAGCGGCACCTGGACCAGGATGTTGGACCCGACCACCACCGCGCACATGCACAGCACCGCGATGGCAAACTGGGCCGGACGCAGCGGCTCGAAACGCCCCTGCCCGGCCGATACGCCCGATGTCACTTGCCGAACTCCTGTGCGAGCTCGCGCGAGCGGTTCGCGGCCGCCTCGAGCGCACGGCCCACCAGGCCGCGGAAATCGCCGTCCTGGAACACGCCCAGCGCCGCGGCGGTGGTGCCGCCCTTGGAGGTGACGCGCTCGCGCAACACGCCCGGGGGATCCGACGACTCGGCCGCCAGGCGGGTCGCGCCGGCAAAGGTGCCCAGTGCCAGCTGGCGGGCCTGCTCGGCGCTCAGCCCCAGCGACTGGCCCGCCTCGATCAGCGCTTCCAGGAACAGGAACACGTAGGCCGGGCCGCTGCCCGACAGGGCCGTGACCGCATCCAGCGCCGCGTCGTCGGCGACCCACACGACCTCGCCCACCGAGCCCAGCAGCCGCGCGGCCAGCTCGCGGTCGGCGGCATCCACGCCGTCCAGCGCGGCCAGGCCGGTCATGCCGGCGCCCACCAGCGCGGGGGTGTTCGGCATGCAGCGCACCAGCCGCTGCCAGGGCTGACCCGGCGCGCCCAGCCAGTCGGCCAGGGTGTCGGCACGCAGGCCGGCGGCCACGCTGATGACCAGCGTGTCGTCGCGCAGCCACTGGCGGGTCGAGGCGACCACGTCGCGCATGTTCTGTGGCTTGACCGCATAGATCCACACGCGCGCCCGCGCGAGGGCCTCGTCACCGGCGGTGGCGGTGGTCATGCCACGCGCCTGCCAGGCCGCATGGGCCTCGGTATTGATGTCGATGACGTGGATGTTTCCCGCCGGGCAGACCTTGCCGGCCAGGCCGCTGGCCAGCGCCGCGGCCATATTGCCGCCGCCGATGAAGGCGATAGAGAGTTGATTTTCCATGGGGCAGGATTGTAAACCCGCCACTCACGGCGCAGAATGGGCTCGCCGATTCGGGGACGGTTTTTTGTCGTAGGGCCGCCCCTTCGACAAAAAAAGCCCCTTCGGGGGCAGCAAGCCGAAGGCGCAGCGTGGGGGCACTTTTTGTCGAACGGCCGCCCGGAGACAAAAACGCCCCCTCGGGGGGGCAGCAAGCCGAAGGCGCAGCGTGGGGGCACTTTTTGTCGAACGGCCGCCCGGAGACAAAAAAGCCCCCTCGGGGGGCAGCAAGCCGAAGGCGCAGCGTGGGGGCACTTTTGTCGAACGGCCGCCCGGAGACAAAAAAGCCCCCTCGGGGGGCAGCAAGCCGAAGGCGCAGCGTGGGGGCACTAACCCGAAGGCGTTGCGTGGGGCAGCTTTTCCTTTTGCATTTGACAGGGCCACGGCATCGTTTAAAGTCACGCCTTTGTCACAAACAATTCATAAGGTGTAACGCTTCGCGCGATCCGGATCCGAATCGCGCGGTCGCTCAAACCGGAGGAACATCTCATGCGACCCCAACGTCTCGCACTCACATTCGCCGCCCTGATGGCGGCCTTCGCGGGTGCTTCGGCGCACGCCGCCACCGAAATCCAGTTCTGGCACTCGATGGAAGGCGCGCTGGGCGACCGCGTCAACGGCCTCGTCGAAGAATTCAACAAGGCCAACCCCGACTACCAGGTCAAGGCGGTCTACAAGGGCAACTACGGTGAGTCGATGAACGCCGGCATCGCCGCGTTCCGCGCCGGCAATGCCCCCGACATCCTCCAGGTGTTCGAAGTCGGCACCGCGACCATGATGTACGCCAAGGGCGCCATCAAGCCGGTCCAGCAGATGTCCGAGGAAGCCGGCGATCCGATCGATCCCAAGGGCTTCATCGGCGCCGTGGCGGGTTACTACTCGTCGCCCGAAGGCAAGCTCGTGTCGATGCCGTTCAACAGCTCGACCGTGGTCTTCTACTACAACAAGGACGCCTTCAAGAAGGCGGGCCTGGATCCCGAGAAGCCCCCCAAGACCTGGGAAGAGCTGGCCGCCGCCGGCGCCAAGCTCAAGGCCGCCGGCCAAGAGTGCGGCTACACCACCTCGTGGCCGTCCTGGACCCAGCTCGAGACCTTCTCGGCCTGGCACAACGTCCCGTACGCCACCAAGGACAACGGCTTCGGCGGTCTGGACGCGCGTCTGGCCATCGACACCCCGCTGCATGTGCGCCACCTCGAAAACCTCGCCAAGATGGGCAAGGAAGGCATCTTCATGTACGGCGGCCGTGGCGACGAGCCCAACTCGCTGTTCATCAGCGGCAAGTGCGCCATGATCACCGGCTCGAGCGGTCTGCGCGCCAACATCGCGAAGAACGCCAAGTTCGAGTTCGGCACGTCCACCGTGCCCTACTACGCCGACGTGCAGGGCGCGCCGCAGAACACCATCATCGGTGGTGCCTCGCTGTGGGTCTTCGCCAACAAGAAGCCCGAGATCTACAAGGGCGTGACCAAGTTCTTCAAGTTCCTGGCCACCCCTGAAGTCGCGGCCCGCTGGCACCAGCAGACCGGCTACGTGCCGGTCACCGTGGCGGCCTACGAGCTCACCAAGAAGCAAGGTTTCTACGACAAGAACCCGGGCACCGAAGTGGGCGTGAAGCAGCTCAACGTCGAAACGACGGCGCAATCGCGCGGTCTGCGTCTGGGCTACCTGCCCCAGATCCGTGAGATCGAGGACGCCGAGATCGAGCGCATCGTGTCGGGCAAGACCAACGCCAAGGACGGTCTGGCCAGCGTCGTGAAGCGCGGCAACGAGCTGCTCGAGAAGTTCGAAAAGAGCGTCAAGTAAGATCCGACGCCCTGGGCCGGGTTCGCCCGGCCGCTGGCCCGTCGCCGCCGGTTTTCCGGCGCGACGGGCCAGCCGTTTATGATGCAGCCGCAGATGCTGCGCCCGCCCTGCCCGGCCCGCACGCCGGGGGCGAGCCAGCATGCTGCGGAATTTTTCGTTGTGCGCCCGGTCGGGCGCACACGTCGTAGGGCAGGAATGTTTCGTTCCCGCCTGGCGTCGCGGCAACCCCGCCGGCGCGGTACTGGCGCTGCCTCGTGCAACGCTTTCATTGAATCCTCCTAGGCATCCGCCCCATGGAAAAACGTGTAGTTTTCGGCCACAAGACACTGCCCTATCTGCTGCTGGCTCCGCAGCTGATCATCACGGTGGTGTTTTTCTTCCTGCCTGCCGGTCAGGCCATGTGGCAGTCCATGCGCATCGAAGATGCGTTCGGCCTGTCCTCCGAATTCGTCGGTCTGGCGAACTTCGCCGAGCTGTTCTCTCAAGACAGCTATCTCGACTCTTTCCGCGTCACCGCGATCTTTTCCGTGCTCGTGGCCTTCGTGGGCCTGGCCGTATCGCTGCTGCTGGCCGTCATGGCCGATCGCGTGATCCGCGGCGCCGGGCTCTACAAAACCCTGCTGATCTGGCCGTACGCCGTGGCGCCCGCCGTGGTGGGCGTGCTGTGGCTGTTCCTGTTCTCGCCGTCGGTCGGCATCCTGGCCGTGGCGCTCAACGGCATGGGCGTGCCCTGGAATCCGCGTCTGAACGGCAACCAGGCGCTCACGCTGGTGCTGATCGCCGCCGTCTGGAAGCAGATCTCGTACAACTTCCTGTTTTTCCTGGCCGGCCTGCAATCGATTCCGCGTTCGCTGATCGAGGCCGCCGCCATCGATGGCGCCTCGCCGGCGCGACGCTTCTGGAGCATCGTGTTCCCGCTGCTCTCGCCCACCACCTTCTTCCTGCTGGTGGTGAACGTGATCTACGCATTCTTCGACACCTTCGCCGTGGTCGACACCACGACGCAGGGCGGTCCGGGCACCTCGACCTCGATCCTGGTCTACAAGGTGTACAGCGACGGTTTCCGCGGCCTGGATCTGGGCTCCTCGGCCGCGCAGTCGGTGGTGCTGATGTTCATCGTGGTGGCACTCACGGTGATCCAGTTCCGCTACATCGACCGCAAAGTGCAGTACTGATACAAGACAGAACAGGTATCGAATCATGGTAGAACGCCGTCCCTGGCTGGACATTCTGGCCCACGTCATCCTGCTTTGCGGGGTGGCGCTGGTCGCCTTTCCGATTTACGTCACGTTTGTCGCATCGACCCAGACCGCGCAGGAAGTCGCTTCCGCGCCGATGTCGCTGATCCCCGGCAAGCACTTCGTCGACAACTACATGCAGGCGCTGTTCGCCGGGTCCGGCGGCGGTTCGTCGGGCACCCCGGTGGCGCGCATGATGTATGTGAGCCTGATCATGGCCCTGGCGATCTCGCTCGGCAAGATCCTGATCTCGCTGCTCTCGGCCTTCGCGGTGGTGTACTTCCGCTTCCCCGGCCGCATGTTCTTTTTCTGGATGATCTTCGTCACGCTGATGCTGCCGGTCGAAGTGCGTATCGCCCCCACCTACAAGGTCGTCGCCGACCTGGGCATGCTCAACAGCTACGCCGGTCTCACCCTGCCGCTGATCGCCTCGGCCACCGCCACCTTCCTGTTCCGGCAGTTCTTCCTGTCGGTGCCCGATGAGCTGGTCGAGGCCTCGCGCATCGACGGCGCGGGTCCGATGCGCTTTTTCCGCGACGTGCTGCTGCCGCTGTCCAAGACCAGCATCGCGGCCCTGTTCGTGATCCAGTTCATCTATGGCTGGAACCAGTACCTGTGGCCGCTGCTCATCACGACCCAGGAAGACATGTACCCGGTGGTCATCGGCATCAAGCGCATGATCAGCGGCGGTGACAGCGTCACCGAATGGAACATCACCATGGCGACCGCCATCCTGGCCATGATCCCGCCCGCCCTGGTCGTGATCCTGATGCAGAAATGGTTCGTCAAGGGCCTGGTCGACACCGAGAAATAAGGTTTGCACGCCGCGCCGCCGGCGTGCGGCCGCCCGAGTCAGCATCGATCTCGGCGCGACCCCGCCGCCACGGCGCCAGCAGCCCCTCCGAACAAGATTACGCAGACGAAGAAACACATGGCTACCCTCAGCTTTCGCAACGTAAAGAAGACCTACGCCGGCAACGTGCCGGTGATCCACGGCATCGACATGGACATCAAGGATGGCGAGTTCATCGTCATCGTCGGTCCGTCGGGCTGCGGCAAATCCACGCTGATGCGCATGGTCGCGGGCCTCGAGTCCGTGACGAGCGGCGAGATCGTGATCGACGACAAGGTCGTGAACACGCTGGAGCCGGCCGAGCGCGACATCGCGATGGTGTTCCAGAACTACGCGCTCTACCCGCACATGAGCGTGTACGACAACATGGCTTACGGCCTGAAGATCCGCAAATTCTCGAAAGAAGAGATCCGCAAGCGCGTCGAGGCCGCCGCGCAGATCCTGGAGCTGGGCAAGCTGCTGGATCGCCGTCCGCGTGCCCTGTCGGGCGGCCAGCGTCAGCGCGTCGCCATGGGCCGCGCCATCGTGCGTGAACCCAAGGTGTTCCTGTTCGACGAGCCGCTGTCCAACCTCGACGCCAAGCTGCGCGTGGCCATGCGCCTCGAGATCCTGAAGCTGCACCGCCGTCTGAACACCACCAGCCTGTACGTCACGCACGATCAGGTCGAGGCCATGACGCTGGCCCACCGCATGGTCGTGATGTACCAGGGCGTGCCGGAGCAGATCGGCACCCCGATGGAAGTGTTCGAGAAGCCCGCCTCCACGTTCGTGGCCGGCTTCATCGGCTCGCCCCCGATGAACCTGATCGACGTGGTCGTGGCGGGCGATGGCACGGTGCAGACGGCCGAAGGCCGCGCGCTCGACATCTCGCCGCTGCAGGTGCCCAGCCAGGTGCGCGGCCGCAAGGTCGTGATGGGCCTGCGCCCCGAGCACATGCTGCTCAACGCGCCGGGCGTGCCGGTCGAGATCGAGATGGTCGAGACGCTGGGCTCGGAGCAGCTGGTGCACGGCCGCTGCGGCCCGACCATGCTGGTCGTGCGTTGCACCACGCGCCAGCTCAACGAGTCGCCCGCCAAGGTCGGCGACACGCTGAACATCGGTTCGGATGGCCGCCACCCGCTGCACTGGTTCGAGGCCGACACCGGCCGCCGCGTCGAAGGCCTCTGATCCTTCGGCGGGCAGCATGACAAAGGGCGTCCGATGCCTGTCGGACGCCCTTTTTTATTTCATGATGACGCCTGCCCTGCCCTGCGCCGGACGACGTCGGGGTCGAGCCCGATGCGCGCTCAGTCCGCCTTCGCTCCCGATGCCTTGACGATGTCGCGCCATTGCTCGAACTCCGCGGCCTGGCGGCGAGCCAGCGCCTCGGGACCATCATGCAACACGGTCACGCCGAGCTGCTGGAAGCGTTGCTGAACCGCGGGCGCGGCCAGCGCGGCCTCGATGGCCTCGTAGAGCCTGCTCGTGGCCGCCTTGGGCGTGCCGGCCGGCGCGTAGAAGGCCACCCACAGATCGCCGCTGAAGCCCGGCAAGGCCTCGGCAATGGCCGGCACGTCGGGCAGCAAGGGCACACGGCTGGCGCTGCTCACGCCGATGGCGCGCAACTGGCCCGCCTTGACCGCCTCGAGCGCCGAGGGCAGGCTCGCGAACAGCATGGGCACCTGATTGCCCAGCACGTCCGTCATGGCGGGGGCCACGCCCTTGTAGGGCACATGCTCGAGTTCGAGGCCGCCCTTTTCGTTCAACATCGCACCCAGCAGATGATTCAGCGTGCCGGTGCCGGCCGAGGCGTACCGATACTTGCCGGGATGCGCCTTGACCTCGGCGATGAAGCCCTTCAGGTCCTGCGCCGGGAAGCCGGGATTGACGAGCAGCACGTTCGGGACGACGCCCACCGCCGCGATGGGCTCGAAGTCGCGCAAGGGATCGAAACCCGGCTTGGCGTAGATCCACGGCACGATGAGCTGGTTGCTGTTGGCGGTGAACAGCAGGTTGTAGCCGTCGGCCCGTTCGCGTTTGGCGGCCTGGGTGCCGACCACGCCGCCCGCCCCGGCCTTGTTGCTCACGATGACCGACTGCTTGAGCGTATCGGCGAGCTGTGTCGCCATGATGCGCGCCACGATGTCCACGGTACCGCCCGGCGCGGTCGGCACGGTCACGGTGATCGGGCGGTCCGGGTACTCGGCCCGGGCGGGAAGGATGGCCAGCAGGCCGCACAGCAGCACGGCGGGCTTGAACAGTTGATGCAGTCGAATCACGGCAGACTCCGGTTAAGTGAAGGAAGCGACGCGGTATCACGCCGGTCGATCAGGGAATGGATCTCGCCCGCCCAGCGCAGCAGCGCCGGGTCCATGCCCGGGCGCGCCACCAGCATGACGCCCAGCGGCAGGCCCCGATCGTCCTGCGTGGTGGGCAGATGCAGGCAGGGCCAGCCCAGCACGGACCAGGCCTTGTTGAAGCCCGATTCGCCCGTGTGGGACAGGCCGTGCGGGGCCGGGCCGAGCGCGCTGCTCGTGAGGACGAGGTCGGCATCGCCGAAATCGGCCTCCCAGTCGCGCCGGCGCGCGGCATGCAGACGCGCCAGCGCGGCTTCGTAATCCGCGTGCGCAAGCG
This sequence comes from Bordetella genomosp. 5, assembly GCF_002261475.1. Taxonomy (GTDB): domain Bacteria; phylum Pseudomonadota; class Gammaproteobacteria; order Burkholderiales; family Burkholderiaceae_B; genus Bordetella. Next base: position 36,460 of record NZ_NEVN01000008.1, read on the forward strand.
CCTGGCCCTGCCGCAGGTCCGCGCGCAGGCGCGGGCTCAGGCGCTCGTCCCGGGCGGGATCGGCATCGGCGCTCAGCGCGGTCAGCGCGCGCGTCAGTTCGTAATGCACCACGGTGCCGTGCGTGCGCAGCAGGTCCTGCGATTGCGGCATCGCTTCGGTCTGCGCGACCGCGTAGCCAGCGTCGCCGAGCGCCCTGGCGGCTTGGCGCACGGCCTCGAGCGCGGCCGGTTCCAGGCGGTATCCCGGCTGCGCCGGCAGCACGCGCACGCGCGGCCGGCGCGGCGATTCGCAGGGCTGCGGCGGCAGCAATACGCCGGCCACGCGCGCGGCCGTGTCCACGTCGCGGGCATGCCAGCCGATGGTGTCCAGACTCGGACACACGACCTGCATGCCGGCCCGCGACACGGCGCCGTAGCTGGGCTTGAAGCCCACGACTCCGCAGAACGCCGCGGGGCGGATGATGGAGCCGCCCGTCTGGGTGCTCAGCGCGAAGTCGACCATGCCGGCGGCCACGGCGGCCGCCGAGCCGCTGGACGATCCGCCCGGCGTGTGGGAGAGCTGGCGGGGATTGCGCGTCGGCCCCGGAGAGACATGGGCGAACTCGGCGGTGACGGTCTTGCCCAGCGGCAGGGCCGCGGCCGCGCGCAAGGCAGCCACGCAGTCGGCATCGACCGCCGCGGGGCGGTCGTCCGTGACCGGCGAGCCACAACGGGTCGCCAGGCCCGCCACGTCGATGACATCTTTCACGCCAAAAACCAGGCCCGCCAGCGGTCCATGCGCCGCGGCCCGCGGCGCGGAATCGAGGCAGACCCAGGCGTGCAGCACCCGGTCGGCTTGCGTGAGGTCCGCGACGAGGCGGGCGAGATCGGAATGAGAAAGGGACATGGCAGCTTCTGAACGGGCCCGGCAAGCGATCGCTGGCCGGGAAGGACAGCCGCATGTTAAACAGCCCATTACCTACGGTCCAATTCAGAATTCGACATGGATTATGAGCAATAGCGAATCAATGTTTCTCGACGACCGCATGCTGGCCTGCTTCTGCGCCGCCGCCGAAGAGCTGCATTTCGGCAGGGCCGCGGCGCGCGTCTTCATGAGCCAGCCGCCCTTCAGCCAGCACATCAAGCGGCTCGAAACCCTCGTGGGCGTGCCCTTGTTCGAGCGCACCACGCGCTCGGTCCGGCTCACGCCCGCCGGCGAAGTGATGGCTCGGCACGCGGCGGGGCTGGCCGTGAGCACCGCCGCGATGCTGCGCGCCACGCGCCGGGCCGCGTTGGGCGAAGCCGGACCACTGCGAGTGGCACTCGCGCCCACGGCGGCCTACTCACCGCTGGCCGACGCCTTGTATCGCTACCGCAGCGCGAATCCGGACGTGGAGCTGGATCTCGTCGAGGCCAATTCCAACCGGATGGAGGCCATGCTGCGCGGCCATCACATCGACGTCGCCATCATGCGTCCCATGACCCTCGACGCAGGCATAGCCACCGTGGAGATCTGGCGTGAGCCCATGATGCTGGTGCTGCGCCAGGATCATCCGTGGGCAAAGCGCCGCAGCATCGATATCGCGCAGGCCTGCACGCTGCCGCTGATCGGTTATGCGCAGTCGGCCTCGCCGTACTTCCGGCAGTTGCTGGACCGGATGTTCGCGCGCATCGGCGCGCACCCGTCCATCGTGCGCGAAAGCGTGATTCCCACGTTGCTGACCCTGGTCGAAGTGGGCGTGGGTGCGGCCATCGTGCCGAAGTCGCTGTCGCGCATGCGCGGCGAACCGCTGGTGTTCCTGCCGCTGCGCGAGGCGGAGCCGGCACGCATTCTGGCGGCGCACCTGAGCGCAGAGGCATCGGCGGCCGCCCGCTCCCTGATCGCGCAACTGCGCGGCGGGTCGCGTTAGCGGGGCATGGGTGTGATGCCCGACGGCCACGGGCGCGACTGGCCGCGGCTGGCTTCATGGCCGCCCGGCGCGGCCGGGTCGCCTACTCCGGCGCGCCGGGCCCGGACGAAAAAAACCGGGCCCGCGATCACATCGCGGCCCGGCGCGCGCGCTCCTCGTGGAGCGCGCGGGATCACTGCTGGCTTACTTGAAGGCCGACTTGCTGCCGTCCTTGTGCCAGGTGAACACCTGGAACTCGAAGTCGGTCAGGTCGCCCTGCTTGTTCCAGGCCGTCTTGCCGATCGGCGTGTTGAAGCTGTTGGCGTGCAGGTACTGGGCCACCTTGCCCGGATCCGTGCTGCCTGCTCCCTTGATGCCATCGGCGATGACCTGGGTGGCGGCATAGGCCGTGAGCTGGAACGCGCCGTTGGGATTGCGCTTCTTGTCCTTGAACGCCTTGACGATGTCGGCGTTGGCGGCGTTCTGGGTGAAGTCGGCCGGCAGCGTCAGCAGCATGCCTTCGGCGGCGTCGCCCGCGATGGCGTTGATGTCGGGGTTGCCCACGCCCTCGGGGCCCATGAAGCGGGCCTTCACGCCCTGCTCGGCCGCCTGGCGCAGCAGCAGACCCATTTCGGGGTGGTAGCCACCGTAGTAGACGAAGTCGACGCCATTGCTCTTGAGCTTGGTGATGACGGCCGAGAAGTCGCTGTCGCCCGCGTTGATGCCTTCGAACACGGCGATCTTGACGCCCGCCTTCTCGAGCGTGTCTTTCACGGCGGTGGCGATGCCCTGCCCATACGACTGCTTGTCGTGCAGCACGGCGACGGTCTTGGGCTTGATCTTCTCGAGCACGAACTTGGCGGCGGCGGGACCCTGCTGGTCATCGCGGCCGATCGTGCGGAAGATGAACTCGTAGTTCTTGCCGTCGGTCACGGCCGGCGAGGTCGCCGACGGCGTGACCATCACGACGCCTTCGTTGTTATAGATCTCGGTGGCGGCGATCGTGGCGCCCGAGCACACATGGCCCACCACGAAGCCGATCTTGCCGTTCACCACGCGGTTGGCGGCGACCGGGCCCTGCTTGGGCTCGCAGGCGTCGTCGATGACCACGGCCTCGAGCTGCTTGCCATCGACACCGCCGGCGGCGTTGATGCGCTCGATGGCGGTGTTCACGCCTTCGCGCACCATCTCACCATATTGCGTGACCGGACCCGTGGTCGGACCGACCACGCCGATCTTGATCGTCTCGGCGTGCGCGCCCGCGGCGAACGTCAGGCTGGCGGCTGCGCCGAGCGCGGCGAACAGCGGGGTCAGACGAATCGATTTCTTCATGGGCTTGCTCCTTCAAAGGCTTGTCGTCGTTGATCTCAATCACGGGACACCGGCTCGCGCCGGCCTCCAGATCCCGTGCTTTGGCGTGGGAAGCATACACTGAAAGACCGGACCGACCGGCCACGCAGCGGACGCATTCCATATACCGCTTCGGACATATGCAATCGCCTATTTATTCGTTTGTGTTCTTAAGCGCCGATTGCATCATGCTGGTCATGAGACTTCAGCCCCTCCTCGTTCCTGGCTGGAAAGATTCCGGTCCCGGCCACTGGCAAACCCTCTGGGAGCAGCAGCTGCCCAACGCACGGCGCCTGCGCCAGCGCGACTGGGAGCATCCCGAGCGCGGCGAGTGGCTCGCCACCCTGTCGGCCGCCGTCGACCAGGCGACGAGTCCCGTCCTGTTGATCGCGCACAGCCTCGGCTGCCTGATCAGCGCCAGCCTGCCCGTGCCGCTGCGCGGCAAGGTGGCGGGTGCGCTGCTGGTGGCGCCGGCGGACGTGGAACGGCCGCATGCGCCGGCATGCCTGCAGTCGTTCGCGCCGGTGCCGCGTCAGCCGCTGCCGTTTCAGAGCGTGGTGGTGGCGAGCGACGACGATCCTTATTGTCGACTCGAACGCGCACACCAATTCGCACAGGACTGGGGCAGCCGTCTGGTGGTCCTCGAACAGGCCGGCCACATCAATGCCGATAGCGGCCTGGGCCAATGGCCCCAGGGATTGAAACTGCTGGGCGCGCTCAGGCGCCGGGCCAGCTGGCGGGTCTCGCCGCCGCCCGAGAAAATATCCCCCGTCCAGCTCGCACCGCTAGGCGCGGGCACGAGACTCTCGAATACCTGAGGCGCGCCGCCGCAGCCGGGATAATCCGCCGCCCCCGAGGGCGGCGTTTTTCGTCGGGCTGCGGCACGTGGCCTACGCGGCCGGATTTTCTGACCGGCAAATATTAAAGGCCGATTAAAACGCCACCCCGAAAATGGGAACTCGCACATTTTTCTGCGGTCGATACATATAAATACGCCGCGCCCCGAATAATGTTTCCGAATGATGGATTGGGCACCTGTAAGGGCCATGTAAATCGCGCCGCGCCGATGTAAGCAGTCGTTCGTTGTTGCAGGGCAGCATTCCCCCCTTCCCCCTCCCGGCCACCGGGGCGCCCCCGGGGCTTCCGATAAATATTGGCAACTTTGCCATTAATACTGTCGGGTCTTGACATACTCTCCCCCGCCCCGCTCCCTAGAATCTCACTCCGTGAATCCGCCTGCCGGCAGCCCGGCACCGATCACGCAGGCTCTAAATACAAATAATCGCAGCGTCGACTGATCCGGACAGGGGCCGAACAGGTCGCGCAGTGCCTGCCGGCACCCGATTCGCTGGCGCTGCAACTCATTCCGACGCCTCATCCGGCGACGCTGCCCTCAGCTATTGCTAAAGGAAGTTAAATGGCAAAGCGCGTCGCCGTCGTGGGCATGTCGTTCCGTTTTCCCAGCACCAACACCGCCGAATATTGGACGGATCTGCTGGCCGGCAAGGATCTGGTAACGGAAATCGACCCCGGACGCTGGTCTCCCGACCGCTATTTCCACCCGTCCAAGCAAAATCCCGGCACCGCCTATACGCGCAGCGCGGGCACGCTCGGCGACATTTCCGGATTCGACGCCGATTTTTTCGGCATTTCCCCGCGTGAAGCCGCGGTCATGGATCCGCAGCAGCGCCTTTTGCTCGAGCTGTGCTGGGAAGCCATGGAAGACGCCGCCATCCCGCCTCAGCGTTTGCGCGGCAGCGATTGCGGCGTCTACATCGGGATCTCGACGGCCGACTACGCCTACCGCATGGCGCATGACCTGGACCTGCTCGACAGCACGGTCGCCACCGGCAACACCAGCAGCATCGCGGCGAATCGTCTCTCGTATGTGTTCGACCTGCGCGGCCCCAGCATGGCGGTGGATACCGCATGCTCTTCGGCGCTCGTTGCCTTCCATCAGGCGGTGCGCGCCATCGCCAGCGGCGAATGCACCCACGCGATCGCGGGTGGCGTGAGCCTGCACCTGCACCCTTATGGTTTCATCACGTTCTCCAAGGCGTCGATGCTGTCGCCGCGCGGACGCTGCAGCGTGTTCGACGCGTCGGGCGACGGCTACGTGCGCTCGGAAGGCGGCGGGCTGTTCGTTCTGAAAGACTACGACCAGGCGCTGGCGGACGGCGATCCGATCATCGGCGTCGTGGCGGGCAGCGCGGTCAATACCGACGGCCGCAAGTCGGGCCTGACCGTGCCCAGCGCGCAGGCGCAGGCGCAACTGCTGGAGCAGGCTTATGGCCGCGCCGGCATCGACCCCGCCGAGCTCGACTACCTCGAAGCGCACGGCACCGGCACGCGCGTGGGCGACCCGATCGAGACCCGCGCCATCGGCATGGCGCTGGGCGCGCGCCGCCCGCAGGGCAAGCCGCTGCCGATCGGCTCGGTCAAGAGCAACCTGGGCCACCTCGAGGCCGCCTCCGGCGTGGCCGGGCTGGTCAAGGCCCTGCATGCGCTGCGCCATCGTGAAGTGCCCGCCACCATCGGCGTCCGGGAGATCAATCCCAACATCGATTGCAGCGGCTGGAACATCGACATCGTCACCCGCAATCTGCCGCTGCCGGCCGAAGGCACGCTCACGATCGGCGTGAACTCGTTCGGCTTCGGCGGCGCCAACGCGCACGTCATTCTGCAAAGCGCGCCCGAACTGGCCGCCGCCAGCGTGCCGGCGCCGCTCGCGCCACCCGCGCGCGAGGTGCCCGTCTTCGTGAGCGGCCGGACCGAGGCCGCGCTGCAACAGGCCGCGCTCGACCTCGCGGCACGGTTGCGTGCGCAACCAGAGCGGCTGTACGACATTGCCTGGCAGAGCTGCCTGCGGCGCGACTGGCATGCGAGCCGCGCGCTCGTTTTCGGTCAGGATGCCGCGGCCGTGGCCCAGACCCTCGCGCAACACGCTGCGGGTCATGCGCCGCGCCACGCGCTGGCGCACGGCACCGCGCTGCCGGACGCCACGCGCGTCGTCTACGCCTACTCGGGCAACGGCTCGCAGTGGATGGGCATGGGACGCCGGTTGATGACCCATCCCGTCTTCGCCGAAGCGGTCGACGCCATCGATCGCCTGTTCGAACCCTTGGCCGGCTACCGGCTGGCCGACGAGCTGCGGCGCCAGGACGCGCCCAACCGTTACGACAGCACCGAGTACGCGCAGCCGGCCCTATTCGCATTGCAGGTCGGCATCACTCACCTGCTCGCCGAGCGCGGCCTGCAACCCGGTGCCGTGCTCGGTCACAGCGTGGGCGAAGTCGCCGCGGCGTGGGCCAGCGGCGCGCTGACGCTGCAGGACGCGGTGCAGGTGATCTACCACCGCAGCCGCCTGCAGGGCACGACCCGAGGCGTGGGCGCGATGACGGCCGTGGGCTTGAGCGGCAACGCCGCCCAGGACCTGATCGACGCCGCCGGGCTCGGCCAGGAGGTCTGCGTGGCCGGCTACAACAGCGTGCGGGGCGCAACGCTGGCCGGCACCCCGCGGGCCTTGAGCGTGATCGAAGGACAACTCAAGGCCCAGCGCCAGTTCCAGCGCCGGCTGGATCTGGACTACGCCTTTCACAGCACGGCCATGGACAGCATCGAGGCGGGCCTGCGCGAGTCGCTCGCGGGCCTCGCGCCCGAGCAGGTGGCGGTGCCCATGATTTCCACCGTGACCGGCGCGCCCTTGATCGGCACCGAACTGGACGCGCAGTACTGGTGGGACAACGTGCGCCAGCCCGTGCGTTTCGAACAGGCGCTCGAGACCCTGACCGCGCAGGGCGATGTGCTCTATCTTGAAATCGGCCCGCATCCCGTGCTGCGCGGCTACCTCAACGACGCGTTGAAGGCGGCCGGCCTGACGGGCCGCGCATTGACCACGGCAGCCCGCGGTGAAGACGATCCGGCGCGCATCCTGGACGCCGCCGCCCAGGCCATCGTGGCGGGTGCGACGCCGCGCTGGGATACGCTGCTGCCGCGCGCCGGCCGGCCGCTGACCCTGCCCGCCTACCCCTGGCAGCGCGAACGCCACTGGCACGACGAGACGCCGGAGAGCGCCAGCCTGCTCGGCCGCCCGGATCTGCATCCCCTGTTGGGCTACGCCCTGCCTCAGCACCCCTGGACCTGGGAGAACCGGCTGGACGCCGAGCGCCATGCGCCGCTGGCCGACCACGTGGTGGGCGAGGCCGTGGTGTTCCCCGGCACCGGCTTCGCCGAGCTGGCCCTGGGCGCGGCCGCGCAGCACGCCCCCGACGCCGCCTTGCTCGACATCGAAGACCTCGAGATCCGTGTGCCGCTGTTGCTCGACGGCGAGCAGGCGCAACGCGTGCGCACCGAGCTGGACACTGCCGATGCCAGCGTGCGCATCAGCGCCCGCGCGACCGGCAGCGATGCCGCGTGGACACTGCATGCCACCGCGCGCGTACTGACCGGCTCGGCACCGGCGCATCTCGATCAGGGCGCCCCCGCGGCGCCTGCCCGCGCGGCGGATTTCGACCACGCCCTGCACGCGCGGCTGACCCGCGCCGCCGGCCTGGCCTATGGGCCGCATTTCAGCATGGTGCGCCAGGGCTGGCTGACCGATGCCGACACCGTGCTGGCCGAACTGGACGCGCCCGCGGCGGACGCGCTGTGGCAGGATCTGCTGCTGCATCCGGGCTCGCTCGACTGCACCTTCCAGCTCATCATCATGTTGATGCGCGAGCATGCCCATCGCTACGCGGGCATGACCTTCGTGCCCGCGCGCATGGGACGCATCACGGTGCGCCGCGGCGCGGGTCCGGTGCGCTGGGTGCGCGCGCGGCTGCTGCGCCGCAATCCCCACTCGCTCACCGCCGAATTCGACCTGTACGACGCCGAGGGGCAATCGGTGGCCGCGGTCCGGCAGGCGCGCTTTCGCAGCGTGCGGCTCGGTGGACAGGGCACGCCCGCGCTCCATTACCTGGCCGACGCAGCCGTGGCCGCGCCGCATCCGCGTGCCAGCACGCCGGCACAGCCCTTCCCTCAAGCCCTGCTCCAGCGACTCGGCCAGACCTCCGTGCCGGCGCGCGAGCGCCAGTATCACTACGCCGACGAGGTCGAGCCGCTGCTCTACGCGCTGAGCGAACAGTTCGGCCTGGAAGCATTGCAGACGCTGGCCGACGACGAGGGTCTGCTGCCCGCGGCCACCGTGACGCGCCTGCGCGAGCAAGCCCGCGACATCGCGCCGCTCTTCGACCATCTGCTGCGCCAGGGCACGGCCGCCGGCTGGCTGGCGCCCACCCCGGCGGGTTGGCGCTTCGTGACGGACCATACCGATGAGTCCAGCCCCACGGCGGCCGACATCTGGAATCTGCTCTCGCACGACTATCCGGACGAGTTCGCCCTGATGCAGGCCTGCTCGCGCCTCGGCATGGCCTTGCCGGCGCTGCTGCGCGGCGACGGCGCGGCCGCCGAGCCGCAGGGCGCATTCACGCCGGGACAGGCGCAAGCCGCCATCCTCGGGCGCGCCGGACAGTTGCACTGGCAACAGACGGTGGCCGACGCCATCGCCGCCGCGCAGGATGCCCTGCCGGCCGGCGCGCGCCTACGCGTGCTGGAGATCGGCGGCTGCGGCCCCGAGCTGGGCGCCGCCTGCTGCGCGGCCCTCGACTTCGATCGCGCCGACTACCGTTATCTGGCGCTGCATCCCGACGCGCAGGATGCCGCCGCCAGCGCGCTCGAAGACTGGCCCGCCGCCCGCATCCAGCCCGCCGGAGAGGCAGTGCAGGACGGCGCGTTCGATCTGGTGATCGTGCATACGGCCTGCCACGCGCTGTCGCAGAGCCAGGCCGCCTTTGCCGCGGGCCGCGCCGCCCTCGCGCCGCACGGCCTGCTCGCGCTGACCGGCAATCACCCAGACGGCTGGCTCGATCTGGTGTTCGGCGCCCGCGCCGACTGGTGGGCGGAGTCGGCCGAAGGCGGCGCCGTCCCGGCCTTGCAGCCCGCCGCCCATTGGCGTGGCGCGCTCGAGGCCGCCGGCCTGACGCCGCTCGCGCAGGAAGAAGACGACGCCGTTCAGGCGGGCCCTTATCTGCTGTGGGCACAGGCCCAGACGGCCAACGCCAACGCCAACGCCGACGGCGCCGACGGCGCGGAGCCCGCCTCCGCCGCGCGCGCCTGGCTCATCCTGGCCGACGATGCGTCGGCCGACTGGGCCGAGCAGTTGCAGGCGCGCCTGCACCAACGCGGGGACCAGGCCATCCTGGTGCGCGATGTCGCCGCGGACGCGCCGGCCGTGGCCGCCAGCCTCGCCATGGCGCTGGACACCGCGGGCAGCCTGCACGGCGTGATCCATGCCGACGGCCTGTCGCCGGCGGACGACGGCCCGGAGACGCGGCTCGCGCGCCAGACGCGCCGCGTCACGCTGGCCGCCCTGGTCGCGCAGGCCTGCGAAGCGCTGCCCGCACCGATAGACTTCATTCTGCTCACGCGTAACGCCGCCCAGCACCTGACCGGCGCCGGGTCGCAGGAAGACGACGCCGCGCTGTGGGGCTTCGGCCGCACGCTGCAGAACGAGGCCGCCAACTACGCCGTGCGCCAGATCGACCTGCCGGCACACGAGGCCGGCACCGACTGGGAGGCCCTGCTGCGCGAGCTGCTCACCCCCGATGAAGAAACCGAGATCGTGCTGAGCGCGGCCGGCGCCCGCCACGCGGTGCGGCTGCGGCAGGTCGAGGCACCGCGCGGTCCGGCGCGGGATCAGGGCGACACCGTGGTCCGCCTGGGGCTGTCGTTCCCGGGTCAGTTGCGCAACCTGCGCTGGGAACGCGTGGCCGCCCCGGCGCCCGCCGCCAACCAGATCGAAGTCGATGTCCAGGCGACCGGGCTGAACTTCCGCGATGTGATGTATGCCCTGGGCATGCTGTCCGACGAAGCCATCGAACAGGGTTTTGCCGGGCCCACACTCGGCCTCGAATTCGCCGGCGTCGTGCGCCGGACCGGCAGCGAGGTGCACGACTACAAGCCGGGCGACCGCGTGGTGGGGTTCGGTCCGGCGAGCTTCAGCAATCGCGTGCTGACCACCGGCGACGCCATCGCCCTCATTCCGCGCAACCTGAGCGCCGCCGCCGCGGCCACCATTCCGAGCACCTTTTTCACGGTGTATTACGCGCTGAACCATCTGGCGCGGCTCGAGGCGGGCGAGCGCATCCTGATCCACGGCGCGGCGGGCGGCGTGGGTATCGCGGCCATTCAGTATGCGCAGGCGCTGGGCGCCGAGGTGCATGCCACGGCCGGCACCCCCGAGAAGCGCGACTTCCTGCGCCTCCTGGGCGTGAAGCATATCTACGACTCGCGCGCGCTGAGCTATGCCGACGAGATCCTCGCGGCCACCGGCGGCGACGGCGTGGACGTGGTGCTCAACTCCCTGGCGGGCGAAGCGATCAACCGCAACTTCGCGGTGCTCAAGCCGTTCGGCCGCTTCCTCGAACTGGGCAAGCGCGACTTCTACGAAAACACCCGGATCGGCCTGCGCCCGTTCCGCAACAACATCAGCTACTTCGGCATCGATGCCGATCAGCTCATGCGCGAGCGCCCGGCCCTGACGCGCCGGCTGTTTGGCGAGATGATGGCGCTCTTCGAGACCGGCACGCTGCGGCCGCTGCCCTATCGCGGCTTCGAGGCACGCGATCTGGTCGACGCCTTCCGCCATATGCAGCAGGCGCGCCAGATCGGCAAGATCGTCGTGACCTACGACGGCGGCCTGCCCGCGGGCGTCACGGCGAACGACGCGGCGCCGGCCTGGCAAGCCAGCTCGCAAGCCAGCTACCTCGTGACCGGCGGACTGCGTGGCTTCGGTCTGCGCACCGCGCAATGGCTGGCCGAGCGTGGCGCCCGCCACCTCATCCTGTGCAGCCGTAGCGGTCCGGCCGACGCCGAGGCCACCGACGCGCTGGCCGCCCTGCGGGCGCAAGGCGTGAACGTGCTGGCGCGCGCGTGCGACGTGACCGACGCCACGGCGCTTGCCGCGCTGCTCGACGAGGCGCGCGCCACGATGCCCGCGCTGCGTGGCGTGGTGCACGCGGCCATGGTGCTGGACGATGGCCTCGCGCGCAGCCTCGATGCGAGCCGCATCCAGCGCGTGCTCGCGCCCAAGATGTTGGGTGCCCTGCACCTCGACCGTCTCACGCGCGACGATCCGCTCGACCTGTTCGTCTGCTTCTCGTCGGCCACGACACAATTCGGCAACCCGGGCCAGGGCAACTACGTCGCCGCCAATGCCTGGCTGGAGGCCTTCGTGCGCCAGCGCCGCGCCCGGGGCCAGGCCGCCACGGCGGTGTGCTGGGGCGCCATCGACGATGCGGGCTATCTGGCCCGCAACACGCAGATCAAGGATGCGCTCGCGAGCCGCATGGGCGGCAGGCCGCTGCCGGCCACGCTGGCCCTGCACGCGCTGGGCGACATGCTGGCCCACGAAGCGAGCGGGCTGGGCGTGCTCGAGCTCGACTGGCAGCCGCTGGCACGCTTCCTGCCCGCCGCCGGGCACCCGCGCTTCGCCGAGCTGGCGCGTGCGGGTGGCGGCGCCGACGGCGAGGCGGGCGACGACATCGCGCACCTGCTCGACACGCTGGACGACGAGTCCCTCCACGAGCGCGTGGTCGACATGGTCAAGCGCGAAGTGGGCGAAATCCTGCGCGTGGCGCCTGAGCGCATCGATGCGCTCCGGTCGGTCTACGACATGGGGCTCGACTCCCTGATGGGCGTGGAACTGGTCGTGGCGCTGGAACAGCGCTTCGGCCAGCGCCTGCCGGTGATGGCCCTGTCGGAGAGCGCCACCATCGACAAGCTGGCCCGCCGCCTGGTGGTGCTGCTGCGCGGCGAGGAGACGGCCGCCGCCCAGGCGCCGGCCGTGTCGAGCCAGATCGAGCAGGTCGTGGCGCAACACGCCGTGGACGTGCCCCTGGAGGCCATCGCCGACTTCGCCACCCACCTCGAGCAGCGCGCCGACGCCGGCGCGCCGCGCATGATCCGCTGAGGACACGGACCCATGGCTACACTCAAACCCGCCAAGGCGCCCGGCGACAGCCTGAAAGATAAGCTGATCCGTCATGCCCTGGAACGGCGGCTGAACCGCGCATCGGCCCCGGTGCCCGCCGTCGGCGCCGCCGCGCCGGCCAGCGCGCCGGTGCCCGACGCCCATTGCCGCTTCGACCAGCATCCGGCCTATCAGCAGTTGCGCATCATCAACGACGGCGCCGCGCGGCTGGGCGTGGCCAATCCGTTTTTCAAGGTGCACGAGGGCTCGGCCGCCGCGAGCACGCGGATCGGTGGCGAGCGCTATCTGAACTTCTCGAGCTACAACTATCTGGGCTTATCGGGCGACCCCGTCGTCGCACAGGCGGCCAAAGACGCCATCGACCGCTACGGCACGTCGGTATCGGCCAGCCGCCTCGTCTCGGGCGAACGGCCGATCCACCGCGCGCTGGAACAGGCGCTGGCCGAGCTCTACGACGTGGACGACGCCATCACCTTCGTCAGCGGCCACGCGACCAATGTGTCGACCATCGGCCACCTGTTCGGTCCGAACGATCTGATCCTGCACGATGAACTGATCCACAACAGCGTGCTGCAGGGCATTCAGCTCGCGGGCGCGCGCCGCCTGTCCTTCCCGCACAACGACGCCGCCGCGCTCGATGAGTTGCTCACCCGCGAGCGGCGCGGCTTCGAACGCGTGCTGATCGTGCTGGAAGGCATCTACAGCATGGACGGCGACTACCCGGATCTGCCGGCCTTCGTCGAGCTCAAGCGGCGCCATCAGTGCTTCCTGATGGTGGACGAAGCCCATTCGCTGGGCGTCATGGGCGCGCGCGGTCACGGCATCCGCGAGCATTTCGGTCTGGCCGGCGACGACGTCGATATCTGGATGGGCACGCTGAGCAAGACGCTGGCGGGCTGCGGCGGTTACATCGCCGGCGAGACGGCGCTGGTGGAGCACCTCAAGTTTCTCGCGCCGGGCTTTCTCTACAGCGTGGGCATGCCGCCGCCGGTGGCCGGCGCGTCGCTGGCCGCCCTGCAACGCCTGCACGAGGTTCCCGACCGGGTCCGCACGCTGCAACAGCGCGGCCAGGCATTTCTCGCCCAGGCCCGCGCCGAGGGCATCGACACCGGCACCAGCACGGGCCTGGCGGTGATCCCCGCGATCATCGGCAACTCGATCAAGGCGGCCCGACTCTCTGCCGCCCTGTTCGACCGCGGGCTCAATGTGCAGCCGATCCTGCACCCTGCCGTGCCCGAGCAGTCCGCGCGCCTGCGCTTCTTCATCTGCAGCGAGCACAGCGAAGCCGACATCCGCGACGCGGTGCAGCTGACGGCGCAGGAAATCCGGCGGCTCTGAGCGGCGCTCAGGCCGCCACGCGGGCGCCGCCGCGGTACAGCCCGGCGGCGGCCAGAAAGGTCTGGGCGAGATCGTGCACGGCAAGCTCGCGCACGGCCCGCGCGCCTTGCGATCGCGCATTCCACACCAGGTAGTCGGTCAGGCCGTCGGGCTCGCCCAAGGCGCCGTAGACCTTTTCCATGATCGGCACGTGATCGCCGTACACGCAGAGGGTCGCGGGCCGGTCGAGCGAGCGCATGGTGTCGGCCAGGGTCTGGAACATGCGGTCGGCATTGCGCAGATGGCGCACATAGGCGCCGAGCTCGTCGCAGCCGGCCGGCAACTCGCCCCGGATCAACTCGGCCACTTCCGCCGGGTCCAGGGACTCCCAGTGCAGCGGACCGTGGTTCTCCATCGTGATGACGTGCACATAGAGCGGCTGATCGCCCGCCTCGCGCAGCAGCGCCGCCACGTGTTCCGCCACCGGCACGTCGCCCACGTAGGCGCCCACGCGATCCGCCGGATCGAAGGCCGCGATGTCGGTGAAGGCGTCGAAGCCCAGGCGGGGCAAGACCCGGTCGCGCCGATAGAAGCCGCCGTGATAGGGATGCACGCACACCGTGCGGTAGCCCCATTGCCGCAGATGCGAGGCCAGCGTGGGCACGGGCCGCGCACACAGCCGGCGATACGGGTTATAGCGATGCACGCCCAGCTCCTCGGCCGACACGCCGGCAAGAAAGCCGAATTCCGAACGCACCGTGTTCGCGCCCCAGGCGGCCACGCGCAGCCGCCCGCTGGACTCGGCCTGCGCGCGCAGGCCGTCCCAGTGCGCCAGGACCTCCGGGCGCACCATGGGATAGCGGCTGCGCGGATCGAAGAAGGACTCGCTCTGCACCGACACCAGATGCGGCAGCGCCGCGGCGGGCCTGGGCCGCAGGTTGACGAACGGAAAGCCGGCGAGCGGCTTGGGCGGCTCGCGACGCTCGGCACGCCCATACGTCCAGAGCAAGGCGGCCATGCCGAGACGGCGCAGGTCGCTGCGGGCGCGGAACGACGCGCGCGGCAGCCGCCGGGCGGCCAGCAATGCGAGCGCGGCGCCCGCCGCCAGGAAGGCGGCCACGGCCCCGAGCCAGTCGGTCCAGGCCGCGCCGTAGGCGGGCTCGAAGCGCAGGGCCACCCACACACTCGCCGCGTAGACGGCGATCGGCACCACCACGCCGGCCCAGCCCAGGAACGGCAGATAGAGGCGCGGGTGACGCAGGGCGTCGATGAAATACTCGAAGTCCGCGGTGACGAAGGGTTCGCGCAGCGAGCGATACTTCGCGTTGCTCACGCCCACCAGGATGCCCTGCACCACCACCAGATTGGCGATGGCGAACCAGGGCCGCCGGAACAGCGCCAGCTCGAGCGCGAACAGCACCGTCCACCCGCCCGCGTGCAGGCACAGCGCGGACACCGGGCGCCGCCACGGCGCGCGGGGTGCGGGCCGCAGCGCCCCTTCGATCAGAAAACTCAACACGAGCCCGCAGGCCCAGGGCAACGCCAGGGTGGCATGCGACTGCCACCACGCGCTGACCGGCCACAGGCCGGCGAATTGCCAAAACTCAGTCACGATAGCCCAGCCTGCGCAGAATGAAGCCCGACACGGCGGGATGGATGCCGGCCAGCAGCCAGCACCCGAAGTTCAGGGGAAAAGGAAAGCTGATGCGGGCACGGTTGGCCGCCAGCCCGCGGCGGATGCGTTGCGCCGCGCGGGCCGGCTGCCACAGAAACGGCTTGGGTCCGGGCATCGCCTCGCACATCGGCGATTCGACGTAACCCGGCATCACTACATTGACGCGCACGCCGTAGCCGGCGAGGCCGTCGCGCAGCGCCTCGCCATAGGCCTTGAGCGCGGCCTTGCTCGCGCTGTAGCTCGGCGTCTCGGGCAAGCCGCGCCACGCGGCCAGCGAGCTGATGAGCGCGATCTGCCCGTCGCGGCGTTCCCGCATGGCGGGCAGCACCCCTTGCACGGTCGCCATGGCCGCCCGCACGTTCACATCGATGAGCATGCGCGACTCCTCGCGATCCTCGCCCATGCCGTTGGCGCGGGCGTGGATGTTGACGCCTGCATTCACGATCACCAGGTCCGGCACACCGGTCGCGCACACGGCGGCGAGCCACGCGTCGAGCGCGGCCAGGTCGCGCACGTCGAGCACCTGGGTGCTGACGCGCGCGCCGCGCGCCTGGCATTGCGTGGCCAGCTCCGCCAGGCGGTCCTCGCGGCGGCCCTGCAAAATCAGCGTGGTGGCGGGCGCGGCATAGGCCAGCGCGAGCGCGGCGCCGATGCCGCCCGTGGCACCGGTGATCAGGATCGAGCCCGGGCGTTTCATAGCAGCGCCTCCAGCGGAGAATGCACCTGCGTCATGCGCGACACGGCGTTGCGCACCGCCAGCCGGATGCCCTCGGCGCTGTAGAAGCCGCCGTTCACCTGACTGGCATGGATCACGATGCGACGAAACGCCTGGTACAGCAGATTGTCGGGCGGGCCGGCCTCGCGCCAGAAGGCGTCCAGGCCATGCTGCCAGGTGAGCCCGGGCAGCGCGTAGATCGGGCTGGCCAGCGCGAGCGTCGGACAACCATGATCGAGCGCCGCGGTACCCACGGTGCTGTTGACCGTGACCACGCCGCGCGCATGGCGCAACAGCGTGGGCAGGTGCCCCGACTCGAGATAGCGCACCCGGTCGGTCAGCCCGTGCTGTCGCGCCAGCGCCGCCACCGTGGCGCCATGGTTCGCAAAGCCCGGATCGAGCGGATGATTCTTCACGACCAGCAAGGCGTCCGAGCGCGCGTGGCGGGCAAACGAGGTCATCACCTCGTTCACCAGCTCGCGCATGGAGCCATACCGCGAATGATCGCGGATCTGGGCATCGCTTTCGAGCTGCAACGGCAGCATGTAATACGGCCGCGACTCGCCCGCCAGCGCGGCGACGGTGCGCGCGTCGTCGGCGACCTGCCGCCGCAACGTGACCGCCCGCCGCACATAGGCGGCGTACTCGCGCGCGACGCCATACGGCGCATGGGTGCGGTACTTGGGATAGAACACGGGATTCCAGGCGCTGCAGCTGTGGTACGCCACGTCGTGCCAGGCGCGCAGCCAGAACGGCGCCTTGAAGGTCTGGGCCGTCTCTTCGCTCACGCGCGCGGCGGCATCGAGGTACCAGCGCGGATCGCGCGGCAGCGGCGAGTGGGCATTGACGCCGCCGCGCTCGAGCGTGACCCAGTGCGGCCGGAAGTAGCCTTCTTCGAACACGTGCACACGCACGCCACGCTCGCGGGCCCGCGCCACCGCCTGGCGGTGCACGGGGCGGCGGTCAC
Source organism: Bordetella genomosp. 5 (assembly GCF_002261475.1). Classification (GTDB taxonomy): domain Bacteria; phylum Pseudomonadota; class Gammaproteobacteria; order Burkholderiales; family Burkholderiaceae_B; genus Bordetella. Next base: position 53,383 of record NZ_NEVN01000008.1, read on the forward strand.
CGAACAGCACCACGTCGGTCACGCCGCGCTGGTTCATCTGCTGTTCGACGAACGCACCGCTCTCCTCGGCATCGCCTCGATAAGCGACCGCGCCGCCGCCGCGCCAATAGGCCTGGTCGCCGACCGTGAAGTTGATCTTGGCGACCGAGTGCCCGGCCTGCCGCAGCGCCAGCGCGAGGCAGGCGAAGAACGGCGAACATACGCCCTGCAGGAACAGATAGCTCGCGTGCATGGCTCAGCCCCGATACGCCAGACGGGCCTGCCACACCGCCTGGAGCTTGCGCACCTGCCGCCGGGCATAACCCGCGCGCAACGATGCGAGGCGGCCCTGCGCCTGCAGGCGCTCGCGCGTCTGCATGATGCGGGTCAGCACGGCCTCGCAGGTGGTGTAGCCGCGCAGCTCCCAATCCCAATACAGCGGATAGCGCAGCAGCGTGCCGGCCACCAGCTCGTCGAGCGTGAGCCGGCGGTGCCGGCGCACGATGCGGCCGCGGTCTTCGGTCAGCCCCCAACCGGCGTAGAAAGGCTGGCCGTAGACCACCACGCGCTTGCCGCGCAGCAGGGCGTCGAAGCCCGACAGCGAGGTCATGGTGTGCACCACGTCGCAGGCCTCGATGCAGCTCACCACCGACAGATCCTGCTCGATATGGTCCGCATACTCCAGCGCCTGGGCCTGGGCCACGCGGCCGCGCCGGTTGCGGCTCAGCACGTCGGGATGCGGTTTGTAGACGATATAGGCATCGGGATGCGCCAGCCGGGCCTCGGCCAGCAGGGCCAGGTTGGTGCGCACGCTTTCGCAGCCGAAGCGCACCGAGGCATCGTCCTCGACCTGACCCGGGACCAGCACCACTTCCCTGCCCTGCGTGTCCCAGCCCGCAGGCTCGGGCTGCGCCACGTTGTACTTCGTGATGCCGTGCGCCACGATGAAGGCGCGTATCCGTTGCGCGGCCGCGCGGTCGCCCACGCTGAAGTGGCCGTGGTTGAGCTCACGCTCCAGGTCCGACTCACGGCGCGGGTCGAAGTAGATGCCGCTGCCGTCCAGCGCCAGGCTCATGGGCTTGATCAGGTCGGAACCCAGCCCCACCGAGCGCATGAAGCCGTCCTCGATCGCGACCAGCGCCGCGCCCGTGCGCTCGGCCAGTTCCGTCAGGCCGCCCGGCGGCTCCGCGCCCCAGAACGCCAGCGCCTCGCCCGGCTCGGGCTGCAACGCGGCGGCCTGGGCGGCGTTCTCGGCGCTCACCACGCCACCGGGGAACGGCGACAGGATGGGCGAGAGATGCGCCGTCTTCCAGCGCCGGGTACCCACCAGGATGGTGCGCACCGGCATGCGGCGCGCCATCGTCCGCTGCCGCACCAGCCAGTCGATCACGTCGAAGATCGTGCCGCGCCCGTGCGAGAGCGGATCGATGTAACGCGTGTAGTGAAAATAGGCCGCGGCAAACAGCTCTTCGAGCGATCGTTTGCGCGTGCGGCGCGAGCAGCTTTGCCGGTCGTCCGTCAGGCCCCAGCCGGCATACCACGGCATGCCGAAGCAGGTCACGGGCTTGCCCGCCAGCAGCGCCTCGAAGCCCATCTGCGACGTCACCACGTAGACGTGGTCCATCTGCTCGAGCAGGCCGATCGCGTTCATGTCCGTGTCGAGCAGCACCAGATCGGGATCCGAGATCGCCTCGCCCAGATAGCCGGCCTTGGTGCCGGCCACCACTTCGGGGTGCGTCTTCACATGGATCAGCGCGTCCGGGTGTTCGGCGCGCGCGGCCGCCAGCATGCGCTGGAACGTGTCCGCGTCGGCCAGCCCGAGCGTCACGCTGGTGTCGCCCAGCGTCTGGTCCACGACCAGCACGCGCTTGCGCCCGTTGGCCGGGGCCAGCAGCGGCGGCTCGAACGGCGTGTGGTTGTACTTGGAGAGCCGATGCGCGCGGACGCGGGTCATGGCGTCGGGCACCGCGTCGTCGAGGTCCGCCAGCAGGTCGGTGTCGCTCTGCAGCATGACCTCGAGCTCCGACGGCCGCGTGGCGTCGTAGTAGATGCCCAGCCGGTCCACCACCAGCGACAGGGTCGGGCTGCCCTGCCCCATGCCGAACGAACGGAGAAAGCCGTCTTCGAGGGCCAGGTACGGGAGGCCCAGCCGGTCCGCGCGCCGGCGCGCACCCTGCGCGCTCGGCTTGGCGCCCCACCCCGCGACCGCCTGCAGGCGGCGGCGCGCGGCCGGCCGCCAGGGCCGATAACGCGTGATCGCCGCACCCAGCAACTCGGCCAGGAGCGGGATCCGCGCAATACCGCTGGAGTGGATCTCGATCATCGCAGGAACCGGACGTACCAGGGCATGGCCGCGTCGACACCCAGCAGGATGTCGAAGCGCGGCTGGTAGCCCAGATGACGGCGCGCGCGGCCGATGTCGGCCTGAGAGTGGCGCACGTCGCCCTTGCGGAACTCGGCGTGCTCGGCGTCCTTCTCGTAGCGCACGCCCTGCTTCGCCAGGCTGTCGCGCAGGAAGCCGAACAGCTGGTTCAGCGTGGTGCGGCCACCGAACGCGACGTTGTAGACCTGGTTCACGCTCTTCTCGTCGGCCAGCGACGCCAGCAGGTTGGCCTGCACCGCGTTGTCGACATAGCAGAAGTCGCGGCTGGTCTCGCCGTCGCCGTTGATGACCAGCGTCTCGTTCTGGATCATGGCGGCGGTCCACTTCGGAATCACCGCGGCGTAGGCGCCGTTCGGATCCTGGCGGCGGCCGAACACGTTGAAGTAGCGCAGGCCCACCGTATTGAAACCATAGGAACGGGCGAACACGTCGGCGTACAGCTCGTTCACGTACTTCGTGACCGCGTACGGCGAGAGCGGCTTGCCGATGTTCTCTTCGACCTTGGGCAGCGCACGGTGATCGCCGTACGTCGAGCTCGAGGCGGCGTACACGAAGGACTTGACCTGGGCGTCGCGCGCGGCCACCAGCATGTTCAGGAAACCGCTGATGTTGACCTCGTTGCTGGTGATCGGATCGGCCAGCGAACGCGGCACCGAGCCCAGCGCGGCCTGGTGCAGCACGCGATCCACGCCCTCGAGGGCGCGCTTGCACGTGTCCAGGTCGCGGATATCGCCTTCGATGAAGGAAAAGCGTGCCCATTGCTCGGGCGTCACCAGCTCGCGCACCTCGTCCAGATTGCGCTGGTGGCCGGTCGCGAAGTTGTCCAGGCCGACCACGGTCTGGTCCAGCTTGAGCAGGGCTTCCAGCAGATTCGAGCCGATGAAGCCGGCGCAGCCGGTCACCAGCCACTTGGCCGGCGTGGCGCGCAGCTGCGCGCACAGGGTGTCGAAGCGGTTATCGAAACGTACGTTCATGTCGTTTCCCCCCGCTTACAGACGGATGTCGGCCGCGTCGGCCGGCAGCACGTACTTGAGGTCGTACAGGATGTGCTTGGCCTTGCCGAGCTTGCGGATCTCGGCGGCGCCCATCTTGACGAACTCGTCGTGCGACACGGCCAGGATCACGGCGTCGTATTTGCCTGCCTCGGGCGATTCGATCGGCGTGATGCCGTACTCGTGCTCGGCCTCTTCCTTCTCGACCCACGGGTCGTACACGTCGACAGCGACGTTGTACTCACCGAGTTCCTTCACGATGTCGACCACGCGCGTGTTGCGCAGGTCGGGGCAGTTTTCCTTGAAGGTCAGGCCCATTACCAGCACGCGGGCGCCTTCCACGTAGATGCGCTGCTTGGTCATGGCCTTGACCAGCTGCGACACCACATAGCCGCCCATCGAGTCGTTCAGGCGGCGGCCCGCGAGAATGATCTCGGGGTGGTAGCCGATGGCCTGCGCCTTGTGCGTGAGGTAGTACGGGTCCACGCCGATGCAGTGACCGCCCACCAGACCCGGACGGAACGGCAGGAAGTTCCACTTGGTGCCGGCCGCCTGCAGCACGGCTTCGGTGTCGATGCCCATCTTGTTGAAGATCAGGGCCAGCTCGTTGATCAGCGCGATGTTGACGTCGCGCTGGGTGTTCTCGATCACCTTGGCCGCTTCTGCCACGCGGATCGTCGGCGCCTTGTGCGTGCCGGCCACGATGATCTGCTTGTACAGCTGGTCGACCAGCTCGGCCACTTCGGCCGTCGAGCCCGAGGTCACCTTCTTGATGGTGCTGACGCGGTGCGCCTTGTCGCCCGGATTGATGCGCTCGGGGCTGTAGCCGGCGTAGAAGTCTTCGTTGAACTTCAGGCCCGACACGCGCTCGAGCACCGGCACGCAGTCTTCTTCGGTCGCGCCCGGGTACACGGTGGACTCGTAGATCACGATGTCGCCGCGCTTGAGCACGGCGCCGATGGTCTCGCTCGCCTTGACCAGCGGCGTCAGGTCGGGCTGGCGGTACTCGTCGATCGGCGTGGGCACCGTCACGATGAACACGTTGGCGCGGCCGAGGGTTTCCTTGTCGGTGGTGTAGCTCAGCTGTTTGGCGCTGGCCAGCTCGTCGTCATCCACCTCCAGCGTGTGGTCATGACCCTTGCGCAGCGCATCGACGCGGCGCTCGTTGATGTCGAAGCCGATAACCTCGCGCTTCTTGCCGAACTCGACGGCCAGGGGCAGGCCCACATAGCCCAGGCCGACGACGGCGAGCTTGATTTGGTCCAAGGATTTAAGCAATTGCGACATGAAACACCTTCTACAAAAAAATCAGTTGGAGCCGACACGTTGGCCGACGATCAGGACCTGGACGATCGGAGTGATGATCTTTTCCCACTCGTACATCGGCGCGTTGCTCACGTACACCACGTCTTCCGGCATCAGCTCGAACTGCTTGGCCAGGAACATCGACTCGGGGTTGCGCATGTTCAGACGGAACACGGTCGGATGCGGCGCGGCGCCCGCATTGCGCCCATCGAGGCGGAACACGAACACGCCGGTCGCGTCGGCGGCGCGGTCATTCAGACCGCCCGCCACACCCAGCGCGTCCAGCAGATTGGTCTGCTTGGAGGGCAGCTCGTGCAGGCCCGGCTTGGTCAGCGCGCCCATCGCCACGAAGCGCTTCAGATTGGGTTCGACCACCACCTCGGAACGCGGCTCGACGGCCACGTTGCGGCCATTGAGCAATTGCTGGTAGGGAATGCGTTTGACCTTCTTGCCGCTGCGGATCACCACGTCGGCCTGATACGGCGGCAGCGTGGAGCCGCCGGCCTGCGTGATGGCGTCCAGCGCGGTCAGCGGCCCCTTGTTGCCACCGAAGCGGCCCGGCCGGGGCACGGCGCCCGCCACCAGCACGGAGTTGGAGCGGTCGTCCGCCAGGTCCACCATGACCTGCGGCTGCACCGCGGCGCTGGCGCGCAGCGCGCCGCGCACCTGCTGCTCGATGGCTTCCAGCGACTTGCCCCGCACCTTCAGGCGGCCGACATAGGGCAGCGAAATCGAGCCGGAGGCATCGACGCGCACCGCCTCGAACACCGTGCCGCCATTGGCGAGCGGCGCGAACAGGCCACCTTCCATGCTGTCGGCCACCAGCACGCGCAGCACGTCGCCGGGCATGACGGTCATGTTGCCCACGTAGCCGTCGCTGGTCGCGCCTTCGGCGTCGGCGTCGTGCCGCACCAGCACATACGGTGCGATCGTGTCGGCCCGCACATCCACCACCTCGTAGGCGGGCTGGGCATCGCCCGACGGTTTGGCGCCATCCAGGATCGCGCCCTTCGTGGGCCCCGAGCCGGACAGCACGCCGCAGCCGGAAAGCGCCAGTACGGCCAGCACCGATAGCAGTCGAAATAGGTTCTTATTCATGCCCGTCTTGTTACTCCGGTAAAGAAAAGGAATGGCGTGCGGCGCGAGCCGGACCCGAGCGGCGCAGTTGCGCGCGCACGCGGTCCAGCATGTGTTCGGCCAGCACAGCCTCGAAACGTGGGGAATAGTGATTGACGTCGGCCCCGTCCTTGTCGAGCAAGGCGGCTTCGTCCCAGCCCTGGGCAATCTCCAGCGGATCCATGACCTCGACGCCGGGCACGCCCTCGGCCGCGGTCTTGACCCGCTCGACGTGACGGCTGCGCGACACCATGCGGCGGCCGTCCGGGCGCGCCACGTCGACGTGCGTCACCGCGAGCAGCGGCTTGTCGACCACGCGGGCCAGATAGTGCAGATCGGCGCGCACATCGGCTTCGGTGTCCTCGGCGCACACCGCGCCGCGCAGCACGCGCTCGCCCGCCGGCTTGAGCGCATCGTCGATCACGTGCTCGAACACCGGCCGCACCGCGTCGTAGGCCTCGGGCAGCACCCGGCCGTTGCGGACCAGCGAGCGCCACCAGGCCATGCCTTCGTCACCCAGTTCACGCACCAGATGCCGCACGACGAGATTCTTCTGCAGGAACACGCCGTCGACGCTCACGCTGCGCTCGGCGGCCGCCTCCACCACCAGCAGGTCCGCGGTGCGCAGCTCGTCGGCCAGCGCCGGCGTCACGATGGGCACGCGCGCGGCCGGAAACAGGAACGGCAGCAGTTGACGGTCCAGCCCGGTGCGCTCGGCCAGCCAGCGCACACGCTGCGCGGCCTCGCGGGTGCTGTGGATGTAGCCGCTGACGCCGGAGGTGTGCAACCGCGCACTCCCGCTTTCCTGCAGCAGCTTCACCGGACGGTGCACGCGGCAGCTGCCGAGCACGAACAGGTTCAGGGCGGCGGAATCGGGGGTGGACGCGGTATGCAGGGGCGCCTGGACGGCTTGGATCATCGGCGGTTTCCTCAAGGATTCTGGTAGCAACGCACGGTGGACGCGATCATCTGCGACAGCGAGAAGCGCGCCGTGGCCCACTGGCGGGCGTGTTCGGCGATGCGGGCGTCGGCCTGGCACATCTCATGGATGCGCGTGAGGGCCTGCGCCACGTCGTCGGCCGTCACGGTGTCCGCGGGCAGCGTGAGACCGGTCACGCCTTCCTGCACGGCCTCGCCGGCGCCGCCCGCGAGCGTGGTCACGACCGGCACGCCCGAGAACTGCGCCTCGATCAGCACATTGGGCAGCCCCTCGAAACGGGACAGCAGCAGAAAGGCGTCGAACTGCGTGAGCCAGTAGCCCACGCGCTTGGACAGACCCGTGAAGAGGATGCGGTCGGCCATGCCGATGCGATGCGCGAACTCCTTGACCGGCTCGAGCAGCGGACCGCCGCCCACCATGATGAAGCGCGCGTGCGGGTGCGTGGCGGCGAACTTCTGCGCCGCCTCGACCCACAGGAACGGCCGCTTGTTGTCATCCACGCGCATCACCGTGCCCACCGTGAACGTCTGCTCGGGGGTGCGCGACGCGAACTCGGCCATCAGGCCCAGCGCCTTGTCGTCGCTGGCCGGCTTGAGCGGCGCCAGGCCGTTGTAGACCACCGGAATCCGGCGCGCATCGACCTTGAGCCAGTCGGCATAGCGGTGCGCGGCGAATTGGGAATTGGAGCTCAACACCACGCCGCGCATCTTCAGCAGCTCCGAGTAGATGGTGTCGTACTCGACGCGGTAGCGGTCGGGCCGGTCCACCGGCGGCATGGTGCGCACCGACAGCACGATGCGGGGCACGCCCGCGAGCAGCGCGGCCAGTGCGGTCGCGAAGATCGAACCGTCCTGCCAGATGTGCGCGACCTGCGGCACCGACGAGCGCATCACGTCCGTGAGCTTGGTGGTGCCCTCGATGATCTGCTTGGGCAGAAAGCGCAGATATTCGCGGTACGGGGCCAGCAGCGACGAATACTCGCAGCCGCCCCACGCCTGCATGTCCGCGTAGACCGACACGGGGATACCGTTCTCGCGCAGCGTCGCCGCGAAGAAGTCGGCGCCCTCGCGGCTGCGCAGCGACCGGCACACCACCTGCACCGGGCCCACGACGCCATAGCCGGCCACCGACTGTCCCGACTGGATCGCGGTCTGCAGCGCCACCGCGGTGTTGACGAACTGCCGTTCCGCGCCGCCGGCGCCGAGCGAGCCGTTGATCATGAGGACGGTGCCCACGAACGATTCCGGGCCCGCGTCGTACTCGGCGTTGCGGCGCTTGCCGATCTCCTGGAACAGCCGCTCCAGCACCAGAATGCTGACCGGCACGTCGCGGCCTTCGCCCTCCACGCCCAACTGGCGCAAGGCGGCGATGTCGTTGTCGAGTTCGCCCAGCCGGCGCGCGACCTTGCGCCCGGCATCGCCCAGCGTCGCCGCACCGGTGCGCAGCATGGCGCGGGCACGCCAGAGCGCGCCGCGGCGCACCAGCGATTGGGCCCAGCCCACGTAGCCGTTCTCGAATGCGGGATGCTCCGCGACCAGCCGCGCGAAGCAACGGTCGGCCTCGTCCGAATTACCGATCTCGTCCCAGCTCTTGGCTTCGAGCAGGATGTCACGCGCGCTGGTGCTGCCGCCCGAGAAGTACAGCTCGAGCTCGCCGCGTGCCGCCTCCACGCCCAGCTGGCGCTTCACGCCGCGCAGCATCAGGATGAAGGCATCCGAGGAATCCGGAAAGCGCTGGTGGATGCTGCGCCACACGACCAGGCTTTCGTCGGGCTTGTGCGCCGCCTCCAGGCTGCGCGCCACCAGCACCTGGAACAGCTCCGTTTCGGGATAGTGGCGCACATATTCGAGCAGTTTGGGCACGGCGCCCTGCGGGTCGCCGGCGGCCACATGCTGTTCGAGCAGCTTGCGCGCCTCGAGCAGCGTGTCGCGCGAAGGCTCCTCGTTCTGCGGCTCGGCGGTCGCGGCCGCGGTCAACATATCGACGACAGCCAGCGTGCTCGGGCGGCCGCCGGCCGGGCCGTCGCCGGGCTCGGCACGACGCGGCTTGCGAAGACGTGAGAGAAAGGAAAACATCGAGATCTCGCTTTCGGCTATCTGCCCTCGCCCACCGGGCTCAGGCGTGGTCCTTGATCGCGTACACCACCAGCACCGCCACGATCCACAGGATGAACAGGCCCAGAATGCCCAGCGCCGTATCGATCAGGCGGCGCGGATACTGGGATTCGTCGGCCATCGTCGGCTGCGATGCCACCACCGTGTAGAGCATCTGGCGCGCGGCCAGGCCACGGGCCTCTTCGAGCGCCTTGAGGGCGCCGGTGTAGTACACCTCGGCAAACTGCCGCTCCGTTTCGGCCGCTTCGTACTCGCGCAGCACGGCCGACAGAGAGCCCTTCTCCTGGCCGGTGGTCGACGCACGCGCCACGCTGATCTGGTGATCGTTGAGCTCCTTGAGCTGGCGTTGCAGCGCCTGCAGGCGCGCCTGCACCCGCTCGTAGGCCGGGCCGCTGCGCAGTCCGCCGGCGCGCATGGCGTCCAGCTCGGCCGCCGCGGTGGCGATATCGGCGCGCACCTTGGCCGCGATCTGCAGATTCGCCTCGGCTTCCTTCACGGGGTCCAGCACGCCGGTACGGGCGCGCAGATCCTGCACCTCGATACGGGCGGCCACCAGACGCTTTTCGGCGGTCTGAACTTCGCCCTGCGCGAAGCGCACGCTGTCTTCGCGTGCCTTGACGGACATCTGATTCACCAGCTTTTCACTGGCGGTCAGGATGGCCTGGGCGAGGCGCAACGACTCTTCCGGCGTAAACGCGCGCACGCGCAGAATGATGGCGCCGGTCGACATGTCGAACTCGATGTCCACCATGCGCTTCCATTGCCGCCAGAGCGCCTCGTCGGTATCGTCGCTCGAGATGCGGTACCAGAGGTCGATCGTCGGCTTGGACCACATGTCGCGCAGATTGAGCTGCTTGTCCAGCTCGCGCACGATCTGGCGCGACTTGACGTAGTCGACCACCGCGAACGAGTCCACGAACAGCTCGGCCGTCATTTCGCTGCCGCCCAGCGTGGCGCGGCCGTCGCGGCTCGCCGCCGTCGACTGCGTCTGGGCGCCCGCGCGCAGGCCGAAGCGCGCCTCCGACACGAACTGGTCGTGCGCAATGAAGGTCAGATACAGGGCCAGCAGCACGCCGGGCACGCCGATCAGCAGAATGGCCGACCAGCGCAACCAGTGCGTCTTCTGCCGCGGGCGTCCGCCAGGCAGGCGCGGCCCCGTGTAAGTACTCTCCGGACTCGTCATAAGCAATCGTCGTCTTGGTTCAAAAAGGGGTTCAGGACTGCGGTTCTTCCTGCGTCACGTCGTCGGGCAGCGGCTCGGCCTTGGCGACCGGGGCACCGTCCTGCGTGAAGCGCTCGGCCACCTCGGGCAGCGGACCGAAGTCCACCAGCCGGCCGTCGCGCAGGATTACCGCGTGGGTGCAGAAGCGCCGCACGGTCGTGGTGGCGCTGGAGGCCATCAGAATCGTGGCGCCGCGCGTGCGTTCGGCGAACACCTCCAGGCATTTGCGCTTGAAGGCCATATCGCCAACGGCCAGCATCTCGTCGACGACGTACACGTCGCACACGAGTGCCATCGAAATGCCGTAGGAAAGTCGGGCGCGCATGCTGTTGGCGTAGGTCGCCACGGGCAGGTCATAGGCGCGGCCCAGTTCGGAGAATTCGTACACGAAGCGCTCGACCTCGCCCACGTCGCAGCCGTAGACACGGGCGACGAAGCGCACGTTGTCGCGCCCGGTCATGTTGGAGCTGATGGCGCCCGCGAAGGCGAGCGGATAGGAGATCACCGCATGACGGTGGATCCGGCCCGAGTCGGGCAGTTCCATGCCGCTGATCATGCGCACGAGCGTCGACTTGCCGCTGCCGTTGGCGCCGAAGATCGCCACGTTCTCGCCGGCGGCGAAATCGAAGCTCACGCCGTCGAGCACATGACGCGTGCCCTTCTTCGACCGGAAGCCCTTGCGCACATCGCGCAGCGACACCACGATTTTCTTGTCCATGGCGTCCTCAGCGGGTATGCAGGCGGCGGCGCATCGCACGCTCGAGACACAGGCCGATCACGACGCTGCCGATGGCCCACTGGATGAGATAGGCCCGATCCAGCGTGAGCGAACTGAAGTTCGCGAAGTAGCCCACGCGGAACCACTCGATGGAATGCACGAGCGGGTTGTAGACGAGGACGCGGCGCGCCTGGTCCGGCAGCGAGTCCACCAGGTAGAACACGCCCGACAGCAGGTACAGCGGCCGCGTCACGGCGCTGTAGAAATGCTCCCAGGACTTGAACAGCATGTTCAGCACGGCGTTGATCAGGCCCACGCCGAAGCCCAGCAGGAAGGTGAAGAAGGCCGCGGCCGCGCAGGTTTCGATGTTCTCCGGCACGATCATCTTGTCGCCCAGCATCAGCAGGAACAGCAGGATGACGAACACCGCGACCCAGGTGAGCCCCTGCAGGATGGCCTTGGCGAACACGATGTCCATGTTGGTCACCGGCGGCAGGCGCAGCAGTTGCACGTTCGACGAGATCGAACGGGCCAGCCGCGACGACGTATGGCTGAACAGGAAGAACGGCATGATGCCGGTGATGAAGAACATCTGAAGGTTGCCGATCGGCGCCTGGCGGCCCCAGACCACATAGATGGTCGAGAGCACCGCCACGTGCAGGATGGGCTCGATCAGGGCCCAGAGGTAGCCGAGCCGCGTCCCGCCAAACCGCACCCGGGTTTCCCGGTAGATCAGAGACATCACCACCCGGGCCTGCACGCCCAGCGCCTGCGTCAGCACCTGCGCGCTCAAGCCGCCGCTCCGTGTCGCTTCATTCGCCGCTCCCGTTGATCCGCCTGATGACTTTCCGGCGGATCCAAATCAATTATTTGAATAAGGAAAAATAAATTCCACCGCCGGTTATTAATCCGGTCTCGTGGAACTGGGGGGCATCATATCGGCGGCCCCAGGGGCGGACATTTCAACTTATATCAAATCAACACCAAGCATGGGTCTGGATTTTCGGCAGCATTTATCGTGTAGACCAGCGCCTATAATTAATAGCGGCACCCTGCATTTACAGAGGGTTCACGTACGGTTTTGACAAGCGGAAGGGCCTCCACGCCCACCGCAAGGGAGCGCCCAGGGCAGATGCTGAGAACAACTCTGTTAAATCTTTATCAAAGACGAGTACACGAGCAGACCTGGGGTGAATGCGCGCATCGCATCTACCAGCAAGGCCCGCATGACCCCGTTCTGCTTAACCGGATCGGCCTGTTTGATACCTCTCGCAATACTGAGACGGGTGTCTCGGAAAAATCGCTCGCGCGTGCGCGTGCGGCACTCGAGTGGGATTCATCCGTGGGCGTCGAACCGTCGCGGGCCTACCGGGGCAAGGTCTCCGACCATGAGCGGCGGCAGTACGCCCTGGCGCTGGCACGCCTGGCGCCGGAGCGCGCCGCGGAGTGGCTGCGCCCCGCGGAGCGAGAGCTGGCGCTGGCCGCGGCCCTGGGCGCCGGTGACCTGGACCGGGCGCGGTGGCTGGCCCTTCGTATGCAAATGTCCGCAAATATGAGGAATTCGCATAATTTGCATGCAATGTTTGCTGCGCTGCACACTCGTCAGGGAGATAATCGCCGCGCTCGCAAACATTTAATGCATGTGCTGACAGATCAGCGCATCGAGTTACCTGATCGCGGCGCCCCTATGAAAATCAACGATTTTCTGACCGCCACCGGCGCGGCGCCCCCCGTTTGCGCCGCGCATGCCCCCCTGATCAGCGTCATTATTTGTGCTTATAATGCCGCGCCTCATATTCGCTCCGCCCTGCGCTCGGTGCTGCAGCAGAGTTACGGCAACCTCGAAATCATTGCGATTGATGACGGTTCGACGGATAACACATTCCTACATATGCAGGAAATGGCGGACCAGAATCCGCGTATAAATACCGCCAGGTTGGAAAACAGCGGTGTTTATGCGGCTCGCAATATGGGTATGCGCCTGGCTAAAGGTGACCTTATTACCTTTCTGGACGCCGACGACATAATGCTGCCGCTGCGCCTGGAACAACAGGCGGCACGCCTGCTCGCTTCGGGTGCCGGTGCGGTCGTGAGCCGCCTGCTGCGCATCACGACGCAAGGGGTGCCCGTTGCACCCCGCATTTATCCGCTGATCCGCCATAACCCCTCTTCGATCATGCTGCGCCGGTCCGCCGTGGCGGTCACCGGCGGCTTCGAAGAGGTCCGTTACGGGGCAGACGAGGAGTTCGAACATCGTATGCAGCTTTACATGGGCCGGCACGGCATCGTGCGCGACGCCACCATACAGACCATCGCGCTGCATCACGGTGATTCTCTGACGCAGCGCGGCGATACCGGCCTGCAATCCGAACAGGGCCGCCGCGCCCGGATCCGCTACCGCGAGGACTGGGTCCGCCGGCACGCACAGTTCGCCCAGCAGCGCAACGCGCGCTGACCCTGCCCCCACTCTTCAGAAGAACCAGACCCATGGACAATCGCAACACCGCACGCGTGATGCCACTGAGCGAGGCGGGACGCAGTAACGCCTCCGCCGATCACCAGCGGCTGCACGAGCTGCTGCAGGAAGCCCAGAACGCGCACGCCCGGCTCGAGCAGGAGCGCGCGGCCCGCGTGCAGGCCGAAAAGGATCTCGCGAGCGTGAAGGCCTTGCTGCGCGAATCCAACCAGCAACTCGCGAAGCAGCGACGCACGCTCACCTGGCAGTTCGGCGAGGCCGTCACGCGCGCCAACTCGCTCGGCGCCTATGTCATGCTGCCCTATCAGCTCGCCCGCCTGTCGCGCGAGCACAAGCGCGAACTGCGCCAGACGCCGCAGGCCCGCAAGGGCGCGGCCGCCCTGCCCGCCGAGACCGCCAATGCCATCAAGGAAGCGCTCGACTACGTCAAGCGCGTGCGCAGCCCCGAGGTGATCCTGTGGTGCGCGCGCCAGACCTGGCCCAATGACGTCCGCTCGAAGGTGCTGTGCGAGGTCGCCCGCTGGGCGCGCACCAGCTACCCCGAGATCGCCGAGCAGATCGCCGAACAGCTCGCCACGCTGGATCCGGGCGCACCGCATGCGCGCCAGCTGGCCTACAGCCTCTACGATGCGGGCATCGTCACGGCGTCCGCGCGGCTGTTGCAGGCGGCGCTCGACAGCGGCGTGCGCCTCAACGCGACCGAGCAGCTGCGCAGCGATCGTATCCGGCAGTCGCAACGCATTCTCGAATGGAACGACGACGGACTGCAGCCGGACGGCCAGCGCTTCGATCTGCACGGTGACGGCCCGCTGGTGGTGCTGACCCAGCGTTCGATCCTGCACGGCCGCGGCGCCAGCGACAACGCGCTGCATCGTTACGCGACGAGCCTGAAGGCCCGCTTCGGCGATGTGCTGGTGATCAGCCTCGCGCCGGTCGAATCCGACGACGCCGATCCCAACCTCGCCCGCGCCGAGCTGCAACTCGACGGCATCGCCTACAAGGCCGCGCCACAACCCGCCCTCGATACGCAACCGGCCGACGCGCTGGCCGATCTGTTGTCCGAAGCCATCCTTGCCGCCACCGTGCAGCAGCGTCCGCGCGCGGTGCTGGCGTGGGACGACGCGCATTGCGCGCTCGGCGCGCATGCCGCCGCGCGCAAGCTGCGTGTGCCCAGCGGCCTCGTGCTGAACGGCATGCGCTATTTCCAGAAGACGGCGGCCAACCACACGCTGTCGCAGCGCGCGCATGTGGATCTGCGTCTGCTGCGCCGTGCGCTGCGCCAGACCGACATGCTCGCGCTCGGCAGCACCGCGCTGCACGAGCCCGTGCAGACCCTCATCGGCACGGAGCGCAACTGCACCATCGTGCCGCCCCTGCCGCTGCCGGCCGCCAATCTGCGCGGCCGTGACGATGGCCCGGCGGATATGCAGCTCACCTCCACCTTGCGCCAGCTCGAAGGCAAGCGCGTGATCGCGCTCACCGAAGACGAGCCGCCCGCCTTGATCGCCCGCGCGGTGATCGACCTGTACGCTGAGATCTCGTTGCGGCAGACCGATGCGGTGCTGCTCGTGCTCTCCGGCGGCAAGACGGCCGCCGCGATGCGCAGTCATGCCGTCGCCATCGGGCTGCACGAGGACCAGGTGATCTTCGCGCCGGACCTCACCGACGCCGTATCGCGCGAGCTGCTGCTGCGGCGCGTGGAGCTGGCCTTGTTTCCGTATCAGACGACACGCGCCGAAGCGGCCATCGTGCCGTCGCTCGCGAACCTGCTCGAGTGCATGGCGTTGGGCATCTGCCCCGCGGTCGGCCCGAGCGTGGCCTACACCAATCTGGTCGATGCCGGCGACAACGGTCTGTGCATCGACATGGCCGCGCCCTCGCATGACACCGCCACGCAGGTTATCGAGGTGCTGCAGGCGCCCGACGCACTGAGCGCGATGGGCAGGCGCGCGCGCGAAAGCGTGCAACGCCGTGCGGCGTGGCAGGACTATGAAGAAGGACTGGCGGCCATGCTGTTGCAAGCCGCCCAACCCGAGCCGCGCGATCCGGCGCGGCGCGCGGAACCGCGCCTGCTGCATCTGAAGCGCGCATCTTGAAGTTTCGAGGAACGTAGCCGCCATGCACTCAGATGCAACATTGCCCTACGCCTGTGTTTGCGCCACTGACCGTTTGCGCCGCGTGACGGCCTAAACCCCGTTACGTAATCACACGGCCCGCAGCAGGACCGGCGGGCACGTTCCAGTATCTTTCCCTCCTTGTTGTACTAGACGGAGTATCGACCAGTGATTATCTCTACGATCGGTTCCTGCCGCGTTGCGGGCCCCATGACCAAAGTCCAGGCCCAGCGCAATTTCGTGCTGGATAACCGGCTGCTGTATGGCTACACGCACAACACCAAGGAAACGATCCAGGCTATCCGCTACATGCGCGGTGAACTGACGATTCCGGAAGCCGCCTGGAAATTCCTGTCCGACCAGCCCTACCGCGCGTCGAACCCGGCGCGTGCACGCGAGGACGTGCCCAAGGAAGACCGCCATGTGGTGGAGATCAGCTCCATCAAGGTCCTCGAGTTCCGCGGCGTTCAGTTGCAGCTCGTGCGCTTCAAGGAAGCGCTGTCGTTCTGCCCGGACCTGCGCAAGATTTTCTTCGACCATCCCGACGCCGACGCCATCCCCGCACGACTGGCCGCGCTGCAAGCCACGCCCTCGTTCTCGCGTGTGCCGGCCAACGTGCAGGACGTGCTGCGCGAAACCGTGCTGCGCACGCAGACCGCCGCCGAGATCGAAGCCGACCTCAAGCAAGTGGTGCAGATGCTCGGCCAGCACTTCGTGCTCGTGACCCACTGCAATGCGATGAACGCACAGAACCAGCTCATCGCCGAGCGCGCCAAGATGGTCGAACGCGTGTCGCGCGCGGCCTCGCGCGCCGGCATCACGCTGGTCGATCCGGGCGCCCTGCTGACGGCCTACGGCCAGGAGCGCGGCATGCCCGACGACGGCCGCGACACCGCGCACTACACGCCCTCCTTTGCTCGCCTCGTGGGCAAGGAAATCGCCGACAAGCTGCTGGGCGTGCAGGAGCTCGCCGCGCTGCCCGCGGGCGAAGAAGGCCTGAACTGGAAGCAGTGCATCGAGCGCGCCAAGGAAACCGCCCAGGCACAGGAATGGGATCGCGCGCTGCTGTACGCCAACCGCGCCATCGATCTGAAGTCGACCATCTCGGCCGCCTACGTGCTGCGGGCGCGCGCCGTCACCGCGCTCGACCAGACGGACGACGTGCTCGACGCCTGGAGCGCCGCGCTTGCGATCGACGCCAACCGCAATGCCTACATCCTGCGCCAGGCCGCGGAAGCCGCGCTGTCGCTGCAGAACGATGCGCTCGCGCTCGAATGGGCCAGCGCTTCGCTCGAGAAAGAGGCCGACGAAAAGACTGCGCTGCTGCTCGGCCGCATTCATGCCCGCCTGGGCCAGAACAAGGAAGCCGAACGCGCCTTCCTGATCTGCGCCAAGCAGACGCCCGATCGCGCCCTGCGCTACGCGGTGCGCGGCTCGACCGCCCTGGAAGAGGCCGCCAGCATGATCAATGCGCTGGCCGCCACGCATGCCGTGGACTCGGGCTCGCTCGAAACCGCCCGCGACCTGGTGCTCAAGCGCGCCTCGCGTGAAGTGCGCCACACCGGCCGTGCCGGCGCGGCCCTGCCCAGCCCGGGCGCGTTCTACGCGCTGCTCACCCTGGCCGGCGACCGTCTGGCGGAGTTCAACGACGAAATCAATCAGGCCTACCGCCGCCTGTTGAAGGCCTTCGAGACGGTGTCCGAGTATCAGCAGAGCGAACAGGCAATCGCCCTGCTCGGCCAGCTCGCCGCGATCAAGGCCGTGGATCCGCGTTATGTGCAGCGCGCCGCCAAGGGCCTGCAGACCGCCGGCCATCGCGCCGCGGCGATCCAATGCTGGCAGCGTCTGGCCAACAGCGACCTGCCCGCGGAACGCGAAACCGTGGTGCTGGCCGCCGGCCGCCTCAGCCAGCTCGAGGCCCACACGCAAGCCGCCGAGGTCTATCGCCGTCTGGCGCAAAGCGGCGCCGTGCCGGCCGACCAGGCCAACGACCTGATCGACCGCAATCTGCGCGCCCTGGCGCGTGCGGTGCGCAAGCATCTCACCGAAGGCAATCTGCGCGACGCGGAACAGGAGCTCGAAGCCATCAAGCGCATCGACGCCGAGTACCCGGGCCTGTCGTCCCTGCAACGCTCGCTCAACGATGCGCACCGCCGCGAGTTCCAGAGCCAGCGCGAGCAGTCGGCCGCCAACCCGGCGGATCTGGCCGAGAGCGCACGCCGCGTGATCGAGGCCAGCCCGCTCGACCGCGATGCCAACATCGAGCTCGTGATGCAGAACCTGCGCAACGGCAATCTCACCGAAAGCCGCCGCATCCTGAATCGCTTCCTCGAAGGCGCGCCGGCCTGACGCCGTCGGACACGGGGCGGGCCCACGCCCGCCCCGATGTTCCCGACGCGCCCTGGCGGCAAAAAAAATCGCCCCACCTCGGTGGGGCGATTGCATTTGAGGCGCGGCCGGCGAGGCGCGGCCGGCCAGGTCTACGCGATCACTGCAGCAGGCTGCGCAGCATCCACGCGTTCTTTTCGTGCACGTCCAGGCGCTGCGTCAGCAGGTCGGCCGTCGGCTGATCGTTGGCGGCATCGGCCTTTTCGAACGCGGCGCGTGCCGTCTTGGCCACGGCTTCGTTGCCCTTGACCAGCAGGCGCACCATCTCGAGGGCTTCGGGCACCGACTCGGGCTCGGAGATCGAGGTCAGCTTGCCGAACTCGCGGTACGTGCCGGGCGCGTAGTGACCCAGCGCGCGGATACGTTCGGCGACGGCGTCGAGCGCGCCCCACTCTTCGGTGTACTGCGTCATGAACATGTTGTGCAGCGTGTTGAAGAGCGGACCCGTGACGTTCCAGTGGAAGTTGTGCGTCATCAGGTAGAGCGAGTACGAGTCGGCCAGCAGCTTGGACAGCTCACCGGCGACCGCGGCGCGGTCCTTGTCGGAGATGCCGATGTTGATGCTCAGGGCGCCCGAAGCGGCGGTCGATTTCTTGGACGATTTGGACATGTCTTGCTCCTTCTGAGGGATACATGATCAAGAATACACCGCACATCACGCCATTCGTCATGCGCGGCAAAGCAGGGTCGGCTCGCCTTGCGCGACATCAAATGCCACGCAACACGGGCCGGCACGAACAATCAGGCGGCAGCGCTCTGCTGCGAGGCCGCTTCTTCGCTCAGCATGCGCACGTTGGGCAGGTCGCAGGCATACACGGCCTGCGCCAACGCCTCGATCGCGGCCAGGCGCGGAAAGCTGCGACGCCATGCCAGCACCACGCGCCGCTCCGGCGGCATGCCGGTGAACGGGATATAGCGCAGCAGGCTCTTGCTTGCCGGGTGCTCCGGCACCGCCGTTACGGGCAGCACCGTCACGCCGATGCCCGCCGCCACCATGTGGCGGATGGTCTCGAGCGACGAGCCCTCGAACGTGCGCTGGATGCCGTCGCTGGAGGCCGAAAAGCGCGAGAGCTCCGGACAGACCTCGAGCACCTGGTCACGAAAGCAGTGACCGCTGCCGAGCAGCAGCATGGTCTGCTGCTTCAGGTCTTGCGCGTCGATGGACTCGCGGTCGGCCCAGGGATGCTCGTGCGGCACGGCCACCACGAACGGCTCGTCGTAGAGAGGCTGCATGACCAGCCCGGCCTCGGGCAGCGGCAGCGCCATGATGGCGCAATCGATCTCGCCCTGACGCAGCAGCTCGACCAGCCGGACGGTGAAGTTTTCCTGGAGCAGCAGCGGCATCTGCGGCGTGCGCTCGATCTGCAGCGGCACCAGGCGCGGCAGCAGATAGGGGCCGATGGTGTGGATCACGCCGACGCGCAGCGGGCCGGCCAGCGGGTCGTGGCCCTGCCGCGCGATCTCCTTGATGCTGGCGCTTTCTTCGAGCACTTTCTGGGCCTGGGCCACGATGCGCTGCCCGATCGGCGTCACGCCGACCTCCGCCCCGCCGCGCTCGAAGAGCGTGACGCCGAGCTCGTCTTCGAGCTTGCGGATCGCCACGGAGAGCGTGGGCTGGCTCACGAAACAGGCTTCGGCGGCGCGGCCGAAATGGCGTTCGCGCGCCACGGCCACGATGTACTTGAGTTCGGTCAGGGTCATGCGACCTGCTCCTCGAATTCGGCGCACGCGAGGGCGCGCGCCTGATTTTGCCCGAAAGATGATGTCATGTGCGCAGGAAATCCTCGCGCCCGCGCATCCACCGCGCCAGATGCGCCGCCACCGCGTCCGGCGCCGACTGGCGCAGCCATACCGCCGTGTCGCGCGCCTGCTCGGCCAGCGCCACGTCGCGCTCCAGGTCGGCAAAGCGCAGCAGCGCCATGCCCGACTGACGCGTGCCCAGAAACTCGCCGGGCCCGCGCTGCTCCAGATCGCGGCGCGCGATCTCGAAACCGTCGCCCGTCTCGAACATCGCACGCAGGCGTTCACGCGCGACCTGCGACAGCGGCGTCTGGTAGAGCAGCACGCAGACCGACTCGGCCTCGCCCCGCCCCACCCGGCCACGCAGCTGATGCAGCTGCGCCAGACCGAAGCGCTCGGCATGCTCGATCACCATCAGCGAGGCGTTCGGCACATCCACGCCGACTTCGATCACCGTCGTGGCCACCAGCAGATCGATCTCGCCCGCGCGGAAGGCCTGCATCACCGCGGCCTTCTCGGCCTGCGGCAGCTTGCCGTGCACCAGACCGACGCGCAGGTCCGGCAGCTCTTCCTGCATGGTCTGATAGGTATCGACGGCCGTCTGCAATTGCAGGGCCTCGCTCTCTTCGACCAGCGGACAGACCCAATAGGCCTGGCGTCCCTGGCGGGCGGCCTGCCCGATGCGCGCCAACACTTCTTCGCGGCGGGCATCGGACAGCAGCTTGGTCAGCACCGGCTTGCGGCCCGGTGGCAGTTCGTCGATCACCGACACGTCGAGATCGGCGAAGAAGGTCATCGCGAGCGTGCGCGGAATCGGCGTGGCGCTCATGTTGAGCTGGTGCGGCACGATGAGGCCGGCCTCGCCTTCGCCTTCGCCCTTGCGGGTCAGCGCGAGCCGCTGGCCCACGCCGAAGCGATGCTGCTCGTCCACGATGGACAGCCCCAGGCGATGGAAGCTCACGTGATCCTGGATCAGCGCCTGCGTGCCGACCACCAGCTGCACCGAGCCGTCGGCGGCCGCGGCCGCGCCTTCGCGACGCAGTTTGGGCGTCAGGCTGCCGCTCATCCAGGCCAGCTTTACCCCGAGAGGTTCGAGCCAAGCACAGAGCTTGCGATAGTGTTGTTCGGCCAGGATCTCGGTGGGCGCCATCAGCGCCACCTGAAATCCGCGCGAGATCGCCTGTGCCGCGGCCAGCGCGGCCACCACCGTCTTGCCGCTGCCCACATCCCCCTGCAGCAGCCGATGCATCGGAAACGGCTGTGCCATATCGGCCGCGATCTCGGCGACCACGCGCTGCTGGGCGCCCGTGAGCGTGAAGGGCAAGGTCTGGTGCAACCGCGCGGTCAGTCCCGCGCCCGGCGCCTCGGCCGGCATAGGATGGGCGCGCTTTTCGCGGCGAGCCGCACGCGCGGCGGCCAGCGATAATTGTTGCGCGAGCAACTCATCGAACTTGATCCGGCGCCAGGCCGGATGCGCGCGCTCCATCAGATCGTCTTCGGCGATGCCCGGCGGCGGTGCATGCAGCAGGCGCACGGCGGGTTCGAAGGCCATCAGATCGAGCTTGCGCAACAGCGCCCCCGGCAGCGTATCGCTCAGGTCTGCGCTGGCCAGCGCTTCGCGCACCGCCTTGCGCAGCGTGGGCTGCGGCAGTCCGTCGGTGCTCGGGTACACGGGCGTCAGGGACTCGGGCAGCGAGGTGTCGGCCTGGCTCATGCGCGGATGCACCATCTCACGGCCGAACAGACCGCCCCGCACTTCTCCGCGCGCGCGCAGGCGCCGGCCGGCCGTGAGCTGCTTTTGCTGACTGGGGTAGAAATTGAGCCAGCGCAGCTGCAGCTCGCCGGTGTCGTCGAAGATCACCGCGGTGAGCTGCTTGCGCGGCCGGTATTGCACTTCGGTGCCGCGGATCTCGCCCTCCACCTGCGCCGAAAACCCCGGCCGCACCGATCCGATCGGCACGACGCGGGTTTCGTCTTCGTAGCGCAGCGGCAGGTGCAGCACGAAATCATCGGCGGTGAGCAGGCCGAGATTGCGCAGCTTGCGCTCGACGTCCGTGAGCTTGCGGGCCGCGGGCGCGGCCGGCCGCGCCGCGGCACCGGCCGCCGCGGCATCGGCCGCCGCAGCACCGGCCGCCGCAGCACCGGCCACCGCACCCTCGGGCACGGGCGCCGGCTTGGCACCGGCGGATTTGCGGGATTTGAGCGTCGCCGGCATGTAGCGGCTGGACCGTATGACGTACTGCGCGTGCGGGCCGCTTACAGGACCAGGATCGCCTCGACCTCGAACTGCGCACCCTTGGGCAGGCTCGCCACCCCGATGGTGGAGCGCGCCGGGAACGGCTGCGGAATCAGCTCGGCCATGATGGCGTTGGCGGCCGTGAACTTGCTCAGGTCGGTCAGGAACAGCGTTAGCTTCACGATGTCTTCGAGCTTGCCGCCCGCTTCCGTGACCACGGCTTCCATGTTGGCGAACGCCTGGCGCACCTGGGCGTCGAAGTTCTCGGACACCAGGTCACCGGTACCGGGCTCGAGACCGATCTGGCCCGACAGATACACCGTCTTGGTTCCGGTGGTGGCCACGGCTTGCGAGTAGGGGCCAACGGCGGCGGGTGCGGCGTCGGTGTGAATGATCTGCTTGCTCATGGGACACTCCTGCGTGGGCAAAAAGGATGACTATCGAAGTTTAAACAGCAATAGACTTTTGCGAAAGCCCTGCATCGGCCTTCGAACCGTCCATTATCACCACAAGACATGCTCCGCGCGTGTCACGGACCGGCCTCACCCGCCCCCTCGGACATGGGATGCGCGAGCAGCAGGTCGTGCAGCCCCTGCGCCGCCACCGACAGCGCGCGGCCCTTGCGCCTCACCATATAGAGAGGCCGCGTCAGCGCCCGGCCCGCCAGCGGCCGGATCACCAGACCGGGCCGCTGGAAATGGAACAGCGTCATCCCCGGCACCAGGCTCACCCCCACCCCCGCCTGCACCAGCCCCGTCACGGTAGCCAGGTGCTCGACTTCCAGCAGCGGCGGCGGCGCCGCCTCGCCCAGGGCCTGGTCGAGGTGTTTGCGCACGCTGCTGTTGCGGGCCAGCGCGATCCACGGCCAGCGCAGCACGTCGCGCAGCCGCACCGTGGCCTGCTGCGCCAGCGCATGATCGGCGCGGCACACCAGATGAAAGCGGTCGGCATGCAGAAACGCGCTGTCCAGCCCCGACATATCGGCGCGCCGCGACGCGACCGCGAAGTCGACCTCGCCCTGGCTCACCATGTCCAGACAGGGATCCAGCAAGGCATCGCGCAGATGCAGCTCGATGCCGGGATACTCGGCGTGAAAGCGCGCGAGCAGAGGCGGCAGCCAGCCCGCGGCGAGCGAGGGCAAGGCCGCCACCGCCACCCGTCCGCGCCGCCGCGCCGCGTGGTCGCGCAGATCCTCCATCGCCAGCTCCATGTCGGCGAGCAGCCGCCGCGCCGACACCTCGAGCACGCGCGCCTCGGCCGTGAGCTCCACGCGCCGCGTATTGCGGTCGAACAGCCGCACTCCGGCCGCCTCCTCGAGCGTGCGGATCAAGGCCGAGAACGCCGGCTGCGTGAGATGGCAGCGCTGCGCGGCGCGCGTGAAATGGCGTTCTTCGACGAGCGCGACAAAGGCGCGCAGCTGGCGGGCGGAGAGATTCATCGGCGGCCGATTCATAGATGATTTGGATTAATTCATCTTATCTTTCTATTTTACGCATGATGCCCCCCTGCCTATAGTGCAGACAGAAAGGCGCGCCACGACGCGCGCCGCCACCGCAACACTGGAAGAGACACGCTTCATGCCCGACTCCATCTGCCTGGTCGGCTGCGCCACCGGCTTCTCGGGAGATCGCACCGACGGCGCCCCCGCCGTGGTGCACACCCTGATCGCCCGGGGCGGCGGCACCCTGATCTTCGAAACGCTCGCCGAGCGCACCCTCGCCCTCGCCCAACTGGCGCGCGGGCAGAACCCCGAGGCCGGCTATGAGCCGCTGCTGGACGAGCTGGTCGCGCCCGTGCTCGCGGATTGCCTGCGGCACGGCATCCGCATCGTGAGCAATTTCGGCGCGGCCAATCCGCCCGCCGCGGCGCGCCGCATCGCCGAGCTGGCGCGTCAACAGGGCCTGCCCGTCCCGCGCATCGCCGTCGTGCATGGCGACCAGCTCGACAGCCCGGCACAGCGCGCCTTGCTGCGCGAGCGCCTGGGCCCGCGCCTGGACGAGGTCGACGTCGTCAGCGCCAACGCCTATCTGGGCGCGACCGACATCGCCGAAGCCTTGCGCGCCGGTGCGCAGATCGTGGTGGCCGGCCGCGTGGCCGACCCCTCGCTGACCCTCGGACCGGCCCTCGCCCATTTCAACTGGCCGGCCGACGCCTGGCCCGAGCTCGGCCGTGCCACCATGGCCGGCCATATGCTCGAATGCGGCACGCAGGTGAGCGGCGGCTATTTCGCCGTGCCGGGCCTGAAAGACGTGCTCGACCTGCACGACGCAGGCTTTCCGATCGCCGAGATCCACGCCGACGGCAGTTTCGTGATCGGCAAGGCCGACGCCACCGGCGGTCGTCTGGATGCGCTCACCGTCAAAGAACAGCTGCTCTACGAAGTGCACGACCCCGCGCGGTATCTCACGCCCGACGTGACGGCCGACCTGAGCGGCGCGCACGTCGAGACCCTCGGCGCCGAGCGCGTGGCCGTGCATGGCATCACCGGGCACGCGCGTCCCGCCGAGCTCAAGGTCAACGTCTGCTATCACGGCGGCTGGCTGGCCGAGGCCGAGATTTCGTATGCGGGCGTGCAGGCCGAGGCGCGCGCGCGGCTGGCCGCCGACATGGTCGGCCGCCGGATCGGCGCCGCCCTGCCCCTGCGCTTCGATCTGATCGGCGCGCTCAGCATCCTGGGCGATGACGCCGGACGTGGCCTGGCCAGCGAGCCCGACCGCCAGCGCCGCGACGTGCGCCTGCGCGTGGCGGGCGAACATGCGGATCGCAAGGTCGCCGAGCGCGTGCTGCGCGAGGTGACGGCGCTCTACACCTGCGGCCCCGCGGGCGGCGGCGGCGTGCGCACCAGTCTGCGTCCGCGTCTGAACATGATGTCGTGCACGATCCCGCGCGAGGCGGTGCCGTCGGGCTGGCGCTGGCTGGAGGATTCCCATGACTGACCGTACCCTCACCGTTCCGCTCTATCGCCTGGCGCACAGCCGCACCGGCGACAAGGGCAACACCTCCAACATCAGCCTGATCGCCTGGGATAGCGCCTGCTATGCCGTCATCCGCGCCGAGGTCACCGAGGCGCGCGTGGCGCAGTGGTTCGCCAACCGCGAGCCGGCGCGTGTCACCCGCTACGACCTGCCCGGTCTGGAGGCCATGAACTTCGTGCTCGAAGGCGTGCTCGATGGCGGCGTGAACGATGCGCTCAACCTCGATGCCCACGGCAAGAGCCTCTCTTTCCACCTGCTGGACATGCCGGTGTCCGTGCCCGCCGACCTGGCGGCACGCCTGCCCGACATTCCCGCCCTGCCCCCCGACCCGCCGGCGCCTGCCTGACGGTCACATGTTCGTCCTATAACAACACCCAGGAGACATCCCCATGCGCTACCCCTTGCTCGGCAAGCTCACCACCCTGGCCCTGGCCTGCAGCGCGGGCTTTGCCGCGCCCGCCCTGGCCGCCGACACGTTCCCGACCAAGCCCGTCACGCTGGTCGTGCCCTTCGCCCCGGGCAGCGCCACCGACCAGATCGGCCGCGCCATCGCACAAGGCATCACCGAACAGACCGGCACGCCCGTCGTCATCGAAAACAAGCCGGGCGCCAGCGCCATGATCGGCGCGCAGTATGTCTCGCGGGCCCAGCCCGACGGCTACACGGTGCTGATCACGACCAACACGACGCACGCGGCCAACGAGCACCTCTACAAGTCGCTTTCGTACGACCCCGTCAAGGACTACGCGCCCATCACCCTGCTGGGCAAGGGCGGGCAGATCATGGTCGTGAATCCGAATTCCAAGGCCACCACCGTGCAGCAATTCCTGGAGCAGGCGCGCGCCAATCCGGGCAAGCTGAGCTTCGGCAGCGGCAGCTCGAGCAGCCGCATCGCGGGCGAACTGCTGCAGCAGATGGCCGGCGTGCAACTGCTGCATGTCCCGTACAAGAGCAATCCGCTGGCGGTCACCGATCTGCTGGGCGGCCAGATCGACATGATGATCACCGACACCGCGACCGGCCTGCCGCAGGTCAAGAGCGGCAAGCTGCGCGCGCTCGGCGTCACCGGCACCAAGCGCAGCCCGCTGGCGCCCGACGTGCCCACCATCGCCGAAGCCGGCGTGCCGGGCTACGAGATGGGCTACTGGTTCGCCGCCTATGCGCCGGCCGGCACGCCGGCGCCGGTGGTCAAGCGCCTGCACGAGCTCATGGTCAAGGCCACCGAGAGCAACGCGGCCAAGCAGTTCTACGCGTCGACCGGTACCGACGTGGCCACGTCAACCCCCGAAGAGCTCGCCAAGTTCCAGAAAGAGGAATCGGGCAAGTGGGGCGGCATCATCAAGAAGGCCGGCATCCAGCCCGAGTAAATCCTGGTCTGCCGCGGCGGCTCGCCGCGGCAGCCGGGCCGCGCCCGCGCGGGCGCCGCCAGACGTAAAAAAAGCGACCTGTCTGCACAGGTCGCTTTTTTCGTGGCGCGGCCGGTCGATTACTTCTCGACGAAGGCGCGCTCGAACACGTAGTCGCCGGGCTCGCCCACGCCGGGCGAGACCTCGAAACCCCGCTTGTCGAGCATGTCGCGGATGTCGGCCAGCATGTGCGGGCTGCCGCAGATCATGGCGCGGTCGACCGCGGGGTCGAGCGGCGGCAGGCCGATGTCTTCGAACAGCTTGCCGTTTTCGACCAGATCCGTGATGCGGCCCTGGTTACGGAACGGCTCGCGCGTGACGGTGGGGTAGTAGATCAGCTTCTCGCGCACGACGTCGCCGAAGAATTCGTTCTGCGGCAGCTCGCGTTCGATGAAGTCGGCATAGGCCAGCTCGCTCACCCAGCGCACGCCGTGCAGCAGCACGACCTTCTCGTAGCGATCGTAGATCTCGGGATCCTTGATGATGCTCATGAAGGGCGCGAGGCCGGTGCCGGTGCCGAAGAGGTACAGGTTCTTGCCGGGGCGCAGATCGTCGGCCACCAGGGTGCCGACGGGCTTGCGGCTCACCAGGATCGTGTCGCCCTCTTTCAGATGCTGCAGGCGCGAGGTCAGCGGGCCGTCCTGGACCTTGATGCTGAAGAATTCGAGGTTCTCTTCGTAGTTGGCGCTGGCGATGCTGTAGGCGCGCATCAGCGGCTTGCCTTCGACTTCCAGGCCGATCATCACGAAATGACCATTGTGAAAGCGCAGCGCGGCGTCGCGCGTGCAGGTGAAGGAGAAGAGAGTGTCGTTCCAGTGGCGCACGCTGAGCACGCGCTCGGTGTTGAAAGCTGCCATGTCGTATTCGAGGGGTTGCGGCACGAGGCCGGAGGGGCGATGGCGGGGCCGTGAAGGCTGGCCCGCAGGCCCTAGGGTTATCCCGATTCTACTCGATCTATCTAAGAATTGCTCTCATTAATCAGTAATACCCTTATAGCGTTTGCGCTGGGTCAAACCCCGGAATCAGGTCCGAAAGTTGGAACGCAAAAGCGCCGCAAGCCCCGCCCCGCAAGCCTCTCCGACGGCTGAGAATCGTGGGCCTCAGCTGTCAGGAAGTTGAATGAAATCAGCGTTTTCTGGTATTGTCCGGCTCTCAGTTGATAATCATTTACGTTAGCGCAGACCGCGCTGGCGAGTACAGGAGAGACTCTCATGTCGACCAAGCGATCCTCGTCCCTTTCGCTGCGTCCCTTGATGGCAGCATTGGCCCTCGCCGGCGCCACCGTCGGTATCGCGCAGACGGCCCACGCGGCCGAGGAAGTGAGCCTCTACACCACCCGCGAACCCAAGCTGATCCAGCCGCTGCTCGACGCCTTCACGAAAGACACCGGCATCAAGGTCAACACCGTGTTCGTCAAGGACGGCCTGCTCGAGCGCGTCAAGGCCGAAGGCGCCAAGTCGCCCGCCGACGTGCTCATGACCGTGGACATCGGCAACCTGGTCGACCTGGTCGACGGCGGCGTGACCCAGTCGATCAAGTCGGACACGCTCAACTCGGTGATTCCCGCCAACCTGCGCGGCGCCGATGGCAAGTGGTACGCCCTGTCGCTGCGCGACCGCGTGCTCTACGTCGAAAAAGACCTGAAGCTCGAGAAGTTCAACTACGAAGATCTGGCCGATCCCAAGTGGAAGGGCAAGGTCTGCATCCGCTCGGGCCAGCACCCCTACAACACCGCCATGATCGCCGCGATGATCGCGCACGACGGCGCCGAGGCCACCGAGAAGTGGCTGCGCGGCGTGAAGGCCAACCTGGCCCGCAAGGCCGCCGGTGGCGACCGTGACGTCGCCCGCGACATCCTCGGCGGCATCTGCGACATCGGCCTGGCCAATGCCTATTACGTGGGCCACATGAAAAACGCCGAGCCCGGCACCGACGCGCGCAAGTGGGGCGACGCCATCAAGGTCATCCGCCCGACCTTCGCCAACGACAAGAGCCAGGGCACGCACGTCAACGTGAGCGGCGCCGCCGTGGCTGCCCACGCCCCGCACAAGGCCAATGCCGTCAAGCTGCTCGAATACCTCGTGTCCGAGCCCGCCCAGACGCTGTACGCCCAGGCCAACTACGAGTATCCCGTGCGTCAGGGCGTGAAGCTCGACGCCGTGGTACAGAGCTTCGGTCCGCTGAAGGTCGACCAACTGCCGGTCGCCGAGATCGCCAAGCATCGCAAGCAGGCCAGCGAGCTGGTCGACAAGGTGGGATTCGACAACTGATGCCCGTGACGCGTCCCGCCTGCGCGGGGCGCGTCATGCAGTGCAGATCGGCAAAGCGGCCTCGTGCCGCTTTTGTGCTTTCCCTACCTGAAGAAGCATGCATATCGAATCGACCGCGAGGGTGCCCGCCCCCGTCCGCTGGTGGCCGCGCCGTTCAGAACGTGGCGCGGGCTGGCTCATCGGCGCCCTGCTGATCGCGCTGGCCGTCGCCGCCCCCATCGCCGCCCTCGTCTGGTGGGCCGCTGACGCCGACCTCGCCCACTGGCAGCACCTGGCGCAGTACGTCCTGCCGCAGGCGCTCGCCAACACCGCGATGCTGCTGGCCGGCGTGGGCGTGCTGGTCACGCTGCTGGGCACCGGCGCCGCCTGGCTGGTCACCGCTTACGAATTCCCGACCCGGCGGATGCTGACCTGGGCGCTGCTGCTGCCGCTGGCCGTACCGACCTACATCATCGCGTTCGCCTACCTCGATCTGCTGCATCCGATCGGCCCGATCCAGGGCGCGATCCGCACTCTGCTGGGCTACGACAGCCCGCGCCAGTTCCGCCTGCCCGACCTGCGCTCGATCTGGGGCGCGATCTTCGTGCTGGGCTTCGTGCTCTACCCCTACGTCTACCTGAGCACGCGCGTGATGTTCATGACGCAGGCCGCCAGCCTGCTCGAGGCCGCGCGCTCGCTGGGCGCCGGCCGCGTCGGCGTCTTCGTGCGGGTGGCGCTGCCGCTCGCCCGCCCCGCCATCGCCGTGGGCGTGAGCCTGGCGCTGCTCGAAACGCTCAACGACATCGGTGCCTCCGAATTCCTCGGCGTGCAGACGCTCACCGTGTCGGTCTACACCACCTGGGTCACGCGCTCCGACCTGGCGGGCGCGGCCCAGATCGCGCTCACCATGCTGCTGTTCGTGGTCGCGCTGATCCTGCTCGAACGCCAGGGCCGCAAGCGCCAGCGCTATGCCAACACCCAGCGCATGCGGCCGATGCAGCCGCGCAGTCTGCGCGGCGTGCATGCCGTGCTCGCCATCGTGCTGGGCTGGATCCCGGTGTTGCTGGGCTTCGTGGCGCCCGCGGCCTATCTGGTCTGGGAAACCTACAAGCGCTTGCATCTGGTGGGCGGGGTCTCGGGGCAGTTGCTCACCGGCCTGCAGAACACGCTCATCATCGCCACGGCCGCCACGGTCATCACGCTCGTCTGCGGCCTGATCGTGGCCTGGGCCGGCCGCACGCTGCGCGAAAGCGCCCGCTTCAACCCGGGCCGCATGTGCGCCCGCGTGGCGAGCCTGGGCTACGCCGTGCCGGGCACCGTGCTCGCCATCGGCCTGCTCACGCCGTTCACCTGGATCGACCGCGCCGCGGGCGGCCTGTTCGGCTTCGAAGGCATGCTGCTGATGGGCAGCATGGGCGCGCTGGTCTGCGCCTATACCATCCGCTTTCTCGCGATCTCCACCGGCGGCATCGAGGCCGGCCTGGCGCGCATTCCGGCCTCGCTCGAACAGGCGTCGCGGCTGCTGGGCGAAACGCCCGCCGGCACGCTGCGCCGCGTGCACCTGCCGCTGTTGCGCCCGGCCCTGGCCGCGGCCGCCCTGCTGGTGTTCGTGGACACCATGAAAGAGCTGCCCGCCACCCTGCTGTTGCGGCCGATGAATTTCGACACGCTGGCCACCTGGCTGTACGCCGAAGCCGCGCGCGGCACCTACGAAGAAGGCGCGGTCGCGGCCCTGGCCATCGTGCTGGCCGGACTCCTGCCCGTGATCCTGCTGGCGCGCACGAACCTGAAGATGGGACATTGAGATGTCGTCCGACCTGCTACAAATTTCGAACATCGCGCTGGGCTACGACACGCCCGCCGGCCTGAAGACCATCGTGAGCGATCTGAGCCTGGGCTTGCCCGCCGGCCACATCGGCTGCCTGCTGGGCGAATCCGGCTGCGGCAAGACCACCGTGCTGCGCAGCATCGCCGGTTTCGAGCCGGTGCGCGCCGGCCACATCGCGCTGGCCGGACGCGTGCTGTCCTCGCCCACCGAGCAGGTGGCGCCCGAACGCCGCAACGTCGGCATGATGTTCCAGGACTACGCGCTGTTCCCGCATCTCACGGTGAGCGAGAACGTGGCCTTCGGCCTGCGCAAGCTGGAGCGCACCGCGCGGTCCGAGCGCGTCACCGAGATGCTCGAGCTCGTGGGCCTGGGGCATGTGGCGGGCAGCTATCCGCACGAGATCTCCGGCGGCCAGCAGCAGCGGGTGGCCCTGGCGCGCGCGCTGGCGCCCTCGCCCGAGCTGCTGCTGCTCGACGAGCCCTTCTCCAATCTCGACGTGGACACGCGCGAACGCCTCGCCTTCGAGGTGCGCGACATCCTCAAGAAGACCGGCCACACCGCCATTCTGGTCACGCACAACCAGGCCGAGGCCTTCGCCATCGCCGATCGGATCGGCATCATGGCCAAGGGCGAGATCGCGCAGTGGGACACGCCCTACAACCTGCGCCATCTGCCGGCCAGCGACTTCGTGCGCGACTTCATCCGCCGCGAAGCCCTCGCAGAACAGCGCGAACAGGCCTACGCGCGGGGCCGCTGAGGCAGATCGTTCAGACGCGCGGCGGCGGCAGCGGAATGAACTCGCTCTCGTCGCCCGGCACGACCTGATTGAAGCGGTCGCGCGACCAGTCGTCCTTGGCCTGCTCGATGCGGTCCTTGCTGCTCGACACGAAGTTCCACCAGATAAAGCGCGGGCCATCGAGCGGCTCGCCGCCCAACACCGCGAAGCGCGCTTCGGTGAGCGCCTTCACGGTTACCGGACAGCCGGGCTTGAACACCACCAGACGGCCCGGTTCGAACACCAGTCCATCGACCTCGATCGTGCCCTGCACCAGATAGGCGGCGCGCTCCTCGTACTCCGCGTCGAGCTGCACCTGCGAACCGGCGCGCATCTGCACGTCGCCGTAGAACAGCGGCGACAGGGTCTTGACCGACGAGGTCTTGCCGAACAGCGTACCGGCCACCACCTGCGTGCGCACGCCCTCGCCTTCGACGATAGGTTGCGCGTCCAGGCCGTAGTGCGTGAAACCCGGATCGGTCTCTTCGTGCTGGCGCGGCAGGGCCACCCAGGTCTGCAGGCCGTAGAGCCGCTGCGGACCCTTGCGCGCTTCTTCCGAGGAACGCTCGGAGTGGACGATGCCGCGGCCGGCGGTCATCCAGTTCACTTCTCCCGGCGAGATCAGCTGCGTGTGGCCCGCGCTGTCGCGGTGCATGATGCCGCCCTCGTACAGGTAGGTCACGGTCTCGAGGCCGATGTGGGGGTGCGGCCGCACGTCCATCCCGGTGTTCGCGGGGAACAGGGCCGGGCCCATTTCATCGAGAAAAACGAACGCACCGACCGAGCGGCGCTGGGCCGACGGCAATGCACGCTTCACCTCGAAATCGCCCAGGTCGCTGGTGCGGGGCACGACGACCGTATCGACGGCGCTGGAGGGTTCGGAATGGGACAGATCGGACATGAGACACCTGAGTCGGAGGTAGGAAGAGTTGGGCAAGGCGCCCGGACAGGCAAGAGCGAAGGCGGCGCGGGACTCGGCGCGGCGCGCCCGGCTCGAGGCCGGGGCGCGCCACGCATCCCACTTTACGGCAAGTCGAACACCAGCACTTCGGCGGCATCGCCGTGTTCGATGCGCACACTGGCTTCGCCATCGAGCGCCACGGCGTCGCCGGCTTGCAGCACCTGACCATTGACGGTCACGTTACCGCGGGCCAGATGCACCCAGGCCTTGCGGCCCGCCGCCAGCGGCAGCTCGGCGGTTTCGGCGCCATCGAACAGGCCGGCGTACAGACGCGCGTCCTGGTGAATGCGCATCGAGCCGTCGGCGCCGTCCGGCGAAATCACCTGCACCAGCTTGCCGCGCTTGTCCTCGGCGGAGTACGACTTTTGATCGTACTCGGGCTCGATGCCGGTCACGTCGGGCTGAATCCAGATCTGCAGCATGTGCGTACCGGCGTCGGGCTGCGGGTTGAACTCCGAATGCAGCACGCCGCGGCCGGCGCTCATGCGTTGCACATCGCCCGGGCGCACCGTCGAGCCGGTGCCCATGCTGTCCTTGTGCGCCACCGCGCCGTCCAGCACGTAGGTGATGATTTCCATGTCGCGATGGCCGTGCGTGCCGAAGCCGCGGCCGGCCGCGATGCGGTCGTCGTTGATCACGCGCAGCGGGCCAAAACCCATGTGCTCGGGATCGTAGTAGTTGGCGAACGAAAACGTGTGCCAAGAATCCAGCCAGCCATGGTTGGCGTGTCCTCGATCGGCGGCGGGGCGAAGGGTGATCATGGTGTACTCCTGGTTTCGATTTGATGAACGATCTGTTGTCGGATGCCAGTCCGGCCTATTCCGTCTGGCGCTCCGGTGTCGTTCACCGGATGAATCACATTCTGCGCGCCGGGCCCGGCATTGAGGTGGCGTGGATTTGATGAGATCATTCAAATTAATTGAATGATCTCCCGCCGCCCCTCGATGAACAGCCCCTTCCGCCCGGCCCCGGCCGCCCCCGACATCACCTCGATCACCCCGGAGCTGCTCGCCATGGTCGACGCCATCGCGCGCCACGGCAGCTTCGCCCGCGCGGCGCGCGAGCTGGGCAAGGTGCCCTCCGCCGTCACCTACGCGGTGCGCAAGCTCGAGGACGGCCTGGACGTGCTGCTGTTCGACCGCTCCGGGCACAAGGCGCGGCTCACCGAAGCCGGCCAGACCTTGCTCGACGATGGCCGCGTGGTGCTGCAGTCGCTGGATGATCTGGCCTGCCGCGTCAAGCGCGTGGCCACCGGCTGGGAGGTAGAGCTGCGCATCGCCGTCAGCGCCGTGCTGCCGCTGGAGCCGCTCTACGACCTGATGCGGGAGTTTGAATCGGTGGCGAGCGCCACCACGCTGCGCTTCTCCACCGAGGTACTGAGCGGCAACTGGGATGCGCTCATGTCCAACCGGGCCGACCTCGTGATCGGCGCCGACGCGGCCGCCGCGCCCGCGGGGGCCTATCGCAGCCAGCCCATGGGCGATACGCAGTTCGGCTTTTGCGTGGCTCCGCATCATCCGCTCGCCCGCCTGGACCGCCCGCTCACGCCGCAGGACATCGCCGCGCACTGCGTCATCGTGGTGGCCGACACCTCGCGCAACCTGCCGCCGCGCACGCGGGGCGTGCTGCAGAACCAGGCCATGATCGTGATGCCCACCATGGAGGCCAAGATCGAAGCGCAGATGCGCGGCCTGGGCTGCGGCCACCTGCCGCTCACCCTGGCCGCCCCGTACATCACCCAGGGCAGACTCGTGGTGTGCCCCACGTCGGATGTGATCCCGCTCACCGAACACGTCGTGTACGCGTGGCGCCCCGAAGCGGCCGGGCAGGCGCTCAAGTGGTGGCTGGAGCGCCTGCGCTCGCCGCGGCTGTGCGAGTCGCTGCTCGGCGTGCGCGCCGACTAGCCGCGGCCACGGCCGAAGCGCCCGGCGCCCGGCGCGCAATGAAAAACCGGCCCATGCGGGCCGGTTCGGGATGCCGGGAAGGCGGTCAGTCGACGCTTGCGCCCGACTCCTGCACGACCTTGGCCCAGCGCGGGATTTCCGAGGCCATCAGCTCGCGCAGCTGCTCGGGCGTGCCGCCCACGAGTTCCATTCCCATGGTCGTGCCCAGGCGCTCCTGCACGTCCGGCTCTTTCAGGATCGCGGCGATCTCCTTGGACAGGCGGTCGACGATGGGCTTGGGCGTGCCCTTCGGGGCGTACACGGCCTGCCACGACGCCACCGAGAAGCCCGGCACGCCGGCCTCGGCCAGCGTGGGTGTGTCGGGCGACAGGGCGATGCGGTTGGGCGTGGTCACGGCGAGCAGCTTGAGCTTGCCCTGCTGCAGCAGCGGCAGCGCGGCCGTCATCTGGTCGAACATGAAGGTCACCGCGCCCGACGACACATCGATCATCGCGGGCGGCGTGCCCTTGTACGGCACGTGCGTGAGCGGCACGCCGATGGTGCGGGCGAACAGCTCGCCGGTCAGATGGGTGGAGGTGCCGGCGCCGGACGACGCGAAGGTGCGCTTGGTGGGGTCGCGCTTGAGCAGCGCGATCAGGTCCTGCACCGAGTTCACGTTGAGATTGGGATCGACGAGCAGCACGTTCGGCAGCGTGGCGACCAGCGACACGGGCTCGAAGTCCTTCACGGGATCGTACTTGAGGCTTTTGTACAGACTGGCGTTGATCGCGTGCGTGCTGATGGTGCCGCCGAACAGCGTGTAGCCGTCGGGCGGCGCCTTGGCCACGTAGGTCGCGCCGATGCCGCCGGCCGCGCCAGGCTTGTTCTCGACCACCACGCTCTGGCCCAGGCGCTCGCCCAGCTTCTGCGCGATCACACGGCCCACCACGTCGGTCGAGCCGCCCACGGTGAACGGCACGACATAGGAAATCGGCTTCTGGCTCGGCCAGTCGGCGGCCTGCGCCGCGCCGAAAGCCAGGGCGGCGCCGGCCGTCGCGACGGCCACGACGGCGCGCGCAACCGGGTTGCGTAAAGAGT
Source organism: Bordetella genomosp. 5 (assembly GCF_002261475.1). GTDB lineage: Bacteria > Pseudomonadota > Gammaproteobacteria > Burkholderiales > Burkholderiaceae_B > Bordetella. Next base: position 88,281 of record NZ_NEVN01000008.1, read on the forward strand.
TCATGCTTGTCTCCTGCCTTCTCGATGAGCCCGGCGCCCGCGATGGGACGCCGGACGAGCTGGACGCGGCGGGCTTATGTCTGCCCGCCTGCCTCCGATGACGCCGGCGCACTGCCGCCCGCGTATATGAAGCCTCGCGCTAGCGGCCCTTCTGCTGGCGCCAGGCGGCGAAACGCTCGCGCGTGCCCGGTTCGGTGGGCGGGTACAGGCCCAGGATGGACGCGCCGCCCTGCACTTCTTCCGTCACGAAGTCTTCGAAGGCGGTCATTTCGACGGCTTCGGCCGCGATCTCGTCGGCCAGATGCGCGGGAATCACGACCACGCCTTCGCGGTCGCCCACCATCACATCGCCCGGAAACACCGCCACGTCGCCGCAACCGATCGGCACGTTGATGTCGAGCGCCTGATGCAGCGTGAGATTGGTCGGGGCCGAGGGACGCTGATGATAGGCCGCGATGCCGAGCTCGGCGATCTCGGGCGAATCGCGGAAGCCACCGTCGGTGATCACGCCGACGACGCCACGCTTCATCAGGCGGGTGACGAGAATCGAGCCCGCGGAAGCCGCGCGCGCATCCTTGCGGCTGTCGATCACCATGACCGCGCCCTCGGGGCAGGTCTCGACGGCGAGGCGTTGCGGATGGCTGCGGTCTTCGAACACCTTGATCGAGTTCAGATCTTCGCGCGCCGGGATGTAGCGCAGCGTGAAGGCCTCGCCCACCATATTGGGCTGGTTCGGATTGAGCGGATGCACGTCCTGGATGAACTGGTTGCGCAGACCGCGCTTGAAGAGCGCGGTGCACAGCGTGGCGGTGCTCACGCCCAAGAGGCGCTTGCGGGTATCGGGGTTGAGCTTGGACAAGGCGAATCTCCGGTGAAAGGGGGCGATGCGAGGCGCGACGCGCCGAGGTGCGGCTGGCGGTGCGGGGCGCGAGATGCGTCGCGGGGGCCGGGCCGAGGCGCCAGCCCCGCGGGGATCAGAAGATGTCGGGTTCCGGCACGGGCGCGCCGAAATCGGTTTCGAGAAAATCGAAGTCGCAGCCGTCGTTGGCTTGCAGAATGTGTTGCGAGTACATCCAGCCATAGCCCCGCTCGTAGCGCTTGGGCGGCGGCGTCCAGGCGGCGCGGCGGGCGGCGAGCTCTTCGTCGCTCACGTTCACGTGGATGGTGCGGGCGGGCACGTCGACCGTGATCAGGTCGCCGGTGCGCACCAGCGCCAGCGGACCGCCGATATAGGCTTCGGGCGATGCGTGCAGAATGCAGGCGCCGTAGCTGGTGCCGCTCATGCGTGCATCCGACAGACGCAGCATGTCGCGCACGCCCTGCTTCACGAGCTTGGTCGGGATCGGCAGCATGCCCCACTCCGGCATGCCCGGGCCACCCTGCGGCCCCGCATTGCGCAGAATCATGATGTGGTCGGCGGTGACGTCGAGGTTCTCGTCGTCGACCGCGGCCTTCATGCTGGGATAGTCGTCGAACACCAGCGCGGGCCCGGTGTGCTGCAGGAACTGCGGCGCGCAGGCGCTCGGCTTGATGACGCAGCCGTCGGGCGCGATGTTGCCACGCAGGACCGCGAGCGCGCCCTCGTCGTAGATGGCATTGTCCAGCGGCCGGATCACGTCGTCGTTGTAGACCTGCGCGCCGGCGATGTTTTCGCCGATCGACTTGCCGGTCACGGTGAGCGGGCTGCGATCGAGATGCTCGCCCAGACGCTCCATCAGCGCCGTCAGACCGCCGGCGTAATAGAAGTCTTCCATCAGGTAGGTGTCGCCACTGGGCCGGATGTTGGCGATCACCGGCACCTTGCGGCTGGCCGCGTCGAAGTCGTCGAGCGTGACCTGGCAGCCGGCACGGCGCGACATGGCGACCAGGTGCACGATGGCATTGGTGGAGCAACCCATCGCCATGGCCACGTTGATGGCGTTCTTGAACGAGGCGGTGGTGAGGATCTTCTGCGGCGTGAGGTCTTCCCAGACCATCTCCACGGCGCGGCGACCGCACTCGGCCGACATGCGCATGTGGTTCACGTCGGCCGCCGGAATCGACGAGGCGCCCGGCAGCGTCATGCCGATGGCCTCGGCGATGGCGGTCATGGTGCTGGCGGTGCCCATGGTCATGCAGGTGCCGTAGCTGCGGGCGATGCCGCCCTCGACTTCGGTCCATTCGGCCTTGCTGATGTTGCCGGCGCGGCGCTCGTCCCAGAGCTTCCAGGCATCCGAACCGGAACCGAGAATCTTGCCCTTCCAGTTGCCACGCAGCATCGGGCCGGCGGGCACGTAGACGCAGGGGAGATTGGCGCTGATGGCGCCCATGATGAGCCCGGGGGTGGTCTTGTCGCAGCCGCCCATGAGCACTGCGCCATCGACCGGATGGCTGCGCAGCAGCTCCTCGGTTTCCATGGCGAGGAAGTTGCGATAGAGCATCGTGGTGGGTTTGACGAACGACTCGGACACCGAGATCGCCGGAAGCTCCACCGGGAATCCGCCCGCCTGGAACACGCCGCGCTTCACGTCGTCGACGCGCTGCTTGAAGTGGCTGTGACAGGGGTTCAGATCGGACCAGGTGTTGATGATCGCGATCATCGGCCGGTCGACCCAGTCTTCGGGCGCATAACCCATCTGCATCATGCGTGAACGATGACCAAACGAACGCAGGTCGTCCTTGGCCATCCAGCGCGCGCTGCGCAGGCTCTCGTAACTCCGCTTCATTGCTGTCTCCATGGTGCCGGGTGCGCCGGTCTGTTCCGGGATTGCACCGGCTATGCAGAAGATTGAAACACTAATATATTAGTATGTCAACGAAGCGCCGACCGGTAAAATCCCTAGGCCGGCGCGCTTCCGCGGCCCTTCTGGCGACACGCCGGAGGGTCGTGCAATACCTCGTGGCTCTATCCTGGCTACCGCACTTTTTCGCCCATGAATCTCGCCGACGTCCTGCCCGTGCTCAACCTCGACCGCTCGCGCCATGCCGCGCCGCAGGTCTTCGAAAAGCTGCGCGACCTGATCGTGTCGCTGGAGCTCAAACCGGGCACGGTGCTGGCCCGGCCGGAGCTCGCCGAGGCCTTCGGTCTGTCGCAGACGCCGATCCGCGACGCCCTCATGCGGCTGTCCGAGGCCGGCCTGGTCGACATCTTTCCGCAGCACACCACCGTGGTCAGCCGCATCGATGTGGCTGCCGCCCGCGAGGCGCATTTTCTGCGCCGTTCGCTCGAGCTCGAAATCGTCAACCTGCTGGCCCAGCGCGACGACCCGGCGCTGATCGCCCGCCTGCAACTGCACATCGACGCGCAGCAGGCCGCGCGCCGCGCCGACGACTACCCGCGTTTCATCGCCGCCGATCAGGCGTTTCACCGCGACATGCACGAGGCCGCCGGCGTGGCCGGCCTCTGGGACCTGGAACAGCGCTACAGCGGCCATGTCGACCGCCTGCGCCGCCTGCACCTGCCCGAAACGGGCAAGGCCGAGCGCATCCTCGACGACCATCAGCGCATCCTGGACCGCATCGCGGCGCACGATGCCACGGGCGCGCAGCAGGCGCTGCGCGAGCATCTGTCGGGCACGCTGAGCCAGGTCGAAGAGATCTGTCAGCGCTATCCGGATTACGTCAGGCTGGCGTAGCGCGGCTCGCGGGTCCCGCATCGCGCATCCCGGATCGCGTACCGCGCATCACGGATCGCGCATCGCGGATGACGCACCGCGCATCGCGCGCGGCCGGGCTTGCCGGACACGCCCTGCCGCCCCGCCTAGCGCTTGTAGGCCGGCGCCGGCAACGCCACGGGCTTCGGATTCAGCGCCACCCAGGCCACCGCCAGTTCGCAGAGCCGGAACGTATCGCCGTCCTTGCGCTTGACCTCGGCAACGAGGGTGGCCGCCTCGTCGCGCTGCGCCGCCGGCAGCGCCGCGCCCGAGCCCAGATGCACGAGCAGCGCATCCGCCATGGCGCGGAAATCCGCGCCCCAGTTCGCCCCGCCGTTGCCGTAAAGCTCGCGATGGATCTTGCCCGTGACGCGGATCACCTCGCCCTGCACCGTGGCCGCGGCACCGCTCGAGGGCACCAGCAACTCCCACAGTTCCTGATGCTGGTCTTCCCACGTGCCCGCGCGCGCGACGATCGGCGTCTTGCCGTCGTGCAACACCCGGCGCGGCACCGGCGGCACGTCGAACAGCGCGTAGAGCCGATCCAGCGCCGCGCTGGTTTCCGCCACCGAATCGGGATCGAAATTGGCGCGATGAAACTCGAAGTTTTCGCCGAGCCGGGTCACGAAATCCGTCATGCGCGGCGTGCGGGCGGCGCCGGCGTCGAGCAGCACGCAGGCCACCTCGGCCATGCCGCACAACTGCGTATTGCTGCAACGCTGCAGCGCATACTCGAGCGGCGTGAGCCGTTGCGCATTCAGCGCGTCGACCCTGGCGCCCCGCGCCAGCAGCAGCCGGGCAGTGGCCGCGTTACCCACGCCCGCGGCCTCCTGGAGCGGCGTGCCGCGCGCCCCCTCGCCCGCATTCACGTCCGCGCCCAGATCCAGCAGCACCTCGATCCTGCCCTCCCAATGGCCGGCCCGCGCATGCAGCGGCGTCTCGCCGTAACTGTCGACCGCGCCGATGTCGGCGCCCTGCTCCACCAGCCAGCGCACCAGCGCATCCGGAAAGTCGTTGAACGCCAGCGCCGTCTGCTTGCTGTAGCCACCGCGCGCATCGAGCGCGCAGGTCTCGAATACCGCTTTGAGCGCCTCGTGGTCGCCCGCCTCGAGCAGTTCGTCGAAATTCTTGGGCAGCAGTTTCTTCTTCGCCTTGGCCATGCGCGTGGATCTCCAGACTGGCGCCGGCATCGCGCCGGCTCGGGGCCAGAGCGTAAACCGCGACGCACGCGCATCGTTGTCAGTTTGAAACGGCGTGTGAGCGGCTGGATCGGGTGCGCATCCAAGAAAAATCCCCCCAACGCCCGGCGCTGGGGGGATCGTTCCGGGCGGCGCTTTGCGCTCTCCCCTTTCCCCTTGGGTTGGCTGCCTTGATCTATTCGTCGGCAATTCCCAATTCACGCAGCTTGCGCGTGATCGTGTTGCGGCCGATGCCGAGCCGCGATGCGGCCTCGACCCGGCGGCCGCGGCTGGCGTCCAGCGCGCTTTGCAGCAGGATTTTCTCGAACTGACGCGTGAGCGTCGCCATCACGGCGGGCTCGCCGCGTTCGAGACGGTACTGCGCGTCGCGCAACAGGGCGTCCTGCCAGTTGCGGGGCACCTCGTCGACGGCGGCATAGGCGCTCGCCGCTGCGCCGCCATAGCCGCCGGCGGCCGGCGCAGGCGCGGCGGCGCCAGGGCCGGCCTCGGACGAGGCCAGCGGCCGCGCCGGATTGGCGTTGATGACGTGCGACTGATGCTCCACCGCGCGGATCTCGGGCGGCAGGTCATTGCGATCGATGGTCTGGCCCGGCGCCATCACGGTCAGCCAGTGGCAGAAGTTCTCGAGCTGGCGCACGTTGCCCGGGAAATCGAACTTGGTGAGCACCGACACCGCCTCGGGCGTGAGGCGCTTGACCGGCACGCCGAGCGAGCGCGCGCTCGCGGCCAGGAAGTGATTGGCCAGCGCCGGGATGTCTTCGATGCGCTCGCGCAACGGCGGCAGACGCAGGCGGATCACGTTCAGGCGATGGAACAAGTCTTCGCGGAACAGCCCCTGCTCCACGCGCTGCTCGAGCGGCTGGTGGGTGGCCGCGACGATGCGCACGTCCACGCGCACCGGCTGGGCACCGCCAACACGATAAAAGCTGCCTTCGGCCAGCACGCGCAGCAGGCGGGTCTGGAGCTCGATCGGCATGTCGCCGATTTCGTCGAGGAACAGCGTGCCGCCATGGGCCTCTTCGAAGCGGCCGCGGCGCAGCGTGTTGGCGCCGGTGAAGGCGCCGCGCTCGTGACCGAACAGCTCCGCCTCGAGCAGGTCGCGCGGGATGGCCGCGGCATTGAGCGCCACGAACGGACCCGACGCGCGGGCGCCGTGGCCGTGCAGCGCGCGCGCCACCAGCTCCTTGCCGGTGCCGGACTCGCCGGTGATCAGCACGGTGACCTTGGACTGCGCCAGTCGGCCGATCGCGCGGAACACTTCCTGCATGGCGGTGGACGCCGACTGCGTCATCATCCAGCGCTCGTTGTTCTGTGCCGCCTCGCTGTTCTCGCTTTGCGTGGAGGCCGGCTCGGACTCCTGCATGGCGCGCTGGATCAGCGCCACGGCTTCGTTCACGTCGAACGGCTTGGCCAGGTAATCGAACGCGCCGCCCTGAAAGGCCGACACGGTGCTGTCGAGATCGGCGAACGCCGTCATCACGATCACCGGCAGGCCGGCGTGGCGCTCCTTGATCTGGCGCAGCAGCTCGAGGCCGTTGCCGCCCGGCATGCGGATATCGGACACCAGCACCGAGGGCATGTCATGCGCGAGCGCATCCAGCACATCGGGCGCCTGGTGGAAGCTGCGGGTGGCGATGCCGGCGCGGGCCAGTGCTTTCTCGAGCACCCAACGGATGGCCTGATCGTCGTCGACGATCCAAACGGGTTTCGTCACAATGAAGACTCCATCGGAAGGACCAGACGGAACTCGGTATGCCGGGGACGGGATTCGAATTCGATGATGCCTCCGTGCTGTTGCACGAAATCCTGGGACAGGCTCAGACCCAGGCCGGTGCCGCCGGCACGGGCGGTCACCAGGGGATGAAAGATGCGGTCGCGGATGTGCTCGGGCACACCGGGACCGTTGTCGATGATGGACAGCACGAGGGCGAGGCGGTGGTGGCGATGCGCCAGCATCACCTGCCGCGCCACGCGGGTGCGCAGCACGATCTGTCCGGGCGGCACGTCGCTGCCTTTTTGCAGATTGAGCTCCTGCGCGGCATTGCGCGCCACGTTGAGCACGGCCTGCATCAGGCGCGCGGCATCGCCCGGGATGTCCGGGACCGACGCGTCGTAGTCGCGCACGAGCGTCACGCTGTCGCGGAACTCGGCCTGGATCAGCGCGCAGACGCGCTCGCAGATCTCGTGGATATTGACCGGCCGCGTATTGAGCGGCACACGTTGCGGGCCGCTGAGGCGGTCCACCAGCGCCTGCAGGCGGTCGGCTTCGGAAATGATGACCTGCGTGTATTCGGCCAGCTCGGCGCTCGGCAGCTCGGCCTCGAGCAATTGCGCGGCGCCACGCAGCCCACCCAGGGGATTCTTGACCTCGTGCGCCAGATTGCGCAGCAGCTCGCGGTGCGACTCGATTTCGTCGACCAGGCGATGATTGCGGTCGGCCAGCACACGCTGCTCGATCTCGCGGGTTTCAATCAGGACGGGCCAGGTCTGGCCGGTCAGCGCCACGGTGGTGACCGTGACTTCCGCGGACTCGGAGCCGCGGCGGAAAGACGACAACTGGCGCACGTCGGCAAACTTGCCGGCCACCGCGCCATCGATGGACGTCTGCAGATCTTCGGGATGGTCGAACAGCGTGGCGGCCGAAGCGCCGCGCAACTGCTTGCGGGAGCGGCCGAAGAGGTCTTCGGAAGCCGCATTGGCGTATTCGATGTGGCCGCGCTCGTTCAGCAGAAAAACGGACGTGGCGAGAAAATCAAAAGCATCTACGTTCATCATTCGGGGCTCCGGGGCGGGTCAGTCGGCGGGCCAGCTACCGCTTGGCCCGCCCCTGGAAGGGGCCTAGGCCCCCATCAAGCCGCGGAAGATCACAGGCTGTAGTACATGTCGAACTCGACCGGGTGCGTGGTCATGCGCAGACGCGTCACTTCGAGCATCTTGAGCTCGATGTAGGCGTCCAGCATTTCGTTGCTGAACACGCCACCGCGGGTCAGGAACTCGCGGTCCTTGTCGAGCGCGGCCAGCGCTTCTTCCAGCGACGCGCAGACGGTCGGGATCTTTGCATCCTCTTCCGGCGGCAGGTCGTACAGGTTCTTGTCGGCCGGATCGCCCGGGTGGATCTTGTTCTGCACGCCGTCCAGACCGGCCATCATCAGGGCCGAGAAGGCCAGGTACGGGTTGGCCAGGGGATCCGGGAAGCGCGTTTCGATACGGCGCGCCTTGGGGTTGCCCACGTACGGAATACGGATCGAGGCCGAACGGTTGCGGGCCGAGTAGGCCAGCTTGACCGGAGCTTCGAAGTGCGGAACCAGACGCTTGTACGAGTTGGTACCCGGGTTGGTGATGGCGTTCAGCGCGCGAGCGTGCTTGATGATGCCGCCGATGTAGTACAGCGCGAATTCCGACAGGCCGGCGTAGCCGTTGCCCGCGAACAGGTTCTGGCCGTCCTTCCAGATCGACTGGTGCACGTGCATGCCCGAGCCGTTGTCACCCACGACGGGCTTCGGCATGAACGTGGCGGTCTTGCCGTAGGCGTGCGCGACGTTGTGGATCACGTACTTCATGATCTGGTTCCAGTCGGCGCGCTGAACCAGCGTGCTGAACTTGGTACCGATTTCGAGCTGGCCCGGTGCGGCCACTTCGTGGTGGTGCACTTCGACCGGCACGCCCATCTGCTCGAGCAGCAGGCACATTTCCGAACGCATGTCCTGGAACGAATCGACCGGGGGCACGGGGAAGTAGCCGCCCTTCACGCCCGGACGGTGGCCCATGTTGCCGCCTTCGAATTCCAGACCGGTCGACCACGGGGCTTCTTCGGACTTGATCTTGACGAAGGTGCCCGACATGTCGGTGTTCCAGGTCACGCCGTCGAACACGAAGAATTCGGGTTCCGGACCGAAGTAGGCGGTGTCGCCCAGGCCGGAGGACTTGAGGTAGGCTTCGGCGCGCTTGGCCAGCGAACGCGGGTCGCGGTCATAGCCCTTCAGGTCCGACGGTTCGACCACGTCGCACGACAGGATCAGCGTCGGCTCTTCGCGGAACGGATCCAGGTTGGCGGTGGTCAGGTCGGGGATGAGCAGCATGTCGGAAGCTTCGATGCCCTTCCAGCCCGGGATCGAGGAGCCGTCGAAAGCTTGACCGCTTTCCAGCTTGTCCTCATCGACCGCCGAAGTCGGCACGGAGACGTGGTGCTCACGGCCTTGCGTGTCGGTGAAGCGGAAATCTACAAACTTGACTTCGTTATCGGCGATCTGCTTGAGAACGTCTTTGGGGCTTGCCATGTCATCTCCATTAGAAAAAGCGTCGAGGGCTATGTCGCCCGACCGGCATAAAACAAGGAAGCAATATGCGTGCCAGGTTTTCCCCGGGGGAATCCCCGGGGGTCATGCACGGTTCTGGAAAATGGTAGCACCGTAATGGTGCAAAACGTGGGGCACGATTGCCCCAGTTTGGTGCCGATCAATTACAGGAAGATTTCCTGGAGATCGTTGAGAAAGCGCCATCCCAGTGCGCTGGCCTTGAGCCGGGTGGGATCCGCGTCGAGGAGACCGCGTCGGGTGGCCGCCTCCAATTGGTGCGCAATGGTGGCGAGCGACATTCCGGTGCGCTCCTCGAAGGCCGAGGCCGCCACGCCCTCTTTCAGGCGCAGCACGTTGAGCATGTACTCGAACGGCAGCGCGTCGGGTCCCACGAGCCGGGTTTCGGCGATATGGCTGCCGTCGCGCCGGGCCACCCGTTCCATCCACGATTCCGGGTTCTTCATCCGTGCCTCGCGGACGATACGGTCGTGAAATGACAGTTTGCCGTGCGCGCCGGGGCCCAGGCCGAGGTAGTCGCCGAACTCCCAGTAATTGACGTTGTGGCGGCAGCGCGCCCCCGGCCGGGCGTAGGCCGACACCTCGTAGCGCGCCAACCCGGCCTGGGCCAGGGTGTCCTCGACCAGATCCTGCATGGCGGCGCTGGTGTCGTCGTCCGGCACCTCGGGCGGGTACTTGGCGAATACCGTGTTGGGTTCGAGCGTCAGGTGATAGAGCGACAGGTGCTCCGTCCCGAACGACAGCGCCTGGCGCAGATCGGCCTCGCAGGCCGCCAGATCCTGGCCCGGCAAGGCGAACATCATGTCCAGATTGACCCGGCCGAATGCCGCCTGGGCCATCTCGATGGCCGCGCGCGCCTGCGCCGCGTCGTGGATCCGGCCCAGCTTCTTGAGCTGCGCGTCGTCGAAACTCTGGATGCCCAGCGACACCCGGCTCACGCCGCTCGCTGCGTAGGCCTTGAAGCGTCCGGCTTCGGCCGTGCCCGGATTGGCCTCCATCGTGATCTCGGCGTCGGGCAGCACATTGAGACAGGCGCGCAACATGGCGAGCAGTTCGTCCAGGCCCTCGGGCGACAACAGGCTGGGCGTGCCGCCGCCGATGAACACCGACACGACCTGGCGCCCCCAGATCGAAGGGATCGCCTGCTCCAGGTCGGCGCGCAGCGCGTCGAGATAGGCGCGTTCCGGAATCTCTTCTCCGCCGGCGGTGGCATGGGAATTGAAGTCACAGTAAGGACACTTGCGTACGCACCAGGGCACGTGCACATAGACCGACAGGGGCGGCAGGCTGGTGAGCGTGGCGCCGGCCGGCAGCACGACCGGCGCGCGCACCGGGGCCGCGCCGGCGGACAGAATAGGAATGGTGATGGCCATGCGATGACGGGCAGCGCGCCGCCTCAGCGGGCGCGCAGCTTCTCCAGCAATTGAGCCAGGGCCATCGCGCGATGGCTGACCCGATTTTTTTCGGCCGGATCGAGCTCGGCCGCCGTCTTGCCCAGGCTGGGCAGGAAAAAGTGCGGGTCGTAGCCGAACCCATGCTCGCCGCGCGGCTCGGCCGCGATCTCACCGTGCCAGTGCCCTTCGCCGATGAGCGGACAGGGATCGTCGGCGCTTTGCACCATGACCAGCACGGCCACGTACCAGGCATGCCGATCGGCCTGACCGGCCAGATTGCGCACCAGCAGCGCGTTGTTGGCGCCGTCTTCGCGCGGGCCGCCGTGCAGCTGGGCATAGCGGGCCGAATACACGCCGGGCGCGCCGCCGAGCGCGGCCACGCACAGGCCGGAGTCGTCGGCCAGCGCCGGCAGACCGGTGGCGGCGCTGGCGTGGCGGGCCTTGGCCAGCGCGTTTTCGACAAAGGTGACGTGCGGCTCTTCGGCCTCGGACACGCCGAGCTGGGCCTGGGGAATCAGCTCGATGCCCAGCGGTGCGAACAAAGCGGAAAATTCACGCAGCTTGCCGGCGTTGTTCGAGGCGAGCACGACGCGGCGCGGGGCGCCGGATGAGGTATCGGTAGACATCCCGCCATTATAAAGAGCGCGCCCCGCCCTGCCCGGCCGGCCACCCTGATGGCGGCAGGGTCGGGGGTAGACGTCTGCACCGATTTGTACCGTGTGCCGACGCGAGCGCCCGAGTCATGCGGATCCGGAATGTCGTCATTCCGCAAACATGACAATTTGCAACATTCGGGACATAAACGCGCGGCATAGTGAGGACCTCGGCCACTCCGACGTGGCGCAGCCCTCAGACCTCAGATGAATTCCCTCCAAGCCCGGGCCATCAGGGCCGCGGACCTTTCGCTTGAATCCATCCTCCAGCAGGAATTGCTGGCCCCGCGCTTTCAGCCGGTGGTCGACCTGGCCAGCGGCCGCATCTACGGCCACGAGAGCCTGATCCGCGGCCCGCACGATTGTCCGCTGCACATGCCGGACGCGCTGTTCGCCGCCGCGCATCGCCAGCAACTGCAGACGCAGCTCGAGTGGCAGGCGTTTCGCACCGGCCTGACCCAGTTCGCCGACACGGCCGCGCACGGCAAGATCTTCCTGAACCTGTCGGGCTCGGCGCTCTGCCACTACTGGACGCAATGGCGCGAGGCCCTGCCCGAGCAACTGTTGCAAGGCTGCCGGATCGACCCGACCAAGATTGTGATCGAACTGACCGAGCACGATCCCGCGAAGGGCGACCTGCAGGTGCTCACGCAGGCGCTCGACACCCTGCGCGGACACGGCATGCGGCTGGCGCTGGACGACTACGGCGTCGGCCATGCCACGCTGCAACTCTGGGCCGAGATCCGGCCCGATCTCGTCAAGATCGACCGCTATTTCTTCAAGGACATCGCCCGCGACGAGCGCCGCATGCAGCTGGTGCGCGCCATGCTGGCCGTGGCCCAGCACATGAACACGGCGGTCGTGGCCGAGGGCGTCGAATGCCACGAAGACCTGGCCGCGATCAGCGAACTCGGCATCCGTTACGCGCAGGGCTGGCACCTGGGCCGCCCCGAGGCGCAGCCCCTGCCCCGCCTGCCCGACGCACTGGAGCACGCCATGTCGAGCCTGCCGCGCGCGGCCGGTCGGCCGCGTGCCTCGACGGTGGGATCGGGCCGCACCGCGTCGGCGCTGCGCGTGCAGGCGCGCCCGGTGCTGCTGAGCAAGCACAGCAACGACGACGTGCACCGGCTGTTTCAGGAACAGCGCGGCCTGCACGCGGTGGCCGTGCTCGATGGCGACAGCCGGCCGGTGGGCATCATCAACCGCCGCGATTTTCTTGAGCACTACTCGCAGCGCTACACGCGCGACCTGTTCGGCCGCAATTCGTGCAGCACGTTCATGAACCCGGACCCCGTGCTGATCGACGTGGCCACCTCGATCGACCAGCTCAGCCACGTGCTGACCTCGGACGACCAGCGCTACCTGGCGGACGGCTTCATCGTCACCAGCGACGGCCGCTATGACGGGCTCGGCACCGGCGAAGCCCTGGTGCGCTCGGTGACCGAAATCCGGCTCGAGGCCGCGCGCTACGCCAACCCGCTCACGTCCCTGCCCGGCAACATTCCCATCAGCCAGCACATCGCGCATCTGCTGGAAGAGCCGGGCGAGTTCGTCATCTGCTATGCCGACCTGAACAACTTCAAGCCGTTCAACGACGTGTATGGATACTGGCGCGGCGACGACATGATTCTGCTGTGCGCCGAGGCCATCAAGCGCCATTGCGACGCGCAGCGCGACTTCGTCGGCCATGTGGGCGGCGACGACTTCGTGTTTGCCATGCGCAGTGAGGACTGGCGCAGCCGCACCGAGGCCGTGATCGCGCAATTCAATCTGCTGGCCCTGGATCTGTACGACGAACAGGGGCGCAGCGAGGGCGGCATTCATGCCGAAGACCGCTACGGCGTGCTGCGCTTTTTTCCGTTCGTGACGCTGGGCATCGGCGCGCTGATCGTGAACCCGCCGCAGATCGCCGCCAGCGGCGTGCGCGTGCGGCCCGAAGACATCGCGTCGGCCGCCGCGCAGGTCAAGCACAAGGTCAAGCACGGCGACCACTCGCTGGTGGTGGAAAACTATCTGCGCCAGAGCTGGGCAACGGAGCGCGCCTGAGTGTCTGAATGCCTGAGTGACTGAGTGACTGAGCGACTCAGTGACTCAGTGACTGCGTGCCCGAGTAACTGAGTGCGTGAGCGCCCGATTGCCTGAGTGCCCGGCTCATGCAACCGGCGAGGGCGACCGGCCAGGGCGACCAGCGAGGGCAACGGCGCCGGCGCCCGCGCCCGCCCTTCAGCCGTCGACTTCCCAGGACGGCACCACCGCGAACACCAGCGGTTCTTTCAGCGTGAAGGACGCGGCGCGCGCCTCGGCGTCTTCCTGGGCCAGCAGGGCCGGCACCTGGATCGGCCACGCGCGCGGACCCGATTGGTAGGCGCGCGCCACGACCGCATTCTGCGCCGGCACCAGCAGCGCCTCGGCATGCGCGGGTGGAAGCGCCGGCGTGCTGCACGCCAGGCCGGCGCGTATCGTGTCGGCGATCGCGCTTTCGTCGTCACCCAGATGCGAGAGATCGGCGTACGACTGGAGATACGAGGCCGCGACGAAGTCCGCGAAATTTGCGTAATCGATCTGGCTGTTTTCGTCGTCGTGCCAGATGCAGGCCACGCCCTCGCGGCCGTCGGCCAGGCGCACCAGCGCGTAAAAATCGCCCCCGCCCGACTGCGCGAACGGGAAGAACCGGATGCCTTGCTGCGCATCCGGATTGAGCCATTCTTCGATCTCGCGCTCGCTGGCGTCGGGCGTGAGCCATTCGAAGTCATAGACGCCGTCCATGGCCTTGCCCGTGTGGTTGCCGGCGCTATCCGTGCGATACCACTGCGCGAGCGGCGCCGGCAGATCGAAGCCCGCGTCCCGCGCGATCGCGGTGAACCTTTCCAGCAATTCCATATGGCCTCCCGACGCCTCGCGTCCGTTCCTGACTGCGTCATATTGCCACGAGCGCGTGACACGCGGCCCGCACGGCGTGGCGCGGGTATCCCACGGGCTATCATAGGCAGGTCGCGCGTACTCCACGCGCCCGCCTGTGCACTCATGGACAAGATTCGACTCGACAAATGGCTCTGGGCCGCGCGCTTTTACAAGACGCGCAGCCTCGCGAGCAGCGAAATCGGCAAAGGCCGCGTGCAGGTCAACGGCCAGCCGGCCAAGCCCGCCCGCGAAGTGGCGCCCGATGACCTGATCACGATCCGCAAGGACGATCCCGCCATCGAAGTGCGCGTGGTGGCGCTGAGCGCCGTGCGCGGTCCCGCCCCGGCGGCGCGCCTGCTCTACGAAGAGACCGAGGCGAGCCGCACGGCGCGCGAACGCGCCGCCGAAATGCGCCGCCTCGCCCCCGAGCCCGCGCTCGGCATCGCCGCGGGCCGTCCGACCAAGCGCGACCGCCGCCAGATCGATCTGGTGCGCGGCAAGTAAAACAGGCTCAGGCCGCCCGCCGCGCCGGCGGCGCGAAGTGTAGCATCGTCATCGCGGGCTGGGCGGCGGATTCGTCGCGCACCGCGCGCAAGGCCGGGCGCATCTCGATCACCTCAGCGGTGGGATCGGCCTCGCCCGCCTCCGACATCAGACGGAACACGGCGACGGCCTGGCGCAGCGCCTGCGCCTGACCCTCCAGCGCGGCGGCCGCGGCCGCGGTTTCCTCGGCCATGGCGGCGTTTTCCTGCGTGGCGCGATCCACGTCGGACACCGCGTTATTGATGGCCGCGATGCCGCCCGCCTGCTCGCCCGCCGCATGCGAGATCTCTTCCACGATCACGGTGACCCGCTCCACGGCCTGCACCACGTCGTCGATGGTCTGGCCCGCCTGGCCGACCTGGCGCACGCCCGCCTCGACGCGCGCGCCCGATTCGTCGATCAACACCTTGATCTCGCGCGCGGCCTGCGCGCTGCGTTGCGCCAGCGAGCGCACTTCGGCCGCGACCACCGCGAAGCCCTTGCCCTCCTCGCCCGCGCGCGCCGCTTCCACGGCTGCGTTGAGCGCCAGAATATTGGTCTGGAACGCGATGCTGTCGACCACGCCCACGATCTCGCCGATGCGACGCGCCGAGGCGGCGATGCCGCCCATCGTGTCGACCGCTTCGTGCACCGAGCGGCCGCCGGTGCGCGCCAGCTCGGTCGCATCGCGCGCCTGCTCGCGGGCCTGCTCGGCGTTGCTCGCCGTGGCGTGCACGTTCTGCGCGAGCTGCGTCATGCTGGCGGCGGCTTCCTGCAGCGAGGCGGCCTGACGCGAGGTGCGCATCGCCATCTCCGAGCCGCCGGCCGCGATCTCGCCGGCGCCGCCGTGGATTTCTTCCACGCCGTGCCGCACCGCGTGCACGGCCTTGGACAGCCCGTCCTGCATGCGGCGCATGGCCAGGAACAACACGCCGATCTCGTTCTCGCCACGGCGCTGGATGGTGCCGGTGAGATCGCCGTCGGCAATGTGATCGAAGTGCCGGCCCGCCTCGCTCAGGGGCCGCAGCACGGCACGGCGGAAGGCCAGACGAATCACCAGCGCGGCCAGGGCCACGAACACCACCAGCGCGAGCGCGGCGGCGATGGCATGGTTCAGACGCGTCCCGGCATCGGCGACCGCCGCGCGGCCCTGCGCACGGGCATGGCCCTGAAACGCGTCCACCGCCTGCACGTAGCCCTGCACCGCCTGCGGCAGGACCTTGTCGTTGATGCGATTGGCCTCGATGCCGTTCCATTTCGAGATCGCGTCGCGCATCGGCACGAGGGCCTGGTCGGCCAGCCCGGTGTAGGCCTTGAGCATCGCGTCGAACAGGGGCGCGCCCTCGGCACCGGTCTCGGGATTGGCGGCGAGGCGCTTCTGGCTCTCGGCCGCGCTGCCGAGCAGCTTGTCGACCCGGCCCAGGAACTCGTCGCGCTGCTCCTCCATGCCGCCTTCCATCGCCGTCTTGGCGTCGGTCAGCAGCGCACGGGCGCGGAACAGCCAGCTGCTGGTGTCGTTCAGATCGCCGGCGCGCTCGATGCTGCCCCGCCCCAGCGCCTCGACGTGTCCACGGCTTTCCTGCAGCACGGCGATCGCACCGGCGGCGGCCAGCGCGAAGATCAGAACGAAAAGAAGCAAGGTCGCCGACAGCGCGGTTGCGACGCGTAGATTTTTGCGCATGAATGATCCGTTACGAGCTCGCCCGGCCGATGCGCGGGCAGACGGCGGCACAGAAATGTGCCGCCATAATCGGTAACGAATTATGTGCGCCGGACTTGGCAGTTTCTTTACAGCGCTATCACGACGTCAAGAATCGCAATAAACCGAATTGACGGCCAAATTGACGCCCGCGCCCTACATGCCCGGCTGACGCTCGTCGGCCGGAATGTCGTCGATGAGCGTCTGCACCAGCTCGCGCGCAAACGTCGGCAGCGCGTCGAGGTCGCGCACCACGATGTGCAGCTTGCGCAGGCTCCATTCATCGGTGAGCGGCACCAGGGCGATATCGAGCACGCGGGCATAACGCAGCGCCACCGATTCGGGGATCACGCCGATCCCCACGCCGCTCTCGATCATCCGGCACGCGGCCTCGAAGTTGCCCACCTCGACACGAAAGCGGAAGGTTCGGCCCAGCGCCGCGGCCGCCTGCACCAGGAAGGGATGAATCGCGCTCCACTCCGACAGACCCACGTAGTCGTACGCCAGCGAATCGGCGAAAGGCACGGCGCCTTCGGTGGCGAGCGGATGGCGGGCCGCGGTGACCAGCACCAGCCGGTCGCTGCGGTACGGAATGAACTGGAGCTTGGGATCCGGACCGCAGCCGGCCACGATGCCCAGATCCGCCGAGCCATCGGCCACGGCGCGCACGATCAGATAACTCAGACGCTCGCGCAGCTCGACGTTCACGTCGGGGTGGCCGGCCAGATAGCGCGCGAGCACGCCGGGCATGAATTCGGTGATGGCGGTGGTGTTGGCCAGCACGCGCACATGGCCTTTCACGCCGCGCGCGAACTCCTGCATGTCTCCGCGCAATTGCTCGATCTGCTGCATCACGGTGCGGGCATGGCGGGTCAGCGCCTCGCCCGATGGCGTCATGGTGACGCCCTGGCTGGTGCGATAGAGCAGCTGGGTACCGAAGTGCTCTTCGAGGTTCTTGACCCGGGTACTCGCCGCGGGCAGCGACAGATGCGACTTTTCCGCGCCGCGCGTCAGGCTGTGCCAGTCGCCGATGTGCACCATGAGCTGCAGATCGGTCAGGTCAAAGTGTGTAGCCATTCGTCCCCCTATACCTTCGGGATTGGAAAACCCCGTATTAAGCAATCATAAATTGGCAGCTTGGACCGCATCCGGCAAAGTGCGGGCTGACCCTGCCCGACCTGTAACCCGAGAGTTCGAGACGACGCACCCCATGGTTGATACCCAAACCGATTTCCAAGACATCCGCGAAGCCGTGCGCGACCTGTGCGCGCAGTTTTCCGCCGAATACTTCCGCAAGGTCGACGAAGAGCGCGGCTACCCCGACGCCTTCGTGCGCGCGCTCACCGAGGCCGGCTGGCTCGCCGCGCTGATCCCGCAGGAATACGGCGGCTCGGGCCTGGGCCTGACCGAAGCGTCCGTCATCATGGAAGAAATCAACCGGTCCGGCGGCAACTCAGGCGCCTGCCACGGCCAGATGTACAACATGGGCACGCTGCTGCGCCATGGCAGCGACGAGCAGAAGCGCACCTATCTGCCGCGCATCGCCAGTGGCGAGCTGCGTCTGCAATCGATGGGCGTGACCGAACCCACCACCGGCACCGACACCACCCGCATCAAGACCACGGCCGTGCGCAAGGGCGACCGCTACGTGATCAATGGCCAGAAGGTGTGGATCTCGCGCGTGCAGCATTCCGACCTGATGATTCTGCTGGCGCGCACCACGCCGCTCGAAGCGGTCACGCGCAAGTCCGAGGGCATGTCGATCTTTCTGGTCGACCTGCACCACGCCATCGGCCACGGCATGGAGGTGCGGCCGATCCCGAATATGGTCAACCACGAAACCAACGAGCTGTTCTTCGACAACCTCGAGATTCCCGCCGAAAACCTGATCGGCGAAGAAGGCAAGGGATTCAAGTACATCCTCGATGGCCTGAACGCCGAGCGCACGCTGATCGCGGCCGAGTGCATCGGCGATGGCTACTGGTTCATCGACAAGGTCACCGCCTATGCCAAGGAGCGCGTGGTGTTCGGCCGGCCGATAGGCCAGAACCAGGGCGTGCAGTTTCCGATCGCGCGCGCGCACATCAACGTCGAAGCGGCCAGCCTGATGCGCTACGAGGCCGCGCGCCGGTTCGACGCGCACGAGCCCTGCGGCGCGCAGGCCAACATGGCGAAGCTGCTGGCGGCCGACGCCTCCTGGGAAGCCGCCAACGCCTGCCTGCAGTTCCATGGCGGCTTCGGCTTCGCCAACGAGTACGACGTCGAACGCAAGTTCCGCGAGACGCGCCTCTACCAGGTGGCGCCGATCTCCACCAACCTCATCCTCTCTTACGTGGCCGAGCATGTGCTGGGCCTGCCCCGCTCCTTCTGAGCCCATTCTTCCGGGACCGCCATGTCTGCCCTGCCTCGCTCCCTGCCCGACGCCCACCCCTCGGCCACGCTCGCCGAGTTTGCCAGCACGCTGCAGTTCGACGACATCCCCGCCGCCGTCGTGCGGCGCGCCGAAGACCTGCTGCTCGACACGCTCGGCTCCATCCTCGCCGGCGCCGGCTCGCGTGCCGTCCAGACCATCGGCCGCTACGCCAGCACCATGGGACCGGCGCAGGGCCCCGCCGAAGTGCTGATCGACCGGCGCGGCACCACCCCGCTCTTCGCGGCCATGGTCAATGCCGCGGCCGCCCATGTGGTGGAACAGGACGACGTCCACAATGGTTCGGTATTCCATCCCGCGGCGGTCGTATTTCCGCCGGCGCTCGCCGTGGCGCAGGCCCTGGGCGCGAGCGGCCGCGACCTGCTGACCGCGTCGGTCGCGGGCTATGAGGTCGGCATCCGCGCCGGCGAATACCTCGGCCGCTCGCACTACAAGATCTTCCACACGACGGGCACGGTGGGCACGCTGGCCGCCGCCGTCACGGTGGGCCGGCTGCTCGGGCTCGATCCTGCCCGCATGCTGCACGCGCTCGGCTCGGCCGGCACCCAGGCCGCGGGCCTATGGGAATTTCTGCGCGATGCCGCCGACTCCAAGCAGCTGCACACGGCCAAGGCGGCGGCCGACGGCCTCACCGCCGCCTATCTCGCGCAGGATGGCTTCACCGGCGCGCAGCGCATCCTGGAGGGCAAGCAGGGCATGGCGGCCGGCATGTCGACCGACGCCGATCCCTCCCGTCTGACCGACCGCCTCGGCGAGCGCTGGGCCCTGGCCGAGACCTCGTTCAAGTTTCACGCGTCGTGCCGTCACACCCATCCGGCGGCCGACGCGCTGCTGGCGCTGATGCGCGACCATGGCCTGAAGGCCGACGACCTCGCGGAGGTCGACGCCCAGGTGCATCAGGGCGCGATCGACGTGCTCGGGCCGGTCGTGAATCCCACCACCGTGCACCAATCCAA
Source organism: Bordetella genomosp. 5 (assembly GCF_002261475.1). GTDB lineage: Bacteria > Pseudomonadota > Gammaproteobacteria > Burkholderiales > Burkholderiaceae_B > Bordetella. The sequence continues at coordinate 107,981 of NZ_NEVN01000008.1, forward strand.
GTTCTCGATGGGCACGGTGCTGGCGCTGATCGCCCGCGAGGGCCGCGCGGGCCTGGCCGAGTTCGATGCGGCGTTGCACGACGCCGAGGTGGCGCGGCTGCGCGAGCGCGTGCGCATGTCGTTCGACGCCGAAGTCGACGAGGCCTATCCGCAGCGCTGGATCGGCAAGGTGTCGGTGCGCACGACCGACGGCCGCATCTTGTCGGCGCGGGTGGACGAGCCCAAGGGCGATCCGGGCAACACGCTCTCGCGCGGCGAGATCGAAGACAAGGCGATGCGACTGGGCACCTACGCGGGCGCGGCCACCGAGGCCGAGATGCGCGCGCTCATCGATCAGGTCTGGCGCCTGGCCGAGCTGCCGCGCGTGGGGCGTCTGCTGCCCACCTGAGCCGCTGCATCGGCGACAAAAAAGGCGGGCCCGTATCGCACGGCCCGCCTTTTTCATGCCCCCGAATCGGGGCGGTTCGCGCCGAACGACGCGCGCGCTCAGCCTGCCAGCGCCGCGCGCTGCTGCGCCACCAGCCGGGCGATGCCGGTCTCGGCCAGGCCGAGCATGGTGTCGAGCTCGGCGCGCGTGAAGGTGGCGCCCTCGCCCGTGCCCTGCACTTCCACGAAGGCACCGGCGCCCGTCATGATCACGTTCACGTCGGCATCGCAGGCCGAGTCTTCCTGGTAGTCCAGATCGAGCACCGGACGGCCATCGACCAGACCCACCGACACCGCCGCGACCGCGTCGCGGATGGGGTTGCGTTCGATGTCGCCGCGCTCGAGCAGCAGATTGATGGCATCGCTGGCCGCGACCCAGGCGCCCGTGATGCTGGCGCAGCGGGTGCCGCCGTCGGCCTGGATCACATCGCAATCGAGATGCAGCGTGCGTTCGCCCAGGGCCGACAGATCGAACACGGCGCGCAGGCTGCGGCCGATCAGACGCTGGATCTCCTGCGTGCGGCCGCTCTGCTTGCCGCGCGCGGCCTCACGATCGCCGCGCGTGTGCGTGGCGCGCGGCAGCATGCCGTATTCGGCCGTGACCCAGCCCTCGCCGCGGCCTTTCATGAAGGGCGGCACCTTGTCGAGCACGCTGGCCGTGCACAGCACATGGGTGTCGCCGGCCCGCACCAGCACCGAACCCTCCGCATACCGGGTGAAACCGCGCGTGAGCGAGAACGGGCGCAGCTCGTCGACGGCGCGTCCGCTGGGGCGGGAAGTAGAGGTGGCGTTCACGGAGAGCTCCAGGTGTTGATCGTAAGAAGAGCCGAATTGTACGGGCTCGACGGCTACAACGGCCGCGCGCATCGGTTATCCTGCGGCCGTGGGCGCGGCTCGCCCGGCAAGCAGACCGCGCGACACCCTGTCTACCTTCGTCTTACCCCGTGCCCGCGGCCATCGGCCCCGGGCCCTCTTCAGGATATCGCACCATGATCCGCAGCATGACCGCGTTCGGCAATGCCCGCGTCGACCTCGAACAAGGCACGCTCGCGCTCGAACTGCGCAGCGTCAATAGCCGCTTCCTCGATCTCTATTTCCGGCTGCCCGACGAACTGCGCCACGCCGAGACCCCGTTGCGCGAGCTGCTCACCGCCAACCTGGCGCGCGGCAAGGTGGAAGTGCGCGCCTCGTTCACGCGTGCCAGCAACACCGAAGTGACCCAGCTCGATCCCGAATGGCTCACCCGCCTGGCCGACCAATTGCAGGCCGCGCGCAAGATCCTGCCGGAGACCACCGCGCCGCGCCTGGTCGAGCTATTCAACTGGCCCGGCCAGCGCACCAACGACGCGCTCGACCCGCAGGTCTGGGGCGCCGCCTGCGTGCAGGCCGGCCAACAGGCGCTCGCGCAGCTGCAGGAGGGTCGTACGCGCGAAGGCGAACGCCTCGCCGGCATGATGCGCGACTGTGCCGATGGCGTGGCCGCCATCGTCGATCAGGTCGAGACCCACCTGCCCCAGTTGCTGGCCGACCATCGCGACAAGCTCGCCACCAAGCTGCGCGAGACGATCGAAAACGCCTTCCCGGGCGGCTTCACGCACATCTCGGGTGCCGAGCTGTCCGAACGCCTGTCTCAGGAAGCCAACCTCTTCGCGCTGCGCATCGACGTCGCCGAAGAGCTGTCGCGCCTGCGTTCGCACCTCGAAGAGCTGCGCCACCTGCTCACCGAGGGCGGTGGCAAGGCGGGCAAGTCCGGCGGCAAACAGGGCGGCAGCGCCGGCAAGCGCCTCGACTTCCTGTTCCAGGAAATGAACCGCGAAGCCAACACGCTGGGCTCGAAGGCAGGCAGCATGGAGGTCACGCGCGCCGCCATGGACCTGAAGCTGCTCATCGAGCAGATGCGCGAACAGGCGCAGAATCTCGAGTAAGCGCCGCCGCGCCAAAAACAAGGGCCGTCATCCTTACCGATGACGGCCCTTTTTTTACCGGTCCGCGAAGGCGCAGCTAGGGGGCAGCAAGCCGAAGGCGCAGCGTGGGGGCCCGCCCACCGCCGGGCCGCCCCAAGGTGGGCGCGCCCCCTCGGGGGGCAGCAAGCCGCAGGCGCAGCGTGGGGGCAACGCCCACCGCCGGGCCGCCCCAAGGTGGGCGCGCCCCCTCGGGGGGCAGCAAGCCGCAGGCGCAGCGTGGGGGCACCTTCAATCTCTCGACTCCAGCAGCTTGTTGATGCGCAGAGCGAGTAGCGTGCACACCACACCCGACAGCAGATACACACTCACCGCGGCCAGACCGAATCGGTCCGACAGGCCCAGCGCGACGACCGGCGCGAACGCGGCGCCGATCAGCCACGCCATGTCCGTGGTGAGCGCGGCCCCGGTGTAGCGGTAGCGCCGCGTGAAGTTGGACGTAACCGTGCCGGCGGCCTGACCATACGAGACGCCGAGCAGCGCGAAGCCGATCAGGATGAACGCGTCCTGCGCGTAAGGCCCGCCGCCCAGCAGCCAGGGCGCGAAGAGCGCGAAGATACCGATCAGCACGGCCAGCACGCCGAGCGTGTTGCGGCGGCCGATGCGGTCGGCGATCACGCCCGAGAAAATCGTGCCGACGATACCCACCAGCGCGCCCACGATCTGCACCACCAGCACATCCGCCACGGGCTGTGTCTGGCTCACCACGATCCACGACAGCGGAAACACCGTCACGAGGTGGAACAGCGCATAGCTCGCAAGCGCGGCGAATGCACCGATGAACATGTTGTAGCCCTGCTCCCGCACGATCTCGCTGGTGCCGATCGGCTCGAGCTCGCCCTCTTCGAGCAGCTCGGTGTATTCCTGCGTGACCACGAGCCGCAGCCGCGCGAACAGCGCCACCACGTTGATCGCGAACGCCACGAAGAAGGGATAGCGCCAGCCCCAGTCGATGAAGTCTTCGTCGGTCAGGGTGAGATGCAGATACAGGAACAGCGCGCTCGCGATCATGAAGCCGATCGGCGCGCCCAGCTGACCGATCATCGCGAACCAGCCGCGCCGCTTCGCCGGCGCATTCAGCGCCAGCAGCGACGGCAGCCCGTCCCAGGAGCCGCCCAGCGCCATGCCCTGCAGCGCGCGGAACACGGCGAGCAGGATGATGGCGTACATGCCGATGGAATCGTAGCGCGGCAGAAACGCGATGCCGCAGGTCGCGGTACCCAGCAGAAACAGCGACGCGGTGAGCTTGATGCCGCGCCCCCAGCGGCGCTGGATCGCCATCGATATCGCCGTGCCCACGGGGCGCACCACGAAGGCCAGCGCGAAGACCGCAAAGGACCACAGCGTGCCTTCGAGCGGCGCTTCGAACGGGAAGAACACGCGTGGAAACACCATCACGCATGCGATGCCGAACACGAAGAAATCGAAGTATTCGGAGGTGCGGCCGATCACGACGCCGACGGCGATCTCGCTCGGCGCCACCTGCGTATGGCTGGCGCCCAGCGTCGGTACCGACCCCGGAGGGAGAGACCCCGGCTGATCGGTCTGACCAGGCTTGGGTGGGAGAGAACCGGGGTACTGCGTGGTGGTCGACATATGCGCACTCGCTGAAAGAGGCCGGCTGCGGCGCGAAGGCGCGCTGTCTGCCCGGGTCTACGATCCTGCATCACAGTTGCAGGGCCATGGTCGCACGTTCCGCGCCCGACCGGAAGAGGCGGCGCGCGTCGCGCGGCACGCGCGCCACGGCACGTGATTCAGGCATCGCACTTGCTATGGCCAGCGCCGAAAGACGTTGTGCGCGCAACACCCGGCGCTATCCGTCACCGCATTTTTACTCTTTTGGCCCTGGATTTTTCCGACCTTACAGCGTAGGGTTGAGACTCTTCCCACGGTTACGTTTCGGGGTATGGCAATGCCGTTATTCCAAAGACTCCGCGGAGCAGCGCTGCTGGCCTGCATCCCCATGCTTGCCGGTTGCAACACCGTGCTGATGGCCCCGTCGGGAGATATCGCCTGGCAGCAACGCAATCTGATCCTGATCTCTACAGGTCTGATGCTGCTGGTCATCGTGCCGGTCATCGTGCTCACGTTCGTCTTTGCGTGGCGCTATCGCGAGACCAATACCGAAGCCCGTTACGATCCCGACTGGAATCACTCCACCATGCTGGAGCTGCTGATCTGGTCGATCCCCCTCCTCATCATCATCGCGCTCGGTGCCATCACCTGGGTCAGCACTCACCAGCTGGATCCCTACCGTCCGCTCACCCGCGTGGCCGAGGGCCGCGAGGTGCCCGCGGGCACCAAGCCGCTCGTCGTGCAGGTGGTCGCGCTCGACTGGAAGTGGCTCTTCCTCTATCCCGAGCAGGGCGTGGCCACGGTCAATGAGATGGCCGCGCCGGTGGATCGGCCGATCGAGTTCCAGATCACCTCGTCCACGGTGATGAACACCTTCTTCGTGCCCGCGCTGGCCGGCATGATCTACGCCATGCCCGGCATGCAGACCACGCTGCACGCCGTGATCAACCGCCCCGGCGACTACGACGGGCTCTCCGCCAACTACAGCGGCGAAGGCTTCTCCGGCATGCGCTTCCGCTTTCATGGCCTGGACCAGGCCGGCTTCGACCAATGGATCGCGCAAGCCAAGAAAGACGGCTCCGCCCTCTCGCGCGAGACCTTCCTGCAGCTCGAGCAGCCCAGCGAACGCAACCCCGTCGCCCGCTACGCCAGCGTGGCGCCCGGACTGTTCGACGCCATCGTCAACCGCTGCGTCGAACCCAACCGCATGTGCATGAAAGACGCCATGGCGATCGACGCCGCGGGCGGCCTGGGCATTCCGGGCGCACTCAACGTCACCACCATCGACCCCGCCCTGCGCGAACGCCTCGGTCTCACCGAAGGGCCGCTGCGTCAGTACGTGGGCGCGATGTGCACGGCGGCCAACGAGTCCGCACGCATTCCGCTCTGATCGCAGGCGCCGGGCCCTTGGCACGGCGCTTGATGCACGCGCCAAGCAAGTACTGCCGGTCGGCGCCCTCCCCGACCGGATTCATTAGCCGGGAATCGAGATGCCAGAATCATCAGACATCACCACGCTGATCTTCGGACGGCTCACCTGGGAAGCGATTCCCTACCATGAACCCATTCTGATCGCGACCTTCGCCGCCGTGCTGCTGGGCGGCGCCGCGCTGCTCGGCGCCATCACCTATTACGGCAAATGGGGCTATCTGTGGCGGGAGTGGTTCACCAGCATCGATCACAAGAAGATCGGGATCATGTACGTGATCCTGGGCCTGGTGATGCTGCTGCGCGGTTTTGCCGATGCGCTGATGATGCGCGCGCAGCAGGCCGTGGCGTTCGGCGACAACATGGGCTACCTGCCACCGCACCACTACGATCAGATCTTCACCGCGCACGGCGTCATCATGATCTTCTTCGTGGCCATGCCGCTGGTCACGGGTTTGATGAACTACATCGTGCCGCTGCAGATCGGCGCGCGCGACGTGGCCTTTCCGTTTCTCAACAACTTCAGTTTCTGGATGACGGCCGGCGGCGCGATGCTGGTGATGGCCTCGCTCTTCGTGGGCGAGTTCGCGCGGACCGGCTGGCTGGCTTATCCCCCCTTGTCGGGCATCCTGCACAGTCCGGACGTGGGGGTGGATTACTACATATGGGCGCTGCAGGTGGCCGGGGTGGGCACCCTGTTATCGGGGGTGAACCTGCTCGTGACCATCGTGAAGATGCGCGCGCCCGGCATGTCGCTCATGCGCATGCCGGTGTTCACCTGGACCTCGCTCTGCACCAACATCCTGATCGTCGCGGCCTTCCCCGTGCTGACCGCCGTGCTGGCGCTGCTCACGATGGACCGCTACGTCGGCACCAACTTCTTCACGGCGGATTTCGGCGGCAACGCCATGATGTACGTGAACCTCATCTGGATCTGGGGCCACCCCGAGGTCTACATCCTGATTCTGCCGGCCTTCGGCATCTTCTCCGAGGTGGTCTCCACCTACTGCCGCAAGCGCCTGTTCGGCTACGCGTCGATGGTGTACGCCACGGTGGTGATCACGGTGCTGTCGTACCTGGTCTGGCTGCATCACTTCTTCACGATGGGGTCCGGGGCGAGCGTGAACTCGTTCTTCGGGATCACGACGATGATCATCTCGATCCCGACCGGGGCCAAGATTTTCAACTGGCTCTTCACGATGTACCGCGGCCGCATCCGCTTCGAAGTGCCGATGCTCTGGACGCTCGGCTTCATCGTGACCTTCGTGATCGGCGGCATGACCGGCGTGCTGCTCGCGGTGCCGCCGGCCGACTTCGTCCTGCACAACAGCCTGTTCCTGATCGCCCACTTCCACAACGTGATCATCGGCGGCGTGCTGTTCGGCCTGATGGCCGGCATCACCTACTGGTTCCCCAAGGCGTTCGGCTATCGGCTCGATCCGTTCTGGGGCAAGTGCTCGTTCTGGTTCTGGCTGGTGGGCTTCTACGTCGCCTTCATGCCGCTCTATGTGCTCGGGCTGATGGGCGTGACGCGCCGCGTCAACCACTTCGAAGACATGTCGCTGCAGATCTGGTTTCAGATCGCGGCCTTCGGCGCCATCCTGATCGCGATGGGCATCGCCAGCTTCCTGATCCAACTGGTCGTGAGCTTCCGCCGCCGCGCGCAGCTGCGCGACACCACCGGCGATCCCTGGGACGGCCGCACGCTCGAGTGGTCGACCTCGTCGCCGCCGCCGCAATACAACTTCGCCTTCACCCCGCGCGTGCATGATCTGGACGCCTGGTGGCAGATGAAGCAATACGGCTACGAGCGCCCGCAATCCGGCTTCATTCCGATCCACATGCCCAAGAACACCTGGGCCGGCATCGTGCTGGCCGGGCTCTCCACCCTGCTCGGCTTCACGCTGATCTGGCACATGTGGCCGGCCGTGGTGCTCACCTTCGTGGCGCTGGTGCTGGTATCGATCGTTCACACCTTCAACTACAAACGCGATTACTACGTGCCGGCCAACGAAGTGGCCCGCTGCGAAGCCGATCGCACCTTGCTGATGGCCAACCATGTCTGATACCGCGGCTCACCTCACTCCCTCGGGCGCGCCGGCGGACCGGCCGCTCTTCTACATTCCCGAAGAACATCACCCCAAGAACGGCACGCTGCTCGGTTTCTGGGTCTACCTGATGAGCGACTGCCTCATCTTTGCGTGCCTGTTCGCCACCTACGGCGTGCTGGGACGCAACTATGCGGCCGGCCCCTCGGGCGCCGATCTGTTCGAGCTGGAGCTCGTGGCGCTCAACACCGCGCTGCTGCTGCTCTCGTCGATCACGTACGGCTTCGCCATGCTCGAGATGCGGCGCCGGCGCATCGGCGCCACGCAGGGCTGGCTGGCCGTGACCGGGCTCTTCGGTCTGGCCTTTCTGTGCGTCGAGATCTACGAGTTCCACCACCTGATCCAGCTGGGCGCGGGCCCGCAACGCAGCGCCTTCCTGTCGTCGTTCTTCGCGCTGGTCGGCACCCACGGTCTGCACGTGACGTTCGGCATCATCTGGCTGGTCGTGCTGATGCTGCAGGTGCAGCGGCACGGGCTGATCCTCGAAAACCGCCGGCGGCTGATGTGCCTGTCGATGTTCTGGCACTTCCTGGACCTGATCTGGGTGGGCGTCTTCACCTTCGTGTATTTGATGGGAGTCCTGCCATGAGCACCACCCGCAGCGATCACATGGGCAACCTGGAGTCGAGCCCGGATCCGCGCCACGTGACGCCTCACGGCGGCAGCGGCCATGGCCAGGGCGGCGGCCACGGCCACGACGACCACGACGACGACGGCGGCGCGAGCCACGGCAGCTTCAAGAGCTACATGACGGGCTTCGTGCTCGCGGTGATCCTGACCGCGATCCCGTTCTGGCTGGTGATGAATCAGGTGTTCGAGAGCTCGCGCACCACGGCCCTCATCATCCTGGCCTTCGCGGCGGTGCAGATCGTGGTGCACCTGGTGTACTTCCTGCACATGGACACGAAGTCGGAGAGCGGTTGGAGTATGCTGGCGCTGATTTTCACGCTGGTGCTGGTCGTGATCACCCTGTCGGGTTCGATCTGGATCATGTATCACCTCAACAGCAACATGATGCCAATGGCCCCGCACGACATGCGCAACATGCCCTAGCGGACCTGGCGCACACGCGTCGTGCACGGGGGCCCGGCTGGGCCCCCGCCTTATTTCCAATAGCAGACATCTTGACCCGACCCGATTCCCTTCCGCCCCGCCCCGCCTCCGACGAGCCGCCCCGCCGCCCCCGCGGCACGCTCACCCTCGTGATCCTGGCCCTGATCGCCGCGTTCCTGTTCGCCGTGCTTTGCACGCTGGGCAAGTGGCAGGTGCAGCGTCTGGCCTGGAAAGAAAATCTGATCGCGCAGGTCGAAAGCCGCGTGCATGCGCCGGCGGTGCCGGCGCCGGCGCGCGCCGAGTGGGCCGGCCTGGACAATGCCAGTGCCGAGTATCGCCACGTGCTGGCGCAGGGCGTGCTGCGCCACGATCTTCAGACCCTGGTGCAGGCCGCGACCGAACTCGGCAGCGGCTACTGGGTCATGACGCCGCTGCAGCAGGCCGATGGCTCTCTCATCATGGTGAATCGCGGCTTCGTGCTGCCGGGCTGGCGCAAGCGCGCCCCCGAGGCCGGCACGAGCGAGCCCGTGAAGGTCGAGGGGCTGCTGCGCATGGGTGAAGGCCCCGGCGGATTCCTGCGCGAAAACGACGCCCAGGCCGACCGCTGGTATTCGCGCGACCTGCCCGCGATCGCCACGCGCCGTGGCATCGACCCGGCGCTGGTCGCCCCCTACTTCATCGACGCCGGCGCCAGCAGCGCCCGCGATCCCGAGACCTCGCCGGTCGGCGGTCTCACGGTGCTGAGCTTCGCCAACCACCACCTGGGCTATGCCATCACCTGGTTCGCGCTGGCGCTGATGGTGCTGGTGGGCGCGGGCATCGTCGCCCGCGAAGAATTGCGCACGCGCAGGCAGCAGCAGGCATCCGGGCGATAGAGAAGTGCCGCGGGGCGCGCCACGCGCCCCGTGCTCCGGTCTAGCCCGCCGGGGCGCCGGCTCGCAATTCGGCCTGCGGCAACCACACCGCGAAGGCCTCGAGCGACATGGGCTGGTCGAAGAAAAATCCCTGACCGCCCTGAATGCCGAGCTCGCGCAGGCGCACCACCTGCATGGCATTTTCGATGCCCTCGGCCACGACCCGCACGCCCCGGTACGCGCCCGCATAGCGGGCCACGTCGAGCAGCGCCCGGTTTTCGTCGGGCGTGCCTAGCGCGGCGGTCAGCGATTGGTCGAGCTTGAGAAAATCGGGTTGGACGCGCGCCACGGTCTCGACGCCATTGAAACCAGTGCCGAAATCATCGACGCCGATCTTCACCCGGCCGTGCCGCACGCTGGCGAGCCGGGTCAGTGCGGCCTCGCTGTCCGGCAAGGCTTCGTCTTCGGTGAGCTCGATCCAGATGTCGGCCTGCGGCGGCAGGATCTGGTCGATCTCGGCCAGATGGGCATCGAAGCGGTCATCGAGCAGATAACCGGCCGGCACGTTGAACGACACGTGAAAGCCGTCGGGCAGCCCGATGGCGGCCAGCGCGCTGGCCGCATGGACGAACACCTCCCGGCTCAGCACGGGCAGGCAGCCGAGCTCGCGCGCGATCGGAATGAAGCGTTCGGGGGGCACGTCGGTGCCATCGTCGAGGCGCCAGCGCATGAGCACCTCGGCCCCCACGCAATGGCCCGACTCCAGGGCCAGCATGGGCTGAAGCACCGCGCGAAACTGCGCCCGCAGGGCGGCATCGCGCCCCGCTGACTCGAGCATGGCGCGCAGCCCGACGGCGTCGGGTAGCGCGCGATTGCCTTCTTGTTCCTGCGTCACTCCCGGTCTCCTGTGTCCTTGCCACCGCGTGGCTGCCGTGCATTCGGCGCCGCGGGCCGGACCGGCGTGACCCTGGCGAGCGCAGGCCAAGCTTAACGCGTTGTGCGCGGGACTGCCGAGCGTGGCTCGATGCGAGGAGAAAAAAAAAGCGCCGACGAAGCGCGAGCCGGACGCGTGCCCGCCGCGCGCGCCTGCTGCGCGCGCCTCGCCTCACGCGGGCCGGCACCAGGATGGTGCGGGCCCGCCGCGGCTTATTGAAACGCCGTTTCAGTGAAGGTGCGCAGCTTGCGCGAATGCAGGCGTTCGGGCGCCATGTCGCGCAGCAGCTCGAGCGCGCGGATACCGATCTCCAAATGCTGGTTGACCTGGCGGCGGTAGAACGCGCTGGCCATGCCCGGCAGCTTGAGCTCGCCATGCAAGGGCTTGTCGGACACGCACAGCAGCGTGCCGTACGGCACGCGGAAGCGAAAGCCGTTGGCGGCGATGGTGGCCGACTCCATGTCGAGCGCGATGGCGCGCGACTGGGCGAAACGCTGCACCAGCTCGCCCTGGTCGCGCAGCTCCCAGTTGCGGTTGTCGATCGTGGCCACGGTGCCGGTGCGCATGATGCGCTTGAGGTCCCAGCCCGACAGCCCGGCCACCTCTTCGACCGCCTGTTCCAGCGCCACTTGGACTTCGGCCAGCGGCGGCACGGGCACCCAGGTCGGCAGGTCGGCGTCGAGCACGTGATCGTCGCGCACATAGCCGTGGGCCAGCACATAATCGCCCAGGCGCTGCGAATCGCGCAGGCCGGCGCAATGCCCCAGCATCAGCCAGGCGTGCGGGCGCAGCACGGCGATGTGATCGGTGATGGTCTTGGCGTTGGACGGTCCCACGCCGATATTGACCAGCGTGATGCCGGAATGATTCGGCCGGATCAGGTGATAGGCCGGCATCTGCGGCAGACGCACCGACGAGGCGTCGTTCGGTGCGCTTTCACCGCGGCGCGTGATGCGGTTGCCCGGCTCCACCAGCGCGTCGTAGTCGCCGCCACCTTCGGCCATCAGGGCCCGCGCGCGCGCGCAGAACTCGTCGACATAGAACTGGTAGTTGGTGAACAGCACGAAGTTCTGGAAATGCGACGGCGCCGTGGCGGTGTAGTGCTGCAGGCGATGCAGCGAATAATCCACCCGCGTGGCCGTGAACGGCGCCAGCGGTCGCGGCTCGCCTTCGCGGCCCTTCCAGGAGCCGTTCACGATGGCGTCGTCGGTGACGGCCAGATCGGGCACGTCGAACAGATCCCGCAGCGGCCGCTTCAGGCTTTCGAGGTGTTCGCCCTCGACATAGGCGCCATCGGGAAAGGCGAAGTGCAGCGGGATCGGCATATCGGATTCGCCCACCTCGATCGGCACGCGGTGGTTCTGCAGCAGCTGGCCGAGTTGCTCGATCAGGTAGTCGCGGAACAGTAGCGGCTGGGTGATGGTGGTCTGGTAGCTGCCCGGCTCGGCCACATGCCCATAAGAAAGGCGGGTATCGATGGGATCGTAGGTGTCGACGCCCACTCGGACGGCGGGATAGCAGGCGCGCACCCGGGTTCGCAGGTCTTTGCCCTGCAGGACTTCCTGGAAGGCGTCGCGCAGAAAACCGGTATTGCGGGCGTAGATTTCGAGCAGGCGCTCCACCGCGCGTTCGGCGTCGTCGAAAGGCTCGAAAGGGATCGGGTCGGGGCTGTACAGAGGGGCTGCGGTCATGTTCCGGTCCATGGCCGACGCCGACGCGGCGCCGGTGGAGGGATTATGCCGCATGGCTCGCATCGCACCGCGTACATTCGCGCACATCGATGCAGCATTTCATTGCAAATGTAATGAAATACTATTGCATTACAATCGGACGGCGCTTCGATGACAGAATGCGCACTGCCGCCGGCTAGCACGTTGCAGCCATCACGCCCACTCCGATTTTTGAAGTGTCGCTAATGACTCCACCCACGCGAGAAGTCCGCCGACAATCCTCTGTGTTGTCTGCTTTGATCAGCGCCCCGCTTCTGGCGCTTTGTTTGACCACTTTCAGTGGCGCGGCCCAGGCCTCGCTGCACCCCACGGCCCGCTCCAACCTCAATGGTCTGGCGCTCGCCAACGAACCCACCGTTCCCACGCTGCGCGACCGCGTCGTGCAGGCCGGTCTGCAAGCCATCGGCACGCCCTATTCCTGGGGCGGCGATGATCCGCTCGACGGCTTCGACTGCAGCGGTCTGGTGCTGTTCGTGTACCGTGAAATCGCTGGCATGGATATGCCTCGCACGTCGCGTGCCCAGCGCAGCGCCGGCAAGAATGTCGCACGCACCCGCCTCAAGCCCGGCGACCTGGTGTTTTTCGCCACGCGCGGCCGCGGCGTGACCTCGCATGTGGGGATCTACATCGGCCAGGGCCAGTTCGTGCATGCGCCTTCGCGCGGTGCGAAGGTCCGTGTCGACCGCCTCGACAATACCTATTGGTCCAAGCGCTATCTGGGCGCGCGCGCCTATCTCGACGAGAGCACGCTCGACGGCGGCACCCTGGTGGCCGCCAAGGGCTGAGTCGGCAAAGCGACGCTTCGCGGCACAGAAAAAGCGGCGCAACGCCGCTTTTTTTACACCCTGCTTCTGTATTTTTTACCGCTCAGTGCACGCTGGTGCCGGCGGGCGGCGATTGGTCCAGGCCGAGCGCCGCTTCCCAACTACGCAAGGGCACGCAGGTTTGCAGGCGCTGGATCGCGCGCTCGATGAGCGCCGGATGCAGTTCGTGGCCGATCGTGCTGGCGATGTCGAGGGTGGCATCGCCATGGAGTTCGTCGAGGCGCAACTGCGCCGCCTGTGCCAGCTGAACCGGCATCACGGGATCGGCCGCGCCATGCAGCAGATGGATGGTGGTGTAAGGCGGCGGCACCTTGGGCAGCTCGGCATAGCGCCCCGAGAAAGCCAGCACCCGGCCCGCCAGCGCTTCGTGTGCCTGCACGGCCTCGAGCGCCATGATGGCCCCCTGCGAGAAGCCCGCCAGCGCGGTGGCGGGGGGCAGCAGCTTGAAGCGCGCCTGGGCCTGGTGGATGTAATCCACCAGCGCCGGCAAGGCCTGCGCCACGCGTTCGGGGCGATTTTCGTCCGTGACGCCCTGCACCGAGAACCACTGGCGCCCGGCGCCGCCGCCCTCGAAGGGCGCGAAGCCCTGGGGGATCAGCACCGCGGCGGCGGGAAACGCCCGCCGGATGGCCTGTGCAAGCCCCTCGAGCCCCTCCGGCGTGCCGCCCACGCCATGCAACAGCACGAACAGCTGTTTGACCTCTCCGTCGGGGGTGGGCAGGAATTCGATGACGCTGGGCGAAGACATGATGCGCAAATCCAGGAACGGCCGGCGAACGGCCCAAGAAAACATTCTATACGTGTGCGCGCGGCGGATCCGGCCGGCGGGCCGACCCAGGCGGCCGCCCATCCGGCGGGTGGCGCGGGCCACGCGGCACCCCCCGATGCTGGCCGTGGTCAAGGGAAGCCGCGCTTGGTTGCCAGTGGATTCGGACCCACGCTCAATTTTACTGTATATTTGTACAGTCCTATTCTGATGCTATGGATCGCCGCGCGCGACCCGCCCGCCGGCCATGCCTTCGCCCGAACTCATCCATCCCGCCCTGTGGCGCGCCACGCAATTGGCGCAGGGCAGTGCGCGCGCCGTGCCCACCGGCCATGCCGCGCTGTCGGCGCTGCTGCCCGACGAGGGCTGGCCGCAGGGCAGCCTCACCGAATTGCTGGCGCCTCATCCCGGCTGCGGCGAGCTGAGCCTGCTGCGTCCGGCACTGACCGCCCTGCCCGCCCATCGCGACATCGTCCTGCTGCAGCCGCCGTTCACGCCGCACATCACCACATGGATGCATTGGGGCCTGGATCCGCAGCGTCTGCTGTGGCTCACGCCCGCCTCGCCGCGCGACACGCTCTGGGCCGCCGACCAGGTGCTCAAGCACGGCAGTTGCGCCGCTCTGCTGTGCTGGCTGCCGCAGGTCCGGCCCGAGTCGCTGCGCCGGCTGCACCTGGCCGCGCAGGGCAGCGAAACCCTGTTCTTTGCCCTGCGGCCCGCCAATGCGGCCCAGCACGCCTCGCCGGCGCCCTTGCGGCTCGCGCTGGCGCCCGCCGCGGCCGGCCTGAGCGTGCAGGTGCTCAAGCGCCGCGGTCCGGTCTGCGACGTCACCCTGTATCTGCCTTTCGAAGAAAACACCGGCCGCCTGCTGCCCGCCGTACCGGCACAGCCGCTGCATTCCCCCTTGCCCCATGCGCCTCTGGATCGCCGTCTTCCTGCCACGCCTGCCGCTGGACGCCGCACGACCGCATTGGTCTGAGCAGCCCGAGCTGGTGTGCGCCGTGCTCGAACAAGAGCGCGTGATCGCCCTCACCCCGGCGGCGCGTGCGGCGGGCCTGCGCCTCGGCCTGCGCCGCGCCGGCGCGCTGGCGTTGTGTCCCGACGCGCTGCTGCTCGAGCGCGATCCGGCGGCCGAGGCCCGCACGCTCCAGGCCGCCGCGCTGTCCCTGCTGCAATACACGCCGCAGCTGGCCGTCCCCGACGGCGACAGCCTGCTGCTCGATGTGGGCGCGAGCCTGATGGTGTTCGGCGGCCCGCGCGCCCTCTACCGGCGTGTGCGCGACACCCTCGCGGCCCTGGACCTGCAGGCCGGCATCGCGGTGGCGCCGACCGCACGCGGTGCCTGGTTGCTGGCGCGCAGTCCGGGGCGGCGCCGGGTCTTGCGCGAACCCGCGCTCGCCCGCCGGCTCGATGCGCTGCCTCTCGTGCTGCTGCCCGAGGCCCAGCCCCGCCTGGCCTGGCTGCAGGGCCTGGGCTGCAAGCGCCTGGCCGACCTGCGGCGATTGCCGCGCGCGGGCCTGCAGCGGCGCAGTGATCCGGCGTTGCTGCGCGCGCTCGACGCCGCGTATGGCGATGCCGCCGAAGTCCACGCCTGGCTCACGCCGCCCGCGCATTTCGAGGCGCGCACCGAACTGATGGACTACGTGGAGCACGCCGAGGCGCTGTTGCATGTGAGCGGCCGCCTGACCGAACAACTGAGCGGCTGGCTGGGCGCGCAGCGGCTCGCGGTGCGCGCCATCACGCTCACGCTCGAACACGAACGAGGCCGTCACGCGCGCGATCCCTCGCAACTGCATCTGGCCATGGCCGAGCCGGTGTGGCAGAGCGCGCACCTGCGCGGCCTGCTGCGCGAACGCCTGTCGCGGCTCGAGCTGGCCGCGCCCGTGATCGCCGTCACGCTGTCCGCGCCGCTCACCGTCGACATGCCCGCGATCAGCACCACGCTTTTTCCCGAGCCGGGCGGCAACGCCACCGATCACGCCCGCCTGCTCGACCTGCTGTGCGCGCGGCTCGGCCCCGAGCAGGTACGCCGGCCCGCCCCCCTGGCCGATCATCGGCCTGAAGTGGCCAACCGTTGGGTCGCCCTGGAGGCGGCGGGAGGCCGCCCGCCGGTGCTGCCGCCCGCCCTGGAACGGCCGTTCTGGCTGATCGAGCCCGCGCAGGCGCTCGAAATTCGCGCGCACCGGCCGGTCTACCAGGGCCAGGCGCTGCGCCTCACGCGCGGCCCCGAGCGCATCGAAAGCGGCTGGTGGGACGCCATCAATACCCAGCGCGATTACTTCGTGGCCGAAGACGCCGCGGGCGCGCGCTATTGGCTCTATCGCGAACGCGGCGGCGAGACCGCGCGCTGGTTCCTGCACGGACGCTACGCCTGATTCCATGCAGCCACCCCACGAACCCGCCTCCCTGCCGCTCCCGCCCGCCGATATCGGCGCGGGGCTGCCCGGCTATGCCGAGCTCGATTGCCAATCGAACTTCTCGTTCCTGCAAGGCGCCTCGCATCCCGAAGAGCTGGCCGAACGCGCGCATCGCCAGGGTTACGCCGCGCTCGCGCTCACCGACGAATGCAGCGTGGCCGGCGTCGTGCGGGCCCATGTCGAGGCCGAAAAACTCGGGCTGGCGCTGATCGTGGGCAGCCGCTTCGTGCTCCACGACGAGCCCGGCCCGCCCATCGAACTGACCTTGCTCGCCCAGGATCGCGAGGGTTACGGCAATCTCACCGAGTTCATCACGCTGGGCCGCTCCCGCGCGGCCAAGGGCAGCTATCACCTGCGCGCCGACGATCTCGCCGCCCCGCCCGCCTCGCTCGCGCATCTGCGCGGCCTGCCGGGTTGCCTGGCCATCCTCACGCCCACTTACGGGCTGGACACCGCGCAGATCGTCGCGCAGGCCCGCTGGCTGGCCCGCGTGTTTGCGCAACGCGCCTGGCTCGGGCTCACGCTGCTGCATCGATCGCGCGACGACCTGCATCGCGCCGCGCTGGACGCGGCGGCGCAGGCCGCGGCACTGCCTCAGGTGGCGGTCGGCCAGGTGCAGATGCACGTGCGCTCGCGCAAGCCGCTGCACGACACCCTCACCGCCATCCGCCTCGGCCGCCCGGTGGCGCAATGCGGCTACGAACTCGCGGCCAATGCCGAGCGGCATCTGCGCTCGCGTCTGCGGCTGGCGGGCCTGTACCCGCCCGCCGCGTTGGCGCAGACGCTCGAGATCGCGCGACGCTGCACGTTCTCACTGAAAGAGCTGCGCTACGAATATCCCGACGAGATCGTGCCGCCGGGCGAAACCCCCGCCAGCTACCTGCGCCGCGCCACCTACGAAGGCGCGCGCGAGCGCTACCCGGACGGCGTGCCGCCGATCGTCGAGGCGCAGGTCGAAAAAGAACTCGAGCTCATTGCCGACCTCGGCTACGAGGCCTACTTCCTCACCGTCCATGACCTGGTCCGCGAGGCGCGCCGGCTGGGCATCCTGTGCCAGGGCCGCGGATCGGCGGCCAATTCGGCGGTCTGTTATTGCCTGGGCATCACCGCCGTCAATCCCGCCAACGGCAACGCGCTTTTCGAACGCTTCATCAGCAGAGAGCGCAACGAGCCGCCCGATATCGACGTCGACTTCGAGCATCAGCGGCGCGAAGAGATCATCCAATATATTTACGGCAAATACGGCCGGCGCCGCGCGGCGCTCACCGCCGTCGTGATTTCGTATCGGCCCCGCAGTGTGCTGCGCGATACCGGCCGGGCATTGGGCATCGATCCGACCATCATCGATGCGGTGGCGCGCGCGCACCAATGGTGGGACGGAAAAAAGGCCATGCTGCGCACGCTCGGCAACTGCGGGCTCGATCCGGCCTCGCGCGTGGCGCGCCAATGGGCCATCCTGTCCGAAACCCTGATGGGCTTCCCGCGCCACCTGTCGCAGCATCCGGGCGGCTTCGTGATGTCGCGCGGCCTGCTCTCGCGCCTGGTGCCCATCGAAAACGCCGCCATGGCCGATCGCAGCGTCGTGCAATGGGACAAGGACGACCTCGACGCGCTGGGCCTGCTCAAGGTCGACGTGCTCGCCCTGGGCATGCTCTCGGTGCTGCGCCGCGCGCTCGAACTGGCCGGCGCGCGCCGCGGCGAGCCGCTGGCCCTGCATCAGATTCCGCAAGACGACACGGCCACCTACGACATGATCTGCGAAGCCGACACGGTGGGTGTGTTCCAGATCGAGTCGCGCGCGCAGATGAGCATGCTGCCGCGCCTGCGGCCCCGCGAATACTACGACCTCGTCGTGCAGGTGGCCATCGTCCGCCCGGGTCCGATCCAGGGCGGCATGGTGCACCCCTATCTGCGCCGGCGTCAGGGCAAAGAGCCCGAGACCTACCCCGGGCCCGCGGTCCAGGCCGTGTTGTCGCGCACGATGGGCGTGCCGATCTTCCAGGAACAGGTGATGCAGATCGCGGTGGTCGCGGCCGGCTTCACGCCCGGCGAGGCCGACCAGCTGCGCCGCTCGATGGCTGCATGGCGCCGCAAGGGCGGCGTGGACAAATTCCGCGCCAAGCTGGTGGGCGGCCTGCTCGCCCACGGCTACAGCCTGGAGTTCGCCGAGGCCTTGTTCCGGCAGGTGGAGGGCTTCGGCGAGTACGGTTTTCCCGAAAGCCACGCGGCGAGCTTCGCGCTGCTGGCCTACGCCAGCTCCTGGCTCAAGTGCCACGAACCCGAGGCCTTCCTGGCCGCCCTGCTCAACTCCCAGCCGATGGGATTCTATGCACCCGCGCAGCTGGTGCAGGATGCCCGGCGCCATCAGGTGCGCGTGCTGCCGGTCGACATCATGCACAGCGGCTGGGAGGCCGCGCTCGAGCCGCGCGCGGATGCGGCCCGCCCCGCCGTGCGCCTGGGTTTCAATCAGATCAAGGGGATGTCCGAAGACAGCGCGCGCGCCATCGAGCAGGCGCGGGCACAGCGGCCCTTCGCCAACACCGCCGATCTGGCGCGGCGCGCCGGGCTGGGCCGCCACGAGCTCGATGCGCTGGCCGCGGCCGACGCGCTGGCCGCCCTCGCCGGGCATCGGCGCCAGGCCAGCTGGGAAGCGGCGGCCGGCGTGGCCGACCGCGACCTGCTGCGCGATGCGCCGATCGAAGAGGCCCAGGTGGCCGAGCTCGCGGCCCCCTCCGAAGGCCAGGGCATCTCGGCCGACTATCTCAGCACCGGCCTGAGCCTGCGACGCCATCCCCTCGCCTTGTTGCGCGCGCAACTGGCGGCGCGCCGTTTCGAGACCTCGCAGACACTCAACACCTACCCCAACCGCCGCCTCGCCCGCGCCTGCGGCATCGTCACCGTGCGGCAACGGCCCCAGACCGCCAAGGGCACCATCTTCGTCACGCTCGAAGACGAAACGGGGCCGGTCAACGTGGTGGTGCGGCCGGAGCTGATCGAGTCACAGCGGCGCGAGCTGCTCGAATCGGTGCTGCTGGGTGTCTACGGGGTCTGGCAAAGCCTCGATGGCGTGCGCCACCTGGTCGCACGCCGGCTGGTCGACATGAGCCCGCTGCTGCGCGAGCTCGACGACGCCGGCCTGCCGGCGCGCAGCCGCAACTTCCATTGAGCTCGAGCCCGCAACCCCGCGCACCCCGGGCCCGGACGCGTGGGTTCCGCGCGATCGCGTCAGGGCAGAAACGGCGAGTCGTCGATGGGCGGCTCGACGCCGCTCATGCGCGTGGTGAGCAGCGCGGCGCTGCCGCAGGCCAGCGTGAAGCCGAGCGCGCCCTGGCCGATGTTGAGCCACAGATTGTCCACCCCGCGCACGGGCCCGATGAGCGGTTTGCCGGTCGGCGTCGCCGGCCGCAGACCCGCCCACGGCTGCGCGTCGGACAGGTCCAGATGCGGAAAGACCTCCAGCACCTGACGCTTGAGCAGCGCCACGCGCGCCGGATCGATGCCGGTGTCGCGGCTGCCGATATCCACCATCGCCGCGATGCGCAGCACCCGGCCCACCCGCGCATAGACGATGCGGCGTTCGTAGTCGGTCACGCTGATGCGGGGCGCGGTATCGTCGTCATCGGCCAGCGGCACGCTCAGGCTATAGCCCTTGAGCGGATAAATGGGCACGTCATGACCCAGCGGCCGCAACAGGGCCCGCGAACCCACGCCGGTCGCGAGCACGACGGCGTCGGCGCCGATATCGCCGGCATCGGTGCGCACGCCCGTCACGACCGGACCATTGGTACGCAGCCCCAACACCTCGGTCGACATGCGGCACTCGACCCGGTCGAGCGCGCCCAGGCGGTCGAAGAGCGCCTGCGTGAACTGGCGGCAATCGCCCGCCTCTTCGCTCGGTGTGTAGATGGCGCCGGCCAGGCTCGCGCCCATGCCCGCCAGCGCGGGCTCGAGCGCCAGCGTCTCGCGCGCATCCAGCACACGCTGCTCGGCGCCCAGCCCGGCCTGATAGGCCACCAGCTTGCGCGCCTTGTCGAGCAGCTCGGGGCTGCGATAGGCGATCAATTTGCCGTTGCGCAGATGACCGAACGCCAGCGGCTCCTGTTCGAGCAGGCGGTTCATCACGTCGCGGCTCAGATAGGACAGGCGCTGCAACTCGGCCGTGGAACGCTGCGCCACCGAGGCGCGGCACGCGAGCGCGAACTGCAGGCACCAGCGCCACTGATGCGGGTCGAGACGCGGCCGGAAGCGCAACGGAGAATCGCTGCGCAGCAGCCAGCCCGGCACGCTGGGCAACACGCCCGGTCCGGCGAGCGGCGCCACGTAGCTATAACTCAGCTGTCCGCCGTTGGCGAAGCTGGACACCTCGGCCGGATAGGCCCGGCTGTCGACCAGGACCACCTCATGCCCTTCACGGGCGAGGAAATACGCCGAGGTGACACCGACGACACCCGCCCCCACGACACAGACACGCATAAACCTTCCCTGCAAGGACAATTGCCCATTCTGTCCGCGGTCGGGCCCCACGCGCAAATAGCCAGCGCCGCAGCAGCCATAACTTCGGTCTATGGGCTGGTCTCGTCCGCCGATCGCGGCGCGGGCAAGACCAGGCGACGTGGCCCGGAACCCGGCGCCCGCGCCCAGGGTCAGTGACGGCGCGGCGCCGCGCGAAAGCCCCTACGCCGCCAGCCCGTGCAGCCTGATGATGGCGGCGCCGGTGGGCTGGCGCACCAGCTCCGCCAGCGTGTAGCGGTCGAGCTCGGCGTAGAAGGTGCGCAGGGCGTCGTGCAGCACGCCCGCCAGACGGCAGGCGCCGTGCAGCGCACAGGGCGGATCGGCGCATTCGACCAGATTGCCCTGATGTTCCAGCAAGCGCACCAGCTCCCCGACCCGATAGCTATCGGCCGGGCGCGCCAGCGCCAGGCCCCCGCCCTTGCCGCGCGTGGCGGCCACCAGGCCCTGTTGCGACAGGAAATGCACCACCTTCACGAGATGGTTGCGCGAGATGCCGAAGCGTTCGGCGATCTCGGGGATCGTCACGGGCTGGGCGCGATCGCGGCATTGCGTCAGGTACATCATGACGCGCAGGCCGAAGTCGGTGAAACGGTTGAGTTGCATGGTCGGTGATCCGTGCCGGGCGGGCAGCGGCAAGCATACACCGCACCCGCCCGCGCACTTCAGAGCCCCGTGCCACCCGTGCCGAACACCTCGGCATGGATGCGCGCGGGCGGCACGCCCAGCGCCAGCAGCGAGGCGTGCTG
Source organism: Bordetella genomosp. 5 (assembly GCF_002261475.1). GTDB lineage: Bacteria > Pseudomonadota > Gammaproteobacteria > Burkholderiales > Burkholderiaceae_B > Bordetella. Next base: position 129,315 of record NZ_NEVN01000008.1, read on the forward strand.
CGCCTGCATGAAGGGCAGCGGGCCGCACAGGTAGTAGTCCGCCTCGGGCAGCACCACCTCGTCCTTCAGGGCGGCCAGGTCGATTCGGCCCTCGCGGTCGTAGTGCACGCCCTGGCGGTCGGCGGCGCCCACGGTCTCGTAATGAATCCACTTGCGCATCGTGGGGCTGCCCGCGACCAGCGCGTCGACTTCGTCGCGCATGGCGTGGCACGCGGCATCGCGACAGCCGTGCACGAAGCGCACCTCGCGGCCGGCACCGCGCGCGGCCAGCGTCTTGGCCATCGACAGCATCGGCGTGATGCCCACCCCGCCGCTGATCAGCACCACCGGCGTGTCGCGCGATTCGTCGAGCACGAAGTCTCCTTGCGGCGGCGCCAGGTCCAGCACGTCGCCCTCGTTGTAGCGCTCGTGCAGCAGCGTGGACACCATGCCGTCCGGGCTGGTGGCCACGCCACGCTCACGTTTGACCGAGATGCGCAGGCGGCCCTGGCCGGCGGCGTCCGACAGGCTGTACTGGCGCGGCTGCATCATGCCCAGCGACGGCACGAACACGCGCACCGAAATGTACTGGCCCGGCTTGAAGTCGGGCACCTCGCCGCCGTCGGCGGGCGCCAGGTGGAACGACGTGATCTCGCTGCTCTCCGGCACCTTGCCCACCACCTTGAAGCCCCGCCAGCCGCTCCAGCCGCCCGGCTGCGTGGCCGCGGCCGTGTACAGCGCGGCTTCCTGCGCGATCAGCGCGTCGGCCAGTTGCTGGTACGCGGCCGCCCAGGCGGCGATCAGCTCGTCGGTGGCGGCGTCGCCCAGCACCTCGCCGATCGAGGCCAGCAGATGCTTGCCCACGATCGCATAGTGCTCGGGCCGGATGCCCAGGCTCACGTGCTTGTGCGTGACGCGCTCGATCACCGGGCCGAGCACCGAGGGATCATCGATATGCACGGCATAGGCGGCCAGCGCGCCGGCCAGCGCCTGCTGCTGACGTCCGCCCTGCTGGTGGCCCTGGTTGAAGACCTGCAACAGCTCCGGATTGCCGCGGAACATCCGCGCATAGAAGTGGCGCGTGAGCGCCTCGCCATGGGCCTGCAGAACGGGTGCGGTCGCCTTGACCTGCGCGCGGATGGTTTCGCTCAACATGCATCGACTCCTGGCCGGGCCACACGCCCGGTGTTAAAGATGCATTTTCATCTTTTAAATCGCAGGATGCGGGCGCCGACTTGCGAGTGTGGGTATGGGCCGGTTAAAACACCGGCTCTGGTTGTCACTTATTAGGATTTGCCATGAGCACCGAATCGCTCAAGACCCGTCTGTCCAACGCCATGAAAGACGCGATGCGCGCCAAGGACAGCGCCCGGCTCGCCACCCTGCGCTTCCTGCTCGCCGCAGTAAAACAGAAAGAAGTGGATGACCGCCGTGAGCTCGACGACGCGGAAATCACCGCCATCATCGAAAAGCAGGTGAAGCAGCGCCGCGAGTCCATCGCCGCGTTCGAACAGGCCGGCCGCACCGAGACCGCCGAGCAGGAAAAGGCCGAAGTCGTGGTGCTGCAGGAATTCATGCCGCAAGCGGCGAGCGCCGAAGAAGTGGCGGCCACGATCGACGCCGCAGTGGCCGAAGTGGCCGCGCAGGGCGTGACCGGCGCCCCCGCGATGGGCAAGGTCATGGCCATCCTCAAGCAGAAGCTGGCAGGCCGCGCCGATATGTCGCAGCTGTCGGGTCAGGTGAAGTCGCGCCTCTGATCAAGGCGCACGGGGCGGCGCATCCGCGGCCGCCCCGCCGAACGTTCCTCGTTCTTCAGAACACCCCGCCAAAAAGATCCGGCTGCACCGCTGTCAGCTCCGGGTCCGCGAAGTTGCTCATCCCCACCCCCACCAGCCGGTAGCGCGTATGCGCCGGCAGCTCCACGCGCTCGCACAGATGCCGCGCCACCTGCGCAAGCTGCGCCGCGGTGGCCGGCGGCGTTGGCAGCGTCTGGCTGCGCGTGAGAATGCGAAACCGATCGGTCTTGAGCTTGAGCACCACGGTGCGGCCGATGCGCGCCTTGCGCAGCGCCTGCTCCCAGACCTTGCCCGACAGCCGCTCCAGCGCGGCGTCGAGCTCCACGATCCGCAGATCGGTGTCAAAGGTGGTCTCGGCGGACACCTGCTGCAGCGGCTGGTCGGGCTGCACCTCGCGCTCGTCGATGCCCTGCGACAACTCGTGCAGCCGCACGCCATAGCGCCCGAAGCGCTGCTCCAGCGCGGCGCGCGGATGACGGGCGAGATCGCCGACCGTCGCGATGCCAAGCTCCTCGAGCTTGCCCTGCATCACCTTGCCCACCCCGGGCACCTTGCGCACCGGCAGCTCCTGCAGAAATCCGAGCACCTGGGCCGGGCGGATCACGCACAGGCCGTCGGGCTTGTTCCAGTCGGAGGCGATCTTGGCGAGAAACTTGTTGGGCGCCACGCCGGCCGAGGCGGTCAGGCGGGTCTCGTCGCGGATCTGGCGGCGGATGATCTCGGCCACCTCGGTCGCGGACGGCAGACCGAGCTTGTTGTGCGTGACGTCGAGATAGGCCTCGTCGAGCGAGAGCGGCTCGATCAGGTCGGTATGGCGGGAAAAGATCTCGCGCACCTGCGCCGACACGGCCTTATAACGCGCGAAATCCGGCGGCACATAGACGGCCTGCGGACAGAGCCGCTGGGCCCGCGCCACCGCCATCGCCGAGTGCACCCCGAACTTGCGGGCCTCGTACGAGGCCGCGCACACCACCGAGCGATTGCCCGTCCAGGCCACGATCACGGGCTGGCCACGCAGTTCGGGCTGGTCGCGCTGCTCGACCGACGCGTAAAAGGCGTCCATGTCGATGTGCACGATCTTGCGGGTCGGGGAAGGCATGGGAAGCGGGCGGAACCGGCGCCAGGCACGCGCCAAAACTACTGGATATATATACGGTACCGCTATTATGCCGCGCCCCGCGGCTTTGCGCCCGCCGAGGACGGATCGACCGGGCGGCCGGTGACCGGACACCGGCGCTGCCACACCCGCCGATGTGCGCTACAGTCGCTGCTTTGCAGCAACCCGACCCGCGAGCGCACCCCGCGCCGCGTCTTGCGATGACCGATAACAACACCCCCGAGACTTCCCCCGCGGCCAGCTATTTCGGCCTCGAAATCCCGTTCATGAGCTTGCTGGGCCTGGTGCCAGAGCAGGCCGGCGATGGCGTGGCACGCTGCCGCCTGCCCTGGCGCGCCGACCTCACCAACAGCCGTGGCGACGTGCATGGCGGCACGCTGATGAGCGTGCTGGACTTCTGTCTGAGCGCGGCGGCCCGGGGCCACGAGACCGACGTGGGCATGGCCACCATCGACATGACCACGAGCTTTCTGTCGCCCGGCCGCACCGACCTCGTGGTCGAGGCGCGCTGCCTGCGCCGCGGCATGTCGATCGCCTTCTGCGAAGGCGAGATCCGCGACGCCTCGGGAGAACTGGTCTGCAAGGCCAGCGCCACCTTCAAGGTGGTGCGCCGCCGGCCCGGCAGCGACTGAGCTCAGCGCTGGCGCAGACGCCAGACCTCTTCGGAGGGCTGCGGATCGCCCGGCATGTAGGCCACGCACGACGGCAGGCCATACACGACCGCTTCGCGCATCGCGCGCAGAGCATCCGAATTCCAGATGCTCTTGCCCCACATCGAAATGCGCACATCCGAGCTCTTGGCGTCGGTGCCGGCGATGGTCACGCTCGCCATTTCGCTATCGCTGAACGGCGCGAGCACGCGCACGCTGGCCTTGCGCTGGCCTTCGTCGACCTCGTTCACCAGCCGGTAGCCGCCCTGACCGAGCAGGCAGCGTTCGGATTGCGCGATCGCCGCGCGATAGGCATCGAGGTAATACACATTGACCTTGTAGTCGCCGTTGACGGCACCCGCGCCGGGTGCCGTACCGACGGCGCAACCGGCCAGACCGGCGCCTAGCGTGAGCGCGGCCGCAATCGCTTTGAGCATGATTCCTCCATAGTGCTTGGGCGCGATTATCCCGCATCTTGCGCGGTTCGACACCGTCATCGGCGCTGTGGCATGATCGGTCACGCTCGGCGCACCCCTCGCGCCGGCCCCATGATGGCCCCGGCACCCGCCGCGCGCGGCCGTCATCGCATCTACCGGAGGCTCTCTTGCTGAATTTCATGAAGCGCACGTTGATCGCCGCCAGCCTGATTGGCGCGGCCGCCGGTGCGGCTGCCCAGCCGCCGCGCGCCTATCCCCTGAAAGACTTCTTCCGCAACCCCGAGCGCGGCGCGTTCCGCCTGGCCGACGACGGCCGCACGCTCGGCTTCATGCAACCGGTCAGCGTCGACGGCAGCCCGCCGCGCATGAACATCTATGTGCAACCGCTCGTCGATGGCAAGCCGCAGGGCGAGGCCCGCAAGCTCACCAGCGAAAGCGCGCGCGATATCAGCAACTACTTCTGGAAGGGCTCCGACGTCGTGCTCTACCAGAAGGACTTCGGCGGCGACGAAAACTTCCACGTCGTGGCGGTCAACACCAAGACCGGCCAGGTGACCGACCTCACCCCCTACGACGGCGTGCGCGCCGGCATCGAAGACGACCTGCCCGACGATCCCGATCATGTGCTGATCGGCCACAACCACCGCGATCCCGAAGTCTTCGACGTGTACCGCGTCAACGTGCGTACCGGTGCCGCGGTGCTGGTGGCCCAGAACCCCGGCAACATCGTCGGCTGGCAGACCGATCACGCGGGCAAGGTGCGCGCCGCCATCACCAGCGACGGCCTGAACACCACCCTGCTCTATCGCGACGACGAGGCCGCGCCGTTCCGCCCGCTCGTCACGACCGACTATCGCAGCAGCGTCAGCCCGATGTTCTTCACGTTCGACGACCGCAAGATGTATGCGCTGTCGAACCGCGGCCGCGACAAACTCGGGCTGGTCGTGCTCGACCCGGCCAAACCCGATGCCGAAGAGCTGATCTTCGTGCCCGACGAGGTCGATCTCGACGCCGCCGGCTATTCGCGCAAGCGCAAGGTGCTCACGCTCGCCGCCTACCAGACCGACAAGCCGCAGTACCGCTTCTTCGACAAGCAGACCGAGGCCCTTTACGGCAAACTGCAGGCGCACCTGGCCGGCTACGACTTCGCCCTGCAGGGCTGGAACCGCGAAGAAGACACCTTCATCGTGGCCGCCTACAACGACCGCACGCCCGGCTCGCGCTATCTGTACAGCGCCGCCACCGACACGCTCACGAAGCTGGCCGACATCAACCCGGCCATCCCCGAGGCCGACATGGCGCCGGTCAAGCCCATCAGCTACACCTCGCGCGACGGCCTCACGATCCACGGCTACCTCACCTTGCCGGTCGGACGCGATCCGCGCAACCTGCCTTGCATCGTCAATCCGCACGGCGGCCCGTGGGCCCGCGACGGCTGGGGCTACAACCCCGAGGTGCAGTTCCTGGCCAACCGCGGCTTCTGCGTGCTGCAGATGAACTTCCGCGGCTCGACCGGCTATGGCCGCAAGTTCTGGGAAGCGAGCTTCGGCCAATGGGGCCTGGCCATGCAGGACGACATCACCGATGGCGTCAAATGGCTGATCGATCAGGGCATCGCCGATCCGAAGCGCATCGGCATCTATGGCGCGAGCTACGGTGGCTATGCCACGCTGGCCGGCGTGACCTTCACGCCCGACCTCTACGCCGCCGCGGTCGACTACGTGGGCGTCTCGAACCTGTTCACGTTCATGCAGACCATCCCGCCCTACTGGAAGCCCATGCTCGAAAAGATGCAAGACATGGTGGGCGATCCCGAGCGCGACCGCGAGCGTCTGACCGCGACTTCGCCCGCGCTGCATGTCGACCGGATCACCACGCCGCTGTTCATCGCCCAGGGCGCCAAGGATCCGCGCGTCAACAAGGCCGAGAGCGATCAGGTCGTCGAAGCCCTCAAGAAGCGCGGCGTCGAGGTCGAGTACATGGTCAAGGAAAACGAAGGCCACGGCTTCCACAACGACGAGAACAAGTTCGAGTTCTACGAAGCCATGGAAAAATTCCTGACCACGCATCTCAAGCCCTGATTGCCATGGGCGTCCACGGGCCGGACACCACCGTCCGGCCCGTGATCAATTTTTGCGCAGGGCAGGCGTGACGCCGCGTTCCGACGCGCGCCTCGCCTCCCCCGGGCGCCCGGCCCCGGCCGCCTGCGCCTCGTCCCTGTATTTCTCCGCCGTCACGCCGGGCATGTTTGGTTACTGAAACCTTCAGGCCCGACCAACGGTCTATGCGGTTCTGCCCTAGAATCGGCTCCGATGAAAAACCCTGAGCATTCCCCCAACAGCGCGGGCCGCGCCTGGTCGCGCGCCCGCATCAAGCAGTGGGCCATCCGCGCCGCCGTGGCGATGGCCGGCCTCGGCCTGTGCGGCGCGATCGCGATCGGCCTGGCCCTGGCGCTGGCCTGGCCCAGCCTGCCCGAGCTGCACGCCATGACCGATTACCGGCCGCGCGTGCCGCTGCGCATCTACACGGCCGACAAGGTCTTGATCGGAGAATTCGGCGAAGAGCACCGCAACGTGCTGCGCGCCGACGAGATTCCGCAGGTCATGAAGCAGGCCGTGCTGGCCGCCGAAGACGACGGCTTCTATCACCACAATGGCGTGGACTGGGCCGGCATGACCCGCGCGGTGCTCGCCAATCTGGTGAGCATGGCCAAGGCGCAGGGCGGCAGCACCATCACCATGCAGGTCGCGCGCAACTTCTATCTCTCGTCGGAGAAGACCTATTCGCGCAAGTTCTACGAGCTGCTGCTGACCTTCAAGATCGAGTCCGAGCTCACCAAGGATCAGATCCTCGAGCTCTACATGAACCAGATTTATCTGGGTCATCGCGCGTACGGCTTCGCGGCCGCGTCGCGCACCTACTTCGGCAAGCCGCTCTCCGAGGTCACGCCCGCCGAGGCCGCCATGCTGGCCGGCATTCCGAAGGCGCCCTCGCGCTCGAACCCGATCACCAACTTCGGCCGGGCCCAGACGCGCCAGCACTACGTGATCAACCGCATGCAGACGCTCGGCTACATCACCGCCGAGCAGGCGCAGGCCGCGCGCGACGAGCAGATTTCGGTGCGCGGCTCCGAGGGTGGACCGGCGCGCGGCTTCGCGGTGCACGGCGAATACCCCGCCGAACTGGTGCGTCAGCTGATGTACGGTGTCTTCCAGGAAGAGGCCTACACCCGCGGCATCAATGTCTACACCACGATCGATTCCAAGGCCCAGCAGGACGCCTACGTCGCCGTGCGCGACAACGTGCTGGCGTACACGCGCCGCGCCGCCTATCCGGGCCCGGAAGACCAGATCGACCTGCCCGACGGGGTCGAGAACGATCCGCAGGCCTTCGACGAGATCATCGACGGCGTCCAGGACAAGGCGCCCGACAGCGGCGAGCTGTACTCGGGCGTGGTGCTGTCTGCCAGCCCCACCGAGATCAAGGTGGCGCGCAGCGCCCGCGAGATCCTCACGATCGACGACAAGAAGGCGCTGGCCGTCGTGGCGCGGGCGCTCGCGCCCAATGCCAAGGACGACCTGCGCATCCGCCGCGGCTCGGTCGTTTACGTGCACAAGACCGGCGACACCTGGGAAGTGATCAACATGCCGGCGCTGCAGGCCGCGCTGATCACGCTCGACCCGCAGGACGGCGGCATCCGCGCCATGATCGGCGGCTTCGATTTCTATCGCGGCTCGTTCAACCGGGTGACGCAGGCCTGGCGCCAGCCCGGCTCGAACATCAAGCCCTTCATTTACGCCGCGGCGCTCGAGCGCGGCCTGACCCCGGGCACGCAGATCTCCGATCAGCCTTTCATGCTGACCGCCGCCCAGACCGGGTCGCGCGACTGGACGCCCAAGAACGACGGCAATCAGTACGAGCCCATGCTCACCTTGCGCGAGGGCCTGTACCGCTCGAAAAACATGGTGTCGATCCGGATCCTGCAGGCCATCACGCCGCAGTACGGCCAGGACTACCTGACCCGCTTCGGCTTCGAAAAAGAGCGCTGGCCCGCCGTGCTGCCGATGGCGCTGGGCGCCGGCGCCGCCACGCCGCTGCAGGTGGCGAACGCCTATGGCGTGTTCGCCAACGGCGGCTTCCGCGTCACGCCCTATCTCATCAACACCGTGACCGATAGCGCGGGCAAGGTGCTGATGCAGGCCGAACCCGTGAAGGCGGGCGACGAAACCCACCGCGCGATCGATCCGCGCACGGCCTGGCTGATGAACGACATCCTGCGCGATGCCACCACCAAGGGCACCGGCGCGCGCGCCTCGCGCACGCTCAAGCGCACGGACATCGGCGGCAAGACCGGCACCACCAACGACGCCGTGGACGTGTGGTTCTCGGGCTTCAACCAGCACATGGTCACCACGGTCTGGATGGGCTTCGACCGCCCTCGCCCGCTCGGCAGCAACGAGTTCGGCAGTGGCCTGGCGCTGTCCGCCTGGCTGGACTTCGCCCAGCCCTACCTGAAAGACAAGCCGCAGACCCCGCCGCCACCCCGGCCGCAGGGCCTGATCGCCGCCAACGGCGACCTGTACTTCTCCGAGTTCCCGCCGGGACAGGCCGTCGCCGCGCTCGACCTCTCGTCGGGCGATCAGCTCACCGACTTCCTGAACAACATGCGGCCCAGCGACAACGCGCCCACGCGCGTGAATCCGCTGCCGGGGCAGCCCGCCGCGCCTTCCGGCGCCGGCCAGCCGCCGCAGCCCATGAGCGTGCCGGGCACCGGCGCGGCGCCCAACGGCGCTGGCCCGGTGAGCAGCACGCCGATGGGAGGCCAAGCGGCCGACGGCACGCCCGCCGCCTTCCCCGCGATCCCCGTGCCGCGCGCCGACGGCCCCGCGGCCCAGGCGTCGCCGGTATCGACCACGCCCGTCACGACCGGCGGCGGCCTCACCGCGCGTCCGCTCTGATCGGCCTTCGCGTCAAAAAATGCCCGCCGGGTTCGCACCCGGCGGGCATTTTTCCATTCAGCGCCCCCCTGACCGGCGCGCGTGCGCGCCTCAGCCGTGCACGACGGGCCGCGGCCAGGCCGACAGGGCCTGCAAATCCAGCAAGGTGAAGTAGCCGTGCGGCTGCCAGCCTTCGGTATCGATGTGATAGACGTTGCCCAGCGCCAGCGGCTCGGGCACGGGCGTATGCCCCGCCACCACCGCCCGTACGCCCGCCACGCCGCTGCTGTCGCGCAGGGCCAGCCGCTCGCGTGACCATTGGCAGGTGGCGCGCGTGCGGCGCCTGCGCGTCAGAAAGCGGCCCGGCAGATTGTCCCAGTGGCTGACCGGACTGTCGGCATGCAGCACCGCCACGATCCCCATCGGCGTCGGCACTTCGATCACGACGGGCAGACGCGCGTAACGCGCGGCGAGTTCGCGCTGCCGGGCGGGCGGCAGATCGATGAACCAGCCGCCGCCATACCGGCGCCAGCTCTCCAGTTCCACCCGCCCGGTGCGCACGTGGCGGATCGCGTAATCCTCGTGATTGCCCTGCACCGCATGGAACCAGGGCTCGTCCAGCCAGTCGAGCGAGGCTTCGTTCTCGGGGCCGCGATCGACCAGATCGCCGACCGAAAACAGCCGGTCGCGCGCGGGATCGAATCCCATGCGATCGAGCGCCGTGCGCAGCCGCGAGAAATGGCCATGGATATCGCCCACGGCGAAATCCCGCCCTTCGGTATTGGGCGGCACGCGCTGCACCACGGGGCAGGCGGCGTCGGCGGAAAGAGGGTCGGAAGGGGCCGGGATGGCCGGGGTCTGCAGGGCGTCGGTCATGACGGATGAGGCCGGCACGCGGCCGGAACAGCGGTGAGTTTGCGGCATGCGCGCCACAAAAAGACCGGGGCGCGCCAGCGTTCCATGGTAACGCCGCTCGCGGCGCGAGGCGAATCGCCGATCGCTCGCCGCGATGCACTAGAATTCTGAGAATAACTATTATTCCCGGTCGAAACACGTCCCCCGGTCCGCTCGCATCCCATGACAAACGCCGCCCGCATCAAAACCTGGTACCTGGTCCACAAATGGACCAGCCTCGTCTGTACCGTCTTTCTCCTCATCATCTGCCTCACCGGGCTGCCGCTGATCTTTCACCACGAGATCGAACACTGGCTCGACGAAGGCAAGCCGATCGTCGAGATGCCGGCCGACACGCCGCTCGCCAGCCTCGACAAGGTCGAGGCCACGGCCCGGGCGCTGTATCCCAACGAAGTCGTCGACTACCTGTTTCTCGACGCCGAGGAGCCGCAGGCCTACGTCGGCATGGCGCCCACGCCGGGCGAAGGCATCGCCAAGGGGCACGCCGTGCGCGTCGACACGCGGACGGCAGGGGTCCTGCACGACGGGCCGCTATATTCGGAAGACAAGTTCTCGTTCATGGGGATCATGCTCGCGCTGCACGTGGACCTGTTCGCCGGTCTGCCGGGCGAGCTGTTCCTCGGTTTCATGGGCCTGCTGTTCTGCATCGCCATCGTCTCCGGCGTGGTGCTCTACGGCCCGTTCATGAAGAAGCTGGAGTTCGGCACGGTGCGCGCGTCGCGCTCCACGCGCCTTAAATGGCTCGACCTGCACAACATGCTGGGTATCGTGACGCTGGTGTGGGCCTTCGTGGTCGGGGTCACCGGCGTCATCAACGAGCTGTCCACGCCGCTGTTCCGCATGTGGCAGGCCAACGAACTCACCGCGCTGGTCGCGCCGTTCCAGGGCAAGCCGGTGCCGACCCAGGTCGCCGCGCCGCAGCGCGTCGCCGAAACCGCGCTTGCCGCGGTGCCAGGCAGCAAGCTCACCACGATCGCCTATCCCGGCAACGCCTTCGGCAGTCCGCATCACTTCATCGTCTGGCTGCGCGGCGACACGCCGCTCACCTCGAAGATGAACACCCCTGTCCTGGTCGATGCCGTCAGCGGCGATCTGGTCAAGGTGGCGCACATGCCCTGGTACCTCACCGCGCTCGAGCTTTCGCGTCCGCTGCACTTCGGTGACTACGCGGGCCTTCCGCTCAAGATCATCTGGGCGCTGCTGGATCTGATCACGATCGTCGTGCTGGTCAGCGGCCTCTATCTCTGGCTCGCCCGCCGCAAAGCCACCGAGGCGCGCGTGGCCGAGTTGATCCGCAAGCATCAACAGGCGGCCGAGCCGCAAAGGACGCCCGCATGACCCCGCGCCAACGCTTTCTGTTCGTCTGGGGCATGCCCATCCTGCTCGGCATCCTGAGCACCTTCGGCCTGCTGGCCGCCCTGCTCGGCACCGGCGTGTGGCATTGGGCCTCGTGGGCCTCGCTCACGTGGCTGCTGGTGGTGATGGCACGCTTCTGGATCATTCCGCGCCAGCCGCGCTGAGCGGCACCGCTGCACAAAAAACGGCCCCTCGGGGCCGTTTTGCATGAGTGCTGCCGGCTCAACTGAAGCCAGCCACCGCGTGCGGCACGTAGTCGCGCTCGAGCCGCGCGATCTCGTCGTCGCTCAGCTTGAGCGACAGCGAGGCCACCGCGTCTTCGATGTGCCCCGGCCGGCTGGCGCCGATGATGGGCGCGGTGATGGTGGGCTGGGCCAGCAGCCACGCCATCGCCACCTGCGCGCGCGGCACGCCGCGCTCGCTCGCCACTTCGCCGACCGCATCGATCACGCGGGCATCCGCGGCTTCGGTGGCGCTGTAGAGACGCTTGAACACCTCGTCGCTGCGCGCACGGTCGCTGGACTGCGTCGCATCACGCGTGAGGCGGCCGCGGGCCAGCGGGCTCCAGGGCAGCACGCCGATGCCTTCGGCGGCGCACAGCTTGAGCATCTCGCGCTCTTCTTCGCGATACAGCAGGTTGTAGTGCGGCTGCATGGTCACGAAGCGGGTCCAGCCGTGGCGATCGGCTAGATACAGCGCGCGGGCGAACTGCCACGCATACATCGACGAGGCGCCGATGTAGCGCGCCTTGCCCGCGCGGACCACGTCGTGCAGCGCCTCGAGCGTTTCTTCGATCGGGGTGTCGTAGTCCCAGCGATGGATCTGATAGAGATCGATGTAATCGGTGCCGAGCCGGCGCAGACTGGCGTCGACCTCGCGCATGATGGCCTTGCGCGACAGGCCGCCGCCGTTGGGGCCCTCGTGCATCGGAAAGTACACCTTGGTGGCGATGACCACGTCGTCGCGCTTCACGTATTCATTGAGCGCACGGCCGACGAACTCTTCGCTGGTGCCGTCGGAATAGCTGTTGGCGGTATCGAAGAAGTTGATGCCGGCGTCCAGCGCCTGCTTCAGGAAAGGCCGGCTGGCCGCCTCGCCGATCGTCCAGGGATGTTTGCCCCGCAACGGCTCGCCGTAGGTCATGCAGCCCAGGCACAGGCGCGACACCTTCAGACCGGTACTGCCCAGATTCACATATTGCATGGTGGCTCTCGAAAGCGCCGCGCCGGCGGGCGCGGCCGGTTGGAATGGAATCAGCCCTTGAACCGCGCGGGATCCGGACCGAGCCGGCCGCCTTCCGGGATGGCGTCGATCGCGGCCATGTCGTCGGCAGTGAGCTCGAAGCCGAACACATCGATGTTGGCGGCGATGCGCGCCGGCGTGACGGACTTGGGGATCACGATGAAGCCGCTCTGCAGATGCCAGCGCAGGATGACCTGAGCGGGCGTCTTGCCCAGGCGCTGCGCGATGCCGGCGATCACCTTGTCGTGCAGGGCCTCGCCCTGCCCCAGCGGGCTCCACGATTCGGTCGCGATGCCCTGCTCCGCATGGTAGGCACGCAGCTCGCGCTGCGCGAACCCCGGGTGCAGCTCGATCTGATTCACCGCCGGCACGACGCCGGTCTGGTCGATCAGCAGTTCGAGGTTTTCGCGGGTGAAGTTGGACACGCCGATCGAACGGGCGCGGCCGTCCTCTTTCATCTCGACCATGGCGCGCCAGGCGTCGAGAAATTTGTCGCTGCCCGCGACCGGCCAGTGGATCAGATAGAGATCGACATAGGCCAGGCCGAGCTTCTGCAGGCTCTCGTCCATGGCGCGCTGCGCCGCGTCGTAGTCGTGCTTGTCGTTCCACAGCTTGGTGGTGACGAAGAGTTCGCGCCGGCCCAGGCCAGCCGCGCGCAGGCCTTCACCCACGCCCGCCTCGTTGCCGTAGATCGCGGCGGTGTCCACCGAACGGTAGCCGGCATCGAGCGCGGTCTTGACGGCCGCCGATGCCTGCTCGTTGGGCACCTGCCATACGCCCAGACCCAGCTGCGGCATCTTGTTGCCGTCGTTCAACGTGATTGCGGGGACCTTCGTCATACCACCTCCCGATTCAGATAGACGCAATGCCGGCCCGGCCAGGACGGACCCGGAACCGCCCCCCGCGATGCGCCCTGCGCGGCCTGGGGGTATTGCCCTCGATGATAGCGCCGTGCGGGATAATGGCCAGAAATCCCCTACTTTGCCCACCGGGCGCGCACGGCGCCCCTTTCGCGCGCCTCCATGTCGTCCTCCGAAACACCCCCGCCACGCAGCAATCTCGCCACCTTCCGCACGCTGATGCCGTATCTGTGGCCCAAGGGCGAGACCGGCCTCAAGCTGCGCGTGGTGCTGGCCGTGCTGAGCCTGCTGATCGCCAAGGCGGCGCTGGTCTACACGCCGATCCTGTACAAGTCGGCCATCGATGCGCTGAGCGCGGGTGCCCCGGGCGCGGTCACGGTGCCGCTGGGCCTGATCCTCGCCTATGGCGCCGCGCGGGTGCTGTCGCTGTTGTTTTCCGAGCTGCGCGATGCGGTCTTCGCGCGGGTGGCGCAGCATGCCATCCGCGCGGTGGGCCTGCAGATCTTTCGTCATCTGCACGCCCTCGCGCTGCGCTTTCATCTGGCGCGGCAGACCGGCGGCCTGACGCGGGCGATCGAACGCGGCACGAAGGGCATCCAGACCCTGCTCACGTTCCTGCTGTTCAACGTGCTGCCCACGTTCTTCGAGATCGGCCTGGTCTGCATCATCCTCTGGAAGCTCTTCGATGGCTGGCTGGCCCTGGCCACCGGCTCGACCGTCACGCTGTACCTCGCCTATACGCTGGTGGTCACCGAGTGGCGCGCGAAGTTCCGCCGCGCGATGAACGAGACCGACGCGCAGGCCAACACCAAGGCCATCGAAAGCCTGCTCAACTACGAGACGGTGAAATACTTCGGCAACGAAGAACACGAGGCGCGCCGCTACGACGCCTCGTTGCGCGACTATGAGCGCGCGGCCGTGCGCAGCCAGGTGAGCCTGTCGATTCTCAATATCGGCCAGGCCGTCATCATCGCCGTCGGTCTCACGCTGGTGATGTGGATGGCGGCGCAAGGCATCGCCGACGGCCGCTATACGCTGGGCGATTTCGTGCTGGTCAACACCTACCTGCTGCAGCTCTACGACCCGCTGTCGTTCTTCGGCTTCATCTATCGCGAGATCAAGCAGGCGCTCATCGATATGGAGCGCATGTTCGAGCTGCTGGGCCAGGACCGCGAGGTGGCCGATGCCGCCGGCGCGGCGGCGCTCGTCACGCGCGGTGGCCGCATCGAGTTCCGCGATGTCTCGTTCGGCTACGACGCGCGCCGACCCATTCTGCAAGGCGTGAGCTTCACCATCGAGGCGGGCAAGACGGCCGCGGTGGTCGGCACCTCGGGCGCGGGCAAGTCCACGCTGGCGCGTCTGATGTTCCGCTTCTACGACCCGGACGGCGGCGCCATCCTCGTCGACGGGCAGGACATACGCCAAGTCACGCAATCCAGCCTGCGCGCCGCCATCGGCGTGGTGCCCCAGGACACGGTGCTGTTCAACGACACCATCCGCTACAACATCGCCTACGGCCGGCCCGGCGCCAGCCAGGCCGAGGTCGAGCATGCGGCGCGCCTCGCTCACATCCATGATCACATCATGGGCATGCCCGAGGGCTACGACACCGTCGTCGGCGAGCGCGGCCTCAAACTATCCGGCGGCGAGAAGCAGCGCGTGGCGATCGCGCGCACCATGCTGAAGAACCCCTGCATCTTCCTCTTTGACGAAGCCACGAGCGCGCTCGACACCCATACCGAGCGCGAGATCCAGGCCAATCTGCGCGAAGTGAGCACGGGCCGCAGCACGCTGATCATCGCGCACCGGCTGTCCACCATCGCCTACGCCGACGAAATCCTGGTGCTGGGCGGCGGCAAGATCCTCGAGCGCGGCCGTCACCACGAGCTGCTGGCAGCCGGCGGCGTGTACGCCGGCATGTGGTCGCGCCAGCAAGAGAGCGCGCGTCAGGCCGAAGCAGGCGGGGCCGGCACGGCATCCGCTGCGGACGCCGACGCACAAGATGGCGCCGACACATCGGATGGCACCGTCGCACCGGATGGCGCCGTTGCGGCACGACCGGGCGAAGCCCCCGGCGAGGTGCCGCCCACCGACGTCACCCCGCGCTGACGCGGGCAGGCATTACACTGCCCGCTGTTGCGCCTCAGCCTAGACTTATTCCCTGCCCGCCATGTCCGATTCTCCCGCAGTCCGCGTCTGTGCCGCCTCCGATCTCGTCAATGGCGGCCTGGGCGTCAAAGTCCCCGTCACCGACGGCACGCACGAAACCACGGTCTTCTTCGTGCGCTATCAGGACCGTGCCTACGGCTACCTCAACCGCTGCACCCATGTGGGCGTCGAGATGGATTGGGAAAACAGCTTCTTCACGCGTGCGGGCGATCTGATCATGTGCGCGCGCCATGGCGCCACCTACCACCCGGACACGGGTCTGTGCGCCGGCGGCGCCTGCCGCGGCAGCCGCCTCACGCCGCTGCAGGTCGAAGAGCGCGAAGACGCCGTCTACTGGCTGCCCGCGGGCAAGATCCAGCCCCTGCCGTCCGCCTGAGCATCCGGCTTCGAGGCGCCGCACCTGCCCACCCGGGCGCGCTCAGCTTCGATCCGGCAGGCCGCGGCTGAACGCGATGAGCGCGTGGGCGGTCGTTTCCGGCGACGCCTGCAACAGGCAATGCGGCCCGCGCACCGCCTCGATGCGGGTCGCGGGATAAGCCGCCTGGATGCGCGCCGCCGCCGCTGGCGGCACCACCCTGTCCTGCAGGGCCTGCAGATACAGCAACGGCACCGACAGGCCCCGCAGCGCCGCGGTCATATCGACGCGCGCCACTTCGCGCAGGCGCCGCGCAAGCACCGCGGCGGGCACCTCCGCCAAGGCCTCGGCCAACGCCAGCCGCAAGGCCGGCGTCTCGAACGGGCCCAACAGCGCCCGGGACGCGAGGAGCCGGGGCGGCGAAGGCAGCGGGAGGCGCCCGGCCAGCGCCATCAATGCGCCCGCGCCGGGACGGGGATTCGACACAAAGCTGCAGCACAGCGCGAGCGCGGCCACGCGCTCGGGCAATCGGGCCGCCAGCGATACCGCGATCGGGCCGGAGAACGACTCGCCCAGCAGCAGCAGCGGTCCGTCCGGCGGCAGGGCCTGTGCGGCATGCTCGGTCAGCCTGGCGTAGCTTTGCTCGCCGGTCACCGGATAGCGCACGATCACCGTGGGAAGCGCATCGCCGAGCGCGTCGACAAAAGGCGCGAACAGCCGTCCCGTGCCGTCCATGCCGGGCAGCAACACCAGGGTCACCATCGATAGAGATCCATGCAGCGCTCCAGGGGCCCGCTGCGAGCCCGAAACTGCGCGCCGGGGCGCGTCCGTGCGGACGCGGCACCGGCCGCCACGCGCGTCATCCTACGCGAAGGCCGGGCGGCGCGGCGCAGCGATGGCGCCCGCGCGGGCCTTGCCTCATTCCGGCAGCGGGTCGGGCACACCGTCCTCGTCGACGGTGCGCACGCGGTCCAGCGCATTGCGCGCGGCGGACATGGCTTCCACGGTGCTGCGAAAGCGCCGCGAAATGAAGATTTCGAACGCCTGGGGCGCCTCGGGCTCCGGCGCGACATCCTCTTCCACCGGATCGGCGTCGCCCGCCTCTGCCTGCGCCTTGTCGGCCTGCGCGGCCTTGGGATCGACCTTGGGCGGCAGGCGACGGCTTTCGATGAAGGCGCGCGGCGGTATCCCATGCTCGGGTTGGGTCGCATATGCAACCAGCGCAAACCCATTGATCAGTTTTTCCGCCATCACGCCTCTCCGTCAACCCATTGCCCGGCCATGCCGTAATTCAGGGTTAACGGCCGCAAAAAACGGAAACTTAAGGGTCGCCGGGCCGGCACCACCGCCGACGGTGTCGGCCCGGCGAGCGATGCGTGTCGAAGGAAGGCGGCCCGGCGAGCGCGCAGCAAAAACCGCGTGGGGTTCATGTCGTCGACATGCCCATCACGCGGTCGAAATGGCCGGCACGGCTACCAGGGCAAGCCGGATGCGACGGAGGCCAAGCACGCAAGCCGCCTTCGCATCAGGCTTGTCAGGGTGCCAGTCGGAATCCGAGGTCCACGCCCCACTTGTCGGTCTCGCGCAGCCACTTGGCGCCGCACTCGATGCAGCGGAAGTGATCTTCCCGATTCTCTTCTCGACCTTTCTGGGTGGGACTCGTGAATCCCTGGTGCCCCATCCGGTGATGCGGTTGCACCCCCGACTGTCCAGGGTAAATCGCCTGGCACGCAGGACACATCACGCTCATGGCTTACTCCCTTCACAATAACTCGCAAATTGTAAGGGATTCGGTCCGATCCGCGTGTTGCGGTAACGTTTTACGACTATGAAAGTAACTTCATACGTCAATTTAGCCACAATCCGATATCTGCGGAAGCAGAGCGCAGCAGTGCGGACGTGGGGTCGGTCAGCGAGGCGAGTGGGCGCACGCAAGCGCGTGCACCCGGCCGGACGCCCGGCAGCCAGAAGCGCCGCCTCCGTTCACATCGAGTGACGTTTCAAAGTTGCACCCGCCGCCCGCCGGCGCTAGGCCGAAGGCAGCGCCGCATAGCCGGTGGCGAGATGGTAGGGCGTGGTGGCGGGCATGTCGGCGCGCACCACGGTGCCGTCGGGGCTCAGGCATTCGTGCCAGCCGCGCTCGTGCAGGAAGCGGCGGCGCAGCGCGTCGAGCTGCCGCGCCAGCGCATCGTGCTCCCCCAGCAGCGCGAGGTAGCGCGTGTACTCCGTCTGCGCCCAGATACGCTCCACGGGGTCGGCGATGGCGCCGCTCAGATCCAGCGCCGCCACGACCGCGGAGGTATCGGCGCGCACGCCGTGCACGCGCGCCCAGGCCGCGCCTCGCACCGTGGCGGTCTCGAGCTCGAGGCCCTCGAACACCTCCGGCGAGCGGGTGACGAGCGCGTGCCATTCGAACTGATGCCCGGGCTCGATGCGATTGTCCGGGGTGCCGATCGGCGCCTCGGCAATGCACAGCGTGGGACCGTGCAGATAGAGGTCGGCGACATCCTGCGCGATGTGGCGCAACAGCTGGGCGAAGCGCGCGGGTTCCGCCACGGCGGCGGCGGCCAGATAGGCCTCGGTGAGATGCATCACGGGATTCTGGGCCGGGCCGCGCAGGACCGCGTCCCAATCGCTGGCCAGCGCCGCTACATAGTGCCCATCGGCGCGCCGGAACTGCGACTCGACGCGTTCCGCTGTCGCCAGCATCAGCTTGCGCGCCGTCGCGCTCTGGCTGCGCGCCGCCCAGGCGGCGCAGGCGAACACGACGAACGCATGGGTGTAGAGATCCTGCGTGGTGTCCAGCGGCGCGCCGGCCGCGTCCACGCTGTAATACCAGCCGCCGTGCTCACGGTTGATGAAGTGCTTCTGCAACGACGCGAACAGCTCACCGGCATGCCGGCCGGCGTCCGGGTCGGGATCGATCGCGTGCACATAAAGCTGCCGCGCACACGCCATCGCGCGGTAGCGGGTATCGGGCAAGGGCTGGGCGCTCGCGCCATCCAGCGATTCATGCGCCAGACCCAGCGCCGCGTTCCATCCCTGCACCCGCCACGGCGGCAATACAACGACGGCGTAGTGCTGTCGCAGCGCGGCGGACAGCGCGAGAGGAGTGCTCGAGGACGACGGAGACGGGGCGGAAGGCATAGGGGCAATGACACCAGAACCGGGATCGTGGCGCAGGACGACCGCCTGGCTGCACGCACCCGGGACAATACCGCAGTTCGGTCGCGCCTCGCGCGTGTCTAGATCAAACGCAGGCCAAATGGCGAATCAGGGGGGATAAAGCGAGGAAGGAAATGCGGGTAGGCCGTGGGGCCGGACGGGATGCCGCGCCAGGCGCGGCATCCACGGAGAGGCTGAAGATCAGCGATAGATGTTTTCGCGCAACCAATCTTGCGCGAAAGCCTCGGCGCGATTGCGTGCCTCGTCGAGCGAATCGCAGGCGCCCAGATAAGAAAAGGCCGCGTCGACTTCAGTACCGCCTTCGGCGGTCACGGTAAGCAAGACCCCGTATCCGCCGGTATCCATGGCTGCCGTGGATACGTCGATCAGTACTTCCTGGTCACGATGCTGCATGGCGTCCTCCCAGTCGATTTACTGCAGCACACAGATCGGATGATCTGCATGTCGGCGGCCGGCTTGCACCGCCATTTACTACTTGGACTGTCCCAATGCCTGCAAGTTCAACCGTTATTGATGCGACTACCGCAACAGTGTGTTCGATGTTGCAAGGTCAACGGTGTATCGCACCCGGTCCTTCCATATGCAATGCCAGCTTGCCTTTCTCCGTCAACACCAGCCGGCCATCTTCGGACTGCGTAACGCATCGCAGCGTCGTCAACGCTGCAACGAACTGCTCGGGCACGGTGGCTTCCAGGCCCTTCCCCTGCTCTTGCTCGGCCACGACCTGAAGCCAGTAGGCCAATTCTCCTTGCTGCATGCGGGGGCTTGCCATGAACGCTCGTACCTATGAATGAAAGCGTAGACCATACCACGCGACCCATCAGCGACCCGTGATCGGCTGAAACAATTTTGTGCTTGCAGCCCGAGGCTCACAGCAATAAATTGGACTTGCCGGGCCCACTGACACCCAATGCGTGCGTAGGCCGGCAAGAGCGCCCCAGACTCATCCACGAGCTGGGGCGCTCTTCATTGTGCGCCCCACGCATGATGGCCCTGCTGCCTCCCGCGCCTGCCTTCATGACTGTTCTACGGCAGCTTTCGCCGCCTTCTTAATCGCGCGTTACATCGTCGCCCCACTTTGGCACGAACGCCGCGCGCGGCGCAATCCATCGGATGCGCGAGGGGGTAAGCACTGCTGTTGCCCGCTCCCCACACGCGGGATCTCATCCAAACTGTGACAAGGCATTGCGCCGCTCGCGCTGACGCGATGCACAAGCCTTGGCCGACAGATCCCCCGCAACTCCAGTGCCTGCGGCACGCGGCGGGCTTGCTGCACGGCAGCGCGCGACCGCCCTCCTCTGTGATGCCCCCGCACGCGCCATGCCGGGCCCCAGGAAAACCCCCACAGCAATTCGCCAAAAGCGGCGTAGATTGATCTCGACAGCAGCACGAGCATCAGGCATCGATTCCGCAATGGAAACAAGACCAAGCCCCGGCGCATCGCGTACGCGGCACTGACTTTCCCCTGGTGGGTAAGGACGGAGGCAACATGACCTATGTAGCAGTCTGTTCGTTGTTGGTGATCCTGGCCATTCTGGCCCTGTTGGTGGCAACCATCCGATTCGCGGGTGCCGAGCGATCGGCACGCGTTTCGGCGGCGCTGGGCGGATCCACATTCGCCTTCCTGCTGATCCTTCCCGTGAGCCTCGTGCTCGTACAAAGCTTCGAATGAATACCGGAGTCCGGCCGCGCTGCGGCCGGACTCCGTTTCGTTCGGCGCAGCATGCATGAAAAAACCCGCCACAAGGACGGGTTCTTCTGCCTGCGCATCCCTTGCGGGACGACGTGGCTTTTAGTCGCGGCTGAAACCGCTGCGCACGCGGCCGATCAGATAGGCGAGAACGCCCACCGCGACCACGGCGCCGACCGGGTGACGGCGCACCAGCGTGCTCACGCTGTCGGCGAAGGTGTCCAGGCCTTCGGCGGCGTGGCCGACGGCGTATTGCACCTTGCCTTCGACCTGGCGCGCGACACCGCGCAGGCGGGCTTCGGGATCGGAGAACGCATCACCGAGCGCCTCTTCGCCACGTCCGACCAGGTCCTTCACTTTTCCTGCTGCACGATCCATCGACATATTGGGACTCCTTGAGGCCTCCTGAGAGGAAGCATTGCGCGGGGCGCGCGGGCGCCCCGCTGGTTGCTGCGATCAGGGCGGATCAGAGATCCAGCTTGTTGATCTTCGCGCCTTCGAGCGACACACCCGCCATCAGGCCGGTGTTGTTCATCACGAAGCCGACGATGGGCTGCTGCGCGGTGTTCGTATCGATGCGGCCGTTGGCGCCGATGTTGGCCACGGCGACCGACGCGTCAGCACCGGCGGTCCAGCCATTGCTGTTGCGGAACTTGTCCAGCGACTCTTGCGTCATGAAGAGCAGCACGACGGCCTTCGACTGCGCGCCGGCCTGGAAGCCCACCGAACCGGCGGTGGTGCTGTAGTACCCGGCGTTGGCGCCGTTCACGCGCAGCACACCCTTGCCGTGCTGGGCGCCGACCACGAAGCTCGCGCTGAGCACCGACGGGAAGACCAGCACGCCCTTGGCCTTCTGCACGAGATCCTTCGCCTGCGGCGAAGTCTGATACAGCTTGCTCAGCGTGGCATCGGCGCCGGAGTTGATCTCCTGGCGTTGGCTGGTCGACGAAGCGGTGCTCTGCGGAGAGGTGGTCGTGCAACCCGTGAACACCAGCCCTGCGAGGGCCACCGTTGCCGCAGCAAGACCACCACGGCGCAAACCGGGAAATTGATCCAACATGGAACTCTCCTTGATTGTTGTATACACAACCACCCTGGCAAGGTGCTTGTATCGGACCACGACAGCGACGCGACACGCGTCCCGTCATGATTGGGGCGGGTATCCGCAAGTACCGTGCCCAGCCCCTGCCAGGTGTGCCCGACGCGCGTGCGTGGGCCTTTCATGGATCCGTAAGCTCCGCGCGGACCGATCCCGCTAGGCCGCGCTTCGGGCCGCGCTTCGGGCCACGCCCCGGCCCATGGCCGGCAGGCGGTGCCCGACCGCCGACACCAGCACGCTCGCGCCGATCAGCGCCAGGCCCACCATCAGGTCCGCCGACAGCCGCTCCTGGAATACCCCGGCGGAAATCAGCAGACCGATGAGCGGCACGCACAACATGGCGATCGACGTGGCCACCGGCGGCATGCGCTGCGTCATGCCCAGCACGACGATGAAAGTGAGCGCGGTGGCGAGCGGCCCGGTGTAGGCGATGAGCGGCCATACCGCGGCGTCCGCCAGAAACACCGGCGCCCCGTCGTGCAGCCAGGCCAGCGCCAGCAACGGCACCGCGGCCACGGCGGTCTGCCAGGGAATCATGTCCACGCCCAGCCGCACATGGCGGCTGGCGCGCAGCTGGATGATGTTGCACGCCCATGCGAACGACGCGCCCAGCAGCATGACGAGCCCGATGACGGTCTGCGGCTGCCAGGGCGAAAAGGCCGGCGCCACGATGGCGCCGATGCCGGCATAGCTCAGGACGGTGGCCAGCCATTGAGCGGCCGTGAGGCGCTCGCGCAACAGCAGGGACGAGAGCGGGATGACCCAGATGGAGGTTGCGTACGCGATGATGGACGCCCGGCCGGGCGGCACATATTGCAGCGCCCAGAGCGCCAGCGCGGTGAAGGCGCCCATCTGCAGCAGCCCCACCCCCGCCACCAGCGGCCACTCGCTGCGCGTGGGTCGGCGCAGCCGGCCCAGCAGCGCCAGCACCACCACGCTCAACAGCGCCGCCGAGGCGAACCGGCTGGCGGCGAGCCACAGCGGGCTCATATGCCCGAGGCCCAGTTTCATGACGGGCCAATTGCCGCCCCAGATCACCACCGCCCCGATGAGCGGACCGAACCTGCCCCACATTCCCTGCTGCGCCATCTTTGACTACCGACCCTTCGCGGGCCACCGGCGGCAGCCCCTGCAACGCAGCAAAGTCTATCGGGGGTGGCGCCGCAGAGGTGACTGCAATACACTGCGCCAGGCCGCACGCACAGCATGCGAGAACGGTATTTTCAATATTTGAGGCATATCATGCTGGACATCTCCCTGGATGCCACTGACATCCGAATTCTGAACGAACTCCAGCGTGATGCGCGCCTGACCAACGTGGAGCTCGCGCAGCGCGTCAACCTGTCGCCGTCGCCATGCCTGGCACGGGTGCGCAAGCTCGAAACCGACGGGCTGATCGACCGCCGCGTCACCCTGCTCAACGCGCGCAAGCTGGGCCTCAAGGTCAATGTGTTCATCTCGATCTCGCTCGACAAGCAGCGCAAGGCCGCGCTCGATGTGTTCGAACGCGAGATCGCGGTGCTTCCGGAGATCATGGAGTGCTACCTGATGTCGGGCGACGCGGATTACCTGGTGCGCGCGCTGGTGCCCGACGTGGACGCCCTGGAACGGCTGATCGTGGAACACATCACCCGCATCCCGGGCGTGGCGAGCATCCGGTCGAGCTTTGCGCTCAAGCAGGTGCTCTACACCACCGCGGTTCCGCTTTCCTGAGACGCCGCTCGCCCGCTCAGTCGCCCGGCCGATCGCCGGGCTCGTCGATGCGCGAGATCCGGCCCTGCACATGCCGGGCCAGCCGCGTGTAATGCTCGGCAAGATGGCGCAGCTCGTCTTCGTCCAGGTCTTCCGCGTCGACCAGACGGTCGTCCGCGCCGCGCAGGGCGAGCAGCAGCTCGTCGAGCTTGAGGTGCACCGCCTGGCTATCCTTGTTCTGGCTTTGCTGAATCAGAAACACCATCAGGAAAGTGATGATCGTGGTGCCGGTGTTGACCACCAGTTGCCAGGTCTCGGAAAAGCCGAACAACGGTCCGGTCACGCACCAGATCACGATGGCCGCCAGCGCCAGGCCGAACGCCACGGAGGACCCCGTCCAGCGCGTGACCGTCCGTGCGAAGCGATCGAAGATGTGCCCGTGCTTGTGGGCGGCGGCAGCGCCGTCCTCGCCGGCGTCGCGGCGCTCGTCCGCGTCGCCGCGCGCGTCCCCCGCGTCGCGACTGGCTCGCCCCGGCGGCGAATGACAGGCCTGCCCCCGGGAAGGCTTGTGCGGCGTGGCGGCGCGCCGGGTGCTGCGGTCGGGGCGTGTTGCAAACTTGCGCGATGGCAGGCTCATGTACGAGTCTCCGTGGCCTAGGCTGCAACCAACATAGCGCAGCGCCCCGCCCCGGACAAGCCATCACACGGCCGGGAGCCTCAATACACCGTGTTCCACGGCGCGGGCCCCTCCGAGGCCTGCGGCCGATCGTCGTCGCCCTCGTCACCGTCCGGCTCGAGACCGCG
This sequence comes from Bordetella genomosp. 5, assembly GCF_002261475.1. GTDB lineage: Bacteria > Pseudomonadota > Gammaproteobacteria > Burkholderiales > Burkholderiaceae_B > Bordetella. The sequence goes on from NZ_NEVN01000008.1 coordinate 153,599, forward strand.
CGTGAGTTCCAGCGCCTGGCGCTCGAACAGGCGCCGATAGAGACCCTGGTCGCGGCGCACCAGTTCGGCATGGGTGCCCTCTTCGATGACGCGGCCGCGTTCCATGACGAGCAGACGGTCGAGCGCCCGCACTGTCGACAGCCGGTGCGCGATCACGAGCGTGGTGCGTCCGACCATGAGGCGCTCCATGGCCTGCTGGATCAGCATCTCGCTTTCGCTATCGAGGCTGGACGTGGCTTCGTCCAGAATCAGGATCGGCGCATCCGCCAGAAAGGCGCGCGCGATCGCGACGCGCTGGCGCTCGCCGCCCGAGAGCTTGATCCCCCGCTCGCCCACCAGGGTGTCGTAGCCTTTGGGCAGACGCATGATGAAATCGTGCGCGCTGGCCAGGGCGGCGGCCGCCTCGATCTCCGCGCGCGTCGCGCCAGGGCGGGCGTAGGCGATGTTCTCGGCCAGGGTGCGGTGGAACAGCACGGGCTCCTGCTGCACGATCGCGATCTGGCTGCGCAACGATGCCTGACTCACGCGCGCGATGTCCTGTCCGTCGATCAGGATGTGGCCCGCGTTGATGTCGTAGAGGCGCTGGATCAGCTTGACGAAGGTGGTCTTGCCCGAGCCCGAGTGGCCGACCAGCCCCACGCGTTCGCCCGGTGCGATGCGCATCGAGAAGTTTTCGTACAGCGGCGTGCTGCGCGGGCCATAGCGGAACGTCACGTTCTCGAAGCGGATTTCACCGGCGCCGATGCGGATGGCCGGCGCCTTGGGCACATCTTCCACGCCCAGCGGCTGCCGCTCCATCGCCACGAGCTCTTCCATGTCGTTGACCGAGCGCTGCAGGTTGCGGATGTGCATGCCCACGTCGCGCAGGTAGCCTTCGAGCACGAAGAACATCGTGAGCGCGAAGGTGATATCGCCCACGCTCGCCTGCTGGCTGGCCCACAGATACAGCGCGGCGCCCAGCATGCCGACCTGCATGAGCACCAGCATCAGCCCCTGCACGCCGCCATTCAGGGTGCCGCGCACCCAGGTGCGCTGCGTGCGCGAGCGCCATTTGAGGATGACCCGGCCCAGGCGCGCCTGTTCGCGGTCTTCGGCGCCGAAGGCCTTGACCACGGCGTTGCAGCTGATGGCGTCGGCCAGCGCGCCCCCCATGCGGGTATCCCACGAATTGGCCAGACGCGCGGCCGGCGCCACAAAGCCCAGCGACAGCGCCACCGTGACCGACACATAGACGACGGACCCCACGCCCACCACCACGCCCATGATGGGCCAGTGCAGGCCCAGCATGACCGTGGCGCCCACCAGCATCGCCACCGACGGAAGCAAGGCGATGAGCAGCGTGTCGTTGAGCAGGTCGAGCGACCACATGCCGCGCGTGATCTTGCGTACGGTGGACCCGGCGAAGCTGTTGGCGTGCCAGTCGCTCGAGAAGCGCTGCACGCGATAGAACGAATGCGTGGCGATGTCGCTCATCATCTTCAGCGTGAGCCGGATGATGTTCATGTACACGCCCTGGCGCAGCAGGGTGCCGGTCAGGCCCAGCGCCGCGAGCGTCACGAAGGCCGTGATCGCGGCCTGCCAGGCGAGCTCATCGGAGGCCACGCCCGACGCCACCGCGTCGACCAGCCGGCCCGCGAAGAGCGGCGTCGCGATATCGGCGGCCGCGGCCGCCAGCGCCAGGAATGCGATCACCACAATGCGCAGCGGCTGCCGCACCCAGTGCTTGAAGGTGAACCCCAGGACTTCCTTGAAGACCTCGCCACGAAACAATGAAGGTTTACTTGCCATATGCCATCTGGCCGCGCGATGCGCGGCACGCTCCTTTGCGCGAGGGCCCGCCTCGCGATGTTGCGAGGCCGCGGCCCCGACCCGGCGCACGGGGCAGCCGTTGCGCCTGCGCGGCGGACGGCCTTGCCCGTACACTCGGGGTTTTGTTCATCACGCGCCACTCGGGCACGACATCACCATGGAAAATCAGGAAATCCTCATCGCGCTGGCGCAGGCCATTCAAAGCGTGGCGGCCAAGCAGGCCGTCGCCGAAGCCGTGCTGCAGAGTCTCATTACCGCGCAACCCGCGGAACAGCGTGAGCAGTTCCTGGCGTCTTTCCAGCAGGCCACGGAAGGCTTGATGGTGGGCGCCGACGGCCAGGCCCTCACGGGCTCGACGCTGGCTCAGGTCACCCTGGCCATCAACGCCTACCTGGAAACGGCGGGCAGCCCGTCGCTCGCGCCGCGCGGCTGAACGCCGCGAGGCCGTCCGCCTGGCACCCGTCGGGCGGCGCAGGCCGGGCGCTCGACGGATCCGCCTAGCGCGGACCGCGATGCGTCATGTGCCGCTCGAGCGGAGGACGTGGGCGAGCCGGTCGCGGCAACGGCGCGGTCGCCGTGGCACGATAGTTGATGGTCTTGGGCATCGCGGACCTCCTGTGTGGCGAGTGAGGGCAAGGCTGCATTCTAGCGGGAAGCCCGATGCGCATCCGGAATCCCCCTGCCCGCCCAGGGGTTCGGCAAGCCCGCGATGCGCGGGCCGGCGCTGCTGCCCGCGCTAGGGCTTGAGGTCGACCTTGTCCTGCAGGCTGCGCGCCAGGTCCAGTTGCTTTTGCAAGGCGGGCAGGCGTTCCTCGACGTACGCCCGCACATCGGGATCCTGCGTCTGGTGGGCCGCCTCCTGAAACAGCACCAGCGCGTCCCGATGCGCCGCCACGCCGAAGCGTGCCGCGTAGGCACGATCGAACGCAGCGCCCTCTTCGCCCACCAGCGCCGCCAACTTGCCCTTGCCCACGAATGACGGCCCCTCGGGAACGCGCACGCCCTTCGCCTGTCCCAACTGGGCCAGTTTGTCCAAAGCCCGCGATTGGGTCTCGTGCACCTGCTCGGCATACGCCTTGACGTCCGGATCGGCGCTGCGACCCTGCGCCAGTGTGCTGCCAGCCAGCTCGGTCTGACCGCCGCGCGCGGCGCGCTCGATGAAATCACGATCCGTGGCGGTCAGACCGTCGGCCCAGGCGGCGCCGCAAGCCAGGGCGGTGGCGGCGATCAGCGCGCGGGCGACGTGGGCGCGGCGCGCGCGCCGGGCGGGGAGGAAATCGGTTTTATGCATGGCGTTCTCCTTATAGGGGCCGTGCCTGCCCGACCCTGTCCGGGGTGAAACACACCTCCAGCTTACCGGGCAGCCCGCCCACGTGGCGACGACGGGGCGACGAGGACATGTCCCGGTTTAGAGCCTGGAACAATCAAGACAGTTCACCCGATTGTCACATTGCGATACCACTTTCCCATACAATGATCGCAAATGATTTTTCGTGATGATTACATCGTTCAATGGAATAATCTTTTCAGATATACAGGGTTTATCCCTAGTCAAACGGAGTGCACAATTCGTTCATTGGGAAACACAACACGAACGACGACGGAATAACCCGCCGTGTCCGGATCCCAGATCCAAGTGAACGGAGGAATGCACCATGAAGACCCTTACCAGCGCCCTTTTCCTATCGATGGCCGTGATGAGCACCGGCGCCCTGGCGGCGCAAAACATCGAACCGAACAACGTGCCCTTCCAGGGCGTGTACGGCCAGGTTGACGCCAACGGCGCCACCCGCGCCCAGGTCCAGGCCGATCTGGCCCAGGCCAAGGCCAACGGTACCTACACGTTCGGTGAAAACGACTACCCGCCCGTGCAAGCCACGTCGGGCGCCTCGCTGAGCCGCGATCAAGTGCGTGCCGAGCTGGCCCAAGCCAAGGCCGACGGCACCTACACTTTCGGCGAACTGGACTACCCGCCCGTCGCCAAGTAAGGCGAGCGGCGACACCCTCTCTAGGGGGCAATCTGGACGCAGTACGGTCCAGACGCGGTACCCGGGTTGCGGTACGAACCCGGTGCAACACCCAGGCGGCAGCAATGCCTGGCGCTTCATCCGGGCAGCAGTCAGGCCCGGTGCTCGAACCGGGTCTCGCAACACGCCCGGCGCTGCACCCGGATCCGCTGTCAGGGGTCCGGCGCAGGACCGGGCGTGCAGTCTGCCCGGCGCATGAACCGGGTCTCGCAACACACCCGGCGCCTCATCCGGATCAGCCGTCAGGGTCCGGCGCATGATCGGGCCGCTGCACGCCCGGCCGCGTTCCAGGTCCGCTGTATACCTGTTCGCGGCCAGCGCCGCTGCACGCCCGCGCACTAACCGGGTATCGCAACACACCCGGGGCAGTCCAACGCCGGCGCATCGCGCCGGCGTTCCTTTTTGGGCGGCCGTATCACGCGCCGCCCGTACGCGGAGCCCGCATCGCCGCGCCCGTTGCACGGCGCCCGTCGCACGCGGTCCGTTGCACGGCGCCCGTTGCACGACGCCCGTTGCACGACGCCCGTTGCACGGCGCCCGTTGCACGGCGCCCACATGCCACGCCGCCGGGCCGGGCTTTTGCACCGGCGGGCGCCGGACGCTAAGCTTTGCGGTTCGATCGCCGGAGCCTTCGCTTGTCACTCGCTCGCCCGTATTCTCCCGACCTCTGGGAACCCCGCGTCATCGCCATCGCCACCGCCGCGCTCGACGGCGACGCGGCGCACGACCTCACACACCTGCGCCGGGTCTGGGGCACTGCCCTCGAACTGGCGCGCGGCCACCCCGAAGCGGATGTCCTCGTCGTGATGGCCGCCGCCTACCTGCACGATCTGGTCAATCTGCCCAAGAATCATCCGCAGCGCGCCCAGGCCTCCACGTTGGCCGCGCGCAAAGCGCGGGCCGCGCTGGCCGACGCCGGCTTTCCCGCGGACCGCCTCGACGCCGTGGCCCACGCCATCGAAGCCCACAGCTATTCCGCCGGGATCGAACCGCGCACCCTCGAAGCCTGCATCGTGCAGGATGCGGACCGCCTCGACGCGCTCGGCCCCGTGGGCCTGGCGCGCATGCTCCACGCCGGGGCGAGCCTCGGGCGGGCCATGGCCCACCCGGACGATCCGCTCGCGCAGGCGCGGCCCCTGGACGACAGCCGCTACACGCTCGACCACATCGAAGTGAAGCTCGCCACGTTGCCTGCCACGATGCGTACCGCGGCGGGGCGCGCGCTCGGCGAAGCGCGGCTCGCCTGGATGCGGGATTTCCGCGAGCGCTTTGCGGCACAATGGTCCGGCAGCGCCACCTCTCCCGCCGTTTGAACCCTCCGCTCCTCATGCCTCACACCAACTGTGATCGCGCCATCCGCCGCGTGGCCCACTATGCGGGCGCCGTCCTGCTCGCCAGCGCGAGTCTGGCTCACGCCGCGCAATTCAACGCGACGAACGCGTCGGCCGACGTGCTGGTCAATGCGCGCGATGCGGCCGCCTACCTGACCGCCGACAATAAAGACGCGCTCCCGGCCCTCGAAGCCGGCAAGGTGTCCGTCAACGACGTGCACGAAAACTGGCCTCCCGAGGGCTGGCCGTACACGCTGACCTATGCCTACCAGAACGCGGGCGGCCTCATTCTGGTGTCCGGGGTGATCGTCAGCCGCGACGCCAAGCAGGCCCGGGCGGTGTTCCGCCAGACCGCCACCGATCTGCGCGGCGACGCCATCAAACAGGCGCTCGCCCTGGCGCCGCTCGAGGGGCTCAAGGGCTGGCAGGAAGACGTCACCGCCTGGTCTGCCGCGCAGGGCGAGCGGCAGACGCATCCGAGCGGCGTGGTCGCCGTGATGCGGCGCGGGGTCAACGTGGCCTACGTGATCGTGCTCGGCCCGGCCGCACCCAAGAATGCCGCGGCATTCAAGGCTTTCCTGGACCACAAGGCCGATCGCATGCTGAGCTTCAAGCCCGAACTGCCCGTACGCTGAGCGGTGGGCCCGAGCGCCCGGACAGCCACGTGGGGGGAAGTGTCAAAAAAACGACAAGGACGCTCCGAATGACCTATCATGTAACACACCCCCCAAACACCGTAGCAAGGACGCGTGCTTATGCGCCTGAAGCAGCTGTTTCGTGTGGACCTGTTGCGCCTGATCCTGGCCCTGGCCGTCGGCAGCGCGCTGCTCACCCTGGCCAACGGCCTGCAGGCTTCGTACCGTCTCCAACGTGACGTCGTGCTCGAGGCCACCCTCGAAGCGAATCGCAGCTACGCCGCCAAGCTCGCCGACAACACGCACCAATTCCTCACCACCGCGCAGCAGCGCCTTGCCTACAGCGCGGGCCTGCTGGCCGACCAGACCGGCCACGCGGACCGGCTCTACAACGAAGTCAGCCGGCTGCGCGATGCCCAGCAAAGCTTCAATTCCACCGTGGTCGTCGATGCCGACGGGCGCGTGCTTGCCGCCATGCCCGAGAACATCGGCCAGCGTCTCGTGGGTACCGTCCTCGACACCACCGGTTCGCGCGGTGCCCTCTCCTCGCAGGCCCCGCTGATCAGCAAGCCCTACGTTTCCGCGGCCGGCAACCTGATGATCCACATCAGCTATCCGATCCGCGGCGGCAACGGCGCCTATCAGGGCTACGTGGCCGGCACGATCTATCTGCAGCAGAACAGCGCGCTCCAGACCCTGCTGGGCGTGCACTACTACCGCGACGGATCGTATCTGTACGTGGTCGATCAGGAGCGCCGCATCCTCTATCACGCCCAGCGCGATCGCATCGGCGAGGTCGTGGGCGGCAACCTGGCGATCGATGCCGTGCTGCGCGGTGAGTCCGGCGCGCAGAACGTCATCAACAGCCGCGGCGTGCCCATGCTGGCGGGCTACGCGCCGGTGGGCGCGTCCGGCTGGGGTGTAGTGTCGCAGCGGCCGGTCGATGCAGCGCTCGCGTCGATGGGATCCATCATGGGCCGCATGACGGTCTACCTGCTGCCGCTCACGCTGGTCGCGCTCGGGCTGATCTGGTGGCTGGCCTATCTGATTTCCAAGCCCCTGCGCGATCTGGCCCACGCGGTACAGGCCGCCGAAGCGCCGGACGTGCCCAAGCAGGTCAAGGGCGTGCGCGCGTGGTACTTCGAGGTACACCAGCTGCGCCGTGCCGCCCTCACCGCGCTGACCGTGCTGCACGAACGCATCGGCTCGCTCAATCAGGTCACGCTGACCGACCCGCTCACGGGCCTGCTCAACCGGCGCGGCCTGCAGGCGCGGCTCAAACAATGGCAGTCAGAGCGGCGCGCCTTCTCCGTGCTCGCCATCGACACCGATTGCTTCAAGCGCATCAACGACACGCTCGGCCATGCCGAGGGCGACGAGGTGCTGCGCCGGATCGCCCGCGTCATGACCCAACAGGTGCGCGGCGGCGATATCTGCTGTCGCACCGGCGGCGAGGAGTTTCTGATCCTGCTGCCCGACACGGGACTGGCCGAGGCCTGTCATCTGGCGGAACGTCTGCGCATGGCGGTCGCCGCCCACGCTTCCGGCGCCGGCCAGGTCACCGTGTCGATCGGGGTGGCCCATTGCGACGGCATGCCGGAGGCTCAGGGCCAGGCGCTGCGTTGCGCGGATGCCGCACTCTATCGCGCGAAGCAGCTCGGACGTAACCGGACGGAATGCGCGCCCACCGCGGAAGACGCGGCGGCCATACACTAGGCGCACCCTCAGCAGGGCCGCCTCAGGCAGCACCCGGCAGGCCCCTTCGACGCCCCTCTGGAGCCCCCTCGGAGCCCACCATGTCCGCCAGTCTGCAAGCCGCCGTCTTTCGCAAGTTGCACCAGCAGGCCCAGCCCCTGCGCCTGCCCAACGTCTGGGACGCGGGCAGCGCCGTCCAGATCGAGAACCTCGGCGCGCAGGCCGTGGCAACCAGCAGCGCCGCGGTGGCGTGGTCGCTTGGCTACCCCGACAGCAACACCGTGCCGCAGCACCTCTATCTGGCCCAGGTGGCGCTGATAGCCCGCGTGATCCGCATCCCCCTGTCGGTCGATATCGAGAGCGGCTATTCGCGCACCCCCGAAGAGGTCGGCGAGGCGGTCGCGCGGTTCATCGATCTGGGCGCCATCGGCATCAACATCCAGGATGGCACCAGCGAACCCGATCTGCTGGCCCGCAAGATCGAAGCGGCGCGCCACGCGGGCGAGGCGCGCGGCGTCCCGCTCTTCATCAACGCCCGCACCGATGTTTATGCCCGCGACCTGGTCGCGCCCGGCGAGCGCGTGGCCGAGGTATTGCGCCGGGCCGCGCAATACGAAGCCGCCGGCGCCGACGGCCTGTTCGTGCTCGGCCTCACCAATACCTTCGAGATGCGCGACATCGCCGCCGGCACGCGGCTCGCCCTGGCGCTGGCCGTGGCCCAGGGCCTGCCGCCCGTGGGCGAGCTCGGGGACTTCGGCGTGCGCCGCGTCAGCATGGGATCGCTCGTGCCCCAGACCCTCTGGAGCCACGCCGGCGCGCTGGTCTCGGGCTTTCTCGCCGATGGCCGGGCCGAGCCGCTGGTGCGGGGCGCCGTCATGTACAACGAGATCAACGACCTGTTCAAAACCGCCACGGAGAATACGCAATGACGATAGTCGTCCATACCGCCGATGCCAAAGCCCTCTGGCAGCACCTGCGTGATGGCCTCAAACGCATCAACGACGGATCGGTCGCGGGCGAAGGCACCTGGAAGAAAGACGACACCGAACGTTCCACCAAGGTCTACTACGCCCCCAAGACGGGCGAGTACGACAAGCGCGCTTATTTCGTCGGCACGGTGCGCACCGGGCAACTGCTGCTGCTCGACCTGCTGCCGGGCAGCGAAGGCCTGAGCTGGCAGCTGTTCGGGCTGTTGCACGGTCGCATGGTGAGCCTGCTCATGACGACCTATCCCGACAAGATCATGTCGCTCAACGTATTTCCGAATCGGCCGGTGCCTGGCGAAGCCAGCGCGAGCGCGCCGGGGCAGTGACCGGCTACTGGCCGGTGGCGAAGACCTTGCTCGCCACCGCGCCGTGCGCGAGCATCGAGATCGTGAACGCCGGCACCAGCGCAAAATAGCTCCAGGCCGCGGCCACCGGGCGGCGCACGTCCGGCATGGCTGCGCTGAGCGCCGTCGCCAGCACCCATGGCGAATACAACAGCACCGCGATCAGGAAGGCGTTGGGCAGGCCGAGCGCCGACAGCACCACCACGACCATATCGAGCACGAACCAGCAGGCGATGATGAGATTGAACAGGCTCCCCTCGCCATCCCAGCGCTGAGTCACCCGCAGCCAGCCGAAGCTCACCAGCCACACGGCCAGCATCGCCCCCCACGCGCCCGCCATTTCGGTCGCCATGAAGCGGGGCATCAGCATCTGCGCGATCGACGGATCCTGCGGCGCGAACACGGTGCCCATACTGATCTGCGCTCCCGAGGCGATGCCGACCAGCATCACGGCCAGCACCGACCAGTGCGTGGGGTAATCGTAGGCGGACAGCGGCAGGGGCTTGAGCAAGGCGGCACGCCAGGAAGCGCGAAGCAGATCGATCATGGAAGGCAATATCGGGAAGGCGGCGGGGCCGCGGGCGTGCCGCCGGCAGCGGCCCGCGGGCTACTGCGGCGGCCACGGACAGGCGCGGCGGCGAGGCGCAAGAATAACGTTCGCCGGCACGCGGGCGCAAACCGGCGGCCGGCGACCCGGCGCCCGGCGATCCGGCGGCCGGCGACCCGGCGGCCCGGCGGCTCGCGCGCCCCTATGCGAAAATGCGGGGTTTCTTACGTGCCGGGGCCGCCATGTCGACCAACGTCTTTCTCGAACACTTTCCCGCCGCCCCGCCGGCGCCGCTGGCCGACGTGCTCGCCCTGTTCTCGCCCTACGGCGAGATCACGCACATCGACGAGCGCTTCGAGGTGGCCTTCACCGATGGTCAGCCCGCCCGGCTGGCCTGGATCGACAGCAGCGATGACATCTCGGTCGATGCGATCGGCTTCGAAGATGCCGATCTGGCCGACCCGTTGCGCCATCTGGTCTACGCCGCGATGCAGCGCTTCGGCTTCGTGGCGCTCGACGACGACGGCCGTCACGCCTACGTGCGCAGCGGTCTGGCGCACGCCGTGCCCGCGCCGCTGCTGCAGGACCTGCCCGGCGGACTGATCGAGGTGAGCCACCCGGGTGAGCTCTGGCCTGGCGAACACTGACGCCGGGATTGCTTCGGCGGCGCGGCGGCCAGCGCGCGCGCCCGCCGCTCTGACGCCGCTCAGTGGCGCAGATGCCACTGCCGCAGGTCGTCTACCATCGGCACGGCCGCGAGCAGCGCCAGCATGGCCGCCAGCGGCAGCGTCGCGCCGAAGCCGAAGTGCGCAAACGCATAAGCGCCGGCAACGCCGCCGCCGAAAAACAGCAGCACCAGGGTGATCAGCACGCGCAGCTTGAGGCGATCGGCGCGCACGTGTAGCGCCGGGTCATCGATGCGGGCGGCGTTCCAGTAGCACAGCTTGCCCAGCTCGATGCCGATGTCCGTGACCATGCCGGTAATGTGCGTGGTGCGGATCTCGGCGCGCGAGACCTTCGTGATCATCGCGTTCTGCAGACCCATGATGAAGCACAGCAGCATGACCGTGACCGGCACATACAGCCAGCGATGCTGCTCGAGATTGGCGCCGAGCAGGCCGAACGCCAGCAGCAGCGCGGCCTCGAACGCGAGCGGCAAGGCATAGCCGCTCGCGAGATGCGCGCGCTTGCCCAGATTGATCAGGAACGCGGACGTGGCCGCGCCGGCCACGAACGACATCAGGGCAGCCGCGCCTTGCAGCACGACCACCAGCCCGCCGAGCGCGAGATAGTCGGCCATGCTCGAGACGATGCCCGACATGTGCGACGTGTATTGCTGCACGGCCAGGAAGCCGCCGGCATTGACCGCCCCCGCCACCAGGCTGAGGATGTAGGCCAGATGCCGGTTGGCTTCGGGACTACGTTGCAAGGCCGTGAGCGTACGCAGATACGGAATGGCCACGATGGTTGCCCCCGCATGAACAGAACCGGCTCATTCTAGACCCGGTTCGTCCTGCCGGCGTCTACTCGTCGCGGGCGGAGGCCAGTGCCAGACGCTGGACGTGTCCGCCACCCTGCCCCAGGCGCGTCGCGCGCGCCTCGCTGCGCAGTTGCACCGCGTCCGGGGCGGCGCGGCTCGCCGGCGTGCGGAACACGCCGATCGCCTGCGCCAGCGCCGCCGACTCCTCGCCCAGATGCTCCGCCACGTGCGAGAGCTCGCCCACGAGCGAGACGTTCTGCTGCACCACGCCGTCCATTTCGTTCACGGCGGAGCTGATGCGGTCGACCCCCTGCGCCTGCTCTTGCGAGGCGGTCGAGATCTCTTCCATCAGCACGCTGACCCGTTCCACCGACTGCAGGATTTCCTGCATGGTGGCGCCGGCCTGGCTGGCCTGGTTCGAGCCGGCCGACATGCGGCCCACCGACTCTTCGATCAGCGTCTTGACCTCCTTGGCCGCCTGCGTGGTGCGCTGCGCCAGGCTGCGCACTTCACCGGCCACGACCGCGAAGCCCTTGCCCTGATCGCCCGCCCGCGCCGCCTCGACGGCGGCATTCAAGGCCAGGATGTTGGTCTGGAACGCGATGCCCTCGATCACCGACACGATGTCGGAGATCTTGCGCGAGCTCTCGTCGATGCCGTGCATGGTCGACACCAGCTGGCTCACGATCTGACCGCCCTGCCCCACGACCACCCGGCTTTCCTGCGTCAGCGCGGCCGCGCTGCGGGCGCTCTCCGCGTTGCGCGCCACGGTGGCGGCCAGCTGCTCGACACTGGCTGCCGTGTCCTGCAGCGAGCCCGCCTGCGCCTCGGTGCGGTCCGCGAGGCCCTGGCTGTCCGTGTGCAGCTTGGAGATCGTGCGCACGTGATCGCTGGTCTTCCCGATCACCTCGGTCGAGATCCCGATCAGGCTCTTGCGCATGATGTCGAGATAGAAGTACAGATTGCGCAGCTCGCCGCGGGCATCGGTACTCACCTCGTTCACGAGGTTGCCGGCCGCGATCTGGCGCGCCGCCTCTTCGGCGTTCACCAGCTGGCGGCTGAACCTGCCCGCCACGCGCTGCGTCGCCCACAGCACCGCCAACGCCGCCACGGCATAGCCGCCACAATACCAGGGCAACTGCTCGGCCGGCGCGGCACGCGCGGCAAGCCAGGTCGGAATCGCACCCAGGGCCGCGGCACCGACGGCCACGCGCAGCATGGCCGGCCGCAGGCCGCCGCGAAACGGCATGCCGAGCGCGCGCACGCCGCGGCGCCAGCCCGCCGGCACACGCCGCCCGTGCTTGAGGGCATAACCGCCCAGATTGCCCTCGGCCACTTCCTCGTAGAACGCGGCGGCGGCATGGATCTGCTCGGCGCTGGCCTTGACCCGCACCGAGGCGTAGCCTGTGACCTCGCCGTTCTCGATCACCGGCGTCGCATTGGCCAGCACCCAGTAATAGCCCCCGGATTTATGCCGGTTCTTCACCACGGCAAGCCAGGGTTTGCCGGCCGCCAGCGTGTCCCACATGTCTTCGAACACCGCGGGGGGCATATCGGGGTGCCGCACAATGTTGTGCGGCTGCCCAAGCAACTCTTCCCGGGTGAACCCGCTGATCGCCACGAAAGCCGGATTGCAGTACGTAATGCGGCCCTTCAGGTCAGTCTTGGAGATCAGGTATTGATCGTCCTGCAGCACGAATTCCTGATCCGTAATGGGCAGATTCTTGCGCATGGAATGTTTCTCGCCAGTAATGGATTAACCCCGGGCGCCACACTGCGCCCGGCGGAATAATCAATGTAGAGAAACCGTCATATCCGTGAAACGCAAATAGCGGCACCTTGATACCCTAATTTCACGGCGACCGTAATAATGCGCAATAAATCCCTTATCTATCAGGGCACAGGCCGCCGCAGCGCCGCATCGCATTAATCAAACAAAAAACGCGGCGCCGCTCCGGACTGTATTTCCGGCGCGACACCGCGTCAGGGATAGGGCGGGTATCAGGGCTGAATGTCGAGCGCCGGGAAGGATTTCACCAGGTCATCGATCGCCTTAAGCTGAGTCAGGAAGGGCTCGAGCTTGTCGAGCGGCAGCGCGCTCGGACCATCGCACTTTGCCTGGCTGGGATCCGGGTGCGCCTCCAGAAACAGCCCGGCCAGACCGACGGCCATGCCCGCGCGCGCGAGCTCGGCCACCTGTTCGCGACGGCCGCCCGACGCGGTGTCCAGCGGCGAACGCTGCTGCAAGGCGTGGGTCACGTCGAAAATCACCGGGCGATCGCCGCAGGTTTTCTTCATGACACCAAAACCCAGCATATCGACCACCAGATTGTCGTAGCCGAAATTGGCGCCACGCTCGCACAGAATCAGTTTGTCGTTACCGGCTTCGACGAACTTCTCGACAATATTGCCGACCTGCGTCGGGCTCAGAAACTGCGGCTTCTTGATGTTGACGATGCGCCCCGTTTTGGCGAGCGCGACGACCAGATCGGTCTGCCGGGCCAGGAACGCCGGCAGTTGCAGCACGTCGACCACTTCGGCCACCGGCGCGGCTTGCCAGGGCTCGTGCACGTCGGTAATCACCGGCACGCCGAAGTTCTCTTTGACCGCCTCGAAAATACGCAGGCCTTCTTCCAGCCCAGGGCCGCGGTACGAATGGATCGAGGACCGATTCGCCTTGTCGAACGACGCCTTGAACACATACGGGATATTCAGCTTGCGCGTGACACGCTGATATTCCTCGCACGCACGCAGGGCCAGATCCCTGGACTCGAGCACATTGATGCCGCCGAACAGCACGAACGGAAGGTCATTGGCGCAGCGGATATCCGACGCGATGGAAACAAGAGGAGCGCTCATGATGAAAACCGGAAACGACTGGGACAGCCGCTACTGTACTAAATGCGGCAGAGAATCGCTTCGGGCGGGCGCGTCATGAAACGGGGCGGCGTCAATGCACCAGCACCAGCGGCCGCTCGGGCGCGTGCGGATGCGGCAGGATCTCGGCCTGAACGCCATAGGCCGTGCGCAGGTGCGCGGCGGTCAGCACGGCGGCAGGCGCGCCGGCCGCGGCCACCCTGCCCTCGGCCAGCAGCACCAGCTCGTCGCACCAGCGCGCGGCCAGGTTCAGGTCATGCAGAATCACGAGCACCCCGGTATCGCCGGCGTGCGCCAGATCGCGCGCCACGGCCAGCAGGTCGAGCTGATGGCGCGGGTCCAGGCTGGCCGTGGGCTCGTCCAGCAGCAGATACCTGGGCCCGGACGCCGCACGGCACTGCAGCAACACGCGCGCGAATTGCACCCGCTGCTGCTCGCCCCCTGACAACGACAGATAGCGCCGCCCGGCGAGATGCGCCACGCCGGCGAGTGCCAGCGCCGCTTCGGAGGCACGCCGCACGGCCGCGGGGCTGAGCTCCGGAAACGGATAGGCGCCCATCGCGACCACGTCGTCCACGCCGAGATCGAAGCTCAGGCCGGGCTGCTGCGGCAGGACGGCACGGCGCCGCGCCTGCGCAGCGGGCGTCAGGTCCGCCAGCACATCGCCATTGCAACGCACCGTGCCGGCGCGCAAGCTCAGTTCGCCGGCCAGCGCGGCCAGCAAGGTGGACTTGCCCGCGCCATTGGCGCCGAGCAGACCGACCAGACGCCCCGGCGCCACCTGCAGCGACACGTCCGCCACGACCTGACGGCCGCCGCGCATCAGCGTCAATCCTTGGGCCTGCAACATCAGAAACGCCCTCCGCGGGCCAGCAACCAGAGGAAGAAGGGTCCGCCCACCAGCGCCGTGACCAGGCCGATCGGCAGCTCCGCCGGCACCACGACGATGCGGGCGAGCAGATCGGCCAGCACCAGTGCCAGGCCACCGCCCAGCATGGAGGCCGGCAACAGCCAGCGGTGATCCGCGCCCAGCGTCAGACGCACCAGATGCGGCACGACCAGCCCGACGAAGCCGATGCCCCCGGTGGCGGCCACCAGCGGCCCCACGAGCAGCGCCGTCATGACGACCAGCCGCACCCGCACGGCGCGCAGCGCGTAGCCCAGATGCGCGGCCTCGCGCTCGCCCAGCAGCAGGGCGTTCATCACGCGCCACTGACGACATAACCACCACGAGCCGGCCAGCGTCCAGGGCAGCAGAAAGGACAGCAAGGACCAGCGCGCGCCGGCCAGACTGCCCATGTTCCAGAAAGTGAGGTCGCGCAGTTGCGCGTCGGTCGCGAAGAACGTCAGCAGCCCGATCAGGCTGCCGGTCACCGCGTTGATCGCGATGCCGGCCAGCAGCAGACCGGCCACGCCCGGCACGCGCCGGCCCAGCACATACGCGCAGGCCGTGGCCGCGAGGCTGCCGACGAAGGCGCTCGGCGCCACGAGCGCGAAGCCGCCCGCGCCCAGCACGATCGCCGCGACCGCGCCCAACGCACCACCGGCCGAGATCCCGACCAGGCCGGGCTCGGCAAGCGGATTGCGAAACAGGGCCTGCATGGCCGCGCCGCTCACGGCGAGCGCGCAGCCCGCCACCATGGCGAACAGCACACGGGGCAAGCGCAACTCCAGCAGCACATTGCGCCAGAGCGCGTCCTGCGCGTCCGCGGGTGCCCACAGCACGCGCGGAATCGCGGACAGCATAATCTGCACCGCCCCGGTCGCCGCCGCCACCAGCGCCACCACGGCCAGTACCGCGGCCAGCCCGAGCATCACCCCGATCTGGCGCGGACAGCGATACGCACGCGGCGCGGCCTCAGCCAGCGCTGGCGACACAAGCGGTCTCCTTGAGCATGCGCAACGCCTCCGGCAGGCGCGGGCCGGCGCCCAGGGCGAGCAGATCGTCCATCACGACGATGCAGCCGCGCCGCGCCGCCGGCGTGGCCGCGACGCCGGGCCAGGTCTGCACCTGCGCGACGCCGCCCTTGCCCTCGATCGACGCGGCCGTCACCACGATCACTTCGGGTGCGAGCGCGGCCAGGGCTTCGGCATTGAGGGGCTTGTAGCCTTGCTGTTCGGACAGCGCATTGCGCAGACCCGCCAGCCGCATCACGAGGTCGGCGGCGGTGCCCGCGCCGGCGGCCTGCGGCGTGCCGGCGCGGTTCATGAGCAACACGGTGCTGCGCTGCGAGGCGGGCATGGCCGCGACCGTGGCCAGGGCCTCGCGCACCTCGGCGGCGAGACGCTCGCCGCGCTCCGGCACGCCCAGCGCCTGCGCCACCTGCGCGATCCGGTCGTAGAGCGACTGCACCGACGCGGCATCCGACACGGTGGTGACCTTGACGCCGACCGACGCGAGGCGCGCGAGCGCGGCGGGCGGGCCCGCCTGCTCCGACGCCAGCACCAGATCCGGCGCGAGGGCCAGCACGCCTTCCACCGGCACGGCACGGTAGTAGCCCACGCGGGGCAGGCGCGTGGCCGCCTCGGGATAGAGGCTGGACTGGTCGTCGGCCACGACCCGATCGCCCTGCCCCAACGCGAACACGATCTCGGTCACGCTGCCACCGAGGGTGACGACGCGCTGCGGTCCGGCGGCCATCGCCGTGGCGAGCGGCAGGAGCGCCGTCAGCCACAGCCCTGCTGCAAAAAGGCGCTTCATGCGGCGAGCGGCTCCGTGCAATAGCCCGTGAGCAGCTTGCGCCAGGCGGTGAGCTCGGGTTGGCCCGGTTTGCGCTCACCGAAAAACTGCACGATCAGGTCGCCATTGGCGGCGTAGCACTCGATCGACGTCACCCAGCCGTCGGTCGTGGGCTTGTTGACGATCCAGGCCTGCTCGATCGCGGTGGTATCCAGGTGCAGATTGAAGCGCGGATCGAGCACGTTGAACCACGGACCGGTGCGGCGCAGGTTGTTGACCGTGCCGGTGTGGATCTGGATCATGCCGCGATTGCCCACGAAGCACATGATGGGCAGCAGGTCTTCGGCGGCCTGCGTGAGCATGCGCTCGGCCACGTCGGTGGGCACCTGTTGCGCGAGATCGTGGCCGGCGGCGCGCAGCGCGCCCAGGCGCGAGACCTTGTACTTGCGCAGCAGCGGGAAGAAATGGTGCGTGTCCGTCATGGCGAGCCACGCGTCGCGGAACGCGGCGGCGTCGGTCACGTCGGGCTGCTCCTCGGCCGGCGCGATGGCCTGCGTCTCGGGCCAGACCGGCGCCACGGTGTGCTTCTGCACGAAGGCGTCCCAGGCCGCCACATCGCTCTCGTCGGTGCGATAGACCTTGTGCACGGCGACGCCGGCGCGGTCGAAGAACTGAATGCTGTGGCGTCCATCCTGATGCACGGCCCACGCGCTCTGCCAGCATTCGAAGAACACGCGCAGATCGATGTCCGGACCGAGCACGATACCGACCATGCCGGTGGCGTTGATGTTCTCGTAGCGGCCGTGACGCTCATGCACGCACGCGTCGTTGCGCGTGAGGGCCATCACCTCGCCCAGCGTGCCGATGTCGCGAAAGAGGGCCTGCATCTCGCCACCCAGCGGCGTGACATCGGCCCCGCCACAGCCGGCAGCCACCAGCTCGGCCTCGCTCACGCCCAGCGCCTGCGCCTGATTGCGGGCGCGCATCTTGGGCTCGCGCTCGGCCAGTTCGGCCGCGCGGCCACGCAACGCCTCCGCGCGCGCTTCGAAACTCAAATCGGTCATCACTACACTCCTCGTTGATGCGGCGGCCGGAACCTCCGGCCGCCAGGGGCGGCCTCGGGCCTCAGTATTGATAGGTGAGCGACAGACGCACGCTGCGTCCGGGCTCGGTGTACCAATCCACCGGCCGCGGGATCGCCACGGCGCCGGCCGTGGGCACGTTGATCGCTTCCCAGTACTTCTTGTCGAACAGGTTATAGACGCCGAGCTGAACTTGCACGCCCTTCACGGCCGCCGGGCGCCAGTAGCCCGACAGATCGACGATGCCATAGCCGGGCGCCTGGAAGTCGGGATTGGGCGCGGCGGCCGAGTTGCCGTCGTACTGGACCTTGCTGCGGCTGGCGGCCGCGGTCAGCATGGCGTCCACGCCCCACTGCTCGCGTTCATAGCCCAAGCCCACGATGCCTTTCACGGACGGCACCGAGTTCAGGTACTGGCCGGTGACCTGGTCTTTGCCCACCGCCCATGCCACGGAACCCCACGTGCGCCAGCCCGGCGCGAAGCGCCATTGTCCGGCGGCTTCGGCGCCGTAGATGCGCACACGCGCGCGGTTCACGGCGCCCGTCACGCCCAGCGGATACGCGCTCCAGCCCGGCTGCCACTGCGGCGAGCTCGCATTGAGCGGCACCTGTTTGTCGATGAAGTTCTGATAGCGGTTGTCGAAGAACGACAGCGAGCCGCCCAGCGTATCGTCGCCGAACTTGCCACCGAGCTCCCAGCCCTTGCTGGTCTCGGGCTTCAGGTAGGGGTTGCCGACGCGCAGGTACGTGCCCGCGCCGCCGTAGTTGGTGTAGAGCTCGCTGGCCGACGGCGCGCGGTAGGCATAGCCGTATTGCGCGTACAGGGTCACGTTTTCCGCGGCCTTCCACGAGCCCAGCAGCTTCGGCGAGAAGCGGCCGCCCGACGAGGACGGCGGCAGACCGCCGGCCGAATTACCGTTGCTATCGTAAGCCGCGGTGTTCTGCGGCTTCTGCTCGTAGTGGTCGTAGCGCAAGGCGGGCGTGAGCGTGTAGCGTCCGTCGGCAAAGCCGAATTCGTCCTGCACCCACAGGGCGAACTGGCTGCCCTTGACCCGGGGCATGTCGGCCTGGTTGGTGTGCAGCATGTCGCAGGAGCGCGGACCGAACGGCGCGGGCAATCCCGGCGCGATCGTGGGGCAGTTGTCGTAGCCGCCCGAATACTGCTCCGTGCGGTTGCCAACCCACTCGCCGCCCACGGTCCAGAGCTGCGACACCGCGCCGTCGAACCGGCGCTGCGCCTGGCCACTCACGCCGAAGAGCGACTCCTGGATGGAGTTGCTGCGGCCGTAGTCGCCCGAAGGGAAGCCGTAGCGGAAGGGGTCGCGCGGAATGATGGAGGCGCGGGCATCGCGACTGCGCACGCCTTCCAGCGAGTTCTCGAGCGTCATGCGCTGCCAGTACACGACGGCGCTGGCACGATCGACCAGACCGCCGGACGACGGCGCCACGTACGAGTAATCGGCCGACACGCGCTCGCGCTTGGTGGTCTTGATCGTGCTGTTCTGACCGATCAGGTAGCTCGTGCCCGGGCCCTGCTCCCACATGCTGTCCATGTCGGCGTGGCGCTTGAAGTATTCGCCCGTGATGCCGAACTTGTGGCCACCGTCGACCTTCTGCTGCAGCTTCAGCAGGAAGTTCTGCTGGAGATAATTTTCGGGTGTGGGCTCGCTGCGCGCGGCGCCGTAGCCGCCCTGGTCGCCGCGATTGTCGAGCGCATGGCCGCGGCGCATGCCCGCCTGCAACAGCCACGAGGTGTTTTCCTGCACCCGGCCCGCGAGCGCGGCATTCGCGCCCCAACTGCTGTCGGCGCTGTCGTAGTCGGTCTTGGTCAGCGCGCCGAAGTTGCGGTCGCCGCTCAGCAGGTCGCCCGGCTCGAGCGTGCTCAGATTGGCCGCGCCGCCCAGCGCGCCCGAACCGGCGCTGGCCGAATCGGAGCCGCGCACGATATCGAGCCGCGACAGGGAATTGAAGTCGATCGTGTCCAGGCCGCCCTTCACGCCACGCGCGCCGTCATCCAGAAACGGCACGCGGATCCCGTCGATGCGAGTGACCACGCGGTTCTCGTCCAGACCGCGGATGTTGATGCTGTTGTTCTGCCGATTGAACGACACGCCCGGGTCCAGGCGCTTGCCCACGTCGCTCCAGCTGCGCGCCTGCACGCCATCGAGCTGGCGGCGCGTGGTGGTGCTCACCCAGGCCGGCTCCGCGCGCGGCGTGGCCCCTTCCACCATGACCGGCGCGAGCTGCGTCACGGCGTCCTGCGGCTGAACCACATACGTGCCATCGCCCTGCGGCCGCGCCGAGAGGCTGCTGCCCGCAAGCAGACGACGCAGCCCTTCGGCCACATCGTAGCTGCCCGACAGACCCGCGCTGCGGCGCCCCGCCACGCTCTCGGGCTGATACAGCACCGTCACGCCGGCCGTGTCGGCAAAGCGCGCGAGCGCTTCGGCAAGATCGCCCGCGGGAATCTGGAAGCTGCGGCTGGCGGCCGAAGCGCTGGACTGCGCCGCGGCCGGCGTGCCGAACACCAGCAGCGGCGCGGCGAATGCCACCGCGCACAAGGCGGCGCCGAGTGCCTGAGGCAGCGCGCGGCGCGCGCCAGGAGAGACAGGATGACGTGCGTGAGCCATGAGGGTCGTTCCGTTCAAAGTGAAGCCGGCAACTGAGTGCCACTACTTCCCATGACCCCCGGCGGCGGCAAACCGGACAGCATTGGCCTCATTTTTTTGTAACAGCGGCCCGCGGGCCTGACGCGGACCTCAGGCCGACTGCTCGCGCGGGCCCACCACCACCCAATACGCGGTGCGCGTGCGCACCTGCACGGGCAGCAGCGCCGGCAGCGCCTGCAGGATGCCGTCGATGTTGTCGAGCTGGAAGGCGCCCGACAGGCGCAGCGAGGCGACGTCGGGATCACAGCGCAATACGCCCTGGCGATAGCGCGCGAGCTCGGTGACGAACGCGTCCAGCCGCATGTCGCGTGCATGCAGCACGCCGCGCATCCAATCGGGCGGCGTGTTGGCCGCCCCTGGCGCGAGCACATGCAGCCCGGCCGCGTCGAGCCGCGCCCTGGCCGGCGCCAGCATCCGGTGCGGCGCGACGCCCGCCATGTCGGCCAGGGCCAGCTGCACGCTGACCTCGCCCTGCATCACATCCACAAGACACTGCGCGTCGGAATGGCGCACGCTGAAATGCGCATGGCGCGCGCGCACACTGCCCTGCCGCGTGCGCACGGCGCACGGCCCGGCCGTCTCGACGTAGATCTCGCCCGCGCGCAGTTGCACGAGCGTCTCGCCACCGAGCACCGGATCGCCGTAAGACACGTCGACCGCGGTACCCGTATTCATGTGCACGCGCGTCCCGTCGGCAAGCGTGATGGCGCGGCGCTCGCCCGCGGCCGTCCGGTATTCGGCCAGCCAGCCCTGCTCGCGCGCCGAGCGCCACCCGGCCCAGCCCAGCGGGCCGGCCGCGATCAACACGGCCATGGCCTTCAGCGCCTTGCGCCGGCTCATATCGGGGCGGGTCAGCGCCCCGCGCGCCAGCTCCGCGGGCAATTGGCCGAACAGGGTATTGATGCGCTGGGCCCGCTGCCAGGCGTATTCGTGCATCTGGCTGCGGGCGCGCCAGCGCGCGCATTCGGCATGCGTCTCGGCATCGTGGCTGCCCTCGCCCAGGCGCATCAGCCACAGCGCGGCCTCGCGGGCGATCCGGCGATCGATCGGATCCGCGCCCATCGCGGTATCGGACACCGGCGTCATGGCGCGGCCAGAATGATCTGCTCGTAGGCACGCACGATGTGCCGTTGCACGGTACGCACCGACACCTGCATGCGCTCGGCGATCTCGGCATAGGGCATCTGATCGACCTGCGCCAGCAGAAACGCCTCGCGCACGGCCGCGGGCATGGCGGCCAGCAGGCAATCAATCTCGTCGAGCGCCTCCAGAATCAGCAGCTGCTGCTCGGGTGACGGCGCCAGGGGCTCGGGCATCGTCGCCAGCGCCTCTTCGAAGGCGCGCTCGAGCGAGCGGCGGCGATACAGGTTGATGACCAGGCGGCCCGCGATCGTGACCAGATAGGCGCGCGGCTCACGCACCGCCGCCAGCTCGCGACGGTGCCGCAGCACCCGCACGAAGGTGTCCTGCACCAGGTCGGCGGCATCGAAGGTACTGTCGAGCTTGCGCCGCAGCCAGCCGTGCAGCCACCCCTGGTGTTCGGTGTAGAGATCGCGGACGGCGTCCGGGGCAGCGAGGGTAGACGGCACGATAGACCCAATCATTGCAAATGAGATTGGCTATCATTCTAAATAAAAATCAGGATTCTTCAAGAATCTGTAACGATTTTGTTGAGGCTTTCGTCCGAGATTTGGTTTGACACCGTCCGATTCCGCTACTCGCCGAGGTCTATGGCCCCGGCACAGGGGCGGCGGCCGGACATTGCGTATCGTCCGAAGCCCCCGCCCTGGCTGGGCTCGCCGGCGCGTCAGTATTGATAACGCAGGGTCAACATCACGCTTCGCGGCTGGCCGTAATAGTTCTGCCGCGAGGCTCCGCCCAGCTTCTCGTAGTATTTGCGGTCGAACAGGTTATCGACCGTCAGCGTGCCCTCGATGTGCCGGTCGTACCGGTAGCCGATCTGCGCCGACACGAGCGCGTAGCTGCCCTGGTCCCATCGCACGTTGCCGCTCTGCAGGTAGTTGCCGCTGTTCCAACGCACGCCCGTGCCCACGCTGAAACCCTGCAGCGCCGGTTGCGTGAAGCGGTAGCGCGTCCACAGATTGATGGCGTGGCGCGGCGTGATGGTGCTGTACGACAAGCCCTCCGTGCCCGCGGCCGCCTCCAGGTACTTGGTCTGCGTGTAAGCGTAGCCCGCCACGATGTCCCAGTTCGGCAGCGGTGAGCCGCTGATCTCGGTCTCGAAACCCTGGCTGCGCACTTTACCGGCCGCCACCGAGTACATCGGGTTATCGATATCGTTCATCGCGCGGTTGCGATCCACGATCTGGAACAGCGCGGCATGCGCGTTGAGGCGGCCATCCATGAACGCGCCCTTCAGGCCGGTCTCGATCTGGCGCCCCACGCGCGGTGCCAGAGTATTGCCCTGCGCGTCGATGTCCGTCTGCGGCTGAAAGATGCTGGTGTAGCTCGCGTAGGCCGACAACTGCGGCGTCAGGTCGTACACCAGCCCGGCATACGGCGTGGTGCGCGCGGCGATGCGCGTCTCGGCCTGGCTGAAGTCGCCGAAATACTGGTTGGCGTTGCGCGCGTCATTCTTCCACCACGCCAGCCGGGCGCCGGCGATGACCTTCAGGTGGTCGGTAGCCTGGATGTTGGCGCGCGTATACAAACCGAACTCGCTGGTACGCCCATCGTTGCCGTTGACCTGGTCCATGTCCGGGAGCGTCATATCGATGACCGGCGCGTAGACATTGGTGGGAAACACGGTGCCGCCGCCGTAGCTGAACTGCTTGCGCGTATGGCTGTAGTCAGCGCCGACCAGCAGGCTGTGTTCGCGCCCGAAGGCCTCGATCGGCAGGTTCAGGTTGGCATCCGCACCGGTGGTTTTCCAGTGATTGCGGTACGACCATGCGATGAGATTGGTGGCGCCGGTGACGGGATCCACCGCCCGATTCGGCCAGGTCGTCAGGCGCGTCGGCGTATCCGTGTCTCGATGGAACACGCTGGCCTTCACAATGCCGCCGCCCGCCAGCCCGTGCTCCAGGTCGGCGAACAGCTCCGTGGTTTCCTCTTCGATCCGATTCCAGGCAGCGCTCAGGTTGGTGCCGCGGCGCACGTCGAGTAGCGAGCCGTCGGCGTACGCGGGCAGGCCGAACGCGGGCGTGCTGCGCGAGCGCTGATGCGTGAGGCCGGTGGCCAGCTTGGTGCGCGGCGTGAGATCGGCCTCGACGATACCGTAGAGCGTGGGCCGCTCCGAGCTCACGCGATCCACGAACGAACCGCGATCCTCATAAGCGGCGATGAACCGTCCACGCACCTTTCCCTCGCTGTCGAACGGCGTGCTCAGATCGGCCACCGCGCGGTAGTAATCCCACGAGCCCACACTGGCTTGCGCGCTGAAGGCGAAGTCCTGCAGGGGCCGCTTGCGCACGAGGTTCACACTGCCGCCCGGCTCGCCTGTGCCCTGGTACAGCCCGGAGGGGCCACGCAGCACTTCGATGCGATCGTAGATGGCGAGATCGAAACCCGCCGACAGATTCCCCGCCCCCGCAGGCGTGCGCATTCCGTCGACCTGAATCGCGTCGAGCGTGTAGCCGCGCGAGATAAAGCCCGAGATATCGCCGCCGCTCGAAAGCGTCTCCACCGTGATCCCCGTCACGTTGCGCATCGCGTCCGACAGGCTGTTCAAGTTCTGGTCATCGAGCTGCTGACGCGTCACCACCGACACCGACTGCGGAATCTCTCTGAGCGTCTGCGTGCCCTTCCCCAGCGTGACCGCATTGCTGGTGTATGACTGCGTGCCTTCGCTGGTGGCGCGCTCGCCGACGCCCATTACGGTCACGGCCTCCAGCTGCGTGACGCCGCCCGCGCTCTGCAAGGAATAGGTACCCGCGCCGCTCGGCACGGCACGATACGCCGAACCCGCGAGCAGGCGGTCGAAACCCTCCTGCACGCTCATCTGCCCGGAGATCCCCGTGCTCTGGCGGCCCGCCAGCCAGGCGGGGTCGTACACGATCTGCACCCCCGCCGCGGCGGCGTAGCGGGCAAGCACGGTATCGAGCGGGCCCGGGCCGATCGCCACGTCGTGAATCTGCGAAGCCGGCGCGGCGGTCTGTGCGCCGGCAGCGGCACTCGCCAGGGCCGAGCACCAGAGCGCCGACCAGATCAATGCCTTGCGGGATCCCCTGCCCCGCGGTGCGCGTACACGTGCCATCACTCTTTCATCCTTTCGTCGTCAAGCAAGAAGCGCCCGCATCCCCTCGATGCGGTGTCACTACCTACTCCGCACGAGAACGAAAAAGTGATCACGTCGCAGCAAAATATTTTGGCGCCACCGCTCAAGCGTCGGCCGGCCCCACCGACACCCAATAGCGCGTGACGCGCCGCACCGCGATCGGCAGGCGTTCGGCCAGGGCGGCCAGCGCCGCATCGGTGTCGCGCAGCGACAGCGCGCCCGACACCCGCAGCTCGGCAACGGCAGGGGCGCAGCGCAACACGCCGGGGCGGTGCCGGGCCAGCTCCGCCACCACATCGGCGAGGCGCTGATCGCGCACGACCAGCATCCCCCGCTCCCACAACGCCGCGCTGTCGTCCACCGGCGCGAGCGCGCTGGTGCCGGCAACCGTGAAACTGGCCCGTTGCCCCGCGTCGATGCGCAGCGGCGGGGCATGCACTGGACGCGCCATCACCGCGTGCTCGAACACCATCACCTGCGTACGGTCCTCGAGCAGGCGCACCGAAAAGCGCGTCCCCAATGCCTGCACCTCGCCTTGCGGCGTCTGCACCACGAAGGGCCGGTAGGCGCCCTGCGGCTTCTGGCCCGTGGTGACCAGCACCTCGCCGGCCAAAAGAACCAGCCTGCGCTCGGCGGCGCCGTAGCGCAGATCGACCGCGCTGCCACTGTTCAATACCAGCCGTGTGCCATCTTCCAGCGTGCGGCTCAGTGGCTCTCCCGCGGCGGTACGCAGATCCGCCCGCCAGGCGGGCGCCTCACGCCACACCATCCAGCCGACCGGCACGGCCACGCCCAAGCCCAGCGTGGCGCGCAGCACGGCGCGCCTGCCCTGCCGCTTGCGCGTGGCGCGCAGCACATCGTGTCCGATGCGCGCTGGCACCCCTTCGAAGGCGCCCAGCACCTGCTCCGCGCGTGCCCAAGCCCGGGCGTGCGCCTCACCCTGAGCCAGCCAGCGTTCGAATGCGCGGTGCGTGATGACATCGGCGGGCTCGTAGCGCAGCCGGATCACCCAATCGGCCGCTTCTTCGAACAGTGGATCGTCAGGTCCAACCGTCATGGCCTGAAAACCCAGGCGGGCACAGGCAAGGCCACCGACGTCGGCGCAATCACATGGGAAGTCATGCGGCGGCCGTCATGCACGCCACCAACGCTTTCTGCAGGTGGCGCCGCACCGTGATGACGGGTTTGCCCGTCTGCTCGGAGATCTGCTGCAGCGTCAGCCCGTCGAGCTGGGCCAGCAGGAACATCTCGCGGGTGGCCGCGGGCAGCCGCTGCAACATGGCGTCGATCGCCACCAGCGTCTGCACGATCATGAGACCCGTTTCGGGCGGCGGGACCTGCGGCTGCGGCAGGTGCGCGATCGCCTCAATGTAGGCCTGCTGCACCGCGCGGCGGCGCCAATGATCGACCAGCAATCCCTTGGCAATATGCGTGATCAACGCGCGCGGCTCGTCCTGCAGTACGGGTGGACGCTGCGCGGCCATCAGCCGCACGAACGTGTCCTGCGCCAGATCGGCCGCGTCGCTGCTGTCGCCCAGCTTGCGATGGAGCCAGGTTTGCAGCCAGCCATGGTGATGGCGATACAACTGCTCGACCGCGGGGAGAGAAAGAGAGTCGGTAGATGACAAGATGCCCTGCAGTCTACCGAATGCGAATAAGAAATACTATTAATTAGAACGAAGCACCCGGTGCCACCGCGGCGCGGGCGCAACAACGGGCCGGCGGTTGCGTTGCGGCTATGTCTGCCGGGCGCCGGCCAACCCCGTGCCGGCGACGGCGCTGCACCCTGGCCCACACCGTCGCCGAGCAGGGAGACCGTCAATCAGGGAGCCAGCGTCAGCTCGCCCTTCATCAGCGCCGAGTGGCCCGGGAACGTGCAGTAGAAGCTGTACTTCTGACCCGCGGCCAGCTTGGCCACATCGAACGTGGCGGTGTCTTTCTCGCCGCCGCCCAGCATCTTGGTGTGCGCGATCACGCGGGTATCGCCTTCCTTGAAATAGCCCTTGGCGGCACCGGCCGCCATGGCTTCGCCGATCACGCCCTGCATATCGGCCGTGCTCGACAGCACCCAGTTGTGGCCCATCACGTTCACCGGCAGCTTGCCCGCATGCGCCAGCGTCACCGAAAACGTCTTGCACGACTTCGGCACTTGAATGGCCTTGGTGTTGTATTGCATCTGGTCGTTGGACGAGATCTCGACCGCGCACTCATTGGCGAACGCCGGCGAGGCAAGCAGGGTCAGTGCGATCAATGCAGCATGTTTGGCGAATACCACGGAACACTCCTTCGAATTCGGTAAGCCGCGCGCACCCCGCGCGCGGCGCGCATCTCACGGTGTCCCGGCCATGACCCGGTAACCGCACGACGACGCAGACAGAGCGTACCGCTGCAGTTGAAGAATAGTGTTGATATGGGACAAGTATCGAGCACGCGCTCCGAGAACGAACACCGTTGTTCTTTCTCATCAAGAGTGGGCGCGCGCAAACGGAATGCCGATTCAAATTGCGCTTTTGCCCGCTACTCGACAGCGACCATTTATAGTCGGCACTTCTTCACGCGAGCTCGTCATGACCAATCCCAACTCCGAATCGCTCATTGCCCTCAAAGATTGCACGGTACTTGGTGCCAGTGGCTTTCCGTTCGACACCGGGACCCCTGTCACTATCGGCTTTCTCGGCGCCGATGTCATATGCACGAGCGGGCAGCAAATCGCCAAATTTTCACTCGTCGAAGTGTTGGATATTGAGATAACCGGCCCGGGGACGACCGTCAGTGGCGGAGGATTTTTGGGCGGAGGCTTTGGCGTCGAGGGAGCGCTGCAGGGGATGGCCATCGCCGGCGTGCTCAATGCACTCACAACAAAGAAGACGACCCACACGTTCCTGACCATCACCACCAACTTCGGTGAGCTGCATCTGCACTACGGTCTGATGGAGCCAGGCGCCTTGCGCATTTACCTGTCGGAAGTTTTTGTGCATCTCAGGCGCATGAACGCTCAATGGGCTAATGCACGGGTCCAGCTCATCTCTGCCCAAGTGGCTGCGGGCGCCATCGCAGCCGAAGATGCGGAGATCTATAAGTCTCGCGTCCTGTCTCCCGCCGTCTGGCCAGACCCCTACGCCGAACAAAAGGCGCTTGCACGCATGGAAGAACTGGCCTTTCAGGAGGCCCCGAAGGGCCGATGTCCCAATTGCGAGAAGATCATCCCTCTTCTAAGCGAAACATGCCCGTTCTGCCGCGCCAATTTCGGCGAGTACGCCCATTGGAAGGTGCTTCCCCTGACCTAGCGCGCCCGCACCAGCTGACCAGCTCTGCAATACCCGGGCACGTACCGGCAAAGCCCTACGGCGTCGCCCACCGGCGCAGCAGGTTGTGATACGTGCGCGTCAGCCGGACCACGGTGTCGTGGCCCGGACCGAGCTGGCTGCCCGCATCCTGAATGGCGCAGTCGAGGTCGAACAGCAAGGTTCGCTGGCCCTCGTCCCGCACCATGCTTTGCATCCAGAAGAACGAACACAGCCGCATCCCGCGGCGCACCGGCGTCACGTAATGCAGGCTGTCCGAGGGGTACAGCACCATGTCGCCCGCCGGCAGTTTGACCGCGTGCTCGCCATAGGTGTCCTGCACCCGCAACTCGCCGCCGTCGTAGCTGTCCGGCTCGGCCAGGAACAGCGTGGCGGACAGATCGGTGCGGATGCTCACACCCGTGCCCGGAATGCGGCGGATGGCGTTGTCGACATGCAGACCAAACGACTGGCCCTCGCCGTACACGTTGAACAGCTTGGGAAAGATGCGCGCCGGCAGTGCCGCCGACATGAACAACGCGGACCGTGCGAGCCCCGCGTCGATCAGGGCGGCGGCCTTCAGCCCTTCTTCCGAATCCGGCGGCAGCTGCAGATTGTCTTTCACCAGCGCCGACTGAAAGCCGGCCGTGCCGCGCCCGTCCTGCCAGTCTGCCTGCAGCAGGAGCTGGCGGCACGCGTGCACCTCGTCGGCGCTCAGCACGCTGGGTATGTGAACCATCATGACGCTGACCTCCGGATGTGTGTGGGCATCAGAACCGATACAGCGCGGACAGCATGGCCGAGCGGCCGTCGCCGTATTCGATCGCCGACGACCGCGCCTGCGTGCCGGCGGTCTGGCGCACGCGCTCGACATACAGCTCGTCGGTCAGGTTCTCGATATTGAGCTGCAGCTTCAGGTTGCGTGTCACGTCGTACGACGCCATGACGCTGTGCACCCAATAGGGGCTCAGCTTGCCATCGCCCTGCGACGTGACATTGCGCGAGCCGACAAAGCGCGTGCCGTAACCCACCGTCCAGCCCTGCGGCAGCACGTACGTGGTCCACAGACTGAAGGAATGGCGCGGCGTGTTGCCCAGCGCCTGGCCGATGCGCGCGGGCGTCACCAGCGACCGTCGCGTCTCGCTGTCGCTGTACGTGTAGTTGGCGAACACATCCCACTTCGGCGTCAGCTTGCCCGAGGCATCGAGCTCGACGCCCTTCACGCGTTGCGCCCCCGCGAGCAGGTAGGAGCCATCGGCCAGCGCTTCGCGGGCATTGGTCTTGTCGACCTGGAACAGCGCACCGCCCACGGCGAGCCGCTTGTCGAACAACTCCCACTTGGTGCCCAGCTCGAGCGTGCGGTTTTTCTCGGGTGCGAGCGAGGACGTGCTCTGACTCACGCCCGAGCCCGTCGTGACGAGAAACTCGGCGGACGGATTGAACGACGTGCCGTAGGCCACGTAAACACGGCCATTCTGCGCCGGCTTGTAGGTGAGCCCGAAACGCGAGCTGAGCTTGCGATCGGACGTGTGGTCGTCGGTGCTCGCGGCAGAGACCGAATGGCTGGCCGAGCGGCCGTCGATCCAGTCGTAGCGCAGCCCGACGTTGGCATCGACACGCTCGCTGAGCGCGACCGTGTCCATGGCATAGATCGCCTTGGTGTCGAGCCGGGTTTTGTTGCGGGCCGATATCTTTTTATCGACGGCGCCGCGCCAATACCCCGGCGGATTGGCCAGGGCATAACCCGCCGCGGGGAACAGCCTGCTGATGTTGTACGAGTACGTGTCCCGCTCGTAGTCTTCCTGCGAGAACTCCACGCCCGTCACCAGGGTGTGCTGCAGCCCCATCGTGCCGAACTTGCTCGTCAGATTGGTTTGATTGGCCCACATGGTCGTGTGCGAATCGCGCCCGTAAGCCTGCGGGCCGGCGGGCTTGTAGTAGCCCGTGCGCATGCCCTGGCGGTTCACGTGCGAGGCGGAGATCACGGTGTCGCGATTCAACGATGCATAGCGCAGCGTATTCTGCAGCTTCAGGCTTTCCGAGAACGTATGCTCGAGCCGGGCGGTCGCCGTGTCGGACTGAATTTTGTCTTTGTCGAGATTGCGCCAGCCGAAGTAAGCGTGGCGCGACACGCCATCGAGCGGCTTGCCGCGGAAGGCCGGCACGCCATAATCGGGCACGTTGTCGTCGGTCTGATGAAATACGCTGACCGTAAAGGTGGTGGGGCCGTTCAGGCCCAACGCGAACGACGGCGCGATCCCCCAACGCTTTTTCTCGATCTGATCGCGGCCGGGCACGTCGTTGCCATGCCCCATCAGGTTCAGGCGGAACGCGCGCGATCCGTCGTCGAAGGCCTGGTTGGTGTCGAGGGTCAGGCGCTTGTACCGGTCGGTGCCCAGGCCCGCGCCGACCGTGGTGAGGTCGGAGGACTTGGGCGCCTTGCTGATCATGTTGATACTGCCGCCCGTCGTGCCCGCTCCGCCGAAGACGGAGTTGGGCCCCTTGATGACCTCGACCGATTCAATATTGAACAGGTCGCTGCGACTCGTTTGCGCGCTGTCCCGCATGCCGTCAACCTGCATGCTCGCATTGGCGCTGAACCCGCGGATATTGATCGAGTCGCCACTGCCGCCACCGCCCTCGCCCGCGTTGAACGTGATGCCGGAGACGTTGGATAGCGCCTGCCGCAGGCTGAGCGCGTTCTGCTCGTCGAGCACCTGGCGCGGCACCACCGTGATGGTCTGCGGCACGTCGATCAGCGGCGCGGCGTACTTGCCCGACGCGGACGCATCGGTCTTCGACCCCTGGGGCGCATCTCCCGTCACGGTCACCGGCGCGAGCTGCACCGGCGGCCTGGCGTCGTTGGGCGAAGCCCCGCTGGCTTGCGCCGGCACGCCAAGAACGGCGACAGCAGCCAACGCGGGCGCCAGGCAAGAACGGGGAGGAAGCGCGCGAGCGGTAATGTGCGGCGATTTCATCGGAGCATTGATCCTTTAATGAGAACCATTACGGTTCCTGGATAGACGGAGACACAGCCGACCGATGGTTGCACGCGAGCAAACCGCAAAGACTGATGAAAACTGGACGCCGCCCCATGCCGCGGCGCCGTGGCGCGGCCGCGTTCCGGGCTCACTTCGAGGTTGCAGCGAGTTTTCGAGGAGTTACGTTGTGGGACTGCATATGAAATGGGGCGAGCGGCGGGGCCCCTTCGCGGCCTCCTTCGGATCCAGGGCTCGGGCCCTCGGCAACGAAGTTCTGACGGATTGGCATGCCGCCGTCGAGCCTGCGAAGTCGCTTTATCGTGGGGCCACGCAGGATCCATCCGAAGCTCGCCCTTCTGTGCGAGCACAACCCAGCGCTCATGTCCCTCCTGGGCGGTCGAATAGGAAGGTCGAATGCCTACGGAGTTTCTGCGTCACACGCCACTGTGGGTGTGGGGCGTGTTGCTGCTATTGATCTACCGGGGAATTCGCGCACTAAGCCCTCGCCGAAGCACGTTGCTGCAAACGCTGCTACTCCCCTCTGCATTTCTCGTTTGGGGGTTGGCGTCTATCCATGCGGACGCCCATGTGCGGCTTCTCGCCTACGCAGCTTTTGGCATTTTTGTTTGCGTAGGCGGCGTTGCGGGCTATCTGATCTGGCCAGGACGCCTAGGTGCCACCTACGACAGCCTGAGTAGGCGAATCGCCCGGCCAGGCTCCCCGATAACGCTCGTGTCGCTCATCATCATCTTCGTTTGCAAGTTCGTCATTTCGGCGATGGCCGCACGAAACCCGTCACTGACTTCCGATGCCATATTCACGCTGGCATCCGGCGGCTTCACGGGACTGGCGGACGGCCTGCTCTGGGGATTCACCATCCGCCAATTGTGGCCATTGCGGCATGAAATTTGGCCTCGGAAGGGCGCGCCGTTTGGGGGCAGCGGACAATGATGAACGGTGGATGGCCAGTGGTTGGATCGTGATCACCGCGCGGGCCACATTGGCCAACGCTTAAGCCGAGTCTTTTGATGCCCCACAACGACAAAGGCCGTCAGTGATTTCTCACTGACGGCCTTTCTTTTTGGTCGGGACGGCGGGATTCGAACTCGCGACCCCTTGCACCCCATGCAAGTGCGCTACCAGGCTGCGCTACGCCCCGAAGACCGAAAGTATATCAGAACTAAATCAATTTGCGCAAATCCGGGCATCTATCTTTGCAAGCCACGCAAAAGCGAGATCACATCGATGGCGGGTGGCGAGCCTGGCGTTTGGGGAACGCCTCGCATGCCACGCGCATGCCGGAATGCACGAACAGACTGCGCGAAACGGAGGCGGAAATCTTGCGATGCCCTGCTCTTCGTGCCGCGTCGCTGAGCTACGACCGGGCCGGAATAATACCCCATAAAAAAGACGCGTGCGGCGCATCGACGACTTTTTTTCATGCTGATGACATGAGGGGATGCCGCGGCGGCCACATCCGCGCGCACCAAAGCAAAAGGCACCCGAAGGTGCCTTTGCGAATGCGTGTGTGGCGAGAGCCGCGCCCTCCCCTGCCACGCGTCATGCGGCCTGACTGGCAGGCTTGGAACTCGAGGTGCCGAGCGCTTCGGCCAGCGAGGCCGAGATGTCGCCCAGCTCGTTGCGCAGCGATTGCAGTTCGGCTGCGCTGAGGCGGACGGCGGCGTCGGCATCGTGCGGCACATCGCGCGCATCGCCGAGGCGATTGCGGGCACCGCTGATCGTGAAGCCTTGCTCATAAAGCAAGGAACGGATGCGGCGGATCAACAGGACTTCATGGTGCTGGTAATAACGCCGATTGCCACGACGCTTGACCGGCTTGAGCTGCGTGAATTCCTGTTCCCAGTACCGCAGGACATGGGGCTTCACCCCGCACAGGTCGCTCACCTCACCGATGGTGAAATAGCGCTTGGCGGGAATGGGCGGTAGCGTGACAGTGGATTCGGGACGAGTCATAGGTGGATTTTATGCCGCAACGCTTCGAGGACCGATAACAATTGCCGACAAAGCGTATCACTCCGCGGGGTTGATGAGAGGGTCGGACGCCGGGGTGTGCTCGACCACGCTTTTGAGCTTCTGGCTGGCATGGAATGTCACCACACGGCGCGCCGCGATCGGGATCGTTTCGCCGGTCTTGGGATTGCGCCCGGGACGCGGCGGCTTGTCGCGCACCTGGAAATTGCCGAAGCCCGAGAGCTTCACGGCATCGCCACGGGCCAGGGCTTCGCGGATCTCTTCGAAAAAGGTATCGACGATATCCTTGGCCTCGCGTTTGTTCAGACCGACCCGCTCGAACAGAAGTTCGGCGAGTTCGGCCTTGGTGAGCGTGCGCGGCTCGGCAAGCATAGGGTTCCCCATGATCACACCCGTTGACGTGCGCCGTGTGCGGAGACCAGCGCGTCTTTGAGGCGGGCCAGGCAGTCGGCCACGCGGGCTTCGTCCAATGTTACCGCAGTGTCCTGCAGCCAGAAGCGGAAAGCCAGGCTCTTCTCGGTGACGGGCTGACCGTCGCGCGGCTTGTCGCGCCACACGTCGAACAGGCGTGCATCCTGCACCACCGCCAGTTGCGGATCCGCGGCCACCGTGGCGGCCACGGTATCGAGCATGGACTGCACCTGCACGCCCTCGTCGACCCACAGGGCCAGGTCGCGCACCACCACCGGCTGGCGCGACAGCTCGGCCACGCGCGGCAGACGGCCCGCGGCAAGCGCGTCGGCGTCGAGTTCGAACACGACCGGCGCATGCGCCAGGTCGGCCTGACGCGCCCACTGCGGGTGCAGCTCGCCGATCCAGCCCACGACCTTGCCGTCGAGCTCGATGCGGGCGCTACGGCCCGGGTGCAGCGCGGGATGACGATCGGCCGTAAAACGCAGCTCGGGGCCACGCACGCCGAACAGTGCCACCACGTCGAGCTTCACGTCGAAGAAATCGACCTGACGCGTGGGCTCGCCCCACTGCTCTTCGTTGGCGGGGCCCCAGGCCACGCCGGCGAGCTTGATCGGCTGGCGCACGCCCGCCACTTCGAGGGGGCCATCGGCCAGCTGCGCATCGCGCACGAACACGCGGCCCAGTTCGAACAGGCGCACGCGCGACTGCTTGCGATTGGCGTTGTGGCGCACGATGGCCACCAGGCCGGCGATCAGGCTCGAACGCATCACCGACAGATGGCTGGCGATGGGGTTGAGCAGGCGCACCGGGTTGGTGTTGTCGGCGTAGTCGCGTTCCCAGTCGGCTTCGACGAAGCTGTAGTTCACGACCTCTTGATAGTCGCGCGCGGCGGTGGCGCGGCGCAGCGCGTGCGGACCGTGCTGCACTTCGGGCGTGGCGTGCATCTTGGCGCGCGCCACCGGCGGCACGCTGGGGATGCGCTCGAAGCCATAGACACGGGCCACTTCTTCGATCAGGTCTTCTTCGATCTCGATATCGAAGCGATACGACGGCGGCGTGACGATGAAGTCGTCGCCTTCGCGGGTATGGGGCAGGCCCAGACGCGTGAAGATGTCGGCGACCTCGGCGGCCGTGACGGGCACGCCGAGCACACGATGGCAACGCGCCAGACGCAGACGCACGGGCGCGCGCTCGGGCAGACGGGCTACCTGGTCATCGACCGGGCCGACCTGACCGCCGCAGATGTCCACGATCAGACGCGTGATGCGTTCGATGTGCGCGACGATGTTGTCGAAATCGACACCGCGTTCGAAGCGATGGCTGGCTTCGGAGCTGAACTTGTAGCGGCGCGCGCGGCCGGCGATGGCCTCGGGCCACCAGAACGCGGCTTCGAGGTAGATGTTTTGCGTGTCGAGCGTGACGGCGGTGGCCTCGCCGCCCATGATGCCCGCCAGGCTTTCGACCTGCTCGCCGGCGGTCACGACACCGACCTTCGGGTCGAGCGTGACGGTCTGGCCATTGAGCAGCTCGAGCGATTCACCGGCGCGCGCCCAGCGCACGTTGATGTCGCCCTGGATCTTGTCCAGGTCGAACACGTGCGACGGACGGCCCAGCTCGAGCATCACGTAGTTGGAGATGTCGACCAGCGCGGACACCGAACGCTGCCCCGAACGCTCGAGGCGCTCGCGCATCCAGTCGGGCGTGGCGGCCCGGGCGTTCACGCCACGGATCACGCGACCGGCGAAGCGGCCGCACAGGTCGGCGGCCTCGATGGAGACCGGCAGGCGGTCGTTCAGCGTGACGGGCACGGGCTCGAACGCGGGCAGCGTGAGCGCGGCGCCGGTCAGCGCGGACACCTCACGCGCCACGCCGAGGATCGACAGGCAGTCGGCGCGGTTGGGCGTGAGCTTGAGCACGAACAGCGTGTCGTCGAGCGACAGCGCGGCGCGGATGTCGGTACCGGGCGCGAGGTCGCCGGCGAGCTCGAGCAGGCCGCCGTGATCTTGCGACAGGCCGAGTTCGCGTGCCGAGCACAGCATGCCCGACGACTGCACGCCGCGCATCTTGGCCACGCCGATCTTCATGCCGCCAGGCAGCTCGGCGCCCACGCGGGCGAGCGGCACCGTGATGCCGGCCGCCGCATTGGGCGCGCCGCACACGATCTGCAGCAGTTCGCCCGAGCCGTCATCGACCTTGCACACGCGCAGTTTGTCGGCATCGGGATGCGGCGCGATCTCGGCAATACGCGCCACCACCACGCCTGAGAACGGCGGCGCGGCGGACAGGGTTTCTTCGACTTCCAGCCCGGCCATCGTGAGCTGGTGCGCGAGTTCGTCGGTTGCGATCGCCGGGTTGACGAGCGTGCGCAGCCAGGATTCAGGAAATTGCATGATCAGCCGTCTTTATTCGTTGAACTGGCGCAGGAAGCGCAAATCGCCTTCGTAGAACTGGCGCAGGTCGTTCACGCCGTAGCGCAGCATCGTCAGGCGCTCGAGGCCGGAGCCGAACGCGAAGCCGATATAGCGCTCGGGGTCGAGCCCGAAGTTGCGCACCACCTGCGGATGCACCTGACCCGAGCCGGAGATTTCCAGCCAGCGGCCACGGTTCGGACCCGAGGTGAACATCATGTCGATTTCGGCCGAGGGTTCGGTAAACGGGAAGAACGACGGACGGAAGCGCACGACGAGGTCGTCGCTTTCGAAGAAGCAACGCAGGAAGTCGGTGTAGACGCCCTTCAGGTCGGCGAACGAGATGTCTTCGGCGATCCAGAGGCCTTCGACCTGATGGAACATCGGCGAGTGCGTGGCGTCGCTGTCGACGCGATAGGTGCGGCCCGGCGCGATCACCTTGATCGGCGGCTTGTGCATGCGGGCGTAGCGCACCTGCATCGGGCTGGTGTGCGTGCGCAGCAGCAGCGGCAGGCCATCGGCGTCGTTCATGTCGACGTAGAAGGTGTCCTGCATGGACCGCGCCGGATGATCCAGCGGATTGTTCAGCGCGGTGAAATTGGTCCAGTCGTTTTCGACTTCGGGGCCGTCGGCCACATCGAAACCGATCGAGCGGAAGATGGCTTCGACGCGTTCCCAGGTGCGGATGACCGGATGGATGCCGCCTGCCACACGGCCGCGGCCGGGCAAGGTGACATCGATGGTTTCCGAAGCGAGGCGTGCGTCGAGCTCAGCCTGCGCCATCTGGGCGCGGCGAGCATTGAGCAGCTCTTCGATCTGTTGTTTGGCCTTGTTGATTCGGGCGCCGGCCTCGCGCTTGGCTTCGGGATCGAGCTTGCCCAGCGCCTTGAGCTGCACGGTGAGCGCACCGTCCTTGCCCAGGAATAGCGCTTTCGCGTTTTCCAGCGCGGCCGCATCGGTGGCGGCGGCGAATCGTTCTTGCGCCTGGGAAACCAGGTCGTCAGCCAGTAGAGTCATGAAATGTGAGCCTTGAAAACGCAAACGGGGCCATTACAGCCCCGTTTGCAGCGATCCGCGATGTATGTGGACGCGATCAGGCAGCCAAGGCCGCCTTGGCTTGTTGCACGATGGCGGCAAAGCCAGCCTTGTCGCGCACGGCCAGATCGGCCAGCACCTTGCGGTCGAGTTCGATCGCAGCCTTCTTCAGACCGGCGATGAACACGCTGTACGACAGACCCTGTTCACGCACGGCGGCGTTGATACGGGTGATCCACAGAGCGCGGAACGTACGCTTCTTGTTGCGGCGGTCACGGTAGGCGTATTGACCGGCGCGCATCACCGCTTGCTTGGCGATGCGGAAGACGTTGCCACGACGGCCGCGGTAACCCTTGGCGGCGGTCAGGACTTTTTTGTGACGGGCACGGGCGGTAACGCCACGTTTGACGCGAGGCATATCAGATCTCCGTTATCAAGCGAAAGGCATCATCGCTTTCACGGAAGCGACGTTGGTTTCGTGGACCGCAGCCGAACCGCGCAGCTGGCGCTTGTTCTTCGTGGTCTTCTTGGTCAGGATGTGACGCTTGAACGCCTGACCGCGCTTGATGGATCCGCTGCCGCGGACCTGAAAGCGCTTTGCAGCGCTTTTCTTGGTCTTCATCTTGGGCATGATGATTCCTAAAAGGCTTTGTTGATTGATTGTGGCAACAGGTGCTTGATCCGCCCAAGAAGGAGAAACCAAAACTTGTAGACCCGCGCCACTTCTAATTTTCCCGACAGAGAATGCCGGAAAGCCTTTGATTATATGGTGATTTTGCGTCGCTTGTCTATTCGCCTGACACAGCCGTGTCGGATAGCGGCGACGGCGGGCGTTTCGGGCCCGATAAATTAGGGTCGGAGAGACCTCTCAGCGAACCGCTCCGGCGTGCCGGTACTGGAGTGCTTCGGCCAGGTGAGGCACCTCTACCCGCTGCGCGCCCTCCAGATCGGCCAGGGTGCGGGCCACCCGCAACAGCCGATGCGCGGCACGCGCCGACGCCCCCGCCCGCTCGAGGGCGCGCGCCAGCCAGACCTGCGAGCCGCCATCGAGCCCGCACACCCCCGCCAGCGCATCCACCGGGAGCTGCCCATTGGCGCAGCCCTGCCGCAAGCGCTGCCGGCGGCGGCAGCGCCGCACCCGTGCCCGCACCGCCTGCGAGGTTTCGCCGGGTCCGTCCTCGAGCCGCGCCGGCGCGACCGGCGGCAGATGCACATGCAGATCGATGCGATCGAGCAGTGGCCCCGACACGCGCCCCACATATCGCGCGACCTGATCCGGCGTACAGCGACACGGGCGGGTTGGATGGCCGCGCCAGCCGCACGGGCACGGATTCATCGCGGCCACCAGCAGGAATCGCGCGGGAAAACGCACCCGATGCAAGGCGCGCGCCACCATGACCTCGCCATTTTCGAGCGGCTCGCGCAAGGTTTCGAGCGCCTGACGGCCGAACTCCGGCAGTTCGTCGAGAAACAAAACACCGTGATGGGCCAGGGTCACCTCGCCCGGACGCGGCCGCCCGCCCCCGCCTGCCAGCGCCGCGGCGCTCGCGGAGTGATGCGGCGCGCGCCAGGGCAGCCGACCGAAATGCACGGCCTGGCCCGCCAGATCGGCAATCGCGGCCACCTGCAGGGCCGCCGTGCGGCGCAGCGGCGGCAACAAGCCCGGCAGGCGCTGGGCCAACATGCTCTTGCCCGCCCCCGGCGGCCCCGTCAGCAGCAGGCTGTGGCCGCCCGCGGCCGCCACCTCGAGCACGCGCCGCCCCTGCGCCTGGCCGCGCACGTCCGACAGGCAGGGCCAGGGCGGACCCGCGGGCGGTGGCGCGGCGGCCGGCGGGATCAATGCGCCCTGCCCGGCCAGCCAGGCCGCCACCTCGCCAAGCGTGTGCGCGGCCAGCACCCGCAAGCCGGGCACCCACGCCGCGATCGGCGCGCACGAGGCCGGCAGCACCAATATGGCGTCGGGTTGCTGGCGGGCCACGCCCAGCGCCAGCGCCAGCGGCTGTGCCACGGCCACCACCGCGCCGGTGAGCGATAGCTCGCCGGCCAACACCATATCGGTCAAGGCCTGGGCCTGCGCCTCGGCCAGCACCAGCTGGCCCGAGGCCTGCAGCACCCCGAGCGCGATCGCTAGATCGAACCGGGCCGACGCCTTGCGCAGATCGCCGGGCGACAGGTTCACCGTGACCCGGCCGTGAGGAAAATCGAATCCGCTATTGAGAATGGCGGCGCGCACGCGCTCGCGGCTCTCGCGCACCTCGGTGTCGGCCAACCCGACGACCGTAAACGCCGGCAGGCCGCCTGCCACATGGACCTCGACCCGGACGACAGGGGTATCGAGTCCGGCCAGCGCGCGGCTGGCAAATACGGCCAGGGTCATGGCCACTCCAGCAGTCAGGGGGAGTGGCAGTATGCAACGCCGGCACGGGCTTCGTGGCCGCGCCGGGACGCTTTGGTCGCACCCCTGCACGGCGCAGGCGGCGCGGTTCGCAAAGCCGCGGGGGCGGCCTCGCGCTGAGTCGGGTTCACCGCGTCGGACCCGATAGCAACCGAGCCCGACGCGGTGCGAGGCTCAGGCCTCGCTGGCGGGCGAGCCGGTGCGGCTGCGCTCGAACGCGTCGAGGCGCGCTTCCAGCGCCTGAACCTGCGCGGCCAGCTGATCCACGCGGGTGCGGGCGCGCGCCAGCAGGTCGGTCTGCACGTCGAACTCTTCACGCGTGATCAGATCGAGCTTGGCAAAACCCTGCGTCATCATGGAGCGCATGTTGCGCTCCAGATCCGCTGCGGGGCTGCGTGCGATGAGGTCGGAGATGTTCTTCTGGAACTCTTCCATCCATTGTTGGGTGCGGTTCATGATTGCGCTCGCCTTCGTATGAATGACAACACTGCCAGTGTAGAGCCTGACGGGCTTCCCTGCAGACTCATCGCGACGGGGCCGCATCGGGCTCCGCTGGGATGGCGCGAATGGACAGCCCGGACAACGCGCCCCGCCGGTGGCAAAAAAAAAGCGGGCCGATGTCGGCGCCGCTTTTCAAAGCACAGGAGAAAAACAGAATCGCCGGGAGGCGACTCCAGGAAGCTGCCGTCAAGGCGCACCCCCAAAACCTGCCGGATATCGATTGCCGCGACATCCGACGGGCTGTTGCTCGCGCAATGCACTAACAACGCCTCGATTCTTCCCCAGCCGGGTCAGGTCAACAAGCGCATACGTGTAAACCCGCGTTTCAGCGGCGCGGTAATAACGTGGCCGGAACAGGCCATGGCGAGGACGCCGGCGGCATGTCGAGACCGGCGGACCGCCCCAGCAAATCAAGGGTCTACGCCCGAAAAATCCGCCGACGGGGGACCCCGGCCACGCACGGCGCGACGCGACCCCGCAGCGCCCCGGATACGCAATTTGCTACAAACTCGCGACGCTTCACACATTCCGTTGCAGCGCGTGAGCCGACGGCGCCTTCGCACCATTTTGATGCATGGACGCCCCGCTTTATGCCCCAGTTTGGCGCTGCGTGCGCGGAAACTGTGCCTGTCCTCTCGCACCCGTCCCTGACCAGCGGGCCAGCAAAAGTTGGCATGGATGTTGCTTGATAGCCCATGCCAACGTGCAACCATGAGAGGAAAAGCCATGAAACTCGTCATCGCCATCATCAAGCCATTCAAGCTCGACGAAGTGCGGGTGGCTCTGTCCGGGATCGGCGTCCAGGGGCTGACGGTCACCGAAGTCAAAGGCTTCGGCCGCCAGAAGGGTCACACCGAACTGTACCGGGGCGCCGAATACGCCGTCGATTTCCTGCCCAAGCTGCGGGTGGAAGCCGCCGTGCCCGACCACCTGGTCGACCAGGTCGTCGAAGCCATCGAACAAGCGGCCCGTACCGGCAAGATCGGTGACGGCAAGATCTTTACCGCCCCGCTGGAACAAGTCATCCGTATCCGGACCGGCGAGTCGGGCGAAGCAGCCCTGTAATAACGATAAGCAAGACTCTTTGGAGCCATGAAAAATGGATAAAGCGGATATCTCCTGGTTGCTGGTCTCGACCCTGCTCGTGCTCATGATGGCCGTGCCGGGCCTGGCCCTGTTCTATGGCGGCCTGGTGCGCAGCAAGAACGTGCTGTCGGTGCTGATGCAGGTGCTCTGCACCTTCGCGCTCGCCGTCGTGCTGTGGTTTGTCTACGGCTACTCGTTGGCCTTCACCGAAGGCAACGCCTTCTTCGGTGGATTCAGCCGTACCTTCTTCTCAGGCATCTTCAACCCGGCGGACGGCACCTTCGCGCTGTCCGGCACGTTGCCCGAGCTGCTGTTCGCTTCGTTCCAGGCCACGTTCGCCGGCATCACCTGCGCGCTGATCGTGGGCAGCTTCGCCGAGCGCGCGCGCTTCTCCGCCGTGCTGGTGTTCACGCTGATCTGGTTCACGTTTGCCTACATCCCCATCGCGCACATGGTGTGGTTCGCTTCCGAAACCGCGCCGGGCCTGCTCAATGCGCGTGGCGCACTGGACTTCGCCGGCGGCACGGTCGTGCACATCAACGCTGGCGTGGCCGGTCTGGTGGGCGCCTACGTGATCGGCAAGCGCGTGGGCTATGGCCGCGAAGCGATGCAGCCGCACAACCTGCCCATGACCTATATCGGCGCGATGCTGCTGTGGGTGGGCTGGTTCGGTTTCAACGCGGGCTCTTCCCTGGCCGCCAATGAAGGCGCCACGCTGGCCTTCTTCAACACCATGGTCGCTACCGCTGGCGCCGTGCTGGCCTGGATCTTCACCGAGTGGTCGATCAAGGGCAAGCCCTCGATGCTGGGTGCCGCCTCGGGTGCCATCGCCGGTCTGGTCGGCATCACCCCGGCCGCTGGCCTGGTGGGTCCGGTGGGCGCGCTGTTGATCGGTATCGCCGCCGGCGCAATCTGCGTGTGGGGTGTGAACGGTCTGAAGCGCCTGCTCAAGGCCGACGACGCGCTGGATGTGTTCGGTGTGCACGGCGTGGGCGGCATCATCGGTGCGCTCCTGACGGGTGTGTTCAACGCCAAGGCCCTCGGCGGCCCGGGCCTGGACAGCGCCGGCCTGATCCTCGGCCAAGTGTGGGTGCAACTCGAAGGCGTGCTGCTGACCATCGTGTGGTCGGGCATCGTCGCCTGGATCGCCTACAAAATCGCCGACATGCTCTGCGGCCTGCGTGTGCCGGAAGACCAGGAACGCGAAGGCCTGGACGTCACCAGCCACGGCGAATCCGCGTACCACAGCTGATCTCGGTTTCTCGCCCTGCCCCGCCCGAAGTCTCCCGGGTCGGGGGCAGGCAGAAAGCGCACGGCGCCCCTCGGGGCGCCGTGTTTTTTTGACGAGCGCGACGAAGCTGCGCGGCTTACGCGCTGTCGCGGGCCTCGATGCGGAATCCGATCTCGACGACGTCGCTATGCGGCCCATCGCCGTTGGCGCGGGCCGCGATCATGTCCGCTGCCTGCGCCCCGATGGCCGCGCCGTCCACATGCACCGAGGTGATCGCGGGCTGCATCGATGCGGCGAATTCCATGTCGCCAAAGCCCACGACCGCCAGATCGCCCGGCACGGACAGGCCCTGCGCGATCGCTTCGGTGATCACGCCCGCCGCCATCAGATCGGAGCTGCAGAACACCGCGTCGATCGGATGCCCTTGCGCCTGCAACGCGCGCAGGCCTTCGCGCCCTTGCGCATGCGTGGTCGCGGGTCGCACATAGTGCACCGGTGGCTCGGCGAGACCGAGCTCGCCAGCCGTGCGCACGAAGCTCTGCGCGCGCAGACGGGCGCGCTCGTCGCCCCCGCTCAGCACCGCGTGGCGTGTCTTGCCGGCAGCATGCAGATAGCGGCTGACCGCCGCGCCGATGTCGGCGTGCGACAGGCTGAGCAGCATGTCGATCGGCGTGGGCGTGGTGTCCCAGGTCTCGACGATCGGAATGCCCGACGCCTGCAGCAGCGCCCGCCCCTGCGCGGAATGCATCACGCCGGTGAGCACGATGCCATCGGGCCGCCGGCCGATGATGGCGCGCAACAGCGCGTCTTCGCGCGGTGCGTCGTAGCCGCTCTGCCCCACCATCAACTGATAGCCCTTGGCCTCGAGCGAGTGCGTGAGCGCGCTCAGCATGCCGCCGAACAGCGGCCCCGCCAGCGAAGGAACCAGCACCATCACGAGATTGCTGCGCGACAGCCGCAGCCCGCCCGCCATCAGGTTGGGCAC
This sequence comes from Bordetella genomosp. 5, assembly GCF_002261475.1. Classification (GTDB taxonomy): domain Bacteria; phylum Pseudomonadota; class Gammaproteobacteria; order Burkholderiales; family Burkholderiaceae_B; genus Bordetella. Next base: position 196,309 of record NZ_NEVN01000008.1, read on the forward strand.
ATAACCGAGCTGTGCAATCGCGGCGTTGACCTTTTCGAGCGTCGCGGGCGAGACGTGTTGCGGCGTATTGATCACGCGCGACACGGTGATCATCGACACGCCCGCCGCCCGCGCCACTTCGCGAACGGTGACGCCGGCTTTATCGGCGCGGCGGGCGCGAGGTTTCGGGGCGGACGTGGGCATGCGGATCGGATCGTGTGAAGGAATAAGGGCCACAGCCTACCTGCTGCAGCCCGCCATGGCGCGGCGGCAGGCCTAGGGTTTATACGGGGTAGCGATGCGCTCCCGCCTGAACCTATCCTACCAAAATCCTGTTGTTAACGTTACCAACGCAGATGGTAACGTTAACTCCACCGACAGGGCCTATACCAATTCAACCAGGAGACAAAGATTGAACCTCACTGCACGCCGGTGGATGGCCGGACTGGGCCTGCTCGTGGTCGCCAGCTCGGCCCAGGCCGCCTGGCCCGACAAGCCCGTGACGATGATCGTGCCCTTCCCGCCGGGCGGCGCGACCGACTCGGTCGCCCGCTCCGTGGCCAACAAGCTCGGCGAATCCCTCAAGCAGTCGTTCGTGGTCGAGAACAAGGCCGGCGCCACCGGCACGATCGGGGCGGCCCAGGCTGCGCGCGCCGCTCCCGACGGCTACACGCTGATGGTGACGTCGCTTGCGCCGCTGGTCGTCGCCCCGCATCTGATGAAAGGCATTCCGTACGATCCCGCCAAAGACTTCACCTATCTGACGGTGGCCGTGCAGACCCCGAACGTGCTCGTCGTGAATCCCAAGCTCGCGCCGCAGATCAATTCGGTGCAGGACGTCCTGGCGCTGCTGAAGTCCAAGCCGGGCGAAATCAGCTTCGCCACCTCGGGCGCCGGCTCGTCGGATCACCTGACCGCCGAGCTCTTCTGGCAGAAGACCGGCACCAAGGGTCTGCATATTCCGTACAAGGGCGGCGCCCCCGCGATCTCGGATCTGCTGGGCAATCAGGTCGACATGTCGTTCCAGAACGTGAACGCGGTGCTGCCGCACATCAAGGCCGGCAAGCTCAAGGCCATCGCCGTCACGGGCAACAAGCGTTCGCCGGTGCTGCCCGACGTGCCCACCTTCGCCGAAGCGTCCGTGCCCGGACTCGAGGTGTACGCGTGGCAAGCCGTGGTCGCCCCCAAGGGCATTCCGGACGACGTGCGCAACAAGCTTTCGCAGGCGCTCACCGCGGCCATCAAGGATCCGGCGGTGAGCAAGCCCTTCACCGACGTGGGCCTCGAAGTCGTGGCCAACTCGCCCGAAGCCTTCACCGAGTTTCAGAAGAAAGAAAGCGCGCGCTGGAAGCAGGTGATCGAAGCCGGCGGCATCACGGTGCAGTAATTTCACCTCGACGCATTCCCCGGCGCGCGCGGCGCGCCGGGCCCAACTTGTAGAAGCAGCTCATCATGTCCCACACCTCGCAAAGCCCCTCTTCCACGCCCACGGTCACGCAGATGCGCGTGATCCCCGTTGCCGGTCAGGACGCCATGCTGCTCAACCTGAGCGGCGCGCACGCCCCTTATTTCACGCGCAACCTGATCGTGCTGACCGACAGCGCCGGCAATACCGGCGTGGGCGAAGTGCCGGGCGGCGAGAAGATCCGCGCCACCCTCGAGGACGCGCGCGAGTTCATCGTGGGCAGCTCGATCGGCCAATACAACCAGACGCTCAACCGGATGCGCCAGGCCTTCGCCAGCCGCGACAGCGCCGGCCGAGGCCAGCAGACCTTCGACCTGCGCGTGGCGATCCACGCGGTCACCGCCGCCGAATCGGCGCTGCTCGACCTGCTGGGCAAGCATTTGGGCGTGCCCGTGGCCGCGCTGCTCGGCGAAGGGGTGCAACGCACCTCGGTACAGATGCTGGGCTATCTGTTTTATGTGGGCGATCGCAACGCGACGCCCCTGCCCTACGCCAGCGCCCCCGACGAAGCCGACGACTGGCTGCGCCTGCGCCACGAGAAAGCGCTCACGCCGGAAGCCATCGTGAAGCTGGCCGAGGCGGCCTATCAGCGTTATGGCTTCGAAGATTTCAAGCTCAAGGGCGGCGTGCTCAGCGGCGATGCCGAGGTGGAAGCGATCCGCGCGCTGCACGAACGCTTTCCGAAGGCCCGCATCACGCTCGACCCGAACGGCGGCTGGCTGCTCGACGAGGCGGTGCGGCTCTGCCGCGACCTGCACGGCGTGCTGGCCTACGCCGAAGATCCCTGCGGCTCCGAAGGCGTGTTTTCGGGACGCGAGGTGATGGCCGAGTTCCGCCGCGCCACCGGCCTGCCCACCGCCACCAATATGGTTGCCACCGACTGGCGCGAAATGGCGCACACGCTCTCGTTGCAGTCCGTGGATATCCCGCTGGCCGACCCGCACTTCTGGACCATGCAAGGCTCGGTGCGCGTGGCCCAGACTTGCCAGGCGTTCGGCCTGACGTGGGGCTCGCACTCGAACAACCATTTCGACATCTCGCTCGCCATGTTCACGCATGTGGGTGCCGCGGCACCCGGCCGCGTCACCGCGATCGACACGCACTGGATCTGGCAGGACGGCCAATACCTCACGCGCAACCCGCTGCAGATCCGCAACGGCTACATCGAACTGCCTCAAACCGGCGGGTTGGGCATCGAACTCGACATGGATGCGGTCGAGCGCGCGCACCAGCTCTATCTGCAACATGGTCTGGGTGCGCGGGATGACGCCATGGCGATGCAGTATCTGATCCCGGGCTGGACCTTCGACCGCAAGCGTCCGTGCATGGTGCGCTGAGCCCCGGGCTCCGGGCCTAGTTTCCAAGGCAGGCTGCGGCGCGCGCGGACGCGCCGCAGCCCCGTTCGCGCCCGCGCCGCGCGGCCGGGTCGAGTCCCCATGACACCTGCCGCGTGCCAGCCGCCTTTGCGGCGGGCAGCGCCCCTCTTCCCCGCATCCGCAGCACCTCCTCCCCCGGCGCCAAGCCCCCGGGCACACGGCTTGCCTTCGCGGCGGACCGTCGCCCTTCCCTCGTCCGAACGCCTGTCAGTCAGCTTTCATGCCGTAAGCAATTCGCGCATGCGAACGACGCACGCTCGAGCGTTCATTCTCTGGACTAGGGGAAATCCCGGAAAAATTTATCGCAATTACGGGTTTTCAGGAAATTCCGATACCGGTACCATTCCGTCTGCTTTCGCTTTGCTTTCAATACGCTTTCTTCATGAAAGCGAGTTGAGAGGTCAGAATGCGTTCCCGCCGGGGCTACCCCGGTTTTTTTATTTGGGCGCGCCAGAACTTGGAGACACGACGTTGTTAAGAAACAGACAAGACTTTTGGTCTGGGGTGATGTTCATCGGCCTGGGGGCTGGCTTTGCAGTACAGGCCACGCAATACAGCATGGGCACCGCTGCCCGCATGGGCCCCGGCTACTTCCCATTCTGGCTCGGCATCGTTCTCGCGCTCATGGGCGCCATCGTGATGCTGGGCGCCCTCAACAAGCGCGCCACCGAGACCCACGTGTCGCGCTTCGATTTCCGCATCGTCGCGTTGGTGGTCGGATCGGTGGTGCTGTACGGCTTCGCCCTGCGTCCGCTCGGCCTCTACCTCTCGCTTTTCCTGCTGGTCATCGTCAGCAGCTTCGCAAGCCATGAGTTCAACTGGAAGGTCGCCGTCGCGAACGGCCTCTTCCTGGTGCTGTTCTCCTATGTGGCATTCATCCGCGGCCTGGGCCTGATCTTCCCGCTCTGGCCCGCGGCGCTGGGCAACTGAGGAGCACACACATGGAACTGATCGACAACCTGATGCTCGGCTTCTCGGTGGCCTTCACCCCCGAGAACATGCTCTACGCCTTCATCGGCTGCCTGCTCGGCACGCTCGTCGGCGTGCTGCCCGGCCTGGGCCCCGTGCCCACCATCGCCATGCTGCTGCCCATCACGTATGTGCTGCCGCCCACGGCGGGCCTCATCATGCTTGCCGGCATCTACTACGGCACGCAGTACGGCGGCTCGACCACGGCCATCCTCGTGAACCTGCCTGGCGAGACGTCCGCGGTGGTGACCGTGCTCGACGGCCACCAGATGGCACGCAACGGCCGCGCCGGCGCGGCCCTGTCGCTGGCGGCCATCGGCTCGTTCTTCGCGGGCAGCGTGGCCACCCTGCTGCTCGCCGCCTTCGCGCCGCCGCTGGCCAATGTGGCCTTCGCGTTCGGCCCCGCCGAGTACTTCTCGCTGATGGCCCTGGGCCTGATCGGCGCCGTCGTGCTGGCCTCGGGCTCGCTGCCCAAGGCCATCTGCATGATCCTGCTGGGCCTGTTGCTCGGCATGGTCGGCACCGACGTGAACTCGGGCGTGGCGCGCTACGACTTCAGCATCCCCGAGCTGCAGGATGGCATCGACTTCGCCATTGTCGCCATGGGCGTGTTCGGCCTCTCCGAAATCATGGCCAACCTCGAGCTGAAAGAACAACGCGTCGAGATCCAGGACAAGGTGGGCTCGCTCTACCCGAGCCGCCAGGAATTCCGCGAAGCGGCCCCCGCCGTGCTGCGTGGTACCGCGCTGGGCTCGATCCTCGGCATCCTGCCGGGCGGCGGTTCGGTGCTGTCGGCGTTCGCGTCGTACACGCTCGAGAAGAAGATCTCGAAGAACCCCGAACGCTTCGGCAAGGGCCACCCGGCGGGTCTCGCCGGCCCCGAGTCGGCCAACAACGCGGGCGCGCAGACCTCGTTCATCCCGCTGCTCACGCTCGGCATCCCGGGCAACGCCGTGATGGCGCTGATGGTCGGCGCCATGACGATCCACAACATCCAGCCGGGTCCGCAGGTCATGACCAGCCACCCCGAACTCTTCTGGGGCCTCATCGCCTCGATGTGGATCGGCAACCTGATGCTCGTGGTGCTCAACCTGCCGCTGATCGGCATCTGGGTCAAGCTGCTGCGCGTGCCTTACCGCATGCTGTTCCCGGCGATCCTGGTGTTCTGCACCATCGGGGTGTATTCGCTGAACTACAACGTCTTCGACGTCTTCATGTTCGCGATCTTCGGCATCATCGGCTACATCTGGAGCAAGCTGCGTTGCGAAGGCGCGCCGCTGCTGCTGGGCCTGGTGCTCGGCCCCATGATGGAAGAAAACTTCCGTCGGGCCCTGCTGCTGTCGCGCGGCGACTTCACGACCTTCGTCACGCGCCCGCTCTCGGCCTCGCTGCTCGCCGCCGCCGCCGTGCTGCTGGTACTCGTGGCCCTGCCCGCGCTGCGCAAGAAACGCGAAGAGGCGTTCGTCGACGTCGACTGACCCACACCGAATAGATTGGCTCTTTGCCCGGGTTTTCTGCCGATTCCCCGGGCATTTTTTTATCTGCCGATTCCGTGGGCCTTTCTATCTGCCATTCTGAACTCCCCCCCGAAGATCGGATCAGTGTCCAAATTTCGGGGGTTAGTTGATTCGCCGGGCTTTCTTTATCTACGGGCTTTAGCTTCTGACCATCCAACTTCTGGCGGTCAGTTCGATTTCCCCCAGGGCTTACTTTATCTGTACGTAGTGCAGCGCCCACCCGCGGCGCCGGGGTCACTCAGGCGACCCGCCCCCCAGCACCTGACGCACCGCCAGCGCGATGCGTTCGACCAAGCCACTGGGGCCTGCGATGCTCAGCCCCATGTAGGTCTCTGACTCCACCGTGACCAACTCCCCCGCGACCCGCAGACGCATCGTCTCGACTTCCTGAGACCCACCCACGCCCCACGTCCGATCCAACAGCTCCATATCCATCTCGAGCAACACGCGCCACAGCGCGCTGCGCAAGGCATCGTCGTACTCATCCCCCAAAACGAGGGTGTCTATCGGCTGATCGGGCTCGGTGCTCATGAAGGATTCGCGGCTGGGGTTCGGATGAGGCAATAGCGGGCAAGTGCTTGGGCCGTGCCGGGCATATGACATGGAGATGTCTTACCGGACGGGAAAGCTGATGAAGTTACCACCGGAACTTCAAATTCGCTGTGAGACAGGAATGGATAGAGCAGATCGAAGCGAGAGGGCAGTCTGACACCGGTGTTGCGCCCGCTCGCGCTGCGCCTCGATCTCCTGCTGCTGGCGCCGTTCGATCTCGTGCCGGGGCGCGGCCTCGGGCGGCAAGGGCTGCGACTGGGCGTGGGCGAAGCCCGCCGCGCTGAGCGCACCGAGCGCCACGATCCCGGCTGCCAGGTGAAGTCGAGTCTTGCTGGGTCCCGCCTGTGTGTGTCGATCGGCCACGTTTCTGCTCTAGCTGGTTGTTGCGGGCCCATCGCCGGCGGCAGCTTGCGCTACCCCGACGCGAAACCTGCCTGTTCAGTGTCGGTGCAGTCACATCCGATCTTTCTGCCCACCCGCGATTTCGGACGGACGTCGCCACCCACCTTTTGCGGCCGCGCAACGGCGTAGCGCATGCCACGTCGGCTCCCGACACGAGGCAGGCGATATGAAGTGCATGCACTTCGTTCCGAAGTGCGCGTGGTCGGCTGTTGATTGAAAAGCACGCGTGGTGCGAGGGATGGCGCGAGCGCGTGCGCCAAGTGCATGCAATTCGTGAAAGGGCCGCGCCCGGGCGCTGAGGACGCGGCGCGGGTCGCCGCCGTCAGCGGAGACGTCTCACCTTGGCCTTTCAGGACAACGCGAGCCTTCGCTCGAATTGCATGCAGTTTTTAGGGATGCCGCGCGCAGGTGCGCACCGACGCGCCCGGGCCGCCGGTTGGCGGAACCCGAGGGGTCGGCTCAGGGAAAGAGAGGAAGGGGTGAGGCGCAGGCAGCGGAGGCAACGATGGCGGTGCCCCGCGGCCTGGCGTGGCCCGCGGCTCAGCGCAGGCTGGCGTCGATCAGTCGCTCGGCCGCGGCGACGAGGTACTTGGGCGGGCCGTCTTCGCCGAACATCTGGCCGGTCAAGAAGGCGCCTTCGAGCATGAGCAGCAGACCGTTGCCCAGTTCGTCGGGATCCTGCGCGCCCATGGCCCGGGCGAGTTCGACCATGCGGTCACGCAATACATGCTTGTGCGCGACCGCAACTTCCCGCGCCGGATGGTCGGGCTCGGGATACTCCACGCAGGCATTGCTCAGACCGCAGCCCCGGTAGTTCGGCAGCTCGGTGGCGCGCTGGGACAACACGCGAAAGTAGGCCAGCACCTGCTCGCGGGGATCATCGGGATGGGTGTCGAGGCCGGCGTCGAAGCGCGCCCAGAACTCCTGTTCGTAGTCGCGCAGGTAGGAGGCGGCGAGCTCGTCCTTGGAGGAAAACGCCCGGTAGAGGCTGGGCTTGGTGACGCCCGCCTCGTTCACGATGGCATCGACGCCCACGGCACGGATGCCGTCGCGGTAGAACATGCGGCGCGCGGTTTCGCGGATACGGTCGGCGGCCAGGCGCGGCGTGGCGGGTTGCGGGCCGGCCTGCCGCGGCGCGGCCTCACGCGGCCCGGCCTGACGCGGCCCGGCCTGGCTTGCCTGCCCCGCTTCCGTCGCGCGGGGAGCCGCGGAAGGGGAATCCGTCGTCTTGGAAGCCATCGTGTCTCCTCCAGAAAAAACGCTTGACGATGTTACTGACCGGTACGTACGATTCGAGTTCCTGATTACTTACCGGTCAGTAACATGAGTATAGCCCAGCCTCCTGCCCCTTTCCGCCGCTATGGCCAGAAGTACGCCTTCGTGGTCGTGGCGGTGATTTTCTTCGCCCTGCTGATCTCGGCCGGGCTGCGCTCCACGCCCAGCGTGCTGATCGTGCCGCTCGAAGAAAACTTCGGCTGGAGCCGCGCCACGATTTCGTTCGCGGCGGCCGTCGGCATCTTTCTGTACGGCCTGACCGGGCCGTTCGCGGCGGCCGCGATGGAGCACTTCGGCCTGCGCCGGGTGTTGATCGGCGCGCTCATTCTGATGTCGGCCTCGAGCGCGGCCAGCGCGTTCATGACCGAGTCCTGGCAGCTGTTGCTGACCTGGGGCGTATTTTCGGGAATCGCCTCGGGCGCGGTCGCCGTCGTGCTCGGCGCCACGATCGTCAATCGCTGGTTCGCCACCCGTCGCGGACTGATGATGGGCCTGCTGACCGCGAGCACCGCGACCGGCAACCTGCTGTTTCTGCCCATTCTGGCCGCGCTCGCCTCGTCGGGCGATTGGACGCGCGTGGTCTGGGCCGTGGCGGCCGGTGCCGCGGTGCTGGTGCCGTTCGCGATCTGGCTGGTGCCGGACCGGCCGGCCGACGTCGGCCTGCGCCCCTATGGCAGCGCGCCCGACGCGCCGCCGCCCTCCTCCGCGCCGCGCACCGGTCTGCTGGCCGCGACGTTCGGGGCCCTGCGCCGGGCTTCCGTCACGCGCACGTTCTGGTATCTGTTCGCCACGTTCTTCGTGTGCGGCTTCACCACCAACGGTCTCGTGGGCACGCACCTGATCGCCATGTGCGGCGACCACGGCATCGCCGAGATCCAGGCTGCGGGCCTCCTGGCCTTGATGGGCATCTTCGATCTCGTCGGCACCACGGCTTCCGGCTGGCTCACCGATCGCTACGACCCACGCCGTCTGCTCTTCATGTATTACGGCCTGCGCGGGCTGTCGTTGATGTATCTGCCCTACTCCGACTTCTCGTTCTACAGCCTGTCGATCTTCGCGATCTTCTTCGGGCTGGACTGGATCGCGACGGTGCCGCCGACGCTGCGCCTGACCACCGAGGCGTTCGGCGAACGCGACGCGCCGATCGTGTTCGGCTGGATCGTGGCGGGCCACCAGCTCGGCGCGGCCAGCGCCGCCTGGATGGGCGGCTACGTGCGCGAATCCACGGGCAGCTACCAGTGGGCCTTCGTGATCGCGGGCGCCACCGGCCTGATCGCCGCCGTGATTGCCCTGATGATCGCCCGCCGCCCGGCCACGGCGGCCGCGCAGCCGGCCTGACGGCCAGCGCCGGGCGCATCAAGCGCGCTGCACAAACGAACCGCCCCCCGGCGCATGGGTTACTTCCCAATGCGCCGGGGGGCGGTTTGCATCGCCGGGCTTGCGCCGCGCCGGTCGAGGTCTCGTGTCGCTGACCTCGATGCGCAACGCCTACTCGGCGATGTGCGTGCCTTTGACCGAAGCGGGGTCGATGCCCGCCTTGCGCAGACGCTCGTCGGCGCTGGCCTCCTGACCGCCCTCGGCCTCGGGCGGACGCGCCAGCTGATCGGCGAGCGCGCTCTTGGCCTGCACCACGTCGGTGGCATCGCCACTGACGAGCGCGACGCCTTCGCTGCCGTCGGTCTTCTTGAACTGGATCTGGGTCTTCATGCTGCTCTCCTTTGGGCGGACGGGGACAACCCCCCTATCAGCATGCGCCGTGCCGCGACCGCGCCGTAACACCGGGCGGACGGGCCCCGCTCGAACCGCACAAACGACAAGCCCCGGCTTACCGGGGCTTGGAGGCTTGCGTGGCGGCACCCGAGCGCAGCCGCTCAGGCCTCGGCTTCGACCTCGCCGAGATAGGCCGCGCGCACCTTCGGTTCGTCGAGCATCTCGCGGGCGGGGCCCGCCAGGATGATCTCGCCCGATTCCATCACGTAACCGCGATGGCTGTTCTCGAGCGCCAGACGCGCATTCTGCTCGATCAGCAGAATCGTGACGCCTTCGTTGGCGATGGTGCGCACCACCTCGAAGACCTTCTCGACCATCAACGGGGCCAAGCCCATCGAGGGCTCGTCGAGCAACAACAGCTTGGGACGCGCGATCATGGCGCGACCCATGGCCACCATTTGCTGCTCGCCGCCCGACAGCGTGCCGGCGGCCTGCTTGCGCCGCTCGGCCAGACGCGGAAACAGCGTGAACACGCGTTCGGTGTCCTGCCGGATCTGCGCCGCGTCGCGCCGGGTATAGGCGCCCATGGCGAGGTTCTCTTCGATGGTGAGCTGGCCGAAGATGCCCCGGCCTTCCGGCACCATGACGAGCCCCTGGCGCACGAGTTCGTAGGAGCGCTTGCCCGCGATGGACTGGCCGTTGTATTCGACCACGCCGCCCGCGGTGGGCACGAGGCCGGTGATCGCGCGCAGCGTGGTGCTCTTGCCGGCGCCGTTGGCACCGATCAGGCACACCAGTTCGCCTTCGTTCACATGCAGGTCGATGCCGCGCACGGCACGGATGCCGCCGTAGGCGACTTCGAACTGGCGCAGCGCCAGTAAGGGTTGTGCAGTGCTCATGCCGGCTCCTCCGAATGATACAACAGCGGATCGGTGGCCGCACCGGCGCCGAGATAGGCTTCGATGACCTTGGGGTCACGCTGCACCTGCGCGGGCTTGCCCATCGACAGCACCTTGCCGTACTCGAGCACGAGTACACGGTCGCACAGGCCCATCACGAGCTTCATGTCGTGCTCGATCAGCAGCACGGTGATGCCGTCGGCGCGGATCTTCTCGATCAGCTGGCGCAGCACCACGGTCTCGGAAGCGTTCATACCCGCCGCCGGCTCGTCGAGCGCGAGCAGCTTGGGATCGGTGGCGAGCGCCCGCGCGATCTCCAGGCGTCGCTGATCGCCATACGACAGCGCGCGTGCGACGTCGTTGGCGCGATGCCCGATGCCGACGTACTCGAGCAGCTCATGCGCCCGGCGCTCGATGGCGGCCTCTTCGGCGCGCTGTGCCGGCGTGCGCAACACCGCGCCGAACACGCCGGCGCGGGTGCGCACGTGACGCCCGATCATGACGTTTTCGATCGCGCTCAGGTTCGCGAACAGGCGGATGTTCTGGAAGGTGCGGGCCAGCCCCGCGGCCGCGACTTCGTGCGGCTTGGTGCCCACCAGCGAAATGCCGTTGAACGTGCACTTGCCGTCTTCGGGGATGTACAGCCCGGTCAGCACGTTGAACAGCGTGGTCTTGCCCGCGCCGTTCGGTCCGATGAGGCCGTAGATCTCGCCCTCTTCGATATCGAAGCTCACGTCGGTGAGCGCGCGCAGGCCGCCAAAGCGTTTGCCGAGTCCTTCGGCCTTGAGGATCACGCTCATGCCGCACCTCCCTGCTGGCGGTTGCCCGCCAGCTCGCGCTTGCGCACCGCCGAGGGCCACAGGCCGGCCGGGCGGAACAGCATCACGCAGACCATGGCCAGGCCGAACAGCAGCATACGGATGCCTTCGGGGTCGAGGACCACGGCGCCGAACAGCATGTGCTGCACCGGCTCGACGACCGCGCGCAGGAACTCGGGCAATGCGGCCAGGATGATGGCGCCCAGGATCACGCCCGGGATGTTGCCCATACCGCCCAGCACCACCATGCACAGGATCGAAATCGATTCGGTGAGGCTGAAGCTCTCGGGGCTGACGAAGCCCTGCATGGCCGCGAACATCGCGCCCGCCACGCCGCCGAACGACGCGCCCATCGCGAAGGCCAGCAGCTTGATGTTGCGCGTGTTGATGCCCATGGCCTTGGCGGCGATTTCGTCTTCGCGGATCGCTTCCCAGGCGCGGCCGATGCGCGAATTCTGCAGTCGCGCGCACACCAGGATGATCAGCAGCGTGAGTCCCACCAGCAGGTAGTAGTACTTCTCGGGCCCCGTGAAGCGGATGCCCATCAGCGTTTCGGTGCGATTGAAGGCGAAGTCGCCCACCCGGAACGGATCGATGCGGTTCACGCCCTGCGGCCCGTTGGTGATGTTGATCGGCGCGTTCAGGTTATTGAGGAAGATCCGGATGATCTCGCCGAAGCCCAGCGTCACGATGGCGAGGTAGTCGCCCCGTAACTTCAGCGTGGGCGCCCCAAGCAGCACGCCGAAGACGCACGCCAGTGCCAGGCTGATCGGCAGGATGGCCCAGAACGGCAGGTGCAGGCCGAAGTGCGGCGATGCGAGCAAGGCCCACACATAGGCGCCGACCGCGTAGAACGCGATATAGCCGAGATCGAGCAGGCCGGCGAAGCCCACCACGATGTTCAGGCCCAGCGCCAGCATCACGTAGAGCAGCGCGAAGTTCATGATGCGCACCCAGCTCTGGCCGGCCATGCCGATCACGAAGGGCAGCACGGCCAGCACCACGCCGATCAGCGCGATGGCGGCGAGCTGGCGGGTGTTGATACCCGAGCGGTTGGAAGGCAGCGTGCTCATGCGCGGTCCCCCACCCGTTCGCCGAGCAAGCCCGACGGACGGAAGATCAGCACCAGCACCAGCACGACGAACGCGAACACGTCCTGGTAGTGGCTGCCCAGGAAGCCGCCGGTGAGGTCACCGATATAGCCCGAGCCCAGCGCTTCGATGATGCCCAGCAGCAGGCCGCCCGCCATGGCGCCGACCAGATTGCCGATGCCGCCCAGCACGGCGGCCGTGAAGGCCTTCAGCCCGAGCATGAAGCCCATCGTGTACTGCGACACGCCGTAGTAGGTGGTGATCATCATGCCGGCCACGGCGGCGAGCGCCGAGCCGATCAGGAAGGCCGCGGAAATCACGGTGTTGATGTTCACGCCCATCAGTCCGGCCACTTCGCGATTCTGCGCGGTGGCGCGCATCGCGGTGCCCAGGCGGGTCTTGTGCACGACCACCAGCAGCGCGCCCATGATCGCGGCGGCGATCACCACGATGGCGATCTGCAGCGTGCTCATGCGGGCGCCGAAGATGTTCAGCACGTCGGGCTGCAGCACCTGCGGGAAGTTGAGATAGTTGCGCCCCCACACCATCATCGCGACGTTCTGCAGAATGATGGACACGCCGATGGCGGTGATGAGCGCGGCCAGGCGGGGCGCGCGGCGCAGCGGCCGGTAGGCCATGCGCTCGGCGGTCCAGCCCACCGCCATGCACAGCGGCACGGCGACCAGCATGCCCACGCCGAGCACCATGAAGGCCGAGGCGTTGGGATCGGCGCCCACCATGGCGGCGGCGATCATGGTGGCGGTCATCGCGCCGATCATGACCACATCGCCATGGGCGAAGTTGATCAGACCGATGATGCCGTACACCATGGTGTAGCCCAACGCGACGAGCGCATACACGCTGCCCAGCGTGAGGCCATTAATCAGTTGTTGAGTGAAGATATCCATACGGGCTTCGAAAAGGAGCCGGGTAACAGGCCGCCGTGCGGTCTGCACCGGTGCGCGCCCGGTGAGGGGTCGGCGCCGTTATGGCAGGCGGCGCGGAGGCCGGTCCGCCGCGGCGACACGGTGTCGGGGCGGTACGGACGGCCGCCGGCCGCGGCACGGTCGGCGGACGAAGCGCGGTGCGCTTCGCCGCGTGGACACGGCACATGCCGGGCCGTCAGGCGCCAGGCAGGTGCCGGGGTCGGTCGGCTCAGTTGGCCTGGCTGACCATCGTTTCGACCATCTCCCACTTGCCGTTCTTGACTTGATAGATCGTGACCGAGATTTCTTTCAGGTCGCCGTTCTTGTCGTACGAGATGTGCTCGCTGGTGGCGCCCTTGCGCTCGAGCTTGGCCAGCGACGACAGGTACTTCGAGGGATCGGCCGAGTTGGCCTTCTCGATCGCCGCGATCATGTTCCAGGCGCCGTCGTAGGCGTAGGGCGCGTACACGCCGGGGGCCTTCTTGAAGCGGGCTTCGTAACGTTGGGCGAAGTCCTTGCCCGCGGTCATCTTGTCGAGCGGCACACCGGCCAGCGAGGCGTAGGTGCCGTCGGCGGCGTCGCCTGCCAGCTTGATGAAGGTGTCGCTGCGGGTCATTTCGCCCGAGACCAGCGGCGCCTTGATGCCCAGCGTCGCGATCTGGCGCTTCATCGGGCCGGACTGCGCGTCGAGGCCGCCGAAGAAGATGGCGTCGGGCGCGCTGCCCTTGATGTTGGTCAGGATCGACGTGAAGTCGTTGGCCTTGTCGGTGGTGTACTCGCGGCGCACGATCTGGCCACCGGCAGCCTTGACGGCCTTCTCGACTTCGTCGGACAGACCCTGGCCGTAGGCGGTGCGATCGTCGATGATCGCGACCTTCTTGGCGTTGAGCTTCTCGACGATGAACTTGCCCACGGCGGCGCCCTGCTGGGTGTCGCTGGTCATCATGCGGAACGTGGTCTCGTAGCCTTGCTTGGTGTACTCGGGCGACGTGGCCATGGCGATCTGCGGCAGGCCGGCGTCGTGGTAGACGCGCGACGCCGGGATCGTGGTGCCGGAGTTGAAGTGGCCGAGGATGCCGTTGACGTCCTGGTCGACGAGCTGCTGAGCCACCTGCACGGCAACGCGCGGGTCGGCCTGGTCATCGCGGGACACCAGCACGAACTTGGCCGGCTTGCCATCGATCTTGATGCCCTTCTGGTTCGCTTCTTCGAGCGCCAGGTTCAGGCCGTTCTGCATGTCTTCGCCGTAGTGCGATTGCGGGCCGGTCAGGGGCGCCGCGAAGCCGAACTTGATGTCGGCAGCCTGGGCGGCGCCTGCCACGCAGGCGGCGGCAATGCCCGCGGCCAGCAGTTTGATGGGGGTGCGCAACGTCATGGTTTCCTCCCGATAGGTCGCACGAAATGCCTTGCTTTGTTTTATATCCGGGCTTGTGGCCCGAAGCCGGTTTTTCTGCCGCCGGGCGGGCCTGGGACTGCGCTCTCGAAGGAGCCAGAGGCCGCAGGCGCTGCACGGGGCAGGTCTTGTGGCACCCCGGGTTCGGGGTCCGACAAGCCGGCGCCTTGCAACAGGCACCGGGCACTGCAGGAAAACGACCGGAAACGACGGTAAAGCAACTGCAATCTGACTGCTGTATATCCCGGTGGGAGCGGATTGTGAACGGGTGCAACCCGGGCTGGTATTGGAGATAACCCGAGGTTGTACATCGGGTTAGCCCTAGCTCGAATCGCCCCCTATTCTTTCTTCCTCAACCGATGGTCATGAGGCTGGCATTGCCCCCGGCGGCGGCCGTATTCACGCTCAACGAGCGCTCGCACAGCAGGCGCTCGGGCGCGTAGCTGGCGCCGGCGGCAAGCGCATCCGACGACAGGCCATGCACCGCCACCAGCGGGCCGGCACGACGCGCCACGCGCTGGTTGAGCGCCCGCAGCGTGTCGCCATCACCCTCGAACAATACGGCCTGATACTGCGCCTCGTCGACCTCGGCGTCATCCAGGATGGCGGCCTGCTCGCGTGCCTCAGCATCGAGACCGGCCAGCAGCGCCTGCGCGGCCGGCGTGTCGGCGAACCAGGCCTGGTTGCCGGTGGCGCGCGCCACCGCCCATTGCGCGCGGGCACCGGCATCCGTCGCCGCCACGCAATAGACCGCGCCGCGCGGCTCGACCATATAGGTGTTGGTTTCGCCCGTAGGGCCGGGCAGCGCCAGCGCGACCGGCATGCTGGTGGCACCCTTGAGCGCCGGCGGCAGGCCTTGCGGACGCACCGACAGCAGGCGGTACATGTACAGCGGACCGCCCGCCTTGGGACCGGTGCCGGAGAGGTTTTCACCGCCGAAGGGCTGCACACCCACCACCGCCCCCACGATATTGCGGTTGACGTAGAGGTTGCCGGCCTGGACGGCCTCGGTCACGTGCGCCACGGTTTCGTCGATCCGCGTGTGCACGCCGAAGGTGAGGCCGTAGCCGGTGCCGTTGATCTGCTCCAGCACGCGGTCGAGATCGCCTCGCGCGTAGCGCACCACATGCAGCACGGGGCCGAACACTTCGCGCTTGAGTTCGCCGATGTCCTGGATCTCGATCAGCGTCGGCGGCACGAAGGTGCCGCCGCGGCATTCCGGTGCCAGCTCGACCTGGTCGACGCGATGGCCGGCCGCGCGCAGCGTGTCGATGTGGTTGAGGATGTTGTGTTGGGCTTCGCCGTCGATCACCGGACCCACGTCGGTAGAGAGGCGATCGGGGTTACCCACGCGCAGCTCGCGCATCGCGCCGCGCAGCATGGTGAGAACGTGATCGGCGTTGTCTTCCTGCACGCACAGCACACGCAGCGCCGAGCAGCGCTGGCCTGCCGAATCGAACGCCGAGC
Source organism: Bordetella genomosp. 5 (assembly GCF_002261475.1). Classification (GTDB taxonomy): domain Bacteria; phylum Pseudomonadota; class Gammaproteobacteria; order Burkholderiales; family Burkholderiaceae_B; genus Bordetella. The sequence continues at coordinate 212,148 of NZ_NEVN01000008.1, forward strand.
TCAGCACGTCGAACACCACCTGTTCCGACAGGGCCGACGAGTCGACCACCATCGCATTCTGGCCGCCCGTCTCGGCGATCAGCGGAATGGTGTGGCCGTCGTCGTCGAGGCGCTCGGCCAGGCTGCGGGCGATGATGCGCGCCACCTCGGTCGAACCGGTGAACATCACGCCGCGCACGGCGGCGGCGCCCACCAGGCGCGCGCCGATGGTCTCGCCACGCCCCGGCAGCAGTTGCACCGCGCCCGCCGGCACGCCGGCGGCGCGCAGGATGGCCACGGCCTGGGCCGCGATCAGCGGCGTCTGCTCGGCCGGCTTGGCCAGCACGGTGTTGCCGGCGGCCAGCGCGGCGGCCACCTGACCCGTGAAGATCGCCAGCGGGAAATTCCAGGGGCTGATGCACAGCACGGTGCCCAGCGGACGGTGCGTGTCGTTGTCGAACTCGCGCTCTGCCTGGTCGGCGTAATAACGCAGGAAGTCGACCGCCTCGCGCACCTCGGCAATCGCGTTGGGCAACGACTTGCCGGCCTCGCGCACGATCAGGCCGAGCAGATTCTGCATCTGCTCTTCGAGCATCTGCGCCGCGCGGCGCAGGCATTGCGCGCGTTCGACGACCGGCGTGGATTGCCAGATCGGGGCGACGTTGGCCGCGCCGCGCAGCGCAATGTCGGCCTCGTTTTCGTTGGCTTCCATCACCCGGCCGACCACGTCCCGCTGATTGGCCGGATTGAGTACGTCGATGGCGCGGGCATCGTCCCAGAGCGGATCGCCCTCGCCCAGCATCGGCGCGGCGCGCCACGGGATGGCGGCGCTGGTCTGCAGTGCGGCCGACAGCGATCCCAGGCGATGTTCGTTGCTCAGATCCAGACCGGCGGAGTTGGCGCGCACCCCTTCGCTGGTGTTGCCATACAGGTCGCGCGGCAGCGGGATCTTCTCGTGCGGCGCGCCCAGCGGCACCACGCGCGACGCGGCTTCGACCGGATCGGCGACCAGCTGCTCGACCGGAATGGTCTCGTCGCCGATGAGGTTCACGAACGAGGTGTTGGCGCCGTTTTCGAGCAGGCGGCGCACCAGATAGGCGAGCAGCGTTTCGTGCGTGCCCACCGGGGCGTAGATGCGGCAGGGGCGATTGAGCTTGCCCTGGGCCACGGGGCCGACCACTTCGTCGTACAGCGGTTCGCCCATGCCGTGCAGGCATTGGAACTCGTATTGGCCGGGGTAATAGTTTTGCCCGGCCAGGTGATAGATGGCCGCAAGCGAGTAGGCATTGTGCGTGGCGAACTGCGGGTAGACCGCCTCGGGCGCGCCGAGCAGCTTGCGCGCGCAGGCCAGGTAGGCCACGTCGGTGTAGACCTTGCGCGTATAGACGGGGTAGCCCTCGAGGCCGTCGACCTGGGCACGCTTGATTTCGCTGTCCCAGTAGGCGCCCTTGACCAGGCGCACCATCACGCGGTGGCCGCTGCGGCGCGCGAGATCGATCACGTAATCGATCACGAAAGGCGCACGCTTCTGATAGGCCTGGATCACGAAGCCGATGCCGTTCCAGCCGTCGAGTTCGGGCGTGAAGCACAGCGCTTCGAGCAGGTCGAGCGAGATTTCCAGGCGGTCGGCTTCTTCGGCATCGATGTTCAGGCCGATGTCGTATTGGCGGGCGAGGATCGTGAGCGCGCGCACGCGCGGCAGCAGCTCGGCCATCACGCGCTCGCGCTGGGCACGCGAGTAGCGCGGATGCAGCGCCGACAGCTTGATCGAGATGCCCGGGCCTTCGTAGATGCCGCGGCCGGCCGCCGCCTTGCCGATGGCGTGGATGGCCTGTTCGTACGAGGCGTAGTAGCGCTCGGCGTCTTCGGCCGTGGTGGCGGCCTCGCCCAGCATGTCGTAGGAATAACGGAAGCCGCGCGACTCCAGCTTGCGGTTGTTGGCCAGCGCCTCGGAGATCGTCTGGCCCGACACGAACTGCTCGCCCATCATGCGCATGGCGATGTTGACGCCCTTGCGCACCAGGGGCTCGCCGCCCTTGCCGATCAGGCGCGTGAGCGCGCGCGACAGCGATTGTTCGCTGCTCACGGACACCAGCTTGCCGGTGATCATCAGGCCCCAGGTGGCGGCATTGACGAACAGCGACTGCGAACCGCCCATGTGCGACTTCCAGTCGCCGCGGGCGACCTTGTCGCGGATGAGCGCGTCGCGCGTGGCGCGATCGGGGATGCGCAACAGCGCTTCGGCCAGACACATCAGGGCCACGCCCTCCTGGCTCGACAGCGAAAACTCCTGGATCAGCCCTTCGACACCGCCACCGGTGCGCTTGGCGCGCAGCGCCTGCACCAGCTTGGCCGCCATCGCATGCGTCTTTTCGAGCTGCGGCATGCGGGCCTGCCCCAGCAGCAGCGGCACGCACTCGGATTCGGGGCGGCGGTAGGCAGCCGTGATCGCGGCGCGAAGGACCGACTGCGGCTGCACGTCCTGGCCGAAATCATAGAACGGCGGGTGATTCACGACCGGCGTGTCGTCGAGGTCGTCCACACCGCCGTCTTCACGGCCCAGATGCGCCATCTCGGGCGGCAATTGGCCGCGTTCGATCTTGTCGAGATAGGAGACGATGGCCTGCTTGTGCAGCCAATGGGGTGTGCAGTTCAGCTTTTGTGCGGCCGCCTTGAGGCGATCCCGCAGCGCGTCGTCGACCTTGACGCCCAGGGTCGTGCTAGCCATAAATCGTGGGTTCCTGATACAGCATGGGAAGGCCGCGCGAGGCGGCATGGCGAGCGTGCCCTGGTGAAACCCACAGACGATCGGGGGCCCCGGAGCACCTCGGTGCCACCGTATGCTAATCAGGTTGCAACCCGGTCGATATACAGGTTAACCCTTACATACCTCGGGTTAACCGCATGGAAACAAGAGAGATTCTTCGGAATGACCGGAATCAACACGGCGCCTCGCCCGCCCCTCCCGGCTCCAAAACGGGACAAATGAGGCCGATCAGCCGGCAACGCGTCGACAAAATAAAAAAGGCGCGGTGCTACCCGCGCCTTCGGATCCGAAAATGTCTTCAGCGGGCCCCGTCCGCCAGTTGGGTGCAGCCGGAGACCCTCACCTGTTCGCTCGCCGGCTGGGCGTCCTGCCCGCCGGAACGCACCGCGCTGGCGATGGTACGGGCGAGCAATTGCGCGGCCTGCTGCTGCGCGGTGACGAGGCCGGTCACGGCCGCACCCTCGACCGGCACGCTCACCACGGTGCGGCAGACGAGTCCGCGGCCCTGCGCATTGAGCGGCCGCGCGCGCCAGGTGGCGTCGAGCACGGCCGGGCCCCCGTCGTTCATGTCGAAGCGCTGCACATCCGTCTGCACGCGCCACACCGGCGCGCCCGCGGCCGGCCGCACCACCTGCACGTCGAGCACGCCCAATTCGCGCGTGAGGCCGTCGGACAGTGCCGAGCGCAGTTCGTCGGGCAGCGCGCCCGTCCAGCGGTCCGAATACAGCGGCGCCACGGTACCCGCCCCCGTGCGCAGCATGATCTGAGGTTGATCCACCTGACTGGGCACCGTCACCGGCAGCACCTCGATCATGTACGACGCATTGCCCGTGGACGCTGGCGCCGCCTGCTGGGGCGCCAGCAAGGTGTAATAGCGAGGCGTGGGCGAGGAGCCGCAGGCCGCGAGTGCCACCGCCACGCCCACATACGGCAGACCGCGCAAGAAAATGGACTTCATGGATTAGTTCCTGACAGGGCCCGCGCCCGGGATGGGATCTTCCCCACGCCCGCGCAGCAAGGCTTCGGGATTGGCCTGGAGATAATCGGACAGCGCACGCAGCGAGCGCGCGGCCCGGCCAAGCTCCTGCATGGCGCGCTCGGTATTGACCGGCAGCGACGAATCCGAAGCGAGCAATTCGTTGACCGCCGACAGCGACTGACGCGCCTGCTTGAGGACCGACTGCGCCTCGGGCGCCACGTCTTTCTCGAGGCGGCCCATGAGCTTGGAGGTGTTGGCGAGCGTGCTGCGCAGCTCGTTGCCGATCTGCTCGAACGGGATCTTCTCGACCTTGTTGACGATGCTGGTGATCTGCTCCTGCAGCTGATCGAACTGACCCGGAATGGTCGGGATGGTCATCGGCTCGGTCGGCTTGTAATCCACCGGCGGCGCCTTCGGGAAGTGGTCGAGCACGATGAAGAGCTGGCCCGTCAGCAGGTTGGCCGACCGCATCTGCGCGCGCAGACCGTACTTCACCATCACGGTCATGACCTGGCCCGGCGCCAGATGGCCCGTGCCCACCTTTTCGGCCTCGGCGCGGATCTCTTCGTACAGACGGCCCAGACGCTCGGGGTAGAGCGTGGCGTCGACCCAGGCGAAGAAGCGCTTGGTCTTGCTGTCGAAGTCGATCGTGATCTTGGTGACGTCGCCGAGCGTGATGCCCTGGAAGTCGATCGGCGCGCCGACCGACAGGCCGCGCACCGACTGATCGAAGCGCATGCGCACGGGGAACGGCTCGCCATCGGTGTTGGCCTTGGCAACGCCTTCGCCGGTGTAGAGCTCGAACGTGTCGTTCTCCTTGGCCACCTCGGTATTGCGCGGGGAAACGTCTTCGAACGCAATGCCGCCGATGGCCACCGACACCAGCGACTGCGTGCGCACCTTCAGCCCTTCCGCGTTCACCGAAAAATCGACGCCGCTGGCGTTCCAGAAGCGCGTGCCGCTGGTCACGAACTTGTCGTTGGGCGCATCGACGAAGATCTCGACGTTGACGGCCTTGCCGTCCTGGTCGAGCGAGTAGCCCACCACCCGCCCGACGCTGATACGGCGGTAGTAGACGGGCGAGCCGATATCGAGCGAACCCAGGTCACGCGCCTTGAGCATGAAGCGCTTGCCCTCGCGATCGTGCGTGACGGCGGGCGGGGTTTCGAGCCCCACGAAATCGAACTTGCTGGCCTTGGCGGGCGCCTCGCCGGTGTCTTCGGCGGCATCGACGCCGATGTAGGCGCCCGACACCAGGGTACCCAGGCCGGACACGCCGCTCACGCCCAGGCGCGGACGCACCACCCAGAAGTTGGTGCCTTCACGCGCGAGATTGGAGACGTTGCGGGTGAGCTCGGCCTCGACGACGACCTTGCTGCGGTCTTCGTTGAAACCGATGCCCTTGACCTGCCCGATGGTCACGTCTTTGTAGCGCAGCTGCGTCTTGCCGACTTCGAGCCCTTCGGCGGTCTCGAACTGGATGGTGATCTCCGGACCGCTCTGCATCCAGGTGCGAACCACGAGCGACAGCCCGGCCACCGCCGCGATCAACGGAACGAGCCAGATCCAGGAAATGCGCGAGCGTTCTTTCTTCGAGACGGACACCTTGTGCACCGGGGTGCCACCAGGAGGAGTCTGTTCGGCCATTGTCACGTTTCCTTTGTACGACGCCGCATGCCTGGGGCATGGGCAACTCCGGCAATTGTGCCAGTTACATCATTGAATGCCATTGTGCCTTAAAGGCGCGGATGCGGCGTCCCGCCGCGTTCAGACCGTAGGCGACGCCGGCGAACGCTCGGCAGGCCGCGACGCCTGGACCTGCTCATGAAAGTGCGGATGGTCGTGCGCCCATTCGGACCGCTCCTGCACGTCCCATGCCCGGCGCATGTCGAAACTCATGGCGGCGAGCATCGTGAGCACCACCACGAGCCCGAAGGCCGCCGCACCGGGCGCGGCGCTGATCTGCATCAGGCCCGGGAAATCCGCCAGCGCGGCAAGCAGGATCACCACGAAGACGTCGAGCATCGACCACTGCCCGATGAACTCGACCAGCTGATACAGGCGGGTACGCTGGCGCAGATTGGTGGCGCTGCCGTTCTGGGTGGTGAAAGCCAGGAACGCCAGCGAGAGGATCTTGGTGAGCGGCACCACCACGCTCGCGATGAACACGATCAACGCGATGTCCCATGAGCCGGTCTCGTAGAGCTCGACGACGCCGCCCAGGATGGTATGCGCGCCGTCGCCCAGCAACGAGGTGATGTTCATCACCGGCAGGACATTGGCGGGAATGTAGAACACCGCCGCGGCCAGCAGCAGCGCCCAGGTGCGCGCCAGGTGGTCGGGCTTGCGATAGTGCAGCACGGCGTCGCAGCGGCGGCAATGGTGCGTGGCTTCAGGGTCTTCGGCGCTGGACAGGGCCTGCACCTGACCGCACACATGACAGCCGGCCAGCACCGTCGCGCCGCTCATGTCGGGAAGATGGACTTCGGTCGCGCCCTCGAGCTCGGCCATGCGCCATACGGCGGCCGGCGAGAGACGGCTCATGATGGTGAGCAGGATGGTGAGAAAGCCGAAGCCCAGCAGACCCACGGCCGGCGCGACCGACGCCATGCCGGCCAGCTTGACCACGGAGACGACCACGCCCAGCAGGAATACCGGCACCATACTCCAGGGCCGCACCAGGCCAAGCATACGCAGCACCGTGCGAAAGCCCGGCGCCAGCCGCCCGCGCGCAAGCGGCCCCAGCACCCACAACAGCAACACGATCTGCAGCAAGGGGATCAGGAATCCCACGATGCCGGTCATGATCGCCACGGCCCAGTGATCCTGGCGCCAGGTGATGGCCACTGCGTCGAGGAAGGTGGCGTCGCTGACCATGCCCTGCACGGTCAGGGTGGCCACCGGATAGATGTTGGCGACCAGAAAGATGATCAGCGTGCCGAGCGCGAGCGCAAACCAGTTAGCGGGCGTGAGCCCGCTGTAGCGCCACAGGGTGGATTCGCAGCGTGCACAGCTCGCTGCCTCGCGCGGGGCCAATGCGTGCCAACGATAGACGTTGCCGCAGTGTTCGCACGAGAGCAGCGAGTGACGGTCGTCGCTCAAGGGGTGCCCGGACTCAGTCGACCAACTCGACTTCCGGCTTGTCGGACGCCTTGGGCGCCGCCTTGTCCGGCGTCTCGAAACTCAGCACGACCTTGTCTTCGTCGTCGAGGTCGACCGTGACATTGCCACCGTCGGCCAGCTTGCCGAACAGCAACTCGTCGGCCAGCGCGCGGCGGATCGTGTCCTGGATGAGACGCTGCATCGGCCGTGCGCCCATGAGCGGGTCGAACCCGTTCTTGGCGAGGAAGTCGCGCAGTTTCTCGGTGAACACGGCTTCGACGCGGCGCTCGTGCAGCTGATCTTCGAGCTGCATGAGGAACTTGTCGACGACGCGCAGGATGATGTCGCGCGACAGCGGTGCGAACGGAATGATCGAATCGAGGCGGTTACGGAATTCCGGCGTGAACATGCGCCGGATTTCGGCCATCTCGTCGCCCGTGGCGCGGCTGTTGGCAAACCCGATCGACGGACGATTCAGCGTTTCGGCGCCCGCATTCGTCGTCATGATGAGGATGACGTTGCGGAAATCCGCCTTGCGGCCGTTGTTGTCGGTGAGCGTGCCGTGGTCCATGACCTGCAGCAGGATATTGAAGATATCCGGGTGCGCCTTCTCGATTTCGTCGAGCAGCAGCACGCAGTGCGGCTGCTTGGTGATCGCCTCGGTGAGCAGACCGCCCTGATCGAAGCCCACGTATCCCGGCGGCGCGCCGATCAGGCGCGAGACGGCATGGCGCTCCATGTATTCGGACATGTCGAAGCGCAGCAGCTCCACGCCGAGCGTGAAGGCGAGCTGACGCGCGACCTCGGTCTTGCCCACCCCGGTCGGGCCGGAGAACAGGAACGCGCCGATCGGCTTGTCGGGCTTGCCCAGGCCGGAACGGGCCATCTTGATCGAGGCGGCGAGCGCCTCGATGGCCTGGTCCTGGCCGAACACGACAGTTTTGAGGTCGCGGTCGAGCGTGGCCAGCTTGCTGCGGTCGTCGTTGGAGACGGACGCCGGCGGGATGCGCGCGATCTTGGACACGATGTGTTCGATCTCGCCCTTGCCGATGACCTTTTTCTGGCGCGAACGCGGCAGCAGACGCTGGGCCGCGCCGGCCTCGTCGATCACGTCGATCGCCTTGTCGGGCAGATGACGATCATTGATATAGCGCGCGGACAACTCGGCGGCGGCGGACAGCGCCGCGGCCGAATAGCGCACGTTATGGTGTTCTTCGAAGCGGCTCTTGAGGCCACGCAGGATCTGCACGGTCTGCTCGACCGACGGCTCGGGCACGTCGATCTTCTGGAACCGGCGGCTCAAGGCGTGGTCTTTTTCGAACACGCCGCGATATTCGGTGTAGGTGGTCGCGCCGATACACTTGAGCTGGCCCGAGGACAGGGCCGGCTTCAGCAGGTTGGACGCGTCGAGCGTGCCGCCCGAGGCCGAGCCGGCCCCGATCAGCGTGTGGATCTCGTCGATGAACAGGATCGCGTCGGGGTTGCCGCGGATCTGCTTGAGCACGCCCTTCAGGCGCTGTTCGAAGTCGCCGCGGTACTTGGTGCCGGCCAGCAACGCGCCCATATCGAGCGCGTAGACCTGGGCGGCCTGCAGAATCTCGGGGACTTCGCCGCGCGTGATGCGCCAGGCGAGGCCTTCGGCGATGGCGGTCTTGCCCACGCCGGCTTCGCCGACGAGCAGCGGGTTGTTTTTGCGGCGGCGGCACAGCACCTGGATCACACGCTCGACCTCGTGCTCGCGACCGATCAGCGGATCGATGCGGCCCGCCAGCGCGGCGGCGTTGAGGTCGGTGGCGTACTGATCGAGCGGCGACTGGCGCGACTCGCCCTGCTCTTCGCTGCTGGCTTGCTTCTCTTGCTGCACGGCGGAGGACTCCTCCTGCGGCTGCTTGGTAATGCCATGGGACAGGAAATTGACCACGTCCAGGCGCGTGACGCCCTGCTGTTGCAGGTAGTACACGGCGTGGGAGTCTTTTTCGCCGAAGATGGCGACCAGGACATTGGCACCGGTAACGGGCTTCTTGCCCGTGCCGCCTGCCGATACATGCATGATCGCGCGCTGAATCACGCGCTGGAAACCGAGCGTAGGCTGCGTATCCACTTCGGCGCCACTGGGGATGACCGGGGTATTTTCGGTCACGAACTGACGCAGGTTACGGCGCAAGTCATCCAGATTGGCGGCGCAAGCGCGCAGCACTTCGACAGCCGAGGCGTTGTCAAGCAACGACAGCAGCAAATGCTCGACGGTAATGAATTCATGCCGGGCCGAGCGCGCCTCGACAAATGCCATATGCAGGCTGACTTCAAGCTCTTGGGAAATCACGCTTCCTCCGTAACGCACCGAAGCGGTCTGGTACACGATTCATATTCTATGCCGATCAGGGCGTAACGCCAGCGATTTCAAATTCAAGCCCGGCATAACGGCCCTGCGCATCCATGACGGTCAGCGCATGCCGACCGTTGCGGGTCAAGGCGAGGGTCTGTCTTACATCGGCCTCCGCCTGCCCATATAACCTACCATCTAGCAACCACCATACCTGTCCGCTCGCACCGCTCACCCCCACGTCGACGCCCACTTCCCGCGCGCCCGGCACCGGCCGCAGGATGGAGCCCTGCGCCACGCCTTCGATGCGCAGCGGACCGGTCGACGTATCGGCGTAGCCCGCGAACGTGGGCGGCACCGTGTCGTTGAGCGCCCACGCCGCGCGCTGTTGCGGGCACGCACCGTCGGGCGAACTGCCGAGCCGCCAGCCCAGCGGCCAGCAGGTGGTCACGGCGTGCACGGTGGCCGGCCGCAAACGCTGCCGCGGCGCACCGGCCGGCAACGCGGCCACGATGTCCTGTAACAGCGGCGCCGCGATGTTGGCGCCGAAAAACCCGGGGTTGGGCGTGCCGTCGGGACGGCCCACCCAGACGCCGAGCGTCCATTGATCCGTCACCCCCACCGCCCAGGCATCCCGGAAACCAAAGCTGGTGCCGGTTTTCCAGGCGAGCTGCCGGCCCGGTGTACCGGTCTGGTGCAGCGGCCGGTCGGGGTGCCCGCCCGCCTCCAGGATATCGCGAACGATCCAGGCGGCACCCGCGCTCATGGCGCGGGTTTCGATGCGGGGCGAGGCCGGCGACAACCGGGGCACGCCGGCCAGACCGTCGCGTGCCAGCGCACGGTAGGCGCCGACCAACTCTTCCAATGTGGTGCCACCCCCGCCCAAAATCAAGCTCAGATTGGGCGAGGCGCCGGCGGGCAGCCGCAGCCGCACGCCGGCCCCCAGCATAACCGATGCAAATCGCACCGGTCCGATGCGATCCAGGAGGTCCACCGCGGGTACGTTCAGCGAGCGCTGCAGGGCCTGGGCCACGCTCACCGGGCCCGAGAACGCCGCCTGGAAATTGCCCGGCGCGTAGCCGCCGAATGACATCGGCGTGTCCAGCAACAAACTCTCCGAATGCACCAGGCCGTCGTCGAGGGCCAGGGCATACAGGAAGGGCTTGAGGGTCGAGCCGGGCGACCGCACCGCCCGCACCATGTCGACGTGCGCATAGCGGCTCGCATCGCCGAAATCGGCGGATCCGGCATAGGCCTTGATTTCGAGCGTGTCGTTGTCCATCACGAGCACCGCCATCGACACCTTGGGCGGCAAGGCGTCGACCCGGTCTTCGAGCATGCGCTCGACCGTGGCCTGCAGGTCGGCATCCAGCGTGGACGCCACCACGTCGCGGCCGCGACGGGGCGCCTGGGCCAGCAGGCGCTGCGCGGCCAGCGGCGCCAGCCAGCGTGCCCGCAGCGGCGGCGCGACCACGTTTTCGATGCGGGCGTCGGCCACCCGCGCCTCGCTCCAGACGCCGCGCTCGGCCATGCGCGCCAGCACCTTGTCGCGCGCGACCAGCGCCAGCTCCGGGTGGCGGTCCGGCCGCAATCGGGACGGCGCCTGCGGCAGGGCCGTCAGCAGCGCGGCCTCGGCATCGCTCAGGTCGCTGGCCGGTTTGCCGAGCCAGAGGCGCGATCCCATTTCCACGCCCTCGACGATGCCGCCCATGGGCGCGTGACTCAGGTACAGCGACAGGATCTCGTCTTTGCTGTAGTGCATCTCGAGCTGGACGGCGCGCCACACCTGGCGCCACTTGGCCGACAGATTGCGCGAAGGCTGGCCGGCCAGCTCGGGATCGAGCATGCGGGCGACCTGCATCGTCAGCGTGGAGCCGCCCGACACGATGCGTCCGTGGGCCATCCATTGCCAGCCGGCGCGCGCCATCGCCGCCGGGTTGACGCCGGGATGCCAGTAGAACCAGCGATCCTCGTAGGTCAGCAGGGTTTCGAGGTAGCGCGGCGACACCTTGTCGGGCGTGACCGGATAGCGCCAGATGCCGTCGCGGCTGGGGTAGTTGCGCAGCGGCGTGCCATCCGCGGCCACGACCACGCGCGCCCCGCCCTCGCCGATCGGCGGCAGCGGGTCGAGCGTGTCGGCCAGCCACAGCGCGGCGAACGCCAGGCCGCACAGCACCAGCACCGCGCGGCCGAGACGGCGGAGCCGCCGGGGCCGCGCGGGTGTCGCGGACGGGGTTACGGACGCTTCGCGGCCCGGTCCCGGATCTCGACCGTGGCCCATTGCTCACCCACCCCACGAATCTCGGGCCGATACATATCCTCAGCCACCGTGGACGGCACGCTGTACCGACCCGGCGTCACTACGCGCGCCATGTAGAAGATGTCGACCCGGCCACGACCGAGCGACGCCGCCGCCACATAGCGATCATCGCGGAACTCGCGGTGCTTCAGGTTCGGGCTCGCCATGGCGTCGGCCACCCGCACCTTGCCGATCTGCCATTCACGCATATCGGGGCTCTGCGACAGATTGAGGTTTTCGACCTCGATGCCGGCGGGCACCCGATCCACGATCAGCGCATCCGGGATGTACTGATTGGCTTCGGCCTGAATCCACACCACCAGCATGTCGCCGGTCTGCAGCATGCCACCATCCCACGGACGGCCGTCGGGGTAATACCAGCCCCGCTTGAGCCGGATGGTGTCGTTGCGCGGCGCGGGCGCCGTGAGCGGCGTGCCTTGTACGTCGAACTCGACGAAGAGCGCCTGGCTACCGTTGTTGCGCAGTTGCATGAGGCCGGCTTCGTCGCGGCTGACCGGAACGGTCAGGTCGCTGTTGCCGGTCAGGTTGCGCGAACCGCTGGCGCCCGTTTGCAGCATGGCTTCCCACGGCGTGTTGCGGTCACCGCCCGCGGCCTTGGCCGCGACCAGCAGCGCATACTGCTCCTGCGTCGACAGATAGCTGCGGCTGCCGAGGCGGCCGTTGAGCTGATCGAGCAACGGCGACGGATCCTGACCGGTCAACCCGTACTGATTGATCAGCGCGTACGACAAGGCGTAGTCACGCACGGCCGTGCCGTAGTCGCCGAGCCAATCGTCGTAGGAGGCGTTGCGGCGGGCGAAGCCATACGGGCGCTTCATGGCCTCGGCCAGCGCGGCCTTCATGCGGCCTTCGTCGCCCATCAGCTTGAACGCCACGGCCAGTTGCACGAGCGGCAGCGGCGAACGCACGCGGTCCTGGTAGCCGTCGTACAGCTGGCGCACCGTGGACAGCGGCGCCTTACCGTCGCGCGCCAGCACCAGCGCGGCCGCGGCCAGGCCGGCGAAGCGGCGATGATCCTCGCGCAGCACCTCGGTATTGACGTTGTCGTAGCGGCCGGTTTCGACGGCCGTACGCAGATTGGCCGACCAGGTGCCGAAGTTGCGCGAGGTCTGCTGCAGCTGCTCGAGCAGCCACGTGCGCGGGCGCTCGAGCGAGCTGTCGGGCACGGAGAAGCCGGCGTCGCGCGCGTCCTGCATGAAGGCGAGCGCATAGGCGGTCAGCCAGGTATCGCGCGACGAGGCGTTGCCCCACAGCGAATACGCGCCGGCGGCGTTGCGCATGCCGGACAGGCGCGCCAGCGCGCCGTCGATGCGCTTCTGCCGTTCGGCCTGCGGATGCGCCTTGATGCCGAAGCGCTTGGCGGTGGCGTCGTCGACCACGATCCACGGCATCGCGCCGCTGATGGTCTGCTCGGTGCACCCATACGGATACGTGAGCAGGCCTTCGATCATGCGATTCACGTTGATCGGCGGACGATTGGACAGCGTCATGGACATCGTGACCGAGTCCGCGAAATAGCTGCCCGTCCAGTCAGACGGCGCGTTCCACGTCTCGCCCGGGTTCAGGCGCACGCGGCGCACGCGGCGTTCGGCGGCATAGGCCGGCTGCACCTGCAGCACCGACTCGCGCACGATGTGCACAGGCTTGGCACCGCCCTCGCCGTCCACGGTCAGACGCATCAGGCCGAGGCCGTACGAGCCGGTGGTCGTGGCGACGAAGCGCAGCGTGGTGCGTTGCTTGTCCTTGAGCGTGACGGTGCGCGTGCTGTCGGCGATCGCCAGCGGGTCGAGGGCCTGCAGGCGCACCGTGATTTTCTGCGGCGCGCCGCTCAGGTTGGTGAGGTCGAGCGCCACGGCGGCCTGATCGCCCGGCGTAATGAAGCGCGGGGTATTCAGCTCGGCCACGATGGGAGCCGCGACGACCATTTCGGTATCGGCGCTGCCGTACTGCTCGTCGGTGAAGGCCACGGCCATCAGACGCAGCGTGCCGTTAAAATCGGGCAGATCCAGCGGGATCTCCGCCTCGCCCTGATCGTTCAGGCGCACGACGCCCGAGAACAGATCGACCAGCTTGACCTTCTTGGGCAGGCTGCGGCTGTCGCCACGCATGGCGGCGTCGCCGCCCCACTTCAGCTTGCCCTGCGTGCCGTCCATCTTCTCGATGAGCTTGCCGTACATATCGAGCAGCTCGGGCGCGTAGCGATGCTTGCCGAAGAAGAAGTCCAGCGGATCGGGCGTCGGGTACTGGTTGATGTTGAGAATCCCCACATCCACGGCCGACAACGTGACGTGCGCGACCTTGTTCTGGGCGCCTTCGACCTTCACCTTGACCGGCACCTTCTGTTCGGGCTCGGTCTTTTGCGGCGCGGTAATCGCAACCTTGAGCTTGCGGTCACCACTGTCGATCGGCAGGAACGCCAGGCCCAGCGCGCGCGCCGGCGTGACGCGGTCGCCCTGGCTGCCCGGGCGGAACACCGTGGCCGCCACGTACAGATCATGACGCTTCCAGCTCGCGTCCACGGGAATCTCGACCTCGGTGCCCGCGGTCTTGACCGCGATCCACTTCGACCAGAGCATGCGGTCGCCTTCCACCGTGATCAGCGCCTGGCCGTCGTGCGGCGGGGTCAGCGTGAGCTTGACCGTGCTGCCCGGCTTGGCCGGCACGTCCGAGAGCTTCATCTGGACGCGGTCGGGGCGATTGCCCATCGCGTCGGCGTCCTGGGCGCCCCAGCCGGCGTAGAAGCGATAGCGCAGCACTTCGCCGGTGTCGGGATCGGCCACTTCCAGACGATAGCGGCCATAGCGCACCGGCAGCGTCAGCGGCGTGCGCTCGCCGATATCGATGACGCGCGAATCTTCCAGGTCCTCGTTTTCGGTGTAACCGCTGTTCCAGCCGCGCTGGTCGTCGAAGCGCCAGTAGTACTGGCGATATTCGCGGTACAGGCGCATCTGCGCCCCCTGCACCGGCTGCGACACGCCCTGCGTATTCACGCGGGTGAGTTCGAAGCCGGCGGGCGCGCCTTCGCGTGCGACGTCGTTATCGAACAGCGGGCGCACGCCGATCAGCGTCTCGGCCGGCCAGACGTTGCGCTCGATCGAGCGCACCACCGGGCGGCCGCCCGATTCCAGCAGGCTCGCGGACACGCGCACCTTCATGGGCGAACGCGTGCCGGCGGTCAGGGGATCCACGTCGAGCGTGGCACGACCCTGCGCGTCGAGTTCCGTTTCGGGCAGCTCCTGGAACGCGCGACGGCTGTCGTCGGCCACGTCGCCGAAGACAAAGCCCGGCCACTGCTTGGGCAGCGCCTGACGGTCGCGACGCATCTGCAGGCTGGACAGCAGGCGGTTGCCGGCGGCGGGCGCGCCATAGAGGTAATCGCCCTGCACGTCGATCTGCCACTGCTCGTCGGACGTCAGCACGGGCTGCTCGGACGTGAGCGTGAGCTTCATGCGTTCGGGCAGGAACTCCTCGACCTGGAATTTCCAGGCGGCGTCGGGCACGCGCGAGGCCGGATCGACGCGCAGCTCCAGCGACCAGCTGCCCGTCTGGGCGTCGGCCGGGAGCTCGATCGATTGCTCGAGATAATTGGGCGTGTCTTTCTGCGGTTGCCACAGCGACGTGCGGACGGTGCGGCCATCGGGACGCTTGAGCGTCGCGGTCAGCGGCGCCGTCTTGATCGGGCGGCCGTCGGGATCGCGCGGCAACACCGACACATGGAAGGTTTCGCCAGGGCGATAGAGGTTGCGCCCGGAGTAGACGAACAGATTGTTGTTGCGCGACGGATGCCCGCCGATGTCGAACTCCGACAGGTCGAGCGCGGGTTCGCCCAGCGCCAGCACCGTCATCTCCTTGCCGCGCGAGGCGCGCAGCACGCGCGCGTTGGCGTGGCTGCCGTCGAACCGGACATGACCGGTCGCGTCGGACGCGGCCTTGGCGAGGGACTTGCCCGCGCCGTCGACCAGCTCGACCTGCACGCCGCTCACGGGCTCGCCCGACTTGAGCGACACCGTGTAGGCCTCGGTGCGGTCCGGGTACCGACGGGTGTGCAGACCGATATCGCTCACATAGAAGTACGTGACCTGATACTCGTAGCGGAAGCGGCCGGGCTGGCTCATGACGGCCACGTAAATGCCCGGCTCCTGGAGCTCTTTGATGCCCTCGACCGGCAGGAACGTGACATGGCGGCGATTCGGCTTGTCGTCGGTGACGAATCGGCCCTGATACGCGCTTTCGGTCAGGCTGTGCAGCCGGTCCAGATCCCAGTTGCTCACCAGGCCCTTGAGGCTGCGGTTGTCGGAATAGCGCCAGCTATCCTCTTCGTCGCCCTCGCCCTCGCCGGCGCCTTCGCTTTCGTCGTCGCTATCGCGCACGGTCGAACGGCCGACGCCCAGCACCGTGTCGAAGAACTCGGGCACGCGCTGCGGATTCACGCGCAGAAACTGCACGTCCACTTCCGGCATGTTCACGGTCGTGACGGGCAACCCGCCATTCTGGCCCGCCGGCAGCACGACGCCGCGGCTCGCGAAATAGAACGAGGGCGGCATGGCTTCGGTCGGCACGTCGCAGCGGATGGCCTCGCCCAGTTTGGACGAACCCGTGCTCAGATCGCCCGCGACCTTGACGGCGTAGTTGCGCAGCGGCTGTACATAGGGAAAGTACGCCACGCGGGGATTGTCGCCAATGACCCAGCTGCCTTCGACGGCCTTGCCCTTGGGCAGGGTGTCGGCGGCGCGTACGTTGCCGGGTTGGGTCGAGTCGCTGGCCGGCTGAGGACCGCCTTCCTTCTTGGCGGCGCCGCTATCGACGACCTGGATGTGTTTGTTCAGCGTCGTCTTGCGATCGAGCGGCTGGGTGAAGGTCACCGCCAGCGCGAGCGAGTCGTTGTACTGGCGCGCCTGGCACGAGAGCACTGCGAACGGGTCGGGTTTGCCGATATTGGCCTGCGCGGGCGGCGTCGCGCCCGGGCTTGCGGCCGGGGGGCTCGCACCCTCGCCCGGCGGCTTGGCCGCGGGAGCAGTTACCGCCGGGGGATTGCTTCCCGGCGCGGGCTCGGACTTCTGCTGTCCAAACCACCATCCCAACCCAAGGGCGGCCGCAACGATCGCTACGGCGCCGACCGCAATCGCGGTCTTGTTGTTCTTTGCACTCAAGGCACACCTCTATGGTGACGAGATACCGCCGACGTCGCGCCCCTCGCGCCACGTCCGTCTTGCTATAGAGCCGGTGGCCCGCACCGAAGGCACGAGCCCAACGGCCGCACGAACGTGCGGCCGATGTAGAGCATGTCAGATTGCCACGTGCGATCGCCGCACGAACTACAAGGCCTCAGACGGGTTCCATCACACACTGCAACGGATGTTGCCGAGCCCGCGCGTACTGAGCGACCTGCGCAATACGCGTGGCCGCCAGATCTCGCGGATAAACCCCACAGATCCCGCGTCCTTCATGGTGGACCTGCAACATGATGCGGGTCGCCTCTTCTTGATTCTTGCCGAAGAATTTCTGCAGGACCTTCACCACGAATTCCATGGGGGTGTAATCGTCGTTCAACAACACGACCTGGTACATGGGCGGCGGCGCGGTCTTTGCCGGCTGCTTTTCCACGACCACATCATTCTGGGAATCCAAGGTAGAACTCATAGGGCGGCTATTCTATTTAATCGGCCAAATTCAATCGCGATACTTACGCAAACTTACACGCAGAAATGCGTAGTTTCCATACTTGACGACGGAAAGAAAAGGAGCGCATTATCCACGCATTCGGCGGCCTTTCAACTCGTTGAAAGCGCAACCGTAACCCGGAAGGGCGGCACGCTGGGCGACAGCCCTTTCGTCCACATACGATTCAATGAGGCAGTCCGCATGTCTGATACGACCGCACCCACTGTCCAAGGGGACAATCCTAAATCGACGGGCACCGTCAAATGGTTTAACGATGCAAAGGGTTTTGGCTTCATTACTCCGGATGACGGAGGTGAAGATCTCTTCGCACATTTTTCGTCAATCCAGATGAACGGGTTCAAAACCCTAAAAGAAGGCCAGAAAGTCTCTTTCGAGATTATTCAAGGTCCCAAGGGCAAACAGGCTTTGAATATTACGTCGGCTTGATTCCGGGCAGTGCGTGATACGCACGCTGGTCGTCACCGGTATTGACTCTGAGGCGGGGCGCGAGCCCCGCCTTTCTCATTTGCACGACGCACGCCGGCGGTTATAAACCCACCCGGCCATCGCTGCGCCCGCAAATCGCGCCCCTACCGCACCGGCGTCACATGCTCGCGCCAGCCTCTATTCTAGGGGGCAGCGGCGGTTCCCGCCACGCGAACCGCAAATCGTACCGCCGGCCGCACCTCGCCGGCCGCACCTCGCCAGCCTTGGCAAGATCACCTCGCATCCCCCGGCCCGCTTCGATCCGGCCCGAATCCACCGATCCGAGGCGGGCTTGTGGTTCAATGAGGCCGCCCGCGCGCTCGCGCACGAACCCGCACCTACGCCGCACCATGCCCCTGCCCTTCGTCTCGTCCGCCCGCTCTCTTCTGCGTTCGCTCGTTCTCGCCGCCAGCGCGCTGCTGCCGCTGGCCGCCTCGGCCCAGTCCGCGCAACCGCGCCTGCCCGTGACCCAGCTCTCGGCGGGCATCCACGTGATCCAGGCCGAGCTCGCGAATACGGACCAGAAGCGTCAGATCGGCCTGATGGGCCGCACCGAGTTGCCCGGCAACGAAGGCATGCTGTTCGTTTTCGAAGCCCCGGACATGCAGTGCTTCTGGATGCGCAATACGCTGATTCCGCTGTCGATCGCGTTCATCGCCGATGACGGCACCGTGACCAATATCGAAGATATGGCGCCGCGAACCGAAAACTCGCACTGCTCGCGCAAGCCGGTGCGTTATGCGCTGGAGATGGCCCAGGGCTGGTTCGCACGCCATGGCCTGAAGGCGGGCTCGAAGATCGACGGCCTGCCCTGAGCGCGCGCGTCGGCCCATCGCTCTTCACGAACAAAGGCCCGGGATGTCCCGGGCCTCTGTTTTTTGAGGTGGCGCGAGCCACCCCTGAACGGCGATCCGAATCGGATCAGACGCGCTCGACGATGAGGGCAATACCCTGGCCCACGCCGATGCACATGGTGCACAGCGCGTAGCGGCCGCCGGTGCGGTGCAGCTGGTTGATGGCCGTGGTGGCCAGACGCGCGCCGCTGGCGCCCAGCGGATGGCCCAGTGCGATCGCACCGCCGTTGGGGTTCACGCGCGGGTCGTTGTCGTCCAGACCGAGGTCACGCATCACGGCCAGGCCCTGCGCGGCAAAGGCTTCGTTCAGTTCGATCACGTCCATCTGAGCCAGCGTGAGGCCCGTCTGCGCCAGCACCTTGCGGGTGGCCGGAGCGGGACCCATGCCCATGATGCGCGGCGCGACGCCGGCGGTGGCCATGCCGATCACGCGAGCGCGCGGGGTGAGGCCGTGACGGGCCGCCGATTTTTCGTCCGCCAGCAGCAGGGCCACGGCGCCGTCGTTCACGCCAGACGCATTGCCGGCCGTGACCGAACCGCCTTCGCGCACCACGCCCTTGAGCTTGGCCAGCGCTTCGAGGCTGGTTTCGCGCGGGTGTTCATCGACGCCCACGATGACCGGATCGCCCTTGCGCTGGGCGATCGACACCGGCACGATCTCGGCGTCGAACACGCCTTCTTTCTGGGCACGGGCGGTCTTTTGCTGGCTGGCCAGCGCAAATTTGTCTTGGTCTTCGCGGCTGATCTTGTAGTCGTCGGCGACGTTTTCGGCGGTCTCCGGCATGGAGTCCACGCCGTACTGCGCCTTCATCAGCTTGTTGACGAAGCGCCAGCCGATGGTCGTGTCGTAGATGGCCGCGTTGCGCGAGAAGGCCGAGTCGGCCTTGCCCATGACGAACGGAGCGCGGCTCATGCTCTCGACGCCACCGGCCAGCATCAGCGCCGCTTCGCCCGCACGAATCGCACGAGCGGCGGTGCCGATGGCGTCCAGACCCGAACCGCAGAGGCGGTTGACGGTGGAGCCCGGCACGTCGACCGGCAGACCGGCCAGCAGCGTGGCCATGTGCGCGACGTTGCGGTTGTCTTCACCGGCCTGGTTGGCGCAGCCGAAAATCGTGTCGTCCAGCTCTTCCCAACGCACGTTGGGATTGCGGGCCATCAGGGCCTTGATGGGAATCGCGGCCAGATCGTCGGCGCGCACCGAAGAGAGCGCACCGCCGTAGCGGCCAAAGGGAGTACGGATCGCGTCACAGATAAAGGCATGCACAGTCATGGCGAGCTCGATGTGAGGGAAGTCGGACAATGCGGGGCATGTTACCGCAGGGTTTCAGGCGCCACCTTGGTGCAAACGCGGGATGTCCGTTCAGCGGACGCTGTCTAGCCACTGGACATCCGGCCCCGACTCGGTGCGGCCCTGCACCGTGCCGGCCCATGCGCCGCCCGGCGCCGGCACCATGACAAACGGCCCGGCGCAGGGCCGGGCCGTCGCGGTGTCCGGCCAGGCCGGACACACGGGAACACGCATCGATCAGGCGAAGTTCTTCGCGGCGAATTCCCAGTTCACCAGTGCCCAGAAGTTTTCCAGGTACTTGGGACGGGCATTGCGGTAGTCGATGTAGTAGGCGTGTTCCCAGACATCACAGGTCAGCAGCGGCTTGTCGGCCGTGGTGAGCGGCGTGGCGGCGTTGCTGGTGTTCACGATGTCGACGGAGCCGTCGGCCTTCTTGACCAGCCAGGTCCAGCCCGAACCGAAGTTGCCGGCGGCCGACTTGTTGAAGGCTTCCTTGAAAGCGTCGAAGCTGCCGAACTTGGCCTTGATGGCATCGGCCAGGGCGCCGGTGGGCTCGCCGCCGCCGTTGGGCGAGAGGCTGTGCCAGTAGAACGTGTGGTTCCAGATCTGGGCCGCGTTGTTGAACACGCCGCCGGAGGACTTCTTGACGATGTCTTCGAGCGAGGCGTTTTCGAATTCGGTGCCCGGAATCAGGTTGTTCAGGTTCGTGACGTAGGTCTGGTGATGCTTGCCGTAGTGGAATTCCAGCGTCTCTTGGGAGATGTGCGGAGCCAGCGCGTCGAGCGCGTACGGCAGAGGGGGAAGAGTATGTGCCATCGTCGATTCCTTCTGTTGTGGGTGCACGATCAAGCCGGGACATTGTATCGGCAGTTCATGCCACCACCACGCTTAACCCCGCGTTGGCGTGGGTTAAGGGACGGGGCGGTCGGGCTCGGCGGACACCACGTCGGCCTCGGCGCGGCCGCGGGCCAGATCGATGCGCACACGGTCGCCGGCATGCATCGCGGCAGCGTCGGTCAGGATGGCGCCCTGCGCATCGCGCACGATGGCATAGCCGCGTTGCAGCGTGTTGTCGGGGTCGAGCGCGCGCAGATGCGCGGCCACCGCCGCCAGACGACGCTCGGCGCCGTCGATGCCCTGACGCTGCGTGCGGGCCAGGCGCGCCACCACGCGCTCGAGCCGCTCGCCAGCGCGCGCGGTGTCGGGCACGCGGCGCGCCAGGCGCTGCATCAGCACCTGCAGACGACTCTGGCGCTGCTGCGCCGGCCGCTGCCCGGCCGCCGCCAGGCGGTGCCGCAGCGTATTGAGCCGCTCGCGCTGGTGCGCCAGGCGCTGGGCGGGTGAAATCAGTTGGGCCGCGGCCCGGTCCAGCCGCTGCGCGGCCTGGTCGAGACGGCGCTCCTGCGCACGCATCAGCCGCTGCGCCGCGTGGCGGGTCGCGCCGAGCAGGTCTTCGCGCGGCACGCAGGCCAGTTCGGCCGCGGCCGTGGGCGTGGGCGCGCGCAGGTCCGCCACGAAGTCGGCAATCGTGAAATCCGTCTCGTGGCCCACACCGCAAATGACGGGAATCGCGCTGGAGGCGATCGCCCGCGCGAGGTCTTCGTCGTTGAAGCTCCAGAGGTCTTCGATGCTGCCGCCGCCCCGCACCAGCAGCAGCGTGTCGACCTCGGCGCGCGCATTGGCGCGCTGCAGCTGAGCCGTCAGGCGGGGCGCGGAATCTGCGCCCTGCACGGGCGCCGGATAGATGACCACGGGAACCTGCGGCGCACGGCGCGCCAGGGCAGACAGCACGTCGCGCAGCGCGGCGGCGTGAAGCGATGTGATCACGCCGATGGCCCGCGGCAGACGCAGCGGCGTGCGCTTGACCTCGGCGTCGAACAGCCCTTCCCCCGCCAGCTTTTCTTTCAGGCGCAGGAAGGTTTCGTAGAGGTTGCCGACGCCGGCGCGACGCATCGCATCGGCCTGAAGCTGATAATCCCCGCGCGGCTCGTAGAGCGACACCCGGGCACGCACCTCGACCTGATCACCCGGCCGCGGCACGAAGCCGACTGACTGCGCCCGCCCGCGGAACATCACCGTGCGCACGGCGGCGCGGCTGTCCTTGAGGGTGAAATACCAGTGGCCGGAGGCCGCCTGCGTGAAATTGGAGACCTCGCCGCGAACCCACAGCGCAGGCACGCTGCGCTCCAGCAGCTGGCCTACGGCCTGGTTCAACTGGGCAACCGACAGGATTTCCCGCGTAAATGCGTCATCTGTGACAGCAAATCCAATTGTCATGAGGCTTCCAAAGGGGATATATGTCCACAGGCCCGGTTTGACGGGCTCGCATGATACCTCAAATTTGAAAACGCGCCAGTGGCTGCCCGGAACGCCAGCGTTTTCCGTGCAAGCACTTGATTTAATAGAGAAATAAAGAGAAAGGCTTGCGCACGTTTCGTGCCCACCCTAGCGCGGAACCAGCGTAGATGCGCGTTTCCGGGAAGTTTTACACAGAATTATCCACAGAATCTGTGGATAGTTTTGATCCGTCCCTACTTGCCTGCGGGCTGGGCGCCCGTTACAGTTCGGCCTTGGACAAGGCTGGCGTGCCACGCGCGCCTCCACGCCTGTCTTCCGCCCTGGAGCTCCCTTTTGTTGACCCTGATCCGCGATGCCGGCTGGCCCATCTGGCCGCTGCTGGCCCTGTCCGTGTTCGGCCTGGCCCTGATCCTCGAGCGGCTGCTCTCCCTGCGCCGCAGCCAGATATTGCCGCGCGGCCTGCCGGATCAGGTCGCCGACATGCTGCGCAGCCACCAGGACACCCCCGAAGCGCTGCAGCGCCTGGAGCGCAACTCGCCGCTGGGCCGGGTGCTTGCCGAAGTGCTGCGCCACCGCCACCAGCCCCGCGCCGTGCTGCGCGAAGCGGTCGAAGACACCGGGCGTGCCGTTGCGCATGACCTGAACCGCTACGTGCCCGCCATCGGCACCGTCGCCATGGTGGCCCCGCTGATGGGCCTGTTCGGCACGGTGGTCGGCATGATCGAGATCTTCGGCGCGTACAGCCCGGGCTCGAGCGACCCCGCGCAACTCGCGCACGGCATCTCGGTGGCCCTGTACAACACCGGCTTCGGCATCCTGATCGCGATTCCCGCGATGATGGTGCATCGCTACCTGCGCAGCCGCATCGACGGCTACCTCAACACGATGGAACAAGCGGCCGCCCGCCTGGCGCGGCAGGTGGCGCCGGGTCAGGAGCGCGCATGAATTTCCGGGGCAGCCGAGGCCATCGCGGCGGCGACGAGCTGGACATCAACCTGATTCCGCTCATCGACGTCCTGCTCGTGATGCTGATTTTCCTGGCCGCGAGCACCACGTTCGCGCGCTACACCCAGCTCAAGGTCACGTTGCCGGAGGCCACGGCCAACGAGCAGGCCACCGCGCCCCTCGAAGTCGCCATCAGCCAGGACGGCCACTACGCCCTGAACGGCGTGCTGCTCGACGGCGCCGATCCCGCCAGCATGGCCGACGCGCTGCGCCTGGCCGCCGGCAGCCAGACCACGCCGGTGGTCGTGATCAATGCCGATGCCCAGGCCTCGCATCAGTCCGTCGTGAATGTCATGGAGGCCGCGCGGCAGGCCGGCATCGGGCGCGTGAATTTCGCCGCCCAGGCGCCGCGCTGACATGGCCGCCCGGGGCTCTTTCCTGGCCCGGCACTGGGCTCGGCGCGGCTGGCTCGCCCGGCTGCTGCAACCCCTCGCCGCGATCGCGGAACGCGTGGTCGCCGCCAAGCGCGCGGCCTATCGCGACGGCCGCCGCACGGCATGGCGCGCGCCGGTGCCGGTCGTCGTGGTGGGCAACATCTACGTCGGGGGCACCGGCAAAACCCCGGTCGTCATCGCCGTTGCCGAGGGCCTGCGCGCACTCGGCTGGCACCCCGGCGTGGTGAGCCGCGGCTACGGCGTCAAGATCGAAGGCGAACCTCGCGTCGGTCAGGGCGAGGTGGATCCCGCCCGCTTCGGCGACGAGCCCGCCCTCATCGCGGCCCGCACGGGCGCGCCCATTTCGGTGCATCCGCGCCGTGCGGATGCAGCGGCCGCGCTGCTGCGGACGCACCCCGAGGTCGATGTGATCGTGTCCGACGACGGCCTGCAGCATCTGGCGCTCGCGCGCGACCTGGAGATCGTCGTGCAGGACGCGCGCGGCATCGGCAATGGCCTGATGCTGCCCGCCGGGCCGCTGCGTGAGCCGCCGTCGCGCCTGGACGAGGTCGACGCCATCGTCACCAACGACGCCACCACGCCTGCCCCGCCCGCCACGGCCGCGACCCCGCGCCGCGTGACGATGCACCTCGAGCCGACGCGGGTCACGCAGCTGACCACGGGCGACCCCCGGCCGCTCTCGGCCTTCGCGGCCCTGCCCGCCGCGCGCCTGGCCGCGGTGGCGGGCATCGGCAACCCGGCCCGCTTCTTCGCCACGCTGGCGGCCGCAGGCGTGCATCCCGCCACCACACTCGGCCTGCCCGACCACTACGCCTACACCAGCTCGCCGTTCGCGGGTCTGTCGGCCGACACGATCCTGATCACCGCCAAGGACGCCATCAAGTGCGCCGCCCTGACCGACCCGCGGCTATGGGTGGTGGAGGTCGGCGCGCGCTTCTCCGACCCGGGTTTTCTGGCGTGGGTCGATCGCCGCCTGCGCGACGCGACGGCCCGCTGACTCGCACGGGCGGTGGTACCATCGCCCCATTGTCCGGCGCCCAAGGCGCCCTTTTTTCTCCGATAGAATCGCGCCATGGAATCCCGCCTCCTCGACATCCTCGTGTGCCCGCTGTGCAAGGGCCGCCTCGACTTCCAGCGGCAAGCGTCCGAGCTCGTCTGCCACGCCGACCGACTGGCGTTCCCCGTGCGCGACGGTATCCCCGTCATGCTCGAGCAGGACGCGCGCGTGCTCGACCCCGCCACCGAAGCCTGATCCCTGCGGGCGCACGCCCTGCTCTTCCTGATCCTTTCCGGAGCCTCTGCTTGAGCTTCGTCGCCCTGATCCCGGCGCGCACCGCGTCGACACGCCTGCCCGATAAACCGCTGGCCGATATCGCCGGCAAGCCGATGGTCGTGCGCGTGGCCGAACGCGCCGTTCTGTCGGGCGCGCGCCGAGTGGCGATCGCCACCGACGACGAACGCGTACGGGCCGCGGCCCGCGCACACGGCTTCGAAGCCCTGCTCACGCGCGCCGACCACCCGACCGGCACCGACCGCCTCGCCGAGGCCGTGGCTCAGCTGCAGCTCACCGACGATGAAATCGTGGTCAACGTGCAGGGCGACGAGCCCCTGATCGAGCCCGCGCTCATCGACGCCGTCGCCCAGCGTCTGGTCGACGCGCCCGAGGCCGCGATCGCGACCTGCGCCTGCCCGCTGGCCGACGCGCAGGCGCTCTTCAATCCGAACGTGGTCAAGGTGGTCTGCACGGCCGCCGACCGCGCGCTCTATTTCTCGCGCGCACCGATCCCCTGGGCCCGTGATGCCCTGGCCACCGGCGAGCGCGTAATGGCGCCCGGCCTGCCGGCGCTGCACCACATCGGCATGTATGCGTACCGGGTGGCCTTCCTGCGGCAATACCCCACGCTCGCGCAGGGTCAGCTCGAACGTTTCGAATCGCTCGAACAACTGCGCGCGATGGAGCATGGCTACACGATCGCGGTGCTGCGCACGCCCGCGGCGCCGGCGGCGGGCGTGGACACGCCGGAGGATCTCGAACGCGTGCGGGCCGCGTACGCAAATCGGTTATAAGGGTTATGTCTCATGGTCCGGCCCAACACGCGCTGCTGCATTGCGGCATAATCGCCCCCGACTATAAAAAACCAATCCCTCTTCTGGAGCACTCATGCGTCTCATCCTGCTCGGACCGCCCGGCGCCGGCAAAGGCACCCAAGCCGCTTTCATCACCCAACAATACGGGATCCCTCAGATCTCGACCGGCGACATGTTGCGCGCCGCGGTCAAGGCCGGCACCCCGCTGGGCCTCGAAGCAAAGAAGGTGATGGACGCGGGCGGTCTGGTGTCGGATGAGATCATCATCGGTCTGGTCCAGGATCGCCTGAAGCAGCCCGACTGCGCCAACGGCTATCTGTTCGACGGCTTCCCGCGCACGATTCCGCAGGCCGACGCGCTGAAGAACGCCAACGTCAAGCTCGACTACGTGGTCGAAATCGCCGTGCCCGAAGAAGACATCATCGAGCGCATGAGCGGCCGTCGCGTGCACCCGGCCAGCGGCCGCAGCTACCACACGCGCTTCAATCCGCCCAAGGTCGAAGGCAAAGACGACGTGACCGGCGAAGACCTGGTCCAGCGTGACGACGACCGCGAAGACACCGTGCGCAATCGCCTCGCCGTCTACCAGAAGCAGACGCGCCCGCTGGTCGATTACTACGCCGGCTGGGCCACGCAGGACGCCGCCGCCGCCCCCAAGTACCGCAAGATTTCGGGCGTGGGCGCCGTCGAAGAGATCAAGGGCCGCGTGTTCGAGGCGCTGAAAGACTGAGCCGCTTCACCGGACCGGCGGCGCGCGGGCCGCGCCGCCCCTCACGGCTCCCCCCGGGCGGAGCCGCCATGAATTCCACTGCGTTTGAGAACATCTGATATGGAAATCACGAACAAGGTATTCATCGTGACCGGCGGCGCGTCCGGTCTGGGCGCGGGCACCGCGCGCATGCTGGTCGCCAATGGCGGCCGCGTCGTCATCGCGGACGTGCAGGACGAACCGGGCCAGGCGCTGGCCAAGGAGCTCGGCCAGGTCTACGTGCACTGCGACGTCACCCAGGAAGCCGATGGCCGCGCCGCCGTGCAGGCCGCCCTCGGTCTGGGCAAGCTGTTCGGTCTGGTCAACTGCGCCGGCGTCGCGCCGGCCGCCAAGATCGTGGGCAAGAACGGCGCGCACCCGCTGGACCTGTTCCAGAAGGTCGTGTCGATCAACCTGATCGGCAGCTTCAACATGATGCGCCTGGCCGCCGAGGCCATGAGCGCCAACGAGCCCGAAAGCACGGGCGAGCGCGGCGTGATGATCAACACGGCCTCCGTGGCCGCGTTCGACGGCCAGATCGGCCAGGCCGCCTACGCCGCCTCGAAGGCGGGCGTGGCCGGCATGACCCTGCCGATCGCGCGTGACCTCGCCAAGACCGGCATCCGCTGCATGACGATCGCGCCGGGCATCTTCGGTACGCCCATGATCTTCGGCATGCCCCAGGAAGTGCAGGATTCGCTGGCCGCGAGCATCCCCTTCCCCGCGCGCCTCGGCCGCCCGGAAGACTATGCCAAGCTGGTCCAGAGCATCATCACCAACGACATGCTGAACGGTGAAACGATCCGCCTCGACGGCGCGATCCGCATGCCGCCGAAGTAAGCACGCTGGCACGGCCTACCCGATCAAAAGCGCCGGATTGTCCGGCGTTTTTGGTCTGGGGCCTGCCGCCTTGCCAGAACGCCACGCCTTTTTCCGAATTTTCACGTTCTCCACCCATGGCTTTGCTCCGTTCGGCCGCTACCGTCAGCAGCTTCACGCTCCTCTCGCGCATCACGGGCCTCGCCCGCGACATCCTGGTCGCGCGCGCTTTCGGAGCCGGACCGCTCACCGATGCCTTCTGGGTGGCATTCCGCATTCCCAATCTGCTGCGCCGCCTGTTCGCCGAAGGCGCCTTCGCGCAGGCCTTCGTGCCCATCCTCGGCGCGGCGCGCAACCAGCATGACGAAGAAACGGTGCGCACCCTGCTCGACCGCGTCGCGCTGCTGCTGACCCTCGCGCTCATGCTCGTCACCGTGGTGGGCATCGTCGCCGCGCCCTGGATCGTCACCGCAATGGCCAGCGGGCTGCGCGGCTCCGGGCAGGACACCGAGTTCGGCGCCGCGGTGTGGATGACGCGGGTGATGTTCCCGTACATCCTCTGCATGTCGTTGATCGCCTTTGCATCCGGCGTGCTCAACACCTGGCGCCGGTTCGCCGTGCCGGCCTTCACGCCGGTCCTGCTCAACGTCGCCATGATCGTCGCCTGCGTCTGGCTTGCGCCGCGTTTGGACGTGCCGATCTACGCGCTCGCGCTCGGCGTGATGGCGGGCGGCGTCGCGCAATTGGCCGTGCAGTGGGTGGCCCTGGCACGCCTGGGGCTCACGCCCCGGTTCTCCATGCGTATCGGCCAGGCCTGGGCCGACCCGACGGTACAGCGCATCCTGCGCCAGATGGGGCCGGCCACGCTGGGCGTCTCGGTGGCGCAGATCTCCCTGCTCATCAATACCAACATCGCCACCTGGCTGACGCCGGGCAGCGTGAGCTGGCTGTCGTTCGCCGACCGTCTGATGGAGTTTCCGACCGCCCTGCTGGGCGTCGCGCTCGGCACCGTGCTGCTGCCCAGCCTGTCGGCTGCCCACGCCCGGGCCGATCAGGCGGGCTACAGCGCGCTGCTCGACTGGGGCCTGCGTCTGACCCTGCTGCTGGGTCTGCCGGCGGCGCTGGGCCTCGCCCTGCTCTCCGACGGCCTGGTCGCCACCCTGTTCCACTACGGCGCCTTCTCGGCCGCCGACGTGGGCCAGACCCGCCTCGCCGTGATCGCGTATTCGGTCGGCCTCATCGGGCTGCTGGCCGTCAAGATCCTGGCGCCGGGTTTCTATGCCAAGCAGGACATCCGCACGCCGGTCAAGATCGCCATCGTCATCCTGATCCTCACCCAGGTGATGAACGCGGTGTTCGTGCCGTGGCTGGCGCACGCCGGCCTGGCGCTGGCGATCGGGCTCGGCGCCTGCATCAACGCGCTGGCCCTGCTCACCGGCCTGCGCCGCCGTGGCGTCTACCAGCCCGGTCCGGGCTGGGGCCGCTTCCTGGTGCGCACCCTGCCCGCCCTCGCCGCCATGGCGGGGGTGCTCTGGTGGGCCGACCAGAACCTCGACTGGATCGCGCTGCAGAGCTATCCCCTGCTGCGCGCCGGCTGGCTGGCCGGCGTCCTGGCCGCCAGCGGCATCGCCTATTTCGGCGTGCTTTTCCTGCTCGGCGCGCGTCCTCGCGACTTCACCCGCCGCCCCACGAGCACCGCGCCTCCTCCGGCCTGAGCCCCTGGCGACAGGGCGACTGGCGGGCCTTCGGCTCGCCAGACTGGACAAAACGGGGACATTGCGGGAATATTCCGCAACATTCGCGCACACGTTACACCAACTGCAATATTCAGAATGCAGACTGACCGCTACGCGCGGTTTTGCGCCTTTCCCTTGATACATCAGGGAATTTTTCGAGAAAAACCTGGGAACTTCCTGGCACGCGCCAGGATCTTTTCATTTGTTTTGGCGTCACACCCTGCTACGCTAGGGTAATTTTTCGTAAAAAAGACTATTATTTACCGACTGCAATCTTTGACCCAACAGGGTCCAGCGTGGAAAAAGAAGTGATATCCACCGAAATGCCGCCGCTCTCCGACCAGGTCATCAACTGGTTGCTGCTGCTGCGCTCGGGCCGAGCAACGCGCCACGACTACGCCAATTTCATGGCGTGGCGCGATGCCAGCCCGATGCACGAGAGCGCCTGGCAACAACTGACACACGCGCTTGGTGGCCCGACCACCGGGCGGCTCGGTGACGCCTATCCGTCGGGATACGCCACCGCACCGGCACGCACGCCCTCGATCGAGATCGAGATCGCCGCCCAACCCGAAGCGCCGGAGCAACCCGCCCGCCGCAGCTTCCTGGGTCTGGCCGCCCTGCTGGGCGGCGCCGCCGTCGCGGGCGGCGTCCTCGCCGTGCGCGATTTCTATCCCCTGGCCAGCGTGGCGGCCGACGCCGCCACGGCCACGGGCGAGCGCCGCCGCTACCAATTGGCCGACGGCACGCAGCTCCTGCTCGACGCCCGCAGCCGCATCAACCTCGAATACACCTCCAGCTACCGCCGCCTGCAATTGCTCGAAGGCGCCGTGTCGGTCACCGCGCCGCACGATCCCGCCCGCCCCTTCCTGGTCCAGACCGCCGAAGGCGTGGTGCGCTCGCCCGGCACGCAGTACATGGTGCGCCAGCAGGCGCGCCGCACGCTGGTGGTGGTCCACGAAAACGAAGTCGATATCGAGACCGTGGGCGGCGCCCGCGGCACCGTCCGCGCCGGCATGGGTGCCCGCTTCGATGCCGCCCGCCTCGACACCGAGCGCAGCGAGCTCACGGCCGAGGCCGCCTGGGAACGCGGCTGGATCAACGCGCAGGGCCGGCCGCTGGCCGAGGTCGTGGCCGCGCTGCGCCCGTATCGCCACGGCACGCTGCGCGTGTCGATGGCGGCCGGCGGGCTGCCCGTCACCGGCATGTTTTCGCTCGACGACACCGATTCGGCGCTGCGCGCCCTGGAGCAGCAAATGCCCATCCAGGTCAGCCGTATGACGCCATGGTTTGTGTCTATCAGCGTATCGACATAAAATCGCAACGTTGTGCCGGTTGATCTGACCGCAGCCCTGTGTGTCTCGCGGGGTTGGAGCTTCCCATCTAGTCGCCTCCCCGCCCAGACCAGCCTGCGCCGTTACGACAAATCCGCGCGTACCCCCAAGCCCCTCATCCGGGCCACCACGGACGTATCCGCGCCGCGCCATTGCTGCTATCTCACGGGCAACAAGGGCCGGCAGCTGCACGAGGCGAGTGCCTCGCAGCGGTTTGTTGTTGCACTTCCACTACAGATCAACCCGTCGGCGTTCTGGTCGGATCCTGTGCCTGTCTGCACATGGGGCTTGCATTACCCATGAGACTTGATACAATGTCTGACTTTGCCGAATTCACTACTTTTTAAGCAACATGGCCAATACCGCCCAAGCCCGCAAGCGCGCTCGCCAATCGGTTGAGCGTAACAAGCACAACTCCAGCCTGCGCTCGATGCTGCGCACCGCCATCAAGCGTGTTCGCCAGGCCATCGAAGCCGGCGACAAGGCTGTTGCTGGCGAAACGCTGCGCAAAGCGACCAGCGTCATCGACCGCGTGGCTGACAAGAACATCATCCACAAGAACAAGGCTGCTCGCCACAAGAGCCGCCTGGCTGCCGCCGTCAAGGCGCTGGCCTGATTGTGACGTGCCGCCCCTCTCGAGGGGCGACACGAGTCGGCAAATAAAAAAGGATGCCTCCGGGCATCCTTTTTTATTTGCTCGACCCGAGCGTCACTTGGGCGTCGGGAACGCCTCGCGCAGCGCGAAGGTCGCCTGCTTGAAGATGCCGAGGTCGGTGCCCACCGCCACGAAATGGATGCCCATGTCGATGTAGCGGCGCGCATCCGCCTCGACCGGCGCCAGGATGCCCACCGCCTTGCCGGCGGCGCTCACGCGCTCGTAGAGGTGGCGGATCGTTGCCTGCACTTCGGGATGGCCGGGATTGCCGAGATGCCCCAGGCCCGCGGCCAGATCCGACGGGCCGATGAAGACGCCGTCCACGCCCTCGACCGCCGCGATCTGATCGACGGCCTCGACGCCCGGCCGGCTCTCGATCTGCAGCAGCACGCAGATGTTGTCGTTGACCGTGTTCAGGTAGTCGGGCACCGTGCCATAGCGGTTGCTGCGCTGCAGGCCGGCCACGCCGCGCATGCCTTGCGGCGGATAGCGCGTGGCGGCAACGGCACGGCGCGCGTCGTCTTCGGACTCGATGAACGGAATCAGCAGGTTGTAGAAGCCGATATCGAGCAGACGCTTGATCTCGACGGGATCATTCCAGGTGGGCCGCCCGACCGGCGCGCTGCCGCTGCCCTGCAGCGCCTGCAGCTGCTGCAGGAACATGGGCACCTCGTTGGGCGAATGCTCTCCATCGAGCAGCAGCCAGTCGAACTCGGCCAGGCCGGCGAGCTCCGCGGTGATGTGGCTCGACATGCACATCCAGAAGCCGATGACCCGCTCGCGCGCGAGAATGCGCTGGCGAAAGCGATTGGGGAAAGGTGAAGTCATAGTGTTGCGGTTCTCCGACTACTTGGCGCGCGCCACCCATGGCGCGCGCCTCATCATGACACGGGCGGACGCCCGGCCTCAATCCATGCGGGCGCCCGACGCGCGCGCGGCCTTGCCCCACTTGTCGATCTCGGCGCTCACGAACTGCGAGAAGGCCTGGGGGCCATTGCCCACCACCACGAAGCCGACGGCTTCGAGCTTGCTCTTGAGTTCGGGTTGCGCCAGCGCCTTCACGGTGGCCTTGTGCAGACGGTCGACGACCGGTGCGGGCGTGCCCTTGGGCGCCGACAGCCCGAACCACGATTCCGCCGCAAAGCCGGGATAGCCCGATTCGGCGATGGTGGGCACATCGGGATAGGCGGGATTGCGCTTGGCGCTGGCCACGGCCAGCGCGCGCACCTTGCCCGCCTGCACTTGCGGCAGCAGGTTGTCCTGATTCAAGAACAGGACGTTCACGCGCCCGCCGATCGTGTCGGTGATCGCGGCGGCGCCGCCCTTGTACGGCACATGCACCAGGTCGATGCCGGCCGCCTGCTTGAGCATTTCCATTGCCAGGTGACCGGACGAGCCATTGGCCGAGCTCGCATGGGTGTACTTGCCCGGGTTTTCCTTGGCGAGCTTGATGAAGTCCGCAAAGGTCTTGGCGGGGAAATCATTGTTGGCCACCAGCACGTTGGGCCCGGTCGCCAACAGCGAAATATGCACGAAGTCGCTGTCCTGGTACGGCATGCTCTGATAGAGCGCGTAGCTGATCGCATTGGAACCCACGCCCGAGAGCAGCAGCGTGTAGCCGTCGGGCGCGGACTTGGCCACGGCATCCGAGCCGATGTTGCCATTCGCACCGCCGCGGTTCTCGACAATGACGGTCTGCCCCAGATCCTTGCCCAGCTCCGCGGCCAGCAGGCGGCCGACGGCGTCGGTGCTGCCTCCGGGCGGGAACGGCACGATGAGGCGCACCGGCTTGTCCGGATAGGCGCCCTGGGCCTGGGCGGCGGCGGGCACGACCCAGCTCCCGATCGAGAGCGCGACGACAGACACAAGGCTGCGCAGCAAGTTACGGCGATGTTTCATGGATGTCTCCTGTTGTGGTGGTAGACCCGGACCCCTTGCACCTACCTGTCCGGGCTGTCCTGCCGGCCTGATGCCGGCGGACGGCTGCCGCTCGATGGTTGCTTGCGTGCGCAACCACCCTGGCGGCGTTTGTGGTTCTGAACGGCGAGGCGCGTCAGCCGCGCAGCACGAACGGCGCGCCGCTGCGTTCGCAGATGGCCGCCAGGCGTTCGATCAAGGCCGGCGCCAGCGCCACGCCCGAGCGGATGCGCTCGTCGCGCGCGGCCACCTCGGGATCGCCCGGCACCAGCACCGGCTGGGCCGCATTGGCGGGCGGCGTGTCGCGCATCGTGTCGATGAGCTCGTCGAGGTCGTCTTCGAACGAGCCCGCATCGCGAAAGGCATCGGGATTGAGCGCGAGGAAAAAGTGCCCCACGTCGTCGGGATCGCCGGGTTTGCGCAGTGCCTGCTGGCGCACCGCCAGCGAGCTGCCGCCGAGCGTGCCGCCCAGCACCTGGGCCATCAGCGCGAGCCCGTAGCCCTTGTGGCTGCTCATCGCGGCCGTGCCGCCCAACGGCGTGAGGCCGC
The DNA here is from genome assembly GCF_002261475.1 of Bordetella genomosp. 5. Taxonomy (GTDB): domain Bacteria; phylum Pseudomonadota; class Gammaproteobacteria; order Burkholderiales; family Burkholderiaceae_B; genus Bordetella. The sequence continues at coordinate 245,454 of NZ_NEVN01000008.1, forward strand.
CCTCCGCCCGCTTGAAGATGAAGTGCATGGCCTGCGCCGAATCCGTGATCGGCGTGCCCTGCCCGTCCACGGCCCAGCCCGACGGCAGCGTCTTGCCGTGATAGTCGTACACCTTGACCTTGTTGGCCGCGACCGTGGTCGTGGCCATGTCGAGCACCAGCGGTTCGTTTTGGGCCGCCGGCGCCGCGAAGGCGATCGGATTGGTGCCCAGCATGGGCATGGCGCCGTGCGTGGGCACCAGGATCAGCGTGGTGGCGCTGCTGGTCACCAGACCCACCAGCCCGCGCTCGACGGCCATGCGGGCATACACGCCCGCCGCGCCGAAGTGATGCGAGTTGCGCACCGCCACGGCACCCACGCCATGTTCGAGGGCCTTGTCGCAGGCCAGGCGCATCGCCTGCGCGCTCACGGGGTGGCCCAGGCCTCCCATGCCATCGATCAGTGCGCTCGACCCGCCCTCGCGCACGATGCGCGGCCGGGCATCCAGGCGCAGCGTGCCCGCGGCACGCTTGTCTTCATAGGCCGGCAGCATTGAGATGCCATGCGAATCGACGCCCAGCAGATCGGTCTGCGCCATGAGTTCGGCGGTGATGGCCGCCAGGTCGGCAGGCATGCCCCACGCGCGCAGGATCACATCGATCTGCTCGCGGATCTGCGCGAACGAAACCCTTCCCGGCGCCAGAGACGCCGTCGTCATATTTTGCTTGCCGCTGTCCTGCACGTTGTCTCCCTGGGGTCTGATGCCCCGATGTCTGGTACGTGTTGCGGCCGGCACGCCGCGGCTAGTCGCGCTCCCGGTCGACCAGGCGGTGCCGCGCCTGACCCAGGTGAAACTGCATCGCGACGCGCGCGCGCTCGCCATCCTGCTCGCGGATGGCCGACAGGATCGCGGCGTGTTCGTCGGCGACGCGCTGCGCGCGCTGGCGCGAACCGGTCCGGGTCAGGCTCAGGCTCAGTCGCATGAAGCCGCTGATGGCCTCATGGATGTTCTCGAGCACGCCCCAGTAAAAATCGTTGCCGCTCGCGTCGGCAATGCTGGCATGAAAGGCCAGATCGGCTTCGGCCGACACCTGGCCCTGCTCCAGCGCGGCGACGAAGGCGCGATGCGCGGCCGCGATGCGCTCGAGCTGTTCGTCGTTACGGCGCAGCGCGGCGAGCCGCGCCGCATCGCCTTCGAGCGCAACCCGGACCTCCTGGGCGCGCAGATAGGCACCGACGTTCTGGACGTCAGGGAAGGTTTTGAGGCGCGGCGCCGGTTGATGGCTCACGAAGGTGCCCAGGCCCTGATGCGCGGTCACGAGCCCATCGGCGCGCAGGCGCAACAGCGCTTCGCGCACCACCGGGCGGGACACGCCGAACTGATCGCAGATCTCGTGTTCGGACGGCAGCTTGTCGCCGACATTGAGCCGGCCGGACGCGATGCTTTCGAAGATCTTGCCATAGAGCTGATCGGCCAGGCGCACGCGCTGGCCGCGCTCCAGCGGCGCGGCCTCGGCCACCATCACGGGCTCGGCTTGCTTCTCGGACGAGGTCTTACGGGGCACGCGGACTCCTGTACATCTGAACGGCGAACGCTATCGTAGCCTCCGCCGCGCACCTGCGCTTGAATGCAACGCGTGGAGAGCGGCGCGCGGCTAGCGGCGCGCGGCGAGCGGCGCGCGGCTAGCGGCCAGCCGCCCTCAGGCGGGCACCGCCTCGCGGTCCCAGGCGTAGAGGGCACGCGCCACCGGCTCGACGCGCTTCTTTTCATCGGCCGACAGATTGCTCAACAACGGCAGCATCGGACCCATGTCGGCCACGCCGGCCAGCGTCACCGCGTCGTGCAGCACGCGCAGCGGGCTGATCTCGTCGCGGCAATCTTCCAGCGCCATGTACTGCTCGCGCAGCGCGTCGGCCTCGTCGAAACGGCTTTTATGCAGCAGCTGCAGGATGCGCATCGAGCCGCGCGGCGCCAGGCACACCGAGCCCGAAGTGAAGCTCTTCAGACCGAAATGACGGTAGTGCTCGACCGCCGGACGCTCGCCGATACCGCTCACGATCCAGCGCGATTCCACCTCGGCCAGCAAGGCCGTGAGATAGGGATCGCGCGAAGGATCTTCGCGCACGACGGCGTACTTGAGCGCAACGATGCGCCCTTCTTCGATCAGCTTCGCCACCGTGTCCGGACGCAGATAATCCGCCGCCTTGATGTAGACCACGGCCGGCTTGCCCAGGGCATCGGAGAAGCGCCGCACGCCGTCGGCCAGGCCCGCATCCGTGTACGGGAACGACATCGGCAACAGCATGGCGGTCGGAAATGCGCGGCTGCGCAGGATCGCGGCCTGATCGATCAGCTTGCCGTAGTCGGGACCGGCCGAGGGCAGCACCCAGGTATCCGGGCCGGCCGCTTCCGCCAGAAAATCGACGATGCGCGCGTACTCGCTCACGGCAACGTTGTAGAAATTCGCATTGCCGCCGTACATCACATTGCGCACCCCGCCCGCCTCGAGATGGCCAAGCAGCTTGCGGTTGGCCTCTTCGTTGAGCGTAAGGTCCGCGTGGCGCGCCAGCGGCGGCACGGCAATCACGGAACGCTGCAGGTCGGCGGGGGTGACCGGGGTGGTTTTCATGAGCCTGAATCCTCGTATCGGACGGCGCACGGCGGCGCGAAAGTGGCGGCCAGTATGCGGAAAAAACACTTGATTGACAAGTTTGCGCTGCCTACCTATATTTGTTTTACAAGCAGGCCGATTCACCCCGACGGGCGTCCACGCTCGCGGGGCACACCACACGATGCGCCGGCACAGCACAGGCGCACATCCGGAGACAAGATCGATGCACCTGACACTGCGCCGAGGCGCGCTCGCGCTCGCCACCTGTTTCGCCGCACTGGCCACCCCGGCAGCCCATGCCGATCCCGCCGCTAACTATCCCGACCGTGATGTCCGCATCCTCGTGCCCTTCCCGGCCGGCGGCACCGCCGACATCGCCGCGCGCACCGTGGCCGCCGAACTCGGCAAGCGCTGGAACCGCGCGGTGGTCGTCGACAACAAGGCCGGCGCCGGCGGCAACGTCGGCACCGCCGAGGCCGCACGCGCCAAGGGCGACGGCTACACGCTGTTGATGGGCACCGTCAGCACGCACGCCATCAACCAATCCGTCTACCGCGAACTGCCCTACGATCCGGTCAAGGATTTCGAGCCGGTCACGCTCGTCATTCCGGTGCCGAACGTGCTGGAGCTCAACCCGGCCTTCGCCAAACGCCACAACATCAACACCGTGGCGGACCTGATCAAGTATCTGAAGGCCAACCCCGACAAGGTCAACATGGCCTCGACGGGCAACGGCACGTCCACCCATCTGTCGGGCGAGCTGTTCCAGACCATGACCGGCACGCGCATGACGCACGTGCCCTACAAGGGCAGCAGCCCCGCGCTGACCGACGTGATGGCCGGTTCGGCCGATCTCATCTTCGACAATCTGCCCTCCTCGATGGGCTTCATCAAGGGCAGCAAGCTCAAGCCGCTGGCCGTGACCACCGCGACCCGATCGCCCGCCCTGCCCGACGTGCCGACGCTCGCCGAGGCCGGCGTGCCCGGCTACGAGGCCTCGAGCTGGTTCGGCCTGCTCGCGCCCGCCGGCACCCCGCCCGCCATCGTCGCCAAGGTGCAGCGCGACGTGGCGGAGGTGCTGCAGCTCGACCAGGTGCGCGCGCAACTACTGGCCCAGGGCGCCGTTCCTTCCGGCATCAGCCCCGCGCAATTCAAGACCTTCATGGCGGACGAGACCAAGAAATGGGCAGCCGTCGTGCAGAAATCCGGCGCCAAGGTGGACTGAGGCCCGCGCCTCGGTCACCGGGCAACCGGCATAAACGCCCGCTGCCGATGCGCGCGGCAACGGGCATCACAACACCATACGCGCGCCAGGAGACACCGTGAAACGCTTCCACTTTGCCGCCGCGAGCCTCACGCTCGCCACTCTGGCCTGCGCCCCCTTCGCGCACGCCGCCGACGATGCCAAGTCCTGGCCCAACAAGCCGGTCACCATGATCGTGCCGTTCGTGCCGGGCGGATCCTCCGACATCACCGCGCGCTCGGTCACGCCGGGCCTGTCGAAGATCCTAGGCCAGACCTTCGTGGTCGAGAACAAGCCCGGGGCTAATAGTTCGATCGGCGCGCAGCAGCTCGCGCGCTCCACGCCCGACGGCTACACCATGATGGTGGGATCGATCGGCACGTTCTCGATCAACGAGGCCCTGTACGCGAACCTCGCCTACAACCCCAGCAAGGACTTCATCTACCTGACGCAGGCCGTGCGCAATCCCAACGTGCTGGTGGCGCCGCCCTCGTTCCCGGCCAACACGGTCGCCGAACTGGTCGAATACGCGAAGAAAAACCCCGGCAAGGTTTCGTACGCCTCGTCGGGCACCGGCTCCTCGGATCACCTGTCGGCCGTGATGTTCCGCCAGCGCACCGACACCACGGGCGTGGACGTGCCGTACCGCGGCGGCGGCGCGGCGATCGCCGATCTGATGGGCGCGCAGGTCAACGTGTCGTTCCAGAACCTCGGCGCGGTGCAGACGCACATCAAGGGCGGCAAACTCAAGGCGCTGGCCATCACCGGTGCCGAGCGCGTGAAGGACCTGCCCGACGTGCCCACGCTCGCGGAGGCCGGTGTGAAGGACATGGTGGTGTATTCCTGGCAGGGCTTCGCCGTGCCCAAGGGCACGCCCGCCCCCATCGTGAGCAAGCTGTCCGATGCGCTCATCAAGACGCTGCACGACGAACAGGTCGCCAAGACGCTGGCCGGCCTGGGCTTCGAGGTCGTGGCCAACACCCCGAAGGAGTTCGCCGCGTTTCAGCAACAAGAGGTCAAGCGCTGGAAGGACGTGATCGAAAAGGGCAACATCAAGCTCGAATGACGCACGCCGCATGAGGGATGCCGATGCCCGCACCGGCATCCCTCGCGGTCGCTCGACCCCTGCCGCACCCGCCGCGCGCCTCCCGGCCGCGCCCTCTTCCCGCCGTGCGCTATGCCAGCGCCACGCGATCAAGTAGCATTTTCGTTTTGCCACCCCCAGATTCGATTCCCATGACTACCAAGCAACGCATCATCCAGGTCGGCTCGTATGCCGGATCTCCCAGCGCCAATGCCCGTCTGGCCGAAAGCTATGACGTCTTCGAGCTCTGGAAGCACGAAGACCGCAAGGCGGCGCTGGCCGAGCACGGCAAGGGCGTGACCGCGCTGGTGACCTCGGCCACCTTCGGCTGCAGCGCCGAGTTGATGGATGCACTGCCCGACCTGAAGGCGATCTGCAGCTGGGGCGTGGGCTATGAAACCATCGACGTCGCCGCCGCCAAGGCGCGTGGCATCCTCGTCAGCAACACGCCCGACGTGCTCACCGACTGCGTGGCGGACCTCGCCTGGGGCCTGCTCATCGCCGCCGCCCGCCGCATCGGCCAGGGCGAGCGCTTCGTGCGCGCCGGCCAGTGGGGCCAGGTGCACGGCAACATCCCGCTCGGCATGCGTGTGAGCGGCAAGAAGCTCGGTATCGTGGGCCTAGGCCGCATCGGCGACGCGATCGCCCGCCGCGGTCTGGGCTTCGACATGGAAGTGCGTTATCACAACCGCCGCCAGCGCGACGACGTCGACTACGGCTACGAGGCCAATCTGGTCGATCTCGCACGCTGGGCCGATTTCCTGATCGTGGCCACTGTCGGCGGTCCGCAAACCCGTCATCTGGTGGGCCGCGAGGTGCTCGAAGCCCTCGGCCCCAAGGGCATCGTCGTCAACATCGCGCGCGGCCCGGTCATCGACGAGACCGCCCTGGTCGAGGCCCTGACCAGCGGCAAGCTCGGCTTCGCCGCGCTGGATGTGTTCGAACACGAGCCCAAGGTGCCGGAAGCCCTGCGCACGGGCGACCAGGCCGTGGTCCTGCCGCACATCGGCAGCGCCACCTACGAGACCCGCATGGGCATGGAAGACCTGATGCTCGCCAACCTGAAGTCGTACTTCGAAACCGGCACGGTGGTCACGCCGGCCGAATAACGCGGGCCGACCGCCGCGCGCCCGCGTGCCGGGCCGGCGGACGCCCCTCGCAGGAAGGCAAAAGCCGCCGGGAGTCACGCTCCCCGGCGGCTTTTTTCGTGGGCGCGGCGCACAAGGCGGCGCGCCGTCCGGGCGGGACGGTCACGGCCGCCCGCGGGATCAGATTTCCCGTTCTTCGGTCTTGAGCTGGTTGTCGCGGGCGAAATCGACCACGAACTTGTAGGCGAGCGGTTCGAGCTCGCGCAGACGCAGATCGACCACGATGCCGCGCACGCCGTCGATCACGACGGGCAGCACATAAGGCGAGTAGGTCAGGTGATTGCCGGCGCTGCCGGGCGGACGGAACTGGGCCATCACGCCGGCGAGGCGTTCTGCCCAGTCACTGGGACGAAAGCGTGAGCCACTCTCGGTCACACCATGAATAACGAATTGTTTGACGCGATTTGCCATGGATTCTTCACTGCGGGCTGCGCGCGCGGACGCCGGATCGGCCGCGTCTCAAACATGCGACCCGCGCCGCGAATTGTATATGATTGATCCTTTGCCCTCCTGTCAGGCAGGTGCCGACAGGGGACGGAAGGTCCCGACCCGCCCCCCGCCACCGGGGCATATCCGTGGAGATGATCGCGATGTCTACCCCTCTGGCCAATATCTATTCACGCCTTCCCGTGTCGTTCACGCATGGCAAGGGCGTCTGGCTGTGGGACCCGCAAGGCCGCAAGTATCTCGATGCCCTGGCGGGCATCGGCGTATCGTGCCTCGGTCACGACCATCCCGGTCTGGTGCAGGCGATCACGCAGCAGGCCGCGCGCGTGATCCACACGTCCAACATCTACGAAGTCCCGCAGCAGACGCAGCTCGCGGCGCGCCTGAACGCGCTGTCGGGCATGGAAGAAGTCGCCTTCAACAACAGCGGCTCCGAGGCCAACGAGGCGGCCATCAAGCTGGCCCGCTACTACGGCTATAAAAACGGCAATACGCACGCCCACATCATCACGATGGACTCGTCGTGGCACGGCCGCACGCTCGGCACGCTGGCCGCCACCGGCAGCGAAAAGGCCCGCAAGGGTTTCGAGCCGCTGCCCACGGGCTTCATCCAGGTGCCCTACAACAACCTCTCCGCCGTGCGCGAGGCCGGCGACCGCGAACCGCGCGTCACCGCCGTGCTGCTCGAGGTGCTCCAGGGCGAAGGCGGCATCCGCCCCTCCGACACCGAATACCTGCGGTCCCTGCGCGCGCTCTGCACCGAGCGCGGCTGGCTGATGATGATCGACGAAGTCCAGTCCGGCATCGGCCGCACCGGCAAGTGGTTCGCCCATCAGTGGGCCGGCATCGAGCCCGACGTCATCACGCTGGCCAAGGGCCTGGCGGGTGGCGTGCCCATCGGCGCCATGCTGGCGCGCGGCCCCGCGGCGGGCGTCTTCACGCCCGGCAGCCACGGCACGACCTTCGGCGGAGGCCCGCTCGCGTGCGCCGCCGGCCTGGCCGTGCTCGACGCCATCGAAAAAGAAGGGCTGCTCGACAATGCCGAACGCATCGGCGAGTACCTGAAACAAGCCCTGGCCAGTGCGCTGGCGGCGCTGCCCGGCGTGACCGAGGTGCGCGGCCGCGGCCTCATGCTGGGCATCGAGCTGGCCCGGCCCTGCGGCATCCTGGCGCTGCGCGCCATGGAAGCGGGCCTGCTCATCAACGTGACGCGCGACAAGGTCATCCGACTGCTGCCCCCGCTCATCCTCACGCAAGACGAGGCCGACCAGATCGTCGGTATCCTCGTGCCTCTCATCAAACAGTTCCTGGCCGAACAAGCATAATCAACGGCGGGCGGCGCCACGCGCCCCAGCCCGCACAAACGACCTGTGACATCGAACATGACTTCTCCCTCGAATCAGAACGGCCCGCTGCGGCACTTCCTGCAGTTCAAAGATCTTTCCGCCGCCGAAATCGGCTACGTGCTCGAACGCGCCCGCATCATCAAGTCCAAGTTCAAGCGCTACGAACCCCACATGCCGCTGCACGACCGCACGCTGGCGATGGTGTTCGAGAAAGCCAGCACCCGCACCCGCGTGTCGTTCGAGGCCGGCATGTACCAGATGGGCGGTTCGGTCATCAACCTGACCTCCAATGATTCGCAGCTGGGCCGCTCCGAGCCCATCGAGGACACCGCGCGCGTGATCTCGCGCATGGTCGACATCGTCATGATCCGCACGTTCGAGCAGACCCGCATCGAACGCTTCGCCTCGCACTCGCGCGTGCCGGTGATCAACGGCCTGACCAACGAGTTCCATCCCTGCCAGATCCTGGCCGACCTGTTCACCTACATCGAGCACCGCGGCCCGATCGCGGGCAAGGTGGTGGCATGGGTGGGCGATGCCAACAACATGTCGTACACCTGGCTGCAGGCGGCCGAGCTGCTGGGCTTCACGCTGCATGTGTCCACGCCGGCCGGTTATCAGCTCGACCCGGCCCGCATCGGCACGCCGCCCCCGTCCGTCCTCAAGCAGTTCAAGGATCCGATGGAAGCCTGCCAGGGCGCGCACCTGGTCACGACCGACGTCTGGACCAGCATGGGCTACGAAGCCGAAAACGAAGAGCGTCGCAGCGCCTTCGCCGACTGGTGCGTGGATGCCGAGATGATGGCCGTGGCCGATCCGCAGGCCGTGTTCATGCATTGCCTGCCCGCCCACCGCGGCGAAGAGGTCACCGGTGAGGTCATCGACGGCCCGCAAAGCGTCGTCTGGGACGAGGCCGAGAACCGCATGCACGCCCAGAAGGCGCTGATGGAGTTCCTGCTGCTCGGCCAGTTGCCCTGATCGCGTATCCGTCCCCCCGGGGCCGCGGCGCGGCGAGGCCCGCCTCAAACGCGCTAAAATAGCCCGTTGATTTCAATCTCGCGCCGCCTGCGGGCGGCGCGCGTCGTGCGGCACGTCGCCGTCAGTCCTGTTGGCGCTCTCGATCACACAATGACTACCATTCTCCCGAACCTTCCCACCGGCCAGAAGGTCGGCATCGCCTTTTCCGGCGGCCTGGACACCAGCGCGGCCCTGCTGTGGATGCGCGAAAAGGGTGCGATTCCCTACGCCTACACGGCCAATCTCGGCCAGCCCGACGAGCCCGACTACGACGACATCCCCCGCCGCGCCACCCAGTACGGCGCCGAGAAGGCCCGCCTGGTCGACTGCCGCGCGCAGCTCGTCGCCGAAGGCATCGCCGCCCTGCAGAGCGGCGCGTTCCACATCACGACCGCCGGCATCACCTACTTCAACACGACCCCCATCGGTCGCGCCGTGACCGGCACCATGCTGGTCGCCGCCATGAAGGAAGACGGCGTCAACATCTGGGGCGACGGCAGCACGTTCAAGGGCAACGACATCGAGCGCTTCTACCGCTACGGTCTGCTCACCAACCCCGACCTCAAGATCTACAAGCCCTGGCTCGACCAGCAGTTCATCGACGAGCTCGGCGGCCGCGCCGAGATGTCCGAGTACATGCAGAAGGCCGGTTTCGACTACAAGATGTCGGCCGAGAAAGCCTACTCCACCGACTCGAACATGCTGGGCGCCACCCACGAAGCCAAGGATCTCGAGCAGCTGAGCTCGGGCATCAAGATCGTCAAGCCCATCATGGGCGTGGCCTTCTGGCGCGATGACGTGGTCGTCAAGGCCGAAGAAGTCACCGTGCGCTTCGAAGCCGGCCAACCGGTCGCGCTCAATGGCGTCGAATACGCCGACCCGGTCGAGCTGATGCTCGAAGCCAATCGCATCGGCGGCCACCATGGCCTGGGCATGAGCGATCAGATCGAAAACCGCATCATCGAGGCCAAGAGCCGCGGCATCTACGAGGCCCCGGGCCTGGCGCTGCTGTTCATCGCCTACGAGCGTCTGGTCACCGGCATCCACAACGAAGACACCATCGAGCAGTACCGCGAAAACGGCCGCAAGCTCGGCCGACTGCTGTACCAGGGCCGCTGGTTCGACCCGCAAGCCATCATGCTGCGCGAGACCGCCCAGCGCTGGGTCGCCCGCGCCATCACCGGCGAGGTCACGGTCGAACTGCGCCGCGGCAACGACTACTCGATCCTGAACACCGTGTCGCCCAACCTGACGTACGCGCCCGAGCGTCTCTCGATGGAGAAGGTGGAGAACGCCCCCTTCACCCCGGCGGACCGCATCGGCCAGCTGACCATGCGCAACCTCGACATCGTCGATACGCGCGAGAAGCTCTTCACCTACGTGCAGACTGGCCTGCTGGCACCGTCCAGCGGCGCGTCGCTGCCGCAGCTGAAAGACACCGGCAACAAGTAAGTCCTTGCCGCGTCAGCAAAAACCGGATCTCGCGATCCGGTTTTTTTTCGCCGGCGGTCTGACGGCATGGCGCGCGGGTGCCTGGCCGGGTCCGCCCTCCGGGTCGATGGAACCACCGATCTGGCCCTCTAAAAATCGACGGTACTTTTCATACAAAACATTAAAGACCGGCGCCCAAGCTGACGTTAAGGGTGCGCGGCCCTCCCTTCTCTATTCCGGGTCGCGCTTACTGGACCCGACATGCCCCGCTTAACCCTGCGTCAAAAACTCTGGATTCCCCTGGCCATGGCCTGGATCGGCCTGCTGGCTGTCACGGTCTTCAACGCCTTTCAGGCGCGTTCGCTGCAACTCGCCGAACGCCGCCAGGATCTGTCGAATCTGGCCGAAGCGGCCCACAGCCTCATCGTGGATTCGATGAAGCTGGGCGAACAAGGCAAGCTCACGCCCGAGCAGGCTCGCAAGCAGGCCATCGAGCGCGTGGGCGCACTGCGCTACGGCAGCGACGGCTATGTCACGCTGACCGACGCGCAGTCCAACATCGTGATGCACCCGATCAACGCGAGCCTGAACGGCAAGAACATGTCGAGCTTCCGCGATGCCAAGGGCGGCGACCTCTACGGTGAGATCGCGCGCGCTGGCGCAAGCTCGAGCGGCAACGGCTATCTCGAATACTGGTGGCCGCGCCCCGGCGCCAAGGAAGCCAGCCCCAAGCTCGGCTACGTGATGCGCTACAAGCCCGCGTCCTGGGACATCATCGTGGGCACGTACATGGACGACATCCAGGAAGCCTTCATGAGCGCGCTGATGAAGTCGATCGGCCTCCTGGCCGGTCTGGGCCTGCTCATGTCGTGGGTCGCCGCGCTCGTCGTGCGCAGCATCCAGCGCTCGGTGGGCGGCGAGCCCGACGTGGCCGCCCAGGTGGCCGGCCGCATCGCGGCGGGCGACTTGAGCACGCGCGTCACGCTGCGTCCCGGCGACGACCAGAGCGTGATGGCGGCCATTGCGCACATGCGCGATCGCCTGGCCGAGACCGTGGGCAAGATCCAGATCGCGGCAGGCTCGATCGACGCGGCCGCGCGTGAGATCTCCGCCGGCAATACCGACCTCTCCTCGCGCACCGAAGAGCAGGCCGCATCGCTCGAACAAACCGCCTCGAGCATGGAAGAGCTGACTTCCACGGTGCGTCAGAACGCCGACAACGCACGCGAAGCCAGTGAGCTGGCCTCGCAGGCCTCCAACGTGGCGGCTCAGGGCGGCCAGGTCGTCAACCAGGTGGTCGACAAGATGCGTGGCATCACCGCCAGCTCGCGCAAGATCGGCGACATCATCGGCGTGATCGACGGCATCGCCTTCCAGACCAACATCCTGGCGCTGAACGCCGCGGTCGAGGCCGCGCGCGCCGGCGAGCAGGGCCGCGGCTTCGCGGTCGTGGCGGGCGAGGTGCGCAGCCTGGCGCAGCGTAGCGCGAGCGCCGCCCGCGAGATCAAGGACCTCATCGGCGAATCCGTCGGCCAGGTCGAAACCGGCTCGGCGCTGGTGGAACAGGCGGGCGCCACCATCGAGGAAGTCGTGCAGGCGGTGCACCGCGTCACCACCATCATGGGCGAGATCGCGACGGCCTCCTCCGAACAGACGCGCGGCCTCGAAGAGGTGAACCGCGCGGTTTCGCAGATGGACGACGTCACGCAGCAGAACGCCGCACTGGTCGAGGAAGCCGCCGCTGCGGCCGGCTCGCTGGAAGACCAGGCGCAGCAACTGCAACGCGCCGTCGCCATCTTCCGTCTCGAGCAGGCCCCGGTCGCCACCGCCCTGCCCGCCCACGCGGCCCGGCTGAACTGGGAGCCGCAGGGCGCCTGAGCGGTTCGACGCGCACGAAAAAAAAGAGAGGCGGTCCGCACTCAGGCGGACCGCCTCTTTTCATTGATGGCCGGATCGGTTCAGAGCTCGACCTGCATGCCCATTTCGACCACGCGGTTGGGCGGAATCTTGAAGAACTTGGTGCTGCGCGTGGAATTGCGCGCGAGGAAAGAAAACACCGCGCGGCGCCAGCCCGAGAGGGCCGGACGGCGCGCCGCCACGACGGTCTGGCGCGACAGGTAGAACGAGGTGCGCATCGGCTCGAGATCGATTTCCGGATAGGCCTCGGTCACCAGGCGCAGGGCCTCCGGGACATCGGGATCTTCCTTGAAGCCGTAATGGATCACCACGGTCCAGCTGGAGGCACTGATCTTCTCCACCACGAAGCGTTCGTGCGCGGCGATGTAGGGCACGTCGGCGACCTTGATGGTCAGAAAGATGACGTGCTCGTGCAGCACCTTGTTGTGCTTGAGGTTGTGCAACAGGGCCGGCGGCACGTGATCCGGATTCATGGTCATGAAGATGGCCGTGCCATGCACGCGGGCGGGCGGATAGGCTTCGAGCTGTTCCATGAACGACACGAGAGGCTGACGATCGCGCGCCTGCATCTCGGCCAGCAGATGACGGCCACGGCGCCACGTCATCATCAACGTGAATACGACGATGCCCACGACCAGCGGCAACCAACCGCCCTCATGGATCTTGAAGATATTGGCGCTGAACAACAGGATGTCGACCACCAGCAGCACGCCCAGCGCCACTAGCCACAGCACGCGCTTGGCGCCGCTGCTGCCGCGCGGCAGCACCGCGAACGCAAGCACCGAGGTGGCGAGCATGGTGCCGGTCACGGCGAAGCCATAGGCGGCCGCCAGGCTTTCGGAGTCCTGGAACAGCACCACCAGCACCAGCACGGCGCACAGGAGCAGCGCGTTGACCTGCGGCAGGTAGATCTGACCTTTCTCGATGGCCGAGGTATGCAGGATCTGCATCCGCGGCCAGAAGCCGAGCTGCACGGCCTGGCGCGTGACGGAATATGCGCCCGAGATCACGGCCTGCGAGGCCACCACGGTCGCGATCGTGGCAAGCACCACGAGTGGCACCAGCCCCCACTCGGGCGCCATCAGGAAGAACGGATTGCGAATCGCCGTGGGGTCGCGCAACAGCAGCGCGCCCTGGCCAAAATAGCAAAGCGTGAGCGCCGGCAGGACCGCGGCGAACCAGGCACGCCGGATCGCCGGCCGCCCGAAATGCCCCATGTCCGCGTACAGCGCCTCGGCGCCCGTGAGCGCGAGCACCACGGCGCCCAGCAGCAGAAAACTCATCATGGGCAGCTCGACGATGAAGCGCAGGCCCCAGATCGGATTGAGCGCCGCCAGCACCTGGGGCGCCTGCCAGATCTGCCATCCGCCCAGCACCGCCAGCGTCAGGAACCACACGCCCATGACGGGCCCGAACAGCTTGCCCATGGCGCCGGTGCCGCGCGACTGGATCACGAACAGCGCGATCAGCACGATGAGGGCCAGCGGCACGATCCAGGGGTCGAGCGTGTGGGACACGATCCCGATGCCCTCGAGCGCGGACAGCACCGAGATGGCGGGCGTGATCATGCTGTCGCCGTAGAACAGCGCCGCGCCGAAGATACCCAGCACGACGAGCAGCCAGCGCGCCTTGCCGGTGTGGCCGCGTACCGCCAGCTCGAGGAGCGCGAGCGTGCCGCCCTCGCCGCGGTTATCGGCGCGCAGCACGAGCATCACGTACTTGAACGACACCACCAGCATCAGCAGCCAGAACAGGATCGACAGCACACCCAGGATGTGGGCGGGCTCGAGGTCGGCGAAGCCGGTGAGACAGGCGCGCAGGGTATAGAGCGGGCTGGTGCCGATATCACCGTACACGACGCCGAGCGCGCCGAGCATCAGCGCGGCCTGCCGCGAAGGAACGTGCGCAGGCACGCCGGCCCCGGGCGTGACGCTGGAAGAGGTCTGGCTCATAGCAGTCGTTCTTGACGCGAGAGTTGAGTGCCCTTGCGCGGGCCGGGAAACACAACGGACAGGCGGGTGCCCGAAAACTCGGGGCGGCTTACCAACTTCCACCACGCGCCATGCGCATGGGCGATTTCTCGCACGATGGCCAGGCCCAGACCGGAGCCGTCGGCGGTGGCGCTGGGCGAACGGTAGAACGCCTCGAAGACGCGTTCGCGCTCGTCCGGCCGGATGCCGGGGCCGTCGTCTTCGACGGTCAGGGCCGGCGGGTTCTCACCGACGGTCAGGACGATGCGTCCGGCCGGCTGGCCGTAACGCAGCGCGTTGTCGATCAGATTGCCCAGCAGCTCGTCGAGCAGCAAGGGATCGCCATCGATCCAGACGGGATGCTCGGGCGCCGCGAGGTCGATCTCGACCTGCGACAGGCGCGCGTGCGGAATCCATTCGGCACCGCTGGCGCGCACCCATTCGCAGAGGTCGAGCCGCACGAAGCGGTCTTGCGGACGGGCATTGGGATCGGCCTTCGCGAGCACCAGCAACTGCTGGCCCAGGCGAATCATGCGGTCGCTCACGGCCTTAATGCGTTCGGCCCGGGCGCGCACGTCGTCGGGCAGCGGGCGGGCCAGCATGAGCTCCGATTCGAGCCGCAGGCCGCTCAGCGGCGTGCGCAATTGATGCGCCGCATGGCCGATGAAACGCCGCTGGGCCGCGAGCGATGCATCGAGGCGCAGCAGCAGATCATTGATGTGGGTGACGAGCGGCGCGATCTCGGCGGGCAAGCCGTTGACCGCCATGGCCTGCATGTCGTCGATCGAACGCAGGCGGATCTCTTCGGCCAGATGATTGACCGAGGCCAAGCCTGAGCGCACGCCCTGAATGACGACCCAGGCGAACAGCGCCACCAGCAGCACCTGCCCGACGACCATCAGCCAGAAGAAGTCTTCCAGCATCCAGACCGACATGTCGATCTTGTGGGTAATGACCCAGGTCGCGGCGAGATCCAGCAGGACGAGCAGCAGAATGGGCGGCATGAGCCGCACGACGAGATGCCGCGCGAGCGAGCCGCGCGGCAATCTGAAGCCGCTATGCATTGATGGCGGGGGCAGCGGAGTCTGCGTATCCGGCATGGGAATGTGAGGCGGTCAGGGTTGCGTGAGCATGGAGCCTGGTCCGCCGGAGGGCATCACGCCGGTTCGACGTCCAGCATGTAGCCGAAGCCGCGCACCGTCTGGATGCTGGCACCGGTGCCTTCGAGGCGCTTGCGCAGACGATAGACATAGACTTCGACGGCGTTTTCGCTGAAGTCGGCGTCCCAGGCGGACAGGGAATTGACGATCTGGCGCTTGGTGACGACGCGGCCCACGCGGGCCATCAGCATCTCGAGCACGGACAGCTCGCGCACCGACAGCGCCAGGCGATGCCCATTGGCGCGGACTTCGCGGCCGACCGTGTCGAAGACCAGCGGACCGACTTCGATCAGTGGCTGCGCCTGACCCGTGCGACGGCGGCCGAGGGCGCGTACGCGGGCGGCGAGCTCGGGCAGGTCGAACGGCTTGGTGACGTAGTCGTCGGCGCCGGCGTCCAGGCCGGCCACACGGTCGTCGAGACCATCGCGGGCGGTGAGGATCAGGACCGGGACCTGGTTGTTTTCCTGGCGTACCTGACGCAGCACCTCGAGGCCGCTCAGGCCAGGGAGGTTCAGGTCCAGCAGCAGCAGGTCGTAGGGCTGCCCCGCCAGTGCGCCCTGGACTTTGTCACCTTCGGTGAGCCAGTCGACGGCATAGCCCTGGTCGGACAAGAATTCCTGGAGCGCGTGGCCCAGGGTGGTGTCATCTTCGATTACGAGAACTCGCATGCTGCGATTCTAGCGCGAACCGGGGCCGGACACTCAACTGTCTGAGATTGTCCGGCCACCGGATGGCCGAGCGGGTCAGCGGGCCGGGGCGGGGGCGCCCGCCGCGGGAGCGCCCGCCGCGGGAGCGGCCGGTGCGCCGGCAGCGGGTGCGCCTGCCGCCGGTGCGCCGGCCGCCGGTGCGCCTGCCTCGCCAGGGGCGGTCGCGCCCGGCTGCGTGATGAAGCCGATGCGCGTCATGCCGCTGCGGCGGGCCGAGGCCATGACCTTGGCCAGGGTTTCGTAGCGCGTGTTTTGGTCCGCGCGGATACGGATCTCGGGCTGGGGCTTGTCCTGGGCGAGCGCACGGAACCGATTGGGCAGGTCGTCGAGCAGGACCGGCTTTTCATCCCAGAAAAGCGCGCCCGACGCATCGATCGCCAGATCCACCGTCTTGGGATCTTCCTGCACCTGTTCGGCGCTCACCTGCGGGATGTTGATCTTGATCGAGTGCGCGAGCAGCGGCGCGGTGATGATGAAGATCACCAGCAGCACCAGCATGACGTCGATCAACGGCACCATGTTGATCTCCGACACGGTGTGGCCGCCAGAGCCCTTATTGTCGAAGCTGCCGAAGGCCATTACTCGCTCCCACGCGCGCCGGGTTGCGTACCCTGACGACGCAGCGCACGGACCTTGCCATCGGACACGGCGACTTGCTGGCCGGTCGTGAGGAAGGCGAACAGGTCATGGGCGAATGCGTCGAGGCGCGACAGGAACACGCGGTTGTTGCGCACGAACGCGTTGTACGCCAGCACCGCCGGGATGGCAACGGCCAGACCCAGACCGGTCATGATGAGCGCTTCGCCCACCGGACCCGCGATGCGGTTGATGGTCACGCCATCCGACAGGCCGATGCCGACCAGTGCGTGATACACGCCCCACACCGTGCCGAACAGGCCGACGAACGGTGCCGTCGAGCCGACCGAGGCCAGGATCGTCAGGCCGTTTTCGAGCTTGGCGGTTTCTTCGTCCATCACCTTGCGCATGGTGCGGGTCACGAATTCGCCGTTGCTGCCGGCCTCTTCGAGCTTGGTCGCACCGTACTTGGCGTGGTGGGTCTGGGCATGGATCGCGTGGCTGGCCAGATGAGAGAACGGATCGCGCGCGCCGTGCGTGGCGATTTCGTTCTGCACCTGCTCGAGCGAGCCCGACGACCAGAACTTGTTCAGGAAGTCGGCCGAGCGCTTGCGCATGGACAGGTTCGAGAACGCCTTGACGACGATCAGGTACCAGGTGACCAGCGACATGATGATCAGGATGATGAAGAGCGTCTTGCCGACGAAGTCGCTCTGCGCGATGAAGTGCATGAACCCCATGTCGGGGGCCGGCGGCGCTGCCGGCGGCAATGCGGCGGCAGCCGCGGGCGCGGCCGACGATGCGGCGGTATTGAGCGTATCGGCGGCCTGCTGCACGGTGCCGGGCGCGGTGGCGCCCGCGGCCGGTGCGGTGGCGCCCGGCGTAGCGACGCCCGACGTGGCGGCGCCCTGCCCAGCCGGCGCGGTGGTGCCCGCCTGAGCCATCATGAAGATGGCGTTCTGGATCGCGTTGAACATCTTATTTCCTCAGTACGAAATCGAATGGGAGTTTTGCCTTGGCCGGGAGGGCCACGCCGTTACGCATCAACGGCTTGAATCGGGCCTTGCGGGCAGCGGACAGCGCGGACTCATCGAGACGCGAATAACCGGACGACGAGTCGATGGACGCCTTGTCCACCGTACCCTGCGTGTTGATCTCGACCAGCACCACGACACGGCCCTCTTCCCTCAGGCGTTGGGACGACATCGGGTACGTCGGCGCGGGGCGCGCACCCACGTACTCCACCTGCGACAGCATGATGGCCTCGTCGGGCGGCGGGCCCTGACGTGGCGCCTGCGTGACCTGCGCGCCTTCGGGCGCGCCGGTGGGCGGCGTGGGCGGGGTCTCGGGCTTCGGCTCCTGCTTGATCTCAGGCTTGGGCTGCGGTTTGGGTTGCGGCTTGGGCTTGGGTTTGGGCTTCGGCTTGGGCGCGGGCTCCGGCGGTTTCTCGATCACCGGGGGAGGCTCCGGCTCCGGTTCCGGCTCGGGCTCGATCTCGGGCTCGGGTTCCGGCTCGATCTCGGGTTCCGGCGGCGGCGGAGGCGGCTCTTCGACCGGGGGTTGGGGGGGCTCGGGCGTGGGTTCGGCCTTGGCGACCTGAGGCGTGGGCGCCTCGATCACACTGACCATCACCGCCTCGGGTTCGAGCAACACAGGGGGGCTGTCGGGGGTGGCGAAGAAAATAGCGCCAACCACCGCGGCGTGAGCCGCTACGACGAGTGTGCCGGCCCCTGCGCGCAATGCGAAAGTCACCTGCGAAGTATTCCGACCGCTTTGAACGCTAGGCATGAATCAGCCAAAATCATTGATCAATGCCGCACCGCAACACCCTCGGGGCGCGCTACGACCGTAAACACGGCACGATATATCAAATGCGAATGATTCGCAAGTTAGTTTAATAAATTGATCGTACCGCAGCGCGTCGCCGCGCGGCAAACGCGGTCTACCCGGCGCGTGGGCCGGGGCTCGAGTTCGACCAGATGCCGCTCGTCCCAGGTTTTGACAGTGCACGCGCGTCCGCCCTGCCCGCACGCGGTTTGTTCAGCGATCCGGGCACGGCGCAGCGCAAACCGCGATGAAGCGCATGGGCGAAGACGAACACGACGAAGCAAAGCGTGGCGCACGGCGTTGCGTGGCAAGCGAAGGACGAGCAACGAAAACTTGAGAGCGCCCGAACGGGCGAATGACGCACGGCGAACAAGCAAAACCCGACACGCGCGGATCACGTGGGATCGTGCGAGGGTAATACGGAGGGAGCTTGGAGATGGGTCGCGGAACCGGGACTGTGCAGTCGGGCTCGGACGCGGAGAATTTGAAACCGGGAGATTGGTGGGTGCTACAGGGGTCGAACCTGTGACCTACGCCTTGTAAGGGCGCCGCTCTACCAACTGAGCTAAGCACCCCGGGATCAAACGCGGCCCGCAGTATAGCGGACCGCATTGAAGTCGGCAAATGACGCGGATGATCTGATCGATCTGCGTCGAGCCGACGGGCACGTCATTAGTTGACGGCGTCCTTCAGGGCCTTGCCCGGACGGAACTTGGGCACCTTGGCCTTCTTGATCTTGATGGTTTCGCCGGTGCGCGGATTGCGGCCCGTGCGGGCGGCGCGCGACGAGACGGCGAAGGTGCCGAAGCCCACCAGGGTCACCGTGTTGCCCTTCTTCAGGGTCGTTTTGACGCCACCGATCAGGGCGTCAAGCGCGCGGCCGGCGGCGGCCTTCGAGATATCAGCCTTGCTGGCGATGTGATCGATGAGTTCGGTTTTGTTCATTCAGGTTTACCCCTCACAAGGTATGGCTTTCGCGGCCTTGGCGCAAAAGCTCGCGACGGCGACTGCGCAGGCCGGAGATAGAACGGACGGTGTGGAAGAAATAGTTCTTGCGCTGCAAAGCACAACTTTTTAACTGCTGCGTCGCAGTTCTCAGGGTGCCGTGAAGGGTGCCCGGATAGCTGCGACGCAGAGTGATATTAAGCCTCGCGCGTCTGCGGCTGTCAAGGGAAAACCCAGCGGGAAGCCGCGCCAATACTAGCTTTTAGAGCTTTGCGCAATAAACAAAAACGCCTAGCAAACACTCGCGCACACTTTGATGCAAGGTCCAATCTCAAGCAGAAATCGTGCGTGAGCACCACGCTCGCAGCGCACACAAAAACCTCGAGCGCGCATGACACTGGACGTGACGAGCGCCGCATGAAGCGGCGCTCGAGATGGTGCAATGCGCGCGGCGAAGCGAGGCGGATCAGGCCATCGCGCCGTTGAGCGCCTGGTCGAAATCGTGCAGCAGATCGGCTTCGTCTTCGATACCGACCGACACGCGGATCAGGCTGTCGGCGATGCCCATCTGCGCGCGCCGTTCGGCGCCCATCTCGTAATAGATGGTGTGCGCGGCGGGCAACGCGAGGCTGCGCGTGTCGCCGAGATGAGTGGCGTTGAGCACGATGTTCAGCCGGTTGAGGAAGTCGAAGCAATCGATGCCGTCGGCCAGCTCCACGCCCAGCAGGCCGCCGAAACGGCCTTTGAAGAGCTGCTTGGCGCGTGCATGCTGCGGATGGCTTTCGAGACCCGGATAGTGCACGCGCGCCACGCCGGCATGCGAGGCCAGCAGGCGCGCGAGCGCCAGGGCATTGCTGCTGTGGCGATCCATGCGCAGCGCGAGGGTTTCGGCGCCGATCGCGATGCGGTGAGCCGGCTCCGCCGCCAGCGTGCCGCCCATGTCGCGCAGACCCTTCTTCTTGATCTGCGTCAGGCCCCAGCCGGTGGACGGACCCTTTTTGTAGGCGTCGTAGATGTTGGCGTAATCCTGCCAGTCGAACAGCCCGGTGTCGGTGACGGAGCCGCCCAACGCGTGGCCGTGACCCGCGATGTATTTGGAGAGCGAGTTCATCACCAGCGACGCGCCCACATCGCGACCCTGGAACAACCAGGGCGAGGTCAGCGTGTTGTCGACCACGTACACGAGGCCGCGCTCGCGGCACAGCTCGCCGATGCCGGCGAGATCGGCCACTTGCGTGCCGGGATTGGCGATGGTTTCGGTGAACACCATGCGCGTGTTGGGACGGATCGCGGCACGCACCTGCTCGATATCCGTCGCGTCGACCGACGTGATCTCGACGCCGAGCTCGGTCAACGTGCCCAGCAGGCTGTTGGTATTGCCGAACACGAACTGACTCGACACCAGATGATCGCCACGGCGCAGCAGCGTCGTGAAGATCGCGGCCAGCGCCGCCATCCCGGTCGCAAAGCTCACCGTGCCCTTGCCGTTTTCCATGCGCGAGATCTTGGCCTCGAGCGCCGTGGTGGTGGGCGTGCCCTGGCGGGCGTACGTGAAACCCGCCTTGCCCTGGAACACCGCAGCGAGCTCATGCGCATCGGCGTAGGCGAACTCCGACGACGGGTGCATGGGCTTGTGCACGGCGCCATGCTCGACGCCTTGATCGCGGTCGGAATGAAGAATCGTGGTGGTAAAGCCGTTCTGATGCATGATGATCTGGACTCGGAGATGACGATCGGCAGCCGCGACGGCTGCCCGCGAAAAATCAGCCGCGGCGCTGGCGCACGGTCTCGTACAGGCAGACGGCGCTGGCGACACTGACGTTCAGGCTCTCGACCGAGCCCTGCATGGGGATGCGCACCAGCTCGTCGCAGGTCTCGCGCGTGAGGCGGCGCATGCCCTCCCCTTCGGCACCCATGACCCAGGCCATCGATTGCTTGGCATCGACCTGATGGATGTCGTGGTCGGCCTGATCGTCCGTGCCCACGAGCCACACGCCGCGGTCTTTGAGCTCGCGCATCGTGCGCGCCAGATTGGTGACCGTGATGTACGGAACGGTGTCGGCCGCACCGCAAGCCACGCGCTGCACCGTGGCGTTCAGGCCCACCGCGCGATCACGCGGCGCGATGACGGCATGCACGCCGGCCGCGTCGGCCGTGCGCAGGCAGGCGCCCAGATTGTGCGGATCGGTCACGCCGTCGAGCAGCAGCAGAAACGCGGGACCTTCGATCACGTCGAGCACTTCGTCGACATCGACCGCCAGCTGGCGCTCGTCGGCCAGCGCGACCACGCCCTGATGGCGCGTGCCGCGCGCGATGCCGTCGAGCCGCTCGGCCGATACGGGATGCACCCGGCAACCGGCCTTGTTTGCCTGCTCGATGAGGCTTTGCATGCGCTTGTCGCGGCGCGATGCCTCGACGTAGATTTCTTTGATGGACTCGGGCGCGTGACGCAGACGTGCGACGACCGCGTGAAAACCCGCCAGAACCTGGGCCGACGCCATGATCTCGACTACCTATATTGGAATGACTACAAACCCCGCCCGAGGTGGGCGGAACACGCCCGCCGGCGAACCGGCGGGCGTAGACGATTCCGCAATGTTACCGCGCCCGCGTCAGCGGCGGGTACGGCTCGCCTTCTTGGCCGCGCCCCCGCTGCGCGACGCGGTCTTGGGCGTCTTGGGCGGCTGGCTGGCCTTTTTGGCCTCGGCACGACGCTGCTTGGCCGTCTGGCCCTTCAGCGCTTCGGGCTTGGGCGCGGCGGCCTTCTTGACGCGGCGCGGCTCGTCGGGATTGCGACGGGCCTCTTTGCGCAGGGCGTCGAAGCTCGTGCCCTTGACCAGGCGGAACTCGATACGGCGCGCCTCGAGATCGACACGCGACACCTGGACCTGCACCTTGTCGGTGAGGCGGTAGCGCATGCCGGTGCGCTCGCCGCGCAGCTCATGCAGGCCGTCGTTGAACTGGAAGTACTCGCCGCCGAGCTCGGAGACGTGCACCAGGCCCTCGACGTGCAGCGTATCGAGCGTGACGAAGATGCCGAAGCTCGCGACCCCGGTGACGGTGCCGCTGAAGTCTTCGCCCACGCGCTCTTTGACGAACCAGGACTTGAGCCAGGCTTCGACGTCGCGCGAGGCCTCGTCGGCGCGGCGTTCGCTCGCAGACAGCAGCAGACCCAGCTTTTCCCAGATCGCGTGCTCGTGCTCGCGCTGTCCGCGGCCGATGACCAGCGGCTGGCCCTCGAGCTGCGGCACATACCGCTTGCCCTGCAGCAGCGCCTTGATCACGCGGTGCGTCAAGAGATCGGGATAGCGGCGGATCGGGGAGGTGAAATGGCCGTAGGCTGCGTAGGCGAGGCCGAAGTGGCCCATGTTGTCGGGACTGTAGACGGCCTGCTGCATCGAGCGCAGGCACATGGTCTGCAGCAGCGGGAAATCAGGACGGCCCCGCACGGAATCGAGGAACTCGCCGTAATCCTTGGCCGTGGGCGTCTCGCCACCGCCGAGCGACAGACCCATCGTGCGCAGGAAGTCGCGCAAGGCCTGCAGGCGCTCGGGCGTCGGGCCTTCGTGAATGCGGAACAGGCCCGGATGCTTGCTGCGCGCCATGAAGTCGGCGGCGCAGGTGTTGGCGGCCAGCATGCATTCTTCGATGAGCTTGTGCGCGTCGTTGCGCACCGAGGGCACGATCTGTTCGATGCGTCCCAGCTCATTGCAGACGATCTTGGTCTCGACCGTGTCGAAATCGATGGCGCCGCGCTTCTTGCGATTCTGGACCAGCAACTGGAACAGCTCGTACAGGTGCTGCACGTGCGGCATGATGGTCTTCATGGCAGCGGCGGCGGGGCCACCCGGCTGCTGCAACGCTTCCCAGATGCTGGTGTACGTGGTGCGTGCCTGCGAGTGCATCACCGCGTTGTAGAACTGATAGGCCGTGACCGAACCCGCCTTGGCGCCCGTCGCGGGGATCACCATGTCGCACACCAGCACGAGGCGGTCGACGTTGGGATTGAGCGAGCACAGGCCGTTGGAGAGCGACTCGGGCAACATCGGGATCACGCGGCGCGGGAAGTAGACGCTGGTGCCGCGCTCGAGCGCGTCGTCGTCGAGCGGCTCGCCCGGCTGCACGTAATGGCTGACGTCGGCGATGGCGACGATGAGACGCCAGCCCGGCCGCTTGCGCTGACCGGTGCCGAGATCCACCGGCTCACAGTAGACCGCATCGTCGAAGTCGCGTGCGTCTTCGCCATCGATGGTGATGAGCGGCACATCGCGCAGGTCGATACGACCCTTGAGGTCGGTCTTGCGCACGACGTCAGGCAGGCGGGCCGCCTGCTTGCGCGCGGCCTCGCTGAATTCGACCGGCACGTCGAACTTGCGCACCGCGATCTCGATCTCCATGCCGGGATCGTCGATCTCGCCCAGCACCTCGAACACCTTGCCCAGCGGCTGGGTGTGACGCGTGGGCTGCTCGATGATCTCGACGGAGACCACCTGGCCGTGCTGCGCGCCGTTGGTGTCGCTGGGGGGAATCAGGATGTCGTGCTTGATGCGCTGATCTTCGGGCACGACGATGGACAGGCCATGCTCGTGCAGGAATCGGCCCACCAGTTTGTTGGTGCGGCGCTCGATGACCTCGACGATCGTGCCCTCGGGCTTGCCCCGGTATTCACCGGAAGGCTTGACCAGCACGCGGTCGCCGTGCAGCACCTTGAGCATTTCGCGCGGCGACAGAAACAGATCCTGGCCGCCATCATCGCGCACCAGGAAACCGAAGCCGTCGCGATGGCCCTGCACACGGCCCGCCACGAAATCCAGTTTGGTCGCGAGCAGCAGCACGCCCTTGCGGTTGGGCATCAACTGACCGTCACGCTCCATCGCGCCCAGCCGGCGGTCGAAGCCCACGCGCGTGGCTTCCCGCTCGACTCCCATACGCTGCGCCAGCTCGTCAGGCGACAAAGGCGCCCCGGCCGATCGCAGTGCCCGCAAAATGTCTTCGCGAGAAGGCACATCAGGATCGAAATCGGGCGGCGCCTCGGGCATTACGGAAGTTGATCTGTTGTTATTGGAGTCGTTGTTCGATCGTTTTGCCAAAGGTGAAAATCCCGTTTATACTGCGCAGCTCTGCGGTTAGCCCAACGGCGATAACAACGTCAATAACTGCAGCAATAAAGTAGTACTGAAAGAGTGATGCTTGATGTGAAGCACAGTAGCTAGTCTACATGAGCCAATCACAAAAGAGATTGCACCACTCCTCGATCCGACGATATCGAATTGCCGAAAGACAAATCATTGAATCAATCGAGACATCAGGCCAGCGCGAAGCCCGACCCCGTGTCAGCGCCCAGCAACGCTTGATCTTTGCCCAGGTGGCGGAATTGGTAGACGCGCACGGTTCAGGTCCGTGTGCCGCAAGGTGTGGAGGTTCGAGTCCTCTCCTGGGCACCATAAATTCCCAAAGAGCCCGCATTTCTGCGGGCTCTTTGCTTTTCAGCGCCCAGGAAGCAAAGCGCCTGCGCGCTTTGCGTGAGGACGAGAAGGGCCGCGCGTGCTCGCGCGGCCGGGGTCGCGCTTGTGTGACCGAGTCCTCTCCTGGGCACCATAATTCCTCAAAAGGCCCGCAGAAATGCGGGCCTTTTGCTTTTTCAGCGCCGCCCTGCCCGATTGCGCGCGCAACCAGACGACGCCCCTACGATTTGCGGCGCGTGCCGGTCCGGTCCACGTGGTGGCGCTGGTACACATCCTCACCCATCGCCGCGATCTGCTGGGCCACGAGGCGCTCGAATGGCGCGAGCAACGCGTCGTAGCGGGATGTGCATTCGAATGCGTTCAATGCCGCGCCGATGGCCTCGATGGTCGACAGCGCACCGGCCGCATCGGCATGCCGCACCCGATATCGCGTGACGGCGCCCTCGGCCAGCGTGATCCGCGGCAGCGCCGCCAGGGCCGAGTTGTCGCGCAGAAGCGCGCGTGCATGGCGCCACGTGCCGTCCGGCACGATGAGAAGTCGCTCATGTCCGCCCGCGATCGGCGCGGCCAGGTCCTGCGCCGTCCGAGCGCCCTCGCCCGGAAACAACAGATAGCAATCGCGCTGCGGGCGTTCCCAGAGAGTGGCGTCGAAGCGGGTGCCGGTGACCAGCTCCGCATGTTCGAGCCCAAGCACAGCAAGGCGCGCCGTGTTCAGCGCATGCCGCGCTTCGTCGGGGTGCTGCAGCACCAGGACGCGCACGGCATTATCGAGAGCGGGAATGTCCGCGCACAGGCACAGAGGCACGGGGCGCAGGCAGCGGGGGCAGGCAGGACGGGACATTGAGGTTGAACGTGACGAAAGGGTCGGCGCGGCCAGGATCCGCGCCGACACCGCGTCGCGCCCTGACCGCGCAGCCGCAAGGATAAACCCCCGCCCCCGCGCCGGCCGTCGCAGCCTGACGCAATGACCGTGACGGGCCGGCCTCTTGCGCATGGAATGAAAAATTCCAGGACGGAGTTGCACAAACGAAAAAAACTGTGCATAATCTCGCTTCTGTTGATTTTGACGGCAACGCCAAAACACAGAGCCCAGGTGGCGGAATTGGTAGACGCGCACGGTTCAGGTCCGTGTGCCGCAAGGTGTGGAGGTTCGAGTCCTCTCCTGGGCACCATAAATTCCCAAAGAGCCCGCAGAAATGCGGGCTCTTTGCTTTTGTGGCGCGATAGTCGAAGCGGTTGATTCGAAGCGGTTGATTCGAAGCGGTTGAGTCGAAGCGGTCGACTCGGGTCTGCGGCTCTGAAAACGCCGCCCAGCCCTGCCAGAAAAAATATTTTCGAGAAGTCCGCGAATTCGCGTGCACGTTTTTAAAAATGTGTGCATAATTCGCCTCCTGCTGATTCGACGCGACGGCAACGCCGCAGAAGATCAACAGAGCCCAGGTGGCGGAATTGGTAGACGCGCACGGTTCAGGTCCGTGTGCCGCAAGGTGTGGAGGTTCGAGTCCTCTCCTGGGCACCATAATTCCTCAAAAGGCCCGCAGAAATGCGGGCCTTTTGCTTTTCAGCGCCCAGGAAAAAGCCCGCTCGATGCGGGCTTCGATAATGTGGCGTGGCGAAACTCAGCGCGTGAGTTCGCGCGTCATCACGACGTGCGGGATGCCCGCCTCCATGAATTCGTCGCCGTCGGCCTGAAAGCCGTGCGCCTCGTAAAAGCCTTTGGCGTGGCTCTGCGCATGCAGCACGAGCATACGATGCCCATCGCCATGGCCCTGCTCGATCAGCGCATCGAGAATCTGACCGCCGACGCCGGCGCCCCGCGCGATCTTGCGCACCGCCATGCGGCCGATATGGCCATCCGGCAGCAGACGGCCCGTACCCAGCACGCGATCGTTGGCGTCGTACGCCACGGCGTGCACGCTCACGGCATCGTCGTCGTCGAGCTCGATCTCGGGCGGCACGGCCTGTTCCTGCACGAACACCTCGAAACGCACCGCACTGGCGTCATCGCGCAGGCGGTCCCAGGTGCCCAGCACGACGCGGACTTCAGCGGGAGTGATCATGTCTCTTCCTTTGCA
The DNA here is from genome assembly GCF_002261475.1 of Bordetella genomosp. 5. GTDB lineage: Bacteria > Pseudomonadota > Gammaproteobacteria > Burkholderiales > Burkholderiaceae_B > Bordetella. Next base: position 272,403 of record NZ_NEVN01000008.1, read on the forward strand.
GCTTGGATTCATAAGGCAGCGCACATTGTCGCACTCCCGCCCGACGCCGTGCACGCCGCCCGCGCGCGCTGACAGTAGAATGGGCGCCTTCTTCCACCGCCTGCCGCGCTTCGATCGCGCGCCTGCCCGCACCCCATGTCCGCTGTCGTCAATGCCGCCTTTCCGGTATTCGCCCTGATCCTGACGGGCTGGCTGGCGGCTCGCGCGAAGATACTCGGCGAATCCGCCACGCAGGCGCTCAACCGCTACGTGGTTTACCTGTCGCTGCCGGCGCTGCTGTTTCGCGCCATGGCCAACGCGGATCTCACCCAGCTCAATCACTGGGGCTACATCGGCGCCTTCTGGGGCGGCATCTGCGTGACGTTCGTGCTGGCCTTCGTGCCGCTGACGCGCCGGGAGTCGGGCACCGCGTTCTCTGATCGAAGCCTGCAGGGCCTGGCGGGCGCCTACGCCAATGCCGGCTACATGGGCATCCCGCTGTGCCTGGCGCTGCTCGGGCCCGCCAGCCTGCCGCCCGCCATCATCGCGACCCTGTTGACCGCCTGCGCGCTGTTCGCGGCCACGATCGCCCTGATCGAATTCGACCAGCATCGCGACCGCCATTGGGCCGCCACGTTGACCAAGGTCGCACGCGCGCTGGCCCGCAACCCGCTGCTGATCGCACCGGTGACCGGCCTGGTGCTCGCGTTGGCCGGCCTGCAGGTGCCCAGCGGCATGGATCACTATCTCGAGCTGTTCGGCGCCTCGGCCAGCCCATGTGCCCTGGTCACCATCGGCCTGTTTCTCGCACAGACGCCCGCCGCCGGCGGCAATCACAGCGTCGGTCGCATGGTGCTGGCCAAGCTGCTCGTTCAGCCGGGCGTAACGGCGCTGCTGGCATTCTGGGTGTTCGACATGCCGCCGGTCTGGGCCTGGACCGCCGTACTGATGGCCGCCCTCCCGATCGGCACCGGACCTTTCATGCTTGCGCAGATGTACGGCCGTGACGCCACGCCCACGTCGCGCGCCATCCTCGTTTCCACCCTCGCCTCCGTGGTCACCGTCAGCCTGCTGGTTGCGTGGATCAGCCGGCACCCCCTCGTCTGAACGCCATGCTGCTCGCTCTCTCGCTGTTCGTCTTTACGCTGGTCCTGGTAATCTGGCAGCCGCGCGGACTGAACGTGGGATGGAGCGCATTGATCGGCGCGGGCCTGGCGCTCCTGACCGGCGCCGTGCATCTGAGCGATATCGGCGCGGTCTGGCACATCGTCTGGAACGCGACGGCCACCTTCATCGCCATCATCATCACCAGCCTGATCCTGGACGAGGCGGGCTTCTTCGAATGGGCGGCGCTGCACGTGGCCCGCTGGGGCCGCGGCAGCGGCCATCGCCTCTTCATCCTCATCGTGCTGCTGGGCGCGGCCGTGACCGCCCTGTTCGCCAACGACGGCGCCGCGCTCATCCTCACGCCCATCGTGATGGAGATGCTGCTTGCGCTGGGCTTCGGCCCGGGCGCCACGCTCGCCTTCGTGATGGCGGCGGGCTTCATCGCCGACACGGGCAGCATCCCGCTGATCGTGTCGAACCTCGTGAACATCGTGTCGGCCGATTTCTTTGGCCTGGGCTTCGGCGAATACGCGGCGGTGATGGTGCCGGTCAATGTGGCGGCCGTGCTGTCGACGCTGGCCGTGCTGTGGCTGTACTTCCGCCGCGACATCCCGGCGCGTTTCGATACCGGCAGCCTGCCGGACCCGCGCAGCGCCATTCGCGACCCGGTGACCTTCCGCGCCGGCTGGGTCGTGCTGACCCTGCTGCTCGTCGGCTTCTTCGTGCTCGAACCGCTCGGCATTCCCGTGAGCGCGATCGCCGCCGTGGGCGCGGCCGGCCTGCTGCTGGTGGCGGGCCGCCAGCATATCGTGGGCACGCGCCGCATCATGCGCGGCGCCCCGTGGCACATCGTCGTGTTCTCGCTGGGCATGTATCTGGTGGTCTATGGCCTGCACAACGCCGGGTTCACCGCGTGGCTGAGCCGCGCGCTCGCCTGGACCGCCGGCATCGACGCCGACGGCGCCGGCGGCAACGTCTGGGGCGCGGCGCTGGGCACGGGCTTCATCACGGCCCTGCTGGCCTCGATCATGAACAATCTGCCCACGGTGCTGGTGGGCGCGCTCGCTATCGCAGACGTACATACGACGGACGTCGCCGTGCGCAGCGCGATGATCTACGCCAATGTGATCGGCAGCGATCTCGGCCCCAAGATCACGCCGATCGGCAGCCTCGCCACGCTGCTGTGGCTGCACGTGCTGGCGCGCAAGGGGCTGCACATCTCGTGGGGCTATTACTTCCGCACGGGCATCGTGCTGACCCTGCCGGTGCTGTTCGTGACGCTCGCCGCCCTGGCCTTGCGCCTGCAGTTCTCCTAGGCCGCCCCTCGTCTTATTGCTTTTGGTTATGTAATTAGACGAATTCAATTCTTCACGGAATTAAGGGTTATCCCTAGACTAAAGCATCTTTCCGAGTCGGGTGCCGCCCTGCGCGCGCCCTACCTTGCCTGGAACGCGCCATGAGCACACCCGCTTCTACCCTGCCCTTTCCTTCGTCTCTCCCGCCCATTCAGATCAACCGCAAGCCGCTCTGGGTCGCGCTTGCGCTGCTGGCCGTGGGCGCGGTCTATCTGCTGCAGACGGTGAGCCTGCGGCAGAGCGCACTGTGGATCATCGGCGCCCTGCTGGGCGTGGCGCTCTACCACGCGTCGTTCGGCTTCACCCAGGCCTGGCGCGTGTTCGTGGCCGACCGGCGTGGCGCCGGCCTGCGCGCGCAGATGTTCATGCTGGCCCTCGGCGTGCTGCTGTTCTTCCCGGTGCTGTCGCAAGGCACCCTGTTCGGCCAGCCGGTGAGCGGCTTCGTGTCGCCCCCGGGCGTGTCGGTCGTGCTCGGCGCATTCCTGTTCGGTATCGGCATGCAATTGGGCGGCGGCTGCGCCTCGGGCACGCTGTTCGCCGTTGGCGGCGGCAACACCCGCATGCTCGTGACGCTGCTGTTCTTCATCATCGGCTCGGTGATCGCCACGGCGCAGTTCGACTGGTGGTCGAACCTGCCCGCGCTCGCGCCGACCTCGCTGGTCAAGTCCTGGGGGCTGGGCACCGCACTCGTGGCTAACCTCGCCGTATTCGGCTTCATTGCGTGGTTCACGACCTGGCTCGAAAAGCGCCGTCACGGCCAACTGATTTCGTTCGCGTCGCGCACCGCGCGCCCGGGCTCGTTCCTGCAGGGGCCGTGGCCGCTGCTGTGGGGCGGCGTCGCGCTGGTGCTGCTCAACTTCGCCACCCTCGCGCTGGCCGGGCGCCCGTGGGGCATTACGTCGGCCTTCGCACTGTGGGGCGCCAAGGCCTACGACGCCGTCGGCGGCGACGTCGCCACCTGGAGCTATTGGGTCAAGCAGCAGGCCTCGCTCAACGCGCCGCTGCGCCAGGACGTGACGACCGTGATGGACATCGGCCTGATGCTCGGTGCCCTGGCCGCAGCCGCAGCGGCGGGCAAGTTCGCGCCGATCTGGAAGGTGCCGGCACGCTCGCTCGTCGGCGCGGTGGTCGGCGGCCTGCTGCTGGGTTACGGCGCGCGCCTCGCCTTCGGCTGCAACATCGGCGCGTACTTCAGCGGCATCCTGTCGGGCAGCCTGCACGCCTGGATGTGGCTCCCGGCCGCATTCGCGGGCAGCGCCCTCGGCGTGCAGCTGCGCCCGCTGTTCGGCCTGGCCGTGGAAAAAACGCCTCCCGCCGCCAGCTGCTGAGCGCTACCGGCTCTGCTACCCACAAGCCCGGCGCCGCCGGGCTTTTTTGCATCCGGGCGGCCCCCGCGCATGGCGCACCCGGCGAGGGCCTCTGTTATGGTGAAGCCCCCTGCCGCACGAGGAGAACAACCATGGACAGGCTGTTTGGCCGCTACACCGCTTTTGCCTTGATCGTGATTGCCGCCGTGGTGACTGCCGCGCTGGGCTTCCGTGGCGCCTGGGGATGGTTTTGGGCCGCCCTGCCGCTCGCCGCGCTGAGCGTGCTCGGCGTCTACGACCTGGTGCAGACGCGCCATGCCATCCGGCGCAACTACCCCGTGATCGGCAACCTGCGCTTTCTGTTCGAATTCATCCGCCCGGAAATCCGTCAGTACTTCCTGGAAGACGACACCAATGCCGCGCCGTTCTCGCGCGCGCAACGCTCCATCGTGTATCAGCGCGCCAAACAGGATATCGACAAGCGCCCGTTCGGCACGCAGGAAGATGTGTACGGCGACCGATACGAGTGGATCAACCATTCGCTCACGCCCGCGGCCATCGAGGATCCCGATTTCCGCGTGATGGTGGGCGGTCCGGACTGTACCCAGCCCTACTCAATGTCGGCGTTCAATATCTCGGCGATGAGCTTTGGCGCGCTGTCGGCGAACGCGGTGCTGGCGCTCAACGAGGGCGCCCGCACCGGCAACTTCGCGCACGACACCGGCGAAGGCGGGATCAGCCGCTACCACCGTGAACCCGGTGGCGCGCTCGTCTGGAACATCGGCTCCGGCTACTTCGGCTGCCGCGATGCGCACGGCAATTTTTCCGACGAGGCTTTCGTGCGCAACGCCACGTTGCCGCAAGTGAAGATGATCGAGATCAAGCTGTCGCAAGGCGCGAAGCCCGGGCATGGCGGCATTCTGCCGGCCGGCAAGGTCACGCCGGAGATCGCCGAGGCGCGCGGCGTTGCAGCCTGGCAGGACTGCAACTCACCGTCCAGTCACAGCGCCTTCGACACGCCGATCAGTCTGCTGCATTTCGTGGCGAAGCTGCGCAAGCTGTCCGGCGGCAAACCGGTCGGCTTCAAGTTCTGCATGGGGCATCCCTGGGAATGGTTCGCCATCGTCAAGGCCATGCTCGAGACCAACATCACGCCCGACTTCATCGTGGTCGACGGCGCGGAAGGCGGCACCGGCGCGGCGCCGGTGGAGTTCGTCGACCACGTGGGCACGCCGCTGCGCGAGGCGCTGCGTCTGGTGCACAACACCTTGATCGGTGTGAACCTGCGCGACCGCATCCGCATCGGCGCCTCGGGCAAGATCATCACCGCCTTCGACATGGCGCGCGTGATGGCGATGGGCGCCGACTGGTGCAACGCCGCGCGGGGCTTCATGTTCGCGATCGGCTGTATCCAGGCGCAGGCCTGCCATACCGGCAAGTGCCCCACCGGGGTCACCACCCAGGATCCGCTGCGTCAACGCGCGCTGGTCGTGCCGGACAAGGCGCAGCGTGTGATGCACTTCCATCGCAACACGCTGCATGCGCTGGCCGAGCTGCTGCAGGCGGCCGGGCTCACGCATCCCAGCCAGCTGCGGCCGCACCATATTGCGCGCCGCGTGTCCTCGTCGGAAGTGCGGCTGCTGTCCGCGCTGTTTCCCGAGCTGGCGCCCGGCGAATTGCTGCGCGGCGAATTCCGCCACAACGTGTTTTTGGTGGGCTGGACGATGGCGCGCGCGGATTCTTTCGCACCCGCGACCGACATCACGTCGGCCCTCGCCCAGGCGCATCAGCCGGCCTCGGCGCCGATCCGCCCCGACCTGCCGGCCCCCTCGCCCGCCTAGGGCTTGCCGCAGGGCTTGCGCACGTCGATCCGCGGCCCCGGGCCGCGGATCGCGTTTTCAGAGCCAGCGCTCGAACATGCGCGAGAAGAATTCTTTGAAACGGTCGTCGGCCGCTCGCTCTCGCCAGGTCTGCGGGTCGATACGCACGGAGGCGGCGACGTCTTCGCGGAACAGCGCCTCCATCTCTGCGCCGAATCCCGGCCCGAGGATCACCGCGTTCAGCTCATAGTTGATCGCGAAGCTGCGCCAGTCCATGTTGCTCGAGCCCACGGTGGACCACACACCATCCACGACGGCCGTCTTGGCATGCAGCAGCGCGTCGCGGCGCTCGTAGATCTGCACCCCCGCCTCGAGCAAGTCCTGATAGTGGGACCGCCCCGCATGAAACACGAGACCCGAGTCACTGAAGCCCGGCAGCACGAGGATCACCTCGACGCCGCGCTGCGCCGCCTGCGCCAGCGCCCGAATGAATGCCGGATCGGGCACGAAGTAGGCCATGGTGATGTGAATGGATTTCTGGGCGCTTTCGAACGCCGACATCAAGGTCAGATAGACCGCATAGCCATCCTCGGTATCGTCGGGGTCGTTGGCCAGGATGCGCACGGACAGATCGCCCTGACGCGGCACGATGCGGATAAAGCGGTCGCCCTCCAGCGGCGGGCCCTTTTGCGCGGCCCAGGCATCCAGAATGACCTCTTCGATTTCGGCCACGGCGGGACCGCGGATCTCGATATGCGTATCGCGCCACGGCATGCTCGAAGCATCCGGTTGCGGGCCATCCGCACCGGCCCCACTGGCGCCGCGGCCGCTTCCGCCCCCACTGCGCCCGCTTCCACCACTGCTTCCGCGCGAACTCGACGAATAGACGCTGCTGACGTTGATACCGCCGAGAAACCCGACCTCGCCGTCCACGACCAGCAGTTTGCGATGGTTGCGTTGATTGATCGACCATCCTGCCCGCGCGGCGACGGGGTTGACCGGATTGAACACGACGACTTGCACGCCGGCGTCGCGCATCCGCGCGAAGAGCGCATCAGGCGTACTGATCGTGCCGACGGCGTCGACCATGACGGCGACGCTCGCCCCGCGTTGGCGCGCGGCGATCAGCGCATCGGCAAACCGGCGCCCTTCCTCGTCGTCTTCGAAAATGTACGTCTCCATATGGACGTACCGCTCGGCGCGCGCAATCGCCGCCAGCATGGCCTTGTACGTCGCGGGGCCGTCCGCCAGCAGCTTGACGCCATTGCCGTCGACCAGCGGCGCGCCGCTGATGGCCTGCTCCACCGCGAGGTGGCGCGCCATGAACGACGCCTCGTCACCCTTGCCGCCCTTGGAAGAGGACGCGACACGCGCGGCGATGTCATGGCCGCGCTGATAACTATCCCAACCCGAATCGGCGGAGAGGCCCGCCTGCGCCCGCCGCTCGCTCAGGGCCTCGGGCCCCGGCACGCTGGCGCAGCCGGCGGCGAGCAACAAGGAACCTACCGCCAGCCATTGCGCGACCCGGCGCATCAGCCATCCACGCTCGCACCCGCCCGCGGGCGCCACCAATGCGACAGGGCTCATTCAGGGCTGCCATTGAGTATGATGCGCCGTCGCCGGCTTGCTGGTCACCATGCGGCGACCCGGCTCACGTTCTGCCCAACGGCCCGCGCGCCAGCGGCCGCGTTCGCGCTGAATATGTTGGCCCCCCGCGTCGCGCAACAGGGTGACCGCGCCGAGCTCGGCGCCCGGCTCCGACTGCACGGCCAGCAGCACCACGCGCTCGGCGAGCGCTTCGTCCTCGTCCTCGGCCGTCAGCGCACGCCGCAGGCCGGTCAGGACCCAGACCGTGCCCGCGAGGGCGCCCAGATACGCACCGAGCGCCGCACCCATGACGAGCGCCATGCTGCCCGGATCTTGCAGGGTCAACATGGCCAGCGCGCCCAGGATGGCGCCCAAAGTCGCAAGCGCAGCCGCGCTCGCCACGGCGCCGTAGCGCGCAGCGGGAGAACTGAGATCGGGTCCACCGGTGCGCCGCTGTCGCGACCCCTTCGGTGGATCTTCATACAGGATGCTGATCGCATCTTCCCGATACCCATCCGCCAACAGGGCATGTGCCGCGCTGCGTGCCGATGGGACGCTGTCAAACCGTGCGACGACGATTGTGGTCATGGTTCGCCTCCTGGCTCAGAGTCAGACTAGGCTAGGCGCCTCTATGACCTTATTCTCGTCCCGTCACTTTTTGCTGTCCTCAGGTTTGGCAACCAGCCGTAAAGCAGTATTTCTGCCGCAACCAATTCTTCACAGTGGCCGGGCCCGCACACGGTTGCACGAGGCAAAAGCGGCGACGCGACAGATCCGCCCTGACCACGGGGTTTTGCCATTCGTAAAAGTCCATTGCTGCGCGCGGGCCTCGCCTTGACACCCCGCGCCCGCCCGCACGCACAATAGCCCTTCAGTCGCGCGCTACGACACCATTGCTAGGGGAATACCACATGGCTCACCCGCAGAAGAAGCTGAACGCCGACCTCGAGGCCGACGCCGGCCAGGGGCCCTCCCACGAAGTCCGTAGCGCAATCAGCGAAGGCCTGCTGCGCGAGCAGGCGCTGATCGAACCGAAGTTTCTGTACGACACGCTGGGGTCGAGCCTGTTCACGGCCATCACCCAGCTGCCCGAGTATTACCCGACGCGCTGCGAGGCGGAGATCTACGCCACGCATGCGCAGGCCATGGCGGATCACATCGGCACGGTGGAATCCCTGATTGACCTCGGCGCGGGCGACTGCGTCAAGGCCGAGAAGCTGTTCCCCACGCTGCGCCCGCGGCGTTACATTCCGGTGGATATTTCGGCGCAGTATCTGGACCAGGCGGTTGCCCGTTTGCGACGCACCTGGCCGGACATCTCGATCACCGCGCTCGGACTCGACTTTTCGCAGGGCCTGCGCCTGCCGAGCTCGGTGCCGCCCGCCGGACGCCTGTTCTTCTATCCGGGATCGAGCATCGGCAACCTCGACCCCGACGCCGCGCTGGCCATGCTGGTGCGCATCCGCAACCAAAGCCCGAACGGCGGACTGCTGGTCGGCGTGGATCGCATCAAGTCGCGCGACATTCTCGAACCCGCCTACGACGACGCGTTGCACCTCACCGCGGCCTTCAACCTCAATATGTTGCGCCACGTGAATCAGCTGCTGGGCAGCGATTTCGATGTCAGCGACTGGCAGCATCGCGCTCATTTCAACACCGAAGAAAGCCGCATCGAGATGCATGTGGTCGCTCGGCGTGACCTCGTCCTGACCTGGCCTGGCGCCACGCGCGTCTTTACCGCCGGCGAGACGATCCACACCGAGAATTCCTACAAGTATTCGGTCGAAGGCTTCACCGATTTGCTGGAGCGAGCCGGCTTTCGCGGCATCCGTCATTGGTCGGATCAACGCGACTGGTTCAGCGTCTTCAGCGCAAGGACCTGATCATGATGGCGCGCCGCACGTTTTCTCCCGATGCTCCCGTGTTGGACAGCTCCTGTGCCCTCACGCATCCGCCGGCGATGCGCGCCGGCCCGCCCACGCTGGCCGAACGCTTCCACGCCGTCCGTACGCAGTCGCGCACGCTCGCGGCGCCCCTGTCGCCGGAAGACTGTCAGGCCCAGTCCATGCCCGACTGCAGCCCGGTGAAGTGGCATCTGGCGCACACCACCTGGTTCTTCGAGACCTTCGTGCTGGCGCGCTACTACCCGGCTCATCAGCCCGTGAATCCGCAGTACCGCGTGCTGTTCAATTCGTACTATCACGGCGTCGGCGAGCGTCACCCCCGCCCGCAACGCGGCCTGCTCACCCGCCCCACGCTTGCCGAGGTGCTCGAGTACCGCGAACGCGTGGATGCCTCGGTGCAGGCCCTGCTGCGCAAACTGGGCGATGACCCCGACGGCGAGCCCGCGCATGCGCTGATCGAGCTGGGCTTGCATCACGAACAGCAGCATCAGGAATTGATCCTCACCGACGTCAAGCACCTGCTGTCGTGCAACCCGATCGCGCCCGCCTACGCCGACGCGCCGCTGCCCGCCCTGCCGCCCGGCACGCCGGCCGGCTGGACCCGCTACGACGGCGGCGTCGTACGCATCGGCCATCAAGGCGATGGGTTCGCGTTCGACAACGAATCGCCGGCGCACGACGTCCTGCTCCAGCCTTTCCACCTGGCCAATCGGCTCGTCACGCAGGGCGAGTATCTGGCGTTCATGCTGGACGGCGGCTACCGCCGTCCGGAGCTCTGGCTCTCGCTGGGCTGGGATCAGGTCAGCGCCCAGGGCTGGCGTGCGCCCATGTATTGGCAGGGCCAGAAAGACGAGTGGCAGGCCTTCACGCTGCACGGCATGCAGCCCCTGGACCTGCAGGCGCCGGTGGTGCATGTCAGCTATTTCGAGGCCGACGCATATGCGCGTTGGGCGCGAGTGCGGCTGCCCCGCGAAGCCGAGTGGGAATACGCCACGCGCTCGCGCCAGGGCGCGGCGCCCGGCGCCGACGCCCACGCCAACTTCCTCGAGAGCGGTCGCCTGGGCCCCTGCCCCGCGCCCCGGCCCAATGCGGCGGGCGGGCCCGTGCAGCTTTACGGCGATGCCTGGGAATGGACCAGCAGCAGCTACGACGCCTACCCGGGCTTCACCGCGCCGGCGGGCGCCGTCGGCGAATACAACGGCAAGTTCATGTGCAACCAGTACGTCCTGCGCGGCGGCTCCTGCGCCACGCCGGAAAGCCACATCCGCGCGAGCTACCGCAACTTCTTCCCGGCCGATGCGCGCTGGCAGTTCTCCGGGATCCGGCTGGCGCGCGACGCCTGACCAGCCTTGTGCCCACGATCAGCTCGCAGAGATGTCATCCTTGTTGCACGCGCCAAAAACTTTGTGCTAGAATTTCGTTCTTCGCTGATCACGCAATCACTTGCGGCGACCAAACAGCGAGATGGCGCATTAGCTCAGCCGGTTAGAGCGACGGAATCATAATCCGCAGGTCCCCTGTTCGAATCAGGGATGCGCCACCAGAATTTAAGCGGCCCGCAGAGATGCGGGCCGTTTTGCATTGGCTTCGCAGTTCGCGCGCCCTCCTCCAAGCTCACCGCGCCCGCAACGCCTGCGGCGCATCGTCGATGCGGGCCACCCGCTCCAGAAAGGCCGCAAGCGCCGGGTTCTCGTGCTGGGCGTGCCATGCCAGATACATGTCGGCGTTGAAGTTGCGCACCGATAGCGGCCGGTAGTGCACGCCGTCGAGCCGCAGCTCGCGGGCGGAATCCGGCACGATGCCGACGCCCAGGCCGGCGCGCACCAGCGCGAGCAGCGTGTGGGTCTGGCCGGCACTCTGCACGAATCGCGGCTGCACGCCCGCCAGCCCGAACGCTCCCACGATGCGGTCGTAGAAGAACTTGCCCTCGCGCGGCGAGTACAGCACGAACGGCTGCCCGTGCAGTTGCTTGAGCGTGATCGACTCATGTTCGAGCAGCGCATTGCCGTCGGGCAGTGCCAGCACCAGCGGCTCGCGCACGATGAGCCGCGCTTCGACCCCCGGCTGTTGCGGCACGCTGCGTGCCAGGATGGCATCCACCTCGCGCGCGAGCAGCAGCCGATTGAGGTCGGTGGAGACGGTCTCGCGCAGCTGGATCTCGACGTCGGCGAGCACCTTGCGCGCCTGCATGATCATGGCCGGCATCAACCGGTACGACGCCACCGCCGTGAACCCCAACGTGATATGCCCCGCCTCGCCGCCGCTCGCGCGACGCGCCGTGGCGGCCGCACGGGCGGAGTACTCCAGCAGGTGGCGCGCATCGCGCAGGAAATGGCGTCCCGCCGCGGTGAGTTCGACCTGCCGGCTGTTGCGCTCGAAGAGCGTGACGCCCAAGGCCTGCTCCAGCAGTTGAATCTGGCGCGACAGCGGCGGCTGCGTCATGCAGAGGCGTTCGGCCGCGCGGCCGAAGTGCAGCGACTCGGCCACGGCGACGAAACATTCGAGCTGGCGGAATTCCATCGATTCAATCCTGGTATTGATCAATGCTATTTATAGCTCGAATGGCTATCCATGACATCGCCTCCCTATACTGGCCCGGCATGCAGACGGGTGCCCCGGAAGGCCTCGATGCAGGCGCCCCGCGGCCCACCGCCGCCCAAACACAAAGAGAAGATCATGGAGACAACCCAACCCGCGCGTTCGCGCATCCGCCTCGTCGCGGCGGCCCTGGTAGCGAGCGTCTGCGCCGCGCTGCCCGTGGCCGCGCAGGCCGAGTATCCGGACCGCCCCATCAATCTGATTGTGCCGTTCTCGCCTGGCGGCGGGACCGACATCTCGGCGCGCCTGCTCGCGGCGGCGCTGCAGCAGAAGCTCGGCGCGTCGGTGGTTGTCGACAACCGCCCGGGCGCGGGCGGCCAGATCGCCGCCGACCTGGTGGCGCGCGCGCAGCCCGATGGCTATAGCCTGCTGTTCGCGAACTCCGGCATGCTGGCGATCAACCCATGGATCTACAAGCTGAACGCCGAGCCGACCAAGGCCTTCGCGCCGGTGTCCTTGTTCTCCGATCTGCCCTTCGTGCTGGTCGTGCCCGCGACCCTGCCTGCAAAGAATGTGCAGGAGCTGGTCGGCCTGGCGCGCAATGCGCCTGGCAAACACACGTTCGCCAGTTCCGGCACGGGCGGCGCACCGCACCTGTCCGGCGAGATCTTCCAGCAGGCGACCGGCACCGAGCTCATGCACGTGCCCTACAAAGGCGGCGGTCCCGCCATGACGGATCTCATGGCCGGCCGCGTCGACATGTTGTTCGCGTCCGTGCTCGAGACCATGCCGTATGTGAGCGCGGGCAAGCTGCGGGCGCTGGCCGTCACCGGCGCGGCGCGATCCCCCGCCATGCCCGATGTGCCCACGATCGACGAGGCCGGCGTGCGCAATGCGCAGTCGGGCTCGTGGACCGCCGTCCTGGCGCCGGCCGGCACGCCGCAGCCGGTGATCGACAAGCTGTCGCAGGCCATCCGCGACATCGCGGCCGATCCCGCCATGAAGGCCAAGCTCGAGGCCCAGGGCGCGGTGGCGCACGGATCGACGCCGAAGGAACTGGCCGACCTCGCCGCCCGCGAACGCGCCCGCTACGGCGAGATCATCAAGAGCCGGAATATCCAGACCAATTGAACGCACGACCGCGGCGCCGAGTGGCTTGTCCAGCCCGGCGCTGCCCGACTTTACGCTTCGCCTCTTCTTTCAATTCACCAAGCTGCACGCCATGACCGATACCCCGCGCCAAACCTCGACCGAGATTCTGATGGTCGGCCCCCTGTTGCCCGATCTGATCGCCACGCTCGAAAGCCGCTATCGCGTGCACCGGCTCTGGGAGGCGCAGGACCCGGCGGCGTTCCTGCGCGAACACGGCGCGCGCATCCGTGGCATCGCCACCAGCGGCCGCTTCGGCGCCAAACGCGAGCTCATCGACGCCCTGCCCGCGCTCGAGGGCATCTTCAGCTTCGGCGTGGGTTACGACAGCATCGACATCGAGGCCGCGCGCGCACGCGGTGTCGCGGTGACCAACACGCCGGGCGTACTGGATGCCTGCGTGGCCGATACCGCGCTCGCGCTGATGCTCGCGGCCACGCGCCGCATCGCACAGGCCGACCGCTTCGTGCGCGCCGGCCGATGGACCAAGGAAGGCTTCGAGCTCGGAACGCGTTTGACCGGCAAACGCTGCGGCATCGCCGGGCTGGGCAACATCGGCCGCCAGATCGCGCGCCGCGCCGAGGCCTTCGACATGGAGATCTCGTATTTCAACCGCAGCCCGCGCGCCGACGCGCCCGCGCATTACCGCTATTGCCCCGACCTGCGCACGCTGGCGGCGCAATGCGATGTGCTGGTGCTGGCGGTGCCCGGCGGCGCGGACACCCGGCATCTGGTCGACGCGGCCGTACTGGACGCGCTCGGCCCGAAGGGCTGGCTCATCAACATCGCCCGCGGCACCGTGGTCGATGAAACCGCGCTGGTGCGGGCGCTGGTCGAAGGCCGGATCGCCGGCGCGGGGCTGGATGTGTTCGAACACGAGCCGCAGACGCCGCCCGAACTCAATACCATGGACAACGTGGTGCTGCTGCCGCACATCGCAAGCGGCACGCACGAAACCCGCCGCGCCATGGCCGACCTGATGCTGGCCAATCTGGATGACTGGTTCTCCGAGGGGCGCGTGCACACGCGCGTCGTCTGAGCACGCGACAGTAGGCTCGCGAGGCGGGTTTGCGGTATCGTGCGCTCACCTCCACCACGGATCTCAGGATTTTCATGAGCGACATCGATACCGGCGACCTCGCCCCGGGCGCCGCGGCGCCGCAGACGGCCGCGCAATCCGGCCCGCAGGCCGACGCCTTTCTGCAGTTTCTGGTCAACCTCGTCAACAGCGGCACCGCGCTGCAGAGCGTGGGCGTCACGCTGCAGATCGACGGTATGCTCGTCGCAGGCCATATCGTCTCGGGCGCCGAATACTTCGACCGCTTCGCGGTGGCGTTCTCCGACGCGCTCACGGGTGAGCAGGCGGGATCGCGCGAAGCCGTGCGCACCGCGCTGGCCGGGTTCGGCGATGTGTTCCGCCAGGAGCAGCCGGCATCGCCGCTGCCCAACTACATTCACCTGACCAACGCCCAGTTCTTCACGACCAATGGCGAGCCGATCTCGCATCAGCCCGTGCTGTGGCGCGGCCGCTTGGCAGAAGTCGACGGGTTCGTGCTCGGCAACCTGCAATGGACCAACACGCCCGCCGGCAATAGCTGATCGTCGTGTCGCCCGACGGCCCCGCGCGGCACCGCCGCGCGGGGCCGTTTTGCGTTCAGCGCTGGAGCGCGCCGTCTTCGACGACCACGCGCTCCAGGCGTTCGAACAGGACGGGGTCCGTGTGGCCTCCCGCCTCCTGCGCCATGATCGTCATGATCTCGTCGTGCGCGAGCGCGGGCCGATAGACGCGCGGCTCGCCGAGCGCATCGTAGATATCGCAGACCGTCAGAATGCGCGCGCCCAGCGGAATGTCGTGGCCCCGCAAGCCATCGGGATAGCCGCTGCCGTCGAAGTGCTCATGGTGCCAGCGCACCAGCGCCGCGACCTCCTCGCCCCGCGGCAGGCCGGCCAGCCGGACGATCTCCTCGCCGATCACCGGGTGCTGCTGCATCACCTTCCATTCCGCGTCGTCGAGGCGGCCGGGCTTGTGCAGGATGGCGTCCGGCACGCCGATCTTGCCCAGATCGTGCAGACGCGCGGCGAGCGCCAGCGGCGCGAGGTCGCGTGTCCGCACGCCGCTGCGCCGCGCCAGCCCAAACACCAGGCGATTCACGCGATCGCAATGGTCATGGCAGGCGGTGTCACGGGCCCGCACGACGGCGGACAGGGCGGCGCTGGCGGGATGCTCGGCGGAAGCGGACGATGAAAGCGGATCGGACAAGGGCGAACTCGGGCACGACGGAACAACAAGCCGCGATTATCCCGGGATTTTCTCGAGCCTGCCAAAAACACGCGGCCGAATATAAAAAACACAAAATAGAAAAATGCAGCGGCTGCAATAATCAATTCAAAGCAATTTACTTTGATGCGCTCATTTGCTCACCTATGCGCAATATTTCCGACCTTGCCGTAATATTTCCTTACCGAATTGGGGCGACTCGGGCAGGTAGCCCAGACTCGTAAATAAGCGGATTTTTAAGGGCTTTTTTGCGATTTTCGCTTCCTATCCAGCAAGAGACTGCGTTACGATACGCTTCAGCATCACCCCTGTTACATAGCCCCGGCGTAACCATTCTGCCGTCGCTGTAACAAAAAAATAAAACGAATGCCACAGGAAGCACCTCCCACCGGAATTCCAAAATTCCGTTCGGCAAGATAATCCTCGAGGGCGAAGCGAATATTCATGCGCGCGTATCAGACCGCGCATTCCGGGGATGCACGCCAGGGGATTTCCATATATTCCCGGCACCTGCAAGACCGAGGCACCGTACCTGGCTTACACCAAGATCAGCCACGTTTGCACATCGCTACTTCCGGGAGTCATGATGAATCGCCACTTGCTGTTCCCATCGATCGCTACGATGTCGCCCGCCCGGACCCGCCAAGGCGGGACGCGGGCGCAGCCAGGCCGTCACGTCGACCGCCGTTCGGCGCGCTGAGCGCCACACGCCGCAATTCGCCGGCACGCGCCTTGGCGCTGGCCGGCAGCCTGAACGGGCGTGCCTCACCGCACGCTGCAGGCACGTATTGCGCCCGACGCAGACTCCGCCGTGACTCTCTCACTCAGCGCCACTCAAGTCCTCACACTGGGCAGCCCCGCGATTGCCCTGGTGCTGTCGGGCTGTTTCCTGTGCATCTGGAGATTTTTCGACCGCCGGTCGTATCTCCCGATGCTGGCGCTCGCCTTTCTGTTTTACGCCGCCGGCGCGGTGATGCAGATCCTGGCCTGGCCGGTAGACCCGGAGATGAACTCCGCGCTCTCCGCGGGCATCTATCTGGCCAGCATCGGCTGCATGGCCGCGGGCATTCTGCGGCGCTACGGCGTGCGCGCCGAACTCGCGCTGACCGCCGCCTGTGTGCTGCTGTTCGGGGCGGTGGCCTACTACCACTTCGGCAGACCCGACCTCAACGGCCGCACGTACACCCTCAATTTCGGCATCGGCACCGTGCTCTGCGCGGCCGCGTGGCGCATCCGCCGCGCGACGCGGACCACCCGCATCGACCGCTGCATTTTCTGGGTGTTCGCGCTGTTCGGCATGAGCTTCTTTCCGCGCACGCTGCTCACCATGGCCCTGCCCTTGCCCTTCGTACCCAACGTGGTCGGCAGCGCGACGTTCTGGTTGCTGCTGCAACTGACCCTGGTGCTCACGGGCCTGATCCTCGCTCTGGCGCTGCTGGTCGCGAGCCTGGCGGACATGATCGCGCGGCTGCGCGACGACCGGGACATCGACGGGCTCACCGGCCTCTGGAACCGGCGTGCGCTCGACGAGCGCGCGGCCGCGATGATCGGTCACGCCGGCCTCGCCGAGCACGCCCTGCTTCTGATCGACATCGACCACTTCAAGTCCATCAACGACCGCTACGGCCACGCCACCGGCGATCATGTACTGAAAGTGTTCGGCGGCATCATCCGTGACACCGTCGGCGCGGACGGACTGGCCGGCCGCGTCGGCGGTGAAGAGTTCGCCGTCGTCGTGCAGCGCGACGTCGACGCGGCTCACGAACTGGCCCAATGCCTCGCCGACCAGCTGCGCGAGGTGCGGCTGGCCGAGTTCGCGCACGACCACGTCATCACGGCCAGCACGGGCATATCGATGCTGGTGCCGGGTGATAACGTGTCCAGCTGGATGCGTCGTACCGACGCCCTTCTCTATCAGGCCAAACGCGACGGCCGCAACCGCGTGGTTCGCCAGAGCCCCGACGCCGTCTCCGAATTCGGCATGACCTGATACCGCGCATTTCGCCCGCGCGGCGCGCAGCCCGCGCCCGCGGCCATCTCCATCCCGCCCGCGCGGCTCGATGCCGCCGGGCCATACGTTGCTCCGATTCTCCGCCGTGCCCAAGCTCTCCACCGAACTTCTTGCCCAACGCTGGAAAGAAACCTGCGCGCCTTACGGCGCCACCGAAATTGCCCTGGCCCAGACCCTGATCGAGGCCAACACCGTCGTACTGGCCGATTACTTCTACAACCGGATGCTGATCGACCCGAACGCCGCCTTTTTCCTGTCGGACCAACTGGTGCGCAACAAGCTTCATGCGTCGATGCAGGACTGGCTGCGCGCCGTGTTCGCCGCCGCGCCGGGCGGCCAGTTCGAGCAGGCCGTGGCGTTTCAGCGCCGCGTCGGCGAGGTCCATGCCCGCATCGAGATCCCGGTGCACCTGGTCATGCGGGGCGCACGCGCCCTGATCCGGCGCATGCACGAGTTGCTCGCCGCTCACCGCGATATCGACCTGGACACCCTCATCCAGACGTCGAAGTACATCAACGACGTCACCCTGATCGCGATCGAGATGATGTGCCATGCCTACGCCGTGTCGCACGACCGCAATGCACGCGCCGAGGAAGGCTATCGCCTGCTGGCGCTGTCGCAGAACGTCGGCGCCGAAAAGGAACGCCAGCGCGCCGCGCTGCTCGACTGGGAGAACCAGCTGATGTTCGGCCTGTCGGTAGGCCAGCAATGGCGCGAACTGCCGCGACTGGGCAAGTCGGAGTTCGGTCTGTGGTTCACGCACAAGGCGGCGCATGCGTTCGACGGATCACCGGAAGCGCGCGACGTGCGCGGCCATATCGAGGCAATCGACCAGCGGCTGGACCGCATTCGCGACGACAGCGGTGAGGCCGCCGAGCGCATCGAATTGCTGCATGCGGTGCGCGATACGACCAAGGCCATCGGCTTTCTGGTGGACGATCTGTTCGAGCAGGCGAGCAATCTCGAATCGGGCCGCGACACGCTGACCCATCTGCTCAATCGCAAATATCTGCACGTGGTGATGAGCAAAGAGGTCGCGTACGCCCGCAAGACGGGCGCGCCGCTGTCGGTGCTGGTGGCCGATGTGGATCACTTCAAGAAGATCAACGACGAGCACGGCCACGACGCGGGCGATCTCGTGCTGCAGCAGACCGCCTCGCTGATCTCGTCATACAGCCGCGGCGGCGACTACACCTTCCGGCTCGGCGGCGAGGAATTTCTGGTGGTGCTGGTGGACGCCGGCGCGAGCCAGGCGCTGAACGTGGCGGAATCGCTGCGGCGCCGGGTCGAAGACAAGGCGATGGTGTTGCCCGATGGCGCCCATGTGCGCATTTCGCTCAGCGTGGGCGTGGCCGCCCATGACGGCCATCCCGACTATCAACGGCTGCTCAAGCGCGCCGACCGGGCGCTGTACTGGGCGAAGGACGAAGGGCGAAACCGCTGCGTGCTGGCGGACGATCGCCATGACCCGAACCTGCACGGCGACGAGGGCGCCTGGCAAGGGCCGCCCATCGAAGCGCGCTAGATCAGTGGCTGCTGGCCTTCCAGTTGCCTTCGGGCTGGCGGCAGAACCAGAAAGACCAATCCTCCTTGCCCCCGCTCTGCGTGAAGCGGCCGTGCAGCATGCGGCAACGATCGGCTTTCTGGGTCTGGGTGGTCTGGGACGGCGTGAGCGCCACGCTGACGGGCGCGCGGCCACGCTGCTTCGTGCTGGTCCAGTTCGTGGTCTGGCCGTCGGCCGAATCGTTGAGCGCCTGGCTGACGGCGGCGCGGAACGAGGGCAGGTCGGCCTTCGGGATATTGACGATAATGCTGTGGTTCAGATACACGGGCGGGGCTGCATGCACGGGCGCGATCACGCTTGCGAGCAGCAACAATCCAGCAAAAACCTTGGGGCCAGTCATGACTCACTCCTCAGGCAATCTGAACGGGCACTATATACCAAGCCCGCGACCACTTTCACATTTTTGCGAGCGTCTCACTCGCCTCTGAATTCGCTCCGGAAGTTGCCTTCATGTACGACCTGATCAAGCTGGTTGCCCTGTTCGCCGTCACCGCGCTCTTCGAGATCGTGGGCTGCTACCTGCCGTGGCTGGTCCTGAACCAGGGGCGATCCTATTGGCTGCTCGTGCCGGCGGCCGTCGCGCTGGCGCTTTTCGCCTGGCTGCTCACGCTGCACCCCGCCGCGGCCGGGCGCACTTACGCCGCCTATGGCGGCATGTACATCGTGATCGCACTCGTCTGGCTGCGCGTGGTCGACGGCGTCGAGCTCACCCGCTGGGACGCCGCGGGCGCGGTGCTGGCGCTCGCCGGAATGGCCGTGATCGGCCTGCAGCCGGCACGCGCCTGAGTCGGTCTCGCGCGGCGGCGAGGCCGCGCACGACCGGCACCCCGCAACGACACGGGCCGGCTGAAACAGCCGGCCCGATCACACGTCTTTATTCGGTATCGCGCGCCCGCGCGGGTATGGGCGGCGGTGCCGTGGGCACCTCGGCGTCGCGTGCCTCCGACCCATCGGCATGGGGCGGCGCGAACAGGTCCCAGCACGCGACGAACAACGCAGCCACCAGCGGTCCGATCACGAAGCCGTTCAGACCGAACAGCGCCATCCCGCCGAGCGTGGAAATCAGCACGACATAGTCGGGCAGCTTGGTGTCCTTGCCCACCAGCACCGGGCGCAGGACGTTATCGACCATGCCGATGACCAGCACCCCGAACGCGATCAGCACCACGCCCTGCCAGATCGCGCCCGTGAGCAGGAAGTAGATGGCGACGGGAGCCCAGATGAGGCCCGCGCCGATCGCGGGCAGCAGCGACAGGAACGCCATCACGACGGCCCACAGCAAGGCGCCCTGGATGCCGAGCACCCAGAAGATCACGCCACCCAGCGCGCCCTGGCACGCGGCCACGGCGATGTTGCCCTTGACCGTGGCGCGGATGACCGTCGTGAACTTGCGGAACAGATGCTGCTTCTGGTGCGTCTCGAGGGGCACGGCCGCGCGCAGGCGGGCCGACAGATGCCGGCCATCGCGCAGCAGGAAAAACAGCAGGTACATCATCACGCCGAACCCGACCAGGAACTGGAAGGTGTCCTGACCGATGTTGACGAGCTGGGTCGCGAAGAACTGGCTCGCCGCCATGGCACCCGAAGACAGCTTTTCCTGGATGCTGCCGAGGTCGGCCAGATCGAAGCGCGCCAGCATGTCGTGCACCGAGGCCGGCATCGCGTCCATGGCCTGCTGGAAATAGCTGCCGAAGTTCAGGTTGCCCGACTTCATGCGCTGATAGAGACTGGCGCCCTCCTGCACGAGCGAGCCCGTGATGGCGATGAGCGGCAGGATCACGAGCAGCAGCACCATCAGCAGGGTGATCAGCGCCGCCAGGTTGTTGCGCGTGGGCATTCTGGCGAGCACGCGGCGATGCACGGGCGCGAAGATGATGGCCAGGATGGTGCCCCAGAACACCGCCCCGTAGAACGGCCAGAGAATCCAGCCGAACGCGATCGTCACCAGGATCAGAAGCGCGATGAAGGTGCGGTTATGGAGCAACGTGGGCTGATTCATGGGTAATCTCGAGTGCGGCAAGCCGCGGTCGCGTCATTGTATCCAAGCGCCTTGTCAGCGCGCACACGATTGCGGGTTCAGCGCGCAATAGCGTTGCCGCGCCTGGCCGAGTTCATCGGCATGCTGGTTGAAGGCGGCCAGCCGCGCGTTGAGCGCGTCGCGCACCGACGGGTCGCGCACCTGCGTGAGCGGCCCCTTCGTGGCGATCTCGCCCTGTCGCAGCGCGACGAAATCGGCGGCGTCCAGCGCGCTCGCGAGCGTCGACTCCAGCAGCGGCCAGAGCGGCTCGAGCTCCCGCGCCGGCCGTTCCACCGCGGCCTCGAAAGCCTGGTCGTACACAGTCTTGAGCTCGGCGGCCTGCATCAGATCGGCACGTGCCTGCCTGGCCTGAGCCAGCGCACGGGGCAGCTCCGTTGCCTGCCGGTGCACCTCGGCCCGCAGGTTGAGCCATTGCGCGCGGCGCTCGAGCAGTTCTTCGACGGTGTGCACGCTCAGCGTCTGGGTGGCCTCGTCCGAGGTGCGCAGGGCATCCCGAACGCCGGCCTGGAAGACCGTGAGCACCTCATAGTGCTTGTCGTAGCCACCGATAGCCTCGCGCAGCTCCGGCGTGAGCGGCGGCGCGATCACGCCCTGCATGACCACGACGTGATCGCGCAGAAAGGCAATGAAGGCGGCGCGCTCTTGCGGCTCACGATTGACGCAGGCCACCAGAAGGCCAGCGGCCACGACGCCGCACAGGCCACGGGCAAGCGCCCGCCAGCGTGGCATTGAGAACAACGGACGAACCACAAAATCGAGCACGGGCATACACCTGCGGCGCCCCTCGGCAGCCAAAAAAAGGGATGCATCGAGCTTAGCGCAGCGCCCGGGCCGGGTTTGCATTCGCCCAGACTTTGTTGCCATCGAATCGCTCTGTGACACGGCCGGCGCCTAGCGCCGTTCGAGACCACCGGACGCCGGATGAGCGCGCGCGATGCCACCTGTCGCGTGCCTGCCGGCCGGCGTCGCGCTCGGCACCCTGATGCCGAGCGCAAACAAAAGCCTTGACAGAACAAAGGCTTAGAGATATGATCGCAGTCTTGCCTGTATTCTTGGCGCTGCCGGCATGCATCTCATGCACCGGATTACGCCAACTTCCTGGCCCTGCGCCCTGCATCACTGCCATTGCAGTACCGCACCCGCAGCACGCCGCCGCAAGCGAACGACTTCTCTCGATCGACCTTCTTTCGATCGACCCTCTTTCGGATAGCACCGTCAGAAGCATGGCCTCCAACCCCACAGAGGCCTTGCCAGAGCATCGTTTACCGGCACCCGCTTCGAATCTCGTCGCGTCCGAACCCGAACCCGAACCCGCCGCGCTACCCGCACACCCCCACGCTTATTTGCGTCACGGGAATGTCGTTCAAGCCGTAGCGGTGGCGCACCCTACTCCGATAACCATCCCGGTGCGCAAGGGCAGCTCGAGGACGTCGCGCTCGATTTCCAACCCAGCCAGGGCGGCTTAGCCGACGTGGCTTTTAAACCTCGTGCGACTCACCCAACGCACGAGCAGGCCGAGTTCCGCGTGTTTCCAGAACGCGACCCGCCCGGCCTTGTGGCGCGCCTTTTGCCATCGGCATCGGACGCGCCTGTCGACCGCTGCACTGTGCAGCGGGTCCGTCTCTGTCCCGACCCTCCGTGGTCAGAACGGCGACACCCCGGCACCCGCCGGAGCCAGGAGGTCGGCGCCCGCCGCCTCCGAAGCATCCCGCACTGCCGTTTCCACAACTAGAACTTGAACGAGGAAACTCATGAATTCGCTTTTCAACATTAAAAATCTCGTGCGCCGCGCAGATCGCTCCGCACTCGACAACATGCAGATCAACGTGGGCGATGTCGTCCATCTGCAAGTGGCCGATGGCCCAGCCATTCGCGCCAAGGTGATCTACAACGCGCCGTACAACGGCACGACCACCTACACCACCGACCTGGTGTGCGCCGGCAACGGCGCCGGCGCTCGCGCCGCCCGCATTCGCTTCCGTCACGAACACGTGCATCGGATCGAGTCCGTACGTCACCAGCAGCACGCGTAAACGGCCATGGCTGCGTGCTAAAGTGCGGCGATCTATCGCCGCCCTTTACCCGCCATGTCCGCTTCCGCCGTTCGTATCTGGGATCTCCCCACCCGACTCTTTCACTGGGCCCTCGCCACCTGTGTGATCGGCGCCCTGGTCACGGTGAAACTGGGGGGCCTCTATATGGACTGGCACGTCCGATTCGGGCTGGCCACGTTCGGCCTGATCCTGTTCCGCCTGATCTGGGGCTTCGTCGGCCCGCGCTACGCACGGTTCACCACCTTCGTGCGCGGCCCGAGCGCGTTGCGCGACTACCTGCGCGGCGCGCGTCAGGCCGGGCACAATCCGCTGGGCGCACTGTCGGTCATCGCCATGTTGCTGGTGTTGGGCTTTCAGGCCGCGAGCGGTCTGTTCACCACCGACGACATCATGATCCAGGGCCCGCTGTATAGCTACGCGAGCGAAGACCTGGCGGCCACGCTGACGTCGCTGCACAAGCAAAACGAATGGATCATCTACGGCCTGCTGGGCCTGCACCTGCTGGCGGTGCTCTGGTATGCCCTGGTGCGGCGCCAGCGGCTGGTGCGCGCGATGATCACCGGCAACGCCCCGGTCCACGAGCTGCCGCTCGACACCACGCCCGCGCGCGATGGCTGGGGCACGCGCGTGGCGGCGCTGGTGCTGGCCGTTGCCATCACCGCCTTCGTCCTGTGGCTGCGCACCCTCGAGGTCGTGCCGAGCTACTGATTCCGAGCCTCCAAAGACAAACGCCCGTCGGCATCGCTGCCAGCGGGCGTTTTTCATTGCGGTGCCAGAAATCCGGTGGGGCTCCTGACGCTGCGGCGTCCGATCACTTCTTGCGATAGGCGTCGTGACAGGCCTTACAGCTGGCGCCCACATCACCGAATGCGGCACGCACCTTGTCGAGGTCACCCGCGTCGGCGGCAACAGACAGCTTATTGACGTTGTCGATCAGACGCTGTTGCTTGGCCTTGAAATCATCGGCGTTGCTCCAGATCTCGGGCTTGGCGTCGCCGCCTTCGGTGCCCGGACCAAACGCGGCCCAGGGCAGCGTGGCGAGCGTCTTGAGGACGTCCACGTTGGCCTTGATCTGGGCGGCATCGTAAGGCGCCTGGCCGCGCACGACCGGCTGCATGCGGCCGAAATGCGATGCGATGAGTTTGAACGAGGCTTCGCGGTACTTGACCGCATCCTCGGCCTTGGCGAACTGGGCATGCGCCGGCGCGATCATGAGCGGCGCAAGCGACGTACAGACGAGCGCGGCAATCGCGGACAACTTCTTCATGGGGCTCTCTCCTGAGACGGCAATGGGACCCGCTGGCACGGCCCTCGAGAGGCCATGCCAGCGTGGCCACACTATACCGTTCGGGCGAGCTTCGCGGCCAGTCCGATATAGCTGCGCGGCGTCATGGCGAGCAGGCGCGCCTTGGGCTCTTCGGGCAGCTCGAGACCGGTAATGAACTCGCGCAGACCTTCTTCGTTGATGCCCTTGCCACGGGTCAGCGCCTTGAGCTGCTCGTAGGGCTGGGGCAGACCATAGCGGCGCATGACAGTTTGCACCGGTTCGGCCAGGACTTCCCAGCACGCGTCGATGTCGGCGTCGATCGCGGCCGCGTTGACCTCGAGCTTGCCCAGGCCACGCATGCACGAATCCCACGCGACCAGGCAGTAACCCAGACCCACGCCCAGGTTGCGCAGCACCGTGGAATCGGTCAGGTCACGCTGCCAGCGCGACACCGGCAGCTTCTCGGAAAGGTGACGCAGCACGGCGTTGGCCAGCCCCAGATTGCCTTCGGAGTTTTCGAAGTCGATCGGGTTGACCTTGTGCGGCATCGTGGAGGAACCGACCTCGCCTTCTTTCAGGCGCTGCTTGAAGTAGCCCAGCGCGATGTAGCCCCAGATGTCGCGATCCAGGTCAAGCACGATCACGTTGGCGCGCGCGATGGCGTCGAACAGCGCGGCCATCCAGTCGTGCGGTTCGATCTGGATCGTGTGGCGGTTTTGCGTGAGACCCAGGCCGGCCAGGACCTTGCGGCTGAACTCGGGCCAGTCGATCTCGGGATAGGCCGACAGGTGAGCGTTGTAGTTGCCGGTGGCGCCATTGAGCTTGGCGAGCGGCTCGACGGCCTCGATCGCGCTCACGGCACGCGCCAGGCGGGCGGCCACGTTGGCGAATTCCTTGCCCAGCGTGGTGGGGCTGGCGGGCTGGCCGTGGGTGCGCGACAGCATGGGCTGGTCGGCCTGAGCGGTGGCGATTTCGTTGAGCTTGGCGACCATGTCGCGCAGGCGCGGCACCACCACCTGATCACGCGCGCGAGTGAGCATCAGCGCATGCGAGGTGTTGTTGATGTCTTCGGAGGTGCAGGCGAAATGGATGAACTCGGCCGCGCGCGCCAGCTCGGCGTCGTCGGCCACGCGCTCCTTGAGCCAGTATTCAACCGCCTTGACGTCGTGGTTGGTGACGCGCTCGATGTCCTTGATGCGCTCGGCATCCGACTCGGAGAAGTCGCGCACGAGCTGGGCCAGGCGCTCGCGGGCGGCCGGCGTGAAGGACGGCAGCTCGGGCAGGCCGGCATCGGAGAGCGCGATCAGCCACGCCACTTCGACCTCGACACGATGGGCCATGAAGCCGGCTTCGGACAGCAGCCCCCGCAGCGCATCGCCGCGCGACGCGTAGCGCCCGTCGAGTGGCGAAAGGGCATTGAGTTGGGTAAGCTGGGCGGCAATCTGCATGATCATCAAAAATAGCGGTTGGGAGGCGGGCCACGATTTTATCACCCGCCCTTCTGTAACAATCTGGCGTCGCCCGGATTGGCCCCTGCGACAAATGGGGGTCGGTCCTGCGCTATACTGCGCCCGCTTCGACTACGCCTTACAAAAATGAAACTCATCGGCTCGCTTACCAGTCCTTACGTGCGCAAAGTGCGCGTCGTCATGGCGGAAAAAAAGCTGGATTACAAGCTCGAGCTCGAAAATGTCTGGTCCGCGGATACGCAGATCCAGCAATACAACCCGCTGGGCAAGGTTCCCTGCCTGGTGATGGAAGATGGCGGCGCGCTGTTCGACTCGCGCGTCATCGTCGAGTATCTCGATACCCTGTCTCCCGTGGCGCGGCTGATTCCGCAGTCCGGCCGCGACCGCGCGGCGGTCAAGTGCTGGGAAGCCATCGCCGACGGCCTGCTCGACGCCTGCGTGACGATCGTGCAGGAAAACAAGCGACCGGCCGCCGAACGCAGCGCCAGCTGGATCGAGCGTCAGTACGCCAAGATCCACGCCAGCCTCGACGCCATGAACAACAGCCTCGGCGACAACGTGCATTGCATGGGGGTGAACTACACCCTGGCCGACATCGCCGTGGGCTGCGCCCTCGGCTATCTCGACCTGCGCTTCGCCGAGCTCGATTGGCGCGCATCGCAGCCCAACCTGCTACGTCTGCACGAAAAGCTGAGCGCGCGCCAGTCGTTCATCGACACGCTGCCGCCCAACACCTGATCTGAACGACGCAGGGCGCTCGCGCCCCGTGATGCAAAACGCCCCGGACGCCGCAATGCGGGATCCGGGGCGTTTTGCATGGGGCCTCAGGCGGGCCGGGCAGCCCCACCTAGGCGGCCCCACCTAGGCGGCCCCACCCTCACCCACGGCGCGCCCGTGGGCGCGCCGCCGCCTCGTCAGGCAAATGCCTGCCAGGCCTTGAACAGCATGTAGGCCGCCAGCGCGAACAGCAGGAAGGCGAACACGCGCTTGAGCGTGACCACCGGCAGGCGATGCGCCATGCGCGCGCCGAAGGGTGCGGTCAGCACGCTGGTGCAGATCAGCGCCAGCAGCGCGGGCCAGTAGATGAAGCCCAGCATGCCGGGGCGCGAGATTTCTTCGTTCAGGCCCGAGATGATGTAGCCCACGCTGTTGGCCAGCGCAATGGGAAAGCCCAGGGCCGCCGACGTGGACACCGCGGTATGCAGCGCCACGTTGCACCACACCATGAACGGCACGGACAGAAAACCGCCGCCCGCCCCGACCAGACCCGACAGGAAGCCGATACCTGCGCCGGCCGCCGTCGTGCCGACCACGCCCGGCATCTGCCGGGTGGGCTTGGGCTTCTTGTTGCGCAGCATGCTCCAGCCCGAGTAGCCGACGAAGATCGCGAACACCAGCGAGAGCCAGCCCGTATTGAGGGCGGCGAAGACCGCGCCGCCGGAAATCAGGCCGCCGATGATGATGCCGGGCGCCATCGCCCCGACGATCTTCCAGTTGATCGTGCCCTTCTGCTGGTGCGCGCGCACGCTCGAGACGGACGTGAACAGAATCGACGTCATGGAGGTGGCGATCGCCACGTGCACGACCAGATCGGGCGCCATGCCCTGCCAGGTAAACAGCATGGTCAGGAACGGCACCAGCAACATCCCACCGCCGATGCCCAGCAAACCTGCAGCAAATCCCACCAGCGCGCCCAGCGCCAACAGGCAAATCACCAACGTCACATCCACAACCTTCCCCTCTCTATCGATTTATGAAAATCGGGGCCCGCCATCGCTGGCCGGCCCCTTGGAACCTGTCGGTCTTCCCCTCGAAGACCGGCATTGCAACATCGCAGCCACCGTCGGGTGGCCACGCGTCAGGCGATGATGCCACCGCCCAGACAAACTTCGCCATCGTAAAGCACCGCGGATTGCCCGGGCGTGACGGCCCACTGCGGTTGCGCGAACTCGAGCGTGAATCCCTCGCCGTCGGCCTGCGCCAGCTGGCACGCGGCGTCGGTCTGGCGATAGCGGGTCTTGGCGCCGAACCCTCGCGCCTCGGGTGCGTGTCCCGCCACCCAGCTCGCATCCTGCGCGTTCAGGCGGCTGGACAGCAGCCACGGATGATCGTGCCCCTGCACCACATAGAGCGTGTTGTTCTCGAGGTCTTTGCGCGCCGAGTACCAGGCGTCTGCCGTGCCGTCGTCGCGCTGGCTGCCCTTCACGCCGCCGATGCCCAGGCCCTTGCGCTGGCCGAGCGTGTAGAACGACAGGCCGTGATGCGTGCCCACGCGCTTGCCCTCGGGCGTCAGAATCGGACCCGGCGCCGTCGGCAGATAGCGATTCAGAAACTCGCGGAAGGGCCGCTCGCCGATGAAGCAGATGCCCGTCGAGTCTTTCTTGGCGGCATTGTGCAGGCCGATCTCGTGCGCGATGCGCCGCACCTCGGTCTTGTGCAGCTCGCCGAGCGGAAACAGCGTGCGCGACAGCTGCGCCTGGTTGAGGCGATGCAGAAAATAGCTTTGATCTTTCGAGGCGTCGAGCGCCTTGAGCAACTGGTATTCGGTGCCCTGCCCGCCGGCCGCCTCGACCGCGCGCACGCGCGCGTAGTGGCCGGTGGCGATGTGCTCGGCGCCCAGCGCCATGGCGTGATCCAGGAATGCCTTGAACTTGATCTCGGCATTGCACAGCACATCCGGGTTGGGCGTGCGGCCCGCCGAGTATTCGCGCAGGAAGTCGGCGAACACGCGGTCTTTGTACTCGGAGGCGAAATTGACGAACTCGAAGTCCACGCCCACGAGATCCGCGACGCTCGCGGCATCGAGCAGATCCTGGCGGGTGGAACAGTATTCGGAATCGTCGTCGTCTTCCCAGTTTTTCATGAAAAGGCCGACGACCTCATAGCCTTGTTGTTTGAGAAGCCAGGCCGTGACCGACGAATCGACCCCGCCCGACATCCCGACCACGACGCGGCCTTTCTTGGTGGAGGTATGAAGCATGATGACTCTATTTTAGTGCGATGGCGTCCGTGGCGGCCGGCACGGGCTCGGCCGCGCGCGACACCTCCATCAGCCAGGCCCGGAATGCCTGCAGCGTGGGCAGGTTGGCCTTCTGCTCCGGGTAGCACAGGTAGTAGCCCTGGCGCGCCCGGATGGGCAGCTGAATGGGCACGACGAGCTTGCCGTCGCGCAGCTCGTCCTCGATCAGACAGCGCGGAATCAGCGCAATGCCGAAGCTCGCGGCCGCGGCTTGCGACAACAGCGAGTATTGATCGAAGCGGGCGCCTTCGAGGCTGCGGCGCGTGTCGCAGCCGGCCTGCTCGAACCACTCGAACCAGCCCTCGAGCGCCGAGGTGTGGTGCAGCAAGGGATAGCGCAGCAGGTCGGCCGCGTCGTCGCAGCCCTCGGCAATGAGACGCGGACTGCACACGGGCACGATCTCGCGGCCCACGATGTAGTCGGCGCCGCTGCCGGGCCAGATCCCCTCGCCGAATCGCACGGCCGCATCGAGCTCGGGCGTGGAAAAGTCGTAGCCCTGCCGGTGCGGCATGAATTCGACGTGGATATCCGGACGCAGGCGATTGAAGGCGATCAGCCGCGGAATGAGCCAGCGCGCGCCGAAGGTCGGCATGGCGGTGAGGTTGAGCGTGCCGCCGCGCCCCTGGTGGGCGATGAGCTCGACGGTGGCGGCCTCGATCTGCGACAGGCCCGCCTGCACCTTCTTCAGATAGCTGCGGCCCGCCTCGGTCAGGACCAGCCCTTGCCTGATCCGCAGGAATAGCTCGACACCGACGAACTCTTCCAAATGTTTCACTTGTTTGCTCACGGCGCCCTGCGTCACGCAGAGCTCCTGGGCGGCGCGGGTAAAACTGCTATGCCTGGCAGCCACTTCGAAGGCCTGCAGGTCGGTCAGCGAGGGACAGAATCGACGCATACTTCGCAATACCGCCAGATTTGCTTACAGCTCTGGCATGAGTAAAAGGAATAGCTTACGGAGAATCTTTCGTTTGTGCAAACCAGGGGCACCTTTCAGAATCGACAGGTTTGCTTATGCATCCGAACTAATTTCCTACAGGGGAAACTCATGCAACGTCGCAATGTCATTCTGGGCCTGTCCCTCGCCGCTGCTGTCCTGGCCTCGCCGTTTGCCGCCGGTGTCGCCCACGCGCAAGACAGCTATCCGAACAAACCCATCCGCCTGATCGTGCCCTTCCCGCCGGGCGGCACCACCGACATCGTCGGCCGCCTGTTCGCCGACAAGCTGACCAAGGAACTCGGTCAGACCGTCGTCGTCGAGAACCGCGGCGGTGCCGGCGGCTCGATCGGCAGCGCCTTCGTCGCCTCGAGCGCGCCCGACGGCTACGTGCTGGGCATCGCCACCGTCAGCACGCACGGCATCAACCCGGCCATCTATCACAACCTGCCGTTCGACGCCGAAAAGGACTTCAGCCCGATCTCGAATCTGGCTGCCGTGCCGAACGTCATGACCGTGAATCCGAAGGTGCAGGCCAAGAGCATGGCCGACTTCGTCGCGCTGGCCAAGAAAGAGCCGGGCAAGCTGACGTACGCCTCGGCCGGCAACGGCTCGGTTTCGCACATGATGGGCGAAATGTTCAAGATGGCTTCGGGCACCGATCTGATGCACGTGCCTTACCGTGGCGTGGGCCCCGCGCTGAACGACACGCTGGCCGGCCAGGTCGACGTGCTGTTCGACAACCTGCCCTCCTCGCTGCCGCACATCCAGCAAGGCGCCCTGGTCGCGCTGGCCGTGGCCGCGCCCCAGCGCGTCGCCGCGCTGCCCAACGTGCCGACCTTCGCCGAAGCGGGTCTCACGCCAGTGAATGATTCGTCGTGGTTCGGCCTCGTGGCCCCGGCCAAGGTGCCCGCTCCGATCCTCGAGAAGCTGCACGCCGCCGTCGTCAAGGTCAGCGCCGAAGACGACGTGAAGAAGCGCCTCGAAGGCCTGGGCGCCGCGCCCGTGGCGAACACGCCGGCCGAATTCGCGCAGCAGATCGCTACCGAAATCGCCAAGAACAAGCGTATCGCCAAAGAAGCCAACGTGAAGATCGACTGAGCGATCGGGTCCCCGCCCCCGGGCGGGGACCATCACCCCTTTTCGTAGCACCCGTTTCGTCATGCCTATCATCAAGCCCCTGTCTTACCGACTCGATTCGCCGCAGAACTACCCGGACGCGCCGCTCTGCGCACCGCTGGTGCTGGACTCGCCGCACAGCGGCACGACGTACCCGCCGGATTTCGCGCCCGCCGTCGGCTTCGGCGCCCTGCGCACCGCGGAAGATACGTGGGTGGATGATCTGTGGGGCGATGCGGTGGACCTGGGCGTGCCGCTGCTTGGCGCCTCCTTTCCGCGCGCTTACATCGACGCCAACCGCGGCGCCGAAGAAATCGACCAGCTTCTGCTCGACGAAGCGTGGCCCGATGCGATCAGCGAGTCGCCCAAGGTGCGCCTGGGCAAGGGCCTGATCTGGCGCATGCTCGACGACGGCACCCCGCTGTACGACCGCAAGCTGTCGGTGGCCGAAGTGCGTCATCGCATCGAAGCCTGCTGGAAGCCTTACCACGCGCAGCTCGGCACCCTGCTCGACAAGGCGCACGCGCGCTTTGGCAAGGTATGGCACATCAACTGCCACTCGATGCCCAGCGTGGCCGGCGCCTACGCGACCGACAAGCCCGGCCTCGTGCACCCCGACTTCGTGCTGGGTGACCGCGACGGCGCGACGAGCGACCCGGCCTTCCGCGAGTTCGTCGCGGCCTGGTTGCGCGAGCGCGGCTACAACGTGACGGTCAACGATCCGTACAAGGGCGTGGAACTCGTGCGCGCCTTCGGCCGCCCCGCCGAAGGCCGCCACAGCCTGCAGATCGAGATCAACCGCAAGCTGTATATGGATGAAGTGTCGCTGCAACCCAGCGAAAACTACGTTCGTCTTAAAAACCATCTGCGCGAACTGACCATCGCGCTGGTTGACTGGACGCGCGCGCAGACGGCCTGACGCCGGACGTTCTGCACGCACGCGATGCCGCGGCCACGACCGCGCATCGACCCCACGCCCCTCGCGCCGCAAGGCCGAGGGGCGTTTTTTGTCGCCGGGCCGCCCCAAGACAAAAACGCCCCCTCGGGGGGCAGCAAGCCGAAGGCGCAGCGTGGGGGCATTTTTTGTCGCCGGGCCGCCCCAAGACAAAACGCCCCCTCGGGGGGCAGCAAGCCGAAGGCGCAGCGTGGGGGCATTTTTGTCGCCGGGCCGCCCCAAGACAAAAACGCCCCCTCGGGGGGCAGCAAGCCGAAGGCGCAGCGTGCGCGATGCCGCCCCTCGTGTATAACTACGCTCACCCTTCGAGGAGGAGCGTCGATGCAGATCGGGATACCTAAAGAAACCCGAGACGGGGAAACCCGTGTCGCCGCCACGCCGGAGACGGTCAAGAAGTACGTCGCCAGTGGCCATGCAGTTGTAGTCGAACACGGCGCGGGTCAGGCCGCGCATTATCCGGACAGTGCATTCGAGACTGCCGGCGCCCGCCTCGCCGATGCCGCACAGGCATTGGGCTCGGAGCTGGTTCTCAAGGTGCGGGCTCCGGATGCCGCCGAGCTCGCGCGAATGCGCAGCGGCGCGGTACTCGCCGGTATGCTCGACCCGTTCGATGCCGAACAGCTCCAGCGGCTCGCCGCCGCCGGGCTGACGGCCTTCGCGCTCGAAGCCGCGCCGCGCATCACGCGCGCGCAAAGCCTGGACGTGCTGTCGTCACAGGCCAACCTGGCGGGCTACAAGGCGGTGTTGCTGGCCGCCAACCAATACGGCCGCCTCTTTCCGATGATGATGACCGCGGCGGGCACGCTCAAGGCTGCGCGCGTGGTCGTGCTCGGCGCCGGCGTTGCCGGGCTGCAGGCCATCGCCACCGCGCGCCGGCTCGGCGCCGTGGTCGAGGCCTCCGATGTCAGACCCGCCGCGCGCGAGCAGATCGAATCGCTGGGCGCGAAATTCATCGACGTCCCCTACGAAACGGACGAAGAGCGCGAGATCGCGCAAGGCACGGGTGGCTACGCCCGCCCGATGCCGCCCGCCTGGATGGCGCGTCAGGCCCAGCGCGTGGCCGAGCGCTGCAAGGATGCGGACATCGTCATTGCGACCGCGCTGATTCCGGGTCGGCCGGCCCCGGTCCTGCTCACGGCCGAAACCGTCGCCTCGATGAAGCCCGGTTCGGTGGTGGTGGACCTGGCGGTCGAACGCGGCGGCAACTGCCCGCTGTCCGTGAAGGGCGAGGTCGTGCAGGCGCACGGCGTCACGCTGATCGGGCTCACCAACCTGCCCGGCCTGCTGCCCACCGACGCGTCGGCGCTGTATGCCCGCAATCTGCTCGACTTCGTCAAGCTGATTGTCGATGCCCAAGGCGCGCTTGCGATCAAGCGCGATGACGAAATCGTTGCGGCCTGCCTGATGTGCGAGGGCGGCCAGGTCTTGCGGAGGACCTGAACATGGAAGCCATCAGCCCCACCCTCATCAACCTGATCATCTTCGTGCTGGCGATCTACGTCGGCTACCACGTGGTCTGGAACGTCACGCCGGCCCTGCACACCCCGCTCATGGCGGTGACCAACGCGATCTCCGCCATCATCATCGTCGGCGCCATGCTGGCCGCCGCGCTGACCGAAGGCGGCCTGGCGCGCGCGATGGGCGTGCTCGCCGTGGCGCTCGCCGCCGTCAACGTGTTCGGCGGTTTCCTGGTCACGCGCCGCATGCTCGAGATGTTCAAGAAGAAGGAACGCAAGCCCGCGCGGGAGGGCACGCAATGATCTCTCTGAACCTCGTCACGCTTTTCTATCTGATCGCATCGATCTGCTTCATTCAGGCGCTCAAGGGCCTGTCGCATCCGACCACCTCGCGCCTGGGCAATGCCTTCGGCATGGCGGGCATGACCATCGCCGTGCTCACCACCGGCGCGCTCATCCACAGCCTGTCGGGCGGCGGTCCCGCCGCGCTCGGCCTGGGCTGGGTGGTGCTGGGCCTGCTGATCGGCGGCAGCGTCGGCACCCTGATGGCCCGCCGGGTCGAGATGACCAAAATGCCCGAGCTGGTGGCCTTCATGCACAGCATGATCGGTCTGGCGGCGGTGGCGATCGCGGTGGCCGTGGTGGCCGAACCGCACGCCTTCAACATCGCCGCGCGCGGCGCGCCGATCCCGACCGGCAACCGCTTCGAACTGTTCGTCGGCACCTTCGTGGGCGCGATCACGTTCTCCGGCTCGGTGATCGCGTTCGGCAAGCTGTCGGGCAAGTACAAGTTCCGGCTGTTCCAGGGTGCGCCGGTGGTGTTCACGGGCCAGCATTTCGTCAACCTCGCCCTGGCGCTGGCCATGCTGGGCTGCGGCTTCTGGTTCATGGCGACGCAGGCCTGGCTGCCCTTCGTGCTGATGACGCTGCTGGCCTTCGTGCTGGGCGTGCTCATCATCATTCCGATCGGCGGCGCCGACATGCCGGTCGTGGTGTCCATGCTCAACAGCTATTCCGGCTGGGCGGCGGCCGGCATCGGGTTCTCGCTCAACAACCCCATGCTCATCATTGCCGGCTCGCTGGTGGGCTCGTCGGGCGCGATCCTGTCGTACATCATGTGCAAGGCGATGAACCGATCGTTCTTCAATGTGCTGCTCGGCGGCTTCGGCGCGCAGGCGGGCACGGGCGGCCCGGCCGGCGATGCGCAACAGCGTCCGGTGAAGTCGGGCAGTGCCGAAGACGCCGCGTTCCTGCTCGCCAATGCCGAGAGCGTCATCATCGTGCCGGGTTACGGTCTGGCGGTGGCGCGCGCACAGCATGCCCTGAAGGAACTGGCGGCCAAGCTCACCGAGAAAGGCGTGACCGTGAAGTACGCGATCCATCCCGTCGCGGGCCGCATGCCGGGCCACATGAACGTCCTGCTGGCCGAGGCCGAGGTGCCCTACGATCAGGTATTCGAGATGGACGAGATCAACGGCGAATTCTCGCAAACAGACGTCGCCCTGATCCTCGGTGCCAACGACGTGGTGAACCCCGCCGCCAAGAACGACCCGCAATCGCCCATCGCGGGCATGCCGATTCTCGAGGCCTACCGCGCCCGCAATGTGATCGTGAACAAGCGTTCGATGGCGGCAGGCTATGCGGGGCTGGATAACGAGCTGTTCTACATGGATGGCACGATGATGGTCTTCGGCGACGCCAAGAAGGTGCTCGAAGACATGGTCAAGGCGGTGGAGTAGACCGCCCGCGACGGGCGCCGCCGGTAGCTTATGCCGGCGCGCCGCCCGCGCCGGCGCTGCGCGAACGGCCGGGCGCCCCGGCCTCCGCGCCGCCCAGATGCGCGCGCAACTGTCCCGGCGATACCCCGTAATGGCGCCGGAACGCCGTGGCGAAATTCGCCGGGCTGTTGTAGCCGGCCAGCCAGGCCGCCTGCGCCACGGTCACGCCGTCGCGCTCGAGCGCCACCCGCGCGCGCTGCATGCGCGCCTCGCGCAGAAACTCGAATACCGTGCAGCCCCAGGCCGCGCGGAAATGCCGCTGCAAGGTGTTGGCGCTGACGCAGGCCTGCAGCGCGATCTGTTCGAGCGACATATGGTCGGCCGCCCCGCTCTCCAGCAGATCCCGCACGCTGCGCATGCGTAGCCAATCGCGCTTGCCGAGTCCCGAGCCTGCCTGCGGCGAGGGATCCGACGCCTGCCCGAGCTGGCTTGCCGCCTCGACCAGCAGATCGAAGGCGCGCGACCGCAGATAGAGCCGCGTGGTCGCGGCATCCAGCGCCGGCGGCCGCAGCATCTGCTCGACGTTGGCCAGCGCCTGGGCCGAGGGGGTCCAGGTGCGCGTGGCAAGGTGGGTCCGTGCGAACGCGACGATTGCGCTGTCATCGCCGAAGTGGTCGGCGAGCCAGGTGGCGCCGAAGGCCAGATCGACGGTGCGCTCGACATCGCCGCGCCGTGACTGGCGCGAGAACGTCGCGGGCTCGTGCAAGGCCATCATCCACGCCGTGATCGGCGCGCCCCGTCCGGGACCGGTGGGCAGCGCGCGGCAGGCGATCGCCATGTTGGCGTAGCCCCCGATCGTGAAGCCCAGCCGCAGCGCCGGTTTGAGCGTGGCCCTGACCGTGCTGCCCTGCACGTCACGCACGTCGATCCGATGCGCGATCAGCCCCGGTTCGAGCGCGGTCACGTCGAACACCCCTTCGAACACCGGGCGATCCTCGCCGGGGACGGTCAGGTAATGATCGGCGGCGGTCTGGCGCACCAGGGTATCGACAGTCGAGCAGGACACCGGCGCGGCATGGTCGCGCGGCCGGTCGGAGAGCGCGGTCGGCAGAGACATGGACATCGAACGGAAGTGCGGGATATGGCGCCGGCGCAAAGACGGTTGGTTTCCGCACAAAGCTGAGCCGCCGCGTTCCCTGACAGAATCATGAAAAATCAAACGGTATTAAAAATCATTCCCAACTAAATAGCAAATCGCCGGCCCGCCCTGGCGCCGATCACGCCTGCGCCGCCGCTTTGCACCGCACATGGAGTTTCCTCGTATGTCTTGCCGGTATCCGCTGCACTACGCCAGCGCCGCCCTCGTCATGGCCTGGTCCGGCCTCGCCCATGCCCAGGCCACCCAGATCCAGGATCCGTCGCAGATCCAGGAGATGGCCGCGGTGCAGGTGCTCGGCACCGCCGAAGAAGAAGTGAAGGAGTCGCTGGGCGTCTCGGTGATCACGGCCGAGGAGATTGCGCGCCGTCCGCCGAGCAACGATCTCTCGGATCTGATCCGCCGCGAACCCGGCGTGAACCTGACCGGCAACAGCGCCAGCGGTGCGCGGGGCAACAACCGCCAGATCGACATTCGCGGCATGGGCCCGGAGAACACCCTGATCCTGATCGACGGCAAACCCACGTCCTCGCGCAATGCCGTGCGCTACGGCTGGAACGGCGATCGCGACACGCGCGGCGACACCAACTGGGTGCCGGCCGAAGAGGTCGAACGCATCGAAGTGATCCGTGGCCCGGCCGCCGCGCGGTATGGCTCGGGTGCGATGGGCGGCGTGGTCAACATCATCACCAAGCGCCCCACCGACAAGCCGTCGGGCTCGATCACGTATTACCTGAACCAGCCCGAGGACAGCAAGGAAGGCAACACCAATCGCGTCAATGTCCGCCTCGCCAGCCCGTTGAGCGAGAGCCTCTCGATGCGGGTCTATGGCAACTACAACAAGACCAACGCCGATGCCCGCGACATCAACGCCGGCCGCGCCGCGGCGGGCGCCAACGGCACGACCAGCACGGCCGGACGCGAAGGCGTCATCAACCAGGATCTGAACGCCCTGTTCTCCTGGAAAGCCAACGCGCAGAACACGTTCGACCTGGATCTGGGTTACAGCCGCCAGGGCAACATCTACGCCGGCGACACGATGAACAACGCCAACAGCGACTTCAGCGACAGTCTGTATGGCGACGAAACCAACATCATGTACCGCGAGAACTACGCGCTCACGCATCGCGGCAGCTACGACTGGGGCACGACGCGCGCCTCGCTGGGCTACGACTACACGCGCAACTCGCGCCAGCAGGAAGGCCTGGCCGGCGGCCCCGAAGGCGCGCCGACCGACCTCGGCTTCGCCACGGCCCGACTGAAGAACTGGCGCGGCGCCGCCGAGGCCAACGTGCCGTTCCATCTCGGCTTCGAGCAGGTGGCGACGGTCGGCGTTGAATGGCTGCGCGAGAGCCTGGACGACCCCAGCGGCCTGCGCCAGACGTACACCGGCGGCACCATCGGCGGCACCAGCGCCGAGGGCCGCGACTCCAAGACCAAGCAGAACAGCTACGCCCTCTTCGTCGAAGACAACATCGAGCTGAGCACGCGCGCCATGCTGACGCCCGGCGTGCGCCTGGACTACAACAGCGAGTTCGGCAGCAACTGGAGCCCCAGCCTGAACGCCTCGTACGCGGTCACGGACGCGTTCAAGATCAAGGGCGGCATCGCGCGCGCCTACAAGGCGCCGAACCTGTACCAGTCCAACCCGAACTACCTGCTCTACAGCCGCGGTCAGGGTTGCATTGCCGCCGAGACCAACACCAACGGCTGCTACCTGGTGGGCAACGCGGATCTGTCGCCGGAAACCAGCGTCAACAAGGAAATCGGCTTCGAGTACGACCCGGGCACGTGGCGCACCAGCATGGCGTACTTCCGCAACGACTATCGCAACAAGATCGTCGCCGGCACCGACATCGAATACCGCCTGACCAACGGCGCGCGCGTGCTGCAGTGGACCAACAGCGGCAAGGCCGTGGTCGAGGGCTTCGAAGGCAATCTGTTCATCCCGCTGGCAAGCACCCTGGACTGGAACACCAACTTCACTTACATGATGCAGTCCAAGAGCAAGAGCACGGGCGAGCCGCTGAGCGTGATTCCGAAGTACACGATCAACAGCACGCTCGACTGGTTCTACACGCCGCAGCTGTCGTTCCAGGCCAACGTGACCTACTACGGCAAGCAGGTCGGCCCGAGCACCAACGTGCGCACCGGCGCGACGCTCACCGACGGCGGCCGCCAGCAGCTCAGCCCCTACGCCCTGGTGGGTCTGAGCGCGGGCTACGAGGTCAACAAAAACCTGCGTTTCCGCGTCGGCGTGAACAACCTGTTCGACAAGCAACTGTATCGTGAAGGCAATGCCGCCAATGCCGGGGCCGCCACGTACAACGAACCGGGCCGCGCCTACTTCGCGACCGCCACCGTGTCGTTCTGACGCAGCGCACGGCGAGGCATGCCCTCGCCGCCCGCCGATGCGCGCCGAGGGGCGCGCATCGGCGTTTTACCGTTTGATGGAGTTGAAGATGCGAGCCCGCGCCGCACTGCTATTGTCGATCCCCCTGCTCGCCGCCGCCGGCGAGGCCGCGGCCCAGCCCGCACGTCAAACCCTCAGCCCCGAGCAGGTGCGCGCACAGCTCGGACGCCTGGGCTTGGTACAGCAAGAGGTGCTGCCGCGCGCGGACGGACTGCGCGCGGTGCGCCTGATGCTGTCGGTACCGCCGGGGCCGGCGCCTGCCAGCGGTTGGCCGGTCGTGTACCTGCTCGACGGCAATGCCGCCATGCAGGCGCTGGCCGAGCGCGACCGCGGCGACCTGACCGCCGGTGTCGTGCTGGTCGGGATCGGTTACGACACCAACGAACGGGTGGACGGTGATGCGCGTGCATGGGACTACCTGCCCGCCCTCCCCGGCGCCGGTCCGCAAGGTGCGCCCGACCCCCGCAACCCGCTGCGACGCAACGGCGGCGCGGCCGACTGGCGCGCGTTCATCGAAAACGAGGTCAAGCCCTGGGCCACGCGCCACGCACCGATCGATCCGGCGCGCCAGACGCTGTACGGGCATTCGTATGGCGGCCTGTTCGTGCTGGACACGCTGTTCACGGCGCCCGGCAGTTTCCAGCGCTTCGTGGCGGCCAGCCCGTCGATGTGGTGGCAGGCGCCTTACATGATGGACCGCGCACGCGAGTACGTGGCGGCGCCCCGCCCGGGCCCGGCGCCCGAGGTCGTGATCATGGTGGGCGATGCGGAACATCTGCGCAAACCGATCCCCGGAGCCCCTACCGCGGAGATCAGGCAGGTGCCCGCGGGTCAGGCGGCCGGGCTGGCCGGCCTGCTGCGCACGCGCGATCCCGAGGTCGCGTACATCACGTTTCCGGGCCTGACGCACGGCCCGATGTTGCCGGCGTCCGCCGAGCGCGCGGTGGAAATCGCCGCGGACCGCCCGGCCACTCAGCCGCGGTAGGCCCGCGCGCCCGGGCGGGTCGCGGCCACCGACTCAGCGCGGCCGCGCGCTCAGGCGCTCGTCGACCACCTCGACCCAATGCCGCACCGGCACCTCGGTGCCGCTTTGGAGGTGGCCGATGCAACCCATGTTCGACGACACAATGACCTCGGGCTCGGTGCGCGAGATCTCGGCAAGCTTGCGGTCGCGCAGGCGGGTCGATATCTCGGGTTGCAGCACCGAATAGGCACCCGCCGAACCGCAGCACAGATGCGATTCGCCGAAGGGCTGCAAGACGAAGCCCAGCTCCGCCAGCAACCTTTCGGACAGCGGCCGCAGGCCTTGCCAGTGCTGCACGGTGCACGGCGGATGGAACGCGGCACGCGGCGCGGGCCCCAGCTGCGCGGCGAGCCGGTCGGCATGCGGTGCCACGATCTCGGCCACGTCCTTGATCCGGTCGGCCAGCTCGGCCGCGCGCGCGGCGTACACCGGCTCGTGCCGCAGGTGGTGGGCATATTCGCGCACGGTCGCGCCGCAGCCCGACGCGTTGATCACGATGGCTTCGACGGCGCCATCCTGCAGCAGCGGCCACCAGGCATCCACGTTGGCGCGCATCTGCTGCAAGGCGTCTTCCTGCGCATCGAGGTGGAAGCTGAGCGCGCCGCAGCAGCCCGCTCCCGGCGCCATGCGCGCGCCGATGCCGATGGCATCGAGCACGCGAATCGTCGCCGCATCGATGCTCGGCATCATGGCCGGTTGCACACAGCCTGTCAGCAGCAGCACCTGGCGCGCGTGCCGGTCGGGGTCGGGCAACACCCCGGCGTCGCGCCGCGCCGGCACCTTGCGCCGCAGCGCCTGCGGCAGGAGGGTTCTGACGCTTTGTCCCACCCGCATCGCGGGCGCGAACAGCGGCGAGGTCAGCCCGCGCCGCAAGAGCCAGCGCCTGAGGCGGTCGGGCCAGCGCCGCTGCACGCGTTCATCGACAATGGCGCGGCCGATGTCCACCAGATGCCCGTACTGCACACCCGAGGGGCAGGTGGTTTCGCAATTGCGGCACGTGAGGCAGCGGTCCAGATGCTGCTGGGTGGCCGCGGTCGGCTCCGCCCCTTCCAGCACCTGCTTGATCAGATAGATGCGGCCGCGCGGGCTATCGCGTTCGTCGCCCAGCACCTGATACGTGGGACAGGTCGCCGTGCAGAAACCGCAATGCACGCAGCGCCGCAGGATGGCGTCGGCTTCGAGCCCCGCCGAACGCTCGCGCGCCCATTGAACAAGATGCGTCTGCATGGTCTAGAGCTCCGGCACCAGACGGCCCGGGTTGAACAACCCGACCGGATCGAATTCTTGTTTGAGCCGCCGCGTGATCGCGGCCACCGCGGGAGACAGCGGATGAAACACGCCATCGGCCGGCGCGCCGCCCGCGGCGCGAAACAGCGTGGCGTGCCCCCCTGCCGCCTGCACCGCGGCACGCAGGGCCGATGGGTCGTGCCGCGCGCTCAGCCAGCGCTGCCCGCCGCCCCACTCGATCAGGGTGGGGCCGAGATTCAGCGCGGGGGCCGTCGGCGGCACCGCCAGGCGCCACAGCGGCACGCCTCCCTGGAAGAACGGATGGGTCTGCTCCCGCAGGGCCAGCCACCAGTCGTTGGCCGCCACCGCGTCGAGCGGCTCGCCTCCGATACGCGCCCGCGCCGCGGTGATTGCCGGCGGCGCGCCCGACAGCCGCACGGCACAGCGGCCGGGCTGGCCCGGCTGCGCGGCCGGCACCCAGCAGGCCGCCGAGATCGGCAGCGGCTGGCTGCGCCAGCGCGCGAACGCGTCGAGTGCCTGCGCTTCGTCCAGCGCCAGACACAGTGTGAGTTCTTCGGCGGGCCGTGGCACGACCTTGACCGATACCTCGAGGATCGCGCCGAAGATGCCGAGCGAGCCGGTCAGCAGACGCGCCACGTCGTAGCCGGCGACATTCTTCATGACCTCGCCGCCGAAGGCCAGCAAACGGCCCTGCGCATCGAGCAGGCGCGCGCCCAGCACGAAGTCGCGCACGGCGCCCGCGGCCATGCGGCGCGGCCCCGACAAGCCACTCGCGACGCAGCCGCCGATCGTTGCGGACGGCTCGAAATGCGGCGGTTCGAATGCCAGCATCTGGTTGTGCTCGGCCAACGCGGCCTCGAGCTCGACGAGCGTGGTGCCCGCACGCGCGGTCACCACCAGCTCCGAGGGCTGATAGTTGATGATGCCCCGGTAGGCCGACATGTCGAGCATGCAGTGGCCATCCTGTGGGGTCACGGGGCGATGATTGCCATAGAACGACTTGCTGCCACCGCCACACACAAACAAGGGCTTGTGGCCGGCGCGCGCCGTCATGACCTGCTCGCACAACTCGGACAGAACGAACTCCATCGCGGCCGGCCTCAGAATCGGGCCAGGTCGGGGAATCTCAGTTCACCGCCGTGCACGTGCATCTTGCCGTATTCGGCGCAACGGGCGAGGGTCGGGATGACTTTCTCGGGATTGAGCAGGCCAGGCGGGTCGAATGCCCGTTTGACGGCCAGGAACGCGTCGAGCTCTTCACGCGAAAATTGCACGCACATTTGATCTATTTTCTCCATACCCACACCGTGCTCTCCGGTCACGGTGCCTCCCACCTGCACGCACAGCTCGAGGATGGCGGCGCCGAACTTCTCGGCGCGCTCGACCTCGTCAGGCTTATTCGAATCGAACAGAATCAGCGGGTGCAGATTGCCATCGCCCGCATGGAAGACATTGGCGCAGCGCAGCCCGAACTCGTCTTCCATCTGCTCGATGGCGCCCAGCACGCGCGCCAGATGGCGGCGCGGAATCGTGCCGTCCATGCAGTAGTAATCGGGCGACACGCGCCCCGCGGCCGGAAAGGCGTTTTTGCGGCCGGCCCAGAAGCGCAGCCGTTCGGCCTCGCTGGCCGACACCTGGCAGCGCGTGGCGCCCGCCTCCTTGAAGATGGCCTCCATGCGCGCCACCTCGTGCGCCACTTCTTCCTGGGTGCCGTCCGACTCGCACAGCAGGATGGCCTGCGCGTCGAGGTCGTAGCCGGCCTGGACGAAGGGTTCGACCATGTGCGTCGCCTGGCGGTCCATCATCTCGAGACCGGCCGGGATGATGCCGGCGGCGATGATGCGCGTGACGGCGTTGCCGGCGGCCTCGACGCTCGAGAAGCTCGCCATCACCACCTGCGCGCAGGCCGGGCGCGGAATGAGCTTGACGGTCACCTCGGTGACCACGCCGAGCATGCCTTCCGATCCGATGAACACCGCGAGCAGATCGACGCCGGCGGCATCGGGTGCTTCGGAGCCCAGCTCGACCACCTCGCCGTCGATCGTGATCATGCGCACGCGCAGCACGTTGTGTACCGTGAGGCCGTACTTCAGGCAGTGCACGCCGCCGGAGTTCTCCGCGACATTGCCGCCGATCGAACAGGCGATCTGGCTAGAGGGATCCGGCGCGTAATAGAGACCGTAAGGCGCGGCGGCTTCGGAGATCGCGAGGTTGCGCACGCCGGGCTCCACCGTGGCGGTGCAGGCCCGTGCGTCGATGTGCTTGATGCGGTTGAACTTCGACAGCCCCATGAGCACGCCCTGTGCGTGCGGCATCGCGCCCCCGGAAAGCCCGGTGCCCGCGCCCCGTGCCACCACCGGCACGTTCATGCGCTTGCACAGCTTCATCACCGCCTGCACCTGCGCCTCGGTTTCGGGCAGGACCACGGCGGCGGGCAAGGCCCGAAACAGGGACAGCCCGTCGCATTCGTACGGGCGGGTATCTTCTTCACGGTGTAGCACGCAGTGCGTGGGCAACACCTGCTGCAGGGCGCGCACCAGCGATGCGGCGGAAAACGGCGCCTGCGCGTGGCTCAGGCCAGATTCGACCAGGGAGTTCATGAAGGAACGATAACA
This sequence comes from Bordetella genomosp. 5, assembly GCF_002261475.1. GTDB lineage: Bacteria > Pseudomonadota > Gammaproteobacteria > Burkholderiales > Burkholderiaceae_B > Bordetella. Next base: position 315,488 of record NZ_NEVN01000008.1, read on the forward strand.
ATCCCCCCTGCTTCGCACACGCCGGGATTTACCCGCAGGGGGCCGCACGCGACCCGCCCGCCGCACTCCGCGCGACCGCGCGCGCGCACGGCTCACGGCGTGGCGCAAAGCAAATGGCCGGCACCGCTCGCGCGGTGCCGGCCAGAAATTTGTGGCCCTCAGGCAACGGATGGCACGGATGCCACGCCGATCACCAGTTGATGATCTTGCCCGGATTGAGGATGTTGTTGGGGTCGAAGGCATGCTTCAGGCTGCGCATCAGGGCCAGCGCGTCTTCGCCATGCTCTTCGGCCATGAACTGCATCTTGTGCAGCCCCACGCCATGCTCGCCCGTGCAGGTGCCATCGGCCGCGATCGCACGGCGCACGAGATTGTGGTTGATCACCTCCGACTCCTGCCACTCTTTCTCGCTGTCGGCATCGAGCAGCATCAGGACGTGGAAATTGCCGTCGCCCACGTGACCGACGATGGTGTACGGGAAGCTGGCGGCGTCGAGCTCGTCGACGGTCTCGCGCACGCACTCGGCCAGGCGCGAGATCGGCACGCAGACGTCGGTGGTGCTGGCGCGGCAGCCGGGGCGCAATTGCAGGCCCGCGAAATACGCGTTGTGGCGGGCCGTCCAGAGGCGGTTGCGATCCTCGGGACGCTCGGCCCACTCGAAATCCATGCCGCCGTGTTCGGCGGTGATGGCCTGCACGGTCTCGGCCTGCTCCTGCACGCCGGCCGGGCTGCCGTGGAACTCGAACACCAGCATGGGCGATTCGGTGAGGGTGAGCTTGCTGTACTGGTTGACCGCCTTGACCGCCGCGCTGTCCATGAATTCGACGCGCGCCACCGGCACACCCATCTGGATGATCTCGATCACGCTCTGCACCGCATCGTCGAGCGAGGGGAAGTTGCAGATCGCGGCCGACACGGCCTCGGGCTGCGGATACAGCCGCACCGTGACTTCGGTGATGATGCCCAGCGTGCCCTCGCTGCCCACGAAGATGCGGGTGAGGTCGTAGCCAGCGGAAGACTTGCGCGCACGGCCCGCGGTGCGGATCACGCGGCCATCGGCGGTGACGACCGTGAGCGACATGACGTTTTCGCGCATGGTGCCGTAGCGCACGGCATTGGTACCCGAGGCGCGGGTCGCGGCCATGCCGCCCAGGCTGGCATCGGCGCCCGGATCGATCGGGAAGAACAGGCCCGTGGAACGGATCTCTTCGTTGAGCGCCTTGCGCGATACGCCGGCCTGCACCGTGGCGGTGAGGTCTTCGGCATTGACCGAGATCACCTGATTCATCTGGGACAGGTCGAGGCTGATGCCGCCCTGGATGGCCAGCAGATGGCCCTCGAGCGACGAACCCGCGCCATAAGGAATCAGCGGCACATGATGCTCGTTGCACAGGCGCGCCACGAAAGCGACCTCGTCGGTGCTCTGCGCGAACACGACCGCGTCGGGCAGCATCGGCGGATACGGCGACTCGTCGGTGCCGTGATGCTCGCGCACGCTCTCCGACACCGTGAACCGCTCGCCGAACTTGTCTTTCAGCGCATCGAGACAGGCGGCGGGCACGGGACGGCGCAGCGTTTCGGGGTGCAAGGGAGCGTTCATGGCAGCTTGAATGAGTGGAAGGGAATCCTGCGATTCTACGCCTGCGGGCACGGCGGATCGGCATCGGCGCCCGCTTCCCGACCCAGGGACAACCCTAGGTCGGGACGGAAGCGATCACTTGCCGGTCGTCATCGTCACGCGGCGGCGCTCGCGCACGGCCTGCGCCAGACGCTCCAGCACCTGCACGGAAGCATCCCAGTCGATGCAGCCATCGGTGATGCTCTGGCCGTAGGTCAGCGGCTGGCCGGGAACCAGATCCTGGCGGCCGGCCAGCAGGTGGCTTTCGATCATGATGCCGACGATGCGGCCGTCGCCGCGCTCGAGCTGGCGGGCCACGTCGTCGGCCACCTGCGGCTGATTCTCGGGCTTCTTGCTGCTGTTGGCGTGGCTCGCGTCGATCATCAGGCGCTGCGCCAATCCCGATTTGGCAAGCTCCTGGCTGGCGGCCTCGACGCTGGCGGCATCGTAATTGGGCGTCTTGCCGCCGCGCAGAATCACGTGGCAGTCTTCATTGCCGGCCGTCGACACGATGGCCGAATGACCGCCCTTCGTCACCGACAGGAAATGATGCGGCTGCGACGCTGCCTTGATCGCATCGACGGCGATCTTGATGTTGCCGTCGGTACCGTTCTTGAAGCCCACCGGACACGACAGGCCCGAGGCCAGCTCGCGATGCACCTGGCTTTCGGTCGTGCGCGCCCCGATCGCCCCCCAGGCCACCAGATCGGCGATGTACTGCGGCGTGATCATGTCCAGATATTCGCACCCCGCCGGCACGCCTTTGTTGTTGATCTCCAGCAGCAACTCGCGCGCCACCCGAACGCCCTTGTTGATGTCGAAGCTGCCATCCAGATCGGGATCATTGATGAGCCCCTTCCAGCCCACGGTCGTGCGCGGCTTCTCGAAGTACACGCGCATGACGATTTCGAGATCGGCCTTGAGCTTGTCGCGCAGGGGCTTGAGCCGGTCGGCATATTCCAGCGCGGCGCGGGTATCGTGAATCGAGCAGGGGCCGATGACGACGATCAGACGATCATCCATGCCGTGCAGGATCCGGTGCGAGCCCTGGCGCGCGGCGAAAACGGTTTCGGACGCGACGCGGGTGCAGGGAAATTCGCGCATCACATGCGCGGGCGGATTCAGCTCTTTGATTTCACGGATACGAAGATCGTCGGTGTTGTGCGACACGGTAAGGCTCCTGGGTGGTGAACCCGCCAGGCTGACGGCAACAAAAAAGCCGCCAGATCGCTGGCGGCTTTTTCGGGGGATTCTCTACATACTTCAGGTTGAGCGCGTCCCTTCCTCCGCCAGCGGCTTCAGAAAACCAAAAAAATAAAAATAAAAGGCGGGGGACGCGTATTTCATGGCGACAGACTCTAGCACAAAAAAAACCGCGCGTCGCGCGGTTTTTTTGAGCAGGCCGTCCCTCGGGGGGGCGGCCGCGGTGCGGGCCGGGACCGCTTATTCGGTGCCGCCGACGGTAAGACCGTCCATGCGCACGGTCGGCATGCCCACGCCCACCGGCACGCTCTGGCCTTCTTTGCCGCAGGTGCCCACGCCCGAATCCAGCGCCAGATCGTTGCCGATCATGCTGACCCGGTTCATGGCGTCCAGGCCATTGCCGATCAGGGTGGCGCCCTTGACCGGATAGGTCACCTTGCCATCTTCGATCATGTAGGCCTCGGACGCCGAAAACACGAACTTGCCGCTCGTGATGTCGACCTGGCCGCCGCCGAAATTCACCGCGTACAGGCCGCGTTTGACCGAACGCAGGATTTCTTCGGGCTCTTTGTCGCCGGCCAGCATGTAGGTATTGGTCATGCGCGGCATGGGCAGATGCGCGAAAGACTCGCGCCGGCCGTTGCCGGTGGCGGCCGTCTTCATGAGGCGGGCGTTGAGCGTGTCCTGCATGTAGCCTCGCAGAATGCCGTCTTCGATCAGGACGTTGCGCTGCGTGGCATTGCCCTCGTCGTCGATATTGAGCGAGCCGCGGCGGCCTTCGATGGTGCCGTCGTCGATCACGGTCACGCCCTTGGACGCCACGCGCTCACCCACGCGGCCCGAGAACACACTCGAGCCCTTGCGGTTGAAATCGCCCTCCAGACCGTGGCCCACCGCCTCGTGCAGCAGAATGCCGGGCCAGCCCGAACCCAGCACGACCGTCATCTCGCCCGCGGGCGCCGGACGGGCCTCGAGGTTGATCATGGCTTCGTGCACCGCGCGCTCGACATAGCCGCGCATGATGTCGTCGGTGAAATAGGCCAGACCGGTGCGTCCGCCGCCACCCGCATGACCCATCTCGCGCCGGCCGTTGCGCTCCACGATCACCGTAAGCGAAAGGCGCACCAGGGGCCGCACATCGGCGGCCAGGCGGCCGTCGCTGCCCGCGATCAGAACCACGTCGTATTCGGCGCCGAGGCCGGCCATCACCTGGATCACATGCGGATCCTGGGCGCGCGCCATGCGTTCGATGCGCTCCAGCAGCGCGACCTTGTCGGGGGCCGACAGCGTGGTGAGCGGATCGACGTCGTCATACAGGCGCCGCGCGTCGTCGACGGGCCGGTGGGCCGCCACCTTGACGCGGCCGGCGCCGCGGCGCGCGATGCCGCGCACCGTCTGGGCGGCCGACATCAGCGCCTGTTGGGACAGCGAATCGGAATAGGCGAAGGCGGTTTTTTCGCCGCTCACGGCCCGCACGCCCACGCCCTGACCGATCGAGAAGCTGCCGGTCTTGACGATGCCCTCTTCCAGGCTCCAGCCTTCGCTGCGCGTGTACTGGAAATACAGGTCGGCGTAGTCGACCTTGTGGGTGAAGATTTCTCCCAGCGCCCGCGCCAGGTCGGCTTCCGTGAGCCCCCAGGGGTCGAGCAACAGCGATTTGGCAGTGGCCAGGGATTGGATGGCGGGTTCGATCAGTTTCATTGGATTATCTTTCAGCCGAGAGGACTCGATGGCGCAGTGCGGGCAGGCTGGCCCGGACGTGCGCGATGCGCTCAGGCTCTATGGTACCGCCGATGACGCCCGGCCCTTCGGGCAACACATCGACGATTTCGCCCCAGGGATCCACCAGCATGGAATGGCCCCAGGTGCGCCGGCCCGTCGGGTGGGTGCCGCCCTGCGCCGGTGCCAGCACGTAGCACTGATTTTCGATGGCGCGGGTTCGCAGCAGCAATTCCCAATGCGCCTGCCCGGTCGTATACGTAAATGCGGCGGGAACCAGGATCAGGTTTACCGGTCCCATGGCACGATAGAGTTCCGGAAAACGCAGGTCATAACAAACCGATAATCCGACCTTGCCGGCCTCGGTATCGAAGGTCTGGACCTGAGCGCCCGGGCAAATTGCCCGCGCCTCGTCATAAGACTCTTCGCCCCGCTGGAAATTGAACAGATGGATTTTGTCGTAGCGCGCCGCGGGCTTGCCGTCCGGGCCGAACACCATGGTGGTATTGAAAACCCGCTGCGGTTCGGGGCTGGCCATGGGCAGGGTTCCGCCCACCAGCCAGATGCCGTGGCGCTGTGCGGTGCGGGCCAGAAATTCCTGGATCGGGCCAGCGCCGTCGGCCTCTTTGATCGCAAGTTTGTCAGTATCTTGACGACCCATAAAACAGAAGTATTCAGGCAGAGCCACCAATTTGGCGCCGCTTTGCGCCGCTGTTTCGATCAATTGACCAGCGGTTTCGAGGTTTTCATGGAGATCGGGCGCGCTGACCATCTGGATGGCGGCAACCCGCATGGCGCTTGGCTCGGACGGAAATAGGCGGTCGGTCATTTGCTACAAATTCCTTCACAAAAGTCTAGAGACTGGTCGGAATAATTTCTGTATTATTGAAAAACAACTAAAGCATATGAAAGCAAGCCGGCGAATTTGAATCAATACCAGGAAACAAAAATCATGCCCCGTGAGACTTACGCAGCGCAGCAACTCAAGATCGAAAAGGAAATCAACAAACTCCAGAAGCGCGCCGAAGCCCTTCAGACCCGGCGCCGCAAGCCGGTGATCGCCTCGATCATCAAGTCGATGCGTGAATACAATATCACCCCCGAAGAGATCGTCGCCGCCCTGGGTTCGGCCAAAGCGCCGCGCAGCGCGCCGCGCAGCAAGAACACCTCCGGCGCGAGCTCCAGCGCCAAGCGCGCCGTGGCGCCCAAGTACCGTCACCCCAAGACGGGCGAAACCTGGAGCGGCCGTGGCAAAGCCCCGCGCTGGCTGGTGGCCGAAGAGAGCAGCGGCGCCGCCCGCGACAGCTTCCTGATCAAATGACATCGCCCGACACGATTTATTGTCGGCAAAAAAGCGCGTCTCGATGACGCGCTTTTTTTTCGCCCGCGCACTGCAATATTTCGGCGAATTGCCCAACATTTAACGGGCGGATTGATATATTTCCGCAACCCGGAACGCCGCCGTGAAATATCCGGTGATTTTCCGCAGGCGCGAGATTTTTGTCTCACCGCCAAAGTCAGTAAATCGTCAGGCAATACGGAACGCTGTGGGATTAAACAGACAGCGCCCGCCGTATTTTCACTGGTCTACCGGGAACGCCACCTGACGCTCCGCGCCGTTGTTGCCCGGGAAATTGTCGAAGATGGCACGCACCAGGTAAGGCATCGTGCGCACGAGATTGTCGCGCTCGGTGTTGATATAGGCCGACGAGCGATACACCTCGGCGCCGTTGCGCGCGTTGTCGAGGATGCGCAGGCTCAGGTGGTTGCGATAGGCCACCATCGGCACGTCGACCCACTCGGGGCCCCAGTAGCCGAAGCCGCCCCACCGCGGACCATAAAAACCGCCGTAGCCGCCGTAAAAATACGGATCGTACGCGCGGCGCACCATCACCTGGGTTTGCGCGACGCCATATTCGAACGACACGGTAAAACGCGCCGGGCCATTGCCCTGGCTTTCGACGAGGCCGGTGGCGCCGATACCGGCGCGAACGGTGTCGCGGTAAGACTGATATTCGAGATTATTGGCCTGGACCGGATCCACGGTCGCGAAGCGGTAGGTCTGCCCGGTGGCATCCGCCGGCCACTGCTGGAACGACGTGACCCGCGCGGCCACGGTGGGGGTGGCGCAGCCACTGATCACCGCGGCGCCCGCCAGGACGACGGACAAGCCGATCCAGCGGCACACCCGGGCGACGGCGGGGCCTGCGGCGCGTGCAATTGCGTATTTATTGAACATGTCAGCGTACATATCGGGCATCCAAAGACGAGCAGGCGAGCGCGTCTGTACAGTTGGACCGGCGCGACAGGCAAAAGTTTAACTCTTGCAATACCGTGTCCGATAGAGGATGACGGCCTGCGCCTACAATACGTCTTTGTCCTTCAGCCCTCGGGAAGCCATGCGCACTGATACGCCAGTCACCATCTATCGCAAGGACTACGTTCCGTATCCCTACACCATCGACGAAGTCGCCCTGACCTTCGATCTGGCGCCCGAGAGCACCGACGTGCACTGCGCGATGCTGGTGCGTCGCCGCGCCGACGCGCCCGCGAATGCCGCGCTCGAGCTCGATGGCGAAGACCTCGAACTGGTGTCGGTGTCGGTGGACGGCACGCCCTGGCCGGCCGAGCGCTGGAGCGTGACCGAGCGCCAGCTGGTGCTGCGCGACCTGCCCGACGAAGCGCGGGTCGAGACCCTGAGCCGCTGCCGCCCGAGCGAAAACTCCACGCTGATGGGTCTGTACGTCTCCGGCGGCAACTTTTTCACGCAATGCGAGGCCGAGGGATTCCGCCGCATCACCTGGTTCGCCGATCGCCCGGACGTGATGTCGCGCTACCGCGTCACGCTGCGCGCCGACGAGGCCTATCCGCTGCTGCTGTCCAATGGCAACCTCATCTCGACGCAGCGTCTGCCCGACGGCCGCCACCAGGCCGACTGGGAAGACCCGTTCCCCAAGCCTTGCTATCTGTTCGCGCTGGTCGCGGGCAACCTGACCCACCGGGAGTCGCGCGTGCGCACGGCGTCCGGCCGCGAGGTGCTGCTGCAGGTCTACAGCGACCCGGGCTCCGAATCGCGCACCGAATGGGCGCTGGAGTCTCTCGAACGCGCGTTGCGCTGGGACGAGACCCGCTTCGACCTGGAGCTCGACCTGGACCGCTTCATGGTGGTCGCGGTGCGTGACTTCAACATGGGGGCCATGGAGAACAAGGGCCTCAACATTTTCAATGCCGCGTATGTGCTGGCGGATCCGGACACCGCCACCGACGCCAACTACGACGGCATCGAGTCGGTCGTGGGCCACGAGTATTTCCACAACTGGACGGGCAACCGCGTCACCTGCCGCGATTGGTTCCAGCTGAGCCTCAAGGAAGGGCTCACGGTGTTCCGCGATCAGGAGTTCAGCGCTGACATGATGGCGCGCGACCTCGACGCGGCCGCCGCCGCGAGCGCGCGCGCCGTCAAACGCATCGACGACGTCGTGACGCTGCGCGCCGCGCAGTTTCCCGAGGACGCGGGTCCGATGGCGCATCCGATCCGCCCCGACAGCTACCAGGAGATCGGCAACTTCTACACCGCCACGGTGTACGAAAAAGGCGCCGAGGTCATCCGCATGCAGCACACGCTGCTGGGCGAGGCCGGGTTCCAGGCGGGCATCGCCGAGTACTTCCGCCGCCACGACGGCCAGGCCGTCACCTGCGACGACTTCGTCGACGCCATGGATTCGGTGTATCGCACCCAGCATCCCGGCCGCGACCTGACGGTGTTCCGCAATTGGTACTCGCAGGCGGGCACGCCGCGCGTGGCGGTCCAGATCGACCACGACGCGCAGGCACGCCGCGTCACGATCACGCTCACGCAGCGCTGCGCGCCGGTGGGCGTCGAGAAGCGCGCGGGCAACGGCCGCACCAAGCAACCGTTCCATATTCCTTTCGCACTCGGCCTGCTCGGGCGCGACGGCCGTGCGCTGCCGCTGCGCAGCGGCGGCCAGACCGTCGATACGGCGCTGCTCGAGCTCACCGCCGAATCGCAACAATGGACCTTCGACGATATCGACGAAGCGCCGGTGCCGTCGCTGCTGCGCGGCTTCTCGGCCCCGGTGATCGTCGAATACGACTGGACCGACGAAGAGCTGGCCCTGCTTTCGGCCCATGACAACGATCCGTTCGCCCGCTGGGAAGCCGGTCAGGAGCTCGCCACGCGCCAGATCCTCGCGCTTGCCGCCCAGCATCGCGAAGGCGCGCCGCTCGAGGTGGATGACGCCTTCTTCGAGGCATGGCGCGCCCTGCTCTCGGACCCCGAACTCGACGCCGGCTACCGCGCCCGCGCGCTGTCGCTGCCCTCCGAGAAAACGCTCGCCGAGCGCATGGAGCCGATCGACCCGCCGGCACTGGCCGCCGCGCGCGACTTTCTGCGCGCCGAGCTCGGCCGCCGGCTGGCCTCGCTGTGGCGCGCCGCGTTCGACGCCAACCAGACGCCCGGCGCGTATAGCCCGGCGCCCGGCCCCGTGGGCCGCCGCGCGCTCAAGAACCTCGCCCTGAGCCACCTGATGGCCGGTGGCATCGAGGGTGCGCAGGCGCTGGCCCAGACCCAATACGACCAGGCCGGCAACATGACCGACAGCCTGGCCGCCCTCTCCTCGCTCGTGAATTACGCCGACGAAAAGGCGGCCGCGGCTGCGCTGGCTCACTTTTATCAGCGCTGGGAAAAAGACCCGCTGGTGGTCGACAAGTGGTTTGCGCTGCAAGCCACCGCCCGTGGCGCCGGCGTCGCGCAGATCCGTGCGCTGATGCAGCACCCGGCCTTCACGCTGCGCAACCCGAATCGCGCGCGCGCCCTGATCTTCCAGTTCTGCCTGAACAACGCCCGCGGCATGCACCACACGGACGCGAGCGGCTACGGCTTCTGGGCGGATCAAGTGCTCGCGCTCGACGCGCTCAATCCGGAAATCGCGGCGCGGCTGGCCCGCGCCCTGGACAACTGGTCCCGCTTCATCCCCGCGCTGCGCGCGCCGATGCAGAAGGCGCTCGAACGCGTCCGCCAGCATCCGGACCTTTCGCGCAACGTACAGGAAATCGTCTCGAAAGCATTGGAATTCGCCGCATAGGAGGCTCATTTGAAACGCAAAACCCTGACTCAATACCTGGTCGAGCAACAGCGCTCGACCGAGGCCATCGCACCCGAAGTGCGACTGCTCATCGAAGTGGTCGCGCGTGCGTGCAAAGCCATCAGCCACGCCGTCAGCAAGGGCGCGCTGGGCGGTGTGCTCGGCAGCCTCGATAGCGAAAACGTGCAAGGCGAAGTGCAGAAGAAGCTGGACGTCATGTCCAACGAGATCCTGCTCGAAGCCAATGAATGGGGCGGCCACCTCGCCGCCATGGCGTCGGAAGAGATGGAAACGATCCATCCGATTCCCAACCGCTATCCCAAGGGCGAATACCTGCTGTTGTTCGATCCCCTCGACGGCTCGTCGAACATCGACGTGAACGTGTCGATCGGCACGATCTTCTCGGTGCTGCGCGCACCGCACCACGTCGCGGGCGCCCCCGTGACCGAACAGGATTTCCTGCAGCCCGGCAGCCAGCAGGTCGTGGCCGGCTACGCCGTGTACGGCCCGCAGACCATGCTGGTGCTCACCGTGGGCCATGGCGTGGTGGGCTTCACGCTCGATCGCGAAATGGGTTCGTGGGTGCTGACGCACGACAACATGCGCATCCCCGCCGACACCAAGGAATTCGCCATCAACATGTCGAACATGCGCCACTGGGCTCCCCCGGTCAAACGCTATATCGACGAGTGCCTGGCCGGTGTCACCGGCCCGCTGGCCAAGGACTACAACATGCGCTGGATCGCCTCGATGGTGGCCGACGTGCATCGCATCCTGACCCGCGGCGGTGTGTTCATGTATCCCTGGGATGCGCGCGAACCGGGCAAGGCGGGCAAGCTGCGCCTGATGTACGAAGCCAATCCGATGAGCTTCATCGTCGAACAGGCGGGCGGCGCCTCGATCAACGGCGTGGAACGCATCCTCGACATCAAGCCGGACCAGCTGCACCAGCGCGTGAGCGTGATCCTGGGCTCGAAGAACGAAGTCGAGCGCGTCGGACGCTATCACCAGGAGGCAGCGGCGGGCTGACGTCCATCCGCTGCTCGAACGAAAAGGCCGTACCCGCGCAAGCCGGTACGGCCTTTTCAATGAAAACCGCCCGCCGATGGCGCCCCTAGGGGCCGTCATCGGCGGGCGGATCGCAATCACCCGGCCATCAGCGATGGCCCGCGATCACTTGACCTGTTCCATGGTCTTCACGTCGTCCTTGTTCATCTGGACCTTCTTGCCGTCCTTTTCGTACTCGTACATACCGGTCTTCTTGTTGTAATCGGGCTCGTCCGACGTCATGACCTGACTTCCGTCACGCTTTTCCACGACGGTGGGCGACGAGCAGCCGGCCATCACGCCGACACCGGTCAGGACAAGGGCTAGCGTCATGTTCTTGAAGCGCATGGGCGTTCTCCGTTTGTCTTAAGGTGAATTCACTGTACCTGCGCGAAGCCGCCTTGCCGGTGACGGGTTGTGGTCAAAGTGCATGGGTCTGTATCCGCCGCTACAGATCCCGGCGAAAACGTAACAAGCATGAAAAAACCCCACCCGGCACGCGTCCGGATGGGGCTTTTGCGCAACGCGCGGCGCTCAGATCTTGGCGTTGGCCTCGATAAAAGCGCGCACATCCGCCTGCGTGCAGTCCATGACGGTGACACGCTGCGGCAGCGATTCGAGGTCGGCCAGTGCCAGCGGCGGCGGGACGGGATGCCCCAGCGCGGCCTCGATGGTGTCGGAGAACTTGGCCGGCAACGCGGTCTCGAGCACCAGCATGGGCACGCCCGGCTCGAGGAAATCGCGCGCGACCTTCACGCCGTCCGCCGTGTGCGGATCGATCAGGACGCCGCTCTCCTCGTACACCTGCCGGATCGTAGCCAGGCGGTCGTCGTGGTTGCTCACGCCGGACACGAAGCCATACTGGCGTTCGAAGTCGGGCTGACGCTCCGACAGATCGAAGCTGCCCTGCTCGGCGAGCTGGGCCCAGAGCACCTTGACGCGGTCGGCGTCGCGGCCGACCAGCTCGAACACGAAGCGCTCGAAATTGGAGGCGCGCGAAATGTCCATCGACGGGCTGGAGGTCGCGTAGGTGTGCTGCGGCCCGCGCGGACGATAGATGCCGGTGCGGAAGAACTCTTCGAGCACGTTGTTTTCGTTGGTGGCGAGCACCAGGCGGCGCACCGGCAGACCCATGCTGCGGGCGATGTGGCCCGACAGGATGTTGCCGAAGTTGCCGGACGGCACCGCGAAGGAGACTTCCTTCGCACCGCCCTCGTCGGTCGCGCGCAGCCAGCCGTGGAAGTAATACACCACCTGTGCCGCGATGCGGGCCCAGTTGATGGAATTGACGGCGCCCAGGCGGTAGCGGTTCTTGAAGTCCAGATCGCCGGCCAAAGCCTTGACGATGTCCTGGGCCTCGTCGAACACGCCGCGCACCGCGATGTTGTGGATGTTTTCGTCTTGCAGCGAATACATCTGCGCGCGCTGGAACGTGCTCATGCGGCCGTGAGGCGACAGCATGAACACGGCCACGCCCTTCTTGCCGCGCAGCGCGTACTCGGCAGCGGAGCCGGTGTCGCCGGACGTGGCGCCCACGATGTTGAGCGTGGTGTTGCGCTCGGTGAGCACGTATTCGAAAACCTGGCCCAGGAACTGCATGGCCATGTCCTTGAATGCCAGCGTCGGGCCTTCGGACAGGCCCAGCAGCTTGAGCTCGCCGCCCAGCGGCCGCAACGGCACGATGTCTTCGCTCGAAAACACCTGTTCGTTGTAGGCGGCCGCGGTCAGGCGGCGCAGCACGTCGGCCGGGATGTCGGTCGCGAAGAGCGACAACACCTCGTAGGCGAGCCCGGCGTAATCCAGGCCGCGCCAGGATTCAAGCGTGGCGGCGTCGACGCGGGGCAGGGTCTCGGGAATCGCCAGCCCGCCGTCGGGCGCGAGGCCCTCGAGCAGGATGTCGGAGAACGCTTGCGGGGCCATGCCGCCGCGGGTCGAAACGTACTTCATGTGAGGTTTTCCATGCGCAGTCGGGTCACCTTGGAGCGCACGAACGACAGGGATTCGATGCGCTCGATGGCCTGGTTGACGTTGCCCTCGACGGCCTGATGGGTCAGGAAGATGATGTCGGCGCCGCCGATGTGCGACGGTTGCTGGATCATCGACCCGATCGAGATGCCGCGATCGGCCAGGATGCGCGCGATGTCGGCCAGCACACCGGGCTGGTCGTCGACGCGCAGGCGCAGGTAGTAAGAGGTGCTCACCTGCTCGATCGGCAGGATCGCCAGGTCGGACATCGCATCGGGCTGGAAGGCCAGGTGCGGTACGCGATTACCCGGGTCCGCGGTATGCAGGCGGGTCACGTCGACCAGGTCGGCCACCACGGCCGAGGCGGTGGGTTCTTCACCGGCGCCTTGACCATAGTACAACGTCGGGCCGACGGCGTCGCCGCGCACCAGCACGGCGTTCATCGCGCCTTCGACATTGGCCAGCAGACGCTCGGCCGGCACCAGCGCGGGGTGCACGCGCAGTTCGATGCCTTCGGCACGGCGCTTGGTGATGCCTAGCAGCTTGATGCGGTAGCCGAGCTTCTCGGCGTGCGCGATGTCTTCCTGGGCCAGTTGCGAGATGCCCTCGATGTGGGCCTTGTCGAACTGCACTGGCACACCGAAGGCGAGCGAGGCCAGCAGCGTGAGCTTGTGCGCGGCATCCACGCCTTCGACGTCGAAGGTGGGATCGGCCTCGGCGTAGCCCAGGCGCTGGGCCTCGGCCAGCACCTCGGCGAACGGCAGGCCGCGCGAGCGCATCTCGGAGAGGATGAAGTTGGTGGTGCCGTTGATGATGCCGGCCACCCACTCGATCCGGTTGGCCGTCAGGCCTTCGCGGATCGCCTTGATGATGGGAATGCCACCCGCCACCGCGGCCTCGAAGGCCACCATCACGCCACGCTCGGAAGCCGCGGCGAAGATCTCGTTGCCGTGCTTGGCCAGCAACGCCTTGTTGGCGGTGACCACGTGCTTGCCCTGGGCAATGGCTTCGAGCACCAGTTCGCGGGCCACGGTATCGCCGCCGATCAGCTCGACCACGATATCGATGTCCGGATCGCGCACCAGCGCGTTGACGTCGGTGGAGATATCGATGCCCTCGCCCACGCGCGCGCGGGCCTTGGCCACGTCACGCACCGCGATGCGGCTGACTTCGATGCGCCGTCCGGCGCGACGTGCGATTTCTTCGGCGTTGCGGGACAGCACACTCCAGGTGCCGCCACCGACCACGCCCAGGCCCAACAGGCCGACCTTCATGGGATTCATTTCAGCAAACCGTCCTTGCGGAACATATCTTTGATGCCGCGCACCGCCTGGCGGGTGCGCTGCTCGTTTTCGATAAGAGCGAAGCGCACGTATTCGTCGCCATACTCGCCGAAGCCGATCCCGGGGGACACGGCGACCTTCGCATCCGACAGGACACGCTTGGAGAATTCCAAAGAGCCCATTGCCCTGTAGGGCTCTGGGATCTGCGCCCATATGTACATCGACGCCTTCGGGATTTCCACATTCCAGCCTGCTTCGTGCAGACCGCGCGCCAGCACATCACGCCGGCGCTGATACTGGGCCACGATCTCGTTCACGCAATCCTGCGGACCGTCCAGCGCGGCAATCGATGCCACCTGAATCGGCGTGAACGTACCGTAGTCGTGATAACTCTTGATGCGTGCGAGCGCGCCCACCAGCTCGCGGTTGCCCACCATGTAGCCGATGCGCCAGCCCGCCATGTTGTAGCTCTTGCTCATCGTGAAGAACTCGACGGCGACATCGCGCGCGCCCGGCACCTGCATGATGGAAGGCGCCACGTAGCCGTCGAAACAGATGTCGGCGTAGGCCAGATCGTGCACGACCAGAATGTCGTGCTCCTTGGCGAGGGCGACCACGCGCTCGAAGAACGACAGGTCGACGCACTGCGCCGTGGGATTGCTCGGGAAGCCCAGGATCATCATCTTGGGCTTGGGAATCGACTCGCGCACCGCACGCTCGATCTCTTCGAAGAAATCGATGCCGGGCGTCATGGGCACGGAGCGGATGCTGGCGCCGGCGATCACGGCGCCGTAGATATGGATGGGGTAGCTCGGGTTCGGCACCAGCACGGTGTCGCCGCGATCGAGCGTCGCCAGCATCAAGTGAGCCAGGCCTTCCTTGGAGCCGATCGTGACGATGGCTTCGGAATCCGGATCGAACTCGACGGCGTAGCGGCGCTGATACCAGTCGCAGATGGCCTTGCGCAGACGCGGGATGCCCTTGGACACCGAGTAGCCGTGCGTGGTCTCGCGGCTCGAGGCCTCGACCAGCTTGTCGACGATGTGCTTGGGCGTGGCGCCGTCCGGGTTGCCCATCGACATGTCGATGATGTCTTCGCCCCGACGCCGGGCCGCCATCTTGAGCTCGCCAGTAATGTTGAAAACGTACGGGGGCAGGCGCTCGATGCGAGAGAACTTCCTCATGGGAATGATCCTAAATGGCGAGGGGATGAGACGGTGTCGGAACCCGGGGGGCACGCGTGGCGCGGCGTCGGGCATGGTTCTTGCGCGATTGCGGCGCAACAAAACCTTGTAATCTAGCGCAAGCGTGCCCGTCCGGCAAATGGGCCGCGCTGTGTCCCCGGCGCCCCCGTGATTCCCCTGCAACATACCGTCACGGCGATGCGCTATCATCGGACCCGTATAAGCCGGAGTATTTATTGAAGCTGCATACTGATCCTGCGTCGGCCCTGAACACGGTCACCGCCTATGGCGAGGGCTATATCGAGGTCAACCAGGCAAGATTTTCTCACGCGGTCGCCTTTGGCCCCGAAGGCGACGTCACCGAATGGCCGGTCCGAGTCGCGACCGACATCACCGCCGCCCTGCTTCAGCAGGCCGCCGGCCTGGCAGCCCCCGCCCGCGATCCCCTGGCCTTTCTCGACGAACCCGAGAGCACCACGCTCACGCGCTCGCCCGATTCGCCCGAAGTCCTGATCGTGGGCACCGGTTTGCGCCAACGCATGCTGCCTCCCGAAGTCCTGCGCCCGCTGCTCATGGCCGGCGTCGGCGTCGAGGTGATGGACACCCAGGCGGCCGCCCGTACCTACAACATCCTGATGGCGGAAGGCCGGCGCGTGGTCGTCGCCCTGCTGCCCACCGACGAGATCTCTCCATGAGCGCAACCATCGGCAAGCCCGCCCCTCTGTTCACGGCCGAAAGCACGATCGGCCCGGTCAGTCTGGAACAGTGCCAGGGCCGCGCGGTCGTGCTGTATTTCTACCCGAAGGACAACACCCCGGGCTGCACGACCGAGAGCCAGGATTTCCGCGACATGCACGACGAGTTCCTCGGCGCCAGCACCATCGTGCTGGGCATTTCGCGCGATTCGCTCAAGTCTCACGAGAACTTCAAAACCAAGTTCGAACTTCCCTTCCCCCTCATCTCCGACGCCGACGAAACCGTGTGCAATCTGTACGGCGTCATCAAGCAGAAGAATATGTATGGCAAACAGGTGCGTGGCATCGAACGCAGCACTTTCTTGATCGATGCCTACGGTGTGCTGGTGCAGGAGTGGCGCGGGGTGAAGGTGCCCGGCCACGCCAAGGAAGTCCTGCAGGCCGCCAAGAGCATCGGCTAGCCTCATATATCGGTTATGTCAGGCATTCA
Organism: Bordetella genomosp. 5; assembly: GCF_002261475.1. Lineage (GTDB taxonomy): Bacteria > Pseudomonadota > Gammaproteobacteria > Burkholderiales > Burkholderiaceae_B > Bordetella. The sequence continues at coordinate 331,797 of NZ_NEVN01000008.1, forward strand.
GCCGGCTTACACAGGAGATTGACCCTTATGCCGCTTCCGAAGTTGCCTACCCGACCCGCAGCGATCCTGACCTTTCCTTCTGGAGAGGCCGCCCGGGCCAAGCCCCGGGGGGACGCCAGCGCCGACCTCGACGACGAGGATCTGCTGGTTCAGCCCGAACTCGAAGGATTGACCGCGCCAGGCCGCAAAGAAGCCCCTGAGCCGCAGGCCAAAGCCCCTGCAGCCGTTCCTGCCAAACCCGCGCCGGCGGCCAAGACCGCCAAGCCTCCCCGCACCGCCAGCACACCGCGCAAGACGCGCGCCCCGGCGTCCGGCGAGCCGCGCAAGCTGTTCGTGCTCGACACCAACGTGCTGCTGCACGATCCCACGTCGATCTTCCGTTTCGAAGAACACGACATCTTCCTGCCCATGATGACGCTCGAAGAGCTGGATCATCAGAAAAAGGGCATGTCGGAAGTGGCGCGCAACGCCCGCCAGGTCAGCCGTTCGCTCGACGCCCTGGTGCAGGACGGCGCGCAGCTCGACGAGGGTCTGGCGCTCGACAAGCTGGGCAACAAGGACGCCACCGGGCGCCTGATGTTCCAGACCACGGCCATCCACAGCACGCTGCCGTCGGACCTGCCCATGGGCAAGGCCGACAACCAGATCCTGGGGGTGGTGCGCGCGCTCCAGGAAAAGTACGCCGACCGCGAGGTGGTGCTGGTGTCGAAAGACATCAACATGCGCCTGAAGGCCCGCGCGCTGGGCATGGCGGCCGAAGACTATTACAACGATCACGTCCTCGAAGACTCCGACCTGATGTACTCGGGCGTGATGCAGCTGCCCGAAGACTTCTGGAACAAGCACGGCAAGGACGTCGAATCGTGGCAACAGGGCGGCACGACGTTCTACCGCATCCGCGGCCCGCTGTGTGCGCAGTTCGTGGTGAACCAGTTCGTCTTCTTCGAAGGCCAGATGCCGCTGTACGCGCAGGTGCGCGAGGTCAGCGGCAAGACCGCCGTCCTGGCCACGCTGCGTGACTACACCCACGGCAAGAACAACGTCTGGGGCATCACCGCCCGCAACCGCGAGCAGAATTTCGCGCTCAACCTGCTGATGAATCCCGAATGCGATTTCGTGTCGCTGCTGGGACAGGCCGGTACCGGCAAGACGCTGCTGGCGCTGGCGGCCGGCATCACCCAGGTGCTCGAGACCAAGCGCTACACCGAGATCATCATGACCCGCGTCACGGTGCCGGTGGGCGAAGACATCGGTTTCCTGCCGGGCACCGAAGAAGAGAAGATGCTGCCCTGGATGGGCGCGCTCGAGGACAACCTCGACGTGCTCAACATGGGCGATGGCGAAGGCGGGGCCGATTGGGGTCGCGCCGCCACCATGGACCTGATCCGCTCGCGGATCAAGGTCAAGTCGCTGAACTTCATGCGCGGCCGCACCTTCCTCAACAAGTACCTCATCATCGACGAGGCGCAGAACCTCACGCCCAAGCAGATGAAGACGCTGATCACGCGTGCCGGCCCCGGCACCAAGGTGGTCTGCCTCGGCAACGTCGCCCAGATCGACACGCCCTACCTCACCGAGGGCAGCTCGGGCCTGACCTTCGTGGTCGACCGCTTCAAGGGCTGGCCGCATTCAGGCCATGTCACGTTGCAGCGGGGCGAGCGTTCGCGTCTGGCCGACTACGCCGGCGACGTGCTCTGACCCCACGCCGCGTCATCGCGCCATCCCCGACCCGCGCTTCGGCGCGGGTTTTTTCTGGCTCGGTGTAGCATCCTATATTGTCACGGTTACGCCTGCCGCTCCTCCCGCCCCTCCATGACCGAATCCGCTCCCGCTTCCTCCGCCCTGCCCGTGGGCATCACCATGGGCGACGCCGCCGGCATCGGCCCGGAGATCATCGTCAAGGCCTGCGCCCAGGGGTTGGGCGCGCCGGTGGTGGTCTACGGCGATGCCGGTGTGCTGCGCCGGACGATCGAGGCGCTGGGCGCAAGGCTGGCGGTCCGCGAGATCGACGACGCGCGCGAGGCCCGGCCGGACGCCGGAAGCATCGACGTGGTCCGCACCGGCGCGCCGCTGGCGGCCGACCTGCCCTTGGGCAAGGTCAACGCCGCCGCCGGCCAGGCCGCCTACGACTATCTCTGCGCGGCCATCGACGCGGCGCAGGCAGGCACGATCCGGGCAATCGTGACCGCGCCCCTGAACAAGCACTCGATGCACCTGGCCGGCATCGACCAGCCGGGTCACACCGAAATCCTGGCCGAACGCTCACAGACCCGCCAGTTCGCCATGATGCTGGCCAACGACGAGCTGCGCGTGCTGCTGGTCACGATTCACGTCGCGCTCGCCGACGTGATGGCGCTCATCACGCCCGAGTCCGAGCTGGGCGCGATCCGGCTGGCCGATCGCGCCTGCCGCCAGATGGGCATCGCCCGTCCACGCGTGGCCGTGGCCGGCCTGAATCCGCATGCCGGCGAAGACGGCAAGTTCGGCCGCGAAGACATCGATATCATCGCGCCGGCCGTGGCGCAGGCGCGGGCCGAGGGCCTGGATGCCTCCGGCCCCTGGCCCGGCGACACCATTTTCATGCGGGCACGCCGCGGCGAGTTCGATATCGTGGTCGCCCAGTACCATGACCAGGGCCTGATCCCGGTCAAGTATCTGGGCATCGACCACGGTGTCAACGTCACCGTCGGCCTGCCCTTCGTGCGCACGAGCGTCGATCACGGCACCGCCTTCGACATCGCCGGCCAGGGCATCGCCGATCCGGCGTCGCTGGTGGCCGCGTTCGACCTGGCCCTGTCCATGACGCCCTGAGCCTCACCCCCGACTTCAGAACACTCATCATCATGTCCAGTCTCATCGTTCACGGCGGCACCCCGCTACGCGGCGAAATCCATCCGTCGGCCAACAAGAACGCGGTGCTGCCGATCCTGTGCGCCACCCTGCTCACCGATGCGCCGCTGCGGCTGCATGGCGTGCCCGACATCACCGACGTGCGCAAGATTCTCGAGATCTTCCGCACGCTGGGCAGCGACGTGAAGCTCGATCCCGTGACGCGCACGCTGGATCTGCACCATCACGCCACCACGTTCGACGCCAGCCGCCATCGCCTGCCGGAGGAGATGCGCTCCTCCATCATGCTGGTGCCGCCGCTGCTCGCCCGCTTCAGCGTGGCGCGCCTCGAAGACAACGTCAAGGGCTGCACGCTGGGCGTGCGCGAGATCGATCCGCACGTCGAAGTGTTCCGCCGTTTCGGCGGTGAAGTCGAGCGCGCCGAAGGCTCGTTGCTGGTGCGCGGCGCGCGCCTCACGCCCACCGATCACTGGCTCGACTACGCCTCCGTCACCACCACTGAAAACTTCGTGCTGTGCGCGGCCGCCGCGAGCGGCGCGTCCACGCTCACGAACGCCGCCTCCGAGCCCCACGTGCAGGAGTTCTGCCGCTTCATGACGCTCATCGGCGTGCGCATCGAGGGCCTGGGCACGTCGCGCCTCACGGTGCATGGCGGCCAGCCCTTCAAGGGCGGAGAGTTCCGCTTCGCCGAAGACTTCCACGAGATCACCACCTTCCTGGCGCTGGGCGCGATCACCGGCGGCGACGTCGTCGTGCGCAACACCACGCCCGAAGACTTCCCGCTGATCGATCGCACGTTCGCCAAGTTCGGCGTGAAGATCGTCCACGAAAACGGCTGGTCGCGCGCGCTGCGCGATGGCCCGCTCAAGGTGCAGACGCCGTTCACGAGCAACGTGCTGACCAAGGTCGAGGCGGCGCCGTGGCCGTACGTGCCGGTCGATCTGCTGCCCATCTTCATTGCGCTGGGCGTGCGGGCACAGGGCAACGCGATGTTCTGGAACAAGGTCTACGACGGCGCGCTGGGCTGGTCCACCGAGCTCGGCAAGTTCGGCGCTCACGTGTTCCAGTCGGATCCGCATCGCCTGATCACGTTCGGCGGCGGGCCGCTCACGCCCGCGGTGGTCGAAAGCCCCTACATCATTCGCGTGGCCATCGCGCTGTTCATGGTGGCGGCCAGCATCAGCGGGCGATCGGAGATCCGCTATGCCGCCCCGATCCGCCGCGCCCACCCGCACTTCGTCGAAAACCTCCGGGCACTCGGCGCGGATGTGGAGTGGACGGCCGAAGACTGACGCCTCCTGTCATCGTGCGGGCGCCGTGGCGCGCCCGCACGATGTCCGCCTGTCCGCAGACCTGAATACAAACTGACCGACAGACCTTGCAACGAGGTCTACAATAGCGGCGCTTCATCGGTCCAACCTCACGCTTGCCCCATGTCCCGCCTCGCCCGCTTTCTGCCCGACCGCTTCACCCTGCTCCTCGTCACCACCGTCATCATCGCCAGCCTGCTGCCCGCGCACGGCCAGGGCATCGAGATCTTCGGGTGGATCACCAACATCGCGGTCGCCCTGCTGTTCTTCCTGCACGGCGCACGACTCTCGCGCGACGCCATCGTCGCCGGCGTCACGCACTGGCGGCTGCACCTGACGATCTTCTCGGCGACGTTCCTGATGTTTCCGTTGCTGGGCGTGGCGCTCAAGCCCGTGCTCGAGCCGCTGGTGACGCCCGAGCTCTATCTCGGCATCCTGTTCCTGTGCTGCCTGCCGGCCACGGTGCAATCCGCGATCGCGTTCACCTCGATGGCGCGCGGCAACGTGCCGGCCGCGGTATGCAGTGCGTCGGCCTCGAGCCTGCTCGGCATCTTCATCACGCCGCTGCTCGTGGGCACGGTGGTCGCCAGCACGGCGGCCGCGCCGATCTCCTTCGATGCCGTCGGCAAGATCATGCTGCAGCTGCTGCTGCCCTTCGTGCTGGGCCAGCTGCTGCGCCCCTGGATCGGCGCCTGGGTCCACCGCCGCAAGTCGATGCTGAAATGGGTCGACCAGGGCTCGATCCTGCTGGTGGTGTACACGGCGTTCTCCGAGGCCGTGAACGAAGGCCTGTGGCAGAACACGCCCGTGCCCGCCCTGCTCGGCCTGCTGGCCTGCTGCGCCATCATCCTGGCGCTGGCGCTGCTGGGCTCGCAACTGATGGGCAAGCTGTTCGGCTTCGACGTCGCCGATCGCATCACCCTGCTCTTCTGCGGCTCCAAGAAGAGCCTGGCGAGCGGCATTCCGATGGCCCAGGTCATCTTCGCCGGCCAGGCCGTCGGCGCCATCGTGCTGCCGTTGATGCTGTTTCACCAGATCCAGCTGATGGTGTGCGCGGTGCTCGCCTCGCGCTACGCGCGCCGCCCGGAGTGACATCTCCGGCGCCCCATGCAAAACGGCCCCGCGGGGCCGTTTTGTTTTGGGTAGCGCCTGCGCTCAGTACTGCGGCTGCGCGGTGTAGTTGAGGAAGCGCGTGCTCATCCCCTGGAAGGTCAGGCGCACGGTGCCGATCGGGCCGTTACGCTGCTTGCCGATGATAATCTCGGCCGAGCCCTTGTCCGGCGAATCGGGGTTGTAGACCTCGTCGCGGTAGATGAACAGGATCAAGTCCGCATCCTGTTCGATGGCGCCCGATTCGCGCAGGTCGGACATCACGGGACGCTTGTTCGGACGCTGCTCGAGGCTTCGGTTGAGCTGCGACAGCGCGATCAGCGGGCAGTTCAGCTCTTTGGCCAGGCCCTTCAGCGAACGCGAGATTTCGGACACTTCGGTAGCGCGGTTCTCGCCCGCCGAGTTGGCCGACATCAGCTGGAGGTAGTCGATGATGATGAGACCGAGCTGACCGCACTGGCGCGCCAGACGACGGCAGCGCGCGCGCACTTCCATCGAGCTCAGTGCCGGCGTTTCGTCGATGTAGACCTGGGCGTCCTGCATCAGCTGCACCGCGTGCGTGACGCGGGGCCAGTCTTCGGCAATCAGTTTGCCGGTACGCATCCGGTGCTGGTCGAGCATGCCGACCGAGCCCAGCATACGCATGGCCAGCTGCACCGCGCCCATTTCCATCGAGAACACGGCCACGGGCAGGCCCTGCTCGATGGCGACGTGTTCGCCGATGTTCATCGAGAACGAGGTCTTGCCCATGGACGGACGGCCCGCCACGATGACGAGGTCGCCGCCCTGCAGGCCGGAGGTCATCTTGTCGAGATCGGCAAAGCCCGTGGGCACGCCGGTCACGTCGGAGTCGCTGTCGCGGTGATAGAGCTCGTCGATACGCTCGACCACCTGCGTGAGCAGCGGCTGGATTTCCTTGAAGCCGCCGCCGCCCTTGTCGCCTTCCTGGGCGATCTTGAAGACCTTGGACTCGGCCTCGTCGAGCAGCTGCCGTGCTTCCTTGCCTTGCGGGTTGAGCGCGCCGGCGGCGATTTCGTCGGCCACCGTCACGAGCTTGCGCAGCGTGGCGCGCTCGCTCACGATCTCGGCGTAGCGGCGGATGTTGGCGGCCGACGGGGTGTTGTGCGCCAGGGCGTTCAGGTAGGCCAGGCCGCCCACGTCCTCGGACTTGCCGGCCGTGGTGAGCGCCTCATTGACCGTGATCACGTCGGCGGGACGCGCCAGCGAGATCAGCTTGGCGATCGACTGCCAGATCAGGCGGTGGTCATGACGGTAGAAGTCCTCTTCGGTCAGGACGTCGGCAATGCGGTCCCAGGCGGCGTTGTCCAGCAACAGCCCGCCCAGCACCGATTGCTCGGCCTCGATCGAGTGAGGCGGCACACGCAGATATTCGAGCTGCTTGTCGGCAGGGGTATTCATCGCAGAAAAGACCTCAGGGTGTCGGCCACCCGGAAAAAAGCACGGACGTCGCTGCCGGGAATCTTGCCGGCCAGGGGCTGCAGCACGCGAGCCAGGCCGCAGATGATGCGGGCGAGGCGGTTCAGCGCGGCGCGCACGGCGGGATCGGGATTGACGTCGAAATAGGTTTCGAGAATCAGTTTACCCATGACTGGGCGGTCGGCGTCGGGGATGCGCCCGAGCGCGATGACCGAGTTCAGGGTCTGGTACAGATCATAGGCCTGCGCCAGGGGCAGGGACAGCGCCCCGCCGATGTTCTCTTCGAAATCGATGCGCCAGAGCAGGCCGTCGCGCATCGTGACGTTGCGCACCTGGGCGCCGCCGTGCCAGAGTCCGCGCACATGGAAAGCCGCCAGATCCGCGGCCAGCATGCGGGTCAGGCGCAGGCGCTCGGCCGTGTCGGCCTGGCGCAGCAGCGGCGGCAGCGATTCACCCACGTATTCGAGCACGACGGTGCCGGGCTCCTGCCACCACACCTCGGGGACGCGGCAACCGGTCTGCAGCAGGCGGCGCAGGCGCTGGGCTTCGTATTCCAGGCCGTTGCGCAGCAGCACGCCGGGGCGCGGAAACTCGCCCAGCAGGATCTTGCAGCCCAGCCCGAGCAAAAAGGCGCGCAGATATCGCAGCACGTAGCTCAGGCCGCGCATCACGCTGGGCCGGCGCCGTTTGACGACGCAACGCACGCCGTCGATGGTCACTTCCTTGACCGACTTCACCCGCGCCGCTTCGGCGCTTTCCAGCCAGGCACGCAGGCCGGGCGGCGCATTCTGGTGTAGTGGCGACTGTGTCAAACCAATCCTCTGAAACGTCAAGGGCGCACCGGGGGCAGGTGCTGCCGTATGCGGAATCCCGCATTATCCGCCATGCGGATGAAAGCACGTCGCGCGGCGCCGGCGCGGTTGCGGGCGCCCTGCGCGCGCCGCGCGGGACAGAAAAAAAGCCGGCACGAGGCCGGCTTTTTTCATGCCTGTGCGGGCAATGGCTTTAGGCCATTTCGCCTTCGACCAGGACGGTCACGTCGACCAGCACGTCAGCGTGCAGGGCAACTTGAACCGGGTACTCGCCGACGGCCTTGAGCTGGCCGTTGGGCAGGCGAACCTGCGACTTCTCGACGCCTTCGAAACCAGCCTTGCGCAGACCTTCGGCGATGTCGGCATTGGTGACCGAGCCGAACAGACGGCCGTCGACACCGGCCTTCTGCGAGATCTTGAGCTGGTAGCCGTTCAGGCGCTCGCCCAGGGCTTGGGCAACGCCCAGCTTCTCGGCCTGGATCTTTTCCAGTTCAGCGCGGCGGGCTTCGAATTCCTTCAGGGCGGCGTCGGTCGCACGACGGGCCTTTTTCTGGGGAATCAGGAAGTTACGGGCATAGCCGTCGCGCACACGCACGACTTCGCCAAGGTTGCCCAGGTTGACGACTTTTTCGAGCAGGATAACTTGCATGTCAGGCCCCCTGGATCAATTGTGGTTGTCGGTGTAGGGCAGCAGAGCCAGGAAGCGGGCACGCTTGATAGCGGTGTCCAGCTGGCGCTGATAGATAGCCCGGGTACCGGTCAGACGAGCCGGAATGATCTTGCCGTTTTCTTGCACGAAGTCGCGCAGCGTGTCGAGATCCTTGTAGTCGATCTCTTCAACACCAGCGGCCGTGAAACGGCAGAACTTGCGGCGCTTGAACAGCGGGTTCTGCTGCGTGAACTTGCGTTTTTCTTTGCGTTTTCCGAAGAAAGCCATGATATGTGCCTCTTTGTTTGGGGTCGGGACCGGCCGAAGCCGTATCGCCGTAATCTGTCTGGTCCTGCCTGGCGCTCAAGCCGTGAGGGGATCCCTGCCCACGCTGCCGCTCAACCTGCGGGCCAGCTGCAAGTGCAGCTTGACCTTTACCGAATCCTTGCGGGCCGGGGCCAGAAAGCCCTCTACCTGCAGTTCGGTCCCTAACGGGATGTTGGCCATCAACGTGGCGATATCACCCAAAGCCACTGCGGTGATCGTCAGTTCGACGCGGCGCGGATGCCCCGCTTCGATCACTTCCGATTCATGCCCCAGCAGCATCTCCAGAGCGGGCAGTCCTGCCGGGGTGTGGCGCAGCGGGTCGCATTCGAGGACTCGCGCGTTCAATACCAGCTTGTTCATGCCTGTTGCTTCCGGAGGGCTCTGACGCCAGACTTTGCACCCGGACATTCAAGCCAATCAGCTCGTTTGCCGGATCGCAGTCTCGGACCTGCCTGTCCTGAGCTTCATCAGCCCAAGACGTGATCACTGAATTGTCAGTTACTCGGCCTGGACGGCAGCGGCTTCAGCCGACGCCTTGCGGGCTTCTTCACGCTCGACCGACTTCATCATGATCGAGGGAGCGGTAACGGCCTTCTTGGTCTTGATGACCAGGTGGCGCAGGACAGCGTCGTTGTAGCGGAACGAGTGCTCGAGTTCGTCGAGGGTGGCTTGGCCGCACTCGATGTTCATGCAGACGTAGTGCGCCTTCACGAGCTTCTGGATCGGGTAGGCCAGTTGACGGCGGCCCCAGTCTTCCAGGCGGTGAACCGTGCCGCTTTGGCCGGTCACGAGTGCCTGATAACGCTCGACCATGGCGGGCACTTGCTCGCTTTGGTCGGGATGGACGATAAACACTACTTCGTAGTGACGCATGTATTACTCCTTGAGGATGTCTTGCGCCGGAAACATGTAAACCTGCGCAAGGGGCAGCCCGCCATCGAAGATGGAGCGAGCAAGAAAGCCCTCGATTATCGCGCATCGGATGCCGATGTGCAAGCAAAAGGCACAGCCCGCCGGGAAATCGTCCCCGAAATCGTCACCTGACGTGGCGCGAAGGCCGCCCGGTCAGGAAACGGTGGCCGCCGCCGGCATGCCCTGCGGCTCGCGCGCCCCTGCCCCGCCATAGGGCAGCGGGCGATTCACCGCGCTCACCATCACGTAGCTGATGATCATCAGCAGGAACCACGACCCCAGCTTGGCCAGCGACACGAGCTGCCAGCCGGCCGCCTGATTGGGATAGCGCCAGGCATGCGCAAAGGTGCCGATGTTTTCGGCGAACCAGATGAAGAGCGCCACCAGCACAAAGCCGAGCAACAGCGGCATGCGGCGATGCGCTCGCCAGATCCGGAAGTGCACCCAGGTGCCGCGAAACAGCCAGGCCGTCCAGGCGAACAGGATCCAGCGCGCATCCGGCACATAGTGATGCGAGAAGAAATTCACGTAGATCGCCAGCGACAGCAATGCCGTGGCGCGCAACGACGGATGGCGGGTGAAGCGGAAATCGAACAGGCGCCACACCCGCGCGAGATAGCTGCCCACCGCGGCGTACATGAACCCGGTGAAGAGCGGCACCCCGCCCAGGCGCAGCAGACTGGCCTCGGGATAGAGCCAGGAACCGGCCGCCGTCTTGAAGATCTCCATGGCGGTGCCGACCACATGGAACATCAGGATCACGCGCGCCTCGTCCCAGGTTTCCATGCGCGTCATGAGCAGCACGCCCTGAATGGCGATCGCGGCGAGGGTCAGGAAGTCGTAGCGGGCAAGCGCCGCCCCCTGCGGGTACCACCAGAAGGTCGCCAACAGCAGCGCGCACATCAGGCCGCCGAACAGACAGGCCCACGCCTGCTTGACGCCGAATCGCACGAACTCGTAGACGGCGGTGCGCCATCGGCTCTCGCCCGTGAAGGCATCGGCCAACGCACCCTCGCGTTGCTGCCAACGCGCGATCAGAGGCCATTCCCGGGCGGCCGGATCCAGCGGCATAGTGAAATTCCGTAGCGTCAGTCAGCGTATGGGGATGGGGGACCGGCTTTTTCAGGGCCGCCGGCGCTGCGACGGCCGCGCTCCGGAAACACGACGGCCGCGGGATCTCCCGCGGCCGCTGCTGCCGGCACGGTTACCAGGCCCTGCCCGGCACCGCGCCCGCCCTGCATCAGAACAAGCTCAACCCTCGACCACGGCATAGGCCGAGTGGTTGTGGATCGATTCGAAGTTTTCGGCTTCGACCGTGAAGCGCGCGATGGCCGGATGGGCCTTCAGGCGTGCCGCCACGTCGCGCACCAGGTCTTCGACGAACTTCGGATTGTCGTAGGCGCGTTCGGTGACGTACTTTTCGTCGGGCCGCTTCAGCAGGCCCCAGAGCTCACACGAGCCTTCGTCTTCGACCATGCGGATCACCGCGTCCATCGCGATGTCGCTCGACAGAATGGCCGAGACGGTGACGTGCGAGCGCTGGTTGTGCGCGCCGTATTCGGAGATCGCCTTGGAGCACGGGCACAGGCTGGTGACCGGCACCAGCACCACCAGCTCGAACTCGACCTGGTCGCCCTGGGCGCGTGCGATCCACTTGACCTCGTAGTCGAGCAGGCTTTGCACGCCCGACACCGGGGCGGACTTGTTGATGAAGTACGGGAACGACGCCGTGATGTCGCCGCGCTCGGCATGGAGCAAGCCCAGCATGTCGCGCGACATGTCGGCGAACAGCGCCGGGGTCATGGGCGTGGTGCGGTACTTCTCGAGCAGCGCGATGAACCGCGACATGTGGGTGCCCTTCTCTTCGGAGGGCAGCGCCACGGTGAGCGTCCAGTTGGCGACGGTGGGCTGGGCCACGCCGTCGCTGCCGACGACCAGCATCGGGTGGCGCACGCCACGGATGCCGACGCGCTGGATCGGGATGTGTCGGGTGTCCGCCGTGCTCTGGATGTCGGGCATCACGATGGCGGAATCGATCGGGGAATTCATGTCGTTACCTGTCAGGGCGGATGGGATACAGCCAGCCCCCTGTTATCTAACCGGGGAACCATTATTACCCAATCCGGGTGCGGGAATGGGGAAAACCCTTTTATTCGTAGGCCGCCGCCCGGGACACACTGTTGCGTCCATGCGGCAAACGGCCGGCCCGCGGGCCGGCCCGGGTTTTCACAGATCCGAAAAACGGCGCCGGATCGAGGCCTCGATGCCGGCGGCATCCAGACCCAGCCCGGCCAGCAGCGCGCCCTGCTCACCGTGATCGATGAACTGGTCGGGCAGTCCGAGCTGAACCACCGGCATCGTAATGCCGGCCTCGTTGAGTGCCTCGGTCACGGCGCTGCCGGCGCCGCCCATGATGGCGGCCTCTTCGACGGTGACGAAAGCCGCATGGCTGGCGGCCAGCTCGGCCAGCAGCTCACGGTCGATCGGCTTGACGAAGCGCATGTCGACGACGGTGGCGCCCAGCGCCTCGCCCGCAACCAGCGCGGGTTGCAGCAGCGTGCCGAACGCCAGAATCGCGATGCGCTCGCCCTGGCGGCGCACCACGCCCTTGCCCAGCGGCACCGTTTCGAGGTCGGTGCCGGGATCGGCGCCGCAGCCCGCGCCGCGGGGATAGCGCACCGAAGCCGGTCCGGGGTACTGGTAACAGGTCGAGAGCAGGAGACGGGTCTCGCGCTCGTCGGACGGCGTTGCCACCACCATGTTCGGTACGCAGCGCAGGAAGGCGATGTCGTAGTTGCCGGCGTGGGTGGCGCCGTCGGCGCCCACCAGGCCCGCGCGATCCAGCGCGAACGTCACGTCGAGGTTCTGCAGGGCCACGTCGTGGATCAGCTGGTCGTAGCCCCGCTGCAGGAAGGTGGAGTAGATCGCCACGACCGGCTTCTGGCTTTCGCAGGCCAGGCCGCCCGCGAACGTGACGGCGTGCTGCTCGGCGATGCCCACGTCGAAATAGCGCAGCGGAAAGCGCTTCTCGAACTCGACCATGCCGCTGCCCTCGCGCATGGCCGGCGTAATGCCGACCAGGCGTTCATCCGCTTCGGCCTGATCGCACAGCCACTGGCCAAAGACCTGGGTGAAGGTGCGGCGCGAGGGCGTCTTGGCCGGCGTGATGCCGACGGCTGGATCGAACTTGCCCGGGCCGTGATAGAGCACCGGATCGGCTTCGGCGAGCTTGTAGCCCTGGCCTTTCTTGGTGACCACGTGCAGGAACTGCAGGCCGCGCAGCGCCTTGAGATTCTGCAGCGTCGGCACGAGCGCATCGAGGTCGTGACCATCGATGGGGCCGACATAATTGAAGCCGAACTCTTCGAACAGCGTGGCGGGCGTGACCATGCCCTTGGCGTGCTCCTCGAAGCGGCGCGCCAGCTCGAGCACCGGCGGCACGTGCTGGAGCACGGCACGGCCGACGTTCTTGGCGGTTGCGTAGAAACGGCCCGACATGAGGCGCGCCAGGTAGCGGTTGAGCGCCCCGACCGGCGGCGAGATCGACATGTCGTTGTCGTTCAGGATCACCAGCAGATTGACGTCGGAGGTGACGCCGGCGTTGTTCATGGCCTCGAAAGCCATACCCGCCGACATGGCGCCGTCGCCGATCACCGCGATGTGCTGACGCTCGATGCCCGCGTTGCGCGAGGCCACGGCCATGCCGAGCGCGGCCGAAATCGAGGTCGAGGAGTGCGCGGTGCCGAACGCGTCGTACTCGGACTCGCTGCGCTTGGGGAATCCCGAAATGCCGCCCTGCTGTCGCAGCTTGGCCATCCCGGCGCGGCGGCCGGTGAGAATCTTGTGCGGATACGACTGATGGCCGACGTCCCAGACGATGCGATCGTGCGGCGTATCGAACACGTAATGCAGCGCCAGAGACAACTCGACCGTGCCGAGATTGGAGGACAGGTGCCCGCCCGTCTTGGACACGGACGCCAGCACGAACTCCCGCAGCTCCTGCGCGACCTTGCGCAGGTCACGGCGATCGAGTTCGCGGAGTTCGGCCGGAAGTTGGAGGCGGTCGAGGAATTCAGTCGTCATGCTTGATGGTTGTCTCGAGAGGCCGCGCGCAGGGCGCACGGCCAGATAAGGTTTCAGCGGTCGCGCAGCACGATGAAATCGGCCAGCTGGGCCAGGCGCGCACTCGAATCACCCAACGGCCCGAGAGCCTGAAGGGCCGTCTGCCGCAACTCGCCGGCGAAGGCGCGCGCACCCTCCAGCCCGAGCAGCGACACGTAAGTCGGCTTGTTGTCGTCGGCATCCTTGCCCGGCGTCTTGCCCAGGGCGGCGCTGTCGGCCGTGACATCGAGGATGTCGTCGACCACCTGGAACGCCAGTCCCACGGCCTGCGCATAGCCATCGAGCGCCTGCCGTGCCTGCGAGCTCGCGCCCGCCACGATGCCGCCCAATGCCACGCTGGCGGCCAGCATCGCGCCGGTTTTCATGCTGTGCATGGTCTGGAGCTCATCCCTGGCAAGTACCGTGCCCACGCTCAGCAGATCGATGGCCTGCCCACCGGCCATGCCCAGGCTGCCCGCGGCGCGGCCCAGCACCTGCACGGCCTGTGCGACCAGCGCGGGCGCGATCGGCATGCGGGCCAGCAGTTCGAAGGCCAGCGGCTGGAGCGCGTCACCGGCCAGCATCGCCGTGGCTTCGTCGAATTGCACGTGGGTGGTCGGACGGCCACGGCGCAGCGTGTCGTCGTCCATGCACGGCAGGTCGTCGTGGACCAGCGAATAGGCGTGGATCAGCTCGACGGCGGCAGCCGCGTGATCGAGCGAGGCGTTCACGGCCACGGCGCTGCCGGAGACCGGAACCGCCTGACCCGCGGCATACACCAGGGCGGCGCGCACACGCTTGCCGCCCCCGAGCACCGCATAGCGCATGGCTTCGTGCAGCCGCGCGGGCAGGACGTCGGCGGCGGGCAGGAAATCGTCGAGCACGTGCTCGACATGCTGCGCGCGCACCGACAGCCAGTCAGGAAAAGCGAGATGGTTCTGCGTCATCGATGCAATCAGTCGTCGTCGAGCGCCGCGGGATCCAGCGGGCGCAGCAAATCGCCCTCGAGGACCTTGACCTGCTGTTCGGCCTGAGCCAAGCGATCCTGGCAGATGCGCGTGAGCGCCACGCCGCGCCGGTAGGCGGTCAGCGATTGCTCCAACGGCAGGGAGCCGTTTTCCATGGTCTGCACGAGCGATTCGAGCTCGGCGAGCGCGGTTTCGAAATCCTGCGGCAGGGAAGACGGATCGATCTGCGGATCGGCTTGCTTAGTAGAGGCCAAGCGGGTCTCCGGGCACTGAAAAGGGGGTTGTTCGATTGGATCCCCGAATTGTACGGGAATCGCGCGCTCACCCCTGGGCAGCGCTCCCCGAGAGCCGCACGGCGATCTGCCTGAGGGCCGGCGCGACCTCTTCGCGCAGGGTCTGCTCCGACAGCAGGGACGCGGGGCCGCCGCAGCTCAGCACGAAACGCCCCTCCCCCGTCAGCGCGGTGAACGGCACGGCCGCCGCATTGATGCCGGAGAGCCATTGCCCGATCGCGAAGCAGCAGCCGGTGGCCTCCATATCGGCCAGCGCGTTCTCGATCAGCTCGTTGCCCGGCGCCCGCGCGCCCATCTGCGCGAGCAGCTCCGCGCGCTGCGCCGGCGTCAGACCGGCCAGATGCGCACGCCCCATCGCGGTGTCCAGGCTCGCGCGGTACCCCACCGGCAGGCGCAGATACAACGCCGACGAGCCGTGGATCGCCTCGACGTAGACCATCGCGTCGCCGTCGAAGGTGCCGAGCGCGATGGCCGCGCCGGTCTGGGCGGCGAGCGCCGTCATGTCGGCCTTGGCGAGTTCGCGCACCTCGAGACCGGCGAGCAGACCGAAGCCCAGGGCCAGCGCCGCATGGCCGGGCGAATACTTGCCCGTATCCGTGTGATAGCGCAGGTAGCCCAGCTGGATCAGCGTGTAGGTGATGCGGCTGATCGTGGGCTTGGGCAGCCCCGTGGCGCGCGCGAGCTCCAGATTGCCCAACGGTCCGCCCGCATGACTGAAGACGCGCAGAATATCCAGCCCGCGCGCCAGCGCGGTGATGAACTCCGGCGAAGACCGCCCCGACTCGAGCGAAGCGCGCTTGCGGCGGGCGGGCCCGCCGGGGGAATCGGAAAAAGGTTGCATTTCGCGTCTCGGATTTTTATAGTTAGTTTCAACTAACAAAATTAAATTTCGTATTCCGGAATTTAAACCGTTCTGCCGTGTTTTGGAAAGCCTTGCCGTAGTGCGCCAGTCTTTTGCCTTATCCGTGCGCAGTTACAGCATTGCCTCCCCCGGTTCGCGGTGGGTTTTGCACAATCAGCACAAGGGAAAAAGTATGCTCCGCACCACGCTCAAGATCTGCAGCGCTCTGCTGCTCTCGGCCGCCGCCGTCGGCGCCGCTCAGGCCGACACCTATCCGAGCCGCCCCATCAAGGTCGTCTCGCCGTTCCCGGCGGGTGGCGCCACCGACGTGCTCACGCGCATCCTGGCCGAACGCATGGCCAAGGACCTGAGCCAGTCGATCATTGTCGAAAACAAGGCGGGTGCCGGCACCTCCATCGGCGCCGCCTATGTGTCGCGCGAAAACGCCGACGGCTACACGATCCTGATGGCGACCAACTCCACGCTGGTCACCAACCGCTTCCTCTATAAAGAGCTGCCGTACGACCCGGACAGCTTCGCCCCGATCGGCATGGTCGGCATCGGCCCGCTGGTGATGCTGTCCTCGCCCAAGCAGCCGTTCAACAGCGTGAGCGACGTCGTCACTTACGCCAAGGCGAACCCCGGCAAGCTGACCTTCGCCACCTTCGGTCCCGGCACGTCCTCGCACCTGGCCGGCGAGCTGTTCAAGGAACAGGCCGGCATCGACATCCTGCACGTGCCCTTCAAGGGCGCTACCCAGGCCCTGCCGGCGGTGATCAGCGGCGACGTGGATCTGTTCTTCGACATGGTCGCCACCGGCATGCCGCAGGTCGACGCCGGCAAGGTCAAGGTGTTCGGCATCACGAGCCCCAACCGCCTCGCCTCGCAATCCAAGCTGCCGACGCTGGCCGAACAGGGTTACCCCAAGTTCGACATGAGCGCGTGGTTCAGCTTCGTCGCGCCCAAGGGCACCCCGCCTGAAGTGCTGGCGCGCCTGCAGACCGCCCTGGCGAACACGCTCAAGGACGAAACCGTGCGCAAGCGCATGCTCGACATGGGCATCGACCCGCGCACCGGCACCGCCGAAGAACTGACGCAAAAGATGAAGACCGAGCAGCCCGTCGTGTCGCAGCTCATCAAGCAGGCCAACATCGTCCTGCAGTAAGGCTATTCCGCGGGAACCCGCCGGTTTCCCGTTCTTTTGCCGCCCCGCGCCGCCCGGCCCAGGGCGGCTTTTTTTATGCGCCACGCACGCGCCGGGCGCATGCGTTAACGATTGCGGCGCTTTGCAACCACATGGAAACGAGCGGCGCGGGCCC
Source organism: Bordetella genomosp. 5 (assembly GCF_002261475.1). Taxonomy (GTDB): domain Bacteria; phylum Pseudomonadota; class Gammaproteobacteria; order Burkholderiales; family Burkholderiaceae_B; genus Bordetella. Next base: position 348,726 of record NZ_NEVN01000008.1, read on the forward strand.
TGGCAGCAGGCACGGGGCTTGCAGTGACCAAGGGCAAACACAGCCGCTAACGGCTCGATACAGGATGGCCCTGTTGCGCTGATATGGTCGGGACTCGGTGTCGCCGACACGCAACATCCAGGAGCTGCATGGTTCACCCGCCCTCGCCCCTCACCCGCACCGCCCCGCGTCCCGACGCGCTGCCGGATGCGGACCGATACGCCCGGCTCGACGCCGCCCGCTGGCTCGCCGCGCTCGCGGTCGTGCTGTTGCACAGCGCCGCTTCCATCGTGTCGGAACCGGCGAATTACGGCAGCAATGCCTGGCTGGCGGCCAATCTCTACGACTCCGCCGCCCGCTGGTGCGTGCCGGTATTCGTGATGGTGAGCGGCGCGCTATTGCTGGACGGCTCGCGGCCCCAGGACGCGCGCAGCTTCTATAGCCGGCGTGTCGCGCGGATCTGCGCCCCCCTGCTGTTCTGGACCGTGTTTTTCCTGACCTGGCGCAGCGCCCTGGACTGGTGGGATGGCGGCCTGGTGGACTTTTCGTTCTGGCCGCGCAAGGTCGCGGCCGGCGAGCCCTACTACCACCTCTGGTACCTGTACATGATCGTGGGGCTGTATCTCTTCGCCCCGCTGGTGCGCGCCCTGTACCTGCGTTCGAGCGTGGCGGCGCGCCGCCTGTGGGTGGTCGGCATTCTGAGTGTGGCCATTCTGGACGCGCTCTACCGCCAGGCGCTGAACGCGCCGCACGGCTTCTTCCTCACGTGGTTCCTGCCGTATCTGGGCTACTTCGTGGCGGGCCGCATGATTTTCGACGGCGAACTGCGGATCCCGCGTCCGGCGCTGGTACTGGCGCTGAGCGTCGCGGCGACGGCCTGGGGCGTCGCGCACTTCTCCGATACGCAGACGCTCAATCTGTATTTCTACGATTACTTCAGCATCACGGTGCCCTTCATGTCGCTCGCGGCCTTCCAGTGCATCGTGTCGAATCCCCGCCTGCCGGCGCTGCGCAACCTGGCGCCGCTGACGTTCGGGGTGTACCTCGTGCATCCCGTCTTTCTGGACGTGGCGCACCGGGTGGGCGCGCCCTCGCAGGCGCAGGCATGGCACGTGCCGGCGCTCGCCCTGGCCGTGTTCACCTTGTCGCTCGCGACCGCGTGGCTGCTGCGGGGGAACAAACTCACGCGCAAGCTGGTCTAGTTTTGATGGGCAGGAAAATGGCGCGGACAGCAGCTGCGCCATGGTCCGCCAGCCGGCACTGAAGCTAACCGTACATAATCGGCCCGCTCGCCGGAAAGCAAGTATTCACGGGGATTACGCCCGTCCGCCCTGGCCCCCTGAACCCTGTATTCGGGTACAATGCAAGGTTTGGGATCGGCCAGTCCGATTTTTCTTCGCGCCAGAACGGCTGACGGGCATATCAGAGATAAAACTCGCGCCCTGACCGTCCTGGCTTTTTCATCCGAGCGGAGGGAATCATGACCGACATTGGTCGGATGGCACATGTGGTGCCAGCTCGCACCCAGCTTCCGGTCAGCGCCTATTTTGACGAAGCCCGCTTTGCCCGCGAGCAAGAACTCATTTTCAAGCAGTCGTCCATTTATGTCGGCCACGAAAAACTCGTGCCCGAGATTGGCGATTGGCGGACTTTGGTCCAGGAGAACGGGGGACGCATACTGGTTCGCAACCAGAAAGGCGTCGAACTCATCTCGAATGTGTGTCGTCATCGCCAGGCTCTGATGCTGGGAGGCGAGGCAGGTAACGTCAGTGGCAATGTGAACAACAGCGGTTCGCTGAAAGGCACCGGGGGCAATATCGTCTGCCCCCTGCACCGCTGGACGTACAACAATCAAGGCGAACTGCTGGGCGCGCCCCAGTTCGAGTCCACCCCCTGCATGAATCTGCAGCGCTACACGCTGCGCGATTGCCATGGCCTGCTCTTCGAGGGTCCGCGCGACCCCGCCACCGACATGGCGCCGCTCTTCGGACGGCCCGAGTTCGATTTCGGCGACTACGTGCTGGACCACGTCGAAGTACACCAGTGCAATTACAACTGGAAGACCTTCATCGAGGTCTATCTGGAGGATTACCACGTCGGGCCGTTCCATCCGGGCCTGGGCCGTTTCGTGACCTGCGACGACCTGAGCTGGGAATTCAACGACTGGTACAGCCTGCAAAAGGTGGGCGTGCATCAGGCCCTGGCGCAGCCGGGTTCGGATGTGTATCGCCAGTGGCATGATCGCCTGCTCGATTTCCGGGCGGGTCAGGCGCCGGACTTCGGCGCGGTGTGGGCCACGTATTTCCCGACCCACATGATCGAGCTGTATCCGCACGTGGTGGTGCTCTCGACGCTCTACCCCAAGAGCCCGCAGGAAACCGTGAACGTGGTCGAGTTCTATTACCCCGAAGAAATCGTCGCTTTCGAGCGCGAGTTCGTCGAGGCACAGCGCGCGGCCTACATGGAAACCGCGGTCGAAGACGACGAGATCGCCGAGCGCATGGATGCCGGCCGCAAGGCCCTGATGACGCGCGGCGTGAACGAAGCCGGGCCTTATCAGTCGCCGATGGAAGACGGCATGCAGCACTTCCACGAGTGGTATCGCACCATCATGGAAGAGCCGGGCGCCTGACACGCCCTCCTTCCTGCCAGAACAACCCCGGCCAGCGTGTGCGTTGGCCGGGGTTTTTCTCGGGTATCGCTGGCGGCGCTCAACCCAGTACCTGCGCCACGGCATTCTCGCCCAAGGCCAGCCCCACCGTCATGCCCACGCCCGAGTGCATGACCGCCACCGTGGTCTGCGCATCGGCCCGCATCACCGAATACGGCGCGGGGCCGTGCGCACCGTACACGCCCTGCCAGCGTTCGAGCACGCGCAGCGGCGCGCCCAGTGCCTGCGAGGCGAGCGCCAGCATGGCGTCGTCGACCGCCTCGTCATTGAACGGCGGCGCATCGGCGCCATAGCGATGCGAGTCGCCCACGATCAGTTCGCCGTACGGCGTGGGGCTCACCAGCAGATGGATCCCCTCGCGCATCAGGAACGGGCTGCGTTCCTCGAACACCTGCCGCAGCCGGACGGCGCTCGGCAGGTCCGAGAAGGCGCCGTAATGCACGCAGGACAGCCCGGTCAGCAAGGGGCGATCGAGCGCGAAGCCCTGCCCCGCGAACGCCACCCGCAGCATCTGCAGCCGCGACACTTCCAGATCCAGCGGCGCGAACAACTCGGGCCACAGCGTGAGGTAATCGTGGCCCGGGCACACGAACACGTGCGGCGCGCGCAGCTCCCCCGCCGTCGTGTGCACCTCGCCCCCTTCGGCGCGGCGCGCCAGCGTGCCCGTGATCATGGTCACGCCCAGGTCCTGCTCGAGGTGCCGGGTGATGGCTGGCAAGGCCTCGCGCGAATAGATCTGCAGGTCGTCGGTGCCCCGCAGCGCCGCGCAGTGGTGGTCCAGGCGGCCGTCGTACAGCGCGCCCAGCTCACGACCGCTCAGGAGTTGCGCGGCATAGCCCTCGGCCTGCAGGCGCGTGGCGGCAAACTCCTCCAGCACGTCCTGCTCATGCGCGTTGCGCGCCAGGACCAGGCTGCCGTTGGCCCGCACATGAAAGCCGGCGCCTTGCGCCAGACCCAGCCACAGCTCGCGCGTCTGCCGCGCGAGCCGCGCCATGTCGCCCGGCGCCTGGCCGGTCACGAGCACCTGACCGAAGTTGCGAATCGTGGCGCCATGCGCCTGGCGGGCGCGCTCGACCACCGCCACCCGCAGGCCACGGCGGGCGCAGGCCCACGCGTGGGCCATGCCCAGCATGCCGCCGCCCACGACGATCGCGTCGAATGTCTTCATCTCAATTCTCGTCCTGCGTTGAAAGGGGCGCACGCACGCGTGCGCCCGGGAAAAATCACTTCTTGCGCGGCTCGGACTTGCCGTCGTAACGACGCGACCACTCGGCGAGGATGCGATCACGCTCGGTCGCGGCCCAGACGAAGTCGTTCTTGATCATGCGCGCGGCCAGATCCGCGGGGAGATGCGGATTCGAGGTGGCCACGGACGGAATGGCGAGCACGGCGAAATTCGCCTTGTAGAGCTCGTTGGCCGCCCGGCTGGCCGAAAAATCGGCGACCTTGCGCGCCGCGTCGGCGTGCTTGGTGCCGCGCACGATCGCGGTGGCTTCCACTTCCCAGCCCAGGCCTTCCGACGGGAAGATGGGCTCGATCGGCGCGCCGTCGGCCTTGAGCTTGGCGGCGCGGTAATCGAACGACACCCCGATCGGAAACTCGCCCGAGGCCGCCAGGTTGCAGGGCTTGGATCCCGAGTGCGTGTAAGAACCGATGTTCTTGTGCAGCGCGCCCATGTAGGCCCAGCCCTTCTCTTCGCCGAACATCTGCAGCCAGGCGCTCACATCCAGGAACCCGGTGCCCGACGAGGCGGGGTTCGGCATCACGATCTTGCCGGCATAGACCGGCTTGGTCAGGTCCTGCCACGAGGTCGGCGCGGGCAGGTTCTGCTTTTTGGCTTCGATGGTGTTGAAGCAGAGGGCCGCGGCGAAGGCATCCATGCCGACCCAGGCCGGCACGGTCTTGGCGTCGCGCATGTGCGGCGCGATCTGATCCAGGCCCTTGGGGGCATAGGGTTCCAGCATGCCTTCCTTGTCCATCAGGCCCAGCGAGGTGCCGGCCAGGCCCCAGATGACGTCGGCCTTGGGATTGTTCTTTTCGGCCAGCAGCTTGGCCGTGATGATGCCGGTCGAATCGCGCACCCACTGAATCTTGATGTCGGGATGCTCGCGTTCGAACGCCGCCTGATAGGCCTTGATCTGGTCGGCCTCGAGGGCGGTGTAGACGGTGAGCGTGGTCTGGGCCACGGCGGCGCCGGTGGCGGCGGCGCTCAACGCCAGGGTCAGCAGGCAATAGCGGGAAAACCGGTACATGGAGTCGCTCCAGGTGAGAAAGCAAAAAGGGGAAGCCGTGCGGCTGCAAGCGTCGGGATCAGGGGCGTTCGCCTCGCGCGAGGCGGGCCGCGATATCGGTGAGCACGTCGGGGAGCTCGGCGACGGTGTCGATCAGGTAATGCGGCGCGGCCGGCGCCAGCACGGCGCGCGCACGCTCGCGCGCGGCCTCGCGGCCCGCTGCGTCGAGCGCGAGATAGTCCTGCAGGGTCAGGCCGGCGGCGTTGCCCGAGAGCAGCAGGCCCACCGACCACATGCCGGCACGCCTGCCCTCCTCGATGCCCACGCCCGTGTCGTCGACCTTGACGCAACCCGCCACATCGGCGAGGCCGAGCGCGATCACGTTGTGCAGGGCCATGGCCGGCGCGGGTCGCGCACGCGGCACTTCGTCGCTGGCCACCACGCAGTCGGGCGCGATGCCGCCCTGCGCGGCACGGGCCAGCACGCGCTGCATCACGCTCGCCGGATAGCCTGAGCACGACCCGACCTTCAAGCCGCGCTCGCGCACGGCGCGCAGCGTCTCGAGCGCGCCCGGAATCACGTCGGAGTACTGCGCCACCTTCTCGAGCTGCATCGGCAGGAAGCGCTCGTAGATCGACGTCACCGCGGCATCATCGGGCAGGCTGCCGAAGCGCGCCTCGTATTGGCGCCCGATGACAGGCTCATCGCAGAGGGCGCGGATGTGGTCCCACTTGCCCATGCCCATCGGACCTCGGGCCTGCTCGAGCGTGATCGCGACACCGAACTGCGCGAAGGCCTCGACGAACACACGGGTGGGCGCGAACGAGCCGAAGTCCACGAGCGTGCCGGCCCAATCGAAGATCACGGCCTCGAGCCGGGGAAGATATGCAGTCATGAATGCGGGTCCAGTTGAAAGAAAAGAGACACGGGGGCTCAGTCGCGCGGCGCGAGGCGCCAGGCCTGCGTCCGGCGCACCAGCGCGTGGCTGGCGGCGTGCAGGAGCAACGCGACGGTGGCGGACGTGGCCATGATCACCGTGCACATCGCGGCCGCCGGGCCGATCGAGCCGGCGTCGTCCATGTTGAGCACCGCCACGGCCGACAGCACGGTCGAGGGGCTGTACAGAAACACCACGGCCGAGACGGTCGTCATGGCGGACACGAACAGATAGCGGGCGGTGGCCAGCACCGCGGGCAGACACAGGGGCAGCGTCACGCGCCAGAACGTCACGAAGGCGGGCACCTTGAGGGCGGCCGACGCCGACTCGAACTCCGGGTCGAGCGCCCCCAGCGCCGTCACCGCCGTGAGGTGCGCGCTGGTATAGAAATGCACGACGGTGCAGGCCACCAGCAGCGCCATGCCGCCGTACCAACCGTTGAGCGGATTGGACGGGCTGTTGAAGAAAAAGATATAGCCCAGGCCGAGCACCAGGCCCGGCACCGCCATCGGCGTGAGCGCGAGCAGGCTGACCACGCCGCGCAGACCCCGCGCCGCGCCGCGTGCGGGCAGCTTTTCCATCATCCACGCGCCGCAGAACACCACGGCCGTGCCGATCAGCGCGGTCGAGGCCGCGAGCTGCAGGCTGTTGCGCCAGGCGAGCCAGCCGCCGCCATCCATATTGTCGAAGTCGTAAGAGCGCAGCGACAGCGAGAGGTTGTACGGCCACATCTTGATGAACGAGGCCCATACCGCCACCCCCACCAGCAGAAGCAGCGCCCCCGCGATCACGGCACTGGCAAGCAGAAAGCTTGCGTCCCGCACCGCATGCGGTCCCGGCGCGTATCGCTGCGCCCGGCCGCTCAGGCCGGCCCCCTGACGCGTACGCAGATGGCGATCGAGCAGGAAGGTCAGCACGGCGGGAATCAGCAGCATCAGCCCGATCGCCGCGCCGCGCGCGAAGTTCTGCTGGCCCACGACCGCCTTGTAGGCCTCGATCGCCAGCACGTTGTAGTCGCCCCCGACCACCTTCGGCACGCCGAAGTCCGTGACCGTGAGCGTGAAGACCAGGCAGCACGCCGAGAACACCGCGTAGCGCGTGCCGGGCAGCGTCACCGTCAGGAACGTGCGCAACGGCCCGGCGCCCATGGCGCGCGCCGCGTCGTACAGGCGGCCATCCGCCAGCGTCAGTCCGGTCACGAGGATCATCAGCGCGTGCGGGAAGGTGTAGAAGGCTTCTCCCGCGACGATGCCCCAGAAGCCGTAGATGGTCGCGCCACCCAGCAGGTCCTTGAACAACCCCTGATTGCCGAACAGATAAATCAGGGCGATGCCGGGCAACAGCGATGGCGCGAGCAGCGGCAACAGGGCCAGCACGCGCCAGAGCCCTTTGCCGGGCAGCCGGGTGCGGGTCAGACCATAGGCAAAGCAGTAGGCGCACGGCACCACGATCGCCAGCGTCGTCAGCCCCACGGCCAGGCTGCGCCCCACCATGGCAAGAAAGTCGGCCTGTAGCACGATGTCGCGGAGCAGCGCGCGTCCGCCGGCGCCGCCGGCCGCGGCATTCATCAGCACGGCCGCGAGCGGCAGCGCGAGAAACACGATCAGCGCGAGCGCGTACGCGCCCTGCCCGGCCAGCAATGCACTCCGGCCCAGGCCCCCGGGCAGCGGCCGGCGCGCGATCGATTGCGATAAGGCGGGAACGGCGGCGGCGGACCGGCCCGCGTCGACCTCGTTCAGAGGCATCGGGGCCTCAAGCGTAGGGACGTAGCGCATGACGCGGCAGCTCCACCCAGCAACGGCCGGCAGCATGTTGGTCGAGCAGGCCATCGCCCGCCTGCGGCGACACCACCGCACGCAGGGTGTGCCCCGGCATGCCATCGATGCGCAGCGCGACGCGGTAATGGCTACCCAGAAAAACGCCATCCTCGACCTGAGCCAGGAAGGTGTTCGGCGCCGGCGCCGAGCCGCCGGCCTGGCCGGCCTCGGACGCGGCACTCAGGCGAATGGCCTCGGGACGCACGAACAGCCGGCCCCGCGCGGCGGGCGCCGCCGCATCGAGCTGCAGCGTCTGCCGCCCGACGCGTACGGAATCGCCGTCAGCCCCTTCGTAGGACAGCCAGTTCGCCTCGCCGACGAAATCGGCGATGAAGGCCGTGGCCGGGCTGCGGTAGAGCGACCGCGGGGTGCCGTACTGCTCGATCCGGCCGCCATTCATCACGGCGATCCGGTCGGCCATTTCCATGGCCTCTTCCTGGTCGTGCGTCACCATCAGGGTCGTGATCGCCAGCCGGCGCTGCAGCGCGCGCAGCTCGGCACGCAGATGGGTGCGCACGCGGGCGTCGAGCGCCGACATGGGCTCGTCGAGCAACAACAGCGACGGCGACGGGGCCAGCGCCCGCGCCAGCGCCACGCGCTGCTGCTGCCCGCCCGACAGTTGCCCGGGAAATTTGTGCGCGGAGCCCGCGAGCCCGACCAGATCCAGCATTTCGGCGACGCGGGCCGCCACGCGCTGGCGCTCGCCGCGCCGCCCGCTCAGCCCATAGGCCACGTTCTGCGCGACGGTCAGGTTGGGAAAGAGCGCGTACGACTGGAACAGAATGCCGTAGTCGCGCTCGGCCGGCGCCGCCCGGGAGATATCGCGGCCCGACAGCACGATGGCGCCGCTGTCCTGCGGATCCAGCCCGGCAATGGCGCGCAGCAGCGTGGTCTTGCCGCAGCCCGAGGGGCCGAGCAGGCAGACCAGTTCGCCCGCCCGAATATCCAGGGACACATCTGCCAGCGCGGTGTGAGCGCCGTAGCGCTTCACCAGATTGCGCACCGACAGAAAAGTGTCGTTGCCGTGGATCATTTCCCCTCCCGTTCTCGTCTCAGGCCTCGTGCCTGGCGGTCAGTATCGGGAGGGCGCATTGAGCGTCCATGACAGTTCGCGCAAATGCAGTAATAAAAACATCAAATTATTTTGGTGTACTGGCGATCCTGCTCCTTCTGGACACGCCGCCGGCGTGCCGTCCTCCTTGCTCGTCGCCGAACTCAAATCCTTCTATGCCGTGGCTCGCTGCGGCACCGTGACGCGCGCGGCCGCCCAGCTCGGGGTGAGCCAGCCGACCGTCACGGGGCAACTGCGCCAGCTGGAATCGCGCTATGGGATCGAACTGTTCCACCGCCAGGGCCGCGGCCTGCGGCTGTCGGACGCGGGCCACCGCCTGATGCCGCTGGTCGAACGGCTGGTGCAACAGGAAAGCGAGATCGAGTTCCGCCTGCGCGACGCCAGCGAGCTGCGCGAGGGCCAGTTGCGGGTGGGCGCCACGGGCCCCTTCTACATCATGGAGACGGTGCGCCAGTACAACCAGCGCTACCCCGGCGTGGAGCTCAATCTCAGCATCGGCAACTCGCAGAGCATGCTGCAGGCCTTGCACGAGTACCGCATCGACGTGGCGACCTCGTCGTATGCGCTCGACGACAAGCATCTGTACCGCCGCATGATCGCGGCGGATCCGCTGCGCGTGGTGGTGCATCGCGAACACGCGCTGGCCGCCCGCGGCGAGGTGCGCCTGGCGGACCTCGCGCCTTACACCCTCCTGCTGCGCGAACCCGGCTCGATGACACGCCAGCTCACCGAGCAGGCCCTGGCCGATGCGGCCGTCTCACCCGCCCGCGTGCTGGAAATCGGCAGCCGCGAATCGATCCGACAGGCCGTGCTGTGCAATCTCGGGCTGAGCCTGATCCCGGCGCGCGAAGTGCCGGCCCATCCTCAGCTCGCCGCGCTGGCGCTGGCCGATGCCCGCATCCTGATGCACGAATACCTCTATTGCCTGCGCGAGCGCCAACCGGTGCAACTGATCGCGCGATTTCTCGAGCTGGCGCCCCTGGCCGCCGAGCCCCCGAGCGCCCTCGACGCGCCGCCCACCGAAGCGCCCGCCGCGCCCTGAGCGGCCCGGCCCCCGGAGTCCATCATGCCCCTCTCGCTCTACGACATCGAACACATTTTTCTGGAACGCGGCCATCGCTCCTACGACGGCGAACCGGTCAGCCATCTGAAGCATGCCCTCCAGACCGCGACGCTGGCCGAGCAGAACGGCGCTCCGGCGGCCTTGATCACGGCCTGCCTGCTGCACGATCTGGGCCACCTGATCGCCGACGATCCCGACACACCCACGCTGCGTGGCGTGGACGACAAGCATCAGTATTTCGTGCTGCCCTTCCTGCGCGGTCTGTTCGACGCGCAGGTGCTCGAGCCGATCCGCCTGCACGTCGAGGCCAAGCGGTATCTCTGCTATGTCGAGCCCGGCTACGCGATGATGCTGTCCGACGACTCGCGCCGCAGCCTGCGGTTGCAGGGCGGCGCCTTCGAGGCCGGTCAGGCGCTCGACTTCGCCTCGCTACCGGGCGCCCCCGACGCGATCAAGCTGCGCCGCTGGGACGACCAGGCCAAGTCGCCCGGCATGGTCACCGGATCGCTGGTGCACTTTCTGGAGCTGGCCGAGAGCATCAGCAAACGCGCCCGCCTCGTGGCGGTGAGCTGACGCGCCGCCGGGCGCAGGGTTCAAGCTTGGGGACCGCGCCCGGCGCGGCGCTCAACCCTTGGCGACCGGACGCGCCGGATCGCTGCACCATTCGCTCCAGGAGCCCGGATACAGCCGCGAGCCGGCGAGGCCGGCGATTTCCATCGACAGCAGGTTGTGGCAGGCGGTGATGCCCGAGCCACACTGGTGCACGATCGTCTCCGGCGCGCGGCCGTCGAGCAGGCGGGTGAACTCATCGCGCAGTTGATCGGCGGGCTTGAAGCGGCCATCGGCGGCGAGGTTTTCGCCGTTGGGGCGGTTCAGTGCGCCGGGAATGTGACCCGCGACCGGGTCCATCGGCTCGACTTCGCCGCGGTAGCGGTTGGCGGCGCGGGCATCGATCACCGTGAACGCGGGCGCGTCGATATTGGCCAGCACGGCGTCGGCATCGACCGTCGGCGCCAGCGACGGCGCGGGGGTCACGCCCTGCTGCGGCGCCACCGCGGCCTGCGGGCCCGTCGCCTCGGGCTGCCCGGCCTCCTGCCAGGCCTGCCAGCCACCGTCGAGCACGACGACGCGGTCGTGACCCATCCAGCGCAGCATCCACCACAGGTGGGCGGCATACATGCCACCGCTCGCGTCGTACGCGACGACCAGCGTGCGCGGCGTCACGCCGTGCGCCGCCATCAGGCCGGCCAGCGCGGCGCGCTCGGGCAGAGGATGACGGCCGTTCTTGCCCGTCCGGGGCGCGGCCAGCTCCTTTTCGTGGTCCAGGTAGATCGCGCCGGGAATGTGGGCCGCGTCGAAGGCGCGGCGGCCGGCGGCATGGTCCATCAGGTCATGGCGCACGTCGAACACGCGCACGTCGGGCTCGCCCAGCCGGGCGGCGAGATCGGCAACGGAAATCAGCGTCTGGGACATCGAAAGCTTCCTTCTAGTAACGGGCGGGCCGGACGATCGCGCCGTGGGCGTCGCTCAGGCGCCGGCCGGATCCCGCATGGTACGCCACACCGAAAGCAGGCCCGCGAGAATGATCAGGCCCATGCCCATCCAGGCCAGTGTGTCGAGGTGATCGTTCCACACGCCCATTCCGATGAGTGCGGCAAAAATGATGGTGGTGTATTGCAGCGCCGCCGTCAGCAGCGCCGAGCCGTGCCCGAACGCGCGGGTCATGGCGAGCTGGCCGAAAAGTCCCGCCGCCCCCACGCCCAGCAGCGCCAGGTAACCCTCCAGATCGGCCCGGCCCCACCCTTCGAGGAGCAGGCCGATCGCGCTGCTCAGGCACACCCCGACAGAGAAGAACAGCACCGTGCGCCACTCGGGCTCGCCGATACGGCCGAGCTGGCGGATCTGCAACATGGCGACGGCCGACATCGCGCCGGCGCACAGGCCCAGCAACGCGGCGAGCCACTGGTCATCGGTGATGCTGGGCCGCAACACCGTGATCACCCCGAGGAAGCCCAGCGCGACGGAGGCGATACGAACGGGATCCCGTTGCGTGCCGCCCCACCCCAGCATCCAACAGGCGATGAACAGCGGCGCGGTGTAGTTGAGGCTGGTGGCGGTGGCCAGCGGCAGATGGGCGATGGCGAAGAACCCCAGCCACATCGACGACACCCCCGACACATTGCGCCAGAGGTGCAGCTTCCAGCTGGTGGGGACGATGGACTGGCGCGCGGCGCGCGCCCACAGCAGCAACAGGATCACCGAGGGCAGACCGCGAAACAGCACGATCTGGGGCAAGGACGCCCCGTGCTCGGTACCCAGCTTCACGAAAGACCCCATGACGGCGAACATGGCCGACGCCACTAACATCCAAAGTGCCTGCATGGGGGGGCTGCCGCTCGAGAAAAGGGGTAAAGATGGGGAAAGCGATACTATACTCCCCCCGTAAAACCCCGCCGGCATTCCGGGGAACCGTACGCTCGCCGTACGGTCGAACGGGGGACCATAAACAAACGGAGCGGGTGACGCGCCGTCCGGATCGGGGTCCGGAACGTCCACGCCACCCCTCGCATAGGGAATCAATCAAGCATGAAGCGTATCTTCCTGTTTTTGCTTACCAACTTTGCCGTCATGCTCGTGCTGTCGGCAACGCTGCGCATCCTGGGCGTCGACCGGTTCATCACGGCCAACGGCCTGAACCTCAACGCACTGCTGGTGTTCTCGCTCGTCATCGGCTTCGGCGGATCGTTCATTTCGCTGCTGATGAGCAAATGGCTGGCCAAGCGCAGCACGGGCGCGGAGGTCATCGACCCCAACGCCCCGCGCAGTCAGCGCGAAGCCTGGCTGGTCGACACCGTGCATCAGCTGGCCGACCGGGCCGGCATCGGCCGCCCCGAAGTCGCGATCTACGAAGGCGCGCCCAACGCGTTCGCGACCGGCGCGTTTAAAAACGACTCGCTCGTGGCCGTCTCGACCGGCCTGCTCGAAAGCATGAGCGAAGAAGAAGTCACCGCCGTGCTGGGCCACGAAGTGGCGCACATCGCCAACGGCGACATGGTCACCCTCACCCTGATCCAGGGCGTGGTCAACACCTTCGTCGTGTTCTTCGCGCGCATCGTCGGTTACTTCGTCGACAAGGCCATCTTCCGCACCGAACGCGGCATCGGCCCCGGCTACTACATCACCGTGATCGTCTGTGAAATCGTGTTCGGCATCCTGGCCTCCATCATCGTGGCCTGGTTCTCGCGCCAGCGCGAGTACCGTGCCGACGCCGGTTCGGCTCAGCTGCTGGGCGCGCGTGAGCCGATGATCAACGCGCTGGCCCGTCTGGGCGGTCTGGAGCCGGGCGATCTGCCCAAGTCCTTCCAGGCTGCCGGCATTTCAGGCCGTGGCGCGGTCTCGGCGCTGTTCGCCTCGCACCCGCCGATCATGTCGCGCATCGCCGCCCTGCAAAACGGCCGCGCCAGCTGATCGACCGCGTCCGGGGGGCTCGACGCCCCCCGCGCCGCAGCCGCGGCAAGCGCAAAAAAACCCGCGAAGGTCAGACCTTCGCGGGTTTTTTCTTGCCCGGCCGAAGCCGCGCCGCTCAGTCGAGCGTGAGGATCGTTGCGCCGGTGGTCTTGCGCGACGCCAGGGCGGCCTGCGCGTCGCCGGCCTGTTCGAGGCTGTAGCGCTGGTCGATGCGCACCTTGATCTGCTTCTTGCTGACCAGGCCGAACAGCTCGTCGGCGGCGGCCTTGAGCTTCTCGGGGGTGTTCACATGCACACCCAGCGACGGACGGGTCAGGTAGAGGCAGCCCTTCTGGTTCAGGATGCCGACGTTCACGCCGGTGACCGGACCGGAGGCGTTGCCGAAGCTCACCATCAGACCGCGCGGCTCCAGGCAGTCGAGCGAGGTTTCCCAGGTGTCCTTGCCCACGCCGTCGTAGACCACCGGGACTTTCTTGCCACCGGTGAGCTCGAGCACGCGCTCGGCCACGTTTTCACGCGAATAGTCGATGGTCTCCCAGGCGCCGTTCTCGCGGGCCAGGGCCGCCTTTTCGGGGCTCGACACCGTGCCGATCAGCTTCACGCCCAGGGCACGCGCCCATTGGCAGGCAATCAGGCCCACGCCGCCGGCGGCCGCATGGAACAGAATGGTTTCGCCGCCCTGCAGGCGGTAGGTCTGGCGGAACAGGTACTGCACCGTGAGGCCCTTGAGCATCAGGGCGGCCGCGTCGTCGAAGCTCACGCTCTTGGGCAGCTTCACGACCTGGGCGGCGGGCACGTTGCGCGCCTGGGCGTAGGCGCCCAGCGGGCTCTGGCCGTACGCCACGCGATCGCCCACCTTCAAATGCTTGACGTCGGCGCCCACCGCCTCGACCACGCCGGCGGCCTCGAAGCCCAGACCGTGCGGCAGCGGATGCGGGTACAGGCCCGTGCGGTAGTAGATATCGATGAAGTTGAGGCCCGCGGCATGCTGGGCGATCGTGACTTCATTGGCCGCGGGCGGCGGCACTTCGACCTCGACCACTTTCAGGACTTCGGGACCGCCGTGCTGTTCGATGCGGACTGCCTTGACGAGCTTGCTGGCCATGCGGGCCTCCTTGCGGAAATGACGATGAAAAGGAAACAAACGAATTCGAAGCACCGGCGCAAAGCCGCCCCGGCTACCCGGGGGCACGCCGCCGGCTGGTCAGAACGAGCACGCCGCCCAGCACCAGCGCCGTGCCGGCCAGCTGCCAGGCGGTGATCGGCTCGTCGAGGAACCATGCCGCCAGAAACAGCACCGAAACCGGGCCCATCATCCCCAGCAGCGACGCGGTCGGCGCGCCGATCAGCGCGACCGCCCACATCAGCATGAACACCGGCACCACCGTGTTGAGGGTGGCGTGGATCAGGGAATAACCATAAACACCGGCCGGCTGCAGCAGCACCTCGGGCGGATGCACCAGGAAGAACTGGATCACGCAGGCCACACAGGACACCAGCATGGCGTAGGCCACCAGACGGGTCGCGCCCACGCGCTTGACCAGCTCGCCGGAGCAGATCAGATAGACAGAATAGCTGAGCGCGGAGCCGAAAACGAACAAAGACCCCAACAGCACCTCGGATCCGGCGCTCTGCCCCACGTCGTGGGCGAAAACCAGCACCACGCCGGCGTAAGACAGGACCATGGCCCAGGCCTGCTGCCGCGACACGCCGCGCTTGAACCACCATGCCGACAGCAGGACCACGAGCGAAGGAGAGAGGAACAGGATCAGTCGCTCGAGCCCGGCGGACACGTAGCGCAGCCCCAGAAAATCCAGGAAGCTCGACAGGTAATACCCCAACAGTCCGAGAAGTATCAGCTGCACCCGCTCGCGGCCCGTCAGCACGGGAATCTCGCCGCGGGCCGCACGGCGGGCCTGCCACCAGGCCACGGCGGCAAAGAAAGGCATCGCGAACAGCATCCGGAAGGCAATCAGCGTGACCGCATCGATCCCGTAGCGGTAGGTGAACTTGACGACGATGGCCTTGGCCGAGAACAAAATGGCACCGAGGCCCGCCATGGCATAGCCGGCCACCATCTGGGCCTGGCGCGAGCCCTGCAAATGCTCTTGAAGTGGATTCATGCGATGATTTTAGTTTGTCCCCCGACGCACTCCCATGACTCGCCAACGTGCCCTGCTTTACATCCATGCCGCCGCCGTCCTTTTCGGCTTGACCGGCGTTTTCGGTGAGTTGATTCAGGCCAGCGCGGCCGTGATCACGGCGGGCCGGGCGATCTTCGCGGTGCTCTCGCTGGGCGTCTTCGCGCGGATCCAGCGCCGCTCGATGCTCGGCGTGCTGACGCCGGCCCAGATTTTCGTGCTCGTGATCGCGGGCGCCCTGCTCGCCGGCCACTGGGTCACGTTCTTCATCTCGGTCAAGGTGGGCGGCATCGCCATCGCCACGCTGGGTTTTGCCAGCTTCCCGGCGTTCATCACGCTGTTCGAAGGTCTGGTCTTCCGCGAAAAAGTTCGTGCCGCCGAGTGGGCGGTGCTGGCCCTGGTCACCCTGGGCCTGGTGCTCGTGACGCCGTCGTTCGATTTCGCCGACCAGGGCACGGTGGGGCTGCTGTGGGGCCTCGCCTCCGGGCTCTCGTTCGCCCTGCTGGCCCTGACCAACCGGCGCGCGGCCGCCGGCATGGACGCCATGCAGGTGGCGGGCTGGCAGAACGCCATCGTCGCGCTGATCGTCCTGCCGTTCGCGGTCGGTCAACTGCCGGCGCTGGCCGCCATGGACTGGCTCTGGATCGCGCTGCTGGGCGTGTTCTGCACGGGCCTTTCACATTATTTGTTCGTGTCGAGCCTCACCAAGCTCAACGCCCGCAGCGCCGGCCTGGTGATCGCGCTCGAGCCGGTCTACGCCATCGGGTTCGCCTGGGTCCTGTTCGCCCAGGAGCCCACCGCCCGCATGCTGGCCGGCGCCGCCCTCATCGTGGCGGCCATCGTCTGGTCGGGCTTGCGCAAACCCGCCCACTGACGCAGGCGGCAGCCGAAATAACGAAATAACGACCGATCTCGACGAAATTTCCGCCACCTCAGCACGCCAGGGCGGCCACGAATCGCACTTTTTCTATATTTCCGAATCCTGACGATCGATAGCCTGAGTGTAGTAACCAAGGTGAAGTCACCATGTCTACGCTCGATCCCAGGTCCACATCGCCCCTCGCCCATTCGTCTGCACTGACGCCCGCCCCCACCGGCCGAAGCGCATTCGCCAATCTGCCGCATCGGCCGCATCCGCGCCGGCCTGCGCGCGCCTGGCTCGCGCCCGCGTCCCGGCGCAGCAGGTTGTTCGCCCGGAGCGAGCCCACCCCCAGCACCGACCATGCCCCGGCCAGCCGCACGGTCGAGCGCGTGGTCGCGTGGATGCCCGCGGCGCTCGCCCTCCTGGTCACCATCTTCTATGCGGGGCTGGTCGCGCTCTGGCTGCTTCCTTCGTGCATCACCCCCGTCGACCTCGGCGCGCTCCACTGGTCGAGCAAGGTCTTCTACGGCGCGTGCGTGCTGGTCGCGATCGCCCTCGCGCTGGCGCCCTGGGCGGCGCTTCATCGGCATCACGCCTCCGACCTCGACCACGTGCATGCCTTACCTTGAGATAACCCCACCCCGGCGCACGCGCCGGGGCGTCTTTCACCGCTCCCCCAACCGCCCTGCTTCAGGGTATTCCCTGGGGGCGACATGTCTCTGTGATATTCGTCGTTATCCCCGAAGGATTCCTATAGTAAAACCGACAGAGAGCATCCGTCCCCTAGCGCCTGGCCTCCTCACACACTCCGGTACCAGACAAAGAAAAATATGTTTCCAGGTCGCACTTCCTCTTGTCGCGTCGTCGTGGCGGACGATCATCCGCTCGTTCAGATCGCGATTTCGCAAATGCTCTCCGCCGACGGCGACTTCACCGTCGTGGCATCTGCAAACTCCGGCGAAGAGCTGCTGCACACCCTGCAGGCCACCCCTTGCGATCTGATCGTCACCGACTTCGTCATGCCTCCCTTTGAAGAAGCATCGACCAGCAATCTCGATGGCATCCGTCTCATCGGCCTGCTTCGGCGCAAGCACCCCTCGATCCCAATCGTGGTTTCGACCACCGTGCCCAACGGCGGCATCCTCAAAAGCATGATCACGGCCGGGGTACACGGCATCGTCGGCAAGGACGAGCCGAGCCAGATCCTGGCCCAGATCTGCAAGAGCGTGATGTCCGGCGCAAAGCCGCCGGTGCTGAGCCCTCGGGTCGCGATGCGGCTGGGCCATTACGTCGCGCCGTCGCAAATCGCCACCGTTCAGCAGTTGTCCCAGAAAGAGAGCGAGGTTGTCCGACTCTTCGCGCAAGGGCACTCCCTGACCGACATCGCGCGCCAGCTCAACCGGGCGATCACCACCGTCGCCACCCAGAAGCGCTCGGCCATGCGCAAACTCAACGTCAACAACAACGCCGACCTGATCCGCTACGCGGCCGACACGGGCATCGTCTAAATGGAGCGCTATCTTTCGTCGTCTCGCAGTTCGCCGCTGCGGGCCATGCAAGCCCTCGAGAAAAACCTCAAGCGAGAACAGCGCATGTTCTCGCTTTTCCTGGGGATTCTCGTGTGCGTGCTGGTGGGGTCGGCCTTCGTCATGCTGGCCAGCAAGGTGTCCCACACGCTGCGCCTGTACGAACAATCCGTGCGGCTTGCCGATGAGTCCGCCAGTGCGGTGGTGGTGCGCCGGCTCGCCATGCTGGACACGGCCCGCTACCTACTCACCGCCCGCACGCCTTCGGGCGAGCTTCAGCGCGATGTCGAGACCAGCTCGCTGTGCCGGGGCGAATCGCTCACGCTGCAGCAGAGCGAATATCCGCTGTTCAGCGCCTGCCAGGACGCGACCGCCCTGCTCGTAGCGAATGGCGGCGACGCCCCCTTGCTGATCGCCGACCTGACGACGGATGCCCTGGTCGAACACAACTTCCCCACGGCCCGCACCGACCAGCTGATCATGACCTCGGCCGGCCTCACCTACATGCGCGAGCAGTATCTCAATCATGTTTCCGAGGGGCCCCGCAGTCTGGCCGGCGCCAAGTACGGTGCCGCCCGGCGTGTGGTCTGGGCCGTCCCGCCGGCCGAATGGAACCTCGGTCAGCACACCCTGCTCGGCATGGCCGCCGTCAGGAACAGCACCGGCATGCAATTGCTGCTGGCCACGTCCATCGAGCTCTCCGACCTGCGCCCCACCTTCGCCCACGACACGAACCAGGGCAACATCGCGCTGATCGATGCCGGGGGCCACGTGCTGGCCGGCACGCTTCCGATCCCGGACGCGGCGGTGCTGTTCCAGAGCACCAGCCCGATGGCCGATGGCGAATTCAAGTTGATCACGCCGTTCGAATGGGGCATGCGCTGGTCATCGCGCTCGTTCGAGGGCGCCACGATCGTGGCCGTGGTCCCCTGGACCGAGCTCGCGAGCGTGCTGCGCACCGAGCTGCTGCTCGGCTCCTGCCTGACCTTGCTGGCGGTCTCGGCCCTGCTGGCGGGCGGCAAATTCTGGCGCTACCAGTTCATTGGCCGCACTTACCGCGAAGCCAAGCTGGCGCTCGAACGCGAAATGCTGCATCACTTGCTGGTGCACGCATCGCCCATTGGCCTCGGCGTGGTTCGACGCGAAGGGTTCCGGGTGATGGTGGCCAACGACCATTTCCGCCGGGTGCTACAACTCGAGGCCAACGCCTCGGAGCTGCCGACCGCGTTCGTGGCCGCCTTTGCCACCCAGACCCTGGAACGCGCAGCGCCCGACGGCGACGACCCCGACATCCGCAAGTTCTCGTTTTCCTTCACCGTCGACGACAAGGAAGCGAATCTCGAGGTCACGTTCGCGCCCGCCACGCTCAACGGCGACGCCGTCTATTTCTGCGCCATCGCCGACATGACGACCCACGTCCAGGCCGAGAACGCCCTGCGCCAGGCCAAGGCCGCGAGCGACCAGGTCGCGAAAGCAAAGCTGCAGTTTTTCGCCTCGATGAGCCACGAGATCCGCACGCCGCTGACCTCCCTCACCGGCAACCTCGAGCTGGTGTCGCGCGGTCCGCTGTCCGCGGAGCAACGCGCGCGGGTCGTAGCGATGCAGTCGTCCACCAACGATCTGCTGCAGGTCGTCAACGACGTGCTGGATTTTTCCAAGATCGATGTGGGTCACCTGCAGCTCACGCCCGAGTGGACGCCCCTGCTCGAACTGCTGAGCAACGTGGCCATCGCGCATCTGCCCGTGGCCAACCGCCAGAAGCTCGATTTCTATCTGGTGGCCTCGGAGCACCTCCCGGGCCGGATCCGCATCGACGCGCTGCGGCTCACCCAGGTGCTCAACAACATCATCAGCAACGCGTTCAAGTTCACCAAGTCGGGCAAGGTCGTCCTGCGCGCCGACTGGATCGACGCGCAACTCGTCCTGACATTGACAGACTCGGGCATCGGCATTCCCGAAGACCTCCTGCCGCGGCTGTTCCAGCCTTTCGTGCAGGGCGATCAGCACCGCCTGACCCAGATCCGCGGCACCGGTCTGGGCCTGTCGATCTGCTCCCGCCTCGTCACGATGATGGGCGGCACGATCGCGCTGCACAGCACGCTGGGCGTCGGCACCCGCGTGGATATCCGCCTTCCATTCGACAGCGCCGATCAGGAGCCCGCGACCGGCTCGCGCTTGCCCGCGCCGACGCGCATCGCGGTGCTGGCCCAGGCATCCGAATACACCGAATGGTTCAACGGCGTGTTCGCGGGCGAAGCCACGGTGCTTCATGTCGCCAGCCCGGCCGAGACCGGCCTGTCCGCGCGCTACGACTGCCTGGTCGCGACCGACGAGTTCGACCTGTCCGCCATCGAGGTCGTGTGGGGCGGCACATCGGGCATCGTGCTGGCGGGCCAGGCCGGGCCGCTACACCCCGAACCCACCCCGGCCGGAGCGCTGCGTGTGTGCGCGTACAGCCTCGCCGGTCTTGTCGCCGCCGTGGCCGACCCCAGGCCAGCCACTGCGACGCGCGCGTCGGCCGACTCCGCCGCCACCTCGTCGCATGCGTCCGCCGGCACGCCCTCACCGGCCGCGTCGACGCTGCCTGACACGAGCACCGACGCCTCCGGCCAGCCCGAGGGCACGCCTCTCGTGATGACCGGGTTGACCGTCCTGGTCGCCGAAGACAACGCACTCAACCTCGCCCTGCTGCAAGACCAGCTGCGCACGCTGGGCGTGGACACCATCCCTGCGCACGACGGCCTGCAGGCGCTCGAGCAATTCAAGAAACACCGCGTCGATGCCGTGCTCACCGACGTCAACATGCCTGGGTTGGGAGGCTACGAGCTTCTCAGCGCATTGCGTGAGCGCGATCCCGACCTGCCCGTCTATGCGATCAGTGCCAGCGTGCAGCCCGACGACATCCGCTCGGGACGCGATCACGGCTTCACCGACTACCTGACCAAGCCCTTGCCCCTCGCTGCGCTCGAGGCGGTGGTGCAGGATCTGCTCGCGATGGTGCGGGCACCCGAGGGCTCGCCGGACCTGCCCGACGTGCCCGACATCTACCGCGACATCCTGGCCACGCAGATCGAACGGGATCTGAGCGCACTGCCCGACGTCCGCGCCAGCCAGGACGTGGCGCGACTCGAACGGTGGATTCATCGCGTGTGCGGCGGGCTCATGCAACTGGGCCCCTCCGGGCTCGCCGACCTGTGCAGCGAGCTGCTCGACATGAGCAGAGCGGGCGGCGCCTGGACAGAAGACATCGACGCGCTGACCACCGAGGTCGCGCAGGGCCTGCAGGCGCTGCTGAGCCAGACGCGACGCGCACCGCCCGCGTGAGGCGGCAGCGCGCCTGTCGGGCGGGCAAGGCCCCGGCCCTCCGCCCGACGGCTGCCCCCTCCCCCCGGGGATCCCGAGACAGCACGACGCTGCCGGCAATGCGCGACACCGCGCCCGCGATGCTGCGCGGAATGTCAGATTCCGCGATAGAACTTCCTGCAGGCACGACAGCGGCACATCTGAAATTCTTCTATCGCGGCCCCGTGTCTCGCGGGACGTTCAGCCTTCAAGGTCCTCTGCGGCCGCCGGTCGCGCGACGATGAGGCGCCGCTCTGGCGCGTTACTGCCTAATACATTTATGTAACCGCCTGGCGTTTTGCAGAAATTTTCCGATATTGGGCCAGGGGGCCTCGCGCCAGAATTTCCACGTCATAAAAGACTGTGAGATAGGCGCAATACCTATCGTCGTCGGCGACCCGGTTCCCATACCTCGCATCGCCGCACACCGACCACCGGGTCGCCTCGTGCGTCCTGGCACGCGACGCCCAAGATGAACGCCCCTCTGCCGCACTCCCCGTCCCACTCGAAGCGCCCCGCTCAGGCCGGCTTCACCGTGATTGCGATCGCTTCCCTCGCGGCCTGCCTCGCTGGCACGCCTGCCCAGGCGCAGCCGGCCTCGCCGAGTGGTGTCGACACGTCCGGCGCGATCGCGCAAGACACCCATACCAACCCGACCGGCGCGCACGGCATGTCTGAGGGCCGCCGCACGGCTGGCACGCCCGCGATCCACGATCTCGACACGCTGATCCGTGCGGCGCTGGCATCCAGCCCGCAGGTTGCGGGCGCCCACGCCTTGCGCCGCGAAGCCGAGTTCAACCTCAGTTCGGCACGCGCCCAATACCTGCCCACGCCGTCCATGGAATATGGCCGCGGCAATCGCGGCAACAACCAGGGATCCTTGCGACTCGAGCAACCCATCTGGACGGGCGGCGCGATCTCGGCCAACGTCGCGGCCGCCGATGCGCGGTCCGACGCCAGCGTGTCGGGCGTCGCGCTCGCCCAGGACAGCGCTGCCGTCGCCGTGCTCGACGCGTGGCGCGATTACACGCTCGCCCACGTCCAGGAAAAAGCGCTCCGGGACATGCTGGCCGAGTACGATCGCCTGCTCTCGCTCATCGGCCGCCGCATCGACGGTGGCGCCTCGGCCACTTCCGATCGCGCTTACGTGCAGGCGCGCATGAATCAGGTGCGCTCGCAGCTGGCGCACACGCTGGGCGCCCGGGCCAGCGCGCTGGCGGCACTCAAAACCACGATCAACGCAGAGCTGGCCGCAGACGAACTCGACACCCTCGTCAAGGTCATCGACGAGCCCGTCCAGTTCGACACCTGGAGTCCCACCGCCGCTAACCAGGCCGCTCAATCGCGTTCGCCGCGCATTGCGCAGGCGCGCGCCCAAGCCGCGGCCGCGGAGCACGACACCCAGGCGCAACGCGCCAACGGCTTGCCGCACCTCTATGTCAGCCTGCAAAAGAACTTCACCGGCGGCAACAACAACGCCTACCAGGACGATCAGGTTCGCGTGATGGTCAACGTCCGCTTCACGCCGGGCGCCGGCTGGTCGCAGATCTCTCGCTCCGACGCCGCCGCGCAGCGCGCCCTCGATGCCCAGGCCCGCGTGCGCGAGTCCGCCAATGCGATCGAGATCGAGCTGCGCCAGCTGCTCGCGCAGCTGCAATCCGAGATCGCACAGCGCGAATCGCTCAAGGCGCAGCACGCGGCGGACACCGACGTCTACGCGTCCTACCAGCGCCTGTTCGACGCCGGCCGGCGCACCTGGACCGACGTGCTCAACACCCTGCGCGACAAAAATTCGACCGAGCTCTACCAGGCCGCCAACGCCGTATCCCTCAAGTATCTCGACGCGCGTCTGCGCATCCTGACCACCGGGAGGGTGGGTGCTCGCACGACGCCGCAATGAACGACCAGCTCATCCTTTCTCCCGTACAGGCGAGCAGCAGCGTCGGCATCCTGCGTGGCACATGGCGCGCGATGTCCCGCCCTCGCGGCGCGTGGATGGGGCTGGCGATCTCCGGCTTCCTCATCAACGCGGCCGTCGTGCTGATCTCGCTCTACAGCATGCAGGTCTACGACCGCGTGCTTCCGCAGTTCGGCGTCGCCACGCTGCAAGTGCTCACGACGGGCGTTCTCATCGCACTCGCGTTTCAGTTTCTGCTGCAAAAGGTGCGGTCCGCGCTGACCCAGGACATGATCGTGGAGGCCGACCGTTACGCCGCCAATCGCACGTACGAAATGCTGACCGCGTTTCCGCTCGAGCGCCACGCGGCGGGATCGCAGCATCTGGCAAGCCTGGTGCAAGGCCACGAGACCATCCGCGCGTTTCTCGTCGCCGTCCTGTCGTTCGGCGTGGTCGACCTGCCCTTCGCCGTCATCTTCTACCTGGCCATGGTGTATCTGGGGGGCTGGATGGCAGGCGTGCCCGCCCTGATCTTCCTGTTGTTGGTGGCGCTCGGCGCTGTACAGCACTACCGGGTGTCAGCCCTTGCCCGCAGTCGCCGCGCGGTCGCCACGGCCAAGCTCAGCTACCTCACCGAATCGGTCAAGAATCTCGAACTGATCCAGGCGCGCGGAGCACGAGCGTTCATTGCCCGCTGGCGCGATATCGCCGATGAGTCCGTGCAGGTCGACCTGGAGGCCCGCCGCAACATCGACGGCACCCTCCACGTCGTACAGGCGGCTCAGTCGGCGGGCTACATTCTGATCGTGGCCGTCGGCGCCTATCAGGCCGTAACCGAGCGCAGCCTGTCCAGCGGCGCGATCGTGGCGGCCACCATTCTGGGCACGCGCGCGCTCGCGCCCCTCGCCGCGCTTCCGGCGCTGATGATTCAAAGCGCGCAGGCACTGCTCGCCGCGCGCGCCATCGATCAGGTGCTGGGCGCCCCGCCGGCCCAGCCGCCCGGCACGATCGAGCGGGTGCGGATCCGCGGCGCCTGGACCATACACGGCCTCAGTCACCGCCCGGTCCACAAGAAGGTCGGCATCTACGCCCCTCACCTCGACATACCGGCGGGCGCCAAGGTCGCGATCATCGGCCCGGCCGGTTCAGGCAAGAGCACCCTGCTGCGCCTGATGGCGGGGCTGCACGCACCGCACCAGGGTGGCGTCTACCTCGACGGCATGAGCGTCAACCTGATGTCGCGCCAGTCCCTGGCCTCTCTGGTGGGGTATCTGCCGCAAAGCCCGAGCCTCTTCGCCGGCACGCTGCGCAGCAACCTCTGCACGTCCGACCAGATCCCCGACGAAGACGTGCTGCGCGTCGCCCAGGCGATCGGCCTCGACGCTGTCATCGCCGGCGACGATCGCGGGCTCGAACTGCCTCTGGGCGAAAACGGCGCGGGCCTGTCGGGCGGGCAGCAGCAACTGGTGGCGCTGGCTCGCACGTTCCTGCAGCCGGCCCAGGCCTATCTGCTCGACGAGCCAACGCAGTCGCTGGATCAGACCACCCAGTCCCGTTGCCTCGACGTGCTCGACGCGCTGGCCGCGCAAGGCCGCACCGTCGTGTACGCCACGCACAGCGTCGAGGCCGTGCGCCGGGCCGACATTCTTGTGGCGATCTCGCCAGACGGCGTGGTGGTCATGCGCAACCGTGCCGAGGTTCAACAGAGCCTCCCCAAGGAGGCTGCCGCGCAATGAGCAAAATTCTGTTCCTGCTGGGCTCGCTGCTCGCCGCGCTGGCGCTGGGCTTCTGGGCATGGGAAGCACCGCTGGACATCATCACGCGCGCCCCCGCCCGGGTCGTGTCGTCGCAACACACACAGATCGTGCAGGCCGCCTCCGACGGCGTGCTGGCGCAGCTCGCCGTACGAGAAGGCGAGCATGTGAGGGCGGGCCAGTTGCTGGCGCGCTTCGAAGACGGCCAGGAATCCGCGGGCGTACAGGCGAGCCGCGCCAAGGTCGCCGCCCTGCGGGCCACGCAAACGCGCCTCAAAGCCGAAGTGTTCGGTCGGCCACTCCGGTTCGGGCCCGAGCTCAAGGGATTCGGATCGTTCGTCGCCGACCAGACCGAGCTCCACACCCGGCGCGCCGCCGCGCTCAAGCAGGAGCTCGACGCGCTCGCCAAAGCTCACGCCACCATCTCGCGCGAGCTTTCGCTGGCCGAGCGTCTGCTCAAGCACGGCGACATCGGCGAAGCCGAGGTGCTGCGCCTGCGGCGCCAGCTCATCGAAAACGAAGGCGCGGCCAGCACCAAGCGCAGCAACTTCCTGCGCGACGCACAGGCGGAGATGTCCAAGGTCAACGAAGAGCTCTCGTCACAGGAGCAGGTGCTGGCCGACCGCGAGATCAACCTCGAACGCACGCGCATCCACGCGCCTGTCGCCGCAGTCGTGACCAACATCGATATCAACACCATCGGCGCCCGGGTGCGCCCCGGTCAGGTCCTGATGACGCTGCTGCCGACCGGCGCCGCCCTCACTCTCGATGCCGACGTCAGTCCGCGCGACGTCGGCCGGATCCTGGTGGGCATGCCCGCCAACATCAAGCTGGATGCCTTCGACTCCAACGTGTACGGCGCGCTGGTCGGCACCGTCACGTACATCAGCCAGGACGCGCTCGCCAGGCGCGATGAAGGCGGCCGCGACGCTTCGTTTTACCGGGTTCGGATCGCCGTGCGGGATGCCCCGGCGTCTCACCCGCTGGGCAGCACCAACCCGGCGCCCGACGCGTCCGGCATCAGTCTGCAGGCCGGCATGACCGCCACCGCCGAAATCGTGACCGGCCAGCAGACCGTCGCCCAGTACCTGCTGAAGCCGCTGAACAGAACCATGTCGGAGGCATTCAGTGAGCATTGACGCGTTCCACCACCTGATGCGATGCCCCGCCGATCATCGCGCCCGCCCCTTCCGGCATCCGACTCGAGGCATTGACCTTGGCCACTCTTAACGAAAACAACTACTGGCCCGGGCTGGTCGACGCCCTGGTCAACGTGCTGCTCAACCTGCTGTTCATCGTGGCCCTGATGGCCATGGCGATCGGAACGCTGGGCCTGCAGATCGCCAGCCATCCCGAGGAGGCGGCGCTGTTGGCCGCTGCCAGTTCTTCTGGCCGCATCTTGTTCGCCACCGGCAGCGAAGCGACCGCGTCGACTCGAAATTTCGACAAGGCACGCGACTCGGCCGGACGTCCGGCTGGCGAGGTAGCCACCTCCCCCACCGGAACGCCGGCTGTCCCGTCGTCATCGGCAACTGCGGCAGCTGCGCCGCTGGCCTCCGCACCGCAGCCGCCGCAACCGTTGGCGTCCGCCCTGTTGCCATCCGCGTCGCTGGCCTCCGCGCCGCTGCCGCCGCAACCTTCGGCTTCCGCCCTGTTGCCACCGGCGCCGCTGGCTTCGGCACCGCTGACCACGGCGCCATTGCTGTCCGCGCCGCTATCGTCCCCGGCACTGCCACCGGCGCCAGCCGCAACGGCTTCTGCGGCAGCGGGCCTTGCATCCGCCACCGCCCCCTTGATCGCGGAATCCGCCCGCTCCGTCGTACCGTCTGGTAGCCCGGATGCCGCGAGCGCGCGCGCCGGCGGCCAGACAAGCCGCAGCCCGCGCGCCGCCGGCGAGCGCGGTGCGCAAGAGATTCGGATCGCACTCGGCAGTGGCCCCGCCCGCGACGAGCTCGATGGCCTGGTCGCGATCTCCGCGGGCCGGGTCTCCGACCCCGCCCTGTCCGTACTGCGCGTCGCGTTCACAGGCGATGCCATGGACGTGCCCGAGCAATATCGCACGCTGCTGGCCGCCTACGTCCGGCGCGAAGCGATCGGCCCCGACAAGCCGCTCGCGCTGTGGATCAACACGGCCTCGGCGGCTCCTCTGGCGCGGCGCACCGCCTACCTTCGGCTCGCGGCCGTCCGAAATGTCCTGCTCGACGCGGGCCTGCCGCCCACGGCCCTCAGCACGCGCATTCTGGCCACGCCTGCGATTCACACGAGTCAGACCGTTTTCGTCGGCCTTAAATCAAGCACTCCCCGCTAACGTTCGAGAGGCAACTCATGAATTCACCCAACTATCCCCTCGTCGTGCAGCAGCCGGATCCATCGCCGGACCTCGCCGCCGACGCGCAAGACAGTCCTATAAGCGGAGCTCGGCCCGCGGCTCGACGGCGTGGTGCCATCCGCAACCACTGGATAGCAGCGCTGTTTCCCATGATCGCGCTGGTCGTCGGCCTGTATGTCTACCGCCAGGACGTCGCCACCTCCCTGACCGACACGCCGCACCCCATGCTGATCTATAGCGTGCTGGTTGCCATGATCGTGGGCACGGTAATCACCTATCGCGTTCTGCGGCTGGCCGTCCGCGAGCATCGCCGCATGGAGGCCTACCTGCGGCGGGCGGATGAGCCCACCTCCGTTGCGGCTCCTGATGCGCGGCGCTCCGCCTACGCGTCCGTATACGCGCTCCTTGGCACCATGCCAAGCAAGACAGCGCGCGTCGAGTTGGGCCGCAGGCTCGCCGAGGCGCAGCACAGTATCGACGGCAAGCTGACATTGCCCGGCTACGTCGCGGGCTCGCTCGTGGGGATTGGCCTGGTCGGCACCTTCGTGGGCCTGCTCGGTGCCCTGCGCGAACTGGGCGGTCTGTTCTCGGGGATGATGAGCGCAGCGGCGGGCTCCGGTGGCAGCGCGGCCGACATGTTCAGCGCCATGCTGCTCAAGCTTCACGCGCCGATGCAGAGCATGGGCACGGCCTTCGTGGCGTCGCTGTACGGCGTGCTGGGCTCGCTGGTGCTGGGCGTCGTCCTGGTCATCGTCAGCCGTGCCGTCGCGGCGCTGCTGGGCGAGGTCCGTGAACACGCCTTCTCCTGCTTCGACGCCCGGCTCAACGCCATCCCCGCCGAACCGTCGCCGCCAGCGCTCGAGCCCGCCATCGACGCCGAAGAGTTCCACCGGCGTCAATCCGCATTGCTGACACTCCTTGAATCCAGCACCGCCGACACGATCGCGCTGCGCCACACCAGCACCTCGATTGCCGAGAAGGTCGATGCCGCCCTGAATCTGTTTCAAGCCCGTGCCGAACAAGACGCGCAGATGCATCGCTTCATGTCAACCGGCTCGCACTGGATGCGTGCCTGGGCCGATATCAGCGAGCAACTCCACGCCCTGCGCGGCGAGCTCAGTCGCGACGACCGTCAACTCTCCCGCAGCTGGGAATACTTCGCCGCCACGATAGAGGGTCTGCGCGGCGAAATCCGCAGCCTGGCAACGATGTCGGAGCAATGGCACACCGACGCCACGCAACGCGCCGACGCCACGCAGGCCAACGCCCGCGTCGTGCTGCAGGTAGCCACTGAGCGTATCGACGCGATCGTGGCCGGCGTGACGGCCGCCAACGGACAGGACATGCGGGTCACGGTCGAGGCGCTGCACGAATGCCGCGCGTCTTTCGACCGGATCTCTGGCCGACTCGACACCCTGCTGGCCTGCTGGCTCGAGCAAGAGCAGGCGCATGCCGATTCCCGTTTCACCCAATAACGGCAGGACAACATGAAAGTCCAATCCAAGTTCACGGACGTCCAGAGCATCCAGGTGGTCGACACCGATCTGGTGGTCAATCTGCGCGGCGGCGGCAAAGAGGTCATCAAGGACGGCGCGCTGCGCTCGATGGCCGACCCCGACTTCGCCGTCGAGTTCACGGATCAGAGCATCAGCGGAGATCAGCTGCTGAAATCCAGCGGCAAGATCGAGCTCGACGCGGCGAGCCGCCTGTCCGCCAGCTCGGCGAGCGGCAGTGGCGCGGCGGTCCCCGGCAACGATGTCCCGGTGGATGCCGCGGTGAGCGCGGTCGACACCTCGGCCGCGTCGACCGCAACCGCCGCTGCAAACAGCGGCATGATGTCGGGAACCCTGGACTTTCTGCAGCGTTGGCAACCCCTGGTGGTGACGGCGGGCGCGGTGGGCTCGATCTCCGCGGCCGCGCTGTCCGGCCAAGGATCGGCCGGCGGAACCACCACGACGGTGGTCAACTCGAGCCCTGGTGGCGCCGGCTCGAACGCCGGAGGAAACAACGCAGGCTCGAGCGGCGGTAGCGGCTCGGGAAGCGGCAGTGGCGGCGCAAGCTCGGGCGACGGGTCGAGCGGCAGTTCGAACACCGGCGCCGGGTCGGGTGGCAACGCGAACACGGGCTCAGGCTCGGGCTCGGGCTCGGGCTCGGGCTCAGGCACCGACGGAGAAAGCGGATCCAGCGGTGGCACGGGTACAAATCCCCAGACGCCCACGATTGCGCCCCGTATGGAAATCGCGTTGGCGGCCCTGGACGGCTACACGCTGCGTGAGGCACTGAACGGTGAAGCGATCGCCGAGATCCTCGCGCCACAGGGGATGGACATCACCGTCACCCTGCGCATTGGCTCAACCAACACCACCCTGACCGTCACGGGCGCCGGCAATCAGCCCGTTCCGGTGGTCGTCCCGGGTAGCGCGTTTGCCACCGCCGGCGCCGGCTCCACCGCGATCATCGTCGCGCAGCAGCCCAGCGGTGAACGCATTGGCAGCGGATCCGTCACGCTCGATATGACCGGGCCCAGTGGCGGCGCGACGACCTTCCAGCTGGACGGCACTGCCCACCCGCTCACCCTTAAAGACCTCGGTCTGTCCGTCCAACAGTTGCTGGATCACGCGGGCGGCAAGGTGGTGATCGTCAAAGCCGAAAACCTGACCGTGTATCGCAACGGCACAGCGGTCACGGAATTCACGCTCGAAGACCTGCTGGCCGGCTTGCTGCAGATTCAGCACAGCCAGCCCGCCGGCCAGCAGACGCTATCGGGCCCGAGTGGAGCGATGTCCTGGAAGCTGGAAGGCCCCGCCGGCTCCACCGTCACCCCGATCGAAGGCCATTTCAATTTTGCCAATGGCACCGGTGGCGCCATCATCTGGGGCGACGGCTCCGGCGCCGGCGGCACCGGCTACAAATGGACCAGTGTCGCTCCCGACAACGGAACAAATGGCGGCGGCGGCGACGACTTCATCGTCGGTACCACGGGCGGTGACCTCATCTTCGGCGATCGCTCCGGCGGCGGCGCCGGTGGCGGTTTCTACGCTTCCGGCATCCCCGGAAAAGGCGGGAGCGGCAAGGACTGGATTTACGCCGGTGATGGCGACGACCTCATTTTTGGCGACGGCTTCGACGGCGGGCGGGGCCTCAGTCGCAACGGCGGTGTGGGGGGCTACGGCGGCGGGGGCGGCGGCTCCGGGAGTAATGCAGGCGGCGCGGGCGGCCTGGGCGGCAATGCGGGCGCCGGCGCCGGCGGCACCCCGGGTGCTGGAGCAAACAACGGCGGGCTGGGCAACTATGTCACCGACCGCGATGGCAATGGCGACGTCGGGTGGGCATCCACCGGCACCGTCGCCACGGTCGTCAGCGACGCGCGCTCTCAGTTTCTCTGGGCGAGCTCCGACATGTTCAGACAAGACATGGGCAACGGCGACGACTACATCCATGGCGGCAACGGCAACGACTACATCATGGCCGGCAAAGGCAACGACACCATTTTGGGTGGCCGAGGCAACGACATCATGTATGGCGGCGCGGGCGTCGGTCGAGCCGCCGGCGAGTCCAACCGTTTCGTCTGGGAGCAGGGCGACGCCGGCAATGGCGCCATCGACGTCATCCGCGACTTCAGCGCATGGAACGGCACGTCCGGCGACAAACTCGACATCTCGAAACTGCTCGAAAACTTCCACGCCGCCACCGACGACATCAGCCATTGGATCAGGACGGCCGTTGCCACCACGCCTAGCGGTCAGGGCTGGGACGCGGGGCGGCAGGGGCTGCTGATCACCATCGATATCGACGGGTTCGGCACCGGCACCGTCACTCAGCAGATTTTCCTGAGCAACGTCACGGACTCCTCACTCACTGCCGCCGCGCTGATTGCGTCGGGCGCCCTGGTCATCTAGGAACGGGCATGGCTCTGCACAGTGGGCAAAGTGGCGTGTGGCCCGGGTACGTCGCGGCGCTGGCCGGCGTCACGGTCAGCATTCTGGCGCTCATCGCCACGCTCTCGTTGAGCATCCTCCAAGCCGCAAGAACGGCGGGCGAGATCGAGCACATCGAGCAAGAGCGCACAGCCGCCGCCGGCTCGGCGTCCCCCGCGACGGCCGCTTCCAGCGCGTCGACCGGCGCGGCGGGCGCTGGGATTAGCCAGACGCCGCTTGCGGCGGATGCCGGGCCGGGTGGCTCCTCCGCTGCCCCCGCGCAGATCGCGCAAGCCCCGACGGCCACGGCCGCGCCACAGGCGGCAGTGCCATCGACCTCCGCGCCGATATCCGCGTCGCCACCTGCCGAGGCAACGCCACCAGAGATGTCCATTGCCGGGGCGATGCCCGCCGAGGCAGCACCACCAGAGGTGCCCGTTGTCGGAGCGATGCCCGCCGAGGCAAAGACACCCGGCGCGGCCACTCCTGAGGGCAGCGTTTCCGAAACGCCGACCTCCCCGAGTCGCGCCGCCACGGAGGCCGCCCGCCCGGCGGAGCAAACCTCGCCTCCGGGACGGCCGCGCGTGGTGCTGAACTTTGCCCAAGCGGCCGTCCGCGTCCCGCAAGCGGATCGTGCAAAAGTGGTCGACGGGCTACGCCGGCTCTCGCTGGGCCCCGACGTACCGATTCTGGTGTGCGCGTACGCGCCGGGCGGCACTGCGGATCAGCGCACGGCCTATCTGCGGGCGCTCGGCATTCGCGAGATGTTGATGGAAAGCGGGCGTGCGGCGAGCACCATTTCCTTGCGCATCGCCTCGGCCCCCCGGGGCGGCGAAGTGGCTATCCAGGCAGCTAGCGTCGGCTGCGCATCCGCCGCTCGCGGGAGGTGACGCGGCGCTCCGGACACGCTGAACGCTCGCCGTCGTGTCGGCGCGTATTGACATTAATTGCCTAGGCAGTAAAATCCAGCCATGAGCTCGTCCCCCGTCCCGTCCGGCGAATCCGCCATCCCTGTCGTCCACTATCGCGCCGACAGCGTGTGCATGTCCGACGACAACATCGGCTTTCTGATCAAGCTGGTCTACAACTCCATGAACCGCATGCTGGATCAGGAGATGGCGCCGCTGGATCTCACGGCCATGCAATGGCGGCCGCTGGCCATGATTTTCCGAGGACGGGCCGACACGCCCGCCGAACTGGCGCGACTGATCGGCGTCGATACCGGCGCCATGACGCGCACGCTCGACCGTCTCGAGGCCAAAGGCCTGCTGCGGCGCGTGCGCAGCCAGGAAGACCGGCGTGTCATCAAGCTCGAACTGACCGACGACGGCCAGGAGAAGGCCCGGGAGATTCCGCAGTACATTGCCAAGGTGCTCAACTTGCACCTGCGTGGTTTTTCGGCCGACGAGACCGCGCAGGCGCGCCACCTGCTGATGCGCATGCTGGCCAACGGCTCCGCCGCCGGACTGCCCGCAGTGCGCTGAAGGCCCCTGGTTCCGCCCGCGTCCCACCGACGCGGGCAGGCTGCCGGGTTTTTTTTGGCCCAATTGATTGCCTAGTCAAATACCAACTTGATCAACTACTTTCAGCAAATCGTCAGGATGAAACGCCTACTTATCACCGCATGGGTGCTGACCCTTTCGGGCTGCGCCCTGATGGACCCGGCGCCCGAGCCGGTGGCGCAATGGGATGCCGCGCAGCATGGCATGAGCGTGCAGGAGACGGTCTGGCCCGACGCACGCTGGTGGCAACGATATGGCGATCC
Source organism: Bordetella genomosp. 5 (assembly GCF_002261475.1). Lineage (GTDB taxonomy): Bacteria > Pseudomonadota > Gammaproteobacteria > Burkholderiales > Burkholderiaceae_B > Bordetella. The sequence goes on from NZ_NEVN01000008.1 coordinate 381,497, forward strand.
GCAGCTCGATGCGCTGGTCGACGATGCCATGGCGGGCAACCCGTCGCTGACCGCGGCGCAGGCACGCCTGGCGCAGGCCAACGCGGCCGTGGCCGGTGCCCGTGCTCCGCTGTTCCCGCGGGTGGATGCCAACTACCAGCTCAGCCGCGAACACCTGTCGGGCAACTATATCCAGCCCGCGCCATTGGGCGGTTCGGTGGTGAGCGACAACCGGCTGGCGCTGGATTTCAGCTATGAGCTCGACTTCTGGGGCAAGAACCGCTCGCGCCTGCAAGCCGCCGTATCGCAACGGGATGCGGCCGAGGCCGACGCCCAGGCAGCGCGCAATCTGCTGGCCCGCTCGGTCGTGGCCAGCTATCTCAACCTGCAGAACGCCTATGCGCAACGTGACGTGATCTCGCGCGTCATCGCGCAGCGCGACGACGTCCTCAAGCTCACCCGCGACCGCGAGGGCGCCGGTCTGGACACGCAGGTCGAGGTCAAGCAGGCCGAGTCCGCCTCCGCCGCCGCCCGTGTGCAGCTCACGCAGGTCGAGACCACGCTCGCGCAATTGCAGAATCAGCTGTCGGCACTGACGGCGGCGGGCCCGGATCGTGGCCGGTCCGTTCGGCCCTACGAGCTCACCGCGCCCGATGGCGTCGTGCCGCAGGCCGTCTCGCTCGAGCTGCTGGGCCACCGCCCCGACGTGACCGCCGCCCGCTGGCGCGCCGAAGCCGCGCGCCATGGCATCGACGCGGCCAAGGCCGAGTTTTATCCCAACGTGAATCTGGTCGCCTTCGCCGGGCTGCAATCGCTCGGCACCAACATGCTGTTCGATCGGTTTTCGCGCACGGCGGGCATCGGTCCCGCCATCACGCTGCCCATCTTCCATGGCGGCGAGCTCAACGCCAATCTGTCCGGCCGGCGCGCCGATGCCGATCTGGCGGTGTCCGACTACAACCAGACCGTGCTCGACGCGGTGCGGCAGACGGCCGACGCGATCGATTCGCTGCGCCTGATCGACCGCGAGAAGGCCGAACAACGCCAGGCGCGCGAGGCCATCGACGCCGCGTATGACCTGGCCGTCCGGCGCTACCGCAACGGCCTCGGCAACTACCTGGCCGTGCTGCTGGCACAGGACAGCGTGCTGACCCAGGCCCGCCTGGACACCGACCTGAAGAGCCGCGCCTACCAGCTCGATGCCGACCTCGCCTATGCGCTGGGCGGCGGCTACGACGCGAAGGCCACCGCGCCCGTCTCACCCTCTACCCACTGATCCGCGGATTAGACGTCATGACCGATACCCCTAAAACCCATCCCGCCCGCAAGCGCCTGCTGTTGCTGGCCACCGGGGCGTTCATCGTGCTGGCCCTGGCCTACGCCATCTGGTGGTTCCTGTTCGGATCCCACTTCGAAAGCACCGACGACGCGTACGTGCACGGCAATCTCGTGCAGATCACGCCGCAAGTGCCGGGCACCGTGATCGCCATCGAGGCCGACGACACCGAAACCGTCAAGGCCGGCCAGCCCATGGTGCGCCTGGACCCCGCCGACACCGACGTGGCGCTGCAGCAGGCCGAAGCCAAGCTGGCGCAGACCGTGCGGCAGGTGCGCACGCTGTACGTGCAGAACGATGCCCTGGCCGCCGACGTGGACGTGCGTCAGGCCGACATCGAGCGCGCCCAGGCCGACCTCGCCCGGGCGCAGAGCGATCTGAAGCGGCGCCAGTCCCTGGGCCGTTCGGGGGGTGTCAGCGGCGAAGAAATCCTGCACGCCGAGACCGCGCTCAAGACCGCGCAATCCGGCCTGGCACAGGCCCGCGCGGCCCTGGCCGCGGCGCGCGCCCGCCTGGCCACCAACCTGGCGCTGACCCGCGGCACCGACGTGGCGCAGCATCCCGATGTGCGCGAAGCAGCCGCCGCCCTGCGCAACGCCTGGCTGAATCAGTCGCGCACCGTCCTGCCCGCGCCGGTTGCCGGCGTGGTCGCGCGCCGCAATGCCCAGGTGGGGCAACGCGTCGCGCCCGGCTCGGTGCTGATGAACATCGTGCCGCTGGATCAGGTGTGGGTCGAAGCGAACTTCAAGGAAGGTCAGCTGCGCCACATGCGCATCGGCCAGCCGGTCGCGCTCAAGGCCGACCTGTACGGCGGCGACGTGGTCTATCACGGCAAGGTCATCGGCCTGGATGCCGGCACCGGCAGCGCGTTCGCCCTGCTGCCGGCGCAGAACGCCACCGGCAACTGGATCAAGGTGGTGCAGCGCGTGCCGGTACGCATCGCGCTCGACCCCGAAGACCTGAAGCAACATCCGCTGCGCATCGGCCTGTCGATGGACGTCGAAGTCGACATCGGCAAGGACGACGGCAAGCCGCTGACTGAAGTGCAGCGCGCCGAACCCGTGCTGTCGACCACCGTGTTCGAACCCGGCCACGGCGAGGCCGACGCGCTGATCGCCAAGATCATCAAGGCCAACCTCGAGTAATCATGAGCGATCAAGCCCGGCCCGCCGCCGCCCCGGCCGCCCCCTATCCGCCGCTGAACGGCGCGACCCGGATCATCGGGTCGATCGCCCTGTCGACGGCCGTGTTCATGAACGTGCTGGACACCTCGATCGCCAACGTGTCGATCCCGACCATCTCGGGCGACCTGGGCGTGAGTTCGAGCCAGGGCACGTGGGTGATCACCTCGTTCGCCGTCGCCAACGCGATCACGGTGCCGCTGACGGGCTGGCTCACGCAACGCTTCGGTCAGGTCAGGCTGTTCCTGATCTCGACCCTGCTCTTCGTGCTCGCCTCGTGGCTGTGCGGCTTCGCGCCCACGCTCGAGGCGCTGATTGCGTTCCGCGTGTTGCAGGGCGCCGTCGCGGGCCCGATGATCCCGCTGTCGCAGGCGCTGATGCTGTCGAGCTTTCCGAAGGAGAAGGCCGGCATGGCGCTGGCGGTGTGGTCCATGACCACGCTCGTGGCGCCCGTGGCCGGGCCGCTGCTGGGCGGTTGGATTTCCGACAACTACACCTGGCCCTGGATCTTCTACATCAACGTGCCCGTGGGCCTGTTGGCGGCGTGGATCAGCTGGCGCATCTATCGTGACCGCGAGTCGGTCACGCGCAAGCTCCCGATCGACAAGGTGGGGCTGGTGCTGCTGGTCGTGTGGGTCGGCGCGCTGCAGATCATGCTCGACAAGGGCAAGGAGCTGGACTGGTTCGCCAGCCCGGTCATCATCCTGCTGGCCGCGATCGCCTTCGTGGCCTTCGTGTTCTTCCTGATCTGGGAGCTCACCGACGCGCATCCGGTGGTGGACCTGCGGCTCTTCAAGGAGCGCAACTTCACGGTGGGCGCGCTGACGCTCGCGGTGGCTTACGGCGTGTTCTTCGGCAATGTCGTGCTGCTGCCGCTCTGGCTGCAAAGCACGATGGGCTACACCGCAACCTATGCGGGCCTGGTGACCGCGCCGGTGGGGCTTCTGGCCATCCTGCTCACGCCCATCGTCGGCAAGATGCTGGCCACGCGCGACCCGCGCCAGCTGGTGACCGTGGCGTTCATGATCTTCGCGCTGGTGTGCTTCATGCGCTCGGGTTTCAACACCCAGACGGACGTGCGCACGCTGATGATCCCGACCATCATCCAGGGCGCCGCCATGGCCGCGTTCTTCGTGCCGCTGACCTCGATCACGCTGTCGGGCCTGGAGCCGGGCCGCATCCCGGCGGCATCGGGCCTGTCGAACTTCGCGCGCCTGACCGCGGGCGCGTTCGGCACCTCGATCTCGACCACCCTCTGGGAAAACCGGACCACCCTGCACCATGCGCAACTGACCGAGGTGGCCCGGCCCGGGCAGCAGGCGTTCGACCAGATCTCGGGCGCGCTGCAGAACAGCGCCGGGCTGTCGCACGAGCAGTCGCTCACCGTCATCGACGGCCTAATCAATACCCAGGCCGCGACCATGTCGGCCACCGACGTGTTCTATGCCTCGGCGCTGATCTTCGTTCTGCTGATCGGCACGGTCTGGTTCGCACGGCCGCGCATCAACAAGGGCAAGGGCAAGGACGACGGCGCCGCCGAGGCCGCCGCCGGGGCGCACTGAGCGCTCAGCCGCCCATCGCCTGGATGAGCCTGAGCGTGGTGCGCAGCTGCTCATAGCGGTTGTCCAGCACGTCGGATTCGGCTTGCCGCGTCGATTGCTGCGCATCGAGCCAATCCTTCAGGCCATCCTGGCCCGCAAGATAGCGCGCGCCGCTGATGGACTCGACCTTGCGCGCCCGGTCCAGCACGGCCTGGCGCAGCGCGCCCTCGTCGCGCTGCTGCAGCGCCACGGCCAGCCCGCGTTCCACCTCGATCAGCGCGTTGTACAGGGTGCGGCCGAACTGCAGCCCCACTTCCTCATACTGAAGCTGCGCCTGCGTCACGGTGAACTGCGCTTTGCGAAACTGCAGGAATGGCAGCGCCAGGGTGAAGCCCAGCGAACCCAGCGGATTGCTCAGGATGTCGCCCAGGTCGCGCGATGCACCGCCCGACCGGCCGGCGCCCAGCAGAATGGTGGGATAGAACTGCAGCCGTGTGACTTCGGCGCGCGAATATGACGCACGCAGGCGAGCTTCCGCGGCCTGCACGTCGGGCCGCCGCGCCAGCACCGCGGCCGGTTGATCCAGCGCCACGTCCGGCGGTGGCTCCGTCGGCAAGGCCAGCGGCTCGAGCGGATTGACCCAGCCGGCCTCCTCGCCCAGCAGCGCGGCAAGACCCAGGCGCGTCGTGTGCAGCTGCGACGCCAGCTGCCGCGCCACGATCCGCTGCGTCGCCAGGTCTTGCGCCGCCCGTTCGGTATCGGCGGTGCCGGCGAAACCGGACTGCCTGCGCGCCAGGATCAGGGTTATCAGCCGGCTTGCCCGCTCGATGTTGCGCGCCTGGATCTCCACCTTCTGCTTGAGCAGGGCGATGGTCCAGTAGGTTTCGGCGACGCTGGCCACCAGCGTCAGCGCGGCGGCGCGCCGGTCGTACTGCGAGGCCTGCAGCGCCCAGTCGGCGCCATCGATCGCCGCGCCGTACTTGCCCCAGAGGTCCAGCTCGTAGCCGACGTCGAAGCGGCTCGAGTAGTCCCGCTGGCTCGGGTTGCCGTGCGCGAGATCCTTGGTGACCCCGCCGGTCGCGCTCGGCGTGAACTCCGGCGTCAGGATCGTGCCCATCAATCTGGCGTCGTTGCGTGCCTGCCGCACGCGCAGCATGGCGATGTGCAGGTCGAGATTGCGCGCCAGCGCCAGATCGACAAGCCCGTCGAGCCGCTGATCGCCAAAGACACGCCACCATTGCGCCGATGCGCTCCCCTCGGCCGGTGCATTGCCCAGCGCCGCGGCGGCGTCCCAGCGGTCGGGCACCGTCTGACGCGAAAGATAGGTTTCGACCGGCACCGCCGGGGCCGCGCATCCGCTCAGCCACAGCGCGCACAACAACGGCACATAGGAATAAAAGCGTCGCCTCATGATGCCGTCCCGTCATTCGTTGGCCAGCGCATCCACTGGCCTCAAGCGTGAGGCCCGCCGTGCGGGCGCATAACCAAAGACCAATCCGATGACCGACGAACAGAGCAGCCCCGCCGCCACCGAGGGCCAGGAGAAGACCACGGGCACCTCGGGCAGGAACACGGGCAGCAGCACCCTGAACGCCACGGAGACGGCCACGCCGGCCACACCGCCGAGCGCGCACAAGACGAGCGCCTCGGTGAGAAACTGCGTCAGCACGTCGGCGGCGCGGGCGCCGAGCGCCATGCGCACGCCGATCTCGTGGGTGCGCTCATAGACCGACACCAGCATCATGTTCATGACGCCGATACCGCCCACCACCAGCGATACCGCCGCGATGGCGAGAATCATCAGCGAGAACGTGCGCGCCGCCTTGGCCACGGCGATCTGGATCTGCTCGAGCGAGCGCGTGTAGAAGTCCTGCGCGCCACGGCTCGTGCGCAACACGTCGAAGATGCCGGCCTGCGCCAGCCGGTTGGGCACGCCCGGCGGCACCCGCACCGCGATCATCATGTGCTGCGCCTTGTCGAGCCGCAGGCCCACGCTGGTGTGGGGCACGTATGCCTGCAACACCGCCCGGCTGTCCGCCACGCCGTCGGAGCTGCGCTCCACGCCCACGATCGTCAGCGCCATCGGGCCGACCATGATCTGCCGTCCGAGCACCGATATGCCCGGAGGAAACAGGCGCTCGCGCAGGTTCTGGTCGATCACCACCACCGGTGCGGCGGCGGCCACGGCGGCCCGCCCGAAGAAGGCGCCCTCCAGCATCCTGCGCGCGTAAACCTCCGGAAAATCTTCGCTCACGCCCAGCACCGCGACCTGCAGCGACGCGCGTCCCGCGCGCACGGTGGCGGACGCGCTGGTCACCGGCGTCGCGGCGTCGATCCGGGTCTGTTCGACCAGCAGCGCGGCATCGCGCGAAGACAAGGGACGACGACCGCGCGAGTCGAGATCGCCCAGCCCGCTGCCCGCGGCGACCTCGATGGTGTTGGAACCCAGCGACGAGATATTGCGCAGCACCTTGTCGCGGCTGCCCTGCCCGACCGCCACCACACTGGCCACGGCGCCGACCCCGATCGCGATGCCCAGCATCGTCAAGGCGCTGCGCAGCGGGACCCGGATCAGGATGCGCGCGGCTTCGCGCAGCGCCAGGCGCAGAATGCCCGCGCGGCGCCTCAGCGGGCTGTCGGGCCTGACGCCGCCCGCGTGAGCCGCGCCCGGCGGCGTCGCGCCGGCGGCGGCGTCGGTGCGGATGTCGCTGACCATCCGGCCATCCTCGATCTCGATGACGCGGGCCGCGCGCGCCGCGACGCCGACGTCGTGCGTCACGATCACCACCGTGTGTCCGGCCGCGTGCAGCGCGCACAGAATGTCCATGATCTGCGCGCCGCTGCGCGCATCGAGCGCGCCGGTGGGTTCATCGGCAAAAATCACCGAGCCCCCGTTGGCCAGCGCCCGCGCGATCCCCACCCGCTGCTGTTGCCCGCCCGACAATTGCGCCGGCCGATAGTGCAGGCGGTCGTGCAGGCCGACCTGGACGAGCCGGTCGCGCGCCATGCGCTCGGCTTCGGCCCGCCCTGCCCCGGCATACGAAAGCGGCACGCACACGTTCTCGAGGGCGGTCAGGTGGGGGATGAGGTGATAGCGCTGAAACACGAAACCGAACAGTCGGCTCCGAATCGCGGCGAGCGCGTCGGGCGCCATGCCGCCGACGTCATGGCCGTGAATGCGATAGCTGCCGCGGGACGGGAAGTCGAGGCCCCCCAGGATGTGCAGCAGCGTCGACTTTCCCGATCCGGACGCGCCACGGATGGCGACCATTTCACCCGCCCGGATACGGAGGCTGAAGCGATCCAGAACGATGGAGCGGCCGGCGGCGGTATCGTGCCAGCGCGACACGGCGTCCATCTCGATCAGCGCGGGCGCCGAGCCGCGAGCGACGGACCGCGTCATGGTGCCTGCCCCGCGCCCTCGGCCTCGTCGAGCTCGTCGGGCAGCCGGCCCAGCACCACGCGCTCGCCCTCGTCGAGCCCGGCACGGACTTCGACCCATCCCCCGCTCACCGGGCCGAGCTGCACGGTACGGGGCGTGGTGTGCCCGTCGCGCCCCACGACTCGCACCGTCGCGCCGTCGTCGCCGACATGACGCCGGATGGCCGCCACCGGCACGGTCAGCACTTGCTGGCGCACGCCCTTGACGATGCGGACATCGGCCGTCATGAACGGCAGCAGGACGTGGTCAGCATTGTCGACGTCGAACGTGCCGTAGTAGTAGACCGGCAGATCGCCCCGGGGCGCGCCATCGCCCGACTGGCGCAATGCGCGCAGCGACTCGGCCGGCAGCTCGACGCTCTGCAGCGTGCCGCGATACGTGCGCGCGTCCACGCCCACGACCGAGAACGAGGTTTCGACGCCGGGCTGCAGGCCCACCACATCGGCCTCGGACACCCGGGCCCGGACTCGCATGCGATCGATGTTGCCCACCACCAGCAGGGCCGGCGAGGCCTGCGCCGACACCAGGGTCTGCCCAAACTGGGCAAAGATCGCCAGGACCTCGCCGTCGATCGGAGAGGAAATCTGCGTGTAGGTCAGATTGACCTCCGCGCTGCGCACGTCGAGCCGGGCCTGCACGATCTGCGACGCGACGACGGCGAGCTCCGACTTGGCCACCTCGTACTCGAGTTCGGCCTGCTCGACATCGAGACGCGTGTTCGCATCCTCGCGGGCGAGCGCGCGCTGGCGCGCCAGGATGGACTGCCGATGGGCCAGCGTCGCCCGCCTGGCCGTCAGTTGCGCCTCCATGCTGGCGAGCGAGGCGCGGGCCTTTTCGAGCGCCGCTTCCTGCAACTCGGGATCGATCACGACCAGCAGATCGCCGCGGCGCACGCGATCGCCCTGCTGCACGGCGATGCGTTTGATCTGCCCGTTGACCTGGGCACCTATCGTGACGATATCGACCGGCTCGAGCGTCGCCACCGCCTCCACCGCGACCTCGAGATCGGCGCGCGTCACCAGCGCGGACCGAATCTGCGCGGACGTGACGTCGGGCGCCTCGCGCAGGCCGAGCCAGCCCGCGCCCACCAGGCAGACGCCGAGCAGTGGCAGGCGGGCCGCACGCCAGATCCGGCGCCCCCTTGCATTGGCGGCGTTGCCGGCATCCGTCATGGCGTCCGCTCCCTCAGACCCGCTGCGCCCAGCTCGAACACCCGATCGAAGCGATGCAGGTGCGCGTGCTCGTGGGTGGCCACGATCACCGTGCCCGCGCTGGCGAGAATGGCATCGAAGGTCAGCGCCGCGGCCTCGTCGTCCAGGTTGGACGTGGGCTCATCGAGCAGCACGAGATCGCGCAGGCTGCACAGAGCCCGCGCCACCATGACACGCTGGATCTGGCCCGAGGACAGATGAGGATTGGCGGCTGAAAGCTCGGTGTTCCAACCGTGGGGCATCGCTTCGATGGCGGAAGTCAGGCCGAGGCTTGCCAGCAGCGCGCGGGCATCCTGCCTGCGCTTGTCGGCGAACCCCCACGATCCCGACAGCAGGACGTTGTCGAGAACCGTATCCTGGAACAGGACTTCGCGCGCCTGGTGGCAGTAGGCCAGCCCCCGCAGCGCCCGCCGCCCCACGGCGGCATCGTCCACCACGACCTCGCCGTCCGTGGCGGGATAGAGGCCTCCCAGCACCTTCAGCCAGGTGCTTTTGCCACTGCCCGATGCGCCGATCAGCGCAATCTTCTCGCCGTAGCGCAGCTGCAGCCGATCGAGCTCGAAGACGCGGGTGCAGCCCACATAATGAAAGCGCAGTCCGGTCAGCACCATGCGCTCGCGCATCCTGACGATCGGCGCGCCTTCGGCGGGATCCTCCGCGCCCTCCAGCAGATCATGGCTGCGCTGCACCAGGATGTTCTGCTCGCGCCGCCGCATGGCGGTCCAGTACAGACCGGTGACGCTGTCCAACGCGATCTGCTTGAAGAACACGTATGACACCAGCCCACCCACCGACAGCAGGTCCGACCGCACCAGCCCGGCACCCAGCATGAGCACCACAATGGCCTCGGCGTAGCCCAGCGTGCGCGACGCGGCCGACTCGTGCACCGAGAGCTGGCCCAGGGCCAGCGCGGTGTCGGCTAGCGAGGCCTGGCTTTTGCTGAACTGCAGCTCGCGGTGCGGGCCGAGGCCGGCGCTCTTGACCGTACCGATGCCGCTCAGCGTTTCGAGCACCAGGTCGTTGTGCCGGCCGCTCATCTCCTCGACGCGCAACAGCAGCGGCGCGCGGCGCTCGGAGAAGTACCGGCTGATACCCCAGTACCCGATCACGACCACCAGCGTCACGAGCGTCAGCCGTACGCTGATCCAGGCCATGATGCCGCCGATGACCAGCGCCATCAGACCCGAGCGCAACAGCTCGAGCGTGGTGATCCCGCGTTCGCCCATCAGCCTGCCGTGCGAAAACAGGCGTTGAAAGACGTCGGTGAGGAGCCGCCGCTCGAAGTAATCGACGCGCTTGCGCAGCAGCCTGGCAAAGAGCTCCGACATCCGCGTCCGGCTGATGCCCTGGGCATCGACGTTGCGCCGTGTGTCGGCATAGACGGTGATCAGCACGCTGATCAGCGCCACCACGAACGCGGCGGCGAACGGCATCCAGTCGTTGAACGCGTGGATCATCGACGCGTCGTCCAGCGTGGCTGCATACATGACCGGCACGACAAACCCGAGCACGCCTGCCGCCAGGCCCGCCAGCAGCAGCGGCCAGAATCGCGGCAGGCGCGTATGCCGCCAGACATCGGGGCGCGCCGGCACATCGACGCGTGCGCCCGGGACCGTCAACGGCCGCGAGCGATCCAGCACCAGCGCATAGCCCGTGATGTGCTCGCGCAGGTGCTCGACCCTGACCACCGTGCTGCCCGTGGCCGGATTGAAGACACGCAGCGCGCCGCCCGACCGGCGGGTGCACAGCACGAAATGATTGCCACCGTAGTGCAGAATGGCCGGCAACGGCAGCTCGGCGAGTTGGGCCGGGTCGAACCGCACGGCAAGGGCAGGCGCGCCGGACCTCTCCAGAATGCCTTGAAGGTCGAGCAATGACGCCCCCGCCGTGGAAACCGGAAACCTGCCCCGCAGGTCCGCCAGGGAGGCGTCGCCTCCCAAGGCGTCGATCATCATGGCGACGCAGGCCAGGCCGCATTCGGCGACCTCTCCCTGAAACACCATGGCGGGCTTGCGCGGGGAAGTGTCGATGTCGCTCATCGTCTAGCGATCCGCGGAGTTGAAGGAGAACAGCGAAGGCGTGTGCCAGAAGAGCCACTCGTGCGGGCGCGCGAGGATGGCGCGCTCGATGATGTCGGGCATGCGCTCGCCCACGCGATCGGCCGGCACGCAGGCCGCGACGTCGGCGTGAAAACGGCCGCCACGGCGGGTCAGGCAGACAAAAAGCACGCGCGCGCCGGTCAGCCGGGCGAGCTCGGGCAGACCGCGGTGCACCCGGGCCGGATGACCGAACATCCGGCAGTCGTAGGTGCGCATGGCCCGCTCGAAAAGGCGCTGGGTCGCCTCCGGCGGCGCGTCAGGAAACGCCACCAGCGTGCCCGCGCCGTTGCGCACCGCGCGCAGGAAGGCCAGCAGCTCACCGGCGCCGTGATCGAGCGGGTTCAACAGGCGGATCTCGATGCCACCGTGCCGCTTCAGCAGGGCCTCGTCGGATGCCGTCACGGTGCTCGCATCGTGGGCGGTGATGACCGCCACCGGCCCGGCGCATGCGCGGGCACACATCAGGGTCGCCAGCAAATCCGAATGCATGTGCAGCGGCGCCAGGATCACCGGCTGGCCCGCCGCACCCTCGCGACGCAATGCCTCGGCGAGCTGGCGCGCGCAGTCCTCGAGCTCCTGGATGAGCGTGCGATTGCGGAAGTACAGCGCCGCCTCGAGGACGATCTTGTGACGCCAGAGCCGCGCATGGCCCGCCCCGGCCCGCGCGCGGCCCGCCGCCTGGTAGAGATTGAGGCCCGCGAACGCCGCGCGCCGGCGCGCATCGCGGCGATGCTGCGGCACCACGTCGATGGCCCTCGCGCCCGCGAGCAACAGCCGATACGGCAGGTGGCGCAGCAAAGGCGCCATCACGGTGTCGCGCGCGCATCGGGCGCAGGCGTGCAACCCGGACCGGACGGCACTCGCCAGCCGATCGCTCGCGCCCGCGAGGACGAGCTCTAAATCGCGGCGCCGCAGCCAGGCAAGCGCGTGTGTGGCATGCCAGCGCAACGCCGGCAGCGAGGGGGAGGACGGACGCATGATGTGAGAGAAGGACGGCGCGTACGGATAGCGAAAGAGACTGACGGCGACGGGTTCGGATCCGGGCAGGATCGGCGTCAGCCGGGCCAGCGCCGCGCGATCAGCACGGCGTTGTTGCCGCCGAAGGCGAACGAATTGCTCATGACGTGGCGCAGGTTTGCGGGCCGGCCGACGTTGGGCACGAAGTCCCAGCCGGCGGTGGCGGGATCGGGCGCCACCCAGTTGAGCGTGGGCGGCACACACTGCATCCGCAGCGCGTAGAGGCAGGCGAGCATTTCGATCGCCCCGCTCGCGCCGAGCAGATGGCCATGGGCCGCCTTGGTGCTGCTGATCGGGATCCGCTGCGCGCTTTCGCCGAACACCGCGGCGATCGACGCGCACTCGACCGCGTCGCCGAACGGGGTGCCCGTGCCGTGGGCATTGATGTAGCTCACGTCCGACGGTGCGATATCCGCACAGGCGAGCGCATGCGTCATGGCGCGAATCTGGCCGGCGCCGTCGGGTCGCGTGATGTGGGAAGCGTCGTTGCTCGCGCCATAGCCGACGAGCTCGGCAAGCACCTCGGCACCGCGCGCCATGGCGTGCTCGTAGGATTCGAGCACGAACGCGGCAGCGCCCTCGCCCAGCGCGAAGCCCTGGCGGTCGCGATCGAAGGGCCGGCAACCCGACGGGATGCCTTCGCGAGGGTCGTCGCACAGGACCCGCATCGCGAGCCAGCCTTTCAGCACGCCCGGCAGCAGCGCGCACTCGCTGCCGCCCGCGATGGCCACATCGCGCAGACCCAGAGCGATACGCAGGAAGGCCTCGCCGATCGCAACCGATGCGGACGAGCACGCCGTGGAATAGGTCAGGCACTCGCCCCGCACGCCGTGGCGAATGGAGACTTGCGCGGCCGGTGCATGCACCATGGCCGCGGGCACCGTCATCGCGGCGCCCGATCCGCCCGATCCGCCAGGTGCAGCGCCATAGAAGCGGCCGTAGCTGGCCTCGATGGTTTCGAAGCCGCCGCCACCCGTGCCCCAGTAGACGCCGGCGTTGGCATCGGGCGCGAGGGTCACGCCGGACTCGTGCATCGCCTGCTCGCTCGCCACCAGGGCGAATTGCGTGCCGCGGTCCAGGCTCAGCAGCTCGAGCCGCGAGAAATGCGCACTGGCGTCGAACGTGGCGGCTCCGACCGCGCGGAGCAGCTCCGTGTCGGGCTGGCACACGATGCCGGCCTGACCCGACTGCAGGGATCGATGGAATTCTGGGGGGCTGTTTCCGAGCGCGCTCACCACGCCGGCGCCGGTGATCACCACGCGCCGCCGTGCAGTGCCCGGATGACGAGGCGACTCAGCCATGGGCCTGCATCCGCTCGAGGACGACGGCAGCGAGTTCGGAGACATTGACCGGCAGCACATCGCCGGGCTGCATGGTGGGAAACTCGATTTTGTATTCGGCCTCGAGCAGGAACTGCACCTCGAGCAGCGCGAGCGAATCGAACTTGCTGTCGATCTCGGTGAACGCGGTGTCGGCCAGCAGCGCCGCGGCGGAGATGCCGAACTCGGCCTCGAGCAAGGCCGCGATGCGATGCCTGATGGCATCTGAAGTGGGAATGTCGGACATGGCGATGAACACAGCCTCGGCGGGCCTGGCCGCGATACGGCGCCCCCACCGCACTCGCCATGAGGGCACCGGCGTTTGCGGGGTCAGCCCTTGCGCTGCTTGGCGCCGCCCTTGACCGTCTGGCCCGTCTGGCTGTTGTAGCAACCCTTGTCGTTGGGGACATCGGTCCAGTAGACGTCGCCATCGGTGTCCCAGCATTTGTAGATGTAGGCGCTCTTGGGCGTCGGGCCGAAGTTGACGGAGGCGCCGCCGACGATCTGGCGAGCCTGGCCGCGGGAGAGAGTGGTGAATTGCATGGCTTTCCTTTGATGTGACATGACAGGGGATGGCGCCGCGCCACGGCGCCTGCGGCATGATCGAGAACCGATGGGTGACCGCGTAACGCCGCATCCGAAGGCATGACGAATCGAACGTATCGAACATGCGCGATGCCCGATCGAACTTTGCGTAATTTCGTCCGAGTGAACTATCGAAGAAGCGCTAAAGTGACTCGATGAGTAACAGCTTCGTATCGTCGCCCCGCGAAATGGCGCGCCGGCTCGACCCGGGCGCGACATGCCCGGAGCGCCTTGCACGCCCCGGCGTTTGCATGCCGTTCGGACAAAAAAAAGCCAGCCTTGCGGCTGGCCTGTTACTCGACTGAAGCGGCTTAACCGGCGACGATGCGCGCGATGGCCTCGCCCACGTCCTTCGTGCTCGCTTTTCCTTGCATGTCGGGCGTGCGCGGACCGTCGGCCAGCACCTGCTCGATGGCCGCGACGATCGCCTTGGACGCGTCTTCGTAGCCCAGGAAGTCCAGCATCAGCGCGCCGCTCCAGATCTGGCCGATGGGGTTGGCCACGCCCTTGCCGTAGATATCGGGCGCGGAACCGTGCACCGGCTCGAACAGCGACGGGAACTTGCGTTCGGGGTTGAGGTTGGCCGACGGCGCGATGCCGATGGTGCCGGTGCACGCGGGGCCGAGATCGGACAGGATGTCGCCGAACAGGTTGGACGCCACGACCACGTCGAACCAGTCCGGGTGCTGCACGAAGTGCGCGCACAGGATGTCGATGTGGTACTTGTCCCAGCGCACGTCCGGATACTTCTCGCCCATCTCGGCCACGCGCTCGTCCCACCACGGCATCGAGATCGAAATGCCATTGGACTTGGTCGCGGCAGTGAGGTGCTTGCCCCGCTTGCGCGCCAGCTCGAACGCGAACTTCAGCACGCGCTCGGCGCCGATCCGCGTGAACACGCTTTCCTGGATCACGACTTCGCGTTCGGTGTTGGCAAAGAGCCGGCCACCGCTATTCGAGTATTCGCCCTCGGTGTTCTCGCGCACGATGAAGAAGTCGATGTCGCCCGGCTTGCGGTTGGCGAGCGGCGAAGGCACGCCCGGCATCAGGCGCACGGGCCGCAGATTAATGTACTGATCGAACTCGCGGCGGAATTTGAAGAGCGACTCCCAGAGCGCAACGTGGTCGGGCACGGCGTCCGGCCAGCCGATGGCGCCGAAGAAGATCGCCTCGTGCCCGCCGATTTGCTTGGCCCAGTCGTCCGGCATCATCTTGCCGTGCTTGGCGTAGTAGTCGCAGCTCCAGTCGAAATGATCGAACTCGAAACCGATGTCATAGCGGCGTGCCGCGGCCTCGAGCACGCGCAGGCCCTCGGGCACGACTTCCTTGCCGATTCCGTCTCCAGGAATCACGGCGATCTTGTGTTTCTTTGCTGCCACCCGAACTCTCCGTTTTGTGATGGGGGATAAAACCTGATCCCGCATCATAGGCATAAATGCGCCCGCTGCAAAAGGCGGCCGGCGCCGCCGCGTTTACGTGGGTGCCGCTGGCACCGCGGGGTACCGCTGGCGCTGCGGGGTGCCGCTCGTGCCGTCCGCCGGACGCCGTCAGGCGCCGCTCCACGCCTCGGCGTTGAGGCGGTCGCTGTAGGTCGGGCGGCGCTGCGAGCGCTCGCGGTGCTCCAGCGCCGGCGTGATGACCTGCACCAGCCGCTCGAAGGCCGGCTGGATTTCCTCGTCGGGCACGCAGGCGTAGCCGAGCAGCAGGCCCGGGCGCGCCTCACGCTCGGTGGCGTAATAGCGCGACAGCGGCCGCGCATTGAGACCGAGCGTGCGCGCGGCGATCGAGATGCCCAGATCATCGGTGCCGTCGGGCAGGTGCATCACCAGATGCAGACCGGCCTCCTGCGTGGAGATGGGCCAGTCGGCGCCGAAGTGCGTGACGATGGCTTCACGCAGCAGCGCCTGCCGCGCGGCGTAGCGCTGCTTCATGCGGCGGATATGGCTCGCATAGTGGCCGCCTTCGATAAAGTCGGCCAACACCGCCTGATCCATCAGCCGGCCTTCGCGATAGAGCTCGGAGAGCCCCGTGGCGAAATGCGGCGCCAGGCGGCGCGGCAGCACCATATAGCCCAGGCGGATACCAGGAAACAGCGTCTTGGAAAACGTGCCGAGGTACAGCACGCGATCGTGCTGGTCCAGGCCCTGTAGCGATGCGATGGGACGGCCGTCGAAGCGGAACTCGCTGTCGTAATCGTCTTCGACGATCCAGGCGCCGCGCTTGTGCGCGTACTCGAGCAGCATCCGGCGCCGCGCCAGGCTCATCACCATTCCCAGCGGATACTGGTGCGACGGCGTGACGAAGATGAAGCGCGGCGGCTCGCGCAGCTGTTCGGGGCTGGGCGCCATGCCTTCGTCGTCCACCGAGACCGGGATGGGCGTGATGCCGCAGGCCGCCAGGGTCGAGCGGGCGCCCCAGTAGCCGGGGTTTTCCATCCACGCGGTGTTGCCGTTGTCGCCCAACAGGCGCGACAGCAGGCTGATCGACTGATGGATGCCGGTGGTGAGCACCACCTGATCCGCCTCGCACTTCACCGAGCGAGACAGCCGCAGATGCTCTGCCAGCGCCTGGCGCAACGGCATGTAGCCCGCGCCATGCGCATACGTCAGCAGCTCGGGCGTCTGCTGGCGCCAGCGCCGGCTCTGCAGGCGGGTCCAGACGGCCCGCGGGAATAGCGACACATCCGGCACGCCGGACACGAAGGCGCCCCACTGGCGATCGGACGCCGACGCCTCCCGGACCAGCTTGGTGCCGCGGCGTGACAGTGTGAATGGCTGAGGCTGAGCGGGCGCGCCATCGGCGCTCGCATCAGACAGTGGCTCTTGCGTGGCTGGAACGGTATCCGAAACGAAGGTACCACTTCCGAACGCGGATACGAGATAACCCTCGGCCAGCAGCTGATCGTATGCATGCAGCACCGTATTACGGGATAACCCTGTGTCCGTGGCGAGGGCCCGGGTAGCGGGGAGTTTGGTGCCGGCCGGCAGGTCGCCCGCCAGAATCAGCTCTCGCAGAATGTCGTAGATCTGGCGCGACAGCGGGGAAGCGCCACCCCGTTCGAGGCGCTGCAGCAGACACTCGGCCAGAATCAACTCTTTCAAAGTGGCACCACCAACGAAAAACGATTTGGACCTATCGAGAGTACCAAATATTAAGTACGCTGCAAGCGAAATGAATAAGTAGTCCAAAGATTGCAAAGGGGAAAAACTTGCAACCGGACACGCTCCACATGCTGATCGCCGCGAGCCGCACAGACGGCCGCGACAGTCCGGGCCGACCCGCCCATTCCTGCACGCCGCATCGTACGCGGCATGCGTCGCCCTGCCCGCTCGCCACGCGACGAGCGCGGCGCGCGCATGCCGGCTTCGCCGCGGCCGTCACGCGACGCTTGCCGCGATCGCCGCAGGAACCGACGCACTGAATGCACCACCACGATGCCGAAGCGCCCCGCGCCCGGCCGGCCGCTGCACCGACATGCAGCACCACGCAGTCGCTTCACTTAGCCGTCAAACCGAGAAAAAGTTGGCATACCCGTTGCTTTCGCACAGGGGCAGCTTGCACATCCTTTCTCAATCAAGCCGGGAGGCCCGCAGTGAAACTCAAGCAATTCCTGAAACTCTCCGCCGGTGCGCTGGCCCTGGCCGCCGCGCTGCCCGCTGGCAACGCGCTCGCCCAGACCAAGGGCGGCACCCTCAGCATGATCGTGCAGCCCGAGCCGCCGATCCTGATTCCCGCCCTCAACCAGCAAGGCCCCACGCAGTTCGTGGCGGGCAAGATCTACGAAAGCCTGCTGACCTATTCGTTCGACCTGAAGCCGCAGCCGGGCCTGGCCAAATCGTGGGACGCCGCGCCGGACGGCCTGAGCTACACCTTCCATCTGCAGGAAAACGTGAAGTGGCACGACGGTAAGCCGTTCAGCGCCGACGACGTGGTGTTTTCGCTGGGCGAGCTGCTGCCCAAGACCCATGCGCGTGCCCGCGTGATCCTGACCAAGTTCATCGACAAGGTCGAGAAGGTCGACGACAAGACGGTCACCATCAAACTCAAGACGCCGTTCCCGGCCTTCATGCTGATGTTCGAACCGGGCTTCGCGCCGATGATGCCCAAGCACATCTACGAAGGCACCGAGTACGCGACCAACCCGGCCAACCAGAAGCCGGTCGGCACCGGTCCGTTCATGTTCAAGGAATGGAAGCGCGGCGAATACATCAAGCTGGCCCGCAACCCGAACTACTGGAAGGAAGGCAAGCCCTACCTCGACGAACTCGTGTTCAACGTGATCCCGGACTCGGCGTCGCGCGCGGTGGCCTATGAGCGCGGCAGCGTCGATGTGCTGCGCGGCGGCGACGTCGACAACGTCGACGTGAAGCGTCTGCGCGCTCTGCCGAACACGGAATACACCACTAAGGGCTGGGAGATGTTCTCGCCCCAGGCGTATCTGATCCTCAACATGCGCAAGCCGCCCTTCGACAATCTGAAGGTGCGCCAGGCCGTGATGCATGCGCTCAACCGCAAGCTGATCGTCGACAACATCTTCTTCGGCCTGGGCAAGGTCTCGACCAGCCCGTTCGTCACGACGGAAATGTTCTACGACAAGAACATGCCCGCGTACGACTTCAACATGAAGAAGGCGCGCGAGCTGATCAAGGAATCGGGCATCAAGCCCGAGGATTACACGATCCGCCAGCTCGGCTTCCCCTACGGTTCCACCTGGGACCGCCTGGGCGAGTACACCAAGCAGGCGCTCGAGCAGCTCGGCTTCAAGGTCAATCTCGAGTCCACCGACGCCGGCGGCTGGGCCAGCCGCACCGGCAACTGGGACTTCGACGTGACGACGAACTTCACCTACCAGTACGGCGACCCCGCGCTGGGCGTGCAGCGCCTGTACATCTCGTCGAACATCGTCAAGGGCTCGCCTTTCGCGAACGTGCAGGGCTACAGCAACCCCGAGACCGACAAGTGGTGGACCGACGCCGCCTCCGAGATCGACCCGGCCAAGCGCCAGGAGCTCTACACCAAGCTGCAGCAGCAGATCGTGAAGGACGTGGGCAATGGCTTCCTGGTGGACATGGAGTTCCCCACGATCCACCGTGCCAAGGTCAAGAACCTCGTGAAGACCGCCATCGGCCTGAACGAAAGCTTCGACGACGTCTACATCGAGAAGTAAGCACACCCGGGCGGCGGCGACGCCGCCCCGTTCTGCCCGACCCGCCGCGCGGCGCGCCACGACGCTCCGCGCGGTGCGGCCTGTAGCACTAGACCTGTCGCCCGTGCCGGCGCGGCCTGGAGAAGCACCATGAAATTTCTTTCGTTTTTCGCCTCGCGCCTGGGTAAAGCCCTGGTGGTCGTGCTGGGCGTGGTCATCATCAACTTCTTTCTCATCCGGCTCGCGCCGGGCGACCCCGCGGCCGTGCTTGCCGGCCAGGCGGGCGCCGGCGATCCGGCCTACGTCGAACAGTTGCGCGTGCAATTCGGGCTGGACAAGCCGGTGCTGACGCAGCTCGCGATCTACCTGAAGGGCGTGGTCCAGCTCGACCTCGGATTCTCGTATCGCAATCACGTGCCGGTGCTCGACCTGATCCTCGAACGCCTGCCCGCCACCTTTCTGCTGATGAGCTGCGCGTTCCTGTTTTCGATCATCCTGGGTGTATTCCTGGGCGTGGTCGCGGCCCGCGCCCGTTACGCCAACAAGCGCCGCTGGATCGACTCCAGCGTGATGACCGGCGCGCTGCTGCTCTATGCCACGCCGCTGTTCTGGCTCTCGCTCATGGGCATCCTGCTGTTCTCGGTCATGCTGGGATGGCTGCCCGCCTTCGGGATGGAAACCGTCGGGTCCAACCTCACCGGCCTGGCGCGTGCCTGGGACATCGCCCAGCACTTGATCCTGCCCACCGTCACGCTCGGCTGCTTCTTCATGGCGGTGTATGTGCGCCTGACGCGGGCATCGATGCTGGAGGTGATCGGCATGGACTTCGTGAAGACGGCGCGCGCCAAGGGCGTGAGCCCCAACCGCGTGATCCGCGCCCACGTCCTGCGTAACGCCCTGCTGCCGGTCATCACCTTTGCCGGCATCCAGCTCGGCCAGATGGCGGGCGGCGCGGTGCTCACCGAGACCGTGTTCGCCTGGCCCGGTATCGGCCGCCTGATGTTCGACGCCCTGCTGCAGCGTGACTATCAACTGCTGCTCGGCATCTTCCTGGTCACGTCCATCATGGTCGTGGTCTTCAATCTCATCACCGATGTGATCTACCGCCTGATCGACCCGCGCATCGCGGCCGGCGGCCAGCAAGGAGCCGCGGCATGAAAGGTTTCATGAAACGCTATATGCGCAATTACGGCGCGGTGGCCGGGCTGATCATCGTGCTCGCCGTGGTGGCCATCGCGCTGGCCGCCCCGCTGATCTACGAAGATTCGCCCTGGATGATGGTGGCCTCGCCGCTGATCCCGCCCTTCACCGATGCGGCCTACCCCTTCGGCACCGACATGCTCGGCCGCGACATCACCGCGGGCCTGGTGTGGGGCGCGCGCGTGTCCCTGATGGTGGGCCTGCTTTCGACCGGCGTGGCGCTGCTGTTCGGCATTCTGGTGGGCGCCATGGCGGGCTACTGCGGCGGCCGCATCGACGATCTGCTGATGCGCTTCACGGAGTTCTTCCAGACGATCCCGCAGCTCGCGATGGCCGTCGTGCTGGTCGCGGTGCTGGGCCCCTCGGTCTACTCGATCATGGGCGCCATCGCGGTGGTGTCCTGGCCGCCGGCCGCGCGGCTGGTGCGTTCGGAGTTCATGACGCTCAAGCAGCGGGAGTTCGTCCAGGCCGCCATCGTGATCGGCCAGACGCCGGGCCGCATCGTGTGCTCGCAGATCCTGCCCAATGCGATGTCGCCCATCATCGTGTCCGCCTCGTTCATGGTGGCGACCGCCATCCTGACGGAATCCTCGCTCTCCTTCCTGGGTCTCGGTGACCGCAACATGATGAGCTGGGGTTTCATGATCGGCGCCGCGCGCACCATGATCCGCGAAGCCTGGTGGATGAGCGTGTGGCCCGGGGTGGCGATCCTGCTGACCGTGCTGGCGATCAACCTGATCGGCGAAGGCCTGAATGACGCCCTCAATCCCCAATTGCGCAAGCGCGGCGAATAAGGAGCCTGCCATGTCCGAGCAAACGCCCCTACTCTCCGTCCGCGGCCTGACCATCGCCCTGCCCAAGGGCGGCGACCGTCCCTATGCGGTCCAGGACGTCTCCTACGATATCAACCCCGGCGAGATCCTCTGCATCGTCGGCGAGTCCGGCTCGGGCAAGTCCATGAGCGCCAACGCGATCATGGGTCTGCTGCCCGATTACCTCACCCCGCAGGCCGGCCAGATCCTGTTCCAGGGCAAGGATCTGCTGCGCCAGGAAGAGTCCACCTTGCTCGCGATGCGCGGCAAGGACATGGCAATGATCTTCCAGGAGCCGCTGTCGGCCCTCAACCCGCTGATGACGGTGGGTGAGCAGATCGCCGAAGTCATGCGGGTGCACAACGCCTACCCGGGCGACGCGCGCACGCGCCGCGTGCTGGACCTGCTGGCCTTCGTGGGCCTGCCCGATCCCGCCACGCTCTATCACGTGTATCCCTTCCGCCTGTCGGGCGGCCAGCGCCAGCGCGTCATGATCGCGATGGCGCTCGCGCTGGAGCCCGCGCTCCTGATCGCCGACGAGCCGACCACCGCGCTGGACGTGACGACACAGGCGCAGATCCTGGCGCTGATCGCCCGGATCCAGAAAGAAAAAGGCATGGGCGTGATGTTCGTCACGCACGATTTCGGCGTGGTCGCGGAGATCGCCCATCGCGTGGCGGTCATGGAAAAAGGCATCCTGGTCGAGCAGGGCCCGGCCGAGCAGGTGCTCAATCGCCCCCAGCATCCCTACACCAAACGCCTGATCGCCGCCGTGCCGCACCGGCGCGCCGACGAATCGGGCGAGCCCTCGCGCGACGTGCCCGTGCTGCAGGTGCGCAACCTGAAAAAAACCTACGTCACCGGCAGCAGCTGGTTCGGCCAGAAGCGGGTGGTGAACGCCGTCGACGGCGTGAGCTTCGAGGTGCGGCGCGGCGAGACGCTCGGCATCGTGGGCGAATCCGGCTCCGGCAAATCCACCATCGGCAAGTGCCTGCTCAAGCTGATCGGCATCGACGGCGGCGAGCTCATCTTCAATGGCCGCGACGTCGCCGGCTTGTCCGAAGCGCAATTCCGCCCGGTGCGCAAAGACATCCAGATGATCTTTCAGGATCCGTTTGCCTCGCTCAATCCGCGTCATACGGTGGGCCGGATCATCAGCGACGGCCCGGTCGCCAACGGCACGCCGCGCGCGCAGGCCGAGGCACGCACGCGCGAGCTGCTGACCCTGGTGGGCCTGGACCCCTCCGCCTTCGACCGTTACCCGAACCAGTTCTCCGGAGGACAGCGTCAGCGCATCGGCATCGCCCGCGCGCTCGCGCTCGAACCCCAGGTGCTGGTCGCCGACGAATCCGTGTCGGCGCTGGATGTGTCGGTGCAGGCGCAGGTGCTGCAGCTGCTGCACGAGCTGCAGCAACGGCTGCGCATCGCGCTGATCTTCATCACCCACGATCTGCGCGTCGCGGCGCAGATCTGCAATTCGGTGCTGGTGATGCATCGGGGCAAGGTCGTGGAGCACGGCACGCCGTCGGAAATTTTCGACCGCCCGCAGAACCCGTACACGCAACAATTGATTGCCGCCGTACCGGGCCAGCACTGGGATCCGACCCAGGCGCAGACCTGAGCGCATCACGCGACGAGACGCCACCATGAACAACATCGACCTCACGCAGCGCAAGGACGCCGCCACGCCCCGGGGCGTCGGCGTCATGTGCAACTTCTACGCCGACCGCGCGGAAAACGCCGAGCTCTGGGACATCGAAGGCCGCCGCTACATCGATTTCGCCAGCGGCATCGCGGTGCTCAATACGGGTCACCGGCACCCCCGCCTGATCGAGGCCATCGAAGCGCAGATTCGGCGTTTCACGCATACGGCCTACCAGATCGTGCCCTACGCCAGCTACATCGAGCTGGCCGAAGAGATCAACCGTCTGGTGCCCGGCGCGTTCGCCAAGAAAACCGCGCTCTTCACCACCGGCGCCGAGGCGGTCGAGAACGCCGTCAAGATCGCGCGCGCCGCCACCGGGCGGCCGGCGGTGATCGCCTTCTCGTCGGCCTTCCATGGCCGCACGCTGCTGGGCATGGCACTGACCGGCAAGGTCGTGCCGTACAAGGTGGGCTTCGGGCCCTTCCCGGCCGACATCTATCACGCGCCCTACCCCAACGCGCTGCACGGCGTCAGCACCGACGACGCGCTGGCCGGGCTGAAGTCGCTGTTCAAGACCGACGTGGATCCGCGCAGCGTCGCGGCCGTCATCATCGAACCGGTGCAAGGCGAAGGCGGCTTCAACATCTGCCCGCCCGATTTCATGCTGGCGCTGCGCGCCCTGTGCGACGACCACGGCATTCTGCTGATCGCCGACGAAGTCCAGACCGGCTTCGGCCGCACCGGCAAGCTGTTCGCCATGGAGCACTACGGCGTGGCGCCCGACCTCACCGCGATGGCCAAGAGCCTGGCGGGCGGGATGCCGCTGTCGGCCGTCTGCGGCCGCGCGGAGATCATGGATGCGCCGCCCCCCGGCGGGCTGGGCGGCACCTACGCCGGCAACCCGCTCGCGGTGGTGTCGGCGCTGGAAGTGATCAAGGTGATCGAGCAGGAAGACCTGCTGGCGCGGGGCACCCAGCTCGGCGATCGCCTGCGCCACTATCTCGACGAGCTGCGGCACGAGGTGCCCGAGATCGCCGAGGTGCGCGCGCTCGGCGCCATGGTGGCGGTGGAGTTCCGCCAGCCCGGCTCCGATGCGCCGAGCCCCGAATTCACCCGGCGCGTGCAGGCGCGCGCGCTCGAGAAAGGCCTGCTGCTGCTCACCTGCGGCACCGACGGCAACGTGATCCGGTTCCTGTTCCCGCTCACCATCACCGAAGCATTGATGGACGAGGCGCTGGACATCCTGGGTCAGGCGTTGCGCGGCTGAACATACACATCCAAGGAGACATCGATGAACCGTCCCAGTGCGATCCCGACCGTGCAGATCGACAACGACCAGGTCAAGGTCACCGAGTGGCGCTTTCCGCCCGGCGGCGAGACCGGCTGGCACCGCCATGGCATGCACTACGTGGTGGTGCCGATCAGCACCGGCGACCTGCTGCTCGAAACGCCCGACGGCGAAGTGCGCAGCCCGCTCAAGACGGGCGTGTCGTATACCCGCCCGGTCGGCGTGGAACACAACGTCATCAATCCCAACGACACCGAATTCGTCTTCGTCGAGATCGAACTCAAGCACGCATAAGCCATCGCGAGGACCACCATGAAGGCGTTTTTTTCAGAAGAACAGCTGCTGCATGAACCGCAGCAGTTCATGCGTCTGGGCCGCCTGTGCGCGCCCACCGATCTGCCCGCCCGCGCCGAGACCCTGCGCGCCATGTTGCAGAGCCGCGGCATCAGCGTCGAGAATCCGCCCGACTTCGGCCGCGCCCCGCTCGAGGGCGTGCACAGCAACGAGTATCTCGACTACCTCGAGCATGCCTACACCCGCTGGCAGGCGCTGCGCGGCAGTGGCCTGGAGCCCGGCATGGAAGTGCTGCCCAACCTCTCGCCCTATTACAACGGCCGGGTCGAACACGCGGCGCGCGGTCCCTGCCCCTCGACCTCGATCGTGGCCGAGACGGGCTATTACCTGAGCGACCTGTCCTGCCCGATTGGCCCGCACACCTGGCGCTCGGCGCTGCGCTCCACCCACAATGCCGTCGCGGCGGCCGACTGGGTGCTGCAGAACGACGGGCTGGCCTATGCGCTCTGCCGCCCCTCCGGTCACCATGCGCATCGCGACCGCGCCGGCGGCTTCTGCTATCTCAACAGCAGCGCCACCGCCGCGCATCGTCTGTCGCAGACCTGGGACCGCGTCGCCGTGCTCGATGTCGACGCGCACCATGGCGATGGCACGCAGAACATCTTTTATCAGCGCTCGGACGTGATGACGCTGTCCCTGCACGCCGATCCGACCGCCTACTACCCCTTCTACACGGGCTATGCGCACGAGCGGGGCTACGGCAGCGGTCACGGCTACAACCTCAACTTTCCGCTGGCCCACGGCGCCGACAATGCCGTGTTCCTGGAGGCGCTCGACAACGCGCTGATCGCGCTGCGCGACTACCGGCCGCAGGCATTGGTGCTCGCGCTCGGCTTCGACACCTACAAGGACGACCCGATCAGCGTGCTGCGCCTGGAC
The DNA here is from genome assembly GCF_002261475.1 of Bordetella genomosp. 5. Lineage (GTDB taxonomy): Bacteria > Pseudomonadota > Gammaproteobacteria > Burkholderiales > Burkholderiaceae_B > Bordetella. Next base: position 406,531 of record NZ_NEVN01000008.1, read on the forward strand.
CTCGATGCCTATCGCCATATCGGCGAGCGCATCAACAGCCTGGGCCTGCCGACCGTGGTGGTGCAGGAAGGCGGCTACCAGGTCGACAGCATCGGCCGGGCGCTCGACGCCTTCATGCAGGGCATGGCGGCGGTGCCGGCCTGACGCCATGGACACCCCGCTGATGGCGCGGTCCGGGCGACCGGACCGCGCGCCACCGTCGCAGGAGCTTGCGGCATGAGCGCTTCCTCTCCGGCCGCGCCGTCACGCGGCGCCGGCATTGCGTATTTCATGGCGGCGCTGGTGTCGTTCGCCACCTTCGATGCTGCGTGCAAGCATCTGCTGCAGTTCTACCCCGCGCCGTTCCTGAACATCATGCGCTACAGCACGGTGGCGGTGCTCGCCGCCTACCTGCTGGTGCGCCATGGCGTGCCGCGCTGGTCCACCCAGACGCATCGCGGACTGCTGCTGGTGCGCGGACTGGCGCTCGGCACCGTCGGCACCTGCTTCATGACGGCGCTGATCTGGATGCCGCTCTCCGAGGCCACCGCCATCTATTTCACGTCGCCGCTCATCATGGTGGCCCTGTCGCCCTGGCTGCTGGGCGAACGCGTGGGACGCGCCCAATGGGCGGCCGTGATCGCGGGCTTTGCCGGGATGCTGCTGATCGTGCGCCCCGGCGCCAATCTGCCCGCGCTGGGCACGGCACTCATGGCCATCTCCGCCGTGAGTTATGCCGTGTTCCAGGTACTGACGCGCAAACTGGCGGGCAAGGTGCCAGGCCCGGTTCAGTACGCCTACACTGCCTTCGTCTGCCTGGTCATGACCGCGCTGCCCGCCCCCTTCTTTTTGCCCGACCCGTTTCCGGGGCTGCGGGATGCGCTGTTCATCCTGGGGCTGGGCATCTGCAACGGCGCGGCCCAGATCTTTTTGATATCCGCCTTCCAGCGCGTCGAAGCCTCCACGCTCGCCCCGCTCAACTACTGCCATCTGCTGATGGCGGTCGCGTTCTCGACCTTCTGGTTCGACCGGCCGCCCGACGCGTTGGCCATGTCCGGCATGGCCCTGATCGTGGCCGCCGGCATCTTTCTCGTCACGCGCCGCCCTCGCGCGGCCTGAACGTCTTTCGGAGCCTCCTCATGTCTCAACTTCCTCCGCTCTCAGAATGGGAAGCCCGCGCTGCCCAGATCCAATTCCGTAACCAGGCCTTCATCGACGGCGCATGGGTCAGCGGCGGTGGCGAGCCCATCGCCGCCATCAACCCCGCCACGGGCCGCGTGCTGACGGAAGTGGCCGCCTGCACCGAGGCCGACATCGACCGCGCGGTCGCGGCCGCCCGCCGCGCTTTCGAAAGCGGCGCCTGGAGCGGCCTGCCCCGGCGCGAACGCAAGGCGCGGCTGCTCAAGCTCGCGGCGCTGATCCGCGAGCATGCCGAAGAGCTGGCGCTCATCGAAACGCTGGACATGGGCAAGCCCATCGGCGACACGATGGCCTACGACATCCCCGAGACCGCCACCACGTATCAGTGGTATGCGGAAACCCTCGACAAGCAATACGACGAGATCGCGCCGACCGATGCCGACTCGCTCGCCACCATCACCCGCGAGCCGCTGGGCGTCGTGGCCGCGGTGGTGCCGTGGAACTATCCGCTGCTGATGGCGAGCTGGAAGGTCGCGCCCGCGCTGGCCGCCGGCAACAGCGTGGTGCTCAAACCCGCCGAGCAATCGATGCTGACGGCGCTCAAGCTGGCCGAGCTGGCCTTCGAGGCGGGCATACCCGCCGGGGTGCTCAACGTCGTGCCGGGCACCGGTCCCGTCGCCGGCCGCGCGCTCGGCCTGCACATGGACGTGGACTGCCTGGCGTTCACGGGCTCGACCGCGACCGGCAAACGCTTCATGGAATATTCCGGCCAGTCCAACCTGAAACAGATCTGGCTGGAGTGCGGCGGCAAGTCGCCGCATATCATTTTCGACGACTGCCCCGACCTCGATCGCGCGGCGCTGGCCGCCGCCGTCGGCATCTTCAACAATCAGGGCGAGGTCTGCATCGCCGGATCGCGGCTGTATGTGCACAGCAAGGTCTACGACGCCTTCCTCGCCAAGATCGAGGAATGGGCCGGCAAGATGCAGCCGGGCAACCCGCTGGATCCCTCGTCGATGATGGGCGCCATCGTCGACGAACGTCAGCTCGACCGCGTCATGCATTACATCGGCACCGGCAAGCAGGAAGGCGCGCGGCTGCGCACCGGCGGCGAGCGGGTGCGGCACGAGAGTGGCGGCTACTTCGTGGCTCCCACGATTTTCGAGGTCGACGGCGCGGACCACACCATCGTGCGCGAAGAGATCTTCGGCCCCGTGCTCGCGGTGACGCGTTTCGAGACCGAGGACGAAGTGGTGGCGCTCGCCAACCAGTCGATCTACGGTCTCGGCTCGGGGCTCTGGACCGCCGACCTCTCGCGCGCGCACCGGGTGTCGCGCCGCCTGCGGGCCGGGCTGGTGTGGGTGAACTGCTATTTCGACGGCGACGTCACGGTGCCCTTCGGCGGCGTGAAGCAATCCGGCTTCGGCCGCGACAAGTCGCTGCACGCGCTGGAGAAATACAGCGCGCTCAAGACGACCTGGTTCAAGCTGTAAGGCGGGGACGGCGGCCTCCGGGACGCCGGCGGGCGTAGCGGGGGGCCGGGCAGCGGCTGCCGGCGCGCCCCCGACGGCCCCCGCGCGGGGACCGAAGAGGCGGCCGAGCTCGGCTCAATAGCCCCGATCGCGCGAGACCATTCCGCTGACGGGCTCGCCGCGCTGGAACGCGCGGATCTTGCTCGCCACCTGGGCGATGGTCTCGCGGCGCAGGCTCAGCGCGGCCACGTGCGGCGTGATCGTGACGCGCTTGTCGTTCCAGAACGGATGGCCCGCGGGCAGAGGCTCTTCGCGGAACACATCGAGCGTGGCGCCCGACACATGGCCCTGGTCGAGCAGCGTGATCAGGTCTTCTTCGACCAGATGCGCGCCGCGGCCCATATTGATGATGTACGCGCCCGACTGCAGCTGCAGCATCGTTTCGAAGCTGATCAGATCGCGCGTATCGGGCGTGAGCGGCAGCGTGTTGATGAGCACGCGGGTGCGCGCCAGGAACGGCGACAGGCCGGCGGAACCGCCAAAAGCCTCGATGCCGTCGGGGGTCTTGCCGCTGCGCGACCAGCCCGCCACCGGATAATCTAGCGCGGCGAGCGCGGTGGCGACACGCGCACCCATCACGCCCATGCCGAGCACGCCCACGGGCCACGCCGCGCGGTCGATCTCGGGCAACGGCTGCCACACGCCCTCGCGCTGCTGCGCTTCGTATTGATCAAACTGACGGCTCGCGCGCACCAGCGCGTGCGCCGCGTATTCGGCCATCTGCACGGCCATGCCGGCGTCTTCGAGGCGCACGATGGGCAGATCGGCGGGCAGGCTGGGCAGGCGGAACAGCGCGTCGACGCCGGCGCCGAGATTGAACGCCACACGCAGCTTGCGCTCTCGTGCGAACAGCGCATCGGGCGCGTTCCAGACGACCGCGATATCGGCATCCTGCACGGGCTGATCGGCATGCCACATCACGACTTCCGTGCCCGGCAAGGCGGCGGCAAGCGGATCGAGCCACTCGGCCGGTTCGATTTCATGACTCGAAGAAAAGATAACTTTCACGTTTGGGACCCGTACTTCGTGCTGACTGAAAAAAAACCGCGAAATGCGTCACGACTGGCGGACACGCGCGTGTGAGGCGCTGCGGATTGGCGGATAATGCATCCCGATGATATCCCAGCCACGCAGCACGCTGGCACTGATTTGCGACGATGGCGCACCGCGCGTGGCCATCGTCGCCACACCTCCCGGAACCGACGTTCATGTCCACTCTCAGTCCCACTCAGCAGCAAGACGTAGACTTCCAGCTTCACCCCTACACCAACGCCGTCAAGCACGGTGAGGTCGGACCGCGCATCATGACGCGCGGCGAAGGCATCTACGTCTACGACGATCAAGGCAACCGCTACCTCGAAGGCATGGCGGGGCTGTGGAGCGTGGCGGTGGGCTTCGGCGAACCGCGGCTGGTCGACGCGGCCACGCGCCAGCTGCAGGAGCTGCCCTACTATCACACGTTCACGCACAAGTCGCATCCGAGCGTGATCGAGCTTTCCGAGCGCCTGATCGGCTATACCGAAGGCCGCATGGCCAAGGTGTTCTTCACCAACTCGGGCTCCGAGGCCAACGACACCGTCGTCAAGCTGGTCTGGTACTACCACAACGCCCTGGGCCAGCGCGCCAAGAAAAAAATCATCGCGCGCCAGCGCGGCTATCACGGCGTGACCGTGGCTTCGGCCAGCATGACCGGCCTGGCCGGCAACCACAAAGACTTCGACCTGCCGCTGCCGCAGATGCTGCACACGGCCTGCCCGCACCACTACCGCTACGCGCTGCCCAACGAAACCGAAGAAGACTTCGCCACGCGCCTGGCCGACGAGCTCGAAGCGCTGATCCTGCGCGAGGGCGCCGACACCGTGGGCGCGTTCATCGGCGAACCGGTCATGGGCGCCGGCGGCGTGATCGTTCCGCCCCGCACCTACTGGGACAAGATCCAGGCCGTCTGCCGCAAATACGATGTGTTGATCGTGGCCGACGAAGTCATCACCGGCTTCGGCCGTCTGGGCAAGCGCTTCGGTTCCGACGTGTTCGGCATCGAGCCCGACGTCATGGTGCTGTCCAAGCAGATCACCTCGTCGTACCAGCCGCTGGGCGCCGTGCTGCTCAATTCCAAGGTGGCCGACACGGTGGCCGCTCACAGCGGCAAGCTCGGCACCTTCGGCCACGGCTATACCGCCAGCGGCCATCCGGTGGCCACCGCGGTCGCGCTCGAAAACCTCCGCATCATCGACGAACGCGGTCTCATCGCGCATGCCGCCGACATGGGCGAGCTGCTGCACCAGGAGCTCAACGCGCTGTCCGGTCACCCGCTGGTGGGCGAAGTGCGGGGCGTCGGCCTCATCGCCGGTGTCGAGCTCGTGGCCGACAAGGCAACGCGCGCGCCGTTCGATCCGCTCGGCAGCGCCGGTGCCTACGCCTACGAACGCGCGCACGATCACGGTCTGATCGTGCGCGGCATCCAGGACACCGTTGCGTTCTGCCCGCCGCTCATCATCAGCGCCAGCCAGGTGCGCGACATGGTCGCCCGCTTCGCGCGCGTGCTCGACGACACGGCGGCCAAGCTCGGCCGCTAAGCCAGGCCTGGCCACCCGTCACGGCATCCGGTCCGCTACACGCGAGGCCGGATGCCGCGGCGCCGCCCTCGCCTACCAGTAGTAAGGCCGTCCATAGCCGCGCGGGTACCGGTAATACGGCTGCACGTAATAGGGCTGCACATAGTAGGGCTGAGAGTAATAAGGCCGCACCACCGCGGCCGGCCGGGCCGGTACCACCACGCATCCGCCCAACAGCGCCAGCACGGCAGTGCCGCCCAGCGCGCGCATCAGCATCTTCATGACCTGCTCCATCGCGGCATAAACCAAGGCCGCCACAGATAAAGACCGCCGCGCGAAGGCGGCGGTTCCGGTCATGAAACGCAGCGAAACAGGCCGCGCATAAACGACGTAGAACGGCCCCGGCGGCGCGCCAGGGCCGACGCAATCGGCTATCGCCGACGCGATCCCAGTAGCGAACCCAGCACGCCACGCACGAGTTCACGCGCCACCTGCCGCGCGGTGCTCTTGGCCACCGACTGCACCACCCCGTCGCGCTTGCCGCCGCGCGGGCCGGTCGAGCCGAACAGAATATCGTTCAGTCCCTTGAGCAGGCCGCCCTCCTCTTCGGCGGGCGCCGTCCCCGCTTTTCCAGCCGGGGCGGGCGGCTGCGGCTTTCCGGCGCTCTCCGCGGGGCGCGCGGCGCGCTGCACCAGCACCTCGTAGGCGGACTCGCGGTCGACGCTCTGCTCGTACTTTGCCGCGAGCGGCATCCCCTGGCGCACGGCCTGCCGCTCGGCTGCGCTGGCGGGGCCGATGCGGCTGCCCGGCGGCAGAATCCAGGCGCGCTCGGTGGGGCTGGGACGGCCCTTCGCGTCGAGCAGCGACACCAGGGCCTCGCCCACCCCCAGCTCCGTGATGGCGGCCTCGATATCCAGGCCAGGATTCGGGCGCATGGTCTGCGCCGCCGTCTTTACCGCCTTCTGGTCACGCGGCGTGAACGCCCGCAGCGCGTGCTGGATGCGGTTGCCCAGTTGCCCGAGCACCGTATCGGGGATGTCCAGCGGATTCTGGGTGACGAAATACACGCCCACGCCTTTGGAGCGCACCAGCCGCACCACCTGCTCGATCTTGCCGAGCAGCGCCGCCGGCGCGTCGGCGAACAGCAGATGCGCCTCGTCGAAGAAGAACACCAGGCGCGGCTGCTCGGGATCGCCGATCTCAGGCAGCTTCTCGTAGAGATCCGCCAGCAGCCACAGCAGAAACACGCCGTAGAGGCGCGGCGCCTGCATGAGCTTGTCGGCAGCCAGGATGTTGACCACGCCGCGGCCCTGCGCGTCGGTGCGCATCAGATCCGCCACATCGAGCATGGGCTCACCGAAAAAACGGTCGGCCCCCTGCGACTCGAGCTGCAGCAGGCTGCGCTGGATCGCGCCGACGGATGCGGACGACACGTTGCCGTAGCGCAGCTTGAGCTCCGCGGCGCGGTCGGCCACGTGCTGCAGCATCGCCCGCAGGTCTTTGAGGTCGAGGATGAGCTGGCCTTCGTCGTCGGCCACCTTGAACACCAGGCTGAGCACGCCCTCCTGGGTGTCGTTGAGCTCGAGCATGCGCGCCAGCAACAACGGCCCCATGTCGGAGACGGTGGCACGTACCGGCGTACCCTGCTCGCCGAACACGTCCCACAGGGCGACCGGGCTGGCGCCCCAGACGGGCTCCGGCAGATCGAGATTGCGCAGGCGCTCCTGGAGCTTGGGCGAGGCCACACCGGCCTGCGAGATGCCGGTCAGGTCGCCCTTGACGTCGGCCATGAAGACCGGCGTGCCGATGCGCGAGAACGATTCCGCCAGCAATTGCAGGGTGACGGTCTTGCCGGTGCCGGTGGCGCCGGTGATGCAGCCGTGGCGATTGGCCAGGCCCGGCAAAAGGGACAGTTCGGTGCCGGCGTGGCGGGCAATGACGATCGGATCGGGCATGGCAACTCTCCGGCGGTGTCTGGCGTGGCGTCAAGTGTAGAGCGTCCGGCCCGGCTTGCGGGCGTGGCGCTCGCGACACATTACGGTCACGGTCCGGCGAGGGTGCGCCGGGCACGCTAAAATGCCTTTTTGCAGCCACTTTTCGAGAAGCCATGGCCGGACACAGTAAATGGGCCAATATCCAGCACCGCAAGGGCCGCCAAGACGCCAAGCGGGGCAAGCTCTGGACCAAGATCATCCGCGAGATCACCGTCGCCGCGCGCGCCGGCGGTGCCGACCCCGATAGCAATCCCCGGCTGCGTCTGGCCTGGGACAAGGCGACCGACGCCAACATGCCCAAGGACAACGTCCAGCGCGCGATTCAGCGCGGCGCGGGCGGCGCCGACGGCGACAACTACGAAGAAGTGCGCTACGAGGGCTACGGCGTCGGCGGCGCGGCGGTGATCGTCGACTGCATGACCGACAACCGCACCCGCACGGTGGCCGAAGTGCGCCACGCCTTCTCGAAGAACGGCGGCAACCTCGGCCAGGAAGGCTCGGTGGCCTTCATGTTCAAGCATTGCGGCCAGTTCCTGTTCGCCCCGGGCAGCTCCGAAGACCAGGTCATGGAAGTCGCGCTCGAGGCTGGCGCCGAAGACGTCGCCACCGACGAAGAAGGCGGCATCGAAGTGATCTGCGCGCCGGCCGATTTCGCCACCGTGCGCAAGGCCTTCGAAACCGCCGGTCTCAAGGCCGAGGTCGATGGCATCGTCATGAAGGCGCTCAACGAAACCGAGCTGACCGGCGACGACGCCATCAAGATGCAGAAACTCCTCGACGCCCTCGAGGGTCTGGACGACGTGCAAGAGGTTTACACCAACGTCGTCTTCGACGAAGCACAGTAAGCAATGACCGTGACGCGGCTTCTGGCGGGCCGCGTCGCATCGACATGCCGGCGCCCGTTCGCGGGCACCGCGCCAGTTCCCCGGCCACCGGGCAACTCCTTCAGAATCACCGCAACATGAAACTCCTGGTTATTGGCTCGGGCGGCCGCGAACACGCCCTCGCATGGCGACTGGCCCGCTCCCCCCGCGTGCACAAAGTCTACGTGGCGCCCGGCAACGGCGGCACGCAGCACGGCGACCTGCTGGAGAACGTGCCTTACACCACCGCCGAGGATCTCGCCGCCTTCGTGCAGCGCGAAGGGGTATCGCTGACGGTGGTCGGACCCGAGGCGCCGCTGGCCGCCGGCGTGGTCGACGTCTTCCGTGCCCAGGGCCTGAAGATCTTCGGCCCCACCAAGGCGGCCGCGCAGCTCGAGAGCTCCAAGGATTACGCCAAGGCCTTCATGGAGCGTCACGGCATCCCCACCGCCCGCTACCAGACCTTCACCGATCCGGCGCAGGCGCATGCCTACGTCGACGCCGAAGGCGCCCCCATCGTGATCAAGGCCGATGGCCTGGCCGCCGGCAAGGGCGTGGTGGTCGCCATGACCCTCGAAGAAGCCCACGGCGCGATCGACGCGATGCTGGGCGACGGTTCGCTGGGCGATGCCGGCGCGCGCGTGGTCATCGAAGAATTCCTGACCGGCGAAGAAGCCAGTTTCATCGTGATGTGCGATGGCCGCAATGTGCTCGCGCTGGCCACCAGCCAGGACCACAAGCGCCTGCAGGATGGCGATCAGGGTCCCAACACCGGCGGCATGGGCGCGTATTCGCCCGCTCCCATCGTGACGCCCGAGCTGCACCACCGCATCATGCGCGAGATCATCCTGCCGACCGTGCAGGGCATGTCGCGCGATGGCATTCCGTACACCGGCTTTCTGTACGCCGGCCTCATGATCGCCGCCGGCGACGACCCCGACCGTCCCATCAAGACGCTCGAGTTCAATTGCCGCATGGGCGATCCCGAAACCCAGCCCATCATGATGCGCGTCAAGAGCGACCTGCTCGAGGCGCTCGAGCATGCCGTCGACGGCACGCTGGATCAGGCCGACATCGTCTGGGACCGCCGCACCGCGCTGGGTGTCGTGCTGGCCGCGCACAACTACCCCAACCCGCCCCGCACCGGCGACGTCATCAAGGGTCTGCCCACCGACACCGAAGACGCCGTCGTGTTCCATGCCGCCACGCGCATCGAAGGCAACGAGGTCCAGACCACCGGCGGCCGCGTGCTGTGCGTCACCGCGCTGGGCGACTCCGTGCGCATCGCACGCGAACGCGCCTACGAGGTCGTCAATCAGGTGCACTTCGACGGCCGGCAGTACCGCAGCGACATCGGCTGGCGCGCGCTCAAGCCCTCGCAGCAGAAGTCCGGCAAGTCGGGCGCCTGAGCCGAGCGCCCATGAGCGAGCCCACCTCCGGCATTCCCACCCACGCCGTCCGCGACTACCTCACCGGCCTGCAGGGGCGCATCGTCGATGCGCTCGAGCAGGCGGGCGGGGAATCGTTCCGCACCGACGCCTGGGACCGCCCCGAGGGCGGTGGCGGGGTGTCGCGCCTGATCGAGGGCGGCGCCCTGCTGGAGCGCGGCGGCGTGCTGTTTTCGCACGTCAAAGGCACGCGCCTGCCGCCGTCGGCGAGCGCGCACCGCCCCGAGCTCGCGGGCCGGGGCTGGGAAGCGATGGGCGTGTCGATGGTGCTGCACCCGCGCAACCCGCACATTCCCACCACGCACATGAACGTGCGCATGTTCATGGCGGCGGCGCGGCCGGGCCACGACGAAGCCGACGTGTTCTGGTTCGGCGGCGGGCTCGACCTGACGCCCTACTACCCTCACGCCGACGACGCCCGCCACTTCCATGTGGCCTGCCGCGACGCCCTCGCCCCGCACGGCCCCGACTACTACCCGCGCTACAAGCGCTGGTGCGACGAATACTTCTTTCTCAAGCATCGCAACGAAACCCGCGGCGTGGGCGGCGTGTTCTTCGACGACCTCAACGAGCCCGGTTTCGAGGCCTCGTTCGCGCTGATGCGCTCGGTGGGCGACGCGTTCCTGCCGGCCTACATGCCCATCGTCGAGCGCCGTCGCGCACTGCCCTACGGCGAACGCGAACGCGATTTCCAGGCGTATCGCCGGGGCCGCTACGTCGAGTTCAATCTCGTCTTCGACCGGGGCACGCTGTTCGGCCTGCAATCCGGCGGGCGCACCGAATCCATCCTGCTCTCGATGCCGCCGGTGGCGCATTGGCGCTACGACTGGCAGCCCGAGCCGGGTTCGCCCGAAGCCGAACTGGCGCCCTTCCTGCAGCCGCGGGACTGGGCCTGAGCGCCATCATGAAACGTATCGGTTTGCTCGGCGGCAGTTTCGATCCCGTGCACGTGGCGCACCTGGCGCTGGCCGACGCGGCACGCGCCGCGCTTGGCCTCGACGAAGTCCAGCTCCTGCCCGCCGCCAACCCCTGGCAGCGCGCGCCGCTGGCCGCCAGCCCGGATCATCGCCTGGCCATGTTGTCGCTGGCGATCGAGGGACACGCCGGCCTGTCGATCAACCCGATCGAGATCGAACGCGGCGGCGCCACCTACACCGTCGACACGCTGCGCGCGCTTCCCGGTCAGGCGCGTTATTCGTGGCTGCTGGGCGCCGACCAGCTCGCCAATTTCTGCACCTGGCGCGACTGGCAGGAGATCGCCACCCTGGTGGAGCTTGCCGTGGCCGTGCGCCCCGGCACGCCCCTGAAGACCCCGCCCGAGCTGGCCGCCTGGCTCGCCCGCCAGGGCGGACGACTGCGCGAGCTGCCGTTCACCCCGCTCGATATTTCGGCCTCCGACATCCGCCGGCGGCTGGCGCGGGGGGAGTCCACCGAGGGGCTGCTGCCGCCGTCCGTGGCGCGGTACATCGCGCACCACGATCTGTACCAATGACACCCGGGGGCCGCCCCCGTTTTTATCACCCTTTTTTCATCCCCTTTTCACCCTCGCGGCGGGCCTGAGCCCGGCGCGAGGCGGGTTATAGTTGCATCCATGGATATTCAGAAACTACAACGCGCCGTCATCGATGCCCTCGAAGACGTCAAGGCGCAAGACATCAAGGTGTTCAACACGACGCACCTGACGAGTCTGTTCGACCGCGTGATCATCGTCAGCGGCACCTCCAATCGCCAGACCCGGGCACTCGCCTCGAGCGCTGCCGATTGCGGCCGTGCCCTGGGTCTGACCGGCGTGACGGTCGAAGGCGAAGACACCGGCGAATGGGTCGTGGTCGACCTGGGCTATATCGTCGTGCACGTGATGCAACCCGCGATCCGCCAGTATTACAACCTCGAAGAGATCTGGGGCGACAAGCCGGTGCGCGTCAAGCTGCTGCCCGAATCGTCCCGCCCGGCGCCGACCGACGCCGATCCGTACTGATCGGCTTCCGATGAAGCTGATCGTCGCGGCCGTCGGCACCCGCATGCCGGGCTGGGTCGAAACCGCCTGGGACGACTACGCCAAGCGCCTGCCGGCCGATTGCGCGCTCGAACTGCGCGAGATCAAGCCCGAACCCCGCACCAGCGGCAAAACGCCGGCCCAGATGATGGCCGCCGAAGCCCGCCGCATCGACGCGGCACTGCCTTCGGGCGTGCTGCGCATCGCGCTCGACGAGCGCGGACGCGACCTCACCACCGTTGCCCTCTCGCAGCAGCTCGAAAAGTGGCGCGCCGGCGGCAGCGATGTCGCGTTTCTGGTGGGCGGCCCCGACGGCCTGGATGCCGAGCTCAAGGCCTCCTGCGCGGGCATGATCCGGATTTCGTCGCTGACCCTGCCCCATCCCATGGTGCGCGTGCTGCTGGCGGAGCAGCTCTATCGCGCCTGGGCCATCATGACCAATCACCCTTATCACCGCGCATGACCGTGTCCGACGCCCGCGTATACCTCGCCTCGGCCAGCCCGCGCCGCCGCGAGCTCCTGACCCAGATCGGTGTCGCCCACGAGGTGCTGCGCGTCCCGTCGCCACCCGGCGAAGACGAACCGCAGCTGGCGGGCGAGAGCGCGGCCGATTATGTGCGGCGCACCGCGCGCGACAAGGCCGAGCGCGGCATGGCCTGGCTGGCCGCGTCCGATCTGCCCGCCCTCCCCCTGCTCGCCGCCGATACCACCGTGATTCTCGACGGCCTGGTGCTGGGCAAGCCGGCCGACCGCGCCGACGCGGCCCGGATTCTCGGCGCCCTGTCCGGCCGCGAACACGAGGTGCGCACCGCGGTCGTCCTGGCCCATGCCGGCACGCTCGCGGAAGCGTTGTCGGTCACGACGGTGCGTATGCGCGTGCTCGAGGCGGACGACATCGAGCGCTACTGCGACAGCGGAGAACCCTTCGGCAAGGCGGGCGCGTACGGCATCCAGGGCCTGGGCGGCGCCTTCATCGCCCACATCTCCGGCAGCTACACCGGCGTGATGGGACTGCCGGTATTCGAAACCGCCGGGCTGCTGCGCGAGGCCGGCATCGTCATTCCCTGACGCGCGCCGCTCGCAGCCGTCGCCCCAAGAAAAAACCCGTTGCGCGCGCAACGGGTTTTTTTATCCTCACCGCGGCTTGGCCGCGGAGGCGGTCAACCTGCCTGATGCGAAGGCTGATGCGAGACCGGCAGATGCGGCTGGGCCTCGGGCACGGCGGGCGCCACGTCCGGCAGCTGACCGTTGAGCGCGGCGTCGAGCTGGTCGTGGTCGAGCTCGCCTTCCCAGCGCGCCACCACGATCGAGGCCGTGGCATTGCCCACCAGATTGGTCAGCGCGCGGCACTCGGACATGAAGCGGTCCACGCCGAGGATCAGTGCCATGCCGGCCACCGGCACGGTGGGCACCACCGACAGCGTGGCGGCCAGCGTGATGAAGCCCGCGCCGGTGACGCCGGCGGCGCCCTTGGAGCTCAGCATCGCCACGAGCAGCAGCAGGATCTGGTCACCGAGGCTGAGCGGAATATCGCACGCCTGGGCGATGAACAGCGCCGCCATCGTCATGTAGATATTGGTGCCGTCCAGGTTGAACGAATAACCGGTCGGGACCACCAGGCCCACCACCGACTTGGAACACCCTGCGCGCTCCATCTTCTGCATCAGCGTGGGCAGAGCGGCTTCGGACGAGCTCGTGCCGAGCACCAGCAGCAGCTCTTCGCGGATGTAGCGCACGAGCTTGATGATCGAAAAGCCGTTGTAGCGCGCGACCAGCCCCAGCACCACGACCACGAACAGGACCGAGGTGGCGTAGAACGTGCCGACCAGCATGGCCAGGTTGATCACCGACTTGATGCCGTACTTGCCGATGGTGAAGGCCATGGCGCCGAACGCACCCACGGGCGCCGCGCGCATCAGAATGGCCACCAGCTTGAACACCGGCCGCGACAGCGCATTCAGGAAGTCCAGGATCGGCTTGGCGCGTTCGCCCACCAGCGCCATCGAGATGCCGAACAGCACGGCCACGAACAGCACCTGCAGGATGTCGCCGCTCACGAACGGGCTGAAGATCGTCGACGGGATGATGTTGAGCAGAAAGCCCGTGATGGTCGAATCGTGCGCCTTCGTCACGTAATCGGCCACCTGCTTCTGGTCCAGCGAGGCCGGATCGATGTGCAGACCCGCACCCGGCTGCACGATGTGGCTGACCAGCATGCCGATGATGAGCGCCAGCGTCGAGAAGACCAGGAAGTACAGCATGGACTTGCCCGCTACGCGGCCCACCTTCTTCAGGTCGCTCATGGCCGCGATGCCGGTCGCCACGGTGATGAAGATCACCGGCGCGATGATCATCTTGACCAGCTTGATGAAACCGTCGCCCAGCGGCTTCATGGCTTCGCCCAGGTCGGGCTTGAAGTAGCCGAGCAGCACGCCCACCACAATCGCGAACAGCACCTGCACGTACAGGATTTGATAGAACTTCTGCTTGCGCACCGGCGTGCCGGCGCCTTGATCCATGTCGATCATCGGGATGTCCCCACCAGAAACCCTCGGGCAGCCACGCGGCCACTCTCCAGGCGGTTATGTTTTGACGTTTATGAAGCCGCGTTGCCGCGGCACCGTCTTTTCTTATGCAAAGCCTGTGCCAGTTTCGACCGACCCGTAGGATTTCTAGCAAGCCATTGATTACACTCAACTTCTGCGCGATGTGGCGACGGGAACGGCTGCGCCAATGAGCGGAAACCCGCACGCGAACAAGCTATACTGTGCGAAATTCCGCACACCCGTGCGGTGTACGTGATCGGCCTGCTGGCCATCCCCATGCGCCCCGACTCAGATCCCCTCCCGCCTCAAGCCCCGGCCTCACCGCGCCGCTGGGGCCTGACCGCCACGCTGCTGCTGGCGGGCCTGGCGCTGACCCTCGTGGCCCTGTTCGCCGCGACGCGCTGGGCCGGCCAGCGCGCGCTCGATGAAGTGGCCGCCCGCACCGATGCGGCCATCCAGCTGAACCGCGTGGCGCTGCGCAGCAGCCTGGACAAATTCCGGGCGATGCCCCTGGTGCTGGCGCAGGACCCCGAGGTGCTGCTGGCCTTGCGCGAGCGCGACCAGGCCCAGATCGAGCGGCTCGACGACAAACTCGACGCGCTGGCGCGGGGCGTCGGCGCCTCGGCGATCTACCTGCTCGACACACAAGGGCGGGCCATCGCGGCCAGCAACTGGCGCGAGCCCGCCACCTTCGTCGGCGTCGATTACCAGTTCCGCCCTTACTTCCGCCTCGCGGTGGCGCAGGGCCAGGCCGAATATTTCGCGCTAGGGACGGTCAGCCACGAACCCGGCCTCTACCTCTCGCGCCGCATCGACGCGGCGCCGGGTCGATTGGCGGGCGTGATCGTGCTGAAGATGGAGTTCAACGCGCTCGAGGCCGATTGGCAGGTCTTCGGCGATCCGCTGTTCGTCACCGACGAACAGGGCGTGCTGCTCATCGGCAACGTGCCGCAATGGCAATTCCGCACGCTCCATTCCCTGCCTGAAGCCCGCGTCCAGGCGCTGCGCGAGAGCCTGCAGTTCGGCGAAGCGCCGCTTACGCCATTGCCGCTCGAGCCCCTGCCCTCGCGCTCGTCCGAGCCGCCCGTCACGGCGGACGCGCCGCGCAACGTGCTCGCCCGCCTGCGCGAATCCGTCGGCAACCTGCCGGCCGGCGCCACGGTGCTGCATTCGGCGCTGCCGGTGCAGGGCACGGCCGGCTGGACCCTGCACATCCTCGCGCCCACGCAGGCCGCCGTCGCACGGGCAACCACCAACGCGCAGCTCACGGTGCTGCTGCTGCTTGCCGGCGCCAGTGCGCTGGCGGTCTTTCTCGTCTACCGCCGCAATCAATTGCAGCGCCGCACACTCGAACAGGCCCGCATCAAACAGGAGCTCGAGACCCAGGTGCAGACCCGCACCCGCCAACTGCGCGCCACCAACACCGAGCTGTTGGCACAGATCGATGAGCGGCAACGCACCGAGTCGCGCCTGCACGCCATGCAGGACGAACTGGTGCAGGCCAACAAGCTGGCCCTGCTGGGTCAGGTGGCCGCAGGGGTGGCGCACGAGCTCAATCAGCCGCTCGCGGCCATTCGCGCCTACGCCGATAACGCCGCTGAATTCCTGCGGCGCGACGAGCCCGCCCCGGCCCGGGAGAATCTTCAAACCATCGCGCGGCTCACCGAGCGCATCGGCAACGTGACCGGCGAGCTGAGGACGTTCTCCCGGAAGGCGGCCGCCCACGTGGTGCCATTGCGGCTGGCCGATGCCATCGAGGGCGCGCTCATGCTGGTCGGCCCCCGGCTCAAGCGCCAGCAGGTGGCGCTGCATTACGACCCGCTGCCCGCCCACCTCGACGTGCTGGCCGACCGCATGCGGCTGGAGCAGGTCCTGGTCAATCTTTTGCAGAACGCGCTCGATGCCCTCGAGCATCAGCCCGCCGGCCCGGCCACACCGGCCATCTCGCTGACCCTGACCGAGCACACGGACACGGTGGCCCTGCGCCTGCGCGACAACGGCCCGGGCCTCGACCCCGGCGTGCTGGCCAAACTCTTCACCCCTTTTCAGACCACCAAGCCCGAGGGCCTGGGGCTGGGTCTCGTGATCTCCCGCGACATCCTCACCGAGTTCGGCGGCACGCTGCACGCCAGCAATCCCGCGGACGGCGGCGCCGAATTCACGCTCACGCTGCGGCGTGCCCCCGTGCCACCCGCGACACAGCCATGACGACTCCCGACACCCCGATTTCCGTCATCCTCGTCGACGACGACCCCGACCTGCTCCATGCCACGACGCAGACCTTGCGCCTGCAGGGCATGCAGGTGCATGCGCATGCCAAGGCCGCCGACGCACTCAGCGCCCTGACGCCCGATTTCGACGGCGTGATCGTCACCGACGTGCGCATGCCCGGTATCGACGGGCTGGAACTCTTCGCCCGGGTTCGTGCTCTGGACGCCGATATCCCGGTCATTCTCATCACCGGGCACGGCGACATTCCGATGGCCGTGCAGGCCATGCGCGACGGCGCCTACGATTTCCTGTCCAAGCCCTATCCCGGCGAACAGCTGGTGGCGGCCCTGCGCCGCGCCGCGGAGAAGCGCCAGCTCGTGCTGGCCAATCGCGCACTGCGGGCGGCGGCCGCGCGACGTGAACCCGACGATCTCCCGTTCATCGGCGTCACGCCCGCCATGCAACGCATCAAGGAAACGCTGCGCCATATCGCCGATGCCGATGTGGACGTGCTGATCGAAGGAGAAACGGGTACGGGCAAGGAGGTCGTCGCCACGATGCTGCACCGGCTGAGTCGCCGCGCGACGCATCCGCTGGTGGCGATCAATTGCGGCGCGCTGCCCGAAACCGTGATCGAAAGCGAGCTGTTCGGACACGAGGCAGGCGCTTTCACCGGCGCCCAACGGCGCCGCATCGGCCGCATCGAACATTCCAGCGGCGGCACGCTGTTTCTCGACGAAATCGAGAGCATGCCGCTGGGCGTGCAGGTCAAACTGCTGCGCGTCCTCGAAACGCGTCAGGTCACGCCCCTGGGCACGAACGAGGTGCGCCGCGCCGACCTGCGCGTCGTGGCCGCCACCAAGGTCGACCTGGGCGATCCCAAGCTGCGCGAGCGCTTCCGCGAAGACCTCTACTATCGGCTGAACGTCGTTACGATCCACCTGCCGCCGCTGCGCGAACGGCGCGAGGATATCCCGCTGCTGTTCGCCCACTATGTCGGCCAGGCCGCACAGCGTTTCCAGCGCGAGGTTCCCAAGATGAACGATCAGGTGCGGCGTCATCTGCGCGAGCACGACTGGCCCGGCAACATCCGCGAGCTGGCCCACTTCGCCGAACGCTTCGTGCTGGGCGTGCTCAACCCGCCGGCCACGCCCGCCGCGGCGCCCGCGCCGGGCCCCATTCTGACGCTGCCACAACGCATGGAGCAGTACGAAGCCGCGCAGATCCGCCAGGCGCTGGCCGCGCATGGCGGCGACGTACGTGCCACGCTCGACGAGCTCGGTCTGCCGCGCAAGACCTTCTACGACAAACTGCAGCGCCACGGCATCGACCGCCAGGAATACGTGGCCGGCGCCAACGAAAACTGAGCCGCGCAACGGCGGCGCGGCGGCGCCCGGCGCCGCACGGCGCTACCGCGCGCTGCGGCCGCGCCCGGCGGTCAGATCGATCACCAGCGCCAGGGCCATGGCCCCCGCGCCGATCAAATACAGCGCGCGATGGCTGCCGCCGCTGAGGTTGAACAAGGCGGAACAGCCATACCCGGCGGCCGCCTGAAAGGCCGCGAACACCGTCGTCGCGCGCGTCCAGACCAGGCCCTGGACGGCCGCGTTGTCCGGCACCGCATGCGCCACGCGCGCCAGCGCCAGCGGCACCACACCGGGCGGAAAGGTGCCGAGCACGAACGTCAGCACCGCGATGATCGCGTAGCTGTCGGTCAGCACCAGACCGGCAGTCACGGCCGCCTGCACGGCCAGCACCCCGCGCAGGGTCGGTCCTGATCCGTACCGGTCGGACAGCGCGCCGTAAAGCATCGGCCCCACGATCGCACCGGCGCCGTAGATGATCCAGAACAGCGCGCCGGTGTGGGCACCCGCGCCGAGACCCCGCGCCACGTAGTCCACCAGGAACGACATGACCGGCACGAAGCCCAGCGCCACCAATCCGTATTCCGCGTAGAACACCATCACCGGCCGCGCCGATTCGGAAGGCACGCTGGCCGAGCCCGTGCTGCTGGCTTGCGTGCGCGCCGGTGACGCCGGCCAGCACCGCCATCCGGTCACGGTAAGCAGCAGCGACAACACGCCGAGTCCCACCCAGGTAGCGGCGAGCCCCTGGTCGAGCAGCAATGGCACCAAGGTGCCCGAGGCCGCGATGCCGATCCCCGCGCCCAGAAAAATCGCGCCGCCGGCAAGCCCCCGGCGCCCCGCCGGCACATGCGGCAGCAGGGTGCCCGCCACCAGCACCATGATCACGCCACCGGCGATACCGGAGGCCAGCCGCCAGCCAAAGAACCAGCTCACGGACAGGGGTAACGCGCAGGCGAAGAAGGCGAGCGTGACCAACAACATCATCGTGCGCAGCACGGCCACGCTGTCATAGCGCCGCGCGAGCGGCCGGCCCGCCAGCGCACCCACCAGATAGCCGGCCAGATTGGCCGCGCCCAGATACACCGTATCCGCGGGCGAGAACCAATGCGCCTCCAGCAGTGCCGGCAGCAGCGGCGTGTAGACGAAACGGGCCAGCCCGATGCTGGCCAGGCTGGCGCCGGCGCCGGCATACATGTAGCGCCAGAGCAGACGCGTATCGACAGTGTCGGCAGGCGTGGCAGGCGCGATTGCGGATGGGGTAGACATAAAGCCTCGTGGAGATCGATATCGGCACGTCGCATCTTTGACATACCAGTCAAGTTTGACATACTAGTCAAGATTGACAGCAATGACAAGAATGGCGTACAAACTGGGCTGAGGCTTTCAGAAAATATTCAGTGAGACAGAGATGGCTGGCGTAAGGCAGTTCGATGAAGACGCGGTGCTCGACCGTGCGTTATCGGTGTTCTGGCAACAGGGCTATGCCGACGCCACGATGCAGGAGCTCGCGGCCGCCACCGGGGTGCAGCGGGGATCCCTATACAACGCCTATGGCGACAAAGAGACGCTCTTCCTGCGCGTGTTCGACCGCTATCGCGCCCGCTTCCTGGGCGAGGCGCGCCGCGCCCTCGAGCATCCCGATCTGCGCCAGGCGCTCACGGGCTTTTTCGAGTTCCTGATCGGTTCCATGACGCTGGGTACGCCCTCGCGCGGCTGTCTCAGCACCAAGACCGCGCTGGGCGGCGGCGACCACATCGACGCCCGCATCCGCGACACCCTGGCCAGCTTGATCGACGAACAAGAACGCGTGTTCCGGCAGCGTCTCGAGGCCGCGGGCCCAGCTCAGCTGGGCACCTTGCCGCCGGCGCAGGCGGCCCAGGTCCTGATCACATTCATGCGTGGCCTGGTCGTGATCGAGCGTATCTACCAGGATCCCGAACGCCTGCGCAGCGCCGTGCAAAGCATGATCGACGCCCTGCTGGCCCCGGCCGCGTCACCGCAAGCGCGTGCGGCTTAAATCCAGCCCGCCCTCTCGCGCTGTCGCGTCCTGAGCCCGGCGCGCACCTGGTTCAGCCCGCCGGGGACTTCACCATATCGATGTGTGGAATGCCGTCGTCGTCGTACACGCCGCCGACCGGGCGAAAGCCCAGCTCACCATAAAACTTCTGCAGGTGTGCTTGCGCGCCGATCCGGATGCCGGCGCCTGGATACGTCTTTTCGGTAAACGCGATCGCCTCGGCGACCAGCGCGCGCCCCACCTTGAGATGTCTGAACGCGGGCAAGGTCATCACGCGTCCGATCGACGGTTCGTCGTACTTCAAGCCAGGCTCGACCACGCGGGCATACGCCACCAGTGTGTCGCCGGTTCGCACCGCCAGATGCCAGGCCTTGAGATCGAGGCCGTCGGCCTCCTGATACACGCACTGCTGCTCGACGATGAACACGGATTCGCGTGCCCGGAGGATGTCGTACAGCGCGAGCGCGCTGAAATCTTCCAGACGATTCCAGGTAAACGTGAGATCCATCATGTTCGTCGAGTCTCCATTGCGTGCCGTGTTCGTCGGGCGGCGCATCGACGCGGCGCCTGGCTCATGCTGCTCGAGCCTCGCTCCGCACGTGTGCTCCGGGTCGCGCAGCGCATGACGTAAAGCGTCGCCCCAAAGACAAAACCCCACTGGCGTGAGCCAGTGGGGTTTTGAGCAATAAAAGCCTGACGATGACCTACTTTCACAAACGAATGTTCACTATCATCGGCGCGAAGGCGTTTCACGGTCCTGTTCGGGATG
>NZ_NEVN01000005.1 GCF_002261475.1 Bordetella genomosp. 5
CCGCGCCCCGCAGGGCGTCGGCCGCGACGCGGCCTGCCGCGCCGCAGCCGGCCGCGTCCCGGTCAGCCGCGCCCAGGCCGGCCGCCGCCAAGCCGGCCGCTACGGCGTCGAGAACGGCCCGTGCCGCGGCCGTGCCGCGCGCCGGCGCAGCCCCAGTCAAACCCAACGGCCTGAATGGCTCGCACGCGCCGTCGCGGCGCGCGCCCGCGGATGACGACTGGGAGTCTTTCTGAGTGCCGGCGGCGCGAGCCGCCGGTCGAACATGGTTTTGGCCTTCGGGCCGGATGGAGTGTCATGCGAGTCGTAAAGCATTTGATGTCCTGGACAGTGGCGATCGGGCTGCTGGCGGGTTGCGCCGCAACCGGTCACAACTTCGACCCCGGCAAGCTGTCCACGCTGACGCCCGGCCAGTCCACCTTGCCCGACGCGGCGCGCGCCCTGAATGCGCAGCCCGCCACGGTGTACGCCCGACGCGACGGCAGCGCCCTCGTGCTGTGGCAGCACAAGATCACGTTCGTGACCGATGGGCTCTACAGCCGCAAGGAAGCGTGGCTGGAGTTTGGTCCCGACGGCCGCCTGGTGCGTCTGGTCGACAGCACCAACATCCTGCTCGAGCCCTGGGAGCGGCAGAAGTTGCTGGGCCCGCCGCCGCCTGCGCCGATCGTGATCGAGCAGACGGCGCAGCCAGAAGTCGAGGTGATCACGATTACGGTGCCGCCGCCCGCGCGGACCCGATGACCGGGTATCGCTACCGTACCCGCGCTGAATGATGCGCGAAGGCCGGCGAGGCGGGTTGTCCGCCCCACCGGTCGGTGCCAGAAGCCACCAGGAAGGCCGCACCCTTGCTGATGGCATGTCTCACTAGAGTTGGAATATCCTGAAGGACGGGGAAATATGGAAACGAGTTTCGAATCAGGCGCAAAGACAGCCAAGTCCAAAAAACGCGCCCGCGCACCCAAGCAGAAACAAAAGCGCTCCTTTTCCTTGCGCAATGCGCATGTCGGTACGCTGCTGTTGTGGGTCATGAGCTTCTTCGCCGTGTTGATCGCCGCCGTCGGCGTGATGGCGGCGTTCTTCCTGCAGCAGAACTACGAGTCGGTGCAACGGGTCAATGACCTGACCGGCCGTGCCAAGGAAGTGGAAATCATCAACAGCGACATGCTGCGCGCTCGCGTGGCCCTGATGGTGGCCGCGCGTCACCTGCAGGAATCGGGCTGGGGCTCGGGCGAGAATTCCGGCGCCGCCGCCACCAAGACGCTGAAGGAAGCCACCGATCTGCTGACCGGCGTGCGTGCCCGCTTCGCCGACTTCCAGAAGAACATGCTGGAAGACGACAAGGGTCGCCAACTCTCCATGAACCTGGTCCGCCGCTATCGTTCGTACATCGACGACGGCGTGGACACGATGGTCGAAGCGCTGCGCAGCGAAGACTATTCCACGTTCTACATGGTCAACAACGAATACGGCACGCCGCGTAGCGCCGCGTTCATCGACGCGATCGGCGAGTTCTCGAAGTACATCGAGTCCGAGCAGCAGGCGACCATCGACTCCGCGCGCACCAACTTCGACCGCGCGCTGATCGCCGTGGCCGCCGCCGTCGTGCTGGCCCTGATCCTGATGATCGTGGCGCGCATGGTGTTCGGCCGTCTGGTGGTGCGTCCGCTGATCGAGGCGGGCCAGCACTTCGACCGCATCGCCGCCGGCGACCTGACCCAGCGTGTCGACGTGCGCAACAGCAATGAGATCGGTCAGCTGTTCGCCGCGCTCAAGCGCATGCAGGAGAGCCTGACGCGCACGGTGTCGCAGGTGCGCCGTGGCGTGGACGAGATCAACGTGGGCGCCCAGGAAATTTCGGCGGGCAACACCGACCTGTCGTCGCGCACGGAGCAGCAGGCCGCCTCGCTCGAAGAGACCGCCGCCTCGATGGAAGAGCTCGCCTCGACCGTCAAGCAGAACGCCGACAACGCACGCCAGGCCAATCAGCTGGCCGCGAGCGCGTCGGACGTGGCCGAGCGTGGCGGTTCCGCGGTGTCGGAAGTGGTGCACACCATGGAAGCCATCTCGGGCAGCTCGCGCAAGATCAGCGAGATCGTGTCGGTGATCGACGGCATCGCGTTCCAGACCAACATCCTGGCGCTGAACGCCGCGGTGGAAGCCGCGCGTGCCGGCGAACAGGGCAAGGGTTTCGCGGTGGTGGCGGGCGAAGTGCGCTCGCTGGCGCAGCGCAGCGCGCAGGCCGCCAAGGAGATCAAGGTCCTGATCGAAGATTCCGTGTCCAAGGTGGGCACGGGCTCGCAGCAGGTCGAGCGCGCCGGCAACACGATGCAAGAGATCGTGGCCTCGGTGAAGCGCGTGACCGACATCATGGGCGAGATCTCGGCCGCGTCCGAAGAACAGTCCAGCGGCATCGACCAGGTCAATCGCGCCGTGGCGCAGATGGACGAAGTCACGCAGCAGAACGCGGCACTGGTGGAAGAAGCCGCCGCGGCCGCGGGCTCGCTGCAGGACCAGGCCGAGCGCCTGGCCGAAGCGGTGTCGGTCTTCAAGATCAATGCGGGCGAAGTCATCGACGTCTCCGCCCAGCAACTCGCCGGCGGCTACAACGCGCCGATGGTCGCACAGACCTGAGCCTGATCTGCCCGCGGCACGGTGCCGCGGGTGAGGCCATCCGGCGACCGGATGGCCTCGAGGCCTTTCCCCTACCTACAAGCTGTTCGGGCCACGTACCCGAGACGCCGCGCCACGTGCTGCATGTGGTGCGGCGTATCCCATTACAAGCTGTGCTGTGTCAATCAAGGAGACAGGAGTGCGCGTCAATTCACCCGTTTACGATGTCGAGACCCGGCTGCGCGATGATCAGTATCTGATTTCTCGTACGGACACCAAGGGCCGCATCACCTATGCCAATCCGGCCTTCGTCGAGGTCAGCGGTTTCGAGCGCGACGAGCTGATCGGCAAGGCGCACAACATCGTGCGTCATCCCGACATGCCGCCGGAGGCCTATGAAGACCTCTGGCGCACGCTGCAGGCCGGCGAATCCTGGCTCGGCGTGGTCAAGAACCGCCGCAAGGACGGCGGCTATTACTGGGTGCTGGCCAATGCCACCCCGATCTTCGAAAACGGCGTGGTGACGGCGTACTCGTCGGTCCGCGTCAAGCCCAGCGACGAGCAGATCGAGCAGGCCGCCGAGCTCTATGCGCAGATGCGCGAAGGCACGGCACGCGGCTGGCGCATCGAAGGCGGGCGCGCGGTGCGCACGGGCTGGCGCCGCGCGCTGCGCGTGCTGGCCTTCCCGTTCAAGCCCGGCGTGCGACCGCAATTGCTGCGTTTCATCCTGGTGTCGGCGGGCCTGTTCGGCGTGACGGCCGGCTGGATGCTGGCCGAACGCTGGGACACGCTGTCGACCGCGCAGGCGTCGCTGGGCGTGGCGGGCGTGACCGCCGGCGTCGCACTGATCGCGGCCATGGGCACCTGGCTGACCCGTGCCGTGCTCTCGCCCATGCGCGACGCCGCCGACATGGCGCGCCAGGTGGCCGCGGGCAATCTCACTTCGCAGGTCTATGCCGACGAAGAAGGCGAGGTCGGCAATCTGGCGTTCTCGCTCGACGTGATGCGCAAGAGCCTGATCGGCATCGCCAGCGATGTTCATCGCGGCATCGAGGGCACCTCGCACGCAGCGCTCGGCATCGCGCGCGGCAATCAGGAACTCTCCTCGCGCACCGAGGACCAGGGTGCGTCGTTGCAGAGCACCGCGGCGAGCATGCAGGAGCTCACCTCCACCGTGCGGCAGAACGCCGACCACGCCCGCCAGGCCAACGAGCTGGCCGCCAGCAGCATGGAGGTGGCGCGCAAGGGCGGGGCGGCGGTGGATCAGGTGGTGCACACCATGCACGGCATCTCCGGCAGCTCGCGCAAGATCGCCGAGATCGTGACGATCATCGAGGGCATCGCCTTCCAGACCAACATCCTGGCCCTGAACGCCGCGGTCGAAGCCGCGCGCGCGGGCGAGACCGGCAAGGGCTTCGCCGTGGTGGCGGGCGAGGTGCGCAGCCTCGCGCAGAAGAGCGCCCAGGCCGCGCGCGAGATCAAGGATCTGATCGAGGATTCGGTGCAGCGCGTGAGCGAAGGCTCGGCGCAGGCCGAGGCGGCCGGTGTCACGATGCACGACATCGAAGCCGCCGTGCGCCGCGTGACCGACATCATCGGCGAGATCTCGGTGGCTTCGAGCCAGCAGGCCAGCGGCATCGAGCAGGTCGAACAGGCCGTGGCCGAGATGGACGGCATGACTCAGCAGAACTCCGGGCTGGTGCAGCAGTTGGGCGCCACGGTGCAGCAGCTGGGCGCGCAGTCGATGGCGCTGCGCGAGACCGTGCAGGTGTTCCGTCTGGGCGAAGAGCGCGTCTAGGCGAGAGGGGCCGGCCTCGTGCGCGAGGCCGGCGCGCTAGCGGCCGGCCAGACCGTTCAGCACGTCGCTCATCGTGAGAAAGCCTCGCTCGAACAGGTTTTCGAGGAAGGGCAGGGAATGCGGCAGGCTCACGGTCAGCAGCACCAGGCCCACCGTCAGCATGATCGGGAAGCCGACCGCGAACACGGTGAGCTGCTGCGCGGCCCGGTTCAGGATGCCCATCGCGAGGTTGAGGGTCAGCAGCGCGCACACCAGCGGCAGCGAGAACAGCAGGCCCGACACGAAGACGGTGCCGCCCCACTCGGTCAGGATGCCCCAGCCGTTGCGATCGAGCGACATGACCTGGATCGGCAGCAGCTCGAAGCTCTTGACCAGTCCGGCCAGCATGAGCAGGTGGCCGTCGAGCGCCATGAAGACCAGCAGCGCCATGACGTTCAGGAAGCGCGCCAGGACGGCGGTGTTCGCGCCGGTGCCGGGGTCGAAGAACGAGGCGAACGAAAGACCCATCTGCAGGCCGATGTATTCGCCGGCCGTCTGCACCGCGGCGAATACGACGCGGATCACCAGCGCCATGCCCAGACCGATCATCACCTGCTGCACCAGCACCATCAGGCCTTCCCAGGAGCCGGGCGGGATGGTGGGGAAGGGGCCGAGCGTCGGCGCGAGCGCGACGGTGATGGCAAAGCTCAGGCCGATCTTGACCTTGAACGGAACGGAGGATTCGGAGAAGAAGGGCGACGCGCCGATCACCGCGAGGATGCGGACGAACGGCCACAGGAACTGCGACAGCCAGAAGTTGAGCTGTGCGTCGGTGAACTGGAACACAGCCCTAGCCCTGTCCGCCGGTTCAGTACACCAGCATCGGGATCCCCCCGATCAACTGGCGGATGTAATCGACCATCAGGCCCATGAGCCAGGGGCCCAGCAGCACCAGCACGCCGCACATCGCCAACAGCTTGGGGATGAACGACAGCGTCATTTCGTTGATCTGCGTGGCGGCCTGAAAGATGCTGATCACCAGACCCACCACCAGCATGACGAGCAGCAGCGGCGCGGCCATGGCCAGCGCGACTTTCATCGCCTGGTAGATCAGGGTCATTACGGCTTCGGCGGTCATGGCATCACCCGGCGGGCTATTGGTAGAAACTCTGGGCCAGCGAGCCCAGCAACAGGTGCCAGCCGTCGGCCAGCACGAACAGCATCAGCTTGAACGGCAGCGATACGGTGACCGGCGGCACCATCATCATACCCAGCGCCATCAGCACGCTGGCCACGACCAGGTCGATGATCAGGAACGGGATGAAGATCGTGAAGCCGATCTGGAACGCCGTCTTGAGTTCGCTGGTGATGAAGGCCGGGATCAGCACGCGCATCGGCACCTGCGACGGATCCTCGATTGCCGGAATATTCGCCATGTTGGCGAACAGCGTCAGATCGTTCTCGCGCGTCTGGTGCAACATGAACGTGTGCATCGGCGCGGCGGCGCGTTCCACCGCCGTCTCGAACGTGATGCTGCCGGCCGTCAGTGGCTGGTAGGCCTCGTTGTAGATGCGGTCGAACACCGGCGACATCGTGTAGAACGTCAGGAACAGCGCCAGGCCCACCAGCACCTGGTTGGGCGGCGACATCGCCGTGCCCATCGCGCTGCGCAGCAGGCCGAGCACGATGATGATGCGGGTGAAGCCCGTCATCATCAGCAGGGCGGCCGGCAGGAACGACAGCGACGTCATCAGCAGCAAGGTCTGCATGCTGAGCGAGTAGGTCTCCGAGCCGCCGGGGCCCGGCGTCGTGGTCAGGGCGGGCAGGGTGGCCTGGGCGATCACGCCCGCGGGCCAGCCGGCCAGTGCCAGCAGCGCGCCCAGGCCGAGCGCGCCCCGCAAGCCGGGCCGTGCGGCCAGCCAGGCGCCGAGACGGCGCATATGCGTGGTGCCGGAAGAGACAGTCATGGATGAGCGGCGAGCGGAGGGGCGAAACGAAAACATGGCGGCCGACCCGGGTCAGCGCCGCTTGAGCGCCTGGCCGAGTTTCTGGGCGAATGCGCTGGCGGTTGCGCCGGCGATGGGTTGCGCGGCGGGCAGTTCGCCCGCCGGCAGGGTATGCAGGGTGGTGATCTGGTTGGGCGTGACACCGAGCACCAGCCAGGTGTTTTCCACTTCGATCACCACGACACTCTGACGCGGCGCCACGGGCATGCTGGCGACCTGACGCAGCAGGTTGCCGCCACCGCGCTGGACCAGGCCGGCGCGGCGCGCCAGCCAGCCCATGAGCAGGATCGCGGCCACGACCAGTGCGAGGCCCACGATCACACGCATGACGGCACCGTCTTCCATGCTCAGCGCCGGTTATTCAAGCGGTTGATGCGTTCGGACGGGGTGATGATGTCGGTCAGACGGATGCCGTACTTGTCTTCCACCACCACGACTTCGCCCTGAGCGATCAGGTAGCCGTTCACGAAAATATCCATCGGCTCACCGGCCAGACCGTCGAGCTCGACCACCGAACCCTGGCCGAGTTGCAGCAGGTTCTTGATGGTCAGGCGCGTGCGGCCGAGTTCCACCGTCAGCTGGACGGGCACGTCCATGATGAGGTCGATGTCGGCGCCGCTCACGGTTTCCTTGCTGGCCAGCGGCTTGAACACGGACTGGGCGGCGGGCTGCGCCGCCGGCTTGGCGGGCGCGGGCGCGGCGGCGGCCGGCGCTTCGGGCACGGCGGCCTGTTCGGCCATCGCGCTGGCCCAGTCGTCTTCCTGCTTCAGGCCATCGGCCTGGGTCGGCGGCGTGCGGGATTGTTCGGCGAGCGCGTCGGCCCAGTCATCGGCCGCGGAGGCGGGCGTGCCGGTACCGGTCGGATCGGGCCGCTCGTTCGTATCAGTCATGGTCGGGGGCCTCGTTGAGATCGGATTCTTCGTAATTGAGCATGTTCTGTACGCGCAGCGCGTACTGCCCGTTGTGCACGCCGTAGCCACATTCCATGATGGGCACGCCGTCCACGTGGGCGGTGATGTTGTCGGGCACTTCGACCGGCAGGATGTCGCCGACCTTCAGGCGCATCAGTTCGCCGATGCTCGAGTGCACGCGCGCGAACTCGGCGATCAGGTCCACGTCGGCGCTGCGCACCTGACGCGAGAGCTGATGCGACCAGCGCTGATCGACTTCCTCGAGCGCGGTGTCCTGCAGCGGCCGCGTGAGCAGGTCGCGCACCGGTTCGATCATCGAGTAGGGCAGGCAGATGTTCAGATCGCCGCCGGTGGCGCCGAACTCGATATGGAACGACGAGACGACCACGACTTCGTTGTCGCCGGTGATGCTGGCGAACTTCGTGTGCATCTCCGAGCGCACGTACTCGAACTCGATCGGGTACACCGGATCCCACGATTTGCCGTAGCTCTCGAGGGTCAGGTTCAGCAGGCGGCGGATGATGCGCTGCTCGGTCGTGGTGAAGTCGCGGCCTTCCACGCGGGTGTGGTAGCGACCATCCCCGCCGAACAGGCTGTCGATCACCAGGAACACCAGGTTGGGATCGTAGGTGAACAGCGCGGTGCCCCGCAGCGGCTTCATCTGAATCATGTTCAGATTCGACGGCACGGGCAGGTTGCGTTCGAAATCCGCGTACTTGATGATGCGGATCGATCCGACCGTGATGTCGGCGTTGCGGCGCATGAAGTTCAACAGCACGTGCCGCATATTGCGGGCGAAGCGCTCGTTGATCAGCTCCAGCGTCTGCATCCGCCGGCGCACCACGCGGTCCGGCGAACTGAGATCGTAAGGCCGCGTGCCATCCGGGACGCTGGCGGTGGATTTACTCTCATCGCTCTCGCCGGTGACGCCAGCCAGCAGCGCATCGACCTCATCCTGCGAAAGAAATGCCTCGTAGGCCATGCTTATTGCACCACGAACGCCGTGAACAACACGTCGGTGACGTACTGCCCATCAGGCAGGGGAGAGAAGGGACGATTGACGGTCTGGGCGATGGCCGCGGCCAGATCGTTCTTGCCTTGCGCGGTCTGCACGGCCTGGGGCGATTGCGCCGACAGCGTCATCAGAATGCGGCTGCGCACCTCGGGCATGTACTTTTCGATGCGCTGGCGGGTCTGGTCGTCGCTCACGCGCAGGGTCAGGCCCACGTGCAGGATGCGCTCGGTCTCGGGGCTTTGCAGCGTGACCGTGAAGGCTTCCAGCGGAATGAAGATCGGGGCGGGTACGACGGGCGGCGTGGTCGGCGGCGGCACGAACGTGGCCTGGACCGGGGTGCCCGGGGCGCCAGGCGCACCCGGCGCGCCGGCGGCGCCGCCCTGACCCACGCCCAGCTGCACCTGAGCGGCGTTCTGCTGGATGTTGCGGGTGGTCAGGTACCACGTTACGGCCACGCTGGCGCCCGCCACGATCAGCAATACCAACAGCGCCAGAAGGGGGCGAAGAAGGGCGCCCGCGCCGCCTTTGCCCTTGGGCAAGGTGCTGCGCGACGGCATGGGAGCGGTTTTTGAAGTGGCCATCTCTGATTCGATGCGTGGTTGCGGCTGAATAAAAAGGTTCGTATGGAATTCAAGCATTCTGCCGGAATTGCCCGCTCGCCTTGCAGCCGATAAACAGGGCGAAAGCGGGGTATCTCAGGCTATTGCTGCGTTGCGCTGCGGCCTCAGGCGAAGGTATCGACCAAGGCATTGCTGTTGCGCGTGGGCAACGCGACTTCCACCGTCGTGGCAGCGCCGTCGGCTTCATTGCCGGCCTGCTGCTGACCACCCTGACGCTGACCCTGGCCCTGGCCTTGCATATCGAATGCCTGCTGGTTGCCCTGGTCGCTCACGCTGGTCTGGCCGAGCGAGATGCCCGACTGGGCCAGCGCCTGCTGGAGTTGGGCCATCGACGATTCGACGGCGGTGCGGACCGCGGCATGCGCGGACACGAAGCTCGCGCTGGCCACGCCGTCGGTCACCGAGATGGTGACGCGCAGCGGGCCCAGATCGGGAGGGTCGAGGCGCAGGTCGGCCGTCTGCGGCAGACGGCCGGCGGCTTGCGTGATGGTGATCATCTGGCGGCCCAGGTCCTGGCCCCACTGCGTCGCGCCGACCGGCGTGTTGACGCTCAGCGAGACGGCCATCGGATCGATGACGGGGGTGGCCACGGCCGGGCGGGCCATGGCGGCATGCAGCGGTTGCTGCACGGCGGCCTGGAGCGCGTTGGCCAGGTCGGCCACGTGGGCCGGCGGCGCGTCGGGCGTGTGCTGGAGCACGGGCTGCTCGACGGCGACCGCCTGGGCCACGGGCAGCAGCTCGGGCTGCACGGGCGCCGGCTGGGCGGGCAGCGTCGCACGGGCCACGGCGGGTTGCGCGGCGAGCTCCGCGCGCGGCTGTGCCGCGGCGAGCGGCAGCTCGGGCGCGGCCGCGAGCGGCTTCTGCGCGGCGGCCTCGCGCGTCAACGGCGCGTCGACGGGCGCGTCGGCGCCAGCCACGAGGGGCAGGGCCGGTGCGTCGGCCTGGGTTTGCGCGGCGACGACGGCGGGGGCCGCCGGCGCGTTGGCCGCGGCCACGCGGGCCTGCACATCGGCCACGCCGGCGGCGATCTGCAGCGCCTGCTGCGGCAGCGACAGGGCCGCGGCGGGCGCGGCTTCGGCCTGGGCCGGCGCGGTCACCGGCACGGGGGCCTGATTCACGAGCTGAGCCAGCAGCGCGGCCTGGGCGGCCAGTTCGGCCTGGGCCTGCGTCTGCGCCTGATCCTGGGCGGCGTCATCGCCGCCCGCGTCGGTGCCGGCCGGTGCGTCGACCTTGGCGGTCGGTTCCGAGCCGCTGGCGGGCTTGGCGGCGCCGTCCTGACTGCCGGACGGCGCGGTCGCGTTCTTGTCGTTGCCTTGCGGCTTGTCCTTGGCCGAGCTGTCGGCGCCGCTGTCTTTCTGGCGCGCGAGCACTTGCGAGAAGCTCGGACCGCTCTTTTCCGCGGCCGAGGGGGCCGGGGCCGGCGCGGACGCGGGCGCCTGTACCGGCGCGATCGCGAGGGCGGGCAGGGGGAGGGCGGAGGTCGTCATGGCGGCGTTCCTTCGGGTATCCGGTATCAATGCATGCCCGCGCGGTGCTGGACCAGGCGGGCAGAGAATTCGTCGGTGACACGCTGTTCGCGGCGGTTCTCGACCACCTGGCGCGCCTGATCGCGGCGCTGGGCGAGCGTGTCGAATGAGCTGAGCTTGCGCTTCTCGGCCTGCCAGGCGAGGCGGCTGGCCAACAACTGCTGTTCGATGTCCTTCAGCACATTCGCTTGCTGGCTGATGGCATCGTCGAGCGTGCCGATGAAGCGTTGATAGTTGTGGCAATCCGAGGCCGACATGCCGCTCTGCATCGCCTGCGACAGCCGCTCGAGATAGTCGCCGCGGTAATCGTGCAGCATCTGCAGCTGGCGCTCCGCGTTGTTGCGTTCGGCGCTGATCTTGCCCAGCGCGCGGGCCGCATCGTCGGTCGCATCCTTGGCCAGCCCGATCAGCAGGTCCAGGGGGAGTTGGCTAGGCATATGCGTTCCTCGTCTCGAAGGTGGCGCTCAACTGATGGATCGCGTCGTCGTAGCCGACGTTTTCCTCGATGTTCTGCTGCAGGAACGCTTCCAGGCGCGGGTAGCGCGCGATGGCATCGTCGAGCTGAGGATCGGCGCCGGCGACGTACGCGCCAACGGAGATCAGGTCGCGGTTGCGCTGGTAGCGCGACAGCACTTGTTTGAAGCGGCGGACCAGGCCGAACTGCTCGGGCGTGATCAGCGAAGTCATGGCGCGCGAGATCGATGCTTCGATGTCGATCGCGGGGTAGTGGCCCTGTTCGGCGAGCGTGCGCGACAGCACGATGTGGCCGTCGAGAATCGCGCGCGCCGAGTCGGCGATCGGGTCCTGCTGGTCATCGCCCTCGGCCAGCACGGTATAGAAAGCGGTGATCGAACCGGCCTTGCCGTTCGGGCCGGGCGCGCCCATGCCGGTACGCTCGACGAGCGCGGGCAGCTTGGCGAACACGGACGGCGGATAGCCCTTGGTCGCGGGCGGCTCGCCGATGGCCAGCGCGATCTCGCGCTGCGCCATGGCGTAGCGGGTCAGCGAGTCCATGATCAGCAGCACGTCCAGGCCCTGGTCGCGGAAGTGCTCGGCCAGGCGGGTGGCGTACGCGGCGCCCTGCAGGCGCAGCAGCGCCGACACGTCGGCGGGCGCGGCCACCACCACCGAGCGCGCCAGGCCTTCGGGGCCGAGGTTGTGCTCGATGAATTCCTTCACTTCGCGGCCACGTTCGCCGATCAGGCCGACGACGATCACGTCCGCGCGGGTATAGCGGGCCATCATGCCCAGCAGCACCGACTTACCGACGCCGGAGCCGGCGAACAGGCCCATCCGCTGGCCGCGGCCGACGGTCAGCATGCCGTTGATGGCGCGCACGCCCACGTCCAGCACCGAGTCGATCGGGGCGCGCGAGAGCGGATTGATCGGTTGCGCCGACAGGGGCGCGGCTTCGGTCGAGGTCAGCGGACCCAGCCCGTCCAGCGGGCGGCCGGCGCCGTCGACCACGCGGCCCAGCATGGCGTTGCCGACCGGCAGGTGGCGGCCCAGCTGCGGCTTGGCATTACCGTTCAGTTCGGCCTTGCGCGGCAGCGGCACGGCACGCTGAACGGCGGGTTCGGCGGGCACGACACGCGCGCCCGGGGGCAGGCCGGAGATATCGGCCTGCGGCATCAGATACAGCGTGTGGCCATCGAAGCCCACCACTTCGGCATCGGCCCAGTGGTCGTGACCGCGGGCGATTTCGATGCGGCAGGCGGCGCCGACGGGCAGGCGCAGGCCGGTGGCGTGCAGCACCAGGCCGGTGGCGCGCGTGATGCGGCCGCTGGCCAGCAGCGGCTCGGTCGACGCCGCGCGGATCGATCCGATCTGCAGCTGCGTTTCCCAACGGTCGATGACGGGCACGCCCGTATCGATGACCGGAGCGGCGGCGGCCTGGCTCACGCGCCTTCCTCCCAGGCCGCGCTGCGGCCGATCGAGGCGGCCACCCGGCGCCAGCGCGTCTGCAGCGTGGCGTCGATGTCGCCGTAAGGCGTTTCGGCGCGGCAGCCGCCGCGCGTGATGGATTCGTCGGCGAGCACGCGCCAGTTGCCGTCGCGCAGTTCGTCGTCCAGGTGCAGACGGATCAGTTCGAGGTCGTCGGGATGCACCCAAAGGCGCATCACGCCGCCGTTGGTCGGGTTCAGATGCAGCACTTCACGGATCGCGGGCAGCATCGACTCCGGCTGTTCGGCCAGGGTGGTGCGCAGGATCTGACCGGCGATGTCCAGTGCCAGCGTCAGCAGGCTCTGGCCCATGCGGGCTTCGACTTCGGCGAACGAGCTGGCGCTGGCTTCGACCAGCGCGCGCAGACGTTGCGCTTCTTCGAGACCTTGCTGGCGGCCTTCGGCCAGGCCCTGGGCATAGCCCTCGGCGTGACCGGCGGCGCGGCCTTCTTCCTGGCCCTGGGCCAGGCCTTCCTGATGACCTTCCGCACGGCCCTGTTCGCGGCCCTGCACCAGACCTTCGGCGCGGGCTTCGTTGCGCCAGCGCTTGCGCAGCTCCTGCGGGCTCGGACCCGGGTCCACCTGCGGGGCAGGGGCGGGCGCGGGCTCGGCAACCGGCTCGTCGAACGACAGCATCTGCCAGCGGCGCCAGGCGGCGCTGCGGGGCAGAGGCTTCGTGTCGAGCACGGGCGTATCAGACATACGCGTCGTCCCCTTGGTTGCCCAGCGTGATCTGGCCGCTCTCGGCCAGGCGGCGGGCGATCTGCAGGATCTTCTTCTGCTCGCCTTCCACCTTCGACATGCGGATGGGCCCCTGGGTCTCCAGGTCCTCGCGCAGCATCTCGGCGGCACGGCTCGACATGTTGCGCAGGAACTTGTTGCGCAGCTCCTCGGGCGCGCCCTTGAGCGCGACCATGAGGGTGTCGTTGTCGATTTCCTTGAGGATGAGCTGGATGCCGCGATCCTCGACGTCGATGAGGTTGTCGAACACGAACATCTCGTCGATGATCTTCTGCGCCAGATCGGCGTCGCGTTCGCGCAGGCTCTCGACCACGGCTTCTTCCTGGGTCGAGTTCATCATGTTCAGGATCTCGGCCGCGGTACGCACGCCGCCCATCTTGCTGCGCTTGGCGCCCTGGCCGGCCAGCACGGAGTTCAGCACTTCGGTCAGCTCCGACAGGGCGGCAGGCTGCACGCCGCCGAAGGTGGCGATACGCAGCATGACGTCGTTGCGCAGGCGGTCGGTCAGCATGGCCAGCACGCCGGCGGCGCGGTCGCGCTCCAGGTGCACGAGAATCGTCGCGATGATCTGCGGATGTTCGTCGCCGATGAGTTCGGCCACGGTGTGCGCATCGAGCCAGTTCAGCGCGTCGATGCCGCTGCCGCCTTCGCCCGCTTCCAGGATGTCTTCGATCAGGCCGGCTGCGCGGTCGCTGCCGAGCGCCTTGGTCAGCACGGTGCGGATGTAATCGTCCGAACCCAGCGTGACGGCCATGAACTGGTCGGCTTCCTGGCGGAACTCTTCCAGCACCACCGCGACGTCGCCGCGGGTGACCTGCTTCAGGCCGGCCATGGCGCCACCGACCTGCTGGACTTCGCGCGCGGTCAGGTACTTGAAGACCTCGGCGGCGGCGTCCTCGCCCAGCGACATCAGAAGCACCGCGCTACGGGTCATGCCGTCGAGCGGCTTGGAGGCGTCATTTTTCATCTTTGGTCATCCATGCACGCAGAACCATGGCAACGGCGCGCGGATCCTTGGTGGCCATGTCGCGAGCGCGTTGCAGGTTGTCTTCGTAACGGTCCACTTCCTTGGCGCGGGCGGCGGCGATGGCTTCGCGCTCGGCGTCGACACGGCGCTGCTCTTCTTCCTCGGGGTCGACCTGCGGGTAGAAGTAGTCGGTGACGGCCGGGCGGATCTTGCGGTACAGCCACAGCAGGATCACGGCGCCGATCAGCCATGCCAGGATGGTCTTGAACAGGGCGATCATTTCCGGATCGCGCCAGATCGGCAGCGTCGGCGGTTGATCGTTGAACTGGCTGTTGACCACGTTCAGCGTGTCGCCGCGGGCTTCGGAGTAGCCCATGGCTTCGCGAACCAGATTGGTCAGCTTGGTCAGTTCTTCTTCCGGCAGGGCCTGCGGCTCGCCGTCCTTGTCCGTCATGTAGTTCACGACCACGGCCACCGACAGGCGCTTGACCTGACCCACCGATTGCTTGGTGTGGCTGATCGTGCGGTCGACTTCGTAGTTGATCGTGGCGTCGCGGCGGTCGTTGACCGGGCCGGCCTGGGCGGCGGCGTTGCCGTTGGTGCCCGTGGTCTGACCTTGCGCGTTCTGTTGCTGCTGTTGCTGTTGCTGCGGATTCTGCGGGTTCTGGGCGGGCGGATTGACGACCGGCGCCTGCGTCGCGGCGGGGGGCTGGTTCGACAGCGCGCCCGGCACGCCGATCGCGGCGGCGCCGCCGGTCTGGTGCGCATCGCTGGTCTGCTTGCTGCGAACCGCGGCCTGGTTGGGGTCCTGGTTCGGGCGGTAGACCTCGGAGGTTTCCTCGCGGCGCGCGAAGTCGACTTCGGCGCTGGCCTGTGCATGCACGTTGCCCGGGCCGACCAGCGGATTCAGGATGGTGAGGATGCGTTCGACCGTGCGTTGCTCGACGTCGCGGATATAGCGCGTCTGGTCGGCGTCCATGCCGCGGCCTTCGCCGGTGGGCGAGGAGAGCAGGCGGCCGTTCTGGTCGACGATGGAGACGTTCTCGGCGGTCAGCTCGGGCACGCTCGAGGCCACCAGCCAGGAGATCGACGAGACTTGCGAGTCGCTCAGGCTGCGGCCGGGGTGCACATTGATGAGCACCGACGCCGTGGGCGGCTGGCGGTCGCGCACGAACAGCGACTGGCGCGGCATGGCCAGATGCACACGCGCGCTCTGCACCGTGTGCATCGCTTCGATCGAACGGGCCAGCTCGCCTTCGAGGCCGCGCTGGTAGTTGATCTGTTCGGCAAACTGGCTGGCGCCGAAGCGGGTGTTGTCCATCAGCTCGAAGCCGACCGAGCCGCCGCGCGGCAGGCCCTGGCCCGCGAGCTGCATGCGCGTGTCGTAGACCCGGTTGGCCGGCACCAGAAGCGCGGTCCCGTTCTCGCTGAAGCGATAGGGCACGTTCATCTGGCCGAGCGCGGTCACGATGGCGCCGCCGTCGCGGTCATCGAGATTGGAGAAAAGGACCTTGTAGTCCGGTTCCCGGCTCCACATCGTCAGCGCGACGATCACGGCGACGAGCGCGGCCGCGATGCCAAGCAGCATGGGTTTGGGGAGCGCACGAACTTTCTCGAGCGCGGGAAATTTGGCCAAGAGCGAGGAGCTCAGGGTAGCCTGCTGATTCATCGGCGGCTCCCGCGAGCGCGGTCCAGGTATACAGACGACATGGGAAAGGGCAAGTTACACATGCAACGTGCTTCGGCTAGGGGAGGCTGGATTATGGCGGGGGGGCGCGCAATCCCAATCGATGAAAACGGGGGGTTTTCGGGGTTATTTGTCCCCTATGTATCGAGGCGCCGGGGTCCGACCGTGGCAACGGTCGAACAGGCGGGATAAATGGCGGTTTATAGGCTTTATGAAGGCGCCACGAGGCCGGTACGCTTACGTCCAGACTCACCCTGATTCCCAGAAAGGATTGTGACAATGGCAGTTTCTGGCCTGTCCGGCATCGAAAACATGCTCTCGCAGATGCGCGCCGTCGTGCGTGCCGCGCAGAGCGGCGGCGTGTCGGCTTCCGATCTGAGCCCGAAGGCGGGCGATGCCACCCGCGCGGTGAGCTTCGCCGACGAGCTGGCCCGCTCCGTCAAGCGTGTGTCGGCGGCGCAGAATGCCGCCACCGCGCAGGTCAAGGCGTTCGAGCTGGGCGCCCCGAACGTCTCGCTCAACGACGTGATGATCGATCTGCAGAAATCCAGCCTGGGCTTCCAGACCACGCTGCAGGTTCGTAACCGCCTGGTCGCGGCCTACAAAGAAATCTCGTCGATGTCGATCTGACGCGAGCGCCGGCGGCCGCCGGCGTATCGCCCGCCGCGCGCGCAAGGTGCGCGGCCCGGCCTGCGCGGCCCGACCTGCGCGGCCCAGCCTGTGCGGCTCGACCCCAGGCACGGCCTGTAAGGCCAGCCTGCGTGGCGCAACCTACGCGGTCCGACCTTGCCCCACTCAGTTGCCGGCCACGTAAGGCGTGTCTATCCGCAGTTCCGCGGGAAATTCCGAAATCATCGTCACGCTGTCATCGCCGAAGCGGACCACGTGCGGCCGTCCCAGATGCAGCTGGACCCGGCAGCCGTCGGGTCGCAACGCGCGCAACTCGACCGCCTGCGTGCCGCCGATGAGCGCGCGGCCGCCGGCCGCCGTTTCGAGCGCGGCCAGATCGAGCGGGCGCCAGAACAGCAGCTTGGTCTGACAGTCGGTGCCCATGATCAGCACGGGCCATTCATTGCCCTGGCCGTCGCAGGCATGCGCCACGGTATCGGGATGCATGAGATCGCCCAGCGCCGTACGGATCTCGTCGGAACGCCGCAGCAGCTCGGTGTAATACACGAGCGGCGCGGGCGGCTGCGTCAGGGTAGCCATGCGGGCGGCGGGCTCAGGGGATGCGTGCGGGCGGCACGGGCAGGGCGGGAACCTCGCGGGCCTCGAGGCGGTATAGCCAGGCCAGCAGTTCGGCCACGGCCGTGTAAAGCTGCGGAGGGATGTGCGAATCGAGGTTGACCTGCATCAGCAGGCCGACCAGTTCGGGCGATTCGTGGACGTACAGACCGTGTTCCTGCGCGTTGCGCACGATGGTCTCGGCCAGCTGTCCGTAGCCCTTGGCGACGACGCGCGGCGCATCGTCCCCTTCGTCGTAGGAAAGGGCGACGGCGGCGTTGCGACCGTCGTTCGGGCCAGGAGGGGAGGGCTCGGCCGGCGGGCCTGCATAGCGGATCATGACGGTGCGGAAATCAGAACGGGAACGGCGGCGAGAACGGGTACAGGCCCGGCGGCATGATGAGCTGCGGCGGCATCGCGTCGATCGACAGGTTCGACAGCGTGATGCCCGCCGAACCCAACCGCTGACGCAGGTGTTCGGATTGCTGATTCAGTTCGACGGCGCCGTGGGGCGCCACGATATTGAGGACGAGCTGCGAGCCCGCCAGCGAAATGCGCGCTTCGACCTGGCCCAGACGGGGCAGTTCGAGCGTCAGGCGCGTCGACCAGTGGCCGTCGGGATCGCCCGGCTGGTCTTCGCCGTACGGGTCGCGCTGGACTTCCCATTCCATCGGCGTGCCGGGCCAGGCCTCGCCGCGCCAGCTCACCATCTGGTTGGCCAGCGCTTCGAGCTGCTGACGCACCAGCGCGGTGGTGTCGGGGTTGAGGCCGGAGTTCTGCGGCAGCAGCGACTGCGTGGTGTCGGGCAGATCGGGCGCGCCGGGCGGCAGCGGCGTGGCGCTGCGCGCGGCCTGGGCCGCCTGCGTGGCCTTCTGGCCTTCGGCGCTCTGCGCCACCTCGCGCGCCTGCGGCAGGCTGGCCTGCGGCTCGTTGCGCAGTTCGGCCGGCGTGCGCTTGCCGAACACCATCTCGGTCAGGTGCGATTCGTAGAAGATCCCGCTCGTGGCCAGGGTCTGGCGCAGGGTCTGGGCCAGCTGCGCCGGCGAAATGCCGGCATGCGAGGCCTGGACCGGTCCGGCGCCCTGATGCGCGTGGGCCGGCGCCGCGCCGGTCGGCTGCGGCGTGCCGCGCAGGGCGGCCGCGGTGGCCGCGGCCGTCGCGGCCGGCGCCGCCGTTTGTGCGGCGGGCTGAGCGGCTTGCGCGGTCGGCTGGGCCGGCGCGGCCGGCGCGGGCTGAGCCGCGGGGGCACCCGGCTGGGCCGGCGCCTGTGCCTGCGGCTGGGGCGTGAACAGCGGCGCGCGCCCCTGAATCGGGGGCGCCTGATCGGGGAAGGACGCCAGCAGCGCCAGGATGGTGCGTGCGGTCGAGCCCAGCGTCGTGGGCGCCGACGAGGTCGTGTCGTTGCGGGTGACGGTGCCGCGCGCGGCCAGGGCCAGCGCGGCGGCGGTCTTGGCATCCAGGACGGCGGTCTGGCCGCCCTTGCCGCCGAGCTGATCGAGCCCGCGCCGGCCATCCTGGCCGGGGCGGACGCCTTCGCCCGGTTGCGGAACGGTGCCCGGACGGGCGCCGGGAATCAAATTGGCGTGCGCCGCCATGCTGGTGCCGAGCACGGCATCCAGACGCTGAACCAGGACATTGCCTAGCGCGGGCGGGCCGACGCTCATGTGCCGGTCGCCTTGGCGCCGTAGGTGGCGAGCAGGGATTGCTGACGTTTCATGCGGCCGAGCATATCACCCAGGCGCGACAGCTGCGGCATGGCGAGTTCGCGCACGGCGGCGTCGTTCTCGAGGATGCGGACCAGCAGGTCATGCTTGAGCGCCCGGCTCGAATCGTCGAGCGGTTGGCGCGGCTCGATGAGCCGCAGGCGTTCGACCAGGTCGATGTACATGTGACCGAGGCCGAGGACGCGGGTCCAATCCCCGTCCTGGGCCGCCGCCAGCATGTCGCCGGTCACGGTGGCGATGTGCTGGTAAAGCTCGATTACCGGAGCTTGCTGCGTTAGGGCCGTCATAAATGTCTCGCGCGTATCGCGCCGTGGCGGTGTAGATGACGCTTGCATCACGCAGGCGCGTTGCCGGCAGGCTGGTCGTTGGCGGTTTGCCAGGCCTGCGCGAGATCGGTCAGCAGGCGGTCGGCGATGTCGAGCTGGTCGGCGTCCGCATGAAGATTGGCTTTGAGCAGGGTACGGATGATGAAGTCGTAGAGCTCGGACAGGTTGGCGGCGATCTCGCCGCCGGCCTCCATGTTCAGGCCCAGCTTGAGACCTTCGTCCACGATGCGCACGGCCTTGGAGATGGCCTGGCCGCGTTCGGCCGTGCGGCCCGCTTCCATATGGATGCGGGCCTGCGCGATCGCCGCGCGCGCCCCGTTGTACAGCAGCGTAATGAGTCGCTCCGGAGGGGCGCTCATGACCTGGGTTTCCAGGCCGATATCGCTGTACGAACGGACGGAAGAGGATCCGGTGGGGCGGCGTGCGGCGTATGTCATTGATGAAAGTTAGTTGTTGGACTTCGTCATGTTGGCGAACTGTTGCTGCAGGTAGGAGCTGGTGCCGTTCATCTGTACGACCATGGCGTCCAGTTTCACGAACTGGGCGCGATAGCCTTCCATGGTCAGCGCGATCGAGGCCTTGGTCGCGTCATAGCGCTTCTTCAGGGTGTCGATCGTTTCCTGCAGGCCGGTCGTGCGGGTCTTGATGGCGCCGGTCGAGCCCAGAATGGTCTCGGTCACGTCCTTCATCTTCTCGGTCAGGCCTTCGGGGCCGCTCAAGATGCGGCGCACGTCGGCGGGATTCTCCGACAGCGCCTTGTCCAGCTTGGTCTTGTCGACGGTGATCTGACCGGTCTTGACGTCCGTCGTCAGGCCGATCGCGCTCAGCGTGCGCAGCGTGCCTTCGCCCGCCACCACACGCAGCGCGCCGGCGATGCTGTTCTGGATCGAACGCGTCGTGCCGTCGCCGGTGAGGGCGCTCTGCGTTTCGGCGCCCACGTCGAACTTGGTCAGATCCGAGATCGTGGTCTGCAGCGCGTTGTAGGCCTTGACGAAGGCGTCCACGGCGCTCGCGGCGGCGCTGTTGTCCGCCGTCACGGTGACCTTCACGTCGGCATCCGGCACCTTGTTCAGCACGAAGGTGACGTTGTCGACGACCTTGTCCACGGTGTTGGTCTGGCTCGTAACGGCCACGCCGTTGATCTCGAGCTGGGCGTTGGCGGCCTCGGTCTGCACCGTCAGCTTGGAATTCGCCAGGTCGGCACTGTCGAAGTTCAGCTTGGCGGCCAGCGCGTCGTTGCCGGTGACCTTGAGCTCGGCGACCGCGGCATTCGTGCCTTCGGTCTTGCTGGTGATCATCAGGAAGTTGTTGCCATTGCCATCGTTGATGACCGTGGCGCTCAGACCCAGCGAGTCCGACTTGTTGATGGCCGACACGATGCCGTTGAGCGACGTGTCCGAACCGATCTCGAGCTTCTTGGTCGTGCCGTCGCCGAGCTTGAGCTCGATCGTGCCGCCGGTGCCGATCTGGTCGGTACGGCTGGCGAACGCCGACGATTGCAGCGTCTGCGCGGTGGCGAGGCTGTTGACCTTGATGTTGTAGGAGCCAGGAACCGCGCCGGCAGCCGTACGCACCGTGATCGACTTGTCGTCGCTCACGGTCGATTTCACGGCATTCAGGGCGTCAGTGCCGATCGCGGCGGCGGCTTTCTGGACCGCTTCGATCGAGCTTTGCAGCTTGCTGTAGGCCGAGATTTTGGTCTGGTAACTCGACTGCTGGTTCGAGATCAGCGTCAAACGCTGTTCTTCAGCCTTCTGCAGCTTATCCAGGGTTTCTTGTAAGGGGAAACCCGATGAGCCCAGGGACGTGATGGTTCCGGCCATGTGATACTCCTTCCTAGCAATGCGATTCTGTCAAAAATTGATGCCGCCTATTGACCGGGCAAGGGCACAAGGTCGGGCTACTTCGAGGTTTTTGGCGCCAGTCAGGTCCAGCCCTGGCGCCTGATGCAACGTCAGGCCGTGGTTTCCACGGCATTGCCCTGCATCTTCACGATCATTTTCGCGATGCGCAGAACGGTTTCCGACGGGATGGTTCGCAACACTTCGCCGCTCTCCGAGTCCAGCACGGACACGACGACGGCATGGACATCCGGATCGATCTCGAACTGAAGCTCGGTCGACCAGGCGCGCAGCTGGTTGTTGATATCGTCCAGCGCCTTTTCCATCGGCAGCTTGCCGCCGGATTGATTGGCATCGGATTGGGTGTCGTTTTTGGCACTCTGACCCTGACCCGAGGGAGGGACTGCCTGAGACACGGCTGCGGCGTCGACAGGCTGCGGGGCAGGGCTGACGGACGGCAGGATTTGCGTAGCGGTGCTGATAGGACTTACGGCCATGATCACTCCCGGCTGGAGATATCGGCGTCTTCGGGGACGCAACGGTTTTTAAGGGTGTTTCTCAGCTACCATAACGGCAACCTTAAACCGAACTTTAGGGCCACAAAGGGCTTTAATTCGTCGATTCGACCCCGGTTCGACCTTGCCCCGCTTCCCTACCAGAACCCTGTTACCGCCTCACGATGAGTGTCAAAACCGCCCTGCGCGTGATCGAAATCATCGAAACCTACGCCCGCGAGAAGCGGGCGTTGTCATTGACGGAGCTGGCCCGTCTGCTCGACGTGCCGGTCTCGAGCTGTCTGGCCCTGATCCGCACCCTGGCGGCCCAGGGCTATCTGTACGAAACCGGGCGCCGTCAGGGCTACTACCCGACCGGGCGGCTGCTGGCCATGGCGCAGCGCATCGCCCGCGCCGATCCGGTCCTGGACCGGGTCTATCCCAGCCTGGTGGCGTTGCGCGAGGCGACCCGCGAAACCATCGTGTTCGCCAAGCTCGATGCCGACCATCGGGTCGTTTATCTCGATGTCCTGGATTCGCCGCACACCATCCGCTACGCGCCGGTGGCGGGCGAGTTCAAGCCCATCCACGCCAATTCGCTGGGCAAGGCGCTCATCTCCCAATTGCCGGCCGATGCCTGCGCCGAGCTGCTCGCCCGCACGCCGCTCACGCGCTACAACCCGCTCACGCTGACCACGCCGGCGCAGGTCGAGGCCGACCTGGCCCAGTCGCGCGAACGGGGCTGGTATTCGAACATGGGCGAATCGATCACCGACGTGGGCGCCATCGCCTGGCCGCTGCGGCTCTCCGGCGAGGTCTACGCGATCTCGGTGGGCGGGCCGATCTACCGGATCGAGCCCAATCAGGCGGCCTACGCCAGCATCCTGCGCGCGGCCTGCACCGCGCTCGAGCAGGATCACTGACTCAATACGAGCGGGGCAGGCCCAGCACCTTCTCGGCAATGAAGCACATGATGAGCTGCGGGCTCACCGGCGCGATGCGCGGGATGTAGCTCTCGCGCAGCAGGCGCTCCACGTGGTACTCCTTGGCGTAGCCCATGCCGCCCAGTGTCAGGACGGCGGTCTGGCAGGCGTTGTGGCCGGCCTCGGCCGCCAGATACTTGGCCGTGTTGGCATAGGGCCCGCAGGGCAGGCCGGCGTCGTACAGGCTGGCCGCCTTGAACACCATCAGGTTGGCCGCCTCCAGCTGCATCCAGGCCTGGGCCAGCGGGTGCTGGATGCCCTGGTTCTGCCCGATGGGCCTGCCGAACACCACCCGCTCGCCGGCATATTGCACGGCCCGCGCCAGCGCGGCCTGGCCGATGCCCACCGCCTCGGCGGCGATCAGGATGCGCTCCGGGTTCAGGCCATGCAGGATGTACTCGAAGCCACGCCCTTCCTCGCCCACGCGGTCCTGCTCGGGAATGCGCAGCCCGTCGATGAACAGCATGTTGGAGTCCACCGCCTTGCGGCCCATCTTCTCGATCTCGCGCACCTCGACGCGTTCGCGATCGAGGTCGGTATAAAAGAGCGACAGCCCCTGGGTCGGCTTGGCCACGTCGGCGAGCGGCGTGGTGCGGGCCAGCAGCAGCATCTTGTGCGCCACCTGCGCCGTCGAGATCCAGATCTTGCGGCCGTGCACCACGTAGTGGTCGCCGTCGCGCTCGGCGCGCGTCTTCAGATGCGTCGTGTCCAGGCCGGCATCGGGCTCGGTCACGGCGAAGCAGGCCTTCTCCCGGCCGGCGATCAGGGGCTCGAACCAGCGCGCGCGCTGCGCGTCAGTGCCGAACACCACCACCGGGTTCAGGCCGAAGATGTTCATATGGACGGCGGACGCGCCCGCGAAGCCCGCGCCCGACGCCGCGATGGTCTGCATCATCAGGGCCGCTTCGGTCATGCCGAGGCCGGCGCCGCCGTGGTCGGCGGGCATGGCGATGCCGAGCCAGCCGTCGCGCGCCAGGGCGGCGTGGAAGTCGTGCGGAAAGCCGCCGTCGCGGTCGCGCTCGAGCCAGTAATCATCGGGAAACTGCGCGCAGACCCGGTTGACCGCGTCGCGCAGCGCGAGCTGGTCGGGGCTGAATTCGAAATCCATCGGTGCGTGTCCTTTAGCGTTGAGGGGCGGATCCGGCCGGGAGCAGGGCGGCGATGTCGGCCTCGGCCACGCCGGCTTCGCGCAGGACCTCTTCGGTGTGCTCGCCCAGGCGGGGCGCCGGACGGCGCAGGTCGGTCGGGGTGGCGCTGTAGCGGCCGAGCGGGCCCGTCGTGCGCAGGCGTCCTTCGGTGGGGTGGTCGATCTCGCGCACCAGGCCGGTCGCGTGCAGATGCGGGTCTTCGATCAGATCGTCGATGCCGTACAGCCGTGACGCCGGAATGTCGGCCTCGCCCAGCAGCGCGAGCCAGCTGGCGCTGTCGCGCGTGAGCATCACCTCGGCCACGAAGGCATACACCTCGTCGATGTGCCGGGCCCGCGCGGTATGGCTGCAAAAGCGCGGATCCTCCAGCAGATCGGGGCGTTCGATCAGGGCGAAGAAGTTGCGCCAGTGCTTGTCGTTGTAGATCAGCAGGCAGACATAGCCGTCGGCCGTGGCGTAGGGGCGCCGGTGCGGCGCCAGCAGCCGCGCGTAGCCCGGGGGCCCCAGCGGCGGCTCGAAGCTGTGGCCGCCCAGGTGGTCGCCCAGCACCATGTGCGCCATGCCTTCGAACATCGGGATCTCGACCGCCTGGCCGTGGCCGGTGGCGCGGGCGTTGATCACGGCGGCCAGCAGCGCCACCGCGACCTGCAGGCCGACGCTGCGGTCCGCCAGCGTCAGCGGCGCGTAGCGCGGCACGTCGCCGCTCTGGCGCGCGGCCAGGTCGGCGATCGCGACCTGCCCCTGGATCAGATCGTCGTAGGCGGGCCGGCCGGCGTAGGGGCCCGACTCCGAGAAGCCATAGGCGCCGACATGCACGATGCGCGGATTGTGGGC
The DNA here is from genome assembly GCF_002261475.1 of Bordetella genomosp. 5. GTDB lineage: Bacteria > Pseudomonadota > Gammaproteobacteria > Burkholderiales > Burkholderiaceae_B > Bordetella. The sequence continues at coordinate 24,375 of NZ_NEVN01000005.1, forward strand.
CGCCACGGCGTCGTACGACAGGCCCAGACGCGCCATGGCCTGCGGCCGGATGTTGTAGAGCAGGGCGTCGCAGCCCTCGGCAAGCTTGAGGCAGGCCCGGCGGCCGGCCTCGCTCTTGAGGTCGAGCACCACCGAGCGCTTGTTGCGGTTCAGGTGCAGGTGCAGATGCCCCATGCCCGGATTGCGCATGGGGCCGACCGCGCGCATGTTGTCGCCCACGGGCGACTCGACCTTGATGATGTCGGCGCCCAGGTCGCCCAGGATCTGGGTCGCATAGGGCCCCATCACCACGGAGCTGAGATCGAGGATGCGCACGCCGGCCAGCGGGCCGGCGGCGGGGGCGGAGGCGGGAAGAGAGGCGTCGGTCATTGGGGCTGAATGTTGGCGTCGCGGATAAGACGGCCCCACAGGTCGCGTTCGCCAGCCACGAACTGGCCGAAGTCCTGCGGCGTGCCGCTGAAGGCGTCGAAGCCCAGGTCGGCGAGGCGTTTCTTGATCGCGGGGTCGGCGACGATCTGGTTGATGGCGGTGTTGAGCCGGGTCACGACTTCCGGCGGCAGGCCCGCGGGTCCGAAGAAGCCGTTCCAGGAGTTGAGGTCGAAGTCCTGCACGCCCGCTTCCTTCATGGACGGCAGCTCGGGCACGATGGCGCTGCGCGTGGCGGTGGACACCGCGAGCGCGCGCACCTGACCGGATTGCACGAACGGCAGGCCCGATGCCAGGTCGGTGAACATGAAGTCCACCTGGCCGCCGACCAGGTCGGTCATCGCCTGCGGCGTGCCTTTGTACGGCACGTGCAGCAGGTCGATGCCCGCGCGGCGGGCCAGCGTGGCGCCGGCCACGATGCCGGTGCTGTTGCCGCTGGCGTAGGTGATGCGGCCGGGGGCCGCCTTGGCCGCGGCGATCAGCTCGCCCACCGTCTTGTACGGCAGCTTGGGGTTCACCACCAGGATGAAAGGCAGGTTGCCGCCGCGCGCCACCGGCGTGAAGTCTTTCACCGGGTCGTAGGGCACGTTTTTCATCAGCCAGGGGGCGGCCGAGTGCGAGGTGTTGGTGGTGACGAACAGCGTGTAGCCGTCCGGTTTGGCGCGCGCCACATAATTAGCGGCGATGGTCGCGTTGGCGCCCGGCTTGTTTTCGACCACGATCTGCTGGCCCAGCCGCTGCGACAGTTCATTGGCGAAGATCCGGCCGACGGCGTCGGTGCCCGAACCGGCCGGGAAGGGCACCACGAGCGAGATCGGTTTGTCGGGATAGGTGCCGGAGGCGGCGTGCGCGGCGGGCAGGGCCCAGGCCGTGCCGGCCGCGAGCAGAGCGGCCGTCGCGGCGCGCGCATAGCGATGCAGTGTCATCAGTGTCTCCTGGTGGATATTCATATAGGTATAGGTATGGAACTCGCGCGAGCGGCGCGGCCGCTCGCGGTCTTGCGGGGGGGCGGCCGCATCGGCCCGCGGCGATGCCAACGGCCGCGGCAGACGCATCGCGCCTCCCCTCAGGCGCTTTGCGCCTCAGCGGATCACGCGATCGGGCGATTCTTCATAGGGCGGGGTGTAGATCACCAGCAACCTGGCCGGCGTGTCGCTCGTCACCGTGAACACGTGCGGAATGTCTGCCGGAAAATAACAGCAGTCGCCCGCCACCATGTCCGCGCTTTCGTCGCCCACCTGCGCGCGCGCCGTGCCCTCGAGCAGATAACAGACCTGTTCGATGCCCGGGTGGGCGTGGGGCAGTGCGCCCTGACCGCGTTCGATCTCGCCCAGCAGCACCTCGACGTGCCGCGAGCCGACCGTTTCCGGACTGATCAGGCGACGATTGAGCGTGCCAGTGTGGTTAGCCGGGTGATAGCCCGCCACTTCGCTGGGCCGGACCAGCCATTGAGGTTTGCTGCGCATGCGTGTCTCCGTAGTATTTTTTGTGTGTGAAAACATATTCACATACAGGAAAAACGATGGCAAGCCTTCGAGGCGCGGGATACCCCCGGTCTCCCAGGGGCGATCGGGGTAAACACCAGGGGTGGCTGGTAGAATCGCGTCGTTCTCCATCAAGCGCGCCGCCATGTCCGTTGTCCGCCCCGATGCCACGTCCGGCTTGTCCGACTGGCTGCAGTACCTGGAATCCCTCCACGCCAAGGCCATCGATCTCGGTCTGGACCGCGTCAAGGAAGTCGCGCAGCGTCTGGATCTGCAACTCGACGCGGTCAAGTTCGTGGTCGGCGGCACCAACGGCAAGGGTTCCACCTGCGCCATGCTCGAGGCCATTCTGCTGGCCGCCGGCTACAAGGTCGGCCTGTACACCTCGCCGCACCTGATCGATTTCAACGAGCGCGCGCGCGTCAACGGCGAAATCGCCGCCGACGCCGCCCTGGTCGAGCAGTTCGAGGCCGTCGAGGCGGCGCGGGGCGACACGAGCCTCACCTATTTCGAATTCACCACGCTGGCCATCCTGCGCCTTTTCTCGCAGTCGCGCCTTGACGCCGTCGTGCTCGAGGTCGGCCTGGGCGGTCGCCTCGACGCCGTCAATATTGTCGATGCGGACTGCGCCATCGTCACGAGCGTCGATATCGATCACACCGACTGGCTGGGCGACACCCGCGAGAAGATCGGCTTCGAAAAGGCCCATATCTATCGTGCCGGCCGGCCCGCCATCTGCAGTGATCCCGTGCCGCCGCAGAGCCTGCTGGATCACATCGCCGAGATCGGCGCCGACGCGTGGCTCTTCGGACGCGACTTCAACTATTCCGGCGACCGCCAGCAATGGGCTTACGGCGGGCGCTCGGTACGACGCCCGTCGCTGGCCTATCCGGCCCTGCGCGGCGCGAACCAGCTGCTGAACGCCTCGGCCGCGCTGGCCGCGCTCGAATCCGTGCGCGACCGCCTGCCGGTGCCGCAGCAGGCCGTGCGCCTGGGGCTGTTGCAGGCGTCGCTGCCGGGCCGCTTCCAGATCCTGCCCGGCCAGCCGGCCGTCATTCTCGACGTCGCGCACAATCCGCACGCCGCCGCGGTGCTGGCGCAAAACCTCGACAACATGGGCTTTCATCCGTACACCCACGCGGTGTTCGGCATGCTCAACGACAAGGACCTCGCCGGCGTGGTGGCCAAGTTCGGCACCCGTGTCGATCACTGGTATTGCGCCGGACTGCCCGGGCCGCGCGGCAACTCGGGCGAGGGCCTGGCCGAGCAGGTTCAGGCACAGCTTCCGCAGGTGGCCGCCGGGGCCGAAGGCCCGAGCGTGGCGGCGTTCGCCGACCCCGCCGCGGCCTACGCCGCCGCCCGCGAAAAGGCAGGGGAGAATGATAGAATCGTCGTGTTCGGATCATTTCTGACCGTAGCCGCGGTGCTGCAGGCGCTAGGCCGCAAGGCATGACCCGCCGGCCAGGGCGAGCGGCGCGACACCACCGGCATGCTGGCCGGTTCGCGCTCTCCGCCGCCTGGCTCGTTTCATCCGCTGGGGATTGAGTTCCATGGGTTTGTTCAGTCGCAAAGATTCTGCCTCCGAGGCGCCCTCCACCCGGTCCCGGCCGATGGTGTCGAGTGAGGCCCAGGCGGCCGAACTGCGCGCACGCGCGCGCCGGCGTCTGGCCGGCGCGGTCGCGCTGGTCCTGGCCGCCGTGATCGTGTTGCCCATGATCCTCGATTCCGAGCCCGTCCCGGTCTCCGACGACATCCCCATCCGTATCCCCGAGCGCGGCACCCCGTACCAGCCGCCGGTCTCCGAGCCGCAGGCCCCGGTCGCGCAGAATGGCGCCACCCCGGGCAGCGCCACCCCCGGCGAGCCGGCCGTGCCGCCCGATCTGAGCACGGCGCAGCCGCCCGCCGGCCAGACGCCGGCCCCCGCGGTCACGCCCGGCCAGCCGGGTCCGCAGGCAGGCGCCGCGCCGCCCGCGGTCCAGCCCGTCACGCCGCCGCCGGTGGCCGCCACGACGCCGCCGCCCAAGCCGCCCGAAGCCAAGCCCACCCCGACGCCCACGCCCAAGCCGGCCGAGAAGCCCGAGCCCACGCGCTCCGACGACGGCGCCCGCGCGCTCGCGCTGCTCGAAGGCCGCGCCGCGCCGGCCCCGGCCCCGTCCTCGGCCAAGCCGGCCGCCTCCGGGAACTTCGTGCTGCAGGTGGCCTCCTATACCACGCAGGCCGATGCCAATGCCCGTCGCGGCAAGCTCCATCAGGCCGGCGTGACCAACGCATTCGTCGAACAGGCGAGCATCAATGGCAAGCAGCAATTCCGGCTGCGCGTGGGACCGTTCCCCTCGCGCGAGGCGGCGCAGGCTGCCCAGGCGCGTCTGCGCACGCTGGGCTACGACAACGGTTTCATCGCCGCACAGTGACCGGTTTCGACTTCGTCGTTCTGGCGATCCTGGCGGTCTCGGCCGTGCTCGGTCTGGTGCGCGGTCTGCTCAAAGAGCTGCTGTCGCTGGTCGCGTACGTGCTCGCCTTCGTGGCGGCGATCTGGTGGGGCCCCACCGTCTACGGCTGGCTCGAACCCTATATCGAAACCACGGTGCTGCGCATGGGGGTGTCCTATGCGGCCGTATTCATCATCGTTCTGCTGGGCGTGGGTTTGGTCAACATGACCCTGGGCGCGCTGATCCGCACCACCGGCCTGTCGCCGGCCGATCATGGCCTGGGCGGGATGTTCGGTCTGGCGCGCGGTCTGTTGATCGTGCTCGTGCTGGTTGGCCTGGCGGGTTATACGCCGCTGCCGCAAGAGCCCTGGTGGCAGGACGCCATGTTTTCGCATTCGGCCACGCAGGCCGTCTTGAAGGTCAAGTCGATGCTGCCTGAGTCCCTCGGGACCTGGGTGCCGTATTGATGCGTCCTTATTGATTCACTACTGCTTCACTCGTTTTACATCTACAGGAACTCACCATGTGTGGAATCGTCGGGGTTATCGGGCGCGGGCCGGTTAACCAGCTGCTGTATGACAGCCTGCTGTTGTTGCAGCACCGGGGCCAGGACGCCGCAGGCATCGCCACCTCCCACGGCAATCACTTCAACATGTACAAGGCGCACGGCCTTGTACGCGACGTGTTCCGCACGCGCAACATGCGCTCCCTGCCGGGTCAGAGCGGCGTGGGCCAGGTGCGCTACCCCACGGCGGGTTCGAGCTCCAGCGAAGAAGAGGCACAGCCCTTCTACGTGAACGCCCCGTTCGGCATCACGTTCGCCCATAACGGCAACCTGACCAACTGGCGCGAGCTGCGCGAGGCGCTCTATCGCGTCGACCGCCGTCACATCAACACCAACTCCGACTCCGAAGTGCTGCTCAACGTGCTGGCGCACGAGCTGCAGCTCGCGGCCAACGGCGTGTCGCTCGACGAAGACGCGATGTTCCGCGCGGTGGCTCAGCTGCACAAGCGCGTGCGCGGCGCCTACGCCGTGGTGTCGCAGATCTCGGGCTACGGCATGCTGGCCTTCCGCGATCCGTACGGCATCCGCCCGCTCTGTATCGGCCGCCAGGAAACCGACGAGGGCGTCGAGTGGATGGTCGCCTCGGAGTCGGTCGCTCTCGAAGGCAGCGGTTTCGCCTTCGTGCGCGACGTGCTGCCGGGCGAGGCCGTGTTCGTCGACCTCGACGGCCGCCTCGTGAGCCGCCAGTGCGCCGAAGACGCGCGCCTCGTGCCCTGCATCTTCGAATACGTCTACTTCGCCCGCCCCGATTCGCTGATCGACGGCGTGTCGGTGTACGACGCCCGCCTGCGCATGGGCGAGTACCTCGCCGACAAGGTCGCGCGCAACATGCGTATCGGCGACATCGACGTGGTCATGCCGATTCCCGACTCGTCGCGTCCGGCCGCCATGCAGCTCGCGTCGCGCCTGAACCTCGACTACCGCGAAGGCCTGATCAAGAACCGCTACGTCGGCCGCACCTTCATCATGCCGGGCCAGGCCGTGCGCCGTAAGTCCGTGCGCCAGAAGCTCAACGCGATCGGCCAGGAGTTCAAGGGCAAGAACGTGTTGCTGGTCGATGACTCCATCGTGCGCGGCACCACCTCGCGCGAGATCGTCGACATGGCGCGCGCCGCCGGCGCCAACAAGGTCTACTTCGCCTCGGCCGCGCCTCCGGTGCGATTCCCCAACGTATACGGCATCGACATGCCGACCCAGAAGGAACTGATCGCCACCGGCCGTTCCGACGAAGAAATCGCCCGCGCGATCGGCGCCGATTCGCTCGTCTACCAGGATCTGGCCGACATGCAGCAGGCCGTGCGCGACATCAACCCGTCGATCACCCGCTTCGAAGCCTCGTGTTTCGATGGCGAGTACATCACGGGCGACATCACGCCGGAGTACCTCGCACGCCTCGGTCAGTCGCGCGAGACCAGCGCCGATGACGAAGCCGCGGGTGGCTTGCAGTTCAACATGGGTTACGGCGTCAACGACAACTGAGTCCGTCGCTGACAGCGGCGCTTCGCGCCGTTCATGTCAAAGAGCCCGGCGCCATCACGGCGCCGGGCTCTTTTCATTGGGGCGAGGCGTGTCGCTCGGCTCAGGCGGCGCGGCGGCCGGCGAACGCGGCGCGCAGGGCGATGACACCCAGCACCACGAACAGGCCCAGGCTCCAGAGCGCGTATTCGATGCCCAGCAGCGGCACGGCGGCGTCCATGCAGGTGGCATAGATGCCGAAGACCGACGGGATCGCGCTGTCCAGCCCGGTGCCGCTCATGAAGCGGTCGGCGAAGGTCTGGTCGCAGGACAGCATCTTCGAGGCGACCGTGTACTGGTACCACGCCGCCACCACGCCGGCGATGGCGAGCAGCGCGGCCAGTGCCGCGCCGATGCGCGAGGCCAGCGGACCCGCGTAGGCGGTGACCAGGGCGATCACGCCGATCACCAGATAGATCAGACGCTGCATCACGCACCAGGCGCAGGGCGGCATCTCGAGCAGGTGTTGGGAAATGAGGGCGACGCCCAAGGCGCCGAAGCACAGCAGCGCGATCAGGAGAAGCAGGCGTTTGCGTTGCGGATACATGGTGATTCCAGGCTTGCCGAAGCGGGTGAGGGTGATGGAGTGAACGGGGCGGGGAGGACGCCGCGGCTGCAAGCTTAGGCCGGCGGCTTCGGCATTAGTTGCAGCGCCTGCTCGAAAAGCGCCAGCAGCAGCTCGCGCGCGCCGTCCCAGAAAATCTGCACGCCCAGGCACAGCATGATGAAGGCGGACAGGCGCATGAATACGGCGGTGCCGTTTTCGCCGAGGCGGTGCAGCAGCTGCACGGCGAAGCGCAGGCAGACATAAAGCACGAACGACACCACCGCGACGCCGGGCAGCGAGCCCGCCAGCCGCACCACGCTCGCGAGCTGATCCGTCTGGTCGCGCAGGGACGCGCCGACCGTCAGGGCCGCCGCGATCGATCCCGGGCCGCAACTGATCGGAAAGGTGAGGGGGTAGAAGGCGCGGGCCTGCGCCATTTCGGGCGTGAACGACTCGGCCATGCGTGCCACGCGGCTGGTGCCGGCATCGGGCGAATTCACCAGCAGCCACGCGTTGTACATCACGAGGATGCCGCCGGCCACCCGCACGATGGCGAGCGAGATGCCGAAGAAGCTCAGCACGATATGCCCCGCCAGCATGGCCACGGTCAGCATCAGCGCCACGTTGATCGACACGCGCTTGGCCAGCGCCGTGCGCGTGGAGGCGGACGCGCCCTCCGTGAGGCTCCAGAAAATCGGCGCGATCGCGGGCGGATTCAGGAAGGGCAGCAGGGTGGCCAGCGCAAAGAAAAAACTGCGGCCGAAGACCAGCAAGTATTCGTCGATCGCCATGGAGGTGAGCCGCGCCCGATATGAAAACGCGATTGTAAGCGGGCGCGGTGCTTAAGCGACCTTTTGCTGCGGTTCGTCGCCCGCCAGCGCATCGAGCACGCTGCGCTCGAACTGCATCTGCGTGCGGGGCCGCTCCAGCGCCGCGCCGGAAATGATGAACACGTCTTCGACGCGGTCGCCGAGCGTCATCACCTTGGCCATGATGAGGTCCACCCCGGTGTCGGCGAATACCCGCGCCAGCGCGTACAGCAGCCCGGGCCGGTCGGTGGCGGTCACGGACAGGCGCCACGACTGGCTGCGCTCGTCGGGGTGCAGCTCGGCCTGGGGCATCACGGGAAACACGCGCGATAGCCGCGACTGACGATTGCGATGCTGTCCGCCGCGCGCGGGGGCGCGTTCGCCCTGGCGGGCGGCCCGCAGCCGTTCGCCCAGCTCGTGCTCGACCAGCGTGGCCTGCGCCCGCAGGTCGAAGCTGCCGTCGGACGGCAGCACGATGAAGCTGTCGAGCGCCCAGCCGTGGCGGGTGGTGTGGATGCGGGCGTCCTGGATCGACATCGCCTTGCCGTCGAAATAGCCGCAGGTGGTCATGAAGAGGTCGGGCGCGTCGCGGGTATAGAGCATGACCTGCAGGCCGCCGCCTTCCTCGGTGGGACGCACCCGCACGACCGGCTCGGCGGGCTCCACCTGATAGTAGAGGTGGCGCGTGTGCCAGGCGATCTCGGAGGCGTCGTGCCGCAGGAAGTACGCCACGTCGAGCTGCTTCCAGAAGGCCTCGCGCGCGTCGTCGCGCAGGCCCGCGAGACGCGTGAGGCGTGCCGCCTCTTCCTTGCGCTCGGTGAGCACGGTGCTGGCGTCGTGCGTGCCGCCTAGCGCCGCCAGCGTCAGGCGATACAGGTCCTCGAGCAGCTTGCCCTTCCAGGCGTTCCACACCTTGGGGCTGGTGCCGCGGATGTCGGCCACCGTGAGCAGGTAGAGGGCGGTGAGGTGGCGCTCGTCGCCCACCTTGCGGGCGAACTCGTTGACGACCTCGGGGTCGGAGATGTCGCGCTTTTGCGCGAAGTTGGACATCAGCAGGTGCTGACGCACCAGGAACTCCACCAGCTCGCCATCGGCGGCGTCCAGGCCGTGCTCGGTGGCGAAGCGGCGCACTTCGCGTGCGCCGAGCTCGGAGTGGTCGCCGCCGCGGCCCTTGGCGATGTCATGAAAGAGCGCCGCCACGTACAGCAGCCAGTGCCGGTCCAGGTCGGTCATGAGCTGGCTGGCCAGCGGGTACTCCTGCGCGTGCTCCGGCATGGTGAAGCGCCGCAGATTGCGGATCACCGCCAGCGTGTGCTGGTCGACCGTATAGACATGGAACAGGTCGTGCTGCATCTGCCCCACGATGCGGCGAAACACCGGCAGATAACGCGGCAGCACGTTGAGCATGGTCATGCGGCGGATCTCGTGCACCACGCCGCGCGGCTGCTGCAGGATCTGCAGGAACAGCTTGCGGTTGACCGGGTTGCGGCGGAACTGCGCGTCGATGCGGTGGCGCGAGTGCCAGATGGCGCGCAGCGTGCGCGCCGACATGCCGGTGAGGTCGGCATGCTGCTGCATCACGAGAAACGCGCGCAGCAGCAGCGTCGGATTGCGCTCGAAGCAGTCTTCGCGAATGATGTCCAGCCGCTCGTGCAGCTTGCGGAAGTCTTCGTCGATCGCGCGGGCATCGCTTTCGGGACGCGGAAACAGGCGCTCCTCGATGTTCTGCACCAGGATCGCGTTGAGCTGCGTCACGAGGCGGGCCGCCCAGTAATAACGCTGCATCAGCAGTTCGCTCGCGCGCCGCGTGGCCGTGGACGTGATGCCGTAGACCTCGGCCAGCGAGGGCTGCAGGTCGAACAGCACGCGGTCTTCGCGGCGGCCGGTGAGCAAGTGCAGCTCGATGCGCAGGCGCTTGAAGGCCTGTTCGGCGCGGCGCAGGTCGCGCGCCTCCGAGGCCGTCAGCAGCCCCGCCTGCGCCACTTCGCGCCAGGCCTGGCCGAAGCCGGCCGCCCGCGCCATCCACAGGATCACCTGCAGGTCGCGCAGTCCGCCGGGCGATTCCTTGCAGTTGGGTTCGAGGGAGTAGGGCGTGTCCTGGTAGCGGGCATGACGCTGCTGCATCTCGACGCGCTTGGCGCGGAAGAAGGCGGCCGCGTCGAGGCGGGCCCGCATTGCGGTTTCGAAGCGCTTCATGAGCGAGCGGCTGCCCGCGAGCCAGCGCGACTCGAGCAGCGCGGTCTCGACCGTGATGTCGGCCTGGGCTTCGTTTTCGCAGTCTTCGAGCGTGCGCACGCTGTGGCCGGGTTCCAGGCCGAGGTCCCAGAGCGAGGCGACCAGCGCCTCGATCGCGCTCTCGTCGGCCGGGCCGGGCTCGTGCGGCAGCAGGATCAGCAGATCGACATCGGAATGCGGATAAAGCTCGCCTCGTCCGTAGCCGCCCACCGCGGCCAGCGTGGCGCCGGCCGGCAGCGGCGCCAGCTTGATCAGCTCGCGCAGCGCCTGGTCGACGATGCGGCGCAACTCATGCAGCAGCGTGTCGGGCCGATGGTGGGTCCGGAACTGCGCGATCGCCGCCGCCCGGGCGGTCTGCATGCGTGCTTTGAGGGGGGCGAGATCGAGCTGGGTCATGCAGACGGGCCTGGAGAGAGGGAAGGGGTCAGACCTGGGGGATCACGACCGTGTCGGGCACGAAGGCCGGCGCGGCGGGCATGTTGGGCGACACGGTGAGCACCTCGCAGCCGGTCTCGGTGACGCAGATGGTATGTTCCCATTGCGCCGAAAGGCTATGATCGCGGGTCACGACCGTCCAGCCGTCGGCCAGTTGGCGGATTTCGCGGCGGCCGGCGTTGATCATCGGCTCGACCGTGAACAGCATGCCGGTTTCGAGCGTCGGGCCCGTGCCGGGCTTGCCGTAGTGCAGCACCTGCGGGTCTTCATGAAAGCGCTGGCCGATGCCGTGGCCACAGAATTCGCGCACCACCGAAAAGCCCTGGGCTTCGGCGTACTTCTGGATCGCGTGGCCGATATCGCCGAGCGTGGCGCCATTGCGCACGGCGGCGATGCCCTTCCACATACAGTCGAAGGTGATGTCGGTCAGGCGGCGCGCCAGGATCGACGGTTCGCCGGCCAGGTACATGCGGCTCGTGTCGCCGAACCACCCATCCTTGATGATGGTCACGTCGATATTGAGCGCGTCCCCGTTTTTGAGGACCTTGTCGCCCGGAATGCCGTGGCAGACCTGGTGGTTCACCGAGGTGCAGATCGCGCCCGGGAACGGCGGGTAGCCGGGCGGGGCGTAGCCTACCGTGGCCGACTTCACCTTGAGCTCGTCGGTGAGGTACTCGAGCGCGAGTTTGTCCAGGGCGGCCGTGGTGACGCCCGGCTTCACGTGAGGCGCGAGGTAATCGAGAATCCGGGCCGCGTCCTGACAGGCGGCGCGCATTTTGGCCAGATCGGCGGGGTCGGTAACAATGCCCATGTATCTGCTTGAGTATCCTGGTCGAAAAATAGTAGAATTATAGGCTTGCCTTGAAAACCGTGTGCATATCACGCCCGGATTTCGGGGCTGTGCATGGCAGGCTCGAGCAGCCTGGCGGTAGCCGGAGCATCTGGTGCGCGCGTCGCGAAGGGACGTGGTGTGCAAGGCAGCGAAGGATACCGGGTGGGGCCGCACAGGCCTGCCGCGCGCAGCACCGGGTTTCCGAGCCGATAGGCGCCACGTATCGAGGCGAGGTCTGGCCGCGAGGCCGGGCACGGAAATCGGGACAGGCGGCATCATCGATGTTCGCGGTCCGCCGGGAGGCCAGGCGAGGGTGTTGCACCCGGGCAGGCACCCCGCGGGCGGCGCTCACGGGCTTGCCGAGCTGCTCGATCCACGTTTTTGAGCGGCGGTGCAGGCGCGGTGTGGGCGTCCGGTTAATTTCTCGTCGGTTGGCAGGTGCGCAGCACCCGCGGCCGATTGGATGAAATGCCCCGGAACCTGATTCATGCAGCCAGATTCCGCCGCCAACAAAACGACAGATCGAACAGCGCGGCAGATCGAACAGCGCGCCAGACCGAGCAGCGCCGACGCACATCGGCAGGCCGCGTGCCTTGCCGGTCGTCTGGGTTCATCACGGCTTCGGTCGTGTCGGCTGGCTTGATTTCTGTATCGCAGTACCCCGCGCGGGGTGTTCCCGCAGCGGCAATCGCGCGTTATGCCACCCAGGGTGTCGATGAATTCGATGCAGGCGTAATGCAAGACCCAACCCTTGGAGTCATTATGTCCCTCATGCGTGAAATGCTGGAAGCCGGCGTCCACTTCGGTCACCAGACCCGTTACTGGAACCCCAAGATGTCGCAGTACATCTTCGGCCAGCGCAACAAGATTCACATCATCAACCTCGAAAAGACGGTTGCCCAATACCAAGACGCCACCAAGTTCGTGAAGCAACTGGCCGCTCGTGGTGGTTCGATCCTGTTCGTCGGCACCAAGCGCGCCGCCCGTGAACTGGTCGCCGCCGAAGCCGCCCGCTGCGGCATGCCCTACGTCGACGCCCGCTGGCTCGGCGGCATGCTGACCAACTTCAAGACGGTCAAGAGCTCGATCAAGCGCCTGAAGGATATGGAAGCCGTTGTCGCCGAAGGCGGCATGGAGCGTCTGATCAAGAAGGAAGGCCTGCTGTTCCAACGCGAACTCGACAAGCTGAACAAGTCGATCGGCGGCATCAAGGACATGAACGGTCTGCCCGACGCTCTGTTCGTGATCGACGTGGGTTACCACAAGATCGCCGTGGCCGAAGCCCGCACCCTGGGTATCCCGGTGGTTGCCGTGGTTGATACCAACCACTCGCCCGACGGCGTCGACTACGTGATCCCCGGCAACGACGACTCGGCTCGCGCCATCGCTCTGTACGCCAAGGGCATCGCTGACGCCGTGCTGGAAGGCCGCGAACAAAACCTGAACGGTCTGGTCGAAGAGATCGGCGAAGGTCAGGAAGAGTTCGTCGAAGTGCAAGACGGCCAGGCCTAAAGCCAGGCTGCGCGGCGCGCGCCGGCCTCGAGCCGCCGCGCCGCGCCCATTCCCAAGTCGGGCGCACGCGCGCAGCTCGCGTCCCGCAGCCCGTGGCCTCATGGCCTGACGCGGCGACGACCCCAGCGGGCCGTCCGTGCCAGCGCATCGCCCGGGTGTCACACTGAATTCATATCATTGCCCCGGCCCTGTCGGGGCATGTCATAAGCGAAACTGGAGCTAACATGGCTGAAATTACCGCTGCCCTGGTCAAGGAACTGCGCGAAAAGACCGACGCACCCATGATGGAGTGCAAGAAGGCCCTGACGGAAGCCGAAGGCGATCTGGATCGTGCCGAGGAAATCCTGCGCGTCAAGCTGGGCAACAAGGCCAGCAAGGCCGCTGCCCGCGTGACCGCCGAAGGCCTGATCGGCCTGTTCATTGCTGCCGATGGCAAGCAAGGCGCCGTGATCGAAGTCAACTGCGAAACCGACTTCGTCGCCAAGAACCCCGACTTCGTCGCCTACGTCAACGCCCTGGCCGAACTGGTCTCCTCGAAGAACCCGGCCGACGTCGCCGCGCTGTCCGAGCTGCCCTTCGGTGAAGGCACCGTCGAAACCACCCGTACCGCCCTGGTCGGCAAGATCGGCGAAAACATCTCGATCCGCCGCTTCCAGCGCATCCAGACCCCCGACGCACTGGCTTCGTACGTGCACGGTGGCCGCATCGGCGTGCTGGTCGAATTCGCCGGCGCCGAAGAAGTGGGCAAGGACCTGGCCATGCACATCGCCGCGACCAAGCCCAAGGCTCTGGACGCATCGGGCGTGAGCGCCGCCGACATCGCCACCGAGCGTTCGGTTGCCGAGCAGAAGGCTGCCGAATCGGGCAAGCCGGCCGACATCGTCGCCAAGATGGTCGAAGGTTCGGTGCAGAAGTTCCTGAAGGAAGTGACCCTGCTGTCGCAACCCTTCGTCAAGAACGACAAGCAAACGGTCGAACAGATGCTCAAGGAAAAGAGCGCGTCGATCAAGCAATTCGTTCTGTACGTCGTTGGTGAAGGCATCGAGAAGAAGACCACTGATTTCGCCGCAGAAGTCGCTGCCGCCGCCGCTGGCCGCGCATAAAGCGTTATCGTGATGACGGGCCGGCGCAGGGTTGCCTGAAACCCCTGTGACCGGCCTATTTCTTGTCTTACACTTTCGTCGGATCGTTCCTCGGGATATCACCTATGAGCAGCAGATCATATAAACGGGTTCTTCTCAAACTTTCCGGCGAGGCGCTGATGGGCGACGATGCTTTCGGCATCAATCGCTCCACCATCGTCCGCATGACCGATGAAATCGCCGAGGTCGCCGCCATGGGCGTCGAGCTGGCCATTGTCATCGGCGGAGGCAACATCTTCCGTGGCGTCGCGCCCGGTGCGCAGGGCATGGACCGCGCCACCGCCGACTACATGGGCATGATGGCCACCATCATGAACGCGCTTGCCCTGCAAGACGCGCTCAAGCACAAGGGTGTCGACACCCGCGTGCAGTCGGCCCTCAATATCGACCAGGTGGTCGAACCCTACATCCGTCCCAAGACCCTGCGTTACCTCGAAGAGGGCAAGGTCGTGATTTTCGCGGCGGGCACGGGCAATCCGTTCTTCACCACCGACACCGCCGCCGCCTTGCGTGGCGCCGAGATCGGTGCCGAGATCGTGCTCAAGGCCACCAAGGTCGACGGTATCTATAGCGCGGATCCCAACAAGGATCCGACCGCCACGCGTTATGCGCGCATCAGCTTCGACGAAGCCATCGTGCGCCGTCTCGAGGTGATGGACGCCACGGCCTTCGCGCTGTGCCGCGACCAGAAGCTGCCCATCAAGGTGTTTTCGATCAACAAGTCGGGCGCGCTCAAGCGCGTGGTCGGCGGCGAAGACGAAGGCACGTTGGTACACGTTTGAGAAAAAGGAAATAGCCATGAGCGTTGCAGAAACCCGCAAATCCGCCGAGACCAGGATGAGCAAGTCCTTGGACACGCTCAAGACCAACCTGTCCAAGATCCGCACCGGCCGGGCTCACACCGGCATCCTCGATCACGTGCAGGTCGAGTACTACGGTTCGCCGGTCCCGGTGGGCCAGGTCGCCAACGTCAACCTCGTCGACGCCCGCACGATCAGCGTGCAGCCCTACGAGAAGCAGATGGCCGGCCCCATCGAAAAGGCGATCCGCGAATCGGATCTGGGTCTGAACCCCATCTCGATGGGCGAGACCATCCGCGTGCCGATGCCCGCCCTGACCGAAGAGCGTCGTCGTGACCTCACCAAGGTCGTCAAGAGCGAAGGCGAAGACGCCAAGGTCGCCGTGCGCAACCTGCGTCGTGAAGCCAACGAAACGCTCAAGAAGCTGGTCAAGGACAAGACCATCTCCGAAGACGACGAGCGTCGCGCCCAGGACGACGTGCAGAAGCTGACCGACCGTTTCGTGGCCGACATCGACAAGCTCGTGACGACCAAAGAAGCGGAAATCATGACCGTATAATTGCGGACTGGCGTCTGTCCCGCCCAGGCGGGACCGACGCCGTGATTACTGCCCAGGCGCCGTCACCGCCGCGCTGCCGCCAGGCCCGGCGGTGCGCGACACCGGGACGGCGCAGTTTTTTGCAGGCCTTATCCCGAGCGCCAGCGTTCGTCACTCCGCTAGGCTTTCATTCATGGTCATCAGTTCCACCCAGGCGATTCCCGATACCGAGGCCGTACCGCAACACGTTGCCATCATCATGGATGGCAACGGGCGCTGGGCCACGCGTCGGCATCTGCCGCGCACGGCGGGCCATGCAAAGGGCGTGCAGGCGGTACGCCGCGCCGTCGAGGCCTGCGGTCGCCGCGGCGTGCGCTATCTCACGCTGTTCGCGTTCAGCTCCGAAAACTGGCGCCGGCCGGCCGACGAGGTCTCGCTGCTGATGCGCCTGTTCGTTCAGGCGCTCGAGCGCGAAGTCGACAAGCTGCAGGAGCAGGGCGTGCGCCTGCACGTGGTGGGCGATCTCTCGCCCTTCGAGCCGCGTCTGCGCGAACTCATCGCTCAGGCGCAGGACCGCACCGCCGGCAACGACCGCCTGCACCTGACCGTGGCCGCCAACTACGGCGGCCGCTGGGACATCCTGCAGGCCACCCGCGCCATGCTCCGCGCCCGGCCCGAGCTCGCCGCCGATCCCGACGCGATCGACGAAGCCGCGCTGGCCGAGCATCTCTCGATGGCATGGGCTCCCGAGCCCGACCTGTTCATCCGCACCGGCGGCGAGCAGCGCATCTCCAACTTCCTCATCTGGCAGCTCAGCTATACCGAGCTGTTCTTCACCGATAAGTATTGGCCCGACATCGACGCCGAAGCGCTCGATGCCGCGTTCGAGTGGTATCGCACCCGTGAACGCCGATTCGGCCGCACCAGCGCGCAGTTGCGCGACGCCAAGCGTTAAACCTCTTTCATCGGAGTCCGCCTCATGCTCGGCCAGCGTATCGTCACCGCCATCGTTCTTCTCGCTATCCTGGCCGGCGCGCTCGCCGCGCCCAACCCCTGGTGGTTCGTTGCGCTGCTGGCGCTCGGCGCCGCCTGCGCCAACTGGGAGTGGCTGCGCCTGACCTTGCCGCGCCCGCCCAGCAAGGCGGTGGCCGTGGGCGTGCCCGTCGTGCTGTTCGGCCTCATGCTCGGTCTCACCCACCTGTGGCTCGGCGGCGCCACCGCCGGCGCCCAGGTGGCGGTCTGGCTGCTGCAGGGCCTGGTGCCGGTGGTCGCGCTGGTGTGGCTGGTCGGCGCCTGGACGGCCGTCTATCGCGGGCGCTCCGACGCGCCTCCCGCCAGCCTGGGCTGGTCGGTGTTTTCGGTGCTGGCCGTGTTCGCCGCCTGGTCGGTGCTGGCGCTGTGGTTCATGACGCGCGGCGGCCTGTATGTCATTTCGCTGCTGGCGCTGGTCTGGATCGCCGACATCGCGGCCTATTTCGCGGGTCGTGCGTTCGGCAAGCGCAAGCTGGCTCCCAAGGTCAGTCCCGGCAAGACCATCGCGGGCGCCGTGGCCGGCGTCGGCGGCGCGGTACTCTGGATCGTGATCTCCGGCCAGTATCAAGGCACCTATGCGGCCGACCTGTTCGCACGCGGATCGTGGCTGCTCGCGCTGCCCGCCGGCGTGATCCTCGGCGTGGTGTCGATCGTCGGCGATCTGTTCGAGTCGCTGCTCAAGCGCCGCGCGGGCGTCAAGGATTCGAGCGCGCTGCTGCCGGGCCATGGCGGCGTCTATGACCGCATCGACGCCATCCTGCCGGTGGCACCGATCGCGCTGCTCTTGACTGGAGTGTTGTTTTGACCGGTTTTCAACGCATCGCCGTGCTGGGCTCCACGGGCTCGATCGGCGAAAGTACCCTGGACGTGATCGCGCGTCATCCCGACCGGCTCGGGGTCTACGCGCTGTCGGCCTACAGCCGCATGGAGCGCCTGGCCGAGCAGGCCGTGGCGACCGGCGCCGCCGTCGTGGTCGTGCCGTCCGACGATGCGCGTGCGCGCTTTCTGGCCGCGTGGCCGGCGGCGGCGCGCCAGCCCGACGTGCGCGTGGGTAGCGAGGCCCTGGCCGAGGTGGCCGCGGCCCCCGAGTGCACCACGGTGATGGCGGCGATCGTCGGCGCGGCCGGGTTGCCCGCGGCGCTGGCCGCCGCCCGGTCCGGCAAGCGCGTGCTGCTGGCCAACAAAGAAGCCCTGGTCGCGGCCGGCGCCTTGTTCATGGCCGCCGTGCGCGACGCCGGCGCCGAGCTGCTGCCGATCGACAGCGAACACAACGCCATCTTCCAGTGTCTGCCGCACGGCGGGCGTGCCGGTGCGCCGCAAGCGCCCGCGCGCGGCGTGCGCAAGCTCATCCTGACCGCGTCGGGTGGGCCGTTCCGCCGCCACGATCCGGCGGACCTCGAAAACGTCACGCCCGAGCAGGCGTGCGCCCATCCCAACTGGAGCATGGGCCGCAAGATCTCCGTCGATTCGGCCACCATGCTCAACAAGGGCCTGGAGGTCATCGAGGCGCACTGGCTGTTCGCCATGCCGGCCGACCGGATCGAGGTGGTGATCCATCCGCAGAGCGTCGTGCACTCGATGGTCGAATACGACGACGGCTCGGTACTGGCCCAGCTCGGCCAGCCCGACATGCGTACCCCGATTTCGTATGGCCTCGGTTTTCCGGAGCGCCTCGAAAGCGGGGTCAGCCCGCTCGACCTGACCCGCTGGGGACGGCTCGACTTCGAAAAGCCCGATTTCGAACGCTTTCCCTGTCTGGACCTGTCGTTCCAGGCCCTGCGGGCCGGGCAGGCCGCCTGCATCACGCTGAACGCGGCCAACGAGGTCGCGGTCGCCGCGTTCCTCGAAGGACGGCTGCCCTACACCTGGATTCCGCGCGTGATCTCCGCCGCGCTGGAGTGGCAGGCCGGGCTGTCATCTGTTACGCTCGCCGGCTTGGACGACGTGCTTGCACTGGACGTGGCCGTACGCCGGTTTGCCGGCGATCTGGGCACCGCCTGAGCAGCCGCCGGCGCGCGATGCGCGCCCGGCGCCGCCCCACGTCGGCCAGGCAAGCGCGGCCCGGTGTGGCGCCTGGCCTGCCGCGCATCCGTTTGCGCCTGGCCGGCCCGTTCCGCCCCTACGCCTCGCTCCCGAAACACGGTACCCGATGCATCGTCCACCCGGCATGCGATCGGCTCACGGCATGCGCCGCCTCGGTTTCTCCGGCAGGCGCGCGCCGGCATCTGAGTAGGCTTTCGCACCATGATTTTCACCTTGCTGGCCTTTGTGGTCGCGCTGGGCACCCTGATCACCTTCCATGAGCTGGGGCATTACTGGGTGGCGCGCCTGTGTGGCGTGCGCGTGCTCCGTTTCTCGCTCGGCTTCGGCCGCGTGCTGCTGCGCCGTTACGATCGCAACGGCACCGAGTGGGCGCTGTCCGCCATTCCGCTGGGCGGCTACGTCAAGATGCAGGACGACGCGCCGCCGGGCGCGCCGCTGGCCGAGGTCAAGCGCAGCTTCAACGCGCAACCGGTCGGCCGCCGCATCGCCATCGTCGCCGCCGGCCCCATCTTCAATCTGATCCTCGCCATCGCGCTCTATGCCGGCCTGAACATGGTCGGCACGCAGGTGCCCGCCGCCATCGTCGGCGCGCCCGTCGCCGATACCCCGGCGGCCCAGGCAGGCTTCAGCGCCGGCGATCGCATTCAGTCGGTGGGTGGCCAGCAGATCGAATCCTGGTCCGACGCGCGCTGGCGCCTGCTGGACCTGCTCTCGTCGGGCGGCAGCACCGATGTGCGGGTGAGCGACGAGGCCGGCCGCGAACGCGAGCTGCGCCTGACCGCGCCGGCCGGCAATCGCATGGATCCCGCCGACGGCGATCCGCTCGTGGCGCTCGGTCTGCGCCTGGCACAGGCCAAGCCCATCGTGCGCGAAGTGATCGCGGGCGGGGCAGGGGAGGCCGCCGGCCTGCGCGCGGGCGATCTGATCGTGCGCGCGGGCGACGCCCAGGGCCTGGATGCCGGCGCGCTCGTCGCACTCATTCAGCAGCATCCCGATCAGGCCATGCCGATCACCGTGGTGCGCGACGGCGCCCAGGTCTCGCTCGAGATCGTGCCGCGCGCCGAGCAGGTGCAGGGCAAGCAGATCGGCCGCATTGGCGTGCAACTCGGCGGCGACGTGCCCATGGTCACGCAGCGCTACGGCTTTTTCGAGAGCATCGCCCGTGGCGCCCAGCGCACCTGGGACACCGCCTGGCTGTCGCTGCGCATGATGGGCCGCATGGTCACCGGCGACGTGTCGTGGCGCAATGTGAGCGGCCCCGTCACCATCGCCGACTACGCCGGCCAGACCGCGCGTATCGGCCTCGAAGCCTACATTGCCTATCTCGCGCTGATCAGCATCAGCCTGGGTGTCCTGAATCTGCTTCCCATTCCCATGCTGGATGGAGGGCATCTGCTGTACTATCTCGTCGAAATCGTACGAGGGCGTCCCGTGCCTGATCGGTGGATCGACATCGGCCAACGCGCCGGCGTCGGTTTGCTGGCCTGCCTGATGGGCCTCGCGCTTTTCAATGATTTTGCGCGGCTATTCACTTAGACGCGAATCGAATAAAATCCCCCGCCATTTGCACGACCGAGGAAAGCCAAGGATGTTTTTTCGCCGGATGATGAATTCCAGGAGCGATATGCAAGAAAAGGGTCTCTTCAAGAAGGCCAAACTGCCGAGCTTGCTTGCCGCTCTGCTCTTGCCGGCGCTTGCCCATGCCTTCGATCCCTTCGTCGTGCGCGATATCCGCGTCGAAGGCATTCAACGTACCGATGCCGGTACCGTCTTTGGCTATCTGCCCGTCAAAGTGGGCGAGAAGTTCACCGAACAGGACGCCACCGAAGCGGTGCGCCGCCTGTACGGCACGGGCTTCTTCAGCGACGTCCAGATCCAGACCGACAACAACGTCGTGGTCGTGGTCGTCCAGGAACGCCCCACGATCGCGTCGATCAGCTTCAACGGCATGCGTGAGTTCGATTCCAAGAACATCACCAAGTCGCTGGCGCAGGTCGGCTTCGGCGAAGGCCGCATCTTCGATCAGTCGATGCTCGAGCGCGCCGAATACGAGCTCAAGGAACAATACCTGGGCAAGGGCAAGTACGGCGTGGAAGTCACCGCGACCGTCACGCCGCTGCCCCGCAACCGCGTGGGCGTGAGCTTCGACGTGTTCGAAGGCGAAGTCGCCAAGATCCGCGAGATCCGCGTGGTCGGCAACAAGGCCTTCTCCGAGAGCGAGCTGATGGATCAGTTCGACCTCTCCACGCCGGGCTGGCTGACCTGGTACACCAACACCGACAAGTACTCGCGCGAAAAGCTCGAAGGCGATATCGAACGCCTGCGTTCGTTCTACCTCGACCAGGGCTACCTCGAGTTCACCGTCGAGCCGCCGCAGGTCACGATTTCGCCCGACCGCAAGGACATCTACATCACCGTCACGGTGCATGAAGGCGAGCCCTACAAGGTCCGCAGCATCAAGATGGCGGGCAACCTGCTCGGCCTCGACGGCGAGATCAACAAGCTGGTGGAGCTCAAGGCAGGCGAGACGTTCTCGGCCGCCAAGGCCAACAACTCCGCCAAGGCCATCACCGACTACCTGGGCGAACTCGGTTACGCGTTCGCCAACGTCAACCCGAACCCGCAGCTCGACCGCGCCAAGCACGAGGCCGACGTCACGTTCTACGTCGACCCGAGCCGCCGCGTGTACGTGCGCCGCATCCAGATCGGCGGCAACACCCGCACGCGCGACGAAGTCGTGCGCCGCGAAGTGCGCCAGCAGGAAGCCGCCTGGTACGACGCGGGCGACATCAAGGTCTCGCGCGATCGCGTCGACCGCCTGGGCTACTTTAACGAAGTCAACGTCAAGACCGATCCGGTGCCGGGTTCGCCCGACCAGGTCGACGTCAACGTCGACGTGAAGGAAAAGCCCACCGGCATGATCAACCTCGGCGTGGGCTACGGCTCCTCCGAAAAGGCGATTCTGTCGGCCGGTATCAGCGAAGACAACGTGTTCGGCAGCGGCACCAACCTGACGCTGCAGCTCAACACCAGCAAGACCAACCGCGCGGTGGTGCTCTCGCATACCGATCCGTACTTCACCACGGACGGCATCAGCCGCACCACGTCGGCCTACTACCGCGTGACCGAGCCCTGGAACAACAACGACGGCGACTACCGCGTCAAGGCCATGGGCCTGGGCATGAACTTCGGCGTGCCCATCTCGGAATACGACCGGATCTTCCTGGGCGGCACGTTCGAGCGCAACCAGATCGACCTGTACAACAACTCGCCGCTCGCGTATCGCAACTTCGTCGACCAGTACGGCGATTCGACCAACGCGTTCATCTTCAACACGGGCTGGTCCAAGGACACCCGTGACAGCGCGCTGGCCCCGACCAAGGGTTCGTACACGCGCCTGAAGGGCGACCTGTCGACCATGGACCTGAAGTACTACCTGCTCACCGCGCAGCAGCAGTACTACCTCCCGCTGGGCCGCGCCTACACGCTCGCGCTCAACGGCATGATCGACTACGGCCGCAGCTACGGCAGCCTCGACTACCCGGTCATCAAGAACGTCTACGGCGGCGGCATCGGTACCGTGCGTGGCTACGAAGGCGCCTCGCTGGGTCCGCGCGACTCGCTCACGGGCGACTACCTCGGCGGTTCGCGCCGTATCGTGGCCAACGCGCAGCTTTACCTGCCGTTCCCGGGTGCTTCCAAAGATCGCACGCTGCGCTGGTTCGTGTTCGCCGACGCGGGTCAGGTGTCCGCGGGCAGCGGCATGGCCTGCACGGCCGGCAAGAACAACTCCGAGGTCGAGGATCCTTGCGGCTGGCGCTACTCGGCCGGTGTCGGCCTGTCGTGGCAATCGCCGCTGGGCCCGCTGCAGCTGTCGTATGCCCGTCCGCTCAATTCGAAGCCGGGCGACGATACCCAGGCCTTCCAGTTCCAGATCGGTACCGGTTTCTGATCTGACACGCAGCGGCGCACTTCGGTGCGCCGCGCGTTTGCCTGGATTGGTTACGCCTGAAACATCGCGATTTGGGCCCTGGACTGGCTCCATCGTGGTTTAGTGGCACAATATTGTTTTGCTTTACCTCATTCGAAGGTGAGATTTTCATGATGTCTGATTTCGCACTCAACAACTCGGGTTCCATGCGCGCTGCCGTCGCCGGTACGCGCGCCGGTCGCAAGCTGGGCACTTCGCTGGCGCTGATGGGTGCGCTGGTGCTCGGCCAGGCCGCCGTCGTCTCGACGGCGCATGCGCAAGCGCAAGCCACGAAGATCGGCTTCGTGAACACGGAACGGATCCTGCGTGAGTCGGGCCCGGCCAAGGCCGCCCAGAGCAAGATCGAATCCGAGTTCAAGCGTCGCAGCGACGAGCTCGACAGCCTGACCTCGAAGCTGCGCAGCCAGGCCGAGCGTTTCGACAAGGACGCCCCCGTGCTGTCCGAATCGGATCGCGTCAAGCGCCAGCGCGAACTGTCGAACCTCGACATGGACCTGCAGCGCAAGCGTCGTGAATTCCAGGAAGACTTCAACCGTCGCCGCAACGAAGAATTCTCGGGCATCGTCACGAAGGCCAACGACGCCATCAAGCGTATCGCCGAGCAGGAAAACTACGACCTGATCGTCCAGGATGCCGTCACCGTCAATCCGCGTGTCGACATCACCGACAAGGTCATCCAGAGCCTGGGTCGCTAATCGCCCATGCCGGTTCTGCTGGATATCGCCCGGGCGCCCAAGCTTGACGCTTTGCTCGCCGGGGCCAACACCCAAGGGCTGGACTGGCAGCTCGATGCCTCCCAGGCTGGCGATCTCCCGCAGATCCTTGGCCTGGGCACGCTGTCCGGCGCGGGTCCGCAGGAAATCAGCTTCCTGTCCAACCCGCGCTATCAAAGCCAGCTGGCCGCCACGCGCGCCGGCGCGGTGATCGTCTCCCCCGATGTCGCCGCGGCCCTCCAGCAAGAGGGCCACACGGCGTTCATCCGTGTCGTCTGCAAGCATCCCTATCTGCTGTACGCCCGCCTGGCTCAGTGGTTCGACGCCGCGCGTCGTCCGCCGGCGCCGCCTGGCGTGCATCCCAGTGCCATCGTGGCCGCCGACGCGGTGATCGAGCCGGGTGCCAGCATCGCGGCGCAATGCGTCATCGAAGCCGGCGTCCGCATCGGTCGTGATGCCCGTATCGGTCCGGCCTGTGTGATCGGCCGGGGCGCGCAGATCGGCGCGGACACCGTGCTGCACCCGCGCGTCACGCTGTACGAGGGCGTGAAGGTGGGCGAGCGCTGCATTCTGCACAGCGGCGCGGTGCTCGGCGCCGATGGTTTCGGCTTCGCGCCCGATCCCACGCTGGGCAAGGGCGCCTGGGGCAAGATTCCTCAGCTCGGCGCGGTCAGCGTGGGCAACGACGTCGAGATCGGCGCCAACACCACGATCGATCGCGGCGCGCTCGACGACACCGTCATTGCCGACGGCGTCAAGCTCGACAACCAGATCATGATCGCGCACAACGTGCGAATCGGCGCGCACACGGCGATTGCCGCGTGTGTGGGCGTGGCCGGTTCCACGAGTATTGGCGAGCGCTGCACCATCGGCGGGGCGGCTATGCTTTCGGGTCACCTGGTCCTGGTCGACGACGTGCACATTTCGGGTGGCACGGCCGTGACCTCGAACATCAACAAGCCCGGCCGCTACACCGGCGTGTATCCCTACGCCGACCACGGCGAATGGCAGCGCAACGCCGCCGTGATACAACAGCTGTCAAAACTGCGCCGCCGCGTGCGGACGCTGGAACAGGAATAAGGCGCGAGGCGCCGGAAGCACGTCCGCAGTCCGTGCCGAGCAGGCCGGGCCGAGAGGACGTGCGTCTGGCGATTCGCGCCATCACTTTACTCATATCGCAGGAAAGAAAATGGAACTCGACATCAAGGGGATAATGGAACGTCTGCCGCATCGCTATCCGATGCTGCTCATCGACCGCGTGCTCGAAATGGTGCCCGGCAAGTCCATCGTGGCGCTCAAGAACGTCTCGATCAACGAACCGTTCTTCGAAGGCCATTTCCCCCATCACCCCGTGATGCCCGGCGTGCTCATCATCGAAGCGATGGCGCAGGCCTCCGCGCTGTTCTCGTTCACCGATGAAAACGGCGGCCTGAAATGCGACGGCGCCAAGACCGCGTATTATCTGGTAGGTGTCGACGGCGCGCGTTTCCGTCGCCCGGTGGTGCCCGGCGATCAGCTGCGCATCGAAGTCGAAGCCGAGCGCCTCTCGCGTGCGATCTGCAAGTACCAGGGCCGTGCACTGGTCGATGGCCAGCTCGTGGCGGAAGCCAAGCTGATGTGCGCGATCCGTAGCCTGGAAGAGTAAATGTCAGGAAACATCCATCCCACCGCGGTGGTCGATCCCGCCGCGCAAATCGATAGCTCGGCAGTCATCGGCGCGTACGCGGTGGTGGGGCCGAACGTCACGATCGGCGCCGGCACCGAGATCGGTCCGCACTGCGTGGTCGACGGCGTGACCACCATCGGTCGCGACAACCGCTTCTACCGCTTCTGCTCGATCGGCGGCATGCCGCAAGACAAGAAGTACGCGGGCGAGCCCACGCGTCTGGTGATCGGCGACCGCAACACGGTGCGCGAGTTCACCACCCTCAACACCGGTACGGTGCAGGACGGCGGACTGACCACGGTCGGCGACGACAACTGGATCATGGCGTACGTGCACATCGCGCACGACTGCCACATCGGCAGCAACACCATCCTGGCCAACTCGGTCCAGCTGGGCGGCCACGTGCACGTGGGCGACTGGGCGATCGTGGGTGGCCTGACCGGCGTACATCAGTTCTCCAAGATCGGCGCGCACAGCATGACGGGCGGCAACAGCTCGCTCATGCAGGACACGCCGCCGTTCGTGCTGGGCGCGGGCAATCCGTGCCGGCCGGTGGGCATCAATACCGAAGGCCTCAAGCGCCGTGGCTTCACGCCGGCGCAGATTTCCGCGCTGCGCGACGCCTACAAGATCATCTACCGCCGCGGGCTGTCGCTCGATCTGGCCCGCGCCGAACTGCGTGCGCGCCAGGAAGCCGAGCCCGCCGTGGCCGAGCACCTCCAGACGCTGCTCGACTTCCTCGACTCGTCCAACCGGGGCATCATCCGGCCATGAGTCTGCGCATCGGCATGGTGGCCGGAGAGCCTTCGGGCGATCTGCTGGCCGGTCGGATCATCGGGGGCCTGCATGCGCAAGCCCCCGATGTGCATTGCGCGGGCATCGGCGGGCCGCAGATGCTGGCACGTGGCTTCGAGGCCTGGCATCCGATGCACGCGCTCACGGTGTTCGGCTACGTCGACGCGCTCAAGCGCATCCCGAGCCTGCTCTCGATCTACGGCAACGTAAAGAAGCGCTGGCTGGCCGAGCCGCCGTCGGTGTTCGTCGGCATCGACGCACCCGATTTCAACCTGCGCCTCGAGCAGCAGTTGCGCGAGGCCGGCACGCCCACGGTGCACTTCGTCGGGCCCTCGATCTGGGCCTGGCGCTACGAGCGCATCCACAAGATCCGTGCATCGGTGTCGCACATGCTGGTGCTCTTTCCGTTCGAGGAAGAGATCTACCGCAAGGAAGGCATACCGGTGACCTACGTCGGGCATCCGCTCGCGGGCGCCATCCCGATGGAACCCGACCGCGCCGCCGCGCGCCGCCGCCTCGGCCTCGATGCCGACGCCAGGATTCTCGCGATTTTGCCCGGCAGCCGCTCTTCCGAGATCCGGCTGCTGGCGCCGCGCTTTCTGGAGGCCGCGCGTCTGCTGCAGGCGCGCGATCCGGCCCTGCAGTGCGTGGTGCCCATGGTCAACGCCCAGCGCCGCGCCGAGTTCGAGGCGTTGCTGGCCGAGCATCCCGTCAAGAATCTGCGCGTCGTGACGTCCGACGATCTGGCCGACGGCCAGGGCGGAGGCGGCGCGCCGGTCGCGTGGAGCGTCATGGAGGCCAGCACCGCGGTGCTGGTTGCCAGCGGCACCGCCACGCTCGAGACCGCGCTGTACAAGCGTCCCATGGTCATTTCCTACGTGCTGTCGCCGTGGATGCGGCGCATCATGGCCTGGAAGTCCGGCCAGCAGCGCCCGTATCTGCCCTGGGTCGGCCTGCCCAACGTGCTGCTGCGTGATTTCGCCGTGCCCGAGGTGCTGCAAGACGACGCGACGCCGCAGGCGCTGGCCGACGCCACCTGGATCGCGCTGACGGACGACGCCAACCGCAACCGGGTCGAGGCGCGTTTCACGGCCATGCACCAGGAGCTGCTGCGCGACACGCCCCAACTCGCCGCCCAGGCCATTCTCGAGGTCGCCCATGGCGCGCGTTGAGGTCACCGTCCAGGCGGATATGTTCGGCGCGCCGGTGTTCGCGCCGCGCGCGGTCGCCGGTGTCGACGAGGCGGGCCGTGGCCCGCTGGCGGGCGCCGTCTATGCCGCCGCGGTGATTCTCGATCCCGACCGCCCGATCGACGGGCTGGCCGATTCCAAGGTGCTGAACGCCGCGCGGCGCGAGGCGCTCGCGGCCGAGATCCAGGCGCACGCGCATGCCTGGTGCATCGCCAGCGCCACGGTCGACGAGATCGACACGATGAACATCCTGCGGGCGACGATGCTGGCGATGGAGCGCGCGGTGCTGGGTCTGGCGCATGCGCCCGAGCTCGCCATGGTCGACGGCAATCAGTCGCCGCGGCTGCGCTGTGCGATCCAGACCGTGGTCAAAGGCGATGCGCTGGTGCCCGCGATTTCGGCTGCCTCCATCCTGGCCAAGACCGCGCGCGACGCCGACCTGCTGCGTCTGCATCTCGAGTATCCGCAATACGCGTTCGATCAGCACAAGGGCTACGGCACGGCGCTGCATCTCGAGCGCCTGCGCGAGCACGGCCCGTGTCCCGCGCACCGCCGCAGCTTCGCGCCGATCAAGGCCTGCCTGATCCCGGGCGCGCCGGTCGTGACGGTGCTCACCGGCGAATCCGCCGTGCTGCCCGCATGAAACACATCACCTCGCGCGACAATCCCGCCGTCAAGGCGCTCGCCAAGCTCGCGCAGGGCGCGGGCAAGCGCGGCGCGCCCGCGATCCTCGACGGCGTGCATCTGTGCGAAGCCTGGCTCGCCCAGGTCGGCATGCCGCGTCAGGCGATCTTCGATGTGGCGCGGCTGGATCAGCCCGCGCTGGCGAAGCTGGCGCACGCCGTGCCGCCCGAACGCTGTCTCGCGCTCGACACGCGCCTGCTGCACGCGGTCGCCACGGTCGAAGCGGAGCAGGGCGTCATGTTCGTGGTCGATCCCCCGGCCCCGGATCTGCCCGAGCGCATCGAGGGCGACTGCGTGCTGCTCGACCGCATCCAGGATCCCGGCAACGTCGGCACCTTGCTGCGCACCTGCGCAGCCGCCGGCATCCGGCGCGTGCTGCTGGCCACGGGCTGCGCCGCGGCTTGGTCGCCCAAGGTGCTGCGCAGCGGCCAGGGCGCACATTTCGCGCTGGACATCCACGAACATCTCGATCTGGATGCGGTGCTGGATCGCCTCGCCGCGCCGCTGGTGGCCACGGCCCTGGACGGCGGCCAGAGCCTGTACCGCGCCGCGCTGCCCGACGCCTGTGCCTGGGTGTTCGGTCACGAGGGGCAGGGCGTCGCGGCGTCCCTGCTGGCTCGCGCGGGCCTGAAGGTCTATATCCCCCACGATACCGAGGCGGTCGAGTCGCTCAACGTCGGCGCGGCGGCCGCCATCTGTCTGTTCGAGCAGCGCCGCCAGCGTCTGGCGGGCTGACGGCGGGTCCGGCACGGGCCGGACGGTCCGCGGATCAAAAATCCGATCCCTTCGCGCAACAGGCCGCCTATACTGGCGGCGTTCCGTCCCCAGGAGTTGGCATGCGTGGATCTTCGTTGTTTGTGGCTCGCCTGGTGCTGGCGCTGACGGGCCTGGTGGCCCTGAGCGGATGCATTTCGCTCGACACGCAGCGTGCGCGCCTGATCCCGGTGGCGGACCTGGATTCGCGCGGCCAGATCGCGGTCTCGCGCGAAGTGACGGCGACGCTGTCCGGCGGCGCGGTGCAGACCATTGCCTCCGGCTCGCAGTGGCGCCGCGTGGGCGCCATCGTGCAGGGCGACGTGTATCGCCCGCTGGACCGCGGTTTCACCCTGCAGGGCGCACGCCAGGTCGAGGCCTGGCTGGTGATCGCCCGCGCCAGGCTGGTCGGCTTCTACCTGCCCGGCGAGCAGGCGTTCGCGCCGCTGAAGACACCGGTGGCGCTGCCCGTCGAGATGCGGCAATAGGGCCGGCGGGCGGCGCCCGAGGGCGCCGCCGCCTGAAAGCCCCGATCAGCGGCCCGTCTGGGCCCCCAGCGGCCACTCAGCGGGCCCTCAGCGGCCCACCACCTGCCCATCAGCGGCCCAGCCCGACTTCCTGCAGCACGGTGGTGGCGATCTCTTCGATCGATTTGGTCGTGCTCGAGAGCCACGAGATGCCCTCGCGGCGCATCATGCGTTCGGCCTCGGCGACCTCGTAGCGGCATTGTTCGAGCTGCGCGTAGGCGCTGTTCGGACGCCGTTCGTTGCGCACCTCGGCCAGGCGCTCCGGCTGGATCGACAGGCCGAAGAGCTTGGCCCGATGCGGCGCGATAGTCTTGGGCAGCGTGCCGCGCTCGAAGTCGTCCGGCGTGAGCGGGAAGTTGGCCGCCTTGATGGCGTACTGCATCGCCAGGTAGAGGCTGGTCGGGGTCTTGCCGCAGCGGGACACGCCCACCAGGATCACGTCGGCCTGATCGAGCTGGTTCACGAACTGACCGTCGTCGTGGGCCAGGCTGAAGTTGATCGCGTCGATCCGGTTCCGATATTTCTCGGAGTTGGCGGCCATGTGCGAGCGGCCGATCGAGTGGCTCGATTTCAGACCCAGGGCCTGTTCGATGTGGCTCACGAAGGTGCCGAACAGGTCCAGGAACACGCCGTTGGCCTGCCGCACGCGGGCCAGGATTTCGGGGTTGACCAGCGTGCTGAAGACGATCGGCGGCACCCCGGTTTCCTGGGCGTTGCGGTCGATGCGGGCGGCGATCTCGTTGGCCTTCTCGAGGGTGTCGATATAGGGCAGGCGGACCGGCTTGAATTGCACCTGATCGAACTGGGACAGGACCGAGTGGCTGAAGGTCTCAGCCGTGATGCCGGTGCTGTCCGAAACGATGTAGACGGTGCGTTCGATGGGCGTTTGCGTCATATGTAAAAAATTCCAACCAGATCAGGGTTCGGGTCTACCCGAGCGGGTACAATTCCTCCCCTGTAAGAGTCACCCCAAGGGCGGTCCAAGGCCAGTTTGGTCAGCGCAGTCGGAGCGGTCAAAACCGCGTCCTCGCTGCACTTACCAAACTCGCTTTCTTTCCATTGTAAAAGGTGACTTTAATGTCGTACGTCGTTTCGTTCGAGCAGCTCCGCATGACGGATGTGGACTCGGTAGGAGGCAAGAACGCATCACTGGGTGAAATGATCAGTCAATTGGCAAGCGCCGGCGTGCGCGTGCCGGGTGGTTTCGCGACCACCGCCGATGCGTTCCGCGACTTCCTGAAGGATAGCGGTCTGGACAAGCGCATTGCCGACCGTCTCTCCACCCTCAACCCCGAAGACGTACGCGAACTGGCCTCGGCCGGCGCCGAGATCCGTCAGTGGCTGATCGACGCGCCGTTCTCGGCCGAGTTCGAAGCCGCCATCCGCACTGCCTTTGCCGCGCTCGACGCCGACGGCAAGGGCTCGTTCGCCGTGCGCTCGTCCGCCACGGCCGAAGACCTGCCCGACGCTTCGTTCGCCGGCCAGCAGGAAACCTTCCTGAACGTCGTCGGCATCGACGACGTGCTCGACAAGATCCGCCACGTGTTCGCGTCGCTCTACAACGACCGCGCGATCTCCTATCGCGTGCACAAGGGCTACGCCCACGCCGACGTCGCGCTGTCGGCCGGCATCCAGCGCATGGTGCGTTCCGACAAGGGCAGCGCCGGCGTGATGTTCACCATCGACACCGAGTCGGGCTTCCAGGACGTCGTGTTCATCACCTCGTCGTATGGCCTGGGCGAAACCGTCGTGCAGGGCGCCGTCAATCCCGACGAGTTCTACGTCTTCAAGCCCTCGCTCGCCAACGGTCACTACCCGATCGTCAGCCGCCGCATCGGCTCCAAGCTCATCAAGATGGAGTTCGATCCCGAGCGCACCGAAGGCCGCGCCGTGCGCACCGTCGACGTGCCCGTGTCCGAGCGCAACCGTTATTCGCTGACCGACGACGAAGTCGCCGAACTCGCGCGCTACGCCGTGATCATCGAGCAGCACTATAAGCGTCCGATGGACGTCGAGTGGGGCCGTGACGGCGTCGACGGCAAGATCTACATCCTGCAGGCTCGTCCCGAAACCGTGAAGTCGCAGCAGGGCGTCAACGACGTGCAACTGCGCTACCGCCTGAAGGCGACGGGCCAGGTGCTGATCACCGGCCGCGCGATCGGCCAGAAGATCGGCGCGGGTCCGGTCCGCATCGTGGCCGACGTGTCCGAAATGGACAAGGTCCAGCCGGGCGACGTGCTGGTCACCGACATGACCGATCCCAACTGGGAGCCGGTGATGAAGCGTGCTTCCGCCATCGTCACCAACCGCGGCGGCCGTACCTGCCACGCGGCCATCATCGCGCGTGAGCTCGGCATTCCCGCCGTGGTCGGCTGCGGCGAGGCCACCGATGTGCTGAAGGAAGGCCAGGCGGTCACCGTGTCGTGCGCCGAGGGCGACGAAGGCCGCATCTATGACGGTCTGATCGAAACCGAAGTCGAGGAAGTGCGCCGTGGCGCCATGCCCGAGATCGACGTCAAGATCATGATGAACGTCGGCAACCCGCAGCTCGCCTTCGACTTCGCGCAGATCCCGAACGCCGGCGTGGGCCTCGCCCGCCTCGAGTTCATCATCAACAACAACATCGGCATCCACCCGAAGGCGGTGCTCGACTACCCGAACGTCGATGGCGAGCTCAAGAAGGCCGTCGAGTCGGCCGCCCGTGGCTATGCCAGCCCGCGCGCCTTCTTCGTCGAGAAGCTGGCCGAAGGGATCGCCACCATCGGCGCCGCCTTCTATCCGAAGTCGGTGATCGTGCGCATGTCCGACTTCAAGTCGAACGAGTACCGCAAGCTGGTCGGCGGTTCGCGCTACGAGCCCGAGGAAGAGAACCCCATGCTGGGCTTCCGCGGCGCGTCGCGCTACATCGCCGACGACTTCGCCGAGTGCTTCCGCATGGAATGCGAAGCGCTGAAGAAGGTGCGCGACGAAATGGGTCTGACCAACGTCGAGATCATGGTGCCCTTCGTGCGTACCGTGAATCAGGCCAAGCGCGTGGTGGATCTGCTCGCCAAGCACGGCCTGAAGCGCGGCGAGAACGGCCTGAAGCTCATCATGATGTGCGAAGTGCCGTCCAACGCCATCCTGGCCGAGCAGTTCCTGGAGCACTTCGACGGCTTCTCGATCGGCTCGAACGACATGACCCAGCTCACGCTCGGTCTGGACCGTGACTCCGGCATGGAGTTGCTTGCCGCCGACTTCGACGAACGCGACGACGCCGTCAAGTTCATGCTGCGCCGTGCGATCCAGGCTTGCCTGTCGGCCAACAAGTACGTGGGTATCTGCGGCCAGGGCCCCAGCGACCACCCGGACTTCGCGCAGTGGCTGAAGGACGAGGGCATTCTGTCGATGTCGCTCAACCCGGACACCGTTGTCGATACCTGGCAGCGTCTGGCCAAGTAAGCGCCAGCGCGGCTCGCGCCGCGCTTGTGAAAAAGCCTTGCCGGCATCTGCTGGCAAGGCTTTTTTCATGGCCGGGCGCCGGTCGCGCCCCGCGCGGGGCGGCCCGCGGCCGAATGCGGTCGCGGTCTCAGGCGGCGATGGCGTCGTCCTGGCGCATGGCATGCAGCGCCAGGAAGCGGCGTACCAGCGTCGCGGCCTGCGGCGTGTCGGTCACGCCCCGGTGCAGCGCGGCGGTATCGAGGCCTTCGCGGCCATACGGCTCGGCGTACTGCACGATGTGATCCGCCACG
Organism: Bordetella genomosp. 5; assembly: GCF_002261475.1. Classification (GTDB taxonomy): domain Bacteria; phylum Pseudomonadota; class Gammaproteobacteria; order Burkholderiales; family Burkholderiaceae_B; genus Bordetella. Next base: position 56,769 of record NZ_NEVN01000005.1, read on the forward strand.
AAGGCCGGCTGGAACTCGGGATGGAACTGGGTGCTGTAGATGCGCGGACCGTAGCGCAGAATCTGATTCGGATCGAGCGCCGAGCGGGCCAGCGAGACGGCGCCCTCGGGCAGGCGCAGCACGGTCTGGGCGTGCATCATCTGCGCGTCGAAACGGTCGGGCAGGCCGGCGAGCAGCAGGTCGGCGCCGGCCTCCTGGGCGAGATCGATGGGCATGGTGCCCAGCTCGCGGCCGGCCGGGTTGTAGCCGACCTCGCCGCCGAGCGCGTGCGCGAGCAGCTGATGGCCGTAGCAGATGCCGAACATCGGCAGGTCGGCGCGTGCCGCATCGCGCAGCCACTGGGCGCAGGTTTCGCTCCAGGGTTCGAGATCGGTGACCATGGCGGGCGAGCCGGTGAGCAGCGCGGCGCGGTACTGCCCGGGCGCGCGCGGCTGCTCGCCTTCCCAGACCCGCACGATCTCGACCTCGCCCGCCGACAGGCCCGCGGCCAGCCGCAGCATCTCGCCGTAACCACCGTATTGGCTGGCCAGGTCCGGCGCGGGATCGCCGGTGTGCAGAATCAGGACGGGCAGGGCGGGAACGGAGCTCATGGTGTCGAGTGAAACGCAATGTGGGAGCCGCGCGGCGCGCGGAGAGTCTGCATGATACCGCCACCGTGGCGCTGTCATCGGCGAGGGCGGCGAAAGCCCGTACAATTCGTTAAAGACCGAGGTCTGTACAGGGGGTCGTCAGCATGTGGTTCTGGTTCGGCATGGCAGCGCTCGCGCTTATCGGCGAGCTGAGTTCCGGCACTTTCTATCTGCTCCTGGTGGCACTGGGCATGCTCGCGGGCGGCCTGGCCGCCTGGGGCGGTCTCGATCTGCAGTGGCAGATCCTCATCTGCGCGGGCGTCTCACTGGTGGGCCTGCTCGTGCTGCGCCGCTCCGGCGTGCTCAAGAAGCGCGAGGTCGACGCCGAAGGCAATGCCGACGTCAACCTCGACATCGGGCAGCCCGTCGACGTGCAGAACTGGTCCGCCGACGGCGATGCGCGCGTCTGGTACCGCGGCGCGCACTGGCAGGCGCGGCTGGCCGAAGGGGCGCCGCGCGTCAGTGGCGCGCATCGCATCACCGCGGTGCGGGGCTCCGTGCTGGTCCTCACGCCGCGCAACGACGCGCCGGCCGGCGCGCCCGCGGCGCGCTGAGACTCATGCGCGGGCAGCGGGCCCGCGCAATTCTTCTGGAGTGAATATGCTGGATATTTCTACCATCGTCTTGCTTGTGGTGCTGCTGCTGGCGCTGATCATCATCGTCAAGGCCATCGCCATCGTGCCGCAGCAGCACGCCTGGGTGGTCGAGCGTCTGGGCAAGTTCGATCGCGTGCTGTCGCCGGGCGCGGGCTTCGTGATCCCCTTCATCGAACGCGTGGCCTACAAGCACTCGCTCAAGGAAATCCCGCTCGACGTGCCCAGCCAGGTCTGCATCACGCGTGACAACACGCAATTGCAGGTCGACGGCGTGCTGTACTTCCAGGTCACCGACCCGATGCGCGCCTCGTACGGCTCGTCGAACTACATCCTGGCCATCACCCAGCTGTCGCAGACCACGCTGCGCTCGGTGATCGGCAAGCTCGAACTCGACCGCACCTTCGAAGAGCGCGAGTTCATCAACAGCACCATCGTCGCCTCGCTCGACGAGGCCGCGCTCAACTGGGGCGTGAAGGTGTTGCGCTACGAGATCAAGGATCTCACCCCGCCCAACGAAATCCTGCGCGCGATGCAGGCGCAGATCACGGCCGAGCGCGAGAAGCGCGCGCTGATCGCCGCCTCCGAGGGCCGCCGCCAGGAGCAGATCAACATCGCCACCGGCGAACGCGAAGCGGCGATCGCCCGCTCCGAAGGTGAAAAGCAGGCGCAGATCAACAAGGCCCAGGGCGAGGCCGCCGCGGTGGTGGCGATCGCCGAGGCCAATGCCCGCGCCATCGCGCAGGTCGGCGAAGCGGTCAAGCTGCCGGGCGGCATGGAGGCGGTCAACCTGAAGGTCGCCGAGCAGTATGTCGATGCTTTCGCCAAGGTGGCCAAGGAAGGCAATACGCTCATCGTGCCCTCGACCCTCTCCGACATGGGCGGCCTCGTGGCATCGGCCATGTCCATCGTCAAATCCACCCGCACGCCCTGATTCCATCCTTGCGCATACGGCGCCGCTGCCCCGGGGGTGGCGGCGCCGTATGCGCACTCACGCCATGCTGGCACCGGTCAATCTGCTCCTCATCACCGCGCTCGCGGCCTTCATCGCGCTCTGCGTGCTGGGGTCGTTGGCACGCAGCGGTATCGCCGGCATTCGCGCGGCGCTCTGGTCCAATGTCCTGACGATCGTGGCGCTGGTCGCCTTCACCGGCCAGACGCGTCAGGATGGCTGGTGGTTGTCGATCATGTTGGCCAACCTGCTGATGAGCGGGGGCATCTGCCTGTTCTACGCGGGCTTCCGCCAGTTTCTCGGGCTGGCGGTGCCGTGGCGCCGGCTCGGGCTGGGCCTCGCGCTGCTGATGGGCACGCTGTTCTTCTTCACCTACGTGCACTGGAACCTCGCCGCGCGCATCGTGGCGGCGTCCGGTCTGCACCTGGTGATCCTGGCGTCCCTGGGCTATCAGATCTGGTCGCTCGAGCGTAAGCGGGGCTGGCGCTACAGCGAGGTGTTCACGCTCGCGCTCATGGTGACGGCGGTGATCGGCCATGCGGTGCGCATGGTGGTGTATGGCGCCGACCTCGAACAGTCGGTGGTGATGATGTCGCCCACCTTCTGGAACGTGCTGTTCCTGTCGCTGGGCGTGCTCGTGATGCCGAGCCTCACGCTGGGCTTCATCCTGATGATCCACGATCGCATGCTGGCCGAGCGCGAGCGCGAGGCCAACATCGATTTTCTGACGGGCGTGCTGTCGCGCAAGGCCTGGTGGGGCGAGGTGCAGCGCCTGGGCGCGCAATCGCGCCGTGGCCGCGCCTCGGTCGCCGTGCTGGTCCTCGATATCGATAACTTCAAGCGCATCAACGACAGCTGTGGCCACGCCGGTGGCGACGCGGTGCTGCGCCACTTCGCCACGCTGGCCGCGACGGCGCTGCGTGCGAGCGATGTGCTGGGGCGCCTGGGCGGAGAAGAGTTCGTGGTGGCGATGCCGGGGACGTCGCTGCAGGACGCCCGGCTGGCGGCCGAGCGCCTGCTCGCGGCGGTGGCGGCCGTGCCGTGCCGCCATGGCGAGCATGTCGTGAGCTACACCTTCAGCGCGGGCATTGCGCGCTGGGACGACGAGCAGACCCTGGCCGACGTGATCGAGCGCGCCGACCGCGCGCTGTATGCGGCCAAGCAGGGCGGCCGTAACCGCGTGGTGATGGATACCAGCGTCCCGGTGTAGCGTGCGCGCTGCGCACGCCCAGGGCGCAAGGGGGCGCCACCCCCGCGCACAGGGGCGGGGGCAGGGCGTGGGCCGGGTTCAGTCGCGCGGCTTGCTGCGGGTGTCGTGTTTCATGACACGCTCGCGTTCGCGCTGCCAGTCTTTTTCGCGGGCGGTGTCGCGCTTGTCGTACAGCTTCTTGCCGCGGCCGAGCGCGAAGTCCAGCTTGATGCGGCCGTTTTTGTAGTGCAGATTGAGGGGAACCAGCGTGAAGCCGCGCTGTTCGACCTTGCCGATCAGCTTGCTGATTTCTTCGCTGTGCAGCAGCAACTTGCGCGTGCGCACGGCGTCGGGATGGATGTGTGTCGAGGCCGTGGGCAGCGGGCTGACGTGCATGCCCAGCAGGAACAACTCGCCATCGCGTACGATGACGTAGCTCTCCTTGAGCTGCACGCGTCCTTCGCGGATCGCCTTGACCTCCCAGCCTTCCAGGACCAGGCCGGCCTCAAAGCGATCTTCGATGAAATAGTCGTGCGTGGCCTTGCGGTTTTCGATGATGCTCATAGACGCAATGAATGGGGCGCGCGATACCGGTAAAATCTTGCCATTCTAGCCATTTGCGATAGCCGATGCACAAAGTCCAACGTTCCGTCCTCGTGCCCTACAGCGACGCCCAGATGTTTCAGCTGGTGGCCGATGTCGATAAATACCCGGAATTCATGCCCTGGTGTGGTGGTGCCGAGATCCAGTCGCGTGACGAACACGGCATGCAGGCCTCGGTGACGATCAGTTTTGCCGGGCTGAAGCAGCGTTTTACCACGCGCAACACCCACGACTTCCCGCGCCGCATCGACCTCGAGCTGGTCGATGGGCCGTTCTCGATGCTGGTGGGGCACTGGGAATTCCAGCCGCTCGCCGAAGATGCCTGCAAGGTGCTGTTCACCATGGAGTACGCGTTCTCGAACCGCGCGCTCGAGATGGTGGTGGGGCCGGTGTTCAACCGGATTGCCAGCAGTTTCATCGAGTCGTTCACCAAGCGGGCAGGGCAGGTGGATGGCGAGTGAGCCTGGCCACATCGCCGTGAGCGTCTGCTATGCGCGGGCGCACGATGTGTGGTCGCGCGAGCTGCGCCTGCCGGCCGGCGCCACGCTGGCGCGGGCGCTCGCCGAGAGCGGCTTCGCGCAGGCCTTCCCCGGCGTCGACCCGCTGGCCCACGGCGTGGGCGTGCTCGGTCAGCTGCGGGGTCCCGAGACCGTGCTGGCCGATGGCGACCGGGTCGAGATCTACCGCGCGCTGAGCTTCGATCCCAAGGAGTCGCGCCGCCGGCGCGATGCCCACCGCCGCGCCACGGCGGCCGCCAAGGGCGGTCGCACCCGTCCGGCCGGCCTGCTGTAGCCACCGGTTCTCGCCGCTTAATTCGTCCCTGATTTTTGTCCGTGGGCGCCGCCCCGATTGTCTTGCGCAAGACAGCCGGCCGGCGGCGTACGCCGTAACATCGGCGTCGCGGTCTTACGTTTACGTCAACGTCATGCCAGAATGGGCATGCGACGGTTCACGAGGCCGCAGCAATCCCATAAGACCATACCGACAATAATCAGGAGACGGGCTTTGGATCTCGAACTCACCGAAGAACAACGGGCGTTCGCCCAGGCCGCGCGCGACTACGCGCAGGGCGAGCTCGCGCCGCACGCGGCGCGCTGGGACGCCGAGGGCATCTTCCCGCGCGAGGCCTTCGCCCGCGCCGGCGCGCTCGGATTCTGCGCGATCTATGCCAGCGAAGAGATCGGCGGCCTGGGCCTGCCCCGGCTCGACGCCACGCTGGTGTTCGAAGAAATGGCGGCGGTGGACCCGTCGACCACGGCATTCCTCACCATTCACAACATGGTCACCTGGATGGTCGGTGAATGGGCCAAGCCCGAGGTCCGGGCGCATTGGGGCCCGCTGCTGGCGAGCGGCGAGAAGCTCGCCTCCTACTGTCTCACCGAACCGGGCGCGGGCTCGGATGCGGGCTCGCTCTCGACCCGCGCCGAACGCGATGGCGACAGCTACGTGCTCAACGGCGCCAAGGCGTTCATCTCGGGCGGGGGCGACACCGATCTGCTGCTCGTGATGGCGCGCACCGGCGGCGCGGGCGCGGGCGGGATCAGCGCCTTCGCGGTGCCGGCCGACAGCGCCGGCATCACGTACGGCCGCAAGGAAGAAAAGATGGGCTGGAACAGCCAGTCCACCCGGCCCATCACCTTCGAGAACGTGCGCGTGCCGGCCGACCACCTGCTGGGCCAGGAAGGCGAGGGCTTCAAGTTCGCCATGAAAGGCCTGGACGGCGGCCGCATCAACATCGGCACCTGCTCGGTGGGCGCCGCGCAGGGCGCGCTCGATGCCGCGCGCCGCTACATGGACGAGCGGCGCCAGTTCAATCGCAAGCTCTCCGAGTTCCAGGCGCTGCAGTTCAAGCTGGCCGACATGGCGACGCATCTCGTGGCGGCGCGCCAGATGGTGCGGCTGGCGGCGTGCAAGCTCGACGCGGGCTCGCCCGACGCGGGCACCTACTGCGCGATGGCCAAGCGCTTCGCCACGGACATGGGGTTTCAGATCTGCCTCGACGCCCAGCAGATACACGGCGGCTATGGGTATTTGCGGGACTACCCGCTGGAGCGCCTTGTGCGCGATACTCGTGTCCATCAGATACTCGAGGGCACCAACGAGATCATGCGAGTGATCGTTGCGCGTCAGTTGTTGGAGAAAGGAGCAGATATACGATGACTTCCCCTGTGTTGTTCGAAGAACGGATCGCCGATAACGGCTCGCGCATCGGCGTGGCCACCCTCAATGCCCCGCAGACGCTCAATGGCCTGTCGCTCGAGATGGTCGACCTGCTCGATGAGCGCCTGCAACGCTGGGCGGTGGATCCGGCCGTGGCGCTGGTGATTCTGCAAGGGGCGGGCGACCGCGCCTTCTGCGCCGGTGGCGATCTGCAAGGGCTGTATCGCAGCATGAAAGAGCATCAGGGCGAGGGGCCCTGGGCCAATGCCTACGCCCGCAGGTTCTTCGAGCACGAGTACCGCCTCGACTATCGCATTCACGCGTTTCCCAAGCCCATCCTGTGCTGGGGCAGCGGCATCGTGATGGGCGGCGGCATGGGGCTGATGATGGGGGCGAGCCATCGCGTGGTCAGCGAGACCACGCGCATGGCCATGCCCGAGATCACGATCGGCCTGTTTCCGGACGTGGGGGGCAGCTGGCTGCTCAACCGCATGCCCGGCCGCACCGGCCTGTTCCTGGCGCTGACCGGCGCCAACCTGAATGGCTCCGACGCGTTCTATGCCGGCATGGCGGATTTCCGCCTCGATACGGCGCGCTGGGACGATTTCAACGAGGCCCTGCTGCACGAGCCCTGGGCGGCCCAGCCGGGCGGCCCGGGCACGGGCAATATCGCGCCGCGTTCGATCAACGACGGCCTGCTGCGCCAGGTCTTGCTGGCGCATGAGCCGTCCGCGCCGCTCGAGCCGGGTCCGCTGCGTCACAACGCGTTCCTGGTCAACAGCGTGGCCGGCAGCAATCGCCTCGAAGAAGTGTATGAAGAGATCGCCGAGCTGAAGGATCACGCCGATCCCTGGCTGGCGCGCGCCGCCCAGACCATGCTGGCCGGCTCGCCCGGCTCGGCGCGCCTGGCGTTCGCGCTGCAGAACCGCCTGCGTCTGCGCTCGCTCGAGGACGTGTTCCGCGCGGAATACGTGGCCGCGCTCGTCGCGACCTCTTACGGCGACTTCCAGGAAGGCATCCGCGCGCTGCTGATCGACAAGGACAAGCGCCCGCGCTGGCATCCGGCCACGCTCGAAGACGCGACCGATGCCTGGGTGCAGCAGTTCTTCGTCGAGCCCTGGCCCGAAGGCACGGAGCATCCGCTCGAAGACCTCGGCCGCGCGGAGCTCGGCTGACGGGCGCCATCCGCGCGACAGCGCGCAAAACATAAAAAGCGCGGCGCATCCGTGCCGGCGCACCACTTGGAGACGAGCATCATGAGCAGTATTGCATTCATCGGGCTGGGCAACATGGGGGCGCCGATGGCCTTGAACCTGCTGAAGGCGGGCCACGCGGTCACGGTATTCGACCTGGTGCCCGCCGCGGTCAAGACGCTGACCGACGCCGGGGCGCGCGCCGCCGCGTCGGCCGATGCCGCCGTGGCCGGTGTGGAAGTCGTGATCACCATGCTTCCGGCCAGCCGCCATGTCGAAGGGCTCTACCTCGAACACGATCTGCTCGGCAAGATCGCCACCGGCACGCTGGTCATCGACTGCAGCACGATCGCGCCGGACGCCGCCCGCAAGGTGGCCGCGGCGGCCGAGGCGCGTGGCATTCCGATGATCGACGCCCCGGTATCGGGCGGCACCGGCGGCGCGGCCGCCGGCACGCTGACCTTCATCGTGGGCGGCCCCGAGCCGGCGCTGGCGCGGGCGCGGCCCGTGCTCGAGAACATGGGCAAGAACATCTTTCACGCCGGTGCCGCCGGCGCCGGGCAGGTCGCCAAGATCTGCAACAACATGCTGCTCGGCATCCTGATGGCAGGCACGTCCGAGGCGCTGGCGCTGGGCGTGGCCAATGGCCTCGACCCGAAGGTGCTGTCGGACATCATCGCCAAGAGCTCGGGCCGCAACTGGGCCACCGAGCTCTACAACCCCTGGCCGGGCGTGATGGAACACGCGCCCGCATCCAAGGGCTACGCCGGCGGTTTCGGCGTGGACCTGATGCTCAAGGACCTTGGGCTGGCCGCCGAGGCCGCGCTCGACAGCCGGGCGTCGATCCCGCTGGGCGAGCTGGCGCGCAACCTGTATGCGCTGCACAGCAAGGGCGGCAGCGGCCGCCTCGACTTCTCCAGCATCGTCAACCTCTACGCCGACGACGCGTCGCGTTGAGCGCCTGCGCCGCGGCTCCGGGGCGCCCGGGCCGCGGGCGGGTCACCGCCGCGCGCCGGCCGCGCCCGGCCCGGCACCCATCACACGGCTTCCATGACTTCCGCTGAATCCCACGACGAGGTCCGCGCACGCGTGCAGGCCAGCTTCGACCGCCAGAGCATCATGCATCTGATCGGCGCACGGCTGGGCGACGTGACGCCCGGACAGGTCACGATCGAGCTGCCTTACCGGGCCGACCTCTGCCAGCAGAATGGTTATCTGCACGCGGGCATTTCCACCACCATCGCGGACAGCGCCGGCGGCTACGCGGCCTACAGCCTGTTTGCGCCGGGCGAGGACGTGCTGAGCTCGGAGTTCAAGATGAACTTCCTGGCGCCCGCGGGCGGCGAGCGTTTCGTGGCGCAGGGCCGCGTGCTCAAGGAAGGCAGGCGCCTGCAGGTCTGCCAGGTCGAGATGCACGCCTGGCGCGGCGCCGAGGCCACGCTGTGCCTGGTCGGCCTGCTGACCACGGTGCGCGTGACGCCGCGCTGAGCATGGCGGCGCGCCGGCACCGCTCTTATACTCCGGACGCAGCCGCCGTGGCTGTCTGAAGGGGCTGGGCATGCCGCCACCCGATCATCACCGAATCAATCGCGCGGGCTGGCTGCGCGCGGCCGTGCTGGGTGCCAACGATGGTATCGTGTCCACGGCGAGCCTGATCGCTGGCGTCGCGGCGGCCCAGGCCAGCCATGAAGCCATTCTCACCTCGGGCGTGGCCGCGCTGGTGGCCGGTGCGCTGTCGATGGCCGCCGGGGAATACGTGTCGGTGCAATCGCAGCTCGACATCGAAGAGGCCGACCTGCGCATCGAGAGCGCGGCCCTGAAAGCAAATTCCGGCGAGGAGCTCGACGAGCTCGCGTTGATCTACATGAAGCGTGGCGTGGCGCCGGATGTGGCGCGCACGGTGGCGCGGCAACTGACCGCGCACGATGCGCTGGGCGCGCATGCCCGTGACGAGCTGGGCATCTCGCCGCATAACCGCGCGCGGCCGGTCCAGGCGGCGCTGGCCTCGGCGTGCTCGTTCGCGTCGGGGGCGGCCTTGCCGCTCTTGCTGTCGGTGCTGGCACCGCTCAGCGTGCTGATCCCGGTGGTGATGGTGGGATCGGTGATCGGTCTGGGCGCGCTGGGCGCGATCGCGGCGCGGACCGGCGGCGCGCCCATGGGGCGCGCGGCGTTGCGGGTGACCGTGCTGGGCGCGCTGGCCATCGCGCTGACGGCCGGCGTGGGCGCGCTGTTCGACGTGTCGGTGTAGCGCGGGCTCAGGCGCGGACGGCCGGCCCGCATTCAGGCCGGCCGTGTGCCTGTGTCAGGACGCGTCCGGCTCGATCGGATAGGGCAGCGCGGCCACGGTGATCGCCGGGCCGTCGGGGGCGCCCAGATGCAGGGCGCCGGCGGGCAGGCTGGCCAGCGTGGTTTCGAACAGCACCGCGACATGCCGGCCCAGCGCCGCCGCGTCGACCACGCGGCCGCAGGGTTCGTTGGGCTGGGTGGCATCGTACACATCGGTGCCGGCGGCCACGGGGCCGCCGTCGGCCAGCGTGCCATAGGCCATGCGGCGCTTGACCGTGCCGCGGTAATGGCTGCGCGCCACCACTTCCTGGCCGGGATAACAGCCCTTGCGGAAGTTCACGCCACCGATCAGATCCAGGTTGACCGTCTGGGGGATGAAGACATCCTGCGTGGCCTGGGCGATCCAGGGCAGGCCGGCCGCGAGGTCGGCGGCGCGCCAGCTGTCTTCGTCGGTGCGGCCGAGCAGGGCGGCCAGCGCGGCGCCGTGGCTGTCGAACTGCGGGGCGGTGGCGATCCACCACCAGCGGCGCTGGGTGTCGGCCGACGGGGCACCGATCCAGGTGCCGCTGGGCAGCTCGGCGCGTTGCCACGGCACATGCGGCAGATCTCCGCCCGCGGCCGCCGCCAGGGCCTCGACCTGCGCCGGCGCGGCGGTGACGCCGCCGGCCTGCAGATCGGCGCTGGAGAGCTTGGCCTTGGCCCGCAGCACGAACATGCCCAGGCGCTTGATGAGCGCATCGGCCAGATCGTCGCGCACCAGCGCGTGGAGCTGCGGACCCTCGGGGTCGTCGGTCTGGGTGGCGCGCCACGCCACCATGGTGGCGAGCAGACGGCCCTTGGCGGTGCAGTACCCGGCCAGCGCGGCGGCCTCGGGCTTGAGCCCGGTGATGTCCTGCGTGACCTGGCCGTGCAGGAAGGCGAGCGCGTCGCTGCCCGCGGCGGTGATCACGCGGAAGCCGGCGAGCGGCGCGCAGGTGGGCGAACCTTCGCGCGCGGGGGGAATCGAATCGAAGAATGCGTGCATGGACGGAAGGCGCCGGTTTGACCCGCGCCCCAGAGTGGTTGCGACTGCTGTTCATGATACCCGCCACGGCGGGCGCGGCGTCGCAAGTCCGTGTCACCAACAGGGACGGATGACACGGCGGCGTCGCGTCCGATCCATTACACTCTCGCTCACTTATGATGAAACGCTTCCGCTTTTTCGTTCTGCTGACGTTGTTGCTGGCCGTTCTGGCGGGCGCCATCGCCGCAGGCGGGGCCTGGTATTGGATGCACCGGCCCATGCACCTGGCCGCCGACCGCGTCGACTTCGTGGTCGATCCGGGCGCCAGCCCGCGCGTGATCGCCCGCACCCTGAATTCGGCCGGGGTGCCCGTCTGGGAGCCCGGTTTTGTCTGGATGGCGCGCCTGTCCGAGCAGGACAAGCTGATCAAGGCCGGCGGTTATCAGGCCATCAACGGCGATACCCCCTGGCTGCTGCTGCAGCGCATGGCGCGCGGCGATATGTCGCAGCGCACGCTGACGCTGCTCGAGGGCTGGAACTTCCGTCAGATCCGGGCCGCGCTGGCCGCGCACCCCGACATCAAACAGACGCTCGAGGGCGTGAGCGACGAAGCGCTGATGGAGCGCCTCGGGTCCGATATCAAACATCCCGAGGGCATGTTCTTCCCGGACACCTATGTCTTCACGCCGGGCAGCACCGATTACGACATCCTGCGCCGGGCCTACCACGAAGGGCAGCGGGTGCTGGCCGATATCTGGGCCCAGCGTGCGCCCGATCTGCCGCTGGCCACGCCCTACGAGGCGCTCATCATGGCGTCCATCGTCGAGAAAGAAACCGGCCATGGCCCGGAGCGCGCGCGCGTCTCGGGCGTGTTCGCCAACCGGCTGCGCCTGGGCATGCTGCTGCAGACCGATCCCACCGTGATCTACGGCATGGGCGAGGCGTACCAGGGCCGCATCCGCAAGCGCGATCTGCAGACCGACACGCCCTGGAATACCTACACGCGTCCGGGCCTGCCGCCCACGCCGATCGCGGCGTCGGGCCGGGCCGCGCTGCTGGCGGCGGTGCAGCCCGAAAAACACAAGTTCATCTTTTTCGTGTCGCGCGGCAACGGCACCAGCGAGTTCTCGGTGAGTCTGGCCGAGCACAACCGCAACGTCGCCCGCTACATCCTGGGACAAGGGCAGAATCAATGACCCAACGAGGACGCTTCATCACGCTCGAAGGCGTCGATGGCGCCGGCAAGAGCACGCACATCGCGTGGCTGGTCGAGACCCTGCGTGCGCGCGGCCTGGAGGTCGTGTCCACGCGCGAGCCCGGCGGCACGCCGCTGGGCGAAAAGCTGCGCGAGCTGGTGCTCAACGAGCCCATGGGCCTGGACACCGAAACCCTGCTCATGTTCGCGGCCCGTACCGAACATCTGCGCCAGGTGATCGCGCCGGCCCTGGCGCGCGGCGCCTGGGTGGTGTGCGATCGCTATACCGACGCGACCTACGCCTATCAGGGCGGCGGCCGCGAACTCGGCGCGGCGCGCATCGCCGTGCTCGAACAATGGATGCAACCGCCGCTCGCGCCGGACCGCACCTGGCTGTTCGATGTGCCGCTCGAGGTCGCGCGTGCCCGCATGACGGCCGCGCGCACGCCGGACCGTTTCGAACGCGAGCAGCAGGCGTTCTTCGAGCGCACCCGTGCAGCCTATCGGGCGCGCGCGGGCGCCGACGCCGCCCGCATCCACGTGATCGACGCGAGCCAGTCGCTCGAGCAGGTGCGCGCCGCGCTGGCGGCCGACGTCGAGGCCTTTCTGCGTGAGGCGGGCGTGCCCGCCGTGTCCGCGGCATGAGTCTGGCGCAATTCCTTCCGTGGCACGAGGCCACCGCGCGTGCGTGGCTCGGCCATCGTGAACGCTTCGCGCATGCCTGGCTGATCCACGGCGCCGCGGGGATCGGCAAGCTCGATTTCGCCGCCGCCGCGGCCGCCAGCCTGCTGTGCGAGTCGCCGCGCGATGGCCTGGCCTGCGGCGCCTGTATCGCCTGTGGCTGGGTCAAGAGCGGCAACCATCCCGACCTGCGCCGCATCCGGCCCGAGGCCGTGGCGCTCGAGGAGGGCGCGGACGCCGCTCCCGACAGCGAGGACGGCGCCGAGGCGGCGCCGACCGGCGCGAGCAAGCGCGCGCCTTCCAAGGAAATCCGGATCGACCAGATCCGGTCGCTGGAGTCGTGGTTCAACACCGCGACTCACCGCGGTGGCTATCGCGTGGCCTTGTTGTACCCGGCGCAGGCCCTGAACATCATCTCGGCCAATGCCTTGCTCAAGGTGCTGGAAGAGCCGCCGCCGAATACGGTGTTTCTGCTGGTGATCGAGGCGCCCGACCGGCTCCTGCCCACGCTCGTGTCACGTTGCCGCCGCCTGCCGCTGGCCGCCCCCGCGCCCGACGTGGCCCTGGCGTGGCTGCGCGAGCAGGGCGTGCGTCCTGCGGAGGGCTGGCTGGCCGCCGCGGGCGGCGCGCCGCTGGGCGCGCTGCGCCTGGCGCAGCAGGGCGACAGCCCGGTGCCCGCCTGGCTCACGCAGCTCACCGAGCCGCTGGCCGCCGGGCGACAGCCCGATGTGGGCAGCCTGGCGGAGGCCGTCGAGAAGCTGCCCGCGGCCGAGTGGCTGGACGCGTTGCAACGCTTCTATACCGATCTGATGCTGGCCGCGAGCGGCGCGCCGGTGCGCTATTTTCCGGCGCTGGCGGGCGATGTCGGCGCGATCGGCAAGCGCGTGCGCGCGGCCCAGGTGGCCGATGCCGCGCAGTGGCTGACGAAGCAGCGCCGCCTTGCCTCGCATCCGCTCAATGCCAAGCTCTTCGCCCACGCGACGCTGCAGCGCGTGGTGCTATCCTGCCAGGGTTGAGAGACCCCGGCCCGGGCGCATTCCGGGCCGATTTTTGTTGAAGTCCATGTACGTCGATTCGCACTGTCATCTGAATTTTCCCGAGCTCGCCGGCGACCTGCCTGGCGTGCTCGACCGCATGCGCGCCAATCAGGTCACGCACGCGCTCGTGGTGAGCGTGAACATGCCCGAGTGGCCGGGGCTGATCGAGCTCGTCGAGCCGCACGGCAATCTTTGGGCCTCGGTCGGGGTCCATCCCGATTACGAAGACACGCCCGATCCCGAGCCCGAGGAGCTGGTGCGCCTCGCGCGGCATCCCAAGGTCGTGGCGATCGGCGAGACGGGCCTCGACTACTACCGCCTGAGCGAGCCGCTCGATTGGCAGCGCGCGCGTTTTCGCCGCCACATCCGCGCCGCGCGCGAAACCGGGCTGCCGCTCATCGTCCACACGCGCTCGTCGGCCGAAGACACGGTCAAGATCCTCAAGGAAGAGGGCGCGGACGAGGTGGGTGGCGTGATGCACTGTTTCACCGAATCCTGGGAGATCGCGCAGGCCGCGATGGACCTGAACTTTCATATCTCGTTGTCGGGTATCGTCACTTTCAAGAACGCCGCCGTGGTACACGAGGTCGCGACCAACATGCCGCTCGACCGCCTGCTGATCGAAACGGATTCGCCTTATCTGGCGCCGGTGCCTTACCGGGGCAAGCTCAACGACCCGGCCAAGGTGATCCACGTGGCCGAGAAGATCGCCGATCTGAAGGGTCTGTCGGTCGCGGAAGTGGCGCAGGCCTCCACCGAGAACTTCTTCAAACTGTTCAGCAAGATCGAGCGCTGAGGGGCCGGCCGCGGGCCGGCGCCGAATCATGATGGCTGCGGGCGCAACGATCGCGCCCCACGAGGAGGGAGCATGAGCAAGCACAATCGCAACGCCGAATCACGCCGCCTGGGTGGCCGCGGTCGTTCCTGGCTGGCGGCCTTGCCGCTGATGCTGGCGCTCGCCGTGCCCGGCGCGGCGCTCACCGTGGCGCCGCCCCCGGCCCACGCCGCCGCCGACATGAGCAACTGGTGGGTGTACGTGACGAACGATCGCGCGGACGACCTGAAGAAGCTGCTGGCGCAGGGCGCCGATCCCAACACGCGGCATCGCACCGGCCAGCCCACGATCATGCGCGCGGTCGCCGAAGGCGCCTGGGAGGTGTTCGATGTGCTGGCCGCCGATCGGCGCACCGACCTCAATATCGAAAACCCGGCAGGCGAGACGCCGCTCATGTATCTGGCCATCGCCGGCGACACCCGGCGTGCCGAGGCGCTGATCGCGCGCGGCGCGCAGGTCAATCGCCTGGGCTGGACGCCGCTCGCGTATGCCGCCTCCAAGGGCAACGTCGACACGGCGCGCATGCTGCTGCGCCACAAGGCCATGGTCAATGCGCCGTCGGGCGAGGGCCGCACGCCGCTCATGATGGCCGCGCTGTCCGGCAATCGCGACATGGTGCAGTTGCTGCTGGATGCGGGCGCCGATCCGACCACGACCGATCAGCAGGGCCGCTCGGCCGCCGATTGGGCGCTGGCCGGCAAATCCGAAAGCCTGTCGGAAGAGCTCAAGCGCATTGCCGACAAGACATGGAAAGAGCGGGACGCGCAGCGCGCGGCGGGTGCGAGTCTGCCATCGGCCCCGGCCGCGCCGAGCGCGCCTTCCTTGCCGTCGGCGCCGTCCATGCCGTCCGCGCCCGCGGCGGGCGCTCCCGCTGCGCCCGCTGCGCCCGCCGCGCCCGCGACCAATGGCTCGGGCGTGCAGGGCGTGCAGGGCGTGAACCTCAACCGCTACTGAACGCGTCGCGGTCGTATCCCCGGCCTGCGGCACGCGGTGATCGGCCAGGCTTGCCGCCGCGGACGTCTTTCTTCGACCCTCCCGCCGCTCGCGCGCGGCGTCTTCGCACGTGCCCATGATCGGTGCTGAAGTCCGTGTCACGCTGTCCCTGATCGCGCCCGCGCTGCTGGTGGTGTTCGGTCTGGCGTTTTTCGGCCTCTGGTATGGCTTCCGGCGTCGTGCCCATCTGCTGCATCTGGCCGCCGCCTGCCTGCTGTTCGCGCTGGGGGCGGCGTCGCAGGTGCTCTACATCCCGCGCGACACGGGCCTCAATGCCGTCGTCTCCGCGACGCTGTACGCCGTTGCCGCCAGCCTGGTCGCCCAGAGCCTGCTGCTGCGCGCGGGACGACCGCTTCCGTGGCGGGTCTATGCCCTGTTCTGCGGCGCCCTGGTCGGCGTCCTGGCCTACTTCTTCTATATCGATCGCAATCTGCTCGCCCGCGTATACCTGCTCAACGGCGGGCTGGGCGCGCTGTTCTGCGTCACCGCGCTGCGCATGCGAGGCGCGCGCAGCCGCCGCAGGATCGATCGCGCGCTGTTCGCCATCGTGCTGGTCTTCGGGCTGCACTTCCTGCCGCGCACGCTGCTCAGCCTGGGCCGCCGCGCGCCCGAAGGCCCGCTGGCGTTCGCGGACTCGCGCTTCTGGCAGCTCACGCAGCTGTCGCTGGCGGTCTTCAGCGTGGGCCTGGCCATCGCGCTGCTGGCGGCGGTCGCGGCGGACGCGCTCGACGACGCCCGCCGCGAGGGCGACACCGATTGGCTGACCGGGCTCCTGAACCGCCGTGGGTTCGACGCGCGGCTCGCACCGGCCCGAGCCGGCGTGCCCGCGCCGGCGACGTGCGCCCTGGTGCTGTGCGACGTGGACGACTTCAAGCGGATCAACGACGTCTACGGCCATGACGGCGGCGACGCGGTGCTGAAGGATGTGGCGCGCGCGCTGGAAGGCGCCACACAGCCGGGCGACCTGCTCGGCCGCATCGGCGGCGAGGAGTTCGCAGTGCTGTTGCCGGGTGCCGGCATCGACGACGCGCTGGCGCGCGCGGAACGTCTGCGCGACGCGGTCGCCCGTCAGGTGCGCACGCCCGATGGCGCGTCCCCCGTCACGCTCAGCGCCGGCGTGGCCGTGGCCGGGGCGGAGGAGGCCTGGGAGGTCTTGTACCGGCGTGCGGATGCCCAGCTGTACGCGGCCAAGCGCGGCGGCAAGAACCGCGTAGCGGCCTGAGCGCGGCCGAATCGGAAGGGGCTCGCGCAGCGGGAGAGGAGCGGGAGGAGGATTGAAACGAACGCAGCGGAAGGGCCGTCTCTTGATCTGGACGCGAGTCCGAAGGTGGTCTGACACAGGTCTGGACGCGGCAACGGATGGCGTCGTAGCATGAGCGATCACAGGGCGTCCGATGCAGGCGCCGCGCAAGGCCGGGAGGGGCGGGTGGCGAGCGGTGGGCCAGCCCGCGGGACGGGGTAGTCATGTATATGTCCCTATTAAATATATTTTTATATTAATAGGGGACGTACTACTTTTATCCGTAAAATGGCGCAAATTCAGTGAGGAGCGTCGCTCAAAATGTCGCAACAACCCGCCCATCCTTTGCCTTCGTATCTGGACCCTCAGCATCTCGGCCCCTGGGGCATCTACCTGCAGCAGGTGGATCGCGTCACGCCGTATCTGGGATCGCTGGCCCGCTGGGTCGAAACCCTTAAGCGCCCCAAGCGTACGCTGATCGTCGACGTGCCCATCGAGCTCGATAACGGCACGGTCGCGCACTACGAAGGCTACCGCGTCCAGCACAACACCTCGCGCGGTCCCGGCAAGGGCGGTGTGCGTTTCCACCAGGATGTCACGCTCTCCGAAGTGATGGCGCTGGCGGCCTGGATGTCGATCAAGAACGCGGCGGTCAACCTGCCGTATGGCGGCGCCAAGGGCGGCGTGCGGCTCGATCCGCGCAACCTCTCCCAATCCGAAATCGAGCGCGTCACGCGCCGCTACACCTCGGAAATCGGCGTGATCATCGGACCGTCGAAAGACATTCCCGCGCCCGACGTGAACACCAACGCCCAGACCATGGCCTGGATGATGGACACGTATTCGATGAACGAAGGCGCGACCGCGACCGGCGTCGTCACCGGCAAGCCGATCGCGCTGGGCGGCAGCCTGGGCCGTGTCGAAGCGACCGGCCGCGGCGTGTTCGTGGTGGCCTGCGAAGCCGCGCGCGACCAGGGCGTGCCCGTCGAGGGCGCCCGCGTCGTGGTGCAGGGCTTCGGCAACGTGGGTGGCACCGCCGCCCGCCTGTTCCATGAAGCCGGCGCCAAGGTCATCGCGGCGCAGGATCACACCGGCACCGTGCACAATGCCAACGGCCTGGACGTGCATCGTCTGCTGGCCCACGTTTCGCGCACCGGCGGTGTGGGCGGCTTCGGCGAAGCCGAGGCAATCGATGCCGAGACCTTCTGGCACCTCGAAACCGAATTCCTGATCCCGGCCGCACTCGAAGGCCAGATCACCAAGGCCAACGCGTCGCAGGTGCGCGCCAAGATCCTGGTCGAAGGCGCCAACGGCCCGACGACCCCCGAGGCCGACGACATCCTGCGCGAAAACGGCGTGTACGTCGTGCCCGACGTGCTGGCTAACGCCGGCGGCGTGACCGTCAGCTACTTCGAATGGGTGCAGGATTTCTCGATGTTCTTCTGGAGCGAAGAAGAGATCAATCAGCGCCTCGAGCGCCTGATGCGCGAAGCCTATTCGTCGGTCGCCCTGGTCGCCCGCGAGCACAACATCACGCTGCGCACCGCCGCGTTCGTGGTGGCGTGCACCCGCATCCTGCAGGCGCGCCAGGTGCGCGGTCTGTACCCCTGATACACAAGGTCGGAGCGGGCGCCGCGAGGTGCCCGTGAATGGCAGGAGACAGCAAAAAGCCCACGGCTCGCCGTGGGCTTTTTGCATGCCGAGGGCCGGGTCAACCGCGCGGCAGGAACTCCGGTTTCAGCACGCCGCGCAGCTGGTCGTAGGGGATCAGCAGCTCGGGTTCGCCGTGGGAGTAGGGCGCGATCGAATAGGCGTCGTACTTGATGACCATGCCTTTCTCGGTGAGCGCGTAGTTCTCGCTGGGCTGGAACGGCCACATGCGATCGTAGGCGGCGCGGTCGCGCTTTGCGTCTTCGTTGGTGCCGAGCCAGCGCTGATGGGCGCTCTTGAGCAGCGCGTCGAACTCGGGTTTGCGGCCCGGGATGAACAGGGCGTCGAGCGGGACCACGCTGTTGGTGGCGACCTGCCAGTTGAGGAAGACCGTGGCCGGGATGCCGTGCGCGGCGCCGGTGAAGTACTGGGCGGTGTGCAGCTCGACGGCGATCACGCCGGCCTGGACGTCGCGCACCTGGGCCTTGAAATACGTGGTGTCGCGGCCCTGCGCGTTGCGCCAGAAATACTGCACGAAGGTCGAGAGCGAGTCGTATTGGCCGCGCAGGTTTTCGTCGACGCCGGTGAGGCTGGCGAGCACACGGTCGACCAGCTTGGTCAGTTGCGGGATGTCGGGAAACGCGACGCTGTCGATCTCGATGCGTGGGCATTCACCGCTGCACTCGGGCTTGACGCCTTTCCATTCGATCCGCTCGGTGCGCAGATTGCCCACCTGCACCGCACGGCCGCCGGCCGGCAAGGCCGCGTTGGCGGAGCCGGCTTGCGCGCCGCCGGGCGGCAGGCTGATGTCGGCCGGGGGCGAGCTGGCGCAGCCGGCGAGGGCGGCGAGCGCGGTGGCGGCGGCGAGCGTGCGCCATGAGGTCAGGGTAAGCGTGCCGGGCATGTAACGACGACTCCTTGCAACAGATGACAGGGCGCTCGCGATCACGCGCGCGCCCTGGGACAGACTCCGCGGGCAGCGGGAAAGTTCAGGGCACGAGGCCGATCCAGTCTTCGGTGGCGAACTTCTCGCGCACCTGCTGCTCGGCCTTGGCCAGGGTGTCCTGCGACAGCGTGGCCGGGGTCACGTGGCACATGCCGCTGAAGGTCTGCAGCATGCGTTCGATGATGACGTCGCGGGCCAGACCGGTCTGGCTGCGCAGCGGATCGACGCGCTTCTTGGCGCTGGTGGTGCCCTTGTCGGAGAGTTTTTCGCGGCCGATGCGCAGCACCTCGACCATCTTGTCGGCGTCGATGTCATACGACATTGTCACGTGGTGCAGCACGGCTTTGGAGCGGCGCGCCTGCGCGGCGCCGCCGATCTTGCCGCCGTCGGACGTGATGTCGTTGAGCGGCTGGTACCAGGCCTTGATGCCGAGCTCGTGCAGCGCCTTGATCACCCAGCTGTCGAGGAACTCATACGAGTCTTGGAAGCTCATGCCCTGCACCAGGGCTTCGGGCACCGACAGCGAATACGTGATGGTGTTGCCGGGTTCGACGAACATCGCGCCGCCGCCGCTCACGCGGCGCACGACTTCGACGCCATGCCGGCGCGCGCCTTCAGGGTCGACCTCATTCTTGAGGGATTGGAAACGGCCGATCACCACCGCGGGCGCGGCCCACTCCCAGATCCGCAACGTGGGCGGCCGCAGGCCGGAGCCGACTTCGTCGGTGATGACCGCGTCCAATGCCATGTGCAGCATCGGCGTGAGCGGGCCCGGGTGGATCAGTTGCCACTCGTAGTCGTTCCAGGCGGTGTGGCTCATGCGAGCGCCCTCCGCACGACGACGGCGACGGCCTCGGCCGAAAAGCCGAACAGCTCGGCGTCGGCGGGCAGGGCGCGCGTGACCGCCGCGGCGATGTCGGCTTCGCTGGCCTGGGCCGGCAGGCCGGTCAGCGCGTGGTTGATCGCGTCGATCGCCTCGGGCGGTTCGAGAAAGAAATCGCCGGAGAGCCGGACCTCGGCGAGGCGGCCGTCGGCCACCGCCAGATCCACCACCACCAGCTTGCCGCCGGGGACCTTGTATTCGCCATGCATGGCACGGACTCCTGTTGCTGCACGCCGCGTGAGGCGCCGGAATGAAGGGGCCGCGCGCAAGCGGCGCGGCCGATAGGCGGATTCTACAGTTCCAGCTTCATGCCTTCATGGGTGGCGACGAAGCCGAGCGAGGCGTAGAAGCGCTGGGCATCGGCGCGGCGCTTGTCGGTGGTCAGCTGCACCAGCCCGCAACCGCGTTCGCGGCACTGCGCGATGGCCCATTCGAACAGGGCGCGGCCCGTGCCGGCGCCGCGTTCGCTGGCGGCCACGCGCACGCTTTCGATGAGGCCGCGCCACAGGCCCAGCCGCGACAGGCCCGGAATGAAGCTCAGCTGCAGGCAGCCGATCACCTGACCGCCGCGCTCGGCGACGGCCAGGAGCTGGTTGGGATCGGCATCGATGGCGCCGAAGGCGCGCTCGTAGGCCGCGTTCGGCGGCATGGCCGGATCTTCGCGGGTCTGGCCCAGGGTGTCGTCGGCCAGCATGGCGATGATGGCGGGCAGGTCGGCGCGGGTGGCGCGGCGAAACAGCAGGTCGGCTTGGCTCATGCCGGTCATCATAGCCGCGCCGTCGCGTTGCGGCGAGGTGCGGCCGCCACCGTGGGCGCCGGGCGGGAGGCCAGCGTGACACCGGCGACCGCGGCGAAGATGGCGGCCACGCCCAGCCACTGCTGCGGATCGAGGCGCTGGCCGAACGCCACGAAATCCACCAGGATCGCCACGGCCGGATAGATGAACGACAGCGCCGCCACCGAGGTGGTCGGCAGCTTCTGGATCGCGCCGTACATCAGGATGTACATCAGCGTGGTGTGCACGAGGCCGAGCGTCACGAGGTAAGCCCAGGGGCCGGCCGTGACGGGCAGGGCGCTCACATCCACGAACGGCGCGAGCGCCACGGCGCCCAGCGTGACCTGCACCAGCGCCAGCAGTTGCGGGCGGATGGCGCGCAGCCGCTTGACCATCAAGGCCGTGAACGCATAGAGCAGCGCCGCGCCCAGGCCGTACAGCGTGCCCAGCAGCAGCTCGTGCCGTTCGGCCGGCGTGCCGTGCCAGGGCAGCACCAGCAGCACACCGGCAAAGGCCAGCACGCTCCAGCCGACGCGCTTCCAGCCGGGCCGCTCGCCCAGCACCAGCGCGCCCAGGCCGATCAGCAGAAAGGGCTGGACGTTGTAGACCGCCGTGGCCAGGGAGATCGACGCGTGGCGGTAGGCGGAGAAGAGCAGCACCCAATTGAGCACCAGCGCGGCGCCGGCGGCCAGCGCCAGCAGCAGCGTGCGCCGCGTGAAGCCGGTGTCGCGCAGCAGACCGGCGCGCCAGCAGTAGAGCGCCAGGCCGAGCGCGCCGAACACGCAGCGCAGCCAGACGACGTTCCATGGACTTTGGCCGGACTCGATGACGAAGAGGCCGATGGTGCCCGAGAGGGTCATGGCCCCCGCCATTTGCCACAGACCGCTCTGGCCCGTGGACGCGGGCGAGCGAGGGGCCGGGGCGGGGCCGCCGGAGGACAGGGAGGGAGAAGAGACGGTGCGCATGGCGCGGCTCCGGAGTGGGATTTGATGGAAAAATTATCCCAGGCGGAGAAGCGCAGGAGCAGGCATAATCCTCGTTGAATACCGAATATTAGCCTTGGTTTTGGAGTTATTTAATGCCTTCCGACCTTGAAAACGAAAATCACATTCTCGACGGCATCGATCGCCGTCTGGTGCAGGCCCTGACGGACCACGCGCGCACCTCGGTCGCCGACCTTGCGCGTCAGGTGGGCATGTCCGCCCCCAGCGTGGCGGACCGGTTGCGCCGCCTCGAGGAGAGCGGCGTGATCCGCCGCTACACGGTCGACATCGACCCGGCGGCGCTCGGCTATGGCCTGACCGCCATCGTGCGCATCCGCCCGTTGCCGGGGCAGTTGCAACGCGTGGAGCGTCTGATTACGGAGATCGAGTCTTTCATCGAGTGCGACAAGGTCACGGGCGACGACTGCTTCGTCGCGCGCCTCGTGCTCCGGTCGATCAGCGAGCTCGACGCCATTCTTGAGCGCGTGACCGAGTTTGCCGAGACCAACACCGCCATCGTGAAGACCTCGCCCATCGCGCGGCGGCTGCCGCCGCTGCGGTAGCGTACGTCGCGCCGTGGGGTCGGTGTCGGGCTGGAGGCGCGCCTCTTACCGTCGGTTCGGTGTCGTGCTGCCGGCGCGCCTCTTACCGGCGTGTCACTCGGGCAGCGGCGTGGCCAGCGCGGCTTCGATATCCGATTTGAGCGAGGCGGGGGTGTCGGTCGGAGCGTAGCGCTTGAGGACCTGGCCGTCGCGGCCGATCAGGAACTTGGTGAAGTTCCACTTGATGCCTTCGGTGCCGAGCAGGCCGGGCTTCTGTTCTTTGAGCCAGCGGTAGAGCGGGTGGGCATCGGCGCCGTTCACGTCGATCTTGGCGAACAGCGGAAAGCTGATGCCGTATTGCGTTTCGCAGAACTGGCGGATGGCGCCCTCGTCGCCGGGTTCTTGGTGGCCGAATTGATTGCACGGGAATCCCAGCACCGCGAAACCGCGATCCTGGTAGGCGCGATACAGGTCTTCGAGGCCGGTGTATTGCGGCGTGAAGCCGCACTGCGAGGCCACATTGACCACCAGCACGACCTGACCGCGCCAGCGGTCGAGCCCGACATCCTGTCCGGCGAGATCGCGTGCGGTGAATTCATAAAGTGTGGCCATGATGCCTCCAGCGTAAAAGCGGGGCACCCGGTGGGGCATGCCCCGCCTGGGTTCGGACGGGTTCGGCCGCCAGTGTAGCGCCGGGCCGCGCCGCGCGGGAGCGGGCGACGTCACACCAATTGCAGATCCTGCGGCTGTACGCCCGGGAAGATGCGCGCGAGCCGGTCCGGCGCGAGCCCGTAGAGCCGCCCGAAGAGCCCGCCGAACAACGCCCGGTAGTCGTTGAGCACCGGATAGTCGCGATCCTGGTGCAAGGTCTTTTGCGCCACCTCGATCTGGCGGCCGGCAAGGCGGCCGCCGCGCACGTTGCCGCCCAGCACCCAATAGACGCTGCCGTGGCCGTGGTCGGTGCCCTTGTTGCCGTTTTCGCGGAAGGTCCGCCCGAATTCGCTGATGACGACCACGGTCGTCTGCTTCCAGGCCGGCCCCATGGCGTCGGCATACGCGACGAGCGCGCGGCCCAGTTGGCCGAGCTTGGTGGCGAGGACGCCCTGCGCGCCGCCCTGGCCGACGTGGGTGTCCCAACCGCCCACATCGACGAAGCCCACGTTGTAGCGCTCGGCCATGAAGCGGCCGATGCGGCGCGCCTCCTGTTCGAGCTTTTCGGTGGAGACCGACTTGCCGTTGGCCTCGGCGAGCTCCTTGGCCAGGGCCTGGCGCGTGTCGCCCATCACCTGCATGCCTTCGCGCACCGCGGCGTCGAGATCGGTGCCCTGGTACATCTGCGCGATCGCGCGATTGCGGTCGTCGTCCAGGCGGGATTTGCGGTTGGCGCCACCGAGATCGATGTTGGGCACGCGCGCATTGCCGCGAAAGATCTGCGGCACGTCTTCGGTGAACGCCGCCGCGGGCACCGGCCCCCCGAGCTCGGTGACCAGGCGATTGAGAAAGCCCGAGTTGGCCGCGCCGCCCGCGTCGGCACCGCGTCCCAGCTCGATGCGATTCTGTGTTTCGAAATGGCTGCGGCTGGTGTCGTCGGTGCCCGCGAACGGCACGAATGCCAGCGACTTGTCGCGATAGAGCGGAAGCAGGCTCTGCTCGAGCGCCGGGTGCAGGCCCCAGCCGTCGGCCAACGCGATCGCGCCGTTGCGCTCGCCCGGACGCGGGATGGCGATGGTGGGCCGCGACTCGTAATACAAGTCGCTGTTTACGGGCACCAGCAGGTTGGCCGCATCGTAGGCGCCGCGCATGAACACCACCAGCAGGCGCTGATCGGTGGCGGGGGCGGCCAGCAGCCGCGTGGCGTGCCACGTGAGGGGCAGGGCGAGTGCCCATTTGAGAAGGTCGCGGCGATGCATGGAATCTCCCGGTCGGCGGTCAGGCGGGCCTGCGCGGTAGCGGCGCGCGGCAGCGGCGTGCGCGCTAGCGGCGCATGAACTCCGGCGCCGCCAGCACGTAAGTGTTGGCGTCGCGCAGGTTGCGGGTGTCGGTGATGGCCTCGCGCGAGGCGGGCGACCACTGGGCGAAGGGGCCGTCCTGGCCATAGGCCTGGGCCAGACGCGGCAGCGGTGCGAGCTCGGGCTTGGGTTCGCCCTTGCGTTGATAGAACGTGGCCGGCACGGCGGCCACCGCGCGCGCGGCCTCGAAGCGCGTGGTCATCTGCCCCGAGCCGGACCAGTCGGTCTGCATCATGGGCCAGCCATCGGGTGTCAGGCGTTGATAGAGCGGTTGGCCCATGCGGTCGAGCCAGGCCACCACGGCCTCGGGATGGCGGATCGGCTCGCGATCGGCATAGGCCAGCCGCACGGCCGAGATCATGTAGTGCGTGGGGTCCTTGAACTTGCCTGTCTTGAGCGAGGCGGTGAAGGCGTCGGAGTCGATCAGGGTGCGCAGCACTTCGGCGATGTCGCCATCGGTGCGCTGCCAGGTTTGCACCATGGCGTCGATGAGTGCCTTGGGCGGCGTATCCGACACGAAGTACACGGCCAGCTTGGTGCTGACGTGCCGCGCGGTGGCGGGGTGGCGGGCCAGCAGGTCCAGCGCGGTCTCGACCTCGGGCCATCCGCCACCGTGGATCGTCTTGCCCAGCAGCACTTTGTCGCCGGCGTCGTGACGCTGCGGGTTGAACGCGAACAGGCCGTCTTCTACCACGCGATCACGCAGGGCCGCGCGCACCTTCAAGGGCTGGTCGGTCTGGTTCAGCCCGACGCCGGTCAGCACGCGCGCGAGCTCCTGCACGTCTTTCTGGCTGTAGCCGCCATGCACGCCCAGCGTGTGCAGCTCCAGCAACTCGCGCGCGTAGTTCTCGTTGATCGCGCCGTCGGTGTTGCGGATGTTGTCCAGGTAGATGAGCATGGCGGGCGACATCGCGGTGGCGCGCAACAAGTCGCTGAACTTGCCCAGCGCATGGGCGCGGATCGTGCGGTCTTCGTAATCGGCCAGCACGGTCCCGACGTTGGCCTTGCCCGCATAGACGCTGAAATGGTTCATCCAGAACCACGTCAGTTGCTCCTGCAACTGATTGGGCGAATACAGCGCGAGCCAGACGGCCCGCGCCTGCGTCTGCGCCGCGCGCTCGCGGCCATAGTTGCGATTCTCGCGGCGTGCCGCGAGCTTGTCGTCTGGATCCTGGATCTCCTGCACCTCGGCATTGCGCGCACGCTGCGTCAGCACCGCCTCGCGTGCGTCCACCTTGCTGATCGGCATGGCCGCGATCTGCGCAGCCACGTAGGCCGGCAGGGCGGGTCGGGCGGCCGGCGCCAGCTGGGCGTCTCGCCACGCGGGCCAGCCCATCTTGCGCGCACGTTCGAGCTCGGCCGGCGTGTTGCCCCAGGTGAGGCGGTCGACGCGCGCGGCCAGGTCGGCGGGCGCGACGGATTCCGCTGCCAGCACGGCGCTCTGCGCGAGCGCGGCGGCGGCAAGAAGGAGCAGCGCGGCGGCGCGCTTGAACAGATGCGGATGGCGGTGGAGCACGAGCGGTTTCCAGGGACGACTGTGGTTCTGGACCGCACTATCGCTCAAGAATTCCGCGATTTGCGTGGCGGGAAACGCTCCGACACACATGGTTTTTCCCTGTCTGACGCGCTTGCGCACCTATCATCATGGGATCGGTCACGCGCGTACGCGCGGGCAGCACGGAGGAAAAAGCGGCTATGGCGGAGATGATCGCGCGCCTGAGCGCCATGTTGGCGCAGGGACAGGACAACATGTTGTTGCGTTTCACGCTGGGCAAAACCTATGCCGAGCAGGAGCAATACGCCGAGGCCGTCACG
The DNA here is from genome assembly GCF_002261475.1 of Bordetella genomosp. 5. GTDB lineage: Bacteria > Pseudomonadota > Gammaproteobacteria > Burkholderiales > Burkholderiaceae_B > Bordetella. The sequence continues at coordinate 82,961 of NZ_NEVN01000005.1, forward strand.
CATTTGCGGGCGGCCCTGGGCTTCGATGCGACGTATTCGGTGGCCTGGAAGTGGCTCGGGCGCGCCTTGCTGGCGCAGGGCGATGCGGCGGGCGCGCGCGAGGCCTGGGAGCAGGGCGCGCGCTGCGCCAGCGAGCGCGGCGACAAGCAGGTGGAAAAAGAGATCGGCGTGTTTCTGCGCCGGCTGGACAAGGCGGCCTCGGAAACGCCGGGCAGCTGAGCCTGGGGCGGCGCGCGCCCGAGCGCGGGCGATGCACGGCCCGGCACGCCGGGCCGCTCAGGTCGGCAGCGCGCGCGGCAGGGCGGCGAACGCCTCGATGGCGCGCTGGCGGCTGCTCTTGAGATCGACGATGGCCTCGGGGTAGCCGGTCGCGCGGCGTTGGGCCGCGCTGGGCTCGTGCAGGCTGTCGTTGTCGAGGTCGGCCAGCTCGGGCAGCCAGCGGCGCAAGAACACGCCCTGCGGATCGAACTTGCGCGACTGCGACACCGGGTTGAACACGCGGAAGTAGGGCGCGGCGTCCGCGCCCGTGGACGCGCTCCACTGCCAGCCGCCGTTGTTCGCGGCGAGCTCGCCGTCGATCAGGTGGGCCATGAACCAGGCCTCGCCCTGGCGCCAGTCGATCAACAGATTCTTGGTGAGAAACATCGCCGTGACCATGCGCAGGCGATTGTGCATCCAGCCCGTCGCGAGCAACTGGCGCTGCGCGGCATCGACGATCGGGATGCCGGTGCGCCCGTTCTGCCAGGCGGCGAGATCGTCGGGGGCGTCGCGCCACTGCAGATACACCGTCTCGGGGCGCATCGGCTGATGCATCGAGAGGCCGGGCGATGCGGCGAGCAGGTGCTGGTAGAACTCGCGCCACAGCAGCTCGGTGATCCACGTGCGCGGTCCGATTCCGCCGCTGTCGATCTCGCCCTGATTGGCCGACAGCGCGGCGCGCAGGCATTGCGCGGGCGACAGCACCCCGGCCGCCAGATAGGGCGAGAGCATGCTGGTACCGCGTTGCGCCGGGAAGTCGCGCGCGTCGTGATACTCGGCGATCTCGCCATCGAGAAACGCGCGCAGGCGCTCGTGCGCGGCGTCCTCGCCCGCCGGCCACTGCGTGCGCAAGGCCTCGTCGGGCGTGTCGTAGCCGTCGAAGGACGCGGGCAGCGGATCACTGCGCAGGCCCGCCTCGGGCTGAGCACGCGGTGCCCGCACGGCCTGCGGCATGGCGCCCTGCAGGCGCGCGCGGCAGGACTTCGCGTAGGGCGTGAACACTTTGTAGGTGTCGCCCTTGCCGGTGAGCACGCTGCCGGGTATCAGCAGCGTGCCGCCGTGATGCAGGGTGAAGTCGATGCCTGCGTCGGCCAGGGCCTCGGCGGTCGCCGCATCGCGGCGCTGCTCGTTGATGCCCCACTCGGCGTTGGCATGGACGGCCGCGATGTCGTGGTCGCGGCACCAGCGCGCCAGCGCCTCGGGTGCCTCGCCCCAATCCGCGACGGGCAGCAGCGCGAGCGCGATGTTGCGTTCGGCCAGACTGGCCTGCAAAGCGTGCAGGTTGCGCAGCCAGAAGTCGACCTTGACCGCGGCGTCGCCGTGCGAGCGCCACTGCGCGGGCGCCGGCATGAAGAGCGCCGTGACGGTCCCCCCTTCGGCCGCGGCGGCGAGGGCGGGGTTGTCGTGCAGGCGCAGGTCGGTGCGCAGCCAGGCCAGGGTGTGCGTCATGGAGTCTGATCGGTACGATGTTCATGCCAACGCGTCATGCGGCAGGGCCCGGGGGGCCGTCCGACATGCGCGGCGATCCGGCATTCTACGTGGATGAGCACGCCCCGGGCAGCCGCGATGGTGCGCTGCACGATGCCCGCGCCGCAGGTTCCGCGCGGCGCGGTTTCGTGTAAAACGTGAGTGAAGTTGTGACCAAAGCACGAGCGGTAGCATCTCCGCAACGTCGGTCCGGCCGCGCGCCGGGTCCGGTGCAAGACCGCGCCAGTGCTGGCTCGCCGCCCCGCCAGCGAGCAATGGCGCGGCCTGGCAGGCACCTCCAACGCGTCAAACCGTGAAACACCGTGGCGCGGCGGGTTTCTTGACGCCTGGCGACCCGGAGTTCTGTAATCCAGGTGCTGGAAAAGTGAGAACGACGCGTGGAACGAAGGCTATGGGAAATTTGATGGATTTGCGCTCCCCCTTTTCGCGGGGACAAGCGAAAACCAACTCGACGGGCAAGACGGCACTGCACGCCCTGCAGAACATCTGGCGTGGCGCCGATCTTCCGGATGAGTCGCTGGAGCACGTGGTGCTTCGCGGCACGGAGCCCGTGTTGCCCTCGTCGTTCGCGGTGGGCACCGCGGCGCAGGCCAGCATCGCCGCGGCTGCGCTGGCGGCCGCCGAGATCTGGCATCTGCGCGGCAAGCCGCGCCAGACCGTCTCCCTGGACATGCTGCATGCCGCCCAGGAGTGCCGCAGCCACTTCCTGATCAATGGCATCGCGCCCAATATCTGGGATCCGATCACGGGCGTCTATCCCTGTGGCGATGGCGGATGGGTCCGAATTCATGCCAATTTCGCGCATCATCGCGACGGCGCACTGGCCTTGCTGGGCTGCGCGCCGGGCGATGGCTCCACGCGAGCCACCGTAGAGCAGGCGCTCACCCGTTGGCGCGCGTTCGATTTCGAGCAAGTGGCCGCCGACGCGGGGCTCGCGGTCGCGGCCATGCGCAGCTTCGACGAGTGGGACGCCCATCCGCAGTCGCTGGCGCTCGCGTCCGAACCGCTGGTCGCCATCGAGCGCATCGGTGACGCCGACCCGCGACCGTTGCCCAAGTACGGCCACGAGGCCCGCCCGCTGCAGGGTATCCGCGTGCTCGACCTCACCCGCATCATCGCGGGCCCGGTCTGCGGCCGCGCACTGGCCGCCTACGGCGCGGACGTGATGCTGGTGAACTCGCCGCATCTTCCGAACATCGACAACATCATCGACACCAGCCGCGGCAAGCTTTCGGTGCATGCCGACCTCGAGACCGCCGATGGCCGGATCGCCTTGGGCAATCTGCTGCGCAGCGCGCACGTCTTCGTGCAGGGCTATCGGCCCGGTGGCATGGCCGCGCTCGGATTCGGTCCCGAAGAAGTGGCCCGCATCCGGCCCGGCGCGGTCTACGTGTCCTTGTCGGCTTACGGCTCCCAGGGTCCGTGGTCGGCGCGGCGCGGATTCGATTCGCTGGTGCAGACCGCGACGGGCTTCAATCACGCCGAAGCGCAGGCAGCCGGACAGGCGCAGCCCAAGCCGCTGCCGGTGCAGATCCTCGACCACGCCAGCGGGTATTTGATGGCGTTCGGTGCGCTGGCCGCGCTGGCGCGTCAGAGCACCGAAGGCGGCAGCTGGCATGTGCGCGTGTCGCTCGCCCGCACCGCCGCGTGGCTGCGCAGCCTGGGCCGCGTGGCGGACGGGCTTGCCTGTCCCTTGCCCGATATCGAAGGCCTGCTCGACACCGAGACCTCGGGCTTCGGCTCGCTGCGCGCGGTGCGTCATGCCGCGCAATTCTCGGCCACGCCGGCACGCTGGACGCGGCCCTCGGTGCCGCCCGGCACCCATCCGACGGTATGGCCGTTCAACTGAAGGGGTAAGGCACCGGCCGGCGCGCGGCCGGGGTAGACTGGGCGCTTGTTTCAGCAAGCCGCGCGGGCGCGCTTCGGCAGCACCGCGCAACCTCTGAGGAGCCCTCATGTCCGCCACCATCTATCACAACCCGCGTTGCAGTACCTCGCGCAACGTGTTGCAGGCCCTGCGGGACGCGGGGATCGAACCCACCATCATCGAGTATCTCAAGACGCCGCCGTCGCGCCCCACGCTGGCCGGGCTGATTCAGCAGTCGGGACTGTCCGTGCGCGAGGCCGTGCGCAGCAAAGAGTCGCTCTACGACGTGCTCGGCCTGGGCGAGCCCGGTGTCGACGACGAAGCCTTGCTCGACGCGATGGTCGAGAACCCCATCCTGATCAACCGCCCGTTCGTCGTGACCGAGCGCGGCGCGCGCCTGTGCCGCCCGGCCGAGCGGGTGCAGGAAATCCTGCCCTGAGCGACGCGACGCGCCGCGGCCGGGTCGTGGTCCGCAACGCAAGTGGCCCCGCGCAAGCGGGGCCACTTTTTTGTGAACGGGTCGCGCGGGTCCGTTGCGCCTGCAACGATCCGCACAGGTCCCGGCACGTGGCCGGGACCGGACGCGCGCTCAGGACGGCTGCTTCGCCTTCCAGTCCTGCACGGCCTTGAGCGTGTTGGTCACGTGGTGCTCGAAGTTGCTGTCGGTATGGCTGTACACGATCTCGCCCTTGGGCGAGATGACGTACGAGGTGCGCTTGGAGCGCGCGGGGTCGCGGCTGGAGGTGACTTCGTAGGCCTTGATGATGTCGGCGGTGCCCGCGGCCACGGGAAACTTGCCACCGCACTCGCTGACCGAGAATTTCTGCAGCGTCTGGATGTCGTCGCCCGATACGCCGACCACGCTGGCCCCGAGCGCCTTGTACTGATCGATGGCCTCGGCGAACGCGCGCGCCTCGAGCGAGCAGCCCTGGGTGAACGCCGCGGGGTAGAAGTAGAGGACCACGGGGCCGTCGCGCAACGCCGCGCCGAGGTCGTAGCGGAACACCTTGCCGGCGAGGGCCGCTTCGGTGGAGAACGTGGGGGCCTTGGCGCCCGCCGGCAGCTCGGCATGCGCCGCGCCGGAAAGCGATAGGGCGGTCAGCGCGGTGCTCAGCGCCAGACCATGCAAGACGCGCAGGCCGCGCAGTTTGCCGAAAGAAAAGACGGACATGAAGGACTCCTGGCGGCCCGTGCGGCAGGGGTTTCTGTCGCAATCCTCGCAGGCCTTGCGTTAATTTATAGACAGATGTTTCTCCGGTCCAGTTACGCGCCGATCCCGTACACATTCGTTTACGTGGGCCCGTTGACCGGTGCGTGCCGATCAGGGAGTCTGAGGGGGTCTAAACCGCGTCATCACGGCAAGGAGGATGTCATGAACCAACTCGAACAATCGCGTGTCCGTCCGCTGTCCCGTATCTTGTCCCGCCCGGTGCTGGCCGCGAGCCTGACCGCCGCCATGGTGTTCGGCGCTGGCGCCGCGCACGCGCAGGGCTGGCAGCCGCCGGCCCCTGGCGCCGCCACGCCTACGCAGACGTATCAGACGCCGCCGGCCCAGCAGCCTGGCTATCAGACGCCGGCCCCGCAGCCGGGCTATCAGAATGCGCCGGCCGCGCCCCAACCCGGCTACCAGACGCCGCCGCCTGCGCCGCAGCCCGGCTACCAGACGCCCCCGCCGGCGCCGCAGCCGGGTTACCAGACCCCGCCGCCCCGCCCGGGCTATCAGACTCCGCCGCCGCCTCCGGCTGGCGCGGCCGCACCGATGGGCGCCCCCGCGCCGGCGCCGGTGGCCTTGCCGGGCGATCCGCCGCAATGGCACCGCGAGGACGTGACGCCCAAGCAGCGTTACGAAACCAAGCGCAAGGAAGCCGTGAATGGCTACGATGAGTCGCGCAAGCAGTGCCGCGCGATGGGCGCTGCCGAGCGCAAGGGTTGCGAAGCCGAAGCGCGCCGCAACTACAACGACGATCTCGCCGCGGCAAAGCGTGAGCTCGACGGCAAGTAATCGCGACGGCTTGCGCGGCCCGCGCTGACGACCCTGCGCCCGCGACGGCCGGGGTTGTGCAGTTGGTTGCGCATGCAACCAAAAGAGAAAAGGCATCGGATCTTCCGATGCCTTTTTTCGTTAGGCTTAGCCGCGATCGGAGCGGGGGCCGCCGCCACCGCCACCGCCGCCACCGCCCCGATCGCCGCCTCCGCCCCCGCGACCGCCGCCGTCGCCGCGATCATTGCCGCGAGGCGCTGCGCGCTCCGGACCGCGCTGTTGCTGCGGCTGTCCGGCGTTGGGATTTTGGGGCCGCGCCTCGCGCTGGGGGGGCGGACGGCTTTCGCGTTGCGGCGGCCGCTCGGCCTGGGGCCGTCCGGAACCTCCGCCGGCGCCGGGCTGGCCACCGTCCGGCCGGGGGCGCGACGGCCGGGCCGCGTCAGGCCGGGTCGCGCCAGGCCGCGCCGCGTCAGGCCGCCCCGAGTCGGGTCGCCCTGTGTCGGGTCGCCCCGAGTCGGGTCGCGCCGTGTCGGGTCGGCCCTGGCCCGGGCGGTTGTCGGGCCCACGCCACGTTTCCGGTCGCGTGGGCGAGGGCGTCGGCGCGGGCCGCGAGAAGCCGGGGTGCCCGTTGGGCAGCGGCGGCTGCGGCCGCGGCGTGAGTTGTCCGCCGTCGGGGCGATTGGGGTTGGGCCGTAGCTGGCCGTTGTCGGGACGATTCGGATTGGGGGTGAGGTTGTCGCGATCCGGGCGCTGCGGGTTCGGACGCGTGCTCCATTCCTGTCCCGGGCGGCCGCCTTGCGCGACATTGCCGCGGCCAGGTTGCCCGTCGTCCCAACGCCGTCCGTCGCGGGGGCCGCCGATCGGCCGGTCGTCGGCCATGCGCGCCGGCCCGTTGCCATGACCGTAGCGCTGGCCGCGTTCGTTGCCGGCCCAGCGCGCGTGATCGAACTGCGCCTGCGTGGGCGGGCGGTGGCGCTCGTTGCGCGCGGCAAGCTCCTGCGGGCTCGGCGCGCGCTGGATGCCGCGCGGGCCGCCGTGATAGCTGATGCGGCCGCGGTCGTAGTCGTGCACGTCGATACGGCGATCGTAGACGTACTTCACGCGGGTGACGTTGACCATGGTGACGGCGCGGTTGTAGTAGAAGCGGTCCGCGTTCCAGTAGCCGCCCACGTAGCCGAAGCCGAGGTAGCCATAGCCGTAGTTGATGCCGCCATAGAAGCCCACGTGAGGACCCCAGTAGCCGGGGTTCCAGCGGTAGTAGCTGGTGTCGTAGGCCCAGTATCCCGGGGTCCAGAGCGCGCCGGCATACGGCGCGATGACCCAGGCGCCGGGCACCCAGTAAAAGCCGATGGCGTTGCGGGCCCAGTAACCGGGCACCCAGATATAGCCATCTCCGGGCACCGGAGGCTGCTGATAGGCCGGCAGCGGCGGCGGGGCTTCCTGAGAGATGGACACCGGCGCCATGTTGGCGGTGGCCGGATCGGTGCCCTGAGCCGCGGGGTAGGCGGCGTCGTAAGCGGGATCGTAGCCGGGCGCATAGGCGGGATCGGCAACCTGGGCCTGCGCGCAGGCCGCCAGCAGGGGCAGGACGAGCGGCAAGGCCAGCCGGCCGGCGTGGCGGGGCAGCGCGAGCGGGGAAAGACGAGGGATCTTCATGGTGCGGGTCCGGGTGGCGCGCCGGCAGGCGGCGCCGAGTCTGGATGCTTCCATTAGGCCACCGTGCGCGGGCCGCGTGCATCGATGTAATGGATGAGAAACACCTTTAATCGGTGACCGGCATTGACAATTGTTGCAGCGGCGGCCGACGCGCGACGCCGGTGCGGCTCTCCTGCGCGTCGACGGCGCGCATAAAAAAACCGGCCGGCGCTCGCGCACCGGCCGGTTGTCCAAGCCAGGATCAGTTCCAGCGGCCGCCGGAGCCGGCGAGGCTGAAGCGGCCCGCGCCCATGAACATCAGCGCCAGCGCCGTGAACAGGAACATGCCCTGCAGCTCGATCTGCCAGCCGCCGGTCTGGGCGTTGAGCGCCGCGATCTGATGGCTGTGGGCCAGCAGGATCGCAACCACCATGTTGACGGCGATGATGAGCGCGCCGAGGCGCGTGTAGATGCCCAGGATGATGAGCAGGGGGCCAACGATTTCGCCCACATAGGCGCCGTAGGCCAGGAAGGCAGGCAGGCCGTGCTGCGAGAGCATGCCGGCGATGCCGCCCACGCCGCTGCTCAGTTTGAACAGGCCATGCAGCAGGATCAGGATGCCCAGGGCGAGACGCAGGATCAGCTTGCCAGTGTCGTCGGATTTAATCATGGTAGGAACTCGGCTAGTAGAGGTGTTAGAGATCTGACGCGGGACGGGACAGTGTCGGGCGCAAGAGCGCGAGTCAGAGCCGGGCCTGGGTCGGAAAGTTCCGCGAAAAGCGGCTCATTATTGCAAATTCCGCGCAAGTGGAATAGCTATACCGAGGGATGGCTAACGTAGCGCTTCCAACTTGTCTTTCCACCAGCCGGGCTCCGGAATCGTGCCGGTGCCCGCCGCCAGGTTGTCGCGCATGTGGCGCACACGCGCGGTGCCCGGAATGGCACAGGTCACGGCGGGCTGCGACAACACGAATTTCAGCAGCACCTGCGCCCAGGAGCCCGCGCCGATCTCGCCGGCCCAGCCGGGCAGCGGCCGGTCCGCCAGGCGGCGCAGCAGGCCACCGCCCCCGAACGGGCGGTTGATGATCACCGCCACGCCGCGCTCCGCGGCGAGCGGCAGGATGCGTCGTGCCGCCTCGCGGTCGTCGGCGGCGTAATTGATCTGCAGAAAGTCGAGCTTTTCCTGGCGCAGCACCGCCTCCACCTGATCGTAGGCGCTCGAGGTGTAGTGCGTGATGCCGAGATAGCGGATGCGGCCGTCGGCCTGCCACTGCCGCAGTTGCGGCAGATGGGTGCGCCAGTCCAGCAGGTTGTGGATCTGCATGAGATCGATGTGATCGGTGCGCAGCAGCCGGAACGAGTCTTCCATCTGGGCGATGCCCGCGGCCCGGCCACTGGTCCAGACCTTGGTGGCGAGAAAGGTGCGGTCACGCAGGCCCAGGCGCTGCACGATCTCGCCGGTGACGGCTTCGGCGCGCCCGTACATCGGCGAGCTGTCGAGCACCGATCCGCCGCCGTCGACCAGCGCCCGGACCACGCCGTCGAGCTCGCCACCCGCGGCCTTGCCCTCGGCGGCATCGAAGCCGATGTAGGTGCCGCAGCCGATGACGGGAAGCAACGCGCCGCTCGACGGGATCCTGCGCCGCGCGAGCGCGGAGGCGGACTGCCCGTGCGCCGGCAGCACACGCGTACCCGCGGCGACGGCGCAGGCGGCGAGGCCGGCGCGCAGCAGGCGGGCGCGAGCCGGATTGGACGGCGCGTCGGCGGGGGCAGGGCGAAGGGACATGCGTACTCCTATAGGACGGCCAGTGGGCGGCGGCAGCCTGCGCCACCGCGGCGGTGCGGGCCGCGGCCACGGCTGGTGCGCACGGTACGGCCGCGCGCGGCGCTCTGCGCAGTAGATCACGGGGGCCGCACGCTTGCCCATCCCCCAGGGCTGGCGGACTGTGCGCCAGCGGTGGCGGCTGCCGTCGAAGCCCGGGCCTGTCGTACCTGGCGCCCGGGAAGCGTCCGATCGTTTTGATGCGAGACTTAGGGATTACGCTCGAATGGTAAGCGCGGCGGGGGCGGGGGGTAGCGTGCGTAACAGGTCTGGGGCACCATGTGGCCCGCGCGATCCGCACGGGATGCGCAGTGGGGCCGGCTATCCGGGCCCGCTCAACCCTCCGCCACCCGAGAGCCTGTCAGACCCGATGTCGTCTTCGTCTTCATCCTCGTTTGCCTCGACCCATCACGACGCCGGTGGCCGCCACAAGATCAAGCCGTACCATGCGACGGTGTTGTCCATCCTCGGCGAGATGGGCGCGCAACGGGTGCTCGATGCACCGTGCGGCCAAGGCTGGCTCGGCCAGGCGCTCAAGCAGCAGGGGCGCTCGCTGCACCTCGACGGCCTGGGGCTGTGGGAGTTTCCGGAAGCCGATGACGGCTACGCCAGCGCCCGCGAGCACGACCTCGACACGCCGCTGCCGTCGGACTGCCAGCAGTACGACGCCGTGGTCTGCGGCGAAGCCTTGCATCTGGTGCGCAATCCGGGGCTGTTGCTCGATGGTTTCGTGCAAGCGGTACGGCCCGGCGGCAGGATCATCATCACGACGCCGAACACCTGGAATCTGGCCAGCCGGCTGCAGTATTTCCTGCGCGGCTATCACTCGGGATTCCGCCCGTGCGTCGGGCTGAAGCGCGGCGACTATATCCCGTACTTTCCGTTTTCGTTCCCGCAGCTGCACCTGTTCCTGGACAGCGCCGGCCTGCAGGATATCCAGCTGCACGAGGTGAACGAACCCAAGCCGCGCCGCATGCGCGAACGGCTGCTGGCGCTGCCGGCCAAGATGTACCTGTCCGGACGCCGCCGGCGCGCGGCCGACGCGTACGAGCGCGATTACTGGACCCAGGCCGCGCGCGACCAGGCGCTGCACGGGCGTTGGCTCGTGATGTCAGGGAAAAAAGGGTAAACAAAAAGGGTTGGGCCACCACGCTGCGCCTTCGGCTTGCTGCCCCCGGAGGGGGCGCTTTTTTCCTTGGGGCGGCCCAGCGAGGAAAATGCCCCCACGCTGCGCCTTCGGCTTGCTGCCCCCCGAGGGGGCGCTTTTTTCCTCGGGGCGGCCCAGCGGAAAAAAAATAGCCCCGGCCGCGCCGATCCCGCGCGTGCCGGGGCTGTGCGCATCGTCGCGATGCGCGCTGCTGTTTACTTGATGAGGGTGACCGGCACTTCGGCCACGTGGATCACCTTGCGCGCCACGGAGCCGAGCACCAGGCCGGCGACGGCGCCCAGGCCGCGCGTGCCCATCACGATGCGGTCGCAGCCGTGTTCTTTGGCGGCGGTGGCGATGGTTTCGCCGAGCTGGCCGCTGCGCATTTCCGATTTGTACGACACGCCGCTCGCCTCGGCGCGCTTGACGGCTTCTTCGAGCGCGGTCTTGGCCTCGGCGGCGTAGTACTCGTCGATCTCGTTATTGCGCAGGAACATCTTGGCGTGGCCGGACACGATGGGCACCTGCACGTTGAGCAGGTAGAGCTCGGCGCTGGCACTGTCTTTCGCCATGGCGATGGCGTTGTCGAGCGCTCGCAGGGAGCAGTCCGAACCGTCGATGGGAACCTGGATCTTGAGCATGATGGTCTCTTCCTTAGTATGCGGCGGGGTCGCCGGCGGGCGCCCCGTGCGCCTGCCTCCCCGCTCGTAACCCGCAAGTCCAGGATAGCAAAGTAGAAAGTTCGTGCCTTGCGCACGATCAAATAGTGTGTATCGGCATGTCGCGAGCCTTTCCAATGCGCGCCCCGCGGGCCCGAACGGCGTCGGGAACGCGGTTTCGGCACACTGCTTGCGGCGCGTTTGATACAGATCAATGAATCGACCGGGCGGTCGGATTTCAATGGGGCATCACTGTAAATGCCGGCCGCTCGCCGCCCCTCATGGACACTCGCCACGCCCCCGCCTCGATCCCGTCCGGCCACTTGCCGGTTCGTCGCCGGCTCCCGCCCGCCCTGCGCATACACCAGATCCTGGATGCGGCGCTGGTGCAGTTCGCCGAAGGCGGCTATGCCGAGACGCGCATGGACGACATCGCCCGCCGCGCGGGCCTGTCCAAAGGAGGGCTGTACGCGCATTTCCGCAGCAAAGAGCGCGTGTTCGAAGCGCTGCTCGAACGCGGCCTGGCGCCGCTGCCGCTGGATGTGGCCGCGCTGGTAGATTTCGCGCCGGATCTGCGCACCCTGATCGAGCGCTTCCTGGCCCAGGTCTATGAGTGGATCGGGCAGCCCGACCGGATTCGCGTTCTGCGGCTGCTGCTGACCGAAAGCCAGCGTGTGCCCGAACTGGTGCAGCGCTGGCGTGAAGAAGCGGTGGCGCAACATCTGCGCGCCGTCACCGACATGCTCCGGCGCGCGCGCGAGCGCGGCTTGTGCGGCGATACGGTGCTGATCGAACAACCCTGGCTCGCGCTCTCGCCGCTGGTCCACGGCATCGTGCTCACGCTGACCGAGCCGCCCGGCAGCACGGCCGGCTGGATCGAGCGCCGCGACGCCCATGTCCGGCTGCTGTGCGAGGTGCTGGGCGCCACCGCGCGCTGAGCGCCGCAGCGGGCACGCTCTGCCCGGAACGCGTGGTCCCTGACCCGCGCAGGCGCCCCCCCACGGCGTCATCTCCCGCCCGCTATTGAGGCGCCGGCGCGCCACCGCGCAACGCGGCGGCGAGGGTGCGCCGTGCCCGCCCGCGCGGGGGCGGCTGCCCCACTCGGTTACCATGCGGAGTCCGGTCACTGTTTCTCCGCCCTATGTCCCGCTCCCTCAGAGCGACCGCCGGTCGCTATTCCCGCATGGCACATCGTTTGCTGGCGCCCGCGGGCCGGGCAGGACTTGGCGCATGCCGTCATCCGCAATACAGTCGGCATAGGATACGAAGCACCGTTTTGGGGAGGCCGATGGGCAGAATGGTTGCAGGCGCGGGAGGGCAAGCATGCTGAGCAAGGGCGACCAGGTCAGCAATCCATGGACCGATACCCTGGCGCGTCTCGAAGACGAGCGCGTCATGCTGCAACGCATTGCCGCGGGCGTGCCGCTCGCGGATGTGCTGGCGCATGTGCTGCATGCGGTCGAGGCGCAGTCCAGTGTTCCGTTGCGCACGGCGATTTCGTTTCTGGACGACACCGGCGAGCACCTGATCGATGTCGTGGGGCCGAGCCTGCCGCAGGCCTATCTCGACACCATCGAGCAGGCGCCGATCGGGCCGACCGTGGCGTCGTGGGGCGCGGCCGCGTATTTCTGTGCGCCGGTCTATGTCGATGACATCGCTCAGCATCCCAACTGGACGGCCTGGCGCGACGAGGCGCTGGCCCATGGCCTGCGCGCCTGCTGGTCCACGCCGATCCGCGCCACCGATGGCCGCGTGCTCGGCGTCTTCTCGAATTACTACCTGACGCCGCACACGCCCTCCGCGCAGGACATCGACGCGATCGCGCTGGTGACGCGCACCGCGGCCCTGGTGATCGAACGCTACATGAGCGATCGCGCGCTGCGCCGCAGCAGCGAGCGGTGGCGCGGCATCTTCGAACGCATGCAGGAAGGCTTCTTCCTGAGCGAGGCGATCCGCGACCGCAATGGCCAGATCACCGACTTCCGCTTTCTCGAGGTGAATCCGGCGCTCGAACGCCAGAGCGGCCTGCGCGCGGGCGACACGCTGGGACGCACGCTGCGCGAGATGTTTCCGCGCGTGCCCGACCAGATCATGCAGACCTTCATCAACGTGGTGGAGACGGGCGAACCGGCGCAGTTCGAGATCGCCGTGCCCGGCCCGCGCGAGGGCTGGTACGAGGCGCGCGCCCGGCGCGAAGGCCACGATCAGCTCACCGCGCTGTTTCTCGACGTCTCCGCGCGCAAGGCGGCCGAGGCCGAGCTTTGGGAAGGGCAGCACCGCAAGAGCTTTCTGCTGACGCTGGGCGATACGCTGCGCAATCAGCAAGGCCAGCACGAGATCGAAACGACGGCCTGCGAGGCCCTGGGCCGCCACCTGGGGCTGGGCGTGTCGGCCGTGGTCGATGTCGAGGCCGACGACCGCGTGACGCTCTCGACCTGCTGGTTCGCCCACGGTGAAGACGAGCTCGAGCCGGATGCGTTGGCCAATCAGCTGAGCAGCGAATTCCGCGAAGCCGTGCGCAGCGGCAAGACCGCGTATCTCGCGCCGTTTCTCACCACCGCCACGGGCACCGCGCATCCGAGCGCGCTCGCGGTGCCGATGCGCCGGTGGGGCCGCATGGGCGGCGCGCTGTATGTGCGGCCCAGCGCCGGCGGACGCATCAAGGGCAACGACATCGCGTTCATCGAAGAGGTGGCCGAACGCGTCTGCGACGCCATCGAGCGCGCGGGCTATTCCAAGATGCTCGAGCAGCGCGTGGAATTCGCGATCGCCGAACGCGACCGCATCTGGCGCCTGTCGCCCGAGCTGCTGGCCGTCGTCAACGCCGAGGGCCGCTTCATCAGCGTGAATCCGGCCGTCCGATCGATTCTGGGCTGGAGCCCGGATCAGTTTCTGTCGATGCCGCTGGCCGAGCTGGTGCACGCCGAAGACCTCGCCGACACGCTGGCCGCGTTCAGTCCGCCGCAACCGGGTCAGCTGGGCGCGCGCCACCTCGAAAGCCGGCTGCTCAATCGCAACGGCAGCTATAGCTGGATCACCTGGAGCATGGCCCAGACCCAGGGCATGCTGTACCTGGCGGGCCGCGACGATACCGAAATGAAGGCGCAGGCCGAGGCGCTGGCCCAGACGGCCGACGCCCTGCGCCAATCGCAGAAGATGGAGGCGGTGGGCCGCCTCACGGGCGGCATCGCCCACGATTTCAACAACATGCTGCAGGGGATCTCCGGCGCGCTCTACCTGATCCGCCGCAAGCTGGCGTCGGGCAAGGTCGATGAGGTCGAACGCTTTATCAACACGGCCATGGAGTCGACCGAGCGCGCCGCACGGCTCACGCAGCGGCTGCTGACATTCTCGCGCCGCCAGCCCATCGATCCCAAACCGCTGTCGCCGGCCCGGGTGTTGACCTCGATGGAGGATTTGTTCCGCCGCTACATCGGCGAGCACGTCGCGCTGGTGCTGGACTTCGCCGACGATCTGGCGGGCGTTCGTTGCGATGGCAACCAACTCGAAAACGCGCTGCTCAATCTGGTGATCAACGGCCGTGACGCGATGCCCGATGGCGGCACGCTGCGCATTCGCGCCGAGAATCGCCGTCTCGAGCCGGTCGTGACGCGGCAGTTTCCCGAACTGGTGCCGGGCGAGTATGTCGCGCTGTCGGTCATCGATACCGGCGTCGGCATGCCGCCCGACGTGGTCGCGCAGGCCTTCGATCCGTTCTTCACCACCAAGCCGCTGGGCGAGGGCACGGGCCTCGGCCTGTCGATGATCTATGGCTTCGCGCAGCAGGCCGGCGGCGTGGCCACCATCCAGAGCGCGCCGGGCCGCGGCACGACGGTCACCATCTTCCTGCCGCGTTACGACGGTGTCGTGACGGAAGTGCCGCCCGATGTCTTCGACGCGAGCGTGGGCCCGGTCGGCGATCCGCATGCCGTGGTGGCGCTGGTGGAAGACGATGCCGGCGTGCGCGAGATGGTGCGCGCCAGCCTGGAGCAGCTGCAGGTGCGCGTGATCACGGCGGCGGATGGCGAAGCGGGCCGCAACATGGTGTGCAACGCGCCGCGCGTCGACGTGCTGCTGACCGACGTCGGACTGCCGGGCCTGAACGGGCGTCAGCTGGCCGACGCGGCGCGCATCACCCATCCGCACGTGAAGATCATCCTCATGACCGGCTACGCCGAGAATGCGGCGCGCGGCAAGGGCTTTCTCGATGAGGGCATGGAGCTCATCGTGAAGCCGTTCCACATGGAAGAGCTGACGCAGCGCGTGAGTCGCGTGCTGCGTCAGCAGCAGATGCGCCAGCTCACGGGCCCGGACGGGGCGGCCGGGGCCGTGGCGCCCGAACCGCCCGCCTCCGACGTGGCCTGAACCCGCAGGGAGCCGGGCGCGTGTCCGCGCTCAGGCGCCGTGCAGCAGGGCCACGGGCAGCCGGCCCCACAGATCGGCCAGCGTCAGCTGATCCTGGCCATCGTGCGCCGCGATCCGCGCCGCTGCGGCGTCTCCCGACAGCGCATCGGTCCAGCTCAAGCCGGCCAGGTCCGCGGGCAGACCGATACGCGTATCGGCCAGCCACTGCTTCGTTGCGGCGTCGTCGGGCGCGGCCAGGCGCGTGGCGCAGCCCCGCGGCACCACCACCAGCATCCAGCGGCCGCCGTGCGCGCGCAGGAACGCGATGACGTGGTCCGCGCCGGGGCCGGTCGCCGTCAGGGGCGTGTAGTCGCCCTGCGCGTACAGGGCGGGCCAGTCCTGCCGGCTCGCGAGCGCCGCGCGAATCACGCGCTGCTTCACGCTGCCGTCTTCCCAGTCGCCCGCGGCCGGTGCGGTGCCGGCTTGCGCCGGACGCGCCAGCAGCGCCGCGCGTGCGTCGAAATCGACCGGGCGCCGGTTGTCGGGGTCGACCAGGCTGTAGTCCCAGAGGTCGGTGCCCTGGTATAGATCGGGCACGCCCGGCGTGGTCAGGCGCAGCAAGGTCTGCGCCAGGCTATTGATGCGGCCGGCGGGCGTGAGTCGGGCGGACAGCGCCGCGGCGCGTTGCATCAGCGGGGCGAGCGGGGCGCCCGGTGCCAGCGCCTCGAGCAACGCGGTGCACGCGGCCTCGTAGTCGGCGTCCGGATCGGTCCAGCTCGTGCGCTCCTTCGCTTCACGCAGCGACTTCATCCACCATTGCTCCAGCCGCTCGCGCCAGGCCTGCACGCCTTCGGCGTCGTCGGGGCTCAGGCCGTCGGGCCATGCGCCCACGAGCGTCTGCGCGAGCTGGTAGCGGTCGGCGGGATGGACGCGCGTCGCGGCGCCGGCATCGGCGACCCAGTCGTGCGCCCATCGCACCCAGTGCTCAGGGTCTTCGGTGAGTACGGCGAGACGTGCGCGCACGTCTTCGCCGCGCTTGTGATCATGCGTGGCGGTGGCGAGCATCGCCTGCGGATGATGGCTCACGCGCGTGGTACACGCCTCATGGAAGTCGGCCACGGACAGCGCGAAGTGGGTCGGCTCCGAGCCCACTTCATTGCGCGAGAGCAGCGGCGCGTAGCGGTAGAAAAGCGTGTCTTCGAGCGACTTCGCGGCCAGCGGCGGGGTCAGTTGTTCGAAGCGTTGCACGGCCTGGGCGCGCAGGCGCGCCTGCGTCTCGGCCTGCGCGCGCTGCCCGTTGGTGGCCTTGCTGGCGGGGGCGCCGCCCGAGAGCCACTGGTCGATCTGCCTGAGCAAGTCCTGTTGCGCGGGGTCGCCCGCCGACTCGGCCAGCGCCGCCTGCAGGGCCACATCGCAGGCTTGCTGATCCGACGGGCTGCGGCCGTGCTCGCCGGCATAGCTGCGGTAGCGCGGAAAGTGGCGCAACAGCAGATACTGCGCGCGGCCGATCGCGGCCTCGGTCCAGTCGCGCGTGGCGCGATCGCTGCGGGCGATCTCGGCCAGCAGGCGGGTGAGGGTGCGCCGTTCGGCGACGAAATGCCGGCGCAGCATGCGGTCGCGCGCGGCCAGCCACTGTTCCTCTACGGGGCGGTCGTCGTGGGCGAGCTCCTGCCACAGCGCCTCGAACGGTGCCTGCGCGTCGGGCAGGTGGAGGACGGCCGACACCTGATCCATGAAGTCGTATCCGGTCGTGCCCTGCACCTGCCAGCTCGCGGGCAGCGGCTCGCCGGCGGCAAGAATCTTTTCGACGACGATATAGGGCTCGACGCTCAGACCCTGGGCCTGCCGATGGGCGCCGGCATCGCGCAGCGCGGTACGCAGGCGGCGCGCATACGCGCCCGGCTGGGCCAGGCCGTCGATGTGGTCGACGCGCACGCCATCGATGAGGCCGGCGCCGTACAGGCGCAGCACGAGCGCATGCACGGCATCGAAGACCTCTTCCTCCTCGACGCGCACGCCCACGAGTTCACTGATCTCGAAGAAGCGGCGCCAGTTGATCTGGTCGGGCGCGCAACGCCACCACGCCAGGCGGTAATGCTGGGCTTCGAGCAATTCGTGCAGACGGGCGCGGCCGGCCGCATCGTCGGGCGCATGGGCGGCCAGCGTGACGTCGGGCAGGGCGTCCGCCGCGAAGGAGCCCTCTGCCACCGGCAGATGCGTGCCGCCCGCGGCGACGGCGTACCGCGCGGCGCTGGTGTCGAAGACCAGCCGCAGGTCGCCGCTCTCGAGCGCCTGCCCGTAGGGCTGGCCCAGGATGGGCAGCAGGACCTTGCCGCGCAGCGCGGGGTCCTGCGCATGCCAATCGATATCGAACCAGCGTGCGTGAACGCTCGCGGCGCCATTGGCCAGCACATCCCACCACCAGGCATTGCTGGGATGCGCCGCCATGTGGTTGGGCACGATGTCGATGATGAGGCCGAGCCCGTGCGTGCGGGCCGTTTCGGCGAGTCGCCGCAGGGCCGAGATGCCGCCCAGATGTGGACTCACGACGGTGTGATCGACGACGTCGTAGCCGTGCGTCGATCCCTCGCGCGCCTGCGTGATCGGAGAGAGGTACAGGTGGCTCACACCCAGTGCCGCGTAATACGGAACCTGGTCGCGAGCCTGATCGAGGGTGAAGCCTGCATGCAGCTGCAGGCGGGCGGTGGCGCGCGGGGAACTCATTGTGGCTCGCTTTCGGTAGAGGTGGGTCCGGGTCGTGCAGCGCGCAGCAGGGCCGCGCGGCGTTGCACGGCCGCTTGGTCGAAGGGCGCGGCGAGCCGCGCGGGCAGGCGGCGCCGCCAATTGGGGTGGCCGCTGACGGTGCCCGGCAGATTGGGCTGTTCGGTCGCGGCGCAGAGGTCTTCCAGCGTCGCGATCATCAGCGGGGCGGGCGTGGCGGCCACGTGGTCGAGCACGCGCGCCAGCGGGGCGGCGACGGGCGCGGGCCGGCGCGAGGCCGGCGCCAGCGTCTGCCACAGCGCTTCGCGATCCGCCGCGCGGGCTTCGCGCATACTCGCCTCGGTTTCGTCGGGGCCGAGCAGGTTCAGCTGCACGCGCCAGTCGATGTCGCGTTCGCGCCACCAGCCGCGCACGGTGGGAAGATCGTGCGTCGTGGTCAGCGCGAGCTTGCGGTCGGACCATTCGCGCGCGGGCAGGAAGGGCGCCGGGCCGTCCTGGGCGGCGCCCCGTTCGAACCAGAGCACGCTCATGCCGGCCACGCCGGCCGCCTCCAACGCTTCGCCCATACCCTCGGGCACGGTGCCCAGGTCCTCGCCGATGGCCACGGCTTCATGCCGCCATGCCTCGAGCGCCACCAGCCGCAGCATATCGGCCAGCGGATAGCGCAGGTAAACGCCCTCGGCGGGCACGTTGCCCGGCACCAGCCACAGGCGTGCGAGGCCGAGGATGTGATCGATGCGCACGCCGCCCGCCGGCTTGAGGCTGGCGCGCAGCAGGTCGATGAAGGGCTGATAGCCCTGCGCGCGCAGCGCGGTCGGCGAGTAGGCCGACAGGCCCCAGGCCTGGCCGAGCGGGTTGTAGATGTCGGGAGGCGCCCCGATCGAGAGCTGCGCCAGGAAGTCGCCGGGCCGGCTCCAGGTCTGGCTGCCGCGCGGATCCGCGCCCACGGCCAGGTCGGTGATGAGCCCGACGCGCATGCCCGCGCGGCGCGCCGCCAGCTGCGTCTCGCTCAGGCTGGCGGAGGTGAGCCACTGCGCGAAGCAATGAAAATCGACGTCGTCCTCGTGACGCAGCGCATAGGCCGCCACGGCGCTGGAGCGGGCGTCGCGCAACGGCTCCGCCCAGTGCTGCCAGTGCGCCTCGGCCACGCTGCCCACGGCGGTGGTGTGCTCGGCGTGCAGCGACTCGAACACCGCGTGGTCGCGCAAGGCCTGGCCGCCGGCCGTTCGAAAGCCGGCATAGCGCCGCTTGAGAACGGCGGGCGCGCGGGCAAAGTCGCGATGCAGCTGACGCAGCAGCGCGAAGCGCACGCGCGCGGCGCGCGGCCAGTCGATCTCGCTGCGGGCATCGATCTGCGCCGCGAGCGCGCGCTCGGACTCGGGCAGGGCCTGCCACGCGCGTTCCACCATGGCGCTGCCGAGCACGGCCGCGGCATCGGCATAAAGCGGATTGAAAAAGAGCCGGCTCGACGGCGAGTAAGGGCTGTCGTGCGCGGGATGCGCGGCGTAGAGCGCATGGACGGGACTGATGGCGACGGCCTGGGCGCCTTGCGCGGCGGCCGCGACGGCCAGTTCGCGCAGCGCGGCGAAGTCGCCGTGGCCGGCGCGGCTGGAGGGGCGCGCCGGATCGCCGCAACGCAGACCGTAGACCTGTGCGGCCACGCCCCAGGAGCGCGCCGGCAGCGAGGTCGGCGTGGCGGGCGCCACGGCCAGTCGCACGCTGTGCGAGCCAATGACCAACTGATGGTAGCCCGGGCGCTGCGGCGCCACGATGCAGGGCCGGCCCTGCGTGTCCAGCTGCAGCACGCCCTGCGCGACCGAGCCGTTGTCGAGCTGGATCTCGTAGGGGCCGCTAGCCGAACCCGGCAGACCGGCGATCGGGCACGCGGCGCCCGCGTCGGTGACCAGCAGCGCGGGCGGGGCCTCCTGCTGCGCGCGCAGGTCGGCGAGGCTCTCGCGCGCCTGCTCCAGGCTGGCCGCGGGGAAGCCGAGTGCGTCCAGCACGGTGCGCAGGGTGTCCGGGCCCACCTGCTGGCCGCGGCCCTGGGCATCGGTCCAGTGCTGCGCCAGCCCGGCGGCCTCGGCCAGTTCGCTCAGGAGGGGATCGGCGCGATGCGTCATGCGGCCTCGTCGGGAGCGGTCAGGAGCGCGATGGTGCAGGCGGGCGCCAGCACGCCATCGCTCAAGGCGTCGAGCGCGCCATCACGGCTCTCGAAGCGCGTTCCGGTGTCGATGCCGGCGAGCTGTTGACGCAGCCCGGCGGGCAGCACGGCTTCGGCCTCGCCCAGGTTGGCCAGCAACAGCAGCGTGCTGCCGTCACCGAGCCGCCAGCTGGCGTACACGGCGGCGGGGCCCAGCGGCTGAGCATCGACGGCGCGGGCACCCACCAGGCGCGGCGTGACCCACTCGGCACGTCGCTGCAGCAGCAAGGTGTAATAGTCGATCCACGCGGTCGCGCGCACGTCCGGGATGGCTTCGCCGGGCGCCGGCAGCAGTTCGGGCTGGCTCGCGATGAAGGTCGACGCCGCATTGGGATCCGGCAGGGTGGCGCTGTCGTGATCGCGCAGGAAGCTCGCGAACTCGCGTTGACGGCCCTCGCGCACGGCCTGGGCCAGCGCGGGATCGGGATGGCTGGTGAAGTACTGGAACGGCACCTGCGAACCGGTTTCCTCGCCCATGAACAGCAGCGGGATTTGCGGCGCGAGCAGTTGCAGCGCGACCGCCGCGCGCAGTCGTTCCGGGTCGTCGACCAGCGCCTGCAGGCGGTCGCCGAGTGCGCGGTTGCCGGTCTGATCATGATTCTGCAGGAACAGCACGAACGCCGTGGGCGGCAGTGCGCCGCTGGGCTCGCCGCGCGGCACGCCGCCGCGGTGCGCCGACGCCTGGCCCTGGTAGACGAAGCCTTCGCGCAGGCAGCGCGCCAGCAGCGTGGCCGGTTCCTCGTTGTAGTCGCCGTAGTAGCCGGCGGACTCGCCGGTCAACAGGCGATGCAGCACGTGGTGGCCGTCGTCGTTCCATTGCGCGTCGTACGCGTTCTGCAGCAGATGGGCGCGGTTGTCGTCGTTCTCGAGCACCAGATGCAGATGGCGGCCATCGCCGATTTCGGCGCGCAAGGTGGCGGCGAGCTCCACGAGCCATTCGTCGCTGGCGATGGCGTGCACGGCGTCCAGCCGCAGGCCATCGAAGCGATATTCCTTGAGCCAGTGCAGCGCGCTCTCGGCGAAGAACTGCCGCACCGCGGTCTGGCTGAAATCGATGGCGGAGCCCCACGGCGTGGAGGCATCGGCCGTGAAGAACGGACCCGCATACAACGGGAGATAGTTGCCGTCGGGCCCGAAGTGGTTGTAGACCACATCCAGCATCACCGACACGCCCAGGCCATGGGCGGTGTCGATCAGCGCCTTCAGTTCGTCGGGCGTGCCATAGGCCGTGTCCGGCGCGTAGGGCAACACGCCGTCGTAGCCCCAATTGCGCGGGCCGGGGAAGTCGGCGATCGGCATCAGCTCGAGCACGGTGATGCCCAGCGCGGCCAGCGCGGGCAGCCGCGCGGCAAGACCGGCGTAGCCGCCGGCCAGGCCGGGATGGGCTTCGTAGATGACGGACTCGTGCCAGGGGCGGCCACGCCATTCGGTGTGTTGCCAGGCATAGCTGTCGGGCGCGACGACGACGCTGGGGTCGTGCACATCGCCGTCCTGCAGGCGCGACGCGGGATCCGGTACCACCGTGTCGTCGTCGATGCGGTAACGGTAGCGGGCGCCCGGCCCGCAATCGACCACGGTCTCGGCGTAGCCGTCGGCGTCAGGCACCAGCGGAATCGGCGCGCGGCCGTCGATCTCGAGGGCCAGGCCGGGCGGGGCGCTGGGCGCCCACAGGCGGAAGCGGGTGCGTCCGTCGGGGAGCACCCAGGCGCCAAAGGCGGGGAAACGAGCCTGAATCATGGGGACACCTGTGCTTCGGGTTGCGCGGCGGGCTGATCGGCGCCGCCATCGTCCGGGCGCGGTTCGCCCGGCGCGTCGGGCTCGGGCGATCCGGCCTCCTGTTTTTTTGCGGGGGCGGCGTCGCTCGCCGCCGGCACCCGCACGCACAGCACGCGCAGCGCGTGCGCGCCGACCGCAATGGTGGCTTCGCCATGCGGGCCGGGCGCGGCATCTGGCGCGGCGCTGTCCAGGGCGCTTTCCCACGCCAGTTGCGGCTGGGGCAGCGTGACCTCGGCATCGTCGTCACCGGCGTTCATGATGAGCAGCGTCACGTCGACGGAGCCGTCTTCGCAGCGGAAGGCGCGCCGCAGTTGCAGCACGCGGTCTTCGGCGTTCTCCCAGGCCGGCTGGTTCATGTGCTGGCCACCGGCATCGAACCAGGTGACGGCGTTCACGCCGGGATGCAGTTCCTCGTCGGCGTTGCCGAAGCGCGCGGCGCGCAGGCTCGGGTGCTCGCGGCGCAGCGCCGCCACGCGGCCGACGTAGGCCGTCAGCGACCGGCCCTCGGGCGAGGCGGCCTGGTTCCAGTCCAGCCACGAGAGCGGGTTGTCCTGGCAATAGGCGTTGTTGTTGCCGTCCTGGCTGTTGCCGAACTCATCGCCCGCCAGCAGCATGGGCGTGCCGTCGGCCAGCAACACGCTCGACAGCAAGGCACGCTGCACGCGGGCGCGCGTGGCCAGCACGTCGGCGTTGTCGGTCGGGCCTTCTTCGCCCCAGTTGCGGCTGTAGTTCTCGCTGTGACCGTCGCGCCCTTCCTCGCCATTGGCTTCGTTGTGGCGCTCGTTGTAGCTCACGATGTCCGCGGTCGTGAAGCCATCGTGGGCGGCCACGAAGTTCACGCTGGCCCAGGGCCGGCGGTGGCGCCGGTCGAAGACGTCGCGCGAGCCGACAAGCCGTGCCGCGAGATCGCCGCGCTGGCCGGGGTCGCCGCGCCAGTAACGCCGCACGCCATCGCGGAAGCGGTCGTTCCATTCGGCGAAGCGGGGCGGGTGGTTGCCGAGCTGGTAGCCGTCGGGGCCGATGTCCCAGGGTTCGGAAATCAGTTTCACGCCGTTCAGCACGGGATCCTGCAGCACCGCGTCGAAGAAGCCCGAGCCCGGGTCGAAGCCCGTGCCTTCGCGGCCGAGCGTCGAGCCCAGGTCGAAGCGGAACCCGTCGACCTGGTACGACTGCACCCAGTGGCGCAGCGAATCGGTGATCATCTGCAGCACGCGCGGGTGCGACACGTTGACCGTGTTGCCGACGCCCGTGTCGTTGATGTAGTAGCGCTCTTCGCCGGGCATCAGGCGGTAATAGCTGGCGTTGTCCAGACCGCGCCACGACAGGGTCGGGCCGAGTTCGCTGCCTTCGCAGGTGTGGTTGTAGACCACGTCGAGAATGACTTCGATGCCGGCCGCGTGCAGCCGGCGGATCGCCTGGCGCAGTTCGTTCGGGCCCTGCTGCGGCACGTAGGCGGGCTCCGGCGCGAAGAACGCCAGCGTGCTGTAGCCCCAGTAGTTGCGCAGCCCGCGTTCGGTCAGGAAACGTTCCTGCAGGAAGGCGTGGACCGGCAGCAGCTCGATCGCGGTCGCGCCGATGCGATGCAGGTGATCGATGAAGCGGGGATCGCCGAGGGCGGTGGCGGTGCCGCGCATGGGCTGGCGCAGATCGTCGCGCTGCATCGACACGCCGCGCACATGCGCCTCGTACACCACGGTGTCGTTCCAGTTGGTGCGCGGCGGGCGCGTATCGCCCCAGTTGAAGACGCCGTCTTCGGTCACGACGGCCTTGGGCATGGCCGGCGCGCTGTCGCGGCGGTCCATGCTCAGGTCGGCGCGCGCGTGGTTCAGGCGATAGCCGAACAGCGCATCGGACCACTGCAAGGGCGCCGACAACTGGCGCGCGTAAGGGTCGAGCAGCAGCTTGTGCGGGTTGAAGCGGTGACCGTTGCGCGGATCGTAGGGACCATAAGCGCGATAGCCATAAAGCAGGCCGGGCTGGGCGTCGGGCAGGTAGCCGTGCCAGACCTCGTCGGTGCACTCGGGCAGGGTGAAGCGCTTGAGCTCCTTGCGTCCGCGTGCATCGAAAATGCAAAGCTCGATGCGGGTGGCGTTGGCCGAGAAAACCGCGAAATTCACGCCCAGGCCGTCGCTGGTGGCGCCGAGCGGGTAGGGACGGCCTGGCAGCAGGCGGGGCAGACCGAGATAATCCATGGGAGTCATTCCTTGAACGACAGGTAGATCGTGGAGAGGCCGGGGAGGGTGAGGGAAAGCGATTGCGAATGACCATGGGCCGGCGTCTCGGCGGTCTGTGCCGCGCCGCCGTTGCCTTCACCATGGCCGCCATAGACACTGGCGTCGGTGTTCAGGCATTCGGTCCAGCGGCCGGCGCGAGGCACGCCGATGCGATACTCGCGGCGCGTGACCGGCGTGAGGTTGCTCACCGCGAGCACCCAGTCCTGCCCGTCGGTGCGCAGCATGGCGAGCACGCTGTTGTCGGCGTCGTCGCCGATGGCCCACGCGAAGCCCGAGGGCTCGCAGTCGCGCGCCGAGAGCGCGGGCAGGTCGCGGTAGAGACGGTTGAGGTCGCCCACCAGACGCTGCACGCCGCGATGCCGCGCCTGGTCGAGCAGGTGCCACGGCAGCGGTGCATCGTGGTTCCACTCCTCGAACTGCGCCAGCTCGCCGCCCATGAACAGCAGCTTCTTGCCGGGATGGGCCCACATGTAGCCGAAGTACGCGCGCAGATTGGCCAGCCGGGTCTCGTCGTCGCCCGGCATCTTGCGCACGAGCGAGCCCTTGCCGTGAACCACTTCATCGTGCGAGAGCGGCAGGACGAAGTGCTCGGAGTAGGCGTAGACCATGCCGAAGGTCATGTCGTGGTGATGATGCTTGCGATGCACCGGGTCGTGCGCCATGTAGCGCAGCGTGTCGTGCATCCAGCCCATGTTCCACTTGTAATGGAAGCCCAGACCGCCTTGCGCGACCGGTGCCGTCACGCCAGGCCACGCGGTGGACTCCTCGGCCACCGAGATGGCGCCGGGGCAGTGCTCGCGCAGCGTCTCGTTCAGGCTCTGCAGGAAGGCCACGGACTCGAGATTCTCGCGGCCACCGTGCACGTTGGGAATCCACTCTCCGGCCTTGCGGCTGTAATCGCGATACAGCATCGAGGCCACCGCGTCGACGCGCAGGCCGTCGATGTGAAACTGCTGCAGCCAGTGCATGGCGCTGGCGATCATGAAGGCCCGCACTTCGGTGCGGCCCAGGTTGTAGACCAGCGTGTGCCAATCGGGGTGATAGCCTTCGCGCGGATCTTCGTATTCGTACAGCGCCGTGCCGTCGAAGCGGCCCAGGCCATGGGCGTCGTCGGGGAAGTGCGCCGGCACCCAGTCGAGGATCACGCCGATGCCCGCGGCATGGCAGCGGTCGACGAAGCGCGCGAACTCGGCGGGCGTGCCGTAGCGCGCGCTCGGCGCGAACATCGAGAGCGGCTGGTAGCCCCAGGAGCCGCCGAACGGATGCTCCATGATCGGCATGAGCTCGATGTGGGTGAAGCCCAGCGATTGCACGTAGTCGGGCAGCCGGTCCGCGAGGCGGGCCCACACGCTGTCGCCGTCGGTCGTGCCGGGCGCGGGCAACCACGACGTGGGTTGCAGCTCGTAGATCGAAATGGGCGCCTGCGGCGATTGCGCCGCGGCGCGCCGGTCCATCCAGGCCTGGTCCGACCAGGTGTAGGTGGCGGGCTCGGCCACCACCGACGCGGTGGCGGGCGGCAGCTCGGTCTGGCGCGCGCAGGGGTCGGCCTTCATCAGCGTCTGGCCCGCGCGGGTGGTGATGGCGAACTTGTAGCGTTCGCCCGGCCCGATGGCAGGGACGAAAATTTCCCAGACGCCGGCGGCATGGCGCAGCCGCATGGCATGCCGGCGCGTGTCCCAGCCGTTGAAGTCGCCCACGACCGCGACGCGGTCGGCATTGGGCGCCCAGACCGCGAATCGCACGCCGTCGATCTCGTGCACCGTCATCGGCGTGGCGCCGAGCACCTGGCCCGCATGCCACCACGAGCCCTGCGCCAGGCCATGCACGGTGTCGTCGTCGAGCAGCGGCCCGAAGGCATACGTGTCGGCGGTTTCGATCTCGGTCTGCTGGCCGGCGCTGCCCGGCCAGACGATGGCGAGCCGGTACGAGCCGGGCTCGCCCGCGCGCGCGAAATCGACCGGCGCGCTGAACACGCCGGCCGTGGTTTCTTCGAGCGCGACGCGTTCGCCGTCCGGGGAGAGCGCCGTGACCGAGACGGCGCCGGGCAGCAGCGCGCGCACCTCGCCGGCGTGCGGGCCCAGCACCGCATAGGGATCGGCGTGACGGCCCGCGACCAGCGCGGCGAGGTCCGTGTCGGAGACGGGGGTACGGCGGGAAGACATCACTCGGGGTCCTTGTCGAGGGCGGCGTCGATCAGGCAGGCGCGCGCCTGTTCGGCCAGTGCGTGCAGGGGGATGGAGATCCAGTCGGGGCGATGCGCCGCCTCGTAGCAGATCTCGTAGGCGGCCTTTTCCAGCTGGGCGAGCAACAGCAGCGGCTCCGACACGGTCTGGCCGCCCGTCGCGTAACCCGCGAGGAAGGCCTGCGCCGCGCGTGCCCGCACCCGGCCCAGCAGATGGTCACGTTGTTCTTGCGGTTGGCCGGCGGCGGTGGCCGGCGGCGTGTTGGCGTCCAGCGGCACCGCGCCCGCGGCTTCATCGCGCTGCAGCGTGGCGGTGGCGTAATCGAACGAGCGCAGCATGCCGGCCACGTCCTTCATGGGGCTGGCGAGCGCGCGACGCTGCTCCAGACCCTGGATGGGTTCACCCTCGAAGTCGATCAGGTAGGCGTCGGTCTGCGCCACGAGGATCTGGCCCAGGTGCAGGTCGCCGTGCACGCGAGACAGCGTGGTGCCGGTCAGGTGGCCCGTGAGGCGCTCGATCAGCGCGACCAGCCGGTCACGGTGCTCGGCCAGCCAGGCCGCGCACGCGCGGGAGCCGGGCTCGAGTCGGGCCTGCGTGGCCGTGAGCGCCGCCAGCGCCGCGTCGAGTTGTGCCACGACGCGCGCGGCAGCAGCCTCGCCGTCCTCGTCGCTCGCCGTCTGCGGTGCGAACGCTGCGTCGTCGCTGGGCTGCGCCAGCAGCGCGTGCAGCTCGGCCAGACGCTGGCCCATGGTGCCGACCATGACCTCGAAGCCCTCGAGATTGGCTTCGAATTCTTCGACGGACGTGCCGGTCAGCAGGGCGCCGTCCAGATGGCGCTTGACGGTATCGAGCGTCCAGCGCCAGGCGTCGCCTTCGTTCACGACGTATTCATGCATCACGCCCAGCGTGCGGCGCTCGCCCTGAGCGTCGATGCGCACCATTTCGCCCAGCAGGGCCGGCGTGTGGCGATACCCGCCGCGCGTGAGGTAGCGGCTCATCTCGACTTCGGGCGAGGCGCCGGGCGCGACGGTACGCATCAGCTTGAACACGGCGTGCTCGCCGATGACGACGGAAGTATTGGATTGCTCGGCCGACAACCAGCGCAGCTCGATCTCGGCCGCGTCGATCTCCGGCAGGCCGGCCTCGGCCTCGAAGCTGACCTCGCCGTCGGGCGCGCCGTCGGCATCGATGCTGGGCAGGCGGGTCTGTTGCGCGAACTGCGACACCAGCGCACGGACAAACTCGGGCAACAGCATCGCGTCGGTCATCGTGCCGACCTCGGCCACGCGGCGGGCGCGGGCGATCGCGTAGGGCACGGAGGCATCCGCGAAGCACAGCGCGAGTGGCGCCTGCATGCGTGTGGGCGCCGCGCCGGTATCGAGCTCGGTGAGATAGCACTCGAGTTCGCTGGAGGCCACCGGCAGCGCCGTGATGCTGACCACCTGGGCGCGCGACGGCGCGCCGTCCGCGGGGTACCAGCGCTGACGTGCCAGATAGGCGGGCAGCACCTCGCGTTCGAGCAGCGGCTGCGAGGTGTCGGTAAACGCCAGGCCGCCGCGGCGCTTGCCGCGCAGGACCAGCGTGAGTTGATCGGGCATCGCTTCCGGCATGCTGGCGTGCCATCCCGGCGGCGCCACATCGGCGCTCAGGTCGAGCCAGTAGAAGCCGTAGGGCGGCAGGGTCAGCAGGTAGGGCAGTTCGCCGATGCCGGGGAAGGGCGTCTTGCCCAGCATCTCGACCGGCACCCGGCCGTTGTAGTCCTGCAGATGAAGTTCCACCGGTTGCGCCGCGGACGAAAGATTGGCCACGCACAGAATGGTGGTGTCCTGCCAGGTGCGCAGATACGCCAGCACCTTGCGGTTGCCCGGATACAGAAAGCGCAGCGAGCCGCGGCCGAAGGCCTGCGTCTGGCGGCGCTGCGCCAGCAGGCGGCGGGTCCAGTTCAGCAGCGAATGCGGATCACGCTGCTGCGCCTCGACGTTGATGGCTTCGTAGCCGTAGAGCGGGCCCATGATGACCGGCAGCGGCAGGCGCTCCGGATCGGCGCGCGAAAAGCCGCCGTTGCGGTCGGGCGACCATTGCATCGGCGTGCGCACGCCATCGCGGTCGCCGAGATGGACGTTGTCGCCCATGCCGAGCTCGTCGCCGTAGTACAGCACCGGCGTGCCGGGCATCGAGAACAGCAGGCTGTTCATCAGCTCCACCCGGCGGCGGTCACGCTCCAGCAGCGGCGCCAGGCGCCGGCGGATGCCGAGGTTGATGCGGGCACGCGGCTCGGCCGCATACACGCTCCAGAGATAGTCGCGCTCGCGGCTGGTCACCATTTCGAGCGTGAGCTCGTCGTGGTTGCGCAGGAAGATCGCCCACTGGCAGGTCTCGGGGATGTCCGGCGTCTGGCGGATGATGTCGGTGATGGGCAGGCGGTCTTCCTGCGCGATGGCCATGTACATGCGCGGCATCAGCGGGAAGTGGAACGACATATGGCACTCGTCGCCCTTGCCGAAGTATTCCTGCGCGTCTTCGGGCCACTGGTTGGCCTCGGCAAGCAGCATGCGGCCGGGATACTCCGCGTCGATCACGGCACGGATCTGGCGCAGCACATCATGGGTTTCCGGCAGGTTTTCGTTGTTGGTGCCTTCGCGCTCGACCAGATAAGGCACCGCGTCCAGACGCAGACCATCGACGCCCATGTCGAGCCAGTGCCGCATGACGGACAGCACTTCCCGCAGCACCTGCGGGTTGTCGTAGTTCAGGTCGGGCTGATGGGAATAGAAGCGGTGCCAGAAGTAGGCGCCCGCGACCGGGTCCCAGGTCCAGTTCGACTTTTCGGTGTCGACAAAGATGATGCGGGTGCCGGCATACGCCTTGTCGTCATCCGACCAGACATAGAAATTGCGGGCGGCCGAGCCCGGCTTGGCGCGGCGCGCGCGCTGGAACCACGGGTGCTGATCGGAGGTGTGGTTCACCACCAGCTCGGTGATCACACGCAGCCCCCGGGCGTGCGCGGCGCGGATGAGGCGGCGCACGTCGGCGACGTTGCCGTAATCCTGATGCACCCCGCGGTAATCCGCGATGTCGTAACCATCGTCGCGGCGCGGCGACGGGTAGAACGGCAACAGCCACAGCGTGTTCACGCCCAGGTCGGCGATGTAGTCCAGCTTGGACAACAGGCCGGCAAAATCGCCCACGCCGTCATTGTTGGCGTCGAAGAACGACTTCACGTGCAATTGATAGATGATGGCGTCCTTGTACCAGAGACCATCGTCCTGCTGAGCGGTGTTCGCGCCGGGTGTATCCATGTCTGCTGCCTTCGTTAGTCCTGCGCCGAGAGGCGCCAGATGCCGTAGGGTTGGGTGGGGTCCAGCCGCAGGGTGACCCGCGGTCCGGTCCAGCGCTGCCGCGCGTCCTCGATCTGATCGTGCGCCGCCAGCGAGCCGTGCTCGGGCAGCCCGAACAGATCCAGCGGCAGCGCGATGCTGGCCTGCTGGGCCTGTGACGGATCGAGGTTGATGGCGACGAGCACCACGTTGCCGCGCCGGGGCGTGTGCCGGCAGAACGCCAGCACCTGCCCGTTGTCGCAGGGCAGCGAGACGTAGCCGGTGTGGCTCTGCAATGCGGCGTTGGCACGGCGGATTTCATTCAACCGCGTGATCTCGCGGCGGATGTGACCGGGCGCATCCCAATCGCGCCAGCGCAGCTCGTATTTCTCGGAGTCGAGATACTCTTCCTTGCCGGGCAGGGGCGCGCTCTCGCAGATCTCGAAGCCGCTGTACATGCCCCACAGCCCCGACCCCGTGCAGGCCAGCGCCGCGCGGATCAGGAATCCGGGACGACCCGAGGTCTGCAGGAAGTAGGGATTGATGTCCGGCGTGTTCACGAAGAAGTGCGGCCGGAAGTACTGCGCGGCAGGGGTATTGGAGAGCTCGTCGAAATACGCGTCGAGTTCGGTGCGGTGGTTGCGCCAGGTGAAGTAGGTATAGGACTGCGTGAATCCGACCTTGGCCAGGCGGCGCATCATCTTGGGCCGCGTGAACGCTTCCGACAGAAAGATCGCGTCGGGCGCCTGTGCGTGCACTTCGGCGATCAGCCACTCCCAGAACGGCAGCGGCTTGGTATGCGGGTTGTCGACACGGAAGGTCCGCACGCCTTGCTCGACCCAGAACAGCACCACGTCGCGCAGCGCGCGCCACAGCGCCATGCGGCGCGCCTGGCGGGCACCGCCATAGAAGTTCACGTTGACGATGTCTTCGTACTTCTTGGGCGGATTCTCGGCGTGGCGCATCGAGCCATCGGCACGCCAGGAGAACCAGTCGGGGTGGTCGCGCAGCCAGGGATGATCGGGCGAGCACTGAATCGCGAAATCCAGCGCGAGCTCCAGATCGTGCGCGGCCGCGGCCTTGACCAGCGCGAGGAAATCCTCGAGGGTGCCGAGCGCGGGTTCGATGGCATCGTGTCCGCCGGCCTCGCTGCCGATGGCATACGGACTGCCGACATCGTCGGGACCGGCGCGCAGGCTGTTGTTGCGGCCTTTGCGGTTGCGCGTGCCGATGGGGTGAATGGGCGGGAAGTACAACACGTCGAAGCCCATGGCCCGCACGGCCGGCAGGCGCGCGATCACGTCGCGCAAGGTGCCGTGCTGGCCCGGCTCGCTGCCCTGCGAACGCGGGAACAGCTCGTACCAGTTGGCGTGCCGCGCCGCGGCGCGATCCACCCACAGCGGCCACGGCCCGGCGCTCGCCGGAAACGCGCGCGTCTGCACCGCGGCCATGGCCTCGCTCAGCTCGGCGCTCAGCAAGGCATCGATGCCCGCCGCGTCCAGCCACTGGTCGCTCTGCGCCATCGCATCGCGCGGCTGGGCCGGCATGGCGGCGAAACGCGTCAGCGTTGCCTTCAACACCGGATACTCGGCGGCCTCGGGCCGCGTCGCCGCGGCGCGCAGCAGCGCGAGTCCTTCGATCACTTCGAGCGCGACCGGCACGCCGGCGCGATGCTTGGCGGACAGCTCATGCGTATACGTGCCCCAGCCGTCGCGCCAGGCCTGCACGACGAACTCGTGGGCGCCGATGCGTTCCGGACGGAATACGGCGCGCCAGCGATCGTTCGTGCCAGCCACCAGCGGCACGCGTTGCCACTGCGCGTCGTCCACGGCGCGCCAGAGCACTTCGGCGGCCAGCACGTCATGGCCGTCCATGAAGATGTCGGCTTCCACCGCCACGGCATCATGCACCACGCACTTGGCCGCGTAGCGCCCGTTCTCGACGGAAGGGGTGACGGTCTCGATGACAATCCGCGGCGCGTCCGACGTGGCCCGGGGCGCGCCCGGCACGGGGGTGCCGACGGGGGGCAGGGGATCGAGCCGGAGCCTGACGCAGTCGCCGGGCGCGACCGCTTCTTCGCGCCAGCTTTTTTGAGACGTGCCGACGCGGCCGATGCGGCCCGGCGAGACGATGCCCGTCAGCAGATCCAGGTCGGGCAGCGCGGGCGCGTCGTCGCGCGGGTTGATTGCCAACAGGTCGAGACCGCGCGAGAGCAGCGTGGCGCGGCCGTCGACACCGACGGCCAGGCGCAGCGGCGCGCGCGAATGGGGCTCGCTGGCCCACTGGTTCACTTCTTTCAGCAAGGTGGCGGGCGCCGTGGCCGATTGGGGGTAGATCCAGGCGTCGCCGGCATATGCGGCCGTCCACAGCGCGCGGCGCCAGCGCGCGTCGCCCGTGTCCGGCGTCGCGCCGCCTGCGTGCGGGGGCACGGCCGGCAGGTAGGCGATGGGCGCCAGCGCGCTCAGGCGCGCATGTTCCTCGGCGAGCCAGTCGGTGCGGTAGTTCCACCATGGCAGCGAGCCGTGCACCAGATCGAATCCCGCGCCGTGCAGGCGGTCGAGCTGGCCCGGCGTCAGGCCGGCGCCCTGCGCCTGCAGCACCACCGTCGGGCGCTTCTCGCGCAAGGCGGTGAAAAGTTGCCGCCAGTCGTCGGCCGCGACGCGTTCGGGGCGCTGAAAGCGCAGGCCGTCGACGCCGGCGTCCAGCCACGCCGCAAGGCGGTCGCGCCAGTCCGTCATCGCGGCGTCCGTCATGCGGGCACCGGCCAACAGCGCCACGTCGCGGGCCTCGCCGGGCAGGCGGGGATCGCGCGCGCTCTGCTCACCCGACTGCACATAGGCCTCGGGAAGCGCCTTCGCATACGGGCCGCGCAGGCTGGCGCGCGTGAGGTCCAGATCGAGCCAGAGCGCCAGCTTCTGCGCGCGGCATGCCTCGACCCACTTGCCTATCGTGGCGGCGGTGCTGCCGCCGTCCGGCATGCGATCGGGGTCCAGCCACGCGCCGTTGAGCGCATCGCGGCTGCCGGGTGCGGCAATCAGAATCGCGTTGAAGCCCAGGGCGCGCCACTCGCCGAGCAGTCGCTCGTCAAGGAAGGGACCGTCGGCCAATACAACGCGCCAGGAGCCGGCGGGCTCCTGGCGGGGACGTTGAGCAGGGCGCGCCATCGCGCCTCCTTACAGCGCGGCAGGCGCGGGGGGCGGCGTGCCAGGTTGGGCGGGACGCTGCACGGTGTACGGCCAGGCCGACACGCGGCGAGCGCGTTGAGGTTGGGCCGACGCGCCCGTGGTGCTGGTCAGGCTGTCGAACAATTGCAGGTAGGGCTGCACGGCGCTGTCCCAGCCGAAATCGGCGGTCATGGCGTTGCGTTGCATGGCCTGCCAGATCGGTTCCTGGCGGCGCAGGTGCAGCGCGCGGCCGATGGCCGACAGCATGTCTTCGTCGCCTTCGCCGTCGAACAGCAGGCCGTTGGCCGTGCGCATCGCGGCGATCGGCGCGCGGGGACCCGGATCATGGATGGTGTCGGCCATGCCGCCCACGCGCGAACCGATCGGCAGCGTGCCGTAGCGCATCGCGTACAGCGGCGTGAGGCCGAAGGGCTCGAAACGGCTGCCATGCAGCAGGATGTCGGCGCCGGCGTGCAGGTGGTGGGCCGTGGCCTCGTCGTAGCCGATGCGCACCGCGCAACGGTCGGGCCAGGCGCGGGCCATGTCACGCATCGCCTCTTCGAGATGGCGTTCGCCCTGGCCCAGAATGAAGACTTGCACGTCGTCGTGAGCCTGCAGAATGCGCGGCAGGACGCGGGCCGCCACATCGGCCATCTTCTGGCCGGTGAGACGGCTACCCATCGCGATCAGCGTGGCGTCGGGCTTGACCGGCAGACCCAGCTCCTGTTGCAGCGCGGCCTTGCAATGCGCCTTGTTGCGGGCATCGCGCGCGCTGTAGCGATAGACGCCGAGGTGGCGGTCGTTGGCCGGATTCCACAGCGTGTCGTCGATACCGTTGGCGATCGGCACCAGATCGGCCACGCGCTGGCGCAGCAGGCCCTCGAGACCGCAGCCGAAAGCGGGGGTCAGGATCTCACGGGAGTAGGTGTGGCTCACGGTGGTGATCACATCGGCGTAGCGCAGGCCCGCCTTCATGAAATTGAGCTTGCCCCAGGCCTCGATGCCCTGTTCGCCCAGCATGTCGGCGGGGATCGCGAGCACATTGGCCAGTTCCGTCGGGAACTGCCCCTGGAACGCCAGGTTGTGGATCGTGAGCACGCTTTTGGTGGTGCAGCCGCGGGCGCGCATCAGCGCCGGGACCAGCGCCGCGTGCCAGTCGTGCGCATGGACGACGTCGGGGCGCGGCACGCCGGGCTGACCCTGGGCAATGCGGGCGGCGGCGTGCGCCAGCGCGGCGAAACGCAGCGCGTTATCGGGGTAGTCGCCTTTTTCGTCGGCGTAGAGGCCCGAGCGATCGTAGAGGTCATCATTCTCGAGCAGCAGCACGTTGAAGCCGCCTTGCGAGCACGAGCCGCCGATCAGGCGGGCCGGGCCACCGGGCAGGCCACGCAGTTCGGCCACTTCGCGCACACGCGAAAGCTGGTCACGTGTGCCGCGATAGGCGGGCATCAGGACGGTAACGTGCGCTCCGCCCGCATCGAGGGCGCGCGCCATACCGGTCACCGCATCCCCCAGTCCGCCGCTCTTGGCCAACGGGTAAGCCTCGGACGCCACAATGAGAATTCTGCTGGTTGCCATGCTTGCTCCTGTGTGGGCGGGGCAGGTCTGCGATATGCGACCCGTCTTCCCCTGGCAATACGCCATGTAGCAAGGGCCGTGCCCGGGACGCGGCAGTGCAGCAAAAATGCCCGCGGGCACGCGCCTTGCGACGGGATGGGCTCAGTTCAACCACCAGGAGTCACCCCATGAAAGCCAGAGCCCCGCTGTGCGCCCTCGTCCTGATGGGTGCGGTACTTTCGCCGCTCGGCGCCGCCCAGGCGCAGAACAGCTACCCGGCCACGCCGTCGGTGTCGCCCAATGACGGCACCGCCACGCCGCCGAACCGTCCGGTGCCGGAAGGCCAGACGCCGGCCGCCCCCGTTCCGGGTACGCCGCAAGGCACGAACCCGCCCAACCTGGACAAGTCGAAGTCCATGGACGGCAATGCCCGCGAAACGCGCAAGAACGATCTGCCCAACGCCCCGCGCGAAGCGAACGACAACGTTCCGCGTACGCCGAGCCAGGGTGCCGCGCCTCCCCCGGGATACCCCAACACCGGCGGCTCGCGCTGATCTTCTGACATCGGTAAAAAAGTTGCCCGCGCAACCTTTTGGTTGCGCGGGCAATTTTCTTTTGGGGCCTGCGCCGCCGTTGGCCGAGCCGTGGGCTCAAGGCCGGCAGGGCCCACGTGGCCGCCGCGGTCGGGCAAGAGAACTGCCCCCACGCTGCGCCTTCGGCTTGCTGCCCCCAAGGGGGCGTTTTTGTCTTGGGACGGCCCGGCGACAAAAAAGGCCCCCACGCTGCGCCTTCGGCTTGCTGCCCCCCCGAGGGGGCGCTTTTTGTCTTGGGGCGGCCCGGCGACAAAAAAGGCCCCCACTCTGCGCCTTCGGCTTGCTGCCCCCCGAGGGGGCGCTTTTTGTCTTGGGGCGGCCCGGCGACAAAAAAAGCGCCCGGCGCGAGGCCGGGCGGCAAGGGGGGTGACACCGGAGATTCTAGTGACGGCGCAGCTCGGCGGGCGCGAGGCGCATCTGGCCGCGATACTTCGTGACCGTGCGACGGGCCACCACGATACCGTTGGCCGCGAGGCGCTCGGTCAGCGTGACATCGGACAGCGGTTCGGCGGGGTCCTCGGCGTCGATCAGTTCGCGGATCAGGGCGCGGACGGCCGCCGACGAGCACGAGCCGCCCGACTCGGTCGCGAGTTCGCGCGAGAAGAAGTGGCGAAATTCGAACACGCCGCGCGGCGTGACCATGTATTTGTTGGCGGTGGCGCGCGACACGGTCGACTCATGCATGTCGAGGTCGTCGGCAACCTCGCGCAGCATCAGCGGCCGCAGCGCGACTTCGCCGTATTCGAAGAAGCGTTGCTGGCGTTTCACGATCGCTTCGGCCACACGCTGGATGGTGGTGTAGCGTTGCTCGACGTTGCGCACCAGCCAGCGCGCTTCCTGCAGCTCCTGCGCCATCGGGCTGCGGTTGTCCACGCGGGCCCGGCGGAACAGATCGGCGTAGGTCTGGTAGAGACGGGCGCGCGGCATCGCATGGCGGTTCGGGACGACGCGCCAGCGCGACTGGTACTTGCTCACGAACACGTCCGGCACGACATACGCCGGCGCCTGGTTGTCGTAGCGGCGGCCGGGCTTGGGGTCCAGGCCGCGGATCAGCGCGCAGGCGGTCTGCAGGGCTTCGGCGTCACAACCGATCAGCTTCTGCAGGCCGTTCATGTCATTGCGGCCGAGGCGCTCGAGATGGTGTTCCACGATGGTCTGTGCCAGCGCCTGACCCGGCTCGGTGCGGCCCTGCAGTTGCAGCAGCAGGCATTCGCGCAGGTCGCGGGCGGCCAGGCCGGGGATGTCCATGCTCTGCACGAGCTTGAGCGCCGCCAGCCATTCGCCCTCGTCGGGCTCGGGCTCGAAGCCCGCATCGCCCGCGAGCTCGCACAGCGGCGTGCGCAGATAGCCGTCGGAATCGAGGGCATCGATGATGAAGGCGGCGAGCGCGCGGTCGCGCTCGTTCAGGGTGTAGGTGCCGAGCTCGCGCAGCAGGCGATCGCACAGCGACGGGCTGTGCGCCACCCAGTGGGCCAGGTCGTTGCCCTGTGCACCGCTGCCGTGGCTAGTCGGGTAGTCGCCCGAGTATTCACCGGGAAACTCGCTTGCATACTCGGGCGCGTAATCGGCCTCGGAGGCGCCGGCGGTCTCGCTGGCACCGCCTTCGGCGCCGTCACCCGCCTCGGGGGCGGAGGGCGCCGTGTCGTTCATGGAGTCGGGGGCACCGCTGGCGGCGCCCACGGCGACGGGCATCCCGGCTACCAAGGGGTCTGCCGGCATGTCATCGCTCGTATCCTCAAGAAAGGGATTGGTCGCCAACGCATGCTGGACGGCAGTGGTGAACTCCAATGCCGACATCTGCAACAGCTTTACCGACTGCTGCAGGCGGGGGGCCAGCGTGGTCTGCTGGCGCAAACGCAATTCCTGGGCGGCGTAACTCACTTATATCTCCTGGGGGTGATGCACCGGTAAGCGCCGGCGGGTACTCGGAGATATAGATGCAAGATCCATGCCATCCTAGGGTAATCCCTGAGTTGGCGGGGGCGTTCCCAGGGGAAAACGGGCAGGGCGGGGGAAGGGTGGCCGGATGGGATGCGCCACCCTTACCGGCTGGCGGTAAGAATTGCGCATGTGGCGTGCCTGGGTCGCATAGCCCGGGGCGCGATCGAAGAATCGCGACGCCTGTTACTTTCTTCTACGGCGGGGATGTAACAGCAAGGCACGGTCCCGGTTGCCGGAACCGCGCCCCATACGCTCACTCGTCGGCCGGAATGTCGTAGGCCGCGAGCCGGTTGTAGAGCGTTTTGACACTGATGCCGAGCGCCTGCGCGGCGCGCTGCTTGTCGTCGTCGCATTGCGCGAGCGTGGCGAGGATCAGCCGGCGCTGGGCGTCGGCCAGATTGGTGCCCACGGCGATGTCGAGCTGGTCTTCGTCGCCGGCGCCCGCCGCCATCGGGCGCGGCTTGGGCGCGAGGGCGTCCCCGATTTCGTTGTCGGCCATGATGTAGGCACGTTGCACGATGTTCTTGAGCTCGCGCACATTGCCGGGCCAGTCATAGCGCTGCAGCGCCTCGATCATGGCGGGCGCGAAGCGCTTGTCGCTGCGGTTGCTCTTGTTCAGATCATCGAGCATGCGCTGCGCCAGCACCGGGATGTCTTCGAGGCGCTCACGCAGGGGCGGCACCCGCAGCGGCACGACCAGCAGCCGGTGCAGGAAGTCTTCGCGCAGACGGCCCTGCGCCACGGCCTCGAGCGGGTCGCGGTTGCTCGCACAGATCAGCCGCACGTTGGCACGCAGCAGGTCGGTGCCGCCGACGCGCTGATAGGTGCCGGTCTCGAGGACGCGCAGGAAGTGCACCTGCATGTCGGTCGACATTTCGGTGACTTCGTCGAGGAACAGGGTGCCGCCGCTGGCGTGTTCGAAATAGCCGGCGTTCTGGGCCAGCGCGCCCGTGAAACTGCCTTTTTCGTGACCGAACAGGACGGCGTGCGCCAGGCTGCGGCTGATGGCGCCGCAGTTGACAGCCACGAAGGGCCGGTCGGCGCGCGGGCTGCCGGCATGAATGGCGCGCGCAACCAGCTCTTTACCGGCGCCGCTCTCGCCCACGATGAACACCGACGCATCGGTGGCCGCGGCGCGGTCGATCTGGCGGGTGAGCTGACGCATGACATCGCTGATACCCAGTATGTCCAGGTCGGGCGCTTTCCGGCTGGAGGATGGGGGCGTGGTGCTGCGGGCGGGCATGCATATACCTCTGCAATGACAGAACGCACATGATAGCGGCAGGTCACGCCCGCAGGGGGGGAAATGCGACGAGATGCAAATACCCGTATCATCCGGCGCGCGTCCGTATCGAATGTTTACGTATCCAACCCCTGGTGGTCGCATTTCTTCTAATGTCCACGCTATGCTCAAGGGTGCGGGTTCGGAAGCGATGATCGTGCGGGGCACAAAAGGCCCCAGCGCGCTTTCGAACGGGGAATGGCGCTACCGCGCCGACACCGCGTAGCGGTCACGACACTACACATATAAGCCAGAAGGAAAGCTTTCATGCCACACCTGCTCGTCGTCGATGATGATGATGCTATCCGCGAGACCCTGGCCGAGATCGGCCGCGAGAGCGGCTTCACGGTCGCCATGGCGGGTTCCGTGCGCGATGCGGTGCTGCAATGGGAACGCAAACTGCCTGACCTGGTGCTGGCGGACGTGCGCCTGCCGGAAGGCAACGGCATGGATATCTTCCGCCGCGTCCCGATCGGCAATGCCGAAGTGGTGGTGATCACCGGTCATGGCAGCATGGACAGCGCCGTCGAGGCCCTGCGTCTGGGCGCGACGGACTACCTGGTCAAGCCGATCAGCATGGAACGCCTGCAGCAGATCATGGACCGCGTGGCCGGCACGGCCGATAGCACGCCGTCGGATCAGCCGTTTTCCGAGGATGGCCGTTTCGGTCAGATGCTGGGCCGCTCGGAAGTCATGCAGCGTGTCTACGAACAATTGGCGCGGGTCGCGCCCACCGATGTCTCGACGCTGCTGATCGGCGAGAGCGGCACCGGCAAGGAGCTGGCGGCCCATGCGATTCACGATCTCAGCCCGCGGCGCCAGCGTCCGTTCGTGGCGGTGAACTGTGGTGCGATTTCGCCCAACCTGATCGAGAGCGAGCTGTTCGGCCACGAGAAGGGCAGCTTCACCGGCGCCGACCGCCAGCACAAGGGCTACTTCGAACGCGCGGACGGCGGCACGCTGTTTCTCGATGAAGTGACCGAGATGCCGCTCGATCTGCAGGTCAAGCTGCTGCGCGTGCTCGAGACCGGCCATTTCATGCGGGTCGGTACCAATCGCGAGATCGCCTGCGATGTCCGCATCGTGGCGGCGACCAATCGCAGCCCCGATCAGGCCGTGGCGCAGGGTCGCCTGCGCGAAGATCTGTATTACCGCCTGAGCGTCTTCCCGCTCGAGCTGCCCGCGCTGCGTGATCGTGGCGACGACATCCTGTTTCTGTGCGAGCGCTTCCTCGAGGCGCAGAACAAGGACAACGGCACGCAGAAGCGTTTCACCGACGCCGCGCGCGCGGCGATCATGGCGCATGGCTGGCCGGGCAACGTCCGCGAACTCAAGAACTTCGTGCGTCGCGCCTACATCCTTGCCGAGACCGACGACATCACGGACGAGTCGCTGCTGCCGCAGACCTCGCCCAAGACCAGCCGGGCCGACGATGCCTCGCGCGTCAGCGTGAAGGTGGGCGCCACGCTGGCCGAAGCCGATCGCCGTTTGATCCTTGCGACGCTGGCGCGTTGCGGGGGCGTGAAGAAGCAGACCGCGGCGATCCTGGGCATCAGTGCCAAGACGCTGTACAACCGCCTCGAAGAGTACGAACGCGACGGCTACCTGATCCCGGTGGACAAGGACGCCGCGGGCGCGCACGAGGCCTCCTGAGGCGTTCTGCGTGTCCCTCACAGCCGGCGCCGGCATTGCCCGCGCCGGCCGTCTGTCGTCCGCGCAAAGGAGATGATGCCTTCCGTGATGCCGACGGAATGAGGCGGGCCGCCGGGCTCGCTCGCCCTTGCGCGGAAAGGGCAGGAACAGCGGTTGCTGCAAGCGTGAGCTTTCCATCGTGTCAGCCCATGGGAGCGCCGCATGCAGACAGTCTCCGACTTCGTCCTCACCCGCTTGTCCGAATGGGGGATCCGCCGTGTGTTCGGCTATCCCGGCGACGGTATCAATGGTCTGATCGGCGCCTTCGGCCGCACCGAAGCGCCGCTCGAGTTCGTGCAGGCGCGGCACGAAGAGGGCGCGGCCTTCATGGCGTGCGCGCATGCCAAATTTACCGGTCAGGTCGGTGTGTGTCTCGCGACCTCGGGCCCCGGCGCCATTCATCTGCTCAACGGTCTTTACGACGCCAAGCTCGATCACCAGCCCGTGGTCGCGCTGGTGGGTCAGCAGGCGCGTAGCGCGCTGGGCGGCGACTTCCAGCAGGAAGTCGATCTGGTGAGCCTGTTCAAGGACGTGGCCCACGATTTCGTGCAGGTCGCGGCCAGCGCGGAGCAGGCGCGTCATCTGGTCGACCGCGCGCTGCGTATCGCGCTGGAACGCCGCGCGGTGACCTGCGTGATCTTCCCCAACGATGTTCAGGATCTGCCGGCGGTGGCCGAGCCGCCGCGCGCGCACGGCATGCTGCATACCGGTATCGGCATCACCTCGCATGCCTCGGTGCCGAGCGAGGCGGCGCTGCGCAACGCCGCCGATATTCTGAATCGCGGTGAGCGCGTGGCGATGCTGGTCGGGGCCGGCGCGCTCGAGGCCGGCGCCGAAGTACGTGCCGTGGCCGAACGCCTGGGCGCCGGCGTCGCGAAGGCGCTGCTCGGCAAGGCCGTGCTGCCGGACAATCTGCCCTACGTGACGGGTGCGATCGGCCAGCTCGGCACCCAGCCCAGTTGGCAGATGATGAACGAGTGCGACACGCTGCTGATGGTGGGCACGTCGTTCCCATACTCGGAGTTTCTGCCGGAGCCGGGCCGTGCCCGGGCCGTGCAGATCGATCGCGACGGCCGCAAGATCTCGCTGCGCTATCCGGTCGAGCTCGGCCTGGTGGGCGAGGCGCGCGGCACTTTGCAGGCCTTGCTGCCCCTACTCGACGCCGAGATGCCGCCCGCGCGCAAGCGCTGGACGGAGCAGGTGGCGCGCATGAACGAACGTTGGCAGAAGACCGTCACGGCGCGGGCGATGGACGAAGGCAAGCGCATGAATCCGCAACGGCCTTTTCTGGAGCTCTCCCGGCAGCTGCCGGAGCGCACGATCGTCACCTGCGACTCGGGGTCCGCGGCCAATTGGTATGCGCGCGACATCTCGCTGCGCGAGGGCATGATGGGCTCGGTCTCGGGTGGCCTGGCGACCATGGGCTGCGCCGTGCCTTATGCCGTGGCCGCCAAGCTCGCGCACCCCGACCGACCGGTGGTCGCGCTGGTGGGCGACGGTGCGATGCAGATGCTCGGCATCAATGAACTCATCACCATTGCGCACCGCTGGCGCGATTGGGCCGACCCCCGCATGGTGATTCTGGTCCTCAATAACGGCGATCTGAATCTCGTGACCTGGGAGCAGCGCGTGATGGGCGGCGACCCGCGCTTTCACGACTCGCAGTGGCTGCCGGAGTTCCAGTACGCGGAGTACGCGCGGATGCTGGGTCTGGAAGGCATCCGCATCGAAAAGGGCGACGAGTGCGCGGCCGCGTTCGAGCGTGCCTTCGCCGCCGACAAGCCCGTGCTGATCGAAGCGGTCACCGATCCCGAGATGCCGCCCATCCCGCCGCATGTGCCGTTCAAACAGATCAAGGCCTATCTGCAGGCCTTGCGCAAGGAAGATGCGAGCGGCCGTGACGCGTTGCGCGCGACCCTCTCCCAATGGTGGGCGGGCTGACGCGCCGCCCCGGACAAGCACCAGGAGCCAATCATGAGCAAACCGAAATCTCAGCCGGACGAGCGCGCGGACAAACCGGCCGGCGGCAAGCCGACGGAGGCCGACAAGGAAAGGGGCGAGGGCGAGGCGGATCGCAACAAGCCGCAGGACAACTATCCGCCGGACAGCCTGCGCAATCCTTTGCCAGGCCTGGATCCGCAGCAGACACCGGGATCCGACCGGAACGATTTGTAAGGCGTGCCGACCGCACGTCATCACCCAGGCAGGAGCCGTCGACGATGCAAGTGATGAAACTGGAGGCCGAGATGCGCGGCCGTACGCAACTCTCGGATCGTATGCCGCCGCGTAACACCGGCTGCGCGCAGGGCCCGCACGTGGCGCGGCGCGCAGCCGTGCGCGCACGCGTTGCGGCAGACCTCGGCGCGAGCGGCGCGAACGCGGTGCCCGCCCCGGCGTTTCCCGCCCGTGGCGACGTCGGTGCGGCCGCGCAGGCGGTCACGCTGGTCATGCCGATGATCGAGCGCGCGCTGCCCGACGAGACCGTGGGCGGCGGCGACGGCCTGCACATCGTCGTGCTGGATCCGCAGGCCGATCCGCGGCGCGATCCGTTCGAGCGCGCCGTGCTTTACGAACTGAGCGTGGGCGACGTGGCCGGATCGGACGGCCGCTATGCGGACGAGGCGCGGTCGCGCGCGCAGCTGAGCTATCAGACCGGACTGTCAGGCCGCGATGCCGCGACGCTGGCGCCCTATCTGCTGCCCGAAGGGCGGGTGGATGCGTGGGGCAGCGTGGTGGTCGATGGCCTCGTGGTGGCCGTGTGCGGCGCCAATCCCTGGTACGACGACGCGTTCGCGGGCGCCATCGCCCACGCGTTTCAGGCGGTGCGCATCACGCGCGGCGAT
Source organism: Bordetella genomosp. 5 (assembly GCF_002261475.1). Classification (GTDB taxonomy): domain Bacteria; phylum Pseudomonadota; class Gammaproteobacteria; order Burkholderiales; family Burkholderiaceae_B; genus Bordetella. Next base: position 125,665 of record NZ_NEVN01000005.1, read on the forward strand.
CCGCCGGGAGCGGCGGCCATGTGAGCCGCGGCGCGGCCCTGCGAGGCGGCGGGCTGGCGGGTGCGCCGGCCCGGGCACGCGACTTGCTAAATCATCCTCTCGGGGTGCGCCGCAGGGCGCACCATGCTTCATTTTTTAAGGAGAGGTCATGACGAAACGCTACGAACGCGATATCGCCGGAGCCAAGAATCAGGTCAAGCAAAGTCTCAGCGAGCTGATCTCCGGCACCGAAGCGCTGCTGCGCAGCACGGCGACTTACGGCGGTGCCGAGATCGAATCCGCGCGCGACCGTCTCAAGCATCAGCTGGAATCCGCCCGTGAGCACGCCGGGCCCTGGGAACGTGCCGCTGTCGACCGCGCTCGCCGCTGGTCGCACGCCACCGATGGCTACGTCCACGATAACGCCTGGAAGACCATCGGCGTGGCCGCCGTGATCGGCGCGGTCATCGGCGCATGCCTGATGTCGTCGTCCGACAGCTGGCGCCGCTAAACCTCCCTGCGCGCGTCCACGGGCGCACGCGCCGGCAGGTACAACCCCACCGTGTGAAGCGGTGGGGTTTTTCTTTTGGGGCAGCGTAGCGAGGCGTGGCGGCCGCGCGCTCCGCACCGGCAAACGCTGCCCTCGATACGCACGCTTGTAACCCGGCACGCGCCTTGCGTGCCATGAGGGCTTCCCCGCCGCCGTGCGCGACAGCGCCATCCCTCTCGCGGCGGGTTCGTATCAGGAGGCAGATCATGGGCCAACAGAAAGACCGCAACACCCCTCAGGAACGAGATCCCCGCGGCAGCGGCGACACGCCGCCCGAGAATCAGCGCGCGGGCGGTCGTGATGAACCGGGCTGGCATCCTGATCCCGGTGCCACCGGCAAGGACTCGCGCGCTCGCCACGCGCAGGAGCACGAGACGCGCAAGAGCGGACAGTTCGGCGCCGACGAGCCGGATTACGGTCGCCCGCAGGGCGATCGGCCCGCGGACAATGTCGGCGGCAAGCCGAACCGCGCCGGACCGCAGTACGAGGAGGGCGGGCGCTATCCGGGTCCGCGTCAGCCTGGCGGCGATGCCGCCGAGGACCCCGAGCCGGCCCGCTCCGCGCAGCACGATGGCTGGGCGCCCGGCACCCGCGCCGCCGCGCGCGACGAGCCGGTACGCAGCCGCAGCGCCGATCCCGGCCAGAGCAGCTACGGCGGCTTCTCGCACGAGAATCCCTCTTACCAGCGGCAGCAGCTGACCGACACGGAAGACCTGGCGTACTACCGCGAGGCGCGCGACCCCTGGGGCCGGCAGCCCGGCCGCGACGCGCCGCACGAGCGTGCGCGTGAAGGGCGTGGCGCGCAGGGTCGCCTCGACGAACGCGACGAGCGCGACCAGTGGCGCGAGGCGCAGTCGCGCGCCTGGCGGGATCAGCCGACGTATGTCGATCCCAAGGGATATGTCCGCTCGGATGAACGCGTGCGCGAGATCGTGTGCGAGCGTCTTTCGCGCAGCGGCCTCGACGTGAGCGACGTGTCGGTGGACGTGAGCGAAGGCACCGTGAGCCTGCAGGGCACGGTCGCCGACCGGCGCGTCAAGCACGACGTCGAGGATTGCGTCGATGCCTGCGCCGGCGTGACCGACGTGGATAACCGGATCAAGGTCGCGGCGCGCGGCCGATGAAGCAGGGCGCCGGGTCATGCCCGGCGCGCCGCCCTGCCGGAGATCGCTTACTGGAGATCGACATGAGCGCAGAATCGACCAATATCGTGGGCGGGCCCAAGCGTCATCCCTCGGGCCCGGGGCCGGAAATCATGGCGGCCGAAACGCTCGAAGGCAATGATGTCTACAACCCGGCGGGCGAGAAGCTCGGCACCGTGGAAACCATCATGATCGACGTGCCGCGCGGGCGCATCGCCTACGCGGTGCTCGCGCGCGGCGGCGTGATGGGTGTGGGCGACAAGCTCTACGCCATTCCGTGGGCCGCGCTCACGCTCGACACGGATCGCAAGTGCTTCGTGCTCGATGTGCCCAAAGACCAGCTGAAGCAGGCCGAGGGCTTCGACAAGCATAATTGGCCGCGCATGGCCGACGAGCGTTGGGCCAGCGACGTGCACGCCTACTACAACCAGCCGCCGTACTGGTAAGGAAGCAGGCGCGCAAAAAACAAGGCGCCGTCCCGAGGGGCGGCGCCTTTTGCGTCGTGGCGCAGCGCGCATTTCGCTCGAACAGGCGTCGTGCGGCGTGGGTGGGCAGGGTCAGCGCGCGCGCTCCTGCGCGGGTTCGCGCACCCAGCCTGCCAACAGGACGACGGCGTGCAGCGCCGCCAGGCCGATCAGGGCCTGCGCGACCCGCGGGGCCCACGGCCAGGGAGACAGCAGCACTTGCATGAGATCCAGGTTGACGGCCGCGATCAGCCCGGCGTTCAGGCCGGCGCACACGAGGATGGTCAGGGCGAGCCAGTCGCGCAGGCCCAGACGGGTATCCTCCTGTCGCCGCACCCAGCGAGGCAGGTCGTCGGCGCGGCCATCGGTAAGAATTTCAGCGCTACGGTGCATGGTCGGTACCGTCATCCGGGCCGGCCGTTACGGACCGGATCGGGCTGGGCGTGAGACACACCCGCTTCGGTTTCGTCGACCACTTCGTCCGGGCCGATGTCGGTGCCGTCTTCGTCTTTCTCGAACGGACGGACGGATTCGCGCTCGCCCGTGCCCTGGGCATCGCTGTCGGTGTCGGCTTCGCTGCGCGGCAGGTCGCTGGCGGAGTCGGACGAGTCGCTCGGACCCAGGCCCGGGCGCGGGTCGGGAATATTGTCGAGGTCAGGCATGGGCAGCTCCTGCAAGGTGAATGGGGTGCCTCCGCATCGGGAGGCCGCCGGCCTCACAGCAAGTGCCGTGCCTGACGCGTTCGCACGGCACGATAATTGCGTGGTGGAGGCGTCCGGGCGAACGAAGGAGCTCAACGTGCTCGAATTCCGCGGTGTGGTCGTGATTTCGCCCCACTACGATGATGCGCTGTTCAGCTGCGGCGCCGCCTTGTCCGGCTTTCCCGGAGCCACCGTGCTGACGGTGTATAGCGCGGTCCCGCCCGCGGGCACGCCGCCCACCGACTGGGATGGCCGTTGCGGCTTTCTCGACCCGCAGCAGGCGATGGCGGTGCGGCGCGCCGAAGACGGCAGGGCGCTCGCGCTGTTGCAGGCGCAGGGCCGCGCGCTCGACATGCTGGACCCGCGCTATGGCGGCGCCGGTGCCGCGCCGCGCCTGCGGGGCGTGCTGGCCGCGGCGCTGACATTGTTGCGTCCGCAACTGGTGTTGCTGCCGCTCGGGTTGGCCCATGCCGACCAGGGCGATGTCGGCGATGCCGTGCTGGCCGTCATGCCCTTGTTCGCGGGCGTGCAGTGGCTGGCCTACGAAGAACTCATCCACCGCGACGAGCCCGGCCGCATGCAGGCCCGGCTTTCGATGCTGCAGCAGCGCCGCGTGAGCGCGACGCCCACGATCTGCGGCGGCCAGGATCACGCGCTCAAGCAGCGCGCGCTGGCGGAGTGCGCCAGTCAGTTGCGCGGGCTGGACGCCAGCGAGCTGGGCGGCACCAGCGTGCAGCCCGAACGGTTCTGGCGCCTGGAGGCCCTGCACGGCAAGGCGGCCGCGAGCCATTGATACTCGGCGGGGCCGGGGCCCATGGGCATGTCGCTTGCTGCGACGCCCGCGGTGCAGTGGCATCTTCCGGCTGGCACCGGCCGCAGAATCCAGGAGGCTGTCATGTCCTTGATTGTCGCAGCACGCTTCCAGACCTTCGACCACGCCGAACTCGCCGCGCAGAAATTGTTCGCGGCCGGCTTCGGCGAGGATGACGTACATACCTTTTATGTGAATACGCCGGGCGGCCACGCGCGTCACCCCCTGGGCGGCGACCGCGCGGCCGATCCCGATTCGGCCGGGGCGCAGTATGGCGCGATCGCCGGCGCGGCCGTGCTGGGGCTGATTCTCGCGGTGGTCGGCGGCGTGCTGGGCATGCGCGTGAGCGGCTCTATCGTGGCCATCGTGGCCGGCGCCGGTGTGGGCGGCTACCTGGGCGCGCTCGGCGGCGCGATGTGGATCATCGGCCGCAAGAAGCGCCGCGGCGCGCCTGGCGCGCCGCTGGACGACGCAGGCCACCCCGAGGTCCGGCCGGCCGGCGTGCTGCTGGCCTTGCACGTCACGCCGCAGCAGGAGCCTGACGCCGTGCGCATTCTGCGAGGCGCCGGCGGCCAGGACGTCGAGCGGGCGCAAGGGCGCTGGCGCGAGGGCCGCTGGGTCGATTTCGATCCGCTGGTCGCGCCCGAGCGCGAGCCGGAGACGGTGGTTCGCCAGGATCCGCAACCGGCGGGCCCCGCCGGCGTCGCCACGAGGAGCTTTCCATGAACGCCCTGCGTATTCCGCTGATCGCCGCCGCGCTGCTGATCGGCGCGGCATGCCGGGCGGCCGCGCCGAATGCCGATGACGGCCAGTTCATTGCGCGGGCCGTCGCGCTGTCGCAGTTTCAGATCGAAGCCGCCGAGTTGGCCCAGTCGCGCGCCGCCGCCGGCGACGTGCAGGCTTTCGCACGTCAGATGCAGGCCCAGCATCGCGAAACCTTGCAGGCCTGGCAGCCCTATATCGGCAAGACGGCGCCCGCACCGACCGGCGCTTATGCCGGCCTGCTGGGCGATCTCAAGGATGCACGTGGCGCGGCATTCGATCAGCGCTATCTGAACGACGCCGTCGTGGGGCCCCTGGGCGAGGCACTGCCGGCCTACGACGCCGCCATGAAGCATGGCGCGGATCCCGCGATCCGGGATGCGGCCAAACGCGCGGCCGCGCAACTGGCCGAACAGCGCACGCGTGCCCAGGCGCTCCAGACGCCGGCTCGCACGCCGGCCGCCGATACCGTGGCGCCGACGCCGCGCGGGGAAGCGCCGGCGGTGTCGCCGGCGTCACGCACCGCACCGGCGGCCGGCACGGCCGGCCCCGGGGGCGGGGCGCCCCAGAAGTAAGCGAGGCATCAATCGCCGGCGCTGCCCGTGATGGGCAGCACGATGCCGGTGATATAGCTCGCGCAGCAGGGCGCCGCCAGGAACACATAGGCCGGCGCGATCTCCTCGGGCTGGGCCGGCCGGCCCAGATCCGTTTTCTTGCCGAATTCAGCCACTTCCTCGGCGGGGCGATCCGCGGGGTTGAGCGGCGTCCACACGGGACCCGGCGCCACCGCATTCACCCGGATACCCTGTTTGGCCAGGTTCGCGGCAAGCGCCCGCGTGAATGCGTGGATGGCGCCCTTGGTCGTGGAGTAGTCGATCAGTTGGCCGCTACCGCGCAGGCCCGTCACAGAGCCCGTATTGATGATGGACGAGCCTTCCTTCAGATGGGGCAGGGCGGCGCGCGCCATCTGCATATAGCCGTAGATATTGGTCCGCAGCGTCTCGTCGATGCGGGCGTCGCTGAGCTCGAGCAGCGACTCGGCGTGCTCCTGGAACGCGGCGTTGTTCACGAGGATGTCGAGCCGGTCGAATGCCGAGATCGTATCGCCCACGGCCTTCTCCGCGAACTTTGGATCGCGCACGTCGCCGGGAATGAGGATCGCGCGGCGGCCTTCGGCCTCGACGTGGCGCGCGGTCTCCCTGGCGTCTTCGTGCTCGTCGAGGTAAGCGATGGCGACGTCGGCCCCCTCGCGGGCAAACAGCACCGCCACGGCGCGGCCGATACCGGAGTCGGCGCCGGTGATCAGCGCGCTCATGCCGTCAAGCTTGCCGCTGCCCTTGTAGTGCGGCGCTTCGAAGCGGGGTGCCAGCGCCAGCTCGTGCTCATTGCCGGGCTTGTCCAGATGCTGTTCGGGCAAGGGGGGCTCGGGCTGCTTGCGCGAGCCGGCCTGCGCGGCGTCGTCCTCGCCGCTGTCGCCGCGGGCGGCGTCACGCTCGTCCTGCTGATCCTGCAGTGCGCGCTGGCGGCCTGCGGTCGTATCGGCCTGGTCGCGGTGCTTGCCGTCGGTAGGCTTTGCCATGGTTCGGTCTCCTTGGGAGTGTCGGTGTAGAGGGGAATGCGAAGCGCACGCTGGCCGGGCCGCAAGACGCATGCCGTCGGCCGGGCACGGCAGTTGCTCTTAGAGCGCCACATTCGCCGCGTGGTCAGGACGAAGTCAGGTTCATACCCACCCCGCGACTCCCACCGCTGCCCCATCCCCTCGACCCTTGAGGATGCCTGACATGGACGCCATTACTCCCGACCGCGACTTGCGCGGAACCGCAGACCGCAGTGCCGCCCGCGGTTGCGGCATCAGTCAATATCCCGTGCTGTGCCGCGTGCTGTCGGCACTAACCGCCACCACGCTGCTGTTGCTGGCCATCGCCGGCATCCTGGCGTTCCTGGTCGTTCGCGTCGTCGAACTGCGGGTGGACAGCATCGTGGGCCCGCGCGGCCAGGTCGGTGACGTCCGCGTGCGGCCCAACGAGATCGTGCTGACCGATGTGGTCCTGCCCGGCACCGCCGGCCAGGCGCCCACCCGCGCCGAGCGGGTGGTGCTGGTGCCGCGCTGGCGCGAGTTCCTGACCCACCAGGCCGTGTTCGAGCGCGTGCTGGTGCGCGGCTACGACATGGAAGTGCTGCGCGACAGCGAAGGCACGCTGCACGTGGCGCCTTCGCTGGCGCGCGCCCTGGCCATCGCCCGCGGCGAAGACGGCCAGCCGCGCCCGGCCTGGGCCGGCCGCGTGGTGCTGACCGACGGCACGATGCGCTATCGCGACCAGACCGTATCCAAGAACGGCCACGAAATGGTGTTCGAGCAGGCTCGCATCGAGCTCACGCCGCTGGCGGTGCCGGCGGGCGACGAGCGCATGGACGTGCGCTTCGAAGGCGTGACGGCCAAGGGCCCGGAGGGTCAGCGCGGCATGGCGGCCCTGGTGGGCTGGGTGCGCGGCAAGGGCCAGGACGCCGATCTGCGGCTGGCGGTGCGGCACATGCCGGCGGCCCAGGTGGCGCCGTATCTGCAGCTCTCGCACAGTGCGCCCATCACCGGCGGGCTGATCGATCTGGACATGCGCACCGATGTGCGCGACCACGCGCTGCAGGCCAACGGCACCCTGGCGCTCACCAAGGTGCGCTTCGGCGACGAGGGCAGCATCTTCGCGCTGCCGCGCCAGGCGGTGTTGAGCGCGATGGCCGACCGTAACGACACGGTGCGGTTCGACTTCACCGTCAAGGGCAGCCTGGACGATCCGAAGTTCGCCTTGCAGCAGAGCCTGCCGCAGCGTGTCGCGGGCGGCTTCGCCCGTGCCGTGGGCGTGTCGGCCGAAGGGGCGTCCGAAGGCTTCACCGGCGCCGTGCGCGAGATGGGCAAGGCGTTCACCAACCTCTGGTGATCTCTGCGCGGACAAGACGATGCGCAGCTGACACGATGCACAGATGATGCGCAGCTGACACGATGCACAGATAAGAAAATGGCCGGAGGCGATATCGCCTCCGGCCATTTTGTTGGATGCGTGATCCGGGAGCGCGGCTCAGCGGCGGCCGACGATCACGCCAAACAGAAAAGCGGCGCTGGCGGCCCAGCCCACGGCTTGCCAGGGATGCGTGCGGACATATTGCTCGGTGCAATCGACCGAGGCACGCATGATCTCGTTGGCGCTGCCGCCGGCTTCGTTCAGGGCCTCGCGGGCGTCTTCGAGCTGGGCACGCAGACGGGTCTTGAGCACTTCGATGTCTTCGTGACCCGATTCGCGCAGCGTGGTGTCGAGATCCTCGAGCAACTGGCGTGCGCCGCCACGGCGCGAACGGGTGGCCTCGGCGCCCGTGGCATTCAGCGGCGTGCCGGTGGGCGGGGTCGACGTGGATTCCATGGTTTCTCTCCTGAGTTTCTGCCGGGGAAAAGTGACACCCGATCGTACCAGTCCGGCGATCCGGTCACGCAGCCACACCGAAGTGGCCGCGCGGGCGGGCATCTTGAGAAAACGGGGCCAGCCGCTGACAGCGACAAGGCCGATGACGAGGGCCCGCGCGGTGCGCCCGACCTGCAGCGTGGTGTCGGGCGTGGCGGGACCGGGCGTGCGGTCGGGTTGCTCGGCCAGTTGCCGGCGTTGTTCTTCCATGCGCGCGAGCAGCTGGGCGCGCTCGGCGGCGAGATCGATCTGGCTCATGGCTGGCTCCGGTGGGTGGGTTCCGAGGGGCGGGATGCGGGGCCGCGGACGACCACGTCCGGGGCGGCCGGACGCTGCATGGCGTCACGCAGGGTGTCGGCATCCAGGCGCATCTGCTCACCCACGCTCTGGAACGGCAGGCCATCGGGTACACCACGGCGCACGATCAGGAAGCTGATCAGCGCGATGGCGAACCACACGCCCGCGATGATCCAGGCCGTCATGCGGCGCCACGGCGTGTCCCAAAAATGCACCAGGGCGGCAATCGAGATGAAGGCGGCGGCGCCCATGCCGGTCAGCACGAGCGCGACCAGGGCGATCAGCGAGCGCACCAGGGATTGGCGGTACATCGCCATTTCGATATGCAGCAGCTCGGCATACTGACCGAGGCGGCCCGCCGCGAAGCGGGCCAGCACGGTGACGCGCGCGAGGCGGGCCTGGAGCGCGGCGGTGAAGCGGGAGGGGTTCATTGCGGCACCTCGATGAGGTCGGTGCAAGCCTGGGCCCAGGCTCGAAGGGTGGGGGTCGTGATCACGTCGGCGTGCTCCTCTCTGCTCGTGGTTAACCCGGAATGCCGGCCCTGGTCCGATTGGACCGCGGCTGTAAGGCTTTGTTCAGCAACTGGCGCGCCTGCCCCCGATCCTGTACAAACGAACCAGGGTACGGGAATTGCTTGTGGCGGGTGAGACAGCGCCGCGCGACCTCGTACCGGCCGCCACGCATGGCCGTATTGCATGTATCTACCCCCAAGGAGAACGTCATGACATCCAACGCGAAACCCACTGGCAAGTCCGTCAGCGGTGGCGCTCCGGCGCCGGCGCCCGACGACCAGAGCGTGAGCATCAACGCCAAGGTCCTGCCGCCGCGCGGGCCGGTCGATGTGCCGCGCATGCCGCCCCCGGTCGCCAAGCGCGCCGTGGACGAGGCTGGCGAAAGCAGCAAGCCCGCCGAAGACACCCAGACCGAGTCCAACTGGGCCGACCCCGTCGATCCCCAGCCGTACGCCAAGAACGCGCGCTCGTCGATTTTCTGACGTGATGACGCCCGGCATGGCGGCGAGCCGCCATGCCAGCCTTTCTTCCCTGATCACGATTTCTTTTCGCGCGGACATGTCGCCTCCGGTTCCGGCAGCGCTTGCAGGAACGCAAGCAGGCGACGTTCTTCCGCGGCGAGGCCGCGCGGCGTATCGGGCGCGCGCATATCGGGCGCCAGCGTGCCCGCCAGATAGGCCTCCATCACGGCAGGGTGGATATAGCACGCGCGGCAGACGGCGGGCGTGTTCGCCAGCCGCTGCGCCACCCGCTTGATCACATCGGTGAGCTGCTTGCGCGTGGCCGCGGGCGCCTCGGCATCGGCTTGCGCCGGCAGGCAGCACGCGCGCAGCGAGGCATAGGCGTAGAGAGTGCCGGCCCACGTGCGATAGTGCTTGGCCGTAAAGTCGGCGCCGCTGGCCTCGCGCAGATATTCGTTGACCAGATCCGAATCCACCGCGCGCGGCTCGCCGTCTTCATCGATGTAGTGAAACAGTTGCTGGCCGGGCAGGTCCATGCAGCGGCGCACCAGCCGCGCGATGCGCCGGTCGGCCACGGTCACGTCATGCGGCACGCCGCTCTTGCCGACAAAGCGCAGCCGGATGCGATCGCCCGCCACCTGGGCGTGACGGCGCGTCAGCGTGGTCAGCCCGAATGATTTGTTGGTACGCGCGTATTCGCGCGATCCGACGCGGATACGCGTGAGCTCGAGCAGGCGCACCAGCGTGGCCGCGACCTTGTCGCGCGGCAGGCCGGGCAGCGCCATGTCGCGTTCGATGCGGGCACGGATGCGCGGCAGGCACAGGCCGAACGCCGCCAGCTGACCATACTTCTGTGCGTCGCGCACCGTCGTCCATTCGGGGTGGTAGCGATATTGCTTGCGGCCCCGCGCATCGCGGCCGGTGGCCTGGATATGACCCTGCGGGTCGGGGCAGATCCACACATCGGTGTAGGCCGGCGGAATCGCGAGCATGCGAATGCGGTCCAGCGTCGCCTTGTCGGTGATGCGCTTGCCGCGGGTATCCAGGTAATGGAAGGTCTTGGCGTTCACGCGCCGGCGGCGATAGCCGGGGCGGCTGTCGTCGGCATAGACCAGGCCCGCGGCGGCGGGCAGGGGCAGGAGCTCGGGCGCATTCATGGCGGGCGTTCAAGCAAGCGCCATGCCCGGGCAGGCATGGGGGTTGCTGCCCAGGCGGTCGGGCGCGGCCTGTCCGGCCGGGCGACATGACAAGGAGCAAGCATGGCAACACTGAAAGATCTGAACGTCGCGATCCTGGCCGTCGACGGCTTCGAGCAGGTCGAACTGACCGAGCCGCGCGATGCCCTGCGTGCCGAGGGCGCGCGCACCATTCTGATCTCGGCCAAGACCGACCCCATCCAGGGCATGCACCACGACAAACCGGGCGACCGCTTCGACGTCGATCTGACCTTCGCGCAGGCCGAGGCGGATCCGTCGGAGTTCGACGCGCTGCTGCTGCCCGGCGGCGTGGTCAATGCCGACGAGATTCGCATGCATCCGAAGGCGCAGGCCTTCGCCCGCGCCATGGTCGAGGCGAACAAGCCCGTCGCGGTGATCTGCCACGGTGCCTGGCTGCTGATTTCGGCCGGGGTGGTGCGCGGGCGCAAGCTCACCAGCTGGCCCTCGCTGGCCGATGATCTGCGCAACGCGGGCGCGGACTGGCAGGATCAGGAGGTCGTGCAGGACGGCAAGCTCGTGTCGAGCCGCAAGCCGGACGACATTCCGGCCTTCAACCGCGCCTTCATCGAGCTGCTGCGACAGTCGCGCGGCTGACGCTGGCGCGTGCCACGCGCCCACGTAAAAAGATCGCCCGGCAATCGGGCGATCTTTCTTTGCGCCGGGCCGCACGGGGGCGGGCCGGCATGTCGGACGCGATGGCCGGTATCAGGGGCGGCGGGCGCCACCGCCGCGATTACGGCTGCTTTGTTGATCGCCGCCGGTGCCGATCTGAGAGGTGTGGCCATCCTTCTTGCTGCGATTCTGCTCGCTGCCGTGGCTCTGCTGCTCGGTGCGGTCCGTGTCGTCCGTCTGCGGTTTGTCGGCGTCCTTCTGGGCCTGGGTATCCGTGCGCTGATTCATGAGACGTCTCCTTCGTTGACGTGGTGGCGGCCGTCAAGCGCGGCCGGCCGAAGAGGCGGCACGCGCATTCGTGCCGCCGTTGAGAAAATCCTCCACATGACGCGGGATCTGCAGCAGGGCGTACGTCGCGCTGGCGCGCCGGATCGCATTGCGGCTGCCCGAGAACACGCGGGTCTCGGTATAGACGGCGGGCGTGGCGTCGGCCGCGCCGGCCTTGATCACCCAGGCATAACACTGGGTGCCGGGCGCGATGTCGGGATCGGTATCGTCGGTCACGCCCGTGTTGGAGATCACGACGCGCGCGCTGCTGCGGCGCGCCGCGCCCAGTGCCATCGCGCGGGCCACGGCCTCGCTGGTCAGGTTGTGCCGCTGCAGCGTCGTCGCACTCACGCCGAGCTCGCGCTGCTTGGCCTGCACGGTGTAGGTGACGAAGGCGCAGTCCAGCAGCGAGCCGGCGCCCGGCACGTCGGCCAGGGTGGCGGCGATCAGACCCGCCGTGCAGGATTCGGCCGTGGCGAGCGTCAGTTCGTGTTCGCGCATGAAGCGGGCGAGGTGTTCGATTTCAGTATCCATGGCGTCGGTGGCAAGCGCTCAGGGGACGGGCCGGGGTTCGCTCAGGCGAGCACCGGTCACCATCTCGGTCACCCAATTGACCAGAACGGACGTGTAGGCGCGCTGCGCCGTCTTGTCGCTCAGGGCATGGTCGGCGCCGTCGATGATGCGATGAGTCATCGAGTGGGCGCGCCGAAACGACGAGCGGTAATTCATGATGGTGGAATGCGGGATGTAGGTGTCGTGCTCGGCCTCCACCAGCAGGACGTCGCCGGGGAAATCGGCGCAGGCGGCCAGCGCGCGATTGTCGGCCGGGCCGAGATCGCGCTGGCGATACTCGCGCAGGACATCCCGGTCGAGCTCGACCTTGGGGCGGTCCCATTCTTCGTCGCGGTACAGCGCCGGCACGTGCAGCGCCAGCCAGCGCACGCGGCGCAGCGTCGTCAGAATGGTCGCGAGATAGCCGCCGTAGCTGCTGCCGACCACGGCGATCTCGGTGGTGTCGAGGTAAGGATGCGCCGCAAGCTGGTCGTACGCGGCCAGCACGTCGTGCAGATTCTGTTCGCGCGAGACCTCGCGGCGCTGCGCTTCGGTGGCGGCGTGGCCGCGCAGGTCGAAGGTCAGACACACGCAGCCGAGCGCGGCGATCCCGCGGGCGCGGGTAAGGTCGAATTCCTGGCTGCCACCCCATCCGTGGATGAACAGCACGCCGGGCACCTTGGTCTGCGGCGTGAGGAACGTGCCGGCCAGCGGCGGCGCGCCTTCCACCGCGATTTCGGTGCGATTGCCGATCGTGTTGTTATTGGGCGCCACGGCGGGTCTCCTCGGCCTCGGGTTGGTCGGGACTCAGCCCGCCCGATTTGGAAATGAAGCCCACCGTGCTGTCGTAGGCATGAAAGGTCAGGTGGCCGCGCGGCGGCTGCACCTGAGGCTGACCATAGCGCTCCTGCGTATACGACTGCACCGTCTGCAGCGTGGGGTTTTCGGCAAAGGCCTCGAGCGCCGCGATCTCCGCGATGCTCGCGCCTCCCGCGCGCCACGATTGCTCGAGCACGCCGGCGCGTTTGTCGCCGGCCTCGTCCTCGCCGATCGCGACGTCGTAGTTGCGCCGTGACGCGAGCAGGGCGGGGTAACAGGTCTGCACCGCGCTGTCGTAGACCCGGGCCTGCTGGATAGCCAGGCGTTCATCGGGATGCGTGGTCTGGGCCAGCAGTGCGTCCCAGCCGCCACGCACGACGCGCAGCCGCGAGCCGCCGTAGACCTGTTCGCCGCGGTTGTCCGAGGTGAGCGATTGCGTGCCGACATAGGCGGCATCCAGGGTGCCGATGCGCAGCGTGCCCACGCTGTAGGTCTCGAGCGAGGCCAGATTTTCTTCCAGCACCAGACCCAGGCTGCGCACGACGGGCTCCTGCAGGCGGCCCAGCGCGGCCTCGAGTTCTGCCGCGTTCGCCACCACTTCCTGGCCGCGGCCGGCATTCGCCTCGACCTGTTTGACCCGGATCGGGCCGCGCGCGAGCAGGGTGACGCCGGCGCGTTGCGCATCGGCCAGGCTGAACGCGGTGTAGCCGGCGAGCGTGACGCCCTCGAGCATCTCGCCCAGACGGCGCGACCAGCTCGACGGCGCGCGCGCCCGTGCGTTGATCAGCGGGTGCGTGATGGACTTGGTGGCGACATAGGCGTGCGGAACGACGCCGCCGTAGAGGTCGGTTTCGCCGTCGATGCCGAGCGTGCTGGCACGGGCGCGTCCGATGATGGTACGGGCGGGCACGTAATACACGGAGCCGTAGCGCGGCCGCAGCGCCGGCCGATAGGCGGGCTCGGGGTCGAGATCGAGCAATGCCGCAATGCGGCGCGCGAGCTGATCCTGCGAGGCGAGCTCGTGTTCGCTGGGCGCCTGGGCGCGGGGATAGGGTACGACCACGCCGCGGCGCGCCGCGGGGACGTAACTGGAAGAACGGGTGGGCGTCGTCATGAACGCGTCAGAGCAAGCCTCGTACCTGTAGTCTCACCACGGAGAGGAAACGGGGCCGCAACAAGCGGCCGGCGGCGGTGCTGCGCCGCAACGGCGGGCACACGACTTGCTATAGCCGCTGTATTGCCCGGTTACGGGCTCCTCCCGCGGCCCCGAGCCGTCGCATCATGACTCTCACGCTGATTTCTTCCATCGACTCGCGCGGTCCCGCCCGTGTAGCGGGCGCACCGGTGTTGCGGGTGCATGAACCTGCCCGCGGCGCCGAAACGCTGAATCGTTTTGCCTACAGCCTGCCCACGCCCTTGCGCATGGCGCTCACTCAGCGGCTCGCCATGGCCCGCCGCGCCCACTGGACCGAACGCCTGTGGCGTGCCGACGCCACCCTCTGGACGGGCGCCGACGAAGGCAACTGGCTGGGCTGGCTGACCTCGCTGCGCCGGCCGCAACGGCTTACGCGCGAGCTGGCCGCGCGCTGCGCGGCGCTCTGCGGCCAGGGCGCCACCGACGCCGTGCTGCTCGGCATGGGCGGTGCGAGCCTCGGCGCCGAAGTGCTCGTCGACATCGTGGGCAAGGCGGCCAAGGGCATGCGGGTGCATGTGCTCGACACCACCGACAGCGCCCAGATCCGGGCCGTGGCGCAGCGCATCGAACTGCGCTGCACGCTGTTCATCGTCGCCAGCAAATCCGGCACGACGATCGAGTCGCGCATGCTGGCCGATTACTTCCACGAGCGCCTGTGCGCCGAGCTCGGCGAGGCCGAGGCGGGCAAGCGCTTCATCGCCATCACCGATCCGGGCACGCCGCTCGAAACCCATGCCCGCGAGCGTGGCTACGCCGCCGTGTTCCAGGGCGAGCCGACGGTCGGCGGACGCAATTCCGTGCTCACGCCGTTCGGTCTCGTGACGCTGGGCCTGCTGGGCCACGACCCGGCCGAATTCCTCAAGGCCGCCCGCCCGATGCTGCGCGCGTGCGCGCTGCGCGATCCCGAGAGCAATCCCGGCCTCTTCCTGGGCGCGCTGGTCGGCGAAGCGGCGCTGTGCGGGCGCGACAAGGCGACGATCCTGGCCACCCCGGGCCTGGCGCCTTTCGGTGCCTGGCTCGAACAGCTTTTGGCGGAGTCCACCGGTAAATATGGCCGGGGTGTGATCCCCGTGGACCGCGAGCCGGCCGGCGAGCGCGAAGACTATGGCGAGGACCGCCTCTTCATCGCCTTGATCGAGCCCGGCGAGGCCGGTCTGGCCGTGCGCTCGCGTGCCATCCGACTGGCCGAAGCCGGTCATCCCGTGGTGCTCTTCGAACTGGCGGATCCCGCGCGGCTCGGTCAGGAGTTTCTGCGCTGGGAAGTGGCCACGGCGATCGCCGGCGCGATTCTCGGCGTGAACCCGTTCGACCAGCCCGACGTCGAGGCCGCGAAGCAGCGGGCCCGCGCACTGACCGAGAAGTGGCGCACGGACGGCGCGTTGCCGGTGGCCGAACCGATGCTGCGCGAAGGCCAGCTGCGTTTCTATGGCATGCCGACCGGCGCGGGTTCCGCCGCCGAGCTGCTGGCGCATCACTTCGTGGCGCTGCGTGGCCGTGGCTACGGCGCCGTGCTGGCCTACATCGCGCGCAGCCGCGCGAACGAAGCCCGTCTCGAACAGCTGCGCCGCCTGCTGCGCGACGCCAGCGGTTGCGCCACGGTGGGCGGCTTCGGTCCGCGCTATCTGCACTCGAGCGGCCAGCTGCACAAGGGCGGCCCGGCCGGCGGTGTGTTCCTGCTCATCACGGCGGATACCAAGCCCGAGGTCATCGAAGGCCAGGGTCTGGACTTCGGCGTGATCCAGGCCGCGCAGGCGCAGGGCGATTTCGAGGAGCTGCGCGCGCGCGGACGTCCGTGCGTGCGGGTGCATATCGAGGGCGACCTGCACAGCGGTCTGGCCCAGCTCGCGCACGCCCTGCACGAAGGCCTGTCGCAGTCCTGGCATCGCGCCGCCGAAGCGCACGCCTGATTCACGCAGTACAAAAACATCGCGGGACGACCGGTAGTACCGGCGTCCCGCGATTTTTATTGGGTGGAAGGAAGCGGGGTGGCTGCGGCAGACACGGCTCCCGCGTCCGCCGCACCCGCAGGATCAGGAATGCCGCACTTGCCCGCCGTGACGCGCACGCCAGGCGAGCCGGGTTTCGATGATGCCGTAGGCCAGCACCGCGACCCCGAGCGGCACGACCGCGTATAGCGCGCGGTAGGTGAGGGCGGCGCCCAGCACCTGATAGCCGGGCAGCTGGCCCGCGAACGCGGCCATGAAGATCGCTTCGGTGGTGCCGAGACCGCCCGGGATGCGGGTCACGAGGGCGGCGAAACTGGTGCACAACAGCACGCCCAGCACCGCCGCGTAGTCGGCCTTGCCCTGCATCAGCACCCACATGATGGTGCCCATGATGGTCCAGGACAGCGCGGCCAGCAGCGTCTGCGCCACCGCCATGCGCCCGCCGGGCAGCACCAGATGCTGGCCGAACAGGCGGTAGCTGCGTTGGCGCGCCCTGGCGCAGTAGCCGATATAGACCACGCCCAGCACCAGGATCACCACGCCGATGATGCGCAGCACGCCACGGCCGATCTCCCAATCGGCCGGGACCGGCACCGCGCCGCTGACGAACACGGCGCCGCCCACGAAGGCATAGCCGATCCAGTTGGTCGCCGCCGAAAACAGCGCAACGCGCGTCGCCACCGACTTGCGCACGCCGAGTTTGGCGTAGAGCCTGAGCCGCATGCCCAGGCCACCCACCAGCACGCCGAGGTTCAGGTTCATGGCATAGCTGACCAGGGCCACGCCGGCGACCTGCAGCGACGGGAGCTTGTGCCGCGTGTAGCGCTTGGCGAGCAGGTCGAGGCTGGCATAGGCGAGATAGCCCGCCACCACCAGCCCGCCCGCGATCGCGATGTTGCGCGAAGGGATGTCGCGCATCGCGCTCCACACCTGTGGCCAATCGATACTGCGGGCCACGTGGAAGATCAGTCCTCCCACCACCAGCAGCACGAGCACGATCAGCACGCGTTTGATGAGGGGCCAGTGGCCTTGCCAGCGCCGCCGGAGGCGGTGCAGGGTGTGCGTACGCAGGTGTCTCATGACGGACTCCGGAAGCGGAAGCGCGGGTTCATGACGCCTCCGAGGGGGTGCGGGGCGTGGCGCTGTCGATGGTGTCGGCGCCCGGCAGGGCGTCGGCCTGTTGGCCCAGGGTCTTGAGTCGCGGCTTGTGCGCGGGCAGGCTGCCCGCCCAGGCCGGGAAGCGACGCAGGAAGTGATAGATCACGACGCCGAACCAGAGGCGGCGCAGACGGCGCGCGGACTGCGACGGGCGCGGCGCCAGCTTGCAGTGGTCGGCGATCAGGGTCTCCAGGCTCGTGCGCAGCGCCTGATTGAGTCCGGTGTCGTGCACCACCACATTGGCCTCGAGATTGAGCGCCAGGCTGAAGGGGTCGAGGTTGCTCGAGCCGATGGTGCTCCAGGCCCCGTCGACGCAGGCGACCTTGCCGTGCAAGGGCCGCTCGCAGTATTCGTAGATCTGCACGCCGGAGCGCGCGAGATAGTCGTACAGCATGCTGGCGGCGTACTTCGCCACCGGCATGTCGGGCTCACCCTGCAGGATCAGGCGCACGCGTACGCCGCGGCGGGCCGCTTTCACGAGATCGCGCAGCAGGTTGAATCCGGGAAAGAAGTACGCGTTGGCGATCAGAATGTCTTCGCGGGCGGAGCGGATGCCGGCGCGGTAGTAGCGCTCGATGTCGGTGCGGTGCGTGTCGTTGTCGCGCACCACCAGGCGGCCGACGCCATCCGCGCCGGGCGCGGCCTGCGTTGCGGTGCGCCGGCGCCAGCGCCGCCGTTGCCGCGGGCCCAGGGCCGCGCGCGCGTAGTTGGCCAGGTCCACGGCCAGCGGGCCATCGATACGCACGGCGTAGTCCTGCTTGGCCTCCGGCCCGGACTCGATCAGGTGGTCTTCGGAGAAGTTGATGCCGCCGATGAAGGCCACGGTCTCGTCCACCGCCACGATCTTGCGGTGCATGCGGCGGAACACGTTGGTCCGCATGCCGAGGATGCGCGGCCGCGGATCGAACACATGCAGCCGCACGCCGGCTTCGGTCAGTCCTTTGATGAAGGGCTCGGTCAGTTCGTCGGAGCCGTAGCCGTCGACGGTGAGGTCCACCGATACACCGCGTCGGGCCGCCGCGATGAGCGCCTCGCGCAGCGCCTGTCCGACCGGGTCGTCGAACAGGATGAACGTTTCGACCAGCACCTCGGTCTGTGCCTGTCCGATGGCCTCGATCACCGCCGGGAAATACTCGCCGCCATTGATGAGCAGCTTGAACGTGTTGCCGTCGCGCCAGGGCATGTTCATCATAGCGAGATCTCCGCGGCGAGCGGCACGTGGTCCGACAGCTGCGACCACGGGCGCGAGGCCAGGGGCAGCGCGCGCCAGCTGCGCACGTTGCGAACATAAATCCGGTCTAGGCGCAGCAGCGGCCAACGCGCCGGAAAGGTCTTGGCCGGCCGGCCATAACGCGTCGCATATACCTCGGCGGCGCCACAGCGGCGCATCACGCTTTCGGCACGCAGGCGCCAGTCGTTGAAATCGCCGGCCACGAGCACCGGTTCGTTGTCCGGCAGCTCCGCCATCAGGCTGCACAGCCGCGCGATCTGCCGCTTGCGCTGCCATTCGCGCAGGCCCAGGTGGACGCACACCGTGTGCACCGGGGCGCCATCGGCGCCCGCCGCGAGCACACAGTGCAACAGGCCGCGCGCCTCGTGGGGGCCTTCGCTTACATCGTGATTGTCGTAACGCATGATTGGATACTTGGAGAGCACCGCATTGCCGTGATGGCCGTGCGGATAGACGGCGTTGCGGCCGTAGGCGAAGTCCTGCCACAGGCTGTCCGCCAGAAATTCGTACTGCGAAGTCGTGGGCCAGTCGGTGTGACGCGCGGCATGTCGCTGATGCTCGCCCAGCACCTCCTGCAAAAAGACGACATCGGGCGCCGCCTGCCGCAGTGCCTCCCGCAGTTCGTGCAGCATGAAGCGCCGGTTGAACTGCGTGAATCCCTTGTGCGTGTTGACGGTCAGGACCTTGATCACGCCCGCGGCGCGAGGTGCGTCAGCGGCGCCAGAGGCCGGGGTCGATGGGGCGAGTGACTCCCGTGGGGGTGCGGTCATGCGGCGGGCTCCAGTGTGCGAGACGGCACCCAGAGCAAGCGTCATGCCCGCGATGTTTTCACCGGGTGGGCATGACACTTGCGAGAGCGACGGCGCGACCGCACTGTGCGCCGCGTCCAAGGAGACCGATATGCTTCATCTGATTCTGCCCAACGATAGCCTCGCCGCGCACACGCTCCGCATGCACGTGCCGCCGCGTCCCGATCCCATTCCGCCGGGCTCGCCCCCGGGCGATCTGCCCGTCGATCCCGATACCGACGAGCCCGAAGTCGATCTGCCGCCGGGCGAACCCGAGACGCCGCAAAAGGTGCAGTGAGCGAGCCTGGGGCAGCAGGGCGGCGCAGTAAGGCCGCCCGGTCAGGGCCGGCATGTCGCCGGCCTTTGCTTTGTGGGCCTGCGACGCGCCATCCGGCCCGGGCACGCGACTTGCGAAAGGGGCTTCGGCGGAATCACCGCCTGTCTGTCAACACTCAGGAGACACACCATGAGTCAGCAGCGTCAGCCCGACCAGCAGAAACCGCAGAATCCCGGCCAGCGTCAACAGGCCCAGGAAAACATGCGCGACAAGAATGCTCCGCAGCAGCCCGGCAATCCCGCCGGCGGCAATAAGAGCGGGCAACAAGACTCGGGCAAGGGCAATCAGCAACGCTGATCGCTAACCCGAGGGGCCGCGTCTGTCCCAGGGTCGGGGCGGCGCGGCCCGTTTCCAGATAACGGACAAGGAGATCCTAATGGGCACCATACTTTTGATCGTGTTGATTCTGCTCCTCATCGGGGCGCTGCCGAGCTGGCCTTACAGCAGCGGCTGGGGCTATGGCCCGAGCGGCCTGTTGGGCGTTGTGGTGGTCGTACTGCTCATCCTGGTCCTTATGGGTCGGCTATAGAGCCTGCCCGCGCAACACCGTTTATTTCGATAACGCCGCGACGGGCCCGATGGGCCCGTTCGCGCACGCACATGAGAGGGGTAGCCTATGAGCAAGAGCGTTTGGCGTGATTTCGGCCCGTTTCGGGTGCATTGCAAAGTGGTGCGTACGCCCAAGGGGCGCTACGCGATCGAACTCTGCGTGGAAAAGCCGGAGTCCAAGGGCATGCCCAGCGTCTGGCCTTTGCCGCGCAACGTCGTCTTCGATTCCGAAGACGAGGCGATGAACCACGCGCGTCTGGTGCTGTCGGGTGTGCTCGACGTGCATCCGATCACCGGTGAGCCGCGCTTCGGCCTGCTCTGACCGCGACCGCCGGCATATCGTGCCGGCCCGGTTACACCGAGCGCCGGTCCGTCAGAGGCCATCACGCCGCTGACACACACTGCGTGGTTTGACGAACATATATCTTAAGATATATCGTACGATCTATATCGTAAGACATAGGTTCGTCATGCCCGCTCGTTCTCATTCCCTTCATACGTCCCGGCGCGAGCCCGGCCGTGGCGGCGACGACCACGGCTGGGCCCGCGGGCGCAAATTCTCCTCCGAGGATCTGCAGCTCATGGTGCTCGCGCTGCTGCGCGACGGCGCCAGTCATGGCTATGAGCTCATCAAGGCACTCGGCGAACGCAGCCAGGGCTACTACACCCCCAGCCCCGGCATGATCTACCCCACCCTGACCTGGCTCGAAGAGGCCGGTTACGCCACGGCGCAGAGCGAGGGCAGCCGCAAGCGCTACGCACTGACCGCCGCCGGTCTCGACCACCTTGCCTCGCACGAGGCGCGCGTCGCGCTGTTGCTGGCGAAGCTGGCGCATGTGGGCCGCAAGATGGCCTGGATCCGCCGTGCGATGGAGGCCGGCGAGCCCGAGCTCGACGCCGAGGGCGCCGACCGCCAGACCGGCTGGACGCCGGAATACGTGGCCGCCCATATGGCGCTGCGCGAGGCGCTGCTGTTGCGCGGGGGCGCCGCGCCCGCCGAGCAGCGCCGCATCGCCGCCATCCTGGCGCGGGCCACGCGGGCCATCGAGGCGCCGGGCACCGACGAGGCCGCCCCATGACGCCGCGGCTTGCCTGTACCCGGCCCGCCGTGCGGGCCCCTCGCGATACGGAATCACATTCATGAATCAAACGACCCTCACCACCCCGGCCGCCGATCTCACCGTCGAGCGCGTGCGTCACACCCTCAAGCTGCGCCAGCTCACGGTGCAGCGCGTGCAATCCCTCACGCCGCACATGGTGCGCGTGACGCTCACCGGCGAGGACCTCGCCGACTTCGTGTCGGCATCGTTCGACGATCACGTCAAACTGTTCCTGCCCGAGCCCGGGCAGGCCGCCGTCCTGCCCACGATGAGCGAGCAGGGCCTCGCGTTTCCCGCCGACGCGCCCAAGCCGGTGATGCGCGATTACACGCCGCGCCGCTACGATGCCGCGCGGCGCGAACTCGACATCGATTTCGTAGTGCATGCGAGCGGCCCCGCCACCAGCTGGGCCGCGCAAGCCCGCGTCGGCGACACGCTCGCCATCGGCGGCCCGCGCGGCTCGTTCGTCGTGCCGACCGGCTTCGACTGGCATCTGCTGGTCGGCGACGACAGCGCGTTGCCGGCGATCGCGCGCCGCCTGGAAGAGCTGCCCGCCACCACGCAGGCCATCGCGGTGATCGAGGTCATCGATGCCCGCGGCGTGCTGGCGCTCGCCAGCCGGGCGGCGACGCGCATCGTGTGGCTGCATCGTGACGGGGCCGCGCGCTCGGGCCTCGCGGATGCCGTGGCCGGCCTGACCTTGCCGCCGGGCGAAGGCTATGCGTGGGCGGCCGCCGAATCGACGGCGGCGCGCGACGTGCGCCGCGTGCTGGTCGAGCAGCACGGCATGGACAAGAAGCGGGTGCGCGCGTCGAGCTACTGGAAGCAGGGCGCCGTGGGCGTGCACGAGACCCACGAAGACTGAGTTCCGCCCGCGTTTGATCGGCCGCAAGCGTCGTGCGAGAGGTGTTGGCCGACGGGTCGGCGTACTGCCGTAGTATCGAGGGGAGCGGGCGGCTCGCGCCCGTTCCATCAGGAGACCGGTATGTACGAACACATTCTCATCCCCACCGATGGATCCGATCTGGCCGAAAAGGCCGTGGTGCAGGGGTTCGAGCTCGCGCGCAAGCTGGGCGCGCGCGTGACCCTGATCAGCGTCATTCAGCCGCTGCGTCCGCCCGGCGGCGAGTCGGTGCAGCTGCGCGGCACGCTCGAGGAATACGAGCGCGAACAGCGGCGGCAGACCGAGAGCTGGCTGGCGCAGGCGGGCCAGCGCGCCAGCGCGTCCGGCCTGACGTGTGACGTGGTGGCGGTCAACGCCATGAGTCCCGCCGAAGCCATCATCGACACGGCGCGCGAGCGCGGCTGCGATCTGGTCGCGATCGCCTCGCATGGCCGCAGTGGGCTGAGCGCCGTGTTTCTGGGCAGCGTCACACAGAAGGTGCTGGCCGGCACGGACCTGCCGGTGCTGGTCTACCGCTAAGACCGCTCACGGGCCGCGCCGTCGGCCCGTTGCCCCTCATAGCCCGCTTGCCGCCCACTCCAGCAGCGCGTTCTGCGCATGGAGGGCGTAGCCGTGCGCCAGCGGCCCGGTGCATGCCGCATGGCGCCAGGTGTCGGGATCGCAGGTGTCGGGATGGCTGTCGGGCGCCGCGATCACGTCGACGTCGGGGCGCAGCGTGTCGAGCAGCGCGGCATTGAGCCGGAACGGCGCCAGCAGTGTCGCCGCGGCATCGCGCGGCGCGGGCGCGGTCACGATCAGATCGGCGTCCTGGAGCTCGCCCATGTCGGTGCTGGTGACAAAACGCGGCGCCGTGCCTGCCGGCCGCAGCGCCAGCCACGGGCTGGCATAGACCTGCACCACGGTAATCGGCAACAGCGTCGCCGCCTCGATCCAGGATTGCAAGCGCGCGCAATCGGGCATCACGGCACAGACCTTGATGCCATCGAGACGACCGTTGCGGTGCAGATGCCAGGCCAGATGGCCCAGCACCGGCAGCGGCTGATTGCGCCAGGTGCCCGCATTGATGACGGGGCAGGGCGCCGCGGCCGCGAGCGCCTGCAGCGTGGGGAGTTGCTGCGCGCCCGTCACGATCACATCGAACCACGCGCCCAGTGTCGCGCCCGCGTCTTCGGCCTGTGCCGCGTCGCCCCAATCGGCCGGCACGCCGGCGCAGGTGCCGCCCATCGCCTGCACGCCGACCTCGAGCGCGGTGTTTTGCCGCCAGTTGCCGGCGGGCGGCAACGCCACGCGCCGTCCTGCCAGCACCTGCGGCACGCGCCGCGCCTGCCACCAGCGCGCCATGTCCTGCGCGCCTTCCAGGATCGCCATCAGATCGCGGGTCTCGAGCGCATCGAGCGCGAGGAAGTCACGTGAGGCGGACGGCAGGGACGTGGGCTGCATATGGATATCCGGTTTTCGAGGATGCGGCATTGTGCCGCATGAATGCTGGCTGTGCGCGGTTCGGGCGCGGTTTCGCATGAAGACATTGCGCATCGGTATTTCGCGGGGCGCGCGGCGCGATCCTATCCTGCCTGCATGACAACGCGCCATCCGGACGAGGGCACGAGCAACCGAGATCGGTCTCCCTGTCCCGACCGCGTATTCCACCCGAACGTGTTCTACGCAGGAGCAGCAGCATGAACCGCAAGACGTTTTTGAAAAGTGGGCTCGGTGCCGTCCTGGCCGTGGCGGCCGGACTGGCGCTGTGGTCGGGCTCGGGCGCCGCGCCGGTCCCCGGCGAGGATGCCGCGCGCTTTCCGAACCGCCCGGTCAAGATCATCGTGCCGGTCTCGGCGGGCGGGAGTGCCGACAAACTCGCCCGTACGATCGCGCTGCGGTTGGGCGAGAGGTGGCAGCAGAGCGTGGTGGTCGAGAATCAGCCCGGCGCGAGCAGCGCCATCGGCAATGCCGCGGTCGCGCATGCGAGGCCGGATGGCTACACGCTGTTGCTGAGCGGCGACTCGCTTTCCCTCAACGCGCTGCAGAGCAGCCGCGGCTACGATCCGCAACGCGACCTCACCGGCGTCACCAAGGCGGTCACCAATCCGCAGCTCCTGGTGGTGCGGCCGGGCCTGGGTGTGAAGACCTTCGAGGAGTTTGCCGAACTGGTACGCAAGCGCCCGGGTGAAGTCACGCTGGCGCTGCCGGGTGGCACCGGCAGCCTGCAACACCTGGCGGTGGAGCTGCTGAACGAGCGGATCGGCGCCAGGACCAACCAGATTCCGTATCCGGGCGGCGGCCCGGCCTCGCTGGATCTGCTGGGCGGCCACGTCGACGCGATGCTGATCACACTGGCCGCCGCGACCGAAAACGTGCGCACCGGCAAGTTGATCGCGCTGGCGGTCACCACCCGCTATCGTTCCAAGGCGCTGCCCGATGTGCCCACGCTGCAGGAGGCGGGGCTGCCCGGCTACGAAGTGGAGAGCTGGCAGGGGCTGTCGGCGCCGGCCGGTACGCCGCGCCCGGTGATCGACCGCATCAATCGCGACGTGGTCGCCGTGCTGCGCGAGCCCGAGACCGCCACTTTGCTCGAGAACCTGGGCTTCACGCTCGCGGCCACGCCCGCACAGGACGTCGACCGCACCGTGGCCGAGGACATCGCGACCTATCGCCGGGTGCTGGCCGGCGCCGGCGTCGCGCTGAAATGATTCCGCGATGTTGCATTGCGGCATGGCGCTTGCTGCGCCCGGGGGCACGCACCTCCACCGCGGCCGGCTCGGCCACGAACGGTGCGGTCCTCGAGGAGTTTCCGCCATGGCATCCCGACGTCGCGGCAGTGCCGCATCGCTATCCCGCAATACCGCCGAACTGGCGCTGGCCGCGCCGCAGGTCATCGCGCATCGAATGACCCGGCTGGCGTTGGCGGGCCACCCGTGGTCGGAACGCGACCGCAAGGAATTCACGCTCATGGGCATGGAAAAGGCCGGCGCCTTCGCGCAGGCCTGGAACGCGATGGCCTGGGCCAGCATGGTGAGCGGCCAGACGCTCGCGCTGCAGTGGTGGGCGGCCTGCTTCGCCCCGTGGCTGGGCTCGCGCAATACCGGCCAGTTCGTCCGGCAGTGGCAACAGGCGGGGCTGGGCGTGCTGGGCAAGGGGCTGGCGCCGATCCACGCCAAGGCGACGGCGAACGCGCGCCGCCTGGCAAGCACGCCGCTGTTGCCGGTGGGCCGGGGGCGGTGAGCGGGATACCGGACGTCGTATCCGCGGCACGCTTTATGCGGTAACACGGCGGTCCATGAACGCTTACCCGCCTCGTCGCGGGTCGCCCGCGGGGCTTGGCCGGCGCTTCGCCATCACCGCGTCGCGGCGTTCCATCTAGAATCAGGGAAACGCGCATCCGACGGACCGATCGAGTCCGGGCATGCTGACCCGAGGTCGAGACGGAATCCGATGGCCGCAAGTGTAGATCCCTCACACGAATTGCAGTACCAGCAGGAAGTACGCCAGCGCTTTGGCGTACTGCCCAACTTCTTTCGTGCATTGCCCGGCGCTTACGACCGCGTGCATCCGCTCTGGCGGTTCGCCCGCTCGGCTTATATCGACAACCCGCTGCCGTCCCTCTTCAAGGAGCGGCTGTTCGTCTACCTCTCCCGTTTCTGCCGCACGCGCTATTGCATCGTGCGCCATACGGGCTTTCTGGCCGGGCAGGGCCACCCCGCCGGCGATCCGCAAGCCGTGCCGCTCAGCATGGAGGCGATCCTGTGGTTGCTGCGGCGGCCCGTGCCCGATGCGTCGGCCGCCGAGCGCTCGCTGCGGGCCCTCGAGGCGTATCCCACGCCGGGGCCCTTGCCCGAACCGGGCTCGCATCTCGACACGCAGCTCTATGACGCGCTGACGGTCATGTTCCTCGCGCCCGAGCACGCGCGACGGGCCGGCGCGGCGGTGCGCGAGTTGATCGGCGACGTTTATTACGAGCCGGTGAACGCGCTGCTGGCCTATACTCGCGCGGCCCATCACTGGAGCGATACGCATCCTGAGCTCGAAATCGAGCCGGACATGGTCGAATTCCTGGGGCGCCATCGCGAGCTGGCCCAGCTGCTGTACGACCCCGAAGAGGCGGCCGCCGCCAGCATCAGCCTGCAATTGCGCCGCGCGCAGGACGACCTGGCGCACGCCGAAGACGCGCTGCAGCACAGCGAAGACCGCTACATCGGCCTCATCGAAGGGATCGCGCAGGCGATCTGGGAAACGGACCGCCACGGACGGATCGTGGCCGACAGCCCGAGCTGGCGGCGCTATACCGGCCAGACCGTGGAGCAGTGGCTCGATAACGGCGGGCTCATCGCGATCCATCCCGAAGATCGGGCGCTGGCCGATGGCGCCTGGCGCGAGGCGCTTGCGCATGGCACGAACGTGGACGCGGAGTTCCGGCTCTGGCATGCCGCCAGCCATGGCTACCGCTGGACCAACGTGCGCGCCGCGCCCGTGCGCGCGGCCGACGGCAAGATCGTCAAGTGGCTCGGCATGAACCTCGATATCGACGAGCGTAAACAGGCCGAGGCCCGGCTGCGCGAGCGCGAGGCCGATCTGGCGCGGGTTCAGCGCATCGGCGAAGTGGGCGGCGTGGACATCGACGTGGCCGGCGGCCTGCGCAGCTGGCGTTCGCCCGAATATCTGCGCCTGCACGGGCTGCCGCCGCATTCGATCGAAGAGTCGCACGAGCAATGGCTGGCGCGCCTGCATCCCGAAGACCGGTTGCGCTCGCAACGGATCCTGATGGATGCGCTGGCCGGTAACGCCACGTTCTACGACAACGAATATCGCATCATCCGGCCTTCCGACGGCGACACGCGCTGGATCCACGCACGCGCGGACATCGAACGCGATGCGCAGGGCCGGGCCGTGCGCCTGGTGGGCGCCCACCTCGACGTCACCGAGCAAAAGCGGCTGCAGCAGGCGCTGCACGAGCGGGAAGAACGCCAGCGCATGCAGCTCAAGCTGGCCGACGCGCTGCGTCCGCTGGCGTCGCCGCAGGCCATCCAGCGCGAGGCCGCGCGCCAGTTGGGCGAGTATCTCGGCGTGGACCGCGCCTTCTACGCCGAAATCGACCCGGCCGGGTCGGTGACGGTGAACGCCGAATATCGGAGCGACCTTGCGAGCGCGATACCCACGCAATTCCGCCTTGATGAGTTCGGCATCGGGCCGTGCACGGCGCTGGGCAACGGACGCACCCTGGCGGTACGCGATGTCGAACAGTGGGACTTGCTGTCGCCGCTGGACCTGCCCGCGTATCTGCGCGTCGGCGTGGCAGCGCTCATCAAGGTGCCGCTCGTGAAGGAGGGGCGGCTGGTGGCCTTTCTGGGCGTGCATCAGGACGCGCCGCGCGACTGGAGCGCCGGCGATGTCGCGCTGCTCGAAGAAGTGGCCGAGCGCACCTGGGCCGCCGTGGAGCGCGCGCGCGCCGAAAGCGCGCTGCGCGAGAGCGAGGATCGTCTGCGCAGCGCGGTCGAGGTGGGCCAGCTGGGCCTCTGGGACTGGAATCTCCTGACCGGCGAAATGCACTGGTCGGACCAGCTGTACCGCATGGCGGGCTACGTGCCGGGCGACGTGGTGCCCAGCTACGAGGCCTGGATGACGCCCATTCATCCCGACGATCGCGGTGCGGCCGAAGCGGCACTGCGCAACGCCATGGGGGCGCACGGCGACTACGTGCAGGAGTTCCGCGTGGTGCATCCGGACAAGTCGGTGCACTGGCTGTACGGGCGCGGCCGGTTCTTTTACGACGTGGCCCGCCGGCCGGTGCGCATGATCGGCGCCACCGTCGAGACCACCGAGCGGCGCGACTTCGAGGACCGGCAGCGGGTGCTGGTGGCCGAGCTGCAGCATCGCACGCGCAATCTGCTCGCGGTGGTGCGCTCGATGGCCGACAAGACGGTGCGTTCCAGCGTGAATCTGCGCGATTTCCGGCGCCGCTTCGGCGACCGCCTGGATGCCCTGGGCCGCGTGCAGGGCCTGCTGTCACGCCTGAACGATCACGACCGGGTGGCGTTCGATGAGCTGATCCGCGAGGAGTTGTCCGCCATCGAAGGGCATTCGAGCCGGGTGACGCTCGAGGGCCCGAGCGGCGTGCGGCTGCGCTCGTCGACCGTGCAGATGTTGGCGATGGCCGTGCACGAACTGGCGACCAATGCCGTGAAATACGGCGCGCTGGGCCAGCCGCGCGGACGCCTGGCCGTGAGCTGGCGCCTGGAGCCGCACGGCGAGCACGGCAAGCCCTGGCTGCACATCGATTGGCGCGAAAGCGGCGTCGTGATGCCGGCACCCGACGCGGCCCCGCGAGGCTCGGGCCAGGGCCGCGAGCTGGTCGAGCGCGCGTTGCCGTATCAGCTGCATGCCCGCACCACGTTCACGCTGGGCGAGGACGGCGTGCATTGCCTGATTTCGCTGCCGGTATCGAACACGCAGGCACACGACGCGGAAGGGGACTGAGGCGGCGGCGCCCGTGCGCGCCGCGCTGATGGCGCGTCGGGCGCAGCGGCGTCGGGTGCAGCGCGCCGCCGTTCCCGCGCGCAGGCGTCAGGCTGCCGTCTCGATGATGCGGGCGATGCCGCCCAGCATCGCGGCCGTGTTGTAAGGCTTGACGTAGCGTTCCACCTGCTTGAAGCGTGGCGGAATCGACGAGGCGTCGTAGCCGGTGGTGAAGACGAAGGGGATCCCCCGCGCGGCGAGCTCGTCGGCGAGCGGGAACACGGCCTGGCCGCCCAGGTTCACATCGAGAATGGCGGCGTCCACGGCAAGGCCGTCGCGCACCTGCCGCAGCCCGTCGTCGACGTTGCCGATCATGCCGGCCACGACGGCGCCGGCATCTTCGAGTTCGTACTGCAGAAACTCGGCAATCATGTACTCATCTTCGACGATCAGAATGCGCCGATCGCGCAGACTCTCTTCTGTCATTTCCGCTCCGGAACCCATCTTGTTGAGAAATCTCCTCGTCTATCGCGGCGCGTACGCCTTCTCGCTGCGCTGAGCATACCCCAGAGCGCGCGATGCGCGAGGCGGCGCCGGTGTGGGGACGCGGCGCCGAGTGGCGCACGCGGCATGTTTCGTGCCTGCGCCTCGCGCCGGCAAGATCTGCCGCGCGGCGACGCGTGTGTGGTCGGCGTCGGAAGGGGTCGCCGGCGCCGCCGCGCTTGTGTAATAATAAATATCATTATCAACACGAGTGCCCCCCGTGCCGGACCGCGAGCACGCAGCCGGCGCGACGGTATCGGCTCTCTACAGCGCTCATTGCGGGTGGCTGCAGAGCTGGCTCCATCGGCGGCTGCACGACCACCACCAGGCTGCCGACCTCAGCCATGACACGTTTCTGACCTTGCTGGCCCGGCGCCAGCCGGTTACCGACGTGCGTGAGCCGCGCGCCTTTCTGAGCACGATCGCGCGCGGCCTGCTGGTCGACTTCTGGCGTCGGCGCGACATCGAACAGGCCTGGGCCGAGACGCTGGCCGCGCGCCCGGAAGAGACCCATCCTTCGCCCGAGGTCCAGTTGCAGGCGCTGCAGGCATTGGTGGAGATCGACCGCACCCTGCAACGTCTGGGCGCGCGCGCCCGTGCCGCTTTCCTGATGCACAAATTGCATGACATGACCCACGCCGCGATCGCGGCTGAGCTGGGCGTGTCCGAACGCACGATACGCGGCGACATCGCGCGCGCCATGCTGTGTTTCCTGCGCGACGCGCCGGCCGCCGGGCCCGCGGCCGCGGACGGAGCGCCATCCTGATGCGCGCGCAGGCTGTCGCCCAAAACCGCGTGCTCGAAGCCGCCGCGCATTGGTACGCCGTGCTCAGTTCGGGTGCGCCGAGCGAGCGCGAACGCGCCGACTGGCGTGCCTGGCTCGCCGTCGACCCGGCGCACCGCACGGCCTGGCAACGGGTCGAAGCGATCAGCGCGGGCTTCGAGGCGCTGTCGGCCCAGTCCCTGAGCCGCGAGGCCAGCCTGGCTGGCCTGGAGGCGGCCGCCAAGGGGCGCCGCGACCGGCGCCGCCTGCTTTCGCTGGCGCTCATCGCCGGCGCGACCGGCGGACTGGCCTGGGGCGTCGCGGGAACGCCGGTCGGGCGCCGCACGCTGGCCGCGTGGCGCGCCGACCTGAGCACGCCGGTGGGCGGCTCGCACGATGTCACGCTGGCCGACGGCACCCGCGTTCAACTCAATACCGACACGGCGTTGCGCGTCGATTATTCGGCCGCGCTGCGCCGCCTGGTGCTGCTGCGCGGCGAAATCATGATCTCGACGGCGAGCGATCCCGCGCGGGCCTTCGTGGTGGACACCGCCGAGGGGCGTATGCAGGCGCTCGGGACCCGCTTCAACGTGCGCAGCCTGGACGGCGAGACCACGCTGGCGGTGTTCGAGGGGGCGGTGCAGGCGCATTTTGCCGACGGCGCGCCCGCGGGCTATCGCGTCGATGCGGGCATGCGGGTGCGCGGCGGCGCGCACGGCGTCGCGGCGCCCTCGCAGGCCACGCCGCAGGACAAGAACTGGACCCGCGGCATCCTGCAGGTCGAAGACATGCCGCTGGCCGAGGTGCTGGCGGAGCTGGGGCGTTACCGGCGCGGCCACCTCGGCTGCGACGACGCGGTGGCGTCCATCCCCGTGACCGGCACCTTTCCCCTGCGGGATCCCGAGCGCGCGCTGCGCATGCTGGCGGAAGGCCTGTCGCTGCGGGTCAGCCAGCCCCTGCCGTGGTGGACGCGCCTGCAGCGCGCGTGAACGCCCGGCTGTTACAAAATCGTTTGCCGCTTTCGCGTCGCTCATCCGGCCTATAGGCACTCAACACCCTGTAGCGGACGCGTGGCATGCTCATCTCTTCTCGTAATTCCCCGATCTCTTCCTCGCGACCGGCCTGGCGGCCAGGCCGGTACGCGGCGCTGACCCTCGCGGCCAGCCTGACCCTGTGCGCCTGGCCGGTGATGGCGCAGGCGCAGGCGGCGGGCGCCGCCGCGCAGGTGCGGCAGTTCGACATTCCGGCCGGCCCGCTGGCGCAGGTGCTGAACCGGTACTCCGCCGAGGCCGGCCTGTTCGTGAGCAGTCACGGGGATCTCACCAGCGGGCGGCGCAGCCCGGGCGTGCGCGGTAGTTACTCGCCGCAGGCGGGCCTCACGGCGCTGCTGGCGGGCACCGGCTTGCAGGCCGATCGCCTGCCTGACGGCGGATACGTGCTACGCCAGGCGCGCCAGGACATCGTCGAGCTCGCCCCGATCGGCGTGACGGGCTACCACGAACGGCCCGATGGTCCCGTGTTCGGCGTGGCGGCCACCCGCAGCGCCACGGGCACCAAGACCGACACCCCCATCATCGAGACGCCGCAATCGATCTCGGTGGTGAGCTCCGCGCAGATGCGCGATCAGAAGCCGCAGACGCTGCAGGAGGCGCTGGGGTATACGCCGGGCATCATGCCGGGCGTCGTGTCCGTGAACTCGATGTTCGAAGACACCATGAGCATCCGGGGCTTCGAGGCCAACCCGCAGACCGGCAGCTATTACCGCGACGGCATGCGCTACATGATCAACCAGTACAACGGCAAGCAGGAGCCGTACGGGCTGGAGCGTATCGAGGTGCTGCGCGGACCTTCCTCGGTCCTGTACGGCGCCGCCGCGCCCGGCGGCATCATCAACACCGTGACCAAGCGTCCACCCTCCGAAGCGATGGGCGAGATCAATCTGGATGCCGGCAGCTTCGATCGGCGCCAGATCTCGGCCGACATCGGCGGCCCGATCGACGAGGCGGGGGAGTGGTCGTACCGCGTGACGGGTCTGTTCCGCGAGAGCAAGCAGTTCCTCGACCACAGCAAGGACAACCGCAGCTACTTTGCGCCGGCGCTCACGTGGCGCCCCTCTGCCGCCACGTCGGTGACCTTGCTGGCGAACTACCAGCGCAGCGATACGCTCTATCCGCCGGCGGTACCGGTGACCGGTACGCTCTGGACCAACCCCAACGGCGATATCCCGCGCCGGCGCTTTCTTGGCGAGCCGAACCACAACACGTTCGATGTGGAGTCGACTTCGGCCGCGCTGCTGATCGAGCATGCGTTCGACGACACGCTGAAGTTCCGCCAATCGCTGCGGTATTACGACGCCGATCTCAAAATGCGCTACGTGCTCTTGAGCGGTGACGTCGATGCGGCCACCCAGCGCCGGGTGGCGCGCCAGGCGCGCGGCTTCGACGATCGCACCACGGTGCAGACCTCCGACACCAACCTCGAGAAGAAATTCCAGACCGGCCCCGTGGCGCATACCGTTCTGGCCGGTTTCGACTACACACGTTCCACCTACAACAGCGACCGGCTGCGCGGCGCGCTGCCGGCCATCGATGTCTACAACCCTGTGTATCAGAACGAGGTGATTGCGTTGCCGTGGCAACAACGGCGCAACACCGAACATCGCCTGGGGCTGTACCTGCAGGATCAGCTCAAGCTTGCCGACAAGGTCGTCGTGCTGCTGGGCGGACGCTACGATCGGGCGCGCGCCGAGAACCGCGCGCTTCACGCGCCGGGCAGCGATGCGCAGGATCGCGATTCGGCCTTCACGGGCCGTGCCGGGGTGGTCTACCTGGCGGACAACGGTCTCGCGCCGTATGCCAGCTTCAGCCAGTCGTTCGAGCCTACCAGCGGACGTGATCGCAACGAGAACACGTTCGAGCCCAGCCGCGGCACGCAGTACGAGATCGGGCTGCGCTACCAGCCGGCCGGTGAAGACATGATGCTGAGTGCGGCGCTGTTCGACCTGGAGCGCAAGAACGTGCTGACGGCGGATCCGTTCGATCCGACCTTCTCGGTGCAGACCGGCAAGGTGCGCTCGCGCGGTCTCGAACTCGAGGCTCGCGCCCGGGTCACGCCGCAGATCGACGTGATCGCCGCGTATACCTTCACCGACGCGAAAGTGCTGAAGAGCAATGTGCCGGGCGAGGAGGGCGAGCGCTTCAACACGCCGCGTCATGTGGCTTCGCTGTGGACCGATGTGAATCTGTCGAAGTGGGTGCTGCAGGGGCTGAAGGCCGGTGCGGGTCTGCGCTACGTGTCCGCGCGCCCGGACCGGCCCTCGCGCGACTGGCTGGGTGGCGCGGGCTACACCGTGGTGGATGCGCGGGTGAGCTACGAGACCGGGCCGTGGGTCTACGCCCTGAACGTCACCAACCTCACCGACAAGACCTACATTCCGTCGACTTGCTACACCGGCACGTGCAGCTACGGTGAACCCCGCCGCATCATCGGGACGGTGAGCTACCGCTGGTGATTCCCGTGCGAGGCGCGCTGGTACGCCTGCATCGCTGGACCGGCCTGGTCCTGGCCGGCTTCCTCGTCGTGGTCGGCCTGACCGGAATTCCCCTCGCCTGGTACGGCGATCTCGACCGGGCCACCGCGCCCGGGCTGCATGACGCCGCGGCGCCCGCGCCGGGCGTCGCGCCGCTCGATGTCCTGGTCCTGCGCGAACGCGTGCGGCAGGCGTGGCCCGGGGCGCTGATGCCCGCCACGCCGCTGTCGGTGCCCGCCGGCGGCACGCTCGCCTTTCCGGTATGGGCGCAGACCGGCGAGGGCGCGCCCGTGCTGCACGAGGTGTTCATCGATCCCTACACCGGCGAGATCCGCGGCGACCGCCGCTGGGGCGACGCCAGCCAGGGCCTGCGCAATCTGATGCCGGTGCTGCATCGTATTCATGCGGCTCTGATGGTGGAGGGCGTGGGCGAGCTGCTGCTGGGCATCGTGGCCTTGCTCTGGACGCTGGACGGCTTCGTCGGCGCCTGGCTGACGCTGCCCGCGCGCGCGGCCGCGCGTCCGGGCGCGCCGGGCTGGTGGCAACGCTGGCGGCCGGCCTGGCAGCTGCGCCTGCGGTCCGGCGCGCACAAGCGCAATTTCGATCTGCATCGGGCCGGCGGGCTGTGGCTGTGGGGCGCGCTCACGGCCATGGCATGGAGCAGCGTGGCGCTGAGCCTGCCCCAGGTGTACGACCCGGTGATGCGGCAGGCGCTGGCGTATCAGCCGGATCCGCGGCGGCAGGCGGCTAGTCCGCAGCGCGTCGATGGGACAGGCGCGGGGGCACCGGCCACCGGTGCGCCGGCCGCCGGTACGCCGGCCGCCGGTGCGCCGGCCGCCGCCTCCACCGCGGCGCGCTCGGGGCCATCGGCGCCGATGGAGACGGAAGCGGCGCGGGCCGTGGGCCGTCGATTGATGGCGGGGCTCGCGGCGCACGAGGGCTTCGAGGTGCGGCGCGAGCATTGGCTCGCCCTCGACGCGCGCCGCAATCTGTACCGCTATACCGTGGTCAGCACGCGCGATCTGCGCGAACGCAGTGGCGCCACGTCGGTCTACTTCCGCGCCGATAGCGGCGACGAGGTGGGCCACTTCCTGCCGCGGGGGCGCGCGGCCGGCGACAGCGTCAAGCATTGGCTGACCAGCCTGCACATGGCCGCGATGTGGGGCTGGCCGCTGCGCGTGGCCGTGGCGCTGGTCGGCCTCGTGACCGTCTTGCTGAGCGTCACCGGCGTGTGGCTCTGGGCCAAGCGCCGCCGGGCCCAGGCCCTGGCGCGCCAACGGCAGCGTCCGCGCGCATAGGCGCTGCGCCGGGTGCGCGCGGCGGAGAGCCGCGGCGATCCCGCGCGATCCCGGGTCAGGCCCGGCGCTGCCGGGGCACCTCGTCCTGCGCGCCGGGCATCGCGGCGAGCAGCTCGCGGGTGTAGGGATGGCGCGGATCGTGCCAGAGCGCGTCGGGCGTACCCTGGTCGACGATACGGCCGGCCTGCATCACCATCACGCGATCGCAGAAGTAGCGCACCACGGCCAGGTCATGCGAGATGAACAGGTAGCTCAGGCCGAGCTCGGCCTTCAGGTCCGACAGCAGATTGAGAATCTGCGCCTGCACCGAAACGTCGAGCGCCGACACGGGTTCGTCGAGCACCAGCAGCCGGGGCCGCACGATGAGCGCACGCGCGATGCCGATGCGCTGGCGCTGGCCGCCCGAAAACTGATTGGGATAGCGGCGCGCCGCGTCGGCCGGCAGCCCCACCTGACGCAGGATCTGCTCGGTGCGCGCCGCGCGTTCGTGACGGTCGCGGACCCCGTGCGCCTTCTGTACGGCGCCGAGGATGGTGCCGACGCTATGGCGCGGATTGAGCGAGGCGTACGGATCCTGGAACACCATCTGCACCTGGCGACGCCAAGGCTTGAGGTCGCGTTCGCGCAGCGCAAGCAGGTCGGTGCCGTCGAAGCGCGCGTGGCCCGCGTGGGCGGGCGTCAGTCGCAGCAGCGTGCGCGACAGCGTCGATTTGCCGCAGCCGGACTCACCGACCAACCCCAGGGTTTCGCCGGGCCAGACGTCGAGATCGACGCCGTCGACCGCCATGACCGGGCCGCCGCGCCCCT
The DNA here is from genome assembly GCF_002261475.1 of Bordetella genomosp. 5. Lineage (GTDB taxonomy): Bacteria > Pseudomonadota > Gammaproteobacteria > Burkholderiales > Burkholderiaceae_B > Bordetella. Next base: position 160,915 of record NZ_NEVN01000005.1, read on the forward strand.
CGTAGCGGGTCTGCAGGCCGCGCACGCTGAGCAACGGAGCGGGGGCCTGCGCTACGACAGCCGCAGCGCCGGCCGCCGGTACGCCGGCCGCCGGTACGCCGGCCGCCGCCCTCGCGGCCGCGCGCTGCACCACCTCGAATTCCCGCGGCGTGCCGTCGGCATCGCGTCGCACCCGGATCTCGGGCAGCCGTTCACTGCGGGCGCGCGCATCGATGCGCGTGTGCAGCGAGGCCGCGAGCAGTCCGCGCGTATACGCGTGGGCCGGCGCGGCGTACAGGCGTTGCACCGGCGCCCGCTCGACGGCCACGCCGTCGTGCATCACGACGACCTGATCGGCGCGCTCGCGCACCACGCCGAGGTCGTGCGTGATGAGCAGCAGCCCCATGCCCAGGTCGTGGCGCAGCTCGTCGAGCAGGGCCAGGATCTGCGCCTGCACGGTCACATCGAGCGCGGTCGTGGGCTCGTCGGCGACGAGCAGGCGCGGCCGGCACGCGATCGCCATCGCGATCATCACGCGCTGGCGCTGACCGCCCGAGAGCTGATGCGGATAGTCGTGCAGCCGTTGTGCCGCGCGTGGGATGCGCACGCGTTCGAGCAGCTCCAGCACGCGCGCGTGCCGCGCGGCGCGGTCCAGGTCTTCGTGGCAACGGATGGCCTCGGCGATCTGGGCGCCGATGGTGTGCACCGGGTTCAGCGAGGTCATCGGCTCCTGGAAGATCATGGCGATGTCGCGGCCGCGCAGGCGGCGAAAGGCCGGCTCGGGCAGATCGTGCAGGGCTTGGCCGTCGAGGTGCATCGCGCCCGCCACCGCGGCGCCCGGCGCGAGCAGCCGCAACAGGGCGAGCGCGGTGGTGGACTTGCCGCAGCCCGACTCGCCGACCAGCGCCAGGGTCTGGCCCGCGGCCAGCGTCAGGTTCAGGCCGCGCACGGCATGGTGGACGCCGCCGGGCGTGGCGAAACGGACGTGCAGGTCGGAGACCTCGAGAAGCGGCGGGAGAACGAAACGGGTCATGCGAGGGAACACTCCGGGGCGGGCGTCAGCGCGACAGCCTGGGGTTGAAGGCGTCGTTGGCGGCGTCGCCCAGCAGATTGAGGGCGAGCACCGTCGCCACGATGGACAGGCCGGGCAGGGCGGCGAGGTACCAGGCCGTGCGCAGCATCTCGCGTGCGTCGCCGATCATGCTGCCCCACGACATCACGTTGGGGTCGCCCAGGCTCATGAAGGACAGGGCGGATTCCATCAGGATGGCATTGGCCACCAGCACGGAGGTGGTCACGATGATGGGCGGCAGCGCATTGGGCAGGATCTCGGCGAGCACGATGCGCGCATGACCATAGCCTTGCGCGCGCGCCGCCAGCACGAACTCCGCGTGCACCAGCGAACGGAACTCCGCCCGGACCAGCCGCGCCACCACCGGCCACGACGACACGCCGATCGCCAGCGCGATCACGGCCACGGAGGGCTGCGCGATGGCCACGATCACGATGACGAGCAGGAATGCGGGAATCGTCTGGAACAGCTCGGTGATGCGCACGAGCACCCGGTCGGCCCAGCCGCCGAAATAGCCGGCCGCGGCGCCGACGGCCACGCCGATCGTGAGCGAGAGCGCGGCGGCCGCGAGGCCGACCAGCAGCGACACGCGCGCCCCGTGCGCGAGGCCCGCGGCCACGTCCCGGCCCATGGTGTCGGTGCCCAGCGGGTAGGCCGCGTCGGCGCCCGGCCAGGTCAGCGGCGTGCTCACCATGTCGAGCGGATCGGCGGGAAACAGCCAGGGCGCCGTCAACGCGGCGCCGGCGACGACGGCCAGCAGTGCCAGGCCGACGAGCGCGGCGGGGTTGACCAGGAAGCGGCCGAGCGCGGTGGCGCGCCAGGGGGCGGGTCGGGCGAGTGCGGTGAGGCTCATGGGTGTCCAGTCTTGGCGTGGGGGGACGTCAGCGGCTGCGGACGCGCGGGTCGAGCGCGGTCTGGGCGAGGTCCACCACGATGTTGGCGACGATCACGAGCAGCGAGGAGAGGATGAGGATGCCCATGAGCACCACGTAGTCGCGGGCCATCACCGATTCGTAGGCGAGGCGGCCCAGACCGGGCCAGCTGAACACGGTTTCGACGACCACGGCGCCGCCCAGCAGCGTGCCGAAGTTCAGGCCGGCCACCGTCAGCACCGGCATCAGCGCGTTGCGCAGGATGTGCCGCAGCGTGACTGCCAGCGGCGCCAGGCCCTTGGCGCGCGCGGTGCGCACGAAGTCCTGGCGGCTGACCTCCAGCATCGAGGCGCGGGTCAGCCGCGCGAAGATCGCCACATAGAAGCCCGCGAGCGCCAGCGTGGGCAGGATCAGATGGCGCGCCACGTCCAGCACGTGCGCGAGCCCGTGGGCGTCGCCGCCCAGCGTGCCCACACCGCCCGGTGGCAGCCAGCCCAGTTGCACCGACAACAGAATGATTGCCATCAGGCCGAGCCAGAAGCCGGGCGTGGAATACAGCAGCAGCGCCGCGAGCGACAGGATGCGGTCGGGCCAGCGGCCCACGAAGGTGGCCATGACCGTGCCGAGCACGAGACCCGCGAGCAGGGCGGCGCCGAGCGCGGTGCTCATCAGCAACGCCGTGTTGCCGATGCGGCTCGCGATCAGGTCCACGACCGGGGTGTTGTAGCGCGGCGACAGGCCGAGGTCGAGCCGCAGCAGGTGATGCAGATAGTTGCCCAGCTGCTGCAGCATCGGCAGGTCCAGGCCGAAGTGTTTGCGGGTGGCGGCCATGCTGTCGGCGGTGGCCGAGCCGGATTCGGCGGCGATCACGTCGGCGGCGTCGCCCGGAATGGCCTGCATCAGGAAGAAGCTCAGCAGGATCACACCCACGACCGTGGGCAGGGCGTGCAGCAGCGCACGGCCCGCCGCGCGAGTCAGCACGGGCAGGCGCGAGGGGCGGGCGGAGACGGAGAAATCAGGCATCGGAACGGCCGGGCAGGGGGAAGGCAACGGACTGCCGATCGTAGAAGGGGCCCCGGGGGCGCGGCTACGAAGCAAAGCGCATATGCAAAGTCGGAATGCGCGCCCCGTCACGCCAGCGCCCGCTCATATCCATAGTTGAAAGCGTTCTTTGTCTTGCCGGCCGGCGGACCGCACGATGGGCGCACTTTCCGACTTGCTTCAATCGACCTGCGAGGTGATGTACTCATGGCACGACAAGAATTCCAACGCCGTTCGGCCTCCCGCCGCCTGCATCGTCAGGCGCGCCGTGTCGCGTGGCGCGCGGGCGCGGCGCTGGGCCTGCTGCTCGGCATGGGGCTGGCGCATGCCGACGCCACGCAGGACAAGATCCGCGAGCGCGGCAAGGTCACGATCGGCGTGCTCGCCAACGGCGGCGTGTTCGGTTCGCTCGATCCCTCGACCCAGCAACTGGTGGGCTGGAATCCGGAGCTGGCGCGCAAGTTGGGCGAAGGCCTGGGCGTGCCGGTGGAGCTGGTGCAGGTGCAGACGCCCACTCGGGTGCAGTTCCTGATCTCGGGCAAGGTCGATCTGCTGATCGCCTCGATGGAGCTCAATCCCGATCGTGCCGAGATCCTGGGCTATGCCCCGACGCCGTTCTATCGCGTGGGCGGCGCGGCCGCCACGCGCAAGAACAGCGGCATCAAGACCTGGGAGGACCTGCGCGGCAAGCCGGTGTGCGTGTCGCAGGGCTCGAGCTACGCCAAGCCACTGGCGGGCGAGTATGGCGCGGAGGTCAAAGGCTACAAGACCTCATCGGACTCGCTGCTCGCGCTGAAGGGCGGGCTGTGCGTGGCGGCCGTGCATGATTCCACGCTGATCCATCCGCTGCTCAAGAGCAACGCCGAATGGGCGGATTTCCATGCGCCCATCACCACGGAAATCCTGCCGGCCAACTCGGTCGTCTGGACCCGCAAGGGCGAGACGGACACCATCGCCGCGGTGGACAAGGTGATCCGCGAATGGCACCGCAGCGGCTGGCTCATCGAAACCGAGAAGCGCCTGGGCATCACGCCGCCGCAGCCCTATCTGCAGGAGCTGCACGAACAGGCCGGAAAGGGCAGCTGAGCGTGACGGCATGACGCAATCTCTTCTCGAAAGCTGGGTGTCGTTCGCCCGCCCGCTCGGCCTGAACTATACGTTCGTGCTCGACGCGGGCGAGCGCGCGGCCTTCGTGCGGGGCCTGTGGGTGACGCTGCAGCTCTGCGTGGCCGCGATACCGGCCAGCCTGTTCTTCGGCGTGCTGATCGCGGCCGGCCTCACGAGCGGGCGGGCCTGGCTGGTGCGCCCGCTCACCGCCTTCGTGGAAGTGACGCGCAACACGCCCACGCTGGTGCAGCTGTATTGCGCGTTTCTCGTGCTCAACATGCTGATTGCGCAGAAGCTGGAGGGGGGCAACCCCATCACGCCGTTCATGTGGGTGGTGCTGGTCGTCGCGCTGCACAAGGCGGTGTTTCATGCCGAGGCGCTGCGCGCGGGCATCGAGGCCGTGCCGGCGGTCACGCTCGAGGCGGCGCGCTCGCTGGCCTTCTCGCGCGGCGAGATCCTGTGGCGGGTGCAGTTGCCGCTCGCCCTGCGCTTCGCGCTGCCGGCCCTCGTCAACAATCTGGTGGACCTGGTGAAGATGACGGCGATCGCGTCGGCCATCGCGGTGGGCGATGTCACGTACGAATCCATCATGATCTGGTCGCAGCGCGACAACGTGCTGGAGCTGCTGCTGCTCATCCTGATCTACTTCGGCCTGCTGACCTGGCTGGTCAGCGCGGCGGGGCGGTGGCTCGAACAACGCCTGAGGATGCCCGGTTATGGCCAATGACACGACGCTGTCGCTGCCGCGCGCGGGCGGTCTGAACACGGCGGTGCGTGGCGTGCTCGCCGACCCGTGGGTGCTGACCTTGATCGGGCTCGCGCTGCTGGCGGCCTGGTGGGCGGCGTCGGACACGACCCCGGCCGCCGTGGAGCGGCTCTGGTACTGGTGGCCCGCGCTGCTGCGGGGACTGGGCATGAACGTGCAGATCAGCCTGCTGGCAATGGCGCTCGGCACGTTGCTCGGCCTGGTGGTCGGCGCGATATCGCTGTCGCCCGTGGCGCCGCTGCGCGGCCTGACCCGCGCCTATGTGCTGGTGTTCCGCAACGCGCCCATCCTCGTGCTCGTGTACTTCACCACCTACGTGTTTCCGTTCGAGGTGTCGGTGGCGCGCTGGGTGCTGCCGTTCCCGGACTGGATCAAAGTGGTGATCGGCCTCGCGCTGCCGGCCTCGGCCAACGTCGCGGAGATTTTTCGCGGCGCGGTGCAGTCGATCCCGGCCGCGCAGTGGGAGGCCTCGCAGTCGCTCGGGTTCGCCCGCACGCAGATCTTTCGCATGGTCATTCTGCCGCAGTGCCTGCGCCGGATGTTGCCGCCCTGGATGAATCTCTACGCCAGCATCACGATGAGCACGGCGCTGGCCTCGCTGGTGGGCGTGCACGACGTGGTCGACACCGCCACGGTGGCGAGCAACACGGTCAATCGCACCGACTTCACGATCCTCATCTATTTCACGCTGTTGGCGCTCTTCTTCGCCTACTGCTATCCCATCGCGCGTTTCACGCGCCACCTGGAGCGGCGTCATGCCCGACACTGACACCCTGGTCCGGCTCGCCGACGTACATCTCGCCTTCGGTGACACCGCCGTGCTCGACGGCATCGATATCACCGTGCGCCGCGGCGAGGCGGTCTCGATCATCGGGCCGTCCGGCTCGGGCAAGTCGACCATCCTGCGCTGCATCACCGGCCTGCTGCGGCCGCAACAGGGCGACATCCACGTCGACGGTGTCGACGTGCGGTCGCTGCGCCGCGAACGCGAGCTGATCGCGCTGCGCAAGCGCGTGGGCTTCGTGTTCCAGCAGTACAACCTGTTCCCGCATATGAGCGTGCTCGAGAATCTGGTCGCCGCGCCGATCAAGGTGGGCGGCGTCCCGCGCGCCCAGGCGCAGGCGCGGGCTCACGCGCTGCTGGCCCGCGTGCGCATGGAGCACAAGGCCGGCGCCTATCCCGGCGAGCTTTCGGGCGGGCAGCAGCAGCGCGTGGCGATCGCGCGCGCGCTGGCCCTCGCGCCCGAGCTGATCCTGTTCGATGAAGTGACGTCCGCGCTCGACCCGGAGATGGTGGGGGAGGTGCTGACCGTGATCCGCGATCTGGTCGACGATGGGCTGACCTGCGTGCTGGTCACGCACGAGATGCGTTTTGCCGAGGAAGTGAGCGACAACGTGTACTTCACCGAGGCGGGGCGCATCGTCGAATCGGGGCCGCCCGGCCAGCTCTTCGGTGCTCCCCGCAACGAGCGCACGCGCGCCTTCCTGCAGCGTGCGAGCGGGGCCGCCGCGCCCCGGCGCCGGCCCGATCCCTTTGCCCGTCTATTGGATTTCAACCCCCGGCATCTGGCGGTCTAGGCGTTTGTCTTTCGCCATGCCCATGCCCATGAACCCCGCCTTCGCGCGACGGCGATCCGCCGCGCGCTCATGAGGAGTCTGTAATGACTGTTTCCGTGCCTGCTTCCCAGGCGAACCCGGCCCATCCGGCGGCTGCCGCCGCGGCCGGGTCTCGCACACCGCGCCGCGCCAGTGTCGACGCCGCGCTGGCCGATATTCGTCTCATCCTCGCCGCGCAGGCGGTGGAGGGTGAGCCGCTCAACCGCGCCACGCTGGCGCAGGTGTCGCAGCGCCTGGAAGCGCTGGCGGCCGAGCGCCATCTCTTCCCCGCCAGCGAGTTTCCGGCGCCGGGTGCCGGTGCGAGCGAGTCCTCCACCCGCTATCGCCTCAATCCGGATGACGGCGACGACGACGTGGCGCTGTACCTGAACGCCATCAATCCGGGCAAGACCACGGTGCCGCACAACCACACGACGTGGGCCGTCATCGTGGCGCTGTCGGGCGCGGAACTCAACCGGGTGTACCGTCGCACCGACGATGGCCTGCGGCCGGATCGCGCCGACATCGAGCAGGTCCGCGAGGTCGTGGTCGAGCCGGGTCAGGCAATCGCCTTTCTGCCCGACGACATCCACAGCATTCATGTGTTCGACGGCGCGCCCACGCTGCACTTTCACCTGTATGGCCGGCCGCTCGAGACGCTCTCGGGCCGCATCGGCATCCGCCCCGGCACGGGCGAAATCATCAACTACAACGCCAGCCAGATGACGCCGAGCGTGGAGGTACGGACATGAGCCAGGCTCACGACATTCCGGCGCGCGCGGATCTGCGCACGCGTCTCATCCATGCCGGCACGCCGGACCTGAAGGACGGCGCCGGGCCGGTGAATGTGCCGGTCGTGCGGACCAGCACCGTGCGCTTTGCCGACAGTGCCGCGCAGCACCGGTTGCAGGCGCAACGCGGCGCCGGCGAGCGCGTGGCCACGTACGGCCGCCATGGCCTGGATACGCATGCCGCGCTCGAGGAAGCGATCACCACGCTGGAGGGCGGCTACCGCACGCTGCTGGCGCCCTCGGGCCTGTCGGCCATCACGCTGGTGTTTCTCGCGCTGCTCAAGCCCGGCGACCATGCGCTGGTGAGCGACAGCGTGTATGCGCCGGTCCGCAAGGTCGACCGCGTGTTGCTGGCGGAGCGCGGCATCACGGTGGAATACTTCACGCCGGGCCGCGACGCGCTCGAATCCCTGCTGCGTCCTCGCACGCGGCTGCTGTATCTCGAGTCGCCCGGCTCGCTGCTCTACGAAGTGCTGGACCTGCCCGCGCTGGCCGCCCAGGCGCGCGAGCACGGCGTGCTGGTGGCCGTCGACAACACCTGGGGCGCGGGTCTGCATTACCAGCCGCTGGCGCTCGGCGCCCATTTCTCGATCCAGGCCGCCACGAAATACCTGGCCGGGCATTCCGACGTGATGATGGGATCCGTGACCGCCAGCAACGTGGAACATTTCGACCGCCTCGCCGCCACGCACGATGCGCTGGGACTGGCGGTCGGGCCCGACGACGCCTACCTGACGCTGCGCGGCATCCGCACGCTCGACGTGCGCCTGACGCGGCACCAGGCCAACGCCACCGAGGTCGCCGGGTATCTGGCCCAGCATCCGGATGTGGTGCAGGTCTACTATCCGCCGCTGCCGCAGGATCCCGGGCATGCGCTCTGGCAGCGCGACTTCAGCGGCGCCAATGGCCTGTTGACGTTCGCGTTCGCGCAGATCGATCCGCGCGCGGCGGGCGTGTTCGTCGATGCGCTGCGCACCTTTTCGATCGGGGCGTCGTGGGGTGGTTACGAGAGTCTGGCGCTCGAGGCCGCGCCCGAGCGGCTGGGCGAGCATACGGGCTGGCCGGGCGGGCGCAGCGCCGTGCGGCTGCACATCGGCCTCGAGCATCCGGACGACCTCATCGCCGACCTCGAACAGGCATTTGCGGCCGTGCGCGAGCGCCTGCGGCGCAGTGCATGAGACAGGTGCATCGCGGCCCACGGCGGGGCGGGGGCGGGTGCCTGTCGGGGCCCCGCCAGCCTACCGTCGGCTATATCGTTAGACCGCCGCGTCCTTAAGTCTCGCGCTCATGTAGACCGGATTACATCCTCTTTGTTTTTCATGGGCCTGCGTGCCTATCATGTGCCTGGTTCAGCAGCAGGAATCCAGGCATGTCCACCATTTTGTCCATCGAGTCCGTCCAACTCTCTTTCGTGGCGCGCCAGGCAGGCGCCGTCCGCGAGTTCTATCGCCACATTCTCGGCTTGCACGAGGTGGCGGGCGAGGGCGACGCACGCCTGACCTTCGCGCTGGGCAACGCCACGCTGTCGCTATCGCCGGTGGCGAGCCGCAGCGCCGGCGTGAAAGCCGACTATCTGGCCTTGCGTACGGATGCCTTCGAGCAGGTACGAGATCGCCTGCAGGCCGCCGGCCATCATCCCGTCTGTTCGGTGCCGGACGCGGCCGAGCGCGTCATGTATGTCAAAGACCCCAGTGGCAATCAACTCGCGCTGCTGGGCTGAGGCCGGCCGCCCGCGGAACCGACGGAATCCGATATGAACTTCCAGCAACTGCGCTCCGTGCGCGAAGCGGTGCGCCGCGACTTCAACCTTACCGATGTCTCGGAGAGCCTGCACACCTCGCAGCCGGGCGTGAGCCGCCAGATCCGCGAACTCGAGGAAGAGGTGGGGGTCGACATCTTCATCCGCTCCGGCAAGCGGCTCATCGGTCTCACGCCGCCGGGCGAGTTGATCCTGCCGCTGGTGGAGCAGATCCTGCAGGCCGCCGACAATATCCGCCATGCGGGCGCCGAGTATGCCGGCGCGACCACCGGCGTGCTGTCGATCGCGGCCACGCACTCGCAGGCGCGCTATGCGCTGCCGCCGGTCATCAAGGAGTTCCGCGCCCGCTATCCCGACGTGGTGCTGCATCTGCACCAGGGCTCGCCCAAGCAGGTCTCGGAGATGCTGCTCGAAGGCGAGGCCGATATCGGCGTGGCGACGGAAGCGGTGGCCGACTATTCGGGGCTGGTCAACCTGCCTTGCTACCGCTGGACGCACAGCATCATCGTGCCGCCGCATCATCCGCTGGCCGGCAGTGTCGCGCCCACGCTGTCCGAGCTGGCGGCCTTTCCCATCATCACCTACGGCCACGGCTACACCGGGCGCGCCCACATCGACGAGGCCTTCGCCCGCGCGGGCATCACGCCCGACATCGTCATGACGGCGATGGACGCCGACGTGATCAAGACCTATGTGGAGCTCGAGATGGGCGTGGGCATCGTGGCGTCTGTCGCCTGGGACGCCGAGCGCGATACCCGCCTCTCGGCCATCGACGCGCGCCATCTGTTCGAGATCAACCTGACCCGGCTGGCCGTGCGCCGCGGCGCGTGGCTGCGCGGCTACGCCTATCACTTCATCGAGCTGTTCGTGCCGACGCTCACGCAAGGCATCGTCGAGGCGGCGCTGCGCGGCGAAGCGCTGGAGGCGTAGCGCCGCGGCCGGCGGTGTCCGGCCTATTTGGGCCGGGGTTGCCGCAGGCCCGCATCCGGCGGCGTGAGCTCGCCGGAGCGCAGCCGGGGCACCGCGGCCGCCACCGCGCGGGCCACGTTGCGCACCTCTTCCTGCACGGCGTGATCCTCGTCCAGGTCGGCGTGGCTGGTCGCATAGGGCTGGTAGTAGCCGATGTAGCGGTCCAGCTTCGCGTCCGCGCCGGCCGCGACCAGACCCATCCAGTCCAGCCAGTCCGACAGCGCGCGGCGCTGCGATTCGATGCCCGCCACGTCGCCGTGCACCACCACGCCATAGGCGCGGCCCGCCAGATGTTTGGGATAGTCCCAGCCATCGACTTCCAGCCGCTTGGCCTTCATCACGTCTTTGCCGGCGGTCGAGGTCGGATCGGGATTGCCGCCGTCGGCGCAGACCAGGCGGTCGATCATGAGCTTGAGCGGGCTGGGCGACTGATACCAGTAGGTGGGCGCGATCAGGATCACGCCGTGCGCCGCCACCCACTGCGCGTAGATATCGTTCATCGCATCGTTGACCTGACCGAGCGAGTGGTGGGGATAGCAGCTGCAGGGCCAATGGCACAGCGGCATGGTGGTCGATGCGCAGCCCTTGCAGGGGTGGATCTGGTATTGGTATTCGGACACGGTACGGCTGAGGTCCAGCGTGTCGTGCCGGATGCCCGCCGCCTCGAGCTCGTGCGCCGCCAGCCGCGCCAGGCGCCAGCTCTTCGAGACCTCGCCCGGACAGGTGCCGTCGTTGCGCGCGCTGCCGATGATCACCAGCACGCGTGACGGCGTGGCGGGATCGCGCTGTGCCTCGGCGGCGTGCGCCAGGGCATCATGCGCGGCCTTCCAGTCGGCCGAGAGGTCGTAGTCGGGGTCGGCGTAGCCCGGGCCGGCTTTCACCGTGATCGGCGCCTTGCGGCTATCCATGTAGGCGTCCCAGGCGATCTGCTCCAGCCGGTCGAGCGCGGCACGCTCGACGGCATAGGCGGGATCGTGAAAGCGCTGCATGAAGCGCGCGCGGAACGCATCCCGCGTGAGTTTGCCCGGGTATTGACCGGTGCGGACTTCGAGCCGGGAAGGCGCCATGAGAATCTCCGAGAGGCGTGCTGCAGCCGCCTGCGCAAGCGCCATGCCCGGGCTAGCATTACGATGGGATCCGGCGTTCCCTCGCGGGATGGCCCGCCCCCACCTGTCAGGAGAGCGCACGCATGGCTGCACACAAAGACAAGCCCGCCGGCTCGCCGGCCACATCCCCCGGCCGGGCGGCCAAGGCCAGCACGCGGCGCGGCGGCACCGACGCGGCCGGCCCGCCGGACAAAGAGGTCGTGCTGCTGGCGGGCGGCAATCCGCAGATTGCGAAGGGCGATGGCGACGCGCCGGTGCAGGCCTACATCGCCGCCATGCCAGGCTGGAAGCGCGCGATCGGTGCGCGCATCGATGCCCTGGTCGGGCAGGCGGTGCCGGGCGTCGCCAAGGCCGTGAAATGGAATTCCCCGTTTTACGGGCTGCCGGGCGAGGGGTGGTTTCTGAGCGTGCATTGCTTCACGCGTTATGTCCGCGTCACGTTCTTTCAGGGCGCGTCGCTGGCACCCGCGCCCACCGGCACGTCGAAGTACCCGGCCGTGCGCTATCTCGATATCCACGAGGGTGAATTCGACGAAGCCCAGTTTGCGGACTGGGCCGCGCAGGCGAGCCGCCTGCCGGGCGAGCGCCTGTAGCGCGCCGCGGTCCGGTCGGGCGGCGGGACGCCGCGCGGATCGCGGCGCGCGGCGGCACGCCGGTCGCCGGCCCGCGCGTGCCCGTGACGGTCATCGGGGCGCTTTGGCCTCTCCGGTGATCGGTGTGCGCCGCACTTCCGACAGATACATGATGATGAGCGAGACCCACACCACGCCGTAGAGCAGCATGAAGTTGCTCGAACGGATGCCGATGAAGTCCAGGCCCATGCCGAACAGCAGCGGCAGCAGGAATCCGCCCAGGCCGCCGGCCAGGCCCACGATGCCGGACACCACGCCCATGTTCTCCGGGAAGTCGTCGGCCACGTACTTGAACGTGGATGCCATGCCGAACGCGAAGCTCATGCCCAGCACGAAGAGCAGGGCGGTGAAGAACCACAGCGGCAGGTAGAGATGCAGGTCCATAGTGCCGTCGATGGTCTTGATGCTCAGGGTGGTGTCCGGATAGGACAGCAGGAACAGGCAGATCCACGCCACCCAGAGACACCACCAGGTAGTGCTGTGCGCGCCGAACCGGTCGGCCAGCACGCCGCCCACCGCCCGCAGCACCGAGCCCGGCAGCGAGAAGCCGGCCGCCAGACCGGCGGCCGCCGCGATACCGAGGCCGTATTCGTCCTTCATGTATTGCGGGATCCACAACGACAGCGCCGTGAAGCCGCCGAACGTGATCGAGTAATACTGGCAATAGCGCCAGACGCGGCGGTCGCGCAGCACCTTGAACTGCGACGCGAGACTGCCGCCTTGTCTGCCGGCCCCGGGATCGGGCGCCGACATGAACCAGAAGATCACCGCCATCACGAGCAGCATCACGGCATAGATCTGCGGCACCGCGCGCCAGCCATACATCTCGAGCAGCACCGGCGTGACGAACAGATTGACGGCCGCGCCGCAGGTGCCCGCGCCGAAGAAGCCCATGGCGAATCCGCGCCTGGCGGGCGGGAAGAAGCGCGCCACATAGGGCGTGCCCACGGCGAAGGACGCGCCCACCAGCCCCAGAAAGAGCCCGATGACCAGGAAGTGCCAGAGCGCCGTGGCGTAGGTCACCAGATAGACCGGCACCGCGCACAGCACCAGCAGCAGCGTCATCATCAGCCGGCCGCCGTAGCGGTCGGTCCAGATGCCGAGCGGCAGGCGGAACACGGCGCCGGTGAGCACTGGGGTGGAACTCAACAGGCCGAACTGGAAGGCCGACAGCCCCAGCTCTTCGCGGATCGGGATGCCGATCACGCCGAACATCATCCACACGACGAAACAGACCATGAAGGCCAGGGTGCTGGCGTAGAGCACCGGGTAGGCCTTCGGCAACGGCTGATCCATGGAAGCTCCTGATCGGGCGAGGGGAAGCGTGGCGGAAGCGGGCGCCGGCCTACTGCACCAGCGGCGTATCGGCGCCCTGCATGGCGATACCCTGGATGCGGGCCTGGCCGACCAGCATCTGCAGATACTGCGATTCGGCGCGCCGGCGGCTGGCGGCTTCGAGCCAGCTCGCGATCATCGGACGCACGGCCTCGAACTCGCTCTGTTCGCCTTCCTGCTTGCGGCCCGTGCGCACGATGTGAAAGCCGTGGCGCGTGTCGACGAGGCGCGGCGCGAGCGTGTCGGCGGGCAAGGCGAACACGGCGCGTTCGAACTCGTCGGCGGCATCGCCGCGGTGCAGTTCGCCCAGGCGGCCGCCCTCGGCGCCGGACGGGCAGTTGGAGTAGCGCCGCGCGTAGTCGCCGAAGTCGGCGCCGCCGGCAAGCAGCTCGTTGAGAATGCCGGTCGCATGCGCGCGCAGCTGTTGGGGATCGATGCGCGGCGTCAGCTGAAAAAGGATGTGGCTGACCTCGATGCTCTCGCCGTGCATGAAGCGCGCCAGATGTTGCTGGTAATAGCGCCGGCAGGTGGCTTCGTCGGCCTCGGGCACGCACACTTCCTCGGCCAGTACGGCCTGGATCAGCCCGTCCTCGTCGGGCGCGGCGAGGCCGAGTTCGGCGGCGCGCTGACGCAGCAGCTCGCGCAGCACCAGCTCGTGGGCGGCGCTCATCATCGGGTCTTCGGCCGAGTGGTGGCGCGGCGCCTCTTCGGCCAGGCGGTCTTCGGTAATGGTGGTGCCATTGATCGTGATCATCCGGATTCCTCAGCGTGAACGCACCAGTTGCCATGCCCGGCCGAGGTAGGCCACCGAGCCGAAGCCGCTCCAGACATGGACCAGGCGGGTGAACGGGAAGATGACGAAGAGCGTCATGCCCAGCACCATGTGCAACTGATAGACGAGCGGCGCGCCGGCCATGTGCTCGGCGGCGCCGCCCCGGAAGGTGACGATGTGCTGGGCCCAATCGCCCAGCGACACCATGAGGGCGCCGTCGGTGTGCTGGCGCGAGGTCAGGATCGACAGCAGCCCCAGCGACAGCACGATCAGGATCCATACCAGCGTGAGCCAGTCGGACGGGCGCGACGTCGCGCGCAGGCGCGGCTCCGACCAGCGGCGCCACAGCAGGATCAGCAGGCCCGCCAGGCAGATCAGGCCGAGGACGGCGCCGACCACGATGGCCATCTGCTGTTTGAATGCCGTGCTCACGCCCATGGCGTGATAGACCGCCGGCGGGGTCAGCAGGCCGAAAAGATGCGTGAAGAACAGCGAAATGATGCCGATGTGAAAGAGGTTGCTGCCGAGCCGCAGCGGGCCGCGTTTGAGCATCTGGCTCGAATCGCTCTTCCAGGTGTATTGCCCGCGATCGTAGCGGGCCAGGCTGCCGAGCAGAAATACCGTGAGCGCGATGTAGGGATACACCGCGAAGAAGAAGTAGTGCAGGTAGTCGCCCATGAGGGTCTCCTTCAGGATCTGCAGGCCGGGTTGCGCGGGTCGGTGGCATAGAAGCGCACCGGCGCGGGCTGGCCGTTCATCTGCTGCAACATGGCATCGGGACCGCCCGCCTGCGGGCCGAAGATCACCGGGCTTTCGTCGAGCTCGTCCACGGGAACCTCGGGCAGCGGCTCGGGCTGCACGTCGGTCATGCCGCGCAGCACGGCGAACACGGCGGCGTAGGGGCTGCGGGCCTGTTCGAGCTTGTCGCCCAGGCGGGCCAGCACGTGTACCGCGTCGCCCAGCAGGCGGCGCGCGTCGGCGGCCGGGATCTGGGCCAGAAACTCCAGGAAGAGCGGGATGTAGTCGGGCAGCTCCGCTGGATCAGGCGCGAGACCGTGCGACAGATACTCCTCGCGCAGGTCCACCATCGCCTGGCCGCGGTCGCGCGACTGGCCATGGATGTGCTCGAACAGATGCAGCGAATGGGAGGGCCGGCTGTCGAAGGTCTCGACGTACTGCTCCTGCAGCGCGATCAGGTCGGCGCCGTTGGCGAGCCACGCGAGCAGCGCAGCGAGCCTGACGCGAGCCGGTTCGGGCAGCGCCGCGCGCAACGACGGCAATGCCTCGACCCAGTCCGGCTCGGGATAGCGCAGCAGCAGGGAGAGGGCGGCGTAGGTGTCCGCGTCCGCGGACGGCGGAACGGAAGAAGGTGTCGGGGACATCGTGGGGCTCCTCAGCGCGTGCGCTCGACTTCCATGAACACCATCTTCTGCGCGTCGCCGCGCGGCTTGGCGCCGAACAGCGAGGTCTGCGCGACGCTCGGCGTGGCGACGCCCGGCGCCTCGCCCGAGCTGCAACCGTTGCCGAACGAAAAGCCGCAGCTGCCTTTCAGGTCGAACGCGTTTTCGGCGTACTCCCGGTGCGTGGTCGGGATCACGAAGCGGTCTTCGTAGTTGGCGATGGCGAGGTAGCGGTACATCTCCTCGATCTCGGCGACGCCGAGGCCCACCTGCTGCAGGATCTCGGGCCGCTCCTCGCGGTCCACGGTGCGGGCGCGCATGAAGGCGCGCATGGCCAGCAGCCGTTCGAGGGCGAGGGCCACCGGCGCTTCGTCGCCCGCGGTCAGCATATTGGCCAGATAGCGCAGCGGAATCCGCAGCGACTTCACGTCGGGAAGCTCGCCGTTGGCGCCGATGTGGCCGCTGTTGGCGGCCGACTGGATCGGCGAGAGCGGCGGAACGTACCAGACCATGGGCAGGGTGCGGTACTCGGGGTGCAGCGGAAAGGCGATCTTCCATTCCACGGCCATCTTGTAGGTCGGCGAGCGCCGTGCCGCCTCGAGCCAGGCGTGTGGCACGCCATCGGCAATGGCCTGCGCGATCACGTCGGGATCCTCGGGGTCGAGGAATACGTCGAGCTGCGCCTGATACAGATCCGCTTCGGCCTCGACCGATGCCGCGTGTTCGATGCGGTCGGCGTCGTACAGCAGCACCCCGAGGTATCGGATGCGGCCCACACAGGTTTCGGAGCAGATGGTGGGCTGGCCTTCTTCGATGCGGGGATAGCAGAAGATGCACTTCTCGGCCTTGCCGCTGCTCCAGTTGTAATAGATCTTCTTGTACGGGCATCCCGACACGCACATGCGCCAGCCGCGGCACTTGTTCTGGTCGACCAGCACGATGCCGTCCTCGGCGCGCTTGTAGATGGACCCCGACGGGCAGCTCGCCACGCAGCTGGGGTTGAGGCAGTGCTCGCACAGCCGCGGCAGGTACATCATGAAGGTGTTCTCGAACTGCCCGTAGATGTCCTTCTGCACGGCCTCGAAGTTGTAGTCTTTCGAGCGCTTGGAAAACTCGCCGCCGAGAATTTCTTCCCAGTTGGGGCCCCATTCGATCTTCTCCATGCGCTGCCCGGTGATGAGCGAACGCGGGCGCGCCGTGGGCGCCGCCTTGAGCTCCGGTGCCGACTGGAGATGGTCGTAGTCGTAGGTGAAGGGCTCGTAGTAGTCGTCGATCTCGGGCAGATTCGGATTGGCGAAGATGTGCGCGAGCAGCTTGAGCTTGCCGCCCTGGCGCGGCTCGATCTTGCCGTTGGGCAGGCGGCGCCAGCCGCCATTCCAGTGCGCCTGGTTTTCCCAGTCCTTCGGGTAGCCGATGCCGGGCTTGGTCTCCACGTTGTTGAACCACGCGTACTCCATGCCTTCGCGCGAGGTCCAGACGTTCTTGCAGGTGACCGAACAGGTATGGCAGCCGATGCATTTGTCCAGGTTCAGGACCATCGCGATCTGAGCGCGTACTTTCATGCCGGGTCTCCTCAGGCCGTGGCCCGGTGGGTGGGGGCGGTGGCGGAATCCGGCGTGCGTTCGCCGTCCAGCCAGTCGATCTTCGCCATCTTGCGCACGATCACGAACTCATCGCGATTCGAGCCGACGGTGCCGTAGTAATTCAGCCCGTACGACAGCTGCGCGTAGCCGCCGATCATGTGGGTGGGCTTGAGCACCGCGCGGGTGACGGAGTTGTGGATGCCGCCGCGCGTCCCGGTGATCTCCGAGCCGGGCATGTTCACGATCTTTTCCTGCGCGTGATACATCATGGTCATGCCTTCGGGCACACGCTGGCTCACCACCGCGCGCGCCACCAGCGCGCCGTTGACGTTGAAGGCCTCGATCCAGTCGTTGTCCACGATGCCGGCGCGGGCGGCGTCCTTTTCCGAGATCCACACGATCGGCCCGCCGCGCGAGAGCGACAGCATGATGAGGTTGTCGGTGTAGGTCGAATGAATGCCCCATTTCTGGTGCGGCGTGATGAAGTTCAGCACAACCGTGCGGTTGCCGTTGTCGCGCACGCCCGCCATCGGTTGCACCGATTTAGTATCGACCGGCGGCCGATACACGCACAGGCCTTCGCCGAACGCGCGCATCCAGGGGTGATCCTGGTAGAGCTGCTGGCGTCCCGTGAGCGTGCGCCACGGAATCAGTTCGTGCACATTGGTGTAGCCCGCGTTGTAGCTGACCTTGTCGGATTCCAGGCCGGACCAGGTGGGCGAGGACAGGATCTTGCGCGGCTGCGCCACGAGGTCGCGATAGCGGATCTTCTCGTGTTCGCGCGGGATGGCCAGATGCTCGTGATCGCGGCCGGTGTAGGCGGAGAGCGCGCGCCAGGCTTTCACCGCGACCTCGCCGTTGGTCTCGGGCGCGAGCGCGAGAATGGTCTCCGCCGCGTCCAGATCGGTGTCGATCCGGGGCAGGCCGTGGGCCGGGCCATCGCCTTCGACGGCATAGTTGAGATGGGCGAGCAGGTCGCACTCCGTCTCCGCGGCCCAGTTGATGCCTTTGCCGCCCACGCCCAGCTTGCGGGTCAGCGGGCCCAGCGATGTGAACTGATCGTACAGGTCCGCGTAGCGCCGCTCGACCAGCGTGATGGCGGGCGCGGTCTTGCCCGGCACGAACTCGGTTTCGCCGCGCTTCCAGTCGAGCACGTCCCACGGATTGCCCAGCTCGCCCGGGGTGTCGTGCTGCAGCGGCGTGAGCACGACGTCGTGCACCACGGGCATCTCGGTCTTGGCCAGCCGCGAGAACGCCTTCGCGATGCCCTTGTATATCTCCCAGTCGCTGCGCGATTCCCACACCGGATCCACGGCCGCCGACAGCGGGTGGATGAACGGGTGCATGTCGGAGGTGTTGAGGTCGTTTTTCTCGTACCAGGTGGCGGTCGGCAGCACCACATCGGAGTACACGCAGGTGGTCGACATGCGGAAGTCCAGCGTCACGAGCAGGTCGAGCTTGCCGCGCGGCGCCTCTTCGTGCCAGATGACTTCCTCCGGCTTGGCCGCGCCGGTCTCGCCCAGATCCTTGCCCTGCACGCCGTGCTCCGTGCCGAGCAGATGCTTGAGGAAGTATTCGTGGCCCTTGCCCGACGAGCCCAGCAGATTCGAGCGCCACACGAACATGTTGCGCGGATGATTGTTGGGATGGTCGGGGTCTTCGCAGGCGAACTTGATGCGTCCGTCGCGCAGACCCTCGGCCGTGTACGTCACGGGATCCTGTCCGGACTCGCGCGCGATGCGGGCGACATCGAGCGGATTGTCGTGCAGTTGCGGGGCCGAGGGCAGCCAGCCCATGCGTTCGGCGCGCACGTTGTAATCGATCATGGCGCCGCTGAACTGGCGCTTGTCCGCCAGCGGCGAGAGGATTTCGTCGACCTCCAGCGTCTCGTACCGCCACTGGTCGGTGTGGGCATAGAAGAACGAGGTGCCGTTCATGTGGCGCGGCGGGCGGTTCCAGTCCAGACCGAAGGCGAGCGTGGACCAACCCGTCTGCGGCCTCAGCTTCTCCTGGCCGACATAGTGGCACCAGCCGCCACCCGATTGCCCCACGCAGCCGCACATCACCACCATGTTGATGATGCCGCGGTACGCCATATCCATGTGGTACCAGTGGTTCAGACCCGCGCCCAGAATGATCATGGACTTGCCCTGGGTCTTGTCGGCGTTCGATGCGAACTGCCGCGCCACGGTGATCACGTCCGCTCGCTTGACGCCGGTGATGCGCTCCTGCCAGGCCGGGGTGTAGGGCACGTCGTCGTCGTACGAGGTGGCGACGTTGCCGCCGCCCAGGCCGCGGTCCAGGCCGTAGTTGGCCATCATCAGGTCGTACACCGTCACGACCAGCGCCTCGCCCTCGCGCGTGGCGACGCGGCGCGCGGCCATGTTGCGCACCTGGATCTCGTCGTGGTCGGTGCCCTGGAAGTAGTCGTGCTGACGCGCGCCGAAGTACGGGAAGGCCACCGGCACGACATCGGTGTGGGCACCCACCAGCGAGAGCCGCAGGTCCATGTCCTGGCCCTCGGCGTCCTTGCTCTCCAGATTCCATTTGCCCTGGTCGCCGCCTTCTTTCTGGCCCCAGCGAAAACCGATCGATCCGCGCGGCACCACGAGGGCATCGCGCGGCTCGTCGAAGGCGACCGGCTTCCAGTCGGGATTGTTGTCCTGCCCCAGATTGCCGTCGAAGTCGCCCGCGCGCAGCATGCGCTCGGGCACATAGCGCCCGTCCTGCTGCACCAGCCGCACCAGGAATGGCATGTCGGAGTAGCGCTTGCAGTAGTCGCGGAAGTAGGCGCTGCGCCCCTCCAGATGAAACTCCTTCAGGATCACGTGGCCCATCGCCAGGGCCAGCGCCGCATCGGTGCCCTGTTTGGGATGCAGCCAGATGTCGCCGAACTTCGCGCCTTCGGCGTAGTCCGGAAAGATCGAGACGATCTTGGCGCCGCGATAGCGGGCCTCGACCATGAAATGGGCGTCGGGCGTGCGCGTCTGCGGCACGTTGGAGCCCCACATCATGATGAAGCTCGAATTGAACCAGTCGGCCGATTCGGCCACGTCGGTCTGTTCGCCCCAGGTCTGCGGGCTGGACGGCGGCAGATCGCAGTACCAGTCGTAGAAGCTCAGGATGCTCGCGCCTATCATGGACAGATAGCGGCTGCCCGCGGCGAACGAGACCATCGACATGGCCGGGATGGGCGAGAAGCCCACGATGCGGTCCGGGCCATAGTGCTTCGCGGTGTACAGGTTCGCGGCCGCGATCAGCTCATTGACCTCGTCCCAGGTCGCGCGCACGAAGCCACCCATGCCGCGCACGGCCTTGTACTGCTGCGAGAGTTCGGGTTGCGTACAGATATGGCGCCACGCCTGCACGGGCTCCATGGTCTTGCGCGCTTCGCGCCACAGCCGGGCCAGCCGGCCGCGCAGCATCGGGTACTTCACGCGGTTGGCGCTGTAGAGATACCAGGAATACGACGCGCCGCGCGAACAGCCGCGCGGTTCGTGGTTGGGCATGTCCGGGCGCGTGCGGGGATAGTCGGTCTGCTGGGTCTCCCACGTCACGATGCCGCCCTTGACGTAGATCTTCCACGAGCACGAGCCCGTGCAGTTCACGCCGTGGGTCGAGCGCACGATCTTGTCGTGCGCCCAGCGGTCCCGATACGCCGACTCCCAGGTGCGGTCATCGCGCGAGGTGCTGCCGTGGCCGTCGGCGAAGGACTCGCGCGTGCGGGTGAAGTATTTGAGACGATCGACAAAGAAACTCACGAGCACCACTCCTGCAGCTGTGACACGGTGTTAACCGGCCGCCGCGTGCGAGGACGCGGCCAGGGTTCGGGGAGGTCAGGCGGGCGCGCGACGGCACGCCGATGCGTGACGTCAGGTGATGAGATCGGGGAGCGAAGGGAGCGGGCGGAGTGCCCGGGAGACGGCGGCCAGAAAGGCCGGCACGCAGGGGGTCGCGGCGAAAGCGCTTCGCCGCACAGTACAGGATATGAGCAACGCCATGTCTTGCCTCCTTGGGGAGAGGTTGGCTAGACGCCAGGTGCCACGCTCGCCGACACTAACCGCGATGACGAATGCTCGTCAATGTGCGAGGAATTTTAACGTTTTGTGGGATCAGGTTCGTCCCTAATTACCCTTATTGTGCCGGTCCCACTGTGTCAGGCACATGTCACCGGCCGCGCCGGGCAGCCCGGCGCGGCGTCGTCTCGTCGCGGTTTTCAGCGTTTGGTCTGCGGATCCAGATAGACGTCGGCGAGGTTGGACTCCACGCCATCGGCCGTGAGCGAGTGGTCGTGCACGCGCTGGTTGGCGATGGTGATGAACTCCGGCTGATACAGGTTCAGGTCCGGCACCTCGCGCGCCACGATCTGCTGGAACTCTTTGAAGAGCGCCACGCGGCGCGCCGGATCGTTCTCGACGGCGGCGGCCTCGAGCAGTTCGTCCACCTTCGGATTGTTGTAGTGGGTGCCGTTGGAAAAGGGCACGCCCTTGATGAAGTTCTTCGACCAGTACAGCCGCTGCACGCCAACGGTCGGGTCGAACAGATTGCTGGCGCCGTTGGTCGTGAAGGCGAAGTCGCGGTCGGTGTAGACGCGCTTGATGAAGGCCGAGGCGTCCTGCGCGCGCACGTTGACCGAGATGCCCACGCGCGCGAGTGTGGTGCGCAGGTAGTCGGCCAGGCGCGCCCCGTCCGCGCCGATCGGATTGAAGTCGAGTGGCACCGCGAAACGTACGTTGTTGGCGCCGCGCGGATAGCCGGCCTCGTCGAGCAGCGCGTTGGCGCGCTTGAGATCGTAGGGGTAGGGCGTGGGCGCCGGATCGTTGTACTGCTTCAGGCCCGGCGCGATCGGCGAGTAGGCCACCTGGCCCACGCCGTAGTTCACCACTTTGAGAATCACATTGCGGTCGATCGCGTGGGCCACGGCCTGGCGCACTTTCTCGTTCTTGAAGTACGGGTTGTCGAGGTTGAACTCGAGCCGCGTCACGTTGAACGAGTAGCTGTTGCCCTTGGTCTCGAAGCGCAGCGTGGGCACCTTGCGCAGGCGCTCCAGGTCCGCCAGCGGCACCGGCGTGCGGTAACCCAGGTCCACCGTGCCCGTTTCGAAGGCGATGGCCGCGGCCGCCGGATCGGCCACGACGCGCACGATCAGCCGATCCACATAGGGCTTGGGCTTGTCCCAGTAGTCGGGGTTGCGTTCGTAGACGATATGGCTGCCGCGCACCCACTCCTTGAACTTGAAGGGACCGGTGCCGATCGGCGCGGCGGTCGCGGGGTTGGTGAGCGGGTCGGTGCCGTCGTAGACGTGCTTGGGCACGATGGGCGTTTCGGTCGCGACGAAGGCGCGGATCAGGTAGGGCGCGGGCTTGGACAGGCGCAGCACCACCGTGTGATCGTCGGGCGTCTCGATGGCGGTCACGTTAGCGAAGGTGTTGCGGCCGCGCGGGTGAATCTTCTTCAGCAGCTCGAGCGAGTATGCGACATCGGCGGCGGTGAATGGCTTGCCGTCATGCCACTTGACGCCCTGACGCAGCGTGAAGGTGTACACCGTGCCGTCCGGGCTGATGGTCCAGGCCGTGGCGAGCTGCGGCTGCGGCGTGAGATCGTAGTCATACTTGAGCAGGCCTTCGGTGACCTTCGCGCTCACGCTCAGGATCGGCGTGGCGACGTTGCCCACGGTGACCAGCGCCGTCGGCTCCGACGGCAGCAGCAGGGTTAGCGTGCCGCCTTGCGGCTTGGCGGTGGTTTGCGCGAGCGTCTGGCCGGGCAGGGCGAGCGCAGACAGGAGGGCCGCGCCGAGAGCGGCTTGCAGCAGGTTACGTCGGGTCAAGGTCATGGCAGGCATTCAGCGGTGATATCAGTGGCGGTGGGTGGGCGCGGGCCCGGGGCGGACGCCGCGCGTATCGGAGGCGATTCGTTGCGGGCTCAACCGTTTCGTGCGGCCTGAGCTGTGGCGTCGGCCGTGACCAGGCCGAGGCGCAGGTCGGTTCGCACGGCGGCGGGATCGCGCTGCGCGGGATCGCCGAGCCCACCGCCGCCGGGCGTGTGCACGACCAGCGTGTCGCCCGCGGGAATCAACTGGCGGCCCTTGGCGCGCAAGGCGGCGCCAGAGGCCAGCGCGAGCCGGCCGGGCGCGCCATCGTGGCCGCCGAGCGCGCCCCTGGCCGGGTGGACGACGCGATCGAAGGCGGCGGCGAGAATCATGGCGGCGCCGGGATCGGCGTGCCGCAGCGCAATGGTCTGGCCCAGGCCGCCGCGCTGGGTGCCCGCGCCGCCCGAGTCGGCGCGATACTCCTTGCGTTCGAACACCAGCGGATTGGCCGCCTCGAGGATCTCGATCGACACGTTGCGCACGCCGCTGGGATACGAGGTGACCGACAGGCCGTCCTTGCCGGGCCGTGCGCCCGTGCCGCCGGTCGAAAAGCTGACGGCATTGAAGCGCCGGCCGGCGATCAGCGCCGCGTTCTGCTCGGCGCTGGCGCCGGCCAGCGGTTCGCCGCCCACCAGATGCAGGTTCCACAGCGAGGAGCTGCCTTCCGCCGGCACCTGGTCGGGCCGCGCCTGCCGCAGCGCGCCGAAGACCACGTCCGGCAGCATCTGGCCGATGATGTGGCGCGCCGTCACGGCGGCCGGAAAGCGGGCGTTCAGGATCGAGCCCTCGGGCGCGCTGACCTGCACGACCGACAGCGAGCCGGCGTTGTTCGGCACGTCGGCACCGATCAGGCAGCGGATGCCAAAGGAGGTATAGGCGTCGGTGTAGGCCTTGACCACGTTGATCCCGCGGGCCACCTGCGCCGAGGTGCCGTCGAAATCGACCAGGATGCGGCCGGGCTCGATCGTGACGCGCGCGCTCAGTTCGATCGGGGCGTCGTAGCCGTCGATGGTCAGCAGGTTGGTCCAGCTGCCCTGCGGCCAGGCGGCGATCGCGTGCAGCATCGCCAGCCGCGATTGCTCGATGATGGTGTTGCCCAGGGCGTTGAGGTCGTCGAGGTGGAACTCGCGCAGCAGGTCCTTGAGCCGGCGTCCGCCGACCTCATTGCAGGCCACCAGCGCATACAGGTCGCCTTCGACCTGCTCTGGCTCGCGCACGTTGGCGCGGATGATGGCCAGCACGCCCGGGTCGGGCTTGTGGGCATGGAACAGCTTCAGGATCGGCAGGAACAGTCCCTCGTGATAGACCTCGAGGCCGTCCGCGCTGCTGCCGATGCCGCCGATGTCGATCACATGCAGCGTCGATGCGAACAACGCGACCAGACGTCCTTCGTGAAAGACCGGCGAGACCATCGTCATGTCGAACAGATGGCCCGTGCCTTTCCAGGGATCGTTGGTGAGCAGCACGTCGCCGTCCTGCAGCGATTCCGCCGGGAAGACATCGAGGAAGTGCTTGACCGATTCGGCCATGGCGTTGACGTGGCCCGGCGTGCCGGTGACCGCCTGAGCGATCATGCGGCCGTCGGGCAGGAACACACCGGCCGACAGGTCGCCGGCTTCGCGCGTGGCGGTGCCGAAGGCCGAACGGATCAGCACCTGGGCCTGCTCTTCCACGACGGACAACAGGCGGTTCCAGGCCAGCTGATGGCGGATGCGCGAGAGGGCGGAGGCGGCGCGGGCCTGGTTGGCGGTGGCGCCGGAGGTCGCGGGAAGGGGGCTCATGCCGTGGTCTCCAGAAAGGTGGCGGGCGTGGTGGGCACGCGCTGGTGGTCGTGCAGCACCAGCGAACCCTGCGGGCTGCGGTGGCCGACGAAGCCGTCGGGCACGTGGGTGGTGGTTTCGTCTTCGACGATCAGGGCCGGGCCCGCCACGATCTGGCCGGTGGCCAGGGCCTCGCGCTCGTAGACCGGTACGTCGCGCCAGCGCGCCGCCTCGAAGTCGTACAGGGTGCGCTGGCCGCTCGGCGTGGCGGGCTGGCGGCCGGCCGCGTCGATCACGTCGGCCGCAATGGCGCGGCGGGCGCCGGCCTGCGCGGCCACCGACCAGCTCACGGTCTCGGCCGGCACATGCGGCAGGCTGCGTCCGTAGATCTGCGCGTATCGCTGGGCAAAGTGTTGGCCGAGCGTGTGCACCGCGTCGGCATCGAAGGGCCCCGGCGGCAGATCGATCGCGATTTCATGGCCCTGGCCGGCGTAGCGCATATAGACCTGGCGCTTGAGCGAGATCGGTTCGTCCGGCGCGGCGCGGCGCACCACGCCGCGCACCTGTTCGGCCAGCGCATCGAGCAGCGAGCCGGCCAGCGTGGTGTCGATGCGGTCGAGCCGCTGGTGCAGGCTGCGCACGGCCTGGTAGGCGATGGGGGTCCACAGAAAGCCCACGGCCGAGCCCACGCCAGCCGATTGCGGCACGATCACGGTGGCGATGCCGAGCTTGCGGGCGAGCAGGGCGGCGTGCAGCGGGGCCGCGCCGCCGAACGCGATCAGCGTGTGATCCTCGGCGGACTTGCCCAACTCGGAGGCGTGCACGCGCGCGGCATTGGCCATGTTCTCGGTCACGACTTCCAGCACCGCGTGGGCGGCTTCGGGATCGGTGAGCTTGCCGGGCCGGGCGAGATGGGCCTGGACGGCGAGCCGCGCGAGATCGGGATCCAGGGCGACCTTGCCCACCGCGAAGCGCTCGGGCGTGATGGTGCCCAGCACCGCGTGCGCGTCCGTCACGGTCGCGTGCTGGCCGCCGAGTCCGTAGGCGGCCGGGCCGGGCGTCGAGCCCGCGCTGTCGGGGCCGACCTGGATCACGCCCAGGTTGTTGATGCGCGCGATGGAACCGCCGCCCGCGCCGATCTCGATCATCTCGATGACGGGAATCCGGATGGGCAGGCCCGAGCCTTTCAGATGCCGATGCACGCGGCCGAACTCGAAGCTGCGGCTGATCTGCGGCTGGTAGTCGTCGATATAGCAGATCTTGGCGGTGGTGCCGCCCATGTCGAAGGAGAGGGCGCGCGCCGCGCCGACCTGCTCGGCGATGTGCTGCGCCAGGATGGCGCCGCCGGCCGGCCCCGACTCCACCAGGCGCACCGGCTCTTCCACGCCGGTCTGCAAGGTGGCGATCGCGCCGCCCGAGGTCATCAGGAAGGGTTCCGCCCGCAGGCCGCGTTCGCGCGCCGCGTCCTGGAACCGGCGCAGATAACCGGACACCTGAGGCTGCACATAGGCGTTGGCGCACACGGTGGAGAGGCGCGGATACTCGCGGATCTCGGCGCACACATCCGAGGAAAGCGAGATCCACAGTGCCGGCGCCACGTCGCGCAACAGCTCGCGGATGCGGCGCTCGTGCGCCGGGTGGGCGTAGCTGTGCAGCAGGCACACGGCCACGCTTTCGATACCGTCGTCAAGCAGCCGGGCCGCCAGGGCCCGGACTTCGGCTTCGTCGAGCGGCGTCAGCACCCGGCCTTGCGCATCCACGCGCTCGGCGACGCCATGGCGCCAGTCGCGCCGCACCAGCGGCTGCGGCTTGTCCAGAAAAATATCGTATTGCGCATAGCGGTCTTCCAGACCGATCTCGACCAGGTCACGAAAGCCGGCGGTCGTGATGAGCGCGGTGCGGGCGCCCTTGCGCTCGATCAGCGCGTTGGTGGCGAGCGTGGTGCCGAGCACGAGACGCTCCACGGCGGGCCAGCCCAGGCCGGCGGCCTCGAGCAGTTCGCCGATGCCGGCGAGGACGGCCTGCTCGGGCGCGGCGGGGGTGGTGAGCAGCTTGGCGGAGCGGCGCAGCTCGCCCTGCTCCAGCACGATATCGGTAAAGGTGCCGCCGACGTCGACGGCCACGCTGACGGCGGCGCGCCGCGCGGCGGGCGCGGGGGATTGAGCGGACATGGGGGCGTACCCTGTGGCGGATGAATCGGAGGACGCCGCGTCGTGCACGGCATCGAGGAACTGAAGGCCACGATGCTAGGGAGCCGCAGGGGGCCGCGGAACGACGTTTTTCGTATGTCCTTATGCGTCGCGGCGCGCCGTCCGCGCGCATATGGATAGTCGGTTTTCTGCGTTGTCGCGCTGGACCGCAGCGCCGTAGTCTTGGCTGCATCCCGGCCGGGATCGCATCCCGGACCCCGACGCCACCACGGAATCCCCATGACCACGTTGCCGCCCAGCTCCGATCTCTCTCTTCAGACCACGCGTTCGCGCGCCGTCGCGGCGTTCATCGCCGACGTGCGCGCCATCCTGCCCGATCCGGCCCGGGCCACGCCCGCCCAGCTGGAGGCGGCGGCCGCGCTGCTGCGCGGGCTCGCGGCGCGCACCGAACTGTTCGCGGCCGAGGCCTTCGCCTTGCAGCCCGGCCGCCCGGCGTCGATCTACCGACTGGCCGAAGACACCGACGGGGCGTACGCCCTGTATCTATCCCTGGGCGAGGCGGGCAAGGCGCAGCCGCCGCATGACCACACTACCTGGGCCATCATCGCCGGCGTGCGCGGCGACGAGCGCAACGAGGTTTACGCCCGTGGCCCGGGCGCGAGCGCCGGCCACGAGACGCTCACTCATGTGCGGCGGGTCGACGTGGGCGCGGGTGGCTCCATCGTGCTGCAGCCCGATGACGTGCACACGATCGAACTGATCGGCGACACCTCGGGCGCGCATCTGCATTTTTATGGTCTGGCGCTCGATCGCCTGCCGGGGCGCGTGGTGTTCGAGAGCACGGCCGGTGGCGCGTCGCGCACCTTCGGTCCGCCCGCCGCGATCTTCCACGCGCGGGTCGACGCCGCCGAGCTCGAGCGCGCGCTGCGCGCCACCGGCGAGATCGCGCTGCTGGACGTGCGCGAGGCGGGGCGCTACGCCGAACGCCACATCCTCGAAGCGGCGAACGCCCCGCTGTGGCGTCTGGAGCAGCGCATCGACCGCCTGGTGCCGCGCCGCGGCACCCGCATCGTCGTGACCGACGAGGACGAAACGATCGCCCACGACGCGGCGGGCAAGCTGACCCGGCTGGGCTACATCGACGTGGCCGTGCTCGCCGGCGGCACGCGCGGCTGGGAAGCCTCGGGCCGGGAAGTGTTCTGGGGTACCAATGTGCCGAGCAAGGCCTTCGGCGAAGTCATCGAGCACGAGAAGCACACGCCCTGGATCGACGTGGACGAGCTCGCGGCCCGGGTTGGCGCCGGCGAGAACATCCTGGTGGTCGACAGCCGCACCACCGAAGAATTTCACAACTTCACGCTGCCGTTCTCGCACAGCCTGCCGGGCGCCGAGCTGGTCTATCGCATCGGCGAACTGGCGCCGGACCCCGAGACCTTCGTCGTCGTGAACTGCGCGGGCCGCACGCGCTCGATCGTGGGCGCGCAGACCCTGATCGACGCGGGCATTCCGAATCGGGTCGCGTCGTTGAAAAACGGCACGATGGAATGGCTGCTGTCCGGCCGCGAGCTGGCCTACGGGCGCCATGCGGCCTTGCCCGAACCGGCGCCGGCGCATCTTGCCCAGGCGCGCGAACGCGCCCGCTCGGTAATCGCGCAGGCGGGGGTGGAATACATCGACGCCGCACGCCTGGCCAGCTTCGAGGACGAAGCCGCCGCCGGCGAACGCAGCCTCTACCGCTTCGACATCCGCACCCGCGAGGAGTACGAGGCCGGTCATCTGCCGGGCTGGCGCTGGGCGCCGGGCGGGCAGCTGGTGCAGGCCACCGACGAATACGTCGGCACGCGCCGCGCCCGGGTCGTGCTGGCCGACCACGACGGCGTGCGGGCACTGACCACCGCGGCCTGGCTCAGGCAGCTGGGCGCGGTGGAGGTCTATCTTTTTGCGGCGGCGCTCGAGCCGGCCGCGCCCGTGGCGGGCAAGCCGGCCGTGCCGGTGGCGCTCGAGACCGGCGCCGAGCGCGTCCGCGTGCTGCGTCATCGCGAGGCGGCGCCGACGGTCCGCCCGCAGGTGCTGCAGGGCTGGCAGGAGGCGGGCGACACGCAGGTGTACGACGTGGACCGGCGCCAGGCCTACGAGCGCGGTCATGTGCGCGGCGCGCGTTTCGCGGCGCCCGATCGCCTGCCGGCGCTGCTCGCGGAGCCGGCGGCACGTCGCGTGGTGATCGTGTCCGACGACGGCGTGCTGGCGCAATCGGTGGCCACGGAGCTGCGCTGGCAGCTCAGGCGCGACGCCAATGCGCCCGCCGTGTATGCACTGGCCGGGGGCACCCGGGCCTGGCAGGCACAGGGCCTGCCGCTGGCCACCGGGCCGGCGGGCGTGCTGACGGGCGACGATGACCAGGACATCAGCCCTTATCACCTGGACGACATCGGGGCACGCAATGCCGGCTTCCAGGCCTATCTGGACTGGGAGCTGGGGCTGGTGGAGCAACTCGAACGCGCCGGCGCGCAGGACATCCGCCTGATCGGTGCCGCGTAATAACCGCAACGCGTGCCCGCGCACGGCACGCGCTCATATCACTCTCATCCGCAACAGGAGTTACGCATGGCCATTCAATCCATCAACGCCCGCAACCAGTTTCGCGGCAAGATCCGCGAGATCGTGCTGGGCTCCGTCGTGTCCGAGGTGGACATCGACACGCCCGCCGGGATCGTCACGTCGGTAATCACGACGCGCTCGGTCAAGGAGCTGGACCTGCAGGTCGGCACGGAGGTGCTGGCCTTCGTGAAGGCGACGGAGGTGTCGGTGGCCAAGCTCTGACGCAAAGCGCGCCGGGTGGCCTACGCGCCGCGAGCCCGTGCGCGCAGAGCCTCGATCAGGCTGGCCGCGTCGCGCTCGCCGTCGTAGCGCGTGCCCTCGATAAAGAGGGTGGGCGTGCCATTGACCCCGCTGCGGATACCGCCCTGGAAGTCGCGCTGGATGCGTGCATCGTGCGCGCCGGCGAAGGCTTCGTCGAGCGCGGCGGGCGCGAGGCCGAGCGTGCGGCCATAGGCCAGCAGGTCGGGCAGCCGCAGCGCCTGCTGATTTTCATACAGCATGTCGTGGGCTTGCCAGAACTTGCCCTCGCGGGCAGCGGCCTCGGCAAACTGCGCCGCCATCACCGCGTGCGGGTGCAGCTCGGTGATCGGGAAGTTGCGAAACACGAAGCGCAGCTGGTCGCCCAGCGCGCGTTGCACTTCCTGGATGATCGGGTAGGCCTGGCCGCAATACGGACATTCGTAATCGCCATACTCCACCAGGGTGACCGGCGCGTCGGCCGGGCCCTGCGAGTGATCCTGGGCGTCGACGGGATAGATCAGGCGGCTCATGATTGCGCTCCGGAAGCGGGTTGAGAGGCGGGTTGAACGGCGGCTTGGGTAGCGGCGGCGCCGAGCGCGTCGAGCGCCTCGAAGATGCCGTCGGCACCCGGATTAATGCCGAGCGGGGACACGTAACTCCACCGGATCACGCCGCGGGCGTCGATCACGAACAGGGCCCGCTCGCAGATGCCTTCGGCCTCGCGGTACACCCCGTAGCTGCGGGCGACGGCGCCCTTGGGCTCGAAGTCGGCCAGCAGCGGAAAATGCAGATGCCGGTCGGCCGCGAATGCCGCGTGGCACCACACGCCGTCCACCGAAATGCCCACGAGTTGCGCGCCGGCGCGATGAAACTCCGGCAGCACTTCGTTGTAGAAGGCCATCTGGTCGCCGCACACCGGGCTCCAGTCGGCCGGGTAGAACGCCAGGATCAGCGGGCGACCGAGCAATTCATCCAGCGACACACGCTGGTCCGGGGTGGCGGGTAGCGAGAACGGCGGCGCGGCGGTGCCCGCGGGCAGGGCTGTCAGGGTTTGCGCATGCGACATGATGGGTTCCGGTGGACGTGGCGGGGTTCAGCGCGGCGCGCGGGTCGATTCGAACAGGAACCAGCTGCGGCGCTCGGCTTCGTCGATCCAGTTTTCGATCAGGCTGGCGGTGGCGACGTCGTTGTGGGCATCGCAGACCACGTGGGTAGCGCGCAGAAAGCCGGTGAGCTGGCGATTGTCGTCCGCGAGTTCGGCCAGCATGTCCTGCGGCGTCACGTACTCGGCGTCGTTGTCGAGCAGGCGCTGCAGGCGATGAATATGGCCGATCGAGCGCAGCGTGGTGCCGCCTACCTTGCGGGCCCGCTCGGCGATGGCGTCGGTGGTGGCGTAGATCTCGTCGCCCTGTTCGTCGAGCAGCAGGTGGTAATCGCGGAAGTGCGGGCCCGACATGTGCCAGTGGAAATTCTTGGTCTTCAGGTACAGCGCGAACACGTCGGCCAGCAGCGTGGTCAGCGCGGCGGAGATGTCGGCGGTGGCGTCTGCGCCCAGGTCGGTGGGGGTGCGCAGCGGGGCGCGCAGGCTGGCGGGAAGCGTGAGGTCGGTCATGACGAGCTCCATGCGGGTAGGGGAGAGGCCGGCAGGCGGTGCGGGTGCGACCGTCCGTCGGACCGGGCTGTGAGGGGGTGGTGCCCGATGGAAAACAGCTTATCGGCGCGCCGCGCCGGCATGAATCGGCTCATCGTTTTTCGCCGTCATACTTTGGTTTAGGCCACCATATGCTCGGGTGCGAGTGCGTTCGGCCCGGCGATGTCTGATAATGAGCGCGCCCGGGCCCCCACGGCGGCCCGCATCCTGGAGGTGCCTTCTTGTCCACGCCGCCTGTGCGGGCATCGCGCCCGACACCGATCCCTGGTGCGTTTGCCGCCGACCCCGTCGAAGCCGGCGCGTCTCCCGCCGTCTGGCGCGTGGGTGCCGGCCTGCTGGCGCTGGGCATCTTCCTCGTCGACACCTTCACGACCGTCGAAGGGGCGGTGGCGGTGCTGTACGTGCTGGTGGTGCTGATGGCGGCGCGCACCGCGCGCGGCCGCGACATCTGGCTTGCCGCGCTGGGCACGCTGCTCCTGACCCTGGTGGCCTACATCGACTCGCACGGATTGCGCCATGTCGGCGCGCCCACCGTGCGCGCCTTCGTGAGTCTGGCCGCCATCGCGATCGCGGGCGTGCTGGCGTTGCAGAACCAGCGCGCGACCCGTCGCCTCGCGGCCCAGGCGCGCCTGCTCGACCTGTCGCACGACATGATCTTCGTGCGGGATCGCCAGGGCGTGATCACGTTCTGGAACCGCACGGCCGAAGACATCTATGGCTGGCCCGCCCGCGAAGCCATCGGCCGCGTGGCCGATGAGTTGCTTCAGACCCGCTATGCGGAGCAGCGCGCGGCCATCGAGGTCGAGCTGATGCGGACCGGCCGCTGGGATGGCACCCTGCGGCAGGTCACGCGTACGGGGGCGACGCTGTCGCTTTCGAGCCGCTGGGTCGTGCAGTACGGCCCCGAAGGGCGGCCGCTCGCGGTCATGGAGACGCACACCGACGTGACGGACCGCGAGGCGGCGCACGCGGCGGTGGTGGCCAGCGAGCGCCGCTATCGGCGCATGTTCGATGCCAGCCGCATCGGCGTGGTCCAGGAAGACTGGTCCGCCGTGCCGGCCGAGCTGGCGCGTCTCGCGCCCGACGCCGATGGGCTCGCGCGCCACTTCGCCAGCCATCCCGAAGACGTGCGGCGCATCCGCTGCTGCGTGCGCATCGATGACGTGAATCCGGCGTTCGAGGCCATGACCGGACGTCTCGAGCGCAACGCGCCGCACAGCGTGGACGACGTGCTGAGCCCGGGCGATCGCAGCTTCGCCGACGCGCTCGTCGCCTTCGCGCGCGGCGAGCCGTTCCACGAGGGCGAGACCGACATGATCCGCGCCGACGGCACGCTGGTGCCGGTGCTGTTCACCATCACCTATCCCGCGGCCGACGATCCCGAAGGCTGCGTGCTGGTCTTCGTGGTGGACAACACGGACCGCAAGCAGGCCCACGACGCATTGCTGCAGGCCCAGGCCGAGATCGCGCACGCCGCGCGCGTGGCGACGCTCGGCGAGCTGACGGCGTCGATCGCGCACGAGGTCAACCAGCCGCTGATGGCGGTGGCCACCAGCAGCGACGCCGGCATGCGCTGGCTCAGGCGGGATCCGCCCGACCTGCACGAGGTCGAGACGGCGCTGGCCCGCATCGGGGCGGAGGCGCGTCGCGCCTCCGAGATCGTCAAGCGGGTGCAGGCCTTTCTGCGCAAGGCGCCGGTGCAGCACGATGCGCTCGCGCCGGCCGCCATCATCGAAGAGGCCGCCCGCCTGGTGGCGCACGAGCTCTCGCGCGAGCGGGTGGAGCTGCGGCTGGACATCACGGCCGGCCTGCCGGAGATCCTCGGCGATCGCATCCAGTTGCAGCAGGTCCTGGTGAACCTGATGGTCAACGCGTGTCAGGCGATGGCGGAGCAGCCGGGCCCGCGCGCGCTGTCGATCACCGCCTCACAGCAGGCGCCGGACCAGGTCGCCATTGTGCTGCGCGATACCGGCCCCGGCATCGCCGCGGCCGACCGCGAACGGCTGTTCGATCCTTTCTTCACGACCAAGCCCACCGGCATGGGAATGGGGCTGGCCATCTGCCGCACGACCATCCAGGCGCATGGCGGCACGCTCACGCTCGCCGACACCGACGGTCCGGGCGCCGTCTTTCATCTCACGCTGGCCGTGGCGCACGCTGGAGCTCACGCATGAATCGTCCTTTCTCTTCCGTGCCGCCGGGCCAGACCGTGCCCGCCCGCGAGCCGCTCGTGATCATCGTCGACGACGAGGCGCCGGTGCGCGATTCGCTCGACAGCCTGTTCCGCTCGGTCGGGTTGCGCACGCAACTGCACGCCGCGCCGGCCGAGCTGCTGCAATCGAAAATGCCGGACACCCCGGGCTGCATCGTGCTGGACGTGCGTCTGCCGGGCATCAGCGGCCTCGATTTTCAGGCGCAGCTGGCGGCCCATGGCATGGACCTGCCGATCGTCTTCATGACCGGACATGGCGACATCCCCATGACGGTGAAGGCGATGAAGGCGGGGGCGGTGGATTTTCTGGCCAAGCCGTTCCGCGAGCAGGACATGCTGGACGCGGTCACCACCGCCATCGAGCGCGACACCGAGCGACGCGCCGAATCGGCCGCGCTGCGCGGGCTGAAGGCCGCCTACGAGACGCTCACGGCGCGCGAGCGCGAAGTCATGGGCCATGTGGTCTCGGGGCTGATGAACAAGCAGGTGGCGGGCTTGATCGGTCTGAGCGAGATCACCGTGAAGATCCATCGGGGCAACGTCATGCGCAAGATGGGCGTGCGGTCGCTGGCGGATTTGGTGCGGCAGGCCCACGCGCTGGGCATTTCGCCCCGCTGAGCCGAAACGCCGGCAAACCTCTGTATGATTTTCCTTATGGTCAATAAGGTTCATAACGGAGACTGCCGCGTTTCGATGCACGCTCGTGCTGACCGCGGCCCGAAGGATTTCGTATATGAATCACGTTCCCACGATAGCGATCGTCGATGACGACGATGGGGTCCGCACCTCGCTGTCCAGCCTGATCCGTTCGCTCGGCTATCGCGTGCGCGCCTATGCGTCGGCGCCCGCGTTTCTGGCCAGTCTCGACGAAGGCTATCCCGACTGTCTGGTGTCGGACATCCAGATGGCGCCCATGACCGGCGAAGCGTTGCAGGCGGCCCTGATCGCCGCCGATTGCCGCTTCCCGATGATCTTCATGACAGCGTTTTCCACCGAGGCCATCCGATCGCGCATGCTCGCCAGCGGCGCGCGCGCCTGGCTCGAGAAGCCGGTCGACGGCGACATCATGGCGCGCTGTCTGGCCGACGCGCTCGACTGAATCACGACGCCGGCCCGGGTTACATGTGCTTGCCGAAGCCCCGTTTTCTTTTCGCGGTGTTTCATCGTCGCGTGCATGACACGCCATCGCCGCGCTGCTATACATACGTTGGTATGGCGCTCCGACCCCACGGTAGGATTTCGCGACGGCGCCGGTTTCCCTAATCTTGTCTTGCGGTCCTCTTCCACTCACACCCCCCGGAGCAACCAGACCATGAGCACGATCACCACGAAAGACGGCGTCGAGATTTTCTTCAAAGATTGGGGCCCCAAGTCGGCCCAACCCATTGTGTTTCACCACGGTTGGCCGCTCTCCAGCGACGACTGGGACGCCCAGATGCTGTTCTTCGTGAACAAGGGTTTTCGTGTCGTGGCGCACGACCGCCGCGGCCACGGCCGCTCGGCGCAGGTGAGCGATGGCCATGACATGGACCACTACGCCGCCGACGCGGCCGCCGTGGCCGAGCATCTGGACCTGCGCAATGCCGTGCACATCGGTCACTCGACCGGTGGCGGCGAAGTGGCGCGCTACGTGGCCCGGCATGGCCAACCGCAGGGCCGCGTGGCCAAGGCGGTGCTGGTGAGCGCGGTGCCCCCGCTCATGCTCAAGACCGACAGCAACCCCAACGGCACGCCGCTGGAGGTGTTCGACGGCTTCCGCGCCGCGCTGGCCGCCAATCGTGCGGATTTCTTCCACGAAGTGGCCGCCGGCCCGTTCTACGGCTTCAACCGTCCGGGCGCCAAGGTCATCGAACCGGTGATTCAGAACTGGTGGCGTCAGGGCATGAACGGCAGCGCCAAGGCGCACTACGAAGGCATCAAGGCCTTCTCCGAGACCGACCAGACCGAAGACCTCAAGGCCATCGAAGTGCCCACGCTGGTGATGCATGGCGACGACGACCAGGTCGTGCCGATCGATGCCGCGTCGCGTCTGGCCGTCAAGCTGCTGAAGAACGGCACGCTCAAGGTCTACGAGGGCTATTCGCACGGCATGCTCACCATCAACGCCGACGTGCTCAACGCCGACCTGCTGGCCTTCATCAAGGGCTGAAGCGGATTCTCCTCGCGCGCGTGGCGGGCAGCCGGTTCCCGGTGACCCCACGTGACGCCGGCATGAACGAGGGCGCCTCATCGAGGCGCCCTCGTTGCGTTAGCGCGGCACAGCCGCGTTGATCCGGGCGAAGGCCTCGGCGTGGCGATTCTCGCGTTCGGCGTAGCGCTGGAAGTGGGCACGCTGCACCACGATCTCGTCGGGCACGGGCTGCTGCTGGAACAGCGCCATGACTTCCTCCATGAAGGCGTTCAGCGGCAGAAAGCCCTCACGCACCGACTGACCCGGCGTGAGTTCGGTCTGCACGCCCGGCGGGATCAGCTCTATCACCCGCACCTGGCCTTTTAGTTGCTGCCGCAACGATTGGGTGTAGGAGTGAACCGCAGCCTTGGTGGCGCTGTAGATGGCGGCATCCGCGCGCGGCACGAAGGCCAGGCCGGACGAGACGTTTACCAGCGCCGCGCCCGGACGCGTCTTCAGATGTTCGATCAGGGCGTTGTTCATGCGGATCGGGCCGAGCAGATTGGTGGTGATCTGCGCCTGCGCGTCGCGCAGGTCGTGCTGGCTGCCCACGTCCTCGTAGCGCATGATGCCGGCGTTGTTGATCAGGACATTGAGCGCCGGATGCTCCGCCACGACGCGCCGTGCAAACGCGTCGATCGCCTGCGGATCATCGAGGTCGAGCGTGAGCGCCACCATCCGGTCGCGATCGCCGATGGTCTCGCGCAGCGGTTCGAGCCGTCGTCCCGTGATGATGACCGTGTTGCCGAGGGCATGGAAGCGTTGCGCGAGCTCGCGGCCGATGCCGGAGCCGCCGCCGGTGATGAGGATGGTGTTGCCGGTGGGGCGCAGCGCCGTGCCCTCGGAGGGGGCGGACGAGGCGGCCGCGTCACGTGCCGGCGCCGCGCTGTGGGCCTCGGCGCCGAACAGGCTGGCGGCCAGCAAGGTGGCGGCCGCCAGCATGCCGCGCGGCATTGCGGCGAGGCGGGCGGTCCAGGTGTCGTGGGGCAGAGAGGGGGATGCAAGCGAGGGAGAGAAGGTCATGCGGGTCTCCAGGACGGGGTGGGAAGGCGCCTCGACGTGCTCGCGGCGCCAGGGACACGAGTTGAGGGGCCTTCAGGCCGGCGTGCGGTCGGCTTCGAGCGCACGCTCGCGGCGGCCGAGAAACAGCCCGCAGCAGCCCCAGGCCAGCGCGAGCAGCGCGCCGACCACCATCGCCACGGCGGGGCTCTCGCTCAGAACGTCGATGGCGCGCTTGAGCCAGCCGCTCAGCGCGTCGCCGGCCCGATACACGACGGTGTCGATGAAACTCTTGGCCTTGTACTTTTGTTCGGCGGGCACGACCGTGTAGAGCATCTCGCGGCCCGGCCGCACCAGCGCGTACTCGCCCACGCGGCGCACCACCATCACGGCCACGAAGATCGCGAACAGCGGGGCGACGGCGAGCGCCAGCATGCCGAGCGCCATCACGAGCGGCACCGATACCAGCAGAACGCCGATCCCCATCCGCCGCGCCAGGCGCCCGGTGATCAGGGCCTGCACCAGCAGCGAGAGCGCCTGCACCGCGGCGTCGATCGTGCCGAACACCTGGGTCTGGGTAATGCGATCCGGGAAGTGCTCGGCCACCAGCCGGGCCTGTTCGAAATAGAGAAAGGTGTTGACGCTGGCGAGCAGCAGCACGAAGGCGGTGATGCCGAGCAGATACGGCGAGCGCAGCGTCAGGGTGGCGCCCGCGAACGGGTTGCCGCCCAGGGGCCGGCTGCGGCGCGCCGTCTCGGGCGCGGGCCTGCCGTCGGGCAGGGCCGGCAGGGGGTGGGCGTCGCGCCATCGATGCAGGGCCACGGCGCAGGCCGCGCTGGCACCCAGCATCAGGGCCGACAGCAGCAGCAGGCCCGCGTGTCCGAGCGGGCCGACCAGCAGGGTGCCGAGCACCGGTCCGGCCAGTCCGCCCACGCTCGCACCCGCGGCGACCAGCGCGAACGTGCGCTTGGCCTGGTCGGCGGCGAGCACGTCGGCCAGCACGCTCCAGGCCAAGGAGATCGCGAGCAGGTTGAACACCGACAGCCAGATATAGAAGGCCCGCATGGTCCAGAGCGAACCGGGCGCGACGGTGAACAGCGCGGCAAAGCCCGCCAGCATCAGTGCGCAGGCGCCGTAGAGCCAGGGCAGCAAGGTGCGGCGCGACACCTTGCCCGCCAGCCAGCCGAACAGCGGCAGCACGGCCAGCGTCGCCACGAAGGTGGCCGAGAACAACCACTGCAGATTGTTGACGCCGGCGGCGACGCCCATGGTTTCGCGCACGGGGCGCAGCATGAAGTAGGCCGTGAACAGCAGGAAGAACATGGCCATGCCGGCCGCGACGGCAAAGCGTTCGGGCGGTTCGATCGCAAGGATGCGTTCGACGAGACGCGGGGCAGGGGAAGCGGACGACGATGAGGAGGAGGACATGAGCGAGACCCTCGACGAGGGGGAGTTGCACGATGGCCGCCAGCTTAGGGTTGTACACTCTCCAATGGGAAGTAGGCACCTTTAAGTACTATACTTACCTGAAAGAGAGTAAAGGGTCTCTCCCGGGCGTCGTGCCCGGAAGCGGCCAATGGTGGGCGGCAGTCGCCCAGCGATGGAGGCAGGAAAATGCCGATCGACAAGGCCCGGCACCTCGAGGTGCGACGCAAGCTGGCACAGGAGCACAAGCCGGATCCGCGCGTGCAGGCGCTCGTCAACGACGTGATCGCACGCGTCGCCGACAAGTGGACGATGATCATCCTCGAAGTGCTCGCCGAGCACGGCGCGCTGCGGTTCACGCAACTGGCGCGCCAAGTGAGCGGAATCAGCCAGAAGATGCTGACGCAGACGCTGCGCGACATGGAGCGCGAAGGTCTGGTGCTGCGCACGGTCTATCCGGTGGTGCCGCCCAAGGTCGAGTATCAGCTGACCGACCTCGGCCTCGGGCTCGGCGAAGCCTTCTGCGGCGTGTGGGTGTGGGCTCAGCAGAATCTGAACACCATCGAAGGCTCGCGCGCGGCCTTCGATGCACGGGCGCGGAAAGACGCCTGAGTCTGGCGCGTGCGCGGTGCACGGGCGGGTTATGCTCCAGTCACCCGATGCCCACGCATCGTCAACCGTTTCGGAGCATCGCCCATGAGCCAGGAATTCGTGCTGGTCAAAACGCTGTACCCGCCCAAGTCGCTCGCCACCCTGCAGGAAGATCTCGACGCCACCGTCGACGACTACGCCGACCTCGCGGAGGCCCTGTTCCCGTCGCTGGATTGGGACGAAACGGACGACGCCGACCAGACCGGCGGCGAGATCGACCTCGACGAAGACGACAGCGATACGCTGGCCGAAACCGCGCACATCGAGATGCCCGGCCTGTCGATCGAGGTGCGCGCCGATGAGGGCGCGCTGGTGCTCGCCGTGCAAGGCGAAGGCGAGGCCTTGCAGTCCCTCGCCCGCGGCGTGGCCCACGCGGCCGCCGCCCAGGGTTACGCCATGATCGACGTCGAACGCAACGTGCTGGTGGCGTCCGACACGCCCGACCTCACCTACACCGCCTGGCGCAAGCAGGCCGGCTGAAGGCGCGACCACCCAGACACCGTGGCGCGCGTCAATGCGCTGCGGTGTAGCCCCAGGCGTTAGGGGTCATCAGGGCTTCCGAATCCAGCGCCGAGCCGGCGTGGCGAGCGCTGCCTTGAGCTCGTCGGCATGTGTGTCGGCGGCGAGCTCCTCGATCCTGTGCAGTGCGTCGTTGCGTGAATCATGCATCTTGCGCGCCATTTTCTCGACTTCCGCTAAGGGAATCCGACGGTGATTGGCAGCCGTGCGCTGCACGCCTTTAAACGCCCCTTGGTCGACCAGCTTGATGACGTAGGGGCGGCTGACATTGAGGTAATCAGCGGCTTGCTGGGTCGAGAGCATGCTCGGGCGGTTACCCGGCAGCGGGCGATCGGACAAGGGCCGCAGCTCGAAGATCACCGCGCTGGTATCGTCGGGCGCCGTCAGGGCCTTGAGGCTGAAGCGCCGGTCTGTGCCGCCAGGCTGGCGCAGGCGCACGGTGCGTTCTCGAGTGGGCGCGCTGGCCTCGCCAGGCGCGCCGGGCGCCGGGGCGGCGCGCTTGTTCTTGGGGGTTGGGACATAGGCGGGCATCGGCGCTTCCATCAGGGCCAGAACCGCGGTTTCCAGGGAAACCACCGGCAGCGGCGCGTAGGCGTCGTGCGGCTCCTTCCCTTTGGCGGTGGCGGGAGACGTAGAACGGGGGGAGACAGATTTACGGGAGACCATGGATCAGAGCGTAGATACATTCCCGAAAAATCGCAATTATCGAAACTTCGAAATTGGCCGAGCGTGTGGGTTTGGAGGATCAGGGGCGGCTGAGCTGCCCACCATTCCCCCCTGATCCGTCCAGCCGCGGCGGTCTGGCCGCGGCGCTTCACGGTCCGCATATCGTCATGCGGATCAAGTATTTTTCGGCGTATCGGCTGCCTGACAGAATCGCTCCATTCTTCACTCAAGGAACGATTCATGCAGGTTCGACGCGGATTTCTGAAGCTGGCCCTGCGCCAGGCACTGGCCGGCACGGCGCTGCTGACGATGGCCGCGTTCGCGGGCCCGGTGGCGCAGGCGGCGCAGACCAAGGATGGCAAGACGACCATCACGGTCGGCATCTCGGTAGGCTCGGCCGAAAAGATCTTCGATGTCGTGAAGCAGGTCGCCGCGCGCGACGGGCTCGAGATCGAGCTGATCAAGTTCAACGACTATCAGCTGCCCAACGAGTATCACGCGCTCGGGCTGACGCACTTCATCCTGTCGGGCCAGCCGCATGTCGAAGAGGCGTACTGGTTTGCCGAGGGGGCGGGCGCGGAGCTGCAACGCCGCGGCTTGTGGCAGCCCGCCTGAGGTTGAGCGATCAGGTCGGCTCGGCGACCAGGTCTTCGACATGCACGTGGCGCGCCTCGCCATCGCTCAGGATGCGGGCCTGCACGCCGTAGGCCTCGCGCAGGCGCGCCGGCACGATCACCTCCTGTGGCGTGCCGCGCGCGAGCAGCCTGCCGGCCTGCAGCAACAGCGCCTGATCGGTGTGATTCAGCGCCATGCCCAGGTCGTGCAGCACGATCACGGTCACCATGCCGCGCTCGCGGGTCTCACGCGCCAACAGGCGCATGACATGGAACTGGTAGTTCAGATCGAGCGCGGAGAGCGGCTCGTCGAGCAGCAGCAGGCGCGGCGCGCGGATCAGCGCCTGCGCCAGCCCGGTCATCTGCCGCTGCCCGCCCGAGAGCTCTGCCAGCGTGCGGTTCGCCAGCCCGGCGATGCCCAGACGGCCCAGCAGCGCGATGGCTTGCGCCAGCCGGTCCGATGCATCGGCGCCGGCGTTTGAGGGCGCGCTCGCGGCACCCGCCGCCAGCACCGATTCGAGCACCGTCATGTGCACGCCGGCGGGCAGGGTCTGCGGCATGTACATCGCGTGCTGCGCGCGTTGCGCGGGCCGCAGCCGGTCCAGCCGCAGATCGCCCAGCCAGACCGCGCCCGCACTCAGCGGCACCAGCCCGGCCATGGCCCGCAGCAGGGTGGACTTGCCGCTGCCGTTCGGACCGATCAGCGCCGTGACGGAGCCGGCCGCGAGCCCGGCGGCGTCGATGCCGTGCAGGACCTGACGGCGGCCGTAACCCGCCTGCACCCCCGTCAGAGACAGGCCGCTGGACGCGCACGTGCTCATGGGATTCAGCGCGCCAGTGCCAGCGTGCCGCGCATCATCTCGGCATGCGCGGGGAACGAGCAGTAGAACGTGTACGACTCGCCGGCCGCCAGACGGCTCACCGGGAACGTCACGGTCGCGGTCTCGCCGCCGCCCAGCATGGGCGTCTTGG
Organism: Bordetella genomosp. 5; assembly: GCF_002261475.1. Taxonomy (GTDB): domain Bacteria; phylum Pseudomonadota; class Gammaproteobacteria; order Burkholderiales; family Burkholderiaceae_B; genus Bordetella. The sequence goes on from NZ_NEVN01000005.1 coordinate 202,190, forward strand.
CGAGCACGCGCGCGTCATTCGGCACGAGCCAATCGTCCTGCGGGCCGGCGCGCATGCCGTCGAGCATGACCTGGTCGATATCGGCGGTCTTGGTCAGCACCCAGTTGTGGCCGGCCTTTTCCTTGCTGTTCTTGCCCGTGTGGATCAGGCGCACCGTGAACTCGGTGCAGGTGGCGGGCACCACGATGTGACCGGGCTCGAACTTCTTGCCGGGCTGCCCTTGCACGTCGACGGCGCATCCTTGCGGCGTGGCCTGCGAGGTCTGAGCGGCCGGAGGGGCGGCGGGTGCCGCGTGCTCATGCGCCTGGGCCGTGGCGGCAAACAGAAAGGGCAGGGCGAGCAGGGCGAGGCGAGACGTCATTGCGGATTCCATGGTGAGGGAGGACATGAGGCCGGTGGCTCACTGCTTGCGCAGCGTGCGCACCACGATGGCCAGAAAGAAAGGGATGCCCACGAGCGAGGTCACGATCCCGACCGGGATCAGCGCGCCGGGCAGCAGCGTCTTGGACGCGATGGACGCGCCGGACAGAATCAGGGCGCCGGCCAGCGTGCTGCCCGGCAGGTAGAAGCGGTGGTCTTCGCCCAGCAGCATGCGCGCGATGTGAGGCGCCACCAGGCCCACGAAGCCGATCGTGCCGACGATCGACACGGCCAGCGCCGTGAGCGCGCTGACCCGCAGCAGGCTGACCATGCGCAGGCGTTTCAGGTCGACGCCCAGGCTGGCCGCGCGCTCTTCGCCCAGCCGCACCGCGGTGAGTTGCCAGGCGTCGCGCATCGACCACGGCAGCACGCAGGCGAGTGCCACGGCGAGCGCGGCGACGCTGCCCCAGCTGGCGCGCCCGAGGTTGCCCATGGTCCAGAACACGATGCCTTGCAGCGCCTCTTCCGAGGCCACGAACTGCAGCAGCATGATGAGCGCCTGGAACGAATACACGAGGGCGATGCCGAACAGCACCACGCCCAGCGTCGAGCCGCCGCGCCAGCGCGCCACGCGTTCGAGCAGTGCCACCGACAGCAGCGCGCTCACGAACGCGCACAGGGTCACGGTCCAGGCCGGCGGCAGGCCGGGCAGGCTGAAGTTGAGCGTGATCGCGGCCGCGGCGCCGAACGCCGCCGCCGCGGAGACGCCGAGCGTGAAGGGGCTGGCGAGCGGGTTGTTGAGCAGGGTCTGCATCTCGGCGCCGCCCCATCCGAGCGCGGCGCCCACCAGCACCGCCATCACCGCATAGGGCAGGCGGAAGTCCCACACGATCACGCGCATGCCGGGCGTGGCGGCATCGGGATGCACCAGCGTGCGCAGCAGGTCCGCCGCGCTCAGTCCGGCGGGCCCGCAGGCTATGTCGGCCAGCAGGCACAGCACCAGCGCGGCGGCGAACGCGCCGAGCCACACGCGGCGGCGGCGCTGCATGCGCAGATGGGTGCGCGCGATCTCCTGCGCCGGCGCGGGCAGGGCGGCGGTATGCGTCATGCCCATGCTCAGCGTGGCTGGGCCAGCGTGGTCCAGTAGGTGCCGTCGGCGGGCGCGCCGAGGAAGTCCGTGTGCAGCGTGCGCAGGTCGGCCTCGGGATCGATGCCGCGCGCGGCCGCTTCCTGCGGATGGAACCAGCGCGCCAACGCTTCGACGGCGAGGATGTTGTAGGGCGAGTTGTAGTACGCGTGCCAAAGACCGTGCGCACGGCCCGCCTGCACCGCCGTCAGATCCCGGATGCCGGGGCGTGCCGCCAGCACGGCCAGGCTGTCGAGGGCGGTGGCGGGGGCCACGCCGGGGCCGGCGAGCAGGCCGGGACGGCCGGGCTCGCTGCGGCTGCCGGTGGCCACATACACCTCCGGCTGCTGCGTGATCAGATACTCGAGGCTGACATCGCCGATGGCGCCGGGCACCACGCCCTTGGCGATATTGACGCCGCCGGCGGTCTCGACCATTTCGCCCAGGCCACCGCCGCCGGTGGTGTGGCAGCACGATGGCCACACGCCCGCCAGCAGCTCCACGAACACGCGCGGGCGCTTGCTCTCGGGCACGGCCGCGACCATATCCTGCACGCGTTTCACGCGCGGCTCATAGAAGTCGACATAGGCCTGCGCCTCGTTCTGGCGGTCGACCGCCGCGCCCAGGATCTTCATGCTGGCGGCGGTGTTCTGCAGCGGGTGCTGGCGGAAATCGATGAACACGACCGGAATGCCGGCCGCCTGCAGCGCCGACACCATCGGGCTGTTCTTGCCGGGGCCATGGCCCGCCAGGCCGAAGATGGCCACGTCGGGCTGCAGGTCGACGATGCGCTCAGGGCTCACGCTGTCTTCCGAGCTCTTGCCGATCAGCGGCACTTGCGCTGCGCGCGGGTAGGTGCGGGTGAGTTGCGACCAGGCGTAGGGATCCTGCTGCTTGAGCTCGCCTTGCCAACCCACGATGCGCGCGGTGGGATCGGCACGATCGAGCAGGGCCATGGCAAACACGAAGCGGCCTTCGCCCAGCAGAATGCGCTTGGGATGGTCGGGCACCTCGACCACGCGCCCGGCCAGGTCCGTCACCTGCCGGGCACCCGCGGCGCCCGGCAGCAGGGCGCCGAGCGCCAGCGCGGCGGTCAGCAGCACGCGGGGGCGCAGCACGGCATGGAGAAGGGCGCGGGGGCGGAGCTGGAACATCATCATCTCGTTTCGATAGGCGGGAAAATCCGCCGGACAGACGCGGTCCGGATTACCCAGGAAACGCGAATGGTTCTTATTGAAACGAGAGTTTGCGTGGGTTAATGTCAACGGAACGTTAAGACCGCCGGCCCTACAATCCGGTCCATCTCTCTTTGCCGTCCGTGGGCGGCGTTGTCCGCATGCGCATCCTGGTCATCGAAGACGATCCCTCCATCCTGTCCAACGTGGCGGCCTTTCTGGGCCGGCGCGGCTATATCGTGGATTGCGCCGAAGACGGCCGCCAGGGCTACGCGCTAGCCGCCACGGGCGAGTTCGATCTCATCGTGCTGGACCTGATGCTGCCGCGCATGGATGGCTATGACCTGTGCCGGCGCCTGCGCAACGAGGCACGCTGCGCGACGCCGGTGATCATGGTCACGGCCCGCGACACGCTGGATCACCGCCTCGAAGGCTTCGATGCCGGCGCCGACGATTACCTCGTCAAGCCCTATGCCCTGGCCGAACTGGCCGCCCGCATTCACGCGCTCCTGCAGCGCAGCCAGGGCCGCGTCGCGGCCACCGTGCTGCAAGTGGCCGACCTGCGCTGCGATACCGCCACGCTCGAGGTCTCGCGCAACGGGCGGCGCATCCGGCTGGCGCCCGCGCCGCTGCGCATCCTCACGATGCTGATGCAGGCGAGCCCCGCGGTCGTGCATCGCACCCGTCTCGAAGAGGCGCTGTGGCGCGACTCGCCGCCCGACAGCGACAGCCTGCGCACGCACATCCACCAGATCCGGCACGCCGTCGACAAAGACGAGGCGGTGCCGCTGGTGCACACGGTGCGCGGCATCGGATACCAGCTGCGCGATGCCGCTCTCTAGCCTGCGGCGCGGTCTCGCGCGCAACCTGGTGCTGACCTATGTGCTGCTGGCGTTGCTGGTGGGCGGGCTGCTCACGGCCGTGTCGATCTTCACGGTCACCGGGCTCGAAGCGCATCTGCAGCGTATCGACATGGGCATGGCGGTGCAGCGCGTGCGCACCGAATACCTCGCCGGCCAGGACCCGGGCCGGCCCAACCGCTTCTTTCATGGCGTCGCGGGCAGCGAGGCATTCCCGGCCTGGTTGCGCGAGCTGCCGCCCGGCTTCCACAAGGTCAACCATGACGGCCGCGTCTGGCACGCGATGGTCGATGACAAGGACGGCGATCGCTACATGCTGCTGCGCGACTACACCGACTACGAGCGCAGCCAGCGCGGTTCGCACTGGCTGGCGGTGGGCGGGATGGCCGGCGGCCTGCTGGTGGCGTTCGGCCTGGGCGCGCTCATGATCCGCCGGGTGGTCGCGCCGCTCGCGCGCCTCGCGCGCCAGGTGCAGGGCCGTCCCGGCCAGCCGCCGCGCACCCGGCTTGCCCAGGACTACCCCGCCAACGAAATCGGCGCGCTCGCCGCCGCGTTCGACGCGACCTACAACCAGCTCGAGCAGGCGCTCGAGCGCGAACGCCTCTTCACGGCGGATGTGGGCCATGAGCTGCGCACGCCGTTGATGGCGATCACCAGTTCCTGCGAGCTGCTGCGCGACGATCCCGCGCTTGGGCACGCCGATCTGACCGCGCTGGCGCGCATCGAACGCGCGGCCGCCGACATGCGTCAACGGCTCGACGTCTACCTGATGCTGGCCCGCGGCCGCGATAGCGCGCAGAACTCGTTCGAGCAGGCCAGCGCACAGGTGGTGGCGCGCGATCAGGCCGCGGTCTATGGCCCGCTGGCGGAGCGCCGCGGCATGACGCTGCGGCTGGTCACCGACGGCCCGCTCACGCCGTACTACCCCGTGCCGCTGCTCAGGGCGGTGCTGGGCAACCTGATCCAGAACGCGCTGCAATACGCCGGGCCCGGCGCCACGGTGACGCTGGCCGTGCGCGGTGCGGCGTCCGGCGGACCGCCCGAGGTCGAAGTGAGCGACGACGGACCGGGCATCGCGGCCGACCGCCAGGCCAGCGTGTTCGCGCCGTTCGTGCGGGGCGCCGAGCGGGGCGCCGAGCGGGGCGGCGAGCGGGGCACGGAGCGCGGCGGCGAACGCGGTGGCGACAGCTACAACCTGGGGTTGGGCCTGTCGCTCGTGGCCCGCATCTGCGAGCACCAGGGCTGGCGCGTGAGCCTGCGGTCCGAACCGGGCGCCGGCGCGGCCTTCCGGGTGGTCCTGGCGCCGGGGGACGAGGCCATGGACACGGCCGCCGGCGCGGCCGCCGGCTAGGCCCCCGACGCGGCCAGCAGCGCGGGCACCAGCACGGCCGGCTCGGCCCGCGACGGCACGACGGCCTGGCCTACGGCAAGGGGGCGGGCGTCCGGTTTTGCGCCGGATTCTGCGCGCGCGCAACGGTTTTGATCAGCTTTCAGGGCAGGTGTCTGCCGGGTGTGCCACGGCCCGTGAGCTTGCGCTAAGATTGCCCGGTGCTATCGACATGATCGATTCAATTCATTGGAGAGTCAGCACTCTTTCAAGCAATAGTTATCCGCCGTGAGTCATGATGCCCCAGGCATCGCGTGCAAATGATGGAGTCTGTATGCAGCAAAGAGAAGATTTTCTGGATCTGCCCCCGCAACCCCAACCGCCGGCCGCGCAGAACAACGCACCGCCGGAAGTCCTGGTCGATCTGCTTGCACTGGCCGATGTGCGGATCAACGGCAATCGCCCCTGGGACATCCGCATTCGCGACCCGCATGTTTATAGCCGCGTGTTTTCCAGCTGGTCGCTGGGATTCGGCGAGTCGTACATGGATGGCGAGTGGGAATGCGACCAGCTCGATGAGTTGTTCACCAAGCTCATGAGCGCGCATCTCGAAGATGCGGCGGTGGGCCTCTCCAAGCTGCGCCTGATGGCCGAAGGCCTGCGGCACAAACTCTTTAATCTGCAGTCCAAAGGCCGCGCATTCGAAGTCGGCGAGCGCCACTACGACGCGGGCAACGACGTCTTCGAAGCCATGCTCGATTCGCGCATGATTTATTCGTGCGGCTATTGGGCCACGGCCGACTCCCTCGAACAGGCGCAGATCGACAAGCTCGATCTCATCTGCCGCAAGCTCCAGCTCAAAGAAGGCGAGACCCTGCTCGACATCGGTTGCGGCTGGGGCGGCCTGGCCAAGTTCGCCGCCGAGCGCTACGGCGTGCACGTCACGGGCGTCACGGTCTCGAAAGAGCAGCTCGCGCTGGCGCAGCAGCGCGTGCAGGGGTTGCCGGTGCAACTGCTGCTGCAGGATTATCGCGACCTGCAAGGCACGTTCGACAAGATCGTGTCAGTGGGCATGTTCGAACACGTCGGCCCCAAAAACTACATCACCTATTTCGATACGGTGAAGCGCCTGCTCAAGCCCGAGGGCATGTTTCTGCTGCACAGCATCGGGCTGGCCACCACCAGCACCGCCACCGATCCCTGGATCGACAAATACGTGTTCCCGAACGGCAAGCTGCCGTCGCCCGAGCAGATTGCGCAACCCATCGAAGGCCGCTTCATCATCGAAGACTGGCACAACTTCGGCCAGGACTACGACCGGACCTTGATGGCGTGGTGGCAAAAGTTCGACGCCGCCTGGCCCGAGCTCGGCAAGCGCTACGACGAGCGCTTCTACCGCATGTGGAAGTATTACCTGCTGTGCTGCGCCGGCTTCTTCCGGTCGCGCGAAGGCCAGCTGTGGCAGCTGGTGCTGACGCATCCGACGCGGCGCGACACCTACCGTTCCGTGCGCTGATCGGCGCTCGGCCGGTTTTGCGCGGCCTGTGTTCGCGTCTTCTACGAAGGGCCATCTTGCGGGATGGCCCTTCGCTTTGGCGGCGGGGATTTATGCCCGGGCCAGGTGCGCGAGCGGGGCACGGGCGCCGTCCGGCACGGAACATGCTGGCCCGCGGTACGGCCTGGTTCAGGCCGGACGACGCGCCGCCGCCTTGCCGGGCCCGGCGCGAACGCGATGAGGTTCACACGGGAGGATGGCAATGCGGCTGAGGACGAGCACACGGATGAGCGCGGGGCGGGACGGTGCGGGGCAGGGCGACGCGGGGCAGGGCGACGCGGTTCAGGACGACGCGGGGCAGAGCTACGCGGCTCAGAGCTACGCGGGGCAGGGCATGTCCACAGGCGGCCACCGGCGCGGGTCCGGTAGCAGTGCGCGCCAGGTGCGGACCTGGGTGGCCGGCCTGGCGGCGGCCACCGTCATGGGAAGCGTCGTGGCCGCGGGTAAACCGGTGGATGTTTCGGATGTCGCCATCGGCGGCGTCAAGCTGGGCATGAGTCACCGCGAAGCGATTCGCGCCGCGGCCGCCTATTTCAAGGTCGAGGCCGATCAGATCCGGCCGGACAAATTGGCCGCCGACAAGGGCGCAGCCGGCGCCGGCATGCCGATGTCGTTCAGCTATGCGAGCCGCACCGAGACGCTGCGCGTCTCGTCGGTGTCGCGCACGCCGCCCGACCCGGACCGTCCGACGGCCGTCACGCAGATCACCTACGAGCGCAAGGGCGAGAGCCCCGAGGTGAATCAGTCGGTGCGCGACGCGGCCGTGGCCAAGTATGGTGAACCGACGAGCGGCAAGACGAACCAGGGTGCTTATGCGTGGTGCGCGCAGCCGGGCGAAATGGGCTGCGCCAAGTCCGCCGGCGCCGTGCTGACCGCCACCGGCAGCATGCTCACCTTGCGTGATCGCGGCTACGAAGAGCGCGCGCGGCAGGTCGACAAGGGCGACACGGTGCGCAGGCCGCAATAACCTGGGTGTATGACGCGCGGCGGGGCCAGGCGGCCCGCAGCGGGCGGCTGGGACACCCGCGCGCGGCCCCGCCCGTCCCGTCTGTGCCACCGCGCCCGTCACGCATGTGCCACCGCGCCCGTCACGCACGTGCCGCGGCGCCCGCCACTCAGCCGAGCCCGTCAAGCACGCGCCGCCGCGCCTCTCGCTCAGCCGCGCCGGCGCATGCGCCACGGCCGGCTGTAGAACACCGCCGTCATGATCGCCGTGCCCAGCAGTGCGGGCAGACCGACCAGCAGGAACGCGGGGCCGATCGGATCGCCCGGCCAGCGGTCGTGAAAGTTGCCGAGATACAGCGTCATCGTGCCCACCATGCCGGCGGTCGCGGTGAGACCGAAGCGGCCCCAGGACCAGCGCGACGTGCGCAACGCGCCGGCCAGGAGCCCCGTGCACAGGGCCGGCATCCCGCCGAACAGATACGCCGTCTGGACGCCCGCCACCAGGATGCGCGTGAACGCGTCGGCGTTGAGGTTGCTGATGGACGCGCCCAGCGCCAGCGTGGCCAGCGCCGCGAGCGGTCCCAGCACCAGATAGAGGGTGCCGCCCATCAGGATGTCGCGCAGCGCGAGGGCCGGCGTGTCGGGCACGACATTGCCCTTGACGGCCGGTCCGCCAGGCGCGTTGGCCTGGGCCGCGCGCGCCGCGCTGCGCATGCGCCAGATCACGCCCAGCAGCGCGAACGCCACGAGCGGCAGGAGATAAACGTTGAAGATCGAGTTCATGGCGGAGACCGGGTATGAAAAATGCCCCCACGTCGCACCTTAAGTTTGCTGCCCCCCCGGGGGGGCGTTTTTTGTCTTTGGCCGGCCCGGCAACAAAAAAAGCGCCATGCGGTGCAACGGCGGCGATAGCCTGAATCGTATCAGGCGGCGCGGAGGCGAGAGGGCGCGTGCCGCTTTGAGCGGAATGTCAGTCGGTCCGTGGTACTTTTTCGAGCAGTCTCCACATTCCCATTCCCATGTCGCCGCGCAGCCCGCTCATCCGTCTGCTGACCCACTTGCGCCTGCAGGCGCGCCGCAAGGCACGCCATCTCAGCCGCCTGTCGCGCAAGAGCGTGCAGATGATGGTGCTGCTGGGCGGCGCGGCGCTCGTTGCGATCGTGTCGCTGGGCTTCGCGTGGCTGGCCGATCTGGCGCTCGAGTGGAACGCACGCTGGGTGGAGCGCGCCGGCTGGGCGGCTTTGATCGTGTTGCCGTTTTCGCTGGCGGGTCTGCGCTGGCTGACGCTGCGCTTCGCGCCCAATGCGGCGGGCAGCGGCATTCCGCAGGTCATCGCGGGTCTGTCGCTGCCGCCCGGGCCCGGCCAGACCAGCCTGGTGTCGCTGCGCCAGACGCTCTGGAAAATCCCGCTCGCGTTCGGCGGCATGCTCGCCGGCGCATCGATCGGGCGCGAAGGGCCGTCGGTGCAAGTCGGGGCGGCCGTCATGCTGGCATGGGGCGAGTTCTGGAAGCGTCAGGGCGTGAAGCTGCGCGGCTTTCATGCCAACGAACTCATCGCCGCCGGGGCCGCCGGCGGCCTCGCCGCTGCCTTCAACGCGCCGCTGGCCGGTGTGATCTTCGCCATCGAAGAGCTGGGCCGGGGCACGGTGCTGCGCTGGCAGCGGCTCGTCCTGATCGGCGTGCTGGCCTCGGGGTTTCTGGTGGTGGCCATCGCGGGCAACAACCCATACTTCGGCGTGTTCGAGGGCAAGGCCTTCACCGAGCAGATGCTGGTGTGGGTGCTGGCCGCGGGCATCGTCAACGGCGCGCTCGGCGGTCTGTTCGCCTGGCTGCTGGGCAAGGGCGCCGCCGGCATCGCGCCGCTGCGCTGGCGCGACCGCATCGTCGCCCATCCCATTCTGACGGCCTTCGGGTTGGGACTGGTGGTGGCGCTGATCGGGTTGCTCACGCAGGGCGCCGTCTACGGCACCGGCTATTCGGTCGCGGCCGGTCAGCTCTCCGGCGAGCACCCGGCGCCCACGGGCTTCGGCCTGGCCAAGATCGCAGCGACCGTGGCGTCGTACTGGGCCGGCATTCCGGGCGGCATCTTCACGCCGGCGCTGACCGCGGGCGCGGGCATCGGCGAGCACCTGTGGCAGCTGACCGGCGCCGCGGTGGATCCGCGGGTCCTGGTCCTGTTGTCGATGGCGGCGTTTCTGGCGGCGGCCACGCAGGCACCGCTGACCGCCAGCGTGGTCGTCATGGAAATGACGGGCAGCCAACCCATGCTGTTCTGGCTGCTGGTGGCATCCCTGACGGCGTCGGTGGTGTCGCGGCAGTTTTCGCCGCACGCGTTCTATCACCTCGCCGCCGGGCGCTTCCGCCGCCAGGCGCTGGCGCTGCAGGCGAAGGCGGGCAACGCCAACGGCTGAGGCCGGCGGCGCTTTACCCGCGCTCGACGGCGCGCAACGGGCGGCCCGACGCGGGCCGGCGGCGGGCCTCCGGGGGGCGTCCCGGCCGCCACATCCTATACAATCCCCGCACTCCGCCATCCGCCGCGCCCGAGGGCAGCCGCGGGGCAATCCTATTCCGAATTCGAGACGACGCCATGATCATCAAACCCCGCGTGCGCGGCTTTATTTGTGTGACGACCCACCCGACCGGCTGTGCCGCCAATGTGCGCGAACAGATCGAGTACGTGAAGGCCCAGGGTCCGATCGCCAATGGTCCCAAGAAGGTGCTGGTGATCGGTGCGTCCACCGGTTATGGCCTGGCCGCGCGCATCACGGCGGCCTTCGGCAGCGGCGCCGCCACGCTCGGCGTGTTTTTCGAGCGCGAAGGCGAGGCCGGCAAGGCGGGCACCGCCGGCTGGTACAACAGTGCCGCGTTTCACGAGCAGGCCGAGGCCGCCGGCCTGTACGCCAAGAGCATCAACGGCGACGCCTTCTCCGACGAGATCAAGGCCCGCACGATCGACGCGATCAAGGCCGACCTGGGTCAGGTCGATCTGGTCGTCTACAGCCTCGCGTCGCCGCGCCGCAAGCACCCCAAGACGGGTGAAGTCTTCAACTCCACGCTCAAGCCGATCGGCAAAGAGTTGAAGATGCGCGGCCTCGATACCGACAAGGAAATCATCAAGGAAACCGTGCTGCCGCCGGCCACTCAAGAAGAGATCGACAACACCGTGGCGGTGATGGGTGGCGAAGACTGGCAAATGTGGATCGACGCGCTGTCCGAGGCCGGCGTGCTGGCCCCCGGCGCCAAGACCACGGCGTTCACGTATCTCGGCGACACCATCACGCAAGACATCTACTGGAACGGCACCATCGGCGCCGCCAAGAAGGATCTCGACGACAAGGTGCTGGGCATCCGCTCCAAGCTGGCCGCAACCGGTGGCGACGCCCGCGTGGCCGTGCTCAAGGCCGTGGTCACGCAGGCCAGCTCGGCCATCCCCGTGATGCCGCTGTACCTGTCGCTGCTGTTCAAGGTCATGAAAGAGAAGGGCACGCACGAAGGCTGCATCGAGCAGCTCGACACGCTGTTCCGCCAGGGCCTGTACACCGACAAGCCGATCCAGGACGAGGTGGGCCGCCTGCGCGCCGACCTCAAGGAACTCGAGCCCGAGGTGCAGGGCACCGTGACCGCCCTGTGGAACCAGGTGCAGGACGACAACATCTACCAGCTGACGGACTTCGCGGGCTACAAGGCCGAGTTCCTGCGCTTGTTCGGCTTCGGCATCGACGGCGTGGACTACGAGGCCGACGTGGATCCGGACGTCAAGATCGCCAACATGGGCTGATCGCACGGCCCGCGCGGCCCGTCCGCGCGTCGCGCCAATGACCCCCGCCGTTCCGGCCTGTCCGGACGCCGGGGGTTTTTGTTGGCTGGCGCCGGGATACGGGGCCTGTCACAGGTGGCCCCGCGCCGATCCGGCGCGTCGCCCGCGCTTTGGCGGGCGCGCCTATGCCTTGCCATCCGCTCGTCCGCACCGCCTTGTCGGGCCCGCCGCTGGCCCGCTACCATTCAGTTTTACTGCATCCAGCATTCAGGGCGGCTTCGTGACCGACACCTCCGACATTCGCTTTCTGCTCACGATCCAGGCGGGCGGCAGCCTGCTGGCCGCCGCTCGTGCGCTCGGCGTCACGCCCTCGGCCGTGTCGCAGCGTCTGCAGCAGCTCGAGGCGCGGGTGGGCGCGCGGCTGGTCGACCGCAGCGCACGGCGGCTGCGCTTCACTGACGAGGGCGCGCTGCTGTGCCGGCGCGGCGAGGCGCTGGTGCATCAGCTCGACGAATTGATGCAGGAGGTGCAGGCCAGTCAGGCCGGGCTGCTCGGCCGGCTGAGCGTGTGCGCGCCGCTGGGCTTCGGCCGGCGGTACGTGGCGCCGCTCGCCGCGGACTTTCAGCGCCTGAATCCGCGCATCGAGGTGGCGCTCACGCTGTCCGACGAACCGCTCGCGGTCGCCGCCGAGCGCCACGACGTGATCGTCCACATCGGCGCGCTGCCGGCCTCCAATCTGATCGGCCATGCGATCGCGCCCAACGCCCGGCTACTGGTGGCCGCGCCCGCCGTGCTGCGCCGCTTCGGCACGCCGCAAACGCCTGAGGATCTGGCCGGCATGCCGTGCATCGTGCTGCGCGAGAACAACGAAGACGTGTCGCTGTGGAGCTTCGCCAAGGGCCGCACCACCCGCAGCGTGCGCGTGCCCGCGCCGCTGTCGTGCAACGACGGCGATGTGATCCGGCAGTGGGCGGTGGAGGGCCGGGGCGTGATCCTGCGCTCGGAATGGGACGTGGCCGACGATCTGCGCGCGGGCCGGCTGGTGCGGCTGCTGCCCGGCTGGAAGGCGCCCGACGCCAACGTCGTGGCGCTCACCCACGATCGCGCCGGGCTGCCACGCCGGACGCGCGACTTCATGGCGCATCTGCAGGCCGGCTTCAAGGGCGGCGCGCCCTGGCGTCTGGCGCGCACGCCGGAGGCGGGGTAGGGCCAGGGCGACGGCGGCGCTATTTCGGCGCAGGGGCAGCCGAGGGCGCAGCCATGGGCCTGGCGCGGCAGCACGCTGCGTGCGCCGAAGCATGCGCACTGTCGGGCGCTGCCCCCTGGGCAGTCACGGATCCGTCGGCGCACGCACGTTGACCCGCCGGGAACGCTTCGTGCTCGGTACCGAAGCCCGCCCGCCGCTGCGCGCTGCTCCCCGGGCGTCCCGCGCCGGCCTCGCCATTGATGCCAGGCGCGCTTTCATCCACGCGAGGTACTCATGCGGCCATTGCTGATCCTGCTCATTGTCGTGACGGTGGTGTTGGCGCTGTCTCAATGGTTTGGCTCGAACGCCATCGGCGAACGTGCGCAAGGCGGATACGACGGGACCAGCACCCTCGCGCCGGGGCAGCATGCCGAGGCGCAACGCGATGCCCGCGACGCGCCCGGCAACGCGGAGCGCGCCACGCAGCAGCTGAAACAGGGCGCGCAGGGCAACTGAGGCCCGCGCCCCGACCTTCCGGACTGTGTAAAGCAAGCTTGACACTGCACGTCGGTCGATGTCAAACTTGCTTTACATCATCACAACGGAAGTTTCTCGTGTTCAAACAAAAGCGTTACGCCGTCGAACTCTGCGCCGCCCTCGTGCTCTACGCCGTGTTGCTGGTCGGGGCCAATCTGATCGAAGCGGCGCTCGATCCCGCAGGCGGTCTCAAGATTGCGATCAATCTGCTGCCGATGCTGGGCGCGCTCGCGGCCGCATGGGCCATCATGCGGGCGCTCTGGCAGATGGACGAGCTGCAGCGCCGCATCCAGCTCGACGCCATCGCGATCTCGTTTCTGGGCACCGCGCTGATCACGTTCGGCTGGGGCTTTGCCGAGGGGGCGGGGCTGCCGCAGCTGCGCGCCTTCGCGGTGTGGCCCATCATGGCCACGCTGTGGGCGGTGGGGCTCGTGATCGCGCAGCGCCGCTACCGATGAACAACAGCATCAAGCAATTGCGGCTCGAGCGCGGCTGGAGCCAGGCCCAGCTGGCCGAGGCGCTCGCCGTCTCGCGCCAGACGGTCAATGCCATCGAGAACGGCCGCTACGATCCCAGCCTGCCGCTCGCGTTCGTGATCGCACGCGTGTTCGCGCTGCGCATCGAAGATATCTTCCAACCCTGATCACCGGAGTCCACCTTGAAGTACCGCGTCCACACCGCGCATCGCAGCGAGTATCCCGATCCGATCCGCTTCGAGCGCCACACGCCGCTCGTGGTCGGCGAACGCTATGAGGGCCCGGAGGGGTGGGACGACTGGTATTTCTGCTCGGTGGCCGGCCATGACGGCGGATGGGTGCCGGCGCAACTCATCGAGCACATGCCCGATGGCAGCGCGCGGGCGGTCGAGGCCTACAGCGCGCGCGAGCTCGACGTCGATCCGGGCGAAGCGCTGCTCGCGCGGCGCGAGCTCAATGGCTGGGCGTGGTGCGAACGCGAGACCCTGCCCGACGCGGGCTGGGTGCCGCTGGCGAACCTGACGCCGCAGGCCTGAGCTTCATTCGTCCGCATCCGTATCGAGCGCTGCGGGCAACGCGGTCGTCGCGTCGACCGCGCGCAGCAGGCGGCCGAGGTGTCCGCTGCTCGAGAAGCCAAGCTCGTTGCTCACGCGGGCCAGGCTTTCGCCCAGCGCCAGCCGCTCGCGCGCGGCCTGTGCCACCAGCATGCGCCGCAGCGTGACCGGCGAGACCCCATACACATCGAGGCAGGCGCGCTGCACGGTGCGCGGCGACAGGCCCAGCGTGTTCGCCGCGTCGGCCACCGTGGACGGCGGGGTGCCTTCCTGGAGCTGCCGGCGCAGGCTGGCGGCCCAGCGCAGTGCGGGATTGTCGGGGCCCGTTTGCGCAAGCGTGGCCGTGCGGCTGCTGTCGAGCTGCGCGAGCAGCGCGGCGACCAGGGACGGCACGGCGCGGGGCGAGAGGGCGGGCTCCCACAAGGCATCGAGCATGGCCTGGGCGGCGCCGTCGAGCTGAAGAATGCCGCGCGCCCCGCAGGCGCGCAGCAGTTCGGGGGCGAGATAGAGCTCGCCATGTTGTTGCGTCACGCTCTGCGCGCGCGTGCTGTGCTCGCAATGCGAGGGCAGCAGCAGCGCCTGACCCCGCACCAGCCGGCCGCGCCGGCGCGCGGCGCCTGCATCCTGCCAGGCGGTGTCGAGGACGCCCGCGCGCGGCCACAGCAGCATGGCGCAATCGTGTTCGTGCCAATGAAACGTGTAGCGCGGCTGCCGGCTCGCGGCGAGCGCGAAGCCCGTTTGGGCGATCAGATCCAGCTTGGAAGAGAGCGGAGCGCGGCGCGTCATGGCGGTAGTGCAGGGGTGCGGCGCAACGGCGCCGGCCCGGTCGGTGGCGGGTGAGGGTGGAGTCAGTATCGGCGGGCGCACGCGTTTGCGCAATGGCGGGCGATACCGGTTACGAAGCCGCGGCCCCCGGCGCCCGGCCCCTGTCGTGTTTTGGATCGCGCCGTGTCGCGGGCGGGATCGCTCGCGCTGGCTACCGTCCTTACGATAGGCCGCACTAAACCACGACAAGGGGATGTGCATGATGCGCACGCTTTCACTCACTCTGCTCCACGGCCTGATGCTGTCCGCGATACCCGCGCTGAGCTCTGCCCAAGCCGCCTGGCCGGACCGGCCCGTCACGCTGATCGTGCCGTTCCCGGCCGGGGGCGGCACGGATCTGGTCGTTCGAACGCTGCAACCCGCGCTCAGCAAGCAACTGGGCCAGACCGTCGTCATTCAGAACGCGGGCGGCGCGGGGGGCACGGTGGGCTCCGGGCAGGCCGCCCGCGCCAAGCCCGACGGCTACACGGCGCTCGCCGTGACCACCAGCACCACGGCGCTGGCGGCCAATCTGTACAAGAGCCTGGCGTATCGCCCGGACCAGGATTTCGCCTACGCCGGCTTCATCGGCACGTCGCCGTATGTGCTGGCCGCGAATCCCGCGCTGAAGGCGACCACGCTGCCCGCGCTGGTCCAGGCCCTGAAGGCGCGCGGGCAGGGCACCTATGCATCGGTCGGTGCGGGCACGCTGTCGCACCTGCTGGGCGATCTGCTCAAGAAAGACGAAAAGCTCGATATCACCCACATCCCTTACCGGGGCGCGGCGCCTGCCTATACCGACCTGATCGGCGGGCAGGTGGACATCATGTTCGACAACCCCGTCGGGCTCGCGCCCTTCGTGCAGAGCGGCAAGCTGGTGGCGGTGGCCACCACGGCGCCCACGCCGATTCTGCCGGGCGTGCCCACCTTCGCCGCGCAGGGCATGCCTGCCTACACGCAGCTGCTGTGGTACGGCCTCGCGTTCCCGAAAGGCACGCCGGCCGACATCGTGACGCGCATGAACGGCGCGCTCAACGCTGCCTTGCGGGATCCGGCCGTGGCGGCCGACCTGGCCGCCAAGGGCGTCGATGTGCGGCCCGACACGGCGGCCGCACTCACGGACAGCGTCACCAAAGACCTCGCCTTCTGGGGCACGCTCATCAAGCAAAACGGAGTCCAATTTGACTGAGTACTACACGAACCCGCCCGCGCCTCCCCCGGCGGGCGCGGCCGCGCTGTTGCGCGTGTTCGTCGACACGTCCGCCGCGCGGGCCGGCGGCAATCCCGTTCCGCTCGTGCTGGACGCACGCGGTATGAGCGACGCGGCCATGCAGGCGCTGGCCGCGCAGCACGGCCACGAGTCGGCCTTCGTCCTGCCGCCCGACGCGCCCGACGCGCTGTGCCGGCTGCGCTTTTTCGTGCCGGGCCACGAGATGGAAATGTGCGGCCACGCCACGGTGGGCAGTCTGTGGGCCCTGCGCCAGTGGGGCCGCTGGACCACGCCGCGCACGCGGGTGCAGACGCTGAGCGGCAGTGTCGACGCGGAATGGGACGAGGCGCGCGGCGGGGCCTGGATCTCGCAGCCCGCCGTCTCGCTCGAGCCGCTGCCGCAGGCCCACTGCGAAGCGATCGCACAGGTATTGGGCATCGACGCGGCACACGCGGCCGTCAACGCCAGCACCAGCCGGGTCAAAACGCTGGTGCGCATGCCGGATGCCGAGGCGCTGGACGCATTGACGCCCGATTTCGGTGCGATGCGGGGGCTGTGCGAGCGCATCGGCTCCACCGGGCTGTATCCGTACGCCGTGTCCGCGGATGGCGTCTTCGCGCGGCAGTTTCCCAAGGCCTCCGGCTATCCCGAAGACGCCGCCACCGGCATCGCCGCCGCCGCGCTGTGGGGCTACCTGGACAGCGTGGGCGCTATTCCCGCCGGCGCGATCTGCACGGTGTACCAGGGCAGAGCGATGGGCTCGCCGTCCGCGATCCATCTGCGCCGCCGCGCCGATGCGCCCGGATGCTGGCTGAGCGGGGAGACGCAATGGATGGCCTGACGCCGCATGCCGCCATCGAGGCGCGGCTGGCCGCGGCGGGCCTGGCGCTGCCGGCGCCGCCCACGCCGCGCGGCAGGTACGCGCCGTTCCATGCCTATGCGTTGGCGGACGCCGCATTCGTGTCGATCAGCGGCCAGGCCAGCCGCGACGCGGGCCGGCCCGTGCAGGGGCGCTCGCGTGCGGGCGATGCCTTGGAGCCGGCCCGGTCTGCCTGCGGCCGCGCGGCGCTGGCCGGCCTGGCCGCGCTGGCGTCCGCCTGCGGCGGTGACCTGGGACGCGTGCGGGCCATCACGCAGTTGCGCGGCTATGTGGCGTGCGATCCCGATTTCGAGGCGCACAGCGCGGTGCTCGACGGCGCGTCGCAGGTGATCGAACTGGCGTTCCCGGATCTGGCCCGACCGGCGCGCAGTGCCGTGGGCGTCACGAGCCTGCCGGGCGGCTGCTGGGCCGAAGTGGAGTTGTGCGCGATCATCGCGCCGTGCCGACGCTGAAAAAGCCCATGGCCTCCAGATCCGCCTGCAGCGCGCGGGCGAGGGCGTCCAGCGCCACGTCGTGATCGATCCGCACGCGTACCCGCGTGTCGCCCGGCGCCTGGGTGAGCTGCACGCGGCCGTGCAGGGCGGGCACGTACAGCACGGCGCCCCAGGCAGCGTCCTGCCGGTGCGCGGCCGGCGCATGGCGCTCCACGCAGGCGATCACGTCGGCCAGCGCGCGGGATTGGGCGGTAAAGAGCTCGAGCGTGACGCGGTCCAGGCCCGAATCGAAGCTGCGCCACGCGGGCGAGGGCGGCGGGGGCGCGTGCGGGCCCCAGTCGAGCGGATCTGCGAAGCCTCGCGGCATCCAATAGGCCCGGTCGTCGTGGCGCGGCAGCACGAACAGCGCCGCGCGCGCCGGGCTGTAGAACACCTTATCGCCGTCGATGGTCTGGCCGAACGGCACGGCGCGCGCCGCCTCGTCCAGCCTCAGGTCGTCCTCTTCCTCCCACAGCTCATCGAACCACTCGCGCACGAACGCCTGCTCATCGGCGGTGGCCGCCATGATCTCGTCGGGCAGCCACACGATCAGCCGTCCGTCGTACATGCCCGCGCCGAGTTCGGTGACGTGTTCTGCGTATCCGGGTGGCAGCGGCGCGCCCAGCCAGTCGGCCAGCGCGGCCAGGCGCGCCGGATCGGCGAGACGGCGTTTTGGAGTGACGAGGTAGGGAGCGGCGGGCATCGGGCGGGGCGAGAGCAGGGATGCTGCACTGTATACGAAGGATCCGCGTCCGCCGCGGGGCGCCGCCATCATGTCCCAGGTGATTGTGCATTTCTTGGCTCTGGCTGGCAGGACATGCGGCCTCTACAGTACGCCCATGCCCTGACAGAAGTAATGAGCACGCAGACCGGGGCAGCCAACGGGCGCAGCACAGGCCCTCATACACAACACGGCCGCCAGGCTCGCGGTCAGGTCCGGAGAGAACATCATGCAAGCAAAGAAAGTGGTTGTGATCGGGGGCACCGGCTTGATCGGTTCCAAGGTGGTGGCGCTGCTGACGGCAGCCGGCCATGAGGCGGTGCCGGCCTCGCCCAACACGGGCGTGAACACGCTCACGGGCGAAGGGCTGGACGCCGCGCTGGCCGGAGCGGATGTGGTGATCGACGTGTCGAACTCGCCGTCGTTCGAGCCGCAGGCGGTCAAGGCCTTCTTCGAGACGTCCACGCACAACCTGCTGGCGGCCGAGGCGCGGGCGGGCGTGGGACATCACGTGATCCTGTCCATCGTGGGCACCGACCGCATGCCGGGCAACGGCTACTTTGCGGCCAAGGTCGCGCAGGAGGCCCTGATCAAGGCCGGCCCGATCCCGTACAGCATCGTTCGCGCCACGCAGTTCCTCGAGTTTCTGGGCGGCATCGCGGACGCCACGACGTCCGATGGCGTGGTGAGGCTGGCGGGCGGCTTGTTCCAGCCGGTGGCGGCGCAGGATGTCGCGGCGGCGGTGGCCGAGGTGGCGCAGGGTGCGCCCTTGCTGGGCACCACGGAAATCGCGGGTCCGGAGCGCGCGCCGTTCGACGAGATCGTGGCCCGCTACCTGGCGCTGGCGGGCGATGGCCGCCGGGTGGAGCGCGATCCGCAGGCGCGCTATTTCGGCGGCGTGGTCGAGCAGGAATCGCTCGTGCCGACCGGCCCGGCGCGGCTCGGCGGCATCGGTCTGGCGGAGTGGGTCGCCCGCCGGCCGGCGGCGTGAATAAGATGCGCGGGCGGGGCACAGCGGCTTGAGCCGCCCGCCTCGGGGGCATGCATAGGTGGCCGGAAAAGGCAGCAGCAGCCGGCTTCGGCGGCGTGAGCTTGCGGCGGGTCCGCGCCGGTCTGCCGGCACGACCAAGATTCAGTCTGGCTACATCTAACGATTAGCCCGACCGACACGAGCAGGGCGTCCGGCGTTCGTAGAATACGGCTCATGCAGTGCCGCCCCGTCGGGCGGCCGCCCGACGGATATGCCCATGAACGCCATCGCGCAAGACCTCTACGCCGACCTCGACACGCCCGCCGCGGTCGTCGATCGCGCGCGCCTCGCCGCCAACATCGCGCGCATGCAGGATCACATGAACGCGCTGGGCGTCGCCCTGCGTCCGCACGTGAAAACCACCAAATGCCTCGAGGTCGTGCAGGCGCAGATCGCCGCCGGTGCACGCGGCATCACGGTGTCCACCCTGAAAGAGGCCGAGCAGTTCCATGCGGCCGGCATCAGCGACATTCTTTATGCGGTCAGCATGGCGCCGTCCAAGCTGCCGCGCGCGCTGGCGCTCAAGCGCGCCGGCTGCGATCTCAAGATCATCGTCGACAACGTCGCGGGCGCAGAGGCGATCGTGGCCGCGTGCCGCGAGTCGGGTCTCGCGCTGCCGACGTGGATCGAGATCGACACCGACGGCCATCGCTCCGGCATCACGCCCGAACAACCCGAGTTGCTCGACGTGGCGCGCGTGCTGGACGCGGCCGGGCTGGTCGACGGCGTGCTGACCCACGCCGGCAGCAGCTACGAGCTGAACACGCCCGACGCGCTCGCGGCGTTGGCCGAGGTGGAGCGCGCCGGTTGCGTGCGCGCCGCCGCTCGTCTGCGCGAGGCCGGCATCGCCTGCCCGAACGTCAGCGTCGGCTCCACGCCGACCGCGCTGGCGGCGCGCGCGCTCGACGGCGTGACGGAGGTGCGGGCCGGCGTCTACGCGTTCTTCGACCTGGTCATGCATAACGTCGGCGTTTGCCGCCAGAGCGATGTCGCGCTGAGCGTGCTGACCACCGTGATCGGTCATCAGCCCGACAAGGGCTGGATCGTGGTCGACGCGGGCTGGATGGCCATGAGCCGCGACCGGGGCACGTCCAGGCAGGGCCACGACTTCGGCTATGGCATGCCGTGCACGCTCGACGGCGAGCCGCTGGCCGGCTGGCTCATGACGCAGGCCAATCAGGAGCACGGCATCATCGCGCCGGTCGACGGCGCCGCGCCGGGCGATGTCACCGAACGCTTCCCGGTGGGCATGCGGCTGCGCCTGCTGCCGAATCACGCATGCGCCACCGGCGCACAGTTTCCCGAGTATGCGGCGGTGGACGAAAGCACCGTCGAAATCTGGCCGCGATTCTATGGGTGGTGAGCGATACTCTCGCCATGCCAGATCCAGTGTCATTGTCTAGCGCGCCCGCCGCGGGCCGGCCAGCCGCGGGATCGCCCGCCGCAGGTTCGCCTGCCGCGGGATCGCCCGCCGCAGGTTCGCCCGCCGCAGGATCGCCTGCCGCCACCTTGTTATCCGTGCGCGGGCTGAGCTGCGAGCGGCTCGCGCCGGTGTCGTTCGATCTCGCATCCGGCGAGTGTGTCGCCATTCTCGGTCCGTCGGGCGCCGGCAAGTCGGTGTTGTTGCGGCAGATCGCCGATCTCGATCCGGGCGAGGGTGAGGTCTGGCTCGACGGGCGCGCCCGTTCGGCCATGCGCGCGCCCGCGTGGCGGCGGCAGGTGGTGTATTGCCAGGCCGAGGCGGGATGGTGGCACGAGCAGGTCGGGGCCCATTTCACCGATCGCGCCGCTGCCGCTTCGATGCTGGATCGGCTGGGGCTGGACGCGGCCAAGCTCGATGCGCAGGTACACGAATGCTCCACCGGCGAGCGCCAGCGTCTGGGTCTGGCCCGCGCGCTGCTGCTCGAACCGGCCGTGTTGCTGCTCGACGAGCCGACGGCCGCGCTCGACGCGCAATCGATCGCGCGCGTCGAGGCGGTGTTGCACGCGGAGCTCGCGCGCGGCGCGGGTCTCGTGCTCGTCACGCACGACGACGAACAGGCGCGGCGGCTCGCGCTGCGGTGCTTTCATATGGAGGCCGGCCGCCTGAGCGTGCCGGCTGATGCGCACGGCGCACGTCAAACGCGCGCGGCAGATCCTGCGGCGATTCCCGCCGCGAGCCTCGCGGAGAACCCAGCCGCAACCCAGGGAGCGCGTCATGGGCGTGATTGAACTGAGCGCGGGCGATCTGGTGCTCGCGGCCAGCCTCGTCGTGGTCTCGGCGCTGATCTCGCTGGCCTTGCGCATGGGGCTGGAGCGGCAAGTGCTGTGGGCGGCGGTGCGCACGGTCGTTCAGCTGCTGCTGGTCGGACACATTCTGCGGGTGGTGTTCGCCCACGGCACGCCGTGGCTCACGGCGCTGGTGCTCGTAATCATGATGGGCCTCGCCGCGCGCGAGGTGGCGGCACGGCCGGCCGAGCGTCTGCGCGGCCGGGGCAATGGCTGGGTCGGGGCGGTCACGGTGGCGTGCACCACCTTGCTGACCGCGATGTTCATTCTGCACACCACGCTGCGGCCGGATCCCTGGTACGACCCGCGCTACACCATCGCCCTGGTTGGCATCGTGTTGGGCAGTGTGCTCAACGCGGCGAGCCTGGCGCTCGACGGCATGCTCTCCGGCATTCGGCGCGAGCGCGGCGCGATCGAGGCGCAGCTCGCGCTCGGCGCGTCGGCACGGCAGGCGTTCGCGCCGCTGGTGCGTGCCTCGGTGCGGCGCGGCATCGTACCCAGCGTGAACCAGATGGCGGCCGCGGGGATCATCACCTTGCCGGGCATCATGACGGGCCAGATCATCGCCGGCATGGATCCGGTCGAAGCGGCCAAATACCAGATCCTGCTGATGTTCCTGCTGTGCGGGGCGAGCGGGCTGGCGGCGATGGGCGCGGCCTGGCTGGCGATGCGGCGCCTGACCGACGCGCGCGATCGGCTGCGGCTGGATCGCCTGCTGCCCGAACGCGCGGCGTGAGCCAACCAGGCGCGACGCCAGCGGCACCGGGCGCGCGAGCGTCTATCCCGCGCTCGACAGAAAATCCAGGATCAGCGCGTTGACCTCGCCCGGTTGCTCGAGACTGGGCAGGTGCGCCACGCCGCGCAGGGCGTGCCCCTGTACGGCCGGCAGGGTCTGCACCATGCGGCGGCAGCGCTCCTGGATGTGCGGAAAGTCGTACTCGCCCCACAGCAGCAGCGTGGGTACGCCGATCTCGGCGAGACGGGGCCAGGCCCGGTCCATGTCGAGATCGGTGCCGGTCGGCGGCGCGAGCAACACGCGCTGGTTCATGTCGAGAAACAGCGAGCGCGTGGCGCCGCCGATGCGGCCTTCGGGCTGCAGCGGGCCGTCGAGCCACAGCCGCGCCTTGATCGCGTTCATTTTGTCGATGTCACCCCGGGCCTCGGCCTGCTGCAGATTGGCGAGCAGCGGCAGCGCGGCGGCCGGATAGGCCGGCGCCGGCGCACCCGCCACGCTGGGCGAAACCAGCACCAGCGCGCTCACGCGTTCGGGATGGCGCAGCGCGGCGTCGATTGCGATGCGGCCGCCCGCGGAGCACCCCACGAGCACCGCCTGGCGGTCGGGCGCGACGGCGTCGAGCACGGCGAACAGGTCAGACACACTGGAATGGTCTTCGGGCACCGCACGCGTCTGCCCGAAGCCGCGCCGGTCGTACGCGATGGCGTGGAAAGCCTCGCCCACGGCCTCGACCTGCGCCCGCCACATGCGGTTATCGCACACGTTCGCGTGCAGGAACAGGACGGGGGTGCCTTCTCCGGCGGTGTCTGCGGCAAATACCGCGCCGGCATGCGCGATCTGTAAGCGGGTCGACATGGAACGAGCGCTCCGGTTGGGGGAAGGTGGGGAGGGGGGGAAGGGCATCATGCTAGCCCTCGCGCCGTGGACTGGCGAGCAAATATTGCGCAGCTCGATGGGCCGCGCGTTGGTATTGCGCGTCTTTGGGGAAAGTGCGCCTTGACGCTCTGGCGATTGTCGAGGTTTAAACGGTAGTCTCGTCCGGCCGGGGCGCCGGCGCCGGCGACGGGTCCGGGGGCGGATCACCGCGTGCGCGCGGAGGCCGCGACGCCGCGCAAGCGGAAGGCGCAGGCGGCAGGCCGGCGCTGTGGCCGCCAGACTACGTCTCGCGGCGAGCCCGCGGCGTCCCTCCGGCCCGCCGCACTGCTGGCTTTACAAGCAGGCAAAAAAACTCGAAACTTGTATTACAAGTCCGGCCGCACCGGCTTGTGAGCGCTACCGTGCTGATCCCGGGGGCAGGCCCCGGGACACGCGCGTACAGACGACACGATCGAGACACCCGCCATGCCCGCCGCTACCGAAGTCCAGCTTGATGCTCCCCGCCTTGCTCCCCTGTATATCAAAGTCCACCCGAACGACAACGTCGCCATCGTGGCCAACGACGGCGGTCTGCCGGCCGGGACGGTATTCCCCTGTGGTCTGACGCTGGTCGAAGGCGTGCCGCAGGGTCACAAGGTGGCGCTCACGGACCTCGCCGAGGGCGAGCCGGTGGTGCGCTACAACGTGACCGTGGGCTATGCGGCCAAGCCGCTGGCGCGCGGCAGCTGGATCAACGAGCGCGTCACGACCATGCCCTCGGCCCGCACGCTCGACGACCTGCCGATCGCCAACCGCCCCGCGCCGGATACGACGCCGCTCGAAGGCTATACCTTCATGGGCTACCGCAACGCCGACGGCACCGTCGGCACGCGCAACATTCTTGCCATCTCCACCACCGTGCAATGCGTGCAGGGCGTGGTCGAGCACGCCGTGCGCCGCATCAAAGACGAACTGCTGCCGCGCTATCCCAACGTGGACGACGTGGTCGGCATCGAGCACACCTACGGCTGTGGCGTGGCGATCGATGCGCCCGGCGCCGCGGTGCCGGTGCGCACGCTGCGCAACATCGCGCGCAATCCCAACTTCGGCGGCGAGCCCATGATGGTGAGCCTGGGCTGCGAGAAGCTGCAGCCCGAGCGCCTGATGCCGGTGGCGGGCCGCCCGAGCACCATTCCGATCGCCCAGCAGGATGCCAATCCCTGGCAGGAGCCGGTCGACACGGTCTGCCTGCAGGACGATGTGCACGTCGGTTTCGGTTCGATGATCGATGCCATCATGCAGACCGCCGATCGACATCTGCAGCGCCTGAACGCGCGGCGCCGCGAGCCCTGTCCGGTGTCGGACCTCGTGGTGGGTGTGCAGTGCGGCGGAAGCGATGCGTTCTCCGGCCTCACCGCCAATCCGGCCGTGGGCTTCGCGGCCGACCTGATCGTGCGCGCCGGCGGCACCGTCATGTTCTCCGAGAACACCGAGGTGCGCGACGGCATCGACCAGCTCACCGCGCGCGCGGCGACGCCCGAGGTGGCGCAGGCGCTCATCCGCGAGATGGACTGGTACGACAAGTACCTCGAGCGTGGCATGGCCGATCGCAGCGCCAACACCTCGCCGGGCAACAAAAAGGGCGGCCTGTCCAACATCGTCGAGAAGGCGATGGGATCGATCGTGAAGTCCGGCTCGTCGGCCATCTCGGCCGTGTTGTCGCCGGGCGAGCGCCTCACCACGCGCGGCCTGGTGTTCTGCGCCACGCCGGCCAGCGATTTCATCTGCGGAACGCTGCAGATGGCCGCCGGCATGAACCTGCACGTCTTCACGACCGGCCGCGGCACGCCTTACGGCCTGGCGCAGGTGCCCGTCGTGAAGGTGGCCACCCGCAGCGATCTCGCGCGCCGCTGGCACGACCTGATGGACGTGAACGCCGGCCGCATCGCCACCGGCGAGGCCACCATCGAAGACGTGGGCTGGGAGCTCTTCCATTTGCTGTTGTCGGTGGCGAGCGGCGAGCGCCAGACCTGCGCCGAGAAGCTCAAGCTGCACAACGCGCTGGCGCTGTTCAACCCGGGCCCGGTGACGTAAGCCGCGCCGGGCTTGGTATGCTCGGGTAACGAGCCACTCCTGCCCGCGCTATGTCCTACGCCGATCCCACGCTGCCCCTCGCCGAACTGCGCCGCCGCCAGTTGCGCCGCATGAAAGTCTGGGCGCTCGTGCTGCTGCTCGCCATGCTCGCGGGCTTCATCGCGAGCCATGTGATGGGCGGGCAGGGTGCGTGGGCCTGGGTGCGGGCGTTCTGCGAAGCCGCCACCGTGGGCGCGCTGGCCGACTGGTTCGCCGTGGTGGCGCTCTTCAAGCGCCCGATGGGCCTGCCAATCCCGCACACCGCCATCATCCCTTCCAACAAAGAGCGCATCGCCGACAACCTGGCGATCTTCGTGCGCGATCATTTTCTCGACCCCGATACGCTGCTCGAGAAGCTGCGCACGTTCGATCCGGCCACGCGGCTGGCGCGCTGGTTGTCCAAGCCCGCGCAGACTCGGGCGCTGGCGCAGGGCGCGCGCAAGATCGCGCTGCAGATGCTCGACCTGCTCGACGAACGCGCGGTGCGCGGCGCCATCCAGCGCTTCGTGGTCGATACCGTCCAGCGTTGGGACGCCGCGCGCACGGCGGGCGATGTGCTCACGCTGCTGACCCGCGACGGGCGGCACCAGGAGCTGCTGGACGCCGCGCTCGCGCGGCTGGGCAACTATCTGGGCGAGGCCGACGTGCGGGATCGCGCCTCGGCGCTGTTGGTGAAGTTCGCGCGCAAGGAGTGGCCGCGCACCATCAAGGCGCTCGATTACGTGGCCGATCTCGACGAGATGGCCGACAACCTGGCCGAGCGTCTGGCCCAGGCCATGGTCGACGAATTGCGGGAGGTGCTCGCCGCGCCCGACCACCCGGTGCGGCGCAACTACGAAACCTGGGTCCTCGATTACATCGAGCGCCTGCGCGACGATCCCGCGCTGGCGGCCCAGGTGCAGAAGCTCAAGCAACAGGCCATCGAGCATCCCAAGGTGCAGGAGTACGTCCAGACCCTGTGGGGCGATATTCACGATGCGCTGCGCCGCGACCTCAACGATGAGAATTCGGCGATGGCGACGCACCTCGAGTCCGCGCTGCGCAACCTCTCTGGCCGACTGGCGCAGGATCCCGGCCTGCGCGACGCGCTCAACGCCCATCTGATGGGTGCGGCGCGCCGCCTCACGGGCCGGCTGCGCAGCGGCGTGACGCAACACATCGCGCGCACGGTCAAGACCTGGGACGAACGGCATCTGGTCGAAGAACTCGAGCTGAGCGTGGGCCGCGATCTGCAATACATCCGCTTCAATGGCACCCTGGTGGGCGGGCTGATCGGCGTCGCGCTGCACGCCATCGTGCTGTTGCTCACGCCGTGACACCCGCCGGATCAGCGCTCGGCATCCCAAGACGACATCAAGACGCAACGCCCAAAGGACCCTCATGCTACGCATCGATAAGCTCACCAAGCGCTATGGCGACGTGCTCGTCTTCGACGGCCTGACACAGGCGTTCGAGTCGGGTTGCGTGGCCCTGTGCGAGGAAGACAGCACCGGCAAGTCGACCCTGCTGGCGATCGTGGCCGGCGTGCTGGCGGCGGATCAGGGCGATGTTTGGATCGATGGCCTGTCGATGGCCAGCGCGCCGCAGGCGGCGCGCGCGCGGCTGGTCTATGTGGCCGACAACTGCCTGCTGCATCCGGCGATGACCGGCCGCGAGCTGCTGGAACAGGTGGCGGCCGACAAGGGCGTGGCGCTGGATGACGCGACATGGGCGCTTGCCGAGGATTTGGGCCTCACTCCGCATCTGGACAAGCGCTTCGAGCAGATGTCCACCGGCACGCGCCGCAAAGTCTTCCTGACGGCCGCCCGGTTGGGCGATCCGGCCGTCGTGATCGCGGACGGCCCGACCAACGGCCTGGACATGGCCGCGCGCGACGTGCTGGCCGAGGTGTTTGCCGAGTGGGGCGAAGATCGCGTCGTGCTGTTCGCCAGCCACGATCCCGAGTTCGTGCGGGCCTGCGGCGCGCGCGAGATCGAGGTCGGCACGCTGCGCGAACCGGCGCCCTGACACGGCGCCGCGCCCGCGCCACGCGTGCGCCTCGTGCTGGCCGGGCTGCGCCGGCGCGCCGCGCCTGCGGCACGGTGCTCAGCGCGCGGGGTCGAGCTCCCGCTCGAAAAAGAAGCGCAGCATTTCCCCGGTGGCGTCCGGGCCGTTCTGGTCCGTGTACGAACCGCGGCTGGAGCCGCCCGCCCAGGCGTGGCCGGCGCCATGGATCTCCCAGCGTTCGACGATGACCGCGCCGGCGGCATTGCGGTAGAGGTAGCGCGTGCTGCCACGCCGGGGTCCGGCGGCGGGCACCGCGCCGGATTCGATCCGCGCCGACGCACCGGCGCTGGTGGCGGCCACCGCCTTGGCGTTGGCCGGATGCACGGTGGCGTCGCGGTCGCCATGGAACACGATCAGCGGCACGCCGTTGCCGGTTGGGGCGGCGCCGGCAAGACCCTTGCCCTTCATGGCGGCCAGGGCCGACGGCAGGTCCGAGGCCGCGCCGGGCGCGAGCCCGGAGTGCACGCCCGCCGCTGCAAACAACTCGGGGTAGGTGTTGGCCAGGATCGCGGCCATCGCGCCGCCGGCCGACAGGCCCGCCGTGTAGACGCGCCGGGCGTCGATGTTGTGCGCCTCCATCACCGAACGCGTCATGCCGGCCAGAATCGAGGGCTCGCCGCGGCCGTGCTGCTGGTGATTGTGCTTGAACCAGTTCCAGCACTTCTGCGGATTGGATTCGCGCGGCTGAATCGGATAGAGCACATAAAAGCCCTGGGCCCGTGCCGCTTCGTCCATGGCCGTGCCGGCCGCGAAGTCGTTGGCGTCCTGGGTGCAGCCGTGCAGCATGACGACCAGCGGCCGGGGGCGGTCGCCCGCGCCCGGCGGCACATACAGCCGGTAGGCGCGCTGCCCGGACGCATTGCGGAAGGTGCCGGTGATCACGGTGTCTGCCGCGGTAGCCTGATCTCGGGCTGCGGCTGCGGCTGCGTTGGCGGCGGCGGGCGCGGCCGCCTGGGTGGCGCGCGCGCCGCTGCGCGCGCCGCTGTCCGGCACTTCGCGCGCCTCGACATCGATGACATCGCCATCCGCCGGACGCACGGATGCGGCGGCCATCGGCGCTTGTGCGCCGACACCGCGCAGCGCCGACTGGATCGCGGCGGTGGCCGCGCCCAGATCGCCGGCCTGGGTGAGGCGGGTGGCGTGATTCATGAACTGCAGGAACTCGGGGTGCATGGCATTCCCTTTACGGCAAGAAGGCGTCAGCCGATACGCTGACGCAAGGCGGTTTTGACGGCGGGGCTTGCATGTAGCGCGCCCAGGACGGTCAAGGATTCGATGGTGGCGAGGGCCAGCTCGGGCGTCACGTCGGGCGCGATCGTGGCCAGGCCCAGCACGCGGATCTGCAACATCTCGCCGGCGGCCTGCACCGCGAGGAGGTCCTGCGCGGTGTAGTGCTGGATACCGAGCACGAGCGTCTTGCGGGTGACGACCTGACGCACCGCTTCGCTGTGCAGCGCCAGCTGATTGCGGATGGCCGTACGTATCAAATCAGTGCGGTTGGCGTAGAAGCCTTCCTGGACGAGCAGATCGATCTGACCGAGGTCGACATAACCCAGGTTGATCGTGACCTTCTCATCGGGAGGCTTGGGTGCGGCGGCGAGGGCGGGGGTGCGGGGAGGCATGTGCACATATTAGTACCATCCAAGTGGATGGTCTACGGCTGTTTCATTTGCGCACGCCGTGGTGTGACGCGGCGCCGGCGGGTGCCCGCCTGACAGGGGGCGTGCCCGTTCCTGGCGGCACACAACCATGCAGAAACGCTAATGGCTCCCTCAGCTTTATTCATTGGTCGCTCATGCCCCGTCTCCCCATAATCCTCGGACAGCCATACAGGCGCCGCCGTCGGCCGACGGCGTATTCGACGATTCAAGGGGAACGACATGCTGAAGACGCTATCGCTGCGCGCGGGCCGTGCCGCGGGACTCGCATTGCTCATTCTGGGCGGACCCGCCGGCGCGGCGGGCTACCCGGACAAACCCATCAAACTGGTCGTGCCGCAGGCGGCGGGCGGCGGCACCGATGTGATCGGGCGGCTGTGGGCGGACTATCTGTCGCGCCAGCTCAAGACGCCGGTGGTCGTCGAGAACCGGCCCGGCGCGAACGGCATCCTGGCCTCGAGCTACGTGGCCAAGCAGCCGGCCGATGGCTACACGGTGCTGGTGAGCGGCATCTCGTATCTAGCCTTCAATCCGCACATGTACAAGGACCTGGCCTATCGGCCGTCGCGCGATTTCGACGGGGTCAGCCTGCTGGTCAACACGCCGTTCCTGCTGATCACCAGCACCAACACCGGCATCCGCAATCTCGATGAGCTCGTCGCCCGCGCCCAGGCGCAGCCGGAGTCGCTGAACTTCGCCTCGGCGGGCAAGGGCAACTCCACGCATCTGGTGGTGGAGATGCTGGCGCAGCGCAAGAACATGAAGCTCACCCATGTGCCGTACAACGGCGCGGCGGCGGGCCTGACCAGCGTGGTCGCCGGGCAGACCGAGGTGATGGCCGACGTGCTGAACACCGCCGCGGCGCAGGCCCGGGCCGGCAAGGTCGTGCCGCTGGCCGTGGTGGGCACGCAGCGCGCGGCGAGCGTGCCGGATGTGCCCACGCTGGCCGAGCTGGGCCTGAAGGATTTTCCGTTGCCGGGCTGGTATGCGCTGGTGGCGCCCAAGGGCACGCCGCGCTTGGCGATCGACCGGCTCAACGCCGAGACGCGCCGCTTCTTCGACGACCCCGCGATCAAGGCCCGCCTGCAGGAGCTGCAGCTCGAGCCACTGCCGTCCGCACCCGAGGCCGTGGCCGAGTGGACCGAACGCGACAGCGCGACCTGGGGCCCGCTCATTCGCCAACTCGGCCTGAGCAACGACTGACCTCCCACCTACAAGGATATGTAATGCCCAAACTCACCAAGGCCGTCTGGCAGTATCGATTCGACAAGATGACCGCGATGATGGACGAGCTGGCCGTCGATGCGATCATCTTCACCTCGGCCGATTTCTTCCAGTTTGCGACCAACTTCCATACCGACGTGCTGCCCTGGGAGCGGCCCATCTTTGCGGTGGTGCCGCGCAACGGCACGCCGTTCCTGGTGATGAACGAGCTCTCCACGCACCATATGCGGTTCTCGCAGGAGCAGGGCAAGGTCTGGATCACCGACATCAGCTACTACGCCGAACATCCGCGCGTGACGAATCGTCTGCCCCTGATCACGCAGTTGCCGGAGGTGCTGGCGGCCCGGCTGAAGTCTGCCGGCCTGGCGCGGTCGCGCGTCGCGGTCGAAGGCGGCAGCCCGGTGCTGGCGCAGGTGGGCCGGCTCCTGCCCGAGCTCGTGTTGCGCAGCGCCACGCCGGAGTGCCGTTCGCTGCGTTGGCAGAAGCACGAGGAAGAGCTGGGCGTGATGGCGGCGGTGGCCTCGATCTCCGACTGGATTCAGGATCGCTATCGCGAGAACATCCGTCCGGGCCGCCTGGTGCAGGAGCTGGACTTCGCGATGGCCTCGCTCTTCGTGCAGGAGGCCGCGGAGCGCTTTCCCGGCGAGCACTTCGAGGTGATCCGCTGCTGGACGCTGAGCGGGCCGGCGTCGGCGTCGCCGCACGGCGATGGCGCCTCCTGCGGCGCGCGCATCAAGGAAGGCGACGTGCTGGTCAACATCGTAATCCCCCGCTTGAACGGGCTCACGATCGAGAACGAACGCACGTGGTTCTGCGGCACGCCGTCGGCCGAGCAGACGCGGCTGTGGTCGGCGGCCAAGGCCGCCAACGAGGCCGCCATCGCCGCGGCGCGCACGGGCAACCCGGTCTGCGCGATCGACGCGGCGGCCCAGGCCGAAATCGAAAAGGCCGGCTACGCCGACTTCATCCGCCATCGCACCGGGCACGCGGTCGGGATCATCCACCACGAGTATCCGGAAGACATGGCCTTCAGCCAGCGGCCGTTGCTCGACAACGAGGTGTACTCGGCCGAGCCCGGCATCTATGCCTACGGCATCGGCGGCTTCCGTCTCGATGACACGGTGGTCGTGGGCGACACCCCGCGCGTGCTGACGAACACGCCCAAGACGCTCGAGTACGCGACCGTCAAGTAGAAGAGGGATCGGCCATGCCGGGCGCGAAGAGGCTGCGGGCCTCTTCGCGCAGGGTTTCGCGCAGGGCCGGCAACACGATGCTGGGCGAGTCGGCCGCCCACAGCATGCCGATCGGGCCGAACTCCAGCCTCGACGGCACGCGCACGATGCGGATCAGATTGAGCTGCTCGTACATGTGCGCGACCGAGCTCGCGAGCGTGGCGATGTAGTCGCGATCCTGCAGCATCGACAGCAGCGCCACCAGCGAACTGGTCTCGACGGCGGGCTTGGGCGGCGGCATGC
Organism: Bordetella genomosp. 5; assembly: GCF_002261475.1. Lineage (GTDB taxonomy): Bacteria > Pseudomonadota > Gammaproteobacteria > Burkholderiales > Burkholderiaceae_B > Bordetella. Next base: position 233,561 of record NZ_NEVN01000005.1, read on the forward strand.
CCGCATCCACGATGGCCTGGTCGAGCCGCACGCGCGACAGCGTGCCCGGCGGCGGCAGAATCCACGGATAGCCCTGCGAATCTTCCCAGCGCGGCGCGGCGAGCTCGGCCAGCGGATGGCCGCGCCGCGCCACCACGCTGAAGGTGTCCGTCATCAGCCACTCGGTGCACAGCCCGGAGCGGCTGGCGCGCACGTCGAGCGGACCGATGATCAGGTCGATCTCGCGCCGCTCCACGCGCTCGATGAGCGCATCGAGCAGACCCTCGACCAGCTCGATCTGCACATTGGGCGAGCGCTGATGCAGCGCGGCAATGGCACGCGGCAAGAGCACGGGCGCGGCCGACAGAATGGTGCCGATGTGCAGATGACCCGCCACGCCGCCTTTGACGGCCTCGATCTCTTCGCCGGTGCGCGCCGTGTCGCCGAGCACGCGGCACGCGTAGCGCCACAGAGCGCGGCCCGCCTCGGTGAGCTCGAGCGTGCGGCCGCGCACGAACAGCGGCGTGCCGACCAGGTCTTCCATGTCGCTCAGCCAGTGCGATAGCGCGGGCTGCGTCATGTGCATGCCTTTGGCCGCGGCCGTCACGCTGCCCGCGCTTTCGAGGGCAGTGAGCACCTGCAGATGGCGCAGCTTGAGGCGGCGGGTCCAGGCCAGATCGGTGGGGGCGGCATCCATGCAGAAATGGTAATGGATATCTCAGGTTTATTCATTAGCGCCTATGGGGCTTGCCGGTCAGAATGCGTTTCGACCAGAACGAGGACAGGCCGTGACGCATACAGGCGAGGGGATGCCGCAGACGCTGCCGTTGAGCGACGTCGCGCAGGCGCTGGCACGGGGCGATCAGCCCGAACACGGCCTGCGCGCGGTGGCCGCCGCGCTGTCGGCGCGCATCGGTTACCGCCTCTTTACGGTGCTGGTGCTCGACCGCGAAGCGGGTCTCAGCCGGCGCTATTTCTCGAGCCAGCCCGAGGCCTATCCCACCGGGGGCGCCAAGCCGATCGACACGGGCAGCGCGTTTTACGCGAGCGTCGTCGAGCGCGGCGAGGCCCGCATCTGCGCTGATCGCGCCGCCTGCGAGCGTGCCTTCTTCGATCACGCGCTCATCACATCGCTGGGTTGCGAGAGCGCGGTCAACGTACCGGTGCGCTGGGACGGCCAGACCATCGCGTCGCTCAATCTGTTGCACGAGGCGGGCTGGTATCGGGACGAGATGTTGCCCGAGCTGAGCTGGTACGCCGCGCTCTGCATTCCGGTCATTCAAAAAATCATTCACAACAGCCGTACACAGGGGGAACCATCATGAATCGCATCCATACCGGCGTGCTTGCGCTGGGCATCTGGGCGGCGTGCGCGCCGGCCCACGCCGCCGACGCGTATCCGTCCAAGGCCATCACCATCGTGTATCCGTATGCGCCGGGTTCGGCCTCGGACACCTTGACCCGCCTGCTCGCGGACGCGATGTCCAAGCGTCTGGGACAAGCCGTGATCGTGGACAGCAAGCCGGGCGCGGGCGGGTCGATCGCCACCGAACACGTCGTGCGCGCCGCACCCGATGGCTACACGCTCCTGCTCAGCGCGAGCGGCACCATCGCGGTCAATCCGCACATCTACAAGCTGCGCTACAACCCGGTCGAAGACCTCGCGCAGGTCTCGATCGCGGTGGAGGTGCCGTTTGTCTTCGTGGTGGGCAAGGACTACCCCGCGCAGGACTACGCCGCCTTCAAGGCGCGCAGCGCCAGGACGCCCGGCGGCCTGAGCTCGGCGAACGCGGGGCTGGGCACGCAGGCACACCTGACGCAGGCGGCGTTCGCCAAGGCGGCCGATGTGAACCTGAGCATCGTGGGCTACAAGGGCGCCGCGCCCGCGGTCAACGATATCCTGGGCGGTCACGTGGATTCGATGATGGACAACGCCGCGTCGCAGATTCCGTACGTGACCACCGGCAAGACCACGGCCCTGTTCGTGACCAGCGACTATCGTTTCGAGGGCTATCCGCAGGTGCCGACCGCTAGAGAGCTCGGCATCGAAGGGCTGGTGCCGGCCGGCTGGTTCGGTCTGGCCGCGCCCAAGGGCACGCCGCCCGCCGTGGTCGACAAGGTGCAGGCCGCGCTGGCGGCCAGCCTGAAGGAGCCGGACACGCAGCGCAAGCTCAAGGAGCTGGGCTGGGTGATCGTGGGCAACACGCCGGCCGAGGCGCTCGAGCGTGCGCGCACCGACTACGCGCGGCTGGGTCAGGTGGTGAGCGCGATCGGGCTCAAGCCGAACTGAGGGCAGGGCGGCGAGACGCGGCGCGGCGATGGTGGCATAGTGCTACCCGTCGCCGTCCCCGCACCGCTTCCGCATCATGACAGAAGGCCCGATCTCCATTCCGCTTGGCTACACCGACGTCCCGCGCGGCCATATCGCCAGCATCGTCACCGACCTCGAAATGCGTACGCCGCCGCCCGCGGGCGACACGGCGTTGCCCGCCGGTTATCGCCTCGCGCCGGTGGAGCAGCTCGGGATCGACGCTTACCGGGCCTTGTTCCGCAAGGTCGGCGCCGACTGGTTGTGGTTTTCGCGGCTCTTCATGAGCGATGCGGAGCTGGCAGGCATTCTGGCCCATCCCGATGTGCAGATTCACATCGTGCGCGCGGCCGACGAGGATGTCGGCATCCTCGAACTCGACTTCCGCCAGGCCGGCGAATGCGAACTGATGTTTCTCGGGCTGACGCCGTCGTGCACCGGCCTGGGTCTGGGGCGTGCGCTGATGCAGCGTGCCATCGCGCTGGCGTGGGCGCGGCCCATCGAGCGCATGTGGGTGCACACCTGCACCTACGACCATCCTTCGGCCCTGCGTTTCTACACGAAGGCCGGGTTCACGCCGTATGCCACGCGCATCGAGCTGCAGGTCGATCCGCGCCTGACCGGACATCTGCCGCGCCACGCGGCCGCCCATGTGCCGATCATCGAATGACGACCTCATCGCGTGACCGACTGCTGCGCGTATTGCCCTGGCTGCGCCGGCTGGCCGGCCCGGTGCTGTTCATCGCCATCGCGCTATGGATGGGCCAGAAGGCGTTTTTCGTGCTCGAAGGTCCGGTCAAGCGTCAGAGCCTGCGGGCGGACGCGACGCCGGATTCGCTGCCGATGCCGGTCGAAGGCGTGGGCATGCGGCGCGTTATCGTGGCAAAGGATTCCGGCAACCCCGCCGACCGGAGCGCGCACGGGGTCAACATCTATGCGGGCCGCGGCGCGCCGGTGCGGGCGGTGACCGATGGCGTGCTGAGTTTCGTGATGTTCAACGAGAAGCTCGGCAATGCGCTGATGCTCAGCGGGCCGGGCGGCATGTCGATTCACTACTCGCGCATGGACGGCTTCGCCGACATCCGCAACAACCAGGTGGTCAAGGCCGGCGACCTGCTCGGTTATGTCGGCAATACCGGTCTCAACGCCGGCGACGATGAGCCGCACCTGCATCTGCAGGTCTACGTGGACGCGCAGCCCGTCGATCCCTATCCGCTGCTGCGCAGCGGCGGCGGCTGACGCGCGCGTCGTCGCAAGCCTGCGGGCGGCATGCGGCGCTGAGCGCAGCGCAGGCGCTGATCGGCCGCCAGGCCGCGGCCGCGCGTGGCGGTATCCCGCCCGCGCTACTTGCGCGCGCGCTTTTCCTGCAGGGCTTTCATGTCGGCAAGGCGCTCGAGCAGGGCGTTGATCTCGCGCTGATACAGCGCGCGTAACGAGGGCGCCTCGTCCGGCTCGAGGTCGTAGCCGTCGAAGACGGCGAGCGTCTGGTCGGGCCGGTAGCCATACAGACTGGAATCGCCCTCGACCTTCAGCACCGGCGCGAAATCGGGGATGTCCTGTTCGCGCACCTGGTCGAGCATCACCTCGAGATCGAGCCACTCGGGGACGTCCGGCGCGAGTCCGAACACCATCACGCCGCGCCAGAAAGTCCAGGCCGGGCCGACGTCATACAGCTTGGCCTCGGGCCAGAGCTCGTCGCGCGCGGTCACGTAGACGCCGCCAAGCTTGGACAGCGACAAGGCACGAAGCTCGTCGGGCAGCGCGAAGCCGACGCGGGCTTCGTAGGCGTCGAAGCGGTCGGCCTCGGCCGCGCCGGCGACGACTTCGAACTCCTTGATATCGACCGGTCCCAGGATGGACCACATGGCTTCGAGGATGGGCGTATCGGACATGGAGACAGCAACAGAGAAGCCGGCCGCTCGCGCAGATCGCAGGGCGCGCGCGGCGGGCGCGTTATCGGGGACGCAAGCTTACCGCAGGCCGGGCGTGCGGCGCGGTTCGCCGGATGTTCGTTCGAACGCGTCCGCAACGCAACGCAAAACCGGGCGTCGCCGCGCATGAACCGGGCTGCACAGGTCTAAAGCAATGCCGCGTGTCACGCGCGTTCGCGCATGCCCGTAACAACTGCTCCCGGTGCGCAACAATCCCTCACGCTTGATCTGTCCCTTCGTATTGTCAGCCCCGGTGGTGCTGGCCTATTCTCGCGGCACCCTGGTACACGGCCCGGGCCGACAGGCTTCGACGGGCATACTCGATGACACTCACCATGAAAGCCGCTACGCGCGCATCGACGCGCTGGTCCCAATCGTTAGCCGGCTGGGCACTGGCCGCCGCCGCGCTCGCTCCCGGATTCGCGCCGCTCGCCGCGCAGGCTCAGAAGCTGCCGCCGGGCGCGATCTTCACCGCCATCCACAACATTCCCGAAAAGAACGTCGACGCGGACTCGGTCGAGCTCGAGAACGGCGTCATCTCCACCTATTGGTACGGTCACGAGTTCGACGTGGCGGGCCGGCATTTCTTCACGGGCTTCGTGTGGAACACGCGAGACGCCGAAGCGCGCAAGGGCGAGGATGTCGCCGCGCCGGATGTGCAGGTCAAGATCGCCCAGGCCACCTTCGAGCGTACCCATCCGGGCAAGACGCCTGCCTATTCGTTCTATGCCGTGGAGCGCAAGACCGGTCAGTTCGGCGGGCGCGAAAAGCCGCCGGAAGTCGACCCCTCGCGCAAGCCGCTGGAGTTTCATACCCAGGACAACCGCATGGTGCTGGCGGTGCCGACGCGCACGTTTGATAACGGCGTCGCCCTCGACGGTTATGCCACCTTCCTGTTCACGCTGAAGAAGGAATTCGAGCTGCACGAATGGCTCTGGGCCTACACCGGCTCCGTCCAGACGGGCGAGGACAACGCCGCGGCCTGCGACGGCGGGGCCGTCATGCCGTGCGCCAGCAGCACGGGCACACTGAGCTTCGTGGCCGGCGCCGGCGGCCTGCCGCAGATCCGCGTGGTACCGGCTGGCACGACCATCGCCGGTCCGGGCAAGACCCGCGCGCTCGGGGCGGCCGACGCGCAGACGTACCGCTTCGACGAAAAGACGAGGAAGTATGTGAGCGAGTGAGGGCGGGGCGGGACGGTTGCGCCATTGTCCGTGCCTCGGGCACGCCGGTTGCTCATGGCATCCCCAGCAATCAAAGGGGAGACATGAACATCGCGACGAAAACGGCTGTCCCGCGGGGCCGGCGAGCGGCGGCGGGAGCGGCCAGGGGTCATTTCAGTGGACGTATTGCCGGGGCAGCCCGGTCAGCGGCCGTCGAGCCGTAGCCAGCCATGCATACCACCTTGGATACCGAAAAGCCCGGCCCGAAGTCCACGCCGGAAGACGAAGAAGATAAGAAGGTAACGGTGCAGGAGGCGGGGCTCATCCCGGAGCCCGAACCGCCCGTGCCGCACGTCTGGGCGCGCGGCGCCTGTCTGACCACGCTGACCGTGCTCGCGGTGCTGTTCAGCCTCAAGGCGGCACAGGAGTTCATCGTGCCGGTCGTGATGGCGATCGTGATCGCCTACGCGCTGGACCCCGCGGTGACTTTGCTCGTGCGGGCACGCATGACCCGGGTGCTCGCGGTGGTTCTGGTCATGACGGCCATCACGATGGCGCTGATCGGCGTGATCTACGCCACCAGCGACCAGGTCGCCGACATCGTGCATGCGCTGCCCGAGATATCGCGCAAGATCTCCCGCACCTTCGGCAGCTTCGCCAGCGGCGAAGGCTCGGTGTTCGAACGCCTCAAAACGGCCTTGAGCCTGCTCGAGGATACCGGCGGGGGCGGGGGCAAGCCGGTGGTCGTTGCCAAAGCGGATCCCGCCATCAATCAGGTGCTGCTGTGGGGCTCCAAGGGGCTGGCGGCGTTCGTGGGCCAGGCGACCATGGGCTTCTTCCTGGTGTTCTTCCTGCTGCTCTCCGGCAACGCCTTCAAACGTAAATTCGTGAAGGTGGCCGGCAAGACGCTGTCGGAGAAGAAGATCAGCGTGCACATGCTGGATCAGATCAACAGCTCGATCCACATGTACATGTTCATGATGCTCGTGACCAACGTGGCGCTGGCGCTGCTGTCATGGATCGCGTTCCGGCTGCTGGGCCTGGAAAACGCCGCGACCTGGGCGGTAGCAGCGGGGGCCCTGCACATCATTCCGTACTTCGGTCCGCTGGTCACGGCCCTGGGCACCGGGGTGGCGGCCTTGCTGCAATTCGGCGAGATCGGTCCGGCGCTGGCCGTCGCGGGCGCCTCGGTGGCGATCGCCGTGCTGATCGGCATCGTGGTCACGACCTGGATGTCCGGCCGCATCGCGCGCATGAACGCCGTGGCGGTCTTCATGCTGCTGTTGCTGTTCACCTGGCTCTGGGGCGTGTGGGGCACCTTGCTGTCGGTGCCCATGGCGTTCATCGCCAAGGTGGTCGCGGATCACATCGAAGGCCTGGAGGCGGTCTCGGAGTTTCTGGGCGAATAGGGTTCGGCGGAGGTGGGCCTCAGCGCGGCAGCGGAGGCACCAATCCCGCCTGCTCCAGACGCCATCGCGGGATCTCGTAGTCGTACCACGCGTCTTGCAGGCTGGCGTATTGGCCAAGCCACGGCGCGAGGTGCGCCTCGATGTCCGCCGGCAGGGTGGGCAGCCACGCGTGCAACGCGTCGGGATCGGTGAAGGTAAGAATGTGGCCGCTATCCCCGCGCGGATGCGGCAAAACATGACGATTGCTACCGGAGATGGCCGCGGCGCCCGGCTCCGTGTGGGAGGCGGCCGCCGTGCCGCGGTCAGCGCGTGGCCACCACGAACAGACGTGGGAAGGGCAGCAGCACGGTGCCGTCGCTCAGCGTGGTGTACGCGCCGTCGATGGCGTCGTGATAGTCCTGGAGAAACGCGCTGCGGCCCGCGTCGTCGAGCGGCGCGAGGAAGGGGCGCAGCGCGGAGGCCGTGAACCAGTCGACCACGGCCTGCGTGCCGCCCGCGAGCGCATGCGTGTAGGTCGTGCGCCAGACATCCACCCGCGCGCACTGGCGATAAAGCAGTTCGTAGTACCACTCGCCGGCATGACGATCCGGATGCGTCGCCTGGCCGACCCGGTCGGCCCAGCGGCCGCTGGCCGCCAGCTCGCGCGCCACGCGGTGCGCGGGCTCGTCGAGGTTGTCGGGCGTCTGCACGGCCAGCGCGCCGCCGGGCGTGAGCGATTGCAGCAGGCGAGGGTAGAGCGTGGCGTGGTCCGGTACCCACTGCAGCGAGGCGTTGGCCAGAATCACGTCGTAGGGGGCATCGGCCTGCCAGGTTTCGATGTCGGCCAGCGCGAAGGCCGTGCCGGGCAGCCGCTTGCGCGCGGCGTCGATCATGTCCTGCGAGCTATCCATGCCGGTGACCTCGGCCTGCGGATAGCGCTCGGCCAGCACCTCGGTGGAATTGCCGGGGCCGCAGCCGAGATCGACGGCGCGGCGAACCTGCGCCTCGGGCGTGGGAATCGCCGCGACGAGGTCGCGCACCGGCCGGGTGCGCTCGGCTTCGAAGGCGGAGTATTTCTGGGCTGACCAACTCATGAGGTGTCTCCTGGTGCGCGGGCGTCCCGTGGCGGGGTCGTGACCCGGCGCGTGTGCGGGGTGTCGATGCAAAGAGTCTAGCGCGAGGCGCCGCGGATCGGCGCGTCCTTGTCCAGCGGGGCGGCGGCGTCGGCCACTTCGTCGGCCGCTGCGTCGGCGGCCTCGCGGCGCCGCTGCGCGCGGCCCAGCGCGAGCCCGGTGGCGGCCCAGCCCAAGGCCAGCGCGGCGCCGATGAACATGGCGAGCGAAGGGTGATCGCCGAGCAGGTCCAGCCCGCGCTTGACCCAGCCGCTGACTGCGTCGCCACCCCGGTACACCGCCGTATCGATGAAGTTCTTGGCCTTGTACTTCTGCTCGGGCGAGATCACGGTGAACAGCATCTCCCGTCCGGGCCGCACCAGCGCGTATTCGCCCGCGCGGCGCACCACCATCACCACGGCGAACACCGCGAACACCGGCGAGAACGCCAGCGCCAGGAAGCCGAGCGCCACCACCACGGGCACGGCGCCCAGCAGGATGCCCACGCCCATCTTCTGGGCAATGCGACCGGTCAGGAACACCTGCGTCAGGATGGCGAGCGCCTGGACCAGCGTATCGAGCATGCCGAAGATCTGCGTCTGGCGCGTGCGATCCGGGAAGTGCTCGGCCACGATGCGGGCCTGCTCGAAATACAGAAAGGTATTGGCGCTGGCGAGCAGGATCACGAACAGCGCGATGCCCATCAGGTACGGCGAGCGGAATACCGCGGTCGCGCCCGCCAGCGGATTGCCGCCCAGCGGCTTGGCGCGTTGCGCGGCATCGCCGGGCGCGAGCGGATGGCGCGCCCGCCAGCGCAACAGGCCCATTGCCGCCAGCATGCTGCCCGCCAGCATCAGCGCCGACAACACGAGCAGGCCGGCGTGCCCGAGCGGGGCGACCAGCAGCGTGCCCAGCAGCGGCCCGGTCAGGCCGCCGAGGCTCGCGCCGCCGGCCATCAGCGCGAATAGGCGTTTGGCCTGACGGCTGGTGAAGACGTCGGCGAGCACGCTCCATGCGAGCGAGATGCTGAGCAGATTGAAGACCGACAGCCAGACATAGAAGACGCGCCCGGTCCACAGGTCCTCCGGATCGGCGGAGAGCGCCACCGCGAAGCCCAGCAGGTTTAGCACGAAAAAGCCGTACACCCACGGCACGATGCGCTGGCGCCCGATGCGCGAGGCGAGCCATCCGAACAGCGGGAGGACCAGCAACGTGGCCACGAAGGTGGCGGTGAACAGCCACTGCAGATTGTTCACGCCGCCCGCGATCCCCATGACCTCGCGCACGGGCCGCAGCATGAAGTAGCCGGTGAACAGCAGATAGAACATCGCGAGCCCGCCCGCGACCACGCCTGCTTCGCCGGGCCGCAGATTGAACAGGCGGCGCAGGCGCTGCGGCAGCGATGCGGGCGCGGGGGGCGGCGGCATCGTGCTGCCTCAGCCGATCAGGTCGATCAACGATTGACGTTGCTGCGCCGTGAGCGGCTCGCCGTAACCGGCGCGCAGATTGTCCGACTGGCGATCCGGACGGCTGGTGGCGGGGATGACGGCCGTGACCGCGGGATGGCTGAGCGAGAAGCGCAGGAACGCCTGTGCCCAGGACGTGATGTCGGCCTGCGCCGCCCAGGGCGGCAGGGCCTTGTCCTTGACGCGTCCGAACAGACGGCCGTCGTCGAAGGACCGGTTCACCAGCACCGCCACGCCCAGCTCCTGGGCCAGCGGAAACAGCGTCTTCTCGGCGCCGCGCGCGTTGACGGCGTAATTCACCTGCAGGAAATCAGGCCTGACCTGCCGCACCACCTCGGCCAACTCCTCGTGGCCACTCTCGAGGTAGTGCGTCACGCCGGTATAGCGGGTCTTGCCTTGCGCCTTGAGCTCTTTGAGCAGCGCCGTCTGCGTCTTCCAGTCGCGCAGGTTGTGCACCTGCAATAGCTCGACCTGATCCGTCTTGAGCAGCGACAGCGAACGTTGAAACTGCTGCAGGCCGGCGTCGCGGCCGGAGGTGCCGATCTTGGTCGCGAGAAAGGCCTGCTTGCGCAAACCCAGCTCGGCGAGCAGGTCACCCAGCACGGCCTCCGCCTGGCCGTAGCTCGGCGCGGTGTCGATCAGGGTGGCGCCGGCGGCGAAGAAGCGGCGCAGCACCTCGCGCAGCGGATCGCGGTCTTTGGCGTCGTTGCCCACATCGAAACTGTCCGCCGTGCCCATGCCGATCACCGGCACCTGCTGGCCGCTCGACGGGATGGTGCGCCGCTGCAGCGGCTGGCCGGCCGGTCGCGCGGCCAGGGCGGCGCGCAAGGGCAGGCCGGGGAGTACGAGACCGGCGCTCAGGGCGGTCAGCCCGGCAAGGACGTGGCGGCGGGTTGGCATCCAGGGACTCCTTTTGACAAGGCGGGATCGGAGTCCAGTGTAGGGCATGCATAGCCATTCCTATTCCCGGCATGTCTGCTCTTGCAAAACGATATGTTATATCATCACACAACTACAACAGGGGCAAGAGAGCAGCAACATGAAAGAGCAGGATCGAAACACGCACCGCGAGGCGACCGGGCGGCGTGACGCCGCAGGCATGTCTGGCGCGGGGGCGGAAAGGCGCGGCGAACGCGTCTCGCGGGGGCTACGTGCGTGCGGCACGGTGGGAGCGATGAGCACGGCGCTTTGCGTCGCGCTCGGCGCGCAGGCGCAGCCCGTCGGGGTGGGCAGCGGAGCAGGCGCCGATGCACAGTCGGCCACCGTCGAGCTGAATCCGGTGGTCGTGACGGCCACGCGCAATGCGCAGCGGCTCGATGAGGTGCCCTCGTCCATGGAAGTCGCGGACGGCAAGGTGCTCCAGGAGACCGTGGCCACCAGTTTCATCGATCAGCTGAAGAAGAACGCCAGCGTCGATGTGATCCAGTACCCGAACGGCCTGGCCGGCATCGGCCTGCGCGGCATGCGGCCGAACTTCGAATTCACGATCAACCCGCGCACGCTTGTGCTCATCGATGGACGTCCGTCGGGCTCGACCAGCTTCACCACGCTGTCGCCGGAGAGCATCGAGCGCGTCGAAGTGCTGAAAGGGCCCGCGTCTTCGCTCTATGGTGCATCGGCCATGGGCGGTGTGGTGAACATCATCACCAAGCGCTCCACGGGCCCCATCGGCGGATCCATCGGCGTGGGCTACGGTTCGTTCGACACCCGCATGACCGATGTCGCGCTGGGCGGATCACTGGGCGAGCGCAGCGACTTCGATCTGGCACTGGGCTATGTGAACCAGAACGGCGATTTCAAGACGGGCGCGGGCGACAGGCGGCCCAATAGCGACTTCCGCCGCACCTCGGGCAAGCTGCGCGTCGGCTCGGACCTGACCGAGGTCGTGCGCGTCGACGCGACGCTGGACTGGGCGGACCTGCGCAACAACGCACCGGGACCGCTCAGCTTCGATCCGCCCAACGCCTCTGCCAACGAGACGGACCGGGTGGGCGGCGACCTGCGCTTCACGCTCACGCCGCAGGATCACCTGATCACCGCCGTCGCCTATGCGTCGCGAGAGAACTACAACTACATCACGGTGCCCGCCACGGCGGATCGCTACCGGTCCAGCCGTACGGAATCGCGCTACCTGGGCTTCCAGCTCCAGGACGTGTGGGCCTTCAACGACACCATGACCCTGACCTACGGCGCCGACTGGCAGCGGGTCGAGGCCGACCGGTTTTCGTACAGCGCGCAAGGCGCGCGCCTCGCACCGTTCAGTCCCAACGAGCGGCGCGACAGCAATGGCATCTTCGCCGAATGGGGCAGCCGCTGGCTCGAGGACAGGCTGATCGTGACGCTGGGCAGTCGATACGACTGGATTCGCTCCAGCACCCTCGATACGCCCTACAAGTCCTCGTATACGCCCGGCGGCTCGGACTTTACGAGCTTCAACCCGCGCGGCGGCGTGGTCTACAAGCTGACCGAGCATTGGCGCCTGCATGGCTCGGCCGGCACGGCGTTCGCGCCGCCGCAGGGCAGCGAGCTGGCAGGGGAGAACGTGGAGTATGCCGGGTCGCAGCGCCGCATCACCACCGGCAATCCGGGCCTCAAGCCGGAGCGCAATCGAAGCTGGGATCTGGGCGTGGGCTATGCCGATGCGCGCGTCGACGCCGACCTGACGTACTTCGACTCCCGCATCCGCGACCGGATTCGTTCGGTGATCGTGAGCAATACGGCCACCGAGCGCGTCAGCAGCTACGAAAACGCCAATAAGTCGCGCATGCGCGGGATCGAGGCGCGGCTCGCCTATGACGCCGGGCACTGGTTCGGCCTGCCGTCCGGCCGTATTGGATTGTCGGGCAGCCTGACACGCCTGCTGCAAGCCGAAGACTTCGACGCGGCGGGCGCCACGCCGATCCGCAACGTGGCGAAGTGGAAGGGCAATCTGTCGCTCACGGTCAGTGACGGCCACGCGCTGTCGGCCACCTTGACGGCGCGGCACGTCGACACCCGCTACGACACCGACAACAGTCAGCGCAGCGTTTACACGGGCGGGCGCGGCGGCCTGTTCGAGAACGAGCCGTTCACGGTGGTCGACCTGAGCGCGCGCTGGAAGGTGACGCCCAAGGACACGCTGCGCTTCGATGTGTCCAACGTGTTCGATCGCGACTATTACGAGAAGGCCGACTACATCATGGCCGGTCGCGCCTACTACCTGCGCTACACACGAGCCCTGTGATGATCGACGCCAAACTTATTCTGGAACAGATCGCCCAGCTTTTGTTTCTGCCGGTCCTGGGCCTGCTCGTGGCGCTGGTCGTCTGGGCGCTGGTGGCATTGGGGATGTTCGCACGCAGCGCCTGGGGGCGCTGGCGCGGACAGCGTCCGGCCCTGCTGCGCTACGCCGGGCGCATCGACGCGGCTGCGAGCAGCCCGCACGCCGATGCGGACCTGCGCATCGAGCAGGTGCTGGCGCAGGCCGAGCACGCGGGGCTGCGCAGCCTGAACGCCGTGCGATTCGCGGTGCGGGCGGGACCGTCGCTCGGGCTGATGGGCACGCTGATTCCGATGGCGGCAGCGCTCAATGGCCTGGCGCGCGGCGATCTGCCGGGCCTGGCCGACCAGATGGTCGTGGCATTCTCGGCCACCATCGTCGGCATCGCGATCGGGGTGGTGGCCCACGTGATGGCGATGGTGCGCGAGGGGTGGCAGCGGGCCGATCTCGATGCGTTGCGCCTGCATGCCGAGCGCGCGCTGCGTGCGCTCGAGTCGGGCGGCCCGGTGGCGGGAGGCAAGGCGTGAGGCGGCGGCTGCGCTACGCGCGCTCCCGGCTGGAGGGTGTGCACCACGACGATCCGCTGGCCGGTGTCGCCAATCTCTTCGACGCCAGCCTGGCCTTCATCGTGGCGATGGCGCTGGCGCTCTTTTCGGTGCTGGGGTCAACCGATCTGCTGAGCGAGGAGGCGTCGTGGACGCTGATGCGGCGCTCGGCGAGCGGCGAGCTCGAGATCGTGAGCAAGGAACAGCAGCAGGTGAAGGTCGAGCGGGTCAGCGATCGTCAGCTGTCGGGCGAGGGCGAGCGGCTGGGTACAGCCTATCGCCTGCCCGATGGCCAGGTGGTGTACGTCCCGGAACAGGAAGGCAAGGCGCGGTAATGAGCATGCAGAGGGAGCGGGAGACGTCGGCGCGGGCGCCGTTGACACAGGGGCTGGCGCCGCGACGCCGGCGGCGGGCGGCGATTGTGCTGGCGCTGGCGGCGTGGTGGCTGGGCGCGGCCTGGGCCGGGTCGCCCGCGGCGACGCAGGCCAGGGATGCCGCGGCAGCGGGCGTGGCGGCAGCCGGGCCTGCGACAGGCGACGCCGTCGCGACCACCGCAGCACCGGCTGCCGCAGCGCCGCAGGCCTCGGCCGCGCCTGTCGTGGCCAGCCGTCCGCGCGTTGCTGTCATTTCCATCGAGCTGGCCCAGCAGCCCACCGCCATGCGGGCCGCCGTGGCGCGTCAGGCTGGCGCGTTCGACATCGATCTGTTCGGGCTCGGCGGTGGACTCTTGCCCGGGATCGACGATGTCGATCTGACGGCTTACGATCTGGTGCTCATCGAGGGTGTGGGTCCGCGGCTCGCGCAGTATCGCGGCCGCATCGAGGCGGCCGCGCGCCATACCCGCGTGCTGGTGCTCAACGGCGCGCAATGGGCTCGGGGCAACGTGCCCGAGACGGCCGTGCCCCAGGCGATGGACTACTGGCGTAACGGCACCGTCGACAACTACGCCCGGCTTTTCGATTACCTCGGTGCGCGTCTGCTGGGCCTGACGCGGCCGGTGCAGGCGCCGGTTCACTACGCCGACCGCGCCTTCTACCACCCCGATCATCCGCAAGGCTTCGACACCGTGGAGCGCTATCTCGCGTGGGCGGGGCAACGTTTTCCGGATGCGGCCACGCGTCCGCGGGTCGGGATCGTGTTCTACCGCAGCCTCGTGCTCACGCAGAATGCCGCCGTGATCGATGCCCTGATCAGCGAGACCGAGCGGCAGGGCGGCTTGCCCGTGCCCCTGTGGCGCAGCGATAGCCACGACACGTTGCGGCATCTGCGCGGGGCCGACGGCAAGGCGAGGGTGGATGTCTTGATCCTGTGCGCGAGCCAGATCGATTACACCGACCATCGCGCCGGCGTCGCCGACGCCCGCGCGCTGGGTGTGGCCGTGCTGGGGTGCACCACGGACTACACCCGGAACGCAGCGCAATGGCGCGCCGATGCGGGCGGTTTCGCGCCCGATCGCAGCGGTCAGCTCGCGCTGAGCGAGGCCAACGGGATGATCGAACCCCTGATGGTGGGCGCGCGGCACATACAGGCCGGCGGCGCGGTGGCGCACGAACCGATCGTCGAACAAGTGCAATGGCGCGTCGCCCGCGCGCTGGCCTGGACCCGGTTGCACCGTTTGCCCAATGCCGAGAAGCGGCTCGTCATCGCCTATCACAGCGAGGCCGCCGACCAGGCGGACGTGGGCAGCGATCCCGACAGCTACCTCGACGCCCAGGCCAGCCTGGCGGCGCTGCTGCCGAGACTGCGGCGTGAGGGCTACGATCTCGGCCCGGACCCCTTGCCCGACGCGAAAGCGCTGGCCGAGCGGATGGCGCGCGATGGCGGCAACGTGAGCGCAGGCAGCGCACGCGACGCCCGCGATGAGCAGTCCCCGCGCGCTCAGGCCGAACTTGCGCGCCGCATCGCGGCGGGCAGCGCGGTGACCGTGCCGCTGCCGCAGTACCTGGCCTGGTACCAGGACTTGCCCGAGACGCTGCGCCGCGCCACCGAGGCGCGCTGGGGGCCGCCTCCCGGACGCTTGATGGTGCATCAAAACCCAGCCGGAGAGCACGAGATCGTGATCCCGGTGCTGCGCTTCGGCAAGGTGGTGCTGGCGCCCCATCCCGTGTGGGGCTATCTGCAGGACGCCGGCGCGCTGGCGTCCACCGGTGCGCTGCCCCCGCACCATCAGTACATCGCGTTCTATCTGTGGATGGCGCATGGCGAGCATGCCGATGCCTACGTACCGTTGTTCACGCAACTATCGCTCATGCCCGGCAAGCAGCAGGGGCCCTGGCGCGATGACGCGGTCGGACGGCTGATGGGTACGTTGCCGCACATCCAGCCCACACCGCTGCAGTCCAATGGGGGCGTGGGTAACAAGCGCCGTGCCAGCGCCACGACGACCGGCTTCATGCCGGCCATGGCGCAGGGCGAGCTGCCACCGGACCTGGTGGCGCTGCGTGACCGCCTGGAGGCGGCGGGGAGCAGCGAGCTCGAGACGGAGCGGCAGGCCGTGCGGACCCTGGCCACGCCGCACGCCCGTGCGTTGGGGCTCGACCCGGCGCAGGCGCCGTGGCATGACGTGGACGCGGCATTGCGGCGTTACCTCGAGGAGGTGGCGACGGCGGTGATTCCACTGGGCGGCCACGTGCTGGGTCAGGCCCCCGACGCCGACACGACGGCCCGCATGGTGCATGCCATGCTGGCCGGCGAGTTCGACCACCCCCCGAGTCTGCCCACGGTGCGCGCGGCGCTGTCCGGCGCGTCGACGGACATGCCCCCCGACGCCGCCGCGCGGACCCATGACTTCGCCGCGCGCATCGCGGCGGCGGGGCGGGAGACGGACGCGCTGCTGGCAGCGCTCTCGGGTGGGTACGTCGAGCCGGGCCCGATGGCCGATGCGGTACGCAACCCGGATGCCTTGCCAGCTGGCCGCAACCCATACACGTTCGCCACCCGCACCTTGCCCACGCGCGAGGCGTGGGACACAGGCGCGCGGCTGGCCGACGAGCTGGTGTCGGACTACCGGCGCGGCCACGATGGTGCAACGCCTCGCAAGGTGGCCTTCGTGCTCTGGTCGGTGGAGACCGCGCAGAACCACGGTGCCATCGAAGCGCAGATCCTGCGCCTGCTGGGGGCGCGTCCGGTGTGGAATCCGCGTGGCGAAGTGGTCGACGTCGTGCTGGATAGCCGTGCGGCGCTGGGACGCCCGCGTGTGGATGTGCTGGTGACCACGTCGGGCACGTATCGCGACCACTTCGGCGACAAGATCGCCATGCTGTCCAAGGCGGTGCGCCTCGCCGCCGCGGCCGATGAGGCGGACAACGCCGTGCGCGCCAGCAGCCTCGACGTCATGGCGCGGCTCATGAATGCGGGTGTGGCGCGCGACGAGGCCCGTGCGCGCGCCGACCGCCGGATCTATGCGACCGCCCCTGGCGCCTATTCCCCGTCGACGCAGTTCGCCATCAAGGCCGGGTGGGACGAAGCCCGGCTGACGCAGCTCTACACAGACAGGCTGGGACATGCGTATGGCGAGAACGACGCCGGCACCGCCGACGCGAAGGGCTTCGTCGCGCAGATGGAGGGCGTGCAGGCCGCCGTCTTCAGCCGCAGCTCCAACGCTTACGGCCTGCTCGACACCAGCATGCCGGCGGCGTATCTGGGCGGTATCGGCATGGCGGTGCGCACCCACACAGGCGTCGAGGTGAGCCAGTACGTGGCCGATCTGAAAGACACGCGCGCGGGCGCTGCCCGTCTCGAGCCGCTTGCGCGCACCTTTGGCCGTGAGCTGCAGTCCCGCTATTTCAATCCGGCCTGGATACGCGCGATGCAGCAGAGTGGCTATAACGGCGCACGCTACATGGCCGACCTGCCCGCACATCTGCTGCTTTGGGACGTGTCGACGCCCGAGCTCGTGAGCGATGCCGATTGGGCCGAGGTGAAAGCGGTGTATGTGGACGACAGGCTGGGCCTGGGTATGGACGACTATTTCGAGCAGCACAATCCCCATGCGCGCCAGCATCTGATCGAGAGCCTGATCGACGCGATGGATCGGGGCGCATGGCAGGCCGCCGCGGCCGAACGGCTGCAACTCGAGACTGCATTGGCCGACAGCCGGGCCCGGCACGGGGCCGACTGCGTCCTGCCCGGATGCGCCGGACAGCCGGTGGCCGGGACGGCGCCCGCGCCATCGGCCGCCGAGCCCGGGGTCGATGGCGCGTCGGCGCCGCCCGTGCCGCAGGCTATGGCGCAGGCGGCGCCAGACGCGGCACCGGCAGCCGGCGCCGCAGCGGCGCAAGTCGCGCCCGAGGCGCGGACGCTGACGCCGGTGGCGGGCTACGCGCTCGAGCCACGTCCCGCCGCTCCCACGCCGCCCCGACCCACGGTCTGGCCATGGCTGTTGGCGGCCCTGTTCCTGTGCGGGGCGGGCGCGGCGTGGCGCCCACGCTGGTGAGGGCGGCGGCATCGGTTATGGCGTTATTTCGGATCGATCGTTCGTGTATGGGGTCGGCGCGCGTATTCTGCATTCCAGACATTGCACGCTTAACCGCCCGGGAGGGCCATCATGTTCGATACGTCTTATGCCTTGTCGGTCCGCGCCATCGCCGCGCTGGGCCGCTACCAACCGCCGGCGACGCCGGTCAATGCCAGCCGCGCGGACGATAGCCGCGCGGCGTCCGCGCGCGCCGTCGAGCGCATGCTGGCCGTGTCCGCCGCGTATTTCCAGGTTCCCACCGCCCACTGACACGCACCCACGGCGAGATTATTTCTCTGGACGCAATTAAGAGATGTGAAATAGGCGGATTCTGCTTCTGAGGATGCTTAATTAATCTGACGTGACGGTACAGCACACGGTTGTACCCCCACCGGAGATTCCTCATGAAGCTGTATCACTTCGCACTGTCCGGCCACGCCCATCGTGCCCGCCTTCTGCTCTCGCTGCTCGGCGTTTCGCACGAGCTGGTCGAGGTCGACATGGCCGCCGGCGGCCACAAGACGCCCGAGTTCCTGAAACTCAATCCCTTCGGCCAGGTGCCCGTGCTGGAAGACGACGGCGTGGTCGTCGCCGACTCGAACGCCATCCTCGTCTATGTCGCGAAAAAGGCCGGCCGCACCGACTGGCTGCCCGAAGACGCGCAAGGCGCCGCGGCCGTTCAGCGCTGGCTCTCCGTCGCCGCGGGCGAAATCGCGTATGGCCCCGCCGCCGCGCGCCTCGTGACCGTATTCGGCGCCAAGTTCAATCCCGAAGAAGTGATCGCCCGCGCGCACCTCATTCTCGGCCGCCTCGAAAGCCACCTGGCCGGGCGCGAATGGCTGGGGGGCAACGCGCCCACCATCGCCGATGTCGCCATCTACAGCTACGTGGCGCGCGCACCCGAAGGCAATGTCGACATCTCGGGCTATCCCAAGGTGAATGCGCTGCTGCGCCGGATCGAGGCGCTGCCCGGCTTCGTGGGCATTCCCGAGACCGCGGCCGGCCTGAACGCCTGAGCCCCTGTGCCGCGCCCGTGCCGCGCGGGCACATGCCGCGGCTCACGACTGTCGAGGACACCGAAATGGCCCAGAATCCGGCGCCGCAGCCCACGTGGCATGCGGGCGAGCTCTTCATCCAGGAACAGGTTGGCGTGGTGGACCGCATGCGGGCCGTGGGCCAGCGCGTGGTGCGCGACCACATGCCCGACCAGCATCGTGCGTTCTACGAACAGCTGCCGTTCATCGTGCTGGGCAGCGTGGACGACCAGCACGACGCCTGGGCCACCGT
Organism: Bordetella genomosp. 5; assembly: GCF_002261475.1. Lineage (GTDB taxonomy): Bacteria > Pseudomonadota > Gammaproteobacteria > Burkholderiales > Burkholderiaceae_B > Bordetella. The sequence goes on from NZ_NEVN01000005.1 coordinate 252,455, forward strand.
CCTGGCGGGTCAGCCCGGCTTCATGCGCTCGCCGAGCCCCACGGTCCTGGACATCGGCGCCCGCGCCGACGCCAACGATCCGGCGGGCGCGGGGCTGCGCGACGGCGCCCCGGTCGGCTTGCTGGGCATCGAGATGCACACCCGGCGGCGCAACCGCATGAATGGCGTCGTGACGCACGCGGCGTCGGGGCTGCGCGTGACGGTGGACCAGAGCTTCGGCAACTGCCCGCGCTACATCCAGCTGCGTGATTTCAGTTTCGCGCGCGACCCGGCCGAGGCGCATGTCGCGCCGCGGGAAGACCTGCCCGCGCTGGATGACGCGGCGCGCGCGATGATCGCCGGCGCGGACGCGTTTCATGTGGCCTCGTATGCGGACCGCGAGGGCGGCCGTCAGGTCGACGTGTCGCATCGCGGCGGCAAGGCCGGCTTCGTGCGCGTCGATGCGGACGGCACGCTGACCATACCGGACTTCGACGGTAATCTGTTTTTCTCGACGCTGGGCAACTTCATTCTCAACGGCAAGGCCGGCCTGCTGTTCGTGGACTACGAGCGCGGCGACGTGCTCCAGATGACGGGCGACGCGGAGGTGATTCTCGAGTCACCCGAGATCGCCGCGTTCCAGGGCGCGGAGCGGCTGTGGACCTTCCGGCCGCGCCGCATCGTGCGCCGCAGGGCCGCGCTCGCGCTGCGCTGGACGTTTCAGGCGGAGGGCTGGTCGCCCAACGTCCTGATGACCGGCGACTGGTCGCAGGCGGCGAGCCGGCTGCAGGCGAGCGAGCTGGCCACGCGCTGGCGTGCGCTCACGGTCACGCGCATCGTGGACGAAAGCGCCTCGATCCGCTCGTTCTACCTGGCGCCGGCGGATGGGCTCGCGCTGCTGCCGCACGAAGCGGGTCAGCATCTGCCGATCCGGGTAACGCCGGCCGATGCCACGGCGCCGCTCATCCGCACCTACACCTTGTCGCTGGCGCCCTCGGACGGCGCGTATCGAATCAGCGTAAAACGCGAAGGCGTGGTGTCGCGGCACCTGCACGACCATGTGCGCGTGGGCGACGTGATCGAAGCGCGGGCGCCCGCCGGCGCCTTTACCGTCGACGCGCGGGAGCCTCGGCCGCTGGTATTGCTGGCCGGTGGCGTCGGCATCACGCCGATGCTGGCCATGCTGCGGCATATCGTCTACGAAGGGCTGCGCAAGCAGCGCGTGCGTCCGACCGTGCTGATCCAGGCGGCGCGCTCGCTCGCGGAGCGCCCCTTCGATGCCGAGGTGAGCGAGCTCGTCGCGGCGGCGAAGGGCGCGGTCAAACTGGTGCGCGTGTTGAGCGACACGAGCGGCGCCGAGGCGGGCCGCGACTACGACGCCGCGGGCCGTGTCGACACCGGCTTGCTGACGCGATTCCTGGCCTTCAACGACTACGACTTTTATCTGTGCGGACCGGCCGGCTTCACGCAGTCGCTCTACGACGGACTGCGCGGGTTCGGCATCGCCGACGGACGCATCCACGCGGAAGCGTTCGGCCCGTCGGGGCTGGTGCGCCGCCTCGACGCCGGCGCGCAGGCCGCGCCGGTGCGCGCGGCACCGGCCACCGAGCCGGTGCCGGTGGCCTTTCTCGAGTCCTTGAAAGAGGCGCGCTGGACGCCCGACTCGGGCACCTTGCTGGAACTGGCGGAGGCGCGGGGGCTGGCGCCGGAGTTCAGCTGCCGCTCCGGCAGTTGCGGCACCTGCCGCACCCGGCTGATCGAAGGCGAGGTGACCTACATCAAGGAGCCCACCGCCCCGGTTGCCGACCGCGAAGTGCTGATCTGCTGTGCGGTGCCGGCGCGCCAGGAGGGCGGCACGCAACGTGTGCACCTCGCGCTGTGAGCGGGGGCGTGATGCCGGCCGCCGACCTTGCCCGTATCATGGAGCCTCATTCGGAACGCGGGAGGCGCACGGTGGATCGCTGGCAGGCAATGCGGATCTTCGTCAAGGTGGCGGAAACGGAAAGCTTCGCGGCGGCCGCGCGGCAGTTGCATATGAGTGCGCCGGCCGTGACGCGCGCGATCGCCGCGCTCGAAGACCTGATCGGTGCGCGGCTGTTCGTGCGCACCACGCGGTCGGTCAAGCTGACCGAGCCGGGCCGGCGCTATGTCGACGACTGCAAGCGCATCCTGGCCGACATCGACGAGGCCGAGGCGGCGGCCGCGGGGTCTTATGCCGCGCCGTCGGGCACGCTGTCGCTCACCGCGCCGGTGATGTTCGGCCACATGTATGTGCTGCCGCTGCTGCACGATTTCCTCAAGATGCACCCGACCGTGAACGGGCGCGTGCTGTTCGTGGACCGTCCGGTGAATCTGATCGAAGAGGGCATCGACGTGGCGATCCGCATCGGCCGGCTGCAGGACTCGGGCTTCTCGGCCATGCCGGTGGGCACGGTGCGGCGCGTGGTGTGCGGATCGCCGGCGTATTTTCGCGAGCATGGCGTGCCGCTCACGCCGGCCGATCTGCGGCAGCATCGCGTGACGAGTTCGACCGGCGCCTGGGTGTCGCCGGAGTGGCGCTTCGCCAACGAGCAGCGCGTCACGATCCAGAGCTGGCTGCAATCCAACACCAATGACGCGGCCATCGCCACGGCGATCGCCGGGCTCGCGCTCACGCGGGTGCTGCACTACCAGATCGAACCGGCCCTGGCCGAGGGCAAGCTCGAGATCGTGCTGGCCGAGCATGAAGAGCCGGCCCTGCCGATCCACGTGCTCTACACCGAAGGCCGGCAGGCGCCCGCCAAGGTGAGGGCGTTCGTGGACATGGCGGTCGAGCGGTTGCGCGCGCGCGGCGCGGCCGGAGCCTGATAGCGAGGCTCGTTCAGCGCGGCACGGGGTGTCGGCTGCGGCGGGCGCGCCAGCGCAGCCGCAGGCGGTCCAGCGCCAGATACACCACCGGCGTGCTGTAGAGCGTAATGACCTGGCCGACCAGCAGGCCGCCCACGATGACCACGCCCAGCGGACGGCGCATCTCGGAGCCTTCGCCCAGGCCCATGACCAGCGGCAGCGCGCCTACCAGCCCGGCCAGATTGGTCATGACGATCGGGCGCAGGCGCTGCAGCGCGGCCTGATGGATGGCGGCCATCGGCGGCAGGCCGGTGCGGCGTTCGAGCTGGATCGCCACGTCGATCATGAGGATCGCGTTCTTCATGATCACCCCCACCAGCAGAAACAGGCCCAGTAGCGCGATCAACGTGAACTCCAGCCCCGCCAGGCGCAGCGCGATCAGCGCGCCCAGGCTGGCCGAGGGCAGGGTGGACAGGATCGTGAGCGGGTGCAGCGGGCTTTCGTACAGCATGCCCAGCACCAGGTAGATCGCGAGCAGGACCGCGGCGATCAGCCAGGGCTGGTCCTGCAGCGATTTCTGGAAGGTGCGAGCGCCGCCGCCCAGGCGGGTCTGGACATCGGACGGCACCATCAGCTGCGCCACGCCGCGGTCGATCGCCGCCAGGCCTTGCTCCAGCGACACGCCCGGCGCCAGCGAAAAGCCGATGCCGGTGGCCGGAAAGAGGCCGTCGTGGAAAATGCAGTCCTTCACCATCCGGTAGTGGTAGGTGGTGAAGGCCGCCAGCGGCACCCGGCTGCCATCCTCGGCCAGCACCTGTACGCGGTCGAGCACCGCGGCATCCTGCGTGTAGCGCGGGTCGAGCTCCAGCACCACGCGATACTGGTTCATCGGATCGTAAAGCGTGGCCACCTGACGCTGCGAAAAGGAGTTGCTCAGCACATTGGCGATCGTGTCCATGTCGACGCCGAGCCGGCGCGCGGCCTCGCGATCGATCTCCACCTGCACCTGAAGCGTGCCGGCTTCGCCGACCGTATCCACGCTGGCGAGCTCGGGCATGTCCTGCATGGCGTCGCCGATGCGCTTGGCCCAGACCTGCAGCGAATCCACATCGTTGGCAAGGATCGCCAGCTCGTGGTCGCCCGAGGTGTCGAAGCCGCCCGGCATGCGCAGGTCCTGGTCGGCCTCGATGAAGAACATGCCACCCGCCACCGGCGGCGCGTTCTGCCGCATCCAGTCGATGATGGCGGGCGCGCTTTCGGTGCGCTGCGCTGCGGGCTTCAGCCGGATCAGAAACAGCGAGTTGCTGATGCCCATCACGCCGCCGCTATACCCGATGACGTCCTGGATGTCGGGGTGCTGCATGACCATCTGGCGGTAGGTCTCGATCTTGGGCTGCATGACCTGGAACGAGAAGCCGTCGTCGCCGCGCACGAATCCCCGCAACTGCCCGGTGTCCTGCTTGGGCAGAAAGCCCTTGGGCGCCTGCACATAGAGAAACACGTTGAGCGCGATCGCCAGCGCCAGCGCGGCCAGCACCAGGAAGGGATGCGCGAGCACGCGCGCCAGGCTGCGGTCGTAGCTGCGCACCAGCCAGGCGTTGAAGCCGCGGGCGGCGGGGGCAGGCGCGGCGGCGCCCGGCGAGGCGGCGCCCGGCGCGGCGGCGCCCGGCGCAGCGGCGCCCGGCGCTCCGACCGGCTTCGGCGTGGGCCGCAACCAGCGCGCGCACAGGCCCGGAATGATCGCGACCGAGACCACCAGCGAGATCACGATGGCCGCGACCAGGGTGATGGAAAACTCGCGGAACAGCCGCTCGACCAGGCCGCCCATGAACAGGATCGAGGCAAAGACGACGGTCAGCGCGAGCGTCATGGCGGCCAGGGTGAACCCCACCTCGCGCACGCCGCGCAACGCGGCACGCCGTGGCGTCAGCCCGCTATCGAGGTGGCGCTTGATGTTCTCGAGCACCACGATGGCGTTGTCGACCACCAGCCCGGTCGCCACGATCAGGGCCATCAGCGACAGGTTGTTGAGCGAGAAACCCAGCAGATGCATGACCGCGAACGTGGCGATCAGGCTGACGGGAATCGCCACGCTGGGAATCGCGGCGGCGCGCACATCGCGCAGGAACGCCCAGACCACGGCCACCACCAGCAGCGTGGCGAGGCCCAGCGTGAGATGCGCCTCGTGCAGCGTGGCGCGGATACCGGGCGAGCGGTCGAGCACCACGGTCAGCGACACATCGGCGGGCACCAGCGCGTGCAGGGTCGGCAGCAGCGCATTGATCGCGTCGATGGTCTCCAGCATGTTGGCGCCGATCTGCCGGCTGATCGTCATCACGACCGCCGGGTTCTCGTTGTGAAAGCCGCTGCTGTAGCGGTTTTCGATCGAGTCGCTCACCCGCGCGACCTGCGACAGCCGCGTGACCGCGCCGTCCTGATGGCGGATCACCAGCGACTCGAACTCGGGCACCGTGCGCGGCTGGGCCGCGCCGCCGATCGCCCAGCGCTGTGCGCCGGTGTCGATCTGGCCTTGCGGCAGCAGGGGTGCCGCGTCGACGATGGCGTCGCGCACGTCGTCGAGCGCCACGCCGTAATGCGCCAGCATGTTCGGATTGACCTGGACCCGCACGGCGGGCAGCGCGCTGCCGCCGAGCGTCACCTCGCCCACGCCGGACACCTGCGCGATACGCTGCGACAGCACGCTGGCCGCCATGTCGTAGAGCTCGCCCGGCTTGCGCGTGGGCGAGCTCAGCGCGATGGCCATGATCGGCGTCTGCGACGGGTTGAGCTTGCGATAGCTGGGAAGCGACGGCATGCCGGCCGGCAGCTCGCCGCTCGCGACGTTGATCGCCGCCTGCACATCGCGCGCGGCCGCGTCGATGTCGCGCTCCAGGTCGAACTGCAGCAGCACGCGCGACGATCCCGGGCTGCTGGACGAGGTCATGGTCGTGACGCCGGCGATGCTGCCGAGCGCGCGCTCGAGCGGGGCGGCCACCGTGGCCGCCATGCTTTCGGGGCTGGCGCCGGGTAGCTGCGCGCGCACCTCGATGGTCGGAAAATCCACCTGCGGCAGCGGCGCCACCGGCAGCAGACGCCAGGCGGCCAGGCCCACCAGCACCAGGGCCACCGCCAGCAGGATGCAGGCGATCGGACGCTGGACCAGCGCGCGGATCACGAGCGCGTCCCGTCGGCTTGCAGTGCGCGCGCCGGATCACCGCGCCGGCCCAGGCGGTGGAAGAACAAATACACGGCCGGCGTCGTGAACAGCGTCAGCACCTGACTCACGAGCAGGCCACCCACCATCACCCAACCGAGCGGCTGGCGCAGTTCGGCCCCCGACCCCGTGGCCAGCATCAGCGGCACGGCGCCGAACAGCGCCGCGAGCGTGGTCATCAGAATCGGGCGCAGGCGCAGCAGCGCGGCCTCGCGGATGGCGGCCAGCGGCGCGAGCCCGCGCGTGCGCTCCGCCTCGAGCGCGAAGTCGACCATCATGATGCCGTTCTTCTTGACCAGCCCGATCAGCAGGATGATCCCGATGACGGCGATCAGGTCCAGCGGCCGCCCGGTCAGCATCAGGGCCAGCAAGGCACCCACCGCCGCAGAGGGCAGGGTGGAAAGAATGGTGATCGGATGGATGGCGCTCTCGTACAGGATGCCGAGCACCAGGTACATGGTGACGATGGCGGCCAGCATCAGCCAGAGCGTGTTGGACAACGACGCCTCGAAAGCCGCTGCCGCGCCCTGCAGCCGCAGCTCGACCGAGGCCGGCATGCCGATCTCGGCGCGCGCCGCCTCGATGGCGGCCACGGCGGCGCCCAGCGAACCTCCCGGCGGCAGATTGAACGAGAGGTTCGCGGCCGGGAACTGCCCCACGTGATTGATGAGGGTGGGCGCGGTGCGCTCGCTCACGGTGACGAGCGAGGACAGCGGGACCGGCTGGTCGGTGTCACTGCGCAGATAGATGCGTTCGAGTGCCCGGGGCCCGTCGGCCAGCCCGTTGTCCACCTCGATCACCACGCGATACTGATTGGATTGCGTGAAGAGGGTCGTGATCTGGCGCTGGCCGAACGCGCTGTAGAGCGCCTGCGCCACATCGGCCATCGTGAGGCCGTAACGCGCGGCGGTGTCGCGCGAGATGTCGAGATAGGCCTGACGGGCATGCTGGCCCAGGTCGGTCACCACGTCGGCGATGGCCGGCGAATCGGCCAGGCGGTCCGCGAGCGCGCGGGCATTCGTGGCCAGCAGAGTGGCGTCCGGCGAGGTCAGGATGAACTGATACTGGCCGCCGCCGACCCGATCTTCGAGATTGAGCTCCTGGACGGGCTGCAGAAACAGCGAGAGCCCGCCGGCGGTGCGGGCGCGCTCTTCGAGGCGCGCGGTGATCTCGGCGAGGGGCGCACTGCGTTCGCTCCAGGGTGCGAGGTTGATCAGCAGACGGCCGGTGTTCAGGCTGGTGTTGGTGCCGTCCACCCCGATGAACGACGACAGGCTCACCACGTCGGGATCCTGCAGCAGCGTGTCGGCGAGCGCCTGCTGGCGCCGGGCCATGTCGCCGTAGGACACGCTCTGCGGCGCCTGCGTCACGCCCTGCAGCACGCCGTTGTCCTGCGCCGGAAAGAAGCCCTTGGGAATCAGCGCGTACAGCACACCGGTGAGGCACACCGTGATCAGCATCACGGCCAGGGTGGTGCGCTGATGCCGCAGCGTCACGTCGAGCCAGCGCGCATAGCGCGCCTGCAGACGCACCATGAGCTGGGAGGGCGCCTGCTCATGGGCCGGCAGCAGCCGCGCGCACATCATCGGCGTGAGGGTGAGCGAGACCCCCAACGAAATGAGGATGGCGACCGCGAGCGTCACGGCGAACTCGCGGAACAGACGCCCGATCACGTCTTCCATGAACAGCAGCGGAATCAGCACCGCGATCAGCGAGAGCGTGAGCGACACCAGTGTGAAGCCGATCTGGCGCGCACCCTTGAGCGCCGCCGCCATGCGGCCCAGGCCCTGTTCGCGATAGCGGGCGATGTTTTCCAGCATGACGATGGCGTCGTCCACCACGAAGCCGGCGCCCACGGTCAGCGCCATGAGCGTGAGGTTGTTGGACGAGAAGCCCGCCAGATGCATGACGCCGAAGGTGCCGATCAGCGACAGCGGCACGGCCAGGCTGGGAATGAGCGTGGCCGGCAGATTGCGCAGGAACAGAAAGGTAACCAGCACGACCAGCCCGACCGCGAACACCAGCTCGCGCTGCACCCCGCGCACCGAGGCGCGAATGCTTTCGGTGCGGTCGGTGAGCAGACGCACCTCGACCGACGCCGGCATGCCGGCCGTGAGCTGCGGCAGCAGCGCCTTGACCTGGTCGGCGACGGCAATGACATTGGCGCCCGGCTGGCGCTGGATATTGACCAGCACGGCGGGCTGGCGGTCGACCCAGGCGGCGAGGTAGCGATTTTCCGCGCCTTGCTGCACCGTGGCGACCTCGCCGAGCCGCACCGGCGCTTCGTTGCGTCAGGCCACGATCAGTTGCCGATACTCCTCGGCGCTCTGCAGTTGATCGTTCACATCCATGATGACGGAGCGCACCGGGCCGTCGAAGCTGCCTTTGGGCTGATTCGAGTTGGCGTTGCCGATGGCCTCCTGCACGTCGTTCAGCGACAGCCCGCGCGCGGCCAGCGCCATGGGGTTGACCTGCACGCGCACGGCCGGCCGCTGGCCGCCGGCCAGACTGACCATGCCCACGCCGGACAGCTGCGCCAGGCGCTGCGCCATCCGCGTGTCGACCAGATCGTGCACCTGCGGCAGCGGCAGGGTGGCCGAGGTGATCGCCAGCGTGAGAATGGGCGTGTCGCCCGGATTGACCTTGCGATAGACCGGCGGGGCGGGCAGATCGTTGGGCAGCAGGCTGCCGCTCGCGCTGATGGCCGCCTGCACCTCCTGTTCGGCCACGCCCAGCGGCACGTCGAGCGCGTATTGCAGCGTGATCACGGACACCGACGCGCCGCTGGACGACGACATCTGGCGCAGCCCCGGTATCTGGCCGAACCGGCGCTCGAGCGGCGCGGTCACCGCGCGCGCCATGACCTGCGGGCTCGCGCCAGGATAGTGGGTGGTGATCTGAATCACCGGGTAATCCACCTGCGGCAGCGCGGCCACCGGCAACATGCGCCAGGCCAGAATGCCGGAGAGCAGCAGCGCGATCATCAGAAAGCTGGTCGCGACCGGGCGCAGCACGAAGGGTTTGGAGATATCCACGGTCTTTATCCTTGCGCGGGCACGATGGTCACTTCACGATCCACGCGCACACGGTCGACGCCCTCGACCACGATGCGTTCGCCCTGGCTCAGGCCCTCGCGCACCGCGACCTCACCGGGCCGCGATTCGCCGAGCACGAGCGCGCGGCGTTCTGCCCGGTCGCCTTCGCCGATCACATAGACGTAGGGGCCGTCGGCGGCATACTGCACGGCGGCGGCGGGCACCATCAAGGCCTCGGCGTCGCGCAGCAGCACCAGCCGCACATTGACGAATTGATTGGGGTAGAGCGCCACGTTGGCGTTGCCGAACAGCGCCCGCAGCTTGAGGCTGCCGCGGCCGGTCTCGATGCGATTGTCCTGCGCGTGCAGCTCGCCCTCGGCAAGCAGCACGCGGTCGTCGGCGTCCCAGGCCTGCACGCGCATCGGGCCGGACCGCGCGGCCAGCGCCTCGCTCAGCACCGGCAGCGTGGCCGCCGGCACGGAAAACACCACCGAGATCGGATGCGTCTGCACCAGCGTGACGAGCCCGGTGGTGTCGGCCGCGCGGACATGGTTGCCGGCGTCGATCGCGCGCAGGCCCAGCCGGCCGGCCGAGGGCGCCACGATGCGGGTCAGCGCCAGCTGGCGGCGCGCCTCGGCCACGCGCGCGCTGTCGCGCTGATGTTGGGCGGCCAGGCCGCGCTCCAGCGCGCGGGCGGCGTCGAGCTGGCTGGCTGCGACCGATTCGGCCCGGCCCAGGCGCTCGTAGCGCGCCAGATCGGCCTGCGCATTGCGCCAGATCGCCTCGGTGCGCGCGAGCTCACCGAGCGCGCCGGCCAGTGCCAGCTCGAACGGGCGCGCATCGATCTGCGCCAGCAGTTGTCCTGCCTCGACCTGCTGGCCTTCGGCGAAGTGCAGGCGCTCGAGATGGCCATCGACCTGCGGGCGAATGAGGACGCGGGTGAGCGGGGTCACGGTGCCGAGCGCGTGGACGTCCTGGTGCAGGGCATCCAGGCGCGCGGTGGCCACGGTCACGGCGGGGGGCTTGCTGTTGCGGTCCTGCACGGGCGCGCGGGGCGCGGGCGCATAGGCGCGCCACGCTACCCAGGCGCCGATAAGCGCGAGGAGCAGGCCGAGCCAGCGATACCTGTGCAGCAGCTGTCGGCCCGTGGACGACCGGGACATGAATGACTCCTGAACAGTTGCTGAGTCGGGCATTCTAGCTGAATGCAAATCATTTTTATCGAAGGCGTGCGCGACCGCGCCGAATCTTCGCGCGCGCGGCGGGCGAGCGTGACGGAAGGGAGGTGTCAGGGGCGCGCGGCGCGCCTGTCGGCTAGCACGCGGGACTGGTGCTTTTTCCACCAGATTACTACGCCCGTGATACTGAGCAGCGCGACAACCAGGCCCAGAATGCAGACCACGATACGGCCCGCGAGTCCGCCGATCTGACCGCTGTGCAGCGGAAACTGCAACTGCGTGAAGACATCGGCTGCCGTGCCTGCGCCAGGGAGCGTGGCACCGACAAGCGCGCCGCTGTAAGCGTCGTAGTAAAGCATCGGCGTGCCCAGGCCCATGCCGCGGTCGTGGTGCGACGGCCAGAGCAGCGCCAGATACAGCCCCATCTCGCCGAAGTGGCTGATGCCGCTGACCCGTTCGGGCCAGCCTTCGCGCGCGGCGTGCGCGTTGGCCCGCGCTCGAATCACATCGAAGCCCACGGGGAGGGCGCCCTCGCGGGCCGCGGCGGGCGTGGTCGCCTCCGGAATGGGCGTAAGCGTGGAGACCACGGCCAGCACCGGCCGAAACAGTTCCTGGCGCAGGTTCAGGTAGGCGCTGCTCAAGGCCAGCAGGATGAGTGCGATCCAGAGCCACAGGCCGAAGGCGCGGTGCAGATCGAGGTTGAGCCGGTACGCGCCTGCCCCGCGCTTGATGAGCCAGGCAGGCTTCCACTTCGAGAGGCGCGGCGCGCTGCGCGGCAGCGTCAGATAAAACCCGACGAAGCTGTCGAGCAGCCAGATGAGTGCGATGCCGCCCATGAACCACCAGCCCCACAGACCTGGCAGATAGAGGCTGTGGTGAATCTGGAGCATGAAGGGCACGAAGGTTTCGGCCTGCAGGCAACAGCCCTGGCGCGAACGCTTGCCCTGCACCTCGCCGGTACCGGGGTCCACGAAGATGTGGTCATAGCCGAGCGGCGGGTGACCGGGTCGTGCATACACATAGGCCTGCGCCGTGTGGCCGGGCACGCCGTCGTAACCGAGATACTCGATCTGCAAGGCATGATCGGACGCCTCGATGCGCGCGGCCAGCGCGTCGTAGCCCAGCGCCGGCTGGGTGGAGCGCGCCTGGTAGAACTCGGGATTGAGCCACGCATCGATATCGTGGCCGAAGGCAAGAATGCTGCCGGTCAGCCCGGCCACCGTCAGGAAGACGGCGGTGAGCAGACCGGCGTAGCGGTGCACCCAGACCCACGTCTGGCGCTCGGCGAGGCGCCGAAGCCGAGTGGGACCAGCCTGGGTCATCAGAAGTCGATGCTGGCCGACAACATGTAGGTACGCGGCGCGGCGCTGTTCAGATACTGATAGCCGGGCGACGAATCCCAGTAGCGGCGGTTGAACACGTTCTCGACGGTGGCGCGGAACACGACCGGGTGAGTGGCGATCTTGGTGGCGTAGCGCGCGCCCACGTCGAAGCGGGTCCAGGACGGGACAGTCGCCGTATTCGCGGCATCGAATGGGATCGACGAGGTGTAGATCATGCGCGCCGTGGCGGTCAGGCCGGGCACCTGCGCGATGTCGTACTCGGCGCCCAACTTGACCGACCACTTCGGCACGACGCCGGCGCGGTTGCCGTCGAACTCGCCGTTCGCGGTTTTGGTCAGGATGGCCTGTGTCCAGGATACACCGCCCAGGATACGCAGGCCGCGGGCCGCTTCGCCGAAGGTCGAGAGCTCCACACCGCGATTGCGTTGCTCGCCCGCCAGACGGTAGTAGTTGTCGCTATCCACATAGCCGCTCGGGCGCTTGATCTCGAACGTGCTCAGCGTGGTGGAGAAAGTGCCCCAATCCATCTTCGCGCCCAATTCCCACTGCTTGGACACGAAGGGATCGAACACCTCGCCGGCGTTCACGGCGCGATCGGGTGCCACCTGGCCCTGTTGCAGCGCTTCGACGTAATTTGCGTAGAGCGACAGGTTTTCGATGGGCTTGACCACCAGACCCACGGCCGGCGTGTTCTTGCTGCGCTGGTAACTCGACTGCCACGCGCCCGACGTGCGGTTGTAGGCGTTCGTGTCGATCTTCTGGTGCCGCAGGCCCAGGGTCAGCAACACGCGCTCGTCCATCATGGACAAGGTATCGGTGATGGCATAGCTGCGCAGCGTCATGTCCGAGTTGCGCACCCGCGTGCCATCCAGATCGGGGTCGTGCGGGTTGGGCAAATGCACCGGATCGTACAGGTTGCTCTGCGCGGTCCACGAAGAGGAGGGCACATAGCCCGTGGTCTTCAAGTTGTAGTCGGTGACGGCCAGCACGGTCGTGTGCTTGATCGGACCGGTGTCAAAGCGCAGGCGCGTGTTGAGCTCGCCGCTGCGGGTCTTGTTGCGCTCGTTCAGGCCGAAGGCGTAGTAATCGATATCGCCGTTCAGATCGCCGATCTCGCCCCACGGGCTGTTGGCCTTGCGGGTGGTCTCGGCCATGCCGAAGGCGCCGCCGATGCTCCAGAAACTGGTGAGATCGTATTCGGCGCGCACCATGCCAAAGGCATAGTCGCGATCCTGATACGACCACGAGGGGTAGGGGTTGATGTCGCCCCGCGGCGCTTCCGGCACGTACGGCGTGTACACGAAGTAGTTGTTGCGCGCGCCGTTGATCTTCTGGTTGCTGGCGCCGAAGTCGGCGCTGGCGCGCAGGCGCTCGGCACGGTAATCCAGGCCCAGCGTCACGTTGGACGCCTTCACCTTCTCGTGATCGACCGAGGTGTCACCATCGCGGTGGGAGGCATTGAGGCGGATGCCGAAGGCATTGTCCTGGCCGAACCGGCGCGAAATGTCGACGCTCGCGCCGAGGTTGCCGTCGCTGACGAAGCCGGTGCTCAGACGCGTGAGCGACGTGTCTTCGGCGCGCTTGGGCGTGAGGTTGATCGCGCCGCCGGCCGTACCGCGCGGCGAACTGCCATTGAGCAGGGTGCTCGGGCCTTTGAGGACCTCGACCCGCTCGATGCCTTCGAGCTGCACGCCTTCGGAATTGGCGATGCCGTACAGGCCATTGAAGCCGATGTCGGCGCGGTTGACTTCAAAGCCGCGGATGAAGAAGTTGTCGAAAAACCACGGGCCGCCACTTGCCACCCCCGGATCATTGTCCAGCACGTCGGCCAGGCTGGTGGCCTGCTGGTTCTGGATAAGTTCGGAGGTGTACGAGGTCACGCTGAAAGGCGTGCTCATCATGTCGACGTTACCCAGCATGCCAAGACGAGCGCCGCGGGCCACCTGACCGCCCGCATAGACCGGCGGCGTGTCGTCCGGCTTGGCGACGCTGGTGCCCGTCACCGTGACGGACGGGAGCTGCTGCACCGAGGCGTTGCCGCTGGCATTCTGTGCCAGCGCGGCAGGCGCCCAGGCGGCGGGTACGCCGAGGGCGGCGGACAAGGCAAGCACGAGCTTGCGTTGGCGTAGGGGGAATGACATGAAGTGCTCCGTTGTTATGCAGGGAAAACCGACTGTTTGGAGAAAGAATCTCGAGAAAACCGTCAATCGCACTCGCTGGCAGGACTGTCTGAAAGCCCGGTCCGTGATCCCCCAGGCAAGCGCGACCCCAAGACCGCGACGTACGCGGAACAGGGGATCTCCATGCATAAACGAGCAACCTTGTTTGTTTTTCTGTCCGGCGGCGCGCAAGGCGCGAAGGCGGGCCGGGCGCCTGGTTTACAGGACGCAGCGGCAGCGCGGCCGGCGGATGGCATGCACTCGCAACACAACGCAATTCGTATTGCGACGCAGTATCAACTAAGAATGAATATCAATCAATAGGGGTGAATTCGGCGTTGGCGAGCGTCGATATTCGATTTTTGGCGGCAAGGGCGCTCGCCATCGGCGCCCGCAAAGGTCTGTTCAGTCTCGATGTCACGATGGCATGATGCAATCCCTGACCTCCGTGCGGCTCGTGCGCCTCGAGCACATGCCCTCCGTTCTCTCCCGTTGATCGACGCAGGATTCCAATGAAGCTTTCGAACTGGCGCGCCGCCGCGCCGCCGATGGTGCTCGCCGGGCTCGCGGCACTCGCCGCGGCCCCGGCCTGGGCCGACGGCCCCGTGACCCTGCGGCGGCTGGCCGATGGCACGGCGCATATCCAGGCCACCGACATGCACGGCGCCGGGCTGGGCGTGGGCTACGCGCAGGCAGAAGACGCGCTGTGCACGCTGGCCGACGCTTATCTGACCTTTGCCGGTGGCCGCTCCCTGGCCTTCGGGCCGCAAGGCAAGCCCGATTACAACGCCACCTATACCGGCGGCAACAACCTCGAGCTCGACGTGTTCTTCCGGGCCTTCCTGGATGACACCGCGCTCGCCCGCTTCAAGGCCGCGCAGGTCGTCGAGCTCAAGGCCATGGCCGAGGGCTTCGCGGCGGGCTACAACCGCTACCTTGCCGAAGCGCGGGCGCGTCCGGCCACGGCGGGGGAGCCCACGTGTCTGCGGCAGCCGTGGGTGCGGCCGATCACCGTCGACGACGTCATGCGCCGCATTCAGGCGCCCGCGCTGGCCGGAGGCTACGCGCGTTTCATTCCGGAGATCGTGCGTGCCGCGCCGCCGGGGCCGAAGCGGACGGCGCAGACGACAAGCCCGCTATCGCCGATCGCCGATGCCTGGCATGTGGGCGGCGCGGCGGGCCTGGGCAGCAATGTGATTGCCTTCGGCGCGGGCGATGGTGGCGCCCGGGCGCCGGTACTGTTCGGCAATCCGCACTGGTTCTGGGGTGGCCCCGACCGCTTTTATCAGATGCACCTCACCGTGGACGGCCAGATCGATGTGGCGGGCGTGGCTTTCGTGGGCGTGCCGCTGCCGATGATCGGCTATACGGACCGGGTGGCGTGGTCGCACACCGTATCGGCCGCGCGCCGCTTCGGGCTCTTCGCCCTCCAGCTGGATCCCGCGGATCCGTTGCGCTATGTGGTCGATGGCGAGGCGCGTTCCATTCGGGCGCAGGTGATCGAGGTGCCGGTGCGTGGCGCCGATGGGAAGACCGGCTCGGTGCGGCGCACGGTCTATCGCAGCGAGTACGGCCCGATCGTGGACCTGAGCGCCCGCGCGCAGCCGCTGGGCTGGACGGCCAAGGGTGCCGTCGCACTGCGCGACATCAACGAGACCAACGATCGCATCTTCTCCACCTATCTCTCCTGGGCGCATGCGCGCACGCTGGACGACTTCGTGGCGATCGCGCGGCGCGAGCTCGCGATGCCGTGGGTCAATACGGCGGCCATCGGTCGCGACGATGCGCGCGCGTGGTACGGCGACATGGGCGCCGTGCCGAATGCGCCCGATGCCTTGCGGCGCCTTTGCGCGACGCCCTTCACGCCACTCGTCGCCCGTTGGGATCCGGCAATACCGATGCTCGATGGCAGCCGGTCGGCGTGCAACTGGACGGTGGATCGCAACACCCTGATTCCGGGGCAGATGCCCGCGTCGCGCCTGCCGGAGCGCTTTCGCACCGATTATGTCGCCAACATGAACGACAGCTATTGGCTCGCGAGTCCGGCGCAGCCGCTCGAGGGCTACGACGCCGTGCTCGGCGGCGAACGTCAGCGGCTCTCGCTGCGGGCCCGGCATGGTCACGCCATCGCGCGCGACGCGCTGGCGCAGGCGGGCGGCGACACCGCGCGCCTGATCACGTTCCTCGAGCGCGAGACCCTGTCCGCGCGGGACTACGCCGCACAGAGCTTCAAGCCCGCGCTGCTGCATGCCGCGTGCGGGCCGCCGGACGCCAGCGTGAAACAGGCCTGCGCCGTGCTGGCGCGCTGGGCGGGCTCGGCCGGGGCCGACGACCGCGGCGCCTGGCTCTGGAGCGCGTTCTGGCAGGCGATGCAGGACAGCCCGGCGGCCAAGAGCGGCAAACTGTACGGAAAAGCGTTCGATCCGGCCCGGCCGCTGGACACGCCGAACGCGATCCGGCCGCTGCCGGCACAGGCGCGCGCAGCCTTGATGGCGGCCACGACGCGGCTCGCGTCGCAGGGCGTGGCGCTCGACGCGACCGTGGGCGAGCGGCTGCGGGTCAACGCGGCCGGTGGGTCGATCGCGCTGTATGGCGGCTGCGGCAGCGGCTATTTCACGATCGCGTGTCCGGCGGTCCCGGGTGGCGTGATGGACGGCCGCGCGCACGCCAACACCTATCTGCAGCTGGTGAGCTTCGGCAAGGATGGCGTCCAGGCGCGCACGCTGCTGGCGAGCGGCGAGCGCGAGACGGCCTGGCGGGGCGGCCCGGGTGCCGAGCCAATCCGGCGCTACGCCGAAAAGCAGTGGCTGCGCGCGCCCTGGACGCCCGCGGAACGCGAGGCGGCCCAGGTGTCGGTGCGCACGCTGGCGCCTTGACGATGCGGGCGGCGGCGCCCGCAGCGCGCCGCCGCCCGCATCGCTACCCACAAACGCATACACTGTCGGTCAACTCAGCCTTTTTCGCGCTTTTTGCGACCGCCTTGCCGTGACCACCACCTCTTTTTCTTCGCTTCCTCTTCAGTCCGCCCTGCTCGACAACCTGCAGGGGCTGGGCTTCGAACAGATGACGCCGATCCAGGCGCAGAGCCTGCCGCTCATTCTCGAAGGCCGCGATCTCATTGCGCAGGCCAAGACGGGCAGCGGCAAGACGGCGGCCTTCGGGCTGGGCGTGCTGCAGAAGCTCGACGTGAATCGCCTGACGCCGCAGGCGCTGCTGGTCTGTCCCACGCGTGAGCTGGCCGACCAGGTCGCCCAGGAGCTGCGCCGGCTGGCCCGCCTGATTCCGAACGTGAAGATTCTCACGCTGGTGGGGGGTGCGGCCGCGCGCCCGCAGGCCGAGTCGCTCGCGCGCGGTGCGCATCTGGTGGTGGGCACGCCCGGCCGCATCCAGGATCACCTCGAACGCGGCAGCCTCGATCTGGCCGGTATCACCACGCTGGTGCTGGACGAGGCCGACCGCATGGTGGACATGGGCTTTTACGACGATATCGTCGCCATCGCCTCGCATTGCCCGGTCAAGCGCCAGACGCTGCTGTTCTCGGCCACCTATCCCGACAACATCCGCAAGCTGAGCGCGCGCTTTCTGCGCAACCCGGCCGAGGTCAAGGTCGAGGCGCAGCACGATGCCAGCCGCATCGAGCAATATTTCTACGAGATCGCCGAAGACGAGCGGCTCGGCGCGGTGGTCAAGCTGCTGGCGCATTTCCGCCCGGTGTCGACGCTCGCGTTCTGCAATACCAAGATCCGCAGCCACGACCTGGTCGAGCGTCTGCAGGCCGAGGGCATCAGCGCCCAGGCGCTCAACGGCGACCTGGAACAGCGCGAGCGCGACGAGATCCTGATCCAGTTCGCCAACCAGAGCTGCGCCGTGCTCGTGGCCACCGACGTGGCCGCGCGCGGCCTCGACATTCAAAACCTCGGTGCCGTGATCAACGTCGACGTCACCAAGGACACCGAGGTCCATGTGCATCGCATCGGCCGCAGCGGCCGCGGCGACCAGAAGGGTCTGGCGCTCAGCCTGTGCTCGCCCGAGGAAATGCGCTGGGCCAATCTGATCGAGCAGTATCAGGGCGCGCCGCTCACGTGGGCCGACATCAACGCGCTGCGTCCCAAGTCCGACCGCCCGCTGCGCGCGCCGATGATCACGCTGTGCATCCAGGGCGGCAAGAAAGACAAGCTGCGTCCGGGCGATCTGCTGGGCGCGCTGACGGGTGACGGCGGTCTGGTGTTCGAACAGGTGGGCAAGATCAACATCACCGAATACAACGCCTACGTCGCGCTCGATCGCAAGATCGCCAAGCAGGCCTTCTCGCGCATCTCCAACGCCAGCATCAAGGGCAAGCGCTTCCGCATGCGCTTTCTCGAAGAGTTCTGAGCGCGCGCCGTCCCATGGGCCTTCGCACCGCTCGCTGGCTGGTCCTGTGCTGCGCGGCCCTGGCCGGTGGCGCGGCGGTGGCCGCCTCGAGCGTGTTCAACGCGCCGGCGGGGGGCGGGCAGGGCATGTGGCAACAGAGCGTGGGCGGCAGGCAGTGGTTGCTGGACCAGGCCCTCAAGCGCGAGCCGCGCGACGCGGCCGCGGTCACGCAGGCCTATGTGGACCTGGGCATGGCCCAGCGCCATGCCGGCGACACCGACGCGGCGATCGCGTCGTTCGAATCGGCGCTCGCCTATCCGGCCGGCGCGATGGCGGATGCAAGCTACCATGCTGCCCACAGTCAGTTGCTGGCGCTCTACGAGGGCGCCGCACGCTACGACGAGGCGCTCGCACTGATCGAGCAGTACCAGCCGCCGGCGGATGGCCGGGCGCGGCTGAACACCGTGTCATTGACCGACCGCATCCTGTGGCAGCGGATCGAGGCAGATCGGGCGCAGGGCGTGGCGACGCCGCCCGACTGGCTCGCCAGGCGCTGGGCATTCCTGCAGAAAAGCGCGGCGTCGGGACGCGCCCGTGCGCTTGGCGGCGCGGATGTCGGCGTGCACTGCATCCTGCCGATGGACCGTCGCGTGCCGCGCGCCGACAACGGCGGCACGGCCATCGTGCAGCTGACGCTGAACCCGGGGCTGCTCGAGGCGCGGCCCAAGATCGCGCGCTCGTCGGGCGATGCCGCGATCGACCGCTATGCCGTCGCGCTGCACGACCGCATACAGTGCGCGCCGGATCAGAAGCGCATGCAGGTGCAGCAGCCCGTGCGGGTCGAAAACTGAGCGCCTGATCAGGGCACCGTCACATGCCGCACCCAGACGGGTGCGAGCCAGCCGATCAGGATGCCGAGCACCAGCGCCAGGCCGAAGCCCTCGGCGCCCGCGCCCAGCAGCGCGGCCACGAGCAGGCAGCCCAGCGTCGCGAAACCCACCTGCCACCAGGCCGCGCGGCGGAAACTGCGCGGGGCGATCTCCGGCGCGGCAATCCCGCCGAACAGCGCGCCAGCCAGCGCCATCGCGGCGACGAACAGCGGCGCGTCGGTGCCGGTCATGTAAAAGCCGCTGATGGCGAAGACGACGGCGAAGGCCGCCATGACGGCCGCGGCGAGCTTGAGTGCAGACATACGATGCGTGGCAACGAGGTTGAGAATCGGCAGGCGCGCGAGCGTCTTTCCGGGCGGTGTCGAATCGGTGCGTATGGTAGCCAAGGGCCCGGCCGTGACCTGCAAGAAAAAGAAACAGGCAGTTTGCTCGCGCAAACTGCCTGCTGCATGGCTCGGCGCAACGATCAGTAGGTCTTGCCGGCGATCTCGTTGGACCAACCCAGATCCAGCCATTTCGCGTCCTGCGGAATCTGCTTCAGGTTGCCCAGGTCGATCTGCGTCTGCAGCGCGTCGGTGAGCGATTGCGTCGGCAGGGCGACCGACTCGGCGAACACGCCGTCGTTGATGAGACGCTGCACCGACGCACGCACCACGGCGGGGTCGAGGTTCGGGAACAGCTTCAGGCCGCTCTTGACCGCTTCGTCGGGATTCTTGTGAATGGCCTTGAGCGCACGGTCGATACCGGAGACGAACTTGCGCGAGATGGCGGGATCGATGTCCTGGCGGGTGGAGATGGCCGAGAAGGTGTAGGGGCCGATCTCGCGCGAGAACGCCGACACGACCTTGTAACCTTGCGCCTCGGCCTGCGACGCGCCCGGCTCGTACAGCACGGCGCAGTCCGCCTGGCCGGAGCTCAGCGGGCCGACTTCATTGCCCAGCGGCACTTCGAGCAGGTCCACATCGCGCTTCGGGTCCAGGCCGGCGCCCTTGAGCAGCTTGATGAACGCGGAGGTGCTGGTGGTGGGCATGGCGCCCGTGGAAATCTTGGCGCCCTTCAGGCTCTTGAAGCCATCGAAGGCGAAGCCCGACTTGCAGGTCAGCCACACGCCCAGGCGGTTGAGCGTGCCGCCCACGACCTTGACCGGTGCGCCGCGGCCGAACGAGATTGCGGTCCACTCGGGGCCGTGCAGCGAGAAGTCGGCGCTTTTGGAGATCACGGCAGCCAGCGCATTGGTCGAGCTCGAGGCCACGTCGATCCGCACGTCCAGACCTTCGTCCTTGAAGTAGCCATGCTCCTCGGCGAAGTACACGGGCAGATAGAACACCGACTTGAAGGCGGCGGAGACGACCGCTTTGTCGTTGGCCCAGGCGGAGGCGCTGAGCAGGCACGCGGCGGCGGCGGCCAGGCGCAGGGTGGTTTTACGAGTCATGATGCGTGTCAGAGTTTGAAGTTGGTGGCGTAGGTCTGATCCTTCCAGCGCAGCAAGCGCTTTTCGGCGATGTCCACGCCGGCGTAGAGCACGAAGCCCAGCGCCATCAGAGAGAAGATGCCGACCCAGACCGTATTGAGGTCATAGAGCGACGAGGCCACGAAGATCACGTGGCCGAGGCCGTATTTGGAGGAGATGAACTCACCGACCACAGTGCCCACCAGCGCGAAGCCGATGTTGATGCGGAAGGTGCTGATGATGTAGGGCGTGGCCGATGGCACCACCACCTTGGTGAAGATCTGGCGCTTGGTGGCACCCAGCGACACCAGCATGCGCTGGATATCGGGATCGGCGTCTTTCGCTGCCTGAAACGCGGCCAGCAGCGCCACGATGGCCGTGAGCGAGATCGAGAGCGCCACCTTGGAAATCACGCCGGTGCCGAACCACAGGATGACGAGCGGCGCGAACGCGATCTTGGGCACGCTGTTGATCGCGACCAGAAAGGGTTCGACGACCTTCGCGCCATAGGGCGAATACCAGAGGGCCAGGCCCGGAATCGTGCCGACGATGGTGCCGATCACGAAGCCTGCCGCCGAGGCCCACAGGGTGTAGTTGGCGTGCACCCAGAGTTCGCCCGACTGGATCATGCGCCAGCCCGCCTCGAACGTGCCGGCCGGCGAGCCGAACAGGAAGCCCGACACCGCGCCCTGGCGCACGGCGAGCTCCCAGGCCGAGAAGATCAGGACCACGATGAACAGTTGGGCGAACCACACCGGCGGCAGGCGCCGGGGGCGGGAAGCGGCGCGCGCGGCGGGTGCCGGCGCGGCCGCGGCGAGGGCGGTAGAGGAAGACTGGGTCATGCGTGAGCGGTCTGGATGTCGAGTTCCTGGCAGAGCAGGTCGAAATAGGCGGAGAAGCGGCTGTCGTGGCGCGCTTCCAGCGGCGACCGGGTATCGAGCTCGATCCGGTGTTCGCTCTTGAGGCGGCCTGGGCGCGCGCTCAGCACGAAGATGCGTTCGGACAGCGCGATGGCCTCGTCGATGTCGTGCGTGACGAGGATCACCGTCTTGCCCTTCTGCGACACGGTGTCGGCGAGCATGCCTTCGAGAAACAGCCGGGTCTGGTAATCGAGCGCCGAGAACGGCTCGTCCAGCAGCAGGATGTCCGGGTCGGGAAGCAGCGTGCGGGCCAGTGCGGCGCGCTGGCGCATGCCGCCCGACAGAGCCTTCGGATAGCTGTCCTGGAAAGGCAGCAGGCCGAAGGTGTGCAGGTATTCGCGCGCCAGCTCGACCGATTCGGCGCGCGGCGTGCCGCGCAGCTCCAGTCCGACCAGCACGTTGTCGAGCACCGTGCGCCAGGGCATCAGCAGGTCGCGCTGCAGCATGTAGCCGACGCGACCGCGCAGGTTCGGCATGGGCTGGCCGTCCAGCAGAATACTGCCGCTGTCGTGTTCCAGCAGGCCCGTCAGGATGTTGAACAGCGTCGACTTGCCGCAGCCCGACGGGCCGATGATGCTGACGAACTCGCCGGCGGCCGCATTCAGGCTGATGTCGTCGAGCACGTTGACCGTGCCCTTGTCGGTATGAAATTGCTTGGAGAGATGGCGGATCTCGAGCTTGGGCGCCGGGGAAGCAGCAGCGGACATCTCGATTCGCTCAGTGCTCACCGTGCGCGAGCTCGAGCGCCACCACATCTTCCGCGGCCACGCCGAGCGCTTCATTGAAGCGCTTGAAGAAGCTGCACAGTGCGATGCGGATGGTCAGCTCGACGATCTGTTCTTCGCTGTAAAAGCGCTGCAGCCGGGCGTAGAACGCATCCGTGACGTGATTCGGAGTGAGCGTGACCAGCACCGCGTAGTCGCGCACGACGAGGTCGTGCTCGTCGAGACCCGGCACGTCGGGATCGAGCAGATGGTCGATGGCTTCCTGCGAGATGCCGTGCGAGGCCAGCTTGGGCTCGTGCAGCGCCACGCAGTAATGGCAGGCATGCGCCTTGGAAGCGGTGAGCAGCGCGATCTCGAGGTGCCGCGGCGTGATCAGGCCATCCTTGCGCGACTCCACCAGATACGAGAACAGGTGCTTCAGGGCCGGCGGGCGCGGCGCGAATGCGTTGAGCATGTTCGCGTACGGGCCGTAGTCGGTGAGCAGTTGATCGAG
The DNA here is from genome assembly GCF_002261475.1 of Bordetella genomosp. 5. Taxonomy (GTDB): domain Bacteria; phylum Pseudomonadota; class Gammaproteobacteria; order Burkholderiales; family Burkholderiaceae_B; genus Bordetella. The sequence continues at coordinate 275,020 of NZ_NEVN01000005.1, forward strand.
CAGGGCGGCGGTGGCGGGATCCAGCTTGGCGGGATCGTGGGGAGAGAGGCGGGACAAGACGGTTTCCACAACGAGTGAAGCAGGCGCCTATCCTAGGCCTGTCCCGCGCCGGAACGAACGACCGATCCCTTGTATCTATATGCGTTGCGGTGATGAAGCGGGGGCGGAACCCCCGCTTTCACTCATTCGGCCTTGATGCCGCCGCGCTGGATCACGTCGCGCCACTTGGCCACATCGGCGCGGATGCGGGCCTCGAACTCCGCCGGCGTGCTGCCCAGCGGGGCGAAGCCCAGACCGGCAAGCTTGTCGCGCAGCGCGCCTTCGCGCACTGACCTGGCCAGCGTGGTGGACAGCTGCTCGATGACAGGCGCGGGCACGCCCGCGGGCGCGATCAGCCCGAACAACGGAGAGATGTCCACGCCGGCCAGGCCCGCTTGCGCGAACGTGGGTACGTCGGGCAACTGTCTGGCGCGCTGCGCGCCGGTGACCGCCAGCGCGCGCAGCTTGCCGCCCTTGATGTGCTCGGCCAGCGTCGGCACGGTGCCGAAGGCGAACTGCACCTGACCGCCGAGCAGGTCGGTGAAGACCGTGCCGCCGCCACGGTAGGGCACGTGCAGCACGTTGATGCCGGCCTGCTGGCGCAGCTGTTCGCCGGCAAGATGCGGCGCGCTGCCCACCCCCGCCGACCCGAAGGACAGCGAGCCGGGCTGCGCGCGGGCGAGCGCGATGAACTCGGCGAGGGTGTTGGCCTTGACCGAAGGATGCACCACCATCACGAAGGGCGCGGTGGCCATCAGCGAAATCGGCGCGAAGTCCTTGAGCGTGTCGTAAGGCAGCTTGTCGCCGAGCAGGCCGGGATTGATCGTGAACGTGGAGTCCACGATGCCGAGGGTGTAGCCATCCGGCGCGGCCGTGCCGACGGCGCGGGTGCCGATCGTGGTGCCGCCGCCGCCGCGATTTTCGACCACGAAGGTCTGGCCCAGCGCTTCCGCCCAGGCTTGGCCGGCCATGCGCCCGAGCGTATCGGTGGCCGCGCCAGGCGGGTACGGCACGATCAGTCGCACGGTCTTGTCCGGGTAGCCGGCCCCCGGACGGCTGGCCCCCGGATGGCCGGCCCCCCGGGCCGGCAGGGCCCACGGCGAGACGACGGCGGCGGCCGCCAATGCGGTCGAACGGATCAGAAAGCGGCGGCGGTGCAGGGTCATGGTTGTCTCCTGTGATTGTTCTGAGGGGCGATGCGGCGGTGTCCGGCGTAGCGCTGGGGCGTGTGTGTCGTCGGATGCCGCTTCGACGTCGAACGTATCGACGCCCGTCGCCGTGTCACTCGCTGTAGCGGCCTTCGGCCAGGGCGGGTTCGGGGTCGGCGCCCAGTCCCGGGGTGTCGGGAACGGCGAGGCGGCCGCGCTCGATGGGCACGGTGGCGCCATAGGGCACGTGGGCCAGCTCGACATACAGGCGTTCCAGCGAGACCTCATGCGCCTGCGCGGCGATCAGGTGCAGGCTGGCCAGAAAGCCCGGGCCGAAGAAGGCCACCTGCGGCGCGCACGCCACCGCGGTGCCTGCGCACGCACGCGAGATCTCCCACGCGGCGGTGAGGCCAAGCTTGATGACGCTGGGTTGCACGTAGTCGGTGGCCTCGGTGGCGATCATGCGATGCAGGGCATAGGCGCTGCTGGCGTTCTCGCCGACGGCCACGGGCACGCCGCAGACGGCTTTGAGTCGGGCCAGCGCCTGGGCGTCTTCGGGCGGCCACAGCGGCTCTTCGATCCAGAAAGGGTCATGCGCACGCATCGCGGCGATCTCGTCCTCGGCCTGGCCGGGCAGCCAGGCGCAGTTGGTGTCGACCATGATGGGGATGCCGGGGCCGGTGGCGGCCCGCGTGGCGCCGACCGCGTCGGCCGTGCGCTCGTGCAGTTTGATCTCTTCGTACCCCTCGGCGAGCGCCTGCGTCGTGACCGCGTGCAGGCGCTCGGCGTTGCCGTAGTACTGCAACAGCGAGGCATACACGCGCACGCTGTCGCGTTGCTTGCCGCCGAGCAGGGCGTAGAGCGGCTGTCCGGCGCGCTTGGCGCGCAGATCCCACAGCGCGATATCCAGGCCGGCCAGCGCATGCACGACCGGGCCGGAGCGGCCGAGGTTGTGCAGCACGCGTTGCATGGTGGGCAAGAGCGTGTCGTCGTCGGCGTTCTTGCCGCAGGCGAGCGGCGCGATCAGCGTCTCGAAGATGGCGGGAAGCGCGCGCGGCTCCACGCAATACGACTCGCCCCATGCGACGGTGCCGTCCTCGGTCTGCACCCGCACGAGCGCGCTGTCGAGCTTGTCGCGCGGGCGTCCGGCGAAGAGCGGCGCGGGGCTCCAGTGATGAAACGGCAGGCGCATCGGAATGCAGGTGACGGACGTGATGGTATTGGCGGACATCGTGGCGGCGATAGCGTAGGAACGGAATCGATTGTGGTGCGCGCGATTTCATATGGTCAAATAGATAAATAAACTGATTCCATACGGATTTCATATGATCAGCCGCCGCGAACTCACGCTGTTGCGCGCCATGTACCAACACGGAACCGTCACGGCCGCGTCGGCCGCGATCGGCATGACGCAGCCGGCCGCGAGCGCGCTGCTGCGCGATCTCGATACTCGGCTCGGCTTTGCCTTGTTCAGTCGGGAACATCGCCGGCTGCAGCTCACCAGCCAGGGTCGCGCGCTCATCCCGGAGGTGCTCAATGCCCTGGCCGGGATCGAGTCGGTGGACCGGCTGGCCAGCGACATCCGGTACGGGGCCCAGGCGCGTCTGGCGATCGGCGCCGTGGCGATTGCTGCGACCAGCCTGTTGCCGCCCGCGCTGGCGGCCATGCGGCGTGCGCACCCCGGCGTCGCGGTCACGGTGCGCGCCGGCACCGCCCTCGAGATCATCGACATGGCCGCCGATCATCGGATCGATCTGGGGATCATGGTCGGCAACCTGGCCGACGGCGATCGCGTCGCGGGTGAGCGCCTGGCCTCGCTCGCGCTGCATGCGGTGTTCCGCGCGGATCACCCCTATGCGGCACGGCGCCGCCTGACCCTCGCACAGGTGGCCGACGACGGGCCGATCGTGCTCGCCACGGCCTTGCCGGCCGGACGCGCCACGCGGCAGGCGCTGGAAGCGCGCGACCTGCCATATCGGCCGCTGATCGAGGTGGGGCAGTCGTCGGCGGCCTGCGCGCTCGCCGCCGAGGGATTGGGCGCGGCCATCGTGGAGAGCCTCGGCGCGCTGCATGCGCAACGCCTGGGTCTGCGGACGCGCCTTCTGTTGGCGCTGGACGACCCCGCGCTCACGGTGGTCTGGCCGCGCGACCGCGCCATGAGCCCGGCGGGCGAGGCCTTGCGCGAGGCGTTCCGCGACGCGGCCGCGCGCGGAATCTGACGGCCGCGCCCTCTGACGCGGGCGGGCGCGGACTCCAAGCGCGCGCAGCGGGCAGCGTCGCCTGGGCCGGGGTGTCAGCCGGGTGGTGCGCGCCGCGCCGTGTCGTCTTCGGGCGCGACCCGGTCCACCGAGACATCGGGGTAGGCGATACGGGCGGCGGCTTCGGCCTGGGCGGCATCGGGGTAGCGGCCGCGGTCTTCCTGTACGCCCAGCAGCGCGATGCTGCGGAACGACCATTGTCCATCGGGATGTTGAAAAACTTCGACGATCATGGCGATACTCCGTCGGGTATGAGGCTTGCTGCGCGATCGGGTCGAACCGGGCGTGAGGCACGCCCGACGCTCAGCGCAGGAGACATCATGGCATCCACTCGAACGATCTGGAAAGGGGCCATTTCCTTTGGCCTGGTGCATATTCCCGTGGGCTTGCACACCGCGACGACGGAGTCCGGCGTGGACTTCGACTGGCTTGACAAGCGCACCATGGACCCCGTGGGCTACAAGCGCATCAACAAGCGCACGGGCCGCGAGATCGATCGCGATTTCATCGTGAAGGGCGTGCAATACGAAGACGGCAAGTACGTGGTGATCTCGCCGGAAGAGATCAACCAGGCCTATCCGCGCACGACGCAGACCATCGAGATCGACCGCTTCGTCGACGCGGCGGACGTGCCCTTCCTGTATCTGGAGCGGCCCTACTACCTGGCGCCCATCAACAAGGGGCACAAGGTCTACGCCTTGCTGCGCGATACGCTGGCCAAGACCGGCAAGATCGGCATCGCGCGCGTGGTGATCCAGACCAAGCAGCATCTCGCCGCGCTGATTCCTTCCGGCGATGCGCTGGTGCTCGATCTCATGCGCTGGGGCGACGAGGTCAAGGCCGTGGATGAGCTGGACCTGCCCAGCGGCAAGTCCGCGACGCCCAGTGCCAGCGAGCTGAAGATGGCGAAGATGCTGGTCGAGGACATGAGCGCGCCCTGGAATCCGGACGATTTCAAGGACGAGTTCAAGGACGCGATCATGAGCCTGGTCGAGAAGAAGGCCAAGGCGGGCGAGGGCGAAACGGTATGGGAGCCCGAGGAAGAGGCGCCGAGCTCGAGCGATAACGTCATCGACCTGACCGAGCTGCTGCAGCGCAGTCTGAAGTCGCGTGGCGCGGGCGGCAAGAAGTCGGGCTCGGACAGCGCGACGGTGACGCCGGTGCGCAAGGAAGAGAAAAGCGCCGCCAAGACGACGAAGAAGACCGCTGCAAAATCCGCCTCGGCCAAGAAGGCCGCAACCAAAACGTCCGCCGGCAAGACCGCCTCCAGAAGCAGCAAGTCGGCCGGCAAGAGCGCGACCAAGACCGCGGCCAAAGGATCGGCGAAATCGGCGTCCAAATCAGCCGGCAAATCAGCGAGCAAGACCTCGCGCGGCAATGGTGATGCGCGTACGCGCAAGGCGGCCTGACCATGGCCGATACGCTCAAGACCTATCGCGAGAAGCGCGACTTCAAGGTGACCTCGGAGCCAGCGGAGGGCGGCGATGCCAATCCCGACGCGCTCGCGTTCGTGGTGCAGAAGCATTGGGCGAGCCGCCTGCATTACGACTTCCGCCTGGAGCTGGACGGCGCCATGAAGAGCTGGGCGGTGCCCAAGGGGCCCACCTATGACCCGACGGTCAAGCGGATGGCGGTGCAGGTCGAGGATCATCCGATCGCGTACAACCAGTTCGAGGGCGAGATACCCAAGGGCCAGTACGGGGCGGGCAAGGTCATCATCTGGGACGAAGGGATATGGCAGCCGCTGTCCGATCCGCGCAAGGGCTACCGCGACGGTCATCTCAAATTCGAGCTGCACGGCTCCAAGCTGCACGGCCGCTGGGCCCTGGTGCGCATGAAAGGCAAGGGCGAGAAGCAGGTGCCGTGGCTGCTCATCAAGGAGAAGGATGCGCTGGCCAAGCCCGAGAGCGAATTCAGTCTGGTGGACGAGTATCCGGACAGCGTGGTGCCGCTGCGCGGCGAGCCGCGCAAGGCGCCGGCAGCCGACGCTGCGGCAGCCGATGCTGCGGCAGCCGACGCTGCGGCAGCCGATGCTGCATCATCGAGCGCAGCCGGCGACGCGGACCTGCCGGGACGCGCCGCGCCGTTGCCCGACACGCTGCGCCCGCAGCTGGCGACGCTGGTCGAACGCCCGCCGCATGCGCCCGGCGAGTGGATTCACGAACTGAAGTTCGATGGCTATCGCGTGATGGCGCGGCTCGACCGAGGCGAGGCCCGGCTCTACACCCGGAACGGCCACGACTGGACGGCGCGGATGCCGCAACTGGCCCGGGCAATCGCCGCGTTGCCGGTGGAGAACGCCTGGATCGACGGCGAGATCGTCGTGATGGCCGATGACGGCAATCCCAGCTTTCAGGCGCTGCAGAACGCCTTCGACGAGGAACGTGCCGAACGCATTCTGTACTACGCTTTCGATCTGCCTTACGTGACCGGCCGGGATCTGCGCGAGGAGCCCTTGTGGCGCCGGCGCGAGATCCTCGAGCAGGTGATCGCGCGCGGCGAAGAGCCGCTGCGCTTCAGCGCGGCCTTCGACAAACCCGTCTCGGACCTGGTGGCCTCGGCGTGCAAGCTGGGCCTGGAGGGCATCATCGCCAAGCGGCGCGATGCGCCGTATGTCACACGCCGCAGCGATACCTGGATCAAGCTCAAATGCGCCCGGCGCCAGGAGTTCGTGATCGCGGGCTACACCGAGCCTCAGGGCACGCGCGTGGGGCTGGGCGCGCTGGTGCTGGCCGTGCATGACCAGGAAGGCACGCTGCGTCACGCCGGCAACGTCGGCACCGGTTTCGATGATCGCATGCTCGCGGATCTGGTGGCGCGCCTGAGCAAGATCGAGCGCGCCGACAGTCCGCTCGCGCCGGGCGCCAAGCCCGGCCGCAAGGTGCACTGGGTCGAGCCGCGTCTGGTGGCCGAGGTGTCCTTCGGCGAATGGACCGGCGCGGGTCATGTGCGGCATGCCGTGTTTCGCGGACTGCGCGAAGACAAGCCGGCATCGGCGATCGTGCGCGAGACGCCCGAGCGCGGGGCTGGCGCCGCGGACACGCAGGCGGAAGATGGCGGCAAAGCCGACCGGCGCACCCAGGCCGCCAGAACGGCCAAATCCTCGAAAGCGGCCGGGTCCACGACAAAGGCCGACGCCGCGGACAACGCGGCCGCCGGCGAGTCCGGCAAAAAAACAAAAGCCTCGAAGGCCGACGGCGCCGCTCGGGCGGGCCAGGACGACATCGGCGCCCGCGCCAAGCCGGGCCGGCTAACCAGCCCCGATCGGGTCATCGACGAGCAATCCGGTGCGACCAAGCTCGATCTTGCCCGCTATTACGCGCTGGTCGCGCCGCAGATCCTGCCGCATCTGGCCGGGCGGCCGACCTCGTTTCTGCGCGCGCCGGCGGGCATCGGCGCGGCGATGTTCTTCCAGAAGCACCTGGAACACGCCATGCCCGGCGTCCTCACCCTGCCGCAGGAACTCGACCCCGATCATCCTCCCTTGCTCGAGGTGCCGAGCGACACGGCGCTGATGTCGGCCGTCCAGATGAACGTGGTGGAGTTCCATACCTGGAACGCCCACAAGGACGCGATCGACAAGCCGGACCGCATGGTGTTCGACCTCGATCCGGGCGAGGGCGTGCAGTGGACCGCGGTGGTGGAGGGGGCGCAGCTGGTGCGCACGCTGCTGCAGGAACTCGGCCTGACCGCCTGGCTCAAAACCAGCGGCGGCAAGGGGCTGCACGTGGTGGTGCCGCTACGGCGCCAACATGATTGGGACACCGTGAAGGGCTGCGCGCAAGCCATCGTGCGGCACCTCGCGCAGACCGTGCCGCAGCGTTTCGTGGCAAAGAGCGGTCCGCGCAACCGGGTGGGCAAGATCTTCGTCGACTACCTGCGCAATGGCTTCGGCGCCACCACGGTGGCCGCCTGGTCGGCCCGTGCGCGGCCCGGGCTGGGCGTGTCGGTGCCGCTGGCCTGGGACGAACTGAAGTCGCTCAAGCGCGGCGATCAATGGACGGTGCGCAACATTCATGATCGGCTCGACGTCGGCGATACGCCTTGGGACGACTACCGCCCGCAGTCGCTCGCGGCCGCGCTGGACGCGTTCAAGTAGGCAAGTTCGGGTGCGACCCGGCCGCTGACGCCGCAGCCCGGCCTGGGGCGGCGGTGGCGGCGGCCGGGTCGTGCGCAGACGCACGCACAGGCGCAGGCCCGGGCTCAGACCTTGACGGTCGGCGTGGCCACCTGAGCCTGCAGCGCGTCCAGCAACTGGTCGGGCGTGTAGGGCTTGCGCAGCTGGCGGGCGCTGCGCAGCTGCGGATACACACTCAAGCGGTCGCGTTGATCTTCGTCGGAGGTGACGAGGACGACCAGCGCCGGATTCAGCATCCGGGCCGCGGCGGCCACCTCGAGCCCCGAACCATCAGGCAGGGCCGGATCGGTGACCAGCACCTGGAACGCATGCCGGTCGAGCAGCGCATAGGCCTCGGCCACGCCGCCAGCGCCATAGGCGTCGGCGTCGCGCCCCTGAATCAGGGTGCAGGCGTGCGAACGGGCGTCTTCGGCGGCGTCCAGGACCAGCACGCGGAGGTCGCGCAACGGGTTCGGCGCCGCATCCACGGCATCGGCCGCAATGGCCGCGCCGGCCCGCGCCGCCGCCTGCACGACGCCGCGCGCATCCAGCACCTGCCGCACGCGTTGCGCCAGCGCCGCCGCGGTGTAGGGCTTGGACAGCAGATCGATGCCCTCATCGAGCCGGCCGCCATGCACGATCGCGTCGGCCGCGTAGCCCGAGGTGAAAAGCACCGCCAGATCGGGCTGCCTGGCGCGCGCCAGTCGCGCAAGCTCCGGGCTGCGCAGCGGCCCCGGCATGACCACATCGGTAAAGAGCAGGTCGACCGCGGTGCCGGCCTCGAAGATGCCATGCGCGCTCTGCGCATCGCGGGCTTCCAGCACGCGGTAGCCCAGCCCGGTGAAAAGATCGACCACCGTGGCGCGCACCGCGTCGTCGTCCTCGACCACCAGCACCGTCTCGTTGCCGCCCTGCGTGTCGGCGGGCAGCGGCGCATGAACGGGCGCTTCGGCCTGTTCGATACGCGGCAAATACAGTTTGACCGTGGTGCCGCGACCGGGTGCGCTGTCGAGCTGCACATGGCCGCCCGTCTGTTTGACGAAGCCATACACCATGCTCAGCCCCAGGCCCGTGCCCTGGCCCTCGGGCTTGGTCGTGTAGAACGGCTCGAACACGCGCTCGAGCAGGGCTTTGTCGATGCCGCAGCCGGTGTCGGTCAGGGCGAGCGTGACGTACTGGCCCGGCCGCAGCGCGCCTTCATGATCGCGCGGCGGCAGCGTGACGTTGTCGGCCGCGACGATCAGCGAGCCGTGGCCTTCCATGGCATCGCGGGCGTTGATGGCAAGATTCAGCAGCGCGTTTTCCACCTGATGGGGATCGGCCAGGGTGTGCCAGAGATCGGCGGGGATGCGCAGATCCACCTCCACGCCGTCGCCCACGGCGCGGCGCAGCATGTCTTCGAAATCGTGCAGGAAACGCGCCAGGTTGATGACCTTCGGGGCGAGCGGCTGGCGCCGGCCGAACGCGAGCAGTTGCGAGGCCAGCTTGGCGCCGCGTTCGACGCCGGCCAGCGCGTTGCGCGCGCGCTGCTGGCCGCGGGGATTGTCGGCCAGGTCGCGCTGCAGCAGTTGCAGATTGCCGCCGATCACCTGCAGCAGGTTGTTGAAATCGTGCGCCACGCCGCCGGTCAGCTGGCCCACCGCCTCCATCTTCTGCGACACGCGCAGGGCTTCCTCGGCCTCGCGCAGCGCCTCGGCGGCGGCCTTGTCGGCAGTGATGTCGCGGCCGACGCCATGGATGCTGTTGGCCGCGGCGTCGAAGGACCAGGTCCAGGCCACCCAGCGCCACTCGCCGGTCGCGGTGCGCAGGCGGTGCTCGGCGTGCTGGCTGCCGGCCCCGGCGCGCAACGCGGCGAAGACGGCGCCCGCGCCCGCCTCGTCATCGGGATGCACGAGACTGCCGTAGCGCTGATCGGCCAGCGCGGTGTCGGGATAGCCGAGCCGCTGTCTCCAGGACGGGCTGAGACGCGCCAGATGCCCCTCGCCGTCGCAGATCACGAGCAGATCGTCGCTGTGCTCCCACAGGCGGTCGCGCTCGGCCACGGCGTCGGCGATGCGGCGTTCCAGGCTGTTGTTGAGTTCGCGCAGCGCCGTTTCGGCGCGGGCGCGCTCGGCGATCTCGCGTTGTGCGGCCTGATACAGCATCGCGTTGTCGATGCCGATGGCCGCCTGCGCCACGATCCCGATGACCAGCCGCTCGGCGCGCTCGTCGAAGGCCTGCGGCTCCGGATGCACCAGATAGAGATGGCCCATCAGGCTGCCGTCGCGCCCGCGCACCGGCGCGGAGAGGTAGCTGCGGGGGGTAAGCGCCAGACCGGGCAGCATCACGTGCGCCTCGGCCAGATCATCGTGACGCAGGACACCGATTCCGGTCGGCCAGGCCGGCAGGCGCGCGGCGCAATGGTGCCCGAGTAGTCCGTGGTCGCCCGCGATGGCCAGGCGCGGCTGCGACGGCGCGGCGTCGGGCGCGCACGGGTAGGTGAGCAGCCCCAGGGCGGCGCCGGTGAGCTCGGTGGCCGCGCTGATCACCGCCTCGACCGCGCGGGTCATGTCGAACTCGGCCGCCACCACCGCGCCCACATGGTTCAGGACCTCGAGGGTGCGTGCTTCGTCGGCCAGCCGGCGGGCCGACTCCTGCCGCAGCCGGTTGAGCCGGAGATTGCCGCTCACGCGCGCCAGCAATTCGCGCGCGGAGAAGGGCTTGATCAGATAGTCGTCGGCGCCGGCGCGCAGGCCGTCGACCGAGGCTTCTTCGCCGGCGCGCGCCGACACGAGCAGGACCGGCACCGTGTTGAGCGTGGGATCGGCCCGCAAGGCGGCCAGCAGCCCGAAGCCATCGAGCCGCGGCATCATGACGTCCGACAGAATCAGGTCCGGGCGCTTGCGGCGCGCCTGCGCGAGCGCGGCCATGCCGTCGGGCGCGGCCTCGACGTCGTAGCCGGAGGCCAGCAGAATCCGGCCGATGTAGGCGCGCATGTCGTCGTTGTCGTCCACCACCAGCACGCTGCCGCTCTGTGCCGCGACGCCGGTGGCGTCCGGGCGCAGGTCGGCGACGGCAGTGCTGTCTAGGTAAGCGCTCGCCAGCGCCGGCGCGCTGCGCGCGGGCGTGTCGCTGGCCACATGCAGCGGTGGGCCGAGCGGCAGCCGCAACGCCATGGTGGTACCGACGCCGATCTCGCTGCTGGCGCTGACTTCGCCGCCGTTCAGGCGCACGAACTCCTGCACCAGGGCCAGGCCGATGCCGCTGCCTTCGATGCTGCGGCCCTGCGCGCCCGCCACCCGATGGAAGCGGTCGAACACCCGGGGCAATTCTTCCGAGGCGATGCCCAGTCCGGTGTCGGCGATCTCGACCTCGGCGTGCTGGCCGTCGGCACTGGCGCGCACCGACACGCGCACGCCGCCGTCGTAGGTGAACTTGTAGGCGTTCGACAGCAGATTCAGGATCACCTTTTCCCACATTTCGCGGTCGAGCATCACGGCGCGCGGCAGCGGCGGGCAGTCGATGTCGAAGGCGAGCCCGGCTTTTTCCATGGTCGAGCGGAACAGCGCGGCGAGGTCCGCCGTGACCGTGGACAGATCGGTGGGCTGCAGATCGAGCTGGACGCGTCCGGCTTCGATGCGCGAGAAATCCAGCAGCGCGTTGACGAGCTTGAGCAGGCGCAGACCGTTGCGGTGCGCGAGCTCGACCGGCGCGAGGCGGGTGGGATCGAGCGTGGCCTCGTTCAGCAGGTCTTCGAGCGGCGCGAGCATCAGCGTGAGCGGCGTGCGGAACTCGTGGCTGATGTTCGAGAAAAACTGCGTTTTGGCGCGGTCGATTTCGGCCAGGGCCTCGGAACGGCGGCGCTCCTGTTCGTAGGCGCGGGCATAGCGCAGCGAGGCCCCGATCTGCGCGGCGGCCAGATCCAGAAAGTGTGCGTATTCGTGGGTGTAGAGCCGCAGCGGGTTCAGTCCCACGACCAGCACGAAGGCGGGCTCGTCTTCGCTGGTGGCCCGAATCGGCAGCAGGGCCGCCTGCTTCGGCGGCCGCTCCCAGATGTTGGCGGGCAGGGCGCCGGGAAAGCGGGTGTCGAGCTGGTCCACCAGAATGGGTTCGCCGCGGCGCAGCGCCTCGGCGCAGGGCCAGACCGCTTCGGCCAGCGCGAGGCGGGCGGGGGCGAGCGCCGAGTCCGGTTGCGCACCGCACAGTGCCGTCAGCTCCGCCCCGTTGCTTTGGGGTTCGATGGCATAGATCAGGCCGAAGACGATATCCTGCGGATTGACGGCGAAGGCTTCGCCGCTCAGGCGGCAGGCATCGCGCCAGTCGGCGGCCTGCGGCATGACGGTGGCCAGCTCGCGCAGCAGCTTGAGCTGGCGGTCGCCCACCACGCGCCGGGTGTCGTCGCTATTGGCGCAGATGATGCCGCCGATCGAGCCATCGTCATTCGGCAGCGGCGTAAACGAAAACGTGTAGTACGTTTCCTCGGGATAGCCGTTGCGCTCCATGATGAGGAGCTTCTCTTCTTCGTACGTGCCTTCGGCCCGCGTCACCGCCGTATGCAGCAGCGGCTCCATGTAGTGCCAGATTTCGTGCCAGACCTCGCGCGTGGGCTGCGCCATGGCGGCCGGATGCCGTGCACCGAGAATCGACTGATAGGGATCGTTGTACAGAAAATGGAAGTCCTCGCCCCATGCGATATAGATGGGTTGCCGCGAGGTCAGCATGATGCGAACCGCGGTCTTGAGGCTTTGCGGCCAGCCCGCCGGATCGCCCAGCCGGGTGCCGCGCCAGTCGTGCGCGCGAAGCAGGGCACCGGCCTCGCCGCCCCCCGCAAGAAAGGCCCGCGGGTCCGCGCCAGCTGCGGCGACGGTGAGGGTATCGGGCACGTACGACTCCTTGATGCAACGGGATGGCTGAGGGGACGATGACAGCGGCGCAGCCGAATCATAGAACCCTACTGACATCCCTGACCAGATCACAGAAACCGCCGACGACATTAAGTATCCAGTCGTGTCGGCGGTGCTCACTCTTTGTCCAGCGTTCCCAGAAAGGCCGCCATGTCGCGCGCATCCTGTTCCGACACGTCCAGGTCGGGCATGGCGGTGCCCGGCGCGTGGCGGCCCGGATCGCGCAGCCACGCCGCCATGGTCTCGGGGGTGTTCGGCAGCGTACCGGCAATCAACGGCCGGTTGGCCATGCCCGCCAGCGACGGCCCGACGTCGTACTGCGCGCCGACGACGCCCGGGATCGCATGACAGGTGGCGCACAGATATTGATGCATGGCGTCCCGGCCGGCGCGCAGATCGGCGGGCCGCTCCGCGGGCGGGTCGGCCGCCGGCACCGGCCTGGCGGCGCGCGCCTGCTTGCGGTAGTCCGCCGGCGAGAGCTCGGGCAGCGTGCCCATGAAAGCCACCACGTCCCAGATCTGCTCGTCCTCGAGCCGGTACCGCCAGGCCGGCATGCCGGTCATCTTGATGCCGTTGCGGATGACCCAGAACATTTCCGGTGCCGGCCAGGTGCGTGGCGTCTGGGCCAGCGCGGCCGGCGCCGGATTCAAACCGAGCGCGAACGGCTGCGGCGCCACGCCCGGCGCACCGTGGCACTGAACGCAATGCTGTTGATACAGCGCGAGCCCGCGTTGTACCCGGCCCGGATCATCGAGCGGCGGGGCTTCGATGCCGGCGGCGCGGACGGTGATGGCCCGCTTCAAGGCCACATCCAGCACTCGGTGCACCGGCGCGGTGTGCTGGCCGGTGGCGCTGATGTCGTAAACGCCGAAATAAATGGCGGCGGCGCCGCCCAGGCCGGCGAGCAGGCCGGCGCTGGCGAGCGTGAGCAGAACGATGCGCAGAGTCTTGGACATGGGCGCCTCAGTCCTGTGCCAGCAGGTAGGCGGCGATGTCGGCGGCATCGCGCCGGTCCAGGCCGTGGGAGGGCATCGCGGTCCGCGGGTCGATGGCCGGCGGGTCGATCAACCAGCGCACGAGGTTGTCGGGCGTGTTGGGCAGCTTGCCGCCGATGTAGGTTCGCTGAGACAGGCCCTCGAGCGTGGGGCCGACCTGCGCCGTGGGCGACCGCAGGCCGGGCACGCTGTGACAGGCGGCGCAGCCCAGCTCGGCGATGCGCGCGCGGCCGCGGGTCGCGTCGGCGGCGGGCAGGGCGCTGGCCGACGGGGCGGCTGCCAGGGGTTCGGCCGGATCGCCACAACCGGCCAGGGCCAGCAACAGTGCCGGCAGCAGCCCGAGGCGCGCCGGCGGCGAGGGTCGACGGAGAGCCCGAAGGCCGCCGGAGCGAGGACTGACAGGCACGAAGCGGAATCCTTTGAGGCGTGGCGCGGGTTGGCGGGCCGGCGCGGCCCGGGGAGCTCGCGCGGTCGGGGCTGGAACGCCACGTGCTGATGAGCGCGCCAACCTGTCTGATCCCAGCCAGCAAGCCGCATGCCAAAGGAGAAATGACTATCGCCCCGCCGCTTGTGCGTTCCTGTCCCTGGCTGGCCTCGATACCGGCCACCGTGTGGGCCACCGATGTCCGGGCCAACGACCAGTCCGCGCTCGCGCCGAAGGGCGAGGCCGCCGCCCGCATCGCCGAGATGGCCTGGGTGATGACGATCGGCGCGACGCTCATCTTTCTGCTGGTGGCCGTGCTGCTGTGTCTGGCCATCTGGGGCCCGGCCGCGGCACGCCGCAGGATCCGGCATCGCGCGCTGATCATCGGCGCCGGCGTGGCGTTTCCCACGGTCGTGCTGACCGCGCTGCTGGTCTACACCCTCGGGCCCGACCTGCATGAGCCCCGCGAGGAGGACACGCTCCACGTGGAAGTCACCGGCGAAATGTGGTGGTGGCGCGTGCGCTATCACGACGCGCGGGGCGGCCTGTTGTTCGAGACGGCCAACGACATCCGTATTCCTGCCGGCGTGCCCGTGGTGTTTACCCTGAAGGCGGCCGACGTGATTCACAGCTTCTGGGTGCCCAGCCTGGGCGGCAAACGCGACATGGTGCCGGGCCACGTGAACCGGCTGCGGCTGCGTGCCGACGCGCCGGGGGTCTATCAGGGCCAGTGCGCCGAGTACTGCGGGGCCCAGCACGCACGCATGCGGCTGGAGGTGCACGCGCTCGAAGCGGGCGCCTTCGAGGCCTGGATCGATGCACAGCAGCGGCCGGCACGCGAGCCCGATACCGCGCTGCTGCGCCAGGGCCGCGAGCGCTTCCTGGTCTCGTGCGCCGAGTGCCACACCGTGCGCGGCACGGCGGCGGCGGGCACCTCCGGCCCGGATCTGACCCATCTGGCCGACCGCCGCACGCTTGGCGCCGGTCTACTGCCCAACAATATCGGCACGCTCGCCGGCTGGATCGCCGCGAGCCAACAGCTCAAGCCCGGCAACTTCATGCCGTCCTTCGACACCTTCAGCGGCGCGGAGCTGCGCGCCCTGGCCGCCTACCTGGACAGTCTCGAGTGACCTCTATTCCTCAGAATCACGCCGCGCACGCCGCGCACGGCCAGCTGCCCGATCCGGCGCCCCGGCCGGACGGCGAGTACGAGCAACTGGCCCGCGTCTGGGCGCGGCCCAAGGGTTGGCGGATCTTCTCCGACGTCAACAACACCACCATCGGCCTGCTGTATATCGGCACGGCGCTGCTGTTTTTCATCCTGGCCGGCATTCTCGCGCTGCTGATGCGGGCGCAGCTGGCGCTGCCCGATAGCGGCCTGATCGGCCACGAGCTCTACAACCAGCTCTTCACCATGCACGGCACGGTGATGATGTTTCTGTTCGCCGTCCCGGCCGTCGAGGCGGTGGCCGTGCTGTTGCTGCCCAATATGCTCGGGGCCCGCGATCTGCCGTTCCCGCGGCTGTCCGCCTATGCCTATTGGGCCTATGCGATCGGCGGGCTGGTGTTCTTCTGCAGCCTGTTCGTCGGCCTCGCGCCGGACGGCGGCTGGTTCATGTACCCGCCGCTCACCAGCTCGACGTATTCGCCGGCGGTCAACGCGGACCTCTGGCTGCTCGGCATCGGCTTCATCGAGATTTCGGCCATCGCCGGCGCGATCGAGCTGGCGGTCGGCATCCTGCGCACCCGCGCGCCGGGCATGACGCTCGAGAAGATGCCGATCTACGCCTGGGTCATGCTGGTGTTCTGCGGCATGGTGCTCATCGCCTTTCCCGCGGTGATCGTGGCCACGCTGCTGCTGGAAATGGAGCGCGCCTTCGGCATGCCGTTCTTCATGGTGGAGAAGGGCGGCGACCCGCTGTTGTGGCAGCATCTGTTCTGGTTCTTCGGCCATCCCGAGGTCTACATCATCTTCCTGCCGGCGGCGGGCATGGTGTCGATGATGATCCCCGCGCTTGCCGGGGTGCCGCTGGTCGGCGACCGGCTGGTGGTGATGGCGGTCGTGGGCACGGGCTTCGTGAGCTTCGGTCTCTGGGTGCATCACATGTTCGCGACCGGGATTCCCGCGCTGTCGCTGAGCTTCGCCTCGGCGGCGAGCATGGCGGTGGCGGTGCCGACCGCGATTCAGGTGTTCGCGTGGATCGCGACGCTGGCGGCGGCCACGCGCCTGCGCCCGATCAAGACGCCCATGCTGTTCATTCTGGGCTTCTTCTTCGTGTTCGTGATGGGCGGGCTGACGGGGGTGATGGTCGCCGTCATTCCGTTCGATCTACAGGCCCACGACAGCTATTTCGTGGTCGCGCATCTGCACTATGTGCTGTTCGGCGGCATGGTGCTGCCGCTGTTCGCGGCCTTCTATTACTGGACGCCCTTCGTGAGCCGCCGCGCGCTGTCCGAGCGCATGGGCCGTTGGGCGTTCTGGCTGATGTTCATCGGCTTCAACGTCAGCTTCTTCCCGATGCATTTCACCGGGCTGGCCGGCATGCCGCGGCGCGTCTACACCTACGCGGAGAGCCAGGGCTGGACGGAACTCAATCTGGTGTCGACCGGCGGCGCGTTGCTGATCGCGGCCGGCGTGCTGGTGTTCCTGATCGACCTCGCGCGCAACTTCCGCCCGTCGGTCGATGACAATGCCGGCAATGTATGGGGCGCGGGCACGCTGGAGTGGCTGCCCAATGGCCAGTATGGTGTGCGCAGCGTGCCGGTGGTGCGCAGCCGCGAACCGCTGTGGGATCAGCCGGGGCTGGCCGAGGAGGTCGAAGCCGGCCGCTACTATCTGCCCGGCGCGCCGACGGGCCGACGCGCCACGCTGGTGACGAGCGCGGTCGACGCGCGGCCGGAGTATGTGCTCGAGTTGCCGGGGCCCGGCTGGAAGCCCATGCTCGCCGCGATCGGCACGGCCGGCTTCTTCCTGCTGCTGACCTTCAAACTGATCGTGCCGGCGGCGCTGTTCGGCCTGCTGGCGATCGTCATGATCTGGGCCTGGGTCTGGCGCGCCGAGCCCGGGCCGGACGGGCGAGTGGTGGATGTCGGGGGCGGTCTGCGCCTGCCGGTCTCGTGCACCGGGCCGCGCTCCCATGCCTGGTGGGCGATGGTGATGCTGCTGGTCGTGTGCGCCAGCATTTTTGGTGCGTTGATCTTTACCTATCTCTTTCTGTGGACGACCTCGCCGCCCGGATGGGCCGATCTGGCGCGCCTGCCCGGCGGCTGGCGGCCGTGGCTGGCCGGCGGCCTGGCGCTCGCCTGCTGCGCCTTGCTCGAGTGGGCCGGCGCACGCTTGCGGCGCGGCGCACAGACCGGCGTGCGGATCGGCGTGCCGCTGGCGGCGCTGTGCCTGGGCCTGTCGGCCGGGGTGGAAGTCGAGGGCCATTGGCGCGCCGGGCTGCGTCCGCAGGACTCGGCGTATGCCGCCGCCGTCTATGCGCTGGCGGGCGTCCAGGCCGTGTTCGCGGGCATCACCGCCATGATGGCGGCGTTCGCCGTGGCGCGCTCCTGGGCCGGCGTGCTCACCGAGGGCCGGCGCGCCAGCTTCGACAGCCTGCGGCTTTATGCCGCGTACAGCGCGGCCCAGGCCATCGTGGCGCTGACGCTGGTGCACGGCTTTGCCCGGTGGGTGGGCTGACCATGGCCCTGTCCTCGTCCACCCGCGCCACCCTGGCCACGCTGTTCGCGCCCACGCTGTGGTTCGTGCATTTCCTTGCGGTGTACATCATCAATGCGCTGGGTTGCGCGCGGGGGCAGTGGCAGACGCCCTGGCTCGGCCTGCCCGCGTCGTCGTGGATCATCGTGGTGGTCAGCGTGCTCTCGCTGGCGGCGATCGCACTCGTCTGGTATCGGCAATCGACGCGCGGACCGCAAGAGGGCAGCCTTCGGTTCCTGCTGTGGCTGACCGGCGCGCTGTCGCTCCTGTCCGCACTGGCGATCGTGTGGGAGACAATACCGGTATTGATGGTGCCGGCATGCGGCTGATGGCACGTAACGGAGTGCGCCGCGGCGCCCTGCGCCACTTGGGCCCGCGGCAAGACATTCAGAGGGGCGCGATATGAAACTGTTGTTGGTCGGGGCGACCGGCCTGGTCGGCAGCCACGTACTGCGCCTGGCGCTTGCCGATACGCGCATCGACGCGGTGGTGGCGCCGGTGAGAAGGGCGCTGCCCGAGCATCCCAAGCTCGATGCGCCGCGGATCGACTACGACCACCTGCCCGCGACGGCGGCGTGGTGGCGCGCCGACGCCGTCATCTGCACGCTGGGCACGACGATCAAAAAAGCCGGGTCGCAGGCGGCGTTTCGCCGGGTCGATCACGACTACGCGCTCGAGGTCGCCCGCCACGCGCACGACGCCGGCACGCCCGTCTATGCGCTCAACTCCGCCATGGGCGCGGATCCGGATTCACGCTTTTTTTACAACCGGGTCAAGGGCGAGCTGGAAGCGGATCTCGCGCGCGTCGGCTTCCGTTCGCTCACGTATGTGCGCCCCGGCCTGATCGGCGGCGACCGCCAGGAGCCGCGCCTGGGCGAACGGCTGGGTCTGGCGGTGCTGGGGGCGCTGGGGCCCGTGCTGCCCCGGCGCTACCGGATCAATCCCGCCGAGCGTATCGCGGCGGCGCTGCTGGACGCGGCCGTCTCGCCACGCCCGGGCGTGCACGTCGTCGGGTCCGACCGCCTGGTCTGAGCCCTCAGCCGCCGTCGAGGCCGGCCAAGGCCTGCCGCAGGTCGTCGATCAACTCCTGGGTCTGCTCCAGGCCGATGTTCAGGCGCACCAGCCGCCCGGCGTAATCCCGGTTCGGCCGCGCGAGCTCGGGATACGACAAGGCCAGGCTCGTCACGCCACCCCAGCTCATGCCGATCTTGAACAGCTGCAAGGCGTCGATGAACGCGGCGACCGCGGCCTTGTCGTAGGCGTCGCGGAACAGGATGGAGAACACGCTGGCCGACCCGGTGAAGTCGCGCTTCCAGACCGCGTGGCCGGGGCAGTCGGGCAGGGCGGGGTGATACACCGCCTCGATCTGCGGCTGCTCTGCGAGCCAGCGGGCGATTTCCAGCGTGGCGCGCTCGAGGTGATCCAGACGCAGCGCCAGTGTCTGCAACCCGCGCAACGCCAGGCTGCAATCATCGGGCGAGGCGGCCATGCCCAGCTGCTGGTGCGTGTCGCCCACCCGTGTCTTGAGCTCCGCGTCGCGCACCGACACCGTGCCCAGCAGCAGGTCGCTGTGGCCGCCCACATACTTGGTCAGCGCCTGGATGCTGATGTCCACGCCGTGCGCGAAGGCGTCGAACAGCACGCCGGCCGCATAGGTGTTGTCGAGCGCGACCGTCACACCCCGGGCGCGGGCCGCGGCGCAGATCGCGGGCACGTCCTGGATCTCCATCGTGACCGACCCCGGGCTCTCGGTCCAGATCAGCGCCGTCTCCGGGCGGATCAGTGCGTCGATGCCGGCCCCGATCAGCGGATCGTAGGCTTCGATCGTGACGTCGAAGCGGGCGAGCAGGCCGCGCGCGAGCTTGAGGTTGGGCCCATAGGCACTGTAGGGCACCAGCACATGGCAGCCCGGTTTGCACACGGACAGATAGACCAGCGCGATGGCGGCCTGCCCACCGGGCACCACGAAGGTGTGATGCGCGCCTTCGAGCTGCGCGATGCGGGCGCCGAGTTCCAGGGTCGTGGGCGTGCCGTACACCCCGTAGGTATAGCCATGCTGGTCCTGGCGCCAGCCGTCGCGCACGTCGGCCTGGCGCTCGAACAGTACCGTAGATGCCCGGTGGGTGGGCACCGTAAGCGAGGCGAAGCCCTTGGGGGCGAGGGATTGAGGCTGGACGAGTCGCGTGCGCCAATGCATGTGAGGCTCCATGAACGAGGTGCCCGTAATTTATTGCGCCCGGCGCGATAAGTGGATGCGATCTGTCCGATTCATATGAGAAAATTTCTCGCATGAAACCGGCCAACCTGCCTGACGACTTTGACCTGGCCCTGCTGGCCGCCTTGCAGCAGGACAACCAGCTGCCGCTGCGCGTGCTGGCCGAGCGCGTGCATCTGTCGACCGCGTCGGTCCAGCGGCGGCTGCTGCGTCTGCGCCAGGCCGGCTTCATCCAGGCCGACGCGAGCGTGATCGACCCCGAAAAGCTCGGTCAGGTCATCACCCTGATCGTCGAGGTGCACGCCGACCGCACGCAGTCGGCCGACCTCGACCGCATGAAGCAGGATTTCTCGGGGCCGCAGATTCAGCAGTGCTACTACGTGACCGGCGAGGCCGACTTCCTGCTGGTGCTCACCGTGCCGAGCATGACCGTGTTCCAGGCGCTCGCCCAGCGGCTGTTCCACGACAACCCGAACGTAAAGTGGTTTCGGACCATCGTGGTGCTGGAGCGCGTGAAGGCGACCCTGCATGTGCCGCTGCCGGGTCGCGCGCCGGGCTGAACACCGACCGGGGACGGCTGCACAGCGCCGGCCTTCCAGCGCCGAATGGGCGCTGAGGACTTTTCCTTTATGCTGCGGCAAAAGCCCGGGCGTTCCCGTTTTTCCGCAAGGTCGGTCTCTCATTCATGTCACGTCTACGCAGTCCCTCGCTCGCGCACTGGGGCGCCTTTACTGCAGTCACGGAGAACGGCCGCCTGGTGGCCTGCGAGCCGTTCGGGCCCGACCCCGAGCCCTCGGCCATGCTGGCCTCGATTCCGGAGATGGTGCATTCGCCGCTGCGCATCCGGCGCCCGGCCGTGCGCAAGGGCTGGCTCGACGGCAATCGCGAGCGCGAAAACGACGAATACATCGAGGTGTCGTGGGAGCGCGCGCTGGCGCTGGTCGCCGACGAGCTCGCCCGCGTGCGCGCCGCCCATGGCCCGGCCGGTATTTTCGGCGGATCCTACGGCTGGTCGTCCGCCGGCCGCGTGCATCACGCGCGCAGCCTGATCCGGCGCTTCCTGTTTCAGGGCGGCGGCTGCGTCGACCAGATCGGCAACTACAGCTGGGGCGCGGCTCAGTTTCTGCTGCCGCACGTCATCGGCGGCACCAGTCCGGTCAGCGGGGACGTCACCGACTGGGACAGCGTGCTCGGCAATACGCGCCTGATCGTGGCCTTCGGCGGCATTCCGGTAAAGAACAGCCAGGTCACATCGGGCGGCGCAGGCCTGCACAACCTGTCGGGCTGGCTGCAGGAGGCGCAGGCGCGCGGCATCCGACTGGTCGCGATCACGCCCACGCGCGCCGACATTCCCGAAGGCAGCAATGCCGATTGGATCGCCATCCGTCCCAACACCGATACCGCGCTCATGCTCGCGATGGCGCACACGCTGATCGTCGAGGGGCGGCATGACGCGGCGTTCGTGGCCACGCATTGCACGGGCTTCGAACGCTGGGCCGCCTATCTGCGCGGCGAGACCGACGGTCAGGCCAAGAACGCGGCGTGGGCCGCGGCCATCACCGGCGTGCCGGCGGACACGATCCGGGCGCTGGCGCGCGATCTGGCAACGCAGCGCAGCCTGCTCACCGCCGCCTGGTCTTTGCAGCGGGCGCAGTACGGCGAGCAACCCTATTGGGCAATGATCGCACTGGCCGCGCTGGTAGGGCAGATCGGCTTGCCGGGCGGGGGTTTCGCCTTCGGGCACGCCTCGCTCAACGGCGTGGGCCAGCCGCGCCGCGTCGTGCCGGGACCGGAAGTGCCGGTGCCGCGCAACCCGGCACAGCTCGCCATTCCGGTCGCGCGCATTACCGACATGCTGCTGGCGCCTGGCGCCGAGTACGAATTCAACGGCGAGCGCCATGCCTATCCCGATATCAAGCTTATCTATTGGGCGGGCGGCAATCCTTTCCATCACCATCAGGATCAGAATCGCCTTCGCAGCGCCTGGCGCACGCCCGAGACGGTGATCGTGCATGAGTCGTGGTGGACGCCGCTCGCGCGCCGCGCCGACATCGTGCTGCCCGTCACCACGCCGCTCGAGCGCGCCGACGTCGGCGGTTCGTCCCGCGATCCCTACGTGTTCGCCATGCACCCGGCCATAGCGCCGCAGGGTGAGGCGCGCAACGACTTCGACATCTTCGCCGAGCTGGCGCGGCGGGCGGGCTTTTACGAGGCCTATACCGCCGGGCGCGACATCGATGGCTGGTGCCGTCATGTGTACGAAGGGATGCGCGGCGGCTGCGCCGAGCGCGGCGTGACCCTGCCGCCCTTCGATGAATTCTGGGCGCGGGGCTACGCCGAGGTGCCGCCGCCCGAGCGCCCCTATGTGCTGTATGAGAACTTTCGCCAGGATCCCGCGGCGCACCGGCTGCGCACGCCTTCGGGCCGCATCGAGCTCTACTCGGAGGTGATCGCCGGCTTCGGTTACGACGATTGCCCGGGGCACCCGGCCTGGCTCGCGCCCACGGAGTGGCTGGGCGCACCCGCGGCGCGCGACTGGCCGCTGCATCTGCTGACCAACCAGCCACGCACCCGGCTGCACAGCCAGCTGGACCCCGCGTCGCTGTCGCGTGCGGGCAAGGTCGCGGGTCACGAGGCAGTGGCGCTCAACCCCGACGACGCGGCCGAGCGCGGCATTCGCGCGGGCGATGTGGTGCGCCTCTACAACGCCCGCGGCGCCTGCCTGGCCGGCGCGGTGCTCGACCCCGGCCTGCTGCGCGGCGTCGTCATCATGGCCACCGGTGCATGGTCCGATCCCGACGGCGATCTCGACCGTCACGGCAATCCCAACACGCTGACCGCCGACGTCGGCACCTCGCGGCTCACGCAGGGGCCGAGCGCCCAGACCGCGCTGGTGCAGGCGGAACGCTACGCCGGACCGGCGGTGGACCATCGTGCCTGGGTGCCCCCGGCGCTGCGATCGGCATGACGCGCGCGATCGGCTGAGTCCCATGCCGTCGGCGCATGCCGATCCAACCGGCGCCGGCTACTTCACCGGAAAGTACGTGCCGGCCAGCCGGCCGTTGTGGCCGCAATAGGGCGGACCATAACTGTCCGGACCCGAGTTCGTTTCTTCGACCACGAGCGCCGCGCCAACGCGCTTGAAGGTCAGGACCCAGCCTTCGTTCTCGGGGTCTTTGAACACCAGGGCATCGCCCTCGGCGCGCAGCGGCCCCTTGGTCTGGCAAAGCCAGCGCGCGTTATGCGGTTGCGCCGACGAGGCCTCGTGTTGCCAGGTGCCGTCGGCGTTCTTCTTGATGGTCACCAAACCGGGCAGGTTGCCCCACACGCCGGCCGCATCCTTGCGTGGGCGGTGATCGAGCGCGCGAAAAAACGCCTCGCGCCAGCGCAGCTGTTCGGCGAGCTCCTCGGCGCCGGTCTCCTTGTTGAAGGGCCGCGCATAGGCCTCGTCGCGAGTCCCGATGAAATAACGCTGGTCGGCGGTGAGCGCCTTGGCGGTCGTGTCGTCGAAGGTCTTGCGCGCCTCGCCGTATAGGCGTGCGATGTTGGCATCCGCCGTGGCCATGGCCGGATCGGCGCAGATGGCCTTCTCGACGGCGCTCTTGGCCTTGGCGCAATCGAACGAGGGCGCCGCCTGAGCGGCGAGGGCGGTCATGCACAGGGCGAACGCGGGGAGGAAGCGGAATGTCATGCCGTGAATGTCTTCAGGTTGTCGAGGCGCTCGGCCAGACCGGCTTCGCCCAGGTAGTGGCTGAGTTTACCGGTGCGCACGCGGCGCAGGCTTTCCTTGTAGTCGGCCGCCAGCGCCGTGCGCGCCTCCTCGAACGACGCGCTGATGCCCGGGCCCGCGGCCCGCGCCACCAGGCGGGCCGACTCGGGACTGCCGCAGGCCACGCACTTGGCCATGGCAAGGCCATCGGGCGTCGCGCCCCGGTCCAGCAACAGCGCGACCAGCGCGGGGTCGGGTTGTCTGTCGACGTGCGTGAGCGCATCGGCCGGCACCGCCGCGCCGGCCTCGATCAGTGCACGCGCCGCCGCCTCCGCATGGCCCACCAGGGCCACGTCGACGGGCGTGGCGCTGCCGCGCAACGGCGCATCGAAGCGCATGCCGAGCGCCGCGAGCTGCCGCACCAGCGCGGCGTCGTCCTGCGCGATGGCGTGCGCCAGCGCGAGCGAGGCCAGGCGGGGCTCGCGCAGCAGGCTGCCGTCGGCCAGCGGGGCACGCCAATCCAGCATGGCGCGGCGGTAGAACGCCACCAGCTTGTCCGCCAGCGCCTGCGGCAGACCGGCGGACTCGACGCGCTCGTCGAGATACTCGAGCAGGAACACCCCCGGGCTGTCGAGATTGGTTTCGGGGTCTTCTTCGAGGCTCAGCGCGGCGAACGCGCCGTCCAGGTCGTCGGCGAAGGTGACGACGGCATCCTGCTGCAGCGTGTGAGTCCAGCCCGGCAGGCCGCGCTTCCAGGCCACGACGCTGCCGTACTGCGGGCCGGGCGCGACCACGACGTAGATGCGGTCGCAGTATTCGAAACCGCCAACCGGCAGGTAGCGCAGCTTGCCGTCCGATTCGGTGCCGCTCTCTTCGGCCGCTTCTTCGGCGCACTCCTGCTCGTGCTCGATCCAGCCCTGGAGATCGCGATAGTGCTCGCTGCCGTCGTAGAACAGCTCCGACCAGCTCAAGGCTTCTTCGTTGCCATCCATGGTGGCGCGCAGGTCGTAGGCCAACTCGCCACCGGCGGTCTTGCGCCATAGCGCCAGGAGGGCCGGCGGCAGCGGGGCGGCGCACAGCGCTTCGATCTCGTCGATGCGGGCCTGCGACAGCGCGGGCTGCACGCCGTACAGGACGCGTCCGGCGTGGACCACGACGCCGTGTTCGCGCAGCGCATGGAGTTCGTCGGGGGTAAACGTGTCGCTCATGATGCTTCTCTGAGATATCTGACCCCGGCCGATTCTACCCGCGCGTCAGGTCAGGCCGGGTCTTCTACAATGCGCTCTCCGGGCTGCCGCCTCACCGGCGCGCCCTTGTTCCTGGACGCAACCATGGCCGATTCCGGCAACGGCGGCGCCGGCTCGCACGAGCCGCACGCCGACGACCCGACGCTCAACCGCCCGCCGCGCAATCGCTACGATCGCATGGAGTGGGCGGGCGCGTTCGGCGACCTCGGCACCCTGATCCCGTTCGTGGCCGCGTACATCGGCGTGCTCGGCATGGATCCGCTCGGGGTGCTGTTCGCCTTCGGCGTCGCCATGCTGGTCTGCGGTCTGGTGTATCGCACGCCCATCCCCGTGCAACCCATGAAGGCGATCGGCGCGGTGGCCTCGATCCAGGCCGTGCAGACGGCCGTGGTCACGCCGGGCGCGGTGCACGTGGCCGCGCTGGCCACCGGCCTGACCTGGCTGGTGCTCGGCGCCAGCGGGGCGATGCGCCACGTGGCGCGCTGGGTGCCGCCGTCCGTGGTCGCCGCCATCATGCTGGGTCTGGGCGTGGGCTTCATGTTGCAGGGCATCAAGATGATGCAGGGCGATCTGGTGCTTGCCGTGCTGGCCGGCGTGCTCACACTCAGCCTGATCGGCAACCGGCGCATGCCGGCCATGTTCGCGGTGCTGGTGTTCGGCGCGGCGGTCGGCGCCTGGCGCCAGCCCGAGCTGCTGAGCCGGCTGGCGGCGATGCCGATCGCGTTTCGTCTGCCCACGGTCGAGCTGAGCGGCGTGAGCTGGAACGAGGTCTTCGTGGGGGTGGTGCTGCTGGCGCTGCCGCAGATTCCGCTCACGCTGGGCAACGCCATCCTGGCCATCACCCAGGAAAACAACCGCCTCTTTCCGGCGCGCCCGGTGTCCGCCGGGCGCATGTCGGTGTCGACCGGCCTCATGAACCTGTTCTCGGGCGTGGCGGGCGGCGTGCCGATGTGCCATGGCGCGGGCGGCATGGCGGGCCATGTGGCCTTCGGCGCGCGCACGGGCGGCTCGGTCGTGATCCTCGGCGCCATCCTGCTGGCGCTGGCGCTGTTCTTCAGCGGCGCGGTGACGACCCTGTTCGCGCTGTTTCCGCCCGCGGTGCTCGGCGTGCTGCTCTTCGTGACCGGTCTGCAACTCGCGCTGGGCACCGGCCCCTTGCCGGGCGAGCGCGCAGAGCGTGTGGTGGTGCTGGCCTGTGCCGCCGTCTGCATCTGGAACGTGGCCGCGGGGTTTCTGGTGGGGCTTGCGCTGCATCACGCGGCGCGGCGTGGCTGGCTGCGCCTCTGAGCCGCGCGGGCAGGGCGGGCGGGGTGACCCGGTATACTGCCCCCATCACCGCGCGCGCGTGCGCGCCAGCCCCAAACCGATCCGATGATAGATAAAAACCAAATCACTGGCCTGATCCTGGCAGGTGGCCGGGGCAGCCGCATGGGCAACGTCGACAAGGGCCTGCAGAATTTTCAGGGCATCCCGATGGCGATGCATGCGCTGCTCAGACTCGGCCCGCAGGTAGGCGCCATCATGATCAACGCCAACCGCAATCTGGGCGCCTACGAATCGATGGGCGTGCCGGTCTGGCCCGACGCCACCGGCGATTTCGCCGGCCCGCTGGCGGGCGTGGCGGCCGGCCTGGAGCGCTGCGAGACCGACTACCTGGTCACCGTGCCCTGCGACACGCCGCTGTTTCCGCTCGATTTGGTCGAGCGCCTGGCCGCGGCACTGGAAGAGGCCGGCGCCGAGATCGCGATGGTGGTCACGCCCGACGGCGACGGCGTGCGCACCCAGCCCGTGTTCATGCTGATGCGCGCCTCGCTGCTCGACGGCCTGCTCGTGTTCCTGCACGCCGGGCAGGGCAAGGTCGAGCGCTGGGCCGACAGCCACGCCTGCGTCCAGGTCATGTTCGACGACGTGCGCGCCTTCACGGGCGCCAACACCCTCACCGAATTGCATCAGCTCCAATCATGAGTACCACGCTTCCCCCCAGCCTCGCGGCCATCGCATCCTGTGTCAACGGCTACGATCCCGACGCGCTGCCGATCGATCAGGCGCGCGAGTTCATCGACCGCCTGGTCCCGCGCCTGCAGACCACCGAAAGCGTGCCGTTGCGCAGCGCACTGGGCCGGGTGCTGGCGCGCGATATCGTCTCGGGCATCGACGTGCCCGCGCACGACAACTCCGCGATGGATGGCTATGCCCTCTACGGCACCGACCTGCGCGCCGACGGCGACACGGTGCTGCAGGTCGTGGGCAGCGGCCTGGCGGGCGAGGCGTTCCACGGCACGGTTCAGCCGGGCCAGTGCGTGCGCATCATGACGGGCGCGGTCATGCCCGCGGGCCTGGACACCGTGATCCCCCAGGAGTTCGTGCGCCAGCAGGGCGACGACATCGCCATTCCGGCCGGCGTGCTGCGCGCCGGCGATAACCGCCGTCTTGCGGGCGAGGATCTCGCGCGGGGCGAGCCCGCGCTGTCGGCGGGCCGCGTGCTGCGTCCGGCCGACATCGGCATGCTGGCGTCGCTGGGCCAGGGCGAGGTCCCCGTGCGGCGCCGCCTGCGCGTGGCGTTCTTCTCCACCGGCAGCGAGCTGCGCTCGATCGGCGAGACGCTCGACGAAGGCTGCGTCTACGACAGCAACCGCTACACCCTCTGGTGCATGCTGCAACGCCTGGGCGTCGACGTGATCGACATGGGCGTGGTGCACGACGACGAGGCCGCGCTGCGCGAGGCCTTCGGCCGCGCCGCCGCCGACGCCGACGTGGTGATCACCTCCGGCGGCGTGAGCGTGGGCGAGGCCGATTACACCAAGAAGGTCATGGCCGACCTGGGCGATGTGCTGTTCTGGAAGATCGCGATGCGACCCGGCCGGCCCATGGCCATCGGCCGCATCGGCGAGGCGATCCTGTTCGGCCTGCCCGGCAACCCGGTGGCCGTGATGGTCACGTTCTATGCGCTGGTGCGCGACGCGCTGCTCGCCATGAGCGGTGCCACGCCGCAGGTGCTGCCGCTGTTGCGTTGCGTGTCGCCCCGGCCGATCCGCAAGAAGCCGGGCCGCACCGAGTTTCAGCGCGCCATCGTGTCGCGCGCGGACGACGGCAACTGGCATGTGTCGGTCACCGGCTCGCAGGGCTCGGGCATCCTGCGCAGCATGAGCCAGGCCAACGGCCTGCTCGTGCTCGGGCACGACAAGGGCAACATCGAGGCCGGCGAGCTGGTGGATGTGCTGCCGTTCGACGGTCTGCTGTAAGGCGGTGCGCTGATGACCCGAGTGATCGGCTTTGCCGGCTGGAGCGGCGCGGGCAAGACCCAGCTGCTGACTGCCCTGATTCCGGTGCTGAAAGCGCGTGGGCAGTCCGTGTCCACGCTCAAGCACGCCCACCATACCTTCGATATCGATGTGCCCGGCAAGGATTCGTACCGCCACCGCGAGGCGGGCGCGAGCGAGGTGCTGATCGCGTCGGCGTCGCGCTGGGCATTGATGCATGAGCTCAACGGCGCGCCGGAGCCCGAGCTGCCCGAGCTGCTGGCCCACATGAGTCCGGTGGATCTGGTGCTGATCGAGGGGTTCAAGCGCAATCCGCACATCAAGATCGAGGTGCATCGCGCGGCCAACGGCAAGCCCTGGCTGTATCCCGACGATCCCAGCATCGGCGCGATCGCCAGCGACGTGGCGCCGCCCGCGGGCTGTGCGCTGCCGTGGGTGGGACTGAACGATTACGCCGGCATCGCGGACCTGGTGCAGGCCCATGCGTGGCCGCTCGCGCAGGTGACGCGGCCGGCCTGACGGCGGAAGGGCTGACGGCGGAAAGACTGACGGCGGCCGCCACACCCTCAAGCCGCCGCGGAAGCGGGCGGCACGGCTGCCGCCGGACCGCCAGCCGCCGGTTCGCCGGCCGCCCGCCTCACTGCATCACTTCTGTGCGTTCGGGAAGAACAGTTGCTGGCCGTTGATCTTGTAGCTGGCGATCGTGTCCTGGCCGGCCTTCGAGGTCACCCAATCCACGAACTTCTGCGCGGCGGCCGACTTCACGTGCGCGTGCTTGGCGGGATCGACCACCATCACGCCGTATTGGTTGAAGAGGCGCTTGTCGCCCTCGACCAGCACCTTCAGGTCGCCCGGATTCTTGAAGCTGAGCCAGGTGCCGCGGTCGGACAGGACGTAGCCATTGGTGGACGACGCCATGTTGAGCGCCGGGCCCATGCCGCAGCCGCATTCCTTGTAGCCGGAGCCCTTGTTCTCGACGCCCGCCTGCTTCCAGTAGCGCAGTTCGGCGGCGTGCGTGCCGCTCTTGTCGCCGCGCGAGATGAAGGGCGCGTTGGCCGCCGCCAGCTTGTTGAGCGCGGCCACGATGTCGTTGCCCTGCGCCTTCGCGGGGTCCTTGGCCGGTCCGATCAGCACGAAGTCGTTGTACATGACCGGGTAGCGCTTCTGCGCATAGCCCTCGGACACGAATTTCTCTTCGGCCGCCTGGTCGTGCACGAACACGACATCGGCGTCGCCGCGGCGGGCCGTGTCGAGCGCCTGGCCGGTGCCTTGCGCCACGACCTTGATGTCGATGCCGCTGTCTTTCTTGAAGGCGGGCAACAGATGCGCGAACAGGCCGGACTGCTCGGTCGAGGTGGTGGACGCCATCGTGATCGTCTCCGCACGCGCGGTCGATGCCAGGCCCAGCAGGGCGGCCAGACAGGTGAGGGCGGCGCCGCGGCGCAGGGTCTTGTGCAGAGTCATAAGATGCGTTCTCCCTTGAGGAACAGGCTGGCGGTCTCGGGTAGCGGACCGTTGAAAAAGTCGTGCACGGCGAGGTCGGCCAGGATGCGGCCGCCGTCCAGATACACGACGCGGTCGGCCAGGCGCTGGACCTGGCCGAGATTGTGGCTGGCGAAAATCATGGTGGCGCGCGGCTGGGCCTCGGCGCCGAAGTCCTGCATCAGGCGCTCGACCTCGCGCTTGGCGTGCGGATCGAGACTGGCGGTGGGCTCGTCGAGCAGCAGGGCATCGGGCGCCAGCGCCCAGGCGCGGGCCAGGGCCAGGCGCTGCTTCTGGCCGCCCGACAGGCCGCGCGCGTTGCGTCCGGCGAGCTCGGCGAGTTCGACGCGTTCCAGCGCCCGGGCCGCGCACGCACGGGTGGCACGCCAGGGCGTGCCGCGCAGCCAGAGCCCGAGCCGCACGTTGTTGAGCACCGATGTGCGCAGCATGTAGGGATGCTGGAACACCATGGCCTGGCGCGCGGCCGGCAGGCATCGCGCCACACCGGCGCTGGGGCGGGCGAGCCCGTTGAGCACGCGCAGCAGCGTGCTCTTGCCGCTGCCATTGGCGCCGACCAGCGCGATCCGCTCGCCGGCGCGGATGCTGAGGTCCACCCCGCGCAGCGCCTGCACGGCGCCGTAGCGCACCTGCGCCGCCTCGAGTTCGAACAGCACCGTCATGGCGCTTCGGGCGCCAGCGTGGCGATCCCGCGCAGACCGGCGTCGCGGCGTTCGCGCCAGCGCCGCACCTGCGCGCCCAGCACGTTGAGCAACAGCACGACGGCGAGCAGCACGATGCCGAGCGCCATCGCCATGGGCAGATCGCCCTTGCTGGTTTCCAGCGCGATGGCCGTCGTCATCACGCGCGTATAGCCATCGATGTTGCCGCCCACCACCATCACCGCACCCACCTCCGAGACGGCACGGCCGAAGGCCGCGATCACGATCGTGATCAGCGCGAAGCGCTCGTCCCAGAGCAGCAGCAGGCTGCGCGAAAACGCGCCCGCGCCGAGCGAGCGCAGCTGTTCGCCGTGGCCGCTCTCGGCATCGCCCACGGTCTGGCGCACCAGCGCCGTGACGAACGGCAGCACCAGGATGGTCTGCGCCAGCACCATGGCCTTGAACGAAAACAGCCAGCCCAGAAAGCCCAGCGGGCCCGAATGCGACAGCAGCAGATACACGATCAGGCCGACCACGACGGAGGGCAGGGCGAGCGAGGTGTTCAGCAGGGTATGAACGATGGACTGCCCGCGAAAGCGCGCCACGCCCAGCCATGCGCCCGCGACCATGCCCAGGGCACAGGCGAGCGCACAGGCCGTCACGCTCACGGCGAGCGAACGGCCCACGATGGACAGCAGCAGCGGATCGAAGCTCGTGATGAGCCGCAGCGCGGTCAGAATGCTTTCGGAAAATGTATTCATAGGGGTTTGCCAGTACGCGCGAGGGTATCGCATGGCGTGGCGGGCGGCCATATGAACTGATTTGCATAGCGTGCCGTGACGAGGGGCGCTAAGCTTTACGGCAGCTGTCGGCAAGGCCCCCGCCCACCGCCGGGCCGCCCCAAGGTGGGCGCGCCCCCTCGGGGGGCAGCAAGCCGAAGGCGCAGCGTGGGGGCAAACACTCTGGCATACTCGCCGCCGTGCATCGAATCGAATTGAACTATCTGCTGGGCGCCGACGACGCGCGGCCGGCCCTGATCCGTAACGCGCTGATGGACCTGCTGGTCGCGGTGCGCGAGCACGGGTCCATCTCGTCCGCGGCCAAGGCCCTGGGGATGTCGTATCGGCACGTCTGGGGCGAGCTCAAGCGCTGGGAGCAGATCCTCGGGCGCACGCTGATCGTCTGGGACAAGGGCCAGCCGGCGCGGCTCAATGAGTTCGGCGAGAAGCTGCTGTGGGCTGAGCGCCAGGCCCAGGCGCGGCTCGCGCCGCAGATCAGCGCGCTGCATGCCGAGCTCGAGCGCACCTTCGCCGTGGCCTTCGACAACGCCGCGCACGTGGTGCCGCTCTACGCCAGTCATGACGACGCGCTGGCCGCATTGCAGGAGCATGCGGTCGACCTGGCCAAGCTGCACCTCGACGTCTCGTATGTGGGCAGCCTCGACGCCATCAGCGCGCTCAATGAAGGCCGTTGCGTGATGGCGGGCTTCCATACCCGGCAGCAGCCGGTGCCGGGATCGCGCAGCGAGCGCGCCTACAAGCCGCTGCTGCAACCCGGTCAGCACAAGATCATCGGCTTCGCCCAGCGCCAGCAGGGCCTGATCGTGCCGCGCGGCAATCCGCGCGGGCTGCGCACGCTGCAGGATCTGCTGCAGCCCGGCCTGCGCTACGTCAACCGTGGCCTCGGCACGGGTACGCGCGTGCTGTTCGACGAGTTGCTCGAAGAGGCCGGCATCGATGGCGGCGCCATCACCGGCTACACGCGCACCGAGCCCTCGCACAAGGCCGTGGCCCACGCCGTGGCGTCCGGCAGCGCCGACGCGGGCCTGGGCATCGCCTCCACGGCGGTACACGAGCGGCTGGACTTCGTGCCGCTCATCACCGAAAACTACTTCCTGGTGTGCCTCAAGTCCACGCTGGAGCTGCCCGCCACGCAAGCCTTGCTCGCGCTGCTGCAGGGCGACGCCTGGCAGGAGCGGCTCGCCCGCATGCCGGGCTACACGCCCGTGCGCAGTGGTGAGGTGCTGTCCTTGAGCCGCATGCTGCCCTGGTGGGACTTTCCCGACAAAGCCGACAAGCCCGGCCGCCGGGCCGCGGGGTAACGACGGCTTCAATGAAACGAGCCCGGCACCATGGCCGGGCTCGTTTCATTGCGCCACGCGCCGGCGAACCGGCGCAGTGACACGGCCTTACTTCGTCTGCGCTTCGGGCTTCTGCTCGGACTGCGGCTGAGCCTGCGGCGTGGCGTTGTTGGGCGGCTGAGTGGCATTGCCTGCCGGCGAATGCGCGCCGCCGGTTTCGAGCGGCTTTTCCTCGGGCTTCACATAGGCGAAGGGACCGGGGTCCGTGCAGCCGGCGGTCGGCACCGGCGGACGCGTGGTCTTGCCGTTGGCCTTGGCCTGCTCGTAATACACGGAGGCCACGCGATCCTGCGCTTCGCACAGCTGGAACGCATCGACCTTGGCGGCCCAGGCCGCCTTGGCGGAGGCTTCGTCCGCGCGGGCCTTGGCTTCGGGCGTGGGCGCGGGCAGCTTGGCAAACGCCGGCGCCGCGGCCATCACGAAAAGCATTGCGACGATCTTCTTCATGCTGACTCCTGGTTCTGCATCAGGCGCCGGCCGGCCGCGTCGGGCTGGTCTTGGCATCTTTATCGGGGGTGCGCTGGGCCGGGATCTTGCCGTCCTTGATGTCGTCGTACCAGTACTCGTGGTGCTCACGCGCCCAGGTCTCGTCGACATAGCCGGTTTTCATGGCCTTGAACGCGCCTTGCATGCCGATGGTGCCCAGGTAGATATGGCCCATGATCATGCAGGTCATGAGGAGCACGGCGACGCCGTGGATCATGTGTGCGATCTGCATGTTGCCGCGGGTGTAGCTCAGGCCCGGCACGACCATGTCGAGGAACAGGCCCGAAAACACCGAGATCAGGCCCAGGAACAGCATGCCGCCCCAGAACATGATCTTCTCGCCCGCGTTGAAGCGGTGCGAGGGCACATGATCGCCGGTCAGCAGGCCGCCGCCTTTCTTGAGCCACAGCAGATCGTAGCGGCGCGGGATGTTGTCCTTGAAGAAGGTGATCAGCACGACCACGAGCGACACGGCGAAAACCGGCCCGACGAAGTTGTGCACCGTCTTCAGCACCCAGGTCATCCAGCCGAACAGGGCGCTGCCCATGATCGGCAACAGGAAGAACTTGCCGAACGCCATCACGATGCCGGATAGCGCCAGGATCACGAAGGCCGCGGCGTTGACCCAATGGGCGGCACGCTCGAAGTACGTGAAGCGCTCGATGCGCCGGCCGGTGGGCTTGTCGTGCAGCTTGATCGAACCCTTGCCGAAATAGAACAGCAGGATCGCGACGAGCGCGATCAGCAGCAGGCCGCCGCCATAAGGAATGATCCAGTGGTTGCGCACCTGGCGCCAGGCTTCGCCCGCCGTGGTGTAGTCGGAACCCGGGTACTGCACGAAACGCTGGATCAGGATGCCGGCTTCGGGCGCCTGGCTCTTGGGCAGGCTGGAGTAGCCCGGCTCGCCCGAGTTGACCTGACGCCAGAACGGCGCGTTGTTGCCCGGCTGGACCTTGGCGCGCTCGGCGTTGGTCTGCTCGGTATAGCCCGGCAGCTGATTGGCGTCGGGCTTGACCTCGAAGATATTGGTGCTCTGGATGTGGCCCAGGCCGCCGCCCGGAGGCGGCGAGGCGTTCTGAGCCGCCGCGGGCGCGAGGGCCGCGGTGCTGATCACCAGTGCTGCGAAGAGTGACCGTATCATGGCGAACTCCCGGTCAATACACTTTCGTGTATTCGTTCTGGCCGCGCTGGGCGCGGGTTTTCAGCTCTTGCTGCCAACTGTTCTTGTCGCCCGGCTTCCAGCCCGAGGCCATGAAGTTGCTGCCCGTGCCGTCGTACAGCGGCTTGCCGCCGACGTCGGTGTGCTGCATCTTCTGGGGCTGCTCGGTGCAGGCCGTGAGCGCCAGGACCCCCGCGAGAAGGACGAGGCGCGCGATCATGGCTTGGCCTTCGCGTCGGTGCCTTGCTGCGGCGGCTGGCCGGCCTGCTGCGAGCCGTAGGCGGTGCCCCAGCCCCAGACTTCGGCGCCCTTGCCACGATGCAGCACGCGGGTGCGGAAGATGTCGGCCACGACGTCGCCGTCGCCGGCGAGCAGGGCCTTGGTCGAGCACATCTCGGCACAGGCGGGCAGCTTGCCTTCGGCAAGGCGGTTGCGGCCGTACTTCTCGAACTCTTCGGCGCTGCCGTGCGCCTCGGGGCCGCCGGCGCAGAACGTGCACTTGTCCATCTTGCCGCGCACGCCGAAGCTGCCCTGCGAGGGGAACTGCGGGGCGCCGAACGGACAGGCGTACGAGCAGTAGCCACAGCCGATACAGGTGTCCTTGTTGTGCAGGACCACGCCTTCATCGGTGCGGTAGAAGCAGTTCACGGGACACACGGCCATACAGGGCGCGTCGCTGCAGTGCATGCAGGCCACCGAGATGGACTTCTCGCCGGGCACGCCGTCATTGAGCGTGACCACGCGGCGGCGGTTCACGCCCCACGGCACTTCGTGTTCGTTCTTGCAGGCGGTGACGCAGCTATTGCACTCGATACACCGTTCTGCATCACAGACAAATTTCATGCGAGCCATTGCGCTCTCCTTAAGCTCTTTCGATGTTGCAGATGGTGGTCTTGGTTTCTTGCATCATGGTCACCGAGTCGTAGCCATAGGTGGTGCCGGTGTTGATGGCTTCACCACGGACGATCGGGGCCGCGCCCTCGGGGTAGTGCGAGAGCAGATCCTTGCCCTGCCAGTGACCCGAGAAGTGGAACGGCATGAAGGCGGTATCGACGCCCACGCGCTCGGTCACGAGCGCCTGCACGTTCATCCGCGCGCCGGTCGGCGTGAGCACCCAGCAGCGATCACCGTTGCGGATGCCGCGGTCGGCGGCCGCCTTGGGGTTGATCTCGACGAACATCTCCTGCTGCAGTTCGGCCAGCCAGGGGTTCGAGCGGGTTTCTTCGCCACCGCCCTCGTACTCGACCAGACGGCCGGACGTGAGGATGATCGGGAACTTCTCGTACATCTTGTCGGCGACGTTCTTCTTCTGCAGCGAGGTGTAGACCGTGGGCAGACGCCAGAAGGTCTTGATGTCGCTCTGAGCCGGATACTTCTCGACCATGTCCGGGCGCGTGCCGTAGATCGGCTCGCGATGCTGCGGAATCGGATCCGGGAAGTTCCAGACGACGGCGCGCGCCTTGGCATTGCCGAAGGGGTGGCAGCCGTGCTCTTTCATGACGACGCGGATGATGCCGCCCGACGAATCGGTCTTCCAGTTCTTGCCTTCGGCCGCCTTCTTTTCGTCGGCGGTCAGGTCGTCCCACCAGCCCAGCTTCTTGAGCAGCACGTGGTCGAACTCGGGATAGCCGGTGGTGAGATCGGCGCCCTTGGAGTGGGAGCCGTCTTCGGCCAGCAGGCTGACGCCATTGCGCTCGACGCCGAAGTTGGCGCGGAAGTTGCCGCCGCCATCCATCACGTGCAGGCTGGTGTCGTACAGATTCGCGGTGCCCGGATGCTTGAGCGACGGGTTGCCCCAGCACGGCCACGGCAGGCCGAAGTAATCGCCGGTGAGGTCGTAGCCGGTCTCGGGATCCTTGCCGCCCTTGGCGCGCAGGGTCTTCACGTCGAACACATGCATGTTGCGCATGTGGGCCTTCAGGCGCTCGGGGCTCTGGCCCGTGTAGCCGATGGTCCAGACGCAGGCGTTGATCTCGCGCAGGATGTCTTCGATGGAGGGCTCTTCCATGCCGCCCTTGGCCTTCTCCATCTTGTAGTTCTTGACCAGCTCTTTGCCGAAGCCCAGCTTCTCGGCCATCTGGTACATGATCATGTGATCGGTACGGCTTTCCCAGAGAGGCTCGATCACCTGCTCGCGCCATTGCAGCGAGCGGTTCGAGGCCGTACAGGAGCCACGCGTTTCGAACTGCGTGGCGGCCGGCAGCAGGTACACCGCACGGTTGGGGTTCAGCTCTTCGGGCTTGCCCGGCATGGCCGCCATCGCCGCGGTGGCCGACGGGTAGGGGTCCACCACGACCAGCAGGTCGAGCTTGTCCATGGCGCGCTTCATCTCCAGACCACGGGTCTGGGAGTTGGGCGCGTGACCCCAATAGAACACCGCGCGCAGGTTGGTTTCCTGGTCGATGAGGTCGGGGTTTTCGAGGACGCCGTCGATCCAGCGCGACACCGTGATACCCGGCTTGGTCATCATGGCGGGGGAGGCGTAGCGGCTCTTGATCCAGTCGTAGTCGACGCCCCAGGCGCGCGCGAAGTGGCGCCACGAGCCTTCGGCCAGGCCGTAGTAGCCGGGCAGCGAGTCGGGGTTGGGACCGACGTCGGTCGCGCCCTGGACGTTGTCGTGGCCACGGAAGATGTTGGTGCCGCCGCCCGAACGCCCGACGTTGCCGAGCGCGAGCTGCAGAATACAGGAGGCACGCACGATGGCGTTGCCGATCGTGTGCTGGGTCTGGCCCATGCACCACACGATGGTGCCGGGGCGGTTTTCGTTGAGCGTCTTGGCCACATTGAAGACGGTGGCTTCGTCGACGCCACAGGCCTCTTCGACCTTCTCGGGCGTCCACTTGGCCAGCACTTCGGCCTTGACGTCGTCCATGCCGTAGACGCGGGCCTGCAGGTAGGCCTGGTCTTCCCAGCCGTTTTTGAAGATGTGATACAGCACGCCGAACAGGAACGGAATGTCGGTGCCCGAACGGATGCGCACGTACTTGTCGGCCTTGGCGGCGGTGCGCGTGAAGCGCGGGTCGACCACGATCACCTTGCAGCCGGTTTCCTTGGCGTGCAGCAGGTGCAGCATCGACACCGGGTGGGCCTCGGCCGCATTCGAACCGATATACAGCGCCACCTTGGCGTTCTGCATGTCGTTGTACGAATTGGTCATGGCGCCGTAGCCCCACGTATTGGCCACGCCGGCCACCGTCGTGGAGTGACAGATGCGCGCCTGGTGGTCGCAGTTGTTGCTGCCCCAGTAGCTCACGAACTTGCGCATCAGATACGCCTGTTCGTTGTTGTGCTTGGACGAGCCGATGAAGTACACGGAGTCGGGACCGCTTTCCTTGCGCAGGGCGATCATGCGATCGGTGATTTCCTGCAGGGCGGTGTCCCAGCTGATGCGCTGGTACTTGCCGTTGACCAGCTTCATCGGATAGCGCAGGCGGTGCTCGCCGTGGCCGTGTTCGCGCAGCGCCGCGCCCTTGGCGCAGTGGGCGCCGAGGTTGATCGGCGAATCGAACACGGGCTCCTGGCGCACCCAGACGCCGTTCTCGACGACGGCGTCGACGGCACAGCCCACCGAACAGTGACTACAGACCGTGCGGCGCACGGTGAGCTTGGTATTGCCCACCGCGACCTTGCCGTCGGCGGCCTCGGCGCGCTTGACCAGCGCGAGTTGGGTGGCGGCGAGACCGGCGCCCACGCCCAGGCCGGAGCGGCGCAGGAACGTGCGTCGGTCCATCGTGGGCAGGGCCTGGGACATGCCGCGGCGCAGGCTGCGGATGAAATGCGAATCGGCGGCGCTGTCGGCGGCGCCACCGGTTTTTTTGGTGAGCAGCATAGGTCTCGCTCCGCGAATTAAACGAGAGTGGTCTTGTAGTAGCGCTTGACGTGCTCGCTCACGCGATAGCCGCCACCACGCTCGGGAGCGGGCTGCGCTTGCGGCGCGGCGGGCGCGGTCTGCACGCCCGGCAGGACGACGGCACCCACGGCGGCGGCGCCGACGGCGGCCGAACCGGCAAAGAATTTGCGGCGTGTACGGTCGATGGGGTGATCGGACATGGTCGTCTCCTGGGCAGCTAGGTATGAAAAACTTTGCATAATGTACCTCGCGGCAGAAGAGTGCAGCAACCGTCCCTATTCTCGGAAGCAAGTTGCAGCGCAGCAATCCGCGCGGTTTGTAAATGGAAAAAGTGTGCTTTTTCCGGTGCTTACGGTGTCAGCCGAGCATGTCGAAGCCCTGGGCCTCGACGGTGACGAAGGCTTGCGTGAAGGCGGCAACCGCGCCGTAAAAGCGCGCCGCCGGGTGGGCGATGATCACGTCGGCCATGTCGCCCGTCCAGGGCTGCAGGTGTGCCGCGAAGAAGCTGCGCTGTTGCGTCAGGTTGGCCACCGCCGCGTCGTCGCCCGCAATCAGATAGCGCATCACCTCGCACAGATAGGCGATGTGATCCTCGGTCTCGGGCATGGCCGGATCGCGGGCCAGGCCCAGCGCGGCCAGGTCGTCGCGCAGGCCCACCAGCGGCTTCTCGTTGAGAAAGCCGGTGAGGTAGTGCGAGCCGAACAGATAGATCTCGGGCTTGCCCACGCCGCCGAACAGCGCCTCGTACTCACTGGCGATGGCCGCGTCGGTGGCGGCCTTGGCCTGTTCGACCAGGGCCTGCCACGGCGCCTCCAGAAAGCCGCCCGCCATCGGCGCTTCGGGCGCGGCCGCGCGCACGGCGGCCAGCAGCTCGGGCGAGGGCGGGGCGTAATACAGCTGGGCCAGCAGCCCGTAGATTTCGGCGCGCGCGACTTCTTCGTCGAAGCCGGCGGGAGAGAGGTCGGCGAGGGAAACGGAAGCGCTCATAGTTGGGTGATCTTGGTTTCGTTCTCGGACGAGTACATATCGATGACGCGGCAATCGCCGCACATCTTCAGGCGCTCGAGAGCGGCGCCCTGGAACATGGCGTGGCCGGCCAGCCGGCCCACCATGGCGTCGATAGCCTTGGCGGTGCCGAAGGGCTTGCTGCAGCGCACACAATGGAATGGCTGAGTCTCATTCACGACCACCGCCTCCTTGCGCTGCGGCGTGAGCAACAGGCGCGGCACCAGCTCGATCGCCGACTCCGGACAGGTGGTGGTGCACAGGCCGCACTGAACGCAGTTCTTCTCGAGGAAGCGCAACTGCGGCGACTGCGGATTGTCGAGCAGCGCGCCCGAGGGGCAGGCGCTGACGCAACTCATGCAGAGCGTACAGGTGTCGCGGTTGACGCGCACGCCGCCCAGCGGCGAACCCTGGCCGGGCACCCCCGCGGGCAGCGCGATCGCCTCCGGCAAGCCGGCCGGCGCCTGCGCGATCAGGTGTTCGAGCGCGAGCTCCAGCGTGCTGCGCTTCTCGGGCGCGAGGGCGTGGCGCGCGGCGGTACGAGGCGCCTGCGGCACCTCGGCCACGAGCGCGAGCAATTGCGCGTCGAGGCTCGCGGTGTCGGTCGCCCGGCGCAGGTGCAGATGCCGGCCCGCATAGCCCAGGCCGTTGAGCAGGGTCTGTGCGATGTCGAGCTGGGCGTCGAGCCCGGCCAGATATTGCGGCGCCTCTTCGTCGGTGGTCAGCACCACGACCTGCGTGGCGCCGTAAGCCACGGCGGAGAGCCACAGATCCGGGCCGAGGCTGGCCGTATGCCAGAGCGGCACCGGAATGACGTTGGCCGGCACGCCGTGCGCGCGCTTGAGCTGGGCCTGGCGGCCGAGGTCTTCGATCAAGGCCTGGCCGTGCTCCTGGCTGTGCAGCAGCAGGACCGCGTCGCGGCCGCCTGCCTTGGCGTAGGTCGAGAGCAGCGTGCGCAGGCGCGCGCCCTGGTCGGGGTTGCGCGGATAGCTGTAGGTGAGCGCGCCGGTGGGGCACACGGTCGTACAGGCGCCACAGCCCACGCACAGATTCGGATTGACCTTGATCTGCTGGCCGCGCACGTCGCTCGAAATGGCCTGGGCCGAACAGATCTCGACACAGGCGTTGCAGCCCACGGTGGCGTTGCGGCTGTGGGCGCAGAGCTTCTGCTTGTAGTCGAAGAACTTGGGCTTCTCGAACTCGCCGACCATGTCGCGCAGGCGCATCAGCACGCCGGGATTGACGCCGTCCCAGCGGAAATAGCCCTGCGGCGGCGCGTGCTGCGTGAAGAGCGGCTGGGTGCCGAGATCCAGAATCAGGTCGAAGGTTTCGGCGAAGCTTTCGGGCGAGCGGCTGAAATCGATGGCGCCCGCCACGGTACAGGACGCCGCGCAGTCGCGGTGATTGCCGCACTTGGCGCGGTCGAGCTGGTAGTCCAGCCCGATCGCGCCTTCGGTACAGGCGGTGATACAGGCGTTGCAGCGGGTGCACAGATCCAGGTCGATGGGGTTGTCCTGCGTCCACTGCACCTCGAAGGCGCCGAGCCAGCCGGTGGTGCCGGTGAGGCGGCCCGCGAGCGTGGGAAAGCGCCGGTTCTGCGCGCCGCCATGCTGCCCCGGGCCTTGCGAGAACAGGGTGACGTTGAGCACGTCGTCGAGCAGCGCACCCGCCTGTTCGGCGCGGTCGAGCGGACCGACGATGAGCAGGCGGCCCGCGCTCTTGTAGCTGACCACGGCCACCGGATCGGGCTCGGGCAGATGCGCGGCGGCCAGCAGCGCGGCGAGCTTGGGCATGGCCTGGTCGGCATCGCGGCTCCAGCCACCGGTCTCGCGAATGTTCACGAACTTGACCGGGGCGACGGCGCCCTCGGTCGCGGCGCCCAGCTCGCCGAACAGGCGCTTTTCCTGGGTACAGGCGACGACGACGTCGCTATCGCCGCGCACGGCCTGCTGGAAGGCGCCCGCTTCGCGGCGGCACAGGGTGGAATGGCGCGTGAGCGTTTCGCCCAATGCCTCGCCCAGCGCCTCGGGCGCGAGCGGCATCGTGCGATTGCAGTCGCAGATCAGTGTCGTCATGGTACGGCTCGTCAGTGCTTGTGTTTCCGGGCTGCGGCCTCGGCCACGGCCGGATCGCAGTCTTGCGGATCTGTGCCCGCTGGGGTGTGGCGTTCGTCGGCGGCCGCGACGGGCGTGCCGATCGCGGCCTGATGCATCGCGTCGTCGGGCGCGGCCAGGCTCTCGCCGGCGGGCGCCACCGGGTCGGCCGCGGGTTCGTTCAGCACGGCGCCGGCGGCGCAACGCGCTTCGTCTTCGAAGAATCCGAACACCTTCGACACCGCCATTTTACGCAGCATGGATTCGGGCAGCGGGGCCTGCTGCGAATAGTCGTCGATGTAGATGTCCAGGCCGTCCATCACGTTGTAGTGCGGATCGGTGAACAGCTTCTTCAGCGCGGCGTTTTTCACTTCCGGGCTGACTTCGCGCGCCACGAACGCGCTGTAGTCGGAATCGGCCGTGAGCGCGCGCACATCGTCGAGCGTGGGCAGCGCGGGCGCGGCGGTATCGCCGGCGGGCGCACGCGCCGCGTCGGGCGCAGCCGGCGCCGAGACCTTGTCGGCAGGCGCCGGGGCAGTCGGCGCGGTGTCGGCGTCGGGCGCCACATCGGCCGCAGCCGGATCGTCGGCGGGGCGCGCCGGCTCCTGGCGCGCCTCGATCTTGCGGCGCGACCAGCGCTGCAGGAAACCGGAGGGCGGCGTATCGCTCATGACTGCCCCTGGCCGCCGCCGAACTTCTTGATCGTGCTCACCGAAGCCGGATTGCCGAAACGATCCTGCAGCGATTGGAAGCTGGCGGGACGGCGCCTGCGCTTGGGCTCCGGCACATAGTGCTGGGCGATGAATGCGCGCAGCCAGGCCACGATGGGCTCGGGCGCGGGGATCTGTTCCACGGTTTCCTGCGCGTCGAGCCAGCGCCCGGCGTCGTGGTAGCTCAGCGTGACGATCTCGGGCCGCGCGAGCGGCTCGTCGGCGATGGCGGCTTCTTCTTCCATGCGCCACAGCACGAACCAGCACGGCGCGGGCGCATCGGCGTTCAGCAGATAGCCCTCGGCGTCGT
Organism: Bordetella genomosp. 5; assembly: GCF_002261475.1. Taxonomy (GTDB): domain Bacteria; phylum Pseudomonadota; class Gammaproteobacteria; order Burkholderiales; family Burkholderiaceae_B; genus Bordetella. Next base: position 316,909 of record NZ_NEVN01000005.1, read on the forward strand.
CCTTGAACAGCCGCACCGTGTAGCCGGGGTGCAGCCAGCGCTGCTGGTTGTCATCGTGATAGAGCAGGCGCGGCTGCGTGCCGAAGCCGCCTTCGTCGACCACCACGTCTTCCAGCACCCAGCGCCACTCCTGCCAGCGCGCCATCGCGCCGGTGATGCGCTCCTTGCGCATCAGCACGGCGACGTCCAGCGTGATGGGCACGTCGGGCAGAGGGGTGGCGGCGGGCGTGTCCATGGCCGGGTTCACGCGCGCTTGATCGAGATCGACGAAAACGCCGAGGAGTAGTCCTTGCCCATGTCGGCCACCGACACCGCCACCTGGCGTGCCAGCGACTTGTACAGACCGGCCACTTCGCCATCGGGATCGGACACGACCGACGGGCGGCCGCTGTCGGCCTGCATGCGGATATCGATGTCGAGGGGCAGGGCGCCGAGATAGGCCAGGCCATAGTCGGCCGCCATCTTCTTGCCGCCGCCTTCGCCGAAGATATGTTCGACATGGCCGCATTGGGTACAGACATGCACGGCCATGTTTTCGACCACGCCCAGCACCGGCACGCCGACCTTCTCGAACATCTTCACGCCCTTGCGCGCATCGAGCAGCGCGATGTCTTGCGGCGTGGTCACGACCACGGCGCCGGTGAGCGGCACCTTCTGGCTCAGCGTGAGGTGGATGTCGCCGGTGCCCGGCGGCATGTCAATGATGAGGTAGTCGAGATTCTTCCAGTTGGTCTGACGCAGCAGTTGCTCGAGTGCCTGCACGGCCATCGGGCCGCGCCAGATCATGGCTTCGTCGGCGTCCACCAGGAAGCCGATCGACATGACCTGCACGCCGTAGTTCTCGAGCGGCTCCATCGTGTCGCCGTCTTCGCTCTGCGGCCGGCCTTCGATGCCCATCATGAGCGAGAGGCTGGGACCATAGATATCGGCGTCGAGAATGCCGACGCGCGCGCCTTCGGCCGCGAGCGCCAGCGCCAGGTTGACGGCCGTGGTGCTCTTGCCCACGCCACCCTTGCCGGAGGCGACGGCGATCACGTTCTTGATATTGGGTAGCAGCGCCACGCCGCGCTGCACGGAGTGGCTCGTGATCACGCTCTGGACGTTGACGGACACGTTCTGCACGCCGGCAACGGTCTTGGCGGCGCCGATCAGCGCGCGGCGCAGCGCCGGAATCTGGCTCTTGGCGGGATAGCCGAGCTCGACGTCGAACGACACGTCGCCGTCGCCGCTGATGTCCAGGTTCTTGATCGCGCGGGTCGTGACGAAGTCTTTGCCGGTGTTGGGATCGACACAGGCTTGGAGTGCTTTGAGAAGGGTATCGGAGGCGACCATCGGGGTCTTACGCTAGAGAGATCGGGATGGCGCGGCCTGGGCGGAAGGGCCCGGGAGCGCCCGGACGAGTCATGTTATCAGACGTGACGACGCCGCCCCGGGCAATGGCCTTGGGGTACGTAGGGGTAATACCCCTGCGGCTGTCAGGGTAATGAGAACCGTTATTGTGCTGCCGCGGCGGCGCGCACCCGCACGCGCAGCCACCACGTCAAACCCAGGTTCAGGATGGCCAGCAGCGTCAGCACGATGAGCGTGCCCTGGCTACCCGCGTGGGTGATCAGCAGGCCGCAGGCCAGCGGGGTCAGGGCCTGGCACAACAGCGACGAGCGCGCCAGGCGGCCCATGACCGGCGCGAGGTCGGAGGCGGGCAGCAGGGACAGCGGCAGGGTGCCGCGCACCAGCGCGCGCAGGCCGTTACCGATGCCGTAGCAGACGATGCCGACGGCCGCGGCCTGCGGGCTGACCAGGATCAGTGTCAGGCCCAGCGCCACGAAGGCGGCCGAGATCACCGCCATCCAGATGGGATGCAGGCGCTTCATCGACAAGGTGATCACACGCATGGCGACCATGCTCGGGCCGATCAGCGCGCCCAGCGCGATCGCCGAGGCCAGCGAGTGCCCCGCGCCCTGCAGCAGCACGATGATCTGGACGGACACCGCGGTCATGAGAATCGCCGCGACCGAGAACACCCACGACAGCAGCAGATAGGTGCTGCGCGGCAGCGCCGCGCCGGTCGCGCCGGTGGACGCAGGCGTCGCCGACGGGGCCGCCGCCGACGCGTCGCGGCCGGTGTCCGGCGGCAGGCCTTTGAGGTAGAGCGGCGTGGCGCAGAGCGCGAGTACGGCGGCGTAGACGAAGCAGGTGCCGCGCCAGCCCAGGGGTTCGACGATCCACGCGAGGATGGGCCAGACCACGGTGGTGGCGAAGCCCGCGATGAGCGTGACGGCGTTGATCATCGAGCGCGCGCGCTGGCCGTACTGGATGCCGAGGGTGGCGAAGAGCGGATCGTAGAGACCGCCGGCCATGCCGGCGCCGATCAGGCACCAGCCGGCGATGAAGATCGCGAGGTTCGGCGCGGCCCCGACCACGGCAAGGCCGGCCGCCACGATCCAGCACGAGCCGATCAACAGGCGGCGGCCCTGGCGGCGCGCGATGAACACATTGGCGCGCGGCGACAGCAGGCCGGAGATCAGCACGCTGACCGTCAGCGCGCCATAGATCCAGGTCATGGACCAGCCGGTGTCGCGGTGGATCGGATCGGCAAGCACCGAGAGCAGGAAGAACGATCCGCCCCAGATCAGGATCTGGGCAATGCCCAGCAGAAAGCTCGCACGGAACGGCACGCGCGTGGAGGTTGGGGCCTGGGGGGGATTCATGACGACAGCGTGGAAGACGGCAACGAAGGCGAGAGTCTACGCCTGCCGCGGGAAGCGGGCCAGCCGCGTCGCGTCCCGCAGCCGGGCGCGGTGCACGGACTTGTATCCGGGAACGCTGGTTGCGTGAGCAACGATATCGGCGGCACGTCGATTTTTTTACCTTTCATTCAGGAGATAAGTCATGGCTGCAAAAACCCTGCAAGACCTGTTCATCCACGAACTCTCGGACATCTACAGCGCCGAGAAGCAGTTGACGCGCGCCTTGCCCAAGATGGCGCGTGCCGCCACCGACGAAAAGCTGGCCGAAGCCTTCACGCTGCATCTGGAGGAAACCCGTGGCCAGATCGAGCGCATCGACAAGATGGTGGAAGGCAGCGACCTGCGCCTGAAACGCGTCAAGTGCATGGCGATGGAAGGGCTGGTCGAAGAGGCCAAGGAAATTCTCGAAGAAGTCGAGAAGGGCCCGGTGCTCGATGCGGCGCTGATCGCCGCCGCGCAAAAGGTGGAGCATTATGAAATCGCCAGCTATGGCACGCTGTGCACCTTCGCCAAGCAACTGGGCGAAACCGAAGCGCTGAAGCTGCTGAAGGAAACGCTGGCCGAAGAGAAGGCCACCGACGAGAAGCTCAGCATGCTCGCGCTGTCTCAGGCCAACGCCGAGGCGGCAAATGCGGGCAAGGCCAAGTAAAACTTGCCATCACCCGCCGGCCCTCTGGCAGGGTCGGCACGGTGAGATCGGCAAGGGGCACGGCGACGCGGCCCCGGGGAGATGCTCCTGGTGGAGACGACCCCGGGGCCGCGGCGCGTCTGGGCACCGGGGCCGGCTGCCGCCGTTGTCGCGCACCGATAAAAAAACCCGCCGGGATCGCCGGCGGGCCACTCGCTATGCAACCAATTAGTGAAGGGCTGTGCGGCCGCACGGCGCCTGCGCGAGGGGCCGCGTGACGGCAGACGTGGTCAGGGGCGCGCTGCCGCGGCAGACGCGCCACCGCCGTGCTGTGCCAGCGCGGCATCGGTGACCAGCACACCGCCGTCCAGCGTACTCGGCGCCATTTCCGACGCGATCGCATGCAGCCGCGCGTAGTGCCGGCGATACGCTTGCAGCAGGCTGGCCTCGTTGGGCTCGGCGCCCAAGCCTTCGACCATGGCCTTGTTCGACACGGCCACACGCACGGGCGTGGCGCCGCCCAGCAGGGTGAAGCGGACGCAGGCGCCATCGACATGCGCGTCCGGGTCGGCGGCGTCGACGCGGGGCGACGGATCGCCCGCGCCAGGTACCGGGCGCGGGGTCGCGCGGGAAGATTGGGCGGAAGAAGTCAGGGGCATGGTCGATCTCCTGCTGAGCGGGGGATGCACGCTGCGAGCAATCCGCGTGCCCACGGCGGGATCCGGGCTCATCGGCGCTACGCCGGCGCGGGGGCCGTGCGGGCCCTGGCGCCCGCGACATCGGCCGACAGCCACCGGCTGCAGCCGCCGGGCAGCGTCGCGCCGCTCACGTAGAGCGCGCCGGCGCCATAGAGCGAAAGCCGGTCCGCGAAGCCCAGGCCGGTCAGCACCCAGACTTCGCCGGCGGGATCCGACCACAACACGCGGCCGTCGCCTTCCGGCAGACGCGCGATCAGGGCTGCGGGCCCCTGGCCGGGTCTCAGCGTGACCACGGTGGTGTCCAGGTCCTGCCCGAGCGGGAACAGGTTCAGGCCGGCCGCGCCCAGCGTCGCCAGCGTGAGCACGGCGATAGCCATGGACCGCGCGAGCGAAGGGGGCCGCACGGCGTGGGACGCGTGCGCCTGCGCCGGCATGAAGGTCATGCGGGGACCCTGGCCGCCACTCGCCGCGCCGCCGGCCGACGAGACGGGCCGCAGCGGCGCGGCGCCGCTGTGCGAACCGCCGCGCGTGTCGCGATGATCGCCGGGGCCGCCGGTGCCGCCGCCCGAGCCGGGAGGCCGCGCCCGCGAGCGGCGCGCCATCCGCCAGCCGAGCCAGATCGGCGCGAGCCCGAACAGCACGAGCCAGATCAGGTCCCACATGAGCGGCACCTCGCTGTCCATGCGGACCCGGTGGATGCCGGTGATCCAATGCGAGACGAGCGCATCGATCACGTGCCACGCGCCGAAGCCGATCCAGAACGCCGGCCAGGGCGAGCCGGTCGCCGGGCCGAGCGTGCGGGCGCGGTACAACTGCCACAGCCCCAGCGCGGCGATCACGTACATGAGCGCATGAAAAATGCCGTCCATCGTGATCTGGAACCGGAGGCTGGAGAACATGCCCCCGCTCACGCCCGACAGCAGGTGATGCCATTGCAGGATCTGATGCAACAGGATGCCGTCGAAGAAGCCCCCCATCGCGAAACCGAGCAGTCCGCCCGCGCGGCGCAGGCGATGGTCTTGCGGGGCCGCGGTGGCGGGCCAGACGTGAGACGAGGTCATGGTGGCGTCAATCAAGAAGGCGGTGCATGAGGGGAGCCCGCAGCCAGCAACCCGCATACCTGCGACCGACGCAACAGAGGCAGAGGACGCAGGACGGGATAGGAACACAGGTTGCTGCGCCTGCCGCCGCATCCGCCATCGCGGCTTTGGAACCTCCCATGAGTCTGGATACGTCATGACGACCCGGCAGCCCGGCGACAACGATTTCGCCCGCAAGGAGGTCACGCGCACCATTCTCGAGGCGCTGTGGCGACGGCGCCGGCGCACGGCCATCGCGATCGTGCTGCTCATCGTGGCCAAGCTGCTGATGGTGCTGGTGCCGGTGCTGCTCAAACATGTGGTCGACCGGCTCAGCGCGCCCGGGATGCTGGTGCTGCCCGCGTTCCTCCTGTTGGGCTACGCCCTGATACGCTTCGGCGGCAGCCTCTTCACCGAGCTGCGCGACGTGGTGTTCGTGCGCGTGGCGCAACAGGCCGTGGCCGATTTCACGGTCCGCATCTTCGACCAGCTGCAGCGGCTGGGCGCGCGCTTTCATGGCACGCGCCAGACCGGCAGTCTGGCCCGCGATGTGGAGCGCGGCACGGCCGGTCTGGGCTTTCTGCTGGGCACGGGGCTGTTCACGCTGCTGCCCACGCTGGTAGAGATCGTGTCCGTGGTGGCGATCCTGCTGGCCGGCTACAGCGCCTGGTTCGCGCTCATCGTCGCGCTCACCTTCGTCGCGTACTTCTCCTACACCGTGGTCATGGTGCGCAAACGCGTGCCCTACCAGCGCCAGTTGAACGAGCTGGACTCGCTCGCGAGCGGGCGCATCGTCGACAGCCTGTTGAACTACGAAGCCGTCAAGCTCAACGCCAACGAGGCGCTCGAGTCGGGCCGGCTGCGGGGGGTGCTCGACGATTGGGCCGGCGTCGGCATACGCAATCAGTATTCGCTGTCCCGCCTGCACGTGGGGCAGAGCGGCATCATCGCCTGCGGCGTGGCCGCCGTGATGCTGCTGGCCGGACAGCATGTGGTGGCCGGCCGGATGACGGTGGGCGACCTCGTGCTGGTGAATGCCTACATCATCCAGATCTGCCTGCCGCTGAACACGCTGGGCCTGATCTTCCGCCAGGCGAAAGAAGCCTTCGTCAACGCGGAGCGTGTGTGCGAGCTGCTGCGCCTGCCCACCGAACAGGGCGAACAGGCCGGCCTGCCACCGCTGACAGCGGGCGCGGGTGGCATCCGGTTCGAGGGGGTGGGGTTCGGCTACGACGCGGGCCGCCAGATCCTGTGGGATATCGATCTGGAAGTGCCGCCCGGTACGACGCTGGCCGTGGTGGGCGGCAGCGGCTCGGGCAAATCCACGCTGGCGCGCTTGCTGTTCCGCTTTCACGACCCGACCGTGGGGCGTGTGCTGCTCAACGGACAGGATCTGCGCACGGTCAGCCTGACGAGCATCCGGCGCGCGCTGGGCATCGTGCCGCAGGACACGCTGCTGTTCAATGACACGATCGCCTTCAACATCGGCTACAGCGATCCGGCCGCCACGCGCGAGCAGATCGTCCAGGCGGCACGGGCCGCCCGCGTTCACGATTTCATCGAAAGCCTGCCCGCCGGCTACGACACGCCGGTCGGCGAACGCGGGGTCAAGCTCTCGGGCGGCGAACGCCAGCGCATCGCCATCGCACGGGTGATACTCAAAAACCCGTCGATCCTCGTCTTCGACGAGGCCACCTCGGCGCTCGACACGCGCACCGAGCGTGCGATCCAGGGTGAGCTGGAACGGATCTCGCGCGGTCGCACCACGCTCATCATCGCGCACCGGCTTTCCACGATCGTGCACGCGGAGCAGATCGTGGTGCTCGACCGGGGTCGCGTGGCCGAGCGCGGCCGGCACGACGAATTGCTGGCCCGGGACGGCCTGTATGCGCAGATGTGGGCGCTGCAGCGTCAGCAACACGCGCTGGAGGCGGCCGGCGAGCAGGAGACGCGCCAGCCCGTGCATCTTGCGGCTGTCGTGGCGGGCGTGCTCGATGCCGCGCGCGACCTGGCGCACGACAAGGGCGTGAACCTCTACACGCTGATCGGCCAGGAAGCCTCGCGCATCACTGGCGATCCGAGCGCGATCCAGCGCCTGGTGTGGGACCTGTGCATGCACGCCATCGCCGTCACACCGGCCGGCGGGCGCGTGGAAATCCGGCTCGCCCGCGCGGGTGGCCTGGCCTCGCTGGCCGTGACGGACGGCCGCGAGACGACGCTGCACAGCGGCGCGACCGCCGGACCGGACGGCGCCACGCCGCTCGAGACCGGCTTGCCCGGCGCCGCGCCCGGCATTGCCGCCTTGCTGGTGCCCGATACGCTGCGTGAGGTGGCCGCGCTCGACCCGGCCGAGCTGGCCGCCCGCGCGCAACGGCAGGGAGGCATGTTCCACAGCCAGGTGTCGGCGGCGGGCGGTGTGACCTACGCCGTGGAATTTCCGTTGCGGGCGGTCGACAGCGCACCGGCGCGCGAGGAACTGGCGCCGTCGACGCTGCGGCATACGGACGTGATGGTGGTGGACGACCAGCCCGAAGCCCGGGAGATCGTCGGCGAGGTGCTGCGTGAACACGGCGCGAATGTCAGCGTTTACGCCGATGGCACCAGCGCCCTGGCCGCGCTGGCCGCGATGCCCTCGGCCGCGTGGCCGCAAGTGCTGGTGTGCGATCTGTCGCTGGGCGACATGGACGGCTACGAGGTCGTCGGGCGCCTGCGGGCGCTCGAAGCCGAGCGCGGTGCCGCGCTGGCGCATCGGGTCGCGGCATTGGCCTTGTCGGGCCACGCCAGCCAGGAAGACCGCCTGCGCAGCCTGTTGGCGGGGTTTCAGGTGCATCTCGCCAAACCGGCCGACATCAATGAGCTGGTCGCCACCGTGGGCGCGCTGGTGCCGCTGCGCCGGGGCTGAGCGGGCGCGCGACGCTTTGCCGTTTCGCGCGCGCGGTACAGCGCCGCGCTGCGGTCCGGTCGACAGCGATTCGTTGCGCGCGAAACGTTTTCGGCGGGCGCCGTGATACCGGGATCAAGCGGGGGATCAAGCGGGGGAGCAATCGCGGCATCAAGCGGGGGATCAAGTGCCCCTCGTCATTCTTACGCCCGTCCTGTAAGAAGTGCCTGATCCCCGTGGGTGCCGCGAAATCCGTCGCGCTGAGAAGCGCTTCTCAGCGGCCTCGACGGCACAGTGCTTGCGTTCCCGTCCCGCATCTGGAGAGCCTCGTCCGAAGCCTTGGCGGCGGCACCCGGAGACCCGCCACACCCGCTGTGGCCCCGAGTGGCCGTATCAAAGGAGCAGGGACATGAGAAGGATCGCCGTGATCAGTGAACACGCGTCGCCGCTTGCCGTCGCGGGCAGCGTGGACAGTGGTGGGCAGAACATTTATGTGGCGCAGATCGCGCGCCAGCTGGGTGCGTCGGGCGTGCATGTCGACGTGTTCACGCGCAAGGACAACCCCCTGCAGCCGGAGGTGGTGCACTGGCTGCCCAACGTCAACGTCATCCACGTTCCGGCCGGGCCGGCCTGCTATCTGCCCAAGGAAACGCTGCTGCCGCACATGGACGCCTTTTCGGCCTACCTGATGCGCTATGTGTCGCTGAGCCTGCATGGCTACGACGCCCTGCATGCGAACTTCTTCATGTCGGCGCACGCCGCGCTGCCCGTGGCTCAGGCGCACGGCATTCCGCTGGCGGTCACGTTTCACGCCTTGGGCAAGGTGCGCCGGCGTCACCAGCAGGAGGCCGACAAGTTTCCGGACAGCCGCTTCGACATCGAAGACGAGATCGTGCGGCATGCCGACCGCATCATCGCCGAATGTCCCGAGGACCGGCTCGATCTGCTCCAGCTCTACAGCGCCGATCCGCGCCGCATCGACATCGTGCCTTGCGGTTACGACGCCGCGGAAATGCGCCCGATGCCACAGGCTCAGGCGCGCGCCGAGCTCGGCTGGGCCGACGACGACTTCCGTCTGCTGCAGCTCGGCCGCATGGTGCCCCGCAAGGGCGTTGACAACGTGATCCTGGGCCTCGCGAGGCTGCGCCAGGACCATGGCATCGCCGCCAGGCTGTGCGTGGTGGGCGGCAACAGCGATCTGCCGAACGAGCGCGCCACGCCGGAGATCGGCCGGCTGCGCCGCCTGGCCGAGGACGCCGGGGTGGGCCCGTGGGTGCAGTTCGAGGGACGGCGCGCGCGCGCGGACCTGGCGCGCTATTACTGCGCGAGCGACGTGTTCGTCACCACGCCCTGGTATGAGCCCTTCGGCATCACGCCGGTGGAGGCGATGGCCTGCGGGCGCCCGGTGGTGGGTTCGGACACCGGCGGCATCCGAACTACCGTGGTCGATGGGCGCACGGGCCTGCTCGTGCCGCCCAAGAATCCCGAGGCGCTGGCGGCCTGTCTGGCCCAGCTGGCGCGCGATCCGGCGCTGCGCCACCGCATGGGGCAGGCAGGACGCGAGCGCGCGCGGCGTCATTACACCTGGCGCCGCGTGGCGCGGGATCTGTTGAACGTGTACGGCCGGATGATCGCCGGACAACCCGCCACGCAGCCGCGCGCGGCACGCATCGCGGCGTGAAGGAGCGAACGATGAACGAGTGGGAGAGTCTGACGGACCGGGTCGTGCTGGTGACGGGCGGGGGCAGCGGCCTGGGCGCCGCGCTATGCGAGATGCTGGCGGCCGACGGCGCGCGCGTGGCGATCGCCGACATCGATGGGCAGCGAGCCGCCGTGCTGGCGGAGCGGCTGCGCGCGCAGGGCGCGGATGTGCTGCCGCTCGCGATGGACGTGGGCGTGTTGCTCGATGTGCGGGACGGACTCGAGGCTGCCCATCGGCATTTCGGCCGGCTCGACGCCATCGTGAACAGCGCTGGCGTGGACGTGACGGCGCCCCTCGAAGGTCTCGACGCCGACGTGTGGGAGCGTGTGCTGCGCACCAACCTGACCGGTCCGTTCCTGATGGCCAAGTTCGCGCAGCCATTACTGGCGCCGGGCGGTCATATCGTGAACATCGCGTCGACGGCCGCCCGCCGGGCCTGGCCGAATGCCAGCGTGTATCACGCCAGCAAGTGGGGCTTGATGGGCCTGTCGCATGCGCTGCATGCGGAGCTGCGCGGCGCCGGAATCAAGGTCAGCGCGGTCATCGCGGGCGGCATGCGCACGCCTTTCCTGCTCGATCGCTTTCCGGATATCGATGTCGACACACTGCAGGATCCCGCCAACGTGGCCCGCGCGGTGCGCTTCGTGTTGCTGCAGCCGCCCGAATCGGTGGTGCCGGAAGTGATGGTGCTGCCGATGAAGGAGACATCATGGCCCTGAGCCCGGCCATCTTCCTGGACAAGGACGGCACGCTGCTGGCCGACGTGCCCTACAACGTGGATCCGGCGCTGATGACGTTCGCGCCGGGCGCGCGGGCGGGCCTGCGGCGCCTGGCCTCGACAGGCCTGCCGCTGGTGGTGATCAGCAATCAGTCGGGGCTGGCGTATGGGCGTTTCGACGAGGCCCAGCTCGCGGCCATGGCGCAACGGCTGAAGCGGATGTTCAGCGATGCCGGCGCGCAGCTCGACGCCCTGTACTGGTGTCCGCATCATCCGGCCGGCAGCGTGTCGCGCTATGCCCGGCTGTGCGATTGCCGCAAGCCCGCCTGCGGCCTGCTGCGGCGGGCGGCGAAGGATCTGCGCCTGGATCTGTCCGCATCGTGGATGATCGGCGACATCCTCGATGACGTCGAGGCCGGGCGCCGGGCCGGCTGCGAGACCGTACTGCTGAATGTGGGCAACGAAACGATCTGGCGCGGCGGCCCGCTGCGCCGGCCCCGTATCGTGGTGCCCGATCTGCTGGCGGCCGCCGACGCGGTGCTGGCGCGGCTGGCGAGCCGCGGCGGGCTGCTCAACGGGGTGGCGGCATGAGCGCCGTCCTGTCGCGCGACGAGACCGGACACGAGATGGCGCCGCCTGTGCCGGACCCGCATGCCGCGCCGGGTGCCGCCGACTGGGCCGACTGCCGTCATCTGCTGTGCATACGGCTCGACAACATGGGCGACGTGCTGATGAGCACGCCGGCCATGCGGGCGCTGCGCGATGGCGGCAGGCGGCGCATTACGCTGCTGGCCTCGCCGTCGGGCGCGCAGCTCGCGCCGTTCGTGGCGGAGATCGATGCGACGGTCGTACACGAGGCGGCGTGGGTGAAGAACGGCTCTCGTGGACATCAGGGCGATCTCGACGCCATTGCGCGTATGCGTGCGCTCGGCGTGGATGGGGCGGTGATTTTCACCGTATACAGCCAGAGCGCCTTGCCGGCCGCGCTGCTGTGCCATCTGGCCGGTATTCCGCGCGTGCTGGCCTACAGCCGCGAGAACCCGTACCGCCTGATCTCTCATTGGCAACGCGAGACGGAGCCGGAGTCCGGGACGCGGCACGAGGTGCAGCGCCAGCTGGATCTGGTGGCCGCCATCGGCGCGCGCTGCGACGATGTGGGGCTGTCCTTCAAGGTGCGCGAGATCGACCGCCGGGGTCTGCACGCCACCTTGCACGCCGCCGGTGTGACGGAGCGCTCGGGCTGGATCGCGGTGCACGCGGGCGCCACGGCAAGCTCGCGCCGCTATCCGGGCGCGCTGCTGGTGGAGGCGCTCACGCGTCTGCGGGGGGAGGGCCGCCGTGTGCTGCTGCTGGGCGGCAGCGAGGATCCGGCGCTCGCCGCGGCGCTGATGCGGGCGCGCGCCTTGTTGCCCGGTCTCATCGATCTGTCGGGTCGGCTCTCGCTGGGCGAACTGGGCGCGGCGCTCGAAGGGGCCAGCGTGTTCATCTGCAACAACAGCGGGCCGGCCCACATGGCGTCGGCGCTGCGGGTGCCGGTGGTGGACCTCTACGCGCTGACCAACCCCCAGCACACACCCTGGCAGACGGCGGCGCGCGTGCTCAATCACGATGTGCCCTGCAAGTACTGCTACCGCAGCGTGTGCCCGCAGGGGCACCACGCCTGCCTCGCCGGGGTGGCGCCCGCGCGCGTGGCCGCGGCCGCGCACGAACTCTTGGATCTGCGCCGGCGCGCCCCGCGGGCCGCTGCATAGGAGACGACCATGTACACCCTAGGCATCAACGCCGCCTACCACGACTGCTCCGCCGCGCTGGTTCGCGATGGCGTCGTGCTCGCCGCGGCGGAAGAAGAGCGCTTCACGCGCGTCAAGCACGGCAAGCGGCCGGTGCCGTTCACCGCCTGGCAACTGCCGTATCACGCGATCGATTACTGCCTGGCCGAAGCGGGCATCCGGCTGCGCGACGTGGACCACATCGTCTACTCCTACGATCCCCGGCTGCTGGGGCAGGGCGCGAGCCTGGCGCCCGAGATCGTGCTGCCGCTCGAACCGTCGCGGGCCGGCGTCGGTCCGGATGGCGAATCGCCCTGGGACCCGCTGTTCATCTCCTATCTGGTCAACGCGCCGCGTCAGCTGCTGGACGGCGCGCCCCATCACCTCAAGTCCCCGCGCTTCGACGACCTGACGCTGGACCACATCCAGTCCCGCTGGACCTATCTCGACCATCATCTGGCGCACGAAGCCAGCGCGTTCCTTGCCACGCCGCACCCGGAGTCCGCCGTGCTCACCATGGACGGGCGCGGCGAGCGCGTCACCACCAGCTATGGCCATTTTCACGATGGCGAGTATGCGCGGCTCAAACAGATCGATCTGCCGCACTCGCTCGGCCTGCTTTACGAGGACGTCACGCGCTATCTCGGGTTCCTGCATTCTTCCGACGAATACAAGGTGATGGCGCTCGCATCATTCGGCACGCCCACCTATCGCAAGGAGTTTCGCGAGATCCTGCAGCTGGAAGAGGCGGGCGGCTATTCGCTCCAGCCGGCGCGTCTGGTCGAACGCTTCGGACCTGCGCGGCGGCGGGGCGCGACCTTCGATGAGCGGCACAAGAACATCGCCAGCTCGCTGCAGTATGTCTTGGAGGAAACCGCGCTGCACATGGTGCAATGGCTGCACGAGCAGACCGGCGCGCGGGCCTTGAGCATGGCGGGCGGCGTGGCGCTCAACTGCGTCATGAACGCGCGGATCGCCCGCGATGGTCCGTTCGAGGATGTGTGGGTTCAGCCGGCCGCAGGCGATGCGGGCACGGCGCTGGGCGCGGCGCTCTATGTCGATTACCACCGGCGCGGCCAGGGCCGGGCGTGGACGATGGAGCATGCCTACCTCGGGCCCGCGTACGACGACGAGACCATCGAGCGCTTCCTCGATCAATCGCGGCTGGCCTACCGCAGGCTCGACGACGTGGCGGGCGAGACGGCTGCGCTGCTTGCGCAGCAGAAGATCATCGGCTGGTTCCAGGGGCGCATGGAGTTCGGCCCGCGCGCGTTGGGCTCGCGCTCGATCCTGGCCGCGCCGCTCGACAGTGCCATGCAGGCACGCCTCAATGGCCTGAAGGATCGAGAGGATTTTCGGCCGGTGGCGCCGGTCGTGATGGAAGAGCGGGCGGTGGAGTGGTTCGACGGGCGCGGCGCCGCGCGGATCTGTGCGCCGTTCATGCTGTTCGTGTACGACGTCCTGCCGCACCGCGCGCGGCAGATTCCCGCGGTCAGGCACATCGACGGCACGGCGCGGGTCCAGACGGTCCGGCGCGATCAGAACGAGCGCTATTACGACCTGCTCGCCGCCTTCGAAAAGCTGACGGGCGTGCCGGTGCTCGTGAACACGTCGTTCAACACCCGCGGCGAACCCGTCGTCTGCACGCCGCGCGATGCGGTCGAATCGTTCTGGAGCTCGCCGCTGGACGCGCTCGTGATCGGCTCCTACCTGGTCGAGAAGCCGCGATGAGGTCCGAAGCGGGCGGCGTGCTGGTGTCGGTGGTCGTGCCCACTTGCGGACGGCCCGAATTGCTCGGGCGCTGTCTCGCCGCGCTGGGCATGCAGCAGTTCCCGGGCGACATGTACGAGGTGATCGTGTGCGATGACGGCGCGTCCGCGGCGACCGAGGCGCAGGTGACCGGCGTCGCCCTGAGCTGGGACGGCCTGCCGGCGTTGCGCTATCTCGCCGTGCATGAAACCCGCGGCCCGGCCGGGGCCCGCAATGCGGGCTGGCGTGCGGCACGCGGCAGTCTGATCGCGTTTACCGACGATGACACCATTCCGGCGCCGGATTGGGTGGGGCAGGGCGTGCGTGCGCTGACGCCGGATGTGGCGGCGTTGAGCGGCGCGACCTCGATGCCCTTGCCCGATCCTCCCACCGATTACGAGCGTGACGCCAGCGGGCTGACGCGTTCCGAGTTCATCACCGCCAACTGCTTCGTGCGCCGCAGCGCGCTGCAACAGGTGGGCGGCTTCGACCCGCGTTTCACGATGGCCTGGCGCGAGGACTCCGATCTGCATTTCGCGCTGATCACCCAGGGCATGCGCGTGCTGCGCGCGCCGTTGGCGCGGGTCGAGCACCCGTATCGGCCGGTGCCGTTTCTCGGCGGGCTGCGCATGCAGAAGAAGGTGCTGTTCGATGGGCTGCTGTATCGCAAGCATCCCGATCTGTTCCGCACGCGCATCCGCAGCTCGCCGCCCTGGTTCTACTTCGTCACCTGCGCGGCGTTCGTCACGGCCCTTGCCCTGAGCGCGGCGGCGCTTGCCCGCATGCAGGGTCCGATGCCGGCCGCGTTCGTGTGGGTGGTGTGGCTGGCGCTGACCGGCATGTTCTTCGTCCGCCGGCTGCGCGGCACCGCCAGGCGGCCGCGCGACGTGCTGGACCTGCTCATCACCTCCGCCTGCATCCCCGTGCTCGCCACCTTCTGGCGCATCGTGGGAATGCTGCGTTTCGGCCGGGTGTACCCATGACGGCGCTGATCGACCCGGCCCGCCCGCCGCGCAGTATCGCGGTGTTCCGCGCCTTGCAGCTCGGTGACATGCTGTGCACCGTGCCGGCGCTGCGGGCGCTGCGGCGCGCCTGTCCGGACAGCCGCATCCTTCTGGTGGGACTCGCCGGCGCGCGCGGCTTTGTGAGCCGATTCTCCGCCTACGTGGACGAGCTGCTCGAGTTCCCCGGTGTCGCCGCGTTCCCGGAGCAGGCGCCGCGCGAGCAGGAACTGCCCGCGTTCTATCGCCGGATGCGGGCGCTTCGGCCCGACGTCGCCTTGCAGATGCATGGCAGCGGGGGTGTTGCCAATGGCATCGTGGCGCGGTTCGGCGCGCGCCGCTGGGGCGGCTTCGTGCCCGAGGCCGCCGAGGAGAGCCGCGGCGCGCGCATGCTCTGGCCCGACACGCTGCCGGAGCCACAGCGCTATCTGCGCCTGTTGCGTCATGTGGGTGTGCCGGCCGAGGATGACCGGCTCGAGTTGCCGCTGAGCGCGGCCGACGAAGCGGAAGTGGACGCCTTGATGGAGCGCCATGATCTGCGCCGTGAGCGGCTCGTCCTGATGCATGTGGGCGCGCGGCTGCCGTCGCGCCGCTGGCCGGTGGCGCGTTATGCCGAGGTGGCGAACCGGCTGTGCAGCGAAGGCTGGCAGGTCGTGCTGACCGGCACGCAGGAAGAACGGCCCTTGCTGGACGCGCTGCGGGCCCTGACGGGCGCGCGGCTCGGCGACGTGGCAGGGCAGACATCGCTGGGGGGCCTGGCGGCGTTGGTGCGCCGCAGCCGGCTCCTCGTCTGCAACGATACCGGGATCTCGCATGTGGCGGCCGCGGTGGGCGCGCGCAGCGTCGTGATCGCGTCGGGCAGCGACGTGCGGCGCTGGGCGCCGCGCGATACGGAGCGCAATCCCGTCCTGGCGGCGGACATGCCGTGCCGGCCGTGCAGCGTGTTCGACTGTCCGATCGGGCATCCCTGCGCACTCGCCGTGACGGTGCCGATGGTCATGGCACAGGTGCGGCGCCAACTCGCGGAGCCGGCGCCATGACCGCTGCCGACGCGAACAGACAAACGGATCCGGCGCGGGCGCGCAGGCCGCTGCGCATCCTCACCTGGCATGTGCACGGCAACTACTTGTATTCGCTCTCGCATGTGCCGCATACCTTCGTGGTGCCCGGCACCATGGACGGCCGGCCCGGCTATGGCCCGCTGGGAAAGCGCATCCCGTGGGGTCCCAACCTGAGCCAGGTGGCGGCAGGCTCGTTGCGCGACGAGCGCTTCGATTGCGTCATCTATCAGCATGCGAACAATCTGCGGGATGCCGAGCGGCTGTTGACGCCCGAGCAACGGCGGCTGCCCAGCCTCTATCTCGAGCACAACCCGCCGGAGCCGCATCCGACCGATACGCGCCACCCGTTCCAGCATGCCCGCGGCATGCTCGTACACGTGACCCATTACAACGCGATCATGTGGGACAGCGGAGCCATGCCGGCGCGCGTCATCGAGCATGGCGTGGCGGCGCCCGCGGTCCGATATGGCGGTGAGTTCGCCCGCGGCATCGTGGTCGTGAACCACCTGGCCCGCCGCGGGCGGCGGATCGGCCTGGATCTGTTCGAGACGCTACGCGCGCGCCATCCGCTGGACCTGATCGGCATGGGGTCCGAAGCGCTGGGCGGCCTGGGCGAGATTCCGAATATGGAAGTGGCGGCCTTCATGGCCCGCTATCGCTATTTCTTCAGCCCGATTCGATATGCGAGCCTGGGCCTGTCGCTGGTGGAGGCCATGCTGTGCGGGCTGCCGGTGGTGGGCTTCGCCGCCACCGAGCTGCCGACGGTCATCGTCAATGGCCAGAGCGGCTACGTGGATACGCGGCCCGAGCGGCTGGCCGAGGCGATGGCCGCGCTCGAACACGACCCCGACCTGGCGCGCCGCTGGGGCGCGGCCGCCCGCCTGACCGCGCTCACGCGCTTCGGCATGGAGCGATTCGTGGCCGACTGGCTGCGCGCGCTGGACGATCTCATGGAGACATCATGACGGAACTGACTTCTGCGCCGGGCCTGGCACTGGTGGCTGGCGGCGCGGGTTTCCTGGGTTCGCATCTGTGCGAACGGCTGCTGGCGCTGGACTGGCAGGTGGTGTGCCTGGACAACTTCCAGACCGGTCGGATGGAGAACATTGCCGGCCTGATGACGCATCCGCGCTTCACGCTGCGGCGGCAGGAGGTGGCACGGCCCGTCACCGACCTGCGGCCTGAGCGAATCTACAACCTTGCCTGTCCGGCATCGCCCGTGCACTACCAGGCCGACCCGATCGGCACGCTGCGCGCCTGCGTGCTCGGCTCGATGGCCTTGCTCGAACTGGCCGCCGAGAGCGGGGCACGCGTCTTGCAGGCGTCTACCAGCGAGGTGTACGGCGACCCGCTGGAGCATCCGCAGCGCGAGGGCTACTGGGGGCATGTGAACCCGGTGGGTCCTCGCTCCTGCTACGACGAGGGCAAGCGCTGCGCCGAGACGCTGTTCATGGAGTTTTCGCGCCAGCGCGGCGTGGTGGTGAAGATCGCGCGCATTTTCAACACCTACGGCCCCCGCATGGCGCCGGATGACGGGCGGGTCGTGTCCAACTTCATCGTGCAGGCGCTGTCGGGCAAGCCGCTCACGATTTACGGCGATGGCACACAGACGCGCTCGTTCTGCTACGTCGACGATCTGATCGAAGGCCTGATCCGCCTCATGGAGAGCCCGCCCGAACTGGCGTCTCCAGTGAACCTCGGTAATCCTGCGGAGATGAGCATGATGGAGATGGCCACGATGATACGCACGCTCACCGGCGTGGACGCGCCGCTGGAGTACCGCGCGCTGCCGCAGGACGATCCGGTGCATCGGTGCCCGGACATCTCGCTGGCCAGGAGCACGCTGGGCTGGTCCCCGCGCGTGGCGCCCGCCGACGGCCTGGCGCGCACGGTTGCGCATTTCGCGGCGCTGCAGGCCGCGCCGATTTCTTCACCCTGACAGGAGGTAACGATGACCAAATTCACCAAAGACACGCAGGCCCATGTCGAGCAGGACAACGTGGTGTTTCGCATGGAAACCGCGGGGGTCGAACGCGAGTTCGAAATATCGGGCGATGTGCTGCGCCGCCATTTCGGCGCGGAGGATGGCAGCCCGACCGCCTTGCTGAGGGCATTCGAGGCGGGCGCCGATGAGCTGCGCGCGGCGGGCAAGCGCACGCAGTGGGTGCCGGCCGATGGCCGGATCGAGCTCGGCGCGGGGGATTTCGAGGAAAGGTAGCGCGAAGCTGGGGCGCGCGGCGAGCTGCCGCGCGCCCCTTGCCGCCGTCAGTTGTCACGTACCGGCGTGCCGTTCGGACGCCGGACGGCCGCGTTGTTGGTCTCGGGCGCGCCCGGCAAGGTGCCGTCGCGCGCCTCGCGCTCCTCGACGGCCTCGGCCCGGTCGAAACCGGTGCCGTCCGGATCCTGCACGCGCGGCGGATGATCGAGGTCGGGCGTCGCGGGGGTGTCGGCCCGGCCACTGGGCCGCAGTGCGCCGGCGTTGGTGTCGGGTTGGCCGCTGATGCGGTCGGGGAATTTTTCGGTCATGGAAGACTCCTTGGTTCGAGCCTGGCGGCGACGCCAGAGCAGGGAAGCGAGGCCGATCCCCGCGCCGAAGGCGAGGTAGGCACAGAAGAGGGCGGTGCGCGGCAGCCGGTGCTCGAAGCCCGGCGTAAAGCGCTTCGGCGTCAGCACGTAATCGGCGAAGCAGGCCACTGCGGCGGCGGCCATGCCGCCCACCATGGCCCCGCCCGGCGTGTCGGCGCGGGGCAGGTCCTGCGTCGCCCGCGCATGCAGGGCGGCCCAGAACAGCGACGCGCCGTGGTGCACCACGTAACCGGTCACGGTGTGACGGACCGAGGGGCCGTCGGCGCGCAAGGCGGGTCGGCCCCACAGCCACTGGCTGGTGGCGTTGGTGGGGGCATAAGCGCTGTCGCTGTAGCGGCGGCCGGCCGCCATGAGTACGGCAGTGGACAGCAGACTGGCGGCGGTGCCGCTGCGCAGTCCTTCACGCACGGCAGAATTCCACTTCGACATGTTTCCTCCGGGGCGGTTGCGGGTATGGCGGTTGCTTGCCCGCTGTGCGGGTGACGGCGATTCGCATTCGGCCGTGTCGGCCGAAGAAAGCGCAAAGGAACTACGACATGAAAATTCTCGTGACGGGCGGGCAGGGCTTCATCGGCAGCCATCTCGTCGTGGCGCTGGCCGGGCAGGGGCACGAGCTGGTCTGTCCCGTGCGCCGGCCGCCGTCCGGCGCCATCGATACGCGAGCAAAGTTCGTTCCCGCGGAGGTTTCCCGCATGGTGTCCGCCGCTGACTGGGACGAGCTGCTCATCGGCGTGGACGCGGTGATCAACGCCGTCGGCATCTTCCGGGGCACGGCGCAGGACCACGAGACGCTGCATACCCGGGTGCCGCGCGCGCTGTTCGCCGCGGCGGCCCGGCGGGGCGCCCGGGTGATCCAGATATCGGCGCTGGGCGCCGACGCCCATGCGCGCACCGTGTTCCATCGCAGCAAGCGCGCCGCCGACGACGCGCTGCGCAACGCGGGCCGCCCCGCCTTCATCGTTCAGCCTTCGCTGGTGTACGGCCCAGGCGGGGCCAGCGCGGCCTGGTTCGAAAAGCTGGCCGTGCTGCCCGTGCTGGTGTTGCCCGACGGCGGCCGCCAGCGGATCCAGCCCGTCCACATCGACGACGTGGTCGACGGCGTGGTGGCGCTACTGCATGCGCCGTGCGAACGCGTCGCGACCCTGGCCTTCTGCGGACCCCGGCCACTCAGCCTGCGCGCCTATCTGCAGTCGTTGCGCGAGCAACTGGGCATGCAGGGCAGGGTGGTGGTCCTCCCGCTGGCGTCCGGGTTCGCCCGGGGCCTGGCGGGGATGGCGGCACCGCTGACCGGCGGCATGGTGAGCCGGGATGCCGTGGATATGCTTGCCCGTGGCAATACCGGCGACCCCCGCCCATTCGCGCGGCTGTTGGGTCGCGAACCCCGCGATCCGGCCGGATTCATCCCGCCCGCCACGCGCGATGCACGGCGGTCCCAGGCCGTGCTGGGACAGTTCATCCCGCTGCTCAAGCTCACCCTGGCCGCGGTCTGGATCTGGACGGCGGCGGTGTCCTTCGGCCTCTATCCGGTGGCGGACAGCCTCGCCATGCTGCAGCGCGTGGGGCTGCCGGCGTGGCTGGCGCCGCTGGCGCTTTATGGCGCCGCGCTGCTCGATCTGCTGTTCGGGGTGCTGACGCTCAGCTGGCGCGGTCTGCGCGCACGCTGGCTGTGGCTGGCACAGATGGCGCTGATCGGCGGCTACACGGTCATCATTACGTGGTCCCTGCCGGAGCAGTGGCTGCATCCGTTCGGTCCGATTTCCAAGAATCTGCCCATGCTTGCGGCCCTCTGGCTGCTCTATCTGCATGATGGCGGGAAACCCGCGAGGCGCTGATGGATTATTTCCTGTTCAAGCTGGTGCACATCCTGTCGTCGACCGTGCTGTTCGGTACGGGCGTGGGCTCCGCGTTCTACCTGTTGTGCGTGGTGCTCCAGGGCGATGTGCGCGTGGTCGCCAGCGTGGCACGCCACGTGGTGCGGGCCGACTGGATTTTCACGGCGACCACCGCGGTGCTGCAGCCGCTCACCGGCTGGTATCTGGTGCACCTGATGCAGTTGCCGTGGTCCACGCCCTGGCTGAAGTGGTCGGCGCTGCTTTACGTGCTGGCGATCGCGTGCTGGCTGCCTGTAGTGCGGCTGCAGATCCTGATGCGCGACGAGGCGGCCGCCAGCGCCGCGGCCGGCACCCCGCTCACGCCTGCCTTCCGCCGCCATTTCAAGGCCTGGTTCGTCCTGGGCTTTCCCGCGCTGGGCGCCTTCCTGGCCATCTTCGCGCTGATGGTGTTCAAGCCGACGAATTGAGGGGTGGCGGGCGCGGCCCGCGTCGACCTGCCTGCGAGACGTTAGCGCGGATCCGCCGTGCCCCCCGAGCCGGACGATGCGCCGGAGCCGGGCATGCCGCCGTGGCCCGTGGACCCGGTCGTGGCACCGCCGCCGCCCTGCGCGCCACGGGTGTCGCTGCCGCCCTGGTCGGCGCCGCGCTGCTCACCACGCTTGCCCGCGGGCCGCTGCGCGTGGTCGGCGCCGGCCGGACGCCGGGGCTGCGCGTCTTGTGCACGCGGCTGACGGGTGTCATTGGGCCGCGGGTTCTCTCGCACGGAGCCCGCGGCACCCGAATTGGGTAAGGATTGCGCGGGCGGGGCATTTTTACCGGTCTGGGTCTGCCCGGCCGGTGGGCTGGACGGTGAGGATTCAGCCGCCAGCGCTGCCGCGTTGCAGACGAGCAGCAGGAGGGCGAATACGCCCGTGTGCAGAAGAGGATGAGCCATGTCTGTCTCCTTGGGCCGTCCAGAATGGAGACCCCGCCGGAGCGGCTGCAAGCCGCATGCCGGGCAAGCAAATTGCTGACGAGCCCGCTTCTCCCGGGAGCCTGAGATGGATGCCAAGAAGACAGTCTGGTCCGCAACAGCCGGCGATGCGTCGGCGCAAGCCCCGGAGCAGCCGACCCGGCGGCATCTGCTCAAGGCGCTGACCGTCGGCGTGCCGGGCGCATTGGCGTTGCGCGCCGCGCAGGCGCAGCCTGCCGCCGTACCGGTCGCGCCACCGCTGTCCACCGCCAAAGCGGCCGAGGCTGCGCCGCTGCGCTTCTTCAACCCGCGCGAGGCCACGCTCATGGATGCGATCGCCGCGCGCCTGATCCCCGCGGACGACCTGGGCCCCGGCGCCAAGGAGGCGGGCGTGACACGTTTTCTGGACGGTCAACTGGCGGGCGCCTGGGGCGCGGGCGACCACCTGTACCGGCAGGGCCCGTTCGAAACCGGCACACCGGAGCAGGGGTATCAGCTGTCGTTCACGCCGGCGGACATGTACCGCCGCGGCCTGGCCGCGTTCGATGAGGTCGTGCGCAAAAAGGACGGCAAGGCGTTCGCCGAGCTGCCGGCCGAAGCGCAGGACGCCTGGTTGACCGCGTTGCAGGAGGGCAAGCCGGACCTTGGACCGCTGCCCGCAGCCTTGTTCTTTCAAGCGCTGCTCGAGGGCACGATCGAGGGCTTTTTCAGCGATCCCCTGTATGGCGGGAACGTCGACATGGCGGGCTGGAAGCTGGTCGGCTTTCCCGGCGCCTATGCCAGCTTTTCCAATGACATCGAGCGCCACGGCGTGCCCTGGCAGGGTGAACCCGTGTCGATCGCGCAGAGCCGTCCGCATCATGAGATGCATCGCGAGCACGGTGGCGATGCCCATGACGTGCCGGCACCCGCAACAGGAGGCACGCATGGCTAAAACACTGCCCGCCGTCGACGTGGCCATCGTGGGCGGTGGCTGGACCGGCTCGATCATCGGCAAGGAACTGGCCGCCAATGGTCAGCGCGTCGTGGTGCTGGAGCGTGGCGAATCGCGCTGGCCGGCCGAGGACTTCCAGGGCCCGACCGTGCACGACGAACTGAAGTACACGCGCCGCCACGCCTTGCACCAGAACACGGCGACCGAAACGTACACCTTCCGCAATCATGTCGGGCAAAAGGCGTTGCCGATGCGGCGCTGGCAGTTTGCCTATCCCGGCACCCACCTGGGCGGGGCAGGCAATCACTGGTCTGGCGCCTATTACCGCTTCGACCCGACCGATTTCCGCATCCGTTCGCATTACACCGAGCGCTACGGGGCGAAGATCTTCGATGACGATCTCACCTGTCAGGATTGGCCGGTCAGCTATGACGAGCTGGAGCCGTACTTCGACCGCTTCGATTATCTGATCGGCGCGTCGGGACAGGCCGGCAACCTGCGCGGCGAGAAGCAGGAAGGGGGCAACCCCTTCGAGCCCTGGCGCTCGCGGCCGTATCCCAACCCGCCCATGAAGGTGCCTTATGCACCTGCGCTGTTCGGCGAAGCGGCGCGCGGCCTTGGCTATCACCCCTATGTGCAGCCCTCGGCGCTCTGTACCCGGCCTTACGTGAACACGGAAGGCCTGCACATGAGCGCGTGTGTGTACTGCGGCTTTTGCTCGAACTTCGGCTGCGAACATTACGCCAAAGCCTCGCCGCAAGTCTGCGTGCTGCCCGTCGCACTGAAGCTGCGGAATTTCGAGTTGCGTACCGGCGCGCACGTGCTGCGGGTGGAGCTCGCCGAGGACCGCAAGCGGGCGCGCGGGGTCACGTACGTCGACGCGGCGGGCGAAGAAGTCTTCCAGCCGGCCGAGATCGTGGTGCTGTGCGCGTTCAGCATCAATAACGTGCGGCTGCTTTTGCTTTCCGGTATCGGCAAGCCCTACGACCCGGAGACCGACACGGGTGTCGTAGGCCGCAACTACACGCATCAGACCACATCCGGCGTGAATTTGTTTTTCGACGAATCGGTGCACATCAACCCGTTCATGGGCGCTGGCGCGGTGGCCGTCACCATGGACGATTTCAGCGCCGACAACTTCGATCATGGCCCGCTGGGGTTCGTGGGCGGTGGGTATCTGCAGATACAGGTGGTGAGCGGCGCTCCAATCGGCTATCACCCGGTGCCCAAAGGCACGCCCGCGTGGGGGTCGGCGTGGAAAGAGGCCGTGAAGCGGCATTACAACCACTCGGCCTCGATCACGATCACCGGCTCGGCGCAGCCGACGCGCGGCGGGTATCTAAGCCTCGACCCGACCTACAAGGATGCCTGGGGCCAGCCGCTTCTGCGCATTACGTACGACCTGCCCGATAACGACATCCGCATGTCGGCGTTCCTGACGGCGCGCGGCGACGAGATCGGCAAAGCGATGCGGGGCGTGGTCGCCACCGAGCCGGGGCCGCGCAAGAAACCCTTCACGGCGGCCGCCTATCAGTCCACTCACCTGACCGGCGGCGCGGCCATGGGCGCGGATCCTGCCACCAGCGTGGTGAATCGCTACGGTCAGGTGTGGGACGTGCCCAATGTATTCGTCACGGGTGCGTCGCTGTTCCCGCAGAACTCGGGCTACAACCCCACTGGCACCGTGGGCGCCACGGCCTATTGGATCGTCGACAAGATCAAGGCCGACTACCTCAGGTCGCCCGGCCCGTTGGTCACCTGAGGGCATGCCCCGGAGTCAACCATCATGACATCGCAACGCGGCTTCCATATCGTTCTGGCTCTGGTGATCGGCGCGCCGGTGCTCACCATGGTCGCGGCGCTCTACCGGATGTTGGGCACTGGCGGCGAGGGCCTGATTCTGCCGGCTCGCGTCGCGCAGCCCGCCGTCGAGCCCGCCCCCACGGCCACCGCAGCCGGAGCCGCGGCGCCGACCAATGTCGCGGCCTTGCCTGCCATCGTGGCACCGGCGGCCAATGCGCCCGCCACGCCGGGGCGCGGCGCGCGTGATTTCACGACGCCCGCCGCCGCCTGGCAGGCCGGCCTGGCACGCTCCGATGCGGACGCGGGCAAGCAACTGGCGCAGGCGGGCAAGCCCGCGCAGGGCGTGCAGGCCTGTGTCACCTGCCACGGCGCCGCGGGCATCACGCCGCTGGGTGGCGCCTTTCCGAATCTGGCGGGGCTGTCCGCGGAATACCTGAGCAAGCAGCTCTGGGACTTTCGCGAAGAGACGCGGCCGCATCCGCTCATGAGCAAGATCGCGCAGGCACTTTCCGAACAGGAGATCGCCGACCTCTCACGCTACTACGGCGGTCTGCCACACGCCGCGCCACGTCCGTCGGGCGCCGCGAGCACATTCGCCGACGCGGCCCGCCTCGACATCAAGGGCGATGGACCGCGCGCCTTGCCCGCCTGCGCCAACTGTCACGGACTGCAGGGCAGGGGAGAAGGGGTGTTGCTACCCCGGCTCGCCGGTCAGCCCGCCGTGTATTTCATCGACCAGATGAACGGCTTTCGCGGCGCTACCCGGCAGAACGACGACGTCGGGGTCATGCGCGCCTTCGCGCAGCGCCTGACGCCGGAAGAGATCATCCAGCTCGCGCGCTATTACGAGAGCATGGGCACCGCGCTGCCCGACGCCGGCGCGAGGTAGCGGCCGCACTCACCCGGTGCGTCGGTGCCCGGGCGGCGGCACCCCGACGCGGCGCTACACCCCCTTATTCGCGCGGCCCGCGCTTGGTGGGCAACACCGAAGGCGTGTCGTCGGCCGGCTTGAACGTATCGGTGCGGGCGTCCGTGCTGCCCGTGCCGCCGTTCGGGCGCGTCGCGCGATTCTCGTCTTCGGTGCTCGTGGGGGCCGCGCGCTCGTTGGCGTCCGCCAGACCCTCCTGTACGTCGTTCGCCACGTCCACCTGGTCGCGTCGCGCGGGTTCCGGCGTCTGCGGCTGCGCCTTGCCCTGATCCAGCAGCTCGCGCCTGCGCTCCGGTGACACCTCGGTCGTCGGCGCATCGTTGCGTTGTCGATCATTCATCGTTGTTCTCCCATGTCATGCAGCCAGGCTGCTGCACGTGTCGGCCACGCAAGCGGCATGCCGTGCGCCATGCACCGCCACGGGGCAGGCAACGAGATTTCATTTTGCAGTGCAACCAGAGATCTCCCCTCCGGACCGCAGATTTTCCTGCCGCGCAATGCGTTTTGGCGGGCCGTAAAAGGTTATGGCGATCCGGCCTCCCCATACTTGCGCCACGTTCGACTCCTTCCCCCCTCCAACGCAGACGGCGCAGAAACGGTATGGCTCGACGATCGGCAGGTTTTCCCTTCTACGCAAGACGGCCGCTGGCGCTGACGCTGGCCATCGCGAGCGCGCTCGCGTGCGGCCCGGCGGCGGGGGCCAAGGTGGACGAAGAGTACGACGCGCTCATCATCGGTGCGCGCGAAGGCAGCTACGGGCCGGCGCTCGTGATGCTGCGTCAGCGTGTGAGCTTCGATCCGCACGACGAGCGCGCGATCATCGATCTGATCGTCATCGCGGGCCGTGCGGGCCGCAGCGCGGAAGTGATCGAAGTCTATGAGTCGCTGGCGGTCGCCATGCCGCTGCCGGCCGAAGCGCTCGCCGTGGTGGCCCGCGCCTATCGCGACGAAAAGCGCTGGAATCAGGCGCTGGGGGTCTATCGCAAGGGTGCCGTGCCGTTTCCGCAGGACGATACCTTCGTGCTCGGTGAAACCATGGTGCTGGCCGATGCGGGCCAGGTGGCCGACGCGATCAGCCTGGGTCAGCGGCTGGTGGCGGCGGCGCCGCGCAATCCGGATCGGCGCCTCGCGCTCAGCTATGCGTATGCGCGCGCCCAGCTGCCGTTCGCGGCGCTCGAAGAGGCGGATCGCGCCTACCAGCTCACGCCGGGGCGCAACGACGTCAAGCGCGCCTACGTCTTTGCGCTGCAGCGTGCAGGGCTGCCCGGCGCGGCGCTGCGCGTGGCACGCGCCGACCCCGGCCTGCTGACGGATGCCCAGTTGCGCCGCATCGAAGGCGACGAGGCGGCCGAGCTGGTACGCATGGCGGGCATGCCCGCGCGCAACGAGACGGAACGCCATATCGTGGCGGATCGCGCGATCGCGCGGCTCGACGCACAGATCGAGGCGTGGACGCCGCTGGGGCCCGAGGCCGCGGGCGATGTGCTGCGCGCGCGGATCGACCGGCTGCATGCGTTGTACGTGCGCGGCCACATGCGCGAGGTGGTCGGCGAGTATGAGGCCCTGCAGGCGCAGGGCGTCAATGTGCCGCGCTATGCCAACAACGACGTGGCCAACGCCTATCTCTACCTGCGCCAGCCCGACCGGGCGCAGTCCCTGTTCGAACTCACGGCCACGCATCCGACCGCGGCCGACGACGAGGCGACGGATCGCCTCGTCACGCACACCGGTCTGTTCTATGCCCTGTCGGAGAACGAACGCGCGACACAGGCCGTGGCGTCCATCGACGCCGTGCAGGACAACTTCAATCCCTGGCTCTACTACAAGGGCCAGGAAATGCGGATGCCGAACGATCTCCACCTGGAGGCGAGCCGTGCCGCCGCGCAGGCCCGATTGCTGGCGGGCGACACGAAAGCAGCGCAGGCGCGCTTCGACGATTTCGTGCGCGAGGCGCCCTACAACTCGGGCCTGCGCGCGGGGCGGGCCGATGTGCTGCTCGCCCTGGAACGGCCGCGCGAGGCCGAGCGCGAGCTCAAGATGGCCGAGACGCTGTCGCCGCGCAGCCTCGCCGTGGAGGTCGGACAAGGCTACACGGCGCTGTCGCTGCAGGAATGGCGCCAGGCCGACCTGCTCGCCGAGGATGTGATCACGCGTTACCCGGAAGACCTGTCGGCGCGGCAGCTTGCGCGCGCCGTGGCCCTGCACCACAAATCCGAGCTGCAGGTCACGGCGTCGCGCGGGCTGGCCAACGACAGCGCCGTGGCCGGCGATGGCGAGACCGCCGTCGAGACCGTGCTGTACTCGCCGCCGATCTCCGACGACTGGCGCGTCTTTGCCGGCCTGGGCTACGCGACGGGCAAGTTCGAAGAGGGCAAGGGGCGCTACCGCTGGGCCCGTACCGGACTGCAGTGGCGCGTGCGCGACGTGACGGTCGAGGGCGAGGTGTCGGCCAACAACTACGGCTTCGGCACCAAGCCGGGGCTGCGCCTGTCGGGCGCGCTCGATCTGGACGATTCGTGGCAGGTCGGCGCGAGCCTGGACTGGCGTTCGCGTGCGACGCCGCTGCGTGCGCTGACCAACGACGTCACGTCCAACAGTGCGGCCGCCTTCGTGCGCTGGCGCGCCGACGAGCGGCGCGAGTGGACATTCCTCGCCTCGCTGTCGCGCTTCAGCGATGGCAACAACCGCTACACGCTGGGCGTGCAGGGGCGCGAACGGCTGTATACGGCGCCCACGCTCACCGCCGATCTCAACCTCGACGTGTTCGCCTCGCGCAACACGCTGCGCGATACGCCGTACTTCAACCCGCGCGCCGACCTGACCGTGCTGCCCAGCGTGCAGCTGACGCACGTGCTGAGCCGCCGCTACGAGTCCGTCTGGACGCAGACGGCGGCGGTCGGTGCGGGCCTGTATTCGCAGCGCGACTACGGCTCGGGCGGGATCGTGACGCTGAGCTACGGCCAGCGCTGGCAGGCCAATGATGCCTTCGCCATCGGCGCGACCGCCACCGCCATCAGCCGTCCCTACGACGGCGACCGAGAACGCGAACTGCGGCTCGTCCTCGACATGACCTTCCGTTTCTAGAAGCCGACCATGCGCCTCTCCTTCCTGCGAGCATTGGCCCTGTTCTTCGCCGTCAGCGTGCTGAGCGCCTGCGCCAAGGATGTACCGGTCTTCGTGCCGCCCGCCGAACGGCAGCGCGGTCACGCGGACGAGCCCTGGCCGAAGAATCAGTTCGTGGTGCTGGGGTATCACGATGTCGAGGACGACGATCCCGACCAGCGCTTTCTGAGCGTGCGCACCGACCGTCTCGTGCGCCAGTTCACCTGGCTGCGCGAGAACGGCTACCAGCCGGTGTCGATCGAGCAGATCATCGCGGCCAACCAGGGCGGCCCGGCCTTGCCGCCTAAAGCGGTGCTGCTGACGTTCGACGACGGCTACCGCAGCACGCTCACGCGCGTGCTGCCCATTCTGCGCGCCTTCAACTGGCCCGCGGTGGTGGCGCCGGTGGGCAAGTGGATGGATACGCCCCGCGATCAGCCGGTCGACTTCGGCGGCGAGAAGGTCGAACGCGAGCGCTTCCTGAACTGGAGCGAGGTGGGGGAACTGTCGCGCTCGGGCCTGGTGGAGGTCGCGGCCCACACCGACAACCTGCATTACGGCATGCTCGCCAATCCGCAGGGCAACAGCCAGCCGGCCGCGGCCGTGCGGGCCTACGACCGCGCGAGCGGCACCTACGAGACGGAAGCGGCGCACCGGGCCCGCATGACGCGCGACATCGCGGCGATCTCGCACAAGATCGAACAGGCCACCGGCAAGCGCCCGCGGGCCTGGGTCTGGCCGTATGGCGCGGAGAGCGGCACGGCGCTCGGCATCGCCGGCCAGCATGGTTATGTGATGGGCATGACGCTCGAGGACGGCACGGCCAAGGTCGAGAGCCTGATGTCCACGCCGCGGCTGCTGATCTCGAGCGACCCGCCCACCAAGTCGTTCGCGAACTCGGTGGTAGGCACCGAGGCGCGGCCGCTCATGCGCGTGGCGCATGTCGACATCGACTACGTCTACGACCCGGATCCGGAGCAGACCGACCGCAATCTCGGGGCGCTGGTGCAGCGCATCGTCGACATGCAGATCAACACGGTGTTTCTGCAGGCCTTCGCCGACCCGCAGGCGGACGGGCTTGCCCGGGAGCTGTATTTCCCGAACCGCTGGCTGCCGGTGCGCGCCGACCTGTTCAGCCGCGTGGCCTGGCAACTGCGCAATCGCGCCAACGTGCAGATCTACGCCTGGCTGCCGGTGCTGTCGTTCGATCTGGACCCCGCCTTGCCGCGGGTGCAGCGCTGGGACCCCCAGACGGGCGAGGTGGCGGTGGACAGCGAGCAATACGTGCGGCTGTCGCCGTACGACGCCGAGTCGCGGCGGCGCATTACCGAGATCTACCAGGATCTGTCGCGCCAGGCGATCTTCGACGGCGTGCTGTTTCACGACGACGCGCTGCTGAGCGACTTCGAAGACGCCAGCGCGCCGGCGCTGGCGGCGTACGGCGCGGCGGGCCTGCCGGGCAGCATACGGGAGATCCGTGCCGATCCGGACGCGATGCAGCGCTGGACCCGCTACAAGAGCCGCACGCTGGTGGACTTCACGCTCGCGCTCGCGGCGGAGGTCAAGGCGATCCGCGGCCCGCGCATCAAGACGGCGCGCAACATCTACGCGCCGCCCGTGATGGCGCCGGAGAGCGAGGCCTGGTTCGCCCAGAATCTCGACGACTTCCTGGCCGCCTACGACTGGACCGCGCCGATGGCCATGCCCTACATGGAGAACGTGCCCGAAGGGCAGGAAAACGCCTGGCTCGACCGCATGGTGGATGTGGTGGCAAAGCGGCCGAACGGGCTGGATCGCACCGTATTCGAGTTGCAGACGCGCGATTGGCGCAGAGAGGGCGACGGCGAAATCTACGCGGCCATCATCGCGGGCTGGATGCAGCGCCTGCAACTGCGCGGCGCGCGCAACTTCGGTTACTACCCCGACGACTTTCTGCAGGACCACCCGGCGCTGGAAACGATCCGGCCGGCCATCTCCGACTCCTGGTATCCCGTGCGATGATCCAACGCCTGATTGCCTTCGCCACGCTGTGCCTCGTTACCGGCCTGCCGCTGGGGCTCATGCTGCTGCTCACCAGCGAGGTGCTGCTCGACTTCGTGTTCTTTTATCCGATGCTGATGTCGGTGATCTGGATGACGGGCGGCCTGTACTTCTGGTTTCAGTGGGAACGCCATTGGCGCATCGGGCCCGACACGCCGCCGCCGGTGCTGCCGGGCGAGCCGCTCGTGTCGATCCTGGTGCCGTGCTTCAACGAGTCGGACCACGCCCGCGACACGCTGCGGGCGGCGCTGGCGCAGCGATACCCGCATATCGAGGTCATCGCGATCAACGACGGCTCGAGCGATGACACCGGCGCGATTCTCGACGAGCTGGTGCTCGAGGACGATCGGCTGCGCGTGATTCATCTCGCCGCCAACCAGGGCAAGGCCATGGCCCTGCGCATCGGCGCGCTGGCCGCGCACAGCGAGTACCTGGTGTGCATCGATGGCGATGCCATCCTCGACCCCGATGCCGTGGTGCATCTGGTGCGGCCGCTGGTGCTGCACCCGCGCGTCGGCGCGGTCACGGGCAATCCGCGCGTGCGCACGCGCTCCACGCTGGTCGGGCGCATTCAGGTGGGTGAGTTCTCCTCCATCATCGGGCTGATCAAGCGCACCCAACGCGTCTATGGCCAGGTGTTCACGGTCTCGGGCGTCGTGGCCGCGTTTCGGCGCACCGCGCTGGACCGGGTGGGCTACTGGAGCCTGGACATGATCACCGAGGACATCGACATCAGCTGGAAGCTGCAGCGCGATCATTGGTCGGTGTTCTACGAACCGCGCGGCCTGTGCTGGATCCTGATGCCGGAGACGCTGCGCGGGCTCTGGAAACAAAGGCTGCGCTGGGCGCAGGGCGGGGCCGAGGTGTTTCTGAAGAACATGACCGGCATCTGGCGCTGGGAGTACCGCCGCATGTGGGTGATGATGGCCGAATTCTGCCTCTCCACGATCTGGGCGTTCGCCTTCGCCATCTTCACCGTATTGGGTCTGCTCGGCCTGATCATTCCGATGCCGCCGGCGCTGCACGTGGCGAATTTCGTTCCGCCGGCCTTCACCGGCATGGTGCTGGCCATCGTCTGCCTGATGCAGTTCGGCATCAGCGTGCTGGTGGACCGGCGCTACGAGCGAGGGCTCGGGCGCTCGCTCTTCTGGGTCATCTGGTATCCGTTCGCCTACTGGATGATCAGTCTCTTCACCACCCTGGTCAGTTTCCCCAAAGTCATGCTGATGGTCCGGCGGCGCCGTGCGCGCTGGGTGAGCCCGGACCGCGGCATCAAGGCGCCCACACCATGATTCTGCGTACTCGACGTACTCCGCTCGGCCAATCCATCGACGTCCTGCTCACGGCGCTCGCCTGGGCGGGCTTCTTCTACCTCATCGCCGCCGGCGTGCTGGCGGTGGTGCAGACCCGCTCGCTCGGGGTCTCCCCGCTGCTGCGGCTGCTGCCTTCGCTGGACACGCTGCTGGTCTACCTGGCCGTGTCGATGCTGATGGCCTCGATCCTGGTCTGCTGGGCGCGCTACAACCGCGCCCGCTACGGCGGCCTGGAGCGCCGCCGCCACCGCGGCGCGCAGAGCAACCTGCGCCACGTGCGCAGCTTCTGCGACGAGCCGACCCGCCTGGTGCGCCTGCAGGACGCACGCAGCGCCACCGTCCATTTCGACGGCCAGGGCCGCATCGTCGCGGTCGAACACCCCGTGCCGCGCCTGACCGTCGTGGCCGACGCCGCATGACCATCTCGGTGTAAGAGAGACGCCCCCTCCCGCCGTCGGGCCGTTCCCGAGGGCGGGCGACCGCGGCAAGCGCGCAACGCGCGCGCGGCGTGGGGCCCCGCCCGCCGCCGGGCCGCTCCCAAGGCGGGCGAGCCCCCTCGGGGGGCAGCAAGCGCGCAACGCGCGCGCGGCGTGGGGGCCCCGCCCGCCGCCGGGCCGCTCCCAAGGCGGGCGCGTGTATGGACCGGACAGATAGGTAACAGGTGTACGAGGACATGGGTGACACTTTTCCGGACTAGATGCCCGGGAGAGTTCCATGCCTTGGAGTGCTGTTACCGTGAGCGATCAGAAGACGGAGTTTGTGGCGTTAGCCACACAGCTCGGCGCCAACGTGAGCGAGTTATGCCGACGTTTCGGCATCAGTCTCAAGACCGGATATAAGTGGCTGGGCCGCTACGAAGAGCGGGGGTCAGCCGGACTGGAGCCCTTATCGAGGCGCCCTAGGCGTACGCCTGGGCGCACATCTGAGGCGCTTGAGGCGCTGGTGCTCGAGGTCCGGCAGCGTCATCCCGCCTGGGGCGGCCGCAAGATCGCTCACGTATTGCTGCGCGATCAAGGGGTGATGCTGGCACCCAGCACTGTCACGGAGGTACTTCGCCGTCATGGCCGCTTGGCAGATACGTCTTCTGGTGCAGGACGACCCTGGCAGCGGTTCGAGCATGAGGCGCCCAACGACCTATGGCAGATGGACTTCAAGGGTCACTTTGCCACTGATCGGCAGCGATGCCATCCGCTCACGGTCATCGACGATCACTCCCGCTACAACATCGTTTTGCAGGCCATGGCTGCCGAGCGCTTCGAGCCCGTTCAGGCTGCGCTGGTGCAAGCGTTCTCCCGCTACGGTCTGCCCAGGCGCATCAACACCGACAACGGCACGCCCTGGGCGGCCTCAGGCATGGACACGCTGACGCGGCTGGCCGTCTGGTTCATCAGGCTCGGCATTGATCTCTCACACAACAGACCGGCGCATCCGCAGAGCAATGGCAAGGACGAACGGTTCCATCGCACCTTCAAGGCGGAAGTGCTAGGCACCCGGCGCTTCCGTGACCTTGACGATGCCCAGCGTCAGTTCGATCCCTGGCGCTGGATCTACAACCACGAACGCCCGCACCAGGCACTGGATATGCAAACGCCTGCGCAACGATACCGACCCAGCCCGCGCACGATGCCGCGCGTTCTGCCGCCCGTCGTTTATGCCCCGGACACCCTGGTACGCAAGGTGCAATATGGTGGCTGGGTCGATCTGCAGGGCAGGCAGCTGCGCCTATCGGTCGGCCTGCGCGGCCAGTACGTCGCCTTCAGGCCAAGGGCGCAAGCAGACGGCACGTTCGATATCTTCTTCTGCCATCACTGCCTCGGGCAGATCGATTTAAGGACCGTAAAGTAACCTGGTCAACCTGTTACCCATGTCCCCGCACACCTGTCACCCATGTCCCCGGTCCATACAGCGCGCCCCCTCGGGGGGCAGCAAGCGCGCAACGCGCGCGCGGCGTGGGGGCCACCTTATTCAGGGGTCGACGACTGGGC
>NZ_NEVN01000006.1 GCF_002261475.1 Bordetella genomosp. 5
TTGCCGCGCCGCGCAGGCCGCGCCGCGCAGGCCGCGCCCCGCAGGCCGCGCCCCGCAGGCCGGGCCGCGTCAGGCCGGGCCGCGCCAGGCGGCCCAGGCCACGAGCGCCCACGCGGCCAGGAACGCCGTGCCGCCGAGCGGCGTGATCACGCCGAGAATCCGGGTGCCGGTCAGCGTGAGGGCGTAGAGGCTGCCGGAGAACAGAATGATGCCGATGAACATCAACCAGCCGGCCGCGGTGAGCTGCGGCGAGGCGAAGCGGGTGCCGAGAAACGCGATGACGAACAGGCCGAGCGCGTGGATGAGGTGGTAGAGCACGCCGGTCTGCCAGACCGCCAGCATGTCGGGCGTGATCATGCGCTTGAGCCCGTGCGCGCCGAAGGCCCCTGCGCCCACGGCCACGATCATGTTGATGGCGGCGAGGATGATCAGGTGGCGGTCGGTCATGGTGGCTCCGGAGCGGGCGGGATTGAGGAGCGCCTATGATAGCTCGCCTGTGCGGGTTTGCCCTGAGTCACGCTGGCGAATTCGGGCCAGTTGCTCTACGATCCGCGCCTCGGACCCGGCATTCGACCGGGTTCGCCTCGCGCCGGAATCGTTCGTCCTCATGCCTCCCACGCTCACCACGCCGCGCCTGCTGCTGCGACCCTGGCGCGACGCCGATCTGCCGGCCTTCGCCGAGCTCAATGCCGACCCGCGCGTGATGGCGCACTTTCCGAACGTGCTCGATCGCGCGGCCAGCGATGCGCTGGCCGCGCGGATCCGTGCCGCGATGGACGAGCAGGGCTACGGTCTCTGGGCGGTCGAGGTGCGCGGCGGGTCGCCGTTCATCGGCTTCGTCGGCCTGGCCCGGCCGCGCTTTTGCGCCGCGTTCACGCCCTGCGTGGAGATCGGCTGGCGGCTCGCGCAGCCGTTCTGGGGGCATGGGTTCGCCAGCGAGGGCGCGCGTGCCGCGCTGGCCTATGGCTTTCAGGAGGCGGGGCTGGACGAGATCGTGTCGTTCACCGCGCGTGGCAATCTGCGCTCACAGGCCGTGATGCGGCGTATCGGAATGCGGCGCGACGTGACGGGCGACTTCCTCCACCCGCAACTGCCCGCGGACGATGCGCTCGCCCCGCATGTGCTGTACCGGATGCGCGAACGCGACTTGTCCTTGCCCGCCGCACGGGAATGAGGGCGCGCCCGCCCGGCTCGGGCACAATGCGGGATTGCCCCGCATCCGCCGGGGCGCATGTTCGTGGATTCGTCATGTCCTTTTCGTATCGCCGTCAGTTTTTGCGCAGCGCCGCGGCGCTGGTCCTGGCCGCCGTGGCCGCCCCGCCCGCGATGGCCGCCGACCCGGGCGCCGCGAAGCCGCTCACCATCGGCGTGATCCCGAGCGTGGCCAACGAGGCCACCGAGATCGCGATCGCGCAGGCGCGCAAAGAGGGCCTGGCGGTCAAGCTGGTCGAGTTCAACGACTGGGTGCTGCCGAACATCGCGGTGGCCGATGGCTCCATCGACGCCAACTTCTTCCAGCACGAGCCGTTTCTGGCCTTGTTCAACCAGCGTCGCGGCACCTCGCTCACCCCGATCGCCTACGGCTACTCGACCACGATCGGCCTGTTCAGCAAGAAGCTGAAGAAGGGCGACGAGATTCCGCAGGGCGCCACCATCGCGGTGCCGAACGATCCGGTCAACACCGGCCGCGCCTTGCTGCTGCTGCAGCGCATCGGCCTGATCGGTCTGAAGCCCGGCGTGGGTCATCAGGCCCGCCTCGACGACATCACCGACAATCCGCGCAAGATCAAGCTGGTGCAGATCGAAGGCTCGCAGTCGGCGCGCACCTTCGACGACGTGACGGCGTCGGTCACGTACACGACCTTCGCCAAACACGCCGGCATCGACGAGAAAGACGGTCTGGCGTTCGACAACAAAGATCCCGAGGCGGTGCGCCGCTACGCGATTCGCTGGGTCACCACGCCCCAGAAGGCGCAAGACCCGCGTCTGCTGCGCTTCATCGAGATCTACCAGCAGTCGCCCGAGGTCAAGAGCACGCTGCGCCGCCTGTACGGCGAGCTGATCGACTTCCCCTGGTGATCGCGCCGGCCCGGCGTCAGCGCGCCGGGCCCATCGCCCGCAGCAGGCGGCGGTTGACCTCTTCGCACGACAGCACGCCCAGCATGGCCATGTTGCGATCGACCTCGTCGCGCAGCAGCCGGATGCCGTGCGCCACACCCGCCTCGCCGCCCACGGCGGCGGCGTAGTTCATCGGCCGGCCCACGAACACGTAGCGCGCGCCCAGCGCCAGTGCCTTGAGCACGTCGCTGCCGCGGCGGATGCCGCTGTCCATCATCACGACCATGTCGCCCGCCTCGTGCGCCACATCGGGCAGCACGCGCAGCGGCGACACCGTGCCGTCCAGCTGGCGCCCGCCGTGGTTCGACACGATGACGCCGTCCACGCCGTGGCGGCGCGCGACGGCCGCGTCGGCGGGATTCATGATGCCCTTGATCACCAGCTGGCCCTTCCAGGCGGCGCGGATGCGGGCCACGTGGGCCCAGTTGAGGTGATCGCGGGCGCTGAAGTCACGCAGCACGTTGGCCGACAGAATGGGCGCGCCACGGGTGGCGAACGAATTCTCGAAATGCGGCATGCCGTGGCGGACCAGCGTGCGCAGGAAGGTGCCCGCCAGCCAGCGCGGATGCGTGAGCCCGTCCCAGGCCAGCCGCAGGCTCGGCCGCAACGGGGTCGAGAAGCCGGTACGAACGTTGTTTTCGCGGTTGGCGGACACCGGAATGTCCACGGTCAGGACCAGCGTCTCGTAGCCGGCGCGGGCCACCCGTTCGACGAGCGCATCGATGCGTGCGGGGTCGCCGGGCAGGTAGGCCTGGAACCAGGTGCCGGGCGCCGCCGAGTGCACGTCTTCGAGCGGGATGAGCGACGATCCGCTCATGATGGCGACCACGCCGGCCGCGTGCGCGGCACGGGCCAGCGCGATGTCGCCGCGATACGCGGACAGCGCGCTGATGCCCATCGGCGCCAGACCGAAGGGCGCCGCGTAGCGCCGGCCGAACAGCTCGACCGAGGTGTCCCGCGCCGACACGTCCACCAGCACGCGGGGCGCGAAGCCGTGTTCGGCGAAGGCCGCGCGGTTGTCGTCGCGGCTCTGGTTGTTCTCGGCGGCGCCGGCAACGTAGCCGAAGATCGGCCGCGGCAGGCGGCGGCGCGCGGCGGCCTCGAAGTCGTCCAGGCTCAGAATGCCGCGCAGCGCGCGCGGCAGCGGTGTGGCGACCGGGGCGGCCTGCGGCACGGCGCCGCGCTGCGCCGGTGCGGCGCCAGGGCCGGGGTTCGCCCGCGCGACGTCGTCATGCGTTCGGCCGGAGGCAGCCGGCGCGCCGGCGGTGACGGAGACCGCGGACAGGACCGCGGACGGGGGCAGGGTGGACATAGGGCAACTCCGCGCAATAGGTTCGAGGCGGGCCGCTCGAGGTGGCCCGCCAATTCAAATCTACCGCGGGGTAGTTACGCCTGATAGCGAATAAAACAGAAGACGTTTATTCGCTTATCTTCGCTATGTGCCGGTGCGCTTAGAGCGCCGGCAGGGTGTCGAGGCCGTGCGAGGGCACCTGATCGGCCGGTTGCGCGAGCGTCTCGCCCATCCGGATCGGACCACGCACCGACGGCGTGTCGAGCCAGCGGATGCGATCGCGGCCAAACAGCACGATGACCGTGGATCCCAGCAGGAAGCGGCCCATTTCGGCGCCTTTGGCGAGATGAATGGGACCACGCGCCGACTCGTCGTAGCGCGTGGTGCGCACCTGACGCTTGTGCGGCGTCACCAGACCGGCCCAGACGGTTTCGACCGAGGCCACGATCATGGCGCCGACCAGGACCAGCGCCATCGGACCATGCTCGGTGTCGAAAATGCAGACCACGCGTTCGTTGCGGGCGAACAGCGCGGGCACGTGGCCGGCGGTCAGCGGGTTGACCGAAAACAGCCGCCCGGGCACATGCACCATCTCGCGCAACGTGCCGGCGACCGGCATGTGAACGCGGTGATAGTCGCGCGGCGAGAGGTAGATGGTGGCGAAGTCGCCGCCCATGAAGGGCTCGGCGCGCGCGGCGTCGCCGCCCAGCAATTCATTCAGGCCGTAGCTGTGGCCTTTGGCCTGGAAAATCCGGCCGTGCTCGATCGGGCCCAACTGGCTGATGGCGCCATCGGCCGGCGACAGCACCGCGCCGTGCGCCTGATCGAGCGGGCGCGCATCGGGCTTGAGCGCGCGGGTGAAAAACTCGTTGAACGACCCGTAGGCCAGCGGATCCTCGACCAATGCCTCGCGCATGTCGACCTGGTAGCGCTTCACGAAGCGCGAAATCATCCAGTTTTTGACCTCGGGCGCCCGGCAATCGGCGAAGCGGCCCATGGCGCGCGACACGAGATGGTGGGGCGCCGCGTATTGGCTGGCGAGGAAGAGTCGTTCTTTTAATGTCATAGGTGGCCGGCAGGCGGGGCGCGTTGAG
The DNA here is from genome assembly GCF_002261475.1 of Bordetella genomosp. 5. GTDB lineage: Bacteria > Pseudomonadota > Gammaproteobacteria > Burkholderiales > Burkholderiaceae_B > Bordetella. The sequence continues at coordinate 4,504 of NZ_NEVN01000006.1, forward strand.
CACACGATAACCGTGCGCGGCGGCGCGCCCTCGGATGGGTCGCAACGCGGGAGTGTAACTGCTTATCGCGCCCCGGCCCTACGTCTGATGTAAGCGCGTGTGCGAGACGGGGCGGCAGGTCAGAGCGCGGGAGGCGGCGCGGCGTCGTCGGCGCCGGCCGCGGCGCGTGCCAGGGCGGCTGCGCGCGCTTGCGCCAGGGTCTCGACCGCGGTGCCCGCGGGCACCTTGGTGATGCGATCGCGCTGAATGCGGATCACGCTGAAACGCGCGCTGCGGGCGGCGGCGTTTTGCAGCAGCACCGACAGCACGGCGCCCTTGTCCTGAATCCAGGTCGTTTTGCCGCGCAACAGCTTGAACGCGGACTCGGCGGTGCCGAGCTTGTAGTTCATGCCGTTGATCAGCGTGCTGTTCTTGCCGTTGAATTTCGCGGCATCCAGGTCCGTGATGGCGGCGGCATCCAGATTGGTGACGTCGTGTTCGACGCGATACACGAACTTGATCCCGCTGGCGGGATCCTTGACCACGATGAGCTTGTCCGCGCCCGAGATGTCGGAAAACATGCCGATCACTTCGGATTCGACGAGCTGGTTACCCCGCTGTTCTTCGGTGTAAAGGTAAATCGTGGGGTAGGAAGACGGAGTTTGCGACATGCCTGGATGGGTCGTGCGATTCGTAGGACGCACGCATTCTACCGTGTCGCGGCGCGCTTTGAAATACTTGGTAATGAAATGGCAAAAACCGGGAAAAAGACGAGATTCGTGTCTTATTTCCCGGCTTCGGCGCGTATATGACAGCGCGGCGGTCTGCTGCCTTCAGTCCGGCGTCAGGTGCCGAGTCGGGCCAGCGCGTCGGCCCGGATCGCCGACAGGGTCTGACCGGGGGCGATGCCATCCGCGTCGTAGCGGATTTCGAGCAGCGCGGGGAGGTTTTCGCGCTGCGCGAAGGCGAGCGCGCGCTCGAAGGCCGGACCGAAGTCCGCCGTCCGCTCGACCGCCTCGCCATGACCGCCGTAGCTCTTGATCAGCTGCGTGAAGTCGGGGTTCTGGAAGGTGAGCGCGATCGTGCGGGCCGGGAACTCGCGTTCCTGGTGCGCGCGGATCGTGCCCCACATGCCGTTGTTGAACACCAGCACCACGATGCCGAGCCGGTACTGCAGTGCCACGCCGAGCTCCTGCAGATTCATCTGGAAGCAGCCGTCGCCGGCGTAGCAGACTGCGGCACGATCGGGGTGCTCGAGCTTGGCCGAGATCGCGGCGGGCAGGCCGTAGCCCATCGAACCGACCGTGGGCGCGAGACTGGTGCCCAGGCCCGCGAACCGCCGGTAGCGATGCGGGTACAGCGCGTAATTGCCCGCGCCCACCGTAATGCAGGCATCCTGCGGCAGATGCGCATCCACATACGACGCGGCCTCGTCCAGGCACAGCGGCCCGGGCGAGGGCAGCGGCCGCAGGCTTTCCTCGTATTCGCGCCGCGCCTGGATCACGGCCTCGCCGCGCGGTACCGCGTGACCGGGCTTGAGCTGTGCCGCGGCCGCCGCGAAGCTCGCCACGTCGGCCACGATGCCCTGGGTCGGGGCGAACACGCGGCCCAGTTCATTGGCGTCGGGATACACATGAATCAGGCGCTGGCGCGGCCGCGGGCTTTCGATCAGGGTGTAGCCCTCGGTCGTGGCTTCGCCCATCCGGGTGCCCACCGCCAGCACCAGATCGGCGTCGCGGATGCGGTCGCGCAGCGCCGGCGTCATGGCCCAGCCCACGTGGCCGGCCGCGTTCGGATGACGCTGGTCGAAGCACTCCAGACGGCGCCAGGCGGTCCCCACCGGCAGTTCGAAGCGCTTGGCGAAGCCGGCGATCTGGTCGATGGCGTTGGACGTCCAGCCGCTGCCGCCCACGAGCAGGAAGGGCCGCTCGGCCTGGTCGAGCAGCTGCACCATGCGCGCCAGGTCGGTCGCGCCCGGGTGGCTGTGCGTGCGCTGGTAGCGCGGCAGGTCGGCCACGGTGGCGCGGCCCCACAGGGTGTCCTCGGGCAGCGCCAGCACCACCGGGCCCGGGCGGCCGCTGGTGGCGACCGCGTAGGCGCGCGCGATGAACTCGGGGATCCGGTCCGTGCGGTCGATCTGCGCCACCCACTTGGCCATCTGGCCGAACATGCGGCGGTAGTCGATTTCCTGGAATGCCTCGCGCTCGATGAAGTCGTTGCCGACCTGACCCACGAACAGAATCATGGGCGTCGAGTCCTGAAACGCCGTGTGCACGCCGATGCTGGCGTTGGTGGCGCCGGGGCCACGCGTGACGAAACAGATGCCCGGCTCGCCGGTCAGCTTGCCATAGGCCTCGGCCATGTACGCGGCGCCGCTTTCCTGGCGGCACACGATGGGCTCGATGGCGCCCACGTGCTCGTTGAGCGCATCGATGCAGGGCAGGTAGCTTTCGCCGGGGATCATGAAGATGCGGCGCGCGCCGTGAATGCGCAGCTGCTGCATGAGGATCTGGCCGCCGTTGCGTTCGGCCGGAGTCGGAGTGGCGGTCATGCGGCGTCTCCCTTGAGGGTGCGGACGGGCGCTTGCGCCGTCCATTGTTCGAATGCCGCGTGGCGCGCCAGCAGGCGCCGCGCGGTGTTGTACACGGGCGGGTCGATGGGGGCGGCGCCGGCGGCGGGCGCCTCGCCGCGCCGTTCGGCCTCGTAGCCCGCCACCGTCGCGGTGGCCCGCGCCACCTCGTCGGGAGCGGGTGTGAACACGGCGTGGATGGTTTCGATCTGGCCGGCGAAGGTGGCGCACTTCGATTTCAGGCCCAGGCGCCGGGCCCAGCGCAGGTCTGCTTCGAGGGCGGCGCTATCGCGGAAGTTGAACGGGCAGTCGATCGCCACGCAATCGGCGGCCACGCAGTCCACCAGGAAGCGGGCGCGCAGCGCGTGCAGCTCGATGCCGTCGGGCGCGCGCTCGGCGCCGAGGTTCGCGCTCAGGTCTTCGGCGGCCAGCAGGCAGGACGAGACCCGGGGGCTGGCGCTCAGGATGGCGAGCGCGCGCACCACGCCCAGCGCCGATTCCAGCGTGGGCACGATCTCGGTGCTGCCCAGGGGCAGGCCGAGCGCGGTTTCGTGCGCCGTGATGGCGCGGTCCAGCGCGGCGATCTGCTCGGCGCTCTCGGCGTGCGGCAGGAACACCGCGTCCGGGGCGCCGGGCATCACGCCGGCCAGGTCTTCGAGGCCGCAGTCTTCGAGTTTGTTGATGCGCGTGGCAGCCACCACGCCCTGAGCGCGGCATTCGTCGAACAGCGCCACGATGCGCTCGCGCGCCGCGGGCCGGTCGGCGGGCGCGGTGAATTCCTCGAGATCGGCCACCAGGGCATCGGGGCCCGCGGCGAGGGCGGCGCGTTGGGCTTCGGCGTTCAGCCCGGGCACGAACATCCAGCTGCGGCGCAGCGCGGGGGGACGGCGGGCGCTCATTGGACGTGCCTCGGTAGGAACAGCACCAGTTCGGGCACGAACGTGAGCAGCAGCATGACCGCGGTCATGGCCAGCATCATCCAGCTGAGCGGACGCAGGGTCTGCATCATGTTGATGCCGCCGATCTTGCACGCGGCCATCAAGTCCACCCCCACGGGCGGCGTATTGGCCCCGATCGCCATGTTGATCGACAGCAGGATGCCGAAGTGCACCGGGTCGATGTTGTAGTGCGCGAGCACGGGCATCACCACGGGCGCCACGATGATGATCACCGGGATCGCTTCCATGAAGGTGCCGAGGAGCAGCAACACCACCGTGAGCACCAGCAGCACGGCCGTCTTGCTGTCGGTCCAGTTGACCAGCAGGCTGGACAGAGCCTGCGGCACCTGTTCGGCCACCAGCACCCAGGCGAAGAGGCCGGACGCGCCGATGATCAGCAGGATGGAGGCGCTGCCTTCGCCGGTCGACTTGAGGCTGTCCCAGATCGCGCGCAGGCTGAGCGTGCGGTACCAGAAGAAGCCGATCAGCAGGGCGTAGACGATGGCGCTCGAGGCCGCCTCGGTGGCGGTGAAGATGCCGAAGCGGATGCCGCCGATGATGAGCACCGGCACCATCAGCGCGGGCAGTGCATCGATCGCGGCGGCGCGCAGCTCTGCCCAGGAGAAGGGTTGTCCGCCCGACCAGCCATGCTTGCGCGACTGCCAGATAGCCACGGCGATGAGCGCGGCGCCCAGCAGAATGCCCGGGATGATCCCGGCCAGAAACAGCTTGCCCACCGAGGTGTCGGTGATCGTGCCGTACACGATCAGGACGATGCTGGGCGGGATGATGGTGGAGGTGGCGCCGGCACTGCCGACCAGGGCGCACGAAAAGCCCTTGTCGTAGCCGGCGCGCGCCATGGCCGGAAGCAGCAGGCTGCCGATGGCGACCACGTCGGCCACCCCGGAGCCCGACAGCGCGCCGAACATCAGGCAGGCCAGCACGGCCACCACCGCCAGGCCGCCCTTGATGTCGCCGACGATGGCGGCGCACAGGCGCACGATGCGCTGGGTCAGGCCGGCGCCGTTCATGAGCTGCGCGGCGAGGATGAACAGAGGAATGGCCAGCAGCGTGAAGCTGTCCAGACCCACCACGTACTGCTGCGCCGCGACCATCATGGGCGCGGCGTCGTAGATCGCCAGGTAGGCCAGGCAGGACAGCACCAGACCGAAGGCGATGGGCATGTCGATCAACACCGTGATCGTGAACACGCCCATCAGGAAGAGGGCACCCGAAGACATCGATTAATCCTTTGCGGCGCTCGGCTCGAACAGTTGGGCCACGTGCACGATGGCCGTGATGACGCAGGCGAACGGCAGGGCCAGGTAGACGGTGCCGGCCGACACGTCGAGCGCGGGCAGGGTCTGGTCCATGGTGAGCTCGGCGAGTTGCCAGCCGGCGTAACCCAGGGCGAGCAGGCCGATGATGATGAGGACGTGGTTGGCGCGTTCGACGAAGGCGAGCACGCGGGCGTTGCGCACGAAGAACGGCAGCAGGCCTGCCATCAGGTGCGAGCGCTCGAAGCTGCAGACGACGCCGCCGATGAAGGCGGACCACACCAGCACGAGCCGCGGCAGTTCCTCGGCCCAGTGCGGCGTGGTGTGCGTGACGAAACGGGCAAAAACCACGTAGGTGATCAGGATCGCCAGCAAGGCCACCGCCAGGGCGGCGAAGGCCTTGCTGATGCCCGACAGAATGGCGGACACGCGGCTGAGCATCACTTGGCCTCGCGGTACTTCTGAACGAGGTTCATCAGCTCGGCGCCGTACACGGGCTCGTAGGTCTTCCAGACGGGCGCGACGGCGGCGGCGAAGGCGGCCTTGTCGACCTCGTTGACCTGCATGCCCTTGGCCTTGAGCTGCTCGACGAACTGCTGGTCGCCGTCGGTGATCATCTTGCGCTGTTCATCGCGCCACTTGTCGGCGGCCGCCTGCACCACCTTGCGGTCCTCGGCGGACAGCTTGTTCCAGACCGGCTTGGAGATGATCAGGTTGGCCGGACCCCAGACATGGCCGGTGAGCGACAGGTACTTCTGCACTTCGAAGAACGACGAGGTGTAGATGATGGACAGGGGATTTTCCTGGGCATCGAACACCTTCTGCTGGAGCGCGGAGTACAGCTCGCCGAAGGCCAGCGGCGCGGGGTTCGCGCCCAGCGCCGTGAAGGTGTCCAGGCGCATCTTGTCGGGCGTGACGCGGGTCTTCAGGCCGGCGAGGTCGGCCGGCTTGTTGACCGGGCCGCGATTGTTGGTCACGTGGCGAAAGCCGTTCTCCCACCACGAGATGACCATCAGATTCTTCTTCTCGGCCAGCTTGGCGAGCGCCTGGCCCAGTTCGCCGTCGTAGGCCTTGTAGGCCTGTGCCGACGAGGTCCAGGTGTAGGGCAGTTCGACCACGCCGAACTTGGGCTCGAGCGGTTGCAGCGAGCCCGAGCCGATGATGGCGGCGCCCTGGCTGCCGATCTGCAGGCCTTCGAGCATGGTCTTCTCGTTGCCGAGCTGGCCGCTCGGGAACAGGATGAAGTTCACGCGGCCGGCGGTCTTTTCCTTGACCTCCGCCGCGAAGCCTTCGGCGGCCTTGTTCCAGCTGTGGCTGGGCGCGAGCACGTGGCCCAGCTTGATGTCGAGCGCGTGGGCGGCGGGCGCCAGCGCGAGCGTGAAGCCCGCGGCGGCGAGCAGGCGGGTGAGCGTACGGTTGAGCTGCATTGTTTTCCCCTTGGGCAACTGTTCGTGCCTGTCTTGCACCGAGTCCGTCGGTGTCACGGCACGCCGGAACCGCGGCATGAACGGGCCCCGGCCGGGCGCGCGCGGCGCCAGCCTGAAGGGCATTGGAATCGGGAAAGGCCGGCGCGCAGCCGGGTCAGCGCGGCATCAGGAGCTCATCGGATGCCACCGCTGCCGAAGTCTTCGCGCAGGCGCGCCATGATGCCGACCAGGTGGTCGTGCATCGCATGGCGCGCGCGGATCGGGTCGCGGTCGGTAATGGCCGCGAGAATGCGTTCGTGTTCCTTTTGAGCTTCGACCCAGACGTTGGTCGTGACGAAGTGCTCTTCCAGGCGGTGAAACACCGGGCTGGTCGAGGACAGCTGCCAGATGTGCGAGATCGCGGCCGCCAGCGCCGCGTTGCCGCAGCCGTTGGCAATGGCGCTGTGGAAGGCGCGGTCGTGTTCGGCCGGGCCATCGGTGAGCGACATCGCTTCGTGCGCGGCGCGGATCGCGCCGATCTGCGCGGGCGAGGCCTTCTGGGCGGCCAGCGCGGCGCACTCGGGCTCCATCAGCAGGCGCGTCTCGAGCAGATCGAAGGGGCCGATGTCGGTGGCTTCGGCGCCACCCGCCGGCGCGGCGGGCAGGGCGGGTGCGCCGTATTGGCCATCGTCGCGCGGCGCGCAGACGAACACGCCGGTGCCCACGCGCACCTCGACATAGCCTTCGATTTCCAGGGCGATCAGGGCCTCGCGCACGGAGGCACGGCTCACCTGAAGCTGTTCGGCCAGCTCCCGCTCGGCCGGCAGGCGTCCGCCGGCCGGAAAGTCGCCGGCACGGATGCGCCCGGCAATCTGGTCCGCGATCATGCGGTACAGACGGGTGGAGGCGACTGCCTGGAAAGCGGCCATGCGAGGTCCTGTAAAAACTGTCTGGTGTTCTGGTGGCTCAGTGGTCAGGCCACTGACCGAAATATACCGGACGGCCGGCTGCCTCGGAATGGGCTGAGCGCCGACCAAGGCGCTTTCAAGGGAAAACCACTAGGGCGTCGGCGCGGTCGTGTGACAGCTTGTGAGTCCGGGCACGAGACTTGCTGAGGGCGCCGCCGTCGCGGGTAAGTGGTCCGTGGCAGCGCCGCGAGAGCGGCCGGCACGGCGGTCAAACGCCTCCAAACATGACAATTTGTCGCCATAGAACGGAACAAACGGTGATCTCTGCGCGCGATATGCAACAAAACCGGTATAGTCCATGGGCCTCTCTCACGTATTCTTACTATAGGCAGAGAGGTCATTCCTACCTTTCAACGAATCACGCCAACGCTGGTGCGCCCTCCGCGTGCCTCCGCCGGGAATCCTGACGCATGCCCCAATCCGCCTCGCGCTCTGCCAGTAGCTATGCGTTTCCCCGTAGTCTGCTACTCGGCTTCATCACCGCCGCGCTCGCCACCCTCGTCATCGCCTTCGTGAATGTGCGCTCCGCGGAAACCCGCGTGCAGGCCGTCGAAGCGATGGACAAGAGTACCGAGGCGCTGCGCCAGCTCAGCCTGTTCAATTCGGCCATGAAAGACGCCGAGCTGGGTCAGCGCGGCTACCTCCTGACGGGCGACATCAGCTATCTCCAGCCGTATCTGCGCTCGCTCAGCCTGATCGAGCAACGCCTCGCGGTGGTGAAAGAAGCCGCCTCGCACAATTCCGAGGAACGGCGCATCGTCAACGACATCGAGGGCATCACGCGCCAGAAGCTGGTCGAGCTGCAGAGCACGATCGATATGCGCCGCGCGGGCGACGTCGAGGGCGCGATGGCGGTCGTGCGCACCGATGCGGGCAAGGAGGCCATGGATCGCCTGCGCGACCAGGTGGCCGACCTGTACACCCGGATGATGCGCAACATCGAAGAGCGCCGCGAGATCTGGTCCGACGCCGCGACCCTGTCCGCGTACTACTCCTGGGGCGGTTCGCTGGTGCTGCTGGTGCTGATCCTGGCGTCCGCCGGCATGACCATCCGCGAGCACCGTGCCAAGTCGCGCCAGCAATGGGTGCAGGCGGGCCTGTCGGGCCTGAGCCTGAAGCTGCAGGGCGACCACCGGCTGGAGGAGATCGGCCAACGAACGCTGGAATTCCTGGCCGACTACGTCAAGGCGGACGTGGGCGCGGGCTACGTGGTCGAGCGCGTGGGCGGCGAGTTGCAGCTGTTCGGCGGCTACGGCCTGGCGCGCGAGCGGCTCGAGAACAAGGTGCAGCCGGGCGAAGGCCTGGCAGGCCAGGCCGTGAGCTCGCGCAAGCTGCTGCACGTGCGCAATGTGCCGGCGGGACACCTGCCGGTGTCGTCGGCCACGGGCAGCTCCAATCCGGCCGAGCTCATTCTGGCGCCCGCGATGCAGAATGGCCGGGTCTACGCCGTGATCGAGCTGGGCTTCAACCACCAGGTGGGCGAGGCCGAGCGCGAGCTGCTGCAGGGCGCATCCGAGTCGCTGGCCGTGGCGATCCGCGCCGGCATCGACCGCAGCCGCCTGGAAGCGCTGCTCGAAGAGACCCAGCGCCAGTCCGAAGAGCTGCAGACCCAGCAGGAGGAACTGCGGGTCAGCAACGAAGAGCTGGAGCAGCAAAGCCGCATCCTGCAGGAGTCGCAGGCGCGCATGGAACTGCAGCAGACCGAGCTCGAGCAGACCAACGCCAACCTCGAAGAGCAGACGCAGCAGCTCGAGCACCAGCGCGAGCAGTTGCTGCGGGCCCAGAGCGCCCTGACCGACAAGGCACGCGAGCTGGAGCAGGCCAGCCATTACAAGAGCGAGTTCCTGGCCAATATGAGCCATGAGCTGCGCACGCCGCTGAATTCCACCCTGATTCTGGCCAAGCTGCTGGGCGATAACCGCACCGGCAACCTGAGTCCGGAGCAGGTGAAATACGCGCAGACGATCCACGCCGCGGGCACCGACCTGCTCACGCTCATCAATGACATCCTGGATCTGGCCAAGATCGAATCCGGCCAGGCCACGGTGTCGGTGGAGCCGGTGGTGATCGAGCAGGCCATGCAGCGGCTCATCGATCCGCTGCGCCCGATCGCCGAAGAAAAGGGCGTGGCCCTGACGCTGGAGATCGATCCGGGCGTGCCCGCGCGCATGGATACCGACGCCGGCCGTCTGGGGCAGGTGATCAAGAACCTGCTGTCGAACGCGCTGAAGTTCACCGAGCAGGGCTCGATCCATCTGCGCGTGACGCGCACGCCGCAAGGCATGCTGTCGTTCGCCGTGCAGGACACCGGCATCGGCATCGCCCAAGACCAGCAACAACTGATTTTCGAAGCCTTCCGTCAGGCCGACGGCAGCACGCACCGCAAGTACGGCGGCACCGGGCTGGGTCTGTCGATTTCGCGCGATCTGGCTGCCCTGCTGGGCGGCAGCATTTCGGTCTCGAGCGCGCCGGGGCAGGGCAGCGTGTTCACGCTGGTGCTGCCGGTGAGCATCGAAGGGGGCGCGGATGTCCGGCCCGGGACGACGTCGAGCGCGGACTTCCGCGCCGCGCGTCCGTCGGCGCCGCCCGTCTCCGACGCCCCGCGGACCCTGGCGCCCGCGCCGGCCCCCGCCGCGCCGCCGGCTCAGGGCGAGGCCGCGCAGGCACCTGCCGCGCCGCCGCCCGGTGGCCGCCGCATTCTGGTGATCGAGGACGACAAGCGCTTCGCCGGCATCCTGGCCGATCTGGCCGAGGAAATGGATTTTCATTGCCATCTGGCGCATACCGCGGCCGAGGGCCTGGCTTACGCCGAGAAGTACCGTCCGAACGCGATCGTGCTCGACATCAACCTGCCCGATTTCTCGGGTCTGGGCGTGCTCGATCAGCTCAAGCGCAATCCTTACACGCGCCATATCCCGGTGCATGTGGTCTCGGTGGCCGACTACACGCAGGAGGCCATGGGCCGCGGCGCGGTCGGCTACGCGCTCAAGCCGGTCAAGCGCGATGAGCTGGTGCTGGCGCTGCAGCGCCTCGAGGCCAAGTTCACGCAGGATCTGCGCCGCGTCCTGATCGTCGAGGACGACGACCGCCAGCGCGAAAGCGTGCGCGAGTTGCTGGCCCGCAATGATGTCGAGATCGTGTGCGCCGATACGGCCGCCGCCGCGCTGGAGCTGCTGCGCGGCGCGACCTTCGACTGCGTGGTGATGGACCTGAACCTGCCCGATATCAGCGGCTATGAGCTGTTGCAGCAGATGACGGAGCAGGAGGGCGTGTCGTTCCCGCCGGTGATCGTCTATACCGGCCGCGCGCTCTCGCGCGACGAAGAGCAGGAACTGCGTCGTTTCTCGCGTTCCATCATCATCAAGGACGCGCGCTCGCCCGAACGCCTGCTCGACGAAGTGACGCTGTTCCTGCATCAGGTGGAAGCCGAGCTGCCGCTCGAGCAGCGCCAGATGCTGGAGCTCGCCCGCAGCCGCGACACGGCGCTGGAGGGCCGCACGGTCCTGATCGTGGAGGACGACGTGCGCAACGTGTTCGCCCTGTCGAGCATTCTCGAGCCGACCGGCATGCAGGTCGAGATCGCCCGCAACGGCCGCGAGGCGCTCGAGGCGCTGGCGCGCGCCGGCACGGCCGGTCATCCCGCCGTGGACCTGGTGCTGATGGACATCATGATGCCCGAGATGGACGGCTACACCGCCATGCGCGAGATCCGCAACCGGCCCGAGTGGCGCCGCCTGCCGATCATCGCACTGACGGCCAAGGCCATGAAAGACGACCAGGAGAAGTGCCTGGCGGCCGGCGCGAACGACTACATTGCGAAGCCGCTCGACGTGGAAAAACTGCTGTCGCTGGTCCGCGTGTGGATGCCCAAATAGGTCCCGAGCCTGCATAGCCGTTGAAGCACACCATGTCCCAGCCCGCCAAGATCCGTACCGCCGACATCGAGCAGCGCTTGCTGATCGATGCCATTTTTCATCGGTACCACTACGATTTCCGGGGGTATGCGCAGGCCTCGCTCAAGCGGCGCCTGCATACCGCCCTCAGTCAGTTCGGATGCAAGACCTTGTCGCAGCTGCAGGATAGAGTGCTGCACGAGCCCTCGGTGTTCACCGCGCTGCTTCAGTACCTCACGGTGCAGGTCAGCGACATGTTTCGCGATCCGAGCTACTTCCTGTCGTTGCGCCAGGAGGTGATCCCGATCCTGCGCACCTATCCCTCGATCAAGGTCTGGGTGGCGGGCTGCAGCGCAGGCGAAGAGGTGTACTCGCTCGCCATCCTGCTGCACGAGGAAGGGCTGCTGGATCGCACGCTGATCTATGCCACCGACATCAACCCGCATGCCTTGCGCGCGGCGGAGCAGGGCGTGTTCGACCTGGATCGGGCGGCCGCATTCACCGAAAACCATGCCCGCGCCGGCGGACGCAGCTCCCTGTCGGATTACTACACGGCCCGCTACGGCCGCGTGATGTTCGACAAGGGCCTGCGCGAACACATGGTGTTCTCGGATCACAGCCTCGCCACCGACAGCGTGTTCGCCGAGATGCATCTGATCTCGTGCCGCAACGTGCTGATCTATTTCGAGCGCGACCTCCAGGACCGCGCGCTGGGCCTGTTTCACGATGCCCTGTGCCATCGCGGCTTTCTGGGCCTGGGTGCGAAGGAGTCGTTGCGCTTCTCGGGCCAGGCCAACGCCTTCGACGATTTCGTGCTCGAAGACCGCATCTACCGCAAGAAGGCGGGCCGTTGATGCCGCGTACCGACACGCCCGCCGCCAACGCCCACGACGCCATCGTGATGGGCGGCTCCTCGGGGGCCATCGACGCGTTGATGGATATCCTGCCGGCGCTGCCGGCGGGGCTGCGGGCCGCCGTGCTGGTGGTGCTGCATCTGCCGCGCCACCGGCGCAGCCTGCTGGTCGAGATCTTTGGCCAGCGCTGCGCCTTGCCCGCCGTCGAGGCCGAGGACCAGATGCCGATCGAGCCGGGGCATGTGTATTTCGCCGCGCCCGATTACCACCTGCTGGTCGACGCCGGCCCGCGCCTGTCGCTGTCCATCGATCCGCCGGTGCACTTTTCGCGCCCCTCGATCGACGTGCTGTTCGAGACCGCGGCCGAATGCTATGGCGACCGCCTGATCGGCATTCTGTTGTCCGGCGCCAATGAAGACGGCGCCCGCGGTCTGGCCGCCATCGACGCGGCGGGCGGTCTCACCGTGGTGCAGACCCCGGCGAGCGCTTCGATGCCCGCCATGCCCGACGCCGCGCTGGCCCGCCTGCGTGCGCACCATGTGCTGCCTCCCCCCGACATCGCCACGCTGCTCGCGCAACGCCATGCGCAGCGTTTGCTGTGAACCCACGCTTAACCGGAACCATGATCTCTTCGCCCGACACGACCACCGACGACCGCATCAAGTGCCTGCTGGTCGACGACGTCCCGGAAAACCTGGTCGCGCTGCAGGCCCTGCTCGAGAACGACCGGGTGCAGGTGCTGAAGGCGCAGTCGGGATCCGAAGCGCTCGAGCTGCTGCTCAACCACGGTGATGTGGCGCTGGCGCTGCTCGATGTGCAGATGCCCGAGATGAACGGCTTCGAGCTGGCCGAGCTGATCCGCGGCAGCGAGCGCACCCGTCATATCCCGCTCATTTTCATGACGGCGGGTTCGCGCGAGCACAACTGGCAGTTCCGCGGTTACGAGACCGGCGCGGTGGACTTTCTGTACAAGCCCATCGATCCGTACATGTTGAGCACCAAGGCGAACGTGTTTTTCGAGCTGCACGAGCGCAAGCGCGCCCTGGCGCAGCAACTGCAGGAGCGCACCGAGGCGCTGCGGGTCAATGAAATGTTCATGGCCGTGCTGAGTCACGACCTGCGCACGCCGCTGCAGTCCATCACGATCGCGGCGACGCTGCTGCAGCGCCAGATCGACGCGGCGCGCGTGAGCAGCATCGCCGGACGCATGCTTCAGAGCAGCGAACGCATGGCGCGCATGATCGAGGACCTGCTGGACGTGACCCGCATCCGCCAGACCGGTGGCCTGACGGTCACCCCCACGCGCCTGAGCATGCAGACGCTGGTGCAGCGCACCCTCGATGAAGTCCAGACCGGGCATCCGGACCGGCTCATCGAAATGCACCTCGACGGCAATCCGCTCGGTACCTGGGACGGCGAGCGCATGTGCCAGGTGCTGGCGAATCTGGTGGGCAACGCGATCCATCACGGCGATCCGGCCGTGCCTGTACGGGTGCAGATCGATGGCGGCGCGATCGACCGGGTCACGGTGACGGTCAGCAACGGCGGCACCATCCCGCCCGACCTGCTGCCACACCTGTTCAACCCGTTCCGCGGCGGCGAGCGCCGCCCGGGCGAGCATCAGGGTCTGGGATTGGGTCTGTTCATCGCGCAGCAGATCGTGATCACGCACGGGGGCTGCATCGAAGCGGGCTCGCGCGACGGCATCACGTCGTTCCGCGTGGAGCTGCCGCGCGAGGTGGCGCCGGGCACGCGCAAGGCGGTGCTTTAAAGAACCGCCGCCGACGCGGGGTCGCAGGCAAGGCGCCTTGGCAGAAAGGGACGGCCCGTTGGACCGCCCCTCGCCAGGTTCAGGACGGACGAATGCGGCGGGCGCGCAGCGGCTCGGCCTGGCCGCTCTCGGCGGCGAGCACGTGGTAGAAGAACGAGAGATTGTCTTCGGCGCCATTGGCGAGCTGGCTGTAGGCCTTCGCGATGGGGCTGATCCAGGTGCCGCCCGGCATCTGCAGCACCAGCGGCACGCCGCCGCTGGCCTCGCCCTTGCCCAGCGGCGAGGTGGACGCGTGGGCCCAGCGCGCATGCAGATGGCGCACGATCACTTCGCCGGCATAACAGCCGAACAAAAACACCGTATTGCGCACGGCCGCGGCGCTATTGCCGCTCGCATGAAAATCCTGGATCAGGCCGTCGATCACGCGCAGCGAGGCCGGCGTGAAATCCAGGGTCACGCCTTCGATATTCCGGACCACGTTGACGACCACGCCCGCGAGATCGGGGGCGTGTTCGGGAGTGGGCGGATAGGGCAGTTTCAGTTCCATGCCGGGCCTGCTTAGAGATGCCGCGTGGGCGGCGGGTGTTCGGAAGCGGTGATCGGGGGGTTCGATCGGTGGCACGCTGCGTCGTCGCGCGTCGCGCCGATGCGCCGTTGCGCCGGTGCGCCGGTGCGCCGTTGCGCCGGTGTGCCGGTCCGCACGGTAACACAGCCTGATCTTAGCGGGTCGCGGCGACGGACGGGAAATGGCAGAAGCGGCGAGGATCGTGATCGGCGCAGGGAGGGGGGCGGAAGCAGCGCGGATCGTGGTCGGCGCAGGGGGGGGGCGGGCGCTGGCGCGGTGGTACGACAGTGCCCTGGCGCGGATCGCGCCGGGGGTTGCCGGCTCGATCGTGCCGCGGGCCGGGGTGGCACGTCGCGCGCCGCCCCGGCCGGCCGCTCAGTGCGACAGCATCATGGCGAAGTAGCCGAACACGGTCAGCAGCACGCCCGAGACGGCATAGCCGACCGGGAAGCTCAACCACGGCACGCTCGAGCCCACTTCCTTGGCGGCCTCGCGCGCCGGGCCCGAATGGCTGCGCGCGCCGGCCGTGGCGCCCATCAGCAGGGCCGGGTTGATCTTCATGATGTGAAAGCCGATGGCCCACACGATGATGGGCGGAATGGTCGACGCCAGGAAGCCCACCACGAAGATCTTCAGCGCGATCATGCCGGTCAGCTGGGTGAGCAGCTCGGCGCCGGCGTTGATGCCCACGATGGCCACGAAGCCGATCAGCCCGAGGTCTTCGAGGATGTTGCGGGCCGCGTTCGGCGTGTTGCCGAAGAAGCGCAGCCGCGAGGACAGCGACGACACGATGATGCCCGAGAGCAGCAGACCGCCCGCGTTGCCCAGGCCCACCATCGCGCCGAAGGCGGGGAACTCGATCAGGCCGATCAGGAAGCCCAGGATCATGCCGGCCGACAGCGTGAGCAGGTCGGTGGCCGTGCTGTGCCGCGCGATCACGCCGAACATCGAACCCGCCTTGTCCACCGCGGGCTTGAGGCCATTGACGAACAGCACGTCGCGCTTGTGCAGCGTGGTCTCCAGGCCGATCGGCAACGGCACGCCGCCGCGCTCGATGCGCTGCAGCTGGATCTGGCCGGCCAGCGGTCCGTTGCGGAAGTTCTTCAGCGGCACGTCGATCACCGCCTTGTTCATGACCAGGATTTCGGCCTGGTCGAGCGGGATGTTGAGCGCGCGCGCCTCCGGCACTTCGGGGCCGACCACGCCCATATTCGCCGTCATCGACTCGAGCCGGCCGCCCAGCGCGATGATGTCGCCCGTCTGCAGCACGAGCGTTTCGTCGGCGCCCAGCAGGGCCTCGCCGCGCTCCACGTTGATCACTTGGTATTCCGGAAAGCGTGCGCGGAACGCCTTGATCGTCTTGCCCGCCGTCTCCGGGTTGGTGACGCGGTAGGCGCGCACGTCGAAGGGGTGAAAGGCCGTCAGGCCGGCATCGTCGACGTTGGGCACGCCATGCGATTTCTCGAACTCGATGGCGGCCTTGCGGGCGTCCACGCCCCAGATGCGCGGCAGGTATTTGCACAGCAGAATGATGCCGACCGTGCCCCAGATGTAGGTGATGCCGTAGGAGAGGGCGATCATCGCGTCGACCTGCTCGCGCGTCATGCCCTGCTGCAGCGCCAGCGCGCCGGACGTGATGGCCTGTTCGGCGGACCCGATCGCCGCCGACATGGTCTGCGACCCGGCCAGCATGCCGCCGGCCGCGCCCTGCGGCAGACCGAAGAAGCCCGCGCCCCAGACGACGATGCCCAGGCCCAGCACCGGGGCGATCACGGCCAGGATCACGTAGTTGATCGAATCCTTGTTGAGGGCATTGAGAAACGACGGTCCCACGCGCAGACCCACGCCATACATGAAGAGGTAGTAGAGCAGCGACTTGGCGAAGTCATCGAGGTGAAACTTCACGCCGTACGTGGAGCCGACGGTGGCCAGCAGGCAGCCCACGATGATGGCCGCGGCCACCGAGCCGAGGCCATAGCCCTTGAAAGAAAACTTGCCGACCCAGACCGACAGGCCGATCGTGAAGAAGAGCAGGATGTAGGGGTTGTTCCCCAGGAATTGCATGAACCCTGTCATGAAAACTCCTTGCGTCGAGGGTCGAGCGGCGTTCGCCTGAAGGCCGCCACGCGGAACCGGCGATGCGCAAGCGGGCGCGCGCATGCCGGCGCGCCCGCTTGCTCATCGATCGCGGCACGCGGGTGCCACGTCGTACGGACTCAGCACTTGGCCGGGCTGGTCTTGAGTTCGTCGTGGTGCCCGTGCAGCTCGGGCGGCGTGGCCGAGCCCCCGTGTTGCTCGAGGTACTGGCAGGCCTTGATGATGTCGTTGGCCAGCAGCATCGACACGTTGTAGTTGATGTGCGGACGCAGTACCACGCGCAGGCTGCGCACCTCCTCGGCGTCGGGCGGCATGCTGTAGGCCGAGATCACCCAGCCTTTTTCGCGCACCTTGGCCGACACGTCGAACTCGTTGAAATTCTTGTACTTGTCGTGCAGCGTCACCGCCACCACCGGGATGCGCTGCGTGTCGTTCATGATGGTGAAGTAGCCGCTGTCCACCAGCTTTTGCCGCAGCGCCACCGCGTTGTCCAGCGTGCGCTGCATCACGCGCCGGAACCCATCGAAGCCCAGCCGCAGGAACTGGTAGTACTGCACCGCCACCTGGAATGAATTGCGGCTGAAGTTGAGCGTGGCCGTGGGCATCTCGCCCCCGAGGTAGTTCACGTAGAACACCAGATCCTCGTTGAAGATCTTGCGCTCGCGGAACACCACCCAGCCCAGCCCCGGCGGCGTCAGTCCATATTTATGGCCCGACGCGTTGATCGACATCACGCGCGGCAGGCGGAAATCCCACTTGTAGTCGGGGTACAGGAAGGGGTTCACGAAGCCGCCCGAGGCGCCATCGATGTGCATCGGAATCGAAATCCCGGTACGGGCTTCGTAGGCGTCGAGCCAGTCGTGGATGCCCTGGATGTCGTCGTCCTCGCCGGTGAAGGTCTGGCCCGCGATGGCCACCACCGCGATCGTGTTCTCGTCCACGTATTCGTCGAGCTGCTCGGCGGTGAGCGTGTATTGGCCGGGCTTGAGCGGCACGATGCGCGGCTCGACGTCGAAGTACCGCAGGAACTTCTTCCAGACGATCTGCACGTTGCCGCCCGTCACCATATTGGGGCGGGTCGCGTCCTTGCCCGCCTTCTCGCGCGCCTGACGCCAGTTCCATTTGTGCGCGAGGCCCGCCAGCATGCACGCCTCCGACGAGCCCACGGTGGCCGTGCCGTAGGGTTCCACGCTTTTCGGGCCGTTCCAGAGCTCGTGCAGCCAGCGCACCATGCGCTGCTCCATGGCGAAGAGCTGCGGGTACATGTCGTGGTCGATGTAGTTCTTGAACATGTTCTTGTGCGCCACCGCCTGCGCCTCGGGCTCGGCGAAGGTGGTGACGAACGACGACATGTTGAGCATCGGATTGGTGTCGGTCCACTCGTCGCTCAGCACCAGGGCCTGCGCGGCCCGCGCGCTGATGCCATTGCGCGGGAACTCGTTCTCCGGCACGTGGATATTGAACTGGTCGTAGGGCGTCTGGAGCTGAACATCGTGCGGCTGGCTCATGCTTGCTTCTCCGAAAGGGCATGCTTGCAACGGCGGACGCGCGCGCCGGTGGCGCGGGATCCACGAACGGATGCGCGGCCGCGGTGGCCGCGCGCACACGGACCGGCGCCCGCGAGGAGGGCGCCGGCGGGAAAACGCGGTCAGCGAACGGGTGCGACGGACGTGCGAGGGCGGCCGCGGCGAACGCGGCGAGCGGCACAAACGGGCAGGGGGGCAAAGCGCAACAGAATGCAGGCCATCTTGGTGCTCACATAAAAACCGAAGGATTTATGCAATCCGAAACCCGTATCGCGGGGGCGGACAAACCGACCAAACCTGAACATCTGGACGCGGGAGACGCGTCGTCTTGCGGGCGTGGGCACGGCGGAAAAGACGCGGGCCAACGAATGCCGATCATGCATGATGTTCGATAAATCGGCAATACTTCATCGCAAAAGTGCGATTGCCGTGAGCGCCCGGCGCGAGTAAGTGAGAGCGCGCCACTAGCCGTGCGCCACTAGCCGTGCGCCACTAGCCGCGCGCCGCGCGGCACGGCCTCCGGCCTTGCGCGGTAGCCAGCCTCGAGGCGGGGGCAGCCCGCCGGCGTCAGACGCCCGCGGGTCGGGGCTGGGCCGGCGTGCCGTCGTCCGGGGTCTCCGGCCCCGGCGGCGGCGAGTCGGTCAGCGGGCTGCCGGTGTGTGTCGGTATCGAGCCGCCTTCCGCATCCACCGGGATCGGCGTGGCGCGCAGGCCGGCCTGCGGCATGGCCGCCAGGGCCAGATAGCTCACCCCATGGGTCACGCGCGGAGGCTGCGGCCCGGCATGGAAAGCCTGCGCCGCATCGAGCACCATGCGGTCGGCCAGGGTCATGCGGTCGTTCATGCGCAGATACTGGATCCACGAGCCGATCACGAACACCTCGCGCCAGACGCCGGCTTGTTCGAG
Source organism: Bordetella genomosp. 5 (assembly GCF_002261475.1). GTDB lineage: Bacteria > Pseudomonadota > Gammaproteobacteria > Burkholderiales > Burkholderiaceae_B > Bordetella. The sequence goes on from NZ_NEVN01000006.1 coordinate 23,253, forward strand.
GTCGCGAAACAGCTGCCATTGGTCGGCGCCATTGCGCAGCCGCATCAGCCGCAGCGAACGTGCCGCGGCGACGAAGCCCGGCACGCGTCCGGGCTCGACCTGATACTCGATGGTGAGCAGCACCGCGCCGTGATGCGGGTCGAAGTCGGCGGGGGCGTCGGGGCGCGTCGAGGGCAGAGTGGTCAGGGTGCGCGCGTCGGCCTGGTCGGGCAGACGCGAGCGATACAGCAGCAGCACGGTCACCAGCAGGGCGATGCCGGCGGCCCCCATGGCGCCCTGCACCCCCATCGTGCCGGCGAAGTGGCCCCAGGCAAACGAGCCCAGCGCCAGGCCGCCGAAGATGGCGGTCTGATAGAGGGCCAGGGCGCGCGCCTTGACCCAATCGGGCACCAGCAGCTGCACGGTCGTGTTGTAGGTGGCCAGCACCGCGATCCAGCAGCTGCCGCTCGCCAGCAGGGCCGGAAACACCAGGGCCAGGTTGTCGGTCAGGCCCATCAGCATCAGACACAGCGCGAACAGCGCGGCCGCGCCGCTCACCAGCCGCGACACGCCGACGCGGCGTTGCACCCGTCCGATGAGCACGCTGCCGCCGATGGCGCCCACGCCCAGGGCGCCCAGCATGTAGCCATACAGCGATGCGCTGCCGTCGGGGTGCGCATGCGCCAGCAGGGGCAGCAACGCCCATAGCGCGCTGGCCGAGATCCCGAACATGAAGGCCCGCATCATGACCAGGCGCGTCACCGTGGAGAACTCGGTGAAACGCAGCGCGGCGACCACGCCCTCGACGATGCGTTCGGGCGGCAGCGAGCGGCGCGGCAGCTCACGGCGCCAGCGCCAGATCGCCCAGATCAGCGCCGCGTAGCAGATGCAGTTGAACAGAAACACCCAGGGGGCGCCCAAGGTGCCCAGCATCACGCCGCCGAGGGCCGGGCCCAGGGCGCGGGCCACGTTGTAGTTGACGCTGTTGAGCAGGACGGCGCGTCCGACGAACGACTTGGGCACCTGCTCGCCCACGGCCGCCTGCCAGGCCGGCGTGACGACCGCGCCACCAATGGAGACGATGAAGGTGGCCACGATCAGCGTCACGGGCTCGAGACGGCCGAGGAAGGCCAGCACGGTGATGGACAGACCGATCACCAGTTCCACGCTCATGCCGAGCAGCATGATGCGGCGCCGGTCGTAGTTGTCGGCCAGCACGCCCGTCACGATCGAGAGCACGACCAGCGGCACGGCGGCCGCGACCTGAATCATCGCCACCAGCACGGCGCTGGTATCGGGGGCGTCGGTGATCACCCAGGCGGCCGCCACCGATTGGGCCCAGACGCCGAAGTTGGCGAACAGATTGGCGATCCAGATCATCCGGAACGCGGCGAACTGGAATGGCCCCATCACGCCGCCCGGGTCGGAACCGCCCGACGACGTGCTGCCAGGGGGCATGTCGGTGGGAGGAACGCCGCCCGGGCCCGCGCCGCCGGCCTGGGCGGCGGCGGCCGCTTCCTGGGCGCCGCCGGGCGCTCGCGCCGCGGTGCCGGCCTGGGGATCGGGCGCGGACGACGCGCTCGAGACGGGAGGGACGGGCGGGGCGACAGGCGCTTGCAGCATGGCGGCAGGGGCGGGGATTGGGGGAGACCCTACCTTGGTCCGAGCGGGCCGGCCTGTCAAGCCGACGGTGGCCGGGCCGCCAAGCTTTCAACCGACGGGCCTGACGCGGGTCGATTCACGCCGAAATGCACCAAAGTGGTGCATTTTAGGGCCTTCGTCGGACGACTTCCCGCTCTGAAGTCAGCTAGAATTCAGAAAATTGTAAGAAAGGCGATTGAAAGCGGATTAAAGCCGTTTGCCAGGCGTCTACGACTATATGACCGCGCCCCAGACCGAATTCTCCGTGTCCGCCCAACTGCCCGCCCTGCGGGCGTATGCGCGCACGCTGACCCGCAATCCGCACGATGCCGATGACCTCGTGCAGGAGGCGCTGGCCCGCGCTTACGAGCGGCGGCACACCTGGCGCGCCGAGGGCAACGGCAATCCGCGCGCGTGGCTCATGTCGATTCTGCACAACGTGTTCGTGAGCGAATGGCGGCGGGCCCGCAACGCGGCCGCGCACGTCGAGTCCTGGAGCGGCGAGGAAAGCGAGAGCGCCGCCGTGGCCGCGCCGCAGGAGCATCACGTTCGCCTGCAGCAGATCCGCCGCGCCTTCGATCAGTTGCCGCTGGATCAGCGCGAGGCGCTGCACCTGGTCACGCTCGAAGGCCTGTCGTATCAGGAAGCGGCGCGCGTGCTGGATGTGCCGGTCGGCACCTTGATGTCCCGGCTGGGCCGGGCGCGTGCCGCCTTGCGCGAGTTCGAGGCCACGGGCCAGACCGCCCGCCGCCTGCGCGTCGTGGGAGGGACCGATGTCTGAAACCTTGCCGATCACCGATCTGGATCTCGACGCCTACGTCGACGACCAGCTCGATCCGGTACGCCGGATCGAGGTCGAGGAATTTCTGTCGCACAACCCGGAAGAGGCCATGCGCGTGATGGCCGACCTGCGCGTGCGTGACGCGCTGCGCTGCGCCTTGCCGCCGCCCGCCGACACGCCGATGCGCTGCGAGCGCACCGCCCTCGACCTGCAACAGGGGCTGGACCGCCTGGCCTGGGTCGAGCGGCTGCGTTATATCGCGGTGGCCGCGATCCTGCTCGCGATCGGCTGGGCCGGCCACATGGCCTATGGGGCGTGGCATCCGGACATGCGGTTCGCGGTGGCGCAGAACGTGCCCACTTTCGTCGAAGACGCACTGATCGCGCATCGCACGGCGCAGATGCGCGCCACCATGCATTCGCAGCCGCGCATCACCTATCTGGATGCCGACGAGATTCTGCGCACCACGGGCATTCGCCTGCCGGCGCTGCCGCACGACTGGCAAGTGCGCGACGTGCAGGTGTTTCCGTCGCGCAGCGGCCCCGGCGTGGAAGTCGCGCTCGAGGCCGGCGGCCTGGGCGTGCTGTCGATTTTTGCCGGCAAGGCGGCCGAGGTCCGCGAGGACCAGCCGCCCGTCGTGTCGCGGGTGACGGAGGCCGGTGTGGCCGGCGTCGCCTATTGGCAGCAGGGCGAATGGGCCTATGCCGTCACCACCGATCAACCCCAGACCGATCTTGCGCAGGTCGCCGGGCAGCTTTCGCTTGCCTTGGTGCGTCCGATGTAGGCAACCCCGCCCGCTGCCCCGACGGGGTTGAAACGCGCGTTTCGCGGGGCGGTTTCCCGCCGGGCGTGTCGGGTTTTTGTTTTTGTTCTCTGTTCACAGGAGTTTTCACGTGCTTGAGTTTTTGCAAACGCTCAGTTGGGCGGCTGTTTTCCAGATCATCCTGATCGATATCCTGCTGGGCGGCGACAACGCGGTGGTGATCGCGCTGGCCTGCCGCAACCTCGAACCCAAGCAACGCATGAAGGGGATCCTGTGGGGCACCGCCGGCGCCATCGGCCTGCGCGTGCTGCTGATCGGCTTCGCTCTCACGCTGCTGACCATTCCGTTCCTCAAGGTCGTGGGCGCGCTGCTGCTGCTGTGGGTCGGTGTGAAGCTGCTGATTCCCGAGGGTGATGCGCATAGCAACATCAAGGGCGGCACCTCGGTGCTGGCCGCGGTCAAGACCATCATCGTGGCCGACTTCGTGATGAGCCTGGACAACGTGATCGCCATTGCCGGCGCCGCGCAGGGCGCCGACGAAGCCCACCAGCTCGGCCTGGTGATCTTCGGTCTGGTCGTGAGCGTGCCCATCATCATCTGGGGCAGCACCATCGTGCTGAAGCTGATCGATCGCTTCCCGATGGTCGTGACGATCGGCGCCGGTCTGCTGGGCTGGATTGCCGGCGGCATGCTGGTCACCGACGTGGTCATCACCAACCGCTTCGGCGAAATCCCGACCATGGCCAAGCTGGCCGCCGAAGTGGCCGGTGTCATCATCGTGATCGGCCTGGGCAAGTGGTTTGCCTCGCGCAAGCTGGCGCGTCAGGCGCAGGCCGTGCCGGCCCGCGAAGGCGTCTGATGATCTGAGACACGCCCCGGCACGGTGCCGGGGCGCACGGATCGACGATGAAGAGAGGCGGTGCGCACAGCACCGCCTCTCTTTTTTTGTGGGTCGGCGCCGCGCGAGCGGCGGGGTTAGAGCGGCGCGATGTGAGCGATGGGGCGCTGGCGGCGTGCGGACGGCGGCAATGCCCGCGCGGCGCGGCCTAGCGTAAGGACGCGAGCCACGCCAGCAAGGCGCGCTCGAGCTCGAGGATGCGACGCGCGAGGCGCCAGGCGGCGCGGCCGCTGCGGGCGTCGAGCCCGTGGGCTTCGAGGTGGGATTCCAGCACCAGGGCCTGGGCCGCGACCCGGCCCGCGCCGACGATGGAGCAGCCTCCCCGGATCCGGTGCGCGCGCGCGGCCACCGCCGGGGCGGACCCCGCGGCGTGCGAGGCGAGCAGTGCGCGGATGTCGGACCGGTTGGTCTGCATCAGGCGCGTGAGCAGGGTGCGCGTGAACGCCTTGTCGCCGTCGCTCAAGGACAGTATCTGGCGGCGGTCGAAGACGAGGGGGACCGGTGCGGCGCGCATGCTCAGCTCACCCCGGTGCGTTGCGCGAATTCCATCAGCTCGAAGGCCGTGCTGGCGTTGAGCTTGGCCAGCAGCCGCGCCTTGTAGGTGCTGACGGTCTTGTTGCTCAGGCACAGGGCTTCGGCGATGGTTTTGTTGGAGGCGCCCTGGGCGATCTGCTTGAGCACGGCCAGCTCGCGGTTGGACAACTGGGCGAGCAGACTGGCGTCGTCGGGGACCGGGTCGAGGGTGGCGGCGGACAGTGCCTCGGACGGGAAAAAGCAGTACCCGCAAAGAATGGCCTGGACCGCGGCGATCAGGTCGCGGGTGTCGGCTTCTTTGGAGACGAAGCCGTGCGCGCCCGCCTGCAGGCAGCGGCGCGCGTAAGTGGCGGCGGGCAGCGAGCTCAGCACCAGGATGCGGGGCGTGGCGCCGTGGGCCCGCAGCCGGGCGATCACTTCGAGGCCGTCGAGCCCCGGCAGGCCGAGATCGACGAGAACCAGATCGGGCTTGAGCTCGTGGGCGAGTTGCAGACCGTGGCGGCCCTCGGCGGCTTCGCCGGCGACGAGATAGCCTTCGCGGGCAAGGAGGGCGCCCAGCGCGTAACGCGTGACGGGGTGGTCATCGATGATGAGGATGTTGTGCATGCCGGGGGGAGGGGCGGATCGGATACGCCGGCGCGCGAAGCGCGGGCAACACGTAACGATAGCGCCGAGCGGTGGCCCGTCACGAGCAATGTCAGAGAGATGTTTGACTTTTCACCCCCCAGTAGCGCGGGCCGCCGGCGTCGGCCGGCGGCCCGTATGCCGATCAGGTCCAGGCGGCCATGGGATTGAACAGCCAGGACTCATAGTCGGCGCTGGACATCGGCCGGGCATACCAATAGCCCTGACCCAGCGCGCAACGCATGTCGAGCAGGGCATGGCGCTGCTCCGCGGTTTCGATGCCCTCGGCGACCACATCGATGCCCAGGCTTTCGGCCAGCGACAGCGTCGCCGCGATCACGCTCTCGCTGCGCGAGTCGCCGGGCAGCCGGCGCACGAACGAGGCGTCGATCTTGAGCTGATTGAAGGGCAGGTTGCAGAGCCGCTCCATCGAGGAGAAGCCCGTACCGAAATCGTCGATCGCCACGGTGCAACCCAGCAGGCGCAGCCGCACGAGGGTCTCGAGCGTCGTGGCCTGCGCGGCTAGCAGGCCCGTCTCGGTCACTTCGATCGTGAGCGCGGTGGCCGGCAGGGCATGGCGCAACAGCGAGTCTTCGAGCGTGGGCAGCAGCGTGGTCGAGGCCAGCTGACTGGTCTCGACGTTGATGGCCAGGCTGGCGGGGCGGCCCTTCATCACCGCGCGCGCCGCCAGGGCCATGGCGGACTCGCTCAGCGCCCAGGTCAGGCGGTCGAGCTCGTCGCACTCCTTGACCTGATTGAGAAAGACGCCCGGGCCCAGAATGCCGTGTTCGGGGTGGTTCCAGCGCGCCAACACCTCGGCGCCCGCGGGCTGGAGCGTGCGGATGTCGAATTTGGGCTGGAAGTAGGGGATGAACTCGCCCCGACCGAGGCCGCCCTGAATGTCGGCGGCGGTGGGGACGAACACCGGCGCGGCGGGGGCCTGGCCGGGCAGCTGGTCCGCGTCGGACTCGTAGCGACGCAGCAGCGTTTCGAGGCGGGTGAGCTTGAGCGGCTTGCCGAGGTCGCCCAGCACGCGGATGCCGAACAGGCTGGCCATGTGCAGCACGGCGGCCGTGAGGTCGCTGCTGACGTCGCTGCTCAGAATCACCGATTTGACCAGGCCGCGCTTGCTGGACTCGCGCAGAAAGGCGGTGCCGTCCATGCCGGGCAGCTTGATGTCACAGATGACGATGTCGACGGGGCCGTGTTCGGCGAGGCGGGCGAGCGCCTGTTCGCCTTCCGTGGCCTGGAGAATGCGCGAGTGTCCGAGCGTCTCGAGGGCGCGCACCATGACCAGCCGCTGCACGGGATGGTCTTCGAGAACGAGGATGGCGGGCCGGTTCATGTGTTGTCGCCGAGTGCGATACGGTGACCGCGATAGGCCGGCCAGCGGCAGGATCGCGCCTGAGCCAGGGCGGAAACCGGGCTGGAATGGCGTGGCGCCTGGCTGGGCGCGGCTTTTGCCAGATTTATATCCGGTCGGGCGCGAATCTCCAAGCGCGCGAACCAGTCGAATATCAGCGACTGGATGCGTTCACGCAGGCGTGCAAGAAAGGTACAGAGAAACTTTGCCAATCCGAGCGACCCGGGGGCCGCGGCGATGGCATGCACCGCAGTCAAATTAAGCGCAACTATTTTCATGTCGGGATCTGCGCGCGAGGCTGGCGTGTGGAGTCAGGACAGCGCGTGGCGTGTCAGGGCGCGCGCGGGCGCGGGCAGGACTGAAAGACGGCTGAATGCCGCAGGCCGCGAGGCCGGTTTCCCGGCCGCACGGGGCAACGCATACCTTCTCACAACGCTTTCCTCGCAAACTACACAGGGCTGGGCGCCAGAGGGCCTGGCGTCCCGGGTCAACGGATGGGGCAGGCCCGGCCGGCCCGCTCGGCCCGGTCGCAAAGCGGCGGGCGGCAGGCACGGTATATCGATATGACGATAATCGGGCGACCCTGGGCAGGAATGGCTGCCATGGTTTGGCATACTGTCAGGATCGCGCCGCCGGACAGCGCTGGCCTGAATATAAGGGCCGGGCTTTGGGATTAATGCTCGAATAAGAGCCATTTTTCCGGGGTCATTCCAGTTTTTTTACGGGACAGACCTGGTTCGGACGGTTTTTTCTCACCGAATTCCACTCTCTCTAGCTCCAGATATGTCAGCGAACCCCACCGAAGGCGCCGCCGCGCCGGCCCCGCGCCTGGACCGCCTGCGCGATTTCGTCTCCGACCTCTCGGATCTGCTTGCCGGGGGCGCGGACCGCGACGCCGCCCTGACGCAGGGCGCCGCGCTGCTGCGCGACCTGGTGCGCCACGACGACTGGTTGCCCGACGCCTACGCCCAACCGCAGCCCGATCGCTACGCGCAATATCTGCTGTATGCCGATCCGGGCGGGCGCTTTTCGGTGGTGAGCTTCGTCTGGGGCCCGGGGCAGGCCACGCCGGTCCACGATCACACGGTCTGGGGCCTGATCGGCATGCTGCGCGGCGCCGAGCGCTCGCAACGCTATGCGCGCGACGCGCAAGGCAACTGGATCGCGGACGGCGCGCCCGTGGTGCTCGTGCCCGGTCAGGTCGAGGCCGTCTGGCCGCCCGGGCACGACGTGCACCGCGTGAGCAATGTGCACAACGACCAGGTCTCGATCAGCATCCATGTGTACGGCGCCGATATCGGCAGCATCCGGCGCTCGGTCTATACCGAGTCCGGCGAGATCAAGCCGTTCATCTCGGGCTACAGCGATGCCCCGCTGCCCAATCTCTGGGGCGCGGCGCAGCCGGGGGCGTTCCCGCAGCGCGCCACCCAGGCGGTGCGGGCCGATCTGATCGCGGGCCGCGAGGTCGCGCTGCTCGACGTGCGCGAAGAGGCGCCGTTCGCGGTGTCGCATCCGCTGTTCGCGGCCAACCTGCCGTACTCGCAGATCGAGCTGCAGGCCTGGCGCCGCATTCCGCGTCGGGACACGCCCGTGGTGGTCTACGACAACGGCGAGGGCCTGGCCCGCCGCGCCGCCCGGCGTCTGCGCGAGCTGGGCTACACCGAAGTCAGTCTGCTGGCGGGCGGCCTGGCCGGCTGGGCGGCGGACGGCGGCGAGCTGTTCTGCGACGTCAACGTGCCGAGCAAGTCGTTCGGCGAACTGGTCGAGGCGCACCGGCACACGCCTTCGTTGCCCGCGCCGGAGGTCCACGCGCTGCTCGAGCGCGGCGCCGACGTGGTGGTGGTCGACGCGCGCCGCTACGACGAATATCACACGATGAACATTCCGGGCAGCACCAGCGTGCCGGGCGCCGAGCTCGTGCTGCGCGTGCGCGAGCTCGCGCCGGATCCGGCCACCACGGTGATCGTGAATTGCGCGGGCCGCACCCGCAGCATCATCGGCACCCAGTCGCTGGTGAATGCCGGTCTGCCCAATCCGGTGTTCGCGCTGCGCAACGGCACGATCGGCTGGACGCTGGCCGGGCTCACGCTCGAGCACGGCCAATCGCGCCGTCATCCCGCCGAGGTCGATGCGGGCCACCGCAACACGGCGCGCCTGCGCGCGCGCGAGGTGGCCGACCGCGCCGGCGTGAAGCGCGTGACCTGGGCGGAGCTCGACACCCTGCGCGACCCGGCCCGCGGCCTTTATTTACTCGACGTGCGCCAGCCCGAGCTGTACGAAGCCGGCCATCTGCCCGGCTTCGCGAACGCGCCGGGCGGTCAGCTCGTGCAGGAAACCGATCACGTGGTGCCCGTCCGCGGCGCCCGCATCGTGCTGACGGACGGCATCGACGAAGACGCGGGCGTGCGCGCCGACATGACGGCATCGTGGCTCGCGCAGATGGGTTGGGATGTCTATGTGCTCGACGCGGCCGACGCGCAGCGCGCGGGCGTGACGCTCGCGGTGGGCGCGCCGGCGCAGACGCTGCCGCCCGAGCCCGAGGGCGCCACGCGGGCGCGCATCGCGCCGGATCAATTGCGCGACTGGCTGATGCAGCCGGGCACCGTCCTGCTCGATCTCGCGCCCAGCCTGACGTATCGCAAGGGGCATATCGCCCAGGCCGAGTTCGCGCTGCGTTCGGGCTTCGACGCGCTCGCGCCGGGGCTGGCGCAAGCCACGCGCGTCGTGCTGACCTCCGGCGACGGCCGGTTGGCGGCCTATGCCTGGGCCGATCTCACGGCCGCGCTGGCGCGCCATGCCATCGATGTGCCGGTGGCGATCCTCGAGGGCGGCACCGATGCGTGGACCGCCCAGGGGGGCGCGCTGGTCAGCGAACCGCAGGTCTGGCGCTCGCCGGCCGACGATCGCTATCGCCGGCCGTACGAAGGCACCGACAACCCGGTCGAAGCCATGCAAGGCTATCTCGATTGGGAATACGGGCTGGTCGACCAGCTCGCGCGCGACGCCACGCACGGGTTCCGGGTGGTGTAAATAAAAGGCGGCCCCGGCCACGAGGGCAGGGGCCGCCATGCTGGCGGGCCGCGGCGCCGCGCGCTTCAGTGCGGCTTGGGCGCCTGGGCCTCGGCGGGCTCGGGCTGACGCGCCGCCGCCGCCGCGCCGTCCGGTGCCGTGCCCGGCGCCGGCGCGCACTCGCCATCGATGGCGCAGCGCAAGGCGTCCTCGACCCGATCCAGCAACACGAAGCGCAGCTTGGCGCGGGCTTCGGCGGGCACGTCGTCCAGATCCTTGGCGTTGCGCCGCGGCAGCATCACGGTCGTGATGCCGGCCCGCAGTGCGGCCAGGGTCTTTTCCTTGACGCCGCCGATCGGCAGGACGAGGCCGCGCAGACTGACCTCGCCCGTCATGGCCACGTTGGCGCTCACGGGCCGATCCGACAGCAGCGAAGCGAGCGCGACGAACATCGCCACCCCGGCGCTCGGACCGTCCTTGGGCGTGGCGCCCGCCGGCACGTGGATGTGGACGTCGATCTTGTCCATCGCGTCGCCGCTCCAGGTCTTGGCCAGCGTGAGCGCGGCCTGGGCGGATTCCTTCATCACGTCGCCCAACTGGCCCGTCAGAATCAATCGGCCATTGCCGGGCGTCTTGCTCGCTTCGATGAAGAGGATGTCGCCACCCACCGGCGTCCAGGCCAGTCCCGTCGCCACGCCGGGCACGGCGGTGCGCAGCGCGACTTCATTTTCGAAGCGCTGCGGGCCCAGAATGGCGGGCAGGTCCGGCGCGTCGATGGTGACCTCGGTGGCCTTGCCTTCGGCGATCTCCACGGCAGCGTGGCGCAACACGGCGCCCAGCTCGCGTTCGAGATTGCGCACGCCGGCCTCGCGGGTGTAATCGCCCACGATGCCGGCCAGGGCCGCCTCGGTCACCGTGGCCTGCTCGGGCTTCAGGCCGTTGGCCTCGCGCTGCCGCGCCACCAGATAGCGGCGTGCGATCTGGATCTTCTCTTCTTCGGTATAGCCCGGCAGCTGGATGATCTCCATGCGGTCGCGCAGCGGCCCCGGAATGGTGTCGAGCGCATTGGCCGTGCAGATGAACATCACCTGCGAGAGGTCGTAGTCCACGCCGAGGTAGTTGTCGCGGAACTTGTGGTTCTGCTCGGGATCGAGCACCTCCAGCAACGCGCTGCCCGGGTCGCCATGAAAGCCGCCCGCGCCGAGCTTGTCGATTTCGTCGAGCATCAGCACGACATTGCGCGTGCCGGCGCGCCGCATCGCCTGGATGATGTTGCCGGGCAGGGCGCCGAGATAGGTGCGACGATGGCCGCGGATCTCGGCTTCGTCGTGCACGCCGCCCAGCGCCACGCGCTGGAACTCGCGTCCGGTTGCGCGCGCAATCGATTGACCCAGCGAGGTCTTGCCCACGCCCGGCGGGCCCGCGAAGCACAGGATCGGGCTGCGGCCCGAGGGATTGAGCTTGCGCACCGCCAGATACTCCACGATGCGCCGCTTGATCTTGTCGAGGCCGAAGTGGTCTTTATCGAGCACGGCACGCGCCTGCGCCAGATCGATGGGCTCCTGCGGCGCGGGCTTCCAGGGCACCTCGGTCAGCCACTCGAGATAAGTGCGCAGCATCGCGTACTCGCCGCTCGTGTCGCCCATGCGCTGCAGGCGCGCGAGCTCCTTGCGCGTGTGCTTGAGCACGTCTTCGGGCATGCCGGCCTTGTCGATGGCCTCCTGGAGCTGCTCGAGCTCCGCGCTGTTGTCGCCCGCGTCGCCCAGCTCCTTCTGGATCTGGCGCAGCTGTTCGCGCAGCACCGTCTCGCGCTGACGTTCGTCGAACTGCGCGCGCGTGCGCTCGCCGATCTCTTTGGACAGCCGCAGCACCTCGAGGCGGGCGCCGAGCTGCGTGATCACCTTGTCGAGGCGGCGCGCGAGATCGAAGGTCTCGAGGATGTCTTGCTTGATGTCCGACTTGATGTCGATCAGATTGGTGACCATGTCGGCCAGCAGGGCGGGCGATTCGATGCCCTGCACCACGGCCGCGAGCTCGTCGGGCACATTGGGCAGCAGGGCGATCGCATCGGCCGCCTGGCGCTTGAGCTGCAGGAAGCGCGCCTCGATCTCGCTGTCGCTGTCGGCGGCCGCCTCGATGAGCGCCACGCGCGCCACCATGAAGGGCCAGCCTTCGAGGAACTCGAGCACGCGAAAGCGCGCCTGCCCTTGCACGAGCAGATGATGCGCGCCGTCCTGGCCCGTGATGTAGCGGGCGATCGGCCCCTCGGTGCCGACCCAATAGAGGTCGTCGGGCGTCACCACGTCTTTCTGAGGATCGCGTTGCAGCAGGAAGCCGACCGGGCGCTCGGCCTTTACGGCTTCCTGGGCCGCGGCCACGGAGATGCCGCGGCTCACGGTAACGGGCGACAGCACGCCGGGAAACAACACGGCGTCGCGCAACGGAATGATGATGCGGGCATCGTCGGGCAGGGTACGCAGGTCCGTCATGGGGCCTCCCTCAGTTTGTTCAGGGTAAGGATCAGGCAGCCGTCCCGCAGTTGCGGGGTGACTGGCTCGAGCGCATGCAGCGAGAGCCGGATACGGCGCGCGAAGCGGCCATACGGAATCTCCAGACGATGGATGCGGGAGCGGTAGGCGGCCGGAAAGGGCCGCAGGCCGGAAATGGTGATGCCGTCCGGGTCGAACCGAACGACGATGTTGTCGCTCGACACACCCGGCACGGCCAGGATGACCGTGATGTCGGTGTCGGTTTCGATGATGTCCACTGCGGGTTCCCAGCAGTGCGCATCATCGGTGCAGCGAAGCAGTTGACGCTGCATTCGCTCCGCATGCTGAAGCAGCGCCAGCGCGTCGCCCCAGACCCAGGTAGAAAAATCGCGCGATCTCATGAACTCGCCCTCTTGACCATGGGAGGTAGATGGTGGTGTGGACACCGATTTCAAGCGCGAGGCGCCCGCATCCGCCATGCCTGATGTTCGCACCGCCGGCCGCGATGCGTAAGGGGCGGGGCGGATGGCGGCGGGCCGCGCGTGCGCGCTGCCATGGACCTGCAGGATTTTTGAGGTAATATTCAGAGTCCTGTAAGAAAGAGAGTACTGCGGGAATCCGTCCAGTCCCATGCCGGCACGGCGCCTATGCGCGGTGCGGCCCGGGCAGGCCCCGGTCAGATGCGTCGCCCTCATGGCGTGCGTCTTGCCAGCACAAGCCGCCATCCTGATGATGGCGGTTTCGCCCTCCGCGGCGTGGCCTGATCCAGACGGTAAACCGCCTTTATGAAAGACGAGCCTCCTAGTAGGGTCGGCGCCGTGAAAGCCACGCCGCCGGCCAACCCGATCATGCCGTGCGCAGCGTTCGCTGCGCCATCCGCCCACGTCTCGCGCCGCCCCCGCGGCCGCGCCTTCGCACGTCGGCTTCCGACCCCCGGCCCCGCCTCGCGTGCGGCCACGTCGCCCCGCTTCACGCCTATACGCCATGCCGCGCCCCGCGCGCGTGGCGCTTCGCTTTGCTTCCCCTGTCTACGCGCCGAGCGCACGCCCATCGTGGCGTGCGCCGCGCATTCCTGCTTCTTGTTCCTGAGGACCTCAGATGATATTTGACTGGATGGCCGACCCCACTGCGTGGTTGGGCCTGGCGACACTGATCGTGCTGGAGATCGTGCTCGGCATCGATAACCTGGTGTTTATCGCGATCCTGGCGGACAAACTGCCGCCGCATCAGCGCAACCAGGCTCGCCTGGTCGGTCTGTCGCTCGCGCTCATCATGCGCCTGGGCCTGCTGGCCAGTATCGCGTGGGTGGTGACGCTCACCGCGCCGCTCTTCACGGTGTTCGGCGCGGAGATCTCCGGCCGTGACCTGATCCTGATCCTGGGCGGTATGTTCCTGCTGTTCAAGGGCACCATGGAGCTGCACGAGCGCGTCGAAGGGCGCGCGCATGGCGGCGGTGGCAAGCGCGCGCAGCACGCCGTGTTCTGGCAGGTGATCCTGCAGATCGTGGTGCTGGACGCCGTGTTCTCGCTCGACTCGGTGATCACCGCCGTGGGTATGGTGCAGGAACTGAGCATCATGATGACGGCCGTGATCGTGGCCATGATCGTGATGATGCTGGCCAGCCGTCCGTTGATGTCCTTCGTGGGCCGTCACCCGACCGTGGTCATCCTGTGTCTGGGCCTGCTGCTGATGATCGGTTTCAGCCTGGTGGCCGAAGGCCTGGGCTTCGACATCCCCAAGGGTTATCTGTACGCGGCCATCGGTTTCTCGATCCTGATCGAGCTGTTCAACCAGCTGGCCCGCCGCAACACCACGCGTGATGTGCACGGCCTGGGCCGTCGCGAACGTACGGCGCGCGCCGTGCTGCGCCTCCTGCGTGCCGATCGCCACGACGGCGATGCGCATGGCGCGCCCGAACCCGCGCATGCCGGCGATCCGGACTCGGAAGAGCCCGCCTTCGCGCCGGAAGAGAGCTCCATGATCGAGCGCGTGCTGTCCATGGGTAGCCGCGACATGCGCGCCATCATGGTGCCGCGTGGCGAGATGGTCTGGCTCGACGTCAAGGACAGCGCCGACGTGGTGCTGGAGAAGTTCGCGCGCGGTCACTCGCGTCTGCCCCTGTGCAACGGCGACCCTTCCAACGTGATCGGCGTGCTGCACTTCAAGGATGTGATGGAGCCGCTGCGCGCGCCGGGCCCGGTCGATCTGATCGAGTTGGCGCACGAGCCGCACTACGTTGCGGAAACGATGCCGGTGCTCAAGCTGGTCGAAGCCATGCGCGAGTCGCGCGAACACCTGCTGATCGTGGTCGACGAGCACGGCGTGTGCGAAGGCCTCGTGACGCCGATGGATCTGCTGACCGCCGTGGCCGGCGATCTGCCCGACCACGCCGACGATGCCACGCCGGGCGCTGCCCGCATGGCCGATGGCGCGTGGGTGTTCGACGGCCGCCTGGAGACCACCGAGGTCGCCCGCATGCTCGATGCCTACGAGCTGGCCAGCGACTATCCCGACGACGCGACGCTGGCAGGCTGCCTGCTGCGCGCCTCGGGCACCTTGCCCGCGGTCGGCACGGTGGTGTCGTGGCGCGACTGGCGCTTCGAGGTCATGCGCGTCGAAGGCCGCCGCATCGCCCAGGTTCGTGCGGTGCACATGGTGCCGCAGGAGGCCGACGAGGCCTGATCGGTCCGCGCATCGCGCGCACCATGAAAACGGCCGCGGGGAGCGATCCCCGCGGCCGTTTTTTTGGCGATGCCGGTCTCAGCGCTGGCCGTCGTGCACCTTGACCGCTTCCTTGGTGAGCCCGCCCAGGCGCGAATGGACGCGGCCGCCCGTGCCCATCACCAGCGCGAACAGGATCTCGCGCGGACGCGGCGCGTCCTGGATGCCGATCTCGATGCTGTTGAAATGGCTGCGCACGTACGAGGCATGGATGTAGTGCACCGGCACCATGACGCGATAGCCCGCGCTGGCCACCGCCTTCACGGCGGGCACCATGGCCTTGGGTTCGCCCAGCACGGTACGCATGGCCCAGCCGCCGGCCTCGTGCCAGACGGCGCCATGCTCCATCTCGCCATCGATCCCGACGATCGCGGCCTTGCTGTAGACCTCGACGTTGTCCTTGCCGCCGAGCGTATCGACCAGCTCGGTGGCGAGCTCGGTGCCGAGCGTGCGCAGTTCCGCCATGAAGGGCATCAGGTCCGGCTCGTAGCGGCCTGCGTAGGGGTTACGAATCACGGCGCACGCGGCTGCGAGGATCAGCGGCTGGTCCGGCGCGGGGCCGTTCTCGTGATACGTGGTCTCTTTCAGCAGCGCGCGTTTGCGGATTTCGATCAATGACATACGAATCTCCCTGTTGGTTTATTGCGGCGGGATGCCGGTTTCCTTGACGATGGCGGCCCACTTGTCGATCTCGCTCGAGACATACGCGCCGAACTGGGCGGGGCCCTGTCGCAGCGGCGACAGACCCTGGCGCGCGTAGGTTTCCTGGAGCTCGGGGCGGGCGAGCGCCTGCGTGAGCGAGCGCGACAGCCGCTGCGTGAGGTCGGCCGGCAGATTGGCCGGCCCCATCAGCCCGAACCACACGGTGAGGTCGAAGCCGGGCGCGCCGGTCTCGTTCAGGGTGGGAACGTCGGGCGTCAGCGCGAAACGTTGCGGCGTGCTCACGCCATACACCTTCACCTTGCCGGCGCGCGCCTGCTGCAGGCCGTTGGCGAGATCGGTGAAGGTCATGTCCACGGTACCGCCGATCACGTCGGTGAGGGCCTGCGGGCCGCCGCGGTAGGGCACCGGCGTGACGTTGATGCCGCCCATGGTGGCCAGCTTCGCGCCGAACACCTGCGCGCTGCCCGAGCCATAGGCATAGGTGAGCTTGCCGGGATTCTTCTTGCCGTAGGCGAACAGGTCGGCGACCGTCGTGCCGGGCATGTCGTGCGAGCCCACCAGCAGATAGGGCGTCTCGGCGATCGCGCCGATGGCGGTGAGGTCGCGCGCCGGGTGGTAGGGCAGATCCTTGAAGAGGCTCACGCCGCTGGCGGCGGTGGACACCCCCACGATCACGAGCGTGTAGCCGTCCGGCTTGGCCCGCGCCACGTCGTGCGTGCCGATGATGCCGTTGGCGCCGGGCTTGTTTTCCACCACGATGGGCTGGCCCAGGTCGTCGGCCATGTCCTTGGCCAGCGTGCGCGCCACCACATCGGTGATGCTGCCGGGCGGGAAGGGCACGACCAGGCGGATCGGGCGGTCGGGATAGGCGGCGAGCGCGCTGCCGGCGGCAAACGCGCAGACGGCGCCGGCCAGCGCGAGGCGGCGAAGAAGGGGCTGCATGGATTGTCTCCTGTTGTCGGTGTCGGCGGCGCCGTCGTGCGGTGCCGTCCGTCTTGCGTGGGCGTGCGTCAGGCCGGGGCGTTCTCGCTGGCCCGTTCGCGCAGATAGCGATAGATCTCGGTGTTGTCGGCGGTGGCGGGCAGTTGCTCGCGCGCCTCGCGCCACAGGCGCGTGCAGAGCGCCAACTGCTCGGTCTGGACGCCGGCCAGCGCCTGCAGGCTGTCGGCCGTGCCGAGGTCTTTGGCCATCAGGCCGAGCGCGAAGCCGCCGTTGAACGTGCCGGGCACGATGAACTGGCGCAGCTTGGTTTCGGTGGCCACGTTGCGCCCGCTGGAGGCGTTCAGCACTTCGGTGAAGATGCCGAGGTCCAGGTCCATGCGCTCGGCGATGAGCAGGGCTTCCGACGCGGCGAGCAGCCCTGCCGCGTACACGTAATTGTTGAGCGCCTTCATGGCGTGGGCCGACGACACCGCGCCGGTATGGATGATGGTGGTGCCCATGTGTGCGAGCACCGGCCGCACGCGCTCGAGATCGGGCGCCGCGGCGCCCACCATGATCGCGAGCGTGCCGGTGGCGGCCTTGGCGACCGCGCCGGAGACGGGCGCGTCGATCAGGCCGATGCCGCGTTCGGCCAGCTGCGCGGCGAGCTGCCGGGTGTCGGCCGGATTGGAGGAGCCCATGTCGACGACGGTGGCGCCGCGCGCAAGGCGTTCGGCCAGGCCGCCCGGCCCCGCGATCACCGCGTTGGTGATCGTGCTGTTGGGCAGCATCGTGATGATGAGCTCGCGGTCGGCCAGCGCGGCCAGATCGGATGCCCGGTGTAGCGAACGCTGCCAGGCCGGATGGCGCGCCAGGCGTTCGAACGGCGCCTCGGCACGATCGTGCGCGAGGATGTCCAGGCCCTCGGCGCGGGCCAGATTTTCGAGCATGGGCAGGCCCATCATGCCCAGGCCCACGAATCCCAGTTTCAGCGTCATGCAGAATCCTTATCGAATCAACTTCGGAAGGCCGGCTTGGCAGAGCCCGCCTGCGGAAAATCCTACCGAAAACCCGCGGATTCGCCTTATGCGCAGTTGGCAGGGGGGTATAACATTCGATTATCGGAAGAGTGCCGCCGGGAGGGGGCGATGCGATTCAAGCTGCGACAGATGGAAGTGTTCCGGGCGGTGATGCTCACGGGCTCGATGAATGGCGCGGCCAAGCTGCTGTTCGTCTCGCAGCCCGCGGTGAGCCGCCTGATCGCGCACACCGAGCAATCGCTGGGGCTCGCGCTGTTCGAGCGCGATCGCGGCAAGCTCACGCCCACGGCCGAGGCGCTGCGGCTGTTCGAGGAAGTCGGGCCGCTGTTCGACGAGGCGGTGCGCATCGACGAGCTGGCGCGCGACCTGGCGCTGCGCCCGGACGGCGCGCTCGCGCTGTGCTCGAGCCCCAGCCTCGCGCTGAACTTCGTGCCGACCGTGGTCGCGCGCTTTCTCGCGCAGTATCCGAACGTCCGGCTCAAGTACCACACCACCTTGCTGTCCGACATGGCGCACGAGCTGCTGGGCCGCAAGGCGGAGCTGGCGGTGTCCGTGCTGCCGATCGATCATCCCAATCTGGTCGTGGAGCCCTTCGCCACGGGGCAGATGGTCTGCATCATGCCGACCGGTCACGCGCTGACGTCGCGCCGGGCGGTCAGCCTCGCCGAGCTGGCCGCGTATCCGCTCGTGCTGTACAGCCGTTCGATTCCGTTCGGTCAGCTGGTGGCGGCGGCCTTTCAGCGCGCCGACGTGAGCTGGCACGCCACGGCCGACATCGTGCGCGCCGAGCTCGCCTGCGCGCTGGTGCGCGCGGGCGTCGGCGTGGCCATCGTGGATGAATTTTCGGTCCAGCAGGCCGGTTGGCCCGGCATCGAAGTGCGGCCGCTGCAGGAGTCGATTCCGCTGCAACTCAGCCTGGTGCGCTCCGGCTTCGAGCGCCCGAGCCGTCATGTGCAGCGCTTCATGCGGCTCTTGAAGGACTACGCGCGGGCGCGCGAGTCGGGGGGCGTGCGCTGAGGGCCGTGGCTGCACGGCGCCCGTCGCGCGGCGTGGTGGGGCGGCGCGCGTGCGCCGCCCGATCTCGTCAGCGCACGAAGCGCAGCGCCATCTCGCCCAGGTCGCCGAAGCCCACGCGCACGGCGCGGTTGGCGGGCACGTCGATGTAGCCGGCATATGAGCCGGTGATGACGTGCTGGCCGGCGCGCAGGCCCAGGCCTTGTGCGCGCAGGAACTCGGCCAGCCAATACAGGCCGGCGCGCGGTTCGTCGTTGGGGTGCACGCCGTCGTGATCTTCCTGCAGCGCGTCGTCCACATGCACCGTGATCGGCAGGCGCGCGGGCGCGTCCTGGTGGATCTCGGGCCCGAGCACGAGGCCCTGGTTGAACATGTGGTCGGCCAGCAGCTCGGGCAGGCTGGCGTGCTGCGGCGCGCTGTAGCGGCAGCCCAGCACTTCGAGCGCGAGCCGGCTTCGGCCGACCGCGGCGTCGACATCGGCACGGGTGTAGCGGGCGGCGCGTGGCGGCAGATCGCGCGCGAGTTCGAAGGCGATCTCCGGCTCGATGCGCACCAGCGCGTCGGCGGCCGGCGCGCTGCCGTGTTCGCTCAGATGCACCGCCGGTGCGTAGATGGGGGCGACCGCGAACTTCTCCGGCGTGGGCACCGCGCTTTTCCAGGCGGCGATCGGCGCGCCCTGGGCCTGCTGCAGTTCGGCGGTGCGCATCTGTACGGCGAAGGCCTGCCCCAGGGTGGCGGGACGGCAGTGGTCGGGCAGCCGCGGGCCGGGCTCGCCGCGTTGACGCGCGGCGAGCAGATAATGCGCGGCCTCGTCGCAGCCGGGATAAGGTTCGATACGGACTTCCATGATGCAGACTCCAACATGCAACGGCCTGGTGGCGCTTCAGCGATGCGCGAGACCGGGCCGGCGGGAGCCATAGTGTATGTAAAGTCGAAAGGGCTCGTGTTCAGCCGATCGCAAGGTTTGACGCGTGCCGGCGGACGTTGCGCAGGGCTTTGCAAACCCGCGCGGGGGCAAGCGCCATGCCTGGCGCGGCCTCACGCGCAATGGTTGTCGCGCGGCGCGCGCCCCGCTAAGCTGTGTAAAAAAATAGGGGAGGCTGCCATTCGCCGGCGTGAACGCGCCGGCCGTTGTCCTAAGGAGACAGGCATGCCTTTGAAGGTGTTGGATGGGCGTTGTGCGATCGTGACCGGCGCATCGTCAGGGATCGGTCAGGCGGTCGCCGTGGCGCTGGCGCAGGCGGGCGCGCGGGTGGCCGTCAATCACAGCAGCGGTGGCGAGTCGGCCGCGCGTGCGCAGAAGGTGGTCGACGACATCGCGCGCGACGGCGGCACCGCGATCGCGGTGCAGGCGGACGTCAGCCGCGAAGACGAGGTCGCGCAGCTCTATGCGCAGAC
Organism: Bordetella genomosp. 5; assembly: GCF_002261475.1. GTDB lineage: Bacteria > Pseudomonadota > Gammaproteobacteria > Burkholderiales > Burkholderiaceae_B > Bordetella. The sequence goes on from NZ_NEVN01000006.1 coordinate 43,091, forward strand.
CGAGGCGGCCTTCGGGCCGCTCGACATTCTGGTCAACAACGCGGGCATCGAACAGCCTTCGCCGATCGAGCAGATGACGCTCGATCAATGGCGCCGCGTGATCGACGTCAATCTCACCGGTCAATTTCTGTGCGCGCGCGAGGCAGCACGCCATTTTCTGGCGCGCGAGGCGCCCGAGGGCGAACGGCGCGCCCGCGGCACCATGATCTTCATGAGCTCGGTGCACGAGGTCATCCCGTGGGCGTTCCAGGCCAACTACGCGGCGTCGAAGGGCGGCATCAATCTGCTGATGCGCTCGCTCGCGCAGGAGCTGGCGCCGCGTCGCATCCGCGTGAACAGCATCGCGCCCGGTGCGATCCGGACGCCCATCAATCACGAAGCCTGGGACACGCCCGAGGCCCTGGCCGATCTGCTCAAACTGATTCCGTATGGCCGCATCGGCGAGCCCGATGACATCGGTCGCGCGGCCGTGTGGCTGGCGAGCGACGATTCGGATTACGTGACCGGCACCACCTTGTTCGTCGATGGCGGCATGACCTTATATCCCGAGTTCCGGGGGGCGGGCTGATGCGCAGTGCCAGCACCTACCCCAAGCCGATCGAGGATTACGGGCTGATCGGCAACATGCTGTCGGCGGCACTCGTGGCGCGCGACGGCTCGATCGACTGGCTCTGCCTTCCGCATTTCGACTCGCCGGCCTGCTTCGCCGCGCTGCTGGGCGACGCCTCGCACGGCCGCTGGCGGCTGAGCGGCGCCGACCCCGAGGCCCGCGTCACGCGCAGCTATGTGCCCGACACCGCGGTGCTCGAGACGCGCATCGACACCAGCACCGGCACGGTCCTCGTGCATGACTTCATGCCGCTCTCGGAAGACGAGGAGAAGGTCGATCTGGTGCGCGTGGTGCGCGGCCTGCATGGCAGCGTCGACATGAACATGGAGCTCGTGCTGCGCTTCAATTATGGTCAGGCCGTGCCGTGGGTCAGGCGGCGGGATTACGGCCTGAGTGCGATCGCCGGCCCCGACGCCGTGGAGCTGCACACGCCGGTCGCGCTCGACGGGCACGACATGATCAGCACCGCCGAATTCACGGTGCGGCAGGGCGAAGTCGTGCCGTTCACGCTCTCGTACCATCGCTCGCACAAGACGCCGCACTTCGTGGCCGACCGCCTGGAGAGCCTGGAACGCACGATCAGCTGGTGGCAACAATGGGCGCATCGTTGCCACTGGGAGGGGCCCGACGGCCCGCGCCGCCAGGCCGTGGTGCGTTCGCTCATCACGCTGAAGCTGCTGACGTTTTCGCCGACGGGCGGTATCGTCGCCGCGCCCACCACCTCCTTGCCCGAGCACGTGGGCGGCGAGCGCAACTGGGACTACCGCTATTGCTGGCTGCGGGATTCGGCGCTCACCCTCTATGCGCTGCTCAACGCCGGTTATCGCGAAGAGGCCGAGGCGTGGCGCCAGTGGCTGCTGCGCGCCACCGCCGGGCATCCCGATCAATTGCACATCATGTACGGCATTGCGGGCGAGCGCTGGCTGCCGGAACACGACGTGCCCTGGCTGCCCGGTTACGCCGGCAGCAAGCCGGTGCGGGTGGGCAATGGCGCCTTCGGCCAGATCCAGCTCGACGTCTATGGCGAGCTGATCGAAACGCTGCACGCGGCACGGGCGGCCGGCCTGGCGCCGATGGCCGAGGCGTGGCGCCTGCAGAACGTGTTTCTCAAGCCCCTGGAGGAGATCTGGGATTCGCTCGACCACGGCATCTGGGAAGTGCGCGGGCCCAAGCAGGCCTTTACGCATTCGCGCCTGATGTGCTGGGTGGCGTTCGATCGCGCGATCAAGTCATGCGAACAGTTCGGTCTGGCCGGGCCGCTGGATCGCTGGCGCGCGCTGCGCGAGCGCATCCGCGACGACATCCTCACGCACGGCTACGACGCGCAGCGCAATACCTTCGTGCAGTATTACGGCGGGACGGCGCTCGATGCGAGCCTGCTGTTGATTCCGCAGGTGGGCTTTCTGCCGCCGGACGATGAGCGGGTGCACGGCACGATCCGCGCCATCGAGGAAGACCTGTTGCAGGGCGGGCTGCTGCGGCGCTACAGCATGGCCAAGACCGACGATGGCCTCGAAGGCGAGGAGGGCGCGTTTCTCGCGTGCAGCTTCTGGCTGGCCGATGCCTACGCGATGCAGGGGCGGCTGGAAGATGCCAATCGGCTGTTCGACAAGCTGCTCGGCCTGCGCAACGACCTCGGGCTGCTGGCCGAGGAGTACGACGTGGTGCACGGCCGCCTGGTCGGGAATTTCCCGCAGGGCTTCTCGCACATCGGATTGGTCAACACTGCCTACAACCTCAACCAGGCCGAGGGGCCGGCGAAGCAGCGCGCCAGCCGCGAAGCGCCGCAGGACTGAGCCGGCTCAGTGAAAACGCCAGCGGGCCGCGCTCTCCGGGGCGCGGCCGTCGGCCACGGCCTTGGCGCGCGCGGCTTCGACGCGCTCGTGCATCTCCGCCAGAAACGGCTCGATATGGAAAGAAATGCCGAGGTCTTCGGCCAGGCGCACCACGCGCGCGGCGGAGCCGATGGTGTTGCCATCGCACAGGCGTTCCACGCGTTCGCGCAGCTCCGTGTCGCCGGCGGTCATCGAGAGGAGTTTGCGGACGTTCTCTCTGCTCATGTCATTTCCTGATTTACCTGAGACCGGGCTGAAAGCTTACCCGCAAGCCTGCGTCGGCGGCGTGAAAATAACGCGGAAAAACAGGGCTTTTTGTGGCGTGTACGGCACACACGGAGGCGCTCGCGGCGGGCGACTCGCAGGTCGATTAATCGTTGCGTGCGCAAATGGCGCGATCTTGACGTGATCCGGCACTAAATTTCGGAAAACGCGTGTCAAGCCGCGGTCGGCGGGCGCACGAGGAGCACGGGCGGCCGGCCGCAGCGGCGGCAGGCCGGGGCGCGCGGCCAGGGCTGCTATGATGCTGGATGGATATCCAGTCAGGGGCCGGTGTGGCGCCCGCCATGGATGGATGCCCCGGATCCCGTTGCCCGCATGTTCGCCCCGCACCGTTACTACTATCTGCACAATTTTCAGCAGGCGCTGGACTGGCTGGCCGCGCGCTACGACGATCTGTTCGCGCCGGCCGAGCGGGCCTTCGTGCACGACTTCGCCCGCTTGCCGCAGGCCTCGCGCGCGCTCGCGGTGCGCCTGCTGATGCGCACGCGCCGTGTCTATCGAGCCGAGTGTCTGCACTACGAAGAAATCGGCTGCATCCCCACCGCGGCCGCGCCGTTGCTGGCCTTGGGCTGGTTGCAGGCCGATCCGGCGCTCGACTGGACCGAGTGGGCCGCGCTGCATACCAAAGACGAACTCGCGCGGCGCTATCCGCAGGCCGGCGCGCGCGCGTCGTGGCGCAAGGCGGAGCTCCTGGCCACGCTGCGTGAGCACCTGGGCGGCGCGGACGTACGTGCCTGCAGCGCGTGGGGCGCGGGGCCGGACGAGGCCATCTGGTCCGTCGAGATCGGCGCGCTCGCCGAGCGCCTGCGCCTGATGTTCTTCGGCAATCTGCATCAGAGCTGGTCGGAGTTCGTGCTCGCCGACCTCGGTGTTTTTCAGTATGAACCGGTGGCGCTCGACAGCCATACACGCGCCTTTCCGCATGCGCGCGCCATCGATACCTACCTGGCCCTGCACGCCGTACGCGAGCGGCTGGACAGCGCGACGCCCGATGAGGCGCCGGCCCTGCACGCGGAGATCGAAGCCTGCGCCAGCGAGGTGCCGTGGCTCGCGCGCCGCCAGGCCAAGGTGTGGTTCCGCCTGGGGCAGTGGTGCGAACGGGCAGGGGCCTGGGACGCCGCCGAGGCGGCCTATCGCGCGTCGCGCCATCCGGGCGCACGCCAGCGCCTGATACGCGTGATCGAGCGGCAGGCGCGTTATGAAGACGCGCATGCGCTCGCCCGCGACACCCTCTCCGCGCCCGGCAGCGAAGCCGAGCTGCAGCTGGTAGCGCGCATGTTGCCGCGGCTGGCCCGCCATGCCGGCCTGCCCGCGCCGGCGCCCACGCGACGCGCCACGACGGCGCCATTCGAGCTGGTGTTGCCGCGCCCGGAGCCGGCACGGCGTGTCGAGTTCGTGGTGCGCGATCACCTCGGCACCAGCGAAGCGCCGGCGTATTACGTCGAAAACGGCCTGATCAATTCGCTGTTCGGGCTGTTGTGCTGGCGCGCGATCTTCGAGCCGGTGTCCGGCGCGTTCTTCCATCCGTTTCAGCGCGGCCCGGCCGATCTGCACGATGCCGGCTTTCGCGCGCGCCGCGCGGCCGCCTTCGATGCCTGCCTGGGCGCACTGGCCGACGGCACGCACCGCGAGCGCATTCTCGCGTGCTACGAAGCCAAGGCCGGGGTGCAGTCGCCGTTCGTTTTCTGGGGCATGCTGAGCCGCGACCTGCTCGAGGCCGCGCTCGCGTGCATCGCACCCGAGCATCTCGCGCTGTGGTTCGCGCGCCTGCTCGACGACATCGAGACCAATCGTTCCGGCCTGCCGGATCTGGTGCGGTTCTGGCCCGCCGAGGCGCGCTACGAACTGATCGAGGTGAAAGGCCCGGGCGACCGCCTGCAGGACAACCAGGTGCGCTGGCTGGCCTATGCGGCGCGGCATGGCTTGCCGGTGCGGGTGTGTCATGTGCGCTGGGACGAAACGCTGGCGAGCGCGCAGGCGAGCGGCACGATCTCGCCCACGGCCGTGGCGCTGGTCGCCACCCCGCCGGACGGCACGCCACCAAACGAGCCTCTGCAGGAGGCCGCATGAATCTCGACGTGGCGGTGCGCACGCTGTGCGATTTCACCGCGCGCGCGGGCGATCTGGATTCCCGCTTCACGCCGGCGCCCACCGCGCTCGAAGGCATGGCGGGCCACGCCGTCATCGCGGCGCGGCGGGGAGCGGCGTTCGAACATGAGGTCCGGCTCGGCGCCACCCATGCCGGCCTGACGGTGCGCGGCCGCGCCGATGGCTTCGATGCCGAGGCCCGGCGCGTCGAAGAAGTGAAGACCTATCGCGGCGATCTGGCCAGCCTGCGGGCCAATCAGCGCGCCCTGCATCGAGCTCAGGCCCGGGTCTACGGTCATATGCTGTGCGAGTCGCGCGGGCTGGAGCGGATCACCGTCGCGGTGGTGTATTTCAATCTCGATACCGAGCTCGAGACGGCCGAGGCCGAGACCCTCACGGCCGCCGAGCTGCAGGCGGTGTTTGCCGATCTCTGCACCCGCTATGCCGAGTGGGCCGCGCGCGAACGGGCCCACCGGCTCGCCCGCGACGCGGCCTTCGAGTCTCTGGCGTTTCCGTACGGCGCGATGCGGGCGGGGCAGCGTCAGCTCGCCGTGGCCGTGTATCGCGCGGCGCGCGACGGGCATCCGGTGATGGCGCAGGCGCCCACCGGGGTCGGCAAGACCCTCGGCACGCTGTTTCCGCTGCTCAAGGCCTGCGCGGCGCAGGGGCTGGACAAGGTGTTTTTCCTGTCGGCCAAGGGGCCCGGTCATGCGCTCGCGCTCGATGCGCTGGCGCAACTGCGCGCGGGCCGCGACGCGCCCTTGCCGCTGCGCGTGGTCGAGCTGGTGGCGCGCGACAAGGCCTGCGTGCATCCCGACCGCGCCTGTCACGGCGACGCGTGCCCGCGCGCCCGCGGCTTCTACGACCGCCTGCCGGGTGCGCGCGCGCAGGCCCTCGCGGCGCCCGACGCCACGCTGGACCGCGCCGCGGTGCGCGCGGCGGCCGACGCGCACGAGGTGTGTCCGTACTACCTGGCGCAGGAGCTCGCGCGCTGGGCCGATGTGGTCGTGGGCGACTACAACTACTGGTTCGATTCGAGCGCCATGTTGTATGCCCTCACGCAGGTGCATCAATGGCGCGTGGCCGTGGCGGTCGACGAGGCGCACAATCTGCTCGAGCGGGCCCGCCGCATGTACAGCGCGTCGCTGTCGATGGGCGCCGTGCGGGCGGCCCGCGGCCTGGCGCCGGCGGCGCTGCGCAAGCCGCTCGACGGCCTGCTGCGTTCGTGGCGCGCGGTGCTCAAGAAGCAGGAGGGCGATTACGCGGCGCACGAGATGGTGCCGGGCAATCTGCGCGAGGCGGTCCAGCGCGCGGCGACGGCCTTCGCCGATCACTACGCCAGCGGCCCCGCCGCGCCCGACGACCCGCTGCTGGGCCTGTACTTCGCGCTGCTGCAATTCGGCCGGCTGGCGGAAAGCTTCGGCAGTCATGCCCTGTTCGACATGACGCGCCACACGCGCGGCCTGGAGTACGGCAAGCCGGATTCGGACGCCTGCATCCGCAACGTCGTGCCGGCCCCGTACCTCGCGGCCCGTCACGCGGCGGCGCGCAGCACGGTGCTGTTTTCGGGCACGTTCAGCCCGGCCGGCTTCTATCTCGATACGCTGGGCCTGCCGCCCGCCACCACCTGGCTCGATGTGGAGGCGCCGTTTTCCGCCGAGCAACTGCGCGTGCGTGTCGTGGGCGACGTGTCGACGCGCTGGCGCGACCGGGCCGGCTCGCTCGAGCCGATCGCCGATCTCATCGCCGCGCAGTATGCCGAGCAGCCGGGCAACTATCTCGGTTTTCTGAGCAGCTTCGATTATCTGGCGCAGGTCACGGCGCTGATGCGCCAGCGTCATCCGCAGGTGCCCGTGTGGGAGCAGTCGCCCGGCATGGACGAGGCCGCGCGCGCGGCATTCCTCGCGCGCTTCACCGAGTCGGGGCGGGGCGTGGGATTCGCCGTGCTGGGCGGCGCCTTTGCCGAGGGGGTCGACCTGCCGGGCCGCAGGCTCATCGGCGCCTTCGTCGCCACGCTGGGCCTGCCGCAGGTCAACCCGGTCAACGAGCAGATCATGGCCACGATGCGTGCGCGCTTCGGCGACGACGCGGCCTACGACTACACCTATCTCTATCCGGGCCTGCAGAAGGTGGTGCAGGCGGCCGGCCGCGTGATCCGCAGCGAGACCGATACCGGCACCGTGCATCTGATCGACGATCGCTTCCGCCGGCACAAGGTGCGCGCGCTCCTGCCGGGCTGGTGGCGCGTGACCGAGATGCGGGCGCGCTAGACCGTCGTCCAGTCGCCGCGCAATTCGCTGTCGATCAGGATCTGCAGCAGCGTTTCGGCGGGGCGGCTCAGGTGGGGCGCACCGACCGCCACGTAGTCCACGTCGGGCAGCGCGGGCAGGGCAGCGGCGTTCACCGGCGGCGCCAGTCCGCGGCCGGTCATGAACTGCGGCCTGACGGTCAGGCCCAGGCCGCCGCGCGCGGCAGCGCTGCTGCCGGCCAGCGAGCTGCTGGTACAGACGATGCGCCAGCTCGCGCCCGCGACGGCCAGCGCGTCGAGCACCACGGCGCGCGTGATGCTGGGCTCGGCGGCGAGCACCAGCGGCAGCGGCTGACGCAGATCGACCTCGGTGCCGGCCCGCGCGATCCATTGCAGATGGCTCGTGAAGAGCCGCGTGCCGCGCGCCTCGCCTTTGCGCCGCTTGCAGACCAGCAGATCGATGGCGCCGCCATCGAGCAGCTCGTGCAGCCGGCCGGTCATCGCGATGGTGATCTGCAGCTCCACGTCGGGGTGGGCGTTACGAAAGGCCGCGAGAATCGCGGGCAGCGGGCCCAGCGCGATGTCGTCCGAGCAGCCCAGCCTGACGCGGCCGCGCAGCCGCGGCGAGCGGAACTGCGATTCGGCATGCGCCATGGCCTCGAGAATATGGCGGGCATGCGCCAGCATGGCCTCGCCGTCGGACGTGAGCGCAACGGCATGCGTGTCGCGCGTGAGCAGGCGACGCCCGACCGTTTCTTCGAGGCGCCGGATGTGTTCGCTGACGGTGGACTGGGTCAGCCCCAGCTCGCGGCCCGCCTGAGAAAAGCCCTGGACGGACGCGACGGTGGCGAAGGTATGAAGCCAGACGGGATTGAGCATGGGCAGGCCGGCCGTGCTTATCGAAAAAATCGATAGCAGTGAGCGCGCTGAGTGGGGTTCACGATAGGCACCAGCTTACTAGAATGCTTCCATCGTGTCCCGAACCAGGCCGGTCCGCCCCGGATGAAGCGATTTCATGCGGCGCGCGGCGGGCAGGCCGGCTTGTCGGGCACCTCCCGCAAAGCCCTGAAAGAAAAGCCGTTTTTATGCCGAAGTCATCCGCCCACACCGCCATGCTATGGACCGTAGCCGGCGGTTTTTTCATGCAGGCGCTCGATACCACCATCGTCAACACCGCCTTGCCTTCGATTGCCCGCAGTCTGGGCGTGTCGGCGCTCGAGATGCATCCGGTGGTGGTTGCCTACACCCTCACGATGGCGCTGCTGACGCCCGCGTCGGGTTGGCTCTCCGACCGTTTCGGATCGCGCCGCGTCTACTTCGTTTCCATCCTGCTGTTCGTGCTCGGCTCGATCTTCTGTGCCGCCGCGCAGTCGCTGCCGCAACTGGTGGCCGCGCGCGTGGTGCAGGGCGTGGGCGGCGCGATGCTGCTGCCGGTGGGGCGTCTGGCGGTGTTGCGCACGGTGCGCGGCGAGGCCTACGTGGCGGCGCTCGCGATGATCTCGATCGCGGGGCAGGTGGGTCCGATTCTGGGGCCCACGCTGGGCGGCTGGTTCGTGCAGTCGATGACCTGGCACGCCATCTTCCTGATCAACGTGCCGGTCGGCATCCTCGGTCTGATCGGCGTCTGGAAGTTCATGCCCGACGACAGCCTGCCCGAAGCCCCGCGCTTCGACTGGGTGGGCGGCGGTCTGCTGTCGCTCTGCATGGTGTCGTTCTCGCTGGCCCTCGAGAGCCCGGTCCAGTCGAATCGCCTGCTGGTCTCGGGCACGCTGGTCGCCGTCAGCATCCTCGCGGTGTGCGCCTACGTGGCGCATGCCCGCCGCCGCCCCGATCCGCTGTTCCGCCTGAGTCTGTTCCAGACGCCCAACTTCAGCGTGGGCCTGCTCGGCAACCTGGTCTGTCGCGTGGGCTCGAGCGCGGTGCCGTTTCTGCTGCCGCTCTTGATGCAGCTGCAGCTGGGCTACAGCCCGCTGCATTCGGGCCTGATGCTGTTGCCGGCGGCGATCGCGGGCACCTTCGCCAAGGGCTGGATCGCGCCGCTGCTGCGCCGCCACGGCTACAGCGCGTTCCTGGTCTGGAACACGGTGATCGTCGGTGCATCGATCGTGGCGTTCGCCACGTTCTCGGCCGTGACGCCGCTGTGGATCGAGATCCTGGTGATGTGTGTGTTCGGCGCCAGCAACTCGATGCAGTTCGCCGCCATGAACGGCGTCACGCTCAAGGAGCTCTCGCCGCGCGACGCGGGCAGCGGCAACAGCCTGTTCTCGATGGTGCAGATGCTGGCCATGGGCCTGGGCGTGTCGATCGGCGGCGGCCTCGTGTCGCTCTTTGCCGCCGGCGGCGACGCGGGCCACGCCTTCCGCATCGCGTTCGTGGTGGTCGGGATGGTCACGCTGGCCTCGGCCCTGGTGTTCCGCCGCATCGATGTGCCGGGCGCCCCGCAGCCCCAGCCCGCCTGAGCGCGGGCCGCTCAGCCCAGATCGGTCGGCAGGTCCACGTCGCGCAGCACGCCGGGATCGCCGACCTCGATCTCATGCGCGCGGTGGCGCGCCAGCACGCCACGGGCGCCGGTATCGCCGCTCAGCGCGGCAAGCTCCGGCCACAGCGACCTGGCGAAGCGCACCGGATGGCCCCTGCGTCCGGCGTGAACGGGCGCGACGATGAGGTGGGCCGCGTCGGCGCGGGCCACGCTCAGCAGGGTCTGCGGCGCAATCCAGGGCATGTCCGCGAGCGCGACCACGGCGTGGCTCGCCTGCGGCGCATGGGCCAGCAGCCACGCCGCCGCCGCGGCCAATGTGGCGCCCATGCCGGCTTCGACCGGCGGCGCCGCGGCGACGGTGCAGCCCGACGCGGCCAACTGAGCCGACAGCAGCGCGTCGTCGGCGGCTACCATCGCCAACACCTGCCCGGTGGCCTCGCGCAGGCGCAGGGCGCTCTGCACGGCGACCGTCTGCCCGCTGGGCAGCGGGGCCTGCAATTTATGGGTGGCCCCGCCGGCCTGGCGATAGCGCGAGCCCGCACCGGCGGCAAGCAGTATGCCAACACAGGCGGAGAGGTCTGGGGTATACACAGGGTTGGAAGGCATGGCGTGCCGGATCGCGGGGCAGGGGCCTCAGTATAGAGAGGCGGCGCGGGCGCGCGGCTTGCTCATGCGGGTCTTGCCTGCCTCTGGCCTGCCTTTCGCCTGGTTATTTACTGCTGATCGCTCATGAATGCTCTCGACCTCGATGTATTGCGTCACGCCCGTGACTGGCTCGCCGCCGGCCACACGGTGCACCTCCTCACCGTTGCGCAGACCTGGGGCTCCGCGCCGCGCCAGGCGGGCGCCACGCTGGTGGTGCGCGGCGATGGCGTCGCCTGTGGCTCGGTGTCGGGCGGATGCATCGAAGACGATGTGATGCAGCGCGCGCGCGAGGGCCGTCTGCCGGCGGTGCCGGAGCGTCTGACCTACGGCGTCACGAGCGACGAGGCCGCGCAGTTCGGCTTGCCGTGCGGCGGCACCTTGCGGCTGGTGGTCGAACCGCTCGCCGACGGCGCGTGGATCGAGCACGTGCTCGCGGAGGTGGCCGAGCATCGACTCGTGCGGCGCACGCTGGACCTGCGCACCGGCGCGATGACGCTGGCGCCGGCCGAGCCGATCGACGGTCCCGATTTCGACGGCACGGTGCTGCGCGCGGTGTATGGGCCGCGCTGGCGCCTGCTCATCATCGGCGCCAATGCCACGGCGCAGGTGCTCGCGCCCCTGGCAGCGACGCTGGATTTCGATGTGCTGGTCTGTGATCCGCGGCCCGAGGCGCGCGCCGTCTGGCACTGCGACGCGGCGCGCTATGTCGACGGCATGCCGGACGACGCGGTGCTCGAGATCGGCACCGACGCGCGCACGGCGATCGTCGCGGTCACCCACGATCCCAAGCTGGACGACATGGCGTTGATGGAGGCGCTGCGCTCGCCCGCGTTCTATGTGGGTGCGTTGGGCTCGCGTGGCAATCAGGCCAAGCGCCGCGAACGCCTGCGCCTGCTCGATCTCACCGACCCCCAGATCGCGCGGCTGCACGGTCCGATCGGCCTGGATATCGCGAGCCGCACCCCGGCCGAGATCGCGGTGGCGATCGCCGCCGAGCTGGTCTGGGTGCGCAACACGCTCGGCGCCGAACGCCTGCCGGCGGCGGGCGGGCAGGGCCGCGAGACCCTGACGGCGGGGCGCAAAGCCTGCGACTGACGCGGAGGGGGTCGGTATACTGCGGCCATGTATCGCGCCCATCGTTCCGATGCCCCCATCCCCGCAGGCACAGGCTCATCGTGAAAGACCCGAAGCAACCCTATCAATTCTCGGAGCAGGTCGGCCACCTGCTGCGCCGCGCCTATCAGCGCCATGTGGCGCTCTTCCAGCAAACCATTCCCGATTCGCAGCTGACGGCGGCGCAGTTCGTCGTGCTGTGCGCCGTGCGCGACCAGGGGGCGTGCTCGCTGATCGAGATCGTCAAGCACACGGCCATCGATCAGGCGACGGTGCGGGGCGTGATCGATCGCCTCAAGGCCCGCGAACTCATTACGGTCTCGCATGATCCGGCGGATCGCCGCAAGGTGCTGGTCTCGCTGACCGAGGCCGGCGCGGCGCTGGTGGGCGAAATGGTGCCGTTCGCGCGCGACATCACCGAGGCGACGTTCGGCGAGCTGAACCCCGCCGAACGGGTGGCGGTGGTGTATCTGCTGCGCAAGATGTGTGAGTTCGACGATGCCGACGCCGAGGCGACTACGGGAAAGTCCTAGGTCAATTCAAGCGATGACGCTCGATATTCTGAGCCGGCCCAGAGGGCAGTCCGCCACGTGAATCGAGCTCATGCGCGCACTTCTGGTGCCTGGAGTGGTGCGTTAATGCACTGATTTTGTGACGTTATTCGGGTATTCCCTGGGGGTTTTGGAATATCCATTCTTAAATTGTGGTTATACCGTGCGGGTGCGCGGTTTGCGTGCAGACTTCGAGTGTGTACGCTTTAAAAAGAATGCGAGTCCGACGAGGCTCGCCGAGGTTCCACGAATTCGCATGGCAGGACTCACCCGCAGTGACCATCATCGACTATGCAAGGGGAAAACATGAACGGTCGCATTCGCTATACCCAGTGGCTCGGCGCGGCATGCGCGGCGCTGGTTTCCGCTTCCGCCTGGGCGCAGGGCACCATCAAGATCGGCGAGATCAATAGCTACAAGGCGCAGCCCGCGTTTCTCGAGCCGTACAAGAAGGGCATGCAGCTCGCGCTCGACGAGGTCAACGCCGCCGGCGGCGTGAACGGCAAGAAGCTCGAGCTCGTGATCCGCGACGACAACGCCAACCCGGGCGACGCCGTGCGCGCGGCCGAAGAGCTGATCTCGCGCGAACGCGTCGACATGCTGACGGGCTCGTTCCTGTCGCACATCGGCCTGGCCCTTACCGACTACGCCAAGCAGAAGAAGGTGTTCTTCCTGGCGAGCGAGCCGCTCACCGACAAGATCGTCTGGCAGGATGGCAATCGCTACACGTATCGCCTGCGCACCTCGACCTATATGCAGGTGGCGATGCTGGTGCCCGAGGCGGTCAAGCTCAACAAGAAGCGTTGGGCCATCGTGTATCCCAACTACGAGTACGGCCAGTCGGCGGTCTCGACCTTCAAGACGCTGATGAAGGCGGCGCAACCCGACGTCGAGTTCGTGACCGAGCAGGCCGCGCCGCTCGGCAAGGTCGATGCCGGCAGCGTGGTGCAGGCGCTGGCCGATTCCAAGCCCGATGCCATCTTCAACGTGCTGTTCGCGGCCGACGTGACCAAGTTCGTGCGCGAAGGCAATACCCGCGGCCTGTTCAAGAGCACGCCGGTGGTGAGCGTCTTAACCGGCGAGCCGGAGTATCTCGACACCTTCCGCGACGAGACCCCCGAAGGCTGGATCGTCACGGGCTATCCGTGGCAGTTCATCGACACGCCCGAGCATCAGGCCTTCCTGAAGGCGTACCAGGGCAAGTTCAACGACTACCCGCGCCTGGGCTCGGTGGTGGGCTACAGCGCGATCAAGTCGCTCGCCGAGGGCATCAAGAAGGCCGGCTCGACCGATACCGAGGCGATGATCAAGGCCTTCTCGGGCCTCAAGCTCACGATCCCGTTCGGCGACATCGAGTACCGCGCCATCGACAATCAGTCGACCATGGGCGCGTATGTCGGCAAGCTGGGCTCCAAGGATGGCAAGGGCATCATGACCGACATCCGCTACGTGGATGGCGCCAAGGCCCAGCCCAGCGACGACGAAGTCCGCAAGCTGCGCCGGGCGCAGTGAGTCTGGCCGGCCCGCCGCGCGGGCCGGATCTGCTGCTTGCATGAGCCGCGCTCGATCGCGGTCATGGCGGCGCGCGTTCATCACAGGTGTCGGTGTCATGGATCTCACGGGTTTTCTGGCGCAGTTGCTCAACGGCCTGGCCGAAGCGTCGTCGCTGTTTCTGGTCGCGGCGGGTCTGTCGCTGATCTTCGGCGTAACGCGCATCGTCAACTTCGCCCACGGGTCGCTCTATATGCTGGGCGTCTATGTGGCGTATTCGGTGGTCGAGCGGGTGGGGGGTACCGCGCTCGGCTTCTGGTTCGGCCTGATGGCGTCGGCGCTGGCCGTGGGCGCGATCGGCGCGGCCATCGAGGTGGTGCTGCTGCGGCGCATCTACAAGGCGCCCGAGCTGTTCCAGCTGCTCGCCACCTTCGCCCTGGTGCTGGTGATCAACGACGCGGCGCTCTGGATCTGGGGCGCCGAAGACCTGTTGGGCCGGCGTGCCCCGGGCCTCACGGGCGCCATCAGCCTGTTCGGCCGGCAATACCCCGTCTATAACCTCGTGCTGATCGTGATCGGGCCGGTGGTGCTGGGGCTGCTCTGGCTCATGCTCACTCGCACGCGCTGGGGCACGCTGGTGCGTGCCGCCACGCAAGACCGCGAGATGCTCGGCGCGCTGGGCGTGAACCAGGCCTGGCTCTTCACCGGCGTGTTCGCGCTCGGCGCGATGCTGGCGGGCCTCGGCGGCGCGCTGCAATTGCCACGCGAACCGGCCAGTCTGGGGCTCGATCTGCGCGTCATCGGCGATGCCTTCGTCATCGTGGTGGTGGGCGGCATGGGCTCGATACCGGGAGCCTATGTCGCGGCGCTGATCGTGGCCGAGATCAAGGCCTTGTGCATTTTCATCGGCACGGTGTCGATCTTCGGCATCACCATTTCGTTCTCCAAGCTCACGCTGGTGGTCGAGTTCCTCTTCATGGCGCTGGTGCTGGTGTTCCGGCCGTGGGGCCTGTTCGGACGGCCGCAGGGCGCGAGCCGCAACTCCGCGCCGGTCGAGGCGCCGCTGCGGCCCGCGGGCCGCGGTCTGCGCGGCTGGGCCGTGGCGCTGCTGATCGCGCTGGCGGTATTGCCGCTGCTGGACCACGTGCTGCCCTATGCCGTGGTGCTTACGCAAGACATCCTGATCGCCGTGCTGTTTGCCGTGAGCCTGCATTTCCTGATGGGGCCGGGCGGCATGCATTCCTTCGGGCACGCGGCGTATTTCGGGCTGGGCGCCTATGGCGCGGCGCTGCTGCTGAAGGCCGCGTCCCTGCCCATGGAGGCCGCGCTGCTGTTCGCGCCGCTCGCCGCCGGGCTGGGGGCGCTGGTGTTCGGCTGGTTCTGCGTGCGGCTCTCCGGCGTGTATCTGGCCATGCTCACGCTCGCGTTTTCGCAGATCGTGTGGTCGGTCGTGTTCCAGTGGGACGACTTCACCGGTGGCTCGAACGGCATCATCGGCGTCTGGCCGGCCGAATGGCTGTCGGGCAACGCGTTCTATTACGCGGCGCTGGTGCTGGTGGCGCTGGCGGTCGTGGCGATCCGGCGCGTGCTGTTTTCTCCATTCGGCTATGCCTTGCGTGCCGGCCGCGACTCGGCCCTGCGCGCGGATGCGATCGGTATCGACGTCAAGCGCGTGCAATGGATGGCCTTCGTGATGTCGGGGCTCTTCGCCGGGCTGGCCGGGGCGCTGTTCGTGTTCTCGAAGGGCAGCATTTCGCCGGATGCGATGGCGGTGAGCAAGTCCGTCGATGGTCTGGTGATGGTGCTGCTCGGCGGCATCCAGACCCTGGTCGGTCCGATCGTGGGCGCGGCGACCTTCAATCTGCTGCAAGACTACGTGATGCGCGCCACCGAATACTGGCGTGCGCTCTTTGGCGGCGTAATCCTGCTGCTGGTGCTGGTGTTCCCGCAAGGCATCGCGGGCTTCTGCCGCCAGGTGGCGCAGGCGTGGGACGCGCGCCGTGCCCCGCGCGGCGATTCGGGCAAGGGCAAGGGCGGCGCGTTCGTCGGTGGTCCGCGGGAGAAGCAGGCATGAGTCTTTTGCAAGTCAGAAACCTGAGCAAGGCCTTCGGCGGCGTCAAGGCCGTGGACGACATCAGCTTCGATCTGGCCGCCGGCGAGCTGCTGGCACTGATCGGGCCGAACGGCGCCGGCAAGTCGACCACCTTCAATATGGTGGGCGGCCAATTGCCCGCCACCGCCGGTTCGGTGCGCCTGGGCGGCCATGAGCTCGTGGGCATGAAGCCGCGCGACATCTGGCGGCTGGGCGTGGGCCGCACCTTCCAGATCGCGGCCACGTTCGCCTCGTTGACGGTGGTCGAGAATGTGCAGATGGCGTTGCTGTCGCATCATCGCCGCGTGTTTTCGATCGGCAGCAGCGCCGGGCGGCAGTATCGCGACGAGGCGCTCGACCTGCTGGCGCAGGTGGGCATGCGCGACCAGGCCGAGCGGCCGTGCAGCGAGCTGGCCTACGGCGACGTCAAACGCGTCGAGCTGGCGATGGGTCTGGCCAACGATCCCAAGCTGCTGCTGATGGACGAGCCCACGGCCGGCATGGCGCCGAAGGAGCGCAACGAACTGATGGCGCTGACCAAGCAGCTGGTGGTCGATCGCGGCATGGCCGTGCTCTTCACCGAACACAGCATGGATGTGGTGTTCGCCTATGCCGATCGCATGATCGTACTGGCGCGCGGCCGGCTGATCGCCGAGGGCGGGGCCCAGGAGATCCGCAATCATCCCAAGGTGCAGGAAGTGTATTTCGGCACCGGCAAGACCTTCGAGAAAACCGCCGCAGGAGCCGCCGCATGAGTGCCGTCGCCGAATCCCCGCAAGCCGTGTCCGCGCCCGTGGCAGGGGCGGTCGCCACCGCGGCGGTCGATACCGCGGCTGTCGCCACCGCGGCCGAACCGCTGCTGTCCGTGCGTGGTCTGAACGCGTGGTACGGCGCCGCCCACATCCTGTTCGACGTCGATCTCGACGTGCGCCGTGGCGAGGTCGTCGCGCTCATGGGCCGCAACGGGGCGGGCAAGTCCACCTCGTTCAAGGCCATCATGGGCCTGCTGGCGCGCCGGCGCGGCGAGGTCACGTTCATGGGCCGCGACATCGCCGGCCTGCAGCCTTACGAAATCGCGCGGCTCGGGCTGGGCTTCGTGCCCGAAGACCGCCGCATCTTCACCGACCTGAGCGTGACCGAAAACCTCGAGGTCGGGCGGCAACCGCCGCGCACCTGGCCCGACGGCTCGCCCGCGCGGCACTGGCAGCCCGAGGCGCTTTACACGCTGTTCCCGAACCTGGGCGCGATGCAGGACCGGCCGGGCGGGCAGATGAGCGGGGGCGAGCAGCAGATGCTGACCGTCGCGCGCACGCTGATGGGCAATCCGTTCCTGGTGCTGCTCGACGAGCCGTCCGAGGGGGTGGCGCCGGTGATCGTGGAGCAGATGGCGCAGATGATTCTGGAGCTCAAGGCGCAGGGCGCGAGCATTCTGCTGTCCGAGCAGAACGTGCACTTCGCCGAGCTCGTGTCCGACCGCGTCTATGTGCTCGAGAAAGGCCAGATCCGGTACACCGGCTCCATGGCCGAGCTCGCCGACAACGAACAGGTCCGGCGCGCCTACCTCACGGTCTGAGGTTACGATGGTCCGTAGGCGCGCCGGCGCGGAGCAGGCGCGCATTCCCTACGGAGACCGACCATGGAAACCCTCTCGTTGCATCGCGGCCGTCTGATCGACCACATCCAGCTCGTGGTGCGAGATCTGGCGGCCAGCCGAGCCTTCTACGAAGCCGTGTTTCAGGCGCTCGAGGTGCCCTGGGGCGGCGAGGGCGACGACTATTTCTGGGTCGACGAGCTATTCGTCTCCAGCGCCGACAGTCAGGCCGCCTGCGGCCAGCTCACCGGCCGCCATCATCTGGCCTTTCAGGCGCGTGACGAAGCCATGGTGCAGGCCTTTCACCAGGCGGCGCTTGCCGCCGGCGGCAAAGACAACGGCGCGCCCGGCGAGCGGCCCTACCACCCGGGCTACTACGGCGCCTTCGTGCTCGATCCCGACGGCAACAATATCGAAGCCGTGTTTCACGGGCCCGCGCGCCGCAGCGCCGCGTCCGTCGAGGTGACGTTCGACGCCTGAGCCGCCGCGCCGTCGTGCGTGGCGCGCAGCCGCCGGCTGGTGGCGGCCACGTCTTCCCAGGCCGGCTGATCGGGCGCGTGGCGCGCACGCAGATAGGCCACCAGATCGGCCACCTGCGCATCATCGAGGCTGTCGCGAAAGCCCGGCATCGTGCCCAGCGCCGCATCGGCCGGCTCGGCGATGCCGTTCAGAATCACCTGCACCAGATTGTCCGGCCGTGCGCTGTGCAGATTGGTATTGAGCGTGAGCGAGGGGCGGGCGCCGAACAGGGCGGGCGCATCGCGGGTCTCGTGGCAGGCCGCGCAGGCGCCCTGATACAGACGTTCGCCGTTCTCCGGAAACATGCGCGCGTCGGCGGCGCTCGCCTGCTCGAGGCGCGCGATCCGCTGCGCGGCATCGGGCAAGGCCGCCGCCTCGGCGGGTGCCTGCAGCGAGGCCAGGTACACCGAGATCGCCCGCACGTCGCTGTCGGGCAGGGCCGACAGGCCATGGATCACCGGCGCCATCGGGCCCGCGGCGACGCCATGCTCGGCCGAGGCGCCCGTGCGCAGATAGGCATACAGCGATTGTTCGTTCCAGGGCACCGGCGCCCGTGACAAGGCATTGAGCGCGGGCGCCTCCCAGCCTTCGGCGACGCCACCCGAGAGGTAGGCCGCGCCGGTGCGTTCGGCGCCGAGCGCGTTGCGCGGCGTGTGGCAGGCGCCGCAATGGCCCGCGCCCTGCACCAGGTAGGCGCCCCGATTCCATTGCAGGGTCTGGGTCGGATCGGGCTGATACACGCCCGCGTCGTGATACAGGGCGTTCCAGCCCGCCACCAGCGGACGCAGGTTGTACGGAAACGCCAGTTCGGTGGGCGGCGGGACGTGCGCCACCGGCGGCTGCGACATCAGATAGGCGTAGAGCGCCTGCATGTCGCCGTCGGTGAGGCGCGCGAACGCGGTGTAGGGAAAGGCCGGATAAAGCTGGCGGCCGTCGCGGTGCACCCCCTGGCGCATGGCCCGCTCGAACGCCGCATACGACCAGGCGCCGATGCCGGTCTCGCGGTCGGGCGTGATGTTGGTGGTGTAGATCGTGCCGAACGGCGTATCGAGGGCCAGCCCGCCCGTGTTGGGCTGACCGCCCGGGGCGGTGTGGCACACGATGCAGTCGCCGGCGGCGGCAACCAGCCGGCCGCGCTCGATGGCGGCCGACGAATAGAGCGAGAGGTCGGGGGCGTCGACCGGCGCGATGGCGGCCTTCCAGGGCCACGCCATCGCCACCAGGCCGCATGCTGCCGCGGCGATGCCGCCCAGCCAGGCCGTGGTGGCGCGGCGCGCCGAACGCGATGCGTGGGGCGCCGCGAGCTGGGCGCGTGCGGCCGGCCCGTTGAAGGGCGGTTCACGCAGCCGCACGCCGGTGGCGGCATACACCGCATTGGCCACCGCGGCGGCGGCGGGCAGGGCGGCCGCGTCGGACCACTGCAGGTCGCGCGGCGGCGCCAGCGTGCCGGCGCCGCCGACCAGATCGATGCGCGGCGCGGCCAGCGCGTGCGCCTTCGGGTCGACGGATGCCAACGGGCTCGCGCCCTCGGGCTGGTCGAATCCCGCGGGCGCGCGCAGTAGCCGCTGCGTCTGGTCGTGGATGTCGGTGGTGATGCGGTCGGCGGCGACGGCCGGGACGTGCAGCGTGTCGGTGTCGTGGCCCACAACGACGCGCGTGAGGGCCACGGCGCCGTCGCTGGGATCGACGGTCACGTCGGCGACCCAGGCCGCCCAGTTGCGCGTGGGCGGTTCGGTACTGTCGTCGATGACGCTGGCATAGGCGAAGCCACGGCCCTGCCGCGGACCGGCTGCCCACGCACGCGGCTGGCCGCCTTGCCATCCGGCGCGTTCGGCCACGCTGCGGATCAGCGCGGCGCCGCGCGGGTCGTCGAGCTGTGCCAGCCGCCAGGCCACCGGGTCGGCACGAGACGCGTCCGCCGCTTCATCCTGCAGCGACTCCTGCGCGAACACCTGCGCGGCCCGCAAGGCGCCGCGGGCATCGGCAAGACTGCCGAGCGACACCGGCCCGGTGAGCGGCGCGACGCCGCCGCCGCGGTAGGGCGGCGCGTCGCCGGGCGGCGCGCCCGCGATATCGTGGGCGAGCAGGCGCGCCAGCGAGGGCCGCGGCGTCGCCGCGCCGTCGGTGTGCAGAATCAGCGGGCCCGGCGCGTCGCCCGCGCCGCGCTCGAGCCGTGCGCTCACGCCGACGGCGCTCGCGTGCGGCAGCCACAGGTCCGCGCCGTCCACGCGCACCGGCTGTTGCGCATGCAACGACAGCAGGGCGGCCACGGCGGCGGCGTCGAGCGCCACGCTGTCGTTGGCACCGGGATCCTGGCGGACGCCATTGGGGAGCAGGCGCAGGCGGGTGGCGGGCAGGTCGAGCAGGGCCGTCAGCTCGGTGCGCAAGCGGTCGGCCGGGCAGGAGGACCACACCGTCAGGCCCTCGGGGCCGGGGCACGCGATGGCCCAGCAGGCGGCGTGGTCCGCGCCGGCCAGCGGCCAGCGGTAGTGCGCTTCGGCAAGCGGCGCCGGCCCCTCGCGGACGTCGTCCTCGGCTCGCGCTCGCTGCGGCGCGGCGCCGGGCGTGCGCCACGGCACCGCGAGCCGCGCGGCCGCCGCGCGCGCGTGGTTGGGCCGCGTGGCGATCACGGCCACCAGATTGTGATGCTGTATGAGCCGGGGCATGCCCGGCAGGCCTCGCAGCGCACTGGCATCGGGGTCGCCCGCACGCGGTCCGGTGTAGCGTCTGGCGTCCCAGGTGGGGTGGGGCGGCAGCAGCAGCACGCCGTGCGCGAGCGCGGGTCCGTCGGGCGGCGCGAGGTCCGTCGTGGACGTGAGGCGCAGGCTCATGCGGACGTCCTCGCCGCGGCATCCTCGGCCCAGTAGCGCACCGCCAGATGCGCCGCCTGCAGGATCTCGAGATGCGTGCCGCAGCGGCAGAGGTTGTGGCGCAGCTCGCGGCGGATGTCGGCGTCGGTGGGCGCCGGGTTGCGCAGCAGCAGCGCATGGATGGTCAGGATCATGCCGTTCATGCAATAGCCGCACTGCGCGGCCTGGGCATCGATGAATGCGCGCTGCACTGGGCCGGGCGCGTCCGGCGTGCCGAGTCCTTCGAGCGTCGTCACGTGATGGTGGCGTACCGCGGCCACCGGCACCACGCAGCTGCGCGCCGCCACGCCGTCGATCAGCACGGTACAGGCGCCGCACTCGCCGAGGCCGCAGCCGAACTTGGGCCCGTTCAGGCACAGGTCGTTGCGCAGCACGTACAGCAGCGGCGTGTCGGGCGTCGCCTCCGTCGTGCAGGCGGAGGCGTTGATGGCGAGATCCAGGGCGGGGGTGGGATCGGTCACGGCGTGGAAGACGGGCTGCTCGGGTGGCGGGCGCGCCGGACACGGGCGCCGCCGGAAATTATCCGGGCTGCCGGGCGCGCGGCCACAGGGGTTAGCCCTGGGTCGGGTGCGCGCCCGGCGGCGCGGAGCCTCATGCCGCGGCGCGCTTGCCTTCGGACAGCGGCACCTCGAACACGTCGTAGCCGAAGCACCAATCGGGATTCTCGTTGGTGCGCAGCCAGGTGTTGTTGTGCGAGACGAGCTGCACCCGGCTGGCGCGGGCCGCGCGATTGTCTTCGTAGAGCCGGAACGCGGCCGCGTGGTCGTCCAGGCCAGTCTGCTCGAAGATCCGCGTCAGCATGGCGGCATCCTCGATCGCCATCGCCGCGCCTTGCGCCATATGCGGCTTCATGGGGTGGCAGGCATCGCCCAGCAGGACGATGCGGCCGCGGCTCCAGAGCGGGAGCGGATCGCGTTCGAGCAGCGGCCACTTGGACACTTCGGGGGTGGCCTCGATCAGCGCCTGCACCGTGGGATGCCAGCCGGCGAAAGCCTCGCGCATCTCGGCCTTGCTGCTGGGCACCCAGCTCTTGCTCATGTCCCACTGGTCTTCGGGCACGCCGGTGACGTAGTAGATCTCGTCGCGCTTGCTCGTGACGAAATACACCATCATGTGGCGGTCGTCGGACCACCATTTCACGCACATGTCGAAGGGCAGGGTGCCGCTGTCGATGGGCGTGGGAAAGACCGCGCGATGCGCGACATAACCGGTGTACTTCGGCAACTCCGCGCCGAGCAGATGTTCGCGCAGCCGCGAGTTGACGCCGTCGGCGCCGATCACGATGTCGGCCTCGTCGGTGCTGCCGTCGGCGAAGCTCAGGCGCACGCAATCGCCGGTGTCCTCGACCTGCGTGAGGCGTTTGCCGAAGTGGAGCACGCCCGGCGGCAGGGCCGCGGTCATGAGGGCATGGAAGTCGCCCCGGTGCACGGTGAGATAGGTGGCGCCATAGTGCGAGACAGCGTAGTCGCCGAGCGGAATGCGGGCGAGTTCTTCGCCGGTCTGCCAGTCGCGGCTGTACCAGGCGTCGGGGTGCGAACCCTGGCGGTTGAGCTCGTCTTCGATGCCGATACGCCGCATGATCTTCATGACGTTCGGCCCGAGGTGGATGCCCGCGCCCAGGCGCGAGAAGCCCGGGGCCTGTTCGTAGAGGCGGACATTGAAACCGGCGCGCGCCATGAGCGCCGCGCCCGCGGTGCCGCCGAGCCCGGCGCCGACGATAGCGATTCTGGGTTTGCCTTGCACGTTGATTCTCCTGGATGGGGCGGTTCCGCGGTGGATCGCGCTCATGGGAGAAAAAGTGTACACGCTCAAATATTGGCGGTAAACAAGCTTTGTTGGCGCACTGCAATATGCCCCGTAAGCGTGCACGCGATGCACGAATAAAGTGCTAGATATCCAGGGTTTACCCTAGATGAGTGAGCGTTTGGCGCCGCGTCTTTCGCGGGCCTTGCGTGGTCCGGCTCAAGCTGCAAGAATAGAGCGTATACATTGAATAAGCGGCGGTCTCTCGTATGCCGCCCGACCCGTTCCTGTTGTGTGCCCTCGAGGAGCAATGGCCTTGAACCGACCCTACCGCATCGGCCAGATCGTGCCGAGTTCCAACACCACCATGGAGACCGAGATTCCGGCGATGCTCAACGCGCGCCTGCAGATCCGGCCCGAACGCTTCACCTTCCATTCGAGCCGCATGCGCATGAAGAAGGTCGTCAAGGAAGAGCTGGCGGCCATGGACGCCGAGTCCGACCGCTGCGCCGTCGAGCTGAGCGATGCGCGCGTGGACGTGCTCGGTTATGCCTGCCTCGTCGCCATCATGGCCATGGGCCACGGGTATCACCGCGTCTCCGAAAAGCGGCTGCAGGCCCACACCGCCGCCAATGGCGCCGATGCGCCGGTCATCACGAGCGCCGGCGCGCTGGTCGATGCGCTCAAGGTGATGGGCGCGCGCCGCGTGGCCGTGGTCGCGCCCTACATGAAGCCGCTCACGGAACTGGTGGTGGACTACATCCGCAACGAGGGCTACGAGGTGGTGGACCACCGCGCGCTCGAAATTCCCGACAATCTCGAGGTGGGGCGCCATGACCCGGCCCGGCTGCCCGCGATCGTGGCGCAGATGAACGTGGCCGACGCCGATGTGATCGTGCTGTCGGCCTGCGTGCAGATGCCGTCGCTGGCGGCCATCGCGCAGGTCGAGGCCATGACGGGCAAGCCCGTGATCACGGCCGCGGCCGCGACCACCTACGCCATCCTTAAATCGCTGCGGCTCGACCCGGTGGTGCCGGGCGCCGGCGCGCTGCTGTCCGGCGCCTACTGAGGAGCGAGCGATGAGCACCTTCCTGCATGGCGGTAACGTGCACGCCAACGGCATCCGGCAGCATTACCTGCGTTATGGCGGAGACCACGCCACAGGCGACCCCGTCATCATCGTGCCGGGCATCACCAGCCCGGCCATCACCTGGGGCTTCGTGGCGGAGCGCTTCGGCAAGGTGTTCGACACCTATGTGCTGGACGTGCGCGGCCGCGGGCTGTCGCAGGCCGGCGCCGAACTGGACTACGGACTCGACGCGCAGGCGGCCGACTTGATCGCGTTCGCCCGGGCCCTGGGGCTCGAGCGCTACAGCGTCGTGGGCCATTCGATGGGCGCGCGCATCGGTATCCGGGCCGCGCGCGGCCAGCCGGCGGGTCTGGCGCGCCTCGTCATGGTGGATCCCCCGGTGTCGGGGCCGGGCCGGCGCGCGTATCCGGCGAAGCTGCCCTGGTACGTGGATTCGATGGCGGCGGCACGCCGCGGCATGTCGGCCGACGAGATGCTGGCCTACTGCCCGAGCTGGACGCTCGAGCAGCGGCAGTTGCGCGCCGAGTGGCTGCACACCTGCGACGAACGCGCCATTCTGCAGAGCTTCGACGAGTTCCACAGCACCGATGTCCACGCCGATCTGCCCCAGGTGCGGGTGCCGCGCCTGCTGATGACGGCCGAGCGCGGCGACGTCGTGCTCGATGACGACGTGGCCGAGATCCAGCGGCTGGCGCCGGGCACGCTGCACACCCGCGTGCCGGCGGCCGGCCACATGATCCCGTGGGATAACGAGTCCGGCTTTTATGCTGCCTTTGGCGACTTTCTGGGTGCGCGCCTGCCCGCCTGAACGAGGAGAACCACAATGCCGGTAAGCGATTTCGAAATGGTCCGCGCGTGGCAGGAAGTGCTGCGCCTGTCGCGCCTGGAGGCCGGGCAGACGGTGACCATCCTCACCAGCGCCGCGACGCATCCGCAGACGCTGTCCACGGCCCTGATCGCCACGCAGTCGATGGGCGCGATCGTGAACCGCCTCGACCTGCCGCCCGTCAACGGCGAGAAGGCGCTCTCGCGCGATGCCCTGGCCTACCTGGGCACGACGCCGCTCACGGGCAACAAGGCCGCGATCGCCGCGCTCAAGGAAAGCGATCTGGTGCTCGACCTGATGACGCTGCTGTTCTCGCCCGAGCAGCACGACATTCTGCAGACCGGTACCAAGATCCTGCTGGCCGTGGAACCGCCCGAGGTGCTGGCGCGGCTGGTGCCCACCGAGGCCGACCGCGAACGCGTCAAGGCGGCCGCCGCCCGCATCACCGCCGCGCGCGAGATGCACGTGACCTCGCCGGGCGGCACCGATCTGCGTTGCCCGATGGGCGAGTTTCCGGCCATCAGCGAATATGGCTTCGTCGACGAGCCGGGCCGCTGGGATCACTGGCCCAGTGGCTTTGCGCTGACGTGGCCCAACGAAGGCGGGGCGCGCGGCACCATCGTGATCGACGCGGGCGACATCCTCTTGCCGCAGAAGCGCTACGTGTCGCAACCCATCGTGCTGACGGTCGAGAACGGCTATGCCACCCGGATCGAGGGCGGCGTCGATGCCGAGCTGCTCAGCGAGTATGTGGCGTCGTTCAAGGATCCCGAGGCATATGCGATCTCGCATATCGGCTGGGGCCTGCAGCCGCGCGCGCACTGGACCACGCTCGGCCTGTACGACCGCGAGGCCACGATCGGCATGGATGCCCGGGCGTTCGAGGGCAATTTTCTGTTTTCGCTGGGGCCCAACAACGAGGCGGGCGGCGACCGCACCACCGCCTGCCATATCGACATCCCGCTGCGCCGTTGCACCGTGCGGCTCGACGGCACGGAAGTGGTGCGCGACGGCAAAGTCCTGGATTGATCTATTCTGACAACTCGCCGGCGCAGACCGGCTTTCGGGGAAAATCATGAACCAACCCGCCAGCGACATCGAGTCGTATGCCCGCCAGGGCTTTGGCAGCGATCTCCCGCTCGTGGCGCCGTTCGGGCTGCTGATCGTGGACTTCGTCAACGGCTTCGCCGATCCGGCGCAGTTCGGGGGCGGCAACATTCCGCAGGCCATCGCGCGCACCGAGGGTCTGCTGGCGCATGCGCGGCAGTCCGGATGGGCGGTGGCGCACAGCCGCATCGTGTATGCCGACGACGACGCCGACGGCAACATCTTCAGTCTCAAGGTGCCCGGCATGCTGACGCTCAAGGAGCATAGTCCGGCCAGTGCGATCGTGCCGCAGCTCGCGCCCCGTCATGGAGAGTATGTGGTGCGCAAGAGCACGCCCTCGGCGTTCTACGGCACCATGCTCGCGGCCTGGCTGGCGCAGCGCGGCGTGGCGACGCTGCTGGTGGCCGGTTGCACCACCAGCGGCTGCGTGCGCGCCAGCGTGGTCGACGCGATGTCGGCGGGCTTCCGGCCGCTGGTGGTGAGCGATTGCGTGGGAGATCGCGCGATCGGCCCGCACGACGCCAATCTCTTCGACATGCGGCAGAAGTATGCCGCCGTCATGCCGCTGGCCGAGGCGCTGGCGGCCGTGGCGCGCTGAGCGGGCGCGACCATGGACCGACCCGCGCCACCGCTGCCGACGCCGACGCGCGATCGCGACGCGGCGGCGCAGCAGGGCGCGCTGCCCGCGCCGCGCGCCCTGCATGCGGCATTGCTGCGCGCCCCGGATGCGCTGCTGGTGCTGCGCGATCCCGCGCCCGGCGTCCGGCCGGCGCCGGGCCAGCCCGGCGCGGCTTCCGATTACGTTCCGACGCTTCCCGATATCTTCGTGGCGATCCGCGCCGATGGCCGTGTCCTGGCCTTCAATGGGCACGTCGACCTCGGCACCGGCATTCGGACCGCGCTGGCCCAGCTGGTGGCCGAAGAGCTGGACGTGGCGTTCGAACGTGTCGAAATGGTGCTCGGCCACACCGATGCCGCGCCCAACCAGGGGCCGACCATTGCGAGCGCCAGCATTCAGATTTCCGCGGTGCCCTTGCGGCGTGCCGCGGCCCAGGCTCGCGCCTGGCTGGTCGCCCGCGCGGCCGAACGCCTGGGCGTGGCGGCGGCCACGCTGCGCGTCGATGACGGCGTCCTGCGCGGGCCCGACGGCGTCACCACCGATTATTGGCAGGTGCTGGCGGGCGGCGGCGCGCATCTGCGCGTGGCCGCGCCCGACATCGAGGTGCCGCTCAAGCCCGCGCACGAACACCGCGTCGTGGGCCGCGCCGTGGCGCGGGTCGACATTCCGGCCAAGGCGACCGGCGTGCTCAGCTTCGTCCACGACGTGCGCCTGCCGGGCATGCGCCATGGCCGCGTGATCCGGCCGCCCTATGCCGGACGCGATGCGGGCGCCTTCGTGGGCAAGAGCCTGCTGCAGGTCGACGAAGCCTCCGTGCGGCATCTGCCCGGCCACGTGCAGGTGGTGGTGCAGGGCGACTTCGTCGGCGTGGTGGCCGATCGCGAAGAGCAGGCCATGCGCGCCGCCCGGACGCTGCGGGTGCAATGGGCGCCGGTGCCACCCGCGCCGGCGCTGGACGATCTGGCGGCGGCGCTGCGGGCCATTCCGGCCGTGCACCGGCCGCTGCGCAGCGAAGGCGATGTCGATGCCGCGCTGAATGCCGCGGCCACGGACCCGGCTCGCACGCTGGCAGCGGATTACGTCTGGCCGTACCAGATGCATGCCTCGATCGGGCCGTCGTGCGCGGTGGCGCGCTGGGACGAAGACCGGCTGACCGTCTGGTCCGGCACGCAGAATCCCCACATGCTGCGCATCGACCTGGACCGCCTGCTCGGGATCGGCGAGGACCGGATCGAGATCGTGCGGCTCGAGGCCGCCGGCTGCTACGGCCGTAATTGCGCCGACGACGTGGGCGCCGACGCGGCGCTGCTGGCCCGGGCCGTGGGCGCACCGGTGCGCGTGCAACTATCGCGCGAGCAGGAGCATGCGTGGGAGCCGAAGGGCGCCGCCCAGCTGATGCAGGTGCGCGGCGCGATCGACGCCGAAGGCCGCCTGGCGGCCTGCGATTTCGACACCCGCTACCCCTCCAACGACGCGCCGCTGCTCGCCCTGCTGCTGACCGGCAGGGTCGACGCGGGGCCGCGCACGCTGGAGATGGGCGATCGCACCGCCGTACCGCCGTACCGGTACCCGGCGCTGCGGGTGGGATGCCATGATGTGCCGGCGATCGTGCGTTCTGCCTGGTTGCGGGGCGTGTCGGCCCTGCCGAATTCGTTCGCCCATGATTGCTTCATCGACGAGCTGGCCGAGCGGGCGCAGGCCGATCCGGTGCAATACCGCCTCGACCATCTCGACGACAGCCGCGCGCGCGAGCTGCTGGCCGCGGTGGCGGCGCACGCCGGGTGGCGCGGCGAGGCCGGATCGCGCGGCTCGGCACAGGCCGATGGCCGCCTGCGCGGACGCGGCGTGGCCTATGCGCGCTACGTGCACAGCCGTTTTCCGGGCTTCGGCGCCGCGTGGTCGGCGTGGGTGGTGGACCTGGCGGTCGACCCGGTGCGGGGGCGGGTGCGCGTCGAGCGCGTGGTGGTGGGGCAGGACACCGGCATGATGGTCAACCCCGACGGCGTGCGGCATCAGATCCATGGCAATGTGCTGCAGACCCTCAGCCGCGTGCTCAAGGAGCGTGTGCAGTTCGACGAGCAGGGCGTGCGCAGCCGCGAGTGGGGCGCGTATCCGATCCTGGACTTCAGCGAGGTGCCGCCGATCGAGGTGGTGCTGATGCCGCGTCAGGACGAGCCGCCCATGGGCGGCGGGGAGTCGGCGTCGGTGCCCGGCGCGGCCGCCGTCGCCAATGCCCTGTTCGACGCCACCGGGCTGCGCTGGCGCGCGCCGCCGTTCACGCCGGACGTGCTGCGCGCCGGCCTGGGGCGTTAAGGGCAGGGCGCCGGCGCGGGGGCGTGGCCTCTCGTCGCTTATGATCCCGGCTGTGTCGTCCTTCGCGGCACGCCGTCCCAGGAGCTCTCGCCTCATGTCCGTCGATCTTTCCGCTTTTCAGCAAGTCCGTATCGAACTCAAGCGTCCGCTGCTGATGCTGGTGGGCAGCCAGGGCATGCTGGCCTGCGGCTATCTCAACCCGGCCACGTTCGAGAAGACGGGCGAGGCCATCGCGATTGTCTCCGGCGTGTCGTCGTTCGAAGACATGCGCGGGACGGTCATTTCGGCGGTGTTGCCGGCCGCGGTGGCGCTGGGCGTCACGCCCGGCATGACCGGGGAAGAGGCGCTGCAGCGCTTCGTCTGAGCCGCTTACTCGGCGAATCCGGCGGCCGGCGTACCCGCCGGCCGGCGTGATCCTGCATCGGCCGCCGCTTACTTGCCCCCGACCTTGCTCTGCAGTGCCTGCGCCTGCGTCAGGTGCTCCTTCAGCGTCGGCAGCACTTTGGCGGCGAAGGCCTTCACCTCGGGATCCTTGGCCTCTTCGCTGGCCTTGCGGAACAGGGTGACCGCGTCTTCGTGGGCGGTGACGGCGATCATCTCGGCATAGCGCTTGTCGAACCCGTCGTCGCTCATATCGAGCGTCTTGAGCTTGGCCTGTTGCATAAGAGACGGGCCGGTGGGGGCCTCGTAACCCTTCTTGCTCGCGAGCGCCGCGAGCTCGGCCCCGACCTTGCCGTGGTCATCCACCATCTTCTGGGCAAACGCCTTCACATCGGCATTGGACGACTTGGTCAGCGCAAGCTTGCTGCCCTCGAGTTCGAAATGGCCCGACTGGGCGGCGTTTTCCAGGAAGTCCTTGTCGGCGCCCGCCAGTTGCCCGACCGCCTTGTCATGCGCGGCGCTGGCGCCGGTCGAGGCGGGCTGGCTCTGCGATTGGGCATGGGCCTGCGGGGCCAGGGTCAGTGCCGAACTGACCGCCACGCCGAGCGCCAGCGTGCGCAGATTTGCGAAACGCGAGTAGGAACGGGTCATGAGGCTGTCTCCAGGAAAAGGGCGAAAGTGGGGGCGACGCGCGGTCGCCGACCACGCCCCTGGAGCAATCGCCATGCCCGGGCACGGAAGTTGCTATACCGCCGCATCGGCGCCCCGCATCGGGATTCGCTGCCGATCGCCACGAGTCGTCGCGTTCGTCGCCGTGGCGTTCCCATGAACGCTTCAGGAGTTTTCGATGTCCACGGATCGTTCCAACGCGGCTACGGCCGCAAACTCGTCCTTGGCCCTGCCGCCGGTGCGCAAGGCCGTGTTTCCGGTAGCCGGGTTGGGCACGCGGTTCCTGCCTGCCACCAAAGCCATGCCGAAAGAGATGCTGCCTGTCGTCGACAAGCCGCTGATCCAGTACGCGGTCGAGGAGGCAGTCGCGGCTGGCATCACGGAAATCATCTTCGTCACGGGGCGCAACAAGCGCGCCATCGAAGATCACTTCGACCGGGTGCCCGAACTCGAACTCACGCTCGAGTCCAAAAACAAAACGGAGTTGCTCGAAGCGGTGCGCAATGTGCTGCCCGATCATGTGAACTGCATCTACACGCGGCAGTCCGCGCCGCTGGGCCTGGGCCACGCCGTGCTGTGCGCCGAGTCCATCGTCGGCAACGAGCCGTTCGCCGTGCTGCTGGCGGACGACCTGATCGATGCCGACACGCCGGTCACGGCGCAGATGGTGGAAGTGGCGCGCCGCCATGGTGGCAGCGTGCTGGCGGTGCAGCCGGTACGTCCGGAACACACCGACCGCTACGGCATCGTGTCCGGCCGGATGCGTGACGAGCGCCTGATGGACGTGAGCGGCATCGTCGAGAAGCCCAAGCCGAGCGAGGCACCGTCGCGTCTGGGCGTGGTGGGCCGTTATGTGCTCGAGCCGCAGATCTTCAAGTATCTGCGCCGTACGCAGGCCGGCGTGGGGGGAGAGATCCAGCTCACCGACGCCATCGCGGCCATGATGCGCGACCGTTCCGTGTTCGGTTATCAGTACGAAGGCGAACGCTACGACTGCGGCAGCAAGGCGGGCTTTTACCGCGCCAATGTCGAGCTGGGCCGCAAGTACCACAACCTGGATACCATGGAAGAATGACAGGCCGCCCGCAAGGGCGTGCAACGCAGCATCCGTCGGGGCCGGCCATGCCGGCCCCGAGTCATTGGTGGCCGCGGATGCGCGCACGCGCGCGCGGTCGTCGTTGCGCGGTCCGACGCGCGGTTCGATGCGCGCGCAACGATCGGGCCGACATGGCATAAAGGACTCCGTCAGTTTCCGGCGCGCATAATCGCAGCGGCCTTCCATTCAGGGAGGCGGCTGCCTGCAGGCGGCGCGGCGAGGCCGCGCGGCGGCAGGCCGCATTCGTTGTCACCGGCTCGGCGGTTCGTGTTTCCGGCATTGCGCGTCCCATGCGGACGGTGACAACCAGGAATACTCACGGAGGAGTCTCATGACACAAGACACGCGGCCGCGCAGGCGCTTTCTGCAGCAGGCGGTGGCGCTCGTGCCCGCCACCACCCTCGCGGGCGGCATGGTGGTCTCGCAAACGGCCTGTAGCAGCGACACGGGTTCGCGCCCGGCACAAGCCAAGCCCTATCAGCCCACGTACTTCAATGCCGAGGAGTGGGCTTTCATCGGCGCCGCTGTCGATCATCTGATTCCCGCCGACGACCTCGGCCCCGGCGCCGTCGCGGCCGGCGTGCCGGAGTTCATCGACCGCCAGATGGAAGAGCCGTACGGTCATGGCAAGCTCTGGTACATGCAGGGCCCGTTCAACACCGAGCAGCGGCCCGAGATGGGCTACCAGCTCGACCAGAGCCCGCGCGACATCTACCGCAATGGCATCGCCAGCCTGAACGCCTGGAGCCGCGACAAGCACGGCAAGGTCTTTGCCGAACTCGATCGCGCGGTGCAGGAGCAGATCCTGCATGACCTGCAGGGCAACAAGATCAAGCTCGAGAAGGTGCCCGCCACCACGTTCTTCAGCACGCTGCTGGGCAACACCAAAGAGGGCTTTTTCGCCGACCCGATGTACGGCGGCAACAAGCACATGGTGGGCTGGAAACTCGTGGGCTTTCCGGGCGCGCGCGGCGATTTCATGGACTGGACCGACCAGCCCAACGCCAAGTATCCGTACGGCCCCGTGTCCATCTCCGGCGAAAAGGGCTGAATCATGGCAATCAAAAAAGAAAAAGTCGATGTGGTGCTGGTCGGGTTCGGCTGGACCGGCGCGATCCTGGGCCAGGAGCTCACGGATGCGGGCATGCACGTGCTGGCGCTCGAGCGCGGCGGCATGCAGGACACGCCCACCGATGCCGAATACCCGAAGGTGCTCGACGAGCTGGCCTATTCGGTGCGCGGCAAGCTCTACCAGGATCTCTCCAAAGAGACCGTGACGATACGGCACGGCGTCAACGATGTCGCCGTACCGTATCGGCAGCATGGTTCTTTCCTGCTGGGCAATGGCGTGGGCGGCGCGGGCTTCCACTGGAACGGCATGCACTACCGTGCGCTGCCCGAAGAGCTCGAGCTGCGCACGCGCTACGAAACGCGCTACGGCAAGAAGTTCATCCCCGAGGGCATGACCATCCAGGATTTCGGCGTCACGTACGACGAACTCGAGCCGCACTTCACGCATTTCGAATACGTATGCGGCACCTCGGGCAAGGCGGGCAACCTCAACGGCAAGATCGTCGAGGGCGGCAACCCGCACGAGGGCGCGCGCAGCAAGGAGTATCCGCTTGCGCCGCTGGCCAACACGCTGGGCGCGCAGCTGTTCGAAAAGGCCGCGCGCGAGGTGGGCTTCAATCCGTATCCGGCGCCCGCCTCGAACGCCTCGGGTCCGTACACCAACCCCTACGGCGTGCGCCTGGGCCCCTGTAATTTTTGCGGCTTCTGCGAGAACTACGGCTGCTACATGTATTCGAAGGCTTCGCCGCAGACCACCATCCTGCCGGTGCTGCTCAAGAAACCGAACTTCGAACTGCGCACGCGCTCGCACGTCATCAAGGTCAATCTCGATTCCACCGGCAAAAAGGCCGTGGGCGTGACCTACATCGACGAGAAGGGTCAGGAGATCGACCAGCCGGCCGACCTCGTGATCCTCACCGCGTACCAGATGCATAACGTGCGCCTGCTGCTGCTCTCGGGCATCGGCAAGCCCTACGACCCGCAGACGGGCGAGGGCACCGTCGGCAAAAACTACGCCTATCAGATGAACGGCGCGGTCAACGTGCTGCTGCCCAAGGGCACGCAACTCAACCCCTTCGTGGGCACGGGCGCGGGCGGCGTCTCGATGGACGACCTCAACGGCGACCAGTTCGACCACGGTCCGCTGGGTTTTCTGGGCGGCGCCAGCATCCGGCACGTGCGCTACGGCGGGCGGCCCATCAAGCAGACCCCCACCACGCCGGGCACGCCCAGCTGGGGCTCGGCCTGGAAAGCCAACGTGCAGGACACCTATCAGCGCTACATGACCATCGGCATCTCGGGCTCGGTGATGTCGTACCGCGACGCCTACCTGTCGCTGGACCCGACCTACAAGGACGCCTACGGCCAGCCGCTGCTGCGCATGACCTTCGACTGGCATGACAACGAGTTCGACATGCTGGACTACATGGGCAAGCGCATGGAGGAAGTGGGCAAGGCCATCAAGCACGAGAAGGTGTATGTGGCCACCCGCAAGAAGGGCGCGCATTACGACACCCGGCTGTATCAGAGCACCCACAACACCGGCGGCGCGATCATGGGCACCAACCCGCGCGAGAGCGTGGTCAACAAGTATCTGCAGAGCTGGGACGTGTCCAACGTGTTCGTGATGGGCGCATGCGTGTTCCCGCAGAACATGGGCTACAACCCCACCGGCCTGGTCGGTGCGCTGGCGTACTGGTCGGCCAAGGCCATCCGCGAGCAGTACCTGAAGAACCCCGGCCCGCTGGTCCAGGCCTGATGAGGATGCGCAACATGATCAAACATACCCTCATCGCGCTGGCCTGCGTGGCCGCGAGCGCGCCCGCCTGGGCCGCCGACGGCGCCGACGCGGCGCTCATCAAGCGCGGCGAATACCTGTCTCGTGCCGGCGACTGCGTGGCCTGCCATACGGTGAAGGGCGGCAAGCCCTACGCCGGCGGCCTGGGCCTGGATTCGCCGCTGGGCATGATCTATTCCACCAACATCACGCCGGACAAGGACACCGGCATCGGCAACTACACGCTCGAGGACTTCGACCGTGCCGTGCGCCACGGCGTCGCGAAGGACGGGCACACCCTGTATCCGGCCATGCCGTACACCTCGTACGCCAAGGTCTCGCCCGACGACGTGAAGGCACTGTACGCGTACTTCATGCAGGGCGTGGCGCCGGTGCGCCAGGAAAACCGCGACACCGACATCGTCTGGCCGCTCTCGATGCGGTGGCCGCTGGCGATGTGGCGCTGGGTCTACGCGCCGGACGTCGCCGAGAGCAGCACGCCGGCGGATCCGGTGCCCGCGTCGGCCCCGGCCGGCGACCAGGCGGTGATGCTGCGGGGCAAGTACCTCATCGAAGGCCTGGGCCATTGCGGCGCCTGCCACACGCCGCGCGGCGTGGGCCTCCAGGAAAAAGCCCTCACCGACGCCGACGGCACCGCCTTCCTGTCGGGTGGCGTGATCGAAGGCTGGCTGGCCAAGAACCTGCGCGGCGACGCGAAGGACGGCCTGGGCAGCTGGTCGCAGCAAGACATCGTGGCCTTCCTCAAGACCGGTCGCAACGCGCACTCCGCTGCGTTCGGCGGCATGGCGCAGGTCGTTGCCGACAGCACCCAGCACCTGAGCGATGAAGACCTCAACGCGATGGCGGCCTACCTCAAGAGCCTGAAGCCCGTCGACGCGAAGGACACCCGCAAGCCGAGCTACGACGACAAGGCTGCGCAGGCGCTGCGCACCGGTGGCGACACCAGCAATGGCGCCATGCAATTCCTCAACAACTGCGCCGCCTGCCATCGCAGCACGGGCAAGGGCTACGCCGAGACCTTCCCTCAGCTGGCGCTGAGCTCCACCGTGAACTCCAGCGATCCCACGTCGCTCATTCACATCGTGCTCAAGGGCGGCCAGATGCCGGCCACCCAGGCTGCACCGACGGCTTACGGCATGCCCGGTTTCGACTGGCGCCTGAACGATGCCGAGGTGGCCGAGGTGGTCACCTTCGTGCGCAGCAGCTGGGGCAACCAGGCGGCGCCGGTCAAGGCCTCGGACGTGGCGAAGGTGCGCAAGGACGTCGGCGCCAAGCCGGGCCCGGTGCGCTGAGCCGGCGCGCGGCCGGGCGGATCACGATCCGGCCGGCTGCCCGCCCGGCGCCTGCGCATCCTGCGCCCGGCTCGCTTCGAGCGCCTCGATTTCCTTCAGGCGGGCGAAGGCCATCTCGTGCCCCTGGTCCGCCGCAGCCCGGTGCCAGCGCAGCGCTTCCTTCATGTCCACGGGCTCGAGCGTGAGGGCATGCAGAAACTGCGCGCCCGGATCGCCGCGCTCGGCCGCGGCCGCCATCTGCCGGATGGCGATGGCATCTTTCTGCGGTGAGTCGCCCATCACATGGATGCTGGGATCCTGCTCGCCGCCCATGAAGTCGCGCAAGAGCGGCGGCATCGATGCGAAGTGCTGACGCCACAGGAGCGCGGTGAGCACGGTGAACAGGCACAGCGTGGCGAGCGAGACGAGCAGGTTCTTGCGGGACATGGAGCCTCAAGCGTAGTCAGGCGGCGTTCAGCCGGGCGGCAGAATATATCAGAGGGACGGTGACGGCCCCGCTGTCCGGCC
The DNA here is from genome assembly GCF_002261475.1 of Bordetella genomosp. 5. GTDB lineage: Bacteria > Pseudomonadota > Gammaproteobacteria > Burkholderiales > Burkholderiaceae_B > Bordetella. The sequence continues at coordinate 78,017 of NZ_NEVN01000006.1, forward strand.
CCCCGGCCCCCCGGGCCCGGACCGGCGACCCGCTGCCGGACCGCCCGTGCGACGGCGCGGCCTCAATGCAGCGCGTTGACGCAGACCGCGGCGGTGGCGCGGTCGCGCGGCCAGCCGAACACGATGGCGGCCAACGCGGCGGCCAGCAACACCAGCAGCACTGGCGGGAACGCGGCCACGCCCCATTGGTTCAGCAGCAGGCCGCCCACCAGGCCGCCGCCTGCGATGGCGCTGTTCCACGAGGTCACGAGCATCGACTGCGCCACGTCGGCGTGCTCGCCCGCCGCGAGCGCCAGCGCCGTCTGCAGCAGGGTCGCGACCCCACCGAACGCCAGTCCCCACAGCGCCACCGAGACATAGATCACCGTTGGGTCACGCCCGGCCACGCCCAGCGCGAGGGTGGCGGCCGCGAACAGCAGGGTGCTGGCCAGCGTGAGCATGCGCAGGCGGCCGTCGATCCACGTGCCCACGATCCAGATGCTCAGCAGCGAGGCGAGCCCGAACACCAGCAGGATCCGGTCGGTATGGCCCGGCAGGCCCGCGTCGGCCAGGAAGGGCGCGATGTAGGTGTAGAGGATGTTGTGGGCGAGCACGTAGGCGAGGACCACGGACAGCACGGGCCGCACGGCCGGCAGGCGCAGCACGTCCCGCAGCGAGGCGCGCGCGCCCCGCGTCTGCCCCGGGAAGTCGGGCACGCTGAGCCGCACCCAGACGATCAAGGCAAGGGCCACGATGCTCATGATGGCGAAGCAGCCGCGCCAGCCGATCAGGGTGCCCAGCCACGCGCCGGCCGGCACGCCGAGCGAGAGCGCGAGCGGCGTGCCGACCATGGCCACCGCGATCGCGCGGCCCTTGAGGTGAGGCGCGACCAGGCGCGCCGCGTAGCCTGCCAGCAGCGCCCACAGCAAGCCGGCGGCCACGCCCGCGACGAAGCGCGCCACCATGGTGAGTCCGTACCAGGGCGACACCGTCGTGATGCCGTTGGCGATCGCGAAGCCGGCCAGCGCGGCCAGCAGCAGCCCACGACGGCGCAGGCCTTGCGTCATTGCGGTAAGCGGAATGGCGGTGGCGAGCGATCCGACGGCGTAGATCGTGACCGTCTGTCCGGCCATGGCCTCGGAAACACCCAGGCCCGCCGCCATCTGCGGCAGCAGGCCGGCCGGCAGCGCCTCGGTCAGGATGGTGACGAAGGCGCCCATGGCCATGGCGAGCAGGGCGCCCCACGGCAGGCGATTGGCGGGCGCGGCGCTCATGGGCGGACCTCGCGCGCGGGGAGGTCGGACGCGATGGCGCGCGGGAAATGCGGGGGATGGTGCATGGTGCAGCCTCGTTCGGTGTATCAGGACCGTCACGATAGAGAGCCACGGATTAAAGAAAAAGTAGGGTACAGTTCCTCGTTGTACGGACACTGGTGTCCGTAATGGAGGCGCATCATCGACAGCCTGAACGGCTTCATGGTGTTCGTTCAGGTGGCCGAGGCGCGCAGCTTCGTGGCCGCCGGGCGGGCACTGGGCGTGTCGGCCTCGGCGGTCGGCAAGAGCGTGGCCCGGCTCGAAGAAAAGCTCGGCGTGCGGCTGTTTCATCGCAGCACGCGCAGCGTCAGCCTCACCGCCGAAGGCACGCTGTTTCTGGAGCGCAGCCGCCGCATTCTGGCGGAGATCGAGGCCGCCGAACACGAGCTGTCGCAGCGCGCGGCGGCGCCGCGCGGCCGCCTGCGGGTGAGCCTGCCGCTGGTCAGTTCGCTGGTGCTGCCGGTGCTGGGCGACTTCATGCGGGCCTATCCCGACATCGAACTCGACCTCGACTTCACCGACCGCATCGTCGACGTCATCGACGAGGGCTTCGATGCCGTGGTGCGCGCGGGTCATCCCAGCGATTCGCGGCTATCGGCGCGCAAGCTGGGCGAGTATCGCTCCGTGCTGGTGGCCTCTCCCGACTATCTGGCCCGGCGCGGCACGCCGCGCACGGCCGCCGAGCTGGCCGGTCATAGTTGCCTGCAGTTTCGCTACTCCACGAGCGGCAAGCTCGAGCCGTGGCCGACGGTCGGCGCCGCGGCCGGCCTGGAGCTGGCCCTGCCGACCACGATGATCGCCAACAATCTCGAGACGCGCGTGTGCTTCGCGCAGCGGGGGCTCGGCATCGCGTTCCTGCCGGACTTTTCGGTGGCGCACCTGCTGGCCGAGGACAAGCTGCGCGCGGTGTTGCCGGACGAGGTCAGCTGGACCGGCGTGTTCTATGTGTTGTGGCCGGCCAGCAAGCACCCGTCGCCCAAGGTGCGGGCCCTGGTCGACCACCTGTGCGCGCATGTCTTTCCGGCGAAGCGCGGGGGCGTGCCGCCGCCGCGCTGCTTCTGAGGTCGGGCGCGGTCAGCGGCGGGTGGCACGCCAGCAGATGAGCGAGCCCACGGTGACCATGATGACGCCCTGCCAGAAGCCCAGCGTGGGTTGCGTGCGCAACCAGAGGCTCGCCAACAGCACCGACAGCACGGGCGTGAAGTACGAGCCCGCGGCCATCACGGCGATGTTGCCGTGCTGCACGCCGTGGTTCCAGCAGCTGTAGCCCGTGGCCGTGAGCAGACTCAGCAGCGCGACCTCCGCGAGCGCGCCGGGGGTCATGTGCAGCGCGGGCTCGGCGCTCAGGCCGTACTTGATCCAGAGCACGAGGGCTGCGCCCCAGAGGAACACGGGAACGCCATTCTGGCCGCGGCCGTAGCGGCGGGTGAGCACCGAATAGCAGGCCCACAGGCCGGCCGCGATGAAGGCCAGCGTGTAGGCCACCGGGTTGTCCTGCAGGTTGGCGACAAACCGCGTGATCGAGGCGGAGCCGTCGCCGTTGAGCACCCAGACGATGCCGGCCAGCGAGAGCAGCGCGCCGGGCCAGATCCACGCGCTGGCGCGTGCCTGACCGCACAGCACCGCCAGCACCAGCGTGAGGCACGGCCACAGATAATTGATCATCCCGAGTTCGAGCGACTGGGCGCGCGTATGGGCATAGCCGATAGACAGGGCGAGGCAGGCCTCGTAGGCCACGAAGAGCGCGCCGCCGCCTAGCAGGTACACCGGATGAAAATCGCGCAGCCGCGGCCATCCGCGTGCGAGCGTCACGAGCAGCGCGCTGGTGGTGAACAGCAGCGCGCCGCCGCCCGCGGGTCCGAGGGCCTCGGTGACGCTGCGCATGAGGCCGACCATGGCGCTCCAGCACAGCACCGCGCACAGGCCGATGAGCGTGGCACGCCGGGTGTCGGCGTCGGTCGGGGAGGGGGTGTGGGTGTGTGGCGTCACGGCGGGGTACGACAAAAAACGGGCGGAATGCGGCCGCCATCGTACCGCGGCCGGCGCTAGCGGCGCGCGACCGCGCCCGGCTCGGCGGCGGCCGCCTTCAACACCTCGGCCATGACCGAGGTCTGCCAGTCGAAGTAGGGGTTGTACGTCAGCCGGGCGTGTACCTTGCCGGCCTCGCGGTAGCCCCAATCCGAATACCAGACCGGCTCGCCCCGCAGGCAGGCTTCGGTCTGCGCCGGCTCCTGGCCGTTCCAGCAGATCCGCAGGCTGCCCGCCGCGCCGTAGAGCGGATTGCCCGGCGCGAACAGCATGCCCATGTGCGAGAACTGGCTGATTCGTTGCGCGGGCAACCGGTCCGGCCGCACCAGCACGCGGCCGGCGTCGGCCGGCGCGCCGGGCAGATCGCCGTACCAGACCAGCCGGCTCGCCGCGTGCACGAAGCGGCGCTGAAACACATCGAGCAGATAGGGCGTGTCGAGCACCGAGTCGTGCTGCGCCAGCACCATGAACACGGGCCGCTCGTAGGGCCGGTCGTGGATCAGACGGCGCGCCGTCCGGCTGGTGAGGTAGAACTGGCCGAAGGCGTTGGTGGGCGCGGTGAGATAGCGCACGCCGTTCTGCATGGGCCGGTGGCCATCGGGTGCAAGCAGCCATGGCCGGATCCAGGTGACCCAGGGGGCGAGCCAGTCGAGCGTGCTGGACGACTTGAAGCCGGGCGAGAACAGCACCAGGCCGGCGATCTCGGGGTGCTCGTACGCATACTCGAGCGCCAGGTTGGCGCCGGTGGAAAAGCCGCCCAGATAGACCGTGTCCACGTCGCGCTGCAGCGCGATCGCCTGCGCACGGACGACCGCGCGCCACTGTTCGGCCGTCGTGTCTAGCAGATCTTCGGGGCGGGTGCCGTGGCCGGGCAATAGCACGGTGCGCACCAGAAAGCCCTGTTGCGCCAGCGTGCGGGCCACGTCGGTGAAGGACCACGGCGAATCGCCCAGGCCGTGGATCAACAGGATGCCTTTTGCCGCGCGGGCGCCCAAGCCGGCGCCATGCGGCTCGACGCCGTCGCTCCCCACCGCACCCTCCGGACGCCACTCCTGCGGGCTGTTCCAGGCCACTTCCTGCTCGGGCGTGGCGGTCTGGAAGGCGCGCCGTTCGAGCAACCGCGCCTGCGTGGCGCGCTGATACTCGGCAAACGACGGCGGCTTTTCGGCGGGCTGCGGCGCGCGCGGCGCCGAGCAGGCGCTCAGCGCGAGGGCGAACAGGGTGGTCAGGCCGATACGGGCCCGGCGGGAACGCGTGAGAGCGGAGAGAAACGGACGCGGCATGCGAAGGCAGGGTGGGCGGCGGCGAAGGGGCGCCGCCGCACGATAGTGCCATCGCGGGACCGGCGGCGTCCATATCCGGCGATCAGATCGCCAACGCTGGCACGCCGCCCCGGCGTCACACCTCCCGGAGCATCACGTCGGCGGTGCGCAGCGAGACGGCGGCGCCGGTGAGCGTGGGATTGACGCAGCCCATGGCGGGCATGACGTTGGTGCCGACCATGAACAGGTTGGGATGGTCGTGCGAGCGGCCATCGCGGTCCACCACGGAGTCGCGCCGGTCGGCGCCCATGATGGTCGTGCCCATGATGTGCTGGCGATCCTGATGGCTCGTGTCCATCTTGAGGATGTCGGCATTGATGAGCTGTGCCATGCGCTTGAGGTCCTTGACGGCGAAGTCGCGGCCGGCGTTCCAGTAGTCGTTCACGCTGTAATAGATGTCCGGCAGCGGAATGCCCAGCGCGTCGACCTTGGTCTTGCTCGGCGTCACGCGGTTCTGCGGCAAGGGCTCGGTCTCGAAGTCCACGGCGAAGTTGAGCGAACGCGCCGAGATGCGGCGGATCTCGGCGTCGAGCTTCGAGCCGAACACGCCCTTGTTCATCAGGTCGTTGGCGATCGACGAGGTCGGCACGGTGTTGCGCAGCTTGGTCTTGTAGCTGGGGATGTCCTTGCGGAACGCGCCGTCGCGCCAGTTCATGTAGACCAGCAGTTCGGTGGGCCCCTGGCCCGGCCACATGTCTTCGCTGGCCATGACGTTCATCGCGATGCCGGTGTGGCCCATCAGGTTGCGCCCGACCTGGTCGGAGCTGTTGGCGATACCGTTCGGATACTTCTCGGTGGCCGAGATCAGCAGCAGCTTGGGGCTCTCGATGCCGTAGGCGGCGAGCACGAAGTAGCGCCCGGTCATGCGATGCGTACTGCCGTCGGGCTTCTTGTAGTGCACGGCCACGATCTTGCCCTGGTCATCGGCTTCGATGCGATAGACCACCGAGTTGTCGAGCACGCGGGCGCCATGGCGCTCGGCATCGTCGACGTGGCGCGTGCCATCGTACTTGGCGCCGCTGGGACAGACCGGATTGCAGTTGTTGTTGCCCGAGCACAGCGGCCGGTCTTTGTACTCGCGGGTGGCGCGGCCGTTCGGTTCGTAGATCGGGTTGTAGCCGCCCACCGACAGCTGCTCGGCCAGGCGCCGCATGAAATACGGCACTTCGAGACCCGGCATCGGGAAGGGCTTGGAGCGCGGCGGAAACTGATGCGGCAGGCCCTGGCCGCTTTCGTCCTGGCCGTCCATGCCCGACACGCCGAGTTCGGCTTCGGCCTCGTTGTACCAGGGCTCGAGCTCTTCGTACGTCATGGGCCAGTCGCGGCCACGGCCATACAGACTCTGCGTCTTGAAGTCGTTGGGAATCATGCGCCAGAGCGCCGAGCCGAAGTGCCAGGTGGTGCCGCCGACCACGCGCAGATATTTGGTGGGGTACTTCACCGGGCCCACCTGCTGCAGATAGTCGCCGTAGGTCGACGGGATGTGCGGCGGATTGGGGAACGGCGATCCGGCGCCCTGCAGCTTGATGTTGGTGAGCGAGAGCTTGACCGGCGCATTGCGGAAGCGCTCGACGATCTCGGGGCGCGTGACGCGCGGGCCCGCTTCCAGAATCGTGACGGATTTGCCGGCGCGGGCCAGCCTCGAGGCGACCAGCGCGCCCATCACGCCGGAACCGATGATCACTACGTCGCTGTCGTATTCCATTATTTTTCAACCTTCATGGTGCTGTCGGCGGGCTTGGGACCCCAGGTGTTGAAGCCACGGCCGTAGGTCGGCACGACCAGCACGTCACGCGTGGGGTCGTACATCAACGCCTCTTCGTAGGCGAACAATTCCGCATCGGCGTCGTCGCCGACCACGCCCAGATACAGGGCGCGCACGATCTCCTTGGCGTCGTGATCGAGCTTGGGATCGACGTCCGTCAGCGCCAGATAGTCGTCCATGTGCTTGAGCTGCTTCTGCTCGATCAGCGCGTTCACGTTGCTCGCCACGGCATCGATGTTCGGCATGCGCTTGGCGAGCGCCGCGTGGCAGCGCGCCGCCATGACGGCGCTGACTTCCTTGCCGGTCAGGAACACCGAGGCGCGCTGGAAGGCCTGCAGCGCGGGCGACAGGGCGGCCGGGGCCGCGGCGCCATCCTGCACGGCGGCGAGTGCGCGGCGGATCGGCAGCGGCGCGAGCGCCGCGCCGAGCACGGTCCAGGCCAGCGCGCCCTTGACCAGCGTGCGGCGGGCCGGGTTATCGAGCGCCGGCGCGGGGAATGGAGAAACGGGATTCGGGGTCTTCATGGTCAGGCCTTCTTTGCACGGCGGCGTGCCACCAGGTACACAATCGCGATCAGCAGCAGCACGGCCACCACGCCACCCACCGGCAGCGCGATGCGCGTGAAACGGATGAGGGCGGGCTCGGGGCCGCCGTTGCGCGCCAGCTCGACGTCCTGCGGCGTAATGCGGTTGCCGGCCTGGCCGTAGTGGGCGAGCACGTAGTTGCTCACGTCGGCGATCTGCTGATCCGACAGGCGCTCGGTGTACGAGGCCTGCGGGCCGAAGCCGGGCATCGAGATGTCTTCGTGGCCGTCGATCTTGCGGTGCACGCCATACAGGATGGTGGCGATCAGGTTCGACGCATCCGGCGCGCCGGTGGCGGTGTTATGGAACAGCGAGGGATACGAGGCCGTGCCTTCACCGCGCGCGCCGTGGCAGGTCGCGCAGGTGGCGGAATACACGCGCCAGCCCGGATCCATGTCGCGCACGTGCTTGCCGCGCTCCCGGGCTTCGCTGTCGTCGGGGCCGCCGAAAGCGTAGCGCGGCCGCGTCTCGCCGCCGGCGATCGGGCGGGTCTGCTTCAGGTAGGCCACGATGGCATGCAGATCGGGCTCGGTGAGATGCTGCAGGCTGTGCTCGATGGCCTCCGCCATGGGGCCCGCGGCCTGGGCCTTGCCCGCCACGTGACCAGTGCGCAGGTAGGCATACAGCTCGGCATCGCTCCAGCCGCCGATGCCGGACACCGGATCGGAGGTGATGTTGGGCGCGTACCAGGCGCCGAGCGGGCCGCCCGACAGGGCCTTGCCGCCATCCTCGGCCAACAGGAAGTCGCGCGGCGTGTGGCAGGCGGCGCAGTGCGCCAGCGTATTCACGAGATAGTCGCCGCGATTGATCTCGGCCGACTTGGCGGGATCGGCCTTGAACGGGCCGGAGGGGCGATTGATCGCGTTCCACACGATCATGGAATCGCGCACGCTGAACGGAAACGGCAGGGCCGTCTTGGGCGTGGGCGTGTCGACGGGCTGCACTTCCTTCATGAAGAAGGTGTAGAGCGCCTCGACGTCGGCGTCCGTCATCGTGGCGTAGGCCGTGTACGGCATGGCGGGATAGAGGTGATGGCCATCGCGGGCCACCCCTTCGCGCACGGCACGGCTGAACTCGGCGAGCGAGTAGTCGCCGATGCCGAACTCGCGCGAGGGCGTGATGTTGGTGGACCAGATCTTGCCCATCGGCGATTCGATCGCATAGCTACCCGCATAGGGCTTGCCGCCCGGCACCGTATGGCACGCGACGCAGTCGGAGGCGATGGAGAGATATTCGCCCGTGGTGGGCGCGTGGCGCGTGGCCGCCGCTGGGGAGGTCTGCGCGGCCTGGGTCGGGGCGGTCCCCGCGAACGCGAGCATCAGACAGGACGTCTGGAACAGTCGCCGTAGCATTGTGGACATGACAGGGATCGTGCTGAGTAATGAAAATGGCGGAGACGAAGCGCGCGCTCGCGGCGCGGCTTCAGGCTTGACGTGAAGCGTATGGGGTCGTGCCGATCATCGAAATCGGCAGATGGTGTCGGTCCCTAATACTTGTGTTTATGTTGCACGCGGAAACTGACAGCCGGGTAAACAGCGAGGTGTTTTTTGGGCGTCTATCCCGGATAGTGGGAAATGATTGCGTGCGCAACCATTTTGTGAAGGCTTGCGTGCGGGTGGCGCCGAAAAACGGGGTCCGGCGCGAACGCGAATCCGGGCCTACAGCAGGCCGGCGGTCAGGGCCTTGAGCGTGGCGGCGGCGCGGGTCGTGCACTCGAGTTTGCGGAAGATGCTCTCGACGTGCGTGCGCACCGTGCTCGGACTGATGTCGAGCGTGCGGGCGGCTTCCTTGTTGCTCGCGCCCAGGCTGATCTCGCGCAGCACATCGAGCTCGCGTTGCGAGAGCGTGTGCGCGAGCCGTCGGGCCGGAGGCGGTTCGCCACTGTGCGTGGCAAGGGCGGCTTCGACCACCTCGGCATCGTGCTGCCCGGCTGCCGCGGCCTCGCGCAGGATCGCGGCGGCGGCGTGCGGGGTGTGGGCCGGGCGCCATGGCCGCGCTTCCACCAGTGCTTGCAGCGCCACGCAGGTCGACAGCACCCGTTGCGCCGGCCCGAGCGCCGCGGCCGGGCTGCCACGAAAGTAGCCGCTGCCATCGAGCCGCTCGTACGCGTGCGAGGCGAGCTCGGCCGCGTCGGCCAGGCCCTGGATCTGACGGGCCGCGCGTGCGGTCCAGTAAGGCATCAGCCGCACCTGTTCCCATTGGTCGGCGGTGAGCTTGCCCGGCGTGTTCCAGAGATGGTTGGGCGTGGCGGCGCGCCCGATCCCGTGCACCAGCGCGGCCGCCTGCAGCTGCGCCTGCACCGCGGGCTCCAGGCCCAGCCGCTCGGCGCAGCCCACGGCCAGGGCCGCGACGCGGCGCGAATAGCCGGCCAGCCAGGGCAGCTTGAGTTCGGTCACATCCGCGAGCAGGGTGAGCGCGGCCGGCGGACCGTCGGCCTGACCCGCCAGGTCCCAATCGGTGCAGACGGGCGGGTCGGCCTCGAGCGCGTCGAGCCAGCCCGGCCCATGCTCGAGCGCCAGCGTCACGACCGCGGCAGGGTATTTGGCGTCGGCCTGGGAGCGCAGATAGCTCAGCGCGCGGTCCAGGCCGTGGGCGCGGGCGAGGATCTCGAGGTCGCTGGCGGCATTGACGCAATAGACCGCGTGCGGAATCGCGGCGCCGGCCACACCCTGCGGCGAGCCGGTGCCGTCATGGCGTTCGAAGGCATGGCGCAGGCCCGCCACGACCGTGGCCGGCATGCCCAGATTGACCGCGACGTCGCCAGAAATCTCGCAATGGATGACGGCCAGCGGCACGATGAGCGACTGGGTGCGCGCGTCGAGCGCAGGCAGGGTCTGCGCCATCATGGCCTCGCGCGAGGCGATGTCGTCGCCCAGCAGCTCGGCGAAGCCGCTGGCGTTGGCCGTGCAGCCCGACCAGCGCAGCAGCGCGACCGCGCGGGCGTGATTCTGCGCCGAGGCGTCGCCTCCCGATGCCTGCGCGAGCCAGCCGGCCAGGCACGCCGTGCGGCGCGAATGATCGGTGGCGCGGCCCATGCTCAGGTCGCCGACGAAGGCCAGTGCAAGGATGGCGTCGGTGAGGGCGAGGGTGCTGGCGGGGATCATGGGGAGGGAGGCGCGGCGGGCGGTGCGGGACGCATCGGTCAATCATCCGATACCGGCTGCGGGGGGCTCGCCACACACTGGAGCCCAGCAAGCACGCATCGTGACTTGACCTCGATATTCCCAAGGAGATTACTCATGAAACGCCATCTTATCGCAGCCTCTTTCGTTGCCGCCGGACTGTTGGGCGGTCTGGTCCAACCCGCTTTCGCGCAGTCGTCGGGCGCCAGCGCGCGCCCCAGCGTCGTGATCGTCCACGGCGCGTTCGCCGACGGCTCGGACTGGGCCAAGGTCGTGGCCCGCCTGCAGGCCAAGGGCGTGCAGGTGACCGCGGTGCAGAACCCGCTCGAGTCGCTGGCAGGCGATGTCGCCGCCGCGAATCGCGCGATCGACAATCAGCCCGGCAAGGTGGTGCTGGTCGGCCACTCGTGGGGCGGCACCGTGATCACCGAAGCCGGCAAGCACGACAAGGTCGCGAGCCTGGTGTATGTGGCGGCCTTCGCGCCGGACGCGGGCCAGTCGGTGGCCAGCGTGACCAAGGGCCAGCCGGCCGCGCCCGGTAACGACAGCATCGGGGCCGACAGCCACGGCTGGCTGAGCCTGTCGCCGGCCGGTCTGGCACGCGACTTCGCCCAGGACGTGCCCGCCGAGCAGGCCCGCGTGATGGCCGCCACCCAGGGCCCCATCAAGGCTTCGGCATTCGGCGAGCCGGTGAGCACGGCGGCCTGGAAGACCAAGCCTTCGTGGTTCATCGTGGCCAACCAGGATCGGATGATTCTGCCCGCGCTCCAGCGCAGCATGGCGCAGAAGATCGGCGCCAAGGTCACTGAAGTGTCGTCCAGCCACGTGCCGCAGCAGTCGCGCCCGGATGACGTGGCCAAGGTGATCCTGGACGCGGTCGCCAGCGTGAAGTGAGCGCGGCAGGCTGGGCCGCGATCCACTCCCTGCCGTGATTGGAGTGGCCCGAGTCATCCGCCGCCGGCCTCGCTCCGTGCGGCGGATCGCTTTTGGTCGTCGCCGGCGATCAGCGGTTCTCCACGATCCTGGTCCCCGGGGGCGCTTCAGGCGCCTTCGTCGTCCTCGTCCAGCAGCCTGGCGGCCCGGGAGGCCGCCATGGCGCCGGCGCGGTGATAGCCGACCACACTGGTCACGCTGGCATGGCCGGTCATGGCCATGACATCCGCGAGCGGCACGCCGGCGCGGCCCGCCTCGGTCACGAAGCCCGATCGCAGGCTGTGCGCGGCATAGTCGCCTTCCAGGCCGGCCTGCGCGCAGCGCGCCTGCACGATGCGCCGCACCGCCTCGGCCGATAGCGCACCGCCCACGTGTCCGCCCTTGAGCACGCGCCTGAACACGGCCCCCTCTGAAATCCCGGCCGCGGCCACCCAGGCGTCGAGCGCGCGCGCGGCGCGGCCCACCACGGGCTTGAGCGCGTCCGCGCGGGCCTGCCCGCCCTGGTTGGTCTTGCTGTAGCCCAGATGAAATTGCCAGCCGTCGTTGGTGCGCGTGGTGTTGGCGAACGTGGCCCGCACCACTTCTGAGCGGCGCCGCCCGCCGCTGGCCCAGGCAAACAGCAGCAGGGCGCGGTCGCGCAGCCCGATCAGCGAGTCGTCGCAGGTGGCGAGGAGTCGTTCGAGCGGCTCGCGCGTGAGCGCTTCCTTGCGCGCCGGCTGGACGCCGCGGCGCGCATAGGCGTTGCGGGCGCGCGTCATCAGGATCTGCACGGCGCGGTCGCGGCAGGGGTTGGGCAGGGCGCGCGCCTCGTGCGCCTCGGACAGCACGGCGAGGCGGTGCCGCACGGTGGCCAGACTCAGCGGGCCCGCGCGGCGCTTCACGCGCTGCGCCACGAGCGCGGCGTCGATTTCCGCCGGCAATTCGTGGACCGGCCCCTCGGCGCCGGCGTGCTCCAGATGATCGGCCACGAAGCGGAGCACCGTGGCCGTGGCGACCGGCAACGTCAGTGGGGTGCCGAGGCGCAGCTGATGCCACGCCGCCCAGTACTGAATCGCGCTGCGATAGGCGGAGGCCGTGTTCTCCGACGCGCCTTCACGCAGCAGCGCGCGCACGCCCGGGGTGGCCAGGGCCAGCGCGGCGTAGGCGGCGCGTTCGGGGCAGGGCGGGGCGAGTGCCCGGCCGTGACCCGCATCCGCGTCGGGCGCGCCACGCGGATTTTCGTCGACGGAAACGTCGTTTTTACTCATAATGTAGTAAATAATACGTAAGACATATCAAATAATACGTATTAAAGAATTAGGCTCGGATAACCTTCAATTATCCGCGCTTATTTTTATCCGGCAAGCAAAACGGCGTTTGAGCGTTGCGCCTGTGCCCCAGGCCCCGCTTGATGCCGCAATTCGGCGCTTTACCGCGGCCCCGATGCCGTTAGGCTTCGGTTTCGAGTGGCCGCGCTACGACAAGGATTTATTGATGGCTTCAGGCGTGCAGGAACAAGAGGTATGGCAGGCGGCCGATGCGCTGTTGATGGAGGGCGAGCAGCCCACGATCGAGCGCGTGCGGCTGAAGCTGGGGCGCGGCTCGCCGAATACGGTCGGGCCGATGCTCAAGACCTGGTTTCGCAATCTCGGCGCGCGGCTGGCGGGCCAGCAGCAGCAGTTCGATGCGCCGGAGCCGGTAGTGCAGGCGGTGACCCAGGTGTGGGCGATGGCGCTCGAAACCGCGCAGTCGCACTGGGCGCAGACCATGGCCGAGGAGCGTCTGGCCCTGGTGCAGGCGCGCTCGGCGCTGGATGAGCGCGAACACGAGCTGCTGCAGGAGCGGCTCACGCTGCAGGCGCGGGCCGAAGAGCTGCAGGCCCGTGCGCGCGATGCGCTGGCGCTCACGCAGGCGGCCGACGCGCGGCTGGCCGAGGCGCAGTCCCAGCTGCGCGATGCCCTGACGCAGGCGCGCATCGAGCGGGCCTCGCTCACGCAGAGTCAGCAGGCGCTCGAGGCCGAGCGCACCGCGCTGGCCCAGCAGATGCACGAGCAATCCGTCTCCCATGCGCAGGCCTTGGCGGCCGAGCAGGAGCGTCACGCGGCGCACGAACGCCGCTGGCTGGTCGACCTGGACGCCCAGCGTCAGGCGCTGCGCAAGGCGCAAGAGGAAATCGAAACCGCGCGGGCGGCGCACTCGGCCACCCGGAAGGAGCTCGCCGAGGCGCTGGCCGCGGTCGAGCGCGGCGAGAATGCGCTGACCCAGGCGCAGGGCGCCGCGCGCGCCGCGGCGCGCGAACAACAACTTGAATGGCAGGCCGAGCGCACCGCGCTGCAGGCCCAGCTCGCGGCCGCGCAGAGCGCCGCGACGCAGATGGAGCGCCAGGCCCACAGCGCCAGCGAGTCGGCCTCGACGCTGCAGGGCATGACGCAGGCCCGCGTCGACGACCTGGCGGCACAGGTGCTGCAGCTTCAGACTCAGCTGGCGGCGCGTGACCGGCAGATCGAACAGTGGCTGGGCAGCCAGGCCGGCGGCGAGCAGTCGACGAAAGCGGGCAACGACGCCATCACCCGAGCCACCACCAAGACGAAGAAACCACTTTAATTAAACGGCATTAAAAAGAGCGGCTAAGCTACTGATTCGTAGTGGGTTTACGCCGCTCGAGCGTGCTCACCAGCACGGCCGCGACGATCATCGCGCCGCCGCCCAGCCCCCACAGGCCAAGGCGCTCGCCCGCCAGGGCGCCGACCGCGGCCGCCCACACCGGCTCCATGGCATAGATCAGCGTGGCCCGGGTCGCGTTCACGTAGCGCTGCGCCCAGTTCATGCAGAACTGGATCAGCGCCGACGCGGCGGCGAGGCCCGCCACGCTGGCGATCAGGCCGGGGGTGAATTCCGGCCAGCGCTCGCCCATCACGAGCGCCGTCGCCAGCGACACCACGCCCACGGCGAGCAGCTGGATGAACGCCACGCGCCGCGGATCGCAGTGTTGGCTGAAATGGCCGATCAGCAGGATCTCGGCCGCGATCGCCACCGCGCCCAGCACCGTATAAAACTCGCCGGGCGAGAGCGTGAAGACCAGCGTGCCCGGGTTGGTCAGCATCACCATGCCGGCGAACGCCATCACGATGCCGGCGCCGGCGGCCAGGCTGGGCGCGCGCCGCAGCAACACCCACGTCAGCAGCGGCACCAGCGGCACATACAGCGCCGTCAGGAAGGCCGATTTGCTGCTGTCGATCGTTTGCAGGCCGACCGTCTGAAGCGAGTAACCGAAGAACAGCCCCAGGCCGATCAGCGTGCCGGCGCGCCATTCCGCGGCGGTGATGCCGCGCAGCCGGCCACGCAGCACCACGGCCAGAATCAGCGCCGCGAGCAGAAAGCGCGCGCCGACCAGCGTGTAGGGGCCGATCCATTGCAGCGCCTGTTGCACCACGAGGAACGTGACGCCCCAGATCATCGTGATGCCGGTCAGCACCAGTTGCGGCCACATCGTGCCGGGGTCGCGCGAGGCGGTGGAGGAAGAGGGCGAAGTGGCGGGCTGCACGGAGGGTTGCGGCAAGGCGGTGCCGCGAGGCGGCGAAGGCGGCATTCTCGCAGCATCCGGCCCGGAATGCACCAGCATGGGGCGCATCGGTCCGCGGAAGGCTCGGCGCCCGTGAGCGGCGGGCGTCACGGCGAGCCTGCGGGCCGGGCTCGCCCAAGCAGACGCGGGAAGCACCTCAAGCTTCACATTTAAAGTGAAATATCGATGTGGCTTCTAAACGATTGATATGGGGCGGATACTTCGACCGAAAGAGGCGACGAGCGGCGTCTGACGTGGAACTGAATAATCGGGGTCGGGTCACTGATCAGGTAGGGTATGCGTCTGTCGTGTCGACTCGGACCAATCCGAATCGGCCACGCCGACGCATGCCGCCCCTCACTCTTCACGATCTGGAGTTGCCATGAAGCTGTCCCTGCCTGTTCGTTGTCTGTTCGGTTCGGCCCTGGGCGCCTTGACGCTGGCCGCCGCCCCCGCCTTCGCTGCGCCGGTCACCTACGACATCGACCCGTCGCACACGTACCCGAGCTTCGAGGCCGATCACATGGGCGGACTGTCGACCTGGCGCGGCAAGTTCAACAAGAGCAGCGGCGTCATCGTGCTGGATCGCGCCGCCAAGACCGGCACCCTCGACGTGATCGTGGACATCAAGTCGGTCGATTTCGGCCACGACGAGATGAACAAGCACGCGATCGCGCCCGACATTTTCGACGCAGCCAAATATCCCACCGCCACGTTCAAGGGCACGTTTACCAAGTTCGACGGCGACAAGCCGGAAGAGGCGACCGGCGACCTGACGCTACGCGGCGTGACCCGCAAGGTCAAGCTCGACATCGACGACTTCAAGTGCATGGAGCACTTCCAGGAAAAGCGCGAAGTGTGCGGCGCGGACGTGTCCACCGAATTCAAACGCAATGATTTCGGGATGAACTTCGGCCTGGACATGGGCTTCAAGCCCGAGGTGGAGCTGAAGATCCAGGTCGAGGCGCTGCGCCGTCCCTGACCTGCCGCGGGGGCACGCCCCGGCGGCCGCGATCCGCGCGGTGTG
This sequence comes from Bordetella genomosp. 5, assembly GCF_002261475.1. Lineage (GTDB taxonomy): Bacteria > Pseudomonadota > Gammaproteobacteria > Burkholderiales > Burkholderiaceae_B > Bordetella. Next base: position 93,631 of record NZ_NEVN01000006.1, read on the forward strand.
CCGCGTCGCGCCGCGCGGCGGTTCGCCCGACCGCCGTGCGGCGTGCCCCGCCGCTGCGCCCGCGCCCGTCGCGCGGGCAGGGGGCTGCCAGCGTATCGGTTGCCAGTGCCGATATAATCCCGGATTCGGCGCGCCCTGCGTCGGCCGATGCGCCTCGCTGTGCGCATCGCGCGCGGTGCCTGACGCCCGGCGCCGTGGCAGGCGCCTATCCGCTTTCCCTCTCTCTGAGTGCTACGCGCACTGGCAACATGAAAAAACTGACTGCACTTCTGATGGTGTCCGCTTCGGCCTTGCTCGTGGCCTGCGGTCAAGGTGACAACGCGCCCGCGCCGGCCGCGGCGGCCGCCAAGAAGATCGTGGTGGGCCTGGACGACAACTTCCCGCCGATGGGTTTCCGCGACGAGAAGAACCAGCTCGTCGGCTTCGACATCGACATGGCGCGCGAGGCGGGCAAGCGCATGGGCCTGGACATGGAGTTCAAGCCGATCGACTGGAACGCCAAGGAAGCCGAGCTCAACGGCAAGCGCGTCGACATGCTCTGGAACGGCCTGACCATCACCGAAGAGCGTAAAAAGAACATCGGCTTCACCGCGCCCTACATGGAAAACCACCAGATCATCCTGGTGGCGAACGCCTCGCCGATCAAGACCAAGGCCGATCTGTCGGGCCGCGTGGTCGGCGCCCAGGACGGCAGCTCGGCCGTCGACGCCATCAAGAAAGACGCGCCCGTGGCCGGCAGCCTGAAGGAGCTCAAGCTCTTCGGCGACAACGTGACCGCCCTGATGGACCTCTCGGTCGGCCGCCTCGACGCCGTCGTGGTCGACGAAGTGGTGGGCCGTTACCTGGCCGCCAAGCGCGCCGGCGAGTACCGCGTGCTCGACGAAAACTTCGGCACCGAAGACTACGGCGTGGGCCTGCGCAAGGAAGACACCGAGCTGCTCAAGAAGCTCGACGACACCCTGGTCGCCATGAAGAAGGATGGCACCTCGGCCAAGATCGCCACCCAGTGGTTCGGCGCCGACATCATCAAATAAAGACGACGCCCGCCCGGGGCCGCGCCTGAGCGCAGCCCCGGGCGCCGGAACGCCCGTTCCGGCCCGAGGCCCACCGATCCATGGATTACGTACTCTCCCTCCTGGGACCGATGGCGCAGGGCGCTCAGGTCACGCTGACGCTCTTTTTCATCACGCTGGTGCTGGCCGTGCCGCTCGGCCTCGCGCTCGCGCTGGTGCGGATCTCGCGCTGGCGCGTGGCCAGCCAGGCCGTCAATGGCTACATCTGGCTGATGCGCGGCACGCCGCTGATGCTGCAGCTGCTGTTCATCTATTACGCCTTGCCGTTCGTGCCGGTGATCGGCATCCGTCTGCCGGATTTCCCGGCGGCCATCGTGGCCTTCGCGCTGAACTACGCCGCGTACTTCGCAGAGATCTTCCGCGCCGGCATTCAGTCGGTGGACCGCGGGCAGTACGAGGGCAGCAAGGTGCTGGGCATGACCTACCTGCAGACCCTGCGCCGCGTCGTGCTGCCGCAGATGGTGCAGCGGGTGCTGCCGCCCATGAGCAACGAGACCATCACCCTGGTGAAGGACACGTCCATCATCTACGTGCTGGCGCTCAACGACATCCTGCGCACCGCGCGCGGCATGGTGCAGCGCGATTTCTCGACCACGCCGTTCCTGGTGGCGGCCGCCTTCTATCTCCTCATGACGCTGGTGCTGACCTGGTTCTTCCAGCGCATGGAAAAACGCTATGCCAAATACGATCAATGAACCCGCGCGCGGCGAGCCGCGCAAAGTGATGATCGAGGCTCGTCACATCGTGAAGGCGTTCGGCGAAAACCGCGTCCTCGACGACGTGTCGTTGACGCTGGGCCGGGGCGAGGTGGTGGCCGTGATCGGGCCGTCGGGCTCGGGCAAGAGCACCTTTCTGCGCTGCCTGAACCACCTCGAGATCATCGACGGCGGCAGCCTGCACATCGCGGGCGACCTGCTCGCCGAGGCCGTGCCGGGCGCGCCGAGCCGCTACGTGGCGGAGCCCGAGGTGCGCCGCCTGTGCCGCCGCATGGGCATGGTCTTCCAGTCGTTCAATCTGTTCCCGCACATGACGGTGCTGCAGAACGTGATCGAAGCGCCCATGACCGTCAAGGGCATCAAGCGCGACGTGATCGTGCCGCGGGCCGAAGAGCTGCTGCGCAAGGTGGGGCTGCTCAACAAGCGCGACAACTACCCGAACCGGCTGTCGGGCGGGCAGAAGCAGCGCGTGGCCATCGCCCGGGCGCTCGCCATGGAACCGGACATCATGCTGTTCGACGAGCCGACCTCGGCGCTGGACCCCGAGCTCACCGTCGAGGTGCTGCGCACCATGCGACAACTCGCCGACGAGCACATGACCATGCTGGTCGTGACGCACGAGATGGGCTTTGCCCGCGAGGTCGCCCACCGCGTGATCTTCATGGATCAGGGCAAGATCGTCGAAGAGGCGCCGGCCGACACCTTCTTCAACACCCCGCAGCACGCCCGCACGCGGGCATTCCTGGGGCAGATGCTCTAGACCGCGCGCCTGGCGGCGCCGCCGGGCGCTTCAGACACGCCCCGACCCACCGAGCGTGCGGATCGGGCGACGGGCCAGCCTGGTGTTGAAGTCCTGGCGGCTGTCGCAGATGATGTGGATGTACACCGTGTCGCCCACGACTTCGTAGATGACACGGTTTTTCGCCGCGATGATCTCGAGGAAATGGGTGGCCGGCAGTTCGGCCGGGGCATGTCCCACTTGCGGAAACGACTCGAGATGCAGGATGGCCTGCTTGATCTTCGCATAGGCATCCAGCCAGACGGGCTGTGAAACGTGCTTTCTGACGTAGCGGCGAATCTCGTGCAGATCATCGGCCGCCGATTGCAGAAAGACGACCTTCCGCTTCATTCCGCGTCTTCCCGGTCCAGCGCTTCGATCCGCGCGAAGACATCGGCGGCGGGAATCACGCGACCCTCTTCGATCTCGCGGCGTCCATGGGCGAGAAGCTGCAGCAGGGCGATGGTTTGCTCCTGCTCTTCGAAGCTCTGCACGTCCATGACGACGAGCTTGGCTTCGCCGTTCTGCGTGATCAGCATCGGCTCGCGCGTCTCGGAGAGCTCTTTCACGATCTCCGCGGCATGACTTTTCAAGTAGCTGATGGGTTTGACCTGGGTGGAGTACTTCACGGCGGTCTCCGGCGGGGTATGGGTATGACTGATTTTAGTCCGAATTCAGTCCATACCCCAGCCGTGGTTTGGGCCTGCCGCCTTCACGGGCCGGAGCGTGCTCTCGTATTGCCGCGTCTGCCGCCACGCCGCCTCTCTGTCTGCGCGCGCTGCGCCCTGGCTCGCCTGTACAATACGATTAATTCTAGACAAATCGTATAGTCATGAAAAAAGCCAAGCCGCCGCCCTCGGACGAGCAGGACTCGCTCATCGAACAGGTCAAGCACATCGCCCAGGGGCTGGGCGAAACCTTCGCGCCGTTCTGCGAGGTGGTGGTGCACGATCTGCGCACGCCCGACAACGCGATCCTCGCGATCCACAACAATCTGTCCGGCCGCGCCGTGGGCGATCCCACCACCGAGCTGGGCCTGGCGCGCATCGCGGACGACGATTATCCGCAGGTGCTGAGCAACTACGCGAATCAGTTTGCCGACGGCCGGCGCGCCAAGAGCACATCGGTCGGCATCAAGGATGCCGAGGGCCACTACGTGGCCGCGCTGTGCCTGAATGTGGACGTCACGGTGCTGCGCACGCTTCAGAGCATGCTGGATCTGTTCTGCGGCACCGGCCCCGCGGCCGTGCGCGAAACGCTGGATCCGGTCGGCGCCGAGGGCATACGCGAGCGTATCGATCAGTTCGCCGCCGCGCTCGCGACGCCGGCGCAGTCGCTCAAGGCCGATCAACGCCGCGCGTTGCTGCAGGAGCTCAAGGCGGGCGGGTTCCTGGAAGTGCGCAAGGCCATGGACGTGATCGCCGGGCACCTCGGCGTGTCGCGCGCAACGGTGTACAACGATGCCAAATAATCAAGACGATCTGCTGCTACTCGACCATGCCGACGTGGCGCGGCTGCTTCAGCCCGAGATGGTGAGCGAGGCCGTGCGCCACGCCTTCGCGCTGCATGCCGCGCGCCAGGGCAGGGTGTTTCCGGTGATCCGCGAGGCGCTCGCCACCGGGGGCGTCTTCGGCATCAAGGCCGGCGACGTGCCGGGCGAGGCCTTGCTGGGCTTCAAGGCGGCGGGTTTCTGGCCGGCCAACCGCGCGCGCGGGGGCGAGCCGCATCAGGCCACCGTGATGCTGATCGACCCCGCCACGGGCCGCCCGCGCTGTCTGGCAGACGGCAACCTCATCACCACCGAGCGCACCGGCGCCGCGGGCGCGTTGGGCCTGGCGCTGCTGGCGCGGCCCGACAGCCGCACCCTGTGCGTGTTCGGCACCGGCGTGCAGGCGCGGGTGCAGATCAAGCATGCGCTGCGCGTGCTGCCCGGCATCGAACACGTGACCTACCTCAGTTCACAGGGCGCTGCGGCGCCGGCCTTCGAGACGGCGCTGGCGGACATGGGCGTGGCCGTGCGCCACGCCACCGACGCCAATCGCGCGGTCGCGGATGCGGATGTGGTGATCACGGCCACGCCGGGCCGGCAGGTCCTGTTCGACGCCGCCGCCGTCACGCCCGGCACGCATGTGAACGCCGTGGGTGCCGACACCCGCGGCAAGCGCGAGCTGCCCGAAGGCCTGCTCGCGGTGGCCACGCTCGTAGTCGACGATCTGGCGCAGGCGCGCTCGCTGGGCGAGGCGCAATGGGCGCCGTCCGTGGCGGCGCTGGAGCTCGGCGATCTGCTGACCGGCGGCGTGGCCTACACCCGCCGCGACGCGGAGATCACGGTGTTCGATCTGACCGGGCTGGCGCTGCAGGACCTCACCGTTGGGCAGGCCCTGCTGCGCGAAGCCGCGGCGCAGGGCGTGGGCACGCGCGTGCCCTGGCACTGGTAAGCGAGGTTCGAGCCTCAGGCGGCGGCGCCCACCAGCTCGGCGTAGCGCGCCAGGTCGACGTTGCCGCCGCTCACGATCACGCCCACGCGCTTGCCGCGCCACTGGTCCGCGATGTTCTGCAGGCCGGCCAGGCCGAGGGCGCCGGTGGGCTCCACCACCTGCTTCATGCGCGAGCCGAAGAAGCGCATCGCTTCGACCAGCTGCGCATCGGTGCCGGTCAGGATGTCGGTCACGTCGCGCTGGATGATCGCGAAGGTGATCTTGCCCAGGTATTGCGTCTGCGCGCCGTCGGCCAGCGTGACGGGGGTGTCGATGCGCACGATGCTGCCCTGGCGCAACGACTGCTGGCCGTCGTTGCCGGCTTCGGGCTCCACGCCGTACACCTGGCAGGCCGGCGCGAGCGCCTTGGCCGACAGCAGCGAGCCCGACAGCAGGCCGCCACCGCCCAGCGGCATGAAGAGGGCGTCGAGCGCGCCGACTTCCTCGAACAGCTCCTTGGCCGACGTGCCCTGGCCCGCGATCACGTCGGCGTGGTCGTAGGGCGGGATGAGCGTCAGGCCGCCTTCTTCGGCCAGCTTGCGACCGATGGCCTCGCGATCTTCTTTGTAGCGGTCATAGGTGACCACCTTGGCGCCGTAGCCGCGAGTGGCCGCGACCTTCATGGCCGGCGCGTCGTCCGGCATGATGATGGTGGCCGGAATGCCGAGGATGCGCGCGGCCAGCGCCACGCCCTGAGCGTGGTTGCCCGACGAAAATGCCACGACGCCTGCGCGGCGCTGCTCGGCATTGAACTGCGCCAGCGCGTTGTACGCCCCGCGGAACTTGAACGCGCCCATGCGTTGCAGGCTTTCGAACTTGAAGAACACCTCGGCGCCGAGCTGCTCGTTGATCGTGCGGGAAGTCAGCACCGGCGTACGGTGGGCGACGCCGGCCAGGCGGGCGGCGGCCGCTTCGACATCGGCGTAGGTGGGCAGGGCGGCTTGCGTCATGGTGGTTGCGAAAGAGGGCGGTTGGCGGAGAGCGTGGCTCGCTGGCGGGCGCGGCGGCCGGTGCCGGCGCGCGGGCGCTTGGCTGAGACTATCAATCTAATTATAGACATTTGTTCCAGCCCTCGGGCCCGCGGCAGGCGGGCAGAATCCGGGGTCGGATGATTTATCATGCCGCGACGAACGGCGTGTCGCCCCGCGGCCGCGTGGATTCAACCGGGGAAGGGGTCCGCGCCGCGCGGATCGCCAGCCTCGAACACATAACCGATTTGATCGGCCACTTCGCGCAGGATGCCCTGTGCCAGGTTGAACGCCGTGTTGGCGGCCGGCACGCCGGCGTAGATCGCGTTTTGCAGCAGCACTTCCTTGAGCTCGGCGGGGCTCAGGCGCGAGTCGTCGGTGGCCGTCAGCGCGGCGCGCACGTGCAGTTCGAATTCTTCCCAGCGGGCCAGCGACAGCGTCACGGCCAGCACCATCATGCGGCGCGGTTTGCGCGGCAGGCCGTCGCGGCTCCAGATGTCGTGCCAGGCATAGCGGGTGATCAGGTTCTGGTAGTCGGCGGTGAAACTGGTGGCGCGCGAAAGCGAGCGCTCGACCCATTCGTCGCCCAGCACGGCGCGGCGGTTGGCCAGGCCTTTGTCGAAATCGTCTTGACGGCTCATCGTGTGTCCAGTCGGTTGAGCGCCGGATTCGGGTTGCCCCAAGGCCGGCGCTCGATCGGGTCGATAGGCCCGATCAGTTCACGTTGATGTTGTTGGCCTTGACCAGTTCGCCCCAACGCACTTGTTCGTCGTTGACGAACTTGGTGAAGTCGGCCGAGCTGCTGCCCACGGCGGTCAGACCCAGCTTGCCCAGCTTTTCGCGGGTTTCCGGACGGGCCAGCGTCTTCTGGATCACTTCCTGCAGCTGCGTCACGACCTCGGGCGGCGTGCCGGCCGGCAGGAAGAAGCCGTTCCATTCCACCACGTCGAAGTTCTTGATGCCGGCTTCGGCCACGGTAGGCACGTTCGGCAGTTCGGGCATGCGCTTGGACGACGACACGGCCAGGGCCTTGAGCTTGCCGGTCGTGACGTAGTTCAGGCTGGAGGCCGCGTTGGCGAAATAGACGTCGACCTGACCGCCCATCACGTCCACGATCGCGGGTGCGCCGCCCTTGTAGGGCACGTGCACGGCTTCGATCTGGGCGTCCTTCTTCAGCAGCTCACCGGCCATCTGGGCCAGGCTGCCCGGACCATACGAGGCGTACGTGTAGCGGCTGGGGTTGGCCTTGGCGGCCTGGATGAAGTCGGGCAGGGTGTTGAAGGCCGAGCCGGGGGCGGCGACCAGGATGTTCGGCACGCTGATGGCCTGCGACACGGGGATGAAATCCTTCTTCGCGTCGTAGGGCAGCTTGCGCAGCACCGGGTTGATCGCGAAGGCCGAGGCGTCGTACAGCACCGTGTAGCCGTCGGCCTTGGCGCGGGCCACGTAGGCGGCGCCGATCGAGCCGCTTGCGCCGCCCTTGTTTTCGATGACCACGCTCTGGCCCGAGACTTCGGCCATGCCTTGCGCAATGATGCGCGCGGCGTTGTCGGCGCCACCGCCGGCGGCGTAGGGCACGACCACGGTGATGGGCTGCGTCGGGAAGCCGGCGGCGTGGGCGCTGCCCAGTGCGGCGAAGCCGAAGGTGGCGGCCAGAGCGGCGCGGATCAGGGTCGATTTTGTTTTCATGTCTACTCTCTTGCTCCCGTGCGGGGGGGGGGTTGAAACTCGTTGGAATAATCGTGCTTCGCACGACTGTCTGGGTCTGGCCGCGAGGCCAGGGCAATCAGACGGTCGCGATGGGGTTGACCGGCGCGCCGACTAGACCGGGCACATACATGGGTGCGGCGGTCAGGAAGAAGGCATGCCGGCCGTGCTGGCGCAGCCAATGCGCCAGCGGGGTCAGGTGCCAGAGCTCGCCCAGGGGCAGGCCCAGCTTGAACAGGCATTGCTCGTGCAAGGGCAGGAGCGCGCCGCGCTCGGCGGCGAGGCTGTGGTTGCGCAGCTCGACGGCGTGGTTGTCGGCCGCGATCGCCGCGATGCGGCTTTCTTTGATCCACGCCAGCAGCGCGGCATCGTCGCCGTCGAGCGTGCAGCAGCTGGTTTTGAGCCGGTGCTGTTCGTCGTCGGCGAGCGTCAGGGCGAGGTCGGCCAGGCCGGTGTGCAGACACAGCACATCGCCCGGGCGCACCGTCACGCCGTCGGCCTGCATCACCGCCTGCAGATCGGCGAGGCCGATCTTGCGCTGCGCATCGCCGAAATGCGCGCGCAGGTCGACGAGCACGCCGCGGCCCTGGATGCCATGGCGCGCCATCGGTGCGATCGAGAGATCGCGCGTGCCGGTGAACCCTTCGCCGCCGGGCTCGCTGACCGTGAAGCCGTTGTAGCCGGTGGGGGCGGGCTCGCCGGTGCCATGCGCGTCGTAGAGCGAGCCGACGTGACCCAGCGCGTCCCATTGGGTCGAGTACTGCGGCGACAGCGTGATGCTGTCGTCGCTGATCACGTCGGTCGCGCCCGGCACGTCGTTGGCGAGCGGATAGCGGTACACCGGCACGCCGTTTTTCTCGGCGGGGCGGATCACGGGGCCCTTGCGGCGCGGGTTGAGCACCGGCGCGCGCGGCACCGTGAGCGGCAGGCTCAGCGAGAAAGACAGGCCCTCGCGCACTTCGGCGATGGCGGCCAGGCGCGTGGCCTTGTCCAGATGATTCAAGGTACCCAGCTGATCGTCGGGTCCGAAATCGCCCCAGTTCGAGCCTTCGGGGCGCTGGGTGTAGCGTGGCGTCTGGCTCATGGCCTGATCGTCTCCTGGCGCCGATTGGCCCGGCGCCGTTTGTTGTTAGTAGCCAGCCGCGTCTGGGCGCGGCCGGTGTCTCGTGCGAGCGGCGTCTAGCGCACCGCGTCGCGGATCATCAATGCATCGATCTCGATCGGGGCATAGCCCAGGTCGGCCAGGATGGCGCGGCTGTGTTCGCCGAGGCTCGGCGCTCCCTGGCGAGCCGGCGCCGCCGTGTCGCGCACCTTGCCGTCGGGCGCGAAGTGCGCCCATTGGGCCAGGCCGAGATAGTCGCCCGCCTGCGCGTTGTGCAGTGGCTGCATGAATCCCATGGCCTGGACCTGCGGGTGATCGAACATGTCTTCGACACGGTTGACCACGGCGCACGGCACGCTTTGACCGAAGATCTCCGCCCACTCGGTGGCCGGCTTGCGGGCCAGCGCTTCGCGTACCAGCGGGATCAGCACATCTGCCTGTGCCGCGCGTTTCTTGACGGTATCGTAGTCAGGGTGCTCGGCCAAGGCTTCGAGGCCCAGATGGCCGCACAGCGAACGCCAGAAGTGCGGCGTGTTGGCCGAGATGTAGAGATGACCTTCCTGCGTGGGATGAATGCCGGTGATGCCGCCCGAGCGCATGTCGCGTTCGAGCTTGCGCGGTTCGCCCTCGGCCCACACCAGTCGCGCGGACTGCATCGCCAGCGCGCTGCCGAGCAGCGACACTTCGATGGCCTGGCCGCGGCCGGTCTTTTCGCGTTGATAGAGCGCGGCGGCGACGCTGTTGGAGATCAGCGCGGCGCCGTAGTAATCGACGACCGAGCCGTACAGGATCTCGGGCGGACCATCGGCCTTGGCCTGCGAGGCGCACATGCCGGTCATCGACTGCAGCACCTGGTCGTAGCCGGCGTGCCCCGCCATCGGGCCGGCCATGCCATAGCCCGTCATGGCGCAATACACGAGACGCGGATTGATCGCCGACAGCGTGGCGAAGTCGATGCGCAGGCGCTCGGGCACGCCGGGGCGGAAGTTGTGCACCAGCACATCGGCCTCGCGCACCAGCCGCACCAGCACGTCGTAGCCGGCATCGTCCTTCAGGTTCAGGCACAGGCCGCGCTTGTTGCGGTTGATGCCCAGAAAGGCGCGGCTCTCCGTCGGCAGCGTCGACGGATACTTGCGCAGATTGTCCCCCTCGGGCGGCTCGATCTTGATGACTTCGGCGCCCATGTCGCCCAGCAGCGCGCAGCCATACGGGCCGGCGATGTAGGCGCTGAGGTCCAGGACTTTGATGCCGTCCAGGGGCAGGGGAGAAGCGAGGGGTGCGTCAGGCGATTGCGTCATGCGGTGTCAACTCGGTCTTGCGGAAATTCTTGGGAATGGCGCAGCGGGCGGCTCAGGCCGGACCGGCGGCCAGCAACACGTCCTGCGCGCGGCGCACGAACGGCGCGTCGATCATGCGGCCGTCGAGCACGAAGGCGCCGACGCCGGCATGCGCTTCGCTCGCGGCCACCACGCGGCGCGCTTCCTCGATTTCTTCGGCGGAGAAGCCGAAGGTCTCGTTGGCGATCGCGATCTGGCTCGGATGGATGCAGGACTTGCCCAGGAAGCCGATCGAACGCGCGAGCTGGGCTTCGGCGCGAAAACCGTCGGTGTCCTTCACGCGGGCATAGGCCGCGTCGAGCGCGAACTTGCCCGACGCACCGGCGGCCAGACGCACCGCCAACAGGATGGGACGCAGGATGTCCATGTCGTAACGCGCGATGCCGAGCGGCTCGAACAGGTCGGCCAGGCCCAGCTGCAGACCGCAGACGCGTTCATGCGCGGCGGCGAGTTCGGCGGCGCGGGCCAGGCCCTGCGGCGTCTCGACGTTCACCAGAAAGCGGCCCGTGAAACCCGCGGCGCTGGCGCGCGTCACGGCGTCGCGCACGGAGGCGGCGCTTTCGGTCTTGGGAACGTTGAGGATGTCGAACGGCACCTGACCGAGCTCGGCCAGATCGTCCTGATAAAACGGGGTGTCGGAGGCGTTGATGCGGACGATAATTTTCTTGGCATGCTGGCCGGGCGTCTGCTGCCGCAGCCAGGCGGCGAGCGTGGCGCGCGCCTCGGCCTTGCGCTCGGGTGCGACGGCGTCTTCGAGATCGAAGGAAATCGCGTCCGCGGCGCTGGCCATGGCCTTATCGAAGAGCTCCGGACGCGATGCCGGAACAAACAGCTTGCTTTTCATAGGTGTCTCCTGGGCCGGATTGTGGCGTGCCAGGCCGGCACCGTGGGCGAGCTCGGTTACGATTAAACGATAGAATATCTATCATCATGAACACCGATTTCCTTCAAACTCTGGTCGCCGTGGCCCGTCACGGCTCGATGGCGGAGGCCGCGCGCCGGCTGGGCCTCACGCACGGCGCGGTGGCGCAACAGATCCGCGCGCTCGAGCAGGAGCTGGGCGCGCCGCTGGTCGCGCGGGCCGGCCGCACCGTCCATCTCACCGCCAAGGCGAGCGAACTGCTGGCGCCCGTGCAGGAGGTGCTGGCCAGCCTGGAACAGATCCGGTATCTGGCCCGCTCGGGCGAGGTGATGGGTGAGCTGCGGTTGGGTGCGGGCAATACCGCGCTGAATTCCGTGGTGCCGGCCATCCTGGAGCGGCTGGTGGCACGGCACCCGCTCGTAAACGTGGCGCTCACGCCCGGACACTCGGCGCGCTTCTATCCGGCCGTGGAGGCAGGGGAGCTCGACGCGGCCATCGCGCTCGAGGCGCCGTATCCCCTCGCCAAGAGCCTGGGCTGGCAGTTGCTGCGCGAAGAACCCTATGTGCTGGCCGTGGCGCCGCGTCTGGCCGGCCGCGATCCGCATGCGTTGCTGGCGAGCGAGCCCTTCATCCGCTACCAGCGCAACGACTGGGGCGGGCGCCATGTGGACGATTATCTGCGGCGCGTGGGCATCGTGCCGCGCGACCGGTTCGAGCTCAACGCGATCGAGGCGATCGCCGTGATGGTGAGCCGGGACCTGGGCGTGGCCATCCTGCCGCTGTCGACCAATGACGCGATCCAGCGCATGGGCCTGGCGGTGATCCCGTTGCCCGCGCCGTGCGAGCCGCGCCGCTTCGGCCTGATCTGGCCGCGCGGCTCGTCGCGCGTGTCGCTGATCCAGGCCTTCCGCGATACGGCGATGGAAGAGTACGGCAAGCTGCCCGCGCCCTCGCTCTGACGCGCGGCGCGCGCCGGGGGTTCAGCCCAAGAGCAGCGAGACGCCGATCGCGGTCATGACGAGCGCGACCAGTCCGTCGAGCACGCGCCAGGCGGCCGGCCGCGCGAACCAGGGGCGCAGCAGCCGCGCGCCGTAACCCAGCGCGAAGAAGAACAGAAACGACGCGCAGGCCGCGCCGATGCCGAACGCGCGCCGGTGGTCGTCGTATTGGCTGGCGATGCTGCCGAGCAGCACGACCGTGTCCAGATAGACGTGCGGGTTGAGCCAGGTCAGGGCCAGGCAGGTGAGCAGCGTGGCGCGCAGGCTGGCGCTGCCGGTCTCGGCCGGGCGCAGCGCATCGTGGGCGCGCAGTGCCTGACGCAGGTTGCGCGCGGCATAGACGAACAGGAACAGCGCGCCGCCGTAGCGCATCACGGGTTCGATCCAGGGCAGGCGCGTCGAGATCAGGCCGAAGCCCGAGACGCCCAGGCCGATCAGCGCGGCGTCCGACACCGCGCAGGTGATGCACACCGCGAACACATGCTCGCGTCGCAGGCCCTGGCGCAGCACGAAGGCGTTCTGCGCGCCGATGGCGAGAATGAGGCTCAGGCTCAGCAGAAAGCCGGCGATGAGGGCGGGGCCGACGCCGGGTGCGAACAAGGACATGGCGGATGCGACGACGATGATGGTGCGGAAAGGGCGCCTAGCCTAGCGATTCTGGTGCCGCCGCGCCACCGCGATCTGCTAATGCGGCATTAGCGCCCATGCCGTTGCGCCAACGGCGTCGGCTCGCTTTACAAGCCGATGCCGCCGTCGCAATATGGGTGCCTTTCCGAGACGCGCGGGAGCGGGTGTTCATGGACTTGCAGGTCGATGCGGTGCAGGGCGCGGCAACACTGCCGGCGGCGGTGGACGTGGTGGTCATCGGGGGCGGCATCATCGGCGTGAGCACCGCGCTCGCGCTGGCGCGGCGAGGCCATTCGGTGGCTGTGTGCGAGAAGGGGGCGGTGGCGCTCGAGCAGTCGAGCCGCAACTGGGGCTGGGTGCGCACCACGCGGCGCGATCTGCGCGAGTACGCGCTGGCCGCCGAAAGCCTGCGGCTGTGGCGCACGATCGACCGCGATCTGGGCATCGATACCGGCTTCCGCGAATGCGGCATTCTCTACACCGCCGACGATGCGGCGCGCCTGCAGGAGCTCGAGACCTGGGTCGAGCGCGTGCGCGCCGAGTTCGGCGAGGTACCGACGCGATCCCTGAGCGGCGCCGAGGTCGATGCTCGCGTGCCGGGTTTCTCGCGCCGTTTCGCGGGCGGCATCCATACCCCCACCGATGGCTGTGCCGAACCGCAACGGGCCGTGCCGGCCATGGCGCGGGCGTTGGCCGGCCTGCCGGGCGCCCATGTGCTGACACGCTGCGCCGTGCGCGGCATCGACATGCAGGCCGGCCGCGTCGCCGGCGTCGTCACCGAGCGCGGCCGTATCGCCTGCGGCGCGGTGGTCGTGGCGGGCGGCGCCTGGTCGCGCTATTTCTGCAAGAGCCTGGGCATCGACCTGCCGCAGTTGCTCACGCGGGGCTCGGTCCTGCACACTCAGCCGCTCGCGGGCGGGCCGGATGGCTGCGTCAGCACGCACGGCGTGGCGCTGCGCAAGCGCGCCGACGGCGGCTACACGCTGGCCTGGGGCATGCGCACCTATGCCGAGATCACGCCCGACTGCTTCACACAGTTCATGCGCTTCGTGCCGGCCCTGCGCAGCACCTGGGGCAGTCTGCAACTGGCGGTCGGGCGGCGCTTTATCGACGAGTGGCGCCGGCCCGGGCGTTGGGATCTCGATGCGCCCACGGTGTTCGAAGCCGTGCGCACGCTCGATCCGCAGGCCCTGCCGGGCTATGTGGCGCCGCCCCTGGATAACTTCCGCAAGTTGCTGCCGCAACTATCCGACGCCCGCATCGCCACGCAGTGGGGGGGCTACATGGACGTCACGCCCGACGCGATTCCGGTGATCGGCCCGGCCGAGCGGGTGCCCGGTCTCTATATCGCCACCGGCTTCTCGGGTCATGGCTTCGGCATCGGGCCGGCCGCGGGCCACCTGATGGCGGACCTGGTGGCGAACGACACGCCGCTGGTCGACCCGCATGCGTTCCGCCTGACGCGGTTTTTCGACGGCACGCCGATCCGGGTCGACGCGGGCTTCTGAGCCGGGCGCCGCTCGACGCCGGGCGCAGCGGCGCATCGACGCCCGGGGCATCGACGCCCGGCGCGGCGGCGCCCCGTGCAAACGGGGCCAGGTCCGGAAATTGCTGCACCACGGAAGACTTTTCCGCTGGAGCTGGCATGGACGTCACGCTGTATTCGCTCTTCGAGGGCAGGCATCCCTGGATCGCCGCCGCCGTGGTGGCGCTGATCGCCGCGGCAACCGCCCTGGTGGCCCACCGGGTCCTGGCGATGATCCTGACCCGGCTGACCCGGCGCCGGCCGCTGCTGGCTTCGATCGTGCGCTACACCTACACGCCAGGGCGCTGGGTGCTGCTGGCGCTGGTGCTCTCGGTGGCCGCCGCGGCGGCGCCCAACGCACTGCCGGGCATCCTGGCCACGCGCGAGGCGCTGCGGCTGGTGTTCATCGCGGTGACGACCTGGCTGGTGGTGCGGGCCTGCACCGGGCTGGGCGAGGGCATCGTCGCGCTCAATCCGGCCGACGTGGCCGACAACCTGGGCGCCCGCCGCATCCAGACCCAGACCCGCGTGCTGATGCGGGTGGTCAATCTGGCGGTGGTGATGGTGGGCCTGGCCGCCATGTTGATGACGTTTCCGGCGGTGCGCCAGATCGGCGCGAGCCTGATGGCCTCGGCGGGCCTGATGGGTCTGGTGGCCGGCTTCGCGGCGCGCCCGGTGCTGGGCAATCTCATCGCCGGCCTGCAGATCGCGCTGACGCAGCCGATCCGGCTGGACGATGTGTTGATCGTGCAGGGCGAATGGGGCAGGGTGGAAGAGATCACCGGCACCTATGTGGTCGTGCGGATCTGGGACGAGCGGCGCCTGATCGTGCCGCTGCAGTGGTTCATCGAAAATCCGTTTCAGAACTGGACCCGGCGCTCGGCGGAAATCATCGGCACGGTGTTTCTGTGGTCGGACTACCGCCTGCCGCTCGCGCCCCTGCGCGAAGAGCTCGACCGGCTGGTGCGCGAGGCGCCCGAGTGGGACCAGCGCGTCTGCGTGCTTCAGGTGACCGAGGCGGGCGAACGTTCGATGCAGCTGCGCGCGCTGGTCAGCGCGCGCGATTCCGGGCAGGCCTGGGACCTGCGCTGCAAGGTGCGCGAAGGCTTGCTGAACTTCATCCAGCGGCACTATCCCGAGTGCCTGCCGCGCGTGCGCGCCGAGCTCGGCACCGAACCGAGCAAGCCCGGCGCGCGGCCCGACGCGTCGGCACAGGCACTGACCAGCCCGACGCCCTGAGCGGGGCGGACGCGGCGCCGGACCGGGCTATCATTGCCCGCGACGCGGCGCCACGATCCGCGCATCGCACGATAAAGGGGTATCGACGTCATGAAGGGCTCGCGCAACTCGTTGATCACGTTACGGATTTTCCTGGCCGCGGCGCGCACCCTGAATTTCAGCCGCAGCGCCGAGAGCCTGCACCTGACGCAGAGCGCCGTCAGCAAACACATCGGGGCGCTCGAGGCCCGGCTGGGCATCGCGCTGTTCAAACGCCTGCCCAACGGCCTGCGCCTGACCCACGCCGGCGCGCTGTATCACGAGCGCATCAGCGCGGCGGTGCGGCTGATCGACGAGGCCGACGCGCTGGTCGCGCATCCCATGAGCCGCGTGGCGCTCAACATCGCGGTCTCGCCTTCCTTCGCGCAGTTCTGCCTGATCCCGGGCTTGTCGGAGTTTTTCGAGCAGCATCCCGAGGTGCGCGTGAACATCCGGCCGCGTCTGCTGTACGGCCGCGATCAGGGCGAGCGCTTCGACGCCGAGATCCAGCTGCATTCCGGCCATGTGGCGGGCATGTCGGCCCATTACCTGTGCGGGCGGGAGATGACGCTGGTGGCCGCGCCGCGGCTGCTGGCGCGCCATCCGGTGCGCCAGGTCGAGGATCTCGACGGCGTGCCGCTGCTCAAGCGCGCGCAGCGTGGGTACAGCTGGGACGAGTGGCGCGCGGAAGTGGCGCCGCTGTGGTCCGGGCCGGCCGCGACCGCGCCCGAGTACGAAGGCTTTTCGGTGCTGATGCCGGCCGTGCTGAACGGGCTGGGCGTGGCCATCGTGCCGCTGTGCATGGTGCTGGACGCCTTGCGCGACGGCACGCTCGTGCGGCCGCTGGGCGAGACCGTCGAGAGCCGGCATGGCTACTATCTGATGCAGCCGCGGCCCAACGTGGGCGGCGCCTACGCCGACGCGTTCTGCGACTGGGTCACCGAGCGCGCGCAGACGCTCAACGAGGCGGTCCGGGCCCATCTGGCCCAGGGCTGAGCCGGCGCGGGGCGTCCGCCGCGCCTCGCCGCCGGACGGGAGGGGCGAGCCGCAAGCATGCCGATATTCCAGTTCGGAATGGCGCATGCGAAAACTTCCTTTGCCGGACGCCGAGGTGCTTGCCAGAATGGTCGCACCTAGTTACGAATTGATCGGCCCTTCTCATGCACAAGCTCAAGACCTCGCTCTCCACGCGCCTGCTGCCGGCGCTGTTCCCTCTGATGCTGGCCGCGGCCGCGCCGGCCCAGGCCGCCTGGCCCGACAAGCCCATCCGTGTGATCGTGCCGTACGCGGCCGGCGGCAGCTCCGACGTGCTGGCGCGCGGCATCAGCGATCAGCTCGCCAAAGAGCTCGGTCAGCCCGTGGTGGTGGAGAACCGGGCCGGTGCCGGCTCGATGATCGGGACGGCCTACGTCGCGAACGAGGCGCCCGATGGCTACACCCTGCTGCTGGCCGACGTGCCGTTCACCATCGTGCCGGCCCTGTATGCCGACCGCGTGAAGTACGACGCCCGCAAGGACTTCGCGCCGATTTCGCTGATCGGCGTGTCGCCCATGTACCTGTTCGTGAATCCGGCGTTCGAGGCCAAGACGGTGCCGGCGCTGGTCGCCGCCGCCAAGGACAAGCCGGCCAGCATTTCGATCGGCTCGGGCGGCAACGGCTCGCTGACCCATCTGATGGCCGAGCTGTTCATGCAGAACACGGCCACCAAGCTGGTGCACATCCCGTACAAGGGCGCCTCGGCCTCGGTGAACGATCTGGCGGGCGGGCAGATTCAGGTCAGCTTCACGACCATGCCGACCGCCGCCGCGCTATTCCAGGGCGGCAAGATCACGCCGATCGCGGTCTCCTCGCCCGAGCGCATGAAGGACACGCCGAACGTGCCGACCTTCCAGGAGCTGGGCGTGCCCAACATGACGGTGCAGACGTGGTGGGGCCTGATGGCGCCGGCCGGCACCCCGGGCGACGTGCAGGCCAAGCTCGAAGCCGCGATGAAAACCGTGATGCAGGCCGCGCCCGTGCAGCAGCGGCTGGTGAGCGTGGGCGTCAGCGCGCCCGCCGACACCAGCTCGGCCGCGCTCAAGGGCCTGCTCGCCGAAGACTTCACCCGCTGGGAAAACGTCGTCAAGCGCGCCGACATCAAGTTCGAGTGACGCGATGCGTTTCCGCGTGGCCTGGCATCGTGGAGTTACCCCGCCGGTTTGACCCTGCGCCAGACACGCTTTTTTATACCGGCGCCGTGGCTCGCCACGGTGCCTGAGTGACGATACGACGGGCGCCTCAAGTAGCGCCCGTCATCCATCGAGAGACAAGACGATGCAAGCCTGGCTGGAAGCCGCGGCCGCCGACGCGGCCCTGATGAATGATTTCGAGACCCTCTGCGCCTTTGGCGGCCGCATGTCCGGCAGCGGCCAGGACGACGCCGCGATGGCCTGGGCGCTGGACCGGCTGCGGTCCATCGCGCCGCACATCAGCCACGTGCATGTGCCGTATGACGGCTGGCGCTGTCTCGAGGCGACGCTCGCGCTCGGCGACACGGCCTTGCCGGTGCGCGCGCTGCTGCGTTCGCAAAGCACGCCTGATGGCGGGCTGGAGGCCGAGGTGATCGATCTGGGGCGCGGCCGGCCCGACGACTTCGCGCGCGTCGGCGACGCGGTGCGCGGCAAGATCGCGCTGGTGCGCCACGAGTTTCCGTTCACCGGCGATCACGTGCACCGCCGCCGCAAGTACGACGCGGCGGTGCAGGCCGGCGCGGTGGGTTTCCTGATCGCCAATAATGTGCCGGGGCAGGGCGTGCTGTCCGGTTCATCGGGCCGCGCGCGCGGCACGGTGGGTATTCCGGCGGCCTATACCGATTACGAAAGCGCGCAGCGTCTGTCGGCCGCGTGCGCGCAGGGACAGGCGCGTGTGCGCCTCGTGCTGCGTGGCGAAGAGCTGGACGGTGCCCAGGCGAGCGTGGGCATCGCCGAGATTCCGGGCGGCCGCGACGGCGTGGTCGTGATCAGCGCGCACATGGACGGCCACGACCTCGGCACCAGCGCGCTGGACAACGCCACCGGCGTGGCGGCGGCGCTGGCCGCGGCGCGGGCCCTCGCCGAGCGCGTGGGCCCCAACACGCCCAGCCTGCGGATCTGCTTCTTCTGCGCCGAGGAATGGGCACTGACCGGTTCGGCGCGCTATCTCGCCGATATGGATCCGGCCGAACGCGAGCGGATCAAGATCGACATCAACCTGGACACCGTGGCGGGCGACATGTCGCTCACGGCTTTGATCAGCGACTTCCCGATGCTCGAGCGCGTGGTTGCCAAGGCCAGCGCCGCGGCCGCAGTGCCTGTGGGCACCTGGCTGCCGCTCATGCCCAACTCCGATCACGCCAACTTCGCGCGTCATGGCATTCCGGCGCTGCGGCTGACCGCCGGCTTCGGCAAGCCGGAGTCGCGCGTCAACCGCATTCTGTCGGCGGGCGACGTGCCGGGCATCATCGAAGAACGCGAACTGCGTCAGGCCGTGGCGGTGACCTGCGCGCTCGCCGAAGTGGCGCTCAAGATGAGCGACGCCGACCTCGCCGGACTGGCGGCGCGCTGAAGCGCTCACGCGCGGGTCTTGGCGCGGGGTTTGCCGCGGGTCTTGCCGCATAGAGCGCCGCCCCGCGAGTAGCCGCCCCGCGGATGGCCGCCCCGCGATCCGCGGCGGCTCGGCCGGCGGCCGCTGCCGGTCAGAGTTGCACGAGCCAGCGTTCGACCTGGCCGCGCCCGCGCAGGGCGTCGAGCCAGGCAGCGGGCAGGGCGGCTTCGCCATAAGCGAGGCCGGCCAGGCCGCCGGCGATGGCCGCGGTCGTGTCGGTGTCGTTGCCCAGGGCCACGGCCCGCTTCATGCAGGCCTCGTAGGTGTCGGTGGAAAGCAGGCAATGAATGGCCGACCAGAAGCTGTCGACCACATAGCCCGAACCCTGCGGGGCGACGTACCGGCCATCTAGCACCACCTTCAATTCGACTTCCTCGGTCGTGCCGTCGCAACGCGCCAGCAGCTCGTCTTCGGCGGCGCGCACGGCGTCGGCCGGGGCCCGGCCGTCGAGCAATTGCATCGCGGTCAGGGCGTAGAGCGCGCAGGTCAGCAGCGAGCGCGCATGACCGTGCGTGACCAGACTCTGGCGCCGCGCCAGGCTCACGGCTTCGTCGTACGAGGCCGCGACCAGCACGGCGGGCAGGCAGCGCATCAGCGAACCGTTGCCGTTGTCCCGTTCACCGGCCGGGCCGGCGAGCGGCGCCGCCGTGCCGTCCGCGAGCGCGTCGAGGGCGGCGCGCGTCTGGATGCCGACATCGAAGACGACGCCGTCGGGCGTGTAGGCGCCCTGGCGATACCAGGCGAGCAGATTGGTGGCGAAGTGGGCGAGATCGAGCTTGCGGTCCTGCAGCAGCGCGTCGAGCAGCGCCAGCGCCTGCGCGCCATCGTCGCTCCAGGTGCCCGGCGGCACGCTGGCATGCGCCCGCGCGAAGCCCTTGGGCGGCGTCATGTCGATAAGGTGGGCCGCGGGAATGGCCGCGGCATCGTGGAATTCGTACGGCACGCCCAGCGCGTCGCCCACCAGCAGGCCAAGCAGGCCGCCGCGCAGGCGCTCTCGACGGGAAAGTTGGGTCATTCGATGTACTCGGTGTTCGTGTTGCGGTCGGGCTGCACGCCATCGGCGCGCGGCCATCCGATCCGGGACCTGGCGCGAGGCCGCGTCGGGAACGGCGTTTGCTTGGCACCCGCGCGCCGTCGCGTGCGTGCCGAGCCCGGGGCATTGTGCGCGTCCGTGGCGCGCTTGTCGAATCGGCACGACGGACGAAACCGAATGCCGGATCCCCGCGCCGCGCGGGCGGAGTATGCTAGCGGCCGACCATGCCAGACCTGCAAAATTTCATCCAGACGGTGCTCGACACCACCGCCCAGCATCCCAACTGGGCGGCGTGCATCGTTCTTCTGCTCGCCTTCGGCGAATCCTTGGCTTTTCTGTCGCTGCTGCTGCCGGCCACCGTGATCCTGTTCGGACTCGGCGGCCTGATCGGCGAGAGCGGGCTGGCGTTCTGGCCGCTGTGGGCCGCGGCGGCGCTCGGCGCGTATTTGGGCGACTGGGTGTCGTACGCCATCGGGCGGCGCTATCAGTATCGCGCGCTGGCCGTCTGGCCGCTCTCGCGTCACCCCGACATCGCCGAACGCGGCCATGCTTTTTTCGGCAAGTGGGGCGCCTGGGGCATCTTCATCGGGCGCTTTTTTGGACCGCTGCGTGCCGTGGTTCCGCTCGTCGCCGGCATCTGCGCCATGCCGCTGCGACCCTTCCAGATCGCCAACGCGGCATCGGCCATGATCTGGGCCTTCGGCATGCTGGCGCCGGGCGCGCTGGGATTGCCCGAGTTGCGGGAGTGGGCGGGGTTCTAGCGGCGTCGTTCTGCTCGCAGGAAGGCCGGCGCCCGCGAGGCGGACCATGGCCAGGCGTTCCGCCAGGCGCGCGCCGGCCAACTCGCCGCGCACCCTGTGGTGCAATATCCGTATTCCCTCGATCCGCCTGAAGAGACACTGCATGGACGCCGATACCCCGGTTCGTACTGCCACGGCGACAGGCCAGTTTGCCCGCGCGCTTCTCGAGGCGCCCGGCGCTGGGCAATCCGATGCCGGGACGCCGCGCGCCGCGCTGCCTTGCGCAGGCCACCCGGATGCGCCGTTCTTCGCCGCGGTGCTGGCCAAGAGCCTGGCCTGGGGCGACCTGGGCCGGACCGGGCTGGCGGGCGGCGCGTTGCGCGAGCTGCTGGCCGCCGTGTTTCCGCACGTCCTTCAAAGCGATGACCCCACCGCCGGCCTGATGCTGGAACAGGTCGCGCGGCAGGGCACCGGCGCGCCTCCCCGGGAGGAACATCGGGCGTTCGTCGCGCAGACCGGCGCGCTGCTGGACGCCTACGCCGCGCCGCACGGCACCACGCCCTGGGTGTCGCGCATCCTGATCCACGCCTGTCTGCGCACCGACCACCTCTGGCGCGACCTCGGACTGGCCGGGCGCGAGGACGTCACGGCCTTGCTGCGGCGTCACTATCCCGGCCTGCCGGAGCGCAACGTGCACAACCTGCGCTGGAAGAAATTCCTGGCTTACGCCGCGCGCGAGCGGGCCGGGCTGCCGCCGCAAGCGGCGCCGGGCTGCGCGGGCTGCGAGGAAGAGGCGCAGTGCTATCCGATGGCGACCGCGCAGCCGGCTGCGCCGGTCGATGTCATCCGGACGCGGTAAGCTCGCGCGCAAGGTCCGCAACGGGCGGGCCTCGCCCTGATCCGCCATGACCGACGCCGAACGCACTCACACGAAACCGATCGATGCCTCCGCCGAGCGCCCGGCCACCGTGCCGTGGCGCGAGGCGTTCTGGTTCTGGCTGCGGCTCGGCTTCATCAGTTTTGGCGGACCCGCCGGGCAGATCGCGATCATGCACACCGAGCTGGTCGAGCGGCGGCGCTGGATCAGCGAGCGCCGCTTCCTGCACGCGCTCAACTACTGCATGCTGCTGCCCGGTCCGGAGGCCCAGCAGCTGGCCACCTATCTCGGCTGGCTGATGCATCGCACCTGGGGCGGCATCGTGGCCGGGACGCTGTTCGTGTTGCCCTCGCTGTTCATCCTGATGGGATTGTCGTGGGTGTATCTGGCGCACGGCGACGTGCCGTGGGTGGCGGGCATCTTCTATGGCATCAAGCCGGCCGTGGTGGCGATCGTGCTGCATGCGGCCTGGCGTATCGGCGGACGCACCTTGCGCAATCCCACCCTGTGGGCCATCGCGGCCTCCGCGTTCGTGGCGATCTTCGCGCTCGGAACGCCGTTTCCGCTCATCGTGGCGCTGGCCGCGCTGGCGGGCTACGTGGGCGGGCGGCTGCGGCCGGATCTGTTCGCGGCACAGGGCGGGCACAAGGCAGGCAGAGCCGGGTATGGCCCGGCCCTGATCGACGACGACACGCCCACGCCGCCGCACGCGTGCTTCCGTTGGGCCGGCTTGCTGCGCGTCGCGCTCGCCGGGGCCTTGCTGTGGAGCGTGAGCCTGGGTCTGCTCGCCGCTGCCTTCGGCTGGACCCACGGCTATGTGCACATGGCGACCTTCTTCACCAAGGCGGCGTTGCTGACCTTCGGCGGCGCGTACGCGGTGTTGCCCTACCTGTATCAGGGCGCCGTCGACCACTATGGCTGGCTGAGCGCCACGCAGATGATGGACGGCCTGGCCCTGGGCGAGACGACGCCCGGGCCGCTCATCATGGTGGTGGCGTTCGTCGGCTTTCTCGGCGGCTACGGCCAGCAGCTCCTGGGCGAAGCGAGTCCCGTCCTGGCCGGCGCGCTCGGCGCCGTGGTGGTCACCTGGTACACGTTCCTGCCGTCGTTCCTCTTCATTCTGGCGGGCGGCCCGCTGGTCGAGGCCACCAAGCACGACTTCAAACTGTCGGCGGCGCTCACCGCCATCACGGCCGCCGTGGTCGGGGTGATTGTGAACCTGGCCGTCTTCTTCGGCTATCACGCGCTGTGGCCCACGGGCCTGGCCGGCGGGCTGGACCTCGCCGCGGCCGCCATCGCGATCGCCGCCTTCGTGGCGCTGGTGTGGGCAAAGCGGGGCGTGATCGAGGTGATTGCCGTGTGTGGCGCGGTCGGGGTGGCGCTGCGGCTGCTGGCCTGAGCGCGGCGGGGTGGTCCGCGGACGCGCCGCTCTTGACGGGCCGGGGCGCGAGCCGCCGCGACCACCTGAGTGGCGGGGGTCGGCCCCGCACGGGGCCAGCCAGCGGTGTCGGGCCGTCGATAAAAATGGCCCCGCGGACGATGCCGGCGGGGCCCTGGTGCCAGTCAGGCGCGCGCGATCAGTCGCGGCGGCTGGTGACTTCCACGAGGTGGTAGCCGAACTGGGTCTTGACCGGGCCTTGCACTTCGTTGACCGGGGCGCTGAACACCACGGTGTCGAATTCCTTGACCATCTGGCCGGGGCCGAACGAGCCCAGGTCGCCGCCATTGCGGCCCGACGGGCAGGACGAGTTTTCCTTCGCGACTTGGGCGAAGTCGGCGCCGTTGGCGATGGCTTCCTTCAGTTCGTTGGCCTTGGCTTCGGTCGAAACCAGGATGTGGCGGGCGGTAGCTTGTGCCATGGTTCTTGCTCCTGAAAAAGGTGCCGGGATGATACTGCACTTCGGGCCGCGGTCCGCGGGGCAGGGCCCTCGCGCAAAGACCGGCCACCGAGTATCACGGCGGGCGTCTGGAACGGCCAGCCGGCCGTCCCCGTCTGTCGAGTTTACGTCTTTATGCGCGGCCGGGCCGGCGAGGGGCACGGCTCAGGGCGGCGCGCCCGCGGCCAGCACCGCCACGCGAAACTCGTCCATCAGCGGCGACCAGGTCGTGCCCCGCCGCGAAATGAGGGCGATGCTGCGCCGGAGCGGCGGATCGAGCGCAACGGGCAGCACGATGACGCCCGCCACCACGGCGCTGCGCGGCAGGACGGCCAGCATCGACGAACGGCCGAGCAGCCGCAACGACCCGGCCGAGAAATGCTCGACCTCAAGCGCGGCCGTGGGCAGCGGCAGCCCGGCCTCGGCGAACCGCGCATCGAGCATCTGCCGCGCCACGGAGCTGGGCCGGGGCAGGATCCAGCGCTGCCCGCTCAGATCGCGCAGCTTGATGCGGGCGCGCGTCGCCAGCGGATGGCGCGGGCCCGCGGCCACGCAAAGCCCGTCTTCGAACATGATCTCGTGGCGCAGCGTGGCCGGCCCCTCGGCGTAGATGGGCGTCACGGCCAGATCCAGCCTGCCGCTTTCGACCTGGGCATTGAGGTCGTCGGAGAGCCCCTGGGTCAGCTGGAAGCGCAGCGCCGGCCTGCGCGGCAGCAGGTGTTGCAGGGCCGGCATGACCACACTGTCCACCGTGGCACCGGTCGCGCCGACCCGCAGCAATCCCGCTTCGCCCACGCGCAGCTCCATCGCGTGGCGCACGGCGTCGCGATACTCGGCCCAGAGCTTGTTGGCGTGCTCCAGAAATACCGTGCCCTCAGAGGTCAGCTCCAGCCCGCGGCCGTGGCGCCGCATCAGCACCAGCCCCGTGTCCGCCTCGAGCCGACGCAGCGACTTCGACAAGGCAGGCTGGCTGACCCCGCAGGCCGCGGCGGCGCGTTCGAGGTTGTGATGCGCCACCGCGGCCAGGAAATACTCGATGTCTCGCAGGGAAAGATTCATGAATAAAAGTAATCTGACTCAATAGCTTCAGGAATATTACGCCCCGGCGGCGCTCCTAGAATCCGGGGATATACCCGCGACCTGGAGACCTGTGCCCGCCATGCCTCAACAACCGAACATCGTCCTGATCGTTGCCGACAACCTGGGGTGGGGGGAGCTCGGCTGTTATGGCGGGGGCGCACTGCGCGGCGCGCCGACCCCGCACATCGATCAGCTCGCCCGCGAAGGTCTGCTGCTGCAGAACTTCAATGTCGAGAGCGACTGCGTGCCGACCCGCTCGGCCCTGATGAGCGGGCGCCATCCGATACGCACGGGATGCCTGCAGTCCGTGCCCCCGGGGCTGCCGCAAGGGCTGACGCGCGACGAGATCACGCTGGCCCAGCAGCTCTCCGGCCAGGGCTACGCCACCGCGCACTACGGCAAATGGCATCTGGGCGACATCCCGGGCCGCTATCCCTCGGATCGCGGTTTCGACCATTGGTACGGCATTCCGCGCACCACCGACGAAAGCCAGTTCACCGCGTCCATCGGCTTCGATCCCACCGTGGCGGACATCCCCCA
This sequence comes from Bordetella genomosp. 5, assembly GCF_002261475.1. Lineage (GTDB taxonomy): Bacteria > Pseudomonadota > Gammaproteobacteria > Burkholderiales > Burkholderiaceae_B > Bordetella. Next base: position 118,826 of record NZ_NEVN01000006.1, read on the forward strand.
CATCATGGAAGGGCGGGCGGGGCAGGCGTCGACCAACGTGAAGGTCTACGACCTGGACAGCCGGCGCGGCATCGACGCCGACCTCGTGACGCATGCCCAGACCTTCATGCGCGAGCATGCGGAGACCGGCCGTCCGTTTTTCCTGTACCTGCCGCTGGTGCATCTGCACTTTCCGACTCTGCCGCATCCCGACTTCGCGGGCCGCACCGGCGCCGGCGACTTCGCCGATTCGATGGTCGAGATGGATCATCGCGTCGGCCAGATCATGGCCGAGGTCGATGCCTTGGGGCTGCGCGACGATACGGTGTTCATCTTCTGCAGCGACAACGGCCCGGAGTATCGCAAGCCCTATCGCGGCACGGCCGGCCCCTGGTCGGGCACCTATCACACGGCCATGGAAGGCAGCCTGCGGGTACCGTTCATCATCCGCTGGCCGGGCGCCGTCGAACCCGGCCGCGTGTCGAACGAGATGGTGCACGTGACCGACCTCTTCACCACGCTGTCGCACATCGGCGGCGCGCAGATCCCGCAGGATCGGCCCATCGACGGCATCGACCAGACCGACTTTTTCCGCGGCACGCGGCCGGATTCGGCGCGCGAGGGCTTTCTCTTCTACATCAAGAACGAGTTGCGCGCGCTGAAATGGCGCGACTGGAAACTGCATTTTTACTGGGAGCCCGAGGTCAACGAAGGACGGGGCAAGCTCGAATCGCCTTACCTCTTCAACCTCAAACAGGATCCCAAGGAAGAGAGCGACATCCTGATTTTCAACACCTGGGTGCTGGGCCCGATGCTGAAGATGGTGCAAGCCTTCAATCAGTCGTGCGCCGCGCATCCCAACACCACGCCGGGTCGAGCCGACCTGGACTGACGCGCCCGCGCAGACGGGCGTTCGCATACAAGGGGAACACATGAAACATCGCTTCCGTCGCAGTGCCCTCGGCTGGGGATTCGTCGCGGCGCTCACGCTGACCGCACCGGCCCTGGCGGAGCCCGCGCTGGCCTGGCCCGCGCGGCAGATCACCTGGGTGGTGGGATTCGTGCCGGGCGGCACGGCCGACGTCCTCACGCGTGTCGCCGCGCAGGATCTCGCCAGCCGCACCGGCCTGAACGTGGTCGTGGAAAACAAGCCGGGCGCCTCGGGCGCGATCGCGTTGCAGCAGGTGGCGCGCAGCAAGGCCGCCGACGGCTACCTGATCACTGTGCCCGGTCCGCTCGTGTACCCGACGCCGCAGCCCACCATCGGCCGCGAGCTGGCGCCGGTCATGTTGCTGGCGCAGGGGCCGATGGTGGTGGTGGGCCCGGCACAGCGTGCGCTGCCCGACCTGGCGGCCGTGCTGGCCGACGCCAAAGCGCGGCCGCAGGCCTGGAGCTATGGCAGCTCGGGCAACGGCACCTCGCAGCATCTGGCGGGCGAACTGCTCAACCAGTCTGCCGGCACGCGCATCGTGCATGTCCCGTACAAGGGGGGCGGCCAGGCCGTGTCGGACGTGGCCGGCGGCCAGATTCCGCTCGCCATCCTCGGCTCGGCGCCCGTGCTGCCGCAGATCAAGACCGGTACCCTCAAGGCCTACGCGGTGACCACGCGTCAGCGGCTCGATACTTTGCCGGACGTGCCGACCGTCGCCGAATCGGGCTTCGCGGATTACGACGCGAGTCAATGGTTTTCCGTGGCCGCGTCGCCCGGCATCGATGCCGCCGTGCTCGACGCGCTCAATGCCACGTTGCAACAGACGGTGCGTGCGCCGGCCTTCCAGGCGGCGGTGCTCAACGCGGGCATGGTGGCGGGGGGCGGCACGCGCGCGTCGCTGCAAGGCTTCGTGACCGATGACACCGCCAAGTGGCAGAAGCTGCTCGACAGCGGCGCGATCAAGCTGGGCGACTGAGCCAGCGAGGGCAGGGCGCTCGTGCTAGGCTCGCTGCATCATCGTCATGCAGGAAGCCGCACCCGTGCCTGAACTCGATCGCCGCGCCGCCGTCGCGCCCGCTGTCGCCACACTCTCTTCGTCGCCGCGCCGCCGTCTCATGCTGGGCGCGGCCGCGCTCGGCCTGTCTGGGCTGCTTGCCGGGTGCGCGGCGCCGGCCCGCTCGCGCCAGGGGCAGGCCCGCCCCGCCTCGCCCAACGCGTTGAGCGGGCCGGCGGGCGCGCCGGTGCCGGCGCTCAAGCCGGGCGCGCGCATCGCGATCGTGGCGCCGGCCTCGGGGTCGCCCGTGGCGGCCGACGAAGCGGTGCAGTGGTTGCTCGATCGTGGCTACGAGCCCGTCCCGATGCCGGCCACGCGCCTGCGCATGGAGGCGCCGTACGACTTCCTGGGCGGTCCCGACGAGGCCCGGCTCGACGATCTGCACGATGCCTTTCGCGCGCCCGACATCGGCGCGGTCTGGTGCCTGCAGGGCGGGTTCGGATCGTGGCGTCTGCTGGCGGGCCTCGACGGCGCACTGATCGCCGCCAACCCCAAGCCCTTCATCGGCTACAGCGACATCACGGCACTGCACCTCGCCATCCAGGCGCGCGCCGGCTTCGTGACCTTCCACGGGCCCATGCTGGCGCAGGACCTGCTGGCCGGCAAAGCCGAGCCGACCGAATCGCTGGCCTTCGCCATGCTCACCGGCGCGGTGGGCGCGGGCAGCTGGATCGTGCCGCCGCCCGAATTCGCCCCGCGTGCGCTGGCTGCGGGCCGCGCCACCGGCCGTCTGGTCGGCGGCAATCTGGCGCTGATCAGCGCGCTCATGGGCACGCCCTACGAGATCGACACGCGCGACGCGATTCTCTTCATCGAAGACGTGAACGAACACCCGGCCCGGATCGACCGCATGCTGGCGCAGCTGCGCGCGGCCGGCAAGCTCGACGGGGTGAAGGGCGTTCTGCTGGGCAATTTCACGCGGCTCGGGCTGCGCATGCCGGACGAAGAAGCGCAGGCCCTGATCGAGCCGCTGCTGATGGCGAACCTGCGCGACCTGGGCGTGCCGGTGCTGGGCGCGTGGCCGAGCGGCCACGGCGATCCCAATCTGATTCTGCCCCTGGGTGCGCGCGTGACGCTCGACACGGCGCAGGGCGGACTGCAGCTGGAGCAGGCCGTGGTGCGTTGACCCGGCCCGGCGCGGCCTTTATTCGTCGCAGATCTGGTAGCCGCTGGACTCGGCGTTCACGCCGGTCTTGATCCAGTAGAACACCTGGCCGCCCTCGGGCAGGTCCGCCTGGCACAGCGCGCTGACGTTGCCGTCGCCCTTGGGCGGTTTGGCGCTGCACGAGGCGCGCCAGGTCACCAGGCGTTCGATCGTGTCGGTCTTGAGCGTTGGAAAGGCGAAATACGTTTTGGCGAAGGCCTGGGCCAGCTCGGGACAATCGAGCTCGTTCTCGGCGCGGGCCGCGCCCGCCGCGCTGGCCAGGGCCAGGCCCAGCAGGGCGGTAAACGTGGCGCGGCGCGCGGCGGGCAAGCGGATCATGGCGAACTCCGGTGGATGAGATCAGGGGCGGTTCAATCGGGCCTGCATCAACCCGCGCTTTCACCCGGCTCTTCGATCTGCTCGGCTTCGAGCGGATAGTCGAACGTGACCTCATTGGCGTACACCGGACCTTCGAGCGCGGGATCGGTCAGCACCGCGATCATGCGGTAGTGGCCGGGCGCGAGCGCGGGCAGGAAGGTGGCGGGAATGCCGTTGTTGTCGATGACGTACCGGCGGCTGCCGTCGGGCGCGGGAAACCACTGCACCGGGTTGTCGTCCCAGGTGGCGCCGGGCTTGTAGCGCTTGCCACCGGTCGCACGGCCGCTGGCGCGGCCCGGCTTGTCGTCCTCGCGCGGCCCCAGCGTCACGGGCTCGCGCTCGTAGAGCGTGTGCACGGTGCGGTTGCCTTTTTCGTCGATGAACAGCAGCCGGATGCTGGGCGACTGCAAGGCCACCGGCGTCTTGCCCGGATTGTCGACCGTGAGCGTGAACGTCGTGCGCAGGGCCTCGCCGGGCTTGCCGAAATAGTCGAATACCGAGAGCGACAGCGCCTGCGGCGTGCTGGCCGGGCCGGCATACGCATACTTGTCGAACAGCATGTCGTCGTAACGCACCCACTTCTGCAGGTCGGCCGCGCCGCCCTGCGGGCTGCGATAGCCGATCTTAAGCCAGCCGGGACGCCCGTCGAGGATCTTGACGAGATCGCCGCGCGCCATGGATTGGCCGTTGCGGCGGGTCGGATCGGGGGCATCGTACAGGTCGAGCCGGCCGACCAGCACCTCGCCCTTGGGGCCGAGCGCCAGATCCGGGCTGTCGAGCACGATCTCGGCCACCGTGCCGTCATCGTTGAAGCGCGTGATCACGTCGGTCGTCTCCATGCCATCGAGCCTGACCGGGATCTGCCACTGCAGGACACGCAGGGTGCCATCGGGGGCGAAGCCGTAGCGTTCGATGCCGTAGGCGCCCGCGCCGTAGCGGCAGCTGCCGTAAAACTCCCGCTCGTCGGGATCCTCGGGCATCGACAGCGACACGAAGCCCCGGCACGGACTGGCGGCGCCACCGGGGTGCTCGATCTCGACGAAGTCGCGTGTCTGCGGCCGATAGCGGAACAGCCGCGTGATGACGTTCTGCACGCCGCCGGATTGCCCGATGACGAAATCGCTGTATCCGTCGCGATCGATATCGGGGCTGTCGAACACGTCGATCTCTTCGTCGCTCACCACGCCGAGCACCTGCGGGTCCTGGTCGCCCGCCACCACGGTGAGGCGCTGTTCGCCACGCGCGTTGTTCAGGGGCTCGGCGTACACGAAGGCGCGCAGATCGCCGGTGATCAGGTAATCGGAGATGAGCCGCGGCTCGGCGGCGGCCGGCAGGCTCAGGGCGGCACTCGCCAGTCCGGCCGTCAGCAGCGCCTTCGCGGCGGCACGGGCAAAGGCAAACGGGCGGCGGCGCTGCGCGCGCGCGGTCATGTTGTACGCTGTGGGCAGTGCAGTGTGCTGCTGGGGCATGCGCCCGCTCCTCGGAATGGGGCTCGCCCGCTGGGCCGGCAGCGGCCCGGACACGCTTGCGGCCCGGCTGAAGTTGGGCGAGATTATAGGCACGAACGAGATCACGACTGGGAGCTACGCATGAATGTTCTACGCATGACGACCCCCCGCCTGCGCACCGGCGCGGGCGCCGCCCTGATCGCGCTGGCCGCGATGGCAGGTTTCGCCGCGCCCGCCATGGCGCACCACGGCTGGTCCTGGGCCGAGTCCGAGCAGATCGAGCTGCGCGGCACCGTCGAAAAAGTGCAGGTCGCGCCGCCGCATCCCTGGCTCGACGTGCGCACCGACGACGGCACCTGGCGCGTCGAGCTGGGCAATCCCACCCAGACCCGCGAGGCCGGCTTCGTCGAAGGCTCGGCCAAGCCGGGCGACACCATCCGCGCCACCGGCAATCGTGACCAGGACAAGTCCAACAAGCGCATGAAGGCCGTGCAGATCGAAGTCGGCGGCAAGACCTACGACATCTATCCGAGCCGCATCAAGCGCTGAGCATGGCGCTGCTCGAATGGTTGGCGGGGGCCCCGCCGGGTGCGTGGCTGCGCGCGTGGGGCTCGCTCTATATCGTCGTCAACGCGGCCCACATCGTCGCGATCGGCCTCTTGATCGGCGCCATCGTGCCATTGGACCTGCGGATCCTCGGGCTGCTGCCGCCGGGGCCGCTCGCGGTGCTCGCGCCGATCCTGGCGCGGGGCGCGGCCGTGGGCCTGGGGCTCGCCGTGTTCACCGGGGCCTGGCTCTTCATGGTGCAGCCCGTCGAGTACGTCGACAACCGGGCCTTTCTCATCAAGGTGGGCCTGCTCGTGCTGGCGACCCTGAATGCGTTGTGGGTGCGGCGCGGCAGACCCTGGGCCGACACGCTGGCACAAGGCCGGGCCTCGCCCGCCATGCGGCTGCACGCGGGCGCGTCCTTGCTGCTGTGGCTGGGCTGTGTGCTCGCGGGGCGCTGGATCGGGTTCATCTGAGCTACGCCTCGATACAGCCGTAACGCCGCGTCGCATGACTTCCGAGCCGGCGCTGCGCATAATCGCGGGCGGGTTTGCCGGCGCGCGGTGTTTTCCGCGGCGCGCGCCAGGGCAATACCGCCACCTCACAGGAGCCTGTCCCGCATGCCTTCGTTGCGCTTGCAACCGTCTTCGCGTTTTCGCATGAGTCTGCCCGCGGCTGGGTTTTTGCCTTTTGCTGGCAGGGGAAGGGCGGCCGCAGGCACGGCGGCCGTCTCCACGGCGGCCGTCTCCACGGGGGCCGTCTCCACGGCGGCCTTTTCCACTGTGGCCGCGTCGAGCGGCGCCGTCGCGGCCTGCCTGCGTGCCTTTGTGTCGGCGTGGCTGCTCGCGCTCGCGATGCTGGTCATGGCGACGCCCGCACGCGCGGAGGGCTTCGATCGCCAGACCAGCACGCAGCGCTACCGGCAGTGGCTCGATGAGTTCGAACGGGACTTCCGCCGCCTGCGCAGCGTGCCGCAGGCCACCAACGCCGACGTGGAACGCATCTTCGCCGACACGCTGGTGCCCGGATCGCGCGCCGTGGTGCTGGTGCGCAAGCTCAACGAGCTGCGCCAGAACGATCTGTCGAACCTGTCGGGCGGGCTGCTGATCGCGCTGATGCGCGGCGCGGTCGTGGCGGGCGATGGCGGCACGTACACCGATACGCCGCCCGATCTCGAGCCTAAAGTGCTGCGCGTGTGGTACCTGCACGTGGCGGGCGGCGAACAGCTCGAACGCTATTTCGCGGATCCCGAGGCGTTCAAGCCGTACCGCCTTCCGGACAACGGCACGTTCGAACGCGATGTCTATCCCTTCCTGCTGTTCGAAGACGGGCCGCGGCTGCGGCTGGGCGCGGTGCCGCGCGAGTTCTGGAACATGCTGCGTTTCCTGGAAAACCTGCCTTATGCGTAACCCTTGCACGAGGCGCATCGCGCCCAGCCTGGCGAGCATGCTGGGCTTCGCGCTGCTTGCCCTTGCCGGGCAGGCCTCGGCCCGCAGCCTGGCCCCGCTGCCGTGCCCGCCACTCGCCACGCCCATCGATGCCGCCGTGCGGGGCGAGGGCACGCGGATGCAGTCGATACGCGAAAACCTCGACGGCGGTGCCATCTTGCTGGGCCACCGCGGCGAGCGGGTGCCGGCGCCGCTGGCGCTGTTCACCGTGTCGGATCCCGATCCCGAGCCGCGCTTCTGGCCCGATGCGGTCGACTGGTCACCCTATACGCTGGCCGATGGCAGCGAGACCAATACCGTGTTCGAGCGCGCCAGCGGCGGCGCGATCTGCCGGATCCTGCAATCGGTGTCGCTGCGCGGCAAGCGCATCGAGACGGGCGCGTATCGGCTGACCTACGACGCGCAGGGCCGGGTGGCCGGCTATGTGCAATACGTGGCGGGCCAGGGCGGGCGCTTAGCGGTGGCGCGGCAGGCCTGCGTGGATCGCAATGAGGCAGGCGCCATCGTCGCCCTGCACGAAGCCGGTTGCGTGGCGCCGGCCGGGCAGGGGGCCACGGAGGTGACCCAAAGCCCGACCCAGACCGTGCACTTCGTGCGCGATGCATCGTCGGGCCGCATCCTGCGCCGCATTGATCTGCGCGCGGGTGTCGAGGGCGCCGAGGTGCGCCGATACGACGCGGACGGCAGCATGGTGCGCTTGCGCGCGCATCCCTCCGCCGACGGCGTGTCGGCGTACGCCGAGCCCACCGCGTCCAAAGAACGGCTCTGGATATTGCCTGCGGGCAAGGTGCCGCCCTTGAACATCGAGATCGGCGACGAGCCCTGGCGCGTGGTGCGCATTCCGGCCGAGGTGCTGGCCTTGCCGGACGAGGCATCGTGGAACCCGGACACGCACACGCTGCTCTTCGAAGGCAAGACCAATGCGAGCGGAGAGGTGGTACTCGGCGCCGCCCAGCAGGCGCAACTGCGCGAGGCGCTGCGCCAGACGCCGGGTCAGATCCTGCTCTACATCAATCCCATGTCGCGTCTGCAGCCGGTGCAGGCGCTGACGCCCGAGACCTGGCGCCGTTGCCTGGATCCGGCGCAGGCGCGCGCGGACGCCTGCGGTTGAACTCATACCCCGGGGCGGGCGAACGCCCTGGCGCCGGCGTATGCAGACAGCGCCGCCGCAACCTAGAACCGATGCCGCAGGCCCACCGCGTATTGGGTCTGACGCCAACACGGATCGTCCCAGGCGCCGTGCAGCTGACCCAGGATCGCATACACGTTGGTGCGTGCCGACAGATCGTGCGAGTAGCCGATCGAGGGGATGTGCTGCGTGTGCGTGGCGCCCTGGCGGCGCAGCGCGCCGCCATCGCCGGGCCGGCTCACCTGCCATGACGCCATGATCGTGCCGGCGCCCACGCGCCAACCCAGGCCGGCGAGCACGCCGTGCACGGTGCTGCCCGGGAAATAGGGCGTCTGGCCCGGAGACGGCACGGCCGGGATCGTCGAGCCGTTGCGCATGTGCGAATACGCGAGATACAGCGTCGCGGGTCCGTGCGTGTGGCGCGCCGCGAGCGTGACGGCCCAGGGCTGCGCGTCGCCGCCCGCCGCCGCCATCGCGCGGCCTTCGGTGGTATTCGCGGCCCAGCGCGCGCCCTCGTAGGTGAGGGCCAGCGCGGTCGACCCGCTCTCGTACGCCAGCGCCGCGCTGTTCAGACGATTGCTGTCGTGGGTGGCGAAACCGCCGCCCGGTCCGGTGTCGAAACTATGGTCCAGCGCGAAGCGCCAGCCGCCGGCAAGCGGCGCGCGCCACGACAGGCTGTTGTCGGCGCGGTTGGCATTGAACGGCAGCAGCGCCGTCTGCGCGCCCAGATTGAGGTACGAGGCCAGAAACGGATCGAACTCGGCGAGCAGCTCGGAGGACATCGAGGTCTGGCGGCCCGCGCGCAGCTCGCCCCAGGCGCCACCGATGCCGAGCCACGCGGCCCGGCCGAACAGGCGTCCACCCTGCGCGCTGCGGCCGCTGTTGGCCAGCACGCCGCTCTCGAGCTGAAAGCGCGTGTACATTCCGCCGCCCAGATCCTCGCGGCCGCGCAGGCCCCAACGCGATCCCGACTGCATGCCGGTCTGCATGCCGTGCGAGCTGCCCAGATCCGTGTCGTCGATGCCGGCGAGGCCGAGGTCGACCACGCCGTACAACACCACCGAGGCGTTGCTCGCGGGGGATTGCGCGCTCGCCTGCGCCGCGGGCAGGGCCAGCAGCGCGCAGACGATGCCGGTGAGCCGGGCGGCGTTCAGGCTCACGGCCACGCGCCGAAACGCGCGCGGCCGATCGGCGCGGACTGCGCGAATCACAGGTATTTCAGCCAGGCGATGTCGCGGCGGCGGGCCTTGAGCCGGCCGAAGGCGCGCACCGGCGCGTAGAGCGCCGCCGCCAGAATCACCGTCATCAGCCACAGCGTCGACACGTGGTCCACGCCGAAGTACTGGCCATGCGTGGTGCCCCAGACCGCCACCGCGGCCAGGTACAGCACCTTGAGCACGTAGAGGTGCAGGATGTAGAAGAAGAGCGGCGCGGCACCATACACGCACAGCGCGCGCACGCTCGCGCGGTCGCCCAGACGCTCGAGCCAGGCGAGCAGCAGCAGGCCCAGGCCGAGCGTGAGCAGCAGGAAGAACAGCGAGGGCGGGTACTTGGTGATGTTCACGAAGCTCATCAGCGAGCGCAGCGCGTCGTCTTGCGGGCTCCAGCCCTGGGCCTGGCCGTAGGCATTGAACGCGCGCAGCACCACGAACAGCGCAATCGCGCCCAGGCCCGCGCCGCAGAGCCAGCGACGGCGCGTTGCCGGTTCCACCGCGCGGCTGAACCACGGCCCGCAGGCGTAGCCCAGCGCGATCACGCCGATCCACGGCAGCACCGGATACGAGGTGCGCAGGCGCAGCGACTCACTCACCTCGAGCCAGCCACGATCATGCAGGATAGCCCAGATCACGAAGCCGGGTTCGCCCGGCGCCACATGAATGGCGTCGAGCAGGTTGTGGCCGGCGACCAGCGCCACGCCCACGATGACGAGCCATACGCGCGGCAGGTGCACCAGCAGCGCGAGCGCCAGCATCGACAGGCCGATGGCCCAGATCACCTGCAGATAGATCACCTTGGGCGGAAACTGGAAGGTCCACGCGAAGTTGATGAGCGTGAACTCCAGCGCCACCAGAAAGAGACCGCGCTTGGCCAGGAAGGCGCTGGTGGCTTGCAGGCTGCCGGCCTTCTGGCCATACAGCCACGCCGACAGGCCCGTCAGAAACACGAACACCGGCGCGCAGATATGCGCGAGCAGACGCGAGAAGAAGAGCTCGGGCGGCGTGTCGGTCACGTTCATGGGATCGCCCACCTGCGCATGCAGATAGACGGTCTCGCGCACGTGGTCGAGCAGCATGATCAGCATGACCAGGCCGCGCAGCGCGTCGATGGAATGCAGCCGGGTTGAGGCGGGGGAAGGTGAAGCGGAAACAGGGATACCGGTCATACAGAATGCAGCAAAAGGCCGGAGGGCAGGGTGAACGGAACGCGCCGCGCCTGGGGCCGCCGGGCGAGCCGTCATGCCGGGCAGGACGCGAACAAGGCGCGGATGAGCCGCGCCGAAGGGCTGCGAGTGTAATGTAATAACATATCAACGGCAAGCTGGCTGTCAGGATCGGGCGCGGGCGCAGGGGCATAATGCCGGGGTCGACTTCTGGCCCTCATCCATGCCCTCGCTGCAACTTTTTCTGCTGTTTCTCGCCGCCGACATGGCGCTCAAGCTCACGCCCGGCCCGGACATGGCGCTCACGCTCACGCGCGGCATGACACAGGGCTTTCGCACGGCGTGGTTCAGCGTGCTGGGCACCTTTTCGGCCGGCATCGTGCAGATTCCGCTCGTCGTGCTCGGTCTGGCCGCGGTCTTCAAGCAATCGCCCGAGCTCTTCATGGCCGTGAAGCTGGCCGGCGCGTGCTATCTGGTGTATCTGGGCGTCAAGGCGCTCCTGCGCAGTCGCCGCGGCGGCACGCTCGCCAGCAGCAACGCACGCGGGCAAGGGCGCGACGCCTATGTGCAGGGCTTCATGACCAACCTGCTCAATCCCAAGGTCTTCATCTTTCTGATCGCCTTCCTGCCGCAGTTCACCGACCCGTCACGTGGCCCGGTCTGGTTGCAGATGCTGGCGTTGGCGGTGTTCTCCAAGTGCATGGGCCTGGCCACCGGCGCGGGCTTCGCCTACGGCGCGTCGCGCATCCGGGGATGGCTCACGCGCAACCCGTGGTTCCTGCGCGCGCAGGAAGGGGTGCTGGGCGCGACGATGATCGCGATTGCCGGCTATCTGGTGTTCAGCCGAGGCGAGCCCGCGCGCTGAGCCCGGGCGGGTCCACCCCGATTCCTCAAACGGCGTCACCAAGCGGCGCCCCCAAACCGCGCCCCTAAGCGGGGCTACCAAGCGGCGCCACCAAACGGCGCCCCCAAACGGCACCCCCAAACGGTGCCCCCGAACGGCGCCCCCGAACGGCATCCAAACGGCGTCCAAGCGGCGTCTCTCTCTTCCTCTCAGGCATCGCCCCGCAGATTGGTTGCGGGCGCAAACGTCGCTCGTCCTGTTTGCGGCGACGGCGCTGCAATTCGCGCGCCACCGTCACGCGGTTGTAGCAGTCGCTCCCTAGACTGTGCGCTCCGATTGAATCCCAAAGAGGACACAACCTGTGAAAACCTTGATCCGCACCGCGGCGGCACGCGCTTGCCTGCCCGCTCTCCTGCTGCCGGCCTGCGCCGTGTACGCAGCCCAGCCCACCAGCACCGTTCAGCTCTATGGCCTGATCGACGTGGGCGTCCAGAGCCTCACCAACGGACCCGACGGCCGCAGCAAGACCGGCGTGTCGTCCGGCAACATGAACGGCTCCCGCTGGGGCCTGCGCGGCACCGAAGACCTCGGCGATGGCCTGAAGGCCGTGTTCGCGCTGGAATCCGGCTTCGACGTCGGTAACGGCAACACCCTGCAGGGCGGCCGTCTGTTCGGCCGCCAGGCGTATGTGGGCCTGTCCGACCGCAGCCTGGGCACGCTCACCCTGGGTCGTCACAACACGCTGATGATCGACTGGATGAGCAAGTTCAATCCGTTCGAGAACGCCAACTACGGCGGCAAGCGTATCGATCCGGCGTTCTCCGACCGGATGGACAACTCCATCAAGTACACCAACAAGTTCGGCGCCGTGTCGGTGGGCGCGTACTACAGCTTCGGCTGGAACAACGAACAGAACTGGGCCGACAGCAAGACCGGCCGCATGATCGGCGGTGGCCTGCGCTACCAGAGCGGCGGCTGGGACGCGGCCGTGCTGTATCACTCCAAGCGCGTCGATGCGCCGCGTGCGCCGGCCTCCAGCGACAACCGCGAAGACCGCGTGCTGGCCGCGCTGGCCTACGACTTCGACGGCGTGAAGCTCTACGGCGGCTATCGCTGGCTCGAGCAGAAGCTCACGCAGCGCGATTACACCAGCCGCCTGTACTGGGTCGGCGCAGCCTGGCAGGCCACGCCGGCCACGCGTCTGTCGGCGGCGGTCTATCACATGGATGGCACCACCTGCGACAACATGAACGTGTCGGTCTGCCCGGCGGCCCAACGCGCCGGCAGCGACCAGAAGCCGACCCTGCTCGTGCTGGGCAGCGAATATGACCTGTCCAAGCGCACCACGCTCTACGCGCTGGGTTCGTATGCGCTCAACGACAACGGCTCGTCGGTCAGCGTCATCGGCGGTCGCTACGGTGTGAACGTCGAACCGGGCAGCAATCAGCTCGGCGTGGCCGTCGGCATGCGTCATCGCTTCTGATGGCCGCGGCGCCCACTCCCAAGCGCGGCGCCGACGTGGTGGTGCGTGGCGTGCGCCACGCCTACCACGGGCACACGGTGCTGGCCGGCGTGGACCTCGAAGTGCCCGCCGGCACGGTGCTCGCGCTGCTGGGGCCGTCAGGCTGCGGCAAGAGCACGCTGCTCAAGGCGCTCGCGGGTTTGCTGCGGCCGGACAGCGGGGCGATCACCTTCGGGGCGCGCACGGTGTGCGCCCCCGATGCGTTCGTGGCGCCCGAAGGCCGCGACCTGGGCATGGTGTTCCAGGACTACGCGCTCTGGCCGCACATGAGCGTGGCGCAGAACGTGGCGTTCCCGCTCGCCATGCGGCGCGTGCCGCGCGCCGAGCGCGAGGCCCGGGTGGCCGATGCGCTTGCGCTGGTCGGCCTGGCCGGCATGGGCGTGCGCCGTCCCGCCCAGTTGTCGGGCGGGCAGCAGCAGCGCGTGGCGCTGGCGCGCGCGATCGTGGCCCAGCCCTCGCTGCTGCTGTTCGACGAGCCGCTCTCCAATCTCGACCGTGATCTGCGCGAATCGCTGTGCACCGAAATCGGTGCGCTCCTGCGCAGGCTCGGCACGACCGCCGTCTACGTGACACACGACCACGACGAAGCCTATGCGCTGGCCCACAAGGTGGCGCGCATGGAAGCCGGGCGTGTGACGGCTGTCATAAATACTTAAAGGAATGTTCATAAAATGGTCGCCCCCGTTTCCTCCCGGACGATGATTCGTCTTCTTATGGCACTTTCCCTCGGCGCCGCAGGCGCAAGCCACGCGGACACCCCGGCCCGGGCCCTCACGGTGTACACCGCCGGCCCCGGCACCCTGATCAAGCAGCTCGCCGAGGGCTATACGAAACAGACCGGCGTGCGCGTCGATGTGTTCCAGGCCACCACCGGCAAGGTGATGGCGCGTCTCGAGGCCGAGGCCGCCAATCCGCGCGCCGACGTGCTGATCTCCGCCTCCTGGGACACCGCGCTCGACATGGACAAGCGCGGCCTGCTGCTGGCGCACCAGAGCGTTAACGGGGCCCACGTGCCCGAGCGTCTGCGCACGCCCACGTACGTGGCGCAGGGCGTCTCGGCGCTGGGCATCGTCTGGAACGGCGCCACCGGCACGCCGGCGCCCACCGACTGGGCCGATCTGGCCAAGCCCGCCTACAAGCAGCAAGTCACCATGCCGGATCCGGCGCTGTCGGGCGCCACGATCGATCTGCTGCTCGGCCTGCAGAACGCGCAGGGCGAGGGCGCCTGGAAGCTGCTCGAGCAACTGCGCGATAACGGCATGACCGTGTCGGGCCCCAATGCCCAGGCGCTGACGCCGGTGCTGCAGGGCGCGCGCGCGGCGGTGTTCGGCGGCGTGGATTATGTGGCCTACACGAGCATCCAGAAGGGCGAAAGCGTGCAGGTCATCTTCCCGCAAAGCGGCACCGTGATCGCGCCGCGGCCGATGATGATCCTCAAATCCACCCGTTCGCCCGATCAGGCGCGCGCCTTCATCGACTACGTGCTGTCCGAGGCGGGTCAGTCGGCCGTGGCCGACGCGTGGCTGATCCCCGCGCGTGAAGACGTGGCGGCGCGCCGTCCGCACATGCGCGACATCAAGGTGCTCGAGGCCGATGGCGGCACGGCGCAAGGCGGCCGCGAGCAGGCGCTGGCCCGCTTCGCCACGTTGTTCGGCAAGCACTGAGCGCGCTGGCTCGAACGCCATGAAAAGCGTTTCCTTGCTGGCGGCTGCCGTGGCAGCCGCCCTGGTCGTGCTCGTCGCGCTTCCGATTGGCTTCGTCGGCCTGCAGGCCATCTTCCCCTACCTCGGCGAGGGCTCGCTGCGCGAACCCTTCGGGGTCTGGGGCCAGGCCCTGGGCGATCCGGCGCTGTTCGATCTGTTGGGCCAGACGCTCGGGCTGGGCCTGGGCGTGGCGGCGGTGGCCGCCGCGATCGGCCTGCCGCTCGGCACGCTGCGCGGCCTGTGCCGGCTGCCCGGCGCGCGCTTCTGGGACCTGATGTTCCTGCTGCCGTTTTTGTTGCCGCCGTATATCGCGGCGCTGTCCTGGACCATGGCCCTGCAGCCGCGCGGCTATCTCGCGCAGCTCACGGGCGTGGACCTCGGCGCCGTGCTGCACTCGCGCGGCGGCGTCATTCTCATCATGGGCCTGAGCACGTTTCCGGTGGTGTACTTCGCGGTGTCGCGCAGCATGGCGGCCACCGGGGCGCGGCTGGCGCAGGTGGCGCGTGTGTGCGGGGCGGGTGCGCGCACCGCGTTTCTGCGCGTGACGCTGCCGCTCGCCTTGCCGGCGATCGCCGCCAGTCTGCTGCTGGCGTTCACCCTGGCGATCGAAGAGTACGGCGTGCCGGCCGCGCTCGGTGCGCAGGCCGGCGTGTCCGTGCTCACCACCGCGATCGAGCGGCGACTGGCCGACTGGCCCATCGATCTGTCCGGCGCGGCGCTGCTGTCGCTGGTGCTGGTGGCGCTGGCGCTCACGGCGTTCACGGTGCAGCGCGCGGTGCTGGCGGGCCGCAACTTCGACACCACCAACGGCAAGCCGGTGCCGCTCGCGCATGCCGAGCTCGGCCCTTGGCGCTGGCCGGTGCTGGCCTTGTTCGCGCTCGTCGCGGGCGTGGCCGCGCTGGCGCCGCTGGCCGCGATGGCCACGAGCGCGCTGCAACGCACCCTGTCGGGCGGCCTGGCGCCCGGCAACTTCACCTTGGCCAACTTCGCCAGCCTGTTCGGCAGCGACGCGCAGGCCTATGAGGCGCTCGGCACCAGTCTGGCGCTGGCGGCCGGCGCGGCGGTGTTGACCGGCGTGCTGGGCTTTCTGGCCGCCTGGCTGGTGGCGGGACGTCATGTGCGGGGCGCGGCGCTGATCGACGGGCTAGCATTGCTGCCGGCGGCCTTGCCGGGCGTGGTGGTCGGGGTGGGCCTGATCCTGGCCTGGAACCAGCCGTTCTGGCCGGTCACGCCGTATGGCAGCTGGTTCATCCTGCTGTGCTCGTACAGCTGCCTGCTGTTGCCGTATCCGATGCGCTATGCGTCGGCGGCCCTGGCGCAGCTCGGGCCCACGCTCGAAGCCAGCGCGCGGGTGCACGGCGCCGGGGTGCTGCGCGCGCTCTGGCACGTGACGCTGCCGCTCACCGCGCCCAGCGTGGTGGCCGCCATGATGATGGTGTTCGCGGTCGCCTCGCGCGAGCTCGTGACCTCGCTGCTGCTCGCGCCCGCGGGCCTGCAGACGGTCTCGATCTATGTGTGGCGGCAGTTCGAGCAGGGCTCGGTGGGCAACGGCATGGCGATGGCCACGCTGGCGGTGCTGCTGAGCCTGACGCTGATGCTGGCGGGGCTCAAGTTACAGGCGCGCAGCACGGCGCACGCCTGAGCGCCCAAGAAAGCGAGGCCCGCGCGGCAGGCATGCCGGGCGGGCCTTGTCTTTCTGGCGGAGGTGGCGGGCTTACTTCGCCAGATTCGCCGCGCGCGGGTCTTTCTTGGCGAGGCGGGCGAGCAGGTGATCCACTTCTTCGCGGGCCTGCGCCGACATCGGGCTCGCCGGCTTGCGCTGTGCCGCCGAGCTCAGGATGCCGCGACGCATCAGCACGTACTTGCGCACCGCCAGCCCCACGCCCGGCTGCTGTTCATAGCGCAGCAAGGGCAGGTGCGCGTCGAACAGGTCGTGCGCCGCCTCGCGATCGCCCTCGGCATTCAGGCGCACGACGTCGCACAGCATGTCGGGGAAGCAGTAGCCGGTGTTGGCGCCGTCGGCGCCGCGTTCCATCTCGTAATCCAGGAACAGGCCGTTGTTGCCGCACAGGATCGAGATGTGGCGCATCTTGCCGTCGCGTTCGAAGCCGCGCAGGGTCGAGATCTTCTCCAGACCGGGCCAGTCTTCGTGCTTGAGCATCACGCACGAGGGCAGCTCGTCGACGATGCGCTTGATCACGCCCGGGCTCATCTGCACCGAGAACGTGAGCGGGTAGTCCTGCAGCACGAAGGGCACGTCGGCGCCGATGGCCTCGACCGCCTGGCGGTAGTAATTGACGATCTGGTCGTCGGTGCGCAGCGTGTTCGGCGGCGCGATCATGACGCCGGCCGCGCCGCGCGCCATCACCTCATGGGTGAGCGCGCGCATGGCCGCGAAGCCGGGCGCCGAGACACCCACGATCACCGGCAGCTCGCCGGCGCGGCCGATCACCTGGCTGGCCACGGCGAGCGACTCGGCATGCTCGAGCTTCTGGGCTTCGCCGAGCTGGCCCAGCACCGTGAGGCCGGTGGAGCCGCACGCATGATAGAAGTCCATCATGCGGTCGATCGAGGCGGTGTCGATGCGGCCGTCGTCGAAAAACGGCGTCGGCGCGATGGGATAGACGCCCTTGGCGTCGGCGGTGAGAGGCATGTCGGGTTCCTCGCGGATCAGATGCTCTGGATGAAACCGCCATCGACGCGCAGCGTCGAGCCGGTCAGGTAGCTGGCCTGCTGGCTCGCCAGGAAGGCGACCACGCTGCCATATTCTTCGGGCTTGCCATAACGGCCCACCGGGATGCTGGCCGTGCTCTCGGCCGACACCGACTCCACGCTGCGATTCTCGCGCTTGGCGCGGGCCTCGTCCAGGAACTGGATGCGGTCGGTCGCGATGCGGCCGGGCAGCACGATGTTGACCGTGACGCCGTCCTTGCCGACTTCGCGGGCCAGGGTTTTGGACCAGCCCACGATGGCCAGGCGCAGCGAGTTCGAAATACCCAGGTTCGGGATGGGCGCGATCACGCCCGACGAGGTGCTGGTGATAATGCGGCCCCAGCCACGCTCACGCATGCCGGGCAGCACGTGGTCGGTGATGGCATAGACCGGCAGCACCATGCTGTCGAAGAACTTGCGCCAGGTTTCGGCGGGCTGGCCCGAGGCCGGCGTGGGCGGGGGACCGCCGGTGTTGTTGACCAGGATATCGACCGGGCCGAGCTCGGCCTCGATGCGGCCGATGTGCCCGTCGATGGCGCCCAGGTCGGCGAGGTCCCAGGGCAGGGCCAGCGCCTTGCCGCCCGCCGCGACAACGGCTTCAGCCGTACGCGCCGCGGCCTGCGGGTCGATGTCGGCGACGGCGACCTTCGCGCCTTCCGCCGCCAGCGCCGTGGCGATCGCGCCGCCCAGTCCGCCACCCGCGCCCAGTACCAGGGCGACCTTGTCTTTGATTCCGAGATCCATGCTGCTGCTCCAGAAGGCGAGGCGCCGCGCGCCCCGCGAGGGTAGGCTCGCCATGCCTGCACGAATCCACAGAATATGGATCGGACGCCTGTCGGCGGATGGCGCTGCGTATTGGCCTTGATGTGCGTTATTCTGCGGCGTCGCGTGAGACGCGGCAAACGAGTCTTTTTCGGGATTTTCAAGAGTAAATGGAATGAATCCGCGCAAGCTGACCCCCTCGATGTCGCTGCTGCTGGCCTTCGAGGCGGCCGCGCGCCACCAGAGCTTCACCCGCGCCGCCCAGGAGCTGTCGACCACGCAGAGCGCGATCAGCAAGCAGGTGCAGGCGCTCGAGGCCTTGATCGACGTGGAGCTCTTCATCCGCACCGGCCGCCGCATCGAGCTGACCGAAGTGGGCGCCATGTACCAGCGTGAGCTCGCGCACCAGCTGGCCGGCATCCGCAACGCCACGCTGCAGGCCATCGCGTTTCGCCACGGCGCGGGCGACCTGCATCTGGCCGTGCTGCCGATCTTCGGTACCAAGTGGCTGCTGCCGAGGTTGAGCGATTTCTACAAGCGCCACGGCCAGGTGCAGGTACACATTCACTCCAAGGTCGGCCAGATCGATCTGGAGCGCTCCGGCATGGACGCCTACATCGCGGTGGGCGACGGGCTCTGGCCGGGCTGCCGCGCGCATCTGCTGATGGAGGAGCGCCTCGTGCCCATCATCAGCCCCGCGCTGCGCGCCGGCGCCGCGCTGAACGAGCCGCGCGACCTGGCCCGGCACCTGCTGCTGCGCGTAAAAGCCCGCCCGGAAAACTGGGCGCGCTGGTTCGCGGCGCGTGGCATCCCGGCCAGCCGGCTGCGCTCGGGCCCGGACTTCGAACTCACCTCGCATCTGATCCAGGCCGTCATCGCCGGCATCGGCATCGGCCTGGTGCCGCAGGCCTTCGTCGAAGACGAGCTGCGTGCCGGCACGGTGGCGATTGCCATGCCCGGCGAGATGCCCGATCCGTTGGGCTACTACCTCGTCTACCGCGAGGACCGCGCCAACGACCCCCCGCTGGCGCAGTTCCGCGAGTGGCTGGCGGGGCAGGGGTGAAAAGGCTAGGCGGGAGAGTGAGGTCGGCTGGACGGGCCTGCGAAAAGGTAGTCTGACACCTTAAAAGCTACCTCGTGTGCCGGCTCAGCGACGGCGCGGTGTAGGCCCCAGCTGCTTCAACCCGTTGCGTGACAGCGTCTGCAGCTCCTGCGCCGATAGGGTGTGGTCGGTGCTGTCGAGCAGCCGGTCCAGCGCGAAGTCGATGAACAGGCGCACGCGGCGGGGCATGTTGCTGCGGTTGGCGTACCAGAGGTAGAGCCCGCGCCGGTCGCTGGTCCAGTCGGTGAACAGCGGTACGAGGTCGCCGGCGCGCAGGCGCGGGGCGGCGTTGATGCTGTCGATCTGGCCGATGCCGAAGCCCGCCAGCACGGCCTCCATCTCGGTCTCGGGTTCGTTGGCGGTGAACACCGGCGCCATCGTCCGCTGCACCGTCATGCCGTCGATCTTGAATTCCCAGGGCAGTATCCGCCCGGTGCTCGGGCTGCGGTAGCCGGTGCAGCGGTGCGCGGCGAGGGCGTCGAGGTCGGCCGGCACGCCGGCCTCGCGCAGATAGGCGGCCGGGGCGCAGGTGATTTCCTGGATCGGAAACAGCCGCCGCGTGATCACCTGGGCTTCCGGCGGGCCGCCCGCCCGAAAGCCCACGTCGATCCGATCGATCACCTGATCCGAAAACTTTTCGTCCAGCACCAGATCCACCTCGATGCGCGGATAGCGTTCGCGGAACGCGTGCAGCAGCGGCAACAGGATGCGGCGGCCCACCGGCGTGGCGGCGCTGATGCGAATGAGGCCGTGCTCCTCGCCGCTGGCCTGACGCGCGCCGCTTAGCACGCGCTGCAGGGCATCGAGGCGCGGCCGCACCGAATCGAGAAAGCGCTGGCCGTCCTCCGTCAGCGTGCTGCTGCGCGTGGTGCGATGAAACAGCCGCATGCCCAGGTGCTGTTCGAGCTGGCGCACGCTCTTGCTGACCGCCTGCGCGCTCAGGCCCAACGCGTGGGCCACCTGATTGAAGCTGCCGAGCTCGGACACCCTCACGAAGATCTCGATCGCGCGCAGTTCGTTCATGCTCGATGCCAACTAAAAGTAGAGAATGAAACATCATAGTGCCAACTACTGGATTCGACTCAGGCTGCGTAAAGTTCGCTCCATCGAAGCTCACATCCGACTTCGACAACGCACAAGGAGCATGACATGACGCAACAACAGCACGAGCAGGAACAGACGCTGGCCGGCCGCGTGGCCGTCGTGGTGGGCGCATCCAGTGGCATCGGCCTGGCGAGCGCGCGGGCGCTGGCGGCGCGGGGCGCGCGGGTCGCGTTGCTGGCGCGGCGCGCCGAGCGGCTGGAGCAGGCGGTGGCGCAGATCCGCGCGGCGGGTGGCGAGGCGATGGCGCTGGCGACCGACGTCACGGATCAGGCCTCGGTCGACGCCGCCGCCCAGGCGGTGGCTCAGGCCTGGGGCCGCGCCGACCTGGTCTTCAACAATGCCGGCGTGATGCTGCCGGGTGCGGTCGAGGAGCGCAAACTCGCCGAATGGGAGCAGCAGATCGACCTGAACGTGACCGGCGTGATGCGGGTGATCCATGCCTTCGTGCCGCAACTCGCCCAGGCGGCGGCCGAAGGCGGACCGGCCGATCTGATCAACACCTCATCGATCTGCGCCCAGGCGCTGTTCCCGTACTTCGCCACCTACAGCGCCACCAAGGCCTACGTCAGCCATCTGTCGCGTCATCTGCGCATCGAGCTCGGCCCGAAAAACATTCGCGTTGCGATGATCGAGCCCGGCATCGTCGCCACCGAACTGCAGAGTCACGTGACGTTCCAGGGCACCAAGGATTGGCTGGCCGCCGCCGAAACGCAGATCGAGTTCCTGCAACCCGAAGACGTCGCCGACGTGGTGACCTTCCTGGCGGGCCTGCCCAAGCGCGTCAACCTGCAGCAAGTCGTCGTGATGCCGACGCAGCAGGGGCAATGAGCCGGGCAGCCGCGCGGGTGGGCGTGCTCAGCGCGCACCGGCCGCGACCAGCAGCGCGGCGCTCGCTTCCTGGCCGCGCTGGCGCGCGTGCGCCAGCGCCGTCACGCCGTCGCCGTCGGGCAGATTGACGTCGGCGCCGTGCGCGATCAGCAGCTTGATGATTTCCTGGTGCGCCGGGCCGCCGTCGCTCAGCAGCACGGCTTCGAGCAGGCCGGTCCAACCCAGGCGATTGACGTGATCCGGATCGACACCCGCCTCGAGCAGGAAGCGCACCGTGTCCACGTGGCCGCGTTCGCAGGCCGGGATCAGCGCCGTGCCGCCGTAGCGGTTGGTGCTCTTGAGGTCGGCGCCGTGATCCACGGTGGCGCGCAGGATCGCGAGCTCGCCGCGGGCACCCGCGAGCAGATAGGCGCTGTCCTGCATCCCGTTCTTGAGATTGACGTCGGCGCCGGCGGCGATCAGCGCGAGCGCGGCCTCGGTGTGCCCCTGCGCGGTGGCAAGCAACAGCGGTGTGTTGCCGCTGTTGTCGCGCGGGTCGACCGGCGTGCCCGCCTGGAGCAAGGCGCGGACACGCGGCGTGTCGCCGGCCTGAGCCGCGGCCAGCAAGGCGGCGGGATCGGCGGCGGCGGCGGCAGACGTGCCGACCGCGCCCAGCGCGAAGGACATCACAAGCATGCGGATCAAGGGCAGGGCGGGCACGGCGTCTCCATACAGGCGGGCCGCCGACGGGACGGCCTCTGACCGCACTGTAGCAGCGTCACAAGCGCCCGCGGCCCCGACGCAGCAGGATCACGCGGCGCGCTGCTCCACATTGGCGCCATACAACTCGGCCACGGGCACGGCGCGCCGCGAACTGGTGGCGGCGCTGCCCTCGGCGGACCAGAGAAAGGGGTAGAAAGAAAATGCCTCGTCCGGTCCGAGCGCGGCGGCGTCCGCTTCCCAGCCGGCCCAGCGCAGGTCGGCATAGAAGTCGGCCAGCCTCTCGCTCAAGGCCCATTGCACGAAATCGGTGTAGCCCACGTCGAGCGCCTCCCAGGTGAGCGTGTCGGGCGCGCAATAGTGCAAGGTGCCCGGCTCGCCTCCAAACGCGCCCCCGTCCAGTGCGAAGAAGCCGCCGGCGGCATCGTCGGCCACCAGCAGGAAGCCGTCGGCGCGGCCGTGATTCCAGCGCAGCAGATCGCGCGGCAGGCGCGGGTGGCCCGAGCCCAGCACGCGCAGCCAGCCGTGGTCGATCAGCAGCCCGCCGGTGCCGTGCGCGATCGCGCCCAGCGGCGAGCGCGTGCTGACCTGCAGGCCAAGCAGCACCTCGTCGGCCTGCGGCCCGGCCGGCAGGATCTCGCAGGAAACGGCCGCGGAGGCGACCCATTCTTTAATCAGCGGCAGCGCGGGATCGTCGGTGTGAATCAGTTCAGTCAGCGTTTTCATGGCGGGCATGATAACGCCGGGCCCGCCTCGCTGCAGCGCGGCCGTCAGGCGCCGCAGGTCTCCAGCCAGGCCTCGAGCTGCGTGGCGTTCATCGGATGCGCGAACAGGAATCCCTGGGCCTCGTTGCAGCCGCAGTCCCGCAGAAAGTCGCGTTGCGCGGCGGACTCGACGCCTTCGCCGACCACCCGCAAGCCCAGGCGCCGCGCCATCTGCACGACCGTGCGCACGACGGTGCGATGGGTCTCGGAGGTCTCGATGTCTTCGATCAGGGTGCGATCCATCTTGACCGACGTGGCCGGAAAACGCAGCAGATAGGTCCAGTTGCTATAGCCCGTGCCGAAGTCGTCGATGGCGACCGAAAGCCCGGCGCCTTGCGCGTGCTGCACCGTGCGCAGCGCCGCGGGTTCATCCTGGATCCACGCGCTCTCGGTGAACTCCAGTTCGAGCCGTGCGGGATCCACGCCGGCCTCGCGCAGCAGCGCCATGATGTCCGCCACCAGGGTGGTGTCTTCGAGGTCGCGCGCGGAGATGTTCACCGCCAGACTGAGGGGCACGCCGGCCTCGCGCCAGCGGCTGAGCTGGTCGACGGCCGCGCGCAGCACCCAGCGCGTGATGTCGTTCATCAAGGCCGTGTTCTCGGCCAGCGGCAGGAATTCGGACGGGCTGACGCAGCCGAGCTCGGGATGGTTCCAGCGCAGCAGCGCTTCCACCGAGTCGCAGCGGCCCGTGTCCAGGACGAGCTTGGGCTGGAACGCGAGCGAGAAATTGGCGCAGTCGGACACCTCGGCCGAGAGCGCGGCCAGCAGCGCCTGGGCGCGCTGCTGCGCCTGGTCGACCTCCGGGCGGAAATAGGCAAGCCCGAGATTGTGCTGGCGCGCGTCTTCGGCGGCGCTGACGGCAAGGCGGATCCAGTCGCCGTAGTCGATGCCGGGCTTCAGGGGCAGCACGCCCAGGCCCAGGCCGGTGCGCACCGGAATCGACTGACACACCACGGGCAAGTGAAACGCGCGCTGCAGATCGGCGGCCACGCGCTCGACATCGACGCCGCTGCCTTCCACCACCAGAAACGCAAAGCGCGTGGGGCTGATCTTGTAGAGCACGCACTCGGCCGGCACCGCGCCGCGCATGCGGTCGCGCACGTCCGCCATCAGTTGATTGAAGAAGGGATAGCCCAGCGTGCGGATGAACGCGTTGGCCAGCTCGATCGGCAGCAGGTCGGCCGTCACGACCTCGAGCGGCCGGCCCTCGCCGAGCAGCAGCGCCACGTCCTGCTCCAGCCGCAGCCGATTGAAGAGGCCGGTGGGCTCATCGATGTAGCGGGTGTGGCGGATCGTCATCAGGCGCGCCAGCGCCAGGCGTCCGAAGTGCGCCAGCGTCTCGCGCTCGCGTGCGGACATCGGTTGCCGCGCGTCGCGGTCGATCACGCATAGCGTGCCCAGCGCGAAACCGTCTCGTGTGACGAGGGGTGTGCCGGCGTAATAGCCGGCCTGCAGCTCGCCCGTGACCGCCACCGACCGGGCATAGCGCGGGTCGCGCCGCGCGTCGCACACCTCGAGCACGCCGTCGCCGGCGATCGTGTGCTCGCAGAGGGCATCGCCCCTCGGCGTGTGCTCGACCGACGTGCCGATGCGCGCCTTGAACCACTGGCGGTGCCGGTCGATGATGGAGAGCAGTGCAACGGGCGCGTCGAACAGGCGCGCGGCGAGCGCGACGATCTCGGAGAGCACTTCATCGTGCTCGCCGTCGAGGTCGAACAAATCGAGGCAGGCTTGGCGTTCCGCTTCGTTGGCCGGGTGCGGAAGCGCCGGCGTGATACTCATGAATACAGCCTGCAAGCGTTGAATCGGCGCACCCAAAGGGTGCATTTGTTTCAGGTTATCGCCTCGGCCGGTGTCACGTCACGCGCGCTCGCGCCATCCGCGACCAGATGTCGCCTGGCTGCAACGCATGGCGTGGTCGCTAAAAGTCGTACAGACGCGCCGCGTTGTCGACCAGGATCGCCTGCTTCTCCGCGTCGCTCACCCAGGCGCAGAAGGCCGAGAGCTGCTCGCCGTCGTCGATGGGATGCAGCGGTTCGCTGCGATCGCGCGAGCGCGGCACGCCGGGCCAGGCGCCGGAATGCGGCCAGTCGGTGCCCCACAGCATGCGGTCGAGCCGGGCGTCGATGAGTGCCCGCGCGATCGCGCGCGCCTCGATCGGCGGGCGGCCGTCCTGCCACACCGTAAGGCGGTAGGGCGCGGACAGCTTCACATAGACATTGCCCGCCGCCACCGTCTCGAGCAGCGCATCGAAGCCATCCTGACCGGTGCCGGCCACCGCGCTCGCCAGCGCGAAATGATCGATCACGACGGGCACGGCGCAGTCGCGCAGCGCGGGCGCGAGGGCGCTCACGACCGGCAGCGTGGTGTAGATCTGCACGTGCCAACCCAGGTCGGCCACTTGCTCGGCGGTACGCGCGAGCGCGGCGCGCGCGACCGCCGGATCGTGTTGCCCGAACGACTGCAGGTTCACGCGCGCACCCCGCACGCCCGCCTCGTGCAGCGCACGCAGGTCGTTGCGAGAGACGTCGGGCGCCAGCACCGCCACCCCGCGCGAAGCATGGCCGGCCGCGTTCAGCGAGTCGAGCGCGTCGGTCATGCAGCGATTGTCGGTGCCTTGCGGACTGGCCTGCACGACGACCGCGCGGTCGACGCCCAGCGCGGCATGCAGTGCGAGCAGATCATCGGTGGAGGCAAGCCCGGGCATGAACACGCGGTTCTCGGCGAGCGGGTAGCGGTCGAACGGCCCGAAGATGTGCACATGGCAGTCGCAGGTGCCGGGCGGGATCGTGCCCGCGACGGGGCTGTGGTGCACACCCAGCACGGTGCGCGCGGCGTCGGAGGAAGGCGTGGGCAAGGTACGGCTCATGGAAGGCTCTGCTGCGATACGGATGGGAGGGGCGACGCTCAGGGGTTCTGCTTGATGCCGGCCGACTGGATCAGCCGCACCCACTTGTCGCGATCGGTCTGGTAATAGCGGGTGAAGGCCGCGGGGCTGTCGTCCGACAGCGCATAGCCCTGCGCTTCGAGCTTCTCGCGCACATCCGGCAGGCGCAGCACGCGCCGCACTTCGGCATTTAACGCGTTGACCACATCGGGCGGCGTGGCGGCCGGCGCGAGCAGACCCAGCCAGGTGGCGACCTCGTAATCCTTCAGACCCGCCTCGGCCGTGGTGGGCAACTGCGGCGCGAACGCGACGCGCTCCTTGCTCGTCACGGCCAGCGCGCGCAACCGTTGATCCTTCATGTAGGGCAGGGCCGTCGACGCGTTGGCGAACATGAAGGGCAGCCGCCCGGCCAGCATCTCGGTGATGCACGCCTGCTCGCCCGCGAACGGGATGCTGTGCAGCTCGATGCCGGCCGTCTGCGCAAACAGCACCGCCGCCATATACGGCGAGGTGCCGATGCCACCCGAGCAGAAGTCGATCTCGCCCGGCGCGGCCTTGGCCTGCGTGATCAGCTCCTGCACGGAATTGGCGCGCAACTTGGGCCCGGCCAGCAGGACCTGCGGCGCGCTGCCCACCAGCGCCACGCCGGTAAAGTCCTTGAGCGGATCGAACGTGGTCACGTTCTGCAGCGTGGGCGCGACGGCCACCGTGGTCTGGCTGGCGAGCAGCAGCGTGTTGCCGTCGGGCCGCGCGCGCGCCACATAGGCCGCGGCGATCATCGACGCGGCGCCGTTCTTGTTCTCGACCATCACGGCGCGGCCGCCAACCTGCATGTGCTGCGCCACGATGCGGGCCACGGTGTCGGGCGCGCCCCCGGGCGGCGCGCCGACCACGATGCGGATCGTGCCACCGGCCGAAGTGTTGTCGGCGAGGACGGGCGCCGCCAGACCGAGCAGCGCGGCGCCCAGCCAGGGCGCGATTCGCCTGGCCAGCCGCTGGCGGGGGCAAACGCCGGGTTTCTTGTCCATCGTGGTCTCCTCGCTTTATCGCGTGCGCCGCGTCGAGGCGGCGGGCACTGTTGTGATGTGGACAAAGTGTCTGCGATCGCGGTTGATATGGTCAAATATATATATTGAGTCATTTCATACAGAGATATGTATGAAAGCGGAGGCACATGAACAAACGCGAAATGGCACTGTTCGAAGCCGTCGGGCGCACGGGGTCGGTAACGCTGGCGGCGGCCGCCACCGGCATGTCGCAGCCCGCGGCGAGCGCAATGTTGAAGTCGCTGGAAGACAAGCTGGGGTTCGCGCTGTTCACGCGCGACAAGCGCCGGCTCGCGCTCACGTCGGAAGCGCGCCTGCTGCTGCCCGAGATCGTCCATGCCCTCGCGGCCATGGACAACGCCGAACGCGTGGCGGCCAGCATGCGGGGCGGGGCGCACGCCCGCCTGGATATCGGCGCGGTGGCCGCGGTCGGCGCGAGCATCCTGCCTGGCGCGATGGCCTGGCTGCAGGCCCACGAGCCCGGTTTGCGGGTGAGCGTGCGCACGGACATGACGCTGGGCGTGGCCGGACTGGCCGCCGATCAACGCATCGATGTCGGCATCGTGATCGGCTCCGCCGCGCTGCCCAATCTCGGCCAGCGTACGCTGGCGCGCCTGAGCCTGCAGGCCGTCATGCCGGCCGGTCATCCGCTCGCCGGCCGCAAACGCCTCGCGCTTGCCGATCTGGCGGACACGCCATACATATCGCTCAGCCGCCATCTGCAGGTCGGAGCGCTGACCGCGCGGCAGTTCGAACAGGAGCGCCTGCCGTTTCTACCCGTGATCGAGGTGAATCAATATTCCGCCGCCTGCGCCTTTGCCGAGCGCGGCCTGGGCGTGGCCATCCTCGACAGCATGAGCGGCCTCTACGCGCGACGCCACGGGCTGGTTGTCGTGCCGGTCGACGTGGAAGGCGGACTGGATCTGGACATCGTCTGGCCACTGAACCGCGGCCTGGGCCGCGTGGCGCGCCAGCTCGAGGCGGGGCTGCTGCATGAGCTGGACCACACCGACGATGCTGCGTGACTCGCGCTCAGCCTTCCTCGAGCGTGGAGTCGTTGCCTGATTTCGCGTCTTCCGTGCGGATGACGCTGAACTCGCCGTTGGACTCGATATAGGCGCGATACACCATGCTGAGCGCGGGGATGCCTTTGAGCCGCAACTGCTCCATGAGCTCGGCGCGGCTGACGTGCTCGCGCCGCAACCCGCCGATATCGATGCGGCCATCCCGCACCAGACAGACCCGGCTCGGTTCCAACAGGCGGCGCAGCAGCGGCAGGCGATAGGTGAGCCGGTCCAGCACGAAGCTCCAGCCGACGATCGTGGACACGACGATGATGCCGTCGCCCAGCGAATCCGAGTCGCCCGACATCGCGTTGCCCGCGGCGTCCGCCACCAGCACCAGCACGAGCAGGTCGGCGGTGCCAAGCGAGCCGAGGTCGCGCCGGCCCGAAATCCGCAGCAGCAGGAACAGCACCCAATAAATGGTCGTGCCCCGCAGCATCATCTCGCCCACACCGGCCTGCAGCGCGAAGATCTCTCCCAGCCAACTCATCAGCGTCTCCCAGGCGGGACGCGCCGGCCCCACGCCGGCGCGCCCGCGATCGCTGAGCGGGAAGCAAGACCTGTGCCCGTCGAGGCCAGGGCCAGCCCCCGGCGAGCGCCTAATGCACCTTTAGCGAGCGCTTGGTTGGCCTTAGCGAGCGACCTTGCCCGGGCCCTTGTAGCGTTCGAGCCAGTGGGCGTAGGGCGGCGGCAGGATCCAGTCGGGGCGGTCGACCTTCAGCTCTTGCGCCAGACGATAGGTGTAGTGCGGGTTGGCCAGATGCGCGCGGCCGATCATGACCAGATCCAGCTGTTCCTGCGCCACCACGCGCTCGGCGTCGGCGGTCGCATCCATGCCCCAGGCCGACGCGACCGGCAGACCGGCCTCGCGGCGCACGCGCTGTGCGACGGGCGCCAGGAAGGCCGGGCCCCACGGAATCTTGGTGTCGGGGATGTTGAAGTTCACGCTCACGCTCAGCAGGTCCAGCCCGCCGTCGCGCATGCGGCGCGTCAGTTCGATCGACTCGGACAGCGTCTCTTCGTCGCGGCCGTCGTATTCGATCACGCCAAAACGCGCCGTGAGCGGAAGGTTATCGGGCCAGACCTCGCGCACGGCGGCCAGCGTTTCGAGCAGGAAACGGGCGCGGTTGTCGAAACTGCCGCCGTACTGATCCTCGCGCTGATTGCTGTGCGCCGAGAAGAAGCTCTGCGCCAGATACCCGTGCGCGAAATGCAGCTCCAGCCACTCGAAGCCCGCGTCGCGGGCGCGGCGCGCGGCGGCCGCGAAATCGGCCTTGGTCTGCTCGATGTCGGCCAGCGTCATCGCGCGCGGCATCTTGTCCAGGCCCGGACCGTAGGCGATGGTCGACGGCGCGACCGTCTGCCACGCGCGCGGATCCGTGTCGGGAATATGGTCGTCGCCTTCCCAGGGTCGGTTCGCGCTGGCCTTGCGGCCCGCGTGGGCGATCTGGATGCCGGGCACGGCGCCCGCCGCCTTGATGCCGGCGGCGATGCGGGCCAGCCCCTCGGCCTGCGTGTCGTTCCATATACCGGTGCAATTCGGCGTGATGCGGCCTTCGGGCGCGACGGCCGTCGCTTCCACGATGACCAGCCCGGCGCCGCCGCGGGCGATGGATGGATAGTGGACCTGATGCCAATCGTTCGTCACGCCATCGATGGCGGAGTACTGGCACATGGGCGGGACGGCGATGCGGTTGCGCAGCGTCACGTCCTTGAGGGTGAACGGGGTGAAGAGGGCGGGAGCAGACATGCGGAAATCTCGTTACGGCGAAAGGGATACGCCGCTGCACGGACCGGCCGGCGGCCGGGGCCCATGCAAGCGGCCAGTGCACGCAGTCTAGGCGGGCGCGGGTTATATTTGAACTAATGGAAGCTTATCGAATTGATAAAAATCGCTTATGTTGAACACGCAATGGCTGCAGACCTTCCGTACCGTCGCCGAGACCGGCGGCTTCACGCGCGCCGCCGAACGCCTCGACCTGACCCAGGCCGCCGTCAGCCAGCACATCCGCCATCTCGAGTCTGAACTCGGCCCTTTGCTCATCCGCCGCACCCGCCGCATCGAGCTCACGCCCGCCGGCCAGGCGCTGCTGCAGTACTGCGGCGAGCTCGAGCAGGCCGACCGTCGCCTGCACGGACGGCTCGCCGACGCCGACGCCTGCCGCGGCGAGGTCAGCCTCATCACGCCGGGCAGCATCGGCCTCGCGCTCTATCCCTTGCTGCTCGATTTCCAGCAGTCGCGGCCGGGCATCGTCGTGCGTCATCGCTTCGCGCCCGATCCCGAGGCGCTCGAGGGCGTGCTCGACAAGCAATACGAGCTCGGCCTCGTCACCCTCAAGCCCGACGACCCGCGCATCGTGGCGCAGCGCTTCATCGACGAGCCACTCGAGCTCGTCGCACCCGCTGGGCGCTGCCCCAAATCCTGGGACGACCTGCTGGCCCTGGGCTTCATCGACCATCCCGACGGCCAGGCGATGGCCACGCGCCTGCTGGCGCGGCGCTTTCCGGGCAACCCGGGCATGCACGGCATGCCCGTAAACGGCTACAGCAACCAGGTCGCGCTCCTGCTCGAGCCCGTCGCCCGCGGCCTGGGCTTCACCGTGATTCCCCGCCACGCGCGGCAGTGCTATGCGCATCAGGACGCGCTCGACGTCTCGGACTGCGGCAAGCCGGTGGCGGACACCCTATGGTGGATCCACCGCGCGGAATGGCCGATGTCGGTGCGAGCGCGGCACGTGATCGAATACCTGCAGGAGCGGATGTTGGCGCCGCAAGCGCTGGTGCGTGCGGCGTGATTGGAGGGGGGCTAGACGAGGGATGATGTCGTCTTTGAGGAACACCGACTGCTGATACACGCCGAGCGTCTACTCGACGGCAGGGCGCGCGAAGGCAGAGAGATAGTCGGCGTAGATCAGCTCGTTCACCTCGGCCGAGGCGAGGACGGCGAGGTGCGGTCAGCTAAGTGAGGTCAGCTAAGTGAGGTCAGCTAAGTGAGGTCAGCTAAGTGAGGTCAGCCAGGTGAGGGCGGCCAAGTGCGGGCGGGCAAGTGAGGTCGACTTGGTGAGAGCGGCTAAGTTAAGGCCGCTGGGTGCGGCCGGCTGGGCGAGGCCAGCGAGGTGCCGCGGGCTAGATGCGGTCGGCCAGGGTGCGGCAAGCTGGGTGAGGCCGGCAAGGTGGGCCGCCTGGATGCGGCCGGCGCGCCGCCGACGGCTCAGACACGCCCCAGCCGCGACAACCGGCCTCCCGAGCCTCAAAGCAAATACGGCACACTGACCACCGACGAACTCACCCCAACCACGCCCAGCGCCATCGTGTCGCGCCGTGCGCAGCCTTCCCGACGCGAGCTCCACGCCGCATAAAAACTCGCCAGGCCCACCAGTGCCAGCGCGATACCGAATCCAACCATGATGACGTTCTCCAAACCCGCGCCGCGCGAACGGCGACGCCGGGGTTGAGAATGGACCGCAATCTCTCATTCAGGTTCCCGTCAGCTTGAAGATATTTCTCGCGCCGTTAGACGCCCGCGGATAGCGTGGAGAACGGAAAATATATAGAAGGGTGTGCTCTCGGTCTAAACGTGGGTTCTTCCAACGCGCTTTGAATCCACAGCCGTCTTACGACACCAACAAGAGAACAAGATGGAAGACAAATCACACCGTGCGCGCATGGTCCCGGAACCGATGGTTCGAGACATCGCGCGAAGCCGGCAATTCTGAAACGATCTCTGTGCGTTCGAGGTCGTATATCAGCGCGAAGAGGAGGCGTTTTTCTTCCTCGACAGCGAGGGTGCACAGCTCATGCTCGCAGAGATCCGCGGCGACGACGGCTGGATCACAG
Source organism: Bordetella genomosp. 5 (assembly GCF_002261475.1). Classification (GTDB taxonomy): domain Bacteria; phylum Pseudomonadota; class Gammaproteobacteria; order Burkholderiales; family Burkholderiaceae_B; genus Bordetella. The sequence goes on from NZ_NEVN01000006.1 coordinate 150,137, forward strand.
GAGCTCTCGAAGCGCCTTTCGGGCGTGGCGTGAACTTCGAGATCAGGGTGAAGACGATCGACGCCTTGCACAAGCGTTTACTGGACGCCGGTTAGCTGCTTTACGGGGAACCGCCGCAGTGCTGGTGTCGAAGCGAGCAAATCGAGATTGGGGCGCGACAGTTTTTAGTGCAGGACCCCGATGGTTATCTGTTGCGCTTTTCCGCCTGGTTTGGAAACCGCCCACTCTGATGCTGCATTGTCCGGCGCAGACTCATACCGTCCGCTCGGACAAACAGCACCAACAGAACAGGGGCGCGCATAACCAGCCCCCTCATCACGCGCTGGGCAACCCCAAGGACGCTTCCCGCTACAGGGTCGGCTGGGGAATCGGCGTGTCTTTCGGAACCTTGCCCGAAATCCGGTCAGGGCAATTCGAAATGCCCCACTTGGTCACCATGCCCTTTTCGATCATGAATTTCTCTGAACATACGTGATATGCCGAGATAGGGCCCCAGATGTCCTCGTACGAAATAATTTTCGCCCCGCTTTCAAGCGTGTAGCTCTTCTTGGGAGGCCCCCATTTGGAAACCAGCTGTTCTTCCGTGCTGCCGACCCAGACTGCATTGACATCGTTGTAGGTCTTGTTCCGCGTGCCCGTCAGCATGTTCATCTGTCCAGTAGTACATCCCGCGAGCAGTGAAGGCAGGACGACAAACAGCGCAAATTTTCTCATTTTGACCATTACCCCGAGGGTTCATTGTTGAGAGATGGGTGTTGGCGCGGCACGTCATTGAAATGCCTTATTGCGCGCCTCGGACATGCCCGATGCAACCTGGCCGCAAAGCAGCCCCAGCTTGTTTTATTTTGCGCGTCACTGTATCAGAAACATTGTCGCCAGGCACTTCGGTTGCATCAGGCCTGCCACTCAGCGGCCTTGGAACAATGGTGTCAGACTACCTTTTCGCTCGGCAATAATCCTGCCTGCGCCGCGATTTGCAAGCCGCAATATTGCACTTGCGTCCGTCGATGGCTGCGCGCCGAATCTCCCCCTCCAATTGCGTTAATCTCTGTCGCTGGCAAATCCTGGATGGCACGATATGTGGCGCACGTTTTGCAAAATGTCGCTGGTGGCGGGTTGGGTGCTTTGGCTGACCGCCATGGCGTGGTTCGCGGTTGGCATGTTCCGGTATGTACCATCCGCCGACGCGACGCTGGCGCCGATCACGCTTACGGTCGGTCAGACAGCACATGCCGAGGTTTATCGAATCCGCGAAGCGCCCCTGTGGATGGAAGCGCGTTTCGGCGGCCCGATGGGCACGGAGCGGCCCGAATTGGGGGAATACACGACACGCGTGGGCGCGCCGGACGCGAAGCGGGGCTTGATCAACCCCGGAGAGCCGGTGCGGATTCGGGTGCGCGATGGCAAGGGACTGGACGTCGTGGTGGTCGCGGCTCCGCGCAGCGGCAACAGCGCCACGCATTTCTACCGCAAGCTCTGGCCTGAGAGCCATGCCGATGGCGCGCTGCTGGAGACCACGCCGTCTTTTCCGAAGCTGGCGAAGGGGACTTCGCAGCTTACGTTCACGGTGGAGGAAGTCGGGCCGGCGCTTCAGGGCGAACAGGTTGAGCTGGAAATCAGCGCGCCCATCGGGCTCAAGCGGACGGCGCCCGGCTGGGAGGATGTCTCCACCTTTATCTTCTGGCCCTTCATGGGCGCGATCCTTGGCGCTTGGGCGCTGGTGTGGGCGGGGCTCAGCTGGTGGTATCGCCGCCGGGTTCGGCGGACTGCTCAGAAGGCATTGGCCTGAGTTCGCAAGCGGGGAAGCCTGAGCGATTGCAAAGGCGATAGCCGGAACAATGGTGTCAGACTGCCTTTTCGATGAGGCTGTCGCGAGAACAATGAACAATGGTGTCAGACTGCCTTTTCGATGAGGCTGTCGAAAACGTAGTCTGATAGCCAAGATAGCCAGATCACCCCCGGCCGCAATCGACGGCCTACGTTGCATCGCGGAACAATGGTGTCAGACTGCCTTTTCGATGAAGCTGTCGAAAACGTAGTCTGATACCCGAGATAGCCAGATCACCCCAAGCCTCAATCGAAGACCCACGTAGCAACGCCTTGCAGACCGCATGTCTGCCAGCGCAACGCGCCAGCTCGCGCAGTCCACCTCAAAGGTACCGCGCTCGCTGCGCTGCCCAGAACGGCTGGTCATGCCAGCGCGGCTGAGCCCGGTAGAAATGGCCAACCCGCTGCAGGTACTGTTCGCGCACGCGCTGTAGCTGCGCGGCGTAACCGGACGCAGGGCCATCCCGCCCCTCGAACTCCGCCACCACCGCTTGCGCACCGCGCAACGCGGTGTACAGCGCATTGAAGATGCCTTGCGACGACAGTGGATCGAACGCCAGAGCGGCATCGCCTACGGCGAGCCACCCTTGCCCATGCACCACATCCAGTGCCGAGCCTGCGGCGCTTGTGGCGCATAGTGTGGTCCAGTCGGCTGTTGGCGGGCAGAAGCGCTGGATATGGCGCGTCGCACCCAGGGCCCGCAGCCATTCGGTCTGTCGATGCGCCAAGCGTGAGACTTGCTGCGGCCCGGTGTGCAGTACGGCAATACGCCTGCGGCCGGGCAGGGGGGCGCTGTACCACCAGCCCTGTGGCGTGGCTTCGAGCACCGTGCGCAGATCCTCTCCCTCGATCGCGGCGGTGGCATACACGGCAATGAGGCCCGGATCGACGGTACGGGTGATGCCGAGCCGGCGGCCCAATACTCCATGACGGCCACTGGCGTCGACCAGGAAGCGTGCGGTAGTCTGGCCTGGCCGTGGGTCGAGCTGCGGGAGCGGCAATGCGGCATGGCCATCTCGAAAAGACAGGGCCTGCCACGCCACCTGCCAGCCATCCGCACGGCGTATCACATGCCGCACCCGGCCATGGTGCAGGCACACGCCCGCATCTTGTGCAGCGATCCGCAAGTATGCGTCGAATGCAGCGCGATCGAGGTGCCAGCCCAAGCCGTTGGGGTCCCGAATGAAATCGGTTTCCCTTAACGTTTCATCCTCCCAACTGACCAGATTTCCGTAGCTGGGCAGTGCCGCGCTGTCGTCCAGCGCGCCGAGGAGCCCCATGTCTCGCAGCAACGGTCTGGCTGCGCCGGGCAGGCTTTCGCCGGGCTTGAAGCCAGCGGTGGGCTCGCCCACCAGCATCACCTGTAGACCCGCCAGGGCCAGTTGCCGTGCGATAACGGCGCCGGCGGTGCCAGCGCCGATGACCAGCACGTCGAGCATCAGCGCTGGAACCGGCTCAGCGCCTGCCGGTAGTGCTCCAGGCTTTCCCAACCCGCTTCGTGCAGCGACTTGTCGAGCGCCGCATTGCCTGTCGACTGCGCGCCGGGTACGCGCGGTGCCCGTTGCAGAGCGGCATTGCGCGACTCGACCTGCATGCACGATGGCAGATCCGGGTCATCGTCCACGCCGGGGCGCACGCCCAGGATGCCGATGTCACCGAAGTGCTCCGCCATGCATTGGGCTTTTTCCGCGAAGGTGGTGCCGGCAAGGTTGCGGTCCCAGTGCTCGCGCCGGTTGAACGCGGCGAGCCGTAACTCTCGTGGCTGTGTGGTATCCACGGCCACCAGGTAGTCTTCCTCGGTCAGCACCTGGTTCGGCACTCGCGCCGGCCAGAATGTCGGCAGGTAGGGATCGTATGTATGGTCATACCCTGACCGGCAACCGGTGGCGTCGACCTGCCATGGCAGCGCCATCCAGCGGCTCAGGCCCCCAGGCGACTGGGCATTGAGCGGCCCGTCGGGCGACAGCACCTGACTCTGAGAGAGCAGGGGGCCGTAGTCGGGCTCCGGGATGTGCGCATGGGCCTCCTTGATGCGCCATGGCGCGCGGTACATCGAAAGATGGCGCATGGGCCAACTCATTTCGATGCCCGGGTGAAAGGCATCGGCGACGCAAAAATCCAGCGCTGCCTTGTCGAGCATGGCGGGTTGGTCGGCCAAGGGCACCTGGTCCAGTTCGTGCACGGGCGCCCGCTGCGGGCACCAGTCGGCGATGAAGTCGCCGCTCACCCAGCGCGCCAGCAACTGGCCGCGCACGCTGGAAGGGCTGAGCATGTGGCTGGGTGCGGTTTCGGCTTCTCCGAAGGTGTCGCCGTAGATCCACGGCCAGGAGCGCGGGTCGTAAAGGGCGTTATCACTGGCGCGGAAGGCGTTGAACACGCTGCGGCGCAACTGGCCATAGGTGTCGAAGCCACCGCACTGGGGCTTCTGCGAGAGCTTCAGCAGCAGTTCGGGGTTATGAAAATCGAATGGGCAGCCGGGTCCGAATACTGCCGCGAACCCCTTGTTCACCCACTGCAGTCCACTCATCCGCTGCAGCACGGGCAGCACGTGGCGGGTGAAAGAGACTTGCTCGGGCGCCTGCAGCCAGCCGTACTGCACATAGGTGTCGAACAGCAGATCGTGCATGGTGCGCCAGCCAACGGTATTTGGCGCGAAGTTCGGCTGGGCGCAAACCACCCAGGCGGACTCGGCCTCGATGCAGCGCCCGCCTATGAAGACCTTGGCGCGGACCGGGCCATCGGCAGTGTCATCGTGCCAACCTGGCGCGTTGGCAAAGGTCTGCGGGTTAGCCGGGTCGAAGATCGGTGTATGTCGCGGTGAGCCCGAATTGCCGAAGCCACCGAGCACCAGCAAACGTCCGGCCTGGTCGGTGCGCAGTTCACCCAGCGGGACGGGGACGCCGAGGAATGTACCGGAGTCGAAGTGGTGTGCCTCGCCCTGTTGCTCGAAGCCGCTGATGGTGCGCGGCCCCGGGTCAATCGCCAGCGCCTTGCGCGCGTCGCCGATCACGTCGGGGTTGCGCAGCGGCACCTGCAGATCACGGGCCTGGGGCACGTCCAGCGCCAGCACAAAGGAATACCACTGGGCCTTGCGGTTGGCCAGATGCACCTGCCATTCGATCGAGGCGTTTTGCCCGGTGAGCTCGGCCACTACCTCGCCTGCGGCGTTGTAGCCATATACCCGGAAGCGCGCCGCCTGGCGTTTGATCGCGCCCGCGTCATCGCGCAGCGTGCCGGCTTCGCTAGGCCGTGGGTCGTCGACCTCCGGTCCGATGAAGTAGCCGTCAGGCTCGCGGCTGTTGCCCAGGCGAGCGATACCGATCGCTGGGTGAATGGCGGCACGCACCACGCTGTCCAGGATGGCTCGGCTGGTCGGAGCCAGGGTCTGGTTCTGGTCTTGCATGGCAGTATCCTCGTGTCGTGGTGATCGGGTCAGGCGGGCCGTTTCATGGCTGGTTCGCTGGGGTCACCGGTAGCACCTCGGGGCGGGGAACCTGAGGTTCGCCGACAACCTGGCCGTTGACATCACGACGCAGGTCGGCCGAGACCCGATAGATGAGTTGGCGCGCCTCGGCAATGCTGCCGACCGCCTCGAAGCCCCGTAGCGTCCGTGCCGGATTGAATGCCAGACCTTCGCCGTAGACGGCCTGGCTGTGGGCATTAATATTCTGGGCCGGCAGAGTGAGGGTTGCGACGTGCACTGGCGCGGAAAGGCTCTCGGCCCAGTCTTGAGTGGCCCGGTCCAGCGGCATCCGGAGCGGATCTCGCTGGAGTTGAATCAACAGCCGATAGCGGAACGACTGGTTGGCCAACCGCAGCTGCAGGTCTTTGGCGAGGTAATCGGGATCGTTGTAATCGGGACTTCCCGGGTCTGGCACGTGTTCCGGTTCGAGCAGGTATTTACAGTAGGTATTGCCGAAGCGAAACGGGATGACGCTCCAGACCTTTTCGCCCAGCACCGTGGGCACGACTTTCTCCATCTCTGCGAGGATTTTTCCGGTCGCCGGGTGCTGGGCAGTATAGGATTCCGAATCCTGGAGAAAGCGGCAGAAACCGGCGGCATCATCGACGAAGAACACCGGGTAGTTCTGGAACAGAAAATCCACGGTGGGCGCATGCTGGTCCGGCTCAAGGCTTTTCTTTCCGGGAACGTCGAACAGCTTGAACGAAACTCCCACGGTGCTCTTGAAGTCAGGCTTGCCATCGGGAATATCACTGGAAAAACGCACCCAGGCAGTATGGCGGGCAGGCTTTGCGAACAGCCCGATAGCCGCAATACCCTCAGGAACCGGCAACACGTCGAGATAGGCGTGGGCGATACCGTGCAGACGCAGAAAGACAGGGCGGCGCGCGGGGCATTGGCCTGCGGCAATACGTTTCTTCTGAACTTGGTCGATGAAGACATTCTCGATGCAGGCGATGTCTGCAGCCTTGGCATACTCAGTCACGCGAACACTCCTTGTTCATCGCCCATTTATTAAGCGAGCCTATCCCGGTGCCGGGCTGTCGGCTCGTGCGCCTGTATTCGATTGGCAGCGAGTATAGGGGCCGATTCAACGGGTCATCGCCACACCTTTAATCATGGAGATGTTTATAGGACGATCGGCAGGGGGCGGGCGCTGAAAGGTAGGCGAGCGATGCGCTCGGCAGGTGCGCGGTAGCTGCGGCGTGAGATGGAACGGCGATTCTGGGGGTAGATCGCAGGCGGAATAGCGACCGTGTCAGAACAATGGTGTCAGACTACCTTTCCGCTACGACCCCGCGCGGTCGCGTGAACAATGGTGTCAGACTACATTTTTGCTGCTCGCAGCCTAAGCATTTGTCGAGACTGTCGAAAACGCAGTCTGACACCTCGCTGAGCACACCTTGCTGGACAACAGTGGTGTCAGACTGCCTTTTGGCGCGCGCCCCGCGCGGCAGCGGCGCGCGGAGAAAAGGCAGTCTGACACATATTCTCCAGTTTCAAGCTTGGACAACAGTGGTGTCAGACTACCTTTTGGCGCGCGCCCCGCGCTGCAGCAGAGCGCGTAAAAAGGCAGTCTGACACTTATTCTCCGACACTTATTCTCGAGGCCGACCCTGCGCAGCAGGGTGTACATGGTGGCGCAGTCCGGGATAGCGCCCAGGCGAACAAACGAGAACAAACGAACAAACGTGTCAGACTACCTTTTCGCCGGAACCAAGCGGTCAGTCTGCACTGGCACTCCGTTTAATTTCCAGTTTGGCGAAGCACGGTTTATTAGCCGCCCCGCTGAACGCCAGCCCTCGAAGCAAGCGATCAGACGGGTCATGCGCTACATGCCGTCCGCGGCCGGCCATTGGAAGCGTTGCGCAACCTTGTCCAGAAAGCGGCCTGCCGCCTCGCGGTGGTATTCAGTGGAGCGGGCCACACCCTGGCCGGCAGCTTCCAAGTCCAGCATGGCGCTCAGGTCGCTGTTGAGCGAAGCGTTAAAGCCGCGCTTGGTGATCGCCAGCGCCGCCATGGGCAGTTCCGCCATGGACACGGCGATCTGCCGCGCTCGGTCGTGGATCCGTTCCTGCGGCTGGATCTCAAACACGATGCCCATCTCCTTCGCTTCCTCGGCTTGGAACTCGCGGGTGGAGAAGGCCAGTTCTTTGGCGCGCTGCAGGCCGACCATGCGCGGCAGGGTGTACATCGTGGCGCAGTCGGGGATAGCGCCCAGCCGCAGGAAGGATAGGCAGAAGCGCGCCCGCGGCGACGCCAGGATCAGGTCGGCGGTCAGGGCGAGGCCCAGTCCGGCGCCATAGGCCGGGCCGTCGACCGCCGCGATCACCGGCCGGTCCAGCGTGATCAGGCCTTCTATCGTCTGCAGCAGGCCGGCCATGCGCTGGTGCGCTTCTTCGGCGGAGCCGCCCGAGCCCATCGTGGCGATGTCGCCGCCCGAGCAGAAGGCCCCGTCGGCGCCGGCCAGGATCAGGACGCGCACGCCGCGGTCGCGCCGGATCTGGCCCACCAGATGGGCCAGCTCTTCGCGCATGATCATGTCCAGCGCGTTGCGCTGCGCTGGACGGTTCAGGGTGAGGGTGGCGACGCCGCCTTCCACGGCATAGAGCAGGGTCTGGAACTCGCTAGCGCTGGGTTGCATCGTATCGGTCTCCATGTGTTCCTTGATGGCGGGGCCGCGCCAAGCGGGCCTGGCCGCAAGCTGTCGCGCGCCGTCAGGCGATGGCGCCGCAATCGCGCAAGGCCTGGATCTCGGCTTGCGCCAGGCCCAATTGCGCGAGTAGTTCTTGCGTGTGCGCGCCAGGGGCGGGCACCGTGCCCGCACGTCCCGGCGTGCGCGAAAAGCGCGGCGCGGGGGCTGGGTGCACGATGCCGCCGGTTTCTATGAAGCTGCCGCGTGCCTGATGGTGGGGGTGCAGCGGCGCTTCTATAAAGTCCAGTACCGGCGCGAAGCAGGCGTCAGTGCCCTCCAGCAGCGTGCACCAATGCTCTCGGGTCTTGCCAGCGATGATGCCCGCCAGCTTGGCGCGCAGCTGCGGCCATTGCGCGCGTTCCCACTGCTGCTCGAAGTCGGGGTCGTCGATGCCGCAGCGTTCCAGCAACAGGCGATAGAACTGCGGTTCGATCGCGCCGATGGAAACATACTTGCCGTCCGCGCAGGCATAACAGCCGTAGAAGTGGGCGCCGCCGTCCAGCATGTTGGATTGGCGCTGGTTCACCCAGCTGCCGTCTTGCAGCTTGCCGTGGTAGGCGCTTGCCAGCAGCGAGGCACCGTCGCAGATGGCGGCGTCCACCACCTGGCCCTTGCCCGTGCGGCTGGCCTCGAGCAGGCCGCACAGCACGCCGAAGGCCAGCATCATGGCGCCGCCACCCATGTCGCCGACCAGGTGCAGCGGCGGCGTCGGTGGCAGGCCGGCGTGGCCCATTGCGTGAAGCGCGCCGCTGATGGCTATGTAGTTCAAGTCATGGCCGGCGGCCTGCGCCAGTGGGCCGTCCTGGCCCCAGCCCGTCATGCGTCCGTACACCAGCCGCGGGTTGCGGGCCAGGCACTCGTCGGGCCCTAGGCCCAACCTTTCCATGACGCCTGGCCGGAAGCCTTCGAGCAAGGCGTCTGCCTTGTCCAGCAGCCGCAGCACGATGTCCGTCGCCCCGGGTTTTTTGAGGTCCAGCGCGATCGTGCGGCGGCCCCGGTCGATGAGGGTGCCGCCTCCGCCCAGGAACCCGGGCGTCAGCCGGTCGATGCGGATCACGTCCGCGCCCATGTCAGCCAACATCATGGCGCAGAAGGGGCCGGGCCCTATGCCGGCCATTTCCACCACCGTAAATCCGCCCAGGGGACCAGCCATGTCTATCGTCACTCCATGATGAATCGGGATTCTCAGGATTCGAAGAATTCGGCGCGCGCGTCCAGGATGATCTGGACGTACTTCTCCATGTTGGCGTCCATGCGGTGGGTGGGACCGACGATGGAAAGGGCGGTCAGCTGCCCGCCCACGCGCCCGGCGATGCCGACGGCCGAGACCCCTTCGTTGCCTTCGTCGCGGCTAATGAAGTAGCGCTTGGGTAGCTGCGATTCGATCTGCGCGCGCAAGGTGCCGGGGTCGGTGATGCTCCTGGCCGTGACGTGTTCGAACGGCAGCGTATCGATGAGCGCGTTGCGTTCCGCCGCGTCCATCTCGCCCAGCAGGGCCTTGCCCAATGCGGCAATCTGCAGATCGAAGGTGGTCCCGGGCTTCACCACGTAGCGCAAAGCGCGCGGGCTCTCCTGGCTGGCGTAGATCTTCACCTTGTTGCCGTCCAGCAAGCCGCACATCGATGATTCGCCTGATTGGCGCGTCAGGATCTCCAGCGCTTCCGAAGCGAAGGCCTGTAGCGGGTCGGCCGCCGAGATGCCTTGGGCCACGTCGAGCAGCCTGCCGGTGGGGTGGAAGTAGCGCGATTTCGGCGTGCGCAACAGGTAGCCCGCCTGACGCAGCGTGTAGAGCAGGTCCGAGCAGCTGCTGTCGGCCAGATCGAGAAAGCGCGCCATTTCCGAGTTCGTCAGGGGACGGCGTTCCCGCGCATAGACTTCGAAGACTTGTAGTACACGCTGCGCGGTAGGGAGGATTTGCGGCATAGGATGTCGGAATTGAGTGGGAACCTGCCCGGGGCGGTTGCGTAGTTGGTCATTTCAACGCGGAAATGCCCAGTACGCTCTGTGCCATGAGCAGGGCCTGGATCTGGTTGGTGCCTTCGGCGATGCTCAGGTGGCGGGCGTCGCGGTAGTAACGCTCGACGGGAAACAACGTGGTGTAGCCCGCGCCGCCATGTACCTGCATCGAAAGTTCCGCCACGCGCAGCACGGATTCGGTGGCGTGGCGCTTGGCCATGGAACATAGCATCTGGCTGTCGGCGGCGTCGCGGTCCAGCGCGTCGGCGGCGCGCCAGCACAGCAGGCGCGAGGTTTCGACCAGCGTCATCATGTCGGCGATCATATGCTGGACCAGCTGGAAGCCGCCGATGGGCCGGCCGAACTGGACCCGGTCGCCGGCATATTTTACTGCTGCCTCATAGGCCGCCTCGGCAATGCCCAGCGCCGAGAACGCCACCACGCAGCGGCCGATGTTGAGGTATTTCTTCGCCAGCGCGAAACCCTTGCCCTCGGTGCCGATCAGGTTGGCCGCGGGGATATCCACGTCGTCGAACAGCAGCTCGCCCAGCGGGCAGCTCAGCATGCCCATCTTGTCGATGGGGCTGGACGAGAAACCCGGCATCGCGCGCTCGAACAGCAGGCAGGACACGCCGCGTTCGCCGCTTCGACGCTGGGTTTGCACGAACACCACGCCCAACTCGCAAACCGTGCCCAGGCTGATGTAGAGCTTGCGGCCATTGACGCGCCAACCGCTGGCGGTCTCGACGGCGCGGGTTTCGACGTTGGCGGCGTCCGAGCCGATGTTCGGTTCGCTGAGCGCGAAGCTGGCGATCGCCTCGCCCGACAGCACGCGCGGCAGGTACTTTTCTTTGAGATAGGGCGAGCCGCCGTCGCTCAGCACCGAGGCGGCGAGATTGCTGGTGCTGACGATGCTGCGCAGTGAAGGCCAGACGCGCGCCAGCTCGGCGATCAGCATGCCGTAGGTCGTCATCGGCAAGCCGTAGCCGCCGTCCTTTTCCTGCAGCATGCCGCCCAAGAGGCCGAAGTCGCGCATCGCGCGGACCATTTCCTGCGGCACCACACGGGCTTCGGCCTCGTAGCGGTTGACGATGGGGGCGACCTCGGCCGTCAGGTAGCGACGCAGCGAGTCGCGCAATTCGATCTGGGTGGAGTCCAGTGAGAAGTCCATGCGGGTCCTAGGCGGGTGGGGTCTGAGATGAGAATCCGGCGGCGGTCACGGCAGGCGCTGCCCCAGGCCGGTGTCGGCGTCGGGCCGCAGGCCGATCAGCGCGTCCAGCAGCATCACGCCTTGTCCCTCGGGGCCGACCCAGACCGGGTTGAGCTCCATTTCCTGCAAGGCGTCGCGGTGGCTCCAGGCGAAGTCCGAGACCCGCAAGATCAGCGCCTCAAGCGCGGCGAGATCGGCAGGTGCCTCGCCGCGTACGCCGTGCAACACCTCGGCGTAACGGAGCTCGCGCAGCAGCGCGCGCGCATCGTCGCGCGACAGCGGCAGCATGCGGTGGGCCACGTCGCGGATGGTTTCGACGAAGATGCCACCCAGGCCGAAGGTCAGCACCAGGCCGAAGGCTGCATCGCTGTGCACGCCTATCAGCACCTCGCGCCCTCCTGGCGGCAACATGCGCTCCACCAGGATGCCGTCGATCACGGCGCCAGGGCTATGGCGCGCGACGGCCGCATGGATGGACTCATAGGCCTCGCGCGCGGCGCCCGTGCTGGCGATGCCGAGCTTGACGCCGCCCGCTTCCGTCTTGTGCGCGATGTGTGCGCTCACGATCTTCATTACCACCGGAAAGCCCAGACGCTCGGCCTCGCGGGCCGCCTGCTCGGCGCTGGTGACCACCAGCCCTTCAGGAATCGGCAGGCCCGCTTCACGCAGTAAGGACTTGGCCGCGGCTTCGCTGAGCATGCGTGCCTGCACGACGGGGCCATCTGCGTGCCCGGCCACAGCAGCCGCCCCGCCTTCGGGTCGCTGCCACGGTATGGCTTTGGACAGGGCCGCGATCGCGTCTGACAAGGAGAGGAAGGGCAGCAGGCCGGCGGTTTCCAGCAACTGGAATCCGCCCCCCAGGCGTCGGCTCATCCAGACCGGGATGACCAGGGTGTCGGTTTCGGCAGCCACCGTGGCGACGGCCTGCGCCATGTCGTCCGTGATGCTGCCGTAATCCATGGGGATGGGAAACAGCACGGTGCCTACCGCCGGGTCGGCGCAAATCGCGCGCAGGCACGCGGCCGTGGCTTGGGGGTTGCGCAGGATGTCGGCGGTGGTGTCGACCGGATTGTCGATGCTGGCGAAATCCGGCAACAGCTTGCGCAGTGCGGCTTTGGTCTCGGAGGCGAATACGGCCATCGGCAGACCGGCGGCGCCGGCAATGTCGGCGGCCAGCGCGGCCGTGCCTCCGGAAAAGGTATGGATACACAGGCCGTTGCCGCTTTTACGGGTGATGCGCGTCATCAGGCGCGAGACTGCCAGCAGCTGGTCCAGGTCATCCACTTCGATCGCGCCGAACTGCCGGAACACGGCGCTGTTGACGGCGGCCGTGCCGGCCACCGATGCCGTGTGCGATTGCGCGGCGCGCACGCCGGCTTCGGAGCGGCCCACCTTCAGCACCACGACCGGCTTGTTGTGGGCGCGCGCCAGCTCCAGCGCCGCGGTCAGGCGCCTGCCGTGCTTCACGCCTTCCATCAGCAGGGCGATCACGCTGATCTTCGGATCGTTCGCCATGTGGGCGATGAAGTCCGGGATTTCGAGGTCGACCTCGTTACCGGCGGAAAACCACAGACCCACACCCTGGCCATAGGATAGGCCCTGCAGCAGGTTGCGGCCCAGTCCGCCGCCCTGGGTCGCCAGGCCGATGGATCCGGTGTTCAGATCGTCCTTGAAGGCGGGCGAGAAGGTCATCCCCAGGCGGTCGCGCACGTTGACGAAGCCAGGGCAGTTCGGTCCGTAGACGTGCAGGCCGGTGGTCTCGCACAGTTGGGCGATCTCGTGTTCGAGGCGCTGGCCGTCCTCGCCGGCTTCCGAGAAGCCGGACGTCGTGACGACCGCGAATGGGATGCCGCGCGCCGCGCATTGGCGCAACGCATCCAGCACCAGCGAGGCGTTGATCATGATCAGGGCCACGTCGATGTCGGCCTCGGGCAAGGCGCTGATCGACGGCCAGCAAGGCCGGCCGCCGATCTCCTGATAGGCCGGATTGACCGCGTACACCTCGCCCGGGACACTCGAATGCAGCACCAGGTTGTCGTATAGACGACGCCCTTGGCTGGATTCGCGGGCGGAGGCGCCCACGACGGCCACGTTGCGTGGATTGATGAAGCGGGTCAGGTCTGCAAACGGTTTCATGCCGTGCCCTCCAAGGACCGCGGCACCATTGCGAAGTCGGCCTGGACCACCACTTCGCCGCGCTGGTTGACGGCTTCACGCCGGAACACCACCTTGTCCTTGCCGGGGCGGTACTGCTCGGTTTTTTCCGTCACCGTCACCCGCACGACGATGGTGTCGCCGATGAAGGTGGGTTTGGGAAAGCGGCAATTGATGTCGATCAGCGCCAGCACGTAGGGCTCCAACTGGCGGTAGCCGTTGGATTGGGTGGTCAGCCCCGAGAGCATGGACAGCACGAGCAGGCCGTGGGCGATGCGCTGGCCGAAGGGCGTGGACCTGGCGTACTCATGGTCGACGTGCAGGCGGTTGAAGTCGCCGGACAGGCAGGCGAAGTTGACGATGTCACTCTCAGTGATGGTGCGGCCGGCGGACTTGAAGCGGTGGCCGACCTCCAGCGATGGCAGGGAGGTCGGCGGCGACAGCGGGAGCGGGTTGGCGGGGCTTGCGCTTTGCATGGCTGTTCGGATTCCGGAGTAGGGGCGCGGGTGGGGCGGCTTACGAGGCGTAGCGACCGCCGGTCACGTGCAGCAGTTCGCCCGTGATGAACGAGGACCGCTCGGAAGCCAGAAAGGCCACGGCGTGGGCAATGTCTTCGACCGCACCCAGGCGCGGCACCGGCTGGCGCGCCAACGCGTTGGTGCGCAGGGTTTCGTAGGTGGACAGGCCGCGCACCAGCGGCGTTTCGATCAAGCCAGGGGCAATGGCGTTGGCGGTGATGTTGAACTTGCCCTGTTCCAACGCCAGCGCGCGGGTGAAGCCGATCAGGCCAGCCTTGGCGGCCGAGTAGTTGGTCTGGCCGGGGTTGCCCCAGTGCGCGCGCGATGCAATGTTGATGACGCGGCCCCATTTCCTTTCCATCATCGAGGGCAGGGCGGCCTTGGTGCAGTAGTAGGCCCCCTTCAGGATCGTGTCCACCACCGAATCCCAGTCTTCCACGGGCATCTTGAGCAGGTATTTGTCGCGGGTGAAGCCTGCGTTGTTGACCAGGATGTCGATGCCGCCGAAGACGTGCGCGGCCAGATCGGCCATGGTCTGGACCTGTTCGGGATCGCAGACGTCGAGCACGGCACCGATGGCCTCGTGGCCGGCCTGCTTCAGGCTGCTCACTGCCTGCTCCACGGATTCCGGGTTGATGTCGGTGACCACAATGCGGGCGCCTTCCTGCGCGAGGGCCAGCGCCGACGCATAGCCGATGCCGCGGCCCGATCCTGTGATCACAGCGACTTTACCGGTGAGTTGCAAGTCCATCTCCGTCCCCTTCCATGGCTGGTGAATGTCCTGACCCATCGATCCGAAATCCGATATTCGGGAGGACCGGGCCGGGCTGAGTAGATTCCGAGGTTCCGAAGAAATATACACACAGCCGGAACTATTGACCATTTATATCGGCACCTCGGTATACTGTTCGGCATGTCGGATTTAGGTGGCCCGACATCCCCCTATCTAAAAAAATGGAAGGAGACCGACTCATGACAAAGTTGAAGGGATTGTTGGCCGCGGTACTGACGCTTGCTGCCGTAGGTACGGCCAGCGGGGCCGGTGCGTATCCGGACAAGCCGGTGCGGGTGTACGTGGGATTCGCGCCGGGCGGCGCGACCGATCTGCTCGCCCGCCTGTACGCGAAGAAGTTGGGCGAGCGTTTCAGCCAGACGTTCATCGTCGAAAACCGTCCGGGCGCCGGCGGCAACATCGCGATCCAGGCGCTGACGCAAGCGCCGGCCGATGGCTACACCCTCGCGATGGCGGCCAACTATGTGGCGGCCAACGCCGCCATGAAGCGCAATCCCTACGATTGGGAGCGCGACCTGATGCCCATCGGCATGGTGGCGTCCACGCCCAACATCCTGGTCGTGCCGCCCGGCTCCGGCATCCAGAGCGTCGACGACCTGATCCGCAAGGCCCGCGCGCCGGGCAACAAGCTGACCTTCGCTTCGGCTGGCATGGGGTCGTCCATCCATCTGGCGGGCGAGCTGTTCAAGGTCATGGGCGGAGTCGACATGACACACGTGCCCTACAAGGGCGTTTCGCCCGCAGAGGTGGACCTGATGTCGGGCCTGGTCGACATGATGTTCGGCAGCGTCTCCACCGCGATCCCGCTGGTGCAGTCCAGGAAGTTGACGGCGCTGGCCGTGACCGGACGCGAACGCATGAAGGCGATGCCGGACCTGCCCACCATCGAGGAGGCCGGCCTCAAGGGCTACGACGTCGAAGCGGTGTATTTCATGGCAGCGCCCGCCAAGGTGCCGGCGCCGGTTCTGAAGACGCTGGCCGACGCCGTTGCCGACATCAACAAGCAGCCCGACGTGCAGGAGTTCATGGACCGGATCTACGCCCGGCCCCTGACCGGCGGCCCTGAAGAGGCCCGCGCATTTCTGAAGGCCGAAGTGAAGAAGTGGCAGGGCGTCGTCGACGCCACCGGCATGAAGGTGGATTGACGCGACGGTAACGAATCCGTTCACAGGATCGGACACAACGGGCGCCACAAGCCCGCGAACACAAAACGATCAGGAGACATACATGAACACACGCAGGCGAGTCGCGCAGGCAGTGATGGCCGGCCTGATGACCTCATTGGCCCTGCCGCAGATGGCGAGCGCGGCGGATGGCTATCCGAACAAACCCCTGCGGCTGATCGCGCCCAGTTCGCCGGGCGGGATCCTGGACATCACCAGCCGGGTGATAGGCAAGAAATTGTCAGAACGGCTGGGCCAGCCGGTGGTGGTGGAAAACATGGCGGGCGCGGCCGGCATCCTGGGCATGCAAGGTTTGCTGCGCGCCGAGCCCGACGGCTACACGATGGTCATGGGCAGCAGCGGACCCAACGCGGTCAACTACACCCTGTACAGCAAGCTGCCCTACGCGATGTCCGACTTCGCTCCGGTGATCCGCATCATCAACATGCCGAACGCGCTGGTCGTCAATGCCAACGCGCCCGTCAAGACGCTGGCGGAATTCCGCGACTATGCGCGCAAGAAGCAGGGCAACCTCTCCATGGCCGTCTCCATGATCGGCACGTCCGGCCACCTGGGCGGCGAGCTGCTGAAGAGCCGGCTGGATTTCACGGCGGTCACTGTGCCCTACAAAGGCGCCGCGCCGGCGACCAACGACCTGGTGGCCGGGCAGGTGGATTTTACCGTCGAGAACGTGATCACCGTGGCCCCGCTGGTCAAGGCCGGCAGGCTGCGCGCGCTCGCGGTCACCACCCGCGAGCGCAGCCAGATCCTGCCCGACGTGCCGACCCTGGCGGAGCAGGGCTATCCCGATGTCGACGTGGGCGCCTGGTTGGGCGTACTGGTCGCGGCGCGCACGCCGCCGGCCGTGGTCGCGCGCCTGAACACGGAGCTCAACGCCGTTCTGGCCGATGAAGAGGTCAGGAAGCAGCTGGCGCAGCAGGGCGGCATTCCGTTGGGTGGCACGCCTGCCGAGTTCGACCGCTTCATCCGGTCGGAAAAAGACCGCTGGGAAAAAATCATCAAGGCCGCCGGCATCAAGGTGGAATGACCCACGAGCCGGCGGCAACGCGCCGCCGGTTCGCACAGGGAGGCATGATCCATGGCAATCGATTATCAAAACCTGCGCAACTGGAAGTTCGAGGACCGCGTCGATCGCTACAGCGCGCGCGACTGCATGATCTATGCGTTGGGGCTGGGCTACGGCAGTGATCCTGCGAATGAAAGCGAGCTGCGCTACGTGCTCGAAGAGGAAACGGCCGTGGTGCCGACTTTCCTGGCCACCATCGGGGCGCCCAACGGCTGGGCGGCGGATCCCGCCACCGGCATCGACTGGCTGAAGATCCTGCACGGCGAGCATCGCATGACGTTCCATGCCGCGCTTGCTCCCGCCGGCGCGGTACGCAGCCAGACCCGCGTCACGCGGGTGGTGGACAAGGGCGCCGACAAGGGCGCGCTGGTCGTGACCGTGCGCGACATTTCGGACGCCGACAGCGGCGCGCCGCTGGCGACCGTCGAACATGTGTCGTTCTGCCGCGCCGATGGCGGCTTTGGCGCGGGCGACGCATCGCCCGAGGCCTTGCCAGCTACGCCGGCGCGCGCACCCGATCAGGTCGTGTTGCTGGCCACGCTGCCGCAACAAGCCTTGCTGTATCGCCTGAACGGCGACCTGAACCCGGTGCATGCGTTGCCGCATATGGCGCGTGCCGCCGGTTTTGACCGGCCCATCCTGCACGGCCTGTGCACCTATGGCATGGCGGCGCGCGCCCTGCTGCAGGCGTGCGGCTGCGCAGTGCCCCACCGGCTCGGCGCGATCGCCGCGCGCTTTTCGGCGCCGTTTTTCCCCGGTGAGACGCTGCGCGTAGAGATCTGGCGCGACGGCGACAGCCTGCAATTTCGTGCCCTGGCCGACGAGCGCGGCACGGTAGTGCTGAGCAACGGCGTCGCCAGACTGGCGTATTGCGCGAGCGAGAGGTGAAACCCATGTCTGCACTTGAAGCCTATGCCCAGGAGATGCCCGACCGCATCGCCTATCGAATGATTCCCTCCGGAACCACGGTGACCTGGCGCGAGCTGGAGCTGCGCAGCCGCAAATGCGCGGCCGCCTTGCTGGACGCCGGCCTGCGGGCTGGCGACGTGATCGCGGTGTTCCTGGAGAACCACCCGCGCTTTTTCGAGCTGCTGTGGGCCGCGCATCGCGTCGGCCTGTACTACACCACCATCAGCCGCCACCTGAAGCGCGAGGAAGCGCGCTACATCATCGACAACTGCGACGCGCGGGTGCTGTTCTATTCGAGCCATACGCAGGCCGGAACGGATTCCGAGAGCCTGGATGCGCGCGGCGTGTTGCGCGTCCGCATGGACGGCGCGGACGCCGGCGCGGCCTCTTACGAATCGTGGATCGGCCGCCACGCCGACGATGTGGCGCTGCCAGAAACCCCGGAGGGCACGGATTTTCTGTATTCGTCGGGCACCACCGGCCTGCCCAAGGGCATCAAGCGTCCGCTATCGGTCGCCAACCGCTATTTCCGGGTGGGAGACGCGCCCAGCAGCGCGTGGAAGGCATTCGACCGCGACACGGTCTATCTGTCTACCGCGCCGTTCTATCACGCAGCCCCGGTGCGCTGGAACATGGCGGCACTGCGCGCGGGTGGCAGCTGCGTGATGATGGAGAAATTCGACGCGGCAATGGCGCTGGAGGCCATCGCCACTTATGGGGTCACGCATTCGCAGTGGGTGCCGACCATGTTCATCCGCCTGCTGCGCCTGCCGCGGGAAGTGCGCGAGCAGCATGACTTGTCCACGCTGCGTTATGCCGTGCACGCGGCCGCGCCGTGCCCGGCCGACGTCAAGGACGCGATGATCGCGTGGTGGGGGCCGATCCTGTACGAGTACTACAGCGGCACGGAACTGGTGGGGCGCACGTCGCTGGGCTCCGATGAATGGCTGACGCATCGCGGCTCGGTCGGCCGGCCGGAGTTCGGCCAGGCTCACATCATGAGCGAGGACGGGCTGAACGAACTGCCCGTGGGACAGCCCGGCGTCATCTACTTTTCCGGCGGCGGTTCCTTTGAGTACCACAAGGATCCGGACAAGACGCGTGGCGCCTACAACGCGCGCGGCTGGGCCACCTACGGCGATATCGGCTACCTGGACCAGGACGGCTATCTGTACCTGACCGACCGCCTGTCCAACATGATCGTGTCGGGCGGCGTCAACATCTATCCGCAGGAAGCGGAGAACCTGCTCAGCACGCATCCCGCGGTGGCCGACGTGGCGGTGGTGGGCGTGCCCAACGAGGAGTTCGGCGAGGAGGTGAAGGCGGTCGTGCAATTGCGCGATCCCGCCGCCGCCAGTCCCGAGCTGGCGCAGCAGTTGATCGCCTATTGCCGTGACCGGATCTCGCCCGTCAAGTGCCCCAAGAGCGTGGATTTTTCCGGCGACATGCCGCGCACCGAGACCGGCAAGCTGCTCAAGCGCCTGGTCAAGCAGCGCTACTGGCCGCAAGCCTAGGCCGCCCACCATGACAGATCAGGAGACGGCATGAACCAGCAGCGCAGACTTTTTTCCGCGGACCATGAACTGTTCCGTGACACCGTGGCGCGTTTCATCGCGGACGAGATCACGCCCCATCACGACCAATGGGAACAGGACGGTCTGGTGCCACGAGATCTGTGGCGTCGAGCCGGCGCGGCCGGCATCCTGCTGCCCAGCACCCCCGAGGAGTACGGCGGGGGAGGCGGCGATTTCCTGCACACCATCATCGTGGTGGAGGAGATCGCCCGCGCGCTGGCCACGGGCGTCACCGGCTTCACCACCCATTCAGACATCGTGGCGCCGTATCTGCTGAACTTCGGCACCGAGCGCCAGAAGCAACGCGATCTGCCCGGCATGGCACGCGGCGACATCGTCGCATCCATCGCGATGACCGAGCCGGGAGCGGGCAGCGACGTCAAGGCGATACGCACGGTGGCGGTCAGGGCGCAGGGCGGCTACGTCATCAACGGCCAGAAGACGTTCATTACCAATGGCTTTCACGCCGATCGCGTGCTGGTGGTGGCCAAGACGAACCCCGGCGCCGGCGCGCGTGGCATCAGCCTGTTCTGGGTCGATACCACGGCCAACGGGTTCACGCGGGGGCGGCTGCTGGACAAGGTCGGTCAGAAGGCGCAGGACACGGCAGAGCTGTTCTTTCAGGACATGTTCGTTCCGGACGAGGACATGCTGGGCGAGCCGGACCAGGGTTTCGGCTATCTGATGAAGGAACTGGTGCGTGAACGCCTGATGATCGCGGTGCGCTGCGCCATGGCGCTGGAGAGCGCACTGCAATGGACCGTCGACTACACCAAGCAACGGCGCGCCTTCGACAAGGCCCTGATCGACAACCAATACATCCGGTTCAAGCTGGCCGATATCAAGACCCTGGCCGCGGCCACCCGCGCCTTCGTCGACGGCTGTGTGCAGCAGTACCTGGACGGCGAACTCGACGCCGGCGGGGCGGCCATGGCCAAACTGTGGGCATCCGAAGCCACCCGCGCGATCGATGAACTGATGCAATTCCATGGGGGCTACGGCTACATGCGCGAATACCCCATTGCCCGTGCCTACACCGACGTGCGGCCCAACCGAATCTACGGGGGCGCCTCGGAAATCATGCGCGAGCTGATCGCCCGCACGCTTTGAGCGTTCTTCTTCGACTTCGACAGGAACTGATCCCTTCATGACCAAGCATCTTTCGAAATCGGTCGCTATTGTCGGCGCCGCCGAATCCGACCTGGGGAAAGTCCCCGGCATGACCTCGCTGGACCTGCAGGCGCAGGCGGCGGCCCGCGCCCTGCGCGATGCCGGACTGACGCTGCAGGACGTCGACGGCGTGTTCGCGCACGTGGACGACAAGTTCGCCGGCCTGCATCTGGCGGAGTACCTGGGCATACGGCCGCGCTACGTGGATTCGACCAGCGTGGGCGGCATGTCCAGCGTCATGCATATCCGCCATGCCATGGCGGCCATCGAGGCCGGCATGTGCGAGGTGGCGCTGGTGGCTTACGGCAGCACCCAGCTGTCGGACGGCACGCGCAAGGTGGGTGGCACGCCCGAAGACATGCGCATGCCGCGCGGCCAGTTCATCACGCCTTACGGGCAATTGAGCCCCATCGGCTATTACGCGATGGTGGCGCAGCTGCACATGCAGCGTTATGGCACGACCCATAAAGACCTTGCCGAAGTGGCGGTGGCGGCGCGCAAGTGGGCGCAGCTCAACCCCAAGGCCTACCGGCGCGAGGACACCTCGATCGAGGAAGTCATGGCATCCAAAATGATTGCCGACCCCTTGCGCCAGCGCGACTGCTGCCTCGTGACCGACGCCGGCGGCGCCATCATCGTCACGTCCGCCGCCCGCGCCCGCACGCTCAAGCGGCCGCCGGTCTACGTGATGGGTATTGCCGAGTCCTTCTCTCACCACTACACGCCGTTCAATACGGTGGACTGGCTGGACACCAATGTGAAGCAGACGGCGGATGCCGCGCTGGCCATGGCCGGCGTCACGAGAGCGGACATCGACGTGGTGCAAATTTACGACCACTTCACGATTGGCGTGATCCAGTCGCTGGAGGAACTGGGTTTCTGCAAACGCGGGGAGGGCGGCGCCTTCGTGGCGGATGGACGCCTGGCTCCCGCAGGCGACTTTCCCATCAATACCTCCGGCGGCGGTCTTTCCTACAACCATCCCGGTCAGTTCGGCATGCTGCTGCTGCTCGAGGCCGTGCATCAACTACGCAAGGAGTGCGGCGAACGGCAGCTGCCCAAGGCTGAGCTGGCCCTGGTGCATGCGCCAGGCCTGGTTTTCTCCTGCAACACCACCCTGATACTCGGAGTCTGATCATGGACCAAGCCCAACGCCCGCTGCCGCAACCGACCCGCATCACCCAGCCTTATTGGGATGCTGCGAAGGACCATCGCCTAGTCGTGCAGCAATGTGGCTGCTGCAAAACGCGCCAGTTTTACCCGCGCGAATTCTGCACCGCTTGTCTGTCGGAGCGCATCGAGTGGATCGAGTCCGCTGGCCAGGGAACCATTTACACCTACACCGTCAACAGGCGCCCGAGCAACGCCGCCCTGAGCGAGAAAGTGCCATATGTCGTGGCCATGATCGACCTGGACGAAGGCGTGCGCATGATGGCCAACATCGTAGAGTGTTCAGTCGATGAGGTCAGAATAGGCGCCCGGGTGCGAGTGTGCTTCGAGCAGGTCTCCCCCGAGATCACGTTGCCGCAGTTCAAATTGGAGGCCTAGTTCCCGCTTTCGGTGGCTCGACAGCGGTAACAACACGGCTCCCCGCGGTAGACTGCGTCAGCAAGAAACACCATCCGTTCTCACAGGGAGCCACGCACAGCATGGACCACGCGAAGTCGACGATTGCCGATTGGGGTGTGCCGGTTGCGACCGGTCTGGTCTTCGCCTATCTGGGCTACTGGCCGGTGCAGGTTCTGGCGGGCTTCAATACGCCCGTGGCCGGTGTGATCACGCTGGGTCTGGCCGCGGCGCTGATCTGGCTGCTGGCACGGCGGGTGGTGCCCAGCCGGCGGGTGGGCTGGGCGCTGGTGATCGTGGGGCTCACCATCGCGGCCTATTTGTTGGCGGCGCTTGCGCCTGCGCTGTTTCAGGACAGCCCGCTACACCGCGACGAGCGCGCGGCGCTGGGTTTCTTCATGCTGATTTTCGGTATTCCGGGCGGTTTGGTGTCGCTGGCGCTCATCATCGTGGGCGTCGTGAAGCTGCGGCGCGGGCGGGTAGTGGCGGGCTGAGGGGCCGCGCCGCAATCGAAAGTGCCACAATGGCGGCCCGTGGGGCAGCCGCAGAGGCAAGCATGAACTTCAAAAGTCTTGAAGTCTTTTACTGGGTGGTGAATCTCGCCAGCTTCAACAAGGCGGCGGCGAAGCTGCACACGACCCAGCCTGCCGTTTCGCAGCGTATTGCCACGCTGGAGCGCGAACTCGGTATTCGTGCGCTGGACCGGAGCTCGCGCTCGGTCAAGCTGACCGCCAAGGGTCGTGTGCTCTACGACTACGCCGAACGATTCATGGCCCTGCACGCGGAAATGATGCACAAGGTCGCCGAGGAGCAGGCCGTCAGCGGGGTGATCCGGCTGGGCGTGGCGGAAACCATCGTGCACACGTGGCTGGTCGAGTTTCTTGAACAGGCGCAGCAGCAGTATCCCAATCTGATCATCGATATCGTCGTCGACATCACGCCGACGCTGCGCGAGGCGGTGCGCACGGGCGAGCTCGACATGGCCTTTCTGCTGGGCCCGCAGACGGATGGCGATCTGGTCGAGACGGCGCTTTGCAGCTATGCGCTGAACTTCCTGTCCGCGCCCACGCTCAAGCTCGGCAAAGAGCCGCTCTCGAACGAAGACGTGGCGGCCCATCCGCTGATCACGTTTCCCAAGCGCACCTACCCGTACACATACCTCCATCAGGAACTCACGACGCCGGATCGCGGTGCGCCGCGCATTTTTACGAACTGGTCTCTGTCGACGATCGTGCGGATGGCGGAAGACGGCTTCGGTGTGTGTGTGGTGCCGCGTCTGGCCGTGCTCAAGGAAGTGGAGCAGGGCAGGCTGAAGGTGCGCCAGACGCAGATGCAACTGCGTGACCTCAGTTTCGCGGTTGCCTATGCCCGGGGCAGCGACGAGCTCGCCAAGCAAGCGCTCGCCCAGCTGGCGCAGACCATCGCCAAAGCCTCCACGGCCGGCCGCAGGCGCCGACGCCAGTCGCCCGCATCGCGCTGATAGGAGCGCTGCCGAGGCACCCACGGCGAGCCGCCCAGGCGGCCTAGGGCTTTCCCCGATTGATGATCGTTAGGGCCGACATCCGGTCGCATGCCGCCCAGGAAGATTCTGCATGAATAACAAAATCTAATCGATATCGATCCGAAATCGGGATTGGAGGTTATCGAGAGCCCACGCTGTAATGGCTGCGCAATGTCGCATTCAGCCAGGAGCTCTCGTGAGCGCAGTCACTCAACCCACCCCCACTTTCGCCGTCGGTCTCGGCGATATCCAGCAGGCGCATGAGCGCATCCGCGATCACATCGTGCGTACTCCGCTGCTGGAAAGCGCGACGCTGAACGACCTGTTCGGCGCCCGCATCCTCGTCAAAGCGGAGTGCCTGCAGCATGCGGGCGCCTTCAAGTACCGCGGCGCCTGCAACCGTCTGCTGCAACTCGACGAGGCGCAACGGCGCGCTGGTGTGGTGGCGTTCTCCTCCGGTAACCACGCGCTGGCGACCTCGGCGGTTGCCCGCAAGCTGGGTATTCCGGCGAGCATCATCATGCCCGCCGACGCGCCGCGCGCCAAGATCGAAGGTGCCCGTGCCAATGGCGCGGAGGTGATTCTGTACGACCGCCAGAAGGATGATCGCGAAGCGATCGGTGCCGAGATCGCGGGCCGGACGGGCGCGGTGATCGTGCCGCCGTACGACGACCCGCACATCATGGCGGGCCAGGGCACGGTGGGTCTGGAGATCGTCGAACAGGCCGACGCCGCCGGTGCGCGCATCGATGCCGTGATCGCCGCATGCAGTGGCGGCGGGCTGGTCGCGGGCGTGGCGCTGGCCGTCAAGAGTCTGCAGCCGGACGTGGCCGTGTATGCGGGCGAGCCGGCCGGGTTCGACGAGCTGGCGCGTTCGCTGGCCTCGGGCCAACCCGAGAGCAACGCGCCGGGTGCGCAGTCGATCTGCGATGCGCTTCAGGTGGTGCGGCCGGGCAAGCTCACCTTTCCGGTCAACCAGCATCTGCTCGCGGGCAGCCTGGTCGTGAGCGATGACGACACCCGTCGCGCCATGAAGGCGGCCTATCAGCATCTGCGCCTGGTCGTGGAGCCGGGCGGGGCCGTGCCGCTGGCCGCCTTGCTGGCGGGCCGGATCGAGGCGCGCGGCAAGACCGTCGTGCTGGTCCTCTCCGGTGGCAACGTCGACCCCGCGGTCTACAGCGACGCCCTCAACAGCTAACTCCCCACACTTTCATTCCCGCACATCATGCTGAAACGAGATTCCAATACCTATCGGCGCGTGGCGCGCACGATCGACGACTTCATGCGCCTGGACTACACCGGCGTGGGCCTGATCGGCAATCTGAGCGATGCCCTGCAGACGCGGCAGCCCGGGCCGGTCTGCATGGGCGCGGCCGAGCGCCTGGTACAGGCGACGCAGGAGCGGCCGGGCCCGATCCTGATCGCCACCGGTTTTCCGGAGGGCGGCGGCGCGCCCGAGACGGATGGTCCGATCGGCGCGGCCCTGCTCGCGCGCGCGTTCTTCCTGGGCTTGCGCCGCGAGACGGTGATCGTCATCGACGAAGACTGGGAAGAGATGATGATCGCCACGCTGCGCGGCGCCGGCTTGGCACCCATGCCGTTCCCCGCGGATGGCGTGATCCGGCCGGTCGAATTCCTGCGCCCGGTGTACATCCGCACCGTGCCGAAAGACGACCGGGGTGCGCATGCGATCTGCGACGCGCTGCTTGCAGTGACTCAGCCCTGCGCGGCCATCGCGATCGAACGGCCCGGGCGCAATGCGCTGGGCCTCTATCACGGCCTGGGCGGACGTCCGCTCGACGGGCTGGTCGCCAATCTCGACTATCTGTTCGAGAAGGTGAAGGACGCCGCGATTCCCTTTATCGGGATCGGCGATGGCGGCAATGAGCTCGGCATGGGCGTGATCGCCGAAGACCTGCCGACGTTCTCGCCCAAGGCGCGCGACACTGGTACGCCCGGGCGCGGCGGCGTGGCGGCCGTGACGGCCGCCGACTGGCTGGTGGTGGCCAACGTCTCGAACTTCGGTGCCACCGGGGTGGTCGCCGCCTTGGCCGCGCTGCTCGAGAATCCCGTGGTGTTCCATACGCCCGAGCTCGAAACGCGCAGTACGGAGCTTTGCGTCGCGCACGGCGGGGTGGACGGTATGTTCATGGCGCCGGAGCCCGCCCATGACGGCATCGCCATGGACGAGTACGCGGGCATGGTCCGCGCCCTGCGCGGCAGCGTGATGCGTGCGCTGGGGCACTCGGTCAACTGGCAGGGCCAGCAGGGCGACTGGAGGCAGCTCAAATGAGCGCGAACACCTTCAGCGCGCGGCTGCGGGCACTGGGCCTCGATCTGCCGGGCATCAACCCGCCGCGTGGAAGCTACGTGCCCTCGGTGCGCGTGGGGGATCTGCTGTTCATCGCGGGTCAGGCGCCGCGCCTCGATGGCGTGCTGCAGTTCGAGGGCAGGGTGGGACGTGACCTGGACGTAGAGGCCGGTCAGCGCGCGGCGCGCCTGTGCGGGCTCAATGTGCTGGCGCATCTGGCCCAGGCCTGCGACGACGACCTCGAGCGGGTGGCGGGTTTCGTGCGCGTCGCAGGCGTCGTGAACTGCGCGGAAGACTTCAAAGCGCACGCGCAGGTGCTCGACGGCGCCTCCAATCTGTTCGCCGACGTACTGGGCGAGCGCGGACGCCATGTCCGCATCGCCACCGGCGCCTCGTCCTTGCCGTCGGGCATGGCGGTCGAGGTCGAAGCCATCGTGCAGCTCAGAACGTGAGGCGCGCGGGCCGGAAGGCCGGCCCGCGCGCTCCGACATAACACCCAAGGGGAAATTCAATGCAAGTGACACTTGACACACCGGTGCGCGCCGCCGATCCGGCGGATCGCAACGCGGTCTATCGCAAGATCGCGCTGCACATCATGCCGTTTTTGATGCTGTGCTACGTGGCCGCCTATCTGGATCGCATCAATATCGGCTTTGCCAAGCTGCATATGCTCAACGACCTGGGCTTCAGCGATGCCGTGTATGGCCTCGGCGCGGGCCTGTTCTTCATCGGCTACCTGATCTTCGAGGTGCCGAGCAATCTGCTGATGATGCGCATCGGCGCCAAGAAGACCATTTCGCGGATCATGATCCTGTGGGGCCTGATCTCGGCCTGCTTCGCATTCGTCGAGACGCCGACGCAGTTCTACGTGCTGCGCTTCCTGTTGGGCGCCGCCGAGGCTGGCTTTTATCCCGGCGTGATCCTGTATCTGACCTACTGGTTTCCGGCGAACAAGCGCGCCAAGATGGTGGCGCTGTTCGTGGGCGCGGTTCCGCTCTCGGGCATGATCGGCGCGCCGCTGTCGGGCGCCATCATTGAGTGGGGCCACGGCGCGCATTCGCTGGCAGGCTGGCAGTGGATGTTCATCATCGAGGCGGTGCCCTCGCTGCTGCTCGGTGTGTTGTGCCTGAAGTATCTGGCCGACAGCCCCGCGGTGGCCGGCTGGCTGAGTCCCGCCGAGCGTGAGCTCGTCGAGGGCGAGTTGCAGGCCGAGCGCGATCTGACGCGTCACGACAAGTCCACGGGATCGCTCAAGGCGACGCTGCAGGACCGCCGCGTCTGGAAGATGACCTCCATCTGCTTCTGCTCGGCCATCTGCTCTTATGGGGTTTCGTTCTGGCTGCCCACGCTGGTTCAGCAGCTCAACGTGGGCGATGTGATGCACGTGGGCCTGTACACGGCCGTGCCGTTCACCGCCGCCTTCGTCGTGATGTACCTGATCGGCCGCAGCTCGGATCGCATGCGCGAACGCCGTTGGCACCTGGTGGGCCCGTTCACCTGCGTGTGCCTGGGCCTGGCCGGCAGCGTCTACTTCCACGGATCGATGGGTCTCGCGCTGCTGTCCCTGACCGTGGCCGCGGTCGGCGCCTACAGCACCACGTCGATGCTGTTCACCATACCGGGCCTCTTTCTGTCGGGCGTGGGCATGGCGGCGGGCGTCGCGCTGATCAACTGCTTCGGCGGACTCGGCGGCTTTGTCAGCCCCTACGTGGTGGGCGTGGTGAAGGACATGACGGGCAGCACCGACAACGGCGTGCTCTTCATCGCCGGCGTGGCGATCGTCGGGGCGGCGCTGACGCTGACCCTGCCCAAGAAGCTGGTCAATCGCTGATCGACCGGACCGCGCCTGTCAGGCGACGACAACCTCGTCGCCCGCCAGGCCGGTCCAGCCCTGGCGCAGGGCCGTCGCGAAGCCGCCCGACACTCTCGAATAGGGGCGGGCGCTCGTCGTGACGCGCGGTCGGGCGCTCCAGGCGATGGGTACCCCGGCCGCCTCGAGGCGGTCGACCAGCGCCTGGTCTTCGCTGCACGCCAGCGCTTCGAAGCCGCCGATGGCGCGGTACGCGCCGGCGCTGATGCCGAGGTTGGCGCCGTGCACATGGCGATGGCCGTCCTGATCCAGGTACGACGCGTCGAACGCGGCGCGGGCACGTTCGGCCAGCGTGCCGTGGCTGCTCCAGTCGGCCACGGCGACGGTGCCGCAGACCACCTCGGCGTTCAGCGCGAGCTGTTCCACCAGCCAGCGTTCGGAGACCACCGTGTCCGCATCGGTGAAGGCCAGCCAGCGGGCGCCGTCGGCCAGTAGCCGCGCGGCGCCATCGGCGCGGGCCAGGCCCACGTTGCGATGCTGCGTGCTCAGCGCCAGCGCCGGCCAGCGCGCCACGCAC
The DNA here is from genome assembly GCF_002261475.1 of Bordetella genomosp. 5. GTDB lineage: Bacteria > Pseudomonadota > Gammaproteobacteria > Burkholderiales > Burkholderiaceae_B > Bordetella. Next base: position 178,421 of record NZ_NEVN01000006.1, read on the forward strand.
GCCGCGGTGCCGTCGGTGCAGGCATCCAGCACGACCACCACCTCGACGTGTTCGCCGTGCAGGTCGGGATGCTGGCTGGCCCGTTGCACCGCCGCCAGACAGGCGTCGATGTCGGCTTCTTCGTTATGCGCGGGAATGCAGATGCCGATCATGATGCGCTCCCGCCGGCCGCGCGCCAGACATCGAGTCGGAAATCGTCTTCGTCGTGGGCGATCAGATGCCGCATGCCGGGCAGGGCGCCCGCGCGGCGATGCAGCGCGTCGGTGTCCTGCATGCGGTCGTGGAACGGGCGTTTGTAATGACACAGCAGCCAGTCGGCGCCCGGCGCGAGCGAGTTGTGGCAGTGGTCGAGGAAGGCCGTCAGGTCCGCGTCGGAAAAGTAATACGCCAGTTCCGACACCACGATCAGGTCGACCGTGGCGCCCGGCGTCACCGGCCAGGCGCGCGGAAGCTCGCCTTCCTCTACGCGGGCGTGACCCAGGCCCGCCGCTTCGAGCACGGCACGGCAGCGCGATACCGCGGTGGGCGCGCTGTCGATGGCGAGCAGGTCGTCGCAACGTTGCGCGAGTTCGCGCGTGGTGATGCCGGTGCCGCAGCCGAGCTCGAGCACGCGGCCATAGCGCTGCTGCGGCAGGCTCGCCATCAGCAGGGCGCGTTTGCGGCACTCGTACCAGGCGCTCGCGACCTGCCAGGGGTCCGCGTCGGCGCGATATAGCGCTTCGAAGTCGGTCATCGGAGAAAAACCTCGAACGGACGATGGAAACGGGCCAGTGCGAACGGCGGCAGGATCGGCGGCCGGCCGGTCGAGGCGTCCGCCGCCAACTGGCTGGTGTAGCAGCGCATCGCGCGCGCCTTGGCGTGACGGTCGGCGGGATCCAGCGGCACGCACACGGCGCGGTCGCGCGGCAAAGGTTCATCGGCGGGGTCGGCCCAGTGCCAACCCCAGATGGGCGCTTCGAGCAGGCGGCATTCGCGGCGCGCGGCGACCTCGGCGGCGGCGCGGCCGACGGCTTCGTGATCGGGATGACCATCGAGCCGCCAGGGCGCCACCAGCGTATCGCCGCGATCGACCACGCGCGCCAGGGCCTCGGCGAGCGCTTTCTCGCGCGCGCTCACGCCGCCGTCGGGGATGGCCAGACGCACGCGGCTGGCGAAGACGCCGAGGGTGGCCAACGCCGCGCTGCTCTCGTCGGCGCGCGCCTGGCGCAGCCGTTCGGACGGCCACTGCGTGGAGCCGGGGTGACTCGCCTCGCCATCGGTGACGGCCCAGACGCGCACGGCCACGCCCAGCCGCACCGCGCGGCGCATCAGGCCCGCGCAGGCCAGGACTTCGTCATCGGGATGCGGGGCGAGCACATGCAGGGTGTCGCTGCCGGCCAGCAACTCGGCCGGGTCGGCTTCCGGCAGCGCATGGCGCTGAAACCAGTCCGCCCAGGCGGTCTCGGTGGTGCCTTCTCCGGCGATGTGCCGGGGGTTCGCTAGAGCCGCCACGGTGAGGACCCCGCGGGACGCAGCAATTCTTGCGCATGGGTGGCGAGGTCGCGCTCGGCGTGGCTCTGGCGCACGAAGACGGGCAGATCGGCCACGCGGCGCGCAAAATCGGCGTCTTTGCAGAACGGGCTCGCGCCCAGCGCGCGCCCGGCATGCCATTGCACTTTATCGACCACGGCTTCGACGGCCAGGCGCGCGCGCCGGATCGAACGGGTGCAGCTCTCGCGCGGGTGGGCGTCGATGTCGCTGGCGGCGGCGCGCAGCGCGTTGGCGCCCTGGGCGAGCGCCACGTCGATCGCGCCGAGATGGGCGAGGGCGTGCGGGTCTTCGCCGCGCCGGCGCGCGGCTTCCAGAACGGGATCGGCGATGGCGCTCGCTGCGCCGTACCAGCACGCCGCGATGCCGGCGGCGCCGTGCATGAATCCCGGGCGGTCTACATAGGCGCCAGGCGCGCCGACCGCGCGCGCGGTGGCGTTGTCGAACACGACGTCGACACTTTCGGTGGCCGACATGCCGGTGGCATGCCAGCCTTGATCGGTAATATGCACACCCGGCTGGCTCATGCTTACCGCCGCCAGGCGCGGTTGCTCGCCGTCCCACACACTGATCAAGGCATGACTCACGCGGCGCGCGCCCGAGCACCAGGCCTTGGCGCCTTGCAGGTTCAGCAGCGTGCCGTCGCCGGTGGGCGTGGCGCGGACGCGATGCGTCGGCGGCTCGGCACACCACACGGCCCAGAAGCCATCGGGCGCTTCACCGCCTTCGAGCTCGTGCAGGATGGCCAGCGCATCGGTATGGCTTTCGTAGAGCTTGGCCAGACTCAGGTCGTGGCGTGCCACGGTGGCCAGGATCTGCCAACGCAGCAGCGTGGCGCCGGCGCCGGGCAGGGGCAGGCGGTCGTAGCCCGCCGCGCGCATGGCGAGCAGGGCCTCGTCCAGCGCGTCCGGAAAGACGTAGGCGTCGAGCAGGGTGTCCAGCCGCGCGGTATCGATCGCGACCGCGGGTGCAGAAATGTCACTCATGGTGTGGGATAAGGCAGGCAGGAATACGGGCAATGGACCAACAAAAGGGGTGATCGCGGGCAGGCCGGGATCACCCCGGAATCGGTCAGGCGGCTCGCTTTCCACCTGGCCGATCCGTCAGACTAGGGTGCCGCCCGGGGGGCGGAGCGACGCCCTCGTCTCAAGCTCAGGTCGAAGCCTTGAAGCGGTCGCGCAGATCCCGGATCTGATCGTGATTGCGCAGCACGCCCTGGTACTGGCGTTCGACGATCACACGCACGTCTTCGGGCAGGGTTTCCTTCAGGGCCTTGGTGTATTCGGCCTTGGCGACGTCTTCGCCACGCTCGCACTCTTCGAGAATGGCCAGGTCGGTACGACCGGCCACGGCGGCCTTCAGGTTGACCCAGCCGCGGTGCACGGCGCCGGCGACGGTGCCGCTGTCTTCGGGCTTGCCGCCCAGACGGGTCACCACGGTTTGCAGCTCGGCCGCGCCGGAAGCGCAGTCACGGGCGCGGGCGGAGAACAGGGCCTGCAGCTCGGGATTCTTGGTATCGCCGGCAGCCGCTTCGAAGCCTTTCTCGCCGTTCTTCGAGACCTCGATCAGGTCGTTCAGCACATCGATGACTTTGTCAGCCATGGTCTATCTCCTTGTAGGGTCCAGCAAGCAGTCCAAGCGCCACTTGTCATGGAATCCATTAGCACGTGGCGTGCCTGACCCCTCCGGTTACAGGCTCCGCGTGCCAGCGCGGGGGGCAAAGCCGGTACGATGGTCGTTTCGCCCTCGGCGCGCGCGGCAGTCCGCCGCGTGCCCGCCGGGGCTCACGCAGAGGAGAATCGACAATGGATTTCGGAATCGCCGGTAAGTGGGCGTTGGTGTGCGGCGCGAGCAAAGGCCTGGGTTACGGCTGCGCCGAGGCGCTGGTGCAGGCGGGCGTTCATGTGGTGATCAACGCGCGCGATCCCGCCGTGCTGGCGCAGGCGCGCCAGCGGCTCGAGGCGCTGGGCAGTGCGAACGGCCGGCCCGTGCAGGTGCTGGCCGCGGCGGCCGACATCACCACGCCCGAGGGCCGTGCCACCGTGTTCGAGGTGGCGGGCGGCCCTGGGCTGGATTTCGACATCGTCGTCACGAACGCCGGCGGCCCGCCCCCGGGTGACTTTCGCGAATGGGATCGCGACGCCTGGGTCAAGGCGGTGGACGCGAACATGCTCACGCCGATCGAGCTGATCAAGGCGACCGTCGACCGCATGGCGGCGCGCGGCTACGGCCGCATCGTCAACATCACCTCGAGCTCGGTGAAGTCGCCGATCAATATCCTGGGTCTGTCCAACGGGGCACGCAGCGGCCTGACGGGCTTCGTGGCGGGGCTGGCCCGCACCGAGATCGCCGCCAAGGGCGTGACCATCAACAACATTCTGCCGGGCAAGTTCGACACCGACCGGCTGGCCTCGTCGCGTGCATTCGCCGCCAAGAAATCGGGCAAGAGCGAAGAGCAGGTCGCTTCGGAGCAGAAGCAGGACATCCCGGCGCGCCGCTTCGGCACGCCCGCGGAGTTCGGCGCGCTGTGCGCGTTCCTGTGCAGCAAGCAGGCGGCCTACATCACCGGCCAGAACCTGCTGATCGACGGCGGGATGTACCCCGGCACGTACTGATCGTGCTTGCCGCGCGCCGGACCGGCGCGCGGCTTACTCAATGCGCCCGGGGCCGCGGCTCCAGGCGCTCGCCGGTCTGCGGCAGGCCCTTGCGGCGCTCCAGCGTCACGGCCCACAGCCAAAGCGGCATGCTCGCGATCGCGAGCAGGCTGCCGACCCAGCCGGTCGAGGTCCAGCCGAAGCCGGCGGCAATCGCCAGCCCGCCCAGGAACGGGCCCAGCGCATTGGCGAAATTGAAGGCCGAGTGATTGAGCGCGGCGGCCAGCCCCTGCGCGTCGCCGGCCACGTCCATCAGCCGCGTTTGCAACACGGTGCCGAGCGCGCCGCCCACGCCCACCAGGAACACATTCAGCGAGATGAGCCAGATGTTGTCGGCCATCAGCGGGAAGAGGGCGAGCACGACCGCCGACCACAGGAGCAGCAGCCCGGCCGTGCGCATCACCGCGCGGTCGGCGAAGATCGGCACGATCATATTGCCCACGGTCAGCCCCACGCCGAAGACGCTGAGCACCAGCGGCACGGTGGCTGGCGAGACCTGCGTCACCGCCGTCAGCGTATCGGCCAGATAGGTGTAGATCGAAAACAGGCCGCCAAAGCCGACCGCGCCGATCGCCAGCGTGATCCAGACCTGGCCGCGCTTGAGCGCGCTCAGTTCGCGCAGCGGGCTGGCATGCGGGTCCGCCGGCGAGTCGGGGGCATACAGCCGCACGCTGATCATGGTGAGGATCGCGAGCAGCGACACGAGGCCGAAACTCCAGCGCCAGCCGATCACCTGACCCAGCCAGTTGGCCATCGGCACGCCGACGATGGTGGCGACCGTGAGGCCGAGGAACACCCGGCCCACGGCCATGGTGCGGCGGTTGGCGGGCACCAGCGAGCTCGCCACCAGCGATGCGATACCGAAGTACGCGCCGTGAGGCAGGCCGCTCAAAAAGCGGAAGAACAGCATCCAGTGATAGTTGGGCGCGATCGCGCTCAGACCGTTGCCGAGCGCGAACAGCGCCATCAGGGCGATCAGCAGACGGCGGCGCGGCATGCGCGCGCCCAGCACGGCCAGCACCGGTGCGCCCACGACCACGCCGAGCGCGTAGGCGCTGATGACGTGGCCGGCGGTCGGCGCGTCGATGCCCAGCGATTGGGCGAAGTAGGGCAGCAGGCTCATCGTGGCGAATTCGGTGGTGCCGATCGCGAAGCTGCCGACGGCAAGCGCCAGGAGCACCAGGCCGGGCCGGTGCTGATAAGAAGAGGTGTACGACATGGGAATCAGAGATGAACAACGGGTTGCTGCGGTGCAGCAGCCACATTGTACGTAGGGGCAGCTGTCATTCAGGTGACGGCAGCGAGATTACGGGTGCGAGCCCCGTGCCTCATGGTGACGGATCACAACCGTATACTGCCTCTTCCTCGCAGCCTCCAGGAAGCCCCGCATGTCACTCACCCCCGGCGACATCTACGTCACGTTCAATCAGCGCCTCCAGGCCTGGACCGCCTCGCAGATCACGCATTTGAAAGACGAGGGCAGTGAGATCGCGGTGTTGACGCTGGACTGGGTCGGCGCCGATTTGCCCGACGCGGCGGCACTGGCGGCCATGAAACCCGCCCATTTCGATTTCTATTTCTGGCGCGACCGCGTCGAGCACATGTGGATCCGGGGACCGGTCCCCGCGCAGGCAAAACACGTGGGCTGGCGCGAACCGCTCGTGACGGAGGAGTCGCGCTCGTACGCGGGCGGCTGGTCGGACGGCGACTCGCATGAGAACCAGCGGCGTTGGAATGCGATCGATGCCGACGCCCGGGCACGCTTCAAGGCCGCCGCCCACGCCGACACGCCCGACCAGACCGTGCTGCTGGAGCTGCCGGGCCGCAAGATCACCCGCGCGATGCGGGGCCTGGACAGCGCGGCCTTGCTCGCCGCGCCGTCGCTCGCCACGTTCGACGACATGCCCCTGCTGATGAAGCTGCAGATCGACGCGCCCGTGGCCGGCCTGATGGACTGGATCTGCACCAGACCTATCCTCAACGAACTGGACTACGCCAGCCTGGGCGAGCCGGTCGTCGACCTGCGCGGCACCTCGTTCGGCCGGGTCGCGATCGACGTGACCGGCGTGCGCGCGCTGTATCTGAACGACGGGCTGGATGCGCTGTCGCTGCGCGGGGAGGTGCATCCGGACCTGGTCGTGCACGCCGAGGACGACGGCGCGTGGCTGCGGCTCGAACGTGAGAACGCCATTGCGTCAGGCGCCGGGCTGGCACGACTGGGCACGCTGTCGCTGCGCGGGATGAAGACGCTGGACTGCGCCGAGATCGCGCGCGAGTTCGCGCATCTGCATTCGCTGTACATCTGGGGCGCGCCAGGCGTGGCATCGGGCATCGAGCGTCTGGCCGGCCTGCGCGAGTTGGCCATGCTCATGCTCAACGACATTTTTCCGCCAGCCGACGCCCGCGTGCCGGGCCCGGACGCCTGGCCGCGTCTGCAGTCGCTCTGGCTCACCAGCATGCCGGCCGAGATTCTCGCCCAGGCCAAAAAGGACTACAAAAAGGCCGCTGCGGCGGGTCTGGACCTGGAGCTGAGCAAGCCGCGCAAGGCCGAATGGCTCGCCGCCAATCTCGATAATCCGTTCCGCGAGTGGGACGGCAGCGAACACATCGGCGCCGCGCAGGCCAAGAAGGCCGCCACGCTGTATCGCAAAACCCGCGGCGACGCGCTGAAGGCCGCCGCCACGCACGCCGGCGACACCGCCGCGCTGATGGCGGCGATGTCGGCCGTCGTGCGGGCCTACACCGAAGGCTTCAACGCGCTCGACCGACGCACCGGCTTCATCGAAACCGTGGAGCGCGACCAGATCTATATGGCGTTGATGGGCATCCTGGACGCCGCCGAGGCACGGCTCGCCGAAGTGGCCGGCGAGGGCGCGGCGACGCTGGACCGCGATGCGCTCGACCGCGCGGTGGATGAGGTGCGGGACTTCTGAGCTCAGGCGCTCAGTTCCAGACCATGACGCGTCATCACCGTCTTGAGCTGGGCAATGTCGGGCGGGCCGCCCGCGCCCAGCACCTGGGCCACTTCGCGGAAGTAGTCGGGGCCGATGTTCGCGGGCGAGAACACAACCAGTGCGCGCGCGGGCACGTCGCCGGGGTTGGAAAAGTGATGCACGCTGCCGCGCGGCGAGAAACAGTGATCCCCGGCGGCGAGCACGCGCACACAGTCATCCACGCGGTAGGTCAGGGTGCCTTCGAGAATGTGGATGGTTTCGTCGACATCGGTGTGACGATGCGGAGGTGGGACCTTGGCCTGCGGCTGGACCACCATTTCCGCCATCACCATGTGGCCCGTGGTGTCGTTGCCATCCACCAGAAATCGCATCGACAGAGAGCCGATGGTGATGAGTTCATTGCGCTGAGCTTCCATGAGAAGGCTCCCTGAGTGATGCGGGTTGTCGAAGGTGTTGTGGTAAAGTGACTTTACTGAACACTTTATCGACATGACTACTCCTCGTCAATCTCAATCCGAACAGCGCTTTGCCGGAGATCCGGATCCGGACGATCCGCTCATCGGCGCGCGCCTGCGCTTCTGCCTGACACAGGTCGAGCAACAGCTATGCGAGGCGCTCGCCGCGGCCGGCTTTGCCGACATTCAAGTGGCCCACTTCAAGGTCTTTCGGTTTCCGCCACCGGAAAACGAGCGGCCCATCGATCTCGCGCAGCGCGCCGGCATGTCGAAACAGGCCATGAACTATCTGCTGGTGCAGCTCGAAGAGGCCGGCTACCTCGTGCGTCACAGCATCGACGGCGCGTCCGCGCGTGTGGTGTCGCTCACCGAAAAGGGTTGGCGCGTGGCCGAGCTGCAGCGTGCCACCGTGCGGGCCATCGAGCAGCAATGGGAGGCGCGGGTCGGGAGCGCGCGGTTCCAGACGTTTTATGCCGTGCTGAAGGACCTCACGGACGCCGCCTGAATGGCGCCCGCCCGGACGGGCTAGCGCCCCGGGCGTACGCGGCGACAGCGCCCCGGGCGCAGCGAGGCCCGGAGCGCTGCCTTACGCCTCGATCAGAAGCGCCAGCGCAGGTTCACCTGGGCGCCGTGTTCGCGGCTGTCCTTGGCGAGCTGGCCGGTATAGCTCACGCCCAGCGTGGTGGCGCGGCCCACGGCGAGATCGGCGCCGAGTTCCAGCACGGCCGCGTCGCGGGCGATCGGCGCACCGGCCACCGTGAAGGCCTGACTGCCTTCGAAAGCCAGCCGCGAGGTCGGCGTGACGTCGCCGAACAGATGGCGCCAACCGAGCATGGCGCTCAGCCGGCCCGCCAGCGTGCCCACGTCGACGTCCTGCGTGCCGCGCAGGCCGAGGGTCGTGGTGGTCTGGGTGGTGCGCGTCGCGCTGCCGGACAGCGCGGCGGCACCACCCGATTCCGAGAACGCACGGCTGCGCAGGTCGCTCCAGGCCACGCCCACGAACGGCTCGAGCGTGGTGCGCGCCGTGGCGTCCCAGCGGTAGCCCAGCTCGGTGAAGAGCTGCGTGGTGCTCGCGCCGTATTCGGATTCGAGCTTGGCCGTCTGGCTGAGCGCGTTGCGCTCGGTCGAGATGTCGTGCCAGGTGTAGCCCGCGCCCAGCATCAGTTTCCACGCGCCGGGGCCGGCCTCGAACGAACGGCCGCCATACAGCATTGCGGTATAGCTCGAGACGTCGGCGCGCGAGGCGCGCTCGCGGGTGTCGATGTGGCTGTCGGTGTAGCCCAGCGCCGCGCCGGCGCGCCAGCCCACGCCGACCGCATGGTCGGCACCGACGAACACGCCGCCCGTGCGCTCGCGCGTGCTCGCGGTGTTGCCGGTGCGGTCCTGCGTGCGCCAGTTGCCGAAGACCTCGGCCCAGGCGGGCTGGGCGTTGGAGCCGGGCAGCACGCTGGCCGAGGGCGCCGAGTCCGACACACCGGCCGCCGCGGTTGGCGCGCCGGGGCGCAGGCCGGCATCGAGATTGGCCCGCAGCTTGGAGAAAGACAGGTTGCGCGGTTGCGCCGCGCCCTGCGACAGCGAGCCCGTCACGCCCGCGTGAGCCTCGCCGGTCAGGCTGTTGAACACCGCCGGCGGCGCTCCTTCGGGCAGCAGCAGCACGAAATCATGCAGCGCCGAGCCGGCGGGCAGTGTTTCGAGGGCGGTGGCGACGGCGCGCTGATTGCGCGTCTGGGCCAGATCGGCAAACACGATCGGGCGCGTCGGCGCGGGTGGCGGCACCGGTTGCGCGGGCTCGCCCGGCAGCGGCGGCTCGGGGGGAGGCGGCGCGGGCGGCGGATCGACCGGGTCGACCGGATTCACGGGGTCGACCGGGATGGTCTTGCGCTCGAGCGAGAGCGCGACACGCTGCGCCTCGTAGTCGAGCTTGGGCACCAGATAGGCAAAATTCGACTGGACCGTCTTGAATTGCCCGGCCAGGGTGCCACTGGTGAGAATCGTGTACTCGCGGCGCACGCCGAAGTCGCCGCCCGCACCCACGTGCAGCACCGAGCCGTCGAGGGTCGTGTGGCCGGTGACATCGATGCGATCGCTGTCGCTCGAATCGGGATCGGCCTCGACCTCGTACACCGACTTGGGCGCGAAGGTCAGGTCGCCGGCGACGGTGAGCGTACCGATGCTGTTGCCCGGCGCGATGCGCGCGCCGTCCAGCAAGACGGTGGTGCCGACGGTGCCCGAGCCGCCGAGCGTGCCGCCGCTGGCGACCGTGATCGTGCCGCCCAACGCACCGCCCGCCGACGTGCCGACATTCAGGCGGCCGGCCTCCACGCGGGTGTTGCCCGCGAAGGCGCTGCTGTCGCCGGTCAGGGTGACCGCGCCCGAGCCCGTCTTGGAGAAGTTACCGGCGCCGCTGATCTGGCCCGCGTAGGTCGCCGTGCCGGTTTGCTCGAAGCGCAAGAGGCCGACCGGATCGATGGACACATTGCCCTGGAACCGGCCGGCGTCGGCCACCAGCATGCCCTGCAACAGATCCCAGTTGCCCGACGAGGTGCCGGTGAGCGTCAGCACGCCCGCCCCTGCCTTTTGCAGGGTACCGGTGTTGGTCACGCTACCCGCGAAGGTGCCCGGCAGGTCCTGCTCGAACACGACGGTGCCGGCATTGACGAGATCCCCGCGAATCGAGGCGGCATCGCCGATCAGCGTGCCCTCGGTGACCCGCGTGTTGCCATAGGCTTGCGTGCCCGACAGACGCAGGGTGCCCAGGCCGGACTTGACCAGATCGCCGGTGCCGCTGAGCGGCTGCCCAATCGTGAACGTGTTGGCCGGGTCGGCGATATTGACGGTACCCCCCGCGGCGGTCCACTCGATGGGCCGGGCGATGCTGGTGAAGGTCGTGCCGGTGATCTCCAGCGTGCCGCCGGCGAATCGCAGCGCGGCGGCCGGATCGCCCAGGTTGCTGTCGCGCGCGACCGACAGGGTGCCGCCCGACAGCACGGTGCTGCCCGCATAGGTATTGGTGCCGGTGAGGGTGAGCTTGCCGCCCTCGGTCTTGTCGATGCCACCGGTGCCGGAGATCACGGTGCCGATGGTGGCACTCTCGTCGGCCAACACGCGGATCTCGCTGCCGGCGGGCTTGGTCTCGAGCGTGCCGGTGCCGCCGAGCGTGTAGCCGCTGGTGGTGAATTGCAGGCCGGCGAACGACTGCGTGCCCGCGACGGCGACGTTGCCGCCACCCGCCGTGGTGAAGGCGGCGTGGTTGCCCTGCCAATCGATCGGGATGGTGCCGCCGTCGTTGAACCAGTTGGTCCCCGTGGTACTCCAGGTGGTCCCGCCCGCCCATTGTTGCAGCGTCTCGGCGCCACCCACGCCGATGCGCAGATCGATGACGTTCGGCACGTCGTAGATCAGGCTGGCCGGCCCGGACAGGCCGGGGGCGATGGTGCCCATCTGCAGCGTGCCGGTGCGCGTGCCGTCATACCGAAGCACCCGGTAGTAGCCGAGGCCGGTGTGGTTCGCGGGATTGAGCAGGTCGAACGTCCCGTTGAGCGTCACATTGCCGCCGACGACGGTGGGCGCCGTGCCGAGATCGGGGCGCAGTGTGGTGGGCGCTTGCCCGAGCGTGTACGCGACGGTGGCGCCACTCGCCACCGACAGGTCGCGCGTCACGCTGAGCCCGGAGGACGTACCGAGTTGCAGCGTGCCACCGGCTTCGAGCGTGGCACTGCCGACGACGCCGCTGCCTGTTAGTTGGGCACCTGCCTGCACCCGCACGTCGCTGCTCGTGACGCCAATGACGCGGAGCTCGCCGCCCGCCACCCGGATCTGGCCGGTATGCGCGGTCGACAGGCCGTTCAGGGTCAGCCTGTTCGACCCCGTCTTGACCAGGTCGCCAGCACCGGCGAACGAGCCCGAGAAGAGGGCGGGGGCGTTGTCGTCGCCTACGGTGAGCAGGCCGATGTTCGTGATGTTGCCGGCGCCGGACAGACTGCCCACCGTCTGCGTTGTGCCATTCATGTCGAACGTCGACAGGGTGGCAACGCCGAAGGCGCCGGTGCCGAGCACGTTGTCGGCGCCCGCCGTCAGGACGCCATCGCCCACGGTGGTGCCTCCGGTGTGCTCGTTCGCACCGCTCAGGAGAACCCGGCCACTCGTACTGATCGACCCCGTGCCGCTGATGACGCCGGCAAAGGTCTCCTGGGTGTGGCCGCCGAAATAGAGCGTGTTGGCGCCGATGAGAACGCGGGAGCCGCTCACGCCGGACAGCGCGTTCAGCGTGCGTGCGCCCGGTGCGCTGAGATCCAGGGTGCTGGTGCCGCGGTTGATCGCGACGCGCGTGCTCGCCGACAGGCTGCCGCCGGGCGCCAGCGTGACATCGCCGTTGTCGATGACCAGGCCGCCGGTCGCGTTGGCGCCACTCAGCGTCAGCGTGCCGGCGCCTCGCTTGACGATGCTGCCGGTGCCGGTCGAGGTGCCCGCGAAGGTGGCGGGATCGGCCTGGTTCACGATCAGGTTGTTCGCGCCCAGCCGCAAGGTGCTACCCGCCACGCCGGACAGCGCGCCGATCTCGCGGGCGCCGCCCGCCGCGGTGAGGTCGAGCGCCGCGCCGGCGCCGTCGAGCGTGACCGGCTGCCCGGGAGTCAGGGAGCCTACGCCGCTCAGGGCGAGCGTGCCGCCCCGGATCACGGTGCCGCCGGTGTAGGCTTGCGTATCCAGCAGCGTCAGGGTGCCCGTGCCGAGTTTCAGCAGGCCGCCCGTGCCGGTGATCCGGCCGCCAAACGTGGAGCTCGAGGTCGAGTCGACGGAGAGCCGATGGACGCCAGCCCTGACCTCGGCGCCGCCGGTCCCCGACAAATTGGAGAGTGTTGGCGCCGCGACCGCCTGCGACAGATCCAGGATCGAGGTCGAACTCGTCAACGACACCGGCGCCGTGCTGCTCAGTCGGCCCGCGCCCTCGACGCGCAGCGTGCCCGACGCCACCACCACGCCGCCGGTCGACGTCATGTCGCCCAGCAGCGTCGTCGTGCCCGCGCCGGCTTTGGTGAAGACGCCGGTGCCCGAGATGGGGCCTGACAGGCTGAAGTCCCCAGTACTCCTGACCTCAAGATTGCTGGCGGCATTCAAGGTCAGCGCGTTGTCCACGTTCAAGCCCGACAGCACGTCGAGGCTGGCGTCGCCGGCGGCAGTCAGTGCGCCGGTGCCGATCGAGCGATTGGTAAAGACGTAAAGGTTGCTGTTCTGCAGCAGCGTGCCACCCGAGTAGAAGTTGGCCTTGTACAGATACAGGGTGCCCGAGCCGGTGCGCGTGAGCTGGCCGGTCCCGGACACTTGGCCGTTCACGGTGAAGGTGCCCTCGCCGAACGTCAGCCCGCCCGTCTGCAGGTCGATGTCCTGCGTCAGGTCTAGCGGAAAAAAGGTACTGCCGTTGATCAAGGTGCCCCCGGTGCCGCGGACGCTGGTGCTGGCGTCCCCCAGCGCGGCCGAGTCCGTGATGATCGCGGTGCCGCGCAGCGTGGTCTCGGTAACGTTGGGCATCGAGCCCGAGAGCGTCCAGGCGCCGCTATCGACATTGAGCTTGTCGAAATTCACAAAATTGCCGAGCGCGATGGCGCCGTCGGTCCCGGTGCCCGCGCTCAACTCGAGCGTGTTGTTGCCGGCCGCGCCGCCGTCCACCTTGCCGGCCGCCGCAAAATCGATCCGATGCGCGCCGGCGCCGACGGTGGTGGTGTAGCTCGATGCCGTGCCCCCGCCGCTCTCCACGCTGGATCCCGTTTTGGCGACGAACCGGTTGCCGCCCGTCGCGCCGAGCGACACGCTACCGATGATGGTGCCGCCGTTGGTAAAGGTGTTGCCCGGCGCAGATCCGCCCAGGCCGACGCGGCCGATGATGGTGCCGTTATTCGTCACCAGCACCTGGGCGCCGCCGGTGGCGGCCACGGCGATGGCGTCCGCGTCCGCGATGCCCGTAACACCGACCCGGGGTCGGGCGCTGATCGTGCCACCGTTGAAAATCGTGGTCCGGCCTTGATTGCCCGCGCGCTGGTTATGGATCACGACCGCGGCCGTGCTCGGGGACGTCGCGCTGTTATAGGCGTTCGAGATCGTCCCGGCCTGATAGTTGAACAGGCTCTTTGTGCTGGCCGTATCGCTCTGCATTGTCACGCCCGCCATACTGGGCACGGAGCTCAGGGATCCGGATGCTTGCGGATTGATCGACCCGTAGTTGGTGACGGATGTGCCGGTGCCCGACAGATCGAGGGGGTTGAGCATGCCCGACTGGCTTGCGCTCAACGTCACGCCCTGGTTGACCCTGATGCTCACCTCGTCGAGGGCACTGGCGTAATTCGGTTGCAGCGGGTCCGTCGAATCACAGATCACATCCGTGCCGCCTGCCGCCGTATCGTCGCAGGCTGCCCACGCGGGTGCGCCGGCCACGGCGGCGATCGCCGCGCACAAGCTGGACAGGGCAAAGTGCCTGACCTCACGGGAGGTCGGGCGGGCGGCGAAGGAAGACATGCTTCGGACTCCAGGGGCGGCGAGCAGCGCTCACCAGATGGAATAAAGACAGGGGGGAGCTACGCGCCGTGCACCAGCGCAGAGCAAAGTGACCGTGATATTACGGTAAGTAACTCGGACTAAGGATTGGTTCCACGCGGGGCGGCTTGCTTTCTGACAAATAAATGAACAAAAGAGGCCGGGTTGGCGCGGCCGTGCGGACGGACGCCGAGCGTCGCCCATGCGCGCGGGCGGACGCCCCATGCCTCCCTGTTTGTTCGCTTGAGCCCGACGCTGCAGCGGGGCGGCTCACCGACGGTTGCAACCCGAGCCTCCCGCATCGGGGAAAATTGGGGGCGCACCCTCTGCAAGGACACTCGATGCCCGTCTCGCCCGACCGCTATCCCGCCCGCCTGTCCCGGCCGCTTGCGCTCGCCATCGCGCTCATCCTCGGCGCCGCCGGGACCGCCATCGCCGATTCCGGGCGCGCCGGCCCTGGCGCGACGGCCTCGTCAGGCACTGGAGCTGCGCGTGTGAGCGCCGCCACCTTGTCAAGCAGCGGGCCTGCGCGTCCCAGCGCTGCGGCCTCGTCCGGCAGCGAGCCGACCCGTCTCGACGCAGCCGCCTCATCAGGCAGCGAGCCGGCGAATCCCGACGCGGCCCTGGACGACGTCATGCGCCGCTATCTGCAAGCTCAGGAGGGTGAAGACAAGACCGCCGCCACGATCGCGCTGAACCAGCACCTGCGCACGGCACCCGCCTTCAAACCCCGTCCGCAGCAGGGGCTGACCTTGCCCGAGGCCTTGGTCCAGGCGCTGGCGGCGGACGTGGCCGCCCCGGTGCCGGAGGGGCGCCGCTACGGCCTCATCGGCATCATCATCCTGCTCGACGCGCCGGGGCGCGCGCGCATGGCCGACGCGGCGCTGACCGGACTGCGCCAGGCGCAAAACGATTCCGACAGGGCGTTTTCGCGCACGGCCCTGTCGGCGGCCTCCCGCAAAACGCCCGAGCTCCTCCTATCGGCGATCCGGAATTCCAGCGACGAACGCCTGCTCGGCGACCTCGCCGAAACCGCACGCGGGATCGCGCTGCCCGACGACGTGCGCCGCAAGCTCGACGCCACGGGCGCCGCGTCATCCTCGCTCGCCATCCAGGTGCAGATCGCCCAGACCCTGGGACCGGACGCCTCGGGCTACGACGACGTGGTGCGCAAGGTGATCGCCGACCTGAAACAAGCCGCGTCGGATCCGGAGCGAGAGCGCCTCATGGTGACACTCAGCCGCTTTCCGCAGCGCGGCGATACGGTGCGGCCGGCCTTGATCGAGGCCGCGGGGCAGGCTACGAAGCCGTCCCGCGTGTCATGGCGCGCGATCGCGCAGACGGGCCCGGAGGGCATCCGCTACCTCGCCACCTCCATCAAGTCCGCATCGTCCACGGATAGGCTCGTCGACCAGGCCGTCATGATGGCCTCGGTCGCGGCCGAAACCTGGCCCTTGCCCGAGGATGTCACCCGAGAAGTGATCGAAGCGTCGGCCGCGGCCTGGCTGCGCAGCGACGACCCGCTGCTGCGCTCGACAGTCAGCTGGCTGCTGGTTCGTTCCGGTCCGGCCGCGGTGGCGCCGGTCAGAGCCGCGCTCGCCGGCGCCCGGCCGAGCGAGGCGCGCAGCGAGTTGGCGGCGGTGTTGGGCCAGTTGCAGCCCTAGCGCGGACTCGGACCGGCCTCGAACGAGACCCGTCGCGGGCCGAGTGCCCCTGCACGCGGCGCAGTCTCAGCCGTCGAAATCAGGCCGGCAACGCCACGTGCTCGACCCGGTCTCGGCCGTTGTTCTTGGCGAGATAGAGCTGCTCGTCCACCGCCTTGATGAAGCCGGCGCGAGTGGCGTGGCCGTTGGGCATGACGGTGCCCGCGCCGATGCTCATCGTGACCCTCCGGCCATGCGGGGACAGGGCATGCACGATGGCCTTTTTCTGCAGCAGCCGCTGGCAGCGTTCCGCGACCTTCATCGCCAGCGCCTGATCGGCCTCGGGCAGCAGCACCACGAACTCTTCGCCGCCGTAGCGGGCCACCAGGTCACGCGGGCCGTCCAGCGCCAGGCTCAGGACCTGCGCAATCTCAATGAGGCAGTTGTCGCCCTGGGTGTGGCCATACAGATCGTTGTATTGCTTGAAGAAATCGACATCGAACATCAGGATCGACAAGGGCGTGCGCGCGGCGGCGGCGCGGTCCCATTCCAGTTCGAAACTGCCGTCGAAGCGGCGCCGGTTGGCGATGTTGGTCAGCCCGTCCTTGAACGACAGCACCTCCAGCTCCTTTTGCAGGCTGAGCAGCTTCTCCTCGGTTTTCTTGCGTTCGGTGATGTCGAACATGAAGCCGATCAGCGCCTCGACCTCGCCGGCGTCATTGCGCACCACGTGCACCACGTCGCGAATCCAGACGTAGCCGTTGTCTTTAGTCAGCGCGCGGTAGTCGGCCTCGTGGTCGACGCCTGCCCGGGATTGGCTGACGCAGAAATTGACCACATATTCCCGGTCCTCGGGATGCATGCGCATCGCCCAGTCTTCGACGGTGGCCCAGCTTTCGGTGCTCCAACCGAGCAGGGCCTCGATCTGCGGGCCGATATAGGCGAACTTCATGGTGGCCCAATCGAGCTTCCAGGGAATGGCTTTGGTCGACTCCAGCAGGGTGCGGTAGACCGCGTGGTCTTCGAAAATCGGGTTTACGTCGGTCATGCACTCGCTCTCATCGATCGGATAACGGCGCCATGCCAGGCGCGCGGCGCGGACCCCGGGCACTGCGCCGGGGCAAGCCATTCTGAGTCGGTCGCACGCGCCGCGCCATCACGGGAAACCCGCGCTCGCGCGGCTTAAGATTCGCTTCATCCTCTCGCGTATAGTCCAGGCATGCGCATCCTACTGGCCGAAGACGACGTTTCCCTGGGCGAATCGATTGAGTCGTGGCTGGCGCTCGACGGTTATGTGGTCGACCGCGTCACGCGCGGCGATCTGGCGCAGACGGCGCTCGCCACCCACGACTATCAATGCGTGTTGCTCGATCGCGGGCTGCCCGGCCTGACCGGCGATGCCTTGCTGCGCGCCTTGCGCACGCGCCGCGATACGGTGCCGGTGATCATGATCACCGCCCGCGACGCGGTGCGCGACCGGATCGAAGGGCTGGACCTGGGCGCCGACGATTATCTGGTCAAGCCCTTCGACCTCGAGGAGCTCTCGGCGCGGATCCGCGCGGCCGTCCGGCGCCACGATGGCCGCCCCGACACGGCGCTAGTGCATGGCGAGCTGGCATTGGACGAGGCCGCCAAGCAGGTGCGTTTCCAGGGGCAGCCGGTGGATCTCACGGCGCATGAGTTCGCGGTCCTGCACGCTTTGATGCGCCGGCCCGGCCATGTCGTGTCGCGCGACCAGCTCGAAGAGGCCCTGTATGGCTGGGGCGACGAGGTCGAGAGCAACACCATCGAGGTCCACATCTATAACCTGCGACGCAAACTGTCGGCCGACGTGATCAAGACGATCCGGCGCCAGGGTTACCGGTTGGCGGATTGAAATGGGCGGGGTTCGACAACTACTCGCCCGGATCAAGGCGCTGCGCTGGCCGCGCCGCGCGCCGACAGATAGCACACGCGCGCAGGCAGGTTCCCCTGCGGCCGGCTCCCCGGCGGCAGGCTCCCCTGCGGCCATGCCTCCTTCCGCCGTCTCGGCCGCCAGCGGCTATTCCATCCGCCGCCGGCTGATCTCCACCACGCTCGGCTCCAGCATCATCGTCGGCCTCGTCAGCACGGTGATCGTGCTGGCGATCGCCTGGAAGGAAGTGAGCGACGCATTCGATGACACGCTGGAAGAGGGCGCGCGCCTCGTGCTGGCGCTGGGCGAGGGCACGGGCAGCGCGCTTCCCGCGCGCGACCGCGACGACACCGGCCCGCAGTTGCGGCTGGATTATCAGATCGTCTCGCCGCAGGGCGAGGTGCTGCGGCGGGGCGAGGATGCCCCGAAGAAACCCTTCGTGGATCCGGACCGGCGCGACAAGCGCTTCTACGAGGTGCGGGCCGAGGGCGAGGATTGGCGCGTGTACGTGCGCCGCCATGAAAAGCTGGGGTTCTCGGTGCAGATCGGCCAGGAGCTGGACGACCGCACCGACCTGATCCTCGACATGCTCGAGTCGCTGGCCTGGCCGCTCGTCGGCCTGTGGCTGCTGCTCGGACTGGTGAACTGGTGGCTGATCCGCCGGCTGCTCGCGCCGCTGGAGCGCATGACGCGCGGGCTGGCGGCCAAGTCGTCGGCCGACCTGACGCCCCTGTCGTACGACGGCCGTGCCAACGAGGTGCGCGCCATCGTCAACGCGCTGAATCTCCTGTTTGCCCGGCTCGCCGGCGCGCTCGAAAGCGAACGGCGCTTCACGGCCGACGCGGCGCACGAGCTGCGCACGCCGCTGGCCGCGCTCGCGTCCCGCATCCAGCTGATGCAGCGCAGCCTGCCGGCCGACGCGCCGCCGGCCGAGGTCAACCAGCTGCGCCGTCTGCGCGACGACGTGAATCGCAGCACGGCACTGGTCGAAAATCTGCTGCAACTGGCGCGGCTCGATCCGCAGTCGGCCGACATGCTGCCGGTGGCGCCGGTCGCCGTGCAGGCGCTCCTGGATGAAGTGGTCAAGCTCTGCGCGCCGGCGGCGGCGGCGCGGCAGGTGACGGTGCGCGTCGATTGCCGGGTGACGAGCCTGGAGGGCAATCACGAGGCGCTGTGTACCGCGTTGCGTAATCTGCTGCACAACGCCATCGTGTATGGCCGCGAAGGCGGGCGCGTCGAGATCGCCGCCGTGGCGCGCGGCAATCAGCTCGAACTCAGCGTGCGCGACGATGGCGCGGGCGTGACGCCCGAAGACCGGGAGCGGCTCGCGCAACGTTTCTTCCGCGTGCTTGGCACGCAGGTGCAGGGCAGCGGCCTCGGCCTGTCGATCGCGGCGCGGGTGGCGCAACTGCACGGCGGCGCCTTGCGGTTCGGCGAGGGGATCGACGGCCGCGGCCTGGGCGCGGTGCTCGCGCTGCCGCAGCCGCGCTGAGGACCGAACCGCGGCCTGCGCGAAAGCCGTGCGGCGCCACTCGGGACGCTATGCTTGACTAGCAGTGACCCGGCTCAGATTCTCTTAATCTTCGGCGGGTCAAATGGGTTCTGTGTTCAACACTTAGTGCGCGATGAGCGCGAGGAGCCACACCATGTCCCAGTCCACGATCCGCAAGCCGTTCACCCGCACCCTGCTGGCCAGCGCCGCCATCGCCGGCGCGCTCGCCTTCGGCGGTGTGCATGCCCAGGGTTACACCGGGCCCAGCTCCGCGCAGCCTTCGGCCCAGCAAGGCTATGCGGGCCCCAGCTCGATTCCGGTCATGTCCGTCAAGGACGTGCTCGAGAAGGGCAAGGACGACCAGCACGCGATCCTGCGTGGCCGCATCGTGTCGCACGATGGCGATGACCACTACACCTTCGACGACGGCACCGGCAAGATCCGCGTCGATATCGACGACGACAAATTCCCGGCCGGCGTGAAGATCGACGACAAGACCCAGGTCGAGCTGCACGGCGAGATCGATGTCGAGCGCAAGGGTGTCGAGTTCGACGTGGACAAGATCCGCGTGATGTAAGCCCTTCGAATCACAGCACGGCGGCCCACCGCCGACACGCTGACCCCCGCAGTCCGGACGTCGTTCCGGGCTGCGGGGGTTTTTTCATGCCCGCCGCCTGCGCGTGGAGACACCGTCCGCGCCACGCTTCGCTGCCCTCGATCACCTCCGCGTGAGTTCGGGCAGTCGCGAAGGGTGTCATTTGGGCGAACGTCTCGTTCGGTGCGGTTTCCGTTTTAGAGCATCTTCTAAATCGTCGATCTGGCACGTATCTCAGAATTCCAGGAGCTATTGGCCGTCGAGACGACGCCATACGCATACCGCACGCCAGCCTGAGATCCCCGTCGATTTCAGGATGCTCTGACAATCCATCCGCAAAAGAAAACTATGGGCTTGAATCGAATTTATCGCGTCATCTGGAGTGTGGTGCGAGGAACATGGGTCGTCATCAGTGAAAACGGCCCCCGGCGAGGCAAGGCATCGAAGTCGGTGCGCACGGCTTCCAGCGTCGTCGGCGTGGCGCTCGGGTTGACGCTTCAGGCTGCGGCCCTCGCGCAGGACAGAACCGTGTCCGCGGGATCGACGGTGTCCGGAAGCGTCGTGTCGACGGGTGGGCAGATCGTGTTCGGCACCGCCAACAACACAACGCTGCGCGACGCCGGCAGCCAGGTCGTGTCCAACGGAGGCCAGGCGAACAATACGCAAGTCTCCTCGGGCGGCCGGCAGACCGTCAGCAGGGGCGGCACGGCCACGTCCACCACCGTCAGCGATGGCGGTATCCAGACGGTCGAGCGCGACGGTCAAGTCAGCAACACGCAAGTCTCATCGGGCGGTCAGGAGCGCGTGTATGACGGCGGCACGGCCACCTCCACGACCATCAACAGTGGTGGCAGCCAAGGGGTTTACGGTCGCGCCGACAACACGCGGGTGTCCTCGGGTGGCGCGCAGTCCGTCGAAGACGGGGGGCGTGCCACCTCCACCATTCTCCGCGATGGCGGGGTTCAAACGGTGCGTGGTTTGGGTCAGGCCACCGACACGCACGTGTCGTCGGGCGGCCAGCAGTTGGTCCGCGCCAGCGCTACGGTGAGCAACACGATCGTGTCCACGGGTGGCCAGCAAGTCGTGTCGTCTGGCGGCACGGCCGTCTCCACCACGGTGAGCAGCGGCGGTAGCCAGGGCATACAGAGGGACGGCGCGGCGAGCAACACGCAAGTGTCTTCCGGCGGCAACCAGACGGTGTCTTACGGTGGCCGGACCACGTCCACGACTCTGAAAGGCGGCAGCCAGGGTGTGCAGGGCGATGCCACCAGCACGCAGGTTTCCTCGGGTGGCACGCAGACGGTGTCTTCAGGCGGCACCGCTACGTCCACGACTGTCACCAGTGGCGGCGTCCAGGAAGTCGAGAGCGCCGGTCAGGCCAGCAACACGCAGCTGTCATCGGGTGGTGAGCAGTGGGTAAATGCCGGTGGCACGGCTACCTCCACGACCATCAATGGCGGTCTGCAAGATGTAAGGGGCCGGTCCGTCGACGCGCATATATCGTCGGGCGGCTCCCAGCGAATATTGCACTTCGGTCAAGCAATCAGTACGCGGGTCTCGTCGGGCGGCTCGCAGTTGGTATGGGCAGAAGGTCAGGCCAGCTACACGCAGGTGTCATCGGGCGGCGTGCAGGAGGTGCGGGACAGCGGCGCGGTTGCCACCTCCACGACCGTCAGCAGTGGCGGCCGCCAAACCGTGCAGAACAGCGGCCAGGCGAACAACACGCAGGTGTCGTCGGGTGGCGTGCAGACTGTCTCGTCTGGCGGCACGGCGACCTCCACGATCGTCAGCGATGGCGGCAGGCAGGGGGTCGAAAGCGGCGGTCAGGCGACCGACACGCAGGTGTCATCCGGCGGCGTGCAAACGGTGTCGTCCGGCGGCACCGCCACGTCCACGACCTTGAGCAATGGCGGCAGCCAGGGCGTGTCGGAAGGGGGCCAGGCCGATCGAACTCAGGTCTCCTCGGGCGGTAACCAGACGGTATCGTCGGGCGGCACGGCCACGTCCACAACGGTGAGCAATGGCGGCAGCCAGGGCGTGCAGGGCGGCGGTCGCGCCAGCGGCACGCAGGTGTCTTCGGGTGGCGTACAAACGGTCTCGTCCGGCGGTACGGCCACGTCCACAAACATTAGTAGCGGCGGCGGCCAGGGCGTGGAGGGCGGCGGCCAGGCCATTGGCACGCAAATATCCTCGGGTGGCAGTCAAACCGTGGGGGATGGCGGCACGGCCACGTCCACGACCGTGAGTAATGGCGGTAGTCAGGTGGTCTACGGTCAGGCCGACAACACGCTGGTGTTGTCGGGTGCGTCCCAGTCTGTTGGCAACGGCGGTTCCGCCACCTCCACCATCGTCCGCGATGGCGGTGTTCAAACGGTGACCGGCTTTGCCCAGACCTTCGACACGCACGTGTCATCGGGCGGCAGCCAATCGGTCGGGGCCAGCGCCCGGGTAAGCAACACGCAAGTGTCCACGGGTGGCGTGCAAACCGTGTCGTCTGGCGGCAGGGCCATGTCCACCACGGTAAGTAGCGGTGGTAGCCAAGGCATACAGGCCAATGGTCACGCCACCGGCACGCAGGTGTCTTCCGGCGGCGTTCAGACCGTCTCATCCGGCGGCGGGGCCACGTCGACGACGTTGAGCGACGGCGGCAGCCAAGGCGTGCAGAGCGGCGGCGCGGCCAACGAAACGCAAGTGTCTTCCGGCGGCAACCAGACCGTGTCGTCCGGGGGCCAGGCCATGTCCACGTCCGTGAAGCAGGGCGGAAGCCAGGGCGTGCAGGGCGGCGGCGCGACTAGCGACACGCAAGTGTCTTCCGGCGCTGTTCAGACGGTCTCGTCCGGCGGTCTGACCACGTCCACGGCGGTGAGCGACGGCGGCAGCCAGGGTGTGCAGAGCGGCGGCGTGGCGAGCAATACGCAGGTGTCTTCAGGTGGTACTCAGACGGTGTCGTCTGGCGGCACGGCGACGACAACGGTTGTCAACAGTGGCGGTAGCCAGGGTGTTCAGAGCGGCGGCGTGGCGAGCAATACGCAGCTGTCATCCGGGGGTAATCAGACGGTGTCGTCCGGTGGCCTGGCGACGTCCAACCTGGTCGGCGGCGGTAGCCAAGGGGTCCAGGGCGGTGGCACGGCCAGCGACACGTGGGTGTTCCAGAACGGTGTTCAAACGGTCTCGTCCGGCGGCACGGCCACGTCCACGGCGTTGATTGGCGGCGGCAGCCAGGAGGTGCAGAGCGGCGGCCAGGCGATCGCCACGCAGGTGTCTTCCGGCGGTATTCAAACCATTTCGTCGGGTGGCACGGCCACGTCCACGACCGTCAGCGATGGCGGCAGGCAGAGCGTGCAGAGCGGGGGCCAGGCGATCCACACGCGCGTGTCGTCCGGCGGTAGTCAAACCGTTGCGTCGGGCGGCACGGCCACGTCCACGACCGTCAGCGATGGCGGCAGGCAGATCGTGCAAAGTGGCGGCCAGGCGATCCACACGCACCTTTCGTCCGGAGGGCGTCAAAACGTGGGGTCGGGTGGCACAGCGACGTCCACTACACTCAGCGACGGCGGTCATCAGGACGTGGAGGACGGCGGCCAGGCGATCCATACGCAAGTGGGCTCGGGCGGTGGTGAAACTGTGTCGGCTGGCGGCACGGCCACGTCGACGACCGTCGGCGACGGTGGTAACCAAGCGGTTCACGGCCAGGCCAACAACACGCAGGTGTCATCGGGTGGCTCCCAATCGGTCGGAACCGACGGCACGGCCACATCCACCATCGTTGGCGCTGGCGGTGTTCAAAGGGTCGAAGGCTCGGGCCGGGCCATCGACACGCACGTGTCGTCGGGCGGTGTGCAGTCGGTCTGGGGCAGCGGCCACGTGAGCAACACGAACGTCTCCTCGGGGGGCATTCAACTCTTGGCGACGGGCGGGTCGGCTACGTCCACGACGATCAGTCAGGGTGGTAGCCAGCTCCTGGTCAGCGGCGCTCAAGCGAACGACACGCACGTGTCCTCCGGTGGCGTGCAAACCGTGTCGTCCGGCGGCTCCGCCAACGCCACGGTCGTGAGCATGGGCGGTAGCGCGGCGGTGCATGGCAGCGTCTCCGGCACGGAAATCCAGTCCGGCGGTGTTCAGTCGATCTCCGCGGGCGGTACGGCGACGGCCACGACGGTGTCCTCGGGTGGGTCGAACCTGGTGACGTCGGGCGGTCGAGCCGACAGCTCGCAGATCCATCAGGGCGGCGTGCAGTATGTGTCGTCGGGCGGCAGCGCCTACGACACCGATATCTACGACGGTGGCCGAGAGGAAATCCTGTCGGGCGGTTATGGGCCGCGCGCCACGATCCATTCGGGCGGCGTGCAGCGCGTGCACTCGGGTGGCCTCGACGAAGACAGCAAGATTCTCGCGGGTGGCCTGCAGCAGGTCGAAGGCCGGGTGAGCAACACCACGGTGCAGGGCCTGCAGCAGGTGTCGTCGGGCGGTCGTGCCGAGGCGAACACCGTCTCGAGTGGCGGCGTGGTCGACGCGCAGCCGGGTTCCGAGCTGGTGGACACCGTGCTGACCGGCGGCGGCAATGTACAGGCGCAGGACACCGTGCTGGCACAAAAGGCTTCGGCCGCGATTCAGGTGCAGGGCGACGCCAACACCGTCACACTGCGCGGCGCCACGCTGGCCGGTGACATCGACGTGGGCGGATCCGGCAACACCCTGATGCTGGAGTCCGAGACGCAGCTGGGCGAGTCCGTGCTGCGCGACACCACCAATGCCAACCAACTGACCGTGGGCGAGAAGCAGAAGCTGACTGCCTCCACGTCGGGCAGCGCGGGTGTGATCGCGGTGCAGGGCTGGAACAGGATCACGGCCGGCAGCGGCGGCGAGGTCGAACTCGGCGGGGATCTGGCGCTGCAAGGCAATGCGTCCACATTCACGGTGGCAAGCGGCGGTCTGATGAGCCTGATGCCGTCGTTGCGTGCCGCCGGGTTGAAAGCCGACACGCTCACCAACGATGGCACGGTGCACATCGGCGCGGACCAGACCCTGAAGGTCGCCGGCAACTACGTGCAGACCGCCAACGGCGTGCTGGACCTGGCCATGGTGGGCACCGCCGCGGGTCAGTACGGCGTGCTGGATGTGAGCCAGTCGGCCACGCTGGCGGCCGGCGCGGCCCTGAAGCTGAATCCGTCGACGGCGCCGCTCAAGCCGGGTGAGCGCTACAGCGGCTTCCTGCGCGCACACGGTGGGCTGAACGGCACCTACGGCGGTGGCTCGTATCGTGGCGTGAACTACTACATCGAGCGCAACGGCAACCAGCTCGATCTGGTCGTCACCGGGGCAAGCGGCCCGACGCTGTCGACGCCGCTCTTCGGCGGCAACTTCGCGCAGATGTCGCTCGAGCAGGCCCAGGCCAGCATGAGCGTGGTGCGCGATCGCATGAGCCGCATGTCGGGCCCCGCGTATCTCGGTACCAACGCCGCCAACACGGTGTGGATGACGCCTTACGGCGGCTGGTCCACGGGCTCGCAAGGTGCCGCCACGCCCGGCTTCGATCGCAAGGTCGGGGGCCTGGCGGTGGGCACCGACCGGGCGCTTGGCGACAAGACCCGGGTCGGCGCGGCGCTGCTGGTGCAGGGCGCATCGACCAAGGGCCGCGACAGCGCGACGGAAGATCGGGCCAGTGGCGCGAGCTATCAGCTCGCCGGCTACGCAAGCCACGACCTGGGCACGCTGGGCCGGATGTCGGTGATCGGCAAGGTGGGCCTGGACCGCAACAGCGCAAGCCGGCGCGACACGATCGGCGACGAGGCGCATGCCAAGTCGAACCCGAACGGGCGCACGGCCGTGCTGTCGCTGAACTACGAACGCGATCACCTGCTGGGCAAGCACACGGTTACGCCGTGGCTGGCGCTCGAGTATGGCCGCGCGGGCGTGGGCGCGTATCAGGAGCGCGGCGCGGGATGGTCCAACCTGAGCGTGGGCAAGCAGGATGCGCAGACACTGACGCCGCTCGTGGGGCTGAAGTATCGCTACGAGCTTGCGGACGATCAGCGCGTCACGGCCTACGGCGGCGTGGGCTACGACTTCCTGGCCAGGAAGCCCGAGCTCGACGCCAGGGACGCAGCCGGCGCCTCCTTCTCGGTAAACGGTGCACAGCCGGGCAGGGTGGTCACGCGCTTCGGCCTGGGCTACGAGATGCAAGGGCCGGGCGCCTCGCAGATCCGCATCAGCCAGGACTACGCGGGCAAGTCGGACCGTGGAGATTACTCGCTCAATCTGAACGTGGCGATCCCGCTGAGCAAGTAGTCGAGGGCACGCAGGCCTCCCCGATGTTGGGGAGGCCCGCTAGTCTGTGGCGAGGCCTCCTCATTTTTGGGGAGGCCTCGTTCTTTTGGAGAGGTCTGCCTGTTCTGGAGAGGTCTGCCTGTTTTGGGGAGAGCGTGCTTGAAGAGAGACCGATCGCGTCGAGCAGAACCGTCCACCAGCCGCGCCTGTCGGGCCGTCGCGCGCCGGCTAGGCCATGCGGATCGGATTGCGGTTGTGGGGCTAGTCCGGAGGGCCTTCGGGCTACGCCCGCGTCTGTGCGGTTGGCCCGGCGACGGCGAATGCCCGGATCAGCTCAGCAATCGCTGCGCGGCCGCGACACCCCACCACGCAGCTTCCTCGAACACCGAGTAGCCCGACAGATCGGCATGGGCGAACAGCACCGTGCCGTCCACGTCGCGTAGCGCCGCCAGCCCCGGGTTCGACAGATAACCCGGCACCGGGATGGCCATGGCGTGGCCGCGCGCCGTGATCTCCAGGGATTCGACCTCGCGCCAAAGATCGTCGCCGTAGGCGGTGAGCAGATCCACGGCGGCCGCGTCGCGCAGCGCGTCGGGATCGGCCTCGAGCAGCCATTGCCGCGCCTGCGTGGGCCCAAGGCGTGACAGCGCATGGTAGGCCGTGAACACCGTGCGCGGGGATGGGGCGACCCGCAGCAGCTGATGGGTGGACACGACGTAGCCCAGCGCCTGCCCGCGATACACCACGTTGTCCCAGGCGAGCGATTCGCCCGGCTGCTCGGCCGGGTAGCCCTTCATGATGAAGTTCGATACCAGCCAGGCCGCGTGCGGGCTGGCGTGCGCACGCGCGTCGTAGCCCCACTCGCGCAGATCGGGCAACACGCGTGCCGCCACCGCGAGCGGCATGGCGCACACCACGCGGCGGGCCGCGATCTCGCTGGCGCCACCGTCGGCCACACAATGCACGCGCGCGCCCGGGGCCGTGAGCCGGACCCGCGCGGCCAGGCCGCCGACCAGCCAATCGGCATGGCCGAGGCGGGCGGTGATGGCCTCGCGCAGCTGGTGCACCAGCGGGCCGAGCCCGCCCGGCCAGGTCAGTACCGCGCCGCCCGCGGCGTTGGCGGCGTGGCCGTCGCGGCTGGCAAAGTAGTGCAGTCCGGCCCAGGCCGAGACGGTGTCGGTGCCCGCGCCGTAGTCGTCGCGGCAGCAGTAGTCGAGGTACCAGCGCAGCGCGGGCGAGCGGTAGCCCTCGCGATCGAGCCAGTCATCGAAGCGCAGCGTGTCGAGCGCGCGCCAGGCGGGATCCGTTGAGGACGCAACCAGCGGCACCGCGAAGAGGCGGCGGCCGTCGTTGCCGCGCGTGGTCCGCAGGCGCTCGACCAGCGCCTCGAAGCGGTGATGCTCGGCCAGGTGCTCGGGCGGCAGGCCGGTCATGGGCAGCAGCGCGTCTTCCCAGCGGCCATCTCGCAGCAGGCGCTCTTGTGGCGAGTGCACCAGCACGCGCTCGTCGTAATAGGGCCTCGCGCCCTGAGCGTCGCGCTCGATCAGCCTGAAATCGGCCAGCATCTCGCGCACATGGGTGGATTCGCGCGAGGGCAGGGGCAGGTAGTGGGCGCCGCGCGGATAGGCGAGGCCGTTGCGTTCGCCCGCGTTGGCATTGCCGCCGAACTCCGGCCCCGCCACCACCACGAAGTCGCGCCGGCCTTCGCGCGCCAGCTTCCAGGCGCAGGCGAGCCCCGCCACGCCGGCGCCCAGAATGGCCACCCCGGTGTCGCGCGTGCCGCTTGCGGCTGGCAGCGGCGCGCCATCGCGCAGCGCGTGGCCGGCCTCCATGCCGGGATAGCGCAGCTCGGGCTGGGCGCGTATTACCCGGCGCTGGTGCCAGCCCAACGCACCGCCCAGGCCCACGGTGGCCGTCCACGCCGCACCCAGCAATAACGTGCGGCGCTGCATCAGCGGATGACCTTGCGCCAGTCTTCGTCGAAGTAGCGCACCAGCGATTGCTCGTTGAGCCGGTTGGGCGGCATGGCGAGGCGCGGCATGTCGGCCGGGAAGTGGAACAGCTCGCGGGTGGTGGTGGGGTCGAGATAGCGGGTGGCCACGGGCAGACGCTCGGGCACCGTGTAATCGTCGCGTTTGCCGGCCAGGATGAAGCCCCAATCACCGAACGAGGGCACGTAGGCGTGATACGGCCAGGTGTGCAGACCCGCTTCCTTCAGGGTGGCGTCGATGCTCCAGAACGAGCGCGGCGCAAAGTAGGGCGAGGTGGACTGCACCACCATATAGCCTTTCTCGGCGAGGTGACGTGTCATCAGGTGGTAGACCGGCACCGAGTACAGCCGGCCCAGGCCGAAGTTCGACGGATCCGGAAAATCGACCACGATGAAGTCGTAGATGTCGTTGTGCTCTTCGAGCCAGCGGCCGGCGTCGGTGTTGATCACCGTGACCCGCGGATCTTTCAGCGCGCCCTGGTTCAGGGCCACCAGCGGCTCCGAGCGGGAAAACAAGCCCGTCATGGACGGGTCGAGGTCGACCAGGGTGACGTGCTCGATGCCGGGGTATTTGAGCACCTCGCGCAGCGCGAGGCCGTCGCCGCCGCCCAGGATCAGGACACGGCGCGCCCAGGGCAGGGCGGCCAGACCCGGATGCACGAGAGACTCGTGATAGCGATGTTCGTCACGAGACGAAAACTGCAGGTTGCCGTTGATGTAGAGCCGCATGTCGTCGTGCCAGCGCGTGACCACCAGGCGCTGGTAGGGCGTGGTCTCGGCGTGGATCACGTCATCGCCGTACAGGCCTTTTTCGGCCCAGGTCGTCATGTGGCCGGAGTACAGCAGGCCCAGACCGAGCAGGCCCAGCACGATGCTGGCGCGCAGCGCACGCGTGCCCGGGCGGCGCACCTCGCTGCGGAACAGCCAGGTGGTCCAGAGCGCCACGCCGGCATTGAGCATGCCGAACAGGAACGAGGTGCGCAGCAGACCCAGGCGCGGTGCGAGCAGCAGCGGAAACACCAGCGAGACGGCCAGTGCGCCGAGATAATCGAAGGTGAGGACGCGGCTGACGATGTCGCGGAACTCGGCCTTGCGCTGGTTGAAGACCCGCATCACGAGCGGAATCTCCATGCCCACCATCAGGCCGATCAGGAACACCCCCGCATAGAGCGCGGTGCGAAACGGCGCCGCCATCCAGGCATACACGATGAAGAGCGCCGCGGCGGAGACCCCGCCGATCAAGGCGACCAGCAGCTCCACGTCGATGAAGCGCTCGAGCACCTGATCCTCGGGAATATACTTGGACAGCCAGGACCCCACGCCCATGGCGAACAGGTAGCAGCCGATGACGGACGAGAACTGCAGGATCGAGTCGCCCAGCAGATAGCTGGCCAGCGCGCTGCTGACGAGCTCGTAGCCCAGGCCGCACGAGGCGACGATCAATACCGAAAGAATAAGAACGCGGTCGCGCATGGGGGTGTCCGTGACAAGTGGCCGCAGTATATCGAACGAGGCGATATACTTCGGCGACTCTTTGGGGAGAACTATGCATCCTGCATTGGCATACCTGCTCTACATCGTGACCGGCCTGCTCATGCTGGGCCTCTTCAGCGTCATCTACACGGCGGTCACCCGACATAAAGAGTTCGACCTCATCCGCGAGGGCAACCTGGCCGCGGCGCTGTCCTTTGCCGGAGCGCTGATCGGCTTCAGCTTCACGGTGGGCGTGGGCATCGCGGTGCACGCCACCTTCACGATGTTCCTGGTCTGGGGCGTGGCCGCCATGGCCGTGCAGATCGTGGTGTATGCCGGCCTGAGCTTCTGCGTGCGCGGCATGAACCAGGCCATCGAAGAAAACAATCTCGCCATGGGCGCACTGCTCGGCGCCAGCTCGCTGGCGGCCGGGGTGGTCAATGCGGGCTGCCTGACCTGAACCGCCTCACTCGAGCGCAACACGCAGGAGAATCGACATGAGCCTGGGCTCTTTCATTCGCAAGCAATTTATCGACATCCTTCAATGGAATGAGGATCGCGAGGGCGTACTTGCCTGGCGCCATCCCATGGAGGATTTCGAAATCCAGTATGGCGCCAGCCTGACCGTGCGCGAGTCGCAGATGGCGGTGTTCGTGAACGAAGGCAAGGTGGCCGACGTGTTCGGCCCCGGCATGTACAAGCTCACGACCCAGACCCTGCCGGTGCTCACGTACCTGAAGAACTGGGACAAGCTGTTCGAGTCGCCCTTCAAGTCGGATGTGATCTTCTTCAGCACCCGGCTGCAGCTCGGCCGGCGCTGGGGCACGGCGCAGCCGATCACGGTGCGCGACGCCGAGTTCGGCATGGTGCGCGTGCGCGCGTTCGGCGTGTACTCGTATCAGATCGCCGATCCGGGCCTGTTCTATCGCGAGATAAGCGGCACGCGCGACGTCTACACCGTGGACGATCTCGAGGCGCAACTGCGCAACATGGTCGTGGCCGCCATGACCACGGCGCTGGGCAGCTCCGGCGTGCCGTTCATCGACATGGCCGCCAATCAAGGGCAGATGTCCGAGCGCATCGCGGCGTCGCTGGCGCCGCTGTTCGAGCGCTATGGCGTCAAGCTCGACAACTTCACCGTCGAAAACGTCTCCCTGCCCGAGGAGCTTCAAAAGGCGCTGGACACGCGGATCTCGATCGGCATGTCGGGCGACCTGGGCAAGCTGACGCAGTACCAGACCGCCAGCTCGATCCCGCTGGCCGCGCAGAACGAGGGCGGCATCGCCGGCATCGGCGCCGGTCTGGCGGCGGGCGCCGCGCTCGGCCATACGATGGCGCAGGGCCTGGGGCAGGCCGTTGCGCCTGCAACCATGCCCGCCAATCCGGCGGCAGCGCCGGCCGCGGGCGCGGCCGCAGGCGCCGCCGCGGGTGCCGCGACGCAGGCCG
Organism: Bordetella genomosp. 5; assembly: GCF_002261475.1. GTDB lineage: Bacteria > Pseudomonadota > Gammaproteobacteria > Burkholderiales > Burkholderiaceae_B > Bordetella. The sequence goes on from NZ_NEVN01000006.1 coordinate 209,336, forward strand.
ATCCGGTACAGCGTCTGCAGCAGCTCAAGGCGCTGGCCGATCAGAATCTGATCACGGCGGCCGAGTACGACGCGGCCAAGGCCGAAATCCTGAAAAAGCTCACGAGCTGAGGCGGCGGACGACCCGATGCAGCAGGTTCTGTGTCCGCAGTGTGGCGCGCCGGTCAGCTTTCTGTCGGCCGCGTCCGTCATGGCCGTGTGCGGGGCCTGCCGCAGCACGCTGCTCAAAGATGCCGACAGCGTGCGGCGCATCGGCGAGGTCGGCGAGCTGCTCGAAGACTACAGCCCGCTGTGCCTCGGCGCGGCGGGGTCGTTCGAGCGCCGCCGCTTCACGATCGTGGGGCGCATTCAGCTGCGCTACGAGGCCGGCTTCTGGAACGAGTGGTATCTCTGGTTCGACGACGGCAGCGATGGCTGGCTGTCGGATGCCAGCGGTCAGTATGCGATCACGCATCAACGCCGCGCCCAGATGCGCCAGCCCGTGCCCGCGTTCGACGCGATCGCGCCGGGCTCCGAGTTCAAGCTCGATGGCCAGCGCTTCGTGGCGGCGGATATCCGCACCTGCCACGCGACCTCGGCCGAAGGCGAGCTGCCGTTCGCGTTCGCCGGCGGCTGGCAGGCCAAGGTGGCCGACTTCCGCAGTATCGACGCCTTCCTGACGCTGGATTATTCCGACGGGCCGGCCGTGATCTACGTGGGCAAGGCCTACGATCTGAAGCTCATGGATCGCGCCACGCTCAAGACGCGCGATCAGGTGCTGGAGCGCGCCAGCCGTGTGCGTGGCGCCGTCACGGCCCTGGCCTGCCCGAACTGCGGCGGCCCGATCAGCATCGTGACCGCGATGGCGACCCAGGTGGTGTGCCCGAGCTGCGGCTCCACCGTGGACTGCGCGGGCGACACGGCCTACGTGATCGCCCAGAAGAAGAAGGTCGACCGCATCGAGACTACGCTCAGGCTCGGGCAGACGGCCACCATCGACGGGGCCGACTACACGCTGATCGGCTTGCTCAAATGCACCGACCCCGATCCGGAAGACGGATCGTCCTGGGTCGAGTACCTGCTGTATTCGGTGGAGGCGGGCTTTCTGTGGCTGGTGGAGTCCGACGAGGGCTGGGACCGGGTGCGCGTGTGCGACACCTGGCCCGCGCACGCCGGCAAACACATGCGCTACAACAACGTGATCTACGGCAAGCGCTGGGACTACATCTCGCGCGTGGATGTCGCGCTGGGCGCCTTCAACTGGCGCGTCAGGGTCGGCGACCAGACCAAGATCACCGACTACCAGTCGAGCAAGGGCGCGGGTCTGTCGAGCGAACTCGCGGACAACGAACTGGGCTGGTCGGCCAGCCAGCGCGTGAGCGGCGCCGATCTCGCCAAGTGGTTCAAGCAACCGGAGCTGGCCAAGCTGTCCAGCGCCCGTTCCGAGAGCAAATGGAGTTACTCGTCGCTGGCCCTGCTGGCGTCGATCTTTTTGGTGCTGTCCAACGATAACGGCACGGGCAGCGCCATCGCAGGCCTGTTTTTCCTGTGGGCGCCTGCGCTCATCGCCGAAAAACTGAGCGGAGCCGGAGACTGACATGGGACGCTTCTTCTACACCGTCTATGCGGTCATCGTCATCATCATCTCGAACGGCGTGGGCTCTTCGGGTGGCGGTAGCACCTGGGGCACCAGCTCGAGCCACTCCGGCTGGTCATCGAGCGGATCGCACAAATGAGCCTGGAACCCGACGCTCTGGCAGCCGGGCGACCGGCGGCGGGCCGGCATCCGACGCGCGGCCATCATCTGCTGGCCGATCTGGACGGCATCGCCCCCGCGGTGCTGGCCGACGCGGCCCGGCTCGAGGCGGTGCTCATCGCCGCCGCGCGCGCGGCGGGCGCCCACGTGCTGGGCGCGCATTTCCATGGTTTCGACGACGGCACACCGGCCAACGCCGGGGCGGGCGTGACGGGCGTGGTGATCCTGAGCGAATCGCACATCAGCATCCACACCTGGCCCGAGGTGGGCTATGCGGCGCTCGACGTGTTCATGTGCGGCGCGGCCGACCCGCGCCTGGCGCTGGCGCACGTGCGCGAGGCGCTGGCCGTCGGCGACGCGCGGGTCACGCTGGTCGAACGCGGCTGAGCCGGACCCGGGCAGCGCCTCGTCATGCCTGGTAATAAATGGATGCGCTCGTACGCCTGATGCACGCCGGGCGCACGGTATTCTTCCGTCCCTGTTCAGACTTCCGCACGGTGCGCCACCGCGTGCCGCTCACGTACGTCCCATGGCGTCCAAGTCCACCACCATCAATACCGTCACGCTGACCTGCTCGGCGTGCGGCAGCAGCGCGTTCACCAAGATCGCGCTCAATGAGTACCGCTGCAATCACTGCCATGCGACCACGCTGGTGGAAGACGACGTGGCGCAGCGCCTCGAAAAAATCCTGCGCGGCATCCAGCAACCGGCCCAGCCGCAGCGGCCGCACCCCGCCGTGCTGCTGACGATCGCGCTGGTCGTGGCGGCGATCTTTCTTGTGCCGCTGCTGATCGGATTGATGGGCCGCGACGTGGTGCCCGAGCCGCCGCCCCTCGAAACCGGGATCGACGCGAGCCTGGTGCGCCTGAGCGCCGCGCAGGACGTGAAGGTCAACGGCCGCTCGTATCTGCTGCTCACGGTGCGCAACGAAGCCGGGCAGAAGATCGATGCCCCGCGCGTGACGGCCACCTTCCGGCAGGGCGAGCTCACGCTGGGTTCGCGTTCCGATTCGCCGCTGGCGCGCACCTTGCAGCATGGTGAGTATTCGCCGGTGCTGATCATGCTGCCTTCGGACCCGTACGACGCGTACACCCTGTCGGTGGCCGAGCCGCGCGCGGCGCGCAAGGAGCAGATCGATGTGCGGACCAGCAAAGTGCAGTTGGTGCGCAACGACGGCAGCTATCGTCTGGTCGGGCTCGTCACCAACCACGCCAGCGGCGTCGCCGGCTCGATCCAGATCAGCGTCATGCTGTACGACGAGGATGGCCGCGTGATCGGTACGGGTAGCGGTTATGCCACGGCCAATCAGCTGGCGCCGCAGGCCAGCACGTCGTTCGATGTGCGGTGCGACATCTATCACGAGGCGCGCATCGCCTCCTATGACTACATGGTGCAGAGTGAAAACTGACCGCCGCGCCGCCAAGCCCGCCGTGCGCGTGATTGCGGGCATTCTCGGTCTGGCCTTGCTCGGAGGCGGGGCGTACGCCTGGTGGCGCATGCAGACGCCGCCGCCCGCCGTGGAAGCCGCGCCGGTGCCGACCGCGGCCGAAGCGCAACCGGAAGCACCGCGCACGCGCATCGTGCGCGTGGACCCAGCCAACGTGCGCGTGGTCGACGACCTGCGCCTGACCACTGCCGAGCTGCTGGACGATAACTTCGCGCTGTTCGACAGCAGCCAGCTCGTGCTCGACAACCCGCGCCGGATGGAGGACGAGATCGGCCGGGCGCTGCTGTTTGCCGAGGTGGTCAATCGCAGCGACGAGTACATCGCCGTGTCGCCGCAGTTGCGCGTGGCCGTGTTCGACGGCGCGCAACCGCTCAACCTGCGGCTCGACAGCGCGCTGCCGGCATTGCTCTATCCGGGCGAGCGCATCCCGGTGCAGTTCGTGGGCCGCGATTTCGCGCGGTTCACGGAGATCAAGACCGACTGGAAGCCCGCCCGGCGCGCGCCGCTGCCGGGCGCGCGTCCCGCGCTCGACGTGAGCGTGGACAAGACCGAAGCCGGCATCGGCACCGGCACGCTGAACTTCACCTACCGGTATCGATACAAGTACGTGACCGTGCAGGGCAGGGTGCGCAACACCGGCGACGCCCCGGTCGAGCAGGTGCGGGTGTGGATCGGGCTCTACGACGCGCAGGATCGACTCACCGGCACCCGTTCGGAAACGCTGCGCCTGCCCCGGCTCGCGCCGGGCGAGAGCGCGCCGTTCGAATACGACGTAAAGCAGTTCGGCGCGAATTTCACGCGGGTGTCGGTGCTGTACGACGTGCCGGCGCGCTAGGGCGGCGGGCCGGTCGAATCGCGAAATTCAGTCATCAATGACTACTTGCCTTCCAGCCACCGTCGGGTTGGCGGCAGAACCAGAAAGACCAGTTTTCTTTGCCGCCGCTTTGTTCGAAATGAGCTTGGAGGAAGCGGCACTTGTCAGCCTTCTCCGTTTGCGACGTTTGTCTGGGGGTCAGGGTGACGCTGATTGGCGTCCCGCGGCGGGGCGGCGAGCTCGTCCAGGTCGTCGTTTGGCCGTCAGCGGAGTCATTCAGCGCCTGCGCCACTGCGGACCTGAAGCCGGCCCGATCCTGCTTCGGAATGTTGTTGATGATGGTGTAATTCAGAAAGGTCGTGGGTGCTGCGAAGCTGAGCGAGCTTGCGCCTGCAGCGAGCAGGATGCCGGCAAGTAATCGGGTACTGCGCATCTTTCTCTCCTTTGCGTAGAGACGACTATGGTTCGCTCGGATGAGCGAGAGTTGATCGGGATGGCCTGCGCGATGCCACTTGCTGGTCATGCTCAAAGCCGAATCGGGACGAGACATCACTCGGATCAGGGGCTCAAGCGCGAGGATGGCGGCGGCCCTCCCGTCTCGACGGCGGTGGGGTGGACCCGGCATTCCCTGCCAAATCTTTGCGTCAGCAACGGTGCGCACAGAGAACTCAGCACGACGAGCATCAGCACGACGTTCAGAAGTGACTCATCCAGCAGAGGGGCTCCCGTGGGGCTCAGCGTGCGATAAGCCACCGTCGCCGCAGCCAATGTGGCGGCCACCTGCGGCAACGTGAGACTCCAGACCAGCATGACGTCCGCCGTTTCGTAGCGGAACATGGGGCGTAGCGCGAACGCAGCAAGCCCCTTGCCCACGACCAGGGCGAAAAGCAGACCGAACGCAAGCAGCGGTTGGCGGACGAAGGTCATCAGTGCATCGATGGGATGCAATAGCATGCCGGTCGTCATGAAGAATGCGGGAATCAGGAACGTGTCGCTGATCAACTTCATCACGCCCGCATTTCTGGACTCAGGTGCCGCCTGCCGGACGGCAATCCCCGCAAGAAATGCGCCAACGATTCCGTCCAGGCCGAACAGCTCGGCCGCCTGGCTGGCCACGGCAACCGCGAGAAAGAAGACGATGATTCTCGACTCGTCGCGCTTCATGCGCGCCAGAATCCTGCGCAAGAGCCAGGGGCCGCCCACGACGACCGCCGGTATGAAGAACGCGATCTGCAGCACCTGCAATTCAATTGCGGCGATCGAGAATCCCCGCTCATGGGTGATCAGGCACATCGCCAGCACGAGCATGGCGGCCACGTCCGTGAATACGGTGGCACCGCAAGCCACCATGACGCTCACGCGCTGACTCAGACCGAGGCGATTTACGACGGGATAAGCCAGGAGCGTATGCGAGGCGATGAGTGATCCGATCAACAAGGCGGCATTGACGCTGTATCCCGCGGAGCGCGCGATCCCGTAGCCCAGACCCATGGGCAGCGCAAATGTCAGAACGCCAAAAAGCAGAACCTGAGCCTTGGCCCGGCGCAACAGGGCGAAATCGATGTCGTATCCGACAAAAAAGAGCAGCAACGCCACCCCCAACTCTGCCGCCAGCTCCGCGATCGGCATCTCCGGCTGAAGCAGATTGAAGCCGGAAGGTCCTAGCAGAAATCCCATCACCAGAAATCCCAGCACGCCCGGAATTCGCAGGCGTTCGCATAGCAGTGGCAGGATGAGGAAAAAGAGCAGCCAAAGGACGAATCGCGTGAACGGGGCCAGCTGCAAGAACATGTCTACCGCGGCTTGTGTCCAGGTCATGGGGATAGTCCATCTGTTCGTCGAAGCAGGAAGACGAGCGAGGTAAACCCCGCTCGTCTTCGGGCCGTTACTTGCCTTGCTTCTTGGCTTGGTCTTCGAAGTACTGCTCGACCTTTCGATCGACCTCTTCCTGTATCTGATCGACGCTGAAGCTGGCGGGTCGTTGGCTGGGCGGCCATTCGACAAAGGTTTGCAGGAACTCCGCAGACTTCATCGATGCAGCCAGCACGAGATAGTCGTTCTTCACCAGCCAGTCGTAGTATTGGTTGGATACGACATCAGCCCGCTCGAACGGGTCCATGCGCAGGTTGTAGAGCTTGGGCACCCGCAAGCACACGAAGGGATCCTTCCATACTGCAAACCCCCCGGGCGCCTGCTGCTCGCAGAAGACGGCCTTCCAATCTCCGTAGCGCATGGCCACCAACATGCCATCGTCGTTGAAGTAGTAGAAGTCGTTTCGAGCACTTTTATCGCTCTTGCCGGTCAGGTAATCGAGCTGGTTATAGCCATCGAGGTGAACTTTGAAGCTTCTATTCGCCCCATTCGGCGTCCATCCCTTGAGCAGCCTTTCCTTGACGTCGGTGTCGCCCACTGCCGCGAGCAGGGTGGGAAACCAGTCAAGCCCGGAGATGATGCCGTCCTTGATCTGGTCCGCAGGAACCTGGCCCGGCCAGCGGATGATGGCCGGGACCCGGTACGCACCTTCCCAATTCGAGTTCTTCTCGTTTCGGAAGGGTGTCGTGGCGGCGTCAGGCCAACTGAACTGATTAGGCCCGTTGTCGGTGGTGTAAATGACGATCGTGTTGTCGGCGATGCCCAGGTCGTCGAGCTTTTTCAGCAGCTTTCCAACGTCCTGGTCATGCTCCCACATGCCATCCGCATAGTCGTTGCCTGGCATGCCACTTTTGCCTTTGTGCGCGTCGCGGATGTGGGTGTAGACGTGCATGCGCGTGGTGTTCATCCAGACAAAGAACGGCTTTTCACCCTTGCCATGCTTGTCCAGATAGTCCAGCGCAGCGCCGACGGTCTCGTCGTCGATCGTCTCCATGCGTTTCGATGTCAGGGCACCGGTGTCCTCGATTTTCCCGTCTGCGGACGCCTTGATGACGCCGCGAGGCTTGGGAATGTTTACGCCCGAAGAGTCTTTGGGCCAATAGGGGCGCTCGGGCTCTTCTTCGGCATTCAGGTGATAGAGATTGCCGAAGAATTCGTCAAAACCGTGCTTGGTGGGCAGATACTCATCGCGGTCCCCCAGGTGGTTTTTACCGAACTGAGCGGTGTTATAGCCATGGGATTTGAGCGCTTGCGCGATGGTGATGTCGCGGTCTTGCAGTCCCACCGGCACGCCCGGCATGCCGACCTTTGAGAGACCCGTGCGCCGGGGCACCTGACCGGTGATGAAGGTGGACCTGCCCGCCGTGCAGCTGTTCTCAGCGTAATAGTCCGTGAACCGTGTGCCTTCTTTGGCTAGCCGGTCGATGTTCGGCGTCTTGTAGCCGACCACGCCGCCGCCATACACGCTGATATTGGTCTGGCCGATGTCGTCACCGAAGATCACCAGGATATTGGGCTTCTTTCCGTTGCTTTGAGATTGTTGGGGTTTGGACTGAGCACTTTGAGTCTGGGCGCTTGCGCCGCTCATGAGTGCAAGCCCGCTGGCGGCAAATAGTGCCGCCCTCAACCATTTCCTTGCCTTCATCACTGCTCTCCTTGCCCCGCGAGGGCCGAAAGTAGAAACACATCAAGGTTCTTCAAATACGAAAATTCGCTCCCACTCCTTCTCCATGTCGACAACTGTCCAGCCTCGGCTGCGTGCTTCATCCAGCGCGCGATCGAGGCGCCCGATCTTGGAAGTCCGGTCGTAAGCCCATTCACGTTTGTCATCGGTGTGGTGAACCAGGCCGGCGAAGCGCTTGCCCGTTCCTGCGGCGGTCCATTGCAGCATCTGCAGATCGCCGTCCGAGTTTCCGAATGCCAGGATCGGCCTGCGCCCGATGTGTTGATTGATGGCTACCGGTTTGCCCGGCCCGTCGTCGAGAAAGCTCAACTTCGGGTCTTGCATGATCTGCGGTTGGCCGTCGTTGAACTCGAAGCGGTTTTCCAGACGGCTGCCGATGATCTGCTCCGGCGGAATGCCGTACGCCGAGGTCGCCCATGCGCGCATGAACTCGACGCCCCCGCCAGACACGATGTAGACCTTGAAATCGTGCGCGCGGAGGTAATCCAGCAGTTCACGCATCGGCACATAGGTCAGGTCGGTATATGGGCGACCGAAGCGAGGGTGTCTGGCGGATGCGGTCCAGGCCGCGACGCTTTCGGAAAACGCCTGGGTAGACACGCCTGCGTGCGTTGCGCCCACGATCTTTAGCAGCCCGGTGTCCCCGGCCTTCGCGAGGGCCTCCTGGTCATCCTCGAGCGCTGCCTTGAAAGGCTGTTGAGTCTTCCATTCCGGGTGTTTGGGTGCGAGCGCTTTGAGCCGATCCAGCGCAAATATGCCCTGGAAGTAGAGCGGCTGTTCGCTCCACAATGTGCCGTCGTTGTCGAATACGGCAACGCGGTCTTCGATTTCGACGAAGTCGGGGCTGCCCACCGTGGTTACCGCGCTGACGAACTCGATGATGGACGTGCGCGACGCGCCCTCACGCCATGAAGGCAGCGGCTCGCGATTCAGTCCGGTGGTCCCGGGAGCCGAACACGCGGTCAGCACTACGGTCATGAGTGCCGCAAGCGCTGATGCCGTCCAGCGCCGAGCTCCATCCAAAATTCCGGCTTTCATGGTTTCCCCTTTTCAGATACTTCTGTGCCCGACGCGAGGGCGGGATTGAGCTTGCTGCGCAGCCCGCTGGCGCCACCGCGTTTGCGGCGCGGCCGCCATTCACGCCGCCATGAGCGCGAGGCCGCCAGGAGTGCAGAGCGTGCCGTGGCGCAATCCGGCTGCGCATCTCCGTACAGCCGATTCAGCAGGTCCTCGCCGGCAGCGCGCTCTGCAGGTCCGAGGGGCGTTACCGCAAAACGCAGGGTGGCCGATCCGGTGGCGACGGCTAGCCAGCGATAGAAGGCGGTGAGCCCGGCTTCGTCACGATGCGCTTCACGTTTCCAAGCCTTCCAGTGCCAACGTTCGCTCATGCGGTAACGCGCCAGCCGGGATCGTGCCCAAACACCTGCGCGCCGCCACCCCCGGGCAAGCCACGGACGGCCAAACCAAAGCACGACCAGCGCGCCTAACGCGATGCTCGTCCAGGCAATCCAATGAAGCGGGACGAACCAGCGCAAGCCTTGTCGCAATTGCGCCAGGTCGTCGGACAGCGAGAAGGGCGGGGCCGTCACGGGCGCCGGCTGCACGGTCAGAGTCCGGCCGTCCAGATCCCGGCGGCGAGGATTGCCGCTCTTGTCGATCCACGGCACGGAAATAGTGGGAAACGTCGCCTCGCCGGCCTGCGTGGCGATATAGTCGGCGCGATCAATTCGCTGGCCGCCCAAGAACGCGCCTCGGCCGTCGTTGAGCACCGTGATCTCTGGTTCGCGCATGTAGCGCGTAAAGCCGGGAACGTCGGCAAGCGGCGCCGCCGGGATCAGCATGGGCTCCACGCCGTCTGCGCGCTGCGTCACGCTGCGAGTGACTCGGCCTCCGACCACCAACGGATCGGGCGCCAGTGTGTAGGCTTGCGTGACGCTGACGTCGGCGCCCGCCACCTCTGTGGCGCTCCCGTTGCCTTTGCCGGGTGCGACCTCCAGGCTAAGCGGCGCAGTGCGCGCCGTCAGCTCGGTCTTTCCAGGTCCGATCTGCGCGCTGACCTCCATTTCGGGGATCTCAACCCGGCCCTGTACCGTGGGACTGAGCAAGTAGGTGTATCGCAATCCGTTATAGGTTTTTGCGCCTTCTGTACTGCGGACGATCTCACCTTGGCCCGAAGGAGGGGTTACCAGAATGCCCTTCAGATCCAGTGGGGGTAATTTGGGGGGCTGGGTGAACCATGTGGTGGTCGTCACCTCGACCTCGAGTTTGATGGTCGCGCCTACCTGTGCAGTGGATGCGTCCGTGAGGCTGGCGCGGGCCCGCAGTTCGGCGGCATCCTGCGCCGTCGCAGCCCCCGCCACACCGAGTGTCAGAAGGGCCTTCGCGAGCAGTCTCCGCAATGGGCTCATGGTGTGACCCCGGCCGCGTTGTCTTGCGCAGCAAATTTCCCTTGCAGAAAGCGCGCAGGCGAAATCGTCAGGTTACGAAGCCAGACGTCTTCGGAAGCAGCCTTCGCCACCGGCACCTGCACCTGCTTTCCCGCGGCAGCCGATTTGTCCATGATGGTCTGGTCGGGTGGTTCTGCCGGCTCACCTTGCTGCTCTTGGCTCATCGCCTCCAGCAGTCGTGTGACGATGCCTCTGTTGACGACCGCGGGCTCCCAGCCGGGCCTGAGCTCGAGCGCGCGATCGTATGCCGCGAGCGCTGCGTCGTAGCGCCGCAGACGGGTTTGCGAGTTGCCCACATAGAAGATTGCCTCGGCGGTCTGGAGGGTGGAAAACTCCTTCAATGCGAGAGCGTAATTGCCGGCCGCGTATGCGGCGCGGCCTTTCCAATAGGGGTCTTCGAAATGGGCAGCCGCTTCTTCGTAGCGGCCCTTGTCGAACGCCATCCGGCCCTGTTGGTCTGCCGTCATGAAGGCATCGGCGAGTCGGCCAGCATGGACGTCCGCCGACGGGACGGAAAACGCCACGACCAGCACCGTTGCCGTCCATGCCACGCTCCAGCCGCGGCGGACAGCCAGCAGCGCGGCAATCGCCAGAGGCCAACACAGCCAGTAGCCGGCGTCCTTCCAGTGAACAGACTGGTCAGTGTCATCCTGCACTTCGCGGAAGTGCCGGTCCGCATGCAGCGTTACCCAGTCGAGGTCATCTCCGGTGCCGGTGAGGCTGCCCAAAGGAGCCCGGCCGCTTGCGCGAGTTGCTGCATTGCCGCCGTGTCGATGCCGGTCGGAGGATCGCCAGCATGGCCCACCGCCATCACCAGGATCTGCAAGTCCGGGGCAGCCTGGGCGCGCTTGCGCACCTCGGGCAGGTTCTGCGGATTCGCGCCGTCCGTGAGCAGCAGGAGCGAACCTCCCGCCCGCTCGGTGGACAGGACCTTCGCCGCGAGTGAGATGGTGCCGGCAATGTCCCGACCCTCGTGCGACGTCAGGTCTGTTGCGAGGGCTTGGGCAAACAGGTCCAGGAGTTCGGTGTCTTCCGTGGGCGGCAGCACGAGATAGCTGCTGCCGGCGTAGGCGATGAGCCCCGTCTTCGTGCCTGCTCGATGCGCTCCCAGATCTCGCACGAGCCTCTTGGCAGCATCGATACGGGAGGGCGGCACGTCCGTCCCGTCCATGGAGCGCGAGATGTCCACGGCGACCACGAGCGGGGCCACGTCATCCAGATATCCGGGCTTGTCGCGCTCCCAGGTGGGGCCGGCCGCTGCGAGCGCACTCAAAGAGAGGGTCAGCGCTAGCAGGTCGACGGGCCGCGGGCCGCGAGTGCCTGCACTTCGCACGGTAAGGAACGGTAGCAGTGTGGGATTCACCGTCAACCCGTGTCGCGCCGACGCGCGCTGCTGCCGTTGCGCCCACCAGATCAGGACCGCCGGAATCAGCCCCAGCAGCCACCATGGTCGCAAAAAATGGAACGCGTTCAGGTCGACTTCCATGAGCCACCTTTACTGTCCAAGTTGCCGCTTTCTGCTGGCCTGGCGTCGGCATGCCGGCTTCTCCAATCGCGCACGCCGCAGAGGCCGTTCCACAGGGTCAGCAAGAGCATGGCGAGCCCGACCGGAATCCAGAAGTACTCGTGCTTGGGCTGATGGGTCAGCGTACGAACCTCTTGGGGAGTGATGCGGTCCAGCGTGGCGTAGACGTCCTTCAGGCTGTTCAGATCCTGCGCGCGGAAGAACTGCCCGCCAGCCTCCTTGGCGATGTCTTGCAGGGCAGTGAAATCCACGCGATCGTCGCCCCTGGCGTCGGGATTGCCGATGCCGATCGTGTGCACAGTGACCTTGTGTTCCTGCGCGAGCGCCGCGGCTCGCTCGGGCGGCACCGCACTGCCGGTGTCATTGCCGTCCGTCAGCAGGATCAGCACCTTCTCTTGTTCTTTGGCTTGGTCCAGCATCCGGATGCCCAGGCCGATCGCGTCTCCGAGCGCAGTGTTTGGCCCGGCCATCCCGACGGCTGTCTGGTCGAGGAGCAAGCGCAGTGCTTGGTGGTCCTTGGTCAGCGGGGCCTGGGGGTACGCGCCCGACCCGAAGACGATCAAGCCCAGCCGGTCGCTTTTCCGTTGCTCGATGAAGTCTCCGACGACGAGTCGAACGGCATCCCATCGACTCGTGACGCGTCCCGCGGCGTCACGAAAATCTCTTGTGTCCATCGATTGGGAGATGTCCACGGCGAGCAGGATGTCACGCATGGGTTCGGAATGCGTCAGCGGCGGCTCGACCCATTGCGGGCGGGCGACGGCGAGTGTGACGAGCAACCACACCGCGACGCTCAGCCATAACTGCGCTCGCCGGATTTGGACACCCGGGTTCGTGGGGGCTTTGCCGGTCACCTGCGCCATCTGCGAGAAGAAGGGCACGCGCAGTGCAGTGCGACCTTGCACATATGGCGGCAGATAACGATAGGCAACCCACGCCAGCGGCGCGGCCAGTAAGACCCAGGGATACTCAAGGCGCCACATGGTGTCGCTCGATCCACTGCCGACTCGCAGCGAAGACTTGTTTTACGCGCACACTGTCGAGTTCCAGCACGGTGCCGTCCGGTGCATAGGCAAGCGTCGAGAGCAGGGCGGCGACATCGGGCGGGAACGTGGCAGGGCGGGCGGAGCGCACCAGAAACTCCGTCCAGCCGTGGCCGCTCATGGGGGCAACGCGGTTTTTCCCGGTGCGTGACTCTGCCGACAGCGCGGTGCGTTTCAGTAAGCCAGGCAGACTTCGCGCAGCCAGCGGGTTGTCGTCGGTGGCGAGGGCTATTTCGTCCAGCTCTCTCAGCGCTTCCCGTCGATAAAGATTGCGCCGGCGATTGCGCCTATAGGCCCAGGCCGTGTAAATCGTCAGCGCGGCAAGGATGGCCGCAAGAACGATCCAACCCCAGGTCTGGGGCCAGTAGGGCGGTGGAGGCGGCAGTGGCAGGTCGCGCAACTGGTCCAGGCCCGGCAATGCATCGGTTGCCGGGGTCATGGAGAACCTCGTCGCGATCGCGTGCTGCGCCCCAGCTCCTGGCGCAGTTGTGCAAGCTCATCCTCTGCGGTGTGAATCGACAGCAAAGGCACTTGAGATCGTCGCAGAAGATCGGCCACGTCTCGCAGACGTCCACTGAAGTAATCCGCCAGTGGCTGGCGCTCGCGCGCGCGCCCGACCGCGACTTCCAGCTGAAGTACGCCTTGGGTCGCGACCAGACGGCCTCGGCGCGGAAAATCCTGCGCCATGGGGTCGAAAACCAGCGCCGCGATGACGTCGTTGTGCGCCGAAAGATGTCGGAGGAGACGGACGGTTTCCGCGTTGGCGCCGGCGAAGTCGCTAATGATGCAGACAAGGAAATCGTGCGCCGCGTGCGCTGTCGCGGCGCGCAGCGCGTCGTTCAGACCTTGTTCCGACGGCCTATCCGGGCGCTCGGCGGACAGTAGCGAGTTCGCGCGCACCACTTCGGCGAGCAATGTCTGCACGCGCTCTCGGCTTCGCAACGGTTTGAAGGATCTGACGCCGTCGTCATCGAAGACCAGGCCGCCGACCCGATCTCCTGCGCGGTAGGCGATCCACGCCGTCAGTGCCGCCAGCCTCGCCGCCGCGGCGCACTTGAAATTTCTTACGGATCCGAAGTACATGCTCATGCGCTGATCCACGAGAAGCAGCGCGGGACGATCCCGCTCTTCGGTGTACGCGCGCACATACGGCTTTCCGTAGCGCAGTGAGGCTCTCGGATCGAGCTGTCGTAGGTCGTCGCCTGGCACGTAGCGCCGGATTTCGGCGAAGTCCAGTCCGCGGCCTCGCAGTCGAGATCCGTGCTGGCCCGCCAGCACGCTTCTCTGCGGCTGACGCTCAGCGAACGACAGGCCGCTCACGGCGCCCTGCAGCGACATGAGCTCGTTCAACGACGGGTGGACCGGGTGAGCGTCGCGCATCTGATCGGCCTTACGCGGGCACGGCCACGACGTCGAGGAGCCGGTCTATCGCGGCTTCGCTATCGATCCCGTCTGCGACGGCGTCATAGGAGAGGTGGAACCGATGGCGCAGCACCGCGTACGCGACCGCACGGACGTCGTCTGGCGACGTGAACGCCGCCCCGGACAACCATGCGTGCGCCCGTGCGGCCTTGTCCAGCGCAATCGAGCCGCGCGGGCTGACGCCGATCTGTATCCAGCGGGCGAGGTCGGCGTCATAGTCCGCAGGATGTCGCGTGGCGTTGGCCAGATCAACGATGTAACGATCGACGGCGGACGATGTGTGGATGGCGGAAATCGCGTTTCGGCACTCGAACAAGGCCTGCTGCGACATGCGTGGCGCCTGCACGCCGGCGGAGGGCGGCGGCTCCCGGAGCAACGTCAGCATGGCAACTTCGTCGTCCACCGGCGGATAGTCGAGAACGATCTTCATCAGGAAGCGATCCATTTGCGCTTCCGGGAGCGGATAGGTGCCTTCTTGTTCGATCGGGTTCTGCGTGGCCAGCACCATGAAGAGCCGAGGCATCTTGCGACTCACGCCGCTGACCGTGATCTGCCTTTCCTCCATCGCTTCGAGCAAGGCGGATTGAACCTTGGCCGGCGCACGATTGATTTCGTCGGCCAGGATCAGGTTTCCAAAGAGCGGGCCTGGCTGGTACTCGATGCGATTGCGTCCCTCCGCATCTGGCTTGAGCACTTCCGCGCCGATGATGTCGGAGGGCAGCAGGTCCGGCGTGAACTGTATGCGGCTCATGTCCGCCTCGAGATACGAGGCCAGCGCTTTGACCGTGCGTGTCTTGGCCAGGCCTGGCAGGCTTTCCAGCAACACATGCCCGTCGGCAAGAAGCGCTATCAAAATATTCCGGACCACCGATGCCTGGCCCAGCACCGCCCCACAGATTGCCTTTTCCAGCTCCAATACGCCTTCTCTGTCAGCCATGAGGTTCCCCGCCCCTGTGTCATAGCGCGGCGCAGGCGCCGCGGCGCTTCTTTATCGAATGGCGATGCTGTTCTTCCGGGCCTGCGCGACTTTCCATTGTTCGGGCGTCATGACCGTGCGAAAGCCCAGATGCGACATGCCGTTCAGCGGGTCCGTGCCTCGCCGGGCGCTTGCGCGGTAGCTGATGCAATAGGTGTCGCTGCAGAGAAACGACCCGCCGCGCGTGACGCGCTTCGGCGCCGATGCGGGAACGTTGCCATCGCTCGGATCGAAGCTGTCGGCGGGGCCGGAGGGATCGAGGGGAGGCCGGCGGTACTGCGACTGAATGGCGAAGGCGTCGGCCCGATACCAGTCGGCCGTCCATTGCCAGACGTTGCCGGCCATGTCGTAAAGGCCGTAGCCGTTGGCGGGAAAGCTGCCGACTGCCGTGGTGCCGACCTGAATCTTTTCGTCCTTGACGACAGGAAACGGCTGCTGTTGCTGGGTGTCCCAGATGTTGGCCATGGGCTGCCCGGCGGGGCTGAGCTCGTTGCCCCAGCTGTATGTCGCCTGTTCGAGGCCCCCGCGCGCGGCATGCTCCCATTCCGCCTCGGTGGGCAAGCGCTTGCCAGCCCAGCTCGCATACGCCAGCGCGTCCTCATAGGAGACCTGTACGACGGGATGATCATCCTTGCCTTCGATCGAGCTTTCCGGCCCTTGCGGGTGTCGCCAGTTCGCGCCCGGGATGAAGCGCCACCAACGACTCAGGTCCCGCAGCGACACCTCGGATTCTGTTCCGACGAACACCATGGCGCCGGGAACCAACAGGTTTTCAGCAGGGCGGGGAGTGCCGGGCGGGAGTTGCGGTTTCAGGTCCTCCCAGCGCGGCTTCTGCTCCGCCGTGGTCACATAACCCGTGGCCTGGACAAAACGCCGAAACTCCGCGTTGGTGACGTCGTGTACGTCCATCCAGAACCCACTCACCCGGACTTTGTGCGCAGGCCGTTCGTTGGGTTGAGACATCTTATGGTCGTTGCCCATGAGGAAGTCTGCGGCGGGAACCCACGCCATGCCCGCCGGGCCGGTTTTGCCATCGCCGACTTTGACATGCGACGTGTTTTCCTCGCCCGGGGAGGATCCCGAAACATAGGCGCCGAATGCACCGGCGGCTGCAAGAATGACACCTGCCGAGAAGATGACTTTCAGTGATTGCTTCACATGCCACCTCATAGGAAACGCTCGAGACATCGAACGACGCGGCACGCAGCCCGACGGGCGATGGGCCCCGAGAGTGCCGGCCGCGATGGGCCTATAACGCGCTTACGGACAAGTCACGAAACGGGTACGGCGACAGCTATCTGGTCAGTGGGCAGACAAGCATTTCTCGCGTCTGGCGCATGCCCAGCGAACTGCAGAGCGGTGTATTGGCGGCATGTGAAGCCGCCCGACGCGTCTTTGCAAAGGGACTCGCCAGCCGCCAGGCCGCTGACGATTCTTCGAGGAACGACAATCGGCGCTTCTCCGTGCGGACGGGGAGACGTCGAGGATCGATTTGAAGGGCGTCCCGGAAGGCGGACTTTATTGACGGCGATCGGCGCGTGCTACGCGTCGATATTCGGGTGCGGTAATGCTGGCTCGCATCGCGATGCCGCCCCTTTGGCTTGAGGTCGGCTCGACCGCGGCATCGGCAATTTTTTCTCGTGCGGCATGCATAAAAACTCCTCGCTGTTACCCGGCTCGGGGCAATGTTTCGACGAAGTTCAGCGCAACGTGACCAACTCTAAATAGGTTCGAAATTCGTGTAAATGGGATTATTCGTAAGTTTTTGAAAGAGTCGCCCGTGTAATACGTGGCTGCGCTGGTCAGGGCAGAGCCGTTGAATGGCCTCGTCTCCTGGCGGCCAGGCATAAAGACAACGGCCCGCCGAAGCGGGCCGTGTGCATGCGTCCATCCACGCGCCGGGGGGCACCGGCGCGCGGGCAGGACGGCATCAGGCGTAGTGCACCACGCTGCGGATCGACTTGCCGTCGTGCATCAGGTCGAACGCCTCGTTGATCTTTTCGAGATCCATCGTGTGCGTGACGAACGGCTCGAGCTCGATCTTGCCCGCCATCGCGTCTTCGACCATGCCCGGCAGCTGGCTGCGGCCCTTGACGCCACCGAAGGCGGTGCCGAGCCAGCGGCGGCCGGTGACGAGCTGGAACGGACGGGTGGAGATCTCCTGGCCCGCGCCGGCCACGCCGATCACGACCGACTGACCCCAGCCGCGGTGCGCGCATTCGAGCGCGGCACGCATGACGTTTACGTTGCCGATGCACTCGAACGAGTGGTCCACGCCCCATTCGGTCATCTCGACGATCACTTGCTGGATGGGCTTGTCGTAGTCTTTGGGGTTGATGCAGTCGGTCGCGCCGAACACCTTGGCCAGGCCGAACTTGTCGGGGTTGGTGTCGACGGCGATGATGCGGCCGGCCTTGGCCTGGCGCGCACCCTGGATCACGGCCAGACCGATGCCGCCCAGACCGAACACCGCGACCGAGTCGCCTTCCTGGACCTTGGCGGTGTTGTGCACGGCGCCGATGCCGGTCGTGACGCCGCAGCCCAGCAGGCACACGTGTTCGGGGTTCGCGTCGGGGTTGATCTTGGCGAGCGAGACCTCGGCCACCACGGTGTATTCGCTGAACGTCGAGCAGCCCATGTAGTGATAGATGGGTTGGCCGTTGTACGAGAAGCGGGTGGTGCCGTCGGGCATCACGCCCTTGCCCTGGGTCGCGCGCACGGCCACGCACAGGTTGGTCTTGCCCGACTTGCAGAACAGGCACTCGCCGCACTCGGCAGTGTAGAGCGGAATGACGTGATCGCCGGGGCGCACGCTGGTCACGCCTTCGCCCACTTCGACGACGATGCCGGCGCCTTCGTGGCCCAGCACGACCGGGAACAGACCCTCGGGATCTTCACCCGACAGCGTGAAGGCGTCGGTGTGGCACACACCGGTGTGCGTGATCTTGATCAGGACTTCGCCCTTGCGGGGCGGTTCGACGTCGATCTCGACGATCTGCAGGGGCTGGCCTGCGGCAAAAGCGACTGCGGCGCGGGATTTCATGGGTGGAGCTCCGTAAAGATGGCCACGGCTGCCGGCAAGGCGGCCGCGGCGCGGTCGTTCATTTGAGATAGGCGCGGACCAGCCCGAGCAGATCCTGCACGCGCTCGTCGTGCTGAGCCTGCGAGACGGCCGGACTGCCGAGGTCTTCGCGGATATGCGACTCGAGCACTTCCGACATCAGCCCGTTGATCGCGCCGCGGATGGCCGCGATCTGCTGCAGGACCGGACCGCAATCGGCGCCGGCCTCGAGCGCACGCTCCAGCGCATCGCATTGGCCGCGGATGCGGCGCACGCGTGTCAGGACACGTTTTTTCTCTTCGGGTGAGTGGGGCATAAGGTGACGCTCGGGCGTTCTTGCATACAGGGGGGGGAGTATACCCGATTCGGGTGGCGGCCCGACCGGGCAGCGCGTGTTCCCGTTATACCTGGTCGATCTCGAGGCGTGTACGGCGACGCCGAGCAGAAACGACCTTGCACCGGCGCGGCCCAGCTCGGCAGCCAGGCAAGTCGCTCGGCCCCTGCGAGCGGAGCGGAATCAGAAGAGCAGGGCGGCGGTCGCCATCACCGTTGCGTCGCTGTCGAGGCGGCGCGTGCTGGCGACCGTGGGCACCCAGCGCAGGCTGAGCGACATCGACCGTTTGTCGCTGAGCTTGCGGTCGTACGTGACGATCGGGCCGAGCGCGAAGTCGTGGCCGCGGAAGCCATTCAGCCGGTCGGCGGTCGGACCTTTGTCGTCGCCCAGCTGGATCTGGGTGCCGGCCACCAGCCCGAGCCCCACGCCATTGCCGAACATCTTCCGGCCCATCACGTCGAGGCCGAATACGGGCGCGTTGCGATAATCGGTGGCACTGTTACGCGTATAAAACTGCACGTTAGCCACCGCATCCAGTTGCATGCCCGAATCCGGGAAGATGCCGGTATAGGCCACCTGCGGCACGAAGGTCCAGTTATTGAGGCTGGGATTGGCAAGATTGTTCTGGTCGTATTTACCAGTGGGCGCCCAGATGTTCAGGCTGAGGGCCATGTGCTGGGTTTTCGAGAAGTGATAGCCGGCGATCACAGGCGTGAAGTACAGGTCGAACAGGTTCGACGCCGTGTCGCTGGTCTTGCCGCTGTTACCGCGCGGGCCGGTCAGCGTGGCCGATACCTTGGTCCAGACGTACGGCACGGTGATGCTGGAGGCGAAGTTCCAGCGGCCTTCGCCCGTGTCCCAGGTTTTCATCAGCGTGGCCAGCGTGAACGCCACCTGACCGTCGAGGCCCAGCGTCGTGTTGCCGCCCACCGGCGTCTCGCGGCCGCCTTTGATCTTGCCGTCGAGATAGAGCTCGCTCAGGCTGATGACGGTGATGGGCTCGGGGGACACGATGCCGATGTTCGGCTGGACCACCGCCCCGGTGACCTGCCGGCCCAGCGCACCCTCGGTGGCATGGGCCGCGCCCGAAAACAGCAGCAACGACAGAAGCGAAACACCACGCTGCGGAAGATTCACGTCGACTCCAGACGGGTACGGATTCGCAAAAATTCGAGCGGGCGCGACTGGCCCCGGATGCAACGTAGTGTGCCCGCACAAAATTTCGACGGTCAAGAAAATAATCACAAAAATATCGAAAACCCTCTAGAAATTTGATCGCATTTTTATTATCTTGAGCCCAGGCTTTGAGCCGCGAAGTCTGCGTTGTTACCGCACGATCCTGCTTGATTCGTCATCGCTTTACCACGCCGCAAGACATTGCTGTCAGTAGCAGATGTGGAGAAGGCATGAAGCAAAAGTTGAAGGTCGGTCTGGGTTTCACCGCGGCGCTGCTCGCGGCCGTCGCCATAGGCGCCTATGCCAGCCATCAGGGCGCCACGCCCCAGCCACCGGTGGTGAAGCTGGGTGACGGCAAGGCAGGCCCTGCCGGCATGGCGTGGATCGAAGGCGGCCCGTTTCTGATGGGCAACGATCACAAGATGTCGCAGCCCAACGAGCGCCCCGCGCACACCGTGCGAGTGAGCGGCTTCTGGATGGACGTGCATCACGTCACCAATGCCGAGTTCCGCCGCTTCGTCGACGCGACCGGGTATCGCACCACCGCCGAACAGAAGCCGCGCTGGGAGGATCTGCAACCGCAGCTCCCCGCGGGCACGCCGCGGCCCGACGACAGCCTGCTGGTACCCGGCGCCATGGTGTTCGTCGGCACGGAGAGCGAAGTGTCGCTGCGCGACTACAGCCGCTGGTGGCGCTTCGTCCCGGGCGCGAACTGGCGCCATCCGAACGGACCCGGCAGTTCGATCGAGGGCAAGGACGATCATCCCGTCGTGCAGGTGTCGTACGACGATGCACAGGCTTACGCCCGCTGGGCCGGCAAGCGTCTGCCCACCGAGGCGGAGTGGGAGTACGCCGCGCGCGGCGGGCTCGAGCAGGCCACCTACAGCTGGGGTAACGAGCCCATGCCGCAGGGCCAGGCCATGGCCAACATCTGGGACACGCGCCAGGCCCAACCGTTTCCGGTCGTGAAGGACGAGAAGGTGCAGGTCGGCACGACGCCGGTCGGCGCCTATGCGGCCAACGGCTACGGGCTGTACGACATGGCCGGCAACGTCTGGCAGTGGACGGCCGACTGGTATCGCGTCGACGCCTTCCAGGCGCAGGCACAGTATCGCCAGCCGCCGCTCGATCCGGCCGGCCCCACGCAGAGTTTCGACCCCGACGACGGCAACGTGCCGGCATCCGCGCCCAAGCGTGTCACGCGCGGCGGCTCCTTCCTGTGTAGCGACACGTACTGCATCAGTTACCGCGCCAGCGCCCGCCGCGGCACGGACCCGCTCAACGGCATGTCGCACCTGGGCTTTCGCACGGTGATGACGTCCGAGCAATGGAAAGTGGCCCGCGCCCGCCAGGGCGCACTCGCCAGCCGCTGACACGACAGCCCCGCGCCGGCCCGTCGCGGGCCGGCCCCTGCATTCCCCTGAGGGTAGATATGGCATCTCGCACGGAGATTGGACCCAGCGCGGGCGCTGGCGGCGTCGCACCCGCCATGGCCTGTGCCCCGACGCCCGGGCTGCCGTACTACCTGCGCCGGCACGACTTCAAGACCTGAATCGTGTCGCGCGGCGATGGATCTACGTTTTTGAGACACCGTGATTGTTGCAAGTATGCCCGCGGGGCAAAGGAGAAGCAGTCATGAAAGTCAGACAGTGGATGGGCAGCATGCTGCTCGCGGCGGGCGGGCTCGCGCTCGCCAGCGGCGCGCACGCACAGACGGCGGGGAGTACCTCCCCGCCACCCGCGGCCGGCGCCGCGAGCAAGAAACCGAACATCCTGGTGATCTTCGGCGATGACGTGGGGCAGGCGAACATCAGCGCCTACACGCACGGGGTCGTGGGCTATCGCACGCCCAACATCGACCGGATCGCCAAGGAAGGGGTGATGTTCACCGACTACTACGCGGAGAACAGCTGCACGGCCGGGCGCTCGTCGTTCATCACCGGGCAGACGCCGCTGCGCACCGGGCTCTCGAAGGTGGGTGCGCCGGGCGCCTCGGTGGGCCTGCAGGTGGGCGACATCACGATTGCACAGGCGCTCAAGTCGCAGGGCTACGTGACGGCCCAGTTCGGCAAGAATCACCTCGGCGACAAAGACGAGTATCTGCCGACCCGGCACGGCTTCGACCAGTTTTTCGGCAACCTGTATCACCTCAATGCCGAGGAAGAGCCGGAGCGTCCGTACTGGCCCAAAGATCCCAACGACCCCTACGTCAAGAACTTTTCTCCGCGCGGCGTGATCAAGGCCACGGCGGACGGCAAGGTCGAAGACACCGGGGCGCTGACGGCCAAGCGCATGGAAACGATCGATGACGAGACGGTGGGTGCGGCCATCGACTACATCGACAAGCACGGCAAGGGCGAGCAGCCGTTCTTCGTGTGGATGAACACGACGCGCATGCACATCTACACCCACATCCGGCCCGAACACCGTGGCAAGAGCGGCATGCCGGGCAACGACTACGCCGACGGCATGTGGGAGCACGACCAGGACGTGGGCAAGCTCCTCAAGAAGCTCGACGACATGGGGATCGCCGACAACACCATCGTGGTCTACACGACCGACAACGGGCCGAACCAGTTCACCTGGCCCGATGCCGCCACCACGCCGTTCCGCAGCGAGAAGGATTCGAACTGGGAAGGCGCGTTCCGGGTGCCGGCGATGGTGCGCTGGCCGGGGCAATTCCCGGCCGGGCAGGTGAAGACCGGCATGGTCTCCGGGCTGGACTGGTTCCCGACGCTGCTGGCCGCCGTGGGCGATACCGACATCAAGCAGCGCCTGCTCAAGGGCTGGACACCCTCGGGCGGCAAGCAGAACTACCGGGTCCACCTGGATGGCTACAACCAGCTGGACTATCTGCGCGGCAAGAACGACAAGAGCGCGCGCGACGACTTCTATTACTTCAACGACGACGGCATGCTGGTGGCCATGCGTTGGGGCGACTGGAAGGCGGTGTTCTGCGAGCAGCGCGCACCCGGCAATTTCAATATCTGGCAGGACCCGTTCGTCTGCCTGCGGGTACCCAAGATCTTCAACCTGCGGATGGATCCTTACGAGCGCGCCGATATCACCTCGGATCAGTACAACGACTGGCTGGCGAAGAATTCCTACCTGACCGCCATCGCCACCATGAAGGCGTCCACATTCCTGGAAACCTTCATGGAGTATCCGCCGAGCCAGAAACCGGCCAGCTTCAGCGTGGATCAGGTGCAGGAGCGGGTGAACCGCGCGATGGAGAAGCACTTCGAAGAGCAGGCCAAGGCGAAGGGCAAGACCGGCTCGTAAGGCGCGCACGCGCCAACCGGATGACCGCGGTTCGGCTCGCCGCGGTCATCGTTCAACAGAGGATGCGCCGATGCGCACGGCAACGATGGCGGGTGTGGCGAAGGTGCAGGCAGGGGAGCGCGTGCCGGGATTGGCCTGGCCCGCGGCGCTGCTGCTGGTCTCGGGCGCGGCCTCGCTGATCTATCAGATCCTCTGGATCAAGCAGTTATCGCTCATCGTGGGGGTGGAGGTGCATGCCATCGCCACCGCGGTGAGCGCCTTTTTCCTGGGCCTGGCGCTGGGCAGTTTTGCGCTGGGCCGTGTGTCCGGCCGGCTGTCGGACCGGGCCGGCGCGACGGTGGCCGGCACAGGTGGCCGTGCGCGCTGGCGGCGCGCGGCCGGCGGCCTCGGTCTCTATGCCGCGCTCGAAGCGGGCATCGCCATCCTCGGGCTGGGCGTGACGGCCGGGCTGGCGCGGGCCGCGCCGTGGTTCGCGGCCAACGAAGGCCCGCTGACGTGGATGCTGCTGTTCCTGGCGGTGGGCGCCGCGCCGTTTCTGATGGGCGGCACCTTGCCGGCGCTGTTGCAGGCCGTGCGCGGACGCGCACCCGCCGCGCGCGCCGGCGGCACGCTCTACGCCGCCAACACGGCGGGCGCCATCGCGGGCGCGCTGCTGCCGGCATTCCTGCTGATTCCCGCGTTCGGGGTGTGGGGTACGGCCTGCGTGGCCGCCGGCCTCAACCTGCTCGCGGCGCTGGGCGCGCTGGCCCTGACCCGCACGCAGGCGCCGCCCGCCGCGCCAGCGCAGGCGGCCGAGCCGCTCTGCGCCGACGCGCGCTGGGCCATCGTGCTGTACGGCGTGGCCGGTGCGCTCGCGCTGGGCTACGAGATCGTGTGGTCGCAGATGGTCGTGCCGTTCATGAGCACCCGCGCCTTCGCCTTCTCGGTGGTGCTCGCCGTGTATCTCGCCGGTCTCGCCGCCGGCGCCGCGGTGTATGCCCGCTGGCAGCCACGGAATCCATGGCGCGTGTTCGGTCTGCTGATCGCGCTGGCGGGCGCCGTCGCGCTCGCCGAAGCGGCCTTGCTCGGACGATGGCTGATCCACGCGCAGAGCGTGGCCGAAGCCACCGTGCTGCGCGCGAGCGACAGCCGGCTGGCCGGGATGAGCGCACGCTTCGCCGTGGCGGCCGGGGCCGTGGTCCTGATTCCCACCTTTTTGCTCGGTGCGGCCTTTCCGGCGGTGCTGGCCATCGTGTCGCGTCAGGCGGGCGGCGAGGGCCGTGCCGCGGGCGCGGTGCTGGCCGCCAACACGCTCGGCGGCATCGCCGGCACCTTGCTCACGGCCTTCGTGCTGCTGCCGGGCCTCGGCGTGGTGCGCACGCTCGCGCTACTGGCGCTGCTGGCCTGCGCGGTAGGCGCCGTGGCGGTGTGGCGTGCGCCGGGCGCGCATCGTGCCGCGCGCGGCGGGGCGCTGGCGCTCGGCGCGGCCGTGCTCGTGCTCGGCGCGTGGTTGCCGCCCGACCATCTGGCGCGGCTGTTGCCCGGTGCGCAGGGCGCGGACCTCGTGTATTACCGCGAAGGGCATGGTGGCACGGTGGCGGTGGTGCAGCGCGGGGAGGGCGAACGGCGCTTCAGCCGCCTGTATATCCAGGGCGTGTCGAACTCGGGCGACGCCATGCCCTCGCTGCGTTACATGCGCCTGCAGGCGCTGTTGCCGCTCGTGATCCACAACGGCGAGCCGCGCGCGGCGCTGGTCATCGGCTACGGCACGGGCATCACGGCCGGCGCCTTGTCGCGCTATGCCGGCCTGCAGCGGCGGGTGGTGGCTGAGTTGCTGCCCGCCGTGGTCGACGCCGGGCCGATGTTCTCGGGCACCTACGGCGCGAGCCGGGATCCGGGGCTGGACATCCGGCTGCGCGATGGCCGCCGCGAGCTGCTGCGCAGCGCGGAGCGCTACGATCTCATCACGCTGGAGCCACCGCCGCCGTCGGCCGCGGGCGTGGTCAATCTCTATTCGCGCGACTTCTACGCGCTGGCCGCCAGCCGGCTGGAGCCGCAGGGCATCGTGGCGCAATGGCTGCCGCTGCCGACCCAAAACGTGGAAGACACACAGGCGCTCGTGGCGAGCTTTCTAGATGTCTTTCCGCACGCCTCGCTCTGGACCACCGAGATGCACGAGATGCTGCTGGTCGGCTCGCTGCAACCCGTGACGCTGGACGTGGCCCGTATCGCGCAGCGCCTCGAGCAGCCGCTGGTGCAAAGCGCGCTGGCCGAGGTCGGCGTGGGCAGCCCGGCGGCATTGCTGGCGACCTGGGTGACCGGCCGCGAAGGGCTGGCGCGTTTTGCGGCCGACACGGCGCCCGTCACGGACGACCGGCCCGCCATCGAATACGCCGACTGGGTGCGGCCACGCGAGATCGCGCGCGCCTTGCCCGCACTGATGGCGCTGCGCGAGTCGCCGCCGCTGCAGGGCGGTGACACCGCGCTCGACGACGCCATGCGCCGCGAGCGCGTCACGCTGGATCTGTTCTACCGCAGCGCGCTGTCCGCCTATCGCGGCGACCGCGAAGCGTGGGCGCGCGACGCGGTGGCGCTGTCGCGCCAGGCGGGCGACAACCCTTACATAGCCTGGTTCCTGCGGGGGCAGTCGCGATGAGCTTGCCGCGGATGGGCCGCGGGCGGCGGCGGGCGGGCACGGCGTGGCTGCTGGCGGCGCTCGCGAGCGCCGGCGCTGGCGCCGAGGGCCTGTCGCTGCGCGACCCCGAAGACGGCGCTTTCGATGTGAGCGACTTTCTGCTGAACCACCGCGGCGTGATGCCGGTGCCGGCCATCATCACGGAGCCCGCGGTCGGCTACGGCGGCGCGCTGATGTTGCTGTACTTCTCCTCGTCGATGGCGGAGGCGGGCGCCGAGGCCAAGGCGCGCGGCGCCGGTCCCGCGCCGCCCAACATCACCGGCGTGGCCGGCATGATGACCGAAAACGGCTCGCGCGGCGGCGGTCTGTTCCATTTCCGAACCTGGGACGGCGACCGCTACCGCTATCTGGGTGCGCTGGCGCAAGGCCGCATGAACCTCGATTACTACGGGCTCACCAACCAGGCCCGCAGCTACGAGATCAAAGGCACCTTCTTCATGCAGCAACTGCTCGCGCGTATCGGCGACAGCCGCTGGTACGTGGGGCCGCGCTACACCTACATGCATTCCGACACCCGCTTCACGGGCCAGCGCGCCAGCGAGCTTTCCGGGGCGCAGCTCGACAAGCGCATCGGCAAGCTGGGCCTCGTGGTGGATTACGACAGCCGCGACAACATGTTCTTCCCGTCGCGCGGCAGCTATGCCGAGCTGGAGGCGCAGTGGGCGCGGGGCTGGGTGGGCAGCGACCAGAATTTCGACAGCTACCGGCTCAAGGCCTACACCTGGCAGCCGGTGGCGCCGCGCTGGAATCTCGGCCTGCGCGCCGATGGCCAGACCACGAGCGGAACGGTGCCTTTCTATGCCCAGCCCTACATCGACCTGCGCGGCGTCTCGCGCGGGCGCTATCAGGATCGCAGCGTGCTCGTGGGCGAGGTGGAGCTGCGCTACAACCTCACGCCGCGCTGGTCGCTGCTGAGCTTTTCCGGCGTAGGCAAGGCCTATGGCAACTGGAAGAGCGCGAGCGAAGCTTCCAACGTGGTGAGCGTGGGCGCCGGCTTCCGTTATCTGATCGCGCGCAAGCTCGGGCTGTCGGTCGGGGTGGACGTGGCGCACAGCAAGGATCAGAACGCCTTCTATATCCAGGTGGGCAGCGCCTGGCGTTGAGGTCGGGCAGCCTTGATCGCGACGGGGCCGGTCGTGATCGTCGGCACCGGGATTGGATAGAAGGATTTCGATGAATTAGAACTTATTCGATCGAAGAACGATGCATGTACGCACAAGATGAGATCGTCCTCTCTCGTTTTGTGGGTGTGCATCATGAAAACCGATCTTCCTCGCCTGGCGGTCCTGGCCGCCATGATCCAATTGGCGTGGGCCCCGCCCGCTCTTGCCGCGCAGGCATCGATGAGCGGCGCGCCCGGCACCATCGTCGGCATCAGCGCGTCGGGCAATGCCTTGGCTGGCACCGACAACGGCAGCGACGAGGCGTTCATCGTCACGGGCGGGCAGCTTCGGCACCTGGGTTTCCTGCCCAACGACGGGGCGTTGTATCCGCGAAGCAGCAGCGCTCTCGCCATCAGTGCCGATGGCACGACGGTGGTGGGGCGCAGCTCGACCTTTACGAACTGGAACGAAGCCGTTCTCTGGAAGAACGGCGCCATGACCGGGCTGGGTGTCCTGGGGCGGGGCGTCGGTCCTGAGCCGGCCAACAGCGTGGCCACCGCGGTCAGCGCCGATGGCAGCGTGGCCGTTGGTGTCAGCACGCACGCCGGCAGCACCTGGGACTTCGACTTTCATGCATTCCGCTGGGAAAACGGCACGATGCACGACCTGGGCACGATCGCGGGCGGCGGCACGCACCCGTGGAGCGAAGCCACGGCTGTCAGCGCGGACGGCGCCGTTGTGGCAGGAACCAGCAGTAATGCCCAGGATCGGCGCGAAGCGTTCCGCTGGGAAGGCGGCGTCATGCAGGGCCTGGGTTTTGTCGCGGGTGGCGGAAGCGGCCCGTGGAGCGCCGCCCGTGCGATGAGCCGGGATGGCAGCGTGATCGTGGGTGCCAGCAGCAACGCGCAGGATCAGAACGAGGCGTTCCGCTGGCAGGGAGGCCTCATGCAGGGGCTGGGCTTCATCGGCGGTGGTGGGAGCCGCCCGTCGAGCGAGGCCGCGGGCGTGAGCGCCGATGGCATGGTGGTGATCGGAAACAGCACCAACGCCGCGGGCGCCAGCGAGGCGTTCCGCTGGGCGGGCGGCCGGATGGAGGGGCTGGGCTTCGTGCACGGTGGCGTCGCCGGTGAAGAGAGTGTCGCCAACGCCGTCAACGCCGACGGCCGCGTCGTGGTGGGGACCAACATCGGCAATGGTGTGCGCGAGGCGTTCGTCTGGACATCCCAGGGCCGGATGCAATCCGTGCAGAATTATCTGCGAAACGCGGGCGTGGCGCTCGGCACCTGGCAGCTCACCGATGGCACCAGCGTGTCCGCCGATGGCACGGTGATTGCCGGCGGCGGCACGGATCCCGCCGGCAACGCCCAGGGATGGTGGGCGCGCCTCGTCTCGGCACGCCCGCCCGGCGCCACCGGCCCCACCGGCCCCACCGGCCCCACCGGCCCCACCGGCCCCACCGGCCCCACCGACCCCACGGGCCCCACGGGCCCCACAGGCCCCACCGACCCCACGGGCCCCACCGGCACCACCGACCCCACGGGCCCCACCGGCACCACGGGCCCCGCCGACCCCACCGACCCCACCGGCCCCGGTCCGGCGGCCGCTCAGCCCGTGGTCGGTTTTCTGTCCGCGAACGAGCTGGGGGCATCCATCGCCGACAGCTCGGCCGCCGCGGCGCGGCTGCAGTCGCTCGGCATGTCCGCACTGACCCACCAGCGCTTCATCGCGTACCGGCAATGCAGGCCGCAATCCGGCGACACACTCTGTGTGGCGGTGACGGGCGCTGCCGCCAAATGGCGCGGCGAACGCGGCGGGCAGGGCGGTTATGGCAGCGTGACGCTCGACATGCCGGTGCGGGCCGGGTTGAGCGTGGGCGCGACGCTCTATCAGAATTTCGATCGCTTTGAATTGCGGCGGGGCGGCGCCTCCGACGCGGACATGACCGGCGCGGTGTTGTTCGCCAAGTATGTGCCGGACGCCACCGGCCCGCGCGCATTGCTGGCCGTGTCGGCCAGCCGCATCGATGTCGACAGCAAGCGCCGCACGCTCGATGGCGTGGATCGGATCGTGTCGT
The DNA here is from genome assembly GCF_002261475.1 of Bordetella genomosp. 5. GTDB lineage: Bacteria > Pseudomonadota > Gammaproteobacteria > Burkholderiales > Burkholderiaceae_B > Bordetella. Next base: position 238,004 of record NZ_NEVN01000006.1, read on the forward strand.
CGCAAGGCAGCGGCGACGGCACGGGGCTGGGCGCCCTGGCGAATGTCGGGTGGGGGTTCCGGCTCACCGAGCACGTGATCGTCAGGCCGTTTGCCGAGCTGCAGTGGCAACGCACCCGGCTCGGCGGCTACGCGGAATCCGGCGGACCATTTCCGATCGCCTGGGGCGCGTCTGGCGTCACGGAATCGGCCGGCCGGCTCGGCGCGGAATGGGAATGGCAGATCACGCCCGACGTCGACGCCACGCTGTCCGCCGCGTGGCGGCACACGCTCTCGCGCAGGCAGCAGGCGCCGAACGCCACGCTCATCGGTGTGGGGGACGTCAGCCAGCCCGCCACCGGCGCGCCGCGCAACGCGGGCGAATTCGCCCTGGGCCTGGGCTGGCAGGCCACGCCGGCCACGCGGGTCGTCACGCAGATCGGCGCCGGCGCAGGAGGCGGCCGCGTGCCCAGCCTGCAGGGGCTGGTGGGGTTGAGCATGCGATTCTGAGCGCTGCCTGCTGATGCCGCCGCTCAGGCGCCGCAGGCGTAGATCATGAATTGCCTGAATGCATCCGCGGGCCGGCTGAGCGCGGCCCGCGGATGCCAGATAAGGCCCATTTCCATCGGCGGTACCGCGTCCGCCACGGGTATCGCCTCGATCTTGCGGCCTTCGAGCGACCACGGACGGTAGACCATGTCCGACAGGATGGTCACGCCGAACCCATGGGCCACGAGACCGCGCAGTGCCTCCATGGATCGGGTCCGAAACGCGATATCCGGCCGTGTGCCGTGGGCCTGCCAATAGGCGAGCGTCGAGCGTTCGCCCTCATCCATCTCGAGCAGGATGTACGGATGCCGCGCCACATCGGCCAGCGTGGGCGCGGCGAGCGATGCCAGCGGATGATCCGCGGCCGTCCAGAGCTGCCGGCGCGAGCGCACCAGCACCTGATGACCGAAGCGCTCCCGTTTCGCCGTGTTCGACAGCAGGGCCAGGCCGAGCTCCATCTCGCCGCTGGCAACCGCCTTTTCGATGTCGGGGCGGTCCATGTCGACGAGGTCGAGCACCACCTCGGGATAGCGCCGGCGAAAGCGCGCCAGCAACTCCGGCAGGAAGTATCCCAGCACCGTGTAAGAGGCCGCGATTCTGACCGAACCCCGCAGCGCATGGCGCTGGAATCCGGGCTCGCGCAGGGCGTCGTCCAGGGTGTCGAGCACGTCGCGGGCGCGCTGATGAAACTGATGCCCCTCGGGGGTGAGCGTGACCCCGTGCGGATGCCGGTCAAACAGCCGCACGCCGAGTTGCCCCTCGAGCGCAAGCACGGCGTTGGTGATGGCCGACTGCGACACGTGCTCGTCGGCGGCGGCCATGGACAGGCGGCCGGTGCGGGCGGCGGCGGCGAAGTAGCGCAACTGGCGCAGGGTGACGTCCTTGCTCATGCGTTTTTCGGATACCTGGCAGCAGAAAATGTGAATATACGATAGCCGCGCGGATTCCTACACTGCCTCGAAACAGATCGGCAACGAGGAGACAACACCATGGATATGCCGCGATTTTCGGAACTGGACACCGTGCAGGCGCCGCAGGACCGCCTGTACCTGAGCGGCACGCAGGCGCTGGTGCGGCTGCCGCTGCTGCAGAAACAGCGCGACCTGGCGGCCGGGCTCGACACCGGCGGCTACATCTCCGGCTATCGCGGCTCGCCGCTGGGCGGGCTGGACATGGCCCTGTGGAAGTCCAAGGCCGATCTGGCCGCGCACGACGTGGTGTTTCAGCCGGGCCTGAACGAAGACCTCGCGGCCACGGCCGTGTGGGGCAGCCAGCAGGTGAACCTGTTTCCCGGCGGCACGCGCGATGGCGTGTTCGGCATGTGGTACGGCAAAGGCCCGGGGGTGGACCGCTCGATCGACGTCCTCAAGCATGCCAACTCGGCGGGCTCCGCCGCGCATGGCGGTGTGCTGCTGCTGGCGGGCGACGACCACGCCGCGAAGTCGTCGTCGGTGGCGCACCAGTCGGAGCATGTCCTGATCGCCGCGGGCATTCCCGTGCTGTATCCGGCCAACGTGCAGGAGTATCTCGACTACGGCCTGCATGGCTGGGCCATGAGCCGGTATACCGGCCTCTGGGTGGCGATGAAATGCGTGACCGACGTGGTCGAGTCCAGCGCCTCGGTGTCGGTGTCGCCGGACCGGGTGTCGATCGTGCTGCCGGAGGGCGCCTTGCCCGAGGGCGGGCTGAACATCCGCTGGCCGGACTCGCCGCTGGCGCAGGAGGCGCGCCTGCTCGATCACAAGTGGTACGCGGCGCTGGCCTACGTGCGGGCCAACCGGCTCAACCGCATCGAGATCGACAGCCCGCGCGCGCGCTTCGGCATCATGACCGCCGGCAAGGCCTACCTCGATGTGCGCCAGGCCTTGCTCGACCTCGGGCTCGACGACGACGCCTGTCGGGCCATCGGGCTGCGGCTCATGAAAGTGGGCTGCATCTGGCCGCTCGACGCCCAGGATGCGCGTGCGTTCGCCACCGGCCTGGACGAAATCCTGGTCGTCGAGGAGAAGCGCCAGATCCTCGAATATGCGCTCAAGGAAGAGCTCTACAACTGGCGCGACGATGTGCGGCCGCGCGTCTACGGCAAGTTCGACGAGCGCGACAACGGCGGCGGGGAGTGGTCCACGCCGCGCGGAGACTGGCTCTTGCCCGGCCGCTACGAGCTCTCGCCGGCCCTGATCGCCCGCGCCATCGCCGCGCGCCTGGACAAGGCGGAGCTGCCGCCGGCGCTGCGCACGCGCGTGGCGGCGCGCCTCGCCGTGATCGACGCCAAGGAGCGCGATGCCCGCCGGCCGCAGATGATCGAGGAGCGCAAGCCCTGGTTCTGCTCGGGCTGTCCGCACAACACCTCCACCCGCGTGCCCGAGGGCTCGCGCGCGGTGGCCGGCATCGGCTGCCATTACATGGCCATGTGGATGGACCGCAATACCGACACCTTCAGCCAGATGGGCGGGGAGGGCGTGGCGTGGCTGGGCCAGAAGGATTTCACGCAGGAGCAGCACATCTTCGCCAACCTGGGCGACGGGACGTACTTCCATTCCGGCATCCTGGCCATCCGGGCGGCCGTCGCGGCCGGCGCGCGGATCACGTACAAGATTCTCTATAACGACGCCGTGGCGATGACGGGCGGGCAGCCGGTCGATGGCACGCTGACGGTGCCGCAGATCGCGGCCCAGACGCTGGCCGAGGGCGTGGCGCGGGTGGTCGTGGTGACCGACGAGCCCGACAAATACGCGGCCGGCCTGCTGCCGGCGGCGGTGACCGTTTACCCGCGCCAGGAGCTCGACGCGGTGCAGCGCACGCTGCGCGATCTGGAAGGCACCACGGTGCTGATCTACGACCAGACCTGCGCCACCGAGAAGCGCCGCCGGCGCAAGCGCGGCACCTATCCCGACCCGGCGCGGCGCGCCTTCATCAACGAGGCCGTGTGCGAAGGCTGCGGTGATTGTTCGAGCAAGTCGAACTGCCTGTCGGTCGAGCCCATCGACACCCCGCTGGGCGTCAAGCGGCGGATCAACCAGTCGTCGTGCAACAAAGACTTCTCCTGCGTGGACGGATTCTGCCCGAGCTTCGTGATGGCCGAGGGCGCGACGCCGCGCAAGCCGCAGGCCCCGTCACGGGCCGCGCCGCTGGCGGAGCCGCCGCTTGCCGAGCCGGCGCGTCTAGCCGCCGGGCAGGGCTATCGCATCGTGGTGGCGGGCGTGGGCGGGACCGGTGTGGTCACGATCGGCGCCTTGCTCGGCGCCGCCGCGCACGCCGAAGGCAAGGGCGTGACGGCGCTCGACATGGCGGGCCTCGCGCAGAAAGGCGGCGCCGTGCTGAGCCACGTGCAGATCGCGGCGCGGCCGCAGGACCTGCATGCCACCCGCGTGGCGCTCGGCGAGGCCGACCTGGTCATCGGCTGCGACGCGCTCGTCGCGGCATCGCCGGAGGTGCTCTCGCGCATCCGGCCCGACGGCGCGCGCGCCGTGGTCAATCGCACCGCGGCGCCGACGGCGGCCTTCCTGTCCGATCCCGACTGGCGCTTCCCGGGCGCGAGCGCCGAGCAGGCGCTGGCCCAGGCCACCGACGGCCAGTGCGAATGGCTCGACGCCGGCGGACTCGCCGAGGCCTTGCTGGGCGACGCGATCTACGCCAATCCCATGCTGCTCGGCTTTGCCTGGCAGCGCGGCGCGCTGCCGCTGGCCCTCGAGAGCCTGCGCGAGGCGGTCCGGCGCAGCGGCGTATCGGTCGAAAAGAACCTCGCCGCGCTGGAGCTCGGCCGGCAGGCCGCGCACCACGGCCCGGACGCGCTGCTGCCGCGCCGCGAGACCGTGGTGGCGCTGCCGGAGGGCATCGACGCGCTCGTGCGCCGTCAGGCGGCGCATCTGCGCGACTACCAGGACGACGCGCTGGCGAACCGCTATCTGGCCGCGCTACAGGCGCTGCGGGCACGCGAATCCGCGCTCTCGATGGCGGCGCTGCCGCTTACGCGCGTGGTGGCGGTGCAACTGGCCCGGCTGCTGGCCTACAAGGACGAGTACGAGGTGGCACGTCTGCATCTGCATCCGGATTTCGAGGCTCGGCTGCGGGCGCAGTTCGCCGGCGAGCCCGGCCGGGACTATCGCGTGCGCTACTACCTCGCGCCGCCCGTGCTCGGTCTGCGCGACGCTGATGGCAAGCCGCGCAAGCGCGCGTTCGGCCCGTGGGTGAAATGGGTGTTCCGCGCGCTCGCCCCGCTCAAGCGCGTGCGCGGGACGGCGCTGGATCTGTTCGGCTACACGGCGGAGCGGCGCATGGAGCGGGCGCTCGCGGCCGAATACCTCGAGCTGGTGGACGAGTTCGCCCGCACGCTCACGGCCGCCAACCACGCGCAGGCAGTGGACCTGGCGCGCCAGGCCGAGGAGATCCGCGGCTACGGGCATGTGAAGGAACGCAACGTCGAGCGCGTGCGGGCGCGGCGCGCCGCATTGCTGGCGGCGTACCGCGGCGCGGCGCCCGCGCGCCTGGCGGCGTGATGCGGCGGCCGGGGCGCGGCGGCCCGCTGTAGTACGCTCTGCCTCATGGAAAACCTGCTTCGCCGCCTCGATTTCACGACGCTGCGGCTCTTTGTGGCCGTGTGCCAGGAGAACAGCATCGCGCGCGCCGCCGAGCGCGAGTTCATCGCGCCTTCGGCGGTGAGCCGGCGGCTGGCCGAGATGGAGGCGCTGGTGGGCCTGCCTTTGATGCGGCGCCATGCCCGCGGCGTAACCGTGACGCCGGCCGGACAGACGGTGCTGCAGCACGCGCAGCGCATCATCGGCAATGTCGAGGCGATGGGCGCCGAGCTCTCGCGCCTGTACAGCGGGGTGCAGGGGCACGTGCGCGTGGTCGCCAATCTGTCGGCCATCGTGCAGTTCCTGCCCGAAGACATCGCGGCGTTCCAGCGGCTGTTTCCGGATGTGGACATCGACATCGAAGAGCAGCACAGCCCCGACGTGCTGCGTTGCGTGCGCGAACGCAGCGCCGATTTCGGCATCTGCAATCGCATCGCGGGAACGCAGGCCTTGCAGCTCACGCCGTATCGGCGCGACCGGCTGGCCGTGATGCTGCCGTCGGGGCATCCTCGCGCCGGGCAGCGCCAGTTTCATTTCGAAGAGCTGGTCGGCGAGACCTTCGTCGGCCTGCGCGAGAACAGCGCGCTGACGCAGCTGCTGGCCGCCCATGCCGAAGGCATGGAAACGCGGCTCGCCGTGAAGATCCGCGTCGCGAGCCTGGACGCGCTGTGCCGCATGGTGCATGCGGGCCTGGGGATCGCGATCATGCCGCAGCAGGTGGCCGAGCTGTACGTGCAGGCGCTGGACGTGGTGGTGCGGCCGCTGGCCGACCCCTGGGCCCAGCGCGATATCTGCATCGTGTCCGTGCCCGAAGCTCCGCTCTCGGCCAGCGCGTCGGCGCTGGTGCGGTTCCTGGGGCAGATGCCTTAGCGGCCCGGTGCGGCGGGCACCGGGCGTCCGGCAGCGGGCTTCCGGGTACCCGGCCGTGGCCCGCAGCGGTGCGCGCGGCACGCCGGCGCCCCCGCCACACCCCAGCCATCTCGTTTGGCGATGGCCGCCATGCCCAGACGGTACTTCGGCGGGCCGCGGGTCCTCCTTATAGTCAAGGCGCGTTTTGCGCCAAGGCGGAGCAACAGACTCCGCTCAGACATGAGGAGACACCATGAAGATCGCATCATCCCTGGCCGCTTGTGCGCTGGGCGCGGCGGCCTTGCTGTCGGCGGGCGCCATGCCCGCTGCCGCCGCCGGCTATCCCGACCGTCCGATCCGGCTCATCGTGCCGACCTCGCCGGGCTCCACCGCCGACGTGGTCGCCCGCATCGTGGCCGACAAGCTCGGCCAGGTGCTGGCCCAGCCGCTCATCGTGGAGAATCTGGCGGGCGCCGCCGGCATCCCGGGCACCCGGCAGCTGGTGTCGGCCAAGCCCGATGGCTACACCCTGGCGATGGTGTCGTCCAATCACGCCATCAATCCCAGCCTGTACAAGAGCATGCCGTACGACACGGTGCGGGATGTCACGCCGCTGGCCATCATCGGCACCACGCCGCTGGTGGTCGTGGTGGCCGAGAATTCCCCGTATCGCGACATCGGGGCGCTGCTCGACGCCGCCCGCGCGCAGCCCGGCCGGATCAACTACGGCTCGTCGGGCACGGGCAGCGTGCTGCACCTTGCGGGCGAACTGCTCAAGTCCAAGGCCAGCGTGGACATGGTGCACATCCCGTATCGCGGCGGCAGTGCGCTGATCACGGACGTGATGTCCGGCCAGATCCAGACCGCCTTTCTTGCCGTGCCCTCGGTGCTGGCTCAGATCCAGGCGGACAAGCTGCGCGCGCTGGCCGTGAGTACGCCCAAGCGCCTCGCGGTGTTGCCCGACGTGCCCACGCTCGCCGAAGCGGGCGTCAAGGACTACGCCTACGACGCCTGGATTTCGCTGATCGGCCCCGCGGGCATGCCGGCCGAGCTGGTGCAGAAGATCCAGACCGCCACGCAGCAGGCCATGGCCGATGCGCAGCTGCGCAAGACCCTCGATCCGCAGGGATTCGTGTCGCTGGGCGGCGACAGCGCGCAGGCCGCCACGCTGCTGAAAGACGAAATCGCAAAAACCCAGAGCCTGGTCAGCGCGGCCGGGCTGAAGCCTGAATGAACCCTCGCCATGCCTGAGTCTTTCCTGAAGGGCGCGCCGGCGCGCCTGCTGTTCCTGTCCAACGATGCCGCTTGCGTGCGCGCGCAAGTGGGCGGCGCCCGGCCGTCGGCCGCCGAGACAGCGCCGCTGCGCGATGACGTGTCCACCGACGAGATCACGCCGGTGCCCATTCTCACGCACTTCGACGACAAGCTCGGGCGCTATCCCTACACCGGCTTCGTGGCCGGCGGCGAGCGTCCGATCGGCGCGGGCGATCTGCTGGCATCCGGGATCAATGTGGTGGTGGCGGGCAGGCGCTACGGCAAGGGCTCGTCGCGCGAACACAGCCCGATGGCCGAGAAGCTGGCCGGCGTGCGGCTGGTGATCGCGGAAAGCTTCGAACGCATCTACCGGCAGAATGCCGACAATATCGGGCTATTTACCAGCACCGACCTGAGTCTGCCCGAACGCCTGCAGCGGGGCGAGACGGTGACGGTCGACGAGCTGGTCGCGGGCCGCGATGCGCTGGCGGCCTCCATTTTGCGGGCCGGTGGCCTGCTGGCCTTCGGCGAAGCGCATCTGCGCGAGCGCGTCGACGCGCGCGACACGGCACCCACCGGCCCGCTCACCCTGTTCGAAAAAATCGTGCGCCGGCACCTGCTGCCCACCCCGGTCACGCCGGCGGATCCGCGACAAGGGGAGGGCGTGTTCCTGCGCTCGGATTGGCGCTTCATCCACGAGTACTACACCGGCATGGCCGCGCACATGCTGCATGCGCGCTTCGGCAGACCGCTCGCGCTGGTCGACCCCGAGCGGATCGTGGTGTTCGAAGACCACACCTCCTACGTCGAAGAAAGCCCCAACCACGTGCGCGGCGGCATCGTGCCGAACGTGCGCGCCATGTGCCAGGCGCAGCGCGACTTCGTGGCGAATTATGGGCTGCGCCAGCACCGCACGCTGACCGACGCCGAAGCCGTGACGCAGGGGCAGGGCAACGTCGCCGGCATCTCGCACGCCATGATGGCCGAACACTACGCCCTGCCAGGGCAGGTCGTGGTCGGCACCGACTCGCACACGCCGCACAGCGGCGCGCTGGGTTGCGTCGCGTTCGGCGTCGGCACCACCGACATGGCCAACGCCTTCGTCACGGGTGCCGTGCGCCTCACGCTGCCCGCCAGTCTGCGCATCGAGCTCGATGGCGCGCTGGCGCCGGGCGTCACGGCCAAGGACATCGTGCTGCATCTGCTGGCGTTGCCCGAGATCCGCGCGGGCGCCGGCGTGGGCAAAGTGTTCGAGTTCGCCGGGCCGGCCGTGGCCGCGCTGGCGATCGACGAGCGTGCCACGCTCACGAACATGGTCGCCGAGCTGGGCGGGCTTACCGGCATCGTCGCGCCCGACGCACAGACGCAGCAATTCCTGCGCGAGCGCCGCGGCGTCGCGTTCGACATCGAGCCCTGGATGCAGAGCGATCCCGGCGCGTCGTATGCGGCCACGCTGCACGTCGACTGCGCGGCGCTCACACCGTGGGTCGCCGCCCCCGGCGACCCGGGCAACGGCATGCCGCTGGGCGCGCTGCGCGAGCGGCCCCGCATCGACATCGCCTACGGCGGCTCATGCACGGCGGGCAAGCGCGAAGACTTCGACCACTACCACGAGGTGCTCGCCTGGGCGCTGTCACGCGGGCTCGCGCTGGCCCCCGGCGTGTCGCTCTTCCTGCAGTACGGCACCACCGCGGTCCGCGATTACTGCGCCGAACGCGGCTACGACAAGACCTTCGCCGCCATCGGCGCACGGATCCTGCAACCCTCGTGCGGCGCCTGTGCCAACTGCGGACCGGGCTCGTCCACCGACGCGGGCCAGGTCACCGTGAGCGCCATCAACCGAAATTTCCCCGGCCGCTCGGGCCCAGGCTCGGTCTGGCTCGCCAGCCCGCCCACCGTCATGGCCAGCGCGCTCGCGGGAGAGCTGGTGTCGTTCGAGGAGCTGCGGGCGAGGGCGGGTTAAATTTTGTAGCTTTTTTTAGGGGACGGCTTACAGCTCCAATCGCATAATCCCGGGCGCTACTTACCTAGGATGTCATTTTGAAGTTGAAAGCCGCTTTCCTGATTTCTGCCCTTGTCTTCGCCACGGCATCGCCCGTGCAGGCCCAGGGCCCGCGCTCCGTGGATGCACGAACCTTCGATGTTGCCGGCGTCAAGACCGGCATGGACTTCGACGAAGCCCTGGCCGCGGCCGCCCAGCATTTCAAGGTCTCGAAGAAAGACATTCGCATCGGCTACGCCGCGCTCGACCCGGTGAACAACGTCAAGCGGCCGATGAACTTCAGCTTCAAGCAGGACGGCGTCGAACTGCTGGTGCACTTCGAGCCGCGCGTGCCGGTGGACAAGCAGCGCCCGCTGGCGGTGTCCCAGATCCGCTACGAGATGCCCTGGACGCCGGCCAACAAGAGCGCCATGGCCGAGGCCGTGATCGCCAAGTACGGCCGCCAGTCGAATTACCCCAATGACCTGAATCTCGAGTGGTGCCTGAAGGCCAGCACGAATCCCGGCATGGGCTGCTCGCCCGACCAGAACCAGGCGGTCCTCAAGTACAGCGGCGTGAGCATCCAGCTCAACGATCCCGCGTGGATGCACGCGCGGATCGCGTATATGGATCAAACCCGCAGCCGCAAGCCGAGCTTCTGAGGACGCCGTCTGCCCGCGCCGGTGTCGGTCGCGGGCGGATGGGGCAGGACCGATGGGCCAGTGCCGACCGGGCAGCGCCAGGCGGCGCTGACGCAGATACCGCATTGCGAGTATGGTGAGGGCTGAGGGCGCCGATCGTCGGGCCCAATGCCCGTGTGCCGCCCCGGATCATCCACACCATGAAGAACCTTCATTCAGCCCCGCGGCTCCTGCTAGCCGCCATCGCCTGCGCGTCGATCACGGCCTGCGCGGATCAGCGCACGCGCTCGTCGAGCGTGGATTACCGCAGCCCGTCGCCTTCGGCGCAACAGCGTTCGCCCGATAGCTCGGGCCAACGCCTGACCATCGAGTCCGGCGAAGGCGAAAAGCTCAATCTGCCCTGGTTCGTGCAGGACACTCAGGACTGGGTCAACAGCCATTGACGCGCGCCGCAGGGCGCGCGCCTGTTTCACACCGACGACATCACTCGCTCAACGATGAAGAAACTTCTGATTGGATTGTTGCCCTGCCTGCTGCTCGCGGGTTGCCTGAATACCAACAAGCAGGTCAAGCTGGTGCCGTCGCCCGACGGGCAGTATCACGCGCAGATCCGCGAGTGTCAGGTGCGCGGGTCGCTCACGCCTGAAACCCGCTTCGAAGTGATCGTCACGCGTTCTGATGCGGACGAGCAGTGCTATTCGGCGATGCCGCCGGTGCTTTTCATGTTCCTGAGCCCCCGGCCCGTCGAGCAGCTGCAGCTCGATTGGGTCTCTAACACCGAGCTGCGCGTGCGGCACGCGCAGCCCTCGTACTGGCCGCCGTCGGTGCAGACGGACCGCAAGGGCCCGGTCACGGTCACGTTCGATCCGCCGCGCTAGCGCATGCCTGCGCGCACACCGCGGGCCTTGCGTCAGAAGGTGCCGCGCACCGTCAAGGTGGCACTGCGCGGCTCGCCGTAGAAGCTGCCCCAGCCGGGTGCGCCGATGGTCTGGTAGTAGGTCTTGTCGAACAGGTTGTTCACGTTCAGCGCGGCCGACCAGTTCTTGTTGATCTGGTAGCCGACCCGCGCGTTCCAGACGGCGTAGGGAGCCTGCGAGACGCGCACCGATCGCGTCTCGGTGTAGCTGCCGGTCTGGTAGTTCACGCCGCCGCCCAGGGTCCAGGCCGACCATTCTCCCGGCAGCCGGTAGTCCGACCACAGGCGGAAGATGTGTTTGGGCGTCATGGTGCGGCCGAAGTTGGTGCTCGACACCTCGGTGTCGTTCAGGAACTTGAGCGTGTTGAACGTGTACCCCGCGAACAGCTGCCAGCCGCGCGCGATCTCGCCGCTGATCTCGGCATCGAAGCCCTGGCTGCGTACCTTGCCGCTCGACACATAGCAGATATCGCCTACCGTGCAGGTGCTGGTGAGGTCCTGCTGCGCGCGATTCTTCTGATCGATGCGGAACACGGCGAACGAAGTGTTGAGCCGGCCGTCGAGCAGCTCGCCCTTGATGCCGGCTTCGTAGTTCTTGCCCACGATGGGATCGAGCAGCTGACCCGAGGCATCCAGCGAGTTCTGCGGTTCGAAGATCTCTGCAAAGCTCAGATAGCCGGACCACTGCGGGTTGAACGCATAGATCAGGCCGCCGTAGGGCGTGACCACACCGTTCTCCTTGTACGGGTCGGTGTACGCCGCGCCGCCGTCACGGTAGCGGCCGGTGTTCTCGTACCAGCTCACGCGCGCGCCGGCCACCAGGGTCAGCGGGTCGGCCAGGCTGAATCGGCCCACGCCGTACACGCCGGTCTGCTTCATCTTGATGATGGTGGCGGCGCCGCGGTAGGCGTTCTCGCGCAGCCAGTCGTCGGAGGGCTCGGGCACGTGGTGGTCCGGATCCCAGACATTCACCGCGCGATTCAGGCGGGCGGTCGCGAAGTCGTTCTTGCTCGTGAGCTCGTTGATGCTGGCGCCCACGCTGATCGAATGCTTGCGGCCCAGGGCCTCGAACGCGCCGTCCACATCGAGATTGAGCGCCTTGTTGTGGGTGGAGAAGTCGAAGATCCCCGCGTACATCGTGGGGCCGAGCCGCGTGATCGCGTTGACCGCGCCTTCGGTGAACGCATACTTCGAATCGTTCGATTCCTGGGTGGACGTGCCGGTGAGGCGTAGCGACCAGTCGTCGTTGACGCGGTGCGCCAGTTCCGCGAAAGCGGTCGTCTGCTTGCCGTTCCAGCGGTTCCAGTCCTGCGAGAGCGAGGTCGACCGCTTCAGGCCGATATCGTCGCCGTTCACATAGTGCGGAAGGCCGTGGAAAAACGGCGTGGAGCGCAGCTCTTCATAGCTCACGCCACCCGTCAGGGTGGTGGACGGACTCAGGTCGTAGCTCAGCACGCCATACAGCACGCCGGTGCGGCTCTTCGCGGCATCGTAGAAATAGTCGCGATCGTTGTAACTCACCACGCCGCGGCCCCGCAGCGAGCCGGACTCGTTGAGCGGACCGGTCGCGTCGATGTCGGCGCGATAGTTGTTCCATGATCCGCCGCTGGCCATCACCTCGAGCTGGTTCTCGGCGAGCGGACGCTTGCGCACCAGATTGACCGCGGCACTGGGCGAACCCGCGCCCTGCAACAGGCCGGTGGCGCCGCGGATGATCTCCACGCGATCCAGGATGACGGTGCTGCTCGTGAAACTGTTGGCCTGCGGGTAGTAGAAGGCGCGGTTCACGCCATCGAACTGATAGCTGTCGACGCGAAAGCCACGCGAGAAGACGTAGTTGCCGCCCATCGGACTCTTGTACAGCGTCATGCCGGTGCTGTTGGCGAGCACGTCGTCGAGCGAGTTGGCATTCTGGTCGTCCATGCGCTGGCGCGTCACCACCGTGACCGACTGCGGGATCTCCTTCAGGGTCTGTTGGCCCTTGCCGATGGTGACGACATTGCTGGTGTAGCTGCCCGAGCCTTCGGTCGCGGCCGTGTCCAGGCGGCCCGTCACGGTCACGGGCGCCAGGATCGAGGCGCCGTCCTGCGGCACGCGGCGCAGGTGGTAGCCCTCGCCGTTGGCGTTGGCGACGGCCTGCAATCCGGTGCCCGCCAGCAAACGCGCCAGCCCTTGCTCGGCCGTGTAGCGGCCCGACAGGCCCTGGGTCATGACGCCGCGGGTGAGGGCGGGCGACGCGGCCACGGTCACCTGCGCGGCGACGCCGAACTGGCCCAGCGCCTCATCGAGCGGCGCGGGCGCGATCGCGAAGGGAATGCCTTGCGCAGCGGCGGGCTGGGCCCAGCTCGGGGCGGGCGCGGCAAGCGGCACGATGGCCGCCAGCGCGATCCGGACGGCGAGGTGCAGGCGCGCGGGGCGCATCCCGGGAGCCGACGACGCGGCGGGAGAAGAAGGCGAATGGCGAGCGGCCATGACTGGAGTTCCTGGGGTTCGACGAATGAGTGGGTCAGACCGCGGGCGCCTCGCTGTCTGTCTCTCTGTCTAACGAACCAGATTCGATAATCTTCGCCGCCGTTACAATTTCGCCCGCTTCGAGGCCAGGTCTAGGCGGGTTGCCGGGGTCCGACCGTGACCCAATAGCGCGTGCGATAGCGCAGCTCGAGATCGAGCACGCCGGCCACCACCTCGAGCGCCTTGTCGGTGTCGTCGATCCGGAAAGCGCCGGTCACCTCGCGATGCGCGACCGCGTCGTCGCAACGCACCAGCCCGGGTCGATAGCGGCCGAGCTCGGTGAGGAAGCGGTCGAGCCGCATGCGGTTCGCCACCAGCATGCCGGCGGCCCAGGCCGGTGTGCCACCCTCGATGGGCGACGCGGGGGCAAGCGTGCGGCGATCGAACTCGAGCTGTTCTCCGGCGTGCACCACCCGCGCTGCCTGCGTGTGGGCGCGGGGTTCCACGCGCACCGCGCCCTCGAACACGCCGATCCGCGTCGCCGCGCCGTCGTCGTCCAGTTGCCGCACGACGAAGCGCGTGCCCAGCGGGGTGAGCCGGCCGTTCGGGGTCTCGACGGTGAACGGGCGGCCGGCCGGATCGGGCGCCGTCGCGATCAGGATCTCGCCTGCGCGCAGGTCGACGCGGCGCTGGCGGGCGTCGTAGTGCAGCGCCACGGTCGAGTCGGTGTTGAGCGTGAGCAGGGTGCCGTCGGCCAGCGTCAGGGTCTGTTGCTGGCCCACGGCGGTGCGATGGACGGTCGAGCCGTCCCACCAGCCCTCGCGCAGGCCGGCCCATGTCAGGCCGCCGAGACCGACGCCCCCGACCATCCACTTCAGCGCGCTGCGACGCGAGCGCCCCTCGCAATAGCGCAGGATGGTCTGGCTGGCGGTGGTCTCGGAAACCGGCCCGCCGGTGAGTCCGCCGACTTCCTGGCCGATGCCGGTGAGGCGCTGCCAGGCGAGCTCATGCCGCGCGTCGGCCTGGCGCCAGGCGGTACAGGCCGCCAGGGTGTCCGCGTCGGGTGCATCGCCGGTCCGCATCATCCAGCGGGCGGCCTCGCGAACAATGTCGGCATGCAGCCGTTCGGCGCGGGCCGCGCTCATGAGTAGAGCACCGCATAGCAATGCTCCCAGGCCTTGACGATGTCGCGCTGCACCGCGGCCACCGAGATGTCGAGCTGCTCGGCGATGTCACGGTAGGGCAGGCCCTCGACCTGCGCCAGCACGAACACCCGGCGCGCCCGCGTGGGCAACTGCTCGAGCATGCGGCACACCGCGTTCAGCGCCTCGAGGACCAGGGCTTGGGTCTCCGGGCTCGGCTCGACCGCGTCGCTGCGGGCGGCGAGCGTGTCGAGGTAGGCCTGCTCGACGGCGCGGTGGCGCGATTGGTCGATCAGGAGGCGCTTGGCGACGGTCGTGAGGAAGCCGCGCGGTTCGGCGAACGCGGCGCGCGACTCGCTGCGCATGACGCGCTCGAACGTGTCGTGGGCCAGATCCGCGGCATTGTCGGTGTTGCCGCTGAGCCGGCGGCGCAGCATCTGCACCAGCCAGCCGTGATGCTCTCGGTACAGGCTGACGAAATCGTCGGAGGACGCAAAGTCGGCGGGGGGCAAGGGCGCTTCCGTTCAAACGATAATGGGAATGATTGCTAATTTTACAGAAATCAGCGCCCCAGTTGTGTTTGAACCGTGCAAGTGCCCGCGCTGGCGGCGACGGGCAGTGGCGGACGTCTCCGGTCAGCCGCCGGCTGGCAGGCGCGTGCGGCGCGTCCGCGCCACCGGCCTCGACCAGCAGCACGCGGCCGTGGCCGGGCGTGGCGAGCAGGGCGGCGAGCGACGGCGCCGTGCTGACGGGCGCCGCCACGGCTTTCAGCGACCGAGCGCGCGCACGCGGCCGTTGTCCAGCGCCGCCACGGCCGCCACGCGCGGCAGGTCGGCGCCCGGTTCGGCACGCGCCACGGCGGCCTGGATGCGGCGTTCGATGCGCTTGTTGAAGCCGGAGACCAGATCCTCGCGCACCGCGAACAGGCCGGTCGGCGCATCGTAGAGCAGATCGGGCGTCACGCCCGCCTGATCGATCGGCGTGCCGGAGGGACGCAGCATGCGGGCGGTGGTGAGCAGCATGCCACCCTCGTCGCGCGGCAGCGGCAGGACGGTCTGGATCGTGCCCGCGCCGGTGGTGCGCGCGCCGATCAGCAGCGCGCGTCCATGGTCCTGCAGCGCGCCCGCCACGAGTTCGGCGCCCGCGCCGGTGCGGCCATCCACCAGCACGCTGATCTGCACGCCGGGCAGGATGTCGCCGTCGCGCGCCGTGAGGCGGCGTTCGTTCATGGGCGAACGGCCGCGCAGCGTGGCGATCACCGTGCCCGGCGGCAGCAGCAGGCTGCCGAGGTGCTCGGCCACATCGAGCAGCCCGCCCGCGTTGCCCCGCAGGTCCAGCACCAGGCCCTGCACCGGCGCGCCGGCCTGTGCGGCGGCCGCCTCGAGCGCGGCGCGGAAGTCGGCGCCGGTGGTGGCATTGAACGCCGTGATGCGCACCAGCGCCACGCGGCCCTCGATGTCCCAGGTGAGCGCGGCGGGCGCGGGCACCGGCGCCCGTTCGGCCTGTATCTCGAGCGGCGCGGCCTCGCCGGCGCGTTGCACCCGCAACTGCGTGAGCGTGCCGACCTCGCCGCGCAGCAGCGAGACGGCCTGCGCCAGACCCATGCCCGCGGTGGGTCGTCCGTCCACGCTCGTGATCACGTCGTCGGGGCGCAAGCCGGCTTTCTCGGCGGGCCCGCCCGGCAGCGCGCGCACCACCGTCAGGCGGCCTTGCTCCATCTTGAGCTCGAGCCCGACCGAGGCGGGCGGCGGCTTGAACTCCACCGGCGCGATGAGCCGGCTTTGCGGATCCAGCCCGTTCAGCATGGCGTTGAGCGCGGTCTGCACGGCGGCGTCACGCGCCTGCGGCGCCGGAAACCGCATCAGCTCATCCGTCAGCAGGCGCACCTGCGGCGTGACGCCCGCCGCCTTGTCCTGCGCCCGGATCGCCTCGTCGAGCGACGCGGCCCGCGCCGCGCCGGCCGCCTGCGCCAGCGGCGCCAGTCCGCGCAGGCCCGCGATCACCACCCGGCGGGTGTCGATGGGATCGACGTAGTGCGCCTGGATCTGTACGACGGCCGCGGTCAGCTTGCCTTCGAGGTCTTCGCGCGGCCCGGCCAGCACCGTGCCCGGGAGGGCCAGGGAAACCAGCAGGGCGAGGACTCGTTGGCGCATCATCGGCAAAAGGCTCCAAAACAGGGTATTCGGAAGGGGCTGGGGGGTCGGCCTCAGGCCGGGTTGGCCAGCGGTGTCAGCGCGTCCAGCAGCGCGCGCTCGGCCTGCGCCGACATCCGGAAGCCGTCCGCGCCGGACACGATATCGCCGGCCGCAACCCGCGCGTTCCACCAGTCGCGCACGAAGTCCTGGGCGTAGCCGCCGGTGCGCAGCCCGAACGGCTCTTTCACCAGATTGAACACGATCATCAGCTCGAAGCTGGGCTCGTCGTAGGTCTCGGCGCCGCGCGGCCGCGCCACGAAGGCCTCGAACGACGCGGGCGTGGCAAGTTGCGTGTACAACCAGAACATCAGGGCGTACATGAGATGGGAGTCCGGGTCGGTGTGCAGCGAGAAGTGGCCCTTGGCCTCGACGATGCGGCGCGCCAGCGCGCGCAGCACCTGCTCTCCGTCGGGCAGGCGCTCGCCGGCCGCGGCCAGCGCGGCGATCACGATCGGCGAGAGCGATCCTTGCTCGGTCATGTCGATTGCCTGCGCCCGCTCGGCTTCGCTGTCGTCGAACGCTTCTTCGCCGACCAGGCCATGGATGAACTCGGCGAAATTGGCCGCCACGACGGTGATCCGATAGTCGTCTTCCTGATCCACGTGCACGACGCGCGGTTCGCCCTGCGGGCCGCAATCACGGTAGTCGAGCATGATCACGTCGTGTCCGGCGCTCGGGCAGGTGGCGATCACCACGCCGATGTCCGGGTAGCCCCATTCGCGCATCATGAATGGGGAGCCCAGTTCGCCGCAGAGCGAATAGCATGCGTCGCGCCCGATGGCGTAGAGGCCGGTGATGGCGACGTGATCGTCGGCCCAGCTCGTGGGCTCGTCCATCGGAAAGCAGTTGCGTGCGACCACGCCGCCATTCTGGTGGCGGGCGAGTTCGA
Source organism: Bordetella genomosp. 5 (assembly GCF_002261475.1). Lineage (GTDB taxonomy): Bacteria > Pseudomonadota > Gammaproteobacteria > Burkholderiales > Burkholderiaceae_B > Bordetella. The sequence goes on from NZ_NEVN01000006.1 coordinate 255,423, forward strand.
TGTAGGCGGACGGCAGCCGATAGCCCAGTTCCGCCTCGATGGCTGCCACCCGAGCGTCGTCGGGCGCGGGCTCGACATAGTTTTCGCGTGAGTAAGCGTGGTCTTCCCAGAAGGTGTCGATATCGAAATCGGCAAAAGCGGAGCCGTGCGCCGGGCGGGTGACCATGAATAATCCTGTAGAAGGTTCGTGCGAGCGCCCCTTGCTGGCATCAGCATCGGAGCAGCGCACAAGATGCGGGATCGTATCGCAGGTCCTCTGCTCGTTGTATTGCCAAACGTCAGCGGCACCGCAGAGGGCAGGGTTGCGTAGAATGCGCAAGCCAGTGGCGTCTTGCCACTTTACCGATGAACCGCCTATGAACGTCCGACATCAGCCCCCCCGTGCCACCGCGCCACCCAAGGAAGGCCAATCGCGAGCGGGCGATTCAGACGTGAGCAGCCTGTCGTGGGACGACCTTCGGATCGTCAAGGCTCTCAGCGATTCGGGTAATCGTGCGACCGCTGCCGACAGACTGGGGTTGAATGCATCTACGCTCTCGCGCCGGATCGCGCATCTTGAACAGGCGCTGGGAGTCACGATTTTCACGCGGCGGCGGTCGGGCTACACCCTCACGGCGGAAGGCCAGGAACTGCGGGCGTTAAGCGAGCGCGTCGAGCTGGACATTGTCAGCGTGGCTCGGCGCGTCGGCCGCGCCACGCAGGAGCCCATCGGGAACCTGCGAATCACCACCAGCGACTCGCTTCTGCTCCATTTTCTGACGCCCATCATCGCGGCGTTCAGGAGGCGCCACACCGCAATACGGATCGAGGTGTATGTGGGCAACGACGCCTTGAACCTCGCACGCGACGAGTCGGATATCGCGCTTCGCGCCACCAAGAATCCGCTCGATACCCTGGCGGGACGCCGTCTTGCCACGATCGCCTGGGCGGCGTACGGCCGTCGGGCCGACTTTCCCCACAATACGCCGGCAGGCGACCGCCTCTACGAACAGCTCTGGGTGTCGTACGCAGGGCGATTGGCAGGCCTGGGTGCGGTGCCGTACGTCGACGCGCGCGTCGCGGCGTCCGACATTCTCTATCGGGCGGATTCGGTGGCAGCTATCTCCAGCGCCATCTCAGCGGGAATGGGGATCGGTTTTCTTCCCTGCATGCTCGGCGATGTCATGCCGGGCTTGATGCGCATGGGGCCCGTCGTGCCAGAGCTCGATGACGAGCTCTGGCTGCTCACCCATCCCGACATCCGGGTATCGCCACGGGTACAGACCTTTATGCAGTTCTGCGCGGATGCGGTGCGCGAACAGAAGGCGCTGATCGAAGGGCGATCGCCCGCCACGCCTGTCTGATTCCGGCCAGCGGACGATTACGCATCGGCGCCCGGGCCGAGAATCGCCTTGCAAGCCACCTCGATCAGCTGCGCGGGCATCGCCAGACGCGACACGCCAATCAGATTGCTTGCGCACTGCGGCCGCTGGGTGCCGTACGCCTCCTTGCGCACCTTGCCCGCCGCCGCAAACGCGGCGTCCACGTCCAGGACATACACGGTTTCTTCGACCACGTTATCCAGCGTGGCGCCGAACTGTGCGAGTACCTTGGAAAGGTTCACATAGGTCTGGCGCATCTGCGCCTCCATGGCAGAAAAATCCTCGGGCGCACCGCGACCATCCAGCGCCGCGGGCGCAACCAGATTGCCGCTATCGTCGTGGCTGAGTTGCCCGGACACATAGATTTCGTTGCCGACTCTGACGGCCTGCGCGTAGCCGTAGGCGTCTTCCCACGGCACGTTCAAATAGGCGGTTTGCTTGCTGATCGGGTGGGCGGTGTTGGCCATGTCGGTTCCTTGGGATGTTGCCGCCGCGAGGGTTCTGCGCGGACGGATTTGAGAAACGACAGGCTATCAAGCGTACGAAGCGCACGGCGCGCAATTTTGCGCCTCTGGTGGCGCAGAATTGCACCGGAACTGCGACCCGAGGCCCGCTGGGTTTACCCACGGGGCGCGCGTCCCGCGCCCGACTCAGTGGCCTACGCGCCGGCTCCGCCCTGGGCCTGCGGCGAACGCTGGATCACGCGCGCGATCTGCGTGGCGAACGCGCGCATCTGCCGATTGCTCGGGCGGTCGCGGCGCCAGATGGCGGCGAGGGGAGAGGGCTTGACCGGCGGCAAGACCGGCAGCACATGCAGCTCGCCGCGCGCCTGCCACACGCGCGCCACGCTGCCCGGCAGCAGCCAGAGATCCTGGCCCGCCCGCATCATCTCGCGGCCGAACTCCAGCGACAACGCCCCGACCATGCGCGGGATCGGCAGCCCGAGGCGGCGCAGCGCGAACTCCAGCTCGCCGCGGATGCGGCTGCTGGGCAGTGCGGCAATCCAGGGATGCGCGAGATAGTCGGAGAGCGTGGCGTCCGGCTGGCCCACGAGCGGATGAGAAGGCGCGCAGGTCAGCACCACGGCATCCTGCATCAGCGTGACCGAGCGGTAGATCTGGGGGTTCACGGTGGAGGCGAAGCGGCTGATGAGGATGTCGAGCGACCCGGCGTCCAGGTCTTCGATCAACCGTTCGTGCGTGCCCACCTCGACCGACAGCACGATGCGCGGGTGGTTTTCGCGAAAGCGCAGCGCCGCCTCGGCCACCGGCCAGCCCGAGAACAGCGTGAAGCACCCGACCGTGAGGCTGCCGGCCTCGCCGCGCACGAGCGCGGCCAGGTCGACCTCGGCCTTGCGGTAGCCGCTGAGCAGCTGGCGCGCGTGCCGGCACATGGCCAGGCCGAGCGGCGTGCACGTGGTGCCCTTGACCGTGCGTTCGAACAGGCGCGCACCCACCAGATCCTCGATTTCGGCCACGGCGCGAGACAGCGACGACTGCGTGCAGTTCAGCTGCGCCGCGGCCTTGGACAGATTGCCGAGGTCGCCCACCGTGAGCACGATCTCGAGGTGGCGGGTGCGGAGTTTTCCTTTGAACGGCGTCATGGGCATCGGAGAAGTTGACCGTCGATTATTCCCGGCCCGCCCGCCGCGGGCAACGGCGCGAAAACCCGCAGCCGCTATTGCAGGCGGATGCCCAGCGCCTTGATGAGCGGCTCCATCTCGGCGCGGTCGGTCGTGATCGTTTGTGCCAGGTCTTCGGCGGTCCCGCCGATGGGGATCATCCCGAGCGTCTCCATCTGGGTCTTCATGGCGGGATCCGCAAGCGCCTGCGCAACCGCCTGCTGGATCAGCCGCGCGCGTTCGGGCGGCACGCCCGTGGGTGCCATCAGGCCGATCCAGGGCTGCGGCGCGTAGCCGGGCAGGCCGGATTCCGCCAGCGTGGGCGTGCCCGGCAGACCGCCGAAGCGCTGCGGGCTGGTGATTGCAAGGGCGCGCACCTTGCCGCCGTCGATCAGCCCCTTGGCGCTCGAGAATGCATCGAGCGCCACGTCGAGCTGCCCGCCCACGAGATCGGTCTGCGTCTTGCCGGACGAAGAGGAGGGCACATACAGAGCCTTGATGCCCGCGCGTTGTGCCGTCTGCTCCCAGACCAGATGAAACGCCGTGCCGATCGAGAACGAGCCCATGGTGAGGTTGCGCTGCTTGCTGGCGGCCACGAAGTCCTGCCAGGTGCGCAGCGGGCTGTCCGCGGCCACGATGAACAGAAACGGCGTGCGGGCGACCAGCGCGATCGGCTGCAGGTCTTTCTGTGGGTCGAAGGGAAGCTTGTCGACCGCGAACGGCACGATGGTCACGGTCGAGGCCACCACCATGCCGAGGGTATAGCCGTCGGCCGGCGCCTTGAGCAGGGCGCCGGTGCTGATGATGCCCGACGCGCCGGGCCGGTTTTCGACCACCACCGGCTGATTCCATTGCTGGCTCAGCTTGGCCGCGAGCACGCGCAGCATCACATCCACCGGCCCGCCCGGCGGGTTCGACACGATGATGTGCACCGGTCTGTCCGGAAAGGCCGCCAGCGCAGGCACGGCGGCGGCCAGCAACACGGCGCCCAAGGCCGCGCGAATCGCCCGTTTGATCATGATGTTCCCCTTATGAGTTGTTTGAGGTGAAGTCAGTGCGCCGCGAGCAGCTGCTGGTGCGGCGCGGCGGGCCAGTCGGGGGCCTCGCCGCGAATGAAGGCCAGCCAGGCGCGCTGCGTTCGATCCGCCAGCGCACGCGCCTCGTGTGGGTCCAGGCCCGCCAGCATGGGCGCGCCCGTGTAGGCGGGCAGGGTGCCGAACACGAACGGCAGATCGATGCAGTGGCAGGCGCCGAAGCGCTCGGTGGGCGCCACGTCGAAGCGCGCCAGCCAGGCTTGGCGGCCCAGGCGCGCCGCGTTGGCCGCCCAGGCTCGCGCGGGAGCCCCGAAGATCGACTCGCCCAGCGCCTGGCCGGGGCCGTCGCGACCCATGCCGGGAAAGGCCGCCATCTCGTCGCGCGTGTAGCTCACCAGCACGTCGGCCAGCCCCGCGGCCGCGTCCAGCGCGGCGTGCATGTCTTGCGGCAGGACCGCACCGTCGGCCACCGGCCCGAACAGCGAGCGGTGCGCGCCCTCGGCATCGAGGGCGGCGAGGACGCCGGCGTCCTGTTGCGCGTGCAACAACGCGGCCACCGGCACGTCGCGCAGGGCGTCGAGGTGAGAGACGCCGCAGGCGCGCATGATGGCGTGCGCGATGGCTTCGGCCTGGTCGGCACCGCGAAAGCCGCGGCCCAGCGCGGCGCTCTGAAGAATGGCGCGATCGAATCGCGGCGCGCGGGTCAGCATCGCGCAGATGGACGAGGCCCCGGCCGATTGACCCATCACGGTGATGCGCGCGGGATCACCGCCGAATGCGTCGATGTTGGCGATCACCCAGTCGAGCGCGGCCTCCTGGTCGAGCAGGCCCACGTTGGCGGTCTGGCCCGGCAGGCACAGCCAGCCGAGCGCGGCCAGCCGGTAGTTCACACCGACCACCACCACATCGCCCGCGGTAACCAGCGGCGCCCCGTCGTACCAGGGCAGGGCACCGCCACCGCTTTGCCAGGCGCCGCCGTGCAACCAGACCACCACGGGCCGGCGGGCGCCGTCGGGCGCGGGTGTCCACACGGTCAGGTGCAGGCAGTCTTCGGACTGCGCGGCGTCGAAGTCGCCCATGGCCCCCCGCAGCCGCGAAGGCATCTGCGGCGCCACCGGCCCGGGCCGTGTCGCATCGAGCGTGCCTTGCCATGCGGCCGGCTGGGGCGGCGCCCAGCGCAGCGGGCCGACCGGCGGCGCGGCATAAGGAATGGCGTCGAAGCGGCAGACGCCGCCGCGCCGCTGGCCGTTGACCGTGCCCGCCTTCAGGCGAGCCGTGCAGGATTCGTTCATGCGCGCTTCCCCGGGAACGCAGCCTCGTGGCTGCCGTGTCCCATGGTAGGAGCGAACGCGCGGGCTCGGTCATGCGGGTTTCGAACCGAGCCATGCAGAAACGGAATGGTTACGGCGTGCCGCCGCCGTCAGCAGATACGGCCGGAGGGCGGGATGTGGACTTCCAGGACATTCCACCCCCTGGGCGTGACGCCCCGGGTCAACGCGCCCGCACGAAATCGCCGGGCTTCCAGCTCTTGTCGAACGCCGCCGCCTCCGGGCCGTAGATGCGGATATAGGCGAACCAACCCTGCCCGGGGTTGGTCTGGATCCAGCGGTTCTCCTGGCCCTCCGGCGCCTTCGGCCCGAAATACAGCGTGAGCGGCCGCGACGTGTCCACGTCCTTCAACTCGAACAGCGACCGCAAGGCCGCCTTGTCCTGCGGCGTCTGGACCTGAGAGCGCGTCTGGCTGTCGTACACCGTGACGGACCAGAATAGCTTGCCCGATACGGGCTGCGGCACCGTGAGGGTGTAGCGCTGGCCGCCATCAAGAAACGCGCCCTGATCATCGCGCGCGCCCAGCCAATACAGCGAGCCGGCCCCGGGGTCACGGCGGAACATGGCGGGCGAGGTGACGATCGCCTGCGCGAACCACCGCTCTCGCGCGTCCAGGTCGACGCCATACGAGGTCTCGAATTGGGCGCTGCCCGGCACGAGGCCCGCCCATTCCCACTGCCGGTCGGGCCAGGCGCGCCGATCGGGCCGGTCGCTGTCGAACGCCGCCACCAGCATCTGGTCGCGGCCGATCCGGGCAGCCTGGGTGAGCGTCTCGCGCAGCTTCAGGTCGGGCTTGAAGGGTTTGCCTTTTTCGATGCCGATCTCCGCGAGCAGCCCATACATGGCGCTGGCCGCGGGGTTGATCGGCTCCTGCTGGATCACGCGGTCGAGCACCTCCCAGAACTGAAAGTTGTCTTCCCATTTGAGGGAGGAGCTGTCCATCTTCATTTGCGTCGTGTCGACCGCCGCCAGCGCGGGGCCAGGGGTGCCGTCGGGGCCGAGCGAATAGATTTTGATCGCGCGCAGCGCGTCGAGCGCGCCAGGCACGTCGCCGTTGACCGGCATGGCGCGCACGGCAAGCAGGTTGTTGATGGTGGGAGAGCGGCCGGCGTGATGGCCCGCCGGCGCGGGTCCGGCATAGCCGGGCGGCAGCACGATGTGCTTGCCGCCCTTGCCGGCATCGGGCCCGGGTAGCCCCAGGTCCTGCACCCATCCCTGGTTGTGGTCGTTGACCAGACCGATCAGCGGACCGGGAGGCAGCTCGATCACCACCGGCCCCTTCGACAGGTCCAGCACCGCCGAGCCGTACGGCGTGTCGGAGTTGAGCGTGAAGCCCACCTGCCGCGGCCCGGTCGCCGCGATACCCCATTGCCGGCCCTCGGCGATGCCTGCGCTCCGATTGCCGTTGAAGATGCCTTCCATCGACACGGTGGGATACCAATAGCGATAGGCGATCAGGGCGCGCTGCATGAGCTGGTCGGCGCGCACCTGCTGCGAGGTCGCGGGCGTCGGGTATCCGCGTTCAAAGCGATACGGAGAGGGGGTTTGCGCCTGGACGCTGGCGATGCAGGTGAGGGCGAGCAGGGCAGAGCGAACGATCATGAGCACACCTCGTCGAGCAGAGGCTTGCGGTGGAGGGGAGCCGGCGGGTCGATGCCGGAAATACGCAGGCAGAGCTTCTTCAGCGGATGACGGCGCCATCGATCGTGGGCAGCAAACATGTCAGGCCCCGCGGCGCGGCGACGGCACGTCAGAGACGTGTCACGGGAGGAGGGGCCCAGTCACCCTGTTTCACGTTGTCCTTCGGAACATAGGTGCGGAAGGTGAGCGAAAACGGCTTTCCGGCCGGGGCCGGCAACCAGTTCGATTCCGGCACGCCGGCCGGCGCCGTGGGGCCGATCGCGATTTTCAAGGAGCCGTCGGGCTCGAGCTTGAGATCGGAATGGGTATTGAAGTTGTAGCGCTTCAGATCGTTAGGCACGACGCGATAGTCCGGCACGCCGACCAGAATCACCGACCAATACGCATTCACCGCGGTCTGCGGCAGCTTGTCGGCCGGAAAATGCATCACGTAGCTGTTCGCGCCGTTCAGCGTTTCTTCGTTGGCATCCCGCGTGGCCACAAAATAAATGACCTCGTCGCGAGTATTCGCCCAGATCCCCGCGTAATTCACCACCGTGCGCAGCCGGTAATTGGCGCCGTAATTGCCGGTGGGGCTGCCGCCCACCCAGTGGTTGCGATAGGGCGCGCTCTTGGTGAAGGCGTATTCGATGAATTGCGGCACGACCCGCTCGCGCAGCAGCTTGCCGACGGCCTCTCTTGCCTCGGGCGACGACGCCACATGTCGGGCAACGGCACGCACCTGCTGTTGCATCTGGGCCGCCACGGGCGACACATCGAACGCGCTGCCGAGCCGTGCATCGACATCGTCGAAGATCTCGGCCCCCAGCAGCGTTTTGTTGTCGAAGGCCGGCACGGCCACGGGCGGTTGAATCAGCGGCGTGCCCAGTGAGCGGAGCTCGAAGCCGCGCTGCAGCGATACCGCGCCGAGCGGATCGCCCTTGAGCTCGACGCGGCCGAGCAGCTTGGCCTTGGACGAATGCAGTTCGATGCGCGCGGCGCCCGGAGGGATGTCACCCCGCCATCCCGGCGCGACCAGCGCGTAGGTCCCAAAGGGCTGGGAGGCAAACGTGCGCTCATTGATATTGGCGATGACTTCGCCCCATTCGTCGAGAATCTGGGCCGTGTAATAGCGCTCGGCCACCTGCGGCACGGTCAGAATCGCCGGCGTCCGGTCGTCGACCGCGATCCACGCTTCGAGATAGGCGACATCGAAATTCGGATTCACGAAATCCGCCGACCCCAGCGGGTTGTAGGCGATCTCGTTATAGGCGAACTTCGGCGCGGCGCGGTCCATGTGCTCCTGCCGGATCACCAGCATGCGGCCAAGCAGGTAGAGATACGCCTGCTCGATGACCTCGTCGCTGGGCGGCGTCGTCGACGCCCCGACGCGACCCCAGGCCAGCGTGCCGGCGGCGGCCATCAAAGCAAGCATTGCACGGCGATTCAAGTGCATGTGACGCTCCAGTGAACAAGACCAGAGAGGGCGCGGCGACGCTGGCGTGCGTGGTGGCCCACACGATGTCGAACTCGCCTGGCTTACACGCGGCCAGGATCAATCATCAGGCGGGCGCGGTGCCGCTTGGGAAATGGGGAGGCGGGAGGAACGGGCCGGTGCGCCACGGCGGCAGAGAATCCGCGCGGGGAGGGCGGCGCAGCGCGCCGGCGGACAGGCACCGGCGGGGAGATCGATACAACGACGGCATGAACATGCGGCGGACCTCGTTCCTTGCGTTCGTACTGCCAACAATCGGGTTGCTGGGCACCAGCAAAGCGACGAGCGTCGCGTCTTTTTATTCTTTAGTTTGCGGATATTGCCGTCAACTAGAATTTGCAGACTGGCGTCAAGGCGCGGAGGCGGGATTTCAGACGGATATCGGGGTGTTGAGGCGGGCACACGAGGCGGAAGCTTCGGGGCGCCCATGCCGAGCTGTGCACACAAGGTAGAAGCTGCGCAACGCCGATGCTGAACCGTGGGCGCAAGGCGGAAGCCGCGGAACGCCAACACTGTGCCGTACACACGAGGCAGGAGCTGCGGCGCGCCCCGGAACGATCGTCAACGCAGGTTGCGAATCGTGCCCTCTGGGTCGAAGAAACTCGTCTTGATGCCACGTACCAGTTCGTCCGACGCCTGCGACATCATCTGGCTCATGTTCTGGAGTCGCGCCATCTCGACGCTCACGCGTGAGGCGATTTCGGCGCCCTGGCTGTAGAGCTCGGTGAGCCGCTGGTCGAGTTCCGCGGCGGGCAGGCCTTGTTCCATCAGCAACGCTTTCTGGTGCTCGAGGCCGCGCAATTCGGTGTTCAGCCCGCTGACCAGGCTGGCTTGCTCCATCACTTGGCCACGAAGACGCTCATAACGATCGAGCAGGATGGCCGCAGGCAGGAGCTGAGAAGCGGGCCCGATGGCTTTCGCCGCGTCGAGGTAAATCGAAGACATGCCGCCGGGAAGGGAGTCGATTGCCATGAAGCGTTCCGGTGAAGATCCTGACCCGGTCTGAGTGACAGGGCCAGCCCGGAAGTTCCACGGTTTGCCTCTATCCGCTACTTTACATAATATACATTATGCGTGTTATGGATAGAGAGACGGGTGGAGGTTTCCGGTACCTCTCCACGGATGCATTTCGCCGGCGGAAACCCGCCATCCCACGCCCATAGCCGGTGGACAAAAAGCTGTACCAACAGCTCAACTATCGCTGCGCCAAGGCTGAGCAAGTTGGAGTTCACGTATAAAGCGAACTTCGGATCCATCCCGGCCGTCTCGTAAAAAGCTCAGTCGTCGCATCATGCTCAATGAGCCGAACCTGAACAACGGGTCGCTGCGATGGTCGCCCCGCCATTCCTCTATCGCCTCTCTTTGATTCAGGACGCGTTGTCTTCGCTGATGATGTGCATCCTGTCGATAGATCGGTATTTCAACAGGCTCTTAGCCTCGGGGCCGACAAGCGTTTATCTTTGCAGTTTGATGTTGCTGCGATGTACAACGTCACGTGCCCAGTCGTACTGGTTCTTGATTTCGACGGCGAACTCCTGCGGCGTGTTACCCGAAGGGGCTGCTCCTTGACTTGAGAGAACCTCAACGACCGACGCATCCTTCAGCGCTATTACCGCGGCATTACGCAAACGATCGATGACATCGGTTGGCGTATTCTTAGGGGCAAGCAGTCCATACCAGCCCAGGCGATTAAGTTCGGAGTAACCCGCCTCCGCGAGCGTTGGGACATCGGGCAACGTCGGCCATCTATTTGGCCAAGCTACAGCGATGGGACGAAGGTTTCCGGCCTGAATCTGGCTCATCGAAGCCGGCAGATTGTCAAACATAATCTGGATCTGGCCTGCGACAGTGTCCTGGACCGCTGGGGCAGCTCCTTTGTACGGAACGTGCATGATATCAACGTCGGTAGCTGATTTAAACGACTCGCCGAATAAATGAAGCACTGAACATGTACCCGAACTTCCGTAGGAGTAGTGATTGGGCTTGTGCTTGAGTTCCTTCAGAAATTCCTCGAAGTTCTGCGCCGGAAATCCATTATTAACCTCAATGACGAAAGGAACATTCACGAAGTTCGTCACTGGCGCAAAGTCTGCGATAGGGTTATACGGTAAGTCCTTGGGGCGACAAGCTGAATTGACGGCCATCGTAGAGACGGTCGCGATAGATAGGGTGTAACCGTCTGGAGCGGCTTTGGCAGCTTCGGCGGCACCGATTGCCCCGCCAGCCCCGGCTCGATTTTCGATAATCAACGGCTGACCTAACTCTTTGGCCATTCGCTGCGTCACTATGCGCGCGACAATGTCGGTCGAGCCTCCTGGAGCGAAAGGAACTATGACTCGGATCGGTTGGCTCGGGTAGCTCTGTGCAGAGTGCGCGATTGATGTGCTGCTCATGGCACACAGAGCGGTTACTGCAGCTATTAAATTTGAATATTGCAGTGTGCGTTTCATGGATGTCTCCCCTTGTAGCTGCTGCGAACTGACATCGAGTACTGCGGATGGCAGAACTACGCGCCGCCGTTTATGAAGTTTTAAGTGTCAGCATATTCATCTTGATTCCGAAGAATCGGAGATTGCCGTACTCAATAATCGCTCGCTGTGATCGACCAAAGGTGGCTTGGAGAAACATGCTCCTACCAGCTTACGCCACTCCCGAAACCCTTCTGAGGCTTGGAAATGTTCGACATGGTCCGCGACGCTATTCCAGTTAACCATCAGGTGATAACGAAAAGGGTCTTCAATTCCGCGCCTAAGTTCGAGGTCAACGAATCCCTTTGCGCTACGAAATATTGGCAAGGCTTGGGCGACCCCTTGCTCGAATTGTCGTTGCATCTCCGGTTTGATACTGATATCCGCGATCTCGAGAATCATGCTGTGCTCTCCGCTGAGAATTCACGCTCCATCTGTTTTCTGAAGCGAAAGGCTTCGTCGTCAGCGTTCATTTCAACGTCCTCCCATGTGAGCGTTTGCCCTTCCGAGACCTTTCGTTTAACGCGAACATTCGACGCCAGACCGATAGGTAGCCCGCCTTTGAGCAGACTGTCGCGAGCAGGCATGAGCTTTCCCCACACGAGATAGCCTCCTTCACCGTCAAGAATCTCCCCCGGCGAAATATCGCGCTTGGCGGTGGCCACTACATCAGCGACAAATCCAGTGGGTGCGCCGGTCGCTTGCCCGCGTAACGCGGCCGAGAAGATGGATACGTTCAACTCCAGCCCAATGAGGTGGAATGGTCGATAAAGTGCCGCCACATCCCCTGTGGGGTCAGTCTTGACGCCATACTCTTTAAAGCATCGCCTCGTGTAGTCGTTGCCGCCTGCGAAAACAACATAGACGCCCCAGCGTAGATTGCCAGGAATCACAGAACCATCGCGCTCGACGCTTGAGACGACTTCGACTTGTCCGCGATGATGCAACGTACTTGGGTTGATTCGATTGGCAAGCTCTTCAGCTGATGTAGGTACGAAACCAAGCCCATCGGGCGCAGGTGCAAGGCCAGTCGCATTTGCGACTGCGGCCATCTCGATGCCCGATTTTGTTCCATCAATGAATGAATTGAACATCTGCGCGTTCATTCCACCTTTCTTGGCATCATCCGGGCTAACTCCTCGATACTGCCAAACCGTCTCAGGAGTTGATTGATGAAAATAAGGTAGATAGCGTGTGCCTTTTCCTGCCGCGAGCACTTCGAATCCACATGCCCGCGCCCACTCGACCATTTCGCAAATCAACGCTGGCTGATCGCCATATGCCAGCGTGTAAACAACACCCGCTTCACGCGCCTGTCGGGCCAGCAGTGGGCCAGCGAGAACATCCGCCTCTACATTCACCATCACAATGTGCTTGCGTGAAGCGATAGCTGCGCGAGCATGTCGTATGCCGGCTGACGGGTGACCTGTGGCTTCGATCACTACGTCGACGTCGGGATCCTCGATAAGTGATAGAGCATTCGCGGTAAAGCGCACCCTGTCTGCCATCGTTTCGGTCCAGCCTACGTTCAGGCAGGCATTACGTGCACGATGCTCGTCCAGGTCAGCGATCACCGTAACCGTCAAACCTTTACTTGTCGGAACTTGCGCGAGAAACATCGATCCGAATTTACCTGCTCCGATCAACCCGACTCGTACCGGTCTACCATTTGATTCGCCAGCAAAACCGTAGCTAAAACTCATATGCTATCTCCGTCTGATCTCTGGTGATTTTCGATAGGCGCAATGGGGTCGCGGGCCCTCCCCCGCGTCGATGAAAATCGCCCGGGAAAGCATTAATTAGTGCGACGGATATTTTCGATCAAGAAAATATAGCGATTGCGCATGTCGACCTCATGCCGCTGCGCGATAATTCCGATGGGCTCGTTGATGTGAGGATGCTAGCAAGCACAACCACAACTGTCGTATATCGGATTATCGTGACCTATAACCTTTGCTCATAGGCCATTCGGTAGCGAAGTCTGCCTTGCTATGAAGAAATTTGCGGGAGGTCTTTCGCCCATTCACGGAGTACTTCGACGAAGATGTTCAGTGAGGGGCTAATGGATTGAAATCGCGGCGTGATCAAGTAGACGTCGAAACTTATTTCTTCAACGATGGGGCGTACGACTATCTCGCTCCAGAGCTTGTCCGCGACGGAAAATTCGTCAACTATCGCAACGCCGAGGCCTCGCTGGGCCATGGCGCAGGCCAACTCGGCGCGCGGCACATCAATCGCCGGTTTTATGTCAAAACCATGCGCTTCCATTGTTTCGCGTATGAGTCGTTCAAATGGAATGCTGAGTGAATAACAAATGGTTTTGTGCGCGGTCAGGTCGCGGAGTCGAATAGCGGGTCTTGCCGCTAATGGATGTTGCAATCGCATAGCACAGACCATTCTGCCCGAGAATAAACGCTCAACGGTTAGCCCTGCGTTCTCAACGGGTAGAACCGTGACTGCGGCATCCAAGGTTCCGCTCAAAATTTCCAACGGAACGTCTTGGACCATGGTTGTGTTGAAGTGGACTCGGACTCCGGGGTCCCGTTGCAGGTAACGGTCGATGATCTTGGGCATCAATGACAAGCCGAGGCTTGGGCTGCTGCCGATGCTTATCTCAGAGGCATGCGCTACAGCCAAATTCTCGACAAAGCGATCCACTTTTTGAGCCGCCGAATAAACTGTTTGCACTTGCTCATACAGCAAGTGCGCATCGGCTGTCGCTTGTAGTTTCCCGCCAATACGATTGAAAAGCTTGATCCCCAAACTAGTCTCGGTATGAGCCAATAGCTTACTCACTGCTGGCTGCGAAACATATAGCATGCGCGCGGCACCGCTCACACTCCCTGTGAGCATGACGGCGCGGAAAACTTCCATTTGACGCAGCTTAAAGGCCATTACTGTCCTGAGATGCATGCCATCATGCCGGCGAGATGGGGTTCATCTTACAGTAGGCATTAAAGCGTGGAGTGTTGTCATCAAGCGTGAAGAAGGCCGTGAAGCTACGGGCGGGAAAATGACGCGGTGTCGCTGATTAGCAGTATGTTGAAAAACCAAAGACACACAATAACAGCGAGATTATTTCTATTGTTTTTGTGCGATACGTAGCAATTACCGCCGCACAGACCCGTTTTGACTTTCGTCGTTCTTGGTTTGCGCACGGCACACGCAATTATGCCAACGCCCGCAACCGCATAAAGTTCTAAGCGGCCATGCCTAGCGTCAGAAGTTGATCCACTTTATCTAGCAGGCAGGCCTTCCTTCGCTCGGTGACGTCATAGCCTTGGCCGTCACGGCAAAACACCGACTGCCCGGCTGCTGTAACACCGACGCGTTCGGGGGCCACAAAGGCCAGCCCTTGTCGCCGGTGGGCGCTAGCGTGCTCGCCGGCGTTGATCGCGCCGCGAGGCCACGCCGGGGCCGTCCCATCCGCTTGCCCTCTCTCGACCGAGCTCCGCGCCAGGCATACACGCGCCCTCACCCAAACCTCGGACAGACCACCGCCCACCTCCGCACCGCCACGAAATAGAATAATATAACGTTCTAATTTTGCGCCGAGGCTGCCTAGGCCCCGGTCGCACTCACGCGGTTTCATCCCGCGCTCATCCCCGATCGAACTCCACTCCGACCCTATGTCCACGCGACCTTCCTGCAGCATTCCTGGCGACAACCCTGCTTTGCGCACCGCTTTTGTCGTCCTCTCCATGGCCACCGGCCTGACGGCCGGCGAAGCCTGGGCCGAGGAGAAGCGCGCGGCGCCCTCCTCCTCCACCGCCACGCTGGCGCCGATCGAGGTCAGCGGGCAGGACGTTGCGCGGGAGTTGCTGGGCGAGCGGGATCGGGTCACGCTGGACAGCACCGGCCTGCCGGCCGCCATGACCGTGATCACCCCGGCCGAGTTGCAGACGATCAACGTGGGCCGGGATATCTCGAACATCTTTCGGCGCGTGCCCGGTGTAGTGGCCAACAACATCGATCAGGGCGATACCGGCAACGGCTTCCGGATGCGCGGCTTTGCCACCCAGGGCACGCACGGCGCCGACACGGCGGTTTACGTCGACGGCGTCCCGCAGAACCTGCCTTCGAGCGAGGCGGGCGCGGGACACGGGCCGGCCTTTCTGGAGTGGCTCACGCCGGACATGATCGGCAACGTCGCGGTGATCAAAGGCCCGGTGTCCGCCTTATATGGCGATCAGCATCGCGCCGGCGCCGTGGACATCAGCTCGCCGTGGGGCCAGGTACCTTCGAGCATCGGGCTGACGGTGGAGAGCTACGGCGGACGACGCGCCTCGCTGGTCCATTCGGGCGAATACAAAGACATCCAATCCTTGTTCGTGGCCGATGTGTATCGCGCCGATAGTTACCGTGACGAGGCCGACACCGAACGGCAGAATTTCTTCTGGAAGCTGTCCACGCCCTATGACGGCGGCCGATACAGCCTGAGCGTGAACCACTATCACGCGCGCTTTCATGCGGCGGGATACCTGCTGCAGTCGAGCCTGCAGTCGGGCGCGGCGGATTTTCGGGATGTGCAGTACGACACGCCGGGCTTCGGACGCAACACGCAGACCGGTCTGGTGTTCAACCGCCGTCCGCTCAACAGCGAGGCGGGGTTCTACACCACCGTCTATGCGCAGAAGCTCGAGCGCGAGCGTGGCATTGCCGCCGCTGTGGATCAGCATAACGTGGGCAGCGACGACCGCTATTTCGCGGGCGGCCGCGTCGCGAACAACTTTGTGTTCGGCGACCGGGGCGCGTTGTTCGTGGGCGCCGATTTTCGGCGCGACAAGGGCGATGGCATCCGCCAGCGCTATGTCAACGGCGATCCCACCGACAATTATCTGGTCAACCTGAACATGGATCTGGTGACCTACGGCGTGTTCGCGCAGGGGCAGTACAAGCCCACCGAGAATCTGAAGCTGCTGGCGGGCTTGCGTTACGACGCGTTCGACTACGACATCGAGAACCGCAAGCTGCCCGACGCTTCCACCAAGTATCGCGATTCCGTGGCGACGCCCAAGCTCGGCGTGGTCTGGAGCGCCCTGCCCACGCTCGACCTCTATGCGAACGTGGCCGAGGGCTTTCGTTCGCCGGCGGCGCAGCAGATCAGCCCCAGCGGCACGCTGGGCCCGCTCGGCGCGCGCGGCGGCGCCGCCAATACGTCGATCGCGCCGTCCAAGGTGCGGTCCTATGACCTGGGCTTCACCGCGTCGCCCTCCGAGAATCTGGCCGTGGCCGGCGCCGTCTACTACACGGAAAACGAAGACGAGATCGTGCTGACCGCGCCCGACACGTATTCGTCGGTGGGCGAGACGACACGCAAGGGTTTCGAACTGGAAGCGCGCTGGCGTGCCACGCGCGGCTTCAGTGTGTATGCCAGCTATGGACGCATCCTGGAAGCCGAGATCAAGAACCCCCTCCCCGGCACCGGCGCGCGTCTGTCCGTGCCCAAGGACATCATCAAGGCGGGCGTGGAGTACGGCATGCCGCTTGCCCAGGGGCACCTCACGCTCAACGCCGACGCTTATCTCACGCGCGGCATCCCGTACTACAGCGGTTCGCCCCTGGCGGAAAAGTCGATGCCGACCTACACCCGCTACGACTTCCGCGTGACCTACGACTACCAGCGCTACCAGATGTCGGCGTATTGGATTCTGCAGCCGCACCGTTACGCCAGCGAGGCGGCCTATGCGACCAACGCCGGGCTCTGGATCTCGCCGCAGCCCAAGAATCTCGTCGGCGTGAACGTGCGCTACTTCTTCTGACGCGCGGGAGATCGCCATGAGCGCCCCTGCGCTGCAAGCGCACGATCTGACCGTGGACTTCGCGGCCAGGCGTGCGATCGATGGCCTGTGCCTGACCGTGCCCGCGGGGTGCATCTATGCCCTGCTGGGCGGCAACGGGGCGGGCAAGACCACGACGCTCAGCGTGTTTCTGGGTTTTGTCCCGCCGTCCGCGGGCGAGGTGCATGTGGGCGGCACGCGGGTCGACAAAGATCCCGACGCGGCGCGGCGCCTGGTCTCTTATCTGCCCGAGAACGTGGCCCTGTACCCCTACCTTAGCGGCATCGAGAACCTGCGTTATTTCAGTGCGCTGGCGGGTTTGCGACTGTCCGCGGTCGAGGCCGCCGCCCGGCTCGAGCAGGCGGGTCTGCAGTGCGGCGCCCACGGCCAGCGGGTCGAGCGCTACTCCAAAGGGATGCGCCAGAAGGTGGGCCTGGCCATCGCCTACGCCAAGGGCGCCGTGGCCATGTTGCTGGACGAGCCGACCTCGGGCCTGGATCCGGCCGCCACGCACGACTTCTCGACGCAGCTGCGCCGTGCGGCGGCCGATGGCCTGGGCATCCTGATGGCCACGCATGACCTGTTCAACGCGGTCGAGGTCGCCGACCGCATCGGCATCATGCGGTCCGGCCGTCTGCTGGACGAGTTCGACGCGCACCGCGTCAGCCATGCGGAGCTCGAAGCGACCTATCTGGCGCATGCGCGAGCCGTGCCATGATCGGCGTGATTGTCCGCAAGGAACTGCTGGGGCTGTACCGCGACCGCCGTGTGCTGATTCTTGCCGTGGCGCTCCTGGCCATGTGGGCGACGCTGTACGTGGCCGCGCTCGCGCAGCAAAGCCGTCTGCACGCCGAGCGCGTGCAGATCGGCGACACCACCCGGGCGCAATGGGAAAAACAGGGCATCAAGCATCCGCATCGCGGGGCCCACTTCGGCATCTACGTGTTTCGTCCGGACGCCCCCTTGTGGGCCTTCGATCCCGGCATCGAGCCCTATGTGGGGCAAGCGATATGGCTCGAACCGCACCGACGCAACATGGCGCGTTTCAATCCCGACGCAGATAGCGGACCGGGCGCGCGCTTCGGCCAGATCGTGCCGGCCTATCTGCTGGCCGGGCTGTTTCCGTTGTTGATCATGGCGCTGTCTTTCAGCCAGGCAACGCAGGAGCGCGAGCGAGGCACCCTGCGCATGCTGCAGAGCATGGGGGTGTCGAACGCCGCCTTGCTGGGCGGCAAGCTGATCGCCATCATGACGTGCGTCGCGCTGGCGTTTCTGCCCATCTTCGGTTTGCTCGGCATCGGCGCCCTCTGGCTGCCCGAATCCGCCGGGCTGACGCTCCGCGTCGCCAGCCTGGCGGGCGTGTATCTGCTCTACTACCTGTGCCTTGCCACGCTCGGCCTCGCCGTTGGCGCGCTCAGCGCCGGCAGCCGCGGCGCGCTGTTCGTGCTGGTGCTGGTGTGGGCCCTGTTCGTGCTGGCCGCGCCGCGCGTTGCCAGCGCCGTGGCGCAGGCCCGTGTGCCCCTGCCCTCCTCGTCCCAATTCTGGGCCGACATCGCCCACGACTACACGCAGGGTCTGCCCGGTGGCGAAAGCCTCGCGACCCAGGTGCGGGCGTTCGAGGCCGGACTCCTGCGTCAGTATGGGGTGGCCTCGCTCAGCGAGGTGCCGATCGGCGTGAATGCCGCGAGGCGGCTGGTGCGCGATGCGCACGCCGACCGGGTCCATGCGCATCATTTCGACGCGCTGTGGGCTCGCTATGAACGGCAGCAGCAGCTGTTGCGCTGGGCGGGTCTGTTCAGCCCGACCCTCGCGCTGATGGCCTCGTCGGCCTCGCTCTCGGGCACATCGCTGGCGCATCAAGGCCATTTCGAGGAGGCGGCGGAGCACTACCGGCGCGAGGTCAATACGGCGCTCGACCAGTGGGACGTGGCCCATACCCGAGGCAACGTCTCCTACGAGACTCAGTATGCGGCAGACTCGTTGTGGCAGAGCATTCCGGAGTTCCAGTACGCGCCGCCCTCGCTGGGCTTCGCGGTCAGGCGGGCCGGGCCCGACCTGCTGTCGCTGGCCGCCTGGGTCGTGGCTTCGGCAGGACTGTTGGCCCTGGCCGCAAGGCGGTGGCGACCATGAGGCTGATACTCTGGGCCGAGTGGCTGCGCTTTCGCCGCAGCCGCGCCAACCTCGCGATCACGTTCAGCTACTGCTTGCTGTTGGCGGTTTGCGCGCTTTGGTCGATGCAGGGCGCGCGCGACAAGCGCCTTGCCGATGACCGGGAGATAGCCGCACAACACGCCGTGATCGAGCAGGCGCGAGCGAGCCACCCAGCCGGCGGCGCGGACGCGCCCGTCGATCCCGGGCGGGCCGCGCAGGCATTCAATCTGGGCCGGTCGACGGCGGGCCTGGCCCAGTTGCCGCCCGGCCCGGGCCTCGCGCTGAGCCTGTCGCCCTACCGCACCCTGCCCACCCGCATTGCGGTCTCCGTGGAGAGTCGTCAGGCGGACGGACGGCGCAGCGATGCGCTGAGCAATCCCATGCTCGCGCAGTATCGCGCGCTGGATCTGGGCGCCGTGCTGGCGCTGCTGCTGCCCTTGGTGGCGATCGGTCTGTGCGCGGGCGCATTCCAGGAAGATCGCGAACGCGGCATCTGGCGCACGACGCTCGTTCAGACCGTGCGGCCGTGGCGGCCGCCCTATGCCGCTCTGGGCATCCGCGCGCTGGTGCTGTGGTTGCCGGCCGCGCTGACCTGCAGCGTGGCAATTGCTGCGAGCGCCAGTGCGGGCGCCGCGCCGGCCGCGGCGTGGTGGGCCTTGTGCCTGGCCGCGTACGCGGGGTTCTGGGTGGCGCTATGCGGCGCGTTGGCGGCGTTGGCGATCTCGTCCGGCGCGGCCCTGCTGACCGCGCTGGCCGGGTGGCTCTTGCTGACCTTCGTGGTTCCCGCGGGCCTTCAGACGGCGGCCGGCGCGCGGCATCCCATGCCGTCGCGTTTGGCCTTCATCGTGGAACTGCGTCAGGCGCAGCAGGAAGCGGAAGTCCGCATGCCTGCCCTGACCAAGCGCTGGTACGCCAACCACCCGGAATCGGCGCCGCTGTTCACGGGCCGGCATACCTGGCCGGTGACTTTCCTGCCCCGCTTCGAGCACCAGGACAGTCTGATCCATCCCGCGCTGCGGCGTTTCGATCGGCAACGGCTGGCGCAAACCGAGTTCGTGCAACGCTGGGCGTGGCTGTCTCCGCCCTTGGCGTTGCTGCAGGTGTCGGACGATCTGGCGGGCATCGGCGCCGGGCAACATAGCGCGTTCCTGGACGCCGTCGATACGTACGAAGCGACGTGGCGCGGCTTCTTCGTGCCGCGGATCATGGGCTATCGGGGGCTGTCGAGCGCGGACTACGCGCGGATTCCGTCATTCGAAGCGGCGCAGCGCGCCCCCTCGCACGCGGTGGCGTGGCTGGCCGTGCAACTGTTAGTGGCGGCGGCAGCGTTGACGACGCTGCTGTATCTGCTCAGGACGCGCTTGGGGCGCCGTGTATGACACGCGGCACGGGCCACGCGCGACGGACGTGGCGTCTACGCTGCCGTGAGGCTGTAACGTGAGGCGAATCCGCGATCGCGCGTGCGTGGCGTGAGCCGGCTGTGCGGTAACGCGTGCGTGACGAGAGCCGAGTTCGGGGTCAGGCGTGCGTGGCGTGAGCCTACTCCGCGATCTCGAGGCAGGCCGCGCTCGCTGCCAATGTACGAGCGCCCCGCCCCCCGACCTGCTTCCGTCGTCAGGCAGAGACTCTGCCCCCTGGCGACGAAGCCGGGTCTTACCGGCCTTCCCTTTCTTTCTTCTTCGCCTTTTCCTCTTTCTCGCCGTCGTAGTGAGATTTGATGGCGAGATAGCCGAACGTGCCCAGCACGGCGAGCTTGAAGGTACCGAAGATGACGGGGATCCAAAAATTCATAACTTCCTCAACACGCTGCGTCAGCAGCTTCATCTACCCGGCGCGAGCCTGGCCGGGACAGCGCCGGCGCCGGCGCGGCTTGGGCCCGCGGTGGCATGGCGAGGCTGCTGAAGCGGCCGCCTGACCGAGCCGGTCTGTAGGCGGCGGCCTTCCAGGCGCCATGCATTCGACAAATTCTACCGCCCAATCCATACAAGTTGTTGAATTTTCATTCTTGTATGCATTTTAGCCACGACCAGCCTGGAAAATGTCCCTACATGCAGAGCTGCTCCGGCCGCCCCCGGAGCGGTGACGCGCCTGGCCATCAGGCGCGTCTTGGCTGGCCGACGCCGTCATTGCGCACCGGAGGCACCGGCCGGAGCGTCGACCTCGCTGCGCCCTTCCCCGCCTCAGATGTCCGCGCGGGTTTTCAAAAACGCCAGGTACTCCGGCGCTTCGCCCTCGAAGATCTCCGCGCCGGCGCCCATGTAGGCGCGCATCAGCTCGTCGGCGGCCGTGTCGAGCTGGTCGGCATCGAAAGCCAGTTGGCCCAGGCGCAGGTGGATGAACGGATTGCCCACGCCGCCGGGGCATTGCAGCGCCAGGCCGAAGGTTTCGGCGCTGGCCGTTTCGTCGCCCGCCATGAAGCAGGTGTCGCCGATGGCGACGAGGATCCAGGTGGCGGCTTCCCAACGCTGCTTGGGCTCGGGCAGCAGGTCCCAGGCTTCGTCGTAGGCATCGAGCGCGTCGTCCAGCTCGCCCGCTTCGACGCAGGCGTCACCCTGGGCGCAGAGGGTCTTGATCTGTTCGTGGAGGGCGTCGTCGAGCTGCATGGGGTTATCACTTAGGGATTCGGGAAGAGGCGACAGTGTAGCGGCGGATGGAACGAATACGCGTCGCACGTTACTCATGGCCGAACCGTCATCTGAAAAATGCCAGCGCCGCCCCCTTCCGCTCTGGCCGTGCCGCCTGCCCGCTTTTGCCCCGGAGCTTCGACCTCATGCCCTTCCCGCGCCCGACCGCCAGTCGTCTGTCCGCCACCCCCTTCGCCCTGAGCGCCCTCGTCGCGGCCCTCGCGGCCCTGGCCTGGGTGCCCGTCCAGGCGGCATGCACCGTGGGGGGCTCCACCGCGACCTGTTCCGGCGCGCCTGACCCCGTACAGCCGAATTTCCAAAGCTCGTTAAGTAACCTGTTCCTCACGGTGACGAGCGACGGCGTACTCGCCTCGCCGACAATGGGCGGAAACAGCGCATTGCAACTGACAGGCACGGGACTGACCCTTACCAATGGCGGCGTCATCGATCCCCAGGCGCTGACCGCGCTGCCCGTGCCACACCAGGGCGTGTTCATGAGTAACGCGGCGGGCAGCAATCAGATCATCTTCAACCAGGGCAAGATCTTTGGCGCGTATACCGGCGACCAGAGCGTGGACGGCCTGGCAATGGTGGTCAGGAACGGTGCGGGCGGCAGAACTGTCATCGAGAATGCGAGTGGCGGGGTGATCGCGGCCAAGGCCAGTGGCAACGAGTCCAATATCCTGCCGTCCGACGCTCTTGCGATCGCGGCGTTCGGGGGGGCCCAGGTCACGCTGATCAACCGAGGCACGATCACGGGGCGTGTTTCGTTGTCCAGCACCGGCAGCAACACCGTCAACAACCTCGGCATCATCCAGGGCAGCGTGCATCTCGGGCCGGGTGGCGGACACCAGTTTGTCGCGAGTACCGATTCGTCGGTGACGACCGGAGGCGGCTCCGCCGCCGCGGCATCGCTCATGTACGGCGGCCAGAATCTCGCCTTCGCCCGCCGGGGCGTGGTCGACGCTGGCGCGGGGGGCAACAGCCGACTGCGGCTGATCCAGGGCGGGACAACCGTCGGCGTCATGGACGTCGGCAATTACCTCAACTTCTCCACGATGGATGTCGAAGGTGGCATCTGGAGCTTGTCCGGCAACGCGTCGACTCCCGCGACGACTTTGTTCAACGGCGCCACCGTGCGCATTGCCTCCGGTGATGCGCTGACCGCCGGCACGGTCACGTCGCGCGGGGGGGCCATCGAAAGTTCGGTGACGAACTCCACGATGGGCTTCACCAAGGGACTCGCGCTCGAGAGCGGCATCACGACCTTCGGCGCGGGCGATATCTCGGTGCTGAACGGCGGCATCACGGGTACGGGCGCGCTGCGCAAGACCGGTTCGGGCCTGCTGTTTCTCTCCGAGGCACATGCCTATACCGGCGGCACCTATCTCACCGACGGCGGCATCAGCGTGTCCAATGCCCAGGCGATCGGGAGCGGCGCCCTGACGGTCGGCGGCAGCTCCAACTTGCGGGTCGCCGACGGACTGGTGTTTCCGAGCGACATGACGTTGACCACCGGATCGGCGCTCACGCTGGTACAGAACAACACTTATACGCTCGGCGGCGCCATCACCGGGGCGGGCAGCCTGCGCAAGGACGGAGGAGGCACCGCGACCCTGACCGGTGCGAATACGTATTCGGGTGGCACGACGATCACGGCCGGCACGGTAGCGCTCGACGGTGCGGGTACCCTGGCGCCGGAAGGCGGGCTTACGCTGTCCAGCCCCGGTTCGGTGTTCGCCATCGGCGGCGCCTCGGGCGGCCGCACGATCGGGGCGCTGGCGGGCGCAACGGGGTCGCAGATTCAGCTGGGCGCGAACAGTCTCACGTTCGGCGGCCCCGCGGGCTCGTCGCAGTTCAATGGCGCTTTCTCCGGCACGGGTGGCATCGTCAAACAGGGCGCCGCCACGGTGCGACTGGGCGGCGCCAACACGCACACCGGCGGGACCACTATCACCGGCGGCACCCTGGCGCTGACGACGAGTGGGGCGCTGCCCCAGGCGGGCGCCGTCGCCCTGCTCAACGCCGGATCGACGCTCGATCTGAGCGCAGCGGATGGCGCGCGCCAGGTCGGTGCGCTTACGGGCGACACCGGCACGCGCGTCGTCCTGAACGCCAGCCGACTGACTTTTGGGTCGCTCAATCAGACAGACTTCAACGGCAGTTTCAGCGGTGACGGCGCCATCTCGACGATCGGATCGGTACGCCTGGGCGGTTCGAGTATCCACCGGGGCGGGACCCGCGTCGAGAGCGGCGCCCTGTGGACCACGGCGTCCGAGGTTCTCGGCAGCGGCACGCTCGACGTTACGGCGGGCGCCACGCTGCACCTCGGGGGCACCACGCAGACGGTATCCACGCTCGCCGGCGGGGGCACGATCACCGACGTGGGCGAACTGATCGTCACGTCCGACACGGCGCAGGCCGCCTACTCCGGCACGATTACGGGCACAGGCACGCTGATCAAGCGAGGTGCGGGGTGGCTGGCGCTCACGGGCGTGACGTCCGCCGCAGCCGCCGCGGTGCGCGTCGAAGCGGGCGGAGTGCAGATCATGGGCTCCCACCAGGGCAACGTCGAGGTCAACAGCGGGGGAACGTTGATGGGCGACGGCAGCGTGAACAACCTGACCGTGAACGCCGGGGGCGCCCTGCTTGCCGACAGAATGCAGATCAACGGCAACCTCGTGATGAATGCGGAGTCGCGCTACGTCTACACGCTGGGCAGCCCGACGCTGGCACCAAGCGACCCGCAAAGTGGCGTGCACATGTTTGTCGCAGGCAATGTCACGCTCGACGGCCGGCTCGATCTGAACGATCCGAGCGGACTGGGGCGGGTCGGTTACTACCGGCTCATGACCCACGCGGGTTCGCGCCTGGGCGGCGGGCTTCAGCCCGGCAACTACGCGCCCAGCCTGGCGAACCAGCCCGTCGACATCCTCTACGATCTCGCGGGTCACGTAGACCTGCGCGTCGGCGCCGCGGGCAGCAATCTGCTGCAGACCTGGCAAGGCGGCTCGGGCACCTGGAACGCGAGCAGCACGAACTGGAGCGACGACGGCAGCCCGCTCAGAACCACCTGGGCCGGCAACCATGCCGTCTTCAACGCCGCCGGCGGTGATGCGGTGAACGTGTCAGGCACGCAGGCTTTCGCGGGACTGCAGTTCGTGAGCGACGGCAATCAGCTCTACGGCGGCACGCTGCAGACCGCGGCCGCCGGCAGCGAGATCCGCGTGCTCAGCGGCGCGAGGGCCGTCATCGACACGCCCATCGTCGGCGCGGGCGGGATCGACAAGACCGAAGGCGGCACGCTGGTTCTGCGCGGCACCAACACCTACGGCGACCGCACCCTGCTGAGCGGCGGCGTGCTCGAGATCGATCGGCGCGAGAATCTCGGTGGCATCGGCACCCGGGTGCAGTTCAACGGCGGCACCTTGCGCATCGCGGGCACCCTCTTGCCCACGCTGACGGCGGGCATCGACTGGAGCGCCAACGGCGGGGGCTTCGACATCGCCGAGCCCGGCCATACCTTTCTGGTGGATCAGGTGCTGGTCGGTGGCGATCTGTCGAAGTTCGGCGCCGGCACGCTGCGCCTCGCCGGGAATCAGCAGTATCGAGACACCTACGTGGCGGATGGAACGCTCATCGGCGACGCGCGCTCCATCCGCGGCAACCTCTACAATGCCGGGACCGTCGAGTTCGAGGAAAGCGGCAACGCCACCTTCGCGGGCGCGATCACCGGCAACGGCACGCTGTACAAGCGCGGCATCGGCAGCCTCACGCTGGGCGGCCCCAGTGCCGGGCGATGGGATATCCAGGCCGGCACGCTCGTTGCCGACGCCACGCAATACACGGGTGACACCCATATCGACGGAGGGGCCACGCTCAACCTGTCCAGCGCGTCGCCGGCGACCTACGCCGGCATGCTTGGCGGCACGGGCGCTTTCATCAAAACCGGCGGCGCGTCCCTGACGCTCACCGGAGACAGCACCGCATTCTCCGGCACCACCCTGGTCCAGGCGGGCACGCTCGTGGTGGGCGCGGGCGGCGCGGGCGCTCTGGGCAGCACGCTCCTGGTCGCCAACGGCGGCGCTATTGCCGGCTCCGGCACCGTGGGCAACACCACCCTGGCGAACGGCGCGCGCATCAAACCCGGCAACGGGATCGGCACCCTGACCGTGAATGGCAACCTGACGTTCGGAGCGGGCGCCGTCTACGAGGTCGAAGCCGACCCCGACTCGAGCACGAGCGATCGGATCGATGTCGCGGGCCATTCGAGTCTGGCGGGCTCGGTCCTGCATGTCGGTCCCGATGGGGGCTTCAGCAGCCGCCGCGAGTACACCATCCTTACCTCCAATACGATTGCAGGCACGTTTGGCGCGGTCAGCTCCGACTTCGCGTTCCTGACGCCCGCGCTCAGCTACGACGCGCACAACGTGAAGCTCACGCTCGAGCGCAAGGCGGTGCCGGTCGATCCGGGCCAGCCCGGCGTGCCGGTCGATCCCGAAGTCCCGGTCGACCCGGTCGACCCGCCGGCCCCGCCGGTCCCGCCCGTCCCGACGGAGCCGCCCGTCACCCCCGCGCCGCCCGAGCCGGCGCCGACCCGTCCCATCGCCTTCGAGGATGCCGCACGCAGTGGCAATCAGCGCTCGGTGGCCCGGGCACTGGAGAGTCTGCCCGCGGGCTCTGCCCTGCATGAATTCGTGCTCACCCTGCCGGACGGCGCGCCGCCCGCGGTGTTCAACAGCCTGTCGGGCGAGGCCCACGCGGCGCTCGGCGCCACGCTGGCGCAGGGCGCGCCCAAGGTGCGCGAGCTGCCCATGGCGCGCCTGCGCAACAATCTGAATGCCGGTATGACGGCGGGCGCGCCCACCGCCGCGGCAGGCATGTCGGACCTGGCTCCCGCCACCAGCGCCCTGCCCACCTCGGCTGCCCAGCCCGTCTGGGCCGAGATCATCGGCAACTGGCGCACGCAGGACGGTAACGGCAACGCGGCCAGCGTGCGCGAACATACCGGCGGTGTGTTCGTGGGCGCCGACCAGCCGATCGGCGCCGGCTGGCGTCTGGGCGGCGCGTTCGGCTATACCGACAGCAAGGTCAAGGTCCGCGACCGCGCCTCGCAGGCGGACGTGTCGAGCTACAGCGCGCTGATCTACGGCGGCCGCGCATTCGAGGCCGGCCCGGGCGCCTGGAATCTGATGCTGGGCGGCGGCTACACCTGGCACGATATCTCGACGCGCCGCAACACGCTGAGCCAGACGGCCGAGCTGACCGCCGATTACGGCGCCAGCACGGCGCAGCTCTTCACCGAGCTGGGCTACCGCTGGCGCGTGACGGACCGCGCCACGCTCGAACCCTTCGCCGGCGTGGCCTGGAGCGATCTGCGTACGCGCTCGTTCTCCGAGTCGGGCGGCGCGGCAGCGCTGTCGGGCCAGTCCACGAGTACCACTCAGACCACCACCACGCTGGGCCTGCGCGGCACGCAGGGCTTCGAGGCGGCCGGCATGGCGGGTCAGCTGCGCGCCACGCTGGGATGGCGCCATGCGTTCGGCGATCTCAGCCCGTCGTCGCGGCTGGCCTTCGAGGGCAGCCAGACCTTTACCGTGGCCGGCGCGCCGATCGCCCGTGACGCGGCGCTGCTCGAGCTGGGCGCCGATGTGGCCGTGGGCCGCAACACGACGCTGGGGGTGAGCTACACCGGACAACTGGCCCGCGACAGCCGCGAACACGGGGCCCAGGTGAATCTGCGCTGGCGCTTCTGAGGCGTGGGGCGGCCCCCCGGGCTGCCCCGACCTCCCCGCACCCTCTGGCGCGGGTCGGGCCCGATACTTGCTCTATGCGATTTTGCCGGCACCCCGCACGCCCCGCGCGAGGGTGATACCGGCAACTTCGGCACCGAGCGTGCCGTCCCGCAGGGAGAGTCCTCATGAACAAAAACACTAGCCATTCCTCGATCGCCATGCGCCGCTGCGCCCTTGCCCTGGCACTCGCCATCGGTCTGCCGGCCGGGGCTGCCCTGGCTCAGGGCGCGCCGCAGTCGGTCACCGCCCAGCGTGTGGACGTCGTCCAGCTGGCGACGGGCTACCGCGCGTCCAAGCTGATCGGCGCCGACGTCTTCAATAACGACAAAGACAAGATCGGTACCGTCGACGACGTGATCGTGAGCACGGACCAGCAGCCCTACGCGATCGTCTCGGTGGGCGGCTTCCTCGGCATGGGCACGCGCCTGGTGGCGGTGCCGTTCAAGCAGCTGAAGGTGGCCGACAAGCGTCTGCACATGGACGGCGCCACCAAGGAAAGCCTGAAGGCGCTCGCGGAATTCCGCTACGCCAAGGACTGAGTTTGACGCGGCGGGTGCGCGCAGGCGCCCCGCCGTCAGCTATCGTCGTGATCGAGTTGCAGCAGATGGTGCGTGAGGTTGACCTTGGCGCGCAGATAGCCGAGGTTGTGCTTGTTGGCGTGCACGCGCGTCTGCCGGCACGCGGCGACCTCGATGCCGAGCCGCTCGAGCTGCTGTTTTTTATCCGGATTGTTGCTGAGCAGCTCGATGCGCGACACCCCGAGCGCCTGCAGCATCTGCGCGGCGGCGGTGTAATCGCGATCATCCTGGCCATGGCCCAGATGCACGTTGGCTGCATAGGTATCCAGCCCCTGCTCCTGTAGCCGGTACGCGTCGAGCTTGGGATACAGCCCGATGCCACGGCCTTCCTGGCGCAGGTAGAGCAGATAACCCCCCTCTTCCTTCAGCACGCGCAGGGCCTCCTGCAGCTGCGGCCCGCAATCGCAGCGCAACGAGCCGAACACATCGCCCGTCAGGCATTCCGAATGCATGCGCACCAGCGGCAGCGCGCCGGGTTCGCCGAACTGCAGCGCCATATGCTCTTTGCCGTCGATCAGGCCATGGAAACTGTGCGCCAGCGCGTGCGCCTCCGTTCCGTCGGCAAGGCGCACGGGCAATTGAACCGTGGCACGGAGGGAAACGGCAGGCTGCGGCGCAGCATCTCGGGGAGGCAATACGGGATTCACGGCAAACAACAACTCGGTAAGAAAAGACCGGGCGCCAGCGGCGGGACGCGGATAAATGCCCGCGCGCCACGACCGCAATAAGGTCTGGTCGGGTGGCCGCGGCCGTCATGGGTACCGCGGCGAGCCGACAGCGTAACGCATGACGCTCTATTCTGCTCGTTCGAGGTATGCCGCCACCCGCGCTTCGAAGCGCGGCTCGATCACGGCGCCGACATTGCAGCGCGACCACGGCGAGCGCGCGTTCGAATCCACACTGAAGACCCGCCCGGGCGCCATCATCACTTTTTCTTCCATCAGGCCCTGGGCCAGCGCGAGCGAGTCGTCCTGCCCCGGAAAGCGGCACCATAGATAGAGCGAGCTGGCCGGGCGGGTGAACACCTCGGCGCCCAGCCCGTCGAGCACCTGCAGGGCCTGCGCCGTCGCCTGTTCGAGACGCTGGCGCAAGCGCACCAGGTGGCGCGCGTAGTGGCCTTCGCGCAGCATCACGTCGACCATGCGCTCGCTGTACTCGGAGCTGCTCACGTGCACCAGCGCCTTCAGATCGGCCAGGTCGCTGGCGAGCGCCCCGCCGCAGGCGATGAAGCCCACGCGCAACGCGGCGGAAAAGGATTTGGAGAAGCTGCCCAGGTAGATCACGCGCTCGAGTTGATCGAGCGCGGCCAGACGCACGGCCGCCGTGGGCTTGAAATCGGCCAGCGGATCGTTTTCGACGATCATGAGGTTGTGGCGCTCCGCCAACTGCAGCAGCTTGTAGGCCTTGGCGGGCGCGAGGTCCGAGCCGGTCGGATTGTGCGCGATCGATTGGGTAAAGAAGAGCCGCGGTTTGTGCCGGTGCAGGCTCGCCTCCAGCGCCGCCATGTCCGGACCGTCGGCCAGCCGCGGCACGCCCACCATCTGCACGCCCGCCAGCTTGAGCTTGCCGAACAGCGGGTAGTAGCCGGGGTCGTCCACCAGGGCCACCGCGCCTGGCTGAAGGAAGTAGCGGATCACCAGGTCCATGGCCTCGTTGGCGCCGTGCGTAAGCACGAACTGCCCGGGCGCCGCGCTGATGCCCACGTCGCCCAGCTTGCGCACGAGGCTGTCTCGCAGCGGCCGGTAGCCGAACCGGCTGCCATAGCGGAACAACGCGCCGAGCCCGGTGCGGGTGACGCGCTGCTGATAACGATCCATGCGCATGTCGGCCAGCCACTCGACCGGCGGAAAACCATCGCCCGCCGCCACGGCATCCGGTTGCGTGCGCAACTGTTCGCGCATGAGCCACACGATGTCCATGGCCCGGCTCAACTGGCCCGCCTCTTCGTCCTGGCCCTTGCGCGCCTGCGCCTGCGGCGACACGTAAAAGCCGGCGCCGCGGCGCGGCACGACCAGCCCCCGGGCCACCAGGATCTCGAAGGCCACGACGACGGTGTTCTTGGCATAGCGGTGCAACTGTGCCAGCTCGCGCAGCGAGGGCAGCTTGTCGCCCGGGCGGTACACCCCCTCGGCGATCTGCTCGCCGATCAGTCGCGCGAGGCCTTCCGCGATGGGCGCGGGGCGACGCGGGCGGCTGTCGGAGGGATCCAGCGGAGCGTTCATGGCGGCTTGATTGGTGCAGTGCAGCGGTACTGTTTGCGCAAACTGTACCTCTCTTGATTGGTACAGTCTACCTAGAATCAGGCCCACGATACTCACAAGGAGACATAAGGCCGTGGCTGATTCCCGCCTCCCCAACTTCCGTGCGCTCGCTCCCGCCGAGCGCCTGTCCGCCCTCGCCGCCAAGCTCGGTCTCACCGCCGACGAGCAGGCCCTGCTGGCTCGTCCGGGCGCGCTCGAGCTCGCGCGCGCCGACGGCATGATCGAAAACGTGATCGGCACGTTCGAGCTGCCGCTGGGCGTGGCCGGCAACTTCCAGATCAATGGCCGCGACGTGCTCGTGCCCATGGCCGTGGAAGAGCCTTCTGTCGTGGCGGCCGCCTCGTACATGGCCAAGCTGGCGCGCGCCTGCGGAGGCTTTCAGACGTCCAGCACGCGGCCGCTGATGCGGGCGCAGGTCCAGGTGCTGGGGCTGGGCGATCCGCAAGGCGCCCGCCTGGCGCTGCTGCGCGAACGCGATCGCATCCTGACCCTGGCCAACAGCCGCGACAAGGTTCTGATCCAGCTGGGCGGCGGTTGCCAGGACATCGAAGTGCACGTGTTCCCGGACACGCCGCGCGGCCCGATGCTGGTCATGCACCTGATCGTGGACGTGCGCGACGCCATGGGCGCCAACACGGTGAACACAATGGCGGAGGCCGTCGCGCCGCTGGTCGAAGAGATCACCGGTGGCCGGGTGCGTCTGCGCATCCTGTCGAATCTGGCCGATCTGCGCCTGTCGCGGGCGCGCGTGCGCCTCACTCCGCAAGTGCTGGACACGCCCGAACGCAGCGGCGCCGAGATCATCGAGGGCGTGCTCGACGCCTATGTCTTCGCCGCCGTCGACCCGTACCGCGCCGCCACGCACAACAAGGGGATCATGAACGGCATCGATCCGGTGATCGTGGCCACCGGCAACGACTGGCGCGCCATCGAGGCCGGCGCCCATGCCTATGCCAGCCGCGATGGCCGCTACACCTCGCTGACCCATTGGGAAAAAGACAGCACCGGCGCGCTGGTCGGTACGCTCGAGATGCCCATGCCGGTCGGTCTGGTCGGCGGCGCCACCAAGACCCATCCGCTCGCGCGCCTCGCGCTGCGCATGATGGAGGTGTCGTCGGCCCAGGAGCTGGGCGAAGTGGCGGTGGCCGTCGGTCTGGCGCAGAATCTGGGCGCCCTGCGCGCGCTGGCCACCGAAGGCATCCAGCGCGGCCACATGGCCCTGCACGCCCGCAACATCGCACTGACCGCCGGCGCGACCGGCGCGGAGGTCGATACGGTGGCGCGGCGCATGGCCGAAGAACACGATGTGCGCACCGACCGTGCGCTCGCATTGCTGGAGGAACTGCGCCAGACGGTTTAGCAGCACGACCGGGCGGCGCGCCTTCAGCGCCCGCCCATCCCGCGACGCCTCGCAGAAGGCGTCCGCACCGAGAGGAGACCAAGCATGAAGCAAGATAACGGGGCGTCCGAGTGGCGCCTGGCCGAAGTCTGGAATGACACGGTGGACCTGCGCCAGCTGGCCTGGGCCATCGTGATCGGCGTCGGCATCAGCGTGACCGCGTTCTTTCTGGCGAGCCGCTGGCTGCGGACGGTCGTGGCCACGCCGGAGCTCGCGCATGCCTACGCCATGCTGGCGGGGCTGGGCGGCTGCGTGCTCGCGGGCGTGATCTGCGCCAGGCGCTTCCCGCCCAAGCGCATCGTCAACGAAGAGAATGCCGCGAGCGATCCCGCCTGGCGCGCCGAGGTGCTGGCCGAGCTGGCCGCGCAACCCGGTGGCCTGGGGCGCGCTTCCGACCTGCCGCCCGCCACCGTGCAGGAACTGCGCGAGCTTGGGCTTTACGATCTTTTCGCCGAGCAGCCGGATGGGGCGGCCGCCGGCGCGGCGGCTGCCGGCGCGGTGGCCGCCAATGCGGCCAGCCAGGAAGCGGCACGCACCGCCGCGGCCCCGTCGGGCGACACGGCCCGCGCCACCCGCCAGGAGGCCCTGACATGAGCGATCCCGCCTTTATCGACACCTTTCTCGTCGCGCTCGCGATGGGCTTGATCGGCGCGGTGGTCTTCGCCGCGATCGGCCTCGTGAGCGGCACGGACGAGACCACCACGCTGGCGCCGCTCACGCTGCTCGTTGTGCTGCTGGGCGTGCCGCCCGCCGGCGTCTTCACGTTCTTTCTGGCCGGCGCGGTCGCCAAGCACATGACCCATGCGGTGCCGACCGCCCTGCTCGGGATCCCGGGCGACACGCTCGCCACGCCGCTGCTGCAGGACGCCAACACGCTGCGCCGTCTGGGCGTGCCGCACATTGCGTTGCGCAAGATGGTGTCCGGCGGCATCGTGGCGGCCTTCGTCGCCGTGCCGCTCGCGGTGCTGTTCGCCGTGCTGCTGGCACCGTTCGGCAGCGTGATCACGCAGACCGCGCCCTGGATCTTCCTGGCGGCCGCGCTGCTGATCGCGTACTTCTCCGCCGGACGCTGGGCCGCGGTGGCCCTGCTCGTGCCCTTTGTCGTCGTGATCGTGGCGTTGCAGAGCCTGACCGCCAAGTATGGCGTGAAACTCAGCATCAGCTATTTTCTGGGCATCGCCATCGGGCCGCTGATCGCCGATCTGTTCTCGGTGAGCTCGCCGCAGGGCCGCGAGAAGATGCGCCGCGACAAGGTGCGCACGTTCTCGCTCGCGCCGGACGTAAAAGGCTGGTCGGGATATTTCCCGAACCCGCTCAAGGTGATGGACGCCGTGCAGACGCGCTGGACCCTCACGACCGCGGCCATCTCGAGCGCCACCTTCGTGTTCAGCCCGGTCGCGATGACGGTGGTGCTGGGCGAACTCGTGGGCTCGCGCATCAAGCACGCCTATCACCGGCTCACCACCGTGCTGAGCGCGCGCAACGGCGTGACCGAGGCCACCTACGTGGCGGAAGCCCTGATCCCGCTGATCGCGTTCGGCCTGCCGCTCAGCCCGGTGGCCGCGGGCCCGGCCGCGCCGCTCTTCAATGCACCGCCCCGCTTCACGGTGGACGCGGCCACCGGCGAGACCCACAATCTGCACAACCTGCTGAGCCACTGGGAGTTTCTGGGCTACGGCATGATGGCCGTGATCCTGGCCGCCATCGTGTCCTATCCGTTCGCCATGAACTTCGCCCGCCGCGCCGCGCTGTTCGTGTCGCGCCGGGTCAGCCACGAGGCCATCATCGCCACCTTCGTCGGTCTGATCATCGTGATCAGCGTCTGGGAAGGCCAGCTGCTCGGTCTGCTCGTGATCCTGACCATGGGCCTGTTCGGCGGGCTGCTGTCGCGCCGTTTCGGCTTCAACACCGGCGTGCAGTTCATGGGCTACTACACGGCCGTGTTGACCGTGCCGGCGCTGGTCAAGCTGATCGCCTGACCGTGACCGTGGGCGCGGCCGTTGGCGCGGAGCAACGCTCCGGACGGCCGCGCAGGCCCTGGCGGACCAGAGCAACATTTTTATGACCCGGCCTGCCGGGTCTTTTTTATTTCAGCGTTTGACGGGCACAGTTATCGGAAGTGCAACTTTTGAAACTGATGTCCTCAAACATTGCATTATCTCGCCCGACCTATATTCAAAAACCTACGAAGATTACCGATCCTATCGCATTTGCATAACGCGTTTCGCGCGCTCGGTGGTGGCCGCGCGGGCCCCGAACGGCATCGGTCGCGGCGCTGCAAAAGATCGTTCGTCCGCGGCGCAGGCTGCCGGGCCGCTCGCGGCCACCGCGTCGGCAAGCCACGTCCTATAAGGCTTTGCGCGGTACCGAGGCGGCGGCGTCGCCTCGCCGGGCCAGCCCGCTCCTCCGCGTAGCTGCCCCCGCCCCGCACGCATTCGTCGCGCACGCTGCGCTGCGACACACTTTGCGCGAGGCGCGCCAGCCCGCGCTTATGCGACACCTGTCTCGCAGAACATGTTGCAACGCCTGCGAATAATCGCGGCAATCAACCTTTTGGCCCATTGTTGTGATTTAGGTGCAGCCCAAAAGGACTAGCCGTTTTAAGCGCAGCGCGGCCCGCACGACCGGCCTATCATGTGACAGACTGAAAATCAGGTGTTCGATAATGTGAATATCAAGGATGCCGGACGATGTTACGTGCAAGTGCCCATCGCGACCACGTACTGCTGGTCGATGACAACCCTGACGAATTGAGACTTCTGATCGAACTGTTGCGTGGCGCGAATTTTCGCATCGCGCTCGCTTTCGATGGCACCCAGGGATACAAGCGCGCCGCCGCGATCTCTCCCGATCTGATCCTGATGGATCTGCGCATGCCGCAGACCGATGGCTTCGCCGCGTGCCGGCTGCTGCAACATGACCCGGTCACGGCGAACATTCCGATCATCTTCCTGTCGGCAAGCCGCAGTCTCGACGAGCGTCTGAACGTGCTGCAGAACGGCGGTGTGGACTTCATTCAGAAGCCCTTCGCGCCGTCGGAAGTGCTCGCGCGCATTCAGATCCATCTGAAGCGCGGCGCCCAGCGGCGCGAGCAGGCCGTCCAGCCTTCCGCGCGGCCCCGGCTGAGCGCGGAGCAAGTCATCGTGAACGCCGCGAAGAGCTATCTGGCGCAATGCCTGGCCGCGCCGCCCACGCTCGCCGAACTCGCGCGCAAGGTGGGCACCTACGAGAAGAAGCTCTCGCTCGCCTTTCGGCGCCAACTGGGCAAGACGGTATTCGAGCACTTGCGCGATGCGCGCCTCGATCGTGCGCAACAGCTCCTGTCGGACACGCGGCTCAGCGTGACCGACATCGCCGCCGAGACGGGGTTCTCGAATGCGGCGAACTTCGCCACCGCCTTTCGCAAGAAGGCGGGGCTCACGCCCACGGAGTTCCGCGCCGGCCTCTGCGGCGCGGGCGCGACCGCGCATGTGGGCCTGATCGACGCGGCGGGACATGGGCACGAGGATCGTCACGACGGCGATGGAAGCGACGCGGACGAAGCCTGCACCACCGGTCTGCCGGACGCGAGCTAGACGATGCCGCACCATGCGCTGGCCGCCGAAGCCGCCGTGCACGCGCCCTCCGCCATGATGGCGCTGCGCGTGCTGGCGTTCGCGCCGGCGCCCGTGATGGCGGAGGTGGAGATCCTGCCGCTGATGGTGCAAGGCGCCTTCAGCGGCGCCTTCGCCGCGCTCGCCTGCGGCGCGGTTGTGAGTTTCGCGCACTCGCGCGCCTGGCCCTTCGCATGGCTGGCCTTGGCCGCGCTGGCGGCCGCGCTGTTCCAGTTCGCGATGGCCAATGACAACCCCGGCCTCTCGCCAGCGCTCGCGTCGCTGGCGCCGTTCGTCGAACCCGCGGCCGGCGTGCTCGTCGTGCTGAGCCTCATGGGCCTGTTCTGCAGCCTGTCGGGGCGGCGGGTGTGCCGGTTCGCGGCCCTGCCACAACTCGCGTTTGCCACGATGGCACTGGTGGCGATGAACATCTCGGCCTGGTGGCTCTCCGAAGAGCTCGGGCAATGGGGGCTGCTCGCGACCATCGCCGCCTGCGTGTGCTTTCTGCTGTTGTTCGTACGGCATCGCAGCAGCAGCAACGTGGCGGGTCTGATGATCGCCACCGCCGTCGCGGCACTGGTGAACCTGCTGCCCCGGCTCGATGCGCAGATGCTCGGCGAGGGCTACGCCGAGCGTCTGTGGTTCCTGGGCGATACGCTCGAGGCGCGGCTGCTCAGCGCGGTGTTCAACCTCGCCATCCTGACGCTTTGGTTCCGCCGCCTCGGCAGGGCCACCGAGCTCGCGCCCCAGCGGATTGCACCGCCGGCCGCGGCGCCGCTGGAGATCGTGTCGGCCGAGCACGCGCCGAGCAGCGCCGACGACGCGCTCACGCGCCAGAAGATCGAGACGCTGAGCTATGTCGGCCACGATCTGCGTGCGCCGCTCGCCACGATTCAGGGCTATGTGCGCCTGCTGCGCGAGAGCGCCAATCCGCCGAAATCCGAACATCTCGACGCCATCGACCGCTCGGTGGCATTCCAGCTCAGCCTGATCGAGGATGTGCTCGACTACGCCAAGGCGGAGCTCGAGCCGCTGCATCTGGCGCCCGCACCCACCCGCCTCACCGACCTGCTCGATGAGGTCGTGCCTTATGCCAGCATGCTGGCGACCGCCACGGGCAATCGGTTCTGCTTACGTCCGCCGCCCGTGCTGCCGACCAGCGTGGCGCTCGACGGCAACCGGCTGCAACAGGTGCTGCTCAACCTGCTGTCGAATGCGGCGAAGTTCACGCCGCACGGCACCATCATCCTGCGGCTGCAGGCTCGGCCCCAGGCAGACCGCGGCGCGTGGCAGCTGTGCTTCAGCGTGGAGGACGACGGCATCGGCATGGCGCCTGAGCTGCAGGATCGCATCTTCGACGCCTTCCTGCAGCTGGAGCGCTCACGCAGCGGCGTCGGGCTGGGCCTGTTCATCGCACAGCGCATCGTCGAAAACATGGGCGGCAGCCTGCACGTGCGCAGCGCGCCCGGCGCCGGCAGCACGTTCTCGTTCACCATCGAGGTCGATGAGATCGACGGCACGCTGGTCGTCGCGCCGACCCACCCCAGCGACGATGCCGTGATCACGGCGCCCTTCCCCTTCGCCCCGCCGCCGCACGCGCCGCCCGCGCCTGCCCGCCTCGAGCTCGCCATGCTGGCGCGCGATGGCCAGCTGAGCGACATCGAAGAGTGGCTGCCGCGCACCGCGCAGGCCCACCCGGGCTTCGACGCGTTCTACGACGAAGTGCACAAGGCGATGGAGTCGCTGGATCTGCACCGGCTCGAGACGCTCGCGCTGCACGGCACGGCGCGCGGCTGAGGTCCACGTTTCGCCTGACGGTATGCGCCGCCGGCGCGCGCCTCATCGCCGCGGGCTTGCCTGCCCGGTGCTCGCTGGCAGCGTTATCACCCCGGCTTTATTTCGTTCAATCTTCAAGTATCGGCGTGCGCCGATCGGCCCGCGCGCGCGCCCGCGTGTAGGTATCGACAAAAACTTCGGCCGGGCAAAGTGTTTTGCCCGCCATAAAAAGGGGGGCGCAGGCCCCGGACGCAACACTCGCATCGTGGCGCGTTGTCATGCCATGACGCTGGCGTTGCAGTGCGGCAGGTCCGCGACGTCTTGAAAGTTCTTTTATCAGGCCGGTAGGGAAACCATGAAAGACATTCACCCGCGACATGAACCCTTTTTCTCGCTGACCAGTCAGGACGTGCTGCTGACGCCCGGCGGACTGCGCGCCCTCTTGCCCGGCGGCGTGCGCGACACGGATCCCGAGATGCAGCCGGCCGACGACCCCGCCACGCAGGACATGCTGGCCCGGATCCGGCAGCTCGAATCGCAGAACCGGCGTCTGCGCCATCTGAGCATCACCGACGAACTCACCTGCGCCTTCAATCGCCGCCACTTCTCGACGAGCTACGCGCAGCTGGTGCATCTGAGCGGCGCGCCCGCGGCGCGCGGGGATGCGATCGCGCTGTGCCTGTTCGACATCGACTATTTCAAAACCTACAACGACACCTTCGGGCACCCCCGCGGCGAC
This sequence comes from Bordetella genomosp. 5, assembly GCF_002261475.1. GTDB lineage: Bacteria > Pseudomonadota > Gammaproteobacteria > Burkholderiales > Burkholderiaceae_B > Bordetella. The sequence continues at coordinate 293,047 of NZ_NEVN01000006.1, forward strand.
ATGGCGCTGCAGGCGGTGAGCCACGCGGTGGCCAACATGCTGCGCTGCGGATCCGACCGGCTGTTCCGCTTCGGCGGCGACGAGTTCGGCGTGTTGTTCCGTGCCGCCAGCGCCGAAGAGGCGCTCGAGCGGGCGCGCAGCTTCCAGACCGCCGTCGATGCGCTGCGGATCGCGCATCCCGGCGGGCAGCACAAGCTTCTGACGGCCAGCTTCGGCCTGGCATGGCATGCCACGCCGGCCGCGCATGGCGTGGACGCCAAGCAGATCTACTCGGCGGCCGACGCCGTGCTGTACGCCGCCAAGCAGGAAGGCCGCAATCGCGTGCGATTGCAGGTCATGTCCGGCCGCGCGGCGGACGCGCCCGTCTGGGATATCGCCAGCCGCGCCCTCGGCTAGCCTGGCCGGCGGCGGCCGGGCGCGTGACGCGACGTTGACAACCCTGAACGACGGCACATGCACTTCGACTTCGACAATGGCACCTTCGGCCATCTGCGCCACGCCCCTCAGGCCCCCGCTGTCGTCCACGCGGACGGGGTGCTCAGCTGGCAATCGCTGCATGCGCAGACCCGCGGCTGGATTCATCGTGCGCTCACCGCCGGCGCGCGCACCGATCAGGCCCTGGTGATCCTGGGGCACAACGAGCCTTCGATCGTGACTGCCATGCTGGGCTGCCTGGTGCTGGGGGTGCCTTACGTGCCGGCCGACAGCCGCGACACCGTGGATCGCATCCGCCGCATCGTGGACCATTCCTGCGCCTCGCTCATCTACGACACCGCCACCGACCGCTTCATCGTCGGCCCGGCCGGTGCGCGGCCGCTCACCGAGGCCAAGCTCGCCTGCATCATGTTCTCGCCCTCGGGCGGGCAGGAGCCGCTGGGCGCGCAGATCGGCCGCGAAAGCATTGCCGCCCAGGCCAAATGGCTGCGACGTCAGGCCCGCCTGGGCCCCACGCCGGTGTTCATGGGCCCCGCCTCGTTCATGTGCGGGCGCTCGATCCTGGACCTGCTCGGCCCGATGGCGACCGGAGGCACGCTGGTGCTGCGGCCCGCCGTGGACGAGCCGCAGCACGGCACGTTTGCGCACCACCTCGCTCTCCACCATGTCAGCGTGCTGGTGGCGAAGCCGTCGTTCCTGCGCCAGCAGCTCAAGGATCCCGCCTTCGGCGGCCATCATCTGCCGGCGCTACACACCCTGATCCTGGGCGCCGAGCCGATCACGCCGCCGCATTTCATGGCGCTGCGCCAGCGCTTTCCCGGCGTGCGCATCGTCCGCAACTACGACCGGGTCGAAGTGACAGGCGCGGCCACGTGGAGCGAGATCGACGCCTCGATGCACGACCCGCTCGCCAACACTTACACGCTGGGTCATGCGCGGTCCTGCGGCGAGGTGTTCCTGCGCAACGGCGAGATCTGCGTCGCGGGGCCTACCGTGATGCGCGGCTACATCAATGCGCCCGACATCAACCGCGTGCGCATGTTCCAGCACCGCGGCCGGCCCGCGTATCGCACCGGCCACTGGGGCATGATCGACGAGCGCGGCCTCGTCTTCTGGCAGGCCCAGTCGTCGACCCCTGAATAAGGTGGCCCCCACGCCGCGCGCGCGTTGCGCGCTTGCTGCCCCCCGAGGGGGCGCGCTGTATGGACCGGGGACATGGGTGACAGGTGTGCGGGGACATGGGTAACAGGTTGACCAGGTTACTTTACGGTCCTTAAATCGATCTGCCCGAGGCAGTGATGGCAGAAGAAGATATCGAACGTGCCGTCTGCTTGCGCCCTTGGCCTGAAGGCGACGTACTGGCCGCGCAGGCCGACCGATAGGCGCAGCTGCCTGCCCTGCAGATCGACCCAGCCACCATATTGCACCTTGCGTACCAGGGTGTCCGGGGCATAAACGACGGGCGGCAGAACGCGCGGCATCGTGCGCGGGCTGGGTCGGTATCGTTGCGCAGGCGTTTGCATATCCAGTGCCTGGTGCGGGCGTTCGTGGTTGTAGATCCAGCGCAGGGATCGAACTGACGCTGGGCATCGTCAAGGTCACGGAAGCGCCGGGTGCCTAGCACTTCCGCCTTGAAGGTGCGATGGAACCGTTCGTCCTTGCCATTGCTCTGCGGATGCGCCGGTCTGTTGTGTGAGAGATCAATGCCGAGCCTGATGAACCAGACGGCCAGCCGCGTCAGCGTGTCCATGCCTGAGGCCGCCCAGGGCGTGCCGTTGTCGGTGTTGATGCGCCTGGGCAGACCGTAGCGGGAGAACGCTTGCACCAGCGCAGCCTGAACGGGCTCGAAGCGCTCGGCAGCCATGGCCTGCAAAACGATGTTGTAGCGGGAGTGATCGTCGATGACCGTGAGCGGATGGCATCGCTGCCGATCAGTGGCAAAGTGACCCTTGAAGTCCATCTGCCATAGGTCGTTGGGCGCCTCATGCTCGAACCGCTGCCAGGGTCGTCCTGCACCAGAAGACGTATCTGCCAAGCGGCCATGACGGCGAAGTACCTCCGTGACAGTGCTGGGTGCCAGCATCACCCCTTGATCGCGCAGCAATACGTGAGCGATCTTGCGGCCGCCCCAGGCGGGATGACGCTGCCGGACCTCGAGCACCAGCGCCTCAAGCGCCTCAGATGTGCGCCCAGGCGTACGCCTAGGGCGCCTCGATAAGGGCTCCAGTCCGGCTGACCCCCGCTCTTCGTAGCGGCCCAGCCACTTATATCCGGTCTTGAGACTGATGCCGAAACGTCGGCATAACTCGCTCACGTTGGCGCCGAGCTGTGTGGCTAACGCCACAAACTCCGTCTTCTGATCGCTCACGGTAACAGCACTCCAAGGCATGGAACTCTCCCGGGCATCTAGTCCGGAAAAGTGTCACCCATGTCCTCGTACACCTGTTACCTATCTGTCCGGTCCATACAC